>NZ_CP118321.2:0-4680000 GCF_038447315.2 Rhodococcus sp. DK176 | reverse complement strand
CACTCGCGGACCGAACACGATCGTGCGATCGCGTTGTCCTCGCCATCGGCGACGTGCCCATCCGATCAAGGCGAAGACCATCACCGCAATGAACGGGACGATCAGAACATTGCCGGCCACGGCGGCGCCGATGTCGAGGTTGGTGAGGTCGTGCACCGCCCTCAGCCCCCCACAGGCCGGGCACCACCATCCGGTCAGGGCATAGACCGGACAGAAGCCGTACGAACCCGGTTGATGCGGATCCCGGAAGTGGAGGATCGCGGCAGCGACAACGGCGCCGGCGGCCACAGCGGCGGGTGCACCGAGTGCGCGCAGACCGGCCGCCGGCGTCGTCGGAGTTTCGCTGTGGGTGTCCACGTGACCAGTCTTCACGATTCTTCCGGGCATACACATCGGCCACGGCGAACGTGTCCTGCCCCGGAGACAACTCTGGCCCTTCCCGACTGATCGGGAAGGGCCAGAGGACCGCTGAGCTGCCTGAGAGAATCGAACTCTCGACCTTTTCATTACGAGTGAAATGCTCTACCGACTGAGCTAAGGCAGCGGTGCCTTTCGGCGGTGGCGAGTCTAGCGCCTCAACCCCGAGTATGCGAAAACGGCTCCCTGAACGCGTCGCCGAGAGTGGCCACCATGGCGTCGACAGCCCACTGAGGCTTGACGTTGACGGTGATCGCCTCGCGGCACTCGAGGACGGCTTCGATGCACCTCAGAAGGCCTTCCGGGGTTGTTCGCGAGGCGAGGTCGGCGGCCCGATCCGCCATGTCCGGGTGGTTCGCGGCCGCGTTCGATTTCCATGCGACGGCGAGCGCGTCGCGGTAGAGACCGGCCAGATCGATCAGTGCACGGTCGAGTGCGTCACGGCCCGTGCGAGTGGCCCGGGACTTCTGGCGCTTCTCGAGATCCTTCAGCACGCCGGCCGAGCCTCGCAGGGCTCCGGCAGCACCCTTGCCGGTGCCGCCCGCCCCCAGCGCGGTGCGCAACTCCTCGGTCTCCTGCTCGTCCCTGGACGCGCTCATCTCCTTCGCCTCCGCGTCGGCGGAACGCACCAGATCCTCCGCGGCGGCGAACGCGGTGGCGGGCCGCAGCGCCGCGACGGCGAGATCCAGAGCATCCTTACGGCGCACCTTGGCATTGAGATCCGTCGCGAGACGTCGGGCGCGCCCGACGTGACCGCCGCTGATCGAGGCCGCCAGTTGCGCATCGGCGGGATCCAGGCCGTCCCGCTCGCGCAGGACCTTGGCGATGGAGTCGGCCGACGGGGTCACGAGATGGACGTGCCGGCAGCGCGACCGCAGCGTCACGGAGATGTCCTGCGGGTCGACAGAGGGCGCGCACAACAGGAACACGGTGCGATCCGGCGGCTCCTCCACCACTTTCAGGAGGGCGTTGGCCGCCCCCTCGGTGAGCCGGTCCGCGTCCTCGACGACCACGATTTGCCAGCGCCCGGTGCTCGGCCGTCGGGCGGCGGTCTGCACGATGGCGCGCATCTCCTTGACGCTGATGCTCAGCCCCTCGGGGACTACCTGCCGGACGTCGCCGTGGGTACCGGCCATCGCGGTGGTGCACGCGTGGCAGACGCCGCAGCCGGGAACGCCGTCGCTGGTGCATTGGAGTGCTGCGGCGAAACACTGCGCGGCCACCGACCTACCGGATCCGGGTGGGCCCGTGAACAGCCACGAATGCGTCATCGAGGAGCCCATCGCGCCGACTCCGCGACGGGCGGCGGTCGCCGCGGCCGTCAGCTCGGCCTCGACGTCCTCTTGGCCCACCAACCGGTCGAATACCGTCACCGCGCCAGCCTAACCGGCACATGCGACAGCACGACCGGCCCGAGGTACCGGCTCACGCCTTCTTGTCCGCTGCCTTCTTCGAGGCCGCCTTCTTGGCCGGCGCCTTCTTGGCGGCGGTCTTCTTTGCAGCCTTCTTGGCGGGCGCCTTCTTCGCGGCGGCCTTCTTCTTGACGGGACCGCGGGCACGCCGATCCGCCAGCAGTTCCGAAGCGCGGGCGTCGGTGATGGACTCCACCTCGTCGCCCTTGCGGAGGCTGGCGTTGGTTTCACCGTCGGTCACGTACGGCCCGAACCGGCCGTCCTTGATCACCATCGGCTTCTCGCTGACCGTGTCGACGCCCAGCTCACGCAGCGGCGGGGTGGCCGCAGCCTGACGTCCGCGGCGTTTGGGCTCCGCATAGATCTTCAGCGCCTCGTCGAGGGTCACCGTGAACATCTGGTCCTCGGTGGCGAGGGACCGCGAATCCGTCCCCTTCTTCAGGTACGGGCCGTAGCGGCCGTTCTGCGCGGTGATCTCTTCCTTGGACTCCGGATCGACACCCACGACGCGCGGCAGCGACAGCAGCTTCAGGGCGTCGTCGAGGGTCACCGTCGCCAGGTCCATCGACTTGAGCAGCGAACCCGTCCGCGGCTTCGGACCGGTGGCCTTCTTCGCCGCCGCCTTCTTCGCGGGCGCCTTCTTGGCAGCTGTCTTCGTCTTGGTCGTCCCGGCGCCGGATTCGTCCGTCACCGGCACCACTGCCGGTTCGGGCTCCGGTTCCGGCTCGGGAAGGATCTCGGTGACGTAGGGGCCGAAGCGGCCCTCCTTCGCGACGATCTCGTGGCCGGTGAGCGGGTCGACGCCCAGCTTGCGACCCTCCTGCGGCGTCGAGAAGAGCTTCTCCGCGTACTCCGGTGTCAGCTCGTCCGGCGGAAGGTCGTCGGGCAGGTTGGCCCGCTGGGAAATGAGGTCGCCCTCGGGGTCGTCCGGGTTCTGGACCATCCGCTCGAGGTACGGACCGAACCGTCCGACGCGGACGTGCACTTCCCGTCCCTCGGCGTCGTCGAAGAGCCTGATCGAGTTGACCTCGCGAGCGTCGATCTCCTCGAGGTTGACCCCGACCATCTTCTTCAGGCCGCCCTCACGGGCAACCGAACCCTCGGCGCCGTGATCGCCGCCGAAGTAGAAACTGCTCAACCAGTTGCCGCGCTGTTCCCGGCCACCGGCGATCGCGTCGAGATCGTCTTCCATCCCGGCGGTGAAGTCGAAGTCCACCAGCCGCCCGAAGTGCATCTCGAGGAGACCGATGACGGCGAACGCCACCCAGGACGGGACCAGCGCACTGCCGCGCTTGTAGACATATCCGCGATCGAGAATGGTCTTGATGATCGACGAGTAGGTGGACGGGCGGCCGATGCCCAGCTCTTCGAGGGTCTTGATCAGGCTCGCCTCGGTGTAGCGGGCGGGCGGGTTCGTGGTGTGGCCATCGGGATCGAGCTTGGTGGCGGTGACCGCCTGGCCCTCGACGAGCACCGGCAGGCGCGACTCGGCGTCGTCGGACTGGCCGCCGGCCTCCTCGTCGACGCTCTCCACGTAGGCCTTCAGGAATCCGGCGAACGTGATGGTGCGGCCCGACGAGGAGAAGGTGCATTCCTCGCCGGTGCCCGCGGTTCCGGTGATCCGCAAGGTGAGCGTCGTGCCCCGCGCGTCCGCCATCTGCGACGCCACGGTGCGCTGCCAGATCAGCTCGTACAGGCGGAACTCGTCGGTGTCGAGGCGGGAGTGCAGCTGACCAGGGGTCTGGAACACGTCACCGGCCGGGCGGATGGCCTCGTGCGCCTCCTGCGCGTTCTTGACCTTGCGCGTGTACTGGCGCGGTGTGTCGTGCACGTACTCGGCGCCGTACAACTCGGTGGCCTGCGCGCGGGCGGCAGCGATCGCCGACGACGACAAGGTCGTCGAGTCGGTACGCATGTAGGTGATGTAGCCGTTCTCGTACAGCCGCTGCGCGATGCGCATGGTCCGCTCGGACGTGAAGCGGAGCTTGCGGCCCGCCTCCTGCTGCAGCGTCGACGTCATGAACGGCGCGTACGGCTTGCGGGTGTACGGCTTGCTCTCGGCGGAGGAGACGGTGAGGTCGACACCGGCGAGGGACTCGGCCAGACGCTGCGCTCGCGCCTCGTCCAGAACCGTAACGGTGCTCGTCTTCAGCTGGCCATCGGCGCCGAAGTCGCGGCCGGTGGCGACCCGGGAGCCGTCGACGCTCACCAGACGCGCCCCGAAACTGCGGGGGCTGGCGTCGGCGCCGGCGTCGAGGGTGGCGGAGATGTCCCAGTAGGACGCCGAGCGGAACGCCATCCGCTCACGTTCCCGCTGCACGATGACACGGGTGGCGACGGACTGCACTCGGCCTGCCGACAGCCTCGGCATGACCTTCTTCCACAGCACGGGGCTGACCTCGTAGCCGTACAGACGGTCGAGGATGCGGCGGGTCTCCTGCGCGTCGACCAGGTCGTTGTCGAGTTCGCGGGTGTCCTCGGCCGCGGCGCGGATGGCCGGCTCGGTGATCTCGTGGAAGACCATCCGGCGAACCGGGATCTTCGGCTTGAGCGTCTCGAGGAGATGCCAGGCGATCGCTTCGCCCTCACGGTCGGGGTCGGTGGCGAGGAAGAGTTCGTCGGCGTCCTTGAGGAGGCTCTTCAGCTCCGTGACCTTGGACTTCTTCTCTGGACTGACCACGTAGAGGGGTTCGAAATCATGGTCGACGTTGACTCCGAGCCGCGCCCAGGATTCACCCTTGTACTTGGCCGGGACGTCTGCGGCTCCGCGCGGAAGGTCGCGGATGTGACCGACCGACGCCTCGACGACATAGTTCTTTCCGAGGTACGGGGCGATCTTGCGGGCCTTGGTCGGCGACTCGACGATCACGAGGCGGCGAGGCTGGCCGGACGCTCCCGCCGCACCCTGTGCACTGCCGTTGTCCCCTTTAGCCACCTGTAGCCCGAGCCTTCCTGAAGTCGATCGCTGCCACTCGGCAGTTGTGCAGACAAACCCTTTTATACCCGGTTCGCCTATTACTAGAGTGACATACCCGGAACCCATCCTCGCAGATCAGTACCGTGTGCGCGGCTCTACACGTGGGGCCAACCGGTACGGTCGTCCAAATTTCCGGGCGCCTCACCGATGCTCTCGACGAGTCTGCCGAGCCTACGCCGACCCGAGATTCGGAGCCCCGGACCGGAGCCACGGGTACCGATCAGCGTCGGCGCGATGCCCGCTCTCATCAATGCCTGAGCCAACGGCGCGTGGGTATCCGGGGCATGCGGATCGAGTCCGAGGACGAACCGCTCCCCCTCCGCTTCACTCCTGCCCGACGCGAGAGCCCACACCCTCAGCTGACGCCCCGACGGCACCCAGCCGGAGGGCACCGCCTTGACCGCCCCTCTCGTCCACTGGTCCGCGAGAGGCCGCAAGTCGACGACCGATGCGGTGCGGACCAGCGGGCTGCCCTCGTCGCTGCGCGTGATCTCGACCTCGAGTCCGGCCTGGGTGATCAACTCCGCAATCGCCTCCGCCCGCCACTGGGCGTCGACCACGATCGAGATGCGCGCACGCCCGGCCGATGTGACCACCTGACCCGTCGCGGCGAGAAGACCGCACAGATCGGTGACTGCCGGCGGCATCGCCTCCGCGGAGAAGAAGGAGAGCTGGCTCACTGAAGTACCCCCTTTGCCACGGCACCGTTGCCGTGAAAACGACTCGTCCCCCACCGCCTCAGGCGATGGGGGACGAATCAGACGCGGTCACGAAGACCCCGCCTATCTGATTTACGTGTTCACGAATGTGAACGGCAGAATCAGACTGCGCGAACGCCGGTAGCCTGGGGGCCCTTGGTGCCCTGGCCGACCTCGAACTCCACGCGCTGGTTCTCCTCGAGGGTGCGGAAGCCGCTGCCCTGGATCTCGGAGTAGTGAACGAAGACGTCAGCGGAGCCGTCTTCGGGTGCGATGAAGCCGAAGCCCTTTTCCGCGTTGAACCACTTCACAGTGCCCTGTGCCATGCTTTTCCTTCTCTTTCTAACCACCGGATTCGGCGGACAGCACATACAGTCCGCCGGGCCGGTTCCGACCGCTGTACTTCTAGATTTCCCCCTCAGGAAAAGCAGAGCACCGCGTTCGCAACATCGATCCTGCGAACGTTCACTCTTTCAAGCCTACGAACACAGAAGCTGCGACCAGTTGTAGTCAACCATGAACTCCGCGAACGCAACAGTCGAAATCCGAACAATTCACACAAAAAGTTGATCTTGTAGCGAACAGGCACGAAACAGCGGATTGGCGCGGGGGTCACGACACCCCGGGCGACAGCCCCGGAAAAGGACTCGTTATCATCAAATGCGCAGGTCGTGGCGGTGTGGAAGCTACTCGCCCGTACCCTACGACAGCCCGGAGACATCAGTGAGCACACCGTTTTCACCACGTGACGACAGTGGAAATACGGGCGAAACATACGGCCGGGCGCTGCTGAACCGAGTCCTCGAGGGTGTTCCCCGAGACGAAAACCCGCTCACTTTCGCCGCCGAAATGCCTGCCCGGACTTCTCAGCTGTCGGAATGGCCCGCGTGGGCGCACCCGAGCGTCGTCCGGGCCATGCAGGAGAACGGGATCCCCCGTCCCTGGACCCACCAGGCCACCGCCGCCGACCTGGCACATCACGGGACGAACGTCGTGGTGTCGACCGGCACCGCCTCGGGCAAGTCCCTGGCCTACCAGCTTCCGGTACTCACCACTCTGGCAACGGATCCGCGGGCGACCGCCCTCTACCTCTCGCCGACCAAGGCGCTGGGAGCAGACCAACTCCGGGCCGTGACCTCGCTCATCGACTCGGAAGTCCTGGACGCCGGGGACGACCTCCGGGGCGTGCGCCCGTGCATGTTCGACGGCGACACCCCACTCGAGGTGCGGCACTGGGCACGGGAGAACTCGCGGTGGCTCTTCACGAACCCCGACATGCTGCACATCTCCCTCCTCCGGACCCATCAGCGATGGGCGCACTTCTTCCGGAACCTGGCGTACGTGGTGATCGACGAATGCCACTCCTACCGTGGTGTCTTCGGCTCGAATGTCGCGCTCGTGCTGTTACGGCTCCGGCGCATCGCGGCACGGTACGGCGCCGAACCCGTCTTCGTCCTCGCGTCCGCCACGACAGCGGACCCTGGAGCGGCGGCGTCACGGCTGATCGGCGCGCCCTGCGCCGAGGTCGTGGAAGACGGTTCACCACACGGCCCCCGGACGGTCGCGCTGTGGGAACCCCCGCTCATGCGGGAGGTCACCGGGGAGAACGGAAGCCCCGTTCGACGGCCCGCGGGTTCGGAGGCCGCGCGCATCATGGCCGACCTGATGGTCGAGGGAGCCCGCACGCTCACCTTCGTGCGTTCCCGCCGGGGCGCGGAGCTGACTGCTATGGCGACCAAACGCCTACTCGGGGAGATCGATCCCGAACTCTCGTCGCGAGTCGCGTCGTATCGAGCCGGGTACCTCGCCGAGGACCGGCGTGAGCTCGAGACCGCACTCGCCGACGGCACGCTGCTGGGGGCGGCGACGACGAATGCGCTGGAACTCGGCGTCGACATCGCCGGCCTCGACGCCGTCGTGGTCGCCGGGTTCCCCGGCACGGTGGCGTCGTTCTGGCAACAGGGAGGCCGGTCCGGCCGACGCGGCGAAGGTTCGCTCGTAGTCCTGATCGCGCGTGACGACCCTCTCGACACCTACCTCGTCCACCACCCGTCCGCGCTGCTCGACAAACCCGTCGAGGCGACCGTCACGGACCCGAGCAATCCGTACGTCCTCGGACCGCAGTTGCTCTGCGCGGCAATGGAACTACCACTTTCCGACGCCGAGGCCGAGGCGTTCGGGGCGATCGACGTTCTCGGAAAGCTGGCCGAGCAGGGCCTGATCCGCCGGCGGGCACACGGCTGGTTCGTCACCGCCGGCACAAATCCTCATGGCGCAGTGGATATCCGGGGTGGAATCGGAACCCAGGTGGCAATTGTCGTGTCGGAATCCGGACGCATGCTCGGAACTGTCGACACGGGCCGCGCTCCCGCCACGGCACACCCCGGCGCCGTCCACATCCACCAGGGTGAGTCGTACGTCGTCGACGAACTCGACCTCGACCAGGGACTCGCCCTGGTGCACGCGGAGGACCCGGACTGGACGACGTCGGCCCGCGAGACCACCGAGATCACCGTCACCTCGGTACTCGAGCAGAAGCAGTTCGGCGACGTCGAGGTTGCGCTCGTCGAGGTGGAGGTGACCCATCAGGTGATCGGGTACCTGCGACGGCTGCCTTCGGGCGAGGTCCTCGACGCGGTCGAACTGGACATGCCGAAGCAGACCCTCCCCACCCGCGCGGTGATGTACACCGTTACCCCGGAACTTCTGGTGCGGGCGGGTGTTCCGGCCGAACGCGTGCCCGGTTCGCTCCACGCCGCCGAACATGCCGCGATCGGGCTCCTGCCTCTCGTCGCGGTGTGCGATCGAGGCGACATCGGCGGCGTCTCGACGGCGGTGCACGCCGATACCGGACTTCCGACGGTGTTCGTCTACGACGGTCATGCAGGCGGCGCCGGATTCGCCGACCGGGGTCACGCCGAACTCACTCGCTGGCTCGGCGCGACCCGTGAAGCGATCGAATCGTGCGAATGCACGTCAGGCTGCCCGTCGTGCGTGTATTCACCGAAGTGCGGAAACGGTAACGACCCCCTCGACAAGGACGGCGCGATCCGGGTCCTGACGGCGGTACTGGACTCACTCGGCTGACGGGTCAGCGCAGATACAGCCGAACCTTGTCGATCACATCGCGGAGCAGGTGAATCTCCTCGCCGGTCGGCGGGGCGGTGACGGTGAGATCGTCGGCGACCTTCAGTTCCCAGCCGGTCTGCGCTCGCACGTCGTCGACGGTGACCCCCTCGTGCACGCTGACCAGCTCGAGTTCGTCGAACGGACCCTGCCTCGACAGCACCCCCAGGTTCGTGAACACCTTCGTCACCCCTCGGCCTCGGGGCATGATTCCGTCACCTGCCTCCCGGGCCCGGACAGGGCTCGGGGACGTGCAGAAGTCCAGTTCCGCCGGGAAGGCGCTCGGGTCGTGTCTCCGCATCACCACGAAGATCTCGCCGGCGTTGGGCATGATCTCCACGGCGCCACCGGCACCGGGCAACCGGACCGTCGGCTTGTCCCAGTCGCCGATGATGCTGGTGTTGAGGCTGCCGTACCGGTCGATCTGGGCCGCACCGAGAAATCCGACGTCGACGTTGCCGCCCTGCAGCACGTAACCGAACAGTGCCGACATCGATACCACCGACTCCGCGCCCGACACGACGACCGAGTCGGCGATGCCCTCGGCCATCGCGGCGGGGTGCGCGCCGCACACTCCCGATTCGTAGATCAATTCGACGTCCGGGTTACTTGTCCTCTTGGCGAGATCGACGGCGAGAGTCGGCAAGCCGACGCCGGCGAAGACGCGCCCCTTCCCGGCGAGTTCGCGGGCGGCGACGGACACGATGATCTCCGTCGCCGAGATCGCTCCGAGTGGTGCTGTGCTCATTTCCGGCTCCCGTAGTCGACTGGTTCGGAGAATCGGGGCTCGACGGCGAGGTCGTTCCAGTAGTCGCCGCCGAGTTTGTCCAGGTACTCGGCGTGATTCGCGGTGCCGTGGATCCACTCCTTCAGCCACGCCTGCAGGAGGGCGGAGTCCTTGCTGATCGCGGTCCATCGCCGGTAGAACGCGCAGTCCCGGTCGTAGTACCCCTGCACGTAGGACGGATGCGCCCCGCGCGGACAGACCACGACGGCATCGATCGCGTGGGAGGGAATCAACGTGCGGCTGGGGTCGGAGCGGACGACCTCGTCGTCGACGATCTCCTCGACGACCACGATCGCCTTCCCCGCGGCGTACACCGCTTCCTGCTGAACCCCGGAGATACCCCAGATCTGCACGTTGCCGTGACGGTCGGCGCGCTGCGCGTGGACGATGGTGACGTCCGGGTTCAGCGGAGGCACGACGTACACGGTGCCCTCGCCGTAGGGATCGTCGACGAGTCGAATTCGCGGGTTGAGCCGCGGAAGGTCGCTTCCGGCATAGGAGCGCAGCGGAAAGAACGGGAGTCGTGCGGCGCCCGCCTGATAGCGGCAGACCATTCCGTAGTGGCTGTACTCCTCGACCTCGAGGGCCACCGGATCGTGGTGCTCGATTCGGCGTCGCAACTCGTGCAGCGATCCGGCCGAGCCGCTCGCGAAGAACGAGGCCACGAGCTTGGTGACACACCCGGCGGCCACGAGTTGATCCGACACGATGTCGGGCGTCATCCGGCACAGCGTGAGGTTCTGCCGCTTCTGCCGGATGATCTCGTGCGCAGCCGCGAAGGAGATGAGATGCGAGAAGCCCTCGAGGCACACGGTCATCCCGTCCTCGACATACGTTTCCATGGCTTCCGCCATGCTGACCACTTTGCTCATCGCCATGCCCTTCTCCGGAACGACGGGAGGCCGCCTCGGAACCTCTCCCACCGGATTACCGCCGTGTGAATCAATAGTGTTGACAAATCTGTTGCTGGAACTGCAATAGTTCTCCCGTGGAGATTTCTCAGATCACTGCCTTTCTCGCAGTTGCCGAGGAGTTGCATTTCGGCCGCGCCGCGCAGCGCCTGCACTCGGCCCAGCCGCCGCTGAGCCGAACGATTCGGCAACTGGAAAAACAGCTCGGAGCAACTCTTTTCGAAAGAAACACGCGGAACGTCCGGTTGACCTCCGCCGGTGAGGCACTGCTCGGCCCGGCGCGCGAAATCCTGGACGCCTGCCGGCTCGCGGAGATCGCCGTCGCCGCCGCCGGGCGCGGACAGGTCGGCCGGGTGCGCATCGGCTTCGCCGGAGTTTCGTCCCACCTGCTCATCGGACGGTGGGCGAAACTCGTCCGGCACACCCACCCGGGTATCGAATTCGTGCTGGACAGTTCCGCTTTCGCGAGCGAAGCGCTGAACAAGCTCCTCGACGGAACCCTCGACATCGGCCTGGTCCGGTGGATCTTCACCCCGCCGGGCATCGCGTCCCGCGTCATCCTCAACGAGGACTTCGTGGTGGCCCTGCCCACCGACCACCCGCTCGCAGGCAGGGACGGCGTTCGCATCGAGGAACTGTCCACCGAGCCCTGGGTGACGCTGCCCGCCGATCCCGGATCGGCGCTGCGGGACTCCCTGCAGAGGGCGGCCCACGACGCCGGTTTCACGCCCCGGATCGTGCAGAGCGCCCCGGACTCGATGGCGTTGATGGCGTTGGTGTCCGCGGAGGTCGGTTGCGCGTTGACCGTCTCCTCCGTGGCCGAGAACGTGAACAACCCCGATGTCGTGTTCCTGCCGCTGGTCGGCGGTCCCAGCACCCTGCAACTGCGGATCGCTTGGAGAGCGGACGACGACAACGCCGCGTTGCGGGAAGTCCTCCGGCTGTCCGAAGAGGCCTTGCCCACGCCGGAATGACCCCCGCGGTCAGGAGTGGGCTGTCGCACGGGCCTGCCTTGCATTCGGAGCGGTGTCCACCGCATCGTCCTCATCGATCTCGAGTTGCAGTTCGTCCGCGTCGGATTGCTCCGCGGTCGACAACCGGCGCGCGTCGAATCCGGTCCGGTTCAGCAGCAACAGCGTGCAGACCAAGGAGACGGCGGCATAGCCGGCCGACACGAACGCAACACCGACGATGTTTCCGGACGAGTTGAGCATCCACTGCGCCAGCACCGGGGTGCCGCCGCCGACGATCAGAGAACACAGCTGGTACGCCGCGGAAAGGCCGGTGTAGCGAATGTTGGCGGGGAAGGCCCGCGCGAGCACTCCGGCGATGGCGCCGTAGAACATCGAGTGTGGAATGGTCGCGAGGCACATTGCGACGACGGCAATCGCGAAGTTCTCGGTCCGGATCGCGAAGAACATGGCCGGCATCAGGACGAACTCGGGAATCACCATGATGCACATGGCTTTCCGCATGTCGATCCGCGACACCAGGACGGCGCCGAACGGCTGCACGATGAACTGGACCACGAGGGCGATGGCGATGGCGCCGAGGAACGTGCCCCGGTCGTAGCCGAGTTCGCTGGTGGCCCACGACAACGCGAAGGTGTTCTTGAAGTACGTCACCTGGGCCAGGGGCAGCGCGCCCGCACCGAGGAGGACGAGGACCCAATGCTTGCGCAGCACCTCACCGATCGGCAGTGCGACAGTCTTCTTGCGCTTCAGCACGGTCTTCATCGCATCCGACTCTTCGAGCCTGAGGCGGATGATCATGCCGACGATCACCAGGGCCGCGGAGATCAGGAACGGGATGCGCCACCCGTAGAGCACGAAAGCCGGGGTGGGCATGGCGGAGAGAAGGAAGAACGCCATCGTCGCCAGGAGGTTTCCGGCGGGCGACCCCTGTTGGGCGAACGCCGAGTACAGAATCCCCTTCCCCTTGGGTGCGTTCTCACTGGCGATCAGCACCGCCCCGCCCCACTCACCGCCTACTGCCACACCCTGGACGACCCGGAGGAACACCAGGGCGGCGGGCGCCCAGATCCCGATCTGCGCGTAGGAGGGCAGGAGTCCGATTCCGACGGTGGCGGTGCCCATCATCATGAGCGTGATGACCAGGGTGTTCTTTCGACCGATTTTGTCGCCGAGATGGCCGAAGACGATACCGCCGATCGGACGGGCGAGGAACCCCGCCCACAACGTGACGAACGCGAGCAGGGTGCCCATGCCTGCCGGGAGGGTGTCGGAGAAGAACACCTGACCGAAGACCAGTGCCGACGCGGTGCCGTAGATGTAGAAGTCGTACCACTCGATCGTGGTGCCGATGAACGAGGCAATGCCCGCCCTCCGCGCCTTTGTCTCGGCCTCGGTCCGCTTCGGTGGTGCCGTGGTCATGTAATGCCCTCTCTCGCCAAAGGGAGTGGTGTGGATGAAAACCAGCTCGCACCAGTGAGACTCGCATCACAGGATCGATGCCGTCCAATACTTCCTGAGCGGGGGATTATTGCGATTCCGGTCACAATCACCGAAACCTTGCACACGCTGGAGTGATGCGCCTCACCGGACCACCTCCTCGCTCCGACGTCACTCCGCGGGACCTGCCCTCGCGACCGCCCGGGCATCCCGGACACCCAGCGAGGACAGGAGCACCGGCGCGGTGACCGCGACCTCGACGTCCCAGTCGTCGATCTCACAGGACACGACTTCGGTGCGCATTCGCCCCGCCACCTCCCGCGCCGCGGCACACGCCGCCTCGGTGCCGCGGTCCAGCCCGACGGCCGCGGCGACGGCAGCCAGATCCGCAGCGGACTGCGCCCGGTGCCGCACCGACACCGCCGAGCCGACGTGCACCAACATCGCCGTGACCACCACCAGCGCCGCGAGCGCACAGCACGCCGTGACGGTCACGGAACCACGATCGTCGGTGATCACCGAACTCACCACCCTCCCCCGCCCCACCCCGGCACGGTGGGTTCGAGAGCCGCCACCGCCTCCGCGGAGATGTTCACGAGCGGGAGGAGTGGACTGCGTGCCCGCACGGTCGCGACGACGAACTCCCCCTCGGCCCGGACCGACACGTCGGCACCATCGGGTGCCACCTTCGCCGCCGTGGAGATCGCCGACTCGCGATCTCCACGGGCTGCGAGCCGTGCTGCCTCACGGGCCGAGTCGACGCACCGGACGTGCAGCGTCGCCGCGGTGATCGCGCCGACACACAGCACCACCACCGCCACGATCGACGCGATCGCGATGGCGGCCTCGACCGTCACGCCGCCGGCCTCCGACCGGCGCAGGTTCTCGGCAGCACTCATCACACCGCGGTGTTCAGCGCTTTGTCGATGATGTTCGTCAACGCCGTCACGATGCTGTCGCCGGTGACGACCGAATACAGAACGGCGCCGAAGGCCGCCGCCGCGATGGTGCCGATGGCGTACTCCGCCGTCGACATGCCGTCCTCGTCCGTCGCGAGCAGCGTCAAGCGAGCGATCAGTGCTCGAACTTCCGCCAAGGCCCGGATTCCGTGTCGCATGGTGTTCCCCCTTCAGAGTGTCCGGCGCAGCGGTTCTGCTCCGGAAGTGCCGATGTGTCACAACAGCCCGCCGTCCAGCACCCGCGAGGCCAGCCCGACGACGACCGGGATGATGCCGAGGCAGATGAATGCCGGCAGGAAGCACAGCCCGAGGGGGCCACTGATGAGCACGCCCGCTCGTTCGGCCGCCGCCGCCGCCAAGTGCTCGACTTGGATCCGGCCGTCGGCGGCGAGTTCCGTCATCGAACCCGCGAGCGACGATCCCGATGCGGCCGACCGGCGCGCCATGCGGGCGAGCGATTCGGTGGCCGGGTCCGACGCCGCCGCCTCCCACGCGGTCGCCGCATCCGCCCCCAGCGACAGCAGGTCCGCGGCGCGGCGCAACGATTCCGACAGCGGTGCCGGCGCCGTCCGCGACACGGCCTGCGCCGCAGTCGCGACGGGCAGTCCGGCGCGCAGACACGCTGCCAGGAGGTCGAAGGTCGCGGCGATCGCGAGCGGGTCCTCACGGCGCGCGGTGTCGTCGACCGCGGACGCCGCGTCACCCGGGCCGCGACCGCCGTTGCCGCGCACTCGCTGTACCGGCGAGCTGGGTGCGGGCAGCGCCAGCACGCCGCAGGCGAGGAGAAGTGCCGCGCACCAGATCATCCCGTCACGCGTCCGGTGATCCGGTCGGTCCACAACAGGCCCGCGCACACCAGCCCCGCACCGAGCAGCAACAGGATTCCGCCCACACCACCGCCGAACAGCACCGTCAGAGGGGCCGCCCCCATCATCTGGCCGAGACCGACACCCAGCAGCGGCAGCCCGGCGAGTACGGTCGCCGTCGCCCTCGCGCCGGCCAGGGAGGCCTCCGTTCGCTGACGGAAGCGATTGCGTCCCAACAGGTCCGTCCGTGCCGCCTCGAGCAGTTCCGCCAGCGCGAGACCGTGCGCATCGGCCACCGCCCAGATATCGGCGATCCGCCCCAACTCGGTACCGACGCGGGAGTCCGTGATCCGGAACCCGTCCGCGGCCGATCCTCCGAGCCGCGAGCGCGCCGACGCAGCCCGGAATGCCGCCGCCACACTGCCTGCCGACTCGTCGGCCGCCGTCTGGCATGCGGCAGCCGGATGAGCACCCACCCGAAGTTCCGCCGTCACCACCTCGAGACTCGACAGTACGACACGCAGATCGGCATCCTTCGCTTTCGCCGCCCTGCGTCGCGCCGATCTGAAACGCACAGTTGCGCAGACGATCGTCGCGGCGAGGACCGCGCAGAGCCCGCCCACTTCGTACACGATCGGAATGCCCGCGAGCGCCGCCGGAACCACCCAGGGCAGACGCAACCGGCGACGAGGACCCTCCCTGCCCGTCACCGCGAGCAACCGGGGCCGCGATCTCGCGGACGGCACCGCAAGCACCGCGCAGCCGAGGACCACCAGACCGGCGATCACGTCGGCACCACCGTCCCCGAGTCCACCGGTCCACGCCGAGAACACAAGTGGCGGAGACGGTCCGCCGCCGGACCCTCACCCGTGTCGTGATTCCAGGCAGGCACGATCGTGACGCGCCCGTGTTCGTCCCGAGTGACGACACCGATCTGCGTCAGCCGCCGCGCCCCGCTCGACGACCGGTGGACGTGCAGGACCACCTGCACGGCAGCGGCCAGTTGACTGTGCAGCGCCGCGCGGTCCATTCCACCCAGTGCCGCAAGCGCTTCGAGCCGCGCCGGAACCTCTTCGGGCGAGTTGGCGTGCACCGTTCCGGCACCGCCGTCGTGACCCGTGTTGAGCGCCGTCAGCAGGTCGACGACCTCGGCGCCGCGAACCTCGCCGACGACGATCCGGTCGGGTCGCATACGCAGCGATTGACGGACGAGGTCCCGGACGGTGACCTCACCCACGCCCTCGACGTTGGGTGCCCGGGCCACGAGCCGGACCACGTGCGGGTGCGTCGGCGCCAACTCCGCGGCATCCTCCACGCACACGATCCGTTCCGCCGGGTCCACCGCCCCCAGCAATGCGGCCAACAGCGTGGTCTTGCCTGCGCCGGTGCCGCCGGTGACCAGGAAGGCGAGCCGTGCCTGCACGATCGTCATCAGCAGGTCGTGGGCCGCCGCAGCCACGGCACCGCCCGCGACGAGCGCGCCGAGCCCCTGGGTGGCCGGGCGCAGCACCCGCAGCGACAGACAGGTGCCGCCCTGAGCCACGGGAGCGAGGACGGCATGCAGCCGCACACCGAACGAGCCGTTTCCGACGTCGCGTAGCCTTCCGTCGACCCACGGCTGAGCGTCGTCGAGGCGGCGCCCGGCAGACAGCGCGAGCCGCTGCGCGAGCCGGCGCACCGCCGCCTCGTCGGTGAACCGGACGGCTGCACGTTCGAGCCCGCGGCCTCGATCGACCCACACGCGGTCGGGCGCGGTGACGAGCAGGTCCGCTACTCCCGGTTCCGTCAGCAACGACTCGAGTGGGCCGGCGCCGGTGAGTTCGGTCATGAGCACCCGCAGCGCCCCGAGCAGATCGGTGTCGCCGAGCACGCCACCGGACTCGGTACGGATGGCAGCGGCGACCGTCGCCGGCGTCGGCTCGCCGGACGTGTGCGCGAGACGTTCGCGCACCCGGTCGAGGAGGTCTTGTGTGACGAGGGAACTCATGCCGCCCACTCCCGCGACCGCGGTCTGCTGCCGACCGTGTCGAGGACCGCCTCGGCCGCGGCGCCCAGCGGGGAGCGCCTGCCAGGCCTCAATCCGCCGTGTTCGAGCATTCCGGTGAGCGCGCGCTCGGCGCGCATCGACGCGATCAGCGGCAGGTCGAGAACCTCCGCGATGTCGGCGCCGCGGAGCCCACCGGGTGCGGGGCCGCGGACCACGAGTCCCTGGTTGGGGTTCCTCTCGGTGATCCACTGCGATACCTTTCCCGCGGCGATGCAGGCCCGGACGGTCGCGGGCACGACGAGGACCACCAGATCGGCGAGTTCGAGGACGGTTTCCGTGACCGGGCCGGGGAACCGCGACACGTCGCACACGACCAGATCGCCGGCATGACGGCCGGCATCGGTGACCGCACGGACCGCGGCCTCTGTCGGTCCGGCGCCGTGCCCCGTCCGGCTGCAGGCGAGCACCCGCAGCCGCTCGCCGCGGGCAGGGAGGGCGTCCCGGAGCGCGCCCGAGGAGATCCGGCCGCCCTCGATCGACAGACCCGACCATCGCAGTCCGGGCACGTCCTCGATGCCCAGCAGCACGTCGAGGCCGGACCCCCAAGAATCGGTGTCGAGCAGAAGGGCCGGCTGCGGCCGCGACGCCGCGGTGAGGGCTGTGGCCGCCGCCAGCGTGGAGGCGCCCGCACCGCCGCATCCGCCGACGACGGCGACGACGGTGCCGTCCGCGTCGGGACGCTGGGGTTGCTCGCCGAGCACGGCGACCAACGCGGACTCGTCCTCGGGTACCGCGAGCACGTGTTCTGCCCCGACCGCGGTCGCGATCCGCCACTCGTCGATGCCCGGCGGCCCGTCGCACAGCAGCACCACCCGCCGCCGGCGCGGGAGCCGGTTGCGGCACGCGGCGGCCGCTCGCGCGTCGAGCACGATGATCGGGGCGCTTCCCCAGACGTGCCGGGCGTCGGCGACGTCGACCTCGTTCAGCGCCCGGTCGGCCGCTGCCGCCACGCGCCTGATGCTGTGCAGCAATGCCGGGTCGTCGACCAGAACCAGCACTTCACCCCTGCCTTCTGCGTCCATGCAGCGAGCGTGCCCGCTGCCGGAGACTGCCGGAAGGGGCTCGGCTCGAACTGTGGACAACTTCGGCCCTGTGGATAGAAACTGGTACCAGCGCACCAATTTCAAGGGTTCGAGCCGAGGAGTGCGGCAGACCCGCCGCAGACAGAGGACGACCCTCGCCAGGGGGGGAGGAGGCGAGGGTCGTCAGTGTTCAGCCCCGGGGGGTCGGGCTGAACATCGCCCGGATCAAATCCGGACATCATCAATACTACACCTCCCCCGATCAGTATTTGCAAGTTCAACTGTTGAACGTTCCGTCGTGTCGATAGTGCCGAAAGACCCTTCCTCCGCCCCGTCATACGAGCCCCCACCCCACCCGAAGTCCGCATATCCTTGGAAATTGTGACCGCGAAGCCACAGAGAAGTGCCAAGACAGGTCGACACACCGAGACAGGTCGGGTTGCCGCATTCTTCGACCTCGACAAGACGATCATCGCGAAATCCAGCACCCTCGCGTTCAGCAGACCGTTCTTCGACCAGGGCCTGATCAACCGCCGATCGGTTCTCAAGAGCAGTTACGCGCAGTTCCTGTTCCTGCTGTCGGGCGCGGATCACGATCAGATGGAGCGGATGCGCGCCTACCTCACGAGCATGTGCGCGGGCTGGAACGTGGACCAGGTCCGGTCCGTCGTCGCCGAAACCCTCCACGACATCGTGGACCCTCTGGTGTTCGCGGAGGCCGCCGACCTCATCGCGGACCACAAGCTGCGGGGCCACGACGTCATCGTGGTGTCGGCGTCGGGCGAGGAGGTGGTGGCGCCGATCGCCGAAGCACTCGGGGCCACGCGCAGCACCGCCACCCGCATGGCGGTCGCGGACGGGCTCTACACCGGCGAGGTGGAGTTCTACTGCTACGGCGAAGGCAAAGTGGACGCGATGCGGCAACTGGCCGACGAATACCACTACGACCTGTCGGCATGTTACGCCTACTCCGACTCCGTGACCGATCTCCCGATGCTGACCGCGGTCGGCCACCCGACGGCGGTCAACCCGGACCGGGCTTTGCGGAAGGCCGCGGCCGGAAACGGTTGGCCCATATTGACTTTCTCCAATCCGGTCTCCCTCCGGGCACGCCTCCAGGCGCCGTCCGCGACCACCGTCGTGACCACAGCGGCGGTGAGCGTCGGGGCCCTGGTCGCGGGTGCGTTCACGTATGGAGTGTTGCGCCGCAAGCGCTGACCGCCGCAACCCGCGACACGGTCACAAACCGAATTTGATACTTGCTGTGAGGGGGGTCACGGGGTACAAAGGAGTTACGGAAGAACGGAAGGCCAAGGTCGACCCAGAAGAGAAGGATCGATCTCCCGACCAGGATTCCCAGCACGGGCACTAGGTACCCACGCGAAGCATAAGCCACTATAAGGGCAGAAGCGTTGTGGGCCTGCGAGACCCGAGTCTTCACCGGCAAGGACCCTGCACAGGTTGCAAGGACGACCCGAGGATATTCGGACTCTCGCCGAGGCCACCCACACAACCCACCTTTGCACGCTTGGTAACCGGTTGTCCGTGCTAACGGGCGGCGAAGTCGACACCAGTCGGCAGCGCCGCCCGTTTCACATATTCGGGAACTTGTTGCAGCGCAGGGTATTTCGGCTAACTCGCCGCGGCCTCCGCGATCGAGGTGGCCTCCCGGGCTCCGGCCTCCAGAGCGCCACAGCAGAGGACGACCCAGCTGCCGACACCCTCCGGCTCGCCCGACGCGAACGCGGCCGCCCCGTTGCGGTACGCCTGCTGCCGGCGCAACCAGCTGACCTCCGGGACCCCGAGATTGTGGGGATCGAGCCCGCTCGCCACGGAAACCAGGCGTGACGCGGCGCGCGCGACGATACCGTCGCCGACCCCGAACGGCTTCAGCGTCAACAATTCCCCGTGCACCACGGCCGCCAGAACCGGCGCGGGCGCAGCCGTTCCCCCCGTCACGAGCTGGGCGAGACCGTCGAGCCGCTCCGCGACGCCGGACCCGGCACGCGGCCTGCCGAGCAATTCCTGATCTTCCACGAGGTCGGCCGCGGCCAGCAGATGGAGCCGCGCGAGGGCCTGCAGCGGTGCCCGCTGCCAGGTGGACTGCAGAAGCGTGAGGGCGTCACCGTCGAGGGCCTGCCCGACCCGCAGCGCCCCCGACAGAATCGGGTCGCCTGCCTCGCCGGGAGCGGGTAACTCGGTACTGCCGCCGTCCAGTGACGCCGAGGCGCGGGCCGCGCGGACCGCCGCCTCGGCCGCCGTGGTCGGCCAGCCGCGCCGGTTGGTCTTGTGGCGGTGAACCGCACCGAGCGCGTCGCGCGCACGGTCCGCGGCTTCGCGGACGCCGGGAAGGTCGACGAGGGGCTGCAACGGGTCGCTCACGTACCGGAACGCTACCCGGCGCCGTCCAGCGTCAGGCGCCGAGCCGGATCGATCCGCCCGGAATCGCGTCCAGCAGCTTCCGCGTGTACTCCTCCTTCGGTGACGTGAAGATCTCATCCGTGGTCGCTTTCTCCACGATCGCGCCAGTGGACATGACGAGCACGTCGTCGGCGATCTGCCGCACCACCGCCAGGTCGTGGGTGATGAACAGGTACGTCAACCCCAGCTCCGCCTGCAGGTCGTTCAGCAGCGTCAGGATCTGGTCCTGGACCAGCACGTCGAGCGCCGACACCGCCTCGTCGCACACCACCATCTCCGGCTGCAGCGCCAGCGCCCGGGCGATCGCCACCCGCTGCCGCTGGCCACCGGACAGCTCGTTCGGGAACCTCCGCATCACCGACGCCGGCAGCGCCACCTTGTCCAGCAGGTCGCGGACCCGCGCTTCCCGCTCCGCCTTCGTCCCCACTTTGTGGGTGCGGAGGGGCTCCTCGACGGTGCGGAAGATCGAGTACATCGGGTCGAGCGTGCCGTACGGGTTCTGGAAGATCGGCTGCACCCGGCGACGGAACGCGAGCGTCTCCCGGCGGTCCAGCGTCGCGACGTCCTTGCCGTCGAACACGACATTCCCCGACGTCGGCGCGAGAAGCCCGAGGACCATCTGCGCGACCGTCGACTTGCCCGACCCCGACTCGCCGACGATGGCCGTTGTCGTTCCGCGCCGGACCGCGAAGGAGACGTCGTCGACCGCGGTGAAGTCGGTGGACTTCCGTAGCCCGTGCCGGATCTTGAACACCTTGGTCAGTCCGGTGGCGACGACCACGTCGTCGGTGGCGTTGCCGAACTCGACGCCGATCTCGCCGTGCTGTTCGGCCTCGCCCACCACCTCGAGGGCGTGCTCCCGGATGTCCGCCCGGGCCAGTGAAGAACTCCGGCGTTGCGACGCCAGCGACGGCGCCGCGGCCACCAGCTTCCGGGTGTACGGGTGGCGCGGCCGCTGCAGGATCTCCAGCGCCGGCCCCGCCTCGACCACCCGCCCCTTGCTCATGACGATCAGGTGCTCGGCCCGCTCGGCGGCCAGGCCGAGGTCGTGGGTGATGAGCAGGACCGCGGTACCCAGCTCGTTGGTGAGACCGTCCAGATGGTCGAGGATCTGGCGTTGGACCGTAACGTCGAGTGCCGACGTGGGCTCGTCCGCGATCAGCAGTTGCGGGCGGGCCGACAGCCCGATGGCGATGAGGGCGCGCTGGCGCATGCCGCCGGAGAACTCGTGCGGATACTGGCCCAGGCGGTCCTCGGCGTCGGCGAGTCCGGCCTCCTCGAGCAGCTCGGCGGCACGCGCCTTCGCGGCCTTGCCCTTCGCGATCCCGTTGGCTTCCAACGCCTCCTCGATCTGGAAGCCGACCTTCCACACCGGGTTGAGGTTGGACATCGGGTCCTGCGGGACGAGGCCGATCTTCTGACCGCGCAGCGCGACGAACTCGCGCTCGGACGCCTCCGCGAGGTCCTGCCCCTCGAACAGGATCCGGCCGCCGGTCACCTTTCCCGTTCCGGGCAGCAGGTTGATGATCGCGTGGGCGGTCGTGGACTTGCCCGAACCGGACTCGCCGACGATCGCCACCGTCTGCCCGGGATACACCGTGAGGCTGACACCGCGCACCGCGGGCACGAGCCCGGAATGGGACTGGAACGACACTTCCAGGTCCCGGATCTCGAGCAGCGGCACCTCGTCGGCCGAATTCTGCGGTCCGGCTGGTTCGTTCGTGGACACCGCGCTCACCTCTTCCTGGCCTTGGGATCGAGCGCGTCCCGCAGAGCGTCGCCCATCATGATGAAACCGAGCACCGTGATCGCCAGCGCGGTCGCCGGATAGAAGAGGATCGGCGACCCCTGACGCAGCGTGACCTGGGCGGTGCTGATGTCTCCGCCCCAGGAGATCTCGGTGGACGGCAGACCGATGCCGAGGAAAGACAGCGTCGCCTCGGCCACGATGTAGATGCCAAGCGAGATGGTCGCGATCACGATGATTGGGGCGAGGGAGTTGGGCAGCACGTGCCGGACGAGGGTGCGCATGTTCGACACCCCGAGCGCCCGCGACGCCATCACGTAGTCGTTGTTCTTCGCCGAGATCACTGCGCCGCGAGCGATTCTCGCCATCTGAGGCCAGCCGAACAGGGCGAGGACGACGATCAGCGTCCAGATGGTGCGGTTGGCGAACAGCTGCATCAGGACGATCGCGGCGAGGATGAGCGGGATGCCGAAGAAGATGTCGGCCACCCGGGACAGCAGCGAGTCGGCCCAGCCGCCGTAGTACCCGGCGACCGCACCGAACACCACGCCCACGACGAGCACGATCGACGTGACCCCGACACCCACCAGCACCGACGCCCGCGCCCCGTAGATCGTGCGGGAATAGATGTCGCAGCCCTGCTTGTCGAATCCGAACCAGTGCCCCGACGACGGCCCCTGCATGCTGAACGCGAGATCGCAGAACCTGGGATCGGTGCCGGTGAACAGACCGGGGAAAGCCGCAACGGCGATCACCACCACGATGATCACCGTGGCGACCAGGAACAGCGGACGTTTGCGGAGGTCCCGCCACGCATCCGACCACATGCTCGTCGGCGGCTGGTCGATGTGGACGGCGTCGGTCTCTCCCGGCGCCGCCACTTCTTCGGGTGCCACGAAATGCGCCTGCCGGGTCTTCCGGTCGCCCGTCCGAGGCGACTCGTTCTCCACTTTCTCAGACATAGCGAATCCTCGGGTCGAGCGCGGCGTACAGGAGGTCGACGAGCAGGTTGGCGAGCAGATAGATGACGATCAGCACCGTCACGAAGGACACCACCGTCGGCGCCTCACCGCGGGTGACCGCCTGATAGATCGTGCCGCCGACACCGTTGATGTTGAAGATGCCCTCCGTGACGATCGCGCCGCCCATCAGGGTGGCGAGGTCGGCGCCCAGGAACGTGACCACCGGGATCAGCGAGTTCCGCAGCACGTGCACCTGCACCACGCGGCGCCGCGAAAGGCCCTTGGCCGTGGCGGTTCTCACGTAGTCGGCGGTGAGGTTCTCGGCGACCGAAGTCCGGGTGAGCCGGAGTACATACGCGAACGACACCGACCCGAGGACGAACGCGGGCAGCAGCAGATTCTTGAAACTGGTGTTCCCCCCGACCGTCGGCGGCACCAGCCCCCATTTCACGCCGACGAAGAACTGGGCCAGGAAGCCGATGACGAAGATCGGGATCGCGATGATCACCAGGCTCACGAGGAGGACGGAACTGTCGAAGATGCCGCCCTTGCGGAGTCCGGCCCACAGGCCGAAGCCGACCCCGAAGATCCCCTCGATGGCGAGTGCCATCAGGGACAACTTGATGGTGATCGGGAATGCCTGCGCCAGAACCTCACTGACGGCGCGGCCGGAGAAGGACGTACCGAAGTCGAGGGTGAAGATGCCCTTCAGATACAGGAGGTACTGCGTCAGGAACGGCTCGTCGAGGTGGTATCGCTCACGGAGTTGGGCCGCCACCGCGGGGCTGAGTGCCTTGTCGCCGGCCAGCGCGGCGATGGGGTCTCCGGGCAGCAGGAACACCATCGCGTAGATCAGGAACGTGGCCCCGAGAAAAACGGGGATCATCTGGAGCAAACGGCGACCGACGTACCAGAGCATCGGATCACCTCCTATTCGTCGGGAGCAGTGACGTCAGGAATCCGTAGCCTCGGCTCGTACTCCCGAGCGGGGCCGCGAACTGACAGCTCGCGGCCCCACCCGTCGTCGAAGAATCTCCAGTGCGTCAGTTCTTCTCGATGTCGGAGTACATCGGAATGCCCTTCCAATCGATGACCACGTTCGACACGTTCTCCGACCAGCCGCTGGCGGCGTTGCGGTACCACGTGGGGACGGCGGGCAGGTCGCGCAGGAGAACTTCCTGCGCCTGATTCAGCAGTTCCTGGGCCTTGCCGGGATCGACCTCACCCGCGGAGGCGCGCAGGAGCCGGTCGAACTCGGGGTTCGAGTAGTCGCCGTCGTTGGAGCTGCCACCGGTCTGGTAGTTCTGCGCGAGGAAGCCGTACTGCTGCGGGTAGTCGCCCTGCCAGCCCGAACGGAACGCGCTGGGGATGGTGCGGTTGGTGGCCTCCGTGCGGATCTGCGCGAACGTGGGGTACTCCTTGCCCTTCGCGTCGATACCGAGGGTGTTGCGGATGTTGTTGGCGGTGGCATCGACCCATTCCTTGTGGCCGCCGTCGCCGTTGTACGCGATCTCGAAACTGCCCGACCACGGTGCGATGGCATCGGCCTGGGCCCACAGCCTCTTCGCCACCTCCGGGTCGTACTTCAGGTTGCCGTTGCCGACGAGCGAATCCGACCAGCCCTCGATGGCGGGGCTGGTGAAGTCGAGCGCGGGGGTGCGGGTGTTGTTGTAGATCTGCTGGGTGATCTGATCGCGGTTGATCGCCATCGAGATGGCCTGGCGGCGCAGCGTGCCCTCCTCACCGCTGAAGTGCGGCAGACGGCCCGGGATCGTGAACGTCTCGATGGTCGCGGACGGCTGGTTCACGGTGCGGCCCGGCAGGTCGGTCTCGAACGTGGTGACCGCGCTCGGCGGCACCTGGTCGAGGACGTCGACGTTGCCGGCGAGCAGATCCGTGTACGCCGTGTCGAGGCTGTTGTACATGACGAAGTCGACGCCGGCGTTCCTCGGCTTGCGGTTGCCGTTGTAGTCGGGGTTCACGACGGTGTCGATCCGGACGTTGTGCTGCCACGCTCCGGGGCCGGACATCATGTATGGGCCGTTGCCGATGGGATTCTCGCCGAACGCGGCCATGTCCTGGTACGCCACCGCAGGCAGCGGGTAGTAGGCCGCGAACCCGAGGCGGTCCGGGAAGGCCGACTCGGGCTGCTTCAGTTCGATCGTGAACGTGGAGTCGTCAACCACCTTCAGTCCCGACATGGTCTGCGCCGTCGGGTTCTCGGCGGCCACCTCGTCGTAGCCCTGGATCGGGTCGAAGAAGGACGCCTGGATCTGTGCATTCGTGGACAGCGCGCCGTAATTCCAGGCGTCGACGAACGAGGCCGCCGTGACCGGCGTGCCATCCGTGAACGTCCAGCCGTCCTTCAGCTTCACGGTGAAGTTCTTGCCGTCGGTCGTCTCGATCGACTCGGCAACCTCGTTGTTCACCCCGCCGTCCGCGTCGTAGGAGACGAGCCCTGCGAAGAGCGAATCGACGACGCGGCCACCCTGATTCTCGCTGGTATTGGTGGGAATCAACGGATTCTGCGGTTCACCTGCCCAGGCGTTGACGATTCCGCTACCACCCCCGCTCGTCGAATCTCCGGACGAGCAGGCGGACAGCATCCCTGCTGCCAGGCCGACCGCCAGAACGGCGGTTGCCACACGTGTGATGCGCAAAACGATCCTCCCAGATCTGCATGGTTCCGGGCAGCGGTTCCGGGCGCAGCCCGAATGATGGGATGACGATAAGTCAACGTTTCAATCTGTGTAGCCACGACGGGCGAAACTCGTGCAATCGGCACCTGATCGAAACATCGTCGGCGCAGGGGTCTCCACTCGTCGCACCCGATCGCCGTCCGTCGCGTCCAGTCGACCGATCGTCGCAGAATATGGGCATGCAACCCTGTGCAACGGTGCGCGCGGGAGACCATGTGACTACCCTCACACGTGCTAGAAGTGCCGAATTCGAGACTGGAAAGAAGGCCGGGCCACAATGACCAGTGCAGCACAGGCGAGCGGAGCGACGGAGAAGTCGGAACATTCTGATTCCGTCCCGCAGGTGTATCCCCCGAGCCCCGAGTTCACCGCCACGGCGAACGCCGGCCCCGACCTCCAGGCCGCCGCCGACGAAGACCGCCTCGCATTCTGGGCGAAGCAGGCCGAGCGCCTGCACTGGCACGCCCCCTTCTCCGAAGTCCTCGACTGGTCCGACGCCCCCGTCGCGAAGTGGTTCGTGAACGGACGGCTCAACGTCGCCTACAACTGCGTCGACCGCCACGTCCTCGCGGGCAACGGCGACCGCGTCGCCATCCACTTCGAGGGCGAACCGGGCGACACCCGCGACCTGACCTACAACGACCTGCTCGCCGAAGTCAGCAAGGCCGCCAACACCTTCACCGACCTCGGACTCGTCGCCGGCGACCGCGTCGCGATCTACATGCCGATGATCCCCGAGGCCATCGTCACCATGCTCGCCTGCGCCCGCCTCGGCCTGACCCACTCGGTGGTGTTCGCCGGCTTCTCCGCCAGCGCCCTGCGCTCACGCATCGACGACGCCGAAGCCAAGCTCGTCGTCACCGTCGACGGACAGTGGCGCCGCGGCCAGGCCGCACCCCTCAAGCCCGCCGTCGACGAGGCCGTCAACGGCGCCGAGTCCGTCAAGCACGTGCTCGTCGTCAAACGCACCGGCATCGACGTCGAGGTCACCGAGGGCCGTGACCTGTGGTGGCACGAGACCGTCGAGAAGGCGGAGGGCACCCATCAGGCGCAGCCGTTCGACTCCGAGCACCCGCTGTTCATCCTGTACACCTCCGGCACCACCGGAAAGCCCAAGGGCATCATCCACACCTCCGGCGGCTACCTCACCCAGGCGTCGTACACCCACCACAACGTCTTCGACCACAAGGCCGGCCAAGACGTGTACTGGTGCACCGCCGACATCGGCTGGGTCACCGGCCACAGCTACATCGTCTACGGGCCACTCTCGAACGGTGTCACCCAGGTGGTCTACGAGGGCACTCCGAACTCCCCCGACGAGCACCGCCACTTCCAGATCATCGAGAAGTACGGCGTCAGCATCTACTACACCGCACCCACCCTGGTGCGCACCTTCATGAAGTGGGGCAGGGACATTCCCGACGCCCACGACCTGACCTCGATCCGGCTCCTCGGCTCGGTCGGCGAACCGATCAACCCCGAGGCCTGGAAGTGGTTCCGCGAGGTGATCGGCGGAAACAAAGCCCCGATCGTCGACACCTGGTGGCAGACCGAGACCGGCGCGATCATGATCTCCCCACTCCCCGGGATCACCGCCACCAAACCCGGATCGGCGATGGCACCCCTGCCCGGTATCTCCGCGAAGATCGTCGACGACGACGCCAACGAACTCGGCGCCGGCGGCTCCGGCTACCTCGTGCTCGACAAGCCGTGGCCGGCGATGCTCCGCGGCATCTGGGGCGACATGGACCGCTACCGCGAAACCTACTGGTCCCGCTACCCCGAGCAGGGCTGGTACTTCGCCGGCGACGGCGCCAAGTACGACGAGGACGGCGCCCTGTGGGTGCTCGGCCGCGTCGACGACGTCATGAACGTCTCCGGACACCGCATCTCCACCTCCGAGGTCGAATCCGCCCTCGTCGGACACCACGGTGTCGCCGAGGCCGCCGTCGTCGGCGCCGCGGACGAGACCACCGGCCAGGGCATCGTCGCGTTCGTCATCCTCCGCGAGGGCGTGGAGAACACCGGCGACACCCTCATCGCCGAACTCAAGGCCGAAGTGTCCCGGGAGATCAGCCCGATCGCCAAGCCCCGCCAGATCACGATCGTCCCCGAACTCCCCAAGACGCGCTCCGGCAAGATCATGCGTCGCCTGCTCAAGGACATCGCCGAAGGCCGCGACCTCGGCGACACCTCCACGCTCGTCGACCCCAAGGTCTTCGACGCGATCCGCGGCAAGTAGGGCGCTCCGCGCCCCGTGAGTGGTTGACGAGTCCCTGCACTCCTCAACCACTCACGGGCGGCGAAGCCGCCACAGCGTCTGCTCCTCGCCGATACCCTTCAGACCGGTCGTGAAGACGTTGCACCCGTAGTCCGATTCCGCCAGCAGCGGCGCCACCTCCGGGTCGTCGTGAACGGCCCGGGACAGGACGATGTCGCCGCCCGCCGCACAACCCTGCACCCGCGCCGCCAAGTTGACGGTCGCGCCGAAGTAGTCGATCCGGCCGTCGTTGTCGATCATCACGGCGGGCCCCTGATGCAGCCCGACCTTCAACGCCACCGAGTCGTCGTCGCCGAGGTGCCCGCGACGGAAGTCGTCCCAGCCGGACTGCATCGTCGACGCCGCCGACCAGGCCTCCCTCGCATCGGCGAACGTCGCCATGACCGCGTCGCCCATCTGCTTCACGACACCGCCGTTCTCGCGCACCACGGCGTCACGCAGGTAGCGGAAATGGCTCTGCACGAACGCGAACGCCCGGACGTCCCCGATCCGCTCGTACAGGGCGGTCGAACCGCTCAGATCCGTGAACAGCACCGCCAGGTTCGCTATCCCGATCTCGTCGCCGGGCGCCACCCCCTGATCCGGGAACAGGTCCTGGAAACCGTCGAGCGACGTGACGAGCGCGCCGGTCGCCGCGGCGTCCTTCCACCGCTCCCGCTCGACCACCACCAGCGCTTCGCCGGGGAGCCGGTTGTCGACCTCCAGCCGTAAAGCGCCGTCGGTGTCGGGCGAACCATGCACCCGGAGTTCGCCGGGCCCGCACTCGACCCGCAGCGTTCCACCGGCAGGGCCGACCTCGCAGGCCACCGGGGTGCCCACCTGATAGCACCGGAGCCGCAGCCACCCCGGGTCGACTTCGAGCCGCTCGGACCGCTGCTCGCCCGGCTCGAGCCGCAGCTGCGCCACCGCCGACGGGGAATTCGCCGGACCACCGATGCAGTACCGGGCCCGCTCGGCCCGGCGGACGGCCGGGTTGACGTCGAAGCGGATCTCCACCGACCGTGCCAGGTCGGTGTCGAAGGCGATGTCGCACGTGTCGCAGTGGACGCGGCTCGCCAGCTGTCGAATCCGACCGGCGTCTTCGCGGACCGTCCGGCAGACCGGGCACAGCACGCTCCAGCTCAGGTCCAGCAGTCCGCAGTCCGCGGCGTGGAGGAAGACGTACAGCAGTTGCATCCGATCGACCCCCCAGCGGTCCGCCAGCTCGAACGGCCGCATGCCCGTCACCTCCAGGTCGGACGCGGTCCGCAGGTGGGATTCCAAGCGCCCGATCAGGTTCGGGTCATCGTGCGATCGAGACAGCTGTGCCGTGCGGAGTTCCAGTCGGCCGGCGTCGAGTTGCTCCGGCGGCGGCAGGGCGGGCACGGCATGCGTGTGCGGGTCGCGGATGTGGAGTTCTAACGCCCGCGCGAGCGCCACCGTCTTCCGGATGCCCGTGCGGGCCAGCAGGGTTCGTGCCGCAATCGCCCCGAACCAGGTCCGCGGGACGATCCGGGCGAACACCTCGACCTCGGTCCCGTCGGCGGCCGGGCGAAGCCGGACACCCGTGGAGACCTCCGCGAGCGGACCGCGGGCAAAGCGGCGAAGGACCTGATAGAAGCGGCCCTCGATCCACTCGAACGGGAATTCCTCGTACCGCACCCGCCGCCCGTACGAACGGGTCTCCGCCGAATAATGACCCTTGCGCCGACGGTCCAGCATCGGAGCGAAGTGCACCGGCGACAGATCGATGTTGCGGTTGAGCCGATCGGTATCGGCGAGGAACGACCACAGATCCTGCTTCGGCAGCCGGATCCGGGCCGTCCTGGACAGCAGCACGGCTTTCGCCATGCAAGAACTATAGGCCGCTGCGCGGCCCGTGCGTGGTTGACGAGTCCCTGGACTCGTCAACCACGCACGGGGGCTACGCCCCTACGTCGTCGAGCGACTGGTCGCGCGTCTCGCGCATGACGAGCAGCGCGACGAACGTGAGCGCGGCGGCGATCAGCAGGTAGATGCCGACCCAGCCGACGCCGTACGACGTGGCGAGCCAGGTGGCGATGAACGGCGCGACGGCGGCGCCGAGGATGCTGGCGGTGTTGTAGGCGATCCCCGAGCCCGTGTAGCGCACGTTGGTCGGGAACAGCTCGGGCAGAACGGCGCTCATCGGCCCGAACGTCATGCCCATCAACAACATTCCGATGGCCAGGAATACGAGCATGCGGGCGTTGCCCATGCCTTCCTGGTTCAGCATCACACCGAACGTGAGCCCGAAGACCATGATGAGCCCGGTGATCGTGAGCAGCGTGATGCGGCGGCCGAAGCGGTCGGCCAGCCATCCGGAGACGGGGACGGCGGCCGCGAAGAACAGGACCGCGATCAGCTGGAGGACGAGGAAGTCGGTGTAGTGGAAGCCGGCTCCGGTGCCGCCCTGGGCGGGGGTCTTGCCGGTGCCGTAGCTGAGCACCCAGGTGGTCATGATGTAGAAGAGTGTGTAGGTGGCGAGCATGACGAACGTGCCGATGATCAGCTGACGCCAGCTGGTCTTGAACACCTCGGCCAGCGGGGTCTTCACCTTCTCGCCCCGCGCGACCGCGCGGGCGAACACGGGCGTCTCCTCGAGCTTCAGCCGCACGTACAGGCCGATCATCACCATGATCGCGCTGAGCAGGAACGGGATACGCCAGCCCCACGTCAGGAACGCGCCGTCCAGGTCGGGACTGCTGTTGTCGTGGTCCAGGAACAGCGTGATGATCAGGAACAGACCATTGGCGAGGAAGAACCCGATGGGTGCGCCGAGCTGCGGCCACATGGCGGCCCAGGCCCGCTTGCCCTTCTGCGCGGTCTCGGTCGCGAGCAACGCCGCGCCACTCCACTCACCGCCCAGTCCCAGACCCTGGCAGAAACGCATCAACGCCAGCAGGGCGGGCGCGACGAGGCCGATCTGGTGGTACGTCGGCAGCAGTCCGATCACGAACGTGGCGATGCCCATGGTGAGGAGTGAGCCGACAAGCGTCGTCTTGCGTCCGATGCGGTCGCCGAAGTGGCCGAACAGGATCGAGCCGAGCGGCCGGGCGACGAAGGCGAGACCGAACGTGGCAAGCGATGCCAGCAAGGCGGTGGTGCCGTTTCCCTTGGGGAAGAACAGGTGTGGGAACACCGACACGGCCGCGGTGGCATAGATGTAGAAGTCGTAGAACTCGATGGATGTTCCCACCATGCTCGCGACGACGATCCGGCTTCTGGGTACGCCGGCGACGGTGGCCCCGCCGTCCGGATCTGGCTTCGACGTATCGACGGCACTGCTCACTCGACTTACTCCTGCACGATGCTATTTCAACTATTGGGACGAGAGTCCATTTCTTAGGAATTGAACACCTCGTGTCTTTCGCTTGGCAAATTGGATAAGCTCTTCTCGGTGCGCCGGGAAGTCTGGTCGGCAGAGCATTTGCCGTACCCGGACCACATCGAAAGCGAGCGTCCCCGGTGACCCAGCCTCTCCGCTCCGAACTCTCCCGCTACCTCCGCACCGAGACGGTCGGCGGTTCGATCCTGCTGATCGCCGCGGCGATCGCCCTCGTGTGGGCGAACTCCCCCGTCTCGGATTCGTACTTCGCACTGCGCGACTGGCAGATCGGCCCGCAGGCGCTCCACCTGAACCTGACGGTCGGGACGTGGGCGCAGGACGGGCTGCTGGCGGTCTTCTTCTTCGTCGCCGGCCTCGAACTGAAGCGGGAACTGGTGGTGGGCGAACTCGCCGATCGCAAACGCGCCCTCCTCCCGATCATCGCCGCCTGCGGCGGTGTGGTGGTGCCCGCGATCATCGCCGCGACGATCGGCGCCGGCACTCCCGGCATGGACCGGGGCTGGGCGATCCCGGTCGCCACCGACATCGCGTTCGCACTGGGAGTGCTGGCGCTGACCGGGTCTCGCATCCCGACGAGCGCCCGCGTGTTCCTGCTCAGCCTGGCCGTCGTCGACGACCTCCTCGCGATCGTGCTCATCGCGGTCCTGTTCACCAGCTCGATCGCCCTGCTGTGGCTTCTGGGCGCCATCGCGTGCCTGGCCGTCTACGCGTTCGCCCAGCACCGGCGCATCACCACCCCACTGCTCTACGTTCCACTCGCACTGCTGACCTGGTACTGCATGCACGACGCCGGAATCCACGCCACCCTCGCCGGTGTCGCTCTCGGCCTCCTCACCCGCGTCCGGCGCGACCCCGGCGAGCGCGAATCCCCGGCCTCCCGCCTCGAGCACCGCATCCAGCCGCTGTCGGCGGGCGTCTGCGTCCCGGTGTTCGCCCTGTTCGCGTCCGGCGTGGCCCTGAGCAGCGGGCTCCTCGGGCAGCTGTTCACCAACCCCATCTCGCAGTCCGTGATCGCGGGGCTCCTCGTCGGCAAGACCGTCGGCATCTTCGGCATCTCCTGGCTCGCGATCCGCCTGGGTATCGCGAAGAAGCCGCGAGCACTGGGGTTCCGGGACATGTTTGCCCTCTCAGTGCTCGGTGCGATCGGGTTCACCGTTAGCCTTCTCGTAGCGGATCTCGCGCTTGCGGGAATCGGTGACGGCAGCGAGGCCGAGATAGCTAAGGTCGCGGTGCTCGTGACATCGTTGACAGCGTCGCTGATCGGATCAGCGTTACTGTGGCGACGCGGTCGGGCCCATGCGGCCCGGAAGGATGACTCGGACGTGCAAGAGCTACCTGGAGGGGTCGACAAGTGAGCATCACTCACGGCAAGGGAGACAGCCCGCGATACACGGGAGACGGGGTGCCGAACACGGTGTCGTCGATCCCGCTCACGGACGTGGACGCTCAGACACCCGGCGAGGCGAGCCTCGGCACGCTGGTCAAGCATGCGACCGCACAGGTGTCCACCCTGTTCCGGGCCGAGGTCGAGCTCGCCAAGGCCGAGGTCACCGGTGAGGTCAAGAAGGGCCTGCAGGGCAGCCTGTTCTTCATCCTCGCGTTCACCGTGCTGCTGTTCAGCTCGTTTTTCTTCTTCTTCTTCCTCGCCGAACTCCTCGACGTGTGGATCGCCCGCTGGCTGGCGTTCCTGATCGTCTTCCTGATCATGGTCGTGGTGACGGCGCTCCTCGCGCTGCTCGGTTATCTGCGGGTACGCAAACTCCGCGCGCCCGAGAAGACCATCGACTCCCTGAAGCAGGCCAAGACGGTCCTTCCGACGTCGTATTCGGACGCGGAAGCCCATCTCGCGTCGTCCAGCGGACGTCACGCGCGGTAACTCGCTCCTGTGGCACCACCCGATCCGTCTACCGTCCGTTTCGACGGCCCCTGGATTCATCGCGACATCCACGCCAACGGAATCCGCTTCCACACCGTCGAGGTCGGCGCATCCGCACCGGATGCGCCGCTCGTCGTCCTGCTGCACGGATTCGCGGACTTCTGGTGGTCGTGGCGCCATCAGCTGACCGCGATGTCCGCGGAGGGATATCGGGCTGTCGCCGTCGACCTCCGCGGCTACGGCGATTCCGACAAACCGCCGCGCGGCTACGACGGGTGGACGCTGGCCGGCGACATCGCCGGTCTGATCCGCGCCATGGGTTACGGCGAGGCCACCCTCGTCGGGCACGCCGACGGCGGACTCGTCTGCTGGGCGACGGCCGTCCTCCACGCTCGCCTCGTCCGGTCGATCGCACTGGTCAGCTCGCCGCATCCCGTCGCGCTCAAGCAGGCCGTCCTCCACGACCGCTACCAGCGCAAGGCCCTGCTGCCCTCGTTCGTCTCCTGCCAGGTGCCGTGGCGTCCCGAACGTCGCCTCACCCGGGACAACGGATCGGAGGTCGAACGGTTGATCCGTGAGCGCTCCGGCCCCGCCTGGTCGGAGAACCCGGAGTTCGACGTCGTGATGTCACGGATGCGCTCGGCGATCCAGATTCCCGGGACCGCGCACTGCACCCTGGAGTACCAGCGGTGGGCGTTCCGCAGCCAGTTCCGTCCGGACGGCAGCCGGTTCATGGCGTCGATGGATCAGACGCTGCGGATCCCGGTGCTGCACCTCCACGGCGACCTCGACCCGTACGTGCTCGCGGACACCGTGCGCCGCAGCCACCGCTTCGCGCCCACCCAGCAGATGCAGACGGTGACCGGTGTCGGCCACTACGCGCACTGGGAAGCCCCGGAACGCGTCAACGCCGCCCTGCTGGACCTCGTCGCACCCCGCACGGTCTGACCGGCCGTCAGAGGATGCACGCCCCGGTGTCCACGGCGACGGACGCCCCGGACGCCGCCTGCAGCTGACGCGACACCTCGGCGGCGGTGAGCACGAACCCGGTGTCGCTGTTGTCGACGGCGGCGCCGAACACCACCCCGAGCACCCGGCCGTCGCTGTCGACGAGCGGGCCGCCCGAGTTGCCCTGCCGAATGGAACCGCGGACCGTGTACACCTCACGCTGGACCGTTCCCGCCCGGTAGATGTCGGGACCACTGAGGTCCAGGATCTCCCGGACACGCGCGGCGCTGGCCGTGTACGGCCCGCCGCCCGGGTAGCCGAGCACCAGGGCGTTGTCGCCGGTCTGCGCCGGCTCGGGCGCGAAGTTCAGGACGGGGGCGTCCAGTCCGGGCACCTCGAGCACCGCGACGTCGGCGGACGGGTCGAACAGCACGACCTCGGCGTCCATCGGCCCGTTCGCGGTGTCGACGGCGATGCCCGCCGTCCCCGCGACCACGTGGGCGTTGGTCATCACCCGGTCGGGGGCCACGACGAATCCGGATCCCTCGAGCGCCCGCTGGCAGCTCGGGGCTACACCCCGGATCCGCAGCACGCTCGATTGCAGCGAGGACGCGACGGGGCTCTGCAGGACGCTGGCGTCCGGCGGGTCGACGGTCGTGATGGGGGTGCGCCCGAACGGCCCGATGACGTCGGGAAGCCCGGACGTGTCGAGCAGGGCGGTGAACTCGGTGGGCAGTTGCCGCATCCAGGCGGGCGCGATGTTGTCGACCGTTTCGAGGACACTCGACCCGCGCACCGCCGCCGCCAGCTGAGGCTGGGACGAGGACGTGAGCGGGATCGCCAGCAGCCACGCCGCGACGAACACCGCGACGGCCTGCACGCAGGCGCCGATCACGCTGTCGACGGACCGCGCGACCGGACTGTGCATGCTTCCCCGCGCGGCCCGGCCGAGGACCATGCCCGCGACTTCGCCGACGATCACCAGCACCACGATCAGGGCGATACCGACCAGCACACGACCGCGGCCCTCGTCCACGTGCACCAGCACGTGCGGGGCGATCAGGATGCCCGCCACCGCACCGAGCACGACCCCGATGAAGGCCAGCACCGACGCCACCGCGCCCTGCCGCCAGCCCGACGTCGCGGCGACGAAGGCGATCAGCACGATCGCCAGGTCGATCCAGTGCGAGCCCGTCATCGCTCGGCCGCCGGCCGGCCGTGACCGTGGGTCAGATGGTCGTCGTCCAGATCGTTGTCGAGTTCGGCGAGGACGGTGTCGAGGTCGCGGATGTCGTGGCGGTCCCACTCCTGTTCCCAGCCGGAGACAGCGAACAGCGCGGCCAGGATGCCGGCCGTGAAACCCCACACGAGCATGCCGTCGACGGCGAACGCGGGCCCCTGGTATCCGGCCGGGTGACGCACCTGGAACCGGTTCCGCGGGTCGATCAGGGTGTGCACGGGCACCCGGGCGACACGTTCGGCCTCCGCGGGATCGACCACCCCGACTTCGCTGGGCTTCTCCCAGTACGCGAGGACGGGAGTGACGTCGAAACCGGACGGCGGGATGAAGATCTCCTCGAGCACGGCGAGCGGGCGGACACCGGACGGGTCGAGTCCCGTCTCCTCCTGCGCCTCGCGCAGAGCGGTGGCGATGGGCCCCTCGTCGCCGGGATCGCTGGCGCCGCCGGGGAATGCCACCTGGCCACTGTGCTGACGCATCGTGGACGCACGCTGCGTGAGCAGGATGTCGGCGTCGGCGGGCAGGCCTCCCGACATCAGCGGGTCCGCCTCGACGGGGCCGCCGAACAGCACGAGCACCGCCGCCTCACGGGTGGTTGCGCCGCGGGGTGCGCGACGATCGAGGACGGGGTTGATCTTGTGCGGGTCGGCCGGGGTCCGGTGCACGACCCGGCGCAGCCACGGCGGAACGGCGACACCGTCCACGGAGTTCGTCATGCCGCCACCCCCAGGTTCTGTTCGACGGCGTCCGCGATCTCGTCGACGCTGCGGAACGGCTGCGGCAGGACCTTGGCCACCGTGCCGTCGGGTCGGATCAGCACCGAGACGGGCAGGACGGGCGGGGCTCCGACCGCGGCGCGGACACGCCCGTCGGCGTCCTGCACACCGGGCAGGGTGACGGAGTAATCGATGAGCCGGGACAGCGCGCTGGCCTCGTTGGGATCGGTGTGCACCGTAAGCACGGTAACCGCGTCGCCTGCACGATCCGAAAACTGCTGCATATAGGGCAGCTCCTCGGCGCAGGGGCCGCACCAGTAGGCCCACAGGTTCAGCAGCGCCGGTTTACCACCGAGCGCGGCGGCCAGATCCACCTGGCTGCCGTCGCCCACGCATTCCAGCGTGATGCCGGACAGGACCGAACCCGGCGACGGCTCGGACGTGGCCGTCGCGGCCGGGCACGATGCCAGCCCCGCCTGCGTCCTCAGTGCCGCGAGCGCGTCGGGATCGGCGCTCACCGCTGTCGGCGTGCGACCACCCGAACCGAACCGATCCTGGTACGACGGCGTCTCCGCGTCGTCGCCCCGCGGCCAGATCGCGACGACGAGAGCCACCACGACCACGAGGGCGGCCAGACTCCACCGCGCTGCGCTAGACACTCGTATCTACCCTCACCTGCCGGCCAGACGCAGCAGATGCTCCGTCTCCGGTCCACGAACCAGTTCGGCGGCGACGTCCGGATCGATCGGACCGAGCCCGTACGACGGACAGTCCTTGGCGAGCACACACACCCCGCAGGCGGGCTTGCGGGCGTGGCAGACGCGCCTGCCGTGGAAGATCACCCGGTGCGAGAGCAGCGTCCACTCCTTGCGCTCGATCAGGGCGCCGATCGCGTGCTCGACCTTGACCGGGTCTTCCTCCTCGGTCCACTTCCAGCGTCGGACGAGCCTCCCGAAGTGGGTGTCGACGGTGATTCCGGGCACATCGAACGCGTTGCCGAGGATCACGTTGGCCGTCTTCCGGCCGATCCCGGGCAGCGTCACGAGGTCCTTCAGGTTGCCGGGGACCTCGCCGTCGAACCGTTCGAGCAGAGCCTGCCCGAGCCCGATCAGAGAATTCGTCTTGTTTCGGTAGAAACCCGTGGACCGGATGTACTCCTCGAGTTCGGTGCGTTCGGCCTCCGCGTACGCCTTGGCGTCGGGATAGCGGGCGAACAGCGCCGGCGTCACCATGTTCACCCGCACGTCAGTGCACTGCGCGGAGAGGATGGTCGCGACGGCGAGGTCGAGTGGGGTGGTGAAGTCGAGCTCGCAGTAGACGTGCGGGAACGCCTCGGCGAGCCGCCGGTTCATTCTCCGGGCGCGCCGGACGAGTCCGAGCCGGGTTTCGTCCTGCTTCGCGGCCCGCGAACGGGTGCGTCCACGCACTTCGGAGCCGTCGCTGGGGGTCGCATGCACGGGATCAACTCTACGGATACCCGACCGATCCGAATCGCCGCTGTGTCGCTTCTGAGACATTTGCAGTGTTTACTTCCCGGTATGCAAGGTCTCGCTGTGGTCCTCTTCCCAGTGCTGCTGATGCTGTTTGCGCTGGCAATGGAGCGGGTGGAGTTCAGACTCCGCCGGCTCACGGTTCGTCAGCAAGAGGTGGAAGAGTTCCTCGACCAGGCAAGTCACGACGAAGTGGCCACCCTGGCCCACGAAGGTTTTCCCCACGCATTGGCACGCTTCCATCGACGGCGCAAGGGTCGGTCGGGCTTCGAATCCGACGACGCCGCCGTCACCGAAGTGGGCTCGCGGCGCGCCAGCTGAGCGCTGGGAAGCCCCCGAAACAGCACACCGCAGGCCGCTTCCCCCGGTTAACTTTTGCGACTTCCGTGGTATCGGTCACTCAGACCGAGCCGTCTCAACGTAGACTTCAGAGCCGTACCTGTTGCACAGCGACACGCCGCGGATCACCGGGGCATCGTCGACATGCAGCAAATCGCGCACAATATGCATACAGACGAACAATATTCCCAAGGAGCGCACGTGGACGACGTCCTGGCAAGAGCCGGCATCTTCCAAGGAGTCGAGCCCTCAGCGGTAGCGGCGCTGACCAAGCAGCTGCAGCCTGTCGACTTCCCCCGCGGACATGTCATCTTCAACGAAGGTGAGCCCGGTGACCGCCTGTACATCATCGTTTCGGGCAAGGTGAAGATCGGCCGCCGCTCGCCGGACGGCCGTGAGAACCTGCTGACGATCATGGGCCCGTCCGACATGTTCGGTGAGCTGTCCATCTTCGACCCGGGCCCGCGTACGTCCACCGCCACGACGGTCACCGAGGTCCGCGCGGTCAGCATGGACCGCGAAGCGCTCAAGGCATGGATCGACCACCGCCCCGAGATCGCCGAACAGCTCCTGCGGGTGCTCGCGCGCCGTCTGCGTCGTACCAACAACAACCTGGCCGACCTCATCTTCACGGACGTCCCCGGTCGTGTCGCCAAGGCGCTGTTGCAGCTCGCGCAGCGGTTCGGCACCCAGGAGGCGGGCTCGCTCCGCGTCACGCACGACCTCACGCAGGAAGAGATCGCCCAGCTCGTCGGCGCTTCCCGTGAGACCGTCAACAAGGCGCTCGCCGACTTCGCGCACCGCGGATGGCTGCGCCTCGAAGGCAAGAGCGTGCTGATCTCCGACTCCGAGCGCCTGGCACGTCGCGCGCGGTAGTTCCCGCACCTACGACTGCGGCCACCCCCTCCTATCGAGGGGGTGGCCGCAGTCGTTTCAGTGGTTAGTCGTGGCTGCGCAGGTAGGCGAGCTGCACGTTGACGGACTTCTCCGCCACCGGCCACAACTTGGGGTCGACGTCGGAGTAGACGTGCTCGACCACCTCGCGGACGGTGGGTGTGCCCCCGAGCGCCTCGATCGCGGCCCGCACCTGGTCGAGTCGCTCCTCGCGATGATCGAGGTACTGCTGCGCGACGACGTTCAGTTCGGGCAGTTCGGGTCCGTGGCCGGGCATGACCCGGTGTCCGGTTCCGAGGTCCAGCAGGCGGCGTAGCGACGACAGGTAGTCGCCGAGGTCGCCGTCCGTGTCGTCGAGCACGGTGGTGCCGCGGCCGAGGATCGTGTCGCCGGTGAAGACGGTGCCCTCGCCTTCGACGGTGAAGGACACCGAATCCTTCGTGTGCCCGGGCGTGGCGATCACCGTGAGGGTGAGTCCCGCGACGTCGATGGTTTCGCCGTCCACGAGGGTTTCGCCGCCGCCGCGGAGAAATTCGGGGTCCACCGAACGCACGGGCGCGCCGGTGAGTTCGAAGAACCGCTGCACTCCCCCGGTGTGGTCGAAATGACGGTGAGTGATCAGCGTCAGCACGACCGGTCCGAGCGCCGCAACGCGGGCGAGATGCTCCTCGTCGGCGTCACCCGGGTCGACCACCACACACTCGTCCCGGCCCGGCGCACGCAGAATCCACGTGTTGGTTCCGTCGAGCGTCATCATGCCGGGATTGTTCTCGAGCATCACCGAGACGATCGGGGTGACCTCCCGCACCTGGGCGTAGGCCGGATGGGCAAGAGTCATGGCACTACGACTCCGGCTGCACTTCGGCGATCAGCTCCACCTCGACGGGGGCGCCGAGCGGCAATTCCGCGACGCCGACAGCCGAACGTGCGTGGGCACCCGCGTCGCCGAACACCTCGCCGAGGAATTCCGAAGCGCCGTTCACAACACCGGGCTGACCGGTGAATCCCTCGGCGGACGCGACGAATCCGACGACCTTCACGATCCGCACCACCGAGTCGATGCCCACGAGCGCGTCGACCGCCGCCAGCGCGTTGAGTGCGCACGCCCGGGCCGCGGCCTTGGCGTCTTCGTCCGACACGCCGGCGCCGAGCTTGCCCGCGATCGTCAGCTTGCCCTCGACGATCGGCAGCTGCCCCGACGTGTAGACGTAGTTGCCGGTGCGCACGGCGGGCACGTAGGCGGCCACCGGCGGAACGACGGACGGCAGCGTGATGCCGAGTTCGGCGAGGCGGGCGGACCAGTTCTGTGTCTCTGCCACGGCCGTCAGCCCTTCGGACGCTTCAGGTACGCGACGTGCTGCTCACCGGTGGGCCCGGGCAGAACCGTCACCAGTTCCCAGCCGTCGGTGCCCCACTGGTCGAGGATCTGCTTGGTCGCATGTGTGAGCAGCGGAACGGTGGCGTACTCCCAGGAAGTCAATTCACTCATGCCGGTGAGCCTATCCCCCGCACATCCCGGCTCCCAGACTTATAGGCTCGACCCCGTGGTTGCATCCCCAGACCAGCTCACCCCGACGTGGCCCGAGAAGGCCGCGCAGGCCCGGCTGCACTTCGTCTCCGGAAAGGGCGGCACCGGAAAGTCCACGGTGGCCGCCGCGTTGGCTCTCGCGCTGGCCGAGGGTGGGCGTCGCGTGCTGCTGGTGGAAGTCGAGGGCAGGCAGGGGATCGCCCAGCTCTTCGACGTGCCCCCGCTGCCGCCGCAGGAGACGAAAGTCGCGGCCGCCGAGGGTGGCGGGGAGGTCATGGCCCTGGCCATCGACATCGAGACCGCCTTCCTCGAATACCTCGAGATGTTCTACAACCTCGGTTTCGCCGGCCGCGCGATGCGCAAGTTCGGCGCCATCGAGTTCGCGACCACCATCGCACCCGGGCTTCGGGACGTGCTGCTGACCGGCAAGATCAAGGAATGTGTCGTCCGCACCGACAAGTCCGGCAAGCGGGTGTACGACGCCGTCGTCGTCGACGCCCCGCCGACCGGGCGGATCGGCAACTTCCTCGACGTGACGAAGGCGATGGCGGACCTCGCGAAAGGCGGGCCGGTGCGTTCGCAGAGTGAGGGCGTGGTGCGCCTGCTGCACTCCGACGAGACCGTCGTCCACCTCGTGACGCTGCTCGAGGCGCTTCCGGTGCAGGAGACCACCGACGCCGCAGAGGAACTGGCCCGCGCCGACCTGCGGCTGGGCACCATCGTGGTCAACCGCACCAGCCCGCAGTTCCTGCCTGCCGAGACGCTGGCCGACGCCGCGAAGGGCCGCATCGACGCCGAGGTCATCCGGGCCGGACTGCAGAAGAGCGGGATCACCCTCGACGAACACGATTTCGCCGGTTTGCTCACCGAGACGATCGAGCACGCGTCGGTCCTCGAAGCGCAGGAGGAGAGTGCCGGAGCACTCAGCGAAGTGGACGGGGCGCGACTGCATCTGCCGTCCCTCGCCGACGGTGTCGACCTGGGCGGGCTCTACGAACTCGCCGAATATCTGACGGAACAGGGTGTCCGATGACCCAGACAACTGAACACGAGCGTCGCCGCACCGCCTCCGCTCTCGATGTCGCGGGGATTCTGGAGAACAGGGCCACGCGGATCGTCGTGTGCTGTGGCGCCGGTGGCGTCGGCAAGACCACCACGGCCGCGTCGCTGGCACTGCGCGCGGCGGAGCAGGGGCGAAAGGTGGTCGTGCTGACCATCGACCCGGCGCGCCGGCTCGCGCAGGCGCTCGGCGTCGCGGAACTCGACAACACGCCGCAACCCGTCCAACTCGGACCGGACGCGACGGGCGAACTGCACGCCATGATGCTCAACATGCGTCGCACGTTCGACGAGATGGTGATCGAGCACTCCACACCGGAGAAGGCGGAGCAGATTCTCGCGAACCCCTTCTATCAGACCGTCGCCACCTCGTTCTCGGGAACGCAGGAGTACATGGCGATGGAGAAGCTGGGGCAGCTCGCCTCCAGCGACAAGTGGGACCTGGTGATCGTCGACACCCCGCCGTCCCGCAACGCCCTGGACTTCCTCGACGCGCCCCAGCGTCTGGGCGCATTCCTCGACGGTCGCATGATCCGGCTGCTCACCGCGCCGGGTCGAGGTCTCACCCGGCTCGTCACCGGTGCGATGGGCCTGGCCCTGCGCGGCGTCTCCACCATCGTGGGCAGTCAGATGCTGTCGGACGCCTCGAGTTTCGTGCAGTCACTGGACTCGATGTTCGGTGGTTTCCGGGAAAGAGCCACGCGCACTTACGAATTGCTCCGGCAGCCGGGCACGAAGTTCCTGGTGATCGCGGCGGCGGAGCCGGATGCACTGCGGGAGGCGGCGTTCTTCGTCGACCGGCTCGCGGGCGACGAGATGCCGCTCGCGGGCCTCGTCCTGAATCGGACGCACCCCACTCTCAGTTCCCTGTCGGCCGATCATGCGGTCACTGCCGCCGACCAACTCGGGGACCAAGACCCCCTCACCGCCGCTGTGCTGCGGATCCACGCCCATCGGGCGGTGATCGCCAAGCGTGAGGTCCAATTGCTGAGCCGGTTCACGGCCGCCCACCCTCGGGTGCCGATCGTCGGCGTGCCCTCGCTGCCGTTCGAGGTGTCGGACCTCGAGGCCTTGAGAGCGGTAGGTGACCAGCTCACCCGCACGAGCTGATCAGCTCGCTGCCGGAGAACCGGTCACCCGCCTGTGTCTTACCTGTTCTGCGAATCAGATCCCGAACGTCAGACAGCGGACTGGTGCTGCCGCTGAGCTTCGAAGAAATCGGACCATGATTCCACCTCGGGGTGCTGCTTGAGCAACGCCCGGCGCTGACGTTCCGTCATGCCACCCCACACGCCGAACTCGACACGATTGTCGAGAGCATCGGCTCCGCACTGCATCAGTACCGGGCAATGCCGGCAAATGGTTGCGGCCTTGCGCTGTGCTGCGCCGCGTACAAAGAGTTGATCGGGATCGACTTCCCGGCAACGGGCCTGGGTGACCCAGGCGATTCGCGCTTCTGCTTGCTCGACGTCCAGACGGCTGGTTGGGGTGGTCATGTGCATTCGTTTCCCCTCTTCGAGTCTGCGCAACCCAGCACCTAGCACGCCGAGGCTGCACCACATAAGCGATGGAGTGTTATCTCCATCACACTGTTCCAACAATTTAGGTAAAGAAACCGCAACGCGCAAGACGAAGAACACGCTTTTTTGGTACGCCCGTCCATACCCCGTGCTCAGGGCTTTTTCCTGGCCGAATTCTGCGCCCAACCAGCGCACCCACAGACCCCACGTAGTCTGTAGATCGTGTCGATTGCAAAAACAGTGGGGAAGCTCGCAGGATCCTCCGCCTTGGCAGGAGTGCTCCTCGCCGGCGTGATGTTTCCGCTCGCCGGAGGGTTCGGTTACGCCTCCAACAGGGCGGCTGACACCGTCGACAACGTGTCCGCCGAACTGGTCGAAGGAACGGTTCCCGCGGTCTCGACGATGGTCGACTCGGCGGGCAATCCCATCGCGTGGCTGTACGACCAGCGGCGCTTCGAAGTGCCCAGCGAGAAGATCTCCAACGAGATGAAGCTCGCCATCGTCTCCGTCGAGGACCGCCGGTTCCCCGAGCACAAGGGCGTCGACTGGCAGGGCACGATGCGCGCTTTCCTGACCAACACCACGAGCGGTGAGGTGCAGCAGGGCGCGTCCACCCTCGACCAGCAGTATGTGAAGAACTACCAGCTGCTCGTCGTGGCCAAGACCGACGCCGAACGCCGCGCCGCGATCGAGACGACGCCCGCCCGCAAGATCCGCGAGATCCGGATGGCGCTGACGCTCGACAAGGAACTCACCAAGGACGAGATCCTCACTCGCTATCTCAACCTGGTTCCGTTCGGCAACGCCTCGTTCGGCATCCAGGACGCCGCACAGACCTACTTCGGCATCGACGCCTCCGAACTGAACACTCAGCAGTCCGCGATGCTCGCGGGCATGGTGCAGTCGAGTTCGGCGCTGAACCCGTACACGAACCCCGAGGGCGTCCTCGAACGACGCAACGTGGTTCTCGACACGATGATCTCGAACATTCCCGAGCGTGCCGCCGAACTCCGGCAGCTCAAGGACACACCCCTCGGCGTGCTGCCCGAACCCAACCGGCTGCCCCGCGGGTGCATCGCCGCCGGCGACCGCGGCTTCTTCTGCGACTACGCCCTGCAGTATCTGGCCAACGCCGGCATCAGCCGCGAGCAGATCGACAAGGGCGGCTACCTGATCAAGACCACGCTCGACCCCGCGGTCCAGGCGTCGACCAAGGCGGCGCTCAACGCGAACGCCAGCCCGGAACTCGACGGCATCGCGAACGTCATGAACGTGGTCCAGCCCGGCCAGGATTCGCACCGGATCCTCGCGATGGGCAGTAGCCGCACCTACGGCCTCGACGCGAACGCCAACGAGACCGTGCAGGCGCAGCCGTACTCACTGGCCGGTCACGGCGCCGGGTCGATCTTCAAGATCTTCACGACTGCCGCCGCCATGGAGAAGGGCCTCGGCACGAACGCCATCCTGGACGTGCCCGGGCGGTTCGAGGCCAGGGGCATGGGTAGCGGTGGTGCTCGAGGCTGCCCCGCGGCCACGTACTGCGTCGAGAACGCAGGCAAGTACCCCGCGGCACTGTCGGTGACGGACGCGCTGGCACAGTCGCCCAACACCGCGTTCGTCAAGCTGATCCAGGCGACCGGAGTCGCCCCCACCGTCGACATGGCGGTGCGGTTGGGTCTTCGCTCGTACACCCAGCCCGGCACCTCGGGATTCGACGACCGCAGCATGGCCGACTTCCAGAAGGATCAGAACCTGGGGTCGTTCACCCTCGGGCCCACATGGATCAATCCCCTGGAACTGTCGAATGTCGCGGCGACGCTCGCCTCGCACGGCAAGTGGTGCCCGCCCACCCCCATCGACTCGGTCTTCGACCGTGAAGGCAAGCCTGTCTCGGTCACCCAGCAGGCCTGCGAGCAGGTGGTCGAACCCGGTCTCGCCGACACCCTCACCAACGCCATGAGCAAGGACGACAAGCCCGGCGGCACGTCCGCCGGGGCGGCGGGCAGCGTCGGCTGGACGCTGCCGATGGCAGGCAAGACGGGTACCACCGAATCCCACATGTCCTCGGGCTTCCTCGGATTCACCAACAACTTCGCCGCCGCCGTCTACGTGTTCGGCGACTCGCCGACGCCGGGTGAGATCTGCTCGGCCCCGCTGCGGCCGTGTGGCGACGGCAACCTGTTCGGTGGAAACGAACCGGCGCGGACCTGGTACGCGGCGATGAACCCCATCGCCAACAACTTCGGGCCGACGACGCTGCCTCCGGTCGACCAGAAGTACGCGCGGGGATCGCAGAACGGTCAGGTTCCGGACGTCACCGGGCTGAGCCAGTCGGCCGCCACGTCCCGTCTGCAGGGAGCGGGGTTCACCGTGAACGCAGTCACCACCGCGTCGCAGGCGGCCAAGGGGACGGTCACGAGCGCATCGCCGTCCGGTTCGGCCATTCCGGGGTCGACCATCACGATCTACGTCAGCGACGGATCGGTGAAGGCCGCTCCCCCGCAGGCGCCGGCTCAGGGGATCCCCGTTCCGCCCATCCAGCTGCCCGGCCTGCCGCCGATCCAGCTGCCGCCCATACCCCGGTGACCGCAGGTGAGTGGGAAAGTGTGTCGACGCACGCTTTCCCACTCACCTCGGGGAGTCAGAGGCGGGACTTCACCGCGTGCGAGAGCCGCGAACCGTCCGCCTTGCCGCCCGCGAGTGCGCCGGCGGCCTTCATGACCTGACCCATCTGACGCATGCCGGGACGCTCACCGATTTCCTCGGCCACCTGAGCGATCGCGGTGTCCACGACGTCGACCAGTTCCGCGTCGGTCAGCGGCGTCGGGAGGTACTCGTCGATGATCTGCGCCTCGGCCCGCTCCTGCGCCGCCAGCTCACCTCGACCGTTCTCGGTGTAGATCTCGGCGGACTCGCCGCGCTTCTTCGACTCCTTCGCGAGGACCTTCAGCACCTCGTCGTCGGTGAGTTCGCGGGCTTCCTTGCCGGAGACCTCTTCGGTCTGCACGGCGGCCATCAGCATGCGGATGGTGGCGGTGCGCAGCGAATCCTTGGCCTTCATGGCGGCCGTCATGTCGGAGCGCAGTCTTGCTTTCAGTGAATCTGGCATGGGCGAAACGCTACGCGCCCCGATTCGTCCACTGCATCTCGATTGCGCTCATCAGTATCCTGGAAGAGTGTCTGACGAGTTCCGTGCCAACCTGACCCGCGCCGCCCTGGGTACAGCGGGTGCCGCCGCCCTCGGCATCGGCTACGCCTCGCTCATCGAGCGCAATGCGTTCGCGCTGCGTGAGGTCACGATGCCGGTACTCGAACCCGGGTCGTCGACGCTCCGCGTGCTGCACATCAGCGACCTGCACATGATGCCCGGACAGCGGCTGAAACAGAACTGGCTGCGGGAACTGGACAACCTCGACCCCGACCTCGTCGTGAACACCGGCGACAACCTGTCGCACCAGCGCGCCGTGCCCGCAGTGGTCCAGGCGCTCGGAAATCTGCTCGCCCGCCCCGGACTGTTCGTCTTCGGCAGCAACGACTACTTCGCGCCCAAGCCGAAGAACCCGCTCAAGTACTTCCGCAAGGACCACAAGCGTGTCCTCGGCGAGCCGCTGCCGTGGGGCGACCTGCGGGCCGCGTTCACCGAGCGCGGCTGGTTCGACGTCACGCACGTCCGCCGCGACCTCGAGGTGTCGGGTGTCCGGATCGCGTCGGCCGGTGTCGACGATCCGCACCTCAAGCGCGATCGGTACGACACGATCGCCGGTCCGCCCAATCCGCTGGCCGATCTCCGACTGGGCATCACCCACTCGCCCGAGCCCCGGGTGCTCGACCGGTTCGCGGACGACGGCTACGACCTCGTCCTGGCGGGCCACACGCACGGCGGTCAGTTGTGCCTGCCGTTCTACGGCGCGCTGGTCACCAACTGCGACATCGACCGTTCGCGGGTGAAGGGTCCGTCCAAGTGGGGTGCGCACACCCGGCTGCACGTGTCCGCGGGGATCGGGACGTCCCCGTGGGCGCCCGCCCGCTTCTGCTGCCGCCCCGAGGCGACGCTCCTGACGTTGGTTCCGGCTCAGCGCGGCGGCGCGGACGCCGACGCCGCGCGGGGTCGCACCGAGTCGTCGGAGAGCACCGTTATACGCAACTGACCAGGGGATTTAATGGTCACCGGCTGGGTAATGTAAGCTAGCCGAGGTTCAACACGGGGTGTGGCGCAGCTTGGTAGCGCGCTTCGTTCGGGACGAAGAGGTCGTGGGTTCAAATCCCGCCACCCCGACAGTGTGAGACACCGAGAAGAGGCCCTGACCGGTTCGCCGGTCAGGGCCTCTTCTGCATGGCGGAGGCGTTGTCCGATTGCCCGGGACCCCGCGAGCACCCGCCCAAAACCTCAGGCTAGCCTCACCTCATGTCTTCGAGGCTCTACGTACGCGCCGGGCTGGTTGCCCTGGCCACCGTCTTTCTCGCCGCCTGCGGCACCACCGACACCGGGTCGTCCGCCGGCAACGCCGACGTCGCCACCGGCGGCCGTCTGTTCGCCACGGCGGACGCCGAGACCGCCAAGCTCGGCACCGACGCCGAACCGGGCGCCTTCCCCCGGACCATCACCCACGCGCTCGGCGAGACCGTCATCGAGAAGAAGCCCGAACGGGTGATCGTCCTCGACGGCGGTGAGCTGGACGACGTGCTCTCCCTGGGCATCACGCCCGTCGGACTGGCCAGCCCCGAGAGCGCCGCCGGCCAGCCGTCCTACCTCGCCGACAAGCTGGCCGGGGTGCCGGACGTCGGGACCACCAACAACCTGAATCTCGAGGCGATCTCCGCGCTGCAGCCCGATCTGATCCTGGGCAGCAAGCTGCGCGCCGACAAGCTGTACCCGCAGCTGTCGTCCATCGCACCGACCGTGTTCGGCATCCGCCCCGGTTTCCCGTGGAAGGAGAACTTCCTGCTGGTCGCCGACGCCCTCGGTGAGGAGACCAAGGCGGAGGAGGTACTCAACGCCTATCAGACCCGCGCCGACGAGGTCCAGGAGACCATCACGGGCGAGCCGACGATCTCGCTGGTCCGGTTCATGTCCGGCAAGATCCGCCTGTACGGCAACCTGTCGTTCATCGGTGTCATCCTGAAAGACGTCGGACTTCCGCGTCCGACGGTGCAGAACGTCGACGAACTCGCCGTCGAGGTGAGCCAGGAGACGATCGGTGAGGCGAACGCCGACCGGATCTTCTACTCCAGCTACGGCGCGCCCGAGTCCACCGACGAGTCGACCGTGGTCGGCGGCCCGCTGTGGAATCAGATGCAGGCGGTGAAGGACGGCAAGGCCGTCCACGTGAGCGACGAGACCTGGTTCCTCGCGCTGGGACCCACCGGGGCGATGCTCGTCCTCGACGACCTCGAGAACATGCTCGCGACCGCCTGAGTCACTGTGGGGCAGGCATGAATGCGTCGTAGATTGCCTGCGGCGCACCGTCGATGGCCCAGATGACCATGAGTCCGACGGCCACCGTCAGGGCGGGCCCGAGCACGACCTTCTCGAAGGGCCCGCCCGCCCGGATGGACAGGAACGACGGGAGCCGGAATTCCCACCACCGTTCCTTGCCGAGTGTGAGGAACGGGGCGAGGAAGGGGACGCCTTCCTTGGTGATGGCGTCGCCGAGGCAGTGGGTGGCGCAGCCGAGGGCCACCGCAACTCCGAGTCCGGTGGAACCGGCCTCGGTGGGATACGACTGCCAGGTGAGCGCGGACAGCACCGCGGCGACCGCCGAAACCGCCAGCCAGCCTTTTTCTTTGGCCAGCTCCCCGGCCAGCCCGCGGAGCGCGAGCCCGAGGCAGACGAACAGCGTCGCGATGATGGCCGGCTTGCCGAACTGGACGACCAGCGCGGACACCCCGGCCCCGATACCGGCGGCGAACAGGGCCGTGTGGGTGAGCGTGCGGTGCCCGCCACGCCGCTTGCCGTCGCGTTTGCCCTTGGTGACGGTGTAGAAAGCCAGCGACACCGCATCGACGCCCTTCGCGACGACGCTGCTGACCGGACCGAACGAGCGCGCGACCGTGGACTGGCTCGTGTCCAGGTCCGGGAGAAGCGCCGCTCCGGCGCACACCGCCGCGAACGTGAAGGTCTCGGCGGTCGACGTGGGCCCACCCCAGTCGAGCGGCAGCAGATCCGCCACCGCCAGACCGACAGCCGCACCGGACATTGCATGGGTGGGACCCATCACCATGGAAGACAGCACCTTTCGACCCCGACTCGGGACACGGTCATCCGAGCCGGTGTCCTGACACCGCCCAACCTAGCAACAACATCCGACACACCTGTCACACGGCCGTGAGTACTTGTTAACCGCGGGCGGTTGACAAGTACTCACGGGCGCGAAGCGCAGTGGCGTCCGTCCCCGCTGAAGGTGGATGATGGAGATGTGTGCAGTCGGGCGGAGGAGGGTCGTCGTGGAAACTGTGATCGTGTTCGTTCTCGCCGTGCTGATCTATTGGTGGGGCCTGCTCTGAGCCTGCCTCACCACCGACATCAGTTCTGGCTCTGCCCTTCCCGGACACCGATTTCCACTCGCTTGCCCAGGTCGGGGTCGACGCTCTTCCAGTAGTCGAAGACCCGCAGCAGAACCGGTTCGCTGACGCCGCCGAGCGCGTGGCCGACGATGTTGTCCACCAGGCGGTCGCGTTCCTCGTCGCTCAGGACCTCACGGACGAGCGTGCCCGCCTGCGTGAAATCGCCGTCCTCGGCGTGCTCGATGTAGCCGGCTCGCACGGACTCGCCGTCGAACGCCCACTGTCCCTCGTCGCCCGCGAGCGACGCGTCTGCGTGCGGGCCGCCGTAGGAGTTCGGCGCGTACACGGGGGTCTCGGGCGAATTGGTGGCGTACCGCATCGCACCGTCCTGCGAGTACGAGTTGACCTGGTTCTTCGGCGCGTTGACCGGCAGCTGCGCGTAGTTGGCGCCGATGCGGTACCGGTGCGCGTCCGCGTAGGAGAAGACCCGCCCCAGCAGCATCTTGTCGGGCGAGAAGCCGGTTCCCGGAACGACATTCGACGGCTCGAACGAGGCCTGCTCGATCTGCGCGAAGAAGTTGTCGGGGTTCCGGTTGAGGGTCCACTTGCCGACCTCGATCAGCGGGTAGTCCTTCTGCGACCACACCTTGGTGAGGTCGAACGGGTTGAACCGGTAGCCCTCGGCCTCGTCGACGGGCATGACCTGAACCTTCAGCGTCCAGCTGGGGAACTCGCCGCGGGCGATCGTGTCGTACAGGTCGGCGCGGTGATGATCGGGGTCGTTGCCTGCGAGGGTGTCGGCCTCGTCCTGCGTGAGGAACTCGATGCCCTGATCGGTCTTGAAGTGGTACTTGACCCAGAACCGTTCGCCTTCGGCGTTGACCCACTGGTACGTGTGCGAGCCGAAACCGTCCATGTGACGCCACGTCTTCGGGATTCCGCGGTCACCCATCAGCCAGGTCACCTGGTGCGCGGACTCGGGCCGCAGCGTCCAGAAGTCCCACTGCATGTTGTGGTCGCGCAGACCGGATCCCGGCAGTCGCTTCTGCGAGTGGATGAAGTCGGGGAACTTGATCGGGTCCTTGATGAAGAAGACGGGCGTGTTGTTGCCGACGAGGTCGTAGTTGCCGTCCTCGGTGTAGAACTTCACGGCGAATCCGCGCGGGTCACGCCAGGTGTCGGGGCTGCCCTGCTCGCCGGCGACGGTGGAGAAGCGGACCAGTGACTCGGTCCTGACGCCGGGCTGGAACAGCGTGGCCTTCGTGTAGCGGCTCACGTCGTGGGTGACGACCAGTTCGCCGAACGCACCGCCACCCTTGGCGTGGACGACGCGCTCCGGGACACGCTCCCGGTTGAACTGGGCGAGCTTCTCGATCAGGTAGTGGTCGTGCAGCAGGATAGGGCCCTGCGTGCCCGCCGTGAGGGATTCGTTGTCGCTGGCGACGGGAATTCCGAAGTTGTTGGTGGTGGCGCGCTGTGTTTCAGGCATGGCAAAGCCTCCAGGTTGCATCGGGTGAGGGTGGAGCGGTGGGGACGGACGGGGTCAGGACAGGGCTGCTGCCGACCCGGTTCCGCTCTGCGCGCCGGTCCGGCACTGCGAGCAGAGCCCCCAGAAGACGACCTCGGCCTCGTCGATCTCGAAACCGTGGGCCTCCGACGGGTCGAGGCACGGAGCCTCACCGACGGCGCAGTCCACGTCCACGACGGTCCCGCAGCTGCGGCACACGAGGTGGTGGTGGTTGTCTCCGGTACGGGTTTCGAACCTCGCGGGCGATCCCGCGGGCTCGATACGTCTGAGCAGGCCGGCGGCGGTGCACGCCTTGAGGACGTCGTATACCGCCTGGGTGGAGACCGATCCCAGCTCTTCACGAACTACGGCCGCAATGTCGTCGACGTCGGAATGCGGCCGCACGGCAACCGCATTCAACACTGCAACACGTGGTGCAGTGACACGCAGGCCCACCTCGCGCAGCTGCGCTTTGGGATCCGTGTCGTGTCGCATGTGTTCAAGTATCGCGCCTTTTTGGAATTAGTCAAGAAAAGGATGTGTCGCCCTCGCCAACCCCGCGCGACGGCGCCTGCCGGAAATCCCGGTGGACGGCCCCCTCACCGCCGGGGACCTCGCCGGCCGGTTCGACCTCAGCCGGCCCGCCGTGGCAGAGCACCTGCAGGTCCTGCGCCGGGCCGGGCTCGTCCGCGACGAACCGTCCGGGCGGCAACGGCACTACCACCTGACCGCCGAGAACTGGACGCTTGTCTGGCGCCTCGTTCCCGAGGTGCGGGCACCGGCCTGTTCCTCGACCATTCCGGCTTCGACCTCGACCACAAGCGCAGCCGCGACGCGGATGGGTCCGGGTTGGCGCGACACCGTGCTGCCACGTCTCACCGGCGTGGTCGCGGGCATCGGACAGCGACCGGCCTGAGCGGGTCAGCGGTGCTGCGCGGGTCCGGTGGTCATCCGGCCGTCCGTGATCACGATGCCGTGGTGGGTGCCGGGCGTCAGCCAGTCACCGAGGGTGGGACCTTCGGCCGTCACGTCCACGCGGGCATATCGGAAACGGCCCCGAAGTCGCGCGGACGCCGTGACGAGGCCGTGGTCGCCGGGTTGAGCGAAACCCAGCGCGCCGGCGATCGGTAGCCGCGGTCCGCGCGGACGAGTGCTCGTGACGACGCGCCACGTGTCGGACGAGGCTTCGAAGTCGCCGTGCACGTCGCCGCCGAACTCGGCAGGCACCTTCGGCAGGCTCCAGTGCACGCGGCCGCCGTGCACGGAGGGTTCCGAATCCACGGCAATGAACGGGACCGCCATGCGCGGCAGGAGGCCGATGCGACGTCCGGGCGCGCGGAGCACCGGACTGGCGAGGATTTCCCGGTAGGGGCCGACCGGCGAGTCGAGGTAGTCGACCATCATCGCGAGGGTCAACGGCACGGTGGCACCGTCGGGTCCGAGCGCGCGAGCGGCCGTGGTGCTGCGGTGCCACCACAGTGTCGCGCGCACCCCCGCCGGCCACGGGGGTGGCGAGCTCTCGGGCCAGTCGGTGCGCCGGGTGGTCGATTCAGGCACGCTCCACATGGACTGTTTCCCTTCGGGTGGTGACCGTCAGCGGGAGCCGCAGCGCACCCGGCGCGTCGGCGGGTACCACCGGATTCCGGGGCGGCGACGGTTCGATACGTACGTATGGCTTGCCCGGCTCGGGCCGGGTGTCGGCCTCACCCTTGTTGGGCCACAGCGCGAATGCACGCTCGGCCTGGGCGGTGATGGTGAGTGACGGGTTGACGCCGAGGTTCGCGCTCACCACGGAACCGTCGGCCACGTGCAGACCGTCGTGGCCGTACGCCCGGAGGTAGGGGTCTACGACGCCGGTGTCCGGCGAGTCCCCGATGGTGCAACCCCCGAGGAAATGCGCGGTCATCGGAATGTTCACGACGTCGGCGAACGAACCGCCGGGGTCTCCGCCGATCCGTTCGGCCACCTTGCGGATGGCCGTGTGACCCTGCGGGATCCACTCCGGTGGCGGATCTCCGGGTCCGGGACGGCTGGTGACCGCGCGACCGAGGCGGCCCCGCCCCTTGGCCAGTTCGAGCGAATTGTCGTCGGTCTGCATCACGAGCGCGATCACGGTGCGTTCCGACCAGTGCCGCACCGACAGGCTCCGCACGAACGCCCCGGGGCGGCGCAACGCGACGCCGACCGTCTTCAGCAACCGCGGCGTCCTGCCGCCGCCGTCGCTGAGGACGGTCTGCAACAGTCCGATCGCGTTGCTGCCCTTGCCGTACCGCACGGGCTCGATGTGGGTGTGATCGTCCGGGTGGAACGAGGACGTGATGGCCACGCCCTTCGTGAAGTCGGTGGCGCGGTTCTTCGCCGTGGCCGCGAGGACCGCCTCCGAATTGGTGCGCACCACCGACCCCAGCCTCGGCGACAACCACGGCAGCGCACCGGATTCCTTCATCGCCAGCAACAGCCGGGCGGTGCCGTACGTGCCTGCGGCGACCACCACGTGGTCGGCGGTGAACGAGTGCTCCCGCTTGCGGATGCCGTCGGTGCGGCGGGTCCGCAGCTCGTAGCCCCCGCCCGATCGCGGGCGCAACTCCTTCACCGTCGTCAGCGGATGGACCCGGGCGCCCGCCTTCTCGGCGAGGTGGAGGTAATTCTTGACGAGCGTGTTCTTCGCGCCCACACGGCAACCCGTCATGCAACCGCCGCACTCGGTGCACCCCGTGCGCTCGGGCCCTACTCCGCCGAAGAACGGATCGGCCACCCGTGACCCCGGTTCGCCGAAGAAGACGCCCACCGGTGTGGACGTGAACGTCTCACCGGCGCCCATCTCCTCGGCCACCTCACGCATGACGGCGTCGGCGGGGGTGAACGACGGATTGGTCGTCACGCCCAGCATCCGTTTCGCCTGTTCGTAATACGGGGCCAGCTCCGACTGCCAGTCGGTGATGTGCGCCCACTGCTTGTCCTCGAAGAAGCGGCGCGGCGGCTGGTAGAGGGTGTTCGCGTAGTTCAGCGACCCACCCCCGACCCCCGCCCCGGCCATGACCAGGACGTCAGGGAGGAGGTGGATCCGTTGCACGCCGTAGCAGCCCAGCCACGGCGCCCACAGGTAACGCCGCAGCCGCCAGCTCGTCTCGGGCAGCTCGTCGTCGGCGAAGCGCCTGCCCGCTTCGAGAACGCCGACCCGGTACCCTTTCTCGGTCAGCCTGAGCGCCGCGACGCTGCCACCGAAACCGGAGCCGACCACGATCACGTCGTAATGCGTCACGCGACGGTCTCCTTCGCGGCCCTGCGTCGTGAGACGTAGTTCTCCTGATCGAAACGCTGCAACTGGGAGCGGAACTTCCAGGTGAAGGTCGGCCACTGCACCGAGTTCCGACCCTCGGAGTCGTAGTACCAGCTCGAGCAGCCGCCCTTGTTCCACACGGTGGTCTGCAGTTCGGACTGGATGCGGGTGTTGTACCGGCGCTGCGCCTCCTCGGTGACCTCGATTGCGGTGATCTCGCTGTGGTGCATCACGTTCAAGGCGTCGGCGATGTACGCGGACTGCGATTCGAGCATGTAGACGACGGAGCTGTGCCCGAGGTTGGTGTTGGGACCGTACATCAGGAACAGATTGGGGAAACCGGCGACAGTGGTCCCCTTGTACGCACTCGGGCTCCCGTCCCAGTGCTCGGCGAGGGTACGGCCGTTCGCACCGCGCAATGCGTGCGCCACAGGCGGTTCCGTCGGCGTGAAGCCCGTCGCGAAGATGATGGTGTCGACCTTGTGCTCGTTACCCAGCGCGTCGACGACGCCGTCCGGTGTGACCCCCGCGAGTCCCGCGTCGACGAGGGTGACGTCGGGACGGTCGAGGGTCCGCAACCAGTCGTTCGACAGCAGCATCCGCTTGCAGCCGATCGTGAAGTTCGGTGTGAGCTTCCGGCGCAGTTCCGGATCCCGCACCTGCCGGCGCAGATGCGCCTTGGCCACCATCTCGAACACCGGCAGCAGCCCGGTAGCGTGGGCGAGCACTCCACCCAGCGCTTCGCGGAAGCCGTACACGGTCCCGCGGACGGCCTTCTGCACCAATGGCAGTCGACGGTAGAGGCCCTTCTCGGAGCCGGACAGCTCGCGGTCGAGGCGCGGGATCACCCAGGCGGGAGTGCGCTGGAACACGGTGAGATGCTCGGACACGGGGGCGATCTCCGGCACGAACTGCACGGCGGACGCACCCGTACCGATGACCGCCACGCGCTCACCGGTGAGGTCGTGGTCGTGGTTCCACGTGGCCGAGTGGAACGTGGTGCCGCCGAACGTCTCCAACCCGGGCATGTCCGGGACGCTGGGAGTCGACAGCGCACCGGTCGCGGCCACCACGACGTCCGCCGTCACCGTTCCGCGACTGGTCCGGACGGTCCACACGGCCTCGTCGTCGTCCCAGTGCGCTTCCTGCAGTTCACAATCGGTCACCACCCGGGACCGGACCCCGGTTTCGGCCGCGACCTTCTTCAGATAACGGTGGATCTCGGGTTGGCGGGCGAACGTGTGACTCCAGTCGGCGCTCGGCGCGAACGAGTACGAATACAGCGACGTCGGGACGTCGCACGCACATCCCGGGTAGGTGTTGTCTCGCCACGTGCCGCCGACGTCGTCGCCGCGCTCGATGATCAGGACGTCGGCCTGCGGCTGGGTCTGCAGGATGCGCGCCGCCAGTCCCATGCCCGCGAAACCTGCCCCCACGATGAGGGTGTGTACGTGCTGCGGAAGATTCACGACTTCTCCACCTTCGATTCCCACACGGGCAACAGCCGCGCGCGTAGTGACTGCTCGGCCTCGGGGGTGCGGAACAGTGCCGACACCGCCAGACCGCGAACCAATTCGATACTGAGCTCGATGGTGTCGGCGTCGAACCGATCGCCGAACACCTCCGCCGACCCGCGGCGCAGAGCGTCGTTGACCTTCCGCTCGAGCGGAACCGTCGCCTCGTACAGCGCCGGGTCGGTGCGGGCGGCCACCCACAACTCGAGGGCGGCATAGAACAGCGGGCCGGAGAAGGCGTCGGCGAGCACGTCGACGCCGCGGCCGGCGTCCACGTCGGCGGCGAGGATCTCCTCCATCCGCTTGTCCACGAGATGTTCCACGGCGGCCACCACCAGCGATTCCTTGGTCGGGAAATGGTGCAGCTGCGCGCCGCGCGACACCCCCGCCCGCCGGGCGATGCCCTGCGTGGTGGTGCGGGCATACCCGAGCTCGACCAGGGAGTCGACGGCCGCGTCGAGCAGCTTCGTGCGCATCGCCGCGGTCCGCTCGGCCTGCGTGCGGGTCGGTTTGACCACTTCTGTGTCAGGTGTCACACCCAGCACTGTAGGCGGAAAATAGAAAACAGTCCAGACTGCTTTTAAGTTTGCGCTGCGTGCCTGTGAGTACTTATTAACGTCCGGGGGGCTGTTTCGAAAGCCCGGGACGGAGCGCCCGCGTGGCACCATTCCCTGACCTTGGGTTTCCTGAATAATGTGTTGGTGCCAAGGGATATCGACCGGTGAATCGTGACCAGCAGTTTTTGTTGCCGCCGGACATGCGGGAGTGGGTGCCGCCCACGCATCCGGTGTGGACGGTGATCGAGATCGTCGACACCCATCTCGACACCAGCGCCTTTCACGGCTCTCGCCGCACCGGGGGTGCCGGGCGCGCCGGGTACGACCCGGACATGCTGGTGACCCTGCTGATCTGGGCGTGGTCGCGGGGGATGCGGTCGTCGCGGCAGATCGAGCGGGCCTGCTCGGAGGTGGTGTCCTACCGGGTGATCTGCGCCGGCGACACCCCCGATCACGTGACGATCTCACGGTTCCGCAAGGACAACCACACCGCCTGCGAGGCCCTGTTCACGCAGGTCCTGATGCTGGCCGCACGGTTGGGTCTGGGCCGACTCGAGACGATCGCGTTGGACGGGGTGAAGATCGCCTCGAACGCATCGAAGGACGCCAACCGCACCGAGGACGGGCTGCGCCGGGCAGCCGAGGCCGAGGCCGCGCGGATCGCCGCCGCCGCGGTGGCCGCGCACGCCGCCACCGATGACGCCGAGGACGACCTCTACGGCGAGGACGATTCGGGCCCGGGACAGGTGCCGGCGGAGTTGGCCGATCCCAGCACCCGCTCGGCCCGGATCGCCGAGGCATTGGCCCAGCTCGACGCGGAGAAGGACGCCGAACAGTGCGAGCGGGAGGGGAAAGCACAGGACTATCTGGCCCGGCTCGACGCGGGCCAGACGGTGATGGGCCGGGTGCCGGTCGGGGCCGAGGTCGCCGCCGCCGAGCGGCGTCTGGCCGAGGCGGTCGCCGCCCAGCAGGCGGTGATCGAGCGGTTCCAGGGTGGCACCGCGGCCGGGGGCGGGGGCACCCGGTTCGCACCGAAGCCGGTCGACGAGCACCACCTGGTCCGGCGCCGGCGCACCGAACTCGACACCGCCCTCCGCAAGGAGGGTGAGCGCGCCGCCGCCGCCGGGCAGCGGCGCCGCAACACCACCGACCCCGACTCGCGGTTGCAGCCGCTGCGCGGCGGCGGCTGGGTGCAGGGCTACAACTGCCAGGCCTTCACCAGCGAGGACGGGTTGATCCTGGCCACCGGGGTCGGGACCGGCCCGGTCGACTACGACTACTTCCCCGACATGGTCGACAAGGCAGGCAAGGCCGCGCAGCTGATCGACACCTCCCGCCGCGACACGAACCCGGTCGGCGCGGACCCTGCCCGCCCGGCCCCGGCCCCGGCCCCGGAGGAGTTGATCGGGGTGATGCTCTTCGACGCCGGCTACTGCTCCCGCGCCAATCTCACCTCGCCGGGCCCGGACCGGTTGATCGCCACCGGCAAATCCCGTCACCTCGAGGCTGCCGCCGCCGCTGATCCGGTCACCGGACCGCCACCGCCGCAATCGGATCCGATCCAGGCCATGACCCGCCGGCTGCGCACCGAGGCCGGCATCGCCACCTACCGCAAACGCTCACCCATCGCCGAAACCGTGTTCGGGCACGCCAAACACAACCTCGGATTCCGCCGCTTCACCAGCCGCGGACTCGACCGCGCCCGCAGCGAATGGGCGTTCCACGCCGCAGTGCACAACCTGGGCAAGATCCTCACCCACCTGACCGCAGGCACCCCGCTCCCGGCCACCTCATGACCAGGCGGGGACACCCCCGCCCGCACCGGCACCCGCCAAGTCACGAGAGAACCAAACCACCCTCACTCAATTCCGCAACAGCCCCCCGGCGGTTAATAAGTACTCACGGGCCTAGGGCACCACGCGGTACCGCAGCATCATGTCGTGGTCCTCGTGGTCGAGCATGTGGCAGTGCCACACGTAACCCTGCAGGGGACGCGAAGCCTGCTCCATGTGGCCGTGTCCGCCTTCGGAGTGATCCATCGTGTGCGCCGACATCCCGAACGTGGCATCCGGGTCGAAGCCGAGTTCGTCCGCGGTCGGGAACCGGACGATGATCCGGGTGATCGAGTTCGCGTCCGCGATCACCGTGTCCTTGAACCCCGACTCCCACACCTGCGGCGCGAGGTTCGGCCCGAGAGCAAACGGGTCCGCCGACGGCGTCCACCGCATCCCGACGGCAGGCACCGGGACGGCCTGCATCAGGGCGTTCGTGTCGATCGACTGCCGTCCGACCACCCGGAACGTCACCAGATGCAGGTGGATCGGATGCGGTTCCGGCGTGACATTGACGATGTTCCACTGCTCGACGGTGCCCTGCCGGGGCATCTCGATGTCGTCGGTGGTGTAGCGCAGGTTGTTCAGCGACATCAGCGGGGACGGCTGACCGGGGCCCTGCGCGAGCTGCATCACCGACACGTTGCGTACGACCGATGGCGGCGCGACGGGCGGGAGGACGGTGAGACCACGGCTTCCGCCCCGAAGCGTCTCCGGAACGCCACCGGTGAACCCGGCAGCGGTTCCGACCCGGAACCGGCAGAACCGCGGCATGATCTGCACCCCGCGCTGCGCGACCTGCGCGGGGATCGGCTCGTCGTTGCGCAGTTCCACCGTCGTGCCGGGTGCGAGGGTTCCGAAGTCGACGAGGAGGTCCACCCGCTCGCCGGGTCCGAGCCGGACGTGGTCGGTGGCGACCGGCGCGTCGAGCAGCCCGCCCTCGGCGCCGATCACCCAGAACCTCATCCGGTTCTCGAAGAACAGATTCCACACGCTGAACGATGCGGCATTCACCATCCGCAGGCGGTACAGGCCCCGCGCCACCGACATCTCCGGCCACACCTTGCCGTTGACCACCCCCACGTCACCGGGTGTGGCGGCCTCCCAGCTGCCCTGCGGATTCAGCGGGTTGGAACGGACGCTCTGCCGTCCGTCGTCGGTGAAGTTCTTGTCCTGCAACACCAGCGGGAGTTCGAATTCGCCCGACGGCAGACCGAGCGGGTTGCCGCTCCGACCGGTGTCGTACTCGTCGCGCAGCAGGTACATGCCCGCCAGCCCGGCGTAGATGTTGAGCCGGGTGACGCCCATCGCGTGGTCGTGATACCAGAGCGCGCAGGCTTCCTGCCGGTTCGGGAAATCGTGCACCATCCCCTGCCCGGGCCGCATCGTGTCCTCGGGGTGCCCGTCGAACTCGGGGGGCGTCCGACCACCGTGCAAGTGCAATGACGTCGGCACCTGGGTGCGGTCCTGCTCGCTCACGCCGTGGATCCGCGGGTCGACGTCGGCGGCGAGGGGGTTGCTCGCGATGTCGTTGCGGTAGGTCAGTGAGGTCCGCTCGCCGACGTGGGCTTCGATCGTCGGGCCGAGGTAGTCCATGCCGCCGTAGCCGAGGGCCGGCGACGCGGGCAGATCGGGATGGAACACGTGCGTCGTGCTGCTCGCGTGCACCACGACGGCGCTCCCACCCATCATCGGCAACGGCGGCAACTGTTCCCGGAACGGCTGGAGCGGCGGCGAGGAGAAGACGAACGGCCGCAACGGATCGATCCCGAACGGGTAGGCGCTCGCCGATCCCACCCCGACGGCCCCGAGCCCGGCCGTCAGCGCCAATCCACGAACGAACGACCTACGCGGAATCCGTCGATCCATTCGGAGGAGCCCCCTGCACGGTGAGAACAGCATTGCGAATCGAGTAGCCGACGGTACCGCAACGGTTGCCCCTCTCACCGGGTTTACGGGGCGTCTCTTCGCGCAGCGACCACCGTCGTGCCAGTCTGACTCCATGACCGGTGCAGCTCCGAAGAACATGGCATGGATCCCCGGGGGCACCTTCTGGATGGGCTCGGAGGACTTCTACCCCGAGGAACGCCCCGTTCACCAGGTGACCGTCGACGGATTCTGGATGGACGCGCACCAGGTCACCGTGGCCGAATTCCGGCGGTTCGTGAAGGACACCGGCCACGTCACGACCGCCGAGATCGCACCCGATCCCGCGCAGTACCCGGGCGCGGATCCGGCTCTGCTCGTGCCCGGTTCGCTCGTGTTCACCCCGACACCGGGGCCCGTCCCGCTCGACGACTACACCCGCTGGTGGTCGTTCACGCCGGGAGCGGATTGGCGCCACCCGGAGGGTCCGGGCAGCAATGTCGGCGGACGCGAACGCCATCCCGTCACGCACGTGTCGTGGTTCGACGCCCGCGCCTACGCGGAATGGGCAGGCAAGGACCTGCCGACCGAGGCCGAATGGGAGTTCGCCGCCCGCGGCGGCCTGGACCGGAAGCCGTTCGTCTGGGGCGAGGAGCACGAACCGGGCGGCAGGCCCGGCGGCAACGTCTGGCAGGGACGGTTCCCGTGGGAGAACCTCCTCGAGGACGGCTTTGCCGGGACGTCGCCGGTCGGCCATTTCCGGCCCAACAGTTACGAACTCAGCGACATGGCCGGCAACGTGTGGGAATGGACCACCGACTACTTCACCGCCGATCACTCCGCGAGCGGGAAGAACGTCGCGCCCGCCAATTCCTGCTGCATTCCCACCAACCCGCGAGTCGAGACGGCGCGCGTCGAGAATCCCGACGAGCCCTATGCGCGCCGCGTGATCAAGGGCGGCTCGCACCTCTGCGCGCCCAACTACTGCCTGCGCTACCGACCCGCCGCCCGGCAGGGCGACACCGAGGAGACGTCGACCTGCCACATCGGGTTCCGGTGCATCATCCGCCCGTGACGGTCTTTCTCACCTCACGGGGATGAAGACGCGCCGCGTCCACTGCGGTTGAGTCGGTGGTGTGCGGTCCACCAAATTGTCTGTGGCGCTGGCCCGGGAAGCGCTGGCCGCGCGGACCGAAACGGCCAACGGCTGGTTGCAGGGCACACCACCCGGCCGCACGGTTCGACGCGTCATCGACGGGCTGATCGCGATCGAACTCGTCGACCGGTCGATGACGCTCGCCGCCAGGATCTTCACGTCGGTGCTGCCCGTGATGATTGCGGCATCGACGCTGAGCAGTTGGAACGTGACCGCACGCACCATCAAGACCCAGTTCGGCTTCGACCCCACGGAACTGACGACCACGTCCGGCACCGTCGACACCACCAACCCCTCCTTCGCCGCGTTCGGGGTCGTCGGTCTGCTGATGATCGCGATCAGCGGCACGTCCTTCGCGAGGGCCCTCGCCCGGATCTACGGAAAGATCTGGAACGTCCCGTCGATCACCCTCCGAGACGCCTGGCGGTGGCTCGTCGTCCTGTTCGCCGTTGCGATGTCGGGGACGGCGATCGGCCTGGCCGCCGAGCTCACGACCGTCCGGTTCATCGGGCCACCTCTCGCAGTCGCCGTGGAGTTCGCGGTGTGGATGGCCGTGTGGACCCTCAGTCCGTACCTGTTGACGATGGGCACCCTCAAGGGTCGCGTGCTCTGGGCGACGGGGGCGCTGACCGCCGCCGCGCTCACCGCTCTCCACGTCGGCGGACGTCTCGTCCTGCCCCGGATCACCGCCGCCGCGCAACACCAGTTCGGACCGCTCGGCCTGGTGTTCACCGCGATCAGCTGGCTGTTCGTCCTGTCGGTCGTGATCGTGGGGTCCGCGGTGATCGTCAAGGCCATCGCGCTCGACGAAGGCTACGTCGGGCAATATCTGCGCGGACCTGCCCCCGCGCTGGACTCACCCGCACACGACGACGCGGCCTGACGGACGCCGCGCGGGGCCACGTCGTCGTACGCGTATGAGCCGAGACCGCCGAAGTGTGGTCGACCGGTGGCCACTTCGTCGGTGGTGCTGTGGTGCGGTCAGGCGTTGTCGCCCAACAGGGTCGTGCGGACGTGCCGCAGATGCACGCGCATCGCGGTGCGGGCGCTGTCCGGGTCCCGGTCGGCGATGGCTTCGACGATGTCCTCGTGCTCGCCGCAGTATTCGCGATGTAACTCCGGGTTGAAGGTGCGCTTCTTCAGGCCACCCCAGATCGGTTGTTGACGGCTGTCGATGAGGAGTTGGCTGACCCCGATCAGGACGATGTTGTGGGTGGCGAGCGCGAAGCTGTGGTGCAGCGCGGTGTCCCATCGTTCGAACTCTTCCGAAGATCGGGCGCCGTTCCCGCCGCGCAGGCAGCGCCGCATTTCTTCGATGTCGTCACGGGTCGCTGCGGCGACGGCGAGTGGGAGCAGTTCCGGTTCGAGGATGAGCCGCGAGCTCATGATTTCGCTGGGGCTGGGATGATTCGCCGTCTCCGCGGCCGCGGATTCACTGGGGGCGAGGAACGTGCCCCGGCCGACGTAACGCACCACTGTTCCACGGTTTTCGAGGTCCTCGAGTACAGACCGGACCACGGCACGGCTGACACCGGCCTCGGCGGCGAGTTCCCGCTCGGTCGGCAGCTTGTCGCCCGGGCCCAACTGCCGCTCGGCGACGACGGCTTCGATGTGCCGCAGAGCGGCAGCCGTAGGTCCCACAGCCAGGGTCACAACAACTCCTCTCGACGAACCAATTCGAACCAATTATAGGGGCTTGGTCAACAGCTCCCCTGCCAGCAATCGGAAAAATCACGTGTTGACGATCACACCAGCCTCGACCTATCGTAACCAATACGAACCTCAACCCGGTTTGGTTCACATTGGTTTCACAGGAGGTCTCATGCGCTTCGCGCGGATTCAAGGTAAGAACGGCGCGGTCGTCTGCGCCGTGGACGCGAACGGAGCTGCACTGCCCGTGCAGTTCGGTGACACCGGTGCCCCAGTGCGCGAGCTGCAGGAGATCATCGCCGGCGGCCGGGCCGCACTCGGCCGGCTGAGCACCAGCACCCCTGCCGAAGGCGGAAAGCTGCTCGCCCCCATCACCCCGCACCGCAACGTGTTCTGCGTCGGGCGGAACTACTCCGAGCACGCCGCCGAGTTCGCCGAGAGCGGGTTCGACGCGACCGGCTCCGCGGACGGTCAGCACGTGCCCCAGTACCCGGTGGTCTTCACCAAGCCCGCCGCCACGGTCATCGCCTGCGGCGATCCGGTCGACCCGCACACCGACATCACCTCGGCCCTGGACTATGAGGGCGAGATCGGCATCATCATCGGCAAGCGCGCCTCCAAGGTCAGCCGCGACGACGCGATGGATTACGTGTGGGGCTACACCCTCATCAACGACGTCACCGCCCGTGACCTGCAGCGCGACCACAAGCAGTGGTTCATCGGCAAGTCCCTCGACACGTTCTGCCCGCTCGGCCCCTGGGCCGTCACCGCGGACGAGATCGACATCAACGACCTGCAGCTGCAGACCCGGGTCAACGGCGAGCTCCGCCAGGACACCAACACCGCCCAGCTCATCTTCGACGTGCCCACCATCATCGAGACGCTCTCGGCCGGCATCACCCTCGAACCCGGTGACGTGATCGCCACCGGCACCCCGGTCGGCGTCGGCATCGGCTTCGACCCGCCGAAGTACCTCGTCGAGGGCGACGAGGTCATCGTCTCCGCACCCGGCCTGGGCGAACTGCGCAACACCATCGGCATCCCGGCCGCTGCGGACCACCTCACCCCGGTCGGCACCAGCGAGCTGTTCGTCGAGAAGACCGGCAGCGGACCCGCGGTCGTGCTGATCCACGGCCTCGGCGGTGCGACCACCGTGTTCGAGCCGCAGATCGCGACGCTCGCCGAAACCCACACCGTGCTGCGCTACGACCTGTCCGGTCACGGCCGCTCCCCATTCGCCGGTCCCGCGAGCATCGACAACTGGGTCGAGGAGTTGCGCGAGTTGCTCGACGCGGAGGGCATCGAGCAGACCGCCCTGGTCGCGCACTCGATGGGCACCCTGGTCGCGAACACGTTCGCCGCCAAGTACCCGCAGCGTGTCAGCAAGGTCGCGCTCCTCGGGGCGGTCCGCGCTCAGCCGGAGGCAGCCAAAACCGCCACCCGCGCCCGCGCCCGCACCGTCCGCGAAGGCGGTATGTCCGCCGTCGCCGACACCGTCGTCGCAGCGGCGCTGTCGCAGGAAACGCACAGCACCCGCCCGACGTCGGTGGCCCTGGTCCGCGAACTGCTGCTCGGCCAGAACCCCGAGGGCTACGCGAGCGCCTGCGAGGCACTCGCCGCCGCCGTCGAACCCGACTTCGCGTCGATCGAGGTCCCGGTTCTGCTGCTCACCGGCGACGAGGACAAGGTCAGCCCGGTCGCGGTCAACGACGAACTGCTCTCGATCTACCCCAACGCCCAGAAGCACGTGCTCGACGGGGTGGGCCACTGGCACTCCCTCGAAGATCCCAGTGCTGTCACCAACCGGCTCCAGGAATTCCTGAACAAGCCCTGAGCTTCTCCGAAGAAAGGAGTGGCGACAATGACGTCAGCCAACACCCCCGATCAGTCCATCCTTTTCACCAACGTTCGGATTTTCGACTCCACCGGCTCCGACCCGTACGAGGGTGAAGTGCTGGTCGAAGGCGAACGCATTGCCGAGGTCCGCAAGGGCACAGGAGATCTGCCTCGCGAAGGCGCGAGGGTCATCGACGGCCAGGGCAAGTTCCTGATGTCGGGTCTGTGTGATGCTCACACCCACTTCTCCTGGGTCAACTCCGCAGACCTGCCCGGTCTCGGGACGATGGGCGTCGAGGAACACACGTTGCTGTGTGCCCGCTCGGCGCAGACCTACATCGATTCCGGCTACACCATGTGCGTCGGTGCCGCGGCCGCCAAGCCGCGACTGGATGTGGTCATCCGCAACGCCATCAACGCCGGCCAGATCCCCGGACCCCGCTACCTGGCGAACTGTCAGGAAATCGCGGTCACCGGCGGCGCCCTGGTCAAGGGCATCACCGCCTTCGCCGACGGTCCCGAGGAGATGCGCAAGGCCGTCCGGCGCAACGTCGACCTGGGCGCGGACCTGGTGAAGCTGAGCATGTCCGGTGAGGAGATCACCGGAAACCAGCACGCCGAGGACAACTACTTCTCGGACGAGGAAACCCTCGCCGCGGTCACCGAGGCGCACCGCCGGGGACTGCGGGTGTGCTCCCACGCCAGGTCCGGGGAGAGCGTGAAGATGTCGCTGCGCAACGGCGTCGACATCATCTACCACGCCTCCTTCACCGACGAGGAGGGTCTGGACATGCTCGAAGAGCAGAAGGACCGCATCTTCGTCGCACCCGGGCTGAATTGGCTGGTCGCCACCCTGCACGACGCCGAAGCGTTCGGGTATCCCCCCGAGGCCGCCGAAGCTGCCGGATACCAGCACGAACTCGACTGTGCGATCGACAATCTGAAGAAGATGAAGGAACGCGGCATCCGGGTGCTGCCCGGCGGCGACTACGGCTTCGCCTGGACCCCGCACGGCACTTACGCCCGCGACCTGCAGCACTTCGTCGAACTACTCGAGTTCTCCCCGAAGGACACGCTGCTCTCGGCCACCGCACTCGGCGGGCAGATCATGCGGATGCCCGACGACCTCGGGCAGGTCAAGGCCGGGTTCTACGCGGACATGATCCTCATCGACGGTGACCCGCTCGAAGACATCACCATCCTTCAGGACCAGTCCAAGATCGTGGGCATCATGAAGAACGGTGCCTTCCACAAGGACCCGGGCTCCGGACAGTCCGCGCGCCCGTCCGAGCTCAGCGAAACCCACCGCGGCACCCCCATCCCCGCGTAGGAATTCGCTGACCGTCGGCGGTCGGCGGGGTGGGGAGCGTGGCGCACCCACCCCTCCGGCCGGCCACGGCCAACCACGTCCGCCGACACCTCATTGCCCGCGGCGGACCGTCACCCGGCTCCCTCTCCCTCCTGAGGAGAAACCACCGTGCCGCAGTCGACTCTCCAGCAGGCCAAGCTCACCGCCGTCACCGAATTCTGGGACTGGCAGCTCCACGAACGATGCCGCGCCGTCGGTTCGGCCACCTTCTCCGCGCGCCGGGACCAAGAATCCCCGGGCAGAATCTAGCGAACGTCGCAACAGTTGGGCCTGTCGTGGGATGACGGTATCTCAGTAAGAAGCGAGACCGGAGTTGCCCACTCCAGGGTCTTGCGGGGTCGACTATTCAACTGGGAGGCAACCTCGACCAGACGCTCCGGCGTATAGATGCCGAGGTCGCTGCTCTTGGGAAAGTATTGACGCAGAAGCCCGTTGAGGTTCTCATTGCTGCCGCGCTGCCACGGCGAGTGGGCGTCACAGAAGAACACGTCCAGGCCGGTCTCGGCGGAGATCTGCTGGTGCAATGCCATCTCCTTGCCCTGATCCCAGGTCAGGGTCTTCCGAAGCTGCGGCGGCAGTGCTGCCATCGCCGCCGCGATGCCGTCACGAAGTTCCTGGGCACGGTTTCGGCCGGGAAGGTGAATCAGCATGCAGTACCGGCTTCGTCGTTCGACCAGCGTGCCGATCGCCGTCTTGTTCCCCGCTCCCATGATGCAATCACCTTCCCAATGCCCGGGCACGCTGCGGTCGGCCGCCTCGTCGGGTCGTTGGTCGATCATCGTCATATTCGTCAACCGGCCGCGACGTTCCAAGCCCGACAGGCGGCGGCGACGCCGGTATCGGCCGGTCCGCAAGGACCGTTTCGCGGGCCGTGTCAGGCCGCACCGTTGGTCATAAATCGCCTGGTAGATGCTCTCCGGGCACAGATGCCGGTTTCGTTGGCCGGGGAAATCGACGCGGAGCTGATGCGCGACTTGTTCCGGGCTGAACTTCAGGTCGCTGAGCAACTGTGCGACGTGCGCGCCCAGGACGGCGTCGGTATCGAGGCGGCGGGCGCGAGGGCGCCCGATCCGGTGCACGGCCAGCCGCTGGGCAGCGTGCGGACGGTACTCATTGTCGGTGGCGTTGTTGCGTAGCTCCCGGCTGATCGTCGACGGTGATCGGTTGAGCTCGGATGCGATCGCGCGGACACCGCAGCCGGCCCGGCGGAGATCTGCGATCATGATCCGCTCGTCCAGGGACAGGTAGCGGGGCGAGCGAGGCCGCGTGCGAACGTCAGAAGTCACTGGCGGATAGTGCACCGGCTCGCCGGCCGTATTGGTGATTGTGCGCCCGAACCGCCATCGTGTCCCGGTCCGGCGGTTGATTCCGACACGGCGGCACGCCTCGGAGTTACCAACCCCTTGCCGGATCAGCCGAGCGAACTGTTCCCGCTTCTCCGTCAGAGCAACACCGGGGTGCCCACTGTTGGGCTGTGTCGAGTCGTGCATCGCAACCTCCGATTAGCGTCGGGTGTTGCGACGTTCACTGGAATCCGCCCCGCAACCGCTCGGCCCCGCACCGCTCTTCCGAGTTATACGTTGCGCCGCCGATCGGCCGCACGCACCCGCGTTGACCCTCACTCCCACGGCGAAGTCCGCGCTTGTCAGAACAAGCCGCCGAATCCCTTACCGAGGACGACGGCCCCCATCACGAGTAGCAGCACGCTCATCACCGCGGCGTTGTTGGACTGGAGCCAGACCTTGAGGTTGTCGAGGGTCCCGCGCATCTTGTCGGCTGCGACGGCGTAGGCGATGACCGGGACGAGGACGGTCGATCCGGCCAGCACCGTGTACACGATCAGCGCCACCACCTGCTCGCCGCCGCTCACCCCGGCCGTACCGATCCCGACGCCCGCGGACACGCAGAGCAGCAGGTTCTTGGGATTGATTGCCGCCAGCGCAAATCCGAGACCGGTGGATTTCACGAAGTTCAGGTCGTCGATGGCCTGCATCCACTTCGGCGGCTCCGCGTGGGCATTGCGGCTTCTCCACTGCCGCCCCGCGAGCAGGAGCAGCAGCACACCGAGAACCACCTTCACCCACGACGCGGTCGCCGACGGACCGTCGGAGCCGGACGTGTCGATGCTGCCGGCGACGAGCATGAAGATGCCGGTCGCAACAAGAATCCCCAGGATCCAGCCGACACCGAAGCCCGCGCTCGCACCGCCCGCACGCTTCGACAGCAGCATCAGGATGACGGCGATGATCGGTATCGGCGAGATCGCGACACCCACTGCGAGCGGTAACAGTTCTCCGATGACTGAGCCCATGTCCGAACCGTAGGTTCGGGGCGCCGTCTCCGCCTCGCACGTGCCGGGTGAACCCAGGTGAGTGGCAAAGTGTGCTCGGGTACGCGGTGCCACTCACCGGGGGGACAGCACGCGCGCCGCGAACGCCAGGGACTCCGGCATTGAGGCCATCAGTGATTCGCGGTGATCCTCGGCGGCGAGTTGCTGATATTCGACGTTCACCCCGCGCTGCTGCATCTCGGCGAGTTGCGCCCACGTCAACGGAATCGGCACCGACGTGTCGGACAGACTGTGCACCACCCGCAAGGGGCGGTCGAACCCGTCGACGGGCACCTGCTGCATCTCCCGGAACAGCGCCCGGAACTGCTCGTTCCACAGGGGCGCCGCGAACAGGTCCCCGACCGAAGCGGGATGGGCGAGCAGGTACCGGCCGAGTTCCCGGCTGCACGTCACCTTCGCCAGCTCCATCAATTCGATTCCCTTCGGCGACAGATACCGCCGAATGTCGACCTCCGGACGCTGGTCGTCGATGCCGGCGAGGGTCAGCAACGCGTAGTTCACGATTCCGGTTGTCGGCAGCGCCGGAATCGCGGGACCCGCGGCCGGGAAGAGCTGTTCGAGGTGTGTCGGCGCGGCCACCGCGACGGCGCCGCGAAAGTCGAGCGCGGGTGCCCGGGCGGAGGCCCCGCGGGCAGCGAAGTAGGTCGCGTGCCCGCCCTGAGACAGTCCCGTGACGATCCACCGGTCACTGAGCACGTCCCCGTAGACGTCGTGGGCGGCCAGGACGATGTCGACGGCGTTCGCGGCGGCAGCAGGGCCGTCGAGGTAGGCATTGACACCGGGCGTGCCGATTCCCGCGTAATCCGTTGCTGCGACGGCATACCCGGCGGCCAGCCACTGCTCGATCGCGGGCAGTTCGACGTAGTTGAATCCGGCGACGGACGGCGCGCACTGGTCGGCGACCCCGACCGTGCCGTGCGCGTAGGACACCACCGGCCAGCCGCCGTCGGGGGGATCGCCACGGGGAAGGAAGATCGATCCGGTCGACTCACCGGTCGCGGTCGCGGTGCGCAGGGTCGAGTAGCGGACCCGGACGCTGTCGCCTGCCTGGCCGGGGACCGCGGCGGGTGGAAGTTCTTCCTGCGACAGCAGGATTCCCGGCTGCGCGGACGCCTCGCTCGCACCGGTGAGCAGCAACAGAATCGCCGCCACCGCAGCACCGACGACTCTCATCGGCTCAGTATCCACCCGCACAAACAGACGTGAGCGGCAAAGCGTGCGGAAGCACACTTTGCCACTCACGTGGGGGAGATCAGACCAACAGTTCGGCGATCTGAATGGTGTTGAGGGCGGCACCCTTACGCAGGTTGTCGCCGGACACGAACAGTGCCAGACCGCGGCCCTCCGGGACACCCGGATCCTGACGGATGCGCCCGACCAGCGACGGGTCGCTGCCCGCGGCCTGGAGCGGGGTGGGGACGTCCACCAACTGCACACCGGGAGCCTTCGACAGGAGCTCCTGCGCACGCTCCACCGACAGCGGACGCTCGAATTCGGCGTTGATCGACAGCGAGTGGCCCGTGATCACGGGGACGCGGACGCACGTGCCCGACACGAGCAGGTCAGGCAGGCCGAGGATCTTGCGGCTCTCGTTGCGGAGCTTCTGGTCCTCGTCCGTCTCACCGCTGCCGTCGTCGACGATCGAGCCGGCCAGCGGCAGAACGTTGAACGCGATGGGTGCGACGTACTTGTTCGGGGCCGGGAAGTCGACGGCGCTGCCGTCGTGCACCAGCTTCTCCGCATCGTCGATGACGGCACGGGCCTGGCCCAGCAGCTCCTCGACACCGGCGATGCCACTGCCCGACACGGCCTGGTAGCTCGACACGATGAGACGCTGCAGACCGGCCTCGTCGTGCAGAACCTTCAGCACCGGCATCGCGGCCATCGTGGTGCAGTTGGGGTTGGCGATGATGCCCTTCGGCGGGTTCTTCGCCTGCTCCGGGTTGACCTCGCTGACGACCAGCGGAACGTCGGGGTCCTTGCGGAACGCCGACGAGTTGTCGACGACCGTGGCGCCTGCCGCAGCGAACCGCGGGGCCTGCTCACGAGAGAGCGTCGCACCGGCCGAGAACAGGGCGATGTCGATGCCCTTCAGGTCCTCGTCGGACGTCGCGGACGCGTCCTCGACGACGATCTCCTCGCCGCGGAACGGCAGCTTCTTGCCCGCCGACCGCGCGGAAGCGAAGAACCGCACCTTGTCCGCGGGAAAGTTCCGTTCCTCGAGGAGGGTGCGCATGACGATGCCGACCTGTCCGGTGGCACCGACGACAGCGATGGTGGTCATGATCTACCGTCCCGTTCCTGCGTGCACGACGGCTTCTTCGTCGCCGCCGAGCCCGAATGCATCGTGGATCGCCTTCACGGCCTTGTCCAGCTCCACGTCCTTGACGAGCACCGAGATACGGATCTCGGACGTGGAGATGAGGTCGATGTTGACACCGGCCTTCGCGAGGGCCTCACAGAACGTCGCGGTGACGCCCGGGTGGCTCTTCATGCCGGCGCCGACGAGCGACACCTTGCCGATGTGGTCGTCGAACAGCACCTGCGTGAAGCCGATGTCGCCCTGCAGCTTCGTCAGCTTCTCGACGGCGCGCGGGCCGTCGGCGGTGGGCAAGGTGAACGTGATGTCGGTTTTGCCGGTCTCGACCTTCGAGATGTTCTGCAGCACCATGTCGATGTTGATCTCCGCCTCGGCCACCGCGCGGAAGACCTGCGCGGCGTAACCCGGGGTGTCGGGCAGGCCGACGACGGTGATCTTGGACTCGCCGCGATCGTGCGCGACTCCGGTGATGATTGCCTCTTCCACGGGGATGTCCTCCATCGATCCGGACACGATGGTGCCCGGCTTGGTCGTGTATGACGAACGGACGTGCACAGGCACGTTGTATCGGCGGGCGTACTCGACGCAGCGGAGCATGAGCACCTTCGCGCCGCACGCCGCGAGCTCGAGCATCTCCTCGAACGACACCGTCTCGAGACGCTGCGCGTCGGGAACGATGCGCGGGTCGGCGGTGAAGATGCCGTCGACGTCGGTGTAGATCTCGCAGACGTCGGCCTCGAGGGCCGCGGCGAGGGCCACCGCGGTGGTGTCCGAACCGCCGCGCCCGAGGGTCGTCACGTCCTTGCTGTCCTGGCTGACGCCCTGGAACCCGGCGACGAGGACGATCGAGCCCTCGTCGAGCGCATCCCGGACGCGGCCCGGTGTGACGTCGATGATCTTGGCGTTGCCGTGAGCACCGGTGGTGATGACGCCCGCCTGGGAGCCCGTGAACGAACGGGCCTCCGCACCGAGCGAATGAATTGCCATCGCGACGAGAGAATTGGAAATGCGCTCACCGGAGGTCAGCAGCATGTCCATTTCGCGGGCGGGTGGGGCTGGGCACACCTGCTGAGCCAGATCGAGCAGCTCATCAGTGGTGTCCCCCATCGCTGAAACCACGACGACGACATCGTTGCCGGCCTTCTTGGTCTCGACGATCCGTTCAGCCACTCGTCGGATTCTCTCGGCGGTTGCCACCGAGGATCCGCCGTACTTCTGGACGACGAGAGCCACGCGTTTCTACCTCCAGGTCGATGAATCTGTACTGGTCCAGCTGTCGAGCTTACCGGCGGAGTCCAATCTGATCCCGGGTGAGTCCGTTCGGACGCCTATCCGAACGCCGTGTTCGCGGCGTCCGCGACCCTCGCCACGGCCGCGCAGTTCGGCCCGTGAACAGTGACGACTGCACCGGCGTGACCGAGCCTGCGGGTGAACTCGTCGACGCCCGCTCCGGGCCGTGTGATGTCGATCGGCTCGCCCATCGGGCTCGTCCACCGGCATCGGTCGCCGACCGTCTCCGGCTCGGCGGGAACGGGTGGTCGGTTTTCCTTGACCGGCGACAGCGTGAACGACACGGTCACCTCACTCCCCGGCACCCGATTCGGGTTCGGAAACAGCACGCAGTCGAACGGGGTGGGCGGCGATTCCGGATCGACGACGCGTCCGCCCGCCGTGGCGCCCAGCACGTCGAGTACTTCGCACGGGTCGTGGACCGCGAGCGCCACCTGATGCGCGGACGTGGCGTCGCGAGCGGGCAGTCCCGACCGCATCCTGTCAATCGCCGAGTCCAGCACCGCGTCGGCGATCGGGCAGGCGTCCTGGCCGGCGACGGTTCCGGCGCGGACGGTCGCCAGCTGCCCTTCCACCTGTTCCCGGTCGGTTCCGAGGTTCAGCCGGAAGACGCGCTCACACGTCCCGCGCATCTGGTCGGCGCCCGCACCGCGGTAGACGGTCACCCCGTCGACCGTCTCCGGCCGGGTCAGCGCTGCGTCGGGCAGCATCGACGGCAGCAGGGACAACTCCACGTAGGTGGTCGCGCCGCCGGGCCCGGCCATCAACGCCGAACACACCGGCAGTTGCACGGCGGACCCGTACTGCTGGACTGTTCCGGCGCCCCGCACCGCGGCCACGTCGAGCAGTCCGCACGGATCGGCGTCGCGGAGCGCGTTCTCGACGTGGATGTGCCGTTGCTGCCCGGGGCTCAGTTCCTGCAGCGGAGACGCCCCCGCAGTCCCCGACACGCTGTGCGCGCACCCGGACGTGATCACGGCGCACAGGAGCGCCGCGGCAACTTTCTTCACTCGATCCCCCCTCGAATCGGCACGAACCCTACCGCCGATTCGGGATCATCGGAGGGCGAAGGGGACGCCGTGAACAGAGCAGCCGAGTTCCCCAGGTCCGATCGGATTCGCGACCTGTTCTGCGCGCGCTTCGCCGCCGGCCGCCGTTGCGACTGGGGCTCGTCCAGCTCGGCTATCTGTTCGGCGGTTTCCTCCTCGGCCTCGCGCTCCCCACCCTCGACATCGGTCCCCGGACGAGCGGCACCAGCGTGGCCACCCTGCTGTTCACTGTCGCCGGCGCCGTCATCACGCCGGCGAGCGTGGTGTTCTCGCTGCTGTTCCTCGTGGGTCAGTTCGGTGCCACGACGCTGACCCCGCGACTGACGCTGTTCCGCGACGACCCGCTGGTGTGGAACTCCTTCGGGATGTTCCTGGGCTTCCACCGACCCGCGATGGGAGAACTGCGCGTCGTCCTGCTCCTTCCCGACTGGGACGACTACGTGTCGGCGGCGTCGTACGACGTTCGCACTCAGATCAGTCCGATCACCTGCGCCCCCTGATCACCTGGTCTTCACGAAGGGCGGGATCTCGAACGTTCCATCGAACACCTCCGGCTTCGGGCTGTACATCCGGAGCAGCGGCCGGAACCCGACTGCCGGTGTCGGCAGCCAATTGGTGCGGGCCACCGGATCGGCCGGGGCGTCCGCGCTGAGTGTGATGGTCAGCGAACCGTCGTCCGCGAACACCAGTCCCGGCGTGCGGTCACCGATCGAGTAACGGTCGATCGGATTGTCGACGAGGTAGAAGTCCGGGAGGTCGTACATGGTGATCGACCAGAACGCGTCGACCGGTGGGGTCGGCGCAAACGTGAGTGTGTAGGTGTGCTCGCCGGACAGTTCGTTGCCTTCGCTGTCGTGGTAGATCGGTGCGTATGCGGCTTCGTAACCATGGTTTCCCCACAGCCCCGCCATCGCGGCGCCGGCCCGCAGTCCCAGCGCCTTCGAGCGGTCCTCGATCCGCCACTCGGGTGAGTCGAGGGTGCCGATCTCGAAGAAGTCGTCGTTGTAGTCGAAGGCGTGGTACATCAACTGCCACCCGTTGACCACCTCGCTTCCTGCACCCGACTTCAGTGCGGCGACCAGTGATTGGCGCCCGGCCTCGGCACCAGCGGTGAGCACGGATGCGAGGTCCGGCGGCGCTTCGAGGTACGGCGACTGCCCCGTCTCGAGCAACCCGAGCGGGGCGAACGCCTGCTGCGCGACGAGGTCCTGTGCGGCGGGTGGGTACGCCTGCGAGTACACCCGCAGCTTCTCCCAGAACTGAAGTTCCTCGGGGACATTCGGGTCGGGTACCGGCAGGCCCTCCGCCGGTTCCTGGTCGCCGACGGGTTCCAACGTGAGGGCCGACTGCAATCCCTTCACCCGCTCCAGGTCGACCTCGCCGTCGCAGGCCCAGCGGCCGATGACGGTGCCCACCGCGGTGGGGAACGCGATCTGCGTCGCACCGTCGGGGACCTCACCGGACCACCCGGGACCGGTCAGCAGGTAACGGCCGGCAGCCGTTCCCGTCGCGCGTTTGCCGACGTACGCGAAGTTGTCGGTCCACGCATCGACGAATTGCAGCACGTAGTACGCCCCACCGGCGTCCGGGACTCGCAGCAACTGCGGTCCGTGGCCGAGGTCGATCTGGGCGATCGAATAGATGGTGTCGTTGTTGACCGAGACGAACGTGTCCTGCGGCCCGGCGAGTGTGCGGGCGTGGCTGAACTTGTTGAAGGGTCCCGCGTCGAGGCTCCCCATTCCCTCCGACACGAAGCGGTTCACCTGGTCGAGGTCGAACACCAGCGGAAAACCGTACACCCACGCCTTCGCGGCGAGTTCCTGCAATCCTGCGCTCACTACTGTCTCCTGTTCCGTACGGCTCCGCCGCCCGTGCGTGGTCTGCGAGTCCAGAGACTCGTCAACCACTCACGGGTGCGGAGCGCCTACTGTGGGTCCGGTTCCGCGAGAGCCTCTCGCACGGTCGGGTAGAGGCCGACGGGGGTCGCGTCCGAACCCGAGGTTCGAATCGTGTCGCGGAACTGCCCGATGTCCCGCGCCACACGAAGCTCGATTCCCCTGCGTGCGAGCACATCCCGCAACTGCACGAGCATCTGCGCGGCACTGACGTCGACGAACGGCGACGTCTCGGCGTCGATTACCACCACTCGCGTGTCGTCGGTGCACAGGTCCTCGATGCGGTCCTTGACGTGATCGGCGTTCGCGAAGAACAGTCCAGCCTCGACGCGCACCACGACCACGTGCGGGGTGGTCGGGAGGTCGGGGTGACGCTCGGCGTCCACCCACAGCGACCCTTCCTTCGCCAGCGCCGCGACGTGGGGACGGGACGAGCGGTAGAGCAACAACAGCATGGAGACCCCGATGCCGATGACGAGTCCGGGCAGGGTGTCGAACACGAGCACGCCCACCATGGCGGCGAGGGCGGCTGCGAAATCGGCGCGCGCGGCGTATCCGTAGATGCTGCCGAGCCTTTCGGTCCACACCCCGTAGAGCCGGCGCAGCGCGGAGATGTCGACGAGTTCGATGACGGCGGCGATGACCACCGCCGCCAGCGTCGCCTCGGGAAGTTTCTCGAACAGTCCGGTGAGGAACAGCAGGGTCACCACGGTGAGGACCGCGACAAGGAGACCGCTGACCTGCGACTTGGCGCCGGCCCCGCCGTTGACCGCCGTCTTGGAGAGGCTGCCGTTCACCACCATCCCCGAGCACAGCCCGGAGCCGAGATTGGCGACGCCGAGGCCGAGGAGTTCCCGGTTTGGGTCCACCTCGTAGCCCTCTTTCGCGGCGTACGTCTTCGCGGCACCGAGCCCTTCCGCGAACCCGATGAGCAGCACGCCGACTGCGGGCCCGAGAAGGTCGACGTAGTCGTCGAATCCGACACCGCCCGGCAGTCCCACCGACGGCAGACCGGAGTCGATGTGACCGACGATGTCGACACCTCTACCGTCCAAACCGAACACGGCGACCGCGGCGATACCGAGGAGGACGGCCAGCAGCGAACCGGGCACGAGCGGCAGCCACCGTGTGAATCCGAGCACCACGACGAGACTGAGCACACCGACGACGAATGTGCCCCAGTCGACGTCGCCCAGCTGGGTGATGACCCCCCAGGCCTGTTCGAAGAAGTTGCCGTGCTCCTTCTCCACTCCGAACAGGGCAGGCACCTGCCCGGCGATGATGGTCAGAGCCAGCCCGACGATGAAGCCCTTCAGCACCGGCTCCGAGATGAACGCCGCGATGAAGCCCATACGCAGGAGCCCCGCGAGCAGCCCGGCGATGCCGGTGGCGATTGCCAGCACCGCTGTCAGGGCGGCGTATTTGCCACCGTCCGCCCCGGCGAGCGGCGCGACGATTGCGGCCGACAGGGCGGCCGTCGCCGACATCGGCCCGACCACCAGATGCCGGGAACTGCCTGCCGCGGCGTAGAGGACCAGGGCCGGTATCGCCGCGTACAGACCGACGACAGGGGGAACTCCCGCGATGGTTGCGTAGGCCAGGGCCTCCGGGACCAGCACGGCCCACACGGTCAGGCCCGCGATGACGTCGGGCCTGACCCACCCTTTCCGATACTCCTGCAGCGAGCCGAATACCGGCCAAGTGCCGGTCGCGGAGCTCACCACGTCGTCATCGTCCTAGTCCCTGGCGGTATCCCAGGTGGTGACCGCCCAGATCACGACGACATCGAGCGCGATGATCAGTATCGACCACAGCGGGTAGTAGGGCAGCCAGAGGAAGTTCGCGAGGATCGACAGCGCGGCGATGCAGACGGCCACGACACGGGCCCAGGTGGCGCCCGTCATGAGGCCGATCGCGCTGATGACCAGAACGACGCCGAGAAGGATGTGGATCCATCCCCATGCGGTGGTGTCGAACTGGTAGGTGTACTGGACACCGATGACCAGCAGGTTGTCGGAGGCGACCGCGGCGATGCCCTGGAAGAAGGAGATCACGCCGACGGTCAGCAGCAATATCGCCGCTGCCAGCGACGTTCCCGCGGCAAAGCCCTGTTTGACAGGGCTGGTGGTCCTGGACTCCGGATTTGTCGTCATGTCCATGCCCTTCTCGAAAGGATGTGCTCGAACAGTGGAATCGTGCGGCTTCGCGATGGCATCGGCATCATCCGCGCCGGGTGATCCTCATCTGCAACGGATGATGTGTCGTCGTCGGCCGGGTGCAACAGTCGATTCGGGGCATCCCGGTTGGCCGATTGTTGCGAAGGGACACGCGATGACCGATCCGCAGGACGTATCCGGCGCGGCGCCGGATTCTCAGTGGTCGATGCCGCGGGGTCTGATCGTGATCCTCGGCCTGGCCGCACTCGTCGTCACCGTGGCCGGCATACAGGTGGCCGCGTCGATAGTCGGCCCGATCTTTCTCGCTCTCATGCTGACCGTCGCGGTTCACCCGCTGCCCGAATGGCTTCACCGAAAGGGTCTCCCGACCTGGCTCGCCACGATCGCGGCGATCCTGGTCGTCAACAGCATCATTCTCGTCCTCGTGCTGTCGCTGGCCTTGTCGGTTGCCCAACTCGCCACGCTCCTACCGGAGTACGCGGACGACTTCACCGCCCTCATCGATGACGCCCAGAGTTTCCTGAACAGCAACGGCGTGAACTCGACCGATTCCCAGACCCTGCTCTCCCAGGTGGATTACGGCAAGGTCTTCGGCTTCGTGGAGGGGATTCTGCAGTCGATGCTGGGCATCTTCTCGAATCTTCTGTTCGTCCTCGCCCTTCTGCTGTTCATGGCCGTCGACGGAAGTTCCTACGGTGCGCGGATGCGGATCGTCACGCAGATGCGTCCCGACATCGCCACCGCTCTCACGTCGTTCTCGGCCGGCACCCGCACGTACCTGATCGTGTCCACGGTCTTCGGGCTGATCGTCGCCGTCATCGACACCGGGGCACTGTGGGCGCTGGGAATTCCGCTGCCGATCCTGTGGGGACTGCTGTCGTTCATCACCAACTACATCCCGAACGTCGGGTTCATCCTGGGGCTGGTTCCGCCGGCCCTGCTCGCGCTGCTCCAGGGCGGTCCGGGACTGATGCTGACGGTCATCGTCGTGTACAGCGTCATCAACGTCATCATCCAGTCGGTGATCCAGCCGAAGTTCGTCGGTGACGCGGTGGGCCTGTCCGTGACGTTCACGTTCCTGTCGCTGGTGTTCTGGGCGTGGATCCTCGGGCCGCTCGGCGCGATCCTGGCAATCCCGTTGTCGTTGATGGCGAAGGCGCTGCTGATCGACATCGACCCGTCCACGCGGTGGGTGAACACGATCCTCAGCAGCGCTCCCACTCCCCCTGCACCGGTTCCTGCCCCCTCCCCACCGCGACACGAGAAGGAAGAATCATGACACCCGATTTCTCGGACACCACCGATTTCGAGGACGCCGACCGCGGTTTCGTCGACCGCCTCGACCCCTGCACCGTCACGAGTGGGGACGGTCGCGTGGTGTGGGACATGCAGGAGTATTCGTTCCTGAACGGTGACTGCCCGGACACCGCCCACCCAAGCCTGTGGCGTCAGTCGCAACTGTGCGCGAAGAACGGTCTGTACGAAGTCACCGAGGGCATCTACCAGCTACGCGGAATCGACCTGTCCAACATGACGATCGTCGAGGGCGAGACTGGCGTCCTGGTGATCGACCCGCTGATCTCGCAGGAAACGGCGGCCGCCGCGCTCGCGCTGTACCGGAAGAACCGTGGCGACCGGCCCGTCACCGGAGTCATCTATACGCACTCCCACATCGATCACTTCGGTGGCGTCGTCGGCGTTCTCCCGGACGGTCGCGGCGACGTCCCGATCCTCGCCCCCGAAGGTTTCCTCGAACACGCGGTATCCGAGAACGTCTATGCCGGAACGGCAATGGGCCGGCGCGCCACCTACATGTACGGACCGCTGCTCCCCAAGGGCCCGCGCGGGCACCTCGGGGCGGGGCTCGGAACGAACACCTCGGCGGGTCGGCCCGGACTGATCCCCCCGACCGTCGACATCACCCACACCGGCCAGGAGGAGCCCGTCGACGGCATCCGGATCGTCTTTCAGGTGACGCCGGGAACGGAGGCGCCCGCCGAGATGAACTTCCTGTTCCCCGACCACCGGGCACTGTGTATGGCGGAGAACGCCACCCACAATCTGCACAATCTCCTCACGCTGCGGGGCGCGCTGGTCCGGGACCCCCGCGCCTGGTCGCGGTACCTCGACCAGGCGATCGAGATGTTCGACGGCGGCTACGACGTCGCATTCGCCTCCCACCACTGGCCGACGTGGGGTCGCGACCGGGTGGTGACATTCCTGTCGCAGCAGCGCGACCTGTACCAGTACCTGCACGACCAGACCCTGCGGATGCTCAACACCGGGATGACGGGAACCGAGATCGCCGAGGACTTCCCGCTTCCGCCTGCCCTCGAATCCGCCTGGCACGCACGCGGTTACTACGGCTCGGTGAGCCACAACGTAAAAGCGATCTACCAGCGGTACATGGGCTGGTTCGACGGCAACCCGACGTCGCTGTGGCAGCACCCGCCGGAGAACGTCGCGACACGGTACGTCGAGTGCATGGGCGGCCAGAGCGAGGTCCGGGCCAAGGCTCAACGGTATTTCGACGACGGCGACTTCCGGTTCGCCGCCGAACTCTCGAAGCATGCGGTGTTCGCCGACCCGTCGGACAGCGACGCGAAAGAACTGCTTGCCCGCACGTACGAACAACTCGGATTCGGTGCGGAGAACGCGACGTGGCGCAACTTCTACCTCACGGGTGCACTCGAACTGCGCGGCGGCATCGTCGCCCCGCCGCTCAGCGACCTCGGCGCAGACATGCTGAGCGCCCTGACGATCGAGCAGATCTTCGACTCCGTCGCCCTCCGCATCAATGGCCCACGTGCCTGGGACAAGTCCCTCGTCGCGGAGTGGCACTTCACCGAACCCGAAGCGCACTAACGGACGTCGCTGTCCAACGGTGCGCTCATCCAGACGGTCGCGCCGAGGACCACGACGCAACCGGACGTCTCCTTGACCCTGACGAAGATGCAGTTGCTCGGACTGTTCGCCGGCAAGGGGCTGGAGGGCATCGAGGTGACGGGTGACCCGTCGAAACTCCTGGTCCTCACGGAACTCCTCGACGCACCCGACAGCGCGTTCCCGATCGTCACGCCGTAGGCGCTCCGCGCCCGTGCGCGGTTAACGAGTCTCTGCACCCGCTAACCGCGCACGGGCGGCGGAGCCGCCTACCCGTCGGTGATGAGCCGCCACAGGCCACGTTCCCCGGCGACGGCGAAACCGGCCTCCGAGCTTCCGAACCCGTGTTCCTCGGCGATCGATACCGCGGCGTCGGCGGCGGCGCGTGCCAGGGCGCCCTCCGCAGCGATGTCGGCGACCATGGCCTGCACCGCCTGGAACTTGCCCACCGCGCGACCGAACTGTGCGCGCGCCGAGGTGTGTTCGACGACGAGGGTCAGGACGCGTTCCATGGTTCCCGGCCATCGCAAGCGCCCGGGCCAGTGCGCCGCGGCGGCGGAACTCGGTCACCACGTCCGCCGGCACCGGTGTGCCCTGCTGTGCGGACAGGTCGACCCGGACGTGATCCCGCGGCATCGACGCGAGATTGGCCGCCTCCGTCACCTCGAGGTCCGAGCGGGCGAATTCGGCGACCCGCCACGTTCCGTCCGCCTCCCACAGCCCCACCAGCGCATCCGCCGAGCGTGCCCACGGGACGTGCCTTGCAGTGCCATCGGCGTCCAGCACGGCTGCGGTGCGGACCACGGCGGGGCCGGAGTTCGCGGTCGGGCACCCGGACCTGCCGAGCAGCATCCCGCGAGCAGATCGTTCTCGGCGATCGGGAGATCGGCCGCGCCCGCGGCCGCCATCAGGTACGCCGACTCCGTCCACCCGGCGTCGCTGCCGCCCTCGGATTCGGGGCCGGTGAGCCTCGTGAGGCCGAGTTCGGCGTCGTCACCACGCCCCAGTGCCTCCGACACCGCACGGGACATGTGATGGAGTCCGAAGGTCCGGGCGACGAGCGCTCCGATGCGGGCATCGGCCGGTTGCCGTCCCTCCCGGGTTTCCTCGGCCATCGCGGCGAGGATCGGGAACGTGGACATGAAACGTTCCGGGCCACTGCATTCGAACCCGAGTTCGGACGTGACCTGCTTCCAGCCTTCGCCGATGCGGCCGAGCCGCAACTCGTCCGGCACGAACACGTCGTCGAGGATCACCTCGTTGAAATGGTGATCGCCCGACATCGACAGGATCGGCCTGATCTGCACCCCCAGGGAGTCGAGCAGAACGATGAACTGGCTGGCCCGGCGTGGCGCTGCGCCGGATCCAGCGGAGCCGACCGCGCGAGAGCGAAGAACGCGTCGGCCCGGTGGGCGCCGGACGTCCACAATTTGGTCCCGGTGATCCGCCAGCCGCCGTCGACCCGGACCGCTTTCGTGCGGACGCTCGCGAGGTCGGAGCCCGATTCCGGTTCGCTCATTCCGATCGCCCAGCTGATCTCGCCGCCGCGATTCCGGGGAGGAACCGCTGCTTCTGTTCCTCGGTGCCGTAGGTGAGCAGCGACGGCGCGGCCTGCCGGTCCGCGACCCACTGTGCGGCGACGGGCGCGCCGACGGCCAGCAGTTCTTCGGTGACGACGAACCGCTCCATGAACGTGCGGCCCTGCCCGCCGTACTCCGCCGGGATCGTCATGCCCAGCCAGCCGCGGGCTGCGAGGGCCTTCGTGAAGTCCGGATTCCACCTGGTGAGCCACGTGTCCACACCGGGTGAAAACACGCCGGCGTCGATCTGCTCGCGCAGGAACGTTCGCACCTCGGCCCGCAACGCATCGAGTTCGTGATCGGGTGGGCCCGCGGGGCACCACCTGTGTGTGCATGCTGTCTACTTCCGTTGACAAGTGTGTCGAATGCTTCCGCAGGCTCACGCCTGCAACGCGGCTTTGGCTAATTTCTCAGGTCCCCGCGGAGTGACGGACTCCGAATCGGGTGCAGGATCGCGATGACGAAGTAGTCCGAACACCAGCACGACAGCGTGGCGTTCCCGTTCGGTAAAACACGTTCACCCACACAAGACAGCGCATTCTCGCTAAAATCGTCCCACCGGCCAACGGCGTCCGGGATTGGCGTTTGTCGAAGATCGTTTCTCGGTGCAGCGAGAATTGGGGGTCGGCGTGACGGCAGCACCTCTCGGCGAATTTCATCTGAGCACTCGAATACCTACGAGTGCAGGGGGTCGGACGGTTACCCGGACCCGCCTGCACACCATGCTCACCGAAGCGCTCACCGACGACGCCCACCCCTGCCCGGTGGCGCTCGTCTGCGCACCGGCCGGGTCGGGAAAGACGCGGGCCGTGGGCGACTGGGCGCGGGAACTGCTCGCCGCGGGCGACGCTCCGACCATTGCCTGGCTCACGATCGAGGAGCGGCACAACGACCTCGACGTAGTCCACCGGGCGATCCTCCGCTCACTCACCGACACCGGGAATGCTCGCGTGCAGAAGGCATGCGCCGGGCTCGATTCCGAGGCACCGGACCTCGGCGCGCAGTTGTCGGCCGCGTTGCACGAACTCGGCGAGAACATCTGGATGGTCATCGACGACGCCCACCTCCTCCGCGACACCGACGTACTCACCGACCTCGAGTCGTTCGTGCGCTGGCAACCTCCGATGCTGCGAATGGTCATCATCGGACGGTTCGAGCCGCCGCTGGCATTGCAGCGACTTCGCCTGGACGGCAAGCTGTTCACGCTCACGGCCAAGAATCTCGCCTTCACGTCCGACGAGGCGGCCGAGATGCTCGACGAGCACGACGTCGTGCTGAGCGCGGACGATCTCGACGCGCTGATGGATCGCACGGAGGGTTGGGCTGCCGGAATTCGTTTGGCGGGAATGTCTTTGGAAGGACATCCGGATCCGAGCCGGTTGATCGCCGAGTTCACGGGCGACCGCCGGGCGGTCGCCGATTATCTCATCGAAGAGGTCCTCGCCGGCCAGACCGACGAGATGCGCGAATTCCTCCTGCGCACGTCCGTACCCGTCTCGTTCACAGTCGAACTCGCGGAGAAGCTCACGGGCTGCACGGATGCGCACGGCAACATCGACTGGCTCGAACACCACAATTTTCTGATCAGCAGAATCACCGACAGCCCCACTCACTATCGCTACCACCCGCTGCTGCGGAGCTATCTGCGGGCGGAGATCAGCCGGATCGGGCACGTCGAAGTCGAGCATCTCGAATTGACGGCCGCCCACTGGCACGACGAATTCGGGGACGCGCTGCTCGCACTCGAGCACGCGGTGAACTCCGGTGACCACGACGAGATCGTGGCGCTGCTCGCCCGGACTTCGCTGGCCCTGATCGTCGGAGGTCATGGGGAGGCCGTCGACCGGCTCCTCACCCGGGCGCCCCGATCTTCGCAGGACCACCCGTCGGCGCGGCTCATCCGCGCCGCCGCGGCGCTCGCATCGGGCAACATCCCGGTGGCCACGTCCACCCTCGAGCTTCTCGACCGCAGGCGGTCGGGGTTGCTGGTGGACGGCGCCGCCGAGTCCCGGGTACACCTGCTGCTCCGCGATTCGCTCCGGGTGCAGACCGCGATCGGCACCGGGGGCATCGAGACCGCCCTGAACCGGCTGCGCAATGTCGGTGTCGGATCGAGCGGCGATCCCGATCTCGACGCGTTCGTCCTGCTCCAGGAAGGGCGCGCGCTGCTGTTCCTCGGGCGGAACGACGAGTCGGAGGTCGTGCTCGGGAAGTCGCTTGCCCACGCTCGACTCGGCGATGTGCCGCTGGGCGTCATGTACTGCCTGGGAACTCTCGGCGGCGTCGCGATGTCGCGGGGGGACGTGGTGCGGGCGTCCGCACTGGCCGACGAGGCACTGGCGATCGGCCGGACCCATTCCGCAACGAGCGACCCGACATTCCAGCTGGCGAAGCTCATCGACTCCTGGTGCCGCTACATTCGGATGGACCCCGATGCCGCACGTCTCGCCGCCGAGTCCGCCGAGGCACTGCATCGCGCACATACCGAGACGGCGGGTTTCGCCGACGGCGCCGCCACCCTGTTCGGTCTCGACGAGACCGGAAACCGGCACAGTTCGGTGACAACGCTGCACGCGGAGAGCCCCGTGTCGTCCTCGTTGCCGGTCCCGCCCGGCATCCGGGCGGTGCTGCTGCCTGCCATCCAGTACGCCTATCTGTTCGCCGGCGAGACCGGGTGGGCGCACGAGCTGGCGTCCGAGACGCATGCCCTCCTCGGACCCACCGGCGACACAGCCGTCGTCGAGGCGATCGTCCATCTGCACCTCCATCGCCTCGACCTGGCACGTAAGACACTCCAACCCGTCCTGGACGGTGAACTGGAGTGCGCGGCGGGAACCAACCTGATCGCGGCGTGGCTCGTCGACGCGTCCATCGCGCTTGCCCGCAAACATGATTCACGAGCCCACAGCGCGCTCACCGAGGCGTTGCGTCTCGCCGAACCGCAGTCGGCGTTGCGCCCGTTCCACGACTGCGGACCGCAGATCCGGGAACTACTGGTGCGGAGCACCGGCCGGTTCGGTGTCCTCGAACCCTTCGCGGAGAGGCTCCGGGCGTCGTTCCCGCGGTCGGAGAGTGCTGCGTCCGACATGTTGACTCCCCGCGAACTGGAACTCCTCGTGGAACTTCCGTCGTGGCGGACCGCCGAGCAGATCGCCGCAGATCTGTGCGTGTCGGTGAACACCGTGAAGACCCACCTGCGCGGGATCTACCGCAAGCTCGGCGTCACCTCCCGCCGCGACGCCATCGCCGCCGCGCAACACAACGGCTTGCTCTGAGCCGGTTCACCACTTGCGGGTGAGGCGCGTTGCCGTTTCGTCGGTCACCCTGAAATTTACGGCTGACCGAGTTCTGGAACGACGATGCGAATGAAGGAGCCCACCGTGGTGCGTCCTGAATCGAACTGGCCCGGCAAGGTCAGGTACGCCTTCCTGATCAGCGGCGCCCTCTCCGATCGGGTGCTGGCCGCGTTCCCCGAGTTGGACGTCTCGGACGTCACGACCGGTGACACCACGCTCTACGGCCCGGTCGACAGCCCGACGGATCTCCGGGGCATGCTGGCACGCTTCGACGCTCTGGGACTGACCGTCATCGAGATGCGGCGGCTACCGGACTGACCCGGCGTCGGGGTTCAATGGTTGGAGTGACCCGGGAGGCGGTGAAGCCGATGTGAGCGGCGAGTTCGAACCGGGCACGGTGTTTGCCGGCTACGTGATCGAACGGGTTCTGGGACGAGGCGGCATGGGCACCGTCTACCTCGCCCAGCATCCCAACCTGCCGCGCAAGATCGCCCTCAAACTGCTCGACACGTCGTGGACGAACGACGACTACGTCCGGTCACGCTTCGAATCGGAAGCAGACCACGCCGCGCATCTCGACCATCCCAACATCGTCACCGTCCACGACCGCGGCCGCGAAGGCGGCAGGTTGTGGATCGCGATGCAGTACGTTCCCGGCAGCGACGCCAGGAAAGCGCTCGGCTCCGGCGCCCTGGACGTCGAGCGCGCCGTCCACATCGTCAGCGAGACAGGGAAGGCACTCGACCACGCCCACGAGGCCGGGATTCTGCACCGCGACGTGAAGCCGGCGAACATCCTGCTCGCGCCGGGCGACCCAGAACGGGTCCTGCTCACCGATTTCGGCACCGCCAAGGCCCTGGACGAAACACATCAGCTGACCCGCACCGGGATGTTGGTGGCGACCCTGCACTACGCCGCGCCCGAGCAGATCGAGGGCGAGAAACTCGACCATCGCGTCGACATCTACGCGTTGGGCTGCACCTTCTTCCACCTGCTCACCAACGAACCGCCGTACCCCGGCAACACCGCGTCCTCGGTGATGCACGGCCATCTGAACGGACCGATTCCCCAGCCGAGCGTGGTGCGCCCCGGGTTGCCCACCGGTGTCGATGCGGTCGTCGCGCGCGCCTTGGCCAAGAACCGCGAAGATCGCTACTCGACCTGTCGTGAGTTCAGCGACGCCGTCCGCGCGATCGAGTGGTCCGGGCCCGGCCACGTGACCCGGCCTGCTGCCCTGGTCGACCCCGCCTCGACCACCCGCGCGAGCGGTCCGGACGTGACCCGTCCCGACACCGTGCCGGGTGCGGTGCCCACGAAACCGACACCGGTCGCGGGGCGGCGGACGCGCCGACTGCTCGCCGCGCTGCTGGCCGGCGTCCTCGTCCTCGTCGTCGCCGCCGTCGCCTATGTCGCCTGGCCGGGAGAGGAGTCGACGAGCGCGCAGGTCGTGCTCCCGCTGACCGGTCTACAGGGTCCGGCAGGGCTCACGGTCTCGGGCACCGGAGACCTGTACATCGCCGACAGCGCGGCCAAACAGGTCCTGAAAGTGAGCGCCGGGACGTACGAGCAGACAGTTCTTCCCTTCACCGGACTCGAGGTTCCGCAGGGAGTCGCGGTCAGTGCGTCCGGCGACGTCTACGTCTCCGATCTGGTGACCAACACCGTGACGATGCTGCACGGCAGCACCCAGGTGCCGCTGCCGTTCGCCGGACTCGACCAGCCGTTCGGAATCGCACTCGGGCCGGACGCCACGCTGTATGTCGCCGATACGCTGAACAATCGGGTGATGTCGCTGCACGACGTCACCGCGGCTCCCGTCGCGGTGCCGCTGACGGTGATCGGCCCGTTCGCCGTCGCCGTCAGTGAACACGGGGATCTCTACGTCGGCACACCCAACAAGGTTCTCGCGTGGAACGCCGCCACCCATGCCCAGAGCTACCTGCCGTTCACCGATCTCCAGAGCGTCGGTGGTGTCGCGGTCGACGACGAGGGAACCGTGTACGCCATCGATCAGAACCACAATCGCATTCTGCGACTGGCCGCCGGTTCGGACGAGCAGGAGGTTCTCCCGTTCTCCGAGCTGGACCAGCCGGAGGGGATCGCCGTGTCGAGCCGAGGCGACGTGTACGTCGCGGACACCGACAACAGCCGAGTGGTCATGCTGCCCGCCGGAAGCTGACCGCTCCCGCTCAGGCCTGGCGCGCCAGATCGAAGCCGAAGGATTCCGCGACGGCCTCGTCCACCCGGCCGTGGTGATTGGCGAGCAGTTCTTCACGCTCGTTCGCGGAGAGTCCACCCCAGATACCGTACGGCTCACCGACACTGAGCGCGTGCTCCCGGCACTGCACCAGGACGGGGCATCCGCGGCAGATCATCTTGGCGCGGAAGTCCCGCATCTCGCGAGCCCGGCCACGTTCGCGGTCGGGGTGGAAGAACGTGGACGACTCGTAGCCGCGGCACGCGGCGTCCCTCTGCCAGTCCCACACCTCGGCGACCGGAATGGGAAGACTCAACCGATTGGACATTGCACTCCTCCAGATACTCGTGAGCCGTTGTGTGCGAGCCCGAGAATTCGTTCCCGGGCCAGATCGGCGGCGCCGACGATGCCGACGTTCGCGCCGAGTTCAGCCAGTCGCACCTCGGCGACCGGTCGGTGTGCGCGTCCGGTGAGACGGTTCTCGAACGCGGCGGCGGCGGGACCGCGCAGCAGTTCGCCCGCCTCGCACACTCCCCCGCCGATGATGAACAGGTCGGGGTCGAAGAACGCCGCGATGTCCGCCATGCCATGACCCAGCCAGGAACCGATCACCCGGAAACACTCGAGCGCGGCGGGGTCACCTTCCTGCGCGGCCGCGGTGATGTGCAGGCCCGTGATGGCGTCCGCCCGTCCGCCGGCGCGGGCCAGGAGGTCGGCGGCGAAACCGGGCGAGACGTTCGCCAGATCCTGCGCCTCGCGGACGAGCGCCCGGCCACTGGCGTAACGCTCCCAGCAGCCGTGGTTGCCACAGCCGCATCGGCGACCGTGCGGTTCGACATTGAGATGCCCGAATTCCGCGGCCACACCGAACTTGCCGCGATGGAGCACGCCGTCGACGACGATGCCGCCGCCGATCCCGGTTCCGACCGTGAGCACGACGACGGTCTGCCCCGTCCGCCCGGCCCCGAAGCGCGCCTCGCCCCATGCCGCGGCGTTGGCATCGTTCTCCACCACCGTCGGCAGTCCGCACGCCGCTTCGACCACCTCGCCGAGAGGCTCGTTGCGCCAGGCCAGATTCGGGGCGAAGAGCACGGTGCTGAGGTCCGCGGCGACGAAGCCGGCCGCGCCGATGCCGACCGCCTGCACCGGGTGGGTATCCGCCAGGTCGCGGACGAGTTCGGCGATGACGTTCTCGACACGGCGCGCATCGTGGGACGGGGTGTCACGACGCACCATCCGGTGGATGACTCCGTCGGTGTCGACCACGCCGGCTGCGATCTTCGTGCCACCCACGTCGATGCCAATTGTCAGAGCCATGTCTCGTGTCCTCTTCAAATCTGCGAGTGAGGGGTGTCACGCTGACAGTAGAGGACCTTTGGATTTTCATCAATACACACTTCCGTCTTTTCGAGAACAAAGCTGGCTCGCCTCCAAGTGGACAAGCACTGTGATCTAGGCCATAGTTCTTCCTCGTCGGTGTCTGCCGGCACACCCCTAACACTCGGATCGTCCGGCACGTTCCTGCCGGTGGAGGGATTCATTTCTCATGGCAACAATCACCTATGACGGCGCGACCAGGCTCTTCCCCGGCTCGGACGTCCCGGCGGTCGATCAACTCGACCTGCACATCGAGGACGGCGAATTCCTCGTCCTCGTCGGCCCGTCCGGCTGCGGCAAATCCACCTCCCTGCGGATGCTCGCCGGACTCGAGGACGTCGACGGCGGCCAGATCCTGATCGGCGGCCGCGACGTCACGCACGCCGAACCCAAGGACCGCGACATCGCGATGGTCTTCCAGAACTACGCGCTCTACCCGCACATGACCGTCGCCGAGAACATGGGCTTCGCCCTCAAACTCGCCGGCACCGACAAAGCCGAGATCCGCAAGCGCGTCGGGGAAGCCGCCGACATGCTCGACCTCGGCGCCTACCTCGACCGCAAACCCAAGGCCCTCTCCGGCGGCCAGCGACAGCGGGTGGCGATGGGCCGCGCCATCGTCCGCCAACCCCAGGTGTTCCTGATGGACGAGCCGCTGTCGAACCTCGACGCGAAACTCCGGGTGCAGACCCGCACCCAGATCGCCCAGCTCCAGCGCCGACTCGGCACCACCACCGTCTACGTCACCCACGACCAGGTCGAGGCCATGACGATGGGCGACCGGGTCGCCGTCCTCAAGGGCGGCGTGCTGCAGCAGTGCGCGTCCCCCCGCGAGCTCTACCGCCGGCCCGCGAACGTCTTCGTCGCGGGATTCATGGGTTCACCGTCGATGAACCTGTTCACCGTGCCCGTCACCGACGGCGGCGTGCAGATCGGCGACCAGCTGGTTCCCGTTCCCCGCGATGCCCTCACCGCGGCGGGCGGGCGTGAGGTGATCTTCGGGATCCGGCCCGAGCACGTCGAGATCGCCGACTCCGGCGGACTGAAACTCGAGATCGACGTCGTCGAGGAACTCGGCTCCGAGGCATTCGTGTTCGGCCGCACCACTGTGGGCGGCCGGACCGAGAACCTGGTCGCACGGGTCGACTGGCGTAACCCACCCGAGAAGGGCCAGGTCGTGCACGTCCGCGTCGACGAGGCACACGCGCACATCTTCGCCACCGACGCGGCGGGCGAGCGTCTCGTGCGCTGACGTCAGAGTTCCGGAGGGCGGGCGGTCGAGCCCCGAACCACCAGGTGGGTCGGGAGCACGACCGCCCGTTCCGCCGGTTCCCGTCCGCTGAGCAGTTCCACGACCGCCCGGCCGGCCGCCGCACCCTGCTCCCCGACCGGCTGCCGCACCGTGGTCAGGTCGGCCAGCTCGGCCGTCGGGTGATCGTCGATCCCGATCACCGACATCCCGGCCGGAACGGAAATCCCCGCACGTCGCAGCGTGCGCAACGCTCCCACGGCGACCTCGTCGGAATGACAGAACACCGCGGTGGGCACCTCGGCACGGCTGAGCAGCAGTTCCATGCCGCGCTCGCCGCCCTCGATTCCCCAGGGAACGGTCGCCGTGCAGTCGTCGTCGAGTCCGGCGTCGGCGAGAGCGGCATGGAATCCCGCCACCCGGGCGATGTCGCCCTCCCAGTACTGACCCTCCGGGTCCACGGTGCGGATCATTCCGATCCGGGTGTGGCCGATCCTGATCAGGTGCCCGACGGCCTGACGCGCGGCCAGTTCGTCGTCGATACGGACGGACGGGAACTCGCCGGCGTGCGCGCCGATGACGACGACGGTCACATCCATCTCCTCGAGCCGCGCCCGCTCCGGCCCGGTGAGAGGAAACGCCACGGCGATGACGGCATCGACCTTGCGGCGCAAGGGAAGCCGTTCGAAGAACGATTCGCGCTGGGACGACTCCTCGAGGCAGTACAGCAACACGTCCAGGTCCGCGGCGCGGAGTTCGTGTTCGATGCCGGCGAGAATCCGCGAGTAGAACCAGGCGTCGATCCACGGCACCACGACGGCCACCCGGCCCGTCGCGCCGCCCGACAGCTTCGACGCCTCGGGTGAGATGACGTACGCCAACTCGTCGGCGGCCCTCTGAATTCGCAGTCGGGTCGCTTCAGACACACCGCGTTCGCCGCGCAACGCGCGCGAGACGGTGGCGATCGAGACTCCGGTGCGGCGCGCGACGTCGGCCATGTTGACGGACTGCTTGGGGATCACGTTCCTACAGTAAGCGAGTAACGCAAATATTTGCGTTGAATCCTCACAAGTTCCATGACGCTGTAGTGCGAAAAAAGAATCTCACCGCTCAAGTTGACAGCCCCCTGTGACGTGCCTCACGCTATTTACGCAAACGTTTACGCATCACATTTCCCCATCCCATCCCCCACCGAGGAGATTCGATGACCCAGTCCGTGGAGTCGACCGCAACCACCGTCGCGAGCCGGCACCCAGAGGCCTGGTGGAAGACGGCCGTCGTCTACCAGGTCTACATCCGCAGCTTCGCCGACGGGAACGGCGACGGCATCGGCGACCTCACCGGCTTGCGTTCCAAGCTGCCCTACCTCGCCGACCTCGGCGTCGACGCCGTGTGGATCAATCCCTGGTACCCGTCGCCGATGGCGGACGCCGGCTACGACGTGGCCGACTTCCGCGACATCGAGCCGTCGTACGGCACGCTCGCGGAGGGTGAGGCGTTCATCGCCGAGGCCCACGAGCTGGGGATCCGCGTGATCCTCGACATCGTGCCCAACCACACCTCCAGCGAGCACCGCTGGTTCGAGGCCGCCCTCCGCGACGAGCCCGGAGCCCGCGACCGCTACATCTTCCGCCCCGGGCGCGGTCCGGCAGGCGACGAGCCACCCAACGACTGGCAGAGCGCGTTCGGCGGTCCCGCGTGGAGCCGCCTGGGCACCGGCGAGTGGTACCTGCATCTGTTCGCTCCCGCCCAGCCCGACCTCAACTGGGAGCACCCCGAGGTCCGGGCAGAGTTCGAGGACATCCTGCGCTTCTGGTTCGACAAGGGCGTCGACGGTTTCCGGATCGACGTCGCCCACGGCCTGGCCAAGGATCCCGCACTCCCCGATGCCGGTGAGCGCCTTCCCGGTTCGCAGCACACCGACCCCCACCCCGCGTGGGATCAGGATGCCGTCCACGAGGTGTACCGGGGCTGGCGGGCCGTCGCCAACACCTACGCCGACCGCGTCTTCGTCGCCGAGGCCTGGGTACCCGGCAACGACCGCCTGGCCCGCTACCTGCGGCCCGACGAGCTGCACACCGCGTTCCAGTTCGATTTCCTGCGCGCCCCTTGGCGTTCTGTGAGCATCCGTGCCGTGATCGACGACGCGCTCGAGCAGGCGGCGACCGTCGGCGCACCCGCTACGTGGGTGCTCTCCAACCACGACGTTCCCCGCACCGTCACCCGCTACTCGCGCTCGCAGCCCGACCACCTGGTCGAAACCGATTGGGAGCGGGCCCGCTGGGCGCTCGAGGATCCGAACCACGAACTGGGCCGGCGTCGTGCCCGCGCGGCCGCGCTGCTGCAGCTGGCGTTGCCTGGCACCGCATACATCTACCAGGGCGAGGAACTCGGACTGGAAGAGGTCGAGGACCTTCCCGACGAGGTCCGGCAGGATCCGACGTGGTTCCAGACCGGCTTCACCGACCGCGGCCGGGATGGCTGCCGGGTTCCGATCCCGTGGTCGAACGACGCAGTGCCGTACGGCTTCTCCCCGTTCGACGCGGAGGAGGACACGTGGCTTCCGCAGCCGGGACACTGGGCCCCGCACACCGCGGAAGCGCAGGCCGGCCACCCCGAGTCGTTCCTCACGCTGTACCGCGAGGCGCTGGAACTGCGACGCGAATTCTTCGACACCCCGCATGCCGTCGAGTGGCTCGACACTCCCCGGGACGTGCTCGCGTTCGCCCGCGGCGCAGTGCAGTGCTGGGTGAACACCGGCACCGAACCGATCGCACTCCCCGAACGACTGACCGTCGTACTCGGTTCGGTCGCCGGCATCACCGGCGGGGTTCTCCCGTCCGACGCCGCGGTGTGGCTGTCGGACCCGGGCACGGGTGAATCACGATGAAGCGCGTCGCCGCCGCCGCGGTGGCCGTCGGCGTCCTGTTCGCGGCGACGTCCTGCGCCGATCAGGGCATCGACGCAGCCGCGCAGGCGGAGAAGGAGAACCTGGATGGCCGCGGGCCCATCACCTACGTGCAGGGCAAGGACAACTCCAACGTCATCCGGCCGCTGATCGACGAATGGAACGCCATCCATCCCGGCGAGGAGGTGACGTTCAAGGAGCAGTCCGACCAGGCAGACCAGCAGCACGAGGACCTGGTGCAGCACTTCCAGTCCCGCGACTCCGGGTACGACGTCGCCGTCGTCGACGTCGTGTGGACCGCCGAATTCGCGGCCCGCGGATGGCTGCAACCACTCGAGGGCCCGATGGCGATCGACACGTCCGGCCTGCTCCCCGCGACGGTCGCGGGGGCCACGTACGGGGACGTCCTGTATGCGGCTCCGCAGACCAGTGACGGCGCGCTGCTCTACTACCGCACCGACCTGCTGGATCATCCGCCCGCCACCTGGGACGAGCTCCTCGGCGCGTGCGGGACGGCGCAACACGCCGGAATCGGCTGCTACGCCGGGCAGTACGCCAAGTACGAGGGGCTGACCGTCAACGCGTCCGAGGCCATCAACACCGCGGGCGGGTCGATCCTCGGACCGGACGGCGTGACCCCGACGATGACCACCCCGGAAGCCAAGGCGGGGCTCCAATCGCTCGTCGACGCCTACCGTTCGGGTGCCATCCCCCGCGAGTCCGTCACGTTCCAGGAGGAGCAGGCACGGCAGGCGTTCCAGAGCGGCGACCTGCTGTTCATGCGCAACTGGCCGTACGCGTACAGCCTGATGGACGGTCAGGGCAGTTCCGCAGTGTCGGGCAAGTTCGCGGTGGCGCCGCTGCCGGGGAAGAGCGGGCCCGGTCACTCGACACTCGGCGGGCACAGCGCCGCGATCAACGTGTACTCCGAGCACAAGGCGACCGCCTCGGACTTCCTGAAGTTCTTCCTGGAGAAGAAGTCACAGGCATTCTTCCTCTCGCAGGGATCGCTCGCCCCCGTCCGCGCCGACGTCTACGACGACCCGGAGCTGATCGAGCAGTACCCGTACCTCCCCACGTTGAAGACGTCGATCGAGAACGCCGTGACCCGGCCGATCACCCCGTTCTATCCCGCGGTCACCCGGGCCGTGCAGAACAACGCCTACGCCGCGATCAAAGGCGAGAAGACGGTGGACCAGGCCGCCGCCGACATCCAGTCCGCGATCGCCGCGGCCGGGTCCTAGAGGAGACAGCCGATGACCGTTCACGAACTCTCGCTCGAGAAGACGCCCGCTCCCCCACATCGGGACGGCGCGAGATCCGGCGAACCGCAGGGCGCGCGACCGCGGAAGGGCCGCAGCAAGGCGGCGATGTTCCTGATCCTGCCGACCATGATCCTGCTGGGCATCGTGGTTCTGTACCCGGTGGTCAGTGCCATGGTGATGTCGCTGTTCAAGGACCCGACGATCGATCCCTCCACCGGCAAGTTCGTCGACCAGGGTTTCGCGGGTCTCTCGAATTACACGCACTGGCTGTTCCAGCGGTGCACCGACACGACCGGAGCGTCGGTGTCCTGCCCTGGCGGCACTCTGGGGTCGCTGTTCTGGCAGTCGATGTGGGTCACCGTGTTCTTCACCGTCGTCACCGTCGCCATCGAGGTCGCGCTGGGACTGTGGTTCGCCACCATCATGAACCGGGCGTTCCACGGTCGGGCACTGCTGCGCACCAGCATTCTCGTGGCGTGGGCCATCCCGACCGCCGTCACCGCGAAGCTGTGGTACTTCGTCTTCGCCTACGACGGCATCGCCAACAAACTGCTCGGCACGGAGATCCTGTGGACCGGTGACACGTGGCCCGCCCGGTTCGCCGTCGTGATCGCCGACGCCTGGAAGACCACACCGTTCGTGGCGTTGCTGATCCTCGCCGGACTCCAGATGGTGCCCGCCGAGGTGTACGAGGCGGCGCGGATGGACGGCGCCAATGCGTGGCAACGGTTCCGGTCGATCACGTTGCCCCTCATCAAGCCGGCCATTCTGGTGGCGGTCCTCTTCCGGGTGCTGGACGTCCTGCGGATCTACGACCTCCCGGCGATCCTCACCGGCGGCGGTGGCGGCGACGGCACCGCCACCACCACGCTGTCGATCCTGGTGATCGACCAGATGCGCCAGGGTTTCAACAGCGCGTCCGCCCTCTCCACGATCACGTTCCTGTTCATCTTCGCCGTCGCCTACGTACTGGTGAAGGTGATGGGCGTCAACGTGATCGACACCCAAGAGCAGCAGCGAAAGGCCTGATCCATGTCCACAGCAGTCGTCACACCGGGGATCCCCCGTGCCGCGGTGGCACGCCGGCGCCGGGCACCGTCGCTCGCCTCCATCCGCACCTACCTGGGCCTGGCGGTGATCGTCGTCTGGGGTCTGGCCCCCGTCTACTGGATGGTGGTCACCGCCTTCCGCCACTCCGACTACACGTTCGACACCACCCCGTGGCCCACCCACGTCACGCTGGAGAATTTCGCGAGCGTGTTCTCGACGGAGGCGGGCAACCACTTCGCCAGGGCACTCGTCAACAGCACGATCATCGGCGCCGTCACCACCGCGATCGGTCTGGTCGTCGGTGTCGGCACCGCGTACGCGCTGGCGCGACTGCACTTCCGGGGAAAGCACGTCGTCCTCGGAATCATCCTGGCGGCGTCGATGTTCCCGGGCGTCGCCGTCCTGACACCGCTGTTCCAGCTGTTCACGTCGATGGGATGGTTCGGCACATACCAGGCGCTGATCATCCCGAACATCTCGTTCGTGCTGCCCCTCACCATCTACACCCTCACCGCGTTCTTCAAGGAACTGCCGTGGGAACTCGAGGAGGCCGCCCGAATCGACGGGGCCAGCAGGCGGCAGGCCTTCCGAATGGTGTTGCTGCCCTTGGCCGCGCCGGGACTGTTCACCACCGCGATCCTCGCGTTCATCGCGTCGTGGAACGAGTACCTGATCTCCAGTCAGCTGTCCAACGACGTGACCCAGCCGGCCACCGTCGCCATCGCACAATTCGCGGGCAGCAAGCCGCACGAGGAGCCGTTCACGTCCGTGATGGCAGCGGGAACGGTCGTGACCATCCCGCTCGTCATCATCGTGCTGCTGTTGCAGCGCCGCATCGTGTCCGGCCTGACCGCCGGTGGCGTCAAGTAGCGGCTCCGCCGCCCGTGAGTACTTGTCAACCGCCCGGGGGCTGTTTCAAATTTCCGGGTCGGGGTGTCCGCGTGCCGCGGCGCCCCGACCTGATGTTTCTTGGATAATGTGTTGGTGGCCAAGGGGTATCGACCGGTGAATCGTGACCAGCAGTTTTTGTTGCCGCCGGACATGCGGGAGTGGGTGCCGCCCACGCATCCGGTGTGGACGGTGATCGAGATCGTCGACACCCATCTCGACACCAGCGCCTTTCACGACTCTCGCCGCACCGGGGGTGCCGGGCGCGCCGGGTACGACCCGGACATGCTGGTGACCCTGCTGATCTGGGCGTGGTCGCGGGGGATGCGGTCGTCGCGGCAGATCGAGCGGGCCTGCTCGGAGGTGGTGTCCTACCGGGTGATCTGCGCCGGCGACACCCCCGATCACGTGACGATCTCACGGTTCCGCAAGGACAACCACACCGCCTGCGAGGCCCTGTTCACGCAGGTCCTGATCCTGGCCGCACGGTTGGGTCTGGGCCGACTCGAGACGATCGCGTTGGACGGGGTGAAGATCGCCTCGAACGCATCGAAGGACGCCAACCGCACCGAGGACGGGCTGCGCCGGGCAGCCGAGGCCGAGGCCGCGCGGATCGCCGCCGCCGCGGTGGCCGCGCACGCCGCCACCGATGACGCCGAGGACGACCTCTACGGCGAGGACGATTCGGGCCCGGGACAGGTGCCGGCGGAGTTGGCCGATCCCAGCACCCGCTCGGCCCGGATCGCCGAGGCATTGGCCCAGCTCGACGCGGAGAAGGACGCCGAACAGTGCGAGCGGGAGGGGAAAGCACAGGACTATCTGGCCCGGCTCGACGCGGGCCAGACGGTGATGGGCCGGGTGCCGGTCGGGGCCGAGGTCGCCGCCGCCGAGCGGCGTCTGGCCGAGGCGGTCGCCGCCCAGCAGGCGGTGATCGAGCGGTTCCAGGGTGGCACCGCGGCCGGGGGCGGGGGCACCCGGTTCGCACCGAAGCCGGTCGACGAGCACCACCTGGTCCGGCGCCGGCGCACCGAACTCGACACCGCCCTCCGCAAACAGGGTGAGCGCGCCGCTGCCGCCGGGCAGCGGCGCCGCAACACCACCGACCCCGACTCGCGGTTGCAGCCGCTGCGCGGCGGCGGCTGGGTGCAGGGCTACAACTGCCAGGCCTTCACCAGCGAGGACGGGTTGATCCTGGCCACCGGGGTCGGGACCGGCCCGGTCGACTACGACTACTTCCCCGACATGGTCGACAAGGCCGGGGCGGCCGCGCACCTGATCGACGCCACCCGACGTGGGAAGGAACCGACCGGCACGAGCCCGGAGGAGCTGATCGGGGTGATGCTCTTCGACGCCGGCTACTGCTCCCGCGAGAACCTCACCGCGCCGGGCCCGGACCGGTTGATCGCCACCGGCAAATCCCGTCACCTCGAGGCCGCCGCCACCGCTGATCCGGTCACCGGACCGCCACCGCCGCAATCGGATCCGATCCAGGCCATGACCCACCGGCTGCGCACCGAGGCCGGCATCGCCACCTACCGCAAACGCTCACCCATCGCCGAAACCGTGTTCGGGCACGCCAAACACAACCTCGGATTCCGCCGCTTCACCAGCCGCGGACTCGACCGCGCCCGCAGCGAATGGGCGTTCCACGCCACCGTGCACAACCTCGGCAAGATCCTCACCCACCTGACCGCAGGCACCCCGCTCCCGGCCACCCCCTGACCCGGCGGGGGCCACCCCCGCACCGGCACCCACCGCGGCACGAGAGAACCAAACCACCCTCACTCAATTCCGCAACAGCCCCCCCGCGGTTGACAAGTACTCACGGGTGGTTTCAGGACGCCAGGATCTTCGCCTTCTCGGCGCTGAATTCTTCCTCGGTGAGCACTCCTTGCGCTCTGAGTTCTCCGAGATCCTTCAGCGCGGCGATCCGGTCGACGCTGCCTCCGCCCGATGAGGAGGCGGGAGCGGCCTGCGGCGGGGGTGCCTGAGCGGAGACCGGGGCCTCGTTCTGCGGGGCTTGCGGTTGCTGCTGTGGTTGCTCTTGCGGTTGCTGTTGCCCCGCCCACCGCTGGCCTTGGCGTCGAGACACTCGATTCGACACGGCGGTCGCGGTTCCGGCGACGACGGCGGTGCGGGCGATCCCGCGGAGAAGTCCGGGCATGATGTTGTCCTCGGTTTCAGTTTCAGGCTTCGAGCGCGTCGAGTGATGCAAGGATGCCCTGCACAGGGATGCGGCCCGACGCCACGAGTTGAGCTCCGCTGCGACGCAGGGCGGTTGCGAGCGGTGCGGCCCAAGTGTTCTCGTAGACCACTACCGCAGCCGAAGCACCCGGTTCGAGAACGGACCCGGCGTCGGCGATGTCGGCGAGGTCGAGCAGGCCGGTCGAGGCCTCTGCGAAGAGCGACACATCGATGTCGCCCTCGAGCCCGACGTCGACGACGTCGATCGCCACGACGGAGCCGTCCACTTCCTTGCGAAGGAAGACCAGGTCGAGCACTCGCACCGTGCCCTGCTCGACGAGTTCACGGAGGATCGCCAACGCTGATCCGTCCGGTCGTCGGTCGGCAGGGAACTCCACCACGAGATAATCGATGGGTCCGCTATCCTCCGGGTCGATATCGTTCACCGGAAAACCTCTCTTCGTGCACGCCGAGGATCCGCGGATGTCACCCCGGATCAGGGCTCGGTCACAATAATCCGGGATCCCCCACGAGAATTCCGGCCATTCTCCGAGCATAATCCGGTTCGAGACCGTCTCACGAGCTTTCACCCTCTTCGGATGATTTTCGGTGGTCTGCCCCCATGCGACGCTGGGGACGACCTTCCCCAGCGGCAGCCCACGGAAGTGTTCACCGAAGCGAGTCTCGAGATGCCCGAGGAAGGCCGTCGTGAGTCCAGGCAAAGAGTCGGTCGCGGTCGCCGGATCCGGTCTGGTGCTCACGGTGCTGGCGTCCAGCCAGTTTCTGATGACACTGGACAGCTCCGTGATGAACGTGTCCATGGCGACGGTCGCGTCGGATCTCGGCACCACGATCACCGGCATCCAGACGGCCATCACGTTGTACACGCTCGTCATGGCGACGCTGATGATCACCGGCGGCAAGATCGGCACCATCATCGGTCGTCGCAGGGCGTTCGCTCTCGGCCTGGTCGTCTACGGCGCGGGCTCGCTCACCACAGCACTGTCACCCAACCTGGCGGTGCTGCTGATCGGATGGTCCCTGCTGGAAGGCATCGGCGCCGCGCTGATCATGCCCGCGATCGTTGCCCTCGTCGCGGCGAACTTCGCGCCCGAAAGGCGTCCCGCCGCCTACGGTCTGGTGGCCGCGGCCGGTGCGATGGCGGTTGCCGCCGGACCGCTCATCGGCGGTGCGGTGACCACGTTCGCGTCGTGGCGGTACGTCTTCGCCGGCGAGGTGGTGATCGTCCTCCTCATCCTGCTGGTGCTCCGACGCATCAACGACGTTCCGCCGGTGAAGGTGCGCCTCGACCTGGTCGGATCGGCGCTGTCGGTGGTCAGCCTCGGGATGATCGTGTTCGGCGTCCTCCGCTCGAGCGAGTGGGGCTGGGTGCGGGCCAAGCCCGGCGGAACCGCGATCGCGGGGCTGTCACCGGTCGTGTGGCTGGTGCTGGGTGGTCTCCTGGTGCTGTACGGGTTCCTGCGGTGGGAAGCGCATCTCGCCGACACCGGCGGCGAGCCGCTGATCGACCCCCGGCTGCTGCGGAACCGGCAACTCGCCGGCGGGCTCAGCATGTTCTTCGCCCAGTTCACCGTCCAAGCGGGCGTGTTCTTCACCGTCCCCCTGTTCCTGTCCGTTGTGCTCGAACTCGACGCGCTCCAGACCGGGATCCGGCTCATCCCGCTGTCCGTCGCACTGCTGCTGGCCGCTGCCGGGATCCCCAAACTCCGGCCCGAGGCCAATCCGCGCAGGGTGGTCCGGTTCGGTCTGGCGTCCATGATCGTCGGCATCCTGTTCCTCGTGGCCGGGATGGATCCCGGGGCCAATGCCGGCGTCGTGGCCGTGCCGATGCTGCTGATGGGGCTCGGACTCGGTGCACTGGCCTCCCAACTCGGCGCCGTCACGGTGTCGGCCGTCCCCGATTCGCAGAGCGCCGAGGTCGGCGGGCTGCAGAACACGGCGACCAACCTCGGCGCGTCCCTGGGGACGGCGCTGATCGGATCGGTGCTCATCGCGACCCTGAGCACCTCGATCGTCGCGGGGATCCAAGCCGATCCCGACGTTCCGCAGTCGGTCCAAGAGCGGGCGACCACCGAACTGGCGAGCGGTGTCCCGTTCCTCTCCGACACACAATTGGCGGCGGCCCTGGAGGAGGCGTCGGTCCCCGACGCCACCGCCCAGGACATCCTCGACATCAATTCCGATGCGCGACTCGAGGCACTCCAGGTGGCGTACGCCGTCACCGCGCTGCTCGCCATCACGGCGTTGTTCTTCACCGGGCGTATCCCCCGCACCCCCGTCGGCTCCCCCGAACGAAAGGCTGCGCCCGACCCCACGGCTCGTCGCAGTTCGTAGGACTTTCCCGCGTCGCCGTCCGGTGGCAGCATTCTCCCCGTGACCTTCGCCCATCGTTTGCGTCCCCGTCTCGTCGAAGAACGAGCGTCGGTGTCGCCGCTCGAGCTGTTCTTCGACCTCGTCTTCGTGTTCGCCCTCACCCGCGTCACCGATCTGATGGCCGAGGACCCCACCGGGGTGAACCTGCTGCGCGGCGCACTGGTGATGGCCGTCCTGTGGTGGAGCTGGGTGGGGTACGCCTGGCTCTGCAACCTCGTACGCGCCGACGAAGGCATCGTGCGGGTGGTGATGTTCGGCGCGATGGGCGCCATGTTCGTCACCGCCCTGACGATCCCCGAGGCGTTCGACGATCTGCCCGGCGGACTCGACGGCCCCGTCATCTTCGCCCTCGGTTACTTCGTCGTCCGCCTGCTGCACCTGGTGATGTTCTGGGTCATCAGCCGCACCGACCCCCAACTGCGCGGTCAGGTGCTGCGGTTCGCGCCGAGCATGGTCACCGGCACCGTGTTCCTGCTCATCGCATCGCAGCTCACCGGCACGGCGCAGACCGTGATGTGGATCCTCGCCCTCGCCGGCGACTACATCGGCACACTGATCGGCGGCACCGACTGGCGGCTGCGGTCGGTGAGCCACTTCGCCGAACGGCACGGCCTCATCGTCATCGTCGCGCTCGGCGAGTCGATCGTGTCGATCGGCATCGGCGTCGCGAGCCTGCCGATCTCCTGGGCGATCATCGTCGCCTCGTTGCTGGGACTCGCGGTGTCGGGGCTGCTGTGGTGGTCGTACTTCGACGTCACGTCACTAGCCGTCGAGCACGCCTTCGAGGAGGCAACCGGTGCGCGTCAGATCAAGATCGCCCGCAACTGCTACAGCTTCCTGCACCTTCCGATGGTGATCGGGATCGTGATGCTGTCGCTCGGCCTGAAGAAGATCCTGTCGTACGTCGGCGACGGCAACCATCACCGGCTCACCGACCCGCTGTACGGCTGGCCGCTGATCGCACTGTTCGGTGGCGCGGCGCTGTACGTTCTCGCGCTGGTCGCGTTCAAGGCGTACGCGACGAGGTCGGTCACCGTGCCGCGCGTCGTGACGGCGGTCGTCCTGATCGCGCTCCTCCCCGTCGTCTGGCACATCCCGGCCCTCGCCACCCTGGGTGTGCTCACCGCGGTCCTGCTCGCGATGATCGGATACGAAATGGTCCGGTACGACCAGCCCCGCGACGAGATCCGGCACGGCGCGCACCCGTGAGTACTTGTTAACCTCCCGCGGTTAACAAGTACTCACGGGCGGAGCAGTCCTGGACGGCGGCGGCACCGAATTACCTCTGAGGCTCGAGATGATCGAGCCGGAGGGATTGATACACCATGACCGACCACTCTCGCGGCCCACGATTACGCAGTCCACTGCGCGGACCGTGGCTGACCTCCGTATTCGGCCTCGTCCTGCTGATCGGACTTCCGGTTGTCATCGTCACGGGACTGCTCTCGTACATCGCGTACGGTCCGCAGTTCGGGCAGGCCCGTCCCGGCGACGTCGGGTGGCTGCACCTTCCGTACTTCGCGTGGCCCACCCGGCCGTCGTGGTTGTACCGGCTCACGCAGGGGCTGCATGTCGGGCTCGGACTGATCCTGGTGCCGGTCGTCCTCGCCAAGCTGTGGTCGGTGATCCCGAAACTGTTCGTGTTTCCGCCGGTGCGGTCGCCGGCGCAGGCGCTCGAACGTCTGTCGCTGATCGCCCTGGTCGGCGGTGCGCTGTTCGAGATCATCACCGGGGTCCTGAACATCCAGTACGACTACATCTTCGGCTTCGACTTCTACACGGCCCACTACTGGGGCGCGTGGGTCTTCATCGCCGGGTTCGTGACGCACACGATCCTGAAGGTGCCGGTGATGGTGAGGTCGCTGCGTTCCCGGTCTTTCCGTCGAGTGCTGCGCACCTCCCGCGCCGATACGCGCCCCGAATCGCCGGACGAGAACGGCCTCGTGGCCGAAGACCCCACCTCGCCCACGATCAGCCGCCGCGGCGCCCTCGCCCTGGTCGGGGGCGGCGCCGCGCTGGTCGCCGTCCTGTCGGTCGGGCAGACCACCGGCGGGTTCCTGCGCAATGCCGCACTGCTCCTCCCCCGGGGTCGCTCGTACGGCGACGGTCCCAACGACTTTCAGATCAACCGCACCGCCGCGGCCGCGCAGGTCACCCTGGAGCAGATCGGCGACACCTGGCGGCTCTCGGTGACGGGTGGCGCGGAACCCGTGCAGCTGAGCCGAAGTCAGCTGCGCGCAATGCCGTCGCACACCGCGACTCTTCCGATCGCGTGCGTCGAGGGATGGTCCACCACCGAGACATGGACGGGCGTGCGACTGCGTGACCTCGCGGACGCTGCCGGGGTGACGGATTTCGCCTCGGCGAAGGTGACGTCGCTGGAACGGTCCGGGGCGTTCAATCAGGCGGTGCTCACGTCCGATCAGGTGCGCGACGCCGATGCCCTGCTCGCGCTGGAGGTCAACGGCGCGGACCTGTCCCTCGACCACGGCTACCCCGCCCGGATCATCGTTCCCGCCCTGCCCGGTGTCCACAACACCAAGTGGGTGCAGGCCATCGAATTCCGGGAGGCGTGAGATGCGCCGATTCGCCCGCTTCTACGGCGCCGACCCGCTGCATCTGCTGGCGGTGCTGTTCACGTTCGCCCTCGCCGGATATGCGGTGGCGGTGGTGGGTCCGCAGAATCTGTGGAATCAGGACGTGTGGTGGAAGTCCATCGCCGTGTGGTTCCTCGGCGCGGTGATCGCGCACGACCTGGTGTTGTTCCCGCTGTACGCGCTCGCGGACCGGTCCCTGACGTCCGGGCTGAATGCGATGCGGGGCAGACGAATTCCACGACCGCGGTCGGTCTCGGCGCTCAACTACATTCGCGTGCCGGCGCTCGCATCCGGCCTGACGCTGCTGCTGTTCCTGCCGGGAATCATCGAGCAGGGCGCCGACGCGTATCTCGCTGCGACGGGGCTGACGCAGGAACCGTTCCTCGAACGCTGGCTGCTGCTCACCGCCGTGTTCTTCGCGGTGTCCGCCGTCGCCTACGCCATGCGACTCGCGTTGTCCCGCAAGACTGGTGACACGGTACGCGGCTCATGAGGAGAACCGACGTCTCCACGGACCTCCTGATGCGGCGCGCGTCGGCGGGTCTCCCGTGCTGGGTGCGCGACGCACGGGGGACGCGTCGCCCCCTGCCGGTGGGCCGGTGGATGGGCGGGGACGCATCCACCCTCTCCGATCGGATCGCGGACCGCGTGATGCTCACCGGGTGCCACGGCGCCACCGTGGACCTCGGATGCGGACCGGGCCGCCTCACCGCGGCGCTCGTCTCGGCCGGCGTCTCGGCGCTGGGCGTCGACTCGTCTTTCACGGCAGTCCAACTCACGATCCGCCGCGGCGGCCTCGCGCTGCACCGGAACCTGTTCGCGCCGCTTCCCCGGTCCGGACACTGGGACCGGGTGCTGCTCGCCGACGGCAACATCGGCATCGGCGGAGACCCGGTGCGGATCCTGCGCCGCGCGCGAGAACTGTTGCAACCACACGGAATTGTGATCGCCGAGGTGGATCCGCCGACCACGACAGGAGTTCGTCACGAACTACTGCGCTGGGAGACCGAGCATCTCGCCGGCGAATGGTTCGCCTGGGCGAGTGTGGGTGTCGCGGCGGTGTCCGGGGTCGCACACGCCGCCGGACTGAGCGTGATCGATGTTCTGCAGCACGCGAATCGGTACTTCGTGCGGATGGAATGGGTGTAAAGAGCTCCCATCCGCCGGCGAGGTCGCACCGAATACCTAGTGAACATCCACCCATCCCCTTCCTCCCGGAAAGGTTGTTTGATCATCATGTCGAACTATCGAAAAGCACTCGTAGCGGCGGCCATCGGCACCCTGGCCCTGACCCCGCTGGCGGCGTGTTCGAGCAACGACTCGAATGCGTCGTCGAATGTGAGCGCAGCAGCATCCACGCAACCCGCACCCGTCGCCCAGGTCGACAACCTGACCGGGGTGAGTACCGCCGTCGCACTGGATTCCGGCTTCACCGGCGCCCTGACGACGCTCGGCCTCACACCCGGAGTGGTGGGTACGGCGGCCCTCGCCGACGGATCGGTCAGCTTCCCGATCACCGGCGGCAACGTGAAGTACTGGGAGCCGGGCACGGTCGACCCCTACGTACAGGGCGAGATCATGCACGACGGCAGCGGATTGTCGCTGGCGGCGCCCGGCACCGTCGTCGAACTCACCGATTTCGCGATCGACCCGGGCACGTCGCTCCTCACGGGCGACGTGAGCGTCAACGGTGCGTCCGCGGCCACCGATGCGGTGTTGTTCGATCTCAACGGCCGCACGTTGAAGCCGCTGCAGACAGGGCCGAACGACACCGCGATCCTGCAGGGTACCGAGGTCAAGATCTCGGAGGACGCGGCCGGACTGCTGAACGAGACGTTCAAGACCGACGCCGTGAAGCCGGGGTTGCTGGTCGGAATCGCCACCATCACGATCGCGACCAAGTGACCGTCTGCCCCCCGAACGGCACCTCGGATGCGCCGGCCGTCACCAGTTCGTGAACAGCAGATGGTTGACGGCCAGCGCACCGGCGGCCTGCACTGCAAGCCAGAACCGATGGCTTCCGCGCGGCAGGAGTGCGGGGGCGGCGAGAAGCCACACTTCGAACGGCAACCAGATCCGCTCGGTCTCCGCCTTGCTCAACGCGCTCAGATCGGCGATCACCACCGCCGCCAGCGCGGAGAGCACGAGGACGGGAACCGGCGACAGTGCCCGTACCCGCGTCCAGGCGAACGCCCGGGGCAGTGCGGCGGGTACCGCCAACCCCACCACGCAGACGAGCGACGCGAAGTTGGCCCAGCCCCAGTAGGCGAAGGGACGATCCGATGCGATGCCCTGGTAGTACCGTTCCTGCACCAGCTGGTAGCCGTCGAACCACCAGAATCCGTACAGCGTGAACACGGCCGCCACCGCGAGCGCACCGGCCAGGGCGCCGACCAGCGGGCGGGCCGTGCGCGCGATCATCAGAACGGCGACCGCCGGGATCGCCATCAGCGTGAGGCCGTAGCTGAGGTAGACACCGAATCCGAGCAGCACACCCGCCGTCACCGCGACGAGCGCGGGGACCGGGACGGTACGAGTCGCCGAGAGGGCCAGCAGGGCGACCCCCCACGCCACCACGCCGGCGAACAGTGCGTCCGCCGACACCGCCACCCAGATCGCGGCGGGTGCGAGGACGAGGAACGGGGCCGCGCGACGAGCCATGGCCTCGTCACCGAGCGCACGGACGGCGACGATCACGGCGGCACCGGCGCTGGATCCGACCGCGACGCACAGCGCGGACGCCCAGGCGCCGCCGTCGAGTCCGATCCGGTCGAGCCAGACGAACGTCAGGAGCGCACCGGGCGGATGTCCGGACACGTGCGTGGTCCACGAATCGGGCTGCAGGTCCAGGATTCGTCCCGCAAAACCGCGCAGCGTCGCGGGGATGTCCGAGACACGAGGAACCTCGTGGAGATACTCGTCGGTCGAGGTCAGGCGCCGAGCGAATCCACGCTGCCAGCCGTCGACCAGCGCGAGCGCCATCGCCCACAGGGCGGACGCGAGCCACACTCCCACGGTGAGACGACGCCACGCCAGCCTCTGCGCCAGGCCCGGCCCCCACGACACGACCGCGACCGCGACGCCGACGGCGACGGGCGTCCCCCACCCGACGTGCACGTCGCGGAATCCGAACAGCGGCGCGGCGTCCGCGAAGTCCCGCACGCTCTCCGCGGTGCGGTGGACGATGGGTGTGATCGTCTCGTTTCCCAGGCGCGGGACGACGAACGCGACCACCACCAGGATCAGGGCGAGTGCGGCGCCCGCGACGTCGCAGTACCGGAAATTCCGCTCCTCGGCGCGCTGCGGGGATCCGATGACGTCATCTCCTTCGGCGAAAGTCGCACTCGCGCCCAGCATAACGACGGAGGATTGACTGCATGACCGCAATGAGTGCACGCGAACCGGGCCGCGCGGACGTCGCCGTGATCGGCGGGAGCGGCTTCTACTCGTTCTTCGACGAGGACGCCGCGGAAGTCACGATCGACACTCCGTACGGCAGCCCCAGCGCCGCGATCACCGTCGGCGACGTGGAGGGCAGGCGGGTGGCGTTCCTCCCCCGCCACGGCGTCCGGCACGAATTCGCGCCCCACACCATCCCGTACCGCGCGAACCTGTGGGCGCTGCGCACGCTGGGCGTGCGGCAGGTGTTCGCACCCTGCGCCGCCGGGAGCCTCACCCCCGACCTGGGACCGGGCTCGATGGTCGTGCCGGATCAGTTGGTCGACCGCACCAGCGGCCGCACGCAGACCTACTTCGACGGAGGCGGCGTGCACGTCCAGTTCGCCGACCCGTACTGCTCGGACCTGCGCAAGGCCGCCGCCCGACCGGGCACCGTGGAGGGCGGGGTGCTGGTGGTGGTCGAGGGACCGCGCTTCTCGACCAGGGCGGAGAGTCTGTGGTTCGCCCGGCAGGGCTGGACTCTCGTCAACATGACGGGCCACCCCGAGGCGGTCCTCGCTCGGGAACTCGAGATGTGCTACGCCACCATCGCTTTGGTCACCGACCTCGATGCGGGAATCGAGGCCGGCGACGGGGTACGCGCAGTGGACGTGTTCGCCGAGTTCCAGCGCAATCTCGGGTCCTTGAAGACGCTGGTGCGGTCCGCGATCGCCGCCGCCCCCGAGGGACCCTGTGAAGCCTGTCGCGTCCACGAGGGTGTGACACTGCCGATCGAGTTGCCATGATGGGAACACGTGTACTGCTCACGGGTGCAGCCGGATTCATCGGCGGCCACGTCCACGCCGCGCTGATCGAAGCCGGTCACGACGTCGTGGCCGTGGATGCCCTGCTCCCGTCCGCGCACGGTGCCGACCCCGAACCGCCGGACGGTGTGCGACGAGCCGACGTCCGCGACCGTCCCGCTCTGATCGAACTGTTGAGGGGGGTGGACGTCGTGTGTCATCAGGCCGCCGTCGTCGGCGCCGGTGTGGATGTGCGTGATGCGCCGGCCTACGCCAGCCACAACGATCTCGGTACGGCGACGCTGCTCGCCGCGATGCACGAGTCGGGTTGCGAGACGCTGATACTCGCGTCGTCGATGGTCGTCTACGGAGAAGGCCGGTACCGCAACGGGCGGGGCGAGTTCGTGGAACCGGCCGCCCGCCGGGCCGAGGACCTGGCGGCGGGGTTCTTCGACGAGACGGATCCCGACACGGGAGAGCCCCTCGAGTGGGCACTCGTGGAGGAACACTCGCCGCTGCGTCCGCGGAGTCTCTACGCCGCAGGCAAGGTCGCCCAGGAGAACTACGCGCTCGCCTGGGCACTGGCCACCGGTGGTTCCGTGACGGCTCTGCGCTATCACAACGTGTACGGCGATCGCATGCCGCGTAACACCCCGTATTCCGGGGTGGCCGCGATGTTCCGTTCCGCCCTCGAGAACGGCGATCCTCCGCACGTGTTCGAGGACGGCAGGCAGACGCGGGATTTCGTGCACGTCCACGATGTCGCGGCGGCGAACGTGGCCGCGGTCGAGGCGGCGCTGCCCGGATTCGCGGCGTTCAATGTGTGCTCGGGGCACCCGATCACGATCGGCGAGGTGGCCGCGACCCTTGCGCGTTCGCACGGCGGGCCCGAACCCGTCGTGACCGGCGAGTACCGCCCCGGCGACGTGCGGCACATCGTCGCCGACCCCTGGCTGGCCCGGGAGCGGCTGGGATTCCGGGCGCAGATCAGGCCCGCCGACGGGATCGCGGCGTTCGCGCACGCACCCCTGAGGGACGCGGTGCCGGCGGGACCTCCCCGTGTCTGAGCGCGTGCCGATCTCTGCGCGGGACGTCACCGTCGTGATCCCGTGCATGAACGAGGCCGGTTCCCTGCCCGGAGTGCTGGCCGCGGTGCCACCCGGCTACCGGACGGTGGTGGTGGACAACAATTCCACCGACGGCACCGCCGCGGTGGCGGGGGCGCACGGTGCGTCGGTGGTGTGGGAGCACGTCCCGGGATACGGTTCGGCCGTGCACGCCGGGGTGCTGGCGGCGCAGACTCCGGTGGTCTGTGTGCTGGACGGCGACGGCTCGATGGATCCGGGTGAACTGCCGCGACTCGTCGCTGCGCTGAACTCGGGCGCCGACCTCGCCGTGGGGCGGCGGCGGGCCGATCGGCGTGGAACGTGGCCGTTGCACAGCAGGATCGGCAACGCCGTTGTCGCCGCACGACTCCGGGGCCGGTACGGGCTGCCGATCCACGATCTCGGGGCGATGCGAGCCGTACGCAGACAGGACCTCCTCGACTTGGGTGTCGACGACCGCAGGTCGGGCTATCCGCTGCAGCTTCTCGTGCTCGCCGGCCGCGCCCACTGGCGGGTCATGGAGCGCGACATCACGTATCGGCCGCGCACCGCCGGCGCGTCGAAGGTGTCGGGTTCGCTGAAAGGCACCGTCGTCGCCGTCCACGACTTCTGGAAGGTGATCGGGTGAGCCTCGACGTCGCAGTACTCGTGGTCGCGAAGGCGCCGGTGCCCGGGTTCGCGAAGACCCGGCTCGCGCGGGACGTCGGCGACGCCCGGGCCGCCGACCTCGCTGCCGCCTCGCTGCTGGACACCCTGGACGCCGTCACCGGTGCCCGCGTCGCGCAGCGGGTGGTGGCGATGACCGGTGACCTCGGCCGGGCGGTCCGGGGCACCGACATCGCCTCGGCGCTGGACTGTTTCACGGTGCTTCCGCAGCGGGGTGAGAATTTCGCGGAGCGATTGGTGAACGCCCACGCCGACACGTTCGACACGTTCGGCCTGCCGATACTCCAGATCGGGATGGACACACCGCAGGTGACGGCGGGCCTGCTCGCGGAATCGGCGGACCTGCTCACCGAGCGGAAGGGCCGATGCGTCCTCGGACTCGCGGAGGACGGCGGGTGGTGGATCCTCGGAGTGCCCGACGCCGTGGCGACGGAGGCGATCGGATCGGTTCCCACGTCGGGTCCGGACACCGGACGCCTCACCCGGGAGGCCCTCCTCGCGGCGGGCGCCGAGGTGCTGTCGCTGCCGACGCTCCGCGACGTCGACTACGCGACCGACGTCGCACCGGTCGCCGCCCTCTGCCCGGAGTCCAGCCGCTTCCGCCGTGAGTACTTGTCACCCACCCGCGGTTGACGAGTACTCACGGGGCGTTGATGCGGGCGAGCGCGAGGTAGAGCGGTTCGGTGGGGTCGAGTTCGATCCCGTTGCGACGGAGGAACGCGTCGAGCACGCCCCACACGAGGGGCGCCACCTGGCCGACGAAGTACTCGGTGTCCGGTTTCGCGGAACCCTTCGACGACTCGAGCCAGAGGTCGGTGGTCGAGACCATGATCCCGACTGCGGCGCGGGCGGTGAACCGGACGTCGGAGACTTCGGCGGACACGGACTCGAAGATCGTCGACGCGACGCCGGCCAGCCGGTCGGTGAGGTCGCGCTCGACGTCGAGGGACAGGGCGGATCCCGCGCCGTCCTGTTTCAGCTCCCCGTCCGCCAGGAAGCGGAAGACGTTCGGGTGCTCGGCGACCACCTCTGCGTAGCCGGTGATGGCATGGTTCAGCGCCTCGTGCGGTGTGGTGAGCAGGAAGTTGAACTTGGGCGCCACCAGCTTGTAGACGTCGTGGGTGGTGCGGTCGGCGATCGCCTTGTAGAGGTCGGCCTTGTCTGCGAAGTGCCGGTACAGCCGGGGCTTCGTGGCCCCCGCTTCCTTGGCGATGTCGTTCATGCTCGGGCGTGGGCCGTGCGTGTCGATCACCCGGTAGGCGGCGTCGATGAACTCTTCACGGGCGCGTGCCCGCCGGTCCCACGACCGCGGGGTGTCTGTTTCTGCCACTTCGCCTGGACTCCGAATACTCGTTGGACCGCGTGCCGATACCCAGGGTACGGGACCGTGTTCCGACAACGGCAGTAGTGGTTGACACCGAAGTTCGCCGGTGTGACACTCGACTCGCACAAAACGTAACCGCGGGTAACGCTCATCGTGTCTCGCGGTACCAGCGGCCACGCGGCCGAACGGCGACCCTCGCCCGAAGCCGACTTCGAGGAGATCACTGATGGCACTGCGGAACGGAAAGAAGGTCGACGCGATCGACGTCGACCCCGGTGACGTGACCCTGCAGGCACGCAACGTGAAGTTCGACTGGTCCCGGACCCCGCTGCACTGGATTCCCGGCGAACCGATCGCCTCCCACACGCTCAGCGCGATCAACCTGATCCTCCCCGAGGGGGAGCGGTGGTTCTGCGCCACGTTCACCGAGGCGCTCCCCCTGATCAACGACGACCGGCTCCGCGCCGACGTCCGCGGGTTCATCGGGCAGGAAGCGATGCACGCCGAGACCCACAACGTGGTGCTGTACGAGTTCCTGGACGCACACGACGTGGATCCGCGGCCGTTCGTGCTGCAGTCGGAATTCCTCATGCGGAAGGTGCTGGGCCGCAGGGAGATGGGCAGCGCCCGCGCGCAGCGTCAGCAACTCGTCGAACGGCTCGCGTTCATCGGTGCGATCGAGCACATGACGGCATTCCTGGGTGACTGGATCCTGAACGCGCGCCTCGAGGACTTCGACGCCGACCCGAGCATGACCGACCTGTACCGCTGGCACGGCGCGGAGGAGGTCGAGCATCGCAACGTCGCTCACGACGTCGCCATGCACTTCGGGGTGGGGTACTTCCGCCGCAACCTCGCGATGCTGGTGTCGTATCTCGCGTTTCTCGTGGTGATGACGCGCGGGCTGAAGTTCATCGTGCACGCCGACCCGACCATGCGCGACCGCGGCTACTTCTCGCTGTGGATCGGGCTGTTCGCGGCGATGCGCCGCGGTTCCCTGCCCGGGCTGTCGAGCCTGTTCCGGGGCGCGCTCCGATACCTGAACCCCCGGTACTCGCCGCAGGCCGAGGGTGACACGGCGCAGGCGATCGCCTACCTGGCCAAGTCGCCTGCCGCGAGGGCGGCGGCGTAGTGACTCCGACGTATCCGGCACCGACCTCCGTACCGGGTGATCTGTGGGGGAAGCGGCAACGCGACCCGCTGCTGCGTGCCGTCGCCGGTGTCACCACCGCGTACATGCGGTCGTTACGCTTCCTCTACCGCACCGACCTCACCCCACCGGTTAGCGACGGTAGCCGGCGAATGCTGGTGTGTGAGCGCAGAGTGGTGGCGCACGACGAGAACGTCGTGAGCCTCACGCTGGCCGCGCCCAACGGCGGCGAACTCGACCGGTGGCGGCCGGGCGCGCATCTCGACCTCGAGCTGCCGTCCGGGCGGCGCCGTCAGTACTCCCTGTGCGGCGACCCCGCAGACAGTCGCGCGTACACCATTGCGGTGCGGCGCCTTCCCGACGGCGGCGGAGGCTCACTCGAGGTCCACGACACCCTGCACCCCGGAGCCTCGGTGAAGGTCCGCGGCCCGGACAACGCGTTCCCCCTGGCATTGCCCGGACACGGATCGACTGCCGACGGCCTGCATTTCGTCGCCGGCGGAATCGGGATCACCCCCATCCTCCCGATGGTGCGCCTTGCCCATCGCCTCGACCTCGACTGGTCGATGGCCTACACCGGCCGTAACCGCGAGTCGCTACCCTTCCTGGACCAGCTCGCGGTATTCGGCGACCGGGTGTCGGTGCGCACCGACGACGACGGCGGAATCCCCACCGCAGCAGAGCTGCTCGGCGCGGTGACCGATACGTCCGCGGTGTACTGCTGCGGACCGATCCCGATGATCGAGGCGATCGACGACGCCCTACCGCCTGGTGCCGAATTCCACTACGAGCGGTTCTCGCCCCCACCGATCGTCGACGGCCGGCCGTTCGAGGCCGAACTCGCCCCCACCGGTGAGGTGGTCGTCGTTCCCGCCGACCGGACTGCGCTCGACGCGATCTCCGACGTGCGTCCCGGGCTCGCCTTCTCCTGTCGGCAGGGGTTCTGCGGCACCTGTGCCGTCCGCGTGGAGCACGAGGGCCGGACCTCCGGCCAGATGCTGCTCTGCGTCGAACGAACCCAGGGCGAGCGCGTCGTCCTGGACATCTGACAGCACCTCCGAGGAGACGGTTCCTTCATGACAGCACTCGACAACAGGCACTTCGGGTTCGGCGACATCCCCGACCAGTGGGGCAGGACTGTCCTCGTCACCGGCGCGAACAACGGACTCGGGCTCCACGCCGCGACGGCGCTCGCCGGTGCGGGCGCGACGGTCCTGCTCGCGTGCCGCAATCCGCAGACCGGCGCCGCCGCGCTCACCCGGATACGCAAGGCGGGCAGCGACGCCGAGCACCACCTGATTCCACTGGACCTCACCGACCTGGCCTCGGTCCGTGACGCAGCGCAGCACGCCTGCGGGGTCGCACCGCGAATCGACGTGCTGATCAACAACGCGGGACTGATGGCCGTTCCCTTCGGCCGCACGGCGGACGGTTTCGAACTGCAGATCGGCACGAACCATTTCGGCCATTTCGCGCTCACCGGACAGCTCCTCCCGGCACTCCTCGGCGCTCCCGCACCGCGTGTCGTGACGCTCGCGAGCATCGCGCACCGCCGCGGCCGGATCGTGCTCGACGACCTGAACTTCGATCGCCGCAAGTACACCCGGATGGGCGCGTACAACCAGTCGAAGCTCGCCAACCTTCTGTTCAGTGGCGAATTGGCCAGGCGCAGTGCAGCCGCGGGTCTTCCACTTCTCTCGGTGGCGACGCACCCCGGCATCGCCGCCACCACTCTCTTCGACTCGATGGTCCCGCCGATCCCGGGGGCTCTCGCCGTGACCCACCTCGGATTGCGGATGGTCGGCAACGACGAGAAGGACGGCGCGCTCGGACAGCTGTACGCGGCGACGATGCCCGACGTCCGCACGGACGACTACCTGGGCCCGAACGGACTGTTCGGGGTTCGGGGACCGGTGGCGCGCTCGCCGCGCACCGGTGGGGCGCGGAACACGAAACTCGCGGCGGCCCTGTGGGAGAAGTCCGTCGAGCTGACCGGGGTGGAGTACACCCAGCTCGTTCGCGCGTAGCAGGGCCCCTCTGCTCCCGCGCGTACCATCGGAGTGGATGTCGGAGAGAATGACACGCCATCCGTCCACCGTGGCCGACTGGAGCAACGATCGCCGCAAGGCGCGTCTGCACGCGACACGGCTCGGTCACCAATGGCAGAAATTCGGTCGCACCCGGCGCTTCCTCGCCGCGGTCGCGCTCGGGACCGTCCCCCTGCTCCTGGCCGGCGGACAGTACTGGGTTCACGACGTGCAACCCGAACGCGAGCGCCTCGCGCTGACCCAGCCACAGATCCACGAGGTGTACGACGCGCAGTCGCCCGCCGACCACGACACCGCCGTCGTCGACCTGGTCGGACTGGGCAACAAGGATGCCACCGACACCGCCCGCACCCTGTCCTCGTACGACCGGATCGGGCGCGTATGGGCGGTCCAATACGACAACGGCGGTATCGACACCAGGGTGATCAGCGAACTGATCGCCACCCACGCGGCCGACGAGGGCATCGACAACATCGTCCTGTCCGGGCACAGCATGGGCGGCGTCGTCGCGCTGGAGGTCGCGCAGCACATCTACGAGGACACGGACGCCAACCTCATCGGGGTGGTGCTCGACTGCACCCCGGTGGACCTGCACGCCGTCCGGGCCGGGAGCCGTGACAGCGGCGAGGACATGCTGCGGTGGATCGGCTGGCTGCCCGGCGCGCGGGAGAGCCGGACGATGCGCCTGCTCGTGGAGACCGCGGCCCGGCAGAGCAGGTTCCTCGACACGAAGTCGGACTGGTATCCGCATGTCGACGTCGACGAGTTCCGCGACGTCGTCGACGAGGTCCTCACCGAGAAGGTCCTGTCGGAGGACGTGGCGAGCAACGGGCTGATCGAATCGCAGTTCAAGACCATCGTCGCGTCCGGTGCGATCGACAACCTGAAGTCGCTGGCGGTGGAGACGGAGGACAAGCCGCGGCCCGGGATCGTCTTCGTGCGTCCCCGAGCGGGGTGGAAGGACGCGGTGGTCGACGTCGATTACACGCAGAAGATCCTCGTCGAGCAGTCCGGCGGGACCGACGGCACGCTGCTGGTGGCGAAGCTCGACGGGACCGGTCACGCGAATCCGAACCAGCAACCGGTCGCGTACAACGAGGCGATCGTCGGTCGCATCCTGCCCTTCCTCCAGCCCATTCTCGACGAGGTGTCGGTCACCAGCGACGTAGCGGGCGGCCGGCGGTGACGGCCCGGCCGGGCCACGCCGTCGTGCGGGACTCCCACGCCCGTGCCAGCAGGATCGCCAGGCCCACGTACGCCCACCCCGCCAGCACGTCCACGACGTAATGCTCACCGCCGTAGACCAACACGAACGCCATGGCGAGCGGGTAGACGACCAGCAGCGTCCGCAACCACACGTTCTTCGCGAACGGCCAGAGAGCGACGGCCACGAGCAGGGCGAACGCCGCGTGCAGGGACGGCAGCGCGGCGACCGGGTTGCTCTGCGCCTCCAGCCACCGAGTACTGACATCCGTGGGGACCACACCGAAACCGAAACCGGCGACGCGGCCCACGCTGCCGGAGATCACGTCCCCCTCGGCGGCCAGCCACGGCGGGACGGACGGCAGCAGGATGTAGGTGACCAGACCGAGATACGACAGCAACAGCACCCGCCGCATGTACCCCGACCACAGGTCGCGCGAGTACACGTAGAAGACGGCGGCGACCACCCACGGAACGATGAAGTGGCTGGTGTAGACGATTCCCGTGAGCAGAGTCCACCACGGCAGCTCGCCCGTCGGGGGTAGGAGGGTGTCCTGCAACCAGACCGTGGGGATCGCGCCGCCGAAGAGCCAGCTCTCCACGGTCACCAGTTCCTCAGCCCGCACCGGCATCCCGAGTTCGTGGGCGACGCCCCGGCTGAGGTCGTACACCACGAGAGCGGCGATGAGTGGCAACCAGTCCCGCACCACGCGCACATGGTCCTGCCACGGCCGATCGATCGTGAAGGCGACGAGGCCGGCGACGATCCACGTCGCCTGGTAGATGCGGTCGGTGGGGAGCCCCAGCGTGTAGATCGTGACGGTCAGCGCGAGCAGGTACGCACACCACACCGCCCACCGGAAGTGCTGCCGCCGCCCGTGAGTACTTATTAACCGCCCGCCGTTAATAAGTACTCACGGGCGCAGCATCCCCATGCCTGCCTGCCCCGGCGGCGAAGCGTGCGGCACCCTCCACCGTTCCGTTGGCCAGAGAGATTGAGCCGTGCCGGAATTCGTTCAGCATGGCCTGATCCTCGGTTAGTCCCGCCTGCTCGAGCAGCGACAACCGATCCTGCCGCAGGCACACCTGGGGCAGGCCGGCGATCTCGGCGGCCAGCCGGCGGGCCGCGGTGAGGGCCTCCCCCGCCGCGACCTTCCGGTTGATCAGCCCGATACTCAGGGCTTCGTCGGCGTCGACGGGCCGCCCTGTGAGGACGAGATCCATCGCGCGACTTTCCCCGATGAGCCGCGGCAGGCGGACGGTTCCGCCGTCGATGAGTGGCACGCCCCAGCGTCGGCAGAACACTCCGAGGACGGCGTCCGCACCGGCTACCCGCAGATCGGCCCACAGCGCCAGTTCGAGCCCGCCTGCCACCGCGTGCCCGTCGATCGCGGCGATCACCGGTTTGGACAACCGCATCCGGGAGATGCCCATGGGTGCGTCACCGTCGGGCGCCACCCGGTTCCCGGTCCCCGAACTGATCGCCTTGAGATCTGCTCCGGCGCAAAATGTTCCGCCCTCGCCGTGGAGTACCGCGACCGACGCGTCCTCGTCCGCGTCGAATGCACGGAAGGCGTCGGCGAGCGCCTCGGCGGTGGGCCGGTCGACGGCATTGCGGACTTCGGGCCGGTTCAGGCTGATCGTCGTGACCGGGCCGTCCTTGCGAACGAGTACCACGTCGGAAGTCATCGAGTGCGCCTTTCCTCGCTGGTGTAGCCGACGCTAGCACCCTTGACGGAAGAACGGAACGGGTGTTCACTCCTTGAATATGGCCTACCGGCGCACACCCGCCGTCCAGGAACGCCTGGACGCTCTCCGCACCACCCTCATCGATTCCGCGATCGGGCTGATCGCCCGCCACGGGTACGCGGGGTGCTCGATCTCCGCGGTCGCGGCCGAGGCGGGCGTCGGCACCGGCACCGTCTACCGGCACTTCGCGAACAAGGGCGAACTGTTCGCGGAAGTCTTCCGCATCGTCTGCAGCCGCGAGGTGAGCGCCGCCGTCGAATCCGGCAACGCCGCCCGCGGCGCCGAAGGTCGGTGCGTCGCCGCGGTATCCGCCTCCGTCGGCACGTTCGCCGAACGCGCGCTGCGCGCACCCACCCTGGCGTACGCGCTGCTCGTCGAACCCGTCGACCCGCAGGTCGACACCGAGCGCCTCCTGTTCCGCGAGTCCTTCCGCGACGCCCTCGCGGTCGCGATCGCCGCCGCCGTCGAGGCCGGGGAGATCCCGGAACAGGACGCGTCGGTGACCGCTGCCTGCATCGTCGGCGCCATCGGCGAAGCGCTGATTCTGCCACTCGCCCGCGGTGCCGCCGACGGCGCGATCATCCCCGCCCTGCTCACCTTCACCCTTCGATCCCTCGGGAGCCCGACATGAGTGCCACACACGAGGTCGTCAACCAGGTGCCGCCACTGGTCAACTTCGACGCGGCCGATTACCCACCGATCCTCGAAGCGCTACAACGCGAGGGCGCCCACGACGTGCTCGAGGAACTGCACGACGTCGGACGCCTCGCCGGAAGCGAGGACGCGCAGCGCTGGGGTGATCTCGCCGAGGCGCACCCTCCCGTCCTGCGCACCCACGATCGTTACGGCAACCGCATCGACGAGGTCGAGTACGACCCCGCATATCACCAGCTGATGACCACCGCCGTCGAGATGGGCCTGCACGGCGCACCCTGGGCCGACCCGCACCCGCGCGCCCACCTGGTCCGGGCCGCGAAGATGGCCGTGTGGGGGCAGGTCGACGCCGGACACGGCTGCCCGATCTCCATGACGTATGCCGTCGTCCCCGCCCTGCGCCACAACCGTAAGCTGGCGCAACAGTACGAACCGCCCCTCACCGCCCGGGTCTACGATCCGGCGCTGCACCCTCCGCTGACCAAGGCCGGACTGATCGCCGGGATGTCGATGACGGAGAAGCAGGGCGGCTCCGACGTCCGCGCAGGCACCACCCGCGCGGTGCCGCAGTTCGACGGCAGCTACCTCCTGACCGGCCACAAGTGGTTCACGTCGGCGCCGATGTCCGACGTGTTCCTCGTGCTGGCGCAGGCCCCCGGCGGACTGTCGTGTTTCTTCCTCCCCCGGGTGCTGCCGGACGGCACCCGCAACCGGATGCACCTGCAGCGCCTCAAGGACAAGCTCGGCAACCATTCCAACGCCAGCAGCGAGGTCGAGTACGACGAGGCGGTGGCCTGGCTGGTCGGCGAGGAAGGCCGCGGCGTTCCGACGATCATCGAGATGGTCAACATGACCCGGCTCGACTGCACCATCGGCACCGCCACCGGCATGCGTGTCGGCACCGCGCAGGCCGCGCACCACGCCGTGCACCGCAGCGCATTCGGCGCCCACCTGGTGGATCAGCCGCTGATGCGGAACGTGCTCGCCGACCTCGCCGTCGAGTCGGAGGCGGCCACGACCGTCGCCCTGTGGCTGGCCGCGCTCACCGACCGGGCGACCGCCGGCGACGAGCACGCGAACACCCTGCGTCGCATCTCGCTGGCGGTCAGCAAGTACTTCGTCTGCAAGCGCGGCCCGATCCACGCCGCCGAGGCCCTGGAATGCCTGGGCGGCAACGGGTACGTGGAGGAATCGCGGATGCCGCGGCTGTACCGGGAGGCTCCCCTACTGTCGGTGTGGGAAGGATCCGGCAACGTCGCCGCCCTCGACACTCTGCGTGCGATGGCGAAACAGCCGGAGACGCTTCAGGTCTTCTTCGACGAACTCGATTCCACCGCGGGAGCCGACGCGCGACTCGACGCCGCCGTCGCGGATCTGAAGGCGAGTTTCGGCGATCGCGACACGCTCGAGCACCGGGCCAGGCGGGTCGTCGGCGACATGGCGCTCGCCCTCCAGGGGTCGCTGCTGATCCGCCACGGACACCCGGCGGTGGCCGACGCGTTCTGCGTCAGCCGGCTGTCCGGCGACTGGGGCACCGTGTTCGGGACGCTGCCGACCGGCGTCGACACCGCCGCCATCATCGACCGCGCCACTCCCAAGGTGGGGTCGTGACCGGCCGCGACGACCACGCCGGCACCCGTCCGGCGGCCTGGCGCGACGGCTGGGACGAGGGCGGCGACTCACTGTTCGCGGGCCGTGAACCGGACCGGGCGGACGACGCCGTGGAGTATCGAACCCTCACCTACGAGGTGACCGGGCGCATCGCCCGGATCACGTTCAACCGTCCCGACCACGGCAACGCGATCACCGCCGACACTCCTGTCGAACTCGCCGCCACCGTGGAACGCGCCGACCTCGATCCCCGCGTCCACGTGATCCTGCTGTCGGGGCGCGGGAAGGGATTCTGCGGCGGATACGACCTGGGCATCTTCGCCGAGAACGGCGGCCACGCCGACGAGGGACCGGACCGCACGACGGGCACTGTGCTCGATCCGATCGTTCAGGCGCGCAACCACGATCCGTTCGGCAACTGGGATCCGATGGCCGACTACGCGATGATGAGCCGGTTCAACCGCGGCTTCGCGAGCCTGCTCCACGCGAACAAGCCGACGGTCGCGAAGATCCACGGATTCTGCGTGGCCGGCGGCACCGACATCGCGCTGTACTGCGACCAGATCGTCGCCGCGGACGACACGAAGATCGGCTATCCGCCGACCCGTGTGTGGGGTGTTCCGGCGGCGGGAATGTGGGCGCACCGCCTCGGCGACCAGCGGGCGAAACGACTCCTCCTCACCGGCGACTGCATCACGGGGCGGCAGGCGGCCGAGTGGGGTCTCGCGGTCGAGTCGGCGCCCGTGGAGGAACTCGACCGTCGCACCGAGGACCTCGTCGAGCGGATCGCGAGGATGCCCGTCAATCAGCTGATGATGGTGAAACTCGCACTGAACAGCGCACTGCTGGCGCAGGGCGTCGCCAACTCGACGATGGTGAGCACCGTCTTCGACGGCATGTCCCGGCACACCCGCGAGGGGTACGCGTTCCAATTACGCTCGGCCACCGCCGGATTCCGTGAGGCCGTCCGCGAACGCGACGAGCCGTTCGGCGATCACAAGTCGCAGCAGTCGCAGCCTGGATCCTGATCGACCGCGCGACCACCGACCGGCGCGGGGCAGCAGGTGTCGCCCTTCCACGCGTCGACGCCTTCCCTGACGGCGATGACCGCGATCACCAGGGCGGCGATCGGATCGGCCCACGACCAGCCGAGGGTGCTGTTGAGCAGCAACCCGACGAGCAGCACCGCGGACAGGTAGGTGCACAGCAGTGTCTGCTTGGAATCGGCGACCGCCGACAGGGAGCCGAGTTCACGACCGGCCCGGCGCTGCGCCCAGGACAGGACCGGCATCACGGCCAGACTGGCTGCGGCCAGCGCGATTCCGACCGTCGAGTGCTGCGCTTCGCCGACTCCGAGCAGTGACCGCACCGCGTCGACGCTCACGTACGCGGCGAGCCCGAAGAACGAGAACGCGATGACTCGGAGCGCGACCTTCTCCCGCGACTCGGGATCGCGTCCCGCGAACTGCCAGGCGACCCCGGCCGCCGACGACACCTCGATCACCGAATCCAGGCCGAACCCGATCAATGCCGTCGACGACACCCGCGCACCCTCGGTGAGTGCCACGATCGCTTCGATCACGTTGTAGGAGATCGTCGCGGCGACGAAGAACCTGATCCGGCGGGACAGGACCTGCCTGCGTTCGCCGGACGGTCTGGTGGGCATGCCGAGTTCGGACGCCATCAGCAGCAGCCTTCGGTCTCCGCGTCCGGGCAGCAGGACGGATCGACCGCGAGGACCAGGCCGAGCAGGTCGTCGAGGGCACGTGCGATGCGTGGGTCGGCGAGTTCGTACCGGCTCCGCCGACCCTCCGGCACCGCGACGACCAGACCGCAGCCACGCAGGCACGACAGATGATTCGACAGGATCTGCCGGGACACCCCGAACTTCTCGGCCAACTCCGACGGATACCCGGGCCCGGACCGCAAGCTCAGCAGAATCTGCGTGCGGGTGGTGTCCGACAGCGCGTATCCGAAACGCGCGAGGGCGTCCCGGTGGACCAGTGTCTCCATGATTCTGACAGTACATCGATTTCTGTATTCAGGAAATCGTGAATCGATGGTCGAGACTCAGGGCTCGGCCTGCTCCGCCGCGGCGGCCGCGCGGGCCATGAGGAGGTTCCGTTCACGGCGCGTCGGTGCGGTCGCCGCGGCGTCCTCGAGCGTCCGGGCCGCCTCGCCGTAGCGGCCGAGGCGTTCGAGGACTTCGCCCCGCACGGCGCCGTAGAGGTGCAGGCGCGCCAGCCGAGGGTCGCCCCGCACAGCGTCGAGCGCAGCGAGCGCGGCCTCGGGCCCGTCCGAATGCAGCAACGCCACCGCACGATTGAGTTCCACCACCGGTGACGGCGCCACCTGCGCCAGCGCGTCGTACAGCGCGACGATCGCCTCCCAGTCGGTGTCCTCGAAACGTGGCGCCCTGGCATGACACCCGGCGATCGCGGCCTGCAACGAATAGGGGCCGAGCGGGCGGCCGAGCCCGACAGCCCGTTCCAGCGCGGCAGTGCCGTGCGTCAGAAGGGTTCGGTCCCAACGAGACCGGTCCTGATCCTGCAGCAGGACCGGCTCACCGTCGGCGCCCACCCGGGCGGCGAACCGTGAAGCCTGCAACTCGGTGAGCGCCACCAGTCCGTGCACCTCCGGTTCCCGGGGCAGCAGGCCGGCGAGGACGCGGGCGAGCCGCATCGCCTCCGACGCGAGGTCACGCCGAATCCAGTCCTCACCCGACGTGGCGGAGTACCCCTCGTTGAACACCAGATAGACCACCTCGAGCACCGCCGCCAACCGTGCCGGAAGTTCCTCGCGTGCAGGCACTTCGAACGGCACCTTCGCCTCCGACAGCGTCCGCTTGGCCCTGCTGATCCGCTGCCCCATCGTCGCCGAGGGGACGAGGAACGCCCGCGCGATCTCGTCGGTGCGCAGGCCCCCGACCAGACGAAGGGTCAACGCCACCCGCGACTCCCGGGGAAGCACGGGATGACACGCCACGAAGACCAGAGCCAGCAGGTCGTCCTCCACGCCGTCGACGGCGTCCGGCGCGGGCATGGCGCTCGGTTGCGCGGACGGGTCGACGGCGATCTCCGTGTACTTCGACTGCCGCGACCGGTCACGGCGAATGCGGTCGATCGCCTTGTGCTTGGCCGTGGCCGTAAGCCACGCACCCGGTTTGTGGGGAACGCCCTGCTCCGGCCACTGTTCGAGCGCGAGCACGAACGCATCCTGAGCGATCTCCTCGGCGATCCCGACGTCATGGACGAGGCGGGTGAGCGACGCGATGAGGCGCGGTGACTCCATGCGCCACACGGCCTCGACCGTCCGCTGGACGTCCACCGGACTCAGCCGTTCGGGTGCTGCTCACGGATCCGCTCCGCCAGTGCGGCTTCCTTCTCCCGCAGTTCCGGCGTGAACTCGTCCCCGAAATCCTCGGCCTCGAAGATCGGCCGCAGTTCGAGCACCTGACGCAATCCGCTGTCCGGATCGACGGGGCACTTCTTCGCCCACTCGACGGCCTCCTCGAGCGAGCTGACCTCCCACAGCCAGAACCCGGCGATGATCTCCTTCGATTCGGTGAACGGACCGTCGACCACCGACGTCGTCCCGCCCTCGAACACCAGTCGCGCCCCCGCACTGGTCGGCTTGAGACCCTGACCGTCGAGCATGATGCCCGCGTTCACCAGTTCCTCGTTGTACGCACCCATCGCCGCCAGCATTTCCTCGGTCGGGGCGATCTTGTCTTCGTCGGCACCTGCACCCTCGATCATCACCATGACTCGCATGATTTCCTCCTCGATTGTGGTCGGTCCCGGCCTTCGTGCCGTGGACTCACACAGTACGTCGAACGGGCTACCTCCAATTTCGACATTCGCGCCCCGTGAGTACTTATTAACCGCGGGACGTTAATAAGTACTCACGGGTGGGGACTGCAACACGATGCAACGCTTGCCGCCCGCCCCACTCCGGAGTGTGCTGTATGTCACATACCAAGCGAAGGAGAGGTACATGACACAGACGGTCCAGCCGGCTGCGGTGCAGACATCCCTGACACCTCAGGAACGAGTCGACCTGTGGTTGGCGAGCTTCGAATCCGCTCTCGCCGCGCGCGACGTCGACCGCGCCGCGGGCATGTTCGCAGTCGACAGCTTCTGGCGCGACCTGGTGGCGTTCACCTGGAACCTCAAGACGGTCGAGGGACGCGACGCCGTCGCCGCGATGCTGCACGCACGCCTGGACGACACCGACCCCGTCAACTTCCGCACCACCGAGACACCGGACGAGGCCGACGGCGTCACCTCGGCATGGATCGAGTTCGAGACCGCGACGGGCCGGGGCAAGGGACACCTGCGCCTGAAGGGCGACGAGGCGTGGACCTTCCTCACCACCATGCAGGAGTTGAAGGGGCACGAGGAACGCCGCGGACGGAACCGCGTCAAGGGTGCCGTCCACGGCTCCGGCGGCGACACCCTGAGCTGGGCGGAGAAGCGGGAGATCGAGGAGCGGGAACTCGGCTACACCCGCCAGCCGTACGTTCTCGTGATCGGCGGCGGCCAGGGCGGCATCGCGCTCGGTGCGCGGCTGCGCCAACTCGGGGTCCCGGCCATCGTCGTCGACAAGAACGAACGCCCCGGCGACCAGTGGCGCAACCGGTACAAGTCGCTGTGCCTGCACGACCCGGTCTGGTACGACCACCTGCCCTACATGCCGTTCCCGGACAACTGGCCGGTCTTCGCGCCGAAGGACAAGATCGGCGACTGGCTGGAGATGTACACCAAGGTGATGGAGATTCCGTACTGGTCGTCCACCACCTGCACGTCCGCGACGTTCGACGACGAGACCAAGGAGTGGACCGTCGTCCTCGACCGCGACGGCGAGGACGTGGTGCTCCACCCGAAGCAACTGGTGCTCGCCACCGGCATGTCGGGCAAGCCGAACGTTCCGTCGTTCCCGGGCCAGGACGTCTTCCGGGGCGAGCAGCATCATTCGAGCCGGCACCCCGGTCCGGACGCCTACGTGGGCAAGCGAGTCGTCGTCGTCGGTGCCAACAACTCGGCTCACGACATCTGCAAGGCGCTGTTCGAGAACGGCGCCGACGTGACGATGCTGCAACGGTCGTCCACCCACATCGTGAAGTCGGACTCGCTGATGGACCTCGGCCTCGGCGACCTCTACTCGGAGCGCGCGGTCGCGGCGGGCATGACGACGGAGAAGGCCGACCTGACGTTCGCGTCGTTGCCGTACAAGATCATGCACGAGTTCCAGATCCCGATCTATCAGAAGATCGCCGAACGGGACAGGGACTTCTACGACCGACTGGAAAAGGCCGGATTCAAGCTCGATTTCGGTGACGACGGCTCCGGTCTGTTCATGAAGTACCTGCGCCGCGGATCCGGCTACTACATCGACGTCGGCGCGTCCGAACTCGTCGCCGACGGCAGCATCCACCTCGTGTCCGGGCAGGTCGACCACCTCACCGAGGACGCCGTGGTTCTCACCGACGGGACGGAATTGCCGGCCGACCTCGTCGTCTACGCCACCGGCTACGGGTCCATGAACGGGTGGGCCGCCGACCTCATGGGTCAGGAAGTGGCCGACAAGGTCGGAAAGTGCTGGGGCCTCGGCTCCGACACCACCAAGGACCCCGGACCGTGGGAGGGCGAGCAGCGCAACATGTGGAAGCCGACGCAGCAGGAAGCGCTGTGGTTCCACGGCGGCAACCTGCACCAGTCGCGGCACTACTCGCTGTACCTCGCTCTGCAGCTCAAGGCCCGGCACGAGGAGATCCCGACACCGGTGTACGGGCTGCAGGAGGTGCATCACCTCAGCTGATCGGCCCTGATACGCAGCGGCGCCCTCACTCGACGAGTGAGGGCGCTGTTGAAACGTGATACCGCTTACCTCGCTTCGAGGACCCCGGTCATCTGTGTGACGGTTTTGGCCGCGAGCACCTCGAATGCGAGGCGGGCGACGGGGTCGGCGAATCGCGCCAGGCCGGTGAATTCGAGACGGGCGCGGTAGGTGATCGACGTCGAGGCGTCGTCCACCTTCTCGAACGCCAGATCGTCCGACGTGGCTGCGGTGCCGTTGCGACCCTCGAAGACGACGTGATCGGGGTCGTCGCGGGTCATGCGGTAGGTGAGTTCGGTGGTGCGGCCGAAGAACGACGACACGTTGTGCCATTCCGTGCCCACCGCCACCGGACCGAGGGTGGTCTGCTCGCACGTGTCGGTCCCGGGATCCCAGGCCTCGGTGTTCGCGAAGTCGCGCAGGTACGCGACGACTTTCTCGAGCGGTGCGGCGACGGTGAACGTTCTACTGACCTCGGCCACTCGGGCCTCTTATGCGCAGTCGCGGCAAATCAGCTGCCCGCCCTCTTCGGACGCGAGACGCGACCGATGATGGACCAGGAAGCAACTGCTGCAAGTGAATTCGTCGGCCCTCTTCGGAACGACGCGGACCGTGAGTTCCTCACCGGACAGGTCGGCGCCGGGCAGTTCGAAGGACTCCGCCGTGTCGGTCTCCTCGACGTCGACGACGGACGACTGTGAGTCGTTCCTCCGTGTCTTCAATTCTTCGAGCGAGTCCGCGGCGAGTTCGTCGTCGACGGTAACCCGTGGTGCGTCGTAGTCGGTTGCCATGACTTCCTCCCTTTGGCTCATGTTCCCCGTGTCGTGAAATTCCACACTTGCGGGGCACGGTTGCTAGACAACGCACCGATCCCGCGTTTTGTTCCCGGGCGGCCACAGCTCACCCGTGGTTGCGGGATGCCCGTTCCGGGTACCACTCAATCAGCCGATCGGAAGGTGGTCAGTGGATGACGAGTGCCCACGACGAGCTCGGCAATCCCGTGCCGGACCCGGAGCCGGTGCCGCCGGATCCGAGCCCTCCGCCCGTCCCGCCGACGCCGACGCCGCCTCACCCGTTTCCGCCCGAGCCGGGGCCGGAACCTGCACCTCCCGAGCCCGGGCCGCAACCGGGGCCGCCGGATCCGGGACCTCCGCAGCCCCCGATTCCCGAGCCGACTCCCCCGTTTCCGCCGCAGATGCACGGCCGGGACCCCTCCCCGTAGGTTAGCCTCACCTACAGGGAGGCATGTGGGTGCGAACGCTCGACCGTCGCAAGTTCCTGACCGTGAGCGCCGGGGTCGGCCTGGCCGGCGTAGCCGCAGCATGTTCCTCGGGAACCGCAGCAGACACCGAAGGCGGCACCCGGGCGGTGACGCACAAGAAGGGAACGACCGAAGTCCCGGACAACCCCCGGCGCATCGTCACGGTCGGCTACTCCGACCAGGACACGCTCCTCGCGTTCGGACGTCAGCCGGTCGGCGTCACCGACTGGTACGGCGACTACCCAGACGCCACGTGGCCCTGGGCCCAGGACGCGCTGAGCCGGACGCACCCCGAGGTCTTCAACCGCGGACAGTTCACCGGCGAGGCCAATTTCGCGTACGAGGCCATCGCGAAACTCGATCCCGACCTGATCCTCGCGCTGTACATCGACGTCGACGACGACGCGTATCGACGACTCTCGGCGATCGCGCCCACCGTGACGACATCGCCGGACTACCCCGATTTCGGCATGCCGTGGCAGGACGCAGTCCGGATCGTCGGCACCACCCTCGGTGAGGACGGGAAGGCGAACCACCTCGTCGCCGGTGTGGACGACTTGGTGGCGCAGCAGCGCGCCGCCCACCCCGAATTCGAGGGCAAGTCGGTCGCGGTCGCCGAACTGGGCGACGCAAGCACGTTCTACGTCCGCTCCCCGAACGACCCGCGTTCACGGCTGATGACGTCGCTCGGGTTCGTCGTCCCGGAGCGGATCGCGCAACTCGCAGGCGATCAGGATGCGTTCACCATCCGCAAGGAGCAGTTCGACACCTTCGACGTCGACGTCCTCGTCTGGAACGTGGGCAGCAGTCCCGGCGCCGAAGCGCAGATCACCGCCGACCCCGTCTATCAGTCGCTACCGGTGGCGAAGGCGGGACGGGCCGTGTTCGTCGACGACCCCACCGTCTCCGGCGCGCTCACCTGGGGCACCGTCCTCAGCCTCCCGTACGCCGTCGAGGCACTCGTACCGAAACTGGCCGAGGCCGCCGCCAAATCGGCTTGACGCCTCGCTCACCCGGACTGGTCTTCGAGCCGGGTGAGCGCCACCAGCGTTCGGACCCCGTGAATCATCGCGCGCTCGTCGAGGTTGAAACCCGGCTGGTGAAGCTCCTGCCGGGTGCCGGTCCCGTCCCACACCCCGAGTCTGGCCATCGCGCCCGGAACCTTCTCCAGATACCACGCGAAATCCTCGCCGCCGCTGGACTGATGAGCCTCGGCCAGGTGGTCGAAGCCGACGACCGATTCGATCGCCTCCCGTAGGTCGGCGGTGCAGTCGGGATCGTTGACGACGGGCGGGACGCCCCGCAGGTAGGAGAGTTCGTACCGCACGTTGTACGGTGCGAGCAGGTGGCAGATCGCGTCCGTAACCAGCGGTTCGAGCGACGCCCACGTCTCGCGGGACGCGCTGCGCAGGGTGCCCACCAGTTCACCCGACTCGGGCACGGAGTTCGCGACCTGCCCGGCGGCCACCTTCCCCCAGGTGAGGACGGTCGCGGTGCGGGCGTCGATCCGGCGGTCGAGTACGGACGCCAGTCCGGTCACCAGGACAGCGGTCGCGTGGATCAGATCGCCGGTCAGGTGAGGTCGGGCGGTGTGGCCGCCCGCCGACCACAACCGCACCGTGACGGAGTCGTTGGACGACGTGATCGGCCCCGTCCGGGTGGACAGTTTGCCGACCTCGAGGTGCGGGTCGCAGTGCAGTGCAAAGATTTTCGACACCCCGTCGAGTGCGCCCGCGGCGATCGTGTCGACCGCGCCGCCGGGGGTGGTCTCCTCCGCCGGCTGGAAGACGAGACGGACGCGGGTCGGCGGCGGGTATTTCGTCAGGACGGATGCCGCGCCCATCAGCATCGTCGTGTGGGCGTCGTGACCGCACGCGTGTGACACTCCGGGCACCCTCGACTCGAACGGGAGACCGGTTGTCTCGGCGACCGGCAGCGCGTCGAGGTCGGCCCGCAGCGCGATGCACTCGCCCGTCTCCGGACCGACGTCGCACCACAGGCCGGTTCCGCCGGGCATCAGGACGGGTTCGAGCCCGAGACCGACGAGATGATCGCGCACCACTCCGGTGGTCCGGCGTTCCTCGAACGACAGTTCCGGATGCGCGTGCAGGTCGCGGCGCCACTCGACGAGCTTCTTCTCGTCGAGCTCCGTCGACTCCGTCCAGGTCATGTCGGCGGTGTTGCCGCGGTCCCAGAACCTCGCGCTCCAATATCTCCGGGTCCGGCCCGCCCCGGTCGACTTCGGGCCGGGTTCGCGCGGCGGCGGCACTTCCACGTCGGGGAGATGCTCGGTGCGGCCCGCCGTCTCCGCCAGCAGCAGATCCACCACGTCGGTGAGCCGGCCTCGGCGACCGAGCGCCTGACGTTGCCGGGCGGCGGAACTCCCGTGGGCGGTCGCCTCGGCGGACAACTCCACCACGCGGTCCCAGTCACCGGTCTCCTCGAGCTGGGGGCGCAGCGAATTCACGAAGTCGCCGACGAGTTCCGACGCAGGACGTGCCTGCGGAACCGTCACGTCGACAAGTTCCTCCTCCAACCCCGACCGGGCCGCCCGCCACAGCGCCGCTCTCGTCAGGGTCGGGAGTACCTCGACGCCCTTCCTCCCGGCGCGCAATCCCTCCACCTCGCGTTCCACGAGCGCACGGAACAGGGCGGCGACGAGCAGGACCGTGTCCAGTCGCGGGCAGCTGTCGCACACCCGCAACTCCAGGGTCGGAAGCTTCACCGACGGCCGGACGTCGAAATACGCCATGCCGGGATCGCTGATCACCCCGCTGGCGACCAGGTCGTCGATCAGGGCGCCGTATTCGGCTGCCGAGGAGACGGGTGCGGCCGGACCCGTGCTGGGCCAGCGCAGCCACAGTAGTGTGCGCGCGCTGGCATAGCCGGTGTCCGCGCCATCGGACCGGAACGGGGAACTCGCGCTGAGCGCGAGGAGGACGGGCATGTGCGGAGCAACGCGGTGCGCGACCTGCACGGCCTCGTCACGATCGGGCAGGTCGACGTGAACCTGCGTGCCGCAGATCAACTGCTCGCGGGCGAGCACCTGATAGTCGGCGAGCATGCGCCCGTAGCGCTGCGTTCCCGTCACGTGCATCTCGGCGGGCAACGCCAGCGGCACCGAGCCCGCGGCCGCCACGCCGATGCCGAGATCTTCGGCCGCGTCGACGAGCAGCCTGCGGTGTCGCTCCAGATCGCTCCGCAGGCCGTCGAGGTCGGCATACACACCACTGTTGACCTCGACGACGCACTGCTGGAGTTCGTCGACGTACACGTCGTCGGGAAGTCGTGCCAGCAACTCCGGCGCGCGGGTGGTCAGGCGCCGGGTCTTCAGATCGATGAGGTGGAATTCCTCCTCGACGCCCACTTTCCGTGGGTCGCTGGCGAGCACGATGTGCCTCTATTTCTATTCTATTTCTCCGTGGCACCCTCGGTGTCGTCGAAGAACGCCCAGGTGCCGTCCTCGTCGACTTCCATCCGCCATCCGAGTTCGGAATTGTCCGCGCGAACGTCGACGAACCACGTGTGCGCGTCACCGGCGCTCGGAATCTCCTTCGTTTCGACGACACTGCCCTGGGGATCGATCACTCGGTATTTCGCCATGGTCGTCGGGTTCCCCGCCCACCCGGGTCTGAATCATCGGACGGAATATCCCGTCCACCCACGCAGTTACACCGCCTAATTGATGATTCAACTATCTAGAGCGAGGGTGTGCGATGGAACTCGGGTTGACGACGTTCGCGGAGGTCGGTTCCGGCGGGTCCGGGGTGGTGTCGCCGCGGCAGCGTCTGAAGGATCTGCTCGAAGAGGTCGTCCTGGCCGAGCAGGTCGGTCTCGACGTGTACGGCGTCGGTGAGCACCACCGCGCGGACTTCGCCGCGTCGGCACCCGCGGTCGTGCTGTCGGCCGCTGCCGCCCGGACGTCCCGCATCGCATTGACCAGTGCGGTCACCGTCCTGAGCTCCGACGACCCGGTACGGGTGTTCGAGGAATTCGCCACCCTCGACCTGATCTCCGACGGGCGCGCCGAGGTGATGGCCGGTCGCGGCTCGTTCACCGAATCGTTCCCGCTCTTCGGTTACGACCTGGCCGACTACGACGAGTTGTTCGTCGAGAAACTCGGCCTGCTACTCGCCCTCCGCGACTCGGAGACCGTGAACTGGTCGGGACGGCACCGGGCGGCGCTGACGGACCAGTCCGTCTACCCACGGCCCGAACGTCCCCTTCCCATCTGGGTCGGGGTGGGTGGCAATCCCGAGTCGGTGGCTCGCACCGGACTGCTCGGCCTGCCGATGGCGCTCGCGATCATCGGCGGACAACCCGCCCGATTCGCACCGCTGGCCGACCTGCACCGCCGTGCGGTGTCGGAGGGTGGGCACGAACCGCAGCCCATCGCCGTCCACGCGCACGGTTACGTCGCGGACACCGAGGACCGGGCGGTATCGGAGTTCTACCCGTCGTACGCCGCGGCCATGACCGGCCTCGGACGCGAACGCGGGTGGGCACCGATGAACCCGCAGGCATTCGACGGTCTGCGCGGACCCGGCGGTTCGCTCGTGCTCGGCAACCCCGAACAGGTGGCCGAGAAGATCGTCGGCATGCGCGACACCCTGGGCATCGAACGGTTCATGCTGCACCCCAGCGTCGGGCCGCTGCCCCACGACAAGGTGATGCGCGCGATCGAACTGCTCGGCACCAAGGTGGCCCCGCTCGTCGAACAGGCGTAATTCCTGCGGTGGCGGTGCGTTAACCCGTACCGTCACCCATCACCGCGCCCTCCCGTCGTGGGTCCGCGCCGCCGACCCACCCCGAGTCCTGACGCTGCAGCGCACTGAGCCCACTGGACTGCGGTGCGACCGACACCTGGTGACCCATCGCCCGCAACTGCACGATCAACGGGTCGTCGGCGCCGTCGTTGACCGCGTTGATGTTCGGATGCTCCCCGCCGACGCCGGTGACCGGGGTGTTGGCGGCCCCGAAGTCGACCGCCGACACCGCCTGCTGCGGGTTCAGACCCCAATCCAGCATTCCCACGAGCGTTTTCACGACGAACTGGATGATCACCGAACCGCCCGGCGACCCCGTCACGTACTGGACGTCCCCCAGCGACCCGTCGCTGCTGCGGTCGAAGACGAGCGTCGGCGCCATCGAACTGCGGGGCCGCTTGCCCGGTTCGACGCGGTTGGCGAGCGGCGTCCCGTCCGGCCCGACGGGCTGGGCCGAGAAGTCGGTGAGCTGATTGTTGAGAACGAAGCCGTCCGTCATGTGGAACGAGCCGAAAGCCGATTCCACCGTCGTCGTCATCGACGCGACGTTGCCGTACTGGTCGGCGATCGAGATGTGGCTGGTGCCGTGTTCCTTGTCCTGCGGCTGCACACCGAGCGGGACCGGACCGAAGTTTCCGGGTTGCGCGGTGCCCATGCTCTTGCCGGGGTCGATGAGGTCGGCCCGCTGCTTCAGGTAGTCCTCGTTCAGCAGCGTGTCGAGGGAATTGCCCGGCAGCGGAACGAAATCGGAGTCCGCGACGTACTTGTCCCGGTCGGCGTACGCCAGTCGTTCCGCCTCGGAGATGAGATGCACGGCCTCCGCCGTCGGCTTCCCGCCGTTGTCGTCGAGGTTCGTGGGCCCGTACTCCGACAGGTCGAAGTTCTCCAGGATGCCGAGCGTCGCCGCGACCGCCGTCCCGCCGGACGACGGGTTGGGCATGCCGCAGATCTCGTGGTCCCGATACGGCGTGCACAGCGCCGTGCGCTTCTTCGCCTGGTAGTTCGCGAGGTCGTCGAGCGTCATCTGTCCGGGGGTGCGCCCGCCCGACGCCGTCGCCGTCGCATCGACGATGCCCTGGGCGATGGCCCCGGTGTAGAAGGCGTCGGCACCGCCCGCCGCGATCGCACCGAGCGTCTTGGCCATGGCCGGGTTCGTCAGCTTCGTGCCCGCCGGCTTGGGGCTGCCGTCCGGGTTGAGGAAATACGCCTTCGACGGCTCGTCGAGCGCCAGATCGGGTGCGGACTCGGCGATCTGCCCGGCCATCCGCGGGCTGATCTCGAGTCCCTGGTCCGCGAGCGAGATGGCCGGGTCAAACAGTTCCCGCCACTCGTCCCGGCCGTGTTCGCGGTGCGCCAGCTCGAGCATCCGCACCACCCCGGGAACGCCGATGGACCGCCCGCTCGCCCGGGCGTCGGGCTTGGGCTCGGTGCGGTCGGTGTCGCTGATCCAGCGCAGGTAATTCTCCGTCGCCGCCATCGGCGCGACCTCGCGGCCGTCGTACGCCTCGACGCTCTGCTGCCCGGCGTCGTAGTAGAGCAGGAACGCCCCGCCCCCGATTCCGGAGGACTGCGGTTCGACGAGCCCGAGAACGGTCTGGGCCACGATCAGCGCGTCGGCGGCCGTGCCCCCGTCCCGCAACACCTCGCAGGCGGCCTGCGTCGACACGGGATTGGCGGTGGAGACCGCGTACGACGCCGTGTTCACCGGCACCATCCCGGAGCGGTACACCGTGGCGATCTCGGGGTTGGTCGCGAGGTTCTGGGTGGTCGGCGCCGGGCCCGGGGGCGGCGGCGCCTTGGCGATCGGGGTGCCGTTGGGAACGTCCGCACACGTGGCCGCCGGATCGCTCTGCGGTTCCTCGTCCGACGCGCACGCGGCCAGCATGCCGACGCAGAGAGCCGCGGCCAACGAGGCCCGAATTGCCGTTCCGATTCCCGTCACAGGACCCATCACCGAACCCTAACAGCGGGGATCCGGTGCCGACCGGCTAAAGACGAGGTCCGAAGTGCCGGGTGAGAATTCGGTAGCCGAGCTCGTGGAGGTGGTGGTGCTCGGGCCACCGGTCGCGGGTCCACGCCGGGTCGGTGTGGGCGGCGGTGATCGCGGCGGTGGTGGAACTGTGCAGATCGAACTCGAGATCCCGGCAGAGTTCCGCGACGGCGGCCGGTTCCCGCGCATCGCCGAGCCGCCCGATCGTCCCGGCCACCTGGACGTCCGCGTCGCGCAGGATCCGCCGGTACGAACCCGGAAGCACGGTCCACAGCACGAGGAGCGCCACCGCCACGCCGAGAACGGTCTCGAGAAGCCGGTCCCGGGTGACCGCGACGAGGTCCACGTGCGTTCCGAGACCGCCGAGAACCAACGCGAGTGGGGTGATGAACACCATCGCCAGGCCGTAATTGCGGACGAGGAAGGCTTCCGTCCCCGCCATCAGGAGCGCCACGACGAGTACCAGCGCGGCCGGCGACAGGTCGAGCGTCGCCAGCGCTGCGAACAGGGCGAGTCCGAGCACCGTTCCGAAGAACCGGTGCAGCCCGCGGTACGTCCCCAGCACCCGGTCCGGGCCCTGGTGCAGGATCATCGCCGCGGTGATCACCGCCCAGTCGGGGCGGGCGACACCGAGACCCAGCGCCAGGAGACCGGCAGCGGGGCACGCGACCAGCAGTCGCGCGACGATCGTCCAGGACCGGCCCCGGAGATGGGCCGCCCGCGCGAGCCGGTAGCGGATCGACGGCCTGGGCAGCGGGACCTGCGGCCGCAGGTCGTCTTCGTCGGAGGCGTGGTTCGCGTCGTGGCCGTCGACCACGGCGGCGCACCGCAGGTGAGCCGCACGCAACGTGCGGGTGAGCGGATGATCGCGGCCGACGAGGGCGGCGTCGTGGAGGCACTGCCAGGCGGCGTGCAGCGACCGCACCGCGTCCCGGCGGGCATTCGGTGCGGGCGAGTCGGCGAGTGCGGCGTCGACCGCGGCGACCGCGGTCGCGACCGCGGCCCGCTCGGGGGTGCGTGGACGCGCGAGCAGCCCCGACATCGACACGAGCAACGCCGACGCCGCACCGGCCGCCGCCCAGGACGTCACCTCCGAAACGGAGACACCGAGGGCGGGCAGCGCGGACGAGATCTCCACCGTGAGCAGTGGAAGGAAGGCACCGGGCGCCCCGAGCCGCAACCCGTCGACGACGAAGGCGCAGACGGCAACCACGACGGTCATCGAGAGGACGAGCGCCATCCCCCACAGCGGGGAACCGCCCGCCGCGGTCGCGCCGTGAACGAGCGCGCCGACCGCGGCGCCGACACCGGCGAGGAGCACCATCACGGCGGCGGCGATCGAGACCACCCGCCACCGCACCCGGTACGCCCTGCCCTCGCCGTAGACGACGGCGAAGGCTCCCACAGTCGCCGTCGCGGCAACCGCAGAGTGTCCGAGCGCTACCCCCGCCAGCGCGGGCAGACACGCCGCCACGCCGGCGCGGACCACTCCCGGCCAGCGCCGACCCTGCCCCGGCACCCCCAGAAGCAACGAGCGTGCCGGGGCCGGCGCAGGGATCGGCACACCGTGATCCCGCGATCCGGTTCCCTGATCCTGCGCTCCTGGCGACACGACCACACAGACTACGAGCGGTCGAGTCGCCCGAAACAGTCGATGAGGTGCATCTCACGTGGGGCCGCGGTACCGATCAGCCGTGCGGGTGACGGAGCGGGCGCCCGTACTCCGCGGCGAGCAGGCCGAGAGCGACGGCACCGGCGAGCAACCCGAAGTCGCGCAGTGCGACGTCGTAGTACCCGGACAGCGTGACCAGGTTCACGATGATTCCGGCCAGCCAGGCCGCGACGACCCAGGCGCCGATCCGCGGCGCGACGGCGACGAGGATTCCTGCGACCACTTCGATCACGCCGACGGCGTACATGCCCTGCTGCGCGGTTCCCGGCAGGATGCCGTCGATCCACGGCGCCAGGTAGGTCGGCCAGTCGGTGAGCCAGTTCGTGAACTTGTCCAGGCCGAACAGGATGGGCGCCACGGTGAAGACTGTGCGCAGCACGAGGAAGGCCTGATAGCCGGGGTCGGCCAGGGTGTGCGAACCGTGGCTGACCTCGTGGGGTGTGTTGGTAGCCATGACGACTCCTTCTAAAAACTATATATCTTGACTATAGAATTCTCGACGCAATTAAGTCAACGACTCCCGGTTTTACAATGGGTCCATGGACGACACTCCACGCTCGGACGTCTCGGCCGTCTCCTCCCTCGACGAGCCGGTGCGCAGGCGGGTGTACGACCACGTGCGCGCGCAGGCGACGCCGGTCAGCCGCGACGACGTCGCCGAGGCGCTGGGACTCGCCCGCTCGACGTCCGCGTTCCATCTCGAGAAGCTGGCCGACGAGGGGCTGCTGGCGGTCGAGTTCGCTCGGCGTGGGGGGCGCTCGGGTCCGGGCGCGGGGCGGCCCGCCAAGCTCTACCGACGGTCCGACCGTGAGTTCTCGGTACACCTGCCCGAGCGTGCGTACGCGCTCGCCGGCGAGTTGTTCGCCCAGGCTGTCGAGGACGCGGACGCCACCGGCGCATCACCGCGGGCGGCCCTCTCCGCGCGTGCCCACGACTTCGGGCGCGGCCTCGGCGCCGACACGGGCTGCACGGACGACGACCTGCTCGCGGCGCTCGCGACGTGCGGTTACGAGCCGCGCCGTAGCGACGGCACCCTCGTCCTGGTCAACTGCCCGTTCCACGCGCTCGCCCGGCAGCACACGGACATGGTGTGCGGAATGAACCTCGCGCTGCTGTCCGGACTGCTCGACGGCGCGGGATGCGAGGATCGCCGCGCCACACTGGCACCCGCCGACGGGTACTGCTGCGTGCGGATCGAAAGTGAGCAGCCACCCGCACGTGAGTGACAAAGCGTGCCCCGGGACGCTTCGGCACTCACCTGGGGTTGGCGCCGACGACGACGGTGGCGTCCATCTCGTCCGACGTCTCGACTCGGGTGATCAACCCGGCGTCCGCGAACGCCTCCGCGGTGAGCGGGGCCTGACCCGCACTGGTCTCGATCAGGAGATGACCGCCCGGTGTGAGCCAGTCCCGCGCCCCGAGGGTCATTCGCCGCTGGATGTCGAGCCCGTCCGCGCCGCCGTCGAGCGAGACCCGCGGCTCGTGGAACCGGGCCTCCGGCGGCATCAACCGGATCGCGTCGGTGGGCACGTACGGGGCGTTGGCCACCAGGACGTCGATGCCTCCCCTCAGCGCGGTGGGCAACGGCTCGTACAGGTCGCCCTCGAATACCCGGCCGGGGTCCGGGACGTTGCGTCGCGCGCAGCGGACGGCGGCGGGGTCGATGTCCACCGCATACAACTCGATGCCGTCGCCCGTCTCGGCGAGCGCCGCACCTACCGCGCCCGAACCACAGCACAGGTCGGCCACGACAGCATGCGGGCCCGCGAGGGCGGCGGCCTGCTCGACGAGGAACGCGGTACGACGACGTGGCACGAACACCCGCGGATCGACCGCGATCCTGAGCCCGCAGAACTCGGCCCAGCCGAGGACGTGTTCGAGGGGGACGCCTGCGACGCGGCGGTCCAGCATCGACGCGAGTTCGTCGGACGTGCGGGCCGCGGAGACGATCAAACGGGCCTCGTCCTCGGCGAACACACAGCCGGCGGCGCGAAGCCTCGTGACGAGAACGAATTCGAGGGACGGTGAGAGAGACACTGACATGGGAGAGCCTTCCGGAATGCCGATGGGCGCTCTCCCGGCCACCTTACGTCGGTACGACCGCGCGGTCGCGGAGTGAGAGCACCCGAACTGAACGAACGGACACAGGTCTCACCTCCTCGATACGGATCCTGCTCGGAGTCGCCACATTACCTCCATCCGCGGTCGCCGGGCATCCGAACAACCGGAAGTGGTGTGGACCGGAGCAGCGGCGGGTATCCCATGTGACCTGCCCGAATTGACCAGGCAGATCGATCGAAGGTGATGCTCGGACCGCTGCCTCCGCATGGTGGTGGCGGATACAATCGAGGTCTCCGCGCAACCAATGGCGGATCTCGGATAGGACCGCGATATGGCCGATCAGGCGAAGCTCCTCGACTATCTGAAGCGAGTCACCGCGGAGCTCTACCAAGCGCGGGAAAAGCTGCGCGAGGTCGAGGGTGTGAGCCGCGAACCGATCGCCGTCATCGGGATGGGCTGCCGGTTCCCCGGCGGGGTGCGATCGCCGCGGGATCTGTGGCGCCTGGTGGAGTCCGGCACCGACACCGTCGCGGGGTTCCCCGAGGACCGGGGCTGGGGCCTGGCGGACCTCTACGATCCGACGGCCGAGCAGGCCGGCAAGACATACACGGTGCAGGGCAGCTTCCTCGACGACCCGGCGGGGTTCGACCCCGAGGTCTTCGGCATCTCGCCGCGCGAGGCGCTGGCGATGGACCCGCAGCAGCGACTCCTGCTGGAGACGAGCTGGGAGACGTTCGAGCACGCCGGCATCGATCCGCGGTCGGTGCACGGCCGCCAGGTGGGCGTGTTCACCGGGCTGTCCGGCATCGACTACGCGGCGCGGGCGGGCGGCATGCCGCCCGAAGACCTCGAGGGGTACTTCATCACCGGCAACGCCATGAGCGTCGCGTCCGGCCGTGTGGCCTACAGCTTCGGCCTGAACGGTCCCGCGATCACGGTGGACACCGCGTGTTCGTCGTCGCTGGTCTCGATCCACCTCGCCATGCAGGCGCTGCGCAGCGGCGAGTGCGAGCTGGCGCTGGCGGGCGGGGCGACCGTCATGGCGACCCCCGCGGTGTTCGTGGAGTTCAGCCGCCAACGCGGGCTGGCCCGGGACGGCCGGTGCAAGGCATTCTCCGCCGCCGCGGACGGCACGGCGTGGGGCGAGGGCGCGGGGATGGTCGCGTTGGAACGCCTGTCCGACGCAGAGCGCAAGGGTCGCCGGATACTGGCCGTCATCCGCGGCAGCGCCGTGAACCAGGACGGCGCCAGCAACGGTCTGACCGCCCCTAACCGGCAGGCTCAGGAGCGGGTGATCGCGCAGGCGCTGGCCAATGCGGGACTCGGCCCGGGCGACGTCGACGTGGTCGAGGCGCACGGCACCGGCACGAAACTGGGCGATCCGATCGAGGCGTCCGCTCTGCTGGCCGGTTACGGCCGCGACCGCCCCGCCGACCGGCCGCTGTGGCTCGGCTCGGTGAAGTCGAACCTCGGGCACACCCAGGCGGCCGCCGGCGTCGCCGGGGTGATCAAGATGATCATGGCGATGCGGCACGGCGTCCTGCCCCAGACTCTGCACGTCGACCGGCCGACCCCGCACGTCGACTGGTCCGCCGGTTCGGTGTCGTTGCTCACCGAGAACCGGGAGTGGCCGGCATCCGATCGGCCCCGGCGGGCGGCGGTCTCGTCGTTCGGCATCAGCGGCACCAACGCCCACGTCGTCCTGGAGGAGTCCCCACCGGTCGAGCCGCCGGCGTCTGAATCAGACTCTCCCCCGGACGAAGTCGTGGCCTGGTTCGTGTCGGCCCACACCGAGCCGGCGCTGCGCGCCCAGGCCGAGCGGTTGCGCGACTACGTCACCGAGCACCCCGGCCTGACGCCCGCCGCCGTGGCAGGCGCACTGCTGGGGTCGCGTGCCACGTTCGACCACCGCGCCGCCGTGATCGGCGCGCGGCCTCAGGGCCTGCTGAACGGCCTCGACGCACTCAGCCGAGGCGCGCCCAGCGCCGACGTCGTCACCGGCGTGGCGTTGGAAGCCGGCGACCGGCCGGTGTTCGTCTTCCCCGGCCAGGGTTCGCAGTGGGTGGGCATGGCCACCGAACTCCTGGACACGTCGCCGGTGTTCGCCGACACCGTGCGGGAGTGCGCCGACGCGCTGGCCCCGTACACCAACTTCTCGCTGCTGGACGTGCTGCGCGACCGCGATCCCGCGGCGCTGGACCGGGTCGACGTGGTGCAACCGGCGCTGTTCGCGATGATGGTCGGTCTCGCGGAACTGTGGCGTTCCCACGGCGTCGAACCGGCGGCCGTCGTCGGACATTCGCAGGGCGAGATCGCGGCCGCCTATGTCGCGGGCGCGCTGAGCCTTTCGGACGCAGCGCTCGTCGTGGCCGCGCGCAGCAGGGTGATCGGCGCGTCGGCCCGGCGGGGCGGCGGGATGGCCTCGGTGGCATTGCCGGCGGACACCGTGCGGGAGAAGATTCAGCCCTGGGCCGGCGCCGTCGAGGTCGCGGCGATGAACGGGCCGTCCGCGACGGTGATCTCGGGCCCCGTCGACGCCCTCGACGCCCTGATCGGGCAGTTGCAGGGCGACGGCGTCCAGGCCAGGCGGATTGCCGTGGAATACGCGTCGCACTGCGCGGACGTCTCCGTCCTGCGGGAACCCATTCTCGACGTCCTCGCGTCGATCACTCCCCGCCGGTCGCGAATTCCGTTCTACTCGTCGGTGACCGGTGGTGTGCTGGACGGCACCGCACTCGACGCGGACTACTGGTACCGCAATCTGCGACGGACGGTCCGCTTCGAGCAGGCGACGAGATCGCTGGCCGCGGACGGGTACCGACTGTTCGTCGAGTCGTGCAGCCACCCCGTCCTGACCGTGCCGTTGCAGGAAACCCTCGACGCTGCGGGCGTCGCAGGCCGAGCCGTCGGCACCATCCGGCGCGACCGTGCGGGCCTGCGCCAGTTCACCGCCGCACTCGCCGAGGCGCAGGTGTACGGACTGCACGTCGAGTGGGACCGGGTGAGCTGGGCTCGGCACGACGATCGGCAGCAGTGGGTGGACCTCCCCACGTACGCCTTCCAGCACCGCCGCTACTGGCTGGAAAGTCCGGTGCCGCAGGGCGATTTCGCGTCGACGGGCATGGAAGCGGGTGGGCATCCGATGCTCGCCGCGTCGGTGGAGCTCGGGGACGGCCGGGGCGCGGTGTTCACGGGTCTGCTGTCGCCACAACGCCTTCCGTGGCTGAGCGATCACGGCGTCAGCGGCACGGTCATTCTGCCGGGCACAGCTTTCGTGGAACTCGCCCTGCACGCGGGGAACCGCATGGGGTGCGGCCGGCTCGAAGAACTCGCCATCGAAGCACCCCTGGTGATTCCCGCCGAGGGTGAGGCGGCACTGCAGGTGAGCGTGCTGGCCGACGGCGAATCGGGCCGATCCACGGTGTCGGTGCACTCCCGGCCTGCCGATGCCGCGCAGGACACCCCGTGGACCCGGCACGCCACCGGCACGCTCACGGCGGCCGTGGACACCGCCGACTCCCCCGAACAGCAATGGCCGCCCGCCGATTCGACGCCGATCGACGTCCGAGGTCTGTACGACGTACTCGACGAGGCCGGCTACGAGTACGGCCCGGCCTTCCGTGGTCTCCGCGCGGCGTGGCGGCGCGGCGACGACCTGTACGGCGAGGTGCGGCTGAGCGGAGAGGACCCGGCTGCGGCGGTCGCGGGATACGGAATCCATCCGGCGGTGCTCGACGCGGCGCTGCACGTGATTGCGCTCGGGGCCGCCCACACCGGTGTCCGGCTGCCGTTCGCCTGGGACAAGGTGCAGCTGCACGCCGTGGGCGCCACCGCCCTGCGCGTGCACGTCACCACTATCGGACCCGAGCGCTACCGGGTCTCCGCGTACGACGCGGCAGGCGGACCGGTGCTGACCGCCGATTCGCTGGCACTGCGGCCGCTCGGGGAAGCGGGCGTGCCCGCCGCCGGGGTCCGAGACAGCCTCTACCGCGTGGAATGGATGCCGGTGGGTGCGTCCAGCACGGCTCCAGCAGAGCTGATGCCGCTCGAGGAGGCGCTTGCCGGCGGTGATCCGGAAGGTCGCGTGCTGTGGCTCGACCGCGAACCGGGCGACGAACCGGACACGCCGGCCCGCGCGCACGCCGCCGCGGAGGCGACGTTGCGGGCGGTCCAGTCCTGGCTTCGCGAGGATCGCCTGGCCGAGACCCGGTTGCTGGTCACGACGAGGCTCGCGGTGGCGGTCCGCGACGACGATCCGGTCGACGACGTGTCTGCCGCCCCATCGTGGGGACTGATCGGCGCGGTGCAGAACGAGCACCCGGACCGCATCACGCTGGTGGACCTGGACGTACACGCCGGTGACCCTTCGCTGATCGCCATGGCTCTGGCCTGCAACGAGCCTCAGCTGGCCATCCGGGACGGTGTACTGCTGGCGCCCATGCTCGCCGCGGTGACGCCCGCCGCATCGGCACCCGAACCGGGACCGGCACGCTTCGGTCCGGACGGCACGGTCCTGATCACCGGCGGCACGGGAACCATCGGCAGACTGATCGCCCGCCACCTCGTCGCGCGGCACGGGGTGCGCCGTCTGGTGCTGACAGGCCGGCACGCACTCGATGCCGAGAGCGCGGCCGAACTGCGTGCCGAGTTCGCCGAGTCGGAGGCGGAGGTCAGCGCTGTCGCCTGCGACGTGGCCGACCGCGCCGCGGTCGCCGCTCTCCTTGCCGGCATTCCCGACCTGTCCGGCGTGATCCACGCCGCCGGGGTGCTCGAGGACGCCACCGCCGCCACCCTGACCGAGGACCAGTTGCACGCCGTCCTTCGTCCCAAGGTGGACGGCGCCTGGCATCTGCACGAACTCACCCGGGACCGCGACGTATCGGCGTTCGTGCTGTTCTCCTCGGCGGCGGGGGTGCTCGGCGGCGCAGGCCAGGCGAACTATGCGGCGGCGAACGTCTTCCTCGACGCACTCGCGCAGCACCGCCGTGCCCGCGGGCTGCCCGCGACGTCGATGGCCTGGGGACTGTGGGACCGGCCCAGCGGCATGACGTCCCATCTGAATGCGGCCGACCTCGATCGGTTGCAGCGCAGCGGCATCGACACCATCAGCCCGGAGTCGGGTCTGGCCCTGTTCGACGCTGCTCTCGCCGTGAACCGTCCGTTGATCGTGCCGATACGGCTCTCGACGAGGGCCTCTCGATCCGAGGGCGAGTCGCTGCCGCCGATCCTGCGCCGGGTGCTCGGCGTCCGTCGTCGCCGTGCCGCGGCGGCCGATTCCCCGACCGGCCTGGCCGAGGAGTTGCGGGCGCTGGATCCCGGGGAGCGGCACAACCGGGTGCTCGACATCGTCACCACCCACGTGGCGGCTGTGCTGGGTCACGAAGGCAAGGAGGCGATCGACCCGGAACGTGCCTTCAAACAACTCGGTTTCGACTCGCTGACCGCCGTGCAACTGCGCAATCAGCTGGCGACCGCCACCGGCGTGCGACTGGCCGCGACGGTGGTGTTCGACCACCCCACCGCGGACGCGCTGACCCAGGAGCTGGTGGCGCGCCTGCTCGGGGACGATGCGGCTCCGCAGCCGGCCGGGCCGACACGTGCCCGCAGGGACGACGACCCGATCGTGATTGTGGGAATGGCCTGCCGTTACCCGGGCAAGGTGTACTGCCCGGAGGACCTGTGGCGGCTCGTCCACGACGGCCGCAACGCCGTGGGCGCGTACCCCCACAACCGGGGCTGGAATCTCGACGAGGTGTACGACCCCGACCCGAACCGGGCCGGCACCACGTACATGAAGGAGGGCGGGTTCCTCTACGACGCAGACGAATTCGATGCCGCCTTCTTCGGGATCAGCCCGCGCGAGGCGATCGCGATGGACCCGCAGCACCGGCTGCTCCTCGAGAGCGCCTGGGAAGCCTTGGAACAGGCCGGAATCCGGCCGACCGCGCCCGGCCTCACCGACACCGGCGTGTACGTCGGGCTGATGGGCGGCGACTACGGCTTCCACCTGATGACTCAGCGCAACGTCGACGCCGAGGGCTATCTGATGACCGGGACGAGCAACAGTGTGGCGTCCGGCCGAATCTCCTACTCCCTCGGCTTCACCGGTCCCGCGGTCACCGTGGACACGGCCTGCTCGTCGTCGCTGGTGGCCATGCATCTGGCGGCGCGGGCTCTCCGCGACGGGGAATGCGCGCTGGCGCTGGCCGGCGGGGCGACGGTGATGGCCACACCCGGTGTGCTGATCGAGTTCAGCCGCCAGCGAGGCCTCGCCTCGGACGGACGCTGCAAGCCGTTCTCCGACCGGGCCGACGGCACCGGGCTCAGCGAGGGCGCGGGAATGGTGGTGCTGGAGCGGCTCAGCGACGCCCGGCGCAACGGCCACCGGGTGCTGGCGATCATCCGCGGATCGGCGGTCAACCAGGACGGGGCCTCCAACGGACTGACCGCCCCGAACGGGCCGTCCCAGGAACGGGTCATCCGCCAGGCGCTGGCCGACGCCTCGCTCGGCCCCACAGACATCGACGCCGTGGAGGCGCACGGCACCGGCACCACGCTCGGCGACCCGATCGAGGCGCAGGCACTGCTGGCGGCGTACGGGCAGGGCCGGGACGGCCGGCCGCTGTGGCTCGGTTCCGTCAAGTCGAACATCGGCCACTCCCAGGCGGCGGCGGGCGTCGCAGGCGTGATCAAGATGGTGATGGCGATGCGGCACGGGATCCTGCCCCCGAGCCTGCACGGCGACGTCCCCACCCGGCACGTCGACTGGACCGCGGGCGAGGTCTCACTGCTCGCCGAATCGGTTGCCTGGCCGGAGACCGGACGGCCCCGGCGGGCGGCCGTCTCGTCGTTCGGTATCAGCGGCACCAACTCGCACATGATCCTCGAACAACCGCCGGAGGACGCGGCACCGGAGGTCTCTCCGTCGACGTCGCCGCTGGTCTGGGTGATCTCCGGAAAGACCGGGGACGCGCTGCGGGCGCAGGCCACCCGGCTGGCGGAGTTCCTCGACACGAACGAGTCCGAACTCCCGGATCCGGCCGACCTCGCCTACTCGCTGGCCACCACCCGATCCGGTTTCACCCACCGCGCCGCGGTGATCGGAGAAACATTCGCCGACCTGCGCGACGGCCTCGCCCGCATCGTCACGGGGCGCCCCGGCGGCAACGTCGTCACCGGGACGAGCGCCCGCGGCAAGACGGCCTTCATGTTCACCGGCCAGGGTGCGCAACGCATCGGGATGGGCCGCGGCCTCTACGAGGCCTACCCGGTGTTCGCACGGGCACTGGACGAGGTCTGCTCCGCACTCGACGAACACGTGGAAACCCCGGTACGGCAGGTCATCTGGGACGAGTCCGACGGTGGCGGCGCGACGCTCGACAGCACCGAGTACACCCAGCCGGCACTGTTCGCCGTCGAGGTCGCGCTCTATCGGCTGCTGCGGGACTGGGGCATCACCCCCGACTACCTGATCGGCCATTCGATCGGCGAGATCACCGCGGCCCACGTCGCGGGGGTGTTCAGCCTGCCCGATGCCGCCGCCCTGGTGGGTGACCGTGGACGGTTGATGCAGTCGACCAAACCCGGGCTGATGATCGCCGTACGGGCACGCGAGGAGGACATCCTGCCGCGGATCGACGGCCGCGTCGATCTCGCGGCCGTCAACGGCGCCGAATCCGTCGTCCTCGCCGGCAGCGAACGCGACGTGCACGCCGTCGCGTCCGAACTGTCCGCCGCCGGACTGAAGACCACGAGCCTGCGGGTCGAGCGGGCCTTCCATTCGACCCTGATGGACCCCATCCTCGACCAGTTCGCCGCCGTGGTGGCGAGGCTGACGGCGCAGCCGCCGAAGATTCCGGTCGTCTCCAATGTCACCGGACGCGTCGCCACCGCCGACGAACTCATGTCCCCGGAGTACTGGACCCGGCACATCCGGCACGCGGTGCGTTTCCACGACGGCGTCTGCTCCCTCGACGAACTCGGCGTCACCCGCCTCGTCGAAGTCGGCCCGGGCGCGGCGCTGGCGGCACTGGCCGCCGAGGTCGTCCCGAACACGATCGCCACGCTGCCCGGGCGCGGAGACGAAACACACGGGATCATCGAGGCGGTCGCCGCCGCCTACGTGCAGGGCGCAACGATCGACTGGGATCGGGTACTGCCCGGTCGCCGCCGCGTGGCCTTGCCCACCTATGCATTCCAGCGCCGTTCCTACTGGCCGACGGCGGCCACCCGCCACACCGGCGATCCGACCGAGCTGGGTCTGACCCCGGCCGACCATCCGCTGCTCGGTGCCGCGGTGACCCTCGACGACGACGCGACCCTGTTCACCGGACAGCTGTCGCTGCACCGGGATCCATGGCTCGTGCCACCGACGATCGACGACGGCGACCAGCCGGCGGCCGGCGCAGCGAAGACGCTGCTGCCGGCGGTGCCGGTCGAACTCGCCCTGCACGCGGCCCACCACGTCGGTCTCGACCACATCGACGAACTGACGCTGGACCATCCGCTCGTCCTCCCGCCGTCGGGACTGGCCTCGATTCGAGTACTGGTGTCGCCGCCCGGCACCGACGGCGCTCGCACCGTCACGATCTCGTCGAAGTCGGGTGACCTCGACGGCCCGGACAGCTGGGTTCGGAACGCTTCGGCGACGATCGACGACGTCGTCGGCCCCGTCGCCGCCGTGCCGCAGCAGGACCCGGGCGACACCGAGACCGAGGTGCGTCTCGACGACGGCACCGACACGACTGGATTCGGCATTCATCCGGAACTGCTGCAGGCGGCGATCGAGCCCCTCCTCGGGTGGGACGGCTGGCCGGTGACCTGGTCGGGGATCCGTCTGCACACCGTCGGCGCGGAGGCGATGACCGCCCGGTTCACCCCCGGCCCGGACGGGCGGTACCGCGTTGCCGCCGTCGACCCCGCGGGTGAGCCGGTGCTGACCGTCGATGCGCTGCGGGTGGCGCAGAGGGCGGTCGACGGGCAGGACGCAGGCCGGTCGCCGTCCCTGCGACTGCACCGGGCGGCCTGGATCCCGGTGGAGGTGGCCTCGTCCGAACGGCCCCTCGGACCGGCGGTCGTCCTCGACGCCGAGGGGTTCGGCGACCCGGGTGTCGGTTCGACGTTCCCGGGTTACCCCGACCTCGAGACGTTGCGGACCGCGATGCAGTCCCGGCCGGACGACGACGATCTGCGTCCGTGGACGGTGCTGGTCGGCTGTGCAACCGAGGGCGACCACGGTCCGGACGCGGCCCACGACCTGTGCGCTCGGGTACTGCGGCTGCTCCAGGAGTGGCTCGACGACGAGGCCGTCGCCGACAGCCCGCTCGTGATCGTGACGCGCAACGCCATGGTCACCGACGACGGGGAGGACCACGACACCCGTCCCGACCTCGCGGCCGCGGCCGTGTGGGGTCTCGTCGGCTCCGCACAGAACGAGAACCCGGACCGGTTCGTGCTGATCGACCTCGACGACGAATCCGACGCCGAGACCGCGGTCACGTCGGCGCTGGCGAGCGGGGAACCGCAATTGGCGGTCCGGAACGGCACCTTGCGCGCACCGCGGTTGCGGCGCATGCCCGCCGTCGACGAACCGACACCGTTCGATCCGGACGGCACCGTCCTCGTCACCGGCGGCACCGGCACGGTGGGATCTCTCGTAGCCCGGCACCTCGTGACCGAGCACGGAGCACGGCACGTGCTGCTGACCAGCCGGCGCGGACCCGACGCCGAGGGCAGCGACCGGCTGCGCAGCGAACTGAGCGGTCTGGGCGCCGAGGTGAGCATCGTTGCCTGCGATACGTCGGACGCGTCGGCGGTCGCCGCGCTGCTGGCCGGGGTACCGCCCGAACACCCACTCACGGCGGTGATCCACGCAGCCGGCGTGATCGACGACGGCACCCTCGCGTCACTCACCCCCGAGCGGCTCGACGCGGTCCTACGCCCGAAGGTCGACGCGGCCTGGAACCTGCACCTGCTGACCGCGAACAGCGACGTGCGGGCGTTCGTTATGTTCTCGTCGCTCGCCGGCATCCTCGGGGCCCCCGGGCAGGCGAACTACGCGGCCGCGAACATGTTCCTCGACGCCCTCGCCCATCACCGCCACGCCCTCGGGCTGCCCGGGCTCTCGATCGCGTGGGGCATGTGGGCGACACCGAGCGCCATGACCGACAACCTCGGCGCGATCGACCTCGCCCGCGCCCGCCTCAGCGGAATGATTCCCATGCCCGCGGCCGACGGCCTGGCCCTCCTCGACAGCGCGCTGGCCGCCGGTGCACCCACGGTCGCGGCCGCACGGTTCGACCACTCCGGTTCGGCCGCACCGTACGTTCCCGCCCCGCTGCGTGGCCTGATCCGGGAATCGCGCCCGCACGCCGCGGGGTCGGACGCGGTCGTGACCGGAGCGAGCGGGTCCGGGCCGTCGGATTGGGCGCAGCGCCTCGCCGACCGGTCGATCCCCGAACAGCGGCACCTGATGCTCGATCTGGTGCGCGGCGGGGCGGCCACGGTGCTCGGCTACGACGCGTCGGACTCGGTGGACCCCGACCAGGCGTTCAAGGAACTCGGCTTCGATTCGCTGGCGGCCGTTGCGCTCCGCAATCATCTCGGCGCCGCCACGGGTCTGCGGTTGCCGCCGACCATGGTGTTCGACCACCCGAGTCCGCGTGCCGTCGCCGAGTTCCTGCGCTCCGAACTCGTCCCGGACCCGATGTCCGTCGCTCTGGCCGACGTCGACCGGCTTCGTGCGACCATCGCCGAACTCGGCGAGGACAGCGAGGCGCGGTCCGCCATCGCACAGCGTCTCGGAAGCCTGTTGGCCGAGGTCGGCACGTCCGACGATGCGCATGCGGCCGCGGTCGACAAGATTCACGCCGCGACGAGTGAGGAGATCCTCGATCTCATCGATCGCGGACTCTGACCCGAAACAGTGCGGGTGATCGCCGCCGGGAACACCGGCCCCGCAGGCGATACGATCGTCGCCGTCACAGGCCTCGAAAGGAATCACACGCCCCATGCGCCGCACCCTTGCTCTGACCGCCCTCACCGTCTGCTCCGCGGCAATCCTCACCGCCTGCGGTGGCGACAGCGACACCGCCGCCTCCGAGACGACGTCCGCCTCGGCTTCCGTGGCGGCGAGGACGACCGCCGCCACCGCCCCTGGCAGCCGCGTGTTCTCGGTCGCCGACGACCCGCAGACGGCCGCCGACTACCTGGCCTACCTGCGCGCGAACAATCAGACCGTCACCGACGACGACCTGGCGGTCCATCAGGCCGGGGAGATCTGCACCGCCCTCGACGCGGGCAAGCCCCTCGATCAGGTGCGTGAGGAGTGGACGCCGATGCTCACCAACGACGGCGTCTACCCGTACATCATCGGTGCGATCACGCGGTACTGCCCCGATCACGAGAACGTCCTCAACTAGTAGTAGGCGCTTCGCGCCCGTGCGCGGTTAACGAGTCTCTGCACTCGTCAACCGCGCACGGGCGGCGGAGCCGCTGCCTGGGGAATACCTGGACGCAGCCGGTGTTACACACCATGAAGTAGTTGAACAATCAATTACCTGAGTACGAGGAGACACCCCATGCCTGCCGTGACGGTCGACAACATCCTTGCCCTGCCGCGTATCGACGCACCCGCTCCCGGCGCCGTCGACCGCCCGGTCCGCTCGCTCACCACCGCACCCGTCGGATACGAGGGCGAAGGCTTCCCGGTGCGCCGCGCGTTCGCGGGCATCGACCTGCCCGCCCTCGACCCGTTCATCCACATGGACCAGATGGGTGAGGTCGACTACGCACCCGGTGAACCCAAGGGCACACCGTGGCATCCGCACCGCGGCTTCGAGACCGTCACCTACATGATCGACGGCATCATGGAGCACCAGGATTCCAACGGCGGCGGCGGGACCATCGGCGGCGGCGACACCCAGTGGATGACCGCGGGTGGCGGCATCCTGCACATCGAGACCCCGCCCGAGCACCTGGTGATGAGCGGTGGCCTGTTCCACGGCGTCCAGTTGTGGGTGAACCTGCCGCGCGACAACAAGATGGCCGCACCCCGATACCAGGACATCACCGGCCAGAAGGTGGCCCTGCTGTCCTCGCCGGACGGCGGCGCGCTCGTTCGCGTGATCGCCGGTGACGTGGACGGACACCACGGTCCCGGTTCCACGTACACGCCGATCAGTCTCGTCCACGCGACGATCGCACCGGGTGCGAGCCTGACGCTGCCGTGGAACCCCGAGTTCAACGCGCTCGCCTACGTCCTCGCGGGTGAGGGGCTCGTCGGTTCGGAGCGTCGTCCGATCCACATGGGGCAGACGGCTGTCTACGGACGCGGTGACACGCTGACGATCGCCGCGGCCGACACCCAGGATTCGCGGACCAAGGCGTTCGAGGTGTTCCTCCTCGGCGGCAAGCCGATCCGCGAGCCGGTCGCGATGGCCGGACCGTTCGTCATGAACACCAAGGCCGAGGTGCTGCAGGCGTTCGAGGACTTCCAGGCCGGCCGCCTGGGTTCCGTTCCCGCGGCGCACGAAACGCTCGACTGACCCCACGTGAGTGGCAAAGCGTGCCCGGGCACACAATGCCACTCACGTGCGGAAGACAGTGCGCGACAGACGGTCCGGCGTCCCACTCAGGGGCGCCGGATCTTCGCGTCGATGCGGTGGATACGCAGGTCGTCCTGCGGGATCCGGAACGTCTCGACCACCCGGACCGTCACGAGGGTGCGGCCGAACAGTCCGGCGTCGAGGAGGTAGTCGACGGTGACGTCGTCGCCGTCGACCGTCCACACACAGTCGCGGATCGCCCGGATCACCCGGTACTGAGGGCCGCCGGACAGGCTTCGGCGCAGGTGATTTCCGGAGAACGCCGTCTTCAGCCCCACCTCGTAGCGCACGGCGCGCGGCTCGATCGGCACCGAGTTGCCGTCGTGGCTGAGCAACGCGTCCAGGTAGGCCCGGGCGACATCGACCTGTGTGTTCATGTCAGTAGTCGAACATTTCGGCCGCAGCGAGCACCAGCGTTTCCGCGTCGTCGCAGCTAGGCGCGGACGCCGCCACGGACGCCGTCAGTCGATTCGTGCGTTTGTCCCGTTCGCTCACCGGACTCGACGGCAGGTTCGTGTCGAACACCGCACCCGGGTAGAAGTAGTAGTGGCATTCGCGTGTGTCCCGGAAGTACGTGAACGTCTTGCCGTCGAGTTCGACCGCTTCGGGGCCGCCGGTCTGCGACGGTTCGGGCGACAGGGCCAGTTGCACGGACGCCGCGTCGCCGCCGCGGAGAGTGAGGAGACACTCGTAGGGACGGCTGCCCGGGGTGAACGTCTCGACGCCCCGTCCGGACATCTTCTCGACCACCCGGCACGGATCCTGCTGCGCGAGAGGGATTTCCGAGCGCAACGGCACCGGGGTGCGCAGCCTGCCGGTGATCGATCCGAGCACGGTACGGGCCTCCGCGCAGTCGTCGCCGGCGGCGGAGTCACCCGTTCCGCCCGCCCCGTCGAGGTACGAGACGTGCCCCCATCGCCCCGGAGCGGTGGCGTCGTCCGCCGGCACTCCCGCAACCGGGGGCAGCGAGAAGTAGAGGGTGCACGTGCCCGGGAGTGCTCCGACCGCGGGACGCACCTCGATTCCCGCCGTCGCCTCGCCCGCACCGGTTTCTTCCGTGGGTTCGCGTTCGCCCACCGTCACCTCGACCCAGACGGGGTTGGCGGGCGTGCCGCGGGGAGGCACCAACTCGGCGTGGCACGTCGACAGATCGCCGACGGGACCGAACGCGGTGACTTGCCCGAGCGAGGCGACCAGATTTTCGTCGAGCAGTGAGCACGGGGCGATGTCGCGGGCCGCGGCGGCGGCGGCCAACTCGACGCGGCTGTGGTCGCTGACCGGCAGGCCGTAGATCGGCTCGCCGACCCCCGCCACGCTCGGCGCCCCCTCGACTACCCCGGCACACGACGCGAGCAGTACCGCAAAAAGTGCGGCCACCAGCGGTGATACCACCGTCGTGCTGCGGCCCACCGCTGTCTCCTCACTCGGACTTCGAACCCCGGCACGCGAACGATGGTGCCCGGAGTACAGTGCTGAGTATGCAGCGCGCACTCCTCCTTGGTTGCCGCGACGGGGTCTGATCCAGACTGGCTTCCCGTCGCGGGGTTTCTCGTGCGCCGGTCGACACAGCCGTTGGACTCAGAAAGTCCACATCGAATCTGGAGATCAATCCCATGTCCCCCGCTGACGCCTTTACCTCCGGAACGCGCACTATCACGCCGCCTTCCAAGCCTGCTCCCTCCGATCAGCCGGAGTGGAACACGCAGAAGAATTCGTCGATGCCGACGTTCCGCTACCGCTCCTTCTCCGAGGAAGTGGAGCCGGTGTCGCTGCCGGACCGCTCGTGGCCCGACAAGGTCATCGACCGCGCGCCGCAGTGGTGCGCTGTCGACCTCCGTGACGGCAACCAGGCGCTGATCGACCCGATGAGCCCCGCCCGCAAGCGCCGCATGTTCGAACTGCTGGTGCGGATGGGCTACAAGGAGATCGAGGTCGGCTTCCCGTCGGCGAGCCAGACGGACTTCGACTTCGTCCGCGAGATCATCGAAGACGGCGCGATTCCGGACGACGTCACCATCCAGGTACTCACGCAGTCCCGGCCGGAACTGATCAAGCGCACGTTCGAGGCCTGTGAGGGCGCGAACAAGGTGATCGTCCACTTCTACAACTCGACGTCCATCCTGCAGCGCCGGGTGGTGTTCAAGGCCGAGCGTGACGTGATCAAGAAGATCGCGACCGACGCGGCGACCCTGGCCCTCGAAGAGGCGAAGCAGTACCCCGACACGCAGTGGCGCTGGGAGTACTCCCCCGAGTCGTACACCGGCACGGAACTCGAGTACGCCAAGGAGGTGTGCGACGCCGTCACCGAGGTGCTGCAGCCGACGCCGGAGAACCCGGTGATCCTGAACCTGCCCGCCACCGTCGAGATGGCGACGCCCAACGTGTACGCCGACTCCATCGAGTGGATGCACCGCAACCTGGCCCGCCGCGACTCGGTGATCCTGTCGCTGCACCCCCACAACGACCGCGGCACCGGCGTGGCCGCCGCCGAGCTGGGCTACCAGGCCGGCGCCGACCGCATCGAGGGCTGCCTCTTCGGCAACGGTGAGCGCACCGGCAACGTCTGCCTGGTCACGCTCGGACTCAACATGTTCACCAGGGGCGTCGACCCGCAGATCGACTTCTCGAACATCGACGAGATCCGCCGCACCGTCGAGTACTGCAACCAGCTGCCCGTCCACGAGCGTCACCCGTACGGCGGCGACCTCGTGTACACCGCGTTCTCCGGCAGCCACCAGGACGCGATCAACAAGGGTCTCGACGCCATGAAGTTCGACGCCGACTCACAGGACGCGGACGTCGACGACATCCTGTGGGCGGTTCCCTACCTGCCGATCGACCCCAAGGACGTGGGCCGCACGTACGAGGCCGTGATCCGCGTCAACTCGCAGTCCGGCAAGGGCGGCGTCGCGTACATCATGAAGGCCGATCACGGGCTGGTGCTGCCGCGTCGCCTGCAGATCGAGTTCTCGCAGGCCGTCCAGCGGATCACCGACGGTGAGGGCGGCGAGGTGTCGCCCAAGGAGATGTGGGACGTCTTCCACGAGGAGTACCTGGCTCCGATCACGCCGCTCGAGCGGATGAAGCAGAAGGTCACGGCGTCCGAGGAGGACGGCGGCACCGACTCCATCACCGCGACCGTGAAGGTCGACGGCAAGGAGCACGAGATCTCGGGTTCGGGCAACGGCCCGCTCGCCGCGTTCGTCGACGCGCTCGCCACGATCGACTTCGACGTGCGGGTTCTCGACTACTCCGAGCACGCCATGTCGGCCGGTGACGACGCCCAGGCGGCCGCGTACGTCGAGTGCGCGGTGACCGCTCCCGACGGACGGAACACCGTGGTCTGGGGTGTCGGCATCGCGACGTCGATCACCACCGCGTCGTTGCGCGCCGTCGTGTCGGCGGTCAACCGCGCGCACTGACCGCTTCCCGACCCTCGCTGCCGCAGGCGCGCACCACGCGCACCTGCGGCAGCGTCGTTTCCGGCCCCGGAAAGCGACTCCCTCCGGCCGTCGGGTGACTACCCTGGTAACGGAGTCCACACCGGACCCGAACCGCCTCGGACCCTTCGGGGGGCGTCGTGAATCTGGCATTTCAACAGCATCGTCCGGTCCGTCCGTTTCCGGCCCGGCATCGCCCCAAGGGCAGCTTCTTCTACAAGATGATCACGACGACGGATCCCAAGGACCTGGGGATTCTGTACTTGATCACGTCGTTCGTCTTCTTCATGGCCGGCGGTCTGATGGCCCTGCTGATCCGCGGCGAGCTCGCCGTTCCGGGTATGCAGTTCTTGTCGAACGAGCAGTTCAACCAGCTGTTCACGATGCACGGCACGATCATGCTGCTGCTGTACGCGACGCCGATCGTGTTCGGGTTCGCCAACTACATCCTGCCGCTGCAGATCGGTGCCCCCGACGTCGCGTTTCCGCGACTCAACGCGTTCAGCTACTGGGCGTTCCTGTTCGGCGGCACCATCGCGATCGCGGGTTTCGTCACCCCCGGCGGTGCCGCGGACTTCGGCTGGACGGCGTACTCGCCGCTGACGAGCGCGCTGCATGCGCCGGGTGTCGGCGCCGATCTGTGGATCATGGGGCTTGCGTTGTCCGGTCTCGGCACCATCCTCGGCGGGGTCAACATGATCACCACCGTCATCTGCCTGCGAGCCCCGGGCATGATCATGTTCCGGATGCCGATCTTCACGTGGAACATCTTCATCACCAGCATCCTGATCCTGGTGGCGTTCCCGATCCTCACCGCAGCGCTGATGGGGCTGTTCGTCGACCGCCACCTGGGCGGCAATCTGTACGACCCGGCCACCGGCGGCGTGCTGCTGTGGCAGCACCTGTTCTGGTTCTTCGGCCATCCGGAGGTGTACATCGTCGCGCTACCGTTCTTCGGCATCGTGTCGGAGATCTTCCCGGTCTTCAGCCGCAAGCCGCTCTTCGGGTACAGCGGGCTCGTCTACGCGACGATCGCCATCGCGGCCCTGTCGATCGCCGTGTGGGCGCACCACATGTACGCGACGGGCGCGGTGCTGTTGCCGTTCTTCTCGTTCATGACGTTCCTCATCGCGGTGCCCACCGGGGTGAAGATCTTCAACTGGATCGGCACCATGTGGAAAGGGCAGCTGACGTTCGAGACCCCCATGCTGTTCTCGCTCGGCTTCCTCATCACGTTCATCTTCGGCGGTCTCACCGGCGTCATCCTCGCGAGCCCGCCGCTGGACTTCCACGTCACCGACAGCTACTTCGTGATCGCCCACTTCCACTACGTGCTGTTCGGGACGATCGTGTTCGCCACGTACGCCGGCATCTACTTCTGGTTCCCGAAGATGACCGGACGCATGCTCGACGAGCGTCTCGGCAAATGGCATTTCTGGACCACGTTCACCGGTTTCCACGGCACGTTCCTCGTCCAGCACTGGCTCGGCGCCGAGGGGATGCCGCGCCGCTACGCCGACTACCTGCCCTCGGACGGCTTCACCGTCCTCAACTCGGTCTCCACGGTGTTCGCGTTCGTCCTGGGCGCGTCGACCGTGCCGTTCGTCTGGAACGTCTTCAAGAGCTACCGGTACGGCGAGGTGGTCACTGTGGACGATCCGTGGGGGTTCGGCAACTCCCTGGAGTGGGCGACGACGTGCCCGCCGCCGCGGCACAACTTCACCGAACTGCCGCGCATCCGCTCCGAGCGTCCCGCGTTCGAACTGCACTATCCGCACATGGTCGACCGGATGCACCGCGAGGCACATGTCGGCGTGCGGGGCGCGGTGGCGCACGCGACCGAACCCGCAGGCGCCGACCCGAAGGTGAACCGCCAGTAACTTCCGCGTGAAAGTTCCCTTCCCCGAGGGCTTCTCGAGGAACCGGACGAAAACGACTCTGTGACAACGGGTTGCAGATACCTCTCCGGAGGACGCCCAGTTCGGCGAAATTCCGGCCTCATTACTCCGCCGTAGGGTCGACACGCAAGTCATTGAACGCTTGACAAGCAGATCGGGGCCTCGCAGAAGTTACGCGCGGGTACATATTTTCGACGTTATGCTCGCATTCCCCGAGCATCGGTCCCGCAATGGCGCAGGTCCGACGATCGCGTTCGGGGCGCCCCTGGAGGTAGTCAAGTGGGTTGTGCAGGGGTGCACGTGTCCGCGAAGGCGGCACCCAGTCCTCGGCGGACATGGCCTTGGCCATCGAAACACTCTGCGGATCAATGAGTTTTACGGAAACGGAGCGATAACAGATGTTCAAGCGAATAGCGATAGTCAACCGCGGCGAGGCGGCAGTCCGCCTGATTCGTGCGGTGCGCGAACTGAACGCCGAGCACAACTACGGCATCCGCACGATCGCACTGCACACCGAGGCGGAACGCCGCGCGATGTTCGTTCGGCAGGCCGACGAGGGTGTGTGCTTGCGCACAGTCAAGACCGGCACCGCCTACCTCGATCACGCCGAACTGGCCCGCGCGCTGCGCGAGAGCAAGGCCGACGCCGTGTGGGTCGGCTGGGGCTTCGTCGCCGAGGATCCCGCGTTCGTCGAGGTCTGCGAGCAGCTCGGCATCACGTTCATCGGCCCGCCCGCCGAATCGATGCGCCTGCTGGGCGACAAGGTGGAGGCCAAGCTCCTCGCCGAGAAGGTGGAGGTCCCGGTCGCGCCGTGGAGCGGCGGCCCCGTCGCCACCCGCGCCGACGCCCGCCGTCACGCCCAGGCCATCGGCTACCCGCTCATCATCAAGGCCCGCTCCGGTGGCGGTGGCCGCGGTATCCGCAAGGTGTGGTCGGAGGACGAACTCGAACTCGCGCTCGAGCGCACCCAGGGTGAGGCCCAGCGGTCCTTCGGCGACCCCGTCGTGTTCATCGAACGACTGGTTACCGACGCACGCCACGTCGAGGTACAGGTGATTGCCGACAACTTCGGCAACGTCTGGGCTCCCGGTGTGCGCGACTGCTCCATCCAGCGCAAGAACCAGAAGGTCATCGAGGAGTCCAGCTCGCCGCTCCTCACCACCGAGCAGGCGAACCATCTGCGCACCGTCTCCGCCGAGCTCGTGCGCGCCGCCGGCTACCGCGGCGCCGGCACGGTCGAGTACCTGTACCAGCCCGAGCAGAAGACGTTCACGTTCCTCGAGGTCAACACCCGCCTGCAGGTCGAGCACCCCATCACCGAGGCCACCACGGGCATCGACCTGGTGAAGCTGCAGATCCTCGTCGCCAGCGGTGAGCCGCTGGTCGGCGACTGCCCGCCCGAGTTCGGTCACGCCGTCGAGGCCCGCCTCAACGCGGAGGACGCCGCCAACGGCTTCGCTCCCGCGCCCGGCGCCGTGCAGCTGCTCAAGTTCCCGCTCGGCAGCGGTCTCCGCGTCGACACCGGCATCGCCCAGGGCGACGTCATCCCGCCCGACTACGACTCGATGGTCGCCAAGGTCATCGCCTGGGGTCGCGACCGCTCCGAGGCGCTGGCGCGTCTGCGCACCGCGCTCCGCGAGACCACGGTCGTGCTGCAGGGCGGCACCACCACCAAGTCGTTCCTGCTGGACCTGCTGGACCGCGAAGAAGTCATCTCCGCGTCCGCGGACACCGGCTGGCTGGACCGCACCGACGCAGGCACCTCCAACGTCCCGTCCCGGACCGCGGACGTCGCCCTGATCGCCGCCGCCATCGACGTCTACGACGCCGAGGAGAAGCTCGAGCGTGAGGCGTTCCTGTCGTCCGCTCGCGGTGGACGCCCCCGCGCCGGCCACGCCATCGGCCGCAAGGTGGAGCTCAGCTACCAGGGCCAGGCCTACGGACTCACCGTCACGCAGGTCGGCGCCCACAGCTACCGCGTCGACGGGGACGCCCCCGAGACCGAGGTCGAGGTCGACCGCCTCAGCGAGTTCGAGAGCCGCCTGGTGATCGGCGACCGCCGCCACCACGTCGTCTCGGTCGCAGGCCGCGCCCAGTACCTCGTCGAGGTCGACGGCATCAGCCACCAGATCAGCCAGGACGAGGCCGGCGTCGTCCGCGCACCGGCTCCCGCAGTCGTGGTCGCGGTGCCCGTGTCCGTCGGCGACGAGGTCGAGGTCGGCGCCACGCTGGTCGTCCTCGAGAGCATGAAGATGGAGACCGCGGTCCGCGCCCCCGTCGCAGGCCGGGTGCGGGAAGTTCTCGCCATGGTCAACTCCCAGGTCGACGCCGGAACGGCACTGCTGCGCGTCGAGGAGAGCTCCGAGGAGTCCACCGCTCCGAAGTCGCCGCGCGTCGAGTTCGATCTCGGTGCTCCCGCTTCGCACGGGAACACCCGGGCCGACGCCCTCGAGCAGATCGACGCACTCGCCGCACTGCTCACCGGTTACGACGTCAGCGCGAAGCGGGCCGGTGTGCTCCTCGCCGAGTACGAGAAGCTGCGCGCCGAGATCGCCGGCGACCCGGATCTCGTGCAGGCGGAGCTCGCCCTGCTGAACACGTTCGCGGACATCTGCGAGATCGGACGTAACCGTCCGACCGCCGACGAGGAGGACGGTGACGAGCGCGTCCACAGCCCGCGCGAGCACTTCCACACCTACCTCCACACCCTCGACGTCGAGCTCGAAGGCCTGCCCGAGTCGTTCACGACCCGGCTGTCGCGGGCGCTGCGTCACTACGACGTCACCGACCTCGAGCGCACCGCCGAGCTGGAGGAGGCGGTCTACCGCCTGTTTCTCGCGCAGCAACGCATGGACAACCAGGTTCCCGTCATCGCCGCCCTGCTCGATCGGTGGCTGAACGAAAAGAACGCTCCCGGCCGCGCACCCAGCGGACTCGGTGAGGTCCTGGACCGGCTGATCATCGCAACCCAGGTCCGTTACCCGGTGATCGGCAACGTCGCCCGCAACGTGCGGTTCCGGTTCTTCGACGAGCCGCAGATCCGCAAGGCCCGCGAGCAGGTCTACGACGGTGTCCGCGGCAGCCTCGAATACCTCGCCGAGCGTCCCGACGCCGCCGACTACCAGGAACGTCTCGAGGCCCTGGTCGCCACCCCGCAGTCGCTGACCGAACTCCTCGGGCAGCGGATCGCACGCAAGAGCACCACCGTCGGGCCGCTGCTCGAGGTCGTCACCCGTCGCTACTACGACATCCGCACGCTCGAGGACGTCACGTCCTTCGACCGCAACGGACGGCGTTTCGTCACCGGCAACTTCGATCTGCTCGGCGAGCGCCTCAACCTGGTGTCGGCCGTCGCCGAGTACGCCGAACTGCCCGGTGCGCTCGACGAGATCGGTGCCGTCGCCTCGGAGAACCCCGAGAACCTCGTCCTCGACCTCTACCTGTCGTGGACCGCACCGCCCGCCGACCCGAACACGATGTCCGAGGACCTGCGGAAGGCGCTGGCGGCGCTGCCGCTGGCCGCGACCTGCCGCCGGGTCACGGTGTCCGTCTTCGGCGGAACCGACGTGGACGTCCGCAAGTTCACGTACCGCCCGGACGCAGGTGTCCTCGCGGAAGAGAAGCTGATCCGGGACATGCACCCGCTCACCGGCCAGCGACTCGACCTGTGGCGCCTGAAGAACTTCGACGGCACCCGCCTCCCCGCGGTCGCCGACACGTTCCTGTTCAACCTGGTCTCGCGCGACAACCCCACCGACGAACGCCTCATCGCGCTCGCCGAGATCCGCGACATCACGCCGGTCCGCAACGAGGACGGCCAGGTCATCGGTGTTCCCGCCGCGGAACGCGTCCTGCAGTCGTGCCTCGACGGCATCCGCCGGGCGCAGGCCACGCGCGGCAGCAAGCGCAAGCTCGACGCCAACCGCGTCGTGCTGTACGTGTGGCCGAAGATCGATGTTCCGGTCGAGGACCTCGAGGCGTTCGCCCGGGTCGCGGCACCGCTCACCGCGGGCGCCGGACTCGAGGAGATCACCGTGATCGCCCGGCTCCAGGGCGAGCCCGGCACGGAGTCGCGGGAGAAGGCTCTGCGCTTCTCCTACCGCACCGGTGCAGGCGTGGTCGTCAAGGTCACCGAACCGCCGACCGAGCCGCTGCAGCCGCTCGACGCGTACACGCAGAAGGTCCGCAGCTCACGTGCCCGCGGCACCGTCTACCCGTACGAGCTGATCCCGCTGCTCACCGGCCGCGACGGCAGCTTCGTCGAGCACGACCTGGACGAGTCGGGCCAGTTGGTTCCCGTCGAGCGTCCGTACGGTCAGAACAAGGCCGGCCTCGTCGTCGGTCTGGTCACCGCCCGCACCGACCGGCATCCCGAGGGAATGACCCGTGTCGCGCTCTTCGGTGACCCGACGAAGGCCCTCGGCACCGTCGCGGAAGCCGAATGCGCCCGCCTCGTCGCCGGTGTGGACCTGGCCGAGAAGCTGGGTGTCCCGGTCGAGTGGTTCGCGCTGTCGTCCGGCGCGACGATCTCCATGGACAGCGGCACCGAGAACATGGACTGGGTGTCCCGCGGCCTGCGTCGCCTCATCACGTTCACGCAGAACGGTGGCGAGGTCAACGTGATCGTGGCCGGCATCAACGTCGGTGCGCAGCCGTACTGGAACGCCGAAGCCACGATGCTGATGCACACCAAGGGCATCCTCGTCATGACGCCGGACAGCGCCATGGTGCTCACCGGTAAGAACTCGCTCGACTACTCGGGTGGCGTCTCGGCCGAGGACAACTTCGGCATCGGTGGTTACGACCGCGTGATGGGCCCGAACGGTGAGGCGCAGTACTGGGCGCCGAACCTGCCCGCCGCGTGCGAGATCCTGTTCGCGCACTACGACCACGCGTACGTCGTTGCCGGAGAACGCTTCCCGCGCCGGGCGCAGACCAGCGACCCGATCGGGCGCGACGTGCGGTCCTTCCCGCACATCCACCCGTCCAGCGACTTCACCACGGTCGGCGACATCTTCTCCGCGGAGACGAACCCGGAACGCAAGAAGCCGTTCGACATTCGCACGGTGATGCGTTCGCTCGTCGACCAGGACCACGCGGTGCTGGAGCGGTGGGCCGACATGGCGGACGCCGACACGTCCGTCGTGTTCGACGCGCACCTCGGCGGTTACCCGGTGAGCGTCATCGGCATCGAGTCGCGGGCCATCGCCCGTAAGGGATGGTCGCCGGCCAACGGTCCCGACCAGTGGACTGCGGGAACACTGTTCCCGCAGTCGTCGAAGAAGACGGCCCGGGCGATCAATGCCGCCAGCGGCAGCCGTCCGCTCGTGGTGCTGGCCAACCTGTCCGGCTTCGACGGTTCCCCGGACTCGCTGCGGCACATCCAGCTCGAGTACGGCGCCGAGATCGGCCGCGCCATCGTCAACTTCGACGGCCCGATCGTGTTCTGCGTCGTCTCCCGCTACCACGGTGGCGCGTTCGTGGTGTTCTCCGGAGCACTGAACGACAACATGGAGGTGCTGGCGGTCGAGGGTTCGTTCGCGTCGGTCCTCGGTGGCGCCCCCGCCGCGGCCGTGGTGTTCACCCGCGAGGTCAACTCGCGCGTGGCCGCCGACCCGTCGATCCGGGAGCTCGAGGCCAACCTGGCGGGCGCCCAGAACGACGCCCAGCAGGCTCACCTGCGGGTGGAGCTGGCGGCCCAGCAGGCTGCGGTGCGCAACGAGAAGCTCGGTGAGGTCGCGGCCGAGTTCGAGGCCGTGCACAACATCCAGCGGGCACAGCGAGTCGGCTCCGTCGACGCCGTCATCCCGGCCGTCGAGCTGCGTCCGTACATCATCGGCGCGGTCGAGCGCGGCATGCGCCGGGCTGTCGAAGCAGGCAAGTAGTCCCCACCCGAACGGCCGCGGCACCTACCGGTGTCGCGGCCGTTCGGCGTTTCCGCCACCGCGGGTGGGGAGTCTGCACCGGCCGCATTTCACCTGTTTCGGATGACGCGGGTGCCCCGGCCCGGTGCGATAGTCAGCGCAGAGTGAATTCGACTGTGAATGGAGCGCTGCAATGGACTCTTTCTGGGACTTTCTCTGGGTGATCATCGTCACCTTCGGCTTCGTGGCCTACCTGATCCTGTTGTTCTCCATCATCACCGACCTGTTCCGCGACCATAAGACGTCGGGCTTGGCGAAGGCCATCTGGATCATCTTCCTGTTCTTCGTCCCCCTGTTGACCGCGCTGGTGTACCTCATCGTCAAGAGCGACGGCATGGCCCAGCGGTCGATGGCGGCCGCGCAGGAGGTGAAGCAGGCCCAGGACAGCTACATCCGTTCCGTGGCAGGCAAGTCCTCGGCCGAGCAGATCGCGGACGCGAAGGCCCTACTCGATGCAGGCACCATCACTCAGCAGGAGTACGAGACGCTGAAGGCGAAGGCGCTGAGCAGCTGAGTTCCCGATCCACAGGAAGGCCCGCCCACCCGGCGGGCCTTCGTCCGTTTCCGGCCCGATCAGTCCGCGATCCGCGCCGCGACGTCCCGGAACGCCTGCAGCACCGTCGCCACCGCGGGAACGTCGTCGGCGGCCGGCCGCCTGGCCAGCTCGTAGATGCGGGCCGCCCGCACCCCCGCGAGCGGCAACTGGACCACCGAGCGGTTCGTCACCGCATGGCGGGCCAGCAGGGCAACGCCGTGACCACCGGCGACGAGTTCCTCGATGACACGGAAGTCGTTGATGCGCATCACCACATGCGGCTGCACACCGGTCGCGGCGGCCACCGACATCAGCACGTCGTCGACGGGGAACCCACCGCGCACACTGATCCACCGCTCGTCCGCCAACTGGTCCGGGCGGACCGCATCCTGGCCGGCGAGCGGATGGCCCGGCGGCAGGATGAGGTCGATGGGTTCGCGCATCAGCCGTTCCGCCGTCACCCGCGGCGAGGACGTGTCCGGGGCCCGCTCGTCGCGATGGGTGAGGACCACGTCGTAATCGGCGAGCAGGGTGGGCACCGCGGCGGCGGGCAGGTCCTCGTCGCGCGCCTGCAGATCCACCCCACTGCCCGCGAGCGCGTCCAGCAGTCCGGGCAGCAGCAGCGCGGCACCGGACGGGAACAGCGCCACCCGCACCCGCCCGCGCGGCGAACCGCGGTAGGCGCTCATCTCCGCTGTCGCACGGTCCAGGGCGGCCACGACGTCGTCGGCGCGGACGACGAGTGCCTGACCGGCATCCGTGAGCCGCAGCCGGCGTCCGGCGGGTTCGAGCAGGGTCACCCCGGCCTCCCGCGAGAGGATCTTGAGCTGCTGCGACACCGCCGACGGCGTCATCGACAACGCCTGCGCGGTCGCCGCCACCGTCCCACGGTCCGCCAGTTCGCGCAGCACGCGCAACCGGGTCGCATCCATGTAGCAAAACTACATCGATGATGCACTTTAATGCGCTTGTCCTGATCATTTCCGGACCTCACGATGGAATGCATGACCTCCCGCGACCGGCTGCTCGGACTCACCGTCGTCGTCCTGTGGGGGCTCAACTTCCTCGCCATTCGCGCGGGCCTCGATCACTTCCCGCCGTTCTTCTTCGCCGCGCTGCGATTCTTCGTCATCGCGATCCCGGTGATCCTGTTCGTTCCCCGGCCCCAGGTCCCGCTGAAGTGGCTGCTGGTGTACGGCCTCGGGTTCGGCGTCGGCCAGTTCGCCTTCCTGTTCTGGGCCATGCACGTCGGCATGCCCACCGGGCTGGCGTCGCTGGTCCTGCAGTCGTCCGCACCGTTCACCGTGGTCCTCGGCGCGGTCCTGCTGCGGGAGCGCCTGCGGCCGGCACAGGTGTGCGGACTGCTGGTGGCGATGGCCGGAATGGCCCTCATCGGCTGGGACCGCGCCCAGCACGCCGCGCTGCTGCCGGTGGCCCTGACGCTGCTCGCGGGACTGTCGTGGTCGGTGGGCAACATCGGCAACCGCAAGGCCGCGTCGGACCAGCCGATGCGTCTGATGCTGTGGATGTGCGTCATTCCGCCCCTGCCGATGCTGGCGCTGTCGTTCGGCGTGGAGGGCCCGTCCGCGGGCTGGAACTCCCTGACGTCGTCGCTGGAGGGCACCGGCCCGCTCGCGCTCGCGGGCCTCGCCTACATCGTGATTCTCGGCACGGTCGCGGGCTCGGGTCTGTGGACAGCGCTGCTCAGCCGCTACCCCGCCGGGATGGTCGCACCGTTCTCCCTGCTGGTTCCGATCGTCGGGATCGGGGCATCCTGGCTGGTGCTGCACGAGGAGCCGAGCATGCTGTCGCTGATGGGCGGGGTCGTCGTCATCGCCGGTGCCGCCGCCACCCAGGTGAGTGGCAGAGTGCGTCCGAGCACACTTTCGCACTCACCTGCTCCCGCGCGAGTCGGCGTCTGACCGGACCCTGTGCAAAACTCGCGGAGTGAGTACTGGAACTGGGATCACGACGCGGGGCAAGCTCGCCCTGCGCGCAGCGGCAGCGGCCTCGTGGGCGTCACAGAAGGCGGGCCGGGGCAAGGGCTCGATGATCGGCGGACTGATCGCCCTGAAGATCGACCCGACACTGATGGAGCAGCTCGGCGCAGGCCGGCGCACCGCGGTGATCACCGGCACCAACGGCAAGTCCACCACCACCCGGATGACCGCGGCGGCGCTCTCCACCCTCGGTGAGGTCGCGACGCAGGCAGACGGCGCCAACATGGACGCCGGCATCGTCGCGGCGCTCAGCACCCGCGTCCACGCGCCCCTCGCCGCCCTCGAGGTCGACGAACTCCACGTCCCGCACGTCTCCGACGCCGTCAACCCCGAAGCCCTGGTGCTGCTCAACCTCAGCCGCGACCAGCTCGACCGGGTCGGCGAGATCAACATGATCGAACGCAAACTCCGCGCCTGCGTCGCCGCACACCCGGAGGCCGTCGTGATCGCCAACTGCGACGACGTCCTCGTCACCTCGGTGGCCTACGACGCGAAGAACGTCGTCTGGGTCGCCGCAGGCGGCGGATGGGCCAGCGACGCCGCCAGCTGTCCGCGCACCGGCGAACCCATCGTCTGGGAGGGCTCCCACTGGCGCAGCACCGGTTCCGACTTCGCACGCCCGACCCCCGACTGGTGGCTGGACGACGAAAACCTGTACGGGCCCGACGGTTTGAAGATCCCGATGACCCTCGCCCTCCCCGGGCGCGCCAACCGCGGCAACGCCGCGCAGGCCGTCGCCGCGGCGGTCGCGATGGGCGCGAAGGCGGAGGACGCCGTCGCCGCGGCAGCCACCGTCCAGGAGGTCGCGGGCCGCTACAGCACCGTCGAGGTCGGGTCGCACTCCGTGCACATGCTGCTCGCCAAGAACCCCGCCGGCTGGCAGGAGGCGCTGTCGATGATCGACCCCACCGTCGACGGACTCGTGATCGCCGTCAACGGGCAGGTTCCCGACGGCGAGGACCTGTCCTGGCTGTGGGACGTGCGGTTCGAGCACTTCGAGGGCGTCAAGGTGGTGGCCGCCGGCGAACGCGGCACCGACCTCGCCGTCCGCCTCACGTACGCCGGCGTCGAGCACACGCTCGACCCGAACCCGTTGCGGGCCATCGCGTCCTGCCCACCCGGACGCGTCGAGGTGCTCGCCAACTACACCGCCTTCCGCGACCTGAACACCGCCATCGCGAAGGAGGCGCGCAATGCCTGACTCGACCGTACGCATCGGCCTGGTGCTCCCCGACGTGATGGGCACCTACGGCGACGGCGGCAACGCCCTGATCCTCCGGCAGCGACTGCGCATGCGCGGATACGAGGCGGAGATCGTCGAGATCACGCTGAACGACCCGGTCCCGGAGTCCCTCGACGTGTACACGCTCGGCGGGGCCGAGGACTCGGCGCAGCGCCTCGCCACCCGGCACCTCGCCAAGTACCCCGGACTGCAGAAGGCCGCCGAACGCGGCGCCCCCGTCCTGGCGATCTGCGCCGCGATCCAGGTGCTCGGCAACTGGTACGAGACGTCGAGCGGCGAACGCGTCGACGGTGTCTCGATGCTCGACGTCACCACGTCCCCGCAGGCGACCCGTTCCATCGGTGAAGTGATCACGACACCACGGATGGATGGGTTGACGCAGCCGCTCACGGGGTTCGAAAACCACCGCGGCGGTACCACACTCGGCGCCGACGCCCGCGGTCTCGCCCGGGTCACGCACGGCGTCGGCAACGGCGTCGGGGACGGACTCGAAGGCGTCGTCCAGGGTTCCGTGATCGGCACGTACATGCACGGACCCGCGCTCGCCCGCAACCCCGAACTCGCCGACCTGCTCCTGAAGCGGGCGCTGGGCGTCGACGAACTCGCGCCGCTCGATCTGCCGGAGGTCGCGCAGCTGCGCCGGGAGCGCCTGCGCGTCTAGGCACGTGAGTGGCACAGCGTCGTCACCCGTAGACCAGCCGTGGACGGTCGGCCAGCTCCGCCGCGTTGTCGCGCCGACGGTCACGGAAGCGGGACTGTTGCGCGCTGTGATACTGCTGCCCGTCGAGCCGGACGATCAGCGGCACACCCGTGGGGCTGTAATCGACGTCCCCGTACAGAATCGGGCCGTCCACGACGTGCGGCATCTGACGTTTCCCGCCCGGCAGCCCGCACTGACGCCGTGCGCCCGGAGCTGTGCCGCGGTGACGACGCCGTCCTGGGCGTCGAGAAGGGCCTGCCATGAGTCGTGTTCCATGCCCGGAACGGTGTCGGCCCGCCCCGACAGGAACCGCCCCTTCCCACCATTTTTTCCACAGCCTGTGGATAACCCCTGTGAGTGCCGATGCGCATCCGGGTACACATCGGCACTCACGCGCCGAGCGCAACCAGAGGGTTGCAGAAAGACGAAAAGAGTGCAACCATGTAGTTGCACATCAACCGTCGTCGAAAAAGGTGAACCACCATGGACGCATCGAGCAGCATCACCCGGACCGTCGTCGTGAACGCCCCGAGATCGGCGGTGTGGGCGGCGATCACGGATCCCGACAAGATCAGCCAGTGGTTCGGGCAGCGCACGTCGCTCGACCTCAGCGTGGGCGGCAAGGCCGCCTTCACCTGGGACGAGCACGGCACCGCCCGCGCCGTCGTCACGGAGGTCGACGAACCGAACACCTTCGGCTTCCGCTGGGCCGCCGACATGGACGCCGATCCGGTGATCGGCAACTCCACCCTGGTGCGGTTCACGCTGTCCGAGCACGCGTCCGGCACCGAACTGACCGTCGTCGAGACCGGATTCGACACCCTCGACCGTGACGTGGCCGACCAGAAGCGGGCCCGCGAGGGCAACGTCCAGGGCTGGCACGCCGAACTCGACGAACTGGTCGCGTACCTGCACGGCGTGAAGGCATGACGGTGGGCACGTACGCCGAACTGGCCTCGGTGTTCGCGGCGCTGTCCGACGAGACCCGCTGGGAGATCCTCACCGAACTCGGGCGGGCCGACCAGTCGGCGTCGTCGCTCGCCACCCGGCTTCCGGTGTCGCGGCAGGCCATCGCGAAGCATCTGAATGCGCTGCAGGCCTGCGGACTGGTGGAGTCGGTGAAGGTGGGCCGCGAGATCCGCTACCGCGCGCTGGGCGCGGAACTCAACAAGACGGCGCGGACGCTGGAACGGATCGGCGCCGAGTGGGACCGCCGGCTGGCCGCCATCAAGCAGATCGCGGAATCGATGGAGGAGTAAAGACCCCAGACAGGGGTTCGGCCGGGAATGCTTCTGCATTCTCGGCCGGATCTCTGCTTCTCGAGTTTTCTCTGCTCACAGGTACATTTCCTCGATCCGCATCACTGACGATACACGCGAGTGATCTACGTCACAAGAGGCTCGATCGGACTTTTCTTCATCCGATCGTGCCCCGGCAGGGCCAGGGAAACTGCAAACACCAGCACCGCCAGCACCGCGCATACCCCGTAGGCGATCGAGAATCCGGCGGCCGAGGCGACACCGCCCACCATGCTCGCCGCCAGGACCGTCGCCACCACCGCGCTGCACATGGTGGTCCCCATCGTCCGCAGCAGCACGTTGACGCCGTTGGCCGCGGCCATCTGCGTGGACGGCACGGCCCGCACGATCAGCATCGGCAGCGTGCTGTACACCAGCGCGGTGCCGACGGCCGCGACCCCGAGCGCGGCGATCACCATCCACAACTCCTTGTGTGGCACCGTGTGCAGCGCGTAGCCGAGGACGAGACAGATCGCGCCCGACAGGATCGTCACCTTCGACCCGTAGCGTTCGGACACCCGGGCCCCGACCTGCGCGAAGACGATCATCGACAGACTCGTCGGCAGCTGACACACCGCGGCCTGGAGAATCGTCAGGCCGTAGCCGGAGTCCCCGCGGGGCGCCTGAAGCAGCTGGGTGGTGATGAGGGCGTTTCCGTAGAACGCGAACCCGACGAGCAGCGCCGTGACATGCGGCAGCAGCACCGACCGTCGCGCCGACACCCGCAGGTCCACGAGCGGGTTCCGGTTGCGCAGCTGCTGATGCCCCCACAGCGCGAACAGGAACACCGCGGACGCGAACATGCCCAGCACCGCGGGACTGCCCCAGCCCCACGAGCTGCCTTGGGTGATCGGGACGAGCAGGCAGACGAGGGCCGCGGTGAGACCGACGGCGCCGACGCCGTCGAACCGCCCACCCGACCGCACCTCGGACTCGCGGATGAACAGCACCGCGGCCGTGGTGACGGCGAGTCCGATTCCCGCGATGACCCAGAAGAGGACGTGCCAGTTGGAGTATTCGGCGACGGAGGCCGCGAACGGCAATCCGAGCGCGGTGCCGATCCCGAGGGTCGAGCTCATCATGGCGATGGCGCCGTTGACCTTCTCCCGCGGCAATTCGTCGCGGAGGATCGAGATTCCGACCGGGATGACGGCGGCGCCTGCCCCCTGCAGTCCCCGCGCGAAGATCAGGAACGCGATGTCGGACGTCACGGCGCAGATCAACGCTCCGAGCGTCATGAAGACGAAGGCGACGAGAAGCATCCGCTTCTTGCCGAACATGTCGGCGAGCCTGCCGAAGATGGGGGTGACGACCGCGCCGACCAGGAGGGTGGTGGTGATCAGCCAGGACACGGACGTCTGACTCGCGCCGGTGAACGTCGGCATGCTGGGCAGGAGGGGCACCATGACCGTCTGCAAGACGGCCTGGAACACGCCCGCGAACGCGAGAATCGGGAAGAGGTAACGCGATCCGCCGGCAGAGTCCGGCGGTGCGACCGGCTGATCCGCAAGCGCCGACAGTGGGCGCGGCAACGAGATCGTCAAGCGTCACCCCTTGCACAGCTGGTAAATGGTTGTTCACCACATTAGGTGAACAACCATTTACCCCGCAAGCCGGACAATCCGCCCTCAGCCGTCGAGCAACTCCTGCACCAGCGGGGCGTAGTGCGCCACCACCTCTTCCGGGGTGCCCGTCGCGTGCTCCTGCATCATCTTGCGACGCATGACGGCGAGACCCGTCAGCATCGACATCACCAGTTCGGCGCGCAACCGGGCATCCCGCCCGGGCAGTCGTTCGGCCAGCGCGTCGATCATCTGCGCCGAATAGTTGGCGCGAAGCTTGCGACTGCTCTCCTCGCTCGGCCCGCTCATGAACAGGATGTTCAGCGATAGCGGCTTATACGGCTCGAGTGGCCGCGCGAACATCGACACCATCCGCTCACCGAGACCGTCCAGCGGACCGCTGAACACGATCTCCGCGGCGGCACGGAAATCGACGAGCGCGTCGAACAGCTGCTCCTTCGACCCGAAGTACTTGATGATCAGCGGCGCGCTGACCCCGGCGTCCTCGGCGATGTCCTTGAGCGTGATCTCCCGGTACGGACGCGTCGCGAACGCCCGGCCCGCAGCGTCGACGATCAGCGACCGCGACTGCTCGGCCGTCCGCTTCACCGGCGCGGCAGTGCCCGGATCCGACGTCACAGCGTGCGTCTCCCCGACAACGCCCTGCCCAGCGTGAGCTCGTCGGCGAACTCGAGGTCGCCGCCCATCGGCAGACCCGACGCGAGCCGGCTGACCGTCAGCCCGGGGAAGTCCCGCAGCATCCGCACCAGATACGTCGCGGTGGCCTCCCCCTCGGTGTTGGGGTCGGTCGCGATGATCACCTCGGAGACGTCGACGCCGTCCTCCTGATTGCCGATGCGCGCGAGCAACTCCCGGATACGGAGCTGATCGGGGCCCACCCCGGACAGCGGATCCAGCGCACCGCCCAGAACGTGATAGCGGCCCTTGAACTCGCGGGTGCGCTCGACGGCCTGGACGTCCTTCGGCTCCTCGACCACACAGATCACCGTGCGGTCACGGCGCGGGTCGGCGCAGATGCGGCAGTGCTCCTTGTCGGAGACCGTGCCGCACACCACGCAGAACTGGACGCCGTCGCGCACCCGCTGCAGCGCATTCTTGAGCCGGTCGATCTCCGGCGGCTCGACGCTGAGCAGGTGGAACGCGATGCGCTGTGCGCTCTTCGGCCCGACGCCGGGCAGCTTGCCGAGCTCGTCGATCAGATCCTGAACCGGACCTTCGTACACGCCGCGCCTCTAGAAACCGGGGAGACCGGGCAGGCCTCCCCCACCGAATCCGCCCGCGAGCGGACCGAGCTTCTGCGCCGCGATCTCCTGCGCCTTGTTCGACGCGTCCTCGATCGCACCGATCACGAGGTCCTGCAGAGTTTCCACGTCGTCGGGATCGACGACCTTCGGATCGATCTTCAGACCGACCACTTCACCTGTCCCCTTGACCGTCGCGGTCACGAGTCCGCCACCGGCCTGCCCGGTGACCTCGGCCTCGGCCATCTCCTGCTGGGCGGCCATCAGCTGCTGCTGCATCTGCTGTGCCTGCGCGAGGAGCGCCGACATGTCGGGTTGTCCACCTGGTTGCACTGACGTGGTCCTTTCTGCTGTTTCCCCTGCCAGAGTAGACCGTGACCGTCAGTGCGGTCCGGCACCGACGCCGTCGTGGGACTCACGCCGACGGCGCCGGAGCGAACCGGCGTCGCGTCAGGCGAGTTCGCGCTCGAGGTTCGCCAGCACCTGCCCCTGAATCTTCTTCAGACCCAGCGGCGCGAACGTCTTCTCGAAGAAGCCCCCGATGCCGCCCGCGCCCTTCCACTCGGTGGTCGTGGTGACCGTGGAACCGCTGCCGCTCGGGGCGACGACCCAGGTGGTGACGAGCGACGAGTTCGCGTCCGTCTCCGTGATCGTGTTGCCCGCCACGGTGACCGTGGCCTTGATGTCGCGGGACCGCTTCTCGGTGGCCTTCAACGTCCACTGCGCGACGGTGCCGCCGCCCTGCCCACCCTCGAGGACGCGGTAGTCCAGGTACTGCTCCGAGAGGATGCGCGGACGCACCGTCTCGTAGTCCGTCAAAGCCGCGAGCGCCTTCTCCGGTGTGGCTGCGACGGTGATCGAACTGCTCGCGCTGACCTGGCCCACTGTTCTGACTCCTCTTGTACGATTTGTACGAAACTGCTTCCTCCTCTCATCCTGCCTTCCGTCGGCGAGTCCGGGCGATGACGTGGCAATCTATTGTGAGGTAGCTCACTTCGACGTGGTCACGACCCGCACGTTGATGAGACATTTGTGTGAATCTTCGCTCGACCGCGCCGATATGCGTGGCCTGAACCCGCGGAGAGGGATAGCGTCAAGGTGTGGCTGCCTCTTCGGTTGAACTACTGAAAAGCATGCGGGAGGGTGGACGCCCCTTCCGTGCGCATCGCACTCTGCCCGTCACCGGGATCGACGCTCACCGCGCCGGCGTCGAACGGCTTCTCGCGTCCTACCGCGCGATTCCCACGGACGCCACCGTGCGACTCGCGAAGAAGACGTCCAACCTGTTCCGGGCACGGGCCCAGACCAGCGCGCCCGGCCTCGACGTCTCCGGTCTCGGCGGAGTCATCTCGGTGGACGAGCAGGCCCGCACCGCGGATGTCGCCGGAATGTGCACATACGAAGACCTGGTGGACGCCACCCTGCCGTACGGGCTGGCGCCGCTGGTGGTTCCACAACTCAAGACCATCACACTCGGCGGCGCGGTCACCGGCCTCGGCATCGAGTCGACGTCGTTCCGCAGCGGGCTCCCCCACGAATCGGTCCTCGAGATCGACGTCCTGACCGGCAACGGCGACATCGTCACCGCGACACCGGAAGGCGAGAACTCCGACCTGTTCTGGGGATTCCCCAACTCCTACGGAACCCTCGGCTACTCCACACGGCTGCGCATCCAACTCGAGCCCGTCAAAAGGTATGTGGCACTGCGGCATCTGCGTTTCGATTCCCTGGACGAACTGCAGTCGACGATGGATCGCATCGTCACCGAGCGCATCCACGACGGCATCCCCGTCGACTACCTGGACGGCGTCGTGTTCACCGCATCCGAGAGTTACCTGACGCTGGGCCATCAGACCGACGAGGGCGGCCCCGTCAGCGACTACACCGGGCAGAACATCTTCTACCGGTCCATTCAGCACAGTTCCGTGAACCACCCCAAAACGGACAAACTCACCATCCGAGACTACCTGTGGCGCTGGGACACCGACTGGTTCTGGTGCTCGCGCGCCTTCGGCGCCCAGAACCCCACCATCCGCCGGCTGTGGCCGAAGAGCCTCCTCCGCAGCAGCTTCTACTGGAAGCTCATCGCCCTCGACCACAAGTACGACATCGGCGACCGACTCGAGAAGCGCAAGGGCAACCCGCCGCGCGAACGCGTCGTGCAGGACGTCGAAGTGCCCATCGACCGCACCGCGGACTTCGTCCGATGGTTCCTCGACGAGATCCCGATCGAACCGCTGTGGCTGTGCCCGTTGCGGTTGCGGGAACCCGCCCCCGCCGGCGCGTCCTCGCAACGCCCCTGGCCCCTGTACCCCCTCGAACCGAAACGCACATACGTGAACATCGGATTCTGGTCGTCGGTGCCCATCGTTCCGGGCCGACCCGAGGGGGCGGCGAATCGGCTGATCGAAGACAAGGTCAGCGACTTCGACGGACACAAGTCCCTCTACTCCGATTCGTACTATTCACGGGAAGACTTCGAACGCCTCTACTACGGCGGCGATCGATACACGGAACTGAAAAAACGCTACGACCCGAAATCACGATTACTGGACCTTTTCTCCAAGGCGGTGCAACGTCGATGACAACTCTGAAAGCTTCACGCTCCCAAGATCACAAGCTGACCATCGCAGAGATACTCGAAACTCTGTCCGACGGTATGCTCCCCCTGCGGTTCTCCGCCTACGACGGCAGCGCCGCCGGCCCGGAGGACGCCCCCTACGGTCTCCACCTCAAGACGACCCGGGGCACCACCTACCTGGCGACCGCCCCCGGCGACCTCGGCATGGCCCGGGCCTACGTGTCCGGCGACCTCGAGGCCCGTGGCGTCCACCCCGGTGACCCCTACGAGATCCTCCGTGTCATGGGCGACGAGCTGCACTTCCGTCGCCCGTCCGCGCTCACGCTCGCCGCGATCACGCGCTCGCTCGGCTGGGATCTGCTGCGCCCCATCGCCCCTCCCCCGCAGGAGCATCTCCCGCGGTGGCGTCGAGTCGCGGAAGGGTTGCGGCACTCCAAGTCCCGCGACGCCGAGGTCATCCACCACCACTACGACGTCTCGAACACCTTCTACGAGTACGTCCTCGGCCCGTCCATGACCTACACGTGTGCGTGCTATGAGAACACCGAGCAGACCCTCGAAGAAGCACAGGAGAACAAGTACCGCCTCGTCTTCGAGAAGCTCGGTCTCCAGCCCGGCGACCGACTGCTCGACATCGGTTGCGGCTGGGGATCGATGGTCCGGTACGCCGCCCGCCGCGGCGTCAAGGTGATCGGCGCCACCCTGTCCCGCGAACAGGCCGAATGGGCGCAGAAGGCCATCGCCGAAGAAGGACTGTCCGACCTCGCCGAGGTCCGGTTCTCCGACTACCGCGACGTCCCCGAGACCGGATTCGACGCCATCTCCTCGATCGGCCTGACCGAGCACATCGGTGTCGGCAACTACCCCGCCTACTTCGGACTGCTGCAGAGCAAACTCCGCGAGGGCGGCCGGCTGCTGAACCACTGCATCACCCGACCCGACAACCAGAGTCAGGCGCGCGCAGGCGGATTCATCGACCGGTACGTCTTCCCCGACGGCGAACTCACCGGCTCCGGACGCATCATCACCGAGATCCAGAACGTCGGACTCGAGGTGCGGCACGAGGAGAACCTGCGCGAACACTACGCACTCACCCTCGCCGGATGGTGCCAGAACCTCGTCGACAACTGGGACGCCTGCGTCGCCGAAGTCGGCGAAGGCACCGCACGCGTCTGGGGCCTCTACATGGCCGGGTCGCGGCTGGGCTTCGAACGCAACGTCGTTCAGCTGCACCAGGTCCTCGCCGTCAAGCTCGGCCCCAAGGGCGAGGCGCACGTCCCGCTGCGTCCGTGGTGGAAGTAATAGGCGGCTCCGCCGCCCGTGAGTGGTTAAGGAGTCTCTGCACTCCTTGACCACTCACAGGCCCGGCAGGGGTTGTCGCCGGGCCTCACCCACCCCTCCCGCACCAGCACGGTCTCCACTTCGCGGGCCACCACACACGGGTTCTTCGTCACCTCGTCGAATCCGTAGACCAGTCGAGGCCGCCCCTGCAGTTCCGCGGCATTGTCGCGTCGGCGGTCCCGGAACGCGACCTCCGCCATGGCGTGCGCGCGGCGTCCGTCGAGTCGCACGATGAGCGGCACACCGTGGTCGGAGTAGTCGCAGTCCTCGAAGAGGGTGCGCCCGTCCACGACCACGGGTGACTGCCGCCGCGCCCGCGGAAGCCCGTGCGCGTCCTCGACGTCGGTGGCGTAGCGGTACTCGAGCACCGACTGGACGCCGTCGGCGAGCAGTCGCACCGCATCCTCTAGCACCTTGCCGTACCGACGCGGTCGTCGCTCCTCCATGCGTCGCCGGATGTCCCGCAGCGGGATCCGCGCATTGGTCACGAGGGCGATGAGCCGGGTGTACGCGTCCCGGGCCGTGGGCTCGGCGACAGCTACATCCAGAGCCGTATCCGCCCTTGCCGTCCGGGGTTGGTCCGTGTCGACGGCAATGTAATCATGGGCCCTCGACCGGTGCACGACAACTCCCGGATGCACGACAGTTCCTTCCCGGTGGCACAAACTGACCGAAGCGAGGCCCGCACCGACAACGGTCGGAGGCTGGGTGATGGCCGATCGTCCATAAGGAACGGTGATGTGCACGGGGTGTGCGGGATCGACGCGAATCATCTGCCATTCCTCAGCGGCCGTGTGGTGGCTGAGGACTGCGCCCTAGCCCCCGAAAAGCAGCGCGGCTTCCAGCGACATCTCGCGTGTGATCGGTCCGTTGCTCACCGAATAGACACCGTGGAGCACTGCTTGCCACCGACCGGATTCGACGCGGTGCCGAACCCTGCTGCGGGGAAACCCGAGGGCGTGGAGTTGCGTGTGGCTGATCAGGCCGAACTGCGCGTCGGCGACGTCTTTCAGGGCGGCGAATTGCGTAGAGGTCATACCGGGCACGATCACCGAGACCCCCGACGGGTCTCGGTGTCGCACCTGGGAAAATGAATTGCCCTGTGGATAACCCACAGGTTGGGGATAACTCAGCCCGTGCGTGGTTAACGAGTCCAGAGACTCCTTAACCACGCACGGGCGGCGGAGCCGCCTACTTCAGCGAGGCCGGCGGGGTGAAGCGCTCACCGTACTTGGCGGCGAGTTCTTCAGCGCGCTTGACGAAGCCGGCCTGGCCGCCTTCGTAGCCCTGGATGTACTGCGACACACCGCCGGTCCAGGCGGGGAAGCCGATACCCATGATGGAGCCGATGTTGGCGTCGGCGGTGGTGAGGAGCACGCCTTCGTCGAAGCATTTCTGCGTTTCGATGGCCTCGATGAACAGCATGCGCTCGATGAGGTCCTGGAACGGGACCTCGAGTTCCTTGGAACCGAAGTTCTCCCGCAGCCCGGGCCACAGGCCGGTGCGCTTGCCGTCGGCGTAGTCATAGAAACCGGCGCCGCCGAGTTTGCCCTTGCGGTCGAACTTGTCGACCATCGTGTTGATGACGTCGCCTGCCGGATCGGCGGGCAGTTCCTTGCCTTCGGCCTTCGCAGCTTCCGCGGTTTCCTTGCGGATCTTCTGCATCAGCGTGAGGTTCAGTTCGTCGGACAGCTGCAGCGGTGCCGCCGGGTAGCCGGCCTGCATGCCTGCCTGCTCGATGGTGGCGGGCTCGATGCCCTCCGCCAGCATGGCGATGGCCTCGTTGATGAAGGTGCCGATGACGCGGGAGGTGAAGAAGCCGCGCGAGTCGTTGACGACGATCGGTGTCTTGCGGATGGCCTGCACGTAGTCGAAGACGCGCGCGAGGGCTTCGTCGGACGTCTTCTCGCCGCGGATGATCTCGACGAGCGGCATCTTGTCGACGGGCGAGAAGAAGTGGATTCCGATGAAGTCCTCTTGACGCTTCACACCCGTCGCCAGCCCGGTGATCGGCAGGGTCGACGTGTTCGAGCCGAGCAGGGCCGTCGGCTCGACGATGTCCTCGATCTCCTGGAACACCTTGTGCTTCAGGTCCTGCGACTCGAACACGGCCTCGATGACGAAGTCGACACCGGCGAAGTCGGCGGGGTCGGCGGTCGGCGTGATGCGGTCGAGCAGCGTCTTCGACTTCTCCTCGGTGGTCTTGCCACGCGAGAGGGCCTTGGCCTCGATGCCCTCGGAGTACGCCTTGCCCTTGTTGGCTGCCTCGATGGTGACGTCCTTGAGGACGACGTCGAAGCCGGCCTTCGCGGACACGTAGGCGATGCCCGCGCCCATCATTCCGGCACCGAGCACACCGACCTTGGTGATCGGGGTCTTCTCGATGCCCTCGGGGCGGGAGGCCCCGGAGTTGATGGCCTGCAGGTCGAAGAAGAACGCCTGGATCATGTTCTTCGCGACCTGGCCGGTGACCAGCGACGTGAAGTAGCGGGCCTCGATGAGGAGCGCGTTGTCGATATCGACCTGCGAACCTTCGACGGCGGCGGCCATGATGGCCCGCGGTGCCGGCATGGGAGCACCCTTGAGCTGCTTGCGCAGGTTCGCGGGGAACGCGGGCAGGTTGGCTGCGAATGCCGGGGTGGACGGGGTGCCGCCGGGGATCCGGTAGCCCTTCTTGTCCCACGGCTGGACGCCGCCCTCGGGGTTGGCCTTGATCCACGCCTTCGCGGCGGGTACCAGCTCCTCGACCGAGGACACGACCTCGTCGATCAGTCCGACCTCCTTGGCCTGCACCGGTCCACGCTGCTGACCCTGGAGCAGCACCTGCATGAGCGCGTTCTGCAGGCCGAGCATGCGGACGGTGCGCACGACGCCGCCGCCACCGGGCAGCAGGCCGAGAGTGACCTCGGGCAGGCCGATCTTGACGCCCTTCACGTCCGCGGCGACGCGGTGATGCGTGGCCAGGGCGATCTCGAGTCCGCCACCGAGCGCGGCACCGTTGATGGCGGCGACGACGGGCTTGCCGAGCGTCTCGAGGCGGCGCAGGTCCGACTTGATCGCGACGCTGTGGCTGTAGATCTCGTCGGCGTTCTCCGGTCCGACCTTGATCATGTTCTTCAGGTCGCCGCCGGCGAAGAACGTCTTCTTGCCGGACGTGATGACGACACCGGTGATGGAGTCCTTCTCGTCGACGAGGCGGTCGACGGTCGCCTTCATCGAGGAGATGTAGGCGTCGTTCATGGTGTTCGCGCCCTGGTTGGGATCGTCGATGGTGAGCACGACGATGCCGTCGGCGTCCTGCTCCCAGTTGATGATGTTCTGCTCGCTCACTGCTTCAAGTCTCCTGATGGTCCGGGCGGTCAGACGCGCTCGATGATGGTGGCGACGCCCATACCGCCGCCGATGCACAGGGTGATGAGGGCGTACCGGGCGTTACGGCGCTCGAGCTCGTCGATCATGGTGCCGGTGATCATGGCGCCGGTCGCTCCGAGCGGGTGTCCCATCGCGATGGCACCGCCGTTGACGTTGAGCTTCTCGTCCGGGATGTTCAGGTCCTTCTGGAACTTGAGCACCACGGAGGCGAACGCCTCGTTGATCTCGAACAGGTCGATGTCGTCGACGGTCAGACCGGCGGCGGCGAGAACCTTCTTCGAGGCCGGGGTCGGGCCGGTGAGCATGATCGTGGAGTCGGCACCGCTGGTGGCCGTCGCGACGACGCGGGCGCGCGGGGTCAGGCTCATGTCCTTGCCCGCCTGCTCGGATCCGACGAGGACCAGTGCGGCGCCGTCGACGATGCCGGAGCTGTTGCCGCCGTGATGGACGTGGTTGATCTTCTCGACCCAGTGGTACTTCTGCAGCGACACGGCGTCGAAGCCGCCCATCTCACCGACGCCGGCGAACGACGGGTTGAGGCCCGCGAGGTTCTCGAGCGTGGTGCCGGGACGCATGTGCTCGTCCTGATCGAGGACGGTGAGACCGTTGATGTCCTTGACCGGGACGACGGACTTGGCGAAGTAGCCGCCGGTCCACGCCTTCGCGGCGAGGTCCTGCGAGCGGACGGCGTACGCGTCGACGTCCTCGCGGGAGAAGCCCTCGATCGTGGCGATCAGGTCGGCGCCCACACCCTGGGGAACGAAGTAGTTGTCGTAGTTGGTGGCCGGGTCGAGCGCCCACGGTCCACCATCGGAGCCCATCGGCACGCGGGACATCGACTCGACGCCGCCGGCGATGACCAGTTCGTCCCAGCCGGAGCGCACCTTCTGCGCGGCGGTGTTGACGGCCTCGAGGCCGGACGCGCAGAACCGGTTCAGCTGGACGCCGCCGACGGTGTCGGGCAGTCCGGCGTCGTTGACCGCGACGCGGGCGATGTCCATGCCCTGGTCGCCGACGGGGGTGACGACGCCGAGGATCAGGTCCGAGATGCGATCCTCGTCGAGGTCGGGGAAGCGGGCGCGGAGCTCGTCGATCAGGCCGGTGACCAGCGAGATCGGCTTGACCGAGTGCAGCGAACCGGTCTTCTTTCCGCGGCCGCGCGGGGTGCGGATGGCTTCATAAATGAATGCCTCTGTGGTCACTGTGGAGTGTTCCTTCCTTATCTGCGTCGACGCCGACCGTGCACACGGCGCTCTGCACGGGGCATACCCCGGCACGTCCACCTTAGAACGTGTTGCAAAACGGAAGGAAGGACCGAAGCGATCCTGGATCGTGACCCAGGCGATCACGATCGGCCTGTCTGCGCCCTGCCCGGCCCGCCTTTTCGTACTGTAATGACGCGGCGCTCGACCCGACACCGAGCGGAGGAGAACACGCTGTGACCACCCGACTGTCCCGCCGGCAACTGTTCGGCGCCGAGGTCGTGGGTGCGGTGACCGTCCGCTGGCCGCCGGGGGTGGGTCACGCGCGCTGTCCGGCACGCGCATCGGGTTGCCGCGGGGTGTCGCCGACGACCTGCCCGGCCCGATAGAGACCTTGTTCGCCAGCTTCCTCGACCTCGTCCGCGCACTGGGCGGCGACATCGTCGACGTGACCGAGCCCGACGTCCCGAAGGCGGTTGCTGAGCGGCGACTATGCCGAGTTCGGCTCGTATCACCGGCAGTGCGCGGACCGACTCCCGGCGTACGGCCCGGAGTCGGCGCTCGCCGCCACCGCGGCGATGGCGAGCCTTGCCCTGCCCGTCGCGGACTACTTCGCTCTCGAACGCGCACGGCTGCCCTTCCAGCACGACTTACAACCGGATGTTCGCCGAGCACCGGCTGGATGCCGCGAGGTCAGGCGTCGAGGCCGAGACCCGCGTCCCGTGCCCGGACGATCGCGGCGGGACGGTCGGGCACACCGAGTTTGGCCAGCACGTTGGACACGTGGTTGCGCACGGTCTTCGGGCTCAGCACGAGTCGGCGCGAGATGCTCGCGTTGTCGTAGCCGCGGGCGACGAGGTCGAGGACCTCACGCTCCCGGTCGGTCAGCTCGGGAAACACCGTGGGGCCCACCCTGCGCGAGGCGGCCATGAAGCTCATCGCGCGGGCCGCGACCGCGGCGCCGAGGATCACCTCACCGTTGGCGACCGCCCGGACCGCCCGTTCCACCTCCCCCGGGTCGGCCCCCTTCACCAGGTAGCCGCGAGCCCCGGCACGCACCGACGCGACCAGCGATTCATCGTCCTCGTGCATGGTCACCACGAGCACCCGCAGTGCGGGGTGCCGCTCGACGAGCCGCCGGGTGGCGTCCACCCCCGAACCGTCCCCGAGTTCGAGGTCCATCAGCACAACGTCGACGTCACCGTCGACGACGTCGAGCGCCTCCGCGACGGAGCTGGCCTGGGCGGCCACCTCCATGCCGTCCAGGGTCGACAGCAACGCAACCATGCCCAGCCGGAACACCGGGTGGTCGTCGACGACGGCGACCCGGATGGACGAGGTGGTGGAATTCGCAGCGGCGCTCATGATGCGGTCAACGGTAGCCGGGCCGTGACCACCGTGCCTGTCGGACGGCCGGATTCGATGTGGAGCGTGCCGCCGAGTTCGTGGGCCCGCTCGCGCATCGACCGGGTCCCGACGCCGCCGCCCCCGGCCGGATCGAACCCGCACCCGTCGTCGTGGATGACGACGGTGAGCATCTCCCGCGCGAACGTGGCGTCGACCCGGCAGCCGTCGGCGCCACTGTGCCTGCGCGCATTGGTGACGGCCTCGACGACGATCCCGTACACCGCGGCGCTGATCTCCGCGCCCAGCCTCGGCGGCGGATCGGCCTGCACCCTCAGGTGGAATCCGCTGCGCGACTGGTTGGCCGCCAGTTCGTGCAGGGCCGGGATCAAGCCGAGCTCGTCGAGCACCGGCGGGAACATGCTGCGGGACAGCTGCCGGACGCCCTCCACCTGATGGTCGAGTTGCTCCTGCAGTGCGTCGATGAGTTCCGCGGCAGCGACCGGATCCGACCCGAGCAGGTTCCGGGCGCCCCGCAGGCCGAGTCGGATACCCGCCAGCGACGGACCCAGTCCGTCGTGCAGTTCGCGGCGAATCATCTGCCGCTCCTCCAGTCGCACGGACGCCAGCCGGCGTCGCGCCTCCTGCAGGTTCTCCGCCGACTGCAGCACGACGAGACCGGCCGTCACCACCGCCGACAGTTCGGTGAGCGACCGGCGGGTGCGCGCCCCCAGCGACTCCCCCGGCGGCGCCGTCACGACCATCGTCCCCAGCACCGCACCGCGGTGGACCAACTCCACCGACTCGGCGTGCCCCGTCGCCGAACCCCACACCGCGGCAACCCCGCTGGTGCGCCGCACGGATACGGATTCGAGCCGCAACGCGACGCCCACCCCGGCCGCGAGACCCTCCAGGAGTTGTTCCGGGGTCTCGGCACTGCCGAACTGCCGGCCCAGGGTCCGGACGGCCCGCGCCGGATCCGCGCCCTCGCCGTAGACGAGGCGGTGCACCCGCCGCTGCAGCCACAACCGGACCGGCTGCACCGCGACGGCGACGACACCCGCCGCAACCACCTGCGCCCCCACCGAATCGCCTTCGGGCAGCAGCGCCGCCACGGCCGTGGCCACCACCACGTAGAGCACCAGCAGCAGGACGGTGAGGGTGCCGGCCACCGTCGCGCGGCTGACGGCGAGGTTCAGCCCCCACATGCGCTGACGCAGGATGCACACCAGGATCGCGACCGGATAGAACGCCTGAACAGCCAAGTGCACCAACGGGTTGAGCACCCACAGTCCCGGCAGCGACGCGGGCAGCGCCAACGGAACGTATGCGGCCGTCATCAGCGCCGTGCCGAGGCACATCCATCCGAGCCCGACACGCTCGTCGGGTGGGCCGTGCCGCCACCGCCACCCGCAGTCCGCCGCCGCCGCGGAGCCGACGACGAGAACGGGCGCGATCACCCACACTGCGGGGATCTCCGTGAACGTACGGGACCAGAAGTACCAGGACGTCGCCGCGATGCCCGCGAGGACGCCGAGTTTCGCGCCGACGCCGAGCGGGTGGTCGCGGATCAGCCACGGCACGATGAGGAACAGGCTGAGCGTCCCCGGAATCCACGCGGTGTTCTGCAGCGGCGACAGCACGTCGACCCACGGCAAACCGGGACGCACGAGCGCGAGTTGCGAATAGCTGTAGCTCAGCGCGGCGACACCCACGCCGATCGCGGTGAGCCCCATGATGATCGGCACCGGGTGCACCCGCCGCGTGAGGACGATCCCCGCCACGGTCCCGTAGACCGCCGCCCCGACGACGTCCACCAGGAAGAACAGTTGGTTCGAATCGATGCCCGGATCGGCCCGGACGAACGCCACCACGGACAGGACGACCAGAATCCACGCGGACACCGCCATGACAGCAGCGGGTACGGGCGCACCGCCCGTACCTGCCGACCCCTCGGTCATTCGAGTGTCCTTCTGCTTCACCATGATGCGAACGAGTATCGCCTCTACTCGCGCACGGTGTCGGCGAAAGCGAATCCGATCGCGCTCACCAGCACCCACAGCGGTCCGGTGAACCCGGCGAGGTACTGCAGCGGCGAGACGCCGATGACGGCCGTCACCAGGCCCAGGACCAGGCTGACCCAGCCGATCCACCGCGGGCCCGCCTGTCTGCGCAGCAGCGCGACGGCCACCGCCAGCGCACTGACCCCGGCGCCCGCCCACAGCCACGGGATGGTGCCCATCCAGTGGCCACCGACCACCGCGAACTCCGGCACCAACTGGTCCGTGTCACCGAGACCGAACACCAACTCGGTGGTCAGGCCGGTTCCCAGCAGGCACGCCGCCGACGTCAGGACCAGACCGAACGCCGCGACCGACGGCAGGATGCTCTCGGCGGGCAACGCTGCCCGCAGCCGCTGGGACAGCCCGGCGGCGAAGACGAGGATCAGCAGCGCCGTGGTCATGATCGACACGTGCATGACGAGGATCCCGGTGCGCTGTTCGGCGAGGCCGTTCATGATGGCGACCGCGTCGCCGGCCGACGCCTCCGCGTAGACGGCGTCGATCGACATGCTCGCCTGGATGCCCACGATTCCGGCCACGCCGGCGAGGACCCCGACGTAGGCCCACCATCGGCTGCCACTTCGCGGTCGTGCGGTCGCCGGGACCTCGTTCTGCACGCCGTCTGAAACGTTCACTGTGCTCATGGGACGAGAATCGGCCACCCGGCGTCCCGGGCACCAGGGGCGGTTGTCCCGATGTGGCGGGACCGCCTTGACGGCCCCGTCGGGTCAGCCCTCGAGCTTCTTGGCCCCGAGCATGTCCTTGAGCAGTTCGAACGCCACGTCTTCCGGGTCGCGGCGCGTCGTGGGATCGACGGGTTCCGCCGCCTCCGCGAACATCTCTTCCTCGTCCTCGGGTGTGGAGACGGGTGGCGTGGTCGCCGAAGCCTCGTAGTCGATCGGCCCGGGATCATCCGGATAGTCGGGTGCCTCCGGCGGCGGGATGTCGTCGTCCGGTTCGGACGACGGACGTGCCTGTCCCGCAGCCGGACCCGCCGAATCGGAGCGCTGCGTGTCGGACTGCTGCTGCGGCGGGCGCTGTGCGGTCCGCTCCTGGCTGGGCCGGGAGAACCGCGGTGCGCCTGCCGGTTTCGTCGGCGCTGCGGCGGCCTTCGCGACCGGCGGCGGCGGCGCCGTCGGAGCGCCGGCCTGGTACTCCACTTCCCAGGTGCCGCCGAACATCTCGGCGAGCACCTCGGTGATCACCTGGGCGTTGTGCGGGGACGCGATGCGAGCGCCCAGGTTGGGAACGGGGTGCGCCAGGATCAGGCGGTAGCCCTGAACGTCGTGCACCGTCGCGGCCGACAACATGGCAGGCAGGATCTTGTTCCGCTGACTCACCTTTTCGCGCAGCGAATTCCAGGCTTCCCGCAGCGCGGCAGCATCCGGGCCGGCGGATGCGGCGGGCTCCGCCTCCACCTCGGGGGCGATCGGCGGCTCCGGCTCGGGTTCGGGAGTCGGCTCCGGTGCAGGGGTCGGCTCGGGCACAGGAGTCGGTTCCGGCACAGGGGTCTGCTCGGGTTCCGGCACAGGAGCGGGCGCCGGTGCGGGAGTCGGCGCGGGCTCGGGCGCGGGAACAGGGGCGGGCTCGGGCTCGGGCGCGGGCGTCGGTTCGGGAACCGGCGTCGGTTCGGGCTGCGGCTCCGGTTCGGGAACGGGCGTCGGCGCGGGCTCCGGAACCGGCCGCGGCATCGGTTCGGGTTCCGGCTCGGGCGGCGGGGGCACGGTGGCCGCCGCGGCCTGGCGCATCGACGGTCGCTGGAACTTCGGTTCCGGCTCCGGCTCGGCGGGTTGTTGCGGCGCACGCGCAGGAGCCGCCGCGGGCCGCTCGGCCGCGTCGACGGCCGGCGCCGACCCGGCGGGCGGAAGTCCGCGTTCGACCCGTTCGAGTCGCTGCAGCACGGCGGACTCCGCATCGGACGCCGCGGGCAGCAGCATCCGGGCGCACATCACTTCGAGCAGGAGGCGGGGGGCGGTGGCGCCGCGCATCTCACCGAGACCTGCGTGCATCACCTCGGCGTAGCGGGTGAGCGTGGCGGGACCGATCCGCTGGACCTGGGCGCGCATGTGCTCGAGCACGTCGCCGGGCGCGTCGACCAAGCCACGTTCGGCGGCGTCGGGCACCGCCTGCATCAGGATGAGGTCGCGCAGACGCTCGAGCAGGTCGACGGCGAACCGGCGCGGATCGTGTCCGGCGTCCATCACGCGGTCGACCGTTCCGAACAGCGCTGCACCGTCGCCGGTGGCGAGCGCGTCCACGGCGTCGTCGATCAGCGCGACGTCGGTGACGCCGAGCAGCGCGAGAGCGCGCGGATAGGTGACACCCTCGTCGCCCGCGCCGGCGAGCAGCTGATCGAGGATGCTCAGCGAGTCACGCGGCGAACCGCCACCCGCACGGATGACCAGCGGATACACCGGGTCCGCGACCGGCACACTCTCCTGCTGGCAGATCTTCTCCAGCAACCCGCGCATCGTCGCCGGTGCGAGCAACCGGAACGGGTAGTGATGGGTGCGCGAACGGATGGTCGGCAGCACCTTCTCGGGTTCGGTGGTGGCGAAGATGAAGATGAGGTGCTCCGGCGGCTCCTCGACGATCTTGAGGAGCGCGTTGAAACCGGCCGTGGTGACCATGTGGGCCTCGTCCACGATGAACACCCGGTACCGGGACTCGGCGGGCGCGTAGAACGCGCGGTCGCGCAGCTCACGGGTGTCGTCGACACCACCGTGGCTGGCCGCGTCGAGTTCGGTGACGTCGAGGTTGCCCGAACCGCCGGGGCCGAGCGCCACGCACGAGGGGCACTGGCCGCACGGCGTCGAGGTGGGACCCTCGACGCAGTTCAGGGATCGGGCCAGGATGCGGGCAGACGACGTCTTGCCACAGCCGCGGGGACCGGAGAACAGATACGCGTGGTTGATCCGTCCGGCGTCGAGAGCGGTGCTCAGTGGTTCGGTGACGTGCTCCTGCCCCACCACCTCAGAGAAGGATGCGGGTCGGTACTTCCGGTACAGGGCCACGCGGAAAGACTACCGGCGGTCCCCGACAGTCCGGGCCGGGTGGTCGAAGCGCCCGCTCGGCACTCGCTCGGGGCGCTACTCACAGGCGCAAGTCCGAACCTGACCGCATTGCGTAACACGTTCGCAACGCAGCGGCAGCACAGTCGAAACCGCTCGCGGTCATCGTGACTTTCCGCGCCGGGTTTCGTCCCGGGGTGTGAGGAGAATGTCGTGCCTGCAATCGACGCCGGAGCAACCGCCTGGCTTCTGATCAGTACCGCGCTGGTCCTTCTGATGACGCCGGGGCTCGCCCTGTTCTACGGCGGAATGGTCCGTTCCACCGGCGTACTGAACATGATCATGATGAGCTTCGTGTCGATCGCGCTGGTCACGGTCGCGTGGCTGGTGGCCGGGTACTCCCTCATCTTCGGTGACGACATCGGCGGCGGACTGATCGGCGGGCTGGAGCACCTGGGGATGGTGGGCATCGACCCCACCACCGTCCACGGGCAGGTGCCCGAGATCCTGTTCGCCACGTTCCAGCTGACGTTCGCGATCATCACCGCCGCACTGATCAGCGGTGCGATCGCCGATCGGGCCAAGTTCTCGGCCTGGATGATCTTCGTGCCCGTCTGGGCCCTCGTCGTCTACGCACCCGTCGCGCACTGGGTGTGGAACCCGCAGGGCTGGATCGCGCAGTTCGGTGCCCTCGACTACGCGGGCGGACTGGTCGTCGAGATCGTGTCCGGAGCGTCGGGCCTGGCGTTGGCGCTGGTCCTGGGCCCGCGTCTCGGTTTCCGGTCCGAGTCGATGCGTCCCCACAACCTTCCGCTGGTGTTGCTGGGCGTCGGCCTGCTGTGGTTCGGCTGGTTCGGTTTCAACGCCGGCTCCGCGCTCGCCGCCGACGGCACCGCCGCCGCGATCTTCCTGAACACCCTCGTCGCCGGGTGCACCGGTCTGCTCGGCTGGCTGCTCGTCGAACAGAAGCGGGACGGTCACCCCACCACGTTCGGTGCGGCGTCCGGCGTCGTCGCCGGCCTGGTCGCGATCACCCCGTCCTGCGGCACCGTGAGCATGGTCGGGGCACTCGTCGTCGGCGCCGTCGCCGGTGTGGTCTGCTCGTTCGCCGTCGGCTGGAAGTTCCGTCTCGGGTACGACGACTCGCTCGATGTCGTGGGAGTCCACCTGATGGGCGGCATCGTCGGCACCCTTCTGATCGGACTGCTGGCCACCGAGGTCATGACCGGCGGACCGGAAGGCCTCTTCTACGGGGGCGGGTTCGCGCAACTCGGTAAGCAGGTGCTCGCCGTGGTGGTCGTCGCCCTGTACGCGTTCGGCGTGACGTATGCGCTGGGCAAACTGATCGACCGGATCTTCGGGTTCCGGGTGAGCGCGGAGGACGAGTCGTCCGGCATCGACCTCGCGTTGCACGCCGAATCGGCGTACGAACACGGTGTGCTCGGGCACGGTCCGGGCGGCGGTGGTCAGGGCAACAGTGTCTTCCCGTGGATGCACGAGGCCGAACGCCGGCGGCACCTGGACGCCGAACGGAAGCAGAACCCCTCCGATTCCGAGTAGGGCTACTTCTTCTTCGCCGCCGCAGCCTTCTTCGCCTCGGCCTTCGCGGCCTTCTTGAACTCGCGGACCTCGTGGAGACTCGTGTCGTCCACGACGTCCGCGATCGAACGCCGTGAGCCCTCGGTGCCGTAGTCCCCTGCGGCCTCCCGCCAGCCCTTCGGCTCCACACCGATCTGCTTGCCGAGCAGCGCCAGGAAGATGCGGGCTTTCTGATCGCCGTACCCCGGCAGCGCCTTCAGCCGCTTCAGGACCTCTTTGCCGTCGGGGTCGCCGCTCGTCCACAACGCCTCGACGCTGCCGTCGTAGTTCTCGACGAGGAACGCGCACAGCGACTGGATGCGGGTGGCCATCGATCCGGGAAACCGGTGGACCGCCGGGGTCTGCGAGCAGACGGCCGCGAACTCCTCCGGATCCATCTCCGCGATGCGATGCACCTCGAGGCCGCCGAGCCGGTCGTCCAGCTTCTTCGGACCCGCGAACGCCGTCTCCATCGGCACCTGCTGATCGAGCAACATCCCGATGAGCAACGCCAGCGGATCACTCGCCAGGAGTGCGTCGGCGTCCGGATCCCCTACCAGATTCAGCGTGCGTGCCATGGTCCGATCCTGCCATCCCACGATCGGGCGGGTGCGCCCTTCACCTCGACGCGCGGTTTATTCACAGAGTTATCCACATCACTGCATTACCGGTCGGTACGCTCCAGCATCGCGGCCACGCCGGCGATCAGACCGTCGCGCCAGTGCAGGACGTCGTGGCCCCCGCAGAACTCGCGGTACCGCACGTCGTTGCCGGCGCCGGCCAACAGGTCGCGCACCTCGCGGTTGGGTTCGACGAGCATCCATTCGAGGGTCCCGACCTCCACACTGAACCGACTGGTCGACGGGGCCGCGGCGCGGACGCGGTCCTGGAAAGGGACTCCCGGTCCCGAGCCGGGCCACCAGAACGATCCGGACAGGCTGACGGCGCAGCCGAACACGTGCGGGGCCGTCAGCGCGAGGTGGCACGCCGCCAGTCCGCCCAGGCTGCAGCCGGCCACGATCGTCGACGCGGGGTCGTCGGTGGCACCCCATTCCCGCCGCAGCCAGGGAAGCAGTTCGCCGGCGAGACCGGCGGCGAACGCGGGACTGCAGCCGAGCTCCTGGGATCGCAGTTCGGGTCCGACACTGTCGACCATCACGACGAGCGGAACCCGGTGCCCGGCACGTCCGAGTGCGTCGACGGCGCCCGCGATCGGCAGGTCGACCGCCCACGTCCGGCCGTCCAGCAACACCACGACCGGACGATTCCGAGCAGCGAGTCCGGGCGGTTCGCAGACCCACACCGACCGTCGCGTACCCGACAGCGTGAACGTCGTCTCGTGAAGCGCGCCGCGGCCCGGCCGGTCCGTCCACCAGAGCTGCGCGGGCGCTGCCGGCATCACCGCCTCGGAGCTGTCGCCGGTCTGCACCACCCGCGTCGGCAGTGGGTTGAACGGGTCGGGTTGCGCGTCGGCGAGCACGCTCCGCCACCACTGCCAGCCCGGGGTGTCGCCGGGAACTGTCAGTGGTTCCGTCCGGGGAATGAAACGGTAAGCGCCCCGCCACTTCTCGGGGACCTCGATCGAGAGCGACCACAGGTCGGTGCCGGGTAGCCGCGACAGCGCGGCCTGTTCCAGGCGGGAGCGGTCGGTGATTCCGTTGGCGTCGAGGTAGACGTGCCGCGTGCGTGACGTGCGCTCGTCGCCGTCCGGATCCCGCCAGCAGAACGTGGCGATCACACAGCCGGGGTCGCCCCCATCCCGCTCGATGAGGGGACTGCCCACGGCGGTGAGACGGCCCCAGAACGCGGGGACGCCGTCACGCGTCAGGTCGTCGATCGACCGTGCGCGCACGACGCGACGCTCGGGTCCCGGCACTCGTTGCAGCATCCAACTCCCCATTCGAATGTAGGTAACGCTAACCTAAATCAGCTTCCTTACCCGTGCGAAAGAGAGTCCTACCGTGAAACTTCGTCGCTCACTGGCAGCCGTCGCTGTCCTCGCCGTCGGGATCGGCGCTGCCGCGTGCTCGTCCGATCCCGATTCCGACGCCGCGACCACCGGCACCACCGCCGCGTCCGACCAGAACTGGCCGCGCACCGTCACCGACGAGACCGGCAGCGTCACGATCGAACAGAAGCCCGAGCGGATCGTGTCCACCAGCGTCACCCTCACCGGCTCACTACTCGCCCTCGACGCCCCCCTGATCGGTACCGGCGCGCAGAGAGCCAGCGACGTCACCGACGAGAACGGTCTGTTCACGCAGTGGGCGGACATCGCCGCCGAGCGCGGCGTCGAGACGCTGTACCAGGGCGAACCCAACGTCGAGAAGATCACCGCCGCCGATCCGGACCTCATCTTCGTGTCCGCCACCGGCGGCGACTCGGCGCTCGATCAGGTGGACACGTTGAAGCAGATCGCGCCCGTCGTGGTGCTGCGATACGACGACAAGTCGTGGCAGGCCCTCAGCGGACAGATCGCCGCGGCCATCGGGGCCGAGGAGCAGGCCGACGCCGTCGTCGCGAAGTTCGACCAGCAACTCGACGACGCCAAGTCGGCGCTGGGCGACAGGGTCGCTGCGGCGAACCCGGTGAATGTGCTCGCATACAACTCGCCGGAGGAGTCGCGGATCTTCACCGCCGACTCGGCGCAGGGCATCCTGCTGGAACGCCTCGGATTCTCGCTTGCCGAGCTGCCGTCCGACCTCACCGCCGCCGACAAGGGCATCATGGCCGGCCGCAAGGACGTCGTGCCTGCCGGGCAGGAGAACCTGCCGCGTGCGGTGCCCGGCAACACCACGTTCATCGTGATCGGTGAAGCAGCGGACGCCGACAGGTTCCTCGCCGATCCGACGCTGCGGGAGACGCCGTCCGTGGAGAAGAAGCAGGTGATCGGGCTCGGGAAGGACAGCTTCCGCCTCGACTACTACAGCGCGTCCAACCTGATCGACCGGGTCACGAACACAGTGCGATAACGCTCACCCCGTGTCGGCGCGGCCCATACCGGGTACCTCTACGTGAAAGGGACTCCGGTCCGTTCGCACAACCCGAAGGACACCCGATGGCCCAGAACGAAACGAACCGAGCCAACGGGATGAGCCGCGCCGTCGACAGGGCAACCGACAGCAACACTTTCGAACGGGTCGCGCGCGCCGGCCACGTGATGAGCGGTTTCGTCCACCTGCTGATCGCGTACATCATCGTCCAGCTGGCGTTCGGCACCGGCGGCAACGCCGATCAGTCCGGGGCCCTCGGCGCCCTGGCCGCCAAACCCGGTGGCCGGTTCGTGCTGTGGGTGGCGATGGTCGCGTTCATCGCGATGGCGCTGTGGCGGCTCGCCGAGACCGTTCTCGGACCCCATGCCACCGAGAATTCCGGGGGCGACGGCGAAAAGACGTCCCTGCTGGACCGCGCGAAGGCGTTCGGCCTGGCCGTCGTCTACTTCGCGTTCGCCTTCTCGGCTTACCAGTTCGCGAGCGGCGGCGGGAAATCGAGCGGTCAGCAGAACGCCGGAATGAGTGCACGCCTCATGGAGTCCGGGGGAGGCAAGATCCTTCTCGTGGTGGTGGGTCTCGGCGCAATCGCGATCGGCGGCTACCACATCTACAAGGGGGCGTCGAAGAACTTCCTGGACGACCTGAAGGGCACCCCGTCGAAGCTCGTCGAGCCCCTCGGAGTGGTCGGCTACGTAGCCAAGGGCCTCGTCATCGCGGGCGCGGGCGTGCTGGTGATCGTGGCGGTCTTCAACGCCGACCCGTCCAAGGCCACGGGCCTCGACGGCGCGGTCAAGACCCTGGGTTCGGCGCCGTTCGGGCAGTTCCTCCTCGTCCTCGCCGGACTGGGCATCGCCGCGTACGGGCTGTACAGCTTCGTGATGGCGCGCTACGCCAGGATGTAGAGACACGTCCGGCCGCTCACCCGCCAAGGGTGAGCGGCCGGACGTCGTCTACTAGGACTTCGGCAGGTCCAGGCGTGATTCGGTGGCCGCGAGCAGCACGCACGTCGCGACACCGTTCATCGACTTGTCCAGATCCTCCATCGAGGGGAAGCTCGGCGCGAGCCGGATGTTCTTGTCCTCGGGGTCGACACCGTACGGGAACGCCGATCCGGCGGCGGTGAGCGCGATCCCCGCGTCCTTCGCCAGAGCGATGACGCGCTTCGCGGTGCCCTCGACGACGTCCAGGCTGATGAAATATCCGCCCTTCGGCTCCGTCCACGACGCCACCTTCGACGCCCCGAGACGATCCTCGAGAATCTTCAGGACGAGCGCGAACTTCGGCGCCAGGATCTCGCGGTGCTTCTCCATGTGGGCGCGCACGCCCTCGGCGTCACCGAAGAACCGCAGGTGCCGCAGCTGGTTCAGCTTGTCGGGACCGATGCTCTTCTTACCGAGGTACTTCTGGTACCAGGCCAGGTTCGCGGTCGAGGAACCGAAGAAGCTGACGCCGGCACCGGCGAACGTGATCTTCGACGTCGACGCGAACACGAGCGGCCGGTTCGGGTTACCCGCCTCTGCGGCCATCCCGAGGATGTCCAGCGACGGCGCCGTCTCGCCGACGAGCGGGTGGACGGCATAGGCGTTGTCCCAGAACAGCCGGAAGTCGGGGGCGGCGGTCGGCATCGACGCCAACGTCCGCGTGACCTCTTCCGAGTACACCGCGCCCGTGGGATTGGAGTAGTTGGGGACGGCCCACAGACCCTTGATCTGCGGATCGTTCGCCACCAGCTCGGAGATGACGCCCACGTCGGGGCCGTCCGGGCGCATCGGCACCGGGATCATCTCGATGCCGTAGGTCTCGGTGATCCCGAAGTGGCGGTCGTAACCGGGTGCCGGGCACAGGAACTTGACCTTCTCCTCCTGCGACCACGGGCGCGGGGAGTCGGGGGTGCCGTGCAGCAGGGCGAACACGACGTTGTCGTGCATGATCTCGAGGCTGGCGTTGTTGCCGGCGAGCAGGTTCTCGACGGGGATGCCGAGCAGTTCACCGAAGATGGCGCGCAGCTCCGGCAGACCGGTCAGCCCACCGTAGTTGCGGGTGTCGGTGCCGTTGCCGTCGCGGAAGTCGCCGTCACCGGGCAGTGTCAGCAGCGCCGCCGACAGATCCAGCTGCTCGGGCGAGGGCTTGCCGCGAGTGAGGTCGAGCGTGAGCTTCTCCGTCTTCAGCTGCGCGTAACTCGCAGTCTGGCGCTCGTGCTCCGAAAGTAGTTCCTCATGGCTCATCAACCCGATCTGGGTCTGGTTGGTCATCAGGAGCGGCCTCTCACCGACGTCGTGGGTCGGGTATGCGAAAGATAGGGGACCCCGCGCACCCGGCAGAGCCCGTTGACCCTTGCTGCCTTCCGGCCCTGGGGGAGTTCACAGGATGCGCGCCGCGCGGGATCCACCACAGAGTGTAGACGGCCCCGAGACGTGGTCGGGATCCACCCCGGCCCGGGCCCGACGCCGCACCTCTGACCACGGCCAGTGCTACCGTCGCCCCCGCATTCGGCCACCTTCGGCAAAGGATCGGGATGAAACTCAGAAGGACAGCACACGCGGTGACACTCGCCGCCGTCGTGGCAGCACTGTCGGCGTGCGGCGGAGGCAGCGACGACGCAGCCACGTCGGACGCGGTGAGCTGGGACGCGGCCGAGCCGTGCACGCTCGCCGACGATGCGACGCTCGCACCGCTTCTCACGGCAGGCGCCGGCGAGGGCACCGCCACCGACAGTCCCGAACGTCGCGCCTGCACGTGGGGCAAGCCCGAGGCACTGAACACCGTGACGATCACCACTACGAGCGCGCCGGAACCGGTCGACCCGCTGCGCACGATCGACGTCGGCGGACTCGAGGGGCGCGCACTCGCCGAGAGCAAGTACCAGTGCATCCTCGAGGTCACCACCGATGCGGGCACCCTGTCGATCGAGACGAAATTCGGTCTCGACGCCACCGCGAACCCGGACACGTCCTGCGACCGGTCCGTCCCCCTCGCCGAGCACGCCCTCACCCAGCTGAAGTGGGCCTAGAACGGGCGGCTACCTGGCCGTTTAACGGTGAGCCGCCGTCGTTGGGTATGCTCCTCCACGGAGGATTCGCCTAGTGGCCTATGGCGCTCGCCTGGAACGCGGGTTGGGTTAACGCCCTCAGGGGTTCAAATCCCCTATCCTCCGCCACAGGAACCCCTGTGAACTGCTGAGAAGCGGTTCGCAGGGGTTCCTTTTTCGGTCCTCAGAGCGACCACCGACCGGCTGCCGGAGCCGAAAGTCCTGGCCACAACGGGCGCAACCCGTTATCTTCCTGTTATCGTCGGCGGTGCAGCGTTCGCTGTGCTGTGTGTCGATTCGAGATAAAAGGACATTCGTATGGCGATTCGTCGCACCCGCGCACTGATCGTGGGTTTGGTCGCAGTGTTGGCATCGGGCCTCGTGTCCGTATTGGCCGGAACCGGCGTCGCCCACGCCGACTCGGCCCTGATCTCGGTGTATTCACCGTCGATGGACAAGGACATTCCCGTCAAGGTGCTCAAGGCCGCGGGCGGCGGCCCCGCGCCGACCCTGTACCTGCTCGACGGTCTGCGGGCACCGGACGACAACAACGGCTGGCTGATCGAGACCGACGTGGAGAGTTTCTTCGCCGGCAAGCACGTCAACGTGGTCATCCCGTTCGGCGGTGGCGGAACCTTCTACTCCGACTGGCAGCGCGACGACCCGAAGCTCGGCCGCGTCAAGTGGGAGACGTTCCTGACCAATGAGCTGCCCCCGGTGATGGCTTCCCAGTTCGGCAGCGACGGGGTGAACAACGCGGTCGCGGGTCTGTCGATGAGCGGCACCTCCGCGTTGAACCTCGCCACTCACCGCCCCGACTTCTACAAGGCGGTCGCGTCGTACAGCGGTTACCCGACGGCCAGCTCGCCCGGCTTCGCGCAGGGCATCCAGGTGTCCGTCGCCCAGATGGGTGGCAACGCGCTGAACATGTGGGGCTTCTGGCCGTCGGGTGCGTGGCTTCGCAACGACCCGCTGCTCAACGTCGGCGCGCTGCGCGGCAAGTCCGTCTACATCTCGTCGGGCGCAGGCTCGACGGCCAGCGATCCGACCGTCGACCCGGACAGCGCCTCGTTCGACCCGGTGAAGTTCTCGCAGACGGTCCCCCTCGAGACCGCCTCCGGTCTGAGCAGCAAGGTGTTCGTGCCCGCGGCGCAGCGCGCCGGCGCCAACCTGCAGACCCACATCACCGACGACGGCCTCCACACGTGGAACTACTGGCAGGACCGCTTGCACGAGTCCTGGGCCAACACGCTGGCGCCCGCCCTCGGAACCTCCTGAGCCAGGCGTCGTGAGCGCCTGACCTACGCCACAGTGGCCCCCGATTTCCGGATCGGGGGCCACTGTCGTCGGCTGCGGTGTTTGATGTGGAGTGTGCCGATCGACGACAGCAGGCAGATGCTCGCGCTGGCGGTGGTGCTGTCCACGCTGGCCGGTTACGTCGACGCGCTGGGATTCATCACGCTCGGCGGGTTCTTCGTCGCGTTCATGAGCGGCAACCTCACCCGGTTCAGTGTCGGGTTCGCGGACGCCGCGTGGGCGCACGCGGCGACGGCTGCCGCGGTGATCGGCATGTTCGTTCTCGGCTGCGCCCTGGGCGCAGTGGTCGTGCACCTGTCCGATCGTCGGCGCCTGCCCGTCCGGACGACGGTGCTCGCGGTCGTGTCGGGACTGCTGATCGTCGGCGCGGTGGCCGCGACTGTCGGGGCGAGCACGGTGGCCGTCGGCGCGATGCTGCTCGCGATGGGCGCCGAGAACTCCTTCTTCCAGCGCGACGGCGAGGTCACCATCGGTCTCACCTACATGACGGGCGCGCTCGTGAAGATGGGACATCGGCTGGCCGGGGCCCTGTTCGGCGGACCGCGGTGGGCGTGGCTACGGCACTTCGCGTTGTGGGCCGGTCTGGTGGTGGGAGCGGTGACGGGCGCCCTCGCGCACCACTGGATCGGGCTGGACGCCCTGTGGTTCGCTGCCGTCCTGTCGGCAGCGCTGACCGTCACCGTCCACTTGAGGATCGACCGCGCTACTCGCCGCCCGCAGTTGTCGTGACCGGGTTGCCTGCGGAGTCGAGGGTCCACCACACGCTGCCGACCGCCTGTCCGAATGCGTCACCGGGTTCGTTGTCGTCCTTGTAGCGGTACACGGGGCGGCCGTTGACGGTGAGCTGGTGGGTGCCGTCCGGCGCCGGGATGGTGTCGATGACGACTTCCTGCAGCCCCTGGACCGTCGGGTTCTCGGTGACGGAGGTGACCGGCGGCCACGATTGCAGGCAGGTGTCGCGGCACGAACTGGCGCCGGAACCGACCTCGTCGTTGTCGTACACGTAGACTGTCATGCCGCCGTCGTCGACCATCACCTCGCCGAGCGTCGTCGGTCCCATCTTCAGGACTGGTGTTCCGGGCGCGGCGGGCGGGGACGTCGGCGTCGGCGACACCGGGGCGTTGCCACCCGTGTCGCCGGAATCGGTGCTGTCGTAGGCGCAACTCGAGAAGGTCAGGCTGACGGCGGCGATCGCTGCCAGCGCCCATGTTCGTCTCATGGAGTCCTCGTTCTCTGTGACGGCGAAGTGGCGGGCCTCCGGGGAACCTCTGCGGACCCGTGCATACAGTTCACCTCGAGTTGCGTGCCGGTGCGGGCACTTCGGGCGATGTGACCGGCCCGCACGTGTCGGTCTGCGTGATTAGGCTCCTGTGCATGGGCTGGTACACGCCGACCTCACCGTCGCCCGACCTCACCGACACCCTGGTGTGCGGGTGGTCCGCGCGCACGCAGGGCGAGCATCTGCTGGTGCCGGACGCGTGCATGGACATCCTGTGGATCCGGGGGGTGGGAATCCGCGTGTGCGGTCCCGAGACCACGGCGTGGTCGTTCACGCTGCCGCCGGGCACCGAATCCGTCGGCGTCCGTTTCCGTCCCGGCGCCGCCTCGCATCTGCTGCGGACGTCGGCGGCCGAGGTCCGCAACATCCGGGTCGGTCTCGGGGACGTGGTCGGGTCCACGTGGGAACGGACACTGACCGACCGGCTCGACAATGCGCCCGGTTACGCGGAACGAATCGCCCTGTTCGAGAACGCCGTGCGCGCGTGGCGAAACCGTGGACCGGACGCCGACCCGCTGATCGGCACCGTCCGGCAGGCGCTGTCCCGGCACTCGTGGAACGTGGGCGCGCTCGCCGACGCCGCCTCCGTCACGGAGCGGCAACTGCAGCGGCGATGCAACGACGCGTTCGGATACGGGCCCGCCACCCTCCGCGGCATCCTGCGGCTGCAGCGGTTCATGGCGCTGGCGCAGTCGGGGACGCGGGCCGGGCTCGCCGACCTCGCCGCCACCGCCGGCTACAGCGACCAGGCGCACCTGTCGCGGGAATGCCGGCGGATCTCCTCGCTCACCCCGTCCGACCTCCTCGCCAGCGAGGCCCCCGACTGGCACGGGACGGAATCCGTCGTCGATGTCGGAAATGTTCAAGCCATCGGGCCCCGGACGGGAGAAGAATCGGCCGCATGACCTCGACAACCGAAACCCCCGCAGCCCATTACCGCGACCTTGCCGCGAAGTTCACGAAGCGCGTCGAATCCGTGCCCACGGAACGCTGGGACGACGCGTCCCCGTGTGACGGCTGGACGGCCCGCGACGTCGTGCGGCACGTGATCGACACGCAGCGCTACATCGTCACCGTCGTCGATCTGGAACTGCCGGTGCCGCCGTCCGTCGACGAAGACCCGGTAGCCGCCTGGGCGGCCACGCGCGACGGCATGCAGGAGATCCTGGACGATCCGGCCCGGGTGAGCCGCGAGTACGACGGGCACTTCGGCCGCACCGACCTCGGCAAGACCATCGACAGCTTCTACTGCTTCGACCTGGTGATCCACGGCTGGGACCTCGCCCGGGCCACCGGCCTCGACGAGACCATCCCGGCCGACGACCTGACCTGGGTGGGTGGCGTCGCGGAGCAACTGGGCGACAACATCCGCACGGCCGGGGTGTGCGGCCCCGCCGTGGACGTCCCCGCGGGCGCCGACGAGCAGACCAGGGTCCTGGCCTTCCTCGGCCGCAAGGCCTGACCCGAGCGCCTGCCCGGTCGCGCTTGTAACCTCGGGTCATGAGCGTGCCGGGCAGGGTTGCCGCGCTGACGGCGGTGTCACTGGCCGCTGCGCTGCTCGGCGGTGACGTGGTCGCGGTGGCCGATCCCGAACCCCGGGGCGCGTCCGGTCTGCCTGCGCGTGGCCTCGTCACCTCGGCGCCGATCGCGTCCGCGGTCATGTTCGCCGGGACCACCGGCGACGCCGCTCCCTCACAGCGGGTTCCGGGTGAGGAGTCGGACGGGCAGTCGGCCACCAGCCACCGCTTCGGCGAGTACCCGTACATGCGGTACGAGGTCCGGTTCGGTCCGGAGCCCGCAGGAACGGACGTGACCTGGCACGGACGTTCGGTGAATCTCGACGACCTCGCGATGCACGTGTGGGACGAGGAGGAGCAGAGCTGGGGTGAGCCGGTCGCGACGGCGCAGCCGTCCGAACCGGGCGGTCCGGTCACCCTGACCACCCGGATCGAGGGCGAGGACACCGCGCAGATCCTCGTCATCGACGGTCCGCGACGGGACCGGAGTTTCCGCGAGGCCAACGCGACAGCCGATCAGCAGTTCGCCGACCCGAACGCGTACGACTTCGCGCTGCAGCACATCTCCGACACCCAGTACGTGTCGCGGGACCGGCCGGAGGTGTACTTCGACATGACCCGCTGGACCGCCGAGAACGCCGCCGAACGCAAGATCGCCTATTCCATGCACACGGGCGACCTCGTCCAGAGTTGGATACGTCCGGGTGCACCCGAGTCCCGCGCCCGGCCCGAGTTCGAGGTGGCCGACAAGGCGATGGCGACGCTCGAAGAGGCAGGCATTCCCTACGGCGTCCTGCCCGGCAACCACGACAACCTGTGGAACGTCGGCGGACGGCTCATTCCCGGCGAACACGAGAAGAACCACGCCCTCTACAACGAGTTCTTCGGGCCGTGGCGGTACCGCGACCGGCCCTACTGGGGCGAATCCGTCACGGACACGGACAATTCGGCGCACTACGACCTGCTCGACATCGCCGGCGCGAAATTCCTGATGCTCTACATCGGCTACAACCCGCCCGAGCACGTACTGCAGTGGGCCGAGGACGTGCTCGCCGACCACCCGGACCGCAACGTGATGATCGGCAGCCACTACTACCTGGACGAGGACGGCTCGCTGCGGATGAGTGGGTTCGGCGACATCGGTAGCAGTGCGGGACAGCAGATCTGGAACCGGCTCGTCGTTCCGTTCGACACGGTGTTTCTGGTCCTCGCGGGACACGTCGACGGGCAGACGACGGTCACCGACCGGAAGGTGGGCGACACGGATCGGAAGGTTGTGGAGTTGCTCGCCGACTACCAGTACTTCACGGTGGACAGCCGCCGCGAGACCGGGTTCCAGCGACTCCTGCAGTTCGATCTCGACGGCGGAACGCTCGCCGTCACGACGCACTCCCCCACGCTGGACAGCTTCCGGGTGGAGGACTTCGATCCGCAGCGTCGCTACCAGCCCGGTGACGGGGACTTCGTCACCGGTGTGGAGTTGCGGGCCGATTTGCCGCGCGCCGTCATGCCCGCGCCCTGAGGTGTAGGTCGATCAGCTGCGCGACGAAACTGTCCACGTCGAAGTCGCCGACGATCACCTCGATGCTGCGGGTGGCGCGGAGGGTCGCCACCCCGTGCAGCTGGGTCCACAGGTTCAACGCGACCACGTGCGGGTCCGCGGAGCCGGTGTCCGCGACGAATGCGACGACCGTCTCGAACAGGGGTTTCGAGTGTTGCCGCAGGTCCTCTCCCGACCCTTCGAGCAGGTCGTGCCGGAACATCAACTCGAACAGGGTGCGGTGGGTGTCGGCGAAGGAGAGGTACTGCCGTGCCGTCCGCCGCACTCGTGCGAGGGGGTCCGACTCGGACGCGGTCGCCGACCGGAGCTCGTCGGACAGCTCGGCGAATCCTGATGCGGCGATCGCGGCGAGCAACGCTTTGTGAGTGGGAAAGTACCGCCGCGGCGCGCCGTGTGAGACACCCGCGTGCCGGGCGACGGCGCGTAGCCCGACGGCGTCGATGCCACCCTGGTCCAGCAATTCGCGGCCACTGTCGATCAGCCGCACGCGCAGGGATTGCACTTCTCCACTCATGTAGACAGTGTCTATCATGGCGTGAGTAGACAATGTCTACTCACGCTTCGGCGCCCAAGTGAGGAGTTCACCGTGTGGTACTGGATCTTCAAATACCTGCTGATCGGACCGGTGCTACGCATCTTCGGGCGCCCCACGATCGACGGTGCACACCACATCCCGGCGTCGGGTCCGGTGATTCTGGCGAGCAATCACCTCACCGTCGTCGACTCGTTCTTCCTCGTCCTGATGGTGCGCAGGCGCATCACGTTCGTGGCGAAGAGCGAGTACTTCACCGAAGGCGGCGCGAAGGGCCGAGCGAAACGCTGGTTCTTCACAGCGGCCGGCCAGGTGCCGATCGACCGGTCCGGGGCCTCCGCGGCGGAATCCGCGCTGAACACCGCGCGGAAGATCCTGGACGACGGCAAGGTCTGGGGAATCTACCCCGAGGGCACCCGGTCGCCCGACGGCCGACTCCACAAGGGCAAGACCGGAATCGCCCGGGTCGCGCTCGCGACGGACGCCCCGGTCGTGCCTGTTGCCATGCACGGCACCCGGCAGGTCAACCCCGTCGGATCGCGGATGTGGCGGTTCGGCAAGGTGACGGTGACCGTCGGCGAACCGCTCGATTTCACCCGATTCGCCGAGCTACGCGACAACCGGCACATCGTCCGGGCCGCGACGGACGAGCTGATGCACGCCCTCATGACACTGTCGGGCCAGGAGTACGTGGACGACTACGCGCTCAGGCGTCCGGCGTAGCGACGGCGCGCGTCACGAGATCGGCGACGAGCCGCTCCGTGTCGACCCCCTCGAGCACGCCGGGTAGCGTCAGGTGCTCGACGATGAGCGCATTCATCGCGAGGTAGAGCATCAGCACGGTGCTGCGATCACCGGGCAGTCCCGAGTCGAGGTGAAAACCGATGTCGCGCTTCAGATTCTCGGAGATCGTGCGCGTCAGCGTGGTCCGCAACTCGGGACGCCGGACCGCTTCGAGACGCAATTCCTGCAACGCGAGATAGCCCGTGCGGTCACGGGTGATCCTGCCGAACAGCCCCTGCATGTACTCGATCGCGAGCTCGAGATTCTGCGGCTTGCGCCCGCTTTCTTCGACGACCGAGGGGTCGGGACCCAGCCGCTCGTGAATCCGCTTGCCGACCTGGTCGAACAGGTCGTCGCGGCTGGGGAAGTAGTTGGACGCGGTCCCCTTGGGGACGTTCGCCTCGACGTCGACGGCGCGGAAGGTGAGGCCGCGCGCACCCTCGCGCGCAAGCACTTCGATCGCGGCGTTCACGAGAGCCGCACGTCGTTCCGGATTCTGCGCCATCGACACTCCTCGGCAAAGGACTTGCAACCACTGCAGCCATAGTACTACAAATGGAGTGGTTACCGATCACGGGAGGACTCACATGCGAAAGCTCGTCTACTACGCCGCCGCCACCATCGACGGATTCATCGCCGGCGCCGACGGCTCGGACCCCACCGGCACCATCTTCGAGATCGACGGCGATCACATGCCCGTGATGATCGCCGAGTACCCCGAGACGGTCCCCACCCACATGCGGGCACCGCTGGGAATCGATGCCCCCAACAAACATTTCGACACACTGCTCATGGGCCGCGCCAGTTACCAGCCCGGCCTCGACCTCGGCGTGACCAGCCCGTACGCGCACCTGCGGCAGTATGTCTTCTCGACCACGATCACCGAGTCGCCCGACCCGGACGTCGAGATCGTCTCGGGCGATCCGATCGAGAAGGTGCGCGAACTCAAGCGGGAGGACGGCAAGGACATCTGGCTGTGCGGCGGCGGCAAGCTCGCCGCCGCAGTGCAGCCCGAGATCGACGAGCTCCGGATCAAGCTCAATCCCGTGGCGATCGGCACCGGCATTCCGCTGTTCGACGGCGAATTCGGCCCTCAGCGGTTCCGGCTGGCCGCGAGCCGCGCCTTCGAGAGCGGGATGATTTTCCTGACGTACGTCCGCCGATAACCGAAGTCACACCCGCCACTCGCGGCAACACGGGCACCTGACGCATGTATTGATTCAATACGTCAGTAATGTTCGAGGCATGCGCGAACGCCGATACTCGTCCACCAGCCCCGAACGCCTGGCCGCGGCCCTGTTCGACGTCGCGGCCGAGTCGGGTCTCGAGGGCGCCAGCGTGCGCGAGGTCGCCAAGAGGGCGGGTGTGTCCATCGGAGCCGTGCAGCACCACTTCTCCACGAAGGACGAGATGTTCGCGTTCGCCCTGCGGACCCTCGTCGACAAACTCCTCGCCCGACTGTCGGAGGTCGAGCGCGGCGGGGATCCCGCCCGGGCCCTGTTCGCCGCGATGTCCCAGTTGCTGCCACTCGACGAGGCGCGGTCGCGGGAGGCGCACGTCATGGCGGCATTCGCCGTCCGGGCCGCGACCTCCCCCTCGCTCGCCGAGATCCGGCGCAAGACCCTGTTCACCATCCGCACCGGACTGTCCGCCGTGCTCATCGGGATCGGCACCCCCGAGGCGGAAACCCGTGCGGCGCTTCTCCTCGCCACCGTCGACGGCCTCGCGCTCGATGCGATCGGCAGTCCGGCGCTGTACCCGCCCGAGTACCTCGAGCACGCCCTCGACATTCAGATCGGCATGATTCTGCAGGGCGCCGACGTCGTGCCGTCGTCGTCGATCGAACTGGCCAGCTGACCCCTCGGCCGATGTCACATCCGTCTCGTCAGAGTGAACCGCTGTCACATCGGGCGGGGGGCGCGGGACGGTTCGCGCCCAGCCCGTCCGGCGACCTGCACCTCGGCAACCTGCGGACTGCCGTGCTGGCGTGGCTGTTCGCCCGGTCCACCGGCCGGCGGTTCCTCCTGCGCGTCGAAGACCTCGACCGCGTCCGCGAGGGCGCCCGGGACCGGCAGCTGGCCGACCTCGCCGACCTCGGCCTCGACTGGGACGGCGACGTCGTGTCGCAGTCGCAGCGACTGTCGCGGTACGACGCTGCCATCGCCGAACTCCACGCCGCCGGCCTCACGTACGAGTGCTTCTGCACGAGAAGAGAAATCCTGAAAGCCGCGTCGGCGCCGCACGCGCCGCAGGGCGCGTACCCGGGGACCTGCCGCAACCTGACACCGGACGAATGCGCAGACCGGCTCGCCGGCGGACGACCACCCGCGCTGCGACTGCGCGCCGGCGTCACGTCGTTCACCATCGACGACGTCCTGCACGGCAGCTATTCCGGCATGGTGGACGATCTCGTGCTGCGTCGCGGCGACGGGACACCCGCCTACAACCTCGCGGTGGTCGTCGACGACGCCGCCCAGGGAATCGATCAGGTGGTGCGCGGCGACGACCTGCTCTCGTCCGCGCCCCGCCAGGCCTACCTCGCGGGGCTGCTCGGGTTGACCGCCCCCACCTACGCGCACGTCGCCCTCGCGCTCAACGAGGACGGCAAACGGCTCGCGAAGCGCGACGGCGCCGTCACCCTCGCCGACCAGAAAGCGTTGGGACGCACCGCGAGCGACGTCCTCGGAGTACTGGCGACGTCACTCGGGCTCGCGGAACCGGACGAGGTCGTGGATCTCGGGATACTCCTCGACCGGTTCGACCCGGCCCGCCTGCACCGCGAACCGTGGGTGGTCAGGCTCCCGACGCCGCCGCAATCACCATGATCAGGAAGAACAGGATCCAGCCGATGACGTAGGCGCCGCCGATGGCGATTCCGGCGATCGCGAGTCCGCGGCCCTCCTGCCCGGACTGCTTGATCTGGCCCAGCGCAATGATGCCGAGGATGATGCCGACGATGGAGCCGAGGCCGTAGAAGCATCCGCCGACGATCGACGTGATCAGCGACGCGATCGCGAGACCGTTCGTCCCCAGCGGCCGCTGGTAGGGCGCGCCGTACGGGTTCGGTGCGCCGTACTGCGGGGCGGGACCGCCGTATTGGCCCGGAGCCCCGTACTGGTTGGGGGCGCTGTACTGATTCGGGGCGGCGTACGGGTTGGGCGTCCCGTACTGCTGGTTCGGAGCCCCGTACTGGTCGCCGCCGTACTGATTCTGATTCGGCGCGGCATACGGATTCGGAGAAGTCCCGTACGCGCCCGGCTGCTGATAGTCGGGGTACTTCTCGGTGGGCGCCGAATAGGTGGGATAACCGGATTCGTCGACCCCGTATCCGTCGCGCGGCAAGCCGGGAACCTCACCGTAAGTGGGTGGTGTTTGCCCGTTGTACGGATTCGAATCGTCCGATCCCCCAGAATTAGTCACGATAACCAGCGTAAAGCATCAAAACCGCAGGAGAAGAAGCAGACCAAAGGGAGGCGAGTAAAGGATTGTCCACGTAGTGTTTATTCGCACTGTCACGCGCGAGCATTCAACTCTTGCTGAGGGGATCACATGACGACTGGTGGATACGACCCTAACGACAAACCTGAAGGTGGTGACCAGGGCGGATACCCCCCGCAGGGCAATCCTCCACCGCCGCCCGGTGGTTATCCGCCGCCCCCGGGGAATTACCCTCCGCCGCCGCAGGGACCGCCGCCCGGCGGATATCCGCCACCGCCCCCCGGCGGTAACTACCCGCCCCCGCCCGGCGGAAACTATCCACCGCCGTCCGGCGGAAATTATCCACCGCCCCCCGGTAATTACCCGCCGCCGCAGGGCAATTACCCGCCGCCGCCCCAGGGACCGCCGCCCGGCGGATATCCGCCGCCCCCGCCGATGTCGGATTACGGCACGCCCGGGCAGACGCCGGGGCAGTTCTCCGTGGGCGACGCGATCGGCTACGGCTGGAACAAATTCAAGGACAACGCGCTCATCTGGATCGGCATCCTGCTGATCGCCGCCATCATCCAGGTGGTGCTGAACCTCGTCTTCGGCGGCTTCAGCACGTCGTCCGACATGAGCGCGGCGTTCTCGGTGTGGCGCATCATCGGCACGATCGTCACGACCATCGTCGGCTACCTGATCAATGCGGCTCTCGTGCGGGGCGCGCTGCACGAGGTGGACGGGAACAAGCCGGCGTTCGGTTCGTTCTTCCAGTTCACCAACGTCGCGGCGATCATCATCGCCAGCGTGATCATCGGTGTGGCCGCCACCATCGGTTTCGTCCTGCTCATCATCCCGGGCCTCATCGTCATCTTCCTGACCTGGTGGACGCTGCAGTTCGTCATCGATCAGAACGAGGACGCGATCACCGGCATCAAGTCGAGCTTCCGCGTGATCTCGCAGAACGTCGGCCCGGTGCTGCTGCTGGCCCTCGCTCTCGTCGGCATCAACATCGTCGGTGCACTCCTCTGCGGCGTCGGACTTCTCGTCTCGATCCCGATCACGATCATCGCGTCGACCTACGCGTACCGCGTGCTCACCGGCCGTTACGTCGCGGCCTGACCGCTCGCTCCCACGGGTGAGTGTGCTTCCTGTCCTTCGCGGACGGAAAGTACGCTCACCCGTTTTGCTACTCCCGTCACTCGAGTCACTCCCACCCCGTGCGTAAGGTGCTCAGGCGTCATCCGAGACATTCAGGACTCGAGATTCGAGGGGGAACACATGACTACCGGTGGATTCGATCCAGACCAGGGACAACAGCCGTTCGGCGGGCAGCAGTACGGGCAACCGCACTACAACGGGGCGGGGCAGCAGCAGTTCGGACAGCAGTTCGGCGCACCGCCGCAGTTCGATTCGGCGCAGCAGTTCGGCACCCAGCCGTTCGCGCAGCCGGACTTCGGGTTCGACGCGTCCCGTCCCGGTGAACTTCTTCCCCGCCTCGGCGCACGCGTGATCGACGGCCTGATCGTCGGCATCCCGATGGCCGTGGTCGGCACCGTCCTCGCGCTGGTGCTGGGCAACTTCCTGGGCAGCGTCCTCGGCGCGATCCTCACCGCGGCCGCCGCCGTCGGCTACTTCGTCTTCCTCGAGACGACGAGGGGGCAGACCCTGGGCAAGCAGATCCTGGGTCTGCGCGTCGAGGGCCCGAACGGCGGGTTCCCCACCCAGCAGCAGTCGCTGACCAGGAACGGCTTCTACGTTCTGTCCGCGCTCGGCGGGTTCCCGCTCCTCGGGTTCCTGTTCGGTGTGCTCGGCGTCGTCGCCGCGATCATCATCGGGGTGACGATCAACGGCAGCCCCACCAAGCAGGGCAAGCACGACGAACTGGCCGGCGGCACGCGCGTCGTCCAGGGCTAGCCCGAACCCGTCCTACCGTGCGGGTGAACGTACCTTTCGTCGCGTCAGATCGGACAAAAGGTACGTTCACCCGTTCCTGATTCGCGCACGTCCACCTGCAGGTGCTTGGATTGCGGCGTGACAGCCTCAGATCAGCAGACCAAGCCAGACGACCACGCGACGTTCGCGCACGTCAGCCGGGGGTACTACCCCACGTTCGTTGCCCTCTTCACCGCGACGCTGCTGATCTCGAATATCTGCGCGACGAAGGGCGTCGCATTCTTCGCCGATTCGTCGCTGACCATCGGGCCGCTGCAGATCCTGCCCGTCATCACCGACGGCGGCTTCTTCCTGTTCCCGCTCGCCTACATTCTCGGCGACGTCCTCAGCGAGGTGTACGGGTTCAAGTCGACGCGTCGCGCGATCTACCTGGGCTTCGGCGCCCTGATCCTGGCCGCGTTCTGCTTCTGGCTCCTCATCGAGCTGCCGTCCGCCGACTTCTACGAGAACCAGGAGGCGCTGCGGTCCGTCGTCGGCGTCTACCCGCGACTGCTGCTCGCCGGGCTGGCCGGTTACCTCGTCGGGCAGATGCTGAACTCGGTGACGCTGGTCCTGATCAAGGAGCGCACCAAGGAGAAGCACCTGTGGGCGCGGCTCATCGGGTCCACCATCGTCGGTGAGTTCGCCGACACCCTGATCTTCTGCTCCATCGCCGCAGGCGCGATCGGCATCAGCACGTGGAGCGATTTCGTCAACTACGTCATCGTCGGATTCCTGTGGAAGACCCTCGTCGAGGTACTGGTCATGCCGATCACGTACCGGGTCATCGCCTACGTGAAGAAACGCGAACCCACCTACCAGCTCTGACCCCCACGTGAGTGGGAAAGTGTGCCCGAGGGCGCTTTCCCACTCATGTGCGGTAGAAGCGGCCCAGGGTTTCGGCCTTGAACTCGTCGAAGTAGCCGCCTTCGATGCTGGCGCGGATCTGATCTACCAGCCGGACGGTGAAGCGTTCGTTGTGGATGGTGCACAGCGTGGACGCCAGCATTTCCTTCGCCTTGAACAAATGGTGAATGTAGGCGCTGGTGTAATTCGCGCAGGTGTAGCAATCGCAGTTCTCGTCGATGGGCGTGAAGTCACGACGGAAGCGGCTGGTGTTGATGTTGAACCGGCCGTCCGGGTGGTAGATCGCGGCGTTGCGCGCGACCCGCGACGGATTCACGCAGTCGAACGTGTCGGCGCCGTTCTCGATGGCCACGAAGAAGTCGTCCGGCTCGCTGATGCCGAGCATGTGCCGCGGCTTGTGCTCGGGAAGCTCCTCGTTGCACCACCGGACGATGGTGCCGAGGTTCTGCTTCTCGAGCGCCCCGCCGATGCCGTACCCGTCGAAACCGCGGCCGCTCTCCCCCGTGATCGACTCCAGCCCCCTGCAGGCCTGCCTGCGCAAGTCCTCGTACTGCGCGCCCTGCACGACCCCGAACAGCGCCTGGTACGGGCGATGGGCGCGCTCGGCGGTGAGCTTCTCGTGCTCGACGATGCAGCGCACCGCCCACGCCTGCGTCCGCTCCACCGACTGCTCCTGGTACCCGCGGGTGTTCAGCAGCGTGGTGAGCTCGTCGAACGCGAACATGATGTCGGCGCCGAGCTGGTGCTGGATCTGCATCGACACCTCGGGCGTGAACCGGTGCCGCGACCCGTCCAGGTGCGATTTGAACGTCACACCGTCGTCGTCGACGGTCGCGAGGCGTTCCTTGCCCTTCGCGATGACGTCGTCGGAGCGCACCCCAACGGCTTCCATCGCGAGGACCTTCTTGAACCCGACGCCCAGCGACATGACCTGGAATCCGCCGCTGTCGGTGAACGTCGGGCCGTCCCAGTTCATGAACTTGCCCAGACCGCCGGCCTCGTCGACGATGTCCGGCCCGGGCTGCAGGTACAGGTGGTAGGCGTTGGCGAGCAGCGACTGCGCGCCCAGCTCCTTCATGCTCTCAGGCAGCACCGCCTTGACGGTGGCCTTGGTGCCGACGGCGACGAACGACGGCGTCGCGATGTCGCCGTGCGGGGTGTGAATGGTTCCGGTACGACCCAGCTGCCCGTCGAGTCGGGTACCGACGGTGAAGAACGGATCGGGCGGGGTCGGGACTACGGCATTCACGGGTGTATCCAATCACGGGCGACATTTCCGGCGACACATCACTACTTCGTTCGAAAGTGGGTACAGAGAGTGTGACGATCCCACCCCTTCGACCGGAGGAACCGCCATGAGCGACGAGCAGGCCGGCCATCGGATCGACAGGCGAACGTTTCTCTCGGGTGCAGCGGTCGCCGGCGGGGTGACCGTGATGTCGGGCCTCTTCGACCGTCGGGCGGACGCGTCGGAGAAGCCGCTACACCGTCAGCCCAGCAATTACGTACAGCCCAACATCGTGTTCATCGTCGTCGACGAGATGCGGTTTCCCCAGGTCTTTCCCGCGGGGATCACTACTCCGGACCAGTTTCTGCAGCGGTTCATGCCCAACCTCTACACGCTGTGGGCGCCCGGGGTGAAGTTCACGCAGCACTACACGGCCGGGGTGGCGTGCAGCCCCGGCCGTGCGTGTTTCGTCACCGGGCTGTATCCGCTGCAGAACTGGATGTTGCAGACGCGGACCGGTAATCGGGCCTCCCCCGTCCCGTCGCCCGCGATGGGACGGGACTTTCCGACGTACGGCAAGCTGCTGCGGCAGGCGGGCTACGTCACGCCGTACGTCGGTAAGTGGCATCTGTCGCCGTCCCCTGACGAGGACTCGGGGCTCGCGCCCGGCTACCTCGAGGAGTACGGGTTCGACGGACTGACCATGCCCGACATCATCGGAATGAACGGTGAGGGATTCGAATTCGACGGGCACATCGCCGACCAGGCCGCGGCGTGGTTGTCGACGCGAAAACCCGGGGACGGCCCGTTCTGCCTCACGGCTAGCTTCGTCAATCCCCATGACCAGCAGTTCTTCTGGGCCGGAACGGAAGCGGAACGGTATCAGTCGCTGTACGCGAACAACGTTCCCCCACTCAGCCCCGCCCGGGCCTGGTCGGTGACCACCGGCGAGAGCGACCCTCCGCGGCTGGGTTATCCCTCGGTGCCGCCCAACTGGGAACCCGAGAAGGCACTGCAGTCGAAACCGAGCACCCAGGTGTTCGCTCGGGAGTTCCAGGCCCTGGTGTGGGGCGGCGTCACCGACGACATCCAGAATCTGTCGAACTACTACCTCCAGCCCTACGGTCAGGGCACCGATCCCGACCGGCACATCGCGTTCGCGCCGTACACCTACTGGGAGCGGGCCCTCGACAGTTACACCAACGTGCTGTCGATGGTCGACCACCACATCGGCACGGTGATCAACTCACTGCCGGAGGATGTCGCGGCGAACACCGTCTTCGTCATGACGTCCGATCACGGCGAATACGCCGGCGCGCACGGCTTCGTCGCAGGCAAACTGTCCACCGCCTACGACGAGGCGTTCCACATCCCGCTGATCGTCGCCGACCCGACCGGACGATTCACCGGCGACACCGACACCCCGCGCGGCCAACTCACGTCGAGCGTCGACGTTGCGCCGCTGCTCGCGACGCTCGGGCACGGCAACCGGAACTGGATGTCCGGGGACCTGTTCGCCACGTACGCCGAACGCGCCGACCTCATGCCGCTGCTGCGGAGCAACACCGCGGCCGGTCGCGACCACGTCGTCCTCGCCACCAACGAACACGCACCGCAGGGGGTCAACTGGAACAACTCCCCCGCCCACATCTACGTGCTCCGCACCCCCGAGGCGAAGGTCGCGGTGTATTCGAAGTGGTTGGGGCCCACCGCCTACGTCGACCCGGCGTCGTTCCAGTACGAGTTCTACGACTACGCCACCGAACGCGGTCGGGCGGAACTCGACAACACCTTCGATCACGACCCGCGCGGTCCGGCCATGGCCGCCCAGCTGATGACCCAGTACCTGCCGACTCAGCTCGCCGCGCCGCTACCCCCGGCGTTCGCTCAGCAGGGTGCCGACGCGATGGCCCGGTACCTCGCCTACATCCAGCTGATCAACCGGTACACACCCGGCGAGATCGACCGGGAGGGCATCGACAAGCTGACCGCGTTCGGGGAGGTGTTCTGACGGACATGACCGGGAAAGTCGTTGCCGCCGTATTGGTTCTGCTGCTGTGGTCCGGTGGCACCTCCCTCGCGTCCGCGGCGCCCCCACCGACCGCGCAGTGCGCGTGGCAGTTCATGTCCGACTCGACCGTACTCAACGTCGCCTTCCCCGACGCCAACGCGACATACTGGGTCCTGCCCTACACGTTGGCCCCGGGTGACACCATCGAACTGAGCGGCACCTACCCGGCCGCCCGCTACTTCTCGCTCAACACGTACGGGACGAACTTCGACACCGTCGACACATTGCGCGACAACCAGATCGGACCCGATCCCGGCAGCGGAAACCCGTTCGCCGACGCTACCGCCGGCGCCCTGCCCGCCACGCAGAAGCGCTGGCACGCGACCGTCGTGACCGGTCCGGCCGACCACTCCCGCAACCAGATTCAGGCCCTGCCCGCCGGGGCCGACACGCAGTGGGTACCCGTCGGCTTCCTCATCATCCGGGTGTACGTCCCCGACGACCCGGCATCGCCGACCGGTAGTGTTCCGCTTCCCGGCGTGACGCTGACGTTCGGGGGCCGAACGTCGCCGGTGCCGACCTGCGGAGCCGAATTCGATCCCTCCGCCTACGACGACGGCCCACTCGGACAGGTCGCGGAGGCCGCATTCGACCAGATCATCGCCGGCGCCGCGTCCGGTGCGTTCCCCGGCAACGTGCCCGAGGCGACGTTCGTGAACCCCGCGAGCACGTCGGGCCTGTTCCCCAACGGCGACAACAAATATGTCGGGGCAGGCCTGACGTACCAGCCCGGACGCATCGTCGTCGTACAGGGCCGGGCACCGACATTCCCCGACACCCGTGCCGGCCAGCCCGTCACGGCACCCGGCCGCCAGGTGCGGTACTGGTCGATGTGCCAGAACGATCAGGCGACGCCGTACCCCGTCGTCGCATGCGCCGCCGACTTCCAGACACGCACCGACGGCGACGGCGACTACACGTACGTCGTCGCCGCACCGCAGGACGTCCCCGCCCGCGCCGCGTCCGACCCGGCCGTCACCGTCATCCCCTGGGGCTCCACCGACGTCGCGAAAAAGGTCCTGTTCCTGCGGTACATGCTGCCGTCCGACGCCTTCTACCCACAGTCGGTGCAGGCCTCGCAGAACAATCACACCGACCCGGCCGCCACGATGGGTCCGTACTACCCACGCGCCGCCTACTGCGACACCGCCACCTTCGAAGCCGGGGGAAGCACTGCGTGCCTGTGAGTACTTCTCAACCGCCCGTGGTTGAGAAGTACTCACGGGTGGTCAGACTTCGGCGCCGACGAACTGGCTGTTGTAGAGGCGGTAGTACGCGCCGCGGGTGAGGAGCAGGTCGTCGTGGCTGCCCTGCTCGACGATGCGACCGTCCTCCATGACGACGATGAGGTCGGCGTCGCGGATGGTCGACAAGCGGTGTGCGATCACGAAACTCGTGCGATCGCTGCGCAGGACCGCCGTGGCGTGCTGCACGAGCAACTCGGTGCGGGTGTCGACGGAACTGGTTGCCTCGTCGAGGATCAGGATCGACGGCTGCGAAATGAACGCGCGGGCGATGGTGATCAGCTGCTTCTCACCGGCGCTGATGTTGCTGCCCTCTTCGTCGATGACGGTGTCGTAGCCGTCGGGCAGCGAGTGGACGAACCGGTCGACGTAGCTGATTCGTGCGGCCGCCTGGATCTCGTCCTCGGTGGCGTCGGGACGTCCGTACGCGATGTTGTCGCGGATGGTGCCGCCGAACAACCAGGCGTCCTGCAGCACCATGCCGATGCGGGACCGCAGGTCGTCGCGCGACATCTCGGCGATGTCGACGCCGTCGAGGAGGATCTTGCCGCCGTCGAGTTCGTAGAACCGCAGGATCAGGTTGACGAGTGTGGTCTTGCCGGCGCCGGTGGGTCCGACGATGGCGACCATCTGACCGGGTTCCGCCACCAGCGACAGGTTCTCGATCAGCGGCTTCTCCGGCGAGTAGCTGAACGACACGTCCGAGAACTCCACCCGGCCGAACGTATGGACGCGACCCGCATCACGGGGCTCGGCCGGCGTGGGCGCTTCGGCGAGGTCGGGTTCCTCCTCGTCCTCGTCGAGGATGGCGAACACCCGCTCGGCGGACGCCACACCCGACTGCATGAGGTTGACCATGGCCCCGATCTGGGTGAGGGGCTGGGTGAACTGGCGCGAGTACTGGATGAACGCCTGCACGTCGCCGAGGCTCATCGTGCCGGACGCCACCCGCATGCCACCGAGCACGGCGATGGCCACGAAGTTGAGATTTCCGAGGAACATGATCGCCGGCATGATCAGGCCCGAGATGAACTGGGCCCGGTAACTGGCCTGGTAGAGCGCCTCGTTCTGCTCCTCGAACCGGGCCTCCACCTCGCGGCTGCGGCCGAACACGGTGACCAGTTCGTGGCCCGTGTACGCCTCCTCCACGTGAGAGTTGAGCGCTCCCGTCGACTTCCACTGCGACACGAAGTGGGTCTTGGACCGTTTCGCGATCTGCGCGGTCACCAGGATCGACAGCGGCACCGTCAGCACCGCGATCAAGGCGAGCAGCGGCGAGATGACGATCATCATCACGAGGATGCCGATCACCGTCATCGCCGACACGATCAGCTGACTCATCGTCTGCTGCAACGACTGCGAGACGTTGTCGATGTCGTTGGTGACCCGGCTCAGCAGGTCGCCGCGGGAGTGGGAGTCGAAGTAGCGCAGCGGAAGTCGATGGATCTTCCGTTCGACCTCGGCGCGCAGATTCTTCACTACACCCTGCACGATGATGTTCAGCAGGAAACCCGACAGCCACATGAACACCGCCGACCCCAGGTACAGGGCCAGCACGATCGCCAGCACCCGGCCGAGCGCACTGAAGTCGATTCCGACACCGGGCACGACGGCCATGCCGGACACCATGTCGGCGAACGTGTTCTGACCGTCGGCCCGCAACGCGGCTACGGCCTGCTCCTTCGACATCCCGGCGGGCAACTGCGCGCCGATGATGCCGTCGAAGATCAGGTTCGTGCCCTGACCGAGCATCCGCGGCGCGATCGAGGTGAGCACCACCGACACGGCAGCGACCAGGATAACGATGCCGACGGCGATCCGGTGGGGACCCAGCCGCCTCAGCAGCCGCTTGGTGGACGGCCACAGGTCGTTCGGCTTGGACCCCGGGGCACCCGGAGCGACCGGTCCTGGAATACGCGGGCCGGCGGGCCTTTCGGCAGTGGTGGTGGTTGCGCGATCGCTCATAGTGCTTCCTGGACCGATCGTTGGGATTCGACGATCTCGACGTAACACGGACACGTCTCGAGCAGTTGGTCGTGCGTGCCGATTCCGACCACGGCGCCGTCTTCGAGGACCACGATCTGCTCGGCCTCCACGATCGTCGAGACACGTTGGGCGACGACGATGACGCACGCATCCGAGGTCTCGGGTTTGAGCGCCGCACGCAGCCGGGCGTCGGTGGTGAGGTCGAGGGCGGAGAAGGAGTCGTCGAACAGGTAGATCGACGGACGACGGACCAGTGCCCGCGCGATCGCGAGTCGCTGTCGCTGACCACCGGAGACGGTCGTGCCGCCCTGCGCGATCGGGGTGTCGAGACCCGCGGGCATCGCGCGGACGAAATCCGCGGCCTGCGCGATCTCCAGAGCCCGCCACAGTTCGTCGTCGGTGGCATCGGGTTTGCCGTACCGGAGGTTGGTGGCGACGGTGCCCGAGAACAGGTACGGCCGCTGCGGAACGAGTCCGATGCCGGACCGCAGGACGTCCAGGTCGATGCGGCGCACATCCGTGTCGGACACGGTGACCGAACCCGACGTGGCGTCGATGAGGCGCGGGATCAGCGACAGCAGCGTCGTCTTACCGGAACCGGTGCCGCCGATGATCGCGGTGGTCTTGCCCGGTTCGGCGCGGAAGCTGATGTCGCGCAACACCGGTGCGTCGGCACCGGGGAACTTGAACTGGGCGTCGCGCAGTTCCACCACACCGGGGTTCTCCAGCACGGTGACGGCGTCGACCGGCGGGACCACGGTGGAATCCGTGTCGAGCACCTCGCCGATGCGTTCGGCGCAGACGGTGGCGCGGGGCGCCATCATCGCGATGAACGACGCCATCATCACCGACATCAGGATCTGCATGATGTAGCTGAGCATCGCGGTCAGCGAGCCGACCTGCATGGTGCCGCTGTTGATCTCGTGGCCGCCGAACCAGATGACGGCGACACTGGTGATGTTCGCGATGACCATCACGAGGGGGAACATCACCGCCGTCAGCCTGCCGACCCGCAGGGCGGTCTGGGTGAGTTGCTCGTTCGCGTCGCCGAACCGCGCCACCTCGGAGCGCTCACGGACGAACGCCCGCACCACGCGGATACCGGTGATCTGCTCACGCAGCACCCGGTTGACCCCGTCGATTCGGGTCTGCATCTCCCGGAACGCGGGCACCATCCGCGAAATCACGAACCCCATGGACAGCGCGAGCACCGGCACGGTGACCGCCAGGATCCAGGCGAGCCCGGCGTCCTCGCGGATCGACATCACGACACCACCGACGCACATGATCGGCGCCATCACCAGGATCGTGCAGCTCATCACGACGAGCATCTGCACCTGCTGCACGTCGTTGGTGTTGCGGGTGATCAGGGACGGCGCGCCGAAGCGCCCGAATTCGCGGGATGAGAAGCTCCCGACCTGATGCATCACGGCGCGGCGCACGTCGCGCCCGAAACCCATTGCGGCGCGGGCGCCGAAGAACACCGAACCGATCGAGCAGACGATCTGCACGACGGTGACGAGCAGCATCGTGACGCCCGTGGACAGGATGTACCCGGTGTCGCCCTTGGTGACGCCGTTGTCGATGAGATCGGCGTTCAGGCTGGGCAGGTACAGGGCTGCCGCGGTCGCGACGAGCTGGAACAGGACGACCGCCGTGAGCTCCCGCTTGTACGGGCGGAGGTACGTGGTGAGCAGGGCATTCAACATGGGCAGCGATCCTGGCGGGTCATCATTATGTCCGAAGGTTACCAACAGAAACGACCGCAGGCCCGCGGATTTTCGGGGCCTGCGGCCCCGTGAGTGGTTGACGAGTCCAGAGACTCCTCAACCACTCACGGGCGCGAAGCGCCTACTAGCGATTCGTCCGCGTCGTGCAGGACCTTCTTCAGTTTCTCGCCCTCGATGTCGACGTTGGGCAGGATCTTGTCCAGCCACTTCGGCAGCCACCACGCCTTGTCGCCGAGCAGTGCCATCACGGACGGGATGATCACCATGCGCACGACGAAGGCGTCGAAGAACACGGCCGCCGCCAGGGCGAAACCGATCGACTTGATGAACGAGTTCGGCTCGGCGATGAAGGCCGCGAACACGGAGATCATGATGACCGCGGCGGCGCTGACCACCCGGGCACCGTGGTTGAAACCGACGGTGACGGCCTGCTTCGCGGTTGCGCCGTGGACGTATTCCTCCCGCATCCGGGTCACCAGGAACACCTGGTAGTCCATCGCGAGACCGAACACGACGCCGATCAGGAAGATCGGCATGAAGCTGACGATCGGCTGCGGGTTGGAGATGATGCCGCCCCAGCCCTCCTGGAACACCGCGACGGTGGCACCGAACGTGGCCGCGACGCTGAGCAGGAAGCCGAGGGTGGCCGTCAGCGGCACGAGCACCGAGCGGAACACCAGCAGCAGCAGGAGGAAGGCGAGGCCCACGACCACCGCGAGGTACGGGATCAGCGCGTCCTGCAGCGTCTCGGACACGTCGCCTTCGAGCGCGGTCTGCCCGGTGACGCCGTAGTTGACGCCGATCGAGTCGTGCAGGTCCGCCACCGCACCGCGGAGGTTGTTCACCAGATCCATCGTCGCCGGATCGCTGGGGGCGCTGCTCGGCGTCACCAGGATCTGCGCGGTGTCACCGGCCTTGTTCACGCCGACGACCTGCGCGTTGGACACGTCGTTCTGCGCGGTGATGGTCTTCACGACCTCACCGAACGCCTCCGACGGCGTGCCGGTGGTGACGTCCTTGGCGTCGACGACGACGAGCAGCGGACCGTTCTTGCCGGGTCCGAAGCCTTCGCTCACGAGGTCGTAGGCCTGCCGGGAGCTGGTGGCGGGGTCGCCGGTGCCCTCACTGGGCAGGGCCAGGCTCAGGCCGGTCGCGGGGATGGCGAGCGCCCCGAGCACCACGACTCCGGCGATCAGCGGAATCGCGGGCCTGCGGACCACGGCGCTGATGTACCGCAGGGCGAGGCTCGGCTTGCCCTCGTCGTCCTCGAGGTCACGACTGCTGAGGAACGGGATCTTGCCTGCGAACGCCTTCTTCCCGAACAGTCCGAGGATCGCGGGCAGGAGCGTCAACGCGATCGAGACGGCGATGAACACCGTGAACGCGGCGGCCGCACCCATGTCGGAGAGGAACGGGATGCCGACGACGCGCAGCGCGATCAGGGCGATGATCACCGTGAGACCGGCGAACACCACGGCGGAACCGGCGGTGCCGACGGCACGTCCGGCCGCTTCCGAGCGGTCGTCGGTGAGCGAAAGCTCGTGTCGGAAACGGGACACGATGAACAGCGAGTAGTCGATGGCGACGGCCAGGCCGATCATGATGGCCAGCGTGGGTGTCATCGAGCTGAGGTCGGTGAATCCGGTGGCGACGGTGATTCCGAGGCTGCCGATCATGATGCCGATGATCGCGGTGATCAACGGCAGACCCGCGGCGACCAGCGAACCGAACGTGAGCGCGAGCACGACAGCGGCCACGCCGATACCGACGAGTTCGGTGGCGCCGCCGGGCGGCTCGGCTTCGTTGGCGGCGGAACCACTGATCTCGACGGTCAGTCCGGCGTTGCGGCCGGCGTCGGCCGCGGCCGAGATCTGGTCGCGCAGAGCCTGGTCGACGTCGCCCATGCCGCCCTTGAACGGCACCTCGACGTAGCCGACGGTCTTGTCGGCGTTGAGCGGAGACAGCGCCTGCGCGTTCGCGAGGGCGGCGTCCTCACTGATTCCTTTGTCGGCCGCGGTGGACTTCGCCATCTCGACGAGCTGCTCGTTCGCGGTGACGGGGTTGACCAGTGCCTTCGCGGCGTCGGCGCCCGAGGCGGTGGCGGGATCGACCTTGGCGGCGTCCTGGACCTGTTCGATGCCGCGCACCTTGGCGAGCACCGCGTCCATCGCCTGCTGACTCTGCTCGCTCTCGAGGGTCTGCCCCTCGGGAGCGGCGAACACGTAACGCGCGCTGACGGCGTTCATCGGGTCACTGCCCGCGGCCTCGGGGAAGCGTTCGGCCATCAGGTCCTGCGCCTGCTGCGCGGGGGTGCCCGGGATGGAGAACGAGTCCTTCGTGGGCCCGGACAGCGTTGCCGCGCCGACGCCCATGAGGACCAGGATCACCAACCAGACGCTGAGGACCGCGCCTTTTCGCCGGTAGGCGAATCTGCCGATCCGATAGAGATAGGTGGCCACGAGAGGCTCCTTCTGAGTCGGTGGAACGAAGAGTGATTCGGGGCAGCCGGCTACGGCTGCGGGATTCCCTGACGGAGTTGACGCATGGCGTCGCGGACGAGTTCTTCGGGTCCGCTCGCACCGGACTTACCACTCATCCACAGGTCGAGCGACGCCTTGCACGCCGACCCGACCGCCAGGTGCAGCAGGTTGGGGTAGAGGTCGGTGTCGATGTTCGTGCCCGTGCGTTCGGCGATCACCTCACCGACCAGACGGGTGACGCGCAGGTGCACTTCGAGTTTCTTCGCGAGCAGCGCGGGGCTGGTCTCGACGAGTTCCATCATCACCGCGGTCTCTTCGAGCGGTTTCGCCGGATCGGTGACGATCTGGACCACCACGTGCTCGAGGGAATCCCAGATCGGCTCGTCCTCGGGGCGGGCGCGGAGCAGGTCCACCCAGTCGTGGACGGACTGCTCGAAGTGCGCGAGTACCGCCTCCTCCTTGCTGGAGAAGTAGTTGTGGAACGTCCGAGTCGAGACCCCCGCCTCGGACGCTATGGCGTCGGCAGTGACGCATTCGATGCCCAGCGCGCGGGCCAGGCGTGCGGCGGCGCCGCTGAGGGCTGCGCGCGTGGCGGCCTTCTTGCGGTCCCGCAGTCCGATTTCCGAAATCACTACACCGACGGTACAGAACTTGCAGGGCTCTGCAAATTTGCGCGAGAGTGCAACTTTTATGTTCTTGCCCACAGTCCGCGCAGCACTGTGTCGGGAGTCACCGCGGCGTTACGGTGGATTCATGTCCGATCCGACGGCGCCGCTGTCGTTCCGGGCGGACGAGATCGACCGCGCCGCCCTGGACCAACTCGCCGCCGTCCTCGACCTGCAGGCCGCGCGCCCGGGAATCCGGCGACTGCGCGAGTGGTCGCTTGCCGCCCTGCACGTGCAGCCGGGCGAGAGCGCACTCGACCTCGGATCGGGCACAGGGTCGGAGACGCGGGCCCTCGCCGCCGCGGTCACCGCGTCGGGTCGCGCGATCGGGCTCGATCCCAATCCCGGTATGGCCCTCCTCGCCCGGGAGCGGGCCGAGGAGGAGGGCTCGACGGCGCAGTTCGTAATCGGCGACGCCTACTCGCTGCCGTTCCCCGACGACCGCCTCGACGTCGTGCGGAGTGAGCGGGTTTTCCAGCACCTGAGCGAACCGGATCGCGCGGCGGCGGAGGTGGCCCGAGTTCTGCGACCGGGCGGGCGCGGCGTCATCGTCGACAGCGACTGGGGAACCGCGATCATGCACCCCGGCGATCCCGTGGTCCTGCAGAAGATCATGGACGTGATGCTGTCGCACACCGCGAACCCGCACTCCGGACGATTGCTCCCGGGGCAGCTCACCTCCGCCGGGCTCGTCGTCGAGGACATCGGCACGGAGGCGTTGATCCAGGATCCGGGCGACGTGACCGGCCCACTCGTCCAGATGATGACCGCGGCGGCGATCGCCGAGGGGGCAATCACCGACGCGCAGAGCGCCGCACTGCTGGACCAGTTGAACGCCGCCGCCCGCAGCGGCGACTTCCACATGTCGGTGACGATGTTCGCCTACCTCGTTCGCAAGCCCTGACGAAACCCTTCCGACATTCGGAAACCGAGTGTGGTGGATCACCTCCGGTGCCGCACAGTGGTGGAGACGACGCTGACGCACCACCGAGTCTGTCGTCACGAATAACGCAGCAGCCCAGCATATTCCGGAGGCCCCATGTCCACGATCGCCCGCAACCAGTGGTACGTCGCAGCCTACGGCCGTGAGGTCGGACGCGAACTGTTCTCCCGCACCATCTGCGAGGAGCCGATCCTGTTCTGGCGGACCGAGGCCGGCGAGGCCGTCGCGATGAGCGACCGGTGCGTGCACCGCCGCTACCCGCTGTCCGAAGCGCCGAGCCGGCTCGACGGCGACAAGGTGGTCTGCGGCTATCACGGTTTCACCTACGGCAGCGACGGCGGTTGCGTGTTCGTGCCCGGCCAGGCACGCGTCCCCCGCACCGCGCGGCTGCGCTCGTACCAGGTGGTCGAGCAGGACTCGTTCGTGTGGGTCTGGATCGCCGACCCGCAGAACCCCCAGCAGGGCGACCCGACGCGCATCCCCCGCGCGCCGTGGATGGATTCCCCCGACTACACCGTGGTCAGCGGCATGGAACCGATCGACTGCAACTACGGCCTGCTCGTCGACAACCTGATGGACCTGTCGCACGAGACGTACCTGCACGGCGGCTACATCGGCACCCCCGAGGTGGCGGAAACCCCGATCACCACGGAGATCGACGAGGACCGGAACGTCATCTACGTGTCCCGGCACATGGACGACGCCGAGTGCCCGCCGTTCTACTCCAAGTCCACGGGCATCGAGGGACGCATCACCCGCTGGCAGGACATCGAGTACACGCCGCCGTGCCTGTACCTGCTGCACAGCCGCATCGCCCCGATCGGCGCGCCCCTGCCCGGCGACGACGGCTCCGACCCGCACGCGTTCCACAGCGAGATCGTCTACGCGATCACCCCGTCGACGGAGAATTCCACCCTCGACTTCTGGGCCGTGGCCCGCGACTTCGCACTCGGCGACGACGCCGTCACGACGTTCCTCGCCGAGAACAACCGGACCGTCGTGATGCAGGACGTCGTGGCGCTGAACATTCTGCAGAAGGCGCTCGACACGGAGAAGGACGGCTACCAGGAGCTGTCGATCAACATCGACGCCGGCGGCCTCGGCGCTCGGCGGATCCTGAAGAAGCTGGTCGACGCGCCGCAGGCCGTCACCGCGGCGGTGGGCTGAGCCGTGGAACCGACGAGGATGCTCCGCGGGGCCAACGTGATGCGCATCGTCTGGCTTCCGGGGTCGGACCTGCTCGAGGGCGAGTGCCACTGCGGCGCGCGCCACGTGGCGGAAGAACCCGCCGCCCTCTGGGAGTGGTTGCTCGCCCACCCCGAGGGACACCACCCCGCCGATCCGCCGGCGCCTGCCACGCCGCTGCCCGCGGCGCCGGAATCCGCTCCCGTTCCCGTCTGACCCGGAGAGACCGCCATGCCTATCCCACCCGAACCCGTGCTCGAGCTGGAGCTGACCTCCAAGACCACCGGCGCCGACGGCGTCGTCGTCCTGGAGTTCCGCGACCCGTCCGGCGCCGCCCTGCCCGCGTGGACGCCGGGTGCGCACATCGATCTGGTGCTGACGCCGGAGCTCACCCGCCAGTACTCGCTGTGCGGCGACCCGGCCGACATCGGGACCTGGCGCGTCGCCGTGCTGCGGGAGGCGATGGGCCGCGGCGGCTCGCAGTTCGTGCACGACAAGCTGAGCGAGGGCGACCACGTCACGGTCCGGGGACCGCGCAACCATTTCGAGCTCGAGCCGTCACCGCGGTACGTGTTCGTCGCGGGCGGCATCGGGATCACGCCGATCCTCACCATGGCGCACGCCGCGGAGAACGCCGGCGCCGACTGGACCCTCGTCTACGGCGGACGCAGCCGCAGTTCGATGGCGTTCGCCGACGCACTCGCCGAGCGGTTCGGCGACCGGGTGGTGGTCCACCCCGAGGACGAGCACGGCCTCATCGACCTACCGGGGCTGCTCGGCGACGTCCGGGAGAACACCCTCGTCTACTGCTGCGGGCCCGCCCCGCTGCTCGACGCCGTCACCGGTCACTGCGACAGCTGGCCGTCCGGCACGCTGCACATCGAGCGCTTCGCGGCGAAGGATCTCGAGGAACCGGTTCGGGCCGAGGGGTTCGAGGTGGAGCTGAGGCTGAGCGGCAAGACCGTGACGGTGGCACCCGAGCAGTCGATCCTGCAGGCCGTCACCGCCGCCGGCGTCCAGGTCCTGTCGTCCTGCGAGGAGGGGACCTGCGGAACCTGCGAGACGGCCGTGCTCGGCGGTACTGTCGATCACCGGGATTCCCTGCTCACAGCGGACGAGCAGGCTGCCAACGACACCATGATGATCTGCGTCTCGCGTGCGAGCTGTCCACGTCTGACGCTGGAACTGTGAGACGGAGAACGAGCAATGGCGATCACCGGATCGGTGACCATTCGCTCCTTGCGGCTCCTCGAGCTCTTCACCCCGTCCACGCCGCGGCTGACCCTCAGCGATCTGTCGCGGAAGTCCGGGTACCCGCTGAGCACCGTGCACCGGCTGACCAGCGACCTCATCGAATGGGGCGCCCTCGAACGTGACAGCAGCGGCCGCTTCACGGTCGGGCTCAAGCTGTGGGAGATCGCCTCGCTCGCCCCGCGCGGCACGATGCTGCGCGAACTGGCGATGCCGGTGATGGAGGACCTGTCGCAGATCACGCGGGAGAACGTCCAGCTCGGCATCGCCGAGGGCACCGAGGTCGTGTTCGTCGAACGCATCGCCGGACAGAAGGCCGTGCCCGTCCAGACCCGCGTCGGCGGCAGGTTCCCGCTGACGGCGTCCGGCATCGGCCTCGCCCTGCTCGCGTACATGCCCGCCGACGTGCAGGAGCAGGTGCTGAGCAGGCCGATCGAGAAGTTCACCGACCGGACCGTCACCGACCCCGTCGTTCTGCGGCGGACACTCGCCGAGATCCGCCGATCCGAGGTCGCGATCAGTGATCGTCAGGTGACCATGGACGCGGTCTCCGTCGCGGCCCCGATCTTCGAGCGTCCCGGAGCGGCGGTCGCGGCTGTGTCGCTGGTGGTGTCGGCGGAGAACGCGTCACTGAACGCGCTGGTCCCGCTGGTGCGTGCGGCCGGCCGGACGATCAGCCGCGCGCTGCGCCCTCGTCAGCCGTCGTAGCCGGCCGGGTGCGACGCTCCCAGGCCCCCGGGTCGGACGTCAGGGTGGTGAGGAAACCCGGCAGCTGCCCGTTCGCCACGTCCGCGAGGCTCACGTTTTCGAGCACGGCGCGCAGGTTCACCCGCACCGCGATCCACACATCCTGCAGTTTGGCGGCCGGCCCGCAGTAGTCGACGTCCTCGGGGCGCTCCCCCCGCACCGACGCCAGCGGACCCTCGACGGTCCGGATGACGTCGGCGATCGTGATGTCCTCGGCGGGCCGGGCCAGCCAGTAGCCGCCGTCGGGTCCGCGTCTGCTGTTGACCAGTCCCCCGCGCCGGAGGTCGGCGAGGACGGCCTCGAGGAACTTGTGCGGAATGGTCTGCGACTGTGCCAGGAACTCGGCCTTGGACGGGGACGGCCCGGCAGCGGCGAGTTCGATCAGCGTCCGCACGGCGTAGTCCACCTTTGCGGTGATGTGCACACCGAATTCCTACCATCCAAGTATGAAAACGGGCAACTCACGCTTCGCCGCGCGAACCCAGGACGTCCAGGTAGTGCGGGTTGTACATGACGCCGAGGATGTTGCCGAACGGGTCCACGACGGAGGCGGTGACGAATCCCGACTCTCGTTCGGTGCGCGGCTCGTGCTCTTTCGCCCCCATCGACAGCAGCTTCTCGACGGCGGCGGTCACGTCGTCGACGTGCCAGAACACCACCACGCCGGACGGGCCGTCCGCGGCTCCGTGCGGGGCGTATCGACGGTCGATGATGCCGAGCTCGTGCTGGTAATCCCCGATCCGGTACTCGATGTACGCCGGGTTGTCGGAGTCGGGGCGTTCGAAGTACGGGGTGATACCGAGCAGGGCGCAGTACCACTCGCGGGCCGCCGGGATGTCGTCGGCGAAGAGGCTGACGGTGGTGAGTCCTCGCAACATGATGAGTCCTTTCGCCTGATCCGGTTCGTGCTGACGAAATTCATTCTTCGCGGCAAAGTGCGCATCTCATGATCACTTTTATTTCCCTGTTCGGATCGGGGCGGATAGTGATGCGTGTCACTCCGAGGTACATTGAACTGGACGATCGTCTTGTGTGGAGGAAGCAGCATGTGGGAGACCGTGACGTCGGCGTGGAATGCGGCGCTGCTGACGCCCCTGCACGAGCCGGTGACGCTGGCCATCCCGGCGTTCGTGCTGTTCCTCGCCATCGAATGGTTCGCGGCCCGGCACCTCGAGGACGCGACGTTCGACCCCGACGGACGGTCCCGCCCGGTGCGCGGCGGTTACGAGCGCCGCGACGCGCGGGCGAGCGTGTCGATGGGCGCCGTGTCAATCCTGACGACCACGTTCTGGAAGCTACTGGCCCTGATCGGGTACTCCGCCATCTGGGTGTACGTCGCGCCGTGGCACCTACCAGCGGACGCCTGGTACACGTGGGTGATTCTCATCCTCGGCGTCGACGCGCTGTTCTACGCGTATCACCGGATGGCGCACCGCATCCGCCTGATCTGGGCCACCCACCAGGCACACCATTCGAGTGAGTACTTCAACTTCTCCACCGCGCTCCGCCAGAAGTGGAACAACAGCGCCGAAATCCTGATGTGGATTCCGTTGCCGCTGATCGGCATTCCGCCGTGGATGGTGTTCATCGGATTCTCCGTGAACCTCGTCTACCAGTTCTTCGTCCACACCGAGCGCATCGACACGCTGCCCCGGCCCGTCGAGTTCGTGTTCAACACTCCCTCACACCACCGCGTTCACCACGGCTGCGACCCCGAATACCTCGACCGCAACTACGCAGGCATCCTCATCGTGTGGGACCGGATGTTCGGCACGTTCCAACCCGAAACCCACCGCCCCACCTACGGACTCACCACACCGGTGGGCACCTACAGCATCTGGAAGCTGCAGACCCGCGAATACGGTGCCATCGTCCGCGACTGGCGCCGGGCGTCGTCGTGGCGCGACAAGCTGGGCTACGTGTTCGGGCCGCCCGGCTGGGCGCCGTCAGGAACGCGCGAAGCTGACCAGGAAGTCGACCGTGCCGTTGCCGTCCACGGTCACGAAGCCCAGTGACGGCGGCGTCACACCGAAGTCCGTCCAGGTGACCGGGATGCTGCCCGAGGCGATGAGGTCGTCGCCGGAACGCAGCACGTCGATGTCGACCGTCACCGGACGCGACTGCCCCTTGAGCGTCAGCGTGCCCTGGGCTGAGACCGTTCCCACGGAGCCGTCCGCAGGCAGCCCGGACAGATCGACCGGGGAATCGACGGTGAACGTGGCGGTCGGGAACGTCCCGGTGTCCATGACGTTGCCGCGGAACTGGTTGTCGCGGCGGGACTGATCGGTCGCGATGGTCGCCACCTGCACGGTCACCTCGCCCGCGGTGAGTTTCTCATCCTCGACGGTCGCGTTGCCGGTCACGTCGGCGGTCGACCCGACCACCGTGACGCTCGCGCCGTTGAGGATCTCGTGGACGGTGTACCCCGCCGCAGTCTGGTTGGAGCCCTGACCCGGTGTGACGGTCCACTGCCCGTCGACCGATCCGGTGGCCGCCTCCGCACCCTCGGTCGACACCGAGGCCGCCGGTGCGTCGTCCTCTGCGATGAATTGGCCGTAGAACCACGGTCCCACCAGCACCGCGATCACGACGATGACAACTGCGCCGACCAACCACCACAGCTTTTTCATGAGATCAGGCTAGTTGCAGCTTCAATGGATGTCACTCGGTACGACCTGCGAGAGTGCTGTGAACCGGCGGTCACGGGACGATGGAATCGATGTAGCCGCCGTCGACCCGCACCGCGGCACCGGTGGTCGCCGACGCCTGCGCCGAACTGAGGTAGACGACCATGTTCGCGATCTCCTCCGGCTCGATGAGGCGCTGCAGCAACGACTGCGGCCGGTACTTCTTCATGAACTCGCGCTGCGCCTCGTCCCACGGCAGGTCCGTGTCGACCAGGCTGTAGACGAAATCCTCCACACCGCCCGTGTGGGTTGGGCCGGCCAGAACCGAATTGACCGTGACACCCGTCCCCGCCGCCTCTTTCGCGAATCCCCGCGAGACCGCCAGCAGCGCCGTCTTCGACATCCCGTAATGGATCATCTCGGCGGGAATGACGATCGCGGAGTCACTGGCGATGTCGAGGACCCGGCCCCAGGACCGTTCGACCATGCCGGGCAGGACCAGGCGGGTCAGCCGGATCGCGGACAGCACGTTCACCTCGAAGTAGCGCCGCCACTCGTCGTCGTCGATCTCCAGGGCCGGCTGGGAGCCGAAGATCCCGAGGTTGTTGACCAGGATGTCGACGCTCGGAACGATCTCCAGGACCCGCCGCGCGCCCTCGTCCGTCGTGACGTCGGCGGCAGCCGGAACGAATTCGCCGTCCGGGACCTCGGCCCGCAGTCGTTCGATCGCCTCGCCCACGGATCTCTCGGTGCGGCCGTTGATCGCCACCCGCGCGCCGGAGCGGGCGAGGCCCGCTGCGATCGCGGCGCCGATGCCCTGCGTCGATCCGGTGACCAGCGCCGTTCTGCCCGTCGAGTCGATGCGCATGTCGGTGCCCCTTCCCTCCAGGACACGCTAACGAACATTCCCGGCCCGGATACACAAAAACTCCCCACCTGCGTGTGCAGGTGGGGAGCTTTGGCGGTGGCGGAGGGATTTGAACCCTCGGACGGGGGTTACCCGTCACACGCTTTCGAGGCGTGCTCCTTAGGCCGCTCGGACACGCCACCGCCGGTGACTTTACCGGATGTGACGCCCGAGCCCGAAATCGCCAGGTGAAGCCGTTTAAGTCAGCTTGTCCTTGAGGTTCTTGGCGGTGTCCTTGACCTTCTCGCCGGCATCCTTCACCGCCGAGGACGCCTGGTCGGCCTTGCCCTCGTCGCGCAGGTCCTGATCGCCAGTGGCTTTGCCGGTGGCTTCCTTCGCCTGGCCCTTGAGGTCTTCCGCCTTGTTCGAAGCTTTGTCTGCGATTCCCACGAGATACCTCCGTGAATCCGATTTCGAACCCGGGGACGGGTCCGGCGGCGCCTCGTCGGCGCCTGTCTCCAGAGAAGCACGGGTCATGCGGACCCGGCCACATTGTGTCGAGTACCCCACGAAAGAGTTTGAAACCGGTCAGCGCCGCTCACGAAAGAAGTCTTCGAGGATGCCGGCGCATTCGTCCTCGAGAACACCGCCCCTGACCTGCGGTCGGTGGGTGAGACGGCGGTCGCGGACCACATCCCACAGTGAGCCGACGGCACCGGTCTTCGGCTCCCACGCCCCGAACACCACCCGGGAGATCCGGGCCAGCACGAGCGCACCCGCGCACATCGTGCACGGCTCCAGCGTCACCGCGAGCGTCGCCCCCTCGAGGCGCCACCCGTCGCCGTATACCCGCGCGGCGGCCCGCAACGCGATGATCTCGGCGTGCGCCGTCGGATCCGACATCGCCTCCCGCGAGTTCACGGCCCGCGACACCTCCACACCGTCGGCGTCGAACACCACCGCACCCACGGGCACGTCGGCGTCGGTGGCGGCGCGGGCCGCTTCGATCGCCGCGCGGATCATCCGCTCGTCGTCCTGAAGAGTCACGGCGCGTGAAACTACCGGGGAAGCTTGTCGAGAACCCCGGCCAGCTCCGTGGTGAACCCGAGCCGCTGCGCGATCATCCCGAGCTGCTCGTCGGGATACAGGTCCGTCTCGGACGTGATGACAGCCAGAACGGGTTCGGGCAGACCGAGGTCGGCGAGCAGCGACAGGTCACCCTCCTCCCACGGCTCGATGTCGTCGAGTTCGTCCGGGTCGATGTCCGGGACCTCGATGTTGAGCGCCTCGAGGACGTCGGCGGCGATGTCGTAGTCGATGGCCGCGGTGGCGTCGGACAGCAGCAGACGCGTTCCCGACGGCGCAGGCCGGAGCACGACGAAGAATTCGTCGTCCACGTCCAGCAGACCGAAGAACGCGCCCGCGCTACGGAGGGCCCGAAGCTCCTCCTCCGCGACGCTGAGACTGGTCAGAGCAGCCGAAGTGAGGGCCTTGACCTTCCACCGGCCGTCCTCGTGTACTACCGCGACACCGAAGCCCTCCAGATCCTCTGCCCGATCCGAGGAGGCGCTGTTGTTTTCCGCGCGCTGTGCACCCATGAGCGCAACGGTAGCCCGCGGGGTGCCGGTAAATGAAGTCCGCACTCGAATGTGCCAACCTGTTCGGGTGTCTGATACCCCTTCCGCACCTCCGGTGTGCGTGCTCGGCCTGGGCTTGATCGGCGGTTCACTGCTGCGTGCGGCGGTCCGGGCGGGCCGCGAAGCGTGGGGTCACAACCGATCCGCGCCGTCCGTCGACGCCGCCCGGGCGGACGGTTTCGACGCCGACACCGATCTGGTCGCGGTACTCCAGCGCGCGTCGGCCGAGTCGGCGCTGATCGTGATCGCGGTCCCCGTGCCCGCGGTCGCCGCCACCCTCACCGCGATCGCCCTGTACGCATCGAACTGCTCGATCACCGACGTCGTCAGCGTCAAGGCGGAGGTCGCGGCGGCGGCAGCCCGCCAGGGACTCGCCGACCGCTACGTGGGCGGGCACCCCATGGCCGGAACGTCGGCGTCCGGGTGGAGCGTCGGCAGCGCCGACCTGTTCCGGGAGGCCGTGTGGGTGGTCGGCACCGACGACGGCGTCGACCCCGCCATCTGGACACAGGTCGCGCAACTCGCGTTGGACTGCGGTTCCGTCGTCGTGCCCGCCGAGTCCGCCGAACACGACCGGGCGGTCGCGCGCATCTCGCACCTGCCGCACCTGCTGGCCGAGACCCTCGCGATCACCGGTGCCCGCGGCGGACCGCTGGCCCTGGGCCTGGCGGCCGGCTCGTTCCGCGACGGCACCCGCGTGGCGGGCAGCGCGCCCGGACTCGTCCGGGCCATGTGCGAAGGCAACCGGGACGCCCTGCTGATCGCCCTGGACGAAGCATTGGTACTGCTGCAGGACGCGCGGACCGAACTGGCGGAACAGTCGTCGACGGCGACGCTCGTCGAGGCCGGCCACACCGCACGCCTGACGTACGACAACCAGGAGACGTGGGAGATCACCGGCATCGTTCCCGGCCGCGAAGGCTGGATCGACGACATGCGTGATGCGGGTCGGCGGGGAGGGCGGCTCCGCCGCCTGTGAGTGCTCGACGAGTCCAGAGACTCGTCAACCACGCACGGGCGGCTGCGCCGCCTATATCCGTTCGGCCAGGCCCGGGTAGTCGATGATGAACCCGTCGCGGTCGACGGTCACCGAGGAACTCGACACCGGCGACAGCACGTGGATGCCGTCCGGACCGCTGCTGTAGGTGAGGATCGCGCCCTCGACCCGCAAGTCCAGGAGGTTCACGTAGACGACGGGGACCTCGACGTCCTCGGATCCGAGGTGCAGTCCGTACCGCCGGATGGGCAGGGCGTTGAAGAACGGGCTGAGCACCATGTCGACGTCGAGGGCGCCGTCGAACGTGGACCGCTGGTGGTTGGCGCCGTGCTCCACCATCCACGTGCCCTCTTCGTCCCGGCTGATCGACATCTGCCGTTCACCGGCCGCGACGGACGTCCGCAGCGACAGCCTGCGGGTGATTCCGCTTTCGTCGGTGACGAGGTCGTAGGACGCGCTGAACGCCGGATGCTCGGGGCACTCGCCGCCGATGATCCGGCCTGCTGCCTTGATGCGGTCGCCGTTGAGCTGGACGCGCACCGATTCCATTCGGGGTGCGTTGTCCGCCCGCCACGTCAGTACTGCGGGCCAGGTCGAGGCACCGGAGGCTTGGATGCTCACCTGTCTACGGTAAGCGACGACGGCTCCCGGGGTGGCAACGGGCCGAGTTTCGTTGTAGCAGAGTTGTCGAGAGCCAGTGCCCGGGCTCGTTCCGTGACCGCGATGCGCGACGAGAAGACAACGAGCGCGCCGAGTCCGACCGCCACGTTCAGCAGTGCCCCGAACTCCTGGGCGACGAAGTCGAACACCTCGGTGAGCAGCACCGTGACCAGGGCCGCGGCCCGCAGGAACTGCAACGGCCACAGCTTCCCGCTCCGCAGTCGCACGATCGCCGACCAGCACAGGACGAACGCGATCGCCGACCCGGTGAGCTGGCCGACCGTCGTGATGTCCGTTCCTTCGTCGCCGCGGAGGTCGTCGTCGAGTGTGATCACGGCACTGAGCAGTCCCAGGGTGGAGAACAGGGTGAGGAGCACGGCCGCGGTCCAGAGCATGCCGGGCCCCTTGGCGAACGCGGGGGTCGCGCGCCGGGCCAGCTCCCGCGCGGTGGGCACGGTCCGGCCGTTCCGGTCCGGGCAGTGGGCGAGCAGATCCCGGACCGAGGTCAGCGTCGCCTCGTCCGCGCCCGCGGCGGTCGCCCGGCGCAGCTGCGCCAGCGCCTGCTCCCGGCGTGCGCGGTCCAGACCACGGTCCAGGCCGGCGAGCGCGATGGCGGCGGCGTTGGCGACGTCCTCCGTCGGGGTCGGCGGCCGGACGTCGTGCAGCGACCGGTTGACCAGCAGCAACACGACGATCACCACATACATGATCGCGACGGACGGCCGGTAGAAGTAGTCGTTGGATTTGGTGACGAACTTGCCGATCTCGTCGAGGAACAACCCGAACCCGATGCCGCCGATCACGACGCCCAGGACGCGCGGTTTCATCCCGAGGAACGAGAACACCGTCACCAGCGCCACGACCATGCCGAGTCCGCCCCACAGGACGTGCGCGATGTGCAGCGACGAGCCCCCGACCTGTGGATAACCGGTGAGGTGAAGGTAGGCGCGGGTGAGCAGGATCGTGACGATCCCGATGATGACGAACGCTTCGACGAGGCCGCTGCCCTGGGCGTCGCGCAGGAGGTGCGGCCGGTTCCGGAAACCCGAGATCATGGCGCCTCCCTGTGCTCCCACCTACAGGAAGTCTATGTGGCTTCGCCACCCGTGAGTACTTGTTAACCCCCCGCGGTTAATAAGTACTCACGGGTCGTTGGTCAAAGCAGGCACAGATCTCGAGTAACGTTCTCGGGTGACTGGTTCGTGAGGAAGGGTGCCGTGACGTCAACCGGGAGCATGGTGGGCCTGTTCGCCGGTATCGGCGGGCTCGAGTTGGGTCTGAGAGAGCACGGCTGGAACACCGAACTGCTCTGTGAGATCGACCCGGGCGCCCAGGCGGTTCTGCGTACCCGATTCACGGACGTCCCTGTGCATTCCGATGTCACCAAGCTGCGTTCTCTCCCCCGGGACATCGAACTCGTCGCCGCCGGTTTCCCGTGCCAGGACCTCTCGCAGGCGGGCCGGACGGCCGGTATCACGGGTTCGCGTTCCGGCCTCGTCGACGAGGTGTTCCGGTTGGTGAAGCGGAAGAAGGGTCCGCGCTGGCTCCTGATCGAGAACGTGCCGTTCATGCTGCAGCTGGGTCGCGGGGCGGCTATGAGGCACATCACGGACGCTCTCGAGGACCTCGGCTACACGTGGGCGTACCGGGTGGTCGATGCGCGCGCGTTCGGGCTCCCTCAGCGCCGTCAGCGGGTCCTGATGCTCGCCTCGCGCACCGAGGACCCCCGGGCGGTGCTGTTCGGTGAGGACGCCGGGGAACGCCCCGTCGACGACCATGCCGACTTCCCGTGCGGTTTCTACTGGACCGAGGGCACCCGTGGCCTCGGGTGGGCGGTCAACGCGGTTCCGACGCTGAAGGGTGGTTCGTCCGTCGGTATCGCGAGCCCGCCCGCCGTGCGACTGCCGTCGGGCGAGATCGTGACGCCCGGGCTCGTGGACGCCGAACGCCTGCAGGGCTTCGACCCGGACTGGACGGCGCCCGCCGCGCTGGTCCCCGGATTGCGGAACAGTCATCGGTGGAAGCTCGTCGGTAACGCGGTGAGTGTGCGGATGGCGTCGTGGGTCGGTCGGCGTCTGCTCGAGCCTGCGGACTACGAGCGGGGTATCGAGACGCCGCTGAAGCCTGGCGACGCGTGGCCGGTGGCAGCGTGGGGCAGCAATCGTCAGGCGTTCCGGGTGCACACCTCGACGTGGCCGGTGCAGGAACCGTACGAGGATCTCAGCGGATTCCTCGAGGACACCCGGCTGCTGTCGGCCCGCGCGACCGCCGGTTTCCTGAAGCGGGCGCGGATGGGCAATCTGCGTTTCGTTCCGGGGTTCATCGACGACGTCGAGAGCCACCTCGACCGTATGGGCGGCTTCCCCGAGGCCGCCGCGTAGCGGACGGAGCCGCGATGCCCGCCACCGATCCCGCGACCAGCGCCCGGATGCGGGCGCAGCGGCGTCGCGACACCGCACCCGAACTCGCACTCCGCAGGGAACTGCACCGGCGCGGGGTCCGGTACTACGTGGACCGGGCGCCGATGAAGGGTGTCCGGCGGCGCGCCGACCTGGTGTTTCCGCGGCGGAAGGTGGCCGTGTATGTGGACGGGTGCTTCTGGCACAGCTGCCCGCAGCACGCCACGTTCCCGAAGAACAACGCGCAGTGGTGGGCCGAGAAACTCGCCGGGAACGTCACCCGCGATCGTGACACCGACACGAGGCTGACCGACGCCGGGTGGACGGTGGTGCGGGTCTGGGAGCACGAGAATCCGGTGGTCGCGGCGAACAGGGTCCAGGAAGCTCTCGGCGACGCGTGACCCCCGCTTCGCCGGCGGCGGCGGTCGAGGTGTTGAATTTTCCACCCCTAGGGGTATGGTCGCCCGCCGCCGATCGGTGCAGGATGGTGTCACAGCAACCATTCGAACCACCTTCGGAGGCGCATGATGATCCGCCGTATCGTCGCGGCGGCCTCCATTGCGTTTGCAGCAGCGGCCGTCCCACTCGTCGGTCCGGCGACCTTTGCCGTGGCTGCCCCAGGCGACACCTACATCAGCAACCCCCCAGCCAACCCGACGGACCAGAGTTTCTGCGACGACCAGGCCGCCCTCGCCAACAACCTTGCATCGAAGGGCGACTACGCGCGTGCCGACGGGGTCGTGTCGGCGGCGAACATGAGCGGTTGCCGCATCTACACATTCCCCAGCCCGTAGCCGGTTGCCGGCCTGCACCGTCGCCTGGCCGGAGCGGTCCGAGAGGCGGGCGGCTTCTCGTCGTCGGACATCACCCTTCCGATCCGGAGACGTCCGTCGGGCGGCCCAATGTTCCCGACATGCTGTTCACACCGGAACAGGTCGCTGCCGTACTGGACGCCGAGGAGTGGGACATCCTGGTGTCGGCGGCACCCTCGCGTGAGGCGCGCGACCCCGAGGGGCAATCCGTCACCGTTCACGACACCGTTCTGCACGCGGTTCGCCGGGCCTGACGACGGTCTACTGTGTGGGCACGATCTGTTCCGAGTGCCGAGACGAGGACACCGTGGCCGACTTGTTCGTGAAAGCCCTTCAGCTGCATCAGTTCGTCTACGAACGCAGCGGCGGATGGGTGGGGCATCGGTTGCTGTTCGGGATGCCGACCCTATTGTTGCACAGTGTCGGCCGCAAGTCCGGGAAGCCGCGGACGTCCGCGTTGACGTACGGCCGTGACGGCGCACGCTATCTGGTCGTCGCGTCGAAGGGTGGTGCGCCTACGTCGCCCGCGTGGATGCACAACGTGCTGGCCGCGCCGACCTGCGAGATCCAAGTGGGCCGCGACCGCATCACCGTGGTGGCGCGGAAGGTTGTGCCGGGCGACCCGGAGTACGACCGGATGTGGGCGACGATGAATGCGATCAACCACGGCCGGTACAGCGAGTATCAGAAGAAGACGGACCGGCCGATTCCCGTCATCGCGCTCACCCCGAACCGCTGACTCGGCCGGTACGACGTCAGCGGAACTCGTCGACGTGCGCCGACGCCCACTGCGCGAACGTGGTCGCGGGGCGTCCGGTGAGTTGCTCGACGAGCCGGTTCGCCTGCTGGGGAGCGTCGACCAGGCTCGCCATCCCTTCCAGGTACCAGCGGGCGTACTCCCCCATCGCCGGCGTCAGGACGTCGACGGCCTCGTCCAGCGACACCTGCCGGTACTCGATGTTCCGGCCGAGGGCGGCGCCGAGTTCTCGGACGAGCTCGGCGCGGGTGATCGTCTCGGGACCGGTGAGTTCGTACGACGCGCCGACGTGCCCGGACTCGAGGAGGGCGACGGCCGCGACCTCGGCGATGTCGTCCATCGCGATCGGCGCGTTCGCCGCCGTTGGGTACGGCTCACGCACGGTATCTCCCGCGGTGATCTGCGGTGCCAGGATTCCCGCGTTCTCCATGAACTCGCCGGGCCACAGGTGCGTCCACTCGATGCCGGACGCCTCGACGGCCCGTGCGACGTCACCCCAATGGCCGTCGTGGGGACCGGACAGGTCGACGACGTGCCGGACCCCGGCCTGCTTCGCCAGGGCGAGCGCGTCCGGGGCGGTGTCGGGAGTCGGTGCGAGGTAGAAAGAATCGACGCCCTCGAACGCCGCGGGCAGGCTGCCGAGCCTGCGGAGGTATCCCTCGACGACGGTGACCGAGTCCGGAAGTTGCGCTTTGTCAGGATGATTCGTGAGGGCCCGGACGTCCGTCGCACCCCGCGCGAGCAGGTGGTCGACGAGCATTCTGCCGATGTTCCCGGTTGCCCCCGTCACGAGAATCGTCATGCCCTGCACGCTACCGCCGCGGGAGGGCATGCGAGTGGCAAAGTGTGCTCGCGCACGCTTTGCCACTCACATGGGGTCAGCTCGTCGGCGGGGCGGACGTCGAGGACGTCGCCGGGGTCTCCGAGGGCGTCGGCGTGGCCGGGGTCGACGCGTCCGGATTCTGCACTCCGGCGCTGAGCTTGTAGATGTGTTCCGGCGAGATGATCTCCGTGACGGCCCCCGCCAGCGCGGTGCTCGGTTCGCTGCCCTGGTAGGGGACGTCGGTGTTGATCATGATCGCGAGGGTGGTCTCCTGCTCGGGTAAGTAGACGCAGACCGTCTGATACCCGGGGAGGCTGCCGTTGTGCCCGATCCAGCCGGCGACGTCGAAGATGCCCAACCCGTAGCCGACGTCCGATGCCAGACCCGGTGCGTTGACCGTCTCGAGCCGTTGCGCCTGTGTGGCCGGCTGCAGCAGTGTGCCGGTGGCCAGCGCGGGCGCCCAGATGTGCAGGTCGTCGAGGGTCGAGATCATCGCGCCCGCCGCCCATCCCCAGGACGGATTCCAGTCGGTGGCCACGGCTTCCTTGTCGTCCAAGGTCTGCTCGGTGTAGCCCTGCGCGTGCGGTTCGGGGAACGCGTTGGTGGTCGGGAAGCTCGTGTCCGCCATCTTCAGTGGCTGGACGATCTTCTGCGTCACGTAGTCCGGGAGCGGCAGTCCGCTGACCTTCTCGATGACAAGTCCCAGCAGGGTCGTGTTCGTGTTGGAGTACTCGAATCCCTGCCCCGGCGGGAACGTCGCGGGCTGCGCGAACGCGTAACCCAGCAGTTGTTGCGGGGTGAACGCGGCCTGCGGGTCGCTGAGCAACGCCTTCTGGAAGTCCTCGTTGGCGGAGTAGTTCGCCAGCCCGCTCTGCATCCGGGCAAGTTCGCGCAGCGTGATCTGATCACCCAACGGCACACCCTCCACGTACTTCGAGATGGGGTCGTCGAGCGCAACCTTGTCTTCGTCGACCAGCTGCAACAGTCCCGTGACCGTGAACGTCTTTGTCACACTGCCGATTCGGTGGAAGAAATCGGTCTCCATCGGCGCGCCCGTCGTCTTGTCGGCGACGCCGAACGCCTTCACGTAATTGCCGTCGGGCCCCCACACCCCCACGATCGCGCCGGGAATCGCCGCCATCGACATCGTCTTCTCGATCGCCTCGTCGAGTCGGTCCGCGACACCGGGGTCGATCTGCGCGTCGGCCCCGGCGTTCGGTGATTCCGCCTGCGTCGTCGTGGAGGTAGCGGAGGTGCCCGTGGAGGAGGAGTCGTCGGAGCACGCCGCGGGCACTACCAGCAGCAGTGCCGCTGCGGCCGCCGCGAGGCCTCGTCGCCGATTCGTCCTGGTCACGACCTGAGCTGTCATCGTGCGTCCCGTCGTCGAGGTGCCCCTCCCGGGAACTTACTCCGCGACCGCCGGGCGAATGTACCTTTCGGCGCTTCTGAGGCGACCGGCGATACATTCGCCCTACTGCGCTCTGTCGGTCGCGTATTCGGCCAGCAGTCGCTTCTCCTCGTCGCGATGCGGGTAGAAGAAGAACACCACCACGGCCCCGGCGCACACCACCAGGATCGCGGCGAGGTACGCGCGATCGTCGCCGTCGAGGAAGGCGTTGCGGGCGGCGGCGATGATCTGCTCGGCGTACTGCGGGTAGCGTTCCGCGAGCACTTCGGCGCTGGAATACGACTTCGTGAGCGCCGCTTGGGTTTCCGGGGTGATCTGGCTGGCGTCCGGCGACGAGGCGATGGTCGCCGACAGCGACTTCGCGTAACCGGCGGTGAGCACGGCGCCGAGGATCGACTGCATGATCGCGCCCCCGAGGTCGCGTTGCAGGTCGGACGTGCCGGACGCCATGCCCGCCCGCGACACCGGCACCGAACCGGTGAGCGACCGCGACGCGGGGGTCCCGGCGAACCCGACCCCGATGCCCACGAACGCGTACGCGAGCGCCACCCACCAGAAGGTTGCGTCTTCGTCCCACCACACCAGCGCGACAACCAGTCCGAGGACGACGAACAGGTAGCCGAGCAGCAGTGTGAACCGGGCGCCGTGTGATTCGACGAGTTTCGCGGAGCGGGGTGCGACGACGACCATCGCGACGGCGGCCGGGATGATCGCGGAACCGGCGGCGAGCGTGGAGTATCCGAGCACGTTCTGGAGGAACTGCTGCCCGATGAACATCGCACCCATCAACGCGCCGAACACGATCACCCCGCCGACGGCGGCCACCCAGAACGTCGGGCGGGCGGCGACGTGCAGATCGAACAGCGGGTGCGCCGCCCGTCGTTGCTGCAGGAAGAACGCGGCTCCCGCGGCGAGCGCGATCAACCCGAGACCGATGGCGAGCGCCCCGGAGCCGTCCACCGGCGCGAAATTGATCGCGAGGATGAGGGCGGCGATGAAGACGACGGAGATGATGCCGCCGAGATTGTCGACGGGATCGGTCGTCTCGTTGACGTGGGCGGGCACCCACAGGATGGCGGCGACGAGGGCGAGAGCGGCGAGCGGAAGGGTCACGAGGAACACCGAGCCCCAATGGAAATGCTCGAGCAGCGCGCCCGACACGATCGGCCCGAGCGAGGAGATCGCACCACCGAGGGCCGACCAGAGTGCGATCGCCTTGGTCCGGGGCGGTCCCGACCACAGTGCGGTGATGATCGCGAGCGTGGTGGGGAACGCGAGGCCGGCGGATACACCGCCGAGAACACGTGCGAGGAACAGTATTTCGAAGTTCCCGGCAAATCCCGCGATCGCCGACGCCGGCAGCGACAGCGCCATGCCGAGCACCAGCATCTGTTTACGCCCGTAGCGGTCGCCGAGTGCCCCCAGATAGAGGACCGACGCGGCGAGCCCGAGTGAGTACGCCACGGCGACGAGGTTCAGCTGCGTCTGACTCGCGTCGAAGGCCCGGCCGATGTCGGGGAGCGCGACGTTCGCGACCGACAGGTTCAGGTTGGCGACGGCGGCGACGAGGATCAGGGTCGCGAGGATCAGCGTCGCTCGGGCCGGCGCCTGCGTCGTTTCGGTTCGAGTCACTGCCTGCTCCCGGGGTTCTGGTCTCCTCGTGGACCCGCCGTATCGGCCGCCGGTTCGGGGCTCGACGCGAGCAGCGACGCGGCGAGCGGGAAGAGGAGGACGGTGATCGCGCCGGCCGCGACGAGCACGGAGGCGTTGGCGGACGTCATGTCACCGGAGTCGACGGCCACTCCGGTGACGGCCACGATCAGCGGCAGGCCGGTTCCCGCGTACAGCGCCAGCTGGGTGCGTTCGCGGGCGGTGAAGGGTGGATCCGTGCCGTTCGCACCCCGGTCGAACCTCCCGGCGACGTAGACCGGGCCTGCCCGGACCAGCAGGATCAGCAGGACGAACGCGATGAGGACGCCGGGTTCGGACGCCACCGCGGCGACGTCGATGGCCATGCCGGACGTCACGAAGAAGATCGGGATCAGGAACCCGAACGCCAGGCCGTCGAGCTTCTTTTCGAGCGTTTCGTCGCCTTCGGGTGTGGCCCGCCGCAGGATGAATCCCGCCGCGAAGGCACCGAGGATCGTGTCGAGCCCGAACGACGCCGCGAGCACGGTGAGCGCGACGAGGAGCAGCATGGTCAGCCGGACCGTCGTCTGCGACGTCGTCTCCGATCCCGACCGGATGATCGCGGTGATCCGGGAACCCTCCCGCCGCACGCGGGCGGGGATGAACGCGACCAGCACCGCCGCGGCCGTGAACAGTCCGAGGACCACGATGGACGCCACCGACCCTCGGGAGCCGAGCAGAACCGCCATGGCGACGACGGGTCCGAGTTCGCCGAACGCGCCGTGATTGAGGATCGTCCGGCCCAGCCGGGTGTCGAGGGCGCCCGCGTCACGAAGGATCGGGAGCAGCGTGCCGAGCGCTGTCGACGTCATGGCAATGGCCACCGCGGTTCCGGCGTCGACCACGTGGACGATGCTCAGCAGTGACACCACAGCGAACGCCAGGGCCAGCGAGACCAGCCACGTCAGCAGGGCCCGCCTGCCGCCGCGACCGGTGATCTCGGCCGTGTCGATCTCGTACCCGGCCAGCAGGAAGAGCAGACCCAGACCCAGGTCGCGCAGCAACTCGATCTCGCTGCCCTCGACCGCAATGTCGAAGACGTGAGGGCCGATGACGATCCCGGCGACGAGCAGAAGGACGACCTCGGGCACCAGCTTCCGGGGAAACATCCCGGCGAGCAGCGGTGCGATCACGGCGCATGCCACGATCCAGAACAGCGAGGCTCCCACGGAAGGCATGCATCACCCCGTCTCTCGAACCACCGGACAGCACTGCGTTCGAGCCTCACAGAGCAGGGGCGACGAGACATCATCCGTGAGGGATGAACGCCGGAAGCGTCAGTAGAACTCGACGGTGTCGACGCGGTTGATCAGTTCCTCGCCGTCGAGGAACCGGGTGGCGTTGCGCGCGAACAGTTCCGCGATGAGGCGATCCTCCGCGGGGTTCAACGCCGCGGTGTGCGGGCTGACCAGCACGTTCGGGTGAGCCCACAGCGGACTGTCCGATGCCAGGGGCTCGGACGCGAACACGTCCAGCGCGGCGAACCCGACCCGCCCGTCCTCGATCGCGGCGGTCATGGCGACCTCGTCGACGACGGTGCCCCGGCCCACGCTCACCACCGTGACTCCGGGCTTGACGGCGCCGAATACCTTTGCGCTGACGAGGCCTTCGGTGGCGCTGGTTCCGGGAAGCGTCACGACGATGCCGTCCGCGTCCCCGACCACGTCGGCCAGCCGGTCGGGGTGGACGATCTCGTCGACGCCCTCGACCGCGGTGTCGCGCCTGCTCGTTCCCACGACGGTGGCGCCGAGGGCCTTCAGCTTCAGCGCCGTCGCACGGCCGATGCTGCCCAGTCCGACGATGACGATGCGCTGCCCGGACACGGTTCCCATGGCCCAGCGGCCGCTCCACACCTTGTCACGCTGCTGGGCGAGGAGCCGCGGGAGGGTCTTGGCGCCGGCCAGCAGGCCGAAGACGGCGAACTCGGCCAACGGTTCCGCGTGCACACCGGCGGAGGTGCTGAATGCGATGCGGTCGAGTTGTTCGTCGGTGAGCCCGGCCGCCTTCACCTGGGCCCCGCCGCCGGCGGGCATCGTGTGCACCCAGCGGAGGTCGGGGTTGACGCCTGCCGTCCTCGTCAGTGCCGCGGGATTCTCGTCGGGCACGCCGTACAGGGCGTGCGCCGAATCGACCAGGTCGTCGAAGGCCTGCTGCTGCTCCGCGGTCCGGGAGTACGACGGATCGCCGGAGTGATCACCCGGGAATCGGGAGGGCGGCAGCAGGTCCTGCTCACGGATGAAGTCGATGCGCGGTTCCGCCCGGGTGACGAGACTGATGAGCTCTTCGCTGACGGGGGTCGCGGCGACGACGCGGAGTCGCCCGTCGAGTGGCTTCGGGTCGTGTGCGCTCACTGCAGATTCCTCCGGTACGGGCCGTTGCTGACCATGTGTTCAGATCAAAAACTCTGCACTAATCATGTGATTCAGTCAACACTTTCAGTTATGTATGACAAATAGCCGTCCGCGCGGTATCGTCCTCGACACGCCAGTGACCTGGGTCACTACACCGACCTGTTTGTGACCGCGCTCGACGTGGTCCCGTCCCACAACGGAGCAGAAGATGTCCCCAGAATCGAAGATTCAAGTAGGCGCAGACTCGAAGATGCCGGAAGGCAGCAGCCATTCCACCCCACCGGTGCGCGCCTCCGACGACCCGGAGTACGCCGCAAACCTCAAACGCGCGACGCTTGCCAGTTCCATCGGCAGCGCGCTCGAGTACTACGACTTCGCCCTCTACGGCCTGGCGTCGGCACTGATCTTCGGCCAGCTTTTCTTCCCCGCCATGGGTGCGTCGGCCGCCTTGATGGCCAGTTTCGGCACGTACGCCGTCGGCTTCCTCGCCCGGCCCGTCGGCGGCCTGTTCTTCGGCGCCCTCGGGGACCGCCTCGGACGCAAGGCCGTCCTGATGATCACGATCGCGATCATGGGCGGCGCGAGCACGCTCATCGGCGTTCTGCCGACCGGCGCGCAGGTGGGCATCTGGGCCCCGATCCTGCTGGTCGCGCTGCGACTGCTGCAGGGCTTCGGCGCGGGCGCCGAACAGGCCGGTGCCACAACGCTGATGGCGGAGTACTCGCCCACCGAGCGCCGCGGATTCTTCTCCGCACTCCCGTTCGTCGGGATCATGGTGGGCACCCTGATGGCGTCCGGGGTCTTCGCGATCCTCGGCCAGATCGATCGCGAACTCCTCCTCGCCTGGGTGTGGCGGGTGCCGTTCCTCGCGTCGGTCTTCCTCATCGCGGTCGCCGTGTTCATCCGGCTCCGCATGCAGGAGAGCCCCACGTTCATCAAGCTGGAGAAGCAGGATCAGATCAGTGAGAGCCCGTTCCGGGAACTGATCGGCAGCTCGATGCCCAGCGTGCTCCGCGGCATCGGCCTGCGGATGGCCGAGAACGGCGGCTCGTACATCTTCCAGACCCTCGGCATCAGCTACGTGACGACGGTGGTGGGTGTCAGCAAGTCGATCGGACCGCTCGCCATCGCCTGCGGCGCCGCCATCGGCATGCTCGTCATCCCGTTCTCGGGCGCGCTGTCGGACCGCTTCGGCCGGATGCGGGTGTACCGGTTCGGTGCGGCGCTGCAGCTCGTCCTCGCGGTCCCGTCGTGGTGGCTGCTCTCACTCGGCAACCCGTACCTCGTGGTGGCGACGCTCGCGGTCAGCTACGGGATCGGCGTCAACGTGATGCTCGGCGCGCAGTGCGCGGCCCTGCCCGAACTGTTCGGAAATCGCCACCGCTACATCGGCGTCGCCGTCGCCCGGGAGACGAGCGCCATCCTCGCAGGCGGCATCGCCCCCTTCGTCGGCGCACTGCTGCTGTCGCTGCTGAACAACTCGTGGGTGCCGCTCGCGATCTACGTTCTGATCCTCAGTGTCATCACGTTCGCCACCACGTTCGTGACACCCGAAACCCGTGGCCGCGGCCTCGGGCTGGCCTGGGATGCGATGGCCGACCCGGTCCACGGACCGGATGTCGCGGCCGCCGAGTCGAAGGCGCGGGTCGACGCATGAGACTGGCCCGCATCGCCACCGAATCGGGACCGCGGCCGGTGTGCCTGCGCGACGGTCGCTGGCACGAGGTGGCGGATCCGTACGCGGACACACCGACCTTCACCGGACCCGCACACGACCTCGACGGCGCACGGCTGCTCGCGCCCGCCGAACCGCGAGTCCTGCTCGGGATGGCCCACAACGGCGCACCCGGAGATCGCGACCTGCCGTTGCAGGCGTTCATGAAGTCGACGCGCACGGTGATCGGCCCCGAGGATCCGATCGTCGTCGACGAGGGGCTGGGGCAGGTCAACGTGGAGGGCGAACTGGCCGTCGTCATCCGCCGCACGTGCCGCAGGCTTCGCCCGGAGGACGTCCCGTCCGCGATCCTCGGGTACACGATCGGCAACGACGTCACCGCCGTCGAGCAGATAGCGCTGGACGACAAGCTCACCCAGGCGAAGCACGGCGACGGTTTCACCCCGCTGGGACCGTGGATCGAGACGGATCTCGGCTCCGGGGACGTTCCGATCACCGTGCGCGTCAACGGCGTGACCGTGGCGGAGGCGTCCACGCGGCAGCTCGCGTGGAACGTGTCCGAGCAACTGGTCCATCTCACCCGGTATCTGACCCTCGGGCCGGGAGACGTCGTGCTCACGGGTTGCCCGTTCACGCTCGCCCCGGTCGAACCAGGTGACCGTGCCGAGATCACGCTCGACGGTATCGGCACGCTGGCCAACCCGGTGCGTGCGCTGTGAATCTCTTCGATCTGTCCGGGCGCATCGCCCTGGTCACCGGTTCGAGCCGGGGAATCGGCTACGCACTCGCGCGCGGCCTGGCCGAGGCGGGCGCCACGATCGTCCTCAACGGGGTTTCGGGTGAGCGCCTCGCGCAGGCACGTGAGCGCCTCCGCGAGGAGTTCGGCGAGACCCGCGTCCACGCGTACGCGTTCGACGTCACGGATCCCGATCAGGTGACCGACGCCGTCGAACGGATCGAATCGGAGGTCGGGCCGATCGAGATTCTGGTGAACAACGCTGCGCTGCAACACCGTCAGCCGCTGCTCGACGTCACTCTCGACGACTGGAACAGGGTGCTCACCACCGACCTCACCAGCGCCTTCCTCGTCGGGCGCGCGGTCGCACGGTGCCAGATCGCCCGCGGGAGCGGGAAGATCATAAACGTCTGCTCGGTGCAGAGCGACCTGGCCCGGCCCACCATCGCGCCGTACACCGCGGCGAAGGGCGGACTGCGGAATCTGACCCGCGCGATGACGGCCGAATGGGCGGCGTCCGGGTTGCAGATCAACGGCCTCGCGCCCGGTTACATTCACACCGAGATGACGCAGGCCCTCGTCGACGACCCCGAGTTCGACTCGTGGCTCCGCGGCCGCGCGCCGGCAGGCCGGTGGGGCACCCCGGACGATCTCGTCGGTCCCGCGGTGTGGCTGGCGTCGGACGGTTCCCGGTACGTCAACGGTCAGGTGATCTTCATCGACGGCGGGATGACATCGGTGGTGTGAGGATTCACCGGCCGACAGCGGCCGGCACTTCCCCGAAAGTGCGGCGGGTGTGCAGGACGAGTTCGCGGAGCGCCGGACCCGCGAGACTCTTCCAGACCAGCGCGAGCACGGCCGGGATGTCGACGTCGTCCAGTGTGACCGCCGTCAACCGCCCCCGGTAATCCGTCGCCATCGACTCGCTGAGGATCGCGACCCCCAGTCCGCGGATCGCGAGGTCGGCGACGGCGTCGGGTGCACTCGCCTGCAACGCGATGTCGGGGCGGAGGCCGGCGGCCGCACACGCCTGGTCGAAAACCGTTCGGATCCCCGTTCCGGTCGGCATACATACGATCGCATGGTCGCCGACTTCGGCCAGGGTGACGCGGGAACGCCCGGCCAGCGGATGCCCGGCCGGCACGGCCGCGACCAGCCCCTCGCTGATGATCGGGAAGGCATCCAACCCGTCCGGCGGGGCGGTCGCGGTGCCCACGAGGGCGAGATCGATCGCACCGGCGCGAACCCGTTCGACGAGGCGGTCGGAGCTGTCCTCGGTCAGCGTGATCTCGATCCCGGGGTGCGCGACGTGGAACGCGGACAGCGCGTCGAACAGCGGCTTCACCGTGCAGGCGGTGACCATCCCCACGACGAGCCGGCCCCGGATCAGCTGGTTCACGTCGTCCACGGCCTGCCGCATCGCGTCGGCCGAGGCGAGGGCCGCGCGGGCGTGCACGAGCGCCGCTTCTCCCGCGGCCGTGAGCGTCGCCGTCCGGCTCGACCGGTCGATCAGCGTGGCGCCGAGGTCGTGCTCGAGCTGCCGGATCTGCGCGCTGATCCCCGACTGGCTGATGTGGACGCGTTCCGCGGCACGGGTGAAGTTCGCTTCCTCGGCGACCGCGACGAAGTACTCCAGCTGCCTCAGTTCCATAAGCAGAAATTCTAGTATTCAGCAGAACTATCTGTTGGACTTCCGGTTGAGGCGACACCACTCTGGTATGTGACAGCCGTTCACCCACGAAAGGATTCCCGTGTCCGACTACGAGAAGGCCCTGAACCCCGAAGATCTCACCCGACTGTTCGTCGAGCGCAGCAACGCCGGCGACGCGGCCGGAGTGGCCGCCCTGTACGAGGAGAATGCCGTCATGGCGTATCCCCCCGGCAGCCGGACCGTCGGCCGGGCAGCCATCCAGAAGTTGTGGGAGTCGGTGCTCGCGAACGCGCCGCACTTCGAACCGGAGGCGCCACTCCCCACGCTGATCAGTGACGACCTCGCCCTCACGTCCACGCCACCCAAGGACGGATCCGGCGCGCGGGCGCAGGTCGTCCGCAGGCAACCGGACGGAAGCTGGCTCCGACTGCTCGACCAGCCGGAGTTCGCCCCGCCCACCCGCTGAGGTCGCGGCTGCACCGACCCCTACACGGCATGAACTTCGTTGTCCACCATTGCATCTGCATTCGGATCGGTGGGACTATAGGGGTCATGCGCAGACCGCGTTGGCCGGCAGTAGCACCACCCACCACCGGAGGACACCGGGTGCACGGCCCCCTGCTCCTCACGGCCGAAGACCATCTCACGCTCGAGCTGTTCGAGGTGGTGGCGTTTCCGGACGGCCTCCACCTCCGGATGGCCCTGACCGCGACGGGCAGGCCCGCGGAGCTGGCGCAGTACGAGACCCGCCCGCTGTCCGACCCCGACGATCCCTCGACGCGGTGGTCCTATCTGTCGGTGCGGGCGCGCGTCGACGACGTCGAAGGCGAGGCCGATCCGTACCATCCGGCGGCGGCGGCGAAGCCGTGCCGGAGCGGGCCGCCCGAGTACCGCACCGAACCGCACTACTGGCTGGACGCGATACCCACGTCGGGATTCATCGCGGTCACCGCAGGCTGGCCACGGATCGGCCTCGGTTCGACTACCACCACGATCGGTCTCGAATCGAGCACGCGAACGTCGTGACCGATCCCGGGCGGTGTCAGGTGCAGCAGTTGGGGTCGAGGACCACCCGCAGCGCGTCGAGGGCGTCCGCCCGCGCACTGTAGAAGACGTTCATGCCGCGGCGGACGGACTGGACCATTCCCGCCTTCTTCAGCTGGCCGAGATGGTGACTGACGGTCGATTCGGACAGGCCCACGCCGGTCGCGAGATCGCACGTGCACACCTCGCCGTCGCTCGCGGTCAGCAGAATCGACATCAGCTTGATGCGGACCGGGTCGGCCAGCGCCTTCAGGCGCAGCGCGAGGTGCAGGGCGGCCTCGTCGGTCATCGGGGCGGCCGAGACGGGCGCACAGCAGATCGGCGCGGAGACATCTACGACCGGCAACGTCTTGGGCATGGCTCCATCCTCCCAGCTTCTTGACATATGTCAAAAAGGTGGGATTCTATGAGTGCAAGCAATTCGACATATGTCACACAGGTGGAGGTTGTCATGTCCCGCGCCCAACTCGCCCTCAATGTCGACAATCTGGAGGAAGCAGTCACGTTCTACTCGAAACTGTTCGATACACAACCGGCGAAACTGAAGCCTGGTTACGCGAACTTCGCCATCGCGCAGCCACCCCTCAAGCTGGTGCTGATCGAGAACCCCGGCGAGGGCGGCACCGTCAACCACCTCGGCGTCGAGGTCGAATCGAGCGCCCGGGTGCACGAGGAGATCGCACGGCTGACCGGGGAAGGCCTGTTCACCGACGAGGAGATCGGCACCACCTGTTGCTTCGCGACCCAGGACAAGGTGTGGGTCACCGGCCCCGCCGGCGAGAAGTGGGAGGTCTACACCGTGCTCGCCGACTCCGACACGTTCGGGTCGAGCCCTCGGCACCTCGACCCCGATGCCGAGGGAGCCACCTGCTGCGGCACCGCCGCGGACGGGGCGAAGGCCTCCGCGGGAACGTCCTGCTGCTAGGCGGCCACGGGCCGGATCGCGACAAAGAGAAACCCCGCCACCTGCATTACTGCAGTTGACGGGGTTTCTTTGTGCGCCCGAAGGGATTCGAACCCCTAACCTCTTGATCCGTAGTCAAGTGCTCTATCCGTTGAGCTACGGGCGCATGTTCTTCAGTTGTCTAGCTTGCACCGGCCGACTAGGCCCGGTGTGGCGGAGGCGAGAGGATTTGAACCTCCGGTCCCTCGTAAAAGGGACAACTCATTAGCAGTGAGTCCCATTCGGCCGCTCTGGCACGCCTCCCTGGGGTGGTTCCGATCCCTTCGGACCGCCGGTGCGAAAGATTACACACCTTTCCACCACAAAGGCAAAACGGCTGGTCAGAGCGTAAGGATGGCCGCTTTATCGCAGGTGGCTGTCGAACCAGTCGAAGATCCGCCGCTGTGCGTCGACGATGGCCTGGGCACCCGGGTCGTCGTCCCTGCCGTCGGGCACCTGAGGCGGTTCGTCGGCCCGGTGCGCGAGCCCGGCGTAACTCACCACGAGCCCCGCGACGTCGGATTTGGCGGTGGCGTCGCGCAGCAGCTCGACCTGATCGGGCGGCGTGGACGGATCGTCCTCCCCGTACAGACCGAGCCACGGGGCCTTCAGGTCGGGGGCGGCGTGCACCAGCGCGGGCGCGTCCTCCGACAGCGGCTCGACGATCCCGCGGGCGGCAACACTCACGGCTGCGCCGACCGGACGCGTCGTGGCAACGAGCAGGGCGGCGGTCCCGGCGTCGTCGAAACCCAGCACGCCCACGCAGTCGGCGTAGATCCCTCGCGCGAGCAGCCAGTCGAACGTGGCGTCGAAGTCGGCGAACAGGGCGTCGCCGAACACCTCGACATCGCTGGGTGCCGGGTCCCGGTGGAAGAGGTGCGGCGCGACCGTCACCCACCCCTCCATCGCGAGCGAGTGCATCAGATCGAGGAGAGGTTCGCTGAAGATACGCGACTCGTGCAGGACCACGATCCCGCCCCGCGCCGGACCGTCCGGTTCCACCGCGGTGAGCGGAACACGCAGCTGAGGGCTTTCCGGCGCGCCTCCGGACGTCCGCAGGGCTGCACTGTCCCTGAAGAATCCCGACATGTCCCTACCTTGGCACGAAGGGGGCGTCGGCGCAGTGGATCGGGAGGCGCATAATCGCCTGGTGACTCCGCGAACCAGGGCAGACCTCGAGACGATTCCGGCCTACATCCCCGGCAAGAACTTTCCGGGGGCGATCAAGCTGGCGAGCAACGAGACCACACTGGGCCCGTTGCCGAGTGTGCGCGACGCGATCGCGGACGCCGCCGCCAACGCCAACCGGTACCCGGACAACGGTCACGTCGCCCTGATCGCGGCGCTCGCCGACCACCTCGGGGTGGCCACCGAGAACATCGCCGCGGGTTGCGGTTCGGTGAGCCTGTGCCAGGAGTTGGTGCAGGCCACCTGCAACGACGGCGACGAGGTCATCTTCGCGTGGCGGTCGTTCGAGGCGTACCCCGTGGTCACGCAGGTGGCCGGGGCGACGCCCGTCAAGGTTCCGCTCACCGCCGACCACGGTCACGACCTCGACGCGATGCTGGCCGCGATCACCGACCGCACCCGGCTGATCTTCGTCTGCAACCCGAACAACCCCACCGGCACCGCGCTGACGAAGGCCGAACTCGAGCGGTTCCTCGACGCCGTCCCCGCCGACGTCCTGGTGGCCCTCGACGAGGCCTACTTCGAGTACAACCGGTCCGACGCCGACGGCATCGAACTGTTCCGCGGACGCCCCAACGTGGTGGTGCTGCGCACGTTCTCCAAGGCCTACGGCCTCGCCGGCATCCGCGTCGGGTACGCGGTCGCCGATCCCGCGGTCGTCACCGCGCTGACCAAGGTGCACATCGCGTTCGCGGTCAACGCCGTCGCGCAGGCCGCCGCCATCGCGTCGCTGGCCGCGTCCGGCGAACTGCTGGCACGCACGGACGGCGTCGTCGCCGAGCGGAAGCGGGTACGCGACGCTCTGCTCGCCGCCGGGTACGAGGTGCCCGAATCGGCCGCCAACTTCGTCTACCTCCCCTTGGGCGCCCACTCCGGGGCGTTCGCCGCCGCCAGCGCCGAGGCCGGTGTGCTGCTGCGCCCGTACGGCGACGACGGGGTACGGATCACGATCGGCGATCCCGCGGAGAACGACGCGTTCCTCGCCTTCGCGACGAGCACCGAGGCACGCTCGCTCGCGAACGTCGCGGTCCGGGCGTAACGCTCGAGACGTAAACGTTACCCACGGGTATAACGCCCGTGACTCCTTGTTGGCAGACTCAGTGAGGTTTTGCCGAAGGGAGCCCCCACATGCGTCGCCGCGCCGCGCTCCGCACTGCCGTGCCGGCTGCCGGACTGGCGATGGCTCTGGCGATCTCGGTGACGGCGGGGCTGTCCGTGGCGCAGGCGCAGGACACCGCGGTCTCCGTCCGGCTCCTCGCCTTCAACGACCTCCACGGCAGCCTCGAACCGCCGCCCGGCGTCCGCAGTCAGGTGAAGCACGCCGACGGCTCACTGGTCCCGGCCGGCGGTGCCGCCTACCTTGCCGCGTACGTCGATCAGCTGCGCGGCCAGGCCACGCATTCACTGCTGTATTCCGTGGGTGACAGCTGGGGGTCGTCGGCACTCGAATCCGCGATGTTCCACGACGAACCGACCGTGCAGCTGCTCAACAGGATGGGCGTCGACGCGTCCGCGATCGGCAATCACGAACTCGACGAGGGATACACGGAGTTCCGGCGGATGCAGACCGGCGGCTGCCATCCCACCGACGGCTGCCGCTTCGGAAACACGTTCGAGGGCGCGAACTTTCCGCTCCTCGCAGCGAACATGGAGTTCGACGACGGCGCGCCCGCGACCCTGCCGTTCACCGTCGACTACGTCGAGGGAATCCCGGTCGGGGTCATCGCGACCATGCCCGCCGACACCGCGACGATGGTGACCCCGGAGGGGGTGGGAGGGCTGCGCTTCACGGACGAACTCGCGGCCGTCGACCGGACGGCGGATCTCCTCGACTTCTTCGGCGTGCGGGCGATCGTGCTGCTGATGCACAAGGGAGCCGAACCCGTCGCCGACAACGGTCCCAATTCGTGCGAGGTGACATCCGGCCCCGCTCGCGACCTCGCGCTGCGGGCGTCCCCGAAGGTCGACGTCATCTTCACCGCCGACAGCCACCAGCAGTACAACTGCTCGTTTCCCGACCCGATGGGGAACCCGCGCGTCATGATGCAGGGCGCGTCGCACGGGCGCATCGTCTCGGTGGTCGACGTGTCGATCGACCGCACTACCCGCGACGTCCTGCGTGACCGCGCGTCGGCGTTCAATCAGGTGGTCACCCACGACATCCCGTCGGACCCCGACATCCAGGCGCTCGCGGACGGCGCCGCCGCCCAGGCCTCCGAGATCGGTGCGGCGCGCGTGGCGTCGTTGTCGGGCGACCTCACCCGCGACGACACCGGCAGCGGCGAGTCCACCCTCGGTAACGTCGTCGCCGACGCCCAGCTGGCTGCGGGGTCCGGGCACGGCGCCCAGGTGGCACTCACCAACCCGGGTGGACTCCGCGAGGATCTGCTGCGCGGCCCGGACGGCGCCGTCACCTACGGGCAGACCTACGCCGCCCAACCCTTCGGCAATACCCTCGAGGTCCTGGCGGTCACCGGCGCGACCCTGAAAACTGCCCTGGAGCAGCAGTTCCAGCCGCGCGGAGACGGCACGATCACGGAGCGGATCCTCGCCCCGTCGAATTCGCTGACGTACACCATGAACCGCTCGGCGACTGTCGGCGAACGCATCTCGGACATCCGGGTGAACGGCGACGCCGTCGTTCCCGAGGGCACCTACCGGGTGGCCGTCAACAAGTTCCTCGCCGACGGCGGCGACGGTTTCGACGCCTTCCGCACCCGCGCCGAGGCCGTGCACGCAGGTTGCGACCTCGACGCCTTCACGGCATATCTGGGAACGAAGTCACCGGTCGCGCCGCCGAACACCGACCGGATCACCGTGGTCGGCTAGAGACGCCGGTCAGACGCCGAGCGCGCCCTTCAGGACGGGCCACGACGTGCGGAGTTCGTCCTGCCAGTACGGCCACGAATGCGTGCCGAAGTTGCGGTAGATGAACGTCGCCGGGATCGAGAGCTGGGTCAGGCGCTGCTGGAACGTCTGCGTGCAGACGTTCGCCGCCGCCTCGAGTGGTCCGCCCACCGCGATCGTGGACGCAATGTCGCCGCTGATCTCGTACGGTCCGGGAAGCCCGTTGCCCGTCGAGATGTAGATCTGCTTGCCGCGCAGGGCTTCGGCGTTCACCGAGGGGTCGTGTGCGGTCCAGGCCGGATCGGTGTCGGGACCCCACATGTTGGCCGGGTTCCCGCCTTTGAACGCCACCGTGCCCCGCACCGAGTCCCGCGAGCTGGGCTGGGTGTTGTCGAGGCATCCGCTGTAGGCGGCGAGCCCGCGGTAGAGCTGCGGGTGCCGGGTGACGAGGTTGGCGGCGCCCATCGCGCCCATCGACACACCCGCGACGGCATTGACGCCGTTGCCGCTGAAATTCTTGTCGATGATCGGCGGGAGTTCGTTGGCCAGGAACGTTTCCCACTTGTTGACACCGAGCGTGGGGTCTGGCTGCTGCCAGTCGGTGTAGTAGCTGGCGGTGCCACCGACCGGGAGCACCACGTTGACCTTCTTGTCGGCGAAGAACTGGACCACATCCGTCTTCTGCGTCCAGGTGCTTTCCCGGAAGTCCGACTCGGCGCCCGCGCTGACCCCGTCGAGCAGGTACAGCGACGGCCTCGACCCGCCACCGGCGGGGTGCAGCACCTGCACCTGCACGACGCGGCCCATGGCGGGGGAATTGATGAAGACGGCACTACGGGTGTCGGTGAGCGGCACGATCTTGTCGACGCTCGCGACGCCGCTTCCCGGAGGCGCGACCGGAGCAGGCGCCGGATCGGCCACAGCAGTGAACGCCGGCCCCATGAGGGTCAGTGACACTGCCAGACCGACGGCAGCCAATGCTTCGCGACGCATAAAGAAATCCCTCTTCCCCGGACTGTGTGGACCCCGATTGCACAGTACAAAATGCGTCCGGTCAACAAGAGCTTAGAGGTTTTGTGACAGCTGTGTGCTCCGGCGTGATCGGGTTGTAGTCATCACGGTCCGCCGCCGGTCGTCCCGGCTCATCCGCCTCGGCAGACGCACCCGTTTCACGCAGCCGCACCCCTTCCGGGCCTGATACGAGTGCGGCTACGCAGAAGGGGTGTGTGTGGATGCCTTGCCGTTACTTGGACAGGGCGGACTTCAGCTGGTCGAGACCGTCGCCACTGAGTTCGTCGAGCGCGGCACGGCGACCCGTCATCGCCAGCACGAGCGCCAACATCGGGCCGGAGACCTCGGGCCCCGATCCGGTGGACCAGTCGGTGTCGGTCGCCCGCAGCGTCAGCCCCGCGACCCGGGACTTCGACCCGATCAGCAGGTTCGAGTCCTTGTAGAAGTCGGCGACGCGGACGACCGCGTCCATCGGGTACTCGTGTGCGATGCCGAGCGGTCGGCGGATGTCCTCGGCGTGGACGATGATCTCGCCCAGCATGGCGTCGATCGGGCCGGGCGGATGCGTGGAGTCACCCATGTGCGCCCGGAACTCGTCGAGTGACTCCGCCGGTGTTCCTTCCTCTTCGTGTGCGATGTCCTTCTCGAACATGGTGTTGATCCGGAATCCCGACCCGACGAGTTTTCCGACGAACTTCGGCGGCGTCATCTTCTCCGTCGCCGTGATGTGCGCGAACACGTCCCGCACGGTCCACCGCTCGCAGAGCGACGGCGTCGACCACTGTGTGTCGGTCAGCGGTTCGAGGTCGTCCACCAGTGCGCGGCGTTCGTCGTGAATCGTGGGCCAGGGGCTTGACGTTGTCATTTCTCACTCCCTCGTCGCCATGAATTCTCCCACCTCACGACCGCTGCGGCGAGATCCATTGCACAACGCGTTAGTCACGACTAACGTATTGGTCGTGCTCGATCAGTTGGAAGTCGCAGCTGAGCCCACCCGGAGACGCCTCGTGCAACTGCTGACATCAGGTGAACAGACCGTCAACAATCTCGCCGCACACTTCCCCGCGAGCCGGTCGGCGATATCGCAACATCTCCGGGTGCTCACCGAGGCCGGGCTGGTCACTCCGCGCAAGGACGGACGCTTCAGGTACTACCGGCTCGACCCACAGGGACTCGCGCAACTGCGCGCGTTGTTCGATTCCTTCTGGATCGACGAACTCGACCGCCTCGTCGCGGACGCCACCGAGGAAGCAGCTTCCAAAGGAGACAGCTGATGCCATTCGACAAGACCGTCGTCGTCCCGCTCGACCCGGACGCCACGTTCGACCTCGTCACCCGACCGGAACGCCTGCGGCGCTGGCAGACCGTCGCGGCCCGCGTCGACCTGCAGGCCGGTGGCGAGTACCGGTGGACCGTCGTTCCCGGACATTCGGCCGCGGGCACGTTCCGCGAGGTCGTGCCCGGCAAGCGGGTGGTGTACACATGGGGCTGGGAAGGTGACGACGAACTCCCACCGGGATCGTCCACCGTGACGGTGACGCTCACCCCCACGGCCGGTGGAACCGAGGTGCGACTCGTGCACGACGGACTCACCGACGAACAGGCCGTCCGCCACGCGGAGGGCTGGAACCATTACCTCGACCGTCTCGTCGCCGCCGCGCAGAAGAGCGACGCCGGACCCGACGAGTGGGCGGCCGTGCCCGATCCACTCGACGAACTGTCCAGTGCCGAGGCGACACTGGCCGTCGTGCAACGTGTCCTGCGCGACGTCACGGCCGCCGACATGTCCAAGCAGACGGCATGCGCCGAGTTCACCGTCTCGCAGCTCGCCGACCACCTCGTCGGTTCGATCACGGCCCTCGGCGGCGCGGCGGGCGCGACGTTCGAGGACGACCCCGGCAAACCCGTCGAGGCCAGAATCGCCGACCTCGCCCAACCCGCGCTGGAGGCGTGGCGCAGTCGCGGCCTGGACGGCACGGTGACGATCGGGACGAACCACCCTCCCGCCACCGTCGCCGCGGGCATCCTCTCGATCGAATTCCTGGTCCACGCCTGGGATTTCGCAGTCGCGATCGGAGGCGAGGTGGCCGTATCCGAGCCTCTCGCCGAATACGTGCTGTCGCTGACACACAAGATCATCACGCCCGAAGGCAGGAAGGTCGTCGGGTTCGACGACCCCGTACCCGCCCCGCACACCAGCGACGCGGTCACCCGGCTCATCGCCTACACCGGTCGCCGCCCCGTCCCGGCGGCCTAGACACCTCACACGGAAAGGTCCAGTCATGCCCATCAAGTCGGAATACGCCCAGGGAACACCGGACTGGGTAGACCTCCAAACCAGCGATCAGGACGCCGCCAAGAAGTTCTATGCGGAACTACTCGGCTGGGAATACGACGACCGGCCGATGCCCGAAGGCCCCGTCTACTCGATGGCCACCGTGCGCGGCGAGAACGTCGCCGCCATCGCGCCACTACAACCCGATGCAGCAGCGGCCGGGGCGCCGGCGAACTGGAACACCTACATCGCCGTCGACGACGTCGACGAGACGGTCGCGAAGGTCCCCGGCGCGGGCGGCCAAGTTCTGATGCCCGCGTTCGACGTGGGGGAAGCGGGCCGCATGTCCTTCGTCACCGACCCCACCGGGGCGGCCGTCGGATTGTGGCAGGCGAACAAGCACATCGGCGCCACCCTCGTCGGCGACCCGGGCGCCTGCCTGTGGAACGAACTGAACACCGACGACGTCGACACGGCGCTCGCGTTCTACAACAGCGTCTTCGGGATCACGTCGTCGAAGATGCCGATGGGACCGGAGTACACCTACACGCTGTTGGAGGTGGGCGACGACCAGGTCGGTGGATGCGGTGAGCCGATGAAGCCCGGCACCCCGAACCACTGGCGGGTGTACTTCGCCGTCGAGGACGTCGACGCCAGCGCCGCGAAGGCCGTCGAACTCGGCGGCACGATCGTCGAAGAAGCAATGGACATCCCCACCGTCGGTCGCATGGCCGCGGTCACCGACCCGCAGGGCGCGATCTTCAGCATCATGACGCCCGAGGAACGTCAGGATCAGTAGACCGTGAAGATGCCCAGACCCTCCGAGGAGGACAAACAGTTCTTCCGGTCGCTGATCCCCGACACCCCCGGCGTCGAGGTGAAGCCGATGTTCGGCAACCTGGGCGCGTTCGTCAACGGCAACATGTTCGCCGGACTCCTCGGACCGAAAGTCGGGGTGCGATTCCTGACCGAGCAGGCGAGGGACGAGCTGGCGTCGTCCGACGGCGTCGGCCCGTTCGGTCCGGGAGAAAAGCCGCTGCGCGAGTACCTGGCCCTGCCGGACCGGTGGCGCGACACCCCGGACCGCGCCACACCGTGGGTGGAACGCGCGATCGCCGAGATCGGCGCACTGCCGCCGAAGCGGCCGAAACCCCGGACGAGGTAGAGAGAGGACAACAGCCCTGACCTGGAAGAAACCAGATCAGGGCTGCCGGTCGTTGGCGGAAGCGGAGGGATTTGAACCCCCGGTCGCTTTCACGACGCTCGCTTTCAAGGCGAGTGCATTCGGCCGCTCTGCCACGCTTCCGTGGGCGATCTTATCGGTAGAGAGGCGTCGGCGGGCAACCGGTCAGCGGTCGCCGATGGCCTTGTCGACGCGTTCGAACACCTCGGCGAGAACCTTCAACTGAGACTTGGTGAGCAGATCGACGAGGTTGCTCCGCACCCCGGCCACATGGGTGGGGGCCGCTTCGGCCAGCCGGGCGCGACCTTCGTCGGTGATGACGGCGAGCACCCCGCGGCCATCTTCGAGGCACGTGTCGCGGGTGACCATGCCCTGCGCTTCCATCCGCCGGATCTGGTGGGTGAGGCGGCTGCGGGAGGACAGGACGCCGTCCGCGAGGTCGCTCATGCGCAGCGAACCGTCCGGCGACTCGGACAGCATCACCAGAATGCGGTAATCCGCGAGGGACAGATCGTGTTTCTCCTGCAGATCCCGGTTGAGGACGTCCATCAGCCGCTGGTTGCCGTCCATGTACCCGCGCCAGGCGCGCATCTCGGCCGGGGTCAACCAGTTGGTCGCGGCTTCGGCGTCGGAGGTTTCTGCTGTCACAGGTTCACAGTCTAGTAGTGCGACATTACTTTCCAGTAGCGTGCGGTCCCCGGGAATGCCGAGGGACCGCTGTAATCGCTCACATCCACCGGGCGCCGACGCATTTCGCTAGCGTCGTCCCCATGTATGCGATCACGATCGATCAACCGGGCGGCCCCGAAGTCATGAAGTGGGCGGAGCAGCCGGACCCGGAACTCCCACCCGGTCACGTTCTCCTCGACGTAGCCGCGACGGCCGTCAACCGCGCCGACCTGTTGCAGCGTCAGGGGTTCTATCCCCCGCCGCCTGGAGCCAGCGACGTCCTCGGGCTCGAATGTTCCGGCACGATCGCCGAACTCGGCGAGGGAGTGTCGGGGTGGTCCGTCGGCGACCAGGTGTGCGCGCTGCTCGCCGGCGGCGGATATGCGGAGAAGGTGGCCGTCCCCGCGTCGCAGCTTCTCCCGCTGCCCGAGGGGGTGGACCTGCTCGTCGCCGCGTCACTGCCGGAGGTCGCGTGCACGGTGTGGTCGAACGTCGTGATGGGCGCCGGACTGTCCCGCGGTGACGTGCTGCTGGTGCACGGCGGTGGCGGCGGCATCGGCACCCACGCCATCCAGGTGGGCGTTGCGCTGGGGGCCCGCGTGGCCGTCACCGCCGGCTCCGAGGAGAAGCTGGCGCGCTGCCGCGAACTCGGCGCCGACATCCTCGTCAACTACCGCGAAGCCGATTTCGTCGAGGAGATCCGCAAGGCGACCGACGGTCACGGCGCCGATGTGATCCTCGACAATATGGGTGGCTCATACCTCGACCGCAACGTCGACGTGCTCGCCGCCGACGGCCGGCTCGTCGTCATCGGCATGCAGGGCGGCCGCAAGGGTGAACTGGACCTCGGCAAGTTGCTGTCCAAGCGCGGCCACGTGACGGCGGCCGGACTGCGGGGGCGGGCCGAGTCGGGACACGAGGGCAAGGCCGACATCGTCGCCGACGTCCGCAAGCGGCTGTGGCCGCTGATCGCGGAGGGCGCGGTCCATCCCATCGTCGCGGCGGAACTGCCCATCACCGAGGCTCCGCGCGGGCACGAACTGCTGGACTCGGCGGACACCGTCGGCAAGGTGATCCTGACGATCCCGCGGAACTGACGGTCTGCCTGCTGCCGTCGTCGCCCGATGTGACATTCGTCCGTTCCAACGGAACGAATGTCACATTGGGCGCGGCGGGGCAGCGGGCGCGCAGCGGGCAAAGCCGGCGGCCGGCTCAGCCCAGGGTGGCGAGCTCGTTCACGAGCTGGTCGATCTCGTGACGGGTGGTGTACGGCGCGAGACCGATGGTGACGGCGCCGCCTTCGTCGTTGACGCCGAGCGCGTCGAGCAGCCGGGAGCCGCCGTGGACGCCGCTGACGGTGGCGATGCGCTTGTCGGCGAGGTGCGACGCGACCTTGTCGGCCGAGACTCCGGCGACGGTGAAGCTGAGCGTCGGAACCCGGCTGGGCGAGCGCCCGATGACCATGACCTGCGGCAGCCGCTTCAGCGAGGACATGAGGTGGTCGAACAGGGTGTCCTGGTAATTCTGCAGCGAGCTGATGGACGTCTCGAGTTTCTGACGCCGGGAACCGGTGGCCGATTCGTCGAGGTTCGCGAGGAAGTCGATCGACGTGGTGAGGCCGGCGAGGAGCGCGAACTGGTGCACCCCGACCTCGAGACGTTCGACACCCCGCGCATACGGGTTGAGCGACACGGCGGGGATGCGGTCGAGGAGGGTGGGGTCGCGGAAGACGAGTGCCCCGACCTGCGGCCCGCCCCAGGAGGTGGCGCCGACGGCGACGACGTCCGCTCCGAGTTCGTTGATGTCGACGTGCGCGTAGGGGGCCGCGCCGATCGCGTCGACGACCATCAGTCCCCCGACTTCGTGGACGCGGTCCGAGGCGACGCGGACGTCGGGCGCCGATCCGACGATCGGGGATGCGGCGGTGAGTGCGACGAGGCGCGTCGTGGTGGTGATGAGGTCCTGGAACTGCCAGCTGGGAAGTTCGCACGTCTCGATCTCGACCTCCGCCCACCGCACCTGGGCGCCGTAGCGGCTGGCGACTCTGAGCCAGGGCGCGACGTTCGCTTCCTCGTCGAGGCGGGAGAGCACCAGCCCGGTGCCGAGGCCGAGTCGCGTGCTCAGCGACTCCGCCAGCCAGGCGAGGAGAACGGATCGGTCGGGTCCGAGCACGACCCCGGCGGGATCGCCTCCGACCAGGTCGGCGACGGCTGCTCGGGCCGCATCGAGTACCGCCGCACTGCGCCGACTGGACACATGTCGCCCGGTCGACGAAGAGGCAGACGCCCGGAAGGCCGTGGAGACAGTGCGCGACACCGCGTCGGGAATCTGCATGCCGGCCTGCGGATCGAGATGGATCCAACCGTCGCCGAGTGAGGGGATGAGTCCCCGAACGCGGGCAACGTCGTAAGCCATGCCCGACACTCTAAGACCCCAAGTCAATACGGTCGAAGCCAGCCATCGATTGTTGTGGAGTGCAACAAAGGTGGAATGGGCCCAAATCGGACGCACCTTCGCACTGCCGACCGGGAACAGCCAAGATGGAGGCATGACGAACTCGGAGAATGAACACGTCGTTGTGATCGGCCCCGACGGTCAGCCCATGGCCATCCCCGTCGCCGAGGCCGAGACCAAGCCCGAGGGCTCCGGATCCGCCGCGGACGCGAACGCCAACGGCACGGAGTCGGTGGCCGACATGGTGGAGCAGCCGGCCAAGGTCATGCGCATCGGCACGATGATCAAGCAGCTCCTCGAGGAAGTGCGCGCCGCACCGCTCGACGACGCCAGCCGCAACCGGCTGAAGGAGATCCACAAGTCGTCGATCCACGAGCTCGAGCAGGGCCTCGCCCCCGAACTGCGCGACGAGCTCGAACGCCTCACCCTGCCCTTCACCGACGACACCGTCCCCACCGACGCCGAACTCCGCATCGCGCAGGCGCAGCTGGTCGGGTGGCTCGAAGGACTGTTCCACGGCATCCAGACGGCCCTGTTCGCCCAGCAGATGGCGGCCCGCTCCCAGCTCGAACAGATGCGTCAGGGAGCACTGCCTCCGGGCATCAGCATGGGCAACCCGCACGGGGCGCACAATCCCGATCCGGGGTCGCAGTCGAGCGGTACCGGCCAGTACCTGTAGCAACGGGCGAAACAGCATGGAACTCGACTCCCGGTAGGCTCGGTGCCCGTGTCAGCATCCGCTATCGAAACCGAGGCCGCAGGCGGCCCGCTCCCGGCGTCCGACTCGCAGACCTTCCGTCGCGCGTTCAAGGACCTCAGGGACGGCTTCGCTCAGCGCGAGCTGTGGCTGAGCCTCGGCTGGCAGGACATCAAGCAGCGCTACCGCCGGTCGGTGATCGGCCCGTTCTGGATCACGATCGCGACCGGCGTGCAGGCCGCGGCGATGGGCATCCTGTACTCCGCCCTGCTCGACATCCCGCTGGACGAGTTCCTGCCGTACGTCACCGTGGGTCTGATCGTCTGGAACCTGATCAGCGCGAGCATCCTCGAGGGATCCGAGGTGTTCATCGCCAACGAGGGGCTGATCAAACAGCTGCCGTCGGCGCTGAGCGTCCACGTCTACCGGCTGGTGTGGCGGCAGCTGCTGCTGTTCGCCCACAACCTGGTGATCTACGTGATCATGCTGTTCGCGTTCGGCGTGTGGCGGCACCTGACCTGGATGTCGCTGGCCGCGATTCCGGCGATCGCGCTGATCGTCGTCAACGCGGCGTGGGTGTCGATCATGTTCGGCATCTTCTCCACCCGGTACCGGGACATCGCGCCGATCCTCGGCAGCATGACGCTGCTGCTGTTCGTGCTGACACCGATCATGTGGACGACGCAGAGCCTCGAGGCGCAGGGTGGACAGGCCGCCGAGCGCGTCAAGCTCGCCGAGCTGAACCCGCTGTTCCACTACCTCGACATCGTGCGCGCGCCCATGATCGGTCAGGATCAGCAGGCGTACCACTGGTACATCGTGCTGGCCATCACCGTCGTCGGGTGGGCCGCCGCCATCCTCGCGCTTCGCAAGTACCGGGCCCGTGTGCCCTACTGGGTTTAGGGGTCTGAAGTAATGACAGAGCATGTGAGTATCGAGACGCGGGACGCCTGCGTCGACTTCCCGATCTTCGACGCCAAGTCCCGGTCTCTGAAGAAGGCGTTCCTCGGCAAGGCCGGCGGGTCGATCGGGCGCAACAACTCGGACGTCGTCGTGGTCGAGGCCCTGCGCGACATCAATCTGTCGCTGAAGGAAGGCGACCGGATCGGCCTGGTCGGCCACAACGGCGCCGGCAAGTCGACGCTGCTGCGGCTGCTGTCCGGCATCTACGAACCCACCCGCGGCAGCGCGAGCATCCGCGGCCGTGTGGCCCCGGTCTTCGACCTCGGTGTGGGCATGGACCCCGAGATCTCCGGCTACGAGAACATCATCATCCGCGGATTGTTCCTCGGGCAGACCCGCAAGCAGATGCTCGCGAAGATGGACGAGATCGCCGAGTTCACCGAGCTGGGCGAGTACCTGTCGATGCCGTTGCGCACGTACTCCACCGGTATGCGCGTGCGCGTCGCGATGGGTGTGGTCACCAGCATCGACCCGGAGATCCTGCTGCTCGACGAGGGCATCGGCGCCGTCGACGCGGAGTTCATGAAGAAGGCGCGCGTGCGTCTGCAGGCGCTGGTGGAGCGGTCCGGCATCCTGGTGTTCGCCAGCCATTCCAACGAATTCCTCGCCCAGCTCTGCGACACGGCCATGTGGATCGACCACGGTCGGATCCGGCAGCAGGGCGGCATCGAGGACGTCGTCCGCGCGTACGAGGGTGACGACGCCGCCGACCACGTCCGCCACGTCATCTACGAGTTGGACCGGGAGAAGTCCGGGGTCACCGCTTCGGCCGAACGGGACGCCTGTAGCGACAGATCGAACGAGCGTCCCGTTCGTACGGCCGCGGAAGCCGAGGCGGAGTCCGCGTGAGCGCTCCTGCCGAGCGGATCGTCGGTGTCGTCGTCACCCACAAGCGCCGCGAACTGCTGGCGGAATCGCTGAAGGTCCTCGGCTCGCAGACGCGTCCGCTGGACCATCTGGTGGTCGTCGACAACGCCGCCGAGGACGACGTGCGTGAGCTCGTCGAATCGTCCGGGATCCCCGTCAGCTACCTCGGTTCGCAGCACAATCTGGGCGGGGCGGGCGGCTTCGCGCTGGGCATCCTGTACGCCCTCTCGCTCGGCGCCGACTGGGTGTGGCTCGCCGACGACGACGGACGGCCCGAAGGACCGAAGGTCCTGGAGACGCTGCTCGACTGCGCGCAGCGGCACGGGCTGGCCGAGGTCTCCCCCGTGGTCTGCGACATCGACGACCCCGACCGACTCGCGTTCCCCCTGCGCCGCGGGGTGGAGTGGCGACGGCTCCGTTCCGAACTGTTCGCCGACGGCGACGACTCCGCCGACCTGCTGCCGGGTATCGCGTCGCTGTTCAACGGCGCCCTGTTCCGCGCGTCGGCGATCGACACGGTCGGCGTTCCCGACCTGCGTCTGTTCGTCCGCGGCGACGAGGTGGAGGTGCATCGCCGGCTGGTGCGGTCGGGGCTGCCGTTCGGCACCTGCCTGCAGACGGCGTACGTGCACCCGAACGGCGCGGAGGAGTTCAAGCCGATCCTCGGCGGCCGGATGCACACGCAGTATCCGGACAACGAGACGAAGCGGTTCTTCACGTACCGCAACCGCGGTTATCTGCTGTCCCAGCCGGGCATGCGGAAGCTGCTGCCGCAGGAATGGGTGCGGTTCGGGTGGTACTTCCTCGTCACGCGGCGTGATCCGCAGGGTCTGAGGGAGTGGATGCGGCTGCGGAAGCTGGGCCGCCAGGAACGGTTCGAGCGCCCGTAATTCGGTTGCGCCCGGGTTCCGCCGGGTGGGAGCATCGTGGGGTTCCGGTCGAAAGATCTCGCTGTGTTTCGATCTCGATGTGCTGCGAAGGAGTGAGTGTCCGATGACTGTCTCGTCGGTCGACGTCGTGTGCGTCCACTCCCCCTTCCCCCTCGCCTGACCGAACCCGCGCAGTGGTCCGGTCGGCGGTCATCGACCCGAGGATCACACCCACCATGTTCGACCCTGGACAACTCCTGCCCTACGGCTGGAACGACACACTTTCCGACACCTTCGACAACTACCCGGCCGACGGTCGGGAGCCCGGTCGGGTGATCCGCGTGGACCGCGGTCGCTGCGACGTCGCGACGCCCGCGGGCATCGTCCGCGCGCTCGCAGGCGAGCACACGCTCTGCACCGGCGACTGGGTGACACTCCACCGTCACGGCGACGACATCGCCGTCGCCGACCTGCTCCCCCGGCGCAGCGCGATCGTCCGATCGTCCTCGTCCGGCCGGTCGGAGGGCCAGCTCCTCGCGGCCAACGTCGACACGGTGGTGATCGCCGCCGCACTCGACACCGCCCTCGATCTCGGACGCATCGAACGCCTGCTGGCCTTGGCGTGGGAGAGCGGCGCCCAGCCGGTGGTCGCGCTGACCAAATCCGATACCGTGCAGGATGTTTCCCCCGCGACCGCGGAGGTGGCGGCGGTGGCACCGGGTGCGACGGTCCTCGCGGTGAGCGCCGACACCGGCGACGGCATCGACGTCCTCACCGCCGTCATCGACGGGACGGTCGCGCTCATCGGACCGTCCGGCGCGGGCAAGTCGACGCTCGCGAACGCGTTGCTCGGCGAGGACGTGCTCGCCACCGGTCGTGTCCGCGAGGGCGACCACAAGGGACGTCACACGACGGCGCACCGTGAACTCCTGCCGCTGCCTTCCGGGGGTGCCCTGATCGACACGCCGGGACTGCGGGGTGTCGGCATGTGGGACACGTCCGACGGCATCGACAAGACGTTTCCCGAGATCGAGGAGCTCGCGGCGCGGTGCCGGTTCGCGGACTGCTCCCACACGGCCGAACCCGGTTGCGCGGTGCAGGGCGCGGTGGAGCACGGCGAACTGCCCGAACGCAGGCTTGCCAGCTACCGCAAGCTGATTCGCGAGAACGGGTGGATCGCGTCACGCACCGACGCGAGGCTCCGAGCCGAACGCGAACGCGAGTGGAAGAGCATCGCCCGCTGGCAACGTCAGATTTACCGCAGTCGCGGTCACTGACACGGGCGTCCGACCGCATCCCGGTTCGAGCGGTGAGCCGGGATGCGGACTGGCAACATGGGTATATGTTCGATCTTCGGAGAAAGGCCCGTCTCAAGCTTCAACGTGCCATGTCCGAGGTGGTGGCCGAGTCGGATCGACGGTCCCGTGAGCTCACCGAGAACCAGCACGACCAGACCCTGGCAGAGCTGAGCGCGACCAATCAGGAACTCGCCCGGGTGCTGTCCGAGCTGTCCGATGCCCGCATGGAGATCTCCGACGTCCAGCAGCGGCTCGGCGAACTGGAGCAGCAGGCCCGCCGCGACATCACGCAGGCACTGGACGTGCGGGCCACGAACGAGGCGGCGGCGTTCGTGCTCGAACACATGCCGAAGGCGCCCGTGTTCTGGAATCCGCAGGACACGCTGCGCTACGGACTGTCGCAGGTGGAGGTCGAGGGGCTGGCCCTCGAGTTCGGGGTGGCGTCGGGCACCACGCTCCGGATCATCGTCGAACAGTTGAAGGACGCCGAGCACGAGGTATTCGGGTTCGACGTGTTCTCCGGTCTGCCGCAGACGTGGCGCACCGGATTCCCGGCCGGGGAGTTCGCGCAGGAGAATCTGCCGCAGGTGCGGGGCGCCCAGTTGGTGCCCGGACTGTTCGAGGACACCCTGTCGGGGTTCCTGGAGAAGCATCCGGGACCGGTGTCGTTCGTGCATCTCGACGCCGACCTGTACTCGTCCACGAAGTCGGTGCTCGACCGGATCGAACGCCGGCTGGTCGCGGGCACGGTGATCGTGTTCGACGAGTTCTTCAACTTCCCGGGCTGGCAGGAGCACGAGTACCGGGCGTGGGCGGAGTTCGTCGACCGCACCGGCGTCGGCTTCGAGTACCTGAGCTACACCGCGAACCACGAGCAGGTGGTCGTGCGGATCACCGCACCAGCTTCACCGCCTGCGTGACGTTGAACGTCGCGCGTTCGTCGATCCGCAGTCCGGACCGCGCGAGCGCCGCGAACGCCTCGGTGTCCTCGAAGTGGTACGGCGGCAGCGTCCACACCTCGTTGGACGTGTGCCGGATGACGCGCTCGGCGTCGCGTTCGTAGTCGGTGAAGAACCAGACCACGGAGCACGACTCGAGCTGGCCCGCGAGGTCCGGGACGGCGAGTTCGTCGTCCCACAGCGACCCCCGGCTCGCGGCCGTGGTCCCGAGCCCGATGTCGCGGGTGCCGTCGAATGCCGCCGGCCGCACGTTCTTCACGAGCCGCAGCGACGTGGGGTTCCAGGCCGGCTTGTCGAACAGCACGCAGTCGCCGGGGCGGAGGTGTTCCCCGGCGAAACTGTTGACGGTGCTGAAGTCCATGCCGCTGGGTTTCGCCCACTGCTCGCGCTGGTCGAGGTAGCTCGGCGATGCGGCCACCACGAACACCGCGAGCACCGCGGCGGACTCCCACCACTTCCGGGCCAGGGCGGCCAGGCAGAGTCCGCCGACGAGGGCCACCGCCGGCGTGGTGAACGTGAAGTACCGCGGCAGATACACCGGGCTGCGCAGGAGCGAATACGCGAGCAACGCCGCCATCGGCACGGCGATCCACGGCAGCGCGACGTACAGCACCGGGGGCACACGGCGACCGCGCACCAGCGCCACCACCCCGGCCACCACCAGGACGGCGAACAGCATCGCGAACCACGGTGCGCCGACGAACCACTGGTACTCGGCGACGGCCCGCGGCAGGTGCCCGTCGAGCGGCGGGATCCACGCCACCTGGACGGATTCCCGGCGCACCAGCGCCACGAACGGCGCCGCGACCACTGCCCCCGCCGCCGTGGCGGACGCCCATCCGAGCCAGGACCGCCGGACCTCGCGCAGCAGAAGGATCGTCAGCAGGTGCGCGGGAACGAGGGTGATCAGGTAGACGAACAACACGATCGACACCGCCAGGCCGGCGGCGTACAGCGCCCACAGCCACCGCCGCCGGAGCCTCAGTGCCGCAAGGAGAATCACGGTCAGCCAGACCGCGGCGGCAGCTGTGGCCGCGTAGCCGCGAGCCTCCCCGGCCGCCCACGTGACGCTGGGCAGGATCACGAACAGGATCCCGGACAGCACCGCCACCCGCCTGGTCGAGATCAGCGCACCGAGCACCACCACCCCTGCGCCCGCCGCGCCCGCGGCCAGGGCGCTCGGGAACCGGGCCGAGAACTCCGAGGCACCGAACATCGCGAACCAGTAGTGCATCCCGACGTAATACAACCCGTGCACGGCATCGATGTGGCCGAGCAGATTCGACAGGTCGGGCCGGGACCGCTGACTCGAGTACAGCGTCGCGACCTCGTCGTACCAGAACGACGGACGCCAACTCCACGCCGCGCCGAGCACCACACCGACAGCGAAGACGAGGAACGAATCCCGGAGCAGCCCACGCACATCGCGGGCCTGCAACGGTGCGGCCGACGTCACTTACCGTAGAGGCGAGCCCAGTTCTCCCGGCTGGTGAGCTGCGGCAACGCATCCCGGTACTGGCGCTGCGTCGACGCCGCATCCTCGCGGAACCGCTTCATCAGCTTCGCGGTCCGGGCCGTGAGCTCACGGGCCGTCTCCTTGTCGCGGCGGCGCACCCGCACCCCGGACTGGGAGGCGTCGGTGATGACGGCGGTGTCGAACAGCGACACGTGCCACCAGTGCGCCTCGGCCACAGGAATACTCGCGACACCGTGCTGGGTGCGGCCGAGCCACTGGTACGCGGCCCGCTTGGCGAGGACGAGGTCGATCCTGCTCTTGTCCGGCTCGAAACCGGCGTAACGGGTGACGAGGTCGGAGTTGCGGACACCGGGAATGTTCGACGCGGGGTGCTTGACGGTTTCGGGGAACCGCTTGCGCTCCTCACGGATCGACGCCAGCACGGCCTGACCGCCGTCCTCGAGGACCTTCGGGCCCTCGAGGAAGTCCTCGATACCGCGAATCATGGTGTACGCCAACCCGTACTGCATCGACACGAGGTACTGGGTGATCTCCCGCGTCATCCTCTTGCTCAGCGACTTGGCGTCGAAGTCACTGTGCAGCGCGGCCGCGATCAGCGAGTTGCGGATGCTGAAGTACTTGGCCCAGTCGTCGCGGTCCTTCCAGTGGAAGTCCGCGTGCCACACACCGGCATTGGGCAGGGTGACGGTGACGAATCCGGCGGCGCGGGCACGGATGCCGTACTCGATGTCGTCCCACTGGAAGAACATCGGCAGCGGAAGCCCGATCTGCGCGACCACCTCGGCCGGGATCAGGCACGACCACCACGCGTTGTAGCCGGCGTCGACGCGCTTGTGCTGCTTCTTCTTGAGCAGATTGATGTCGTGCCGCGACCCGGCCGCCCAACGTCCCGCCTTCAGCTTCGACAGGTCCGCTTCCTCCGCGCTGACGTGCAGGTGCTCCGGGTTCATCAGGTACAGCATCTGCGCGCCGACGAGCGTCGGCTCGGTGGTGACGTTGGCGAACGCATTCATCCGCAGGATCGACTCCGGCTCGCACAGGATGTCGTCGTCCATCAGGATCAGGTTGGCGTGCTCGTTGATCCCCGACACCTCGTACATGCCGCGGGTGAATCCGCCGGCCCCGCCGAGGTTCGGCTGCCGCAGGTACACGAGCTTGTCGCCCAGGATCTCGGCGACCTCGGTGAACTTCTCCCGGTCCGACACGTGGTCGCTGCCCTGGTCGACCACGTACACGGCGTCGATGCCGGATGCCATCGTCGAGTCGTTCGCGATGGCGGCGACGGTCTCGGCGCAGTCGTCGGCGCGGTTGAACGTGCAGATCGCGATCGCGGCGGGCCGGATCACCGACGGCGCGGCGACGGTCCACTCCAGTTCGCTCACGGCGAGGGGGCCGTCGACGGCGGTGAACTCCACCCACAGGGAACCGCCGTCGAGGTAGGCGTCGAGCTTCGCGGACAGCGTCGCCGTGCCCGAGCCGTCGATCTCCGTCGTCGCGAGGATGCGCGAGTTGCCGCCCGAATCGGAGCCGCGCAGCGCCACCACGGCCCGACCGCCGGCCTCGTGGTGGAACCCGACGGTCACGTCGGTGACCGTGGTCCAGCGCTGGTAGTAGCTGGCAGCGAACCGGCCGAAGTACGTGTCGGTGTCGACCGTCGCACCCTTCTCGAGGTGTACGACGTAACGCTCGCGGTGGGCGCGGCCCTTGACGATCCTGGCGTACAGGTCGTCCTTGACCCGGGTGGTCGGTCCCGTGAAGAGACCTCGCGCCACCACGAGGCGGTCGGGTGCGCGATGCTCGGTGAGAGCACTCCGTACCGCGGCCGTGCTCCCGTCCACAGGTGCTACCGACGCAGACTCGTTCATAGTGCTCCTACTGTTCCCCGCGAGAGGTGGGCTGGACCGCGCCACGGCGACGGCACGATCCTCTTCTCGGTTCGCAGGGTATCAACCTCGCGACGTGCTCCCCGACCATGCGAGGCGCCCTCCGTCCCGGTGACGGGCCCGCAGCCGGAACAGCCCCACCCCCATCGCGAGCACATCGCCCCTGGATATGCGGGTGTCGTGGCTGTCGTGATCGGCGCTCAGACGCACCGGGACCTCGACCGGCACGATGCCCGCCCGCTCCGCGAGGTAGACGAGTTCGGTGGTGAACAGGAACCCGGGCTCGACGAGGTCGGGAACCAGTCTTCGCATCAGGTCGCCGTCCATCAGGACGGTGCCCTGGGGGTCGCCGGTGCGCATCCCGAGAACCACGCGGCGCAGCGCCGCGAAACCCCACGTCAGGGTTCCCCGGAGCGCGCCGCGTTGCACCTGCGAGTCGGGGTGGGCCTTGGAACCGATCACGACTTCGGGCAGCCGGCCGTCGTGGCCGGCGAGCGTCTCGGCGCCGTCGAGGTCGTCGAACCCGAACGGCAGGTCGTCGGCGGTCAGCAGCACGTGCGCGCCGCGACTCGCCTCCGCTCCCGTCCGCAACGCGTTGCCCATGCCCTTCTCGCTCCGCAGCACGGTGAGCGACACGGGTCCGGGCGTCCACTCGGCGGCAAGGCGGCCGCAGATGTCCGCGGTGTCGTCGGTGGATCCGTTCTCCACCACGATGATCTCGACGTCGTGACCGGCCAGGCGTTCGGCCAGCCGGTGGACGGTCTGCTCGATGACGGCGGCGGAATTGTAGGCGGGGACGACGACCGACAGCGCCTTCGGCGCACGTGCGCCTTTCTGGTCGTGGGAACAACCGAAAAGGCGCACGGGCGCAGCCTAACTCGTAGGCTCGGAGTCCGTGGCACCCTCCGCGTCCGTGTCCTCGACGTTCACCCGATCGATACACCGCGTGCCCGAGTGGATGGTGGCATCGGCGGTCGCGGTGGCTGCCGCGGCAATCGCGACGATTCCCCGGATCGTGTACGACCGCTTCTACTACGGCGGCGACATGCTGGAATCGTTCGTGCCGTCCTGGCACCGGATCGGCACCGAACTCCTCGCCGGGCGGTGGCTCACCGTCAATCCCGACGCCTGGATCGGCGGGAACTATGCGGGCGAGGCCGCGTACGGCCTCTACAACCCGGTCAACCTGGCCAACTACATCCTGGCCGCGACATTCGAGAACCTGTCCGTCGCGGCGTTCGTGATCATGGCCGAGTTCCTCGCGCTGTTCGCCCTCGCCGCGTATCTGCTGTGCCGCGAATACGGCGCCCGCCGCGGTCCGGCGATCCTCGCCGGACTGACCATTCCGTTCAGCGGTTTCACCCTGTTCTACGAGGCGGCGGGCTGGCCGTCCGGGATGATGGCCGTCGCGTGGGTGACGCTGTTCTGGTGGTCGGCGCTGCGCCTCTCCCGCGGTCGCACGAACCCGCTGGTCACCTTCGTGATCGGCGTACTGACGGTGAGCATGGGCAACCCGTACGCCGCGCTGGGCGCCGTCGTCGTTCTCCTCGGCATCGGGATCGGCCTGCTCGCGCAGCGGCAGTTCTTCCGGTTGTTCGTTCTGGTGATCACCGGCGCATGCGCGGGCACCGCCGCGCTGGTGACCTACCTGCCGCTGTTCCTCAGCGTCGACGTCACCACCCGCGCGGGCAGCACCGGCATCTTCAACGACACGTTCCTGCAGCCGCAGATCGGCGGCCTCGCGGGAATGAGCAGCCCGTCGTATCTGCCCGTCATCATGACGTTCGGCGGGCCGGTCGAGGTGATCCCGTCGCTGTACCTCTCGTGGTTCGTGCTGCCACTGCTGCCGTGGCTGCCGTGGGGCCGGATCCGCACGCTGTTCGCGTCCACGGAGTTCCGTCGCGCGCACGGGCGACCACTGATCAGCCTGCTCGTGATCGCGGTCGTCTACTTCCTCTTCACGTTCGGACCGTCGAACGTCGGAATGTTCCGGTGGCCGATCCGGCTCGTCGAATACCTGTACCTGTGCGGGGTGATCGGCCTGGCGCTCGCGTTGTCGCTGGGCATCGCGCACGACCGGGTGCGTCACCGGGCGACGGCGTCGGCGGTGCTGATCGCGCTGGGCTTCTACCTGGCGTTCTCGTCCTCACCCGCCCTGACGCTGCGGCACACGCTGTTCGCGCTGCTCGTCGCGGCGCTGTGCGTGCTCGCGTACACCGCCTGGCGCACTCGGGGCCCGAATGCTCTCGTCGCCGCCCTCGTCCTGGGAACCGTGGTGGTGACCGCAGCGCAGGTCTGGTCCCTCACCCGCGACGTCGAACGCGACAGCCGCGTCGATCCGTCGAGCACGTCGGTGCTGTCCGCGCAGACGGACCGCTACCAGGGCACCGTGCTGCAACTCGCCGACCTGGACGACACGTCCCACGAGGACGTCAGCGCCGGCCGGATCCTGTTCGGCAACGAGATCATGGCGTCGTCCGCCGAGGGCAGCATCAACGCCTACACCGGCATCGGGTTCACCGAGTTCCAGGAAGCCCTGTGCATGGACTACCGCGGCGCCGTCTGCCCCGGGGTGTACGGGGCGCTGTGGCAGCCGGTGAACGCGGACATCCCGATCCCGCTGATCGACTACCTCCGGGTGTCGACGCTCGTCGTGGAGCACGGGCTCGTGCCCGAGGTCGCGACGGCACCGCCCCCACCCGGCTGGCACGTCACCGAGCGCAGCGACTCCCGGACGGTGTTGCAGCGTGACCGGCCGCTGCCCCTGCCCGGACGCGTGTCGTTCGCGTCCGACGGCGTCCGGGTGCTCTCGTCCGAGATGAGCGCGGCGACGGAGACCGTGCGGGTGGCAGGCAGCGGCGGCACCGTCTGGTTCGCGCGCCTCGCGTGGCCCGGCTACTCGGCCGCCGTCGACGGCGAGCCGGTGGAGACGACCGCGGGGTGGCACGGTCTGCTCGCGGTGCCGATTCCGCCGGGTGACCACGAACTGGTCGTGACGTTCCGCCCGCCTCGGCAGAACCTGTCCGTGGCGGCGTTCGGCGCCGCGACGGTCGTGGTGCTGATCCTGTCCGTCGTCGATCCGGTGGTGCGCAGGCGGAAGCTCAGCGCGGCGACCACTCGGACGACGTGAACGCCGACGCCTCGGTGGAACCGGACCCCGCGACCGCGGCGGACGACAACGCGTCGGCGATCAGCTGGTGGCCGATCTGGTTCGGGTGGTCGCCGTCGTCGGCCAGCAGCCCGGTGGGGTCGCCGTCGCCCCACGTGCCCTTGAACGTGCTGAACAGGTCGACGTACGTGGCGCCCTCCGCGCCCGCGACCTCCGAGATGACGTCGTTGGCGCGCAGCGTCAGCGCGGCGCTGTCCCGGAGGAACTGCGGCCCGTACAACTCGCGGGCCACGTCACCGTCCGGGAAGACGTCCCAGTACCCGGTGACCAGCACTGCGGTCGGCTGACCGGCCCGCAGTTCGGCGATGCGGTCGAGCACGGACGTCAGCGTGGTCTGCAGCTGCGGCAGGACGGGTTCGAAGCAGCCGAGCCCGTCGTCGCCACCGCAGTCGCCGTCCAGGTAGTCGTCGAGTTCGGCGTAGAAGTCGTTGGCGCCGATCGTGACGGTGACGAGGTCGGCGTCGCGGACGGCGTCGGCGTCGTATTCGCCGGGTTCGAGTGAGTCGAGCAGGTCGGCGCTCGTCCAGCCCCCGACACCCAGATCGGCCACCTGCACGGGCACCGCGTCGTCGCCGGACAGCTGATCACCGAACAGTTCCACGAACGGCGTGCAGCCGGGGCATCCGTCACCGGCCGGGATGGAATCCCCCAGGCCCACGAGGGTCGCGGTCGGCGGCGGCGATTGTGTCTGCGGCTGCGCCACGGGCGGTGCCACAGTCGTGGAACAGGCTGCGAGGAGCGGAATCACGACCGCTACGGGAACACCGAGAATCCAGCGTCGCACGGGGCCTCCCCATCACGTCCTGCGCCTCGGAGGGAGCGCTCGTCACCGGTCCGGACGAATTCTACCGACGGTCCCGCTCGGCTGCCGATCCCCGCGGGACGGTGCGGACGTGCGCCCGCTCGCCCTGGGGGCCGAACAGGCTGAGGATCTCCGCCGGTTGCGGTCCGGGGTTGCCGAACCAGTGCGGGACGTGGGTGTCGAACTCCGCGACCTCCCCCGGCGTGAGGATCACGTCGTGTTCGCCGAGCAGCAGTCGCAGCCGGCCGGACAGGACGTACAGCCATTCGTAGCCCTCGTGGACCTGCAGGTTCGGTATGCCGTTCGGGTCACCCGGCGGGATCACGTGCTTGAACGCCTGGATCCCGCCGGGCCTGCGGGTCAGCGGGATGATCGTCGAGCCGTTCCGCTCGAGGGGCCGCAGATGGACGCGGGGGTCGCCGGTGGCGGGTGCGTCGACGAGTTCGTCCAGGGGCAGCTGATGGGCGCGGGCCAGCAGGAGCATCAGCTCGAGGGTGGGTTTGCGCTGGCCGGACTCGAGCCGCGACAGGGTGCTCACCGAGATCCCGGTGGACTCGGAGAGCTGGGCGAGGGTCGCGCCGCGCTGCTGGCGGAGGGCTTTGAGCCGCGGTCCCACGGCGTCGAGGACGCCGTCCAGGTCGGGTACGTCGTCGTTCACACACATCATGTTGCCACGGCAGCAAACTTGCTTGCCAGTTTTGCGGGCTCACCGGACAGTGGACGTCACGAGGTCGACGAACGAAGGAGAACGCGATGGAAGACAGTTACGACGTAGTGGTCGTCGGCGGGGGCGCGGCCGGACTCGGCGGGGCACTGGCCCTGTCGCGGGCACGGCGATCGGTGCTCGTGATCGACGCAGGCGCCCCGCGCAACGCACCGGCCGGGCACATTCACAACTACCTCGGCCGAGAGGGCACCCCTCCCGGCGAACTACTGGCCATCGGACGCGAGGAGGTCGCCGGGTACGGCGGCGAGATCGTGACCGGCACCGTCACGTCGGCCGACAGGGTGGGGGACGGCCAGTTCCGGGTGACGCTCGCCGACGGCGCGACCGTGCGTGCGCGGAGACTGCTCGTGACCACCGGCCTCGTCGACGTGCTCCCCGACATCCCCGGCGTGGCCGAGCGCTGGGGACGCGACGTCCTGCACTGCCCGTACTGCCACGGCTGGGAGGTCCGGGACCAGCCGGTCGGCGTCCTGGCCGGCAGTCCGCCGGTGGTGCACCAGGCGCTGATGTGGCGGCAGTGGACCGACAACGTGACGTTGTTCCTGAACGACGCGAACGAACCCACCGGCGAGGAGTACGAGCAACTCGCGGCACGCGGTATCGCCGTGATCGATGGCGGTGTGGCCGGACTCGAGGTGCAGGACGACCGGCTGACCGGGGTCCGGCTACGCACAGGTCAGGTCTTCTCCCTCACCGCCGTGGTGGTCCCGCCGCTGTTCCGGGCCCGCGCCGACTTCCTCACCAGCCTGGGCCTGGACACCACCGAGATGGAGATGGCCGGACACGTGATCGGCACCGCCGTCGCCGCCGACGCGACCGGCGCCACCGCGGTCCCGGGCGTGTGGGTGGCCGGCAACGTCGCAGACCCGAAAGCGCAGGTGATCGTCGCCGCCGGAGCCGGCCTGAGCGCCGCGGCCGCACTCAACGCCGACCTCATCGCGGAAGACACCCGCCTGGCAGTCGCCGGAGCGCTCAGCCGGTAGCCGACACCGTCGCCTCGTGGACCACGCGATGCGCGGGCAGGATCGAGTCGCGTTCCGCGTCGGCGTCCCCCTCGCCGCCGATCAGCCCGACGTAGTGCGCGAGCTGGGCGGCGAGGGGTTCGTCGCTGTAGCGGAGGGTGGGGATCTCGATCACCGTCTGCTGCTTGTAGCCGTCGCGGTCGGCGGGCAGGTCGTCGTCGATGTGCCGGTAGATGGTGATGTCGCGGCGCAGGAGGTCGATCTCGATCAGGCGGTCCGGCTCCAGCAGCGACAACTGCCGGACCTTCCGCTGACTCACCCGGCTGGCCGAGATGGTGGCCACCGCACCGGATTCGAAACGCAGCACCGCCTCCGCGCAGTCCTCGGCCTCGTTGCGTCGCGAACTGTCGTGGAAGTACCCGAACTCGGCCTTCACGCCGACGGGCGGCGATCCGACGAAACCGATCGCGAGGTCGACGTCGTGGATCAGCAGGTCGGTCGCGACGCCGGTGGGGATGCGGGAGACGAACGGCGAGTGCCGGATTCCGTTGACCTGCCACACGTCACCGGCGAATTCGCGGGCCGTCCGGACCGCCGGGTTGTAGCGCTCGAGCAGGCCGCACATCAGCGGAACACCGGTCGCGGCCGCACGCTTCACCAGATCGGTGCTCTCCTCGTACGTTGCGGCGAGCGGCTTTTCGACCAGCACCGGCTTGCCGAGGTCGAGGATGCGGCCCGCCAACTCGTAGTGGGCGGGTGTCGCCGCCGCGACGACGGCGGCATCGATGCCGTCCAGTTCGTCGAAATCCGCAGCCCATGCGGTGTCGAACCGTGCGGCGACGTCCCGCCCGTGTTCCTCACGCGGCTCCACCAGCAGGGCGAGGTCACACAGCGGGGATTGCGCGAGAACGCGGGCGTGCAGCGAACCCATCTTGCCTGATCCGACGAGCGCGATCCGCGGTCGCGTGGACGTCATCACGCCTCCATCGCCTCACGCGCCGCGGCGACGATCCGGTCGACGTCGTCGGTGGAGAGTGCGGCGTGGACGGGGATGCTGAGGCACCGGCGGGCCACGGACGTCGCGACCGGCGTCGGTGAGGCGATCACCCGGGGATGCTCGCGGTAGCAGTCGTAGTCGTAAACGGTTCTCGGGTAGTAGACGCCGCTGCCGACGTCCCGTTCGCTCAGACGCTGCGCGAGGGTGTCGCGGTCGATCGGCGCATCGGGTGCGAGGATCACGGTGAACTGGTGCCACACGTGCCCGCGGCCCGCGAGTTCCGAAGGCAGAACGAGACCTTCGACGTCCTTCAGACCGGTCCGCAGCGCCTCCGCGTTGCGGCGGCGCGACTCCACCTGTTGCAGATAGGAACCCAGCTGCGGCAACCCGAGACTGGCCTGCAGATCCGTCATCCGGAAGTTCTGGCCCGCCATCTCGTATTCGTAGCGCCGTCGCATGCCCTGATTCCGCAGCACCCGCAACCGGTCGGCCACCGCGTCGTCGTCCGTCGTGACCATGCCGCCCTCGGCGGTGGTGAGATTCTTGGTCGCGTAGAACGAGAAGCAACCGAGCCCGAAGCTGCCCGCACCCTTGCCGTCGAACGTGGCACCGTGCGCCTGGGCGGCGTCCTCGACGACGGCGAGCCCCTCGGTCTCGGCCAGCGGCATCAACGCACCCATGTCCGCGGTCTGCCCGTACAGATGCACCGGCATCAGCACCCGGGTGCGCTCGTTCACGCACTCCGCAACGACGTCGGGGTCGAGCGCGAAATCGGCCTCTCCGATGTCCGCGAACCGGGCCGTCGCGCCGGAATCGAGAATCGCGTTGAGCGTGGCCACGAACGTGAAGGGGGTGGTGAGCACCTCGTCGCCCGGTTGAAGATCCAGCACCCGCAGCGCCGCGATCAGCGCGGTGGTGCCGCTGTTGACGGCCACGGCGTGCCGGGTACCGACGAGTTCGGCGAACCCCTCCTCGAACCTCGCGACCTTCGGTCCCTGCGCGACCATCCCGGATCGCAGGGTGTCGAGAACCTCGCGCTCGACGTCCTCTCCGAAAGAGATACTCGAGATCGCGATCACGGTTCCTCCGATAGATTGACGTGCGTTCACACCGTCTTCACAGATTGCACCCACTTGAAGGTTCCCACGGTCTGCACGGCTCCTGGAAGGAATCGCCAACTTTCATGACCATCGGTGAAAACTGCGAGATCCATCCGACCGTCGTGATAGGCGACGGCGTCACCGTCGGGGACCGGGTGAGCATCGGACCGTATGCCGTCCTCACCGGCCCTCTCGACATCGGCGACGACTGCTGGATCGGCGCCCACGCGACTCTCGGGGCGCCGCCGGAGTGGATCGGGAAGACGCATCCCCGCACGTGGACGGAGGTCAGCCCGCACCAGGGTGTCGTGATCGGCGCGGGCACCGTGATCCGGGAGATGAGCGCCGTCCAGCAGGGCGCCGAGCGGCCGACGACCATCGGGCGCGGCGGATTCGTCATGAACCACACGTCCGTCGAGCACGACGTCCGGATCGGCGAAGACTGCGTCCTCTCGCCGTCCAGCACCCTCGGCGGTCACGTGACCCTCGGCGACGGCGTCAATCTCGGCATGAGCGCGGTGGTGCATCAGCGGCGGGTGATCGGTGCGCGCGCGATGGTGGGAATGGGATCGGTCGTCGCCAAGGACATTCCGCCGTTCGCCACGGTGTTCGGCAATCCCGCGGCCCTGCGCGGCACCAACCGGGTGGGCATGAGCCGCGCCGGGATCGCCGACCGGGACATCGCGGCCGTGGCGGCGCTGTACGCCTCGGGGCGGCTCGACGCCGACGCGGAACTCCCGCAGTCGCTCGCCGGCGCCTTCGCCTGGTGGCGGGAGCTTGCGGTGAAACCGCTCGATTCCTGATCCGGCGCCCTCCGATTGCTATCGTCGGAAACGAACGCTGCACCGTCGCAGCGCACTGCCGGTGAGGGGGTGGTTCTCGTGGACGCCGATCCCGAGATCGTCCCGGAACGCGGCGGTCGCGCCGTCCTGATGACCGCGCTGCGGATCCTCGTCACCCTCGCGATCGTCGTCGCCGTCGTGTTCGCCGTGAAATCGCAGTGGGCCGAAGTCAGGGACACGATCACCCAGCTGGACTGGTGGGCGCTCGCCGTTTCCGCGGTGTTCGTCTTCCTCGGCATGGGCGCGGCGGTGCGCGCGTGGCAGCACGCGCTCGGCGCCCTCGCACACCCGATCCCCGCCTTCGACGCCGCCCGCTGCTACCTGGTCGGTCAGCTCGGTAAGTACCTGCCGGGCAGCGTGTGGGCGTTCGTCCTCCAGACCGAGCTGGTGCGCCGGGCCGGGGTGTCGCGGGCCAACGGATTCGTCGCCGTCCTCGTCACCGTCGGGCTGAGCATCACGTCGGCGCTGGTCGTCGGGCTGCTGGCGCTGCCCGCCCTGTTCCACATCAGCACCGTCGCGGCGGTCGCGGTGATCGTTCTCGTCCCGATCGCCCTCATCTGCTGCTATCCTCCGGTCCTCACCCGGCTGGTGAACCTGGCCCTGCGGATCCTGCGGCGCGCCCCGCTGCAGCGGCAGCTGACCATGCACAAGATCGCGCGGGCCCTCGGCTGGTGCGCCGTCAGCTGGGTCCTCTACGGCGTGCACCTCTGGTTCCTCGCGTCGAGTTCGGTGGGATTCGCGGCGGGCACCCTCATACAGTGCATCGGCGCGATCGCCCTCGGCATGTGCGCCGGCGTGCTGGTAGTGGTCGCGCCGTCCGGCATCGGGGTCCGCGAGGCCGTCGTCGTCGCGGCGCTGTCTCCGTTCATGGACAGCGGGGTCGCGCTCGGGCTGGCCCTCGCGTCACGCCTGGTGTTCACGCTGTGCGAGGTGCTCGCCGGGTTCGTCGCCGCGATCGCCGGTTCCCGTTCGCTGCGCAACGCCCTCGTCCACGAGGATTCCCGGGTGCCGCAGCCGTCCTGAGGAGACCGCGATGACGGACGCCTGGGAGATCGATCCCGCGTACGAGCTCTACATCGGCCGCTGGAGCAGGCTGGTCGCGTCGCAGTTCCTGCGGTGGCTGGCCGCGGGCCCGGGCGAGATGTGGTGCGACGTGGGTTGCGGGACCGGCGCCCTCGCCCACACCGTTCTCCGCACGGCGGATCCGGCCCGGGTGGTCGGCGTCGAACCGTCGCAGCCCTTCGCGGCGGCGGCTCGGGCCGGCACGGACGATCCCCGGTTCGAGGTCCGGTCGGGCACCGCCGAATCCATCCCCGCCGACAACGGCGTGTTCGACCGGGTGGTGTCCGGGCTCGTTCTCAATTTCGTTTGCCGCCCGATCGAGGGGCTCGCCGAGATGCACCGGGTCACGCGTGCCGGCGGGACGGTCGCCGGGTACGTGTGGGACTACGCCGAGGGAATGCAGATGATTCGCGCGTTCTGGGACGCCGCACGCGAACTCGACGAGGCGGCCGCGAACCTCGACGAGGGCGTCCGCTTCCCGCTCTGCCGGCCGCAGCCGCTCCGCGATGCGCTGTCCGCCGCGGGGCTGGCCGGGGTGGAGGTGCACCCACTCGACGTTCCCACCGTGTTCGCCGACTTCGACGACTTCTGGCGGCCGTTTCTGGGCGGGCAAGGGCCCGCGCCCGGATACTGCACGTCCCTGCCCGCCGTGCGGCGAGACGCGCTTCGCGACCTGCTCGATACCCGCTCGAGGCGCGACGACGCAGGCCGCATCGCACTGACCGCGAGAGCGTGGGCGTTCCGCGGAACCGTCAGCCGATGACGGATTCCGTGGCCGCGTACGCCTTCTCCGCGGATTCCTTCTGCGCCCGCCACCACGACTCGTTGTCGCGATACCACCGCACGGTGGCCTCGAGGCCGCTGCGGAAATCCTTGTACTGCGGCGTCCAGCCCAGTTCGGTGCGCAGCCGCGTCGAATCGATCGCGTAACGCAGGTCGTGGCCCGGGCGGTCGGTGACGAAGTCGAGGTCGTCGGCGTCGCGGCCGAACAGCTCGAGCAGCGTTCCGACGACGGTCCGGTTGTCGACCTCGCCGTCCGCACCGATCAGATACGTCTGACCGAGACTCCCCTTCTCCAGGATCGTCCAGACGGCCGCGTTGTGGTCGTCGACGTGGATCCAGTCGCGCACGTTCTTCCCGCTGCCGTACAGGCGGGGGCGCACCCCGTCGATCAGGTTGGTGATCTGGCGCGGAATGAACTTCTCGACGTGCTGGTACGGGCCGTAGTTGTTGGAACAGTTCGACAGGGTGGCCCGCACCCCGAACGACCTCGCCCAGGCCCGCACCAACAGGTCGCTGGACGCCTTGGTGGCCGAGTACGGGCTCGACGGGTTGTACGGAGTCGACTCGGTGAAGCGCTCGGGGTCGTCCAGTTCGAGGTCGCCGTACACCTCGTCGGTGGAGATGTGGTGATACCGGACGTCGTGGGCGCGGACGGCCTGCAACAGCGAGAACGTGCCGATCACGTTCGTCTGCACGAACGGCGTCGGATCGGCCAGCGAATTGTCGTTGTGCGATTCGGCGGCGAAGTGGACCACCGCGTCCGAGTCCCCGACCAGACGGTCTACCAGCGCGAAATCCGCCACATCGCCGTGCACGAACTCGATGCGATCGGACACCGGGTCGAGCGACCGCCGGTTGCCTGCGTACGTCAGCGCGTCGAGCACCGTCACCTGCACGTCCGGGCGCTCGGCGACCGTCTGGTGCACGAAATTCGCACCGATGAACCCGGCGCCGCCTGTCACGAGAAGCCTCATGTGCACCCACCCTAGTGGCGTACCCGAGTTTCTATCCGACGCGAACACTGGAACACTGCGCACATGCGCGGAATCATCCTGGCAGGGGGCACCGGGTCCCGATTGCACCCGATCACTCTCGGAGTGAGCAAGCAACTTGTCCCGGTTTACGACAAGCCGATGATCTACTACCCGCTCTCCACCCTGATGCTGGCCAACATCCGGGACATCCTCGTCATCACCACCCCGCACGACGCCGAGCAGTTCCGCCGGCTCCTCGGTGACGGCTCCCAGTTCGGGGTGAACCTCACGTACAAGGTGCAGGAGGAACCGAACGGCCTGGCGCAGGCGTTCGTGCTCGGCGCCGATCACATCGGCAACGAGTCCGTGTCCCTCGTCCTCGGCGACAACATCTTCTACGGCCCCGGTCTCGGTTCCCGGCTGAACCGCTTCGAGAACATCGACGGCGGCGCCGTGTTCGCCTACTGGGTGTCCGATCCCAGTTCCTACGGTGTGGTCGAATTCGACGACACGGGCCGGGCGATGTCGATCGAGGAGAAGCCCGCCACCCCGAAGTCGAACTTCTCGATCCCCGGGCTGTATTTCTACGACAACGACGTCGTGTCGATCGCGCGCGACCTGAGGCCGTCGGACCGCGGCGAGTACGAGATCACCGACGTCAACCAGGCGTACCTGCAGGCCGGACGGCTACAGGTCGAGGTGCTTCCCCGCGGAACCGCGTGGCTCGACACCGGCACCGTCGATTCGCTGCTCGAGGCGGCGAACTTCGTGCGCACGCTCGAACACCGGCAGGGCCTGAAGATCGGCGTCCCGGAAGAGGTCGCGTGGCGCCACGGGTTCATCACCGACGCCGAATTGTGCGCCCGCGCCGAAACTCTCGGCAAGTCGGGATACGGTGACTATCTCCTCGAACTTCTCGAACGCGGCAAGGACTGGTGACGTGGAGTATCGGGAACTGAAGGTTCCGGGCGCCTGGGAGATCACCCCGCGGCAGTTCGGCGACGACCGCGGCGTGTTCCTCGAATGGTTCAAGGGCTCGGAGTTCGAGGCCGCCGTCGGGCACAGCCTCGAACTCGCGCAGGCCAACTGCTCGGTGTCCGCCGCCGGGGTCCTGCGCGGCATCCATTTCACCGACAACCCGCCCGGACAGGCGAAATACGTCACCTGCGTCAAGGGTGCGTTCCTCGACGTCATCGTCGATCTGCGGGTCGGGTCGCCGATGTTCGGGCAGTGGGATTCGGTGCTCATCGATGACGCCGACCGCCGCGCGGTCTACCTTCCGGCCGGTGTCGGCCACGCGATCCTGTCCCTCGAGGACGCGTCGACCGTGATGTACCTGTGCTCGATCGAGTACACCCCGGCCCTCGACCACGACCTCCATCCACTCGATCCCGAACTGGGAATCGACTGGCCGACGGTGGGCCGGGACGGCAGCCCGCTGACGTTCCAGCTGTCCGAGAAGGATTCGGCCGCACCGTCTCTGCAGCAGGCCCTGGACGCCGGAGTGCTGCCCACCTTCCCCACGTGAGTGTTTTTGCGTGCCCGAGCACTCGATGGCACTGACGTGGGGTGGCAGGATGCGGACATGACAACTGACACCGGCGAGCGGTTGGAGGTCCGGCGTGCTGTCGCCGCGGACCCGGCGACGATCTTCGGCCTTCTCTGCGATCCCGCGGGACACGTGGCGATCGACAGTTCCGGGATGCTGATGTCCGCGGAAGGGGACCGCGTCACGGCGGCGGGCGACACGTTCGTCGTGCACATGGACCGCGACGCGTTGAACGACTTCGACCTCGGTCTCTACGACGTGACGGTGACGATCGAGACGTTCGTGCCCGACCGGGAGATCTCCTGGAAGGTTCTCGGGCAGATCCGGCCGCAGATCGGGCACGTGTACGGGTACCGGCTCGAGCCGATCGACGAGGGAACGATGGTGACGTCGTTCTACGACTGGTCGTCCATCGACCCGGTCTGGCGCGAGTCCGGGATCTTTCCGGTGATTTCTGAGAACGCCCTGCGCGCGACCCTGGGCATCCTCGCGCGCACGGTCGCCCCCGGACGTCCGCGACCCCAAATCGATCCACAGAATTGAAACGTGTTCTAGTATCGAGTGCGTGAACTTCGTCGTCGTCGACCACCCCCGGCCGGGCATCGCCCTGGTAACGCTCAACCGTCCGGAACGCATGAATGCGATGGCGTTCGACGTGATGATCCCGTTCCGCGACGCGCTGGAGGAGATCAGCAACGACAACGCGGTGCGCGCGGTGGTGATCACCGGCGCGGGCCGCGGCTTCTGCTCCGGCGCCGACCAGAGGTCGGCGGGCACGCTCCCCCACGTCGACGGCCTCACCCCGCCGACCGTCGCCCTGCGGGCCATGGAGATGCTCGACAACGTGGTGCTCTCGCTCCGCCGGATGCACCAGCCGGTGATCAGCGGGGTCAACGGCGCCGCCATCGGGGGCGGCCTGTGCCTGGCGCTCGCCTCCGACATCCGGATCGCGGCGGACGACGCCTACTTCCGGGCGGCGGGCATCAACAACGGCCTGACCGCGAGCGAGCTGGGCCTGAGCTACCTGCTGCCGCGGGCGATCGGTTCGTCCCGGGCGTTCGAGATCATGCTGTCCGGTCGCGACGTGCACGCCGACGAGGCCGAGCGGATCGGACTCGTGTCGCGGTGCGTGCCCGGCGAGGACCTCCTGGACGAATGCTTCGACCTCGCCGAGCGCATGTCGCGGTTCTCCCGGCCGGGCCTGGAACTGACGAAGCGCACACTGTGGTCCGGGCTCGACGCCGCCTCACTCGAAGCCCACATCCACCAGGAGGGACTCGGGCAGCTGCTGGTGCGGCTGCTGACCGACAACTTCGAGGAGGCCACCGCCGCGCGGAAGGACAAACGCGAACCCCGGTTCCGGGACCGGCGTTAGGGCAGAGACAGGCGTCAGGCCCGGGACAGCGCAGCGGCCGACGGCGCGAACTCGCGCAGGGTGATCGAATCCGACACGACCGCACGCAGTTCGGCGAGTCCCCCGGACAGCACACCGGCCGCCCGAGCCTGCACCAGGACGTTGCCGAGGGCGGAACCCTCGACGGGTCCGGCGACGACGGGCAGCCCGGTGGCGTCCGCCGTCAGCTGGCACAGCAGGGCGTTCTGGGATCCGCCGCCGACGATGTGCACCACGTCGATCGGCGTGCCGGTGAGCTCGACGAGCGACTGCACCGACCGCCGGTACGCGTCCGCGAGACTGTCGAGCACACATCGGATCACCTCGGCCGGATTTTCCGGCACGCGCTGACCCGTCCGCGCGCATTCGGCGGCGATGCGGGCGGGCATGTCTCCCGGCGGCAGGAACACCGGCAGGTCCGGGTCGACGACGGAGCCGAGGTCGGTGAGCGCTGCGGCGTCCTCCAGCAGTTCCTGCAGTGACATTGCGAGCCCGTCCGCCTGCCACTGCCGCATCGACTCCTGCACCAGCCACATGCCCATCACGTTCCGCAGCAACCGGGTGGTGCCGTCGACGCCGGCCTCGTTGGTGAACCCCGCCGCCCGCACGTCCTCGGTGCGCACCGGGCCGGGCAGTTCCCTTCCCACCAGCGACCACGTCCCCGACGCGATGTACGCGAACCGCGTGCTCGCCGCGGGTACCGCGACGACGGCCGACGCCGTGTCGTGGCTGCCGACCGCCACCACCATCGGGGGACGGTCCGTCGCGCCGATGTCTTCGGCGACATCGGGCCGGACGGGTCCGATCGCCGAACCGGGCTCCGCCAACGGCGGTAGCACGCGGTCGTCGAGACCGAGCCGGGTAACCAGCGCACGATCCCAGTCGCGGCTCACCGGATCGAGCAGACCGGTAGTGGACGCATTGGTCACCTCGCCGACGCGCACCCCGCTGAGCCAGTACGCCAGAAGGTCGGGGATCATCAGCAACTGCTCCGCCACGTCGAGCCGCTGCGCGCCGCTCTCGAGCTCGGCCAGCAGCTGGTACAGCGTGTTGAACGGCAGTTGCGCGATACCGTTGCGCTCGAACAACTCCCGATCCGGTATCGACAATCGCACCCCGGCCGCGACGCCCCACGTCCGCTGATCGCGGTAGTGGTACGGCATCCCGAGGAGCGAGCCGTCGCCGCCGAGGAGCCCGTAATCCACCGCCCACGTGTCGATACCGATCGACACGAGAACATCACCGCGGGCCTCGGCCTCCGTCGCCGCGGCCCGCAGTCCGTCCAGCACACCCCGGTACAGGCCGGCCAGATCCCAGTGCAGCGATCCGTCCAGCCGCACCGGGCGGTTCGGGAAGCGCGCGACCTCGTCGAGGGTGATCACGCCGTCGGCGACGCGGCCCAGCATCACCCGCCCGCTGGACGCGCCCAGGTCGATCGCGGCGAACGCATCCATCAGCGCAGGAACGCCGCAGCGACACCGGCATCCACGGGGATGTGCAGTCCGGTCGTGTGCGTGAGGTCGCCGCCGGTGAGCGCGAACACCGCGTTGGCGACGTGCTCGGGCAGCACCTCCCGCTTGAGCAGGGTGCGCTGCGCGTAGTACTCGCCCAGCTTCTCCTCCTCGACGCCGTACACGGCGGCCCGCTCGGCGCCCCAGCCGCCGGCGAAGATGCCCGAACCCCGCACCACACCGTCCGGGTTGATGCCGTTGACGCGGATGCCGTACTCGCCCAGCTCCGCCGCGAGCAGACGCACCTGGTGGGCCTGGTCGGCCTTCGTCGCCGAGTACGCGATGTTGTTGGGCCCGGCGAACACCGAGTTCTTCGACGAGATGTAGACGATGTCGCCGCCCATCGCCTGGGCGGTCATCACCCGCGCCGCCTCCCGCGACACCAGGAACGAGCCCTTCGCCATCACGTCGTGCTGCAGGTCCCAATCCTTCTCGGTGGTCTCGAGCAGCGGCTTGGAGATCGACAGTCCGGCATTGTTGACGACGAGGTCGACGCCGCCGAACGCCAGCACCGTGGCCTCGAACGCCGCGGCGACCTGATCGGCGCTGGTCACGTCCGCTGCGACGCCGACGGCGACGTCGCTGCCGCCGATCTCGGCGGCGGCCTCGGCCGCCTTCGCCTGGCCCAGGTCGGCGATGACGACGCACGCACCCTCCGCGGCGAGGCGCTGCGCGATCGCCTTGCCGATCCCCGACGCCGAACCGGTGACCAGGGCGATGCGGGTGGCGAGCGGTGCCGGCTTCGGCATGCGCGCCAGCTTCGCCTCCTCGAGGGCCCAGTACTCGATGCGGAACTTCTCCCGCTCGTCGATCGGCTGGTAGGTGGAGATGGCCTCGGCACCGCGCATCACGTTGATCGCATTGACGTAGAACTCGCCCGCCACCCGCGCGGTCTGCTTGTTCGCGCCGAACGAGAACATCCCGACACCGGGGACCAGAACGATGGCGGGGTCGGCGCCGCGCATCGCCGGGCTGCCCGGCTCCGCGTACTCGGCGTAGTACCGGGCGTAGTCCTCGCGGTAGGCGGTGTGCAGCTCACGCAGTCGCGCGGTGACGTCCTCGAGCGACGCGGTCGGCGGCAGGTCGAGGACCATCGGCCGGACCTTGGTGCGGAGAAAGTGATCCGGGCACGACGTGCCCAGCGCGGCGAGACGCGGATGCTCCTGCGCCGCCAGGAAGTTCAGCACCTCGTCGCTGTCGGTGAAGTGCCCCACCTGCGGGCGATCGGTGGACGCCAGTCCACGCAGCAGCGGGAACAGTGCGGCGGCGCGGCGGCGGCGCTCCTCGGCGGGCAGAGCAGCGTAGCCCGCGATCGCGGGACCGAACGGCTCCTCGCGGCCGTTGTCGGCGATGAACTGCTCGGCGGTGCGGATGATCTCGAGCGAACGCTGCTCGCATTCCTCGCTCGTCGACCCCCACGCGGTGATGCCGTGACCGCCCAGGATGCAGCCGATCGCCTGCGGGTTCGCCTCCGCGATGGCCGAGATGTCGAGGCCCAACTGGAAACCGGGGCGGCGCCACGGCACCCACACCACCCGGTCGCCGAAGCACTTGCGGGTCAGCTCCTCACCGTCCGCGGCAGTCGCGAACGCGATGCCGGAATCGGGATGCAGATGGTCGACGTGCGGCGCGTTCACCAGACCGTGCATCGCGGTGTCGATCGACGGCGCGGCGCCGCCCTTGCCGTGCAGGCAGTAGTCGAAGGCGGCGACCATGTCGTCCTCGGCGTCGAGGCCCGGGTAGACGTCGGTCAGGGCGCGGACCCGGTCGAGGCGCAGCGCGGCGAGACCGGCGGGCTTCAGCGTGCCGAGGTCACCCCCGGAACCCTTCACCCAGACGAGTTCCACCTCGGCGCCGGTCACGGGGTCGACGTCGGTTCCCTTGGCGGAGGTGTTGCCGCCGGCGTAGTTGGTGTTCCGAGCGTCGGCGCCCAGTCTGTTGGACCGTGCGATCAGTTCGGCGATCGTGCTCGTGGCGTTCACTTCGTGTTTCTCCCTCGAGATTCTTGACTTCAGACCCGGATGAATTCGATGCCGAGCAACTCTGCTGCGGCCTTGATCGCGCCGGCGCGGTGCCCGACGCACAACGCCCAGTGGTGACCGGTCCCGGTGGCACTCCACTCGTCCGTCCACTCCCCCGGATCCCGGCCGAAGTCGACCCGGGACGTGGTGTTGCCGATCGCCAGCAACGGGCCGGGAACCACTTCGCCCTCGGACGCGATGAAGGTGTACGAACCGTCGCGGTTCTGTCCGACCGCGAAGGTCGTGACGGGCCCGTGGGTCACGTCGAACTCGACGCTGACGCCGTACCCCCGCTTGCCGTGATAGACACCGAGACCGCGGAGCAGCGGTTCGGCGGACGAGATCTGCAGATGCGCAGGTCCGTCGTGACCCATTTCGACGACCCCGTCGCGGAAGTTCAGTGCCTGCAGTTCCGTGAACGATCCACCGGCGCCCATCCGGTCCGAGACCAGCATCGCGACCGCGGTGCGAATGTCGTACTCCCCGGCCAGCGGAATACCGCGGGCGGTGAGCAGGGACGCTCCGAGAATCATTCCGGCGCCGAGCTGTTCGTGCAGTTCACCGCCGAGCCCGCGGTGGTAGTACGCCATGGCGTCGAGCGCGAAGTCTGCGACGAGGCGGTCGAGACCGACGGAGACCCTGGCTCCCCAGGCGAGATCGTCCGCGTTCACCGAACTGTCGAGCGCGAAAATCTCTTTCGCGAGCGCGACGCGGTCTGCCGTCTCACGATCGGTGACCGCATCGACCCGCACCCGGAGGTCGTCGAATTCGAGCACCTCCACATGCGCGCCGAACTGCGACGACAACAGAGTCATGTCGGTCGAGATGTCGAGCATCCCCGGGTACAGGTGACCCATGAGTCCGAGCCTGCCGTGCCGCAGGGCGGCCCGTGCCGAGGCGGCACTCACCCAGGCGTCGATACGCCGCCAGGCGTTCTCGTCGTGCAGATACCCCGACACCGACCGGAAGTCGATGCCACTGCGCCGGAACACGTTCGCGACCTCCGGCAGCGGGCACTGTCCGCAGTAGGCCAGCCACGTCCCCGTGTCGGTGTTCGCGTGATCCATCGCCTCGGTCGGCTGCAGATCGATCAGCAGCACCGGAACGTTGGTCCGCTGCGCGATCGGCAGCACCATCGACGACGTCAGGTAGGTGGTCAGGAAGATCACCACCAGGTCGCAGTCGGCCTGCCGCAGCGTCTCGGCCGCGACGGCGGCCTCCTGCGGGTCCGAGACGAACCCGGCATCGACGACCTGACAGTCCTGCTCCTCGAATCGGCCCGTCACGTAACGGGCGGACTCCTGCAGGACCCCCAGGAGTCCGGGGAACTGCGGCCAGTAGGCGCCGAGCCCACCTGACACCAGCCCCAGCCGGGTCTTCCGGGGACGCACGCGGTCGAGGCGGGCGGGCACGGCGTCCGCCGTCGTCGCGGTCATCACGCGCCCCAGCTCGCCTGGTTTCCGCCGACCCGCTCGCGCTCGATCCGCTCCAGGTATCCGGAGCGCGCGAATGCGCCGATCGGGTCGGCTTCCCTGCCCTGCGATTCGCGCAGTTCCGCCAGCAGCGGCCGGACGTCGGTGTTGTACCCGTCCATCAATACCGCGTGGGCGCCGAGCACGTCACCCGACTGCTGGGCCGCCTCGAGTGCGTCGCCGTCGACGAGCAGTGCCTTGGCCGTGGCTTCCTGGACGTTCATGATCGACCGGATCTGGCCGGGAATCTTCGGCTCGATGTTGTGGCACTGGTCGAGCATGAAGTTCACCCCGGAATCCGGGAGGTGCGCTCCCGCCCGGACGATCTCGTGCATGATCCGGAACAGCTGGAACGGGTCCGCGGATCCGACGATCAGGTCGTCGTCGGCGTAGAAGCGGGAGTTGAAATCGAAGGCGCCGAGCCGTCCCTGCCGGATCAGCTGGGCGACGATGAATTCGATGTTCGTGCCCGGCGCGTGATGACCGGTGTCCAGGACCACCTGCGCCTTCTCGCCCAGCGCCAGGCAGTGCAGCAGCGACGTTCCCCAGTCGGGAATGTCGGTGGTGTAGAAGTACGGCTCGAAGAACTTGTACTCGATCAGCAGGCGGTGATCGTCGTCGAGTTCGGCGTAGATCTTCTGCAGCGAATCGGCGAGCCGATCCTGCCGGGCGCGGATCGAATCCTGGCCGGCGTAGTTGGTGCCGTCGGGCAGCCACAGCTTCAGATCCTTCGAGCCCGTCGCCCGCATGACGTCGATGCACTCGACGTGGTGGGCGACGGCCTTCGCGCGGATCTTCGGGTCGGCGTTGGTCAGCGACCCCAGCTTGTAGTCGTCGTCCTGGAAGACGTTGGAGTTGATCGCCCCCAGCGACACCCCCTGATCGGCGGCGAACGCGGCGAGCTTGCCGAAGTCGTCGACACGGTCCCACGGGATGTGCAGCGACACCCGCGGCGCCGCCCCGGTCACCCGGTGCACCTGTGCGGCGTCCTCGATCTTCTCGTACGGATCGCGCGGGACGCCGGCGGTGGCGAACACCTTGAATCGGGTGCCGGAATTCCCGTATGCCCAACTGGGCACTTCGATTCCGAAGTCGGCGAGGGCGGAGATGTCGCCGGCCGCGCGCCGAGTGTCAGTTGCCGTCATGGTGAATCATCCTTCGGTGGAGATCGTGTGGTCGAGAGGGGTGTGGAGCTGGGCGGCGTCCAGGTCGAAGATCTCGGTGAGGAGCGTGAATCCCTCGTCGGGGGCCACACCCTCGAGTTCGAAGAACGGCGCCATGTCGTGTTGCCAACGCCGATTGACGTCGGTGCGCGCCATGGCCGCCTGTGCCTGTTCGAGATCGGCCGCCTCGACGTAGCCGACGATCAGCCCGTCCGGCCGGATGTGCAGCGAATAGTTGTGCCACCCGCTGGCTTTCAGGGCTTCGAGCATCTCCGGCCAGACCTGGGCGTGCCGGCGAACGTACTCGTCGATCCGGTCCGGCCGGAGTTGCAGGGTGAAGCAGTACTTGTTCATCGGACGGTTCAGAAGTTGTACTGGTCGATGCTGTTCGCGTCGAACACGGTGGGCGGGCCGAGGACGACCTCGCCGCCGGCGCCGATCGTGTACTCGCCGAGCTTGCCTGCCGTGAACTTCTGCCCCTCGGCGCCGGTGATCTGACCGGATGCCAGCGCGGCACCGGCGTAGGCGGAGAGGTAGCCGATGTTGGTCGGGTCCCAGAGGGCGAATTCCTTGACGGTGCCGTTCTTCACGTACTCCCGCATCTGGTTCGGGGTGCCGAGGCCGGTGAGCACGATGTTGCCCTTGTAGCTCGACGACGAGATGTAGCGCGCCGCCGCGGCGATGCCGACCGTCGTGGGCGACACGATCGCCTTCAGGTCGGGGTACGTCTGCAGGAGGCCCTGCGTTTCCTGGAACGACTTCTGGTCGTCGTCGTTGCCGTACACCGTGGCCACCAGCTCGATGTTCTGGTACTCGGGCTTGCTCGCGAGCTCGGCCTTCAGCACCTCGATCCAGGCGTTCTGATTGGTGGCGTTGGGGGTGGCGGACAGCACCGCGATCTTGCCGGTGCCGCCGATCTGCTCGCTCGTCATCTTCGCGAGCGTCTCCCCGACCCCCTGGGTGGTGGCCTGGTTGATGAACAGGTCGCGGCAGTCCTCGGCCGCGTCCGAATCGAACGTCACGACCTTGATGCCGGCGTCGCGGGCCTGGTTCAGCGACGGGCACACGGCGTTCGGGTCGTTGGCCGCGATGTTGATCACGTTCTGGCCCTGCTGGATCAGCGTGTTGATGTAGGACACCTGCGAGGACGCGCTCGCATCGTTGGGGCCGACGAGCTTGTACTCGCCGCCGAACTCCTCCACTGCGGTCTTGCCGCCCCCGACCTCGATGTCGGAGTACGGGTTGTTGAGCTGCTTGGGGAGGAACGCGACCTGCAGGCCGTCCTGGATCGGCGCGTCGGGGTTCGCGGTACCGGTGGCGCGGTCGCCACCTCCCGAGTTCGACGCCGAATCCTGGGTGGTGCCGCCGCAGGCCGTCAGTCCGATCGAGACTGCGACGATCCCCGCCAGGGGAACGAAGGTCCGGCGGAATCGGGTCATGGTGGATCCTTTCCTCGTGTTCGCGTCACTGCGAACGCTGAAGTGAGAAAGAGCTGTGGAGCAGGAGAATTCAGGAGGCGTTCTGCAGCTTTCGACGCTGCGCGGACGTCCGCACGGTCTTCAGCAGATTCGGAAGCAGTACCGCCACGATCAGGAGAACGCCGGTGACGATGGTGAGCGCCTCGTTCGAGATGTCCTCGAGCCGCAGCGCATTCTGCAGCGTGGCGAGCAGCACCACCGCGGCGAGCACGCCGACCAACCGGCCCTTGCCGCCGAAGATCGACACACCGCCGAGGAGCACCGCGGCGACCACGGCCAGTTCGAGACCGGATCCGTTGTCGGCGCGGGCGCTCGAGTACCGCAGACTCCACAGCACTCCGGCGAGGGCGGCGACCGCCCCGCACACCACGTAGAGCCAGAACTTCAGCCTCGCCCCGTCGATACCGGCGAAGCGTGCCGCCGTGTCGCTGGCGCCGGTCGCGTAGATGTCGCGGCCGAGCGGCGTGGCCTGGAGGATCACCGCGAACACCAAGGCCACCACGACCAGCGGAATCGCGAGATTGGGGATGGACGTGCCCCCGACAGTTCCCGTCACCCACGACGTGTACGCGCGGGGGAAGTTGGACACCGCCTGGTCACCGAGGAGGACGAACGCGAGCCCACGGAAGAGGGCCAGGGTGCCGATCGTGACGGCCAGGGACGGCAACCCCAGCTTGGCGACCAGGAACCCGTTGAGGGCACCGAGGACGCAGCCGAGCAGGATGCACATCGGGATGATCATCTCGATGGCGAAGCCGTTGTTCCACATCCAGCCCATCGCGGCGCCGCTCAGCCCCAGGACGCTCGCCACCGACAGGTCGATTTCCCCGGTGATGATGATGAACGTCATCGGCAGTGCGATCAGGAAGATCGGCGCGAGATCGAGGACGAGGAACGCGAAGTTGCGGCTGCTCCCGAAGTCGGGGTTGGTGACCGAGGCGACCACCAGTACGACGACCGTGATGGCGATGATCGCCGAGTCCCAGCCGGCGAGCACCTCGCGGGCCCGGCCGACCGTCGACGTCCGACCTGCGGTGTCCGGCTGTGCGGTCGTCGCCGGCTCGATGGTGTCAGTCGACATGGGCGCTCCTCTTCCGAAGTTGCTGTGCGGCACGCACCGCGAGCAGCCGATCGGCCGCGATGGCGATGAGAATCAGCGCACCGACGATGGCCTGCTGCCAGAACTGGTTGATCTGGAGAACGGGCAGCGAACTGTTGATGGTGGTCAGGAGCAGCGCGCCGAGCGCGGCGCCCCAGACGGTGCCGACGCCACCGACCACGGCCACACCGCCCACGACGGCGGCCGCGATCACGTTGAGTTCGTATCCGGATCCGGCGGCGGCGTCGACGGTGCCGAAACGCGCCGCGAACATGACCCCGGCGATTCCGGCCATGGCCCCGGAGAACACGAAGGCGAGCAGGATGCGCTTGCCGACGGCGATGCCCGCGAGTTCGGCGGCATGGCCGTTCGACCCGATGGCGTAGAGGTCGCGGCCGCTGCGGTACCGACGGAGATACACCCCGGCGAGGACCACCGCCACCACCGCGACGACGACGAGCACCGGGACACCGAAAAGCGTTGCGGTACCGAGTGTCAGGAAGTTCGACGGCATCTCGTCGGCGGTGATCTGCTCGCCGCCCGCCCACAGGTAGGCGATGCCCCGGAAGATGTACATGGTGCCGAGCGTGACGACCAGGGCGGGAACTCCGCCGAACCGCACGAGCAGCGCGTTGGCGAGTCCGCAGATCGCACCGACCGCGATGCCCGCGAGAATCCCCACCACGATCGGTGCGCCGTCGGCGCCCTTCATGACACTGCCCGCGGCGAACGCCGACAGGCCGAGAACCGAGCCGACCGAGAGGTCGATGTTCTTGGTGATCATGACGACGGTCTGCCCGACCACCAGAACCCCGACGATCGATGCCGCCAGCAGGATGTCGCGAATACTTTGGGAGGACAGGAAATTGCTGTTCTGCATCGTGGTGACCACGATCAGAACGATCAGCGCGGCGAGGATGCCGAGCGACCGGACCTGCAGCACCTTCTCGATCGGGGACGGCCCCTCGTCCGACTTCACCGAGGGCTTCGCGGCACCTGCAGGTGCGACGCGGGTGGGTGCGCTCATGCGGCAGCCTCCGAACCCGTTGCAGCGAACATGATCTTCTCCTCGTCGGCCTCGGACCTGCTCAGTTCCGACACGATTCGTCCTTCCCTCATCACAAGGACGCGATCGGCCATTCCGAGCACCTCCGGCAGTTCGGAGGAGATCATCACGACGGCGACGCCTTCACTGGCGAGCGTCGAGATGATCCGGTGCACTTCGGCTTTGGTGCCGACGTCGATTCCGCGGGTGGGTTCGTCCACGATCAGGACGCTCGGCGCGGTGGCCATCCACTTGGCGAGCACGACCTTCTGCTGATTGCCACCCGACAGCACCCCGACGGGGTCGGTGATGCGCGCGTACTTGGTCTGCAGTTTCTTCGTCCACTCGTATGCCGACCGACGCTCCCGTCCCCCGAAGAGGAAGCCGAACCGCGCGAGAGCGGACGACCGCGTCAATGTGGCGTTGCGCTCGATCGACATGTCCAGGATCAGACCCTGCTGGCGACGGTCCTCCGGGACGAGCGCCATCCCGGCACGCATCGCGGCCTTCGGGCTGCCCTTGCGCAGGCTCTTGCCGCGCACCCGGACGTCTCCGCTGTCGCGGGGGTCCACACCGAACGCCGATTGCATGACCTCGGACCGGCCGGCCCCGACCAGCCCGGACAGCGCCACGATCTCGCCGGCCCGGACCTGGAAACTGATGTCGGAGAAGACCCCTGCACGCGACAGGTTCTCGATCTCGAGGACGACGGCGCCCGGTTCCACGTCGATCTTCGGGAACAGCGCGCCGAGGTCGCGGCCGACCATGCTGCGGACGAGGTCGTCGACCGTCAGCCCCGCCAGCTCCGAGGTCGAGATGTGCCGTCCGTCGCGCATCACGGTGGCCCGCTGGCACAACGCGAAGATCTCCTCGAAGCGGTGCGAGATGAACATGACCGCCGAGCCGGACGCGCAGAGGGACCGGGCGACCTTGAACAGCCGCTCCACCTCGTTGCCGGACAGCGCCGCGGTCGGCTCGTCCATGACGATGACGGTGGCGTCGGTGGAGAGCGCCTTCGCGATCTCGACGAGCTGCTGGTCGGCGATCGACAGTCCGCTGGCCAGCCGGTCCGGGTCCATCGGGACACCGAGACGGTCGAACAGCGCGCGGGCGGCGGTGTTCATCGCGCCGCGGTCGATCATTCCGAGCCGGGCCCGCGGCTGGGTGCCGATGAAGATGTTCTCCGCGATGGTGAGGTCGGGGAACAGCGTCGGCTCCTGGTAGATGACCGCGATGCCCCGGGCCTTGGCGTCCGAGGGTGACCCGAGCGACACTTCCTCGCCGCCGACGAGGAGCGATCCGGTGTCGGGGCCGTGCACGCCGGCGAGCATCTTCACGATGGTCGACTTGCCTGCACCGTTCTCTCCGACGAGGGCGTGTGCCTCGCCGCCGTAGAGCGGAAACGACACACCCTGAACAGCAGCGACGTTGCCGAAGGACTTGGTGACGTCCCGCACTTCCAGCAACGGCACCACAGGGGGGACGCTCATTCAGCACCTCCGATTGAAACGGTTCATTTCTCGTTCATGAAGCTAGAAGTGATAGGCGCCACAAGTCAAGAGGTTCGGCAAACCCGGTCACCACCGTGATCTTATCGTTATAAAAGCACGCCATGCCCATTACTGACCGCCCTGCATCGTCTCGCCTGGCAGCCGGCCTTGATTCCGCAACCACGGACGGCGATACTGGGACTGAAGCGATTCAAGAGCGCCGGATTGTTCTCGGGCACCGGCCGACGCGACAATGTGCGCAGTCGAACGAGCCGGCTGAAGGGGGAACCGAATGGCAGCGTCCATGCGCGAGGTCGCCGCACTCGCGGGCGTCTCGATGGGAACGATCAGCAACGTGCTCAATCACCCCGAACTGGTCTCCGAGGCGACCCGCCAGCGTGTGCATGCGGCCATCACACAGCTCGGCTTCGTCCGCAACGACGCCGCCCGCCAACTCCGCGCCGGCCAGTCGCGGATGCTCGCCGTCGTCGTCCTCGACGCGCGCAACCCCTTCTTCGTCGACGTCGCGTCGGGCGCCGAGGAAGTCGCCGAGGCGAACGAGCTGCTGATGGTCATGGTCAGCACCGGTGAATCGGAAGAACGCGAGAACCGGCAGCTCGGCCAGCTCATGGAACAGCGCGTCCACGGAATCCTGCTCTGCCCGACCGGCGAGAGCACCCCGATGCTCGCCAACCTCGACCGTCAGGGCACACCGGTGGTCCTGCTCGACCGCGGGTCCCGCACACCCGGCCGATCCTCCGTCGCCGTCGACGACGTCCACGGCGGCCGGATCGCCGCCCGCCACCTCATGGAGCAGGGGCATCGGAACCTCGTGTTCGTCGGCGGGCCCGACACCATCAGGCAGGTCCGCGACCGCCGGGACGGGGCGCTCAGCGCCGTCGCGGAATCGGCGAGCACCCGCATGCGCACCGTCGCCACCCGGTCCCTCAGCATCGAGGCCGGCGCCCAGGCGGCCCGCGAGATCCTCGCGATGGCGGGTGACGAGCGGCCCACGGCGGCGTTCTGCGCCAACGACCTGCTCGCGCTCGGAGTGCTCCAGGAGTTCATCCAGCACGGCAAGCGCGTGCCCGAAGACCTCGCAATCGTCGGGTACGACGACATCGACTACGCCGCCGGTGCGGCCGTGCCGCTGACCTCCGTCGCCCAGCCGCGGAACGAACTGGGACGGGCGGCGGCCGAACTCCTGCTCGACCAGGTCAACAACCCCGACACCCACCGGCACCAGCAGCTCTCGTTCACCCCGACGCTCGTCGTCCGCGAGTCCACGGCCGCCTGCCCCGTGCGGGGTTGACGAGCGCCGAGACTCGTCAACCACGCACAGGGCCGGAGGCCTTCGGAGTATCTTTCGGACATGTCGAAGCCACCTCTGACACCGAAAGCCGCCGAGATGTTCGCTCGGCCCAATTACGCCACCATCGCCTGCGTCCGACCCGACGGCCAGCCCGTGTCCGTGGCCACCTGGTACCTGTTCGAGGACGGCAGGGTGCTGGTCAACATGGACGCCGAGCGTCGACGCCTGGACTACCTGCGCGGCGACCCCCGCGTCAGCCTCACCGCGATGGACCCCGACGACTGGATCACCCACGTCAGCGTCCAGGGCCGCGTGGCCGAGTTCGTGGTCGACGAAGAACTCGCCGACATCGACCGCCTCGCCACGCATTACACCGGCAAGCCGTACCCCGTCCGCGACCGCAAACGGGTCAGCGCCTGGATCGAGATCGACACCTGGCACGGCTGGGGATCCCTGAAACAGTCCTGAACCCGACCCCGCGACGACGACAACCGGGCATGACGACGCCCCGCGCCGCAACGGTCCTCGCCGTGGCCACGGCGGTGATCGGCAGCCTGCTGCTGAGCGCACCACCGGTCCGCGAGCCGGGACCGCCCGCGGCGACGGTCGCCCAGCCCGCCGCGCCTCCTCCGCCGCCGCCCGTGGCCCTGGCCCCGGAGGAGGTCGAGGCCAGGGTGATCCCGGCGATCGTCACCCTCGTCGCGGATTCGGGCCTCGTCGAAACCGCGGGAACGGGGATCGTGCTCACCCCCGACGGCGTCGTCCTCACCAACCACCACGTGATCGACGGCGCCCTCGACATCAGCGCGGTGAGCCTGGGCGACGGTGCGGCGTACGTCGCGGACGTCCTCGGCTACGACAGTTCGCGCGACGTCGCGGTACTCCGGCTCCGGGGCGCGGGCGACCTCCCGGTGGCGACCCTCGCGAAGGACACCACCATCGGCATCGGCGACCCGGTTACCGCCGTGGGTAACGCGGAGGGAGGCGGAGTTCCGGTGGCGGCCCGCGGGTTCGTGACCGACGTCGAGCAGACGATCACCGCCCGCAGTTCCACCGACGGTTCCCGGAACCGGTTGAACGGGCTGATCCAGATCGACGCGGCCGTACGTCCCGGCGACTCCGGCGGCCCCCTCGTCGACGCCACCGCCGCCGTCATCGGCGTCAACACCGCGGGCAACGCCGACTCCGACCCCACGAAACCCGCTCCCGCTCAGCCGAGATCGTATGCGGTGCCCATCGACACCGCGATGACGATCGTCGATCAGGTCCGCGCCGGAACCACGTCCGCCACCGTGCACATCGGCGACACCCCCCTCCTCGGGATCAGTGTCACCGACGACGATCGGGGCGCCGAAGTGCTCTGGGTCAGCATCGGCACCCCCGCCGACGAAGCGGGCATCGAGATCGGAGATGTCATCACCGATTTCGACGGAACACCCGTCCGGTCCTCGGATGATCTCAGCGAACGCATGATCGGGCGGCACCCCGGCGACGAGGTCGCGGTGCGCTGGTTCGACGAGACCGGACAACAGCGATCGACGACGATCGTGCTCGAGAAAGGCCCGCCGCGGTAGTCAGGCGGTCTTGTCCCGGGCGACGCCGTCCTCCGGTCGCACACGTGTCGCGACGAAACGCGCGATACGCTGAAGCACCGCACGGCTTTCCGGCAGACCGGGCCACAACGCCGGGAACGCGTGCACCTGGCCGTCCCAGATCTGCAGCGTCGTCGGAACACCCGCCGCGCTCAGCCGAGACGCCATCAGCTCCGAATCCGACCGCAGCACCTCACCTTCCGCAGCGACCAGCAGCGCAGGCGGCAGACCCTCGAGAGTCCCGTTCACGGGCGACAGCGCAGGGTCGAGCACGCCGTCCACCTCGCCGCCGAGCTTGCCGATGGTGACGAGCGCCTCCACGGGCGCGAACACGTCGCGGGCGGCATTGGCGTGCACCAGCTTGTCGGCGCAGTCCAGGTCCAGCAGCGGCGACAGTCCGACCAGGCCGGCGGGCAGATCGACGCCCTCCTCGCGGGCCTTCAGCGCAGTCGCGAAGACGAGGAACCCGCCGGCCGAATCGCCGGCGAACACCGTCCCGCCCGCGCGGGCTCCGTTCTCCAGCAACCACTTGTACGCCGTCAGGCAGTCGTCGACCGAACCGCTGATGTTCGTGTCGGGCAGTTGCCGGTAGCCGACGTGCATCACCGGCAGCCGGGTCAGCTTCGCGATCGTCGCGACCACCGGCCGATGCGTGTTCAGCCCGCAACACAGAAACCCGCCGCCGTGCAGGTAGAGGACCACACCGTCGCCCAGATCGGGAGACACCCCCGGCGCGCGCACGATCTCCGCGTCGAATCCGGGCAGTCGCACCTTCTGGCGGCGAATACCGGACGCGGGACGGATCCCCGCCGCCAAATCCAGCAACGCGGCCCTGCGAATCGCCGATTCGTTGATCGGGGCCATCCGCACCACAGGCCGGAGAAACCACCTGCACGCCTGGTAGAGAACCTGGGATTCGATACTCGGCCCCGCGAGCCTCGCCCCCGAACGGTACTGGACGATCGGTGTCCCGCTCCGCTGCTGCGCGGACGGCTTGCGGTCGTTCGGCACAGATTTCATGCCTTCTCCCCTGGTCGCCGGTACCCGTCGCCGTTGACGGATACGTAACTTCAACCTTGGAGTACCCGCCGCGGTCGTGTGTCACTCATGGTGGCTTCGGCCCCAAGTCGTTATCCCCTCTGCCCGAATCGTTATCGCAGGCGCGGCAAGCGGGCCGTCGGGGGTCGGCTCAGCCGAAATCGAGCTCGTCGAGCTCGTCCACCACGGTGACCTTGCGCTTTCGTCCGCCCATCATCCTGCCGATGCCGCGGCGCCCGCCGGTGTCCGCGTTGGCCGAGGGCAGGATCCGCTGCGGCGCCACCCGGGGTCGTGCCACGTGCACGGGAGGAAGCGTCGCGGCCGGGGGTTCCACGGTGTCGGGAGTCGCTACGGGTGCCCGGGGCGGGAGGGGAGGCCGGGGCGGGAGTGGCGCCGGCACCGCGGCCACGGGCGGCGGCGGCAGGACCGGTTCGAAGACCCGCTCGCGGCGAGGCACGTCCGTGTCCCCCAGATCGAGGTCGTCGAGATCGACCACCCACCGCACCCGGTTCTCGAGGCCACGGTCCTGCAGCTCGGCCCAGATCTCGTCGTGCCACGTCGAGGGTTCGCCGCTGCCGAACGCCCGGGAGTTCGCAGTGACCCACACCACGTCCTCGGACGGGCGGCGATCGGCGATGTCCAGGACCGTCAGCCAGTTCACCGTGGCGGTGTAGCCGTGCCGTTTCTTGTCCACATAGGGCCGACGACGCTGCAACTCGCGACGGGCGATCTCGAGGTGTGAGGCGTGTGCCGGCTCGATCACGTCGCAGCCCATCGCCTCCAACTGCCTGGCGAGCGAGTCGACGTACCCGTCGGCCTTGGCCCGGGCGGCGTCGACGAAGACGGACAGGTCCTCCCGGAGCCCGAGCCGGTCGTACATCCGCGCCTGGACGGTCAGGGCGTCGATCATCGCGACGGACTCCCGCTGGTACCGGTGCGCGACCTCGACGAGGACGAGGCGGGGAACGAGTACCCGGCTGCCCTGGTCGAGGGCGTCCCGGACGAACGTCTCGAAGCGCGCGTCTCGTGTGACGGCCGAGGTGTCGAGAACAATCAGCATTGATCGATTCTCACCGAACACGCCTGCCGCGCCAGAGAAGTTGCTGAGTCGTTACCGAAACCCCCGGATCGGGGTCATCGCAGCACCCGCCAGGGCATTGCCGTGCGGTTGCCCGGCAGGCCCTAGTGGATCTTGAAGATCACCGCGCGCTGCACGACGAAATTGATGACCGTCGCCGTGCCCTGGGCGATGACGAACGCGAGCGGCAGACGCCACCATTCGTCGGGGAAAGCGTGATACATCACCCAGTTGAGGCCCACCTGCACGGCGAACGTGACCGCGTAGAGGATGACGACGGCCACGAAGCGGGCACGGCTCGGTTCGGCCTTGAACGTCCACCGGCGGTTGATCAGGTACGCGGTGGTGGTGCCCGCGATGAAGCTGATCGACTTCGCCACGTTCACGGGGAGCCCGACAACTTCGAACAGCAGGACGTACAGGCCGAAGTCGACGATCGCCGACAATCCGCCGGTCAGGACGAAACGGATGATCTGCGTCTTCAGGTCCAGTGCGTCGTCCGCGATGTTCTCGGTGACGGGGATCTCGACGGGGAGCGGAACGTGCGGTTCGTGCTCGTGACTCGGCTGGGTTTCTGACACGACGACGAGGCTAGCGCCCCGTGAGTACTTGTCGACCGCGTGCGGTGGATAAGTACGCACGGGCCCGCGGGGCCGGCCTCCGGGTACCCTCTACCTCGATGTCCACGACAGCAGAAGAGACGCCCACCCAGGCGCTCCCCACACAGACCCGCACCCTCACCGGCTGGGGACGCACCGCGCCCACTACCGCGCAGGTGCTGTCCACTCCCGACGTGGAAGTGATCGCGCGAGCGGTCGCCCAGGTCGCGGAGCAGAACGAGTCGAAGCCCGCTCACCTGCAGCGTGGGGTGATCGCCCGTGGCCTCGGCCGCTCCTACGGCGACCCGGCGCAGAATGCCGGTGGCCTGGTCATCGACATGAATGCGCTGAACCGGATCCACCGCATCGACCGCGACACCCACCTGGTGGAGGTCGACGCCGGCGTCAACCTGGACCAGCTGATGAAGGCGGCCCTGCCGTTCGGGCTGTGGGTTCCGGTGCTGCCGGGCACCCGGCAGGTCACCATCGGCGGCGCCATCGGCTCCGACATCCACGGCAAGAACCATCACAGCGCCGGCAGCTTCGGTAACCACGTGGTGTCGTTGGACCTGCTCACCGCCGACGGCAAGGTACGCACGCTGACGCCGAAGGGCGGCCGCAACGACCCCAAGGGCGCACTGTTCTGGGCGACGATCGGCGGCATGGGCCTGACGGGCATCATCCTCAAGGCGACCATCAAGATGACGCCCACCGAGACGGCGTACTTCATCGCCGACGGTGACGTGACCCAGACGCTCGACGAGACCATCGCGCTGCACAGCGACGGCAGCGAATCCAACTACGAGTACTCGAGCGCCTGGTTCGACGCCATCGCGGCGCCGCCGAAGCTGGGTCGCGCGGCGATCTCCCGCGGTTCGCTCGCGAAGCTCGACCAGTTGCCGGCCAAGCTGCAGAAGAACCCTCTTGCGTTCGACGCTCCGCAGCTGCTGACATTCCCGGACGTCTTCCCGAACGGCCTGGCCAACAAGTTCAACTTCTCGATGATCGGCGAGCTGTGGTTCCGGAAGTCCGGCACCTACCGCGACAAGGTTCAAAACTTGACGCAGTTCTACCACCCGCTCGACATGTTCGGTGAGTGGAACCGCGCCTACGGATCCAACGGGTTCCTGCAGTACCAGTTCGTGGTGCCGACCACCGCGGTCGAGGAGTTCAAGGCCATCATCCGCGACATCCAGAAGTCGGGGCACTACTCGTTCCTCAACGTGTTCAAGCTGTTCGGCGAGGGCAACCATGCCCCGCTGAGCTTCCCGATCCCGGGCTGGAACATCTGCGTCGACTTCCGCATCAAGCCCGGCCTGAACGAGTTCGTCACCGAACTCGACAAGCGGGTCCTGAAGTTCGGCGGCCGCCTCTACACGGCCAAGGACTCGCGGACCACCGCCGAGACCTTCCACGCCATGTACCCGCGGATCGACGAGTGGATCGCCACCCGCCGCAAGTACGACCCCACCAATGTCTTCGCCTCCGATATGTCCAGAAGGTTGGAACTCTAGTGATCAACGCTGTCGGGAACCCCCAGACTCTGCTGCTGCTCGGTGGCACCTCCGAGATCGGTCTCGCGATCTGCGAGGAGTACCTGAAGAAGGCGCCGATGCGGGTGATCCTCGCCGCACTGCCGGGCGATCCCGGTCGCGATGCCGCCGTCGCCCAGCTGAAGGCGGCCGGCGCCAACGCCGTCGACGTCATCGACTTCGACGCCGTCGACACCGAGAGCCACCCGAAGGTCATCGACGAGGCGTGGGCCAAAAGCGACGTCGACGTCGCCATCGTCGCGTTCGGCCTGCTCGGCGACGCCGAGGAACTGTGGCAGAACCAGCGCAAGGCCGTCCAGATCGCCGAGGTCAACTACACGGCCGCGGTGTCGGTGGGCGTGCTCGTGGGCGAGAAGATGAAGGCGCAGGGCTTCGGGCAGATCATCGCCATGTCGTCCGCTGCCGGTGAGCGCGTGCGCCGCTCCAACTTCGTATACGGATCCACCAAGGCCGGACTCGACGGCTTCTACCTCGGACTCGGTGAGGCACTGCGCGAGTTCGGTCCGCGCGTCCTCGTCATCCGTCCCGGCCAGGTCCGCACCCGCATGTCCGCGGACGTGAAGGAAGCCCCGCTCACCGTGAACAAGGAAGACGTGGCCAAGCTCGCCGTCACGTCGGCGGAGAAGGGCAAGGATCTCGTGTGGGCGCCGGGCGCCTTCCGCTACGTGATGATGATCCTGCGGCACATCCCGCGACCGATCTTCAAGAAGCTGCCCATCTAAGCTTCGCCCTCGTGACGGAAGCAGACGTAGCACCGGCCCGACGGTCCCTGTCGACAGCTGTCGAAATGCTGCTGGGGGCCGTCGTGGCCGCAGTGGTGGCGGCGGTCGGACTGTTCGCGTTCGCGCGGGTGCAGTGGCCGGCGTTCAACTCGTCCAACGTGACCCAGGCCGTCACCACCGTCGGCCAGGTCGTAGCCATCGCAGGTATCGCGGTGTCGGTGCTGCTCGTGCGACTGCACCGGGCCCCGCGCTTCGCCCGGCTGCTGTCGTGGGCGAGCCTGTCCGGGTTCGTGACCGTCACCCTCGGTCTGCCGCTCGCGGCCACCAAGCTCTACCTGCACGGCGTCTCCGTCGACCAGGAGTTCCGCACCGAGTACCTCACGCGGCTGACCGACTCGGCGGCGTTGCGCGACATGACGTACGCCGACCTGCCGCCGTACTACCCGGCCGGCTGGTTCTGGGTGGGCGGGCGCGTCGCCAACCTCCTCGGTACGGACGGCTGGGAAGCCTTCAAGCCGTACGCCATCGGATCGCTCGCCGTCGCAGCCGTCGTGGCACTGGTGTTGTGGAGCAACCTGATCCGCCACGACCTGGCCATCGTCGTGTCCCTCGCGACCACGGCACTCGTCCTGGCCTACGGATCACCCGAACCGTACGGCGCCGTCATCACCCTGCTGATCGGCCCCGCACTCGTCCTCGCCTGGGGCGGTCTGAACCGCGTCGACGGGCGCGGCGGCTGGGGCGCCGTGATCGGCACCGGACTGTTCCTCGGCCTCGCCGCCACGTTCTACACGCTGTACCTCGGACTCGCCGCCTTCGCGATCACCCTGCTCGCACTGCTCGCCGCGACCCTGCGGATACGCGCCCGGAAGTCGTGGCGGGCGGCGATCGATCCGCTGGTCCGGCTGATCGTGATCGCCGCAGTGTCCGGCCTTCTCGCACTGACCGTCTGGCTGCCGTATCTGCTGAAGGTCGTGGGCGGTTCGCCCGCGGCGTCGGGAACAGCGCTGCATTATCTGCCCGAGGCAGGCGCGCATCTGCCGCTGCCGATGATCCACTTCTCCCTCACCGGGGCACTGTGCCTGCTCGGCACCATCTGGCTCGTCGCCCGCGCGTCGACGTCGCGGCGCGCGCAGGCACTCGGCGTCGGGGTGGTGGCCATCTACCTGTGGTCGCTGCTGTCGATGGCGGTCACCGTGCTCGGCAGCACCCTCCTCTCGTTCCGGCTCGAGCCTGTGCTGATCGTCCTGCTCGGCGCGGCGGGTGTCTTCGGATTCGTCGAATTCGCAGGCTGGCTCGTGCTCGCGACCAGTGACAACCCGCGGGTCAAGGGGGCGGTCCTGGTGATCGGTGTGCTGGGCGCGCTGTCGTTCGTCCAGAACATCCCCAAGTTCCTCGACTCCGATATCGCCGTCGCCTACACCGACACCGACGGCAACGGTGAACGCGCCGACCAGCGCCCACCCGGCGCCGCCGCCCACTACGCGGCAGTCGACCAGCTGATCCAGGCGCGGGTCCCCCGCGACCGCGACGACACGGTGGTCCTCACCGCCGACACCAGTTTCCTCAGCTTCTACCCCTACCTCGGGTTCCAGGCGCTGACGTCGCACTACTCGAATCCCCTGGCGGACTTCGCCGGACGCGCCCGGACCATCGCGGACTGGAGCGAACTCGAGACGCCCGACCAGTTGGTGGCCGCACTCGACGCGGCGCCGTGGCGCGCCCCCGACGCGTTCGTGTTCCGGCAGGGCCCCGACGGGTACACCCTGCGGCTCGCCGAGGACGTGTATCCCAACGATCCCAACGTGCGCCGCTACACCGTCACGTTCCCGAAAGAACTGTTCGACGACCCCCGATTCACGGTGTCGGAGACCGGGCCGTTCGTGGTCGTCACAAGAAACTGATCGGTCTGTTCACGTTTATCTCGCCTACCTCGCGGGAACCCCGCAGCCAATCAGGGAGGCGGGTATTTTCCGCGCCCCGAGGGGAATTGTCGGGTCGTCGCGAGGAGCGGTCATGCCGGATGCAGTGGACCCTCGACGTGCCGGTAGCGGTGCCGAAGACTACCTCCTCGGCACCGCCGGCGGTGAGGTGGTGGTGCATGCCGGACTCGCCGTGACGATCGGAGCGATCGTCGGCGCCTACGTCGGGCACTGGATGCTTTTCGTGATCGCCTTGCTCGGTGCCGCCGCGTGGATCACAGGCGACGTCGTCGTCCATGTCAGTCGACAAAGGTCGCCGGACGTCAGTCCGGCGACCCCTGTCAGGCACCCTGTCGGGCGGGCTGCCTAGTTGAGCTTCTGCGGCACACCGTAAGTCATCACGGTGTCACCGTTCTCCGTCACGGCCATCGCGTACGGACGGATGGTGACCGGCCCGATAGCACCGGAGATGGAGCCATGAACTCCCTGCATCCTGACCACAGCGGCCGATCCGTCGAACTCCTGACCCTCGAGGATCGGAACGGTGGTGATTCCACCGGGCTCCAGGTCGATGTCGAGTTCCTGCGACGGAATGATGTCACCGGCGAGTTCCGCGTTGGTACCCGCGTTCAGGTCCAGCGTGAAGTCCGGAACGAGTCCCAGGTTGATTCCGTTGCTCGACCCGATCGCGAACCCGAGTCCGGGCGTGTTCAGAACGATCGTCGCGCCTGCCAGTGCGACCGGATAACCGATCTGATAACCGACCGTGAGCTGAGTCCCCTTGAACTCCTCCGCGTTCGGCCCGGTGATGGCGACCCCGGCGTAGCCGTTGTGGAAGAACTCCACGCTGGTGGGTACGCCGTCCAGCGGCGGTACGACCTGATACACCGTGTCGCCCTGCACGACTTCGATGCGATTTCCTCTTGCGTCGATCACGGAGCTGGAATTGTCCACGCCGGCCGACGCAGTGCCATTGCCCATGACCATGGCCAGCGCGGCGATGCCTGCGACTGCCACCGAGCGTGTGAATCGTTTGTACCCAAATCGAGATGTGCTGATGTCCGTCATGCCGACCCCATTCAGAGTGCACTGCAACCGATACGAAAAAGCATGCTGAGCGTAACCAGTGGGGCAGGAGAATATCCCTGTATTGATCAGAAGTTCACAAATCAACTTGATGTGATACACGCAACAATCACGCGATCGCAACCCAGGAAGCTCTCAGCGACCTCCGGTACCCTCGGTCGATTGACATCGACCCGAGAACCGGAGGCGCAGCTGCGTGACTGAGATACTCACCCAGGTCGAGACCACTCGCCAGGCATCGAGCACCAGCACCACTGCTCGCCCTCTCCGCTCCCGTCTCCGGCCGCACCCGGCCGATGTCGCGGCGGTCGTCTTCTACGTCGGCCTCGCGGCATTCGTGTTGGCCCGCCAGTGGAAACACCTCGGGACCGGCTATCTGGTGCGCAGCGGCCAGGACCAGACGATGTGGGAGTGGTTCTTCGCGGTCGCCGCCCGCTCACTGGTCCATCTGGACAATCCGCTCTCCAGCGACCTGCAGAACTACCCGCTGGGCGTCAATCTCATGGGCAACACGGCCATGTTCGGCATCAGCATCCCGCTGGCGCCGGTCACGTTGTTGTTCGGACCGAACGTCACCTTCACTCTCGCGCTCACACTTGGCCTGTCGGGCACGGCGATTGCCTGGTATTCGGTGTTTTCGCGGCATGTCGTGTCGTCGCGGCTCGCGGCCGCTGTCGGCGGCGGTCTGTGCGGTTTCGCCCCCGCCCTGATCTCGCACACCAACGGGCACCCCAACTTCGTCGCCCTGTTCCTGCTGCCCTTCATCGCGCTGGCCGTGATCAGGCTGGGTAGCGGTGTGCGCCCGGTGCGCGACGGCATCGTCCTCGGCTTGCTGATCGCCTATCAGATCTTCCTCGGCGAAGAACCGCTGCTGATCTACGCGCTGGCGTTCGCGGTTTTCGGTGCCGCCTTCGCGGCGTCACGTCCGCGTGCGGCATTCGCGGCGGCCACGCGCAGCATCAAGGGGTTCGCGATTGCCGGCGGCGTCGCGCTGGCCATCGCCGCCGTTCCCCTGTGGTGGCAGTTCTTCGGGCCCGACAGCTACCGGGCGATCGAACACGGCCCCGTCGGCAACGACACCGAAGCGTTCACCAGCTTTCCGACGTCCTCACTGGCAGGCGAGCCCGGGTCCGCCGAGTTCAGCATGAACGCCACCGAGGAGAACGCGTATTTCGGCTGGCCCCTGCTGATCCTCCTCGGCCTCTCGGCCCTGTGGCTGTGGCGCATGCCCCTGGCTCGCGCCGCGGCCGCGACCGTCGCAGTGATGGGCGTCCTGTCGCTCGGGACTTCGCTGACTATCGGCGGCTGGGACACCGGAATTCCCCTGCCGTGGAAGCTGATCTCACACCTGCCGCTCCTCGAATCCGTCCTCGAATCGCGCTTCGCGATGGGCTGCCTGCCCGCCGCCGCCCTGCTGCTCGCGCTGGGCACCGACCGCGCCCTGGCGTCCGCCCGCGAGGGCCAGCGGACCACCACCCTGCTGTGGGCCGGCTGGCTCGCGGTGGCGCTGCTTCCGCTGGCGCCCACGCCGCTCGCCGTCGTGCAGCGTGACACCGCACCGAGTTTCTTCGCCGACGGCACGTGGCGGGAGTACGTCACCGACGGCTCCGTCGTCACGGTGCCGCTTCCCTCCCCGGAGAACGCGCGGATGCTGCGCTGGCAGACCGAGCAGGATCTCGCATTTCCCATCGCCGGTGGGTATTTCGTCGGCCCGGCCGGCAGCGAGGACCAGGGCAAGTACGGGCCCGACGACCGCCCCACCGCACTACTGCTCGCGTCCGCACAGTCGTCCGGCCAGGTGCCTGCCATCGACGAGGCGGCGAAAGCCCAGGCACTGACGGACCTGAAGTTCTGGAACGCCGACGTCCTGGTCCTGCCGCACACCCAGAACGATCGCGTTCTGCGCGAGACGGTCCAGCAGCTCGTCGGGGCGCCCGCGAAGCCGGTCGACGGCGTGTGGGTGTGGGACGTGCGAGCACTGACGTAGGAAAGTCCTACCGCGTCAACACTTCCGGTCCGTCCTCACCGATGGCGACGGTGTGCTCGCTGTGCGCGGCACGGGCGCCCGTCGCCGTGCGGAGCGTCCAGCCGTCGGCCTCGTGCCGGTAGTCGTCGGTGCCGTCGCCGATGAGCATGGGTTCGATCGCGATCACCATCCCGGGACGCAACAGCATTCCCTTCCCGACGCGACCCTCATTGGGCACGTGCGGATCTTCGTGCATCTGCCTGCCGATGCCGTGCCCGCCGTGGTCGGCGAGCATCCCGTACCCCGCGCCGCGCGCGAACAGTCCGATGGCGGCACCGATGTCTCCCAACCGGTTTCCCGGCCGGGCGGCCGCAATGCCGTGCGCGAGAGCGGCTTCGGTGGCCTCGACGAGTGCGATGTCGGCGGGGTCGGCCGTTCCCACGACGAAACTCACGGCGGCGTCCCCGCACCAGCCGGCGAGCCTGGCGCCGCAGTCGATGCTGACGAGGTCACCGTCGCGGAGTCGGTATTCGCCGGGAATGCCGTGCACCACCGCGTCGTTGACGCTCGCGCAGATGACCCCGGGAAACGGGCTGGGCGCCCAGTTCGGGTGATAGTTCAGGAACACGGGCTCCGCCCCCGCGTCGCGGATCACCGCGGCGGCCACCGCATCGAGCCCCTGAAGCGTCACCCCGATCGCGGCCGCCTCGCGCACGGCGGCCAGGGCGTCGGCCACCACCCGGCCCGCCGCGCGCATCGCCTGCACCTCGGCCGCCGACTTCAACTCGACCACGGCTCACCCTCCACGTCGGGATCCAATTTCTATACCGGTATTACTATATGGCACATGGTGCGTGTGCCGTTGACAGCAGAGGAACTCGAACGCGGGCAGAGGCTGGGTGAGCTGCTCCGATCCGCGCGGGGAGACATGAGCATGGTCACGGTCGCATTCGACGCGGGCATCTCCGTCGAAACCCTGCGCAAGATCGAGACCGGGCGCATCGCCACACCTGCGTTCTTCACGATCGCCGCGGTCGCCCGGGTTCTCGACCTCTCCCTCGACGACGTCGCCGCGGTCGTGACCTTCGGTCCCGTGAGTACTTCTTAACCGCCGGGCGTTGACAAGTACTCACGGGTGGCGGAGCCGCAATCGCCTAACATCGTTCTGTGCCGTCCCAACCCCCGCCGCCTGACCTTCGGACCATCCGCACTTCCCGGCTCATCGCGATCGTCACCGGCCTGATCGGGTTCGTGCTCGCGCTGGCCACCCCGTTCCTCCCGGTGAAGCAGGATGCCGCGTCGATCGACTGGCCGCAGGACGGCACCCTGAACAGCGTCGAGGCGCCACTGGTCTCGTACACACCGCTGGACATGCAGGTGACCGTGCCGTGCTCGGTGTTCACGCAACTCGGACCCGACGGCGGCACCGTCGTCTCCACCCTCCCGAATCGCGCGCCCGACTTCGAGAAGAACGGCCTCGTGGTGAAGGGCGGTGCCGGCGGCACTGTCGACGTCACGATTCGCGGCATCTCCCTGATCTCGGCGGACGCCGCGGATCTCCAGGGCTGCACCGCCCTGTCGGTCACGTCCGACCACCAGCGGACGTCGGCGGAGATCACGGGCACCGCCGAACCGCTCGCCGGTTCCGTCGAGGGCGACCAGCGCCCGCAGATGGTCGGCCTGTTCACCGACCTGCAGGGTGCGGCGCCGGCAGGGTTGAACGTGCACGTCCACCCGGACTCCCGATTCTCGTCCAGCCCCACCCTGCTCAAACTGCTGGCGATGATCGTGTGCGTCCTCGCGACGCTGACGTCGCTGTACGCATTGCACCGTGTGGACGGCATCGACGGTCGCCGCGCGCGCCGCTTCCTGCCCGCGCACTGGTGGAAGTTCACCGGTGTCGACGCCGTCGTGATCGGGACGCTGCTGCTGTGGCACGTCGTCGGCGCCAACACCTCCGACGACGGCTACCTCCTCGGCATGGCGCGGGTGTCGGAGCATTCCGGCTACATGGCCAACTACTTCCGCTGGTTCGGTGTCCCCGAGGCGCCGTTCGGATGGTCGTACGAACTCCTCGCGGCGCTGGCGAAGGTGAGCACCGCGAGCATGTGGATGCGACTGCCGACGCTCCTCGCCGCCCTGCTCTGCTGGATGGTGATCAGCCGGGAGGTCATCCCCCGCCTCGGTGTGGCCGTGCGGCGCAACAGAACTGCCCTCTGGACCGGCGGACTGGTTTTCCTGGCCTTCTGGTTGCCGTACGACAACGGGCTGCGTCCCGAACCGGTCATCGCTCTCGGCGCCCTCCTCACGTGGTGTTCGATCGAGCGCGCCATCGCCACCGGACGACTGCTCCCCGGTGCCGTCGCCGTGCTCATCGCCGCGTTCTCGCTCGCGGCCGGGCCGTCGGGCCTGATCTGCATCGCCGCCCTGATCGCCGGTGCGCGGCCGATCCTGCAGATCGTCATCGCGCGGGGCCACCGGGTGGGATTCGCGTCCCAGATCCTGCCGATCCTCGCCGCGGGAACCGTCGTGATGGTGGCCGTCTTCGCAGATCAGACATTGGCGACGGTGCTCGAGTCGACGCGCGTCCGCACCGCCCTCGGCCCCAACGTGGCCTGGTTCGACGAGCGGCTGCGCTGGGATTCGCTCATGGGGATCTCGCCGGACGGCTCGCTGGCCCGCCGATTCGGCGTGTTCGTGATGCTGCTGTGCGTCGTGGTCTGCGTGATGCTGATCCTCCGCAAGGGGAAGGTGCCCGGCACCGCGATCGGACCGTCCCGCCGCATCCTCGGCATCGTGTTCGCGTCCCTGCTGCTGATGATGTTCACGCCCACCAAATGGACGCACCACTTCGGTGTGTACGCGGGTCTCGCCGGCTCCGTCGCGGTGCTCGCCGCGGTCGGGGTGGGGGCCGCGAGCATTCGCTCCAAACGGAACCGCACTCTGTTCGCCGCGGGTGTCCTGTTCATCCTCGCGGTCGCGTTCACCAGCTCCAACGGTTGGTGGTACGTATCCAGCTACGGCGTTCCGTGGTGGGACAAGCCGCCGATGATCGCGGGCAAGGGCTTCTCCACGCTGTTCCTGGGCCTCACGGTCCTCACGCTGCTCCTCGCTGCCTGGTACCACGTCCGCGAACCGTACGAGAACGGCAAGAAGCCCAACGGTAAACGTGCCCGGATGCTGGCGCCGTCGCCGCTGACCGTCGCGGCCGGTGCCGTCGTCCTGTTCGAGGTGCTGTCGCTGCTGAAGGGGGCTGTCGCGCAGTACCCCGGTTACTCCATCGCGAAGGCCAACATCGAGTCGGTGACCGGCAACTCGTGCGCGCTCGCCGACGAAGTCCTCGTCGAGACCGACCCCACCGCCGCCCTCCTCCAGCCGCTCACCCCGGTCACCGACCCGAACGGCGCAGGCGCGTTCGGCACGACGTCCGCGGAGGGCTTCACCCCCAACGGCATCGCCGACGACCTCACCGCCGACTCCGAGAAGATCGCCACCGGCGGCGCCAACACCGTCGACACCGAGACCGACGAGACGACGACGGGCACCAGCTCCGGCACCGGTGGCGGCACCGAGGCCACCGCCGGCGTCAACGGCAGCACCGTGACGCTGCCGTTCGGCCTCGACCCCGCCCGGACCCCGGTCCTCGGCAGCTACCAGCCGGGCGGGGAGCAGAAACCGGCCTCCCTCACCACCGGCTGGTACGGGCTGCCCGACCGCAGCGACGACGCCCCGATCCTCACCATCTCGGCCGCCGGACGCATCCGGTCGGTCGACGCGGACGGCGTCGTCACCCCCGGTCAGAGTCTGAAGGTCGAGTACGGGGTCACCGGCCCCGACGGTTCAGTCACCGCGCTCGGCACCGTCGAGCCGATCGACATCGGACCGTCCCCGTCGTGGCGCAACCTGCGCGTGCCGCTCGACCAGCTGCCCGCCGAGGCGAACACGGTCCGACTTGTCGCGGACGACCCGGACACCGACCCCGGCCAGTGGCTGGCGGTCACACCGCCCCGCGTGCCGACGATGCAGACCCTGCAGACCGTCGTCGGCTCCAGCGACCCCGTGCTCCTCGACTGGGCCGTCGGGCTCGCTTTCCCCTGCCAGCGGCCCTTCGACCACCGCTACGGCGTCGCCGAGGTCCCGCAGTGGCGTGTCCTCCCCGACCGCATCGGCGCCGAGTCCACCAATGCCTGGCAGGACAAGTTCGGCGGCGGCCCGCTGGGCTGGACCGACCAGCTGTTGTCGGCGAGCACGCTGGCCACCTACCTGTCGAACGACTGGGACCGCGACTGGGGCTCGCTCGAGCGGTACACACCGCTCGACGAGTCGGCGACGCCCGCACAGGTCGAATCCGAACAGGTGACCAGGTCGGGCACCTGGTCGGCCGGACCGGTGCGTTACTACTAGAAGTGTCCCTACCCTCTGGTAGGCGGCAATATGCCTACTCAGGTTCCTGACATACCATCGACAACCGTGCCCGACGCTCTGACAACTTCCGTCTCCGACGCCGAACCCACTTCGCCGCCTGCTCGCCAGGACCGGCGGAGTGAGTACCGGACCGCTCGTCTGATCGCCATCGTCACCGGACTCATCGGGTTCGTGCTGGCAGTGGCCACTCCGTTCATGCCGGTGCAGCAGACCACCGCAGCGGTGAACTGGCCGGAGAACGGCGTCGTCGGCGACCTCGAGGCACCGCTGATGTCGCAGGTCCCGGTCGATCTGTCGGCCGCGATCCCGTGTTCCGCCGTGGCCGGGCTCCCCCCGCAGGGCGGAATCCTGCTGGCCACCGCCCCCGCACAGGGCGAGGGTGCGGCATTGAATGCGATGTTCGTGCGGGTATCGGACAAGTCCGTCGACGTGCTCGACCGCAACGTCACCATCGCGACGGCGCCGCGCGAACAGGTGCAGTCGGGCGCCTGCACCGAGATCCGTATCACGTCGAACATCGACGCGACGTCCGCCGAGTTCGTGGGTCTGACCACTCCGACCGGTGACCCGATTGCCGGTTCCCTCACCGGTGACCTCCGCCCGCAGGTGGTGGGCGTGTTCAGCGACCTCCGCGACGGGGCGGCGCCGGCAGGCCTGTCGTTCACGATGAACGTCGACTCCCGGTTCTCGTCGAGCCCCACGCTGATCAAGCTCGTCGCCATGATCGTGGCCCTCCTCGCCACGGCCGTCGCCCTGGTCGCCCTCGGCCGCCTCGACGGCACGGACGGGCGCGGGCACCGCAACTTCCTTCCGTCGCACTGGTGGAAGTTCACCGGACTCGACACGATCGTCGTGGGCACGCTGGTGCTGTGGCACTTCATCGGCGCCAACACGTCCGACGACGGCTACCTCCTCACCATGGCCCGAGTCTCCGACCACGCCGGTTACATGGCCAACTACTTCCGCTGGTTCGGTGTCCCCGAGGCGCCGTTCGGCTGGTACTACGACGTCCTGGCCGCGATGGCGAAGATCTCGACGGCCAGCCCGTTCATGCGACTGCCCGCCCTCGTCGCCGGCATCCTGTGCTGGATGGTGATCAGCCGGGAGGTCGCTCCGCGCCTCGGCCGGTCAGTCCGGCGCAACAAGGTCGCGCTGTGGACCGGCGGACTCGTCTTCCTCGCGTTCTGGCTGCCCTACAACAACGGCCTGCGGCCCGAGCCCATCGTGGCGCTCGGCGCCCTGCTCACGTGGTGCTCCATCGAGCGTTCCATCGCGACCGGACGCCTCCTCCCCGCGGCTGTCGCCGTCCTGATCGGCGCGTTCACGCTCGCGGCCGCCCCGACGGGACTGATGTGTGTGGCCGCCCTGCTCGCCGGCGCCCGTCCGCTCGTCCGGATCGTCGTCAAGCGCCACCGCCAGGTGGGGACGCTGCCGCTGCTGGCTCCGATCGCGGCCGCGGGCACGATCGTCCTGGTGGTCGTGTTCGCCGACCAGACCGTCGCCGCGGTGATGGAGGCCACCCGGGTCCGCACCCTGATCGGCCCGAACCTCGAGTGGTACAAGGACTTCCTGCGCTACTACTACCTCTTCGTCCCGACCGTCGACGGTTCCGTGGCTCGCCGCTTCGCGTTCCTGACGATGATCCTGTGCCTGCTGACGACGCTGTTCATCCTGCTGCGCCGCAAGCGGATCCCCGGCGCCGCCACCGGACCGTCGTGGCGTCTGCTCGGTGTCGTGTTCGGCACGATCTTCTTCATGATGTTCAACCCCACCAAGTGGACCCACCACTTCGGGGCGTACGCGGGCATCGCCGGCTCCCTGGCCGCACTCACCGCCGTCGCCGTGTCGGCGTCCGCGCTGCGGTCGCGCCGCAACCGCACGATCTTCCTCGCCGGCTTGCTCCTCATGCTGGCCCTGACGTTCGCGGGAATCAACGGCTACTGGTACGTCTCGAGCTACGGCGTGCCGTGGTTCGACAAGACCGTCTCCATCGGCGGCCGCCAGTCCAACACGTTCTTCCTCGTCCTGTTCGGGCTGGCCGTCGCACTGGCCGCCTGGCAGTACCTGCGTGAGGGATTCGCCGCGCCACCTGCCCGCGCCAACACCGAGAAGGGCAGACGGATCAGGAAATTCGCGGCCGCCCCGCTCACCGTCATCGCCGGCATCATGGTGCTGTTCGAAGTCCTCTCACTCCTCAAGGGCGCCGTCTCCCAGTACCCGGCGTACTCGCTGGCACGGTCGAACTTCGACTCCCTCACCGGGCAGACGTGCGGACTCGCCGAGGACGTGCTCGTCGAAGGCGACACCAACGGCGGAAACCTCACGCCCATCAACGATCCCGCGCAGCCGCTGGCGAACCCCGCCGACCCGCTCGGCGGAGCCGATCCCGTCGGCTTCTCCCCCAACGGGGTGCCGTCCGACCTGACCGCCGACTACGTCGAGGTCAAGCAGGGCATGGGCAACACCGACAACCAGAGCGTCGGGCCCAGCTTCGAGACCGGATCGAGCGCTGGAACCAGCGGCGGCACCGGCAACGTCGGCGTCAACGGCAGCACCGCCAAGCTGCCGTTCGGACTCGACCCCGGCACCACACCCGTCATGGGCAGCTACCAGGAAGGCGTGCAGGAACCGGCGACGCTGTCGTCCAGCTGGTACGCACTCCCCGAACGCAGCGACGATGCCCCGCTGATCGTCATGTCCGCCGCAGGACGCATCTGGTCGGTCGACTCGACCGGCGCCCTCACCTATGGTCAGTCACTGCTCCTCGAATACGGCAAGCGTCGGCCCGACGGCACCGTGCAGGCCCAGGGCACCTACCTGCCCAAGGACATCGGACCCGCACCGTCGTGGCGCAACCTGCGCGTCCCGATCAGCGAACTGTCCCCCGACGCCGACTCCGTGCGGATCGTCGCGAACGATCCCAACCTCACCGGCGACCAGTGGCTGGCCTTCACCCCGCCGCGGGTTCCCAAGCTCGAGACCCTCAACTCGACGATCGGCAGCTCACAGCCGGTTCTGCTGGACTGGGCCGTCGGACTGCAGTTCCCGTGCCAGCGTCCGTTCGACCACCAGTACGGTGTCGCGGAGATGCCGAACTACCGCATCCTCCCCGACCGCCCGCTGGCCGTCAGCTCCACCGACACCTGGCAGTCCCCGGAAAACGGTGGCCCCCTCGGCTTCACCGAACTGCTCGCCAGCGCCACGGCCATCCCCACCTACATGCGGGACGACTGGGGCCGCGACTGGGGCTCCCTCGAGCGCTTCGACCGGTACTACCCGGACGCCACCGCGGCCACGGTCGACACCGAGACCGCCACCCGATCCGGACTGTGGAAGCCGGGCACCCTGCGGGTGTACAGCAGCCCGTAAGCCTGCCCGCTTGCGCCTGCTCTCTTGTGCCTGCCCTGCTTGCGTCGCCCGATGTCACACGCGTTCCGTCTGACTGAACGAACGTCACATCGGGCGCCGCGCCGGGCGGTCCGACACGGCGAAACAGCTCCGCCACCCGCGGAGTTGTCCACAGCCTTCCGTCCATCCACAGGGTAATTTCCGACGTGGGCTTTCCGGCGACGGTCCGATTCGCCCGCGGCATGCTCTGACCCATGCGACGAGGAACCTGGGCCGAAGATCTCTCTGCGATAGCCGCCGTCAGCCGCGACGGTGTGGTCCGCGCGGCCACCCTGGAACGGCTGGGTGTCGCGAAGGGCACCATCTCCTCACGCTGCGCCGACGGCGGTCCCTGGCAGCGGATCCTTCCCGGCGTGGTCCTGCTGCACAACGGGCCGCCGACGACGCTGCAGCGCAATCTGGCGGCGCTCGAATACGGCGGTCCGGACGCGCTGCTGTCGGGTCACGCCGCGCTCGCCGCGCTCGGCTACACCTCGTCGGCGGCCCGGAACGACGTGCTGCTGCTCATCCCGTCCACCCGGCACCGTCGGGACTGGGCGTACGTGAAGGTCGAGCGGACGTGGCGCATGCCCGCACCGGTCCACCGGGGGCTCCTGCGCCTCGCTCCCCCGGCGCGCAGCCTCCTGGACGCCGGACGCCGCACGCTTCAGGCCGACAGCTGCCGGGCACTCCTCGCCGGCGGCATCCAGCGCGGCGACGTGACCGTCGACGAACTCGTTCGTGAACTCGCGCACGGCAGCGACCGCGGAAGCCGCCTCCCCCGCGCGGTCCTGCGTGAACTGAGCGCCGACGCGCATTCCGTCGCCGAGGTGCACGCGCAGAAGGTGTATGCGACAAGCGGTCTTCCGCCGATGCGGCACAACGTGGACGTCCTGTCCGCTGCCGGGCTGTGGATCGGCCGTCCCGACGGCTGGCTGGACGATGTCGCCGTCGCCTGGGAGATCGACTCGCTGAAGTACCACTTCTCGCCAGAACTCCACGAGGCGACGATGAGGCGGCGGGCGCGCATGCAGCGCGAGGGCATCATCGTCGTGACGCACCTGCCGAAGCAGATCCAGGCCGACCCGGCGACGGTGCTCGCGGATCTCCGCACGGCACACACGCTGGCGGCGTCGCGCCCCCGGCCACCGGTGTTCGTCCACACCGAACCGAAGCTGCGGTCGGCATGAGTCACCTACAGAGGCATCAGATCGTGCTTGCGCGGGTTGCGCTGCACCTTCTTGTCGCGCAGCATCGTCAGCGCCTTGCGGATCTCGAGCCGGGTGGTGGCGGGCTCGATGACGGCGTCGATGTAGCCACGCTCCGCCGCGATGTACGGCGTCGCGATGTTCTCGTTGTAGAAGTTGATCAGCTGCCTGCGGACGGCGGGAGCGTTCTCACCCGCGGCCTCGATCTGCCTGCGCCCGATGAGGTCGACAGCACCCTCCGCGCCCATCACCGCGATGCGGGCGGTCGGCCACGCGAAGTTGATGTCGGCGCCCAGCTGCTTCGAGCCCATGACGGCGTACGCGCCGCCGTACGCCTTGCGGATCACGACGGTCACCTTTGGGACCGTCGCCGTCACGAACGCGAAGATGAACCGGCCGCCACGCTTGATGACACCGATCCGCTCCTGTTCGAGGCCGGGGAGGAACCCGGGCGTGTCGACCGCGAATACCAGCGGGATGTCGAAGGCGTCGCAGATGCGGATGAAATGCGCGGCCTTGTCCGAGGCCTGGGCGTCCAGCGCGCCGGCCGCGACCAGCGGCTGGTTGGCGATCACGCCGACCGTGCGCCCGTCCACGCGGGCGAAGCCGGTGATGATGTTCAGCGCCACCTGCCCACCGATCTCGTGGAACTCACCGTCGTCGAAGATCCGCAGCAGGATGTCGTGCATGTCGTAGCCGGCGTTGTCGGCGTCCGGGATGAACGTGTCGAGGTCGCGGTCGGAGTCCGTGATGTCCGGTTCGAGACCCGGGTTGACCACCGGCGGCTTCTCCATGCAACTCGACGGCAGGAAGCTGAGGTATTTGCGCACCCACTCGAACGCAGCCTTTTCGTCGGCCGCCACATGGTGCAGGTTGCCGTACTGGGCCTGGTTCCGGGCGCCGCCGAGTTCTTCGAGGCTGACGTCCTCACCGGTGATCTTCCGGACCACGTCGGGTCCGGTGACGAACATGTACGACTCCTCGGTGGCCACCAAGACGTCGGTGTTGATCGGCGCGTACACCGCACCGCCCGCGCACTTGCCGAGGATCATCGAGATCTGCGGGCACATACCCGACAGCGGTTCCTGCCGACGGCCGAGCTCCGCGTACCAGGCCAGCGACGTCACCGCGTCCTGCACACGCGCTCCACCGGAGTCGTTGATGCCGACGCAGGGGCAGCCGATCTTGGCGGCGAACTCCATGATCGCGGCGACCTTGCGGCCGAACATCTCGCCGACGGAACCACCGAACACGGTCTGATCGTGCGAGAACACCGCGACCGGGCGTCCCTCGACGGTCCCGTGGCCGGTGACGACGCCGTCGCTGTACAGGGCACCCGGGTCACCGGGCTGGCGCATCAGGCCGCCGACCTCGATGAAACTTCCCGGGTCGAGCAGCATGTCGATGCGTTCGCGCGCACTCGGAATGCCCTTCTTCGCGCGCTTGGCGATAGCCTGTTCGCCCGCGGGTTCCTTTGCCGTTTCGAGCTTTTCGCGCAGTTCGGCAAGCTTCTCTGCGGTCGTGGTTGTCACTGATGCGCTCCGGTTCCGGCGGCCTGGATCGCCGCCAGCTTCTTGGTGAGGTCGGCACCGACCTTCGCGATGTACGGCTCGTCGACGATCTGGATGTGATCGCCGCCCACGTGGATGATCTCCAGGTTCTTCACCGCGTCGCCCCAGCCGCCGTCCGGCTTCCTGGTCTTGAACGCGGGCTCCAGGTTCATCACGTCGTCGTGGTAGCGGTCGGCCATGTACAGGACGACGTCGCCGTCGTACTGCTCGAGCTCGGCGGTCTGGATGGCCCGGTTGTCGAGCCACGACGTGCGTTGGTGCTCGATGATTCCACCCGGAATCTTCGTGCCACTCAGTTTGAGCAGTTCCGTCAGGATCTTGATCTGCTCTTCGTCGCTCTCCGCCGCAGCGAGCTTGTCGTATGGCAGCGGGTAGTCCACGTTGTACGTCTTCTTCGCGAACGCGGCGTACCGCTGCCAGCGCTTACGGATCTCGTCCGGGGTGTCCTCGACCTTCTCACCGGCCATCACCGTGTCGATCAGGCCGACGATGCGAACGTCCGCGCCCGACTCGCGCAGCAGCTTCGCCACCGCGTACGCCAGCACACCGCCCAGCGACCAGCCGTACAGCACGTACGGTCCGTCACCCTGGATCTCGCGGATCAGCGGCAGGTACTCCGCCGCCCGGACCTCGATCGGACCCTCGGTGCGTTCGAACCCGTACATCGGCGTGCCCTCGGGCAGACGCTTCAGCAGCGGCTCGTACGCGACGGTCGAACCACCGGCCGGGTGGAACACGAACACGGGGACGGCGTCGGATCCTTCCGGGCGAGGCCGCAGCGCGCGGACCAGCCCGTCGATCTTGCCGGAATCCTCGAGGAATCCACGCACCACGTTGGCGAGTTCCTCGATGGTGGTGGAGTCGAGGACGTCGTCGAACGTGATCTCACCGTTCGCGCGTTCCGACAACCGCGCCGCCAGCTTCTCAGCCGTCTCGTCGTTCAGGATCGGCAGCGTGTTGAAGATGCCCTTGGCGGACTCGCCGGTGACGACGGCCCACGTGGCGAACGTCAGGCGCTCGGCGGCGTCGCGCGGCGGAACGTCGGAACCGGTCGCGTCGGCGAACGCTTCCTGGCTGTCCACGGCGGCTGCCTCGGGAGCCGCGGCCGTCTCCGGCACCGGGGTCGCCGCGAGGATCGCCTCGGCCTCGGCCTCCACGGACGTGTCCTCGGCGTCGAGCGGGGACGCAGCGACTTCGGAGTCACGAGCGGCCTCTGCGTCACGGTCGGCCTCCGCGGCCCCCGCGGCCTCTGCCGCCTCCTCCGCTTCCTTCTCGGCCTTCTGCTTGTCGGCCAGCGCCTGCACCTCTTCGCGGTTCTCGACCGCGTAGCGCAGGTACTTGCCGACCTCCATCAGATTCGCGTCCCGGACCGCCTGCAGCTGCAACTGCGGGATGTCGAACTCGTACTCGACACGGTTCTTGATGCGGACGGCCATCAGCGAGTCGAGGCCCAGCTCGATGAGCGGGATCTCGGCGGGCAGGTCTTCTGGGGCGTAGCCCATGGACTCGGCGACGATCAGCGCCAGACGATCCTCGAGGGTCTGCGAACCGTTCGGGTCCCACTTCTCACCGATGTCCTCGACGACCTCGGGCAGCTCCTCCACCGGGGAGGTCGACTGCACCGGCGGCGCGACGACGGGTTCGGGAAGCGCCGCACCGGACGTGACGGCGGCATCGAACAGCAGCGTGAAACTCGGGCCGCTCTTCGCGTGCACCTGCAGCGACGCGCCACCCGGATGCGGGTTGAGCGTGGTGGTGAGCGTGCCCTCCGCCGGAGCGTGGGCGTGCAGAACGGACGCGGCGAGCGTCACGTCCGACAGCACCTGCGACGCGGCGGCGGTGACCAGTGCGGGCAGGTCGGTGACCGCGCCTGCCTGGACCTCCCACACGTGGCGGCCGTCGGGCAGCGACACGTGCGCACCGGGGACGCGGGTGTTGCCGCTGGAATCGATGCGGGTCTCCACCCAGTACGGCTTGCGGATCCACGCGGTCCGCGGAACGGACGCGAAGTCGCCCTCGGGGAGCAGCGACGACAGGTCGACGGCGTGCCCGTGCACGTACAGCTGCGCGAGCGCTGCGAGAACACCGAGCGGCTCGTCCTCCTTGCGCTTGAGCGTCTGGATGAGCTGCATGTCGTGCAGACCGGCGTCGAACACGGTGGCGGCGACGGACATCAGGGCTACAGGGTTGGGCGCCAGCTCCACGAACGTGGTGTGCCCGCTGCCCACGGCGAGGCGGACGGCGTTGGTGAAGTACACGCTGTGGCGCAGACCCTTGGTCCAGTACTCCTCGCGGTGGATCGGCTCGTGGCCGGCGCGGTAGTACGTGTCCTGGTCGACCGACGAGTACACGCCCAGCTTCAACTTGGTCGGCTCGATGCCCGCCAGTTCCGCGGCCAGCTCGCCCAGCAGCGGATCGACCTGGGAGGTGTGGCTGGCGCCCTTCGTCTTGAGGACGCGGGCCATCTTCTCCTCGCCCTCGGCGCGCGCGACGATGGCGTTGACCTCGGGCTCGGGGCCACCGATCACGGTGTGCGTCGGCGCCGCGTACACGCAGACCTCGAGGTGCGGGAAGTCGGTGAGAACGGTCTCGATCTCGGACGCGCTGTACTCGACGAGCGCCATCAGACGGATGTCGTCGCCCTCGAGCGTGGCCTCGGCCTCTCCCATGAGGCGGGACCGGGCGCAGATCACCCGCACCGCGTCCTCGAGCGGCAGACCACCCGAGATGTACGCGGCGGCAGCCTCACCCATCGAGTGTCCGACCACGGCCTCGGGCTGGGCGCCGTGGTGACGCAGCAGGGCCGCCAGACCGATCTGGATGGTGAAGATGCCGACCTGGGAGGTCTCGACGTCGTAGTCGATCGCGTCGTCGAGGAACTTCTCCTTCATGGAGTAGCCGGCCTCGTCCTCGATCAGCGCGTCGACCTCGTCGATGGCGGCCGCGAAGACCGGGTTCTCCAGGTAGAGCTGCTTGGCCATCTTGCGGTGCTGCGAACCGAAGCCCGACAGGACCCAGACGGCACCCTTCGACGACGGCGAATCCGCCGAGAACACACCCTGCCCAGGCTTTCCGGCGGCGATGGCGCGGAGCCCGGTAACGGCCTCGGAGCGGGTCTTCGCCAGGACGACGGCACGCGAGCGGCCGTGGTTGCGGCGGGCGAGAGAGCGCGCGACGTCGGCGAGCGGAGTGGTGCTGCCCTCTTCGGTCTCCAGCCAGTCGGCCAGATCGGCGGCGGCACGGCGACGACGCGACGGCAGCGCACCCGACACGGCGAGAACGACCGTCTGCTCGACGGCCTCGGCCACCGATTCCTCGGCGGGAACAGCGGGCTCGGTGATCTCGGCCGCGTCATCCGCGGCAGGTCCGGTGTACTCGCGCACGACGACGTGCGCGTTGGTGCCACCGAACCCGAAGCCGGACACACCGGCGACGGCCGTGCCCGTGTAGCGCGGCCACGCCGCACCCTCGGGAATGACCTGCAGGTGCGCCTTGTCGAACGCGATGTACGGGTTGGGTCCGGCGAAGTTCAGCGTCGGCGGCAGGGTGTCTTCCTGCATCGACAGCACGACCTTGATCAGGCCCGCGGCGCCCGCGGCGGCTTCGAGGTGACCGAAGTTGGTCTTGGCCGAGCCGAGCAACGCGGGCTTGTCGTCGGCGCGTCCACGCCCGACGACGCGTCCGAGCGCGTCGGCCTCGATGGGGTCGCCGAGGATGGTGCCGGTGCCGTGCGCCTCGATGTAGTCGACGCCGGCGGGGTTGATGCCCGCGTCCCGGTAGGCGTGGCGCAGGACGTCGGCCTGCGCATCCGGGTTCGGGGCCGCGAGACCGTTGGAGCGGCCGTCCTGGTTGACGGCGCTGCCGGCGATGACGGCGAGGATCTCGTCCCCGTCACGCTCGGCGTCCTCGAGACGCTTGAGGACCACGAGACCGCCGCCCTCGGCGCGGATCATGCCGTCGGCGTCGGAGGAGAACGCCTTGATGCGGCCGTTGGGGGCCATCACACCCAGCTGGTCGAAGCCCAGCGTGGCGGGGGGCGCCACGAGCATGTTGACGCCGCCGGCGAGCGCGAGATCCGACTCACCGGACCGCAGCGAGCGGACCGCCTGGTGCACCGCGACGAGCGACGACGAGCACGCCGTGTCGAGGGCGATCGACGGCCCGCGGAAGTCGTAGAAGTACGAAACCCGGTTGGCGACGATGGACGTCGACGTACCGGTCAGCGCATACGGGTGCGCGTGGACGGGGTCGCTGACCGCGAGCAACTGGTAGTCGTTGGCCGAGCTGCCGATGAACACACCGACCTGCTCACCCTTGAGGTCGCTGGCCGGGATGCGAGCGTGCTCGAGTGCCTCCCACGTCAGTTCCATCGCGAGGCGTTGCTGCGGGTCGACGTTCGCGACCTCCAGCGGAGACATCGCGAAGAACTCCGCATCGAAGGTCTTCACGTCGTCGAGGTAGCCGCCCTGCGTGTTGGCCTTCTCGACGGCCGCCTTGATCTGCGGGTCGGAGGTGAACTCCTCCCAGCGACCCTCGGGCAGGTCGGAGATGCCGTCGCGGCCCTCCGCGAGCATCTGCCACATCTCGGCAGGAGTCTTACCCGCACCGGGGAAACGGGAAGCCAGGCCCACGATCGCGATGTCGTGCGCATCCGACGTCGGCGCCGACGCGTAGTACGCGGCGTCGGCCGAGTCGTCGAGCTGCTCGGGTTCGCCCTCGATGATGCGGGTGGCCAGCGACGCGATGGTGGGGTGCTGGTAGGCGACGGTCGCGGTGAGCGTGACGCCGACCAGTTCCTCGATCTCGCCACTGAGCGCGACTGCGTCGCGAGACGACAGACCGAACTCTTCCATCGGGCGGTCGTCGGTGATCTGACCGACCGGTTGCCCTGTTGCGTCGGCAATCCAGTTACGCAGCCACTCGCGTAGCTGCGCGACCGTCATGTCACCTGTGCTGCCGGTGACATTCCCCGTCGCTTCGCTCGCCCCGACCCGGTCATCATCTTTTTCAGCCATCAACTCACCAAGCTACCCGTCAGGAAGTGGACTATTCGGAAACGCTATCGGGGAAGGCCGTCTGCGTGTATCCGCCGCGCAGGGTGCCTTCGATGTAGCTCGCCTTGCACGCGCGGCGGGCGATCTTGCCGCTCGACGTACGAGGAATCGAGCCCGCGGGCACCAGCAGGATGTCGCGCGCGGTGACCCCGTGCCTGCTCGACAACGCCGCCCGCACCGTGTCGGCGATCGGCTGGGGGTCGGCCTTGCCCGCACCCGGTGCACGCTCGGCGACGATCACGAGCTGCTCGGAGGAGTCGCCCGCGTCGTAGTTCAGACCCGAATGTGTGTTCTCGAACACGACGGCGGGCAGCTGGTTGGCCGGGACCGCGAACGCGGCGACGAAGCCGGGGCGGAGCGCGGTGCTCGCCTCCTGCGCCGAGTACTCGAGGTCCTGCGGGTAGTGGTTGCGGCCGTCGACGATCACGAGGTCCTTGACGCGGCCCGTGATGAACAGCTCGCCGTCGATGTAGACGCCGTAGTCGCCGGTCCGCATCCAGTTGGCGTCCTCGGGCGTACCCTCCGCGTGGCTGCCCTCCGCGAGCCGGTTGGTCAGCTTGTTGTGGAAGGTCTCGGCGGTCTCGTCGGTGCGACCCCAGTAGCCGATGCCGATGTTCTCGCCGTGCAGCCAGATCTCTCCGACCCGGTCGTCGGGCTGCTCGATCCGCGACTCCGGATCGACGATGGCGGCCCACTGGCTGCGCGCGACGTAGCCGCAGGACACCTGCGGGATGGCGTTCTCGGCGTCCTGGTCCACCTTCACGACACGACCGGCGTTGAGCTCGTCGCGGTCGACGTAGATGACGCGGGCCTCGTCCGAGTGCCGGGTGGACGACACGAACAGGGTGGCCTCGGCCATGCCGTACGAGGGCTTGATCGCCGTCTTCGGCAGGCCGTACGGCGCGAACGCCTCGTTGAACTTGCGCATCGACGACGTGGTGACCGGCTCGCTGCCGTTGATGAGACCGATCACGTTGCTCAGATCGAGGCTCTCACCGTTCTTCGGCAGACCGCGGGCGGCCGCGTGCTCGAACGCGAAGTTGGGTGCGGCCGCGAACGTGCCCGCACCGTCGGAGACCGCTGCCAGTTCCTTGATCCACCGGTACGGCCGCTGCACGAACGCGCGCGGGCTCATGATGGTGATGTACTTGCCGCCCAGGGCGGGCAGGATGACGGTCAGCAGACCCATGTCGTGGAACAGCGGCAGCCACGTGACGCCGCGCGAGTTCTCGTTGAGCTCGATGGAGTCGACCATCTGCAGCGCGTTGGTGCCGACGGCGCGGTGCGTGATCTCCACACCGGCGGGCACACGGGTGGAACCGGACGTGTACTGCAGGTACGCGATGTCGTCGAGATCGATCTCGGGGCGCACCCAGGACTCGCCGACGCTGTCGGGGATGGCGTCGACGGCGATGATGCGGGGGCGCTGGGCGGCGGGGAGGGACCGGAAGAACTGTCGAACACCCGCGGCGGAGGAGGTGGCCGTGAGGATGGCGGCAGGCGTGCAGTCACCGAGGACGGCGTGCAGACGGTCGGTGTGGCCGGGTTCGTCGGGGTCGAACAGCGGCACCGAAATCGTTCCGGCGTGGATGGCGGCGAAGAAGGAGATGACGTAGTCGAGACCCTGCGGCGCCAGGACTGCGACACGGTCGCCGGGCTTGGTGACCTGCTGGAGGCGAGCCGCGACGGCGCGCAGGCGGTGGCCGAACTGTTCCCAGGTCAGCTCCTGTGCTTCGCCGTCTCTGTCCCGCGAATAGTCGATGTAGCGGTATGCCAGCTCGTCCGAGTTCTCCCGGGTGTGCCGCTGGACGTAGTCGACCAGCGTGCTTCCCGAGTCGAGCCTGATATGGCCCTTCTCGTCGATAAAATCATCGAACTTCGCGTTCATTCCATCTCCTCCGAAGCGATCACACAGGCATGCCACCGGCATGACTGCGCCCCAGACTTCCTTCGCCGAATCGGATCTTGTACAACTCGTGGGGAACGACGTAACACGCCACTCACCCGAATAAGTTCATCGATTCCAAACCATCGATATGTTACAGATTGGCATCGCCGCCCTCGGTACGCTGCGTCTACTCGCCCTTCAGTTGCGAGATGATCGGCGCGAACGCATCCATCTGTGTGGGGAACACACCGACGTAAGACATTGTCGTCTTTTCTCGCACCATACGTATCTGATCGGCGATCTCCTCGAAGCTTCCGATCGCGAGATACGGCGAGCTCAGGATGTCTTCGACGGACAGTTTGGTGTCGACCTCGATGTTCGGCGGGAAGCCCTGATCGAGTGCGGCGAGCGCCATCTCGGCGGTCTGCTCACGGTCGTCGGTGATGACGATGGTGGTGATCGTCCAGTTCAGTTCGATGTCGTCGAACCGGTCACCGGCAGCCTCCCGGATCCGGTCGACGCGCTCCATCGTCTTCTCGAGCGTGACACCCGAGAGCAGGAGCTTGCCTTCCTTGCTGGTCGGCGTCGCCACGGAGATGATGTCGGCGTACTTGGCCGCGAGCGCCAGCATCTTGGGGCCGCCGCCGCCGACGGCGATCGGGGGACGCGGGCCCTGCCGCGGTCGCGGGCTGCCGGTCAGGCCCTTGATCTGGTAGTACTTGCCGTCGAAGGTGCACTCCTGGCCGCGCAGCAGCACGTCGAGGATCTGCAGGGTTTCCTCGAGCTTGGCGATCCGGACGCCCGGGCGCTCGTAGTCGATGCCGCCCTTGTCGAACTCTTCCTTCATCCAGCCGGCGCCGATGCCGAGTTCGAGGCGGCCACCCGACAGGACGTCGATGGTGGCGGCGTCCTTGGCGAGGATCGCCGGGTGCCGGAAGCCGTTGGCCAGGACGGCGGTGCCGAGCCGGATCTTGTCCGTGGCGATCGCGAGTGCACCGAGAGCGGCGATCGGTCCCACCTGGTTCCCCAGGTGGTCGGGGATCATGAAGCTGTCGAACCCGAGTTCCTCGGCCTTCTGCGCGAGCTTGACGAACCGACGCGCGCCGCCCTCGTCCGCGTTGCCCTCTCCGCCTGCTGCGAATCGGAACTTACGCAACGAGCTGGCGTCGGAACTCATGAATAGCTTCTCCTGTGGTGAAACGCCCGCGTTTCAGGACGTGAACATCGGTGGGGTCGGGCACCGGTGATGCCGCAACAGTGCAGCACTCTACCGGTGCCGAGAAACGCACACTACCGGCCAGTACGCGTCTCGCCTATCTGTTTGGGACGTTTCACGGCTCACCGACCACGGTGAACCCATCCGCCACAAAATCAACTGTGTGCCGGGGCCGGGGCGGCCTCGATCTTCTCGGCAGCCCATCCGGCGATCCACTGCGTGGCCGTCGTGCCGGAGTCGTCGACGACGTACGAGTTGTACAGCGCGTGGACGGGGTTGTTGTTGTACTCGAGCAGACGCAGACCGCTTCCGATCCAGTTGCTCGGTTTCAACGCCTGCGCCGGGGCGTCGCAGATTCCGTCCGACGGGGCGCAGATCTCGACCGCCCGGTCGGTGAGATCACCGAAACCGCCGGGGCGGGGACCGGTCATCGTGATTCCCGGGATCTGCAGACCGGCCAGCGACAGTTCGGCTCCGACACCGGCGACCGGCTGCCCGATATTCGTGGCGGCGGCCGGGTCGCGGCGACCGTCGGCGATGAGCCCGACACCCAGTACGAGATCCGACGGAACAGGACCGTCACCTGCGCCGATACTCGACGCAACGTCGCCGGCGATGACCGCGCCCTGCGAGAAGCCGGTGAGCAGGAAGCTGGTCAGCGGGCACTCGGCGTGACGACGGATCAGGATGTCGTTGGTGGCGGCCGTGCCCGCGCCGCGGCTGTTGTTGTACGACTGCTGCCCGTCCGGCGGGAAGGCGACCGGGTTGGAGAACTGTGCGACGTACGGAACCGTGTACACGTCGGCGCGCGACGGCTCGAACTGCTCCTGCAGCGGCCGCGACACGTTGAGCATCAGCGACGCCGGGTTGGCCGTCGGGTTGTACGGGTCGTCGGCGGCGCTGGACTCCCACGTGCCCGGGACGACCACCACCTGGACGTCGGGACAGCTGGCCGGCTGGGCGTTGGGACGCTCGGGACCGGGCGGGGTCGGGATCGGCTTGGGCAGCCGCCCTGCGAGGAGATACCAGAGCGCGATCACTGCGACGAGAATCACCAGCAGGATCACGATCAGCACCATCAGCTTGCGCAGGAGGCTGCTCTTCTTCTTCCGCGTTCCGGTCAACGACATCGGCGTCTACTTGCAGTAGGTCGCGTGGGCGACATCCATGTAGGTCTGGGCGTTGGCCGTCGCCTGCTCCTGGGTCAGTTCCTGACCCGCAGCCGACGCCTCGGTGCCGACCATCGCTGTGACGAACACCATCGCTTCGGCGTCGCTCTTGCCTTCGGCCTTGGCCTGGCAGATGAAGTCGGCGGTGCTCACGGCCATGGTGCCGTCAGCGGCCGGCTCGATGCCCTTGCTCTTCAGCGCGTCGAGGAACTTCTGGCCTTCGGCGCTGACCGGGACCTCGGCGGGGCCGGGAAAATCACCCGGAACTTCCTCGGGCTGCTGCGGCGGCGCGGTCGCCGCCTCACCCGGGCTCGTCACCGGCGCGGAGGCCGAAGCCGAGGCGCTCGCGCTGGGCGCGGCGGACGCCGAACTCTCGGCGGAACTGGACGCCGCAGCCGACGTCGCGGCACTGGTGGACGGGTTCGACGTCGCCGTGGAATCGTCGCTGCCGCACCCGACCAACAATCCGCTTGCTGCGACGGCGAGCGCGCCTACGGCGATCGCCCGTCGGAAGGTGGTGCTGATACGTGAGTGCTGCGGCATCTATTTCCGTCCTTGCTTTCCAAGTCGTTGTCTCTCGACAGGGTACAGACGCAGATCGGGCGGAAGCCTGGTCCGCCGGACCCGGCCCCGCCCGCTGCGCGTGAGATTTCTAGTGCGGTCCGGCCATCAGTGAATCTCGGCCTTGTTGTCGATCACTGTGACGTAACCGGTCTGGAAGTTCTGCTGAACTCCGCCGGGGATGGCGAATTTGTCGCTGATCGGGAAGCCGAGTCGACCGCCCTCGTAGCCGGCGCTCTTCCAGGCGTCGAAGATCGGTCCGTTCTCCACGGCCCACGCACCCGACAGCGGGCTCCAGTAGATGTTGCCGCCCTCGAACTGGTTGAACCGGCCGCCGTCCTTGACCGCGATCTCGCTGGTCTTCGGGAATCCGAGCCACCCGCCCTCGTAACCGAGTTCGGCGTACTTGCCCATGATCATTCCCTGCACGCGGTGGGTGCCGTTCGCCGGACTGAAGTACATGGCGCCGATCTCGAAGCCCTGCACCGCGCCGTCCTTGCCGGGCGTGGGAACTTCCTCGGCCACCGGGTATCCGAGCGGTCCGCCTTCCCAGCCCTGACGTGCCCACTCGTCGCGGATCGCGCCGCGAACGGCGTGTGCCCCGGTCTGCGGCGACCAGTACACGGACCCGTGCTCGAAGTGGTTGAAGCGACCGCGACCGTCGGGGGTGGCCAGTTCGGGCGTCGTCGGGTAGCCGAGCGGCCCACCCGGACCACCGGTCGCCTGGTAGACGCCGCCGATGGCGCCGGCCACCGGCTGCGCGCCGGTGTCGGACTTGGCGAAGATCCGGCCGTTGCGGAAGTCCTGGACCGTGCCGCCAGCGAGGCTGTACTCGGGGGTGAGGCAGTCGCCGATCCACGGGTTCGCGCCGGCCACCCCGGCGATGGAACCGCCTGTGGCGCATACCGGCTTGTCGGGTTCGACGTCGACGGCGCTGGCGAGCTGCGGCCACAGCTGGTGGAGCTCGAACTGCCAGTACGGCCACGAGTGCGTGCCGGACGGCCGGTAGTTGACCTGGGCCGGGATGCCCAGCTTGTTCAGCTTGGTCGCGAAGGTCTGGGACGTGAGCCGCGACAGGATCTCGAGGCCCATCCCCGCGTAATTGGTGCTGACGCCGGGGATTCCGGACGGCTGGTCGTACGGGCCCGTGGTTCCGCTACCGCTGGAGATGTACAGGCTGACGCCCTTGAGCTTGTCGGCCAGCAGGTAGGGGTCGTGTTCCTCCCACGCCGCGCTGGTCGGGGGACCCCACATCGCGTCCGCGTCGAATCCACCCGCGTCGCTCATCGCGTACGCAACGGCCTGCGGCATGCCGAGCGCGGTGGTGGTGAGCATGCCCGACAGCGACGCGGCGAATTTGAAGAATCCCTGGTTGCGGGCCGCGAGGAACATCGCGGACGTGCCGCCCATCGAGAGTCCGATGACGCCGCGGGTCTGCGTGGTGCGCCAGTCGCTTTCGAGGATCGGGGGCAGTTCCTTCGTGAGGAACGTCTCCCACTGGTAGTTCTGACCGTTGTCCTGGGCCACCCAGTCGGAGTAGAAGCTGGACTGGCCGCCGACCGGGAGGACGACGTTGATGTTCTTGTCGGCGAAGAACGATTCGGCGTCGGTCTCGAGCGTCCAGCCGTTCTCGTTGTCCTGCGCGCGGAGACCGTCGAGCATGTAGACAGACGGGAACTTCTCGGTGGGCTTCGAGTTCCAGTCCCGTGCAAGCAGCATCTGCACCTGGATGGGCACACCCATCGACGGGGAGTTGATCCAGATCGCCACGCGACGGTCGGTGAGCCAGTCGACGTGATGGATCGTCGCGCCGCCCGGGGCCTGCGTGGCCACCGGAGCCTGCGCGGCGACGGGCGCAGCCGAGACGGTGGCGGTCTGGGCGAACCCGACCGCCACCGGCACCACGAGCACAGCGGCAAGCGAGGCCAGCGTCCGCCTTCGAACATTTCCGGCCGACGAACGCTGACGTTCTGCCTTGAACAGGCCTACTCGCATGACGTTCACTCTCTCTCTGCGCGTCGAGGCCAACACGGAGCACGGCCTCGCGTTCCGGTTCTTTCTACACGCAAACGACAGACGAGTGGGAGTGCCGCGCTGTTACAGCTGGTGCAATTGTTACTTCCGAGCTACCCGATCGTGTTGCCGAGGTCGCCGGCCAGATCGTGGATCTGCTGCTGCCAGTAACGCCACGTGTGGATGCCGCGGGGCGGGAAGCTGTAGGTGACGTTCTTCGCGCCGAGGGTCGCCATCTTGACCTGGAAGGCACGGGTGTTCGCCAGCGACAGTGCCTCGAGGCTCGCACCGGTGCTGGCGTTGAAGACGTCCATGAATCCGGTCGGTGCGGCTCCGCCGGGGGCGGGGATGCCGTTGGCCGCCGACACCCACAGGCGGGTGTTGTTGTCGCGAAGCTTGTTCGCGAACACGAACGGGTCGTTGCGCAGCCACGCCGGGTTCCACGGCGGGCCCCACATCGCGTCGACGTTGTAGCGGCCGGCGTCGAGCATCGCGATGCGGATCGCCTCACGCATGCCGGGAGCCGAGATGTTCAGGTAACCGGACAGCGAGCCCGCGTAGTTGAACTGCTCGGGGTGGTAGGCGGCGAGGGTCAGGGCGGCGCTGCCACCCATCGACAGGCCGATGACGCCGTTACGGGTGGACTGGAACCCGAGGCGGTTCGCCAATGCGTCGCGCAGTTCCTGAGTGAGGAACGTCTCCCACTTGTACGGCGTCTTCTGGCCGTTGAGGTTCGAGTTCGAAATCCAGTCGGAGTAGAAGCTGGACTGCCCGCCGACCGGCTGGACGACGTTGATGTTCTGCGAGGCGAGGAACGGGCCCGCGTCGGTGTTGACCTCCCAGCCGCTCAGGTCGTCCTGCGCGCGCAGACCGTCGAGCAGGTAGACGACCCGGTTGGTGTTGCCGTCGGCGGCACGCCAGATGCGGCTCTTGATCGGTCCCATGGCGGAGTCGACCCAGAAGTCCTGTGCGGCGGGGTCGAAGGCTGCGGATGCCGTTGCGCCGCCGCCCACCATGGTCACGCCCAGTGGCAGTGCGACCGCCAGAGCAATTGCGGCGGCGGTACGCCTGGCCCATCCGCTTGTTCTCGTCGAACCCCCAACTCGCATGAACTCGTCTTCCCTCCGCTTGATCCGTCTCGCGCCGCGGCCGCGGCAACCTCTCGATAACTCTCGTGAAAATCTCACGTACAGACGCCACCCGCGCAGCGCTCGCTGCGCGGGTGGCGTCTCGACGGGATCACCTTACTGACAAAACGTTCCGTTGTGCACTCCCGGGGAAGGGAATCCTGGGTTTTCCCTCACGTACCCGGCCGGGGCGCGGGCACCCCGGAGCGCACGAGTGCCGCCCCGCCGGATCGGCGGGGCGGCATTCGTCACGGGAGTGGTGTCAGATCACCAGGCGCCCAGTGTGTCCAGAATCTGGCCGCGGGCCTTCCACAGCTCGGCACCCCAGTACGGCCACGAGTGCGTGCCGTTGGCGGGGAAGTCGAAGGTGGCCGGGACACCGAGGGTGGCCAGACGCACCTGGAAGGCGCGGGTGTTGGCCAGGGCGAGAGCCTCGAGGCCCATGCCGTTCGCGGTGTTGTAGTAGTCGATCGGAGCGCGCGGGTGGTCGAACTCGCCGGGCAGACCGCTGGCAGCCGAGATGAACATCGACAGACCGTTCAGGCGCGGGGCGAACACGAACGGGTCGTTACGCAGCCACGCCGGGTTCCACGGCGGGCCCCACATCGCGTCGACGTTGTAGCGGCCGGCGTCGATCATCGCGACGCGGATCGCCTCACGCATGCCGGGAGCCGAGATGTTCAGGTAACCGGACAGCGAACCGGCGAACTTGAACTGGTCGCGGTGGTACGCGGCGAGGGTCAGGGCGGCACTGCCACCCATCGACAGGCCGAGGACGGCGTTGTTGGTGCGCGAGACGCCGTAGTTGGCGAGGAAGTCGGGCAGTTCCTTGGTCAGGAACGTCTCCCACTTGTACGTGACGGGCTGACCGTTGAAGTTGCTCGCCGAGTACCAGTCGGAGTAGAAGCTGGACTCGCCGCCGACGGGCATGACCAGGGTCACGTTGTCATTGCGGTACTGGTCGAACGCGTTGGTCTCGAAGCTCCACGCGTTGCGGTCGTTGCGGGCGCGCAGTCCGTCGAGCAGGTACAGCGCGGCGCTACCGCCGCGAGCTGCCCACTGGACCTGGACCTTGATCGGTCCCATGGAAGAGGGAACCCACAGTTCCTCGTAGCCACCGGCCGGCGCGGTCTTGGCGGGACCCGCGTGCGTCGGTGCTGCTGCGGCGGCGGCTCCACCAGCGATTCCTGCGCCCACAGGCAGTACCAGTGCGACGGCACCGATGGCCATCGCACGCTGCTTGAGGCGCTGAGACAACCTCGGTCTGGCAAAACGCATGAATACTGCTCACTCTCTTCGTCTGCGGACTCCGCCACTGGGCGGCTCCGGCGGATTCCGTCGGGGAACAGGCGACCTGCCGGCCCGGGCGTTGAAACCGGGTCGGCAGCGGACCTCTTCCAAGTCACACTGCGCTTGGTGGACTGTATGTCACACGAACTTCCCTGACAAACGCTCACGGAGCGTTTTTCAGGGAACTTCCAGACCACCGTCACCGATGACTCATCATCGACGTACATCGTCGCCGACAGTTCCAGCGTTACACAAACGAGATCTGATGTTCCGACATCGAGATCTGCCCGGGACGCCCCGGTGACACACGCACCGCCCGGTTCGCCCTATTTGGCCGGTTCCGGGAACGGTGGCTCGAGATTGCACCGCTGAATTTCATATGCGGGCACTCGCTCGAATCGATAACTCGCGAAATGCAGCGCATCCTTGAAATTCTGCTTGAATCGCGGCCACGTCAGTTCGGACCGGTACGACGTCAGCAGGTCCTGTGTCTCGGGGCACGTGAGCGCGACCCGCGCCTCGGTCACCCATTCCTCGTCGAGGAATCCGGGCATCCACGGGTGCTTGTCGATCATTCCCGTGTCCACCACGACCCAGTCGGGGTAGAGGGCCTTGTCGTGCCCGATACGGCCGTCGTCCAACCGCTCGGTGTGCGCCGCAAGCGGGTAGGCGAGACCCATCTGGTCAAGCACCCGCACGTCGAGGCCGACGTTCATGCTCGTCATGCCGAGGTTCAGGAAGTACACGGTGTGGCCTGCGCCGCCGTCCGGGATCGGAAGGGGCGGAGGAACGACGAACCAGTACGTGTAATCGGCGGACGGGATGAGCAGGCCGCCGTCGGGGGTGTCCGAGATGGTCTGGACCATGGCGCGCATCCGCGGGTAGTCCAGATAATCGTCCGCGCGAATCGGGTGCGCATGACCGGTGTTGAGAACGTAGAAGGCGCGTTCGTCGACAATTCCGGACCGTCCGATAACGACACCCTCCGGCATTCCCGTCGTGTTCGACGCGAAAAATGCCCACACGACGGTGCCGACCCACAGAGAAGCCATTGCGAGGAAAATCGACGATTCCCTATTACGCCCCCACGCGGCCCGGTCCGGAATTCGCACCGGAATTACGGCGACGGGAACGATGAAACAGAACAGAACGGGGAGAAGAACGCGGCCGTGCATGAAGTCGCCGCCGACGCGCAACGAGTACAGACCGAGGATCAGCCCGCTCGCGAGAATGAAGACGACGACGGCATTCTGCGTCCGCAGCCATCCGCGCTGACGCGTCAGCCGATTCCCCTCGGTGTGACGAACACCATCTCCGATGAACTTGTCCCGGCCCCGCCAGGCGATCACGGCGCCGGCGAAAAGGAAGACCAGCGGCAGCCACAGGAGGTACGGGCCGAGCAGATTCCAGAGGTAGGCGAAACCCTGCGACCACTTGGCGCCGCCGGCGTCCTTCGACACCGCGGTGTTGGGGTACGGGAGGGCGTAGTAGCCCATGCGCCAGATCTGGTAGCCCACCGGAACGATGCCGGCTACGAACACCATCGCCACACGCACCCCCCAGGTGAGACCGGGCGCGAGGAAGATCATGGCCAGCGACAGCACACCCAGGATCGCCAGTTCGGGACGCACGAGGGGCCCCATGCCCGCGACGAACGAGAGCACGAGCACCGAAGTGGTGGACGGGGTGGTCGCCTGACTCCATCGGACCAGCAGCAGCCAGAGCAGCGCGATCCAGAAGATGACGAGGCAGCTTTCGAGACCCGACGTCGCGAAGTCGCGGGCCGGGGGCACCGCGATGTAGACGAGCACACCGGCGGGCATCAGGAACAGCGTGCCGCCGCCGGCGAAGGACCCACCGCGGTACAGGCGCGCGGTGCCGAACATGGCGAGCACGATCGCCGCCGTGGACAGGATCAGCGCGATCGTCAGGACGACGTATTCGAGCCGGGCCTGGGAGAGCCAGCTGAACGCGTAGACGATGTACGTCCACGCAGTGCTGGTGTTGGCCTCGACACGCTCGCCCGAGTTGAAGACGGGACCGTTGCCTGCGAGGAGGTTACGGACCGTGCGCAGCACGATCAGGCCGTCGTCGGCAATCCATCGCCGTTCCCAGGCACCCCAGAACATCAGGAGAGCCGAGACAGCCACACCCCCGAGGAAGACCACCCTCGAGAGGATGGCCTTCCGGTGGCGTTCGGTGGTCCGCTCCGCGGCGGCGTCCGAGTCCTCGGCGCCTCCTACCAAGTCAGACGAGGTAGACAGCGACACCCACCACTCCGATCCAGGCAATCGCGAGGAGTTGGAGCACGCGGTCGCCCAGCGCAATCTCCTCGGGCTCCCCCGCCTCGCCACCGTCGACGTCCACGGCGTAACGCAGGATCGCGATGGTGAACGGCACCATGGAGATGGCGTACCAGTTGGTGGCCTTCAGGTCGTCCTGCTGGAACGCCCACAGTCCGTAGCAGAGCACGACCGCGGTGGCGCTGAGCGTCCAGACGAAACGCAGGTACGTCGTGGTGTAGTTCTCGAGGGACTTGCGGATCTTCGCGCCGGTGCGCTCGGCGAGCTGCAGTTCGGCGTACCGCTTACCGGCCGCCATGAACAGCGAACCGAATGCCATGACCAGCAGGAACCATTGCGACAGTGCGATCTCGGCGGCGACACCGCCTGCGATGGCGCGCAGCAGGAACCCGGACGAGACGATGCAGATGTCGAGGACGGCCTGGTGTTTGAGACCGAAGCAGTACGCGAGCTGGATGCCGATGTAGACGGCCATCACCACCGCCAGCTGCCAATTGGCGAGGAACGACAGGGCGATCGACGCACCGAGCAGCACGACCGCCATGCCGTAGGCCAGGTTGACGGGCAGCACACCGGCCGCGATGGGGCGGAATCGCTTGGTGGGGTGCGCGCGGTCGGCCTCGACATCCATCGCGTCGTTGACGAGGTAGATGCCGGACGCTGCCATGCAGAACACCACGAAGGCGAGTGCGACGGGAAGCAGGACGTCGGATTCCGTCGCCGTGCCCGCGGCGACGGGAGCTGCGAGGACCAGGACGTTCTTGACCCACTGACGCGGGCGAACGGCCTTGACGATGCCTGCCGCCAGGGATGTCGGGGGTCCGGTGACGACGGCCGGTTCCTCGCTCATTTCTCTCCAAACTTCTGCTCGGCCTTCAGCACCGCGACCGCAGAGGCGGCCCCCAGGGCAGATCCGGCGAGCACATCGGTCGGGTAGTGCACTCCCAGAACGAGCCGGGAGAGCAGCATCGGCGGTACCAACAACGCAGGCAAGGGTAGCCCGGTGAGGCGGCCGAGCAGCACGGCAGCTGCTGTCGTGGACGTCGCGTGCGACGACGGGAAGCTCAATTTGCTGGGCGTCGACACGTTGACCTGGATCGACGGGTCGTTCGGCCGGGGGCGGCGGACGATGCGTTTGATCACGATCGACGCGGCGTGGGCGCCGACGGCACCCACCGCGACTCCCGCCCATTGCCGGCGACGAGGCTTGTCGAGTGCCGCGCCGATGCCGGCGACGGCCACCCACCCGAGGGCGTGCTCACCGAAATGGGACATACCCCGTGCCGTCGAGACGACGCCGGGACGGCTCGCGATCGTCGACTGGACGGCCTGCAGGATCTGGACCTCACTTGATGCCGAAGACACGTTCCCACCTCTCCTTGCTGGTCAGGGCAGGAACGGCGTCCTGGTACTCGCGCTTGAGTTCGGGGAACCGCTGGGCCAGTTCGCGGCGCAGCCGGATCGCTTCCTTCAGCAGCGCGAGCGCCAGCTTGGGGTTGCGCTTGCGGTAGACCACTCCCCGCCCGTCCGCGGTGGTGACGGTGACGCCGTCCACCTGGGACAGCAGGAACCACCGCGCGTCGATGGTGGGCACGTTGAGCTGGGGACGCTCGTGGTGCTGCTCGTGCGCGGGCTTGACGTTGTGGATCAGGCCCTTGCCGAGGCGCACGATCTTCGCGAGCGGGTTCGTGGGCAGGCCGACCGCACCGACTTCCTCACCCGAGGGCAGCGGCAGGCTCGTCGACGACGGCAGGACCACCGCGTCCGGGTACTCCTTGCGCATCGCGTGGACGTTGCCGAGCGCGGTGGGGAGCAGTTCGAAGATGTGCTCGGGGCCCTGCAGGAAGTCGGCGATGGCCTGGTTCTGGATCGCGACGGTCGAGTATTCGAGGCACAGCAGGTGCTTGATCGTGGCCTTGACCGTGTTGATCACGAGGCCGCGGCCGTTGCCCGGCATGTGCAGGGACGCGACGACGAGCCGGTTCCGCAGGTGGAAGTACGCCTGCCAGTCGATGGCGTCGTCCTTGTCGCTCCACGCCATGTGCCAGATCGCCGCGCCGGGCATGGTGACGGTCGGGTAACCGGCATCGCGGGCACGCAGGCCGTATTCGGCGTCGTCCCATTTGATGAACAGCGGCAGTGGCTGACCGAGTTCCTCGGCGGCCTGCCGCGGGATCATGCACATCCACCAGCCGTTGTAGTCGACGTCGATCCGGCGGTGCAGCAGACGCGAGTTCTCGCGGTCGCTGAGCGGGTAGCGGGAGAAGTCGTGGTCGTACTCGACGTTCGGGGCGGCCGTCCACATGAAGATGGACCGGTCGACGACCTCGCCCATCGAGTGCAGGTGACTGCGCTCCTGGAGGTTCAGCATCTGCCCGCCGACGAGCATCGGCGTCTTCGCGAACCGCGACATCGCCAGCGCGCGCAGGATCGAGTCGGGCTCGATCTCGATGTCGTCGTCCATGAACAGGATGTGCTGGCAGTCGGTGGTCTTCAGCGCCTCGTACATGATCCGGCTGTAGCCGCCGGACCCGCCGAGATTCGCCTGGTCGTGGATGGCCAGCCGGTCGCCGAGCGCTTCGGCGGCCTCTGTGAAGCCGGGTTCGTCCTTGACCTTGCGGGTGCCCTGGTCCGGGATGATGACGGCCTTGACGACGTCCATGACGAGTTCGTCGGACGCCAGCGCCGTCAGCGCCTTGACGCAGTCGGTGGGCCGGTTGAACGTGGGGATGCCGACGGCGACGGTGGCCTCACCGGGGGCGTCGACCGGTGCGTACCAGCCGGCGCTCTCCAGGACGACCTCGGTGTCGGTCGTGATGTCGAACCAGATCCAGCCGCCGTCCTCGAACGGGGCGAGTTCGATCTCGAACTCCAGCGCGGCGTCACCGTCCTGGAACTCGCGGCCCTCGACGTGGATCCGCGACGAGTCGGCCTTCGAGCGGTACACGTCGATGCGGCAGTGCCCCGACAGCTCGAGACGCAGCACCACCGAGTTCAGGGTGCTCCACCGCCGCCAGTAGCTGGCCGGGAACGCGTTGAAGTAGGTGCAGAACGACGCCTCCGCCTCGGCGCCGACCGACAGCGAGGTGCGCGACAGCGAATGCGCGCGGCGGCTGTTGGTCTTCGCCTCCTCCAGGTAGAGGGTGCGGACGTCGAGCGGCTCACCGGCGCGCGGCAGGATCACCCGCTGCAGCAGCGACTTGCCGAGTAACGGGGCGTCCTCGGTGACCTTCTCGGATTCGAGCAGATGTCGGGCGCTCATTCGGCATCCCCCACGAGGGCCGCACCGGATTCGAAGTGCGGACGCAGGGAGTTGTCGAACATCGACAGCGCGCTGGCGATCGCCATGTGCATGTCCAGGTACTGGTAGGTGCCGAGGCGGCCACCGAACAGAACCTTGTTCGACGCCATCTCCTCCTTCGCGCGGTCGCGGTAGGCGGCGAGCATCGCGCGGTCGTCTGGGGTGTTGATCGGGTAGTACGGCTCGTCCTTGCTCTCCGCGAACCGCGAGAACTCCCGCATGATGACCGTCTTGTCCTTCGGGTAGTCCCGCTCCGGGTGGAAGTGGCGGAACTCGTGGATCCGGGTGAAGGGCACGTCGGCGTCGTTGTAGTTCATGACCGGGGTTCCCTGGAAGTCACCGGTCTCCAGCACCTCGGTCTCGAAGTCGAGGGTGCGCCAGCCCAGCTCGCCCTCGGAGTAGTCGAAGTAGCGGTCGAGGGGGCCGGTGTAGACGACGGGGGCGTCGGGGCTCTCGGCGCGCAGGTCGTCGCGGACGTCGAACCAGTCGGTCTCGAGCCGGACCTCGATCTTCGGGTCCTTCGCCATGTTCTCGAGCCACGCGGTGTAGCCGTCGACGGGCAGGCCCTCGTACGTGTCGTTGAAGTAGCGGTTGTCGAACGTGTACCGCACCGGCAGGCGGGTGATGTTGCCCGCGGGCAGGTTCTTGGGGTCCGTCTGCCACTGTTTGGCGGTGTAGTCGCGCACGAACGCCTCGTACAGCGGCCGCCCGATCAGGGAGATCGCCTTCTCCTCCAGGTTGGACGCAGATGCGGAGTCGATCTCGCTGGACTGCTCGGCGATCAGCTTCCGCGCCTCGTCCGGGGTGAAGTAGCGCCCGAAGAACTGCGACACCAGGCCCAGCCCCATCGGGAACTGGTACGCCTGCCCCTTGTGCAGCGCGAACACCCGGTGCTGGTAGTTCGTGAATTCGGTGAACTGGGTGACGTAGTCCCACACCCTCTTGTTCGAGGTGTGGAACAGGTGCGCACCGTACTTGTGGATCTCGATGCCGGTCTCGGGCTCGGCCTCCGAATAGGCGTTTCCGCCCAGGTGATGACGACGGTCGAGCACCAGCACACGCTTACCCAGCTGTGTTGCTGCACGCTCGGCGACGGTCAGTCCGAAAAATCCGGAGCCGACGACGATGAGGTCGTACCGGCCAGGGGCGGTTGTCTCTGGGGTTGCAGCGGTCACGATGAACCAGGGTAAGCGACTCCGCCGCCCGTGCGCGGCCAAGGGGGGCAAGCACCCCCTCGGCACGCACGAGGAGTTCTCCCTGTATTCACCGGTTCTGCAGACCTCGTTGTTCCCGCCGACGCGGCGATCGCGCTTGATGAGCGGGTGCGCATCGTCCAGCTGGCGAACTTCTACGGACCGCGGTCCGGTGGGCTCCGCACCGCCCTCCACAACTGGGGTCAGGGCTACGTCGAACGCGGACACGAGGTGATCCTCGTCGTCCCAGGTCAGCGCGACTGCGAGGAGCTGCTGCCGAGCGGGGTCCTGCGGATCACCCGGTCGGCTCCCACCATCCCCGCGACCGGGGGTTATCGCGTGGTCAATCCGCGGCGGGTGGCCGACGTGGTCAGCGGTCTGCGACCCGACGTCCTGGAGGTGTCCGACCGGCTCACACTGCGCGGTTTCGGGGGCTGGGCCCGCGCCCGCGGGGTGCGCAGTGTGGTCGTCTCACACGAACGCCTCGACCGGCTGCTCGGCCAAGTCGCTCCGCGCCGCGTGGCCCGCGGCTGGGCCGATGTCGCGAACCGCCGGATGGCCCGCAACTACGACGCCGTCGTCTGCACGACGGACTTCGCGAGCGAGGAGTTCACCCGCATCGGGGCCCCCAACCTGCACCGGGTCCCGCTCGGTGTGGACCTGACGATGTTCCACCCCGGCAAACACGACCAGGTGATGCGCGACTCGTTCGCCGACCCGGCGCAGCGTTTCCTTCTGCACTGCGGCCGGCTGTCGGTGGAGAAGCAGGTGGAACGGAGCGTCGACGCCGTCCGGCTGTTGCGGCGGCAGGGTCACGACGCCCGGCTGGTCATCGCCGGGGACGGTCCGCGGCGCGAGGCGCTGCAGTACCGGGCCCGGGGGCTCCCCGTGCACTTCACCGGGTTCATCAGCGACAAGGGCCGCCTGGCGTCGCTGTTCGCGTCGGCGGACGTGTCGCTGGCGCCCGGACCGCACGAGACGTTCTGCCTGTCGGCGCTCGAGTCGCTGGCGGCGGGGACCCCGGTGGTCGCGTCACAGTCGTCGGCGCTCGCCGAGATCATCACACCCGGCTGCGGCGCCCTGGCCCGGGACCGCGGTCCCGCGTTCGCCGAAGCGGTCAGCGGCATTCTCGCGATCCCCTCGCGTACGCGCCGGGCGTCGGCCCGCAGGCGGGCCGAGGACTTCGGCTGGGGCGAGTCCGTCGACGGGATGCTCGCGGTGCTCGAGGGAACCGGTCCTCGCTGCCCGGCCTAACTGCCGCCCGTCGGTAACCACTCGCGCAGCACGCTGGCGTCGATCACCTGTGCACCCAGCTTCTTGGTCCAGATGATGGTTCCGTTGGTGTACATCCGGAACTTCCCCGCCTCCGACGGCAGCATCAACTCGGGACCGATCGGCGCTCCCAGCGTGCTGTTGACGCCGCCGAGTTCCTTGTACTTCTCGGCGATCGGCGAACCCTCGGTGGTGCCGACGGTGTCCTCGTCCTCACCCGCGGACGCGAGGGTGGACTCGGGTTCGGGAGCGGCGGGCGGCGCGGGGACGCCGAGCCCCTCACCGACCGTGAACCAGTCGGACTTGAGCTTCAGCTTCGACCGCGCCTCGGCGCCCGTCGCCTCGGCGGTGCCCGACGATCCGACCACCTTCACACCGGTGACGCGCCCGCCGTCGACCCCGAAGTTGTTGCGGGTGACCACCTCGAACGATTCGAGGTCTCCGACGTTGAATGCGGACGCGATGTCGCCCGCGGTGAGGGTCACCGTCCAGTCGTGGTTCGGTGACACGGTGTCGCCCTGGTCCTCGACGGCCGGGAACTCGCCGCCCGCGGTGTATCCGCCTGTGGACGACGAGAATTCGGCGGCGACGGGCTTGTTGTCCTTCGTCAGGATCATGCCCTTGGTGGAACGGACGGCGTCGGTGGTCCGCGGGTCTTCCTTCGCGGAACCCCCGTACACCTGGCAGCTCTGGGTGTCGCAGGTCTTCGCCCACTCTTCCCGGTTCTCGGCGGCGGCGTAGGAGCGGGCCGCGACGGCCTGCGCCCGAAGCGCTTCGGCCCCACCGGTGTCGGCCCAGCCGGCCTTCGCCTCGGCGGGCACGACACCGAGGAGGTAGTCGTCCATGTCGAGGACGTTGACGGTGCGCACGGCGGCACCGTCGAGCGCGACCCCGAGGGCGCCGCGGTAGGGGGTGTCACCGGCGCACAGCTTGAGGTGCTCGTTGGCGGGACGGTCCGGGGCGAGGTCGACCGGGTCCACCCACGGGTGGTCGGTGGCGTCCTGCCACAGGACCTCGCCGGCACATCCGCGGGTGACCACGACGTTGGCGCCGCCGTCGGCGGTCGGCGTGAGGTGGACGGCCTCCCCCGGTCCGACGGGTTTGCCGGCGACGACGGCGCCGGCGTCCGAGTAGACGTCGAGCGGCTGATCGTCACGTGCCTGCAGCCGGACGCTGATCTGTGCGTCGGCGAGGGTCCCGAGCGTGGTGCCGCCGTAGTAGTGGCCGAGGATGCGCTCGGCCGCCCACCCCTGATCCTTCGCGTATCCGTAGGCGCCCCACTGGCCCATCCCGCGGCCGTGGCCGTTGCCGTGCCCGGAGAGCGTGAACGGCGTGTCGGAGGCGACGGTTTCCCGGACGTCCTGGCCGGAGGAGCGCAGTTGCACGACGACGCCGGTGACGGCGCCGATGACGAGGACGGGTGCGATGCCGAGCGCCGACGCGCGCAGAAGCTTGGCCCTGAATCCGCGCGGGGTGGGAGGGCCCGCGATGTACCGCCTCCTGCGGGTCCAGGCAGGTCTACCTGCACGAACCCCGAATTCGGTCTTCGCCATCACTGCACTCCTCATCGCTGAACAACGAGCGCCGAGACGGGGCGTGCACCTCGTCTCAGCGGGTCCGAGAAATTCGGGATAAAGTCTCAATGTAAGGTTGAGCGTTATGGACCTGTGTGACTAGTGTGGCAAGAGTGGTTGGAGTTAGCAACAACAGTCTCTTCAGTCACACGAGCATCACGAGTTGCAGACACGCGAGGTCGCTCGCAGGAAACTACAACTGAGGAGAGTCCCCCTTGCCGCACCGTCGACCGAAGCCCTCGATTGTCCTCGGGGCTGTCGCCGCTCTGGCTGTCGCAAGTCCCGTTGCGGTCTACGGCATCAGTAGCGCACCCTCCGACGTCAAATCCACGAACGAAACCTCCAACTCCGCAGTGTCCACCGAGATCGCGCAGGTCGTGCTGTCGCAGATCCCGGACATCGTGATTCCGCTGAAGGAACTGACCGGGCTGAACCTGCCCGACGTCAACATCGGCGATCTGCGGAACCTGAAGATCCCGCCGTACCTCCACATCCCCAGCAATGTGCAGCTCCCCGGCGGAATCCAGATCCCGAACCTGCAGATCCCGCTGAAACTCCCCGCCCCGGGCGACGTCTCCGACCCCGCGATCCTGCCCCCGGCCGATCAGCAGCCCGGCGCGATCGTCAAGGAACTGTCCCGCGACACCCCGTTCAGCATGGTGGCCCTCACCTCCGAGACCCTCGCGTCCGCGGAGTCGAAGGTCCGCGCGCTGCAGGCCGACGGAACGTGGGGACAGTGGGTGTCCCCCGACATGATCGACACGCGGCGCACGGACAAGACGGCGTCGGACGGCAAGGTCGCCACCGAACCCGTCTACGTCGGGCTGACGAAGGCGATCCAGATCCTGACGCCCACCTCGACGCCCGCTGCGGCCGGTGCACCCGCTGCAGTTCCCGCTCCCGCACCGGCACCCGAAGCCCCCGCTCCCGCACCGGCACCCGCCGCCGGAGGTGCCGCACCGCTCGGTTACACCCCCGCCGCCGTCAACACGCCGTTGCGGCAGCAGCCGGCACGCGCCGGCGCCGACGACGTCACGGCCGTCCTCATCGAACCGGGCAGCGGCCCCGGCGACGCAACGCTCGGCGACATCGCGAGCCCGCTCGACAGCGGCGGCCCCAAGGTCATCAGCCGCCAGCAGTGGGGTGCCGACGAGTCCATCCGGTGCCAGGACCCCGACTACGACGACTTCATCGGCGGTGCCACCGTGCACCACACCGCGGGAGCCAACGACTACTCGAAGGCCGAATCGGCCGAGATCGTCCGCGCGATCTACGCCTACCACGCGCAGACGCTGGGCTGGTGCGACATCGGATACAACGCACTGGTCGACAAGTACGGCCAGATCTTCGAGGGTCGCGCAGGCGGTCTCGACCGTCCGGTCCAGGGCGCGCACGCCGGCGGGTTCAACGAGAACACCACCGGAGTCGCGATGATGGGCGACTTCTCGTCCGAGGATCCACCGCAGGCTACCCTCGACGCCGTCGGCAAGTTCCTGGGCTGGAAGCTCGGCAAGGCCGGACTCGACCCACTCGGTGAGACGACGATGTACTCCGAGGGCACCGAATTCACTCCCTACGCGGAGGGTGAGGCTGTCGATCTTCCAGTGATCTTCGCGCACCGCGACGTCGGCAACACGTCCTGCCCGGGAGACGCGGCGTACTCACACATGGACGAGATCCGGCAGATCGCGGCGGCCAGCCTCGGCGGCGGCAACGCCTCGTTGGCCTCGGACGCACCCGCGGGTGAGGCTCCGGCGCCGTCCGGCGGACCCGGCACGGACGCCAGCGCCAGTCTCGGCGCCGGAATCCCCGCCCTGGTCAACGAGCTGCTGCGGCTCACCGACCCGTCGCCGGTCGCCCAGAAGTGGGTGGCGGAAGGCGGCGACACCGGCCGGCTCGGCCAGGCCCTCACCGGACTGCTGCAGGCCAAGGCCGGTAACTCGGGCGCACAGTTCGCCAACGGCGCCATCTTCACCTCACCCAACGGCGGTGTGTGGGCGGTCCTCGGCCAGATCTTCAAGACGTGGCAGAACCTCGGAGCGGACAACGGCGAACTGGGCCTGCCGACCAGTGACGAGTACCCGATCCCGGGCGGTCTGCGCACCGACTTCGAGAACGGTTCGCTGATCTTCAACGAGATCACCGGCATCGTCACCAAGGTGTTGAAGACCTACAACGACACATACGCGGAGGCCTACAAGAACGGTGCCCGGGTCGATGCCGCGGCCCCCGTCGCACCGCCCGCGGACCCGGCGCAGGTTCCGCCGGCCCCGGTAGAGCCGGCTCCGGCACCCGAACCGGCTCCCGCACCCGCTCCCGTCGAGCCGGCACCGGTTCCGGCCGGCTGATCGGGTTTCACCCTCTCGGGCGCTGGTGGTCTCAGGACCACCAGCGCTCGAGCACTTTCGCGACGCCGTCGTCCCAGTTGGTGGCCGTCACCTCGTCGGCGGCGGCCTTGGCGTCGGGGTGCGCGTTCTCGACGGCGACACCCCGGCCCGCGAGGTTCAGCATCGGAATGTCGTTGGGCATGTCACCGAAGGCCACGATCCGCGACGCCGTCACGCCGAGCCGTTCCGCCACCAGCGCGAGACCCGACGCCTTCGTGATTCCCGACGCCGACAGTTCGATCAGCCCGTTGTCGGTGGAGAACGTGACATCCGCCCGGCGACCGATGTGCGGCGCCAGCGCGTCGACCATCGCCTGACTGGACATTTCCGGCACCCGGATCAGCAACTTCACCGCGGGAGCCGCGACGACCTCGTTCTCGGACATCTCGGTGTTGTCGGGGTTGAGCCAGGCGTGCTGGTAACCGGGGGAGCTCACGAACTGCGGTGTCGCGGCGTCGTGGGCGCTGACCCCGACACGCTCGGCCGCGAGCCCGGCGCCGGGCAGCACGCGGAGCGCGATCTCCGACAGCCACGTGAGGGTGTCGACGTCGAGGGTCGCGGCGCTGAGCACGCGGTCGCTGTCGCTGTCGTAGATGACGGCGCCGTTCGCGCAGACGGCGAGCGGCGCGTAGCCGAGGCCCTCGACGACGGGATGGATCCAGCGCGGGGGCCGGCCGGTGGCCAGCACGAAGGGGGTTCCCGACGCGACCACCGACGCGACGGCGTCGCGGGTGCGGGCACTGATGCGCTCGTCTTCCCCGATCAGGGTGCCGTCGACATCGGACGCTACAAGGCTCGGTCGGTCTGGGCTCACCCAGCCATTCTGCCTGCCGAGTCTGCGGCGCCACCGGGCGGCCGTTACCGGGCCCGCCGTTCCTCGGCTTCGCGGCGGTCCATCTCGGTGGCCTCCTCGATGGTCGGCGCGCTGCCGCCGAGTCGCCGGGGCACCCAGTACGCGCCCGCCGGATGGTCGAAGCCGTCCTGCACCCGGCGCAGGATCGCGTCCATCTCCGTGTGCAGGGTCGCGGTGAGGGCCTCCGCCGGTTCCCGCGGCTCGATCGGCCTGCCGACCTCGACGGTGACCGGGAACCGATGCCGCCCAAGTTGTCTCGGTCTGCCCTTCGTCGCTATCCGCTGGGCTCCCCACACGATGACGGGCACGAGCGGCACCCGGGCGTCGATCGCCATGCGCGCCGCACCGGACTTCAGTTCCTTGATCTCGAAGCTCCGGCTGATGGTCGCCTCCGGGTATACACCCACCAGTTCGCCCTCGCGCAGCCGCTCCACCGCAGCGAGGTACGCGCCCGCGCCTGCGGTCCGGTCGACCGGGATGACCCCGCACCCACGCATCAGGAACGCCATCACCCTGTTGTTCGCGAGTTCGGCCTTGGCCATGAGCCGCAGTTTGCGGTCCACCGCACCGACCGCCAGTGCCAGTTGGACGAAATCCAGGTAGCCGGTGTGATTGACCGCGAGCACCGCACCACCCTCGGTGGGGATGTTGTCCAGGCCGACTCGCGTCATCCTCAACCCCTGGAACAGGGACAACGCCTTGGCCGTCGCCTCGACAGCCGCGTAGACAGGCTCCACCGCCACCTTCTCTAGCTGCCGGTCTCCCGGGCCCGACGGGACTGCGCCTTCGCCTCGGCGTCGGCGGCGTCCATCTTGTTCGCTTCGTCGAGCGTCGGAGCACTGCCCCCGAGGCGCGCGGGCACCCAGTACTCGCCCGCCGGGTGGTCGTAGCCCTGCTGGAGGTCGGCGAGCATCGTCGTCATCGTGGCGTGCAGCTTCGCGGTCAGCTCGGATGCGGGTTCGAACGGCTGGATCGGCTCGCCGACGGCGATCGAGATGGGAGTGTTCGTGCGGCCCAGCCGCTTCGGGAACCCCTTGGTCCACACCCGCTGCGCACCCCAGATGACCACCGGGATGATCGGCACATTCGCCTCGATCGCCATGCGCGCGGCACCCGATTTGAATTCCTTGATCTCGAAGCTCCGGCTGATGGTGGCCTCCGGGTACACGCCCACCAGTTCGCCGCGGCGCAGGAAGTCGACGGCCGCCTTGTACGAATCCGCGCCGGCGGCCCGGTCGACCGGAATGTGCTTGAGCGCGCGCATGATCGGGCCCGAGATCTTGTTGTCGAACACTTCCTTCTTCGCCATGAAGCGGACGTACCGCTTCACCCTGCGGGCCGGAAGTCCGGCGTAGGTGAAGTCCATGTAGCCGGTGTGATTGATCGCGATCACCGCCCCACCCGTCGACGGAATGTGCTGATCGCCCTCGACCGTGAACTTCAGCCCCTCGAGGGCGAATACGGTGCGGGCGATGCCGATGACGGTTCGGTAGACGGGTTCCACAATCGGCTAGCGTAGCCGGGTATCCGCGATCTGGCCCGCCGTCGGGGACGGACATTCGGTGGGGAGTCGAGAGAAAGGGCGCGCTGGAGATGGCTGGCAGGGGCAGGAGGGCGCTCATCGCGCCGGTCGTCGCGGTGATCCTCGGCGCGGGGGTGGCGTGCGATTCGCAGTCCGGCATCCCGACGGAGGAGCCTCCGGCCGACACCGTTTCCGCGCCGACGTCCGCGGCCGAGCCCACGACCACCGTGCCGCCCGCCCCGGTGCCTCAGGTGATCGTCGGCGAGGTGCCCGGCAACCCCGCAGCGGTCGACGCCGTCCGCGCCTGGGCCACCGACCTGGTCACCCGGCCCGGCACCGTCCCCGCGAAGTGCTGGACGCTGCCGCCCGCCCAGGCCGCCGGCCAGTACGCCGACACGTCCGCGATCCTCGGGGCGCTCGCCGGGCCCGGCGTCGACGGACAGTTCGCGGTCTCGTGGACCGGCGGCGGCACCACGGTGTCCGTCAAACGCAGCGAGATCGCCTCCGGCTACGCCTGCCCGCACGTCCACCCCGCCGGGACCGTCGACTTCTACACCCCCGCCGACGCCGAGTACGCCGTCACCCGTTTCCTGTTGCGGGAGTCGGGCGTGCCGGTGAACAGGGCGGACACCGAAGCCGCCTACCCGCTGATCTGCCCCGGATTCAGCCCCTGGGACCCGTCCGGCACCGGCACCGGCGGCAGGCCGCCGCTCCAGCTCGACCCCGACGTCCTGGCCGGGACCACGGCGTTCGCCGCCGACGCGATGACCGCCACCCCGGTCCGCGGCGACTACCTGGAAGTGTCCGTTCCGGTCACCGACGTGTCCGGTGTGACGAACACCAGGCAGGTCACGCTGTCCATCGGCCCCGACGGCTACTGCCTGGGCGAAGTGACCTGACCGCACGTGAGTGGCATGGTGTGCTGGAGCGCGCATTGCCACTCACCTGGGGGGAACGCCTACTCTGGAACAGTCGCTCAGCTCCCAGGAGGCATACCAGTGCAGGTCACCAGCGTCGGACACGCCGGATTCCATATCCAGACCGAGGCAGGCTCGATCCTGTGCGACCCCTGGGTGAACCCCGCGTACTTCGGGTCCTGGTTCCCGTTCCCGGACAACACCCAGCTCGACTGGGACGCCCTGGGCAACTGCGACTACCTGTACGTGTCGCACCTGCACAAGGACCACTTCGATCCGGAGAACCTGAGCAAGCACGTCAACAAGGACGCGACGGTGCTGCTCCCCGACTACCCGGTGCCGGACCTCAGGCGTGAACTCGAGGCGCTGGGCTTCCACAAGTTCTTCGAGACCGAGGATTCGGTCAAACACAAGGTCACCGGCCCCAAGGGTGACCTCGACATCATGATCATCGCGCTGCGCGCCCCCGCGGACGGTCCGATCGGCGACTCGGGTCTCGTGGTGTCCGACGGCGAGACCACGTGTTTCAACATGAACGACGCACGCCCCGTCGACATGGACGTCCTGCACGACGAGTTCGGCAAGATCGACATCCACCTGCTGCAGTACTCGGGCGCCATCTGGTACCCGATGGTGTACGACATCCCTACCAAGACGAAGGCCAACTTCGGCAAGCAGAAGCGTCAGCGCGGCATGGACCGCTGCCGCAGCTACATCGAGCAGGTCGCGGCTACGTGGGTGGTGCCGTCCGCCGGACCGCCGGTGTTCCTCGACGACGCACTGCGCTACCTGAACGACGACCGGGGCGACGAGGGCAACATCTTCCCCGACCAGATCACGTTCCTCGAGCAGATGCGGATCCACGGCAACGACGGCGGCGTCCTGATGATCCCGGGGTCGACCGCGGACCTGAAGGGCGGCGAGCTGACGCTCACGCACCCGATCCCGGACGCCGAGGTCGACAAGATCTTCTCCGACAAGGCCGCGTACATCGAGGACATGGCGAAGCGCATGGCGCCGGTCCTCGCTGCCGAGAAGGCCACGTGGGCCCCCGCCGAGGGTGAGCCGCTCCTCGAGGCGCTCAAGGCGAAGTTCGAGCCGATCATGAAGCAGTCCGACCTGATCTGCGACGGCATCGGCTACCCCGTCGGCCTGGTGATGGGCGACGAGACCGTCGTCCTCGACTTCCCGCAGCGCACCGTCCGCCCGCGCGGCGAGAAGGACGGCAAGTACCGGTACGGCTTCCGCATCGCCCCCGAACTGGTGCGAACGGTGCTGCGCGACGACGAGCCCGACTGGGTGAACACCATCTTCCTGTCCACCCGCTTCGAGGCGTGGCGCGTCGGCGGATACAACGAATTCCTCTACACGTTCTTCAAGTGCCTCACCGACGAGCGCATCGCCTACGCCGACGGCTGGTTCGCCGAAGCCCACGACGACTCCGCGTCGATCGAACTCGGCGGGTACGAGATCCAGCGCCGCTGCCCGCACCTGAAGGCCGACCTGTCGAAGTTCGGCGTCGTCGACGGCACCAACCTCACCTGCAACCTGCACGGCTGGCAGTGGGACCTCGAATCGGGGCGCTGCAAGACGTCCAAGGGCCACGAACTGCGGTCCACGAAGCTCTGACCCCGGCGGGCGAACGTACCCTTCGGCGCACCTGAGGCGTCGAACGGTACGTTCACCCGGCAGAGGGGGCGTCGGCTCGGACGGGCGGCAGCCACCGACGCACCAGGACCGCCGACAGCAGCACCGGAACGGCGAGTGCCGCGACGAGCGTCGTGACCGACAGCCACAGTGATCCGACGGCGATGCCCGCGTAGATCAGCACCGCGGCCACCTCACCGAGCAATCCGGCCACCGATGTGACGGTGGCGCGTGCGGGACCGGTGATCGCATCCTGCACGCGCGCTTCCGACACGATCATCGCGTTGCCGAGGATGCCGTAGCCGACGCCGAGTGCGAGGAATCCGGGGACACCGCTGAGCAGCGCTCCCCCGCCGAGCAGGATCGCGGCGAGGGCGACGGCCCGCCCCATCGTGAGGGCACGCATCGTCGCCGTGCGTCCGGCGAGGGCTGTGCCGACGACCTGACCGCTCACCGTGATCGCGACGAGCAGCGGAACGGACGCCGTCGATGTTCCGCCGTCGCGCGCGAGCAGCCCGAAGTATTCGTCGAACGCCAGGAACGCGATCAGCACCGCCGACAGCAGCACTCCGCGCCGGACCACCGCCTCGCGGGTCACCTCGCCGAGGCCGGCCCGAAGCATCGTGGCGTACCGGGCCGCGAGTCCCCGTCGTTCGTCCGCGGCTTCGAGAGTCTCGTCCGCCTCCTCGACCTTGGGTGCCGCGGGCAGCAGCAGGGCGAAGCTTCCGTGGACCACGGTCGCGCCGACGCTGACCCACCCGACCAGCGGATATCCGCCGATGATGTAGAGCGGCGCCGCCGTCAGCGTCGCGAGAAGGTTGCACACCATGGCGCTGGAGTTGGCGTAGCCGAGCAACTTCGCGAAGTCACCGGCAGCGCCGCGCGCCACGAGTTCGTCGTATAGCAGCGCCTCGAACGTGCCCGACTGGATGGCGCCGCTGATGCCCCACAACATGAATCCGGCGGCGAATCCCGCGTACGACGGCTCGAGGATCCACACGGTGAATCCGGCCGTGTACAGCACGGACGCGAACACGAGGAGGCCACGTCGAGACACGGTGTCGGCCCACGCGCCGGACGGCACCTCCGCGACGAAGGACACAACCGACCAGATGACGAACAGGGACGAGATCTGACCGACACTCAGTCCGTGGTCGGCGAAGAATAGGTCGTACAGACCGTAGAGCGGGATGAGGTCGCGCGTGGACACGTAGCCGACCACGCGGACGGCGAGAGAACGCTGCGAACTGGGTCAAGGCTGGGCGGCGGGATATCTCACGCGCCCAGTTTCGCACTCCGCGCCGGGGGTGTCACCCCGTTTTCGACCTATCCGACGGTCGGCGGCTGATCGACGAGCTGGGCCATGTAGAGCTGGTCGCCCATCTTGTCCATCAATTCGATCTGAGTCTCCAGGTAGTCGATGTGATCCTCTTCTTCCTTGAGGATCGTCTCGAGCAGTTTCGCCGACGTGGCATCGCCCTTGTCGCGGCACATCTGGATTCCCGGACGCAGTCGCTCGACGACCTCGACTTCGATGGCGAGGTCGGAATGGAACTGCTCGCGCAGGTCCTGCCCGATTCGCAGCGGCAGCAGCTTCTGATAATTCGGAAGCGCCTCGAGGAAAAGGATCCGGTCGGTGAGGATCTCGGCGTGGTTCATCTCCTCGATGGACTCGGCCCGAGTCTTGTCGGCCAGTTTGGTGAAGCCCCAGTTGGCTTGCATCTTGGAGTGCAGGAAGTACTGGTTGATCGCAGTCAGCTCACTGGTCAACTGCTCGTTGAGAAGAGCAATTACTTCGTCGTCGCCGCGCATGACTTCTCCGTTCGCCCTGGTTGAGGCGAACGTACCACCGGCAGTAACCGCGATGTCGAAGATCGCGGGATTCAGTTGTGCTGCGGTAGCGTCACGCGGCCACGCTGTTCGCGGCCGACCGCTCCAGAATCTCCTTCAACCGATCGACGCACGTCCCACATCCCCATCCGGCGCCGCAACGCTCACCGATGGCATCGGCACTGTCAGCTCCGGCGGCGCAGTGCTCGTGCACTTCGTCTTCCGTCACTGCCTTGCAGATGCACACGAACATGTGGAGCTCCTTACCGACTCGATTAGGTAAGGGTTACATCATTTCGGAATTCGCGCAAGGGTAGCCTTCCCAAAATCCTGGGCCTGCTTTTATGGCTTCAGGACATCCGTCCCCACGAACGGCACGAGCGCCTCGGGCACCCGGACGGTGCCGTCGGACTGCTGGTGGTTCTCCAGGATGGCGACGATCCACCGGGTGGTGGCGAGGGTGCCGTTGAGGGTCGCGGCCGTCTGCGGCTTCCCGTTCTCGTCGCGGTACCGGACACCGAGGCGACGCGCCTGGAACGTCGTGCAGTTGGACGTCGAGGTGAGCTCGCGGTACGCCTGCTGCGTGGGCACCCAGGCCTCGCAGTCGAATTTGCGGGCCGCCGACGACCCCAGGTCGCCGCCGGCCACGTCGATCACCCGGTAGGGCACGTCGATGGCGGCGAGCATCTCGCGCTCCCACGCGAGCAGTCGCTGGTGCTCGGCGTCGGCGTCCTCGGGCTTGCAGTACGTGAACATCTCCACCTTGTCGAACTGGTGGACCCGGATGATGCCGCGGGTGTCCTTGCCGTAGCTGCCGGCCTCGCGGCGGAAGCACGTCGACCAGCCTGCGTACCGCTTGGGGCCGTCGGCGAGGTCGAGGATCTCGCCCGAGTGGTACCCGGCGAGCGGGACCTCGGACGTGCCGACGAGGTACAGGTCGTCGTCGGCGAGGTGGTAGACCTCGTCCGCGTGGGCGCCGAGGAACCCGGTCCCCGCCATGATCTCCGGCCGTACCAGCACCGGTGGGATCATCATCTGGAAGCCGTTGGCCATCGCCTTCTGCGCGGCCAGCTGCAACATTCCCAGCTGCAACATCGCGCCGAAGCCGGTGAGGAAGTAGAAGCGGGCGCCGGAAACCTTCGCGCCGCGCTCCATGTCGATCAGCCCCAGCGACTCACCCAGCTCGAGGTGGTCCTTGGGTTCGAAGTCGAACGCGGGAATGTCGCCGACCGTCTCGAGGGTGACGAAGTCGTCCTCGCCGCCCGCGGGTGCGCCCTCCTGGACGACGTTGGAGATCGCCCGGTGCGCGGCGTCGAGCGCGGCCTGCGCCTCGTGCTGCTCGGCCTCGGCCTGCTTGACCTTGGCCGCGAGTTCCTTGGAGCCCTCGAGCAGCGCCGGACGTTCCTCCGGGGATGCCTGCCCGACCTTCTTGCCGAACGCCTTCTGCTCGGCACGCAGGTTGTCGCCGGCGAGAACGGCGGCGCGCCGGGACGCGTCGGCCTCGAGCAATGCGTCGACCAGGGCGGGATCTTCGCCACGGGTGCGCTGCGACTCGCGGACGGCGTCGGGGTTCTCGCGGAGGAACTTCAGGTCAATCACGGCTTCAAACCCTACCGGGCGCCGCTGAGCGGCTCACTCCGGTTTCGGTTCGAGCAGGCTCAGAAGGTCCTCGCGGCCGAACATGCGGGCGGCGTCGACGGCGGTCGGGTGGCCGGCCGTGGCGTCGGCGCCACCGGCGACGAGGGTCCGCACAACGGCGTCCTCACCCTTGAACAGCGCCCCTGCCAGCGGAGATTGCCCCTTGTCGTTGAGGCGGTCGACGTCGGCGCCGCGGTCGATCAGGACCTGAACGGTCTCGGCGTGACCGTGGTAGGCGGCCAGCATCACCAGGGTGTCGCCGTTCTGATTGGCCAGGTTCACCGGGACGCCCGCGTCGAGGTACGTGGCCAAGGACACGGCGTCACCGGATCGTGCCGTGTCGAACACGCGCCCGGCGAGCTCTTGCAGTTCAGGATCCACCGGCTCGGCGGACTGCTGAGGATCGTCACTCATGGTCGTCGAAGTTACGCCAGGTTCGAGCCGATTGCGGGAGTTGTTCTGCTTCCACGATCGGAACAGGCATTATGGAAATCGATGTCCTCAGATCAGTCGAACGGCGCCGAACCCCAGCCGAAGAATGCCGGGCAACCGGAGAAGGCGCCCCGCAGCATGTCCGCGACCACGACGCGTCGCGCGCTCGCGGCCGTCGCGGCAGGTGCCGTGGTGGCGGCGATCGCGACGTTCGCGATCGCCGGCGGTTTCAACCGCAGCGAGAACCTCCCCGCGCACTCGACCGGTGCCGGACCGCAGGCGACGGGTTCGGTGGAGGGCGACGCGTTCGCTTCGGCGGCGGCAGGCGACTGCCTCGACTGGACGCCGTCGAACGATCCGCAGGAAGACCGGAAGGACGTCGCGAAGGTCGACTGCTCGGAGGAACACCGGTTCGAGGTGGCGGCGCCGCTGGATCTCAGCGTGTATCCGGGTGCCGAGTTCGGTCCGGGTTCGCGTTACCCGGGTGCGCTGCGGTTCGCCGCGCTGCGCGACGAACACTGTGTGCCCGCCGTCGATACCTACCTCGGCGCGAAGTTCGATCCGTACGGCAAGTTCAGCGTGGGTCTCATGTTCCCCAGCGAGTCCGGTTGGGCGGCGGGCGAGCGCACACTGCGGTGCGGCCTCCAATTCTCCAGCACCGCAGGGACGTTGCTGCCGTTCGCCGGCAAGGTGGCCGAGCAGGACCAATCCAACATCTGGGATCCGGGCACCTGCATCGGCATCAACCAGAACGTGCCCACCGATCCCGTCGACTGCGCGCAACCGCACGCCTTCGAGGTGATCTCCGTCGTCGACCTGGCCACCCAGTTCCCCTCGTCGATGCCGACCGTCGAAGACCAGGACAAGTACCTCGAGGGTGTGTGCACGCAGGCCGCCAACGAGTACCTCGGTTCCGCCGACGCGTTGCGGAACAAGACGCTCACGCTGTTCTGGGACAACCTGGAACTCGACAGCTGGCTCGCGGGCAGCAGGCGGGTGAACTGCTCGGTGGGCAAGGAGACCGACGCCGGCGGTTTCTCGACCATCACCGGTTCGGCGAAGGGCGAGATCCTCATCAACGGCGCGGCGCCCGTGCCGCCGCCGCCGGTTCCGGAGGGCAGGTCGATGCCGACGCCGCTTCCCGGCGCAGCTCCGGTCCCCGGGAACTGATGTGGCGGTGAGCATGACGCCCGACCGATTCGAGGAATTGGTGGGCGACGCACTCGATCTGATCCCACCCCAGCTCGCGGCCGCGATCGACAATGTCGTCGTCCTCGTCGACGACCGCAACGACGAGGACCCCTATCTTCTGGGCCTCTACCACGGGATCGCGCTGACGGAACGGGACAGCCATTACGGCGGATCGCTGCCCGATACGATTACCGTCTATCGCGACGCCCTCCTCGAAATCTGCAGTTCGGAGGAGGAAGTCGTCCACGAGGTGGCCGTCACCGTGATACACGAGGTTGCGCACTACTTCGGGATAGAAGAAGATCGCTTGCACGAGCTCGGCTGGGGATGAACGGTTTTCCCGAGAAGAAATTCTCGGGATCGGGGGGAACCGAAGAGCGCGTTGCAGCGTCCAAGTGTGTAGGGACAGCTGCACATGCAGTTCGTTTGCCGGGGGGGCAACTGCCTTCCGCCTGCCTAGGTCAAGAAGGAGTTCGACGCCATGCCAGCTCTGCACGTCGCACCTGAAGCTCTTGTCGCCGCCGCCGTGGAACTCGACGCTCTCGCCGCGCGTCTCGAGACCGCGGTCGCTCTCAACTCCGCGGCCATCCGCGTGCTCCCCTCCGGGAGCGAAGAGGTGTCTCTGCACGCGGCCGGTTACTTCGACACCGTGGCCAACACGTTCACTCCCGCTGTCGCCCAGGGCATTCTCGAGATGCGCGAGACCGCGAACACGCTCCGCACCCAGGCCGCGCTGTATGTCGCCGAGGACCTCGCGCTCGGCGCGTCCCTCGCTGCGGGCATGTGACGGCCGGCGCCTCGAGACCACTAGGAGATCAAGCATGACCATGGGACTGACAGGTGTCATCTGGTTGCCCCGAGGGGCGACCGTCAACTCGACCACCCTCGCCGCAGGCGCGGGCCCGGTGCCGCTGAGCGTGGCGAGCGCGGCGTGGACTGCGCTGTCCACGAGCTTCGTCGACGCCAACCTCACACTGGTCCGCGTGATGGCCGAACTCGCGGCCGGCTGGCAGGGTGTCTCGGCGGCCGCGGCGCTCGCGAAGATCACGCCGTTCACGGTGTGGACCGCCGAATGCGCCGAGCTCGCCGCGGACACCGCAGCGAAGGCGGGGCTCGAAGCGGGCGCCTACACCACTGCCGCGCTCATCATGCCCAGCATCCCCGAGATCGTCGCCGTGAAGACCGCGAAGGCCACCGCGTATTCGACGGGTGGGGCGCTCAACGGCACCGCCGCGGCCGCGGAAGCCGCGGACCGCGCGATGGACATTCGCGCCGGTCTCGTGATGGAGGGTTACGAGGCCGCGTCGAACATCCTGGCGCTCGAGCGCACGTACAGGCAGCCCCCTCGGATCGTCACGAAGGCCGATTCGAAGGAGGTCGGGACGTTCGACGAAATCCCGTCCGACGGTGAATTCGATCCGACCCGTGCCGCGGCTGCCGCCCTGATGGCCGCCGGCCAGAACCCGGCCGTCACCACGGCCGCGTCGCAGGTCGGCAGCATCGCGGGCACCACGGTCTCCACCGCCACGTCGGCGGCGAGCAACATCGGTGGCGCGGCGCTGTCCGCGGTCACCGGTGGCGGCGTCACGCCGCTGGTGGGCGGCGCGCCGATGATGTCCGGTGGCGCGTACGGTGGCGGCTCCGCCTCGACCAGCGCTGCGGCAGCCCGTACCTCGGTCGGTGCGATCGGCGCCGGCGCCGCAGGCGGGGCGACCCTGCCCGAAGGCTGGGGCAAGACGGACGGCGGCCAGGGCGCGCGGCCCGGCGCACCGGCAACGGCACCCGGCGGGGTGATCGGAGACGTTCGCGCCGAAGTGAACCCGGCTGCGGCGGCGCGCGGCACCACCGGTAGCGGACCGATGACGGTCGGGCGCGGCGCGGCCGGGGCGGGTTCACAGGACGAGGACGAGCGGGAGACCCCCGACTACCTGAAGAACTTCGAGCACTTCTCCGACGGGCGCACCGTCATTCCGTCGGTCATCGGCGCGAACCCCGACCACCGGGAGTCCGGACGGTGATCGATCTGGGCACCCAGCCGGGCGTACCGACCCTCCCGGCGGTGACCCTGAGCCTCGACGAAATGGATTATCTCGTCGACACGCTCGCACTCGACGTGCTGCCGGTGGTGCTCGACGCCATCCCGCGGTACGACACGTACGACGCCAGGGACGCAGCGTTCCGCGGCGCCGTCGACACCCTCGCCGCCCGGGATCTGCTCCCGGGCGGTGGGGTTCACCCCGAACTTGCCGACCGCCTCCGGGTTCTCGCCCGACCGCTGTGGGAGATCGCCCTGCGCTGGTACGTCGACGGCAGCATCTCGAGGTTGTGCATCTCCCGGGGCGATACCCTCTCGGTGCTGGCCCTGCGCGCCGGTGACACGTACGTCGTCCAGGATGCGGGCGCCGACATCTTCGCCCCCGTCATCGGAGCACTGGGGGCCGCGGACCCGATGAACGTCGGCGTCGTCAACGCACCCACGGTCCAGCTCGGCGAAGTCTTCGATCAGGGCGGGGACGGCAAGTCGCTCGCCGCCGCCCTCACCGCACTCGGGGTGACGGCGGCCGACGCGACCGTCCTCGGCAACGGGATGGCAGCCTGCACCACCTACGCCGAGATCGTCGGAATCGTCTACGGCGACGGACGATACGATCCCGTGGGTGGGCCCGTCACGGTCTTCGACACGTCGGCGGGACGCATCGTCGGCACGTCCAGTGTTTCCGCGCACGGGGTGGCGTGGTCGTCGCTCAGCCCCGGCACCCCGCAGCGCCTGCGGCAGGCGCTGGAGTCGCTGACCGACCGGCTCCGCCGACCTACACCGGTTGCCGCTTCCACCATGCGCCGGTCTCGCGGCGCTCCTTCCTGGTGGTGAACTCGTACCGGTACATGCGCGCACGCACGTGTTTCGGCGGCTCCTCCGGGAACGGGTTGTACTGCAACAGCTTCAGAGTGTCGCGATCGTTCCGCAGCAGCCGCTCGACGAAACCCCGGAACCACGGTTCGGCGTAGCCGGGCGAGATCGCCGTGAACCAGAACAACCAGTCGAGCCGAAGGTGATACGGCGCGAACTGGCGCGGCCGCCGGCGAACGTCTCCCGGTTTCCCCTTGAACTCGTACTCCTTCCACTCGGAACGCACACTCGCATGTGCGTCCGACGTGCCCTCCACGATCACCTCGTAACGCACCCGGGTGATGCTGCCGAACGCGCCGTACGTGTTGACGAAATGCCACTTGTTGAACGACGCATTCATGCGCTGCCCGTGGGAGATCAAGTTGCGAATCGGCCAGTAGCTCAACACGACGACGAGCGCCGTCACCGCGATCACCGCCGCGACGAAGGGCATCGGCGCCGAGTCGCCGGCGGCCGGGACGTCGACAGGCAGCACCTTCTCGTACACGCTGTCCGGGATGACGGACAGTCCCAGCACGATGGTCGTCCAGTTCAGCCACGAGAAGTTACCGCTCGCCACCAGCCACAGCTGGGTGACGATCATGATCGTCGCGGCCACGGCAGCGACCGGTTGCGGTGCGAACAGCCCGAACGGCACCACCAACTGGGCGAAGTGGTTGCCGAGCACCTCCACCTTGTGCAGCGGTTTCGGCAGCCGGTGGAAGTACCAGCTGAACGGCCCGGGCATCGGCTGGGTTTCGTGGTGGTAGTACAGGCAAGTGAGGTCCTTCCAGCATCGGTCGCCGCGCATCTTGATCAGCCCGGCGCCGAATTCGAGGCGGAACAGCAACCACCTCAGCACGAGCAGCACGAGAATCGGCGGACCGACCGAGGCATTGCCCAGGAAGATCGCGAGGAAACCCGCCTCGAGCAGCAACGACTCCCAGCCGAAGCTGTACCAGATCTGGGAGACGTTGACGATCGAGAGGTACAGCACCCACAGGGCGAACCACACGAACATGCACGCCGCGAGCGGAATGACCTGTGTCAGACCGAGCAGCGCGGCGAGGGACAGTCCGGCGCCGGTCCAGCAGACCGCCTCGAAGAATCGGTCCGAGTAGTGGAAATGGAAGATGCTCGGTGAACGTCCGAACGTGACGGCGCGGAGAAAGTTCGGGATCGGCAGCATCCCGTTGCTGCCGACGAGCGGCCTGAACTGGTTTCTCGCAGCCACGAACGCGACGAGATAGATCGCGGCTAGCCCCTCGGTGACGAGCAGCCGACCGAGCGAATAGTCATCGCCAACGAACCAATCCACCGCCGTCACTCCTCGAGGACGGTTTCCTCCATCGTCGCGCAACCCCAGGGTGCACGCAACGACGTCACCCCATCGGGTCGTCGGCGCCGGGGATCACCCGGTGCTCGAACGGTGGCTCGACGGTTCCCCAGCGCACGCACTCCCAGCCGCCACCCGCGAGTGGTGTCAGCTCGACCGACTGTGTGTTGGCCAGATGATTGTTGGCGGCGAACAGCCCGGGCACCCCGGCGAGTTGCGCTGCCACGAGCCGGATGGCGGCGCCGTGGCTGACCAGCACGACGTCTCCCGATTCCGCCGGGTCGTCGAGGTATTGCTCACGCAGGGAGTCCACGACCGGGACATACCGTTCGAGGATGTCGTGGGCGGATTCCCCGCCGGGGACGCGGGCGTCCAGTTCGCCGGTGTGCCACAGGTGGAACGTCTTCATGAACAGCTTGTGCGACTCCTCGTCGCTGCGGTCCTCGAGTTCACCGGCCTGGGCCTCGTGCAGGCCCTCCCGTACCTGAACGGCGATGCCCGACGCGAGTTCGACGAAGCGCGCCGTCTGCCGGGCGCGCAGTGCCTGCGAGGACACGAGGGCGACCGTCGTCGCCTTCGCGGCGAGCTCGGTGCCCAGCCGTTCGGCCTGGGAGAGCCCTTCGGGTGTCAGCCGGGCACCGGGCAGCCGGGTGTCGAGCCTGCGCTCGACGTTGGCCTCGGTCTGCCCGTGCCGGACCAGGATCAGCTTGCCGCTCACGATTCCCTCTCTCCCTGACGGATTCGTTCGATCCAGTCCGCTGCGTCTCCGTCGGACGGCGGCGGCGGGCCGCTGGGGTTCGCCGCGGGCCAGGACCCGAGGAACCGCACGTGCGACTTGCGGTGCAGCGCACGGAACGCCTCGGCGACGAGCGGGTCGTCGATGTGCCCGATGCAGTCGACGAAGAAGCGGTACAAGCCGGGGGTGGTGCGCACCGGGCGCGATTCGATCCGGATGAGATCGATTCCGCGGGTAGCGAACTCGGAGAGCACACCGACGAGGGAGCCGGGGGTGTTGTGGGGTTCGAGCACGGCCGAGGTGCGGTCGCCGCCGGTGCGTGCGGGCACCTGGGTCGGCGCGGTGACGAGAACGAACCGGGTGCGGGCGCTCTTCTCGTCCGCCACCCCGTCGGCGAGGCTGCGCAGCCCGAGCCTTTCGCCCGCGAGGGCGGTGGACACGGCGGCGTCGGCGAGGCCGTTCGCGACGTCCTCGGCGGCGCCCGCGTTGGAGGACGCCGTCTGCAGTTCGGCGCCGGGGCAGTTCTCCTCCAGCCAGATTCGCACCTGACCGGCCGCCACCGGGTACGCCCGCACGGTGCGCACCTGATCGAGCCGCTCGATGCCGGCCCTGCCGAGGATCGTGAACGCCACGTCGAGCTCGGTCTCGGCCACGATCTGCAGGCGGTCGCCCAGCGCGAGCGAGTCGAGGGTGGGCACCACGGCCCCCTCGACGGAGCTCTCGATGGGAACGACGGCACCGTCGACGACGCCGTCGCGCACCTTGGCCAGGCTGGCGGGCGGACTGGTCGCGGCGACCCGCTCGACCGGGCCGTCGAAGGCACCCGCGGCCTCGAGCTGGGCGAGCGCCATCTCCGTGAAGGTTCCCGAGGGTCCGAAATACGCGATCTTTGGCACGCCTACGAGATTACGCACCGAGCGTTGACGGACCGGCGCATTGACGGTGAATGTTTACCGCAGACCCGCGTCCGCCAGCTCACGGGCGACGAGCGCCGGATCGTGTACCTCGACCCCCAGCAGGACCTCGCGGACGGCCTCCGCGGCCTCGGGGATCAGCGAGGTGAGCCTCGTCGGATCCGGTGCCGCGAGCGCCGCCCGCACGTCGTCGCCGCGCAGGGACGCGACCGTCCCGGACAGAAGCGCGAGCACCTCGGCCGTGTCCCGGGCCCTGGCCACGTATCCGACGTCCGCGTGCGCGAGGACGGCCAGGAAGTCGGCGACCTCGCCGATGGCGTGCCCGCTCGCGAGGCCCGGGATGCGGCCGGCGTCCGCGAGTTGCTGCGCCGTCTCGGCGAGACCGGGGTCGTCGCTGCCGTCTGCGGTGACGAACACCGCGAGCGGAGACGGCAGCCGGAGCGCGACCGCGTCGCCGAGTTGGTCCGCGGGGCAGTCGAGGTGGAACCGGACCGCCTCGTAGGAGGCCTGCTCGCTGGTGCGGAGAGCGGCGGGGTCGACGTCGAGACCCACGATGATGCGGCCGGCGTCGGTCCCGGCGGCGTCGAGCAGCGCGGACGCCGGAACGACCCGCGGTCCGAGTGCGCCGCCTGCGGCCGGGCCGGTGTCCTGGGATCCGCTGAGAAGTTCGGTGAGCAACGACTGCGGTTCGCGGGAGCGCGGGACACCGAGGGAGAGAGGTATAGCCACCTCCCCACCGTAATGCCCACCTCGTGGACCGGATTCGTCTCGGGGTCTTGCCATCGCCGACTCGCCCACATTAGGTTAGGGTTACCTCAGTATCGCGGAACCCTGAAGGAGGCTCCATGCCCGTCACGACCACCGGTCCGTCCACCGCCGAGCGTGTGCGTAGCTCGTGCGCACGGACCCAGGACGCGGTACTCGCCGTCGAAGGCAGCGCACCGACCGTCACGTCGGTACACCACCTGCGGTCCAGCGGCGACGTCGTGGTCGCCGTGCCCACCGAATCGGCGGCCGCCACGCTGTCCTGGCTCGCCGGTGGCGGCGGGATCCCCGCCGTGCTCGAGCTGACCGACAACTCACCGCTCGCGCTGCGTGAGCCCGTGCGGTCGCTCGTCTGGCTGCGCGGCAACCTCCACGCGCTCTGCGAGGCACACACCCGGACGCTGGCCGACGAGGTGGCGTCCGAATACCCGCACCCCGGACTTCTCGACGTCGGGCACGATGCGACGCTGCTGCAACTCCGCCTCGAGTCGGCGGTGGTCGCCGATTCCAGTGGCGCCGAACCCGTCGCCCTCGACGACCTGCTCGCCGCCCGGCCCGACCCGTTCTGGGAAATGGAAACCGCCTGGCTCCAGCACCTCGACGAGGACCACCGTGACCTCATCGACATACTGTCCCGTAAATTGCCGCCCCACATGCGACGCGGACGTGTCCGCCCGCTGGGCATCGACCGGTACGGACTGCGACTGCGCGTCGAGAACGATCACGGCGACCGCGACATCTGGATGCCGTTCTCCGCGCCGGTCGACGACGCCGTCGCGCTGAGCAGGGCGATCCGGCTGCTGGTGGGGTGCCCGTTCGTGAACGGACTCCGCGCGCGCGGCTGATCGGCATTCCGGTTCGGCGCGCGCTAGCGTGTGCCGCGTGATCTCGCGTGCAACGCTCGCCTCCTGGATACGGCCCGCATCACCCGAACCGGCCGCTCCGCCGGCCACCGGGAGTGAGCGGCGTGCCCTGTGGATCGAGATTACGATCGTGCTGCTCGTCACGTTCGGGACGAGCGGACTGTCGGGACTGCTGTCGCTGTCCGAATCGCTGCTGACCCCGGGCAACCTCGCCGATCAGGCCGTCGCCCTCAACGTCGCCCGCGCGGAGAACCAGATCATCGACGTCGCCCGGCAATTGCTCGGCGTCGTAAAACTTCTCGCCTGGGGCGCGCTGGGCCTGTATCTCCTGTGGCGCAGCGGCCTCGGGCCGCGCGCCGTCGGGCTCGGCCGACCCCGGTGGCGTCCCGACGCGACGCAGGGTGTCGGGCTCGCTGCCCTGATCGGTCTGCCCGGGCTCGGCTTCTACCTGCTGGCCCGCGCGATCGGCGCCAACCTCACCGTCGTGCCCAGCACGATCGGGGATCACTGGTGGCGGCTGCCGGCCCTGATCCTGTGGGCGATCGCGAACTCCGGCGCGGAGGAAGTGCTCGTCGTCGCATATCTGGTCACCCGGCTGCGGCAACTCGGGTGGAGCGAGAATTCGTCGCTGCTCGCGTCGGCGGTGCTCCGCGGGACGTACCACCTCTACCAGGGTTTCGGCGGCGGGCTGGGCAACGTGGCCATGGGTCTGGTGTTCGGCCGGTACTGGCAGAAGACTGGACGGTTGTGGCCTCTCGTGATCGCCCACGCCACCATCGATTCGGTCGCGTTCGTCGGCTACGCCGCCCTGCGCGGGCACGTCGGCTGGATTCCGTAATCCGGCGGGACCAGTAAAGTCGTGCGGGTGACCGGCGACGCCCCCTACCCTCCGCTGCCGCCCCGTCCGCCCCGGCGGACGCAGGGCGGGCCGCAGGTGCCGCCGCCCCCGAACCGCCGAATGCCGCCGCCTGACCAGCGGGTTCCTCCGCAGACGCGGCGGGTGCCACCGCAGGGTCCCCCGCAACAGGGACCTCCTGCGCCCCGCCCGCGACACCCCGCTCCCCGGCAGGGTCCCCCGGCGCCGCCGCCGGAGGGCACCCAGGTGATCCGCCGCGACGGTCGGGGCGCCCCGCCGCCGCCCCAGCAGGCGTGGTCGCAGGCCCCCGAACCGCAGTTGTCCCGGTCGGCGCCGCCGCAGGGTCCGCGCGGCTACGCGCCCACCCAGACGCCGCAGCCGTACCGCGACGCGCCGCCACCGCCGCCTCGGGTGCCCGACCGGCGTCCCCCTCGCACGCCACCACCACCCCCTCCGCTCGCACCGCCGCGGACCCCGGAGCCCCCGGCGCAGCGACGTCCCAAGCGCAAGCGGAACTGGGGCCGGCGTATCGGCATCCTGTTCCTGGTGCTGGTCCTGGCGCTCGCGGGCATGACGTACTACCTGGACAGTTCGCTGAACCGTATCGACGCGCTGGCCGACTACCCCGGCCGGATCGACGACACCCCCGGCACGAACTGGCTGCTCGTCGGTTCGGACAGCCGCACCGGGCTGACCCCCGAGCAGGAACAGGAGTTGTCGACCGGCGGCAACAGCGGCCCCGACCGCACCGACACCATCATCGTGGTGCACGTCCCCAGCGGCGGCGGCCCGGCGACGATGGTGAGCATCCCGCGCGACTCGTACGTGTCGATCCCCGGCTACGGCGAGGACAAGATCAACGCGTCGTTCGCGTTCGGTGGTCCGCAACTGCTGACCCAGACGGTCGAGGAGGCGTCCGGTCTGCACATCGACCACTACGCCGAGATCGGGTTCGGTGGTTTCGCCGGCATCGTCGACGCGATCGGCGGCGTCGACATGTGCCTGGACACCGCCATCGACGATCCGCTCGCGGGGATCAACCTCGCGCCCGGCTGCCAGGAACTGTCGGGGGCGCAGGCCCTCGGCTTCGTCCGCAGCCGCGCGACGGCGCTCGCCGACATCGACCGGATGAACCATCAGCGGATGTTCATGGCGGCGTTGATGTCGAAGGCCACCAGTCCCGCGACGTGGCTCAACCCGTTCCGCGTCTGGCCGCTCGTCACCGACAGCGCCGCATCGCTGCGTGTCGACGAGAGCGACCACATCTGGCACCTCGCCGCACTCGCCTGGGCGGTACGCGGCGACATGGTCACCACCACCGTCCCCGTGGGCGGTTTCGAGGACGTCGACGGTGCCGGGAACGTGCTGCTCTGGGATCACGAGCGGGCGTCCCAGTTCTTCGACGCGCTGGCGAACGATCGTCAGGTCCCGGCCGAACTGGTCACCACCGGACCGTGACCGACGCCCGTAAACTGACACCCATGTCTCAGTCGGCGCCGAAAGCACCCAGCGAGTTCCATGCCCTCCTGCAGCAGCAGATCCGCAACGAGTTCACCGCATCCCAGCAGTACATCGCGGTGGCCGTCTATTTCGACTCGCACGATCTCCCGCAACTGGCTCGCCGGTTCTATTCGCAGGCCGCCGAGGAGCGCGGCCACGCGCTGATGATGATCCAGTACCTGATCGACAACAATCTCCGCGTGACCGTCCCCGGCATCGACGACGTGGTCACCGATTTCGATTCGGTGCGCGGCCCCGTCGCTCTGGCGGTGGAACGGGAACGCGCCGTCACGGAACAGATCACCAAGCTCGCCCGCACGGCCCGCGACACGGGCGACTACCTCGGCGAGCGGTTCATCCAGTGGTTCCTCGAAGAACAGGTCGAGGAGGTCGCCAGCATGCACACGCTCCTCACCATCGTCGAGCGTGCCGGCGACAACCTGTTCGACATCGAGGATTTCATCGCCCGCGAGATGAGCGGGAACTCACCGATCCGTCCGGGCGCGCCGAAGAGGGCGGGCGGCGGCGTCTGACCCTTCCGGGTCAGCAGCGGGTGGGCGCCGGTTCGCCGCGGAACCGCGCGGCGACGTATTCGTACGCGTCCGGAAAGCCCACCACTGCCGTCGTCATGTGCTCGGAGATCTCGTACGGGACGAACGTCAGTCTGGCGCCTGCAGCGCAATAGCGGTGCGCGGTCTCGGCAACCGAATCGAACGGTGTCAGCCCGTCGAGCGTGCCGTGCCACAGGTAGAGAGGCGCGGTCGGGACACCCTCGAAATACCGCAGACTGTTGTCGCGCAACACCTGATGCGCACCCGAACTCGCCATGAGACTGGTCGACGCCGCCAGCTGTCCGGCGCTGCGGAAGGCGCCGTGAAACAGGAGGAACCGGCGGCATTCGTTCGACATCCACTCGCGCAGCCACAGCCCGGTCTCGTTGAGCTGCGACGAAATCGGTAGCTGGTCCGGGTATTCGCGTTCCAAGCCGATCGCGGCGGCGAACGCGAGCCCGAAGCCCGGGTGCGGATTGAAGCCCAGGCCCTGGGCCATCTGTTCGAGGTCCGCGGGAATCCCACCCGCCACCACCGCGTCGAGTTTCAGCTCCGGCGCATAACTCGGGGCCAGCGCGGCGGCCCAGGCACTGGCCATTCCCCCACCCGAATATCCGGCGAGCGCCACCGGGCTGTGCGACAACCCCAGTTCGGCCACCCGCTGCACCGCCCGGACGCTGTCGAGGGTGATCATGCCGCCGAGTTTCGCGGCACCGTACGCGCCGGTCGGGCCGAGATGGTCGGGCACCGAGACCGCCCAGCCGCGTTGCAGACCCAGATACAGGCCTGGCGACTCCTGCAGTTCCAGATTGAACAACGACCGCGACGGGGCGCACTTGGTTCCGAGCGAATTCACGATCGCCTGATACGACACGAGCGGAGGATTCGCGACACCGCGGGGAAGCAGCACCGTCGTGACGGCCAGGATCGGATGCCCCGTCGAGTTCGTCGACCGGAACGCGATCTGCCACCCGTCCGAGTTCGCGTACATCCAGGTGTCGATCCGCCGCGTCCGGACGACGTCGCCGGGACGAAGGACCCCGAGGTCGGGCGGAGCGAGATAGAAGGGGTCGGGATCCGGCCACGGATACAACGGTTCGGCCTGCGCCGGGGCGGGAATGGTCGCCCCCAGGAAAAGGGCACCGAGGATCAACGCGAGCCACGTACCGAATCGTCTCAACATGTGCCTGCCCCTCCGCACCGTCGGAACGCTGTGAATTTTATACACGGGCGGGCGCCCGCCGACGTGGTTTGCCCCGTTCCCGTCGAGCCTCCGCCGCCAGCTCAGGTTAGGAAAATGACATCAGAATGGTCCCGAAATTAGGTTGACTTTAGTTTGGGAACGCTTCCCAAAATTAGGTTGAACTTGGATGACACCCGCTCTGACCAGCGATATTATCCATTTCATGACTTCCGCTGACGCGCACAAGACGAAATTCCACGCTCTGCTCCACGACCAGATTCGCAACGAATTCAACGCGTCACATCAGTACATCGCGACTGCCATCTATTTCGACAATGCGGACCTGCCGCAGTTGGCCAAGCACTTCTACAAGCAGGCCGTCGAAGAGCGCAACCACGCCATGATGATCGTCCAGTACTTCCTCGACCGCGACATCTCCGTGGAACTGTCGGGTGTCGACGCGGCGAAGGGCCAGTTCGAGAACACACGCGAGCCGATCGCCCTCGCCCTGACGCAGGAGCAGACGGTCACCGAGCAGATCGTGCAGCTGGCGAGCACCGCCCGCGAGGAGGGCGACTACCTCGGCGAGCAGTTCATGCAGTGGTTCCTCAAGGAGCAGGTCGAGGAGGTCGCGAGCATGACGACGCTGCTGACCATCGCCGACCGCGCGGGCAGCAACCTGTTCGATCTCGAGGAGTTCGTCGCGCGCGAGATGAGCGGCCCCGCAGACACGTCCGGGGCACCGCACGCGGCCGGTGGTTCCATCTAGGCGGCTCCGCCGCCCGTGAGGGGTTGACGAGTCTCTGCACTCCTCAACCACTCACGGGCCCGTAGGGCCTATCGCAACGTGACCTGGCGGCCGCGCAGTCCGTCGCGGGCGCGACGCTCCTCGGTGGTCAGCGGCGCGTCGACGGCGAGCGCTTCGGCCAGTCGCTGACCGAGTTCGACGGTGGCGGCCGCCCACTCGTTCGCATGCTTTTCGCGGTCCAGGTCGAACACCGGGACCAGCAGGCCGTGTGTCCGGAACGACCCCGCGTAGCGCGAACCCTCACCGAGGTGCAGGCCGCCGGTCGCGTGCACGCGCGCCAGAGCCAGCATCAGATCGTCTTCGTTCTCCGGGCGCACCCAGCGGATGTGCGCCTTCTCTCCCGCATCGACCCACCACGCCGCGACGACACCTTCGGCCTCGACGCGCGCGGACGGCATGATCGCCGCATTCGCGTGCTGCACGGTGGTCGCGACCTCGGGGGCCGGCTCCACGCCTTCGGGAATCCACCAGTTGAAATCCTGGTGCACGGTGATGTCGAGCGGTGCGTCCGCGTCGATCACGTCGGCCAGTGCCGGGGTGTCGGATCCGGGGTTGGCGGAGGTCAGCGATTCGCCGGCCGCGGCGTCACGGACCCAGGCGACGGAGGCGGCCAGATCGGCGCCGAGATCCGCGGAATGCGCCTGGACCTGCACACCGACGAACCCGGTTGCACTGTCGCCCTCGTCGCGGACCAGCGCCGCGACGGCACCGGGCAGCACGGTCGCGAGGGTCACCGGACGGGACGAATCCTTGACGGGCAGCGGGGCGGTCGCCGACGGGACGAACTCGCGCAGCGCCACCAGATCGCATTCGGCGGCGAGGCCTTCGAACGGCCGGGTCACGGCCGCTGCGGCGCTCTCCCGTTCCGCCTGCCGCTGCGCGAGCTTCTCGGCGCGGGCACTACCGGGCTTCGGACCACTGTTTCTCTTGCTCTTCTTTGCCACGACGCCAAAACCTACACGCCGACGCCGGTCCGGTCAGGACGCCAGCCACTTCTTGGTGCGGCCGGGGTGGTTGGTGGCCACCCAGCTGACCCCGAGTTCGCGGCACAGTTCGACGTCGCTGCGGTTGTCGACGGTCCAGCAGTAGGTGGCTCGTCCTGCGGCGGCGGCCTTGTCGACCATGTCCGGGTGTTCGTGCAGCGTCTTCACCGACGGACCGACCGCGGTGGCGCCGACGGTGGTCGCGGCTCCCCCGCCGAGGTACCGGGCGGATTCGCCGAGCAGGACGGTCGGGAGCATCGGCGCCGACCGGCGGATCCGCCACACCGCTCCGGCGGAGAACGACATCACCACGGCGCGGGAGTGGTCGGCGGACGGCGGTGCGGCGATGCCGAAGCGTTGCAGTTCGGCGAGCACCTTGCTCTCGACGAGGCCGCCGAAACGCACGGGGTGCTTGGTTTCGATGAAGAGTTTCACCGGGCGCGCCGACCAGTCCAGGGTGAGCGCGATCAGCGCACTCAGCTCGAGGAGTTCGGCGGGCTCCTCTTCGGTGCCGTAATTGAACTCCGCGAGCTCCTCGAGGGTCATCTCGCTGACGACGCCGGTTCCGGTGGACGTCCGGTCGACGGTGCGGTCGTGGACGCACACGAGGTGGCCGTCGCGGGTGAGCCGCACGTCGCATTCGAGTCCGTCCGCGCCCTCTTCCAGCGCCAGCTCGTACGCCGCGAGGGTGTGTTCCGGCATGGCCGCCGAGGCGCCGCGGTGCGCCACGACCAGGGGTCCGCGCCGGTCGGGGCTCACGATGCGACGGCTTCCCGGTCGCCGGCCTCGGACGTCTTCTCCGCGGACTTCTCCGCGTCCGTCTGCGGCGGCGGGTCGGTGGCGATCACCCAGCGGGTGACGGGTTCCTTCGCCCCCTTCAGCGTCCGGCCCTCGAGTCGTCGGAGCACCATCAGTGCGAGTACGGCCGTCGCGGAGGCGACCAGCGCCGTGAAGGCGGCCAGCAGGACACCGTCCGCCATGGCCTGCAGTCCGGGCCTGGACCGCCAGAACCAGTTGAAGACGACGAGCACCGCCCCGAAAATCCACAGGCTCCACCAGGCTCGGACCAGTAGGACGGCGCGGGGGTCGCGGCGAATCACCTCGAGCAGGTATACCCCCGGCATCACCAGGTTCAGGCCCGGCACCGCGCAACCGACGATCACCTCGGTAGGGGTGCGCGGGTCGGACGTCTTGGCTCGGGCGAACGTGCGGCGACGCATCCGCAGCAACCAGCACACACCGCCGATGCCCGACAGCAGCGCGAGGAGCATCCCGCCGGCCTGGCCGAGGAACACCGCGATGTCGGACACGGCGAGCAGGGTGGGGTCGATCAGCCGCGTGCGGTTGCGGAGGAGGACGGCGTACCGGCCCAGTTCGGCGATCACGGCGAACGCGTACAGACCGGCGGTCAGGGTGAGGAAGAAGGCCGCCTTGCCGGCGAGCAGTTCCGGCCAGTCGCGCCGCGTAGCGGCGGTCTCGACGTGATCGTGGAGTCCCCAGCGGGGGATCTCGGTGTAGTGCGGGGTGGGGCTCGGCGCCGGCGGCTCGGCCGCGAGGCCACTCCGCCGCAGCGGGGATCGCGCGATCCAGCGGAATCCCCGGCTCGCGGGTGGCTGGTGCTGGTCGGTGCGGACGGGGGCGAGCAGCACGCCGTGGCAACGGGGGCACCACTGCGCCGGGGAGCCGAGGACCGGCCACCGAGCCGCGCACCGCGCGCACACCTGAACGACGACGCTCATCCCCTCCGCACCCACTTCACATTGCCGATTCTGTCACGACCCGCGAATGCGGGCAGCCCACGACCGAATCGTCCTTTTTGGGGAGAATGTGTGAGCTGCACCACGGAAAATGCGGAGTTATCCACAGTTTCCACAGGTTCATACACAGTTATGGACAGTGTGAGTAGTGCTCATACACAGGTCAGAGCGCATGGGAATCCGTGATTGTTGACAGCTTCTGATGAACGGTCCACAACGGTGGATGAATTTGACATCGCAGCTCGGTGAACAAATCGGTCTCGGTGACCGACGGCTCGGCCCGGAATTACCCCTCCAGTTCGGATCGCCCGCGAAGCGACCCGAGAACTCCGGACCGGCCGTCGTCTCCCCCACCTGTGCCGGGGCGAAAATGCCCCGACACTTGATCTGACGCAGCCCGGCGCGGTTTGGTTCCACCTGATCTGTAATCTCGGAAAACGATGACGGACGACGTCGGATCGCGGTGGCACCTCGGGCCCGCCCGTGTCCTCCAGGTGGCCGCCGCCCTCGTCGTGGTGCAACTTCTCGTGCGGACGTGGGTGGCCGCGAACAGCGACTTCTACTGGGACGATCTGATCCTCGCCGGGCGCGGCGGAAGCCTCCCCCTGCTCTCCGCCGACCTCCTGCTCTACGACCACGACGGTCACCTCATGCCCGGCGCTTTCCTGGTGGCGGGTATCGCGACGCGGTTGGCGCCGTACGAGTGGATCCTGCCGATGCTGACGATGATCGCGCTGCAGGCGGTGGCGTCGTATGCGGTCTTCCGGCTGCTTCGCACGATTCTCGGTCTGCGTCCGGTCCTGCTGGTTCCGCTGGCGATCTATCTGTTCTCTCCGCTGACCGTGCCGGCTTTCGCCTGGTGGGCGGCGGCGCTCAACGCACTGCCGCTGCAGATCGCGCTGGCGTGGGTGGCGCGCGACGCCCTCGAGTTGTGCCGCACCGGGCGGCGGCGGTACGCGGTGTCGGGCACGCTCGTGCTGATCGCGTCGCTGCTGTTCTTCGAGAAGTCGGTCGTGGTCCCGTTCGTCGCGTTCGCGACCGTGGCGCTGCTCGCATACGTCGGCGAGCGGGAGCGGCCGGTGCGGTCGACGCTGCGGCGAGGTGCGGCCCTCTGGGTCCCGTCGGCGGCGGTGCTGGCGGTCTGGGCGGCGTTCTATGTCTCCACCGTCGCGTCGCAGTGGGAATGGGCGGGCGCGTCGCGCGCGTTCGAACTGTTCCACCACGGCACGTCGCTCGGGTTGCTGCCCACGTTCGTGGGTGGGCCGTGGACGTGGGACCGGTGGATTCCGAGTCCCCCGTGGGCCTCCCCGTCGACGGCGCTGGAGGTGGTCGGCTGGGTGGTCCTCGTCGCGGCGGTCGTCGCGACGGTCCGGCTGAAGCGCCGCATCGGCTGGGTGTGGATCCTCACGGCCGCGTACTTTCTGCTGTCGGTGACGGCGATGGTCGTCACCCGCTGGGGCGCGGACACCACCTACGAACTCGCGCAGACGCTGCGCTACTTCACGGACACCGCCGTGATCCTCGCGATCGGCGTCGCGGTGATCGCCCGTGCACCCCGCCGACGCGCCGACCCCGTCCGGGTGCGGCCGCTGGTGGCCGTCACCGCCGTGGTCGCGTTCGTCGCGAGCAGCCTGTGGTCGACATACACGTTCACCCGCAGCTGGGAGGAGAACCCGACCACGGCCTACCTCGCGACCGCGCGTGCGTCGCTCGCCGAACGGGACGACGCGCCGATCCTCCAGCAGCCCGCGTCCATCTGGGTGCTGTTGCCGGTGGCGTACCCGAACAATCTGGTGAGCCGGGTGTTCGCTCCGCTGCGGGACCGCCCCGCGTTCTCCGACAGCACCCCCGACCTCCGGATGATCGACGACGCGGGTTCGGTGGTCGACGCCCAGGTCACGTGGGTGCGCGCGATCGAGCCCGGACCCGTCCCCGACTGCGGGAACCTGGTGGATCAGCGCAGTTTCGTGTCCCTCCCCCTCGACGGACCGCTGACCGGCTGGGAGTGGACTGCGCAGCTCAACTACATGGCCACCGCGGACGGTGAGATCGCCGTCGCGATGGAGGTCGGCAGCCCGGTGCGGGTGCCGGTGCAGCGCGGCCCGAATTCGGTGTTCGTGCGGCTCACCGGCGGCGGGCAGAGCGTGCGGGTGAGCACCCTGACCCCGGACCTGTCGCTGTGCATCGGCGCAGGCCCGGTCGGGGTCGTCGTGCCGAAGTAGTTACCGCCCGTACCGCGACCACGCGACGCGGGCACTGGCCGCACCGACGATCGCGGCAGCCACCTCGTCCCAGCTCGCGGCGGGCAGCCCGAGCTTCGCGAACAACGAGCGGCGCGGCCCGGTCATCTCGAGGGTCGCGTCGGGGAACCGCTTCTCCACCACCTCGCGCAGCGTGCCGATCCCGTCGACGATGCCGAGCTCGACGGCGCGGCGCCCCAGCCAGACGTCGCCGTTGAACAACTCGGCCCCGTCCGCCTTCAGCTTGTCCCCCCGGCGGCCCACCACCCAGTCGCGGAACTCGTCGTGGATACCTTCCTGGATCTGTTCGAGCCACTGCACGTCCTCGGACTTCTCCGCGAAGAACGGGTCGAGGCGGGCCTTCGCCTCGCCGGCCGAGTGCAGCCGCCGCTCGATGCCCAGGCGGTCGATCAGTTCGGAGAACCCGAAGCCCGCCGAGATGACACCGACGGAGCCGACCACCGACGTGGCGGTCGCGTAGATCTCGTCGGCCGCGCAGGCCAGCCAGTAGCCGCCGGACGCGACGACGTCTTCGCAGAACGCGAGTACGGGCAGTTCGTGTTCGGTGGCGAGCTGACGGATGCGGGCGGCGATGTATTCGCTCTGCGTCGGCGACCCGCCGGGACTGTTGATCAGCAGCGCCACCGCTTTCGCACCGTGCGTGGTGAACGCGCGGCGCAGCGGTTCCTCGACCGATTCCGCACTCAGCACGCGCCCGAAACCCGCTCCGCCGGACGCGATCATCCCCTGCAGCCGGACCACCGGCACCACGCCGGCGCCGGAGCCCCCGAACGCGTCGGGCAGCTTGTCGGCCAGCGGTTTCGGCAGGTTCAGTGGGATCTTGGCCATGAAATCAGCGTACCGATCACGGATCGGGCAGAGTGGTTCACATGGAGTTGCGAATCTTTACCGAACCCCAGCAGGGTGCCACCTACGACGATCTTCTGGCGGTGGCGCAGGCCGCCGAACGTTTCGGATACGGCGCGTTCTTCCGGTCCGATCACTACCTGGCCATGAACACCGAGGGCCTTCCCGGACCGACTGATGCGTGGATCACGCTGGCGGGTCTCGCCCGTGAGACGTCCACGATCCGCCTCGGCACCCTCGTCACGTCCGCGACGTTCCGGCATCCCGGACCGCTCGCGATCTCGGTGGCGCAGGTCGATCAGATGAGCGGCGGCCGCGTCGACCTCGGCATCGGCGCCGGCTGGTACGAGGAGGAACACCAGGCGTACGGCATCCCCTTCCCGCCGCTGAAGGAGCGGTTCGAGCGGCTCGAGGAAACCCTCGCCGTCATCACGGGGCTGTGGCGCACTCCGCTCGGTGAGACCTTTTCCTACGACGGGACGCACCTGACCGTCAAGGATTCGCCCGCACTCCCGAAGCCGCGGCAGCCGCAGGGTCCGCCCATCCTGATCGGCGGCACCGGCAAGAAGAAGACGCCAGCGCTGGCCGCGAAGTACGCGGACGAGTTCAACGTCCCGTTCCAGTCCGTCGACGAGACGCGGGACGTGTTCGAACGGGTCCGGCTCGCGTGCAAGTCGATCGATCGCGACCCCACCAGGTTGGTGTACTCCAACGCGCTCGTCCTGTGCTGCGGGCGCACCGAGGAGGAGATCGCGACACGCGCCATGAACATCGGACGCGAAGTGAGCGAGCTGCGCGAGAACGGACTCGCCGGGTCGCCCGCCGAGCTCGTCGACAAGATCGGCCGCTACGCCGAGGCCGGGTCGCAGCGGATCTACCTGCAGACCCTCGATCTCAGCGACCTCGACCACCTGGAACTGGTCGCCAGTGAGGTCGTTCCGCAACTGGGCTAGGCGAGCTCGAGTTCGGCGGCCACGACGACGGGCAGATTCAGGGGCAGCGCGGCCACCCCGATCGCCGTCCGGGCGTGGTCGCCGACGGCCGGGCCGAATACGTCGAGCACCACCTCGGAGAACCCGTTGAGCACCGCGGTCGTCTGGTCGTAGCCCGGCTCGGCGTTGACGAACCCCGTGACGGTGAGCCACGCACCGATGAGGTCGAGATCGCCCACCGCGCGGCGAACCCCCGCCAGCACCGCGAGGGCGGTGAGCCGGGCGGAGTGTGTGGCATCGGCGGCCGACACGTCGGCGGGAACGGACCCGAACGGTCCGGCGGGTGTGCCGTCCTCGGCGAGCGGCCCGTGACCGGACACCAGCACTCTGCGGCCGTGCACGCGTACCCAGCTGAACGGCAACTCCACCCCCGGCGGCAGCTGGACGGCGTGGGGCAGCACCAGCCCCAGATCACGTAGTCGGGACTCCGCGCCCATCACTCCTCCGCTCGACGGCCCGGGTCATTCGGCGTGCTCAGCAACATTCCGTTCCCTTTCCGGCGGTGGAATGCTCGAAGTACGACCGGAACGGCCGTGTCACTCGAATGCGCCGGAGGTTGTCATGGGTTCTGCGGAAGAAGCGGTAGTGCGTCGATTCTACGAGGAGATGAACAACGATCGGAAGAACGAGATAGCGGAGGAGCTGTTCAGCAGCGACCACGAGATGCACGATCCCCAGGTCCCGGGTGGGCCGGGTCCCGCGGGAATGGCTGCGGCGATCTCGGTCTATCAGAACGGGGTGGACGGGCACTGGACCATCGAGGAGATGTTCTCGGCCGGCGACCGCGTCGTCGTGCGCTGGACGGGCACGGGAACGCACGTCGGTGAGGTGAACGGGATTCCGCCGACCGGAAACAAGATCCGAGTGGATGCGATCTCGATCCATCGGCTGGCCGACGGCAAGATCGCCGAGACCTGGCAGGTGTGGGACACACTCGGATTCCTTCAGCAGCTCGGCGCGATCCCTGCGAGCTGATCCCGGCACACCCCCGGGAGGGTGCGATGAAATACGTGATTACCTGGACGCTGCGTGACGGTGGGTCCGCCGCCGAGAACGAGGCAGCTGCGCGGCGGAGCCTGGAAGTGTTCGCGAGATGGACGCCGGCGGAAGGGGCGACCTTCCATCATTTCCTCGGTCGTCTGGACGGAACCGGGGGATTCGCTTTCGTCGAGGCGGATGACCCGAACGACATCTTGGACGGTCCGACGAAATTCGGACCTTTCTTCGAGTTCCACGTCTACCCGGTCGCCGACATCGCCGTCACCACGCAGGCTGCGCAGCAGGCAGTCGAGTTCAGGGGCTCGATCAGCTGAGCGAGCTCAGTGCCGGGTGGTCGAATCCAGGAATTGGCGGAGGTCGCGGTCCCACTGCGCGTCGCGGGCGCGGTTCAGGGAGGCGCGGCAGACGAGGAAGCCGGACAGCGCGATCATCATCACCGCGAACCAGGTGAACAGGCCGGCGATCACGCCGGCGACTCGTGCCGCGGACGGCGACATCGGTTCGGTGGTGAGGTTGCCGTCGGCGTTGACCCAGATGTCTTCCTTCGTTCCCGAAGGCGTGGCGGGGTCGACGGTGATGTCGGCGTGGCGGGTTTCGTTGCCCCACGTCCACTCGGCGGGGGCGGTGTCGACGCCCGACGGTGCGACGTCGGAGGTGACGGACACGCCGGTGGAGTCGGCGAGCGTGGTGGCCGAGACGGTGCGGTAGTCCGCGACCTGCTTCTCCGCCAGCGTCAGCTGACTGTCGATGGTCCGGGCACCCACGAGGATGGCCAGAGGGAGCATCGCGAACGCGAGCACCACGACCGCGAGGGTGAGCATGTTCTCGATCCGGTCCGAGCGTCGGAGTAGCGGGTTGTGCCGCTGACGGGCCGACCGCTTACGCAGCCCCCGTGCTTGAGAGTTGTTCCACATTCCGGATCCGGTCCTCTCGCCGACAATTCCCTACCATCCAGGGTCGTACGCAAGGCAAACAAGATCAAGTTAATCCGGTGTGTCTTTGGGCACTGTGCCGTAATACACTCATCTGCTCCCCGCCATCTCACGATGCTCCTTGGGGCTCATTCCGCGCACGCGTTTGAACGCCGCACTCAGCGCAAATCCGCTCCCGTACCCCACCCGCTGGGCCACCGACGCGACCGTGGCGTCGGGTTCGCGGAGCAGATCCGCTGCCAGGGACAGCCGCCAGCCGGCGAGGAACGTCATGGGAGGTTCTCCTACGAGGTCCGTGAACCGTCGTGCGAGGGCTGCCCGCGACATGCCGGTTTCCGCGGCGAGCGACTCCACGGTCCACCGGCGTGAAGGGTTGTTCTGCAGGATGCGCATCGCCTTGCCGACCACGGGGTCGCTCTGCGCCCGCACCCACGACGGCGCCTCGGCCGCCGGCCGCGCGAACCAGGCGCGCAGCACCGCGATCAGCAGCAGGTCGAGCAGGCGGTCGAGCACCGCTTCCTGTCCGGGTTCGTCCCGCACCACTTCGTCGTGCATGAGGGTGACCAGCCGCGAGTCCCAGTCGGCGCGGCGCTGCACGACGAGTTCGGGGAGCGCGGTCAGCAGTCGCATGCTGATCTCGCCCGGGGTCTGGTACGTCCCGGTCAGCATGACCGTGCGGCCGTCCGCACTGTTTCCCCAGGTACGCACGCCGAGGTCCATCGCCTCGGCGAGTGGTTCCCCGCGGAGGGTCGTGCAACTCTGGTCGGGGTTGATGATCACGTGCGGCGGGGTGTCCGGATGGTCGGCGACGACGTAGCGCTCGGGTCCGCGAACTATCGCGACGTCACCCTCGGTGAGCTGCACCGGGTCGCCGGTGTGCGGAAGGATCCACGCCTCGCCCCGACCCATCGCGACGAGGCTGAGCGGCGCGTGGTCGTCGATCTGCAGCGACCACGGCGGTTCCATGATCGAGCGGAGCACGAACGCGCCTGCGGCGCGGGGACCACTGATGAGACCGGCGAGAGGATCCACACATCCAGCGTAGACGCTCGCGTATGGATCAGCGCGTTTCAGCCATGGAAAGTCTCAGCGCCGGCGTCTTGACTGAAAGACATGACAACGACACCGCACACACTCGTCCTCACCGGCACCGGCAAGATCGGCAGCCGCGTCCTCGCCCGGCTCGCCGCCGCGGAAGTACCCGCGCGGGGCGGTTCCCGCTCCGGCCGTCCCCCGTTCGACTGGGAGAACAGGGACACGTGGCGTCCTGCGCTGGAAGGAATCACCTCGGTGTACATCGCCTACTACCCGGATCTCGCGGTGCCGGGAGCGGCGGAGGTCGTCGAGGAATTCGCGGGCCTGGCCGTCGCGAACGGCGCCCGGCGACTCGTCCTGCTCTCCGGTCGCGGCGAAACCGAGGCCGAGCGCAGCGAACTCGCGATCCGCAAGGCGGGAGCCGAGTGGACGATCCTCCGGTCCAGTTGGTTCAGCCAGAATTTCAGCGAGAGCTTCATGCTCGACTCACTGCTCGCGGGCGAGCTCGCACTGCCCGTCGACGGGCACGTGCTCGAACCCTTCGTCGACGCCGACGATCTCGCCGAGATCGCCGTCGCCGGACTGACCGGGGACGGTCACGCCGGCGAACTGTACGAACTGACCGGGCCACGATTGTTGTCGTTCGGTGACGCCGTCGCCGAGATCTCGGAGGCAACGGGTCGCGAAATCCGGTACACACCAGTCACTTCCGAAGAGTATTCGACGGAACTCGCCGGGCACGGGGTACCGTCCGACGCGATCGGCCTGCTCACCTACCTGTTCGACGAAGTGCTGGACGGGCGCAACGCATCACTCACCGACGGGGTGGAACGCGCACTGGGGCGCGCGCCCCGCGACTTCACCGACTACGTCCGTGCCGCGGCAGCGGCCGGTGCCTGGAGGGTCTGACCGATGGAGCGTTATCTGACGATCGTCACGGCGGTGGGCGCCGGCGTGGTGGGCGGCGTGATGTTCGCGTTCTCCACGTTCATCATGACCGGGCTCGGTCGCCTGGAACCGGCCCAGGGCATCGCGGCGATGCAGGCGATCAACCGCGAGGCGCCGAACTTCTGGTTCATGACGGCGTTGTTCGGCACCGCACTGACGTCGATCGTGCTCGCGGTCGTCAGTGTGGTGCGGCACGACGGTTCGGCCGTCTACGCGGTGATCGCGTGCGCGCTGTATCTCGTGGGGATCGTCTTGACCATCGTCTACCACGTGCCGCACAACAACGCGCTGGACGCGATCGACCCCACCGCGGCCGACTCGGCGGCGTACTGGCGCGACTACGTGTCGGGATGGACTGGGTGGAACCACGTGCGCACCGTCAGCGCCGTCGCGGCGTCTGCGGTGCTCACGTGGTCCGCGACCCGCGGTTGAGACGGGGGACTACGAGGGCGGCAGGATGTCGGTTTGCGCCGGGACCTCGTCCTGCTTCAGCAGACCGACCGGGCAGCTGACGCCGGTGGCGTGCACGGGGCAGTAACCACCGGGGTTCTTCGCGAGGTACTGCTGGTGGTAGTCCTCGGCGTAGTAGAACTGCGTGAGCGGGGCGATTTCCGTGGTGATCGCCCCGTATCCGGCTTCGGCGAGCCTCTTCTCGAAGGCCTCACCGGTGGCCTCGGCGATCTCCACCTGCTGTTCGTCGATCGTGTAGATGGCCGAACGGTATTGCGTTCCCTGGTCGTTGCCCTGCCGCATGCCCTGCGTGGGGTCGTGGTTCTCCCAGAACTCCTTGAGGATCTCGGCGTACGAGATCACCTTGGGATCGAAGACCACGAGCACCACCTCGGTGTGCCCGGTGCGACCGGAGCACGTTTCCTCGTAGGTGGGATTGGGCGTGTAGCCGCCGGCGTATCCCACCGCGGTGGTGTAGACGCCGTCGAGTTGCCAGAACTCCTTCTCGGCGCCCCAGAAACAGCCCATGCCCACCACCGCGGTCTGCATGCCCTCGGGGAACGGGGGTTGCAGGGGGTGACCGTTGACGAAGTGCGTCGCCGGAACGGGAATCGGCTGACTACGTCCGGGGAGGGCATCCTCGGCGGTGACCATCACGGACTTAGCGGCTGCTCGACCCAGAAGCTCGTCGTACCAAGACATGATTCGATGCTACGCGCGGTGCCGGGGTGACCTCCCGCGCGAGCGCCGACTGCGCGCGCATCCGCTCGACGCGAGCCGTGACCCACCCCGTCGCGGGGATCTCCACCCACCGGTACAGCGCCTCCGACACCAGTGCCGTCACCACGAGGAATGCGATCACCGCCCCGGTCTCGCCGAACGAGCCGACCGTGTGCTCGTACACGCGGTAGAGGATCAGGGTGTGGACGAGGTAGATCGCGTAGCTGCGCGTCGCGGTCCACCGCACGACGGCCCAGTGCGCCGCGGGGCCGTCGTATCGGCCCACCAGCACGACGCACGCGGTGACGACGGCGAATGTCCAGAGGTAGTGGTCGCCTGCCCAGTACACGCGGAAGTCGGTGGCGAGGCGGATGACCTCGACCTGGGCCAGCCCGGCGACGACGATCCACCGGCAGTCCGCAAGTCGCGCCCAGCCGAGGTAGATGATCTGCCCGAGGAACACGGCCGGGAGCGTCGCGGCGATCTTGGACAGCATGGGGACCGTGTACGGCTGCGGCGCGTACAGGTTGTAGAGCAGGATCAACGCGCAGACCGCGGCCCCGGCCATCGGCATCGCGATGGGCAGGGTGCGCAGCACGGGGCGCGCGGCCACGCAGGCGAGGTAGAAGCAGATCTGCACGGCGAGGGTCCAGGTGACGCCGAGAACCGCCACCTCGGGTTTGAGGAAGAAGCCGCCGAGCACGAAACTCAGCGCCGCGTCGACATTCGACACCCCGTCCTGGCCGCTGAACATGCCGTTGATGCCGACGCGGACGAGCACGATCGCGGCGAGAACGGCCACCCAGAATGCGGGCAGGATTCGCCCGAGCCGGTTGAACAGAAATTGCCCGGGCTCGTGACGAATGGCCGAACGGGTGATCAACACCCCGGTCAGCATCATGAAGACGGCGACCCCGAGAAAGGACAGATGCTGGTTGAGACCGCCCCGCTCGATGAAGATTTGATAGACGACGTCGATGAACCACCATCCGGTTCCGAGGTCGTCGATCAGATAGAACGAGATGTGCGAGTAGATCACGGCCAGAACTGCGAAGAAGCGGAGCAGATTCGCGCCCGTGAGCTCCACACGCGGCGCGGCCGCATGCGAATCTGCAACAGGTATCAGCGAAGGCATCGCGTCAGCTTAAGGTTCCGTTCACCGGTCGGACGAATTCTCACGACATCCAGTGTCACCTCGTCAGCATTTTTTCGGGTGCCCGAACTTTCCTGTGAGGGAATCGCTCGGTGACCCCAACTGTTGCGCAGGGTGTACCAATGAGATTGGGTATATACCCGAGAACGATTCGCCAAAGGCGGGTGTCAGACGCGTGCCCACGTGTCGTCGGCACCCGGAAACACAAGGGCTCACACGCCCATAGATGAAGGGACCCTCGTGTCTGTTTACACGCTGCCGGAACTCCCGTACGACTACGCAGCTCTCGAGCCGCACATCTCCGGCAAGATCATGGAACTGCATCACGACAAGCATCACGCCGCGTACGTGACCGGTGCCAACACGGCCCTCGACAAGCTGGCCGAGCTCCGCGAGTCGGACACCCTGCCCGCCGTGGTCAACCTGCACGAGAAGAACCTCGCCTTCCACTTGGGCGGCCACACCAACCACTCCGTCTTCTGGAACAACCTCTCGCCCGACGGTGGCGACAAGCCGACCGGTGAGCTCGCTGCCGCGATCGACGACCAGTTCGGCGGCTTCGACGCGTTCCGCAACCACTTCTCGGCCAACGCCAACGCCATCCAGGGCTCCGGCTGGTCCATCCTGGCCTGGGACTCCATCGGCCAGCGCCTGCTCATCGTCCAGCTGTACGACCAGCAGGGCAACATCCCGATCGGCCTCACGCCGCTGCTGCTCCTCGACATGTGGGAGCACGCCTTCTACCTCGACTACCAGAACGTCAAGGGCGACTACGTCAAGGCCTTCTGGAACATCGTGAACTGGGCGGACGTCGCCGCTCGTTTCGAGAAGGCACGCACGCAGACCGCGGGCCTGATCGTCTAGTTTCTTCTTCGCAGCCATGGGCGCACGGACCACTCTCGGGTGTGTCCGTGCGCCCGTGCTCGTTTCGGGTCCGGAATTCCTTCCGAGCAGGCCGAGCGTCCAATAGGCTTCGGAAGTGACCGAGTTCAGCAACCCCGCCCGGGACGACACCGTCGTCCACGCATTCCGCGACGACGCGCTCGGCGACCTCGACGCCACCGGCCTCGCGGCACGGATCGCCTCCGGAGAGGTGTCGATCCGCGAGGTGACGGAGGCGGCGATCGCGCGCGCCGAATCCGTCGGACCCGCCCTGAACGCCCTGGCATTCGCCGACTTCGACCGTGCACTGACGGAGGCGGACCGCCCGCACGAGGGCGCCTTCGCGGGGGTGCCGACCGTCGTCAAGGACAACGTCGACGTCTCCGGCCTGCCCACGCAGCACGGCAGCGTCGCCTTCGCCGCGCAACCCGCCCCGGTCGACAGCGACTTCGTCACGCAGTACCTGTCCACAGGTGTGCTCTCGCTGGGGAAGAGCCGGCTCCCCGAGTTCGGGTTCAGCGCGTCCACCGAGTTCATGGACGCCGAGGCCGTGCACAATCCGTGGAATCCCGCGTTTTCGCCGGGAGCGTCCTCGGGTGGTTCGGCCGCGCTCGTCGCTTCGGGTGTCGTGCCGATCGCGCACGCCAACGACGGTGGCGGATCCATCCGCATTCCCGCGGCCGCGTGTGGGCTCGTCGGCCTGAAACCGTCCCGCGGGCGGACGGTCCCCGACGCCATGGACAAGACGTTGCCGATCCGGATCATCGCGCAGGGCGCCGTCACCCGCTCGGTGCGGGACACCGCACAGTGGATGGCGGCCGCCGAACGCTACTACCGCAATCCGGCGCTGCCACCCATCCGATTGGTCGAGGGGCCGAGCAGCACCCGGCTGACGGTCGGGGTGGTGGTCGACTCGGTCACCGCCTCCCGCACGGACGACGAGACCCGCAAGTCGGTCCACGCGACCGCCGATCTGCTGGCCGACCTCGGGCACCACGTCGAGGAGTGCCCGATGCCGGTGAACTCCTCGTTCGTCGAGGACTTCTGCATCTACTGGGGATTCCTGTCGTTCGTCATCTCCAGCAACGGCAAGCGGATGCTCGGACCGGACTTCGACCGCGACGCCACCGACAACCTGACGCGCGGACTCGCCGCGATGTACCGCAGGAAGATCGCGAAGACTCCGCGGGTGCTCTACCGGTTGCGGCGCACGTACCGTGAGTACGCGCAGATCTTTCAGAAGTACGACGTGATCCTGTCGCCCACCCTGGCTCACACGACGCCGGAGCTCGGATACCTCTCGCCGACACAGAGTTTCGAGGAGCTCTTCGACAAGCTGATCGCCTATACGGCGTTCACGCCGCTCAACAACGCTTCGGGCGGACCGGCCATCTCGCTGCCGCTGCACGAGACGTCCCGCGGCCTGCCGCTGGCGTCGCATTTCTCCGCCGACCACGGCGACGAGCGGACGCTGCTCGAGTTGGCGTTCGAGCTCGAGCAGGCCACACCGTGGCGTCGTATCCAGGACGCCCGCTGACGGTCAGGCCCTGCGCCGCAGGCCCATCCACACGACGGCACCCGCCAGCAGCACGGTGGTGATCCCGAAGCCGACGGCGAGGTGCTCGGCGGTGAGGAGCGGTGACGGCGCGGACAGTGTGCGGGTCACCGCGACCGGTTCGGCGAGCACCGTCGCCAACTGGTTCTGCTGAGCCGCCGTACGCACCGGCATCGCCGCGACACCGTTGTTGAGGTCGGTGGACAGCTGCCCCGACAACGTCTTCAGTTTCGCGAACCCGTCGACGATCTGCGAGGTGGCGCCTTCGAGCATCTCCGGTGCCTGATCGGCGATCGGAACGATGCCGTCGTTCAGTTGCCGTGCCCCGCTGCTCAGCTGATTGCTGGCGTCGGTGAGCTGACCCATCGCGACGCGCACGAGTTCGCCCAAGTCCGTGTCGGGGCCGACTCCTCCGCCCACCAGTCCGGGCACCGAACCCAGCTGTGCGGAGAAGAGTTCGAGGTCGGCACTGACCTGTCGGAGCGACGGGACCACGTCCGATGCAACGGGTGTGGCGTCGAGAACGCGGATCGCCTCGTCGATTCTGGTGCGCATCCGGGTGGCGCTGTCGTTCGCTTCGCCCAGCGTCAGGCCCAGCGCGCTCAACCGGTCCGCGAGGTCGTCGGCCGTTCCCGACGTCTGGTCGACCACACCGGCCACCTGGTCGGCGACGCCCAGCAGTTGCACCGAGCCGGAACGTGCCTTCTCGAGATACGGGAGGAGAGTGTCGGCGCCCTCCGTGAGCTGTTGCGCCGCATCGTCCGCCGCGGCCGTGCCGGCGGCGAGGAACCCGGCCGTCATGCCCGCCTGCTGGAACCGCGTCCGCGACGAGGACATGTCCGCCAGCAGATCCGTGATGCCGTCCGCGCCGATCTGGGAGGACACCACTCCGGAGAGTTCCTCTGACGCACCGGTGTCGGAACCCGCGACGTCGAGGTCGAGGGTCGCCTGCCGCGGCTTCGCGCCCCACACCGAGGACACCGCCTCGCTGAAGTCCTCGGGCACGGTCACCGTGGCGAACCAGTCGCCGCCCGCCGCTGCGTCCGCGTCGACCACCTGCCAGTCGAAGGCCTCGTTCGCCTCGAGCTTCTCGATGAGGGTGTCGCTCGCACGCACCGGTTTTCCGTCCACGGTCGCGCCGGCGTCGGTGTTGACGATGGCCACGGTCCGGCTGTCTGCCGCGCTGTCACCGAGGAACACGTACCCGAGTCCCCCCGCGGACGCCAGGACCAGGCCTGCCATCGTGGCCGCGGCGACGCGCCGCGAAGTGAGGACCTTTCGCGTCGACTCGGTTCGGGCGTGATTCGCGGAATTCCGTGCGCGCTCAGAGGTCATTCCGGTGAGGATAGGTGGCTTTCGTAGCGGCAGATTGTGGCGATTCTGAGGATTCTCTGAGATGCTCGCCCGCGTGAAGATCCTTTAGCACTCGCCTGCTCTTGTGTGCCAGGCACTGTCGGGCGCATTCTTCAAGTACCCAACGAGGTGTGCAGAACGAATCATGTTCGAAGCGTGTCATCACACCGAGGAGGCAGAGATGAACAGGGACGGCTACATCGGCATCTCGCCCTTCCAGGCCGCGGGTACTTTGCGGGGATTCGTCATTTCCGGGCGCTGGCCCGACACCACCAAGGAATGGGCCCAGTTGCTCGCGCTCGCCGTGCGGGTGGCGTGCGTTCCGGGGCTGCTCCACACCACGACCGTCTTCGGTGCGCACGAGGACCTGCCGGAGGAGCCCGAACCCGAGACCGTCGGCCTCGTGGTGGCCGAGGGCACAGTTCTCGGGGAGTTCGCGCTCGCTCCCGGCCGCTTCGCGGATCATCAGCCGCCGGCGCTGATGATGCTGCACCCGCCGTCCGAGACGACCCCGTCGCTCCCGGAGTGCGCGGGCGCCGCGTCGGGCTGCGTCCTGCTCCCCGGACTCCCCCACCTGGGGCTGGAACACCGGGCGGCGTGGGTGGAGGCAGAGGCGGACGGAACGGTGACGTCCATGGTCAGCCGGGTCGGCATCGACCCGATCAGCGATCCCGACACGGCCGTTTTGGCCATGCTGCTCGCCTCGTGAGGGTACCCGAAGTTTCAGCGGTCGGTGCCCCAAACTTATTGCCGCCTTTGCCTTTTCAAATAAGTCACGCTAACGTTACGGACATCGAAGGGGAGTAGCCCCCAATCGCCTGTGTCGACATACTGGCTCGTTGCTTCACCGCACCGGACCCGGCCTGGCGAACCGTCGCCGGATCACCCGGCGCCGGTGGGCGAGACCTTCGGCCGGACAGACGTACCCGCGTCTGCCAGGCCGGAGGAATCCACCCGTCATCCTCCGACCGACACAGGAGGAGGATGCCCGTGCTGACCGCAGCACTACTGAGCTTCGGCGTGATCTTCGTCGCCGAACTGGGAGACAAATCCCAGCTGATGGCGATGACGTTCGCCCTGCGCTACCGCTGGTGGGTCGTGATAGCCGGCATCACCGTCGCGACCACCGTGGTCCACCTGGTGTCCGTCGCCGTCGGCCACTACCTCGGTGTCGCGCTCCCGACCGCGGCGATCAGCATCGTCGGCGGTGCGGCCTTCCTGATCTTCGGTGCGTGGACGCTGCGCGGCGACGACCTCAGCGAGGACGAGCAGCTCAAGGCCGGACGGGCCACCCGCTCCGCATTCCTGGCAGTCACGTCCGCCTTCTTCCTCGCCGAACTCGGCGACAAGACCATGCTCGCCACCATCACGCTCGCCACCGACCACGACACGATCGGCGTGTGGATCGGCTCGACCGTCGGCATGGTCGCGGCCGACGCCCTCGCCATCGTCGTCGGCGCCGTGCTGGGTAAGCATCTGCCCGAGAGTGTCATCCGCATCGGTGCGGCCGTTCTGTTCTTCGCGTTCGGCATCTGGTTACTGCTCGAGGGCCTGCTCCCCGGCAACGTGGCCGGCCCGATCGCCGGCGCCGCCGTCGTCGTTCTGGCGCTGGCCGGTGCGGCCGGTCGCGCAGTGTGGTCGCGGCGCCGCCGCGGTGCCGCGGCAGAGCCCGAACAGATGCAGCACCAGGACTGAACCCGGTCGACAAAGACGCGCCCTCGGGCAATACTCGGAAGTCTTGGAGTACCTCGCAGTTCTCACGGACGAGAGGGCGTGTGTGAACCATCCCGTAGCGAGCGGCAAGCCTGCGATTCTCACCGTCGACGACGATCCCGGGGTCTCGCGCGCGGTCGCCCGCGATCTGCGGCGCCGATACGGCGAGAAGTACCGGATCATCCGCGCCGAATCCGGCGAGTCCGCACTCGACGCGATGAAGCAGATGAAGCTGCGCGGGGATCCCGTCGCGGCGATCCTCGCGGACTACCGGATGCCGTCGATGAGCGGGATCGAGTTCCTCGAGAAGGCCATGGACCTGTATCCGGTCGCGCGGCGCGTGCTGCTCACGGCCTACGCCGACACGGACGCGGCCATCGAGGCGATCAACGTCATCGACCTCGACCACTACCTCCTCAAACCGTGGGACCCGCCCGAGGAGAAGCTGTACCCGGTGGTCGACGCGCTGCTCGAGGCGTGGGCGTCGTCGGATCACCACCCCGCCGAGGAGACGAAGGTCGTGGGACATCGCTGGGCGCCGCGGTCTTCGGAAGTGCGCGAGTTCCTGGCCCGCAACCAACTGTCGTACCGCTGGTACATGTCGGACGAGCCGGAAGGCGGTCGGCTGCTCACCGCCGCAGGCGAGGACGGCCGGCGCCTGCCCGTGGTGATCTGCTCCGACGGCGAATGCCTGGTGGAGCCGTCGGACACCGAACTGGGCCGGCATCTCGGTCTCCGGACCGACCCGTCGGAGAACTTCTACGACCTCGTCGTCGTCGGCGGCGGACCGGCCGGTCTGGGCGCCGCCGTCTACGGCGCCTCGGAGGGTCTGCGCACCGCCCTGATCGAACGGACCGCGACCGGCGGCCAGGCGGGTCAGAGCTCACGCATCGAGAACTACCTCGGTTTCCCCGACGGGGTGTCCGGCGCGCAGCTCGCCGAACGGGCCCGCAGGCAGGCCACCCGATTCGGGGCCGAACTGATCACCACCCGCGACGTCGTGGCGCTCGAGGTCAACGGATCGGCGCGGACCGTCCGGTTCGCGGACGGCGACACCATCGACGCACACACGGTGATCCTGGCGACCGGCGTCTCCTACCGGCGTCATCCCGCGCCCGGAGTCGACGACCTCACCGGTCGCGGCGTCTACTACGGCTCCGCCGTCACCGAGGCCGCCCGCTGCACCGACCAGGACGTCTACATCGTCGGCGGGGCCAACTCCGCCGGACAGGCGGCGGTCTACCTGTCGCGGGGCGCCCGGTCCGTCACCATCGTCGTCCGGGCGCAGTCGCTCGAGGATTCGATGTCGTACTACCTCGTCCAGCAGATCGAACGGAACCCGCGCATCCGCGTCCGGCCCTGCACCGAGGTGATCGGCGTCGAGGGCGAGGGTCACCTCGAGAAGGTCCGGCTGCGCAACAACGCCACCGGCGACGAGGAGACCGTCGACGCCGGGTTCCTGTTCCTGTTCATCGGCGCCATCCCGCGGACCGAGTGGCTCGAGGGTGTCGTCGCGCGGGACGAGAACGGGTTCGTCGTGTCCGGACCCGACCTCGTCGTCGACGGGAAACCGCCGAGCGGCTGGCCCCTCGACCGTCTCCCCCATCACCTCGAGACGAGCGTCCCGGGGATCTTCGCGGCGGGTGACGTGCGCTCCGAATCGGCGAAGCGGGTGGCGTCGGCGGTCGGGGAAGGCGCCATGGCCGTGATGCTCGTCCACCGCTACATCGGCCAACCGTGACCAGGGGCAGACCATGAGCCAACTCCCGTGCAATCCCCCCGAGCTGAGGACGTTGTTCCTCTTCGAGAAGCTCACCGACCACCAGCTCGAGCAGCTGTGCGAGAAAGGGCACGTCGAACTGATCGAACCCGGCCCCGTGTTCGCGGAAGGTGAGGTTGCGACGTGCTTCTACGTGCTGATCGAAGGCGAGCTCGTGCTGAGCAAGCTGTCGGGCGGCGAGGAGATCGAGTTCAGCCGGACGTCCCAGCGCGGCGTGTACTCCGGGGCCTGGCAGTCGTATCTCGGTGACCGAGCACCCCAGACGTACACCGCGTCGATGCGCGTCACCGCCCCGTCGAGGTTCTTCGTCCTCGACGCCGACCGCTTCGGGCAGCTGATGCGCGAATGGTTCCCGATGGCCGTACACCTGCTGGAGGGGCTGTTCTTCGGCAGCCAGAACGCGAAGCAGGTCGTCGATCAGCGGGAACGCCTCCTCGCGCTGGGGTCGCTGTCGGCGGGGCTCACCCACGAGCTCAACAACCCGGCGGCCGCCGCGGTCCGGGCGACGGCGTCGCTGCGCGACCGGGTGTCGCACATGCGGCAGAAACTGAGCGTGATCGCCTCGGGCGTGTACGACCGGCAGGCGCTGGCCACGTTGATCCGGTTGCAGGAGGAGACAGCCGAACTGGTCGCGAAGGCGCCGACGCTGACCCCGCTCGAAGCGTCCGACCGCGAGGACGAACTCGGCGACTGGTTCGACGACCACGGCGTCTCCGGTGGCTGGGACCTGGCGCCCACGTTCGTGCAGGCGGGTCTCGACGTGCCGTGGCTCGAGCGGATCGTCGCCAGCGTCGACGACGAATCGATGGTCGAGAGCGCGATCCGCTGGCTCAACTACACCATCGAGACCGAACTGCTGATGAACGAGATCGCCGACTCGACCGCCCGGGTGTCCACCCTGGTGAACGCCGCGAAGCAGTACTCGCAGATGGACCGCGCCCCCTACCAGCGCGTCGATCTGCGGGAACTGCTCGACAGCTCGCTGGTGATGCTCGGCCGCAAGATCGGCGACTCCGTCACGGTGGTGAAAGAGTACGACCCGACGCTGCCGCAGATCCCGGCGTACGCCGCGGAACTCAACCAGGTGTGGACGAACCTCATCGACAACGCCGTCGCCGCCATGGACGGCCACGGCACCCTCACCGTCCGCACCCGCCGCGACGGCGACATGGCCCTCATCGAGATCGGCGACACCGGACCGGGTGTGCCCGAAGAGATCCGGTCGCGCATCTTCGAACCGTTCTTCACGACGAAACCCGTGGGTGAGGGAACCGGACTCGGCCTCGACATCTCGTGGCGGATCGTCGTGAAGAAGCATCGCGGCGACCTGCGTGTGGAGTCCGAACCGGGCGACACCCGGTTCCAGGTCCGCATCCCGATCGAACCCGAAGTCGCAGCAGCAGAAGGAGCCTCAGATGGGTGAGCTGGAGGGAATCGACCCGAGCGTGCCGCCGAGCGGAGAGGGGTGCGCCGAGTGCGACCGCGACGGCGGGTGGTGGGTGCACCTGCGCCGGTGCGCGCAGTGCGGCCACATCGGTTGCTGCGACACCTCCCCGGAGCAGCACGCCACCAAGCACGCCGCCGACACCGGGCACCCCGTCGTGCGGAGCTTCGAACCGGGCGAGAACTGGTTCTGGAACTACGCCACCGAGATTGCCTTCGAAGGACCCGACCTTGCCCCGCCGCAACATCATCCGATCGACCAGACCGTTCCCGGTCCCGGTCCACGGGTTCCAGCGGACTGGCAGGCGCACATTCACTGACGCGAGTGCGCAGAACTGCAGTCCCACACTCGATATTTCCCTGCAGAATTGCGCACTGAACGTGGTCAGAGTTGCTCGAGGCGGTGTGCCGTCGCCGCGTCCTGCTCGTCGTACCGGGCCAGCGCCGCTTCGAACGTCGCCTTCAGGTCCAGCGCGTAACGCTCGTGCGCCGCGAACGTCCCGACCGCCGAGTTCTCGACGGCGACGCCCGGGCCGCCGATCGCCGTCGCCCGGAACCGGGCCGCCAGGTCCGCCGCCGACCGCAGATGGGTTTCGCCGAGACCGAAGCTCTCGGGCGCGAGTTCGCGGTGCGCTCGCTCTCGCAGGTCCTGCATGTCGGCCGCCAACACCTCGCACGCGGCGATGCACCGCACCAACGCGTCGCGATCCACTTCGAGCCGGTCCTCGGTCATCCGTCCCCCTACGGTCCTGCGCGTCCCCTGATCCGCGCGAGAAGACAAACTACCCGCTCCCGTCGCCCGTGACGTTTCCCTCGCCTCTGCCGTCACACCGAGCGGGCGTTATGGTGCAGGTCACCAGGGTCGGCCAACGGAGGTCGCCGGGAAAGTAAGGATGCGAACTGTGGAAATTCAGGGAACCGCCGCACTGGTCACCGGAGCGGCCTCCGGCCTCGGCGCCGCCACCGCCAAGCGTCTCGCCGACGCCGGAGCCACCGTGTTCGGACTCGACCTGCAGCAGTCCATCGAGCGCGCCGGCGACAAGGTCCCCGACGGCGTGACCCTCCTCGCCACCGACGTCACCAGCGGCGACGAGGTCCAGGCCGCGATCGAGAAGATCGTCGAATCGGGTCTGCCGCTGCGCATCGTCGTCAACTGTGCCGGCGTCGGCTGGGCCGGGCGCATCCTGTCGAAGAAGGGCCCGCACGACCTCGAACTGTTCCGCACCGTCATCACGGTCAACCTGCTCGGCACGTTCAACGTCATGCGCCTCGCCGCCGACGCCATCGCCAAGACCGACACCGTCGACGAGTCCGGGCAGCGCGGCGTCATCATCAACACCGCATCCGTCGCCGCGTTCGAAGGCCAGATCGGGCAGATCGCCTACTCCGCGTCCAAGGGTGGCGTGCACGGCATGACCGTCCCCGCCGCCCGCGACCTCGCGCAGTTCGGCATCCGGGTCAACACCATCGCCCCCGGCATCATCGACACCCCGATGCTCGCTGGTGTCACCGACGAATACCGCAAGGGCCTCGAGGCCGGCGTCCCGTTCCCCTCGCGCCTCGGTCAGCCCGCCGAATACGCACAGCTCGCCCAGATGATCGTCGAACACGACTACCTCAACGGTGAGACCATTCGAATGGACGGCGCTCTGCGCATGGCGCCGCGGTAGGCGGCTCCGCCACCCGTGCGTGGTTAACGAGTCTCTGGACTCTTCAACCGCGCACGGGGCGCGAAGCGCCCTTCGCTGGGAGGTGGGCATGGGGTTCTACTCGGACCGGATCGTTCCGCGGCTCGTCGACATCAGTTGCGGGATGAAGTTCACGGAGCCGACGCGACGACGCGTCTGCGCCGGTCTGCACGGGCGTGTGGTGGAGATCGGATTCGGGTCGGGTCTCAACGTCCCGTTCTACCCGGCCGCCGTCGATTCGGTGAGCGCCGTCGAACCGGCCGACCTCGGCTGGAAGCTGGCGGGCAAGCGTCTGGCGGCGTCGACGACACCGGTCGAGCGGTCCGGCCTGGACGGCCAGTCACTCTCCTTCCCGGACAACAGTTTCGACACGGCGCTGTCGACGTGGACGATGTGCACCATCCCGGACGTCGATTCCGCACTCCGGGAGGTCCGGCGCGTCCTCAAACCGGGCGGCACACTGCATTTCGTCGAGCACGGCCTTGCCCCGGACGCCAACGTGCAGCGGTGGCAGCGCCGGCTCGAACCGCTCCAGAAGACCGTCGCCGGTGGATGCCACCTCACCCGCGACATTCCCACCCTGGTGACGAACGCCGGATTCGACGTCCGGGACCTCGACCGGTTCTACGAGACATCCGCGCCGAAGATCGTCGGCGCCTATTCCCTCGGAGTTGCGGCTTCGCCACCCGTGCGCGGTTGAGGAGTCCAGGGACTCGTCGACCGCTCACAGGCGGCGGCGCCGCCTGTCGTCGATGTAGAACAGCACGAGGGCTCCGCACAGGAGGGCGGCGGGGATCCAGGCGGCGGATCCACCGAAGTAGCGGGTGGCGAACGCTCCGACGACGGCCCCACCGGCGAAGCTGGTGACGATGGCGGCGTACACCCGGGTGTGCTGACGCGATTCGGGGACCTTCTCGATGAATCCGGCGTACGCCGACTCGGTGAAGCGCATGAGGTTGCCGGTGGTGGCGACGGCGATGTACGACAGCGACCCGATGGTGCGGAACAGGCCGAACTGCATGGCGGCGACGAACGCGATGGGAACGGTGACCAGCGCGTTGGGGACGTTGGGGGGAACGAACGCGACCGCGACGAGGACGACGATCTGCGCGACCATGGCGATCCGGATCGGGTGGTCGAAGACGCTGTGGGCGAGTTCGCTCTTGAGCAGGTGCGCGAACGCGACACCGACGATGAACGCGAGGATCGGCCACAGGTGTGCCCGGGCAGCGTGGAAGTGCCGCTCCGACAGGTCGATGGCCATGAGGATGACGTTGCCGGTCTGGGCGTTCGCGAAGACGCCGCCGCGGCTGATGTAGGTGTAGGCGTCGAGGAAGCCGCCTGCGGCAGTGAGGAGCAGAGCGAACCGCAGCGTCGTGGATGTCTTCGGCACCTCCACCTGACCACCCCTACCGAATCGGGCCTGCCTTGCAGCCTAGAGGTCGGACGCGAGCGGGATCTCCTTCTCGGCCCGATCCGACATCCATTCGCGCAGCACTTTCGTGGCGATGACGTCATCCTCGTTGTATTGCAGCAGTCGTTCGCGCTGGGTGAGGTCGGGTTCGCCGTCGTAGCCGACGGCTTCGCGGTACCAGCTCATCGACGCTTCGCCGCTGGCGTCGGCGTCGCGCCACCGGAATCCGGCGACGGGGGCGATCTTCTTGAGACCCTTACCGCCCGGGCAGATGAACTGGTCGCTGACGGCCTGGTAGATGTCGACCCATTGTGGGCTGTCGATGAATTCGCGGATGTCGGCTTCGGTAGGGATTCCGGGTGCCCCGGCGAACCGGCGGGCGGAGTCCAGCAACCACTTGTCCTCCGCGGACCGCGAATAGCAGTACGCGGCGAAGGTTCTGCCGCTCAGCGCCGCCGCTTCCCGCTCGGCCATCAGCCACGTCCAGAATTCCGCGAACGACCGTGCCTCGTCCTGCGTCGGCACCGGATCCCAGCTGACGAACGGCCGGTACGCCGACACCCCGTCCACATTGAGCAGCGTGCCCCACAGGTAGGCGCCGTGTTCCTGGTAGCTCTCCATGTCGACGTCCACCTCGACGTCCGCGCGGGTCACCCGGATCTCCGGGAACCGTCGCACCAGCGGTGCTCCCGCGAGCCACGCCTTCGCGGTGACGACGGCGTCCTCGAACGCGCCGTGCGGCCAGTCCTCGAGCGGTTCGCGGTCCCACGCCGCGAGGTCGTCGATGGTGTGGCAGCCCGCGTCGCGCAGCATGTCGGCGCGGGAACCGGTGGCCACCAGGCTCACGTCGTGTGTCTGGGTCAGCTGCTCCTCGCATCCGGGCCACCACGGGCAGGAACGGCATTCGCCGATCCTCGACGGCACGGTCGCCGATTCCCCGCGGGCGACGGCGAGCCGGTCGGCGAAGCGTTCGTCGTAGTCGTCGAGGATTGTGGTGAGGTCGTGCACGAAGATGACGTCGGAGCCGTAGCCGATCGCGCCGGCCACCAGGGCCGGACTCGCGAACCCGTGCCGCTCGAGCATCCGGTACACCTGCGCGACGCGCATCTGGTCGCGGACCTGGCTGCGCGGCTTCCGCGTCGCGTCCTCCCGCGGTCGCCACTCGAACATGTCCGACGTCAGCGCGCCGCGGCCGGGATCGGTGACCTTGTGATTGACGACGATCACGGGGATGTACCCACCGTGGTCCTCGTCACGGATGAGGATCTCGCAGCGCGCCCGCCTGCCGGCGTCCCGGTCGAGTGGGAGCACCGCTCCCCAGATGCGGTCCGCGCCTGCCTCGCACGCGGCCAGGGTGTCCTCGGCCCGCAGGCGCAGGCTCTGCTCGGTGTCGATCTGCACCCACCGTTCCGGTGCGTGGCCGGTGAGGATCCGGCGGACGTCTTCACGCTTGGCGGCGGCGGAATCCTGACGCTGGCGGACGCCCGGGTCCTCGGGCGCGGCCGCGAGTTGTTCGGGGAACGCCGCATCGAGGTGCACCCGGTGGCGGCACCGCGTCAGTGCGCTGGCATCGATCACCGTCCCCGACGCCTTTCCGGGAGAGGCGTCGGGTTCTGATTGCTGACCGATATGGGAACACACGATGACGAAGATTATGTGCTCCCCTAGGCTGATCCCGAAGCACCGGATGCAGTTGGTAGCGTGGGCTGCGCTGAAACACCAGGAAAAGGGGTCTTTTCGATGGGGTTGTTCAAGAAACGTAAGTCCCGAGCCACCCGCAAGGCGGAAGCCAAGGCACTCAGGCACAAGGCCGGAGTGGAGGCGAAGCTGAGCGCGAGGAACGAACGGAAACGCGACAAGCAGTCCGCCAAGGCCGGCCGCAAGCTCGAGGCTGCCGAGCTGAAGTCGCTGAAGAAGGTCGAGAAGGCTCAGATCGCTGCGTTGAAGGCCGAGGAGAAGGCCGCGGCCCAGAAGGGTTTCACGGTCGCCGCCGTCCGCAAGTACCTCGGTGTCGCACGCCTGCTGACGCCGGTGCTGCTGCCGATCGCCTACCGGGCCGCCACGGTCGTGCGCGGGCAGATCGATGCCCGCCGCGCCGACCGGATGGGCGTCGACATCGACCAGCTCGCCAACTTCACCGGGCACGGCGCCAAGCTCAGCGCCCGCATCGCCGGTGCCGAAAGCTCCACCACGGAGATCCTCGGGCAGAAGCCGGACGACGCGGAGACGCAGAAGTTCGCCGCCGCCATCCGTGACCGCCTCGGTGATCTCAGCACCGCCGTCCGCGCGGCCGAGCAGATGCCGCAGGCCCGCCGCAAGGCCGCTCATCACGCCATCTCGTCCGAACTCGACGGAGTCGAAGCCGATCTCCTCGCCCGCCTCGGCGTGCGCTGAACGACCCGACCCACCGCAATGTCCCCTGCCCGCCCCGCCGCGACTGCCACCCTTCGGGGTTCGGCGGTCGGCGCGCTCGTGGCCGCTCTCGCGGTCGCCGCGCACGGCGTCGGTGGGGGCGGCCTACCCGAATCCGCCGCGCTGACCCTGCTGCTCGTCACGTGCAGCGGTGTCGGTGCGGTCACCGCGCAACTGCCCGCCCGCTTCCACGGACCGCTCGCGCTCGCGGGTGTCCTCGGTGTCGGCCAGGTGGCCGGGCACTTCGCGCTCACGCTCACCTCGCACGTGCACTCGGTGGTCCCGGCCGTGCCGATGCTCGCCGCGCACGCGGCCGCCACCGCGATCTGCGCGCTGCTGATCGCGAACGCCGAGCGTCTGTACGGCCCCCTCGTCCACGTGTGGCGGGTGGTGCTCCGCGGTGCACCGCAGCCCGTCTCGGCCGCGACCACGGCACACGTCCCCGCGCGTCCCGCGAACCCCGTGGTCGCCCTGCTGCGCGCGAGCATTTCGCGTCGCGGTCCCCCGGTCCCGGTCTGACTCTCACCTCCTCTCCGTTCAGACCCTCAAAGGACCTTCGATGAATTCCCTCGTTTCCCGTGCCCTTTTCACGGCCGGTGCCACCGGTGGCGCCATGCTGCTCGCGGCCGGTGTCGCCGCCGCCCACGTGACCGTCGTCGCCCCCGGCGCCGAGCAGGGCGGCTACTCCGTCCTGACGTTCCGCGTTCCCACCGAATCCGAGACGGCGTCCACCACCAAGCTGACCGTCACGCTCCCCGACCTGAAGTCGGCCCGCACCACACCGCTGCCGGGGTGGACGTCCGTCGTCGAAAAGGACCCGACGTCCAAGCTCGCGAAGTCCGTGACGTGGACCGCCGACCCCGGTGTCGGTGTCGCGCCCGGCCAGTTCCAGCAGTTCGAACTGTCCGCCGGACCGCTGCCGGACCAGGACGAGGTGTCGTTCCCGGCCGCCCAGACATACAGCGACGGCGAGGTCGTCAACTGGGATCAGGCGGTCGGCGCCGACGGGGCGGAGCCCGACAAGCCGGCACCCACGCTCACGCTGGCCGCGGCGAGCGGTGAAGACCACAGCCACGACGCAGGCGGCGCCACGACGTCCGAGGAGACCGAGACGACGGCGTCCGGCACCGACGACACCGCCCGCTGGCTGGGCGGCATCGGCCTGGTCCTCGGCGCGCTCGGTGCGGCCCTCGGTCTCGGTGCCATGGTCCGGAGCCGTCGCTCATGAGAAGACGCACCACCTTCACGTCGGTGAAGGTGATCGCGGTCGGGCTGCTGACCATGCTCGCGAGCATGCTCGGGGCCGGCACCGCGGTCGCCCATTCCGTCGTGATCAGTTCGACCCCCGAGAACGGCGCGCAGATCGCGGCCGGCCCGGAACGGGTGAGCGTCACGTTCAACGAGGCGCTGCAGGAGTCGTTCGCGTCCCTCACCGTGGTGGGCCCCGACGGCAACCTGTGGACCAAGGGTGACCCGGCCGTCGAGGGCCCCACGGTCAGTGCCGAACTCGGCGAGCTGGGGCCGGCCGGTGTGTACACCGTCGCGTTCCGCGTCACGTCCGCCGACGGGCATCCGGTGAGCGGAACCCGCACGTTCACCCTCACCGAGGAGGGGTCGGGCACCCCCGGCGCCGCAGCGGACAGCTCGGGTGAAACCGGCAGCAGAGGAGTTCCGTTGTGGCCGTTCATCGTTGCCGGTGTGGTCGTGTTCGGCGGCGGGCTGTGGTTCGCGCTCCGCAAGCCTCGCGGCGAGAACTGAGCCCGGTGGGTACGGCGCGACAGTCCTGGCTGCTGTTCGCCGTACCCACATCGCTCGTCGGGGTCGCGTGCGGTTGGGCGTTGGCGCAACCGGAAGTCCCCTCACCGTCGAGCGCCGTCCGGGCGCTGTGCCTGGTGCTCGGTTCGGCGATGCTCGGACTCGCCGCGCTGGGCTGGTGGAGTCGCGCGGACAACCGTCCCCTCGTGCGGGACGAACGGCTGTGGCGGTTGTCGACCGCCGTCGCAGGCGCGTGGATGCTCGCCGAGGCGGTGCTGCTGTCGATGACGGCGGCCGAGGCCGACGCCCTGGGATTGTCCGAGCTGTCGGTCGGACGGTTCGGCGCGTATGTGACCGAGATCAGCGCGGGACGCGTCGACCTCGCCGTTCTCATGTGCACGGCGGCGGCCACCGCGTGGTCGGCGGTCGCGTTCCGCCGCAGCGACGCCCGGCTCCCCGTCCCGGTGCTGGTGCTCGCGGCGCTCGCCCTGGTGGCCCGCCCGATCACCGGCCACATGTCGCAGCAGGTTCTCGGCTCGGTCCTCGACGTCGTCCATGCCCTGGCCGCCGCCGTGTGGTTCGGGCTCCTCGCCGCCCTCGGTCTGATGCTCCGGTCGCGCGGGGACTGGTCGTCGTGGCTGCCGCGGTATTCCGTCGTCGCGTGGCGGTGCGTGTGGTTGCTGACCGCGACCGGGATCATCGACGCCGCGGTCCGGCTGGGCGGGGTGACGCCGCTGTTCGACACCGGCTACGGCCGCATCGTCCTCGCCAAGGCGGTGGCGTTGGCGGCGCTCCTCGGGCTCGGCTGGTGGTGGCGGCGAACGTGGGTCGGGCAGGCGGCCGCGCACCGGATCAGCGCCGAAGGGTCCCTGCGGCGGGCGATCGTGGAGGTGGTGGTGATGGCCGTTCCATTCGGTCTCGCCGCCGCCCTTGCCACCACCGCCTGACCCGTGAGTACTTGTTAACGTCCGGGGGGCTGTTGCGGAATTGAGTGAGGGCGGTCCGGGTGCGGGTGTCTCGTGCCGCGGTGGGTGCCGGTGCGGGGGTGGCCCCCGCCGGGTCAGGGGGTGGCCGGGAGCGGGGTGCCTCCGGTCAGGTGGGTGAGGATCTTGCCGAGGTTGTGCACGGTGGCGTGGAACGCCCATTCGCTGCGGGCGCGGTCGAGGCCGCGGCTGGTGAAGCGCCGGAATCCGAGGTTGTGTTTGGCGTGCCCGAACACGGTTTCGGCGATGGGTGAGCGTTTGCGGTAGGTGGCGATACCGGCCTCGGTGCGCAGCCGGTGGGTCATGGCCTGGATCGGATCCGCTTGCGGCGGTGGCGGTCCGGTGACCGGATCAGCGGTGGCGGCGGCCTCGAGGTGACGGGATTTGCCGGTGGCGATCAACCGGTCCGGGCCCGGCGCGGTGAGGTTCTCGCGGGAGCAGTAGCCGGCGTCGAAGAGCATCACCCCGATCAGCTCCTCCGGGCTCGTGCCGGTCGGTTCCTTCCCACGTCGGGTGGCGTCGATCAGGTGCGCGGCCGCCCCGGCCTTGTCGACCATCTCGGGGAAATAGTCGTAGTCCGCCGGGCCGGTCCCGACCCCGGTGGCCAGGATCAACCCGTCCTCGCTGGTGAAGGCCTGGCAGTTGTAGCCCTGCACCCAGCCGCCGCCGCGCAGCGGCTGCAACCGCGAGTCGGGGTCGGTGGTGTTGCGGCGCCGCTGCCCGGCGGCGGCGGCGCGCTCACCCTGTTTGCGGAGGGCGGTGTCGAGTTCGGTGCGCCGGCGCCGGACCAGGTGGTGCTCGTCGACCGGCTTCGGTGCGAACCGGGTGCCCCCGCCCCCGGCCGCGGTGCCACCCTGGAACCGCTCGATCACCGCCTGCTGGGCGGCGACCGCCTCGGCCAGACGCCGCTCGGCGGCGGCGACCTCGGCCCCGACCGGCACCCGGCCCATCACCGTCTGGCCCGCGTCGAGCCGGGCCAGATAGTCCTGTGCTTTCCCCTCCCGCTCGCACTGTTCGGCGTCCTTCTCCGCGTCGAGCTGGGCCAATGCCTCGGCGATCCGGGCCGAGCGGGTGCTGGGATCGGCCAACTCCGCCGGCACCTGTCCCGGGCCCGAATCGTCCTCGCCGTAGAGGTCGTCCTCGGCGTCATCGGTGGCGGCGTGCGCGGCCACCGCGGCGGCGGCGATCCGCGCGGCCTCGGCCTCGGCTGCCCGGCGCAGCCCGTCCTCGGTGCGGTTGGCGTCCTTCGATGCGTTCGAGGCGATCTTCACCCCGTCCAACGCGATCGTCTCGAGTCGGCCCAGACCCAACCGTGCGGCCAGGATCAGGACCTGCGTGAACAGGGCCTCGCAGGCGGTGTGGTTGTCCTTGCGGAACCGTGAGATCGTCACGTGATCGGGGGTGTCGCCGGCGCAGATCACCCGGTAGGACACCACCTCCGAGCAGGCCCGCTCGATCTGCCGCGACGACCGCACCCCCCGCGACCACGCCCAGATCAGCAGGGTCACCAGCATGTCCGGGTCGTACCCGGCGCGCCCGGCACCCCCGGTGCGGCGAGAGTCGTGAAAGGCGCTGGTGTCGAGATGGGTGTCGACGATCTCGATCACCGTCCACACCGGATGCGTGGGCGGCACCCACTCCCGCATGTCCGGCGGCAACAAAAACTGCTGATCACGATTCACCGGTCGATACCCCTTGGCCACCAACACATTATCCAAGAAACATCAGGTCGGGGCGCCGCGGCACGCGGACACCCCGACCCGGAAATTTGAAACAGCCCCCCGGCGGTTGATAAGTACTCACGGGCGCGTCAGCGCAAGAGGATCTTTCCGCGGCTTCCACCCTTCTCGCCGGCGCGCTGCGCGTCGGCAGCTTCGGTCAGCGGGAACGTGCGCGCGGGCGGGAGGGCCAGTTTCCCGTCCGCGGCGAGGGCGCCCAGCCGGCGCAGTGTCTCCGCGTTCCGGTCGCCGGCGTTGCCGGACGAAAACGTGATTCCCAGTCCGAACGCGGCACCGTCCGACAGCGTCACGATCCGGTCGGTGCCCCCGCGCAGGTCCATCGCCGCCTCGAGCCCGCCGAAGCCGACGTCGAGGACGGCGTCGACACCGTTCGGGGCCAGTTCGCGGACCCGGTCCGCCAGCCCCTCGCCGTACGTCGTGGGGGTCACGCCGAGCTCCCGCAGCGCGTCGTGGTGTTTCTCGCTCGCGGTGCCGATGACGGTGACACCCGAGTCCAGCGCCAGTTGCGCCGCAAGGGTTCCCACCGCCCCCGACGCGCCGTTCACCAGCAACGTCTCACCGGACTTCAGCTTCAGGAGCCGCAGTCCACGAGTGGCGGCCTCGCCTGCGACGGGGATGGTGGCGGCGTCCGTCCAGCTCAACCCGTGCGGCTTCGGCACGACGATCGAGGCGAGCGCGTATTCGGCGTAGCCGCCGGTGTCGGACCAGCCGAACACCTCGTCACCGACCACCACGCCGGTCGCGTCCGGACCGATCGCGTCGACCACGCCGGCGACTTCGCTGCCCGGGATCTTCGGGAACTGCACCGACATCACCTCGGCCATCGATCCCGACCGCAGCTTCCAGTCGATGGGGTTCACGCCGGCGGCCCGGATGACGAGGCGCACCTGGTTGCCGGTGGGTTCGGGCACGGGCACGTCGTGGGTCTCGAGCACTTCAGGACCGCCGTAGGACGAGCAGGAGACTGCCTTCATGGTCTGCTTCGGGTTGGAATTCGTCATGCCAACAATCTCGTCCTCGGCGGTCCGTCGCGCCAGCGATTCGGCTGGTTGATCACAGGGCTGCGGCGGCCTTCTTCAGATCGGCGACGAGGGCGTCGAACGCGTCGTCCCGATCGTCCGACGGTCCGCGGAGCACGGCGGACGGGTGGATCGTCGCGAAGACGTCCGGATCCACGTCGACGTCGACTTCGCCGTCGAGGTGCAGCAGCTCCCCGCGGTGTTCGGTGAGGCGGAACGACGGGCCGAGCAACGCCTGCGCGGCGGTGGCCCCGAGGCAGACGAGGACGTCGGGTTGGACCGCCGCCAGTTCGGCGATCAGCCACGGCCGGCACGCGACGATCTCGGTGCGGTTCGGCTTCTTGTGGATTCGACGCGTGCCGCGTTCGGCGGGGACGAACTTGAAGTGTTTGACCGCGTTGGTGACGTACGTGAGGTCCCGGTCGATGCCCGCCGCGTCGAGCGCCTTGTTCAGGAGTTTTCCCGCCGGACCGACGAACGGTTCACCGGCGCGGTCTTCCTGATCGCCGGGTTGTTCGCCGACGAGCATCATGCGCGCGGATCGCCTGCCCGCGCCGAAGACGGTCTGCTCGGCGTCGCGGTACAGATCGCAGCCGTGGCACCCGTCCGCCGCGTGGGACAGCGCCTCGAGGTCGACGGTGTCCGGCACGAACGGTGCGGCCGAGGGTTTCGTGGCTCGGGACATGGGCGTCGAGTACCCGTCGGGCGGAGCTTCATTCGCGCAACCCTGTCAATTAGTTTAGCGCTAAGATATAATCACCGCAGAAGCCCACCCAGAAAGCGAGCCTCCATGTCCCTCACCGAAGTCACCGCCCACCACCCCTACAGCCCGGCCGTGGTCGCGGGCGGACTCGCGTTCGTCTCCGGCGCACTCTCCGTCGATGCCGAGGGCACCGCCGTCCCGGGCCGCACCGAGGCACTCGACGCCGCCGTCGACCGGATGGTCGATCGCCTCGCCACCGTCGGCGGGCAGCTGAAGGACGTCGTGAAGCTCACCTACTACGTCACCGACCTGTCGCTGCGCGAGGAGGCGAACCGCCAATTCGAGCGCATCTTCGACGAGCCGCGTCCCGCGCGCACCTTCCTGGAGGTCAGCAGCCTCCCCTACGGCGCCATCGCCGAGATCGACGCCGTCGCGGCGGTCGAGGGACGCTGACAGCGCTCCCGTCCGGCAGCGCCGCGAGTCCCCGTTCCGAGGAATCGACGGGGACCCGCGGCGCGTCGCCGTCACCTATGCTTCGTTCGATATCTTGGTACTAAACAGATGAAACCCTCGAGGATCCAGGAGGTGCGCCCGGTGACGCAACGCCCCGTTCCAGATCGCGATGCCGTCGACGACATCGTCGACCAGTGGGCCCACCAGTGGCCCGACCTGGATGTGAGTCCGCTGAAAGTGCTGGGCCGCCTACACCGTTCGTATCTGCGCTACCAGACGTCCCTCGCCGCCGTGTTCGAGGAGCACGGCATCAACATGGCGTCGTTCGACGTTCTGGCCGCCCTCCGACGCTCGGGTCCGCCGTACCGGATGACATCCGGACAGCTGGCGGAATCCGCCCTCGTCACCACGGGCGGAGTCACGCTGCGCGTCGACCGCCTGGAGAAGGCGGGACTGGTGCAGCGCGAGCGTGACGCCGAGGACCGCCGCATCGTGCACGCGCAACTTACCGACGAGGGCCTGCGGGTGATCGAGAAGGTCGCGGAGGCCCACTTCGCCAACGAGTCGCAGATCCTCAGCGGGATGTCGAAGGACGATCAGGCGGCGCTGGCCGAATTGCTCCGCAAGCTCGAGCACTCGATCGTCGAGAACCAGGCCCCCACCGCCTGAGCGGTGGACTCAGCTGGCCGCGCGGGCGGTCAGGTCGGCAACCTCACCGAATCCGATGAACCGTTCGGACGCCGCCGTCATCTCCACGATGAAGCGTCGCTGCTCGTCCTGCGACGCACCGATCAGGCGCGCCGCACCCGTCCACTGCGCCTCGGACAGTTTGCGGGCGAGCTGGGCGGGTTCGGCGCACGGCGTCGCTATCCCGGCCTCGTTGAGCCGTTCGATGAACCGGATGTACCGGCCGAGGATCCGGTTGTGGGCCGCCTCGAGCTGTTCCCCGATCACCGGGTCGACGGCGGCGCGATCCTCGATCATCGTGAACAGGCGGCCACTGCTGTAGACGGTCTCGATGAACGCCGCGGTGGCCGCCCGCAGGACGCTGCGCGGGTCCGCGTCCGGCGGGACCGGGATGCGCTGAGCCTCGACGAACATGTCGAACACCGCGGCGGCGACGGCACGGAACGCGTCGTCCCGGGACGCGAACCGGGCGGAGAATTCGGCCTGCGACACTCCGGCGGCAGCGGCGATGACCGCCTCGGTGGTGCGCTCGTATCCCAGCTCGGCGAAGCACCGTCCCGCCGCCTCGACCAACGCGAGCCGACCTCGATCGTCACCGTTCGTAAGCACCGCTCGCGCCTCCTCGTACCCCGGCCGGCGCCCGACGTGTCGGCCGTCACACATTCTTAGTTGACATTTCATTCACGTCAACCCGGGCGACCCTACGCCTCCTGGAGTGCCTTCGCCTGGGCTTCGGCCTGCGCCCGGTAGAGCCGGCGGAGCCGGATGACGCCGAGGTCGTGCTGGTACAGGTTCTCCGCCTGGTCCGCGTCGAATGCCATCGCCTCGAGCATGGTGCGGTCCTGCTCGAGCACCGCCCAGTGCCGCTCCTCCAGCTTGGTGCGGTACAGGAACCGCCAGACGTCGCGTTCCCAGCCCTCGACGCGGCGGTACCGCCAGAAGAACACCGCGGTGGTCTCGGCGTCGATCGGCGTTCCCATGCCGACGATGCCGAACGAGCCACCCGGGCCCGCGGTCGGCGGGTACGGGATCTCGAGGTCCACCCAGTCGATCCCGGTCCGGCAGAATTCGACCCAGTCGAAGTTCACACCCCGCTGATCGGTTTTCTCGAAGAAGAACCCGCGATCGGTTTCGCGGATCCGGAACTTCGCGGACGTCTCGCCGCCGAACATCGAATGCGATTCGCGGTGCAGGAACGCTCCGTGCATCGGGTCGAGGAGGTTCTCCAGCGTGAACCGCCACGGCGCCTTCCACTCCGCGTAGCAGAGGAAGTGCGAGATGCCGTCGTCGGTGAGGCGCTCGGGCAGTTCCAGGGGCGCGGGCTCGGCGTCGGGGTCGGTGCCGAACCAGGCGAGCACGGCGCCGGCCACTTCCCGCACGGGGAGGCTGGTCACCAGCCGTTTGCCCTCGAGGTTGCAGCCGGGCATTCCGGGGACGGAGACGACGGTGCCGCCGCCGTCGACCTGCACGCCGTGGTACTGGCAGGCGACGCGATCACCGAGGTGCTGACCCTGCGACAGCGGGGCGCCGCGGTGCGGGCAGCGGTCGGCGAGCATGCGGAGGGTGCCGTCGGACTGACGGAACAGCAGCCAGTCCTCGCCGAGGCGCCGCACCTTCTTCATGTCGCCGCGCGCGACGAAGTCGGACGGGCACACCGCGTGCCACTGGTCGCGCATCCCGGTCGCGAAGATCTCGTCGCCGGTCAGTGCCGCCTTGTGCAGTCGGTTCACCATGTCAGGCCCCCATCCGTCGGATCTCGTCGGTGAAAGTGTCGGTCGTCCAGGCGTCGCCGCCGGGACTGTGGATGCCGAGGGCGTTCAAACCCTTCACCAGGCCTTCGAGGTGGTGCACACCGGTGCCGAAGACCTCTTCGATCGCACCGGCCAGCTTCCGCTCGTACGGGGTGGGTGCCGTGCCGGACTGGCGTGGTTGCAGATACAGGCTCATGGTTCTTCCCTTCTAGAGATCCAGCACGAGCTCGTCGGAGCGGGCGCGGGAAACGCAGATCATGATGGTGGTGCCGGACTCCTGCTCGGAGCTGGAGAGCAGGGAGTCGCGGTGGTCGGGGGTGCCGGCGAGCACGCGGGTTTCGCACGTCCCGCAGATGCCTTCGCGGCAGGAGTTGGGGACGTCGACGCCGGATTCCTCGAGGGTGTCGAGGATGGTCCGGTCGGGGGCGACGGTGGCCGAGATGCCGGATCGTTCGCAGATCACGCGGACGGGACGGTCGCCGGCGAGGGTGTCGGCGGGGATCTCCTTCGCCTTGAACCGCTCGAGCCGGATCGCGCCGTCCGGCCAGGAATCCGTGTACCCCTCGACTGCGCCGAGCAGACCCTCGGGGCCGCAGGCATAGACGAGCGTCTCCACTCGGGCGGTGCCGAGGATGCCGGCGAGGTCGAGGACGCCGTCGGTCTCCTCGGTGACGACGTGCACGCGGTCGCCGTACGCGGACAGTTCGTCGAGGAACGCCATCGACGCGCGGGCACGGCCGCCGTAGTGCAGTTCCCATTCGGCGCCCATGCGTTCGGCTTCACCGATCATCGCGAGGATCGGCGTGATGCCGATGCCGCCGGCGACGAACACGTAGCGCGGCGAGGGCAGGAGTTCGAAGTTGTTGCGGGGCGCGCTCACCGACAGGCTGTCGCCGGGCCGCAGCGTCTCGTGGACGTGCCGGGAGCCACCTCGGCCGGTCACCTCGTGGAGGATCGCGACGCGGTACCCGGTCTTGTCGTCGGGGTCTCCACAGAGGGAGTACTGACGGATGGTCCCGCGGTTCAGGTGCAGGTCCAGGTGGGCGCCCGGCGTCCACCGGTCGACCGCGCCGCCGTCCTGTCGTTCGAGGCGAAGCGACACCACGCCCGAGGACTCGACCCGCATCTGACGCACCATCATGGAGACGGTGTCTGCGTCTGTTGTCATCGCTCACTCCCAGGCTCAACCGAAGGCATAGTTCCTTAGTGCTCAATAATTTAGCACTAAGATGTATCGTGCGCCACAGTTGAGGGGAAATTCGTCGAGTACAGGCCGAGCTACTCCGCTTCGCGGTACCGCACTGTCTCGGCCGCGAGCCGCTCCTCGTACGCCTGTGCGAGGTCGTGCAGACTCTGCACGCAGTCACCGGTGAACACCGGCGCGTGCATCGGCGCCAGCAGCAGGGGTTCCAGGTCGGCGAGTCCCCGGATCGTGGGCCCGAGGGCCGGCGTCAGGCACGTCGCGTTCCCCATGTCCTCGGCCGCAATCGCCGGGCCGACGATCTCCTCCTCCGTGGCGGGCGGGTGATGACCGAACGCGGTGAACAGGTCGCCGCAGAACAGTGTCTGCGTGGTCTCCTCGAAAACCAGCCCGGCATCCCACCCGTGCGGAACATGCGGAGTGTCGAGGTGACGGACCCGTCTGGTGCCAGTCTCCATCACGTCGCCGTACTGCAGGGGACGCGGCCTCCGATCGGCGAGGTCGTTGACCTGCACGAAGCAACCCATCGCCCCGTGCGCGACCTCGGCATTCGGCGCGGCCGCCAGCCACGAGTTCATCGCGCCGCACTCGTCGGCCTCCACGTGCCCGAACGTGATCCACCGCAGCCTGTCGAGAGGAATCAGCCGCCCGACCGCCTCGGACACGGACGGGAAGAGCGCACGCTGACCGGTGTGGAACAGCAACGGTTCCTCACCGTCGACGAGAAACTGGTTCATGATCAGGTTGGGCTCGTCCAGATACGTGGACAACCGGTAGATGTCGGGAGCGATCTCGGTAATCGTGGTGTCCATCCCTGGCTCCGATCACGTCACGGTGTCGTGACATCCAGCCTTCTCGGGACAGCGGCGGCGCGCAAGATCCTGCGAGCCAGCGATGGCACTACCGTCGTTGCCCGACGCCGATCCGGACGAGATCGTGCCCGACTGTCACGGTGCCGGCGAACGTGGACTTCACGCCTCGTTCCCACTGGTCGTCGGTGACCTGCCGGGGGTCGCCCGGCCCGATGTGGGAGAGCACCACCTGGCGGACATCCGCGTCCGTGGCGACGCGCCCGACGTCCTGCGCGGTGGTGTGCGCCTGAATCATGTGCTCGACCAGTGCGGGACCCGAAGTCTGCGCGTAGAAGTCGACGTCGATCACCTCGTGGACGAGGATGTCGGATCCTCGGGCGAGTCGAACCACGTTCGGCGACTTCGCGGTGTCGCCTGAGAACGTGACCGCACCGTCCTCCGTGTCGAACCGGTACGCCAGCGAGGGATAGACCGGGCCGTGCGGAACCAGCGTCGCGGAACGTGTAGGACGGTGTCCCGCCGGGCAGCCAGAAGACGTTGACCAGGTCGGCGATGTGATCGCTGTGCATGTGCGTGACGAAGACGCCACCGAGCGAATCCGCGGCGATACCAGCCTGGATCAGCTTTCGGCTCGACCAGGGACCCGCGTCGATCAGGTACGGTCTGTCGCCGACGACGAGCACACTGGACGTGCCGCTCCGCCCCGGCACGGCGATGGGACCGGCTGCCGTGCCGAGCAGAATCAGCGTCGTCGCGTAACCGTCGACGTCACCGGACAACTCGTAGGCATCCGGTGGCGTCGCGCCACTCGGCTGCGCGTCCGAGGTGTGGGACGCGCAGCTCGTCGCGGCGACGGCAGTGGCGGCGGACCCCAGCAGGGCCAGCGCCCGCCGCCTCGACAGAGCTTGTCCGCCGACGGCTTCCATTCATGCGTCCGTTCGGGCGGCGGCCAACTCCAGTGGCACGTGCCAGGCGTCGTATTCGTAGACCCAGTCGCCGTTGCCTGCGACCTTCAGCCATTCGTTGGACCGGGAGCCCCGCTGGATGCGCGAGGTCCGCTGCAGTCGCGTGTCCTGGTAGGTCTGCAGCGCGACTGCGGGGTCGTCGAACAGGCTGAGGCAGCGGGACAGCACGACGGCGTCTTCGATGGCCATGCCGGCGCCCTGCGCCATGAACGGCATCATCGGATGGGCCGCGTCGCCGAGGAGCACGGAGCGTCCGTCGGTCCACGATGCCAGCGGGTCGCGCACGTAGAGAGCGGATTTCAGGACGTCGTCGCAGGCGTCGAGGAGGGCTCGTGCATCGGGGTGGAAGTCGCGGTACAGCTCGCGTAGTTCAGTGACGGATCCCGCCGTGGTCCAAGATTCCTCGGTCCACGCCTCCTGCGCGCAGGTGGCGAAGACGAAGATGTCCTTGCCCTGGTTGAGGGGGAACGTCACGATCTGCGTGGACGGATCCGGCCCCCACCACTTGGTGAAGCAGTCGAGGTTCGGCAGGTTGCCGACGCGTTCGGTGGGGACGACGGCGCGGAACGCCACGACCCCCGTGAACGTCGGCTGTTCCCGCCCGAGCAGCGAGGTTCGGACCGCGGAGTGGATCCCGTCGGCACCGACGATCACGTCTGCGGAAACCGTACTGCCGTCGGTGAACTCGATGCGGCCTTCGGCGACGCCGCTGACCCGGCGACCCATTTCGACGACACCCGACGGCAGCCGGTTCTCGAGCGCGGTCATCAGGTCGCCCCGGTGCATGGTCAACTGCGGTGCGCCGTACTGCTGTTCCGCGCTGTCGCCCATCGGCAGCCGGGACGTTTCGGCTCCCGTGTCCCACGTGCGGCTGATCCGGAACTGGGGCCGGGCGGCTGATTCGCGGATCGCCGGCCCGCTGCCGAGTCCGTCGAGAGCCCGGACCGCGTTGGGGGTGAGGTTGATGTCGGCGCCGACGCGCGCGAACTGCCGCGTCTGTTCGTAGACCGTGACGTCGAGACCGAACTTGCGGAGGGCGATCGCCGTCGCCAGTCCACCGATGCCGCCGCCGCAGACGGCGACCGTGGTCACTGTGCACCCTTTCCGGGCACCGTGACGGGAGGCGTGAACGGTGCCGGCATGTCGCCGTAGGCGGCGAGATCGACCTCGACGATCACCGGCGCCTGCCGCGACACGGCGTCGGCGAGCACGTCGTGGGCCTCGCCTGCGGCACCGATCCGCAGGTAGGGCACACCGATGGACTGCGCCAGCAACGGGAAGTCGGGGGTGACGAGATCGACGGCGTAGGTGTCGTCGCCGCCGCCCTTCTGCATGTTGCGCAGCACGCCGTAGCCGCCGTCATTGAACACGAGCAGCACCAGCCACGGCTTCTCCTGCGCCATGGTCAGGATCTCGCCGAAGTGGACGGCCAGGCCGCCGTCGCCGACGAGCGCCAGGGTTGGCCGGGTCTCGTCGGCCAGTGCGGAACCGATGGCCATGCCCAGGCCCTGCCCGATGCCGCCGCCGCGGGGGAAGACGTTGGACTTGGGGTCGAACATCGGCAGCAGCCGGTTGCCCCAGGAACTCGACGCGATGGTGACGTCGCGGGCGATCACCGAATCCTGCGGGAACGCGGCACGCACGGCGTCGCACAGCACCGCGTGATCGCCGAGTCCGGCGCGTTGCTTGCTGCGGACGAGTTCGCGGGTGGTGCGGGCACGTTCGGTCCAGGCGGCGTCGACGGGCGCGAGGCCCGACAGCTGCCGGAGGAACGTGGCGATGTCGGCGGTGACCCCGGCCTGCGCCGGGTAGACGCGTCCGATCGCGGCCGCGTCGATATCGACCTGCATGTGCACGGCGGGAACGGGCATGGAGTAGTCGCCGGTCTCGTTGGACCGGAAGTGGGTACCCAGCGACAGCAGCAGGTCGGCATCCTGGAGGAGTTCGCGCCCCACGGGGGTGTTGCCGTAGTTGCCGATGCACAGCGGGTGGTCCTCGGGCACGGCGCCGCGCCCGGAGTTGCTGGTGAGCAACGGGACTCCCCACCGCTCCACCAGTTCGGTCAGCTCGGCACCGGCCGTGGCGACACCGCCGCCCGCCCAGATCACCGGGCGTTCCGCCGACTGCAGCAGGGCGAAGGCCACGGCCAACTCGTCGACGTCCGGTTTGCGCGGCGACTCCGACACCGGTTCGAGCACGTCGATGACGTGTTCCGCGTACTGGAGGTCGATGGGCCATTCGATACTCGACGGGCCGCCGGGCGCGGCGAGCGCGGCAGCGACGCCTTCCCGCAACACCTTTCCGGCGCTGTCGGTGTCGAGAATGGTGGCGGCGTGCTTCGACGTCGCCGTCAGCATCCCCAGCTGATCCTTGGTCTCGTGGATGAAGCCGCGACCCGAGCCGAGGTACCGGCTCTCGACGTTGCCCGTCACGTGCAGCACCGACGTTCCGGCACTGAGCGATTCGATCAGTGACCCGGCCGCGTTGCCGGCACCGGTGCCGGTGCTCGTGAGAGCGCAGCCGAGTCCGCCGGTGGCCCTGGCGTACCCGTCGGCGGCGCTGACCGCGGTGGCCTCGTGCCGGACCGGAACGAACCGCAGGTGCTTGCTGACCGCCTGCACCAGGGGCTGGTTGTGGACGCTCACGATGCCGAAGACGGTGTCGACACCGGCCTCGCGCAGCACCTGGACGAGCAGGTCACCCCCATTACCCACCTGCTTGTCGTTTCCTGCAGACATGGTGTTCCTCTCAGACATAGCGCGCGACGCCTCCGCAGACGTCGAGGCTGGTGCCCGTCACGTAGGACGAGCGTGGGGACAGCAGGGTCACGATCATGGCGGCCACCTCGTCGGCGCGGCCGAACCGGCCGAGGCCGATACCGCGGTCCTGGGCGATCTCCGCCTCCCATTCGGCGAATGTGGCGTCGGTGCCCGACTCTTCGTAGCGGCGCCGCCACTGGCCGGTGTCGACCAGTCCGAGCGACACCGAGTTGACGCGGATGCCGTCAGCGGCGAGTTCGAGCGACAGCGACTTACTGAGGTTCAGCAGCCCGGCCCGGGCGGCGCTGGTGGTCACCAGCCGCGGCTCGGGCTGACGTGCGAGCACCGCCGAGATGTTGACGATGGACGCGGCGTCGGACTTGCGCAGCACCGGCAGGGCGGCCTCGACGGTGTTGAGGACGCTGGAGAACTTGAGGTCGAGTTCGTCACGCCAGTCGTCGAGGGTCGCCTCGCCGCGCGGGACCATGCGGGACTTGCCTGCGTTGTTGACCAGACCGTCGAGGCCGCCGAATCGGGCGACTCCGGCGTCGACCAGCGCGGCGACCGCGGCCGGGTCCCGGACGTCGCAGGACGCGGTGAGGACGCGGTCGCTGCCGGGCAGCGGCGCGATCACGGAGTCGAGCCGGTCGCGGTCGCGCGCGCAGGTGACGACGTTGGCACCCTCTTCGAGCAGCATCGCGACGGTGGCGAGCCCGACTCCCGAGCTTCCGCCGGTCACCAGGTGGGTGCGGTCTTTCAGTTGCAGGTCCACGACGTGGTCCCCTTCTCTAGTGCAGGACGAATCCGCCGTTGACGACGAGTTGCTGGCCGGTGATGTACGACGCCTCGGGTCCCATCAGGAACGCGACGGCGCCGACGAGATCCGACGGCTGCTGCGGCCGCTCGAGCGCACGACCCAGGCGGTACAGCTCGTGCCGGTGCTCCGGAACCTTCTGCGCCGATTCGCTTTCGGTCAGACCGGGCGAGACGGTGTTGACGGTGATACCGTGCGGGCCGAGGTCGCGGGACATGGCGCGGGTCAGCGCGGCCACCCCACCCTTGGACGCGATGTAGTGCGCGAGACGCGGCGAACCGTACAGGGCGGCGTCCGAGCCGATGGTGACGATTCGTCCGCCTCCGTTCCCGATGATGGAGGGAACGATCGCCCTGCTCACGAGGAACGTGCCGCGCAGGTTGACGCCCAGCACCCGGTCCCACTCGTCGATATCGAGTTCGTGAATCGGTTTGCCGCCCACGCCGTCCGCGAGGGCCGCGTTGTTGACGAGGCCGTACAGCGGGCCACCGGAGGTGACGGTCGCCGCCATCGCGTCGACGGACTCCGCGTCGCGGAGATCGACCCGGACGAACTGTGCCTTGACGCCGTCGGCGCGCAGGCTTGCCGCCGCGTCCTCGCCCCAGTCCTCGCGGATGTCGGCGAGCCACAGGGTGGCGCCGTCCTCGCCGAGCCGGCGGGCCAGGGCGAGACCGAGACCCCGCCCCGCCCCGGTGACGAGAATGCTGCGGCCGTCGAGATTCACGGTCAGTCCCGCGTCACGCCGTGCATGGCCGACGTCTCGGGGTACGTCGGGATCTGCGGCTTCTGCGCGCCGATGATGACGCAGAACAGAGCGTCCTTGTCGCCGTTGTTCTTCAGGCTGCGCGGAACACCGGCCGGGACGACGATCATGTCGCGGTAGCCGAGGGTGCGCTTCTCCACCTGGCCGTCGCGGTGAACACCGACCTCCACCTCGCCCTCGAGGACGAAGAAGGCTTCCTCGGCGTCATGGTGGGTGTGCTCCGGGCCCTCGGCACCGGGGGGAAGCAGCATGTTGGAGAACGTGAATCCGCGCGATCCGATCGTGCGGTTGTCGCTCTCGTGGTTACCCGTCGCGCCGGAGCCGACGTAGCGGATCTGCGCGCGCTTGAACTGGTCGCCGGCCTTGGCCTGGAAACCCAGGGTGTCCCAGTCCTCGTGGCGGGAGCCACGGGTGAGGATCAGCGAGTCGGTGAATTCCTTCAGATCGGCGGTGCCGTATTCGAGTGTCATGTCGTGCTCCTTCTCTAGAGGTGGTTGCGTAGGCGTTCGGTGATGTGGATGAAGGATTCGACCCAGGCGTTGAAGGCCTCCGGCCGCTCCTGGTTCGCGAGGTGTCCGGCACCCCGGATGGTGACGAACACGGCGCCCGGAATTCCGCCTGCGAGAACCTGACTCGCGGGAACCCCGGTCACCCTGTCCTCGTCTCCGCCGAGGACGAGCGTGGGGATGTCGATCTTCGGCAGATCGGCCGTGTGATCGGTGGCCGCCATCGACTCGGCGGCGTACCCGTAGCCGGGCAGCCGGATCGACGACGCCATGATCGCCGTGGCCTTCGCGGTCACGTCGTCGGCGGCGGTCCCGGACAACAGCCGCGGGGCCCGTTCGGCGGCAAAAGCTTCCGCACCTTCCTGCTCGAGCGTCGCGGCCCGGGCGCGCATCCGGCCGGCGGAGTCGCCGTCCGCTCCCGAGCCGACGGTGGAACTGCCGAGCAGCAGACTCCGCACGAGCGCGGGGTGCCGCATCGCCAGCCGGGTGGCGATCACGCCGCCCCACGACATTCCCAGGACGTGCGCTCCCGCGTCGCCGCACCGGTCGCGGATCACGTCGGCGGCGGCGTCGGCGTAGTCGTCGAGGTCGAACGGACGGCCGGGGTCCTCGCTGCGGCCGTATCCGGGAGCGTCCCAGGCCAGCAGTCGCAGCGACGACGACAGTTCGTCGAACTGCGGCGCGAAACTGTCTGCGCCGCCCCCGATCCCGTGCAGCATGAGCAGCGCGGGGCCGGAACCGGATTCGACGACGTGCGTCACGACGCCCGCCCGAGGTCGAACCGCTCGAACGCACCGGGGTCGGGGATGCCGGCCATGTGGTCGCGGACCTGCTTGGACGGCGGGCCCGCGGTGCCCCACAGGTCGGAGAGTTCCGGAACCCGGCGCCAGACCTTGCACAGCCACCGGTCCTCGTCGACCTGTGCGATGCCGGACGTGTACTCGCACACCAGCCCTGCCGGGTCGGCGAAGTAGGAGAAGGTGTTGTCGCCGGGGCCATGCTTGCCCGGACCCCACAGCGGCACGGTGCCGTGGTGACGCAGCCGGCCGATGCCGCGCATGAAGTGGTCGACGGTGGGCATCTCGTAGGCGACGTGGTTCACCGACGTCCACTCGGCCTGGTTGAACGCGATGCTGTGATGGTCGGTGTTGCAGCGCAGGAACGCCATCTGGTGCTCGGACCAGTCGGAGACCCGCATGCCCAGGACGTCGCAGTAGAACGTCACCGCGGCGTCGATGTCGACGGTGTTGAGGACGACGTGCGTGACGCCCACCGGGACGGCGTCCTCGCGACCGAGCTTCGGGACGGCGAGCGCGTCGGCGAGCAGTTCGACGACGCGACCCTCGGGGTCGACCAGGCTCACGCCGTAGCCGCCGCCGAGATCGTCGACCGGCCCCGGGCCGCTGACGACCGGAACGCCGCGGAGTTCGAGTCGCCGGGCGGCCTCGTCGACCTCGGCCGGCGTGGCGACGGCGAACGTGATGCGGCCGAGGCCGTTCCGCTCGGCCTGGGTGAGTTGCAGCGCGTGGTGGTGCTCACCGGTCCCCCGCAGCCAGGCACCGTCCGTGCCCTGCTCGACCACGCGCAGTCCCCACACCTCCGAGTAGAAGTCGGTGGATTCGATGCTGGCCTGTGTGCGCAGTTCGACGGAGCGCAGGCACCGCAGCCGGGCTATGGGTTGGTTCATCGCATGCCTCCAGTTGCTTAGGTCTCAATATCTTAGCGCTAAAGTAATAGGTCGTACAGAGCTGGCGAGAATTTCTTTCCGGACGCCCTACTACTCCAGCTTCCCCGTGGGCCGATGTGACAGCGGTTCAGTCAGACGGAACCCGTGACATTCGGCGACGCCACGAGCGGGTCGCTCATTCTGCCCATGGATTGGGTTCCTCGTCGAGGCCCCAGTAGATGCTCTTCTGCCGCGAGTAGGCGGCGATACCGCTGCGCCCCTTCTCCACCCCGAGTCCGCTCTCCTTGACGCCGCCGAACGGCGTCGAGATGCTGAACTGCTTGTAGGTGTTGATCCACACGGTGCCGGCCTGGAGCCGGCGGGCGAGTTTCCAGGCGCGACGGTAGTCGCCCGTCCAGATTCCGGACGCCAGTCCGAACACCGAATCATTTGCCTGGGCAACCAGATCCGCGTCGCCGTCGAACGGCAGGACCACCAGGACGGGTCCGAAGATCTCCTCCTGGCACGTGCGTGAACTGTTGGCGAGCCCGTCGATGATCGTCGGCAGGTAGTACGCGCCGTCGCGCAGTCGCTCGTCGTCGGGGATCGCCCCGCCGCACAGCACTCGTCCGCCCTCTTCGCGGGCGAGGTCGACGTACGCGGCCACGCTGTCGCGGTGCTTGCGGTGGACCATCGGCCCGACCTGAGTGCCGGGGTCGCGGCCGGGCCCGAGTCGCAGTCGCTGCGTCTTGGCCACCAGTTTCTGGAGGAATTCGTCGTAGATGCGGCGGTCGACGAACAGCCGGGATCCGGCGATGCAGCTCTGCCCGGTGGACGAGAAGATCCCGTACATCACGCCGTTGACGGCGGCGTCGAGGTCGGCGTCGTCCAGCACGATCGTCGGCGACTTGCCGCCGAGTTCCAACGATACGGGCATCAGCTTGTCGGCTGCCGCGTGCGCGATGGACCGTCCGGTGTTGGTGCCGCCGGTGAACGTCACCTTCCCGACACCGGGGTGGGTGACGATCGCGTCGCCGACCACCGAGCCCTTGCCCGGCAGCACCGACAGCAGTCCGGCAGGCAGTTGTGTTTGGTCGATGAGCCGCGCCAGTTCCAGCGACACCAGCGGCGTCCATTCGGCGGGCTTGAGGACGACGGCGTTGCCTGCCGCCAGGGCCGGCGCGATCTTCTGCGCGTCGCTGGCCACCGGCGAGTTCCACGGTGCGATGGCGCCGACCACGCCGATGGGCTCGAGAACGCTCATCGTGAGGAAGTTGCCTCGCGGGGTGGTGAGGTCGTCGTCCGCGGTTTCGAGGACGGCGGCGAAGTACCGGAACGTGCCCGCCGCGCTGCCGACGAGTGCCGTGGTCTCGGCGACCGTCTTGCCGGTGTTGTAGCTCTGCAGCAGCGCGAGCCGGGACGTGTTCGCCTCGATCGCGTCGGCGATGCGGTGCAGGTACTTCGCCCGCTGGTGCGGGAGCAGCGCGCGCCACGCCGGGTCGTCGGCGGCGGCGCGGCCCTTCCGGACCGCCTCGTCGGCGTCGTCGGCGGTGGCCTGGTGGATCACCTGCAGGGTTTCGCCGGTCGACGGGTCCGTGACCGCGAAGGCGGGGCCGTTCGCCTGCCGCCACTGCCCGGCGACGAGGATCCGGTCGGCGACCGGGACGAACTGCAGGGTGTGTGGTGCGGTGTCGAGAACGGTCACTGGGAGATCTCCTCGAGAGTCTTTTCGCGGGTTTCGACGGCGAAGAAGCCGACCACGAGGGCACCGATCATTGCGACCGCGGCGAACATTCCGAAGACGACGGTGAGTGTGCCGCCCCCGTCGAGGATGGCGCCGACGGCGAGGGGACCGACGATGATGCCGAGGCGTCCGCTCGCTCCGCCGATCGCGCAGCCGATGGCTCGCATCCGGGTCGGGTACAGCTCCGCCGTGTAGACGTAGAGCGCCATGTTGACCGCGAAGACGAACAGCGCGGATCCGGCCGACCAGAACAGGACCTTCGTCGCGGTGTCGGCGCCGGAGGCGGCGAGCAGGAAGAGCAGCGACGAGCACAGGACCATCGACGCGGTGATGCAGATGCGGCGACCGAGGTTGTCGATGAGGAACGCGACGAGGATGCAGCCGATCAGGCCGGCGACGCTGGTGACGATGCTGTAGTGCAGGGCGGTGTCGACGCTGACGTCGAATGCGGATCGGTACAGCGTCGGCAGCCAGGACGCGATGCCGTAGTTGACGAAGTAGGCGCAGCCCCAGATGGCCGCGAGCATGAGAGTGCGACGCAGGTAGATACCCCGGAAGGCCTCCGCGAAGGTTCCGCGGCGGGGATCGACGGTGACGGCGGGCAGCGGCTGCGGAGCCGGAAGCGTCTTGCCGTACTTTCCGGTGATCTCGTTCTCGATGCGGGTCATGGCATCGTGCGCGTCTTCGTAGCGGCCACGGGACGCGAGCCAGCGCGGCGACTCGGGCAGCTTCCACAGCAGCGGCAGGAGCACGACGGGCAGCGCACCGAGCGCGAACAGGATCTTGTAGCCGTAGTTCGGGACCACCCACGCCGACACGATTGCCGACATCACGAGCCCGATCGGGAAGATCACCTCGTAGAGCAGCACGAATCGTCCACGCTTGTGGGCCTTGGTGATCTCGCCGATGTAGCTCGCTGCCACCGGGACCTCGGCGCCGAGGCCGATACCCTGCACGAATCGGAAGACGAGGAAGAGCATCAGGCTGTCGGTGAACGCCATGCCGAGGCTCATCACTGCATAGAGCGCGAGCGAGAAAATGATGACGCTGAGCCGGCCGACGCGGTCGGCGAACCAGCCGCCGGCGAGGGCGCCGACGAGCATGCCGATGCCGCCGATGGCGATCACCCAGGCGATGTCGCCGGGGGTCAGACCCCACTTGGGGATGAGGACGGGGAGAGAGTACGCGATCATCAACTGGTCGAAGCCGTCGAAGAACGTGACGGCGCCGACGATGACGCGGGCCTTGATATGCCACCTGCTCATCGGCAGGCGTTCGAGTCGGGCGCTGATCATCTCAGCTGTGGCAGCCATGGCGGGCGATACCGTCGTCATGAGCATCCTCAGGGTCGGGTCGAGGCATTTACTTAAGCCCTCAAAGGCTTACCACTAAGATGTAATCTCACGCACATGAGAAACGTCAACCCTTGACTTTGGAAGAAACATGTTGTTCACACCTGTGCGTACTTATTAACCTTCCGCGGTTAACAAGTGCTCACGGGTGAGGGAGCCGTCGACTACGCGGTGGACTGCATCCATTCTGCACAGATGCGTGTGGTTGTGTGTCACCAGCAGCGTTGCGACCTCGCGCTCTCGCACGACACCGAGGATCAGATCCATGATCGCGGCGCCGCGTTCCTGGTCGAGCGCGCTGGTCGGCTCGTCGACGACCAGCAGCGACGGATCGTTCATCAGCGCCCGGGCCAGGTTCACCCGCTGCCGCTGCCCACCGGACAACTGCGCAGGCCTCTTCCCGGCGTGGTCTGCGAGGCCGACGGCGTCGAGCAGATCGCGAGCCTTCGCGCGCCCTGCCCGCCGCGGCACGAACAACCTCTGCCCGAGATGCGCCATCACCTCCAGTTGTTCGAGGGCCGTCAACGACGACACCAAGTTGGACTGCTGGAACACGATGCCGATCCGGTCGCGGCGCAGTGTGGACGCCGCGCGGCGGCTCAGCGCGGTGAGTTCGGTGGCGCCCAGCCGGACGGAGCCCGAGTCGGGCCGGATCAGCGTCGACGCCACCGCGAGGAGCGTCGACTTTCCGGAACCGGACGGACCGGTGATCGCGGCGATCTCACCCTGGCCGACGGTCAGCGATACCGAGTCGAGGGCGGTGACGCGTCCCGCGCCGTCGGGGTAGGTGAGGGTGACGTCGTCGAGGGTGAGGGCGGGTGTGGTCATCGTGTGTTCCCGAGGGCGGTGAGGGGGTCGGTGGTGAACAGGAAGCGGAGCGCGAACGCGGCGCCGACGAGGCCAAGCCCGACGAGGGCGGTGGCGGGCAGGGCAGTGGTGGAGATGTCGAGCACGAACGGCACCGCGTCGCCGATCATCGACCCGGCCACCGCCGCGATCCCGAGACCGACACCCACGCCGGCGAGCAGGACGACGAGCGCCTGCCCGAGCGCGTCCCGCACGAGCGACCCGGTGGACGCGCCGAGCGCCTTCAACGTCGCGACATCGGGGGTCCGCTGCAGGGTCCAGACCGTGAAGAACGCGCCGATCACCAGCGCGGAGATCGCGAACAGCATCACCGTCATCAACGTCAGTGATCCGTTCTCGGAGGCATAGGAGCCGATGGCGGAGAAGGAGTCGGCCACACTTCGGGAGGTCGTCCCCGCGACGGCGTTCGTGGCGTCGTCCCCGCCCGACACCGCGAGCACCGTCGCTGCACCCCCTCGCGGGTTCGCGTGCTGCCAGTCGGCGAGCGTCATCCACACGGCCGGGCTGTGGCCGTACCAGTCGTCGCCGCGGACTGCGGTCACCGCGAAGGTGATGTCGCCGACGGTGAGACGGTCGCCGGCGCCGACGCCGAGGGATCGCGCCGCGCCGGCCCCGAGGATCACGGTCCCCGGCGCGGACGGTGCACGGTCGCCCACACCGCCGTCCGCGCCGACCAGTGCCACCCCCTTCGCCGCTCCTCCTACCGCCGACGCCGAGCCTCGTCCGACGCCGATCGGCTGCACCGAGTCGGCGCTCCGCCGCCAGACGGCCACCTGCTCGGACGTCAGCGCGGACTCGTCGAACGACGGACCGTCGGCGGAGGCGGCGAAGACCACCGACTCCGCGTCGATGCGTTCCACGACGGACACATTCTGATGACGCAGTCCGGCCGTGAGACCGCTGAGAAACGTGACGAGTAGCGCAATCAGCACCACGACGACGGATATCAGCGCGAAGCGACCACGCGCGGCACGCAGGTCTCTCGATGCGACGAACACAGATGGTCCTCTCCAGATCACGACCGGCGCCGCAGTCGATGCGGGCCGGGGCGGCGCTCACGGCCTCCGAACTCACCGTGCCCCGGGCACGACACGGTTCCATCGCACGTGGGGTGGAATTCTCGGTGGTCGAAGGTCGGGTGCGCGTTCCGACTTTCGATGGATGCCGGGTTCGCTCGCGTCGATAAGCTGGGCGGGGTGCACCGCTCCCCTCTCACACCCGTGTTCGCGGGACTCCAACTGGGACTGCATGCGCTGATCGCGGCGCTCACTGCAGTCGTGATCTTGCGCGCCGTCCTTCCGGACGCACCGCAGGCACCGGCGATCGTGGTGCTGTCGGTGGCGTTCCTCGCGGTGTACGCGGTGGGAGCGACGCGTCGGCTGCGCGGGACGTGGTGGCTCGCAGCGCTGACGGCACTGTGGGTGGCGCTGATGGTCCTCGCCCCCGACGCCGCCTATCTCGCGTTCGGGCTGTTCTTCCTGTACCTGCATCTGCTGCCGCGACGCTGGGGAGTCCTTGCGGTCGCAGCCGCGACCGTCGTGGCGGTCGTGGGTACCGGAATGCACCGCGGCTGGAGCGTCGCGGGTGTCGTCGGTCCGGTGATCGGTGCGTGCGTCGCGGTGGCGATCGGCCTCGGCTACCGGGCGTTGTACAGGGAGGCCGTCGAACGCGATCGCCTCATCGACGAATTGACGCGAACCCGAGCCGAACTCGCCGAGCAGGAACGTGCCGCCGGCTCCCTGGCCGAACGTGAGCGGCTCGCACGCGAGATCCACGACACCGTCGCGCAGGATCTGTCGAGCATTCAGATGCTGCTCCACGCCGCCGAGCGCGCGGCCCCCGACCACCCCGCCCGGGACCGTATCCGATTGGCGCGGGAGACGGCCGCCGACAGCCTCGCCGAAACCCGGCAGCTCATCGGTGATCTCACACCCGCCGTCCTCGACGGGCAGTCACTCGCGGACGCGCTCGCGCGGATCTGCACGCAGGCGAGGAGCGACACGTTCGACACCATTGCCGTGGTCGAGGGGGAGCCGGTGCGGTTGCCGATGCCCGTCGAGGCGGCGTTGGTGCGGATTGCACAGGGTGCGGTGTCGAACGTGGTCCGGCACGCGCATTCATCCCGGATGGCGGTCACTCTCACCTACGACGAGGACGCGGTCCGGTTGGACGTCGTCGACGACGGCATCGGCTTCGATGCCGAACTCCTCGACCGTGAACCGTCGAAAGCGTTCGGGCTGAATTCGATTCGCCGTCGCGTCGAGCTGCTCGACGGGTCGATGTCGGTCGAGTCGGAACCAGGACTGACCGCGGTCGCGGTGTCCTTCCCGCTCGAGGTCGGCGCATGATCCGACTACTGCTCGCCGACGACCACGCGATCGTTCGCGCGGGCCTGCGCGCCCTCCTCGAGCACGAGGACGACATCGAGGTGGTCGGCGAGGCTGCCACCGCCGACACCGCCGTGGCGTTGTGTGCGACGACTCCGGTCGACCTCGTGCTCATGGACCTCCGGTTCGGCGCCGGCACCTCGGGCGTGGACGCCACCCGGAACCTGCGGTCCCTGCCGAACCCACCGCACGTGCTGGTCGTCACCAACTACGACACGGACGCCGACATCCTCGACGCGGTCGCGGCCGGCGCCGCCGGGTATCTCCTGAAGGACACTCCCCCGCCCGAACTCCTCGCCGCCGTTCGCGCGGCGTCGGCCGGCGACAGCGTCCTCTCCCCGGCCGTGGCATCGAAACTGATGACGCGTGTACGCCGACCTGCCACCAGCCTCAGCCCACGGGAGATCCAGGTTCTGACGTTGGTGGTTGCCGGGCGATCCAATCGGGAGATCGGTAAGGAACTCTTTCTCTCCGAGACGACCGTGAAGTCCCACCTCGTCCACATCTTCGGCAAACTCGGCGTCAAGTCCCGGACCTCCGCAATCGCCAGGGCCCGCGAGTTGGGCACCATCCCCAGGTGAGTGGCAATGTGTGCGGACGCCCACTTTGCCACTCACATGCGTTTACGCTGGGAAAATGGACCCACCGGCAGTCCGCTACGTGCAGCGGGACGGACATGCGCTGGCATACCAGGTGGTGGGCGCGGGTGAACGCGACGTGGTGTGGCTGTTCGAGATCAACATGCACCTCGACCTCATGTGGACGGACCCGCAGATCCACTACCTGATGGAACGGGGCAGCACGTTTGCCCGCACGGTGTACTTCCAGCAGCGGGGGCTGGGGCTGTCCGACCCGGTCGAACATCTGCCGACACTCGAGCAGCAGGCCGACGACATCGTCGCGATCATGGACGAGGTCGGGATGCGGCAGGCCGTGCTGGTCGGGGTGGCCAGCGGGAGCGGTGCCGTCGCACTCGTCGCCGCCCGCTCACCGGAACGGGTCACCGGCGTCGTCCTGATCCAGCCGTTCGCAGAACGCCTCCTGGGCGGTGACCACGATCCCTCCGGCTGGAGCGACGCCGAACGCGACAACTTCGTCGACGGGTGGCGAGCGGCCGCCCGGAACTGGGGGTCGGGCGGCACGGTACCCCTGTGGGATCCCCGGGAGGACTCGGCGTTCAACCGTCGGCTGATGGCGATGCTCGAACGCAGTTCCGCGACACCTGCGGTCGCACAGGCCCACCTCGAGTGGATCTTCCGGCTCGACTACTCCGACACGTTGCCGTCCATCCAATGCCCGGCGCGGGCGATACTGGTCCCCGGTAGTCCGGTGCCGGTGGCCGCCGCGCAGTACGTCGCGGACCGCATCCCGGGCGGCAGCTTCCACCTGTTGCCGCCGTCGCCTCCCGGCGCGTCGCTCGGGGAGGCCTGGAAGCCGATCATCGACCACGTCGAGCAGTTGGCCACCGGTGGGCACCCGGCATCCGACGCCGGCCGATACCTGGCCTCCGTACTGTTCACGGACGTCGTCGGGTCCACCGAGGTGCTCGCGCGGATCGGCGACGCCGCCTACCGCGACCTCCGGGCCGCGCACGAGTGGCAGGTCCGCGACGAGGTCGAGAAGGCAGGTGGTCGCCTCCTCAACGTCGCCGGCGACGGCACCTTCAGCATCTTCGACGGTCCCGCGTCCGCGGTCCGGTGCGCGCGGGCGGTCGTCGACGGCGCCGCCGAACTCGGACTCGAGGTGCGGGCCGGCATCCACACGGGGCAGGTCGAGCGCAACGGTCCCGACGTCAGCGGGATGACCGTCCACATCGGCGCGCGCATCGGAGCGACGGCCCGCGCCGGGGAAGTGCTGGTGTCACGTACCGTGCGCGATCTCGTGGTGGGGTCGGGACTGCGGTTCGCCGACGCCGGGGAACACGACCTCAAGGGCGTGCCCGACCGCTGGCCCCTCTACTCCCTCACCGACGCGGACCACGCGCCCCGGACCGTTCCGCGACTCGCGCCGAAGCTGGGGATGATCGACCAGGCCATCCTGCGCACCGCGAAGCGGGCGCCGCAGGCACTGCGCGCGCTCGTCGGCGCCGCCAACGCGAGGCAGCGCCGACTGTCCCGCTGATCTCCCGCGCGGTGCGAAGTGTCTTCTTTAGAGGACTACACCCGCTGTGCGTACGGCCATACCGTTTCACTCACTGTTGCCCCCGTCACACAGGAGTGATCATGAGCAAGTTGAAGTTCGGAACGTTTCTGGCGCCGATCCACACCCCGGGACAGAATCCGACGCTGCTGCTGCAGCGCGACCTGGAGCTGGTTCAGTTGCTCGACAGGCTGGGCTACGACGAGGCCTGGTTCGGGGAGCACCATTCGGCGGGCTCCGAGATCTACGCCTCCCCGGAGATCATGATCGCCGCAGCCGGCGAACGGACCAGTCGAATCAAGTTGGGCACGGGCGTGACGTCGGTGTCGTATCACAATCCCCTGTGGGCGGCCGAGCGCATGGTGATGCTCGACCATCTGACCCACGGACGCATCATGTTCGGCCTCGGTCCCGGATCTCTGCCGACCGATGCAGCGATGCTCGGTCTGTCGCAGATCGACACCCGTGAACTACTCGCGGAGAACGCCGACATCATCATGCGTCTGCTGCGAGGCGAGACCGTGAGCGCCAAGACGCGGACGCATGAGCTCGTCGACGCTCGAATTCAGATGGCACCGTATTCCTCGCCCCTGTTCGACGTGGTCGTGGCCGCGATCGCGTCGCCGACCGGGGCGCGGCTGGCGGGTCACCACGGAATCGGTCTGCTCTCGATCGCCGCGACGCTGACTGCGGACGGATTCAGTGCCCTGCAACACCATTGGGGAATGCTGGAGGAATTCGCGACGCTGGCCGGCCGAAGCGAGGATGTCGATCGCTCGAAGTGGCGACTGGTGGGCCCCTTCCACATCGCCGAAACCCGCGAACAGGCCTACCGTGACGTCGAGCACGGCATCGAGCACTGGTTCAAGTACTTGCAGCACGTTGCCGCGTTCCCTCAGATGGCGGTCGAGGGCGAGAACAAACGCGAGATGATCGACTTCATCAACAACTCCGGGATCGGCGTCATCGGTACCGCCGAAGAGGCCCGCGCGCAGGTTCAGCGTCTGATCGATCAGTCCGGCGGTTTCGGCACTCTCCTTCTGCAGGGGCATGATTGGGCCAATCCGCAGGCCACGGCGCGCTCGTACGAGCTGTTCGCTCAGGACGTCATGCCGTTCTTCCAGGGCCAGGCGCAGCCGCTGCTCGACGCGGACGAGAGGGCCCGCCGCGTACGGGAGGGGCAGGCGGACGAGCACCGGAAGGCCGTCGAACACATGACGAAGAAGTACGAGGCCGAGTTGGGCCGGGTGTAGACCGATGGCGGAGATCAACATTCACCAGCAGTTTCCCGTCGGCGCCGACACGGTGTGGGCCCGGGTCGGTGACCCCGGCGCCATCGCCGGATGGATTCCGTCGGTGGCGGCCTCCCGGATGGAGCAGGAGATCCGTCATATCGTCTTCGCGGACGGTCAGCCGGCCCGTGAGCGGATCGCCGAGCACAGCGACAGCGAACGCCGATACACCTACGAGTACATCGACGGCCCGCTTCCGTTGGAGCAGTACCGGTCCACCATCTCCGTGCTCGGCGTGTCGTCCGAGGAGTGCACGGTGGATTGGTCCGCGAACTTCTCCGCTGGCTCGGAGGCTGCCGAATCGGAACTGGCGACGGCGATCGAGTCGATCTATCGCGCTGCGCTCGACGAGTTGTCGATCATCGTCTCGAATCCCTCCATCCACGGATAGACCTCGGTCAGAGTCCGCCCCCTGTTCGGCGGGCTCTGACCATCAGCACCGAAGAAGGTACCGATGCGAACCCCCACCGAACCGCACATCACCGCCACCACCCCCGAAGACATCGCGGACGCCTACCGCACCGTCCTCGGGAAGTTCTGCACCGGCGTCGTCGCCGTCACCGCCCTCGACGACACCGGCAACCCTGTCGGACTGACCGTCGGTTCCTTCAGCTCCGTCTCCCTCGACCCCGCCCTCGTCGCCTTCTTCGTCGGCCGGGGCTCCACCACCTTCCCCAAGGTCGCCGCCTCCGGCCGGTTCTGCGCCAACATCCTCGCCGCCGACCAACACGAACTCGGCCGCGCCTTCGCCCGTAGTGGCACCGACAAGTTCCACGGAATCGACTGGACCCCCGCCACCACCGGATCACCCCGCCTCGCCGGCGCCCACGCCTGGGTCGACTGCCACATCGACCTCGTCCAAGCTGTCGGCGACCACGACCTCGTCGTCGGCCGCGTCGTCGAACTCGGCGCCACCGACACCCCCGACCCGTTGCTGTTCTACACCTCCACCTTCCACCAGCTCACCCCCGCGAGCCCCGCGTGAACACGGTGGAACCTATTCGGTCCGTCGCCCGCTGCGCCGACGCCGTCATCCCCACCGACCACGGCGCATTCACGGCCGTCGCCTACCGATCCGACACGGGAATCGAACACCTTGCCATGGTGTTCGGTCAGCCGGCCGGCACCACTGCACTCACCCGCGTCCACAGCGAATGTCTCACCGGTGACGTCCTCGGCTCACGGCGCTGCGACTGCGGCCCCCAACGTTCCGCCGCACTGGAACGCATCGCCGACGCCGGCTGCGGCGTCCTGCTGTACCTTCGCGGGCACGAAGGCCGCGGCATCGGACTGGCCGCGAAAATCGCCGCCTACCAACTGCAGGACCAACTGGGCCTCGACACCGTCAACGCCAACCTGCAACTCGGCTTGCCCGTCGATGCCCGCGACTACACCGACGCCGCAGCAATCCTCCGCGACCTCCGCATCGACTGCATCAACCTGCTCAGCAACAACCCTGCCAAGGCCGCCGGCCTCGCTGCGGCCGGTATCACCGTCGCCCACACCACGCCTCTCGAGACCGCACCGAAGACGACAACTCCCACTACCTTTCGACCAAGCGGGATCGGCTGGGCCACCGCCTCACCCACGCACTGCTCACTGCCCATCATTGATCAGCGTCAGGAGACCCCATGGAACGCTCCCCCTCGAGTCACGTGTTCGAGAAGATCTCGATTCTGCATTCGACCCCGCGCTGGGCGGGGACCTTCGACGACCTCACCGAGATCCTCGGACCGGCCGGCTTCAGCGACGGGCGGGCGTGGGCGAAGTTTTCGACCGACACCACGACGCTGTGCTTGTCCGACGAGACAGATGTCCCGCCTTGGTGCCTTCTGGGGAAGACACACGACGTCGACGCGGTCGCGGCACTCGCGCGAGAGGCGGGGTGGGATGCGGGTGAGCCGACCGTCGGCGACCACGAGTGCCGTGTGGTCCTTCGTTCTCCCCACGGACTGACGGTCATCGCCTACGCGCCGCTCACACCGTAGGTCGCTGTTCTCGCCGAAGCACGCACGCAGCCAACGAGGCTCGGTTCCGGATACCGGTGGTTTCGAAGATCCGGCTCACATACTTCTTGATGGTGAACTCGGACAGCGAGAGCACCCCGGCGATCTCGCTGTTGCTCAAACCGTCGCTCACCAGCTCGGCCACCTGCATCTGGCGTGGAGTCAGACTGCCCAGCGGATCGACGGTGCCGTCGTCCCCCACCGCCGCCAGCCGTATCGACCTGCTCTGGGCGCGGAGTTGGCGAGCGAGAACCCGTACCGCCAGAGTCTCGCTCGCATCCCAGCTCCGTTCACGATCGAACATGCCCACCAGAGCCTCGCCGTCGGCGAGCCGGAGGTGCAGCGCCGACGCCGTTCCCATCCCGTGCGGGTGCAGGTAGTCCTCGACGTACGAGCGTTGCGGCGCGGGCAGCGTGTGCAGGTGGTCCAGGGAAATGAACCCGGTATCGGTCAGCGAGCGGCGTGCCTCGGGAAGCGCGAAGATGTCCTTGTCCCGCCACCGGGCGTGATACTCGTGCAGCAGCGGAGAGGCGGCGCCCGTCAGCAACGGCTCCGGGTCGGCGAAGATGTCGGCGTACGTCGGCCCGAAGAAGAACGTGACATCGCGGACGCGGAACACCGTCGCAATGGATTCCACGACGGTCCGTTTGTAGTCGTCGGCGTCGTCGATCTCGCTGCACAGCTCGAGAACCTCGAGGATCCCGTGCAGCTGCGATCGCGACAGCACGTCCTTACAGGACTCGGTACTCATGTTCGCCCTCCGATCACAGGTGAGTGGCAAAGCGTGCGCCAGCACACTTTGCCACTCACGTCGCCTCACACCGCCACGGTGGACTGGCGGGCCGCCTGCTGGATGCCGGGCTTCGAGTACTTGCGGACGATCGTGACGAGGCAGAGCAACCCGACCGCTCCGGCGCCGGCGAGGAACGCGCCGACGCGCCAGGCGTTGGACGCGTCGCCGTTGATGAGCAGCACCATGACCATCGGTGAGAAGCCGCCGATGATGGCGGAGATCTGGTAACCGAGGGAGGCACCGGAGAATCGGATCTCGGGCGGGAACAGTTCCGCGAACAGCGTTCCCTGCTTCCGGTCTGGAACGACATGACGATCACGGCGCCGAAGACGGCGAGCGCGAACGGCCACAGCGTGCCCTGGCTCGAGTGTCCGATCATGAGCCACATGGGGATTCCCCACAGCAGCATTCCGGCGGTGCCGATTCCGAAGATCAGCTTCCGGCCGTAGATGTCGGAGAGGTATCCGGCCAGCGGGACCAGCGGAATCATCAGAACGCAGGCGGCGAGGATGAAGCCGAGCACAGTTGAGCGTTCGATCCCGAGGTACGTGGTGGCGAACTGCACGGACCCTGTGATCATCGTGTAGAAGAAGATGACGCCGATGGCGTTCGCGCCGGCCGCGGTGAGCACGGTGCCGGGATTGTTGCGCAGCACCTGCAGGATCGGCGACTTCCGCGCGACCGGAGCTTCGGCGAGCTTCTTCGACAGTTCCTGGAACTCGGGTGTCTCCTCCAGGTAGCGGTGGATGACGAAGGCGACCGGAAGCATCACGAGGCTGATCCAGAACGGGATGCGCCACGCCCACGCGAGGAACGACTCGGAGTCGAATACCGCTGTGATGACCAGGAAGACGACGTTTCCGAGCACGACGCCGATGGGCACGCCGAGCTGCGCGAAGCTGCCGTAGAACCCGCGACGTCCGGCGGGGGCGTTCTCGGTGGCGAGGAGGACGGCACCGCCCCATTGCGCTCCGACGGCGAGGCCCTGGCAGATCCGCAGGGTCACGAGGATCGTCGGTGCGAGCCACACGAGCTGGGTGTTGGGCACGAGGCCGATCAGCGAGGTCGCGACGGCCATCATGACGATGGCCGCGACGAGTACCGGTTTGCGCCCCACCTTGTCGCCGAAGTGCCCGGCGAGGACGCCGCCGATCGGCCGGGCGATGAAGCCGACCGCCACCGTGGCGAACGAGTTGAGGGCGGCGACGACCTGGCTGTCGGTCGCGAAGAACGTGGCGTTGAAGACGAGCGCGGCGGCGGTCGCGTAGATGAAGAAGTCGTACCACTCGAGTGAGGTCGAGATGGCGGCCGCGAACGAGGCGCGCGCGGCCCGGGGCTTGCCCGCGCGTTGTGTGTTCGAATCGGTGGGCATGGTGGTCTCCTGCTCAGTCTTGGGCAATGGAACCGAATGTGTCTCGGAGAACGCGTTTGAGGATCTTGCCGCTCGGGTTCTTCGGGAGGGAGTCGGCGACGATCACGTACTTGGGCACCTTGTATCCGGCGAGTCGTCCGCGGCAATGCTCCACGACGTCTTTCTCGTCGAGTTCGACGCCGGCGGCGGGGACCACGACCGCGGCGACCGCTTCGATCCACCGTGGGTGCGGCACCGCGAACACGGCGGCCTCACCGACGCCGTCGAGTTCGTAGAGTGTTTCCTCGACCTCCCGGGTCGGGACGTTCTCCCCGCCGGTCTTGATCATGTCCTTCTTGCGGTCGACCACCCACAGGTAGCCGTCCTCGTCGAGGTAGCCGAGGTCGCCGGAGTGGAACCACCCGCCCACGAATGCTTCCGCGGTCTTCTCGGGTTGTCCCAGATAGCCGACGGTGGCGTGCGGGCTGCGGTGCACGATCTCGCCGACCTCGCCCGCCGGAAGCGGCAGGTCCCGGTCGTCGACGATGCGTGTCTCCACGTTGAGAGCGGGTTTGCCTGCCGAACCACCGCGCGTCTCTTGATCTTCCGGCCCGAGAGCCGTCGCGAGTGACGCCATTTCCGTCTGCCCGTAGAAGTTCCACAACCGGATACCCGGCAACCGGCGGTTCATTTCGCGCAGGATCTCCACCGGCAGCGGCGACGCGCCGTAGTAGCCCTTGCGCAGCGAACGCAGGTCGGTGGTCGCGAACTCGGGTGACTGCAGCAGCGAGATCCACACCGTCGGCGGGCAGAACAGGTTGGTCACCTGCTCGGCCTCGATGGTGCGGAGCAACACCTGCGGGTCGGGCCCGTCGACGATGATGCTCGTCGCGCCGAGATAGATGTCGGTGCTGAGGAAGTTGTCGAGCTGAGCGCAGTGGTACAGCGGCAGCGCGTGCACCTCCACGTCGTCGCTGCTCATGCCGCCGGTGACGATGCAGCTGATGTACTGCCACATCAGCGACCGGCTGGTGAGCATCGCGCCCTTGGGCCGTGATTCGGTGCCCGACGTGTACATGATGCGGACCACGTCGTCGTCTGCCACGAACACCTCGGGCGGCGAACCGAATTCACCCTCCGCCCAGTCCCTCAACGAACGCCAGCCACCCGGTGTGGCCGTATCGCCGAGCGGGATGGTCGCCCGCACCCGGACGCTTCCCTTCGATTCCGCGAGCGCCTTCTCGGCAACGGGCACCAGGGCGTCCTCGACGACGAACGCGTCGGCTGCGCAGTCGTCGAGGATGTATGCGATCTCCCCGCCGGTCAGCATGAAGTTGACCGGCACGAGAACCACACCGAGCCGGGCGGTTGCGAAGTTCAGCACCGCGTACTGCCAGCAGTTGTGCGACAACAACGCGAGCCGGTCGCCGCGCGTCAACCCCTCGGAGTGCAGGGCCGCCGCGACCCTGTCGATCAGCGTGTCGAATTCGGCGAACGTGAGCCGGACGTCGCGGTGCACCACGGCGAGCTTGTCCGGGAAACGCGCCGCGGACCGCCGCGGAATGTCGCCGATGCTCTGCTGCCGGGCGCGCGTGGTGTCCTCGTTCACCCGCGGACTTCCTTCAGGACCGGGGTGGTGGCGAACTCGGCCCGGGCGAGGGAGCGGCGGTGCACCTGGTCGGGGCCGTCGGCGATCTGCAGGAACCGTGCCTGCGCGTACAGCACCGGCAGGATCGTGTCCTGCGACAGGCCGGCGCCGCCGAAGATCTGCATCGCGTCGTCGACGATCCGCTTGACCGTGAGCGGGACCATCACCTTTGCGGCGGCGATGTCGTGACGGGCCGCCTTCGTGCCCTCGACGTCCATCCGCCAGGCGGCCCGCAGCACCAGCAGCCGGGCGGCGTCGAGGTGGATCCGCGCGTCCGCGACGGTCGCCTGCACCACACCCTCGTCGGCGAGGGGCCTGCCGAACGCCACCCGGGTGCGGGCGCGTTCGGTCATCAGCGCAATCGCCCGCTCGGCCATGCCGATCAACCGCATGCAGTGATGGATGCGCCCCGGACCGAGGCGCGCCTGCGCGACGGCGAAGCCCTTGCCGCGCGGTCCGAGCAGGTTCGCCTTGGGGACGCGGACCTCGTCGAAGACGATCTCGCCGTGCCCGCCTTCGTGGCGGTCGGTGAAGCCGAGCACCGTCGTGGACCGGACGATGGTCAGACCGGGGGTGTCCATGGGAACGAGGACGATGCTGTGCCGGCTGCCGACAGGGGCACCTGGGTCGGTGACGCCCATGACCATCGCCACCCGGCAGTCGTCGCGCAGGGCCGCGGTGGACCACCACTTGCGGCCGGTCAGCACCCAGTCGTCGCCGTCCTCGGCGATCTCGAGGCGGACGTTGTTGGCGTCCGAGCTCGCGACGTCGGGTTCGGTCATCGAGAAGCACGACCGGAACTCGCCCGCGAGCAGGGGTTCGAGCCATTCCCGCTTCTGTTCGTCGGTGCCGTACAGGTGCAGCAGTTCCATGTTGCCGGTGTCCGGCGGGTTGCAGTTGAACGCCTCGGGTGCGATCAACGGGCTCCAGCCGGTGAGTTCCGCTAGCGGCGCGTATTCGAGGTTCGTCAGACCGGCACCCTCGCGCGCAGGCAGGAAGAGATTCCACAGGCCTTCGCGCTTCGCGGCCGCCTTCAGGTCGGCCACGATCGGCGGCGCACCCCAGTGGTCCGGCTTCGATGCCAGTTGCTCTTCGGCGATCGTCTCGGCAGGCAGTACCCGCTCCTGCATGAACTTCGTCAGCTTCGCTTGCAGTTCCAGCACTTTCGGGCTGTAGTCGAAATCCACTTCCGTGGCTCCAATCTCTTCGGTGGTGCCGCGGTCAGCGGCGGAGTTCGGACACGGGCGACACGGCGGCGAGGTCGAGTGCACGCTGCAACAGCGGGCCGACCATGTCGCCGACGTCGTCGAAACCCCCACCGACGGTGTCGCCCTGCGCGTGCCGGGCGTTGATGCCCTCGAGGATGACGGCGATCTTGAAGTCGGCGAACACCGTGTACCAATCGATGTCGGGGATCTCGATGCCGCGCCGCGTGGCGTAACGGTCGAGAAGTTCGGTACGGGTGGGGAATCCGTCGAGTCGGGCGAGCCCATTGGTCACCGGGTTGTCGACGGCGCCGGGCTGGTCCCAGAAGCTCAGCATGATCCCGACGTCGGCGAGCGTGTCGCCGAGCGTGGCCATTTCCCAGTCCAGAACGGCGACGATCTTCCCGGCGTCGTCGCGGGACGCGAGCACGTTGTCGAGTTTGACGTCGCCGTGGACGATGCCCGGGAAGTGCGAGGTGGGCAGCGCCCGGCGCAGCTTGTCGAGCAGCACGGACACCTCGGGCCGATCGGTGGTGCGCGAGGCCTCCCACTGCCGGGACCAACGGTCGAGCTGACGGTCGAGGTATCCGCCGGGGCGGCCGAACGAGCCGAGCCCGACCGCGTCGGGGTCGACGCCGTGCAGCGCGGCGAGGGTGTCGGCGAGATCGAGCCCGAGCCGGCGGCGGTCGTCCGGGGTGAGCGCCGACGCCTGCTCGACCGTTCCGACGGGCGTTCCGTCCACCAGTTCCATGAGGTAGAACGCGGCTCCGAGCACGTTCTTGTCCTCGCACAGCAGCACCGCGTCGGGCACCGGGACGGCTGTTCCGGCCAGTCCCCTGATCACGGTGAACTCACGCTTCATGTCGTGCGCGCTGGGCAGGACGTGCCCGTACGGGGGCCGCCGCAGAACCCATGTCCGGTCGGCGTCGGCGACGCGGTAGGTGGGGTTCGATCGGCCACCGCTGATGAGCGAGACGGCGAGGTCTCCGCGCACACCGCCGTCGAGTGCGCTGTCGAGGTAGTGGGCGAGAGCGGTGAGGTCGACGCCTGCCGAATCCTCCCGGTCCTCGTGGGTGTCCGCTTCGGCGTGGGACGTCGTCATCCGCTGCGTCCTTTCGAGTACTTCAATCTTCAGCCAAACGCTCGTTCGGCAGGTTCTCATCATCAACCGAGTGAACGTCGGAAGTCAATATCTCCGTATGCTGCGACTAAATACCCGGAACTGCCGAGAACGGCCCGCCACCCGAACACCTTGCCAATCGATCGTTCGCTTGGCATGATCCACGAGAAGTGATGCACGTCTCATCCGCCTCCGAAAGGTCAGGACACCAATGACGGACCAGTTGACCGGGTCTGCTGCCGCCACCGAATGGCGGACCGAAGACCGCATCCGAGCGCGCCGCGCCGCGATCGCGGGCGGCGTGGGCACCCTGATCGAGTACTACGACTTCAGCCTGTACGGCTACCTCGCGATCGTGATGGCCCCGCTCTTCTTCCCCAGCAGCGACCCGGCCACCGCGCTGCTGTCCGCACTCGCCGTGTTCGGCACCGCGTACCTCATGCGTCCGCTCGGGGGCATCGTTTTCGGGCACATCGGCGACCGGCTCGGGCGGAAGAAGGCCCTCCTCGCGACGCTCGTCTGCATGGGCCTCGGCAGCATGGCGATGGGATTCCTGCCCACCCACGCGCAAGCGGGGATCTGGGCCACCGTGCTGCTCGTCGTCGTGCGGATGGTCCAGGGATTTTCGGCAGGCGGCGAGGTCGGCGGCTCGGCCACGTTCATCTCCGAATCCGCGCCGCGGCATCTCAAGGCCACCTACGGGGCGTTCACCCCGCTCGGATCCACGATGGGATTCGCGATGGCCGCAGCGGTCGCGGGCACGGTGTCGGCGTTGACCACCGACGCGCAACTCGAGAGCTGGGGATGGCGGGTCCCGTTCCTGCTCGCGTTGCCGCTGACGCTGCTCTGCCTGTGGGCCCGCACCCGGGTCGAGGAAACCCACGGTGAGGACACCGATTCCGGGCCGGTCCAGGCGCCCGTCGTCGCCGTCTTCCGGCGGCAGCCGCTCGCCCTCCTGCAGTCGGTCGGAATCAGTCTGGCGTGCAACGGAACCGCGTACATCGGCCTCACCTACATGAGCATCCATCTCATGAAGAGCCTCGGCTACGAACGCACCCCGGTCTACTGGATCGCGACCGCGGTCATCGGTGTCGTCGCGCTCGCGATGCCGCTCGGGGGCATGCTCGCCGACCGCATCGGGCGGTTGCGGTTCACCGTGATCAGCCTCGCCGGATTCGCGATCATCACCTACCCCGCCATGGCCGTCATGCACCACAGCCTGTGGATCGCCGCGATCGCGTACCTGCTGATCATGGTCAACACCGTCGGAACCCAGGTCGGTTCGTACACGCTGATGCCGCTGCTGTTCGACAAGGACGTCCGCTTCACCGGTGTCGCCATGGGCTGGAACCTCGGCGTCGTCATCGCCGGTGGCACCGCCCCGTTCGTCGCCGTCTGGCTGGTGGAGAAGACCGGAAACGTCCTCTCCCCTGCCGTTTTCGTGATCGTCGCTGCGGTGATCGGACTGATCTCGGTAGCCGGTGTGGCCCGCCGGTCCAAGGTCGCGCAGGAGCAACTCGGCTGACGGCCGGACAGTGTCCCCCCTCGAGATCCCTCACGAATCGGAGTAACCATGTATCCCGGCGCTCACGCTGCCACCACCCCCGACAAGCCGGCCGTGATCATGGCGGGCACCGGGCAGACGGTCACCTTCGCCGACCTCGAGTCCCGCTCGATCCGGATCGCCCGCCACCTGCACGCCCTCGGTCTGCGCCGCGGAGATCACGTCGCGGTGCTGGCCACGAACACTCCCGCGATCTTCGACATCTATTGGGCGGCAATGCGTTCCGGTCTCTATCTCACGATGGCGAACTGGCACCTCACGCCACCCGAGATCGCCTACATCGTCGAGGATTGCGGTGCCAAGGCGTTGATCGTCGACGCCGCACTCGACGCGGTTGCGCATGACCTCACCGCCCTCACCCCGGCCACCGAGCACCGGCTCGCGTTCGGGGGAACCATTCCCGGCTACAACTCGCTCGACCGGGCCGCCGCCGCGGAGTCGGACGTCCCGCTCCCCGACCAGCCCCGCGGGGCGGACATGCTGTATTCGTCCGGCACCACCGGCCGCCCGAAGGGCATCAAACCGGAACTGCCCGTACGTCAGATCCACGAACCCGGCGACACGATGACCGGTATGAACGCGACGGTGTGGGGAGTCACGCCGGACACCGTCTACCTCTCACCCGCCCCGCTGTATCACGCGGCACCTCTCCGCACCTGCGCGTCGGTGCAGGCCCTCGGCGGCACCGTCGTCGTGATGGACCGCTTCGACGCCGAGAAGGCGCTCGCGTACATCGAGCAGTACCGCGTCACCTACAGCCAGTGGGTGCCCACGATGTTCGTCCGCATGCTGAAGTTGCCCGCCGAGACCCGGGAGAAGTACGACGTCTCCAGCCTGCGCGTCGCCGTTCACGCCGCGGCCCCGTGCCCGGTGGAGGTGAAGCGGCAGATGATCGAGTGGTGGGGTCCGATCCTGTCGGAGTACTACTCGTCCACCGAACTCAACGGCATGACCCTCGTGAATTCGGACGAATGGCTCCGCAAGCCCGGAACCGTCGGCCGCGCCGCGCTCGGCGTCGCCCACATCTGCGGCGACGACGGTGCCGACCTCGCACCGGGCGAGATCGGCACCCTCTACTTCGAGCGGGACACCCTGCCGTTCGAATATCACAATGCCCCCGCGAAGACCCGCGACGCCCAGCACCCACAGCACCCGACGTGGACCACCACCGGCGACGTCGGCTACCTCGACGAGGACGGGTATCTGTTCCTCACCGACCGGAAGTCGTTCATGATCATCTCCGGCGGCGTCAACATCTATCCGCAGGAGATCGAGAACACCCTCACCGAACACCCCGCCGTCCTCGACGTCGCGGTGATCGGGATCCCCGACGAGGAGATGGGGGAATCGGTGCTGGCCGTGGTCCAGACCGTTCCGGGTGTGATCGGGGACGACGCGCTGGCCGATGAACTCCTCGACCACGTGCGGGGACGGCTCGCCCGGTTCAAGGTGCCGCGGAACGTCGTGTTCAGCGACGACCTCCCCCGAACCCCCACCGGGAAACTCGTCAAGGGCACGCTACGAGATCGGTACGCCGCCGGGGTTCACGCCTGAACCGTCAGCCGTCGGCGGCCGGTTCGTGCCGGCGCCGGCGGTCGAGGAGGACCGCGATCGTGAGGACGATCAGTCCGGCGACGCCGAGGAGGGCGCCGACGGCGGCCGGGGCGGTGTAGCCGTATCCGGCCGCGATCACGACGCCTCCGATCCACGCGCCACCCGCGTTGGCGAGGTTGAACGCGCCGTGGATCAGCGTCGACGCCAGGGTCTTCGCGTCACCCGCCGCGTCCATCAGCCGCGACTGGACGGCCGGGAAGATCGCCGTCACCGCCATCCCGATGAAGAACAGCACGATCAGCGCCGTCACCGGGTTGTGTGCGGCGACGATGAACAGGGCCAGGACGCAGATCAGGGCGATCATGCACCCGAACAGCCCGGGGACCACCGCGTTGTCGGCGATGCGGCCACCCACGACGTTACCGAGGATCATCCCCGAACCGAACAGCATCAACGCCACCGGAACCATCGCGTGCGGCAACCCGGACACGTCGGTGAGCGTCGAACTGATGTACGTGTACACCGCGAACGAGCCGCCGAACCCGACCGTCGCGAAGATCAGCGTCATCCACACCTGCACCCGGCTCAGTGCCCCGAGTTCGGCCACCGGGTTGCTCACGTGCACCCCGGCCAGCGGCGGGACCAGACGTGCCAGCGCCACCAGCGTCACGATTCCGATGATCACCACGAGCACGAACGCGGACCGCCAGCCCAGGATCTGGCCGAAGAACGCCGTCGCAGGCACCCCGACCACATTCGCGACCGACAGACCCATCATCACGGTCGCGACCGCTTTGGCACGCTTGCCCGGTTCCGCTAGGTGCGCGGCGACCAACGCTGCGACCCCGAAGTACGCACCGTGGGGCAGCCCGGCGAGGAACCGGGCGGCCAGCAGCGACTCGTACCCGGGGGCGAGGGCGGTAGCGAGATTGCCGACGACGAACGTGGCCATCAACGCGATGAGTAGCGTGCGCCGCTCGACGCGCGCGGCCAGCGCCGCGATCGTGGGCGCCCCGACGACGACGCCGAGCGCGTACGCGGAGACGAAGTGCCCGGCCACCGGCTCCGACACCCCGGTCCCCGCGGCCATCGCGGGCAGCAGGCCCATGGACGCGAATTCCGTTGTGCCGATACCGAACCCGCCGAGGGCAAGCGCCAGCATCGCGCCCCGCCGACTCGGTGACGGAATCCGCGGACGCAGAGACGGACGAGCGGTGACCGCAGGTTCGGTGAGGTGAACTGCAGGCGGCGTCATGGCAGCAAGACTCCCGTCGGGCTGATCGTAGGATCGGCGAGCACGTCCAATGGACTCGCCTGAGGATGAACCGGGCCGAGATAGTGGCACACCGGCTCGTACCAGTATGGGCGAGGCTGCAACCGAATTGACAATTCACGCGGGGGTGATTCCACTCACCGGCGCGGTGTGTGGGTGCGTCGCCGTGACCTGGGGCGACGCACCGGAGCAGAGCGACCTACGTCACGTGATGTGTTCGAGGATGACCGTGTGCACGTGGTGGGCCTTGTCCATGCCACGGAAGTCGGCCTCGTACGTGGTGTCGGCGACGTTGACGGCGATGCTGCTGGAGGAGAAGAACTGGCCGGCCCACGACTTGTTGCTAAGGAACGAGACCGAGCGGATGTTCTTGTACGGGATGGACGTGATCGCGGTGCGCTTGCCGACGAAGCTCTTGTCCTGGATGACGACGCGGAGGTTCGTGATCCCGAGGAAGCCGGTACCCGCGCCGATGCAGTCGTACACGGCGATGATCGTCTCGCCGGGAAGGATGCCCTGCTGGACCTGTTTCAGTTGCTCCGACTTGTCGAAGATCGGATCGGTCATCGTTCCTCCTTCGACGGCGGCCCAGGCCTGTCCATCTTCGCAGAAACTTCGTCGAACGTGACGTGGATGCCCTCGTGCGGTACCGCGCGTTGCGCCTTCGCCTGGTCGGTGAACGTCCGTTTGTCGCCCTCCACGAGGTCGGCCTTGTCCGTGAAGGGCCCGAGCAGCGCCCGGGGGTGCAGCCGGTCGACGCGGACGACGTTGATCTCCACACACACCACGATCGCCGCGGCGGCGAGGAAGAGGAACGCCAGCAACCCCAGCACGACGGCGAACACCCCGTTCGTCACGGACGCCGTGCTGACCACCTTGCTCACGTAGTACGCCCCGAACGATTGGAGCACCTGCCACACCACGGCTGCTGCGACGGCGCCGGGCGCGACGTCGGCGACGGACAGCGGCCGGGCAGTGGCGAGCCGAAAGGCAAGGATGAAGATCGCCGAGTTGATCGTGATCGCGGCGAGCATGAGAAGCACGGTGAACGATCCGGACAGGTGCGTCGCGGCGCCGACCGCTGCCACCGCGGCCGTGCCGAGGACGGCGAGACCGATCGTGCCGAGTAGCAGCAGACCCCGCAGCCGGCCGCGAATGGGATCGGGCCGCATGTTGCGGGGTACCGACCACGCCGTGTTCATCGCGTTCTGGCTGGCCAGTGCCACCCCGAGGCCGCCGTAGAGGGCGCCGACGAGTCCGATCACCAGGCCGGTCACCCCGCCGCCGATCCGGTGCGGGTCCGCCAGGTCGGCGCCGATGACCGGGAACTGGCTCAGCGCCGAGTCGATGATGTCCTGCTGCAATTCCGGATGCCCCGACAGCACGAACCCGAGCACCGTCGAGAGCAGAAGCAGGAGGGGAAACAGTGAGATGAACCCGTAGTAGGCGATCAACGCCGCGAGGTACACACCCTGGTCGTCGAGGAATTTGTACGTGACGGCGATCGGGAAGCCCATCGCCGGGTACTTCTGCTGGAGAGCGTCGAGCCGTCTGGCGAACTTCATCTCACGCTCCGTTTCCGCGACACCCGCTACCCCGATTCTGCCCGGGCTGCGGCCACGGCGATCAGACGGTCGGTTTCACCATCGCCAGGGCGAGGTCGGCGTAGCGCTCGGCGAGTTCCTCGGGCTTCAGCGGACCGTCGGCGTGCCACCACGTGCACACCGATTGACCCATGTTGATGATGCCGCGGACGGCGTCCCGCGGGAATTCGGTCGCGAAGTCGCCCTCCTCGACACCACGCTCGACGACGTCGCGGAAGAGGTGCTCCTGTTCGTCGCGGAGGGCGACGACGAGCCGGCGGCCGGCGTCGTCGAGGCTGCGTATCTCGGTGGCGCCGACCATTGCGTCCAGTTGCCGGGTGGTGTGGAACATGACCCACGCCCGCATCAGCGCCTGCAACTGGTCGGCGGGGGCGCCACCCGAGCGCAGCAGGGCACCGCGGGTCATCGCGATGGCGTCGTGGAGTGCGCGCACCATGATGTCCTGCAGGATCTCCTGCTTCGACGCGAAGTGGTGGTAGATCGAGGCGACGGTGATGTCGGCGCCGCGGGCGATGTCGCGCATGGACGTGCCGTGATAGCCGCGTTCGTTCATGTTGGCCACCGCGGAGTCGAGGATCACCTGCCGCCCGGTACCCGTTGCCACGGCGGCCACCTTTGCAGCGCACATCCCTCGGTCTCCGTCCCCGATCCGATCGTCACACGACCACTCCAGGGTAGTGGGTCCCGTCACAGAACCCGCTCTAGCGATCGTTCGGTAACAATGTCATGCTGGGGCGGTGGATCACATCGGACTCGCCGTCGCGGACGGCATCGCGACGATCACCCTGAACCGGCCCGACCAGCTCAACGCGTTCACCACCACCATGGAGAACGAGCTGATTGCCGCCTACGACCAACTCGACGCGGACGATTCCGTCCGGGCGATCGTGCTCACCGGAGCCGGACGAGCGTTCTGTGCGGGCGCAGACCTGTCCGCCGGGGCCGCCACGTTCGATCACTGGCAGGACGAGGACGAGGGAGCCGACTCCCGCCGCGACGGTGGCGGTCGCGTGGTGCTCCGGATGTTCGAATCCCGCAAGCCGATCATCGCCGCGATCAACGGACCGGCAGTGGGAGTGGGCATCACGATGACCCTCGCCGCCGACTTCCGCCTCGCCGCCGACGACGCCCGCATCGGATTCGTCTTCAACCGGCGCGGCATCGTCCCCGAATCCTGCTCGACCTGGTTCCTGCCCCGCCTCGTCCCCCTGCAGACGGCGCTCGACTGGGTGTACTCCGGCCGGGTGTTCCCCGCCACGGAAGCGTTCGACGCCGGCCTCGTGTACAAGCTCTTTCCCCGCGAGTCCCTGCTCGACGAGGCGTACGCGCTGGCCCGGAGCCTGACCGAGCACTCCGCCCCGGTGTCGGTGGCGCTGTCGCGCCAGATGATGTGGCGGGCGCTCGGCGCCGAGCACCCGATGATCGCGCACCGCGTCGAGACACGCGGGATCAACATCCGCGGCATCGGACCGGACGCGCGCGAAGGCATCTCCGCGTTCCTCGAGAAACGACCGGCCGTGTTCCCCGACAGCGTGCGCGACGACCTGCCGGACGTGTTCGGCGAAGACCTCCCGACCCCGGCGTTCCGCGGATGACCGCCGAACTACCGGCCCGCCCCCGCGTCGTCGACCGCTGGCACCACGTCGTCGACCATCGCGACCTCACCGCCCTCGACGCCCTGATCGCGGACGACGCCGTGTTCTCCTCCCCCGCCGTGTTCACTCCGCAGGAAGGGAAGGCGAAGGTCCTCGCGTACCTCCGCGCCGCCCTGACCGTCTTCGACGGCACCGGTTTCCACTACGTCGAGGAGTGGTACGGCGACCGTTCGGCGGTCCTGGAATTCGCCACCGAACTCGACGGCATCCACGTCAACGGCATCGACCTCGTCCACTGGAACGACCGCGACCAGATCACGTCGTTCAAGGTGATGGTCCGCCCCGTGAAAGGCCTGCAGGCGCTCATCCCGCTGATGGCCGCCCAGCTCTCCCAGTCGTAAACCACTGCATCAAGGAGAAATTCATGAGCCTGCCCCCCATCCTGCAAGACCGGCTTCGCCTGCCCGTGGTCGCGTCGCCGATGTTCATCGTCTCGGGTCCCGACCTGGTGATCGCCCAGTCGATTTCGGGCATCGTCGGATCGTTCCCGTCGCTCAACGCCCGCCCGCAGCCGGTGTTGCGTGAATGGCTCACCCGCATCACCGAAGAGCTCGCCAAGCACGACGCCAACAACCCGGAGACACCGTCCGCGCCGTACGCGGTCAACCTGATCGTCCACAAGAGCAACGACCGCCTCGACGAGGACCTCGCGACCATCGTCGAGTTCGAGGTCCCGATCGTCATCACGTCCCTCGGCGCCCGCGCCGACGTCAACGAGGCCATCCACAGCTACGGCGGCATCGTCCTCCACGACGTCATCAACAACAAGTTTGCGAAGAAGGCCGTGGAGAAGGGCGCCGACGGCCTCATCGCCGTCGCGGCCGGCGCCGGCGGACACGCGGGCACCCTGTCGCCGTTCGCGTTGATCCAGGAGATCCGCGAATGGTTCGACGGGCCGCTCCTGCTGTCGGGCTCCATCGCTCACGGCCGCTCGGTCCTCGCCGCGCAGGCCGCAGGCGCCGACCTCGCCTACGTCGGCTCCGCGTTCATCGCGACCGAGGAGGCGAATGCGGACCAGGGCTACAAGCAGATGATCGTCGACTCCACCGCGTCCGACATCGTCTACTCCAACCTGTTCACCGGGGTGCACGGCAACTACCTGCGCGGCAGCATCGAGGCCGCCGGACTCGACCCGTACAACCTCGCCGTGTCGGACCCGTCCGCCATGGACTTCGGTGTCGGCGAGGAGGCGGACAACGCCGCGAAGTCGGAAGCCAAGCCCTGGCGCGACATCTGGGGCGCCGGACAGGGCATCGGCGCCGTCGACGCCGTCGTCCCGGCCGCGGAGATCGTCGAACGCCTCACACGCGAGTACGCCGACGCGAAAGCCCGCCTGCTCTAGGCGCTTCGCGCCCGTGCGCGGTTAAGGAGTCCAGGGACTCGTCAACCACGCACGGGCGGCGGAGCCGCCTACCGTGCCGCGATATCGCGGCCGATGATTTCCTTCATGATCTCGGTGGTGCCGCCGTAGATCGTCTGGATCCGGCTGTCGACGTACGCGCGGCCGATGGGGTACTCCATCATGTAGCCGTAGCCGCCGTGCAACTGGACGCAGCGGTCGACGACACGCTTCTGCAGTTCACTGGCCCACCACTTGCCCTTCGACGCGTCGACGGCGGTGAGTTCGTCTGCGTTCAAGGCGAGTACGCACCGGTCGATGTGCGATTCGGTCACCTCGATCTCGGTGAGCATCTCCGCCAGCGCGAACCGGGTGTTCTGCAGATCGCCGATCGGCTTGCCGAACGCCTTGCGCTCGAACACGTAGTCCCTCGTCCACTGGTAGGCGGCCTTCGCGGCGGCGATCGCGTTGACCGCGATCGAAATACGTTCGAGTGGCAGGTTTTCCATGAGGTGGACGAAGCCGCGACCCTCGGTGCCGAGCAGATTGCTCGCGGGCACCCGCACGTCCTCGAACACGAGCTCGGCCGTGTCCTGACCGGCCAGTCCGACCTTGTGCAGCTTGCGGCCACGGCTGAAACCGGGCATACCCCGCTCCACGACGAGCAGGGAGAAGCCCTTGGAACCGGCGCCCGGGTCGGTGCGCGCGACGACGATGACGAGGTCGGAGTGAATACCGTTGGTGATGAACGTCTTCTGACCGTTGATCACCCACTCGTCGCCGTCCCGCACCGCGGTGGTCTTCACGCCCTGCAGGTCGCTGCCCGCACCGGGCTCGGTCATCGCGATGGCGCCGATCAGCTCGCCCGCGGCCATGCCGGGCAGCCACCGCTGCTTCTGCTCCTCGGTGCCGAGGTTCACGATGTACGGGATGGCGATGTCGTCCTGGAGGGACAGTCCCGAACCGAACGACGTCGTCGCGGTGCGGGCGATCTCCTCGGCGACGACGTACCGGAACCGGTAATCGGTGACGCCCGAGCCACCGAACTCCTCGGGCACCCCGAGTCCGACGATCCCGGACTTGCCTGCCGCCAGCCACGCCGAGCGGTCGATGAGCCGCTCGGATTCCCACCGTTCGTAGTTCGGCTCGATCTCGCGGGCGAGGAATTCGCGCACGGTGTCCCGGTACGCTTCGTGATCCTTGTCGAAAAGGGTGCGCTGCATGGTCTCTCCTTGTCGCCGGGACGAGTTCGGCTCGGTGGACCCGGCGCGATGTCAGTGGGCGGGTAGATACCCGACGGTGTGTAGGGCGATGTCGACGTAGCGGCCTGCGACCTGCTCGGGGGTCAGTGCCCCGCCCGGCTGGTACCAGCGCGGAATGGACTGGCACATCCCGAGAAGGGCGCGCACGGTCTCGGGGACGTCCCCGCTGTGGAACACGTCGCGGGCGACGCAATCGGCGACGAGGTCGACCAACATCAGTTCGAGCCGCTTGCGGGACGCGGCGTAGCGGCTGCGGCTGTCGGCCGAGACGTGCCGCAACTCGGTGTCGAGGGAGACGTGCCGCACCCGGTACGTCATGTACAGGACGATCGCCTCGACGACGTTGGAGAATTGCGCCACCACGTCGTCACCGGCCTCGCGGGCGGCTGCCTCGGCGCGGTCGTTCAGTTCGCGCATTTGCAGTTCGAACAGGGCTACGAGAACGGCTTCCTTGCTCTCGTGGTGGTAGTAGAGGGCGGGGACGGTCACCCCGACACGACGGGCGATCTGCCGCACCGTCGTGCCGTGGTAACCGTTCTCGTTGAACAGATCCAATGCCTGCTCGAGGATGGGCGTCAGCGGCAGGGCCTCGAACGTCCGCCAGTCGGCGTACAGCGGCTCCGTCATGGTCGGCCCGTCCTCGCGCAGAGTCACAGGTCGCCGATCAGCGCGGTGCCATGCGGATGGCGCCGTCGAGACGGATGGTCTCGCCGTTGAGCATCGGGTTGCTGACGATGTGCGCGGCGAGCGCGCCGTACTCGGACGGGTCGCCGAGACGCGAGGGGTGCGGAACCTGACCGCCGAGCGACTGCTGCGCGGCCTCCGGCAGGGAGCCGAGCAGCGGCGTCTTGAACAGGCCGGGCGCGATCGTGTTGACGCGGATCAGCAGCGACGCGAGGTCGCGGGCGATCGGCAGGGTCATGCCGACGACGCCGCCCTTGGATGCGGAGTACGCGGCCTGACCGATCTGGCCCTCGTATGCGGCGACGGAGGCGGTGTTGATGATGACGCCGCGCTCGCCGTCGATCGGCTCGTTCTTCGAGATGCGCTCGGCGGCAAGGCGGATCACGTTGAACGTGCCGATCAGGTTGACGGTGACGATCTTGGTGAAGTCGGCCAGGGGGAACGCGCCGTTCTTGCTCACGGTCTTGATGGCGTTGCCGATGCCGGCGCAGTTCACGGCGACACGCAGCGGTCCGAGCGACTCCGCGACATCGAGTGCGGCGGACACGTCGGCCTCGCTGGTGACGTCGCCGGCAGCGAAGCGCACGCGGTCGCCGAGTTCCTTGGCGACGGTCTCACCGTTGGACGAGGGCAGGTCGATGATGACGACGCTGGCGCCGTCGGCGAGCAGGGCCTTGGTGGTGGCCAGGCCGAGGCCCGAGGCACCGCCGGTGACGAGTGCGACGCTGTCGTTGACGATCATGTCTATACCTTTCGGAAGCAGGGTTTTTCGGGGAGGTGGGTCAGATGCGTTCGATGATGGTGGCGTTGGCCATGCCCGCGCCCTCGCACATGGTCTGCAGGCCGTAGCGTCCGCCGGTGGCCTCGAGGTTGTTGACGAGGGTGCTGAGCAGGCGGGTGCCCGACGAGCCGAGGGCGTGTCCGAGCGCGATGGCGCCGCCCCACGGGTTGAGCTTGGCCGGGTCGGCCCCGAACTCGTGCGCCCACGCCAGCGGCACCGGCGCGAACGCCTCGTTGACCTCGTAGGCGTCGATGTCGTCGATGCTCAACCCCGACTTCGCGAGGATCTTCTTGGTCGCCGGGATCGGCGCGGTGAGCATGAAGACCGGATCGTCACCGGCAACGGCGAACGAGTGGAACCGGGCCCGCGGGGTCAGCCCCAGCTTCGACGCCATCTCTTCGCTCATGATCAGCGCCGCGGACGCGCCGTCGGTCAGCGGCGACGAGTTGCCCGGGGTGATGTGCCACTGCGCCTCGGGGAACCGGGCCGCGTACTTCTCGGAGTAGAACGACGACTTCAGCCCGGACAGTCCCTCGGCGGTGGTGGAGGCGCGCACGGTCTCGTCGGCGGTATGCGTCACCGTCTCACCGGCGGCGTTGGTCACCGAGATCGGGACGATCTCCTTGTCGAACAGGCCCTTCGACAGGGCGTCGGCGGCACGCTGATGCGACTGCGCGGAGAATGCGTCGAGGGTGTCGCGGTCGAACTTCCACTTGGCGGCGATCAGTTCGGCGGAGATGCCCTGGTTGACGAGTCCCTCGGGGTAGCGGGCGGCGATACCCGGGCCGGACGCGTCCTGACCGATGGTCGTCGTGCCCATCGGAACGCGGGACATCGACTCCACACCGCAGGCGATCACGATGTCGTAGGCGCCGGCGATCACGCCCTGCGCGGCGAAGTGCGCCGCCTGCTGGCTCGAGCCGCACTGGCGGTCGACGGTGGTGGCCGGAACCGAATCCGGGAATCCCGCCGACAGCACCGCGGTCCGGGAGATGTTGAGGGCCTGCTCGCCTGCCTGCCCGACGCAGCCGCCGATGACGTCGTCGACCTGTGCGGGGTCGATGCCGTTGCGTTCGACGATGGTGCGCAGCACGTGCGCGAGCAGTTCCACCGGGTGGGTGCCCGACAGCGCACCGCCGGGTTTGCCCTTACCGGAGGCGAGGCGGACGACGTCCACGATGACAGCGTTGGTCATGATGTTCCCTTTCGAGGAGGAGAAAGTGTGCGGCTGCGCCGCCTGTGAGTACTTATTAACCGCGGGGCGTTAACAACTACTCACGGGTCAGCGGCCCTGCCAGACCGGCTGGCGCTTCTCGGCGAACGCCGTCGGGCCTTCCTTGGCGTCGGCGCTGGTGAAGATGGTGGCGATGGCGGCGTTGTTCGCCTCCCACGCCCGGTCGCCCCAGTCGGGTTCGGTTGCGGTGCGGTGGATCATGGCCTTCGATTCGCGCACCGACAGCGGTGCGTTCGCGGCGATCTGCTCGGCGAGTTCGAGCGCGACGTCGAGGGCGGTGCCTGCCGGGGCGACACGGTTGACCAGGCCCAGTTCCTTGCCCTGCGCCGCGGTGATCGGTTCGCCGGTGAGTGCGATCTCCAGCGCGACCTTCTTCGGGATCTGCTGCTGCAGGCGGATCACGCCGCCGGCGGCGGCGAACAGTCCACGCTTGACCTCGGGAAGCCCGAGCTTCGCCTCCTCATCGACGACCGCGAGGTCACTGGCGAGGACCAGTTCGGTGCCGCCGCCGAGGGCGAAGCCGTTGACCGCCGCGATGGTCGGCTTGCTGATCCAGTGTTGCGCGTATCCGGCGAAGCCCCATTCGGGGTGCCCCTCCGCAGCGATGTTCCCGCCCGTGGAGAGGGCCTTGAGGTCGGCGCCGGCGCAGAACGCGCGGCCGGCCCCGGTCACGACGACCACCCGCACCTCGGGGTCGTTCTCGGCCTGGTCGAGCAGACTGCCCACTGCGGTCGACAACGCGCCGTTCACCGCATTGAGCGCCTTGGGGCGGTTCAGCGTGATGATGCCGATGCCTCCGCGCCGCTCCCACAGAGCGGCTGCCTCCGTCGTCTCCGTCTGTTCTGGCACGTCTCGTCCTCCGCCTCGGCATGATTACTGATCGCTCGTTAAAGTTAGTACCACGGCGTCATCGGCAGGGTCAATGGTCGAATTTATCTAGCGCCCGTTCAGTTGCGTCTGGTATGGATAGTCAGGGACCGACGGAGGAGATCACCACGTGTATGCCCAGCAATTGACCACCGCTTCCGGCCCTGCCGGAGTCCAGCTCGTCGAGATCGACGAACCCGACGGAACCGGCCGCGTCGTCGTGGATCTGCACGCCGCCGGAGTGTCGTTTCCCGACCTTCTGCAGACCACGGGCAGCTACCAGCTCGTCCGGGAACTGCCGTTCGTGCTCGGTGTCGAGGGCGCGGGCGTGGTCCGCAGCGCACCCACGGACAGCGGTATCCGTGCCGGGCAGCGGGTGGCCGTCCTCGCGTCGGACGGAGCATGGCAGCAGACCGTCGCGGTGGAGCCGGACTCGGTGTTTCCCCTGCCCGATTCGGTGTCGCTCGAGGCCGGGGCGGGCTTCCTGATGAACTACCTCACCGTGCACTTCGCTCTCGACGAGCGCGCCCGCTACCGCGCCGGAGAGACCGTGCTGGTGCACGGCGCCGCAGGCGGTGTCGGGGTCGCGGCCCTGCAGGTCGCGGCCGCGCTGGGGCTCGAGACGATCGCCGTGGTCAGCACCGAGGAGAAGGCCGGCATCGCGAAGGCCAACCGCGCCGATCACGTCGTTCTCCTGGACGGCTGGAAGGACCGGGTCCGCGACCTCACCGGAGGCCGCGGAGTCGACATCATTCTCGACCCGGTCGGCGGCGACCGTTTCACCGACAGCCTGCGCAGCCTCGCGCCCAACGGGCGACTGGTTGTCCTCGGCTTCACCGGCGGCGAGATTCCCACCGTCAAGGTCAATCGGCTTCTGCTGCGTAACATCTCCGTTCTCGGGGCCGGCTGGGGCGAGTACGTGCGCACCAACCCCGGCTACACGGGCAGGCAGTGGGCGACCCTGGGCCCGCTCCTCGAATCCGGTGCGCTGCAGATCGCCGAGCCCACCACCTACTCGTTCGAACACGCCGGCGACGCACTGCGGACGCTCGAAACCCGTTCCGCCACCGGCAAGATCGCCCTCTCCGTCCGCCCTTCCTGACAAGGATCCCCATGAGCTCCGACATTCCCGGCGTGGACACGACCGTCGACGACGGCGTCCTCCGCATCACCCTCGACCGTCCTTCCCGCATGAACGCCGTGACCACCGAAACCCTCGATGCCGTCGCCGACGCATTCGACAAGTACGCGGGCGACGCGGAGGTGCGGGCAGCTGTCCTCACCGGCGCCGGTCGTGCGTTCTGCACGGGTGCGGACCTGGGGGGCGAGAACGTCTCCGGCCCGCCGTCGTCCTCGACGATCGACGCCGCGAACCGCACGGCGGCCACGATTCGCGCGTTCCCCCGGCCGGTGATCGGTGCGGTCAACGGTCCCGCCGCCGGCGTCGGGGTGTCCCTCGCCCTGGCCTGCGACCTCACGATCGCCACCGCGTCGAGTTATTTCCTGCTCGCGTTCACGAAGGTCGGCCTGATGCCGGACGGTGGTGCCACCGCACTCGTCGCCGCGTCGGTCGGTCGCGCCCGCGCATTGAAGATGGCGCTGCTGGCCGAACGACTGCCCGCTGCTGAGGCTCTCGCGGCCGGGTTGATCGCCGACGTGGTCCCCGACGACGAGTTCGCCCTGACCGTCGACGCCCTCGCGCGACGTCTCGCCGACGGACCGTCGGAGGCGTTCCACTTCACCAAGGACGCGGTCAACGACGCCACCCTCACCGAACTCGACAACGCGTTCGCCCGCGAGCGCACGGGTCAGCTCGACCTCCTCGCCGCCCCCGATTACCAGGAAGGTGTCGCGGCGTTCCTGGAGAAGCGACCCGCAGTGTTCGGCCGCGGCTGACGGCATCACGATGACAGCGACGTCGAACGCTCAGCCCTTCGCCTCCCGGCGCAGGCACTGGGCCAATCATGTTGCCCGGCATGCGTTCGCGAAACCTGATGCGGTGGCGCTCCGGTTCCGGGGTACCTCGACCACCTGGCGTGAGCTCGAGGACCGCAGTGCGCGGACGGCGGCGGTCCTCGCCGCCCACGGTGTCGGCCGCGGCGACCGCGTCGTGCTGCTGCTGACCAACCGCCCCGAGTTCCTCGAGGTGATGCTGGCCGCGACTCGCCTGGGTGCGATCGCGGTTCCGGTGAACTTCCGGCTCAGTCCCGGCGAGGTGCGGTTCATCGTCGCCGACAGCGACGCCACCGTCGTGGTCGTGGAGGATTCACTCACCGGTCTCGCCGCGGAGGTCGACGAGAGCGTGCCGGTTCTCGTGGTCGGCAACGCCCCCGACGACGTCTCGCTCGAGACGCAGTTGCGCGCAGCCGATCCCGACGTCCCGATCGCGGACGTGGCGGAAGACTCCCCCGCCGCCATCATGTACACGTCCGGCACCACCGGTCGTCCGAAGGGCGCGGTGCTGTCGCACCTCAATCTGCAGGCACAGGCGCTGACCTTGATCCGCGGATGGCGACTGTTCGACACCGAGTCCGAGGTCAACCTGGTCTCGTCCCCGCTGTTCCACATCGCCGCCCTCGGCAGCGTGGGGCCGTTCCTGCTGATCGGCGCCACGATCGTGATCCACCCGACCGGTGCGTTCGATGCGGCCGAGCTACTCGACGCGCTCGAGCGCGAGCGGGTGACCAGTGTGTTCATGGTGCCCACCCAGTGGCAGGCCATCCTCGACGACGCCGGCCCCGACGGCCGGGATCTCGCCCTGCGGGTGCTGGGCTGGGGAGCCGCGCCGGCCACTCCGACACTCCTCGACCGCCTGTACGCCGCCTTCCCGGACGCCGCGATCGTCGCCTTCTTCGGGCAGACCGAGATGTCTCCGGTGACGTGCATGCTCGACGGCAAGGACGCCGTGCGCAAGATCGGGTCGGTCGGGAAACCGATCGACACCGTGGCGATGCGCGTGGTCGACGAGGCGATGAACGACGTGGCGCAGGGCGAGATCGGTGAGATCGTCTACCGCGGCCCGGGACTCATGGAGGGGTACTGGCGGAACCCCGCGGCGACCGCGGACGCGTTCGACGGCGGCTGGTTCCACTCCGGCGACCTCGTGCGGGTGGACTCGGACGGGTTCGTGTACGTGGTGGACCGCAAGAAGGACATGATCATCTCGGGTGGGGAGAACATCTACTGCGCCGAGGTCGAGAATGCCCTGGCCGCCCACCCGGACATCGTGGATGTCGCCGTGATCGGGCGGGCCGACGAGCGCTGGGGTGAGGTTCCCGTCGCGGTCGTCGTCCCGCGGGCCGGGGCGGCGCTCGAGGTCGACGCCCTCGCGGACTGGCTCGACGGCCGGGTCGCCCGCTACAAGCGGCCCAAATTCGTCGAGGTCCTCCCCCAACTGCCCCGCAACGCCAGCGGGAAGGTCATCAAAGGCGTTCTGCGCGAACAGTTCGGCACGGTCAGCGGCTAGCCGCGGGACGGAGGTGGCGGACGAGGAAGTCGGTCTCGTCCGCGACCACCCGCTCGAAGAGTTCGCCGAAGTAGGGGTCGAAATGACCGCCCGGGTACACGTGCACCTCGGCGCCCGGGGTCTTGGCCGCGGCCTTCTGCGCGCTGCGGGTGAACGTGACGACGTCGTGGTCGGCGATGGCGAAGAAGACGGGGCAGGCGATCTTCGCGACCGTTTTCGTCGGCCGGTACAGCGCCGCCTGCAACGCCACCCGCCCCGGTGTCTCGTTGCGCCATGTCGAACCGGGCGGATCCATCCCGTGATATCCCGCCTCCGCGTCGGGTGTGGTCATGGCCGCGAACGAACCCGGTGGCCCGACGACGGGAAACATGTACGGCGGCCGGTGCCGCAGCTGGGCAAACCGGTCCCGCAGGTAGGCGACCGCCATGCGGCCGAGGCCGGCCACGCCCAGTCGCGGAAGATTCGTCAGACCGTCGACGTACGGAACCTGCGACACGACCGCGGCCACCCGCCGGTCCCGCGCCGCCGCCGTCAGGACGAGCCCGCCGGACAGTGACGTACCCCAGAGCGCGACCCGGCTGGGGTCGATGTCCGGGCGGCTGCGCACGAACGCGACGGCGCTGTCCCAGTCGTCGAGTTGGCTGTCGATGTCGAGCAGTTGGCGGGGTTCGCCCTCACTGGCACCGAAATAGCGGTAGTCGAACACCAGCGCCGTGACTCCCGCGGCCGCGAACCGTTCCGCGAACGCGTCGAGCCTCTGTTCGCGCACCCCGCTCCAACCGTGCGCGAGCACGACACAGGGTGCTGCCGTAGGGGTTTCGGATTGGCGCCGGTACAGCCAGGCCGCGCAGCGCTGTCCCCGCGAGGAGAACCACACGTCCTCACGGCGGACGTCAGGGCACGACCGACCAGCTTCGACGGGTGTCGGCCGAGGATTCATGGGAGGCGCCTCCGAGAGGTGTGGACAGCGTCCAGTCTCGGGCCCTGCGCGCGGCGGCGACAGCCACCCTAGGGTGAAGAATCGGCACCCTAGGGTGGAAAATCAGCTCTCGAGGGCGACTTTCATGCGCTCGAGGGTCTGCCGCATCCCGTCCTGCATCAGCTGGTCGCGGTTGCTGCCCAGCACCTTCGACTTCTGCACCAGCCGTACCCACCATACGGGCGTCGCGTAGATCTCCCGGGTCTCGGTGACGAGTGTGCCTGCGCCGGAGGGTTCGAGGTGATACGTCCAGCGCGCCTTCGGCTCGTCCGCTTCGAACGAGAACTTCTGGCCCGGAACGCTATCCACGACGGTGCAGTGCGTCTTCCACCGCACCGGCCCGTGCCGGTTGGCGCCGACGAACCGCGCACCCACGGTCACCGGGGTGCCGGACGTCCAGCGCGCCCCGGTGTTCTCGGGGCTGAACCGGCCCATGCCCTCCACGTCGGTCACCACGTCCCACACCTTGCCGGGCGGGACGTCGATCAGGATGCTCGCGCTGTCCACGTCTAGCGGCCCGGAATCCACTGCAGCGCCTTCACGAAAGGCGGCATGATCTTGGCCCACACCTTCGGCGACAGTCCGCGCGGACCACCGAGGTTGAGGATGCGGGTGGTGGCGATGGTCTGCGGTTCGGTGTACTTGATGAGCCCGTCGTCGCCGTGGCGGCGACCGACACCGGACACTCCCATGCCGCCCATCGGCGCACCGGTGCTGCCCCATGCCGGGGCGTAACCCTCGTCGACGTTGACGGTTCCGGCGTGGATCCGTGCGGCGATGGCCTCGCCCTCCGCCTTGGTTCCCGCCCACACGCTGGCGTTCAGGCCGTACTCGGTGTCGTTGGCGCGTTCGATCGCCTCGTCCACGTCGGTGACGGGGTAGATGGAGACCAGCGGCCCGAACGTCTCGTCGCGGTAGCACTCGGCGTCCTCGGGAACACCGGTCAGGACGGTCGGCTCGTAGAACAGGGGGCCGAGGTCGGGGCGCGCCTTACCACCGGCGACCACGGTGGCGCCCTTGACGACGGCGTCGTCGACGTGGCTGGACACGGCCTTGACCTGTGCCTCGGACACGAGGCTGCCCATTTCGATGCCGAAGTCGTAGCCGGCGCCGAGCTTCATGTTGCGGACGCGTTCCCCGAACAACCGGGTGAACTCGGGTGCGATGGACTCCTCGACGTAGATCCGCTCGATCGAGATGCACAGCTGCCCGGAGTTGGAGTAGCAGGCGCGGACGGCGGCGTCCGCGACCTCACGGAGGTTCGCGCCTGCGGTGACGATCATCGGGTTCTTGCCGCCGAGTTCGGCGGAGAAGCCGATGAGACGGCGACCGGCCTGCTCGGCGAGGAGCTGACCCGTGGCCGAGGACCCGGTGAACATCAGGTACTCGGTGTTCTCGACGAGGGCGGTGCCGACCACCGAGCCCGGTCCGGGGACGACGGCGAACAGGTCGCGCGGCAGCCCGGCCTGGTACAGCAGGTCGACGCAGGCCAGCGCGCAGTACGGGGTCTGGCTGTCGGGCTTGAGGACGACGGCGTTGCCGGCGAGGAGCGCGGCGACGGCGTCGGACACCGCGAGGGTCATGGGGTAGTTCCACGGTGAGATGACGCCGACGACGCCCTTCGGCTGGTACCGCACGACCGTCTTGGTGAGACCGGGCAGCATGCCGGAGATGCGGCGGGGACGCAGCAGCTTGGGGGCGACGCGCGCGTAGTGGCGGGCGGTCATCGAGATGTCGAGGACCTCCTCCTGCGCGGCGGCGCGGGACTTGCCCGTCTCGGCCTGAGCCATGTCCATCAGGGCGTCGCGGTTCTCGAGGACCAGGTCGCGGTACCGGTGGAAGATCGCGGCTCGCTCGGTGACGGGACGCTTGGCCCATTCCTTCTGCGCCACCCGGGCGCGTGCGATCGCGTCCTTGGCGTCCTGAGCGGTACCGACCGGGACGGTGGCCAGTTCCTTACCCGTGAACGCCTCGACGACGGACCGCGTCGGGCGATCCGCCGCATCCGGGATGGCGATGAGGTCGGCGAGCCGCGCGAACGTGGCGGCGGATGGAACAGGCATTTCGGACCCCTACTGGTTAGTAGTTTTTGCGGTTACACATAACTTACCTGCTTGGTGTGCCAAGTCACAGGGGCGGGTGGCTAGTGCCGGTCTTCGAGCCCGACGGCCTCCCGCAACTTCTCCTCTGCCTTCCTCAGCTCGGGGTTGTCCTGGGCGGAGGAATCGAGCAGGGCGGCGAGCGCCTCGGCGATGACGTTCAGTTTCTCCTGCAGAGCCTCCGTGGCGCGGCGGCTGGCATTCTCGAGCAGGACCACGAGGAGCAACGTGAAGACGGCGCCGACGGTGTGGATGGCGATCTGCCACTCGTGAAGGTCCTTCCAGAGCGGAATGCTGACGACCCACAGCGCGACCACTCCGGCGCAGATCCCGAAGAACGGCGCCTGGCTGACCCGGAGTTCGATCTGCTCGACGAACCTGTCGAACGCCGAACGCTGATCGGTGGGCTGCTGACGTGCAGCCTTCGCGTTGCGCACCATCTTCGGAGTCTAGGCGCAGCCACCACTCCCGATATGCCCGTTTCAGCTGATATGCCCGTTTCAGGGCATGGCGACGTTCAGGGCGAGACCGCCGACGGGGTAGTACACCCGGTCCCGCGCGGCCGCACGTATCCCTGTCTTGGGCTTGCGTAGCGCCTCGTTGGTCACCTTCGACGGAATACCCGTGGTGAACAACATGAACTCGTGATTCATACGCTGGGAAGTCGACCGCGCCGACGGCGCCATCGACATCCTTTGGGACCTTTTCGAGGCCGAATTGGCATACGCCGAATCCCGGACCGAGGCCAACCGAGAACGGCTGATCACCGCATTCGATGCGGCCGCCACAGGTCAGACACGCATGCTGACGATGGGCGCGTACTGGGTCAGGCCAGAAACCTATACCGCCTTCGGTGGCGTCAACGTAAATCTTTTCGCGAACAGATACGGCGACGTTGCCGCGCAGCTCAACCTCGAGGGCAAGATCTCCGGTGAGGACTTCCTGGCCAACACCGAGACCGTCAGCGCCTGGCTCTCGTCCCGGGATTCTCCGTTCGACATGCCGCCGGAGCTTTCGCTGAGCGCGTGGCATTTCCATGCGATCAGCGACGCGCCACAGGCACCCGCCGACGACATCACAGCCGCCGCGGACGTCGAGTCAGCGGACGACGGTCCCGAGGCGAGACTGCGGGAAGTCGCATCGGAGTACGTCGTCGCCGACATCGTTGCCTATGGCTCTTTCCTCGACATTCAACTCCTGGAATCGAATGATCGAGGCCGTGAAGTCGAAGAAGAACATCATCTGGCAAGGGCCACCCGGAACCGGCAAGACGTGGCTCGCCCGACGCCTCGGCTGGGTGCTGTGCAACGAGCGTCATTCCGACCGGATGACCCTCCTGCAGTTTCACCCGTCGATGTCCTACGAAGACTTCGTCCGTGGGTTCCGGCCCGGCTCCGACGGCAAACTCACCCTGATCGACGGCCCTCTGCTCACCGCCGCCCAGAACGCCCGCCAAGACTTCCGAACACGACTACGTCGTGGTCATCGAGGAGATCAACCGCGGCAACCCCGCACAGATCTTCGGCGAGATGCTCACCCTGCTCGAACACGACAAGCGCGACCCCGAGAACGCGCTGAACCTCGCCTACCCGCGGGACGGGGAAGGACCGTTTCATCGGCCCTCGAACCTGCACCTCATCGGCACGATGAACGTCGCGGACCGGTCCCTGGCCCCGGTCGACATGGCGCTACGGCGGAGATTTGCCTTCTTCGATCTGGGGCCGGAGTACAACGATGCCTGGCGCGAGTTCGTCATCGAACGCGGCTACGACGAATCGGTCGTTGACCGCATCGCGGTACGGATGACCAGGCTGAACGAGGTGATCGAGGCCGACCCGAACCTCGGCAAGGACTACTGCATCGGCCATTCGTACTTCACTCCGGGATCCGTCGCCGCGACGGGCGAGTACTTCTCGGAGCGCTGGGGCGTTCGGGTAATCCAACTGGTTCGACAAGCCGCAGGTGGTTAAGGATCGCGGTGAATCTCGATCACGCGCAATGGGATATGCCGGCGGCGACTGTCACCGGGGCGGTGGAGTATCTGGTTCCCGCGGACCCTCTGTATGACATGCTGTGTACGCATCTCCACCACTTGGCCCGGACGGCCGCAGCGGCTCCGCTGCTTCTCGACCATCTCGAGTGCGCGACGGTCCGGCTCGCTCGCGTACTCGTCGCGAGCGCCGCCGACGACGAAGCACGACATCGGGAGTCACTCGAGCACAGTCTGCCGGCGCGACTTCGCCTCTACATCGAGTCGAACCTCACAGATCCCTGCTGTCGCCAGCCGGCGCCTCGACTGTGGTCTCCGAACGCATTTCACGCGTCGATTCCGCGACGCGTCGGCATGTCTTCACGCGATTGGCGGTGGCTGCCGGAATCGACCGACCGATTGACCGTCTGCCGGCGGTGCGCGGGGGTGAAAGGACGTGTGCGGCACGGGTGTTCGTGACCCGGGAATGCCGAAAGCCCCCCAACAAGGTTGGGGGGCTTTCGGTAACGGATGTTCGGCGGTGTCCTACTCTCCCACACCCTGTCGGGTGCAGTACCATCGGCGCTGGAGGGCTTAGCTTCCGGGTTCGGAATGGGACCGGGCGTTTCCCCTCCGCTATGGCCGCCGTAACTCTATGAAACTGTCACACGGAACATCAGCGAAGACACACATCACCATTGGTGGTGGGGGTGTGCTTCTTTCTTCTGTTCTGAAACGTGTGTGTTGTTTCAGATACTGCACAGTGGACGCGTAGCTTCTTTGTGGTAAGTCCTCGGCCTATTAGTACCAGTCACCTGCATCCGTTACCGGACTTCCAGTTCTGGCCTATCAACCCGGTGGTCTGCCGGGGGCCTTACCCCCTCGAGGGGGTGAGAAACCTCATCTTGGAACAGGCTTCCCGCTTAGATGCTTTCAGCGGTTATCCCTTCCGAACGTAGCTAACCAGCGGTGCTCCTGGTGGAACAACTGGCACACCAGAGGTTCGTCCGTCCCGGTCCTCTCGTACTAGGGACAGCCTTCCTCAAGTTTCTAACGCGCGCGGCGGATAGAGACCGAACTGTCTCACGACGTTCTAAACCCAGCTCGCGTGCCGCTTTAATGGGCGAACAGCCCAACCCTTGGGACCTACTCCAGCCCCAGGATGCGACGAGCCGACATCGAGGTGCCAAACCATCCCGTCGATATGGACTCTTGGGGAAGATCAGCCTGTTATCCCCGGGGTACCTTTTATCCGTTGAGCGACACCGCTTCCACTTGCCGGTGCCGGATCACTAGTCCCGACTTTCGTCCCTGCTCGACCTGTCAGTCTCACAGTCAAGCTCCCTTGTGCACTTGCACTCGACACCTGATTGCCAACCAGGCTGAGGGAACCTTTGGGCGCCTCCGTTACATTTTGGGAGGCAACCGCCCCAGTTAAACTACCCACCAGGCACTGTCCCTGAACCAGATCATGGTCCGAGGTTAGAGGTCCAATACGATCAGAGTGGTATTTCAACAACGACTCCACACTCACTGGCGTGAGCGCTTCACAGTCTCCCACCTATCCTACACAAACCGAACCGAACACCAATACCAAGCTGTAGTGAAGGTCCCGGGGTCTTTTCGTCCTGCCGCGCGTAACGAGCATCTTTACTCGTAATGCAATTTCGCCGAGTCTATGGTTGAGACAGCTGAGAAGTCGTTACGCCATTCGTGCAGGTCGGAACTTACCCGACAAGGAATTTCGCTACCTTAGGATGGTTATAGTTACCACCGCCGTTTACTGGGGCTTAAATTCTCAGCTTCGCCACCGAAGTGGCTAACCGGTCCTCTTAACCTTCCAGCACCGGGCAGGCGTCAGTCCGTATACATCGTCTTACGACTTCGCACGGACCTGTGTTTTTAGTAAACAGTCGCTTCTCACTGGTCTCTGCGGCCCCACCCAGCTCACACTGCAAGAGTGATCACCGGACGAGGCCCCCCTTCTCCCGAAGTTACGGGGGCATTTTGCCGAGTTCCTTAACCATAGTTATCTCGATCGCCTTAGTATTCTCTACCTGACCACCTGTGTCGGTTTGGGGTACGGGCCGTGTGAAAGCTCGCTAGAGGCTTTTCTCGGCAGCATAGGATCACTGAATTCGCCTCATTCGGCTATGCGTCACCTCTCAGGCTTGATGAACGGCGGATTTGCCTACCATTCGCCCTACAGGCTTACACCAGTATTACCACTGACTGGCTCAGCTACCTTCCTGCGTCACCCCATCGCTTGGCTACTACCAGATCAGGTCCCATGCATCCACATCCAGGGCCCCCGAAGGGGCGTAAGGACGCTTCAGGATGGTTAGTATCACTGATTCACCAGGGGCGCGTTCACACGGGTACGGGAATATCAACCCGTTGTCCATCGGCTACGCCTGTCGGCCTCGTCTTAGGTCCCGACTCACCCTGGGCGGATTAACCTGGCCCAGGAACCCTTGGTCATTCGGCGGACGAGTTTCTCACTCGTCTTTCGCTACTCATGCCTGCATTCTCACTCGTGTGGCCTCCACGGCTGGGTCACCCCGCCGCTTCCATGGCCACACGACGCTCCCCTACCCATCCACACCACTGCCCAAGACTCCGCAGAATCAAGGGGGTGCATTGTGTGAATGCCGCAGCTTCGGTGGTGTACTTGAGCCCCGCTACATTGTCGGCGCAGGATCACTTGACCAGTGAGCTATTACGCACTCTTTCAAGGGTGGCTGCTTCTAAGCCAACCTCCTGGTTGTCTTCGCGACCCCACATCCTTTTCCACTTAGTACACGCTTAGGGACCTTAGCTGGCGATCTGGGCTGTTTCCCTCTCGACTACGAACCTTATCGCCCGCAGTCTCACTGCCGCGCTCTCACTCACCGGCATTCGGAGTTTGGCTGATTTCGGTAAGCTTGTGGGCCCCCTAGACCATCCAGTAGCTCTACCTCCGGTGAGAAACACGCGACGCTGCACCTAAATGCATTTCGGGGAGAACCAGCTATCACGGAGTTTGATTGGCCTTTCACCCCTACCCACAGCTCATCCCCTCAGTTTTCAACCTAAGTGGGTTCGGTCCTCCACGACGTCTTACCGTCGCTTCAACCTGGCCATGGGTAGATCACTCCGCTTCGGGTCTAGAACATGCCACTACGGACGCCCTATTCGGACTCGCTTTCGCTACGGCTACCCCACACGGGTTAACCTCGCGACATGCCACTAACTCGCAGGCTCATTCTTCAAAAGGCACGCCATCACCCCCCACACCGAAGTGTGCAAAGGCTTTGACGGATTGTAAGCGCACGGTTTCAGGTACTATTTCACTCCCCTCCCGGGGTACTTTTCACCTTTCCCTCACGGTACTAGTCCGCTATCGGTCACCAGGGAGTATTCAGGCTTATCGGGTGGTCCCGACAGATTCACACCAGATTTCACGGGCCCGGTGCTACTTGGGTTTCCATCACGACAGTCATCATGTTTTCGTGTACGGGACTCTCACCCTCTACGACAGGCCGTTCCAGACCACTTCCACTAACACAATGATTTCTTACTGTCGGCCAACACGGCAGCATTGACAAGATGAACCCCACAACCCCACGAATGCAACACCTGCCGGCTATCACACATCCATGGTTTAGCCTCTTCCGCTTTCGCTCGCCACTACTCACGGAATCACTATTGTTTTCTCTTCCTGTGGGTACTGAGATGTTTCACTTCCCCACGTTCCCTCCACACACCCTATATATTCAGGTGCGGGTAACACGACATCACTCGTGCTGGGTTTCCCCATTCGGACATCCTCGGATCTCAGCTCGGTTGACAGCTCCCCGAGGCTTATCGCAGCCTCCTACGTCCTTCATCGGCTCCTGGTGCCAAGGCATCCACCGTACGCTCTTCATTACTTACAACAAAGATGCTCGCGTCCACTGTGCAGTTCTCAAACAACACACAACCAACCATGTCCTCGTCGCCACCGAACACCAGAAAAACCCGGCCGGTATGACCACCATGATCACTTGTAAGTTCTTGCCTAGAAAAAACACTCGCGTGTTCCCTCAGGACCCAACAGTGCATCGATATAACTCTTCTCCCACCGGCACTCGGGCCGGCAGTAGTGAAAAGAATGTTTGTCAGTGTTCCACCCATGAGCGTCCGCAGCCCTACTGATGAGGACTAAACGGTCTCTGCCAAGCCGCTGTACACCTGTGTGACAACAACATTGGAGATGTGCTCCTTAGAAAGGAGGTGATCCAGCCGCACCTTCCGGTACGGCTACCTTGTTACGACTTCGTCCCAATCGCCGATCCCACCTTCGACGGCTCCCTCCCACAAGGGGTTAGGCCACCGGCTTCGGGTGTTACCGACTTTCATGACGTGACGGGCGGTGTGTACAAGGCCCGGGAACGTATTCACCGCAGCGTTGCTGATCTGCGATTACTAGCGACTCCGACTTCACGGGGTCGAGTTGCAGACCCCGATCCGAACTGAGACCAGCTTTAAGGGATTCGCTCCACCTCACGGTCTCGCAGCCCTCTGTACTGGCCATTGTAGCATGTGTGAAGCCCTGGACATAAGGGGCATGATGACTTGACGTCGTCCCCACCTTCCTCCGAGTTGACCCCGGCAGTCTCTTACGAGTCCCCACCATTACGTGCTGGCAACATAAGACAAGGGTTGCGCTCGTTGCGGGACTTAACCCAACATCTCACGACACGAGCTGACGACAGCCATGCACCACCTGTATACCGACCACAAGGGGGGCCGTATCTCTACGGCTTTCCGGTATATGTCAAACCCAGGTAAGGTTCTTCGCGTTGCATCGAATTAATCCACATGCTCCGCCGCTTGTGCGGGCCCCCGTCAATTCCTTTGAGTTTTAGCCTTGCGGCCGTACTCCCCAGGCGGGGCGCTTAATGCGTTAGCTACGGCACAGATCCCGTGGAAGGAACCCACACCTAGCGCCCACCGTTTACGGCGTGGACTACCAGGGTATCTAATCCTGTTTGCTACCCACGCTTTCGTTCCTCAGCGTCAGTTACTGCCCAGAGACCCGCCTTCGCCACCGGTGTTCCTCCTGATATCTGCGCATTTCACCGCTACACCAGGAATTCCAGTCTCCCCTGCAGTACTCAAGTCTGCCCGTATCGCCTGCAGGCTCACAGTTGAGCTGTGAGTTTTCACAAACGACGCGACAAACCGCCTACGAACTCTTTACGCCCAGTAATTCCGGACAACGCTTGCACCCTACGTATTACCGCGGCTGCTGGCACGTAGTTAGCCGGTGCTTCTTCTGCAGGTACCGTCACTTTCGCTTCGTCCCTGCTGAAAGAGGTTTACAACCCGAAGGCCGTCATCCCTCACGCGGCGTCGCTGCATCAGGCTTTCGCCCATTGTGCAATATTCCCCACTGCTGCCTCCCGTAGGAGTCTGGGCCGTGTCTCAGTCCCAGTGTGGCCGGTCACCCTCTCAGGTCGGCTACCCGTCGTCGCCTTGGTAGGCCATTACCCCACCAACAAGCTGATAGGCCGCGGGCCCATCCTGCACCAGTAAACCTTTCCACCCTCAGCCATGCAGCCGAAGGTCATATCCGGTATTAGACCCAGTTTCCCAGGCTTATCCCGAAGTGCAGGGCAGATCACCCACGTGTTACTCACCCGTTCGCCGCTCGTGTACCCCGAAGGGCCTTACCGCTCGACTTGCATGTGTTAAGCACGCCGCCAGCGTTCGTCCTGAGCCAGGATCAAACTCTCCGTTGAAGACTCTAGAAATCACAGGCGAACCTGGAAATCAGTCATAGACATCGAGTCAAATCACTAGCGATCAAAAACTCAAAACTAGCATTTTCAAACACTGACCCCCCACCGACGGAAGAAGGAGAAGAGCCAGCAAATACCCACACCACACCTCACAACCAAACCCCAAGGACCGGTTGATCATCCGTGATGCGGAGTACCAAAAACATTTGGCACTGACATTCATCGACACACTGTTGAGTTCTCAAAGAACACGCACACACCATCACCTCTGGCACACTCGCCAGCCGCTCCGGGGCAACTTTTCCAGCTTATCTCATCGGACTGACCGGCGCAAACCGGCACCCGCTGAAGACATTCCGGGGTTGAAGCACAACCATACACGATGGTGAACTTCGGATTGGTCAGGCACTTCGTACAACCTCGTTGCATTCACCTTGCGGTGAATGTCGGTGTCCGTGTCGCTCTGACTTGGAATAAGTTACGCGAACCGTCCTCCGTTTTCCAAATCGCCTGGTCGCAGCGATTCCGTCCGCCGATCCTTCAGGATCTACCACTCGCGGTGACACCGACTCCTTCTATATAGGAACTCCTATATAGAAGGAGTCGCAAGACTGCGGCGGTCCTCAGCGACAGGTGCGCAGGACCGTCCGCCCCGTGTCCAGCCTGCGGATGTTGTCGGTGATGTCGCCGACCCGGCCGACGAACGTGTGGTCGGTGACGCCGGACGAGTGCGGGGTCATCAGGACGTTCGGCAGGTCGCGGAACGGCAGCGCGCTCGGGGCGCCGTGACCGCCGGCGTCGGGGTAGGAGTACCAGACGTCGATCGCCGCGGCCGCGATCCGGTGCGACGCCAGCGCGTCGTACAGCGGTTGTTCCTGGACGAGGGGGCCGCGCCCGACGTTGATCAGGATGCCGTCGGGGCCGAGCGCGTCGAGTTCCGCGCCGCCGATCATGTCGCGAGTGTGATCGTTCAGGGGTGCGGACACCACCACGACGTCGGACTCCGTCAGAAGCCGGAGCAGCGACGTGTTGCCCCCTGCCCAGGCGAGGCCTTCCGCGTCGGCGTCGAGATTTCCCCGCCCGGTCACGGCGCAGCCCTCGGACCCGAGCGCGCGCAGCACGTTCCACGACCGCCGGCCGATGTGACCGAAGCCGACGAATCCGACCCGCGCGCCCCGCATCGACCGGCACTGCGCGATCGCGTCGTCGTACACCGAGGTGGCCCACACGTCGCCACGGAGGGCGCGATCGTGCCGGAGGAATCCGCGGCGCAGCATCAGTGCCGCCGACACGATGTACTCGGCGATCGAGTCCTCGTGGTGGAAGGTATTGGCCACCAGGGTGGCCGCGGGGAGCGCGGCGAACGCCACGTTGTCGGTGCCCGCGCCGGCGACGTGCAGCAGGCGCAGCTTCGGCGCCGCGGCCGCCATCGCGGCGGTGAACCGGCCGCCCACATAGACGTCGGCGTCGGCGAGGTCCGCGACGATCGCCGACTCCTCGAATGTCCGATGCCACGACACCGTCGCACCGGACGGCAGCCCCGACTCGAACAGTTCGCGATGCGGCAGCAGGTTCCGGTCGCCGACGACGACCTTCATCAGGCGCGCACCAACGCCGGGCGCTTGCTGTCGAACGTCCAGCCGGGCACCAGGAACTGCATGCCGATCGAGTCGTCGCGCGCGCCGAGCCCCTTCTGCCGGTACAGCTCGTGGGCGGCCTCGACGCGGTCCATGTCGAGTTCGACACCGAGGCCGGGGGTCGACGGCACGGTGAGGTAACCGTCTTCGATCTCGAACGGGTCCTTGGTGATCCGCTGACCGTCCTGCCAGATCCAGTGGGTGTCGATGGCGGTGATGTCGCCCGGAGCCGCCGCCGCGACATGGGTGAACATCGCGAGCGACACGTCGAAGTGGTTGTTGGAATGCGAACCCCACGTGAGGCCCCACGCGTCGCAGAGCTGGGCGACGCGGACGGATCCGTTCATCGTCCAGAAGTGCGGGTCGGCGAGCGGGATGTCGACGGCGCCGGAGCGGATGGTGTGCCCCATCTCGCGCCAGTCGGTGGCGATCATGTTGGTGGCCGTCGGCAGTCCGGTGGCACGCTTGAATTCGCTCATCACCTCGCGACCGGAGAAGCTGCCCTCGGGGCCGACCGGGTCCTCGGCGTACGCGAGCACGTCCTTCAGCCCGCGGCAGGTCTCGATGGCCTCCGACAGCAGCCACCCGCCGTTGGGGTCGAGGGTGATCCGGGCGTCGGGGAACCGCTCGGCCAGCGCCGTGACGGCCGCCGCCTCCTCGCGGGGTGCCAGGACGCCGCCCTTGAGCTTGAAGTCGGCGAAGCCGTATCGCGCCTGGGCCGCCTCGGCGAGTCGCACGACCGCGTCCGGTGTCAGCGCCTCCTCGTGCCGCAGTCGCAGCCAGTCGTCGGACTCCGCCGCACCCGACTGGTACTCGAGGTCGGTCTTGTTCCGGTCGCCGACGAAGAAGAGGTAGCCGAGCGCCTGCACCTTCTCGCGCTGCTGACCCTCGCCGAGCAGGGCCGCGACGGGAACGCCGAGGTGCTGCCCGAGCACGTCGAGGAGTGCCGACTCGACGGCGGTGACGGCGTGGATCGCGACACGGAGGTCGAACGTCTGGTTGCCGCGGCCCGCGGCGTCCCGGTCGGCGAACGTGCGTCGCAGATCGGCGAGAACGCCGTTGTACTCGCCGATGCTGCGGCCTGTCACGATGGCGCGGGCGTCCTCGAGGGTACGGCGGATCGGTTCACCGCCGGGCACCTCGCCGACACCGGTGTTGCCGTCGGAATCGGTGAGGATCACCAGATTCCGGGTGAAGTACGGGGCATGCGCGCCGGACAGGTTCAGGAGCATACTGTCGTGTCCCGCGATCGGGACCACTCGCATGTCGGTGACGACCGGGGTGGTGCTCGTTGTACTCATCTCCGAAAACCTTCCTCCACAGCGCAGCGCCGCCCGTGAGGCGCCTCACAACCAAAACTCTAAGTGGCCCTATCGATACATGTCCAAGACTTGTTGAGCATCGAACGATGCAGACACTGCATCACAGAAGTTGCTGTCCGATCAGCATCAACGCACCCACGCAGGACACCGTGATCGACGCCCGGCGCAGGCGTGCAGCGTCCAGGTGGCGATTCACGAACCGCGACGCCACGTAGCCGAGCACCGTCGCCGGGGTCAGCAGCAGGAACATCACCGCCGACTCGCGGTGCACCGACCCCGTCGCGGCGAGAACGGCCACCGACAGCGTGGAGCCCACCAGGAAGAACGCGCTCATGTTGCCGCGCAGCTGCGCCCCCTTCGACCCCTGCATCACCAGGGCCATCGGCGGTCCGCCGATGGAGGTGGCCGTGCCGAGCAGCCCCGACGCGGCGCCGGCGACGGCGAGGTTCCGGCGCCGCGGCGGCGGTGCCCAGCCCAGCGTCGCGAAGACGACCCCGGCCAGCACCACGGCGGCGAGCAGCAGCGACAGCCCCCGTTCCGGCAGCACCACCAGCAGCAACGCGCCCGCGATCGTGCCCGGCACCCGGCCGGCCAGCGCCCACCCGGTGCCCGACAGATCGAGGGCGTCGCGTTCCCGCCACACCACCATCACCGTGACGACCGTCGCCGTCATGATCAGCGTCCCGGGCAGCAGGCCCGGGTCGACGAGCGCGACGACGGGTGCCGCGAGCATGCCCATCCCGAATCCGATCGAGGCCTGCATGCACGAGGCGAGGAAGACGGCGAACGCGATGATCGCGAACTCTGCCCCGCTCACCCGACCGCGACGGGGACGCCGAGTTCGACCGGACGCCGGGGATGGTGGCATTCGGCGACGTGGCCGCTCTCGCGCTCGTCGACCGCTGCAGGTGGCGCGGTGCTCGCACAGATGTCGGTCGCGTGGGCGCAGCGGGTCCGGAACCGGCAGCCCGACGGCGGGTTCAGCGGCGACGGCACTTCACCGTCGAGGATGATCCGCTTGCCGCGGGAAGCGGCGTCCAGCTTCGGTGCCGCCGACATCAGGGCCTCGGTGTACGGGTGGGCGGGACGGTCGAAGACTGCGTCCGTCGCACCGGTCTCCACGATCCGCCCGAGGTACATCACGGCGACGCGGTCGGCGACGTGCCGGACCACCGACAGGTCGTGCGAGATGAACACGTACGAGATGCCGAGCTGCTTCTGCAGGTCGTTCAGCAGGTTGAGCACCTGGGCCTGCACCGACAGGTCGAGCGCCGACACCGGTTCGTCGCAGATGACGACGCTCGGGTTCAACGCCAGGGCGCGGGCGATCCCGAGTCGCTGCCGCTGACCGCCGGAGAACTCCTGCGGGTACCGGTGCTCGTCGCTCGGCCGCAGACCCACCAGGTACAGCAGTTCCCGCACCCGCGCCGCCCGGTCGCGGCTCGTCTTGTACATCGACTTGTGGGTGCGCCACGGCTCGGCGATGATGTCGGCCGCCGACATCCGGGAGTTCAGCGACGCGTACGGGTCCTGGAACACCATCTGCACCCGGCGGCGCAGCGCGAGCAGGTCCTTGCCCTTCAGCGAGAACGGGTCGACGCCGTCCCACGTCACCGAACCGGAGTCGGGGCGCTCGAGCATCATCAGCGTGCGGGCGAGAGTGGACTTGCCACAGCCCGATTCGCCGACGAGCCCGAGCGTTTCGCCGCGGGCGAGGTCGAGGTCGATGCCGTCGAGCGCGCGCAACTGATCCTTGCCCGCCGCGTTGGCAGGCACCTTGAACGTCTTGGTGAGGCCCCGCACCTTCAGAATCGACCTAGACATGTGAGATCTCCTCGGGGAAGTGGCACGCCGAGCGGCGACCGTGGTGCGGACGAAGTCCGTCCGAAGCTGCCGAGCCGGCGACGTAGGCGAGCGGCGGGCGGGTGGTGCGGCACACGTCGCGGGCCAGCGGGCAGCGCGCCTGGTAGACGCAGCCGGACGGAATGGAGTGCAGGTCGGGCGGGGTGCCGCCGATGGATTTCAGGTCTTCGCCGCGGACCGCGTGCACGGGAACCGAATCGAGCAGGCCCTTGGTGTACGGGTGCTGCGGCGACGAGAAGACCTCGGCGACCGGGCCCGTCTCGACGACGTTGCCCGCGTACATGATCGCGACGCGGTCGGCCTCCTCCGCGACGAGCGCGAGATCGTGGGTGATGAGGATGACGGCCATGTCGTGCTCGGTGCGCAGATCTCGCAGCAGCGACATGATCTGTGCTTGCACCGTGACGTCGAGTGCCGTCGTCGGCTCGTCGGCGAGCAGGACCGTCGGGCTCAGTGCGACGGCCATCGCGATCAGCAGGCGCTGCCGCATGCCGCCGGAGAACTGGTGCGGGTAGGAGTCGACGCGCGATTCGGGCTCGGGAATCCCGACCCTCTCCATCAGCGAGATCGCCTCCCGTCGCGCCTCTTTCGAGGACAGCCCGCGATGGATGCGGAACGGTTCGGCCAACTGCTTGCCGACCGTGTACACCGGGTTGAGCGCGGTCAGCGCGTCCTGGAACACGATGGCGAGTTCGGTGGCGGCGAGGGTGCGGCGGATCCTGGCCTTCGCCGTCACGAGGTCGACGTCGCCGAGACGGACCGAGCCGTCGGTGATGTCGGCGATCGGTTCGAGCAGGCCGACGAGCGCCTGCGCGGTCATCGACTTGCCGCAACCCGACTCACCGAGCAACGCGAGGGTCTCGCCGCGCCGCGCGGTGAACGACACGTGGTCGACGGCCCGGACCGTGCCCGAGGGGGTGCGCAGGTCGACGGTCAGATCCGCGACCTCGAGGGCGACGCGGTCGGTGTCTGCGACGTCGGGCGATTCGACAGCCGGTGCGGGTGCACTCATGAGACGACCTTTCGGGTGGGGAACAGCCGGGAGCGGCGCGACCGCGGGACGGTCAGACGCCAGCGCTGGGCGGGGTCGGTGGCGATCCGGGCCCACGCCGCGAGCACGGTCGCCGACACGGTGGTGACCACGATGGCGAGGCCGGGGAAGAACGACAGCCACCACGCCGTCTGGAGGTACGTCCGGCCCTGGGACACCATCAGGCCCCAGCTGATGTCCGGCGGCTGGATGCCGATGCCCAGGAAGCTCAGCGACGACTCGGCGAGCATCACGTAGCAGAAGTCGAGGGTGGCGACGGTGAGCAGCGTCGGCAGCAGGATGGGGAACACGTGCCTGCGGATGACGGCCCCGCTGCGGGCGCCGAACGTGCGGGCGGCGTCCACGAACAACCGGCTCTGCAGTTCCGCCGACTCCGCGCGGGCGGTGCGGAGGTAGATCGGGATGCGGGTGATGGCCAGTACCAGGACGATGTTCGCGGCGCTGGGCGAGAACACGTAGAGGACGACGACGGCCATCAGCAGCGATGGGAAGCTCATGATGACGTCGGCGACGCGCATCGCCGTCGTCTCCCGCCAGCCGCGGTGGTAGCCCGCCCACATGCCGACGAGGGACCCGATGATGCAGGACAGCGCGACCGCGGGCAGCGCCACCAGGAGGGTGGTGCGGCACGCGACGATCAGCCGGGCGAGCATGCTGCGTCCGAGCGGGTCGGTGCCGAGGATGTTCATCCACCCGTTCGCCACGTGGAACGGCGCGAGGTTGGACTGGTCGAGGTTCTGATCCGTCGCAGCGTCGCCGACGAGCCACGGGCCGAAGACGGCGACGAGGAACACGAACACCAGGATCGCCGCCGCGACCGTGGCCATCCGGTCCCGCAGGAGCAGTCGCCACAACGGCGCCTTGCTCCGGGACGGTTTCGGTGCCGGAACGGTTTCTTCGACGGGGACCGCGACGGCGGGCGTCTCGTCGGGGCCCGGGTAGAGGTCGCCGGCTCCGTCCAGGCGGGGTGCGTTGTCTATGGACATGTCGGCGGCCTCCTAGACCTTGGACTTCTCACGGACACGCGCGTCGAGAAGTGCGTAGCCCGCGTCGATCAGGATGTTGAGCACGAAGATGCTGACCGCGGTCAGCAGCACCGCCGCCTGCAGGACCGCGAAATCGCGCTGCAGGATCGCGTCGATCATCAGCTTGCCGATGCCGGGCCAGCCGAAGATCGCCTCGACGACGACGGCGCCGTTGACCAGTCCGACGGTGAGGTCGCCGGCCACCGTCAGCGCCGGAGCCGCGGCGTTGCGGAGCGCGTGATGGGTGACGACGCGCAGATCGCCGGCGCCCTTGCTCCGGGCCAGTCGTACGTATGGTGCGGACAGCGCCGACACCATCGCACCGCGGACCACCTGGGTGAGCACGCCGAGCGGCCGGATCAGCAGGGTGGCGATCGGCAGGATCCACGACAGCGCGCTTCCGGTACCCGACGTGGGCAGCACCCCCAGCACCACCGCGAAGATCCACACTCCGGTGATGGCGAACCAGAAGTCGGGGATGCTGGCCGCGGTCATCGACAGCAGGCTCGAGATCCGGTCGGCGAGCGAATTCGGCCGGTACGCCGCCCAGCAACCGATCACGATGGCGCCGATGATCGCCAGCAGCATCGTGAAGAACGCCAGCTGCAGCGTGGCCGGGAACGCCCGCAACGCCATGGTCGCGGCGGATTCACCGGTGCGCAGCGACTCGCCGAAGTCGAGGTGGACGACCCCGGACAGGTAGTCGACCATCTGGCTCGGGACCGGCTTGTCGAGGCCGTTCTCGGCCGCGAACTCGGCGCGCTGATCCGGTGTCGCGGAGACCGGCAGGTAGAGGTTGGTCGGGTCGCCGGTGAGGCGGGCGAGCAGGAACACACCGAAGAGGACGACGAGGAGGGGTACGAGGCTGGTGTAGACGCGTCGGCGCAGGAAGGCGAACATGACTCACCGCCTTCGGATCGGGTTCGGTTGGGACATCTCAGTTCCTCCGGGGGGCTGGGAAGAGGGGTTAGCCGTTCGCGGATGTGTCCGCGTGGGTCATCTCGCTCAGACGCATCTCGTCGCCGGTCGCGGAGTTGGGCGCGTACTGCACGGTCGGGGACTTGGCGAGCACCGCGTTCATGTGGGCGATGTACGCGAACTGCCGGATCTCCTTCGGTTCGTTGGCCAGTACCGAGGCGAACGCGTCCTGACGGGCGTCGCCGACGAGTTGCTCGGCGGCGTCGATCTGCGCGTCGTATCCGGGCGAACCGAAGTAGCTCTGATATCCGTCGCTGCGCATGTACTGGTCGACGGTGAACTGCGCGTCACCCGCCTGGTTGCCGTGCTGGATCATCAGCAGAATCGGTCCGGTGCCCTGCGGGAACGGCCGGATCTGGTACTGCATCTGCCCGGCCGTGTCCATCATCTCGATCTTCACGTTCAGGCCGGCCTTGCTCAGCGAGTTCTGGATGACCTCGATGGTCTCGTTGATCTTCGGGAACTGGCCCGTGCGCCCGATCAGGCGGATCTGGTTGTCGACGGGAACGCCGTCGGACTTGGCCTCCGCCACCAGTTGCGCGGCCCGATCGGAGTCGTAGGGGGTCGGCTGCAGGTCGGGGTCGAACCCGACGATGCTGCTGCCGACGAGTTGCCCGGCCGGCTCGCCGAGACCCTGGAACAGTGCCTTGACGATCCCCGCCCGGTTGACGGAGAGGTCGATGGCCTCGCGGACGCGGTAATCGTCGAGCGGCGGTTCGGTGGCCATCATGCGCAGCGCCGTCGTCTCGTTGTTGGGGTAGGCGACACCGAGGTCGCCCGCGCCGTCCTCCGGACCGAGGTACGTGGCGAGTTCGGCCTCGTCGTTGGTGACCATCGCGGCCCGGACGCTGCCCTCGGTCCGCCACTGGTAGATCGCCCGCGTGTACTCGGGTGCCGGGCCCCAGTACGTGTCGTTGCGGACCAGCGCGAGTCGCTGCCCGTGATCCCAGTAGTCGATCTCGTAGGGGCCGGTGCCGATGGGATCGCGCACCTTGTCCTGCGCGTCGGTGGTGGAGGGCACCATCTCCACGAACGAGATCCGCAGCGGAAGGATCGGGTCGGCGACGGGAGTCTGCACCGTCACGGTCGACGAGTCGATGGCGTTCACCTCGAGTTCGTCGTCGCCGAAGACGTACCCGTCGACGTCGCAGCCGATGGTGGAGTTGACGGTGCGATCGATCGAGAAGGCGGCGTCCTCGGCATCGAAGACGCTGCCGTCGCTGAACGTGACGCCCGGACGGATCCGGAACGTCCAGACGGTGTCCGACGTCTGCTCCCACGAGTCGGCGAGCTTCGGTTCGAGATCGCCGGTATCGGCGTTGCGTTCCACCAGCGGCTCGGTGATGTTGGAGCGGACGACGACTCCGGTAGAGGTCAGTGACGCGTCGCAGGGTTCGAGCGTGGGCGGCTCCTGCGGGAGCACGATCCGCAACGTGTCGGGGCTGGCGGCGTCGCTGTGGCTCGAATTGGCCACCGAGCAACCTGTGACCAGAGCCGGCACCGTCAGTGCGGCGGTGGCCACGACGACGGCGCGGTAACGGGTTCCCTGCTGCAGCGAACGTGCAGGGCTCATGGTGTCCTCCGTAGGGATGTGTCGCGTACTCGACGCGAGTGAAGAGGGCCCGCCTGTGACGGTAGACACACGCTATGAGCGGCCCGGAGGAGCGTCAACAGGGGGAAACGGCCCGAAACAGCTCGTGAGGGCCGTCACACGCACAATTGATGGAGACTGCGATCACGCCGGCAGGCCCCTGACCGGCACATACAGGGAGTTTCGGCATCTGCGCACGTCAACGCGCCGCCGACCAATGCCGTTTGAGTATCGATCCATGTTATTTACGTGTTGGACAGGTATTCCGGGCGCCGCTTAACGTACGGGTAACCGGTGACGCGGAGAGTCGCGTCACCACTCGTCAGGAGGCACGATGGTGACCACTGAGTCGTCCGTGAAAGAAGCTGCTGTACAGACTGTTTCGGGAGGACGCGTCCTGAAGGTCGGGCCGCTGAAGCCGTCCCTCACCGCGACGCTCTCCGAGAAGTACGACGCACTCGACCTCCCGCTGGGCGAAGACCGCACCGGCTTTCTCGCCGAGCACGGCGAGTCCGTCACCGCGGTCGTGACGTCCGGTCGCACCGGAGTCGACGCCGCACTGATGACGGACCTACCGAACCTCGGTGCCATCGTGCACTTCGGAGTCGGTTACGACACAACCGATGTCGTGCTCGCCGAGGAACTCGGAATCGGCGTGAGCAACACCCCCGACGTCCTCACCGACTGCGTGGCCGACACCGCGGTCGGACTGCTGATCGACACGCTCCGCGGGTTCTCCGCCGCCGACCGCTTCGTGCGCGACGGCCGCTGGCCCGCAGAGGGCAACTTCCCCCTCACCCGGAAGGTGAGCGGCACGCGGGTCGGCATCGTCGGGCTGGGACGCATCGGCTCCGCCATCGCCACCCGCCTCACCGGCTTCGGCTGCACGATCTCGTACCACAATCGGCGCGAGGTTCCCGGCTCCCCGTTCTCGTACGTCGGCTCGGCCGCCGCACTCGCCGCCGGGGTGGATGTGCTGATCGTCGCCGCAGCAGGCGGCAAGGGCACCGAAAAGCTCGTGGACCGAACGGTTCTCGAAGCCCTCGGGCCCGACGGCTACCTGATCAACGTGGCGCGCGGAAGCGTCGTCGACGAGGACGCGCTCGTCGAACTGCTCACCGGACGCAAGCTCGCCGGTGCCGGACTGGACGTATTCGCCCGCGAACCGCACGTGCCCGAAGCGCTGCTCGCCCTCGACACCGTCGTCCTCCTCCCCCACGTCGCGAGCGGCACGACCGAGACCCGGGCCGCGATGGAGGCTCTCACGCTGCAGAACCTCGACGAATACCTCGCCCAGGGCACCCTGACCACTCCCGTACTCGAGCCGAGGTCACGATGAGCGTCATTCTCAGCTACGTTCCGACAGTCGAAGGTCGCGGTGCCCTGGCCTTCGGATTCGCCGAAGCCCGCATGCGCGCAACCGATCTCGTCGTGATCGCGGACGGCGACAGCGCCTCGAATCCCGGGTTCGGGGCCGAACTGCACTCCGCGAGGGAGGAAGCGGACGCCGCCGGCGTCGACTACCGCATCGCACGGAACGAACCCGACCGCTCCCACGCCGACAACCTCATCGACGCGTCCTACGACTCCGCCGCCGAGCTCCTCGTCCTCGGCATGCGACGACGCTCCCCCGTCGGCAAACTCCTCATGGGCAGCGTCGCCCAGCGTGTGCTCCTCGAGGCGCAGTGCCCGGTCGTCGGAGTCAAGCCGCCCGTCGCAGCAGAGGTCTGAGCGGCACGGACGTCCTGCCCTAACCCCGGCGGATCGCACAGTGACGGGTTGTATTCTTCCGGACACGGGCCAGGAGAGGACTTGCCGACGCGCCGATCACCGTTCACCCGCTCGTCCGTCGGGCGGTCGTCACGACCGGCCCACCACCCTCGCCACCGGCCTGGGCAACGCGTTCGATGTGGCGGTGTCCGGCGGGACGCACTACGTCACCGAGTTCGATTCGGGCACCGTGGTCGCCCTGCCCGCCGCCGGCGGCACCGTCCTAGCCACCGGACTCGACCAGCCGTTTTCTGTCGCGGCCGCCGCGGCATGCACGGGTTCTCTGTGCATTCCGTTCGGCTGTTAGGGCCGTGACGCCCTCGGCCCCATCCGCAAACCTGACGGCGCCGAATACCTGCCGTGGGACAGCCATGATCGATGGGCCTCAGCGCGCCGACGGCGCGGAACTGGGCGGTCGCCTCCTGACGTTGGTCGGCGACCGCGACTTCCACGCGCTCGCACCCGAGATCTCCCAGCTCGCGTGCGACCACAGCAGCGACCGGTCGGCGTTCACGGCGGTCGTGGCGTGGATCGTCACGACCATCGCCGACCTCATCGCGGATCCGGCCTCGAGCGTCACCGACGCCGTCGACAGCTTCATCAGCGTCGTACCCGTCGTGCACGACACCGCAGAGTTGAACGAGGAATTGCCCGCGCCCGCCGAGTGGCTGTTCACCGCCGTCGTGAGACACCTGCAGAGCAGGCACCGGGCAGGATCCGATCCCCCGCCGCCCGTGCCTGCCGACACCGCACTCATTCGCATGCAGGCCCTCGTCGAAGCCTTGCTCTGGCTCGACGCCCTGCTCGAATGCGACCACAGCCTGTAGGCGAGCGCAATTCCCCGACTCGGGGACGGTGCCCTCACAGTGACGGCCGTCACGAGTCGGAATAGCCCGACCCGTAGGCCCGTTTCCCCCAGTGGATCCCGATCCTGCGCGGCGGCACCGAGAACGGAGCTGCCGAACACGCCTACGGAAAGACCGATATCTGTGAATCTCTTCTCCCCCTTGACACTCGGCGAACTCGAACTGCCCAATCGGGTCGTGATGGCACCCCTGACCCGCGTCCGCTCCGGGCGTGACGGTGTGCCCGGACCGCTGGTGGTCGAGCACTACCGTCAGCGGGCCTCTCTCGGTCTGATCGTCAGTGAGGGCACCTACCCCAGCCACGCCGGCCAGGGCTTCCCCGGCCAGCCCGGGCTGGTGACACCCCAGCAGGTTGCGGGCTGGAAGAACGTCGCCGACGCCGTGCATGGAGCCGGTGGACGGATCGTCGCCCAGGTCATGCACGCCGGCCGCGTCACGCACGAGGGAACCACCGGCGGTCACGAGGTGGTCGGCCCGAGCGCCGTCGCCATCGACGGTGAGACCCGCACATACGAGGGGAAGGAGCCGTACCCGGTGCCCCGCGCGCTGCGTACCGAGGAACTCCCCGCCGTCATCGAGGAGTTCGTCCAGGCGTCGCGGAACGCGGTGGCAGCCGGGATGGACGGGGTCGAAATCCACGCCGCCAACGGCTACCTGCTGCACGAATTCCTCTCCCCGGCGTCCAACCTGCGTGAGGACGCGTACGGCGGCTCCCCCACGAACCGGGCACGCTTCGTCGTCGAGGTGGTCGAGGCCGTGGCCGACGCCATCGGCGCAGGCCGGGTGGGTATCCGCATCTCACCCGAACACAACATCCAGGACGCCCTGGAACTGGACGCCGACGACGTTCGGGCCACCTACGGCGCGCTGGTCGACGCCATTGCTCCGTTGAAGCCCGCCTACCTGAGCATTCTGCACAAGGACCCGTCCGGGCCCCTTGCGCAGGACCTGCGGACGCGCTTCGGCGGTCCGGTGCTGATCAACAGTGGTTTCGGAGCAGTCACCACCCGCGACGAGGCGCTGGCCATCCTCGACGACGGCCACGCCGATGCCGTCGTCGTCGGGCGTCCCGCGATCGCCAACCCGGATCTCGTGCGGCGCTGGCAGGAAGACCTGCCGCTCAACACCCCGGACCCCGAGACCTTCTACTCGGAAGGCGCGAAGGGCTACACCGACTACCCGGTGTTGCAGCACTGAGCCGACCCGCAGGACGACACGTTGTGGCCCATGACCCCAGGTCATGGGCCACAACGCTGTCCGGCGGACGCCCCCGTGTCGCGTATCCGGTTCCGGCACCGTACGGTTAGTCGTAGTTGAGTACACAGCTACCGCAGTTCACGGACCGCCCGACGCGTCCGTGCTCTGATCGGGCGTACCAACTGTGCACGCTGTGCCAGGACGCCCACCTCGAAGGTGGCCGACAGTGAGAGCACCACACCGCACGACGCTCTCGCAGCCGAAGCTCCCGACGAACAGCTTTACTTCTATCTTCTCGTGACTTGTCGGAGGAACTGCATTTTCGGACCACTGAACTCCGGGCCTGCTCTGCCGCGGCGACGCTCACAGAAGTTGAAAGGTGATCGTTCATGCCACTTACCGTGGAGCACACCACCCGTTACGCCGATGCCCTCATGACGCTGGCCCTGGCCGCGCACCGCCCAGCCACCGTCGTCAACACCGGCACCGGCTATGCCGTCCGGGTCGATTTCGAGCGCGGCATTCACCTGCTCGCCACCAACGCACCGGGGGATCTCAGTTCCGATCCGGACGCGCAGAACCCGTGGGTGGTGACTTTCTTCCAGAAGCAGCCCGCCGCCGAAGACACCCAGCTCGTGACGGTGACCGGGGAATGGCTCGTCGACGCATTCGATCAGGCTCTCGCCATGATGCCGATTTCGGGGATCGCCGACGACCCGAAGGCGCAGCCCGCCGAGCTGCGCCTCGTCGGCACCGACGTTCACGATCTCGCTCGGTAACACCGCCTGACGGGGCCGCGTCCATCCGTCACCGCCCGGCAGCAGACCGTCTACCCCCTCCGGGTAGGCGGTCTGCGAGTCTCCCCAGCCGCTCGACCGCGGGCAGCGCCTGCGCGATCTTCTCCGCGTCGCGGGCGATGATCTCGGCGCTCCGGTCGATGCCCTTTGCGCTCACGGCGAGCCCCTCCGCTGTCTCCGCGATCTGCTTGGCGGCGTCCAGCAGTTCGGACAGGTCGTCGAGCGCGGGCCCCAGACGGTCGATCAGCACCCCGATCTGGCGTACTCGGAGCATCACCGTCCTGAAGCCGCGTTCCCACTCGCGGATCTCGCTCGAGACGTTCTGCAGGATCTTGATGGGAGGCTCCTTTTCGGTGCTCGGCGGCCGGGCCTGGCGACGCGAATCCAACCTATCTGTTACTCCTAGTTTCCCATACCCTGCCTAGCCATTCAGATCGTGTCCGGTGGCCGCGCGCGCGTAGGAGTGGAGGCTGGCGATCACCTCGGCGCGGCTGCGACGGCCGGCCAGCACCTCCATCTGATAGCCGTCCTCCATGGCCACGAAATTCGCTGCGAGCAGGCGCGGCGGGTCGGTGAGCGTGAAGTGACCCTGAGTCTGCCCGATGACGAGAATGCCGTAGTAGACGGCGATTTGGCGCTCGGTCAGCGAACTGTCCAGGGCCGCCGCCTTGGCGTCGCGCAGCGATCGTGGCCAGCACTCGAACAGCAGTCGGACCAGTTCGTCGTCCGGTCCGCTCGCGACCCCGTGGTCGATGCAGGCCCGGAGGCGGTCGCGCGCGTCGGGGAACTGGTCGGCGACGCGCTCGCGCTCCTGGCTGAACCGTTCGATGGCCCGCTGATACGTCTCGTAGATCAACGCGTCCAGGTCGCCGTAGTAGAGCACCGCCGCAGGGGTGACCCCGGCCTGCTCCGCGATGTCACGAAGACGCACCCCCTCCAGTCCGCGCGCGAGCACCGCCCGCTGGACGGCCTCACCGAGTTCGGCCCGGCGGGCCCCCTGATCCTTCTTCCGCGCCACTGCCCTCGCTCCGCTCTTCCCCGGTTTCTATATGGAGATTTAGACAATACCTTCCCAGCTATTGACACGTAGATCACACTGTTCTTAAATTTCTGTTTAAAGAATCCGCCCCGATCTCAGGAGTCACCGTGTCGACCAATCCCACCGACGCCGAGACGAGTCTCGACCCACCACCAGCACCCACCGGAAAGGGACTGCGGGGCGGCTCCGTGGGTCTGCTCGCCGCAGTCGCGCTCGGCCTGTCCTCGGTCGCGCCGGCGTACAGCATCGCGGTCACGCTCGGTTTCGTGACGATGGTCGTCGGCAACCTCGCCCCCGCCGCCCTCCTCCTCGGTTTCGTTCCGATCCTTCTGACGGCGTTCGCTTTTCGCGAGCTGAACCGGGAGATGCCGGACTGCGGCACCACGTTCGTCTGGACCACCCGCGCGTTCGGTCCGCACACGGGATGGCTCTCCGGCGGCTGGGTGGTGCAGATCGCGACCCTCATCGCGATGACGGCACTCGCCCGCGTCGGAGCCGGATACCTCCTGACCCTGCTCGGCCTGGATTCGCTGGCGTCCGACAACGTCGCGGTGATCGTCACCGCGGTCCTGATCGTCGCCGCGGTCACCACCATCGCCTACCGCGGGCTGCAACTGGCCGCGTCCGTGCAGTACGTGCTGCTGGGGCTGCAACTGGTCGCCCTGTTCGGCTTCGGAGCGGCCGCGTTCGCCCGCACCGGCGCCTCCACACCGAGCCTGTCCTGGCTGAACCCGTTCGCATTCGGCGGCTTCGGCCCCTTCGCGGAGGCGGTACTGCTGTGCCTGTTCATCTACTGGGGATGGGACGCGCTGATCACCGTCAACGAGGAAACCCGTGACAGCGACCGCATCCCGGGTCAGGCCGCGGTGATCTCCACCCTCGTCCTGCTGGGCACGTATCTGTTCACCGGATTCGCCGCGATCAGCTTCGCCGGCATCGGCACCGACGGGCTGGGCCTGGGCAATCCCGACAACGCGGGCGACGTGCTCGCCACGCTCGGGCCGCCGGTACTCGGCGCGGGACTGTCGAAGGTGGTCGAACTCGCCATCTGTGTGTCGGCGATCTCGGCGCTGCTCACCTGTGTCATCGGCAGCTCACGCGCCACCCTCTCCATGGGCACCCACGGCGCGCTGCCCCGCGCCTTCACCCGAATCCACCCCACCTCCCGCACGCCCGCGTTCGGCACCGTGTTCTTCGGTACGACCGCCGCGGTGCTGCTCACCGCCCTCACGCTCGTCTCCGGCAACTTCCTCGGCGACGCGATCCTCTCGATCGGCCTCCTCATCGCGTTCTACTACGGTGTCACCGGTCTCGCCTGCGTCTGGTACTTCCGCCACCGTCTGACCGACTCGCCGCGCGACCTGTTCCTCCGGGGCATCCTGCCCGCACTCGGGGGCACGATCATGCTCGCCGCCTTCGCGCGCAGCGCCCACGACATGCTCGACCCGGACTACGGGGCGACCTCGTTCCACGGCATCGGCGGGGTGTTCCTGCTCGGTGTCGGTTCGATCGCCGTCGGCGCCGTGGCGATGGTGCTCGTCCGCACCCGCTTCCGCCGCTTCTTCCGAGACGGCCGCACCGCCGTCACCGAATTGACCGTCACAGAGGACTGAACCCATGCGCACACTGACCATCGCCGCCATCCAGACCGCCCCCGTCCCGTTCGACGTGGAGACCACCTGGCAGCGGTTCGCCGACCAGGTCCGCGCCGTCCGGGACACCTTCCCGCACGTCGAACTCGTCGTGGTCCCCGAACTCGTGCTGGCCGCGGAGGCGCCCCTACTGCAGGCCCGCGCCGACTGGATGGACAAGGTGGCGCTCCCACTCGCCGGCCCCCACATCGACCGGATCTGCGCACTCGCCGAGGAGACCGGCCTGTGGCTGGTGCCGGGAAGCCTCTACGAGCGCGGCGACGACGACAAGATCTACAACACCGCCATCGCCGTATCACCTCTCGGCGAGGTGGTGGCCCGCTACCGCAAGGTCTTCCCCTGGCAGCCGTACGAGCAGACCGCACCCGGCAGCGAGTTCGTCGTCTTCGATATTCCCGGCATCGGCCGCATCGGCCTGGCCATCTGCTACGACGGCTCCTTCCCGGAAACCGCGCGCCAACTGGCCTGGCTCGGCGCGGAAGTGATCATCCAACCGACCCTCACCACCACCCGCGACCGCGAGATGGAACTCGTCTGCTCCCGCGCCAACGCGTGGACCAACCAGGTCTACGTCGTCAACGTGAACGGCGCCGACCCGGCCGGAGTCGGCGAAAGCGTCGTCGTCGACCCCGAGGGCATCATCCGCCAGCAGGCAGGGTCGGGAGAAGAAGTCCTCGTCGACACCCTCGACCTCGACGCGGTGACCCGGGTCCGCACCTACGGCACGTTCGGCCTCAACCGCCCCTGGGACCAGATCGCCCGGTACGGCGAAGGGATTCGACTCCCGATGTACGAAGGCGCGGGCATCCAGACACCGCCGTGGCACGACGATGCCACGCAAATTCCCGCGTCCACGCCCAGCTGACTCGGTCTCCCGGGAGGGGGGGTCGCGAGAGCCCGCCCTTTCCGGGACAGGTCCTGGATAATTGCGAGGGTGAGGCCCCTCGCTGCTTCGTCCGTCGACACGGTCCTGCAGGACTATCAGCCGCGCATCCTGCGCCGCTACCTGTGGATCACGACTGCGCTGCACCTCGCGGGGTTCGTCCTCCCGCCCATGGTCGGGTTGTCGATCCGGCCGGAGACCGTCGCCGCTCGCACGGCGGGCATTCTCCTCGGAGTGTTCGCACTCGTCGTGCTGCACCGGGGCGGGCGCAGGCCGAGCCGACGCGCCTACCAGGTCTGCACGGCGGCGGCACTGCTCGCCACACCGATCGTCATGTCCGGTCTCGTTCTCGCCGTCGCCCAACTGCTCTGCGCGATCGCGGCGATGTTCCTGGCGATGTATTTCGTCGTGTTCTACCCGAAACGGCAGTCGAGGCTCCTCGTCGGGGGCCTCACCGGGTTGATGGTGGTCGGAGTCGTCGTCGCGCCCACCGCCTTCACGCTGGTGCCGGTCGAGGTGGACACGGTGACCGTGAAGGCCGCCGTTCTCGTCGTGGCCATCACCTGCGTACTCGGCGCGGCCGAAATGTTCGGATCCCTCACCCGGACCCTGATCGAATCGGCCAGCACCGACGGACTGACAGCCCTGCTCAACCGCGCCGGGTTCGAGCTCGCGTTCCGGCATGCGCTCGAAAGCGCGGGCACGGGACAGGTCTCCGTGACGTTGGTCCTCATCGACGTCGACCAGTTCAAGTCGACCAACGACCACTACGGCCACGCCGCGGGCGACGCGGTTCTCGTCGACCTCGCCAACTACCTCGCCGCGCACATGCCCCGCGGCGCCCTTCTCGCCCGGGTCGGCGGCGACGAGTTCGTCACCTGCGTGGTTGGCGAGCATCACGCCGAGCTGCCCGGCGTGACGGCGCAACTCGCCCGGCAGAGCCCTACCCCGTTCAGCTTCGGCGCCGCGTCGTGCACCGGAGAGGCCGACCCACTCACCGCGCTCTATCGACACGCCGACCGCGAGCTGTACTCGGCGAAGCAGCGACAGCGCCCACCCGAACCGCCCGCCGACGAGCCGTCGCTGCGGACGGGGTGAAACACGGGCAGGCGCCGCACCCGGGTCATTCGGCGATTCGGGCGGGCACCGGACGACGGTCCGCCGGCTTCACGTGGGTGACCATCCACACCGCTGCGACGACGAGCGCGCAGCCGGCGAACTGCCCGATGCTGGGTCGCTCGTGCACGATCACGATGGAGAACAGCATCGCCAGCACCGGCTGGAGCAGTAGCAACGTGGCGCCCACCTCGGCGGCGAGCCGCGGCAGGGCGAATCCGATGAGGACCCAGCCGAGTACCTGGCTGCTGAGCGACAGCGCCGCCAGCCATCCCAGCGCGGGCCATCCCGGCGTCAGGTCCACCGTTCCCCACAGTGATCCCACTGCGGTCCCGACGACGCCCGCGGCGATCGTCGACACGAACACCTGCGACGACGCCCGGTGTGCGGATCCGGCGCGGCCGATGACGAAGATGTAGATCCCGTAGGCCACGCCCGCCGCCAGCGACAGCAGAGTTCCGAGGAACAGCTGATCGCCGTCGCCGCTGCCGCCGAGGATTCCGCCGGCGAGCGCCACGCCGGCGAACAGGAAGGGGACCGCCACGACGAAACGGACCGGCACTCGTGCACGGAAGAAAACCCACGCGAGCAGTGGCACGACGACGACTTGCACGTTGACGACGACGGTGGAGATTCCGGCGCCGATCAGGTGGATCGATCGCGCCCACAGCGCGAAGTCGACGCCGAGCATCATCCCGCCGAGCACCTGGGCCGCGATCACCCGACGCGGAATCCCGCCGTACCGCCGAAACTCCTGCAGCGCAAGGAGACCGAGGATGGGCAGCGCCAGCACACACCGGAAGAACGTCGACGTGGCCGGCTCCACCCCGGACAGCTTGATGAGACTGCCGGTCAGCGAAGTCGCCACCGCACCCGCCAGCACCAGCAGTCGCGGATCCACGGACGCGACGCTGAACGAGGGGCTGACGAGGGCGCGGGGACGCAAACGGAGGGCGGTAGTCACACCGAGAATTCTCCGAGGCTCCAACCATTACAACAAGTGAATAGTCGTGTCATGAAAGCAGTAGCATTACTACTATGTTGAGTGTCGACCGCCTCCGCGCGCTGTGCGCTGTCGCCGAACACGGATCGATCGGCGCCGCAGCCCGCGCCCTGCACGTGACGCCGTCCGGGGTGTCGCAGCAACTCGGAAAGTTCGAACGGGAGGTCGGCGCCGCACTCCTGGTGCCCGCAGGCCGCGGCGTCCAGCTCACCGATGCGGGCCGGCTCCTGGCCCGTCGCGGACAGGAAGTGATATCGCTTCTGGCGCAGGCCGAATCCGAAGTCGTCTCCCTCGACCGCGATGTGGTGGGAGAACTGCGAATCGGGTCCTTCTCCTCCGCAGGCAGAGTCGTCGTGCCGACTGCCGTGGCGACGCTGCGCAGGCGCCACCCGCAGCTCGCGGTCAGCTTCTTCGCCGGCGAGACCGAGGACCTCATACCCGCGATCGTGCGCCGTGAAGTCGACCTTGCCGTCGTCGACAGCTGGGTCACGATGCCGCTGCACCTGCCCGAGGACGCAGTCCACACCCTGGTGCACCGCGACTCCGCCGACGTCGCACTGTCCCGGGACCATCCGCTGGCCTCTCGCGACCACGTCGACCTCGACGAGATCGCGGACATGCCGTGGACGACGTGGAAGAAGGGCGCGGTGTACCACACCTGGCTGGTGCAGACGTTGCGCAACCGCGGCGTCGAACCGGATATCAGGTACGAAGTGCCCGAATTCGCGGCTCAACTCGAATTCGTCGCGCACGGTCTCGCCGCCGCACTCGTGCCGCGCCTGGCCCGCGTCTGGGTGCCGGACAACGTGGCGATCGTCCCGGTGCGTCCCACACTCGAGCGCGAGATCTACGCGCTCCGCCGCGCCGACAACGACCGCCCCACGGTCCGGGCCGGGATCGAGGCACTGACCGAAGCCTTCACCGGCATCGGCGTTTGACAGCTCCCCCGTCGCCCGACCTGTCCCGGCGGGTCTGACGCGGCCACGCCGACCGCGCGCGAACACCTGCCAGAAGGCCCTACACGTGCAGCCGTTTCGGTTGCACAATGGTGGTGGGCAACCACCCGGAGGTGCGCGATGAGCGAAACGTGTGCAGCGCCGATACGCCTGTGGCGTCTGGGTCCATGGAGCCGCAACCCTCTCATGCGGGGGTGCGACCGGCTCCGATCCGCGATGGTCCTCATCGGGGTGTTCTTCGTGCTCATGATGATCCCACTGGCCGCGGCCTACGGAACCGAGACGTACTCGCGGCTCGACCAGCAGACGCGAGCCGAACTCGCCACCCAGCACCCGACACCCGCCACGCTCGTCGACGATTCCCGCACCGGGAGCGCAGGAGAACCCCTGCCCGCCTCACCCCAGTATCAAGCCCACGCACGGGTGCAGTGGTCGGCGAACGGGCAGACGCACACCGCCGACGTTCCGACCGAATCGGCCGCGAAGGCCGGCCAGACCGTCACCGTCTGGCTCGACCAGAATGGCGATCTCGTCCCGGCGCCGGAGACCGGTTCGCAGAACGCCGCCACGGCGGTGAGCGTCGCGTGCGGGATCTGGGTGACCGCGACCGGTGGGTACTGCCTCCTGTTCCTCGTCGTCCACTGGGTCGCGTCCCGCCGCCAGCAGGCTCAGCTGACGCGCGAATGGAACGAACTCGACCGTCCACCCGGGTGGCACGTCAGCTGACCGACGACGGAACCGAGCCGCGACGGCTACCGGCCGGGCGCCCCGTTCGGCGGCTGTCCGCCACCCCCACCGGGACCGCTCGGCGCGGACTGCGCGTTCGCCGACTTCTCGGCGACACCGATCGTGATCGAGATCGTCATACCGGTGGCGGGTTCGCCCGACACGGTGGCCAACTCGGCATCCCAGCCGTCCCCGAAGACGTTGTCCGAGTCCAGGGAGACCTTCGACAGGTTGCCGACACTGTTCGCGTAACCGCTGTCGTAGGCGAAGACCGTGGTGCACGCGTCCTGCGGCACAGCGATCTGCGACGTCAACCGGGCGTCCTCGCCCGCCACCGCAGATTCCAGTGAGTCGAACACCTCGAAGTGAATGTGCGGCCACCGTCCCGAGTAGCAGGCCGGGAAGATCGACGTGAACGACACCGTGCCCGCGGAGTCCGCCAACTGAACGCCGCGCAGGTAGTTCTGCTCGGTGATGCCCTGACCATAGAGCGAGTACTCGCCGTCCCGGTCGCAGTGCCACAGGTAGACGGCCATTCCCGCGCCGGCCGCGCAGTCCTTCGTCAGGTCCTGCAGGTTCAGTTCGATGGTCGTCGCGACACCCTCCGCCGTCCCGGTGTACGCGCCGAAGCTACTGCGAATGTCCTGCCGCACGATCCCCGACTCGACCAGCACGTTCGGGCCGTTGGACCCGTCGCCGGGATACGGTCCGGCCGTTTCCTGCGGCGCCGCCGCCACGCACGTGCCGTCGCTCACCGTCTCCCCCGTGGTCGCGGCCGCCCCTGTCGAGGACGACGTCGCCGTCGATCCCGCGGTCGAGCACGCGGCGAGCGCGGTCGCACCCGCCGCGCCGAACACGAACAGTGCGCGGCGACGCGACAACATCGATTTCAGGTCGTGGCTGAGGCCGCGATCGTGCTCGTGCACTTCGTCGGCGTGGTGACGCGGGCTGTTCGTCATGAGGACCTCTCCATTGGGCTGTTCGGGTTACATCCCATACAAGCGGTCGCCGGTGCGGGCACCCTCGAGCTTCGCTGTGGAGTCGCTGTGAACGCCTGTCGCCCAGCAGCGGTCCCGTGGGGCGTCTCGCGAGACGCGCCGGTCAGAGAGATTCGGCGCCGGCCGTGCCGGAGAGTGATTCGTTCTCGAGGTCGCGCACGAGGGGGATGCCGAGGGCAGCGAGTAGCATCCGGCAGTCTTCGGCATCGATCGAGTGGTGGGCGACGGTCCGCTGCGCCTTACGGACGGACTCTTCGTCGAGCTCGCGTTCGCTTTCGAATATAGAAGCATCCCGGTCGGACATGGCTCCCACCTTTCCTCGGCATCACCTGAATAACCCGGAGTGAGTCCACCGAAACCGACACGGCACAACGCGATCGGGTGTCGTCCGAAGCGGATTCAGCTCCGCCGGAGGTGAGGTGCGAGGCCTGTCGAACCGGCCTGCGGGAGGATCAGCGACTGTAGGTCGCGAACAGCCTGCGGATGCTCTCGTCCCAGTACTGCTGGCGGCGGCGTTCGACCGCGCGTGAGCACATCGCCCACACCGCACCCAGGATCAGCGCGCTCGCGGCGAGGGTGACGAGCACTGCCGCGACCGCGGCGCTGACGACGTCGGAGGTCGTGATCCGCGGGCCGGCCCAGCTTCCGTCGTCGCCGACGGCGATGGTCTTCGAGGTGCCCGCCGGGGTCCCCGAGGGGACCTCGATGCTGTCGGTGCGGGACTCGGAGCCCCAGGCCCACGTCGCCTTCACCATCGGGGTGGTCCGGACCGAGCCGCGGGGCGACAGGGTGATCGGGGCGTCGGCGCTGGTGACGGCCTCGACGAGGGTTGTGGTGGCGCGTTGTTGCGCGGCCCGCGCACTCTCCTGGTGGTACTCCCAGGTGCCGATCACGGCGGCGAGCACGATCGCGAGACCCCCGAGGGTGACGATGACGGATTTCAGGGTGGCCGCGAAGCGATCGACGGGTCGCGCGAACGGGTTGGACGGTCGACCCGACACCGAGTACACCACGGTTGCCTTCGAGCGCCCCAACACAATCCACCTCATTGTTTCGTCCACGTTAAATATCAGCTTCACCAGTGTCGCCACTGATCAGGCAACAGGGAAACCGAAATGGACAAACTTGACGAGTCTCACACTCCGCGGGCCGGAGTCGGCCCCGCTCAGCGCTGTGCGGGGCCGAGCGGCGTTCAGGGTTCGAGGTGCGGATCGGACTGTTCGCTGGATACCGTCCGGCTGCTCAGGTGCCCGCCGCCCCACTTCGAGTCGGTCCCGGCGTGGAGTGCGAGCAGGTCGTGCCCGAAGTCGTTGTCGAAGTCCCGCAGCACGGTGTGCAGGTGGTTCCCACCGCCGACGGAGTTGACCGCTTCGATGAGGTACCGGTCGGTGTGGACGCGGAAGTAGTGCGGTGCGCCGCGCTTCTGCGCACCGGCCCACGCGAAGAACACCCGGTCGATGCCCCCCTCTCGCAGCGCCTGCCGGTGGCGGTCGCCGGCTTCCTCGGGCAGTCGCTCGAGATAGCAGTCCACGATCCCCAGCAGCGTGTGCTGCTGGTCACCGGACAGCTTCGCGCCGCTGATCCCGGACGGCCGGTCGCGGACGAACTTCAGGGCGACCCGGTCGGCGTCGGTGATGGTGTACCCGGGCATGCCGAGGTCGTAATGGTCGGGGTATTCGTAGGCCCCGATCCGCGGCACCTGCCGGGTCACGAAGTCGGCGGGGGCGACATCGTGGATGACGGCGAGGCCGCGCTGCTCGTCGTCCAGGGAGGCCAGCAGGTCGAAGGCCAGGCCCTCGTCGTCGGCAAGGGGCTTGAGCACCCCGTCGTACTCGGTGGGCTGGGCGCCCAGCGCGACCGGGGTGGCGGAGATCCACCGCTCGTCGACGATGGTCAGGTTGAGGCAGACGTGGTGACCGAGGAAACGCAGCGTCCAGGTGTCCTCGAATCCCGGCCTGCCGAAGAACGTCAGGAAGTACGAATCCGAGGTGCGCCACGTCTGCAGTGCCGGTCCGAGGAAGTCCTGCTCGTAGTCCCGGAGCACGTGCTCGAGTTGCGGAATCGAGAGCACCTTCGTGAAGGTGCGCAGCGGCACCGCCATCCGGATCAGATCCCACACCAGCACCTTCTGGTGACGGTCCAACTGGTGGAGCGGGATGCCGGTGCGGTCCGGTTTGGGGATGATGTCCCAGTTCAGCCGCCGCGGGTCGTCGAAATCGTCGATGATCGCGGTCGCCCGTTGCCGGGGGTCGAACGTATCGATCAAACCCATGGCGGTCACGAGCAGCTTGGTCGCCGTCTGGGGCGCCTCATGGAGAGCAGACACGTGAATCTTCCTTCTCGAGTGTGGAGGTGGAGCGTCCGGCGAGGGGAGGTGTTCTCACCATCCTGCCGCGAGGTCGATCGCCTTCTCGGCGCCCGCGAGGTCGCCGCCCCGCCACGCCACGTGCTGGTCGGGTCGGACGAGGACGAAGGGGGCGCCGAGGAGACTGCCCAGAGATCCACCGGTGCCGGACAGCCGCAGCACCGTCAGAGGGACGCCGAGTTCCGCGGCCTTCGCCGTCAGCGCGTCGAGTTCGGCGGTGCGCCGCGAGGATCCCACGTCGTCCAGCACGACGAGGGTGTACTCCGGGCCGAGCGCGTCGTAGAGCGAACGGCCGTCGCCCAACCACGCGTGCGGCAGTAGCGCTCCGGGGCACGAGGTGGGCACGTACTCGACGGGATCTTCCGCCGGCGGCGTCGAACCGTCGGGCACGATGACGGGTGAGTCGGTGTAGGCGTAGCCGAGAACGAGTCCGAGCGAGTGGAATTCGCTCTTCTTCACGGCGAGCGCCTCTGCAGTGCGGCGGCGCGCCTCGTCTGCCGCGGGGCCGTACTGACCGATCTCGACAGTGGAGAAGTGGTGCGCCAGAGCCTTTTCCTGCGCTCCGGCTTCGGCGATGGTGCGGGCGGCGACGGGCCGGCGTTCGGCTTCGTAACTGTCGAGCAGTTGCGGCCCGGCCCAGCCGCGCAGCGTCGCCGCGAGCTTCCACGCGATGTTGACGGCGTCACCGATGCACGTGTTGTACCCGTGCCCGCCCCACGGCGGATTGAGATGCGCGGCGTCGCCGACGAGGAACACCCGACCCTTGCGGTAGCTGTCGGACAGCAACATTCGTGCCACCCACGGGTCGGTGGCGATGATCTCGACCGGGACCGGCTCTCCGATGAGGCTGTGCACGAGCGCGGTGGCGTCGACCTCCTCGTCCCGGACGTCGACGCCCTGCACGATCGCCCACCAGGTGTCCGATAGGTCGAGCCGGCCCACTATGCCCGCCGCCCCGGGTGCCATCACCCAGTGGTGGACGGCCCCGTCGAACGGCACCCGCTCGGCGAGGCCCGGCGCACGGAACAGGATGCTGAGGTTGGGGCGCTCGCCCGACGTGCCCTCGAACCGGGCGCCGATGGACTCGCGCACGATGCTCGCGCCGCCGTCGCACCCGAGGACGTAGTCCGCCACGACCGTTCGGGTCTGCCCCGGACCCTCCACCGTGGCACGGACGGTGCCGTCGGCGAGTTCCTCGAGCGACGTGACCCGCGCCCCGAGTTGCAGGGTGGCGAATTCGCTGCGCTGCAACACCTCCCGAAGCACGGTTTCCACGACAGGTTGTGGTGCCTGCTGGCCGCGTTCGGGCGCCAGCGTCGGGGTGGCGACGTCGAGCTGGAAGCCGTTCTCGAACCGGGTGATCTCGTGGCCCAGCAGAGTCGAGCAGAACACGATGTCCTGCGCCCACTCGACGGGAAGAGGCGACGCGGCACGCACCTCGTCGGCCAGTCCCCACCGCCGCAGGTGCGTCATGGTGCGGGCGTTGGTGGTCTTGGCGCGCGGGCGTTCGGAGTCGACGTCGACCCTCGGTTCGACGACCAGGCTTGCCACCCCGTGGTGGGCCAGCTCGAGCGCGGCCGCGAGCCCGGACGGCCCGCCGCCGACGATCAGTACCGGTATCCGGTCGACACCGGACGCGACGTCGGTCATGCGCCCTTCCTTCCGCTGGCATCGACGATCGGGGTCCGCAGGACGCCGAGCTTGTCGATCTCCACCTCGACGATATCGCCGGGCCCGAGCAGCCATGGTGGGTTCCGCACGTAGCCGACGCCCTCCGGGGTGCCGGTGGCGATGATGTCGCCGGGGTGCAGGGTGAACGTCTCGCTGACGAGGGCGATGATCTCGCCGACCGAGAAGATCAGGTCCCGGGTGTTGCCGTCCTGCACGACCGTTCCGTTGACTCGGGTCTGCACCCGCAGACCGTCGGACAGATCCCCGACCTCACCGGCGGGAACCAGCGGTCCGAGGGGGCCGGACCGGTCGCCGTTCTTGCCGAGTGTCCATTGCGCGGTCAGCTTCTGCGCCTTGCGGGCGGTGAGGTCGTTGAAGCAGGCGTAGCCGAGCACCCCGGCCTGGCCGGTGGCCGCGTCGACGCTTTCGAGCCGGGTGCCGATGAACGCGGCCACCTCACCCTCCCAGTCGAGGCCCGCCTCGTTGGCCGGCACCGGCGTCGGGGCTCCGTCGACGCTCAGCGACGGGGTCCACCGCCCGAACAACGTGGGGTAGGGCGGCGGGGTGAAGCCGCCCTCGGCGGCGTGGGCCTTGTAGTTGAGGCCGACGCAGATGACGCGGGCGGAGTCGGGCACCGGCGGCACCACGCTCACGAGCGTGACGTCGATCTCCGGCGATTCGAGGTGTTCCGCTCGTGCCACCCAGCCGACGGCGTCGCGCCAGAACTCCTCGAGCGAGGCGAGCGGTCGAACGAAGCCGTCGCGGAGGACACCCACGGTCACGGCGTCCTGATCCTTCTTGCGGTAGCCGACAATCTTCATCTATTTCATCCTTTTCGTCCGCCACCGTTCGGTGACGAGTTCTAGCGGGAAACTTCGGTGCTGCGCGCGGTGGTTGCTTCGAAATGGTTGTTCGCGGCGGCGGGGGTGGCGCGGGGGCGTCGTGGGAGGGTCGCCATCACGACGCCGCCGATCAGCGCGGGCACGGCGAACGCCAGTGAGCTGACGATGACGGCACCGCCACCGGCGACGAAGAACGCGCCGTACGTGGGGCCCGCGATCGCGCCTGCCCGTCCGATTCCGAGCGCCCACCCGAGCCCGGTTGCCCTGAACCGGGCCGGGTAGAACGTCGCGATGTGATCGTTGAGCATGTTCTGGGTGCCGAGGCCGCCGAATCCGGCCAGCGCCACCAGCAGCATCAGGACGGCGGTCGGCGGGTGCGTGCCCAGCAGCGCGAGAGAGACTGCGGCCGTGGAGAACCCGGTCAGGACCAGCGGCTTGGACCCGAACCGTTCGGCCAGCACGGAGGCGAGCAGCGTCCCGACGATGGCGCCGGCGCTGTAGACGAGCAGGAACGTCACCGCCGAACCGATCGGGTAACCGGCATTGCGCATGATCTGCGGCAGCCAGGTGGTCACCCCGAACATGGTGAGCATGCTGCAGATCGCGACGAACCAGATGCCGACCGTGGCCCGCCCCATCCCGTCACCGAAGAGTTTGGCGACCGGCGACTTCGACGCCCGGTCCTCGGAGGATCGTTCGGCGACGAACGCCCGCGACTCCGGCAGAAACGCGAACGCCAACGGCAGCAACGTGATCAGCGGAACCGCACCGAGTGCGTAGACCGGACGGAAACCGAACTCCTCGAGCAGCACCAGGGACGCCGTCGATGCGAAAACGCCGCCGAACGCCGGTCCGGTGAGCACCATGCCGAGAATCCGGGACCGGTAGGCCGGGGACGCGAACTCCGCCGCCATCGCGATGGCGGTGGGCATCAACCCGCCGATCCCCAGGCCGGCCACCAACCGGGTGGCGGCGAAGATCTCGAAGGTCGGGGCGATCGCGGTGACCAGGGTTGCCGTCGAGAAGAGCGTCAGGCACGCGAGGAACAGGCGGCGACGGCCCAGGATGTCGGTGAGCGTCCCGGCCGTCAGCGAGCCGATGAGGACTCCGACCAGGGCGGCGCTGCCCACGGTGCCTGCTGCCCCCGCCGTAATGAACCACGGGGCGTGCCCGATCAGGGCGGGCAGGGTGGCGCCGTAGACGAACAGGTCGTATCCGTCGCTGAGAAGGGCAGCCCAGCAGAGGACGGGCACGAGCACTCTGCCGCGGCCGCCGGGCGAGGACGTGGAGAAATTCATGCGGAACACTCCTGGTCAGTGGGGGGAGGATCAACTCCTCCGATAAACGGTTATAACCGTTATGTGTGATGGTAGCCACAGGCCACTGCCCCCTGTCAAGCACGGGAATCGAGAAAGACTGCGAGAAGTGATCGCTCAGTGAGCGTGCGCCTGAGCGGCCGCGCGGGCCCGGGCCGCGTCGCCGGACTCGATGGCATCGACCAGCGCACGGTGCACGTCGATCCGTCGCGCGAAGTACTCGCTGTTGCTGGCGCTTCGTTCGCGGCTCGCGCGCGTCGCGTGCTGCTCCACGTAGGTTTCCAGGCTCAGATAGGTTTCGCGCAACACCTGGTTGGGGCCGATCGCCACGATCCGGCGGTGCAGATCCCACACGGCACGGATGAACGCCTCGGGGTCGCCGGCCGAATCCGCGAGGACGGTCATCACCTGCCGCAGGTCGGCGACGTCGGCATCGGTCCGGTTCCGGGCGGCCAGCTCCGTCACGAGGGGTTCCAGTTCTTCCCGGACGGCGATGGCGTCGGCGACTCCCGCCGCGTCGCCCTCGACGGTCAGCAGGGTGCGGCCGAGCCGGACCACCGAGGACGGTTCGGCGACGAACAGGCCACCGCCGGGCCCGGGCCGGACGGTGATGACCCCCCGATCCTGCAGGAGCCGGACGGCCTCGATGACCGTTCCGCGGGCCATCCCCGACTCCGCCTGGAGTTCCTTACGGGTGCCCACCCGATCACCGGGCGCGAGTTCACCCGCGGCGATCCGGTCCTGGATGTGGGCGACCAGGGACTCTGCCCGGGTGACGGTGCTCTGGATCGCCATGGCACGAGTGTAGAGCTCAGCCCCTCCGGCGGTGTGCGCAGCGGGCGGGGCTCACCGTCCGTCGCCGCGCGCCGGCGGCGGCCCGACGACCTCGAGGTCCAGCTCCGCACGCGCCCGCGCGAACCCTTCGGCCGGGAACTGCATGTCGCCGCCCTCGGTGTGGACGTGCGCGTCCGTCGGGACGTTCATGTACTCGAAGAACTTCTCGAACACGCCCGTGGTCAGCAGGCCGAGCATCTGCGTGTCGTGGCTGTCGAACGCGAAACTGTGGATCGTTCCGGCAGGCGCATGGAGGAAATCACCCTTGGTCAGCATGATCTCCCGGCCGTTGGCGTGCAGGAGAATTCGACCCTCGATGCAGAAGAAGTTCTCGGTGTGCTCGCGGTGGAAGTGGCGGGGAATGTACGCACTCTTGCCGCCCATGGTGTGCATCGCGAAATACGTTCCGCCGGTGTTCCGCGGCCGTGCGAGGTAGGTGTTCAGCTGGTCGAGACTCGCCCAGCGGTCGCCTTCGCCCGCCTGCAGCACGTAGGGGGACTCCGCGGCGGGCAAGGACGTGCCGGTCACCGCAGGCAGGTCCGTCTTCTCGAGATCGTGGACCCGGACACCGAACCGGTCCGCGAGTTCGGATTGCCGCGCGTCCGACATCGGCGCAGCCTCGGCGTCGAAGACGTGTGATGGGGTGGCCTGCCCGGTGGCTTGCGACCACCGGTGCCCGTCGCCGACGGTGAGCCAGCTCAGGAACCGCGTCCGGTGCGCGAGCATGCGGTAGGCGTACGGCGTCCCGGCCGGGACGGTGACCGAGTCACCGGGCACGAGCAGGTGCGATTCGCCCGGCAACCAGATCTGCAGCCGTCCGTCGGTGACGTACAGGAAGCGGTGCTCGCGATCGTGGGCGAGAAACGGCGTCTCGGTTCCCTTGCCGCCGTACACATATGCGGCACCGAATTGCCCGCCGGTGTCTTCCGGCCGGGCGACGACGGTGATCAGTTGCCCGCCGAGTTCGTGGCGCTCGCCTTCACCGGCGGCCATGGCGTAGGGCACGCAGCGGCCGGGGAGGGCATCGAGTTGCGGAGCGGCAGCGCGGATCTCGTCGAGGACGGGAATGTCGAAAGTAGTCATGGTGTGCCGGTACCTGGTTTCAGTGTGTGCGAGAAGAAGGCTTCGACCGCGGCGAACGAGGCGGAGGGGTACCTCTCGGTCAGCGCGCGACCGACGTCGCTCACCGCGCGAGTCGAGGCGGGCGCCTGCGGATCTCGTTCGAGACGGCCTTGGTCGAGGGTCTGGTCGGGGCCGAGTTCGAGGACGTGGCCCGGGTTGAAGAACCCGTGCCCGAATCCCTCGATCAGGTAGAGAACGGCGTCGTTGCCGCGAGCGACGAGCGCGTCGTACAACGCGACGCTCTGCGTGAACGGCACCAGGTTGTCGCCGAGCCCGTGCATGACCAGAAACGGCGGTGCCCCGGGCGCCACCTGCAGTGCGGGGCTCGCGGATCTCGCGGCGTCCAGCCGGTCGCGGATCGCGCCGCCGAGCAACGAAGCCTCCGGGGAATGATCCTCCCCCGGTGTCCGTTCCGCGGAGAGGTCGACGAGGCCGGGTAGGTCGGCGGGCCCGTAACCGTCGACGACGGCCTGGACCGAGCTGTCGACGGTCGCGGGTTCTTCACCGGGCAATCGTGTTGTGCCCGAGTGCACTCCGGTCAATGCCGCGAGGTGCCCACCGGCGGACGAGCCCCACACACCGATCCGGTCGGGGTCGATGCCGTGGTCGGCGGCGTTGGCACGGAGCCAGCGCACCGCCCGCCGGACGTCGAAGAGCTGGCCGGGGTGGCAGGTTCCGGGCGCGAGCCGGTAGTCGATGCTGACCATGACATAGCCGTGCTGTGCGAAGTGTTGCACCAGATCTGGGCATGCAGTGCGGTCTTGAAGCCGCCAACCACCTCCGTGAATCCACACTATCGCAGGCAAGGGATGCTCTGCTTCGGCGGGACGGACGAGATCGAGTAGCAGATCGGGGGCGTACTCGACGGTGGATCGGCGGACGACGGTCGAAGCCGTGTCCAAGGGACTGAACTCCTTCGATGCAGGACCCGGGCCTGGGTCGCCGCTCGCGCGGTTGTAAGGCCCTTCCTTAGATCACTGTCTGTCGGGCACAGTAACAGCTTCGGCAACCGGAACGGAAGACCCGGATTCTCCCTCTGCCGCGCCGGTGAGCGCGGCGGTCAACCGGGCGGCATGTCCGCGGACACCCTCGACGATGTCGACGGCCCCGTCGCTGAGCACCCACTGCAACTGAAGGCCGTCGCTCACCGCAATGCATTCGCGCGCGAGCGCCGGGTAATCCAGCGAAGCCGGCAGCCCGTCTCGGTGCACCCCCTGACGCAGGCGATCCGCGAGGGCCTCGACGGCGCCGTCGTAGCGCTGCGCGAAGACGGTGTGAGCGGGACTGCTCGGATCGGCCGCCTCCGCGCTCACCAGCACGAACAGTTCGATGAGACCCGGCTGTCCGACGAGTCGCCGGGCCGCGTCGACCATCGCATCCAGAGTCGCCAGACCCGACGCCTCGGCCGGGAGGGTGTCCCACCACTCCGCCGACGTGTCGAGGCGGTACTGCGCAACGGCCAGAAGCAGGTGCTTCTTCGTCGGAAAGTGGTGCAGCAGACCGCTGTCGCTGATCCCCGCGTCGGCGGCAATGCTGGTCATGGTGGTCGCGTGGTACCCGTCCGCCGAGAATCGCCCCGCGGCGGCCTCCACGATTCGCGTGCGCCGCTCGATGCCCACCGAGTAGCTGCCACGCGCCCGTTTTCCCATGTCGCCACGATACGACAGCACAATTCTCGAATTGAAAACCGGATGAACCCGGTTTTCGTGTACGGTGCTGTGCATCACATTGCGACGTCCGCTGCGCACCACCTCGCCGCGCGGATCTTCACTTCACGGAAGGCGGAACGCCGATGGCTACCGTTCGCTCCACACACCCGTCCCCGGCACACCTCGGCCACCCCTCCGCGGTCACCGCGCCAAGTCCCCGCTACGTCGTCCCAGCCATGGTCGTCGGCGCATTCGGGGTGTACTTCGGCAGCCTGACCCCGACCATCATCACGCTGTCGATCCGCATCTTCGGCGTGGACGCCGAAGGCAAGACGCTCGGGCTGTCGACGGTCGTGGTGATCGGCGCCCTCGTCGCGCTCGCCTCGATACCGCTGTTCGGCTCCCTGTCCGATCGCACGACCAGCCGGCTCGGCCGACGCACCCCGTGGCTGATCGGCGGTGCTCTCGTCGCGTTGGCCGGTCTCACCGTGATCGCGCTGGCAACGAACGTCGCTGCGATCGCCGCGGGCTGGGCACTCGCCCAATTGGGTTACTCCGCGGCGCTGGCCGGGTTCGTCGCGCTCATCCCCGACTTCGTCCCCGACCATCTGCGCGCCCGGCTGTCGGGCATGATCGGCTTCGTCACGGCGTTCGCCGTCCTCGCCGGCGTCACTCTCGGGAGTCGCCTTGCCGACCACCCGGTGCCGATGATGATCATCCCCGGTATCGCCGCCGTCGTGTGCCTGGCGGTTGTCGCCGTGGTCATCCGAGGTGCCGACTCGGGTGTGGACCCGGCCACGCTGCAGCCCTACAGCTTTCGCGAGTTCGCGTCGAGCTATTGGATCAACCCGATCCGGCACGCGGACTTCGCGCTCAACTGGATCAGCCGGTTTCTGTTCGGGCTCGCGATGGTCGGGCTCACCACCTACGCGACCTACTTCCTGGTCGACGCGGCCGGGCTGAGCATCACGGACGCGGCCGCCGAATACGCCCACGCCACAGCCGTCACCACGCCCATCTCGATCGTGTCGTTCCTGCTCGCCGGATTCCTCTCCGACAAGCTGGGCCGGCGCAAGGCCTTCGTCGCCGTCGCGTCGTTCCTCACCGGCGGTGCGCTCGTGTACCTGGCCGTGAACCCGCACGTCAGCGGGTTCCTGCTGGCGTTCGTCGCCTTCACGATCGGTCAGGCCTGCTACCTCACGGTCGACATCGCGATCGCCGCCGCGGTCGTGCCCGACGTCCGGCAGACGGCCAAGGCGATGAGCGTGTACCAGGTGGCGGCCACACTCCCCTACGCAATCGTCCCGCTCATCGGGGCCGTGCTCCTCCCGCTCACCGGCAACAACTATGCGCTTCTGTTCTGCATCCTGGCCGCCTGCGCCGCCGTCGCCGGGGCAGCCGTTCTCTTCGTGCGGTCGATCCGATGACGACACCGACACACCTGCGTCTCGAACACCTGCGGCCCGGCGAACCCTGCGGCACGACCCACCCACGACTGTCCTGGCGGCTGCCCACCGGAAGCACAGGTCAACAGGCCTACCAGGTCCGGGTCGCGGGCGCCTTCGACCGCACGTCGAGCACCCTGTTCACCACCGAGATCATCGAAGGTCGCAACCACGTCCTCGTACGACCCTGGACGGCAACGCATCCGGCGCCGACCTCAGGCGAGGTACGCACCTGGCAGGTGCGGTGCTGGACGGATCTCGGACCGAGCGACTGGTCCGAGCCCGCGACGTGGGTCACCGGCCTCCTGCACGGCGGCGACCTCACGGCCGACTGGATCGAACCGTACGAGCCGGACGTTCCCCCGCTCGGTCACCGTCCCGCATACCGGTTACGCGCGTCCTGGCGACCGCGGGCGGAGATCGCCCACGCCTCGCTGTTCGCGACCGCTCACGGCATCTACGAGTTCTTCGTCAACGATGTCCGGGTCGGTGATCACGAGCTGACCCCCGGCTTCACCTCCTACCGGGCACACCTGCAGGTGCAGCACTTCGACGTCACCGACCTACTGCACCCGGAACACAACGACCTGGGAATCCTGCTGAGCGACGGGTGGTTCCGTGGACGGCACGGGTTCGAACGCCACGGCGACGGTTTCGGTGATCGGGTTGCCGCGCTCGCGGAACTGCACGTCCGGTATGCGGACGGAACGTCGGAACGCTTCGGCACCGGCGACGGCTGGACCAGCACACCGAGCGAGATCGACGCCGCCGACCTGATGGACGGCCAGCGGGTGGATCTGCGGCGGGTGCCCGCCGGGGAGGTACGCCACCCCGCGGTGGTCGCTCGTGGTGGACTCTACGACGATCGTTCCCGGTTGACGACCGGCGTGGCGCCCCCGGTGCGCCGGATCGAAACCCTGGCGGCGGTGGCCGTCACCGAGCCTCGACCGGGAACGTACGTCGTGGATTTCGGGCAGAACGTCAACGGATGGGTGACCGCGGCCGACCTCGGCCCGGCCGGGACGCACGCGACCCTCACCCACGGTGAGTCCCTGGCCGCCGACGGGAGCGTCGACACGGATCACCTGCGCGCCTTCGAGTTCGCCACCGGCACCGGTTTGCCGGCCGGTCAGGTCGACCACGTCGTGTCGTCCGGGCGCGCCGGCGAGGCATTCGAGCCGCGCCACACCACGCACGGATTCCGCTACGTCCAGTTCGACGGTCTCGCGACCAAACCGGGACCCGGCTCGGTCACCGCCGCCGTCGTGCACACCGACCTGGAACAGGTGGGGAGTTTCGGATGCGACAACGATCGTCTCGGGAAACTCCACGCCGCCGCGGTGTGGAGTTTCCGCGGCAACGCCTGTGACGTCCCCACCGATTGTCCCCAGCGCGAGCGGTCGGGCTTCACCGGCGACTGGCAGGTGTACGTCGAAACAGCCGCCTTCACACACGATGTCGCTGGTTTCAGCGACAAGTGGCTGCGCGATCTCGCCGCCGACCAGTGGCCGGACGGCACGGTTCCCAACATCGTGCCCAACCCGGCAGGCAATCAGCCGTCGGGGAACCATTTCGCCGACATCGCCAACGGCTCAGCCGGATGGGGCGACGCCGCCGTCATCGTCCCCTGGCAGCTGTGGCGACTGTACGGTGACGTCGAAGTCCTGGAACGCCAGTATGATTCCATGGCGCGGTGGGTCGAGCGGGCCGCCGGCGCGGCCCGGGACCGCCGCCATCCCGACCGCGCGCGGGCGCGGCCCATACCGGACGCTCACGAAGAATATTTGTGGGACACCGGTTTTCATTGGGGTGAATGGCTCGAACCCGACAAGATTCCCGCCCCCGATCCCGCCCGCGATCACAGTGTGGTCGCCACCGCGTACCTCGCGCGGTCGGCCGAACTGCTCGCGCAGATCGCCGGAGTACTCGGCCGCGACTGGGACGAGTGCCGTTATGCCGCGATCGCCGCGGGAGCCGTTCGCGCCTGGCAACGCGAATTCATCACTCCCGAAGGCACACTGACCCACCCGACCCAGGCGAACTATGTACGCGCCCTGGAGTTCGACCTCGTGCCGGCCGAAGGTCGCCGGCGGTTCGCCGACGAACTCGCACAGTTGCTCGTCGACAACGACTATCACCTCGGTACCGGTTTCCTGGCCACCGGCATGCTGCTGCCCGCGCTCGCACGCAACGGGCACCTCGACACCGCCTACCGGGTATTGCTGTCCACCGGCAATCCGTCCTGGATGGAGATGATCGACCGCGGCGCCACCACCATCTGGGAGCGATGGGACGGAGTCGACGAGAACGGCGGCGCCACCGCCTCACTGAATCACTACGCCAAGGGCGCGGTCATCTCGTTTCTCCACCAGTTCGTCGCCGGCCTACGCCCGGCCGAGACCACCGGCCCCCACACCGTCGGCTATCGCCGATTCGTCGTCGATCCGCGACCCGGCGGGGACATCAATACTGCCCACGCCGAGCACTGCAGCCCCTACGGCAATATCGCGGTGCGCTGGACGATCGCCGACGACGTGTTCACCCTGAGCCTGACCGTGCCGTCGGGCAGCGAATGCGAACTCCGACTGGGCGACACCACGGAACTCCTCCGGTCCGGGACCTACACCCGCACCTGCCCTGCGGCTCGCGTCACCCAGCGATCGTCGCGTGCATCTCCCACACGATGATCTCGGCGCCGGTGTCGGTGGTCACCTGTTGGCCGCCGCCACCGCTGAGCCGGACGGCGTCACCCTCGGCGAGGATGCCGACGCCTTCCATCGACGCTTCGCCGCGCGCGACGAACACGTGGAGGAACGGGGCGTCGGGCAGGGTGATCGGCGCTTGCCCGGGCTGCAGACGTGCGACGTGCATCGCGGCGTACTTGTTCTTGATCCGGATCGCCGAGTGGTCCGCGTAGTGCGGCATGCCCGATGCGACGGGCACCAGTCCCCCGGCGAGCAACTCGTGGTCGATCTCGAGTTGCTCGTAACCGGGTGTGATGCCGGCTTCGTCGGGCACGACCCACATCTGGATGAAGTGGACCGGATCGGTGTGCTCGTCGGCGTGCTCACCGCTGACGCCGTCCAGTCGCCAGGAGTCGTTCTTCTCCGAGTGCAGGATTCCGGTTCCGGCGCTCATGCGCTGGGCCAGTCCGGGGTAGATGACGCCGGAGTGTCCCATCGAATCCTGGTGCACCAGTGAACCCTGGAGCACCCAGGTGACGATCTCCATGTCCTGGTGGGGGTGGGTGTCGAAGCCCTGACCCGGGATGACGATGTCGTCGTTGTTGACCATCAGCACCCCGTGATGGGTGTTGGCCGGGTCGTAGTGGTTGCTGAACGAGAACGAATGCTTGGAATCCAGCCAGCCGGCGTCGGTCTTGAACCGGTCGTCGGCTCGGCGGACGTCGAAGCGGGGCGGGGTGATGGCGGCAGTCATGAGCGAATCCTTTCCAGGTTTCTCAGAGCCAGGTTTCTCAGAGTCGGGCTTCTCACAGAACGTGTGAGCCGTACATTTCGCCGAGCGGGTCGGCGATGAGTTCGAGACGGGCACCGTCGGGGTCGCGGAAGTACATCGACACCTCACTGTGTTCGACGAGTTCGACGCCGGCGTCGATCAATTTCGTGCGCAGGTGCTCCCACCGGTCGGGTTCGACGCTGATCGCGATGTGGTGGAGTCCGCCGAGCACCTCCTGGTACGGGCCGACGTCCAGTCCGGGGAAGTCGAAGAACGCCAGCAGGTTGCCGTTGCCGATGTCGAAGAAGAAGTGCGACGAACCGGCGTAGTCCCGGTTCTCGATCAGCTCGGTGAGCGGAAACTCGAGCAGGTCTTGATAGAACCGGACGGTGCGCTCGACGTCACTGCTGATCAGCGCGGTGTGATGGAGTCCGCGGGCCGAGGACGCGGGCCTCGCCGCCACCGGCTTCAGATGCTCGGCGCGGATCCGGTCGCGTTGCTCCGCGAACCTCTGCGAACGCTCCTGCTCGTCTGTGGTGCCCATTGCCCTGCCCCTCTCCGCGGAGCGCAGTGATTGCGCTTTCAACTAAATTCAGATTACAGCAAGTCGTTGCGCTGTCAACTACTTGGGCTATGCTGGTGCCGTGGAACCGACCCGATGGCTCAGCGCCGACGAACAGAACACCTGGCGCGCCTACCTGGACGCCACCCGCCTACTCATGCAGGCGCTCGATCGGCAGCTCACCCGCGACGCCGGCATCTCGTTCACGGACTTCGAACTGCTCGTCGTGCTGTCGGAGGCGCCGCAGCGGCAATTGCGGATGCGCGAACTCGCCGACGCGGTCACCACCACCCGCAGCGGTGTGACCAGGGCGATCAGCCGGCTGGTCGACACCGGCTGGGTGCGCCGCGTCGAATGCGAGGACGACAAGCGGGGAACATTGGCCGAGCTGACCGACGCCGGGGCCGAGAAGCTCGCCGCCGCCAGCCCCGGACATGTCGCGGAGGTGCGCCGCAACATGTTCGACCTGCTCAGCCCCCGCGACGTCGGCATCCTCGGTCACGACTTCAGCGAAATGCGCACCCACCTGCTGGAAAACCCCTGAGCCCGGAAAGGTCGGCCATGAGCAGCACGGCACCCGAGAACGAGTACGTCCACATCGACAAGCAGAGTCCGGCCGTCTATCAGGCGCAGATCGCCGTCGCCAAGGCCGTCCGTCATGCGACCACCGAGGTCGGGATGGACCGGCGATTCGTCGAGTTGATCAACGTGCGTGTCTCCCAGATCAACCGCTGCGCGTACTGCCTGGACGTTCACGTGGCCGCAGTACTCGCGGCCGGCGAGACCCAGCAGCGACTCGCGGTTCTGCCCGCCTGGCGGGAGACGACCCTGTTCTCCGACCGGGAGGTCGCGGCGCTGACCCTGGCCGAATCGATCACGACCCTCCCGGACGCGCATACCCAGGAGGCCGATTACGCGTTCGCGCGGCAGTTCCTCTCCGACCCGGAGATCTCCACGGTGAGCTGGATCGCCGTCACCATGAACGCCTTCAACCGAATCTCCATCGTCAGCCGCCATCCGGTCCGGCCGAAGCAGTAATACCGCCGTTCACCAGCGTTTCGCAGAATTTAGTTGACTTCGCAACGACATCGGCCTAACGTAGTAGTTGCAGATTCAATTACCTCGATTTCGAGTGACCGTTCCACAGCCCAAGGAGTTCACATGACCACCGCCACCGCCACCCTGCCCGACCTCACCGCCGGAACCTGGGCCATCGACACCGTCCACTCCACCGTCGGCTTCTCCGTCCGCCACCTGATGGTCAGCAAGGTCCGCGGCACCTTCAACGACTTCACCGGCGCGATCACCGTCGCCGAGGACGGCACCGCCGCCGTCACCGCCGAAATCCAGGTCGCGTCCATCGACACCAAGAACACCGACCGCGACGCCCACATCAAGTCCGCCGACTTCTTCGACGCCGAGCAGTACCCCACCGCCACCTTCACCTCCACCGCCGTCCGCGCCAAGGGCGACGACTACGTGGTCGAGGGCGAATTCACCCTCCACGGCGTCACCCGCCCCGTCGAGCTCGCCCTCGAGTTCAACGGCGTCAACCCCGGCATGGGCAACGGACCGGTCGCCGGCTTCGAAGCCACCACCGTCCTCAACCGCAAGGACTTCGGCATCACCATCGACATGCCCCTCGAAGGCGGCGGAGCCGTCGTCGGCGACAAGATCACCATCACCCTCGAGATCGAGGCCGGCCTGCAGGCCTGACCCCACCCGCACCACACGCCCCGTCATCCACCCGGATGACGGGGTGTTTCGTTGTTAATGCGACGCAACACTTTCGCTCGACGTGATCCAGGTCATTGTGATCTTGGGCGGGCTCGAGTGACCCTGGCCCCTTCGATGTAGGCGACTGCGAAACGAAGGTGACCACATGGGTAGCGACTCCGAACTCTCGTTCGCGCTCGACCTCACGCTGGACGAGGCGCGGCGGCGCACCGCTGTTCTCGAGGCGATCGGCGAGGATTGGGACCCCGTCGCCGTACTCGCGGAGGAGGAGCGGGCGTACGACATGCTGTACTCCGGTCTCGACCCCGAGCAGCAGCGCATCTACGACGAGCTGGTCCAGGCGGGTGTGCTCCCGGATCGGACGGTGGGCCGTGTTACCGATTGATCCGACCGCGGACTTCTCCCGGCGCGCCTGGTTGCCCTGCCCCGGCTGCGATCACGGCTCGGACTGCCACGACTGCGGGTCCGGCCGCAATTGCGACCGGCATTGGCAGTACCTGCTGAGCAATCAGGGAACCAACGTCCATCTGCAGTGCCCCGACTGCACCCACCTGTGGAGTATCGACACCCGCCACGGGCGACCGCAGCGGCGGCGGAAGGCGGCGTAGGCGCCGGCCCGCGGCTCGGTCATCCCCGGCTCCGCGGCCTGTCGGCGAGCAGTTGGGTGAGCCGGTGCGCCTGGCGGAGGAGGAGTTCTCCCAGTTCGCGGCGGCGCTCCTCGCGGAACCGGCTCTCCACCCCCGTGATGCTCAGCGCCCAGGCCGGTGATCCCTGGGCGTCGAAGACGGCGGCGCCCATCCCCCAGCTGCCCTCCACGAGCAGTCCGGGGTTGACGGCGTACCCGTTCAGGCGTGTCTCCGCGATGCGCTCGGCGATCTCGTCCCGCCGGTGCTGCGTTCCCCACTCGCCGGTGACGTCGGCGCGCGACAGGTAGTCGTCGATGTCGCGGTCCGGCAGGTGGGACAAGATGACCAGACCCGCCGACGCCACCCCGAGCGGTAGGCGGATGCCGACGTACAGCACGTGGGAGCGCAGCGGGAAGCTGCCCTCCTCGCTCGCGATGCAGACCGTTTCGTCGCCGCGGCGGGCGGACAGGAAGACACTCTCGCCGGTCTCGCGTGCGAGATCGCGCAGGATGTCGCGGGAGCGGTCCGTGATGTCGTACCGGCTGGCCGCGAGCGAGCCGAGCAGATACAGCTCGGGTCCCAGTGACCATTTCCCCGACTTCTGGTCGCGGTCCACCAGCCCCTCCTCGGCCAGCGAGACGAGGAGGCGATGCACGGTGGGGCGGGCGAGACCCGTCTCCCGCGCCAGGGCGGACGTCGAGGCTCCCGACGATTCGAGGGCGGCGATGGCCCGGAAGAGGGCTCCCACCCGCCGAATGACCTGCGGCCGCTGCGCGTCGTCCATGACCCCAGCATACGTTCACTGAGTGAACGCTCTTCGGCGCGACGTCCAAACCGCGAGCACTGTCCCCGAACCACTTGAAATGCATGCAGCTACCCCTTTTAGTGGAGCAGAGCTCATCGCACGAAGACGTTCACCAGGTGGACGATGTGATGCGGAAGACGGTATCGCCGGTACGGCGGCCAGGAGAAAGGATGCACATGGGATCGAGAGTGTTCGACACCCCGGAAGAAGCAGTCGCGGACGTGTCCGACGGCGCATCGATCGCCGTGGGCGGGTTCGGCCTGTGCGGAATCCCCGACTCGCTGATCCGCGCGCTCGCCGACTCCGGTGTCGGGAATCTCGAGGTCTTCTCCAACAATTGCGGTGTGGACGACCACGGACTCGGAATTCTGCTGGGCGCCCGCCAGATTCGGCGTGTCACCGCGTCGTACGTCGGCGAGAACAAGGAATTCGCCCGTCAGTACCTCTCCGGTGAACTCGAGGTGGAGCTGACCCCGCAGGGCACGCTGGCCGAACGCCTCCGCGCGGGTGGTGCGGGCATCCCCGCGTTCTTCACCCCCGCCGGTGTGGGAAGTCCCGTCGCCGACGGCGGACTGCCGTGGCGGTACGCCGCCGACGGTTCCGTCGCCCTCGCGTCGCCCCCGAAGGAAACACGCGTGTTCGGCGACAAACGCTACGTTCTCGAACTCGGCATCACCGCCGACTTCGCCCTGGTCCACGCACTGCGCGGCGACACCGCCGGCAACCTGGTATTCGACAAGTCGGCCCTGAACTTCAACCCCCTCGCGGCGATGGCCGGGAAGGTGACCATCGCGCAGGTCGAGGAACTCGTCCCCGCAGGCACCATCGATCCCGCCCAGGTGCATCTGCCGGGAGTCTTCGTTCAACGCATCGTCGAGACCGGCCCCCAGAACAAGCGGATCGAGAAGCGGACAGTCAGCAGCACGGAAGGAGCCACTCGATGACCGGCACCAACGGATGGACACGTGAGCAGATGGCCGCTCGCGCGGCCGCGGAGATGGTCGACGGCGAATACGTCAACCTCGGCATCGGACTGCCGACGCTCATTCCCGGATACCTCGGCACCGACGTCACCGTGACCCTGCATTCGGAGAACGGGATCCTCGGGACCGGCCCCTATCCCACCGACGAGAACGTCGACCCCGACCTGATCAACGCCGGCAAGGAAACGGTCACCGTCAACGCCGGTGCCGCATTCTTCGACTCCGCGCTGTCGTTCGGCATGATCCGCGGCGGCCACATCGACACCGCCGTCCTCGGCGGCATGCAGGTCTCCCGCACCGGCGACCTCGCCAACTGGATGGTCCCCGGAAAGATGGTCAAGGGCATGGGCGGCGCGATGGACCTCGTGCACGGCGCGAGCCGCGTCATCGTTCTGATGGAACACACCGACCGGGACGGCAATCCCAAGATCATCGACGCCTGCACCCTGCCGCTGACCGGCCAGGGCGTCGTCAACCGCATCATCACCAATCTCGCCGTCATCGACGTGGTCGGCGACGGCACCCTCGCTCTCCGTGAGGTCGCTCCCGGCGTCACCGTCGACGAGGTCGTCGCCGCCACCGGAACCCCCCTCGAGATCCGCGAATCCGCACTCGTCTGAGCAACATTCGTCACGACACCAAGGACAATCCCATGACTTCTCCCGCCAGGTCCGTCATCGTCGCCGGAGCCCGGACCCCCGTCGGCCGGCTGACGGGTTCGCTCGCGTCACTCTCCGGATCCGATCTCGGTGGCATCGCCATCAAGGGCGCCCTCGACAAGGCCGGGGTGGCACCCGAACTGGTGGAGTACGTGATCATGGGGCAGGTCCTCACCGCCGGCGCCGGTCAGATCCCGGCCCGGCAGGCCGCGGTCAACGCGGGCATCCCGATGTCGGTGCCCGCCTTGACCGTCAACAAGGTGTGCCTGTCGGGTCTCGACGCCATCGCGCTCGCCGACCAGCTGATCCGCGCCGGCGAATTCGACGTCGTCGTCGCCGGGGGGCAGGAGTCGATGTCCCAGGCGCCGCACCTTCTCCCGAACTCGCGGGGCGGTTTCAAGTACGGCGACACCACCCTCGTCGACCACCTCGCCTACGACGGCCTGTACGACATCTTCACCGAGCAGGCGATGGGTGCGCTCACCGAGGACCGGAACGCGAACACCGACAAGATCGGTCGCGAAGAGCAGGACGCCTTCGCCGCCGCCTCGCATCAGCGCGCCGCGGCCGCGTGGAAGAACGGACTCTTCGACGACGAGGTCGTACCCGTCACCATCCCGCAGCGCCGGGGCGAGCCACTCGTGGTCACCCAGGACGAGGGCGTCCGCGCCGACACCACCGCCGAGTCGCTGTCGAAGCTGCGGCCCGCGTTCAGCAAGAACGGCACCGTCACCGCGGGTTCCGCGTCGCAGATCTCCGACGGCGCGGCCGCCGTCGTGGTGATGAGCAAGGCCAAGGCCGAGGAGCTGGGGCTCGAATGGCTCGCCGAGATCGGCGCCCACGGCGTCGTCGCCGGACCGGATTCGACACTCCAGCAGCAGCCCGCCAATGCCATCGACAAGGCGTGCACCCGTGAGGGACTCGACCCCTCGGCGCTCGATCTCGTCGAGATCAACGAGGCCTTCGCCGCCGTCGGCATCGAGTCGACCCGGCAACTCGGAGTCGACCCGTCGAAGGTCAACGTGAACGGCGGCGCCATCGCCATCGGGCACCCGCTCGGCATGTCGGGGGCACGGGTCGTGCTGCACCTCGCGCTCGAGCTGAAACGACGCGGCGGTGGAACCGGCGCCGCCGCTCTGTGCGGCGGCGGCGGACAGGGCGACGCCCTGATTCTCCACGTCCCGGGCGAGTGATCACCACTCTCGCACAGTAGGTTTCGCGTCACCGGGTCATGATCGGCCCGATGCGAGCGCGGCGACGGCCGGCGCGAACATGGTGGACTTGATCGCGCCGAGCGTGCCGGCGTCCTTCCCCGCGAGCGGCGCGATCAGGTCGACAGCGGCGCCGAGGACCGCCCCTTCGGGGGCGGTCCCGTCGACCAGCCCACTCGTCTGAGCGTCGGGGCCGCCGTAGCGGCGGCCGGTGGTCATGGCGGTGATCGCGGTCTGTGGTGTCAGCTTGGCCTGGATCAGCGCGGCCATTCCCGGGGTGAACGGAATGTGGATGTCGACCTCGGGGAAGCAGTAGTACCCGCGGTCGGACCGCATCACCCGGTAGTCGTGGGCGATTCCGAGCATGGCACCGGCGCCGAACGCGTGCCCGTTGACCGCGGCCACCGTCGGCAGCGGGAGCGTCAGAATCCGGCTGAACAGGGCCTGTACCCGCCCGACGTACCAGTCCCCACGGTCACCGTTGGCCATCAGCCAGTCCAGGTCGAGGCCGTTGGAGTAGAACTTCCCGGTGGCCGTGGTGACCAGGGCCTGCGCGCCGTGTTCGTGGGCGTCGTCGAGGAGCCGGTCGACGGTGTCGAGCCACTCGGGGGAGAAACGATTCTCGTCGTCGCCGAGGTCGAGGACGGCGATCGTGTCCCGGTAGGTCAGGGTGGCGGTCATCGGGAACCTTTCGTGTTGCTGTCGTGACGTTTCCCCGGGGGCGGGGGGTCGAGTGTGAGGACGGCGCGGACCGCCGTCTCCAGGCGCAGGCGCATGGCGTCGTCCGGTTTTCGCCGGGCGTGTAGCAGCAGACCGGTGGGGAGCCCGACGACGCACGCTTCGATCACTTCGACCGCGCGACCGTCCTTGCGCCCCCACAACGCGCGGGCCAATCGGACGAACAGTTCGACGAGGACGGAGTCGAGGCGCGACAACTCGGCGGCGACGCCCTCGGGGATCTCGGATCCGAGCAGTTCGTCGCGGCGGACGGTGAGAAGGAGCCGCGACGACCGCGGGAACCGCTCGGCGAAGACGGCCGGGGTGTCGGCGGCCGCGACGACGGCGTCCACGGGACCGCGCCCCAGAGCCGCCTCGACCGATTCCTGTTGCAGGTCGAGAAATCGGTGCGCCGCCCGCAACCAGGCGCGCCCGACCAGCCCTCCCCGCGAGCCGAATGCGTGGTAGATGGCCCCGTTCGACATCTCCGTGGCCGCGGCGACCGCACGCAGGGTCACCGCGCTCGGCCCGCCCTCCACGGCCAGCCGCTCGGCGGCATCGAGCGCGTCGTCGAGGTCGTGGACTCGTGGCCTGGGCATATCGCGAACAATAACAGATCATGCGTTCTATTACTCGCGGGTAGGGGGCCGCCGATCGCGCTGCGGGAACCGCCCGATGATTGGCTTGCCGTTGTGCCCCGAGTCACAATGGGTTAGCTTTGTTCGGACATAAACACATTACGTGTTCTGTACATGGAATACGTCGAGGAGATGTTCATGGCCAGCGATCTCACCCGAACTACCGCCCCGTCCCAGCATGCCGACGCCCCCGGGCGGCACTCGCACAGACTCGGCATCATCGCCGTGGTCGCCACCTTCGGCGGCCTGCTCTTCGGATACGACACCGGAGTCATCAACGGCGCACTCGAACCGCTCGAGGAAGACCTACACCTCACCTCGTTCACCGAAGGCCTCGTGGTGAGCATCCTGATCTTCGGTGCCGCGATCGGCGCCCTGGTCGGCGGACGGATGTCCGACCGGTTCGGACGCCGGCACAACATCCTGGTGCTCGCGATCATCTTCATGATCGGGACGATCGGCTGCGTGCTGTCCCCGACGTGGGAGGTGCTCGCACTGTTCCGCTTCATACTCGGCCTCGCCGTCGGCGGCGCATCCGCGACGGTGCCCGTCTACCTCTCCGAGATCTCCCCCACCGAACGGCGCGGCAGCGTGGTCTCCCGCAACGAAGTCATGATCGTCGTCGGACAGTTCGCCGCATTCGTGATCAACGCCGTCATCTTCAACATCTGGGGTGAGCACGAGAACGTTTGGCGTTTCATGCTTCTGGTCGCCGTCATTCCGGCCATCTTCCTGTTCGCCGGAATGCTGCGGATGCCGGAGAGCCCGCGCTGGCTGATGTCGCAGGATCGGCACGACGAAGCGCTCGCCGTGCTTCTCCAGGTTCGGTCCCCGGAGCGGGCACGTGCCGAACTGGAGGAAGTCCGGGCGCTCGCCGAGGAAGAGAAGCTCTCACAGACCGGCGGGGCCGCCGACCTGTCGGTGAAGTGGATTCGCCGCCTCATCTTCATCGGCGTCGGCCTCGGAGTGTTCCAGCAGGCCACCGGCATCAACTCGGTGATGTACTACGGCACCCAGCTGCTCGGCGACGCCGGATTCTCCTCGAACGCCGCCATCGTCGCGAACACCCTCAACGGCCTGTTCAGTGTGCTCGGCGTCCTCACCGGCGTCGCCCTGATCAACCGGATCGACCGTCGGAAGATGCTCATCGGCGGCTTCACCCTCACCACCACGTTCCACGTGCTCGTCGGCCTGTCCGCGTTCCTGCTGCCCGACGGCACCCTCAAGGCCTACCTGATCCTGACGTTCGTGGTGCTGTTCGTCTTCTCGATGCAGGCCACGATCGGTCCCCTGGTGTGGCTGATGCTGTCGGAGATCTTCCCGCTGAAGATCCGCAGCTTCGCCATCGGCGTCTGCATCTTCGCGCTGTGGATCGCCAACGCCGTTGTCGCGCTGCTCTTCCCGCCCGTCGTGACCGCACTGGGAATCGGTGCGACGTTCTTCATCTTCGCCGGCCTCGGCGTGCTGGCACTCGTCTTCATCAAAACCCAGGTTCCGGAAACCCGCGGCCGCTCGCTCGAGGAACTCGAAGACCAGTTCCGGCACGACTACTCGTGACCGTCGCCGCACCACGTCCCCCTGAAAGGTTGAACCCATGACATTGCTCGTAGCCGTGACCGACTCCTCCGAAGGATCACACGCCCTCCTCGCCGGCAAGAAGGAAGCCGCGATGCTGGGTACCGAGCTCCTGGTGGTGAACCTCTCCCTCACCGAACCCGAAGACGTGCACACGCTCGCGGACGACGGCGTGACCGTCCTCGACCGGATCGGCCGTGGAGACCGCGATCCCGCGACCGCCGTGCTCGACCTGCTCGACGAACGACCCGACATCGAACGCCTCGTGATCGGCGTCAAACGCCGCAGCGCGGTCGGCAAGGCGCTTCTCGGCAGCGTGAGCCAGCGCCTCATCCTGCAATCCCCGATCCCGGTCCTCGCGGTCAAAACCCCTCAGTAGGAGCCGAGTTGAGCAAGCAAGGGAGCCTGCGACTGGTCGCGGGCATGGTCGGCGGCGGGCAGGGCGCCGACATCGGCAAGACCCACCGCTACGCGATGCGTCTCGACGACCGGTACGACCTGCACGCGGGGGTCTTCGGGCGGGACGGCGCATCGTCGGCGCGGATCGCCGAGAGCCTCGGTGTGCCGGCCGAGCGCATCTATCGCGACTACCGGGAGATGGCGGAACGGGAATCCGCCCGCGAGGACGGCGTCGACGTGGTCGCCGTGACCACGCCGAACGACAGCCACTTCGACATCGCGCGCACGTTCCTGGAGGCGGGCATCTCGGTGGTGTGCGAGAAGCCCCTCACGCCCGACTCGGCGTCGGCTGCGGAACTGGTCGCGATCGCCGAGTCCTCCGGTGCAATTCTCGCCGTCCCGCACTGCTATTCGGCGTACGCGATGGTCAGGCACGCGGCCCGGATGGTGCGCGACGGCGACCTCGGCCGGATCCGATTCGCCGCGGTCGAGCACGCGTCCGGGTGGGCCGCGGTACCCGTCGAACTCGGCGAGCACCGGCAGGCACGATGGCGTACCGACCCGGGCATCGCGGGATTCCCCAGCGTCGTCGGCGATCTCGGCACCCACGCCTTCCACCTCCTGCGGTACGTCACCGGACTCGAAGCCACCCGGGTGTCGGCCGAACTGGACACCCTCGTCCCCGGGCGGCGGGTGTTCGACAACGCCACCGTCCGCCTCACCCTCTCCAACGGGGCACCCGCGACACTGTGGGCGAGCATGGCCGCCACCGGCAACGAGCACGGCCTGCGGATCCGGGTGTTCGGCGACACCGCGAGCATCGAGTGGCGGCACGAGGACCCTCACCACCTGACGGTGCGCGACCTCGACGGCGGCACGACGACCCTCGCGCAGGGCATGCGCACGCTGTCCGAGGACGCCGGCAGGCTCACCCGTCCCGGCCTGGGACATCCCGAAGGCTTCCTCGAGGCGTTCGCGAACTTCTACCGCGATCTCGCGGACGAACTCCGCGCCCGCCGCGACGACACCCCCACCACCCTCCGCGATCTGTCCTTCCCCACCGGACGCGACGGGCTGATAGGCGTCCAGTTCGTCGAGGCGACGGCCGCCTCCCACGCCGCCGACTCCGCCTGGGTCGTTCCCGCTTTCGCACACGACAAGGTCGGTATCTGACATGCAACGATTCGCCCTCATCGGCGCCGGATTCATCGGCGGAGTGCACGGCGACAACCTCGCCGCGCACCCCGATGTCGACCTGGCCCTCGTCTTCGACATCGACCTCGCTCGCGCGACCGACCTCGCCAAGCGGCACGGCAGCCGTGCGACCACCGATCTCGCGGAAGTCTTCGACCCCACGGCAATCGACGCCGTTTTCATCGCGTCGTCCAGCAACACGCACGCCGAGCACCTTCGCGCCGCGGCGACGGCGGGGATCCCGGCCCTGTGCGAGAAGCCGATCGATCTCGATCTCGCGCACGCCGTCGACATCGTGCGCTTCGCCGAGACCCGCTCGTTGCGGGCGATGGTCGATTTCAACCGCCGCTTCGACCGCGACTACGCCGAACTGCAGCGGGTGGTCGCGTCCGGCGAGATCGGTTCGGTCGAGCTGATCCAGATGACCAGCCGCGGTCCGGCGATGCCGCCGCTCGAGTACATCGCGGTCTCGGGCGGGCAGATGCGTGACCAGACCGTCCACTTCTTCGACCTGGCCCGGTGGATCTCCGGGCTCGACCCCGAGTCCGTCTTCGCGACCGGTTCCACGCTCGCCGAACCCCGCCTCGCCGAGTACGGCGACGTCGACACGTCGGCGGTCACCCTGCGTCTGCCCGGCGGCGCGCTCGTCCAGATCGACTGCACCCGGAGGATCGGCTACGGCTACGACGAACGCATCGAGGTGCTCGGTTCGACGGGCATGGTAGAGGCGCGACGGCAGCGCGCCGGATCCGTCTCCCGGTACAGCGCGGGCCGCGTGGTCGACGACGGCTTGCACGCGGGATGGTTCGAACGGATCAGAGGCAGCTACCGCACCGCGCTCGACCACTTCGTCGACGCACTGGAGAACGGTGCCGCGATCGGCCCGACCCTGACGGAGGGGTTGAAGGCGCAGGCGATCGCCGAGGCCGCGACCCGCTCACTCACCAGCGGCCGGATGGAACCGATCGAGTACCCGGCCTGAAACCGATCACACGGGGTCACCGAGCACGACGACGTCGGCGCGGGCACGGCCGGGCGCGACCAACGCGGTATTGCGTTCGTCGCTGCGCCGCACCCACTCTCGCGCATCGCCGGGCGACTTGCCGAACCGGATGTGCCGCTCGACGAGCCGGGCGACGCGCTCCTCGTCGTCCGGGGCGAGGAACCATGCCTCGTCGAGCAGGTCGCGCACCCTCGCCCACGGCTGCTCGTCGAGGAGCAGGTAGTTTCCCTCGGTGATCACCAGCGGCACGTCCGGCGGGACGGCGATCGACCCGGCGTAGGACTCCTCGACGTCGCGGTGGAACTCCGGGGCGTACACCGTCTCGCCGTCGGGTTCACGTATCCGGCGCAGCAGCGCCACGTAGCCGGCGGCGTCGAACGTGTCGGGTGCGCCCTTGCGCCCGGCCCGGCCGAGGCGGACCAGTTCCGCACCCGCCAGGTGGAATCCGTCCATCGGCACCACCACCGCGGACGGTCCCAGCGCCGCGAGCACCGCCGCGGCGACGGTGCTCTTACCCGAGCCGGGCGGTCCGGCGATACCGAGAATGCGGCGCGTGCCCGAGTCGGCGAGCACGCGGGCGCGCGCGATCAGTCCCGGCAGTCCACCTTCATACCGCACCGGACCGCCCGGTCGTGCCCACTGCGTGCTCGTCGTCCATAAGCAGACCGTAGCTCAGCCGTCGTGGACCTCGATGCCCTCCGCCTGTCGCCCGTCGCCCAATGTCACCGCCGAGCAATCAGATTGAACTGTTGTGACATGGGGCGAGCGGCACTGACCTCACGTCCACGCCAGCCGTCACGTTCGTCGTCCTCTGCCGTCAGCCGGACACCGGCCACGAATTCCTTGACCCCGCCGAAGGACGCCGGGGTTCGGGTCTGCAGGCGCAGCGATCTGACGACGGCCTCCCTCGGGTAGCAGCGGCCCCAACGGCCGGCGGATGTCCTCACCGTGGACGACCTGGAGCGTGAGTGGTTCGACTCCATCCTGTCGCCGCGCACTCTCGTCGACGTGGTCCGGCAGCACCATCCTGGCGTCGACGGTCCGTACTCGTGGTGGTCGTGACTGGGGCAGTCGTTCGTGAACGACACCGGGTGGCGCATCGACTACTACCTCGCGACGCCGCGCCTGGCACAGGCTGCGGTCGCCGGCCGGCACCGACCGGGAGTCTGCGGCCGACCGGCGGATGAGTGATCACGCTCCGGTCGTCGTTGACTACGACCTCTGATCGGGGAGATTCCCGGGTTCGGGAATTTGGCTAACCGCCCCATCGCGGGTGGTGCGCGTGCAGTCATCCATTCATGCGCTGGTGGTCATGGTGTGGTGGCCGCGTTCTTCCTAGTGTTTCAGATCACAGACGCTCAGCGAGGTGCACGTTCGCTTCCCGCGGAGCCGTGGGAAGAAAGGACGGACACCGTGGCGACACTGCAGACGGTCCAGAAGATCGGGCCGGTGCTGGACCTGTTCACCGCAGCGCAACCGGAATGGGGGGTCTCCGAGGTCGCCGCTGCCATCGACGTCCCCCGATCGAGTGCGCACGCCTTGCTGTCGAGTCTCGTCGAGACCGGACTGCTCCAGTGCCGCACGCGTGGTCGCTACCGGATCGGGTGGCGGGTGATCGAACTCGGCGAAACCCTGCGGGGCACCGTCGACGTGCGGTCCTGCGCCGCGCCGGTCATCGAGAACCTCGTCGAGCGGTACGGCGAAACCAGTCACCTCGCGGTGATGGAACGGTGGCACGTGCTGTACGTCGACAAGGTGGTCGGTACGCACAACATCACCGTGCAGGGTGCACGCGTCGGCGCCCGTCTCGAAGCACACTGCACAGCGGTGGGCAAGGTCCTCCTGGCGAGCCTCGAGGAGAACGAACTGCACCGGTACCTGGCCGGTCGCCAGTTGCGCAGGCACACGCCGTCGACGATCACGAATGCCGGGGCGCTGCTCGACGCGTTGTCGGTGGCGCGGTCTGCCGGCCACGCCTACGACCTCGGTGAAGCCGTCTCGGAGGTCCACTGCGTCGCCGCGCCGGTGCGTGACGACATGGGTTCCGTGGTGGCCGCGGTGAGCATGAGCATCCCGGTCAGCCGTTTCGTGCCCCGCCGCGTCGAGTTCACCCGTGCCGTCATGGCGGCAGCCCGCGACGTCTCGCACGCGGTCGCGAACACGAACCACGCCACACCCACCACGACCAGGGACGTTCCCGAATCGGGCCGGCCTGCGCTGGCCTCCTGACGTCCCGTCACCCGAAGTCCGAACCGAATGACACAGAGCAGAGGTGCCATGGATACCGTCGCACGTAAGGCCGCCGACCGGTTGCTGGAGGTGTACCGGACGGGCGAACCGATCGACCCGCTGACCCCGGAGCATCCCGACGCGTCGATCGAACTCGCTTATCGCATTCAGCAAGTGCAGGTCGAGGAGTGGACGCTCGGCGGCGACGTCGTGAAGGGGCACAAGGTGGGCCTCGCGTCGCGGGCCATTCAGCGGCAGATGGGGGTGAACCAACCCGACTTCGGACATCTGACCGCGAGCATGTTCCATCTCGAGCACCAGCCCATACCGGCGGGGCGGTTCCTCCAGCCGCGGATCGAGCCCGAGATCGCGTTCGTGCTGGGCCGGCCTCTGTCCGGACCGGGTGTCACCGTCGCCGAGGCGGTCCGGGCGGTCGACTTCGTCCTTCCCGCACTGGAGATCGTCGACTCGCGGATCCGGGACTGGAAGATCGGCATCTTCGACACCATCGCCGACAATGCGTCGTCGGGCGGCGTCATCCTGGGCAGCCGACCGGTCGCGCTCGACGCGGCGGACCTGCAACTGGCGGGGTGCACCCTCCACATCGGCGGTGAACTCGTCGCGACCGGCGCGGGCGGTGCCGTTCTCGGCTCGCCGCTCAACGCGCTCGTCTGGCTGGCGAACACTGTCGGCCCGATGGGCGTGACACTCGAACCGGGCCATGTCGTGCTTCCCGGCTCGATGACCAAGGCATTTCCGGTGAATCCGGGCGATTCGATCGTCGCGCAGATCAGCGGGCTCGGCAGTGTGACAGCCGTCCTCGGCACCAAGGAGGAACAGTGATGGGTACCGACGCATGGAGCGCAGCACTCGTGGCGGAGCGACTTTTACAGGCGGAAGAAAGTGCCACGGCCCAGACGTCCATCAAAGCTGAGTGGGAGAGCCTCGACCTCGCAACGGCCTACGCCGCGCAGGACATCGCCCTCGGCATCCGGGTGGCGCGCGGTGAGAAGGTCACCGGCGTGAAACTGGGGGTCACCTCGAAGGCCAAGCAGCGTCAGGTCGGTGTCGACGCACCGTCGACCGCGTGGCTGACCGACCGGATGATCCTCCCGATCGGGGAGACCGTGCCCCGCGACCGCCTGATCCAGGCGCGGGCCGAACCGGAGATCGCGTTCGTCATGGGACGCCGACTCGAAGGTCCGGGCATCAGCGCAGCGACCGCCTTGGCCGCCGTGGATCACGTCGTGGGCGCGATCGAGATCATCGACAGCCGGTTCTCGGGCTACAAGTTCTCGATGATGGACGCGGTGGCCGACAACAACTCGTCCGGACGCTACGTCACCGGGCCGATCAGCCGGCGGCCCGAAGATCTCGACCTTGCGCTCGAGGCGTGCCTGCTCGAGGTCGACGGCGAAATCGTCGATTCGGCGACCGGTGCTGCGGTACACGGACATCCGGCCGAAGCGCTGGCGTTCGCCGCCAACACGCTCGCCGAACGGGGCCACGCCATCGAGGCCGGCTGGGTGGTGCTCACGGGAGGGATGACCGACGCGGTGCCGGTGGAGCCGGGCGCGCGGATTGCGGCGCACTTCACGAATCTGGGCACGATCACCGTGGCGGGAGGTCGCTGATGCCGATCATCGAGGTCACCATCGCCGAGGGCCGCAGCCCCGAGGAACTGCGCCTGCTGATCCACGAGCTCACCCACGCCGCTCACCGGGCGGTGGGGACGCCCGTCGCGAACGTCCGTGTGATCCTGCGCGAGACACCGAAGACGCACTTCGCGGCCGGCGACGTCACGCTCGCCGAGCGGGAGGAAGCGGCGAACATCCGGATATCCGGAACGGCCGCCGACGTCGGCACCTGAGGAGTCGGGCATTGCGATTCGACGTCGAGGCGAAAACCGGACCCGGGTTACACAGGGAAGGCACGCATGCCGTCCGTCTCAGGAGATCCGATGCCCCCCAACAGTCCCGTCACCCTCGTCGCGGAGGCAGCGCCCGCCTCGCCCGCCGTCGCGCGCATGTCCGACGAGTTGTATCATGACCTGTTGTCCCCGAACGAGGTTCGCGACCTTCGTCTGCGGGTGCGCGACTTCGCCACCCGGGCGATCGAGCCCGTCGCGCATCGCATCGCCGGCGGCGACGAGCGGCTCGACGGCTTCCCACGTGACGCGTTCGAATCGATGGCGGCGGAGGGACTGTTCCGGATCCCGTTCCCGCCCGACGTCGGCGGCGACGGTCTGTCGCATCGCGCCACCGCGACCGCAGTCGCGGTGGAGGAATTGGCGTATTACTCCAACAGCGTCGCGGCCATCTACGACGTGCACTGCATCCTGGCGGGCACCGCGCTCGACCAGGGCACCGACGAGCAGCGACGCCGCTGGCTGCGGCCCCTCGTCGAGGGGGAGATCGTGGGAGCCTTCGCGACCAGCGAACCGGGTGCGTCCAGCGACCTGTCCCCCGACGCCGTGTCCACCGAAGCGACCCCGGACGGTGACGGCTGGATCCTCCGCGGCCGGAAACGGTGGATCACCAACTCCGTCGTCGCTTGTGTGGTGGTGGTGCTCGCACGCACCGGTGACGACCTCACGACCTTCATCGTGCCCACCCACGCGTCGGGCGTCACGATCGGAACCCCCGACCGAAAACTGGGGAACCGCGGGCAGATCACCGCCGATGTCAATCTCGACGACGTCCGCCTCGGGCCGGATTCGGTGCTCGGACGGGTCGGGGGTGGACTGCGCCTCGCGCTGCAGACCCTCACCTACGGGCGCATCGGGATCGGTGCCGCGGGCGTCGGAATGGCGCAGGCCGCATTCGATCGGACTGTCGCCCATCTGAAGTCGCGGCACGCCTTCGGGGGTTCGCTCGCCTCGAAACAGCACTGGCAGTTCGTGATGGCTGACTACGCCGCGGATCTGGAGTCCGCCCGCAGCCTGTATCTCAAAGCGGCACTGCGGCTCGACGCCGGCGAGCGATTCCCCGAACCCGAGGCGGTGATGGCGAAACTGCGGGGCACGGACCTGGCCTCGCGGATCGCCCGAGATGCCGTGCAGGCCTTCGGCGGACTCGGCTTCGTCCGGTCGCTCGGCGCCGACGACACCGAGGGTCCGGTGGAGGCCATCTACCGCGACAGCAAGATCGGCGAGATCTACGAGGGAGCCAACGAGATCCAACGGTGGGTGCTGGCGCGTCAGATCTTCGGGCGCGACCACACCGGCTAGAGCGAAGAAAACCTAACGGTCCGTACGTGAACCGCCTTTCCCGCTGTTCTGTTCACGGAAATGCGCGGGGCTGACGCCGAACCGCTTGCGGAATGCGCGGCTGAAGTGTGAGACGTCGCGGTAACCGACACGGTCGCTGATCTCGGCGACGGTCGAGTCGGTGTCGAGGAGCTGCCCTCGGGCGCGGTCGAGGCGCAATTGGTACAGCCATGTGCGTGGGGTGGTGCCGGTCAAGCTGAACAGTTTGTGGATGTAGCGCAGGGACATTCCGAGTTCGACACCGATCTCGGCCGTCGAGTGGTCGGGGTCGTGCAGGTACCGCGTCATCGTCTGCTGCACCGTCCGGAGGTCGTCGTGGTGGACCCGTTTCGTCGCGGTCAGGGGGCGCGCCTGCTCGGTGAGGACAGAGGTGAGCAGCTCGACCGCGGACGCGGCCACGGATGCCGAAGACCCCACCGACAACCGGGCGTCGGTCGTTGCCATGTCGACGAGAAAACGGGAGACGAGGCCGCCCATCCCGGTCTGCCCGGAGATCCCCAGCCCGGCGACGCCCTCCATGGCCTCGGCGGAAAGCCGGGAGATCAATAGTTGGCGGGGTGCACGCAGGACGACCTGCTCGAATTCCGTCCGGCCGTCCACGACGAAGGGTGCGGCCGAGTCCAGGATCCCGAATGCTCCCTGCTCGAGGGTCGCACTCCGCGAATGCTGCTGGAGGGTGGCCGTCCCCCGAGTGATCAGACACAGCAGGTAGTCGTCGTTGGGGTCGGACCGGATCATCTCGGGCGTGCGCACGACCGTGTGCGGGTCTGCGTGCACCACACTCACGGTCAGGTCCCCGAAGGGCCGCACCGTCAATTCCGCGGCGAACCGGGCGTGTCTGTCGGGCCAGTCGACGTCCATCTCGCAGTAGGTGGAGTCGAGGGTGTCCGCCCAGCGCACGCGCCCTTCGGTCGACTCCAGCTCGCGCGTACTCAGCACCATCGACGCGGCGCTGTCGGTGCAGGCGGAGTCATCCTTCTGTGCACTGTCGGTCATGTTCGATCGCACCTCCGCATCATAGTGTTCCAGATCACAGGCACTCCCCGCGCGGACGATCCCCGAAAGGCTCCGGGCCGCGCTCACTTCGAATCTTGCGAACGACTTCAGAGGAGACAGCGCCATGACCACCAGCACCACGTGGATCGAATCGATCACCATGGAGGAACTCGACCGCGATCCGAACCCGATCTACGACCGGCTCCGGCGCGAGGCCCCGGTTGCGTTCGTACCCGCGGTAGGGATGCACGTCGTGGCGTCGCGCGACCTCTGTCTGCAGATCGCGCAGGATTCCGAGACCTGGTCCACGGTGATCGCGCCCTCGGGTGGACGAACCTTCGGGAAAGGTACCGTACTCGCCGCCAACGGTGAACAGCACGAGAAAATTCGTGAATGGATCGATCCCCAATTGCGGCCCAGTGCAGTGGACTCCTATGTAGAAGCGCTGGTCCGGCCGCAGGCGCGCAGCCTCCTGGAAGGGATCGAGGATCTGGGTGCCGCAGACATCCAGGAGGCCTACTTCGCGCCGATCAGTGTGCGTTCGGTTGGGGACCTGATGGGTCTCACCGAAATCCCTTCGGAGACATTGGTGCGCTGGTTCGAGACGCTGGCGCAGTCGTACGGGAACGCGGAAGTCGACGAGAACGGAAACTTCGCCAATCCCGGGCCGTTCGAGGCCGGTGACCGGGTGAAGGCCGAGATCGTCGCCGCTGTCGGCCCGATGCTCGACCACTGGACCGAACATCCCGACCACACCCTGATCTCGCACTGGCTGCACGACGGGATGCCCGACGGCCAGGTCCGCGACCGGTCCGAGATCTACCCGAACATCTACGTGTTCCTGCTCGGCGCCCTTCAGGAGCCCGGGCACGTCATGACGACCACCCTGGCAGGGCTATTCCAGCACCCCGACCAGCTCGAACGCGTCATCGACGACCCCACACTCATTCCGCGCGCCGTCAACGAGGGCGCGCGCTGGGTGGCCCCGATCTGGAGTGCCGCGGTGAAGGTCGCGGGCCGCGATGTCACCATCGGCGGCATCGACCTGCCGACGGGAACACCGGTCATGCTGGCATACGGTTCGGCCAATCGAGACGAGTCCGTCTGGGAGAACGCGGAGGCCTACGAGATCGACCGGCCCATCATGCCGCATCTGGCGTTCGGAGCGGGAAACCATGCTTGCGCCGGAACGTATCTCGGTACCGCGATCGTGCGGATCGCACTCGAGGCACTGTTCGAGACGATCCCGAACATCGAGCCCGATCCCGACCGCGCCCCGCAGTTCTGGGGATGGACGTTCCGCGGACCGCAGGGCCTGCACGTCACCTGGGAGGTCTGACCGATGGACCGTATGGTGACGGTGTCGGGGCAGGACGGGGCGTTCCCGGTCGCACCCGGCACGTCGGTCCTGGAAGCCGCCTTGCGGGCGAATCGCTGGCTTCCGCACGCCTGTTCACAGGGGACCTGTGGCACGTGCAAGATCCGGGTTCTCTGCGGGGAGGTCGACCACGGCGCCGCCGACGAGACCATCCTCTCCGCCGACGAACGCTCGTCGGGACTCGCGCTGGCCTGCCAGTCGAAACCGCACGGAGACCTGACCATCGCCCCCGTGAACGACGCCGACCCCGGCCGGCCGATGCACCCCCTCCGCGACTACACAGGCACAGTACGGGAACTGTCCGACATCGCTCGGCAGACCCGCAGGCTCGTCGTCGAACTCGACGAACCGATGGAGTTCGACGCCGGTCAGTACGCCGAACTGATCGTGCCGGGCTCCGGTGTCGCGCGCCAGTATTCGATGGCGAACCCGCCGTCCGAGCAACGGCTGCTCGAGTTCCACGTCCGGAATACGGCGGGCGGCCTCGCCACCGAGGGCTGGATCTTCGACTCACTCGCGGTGGGTGACCGCATCGATATGCGTGGACCGCTCGGCCAGTTCGGTGTCGTCGAACCCCGGGAGGAGCCGGCCATCCTGATCGGCGGAGGCACCGGGCTCGCACCGCTCAAATCGATTGTCCGGCATGCACTGGACCACGATCTGCTACCGGCGATTCACCTCTACCACGGTGGTCGCCGGGAAGCCGACCTCTACGACGTCGAGTGCTTCCGCGCGATGGAGGCGACCGATTCCCGATTCCACTATCATCCGGTCCTCAGTGAGGAGAACTGGGACGGGGCAACGGGAATGGTCACCGACGCCGTGCTGGGTGACTTCGCCAGTTGCCGTGGCCACAGCGCATACCTGTGCGGACCGCCCGCGATGGTCGTCGCCGCCGTCAAGGCCTTGAAACGCCGCCGCATGTCGCCGCGGTTGATCTTCAAGGAGGAGTTCACCGTGAACGCTCCGCGGCCGGCGGCCGAGGCCGTGTGATCCCACTGTCCCCCAACCCGACCTACGACGCCGAGAACAGGAATCTCATGTACCGAGTGAGCATCATTTACAACCCGCCGACCGACCCGGCGGAATTCGACGAGTACTACGCCACAAAACACCTGCCGCTGGTCCGGCAGGTGCCCGGGGTCGTCCGATTCGCCGCCGGCAAGTGTGAGACCCTCGACGGCACTACTCCCGCGGCGTACGCGCTCGCCGAGTTGTTCTTCGACTCCAAGGATGCCGCCGCGCAGGCTCTGTCGTCACCGGCTGGGCAGACGGCCGCCGGAGATCTCGCGAACTTCGCCACCGGTGGTGTCACGATGCTCTTCAGCAACGAGGACACCGTTCTTCCCTGACCGTACTTGTTGGCGCAGCACATCACGAAACTCTGCGCGCGTGCTCCTTCCGGTACAGGCCGGGGCTCGAGCCGAAGGTGCTGCGGAACAACCGACTGAAATGGGACACGTCGCGGAAGCCGGCGCACTCGCTGACGTCGGCAACGGACAGATCCGTGGTGAGCAGGTACTTTCGCGCAGCCTCGAGGCGGGCCTGGTACAGCCAGGCCCGCGTCGTGGTGCCTTCCGCATTGAACAACTTGTGCACGGTGCGCAGCGACATACCCGCTGCCGCGGCGATGTCCGACAGCGTGATGTCGGCGTCGTGGAGATTCTGTTCGATCACCCGCTGAACTCGCCTGAGGTCCTCCGTGCGGTGCAGGTCTGCAGCGCTGGTCGCCAACAGGCCCTCGGTCAGGGCCGTGGCAAGCATGTCGACGGCGGAGGATGCGAAGGACACGGCAGCACCTTGCGACATCGGCGCGTCCATGTCCGCGATATCGACGAACAACCGACCGACCAGTCCGCCAGCCCCGGTGTCGCCGTGAATCGAGCGCGCCGTGCCGTGTTCGACGATTCGTCCCGGAAGGCGCGACGTGAGCACCTCGCGGGGGGATCGAACCACGACCTGTCGGAACGGGGCGGGTGAGTGGAACACGAACGGTGCGGCGCAGTCGAGGAGCGCGAAGGAACCCGGCTCCACCACCGTGGCCCGGCCGGACTGCCGGACCTCCACGCTTCCGTCCGTGACGAGGCAGACCAAATACCCCTCCCCCGAATCGGACTGGATCATCGCCGGCGATCGGACGACGGTGTGCGCGTCGGCCCGGATCGTGCTGACATGCAGATCACCGAACGGCCGCCCGCCCCACTCCGCGTCGAAGTGACGCCGAGGCTCCGGCCACGCCACGTCCGTCTCGCAGTAGAGCCGCTCCAGCGTGCTCGCCCACTGCATACGGCCCTCCCCGGTATCGAGCTCCCGTGTTCGCAGAGAGACGATCGCGGGCACGTCGGTGCGCGCGGAGTCATTCGATTGTTCGCGCTCAGCCATGTTCCACCACACCTCCGCCTAATAGTGTTCCAGATCACAGGAACTTGGCGTTCGGGTCAATATACCCCACCCCGTCGAGTACGACACCGACAGCGGTGACCGAGGCGCGCCGACGTCCTCGCCTTCCGAAACAGGTTCCTGCCCAACGAGACCAGGAGTGACTCCATGACCACATCAGCATTCGTCGACGATCGCGTCGGAGTTCCGAACGACGTCCGGCCCATGACGGGCGACGAGTACCTCAAGTCGCTGCGCGACGGCCGCGAGGTCTACTTCCGCGGGGAGCGCGTCGACGACGTCACCACCCATCCGGCTTTCCGTAACTCGGCGCGGTCGGTGGCGCGGATGTATGACGCACTGCACCAGCCGGAGGCGAAGGGCGTGCTGGCGGTGCCCACCGATACCGGAAACGGCGGCTTCACGCACCCCTTCTTCAAGACCGCTCGTAGTGCGGACGACCTGGTGCTCTCCCGTGACGCGATCGTGGCCTGGCAGCGTGAGGTGTACGGCTGGCTGGGCCGGTCGCCCGACTACAAGGCCTCGTTCCTCGGCACGCTGGGAGCCAACGCCGACTTCTACGGCCCGTACCGCGACAACGCCCTGCGCTGGTACAAGCACGCGCAGGAGCGGATGCTCTACCTCAACCACGCCATCGTCAATCCGCCGATCGACCGCGACAAGCCGGCCGACGAAACCGCCGACGTGTGCGTGCACGTCGTCGAGGAGACCGATGCGGGTCTGATCGTGTCCGGCGCGAAGGTCGTCGCGACGGGATCGGCGATCACTAACGCGAATTTCATCGCCCACTACGGACTGCCGCTGCGCAAGAAGGAATACGGCCTGATCTTCACGGTGCCGATGGATTCGCCAGGACTGAAGTTGTTCTGCCGCACCTCCTACGAGATGAACGCTGCGGTGATGGGCACGCCGTTCGACTATCCGTTGTCGAGCAGGTTCGACGAGAACGACGCGATCATGGTGTTCGACCGGGTGCTGGTGCCGTGGGAGAACGTCTTCGCCTACGACACCGACACCGCGAACGGCTTCGTCATGAAGTCGGGATTTCTCTCCCGCTTCATGTTCCACGGATGCGCTCGGCTCGCGGTGAAGCTCGACTTCATCGCCGGCTGTGTGATGAAGGGTGTGGAAATGACCGGCTCCGCGGGATTCCGCGGTGTGCAGATGCAGATCGGGGAGATCCTCAACTGGCGCGACATGTTCTGGGGGCTGTCCGACGCGATGGCCAAGTCACCCGAACAGTGGGTGAACGGCGCCGTCCAACCGAACCTGAACTACGGTCTCGCCTATCGCACCTTCATGGGTGTGGGGTACCCGCGGGTCAAGGAGATCATCCAGCAGGTGCTGGGCAGCGGGCTGATCTACCTGAACTCCCATGCGAGCGACTGGGCGAACCCGGCCATGCGTCCCTACCTCGACCAGTATGTCCGCGGATCGAACGGCGTCGCCGCGATCGACCGCGTCCAGTTGCTCAAGTTGCTGTGGGACGCCGTCGGCACCGAGTTCGGTGGGCGGCACGAACTCTACGAGCGCAATTACGGCGGCGATCACGAGGCCGTCCGCTTCCAGACGTTGTTCGCCTACCAGGCGACCGGACAGGATCTGGCGCTCAAGGGATTCGCCGAACAGTGCATGTCCGAGTACGACGTGGACGGCTGGACCCGGCCCGACCTGATCGGCAACGACGATCTGAGGATCGTCCGGGGCTGAGTGGAACCGACGACGAGGAGCGCAGCCATGACCGAGACAGTGGGCGAACTCGATCCCGAGGTGACGCCGCTACACCTGCGGAAGGCGCTGGGACGGTTCGCCAGCGGTGTCACCATCGTGACCACCGCCGAATGTGAGGACGAGGACTCGGTGCACGGGATGACCGCCAATGCGTTCACCTCGGTGTCGCTGGACCCACCGCTGGTGCTCGTGTCCATCTCCACACGCGCGAAGATGGACACGAAGATCAGAGAGACCGGGACGTACGGCGTTTCGATTCTCGCCGGAGACCAGGAACCTGTGTCGTTGCACTTCGCGGGCGCGGCACACGAACCGGATCGGGTTCGGTTCGTGTGGCGCAGGGGCGTGCCGCTCCTCGAAGGCGCTCTGGTGCATCTCGCGTGCACCGTGGTCGCCTCGCACCCCGCGGGCGACCACACGCTGCACGTGGGCCGGGTCGAGCAACTCTGGTACGACGACGGGCACCCGCTCGTCTTCTACACCGGCAGTTTCCGGTCGCTGGAACTCCTCGGGCGCGACGAGCCCTGGGGGTTCTGAACCGAGTGCCGACGGCTGGGCGGCCGCGACGAATGTCGCGGCCGCCCATACGTATGTGTGGTGCACTCAGGGCACGGCCTGGGCACGAGCCGCGATCTCACCGGCACGGGTCGTGGCGGCCGCGGTCCCCGCGATCGTCCAGTTCGCCGGGTCGACTTCGATGATCTGTCCGCGCACGAGCGCACGCTGCGCACCGAGGATGTCGACGATCAGATCGGTGAACCGCGCCGCAAGTTCCTGACGTTGCGAGGCGGGGCGTCCGGCGAGCACGATCGCCGTGAAATAGGGCGCCGCGGGCGCGCCGTCTGTAACGGTGGTTCCCGCGACGGCGACATCGTCGGGCCGGTATCGCACGATGAACGCCCTTACGCGGTCCATCGGTGAGTCGAGAACCTCGGAGTAGCACCGACTCGCGGCGGTGAGCAGTTCTCGGTGCTGCTCGGCGGTGTAGGCACCGTCAACGAGGTGGAAATGGGCGACAGGCATAGGTGACAATCCTTTTCGGGAGTCGGTCAGTGGATTCCGTGGCGGGTTCCGGCATCGACGTTGATCACCGAGCCGTGCAGCACCGCGGCCTCCGGAGCGAGCAGGGTCTCGACGATCCAGCCGATCTCCTGGAGCGTCGGCAGCCGACCGAGGCTGGTCTTGGCGCGGTAGCGGTTCCAGATCTTCTCCGGATCCTGCCCGGTTTCGGCGGATTCGGTTTCGACGAAGGCACGCAGCCTCGGAGTGTCCACCGGTCCGGGAGCGATCGTGTGGGTGGTGACACCCTTCGGCCCGTAGAGGGCACTGAGTTGGCGCATGAGGTTGAAGACCGCCGCGTTCGCCGTGCCGGGCGCCGCATCGAGCGGACCCGGTTCGAGACCGAGGGAGCCGGCGATGGTGACGAAGCGGGAGCCGTCGACGAGATGGTCGCGGACGGCGTGCAGGAGGCGGACGAGCCCGCCCACCTTGATGTTCGTCGCCACGGCCAGATCGCCTGGTGGAATCGTGTCGACGGAACCCCGCACCGGGAGGCCGGCGGCGAACAGCGCCATCCGAACGGGCGAGTCGATACACGCAGAGATCGTGTCGATTGCAGTGTCGTCGGCGATGTCGGCCACGCACGGCGTGATCAGGTCGTCGGAGATCGCGAGCTTCTCGAGTTCGTCGCCTCTGCGGGCCACGGCCAGCACTCGCAGCCCGCGGCGGGCCAGTCGCAGGGTGATTTCGGTGCCCATCGCACCGGTCGCACCGACGACGACACAGAGGTCGGGTGTAGTCACAGTACAGTTCTCCTCGGTTCGGGAAGACGATGGCCGGGACGGTGGGTACCGCCCCGGCCACTGGTGGACGAGTTCGATCAGCTCCGCAGGCGGATGGTGACCGCTCGGGGCTCGGTGAAGAATTCGCGGGAGTACTGGCCGCCCTCGCGTCCGAGGCCGCTGCTGCCTTCGCCACCGAACGGCAGTCGGAGGTCGCGCTCGAAGAAGGTGTTGATCCACACCGTGCCGGCCTTCCACCGTGCGGCCATGCGGTGCGCACGGTTGAGGTTGTCGGTGAACAGAATCCCTGCCAACCCGTACGGCGAGTCGTTCGCGATGCGCAGCGCCTCGTCCTCGGTGTCGAACCCGAGGACGGTCTCGACGGGCCCGAAGATCTCCTCACGCGCGGTGCGCGAGTCGTTGGTGAGCCCGGTGATCACCGTGGGCGGGTAGTAGAAGCCTTTCGCCCGCGCATCGTCGGTGAGCCGCGACCCACCGGTCACGACCTTGCCGCCCTCCTCCTGGGCCAGTTCGACGTAGCCGTGCACCTTCTCGAGGTGTCTTTGCTCGATCAGCGGGCCGAGGAAATTCGACGGGTCTTTCGGGTCGCCGACGGTGAGTTTCTTCGCCTCCTCGGTGAACCGGTCGAGGAACTCGCCCATGATCGAGTTCTGCACCAGCAGGCGCGACCCGGACAGGCACACCTGCCCGTTGCCGCCGAAGATCGCCCGGATCGACATCGGAACAGCGACGTCGAGGTCGGCGTCGTCGAAGACGATGTTCGCGGACTTGCCGCCCATCTCCGCCGAGACCGGGGTGTGGTTCACCGCGGCGGCCTGGAGGATCCGCACGCCGGTGGCGCTCGAACCGGTGAACGTGATCCGGTCGACCCTCGGGTCCGCGGTGAGCGGACCGGCGACGGCCTCGCCCCCGAATCCGTGGACCACGTTGAGCACGCCTTCGGGAAGGCCGGCCTCGAGGGCGAGTTGCGCGAACCGGTGCGCGGTGAGCGGCGTCTGCGGTGCGGGTTTGAGAACGGTGGTGTTGCCGAAGGCCAATGCGGGGGCGATCTTCCACGTCGCGAGCATCAGCGGCGCGTTCCACGGGCTGATCGCCGACACCACCCCGGCGGGTGGGTACAAAACGTAGGAGAGCAGGTCGCCGTCCGGGTAGGCCTCGTTGGCGGCCATCGACACATAGTCGGCGAAGAACCGCAGATTGTGTGCCACCCGCGGGATCTCGGCGTGCAGGGACTGGTTGATGCTCTTGCCGCCGTCACGGGTCTCGATCAGCGCGAGTTCCTCACGGTGTTCGTCGACCTTGTCGGCTACTGCGTGCAGGATCTTCGCACGCTCCTTCGGCGACATCCGCGGCCACGGACCGTCATCGAATGCGGTGCGGGCCGCGGTGATCGCGGCCTCGCCGTCGTCGGCGGTTCCGCGGGGGACCGTCGCGAGCAGTGAACCGTCGTGCGGATCACGGGTTTCGAAGGTCGCCCCGTCCGAGGCGGCCGCCCAGTCGCCACCGATGAGGTGACGAACCTCGGTCACCCCGGGTACGGATTCCGTCGTGGTCATGGTGCTCCTTGCCTGTCAGACCCCGGCCGGGGCCGGGGTCTCGTAGGTGCGGCCTGCGAGTTCGGAGGCGACGTCGATGATCATGTCTTCCTGACCACCGATGACACCGCGACGACCGAGTTCCATGAGGATGTCGCGGGCGGGCACCCCGAACTTCTTCGCGGCCCGCTTGGTGGGGTGGAAGAACGTGGAGTACACACCGGCGTAGCCGAGGACCAGTGCGGTCTCGTCGACGATCTGCGGTTCCTTCATCAGCGGCGCGACGATGTGTTCGGCGGTGTCGATGAGCGGGAAAAGGTCGACCCCGGTGTCCCAGCCGGCGCGTTCGAACGCGGCGGCGAGGACCTCGGTCTGCGCGTTGCCGGCGCTGGCGCCGAGACCGCGCAGGGACCCGTCGATGAACGTGGCCCCGTTCTCCGCGGCTGTCAGCGCGTTGGCGATCCCGACACCGAGGTTGTTGTGGGCGTGGAACCCGATGTCGGCGGTGATGGCCTGCCTCAGGGCGGCGACCCGTTCACCGGCGTGCCGGGGAACCATGGCGCCGGCGGAGTCGACGACGTAGACGACGTCGGCACCGTACGAGTCGAGTTTGGCGGCCTGCTCGGCGAGGGGTTGGGGGTCGAGCTTGTGGCTCATCATCAGGAACGTCATCACCGTCAGGCCCTGCTCCTTGGCCCACTCGACCGGCTGCTGCCCGCAGTCGGCCTCGGTGCAGTGCACCGCGACGCGGACCGTTTTGATGCCGGCGTCGATGGCCTGCTGCAGTTCGGCGAGGGTCGCGATGCCGGGCACGTAGAGGGCGGCGATGTCGGCGTTCTCGACGGCGTCGACCGCGGCGCGCACGTAGTCGGGGTCGGTGGCGGCGGCGAACCCGTACTGGATCGAGGAGGCGCCGAGTCCGATGCCGTGCGCGACCTCGATGGTCGGCACGCCGGCCTTGTCGAGGCCGCGCGCGATGTCGGCGACGTTCTGCGGGGTGAACTGGTGCGACACGGACGACATGCCGTCCCGCAGGGTGGTGTCGACGATCGTGATCTTCTTACTCACTGTGCTGCTCCCTGGACGAGGTTCTGCTGGGCCATGACGTCGGCCACCTGGACGGCGGCGGCGGTGATGATGTCGAGGTTGCCGGCGTAGGTGGGCAGGAAGTCGCCGGCGCCGACGACCTCGAGCATCACGGTGACCAGGTCGCCGTCGACGTCGACCAGGCGCAGCGAGTAACCGGGGACGTACCGCTGGACCTTGGCGACCATGTCGACCACGGCGCGTTCGATGGCGGCCGGGTCGGGGTTGCGGACCTTGGCGTAGACGGTGTCGCGCATGTTCATCGGCGGTTCGGCCGGGTTGATCACCGAGATCGCCTTGGCGCGGTCGGCGCCGGCGACCTGGGCGAGGGCGCGGCCGGTCTTCTCGCTGAATTCGCTGAGGTTCTGCCGGGTGCCGGGGCCGGCACTGTGGGAGGCGATGGCGGCGACGATCTCGCCGTAGGAGGCGTCGGCGACCTCGTTGATGGCGTAGAGGATCGGAATGGTGGCCTGGCCGGCGCAGCTGACCATGTTCACGTTGGGGGCGCTCAGGTGCGTGTCGAGGTTGACCGCGGGGACGACGTACGGGCCGACCGAGGCCGGGGTGAGATCGATCGCGGTGATCCCGGCCTCGGCGTAGCGCGGCGCCGCGGCGGCGTGGATCTTCGCCGAGGTCGCTTCGAAGACGAAGTCCGGCAGTTCCGGCTGAGCGAGCAGCCAGTCGAGTCCGCCGGCGGAGGCTTCGAGGCCCTCCTGGCGGGCCCGGGCCAATCCCTCGCTGTCGGGGTCGATGCCCACCATGCACACGGGTTCGACGTGCTCGGACCGCAGCAGCTTGTACATCAGATCCGTACCGATGTTCCCGGATCCGACGATCGCGGCTTTCAATCGACTCATCTTCTAGGCCTTCCCTGGGCAGGCGGGGTGATGCGGTCGACGCTAGGAAGAATTCGCAGGTCCGGGACCGGCGATTCGGCTGTGCCGGACAGCGAGCGCCATCACGCGACCACTGTTCGGCTATCACGAAAAGCGCTGACCGCCCCGGACCCTGTCCGCCACGCTCGTGACATCGACCACAACCGGTGCAGCAGGCCCGGACGTCGGAAACCAGGAGAAGCCATGAGTGACGCTCGTTTCGACATCGCGCACCTCGCCCGTGCCGAACTGTTCAGCCCCAAGCCGCAGGAGACGCTGGACTTCTTCACGAAGTTCCTCGGGATGTACGTGACCCACAGGGAAGGGCAGTCGGTGTACCTGCGCGGATACGAGGACCCGTATCCGTGGAGCCTGAAGATCACCGAAGCACCCGAGGCCGGGATGGGCCACGCCGCGATGCGGACGAGTTCTCCCGAAGCGCTCGAGCGACGGGCCAAGTCACTGACAGACGGCAACGTCGACGGCACGTGGAGCGAAGACCAGTTCGGGTACGGCAAGACCTTCGAGTACCAGTCACCCGACGGGCACAATCTGCAGCTGTTGTGGGAAGCCGAGAAGTACGTCGCTCCCCCGGAACTGCGGAGCAAGATCCTCACCCGGCCGTCCAAGAAGCCGCTGCAGGGTATCCCCGTCAAGCGCATCGACCACCTCAACCTGATGTCGTCCGACGTGACCGCGGTGAAGGACTCCTTCGAACGGCACCTCGGATTCCGGACCACCGAGCGGGTCGTCGACGGCAACGTCGAGATCGGGGCGTGGATGAGCTCGAACCTGCTCGGTCACGAGGTCGCCTGCATGCGCGACATGACCGGCGGGCACGGCAAGCTGCACCACCTCGCGTTCTTCTACGGCACCGGGCAGCACAACATCGACGCCGTGGAGATGTTCCGCGACTACGACATTCAGATCGAAGCCGGCCCCGACAAGCACGGCATCACGCAGAGCCAGTTCCTGTACGTCTTCGAACCGGGCGGCAACCGCATCGAGCTGTTCGGCGAGGCCGGCTACCTGCACTTGGACCCGGACGCCGAGACCAAGACCTGGCAGATGTCCGACATCGACACCGGACTGGCCGTCGGAGGCGCCAAGCTGCCGTGGGAGTCGTATTTCACCTATGGCACCCCGAGCCCGCTGTCCCTGGACCAGCACATCGAAAAGTACGCCCACTTCGGGCCCGGTGCCCCCGATCCCGACGCCCTCGCGGCGGAACTCTCCGTCCCCGACGAGTTGGAGCACTCCCGCGCTGTCGCCGACGCGTCGCTCTGACGCACCCTCGGTGAGCGCCAGGGTGGTCGCGGCCTCGTGCCGTGACCACCCTGGCGTCGCGTCGTCTTCGCGATCGAAGACCCACCGGTGTCAGTTCACCCTGCAGCCCTCGGCGATCGGGGTGTCGTTCAACCGGTCGACGATGTAGGACACGGCACCGTTGGTGTCGTAGCCGTCGATGAGTTCGGGGCCGAAGTGGTTGGGGATGGTGGTGCCCGGTGCGGTGGGCGGAAGGTCGTTGGTGCGGGGCGTCGATGAAGGTCCCGGTGACCGCTGTCGGGGAACCGTCCTGCAGCCGCGACGTGTACATCACCCGCTGCCCGGCCAGGTGCCGTCCGTTCCGGGCACCGAGGCGAACAACGGCATCGGTTCGGTGCGGATGATCGACCCCGGAGCCGACGCGAATTCGGCCGGCGGAGTGTAGAAGTCGTCGCCGGGGGCGGCGTGTGCAGGATGAGCGCCGGCAGTGAGCGCGACCACGGCGGCTATGCAGCTGACGACGGTGAGGACGGCGACCCGGACAGCGTGCGGTGTGTGCGAGCGGCGAAGGCGAGAAGGGGTGGTGTGCATGGTCAGATCACCGTGCCGACGTCTCGGGCGACCAGGTGGTCCAGGGCGCGTTCGGCGACCGCGGCGATGGTCATCGACGGGTTGCATGCCGCGGTGTTGCCGGGCATCAGGGCACCGTCGAGCACATACAGTCCGCGCTGGCCGAGCACCCGGCCCTCGAGATCGCAGACCGAGCCAATCGATGCCCCGCCGAGCGGATGCCAGGTTGAGGGGAAGAGCGAATTAGTGTCCGTGAGTATGGATCCCGGCCCGGCGATCTTCCGCACCATCGGGTCGATGCGGCCGTTCTGGATGACGGTGTCGCCTTCCCGCGGCCAGCGCAGTACCGCGTCGTCGGTGGCCGAGTCGTACACGAAACTCCCACGGCCTTCACTGACGCCGTAACCGACGAGCATGGTGCTGCGTGCGTCGAGGGACAGTGGTGGCATCGACGCCTGGATGACCGTGACGGCGGTGGCGGGGTCGTCCCAGTTCAAACTGCCGTAGACGACCGGGCCGCCCTGCGGAGCGCCGAATTCTTCTTCGAGGCTCGTCCAGACATAGATTCGGTCGGCGTTGGTTCCCCAACCGGTTCCGAGTTCGTCCGGCAGATCCGGGATGCGGCCCGTCGACGCGGCACGCACCAGCAGCTTTGTGGTGCCCACGCTTCCGGCGGCCATCACGAGGGCATTCGTGGTGAGGATCTTGTTCTCGAGTACGTTGCCGGACGTATCGATCCGGTCGACGTATACCGTCCAGCGGCCGTCGGCGGCTCGCTCGACATCGGTGACCTGGTGCAGGGTTTCCACCGTCACCCGGCCGGTGTCTTCGGCGGCAGCAATGTAGGTGACGTCGACCGAGTGCTTGCCGCCGTTGTTGACACCGAGGGCGCCGTCGCCGTTGGTGTACGAGGGTTTCATCCGGCCGCGGAGTTCGTCGAGCGCGAAGTTCCAGTCGATCGGCATCGGGATCTTCGACACCGGGAGCCCGGCGCGCTGCACGTTCTGCGCGAACACCCTCGCGGCCTGGTAATTCGGGCTGTCGATCAACTCGTCGGGGGCGACAGCGAGCCGCAACATCCGCGCGACCCGCGGGTAGTGAACCCGGTCCATGGTGGCCCAGTCGAGCGCTTCGGGCAGGTGCGTGTTGAAGACGGCCTCGGCCGGTTGCAACGTCATCCCTTGGTAGACGAGGGAACCACCGCCGACGCCGGCGGCACACAGTGCGGTCATGTTGTCGCCGGGCACCGCCTCGAGCAGACCGGTGTACGGCTCCAGCGCCACCGGCTCACCGAACAGTTGCGGACTGGACCGGTACCAGAGGATGCGCTTGTCCGGAGCGGTCGCACGGGGAAAGGTGTCCGCGTCCGGCCCTGTGGGCCAGCGTATTCCACGCTCGAGCACCAGAACAGGCACGCCGGCCTCCGCGAGCCGGAGCGCCGCGACGCCGCCGCCGAACCCCGACCCGACGACGATGACTCGGTGATCTTCGCGGGTGAGCGGCACGGTAGTCCGGCGGCCTCCGGTCCCGGCCTGCGCGATGCGCGGACTCGCCAACGCGACCCCCGCGGCAGCGGCCCCGGCCAGAAAGGAGCGGCGATTGAGTGCAGACACAGATTTCCCCCAGATCACAGACGGACTCGGCGAGATGTCGAAAGATCAGCGTGGAGCATTTCTCTTAGGCGAGCTCAAACTAGACACTCTGAGCGGGATGTGTCAAGAAGTAACTGTGACTGCAGTTACGAGCTGGACGGCATCGCCGGCGCCAGCCAGCGGGTGAGAAACCGGCGAAGGTCGTCGTCGGTGTGAACGGCGTCGTCGTCGAAGAGGACGACCGACAGCGCCAGCCGAAGTGCGATCTCCACGATGTCGTCCAGGCTCGACTCCACGCCGGGATCGCGCTCGACGAGGGGCGCGAGCAGTTCGCGCGCTACGGGTTTCGCGCGGGACATCATGCCCGTGTCGAAGACAGGGTTTCCCCGTTCCGCCTGGAGCAGGGTAGCCAACACCGGATGCGCGCGCACGGCGGCCCGGCCCGCGACGATGAGTTCGACGACGTACCCGCACGTGGTGTCGGTGGCGTTCGATCGCGAGTGGATCCCGCCCAGCACCTCGACGGCGAGACCGGCGATCGCCTGCGACACCAGCTCTTCGCGCGACCCGAAGTTGGAGTACACGGTCTGTCGCGTGACGCCCGCACCCTGCGCCGCCGCCGCGATGGTGACCCCCTCGAAGCCGTCACTCGCGATCAAGTCGAGCGTGGCGTCCAAGATCTTCCTCCGCGACCGCATGCGACCATTATCGATCACGATCCCGTGGACCCGCACCGTCGCTATTCGTGCTGCGGATAGACCCTTTTCAGTTCGGTCTCGTCGGCTCGCCCGCAGCCGAATTGGCCGATGACTTGCCAGAGCCGTTCCGTGAATCGAGTTTGGCACATCCCGAAGTTGACGAGGGTCTCCTCCTCCGGGGGGCCGCCGAATGGTGCCCAGGCCCGGGCGAAGTCGAGGATGTCGTCGATCTCTTTGCCCGGTCTCGGCTGCCGGGCGCGGTGTCGTTCGGCTTCTCGTCGTCGATCGCGCCACCGACGGTAACGCCGGACGTCCACCTCGAACTGATCCGATTTCTGCGCAGGCACGGCTAGGTGGCCTTGCGGGGCTGGATCGGACTGTTGCTCACTTCGTCGGGCGGAACCGACAGTTCGGCGTCCACGTCGGTGGTGCCCAGCTGGGCAAAGAGATCGGGATCGCGTCGCGCGAGCCGCGCACCGAGCACCAGCCCGATCGCCAGGCTTACCGGTGTGACGGCGACGAGGACGGTGTTCACGGCGGGTCCCGCGGCCGTGAGCAAGTCCATCTTGGCCACGATCAACCACGTCGCATAGCTCAACATGGCGAGGGCTGCTGCCGGCGCTACCCGCACCCTCCACACCGAATGCCCGCGGCGATCCCGCCAGAAGAATGCGAGTACGGCTGCGGCTGCCATGGCCTGGAGTACGACGATGCCGACGACGCCGGGCGAATTCACCCAGAGCAGGAGCTGAAGGTAGGGGTCGGCGCCGGCGAGCGCGAATCCGACGATCACGACCATCGCAAGCAGACTTTGCACGGCGCTCGCCACGTACGGCGACTTGTAGACCGGGTGCAGTCTGCCGAGGACCCGGGGCAGTACGTGCTCGCGCGACAGCGCGAAGGCGTAGCGGGTGATCGCGTTGTGGAAAGCGAGCAGGCTGGCGAGGATGCTCGTGATGATCAGCAGTTCCATGAGCGTGCTCGCCCAGCCGCCGACGTAGTTCTCGATGGCGTCGAAGTACATGGCGGCGGGATCGGAGGCTGCGAGCGCGAGCGCCTGATCCGGGCCGAAGGCCTGGATGATGATCCACACCATGAAGGCGTAGAAGAGGCCGAGGAATGCGACCGCCAGGTAGGTCGCCCGGGGGATCGTCCGGGAGGGATCTTTCGCTTCCTCCCGATACAGGGCGGTCGCTTCGAACCCGATGAACGCGGCGAACGCCAGGGTCAGCACCCCACCCAGGCCGGGGCTGAAGACGTGGGCGGGAGCGAACGACTCGGCGCCGAGCCCCTCGGCGCCGCCCCGGAGAAGGACGGCGGCCGCGAGCAGGACGAGGATCCCCGTCTCAGCGGAGAGCAGCAGGATCAGGAACCGTGCGCCGACATGGACCGACCGCGACCCCAGGAACCAGACGAGCCCGACGCCGATAAGCGACCACAGTCCCCACGGAAGATTCAGTCCGACCAGATCCGCCATGGTGGACTGGGTGAAATACCCGAGGGCGCCGAAGATCCCGATCTCGAGGGCGTTGTAGGAGACGAGGGCGAGGACCGCGGCCGCGAGGCCCCAGCGGGGGCCGAGTCCGATCGAGATGTACGAGTAGAACGCTCCCGCGTTGTGGATGTACTTGCTCATCGCGGTGAAGCCGATCGCGAACACGCCCAGCGCGAGTCCGGCCAGGATGTACCCGCCGGGCGCCCCGATTCCCGCGACGTTCAGGGCCAGGGGAGCCACCCCCGCCATCACCAGCAACGGCGCGGCGGCCGCCACGACGAAGAACACGATGCCGGAGGTGCCGAGGGCGCCGCCTTCCAGCTGCGTGCCGGAGGCGGGTCCGGGTGCGGATTTCTTCATGAGGGACTTCTCCAGTCAGGGCAAGGGCGCGGCGGCGGGGAAACCGGGGGCGCGGATACGCGACGAGGTTCTAATCGAATGTGTTTCGATTAGACTAGAGCGTTGTGACCGGCGCCACAAGGGCATAATCGAATGAATTTCGATTGGAGAGGTGGGTGCACCGATGGGCAGACCTCGCGTCGCACGCCTGGACCGCGAACGCATCGCGGAGGCGGCGCTCGAACTGGTCGATCGTGACGGCGACTTCAGAATGCCGGACCTCGCCCGGCACCTGAACGTGCAGGTGTCGTCGATCTATCACCATGCCAAAGGCCGCGCGGCCGTCGTCGAACTGGTTCGCCACCGCGTCGTCCGGGAAATCGACGGATCGGCCTTCGAGCGCCTGCCCTGGGATGAGGCCTTCTCCGAATGGGCCCGGTCGTATCGGGCAGCGTTCAGCAGGCACCCCACCGCCATCCGCCTCCTGGCCACCGAGACGGTGCGCGATCCCGGCTCGCTCTCGGTGTACCACTCGGCGGCGGCCGGACTGCGCGGCGCCGGCTTCCCGGACGACCACATCATGGCCGTCATCACCGCCGCGGAGAATTTTCTCCTCGGGGCCGCCCTGGACGCGGCCGCGCCGGAGGTCATGATCGAAGCGGATTCGACGACGACCGACGACGCCCTGACGCGGGCGCTTGCCGCCGCACCCCGCGGCCCGGAGAGGGCCGAGCAGGCGTTCGAACTCGGCCTGGCGGCCCTGCTGGCGGGCTTTCACCACCTCCTGCAGGAATGCGGCGCGGTGCAGCGGTAGCGCCGAACCTCAGTGAACCTGCGTGCCGCCCAACCAGGTTCGGGTCACGGCAAGCTCACTGAGCGCCTGCGTGGACGACAGGTCGTAGGGGTCGACCGGCAGCTGAATCATGTCGGCCCGCATTCCCGGCCGGAGGCAGCCCCACAGGTTCTCCTCGAATCCCTGATAGGCGACGCCGGCCGAGTATGCGGCGAGGGCCCGTTCGAGGCCGACGCGTTCGCGCGGCAACCATCCTTCGGTCGGTACGCCGGACGGGGTCTGGCGGTGAATCGCGGTGGCAATTCCCTTGATCGGCTCGTAGGCGGTGATGGGCCAGTCACTGCCGAAGGCCACCCGTGCACCTCGCTCGGTGAGGGTTCCGATGCGATACTGCTGCGCGCTTCGTTCGGCCCCGATCCGCGGAATCGTCAATTCCGTCATCAGGGCGTCGAGCTGGGCCCACAGCGGCTGGAAGTTGGCGACCGCCCCGAGGGACGTGAACCGGTCGAGGTCGTCACCGTCGACCAACTGCAGATGCGCGATCGTGGCGCGCCGATCACGCGGACCGTTGCTGCGGTCGACGTGCTCGATCGCATCGAGCGCCATGCGTACCCCGGCGTCGCCGATGGCATGGATGTGGATCTGGAACCCGAGCCGGTCCACTTCGGCCGCAGCCCGAGACAGTTCGTCCGTCGTCCAGTTGCTGATGCCGTGGGAGTGCGGACAGTCCGTGTAGGGCGCGAGAAGCGCTGCCGTACCGGCCTCGATCACCCCGTCGGCGAAGAACTTGACCGTTCCCGCCCTGATCGCGTCGCCGCCCCGTTCCTCGACCTTCCGCCGCGCCAGGACGAACGCCTCCAAGTCGGCCTCCCAGGTCTCCGGGGTGGCACGAAACGCGAGGTTGGCACGGGTCGACAGCCTCCCGCCGTCCGCGGCGGTCAACCAGACCTCGACGTCGTCGAGTTCGGTCCACGCGTCCTGCACCCACGTGATGCCCGCGGCGGCCAGCATCTTCGACACCGTCGCCAGCGCATCGACCCGATCGTCGAGGGTCACCTCCGGCACCAGCGCGAGAACCGGATTGATCGCTCCCCATTCACGCAGGGTGCCGAGCAGCTCACCGTCGGCGGTCCGCACGATCTCTCCGCCTGCCGGATCCGGGGTGTCCCGGGTCAGTCCGGCACACCGCAGCGCCGCACTGTTGACCCACGCGGTGTGATGGTCCATCGTGCGCAGGACCACCGGCCGGTCCGGCACCACACTGTCGAGCCACCGGGCCTCGAAGCGCCCGCCCTCGGCGAGCGTCGGAGAAACCCCGTCGCCGAATACGCAACCGGCTCCGGGATTCTCGTCCGCCCACCGGCGCACCTCGCGCAGGACCTCGTCGACGCTGCCGCAGTCGCGGATCGAGGCGCCGCGCAGACCGAGCCCGCCCATCAGCGGGTGGACGTGCCCGTCGCCGAACGACGGCAACAACGCGCCCCCACGCAGGTCGATCAACTTGGTGCGGCTCGACTGCATGGCACGAGCCCGCTCCCCCAGCGCGACCACGCGCCCGCCGGCCACGGCGAGCGCGTCGGTGACAGGACTGTCGGGATGACCGGTGCGCACCGTGCCTCCGACGACGAGCAGTTCGGCGTCCACGGCACCTCCTTCAAATAATCGAATATGATTCGATTAAGCTAGGCCGCGCCCGGGCCTGCGTCAAGAGTTGCCCGGTCGCGGGGCGGAAACCCGGAGTTCAGCTGCCCCTCTTGCGAATCGTAGACCGGTCGTATACAACTGGTGCACAGCCTCTTCGTGATCGGCTTCACAGTCGGATGAAGGCAAGAAAAAGCGGGCTCGGCAGCTGTTGGAGCAGCCACCGAGCCCAGGCAGCACCATCTGCGCGACCGTTCGAGTCGCCTACTTGGAGGTAGGCGCAAGGACGTGCAGTTCGTCACGTAGCGACGATTCGACCTAGGAGTCGACTATGGCAACCGCCAACAACAAATCTATCAATCGCAGACCCCACACCAGTCTGCCCGTCATTGCAGGTTCGAGCCTCGCCGGTACCGCAGTCGAGTGGTACGACTTCTTCCTGTACGGAACAGCGGCGGCGCTGGTGTTCAACAAGCTGTTCTTCCCCACCGAAGATCCCCTGGTGGGCACCATGCTCGCGTTCGCCACCTACGCCGTCGGCTTCGTGGCGCGCCCCCTCGGCGCCGCGGTACTCGGGCACTACGGGGACGTCAAAGGCAGGCGGGCCACCCTGATCGCCAGCCTGATGCTGATGGGCGTGTCGACCTTCCTCATCGCCTTCCTGCCCACGTACGCGTCCATCGGCGTCGCCGCACCGTTGATCCTCGTGCTTCTGCGGCTGGTGCAGGGCTTCGCCCTCGGTGGCGAATGGGGTGGCGCAGTCCTGCTGGTCTCTGAACACGGCGATTCGAAGAGGCGGGCGTTCTGGTCCGCCTGGCCCAATCTCGGTCCGCCGCTGGGCAACCTGCTGGCGGCCGGGGTGCTGGCTGTCCTCGGCTCCACGCTGTCGGAAGACGCGTTCCTGTCCTGGGGATGGCGGATCGCCTTCGGGCTGTCTGCACTGCTGGTGATCATCGGTCTGGTGCTGCGGCTGTACGTCGCGGAGACCCCGCTTTTCGAGCAGTCCCGGGACACCGCGACCGCCGAGAAGAAGGGCATGCCGCTCGCCGCGGCCGTCCGGGGACACTGGCGCCAGATCCTCCTCGCGGCCTTCACCCGCTTCGGCGAGAACGCCGGCTTCTACATCTTCTCGCTGTTCGTCATCACCTACATCACCCAGATCCTCGAACTCGAGCGCAGCACCGGATTGAACGCCGTCATGATCGGCATGGTCGTCGCCCTGGTGACGATCCCGATGTTCGCCGTGCTCGCCGACCGGATCGGCCGGCGACCGATCTACATCGGCGCGTCCGCGGCCACCATCGTGTGGGCGTTCGTGTTCTTCGCTCTGCTGGACACGAAGAATCCGGCGGCGATCACCCTCGCGGTGGCGGTGGGACTGCTGATCTTCGCGGCCTACAGCGCCGTGATCGGCGCGTTCTTCTCCGAACTGTTTCCCACCGAGGTCCGGTACTCCGGGGTGTCGCTGGCCTACAACCTCGCGTCCGTCCTTGCCGGCTCGCTGGCCCCGATCATCGCGATCGCGCTCTACACCCGGTTCGGCACCGGATACGCCATCGGTGCCTATCTCGTAGCTATGGGAGTCATCTCCCTGATCGCCTCACTTCTCGCGCGGGAAACGCAGTCCGTGGATCTCGCGGCCGTGGGCGACGAGGCGATCTCCCGGACACTGGAAACGCCGGCGTCCGTCCACCACTGACTCTCCTCGAAGGGGCAAGCCATGACGACATCGAAGACCTCCGGGGCAACGGCACCGGAGCTGGCCTACGAGTGGCTGAAGAACACCATCATCACCCTGCCCCGCGACGAGGAGATGTTTCTGTCCGAGGCGCAGGTCGCCGCGTCCTCCGGAATTTCCCGAACCCCGGTGCGCGAGGCGCTGTTACGCCTCGAGGCCGAAGGCTTCATCCGGCGCGTGCCCCACAAGGGCGCCTTCATTCCGGCGTTGTCCGACAGCGACGTCGAAGCCATCATGCAGGCCCGCCGGGTGGTCGAGGAATGGTCGGTCACCGAAGTGGCGCCCCAGCCGGGCCTGGTACCGGATCGGCTCCGGATTCTCCTGGACCTCCAGGAGAACGACACCGACCCGGTCGACTTCATCGCGCACGACCTCGAATTCCACACGGCCATCATCCGTGCGGCCGGCAACCCACTGATGAACAACTTCTACAGCTCACTGCGGGACCGTCAGATGCGGATGGGTATCCGCATCGTCATGGCCGATGAAACCCGCAAGAAGCAGGTTCTCGTCGAGCACCGCGCCATCGCCGACGCGATCGCGGCAGGTGATCCGCAGGCCGCGGTACAGGCGGTGCGGGAACACCTCGACACCACCCTGCGGTCAATGAAACGGCCGAACATCTAACGGCACGAAGGAAACCCATGAAGATAGCCCTGGCTCAACTGGCGAGCCCCGATTCCGAGACCCCCGCGCATCGACTCGAGCGCGTACGCAACCTCCTGACCGGGCTCGCCGAGCGCGTCGACCTGATCGTTCTGCCCGAGCTGTGGCGCGTCGGATACAACCACTTCGACGACTACTCGACAGCTGCGGAAACCCTCGGCGGCGGTACCGTTCAGGTTCTGGCAGCCGTCGCCGTCGAACGGCAGTGCTACATCCACGCCGGCAGCATCGTCGAACAGGGTGAAGAGGGCAGACTGCGCAACACGGCGGTCCTGATCGGCCCGGACGGACAGATCCACCACCACTACAGCAAAGTTCACGTGTTCGGATACGACTCCCTCGAAGCGCAGCTCCTGCAGCCGGGGACGCAGATCCACACCACCGACACGCCCTTCGGCCCGATCGCCGCCACAACCTGCTACGACCTGCGGTTCCCCGGATTGTGGACCGAATTGGTCGCCGCCGGAGCGCAACTCGTCATCGTGCCCGCCGCGTGGCCGAAGGCCCGCAAGGAGCACTGGCGGCTGCTGACCTCGGCCCGCGCCGTCGACAACCAGGTCTTCGTGATCGCGTGCAACGCCACCGGCACCCACAACTCCGTCGAACTCGGCGGGCACAGCCGGATCGTCGACCCGTGGGGGACGGTGATCGCCGAGGCGGATTCGTCCGAGGGCATCACCATCGCCGAGATCGACCCCGCCGTGGTCGACCGCACCCGCGCCGAGTTCCCCGTCCTGAGGGACCGGCTCGACGACTACAGCTTCCTCAACCGCAGAAGGGTCCTTTCATGACCGGCGCCACCACGGAGGTGCTCACCTTCGAAACCCTCGATTCCTCCGAGATCCTGCAATTCGGCGACGGCCGAACCCTGGTCGCCGGGTACACCGGCCGCGACGAAGCAGCGGTGCAACATCACATCGACGAGCTCGCCGCCATCGGAGTCGCACCGCCGGCACAGGTGCCGATGTTCTACCCCGTCGAGATCGCGACGATCACGACCGCGTCGCAGGCCCCCGTCACCGGCGCGCACACCTCCGGCGAGGTCGAGCCGGTGATCCTGCGGCACCGCGGGCGGTACTACCTCGGTGTCGGCTCCGATCACACCGACCGCCAACTCGAGACCGTCGACATCGGTGACTCGAAGCGGGCGTGCCCGAAGCCGGTAGGCCCGGCCGTCGTCGAGATCGCGGACTGGTCGTCGTTCGACTGGGACGCGTGCCGGGCCCGCTCGTGGGTCGACGGGGTCCTGTATCAGGACGGAACCCTGGCCAATCTCCTTACACCGCAAAACCTTCTGCAGATCTTCGCCGACCGGATCGGCGACACCGGCGAGGACCTGCTCTGCTTCGCAGGCACCCTGCCGCTGCTCGACGGCAAGTTCACCCCCGGTCACCGGTGGGACCTCGAACTCACCCTGCCCGACGGCCGAACCCTGACCCACTCCTACACCACCGAAGGACACTGACATGCGCACCGGAGCCGACTACCTGGCCTCCCTGAACGACGGGCGCGTAGTGCTCGTCGACGGGGAGAAGATCGACGACGTCACCACCCATCCGGCTTTCGCGCCAGTGACCCGGACGATTGCCGAGATGTTCGATCTGGCCGCGGACGAGGCCAACGGCATGCAGTACGTCGCACCCGAAACCGGGAACGCGGCCAATCGGGTGTTCTCGATTCCCCGGTCGCGGGAGGAGCTCGCGCAGCGGCGGGAGGCGATCGAGCGGTGGGCGAAGCACACGCACGGCTGGATCGGCCGTAGCCCCGACCATGTGGGGACGTTCCTCGCCGCGTTCGCGGCGCATCCCGAGGTGTTCGCAGCCGAGGGTGGGCACGACTTCGGGGCGAACGTGTCCGAGTTGTACCGGCGGTTGCTCGACGAGAACCTCTACGTCTCGTACGCGATCATCCCGCCACAGGTCTCACGCGCGACGACGGCGTCGGGCTGGGAGGGTGAGTACCTGCAGGCCGGCGTGGTCGAGGAAACCACCGAGGGTCTGGTCATCCGTGGTTCGCAGATGCTCGCCACCGGCGGGGCGATCGCGGACGAAATCTTCGTCTCGTGCATCAAGCCGCTCGGCCCGGACGACAAGGACTTCGCCGTCGGGTTCGTGGTCCCGACCAACGCCCCCGGTCTCAAGCAGTACGTCCGCCGCCCGTACATCCCGGCCGCGACGAGCTCGTTCGACTACCCCCTGACCTGCCGCTACGACGAGCCCGACTCGCTCCTCGTCTTCGACGACGTCCTCGTGCCGTGGGATCGAGTATTCGTCGACCGCGACACCACCGGCGTCCGCCGGCAGTTCTTCGAGACCGGGGCCCACGTTCTCGGCAACTGGCAGGCTCAGATCCGCTTCGCGACGAAGCTGGAATTCATTGCCGGCGTGGCGCGCCGGGTCACCCAGGTCAACGGGGTGGACAAGATCCCCAGCGTTCAGGAGAAGCTCGGCGAACTCGCCGCACTCGTCAGCGGAGTCCGTTCCGCGGTGCTGGCCGCCGAGTACACCGCCGAGCCGGATTCGGCCGGGATGTGGCTGCCGGGCAGGCAGGCGCTGTACGGGTCGATGGGCCTGCAGTCGGAGATCTACCCGCGGGTGATCGCGATCCTGCGCGACCTCGTCGGCGGCGGTGTGCTGCAACTCCCGTCGAGCGTCAAGGATCTCACCAGTCCGCTGACGTCCCGGGACATCGAGCACTACGTCCAGTCCCCCGGTGTGCCGTCCGAGGAGCGCGTCAAGCTCTTCAAGCTGGCCTGGGACATCATCGGATCCGAATTCGCCGGACGACACCAGCAGTACGAGATGTTCTACGCCGGTGCCCCTTTCGTGGTAAAGGGCGCATACACGTACCGCAACTACGACTACGACAGCGCCGTCGCGGCAGTGCAGCAGTTCACCGACGGCTACAAAGCGGAAAGCGAGTAAACCCTCATGGCCAAGCCCGAATTCGAATTCTTCCCGGTCACCGACGTCGAGTGGACGGTATGTCCGGGTGACGATCCGAAGATCACCGAACGCATCCTCGCCAAGGACCCGGAAGGCAACGTCGCCACCCGGATCCTGCGCTACGAACCCGGCGCCGACTCGACACCGATGGGCGTGCAGAAACACGACTTCTGGGAGGAGGTCTACATCCTCGAGGGGTCGTTCACCGACCTGACCCTCGGCGAGACGTTCACCGCGGGAATGTACGCCTGCCGGCCGCCCGGCATGCCGCACGGCCCCTGGAGCACGGACGAGGGCGTCGTCACCTTCGAAGTCCGGTACCACAGTAAGTAGGCCCACGATGACCCTTCCGGCATTCCACGCCCCCACCCCGACGGACATGCGACGAAGCATGGGCCGGTTCACCACCGGCGTCGCCGTCGTCAGCGCCGACGACGGCGACGGCAGCCCCAGTGCCATGACGATCAGCTCCCTGACCTCGATCAGCCTGGACCCGGCGATCCTGCTCGTCTCGCTCACCCACGGCTCCCGCACCACCGAGGCCGTGGAAGCCGCGGGCTCGTTCGCTGTGTCCGTCCTCGGCTCACGCCAGGAAGCTCTCGCCCGCCGCTTCGCCACACGGGGCGGCGCCCGATTCGACGACCTGCCCTGCGATCGCAGCCGCTCGGGTCTGCCGCTGATCAAAGATGCTCTGGCCCAGCTCGAATGCAGGGTCCACAGCGCCCACGACATCGGCGACCACCGCGTCTTCTACGGCGAGGTCACCGACATGCGCTGTCGGGAGGGCACCGGCCTGGTGTTCTACTCGGGGCGGTTCGGCGACTTCCACGACTTCGGTCACGACGAGGTTCCCTGGTTGTTCTGATCCGGCCGAACGTGCTCACCGGCGCATCACCGACCGGTGCGCCGGCGAGCACGTGCATTTCGCCGTCCTCGGCATGACTACCGGGTGGAGCCCCGCACGACGAGGCGTCCGTGGAGGTGTCCCGGGGGGACCGGCCGGTCAGAGTTGTCGAGGCGGTTGACCAGCAGTGTGACGGCTACGCGGGCAAGGTGTTCGGGCTTCAGATCCACCGAGGTGATGGGGGGAACGGCGGATCGGGTGTGCTCCGAGTCGGAGCCGCCGACGATCTGCACGTCGCCGGGGACGTCGAATCCTCGTTCCCGGACCCGCGCGAGCACCCCCGCCGCGTGCCGGCCGGTGAGGCAGTACACCGCGTCGGGTGGATCGCTCCGGTCGAACAGTTCGTCCGCGGCGTCGCGTCCGCCGGCCTCACCCGTGGTCTCGGGCCGGATGGCGACCTGAGCGTCCTGACCGCGTGTCGCTGCCCACGCTCGGTAGGCGGCCTCGGCGCCCAGGTTCCACGAATTGGGATCGGTTCCGGCAACGAGAGCCACTCGCGTCGCCCCCGCGTCCTCGAGGTGCTGCAGCACTCGGTCGGTCATGAGTTCGGTGTCGGTGTCGAGCCAGGCGTCGTACGCGGCCCTCGCCGGATCCTTGCCGACGGACAGGAACGGCACACCCTCCCCGAGGAGCATCTCGATGAGGGGGTCGTTCGTGACGGGTTCCGTGATCAGGAACCCGTCACAGGCGAGGGCGGCGGCCGGCGACTCGTCGCGCGTCGGATCGGACACCAGCATGAGCCCGTATCCGAAATCCATCGCGGCCAGGGCCGCCGAACCCGCGAACCGCAGGAAGTAGTCGACGCCCTCGGGGAGAGACGAATCCAGTGTCTCGAGTGGCCGGAGCACGAGGGCGAGCACGCCGAGACGGTTGCTGCGCAGGCTCCTCGCCACCACGTCCGGTCGGTAGCCGAGGGATTTTGCGACCGAGCGGACACGCTCGCGCGTCGCGGTGGCGACGACGCCCTTGCCGCTGAACGTGTGCGACACCGTCGTGGTCGACACCCCCGCGTGCCGTGCCACGTCGGCGATGGTGGGCCGCGATCGCTTCTCCGTCACGCACTCAGGCTACCAACAGCCCGACCTGCACCAAATCGATTTGTTAATTCGCTTTCGCGACTCTTGTCCAAATCGATTTGGTTCCGTACGGTGACCGAGGTCACGCCAGATCGGCGATTGCGCCCACCAGCCGCACATCCGTGCTCATCTATCCGGAGGACCCCATGGCATCGACAAAAGCAGATCCGCGCGCGGTGACGCCCGGCGAAACACCGTCGGCCGATCGCGCCGGGCGGGTGGAGACACACGGCATCGACTTCATCCCCGACAGCGAACGGCACGGCCGCGCCCGGGACCTGTTCGCGGTGTGGGCGGCGCCCAACGTGAGCTACCTGGCCCTGGTCGTCGGCGGCGCACTGATCCTGATGGGCCTGTCCTTCTGGCAGGCGCTGGCGGTGATCGTGGCCGGCAACCTGTTCTCGATCCTCACCGGAATCGTCGCCGCCAGCGGACCCGCGTCGGGCACGCCCAGCGAGGTGATCACGCGGGCGATCTTCGGCATCCGCGGCAACCGGGTGAACATTCTCGTGACCAGCTGGTTCATCAGCGTCTGCTACCTGGCGCTGAACTGGGCGGCCGCGTCGTACACGGCCTTCCGGCTCGTCGAACGGTTCGGGATCGACGCGACCACCCCCGTCAAGGTCGTCGTCATCCTGGCGATCGCCGCCGTCACGCTGGCCATCGGCGTGTACGGGCACGCCACGATCGTGCGGCTCTACCAGCCGCTGGCCCTGGTGCTGACGTCGATCTTCGTGGTGATGGCCGGATACGTCCTCGGCAACGCCGACTGGGGCTACCAGCCGACGGAGGCACTCCACGGAATCGGACTGTGGGCGACGGTGGCCGCGGGTGTGTCGATCGTGGCGTCGGCCCCGCTGTCCTACACCAACAGCGCGGACTTCGCCCGCTTCGCCGGTGTCGGTCACCGCCTGGACGGCGCTCGGCGCGTTCGTCCCCAGCGTGTTGTTCACCGCGCTCGGCGCACTCGCCGGCACCGGACTCGACATGGCCGACCCGCAGATCGCACTCGAGGCCATCCTCCCCTCCTGGTTCACGCCGATCTTCCTGCTCGCCGTCATCGTCGGCACCATCGCCAACAACGCGATGACCGCATACAGTTCCGGGCTCGCGCTGCAATCGGTCGGGCTGCGCCTGCGACGCTCGCGCAGCGTCCTCCTCGACGGCTCGATGGGCGTCGCCATGACGCTGTACGCCCTGCTCGTCTCCAACTTCCTCGACACCGTCAGCAACATGATGCAGCTCGTCGTGACCGTGATGGGTCCCGTGATGGCCGTCTACGTCGCCGACGTCCTGTGGCGCCGCAACCGCTACGACGGCCTCGGGCTCGGCGACGAAACCAGCAGCAGCCCCTACTGGTACAGCGGTGGGTTGACGTCCTCTCGGCCGTGAACGACCGAGAATCCCCTCGAGACTCGCGTCCCGAGGTTCCTGTTTCACCGACAGTCGCCACCCCGCACGTTATGTGCGAGGTGGTCTCACACCGTCTCCGCAGGCTGCCACCGTCAGTCCGACGGCCAAAATGTTCCTTGCCGCGTTCACGTCGCGGTCGTGGACGACGCCGCATCGGCACGTCCACTCCCGCACGTTCAGCGGCATCGCCGAGGCGACCTCCCCACACACCGAGCAGGTCTTCGACGACGGACAGAACCGATCGATCACCACCACCCGCCGCCCACTCGAGCATCGACCGGAACTCGGACCACCCCGCATCCGAGATCACCCGAGACAACGACCGATTCTTGACCATGTTCCGCACACTCAGATCCTCGATGGCGATCACTTGGTTTTCGCGCACCAGTCGAGTGGAGAGCTTGTGCAGATAATCGCGACGCCGATCGGCGATCCGACCATGAATCTTCGCGACCTTCAGTCGGGCCTTGGCCCGGTTCCGGGATCCCTTCTGCTTCCTGGCGAGTGCTCGTTGCGCCTTCGCCAACCGCTCACGATCCGTGCGCTCGTGGCGCGGGTTGGTGATCTTCTCCCCCGTCGAGAGCGTGTAGAGGCTCGTGATCCCGGCATCGAGCCCGACCACCCGATCGACCGGCTCGAGTTCGGTGATCGTGTCCTCGACGAGGATCGAAACATGGTACTGGCCACGAGCATTGCGCGACACCGTCACCTGCGACGGCGTAGCCCCCTCCGGCAGCGGCCTCGACCACCGAATATCCAGGGGTTCGGACTGCTTGGCCAACCGGAGCTGCCCATCCCTGAAAATGAAGCAGTTCGAGTAGTAGGTCGCCGAATCCTTCGACCGCCCCTTCCTCTTGAACTGCGGGTAGCCGGTCTGCTTGCGCCAGAACCTCTCGAACGCGCCCTGCAACTGCCGCAGCGATTCCTGCAACGGCCCCTTCGACGGCTCCGCCAACCACTCCGCCTCGGCATCCCGCTTCCATCCGGTGAGCATCTTCGAGGTATCCGCATAGGTCACCCGCCGCCGCTCCTGCGACCAGGCACGCGACCGCTCCGCCAACGCCCGGTTGTAGACATCCCGGGTGCACCCGAACGTCCGAGCAAGCTGTTCCGCCTGCACCGCAGACGGATAGAAGCGAAACTTGAACGCCCGCTTCACCACCCTCCCCGCCATAACCCAGACACTAGCCACACAGTCCGACAAAACCAGATCGGCTCACCCGGACCTGAAGGACAGGGTTTGCGCCGAAAGACTCACGGATCAATTGCTCCACAGCTTTATTCACACAATCTGGATAACGAGGACGATCATGACCGAATCCACCACTGCCCGCCCTCACGTCTGCGTCGACGACACCCGGCCGCACGAACGCGGCATCGCCCGCGGCACGCAGCTGCGCACCGACCTGCCTGCGTCCGTGGAACTGTATCTGCGCCTGTTCGACACGGTCGGCGTCACCGAGTCCCGCACCCGCGACAGCGCGCACCGCCTCGCGGATGTCCTGGCGGCGTGGAGCCCCCGGTACCTCGAGGAGATCGAGGGCATCGCGGCCGGCGCCGGGCTCGAGCCCTGGCACGTGATGGCGCTCAACGGCCGGACGGAGATCCTGTCGCAGGCAACCGCGGCCCGTCCCGGCGAGTGCTCCACCATCGCCTACGCACCCGCGGATCGTCCGTCGGCGCCGTTCGGCGTCCAGACCTGGGACTGGCACGAGGAATTGGACCCGTACTGGCACACCCATCAGGTGCGCGGAACCCGCCACAGTTACGTGGGGCTGACCGAGCACGGCATCCTCGGCAAGATCGGCATGAACAGCGCGGGTCTCGGAATCTTCTTCAACATCCTCGGCCACCGCGACGACGCACCGGCCGGGGTGCCCGTGCACGTCCTGTCGGCGGCGGTCCTCGGTGAAGCCGGAACCGTCGACGAAGCCCTCGAACTGCTGCGCTCGGCACCGATCGCCACCTCGGGCGCATTGACCCTGCTCGACCCGGACACCGTCGCTTGTGCCGAGGTCAGCCCCGTCGGCGTCGCGACGCTCCGCCCGAGCGGCGGATTCCTGACGCACACCAACCACTTCCTCGACCCGGCCAACGCCGCCCGCGAGAAGACCGGTCTGTACGAGCCGGACTCGCAGGACCGCTACGGTCTGATCGCCTCACGGCAGCAGCGGTACGCCGAGCCGGCCGTCGCCGATCACCTCGTCGAGTACCTGTATTCCGATCCGGGGCAGCCCCAGCTGTGCTGCGTCCCCGCCCCGGACGCCGTCTTCGGTCAGCGCTGGGCCACCCTCGCGACAGTGCTGCTCGAACCCGGGCACCGCCGCGCCCGCATCCTCGCCGGCACACCGATCGACGCCCGCCGACGGGCATGGACCACACTCGACGCCACCGAGCCCGCGTGTGTCGTCGGCGGGTGACGCGGCGGCCTGTCCCGGGTACGTGACCGGCAAAGCGTGTGCCCGCACTCTTTCCCACTCACCTGGGTCAGGACACCAGATTCGCTGAGGCCCAGTCCATGTGCGCCTGAATCGCTTTGGCCGCTTCGTCGGCGTCGCCGGTTTCGATGGCGTCGACGATGGCGCTGTGGCGGCCGACGTCCATGTTGCCGACGGCGCGGTCGAGGCCGGCGAACATGATCGACATCCGGATCGATCCTTCGAGGGAGATCCACGAGTGCAGGAGTGTGTCGTTACCGGTCAGGGAGCACATGGTGCGGTGAAAGTTCAGGTCGGCCTCGATGCGGGCTTCGAGGACGGCGGTGTCCATGACGTCGAGGGCGGCGCGCAGTTCCGCGATGACGGTGGTGCGGTCGGCCAGGCCGGCGAGTTCCCGGACGGCCAGCGCCTCGAGTGCGGCGCGGACGGCGAAGATGTCGCGGATCTCCTTGGAATCGAGGTGCCGGACGTACAGCCGGCCCCGCGCGCCGGCGGAGATCAACCCCTCCTGCTGGAGTTGCCGCATCGCCTCGCGGAGCGTGCCGCGGCTGATCTGCAGCATCTCGGACAGTTCGGTCTCCACGAGCGGGCTGCTCGGCGCCAGCTCCCCGCTGGTGATCGCGACCCGCAGGGCGGCGACGGCTTGCTGACGGAGGCTGGTCTTCTCCAGCCCGAGCAGTGCGGCGGGTTGTCCGGCCATGGGTGCCTCCGTGGGGTCAGCGATCAACAGTCGACAGCGGTCTGTTGACAGCAATCTGTTGACAGCCATCGTACGGCCCGCGCCGCCCGGGCTGCGGCGTGGGCCGTACGCGCTGGTCATGCCAGTTCGCCCAGAACCTTGGCGACGATCCGGTCCGTGCTCAGGCCGTACCGCTCGTGCAGGGTGGGCAGGGCACCGGCGTCGAGGAACTGGTCGGGGAGAGCGATCGGCACGATCCGCTTGCCGAGCCCGGCCGTGACGACGGCGGCGGCCACTGTCTCGAAGAGACCGCCGATCACGGTGTGGTTCTCCAGGGTGACCACCAGTCGGTCGGTGTTCACCTCCGCGAGGACGGTCTCGGCGTCGAACGGTTTGATCGTCGGCGTGTGGACGACCGCGACGTCGACGTTGTGCGCGGCGAGTCGGTCGGCGGCCTGCAGCGCGCGCATCGTCATCAGGCCACTGGTGACGAACACGACGTCGTTGCCGCCACGGAGCACCTTGGCCTTGCCCAGTTCGAACGTGTAGTCGTACTCGTCGAGCACGGTCGCGACCTTCCCCCGCAGCAGCCGCAGGTAGGTGGGACCGTCGGAGGCGGCGAGCTGCGGGACGGCCTGTTCGATGTCGATCGAGTCGCACGGGTCGACGATGGTGAGGTTGGGGATGCCCCGGAAGATGGCCATGTCCTCGGTGGCCTGATGGCTGGGCCCGTAGCCGGTGGTCAGTCCGGGGAGCCCACCGATGATGTTGACGTTGAGGTTCGGTTCGGCGATGTCGAGGCACAGGAAGTCGTAGGCGCGGCGCGCAGCGAACACCGAATACGTGGACGCGAACGGCACCAGGCCGGTCTCGGCCATCCCGGCGGCGGCTCCGAGCAGCAGCTGTTCGGCCATCCCCATCTGGAAGAACCGGTCGGGGAACTCCTGCGCGAAGATGTGCATGTCGGTGTACTTGGCGAGGTCGGCGGACAGGCCGACGATCTTGTCGTTCTCCCGGGCGGCCTTCACCAGGGCGTGTCCGAACGGTGCGGACGTCGTCTTCTGCCCCTCGTCGACGAACGACGCGATCATGGCCGACGTCTTGAGCTTGGGCTTGCTGGCGGTGGTCATGTCAGGCGTCCTTGTGGTCGAAGCCGGCGGTGAGCTGGTCGCGGCAGATCTGCCACTCGTGTTCGTCGATGCGCATGAAGTGCGCCTTCTCCCGGGTCTCGAGCAGGGGCACGCCCTTCCCGACGCGGGTGTCGCAGAGGATGATCGACGGCTTGCCGTCGGATTCGGCGGCGGCGTGGTCGAACGCGCGCACCAGTGCGGTGACGTCGTTGCCGTCGACGCGTTCGACGTGCCACCCGCAGGCCGCCCACTTGTCGTGCACGGGTTCGGTGCTCAGCACCGTCGAGGTCGCACCGTCGGCTTGGAGGGCGTTGATGTCGACCATCGCGGTGAGATTGCCGAGCCGGTGGTGATGGGCGCCCATGGCCGCCTCCCACGTCGAACCCTCGTCGAGTTCGCCGTCGGAGAGGAAGTTGAAGACACGGGCGGTGGAATGCTGGTGACGCAGCCCGAGTGCCATCCCGACCGCGATGGTGAGACCGTGGCCGAGGGAGCCGCCGGAAATTTCCATGCCAGGGGTGTACGTGGACATCGCCGACATCGGGAGCCGGGAGTCGTCGGAGCCGTAGGTTTCCAGTTCGCTGCGGGGGATGATTCCGGCCTCGGCGAGCGCGGCGTAGTGGCCGATGGCGTAGTGGCCGGTGGACAGAAGGAACCGGTCTCGGCCCTCCCATGCGGGATCGTCTGCGCGGTAACGTAGTTGGTCGGCGTAGACGGTGGCGAAGATGTCGGCGGCTCCGAGCGCCTGCCCGACGTATCCCTGGCCCTGTTCCTCACCCATGTCGAGGACGTTGTGCCGCATGCGGTAGGCGAACTGTTCGACGTTCGCGATGCGCGACGCGTCACTGGTCGTGTCTTCGGCCGCGGTGGTGGCGGTTGTGGTGGTCACAGGAGTTCCTTTTCCTTGCGGATCGTGGGCGTGGTGCCGGTGGACGTCGGCGCGTCGACGCTTTTGGAATCGGCGCGCGCCGCAGCCTCGGCGGCGAGGCGCCGTTCGGTGGGTCCCCAGGTCTCCCTGGTGATCAACGCCGCCCACAGTCCGATCAGGGCGTACGTGCTGAACAGCAGCGCCGGACCCCACCAGCCGAAGGAGACGAACAGCAATGTGGTGACGAAGGGCGTGAAGCCGGAGACCATCGCCGAGATCTGATAGGCGAGGGACGCTCCCGAGGCGCGGCGTGAGGCGTCGAAGAGTTCGGGGAACCACGCACCCTGCGCTCCCGCCATCGAATTCTGGCAGACCGCGTAGGCGATCACGATGGTGGCGATGACCAGGATGAACAGGCCGGTGTTGACCAGAAGGAACATCGGGATTCCGAACAGTGCCGCGAAGGCGCAGGACGCGATGTAGAGGGGGCGTCGTCCGATACGGTCGGTGAGTCGGGCCCAGGCGACGGTGGCGAAGATGCCGATTGCGGACGCGATGCAGAGGGCGACAAGGGTTTCGGACTTCCCGGCGAGACCCTGGTTGTGCAGGTAGGAGATCATGTAGGTGATCGACACCGCGTAACCGGCCGTCTCGGCGACTCGAAGACCGATGCCGCGCAGAATGTTTCGCCAGTCGTATTTGATGGATTCGAGTACCGGGGACTTGACGATGTCGCCCTCGTTCTTGACGTCCTCGAAGACCGGGGACTCGGGCACCTTCGACCTGATGACCAGGCCGACCATCACCAGGACGATGCTGGCGAGGAACGGCACCCGCCAGGCCCAGTCGCCGCCGAGGTGCACGCTGAACAGGAACACCAGATTCGCCAGCAGCAGTCCGACGGGGAAGCCGGCCTGCACGATGCCGGTGAACTTGCCCTTGGACTTCCAGGGGGCGTGCTCGTAGCTCATCAGGATCGCACCACCCCACTCGGCGCCGAACGCGAGGCCCTGGACGACGCGGACGAGGACCAGCAGCACCGGCGCGATGAGCCCCACCTGCGAATAGGTGGGCAGCAGGCCGATCGCGAAGGTCGCGAGACCCATCGCGATCAACGACGCCACCAGCACGGGCTTGCGACCCAGCTTGTCTCCGAGATGTCCGCCGAGCACCCCGCCGAGCGGGCGCGCCGCAAAGCCGACACCCAGCGTCGCGAACGCGGCGAGTGTTCCGGTGACCGGGTCGGCGCCCGGGAAGAAGGCGGTACCGAAGTACAGCGCGGCGGCCGTGCCGAAGCCGATGAAGTCGTACGTCTCGATGACGGCACCCACCGAGGAGCCGATTGCTACGCGCTTCGCGTCCTTGGTGCCATGGACAGGACCTCGCATCCTGAGTGTTTCGGTACTCATGGGGACTCCTCTTCGAGCTGCCGGTTTCTACGATTGCCGCCGATTTGTTGACTGTCAACAGTGCGGTTCCAATAGTGTGATCCGAGCCACGTCAATATGTCAACCGTTACCCGCCGACGGTTGACTGTTAACAGTCGATCGGCTTACTGTGGTGGCAGTCACCTACCGCGCCGTCGACCTCCCTGTTCTCCACCGCATCGGACGGGACGCGCGATTCCAGCAACACGAGGAGCGATCATGTCGTCCATTCAGCGCACCGCCGTCATCACCGGCGCCACCTCCGAGCGCGGGATCGGTCTCGCCACCGCCCGCCGCTACGCCGAAGAGGGCTGGGCGATCGTCGTTCTCGACCTCGACGGGGAGAAGTCCGCGAAGGTCGCCGCCGAGATCGGCAACGAGTTCGGGGTACCGGCCTTCGGTCACGACATCGACGTCGCCGACGAGAACTCGGTCCAGCGGGCGCACGACGGTGTCGCCGCCGAAGTCGCCGGCGGCAACCTCCCCGCTGTGGGTGCGCTCGCGAACATCGCCGGCATCACCTCGCCGGTGCCGTTCCTCGAGACCACGCTGGAACTGTGGAACAAGGTGATGGCGGTCAACGCCACCGGCACTTACCTCGTCACCCGCGCGTTCCTGCCGGCCATGATCGACAACGGCTGGGGGCGTGTGGTGAACATGTCGTCCGTTTCCGCCCAGCGGGGTGGCGGCGTCTTCGGCAAGGTGCCCTACTCGTCCGCCAAAGCCGCGGTTCTCGGTTTCACCAAGTCACTCGCACGGGAACTCGGTGACAGCGGAGTCACCGTCAACGCCGTCACCCCCGGTGCGGTCGACACCAGCATCCGCGTGGGCAGCACCGCCGAACAGGAAGCCGCACTCTGCCGCGACATCCCCCTCGGCCGGGTCGCGACCACCACCGAGGTCGCCGCCGTCATCACCTTCCTGTCCTCGCAGGACGCCGCGTACCTCACCGGCACCACCGTCGACATCAACGGCGGCAGCCACCTGCACTGAGTCGGTGCAGCCACCGCGGTGGACGGTACCCACCGTCCACCGCCCGAATCCCCGGGACACCCGATGATCGACCACACGACAATTCACGACCTACCCACCACCGCAGACGAACGCTGGGGATGGCGGTACCGCGCCCACTGCCGCACCACCGAGCCCGCCGCCTTCTTCGCTCCGGACGGCGAACGACGCGGCGCCCGGATCCGGCGTGAACGACGCGCCAAACAGATCTGCAACGGGTGCGTCGTCGCCCGGCAATGCCGAGCACACGCAACCGAACACCGCGAAACCCACGGAATATGGGGCGGCACCACCGAAACCGACCGGCGCCGAGCCGGCCGGGCGCGATAGGTTCGAAAAAGATTTCGGCGAGTGTGTCGATCCATGTCACTCCCCGTTCGACCTGAGGATGAGAAGGTCCAAGAGGGACCCCGACATCCAAGGAGACGGAACCATGAAGTACATGCTGATCATGCGCGCCACCGACGAGACCTTCGCGGCGTCCCAGGACGTTGATTTCACCGAGATCATGGAAGCGATGGGCAAGTTCAACGACGAGATGATCCGCGCCGGCGTGCTGCTCGCGGCCGAGGGTCTGGACCCCGACCCCGAATCGGGTGTGGTGGTCGACTACTCCTCGGAAACACCTGTCGTGACCGACGGCCCCTACGGCGAGACGAAGGAGTTGTTCGGCGGCTTCTGGATGCTCAATGTCGCGTCGAAGGAGGAGGCTGTCGAATGGGCCAAGCGTGCCCCGATGGCTGGTCCCGGTTCCAAAGCAGAGATCCGCCGGGTCGCGACGATCGACGAGTTCCCGCAGGACAACGTGTGGATCCAGAAGGAGCGGGCGTGGCGCGAAGCGACCGGTCAGCTCTGAGCGGATCGACGGGTGACGGCCACACCAACCGTGAGGCCGTCGCCGCCGTCTGGCGGATCGAGTCGGCACGGATCGTCGGTGCGCTCGCGCGGTACACCGGCGATTTCGCGCTGGCCGAGGACCTCGCCCAGGAGGCGCTGGCCGAGGCACTCGTGAGCTGGCCACGCGACGGTATCCCCCACAACCCCGCGGGATGGTTGCTCACCGTCGGCCGGCGCCGCGCGATCGACGCGTTCCGTCGGCGCTCCGCCCTCGACGAGAGGTACGCCGTCCTCGCTCACGACCTGAGCGAGGGCGGCGCCGTCTCGGGCAGCGGGCCCGCCGATCCGGCCCGGGGCACCGGGGACGTGCTGTGGGATCCGGACCAGATCGACGACGACATGCTGGCGTTGATGTTCATCTCCTGCCACCCCGTGCTGTCGCGGGAGGCGAGGGTCGCGCTCACCCTGCGGGTGGTCGGCGGTCTGACGAGCGACGAGATCGCGAAGGTGTTCCTCGTGCCGACCGCGACCGTGCAGGCCCGGATCACCCGGGCGAAGAAGACCCTCGGGGCGGCCCGGGTGCCGTTCGAAGTGCCGCCCGCCGCTGAGCGGACCGGGCGACTCGGCTCGGTGCTCAGCGTGATCTACCTGATCTTCACCGAAGGGTCCTCGGCCAGCTCCGGTGACGATCTGATCCGCCTCGACCTCGCGAGCGAGGCGCAGCGCCTCGCTCGGGTGCTGGCTCGGCTGGTGCCCGACGAGCCGGAGGTGCACGGTCTGCTGGCGCTGCTCGAACTGACCGCGGCGCGGTTCCCGGCGCGCACCGGGGCGGACGGCGAGCCGGTGCTGCTCGAGGACCAGGACCGCCGCCGCTGGGACCGCACCGCGATCCGCCGGGGACGCGCCGCCCTCGCCCGCGCGGAGCAGGTCGGCCGCGGGCTGGGCGCCTACGGCCTGCAGGCGGCGATCGCCGAATGTCATGCCGTCGCGCCGTCCGTCGACGCGACGAACTGGGAGCGGATCGTCCTCATCTACGAGGCACTCGGTCGGCTCGCGCCGTCACCGGTGATCGACCTCAACCGGGCGGTGGCGGTCTCCATGGCCCAGGGACCGGCCGCGGCGCTGCCGATCGTGGACGAGCTGGTGGCCGCCCAGGCGCTGTCGAATTCGCACCTGCTGCCGAGCGTTCGCGGCGAACTGCTCACCCGCCTGGGACGCACCGACGAGGCGCGCACCGAATTCGAGGCGGCCGTGCGGTTGTGCGGCAACGAGCGCGAGCGGACGGTGCTGGGGCGTAAGCTCGCCGACCTGCGCTGACCCCGACCGGTGAGCATCAGAGTGGGTCCAGGCGAGCCTTCAGCAGGCAGAACTCATTGCCTTCGGGGTCGGCCAGGACATGCCACTGCTCCTGCCCTGTCTGGCCGATGTCGGCCGGGCGCGCACCGAGCTTCAGTAGGCGTTCGAGCTCGGCGTCCTGATCGCGGTCGGTGGCGTTGACGTCGATGTGCAGCCGGGATTTCCCCTTCTCCGGCTCATCCCTGCGGCTGAGGATGATCGTCGGCTGCGGACCGCCGAACCCTTCGCGCGGCCCGATCTCCACCGACCCGTCGTCCTCGTGATCGAGCACGACGAAGTCCAGGACCTCGCACCAGAACCGCGAAAGCAGCTCAGGGTCGCGGCAACCGAGCACGAGCTCACTGATACGACATGCCATGACGAAACCTGCTCTCAGCCCGGGAACTGCCGGGAGCCCACACACGAACCTCATGGGCTCCCAGCGGTGAAGACAATCCCGCGATCGTACCGGGCAGGGCCACCGGCCATCCAGTGGAAAACCGGCTTCGAGACCGACCTAGACGGGTGAGCCCAGAGTGGCGTGACGGTACGCCGCCGTCTCGAAGTCCAGGTAGCCGCCGAACGACACGGGATCGGCGAACGGCAGGACCTGGGTGGCCCAGTACCCGGCGATTCCGTTGCGACGATCGATCCAGTAGTACGAGTTGGCGAGCCCGGCCCACCCGAGCGACCCCCGGGGCCGGCCGGTGGGTGCGTCCTCTTCGTTCACCATGAACGTGTACGCCCACGACTTACGCTGTCCGGGAAAGAATTCGGCGTCGTTGGTGAGGGCGGGTATCACGGCAGGCAGCATCCCGACCTCTTGTCCCTCGAGGCCGTTGCACACGGCGGCCTGCACGGTGTCGGCCCGCAGCACTCGGCCACCGGGGGCGTCTCCGTCGTTCAGCCACATCCGCAGGAACTTCAGGTAGTCGCCCACCGTGGAGTAGAGGCCGTGCCCGCCCATGTCGATCTCGGGAGCCTGCGGCAGCACCAGATCCAAGGGAGTGAGCCGGCCGTCCTCCTCCCGCTGGTGAATGGTCGCGCGCCGGGCCGCCATCGATCCGGTCAGGGTGAAAGCTGTGTCGTGCATGCCGAGGGGCGCGAACACCCGCTCGGCCATCACCTCGCCGAGCCGCTTGCCGCGGATCGCCTCGACCACCTGGCCGGCCCAGTCGATGTTCGTCCCGTACTGCCACTTCTCGCCCGGATCGAAGAGCAACGGCGTGGTCAGCGACGCCCGGGTCGCGGTGATCACGCCGGGCTGGTCGTGCTCCACCCCCAACCGGTTGTAGGTCTCGTCGAAGAAGTCGTATCCGAATCCGGCGGTGTGCAACAACAGCATCCGCGTGGTGATGTCCCGCTTCGGTGCCCTCAGCACCGGATCGCCGTGGGCGTCGAATCCCTCGATGACCTGAATGTCACCGAGTTCCGTAACGTATTCGCGGGCGGGCGCGTCGAGGTCGAGCAGACCCTCTTCGACGCACTGCAGCACGGTGGTCCCGGTGATCGCCTTGGTGGTGGAGAAGATCGCGAACACGGTGTCGGCGGTCATCGGCTCGCCGTCGGCCAGGGACCGCACCCCGGCGGCGCCCTCGAACACCGTGCGGTCGCGATCGGTCACCATCGCCACCACTCCGGGCACCCTCGGCGCACCTTCCTCGGTCACGCTGTCGAGAACCTTGCCGAGCGCGGCGTTGAGATCGGACATTCCACTCTCCTGTCGTGTCTGTGGTCACTGATGGAACGTGACGCTATGACCGGGCGGAGGGTGGCGACGTCTCAGTTCGGCACCGCACGTCTCGGTTCGGCAGAATCCGCGTGGCGGGCGTCACAGTTGCACTGCGGCCCAATGCCGGCCACCGAACGCGAAAGCCCCCGGCGGCCGTGGCAACCGGGGGCACATCTCGACGAGCGCCTCGATCAGGTGCCGACGTAGGCCGCGAGGTGCTCGCCGGTGAGGGTGGAGCGGGCGGACACCAGATCCTCCGGCCTGCCCTCGAACACGATCCGGCCGCCGTCGTGGCCGGCGCCCGGGCCGAGGTCGATGATCCAGTCGGCGTGCGCCATGACCGCCTGGTGATGCTCGATGACGATGACCGACTTACCGGAGTCGACGAGCCGGTCGAGCAGTCCGAGCAACTGTTCGACGTCGGCGAGGTGCAGACCGGTGGTCGGTTCGTCGAGGACGTAGGTGTCGCCCTTGTCGGCCATGGCGGTGGCCAGCTTGAGCCGCTGCCGTTCGCCGCCGGACAGCGTGGTGAGCGGCTGCCCGAGGCTGAGGTAGCCGAGCCCGACGTCGGCGAGCCTCTGCAGAATCTTGTGCGCCGCCGGGATCCGCGCCTCACCGGAACCGAAGAACTCCTCGGCCTCGGCCACCGACATCGCGAGGACCTCGCTGATGTCGCGCCCGGCGAGGTGATACTCGAGCACCTCGGCCTGGAACCGCTTCCCCTCGCACTCCTCGCAGGGGGATTCGACGGTGGCCATCACACCCAGGTCGGTGTAGATGACACCGGCGCCGTTGCACGTGGGGCACGCGCCCTCGGAATTGGAACTGAAGAGCGCCGGCTTCACGCCGTTGGCCTTCGCGAACGCCTTGCGGATCGGCTCGAGCAGCCCGGTGTAGGTCGCCGGGTTGCTTCGCCGGGAACCCTTGATCGCGCCCTGGTCGATCGACACCACGCCGTCCCGCCCGGACACCGAACCGTGGATCAGCGAACTCTTGCCCGACCCCGCCACACCGGTCACGACCACCAGCATGCCGAGTGGAATGTCGACGTCGACGCCGCACAGGTTGTGGCTGTCTGCGCCACGCACCTCGAGCGCCCCCGACGGTGTGCGCACCGACTGTTTCAGCGACGCCCGGTCGTCCAGGTGCCGCCCGGTGAGCGTGTCACTGGACCGCAGCCCCTCGACGGTGCCCTCGAACACCACCTGGCCACCCTCGGTGCCGGCGCGCGGTCCGAGGTCGACGACGTGGTCGGCGATCGCGATCGCCTCCGGCTTGTGCTCCACGACCAGCACCGTGTTGCCCTTGTCGCGCAACTGCAGCAGCAGGCCGTTCATCCTCTGGATGTCGTGCGGGTGCAGGCCGATGGTCGGCTCGTCGAAGACGTACGTGACGTCGGTGAGCGACGAACCGAGGTGCCGGATCATCTTCGTGCGCTGCGCCTCTCCACCGGACAGGGTGCCCGACGGCCGGTCGAGGGAGAGGTACCCCAACCCGATCTCCGTGAACGAGTCGAGCAGATGCTGCAGCCCGGTGAGCAGCGGGGCCACCGACGGTTCCTTCAGGCCGCGGACCCAGTCGGCGAGGTCGCTGATCTGCATCGAGCAGACGTCGGCGATGTTCTTGCCCTTGATCTTCGACGATCGCGCCCCCTCGCTGAGTCGGGTGCCGTCGCAGTCGGGGCAGGTGGCGAACGTGATCGCCCGCTCCACGAACGCGCGGATGTGCGGCTGCATGGCGTCGACGTCCTTGGCCAGGAACGACTTCTGGATCTTCGGGATCAGACCCTCATAGGTCACGTTGACGCCCTCGACCTTGATCTTGGTCGGCTCCTTGTAGAGCAGGTCCTGCAACTGCTTCTTGGTGAACTTCGCGATCGGCTTGTCCGGATCGAAGTAGCCGCAGCCCCGGAAGATGCGGCCGTACCAGCCCTCCATGCTGTAGCCGGGGATCGTCAGCGCGCCCTCGTTGAGCGACTTGCTGTCGTCGTAGAGCGCCGTCAGGTCGAAGTCGGTGACCGCCCCCCGGCCCTCGCATCGCGGACACATGCCGCCGGTGATGCTGAAGCTCCGCCGCTCCTTCGTCTGCTGGCCACCGCGCTCGATGGTGACCGCGCCCGCACCGGAGATCGACGCGACGTTGAAGGAGAACGCCTGGGGTGAGCCGATGTGCGGCTTCCCGAGCCGGCTGAACAGGATGCGCAGCATCGCGTTGGCGTCGGTGGCGGTGCCGACGGTGGAGCGGGGGTTCGAGCCCATCCGCTCCTGGTCGACGATGATCGCCGTCGTCAGCCCGTCGAGTACGTCGACGTCGGGTCGCGCCAGTGACGGCATGAAGCCCTGCACGAAGGCGCTGTAGGTCTCGTTGATCATCCGCTGCGACTCCGCGGCGATCGTGGCGAACACCAGCGAACTCTTGCCCGAGCCGGAGACACCGGTGAACACCGTCAGCCGGCGCTTCGGGAGCTCGACACTGATGTCCTTGAGGTTGTTCTCGCGCGCGCCGTGCACGCGGATGAGATCGTGACTGTCGGCAAGGTGCAGATCTGGCGACTCCGAGTTTTCCCGTCGCTTCGCTCGGCCCGTCGTGCCCGCCTTCGTGGCCATGCTCATCGTGTCTCCCTCTGTTGGGCGGAGCCGCCTTCGCGGTCTCCGTCGGCGTCGATCAGCGCAGTTCCTGGATACGAACCATGTTGCCCGCGGGATCGCGGAAGGCGCAGTCACGGACTCCGTACGGCTGCTCGGTCGGCTCCTGAACGACCTCCGCGGATTCGCTGGCCTGCAGCTTCTCGAAGACGCCGTCGAGGTTCCTGGTGGCCAGGTTGATGGCTGCGTACGTGCCCTTGGCCATCATCTCGGCGATGGTGCGACGCTCGTCGTCGGTGATTCCGGGGTCGGCGGCCGGCGGATGCAGAACGATGGACGTGCCGGGCTGGTCGGCCGGGCCCACCGTGATCCAGCGCAGCCCGTTGTATCCGACGTCGTTGCGGACCTCGAAGCCGAGAGTGTCGCGATAGAAAGCCAACGCGGCGTCCGGGTCGTCCTGCGGGAGGTAGGTCTGGTGAATTGTGATGTCCATGGGATCACGATAATTACGAATCAGCGACCTGCGCTTCTCGATTCCTGATCGGTCTGGTGACCTGTTTCGCCACGCACGACGGAATGCCCGCCGTCGCGTCCGCCTCCTGGCGCCGGTAGGTGCTGGGCGGGACCCCGGTCAGCTCGGCGAAACGCGTGCTGAAGGTGCCCAGCGACGAGCAGCCGACCGCGAAACACACCTCGGTGACGCTGAGGTCACCACGACGCAGCAATGCCATCGCCCGCTCGATGCGCCGCGTCATCAGGTACGAGTACGGAGACTCGCCGTACGCGAGCCGGAACTGACGGCTGAGGTGCCCTGCCGACATGTTCACGCCGCGGGCGAGCGACTCGACGTCCAGCGGCTGCGCGTGCTCCCGATCGATCCGGTCACGGACGCGGCGCAGCAGCGCGAGATCGCGTAGGCGCTGGTTCTCAGCGGTACTGCTCGTCACACACGAGATCGTGCCACGTCGCACCGGAGTTGCCTAGCGCCACTCGCCCGCGCGCACGCTCCTCACGCCGGGTCGGGTGTTGCGCCTCGGCAGTGGTCGACGAGCGAGACCTGTTCGTCCGGGGCCGGCAGCCGGTCCCGCTCGGCACCGTCGAGGTGGCGAGCTTCCACTGAACCCAGCTGCTCCCAGTAATTCTCCGACCGCGCCAGCGGAGTCCGCCGAAAGTCCATGCGTCGCCCTCCCTGGATTGCCAGGTCCAATCGTTGCCTGGGGCACCCGGGCCGCCGCGACCGTCACCGCATCGCCGCGGCCCGCCACCCCTCCGCACCGAGTCTTCCCCGCACCGCGAAGCCAAGACAGGGCCGTTCGGCCCTACCACCACGAGATCGGGCAGCGTCATCGACGGCTGCCCCTGAGATCAGTAATGTTGGATGGCGTCCGGCCGTCTCACGCGGCCACGCTTCCGGAGCGCCTCGATCACCGAGGAGGAGCGGATGACCGAGATCGATACCTCGCACGAGCAGTGCCTCGTCGACTCTCTACGGGCACGCGACGAGTCGGCGTTCGCCGAACTCGTCGACCAGCACACGCCGATGATGCTGCGCGTGGCGCGGGGATACGTGGCCAGCGCCGAGGTCGCGGAAGACGTCGTCCAGGAAACCTGGATCGCCGTGCTCCAGGGCATCGACGGATTCGAAGGCCGCTCCACCCTCCGTACCTGGCTGTTCCGGATACTCGTCAACATCGCCAAGAAACGGGGAGTGCGGGACCGGCACGATGTCGACGCCGCGCTGGCCGCCTACGCGGGCAGCGCCGCCGTGGATCCGGCCCGGTTCCTGCCCGCATCCTCCCCGGAGGATCCACACCACTGGGCGACTCCGCCGACCAGCTGGCCGGTGACCCCCGAGGGGTCGGTCCTCGGTGCGGAGGTGCTCGACGTCGCCGGCCGCGAACTCGAGCACCTACCCGACCGCCAGCGGATCGTGGTCGTTCTGCGTGACGTCCTCGGCTACGACGCCGAAGAAGTGTCCGCGATGCTCTCGATCACCCCGGCGAACCAGCGGGTGCTGCTGCACCGGGGTCGCGCGCATGTGCGCCAGGCCCTCGAGGATTATCTTGGAACGGGAGCGTGAGACATGGAAGACATGGACTGCCAGGACCTCGTCGAACTCGTCACGGCCTACCTCGAGAACGACATGGATCCCGATGCCCGGGTCCGATTCGAAACCCATCTGGGCGAATGCCAGGGATGCGCCACCTATCTCGAACAGATCGAGCAGACGGTGCACACCCTCGGCGCGCTCCCCCCGGACGAGCTCGATCCGGCGTTGCGGGACCGCCTGCTCGCCGCGTTCCGCGAGTGGCGTTAGCGGCGCGAAACTCGCCGCAAAATAATGTCCGGCAGGGTGTAACGTTTCGCGCCCTCGCAGACACCGTTCGAGTAGCCGTGAACGTTGGGTTCGCGGCACTCGGACAGGAATTCAGACCATGAACGCCACACATTCGCACCAGGACGATCGACGCACCCACCGCGGCTCGCTGCGGAAGCGGATCGTGACCGTGGTGGTGGCTGCAGCCGCATTCGGCGTCCTTCCCGTCGGCGTCGCGGGCGCGGTCGCCCCGGCCGCGCAACACCCGGTCGCCGCAGTGGCCGCCCCTGACACCGGCCGCGACATCCCCGGCGGCAACGACGATCGGACCCGCGATCGGCAGCGCGACCAGCGGCAGGAACGCCGGGCCGAGAACATGCCCACCGATCAGGTTCCGATCATCTGGAACGTCCCAATCAACTGAGTGTGCATACCCACTGAGGGGCAGTGCCTTTCGCCGCACCCTCGGTTCGGCACCTCCGCCGGGTCGGTAATCGGCGGAGGCTGCTGCCGCCCTTCGTTCACCGCTGTGTGTTATTCAAGGCTCATGACTGCGTCGTCGATCGATCCGCCCGTAGGAGCCACCCTCTCGGCCATCCGAGCCGTCGCACCCAAGCTGGCTCCGAGCGAACGTCGGGTGGCGGACGTGTGCGTGGAGCGTCCGCAGGATGTTGCGTGGTGGTCGGCGGCCGATGTCGCGGAACACGCAGAGACATCCACTGCCACCGTCATCCGTGCGTGCCAGAACCTTGGTTTCAAGGGGTTCCAGCACTTACGGATGTTGCTGCTACGGGATCTGGGGTCGGCCGATACCGGAACGGGGGGAATACCCGCCGCCGAAGAGAACGGCACCGGACTGGCGCGGGCCGTGTTCGCCGAACTGGCGACGGATCTCGCCGGCGCCCTGGCACCGCTCGACGAAGACTCGTTCGAGCGGGCGGTGACGGCGCTCGCGGAGGCGGAGCGGGTGCTCGTTGTCGGCAACGGAGCGTCGGGACCGTCGGCGGCTGCCGTGGCCGTGCGGTTCATTCTCAACGGCCGCCACGCCGAGGCGCCGACCGACGCCGTGATCCAGCAACTGACTGCCGGGCGCCTGACCTCCCGGGACGTGTGCCTCGCGGTGAGCGACAGCGGGTTGAACTCGGTCACCCTGCGTCCGGTCGAGGCCGCGCGGGCAGCGGGGGCCACGGTCATCGGCGTCACCAGCTACGCCCGTTCGACTCTCGTGGAGAAATCCGACATCGGACTGGTCATCGGCGGCGGTACGGGACCGTGGGGTGGACTCGGCGCATCGGCCACGGTGGTGCAGCTCGCGTTCCTCATCAGCCTGCAGATCGCTGTCTGCCGGGCGCGGGGCGACTCGGCCGAGGCTGCGGCAGAGACGTTCAAACAGATTGTGCCGCTGATCCATCCGTGATGGCATCGGGTGCTACAGCCGTTGCGCGAAGCATCACCGCTGATTGGATCGCCATTCGCCCGCCATTAACCTGACCCTGGCTAACTACCGATGTAACGAAATTCCCCGTCTCGCCGAGATTGGGTAACGTCATTTCATCGGGAGAGGCCAATGGGCAGGATTCGGATCGAGAATCTGAGTCGAAAGTTCGCAGATTTCACCGCGGTCGACAGTATCGACCTCGACATCCGGGACGGCGATTTCCTGGTCCTCCTCGGGCCCAGCGGGTGCGGAAAGACCACGCTGCTGAGGATGCTCGCGGGGCTGCTCGAGCCGACCAGCGGACGGATCCTGCTCGACGACGACGACATCACCGCGGCGCCCTCCCGGCGCCGGGACGTCGCGATGGTTTTCCAGAGCTACGCGCTCTACCCGCACCTCAGCGTCGCGAAGAACCTCGCGTTTCCGTTGCGCGTGAAAAAGATGCGCAAGTCGGAGGTAGCGGAGCGCGTCGAGGCCGTCGCTCGGCAACTCGACATCGCGCACCTGCTCGGCCGAAAGCCGAAGGAACTGTCCGGAGGCCAGCGGCAGCGCGTTGCAGTCGGGCGCGCGATCGTGCGTGATCCGAAGGCGTTCCTGATGGACGAGCCGCTGTCCAACCTCGATGCGAAGCTCAGGACCGCGACGAGGCGTGAGCTCACCGAACTCCATCGTCGCCTCCGTGCCACGTTCGTGTACGTCACCCACGATCAGGTCGAGGCGATGACGATGGCGACGCGGATCGCCCTGCTGAACAACGGCGCACTCGAACAGGTCGGAACACCCGAGGACGTCTACGACCGGCCGGCGTCCGTGTTCGTCGCAGGTTTCCTCGGCAGTCCCGCGATGAACCTGCTCGACGCACGCGTCCGCACCGTCGACGGCACTGTTGTCGCGTCCGCCGAGGGCGTGACCGCACCGTTGTGGCGTGGACAGACCGACGGCCGCGACGTCGTCCTGGGCATTCGGCCGGAGCATCTCCGCGTCGCCGACCCTGTGGATCATCCGGGGGTGCGGCTGTCGGTCGACGTCACGTCCGTCGAGAATCTCGGCAGCGAGCAGGTCGCGTACTGCGAGGTCGGGGGTGCCACGGTCTGCGTGCGCGCACCGCGACCGATTGCATTGCGCCCCCATCGAACCGCCGCCCTGACTGCGGATCCCGCCCACGTGCACCTCTTCGACCGCGCGACCGGACGCCGCCTGGAATGGGTGGACGTTCCCGAACTCACCGACTTCGACTCCGCGGCCCCCACGGCTGTGGACCACTCTCCCGAAACACTTTCCGCAACAGGAGCAGCGTGATGCGCAGATCGACATTCTCTGTCGTCGTAGTGGCGGCCGTGGCCGCCGCTCTGACCGGCTGTGCCACCGGTGGAGCCGCGCCGGGCACCTCTAGAACCGGCGCACCGGTCCCGGATCTTTCCCCCGACCAGCAGGTCGACATCGTCTTCGAGTCGTACAACCTCCAGCAGGCCGGGCTCTGGTCGGACACGATCAACGGCCTCGTCGCCGACTTCGAGGCGCAGCACCCGAACATCCACGTGAAGGCCCAGCCGCCGCAGGGCAGCGGCACGGCCGGCGCCGGAACCGCGAGTAGCGTGCAGACGCAGATGCTCGCTGGCTCGCCCCCCGATGTGGCCCAATTAACCTTCGACACTCTCGATTTCGCCGTCAACGAACTCGGCGCACAGTCGCTCGACGGACTGTTCGGGGCCGAGGCCGTCGACGCGACGTTCGGTGGAGAGCATCCGTTCCACCCGCGGGCCGCCACCCTCGGCGACTGGGACGGCGAAACGTACGGCATCCCCTACGTGTTCTCCACACCCACCCTCTTCTACAACGCGACCGCGCTCACGAAGGCCGGGCTGCCCGCCGACGCCGACCTGTCGACGTGGCCGAAGGTGGCGGCTGCCGCCAAGGCCGTGACCGCGGCGACGGGCAAGCCGGCGCTGTCCGTGTCGTGCTCGGTGAAGGGTGGCAACTGGTGCATGCAGGCGCTGTTCCGCTCGGCAGGCGGCGATGTGCTCTCGCCCGACCGCAAGACCATCGAATTCGGCGAGCCCGGTGCGGTGTCGGCGGTGACCGCGTTGCGGCAGATGTACGACGACGGCGTCCTCGCCAACCTCGACTCGACCACCCAGTACGAGAGTTTCGCGAAGGGCGACGTGGCGATTCAGCTGCAGACGTCGGCTCTGCAGGGGATGTTCATGAAGTCGGCGGCGACCGATGGCTGGGACCTGCGCGCCGCACCGATGCCCGCCTTCGAGGGTCACGCCGCGGTGCCCACCAATTCGGGGTCGGCTCTGTTCACGTTCTCCCAGGATCCGGCGAAGCAGCGCGCGTCGTGGGAGTTCATCAAGTTCATGACGAGCGACCACGCGTACACCCAGATCTCCAGCAAGATCGGCTACCTTCCGCTGCGTCCGTCCCTCACCCAGGATCCGGCATCGCTGAAGGAATGGGCCGACAACAACCCCCTCCTGGCTCCGAATCTCGGCCAGCTCGACAAGCTCGAGGCCTGGGAGTCGTATCCCGGCAACAGCTATGTGCAGGCCGACGACATCCTCGGCCAGGCCGTGGAAGACGCGGTCTACTACGGCAAGGACCCGGCCGCCACCATGCAGGCGGCGCAGCAGCGCGTGCAGGAACTCATTCAGTAACCACTTCCGACAGAACGAGACACCGACACCATGACCAGTACTCTGCCTGCGTCGACGAATCATCGACGCCTGAATCTGACCGGCACCTATAACTTCCGCGACCTGGGCGGGTTCCCTACTGATACGGGGACCACCAAGTGGAACAAACTGTTCCGGTCGGACGCGCTTCACCAGCTCGACCAGCCGGCCCGCGACAACCTCCGCGAGCGGAGACTCGCTCTCGTCATCGACCTTCGCGAACAGCAGGAGCTCGACGACAGTCCGAGCGCACTCGACGGCGTCGGACACCGGGTGGAACACCTGCCGGTGTACGAGGGCGAGATCGACCTCGACGGTGCGAACTTCGACCTCGCGGTCGTCTACCGCGACATGGTCGAGAATTACGGACATCGTTTGACCCGCGCCGTCCGCGCCATCGCCGCCTCGGGCGATGACCCGACCGTCGTGCACTGCACCGCGGGAAAGGATCGCACCGGGCTGGTCGTCGCTCTCACCCTCGCGGCGGTGGGTGTCGATCAACGCGACATCGTCGCCGACTATGCGATGTCCGAGGTTCTGCTGGCCGGCGACTGGGCGCTCGGTATGGCCGAGAAGATGCGCGGCCGCGGCCTTCCCGGCGACGTGGACGTCGATCACCTGGTCGGCGCCAGCCCGGCCGTGCTGATGCGCGCCACCCTGGACTCGATCACACAGTCCCACGGCGGGGTTCGCGAATACCTCCTCGGCCACGGCATGACCGCGGCCGAGCTCGACGATCTGCGTACCGCACTCGTCGCCTGACATCCACTTCCACAGGAGAGACCTCATGTCCCAGTACGGGGAACCCGACCATTACATCCTCCATGTGAGCGACACCCACTTCGTCACCGACGGCGCCCTGCTCCACGACTGCGTCGACAGCGACGCCAACCTCTCCCGGCTGTTCGAGCGGCTCGAGAAGACCGGGCAGCGCCCCGAGGCCATCGTGTTCACCGGCGACCTCGCCGACAGGGGCGAACCCGAGGCGTACGTGCGCCTGCGCCGTATCGTCGAGCCCGCCGCGCAGCGCCTCGGCGCGAAGGTGATCTGGGTGATGGGCAACCACGACGCCCGGCCCGCCTTCCGGAGCGGCCTGCTCGACACCGAACCCACCCAGGACTCGATCGACGCGGTCGTCGATGTCAACGGATTGCGGATCATCGTGCTGGACAGCACGGTTCCGGGTTTCCACCACGGCCTGATCAGCGACGAACAGCTCACCTGGCTGACGGACGTCCTGGCCGAGCCGGCACCGCACGGCACCCTGCTCGCCCTGCACCATCCGCCGGTACCGGGCCTGCTCGACGCCATCGAATCGGTGGAGTTGAAGGAACAGCACCGGCTCGAGACGGTGCTCGCGGGCACCGACGTCCGCGGCATCCTCGCCGGACACCTGCACTACTCCACGACGTGCACGTTCGCGGGCATCCCGGTGTCGGTGGCATCGGCCACCTGCTACACCCAGGATCTGCTCGTCGACGAGGGCAGCATCCGCGGCCAGGACGGCGCGCAGGGTTTCAACATGGTGCACCTCTACCGGGACCGTGTCCTGCACACGGTCGTCCCCCTCGACGTGTCCCCCACCGTGTATGAGATGACTGCGGACGATATTCGGCAGTCGATCGAGCAGCTCACGGCGCCCGGCGTCTGATGTTCGTCGAAGTTCCAGCCGCAGCCTCCGCCGTCCGCGCCGACACAGCGGCGGTTCCGTCGCGGGCCGACCGGGTACAGAGCGGTCTCGCGCCCTACCTGTATCTCCTGCCAGCCGTCGTCCTGCTGATCGTGTGGATCTACAAGCCGCTCGGGGAGACCATCGGCCTGTCGTTCTACAAGTGGAACATGGTGCCCACCAGCCCGAAGGTTCCGGTGGGAATGGACAACTACGTTCGCGTACTGTCGTTGCCCGAGCTCCATCAGGCACTGCGCAACACGATTGTGTACGTCCTCGCGTTCATGGTGTTCTCGTTGCTGCTGCCGATGGTCGTCGCGCTGCTGTCGAACCGGGTCGCCGGGCGGTGGAAGACGCTCTACCAGGCCCTGATCTTCGTCCCGTTCCTCATCACCCCGGTGGCCGGCAGCGCGATCTGGCGGTGGCTGTTCAATCCCGAGGGCGGCACGATACCCCGGGTCGCCGCAACCCTGGGGTTCGAGCTGGGCAACGTCTTTCGAGAACCCGGCCTCGCGATGCTCGGTGTCGTGCTGATCGTCGGGTGGCAGATGCTCGGCTTCGGTGTCCTCGTCATCTCCGCCGGACTGGCCGGCATCAATCCCGACTACGCGTCGGCCGCGGCCCTCGACGGCGCGTCGCAAGCGACCATCACCCGCAAGATCACCTTGCCGCTGCTGTCCCCGACGCTCGTGTTCCTCGGCCTCATGACGATTCTACTGGGGGCGCAGTGGGCGTACCCGATCATCGACATCGTCACCCAGGGCGGCCCCAGCGGCGCCTCCACCAACATCTACTACCTGCTCTACCAGTTCGGGTTCCAGAATTTCGACGCAGGACTGTCCGCCGCCGCGGGAACCCTGTTCTTCCTCGGCTTCGGGCTCATCGCGATCGTGTTCGTCCGCCTGTCGGACCGGCTGAGCTTCTACGACAACTAGGACACCCCATGGCATTTGCACTCGTCGATGCGCCGGCCCGATCGACCGCCGCCGCCGCGACCCGCGATCCCGGCGACGCCCCGGGCACCACCCGTTCCCGAAGCCGCGTGGCGACCGGGCACGTGGCCCTCGCTGCCGTCACCGTGTTCAGTATCTTCCCGGTGTACTGGATGTTCGCCACCGCGTTCCGCCGTCCCGAGGACTCCCTGTCCGTCAGCCCCGTGCCGTCTCCGTTCAGTCTGGACAACTTCCGCTACGTGTGGGAGACCATTCCGATGGCGTCGATGCTCGTCAACACGTTCGTCATGGCGATGGCAATGTCCGTCAGCCAGCTTCTGATCGCGATCCTGGCCGCCTACGCGTTCGCGCGGTGGACCTTCTTCGGGAAGCAGGTGCTGTTTCTGCTGTTCGTGGGATCGTGGCTGGTGCCGTTCCAGGTCACCATGATTCCGAACTACCTTCTCATCTCACAGATGGGCCTGCTGAATACCGTTGCCGGAATCGTGATCCCGAATCTGTGTTCGGCGTTCGGTGTTCTGCTGATGCGCCAGCACATGGAGGCGTTTCCGCGAGAGTTGCTCGATGCCTCCCAGATCGATGGCCAGAACTCGTGGGCAACCCTGTGGAAGGTGGTGCTGCCCAACATGAGACCGGCGCTCGCGGCACTGGGCATCATGCTGTTCATCTCGGCATGGAACGAGTACCTGTGGCCTTCACTGATCATGCGTCAGTCGAATGCGGTCGTCCAGATCGGAATTCGCGGCTTCCTCGGCGCGGAAGGCAACAACTGGGGTGCTGTGATGGCTGCGTCCGGCCTCGCCTGCCTCCCCATCTTCCTGATCTACCTGTTCCTCCAGCGCTACGTGCGCGACGCATTCGTCCGGTCTGGCCTCAAATAGCGTTCGGCCGAACACAACCCGAAGGAGCTCCGATGAAGATCGTCCAGATCAGTGACACGCACCTGTCCGCCCGCGGCGGGCGCACACAGCAGAACTTCGAACGCGTCGTCGACTACGTGAACCATCAGGTCCGTCCCGATCTGATCGTGCACTCCGGCGACATTGTGATCATCCACCCCGATGAAGCGGACGACCGTGCGCACGCCCACGAACTGATGCAGCGGTTCGCCGCCCCGGTGCTCGTCGTGCCCGGCAACCACGACGTCGGTGAGCCGGGCTCTGCGCCGTGGAAGGGAATCGGCGTGACCGATGAGCGGGTCGCCGCTTTCGAGGAGGTGTGGGGTCCCGATCACTGGCGCCACGACGTCGACGACTGGACGGTGCTCGGACTGAACAGCGAGCTCTTCGGTTCAGGTCTCGACCGGGAAACCGCGCAGTGGGCCTGGATCGAAGACGTGGCCGCGGACGTCCCCGACTCGCAGCGGGTGATCGTATTCCTGCACAAGCCGATCTGGAGCGCGCTGGACGAGCCGGTCGGGCACGCCGTCGACATCGGGGAATCTCGTACCCGGTTGCTCACAGCGCTCGGGAAGATGTCACTCGCTGCCGTCGGCAGTGGGCACCTGCACTGCTATCGGCAGACCGTCCGCGACGGGGTGCGCGAGGTCTGGGCGCCGTCAACCGGGTTCGTGGCCGGCGAGGGTGAATCCCTGCCCGGGCCGCTCCACCAACTCGGCATCGTCGAGTACGACTGCACCGGAGGGGCCGTGCGCGCGAGCTACCGATCCGTGCCGGACCTCGAAGACGTCACGATTGCCGCCGTGCCCGAGGTAACCGCGGCCATCGATGCACTGGGACACAGCACAGTCGGCTGACGTCGAGTCGAGGTGTTACCGGCCGACGTCGGAAGACGCCTGCCCCACTTCCTCTGCGTTCACTGCCCCGTCCCGGGCCGGGCCGGGGCGGGGTCGTTGTGAACAGTCGACAGTCCGGTGACGAATCCCCGGGCATCCAACAGGCGCCCCAGGTGTACTGCCGGCCGGATGACGACGGCGCGGTCGGCGATGCGGGCTCCAGCGAGGACCTTCTCGAGCAAGGCTTCGAATCGGTTGACGTCGGCAAGGTCACGAGTCCATAGGGTCATGACGAGGTTGTAGCGGCTCGCGGTGGTGACCGCGAGCCGGACCTCCGCGAGCCGCGACAGCGTCGACCGAAGCCGATCGATGGAGGACGCAGGCACCTGCACGAAGTACCAGGCGTTGATCGGCCACCCCGTATAACTACGGGCGACATCCGTCCGTAGGACAAGGTCACCCGAGTGACGGAGTGTCGCAATGGCATCGACGACTCGTTGGTTACTCACGCCCGCCTTCGCGGCGATGTCACCGGTAGGGGTGCGTCCGTCGCGGTACAACTCACGGAAGACGGCCGCCTGGAGGTCGGCAGGGACCTGCCGTGCTGCGCGGGGCCGGGGCGCTTTGGCCCGGGGAACCCGCTGCGCCTCCGACTCGGAGAGGGCGTTCAACCTCCAGTCGCTGCCCTCCACCAGAACCTCGGTGACCAGGTGCGTGCGAGCGTGTGTGGTCAGACGCTGGTCACCCAGCCGATCGATCACGAATGCCGACAGCGCCTCGAGGTCGGCTGCCGCGACCACGGCGACGAGATCGCGGCCACCGGACGTGTGATCAATGGTGCGCACAATCTCTTCGTCGGCGAGAAGACTCGCAGTCTCGGCGGCTTTGCCCTGCGCACATTCGATCTCGACGATGGCCACTGCAGGGAAGTGCCGACGTTGCCCGGTAATCCACGCAAGCCCCTCATCGGTAATCCTGGCCCATCGCCGGGCGAGCCCGACCGGATCGGTGCCGAGAGCCCGGCCCAGCTCGGTCCACGATGCTCGCGGCTCGAGTTGCAGAGCGTGAATCAGCCGTAGATCGGAGTCTCTGCGCAGAGAATCCGGATTCGAGATGGCCACTTTGCATCGTTTCCTGACATTTAACTTATCGGATTTCAATCGAATTGAGGATACGGCCACCACACAGATTTCGCTGGAGGAACATATGAGCACTACACCGCACACCGGCGCGAGGCGGGCCACCGGAACCTCCGCGGCCGTCGGCTTCCTGATTGTCATGGAGGTCGGAAGCGGGCTGTTGCAGGGGTGGTACCCACCGCTTCTCACAAGCATCGGACAGGAACACGGGACCTCGGCAGCAGCGCTGAACTGGGTGAATGCGATCTTCCTCCTCGCCTCGGTGGCCTGCGTGCCGATCATCGCCAAGCTCGGTGACATGTACGGCCATCGCAGAATGCTCGTGGCATCCGCCGCGGCAGTGGCCGTGGGATCCTTCGTCGTCGCTTTCGCCCCGTCGTTCGCCGTCCTTCTCGTCGGCCGTGCCCTGCAGGCGCCGTTGATCGCGTTCTTGCCGTTGGAATTCGCCATCGTCCGGCACCGGGATCCAGGCAGGGCGGGGCGCAACATCGGCCGTCTGATCGGGGCACTCACCGGCGGCGTCATCGTCGGCGGATTCCTCGCGGGCTGGTTCATGACCGGAATCGACAACCTGACCCTCGTGCTGTTGGTTCCCGGGATCATGATGGCGATCTGCGTCCCGGTCGCACACTTCCTCGTCCAGGAGACGACCGTCCGCAAGGAGGGGCGCATCGACTGGGCAGGGGCGGCGCTCCTGTCGTCCGGCCTGCTCATGGTGATGGGGGGCGTCTCCAACGGCAACGCGATCGGGTGGGCAAGCCCTCTGATCGTCGCTCTCGTCGCCGTAGGTGCGGTCGCGCTGGCGGCTTTCGTGGTGGTCGAGAATCGAGTGACCAACCCCCTCATCGACTTCCGCGTCCTGAAGCGGGGCCGGCTCGTGCTCCCGATGCTCATCGCCGCCCTGCTCGGAGCTCAGTCGTTCGGTTCCCAGGCGCCCATCTCGTTGTTCTCGCGAGCCGATCCGAATGCGTACGGGTACGGCCTCGGTGTGACGGCCACGGTCGCGGGTCTCCTCTTGTCGATCACTGCCACCGGAGCATTCATCGCCTCGACGATCAGCGACCGGATTGCGCGCACGCTGACACCTCGCTTCGCCGTCGTATTCGGCGCACTCGTCAGCGCCGCCGGGTACGTGGCGATGCTTGTCGCGCACGCAAGTGTGGTCACCTTCTCGATCTGGCTGTTCCTGGTGGGCTTCGGCGCCGGACTACTCGCGGGTGTGGTGCCGGCGATCATCGTCAATCGCGCTCCCGAGGATTCGGTCGGTATCGCCTCCGGCCTCTACAACAGCTCCCGAACCGGAGCGGGATCGGTCGCCGGGGCAATGTTCGCCCTCCTCATGTCATCGCTGGTCACCTCGGTGACCGTGGGCGAGAAGACGAGCTCGATTTCCTCGTTCACCTCCTACGCGACGGTCTGGGCGATCTGCGCCGCCCTCTGCATCGCCATCGCCGTCCTGGCCCCGTTCCTCAATTCTCGGCGCCCGCGGATCCCTTCCGAGGTCCCCTCACCGACCGTCGGCGAGAACGCGCCCGCAGTCGCCTGATCACGTCATTCAATCGAAAGGAATGAGTTTTGCCCGATAACACAATTACCAGTCACGCGACGAGCATTTCCGAACTGAACGAGGCATTCGGAAACGGATCGCTCACGCCGCTCGATGCACTGGAATCGACCCTCGCGCGGATCGCAGCGAAGGACGACACCCACCGCGCGATCTACGTGATCGACGCCGACGAAGCTCGTGAGTCCGCAGGGCGTAGCACCGAGAGGTGGCGCAGCGGCACCCCACTCGGCCCGCTGGACGGCATCCCGGTGACCATCAAGGAGAACACCGCGAAAGTCGGTCTGCCGCAGTCGTATGGGACCGCCGCACGCGAACCCGTGATCGCAAGAGAGAACTCGCCCGTCGTCGACAGACTGCAGGAGGCGGGCGCCCTGGTGGTCGCCAGCACCAGCATGCCCGATTTCAGCGGGCTCGGGTCCGGGGTGTCGTCCCGTCACGGCACCGCACGCAACGCCTGGAATCCCGCCTGGAACACCGGCGGCTCGTCCTCCGGTGCGGCCGTCGCCGCCGCACTCGGGTACGCGCCGGTCAACATCGGAACCGACATCGGCGGGTCGATCCGCATACCCTCAGCCATGAATGCCGCGTTCGGGTTCAAGCCGTCCTACGGGCGGGTGCCGATCAACGACACCTACCTCGGCCGCTGCGCCGGCCCGATCACCCGCACCGTCCGCGACGCCGCCCACACGATGGCATACCTGTCCCGCCCCGACGCACGCGACCACAGCTCGCTCCCGGACGAATCGATCCGGTGGACCGACCTCGACATCGACATCCGGGGGCTGCGCATAGGCGTCAATTTCGCTCCGGTGGACGGTACGACCGCCGATCCCGAGATCGTTGCGGCGGTCCGGCGGGCGGTCGCGGTGTTCGAAGCCGCCGGCGCCCAGGTGGACGTCGTCGAGCCCTACCTGTCCCGGGACTACCTGACCACTGGGTTCATGCCCTTCTTCACCGCGCATCTGTGGGCGCAGATGCACGACAAGAACATCGTCGACGATCTCGCCAAGGCGAATCAGGAGATGGTGGCGGCGGTGTCGAGCGTCGGCTCGCTCTCCTCTCTCGAGCTCATGCGGGCCTACGACTCGATCGGGCCGCTCGTTCAGGAGACCGTGGACATGCTGGGCCGTTACGACGTCGTCCTGTCCCCCACCTCCGGCATCCTCGCCGGGCCGGCCGAGAGTCCGATGATCAGCGAGTTCGCCGGATCGGCCAACTTCACGTCCGCGTTCAACGCCGCAGGCACCCCCGCGGCCTCGATCAACTGCGGCTTCTCCCAGGACGGAAGGCCGATCGGCCTGCAGATCGCCGCGGATCGGCAGCGCGACCTGACCGTTCTCCAGGTCGCCGCGTGGTACGAGGCCCACCGCGGCCTGGAGGCGACTCCCGACTGGAGCGCTCTCGACTGACCAACCATCACCATCTCATTCGAAGGATAGGAACACATGAGCACCACGCACGAGCTTGCCCGACTGATCGACGACCTCGCACCCAGGTTCACCGCACTCAGTGATGCGATCTGGGATAATCCCGAACTACGTTGGGAAGAAACCGCATCCGCGGAACAACATATCGAGCTGGCACGTACGGAGGGGTTCCGCATCACCCGCGCGATCGGTGGTGTGCCGACCGCGTTCAGCGCGGAGGCCGGTTCGGGTGAACCCGTGATCGCCATTCTGGGTGAATATGACGCACTCGCCGGCCTGAGCCAGGAATCCGGTAACCCCGAACGCACCCCCGACCCGTCGAACACCTCGGGTAACGGCCAGGGTTGCGGCCACCACCTCCTCGGCGCCGGTTCGCTGCTCGCCGCCACCGCCGTCAAACGCCACCTCGAAGAAAACGGGCTACCGGGAACCGTCCGCTACTACGGGTGCCCCGCCGAGGAAGCCGCGGCGGGCAAGACCTTCATGGTCAAGGCCGGGGCGTTCGACGACGTCGACGCATCGATCTGCTGGCATCCCGGCGACAGCACCCTCGTGCAACGCGACCACAGCCTCGCGTATATGCAGTCCTATGTTCGCTTCACCGGTGTCGCCTCCCACGCCGGAGCCTCGCCCGAACTCGGCCGCAGCGCACTCGACGCACTCGAACTGATGAACGTGGGCGTCAATTTCCTCCGCGAGCACATGCACTCCGACTGCCGCATCCACTACGCCATCCTCGACGGGGGCGGGCGCTCGGCGAACGTTGTCCAGCCCTATGCCGAGGCCTACTACGTCGTGCGGGCGCCGAACGTCCGGGAGATGCGCGCACTGTTCGCGCGCGTTCGCAAGATCGCCGGAGGCGCCGCGCAGATGACCGAGACCACGGTGGAGATCGAGATCGACGGCGGCTCCTCGAACCTCCTGGGAAACACCGTGCTGGAAGTGTCGATGCAGGACACGCTCCTCGAGCTCGGACCGGTGCCGTTCGACGAGGAAGACCTGGCAACCGCACGAAAGTTTGGCACGGACAAGCCTATCGACATGTTCGGCACCACAATCGAAGAGGGCGACAGCCCCCTCCACGACGGCGTGATCACCTTCGACGCCGGCGCGCCCCGGCGCGTGCTCACCGGCTCGACCGATGTCGGCGACGTCAGCTGGGTCACTCCCACCGTGCAATGCACCACTGCCTGTGTCACTCGCGGCACCCCCGCGCATTCATGGCAGCTGGTCGCCCAAGGAAAGCTCCCCGCCGCACACAAGGGCATGATCCACGCGGCCAAGGTCATGGCCGGATCGGCGATGAACCTCCTCACAGATTCAGCCCTGCTGAAGCTCGCGACGGAGGAGTTCCTGGAACGCACCACCAAACAGCCGTACGACTCGCCGATCGACGACGGAGTGATCGCACCACCGCTGCGGTAGACAGCGAGACGGGCACTCACACGAGTGCCCGTCTCAGGCGCGCGCTGGGGCGAATCCCGAACAGGTTGTCCTCAGCGATGCCCAACCGATCAGGAATTGAGAAGCGCCGACCACCGGGCCGCACTAACGTCATTGCCGAGAGCCGTAGAGCCGGCGGCTCAGTCGTGGGTGTCGCGAGGCGAAGTGACCGATGGGAGAGAGCTCATGACGAACAACCAAGGCAAGCGTAAAGCCGGAACCCCCGGCGCGTTCTCGCGGTGGATGCAGCGAAAGATGAACGCCCGCATGAACCGCAAGATCCGACGCGGCCACGGCCAGTTCATGGGTATGGACGTGCTGATCCTGAACACCGTGGGTCGTCGCAGCGGACAGCCGCGGCAATCGCCGGTGGCGTGGTTCGACGACGGTGACGATGCCCGGCTGGTGGTCGCGTCGGGTGGCGGCAGTCAGAACCCGGACTGGCACGCCAATCTGATGGCGCACCCCGACAAGGCGTCGATCGAATTGCCCGGCCACGCCGCCACCCCGGTGATCCCGCACCAGCTCGACGGCGCCGAGCGTGAGCAGGCATGGCAGCGCATCGCCGCCGCCCAGCCCCGCATCGCGAAGTACCAGAGCAAATCCGACCGGGAATACCCCGTCATCCGGCTCACCGCGCGGTAGCTACATTCCGATTCGCCTCGGCGCCCAGGGCTCTTCGCACGGTGGCACGGAACCATTCGGTGCCGGGGTCCGGTAACACCCTCTTGTAGGTGGGGACCAGAATACTGGCGCATTTTCCGGATTTGCACTCGGGGGAGATCGACTACACCGGGGACGACACCTCATCACCCCTGTTCACAGCCCTGTCAGGCACGCGGCGATGCTGCAAAACCGACCGCGCACCCGTTAATCTCGAAGCGACACCGGCGAAGGACGTCGACCCGCACGGGTTCGGGCGCCGTGGGAACCGGGATGTCAACGAGGAGCGCGACCATGCCGATGGCACCGTTCGGCCCCATCACCGCGATCTACACACCGGCGCACGCCTGGATGTACGAGACCATCGTGGCACCGGCCGTCTACCGCTCACGCCACGTCATCGACGAGTACTTTCTGCCCCATCTCCCACCGAACGCCCGCATTCTGGACGTCGGATCGGGCGGGGCGCTGTTCACGAACTACATCGCCGACCAGCGCCCCGACGTGCATATTCTCGGCCTCGATCTGTCGGAAGCCCAGATCAAGCGCGCCACCAAACGCATGCGCAACTACGGCGACCGGGTCCGGTTCGACGTCGGCGACGCCACGCGGCTCGATTTCGCCGACCAGACCTTCGACGGCGTGATCAGCTACGGCTCCATCAAGCACTGGTCGTCGCGTGAGGCCGGGCTCGCCGAGTGCGCGCGCGTCCTCAAACCGGGTGGCCCGCTGCTGATCACCGATGCGGACCGCAGCACGAGTTTCGAGGACGCCGAAAAGTTCGTCGAGAACTACAAGGCGCCGCGCGTTCTCCGCAGCATCAATCTCGCGATCTTCCACACCTGGATCGCCGGCCGCTCCATCAGTCTCGACGAGGCGCGTGACCTCGCGAGCCGACTCGATCTCGTCGACGAGCACGTTTCCCGCATCAGCGAGATGCCGCTGGTCATGATTTCCGGGCGCCGGCCTGCGTGAACCTCACCGTCCGTCACGTGTCCGGGCCGGCAGTGCGGCGACGCCGCTGATGAACGCGGAGAGCAGCAGTTCCGGTTCGCCCACCGCGTGAAGTGTGGGGTGGGCGGTGAAAAGTTCTTCGAGCATGACGCGCAGCTCCAGCCGTGCGAGGTTGACGCCCAGGCAGTGGTGGATGTCTTTCGCGCCGAACCCGAGATGCTTGCCGGCGTTCGCCCGGGTGATGTCGAACCGGCCCGGACCGTCGAAGACGCGTTCGTCGTGGTTCGCGGACAGATACCACATGACGACCTTGTCCCCCGCCGCGATGTGGGCGCCGCCGAGCTCGGTGTCGACGGTCGCGGTGCGCCGCATGTAGGGCACCGGGGAGGCGAAGCGGATCACCTCGTCGATCGTGTTGTCGATGTGGCCGGCGAAATCGGCGAGCAGCAGTTCTTTCTGGTCGGGGTGCTCGCTGAGCAGAAGCAGCGCCCAGGCCAACGCTTGCCGGGTGCTCTCGAAACCCGCCGTGATCAGAAGGATGACGAACGAACCGAACTCGGTCGGTGCGAGGGCCTCGCCGTCGACCATCGTCGACACCAGCCGGGACGTCAGATCCTCGCCGGGATCCGCCTTGCGTCTCTCGCCCAGCTCGAGGGCGTATCCATAAATCTGGCCCAGGCCGGCCGCGCCGCCGGGTGCGGTGACGAACTCCTGATCACCGCCTCCGGCAACGACATCGGCCGCCGCGGCCAGGATCATCGGCCGGTCGCTCTCCGGGATCCCGATCAACTCGCAGATCACCTGCACCGGCAATCGGGTCGCGACGTCGGGGACGAAGTCGAACTCGGCATCTCGGGGCAGGTCCGCGGCGATCTGCGCAGCGGTGCCACGCACCCGCTCGGCGATGCCCCGCACCGAGGCCGCGGTGAACGCCGATTGCACGATGCCCCGCAGACGCCGGTGCCGGGGATCGTCCATGGCGATCATCGACATGGCGAACTCGAGGATCTCGGCCGGGACGTCGTCGATGGTGAAGCCCTTGGCCGAGGAGAAGACCTCCGGGTTCCGGCTCACCGCCACCACGTCGTCGTATCCGACGACCGACCAGAAGCCCGGACCGGCAGTTTCCGCATGGAACTCGATCGGCGATCGCTGACGAAGCTCCGAGAACATCGCGCGACGGCCCGCGAAGCTGCGGTCCCAGAACGCGCGTGATGCGGGCGAGATGATTTTTTCGGACGCAGAACCCGTCACCGGTCCCCCTCGGTCGGTTGTATCGACAGTGCGACCCTACTGGGGAAGCCGTGGTTACGCTGATGAGGCATCACCGCAGGTCAACAGCTATGATCATAGGATCACCCGGCAGTGCGCCGGAGATGAAACCGGGGAGGATCGACCTGTGGCGTCGAGGGTTCGGCTCGGCAACGTGCGAGAGGTGCGCGATCATCCGTTGGGGATGACCGAGACCGGGTTTCGGGCCGACTTGACCCAGCACGAAGCGTTCGCCAGAGGTCGTGGCCCGTTCCCCGGTGATGCCGACAGCGTCCGCTCCGAGCGTGAACTGTTCGTCACCGCCCCGGACGACGAGGTGCTCGCGGTCGCGACGATCACCGGGGTCCGCGAGCACGACGGCGAACTCGTCGTCGACGGAGACCTGGTTGTCGATCACGAACGGGTGGGGACGCGACTGCTGATACGGACCCCGGCCGAGAACGTCTTCTCCTGCGCGGACGAGGAATCGGCGTGGGCGGGCTCGATCGAGCGGGCGCGGTGGGTCTACGTGCGGGCACTGGTCGAGGTCGCATCGGTCAAGACGGCGTCCTACGACCGCCGGCTCGCGGGCGCAGACCCCGCCGCCGACCCCGAGGTGACTCTGGCGACTGCCAACGAGACGATGCAGGTGGTGCCTCGGTACGTGATGATCCACCGCAGCGGAAAGCTGCGTCTCGGTGGGCCGTACGCCGACACCGCGGATTGGGACAGCCACGTCGAACCCTGGACGGACTACGGATACGTCGATTGCCTGCGCCTCGACGACGTCCTGGGCACCAGCGGCGACCTCGACATCGACGTGCTTCGCCCGCTCACGTCGCGGGCCGCCGCCGCGGAACTCCTCGAGTCCTTGGGCTGGGACAAGGTCATCCGTCGATTCGTCGACGACCGCACACCCCCGCAGTAGCACCGAGCCGGTGGTGATTGCCGCGGGCGCTTGGCCTGTTCGGCCGCGACCCGGGTCTGATCGGTGGCATTGTTAATACGGGCTGTTATCTCATCGTGGGTGCGGCACGGCCGCACAGGTGCTACTCGGCTGGGCTTTCGTCCAGCCGCCGAAGTTCATTGCAGAAGGCATGATCCGTTACCACTCGACGGGAGTTCATCGCATGGCCACGCATACCCATCTCGGACACATCTTCCACATCGCCGGCACACCGAAAGTGACCGAAGCCGCGGCCGCCCTGGTATCGATTCCCGACGGCGCCCTGGTGCTGGACGATGGCGGGCGAATCGTGTTCTGCGGTGACAGAGCCGAGATCCCGTCGGATTACGAGTCCGGCACCGTGCACGACCACAGGCCCGGCTTTCTGCTGCCGGGGTTCGTCGACACCCACATCCACTTCCCGCAGACCTACGCCGGCGACTCCTACGGCGGCGGCCAGCTGCTGGAATGGCTGACCCTGTGCATGTTCCCGTCGGAGACGAAGTTCGCCGACCCGGAGTTCGCGCAACAGGCGGCCGTCGAGTTCACCAACCGGCGGATCTCGGCGGGCACCACGGCCGCCATGGTGTTCGGGTCGGCGTTCCCACATGCGCAGGACGCGTTGTTCACCGAGACGCAGAAGGCAGGTCTGCGCATCGTCAGCGGCCGCGGAATTCAGACCGTCGGCGGCGAAACCGCTCAGCCGCTGATGACCTCCGAAGAGGACGCGATCCGGCTCACCCGCGAGGAGATCGAGAAATGGCACGGCGCCGACACCGGCGATGTCGACACCGCGTTGCTGCACGTGGCGATCATCCCGCGGTTCTCGCTGTCGGTGACCCCCGAGACCCTGAAAAATCTCGGGGACCTCTACGAAGAGGTCCGGGACCGCGGTGTGTACGTGCACTCACACCTCAACGAGAACAATCGCCCCGGCACCGGCGAGGTCGACTCGACCAAAGAGACCTATCAGGTGAATTCATACCTGGACACCTACGACGGGAAGTTCCTACCCGGTTCGGAAGTGGGCGGGAAGAGCCTGCTGGGCCGACGCACCATCCTCGCCCACTGCGTGCACTGTCAGGATGTCGAGCTCGAGCGGATGGCCGAGACCGGTACGTCCGTCTCACACTGCCCGATCTCGCAGCTGTTCCTGGGATCCGGAACGATGCCGTGGAAGCGCACCGTCGCGTCGGGCGTCAACATCTCGGTGGGAACCGATTTCGGCGGCGGCGACGAATGGCTGATTCCCCGGGTGCTCGGCGACGCGTTCAAGGTGCACATCAGCGAGGCCGGTGACGACGGGGTGTCGATGCATCCGGCCGAGATGCTGTTCGTCGGTACCCTCGGCGGTGCCCGGGCTTTGGACATGGAGAACCGGTTCGGCAACTTCGACGTCGGGAAGGAAGCCGACTTCGTTGTTGTCGACCCGTCCGGCACGCCGGCGCTCGACGGGCTGCTGCGCAACGCCGTTCGCGCCGCCGATCCCGACCTGGCCCGCGATCAGACCCTGTTCGCGCTGCTGATGGGGATACGCGACACGTCCATCTCCGAGGTCTACGTCGCAGGCCGACGAGCCAAGGCGTCCTAGACGGGTGGTTCCTCGTGACCGCCGGACGACATCACGGTCGACCGGCGGTCACCGCTCTAGGGGTTCACCGACGAATGGTGGTTGGCGATCAGCCACTTTCCGTCTTCGTACCGATAGACCCATGTCACCCTGGCCGCCACATCCTGGCCGTTGGCGTTGATGACCCAGCGGCCCACGTTGTAGGCGAGGTTGCAATCCGAATACTTGAAACTTTCTTCCATGCGGGCAGTGGGATCGGCCTTGATCAGGTTGACGAAATACTCCGTTATCTCCTCGGGAGTGTCGGCGATAGGCACCGACAGGGTCGGCAGCAGCACCGCATCCGGCCGGTACAACGCGGCGACCCTGCTCGCGTCACCGCTTTCCAGTGCGTCATTCCAACTCGTGAAGAGCGCATCCAGTTCACTGTCTGTCGCGCGCACGCAATTGTCTTCGGAGTCAGAGGAACTGCCCGAGGAACAGGCGGCCGCCGAAATTGCCAACGCGAGAATCGCAAAGCCCAAGCCGAACGGTTTGGTATTCATACCAACCTCCGCGGAGAAAGGCGCCTACGGGAATTGACCCGCCAACCGATAAAGCGTAACTCCGGGACCTGACTCTGCGGATCGGATCAGCGCACGTCGACCCACGCACGAGATGCGACCGAGGCCGTGATGGCGTCGAGAGTTTTGGCCGCGGCCACAGCGTCGGCGATCGTTGCGCCCCGGGGCTTTCCGTCGACGATCGAGGCGATGAAGTTGTTCCCCTCGATGACCTTGAGGTCGTCGTAGCTCATCGAGGACGCGGAACCCGGCTGGAAGCGGGCATACGCTCCGGCGTCGGGGCCCACCCACACCGTGGTGATCGACTGGTCCTGGTACTCGCTCCCGAGGCTCGTTCCGAGTTCGTTCATCCGGCGGAAGTCCCAATACACCGCACCCTTCGTGCCGTGGATTTCGAACCCGTAGTTGTTCTGCTCGCCGACGGCCACGCGACTCGCGTCCAGCGTTACCCGTCCGCCGGACGACAGGCGAACCAGGGCGCTGACGAAGTCGTCGTTCTCCACCGGCCCCAACTTGCCACCCGTCGCGCGCGCGTGCCCGCTGGTGGCACCCGACGGGATGGCGCGCTGCGGGATGAAGATCGCGGTGTCGGCCACGACTGCGTCGATGTCGCCGAGCAGGTACCGGACCAGATCGACACCGTGCGAAGCAAGGTCGCCCAGAACGCCCGACCCACCACGCGCGTTCTCGTAGCGCCAGCTCAGCGCGCCGTCCGGATGCGCGGCGTAGTCGCTGAGGAAGCGGAACCGCGAGTGCGTGATGGTGCCCAATTCGCCCGCCGCGATGAGGTCGTGCGCCATCGCAACGGCCGGTGCGTTTCGGTAGTTGAATCCGACGGTCGACTGGACGCCTGCCTTCTCGACAGCGGCGGCGACTGCCTTCGCGTCCTCGGACGACAGCCCGACCGGCTTCTCGATCCAGATGTGCTTGCCCGCCTCCGCCATCGCGACGCCGATCTCGCGGTGCAGGAAGTTGGGTGCGGTGATGCTGACCGCGTCGATGTTCTCGTCGGCGGCGATGTCGCGCCAGTCGGTCAGGGCTGCGCCGAACCCGAACTGGGCGGCAGCTTCCTCGGCGCGGCCGGGTACCTCGTCGGCGACGGCCCCCAGGCGGATGGACGGCGCTTCCGGGAAGTGGTGGCGCTGACGCAGATACGCGTTCGTGTGCACTCGGCCCATCCAGCCGAATCCGGCGACGGCTACTGCGATTTCGGTGGGATTGACGTTGGTCAAGGTCGACTCCGGGACTGATCGGTGCGGGGCGTGTCTCTACGACAGTGCTGCGCGCCACGAGCGAAGTCAATCGTTTGTGCTGACAAAGTGGCTCTCGAGGTGATTTTGATGGCTTTTCCGGGCCTCACGCCGCCATCGCGCGGAGGGGACCGCTGATCGCCGGACCAGCGGCGTTCCCCTTCCGCGCAACAGGTGTCAACCCGGCGCGCCTCCATCAGCGACTACGCGCCCGCGCGTCGCGCCAATGCCGGTACGCCGGCGTCGACCCGAACCACCCACTGATCCAGCGACTCGAACATCTCGTCCCCCGATGCTCCACCGGGTACAGAGAGTTCATGCAACGCTTGACCTTCCGAAGGAACCAGCGAAACCTGAGGCGGAACGTCCTCACCCGATGCCACGCCCGATGCCACGTCCGCAGTCCGCAGGACGGCCGCGAGAATGCCGCCCTGTTCGTCCGTCAGGACCTGCATCCGAGAAAGCCGTGGTGTTTCCTGTGTCGTCATGCGAGCACGCCTCCTTCCAGATGGAACCACACGCCCGAAGTGGAACTGTTGTGAATGCCGAGCACGTAGTACTGCTTGCTGGGGCCGCCGAATACCGGCGCGTTGGCGGTGCCCTGCCACTGCGTCATCAGGATCTTCGTGCCACCACCGCCCTGGCTGGCGTCGAGTCTCGCAGTCGCCAACTGCGGGCCCTTCCAGATGTCTCCAAACGAGAAGGAGAATTGATTCGCCTGTCCAGCGGCGAGAAAAAGCCTCTGAGGGGTTGTCGACCAAGCCATTTCGGTGTCCTTTCGTCGAATCACGAATGCGATACAGGACCGACCGTACGAGGACCCTCGCCAGTTGAACCGAGTAGTGGACTACTCGAATCTGTTGGCCGAGGGCCTGACCGGTCAACGCATCGGTCGAGCGAACACGGAAACGAGCAACGGTCAGGGGTTCAGTTTCCGTTGCCGGTTCGCTGCCCGCCGGATCTGAAGGATCCGGACACCACCGACGAGCGCCATGACCACCGCACCTGCGATGGCGGCGAACAGCAGAGTGACACCGAGCGGGACCGTGAACTCCCAGACGAACAGTTCCAGGACGACGCTGTCGAGGTTCTGCAGGATGAACACGAGAAGCAGGATCAGAACGAGAATGCCGATGACCAGACCAGTCCACGTCGCCCCGGTACGGGTGTGCTTGATCCCCTTACCCCTCGCCACATCCGACGGTATCCCGGAACCCGCGTCATGGGCGTGCGGGTCGGAAGTAGGCACCCCACCGCCCGGCGTCTGTCCTGCCGGCAGGTGCGGTCCGGCGTTCGGTGTTTCGTCCGTTGGGGGCAACATGGGACCCGATTACCCAGGCCGTCACCCCACCAACCGGGTCAGGGCTGTTCCTCCGGCACGTCGGGATGTCGATCATCGTGGCGTGATCAACAGGGGCACGAACCGGTCGATCAACTCCTGGATGGGATCCTGCGCCACCGGCGGTGGTGGTGACGCCGGATCCTCCGCGAAGGCACCGAGAACGTCACCGGTGTGCTGGTCGGCAGTGCCGTACGTGTTGGCCGCTACCGAGAAATCGGGCCCGAACGACGCGGACGCGACAACACTGGGCCCGAGGTCCGACCACCCCCACTTGGTTCCGGTCACCGACGGCAGCCGCCCGGTACCCCAGTTCTGATGGGTTCCGTCGGCCGCGACGGGGGCCGCGGTGGCCATCCACTCCAGAATGCGGCTGGCCGGATCGGTGGTCTTCTTCGCCTCGAGGAACGTCACGGTGTCCGCGGTGCTGGTAACCGCATCGCCCCAGAATCCGGAGCCGCGCGTACTGGTCAGCCGATACTCGGCGGCGATCGCATCGATCGACTGCGGGTACTTGGCGTACGCCTGCGAGGCGGCGGAGTCGTCGCTGTCGCGGATCATCCGCTGTCCGAGCGCGAGGTCCTCGGGAGAGCCGTCGCCGTGCCGGAGCATGTAGTCGGCTACATACAGCTTCACGATCGACAAACCCGGCCGGGCCTCCCCCTGATTCGCCGTCCCGACGCGGGTTCCGCTCGGGGTGTGCATGAACGACAGCGCCGTCCGCCCCGGCACGTCGTCGATCCTGTCGGGCGTCGGGGCCGAGTGGGCCGTCACTCCGGACGCGGACGCGACGAGGCCCGCGACCAACAGCGACAGCGCGGCGCGGCACACCCACCTCTTCATACCGTGCGAGTACCCGGTTCCACCCGGCTCAGCCGCCCCGATCACCGGATATCCGGTTCCTGCGGTGTCTGTCTCCCGAGTCGGTGCGCCGGTCGGCACCGTCGGTGCACACTGAACTCAGCCACGCGGCCCGGATCGGTGCTCTTACCGGAACCGCGGAGGCGGTGCAGGAGGACCGGATGTTCCACCGCGGCGAGCACGCCGTCACCGAAGCCCCCACGCTCGACGAGGACCTCCTCGTCGAGCCCGTGGCCCGCCGCCGCCCGTGGGTCGAATTCTTCGCATCCACGCCCGGACGGCTGACCGTGCTGGGGATCGCGCTCATCGCCGCGGTCATCGCCGCGGGCGCGATCACCTCGGCGGCGGTCGGCGCGCGGCAACAGCGGGTCGAGACACTGCGCACCCACACCGAGCCCCTGGCAAACGCAGCCCAGGCCCTCTACAGCTCGCTGTCGATCGCCGACGCCGCCGCGACCACGTCCTTCGTCTCCGGTGGCGGTGGTGCCGAGTCGACGACCGGCGCGGAGCAGTTCACCCAGGCGATCGGAGACGCCTCGAACGCGCTGGTCACGGCGACCAATGGGGTGTCGTCGCAGGACGCCGGATCGCTGGCGCTGTTGTCGGACGTCGTGCGCAACCTCGCCGAGTACTTCAATCTCGTCGCCACGGCTCAGGCCAACGACCGGGCCGGGAACCCGGTCGGGGTGGCGTATCTGGCCGATGGGTCCGCGCTCATGCAGGACACCATCCTCCCGTTGGCGGAGCGACTCTACGTCCGCCAGGCCGAGGCGGTCGCCGACACCCAGACGCACACGGCCCAGCTGCCCGCGGCCGCCTTCACGGTGACCGCGGCCGCACTTTTCGCCCTCGCCCTCGCCCAGCTGTACCTCATCCGGAAGAGCAAGCGCCGATTCAACCCCGGCCTCGCTGTCGCCACCCTGCTCCTGGCCGGACTCCTGCTGTGGCTGATCGCCGGGAGCCTGGTGTCGACGTCGGCAAGCGAACACGCGAGAACCGAAGGTACGCAACCCATCAACGCAGTTGCGCGCGCTCGCATCCTGGCGCAGCAGGCCCGCGCCGACGAAACGCTCGCCATCCTGCAACGCGGGTCCGACACCCAGTCGGAAATCGACTACGCGCGGCACTCCCAGGCGCTGTCCGACGAGCTCACCCGACAGCTGGAGAGCTCGCACGGTCGCGCCGCCGAGCAACAACTCCGCGAGGCCGTGACGGCCCGCGACGGCTGGCTGGCCGCGCACCGGGATATCGAGATCGCCCTCGAGCGCGGTGACTACCCGACGGCCGCGGCGATCGCCGCCGGATCCGGCTCGGGCACGTCGTCGGCGCAGTTCGCCGCCCTGGACGAGTCCCTCCGGAACGCGATCGACCGACTGCGCGACGACGAGGCCAACGCCGTGACGGACGTCTACCGATCGATGTCGTCGCTGGCAGTCGGTAGCATGATTATCGGCGTGTCCTGCGGATTCGCCGTCGGCGGGGGTATCTGGCCGCGACTGAACGAGTACCACTGATGACACAGGTGAGGCTATCGAGACCGGCGGCGAGACCGTGTGCCCGGCGCCTCGCCGGCCTACTCGCCGTCGCGGTCGCCGTCCTCGCCGGCTGCGCCGCACCCGACCCTCTCACCCCGACCATCGCGGCCACGTACACCGCACGACCGATGACGGACGGCGCCCAGATCATCCCGCCCACGAACAGTCCGCCGCCGGAACCGCCGCTCCCCGAGTCGTGCGGGGCGCTCGCGAGCCTGCGTCCCGGCCCGCAGCCCCCGCCCGGGCAGATGCCGCCCGGTGGGTCCCTCGCCGCGATCGCCGCACGCGGCCGGTTGATCGTGGGCGTCGACCAGAACACCAACCTGTTCAGCTTCCGAGACCCGACCACGGGCACCCTGCAGGGGTTCGACGTCGACCTGGCGAAGGAGGTCGCCCGGGACATCTTCGGCGATCCGACCAGGGTCGAGTTCCGGCTGCTCACCTCCGCCGGCCGGTTCTCCGCACTCGAGAACAACGAGGTCGACGTCGTCGTCCATGCCACCTCGATCACGTGTGAACGCGCACGACGCGTCGGCTTCTCCACCGAGTACTTCCGCGCCTTTCAACGCATTCTGGTCCCGCAGGGTTCCGACATCACCGGCCCGGCGGACCTGGCAGGAAAACGGGTCTGCACCTTCGTCGACACCACGTCGCTCGCCACCGTCCAACGGGTCGCGCCGGACGCCACGATCCTCGCGGTCCCCGACTGGGACGACTGCCTCGTCACCATGCAGAAAAAGCAGGCCGACGCGGTCAGCACCTCCGACTCGCTCCTCGCCGGGCTCGCCTCCCAGGACCGGAATTTTCGGATCGTGGGGCCACAGCTGGAGGCGGAGCACTGGGGAATCGGTGTCAACAAGGGCAGGGACGACCTGGTGCGGTTCGTCAACGGCACCCTCGAACGCATACGCGCCGACGGAACCTGGATGCGCCTGTACGACCGGTGGCTCGCCGCCCCCCTCGGGCCGATCGCAGGCCCACCCCCGGCGACCTATCGAGATTGAGGGGCAGCGAGAAGACATCGGACGGTGTTCGAAAGTTGTTGCGACACTGAGCATGCCGACAACCGATGGCAGTACTGCCGCTTCCGTCCGGCGAGTCGAGGACACAGTTTCGGCCGAGACGCTGTGAACACGTTCAGCGATGCGGCGCTCGATCGACGGGGCATGCGCTGGGGCTATGACCCGGAGACTGTCAATGCGTACCGCACTGCCTGCCTGACTGTTTCGGTCTTGATGGAGGTGTCTTCTTCTCTGGTGCACAGGCATACGGGCGATGGTGGCACGTCGTGCACGGGGACGAAGGTGACCTGCGGATGGCGGTGAGTGTTCGGCACGAGAGCGCTTGTGATTGCTATGGCTTCTCCGGACGCGACAACTTCCAGCAGTTCGCCGATTGTGCGTACGGAGGGGCCATAGGCCACTTGTTTCCCGCTCGGACGCGGATCGCATGCCCACCACCGAACCCATTCTTGGTCTGCGTCCAGGTCGGTGACGTGTGGATCGTCGTCGAGTTCGCTGACGGACACTGACTGGCGGTGTGCGAGGCGGTGCGTCGCCGGGAGTGCGACAACCCGGCTTTCCCTGTAGAGCTCGTCGAAGCGCAGTCCGCGGTCGTCTGCCATGGGCGGGCGCACGACCGCGGCGTCGACGGCACCACGCCGCACCGCTGATGCCTGCTCGGACCAGGCGAGCTCGACGAGATCGATCGACCACTGGCGGTGCTGTCGGCGGAGATGCTCGAACAACGCCTGGGTGTGTATACCGATCGCGGCGGTCATGAATCCGATGCGGAGGTGAGTCTCCTCCTGCCGGACTGCGTCGAGTGCTCGTTCGGCCGCCGCGACGGCCGCGCGTGCCTCGAGCAGGAATCGTTCTCCCGCGAGAGTCGGTTTGAGTGGATGGGCGGAGCGATCGACAAGTTCGACACCGAGTTTGCGTTCGAGACTGCGGATCTGCTGTGTCAATGCCGGGGGGCTGATGAAGAGCTTGTCGGCTGCGCGACCGAAGTGTCCTTCGTCGATGACGCTGATGAGATAGGACACCTGCCGCAGGTTGAGATCCACCGCGCTCACACGATCTCCTCGGACAGTCAATTGCGTCTTCGCGCGAGCTGAACAGCACCGCTCTGCTGCGACGTTAAGTAAAAGGTTAACACCCGCCGCCGGGAATGTAATGGACGTCACATGACGCGCTGGGTCACATTGGTTGGGCCATCACTATCGCCGGTACAGCCGCCGGCCAGATGGGACTCGTCAGGCGTGTCATGGCGAGGCGAGTCAGAATCACCTCTTCAAAGATTGAAGGTACAAGCAATGCGTACTACAGCTGCCGGTCCATTGTTCTGGATGACCGATCCCGGTAGGACCCCCAAGGGTTCGCGCAAGGAGTTCATCGACCCGAACAAGATCCCGTGGACGGATTGGCTCATGCCGGGGACTCGCTTCCGGCTGCTCTACGCGAATCTGGCGACCGGGAGTTTCACGGTCATTCTGCAGGTGGATCCAGGTGTGCAAGCGACTCCGCACTGGCACATGGGCAATGTGCAGGCATACATCCTCGACGGCGGATTCCATTACCACGAAGACGATCCCGGTGTCGCCGGCACCTACACCTGTGAAGTTGCAGGTGCGGTTCACGAGCCGATCGCGCCGAACGGTACGACGATGCTGGCGTTCGTCGAGGGACCGATCGCCGGATACCTGCCCGACGGGAACCTCGGCGTGGTGGCCGATGCCCGCCTGCATTACTACATGGCCCGCGACAACGACGCGATCGCACACGCACAGATTGTCGACTACGCCACCGATCCGTCGGTGAACATGCATGACAGAGCCGACAGCTGATGGGCCGCCTCGCGGGAAAGGTCGCGTTCATCACCGGCGGTGCCCGCGGGCAGGGACGGGCGCATGCGGTGCGTTTCGCCGAGGAAGGCGCCGACATCGTGGTCGTCGATCATTGCGCGGACATCGATTCCGTTCCCTACGCCTTGGCGACCACCGATGATCTGGATGAGACCGTGCGTCTCGTGAAAGACCGCGGAGTGTCTGTCCTGAGTGTTCAGGCGGATGTTCGCGACCTCGCCTCACTCGAGCATGCGCACCGACTGGCGATCGACGAGTTCGGCAAGATCGACGTGCTCGTCGCCAATGCCGGTGTCGGAAGTTTCGGTCCCGCTCTGGAGATCAGCGAGCAGCAATGGCAGGACGTCATCGACATCGACCTGACCGGCGTCTGGAAGACCGTGCGCGCGGTGGCCCCGGTGATGGTGGAGCGAGGCGAGGGCGGTTCGGTGATCTTGACGAGTTCGGTTGCCGGTCTCGTCGCCTTCCTCAATTTGGCCCACTACACCGCGGCCAAACACGGGGTGGTCGGGCTCATGCGCGCTCTGGCGGCCGAACTTGCCCCCCACCGCATCCGCGTCAATTCGATTCACCCCACGACCGTGGACACCCCCATGGTCGACAACGCCGAGACACGTGAGCTGTTCCTCCCGGGAGTGGAGAGTCCGAACCGCGAGGTAGCGGCGGAGCTGATGAAGAACCTGAATGCGTTGCCCGTGCCGTGGATCGAGGACGTCGATGTCAGCAACGCGGCGCTATGGCTCGCCTCCGAGGAAGCCCGCTACGTCACCGGTGTCGCCCTACCGATCGACGCCGGCGCGACCGCACCATTCAAGATGCCCCACCAGTAGGCGGGCACTGTTGTCGCACTGCGTCCTGTACTTCAGTGAGGACGCTTTCACCGCCACGGGGAGGCGGACGGGTCGGTGAGCGCGCTCTCCCAGCCAGAGGCCGAGCCTTCCGAGCCGGCCCGAAGTATTCCTCGCAAGCCGTAACGCCGGCTACATCATCGGCCGCCGTCCTCGTCGTCTCCGGCGGGATATGCAATCGCCAACTCCCCGATCTCGGCAACCAACTCTGAGGAGAACCACAATGAGCACTGCACATGAAACACGCACCGCCGCAGCGCATACCCCGTACGAAAAGGAATTCGTCCACATGATGGACGATGTCGATGCACTGATCGACTCCCTCACCAACCCCCTGCACCGTAAAATCCTGATCAACTATCGCCGGCACGCACTTCTCGAAGTTTCCGGACGCTACGAAGAACTTCTCGCCCCGACCATGACGGTCGCCGAACCGCACTACCGGATCTTCGAAGGTGGGCAAGGTGTGATCCTCGACGGCATGGACGCGGTTCGCAACTTCTACAAGTCCCTGGCCGACATGGACATGCTCGTAATGTGGACCGGAAAGCAGAAGATGGCGGTAAACGATTGGGGCTTCGCCGGCGAAGCTGAATTCAATCAGTTCGTTCCGGGATCATCGCTGGGCGACAACGTTTTTCAATTTTCCGACAAGGACATTGCACCAGAGTCGCAATACGACGCCGACTCCTACTACCTCGTCCGCCGCACCCTCGCCTTCGTGTGGCCCTACAACGAGAAGGGGAAGATGATCGGCGAAAATGTCTACGAGGACGTCCACTCAAAGGCAGTCACGAAAGTACGCGACGAGAATGTCATCACGGCCCCACGCGCCGCGGAGCTACTTGCCCCGCTCATCGAGAAGTATGGTGTGCCGGAATGATCGCTGAGCCTGTCTGAGGTAGGCGCCGGAGCAAGCGGCGGGACTTGTCAGCGGGTGCTACGTGCGGTGCCTGGACCTCGATCCGTGGCATGACGCCCTGGCTGCAGCTCGACGCCACTCGAGCTCGTACCGAGGAAGTCCGGAATCTCGCGTGGTCTTACATCACGCGGTCTTACCCTGATCACGAGAGGCGAAGGGCGGATGAATAATGCTGCTGCAGAACCGCACCACGATCGTCCACGGGGGCAGTGGCGCCGTCGGCTCCGCGGTCGCGCGGGCGTACGCGCGGGAAGACGCCGAGGTGCACCTCACCTGACGCACGCGAGCCACGCTCGAGGATGTCGCCCACCGCATCAGGGACGAGGGCGGGATTGCGCACGTCGCTGTACTCGATGCGGTGGACCGGGACGCGGTTGAACGACATGCCGCGGCGGTGGGGGACCAGAGCGGAGGCATCGACGTCTGCTGCCACGGCGCCCGAGTTACGCCGAGGTCGCGAACGCGGCCGTCTTCGCCGCGTCCGACTGGGCCCCGACGATGACCGCGACCGAGATCAACCTCACCGGGGGCGCTGTCGTCGACTGACCCGGGGCCGCAGGCTGGACGAACGCCCACAGGCACTCGTCTCGCGGAGACCGGCAATGGTCGTACGATCGTGGAGCCGCGACGATGCGTTCTCGTCTCGCGATCGGTCACCAACGGCGAAGCACCGCAGCACGGAGGAGAGCCCGATGTCGAGCCTGAGGGCGTACCTCATCTCGACGCGACCGACGAGGATGTCTCGATCGGCGGCGCCGGCCTGGCCGTGGCAGCGATCGAGCTCGGCCGCGTCGACGAGCTGCGCGTGTTCCGCAATCCGATCGTCGTCGGTGGCGGCACGCCGTTCCTACCGCCGGTCACCGAAAACCTCCAGCGTGGTGTGCACATCCGAAAGGGGACGTCGCCGATGACCGTCCGTACTGTGAACACTGAGGCAGGGCGACTCTCCGGTGACCACACCGACGGGGTCGCCCGATTCCTGGGAATCCCCTACGCGGCAGCTCCAGCGGGCGAACGCCGATTCGCACCCCCTGGCCCTGCCGAGCGATGGGCAGGGACCAGGAACGCCCCCGGTTACGGCGCTACCGCACCGCAGCCGTCATTGCACCCCGCTCACGCGAATCTCGCGCCGCTGATCGGGCCCGGATGGGTCACTGGAGACGGCGACTACCTCAATCTCAACGTCTGGACACCCGACCCCGGCACGAGTGGGCTTCCGGTGATGGTCTACGTCCACGGCGGCGGGTTCATGATCGGCTCGGGCGCCGCCCCCGCCTTCGACGGCACCTCGTTCGCGCGCGACGGCGTCGTCCTGGTCACCGTCAATTACCGACTCGGGGCGGAGGGCTTCCTCGCTCTGTCCGGTGAGGTCGCGAACACGAACATCGGATTGCGTGATCAGATCGCAGCACTGCGCTGGGTTCGCGACAACATCGCCGGGTTCGGCGGGAACCCGGACAACGTCACCGTCTTCGGCGAATCGGCCGGCGGCACCTCCGTCGCGTTCCTGCTGCACTCCCCGCTGGCCGCCGGACTGTTCCGGCGCGCGATCGTCCAGAGCGGACACGACGAGATGGCCCGCCGGCTCGAGCTCACCGAAGAACTCACGAAGGCACTCGCCGCCCGGCTCGGAACCTCCCCGACCACAGAAGCATTCCGAGCATTCTCTGCCTCCGACCTGCTGCACGCACAGGCAGCTCTGCTCAGAAACGAACCCCACCCAGACCTGCGCGACGGCAACGGTGTCGACCCGGGCCACCGTCGTGCGCTGTTCCTCCCCACCACGGGTGACGACGTCCTCCCCGACCCGGTCGGGGTCCCGAGCACACATTCGCGCGGGGTCGACCTGTTGATCGGCACAACACTCGAGGAGGCCAATCTCGGTTTCGGTGCCGACCAGTTCGCCGCCTTCGACGCGCTTGACGCCGTAGCCGAGCTGGCCGCCACCTACCCCGATGCCGAAGCGCTCCTCGAACGACACGGTCTCCACGACCCGGCCGTCACCCCCGCGCACGCACTCACAGCCGCCTACACGGACCTGATGTTCCGATCACCGAGCCGACGCGCCGCCCGCCGCCACCCAGGCCCCACCTACGTCTACGAATTCGCATGGCGATCACCACTGCACGGCGCCGCACACGGCCTCGACGTCCCCTTCGTCTTCGACACCACACAGGCATGCCGCGGGCTCATCGGCGACGACGCACCCGGCGCCCTCACCCAGGCGATGCACCAAGCCTGGCTCGACTTCGCAACCCACGGAGATCCCGGCTGGCCCACCTACGACGACGCCAGAAAAGCGATGAGATTCGATGCGAGCGCCCACCTCTGCGAGGACACCGCTCCCGAGGGCACCGGCGCCGAATACCTGTCCTGATCCAGGCCGGCTGGAGCACGGCAACGGCGGTATCGGCGTCCGGCGCGGATCCGGACGCCGATACCGTTCACGTCAGTCCGAAACCGTGTCGGCGGCCCGGCCGAGGTGGCGGGCGAAGAACCGAACCGAGCTGTCGCTCTCGTATTCGGGCACCGGGTAGTGCCTGCCCGAGTAGGCGTGCAACGTCTTCTCCTTCGATGCGAAGGCGTCGAACAACGCGACCCCGGAGGTGCGGTCGAATTCCTCGTCGTCCCAGAGAATCCGGTACTCGACCGGGACGGTGATCTTTCTCGCCGCCTCGATCAGAGCATCGCGCACGAAGACCCCACCGAAACTCACGGCAGCGATCCGAGATTCGACCGCCGTCAACATCATCCCGGTCACGACACCCAACGTCATGCCGCCGTAGCCGATCGGCGTTTCGACGCCGATCTCGGGCAGCGCCTGAAGGTCGTCCAGTGCCGCCTGCCATTCCGGCACCGCACGCTCCGCCAGCGACATGTTGTAGTCGATCACGATCGGGGCGATCGGTTCACGCGCCGCCCGGGCCCGATGGATCGCCTCTGCCCACCGCTGATCCTGAAGGTTTCGCGGCCGGTCGCCATGTCCGGGCGCGTCGATGGCGGCGACGGTGTACCCATAGGTGGTCACGCAGTGGAGTGCACCGGCTACCAGCCCCGGCGCCTTCTTGTGCATGCCGCCGGAGTGCCCCGACAGCAGCAGCGGTGCGCGGACGGTTCCGGATGTGGGCGACCAGAGCACGCCGGTGATCTCATCCAGTGTGAATGTACGTTCGATGACACCATTCGACGATGTCTCGGAGGTGAAATGCATGGTGTTGCCTTTCGGGATTGCCTTGTTGTCGAGGCGCTCCCGGCGACACCTATGTCAATCGCCGAACCGTGAACACGAGTGGGAGCACCCACATGGTTACTGCGTTCATGGGTCTCACCTCCTCGCGTGATGTCACGGTCTGGCGCACGCTATCAACCTGAGCCGAATCCCGTCCAACCTATTTCCAGCACGCGAGGGCCGATCGCTGATTGGCCGCGCCCGGAATTCCTTCAGGTCGAATGGAGGGTGGGTCGGTAGATGAGCTCTTGGATGTGACCGTCCAGCGTCCGGTTCTCGAGCAGTTCCAGGTCGAAGTCGGCCCCACCCTGGAAGATCGGGTCATCACCGGTCTGACCGGTGATCACAGGGAAGATCGTCACCTGCAGGCGGTCGACGAGGCCGGCGGCCATCAGCGCCCGATTCATCGCCAAGCTGCCGTGCGAGCGCAACGGCACCTCGGACTCCTCCTTGAGCCGGGCGACGACGTCGACAGCGTCACCGCTCACGACGGTCGCGTCCGGCCAGTCGAGAGGTCCTTCCAGCGTCGTCGACACCACCGTCGCCGGCAGGCTCCTCATCCTGGTGACCCAGGGGTCACGCACTTCGGACTCCTCGGTGCTCGAGGCCAGCATCTGTGCGAACGCCCGATAGGTGTTGGCCCCGAAAATCATCCGCTGCTCCGTGCTGTACAAGCCAAGGCGGTGGTCGAGCAACTCGGGGCCTTGCTTACCCCAGTAGCCGCCCCAGTCGCCGCCGCTGATGCCGCCGAAGCCGTCGAGACTGGAAAAGACGTCGAAGGTGTAGGTCGCGGTCATGTCGTTCTCCTCGAATGCGGTTGTGGTCGGTGTAGGTACAGACTGGGAACCACTGCGAAACTCATCGCCGTCGTACTGGACGACGTGTGGTCGCAACACGAGTGTCGCGTCCTCCGTTCCGGCTCGCCGCCTCGCGCGTGGAGAGCGAGGCGGCGAGATCGGTTGCGCGGTGAACCGGCAGGCTCAACCCTTGATGAGGTCGTCGATCTGGCCGATCGCCTGCGAGGCACCCTCGACCACACCCATGTCGAGCACCTGCTGGAGGCCTTCGGCGGTTGCGTAGGTGCTGACGTAGGTGGCGATGGTGCTGCCGTCCTTCTCCTCGAAGGAGTACTCGTTGGTGGACACCGGCATCGATTCGATCGGGGTGAAATCCGCATCGGCGAATCCGTCGGTGAAGGTGAAGCCGGTCGGCTCATCGACGGAGACGATGTTCCAGTAGCCCGCATGCTTGTCGCCCTCGGGGCCGGTCATGTAGTAGTTGACCCGCCCGCCGGGGGTGAACTCGTGGTCGACCACCGTCGCCGGGTACGTCGGCGGACCCCAGATCTTCTCGAGCTGGCGAGGATCGGCATAGATCTGCCAGATCCGCGCTCGGGGCGCGGCGAACTCGGCGGTGATGGTCAGGGTCAGTGCGTCGATGTCGTGGCTGACATTGGTGACAGGCATCGTTCATTCCTTCCGTTGGGGTTGCGTTGCGATCAGTTCGTCGATGCGCGCGATACGTCCCCGCCAGACCTGTTCCAGCTCCGCGAGCATGGACGACACCGCGCGTACTGCTTCCACATCGCCCGTGGCGAGTTGTTCACGGCCGCTGCGTCTTTTGACGAGTAGGCCGGACTTCTGGAGAACGGCGACGTGCTTCTGTACCGCAGCGAAACTCATGTCGTACTTCGCTGCCAGTGCCGAGACGGAATGCTCGCCGGCCAGCACGCGACGCATGATGTCGCGCCTCGTTCGGTCGGACAGCGCGTGGAACAGGGCATCGGCCCGGTCCTCATCTGTTTCTGACACACCCAGAACATACAACCGATTGGTTGTATGTGCAAGGCCCCTTCGACTCTCAGGTTGAAGATGTTGCATACGGTGCGCCGGCGAGAGCGATCTAGCTCGGGGAGAACCCGCCGACATCGATCGAGATCCACAGCGGTGCGAACATCGCGATGGGCACCGGCGACAATTCCGGGACATTCATGACGTCCCTCAACGTATCCACCCCCCAGGTAATCGCATACCAGCCCAGTGCGACTCCCAGGACAAATCCAGCGAACTGGCCCAGCAGAGCGGCCACCAGCTCATACCTGGGCTCCTCACCCGCGGCCGCCGTTCCGGCGTCGTCAGGCTTCGGCTCGGATCGCATCGTCCCATTGTCCTCCGCAGGATTCACCCGTGCTGGTTGCCGACGGTTTCGCACACAAGTTTCGACACGCGACTTATCTCAGTGGGGCGCGGCCAGGCACGGGCGCACCTCATCTTTCGCGACGGGCAAGTGCGTCCATTTCCGGTCTCCTTCGTCTGATCTGGTACCCATCCCCACGGATCAAGGAGCCACCATGACCAACCCCAACGAGTTCGAGACCTCGGCGACGGACCGGACGGACGCAAACCCACGGACTGCGGCGCCGACGTGTTGCAGCACCGAACGGCAGGCCACCTGCTGCGACCTCAGTGAGAAGTCGACATGCTGCGGTCCGGCGGCGACGGCCGGCCGCGAGGGATGCGGCTGCCAGTAGCCCTCAGGTGACAACGGTGCGGTGCGAGCGAAGATGGCTCGCGCCGCACCGCAGTCTTGTCAGCGTGACCTCGCCCGGTCGCCCCGCCGCCGTCACCAGAGATGATTCGCCGGTCTACTCGTCGTCCGATGGCGTGGCTCCGCAGGCGCAGGATCCGCTGCGGGGCTGGTAGTCGTGGACGTGGCCGCTACGGTCCTGGCTGATCTGACAGCAGGTGTGCAATTGAGCCTGGAGGGCGGCGCGGCCTCGCTGGACCCGGGATTTCATCCCGGACACCGAGATTCCCGCCTCGTTGGCGGCGGCGGCGTTGGTTCGGTTGTCGAGGTCGACCATCCTCACCGCCGCGGCCTGCTCGGCGGGCAGCCCGGAGAGCATCGGCACCAGGCAGGAGGCGAGTTCCTTCTCCGCCGTCTCGTCGGCGTCAGGTTCGCCGTCGGGTGGGTTGTCGGGGACGGTGTCGACAGCCAGCTCGCGGCGGTGGGGCGCGGACCGGTAGTAGTCGGTGATCGCGTTGCGGGTGATGGCATACATCCAGCCGAGGAGGCGGTCCTGCTCCCGCAGGTTGTCGAGGCTCTTGGCCATCCGCAGGAACACGATCGACAGAATGTCGTCGGCGTCCTCGGGACGCGAGACCCGGCGGGCGATGAAGGCCCGCAAGTCGCTCGAGAAGCGGCGCCAGAGCTGGTCGAGATCAGCTGGTGCCTGCTGGGGTGTCATCGCGGTGGTGGCCGTGTCCTCGTTCATGATCTGTGGTTCCTTTCCGTCTCCAGCATCCCCGCCTGGCGTCGCGGTCGCGACCCCCTGAGGGCGTCCTCTCTCAGGTACGGACGACGGTGACCGCGGTCGGACGCACCTGCGTCCGAATCCGAAGTTCCTCGTCTGTATGGGTGTCGATATCGATTCCGGATTCTCCGGTTCGACGTACCAGTAGAAGCACGGTGAGGAGGTGAGAGCAATGCTGACTACACATCTGTTGTCGGGTCTGACCAGCGAAGAGGTCGATCTGATCGTGGCGGAGGAGCTGCATCTGCTCGACGCCGCCGCATGAGCGCCGTCGACGCCCGCACCGGGCGCACCCGCTGACCACAGCGCTCTCCTAGCCCCTCCCCCTGCACCGGGTAGGGGCCATCAGAGTGCCCGGCTCCGGACCAGGAGGGCACACACCAAACCGCCCTGCCCCTCCCGTTGTGGGATGGGCAGGGCGGGTTCGTTGGTCAGCGGGTGCGTGCCGACCGAATCATGCGGGTGAGGACGGGAACGGCGGTCACCACCGCCCACAAACCGATCGCCGCGACCAGGGCGGTAAGAGTGTCGCCGGCGGTGGCGGTGCCGAGCACGTGGCCGCGCAGGGCATCGGTGGCGTGCGCGACCGGATTCACTGTCGCCATCGCCTGCATCCAGCCGGGCATGGTCTCGATCGGCGCGAACGCACTCGAGACGAACATCAGCGGCATCATCACCATCATCCCGGCGAACTGGACCACGTCCGGCCTGCGGAGCCGATCCCCGATCAGCCCGAACAGGGCGCTCATCGCCCCGGCCAACACCACCAGCACCAGGACCGCGGCGACGGCATCCCCTGCGGTGCCGTGGAACTCGAAACCCAAAGCGACGGCGGCGATCCCGAGCAACGCAGCCCGGGCGAGGGTGAAGACGGCCTCGTTGATGGTGCGAGCCACCCCCGGCAGCGCCGCCCGCATCGGCAGGGCAGCGAAGCGGTCGTGCAGGCCGTTGGTGTGATCGATCGCGGCGGACACTCCGGCGTTGGTGCCGGCCATCACCGTGGAGACGGCGAGCATCGCCGGGGTGAGGAAGACGATGTAGCTGACCCCGGCAGGGAAACCCGGTCCGGCGGCGACGCTGCGGAACACCTGACTGAACAGCACCAGCATCGCCATCGGCATGGTCAGCGAGAACATCAACAGCTGCGGAACGCGGGCACTGGTGCGCAGGTTCCGGACGGTGAGTGCGGCGAGCTGGTCGAAGGCCGAGGGCCGCCCGATCGCAGTGGTGGTGGTCATTTGTGGGCTCCTGTGTGGGCGAGGTGGGTGAAGACGTCGTCGAGGCTCGGTGAGGTCACGTCCAGGTCGGTGACCTCGATGCCGCCGCGGTGCAGGTCGGCGACCAGGGCGGTCGCGGCGGGGGCGTCGTCGACGGTGACCGACACCCGCAGGCGGTCGCCGTCGACCCGCGGATCGGTGTCCGGGACGAAGGGCAGCGCGGCGAGCTGACCGGCGGGGATGGTGGCGCTGAGGACCTTGCCGCCGACAATCCGTTTGAGCTCGGCGGGGGTGCCGCGGGCGGCGACCCTGCCCCGGCGCAGGACCACGATGTGGTCGGCAAGCCGGTCGGCCTCCTCGAGGTACTGGGTGGTGAGCACGACCGTAGTGCCCGCGTCGGTGAGCTCGTCGACGACGTCCCACAATCCGGCGCGGGCGAGGGGATCGAGACCGGTGGTCGGCTCGTCGAGGAACAGTACCGACGGCGAGCCGACGAGGCTGGCGGCCAGATCGACCCGCCGGCGCGAGCCCCCGGAGAGTTCCCCCACCCGCCGGGACGCGTATTCCTGCAACCCGAGCCGGTCGATCAGCGCGTCGGCCCGTTCGCGGGCGGTGCGGCGCAGCCCGGTCAGTCGGCCGATCAGCTCCAGATTCTCTCGGGCGGTGAGGAATTCGTCGAGACCGGCGTATTGGCCGGTCACACCGATCCGGCGACGCACCTCGGTGGCGTGGACGACCACGTCGAGGCCCTCGATCTGCACGCGGCCGATGGTGGGCCGCACCAAGGTGGTGAGGGTGCGGATCAAGGTGGTCTTGCCGGCACCGTTGTGGCCGAGCACACCGAGCGTGGTCCCGGCGGCAGCCTCCAGATCGACACCGTCGAGAGCCCACGTGTTGTTGTAGGCGACGTGCAGATCCTCGACCACGACGGTCGGCGCGTTCATCGCACACCCCCGAACCGGTAAGGGGCGGGGCGGGCAGTCGGGTGGATGGTCATCGGAGGTTCCTCTCGGAAGGTGTGCACCCACCCGGTGGTGAGTGGGAGTCCGCTTCCTCAGACGAACGAACCTCGAGTTGGACGCACCCGAAGCAGAATCAGGCAGGTCAGGAGATGGTGGCGCCATCGGCGGCGGGTTCGGGTTCGTCGAAGACCCCGGCGCCGCCGCATACCCCCGTCTCCGGCAACGTGAGTTCGACGCGGGCGGCGGCGGCGTGGTCGCCGGCAAGGGCGGCGGCGATGCTGCGGACCTGCTCGTACCCGGTCATCGCCAGGAACGTCGGCGCCCGCCCGTAGCTCTTCATCCCGACCAGGAACACATTCGGCTCCGGATGCGACAGTTCGGCTATCCCGTGCGGGTAGACGGTGCCGCAGGAGTGCACGTTCGGGTCGATCAACGGCGCCAACTCCACCGGCGCCTGCAGCACCGGGTCCAGGCCGAGGCGGATCTCCGACAGCCAGGACAGATCGGGCCGGAATCCGGTGAGCACCACCACCCGATCGACGTCCTCGATGCGGGCGCCGGTGTCGGAGATCAACGCCACCCGGCCGACGTCGCCGTTGGGTTCGATGGTGGCGGTGCGGAACCCGGGAACCACCGTCAGCAGCCCGTCGTCGAGCGCCGCCTTGGCACGCAGGCCCAGGGCGCCGCGGGCGGGCAGCTGGTCGTCCTCGCCGCCGCCGAAGGTGGACCCGACATCTCCGCGGCGTAGCACCCAACTGATCCGGGTGCCCGGCGTCTGCTTCTCCAGGCCCGCCAGCGCCACGATGGCGGTCAGCGCCGAGTGCCCGCTGCCGGCGATCACGATGTGCTTACCCGCGTACCGGGCGCGCACCTCGGGATCGTCGACATGCGGAACCCGGTATTCGAGAACGTCGGCGGCGGCGCGCTCGCCGAGCGCGGGCAGGCCTTCCCCGCCGAGGGGATTGGGGGTGGCCCAGGTGCCGGAGGCATCGATCAGGGCCTGCGCGGTGATCCGATCCTCGGTGCCGTCGGCGCGGCGGATGTGTACCGAGAGGGGTTCGGTGTCGCGGCCGGCGTCGACGACACGGTCCCGGCCGCGCCGGGCCACCCCGACCACCTCGGTGGACAGCTGCACGATGTCGCCGAGTGCGGTCGCGAGGGGTTGCAGGTAGTTCTCGGTCCAGTCCTGGCCGGACGGGTACGCGTCGTCGTCCGGCGCCGCCCAGCCGGTGGCGTCGAGCAGGCGGCGGGCCGACGGGTCGATTAGCTCACCCCAACGGGAGAACAACCGCACGTGATTCCACTGCGTGATCGCGGCACCGGCTACCGGACCGCGTTCGAGGACCAGCGGGGTCAGGCCACGCTCGCGCAACTGGGCCGCGGCAGCGAGGCCGATCGGTCCGGCCCCCACGACAACAACAGGCAAGGCGATCATTTCGGAGTCCTTTCATCGATGTTCATCGATCCTTTCCAGAGAGTATCGATGCGCGTCGATGAAGGCAACCATCGATGGATATCGATATAGTGAGGGCATGGCTTCCCCCGACATTCCGGTCGCCCGCCCCGCGGACAAGGTGGATGCGTTGGCGCCGCAGGATGCGGCCACCTACGCCGGGTGGTTCGCGTGCCTGGCCGACCCGACCCGGGTGCGGCTGCTGCACCACGTCGCCTCCCACCAGACCGGGATCAACGTGGGCGAGCTGGCCGAGGCTCTGGGTATCGGCCAGCCCACCGTCTCGCACCACGTGCGCAAGCTTGCCGATGTCGGGTTCGTCTCGGTCCGCAAGAGCGGCACCAGCACCGTCGTCATGGTCAATCCGGCCTGCTGCACCGGACTGCCGCACGCCGCCGACGCAGTGATGGGTGTACTGACGCCGCGTCCCTGCTGCCCGGACGACCTGCCCGACGACGTCTCCGTGCGCACCATGACCGATCAGGACTGGGATGACGTGCGCCGGATCTACGGCGAAGGCATCGCCACCCGCAACGCCACCTTCACCACCGAGGTCCCCACCCAGGCGACGCTCGATGGACTGTGGCTGCCCGGGCATCGGTGGGTCGCCGAGATCGACGACGTCGTGGTCGGCTGGGCCGCCCTGTCCCCGGTGTCCGGGCGAGCCTGCTACGCCGGGGTGGCCGAGAACTCGATCTACGTCGCCGACGGGATGCGCGGGCGCGGCGTCGGCAAGGCCTTGCTGCGCTCCCAGGTCATCGCCGCCGACGAGGCCGGACTGTGGACCTTGCAGACCTCGATCTTCCCCGAGAACCGGGCCAGTATCGCCCTGCACCACTCCGCCGGATTCCGCACCCTCGGTGTGCGCGAACGCATCGCCCGACTCGACGACATATGGCGCGACACCGTATTTCTCGAGCGCCGCTCCCCCGTCGTCGGATAATCCTCCGAATCGACTGGGGCACGAGATGTCCGAGCAGCAACCTGTCGATCGTGCCACGATCGCCGCGGACCTCGAACGCGCCCGGAGCGTGCTGCACGAATTACTCGACGGTGCGAGCGCCCCGGATCTCGCGAGGCGTTCGTCCGGAACCCGATGGACCAACGAGCAATTGCTGTTCCACATGGTCTTCGGCTACATGGTCGTTCGCCGGCTGCTCCTGCTGATCCGGATGTTCTCCCGGCTGCCGAAGGGGGCGAGCCGACGGTTCGCGCACGTGCTCGACGCCGCCACCCCAGTCTTCGACGAGGTCAACTTTCGGGGCTCGGCCCTGGCGGCGCGCGTCTACAACCGACGCCGGATGGGCCGCCACTTCGACCGCGTCATCGCTTCGCTGCAAGGCTCCCTCGCCCGGCAGACCGATGCAGACCTACAGCGCAGCATGTCCTTTCCGGTGCGTTGGGATCCGTTCTTCACCGAGACGATGACCGTCGAGCAGGTCTTTCGTTACCCGGGAAAGCACTTCGACTTCCACCGACAACAGCTCACTCTCGACTGAACGGGGTAGCTGCCGACACGTAGGAATTCAATTCCTACCGACGTGACGAAATCATGGTGGACAGTTGTTCAATATCAGAATGTGAGAAAGAGCGTCATTAATCGAAACGTTCTGCAGACCCGCGTGCGATAGGCAAAGTAAGCGGAGATCGACGATCCCGTGTTTCACATAAACAACAGGGAAGAGAATTTCTCGGACTCGGCTGACGATCGAGTGATCCAGGACAGGGATTCTCGGCTCCCACCGGCAGCCGAGAATCCACACCCTGAACAGGGGTAATATGCCTCCGGCAGTGGCGTCGGACCATTTGACAGACCGGTGGCGCGAACTCGGGAGAGAAACTAACAATCCCGCTGCAGGAGTCGGGGATTATCGAATGAGGTGAGTATTATGAAAAACACATTCGCTGTGCGATCGGCAGTCGTGGCCGCCGTCATCGCTCCCACCCTGGTTTTCGCGGGCGGCACTCCCGCCACGGCGGCACCAACACTGAGCGCGGGCGGAACCGGCCAGGTAGAGGTCAGGGTTCCGACCGGTGAAAGCTGGACGTGCTTCGCATTCGACTCGAACTTCACGTTCAAGACGGGTGCCTTCGCGGCTGGTGCCGGCACGCTCGACGGATTCGCGACGGGATCGAATGTGACCGCGTTCTGCTTCGGCAACATGGCCCCGTTCTTCTTCTCGGGCAGCGTGAAAGTCACCTAGACCGGGACCTTTTCGCCGCGTCGAACGTGCCCTCGGCAGTATGTTCGAGACATGAAGGCCATACTCGCCCTTCTGTCTCTGCTGCTCGCCGTCGTGTTGGGCTGCTCCGGCGATGACAGCACACCGTCGGCGGGCAATGACCGTCCGTCATCGCCGTCGAGGACATCACGCCGGAGTCGATAGCGGCCACCGTCGCCAGCCTCCAGGACAGTGGGCACCCCGACGTCGCGCTGGTCGGCGGAAGCGCGGGCGCCGACGCAATCCTGCAACTGGCCTCGCAACAGCCCGACCTACCCGACCAGCTGGTGCTGCTCTCCCCCAACCGGGTGGTCGACGGCCTCGGCAGTGAGCCCAAGTTGTTCATCGCCAGCGAGGACGAGCCCGTCGCCGGCGTGTCGGAGCAACTCGCCGACGGATCACCGGGCGCCGACAACAAAGTGATCCTTCTGCCGGGCTCCGCACACGGGCAGAACATCTTCAACAGCGAGAACGCTGATGCGGCATTGGACGCGATCCTCCAGCGGCTGGCCAACTGAGGATCGAATTGCCGTGCAACTCGCCGGAGCAGCCGCGCCGAGTCCGCGAACACGTCACAATGAGGGGCGTGAACCTTCCCGACATTCGCCCCGCAATCGTTCACACAGGGGTTCGGATACTGCTCGGACGCAGCAAACTCCGCACGGCCGAGGACACGCGGCGCGACGTCCACGCGACGACGCTGCGGCCGGCCTCGTTCAACCCGCCACCATCTCCACTCCTGCGCGGGGTGCGGCTCTCCGCCGACCGCACCGGCGGGTTTCCCGTCTTCACCGTCGAACCGGACAACGGGCGATACGGGAAGACTGTGGTCGACTTCCACGGCGGTGCCTATGTCCGCGAAATAATGTCCGTCCACTGGCTGTTCGCGCGCACCATCACCGCGGCGGCATCGGTCCGGCTTCTGCTTCCGATCTACCCCCTCGCCCCGCACCGGACGGCCGCCCGCACCGTCGCCGATGCGGCCGACCTCGTCGAATCGGCAATCTCCACCCGAGGCGCCGACAACGTGGCGGTGATCGGCGATTCCGCCGGTGGCGGGCTCGCGCTCGCCGCAGCGCAGGAACTCAAACGTAGGGGCGCACCACAGCCGTCGCGGCTGATCCTTGTCGCCCCGTGGCTGGACGCCACCATGAGCGACCCCACCCAAGCCACCATCGAGAAGCGCGACATCCTCCTTGCGCGCGGAGGACTGGAAGAAGCCGGCCGACTCTACGCGGGCGACCTCGAGGTCACCGACTGGCGCGTCAGCCCCCTCTTCGGCGACCTCACCGGCCTCGCGCCCATGAGCGTGTACACCGGCACCCACGACATTCTCGTCACCGACTCCCGCGCGCTCACTCAGCGAGCACGCGAGGCAGGCACGACAGTCGACTACATCGAGGAGATCGGGATGCAGCACGACTACGCACTCTTCCCCCTGATCCGCCAGGCACGTGCCGCCCGCGACGACATCGTCCGCACACTGCGAGCGTGACGTTCAAAAGATAGAACACGTGTCAGATCTTCCGCCCGCGACACCTCCAGCTGTAGCATTCGGGGATGAGTCGAGTAGGTAGCTACAGTGACGATGACGTGGCAGGTTGGCTGTCGATCTCACCCGAGCTTGGTGGTGCGCTCGGCGCTTTCACGGACGCCGTGTACAACCGGAACCGGTTACCGTTACGGGTTCGGGAGATCGCCCGGATGGCTGTCGCGGAGGCCAATGAGTGCGCCGTGTGCCTCGGCACCCGCGACAGGAGTGGCGCCGATGCGGGGATCGACGAGCACTTCTACGATCACGTTCTCGAGTGGGAGTCGTGGCCCGGGTACAGCGCCGAGGAGCGGACGGCGGCGGAGTTCGCCCACCGGTTCGCCACCGATCACACGGCGCTCCGCGACGACGAGGACTTCTGGGCGCGGTGTCACGAGCATTTCACCGACGAGATCCTGACCGACCTGGCGTTGTCGTGCGCGTTGTGGCTGGGGACGGGCCGGGTGCTGCGGGTGCTCGACATCGGTCAGACGTGCAAGCTCACGCTCTGAGCACTCCGGTTCTCATTCCCACTCCCGCTGCGGCAGGACGTCCTCCATGAACCTGCGCAGCGCGGGGTTCCGGTTGTCCGAACGCCAGGCGGCGTTCATCTGGACGGGCCGGTCGCGGACGGCGGAGACGGGACGGAACACGACCCCCTCCGGGTGCATCGTCTGCGCGGATTCGGGGACGAGGGCCATGCCGAGCCCGGACCGGACGAGCACGAGCATCGTGTGCACCTGCGTGACGTACTGCACGTAGCGGGGAGAGGCGCCGACGATCGTGAACGTGCTGATGAGCAGTTCGTGGAAGTACCGCGCATCGACGGGCGAATACATGACGACGGGCTGATCGTCGAAGTCCTCCACAGCCAGCTGCTCGGCGTCGGCGAGGGGGTGACCGGCGGGCAGCGCGGCGACGAGCCGTTCGTGGTGGATGGGGCGCGTGTCGATGCCGGGGCGGGTGAGGATCGGGCGGATCAGACCGAGGTCCAGTTCACCGCTGATCAACGATTCGATCTGCACGGAGGTGACCATTTCCCGCAGAACGACTTTCACGTCCGGGAGTCTGTCCCGCGCGGCCTCGAGCAACCTCGGCAGCACCGCGTGCGCGGACGCGCCGGTGAATCCGACGACGACGGTGCCGAGGTCACCGGCCGGGACGCGCCGCACCGTCAGCGCGGCACTCTCCGACAGGCTCAGGATGCGCCGAGCGTCGGGCAGGAACGCCGCACCGGCGGCGGTGAGGGTGACGGATCGGCTGGTGCGGTCGATCAACTGCACGCCGAGTTCGCTTTCGAGTTGCTGGATCTGACGGCTCAGCGGCGGCTGCGTCATGTGCAGGCGCTCGGCGGCGCGACCGAAATGCAGTTCCTCCGCGACGGCGATGAAACACGACAGCCGCGCGAGGGAGAACATTCGATCCACTCCTTTGCCTCGGGGTGGACTCAATGTATCCCACCCCGAAGGCGCCGACCGAGACCGCGGTCGGCGCCTTCGGTGAGACAGTTACCAGCGAGGGCAGGTGTTCTCGAACGTCGGATCCACCGACTTCATGTATCCGGTGTCGTCGCGGTCGCGCACCCCGCAGTCGAGGTACTGCTGGTGCAGGGCGGCGAGGGCGTCCTCGTCGATCTCCACACCGAGACCCGGCGTCGTCGGCACGGGGACCGCGCCGTCGACGAACTTCAGCACACCGGGTTTGACGACGTCCTCGGTCTTCCACGGCCAGTGCGTGTCGCACGCGTACGTGAGGTTCGGTGTGGCGCCGGCGAGGTGCACCATCGCGGCCAGGCTGATGCCGAGGTGCGAGTTGGAGTGCATCGACAGGCCCAGACCGAAGTTGTCGCAGATACCGGCGAGCAACCGCGACCGCTGCAGGCCACCCCAGTAGTGGTGATCCGACAGCACGACCTGGACCGAATCCTTCAGCACCGCAGGCTTCAGCTGATCGAACGCGACGACGCACATGTTCGTGGCCAGCGGCATCTTCGCCTCCCGCGCAACCTCGGCCATGCCGTCGAGGCCCGGCGTCGGGTCCTCGAGGTATTCGACGATGCCGTCGAGTTCCGACGCGACCCTGATCGACGTGTCGACGGTCCACGCGGCGTTGGGGTCGAGGCGCAGCGGCAGGTCGGGGAATGCGGCACGCAGCGCCTTGATGCCGGCGATCTCCTCGTCCGGCGAGAACACGCCGCCCTTGACCTTGATGGCCTCGAAGCCGTACTCGCCGATCATCTTCTGTGCCTGACGGACCAGACCGTCGGGGTCGATCGCCTCGCCCCATTCGTCGGGCTCGGCGCCGGGGTGCCCGGCCCACTTGTAGAACAGGTAGGCGCTGAACGGGACGGCGTCGCGCACCTTGCCGCCGAGCAGATCGGACACCGGCCGTCCGAGCGTCTTGCCCTGCACGTCGAGGCACGCCACCTCGAACGGGGAGAACACGCGGTCGGTGGTGCTGGCCGTGGTGATCATGCCCGCGACGCCGTCACCGCCCGTGACGGTCAGGGTGGCGATCTTCTCGTCGATCGCCGCGCGGATCGCGTTGAGCGCGAACACGTCCAGCCCGACGATCGCGTCGGCGGCCGCCTCGAGCCGGATGAGGTGGGCTGTGTCGGCGTACGTTTCACCGAGGCCGACGAGCCCGCCGTCCGTGTCGAGTTGAATGATCGCACGCAGCGCGTAGGGCTGGTGCACGCCGACGGTGTTGAGGAGCGGCGGGTCGACGAACGCGACGGGCGTGATCCGTGCGCCGGTGATCCGGATGGGTGCGGCAGTCATCAGACCGCCGCCTGCACGGCCAGCGCGTCGGCGAGAACGGCGCGACCGGCTGCGGTGATCTGCGCGAGTTCGAGCAGGTGGGCCTCGCTCGTCGGGACGAGCGGCGGCCGCACGGACCCGGCGTCGATACCTTCCATCGCGACCCCCGACTTGATCAGCGACACCGCGTATCCGGGCACCTGATCACGCAGACGCACCAGGGGATGGAAGAAGTCGCGGAGCAACGCGTCGGTGAGTTCCTCGTTGCCGGATTCGAGCGCCTCGTAGAACCCGAGAGCGAGTTCGGGCGCGAACGCGAACGTCGCGGACGAGTACAGCGTGACGCCGATCGCGCGGTACGCCTGCTGGGTGACCTCGGCGGTGGGCATGCCGTTGAAGAACAGGAACGGCTTGCCGGACGGGGCGAGCGCGTCCTTCACCGCACGGACGATGCGGCCCACCTTGTCGAGATCACCGGTGCCGTCCTTGAACCCGACCACGGTCGGGAACTGCGCGACCTCCACGGCGGCCGCCTCGTCGAACCGGGCGTTGCCGCGGTTGTAGACGACGAGCGGGAGATCGGTGGTGTCGGCGACCGCGCGGGTGTACTCCACCAGTCCGGCCTGCGGCATCGTCACCAGGTACGGCGGGAGCAGCAGGATGCCGTCGGCGCCATTGGCCTTCGCGCTGGCGGCGAACTCCTTGGCCTGCTGCAAGGAGCCGCCGGCGCCGGCGAACACGGGGACGCGTCCGGCGACGACCTCGGTGGCCTTGGCGACGATCTTGCCGAACTCCTCCAGCCCGAGGGCGTGGAATTCGCCGGTGCCGCAGGCGATGAAGACGCCTCCGGGGCCGGCGTCGACACCCTTGGCGACGTGCTCGGCGAGCCGGTCGTAGTCGACGTCGCCGGATGCGGTGAACGGGGTGACGGGAAAGAACAAGACGCCGTCGAGCATGGGGAACTCCTTCACGAAGGGAAAATCAGGCTTGGGTGAGTCGGCCGTCGATGCGACGCCACAACTGGTCGGGGTTGCCGTCGGCGATGGCGGCGGGGAGCAGCGAGCTCGGAACATCCTGGTAGGCAACGGGACGCAGGAACCGTTCGATCGCCAGCGAGCCGACGGACGTGGTGCGCGAGTCGGAGGTCGCGGGGTGCGGGCCACCGTGCACCATCGCGTGGCCGACCTCGACCCCGGTGGGCCAGCCGTTGAACAGGATCCGGCCGGCCTTGAGCTCGAGGACGGGCAGCAGCCGTCCGGCCTCGTCGAGATCGGCGTCGTCGACGTGGACGGTCGCGGTCAGCTGTCCTTCCAACTGCGCCGCCACGGCACGCACCTGCTCGGCGTCGCGGCACTTGACGATCAGACTGGACGAGCCGAACACCTCCTGCTGCAACACCTCCGATCCCAGGAACGTGTCGGCGTCGCTGCTGAACAGGGCAGCCCGGCACGAATTGGGGGCGTCGGACTCGACGCCGCGGGCCTCCACGGTGGCCGCGCCCTCGAGGGCGGCAACCCCGTCGGCGTAGGAGCCGGCGATGACCGGGGTGAGCATCGGCGTCGGCACCGCCTCGGTGACCGCGGCATTCGCGGCCGCGACGAACTCGGCGAGGCCGGGACCGTCGACGGCGATGACGAGTCCGGGGTTGGTGCAGAACTGGCCGGATCCGAGCGTCAGGGACCCGACGAACGCGCGGCCGAGGTCGGCGCCGCGGGTGGCGAGTGCGTTCTCGAGCACGAACACCGGGTTGATCGAACTCATCTCGGCGTACACCGGGATGGGTTCCGGACGTCCGGCGGCAGCGGCGACCAGAGCGGTTCCACCGGAACGGGATCCGGTGAATCCGACGGCCTTGATGCGCGGGTCGGTGACCAGTGCGGTGCCGAGCCCGCGGCCCGAGCCGAACAGCAGGGAGAACGTGCCCGCGGGCATGCCGGTGCTCGTGACGGCGTCGGCGATGGCGCGGCCGACGAGTTCGGAGGTGCCGGGGTGCGCGTCGTGGGCCTTCACGACGACGGGGCAGCCCGCAGCCAGCGCGGACGCGGTGTCGCCGCCGGCAACGGAGAAGGCGAGGGGGAAGTTGCTCGCACCGAACACCGCGATGGGTCCGAGCGGCACCTTCCGCTGCCGGATGTCGGCACGGGGCAGGGGCGTCCGGTCGGGCATCGCGGGATCGATGCGGGCACCGTTCCAGCCGCCGTCACGCAGCACGCCGGCGAACAGCCGCAGCTGTCCGGACGTGCGGCCCACCTCACCGGTGATGCGGCCCTGGGGAAGACCGGATTCGGCGCACGCCCGTGCGATGAGCGTCTCGCCGAGGGCCTCGATGTTGTCGGCGATCGCCTCGAGGAACTGGGCGCGCTTCTCGCTGCTCGTGGCGCGGAACGGCGCGAACGCCTCGGCGGCGGCGGCGCAGGCGGCGTCGACGTCTCGTTCGTCACCGTGCGCGAAGCCCGGTTCCAGCCGGCCGTCGGTGGTGGGGTCGATGCCGTGGATCGTCGTGCCGGAACCCTGGACGGGCTTCCCTGCGATGATCATCTGTCCGGTCACGTCGGTCCGGTTCACCGTTGCTGTCATGATTGGGTCCTCGAGTTCTCGTCTGCGTTTCGTACGTGCCGGTGAGAGGTCACTTGGCTGCCACGGTGGGCTCGTCGGAGCCCACCTCTGCCAGGCCCGCGACTTCGTCGATGTCTTTCTTGTCGCGCCGGAAGTACGTCACCGCCGCGGCGGCGGCCAGGGCGAAGAGCGACAACACGACGAGGCCCATCGTCACCGTGCCGGTCTGCTCCTTGATCACTCCGAAGCCGAACGGGGCCACGAAGCCGCCCAGGTTGCCGAGCGAGTTGATGATCGCGATCGCCGGTGCCAGCACCATCGGGTGGAGGGTGCGCTGCGGAATGGACCAGAACAGCGGGCTCGCGCTCTTGAATCCCATCGTCGCGATGCACAGCAGCGGAAGCGCCAGCCAGGGCGTGACGAACGCGGCGGCCATCGTGCCGACACCGCCGATGAGCAGCGCGGCGACGAGGTAGGGCTTGTGCCGTCCGGTGCGGTCGGCGGAGCGGTTGGAGAAGTACATCGCGAAGATCGCGCAGATCCACGGCAGCGAGGAGAGCAACCCGACGGTGACGTCGTTGGTGCCCGGGATGCGGCGGATGATCGACGGGAGCCAGAACGTGTTGGCGTAGATCGCCATGGTGATCGCGAAGAAGATGCCGCAGCACACCAGGATCCGCGGCTGCAGGAGCAGCTTCCAGCGCGAGCCCGACTCGCCACGCTTCGCGGACGCCTCGCTGCGCAGCACGTCCTCCTCGGCGATGACGGCCTGCAGGTCGGCCTTTTCCGGGGCGGTGAGCCACTTCGCGTCGTCGATCTTCGAGTCGAGCAGGCGGTAGGCGATGCATCCGACGACGACGGACAGCAGGCCTTCCAGCCCGAACATCCACTGCCAGCCGTGATGCCCACCGAGTCCGTCGAGGGACAGCAGCGGTCCGGACAGCGGCCCCGAGATGGCGGCCGCGATGGAGGACCCGGCGATGAACAGTGCCGTGGCGCGGCTGCGGTGGTTGTTCGGCAGCCAGCGGGTGAAGTAGAAGATGATGGCCGGGAAGAAGCCGGCCTCGGCGACACCGAGGAGGAACCGCAGGACGTAGAACATCTCCGGGCCGTTGACGAACACCATCGCCGCGGACACCAGGCCCCACGAGATCATGATGCGGGTGAGCCACACCTTGGCGCCGAACTTCTCCATGAGCACGTTCGACGGCAGTTCGAAGATCGCATAGGCGATGAAGAAGACACCTGCACCGAAGCCGTACGCCGCGGCGCCGATTCCCACGTCCGCCTCGAGATGCGTCTGCGCGTAACCGATGTTGGATCTGTTGAGCTGGTTGCAGATGAGCATGACGATGAACAGCGGGACGACGCGACGGAAGATCTTGGAGACCGCGCTGTCGACTGCCGGGGAAACGGCGAGGGGGAGGGTCATCGGTGACTCCTCTCTGTGTGCTGGCGCTGGCGGTGCGGGGAACGTTGGAGGACTCCGATCACGCCCGGCTACCAGGCGTGACCTGAGTCATAGGAGTCACGCTAGAGGCATGGTCGATACATGTCCAAGTCAAAGATTCTCGTTATCGATGCCGAAGTTGAATCGACGGGATTCCTGCTAGTTTTCCTGTCGTGAGCGCCGACGCAGTCACCTTCGAATTCGTCCGCACGACGCGCGAATTCTTCCCTCAACTGCAACGATGGCTCCGCGAACCGCACGTCGCGCGGTTCTGGAACCACGACACCGCGGACGCCGACATCGAGCGCGATTTCGGCGGCAGCATCGACGGCACCGAGCCGTGCGAGGACTTCCTCGTCCTGCGCGGCGGCCTGCCGTTCGGATTCATCCAGCGGTACCGGATCGCCGACTACCCCGAGGACCTCGCGCTCCTCGCAGCCCTCGTCGAGATCCCACCGGGAAGCATCTCCATCGACTACTACGTCGGCGACCCGCAACACACCGGCCGGGGGCTGGGAACCGCGATGATCAGCGCGTTCGTCGCCAAGTGCCGCGCCGACCTACCCGACGCCACCGCGATCGTCGTCCCCGTCGTCGTCCCCAACCGGGCGTCGTGGCGCGCGCTCGAGAAGGCCGGCTTCCGCCGCGTCGGCGAGGGCTACCTCCCACCGGACAACCCCATCGACGACGGCGCCCACTACATCAGCAGGCTCAATCTGGACGGGTGCCGGCCGGTTCAGCCGGTGTCGCCCGACCGCTGAGTTCGCCAGCGGCTCGGGCTGCATCCGAACCGCCCACTGAACCAGCGGGAGAAGTTGCTCGGCGCCGAGAACGCCAGCATGTCCGCGATCTCGGTGAGACTCAGGCGGGGATTCGCGACCATCCGTTCGGCGAGTTCGACGCGGGTCGCGTCCAGGACGGTCGAGAACGTCTCGCCGCTCTCGGCGAGGCGGCGATGCACCGTCCGCCGGTCCACACCCAGGCTGCGAGCCACCTGCTCGACGGAACAGCGGCCCGTCGGCAGCAGTAGTTCGATCAGCTCGCGGACCCGGCTCACGATGGTCACGTCGTCCGACGGCTCCCAGGACTCGAGGAGTTGCTGGGTGTAGGGACGGAGCAGTGGATCGGACATCTTGTTCGGCGCAGCCAGGTCGCCGGCCTCGATGACGATGCCCGCGAACTCGTGGTCGAAGTTCACCACCGGCCCGAACAGGCGTCGGTGGGTCGCCGTGTCCGGCGGAGCCGGATGGGGGAAGCAGACGGCGAGCGGTTTCCAGCCGCCCCCGAGGAAGCCGCGCAGCAGCCGGTGCAGCACCCCGACGGCCAGTTCCACCGACTGCCGAATCTCGGTCGTCTCGCCCACGTCCAATTCGACGCGCAAGGTCACCAGACCGCCGCGCTCCGACATCCGTGTCCGCAGCGCCTCGTTGTAGGTGTGCTCGTACCTGGTCAGGACGCGCAGGGCACTGCGGACGTCGGGCTCCTCGCGCACGACGAGGCTGAGAGGGCCGAGGTTGGAGAACTGCCTGCGCTCGGCGAGGCGCAGCCCGAAGTCGTCGTACCCGGATGCGCTTACCGACGCCTCGAGCAACCACGCGATCGCCGCGGCCGGGATCCAGCGGTCCTGGAGGCCGAGCCCGGAGGGGTCCAGACCGGCGGAGCGCAGCAGCGGTGCCGGCTCGAGTCCGAGCGACCGGCACAGCTCTACGTACCCGTTCAGTGACGCGTACCGCGCAAGGGGTTTCATACCGCCTCCAGCATGTCCCGAAATGATACGCCGCCTGTCTCGCAGGGATAAGCATGCGCCTCATCGCGACCCTACTGTTAGGTGCATCACAGAACGAGGCCGAAGCGGCGGCCTTCACATCGACGAGGAGAAGTACAGTGGCACAGGCTGTTCGGTTCTACGAGCACGGCGCACCCGAGGTCATGCGGTGGGAGAACGTCGAGGTCGGGGAGCCCGGCCCCCACGGGGTCCGGATCCGGCACGAGGCCGTCGGACTGAACTTCGCCGACACCTACTTCCGCACCGGCCTGTATCCGGCCGAGTTGCCCGCGGGCATGGGCGTCGAGGCGGCCGGTGTCGTCGAGGAAGTCGGCTCCGGCGTGACCCACGTGCAGGTCGGTGACCGCGTCACCTACACGGGCAGCCCCCTCGGCGCCTACAGCACCGAACGCGTGATGCCGGCCGCACCGCTGATCCCGCTGCCGGAAGCGATCCGCTTCGACACCGCGGCCGCGATGACGATGCGCGGTCTGACCACCGCCTACCTGCTGCGCCGCATCCACCCGCTGAAGGCGGGCGACACCGTGCTCCTGCACGCGGCGGCCGGCGGCGTCGGCCTGATCTTCACGCAGTGGGCAAAGTTGCTGGGCATCAACGTGATCGGCACCGTGTCCACCGACGAGAAGGCCGCGATCGCCCGCGCCCACGGGTGTGAGCACGTGATCGTCTACACCCGGGAGAACGTCGCCGAGCGGGTTCGGGAGATCACGAACGGTGCCGGCGTCCCCGTCGTGTACGACAGCATCGGCGAGTCCACCTTCCAGACCTCGCTCGACTGCCTCGCCCGGCGCGGTCTGCTGGTGTGCTTCGGAACGGCCTCCGGACCGATTCCTCCGATCAACGCGATGCAGCTGGCCGTCAAGGGGTCGCTGTTCGTCACCCGCCCCGCGCTCGCCGACTACATCGCCGACCCGGCCGAACGCGCCGAACTCGCCGGTGAACTGTTCGACCACGTCGAGGCGGGACGAATCCGGATCGAGATCAACCAGAGCTACGGGCTCGAGGACGCGGTCCAGGCACACCGGGATCTCGAGTCCGGACGCAGCATCGGCTCCTCCGTGTTCCGCCTCTGACGGCGCGACACCTCTCACCACGACGGAGACACCACCATGAACGACACTGCGCAACTGACGCATTCACCCGAACGGCACACGATCCTCTCCCCGTCCGGTTCCTTCCGGCTGGCACCGATGACGTGTTCCCTCGGCGCCGAACTGTTCGACGTGAACCTCGGCGACGCCTCCCGCGACGACGCCCTGTTCGCCGAACTCCGGGAATTGCTGCTCGAATACAAGGTCCTGTTCCTGCGCGACCAGGACATCTCCCGCGCCGAGCACGTGGCGCTCGCCGAACGGTTCGGTCCGCTCGAGGATCACCCCGTCGCGGGCAGCGACCCGGATCATCCCGGGCTCGTGCAGATCTACAAGGACCTCGACAGCCCGGCCGAGCACTACGAGAACGCTTTTCACTGCGACGCCACCTGGCGGGAGAACCCGCCCATGGGTTGTGTGCTCCGCTGTGTGGAGACGCCCCCGGTCGGCGGCGACACCATCTGGGTGAACATGGCCGAGGCCTACGCGAAACTCCCCGACGCGGTGAAGAAGCAGATCGACGGACTCCGTGCCCGGCACAGCATCGAGGCGTCGTTCGGCGCGGCCCAGCCGACGGAGCAGCGGCACGCATTGCACCAGCGGTTCCCGGACGCCGAGCACCCCGTGGTGCGCACGCATCCCGAGACCGGTGAAAAGATCCTGTTCGTCAACGCTTTCGCGACCCACTTCGTCAACTACCACACCCCCGAGAACATCCGGTGCGGCATCGACTACGCACCCGGTAGCAGCAACCTGCTGAACTACTTGATCAGCCAGGCCGCGATCCCCGAGTACCAGGTGCGGTGGCGGTGGACCCCGAACAGTGTGGCGATCTGGGACAACCGGTCCACCCAGCACTACGCGGTCCAGGACTACTGGCCGGCCGTCCGCAAGATGGAACGCGCCGGAATCGTCGGCGACCGGCCCTTCTGAATTCTCACAGCCCCTATTCATCAGATCCGATTTCGAACGGAGAACACCCATGCACTTCCACGACGACGCCCTCTTCCCCGAGACCCAGGAGAAGCTGGTCATCACGTGTGCCCCGTACGGTCCCGAGTGGGAGCCGGACGACTTCCGCGAAGACCTGCCGCTGACGATGGACGAGCACGTCCAGAAGGCAGTGGACTGCTACGAGGCCGGCGCCACCGTCCTGCACATCCACGTCCGTGAGCTCGACGGCAAGGGCTCCAAGCGGCTCTCGAAGTTCAACGAGTTGCTCGCCGGACTGCGCCAGGCGGTGCCGGACATGATCCTGCAGGTCGGCGGATCGATCTCCTTCGCACCCGAAGGCGAAGGCGCGGATGCGAAGTGGCTCTCGGACGACACGCGGCACATGCTGGCCGACCTCGATCCCGCACCCGACCAGGTGACGATCGCGATCAACACCTCTCAGATGAACATCATGGAACTCATGACCGCCGACGACATCGCCGGCACCTCGATGGAGCGGCCCGAGCTCGCCGAGGCGTACCGGGAGATGACGGTACCGGCAGGCCCGGCGTGGGTCGAGGAGCATCTGCGTCGCCTGCAGGCGGCAGGAATTCAGCCGCACTTCCAGCTCTCGAGCATCCCCCAGCTCGAGACCGTCGAGCGGCTCATCCGGCGCGGGATCTACACCGGTCCGCTCAACCTGACCTGGGTCGGCATCGGCGGCGGCTTCGACGGCCCCAACCCGTACAACATCATGAACTTCATCCAGCGAGTCCCGGACGGTGCCTGCCTGACCCTCGAGACCCTGATGCGCAGCGTGCTGCCGGTCAACGCGATGGCGATCGCGATGGGCCTGCACCCCCGTTGCGGTAACGAAGACACCATCTGGGGACGCAAGGGCGAGAAGATGACCTCCGTCCAGCAGGTCGAGCAGTTGGTCCGCGTCGCGGGTGAACTGGGCCGCGAGGTGGCCACCGGCAAGGAGGCCCGCGACATCTACCGGATCGGTCAGACCTACGCCGATGCCGACGAGACCCTCGCCAAGCTCGGCTACGCGCCCAACCGCCGTCCGGGACAGGTCGGCTTCACCCACCACGCCTGATTTTCGGCGCCGGGGGATTTGCATCACGCCGGGGAGAGAGCCGGACAGACCGCCGCTCACACGAGCACGGCCGGCTCTCTCCCCCACCCCTTTATCACTCCTGACGGCCATAGGAGGCCTCATGGGACTGCCCGCCACCACCGCCCTGAACACCACCACCCCGAATACCACCACCGGGAGCACCGCCCCGGCCTCCCGGTCGCGGTTCTACCCCTGGATCGTCTTCGCACTCACCTTCGGCCTGCTGCTGTCGGACTACATGTCCCGGCAGGTCCTCAGTGCCGTCTTCCCGCTCCTCAAAACCGAATGGACACTGACCGATTCACAGCTGGCGTCGCTCAGCAGCGTCGTCGCGCTGATGGTCGGACTGCTCACCCTTCCGCTGTCGCTGCTCGCCGACCGGTGGGGTCGTGTGAAGAGCCTCGTCCTGATGGCCGTGCTCTGGAGCATCGCCACACTGCTCTGCGCCGTGGCGAGCAGCTACGAGCAGATGCTCGGGGCCCGCTTCCTGGTCGGCGTGGGTGAAGCCGCCTACGGCAGCGTCGGCATCGCGGTGGTTCTCAGCGTGTTCGCCCCGCGAGTGCACTCCACGCTCAGCGGCGCCTTCATGGGCGGCGGATCGTTCGGGTCCGTGATCGGCGTCGCCCTCGGCGGCGTGATCGCCGTAAACCTCGGCTGGCGCTGGTCGTTCGCCGCGATGGCCGTCTTCGGGCTCATGCTCGTCGCCCTGTTCCGGGCTCTGGTCTCCGAACGCAAACTTGCTCAGCATGCGGCCGACGACGACCCTGCCGACGCACCCGGCCCCGCCGGATTCCGGGCGCCGATCTCGAGCCTGTTCACCACCCCCGCCGTCGTGTTCGCCTACATCGGTGGTGGTCTCCAGATGTTTACTGCCGGTGTGCTTCTGGCGTGGCTGCCGAGTTTCTTCAACCGATCCTACGGTCTCGCTCTCGACAAGGCCGGTGCGATGGCCTCGATCTTCGTCCTCCTCGTCGGCAGCGGCATGGTGGTGTGCGGCATCATCACCGACCGCGTGAGCCGCAACGACCCGGCGCGGAAATGGACCACCGCGGTGGTCTTCGGAGTGATCTCCCTCGTCTTCCTCGGCGCCGGGTTCCAGTTGCCGACCGGCACGCCCCAATTGGTCCTGATCGGCATCGGTGCGTTCTTCTCCGCCGGCTCGTCCGGCCCCATCGCCGCGATGGTCGCGAACCTCACCCACTCGTCGGTGCGCGCCTCAGCCTTCGGCACCCTCACCCTGGCCAACAACCTCCTCGGACTGGCGCTGGGACCCTTCGTCGTCGGGGTGCTGGCCGACCGCTTCGGCCTGGTCACAGCCCTGCAGATCGCTCCCCTGATCTACATCGTCGCGATCGTGGCCCTGATCCTCGGCAAGCGCGCCTACCCGGCCGGACGCCGCAAGCTCGCCGCCCTCACCGCCGCACCCGCCTGATCCACCTCCGAAGAATTGGAGCCGACCGTGACCACCTCCACCTCCACCTCACCGACCGTGGTGATCGTGCCCGGACTGCGGGACCACGTCGCCGACCACTGGCAGACCTTGCTCGCCGAGAGACTCGACACCGCGCGGACGGTGCCGCCGCTCGAACGGGACAAGCTCAGCCTCGCGGCCCGGGTCGCCGCCCTCGACACCGTCCTCGCCGACATCGACGGCCCGGTCGTGCTGGTCGCTCACAGTGCGGGAGTCGCGATTACCGTCCACTGGGCGCAGCAGTCCTCCCGCCCGATCCAGGGCGCCCTGCTCGCCACCCCACCGGACCTCGAGGAACCACTGCCCGCGGGGTATCCCACCCCCGAGGAACTCGAGCAGGGTGGTTGGGATCCCGTCCCCCGCCGCCGGCTGCCGTTCCCCAGCGTCGTCGCCGCCAGCACGAACGATCCGCTGGCCCGATTCCGTCGGGTCGCCGGAATGGCCGAGGCCTGGGGGAGCCGGCTCGTCGACCTCGGTGCGGTCGGACACCTCAACCCTGCCGCCGGTTACGGGTACTGGCCGTACGCCGAGGAACTGCTCCGGGAACTGATCGAGAGCACGGTCGTTCCCGGGCTCGCGAACGCAGGTGGCCGATGACGCGCAAGGTCTTCGGTTCGGCAGCCGAAGCGGTCGCAGACATCACCTCCGGTGCGTCGCTGGCGGTCGGCGGGTTCGGGTTGTGCGGAATCCCGGACGAGCTGATCGCCGCGATCGCCGCCGGTGACGCCACCGATCTGGAGGTGTTTTCCAACAACTGCGGCGTCGACGGCCACGGACTCGGTATCCTGCTCGCCCACAGTCGGATTCGCCGCGTCACCGCGTCGTATGTCGGGGAGAACAAGGAATTTGCGCGCCAATACCTGACGGGTGAGCTCGAGGTCGAACTGACGCCGCAGGGCACTCTGGCCGAGAAGCTGCGTGCCGGCGGTGCGGGGATCCCCGCGTTCTTCACCCCCGCCGGGGTCGGAACGCCCGTGTCCGACGGCGGGCTGCCGTGGCGGTACGCCGCCGACGGATCGGTGGCCGTCGCGTCTCCGCCGAAAGAGATCCGCGAGTTCGCCGGCCGCCAGTATGTGCTCGAGGAGTCGATCACCGCCGACTTCGCACTCGTCCACGCCCGCATCGGCGACGCCGAAGGCAACCTCGTCTTCGCCAAGGCCGCAGGCAACTTCAACCCGCTCGCCGCGATGGCCGGCCGTGTCTGCATCGCGCAGGTCGAGCAACTCGTCGAGCCCGGTGTCCTCGACCCGGCGCGGGTGCACCTGCCGGGGATCTTCGTCGACCGGATCGTCCACACCGGAACTCAGGACAAGCAGATCGAGAAACGCACCGTCGCCGCGAGGAAGGACTGACATGACGACCATCGTCGAGACGATCGGCTGGACCCGCGAGGACATGGCAGCCCGTGCCGCCCGAGAACTGTCGCCGGGCGAGTACGTCAACCTCGGTATCGGGCTGCCCACGCTGATCCCCAACTTCCTGCCGCCGGGGGTCGACGTGACGCTGCACAGCGAGAACGGCATCCTCGGGACCGGCCCGTATCCGGACGAGGACGCGGTCGACGCGGATCTGATCAACGCAGGCAAGGAAACGGTCACCGTCAACGCGGGCGCATCGTTCTTCGATTCGGCGCTCAGCTTCGGGATGATCCGCGGCGCCCACATCGACACCGCCGTCCTCGGCGGAATGCAGGTCTCCGCGGCAGGCGACCTCGCGAACTGGATGGTTCCGGGAAAGATGGTCAAGGGCATGGGCGGTGCGATGGACCTCGTGCACGGCGCCCGCACAGTCATCGTGGTCATGGAGCACTGCGACAAGTTCGGTGCCCCGAAGATCGTCGAACGCTGCACCCTGCCTCTCACCGGACGCGGTGTCGTGCACCGGATCATCACCAACCTGGCCGTCGTCGACGTCACCGACTCCGGTCTCGTGTTGCGCGAGTGCGCGCCCGGGGTCACCGAAGACCTGGTCCGCTCCGCGACCGCAGCGGCGCTGTCGTAGCGCTCTCCCACCCTCCCACCACGAGAAAGTCTCCCGTGCTCAACCTTTCCGTCCTTCTCGAAGACTCCGCCCGCCGATTCCCCGACCGCGACGCCCTGATTCTCGGCGCCACACGGATGACGTACGCCGACCTCGACGCCCGGTCGAACCAGGTCGCGAACCTGCTGATGTCGTGCGGCATCGAACCCGGCGACAAGGTCGCGCTCTCCTGCCCCAACCTCCCCCAGTTCCCCGTCGTCTACTACGGCATCCTCAAGGCCGGCGCCGTGGTCGTACCGCTCAACGTGTTGCTCAAGGACCGCGAGATCGCCTACCACCTTGCCGATTCCGACGCCAAGGCGTACTTGTGCTACGACGGCACCCCCGACCTGCCGATGGGCGAGTACGGGCGGTCCGCGTTCACACAGAGTCCCCACTGCCGCACCATGTTCCGCATCACCGCCGACCCCGACGCTCCCGCCACGATCGACGGCATCGGAACGCTCGCGGACGCCGTCGCGGATCGCGACACCGAGGTCGAGACCGTGGTCCGCGAACCCGGGGACACCGCTGTCATCCTCTACACGAGCGGGACCACCGGAAAACCCAAGGGCGCCGAGCTCACCCACGCCAACATGGTGCTCAACGCGCTGACCGCCAACCGGCTCTTCGACAGCACTCCAGCCACCCACGACCGGTACCTGGTGACCCTCCCGCTGTTCCACTCGTTCGGCCAGACCGTCACCCTCAATGCCGGAATCTCGGTCGGGGCGACCCTCGTGCTGCTGCCCCGGTTCGAGGCCGCCGCCGCACTCGACCTCATCGAACGGGAGAACATCACCGTATTCGCCGGGGTGCCCACCATGTACTGGGGTCTGCTCGGCGCCCTCGACGAACACCCCGCCGACATCGACCGCATCGCCGGCAACATGCGACTCGCGATCTCCGGCGGCGCCGCGCTGCCGGTGGAGATCCTCACCCGGTTCGCCGACCGCTTCGGTGTCCAGATCCTCGAGGGATACGGACTGTCCGAGACGTCACCGCTCGCGACGTTCAGCGACCCCGGCGGCGATCCACGGCCCGGCTCGATCGGTGTCCCGGTGTGGGGAATCGAGGCCCGGCTCGTCGACAGGAACTGGAACACCGTCACCAGAGCCGGTGACATCGGCGAGATCGCGTTGCGCGGCCACAACATCATGAAGGGCTACTACAACCGCCCGGACGCCACGGCAGAAGTGCTGCGGGACGGCTGGTTCCGGACCGGCGACCTCGCCCGTGTCGACGACGACGGCTTCTACTACATCGTCGACCGGGCCAAGGACCTGATCGTGCGCGGCGGATTCAATGTGTACCCCCGTGAGATCGAAGAGGTCCTCCTCGGCCACGACGCCATCTCTCTCGCCGCCGTCGTCGGCGTCCCCGACGACAGCCACGGCGAGGAGATCAAGGCGTACGTCATCCTCGAGCCGGGCGCACAGGTCACCGCGGACGAGGTGATCGCCTGGGCCAAGCAGCAGATGGCGAGCTACAAGTACCCCCGCACCGTCGAATTCGTCACCACCCTTCCGATGACCGCCACCGGCAAGATCCTCAAACGCGAACTCGGCCGCGCCCCGGCCGCACTCTGATACCGAAAGCACAAGCGTGAGCGACACTCCCCTCCCCACCATCCCCGACGAGCTCACCGCTCCCCTCGACCTCCTCCTCACCAGCGGAACCCGCGGCGTCGCCGCCCGCATGCTGCCCGACAGCTCGTGGGGCCGCCTCGGGGTCAGCCTCGCCGGCCGTCCGGGGACCCTCGCCCGGCGCGGCGGCGCCCTCGCCCGCGAACTCGGCGCAATTGCCGCCGGCACCTCGGACCGATCTCCCGCGAAGGCCGACAAGCGCTTCGGCGACGCCGCGTGGCAGCAGAACCCGGCCCTGCGCCGGGCGATGCAGGCGTATCTCGCGACATCGCACACCGCCGCCGCCCTGCTCGACGACGCCGAACTCGACTGGCGTGACCACGAGCGGATGCGGTTCGTTCTCGACAACCTCGTCGAAGGTCTGTCCCCCACCAACAATCCACTTCTCAGCCCGCTGGGCTGGAAGGCAATGGTGGATACCGGTGGTCTCAGTGCGGCACGTGGCGTCCGGGCGTTCGTGCGCGACATACTGTCGAGCCCTCGCGTGCCTGCCATGGTCGAACCCGACGCGTTCGCCGTCGGGGAGGACGTGGCTGCAACGAAGGGTGCCGTGGTCCTGCAGACCCGTACCTTCGAACTGATCCACTACACGCCGCAGACGGAAAAGGTCCACGCCACACCGCTGTTGATCGTCCCACCCGTCATCAACAAGTACTACATACTCGACATCGCACCGGGCCGCAGTCTCGTCGAGTACCTCCTGCAGCAGGGTCAGCAGGTCTTCGCGATCTCCTGGCGCAACCCGCACGCCCGCCACCGGGACTGGGGTGCCGACACGTACGGTGCCGCGATCGTGGAGGCGCTCGACGCGGTGCAGTGCATCGCCGGGACCGACAGCGCCCACCTCCTGGGCACCTGCTCGGGCGGGATTCTCGCGGCGATGGTCGCCGCGCATCTCACCCAGGTCGGCGAGGGCGACCGCGTCGCCGGCCTCACCCTGGCCGTCACCGTCCTCGACCAGACCCAGGCCGGTACCGCGGCGGCCGTCATGAGCGAGCGCGCCGCCGCAGCCGCCATCCGCGCCTCGGCCGCCAAGGGATATCTCGACGGCCGCACCCTCGCCGAGATGTTCGCCTGGCTGCGTCCGACCGACCTGATCTGGCGGTACTGGGTGAACAACTACGTGCAGGGCCGGGCTCCCGCAGCCTTCGACGTGCTGTTCTGGAACTCGGACACCACCCGCATGGCGGCGGCACTGCACCGCGATCTCGTCCTGCTCGGACTGCGCAACGCGCTGACGGCGCCGGGCGCTGCGACCATGCTCGGCACACCCGTCGACCTGGCCACCGTGACCGCCGACGCATACGTCGTCGGCGGCTCCGCCGACCACCTCTGCCCGTGGCAGTCCACCTACCGGAGCGCTCGCCTGCTCGGCAGCAAGGACTCCCGGTTCGTGCTGTCGTCGAACGGTCACATCGCCTCACTCGTGAACCCGCCGGGCAATCCGCGAGCGTCCTTCCGATTCGGGCAGCCCGCCCCGGAGACCCCGGACGAGTGGCTGACCGCGGCGGAGACCGCACCGGACTCGTGGTGGCCCGACTACGCCCGCTGGCTCGCCGAGCGCAGCGGACCCGGCATCGACGCCCCCGGCGGCCTCGGCGCCCGGCAGTTCCCCCCGCTCGGTCCCGCCCCGGGCACCTACGTCCACCACAGCTGACCCGCTCGACACCACAGAGGTAATCCATGCCCATGCATCTCACAAAACCCACCGATCTCCTCGATCTCGTCGGACAGACCATCGGAACCACCGGCACGCTGAAAATCGCGCAGGATCAGGTGAATCTGTTCGCCGACGCGACCGGGGACCACCAGTGGATCCACACCGATCCCGAACGCGCGGCCAGCGGCCCCTTCGGCAGCACGATCGCGCACGGCTACCTCACGCTGTCGCTGGCGCCGAGCGTCCTCGCCGAGGTTCTCACCGTCGACGGCGTCCACGCCGCCCTCAATTACGGCCTGAACAAGGTGCGGTTCCCCGCTCCCGTGCCCGTCGGTTCCGCGCTCCGCGTCACCGTGTCCGTCATCTCGGCCGGGCAGAAACCGGCCGGCATCGAGGCCGTCTTCCGCTTGACCTACGAGATCGACGGCGGAACGCGTCCGGTGTGCGTCGCCGACGTCGTGGTGCTCTACACGTGAGCGTGACCGAATTGTTCGGCAGGAGCGACCGGTTCGAGGACAGGGTCGTTCCGGTCGGGGGTCGGCGGATCCGGGTGCGGATCCGCCGCGGGACCGGTGTGCCCCTGGTTCTGTGCAACGGCATCGGAGCGGGCCTGGAAGTGCTGGACCCGCTGGTCGCCGCGATGGATCCGGCGGCGCCGATCATCCGCTTCGACGTTCCCGGCACCGGGGGTTCGCCGGCATCACCGGTCCCGTACGCCATTCCCGCGCTCGCGTGCGGCCTGAGCCGCCTCCTCGACGAGATCGGGGTCGGTGCCGTCGACGTCCTCGGATTGTCCTGGGGCGGAGCGCTGGCCCAGCAGTTCGCCCTGCAGAACCCGCGGCGCTGCCGCCGACTCGTCCTCGTCGCCACCGGAACCGGTGCCGTGATGATTCCCGGCCACCCGCGTGTGCTCGCGAAGATGCTGACTCCGAGACGGTTCACCGACACCGGCTACGCCGCGGCCATCGCCGGCGACCTGTACGGCGGCACGGCCCGCGACGGCGGCGAGGGCGTTGCGCGCATCTTTCGGAAGCAGACGCACACGGGCTCGCGCATCGGTTATCTCCATCAACTCCTCGCGGGGGCGGTGTGGACGAGCCTGCCGGTACTACCACTCATCCGGCAGCCCACGCTGATCGTCGCGGGCACCGACGACCCGATCATTCCCGTCGCCAACGCCCACGTCATGAACGCGCTCCTGCCGCACGCGACCCTGCACCTCCACCCCGGCGGGCACCTCGACATCGTCACCAATGCAGCCGATCTCGCCCCTGCTGTCACGACCTTTCTCGCGGCTCCGTAGCCGTCGGCCCACACAACAGGTCAGCCGTCCTCCCCGATCGCCGCAAGCGTCGTCCGCAGACGCTCGGTATCCGCCGGGGTCCAGCCCTCGGGCGACAGGATTGCGCTCCACGCGTCGGCGATGTCGACGACGTACGTGTGTCCGTGCCCGTCGGGAACGCCCGTCGACACCGCCATGTCGGCCGCCACCTGAAGGAACGTCACGAACGGGAACCACTGGGTGCTGTCGAGAACGTCGTATCCACGGTCCTCCTTCAGCCAATCCGGCTCGCTCAGCAGCAATTCCGGCGACCACCAGACGATCGGGTCCGACGGGTGCTGCAGATAAACCATCCGTGGCCGTCCCCACGGGGCGTCGGGGCGCGGCAGGTCCTCCGGCGCCCGCGCACCGAATCGAATGGTCTCGCCCTGCTCGTAGATCGGAAGCCATTCGGGCGAGCCCGGATCGCGGTTCGTGGTGACGTCGGTCCAGATCTCGTTCGCGTTCGGCGGTCCCGTGAACAACACACCGTCGGTGCGCGCCTCGACGTCGTCGACACTGCCGAATGCACTTTCGCCCCCGAACGAGCCGAGGCTCTCCCCCATCACGACGAGCTTCGGGCGGGACCCCGGCGGCAACACCTTCCATTTGTCGTACACCGCGTCGAACAAGGCCTCCCCGGCCTGGTGGGCCCGCTCCTTGTCCACCAGGAAGGACAGCCAACTCGGCAGATAGGAGTACTGCAACCCGACCATCGCAGTGTCGCCGTTGTACATGTACTCCAGCGAGGAGGCGAGGCTCTCGTTGATCCACCCGGTACCGGTGGTCGTGGCCACACCGACGACCGCACGATCGAACCCGCCTGCGCGTTCGAGTTCGTCCGCTGCCAGTTGGGCGTTCTCGCGGATCGAATCGCCGCCGCTGGCGAGCCCGGCGTACGTCCGGATCGGCTCCACCGCGGGCCGCCCGCCATTGAACGTGGACAATTCGTCGACGGTCGGACCACGCGACATGAAGGAACGGCCCTGCCGACCCAGCGAATCCCACGTGACGAGCGAGTCCGGCCCGCCCGAACGCAGCGACGACGTCGGCGGCTCGTCACCGGCCTTGGTCTCCTGGTTGACGGCGGCGAACGAATTGTTCAACCCCGACATGATCACCCGCACCGCCGCGCCGTTGACGAGTGCGAAGAGCAGCGCGACCACCAGTACACCGATGACCGTCGCCGAGATCCGCCGCGGCACCACCCGGCTGATCTTGCGTTCGACCCACCACACCGCCCGCAGCAGCACGCGGGCCAGCGCCACCAACCCGACGTAGATCAGCACCGCCACGATCACCATGACGAGATAGCCGAACCACGGGAACGGTGCGGCACTCATGATCGCCCGCAACTGCGACTGCCAATCCCAGAACCACACCAGCATCGCCGCGGTTCCGACGATCCCGATCACCGACGCCACCCGGCGCACCACTGTCTTCACCCGGGCAGGCGCCTCCCGGTGCACGAGGTAGCGGATCAACTTGGAACCGAGGAATCCGATGGCGTAGCCGATCGCCGCCGAAACGCCGGTGACCAATCCCTGGAAGAAGGGACCACGCGGCAGCAGTGTCGGCGTCAACGACAGCCACACGAACAGCACCGCGACCACCAGCCCCCCGAAGGCATAGCGGTCCGGAAGCCAGCGGCGATACCCGGGTGGCCGGACGGGACCGGCTTCGCGCTCGGGTGCACCGTCGATCACTTCGTTCGGCACCTACCAAGCGTAGCCGTCACAGAGTCGCGTTCGACGGCAATCCGCAATCACACCGCGTCCCGTGAACATCGAAGCCCACGTGGGATGTTCGCATTTCGGCCGAGTCCGCTCACCCCGGCGTCATCGGCGACCTGTGAGACCGGTGTCCGCACGCGACCCCGGGATCCTGAATCGTTCGTCAGGTCCGGGTGAGGACCCGTGGCCCGATCTGGTGGGCGAGCTCGAGCGCGAGTTCGAGCGCCAGCCGGCGTTCGCCGGGAGGGTGACCGAGGAGTTCGGTTGCACGCGCGACGCGTTGCAGGACGGTGTTGCGGTGGGTGTGCAGGCGGACGGCGGCGCGGGGTGCGTTGTCCGCTTCGTCGAGAAACACCCGCAAGGTCTCACGGAGCCGAGCTGCACTGGGTGTGTCCGCGGCGAGCGGGCCCAGCGTCGTTGCGACGAAATCGGCCGCGCGGTCTGGGTTCTGCGCTGCCAGCGCCGTGACTTCGAGGTCGCGGTAGAGCGCTAGGCGCGCGCCGCTCGGATGCCCGCTGAGCAGCCGCTGGATGGTCAGCGCCGCATCATGTGAGCGGCGGAACCCGGTGATGCCGGGCTGGGTGGGGCCGACCGCGACGCGGACATTGGGTTGCGCTCGGGTGAGCGCGTCGCGCAGTGTGTCGAGCGCGGGGTCGGAGTCGGTGCCGAACCATGCCCACAGCGTCGAGGTCCCGGCGGGGAGGGTCAGCGGAGGGCGCGCACCGGCGGCGCGGGCGAGGCTGGTGGCGGCGGACTCCAGCGCGCCCTGCACCTCGCCGGGCGGTTGGGCCCACAACACGAGTGCGGTATGGCGCCGGGCCAGCTCGTACCCCAAGCGTTCGCCGGCTCGGCGACTGTCGATCGGGGCACCGTCGAGGATCAGACGAATGGTCTCGGCACGGCGTGCGAGCGCACCACCGAGCACCTCCTCGCGCTCGCGCTGCGCGTCGGCAATGACACGGCCGATCACGTGGTCGACGTACTCGAACAGGTGCTGCGAAAACGCCTCCAACAACTCGACGAGCTGCGGGCCCGGTGGGACGATCCGTGCGGCATGCGCGATGAAGCTCTGCCACACCAGGTTCTGCCCTCGGCGGTAGGCGTGGAAGATCACGTCGAGGTCGCTGCCGCGGCGAACGACGGTGCGGACTACATCCAGCGCCTCCGGTGGGACGTCGATCGGTGCGGCGCGGCCGTCGCGGCGTGCGAGTGTAGTGAGTAGGCGCGCGACGTTCGCGCGGTTGCTTGCCGACATCTCCGCCGCGATTGCTGCATCGGCGCCCAGCGCTGGGGCCAGCTTGACCTCCTCGGCGTCCATGTCTTCGACGAACTGATCGAGTTCGGCGAGCATCGACTCGGCGACATCACCCATGAGACCCACGATCACAGTCGGGGTCGTTCCGCTGGTCATGAAACGAGTGTGCTACCGCACATAGTCGGGGGCAAGGATTAGGCGAGCGGACATGTTGCTGGGTGCGGGTGCAGACCTACTGTGAAACACATCACAACCTCGCACGACAGCGACCAGGAGACCCCAGTGACGATCACGACCATCCCCGAGGTGGAGACCATGGACTTCGATGTGTTGATCATCGGCGCCGGCATCTCCGGAATCGGTGCGGCCTACCACCTGAAGACCCGCCGGCCCGACACGACGTTCGCGATCCTGGAGGGTAAGGACGCGATCGGCGGGACGTGGACCCAGTTCCGCTACCCGGGGATCCGCTCGGACTCCGACATGCCGACCTTCGGCTTCGGATTCAAGCCGTGGACGCACAAGAAGGCGATCGCCGACGCGCACATCATCCTGGACTACCTGCAGGAGACCGTCACCGAGAACCACATCGACGAGCACATCCGATTCGGATACCGGGTGTCGTCGGCGGAGTTCTCCTCGTCGGCGGGGCACTGGACCGTGACCGCGCAACGTTCCGGCAGCGACGAGACCGTGCAGATCACCGCGCGATTCCTGTTCTCCGGCACCGGCTACTACAACCACGAGGCCGGCTTCACGCCCGAGTTCGACGGCATCGAGGACTTCACCGGCCAAGTGGTTCATCCCCAGCACTGGCCCGAAGAGCTCGACTACTCCGGCAAGAAGGTGGTTGTCATCGGCAGCGGCGCGACCGCGGCAACGCTGATCCCCGCGATGGCCGGCACCGCCGCGCACATCACGATGTTGCAGCGCTCGCCGAGCTACGTGCTCTCGCTGCCGGCCGAGGACGCGATCGCGAACACGCTCAACAAGCTGATCGGCCCGAAGCGTGCCTACCCGATCATCCGGCGCAAGAACATCATGATGCACCGCGGGATCTTCAAGGCCTGCCGCCGCTCCCCGAAGCTCATGCGCAAGCTGTTGATCGCCAACGTCCGCCGCCAACTGCCCAAGAACTTCGACGTCGACACCCACTTCACCCCCCGCTACAACCCCTGGGATCAGCGCCTGTGCATGGTGCCCAACGGCGACCTGTTCAAGGCGATCTCGACAGGCCACGCCTCGGTGGTGACGGACCGGATCGAGCGTTTCACCGAAACCGGGATCCGGCTCGAGTCCGGCCAGGAACTCGAGGCCGACATCGTCGTCACCGCCACCGGTCTGAACATGCTCGCGTTCGGTGCGATCCAGCTCAGAGTCGACGGAGAGCCGGTGAATCCGCCCGACACGACCGTCTACAAGTCGATGATGCTCAGCGGCCTACCGAACTTCGTGTTCGCACTCGGCTACACGAACATCTCCTGGACGCTCAAGGTCGACCTCATCAGCGAGCACTTCTGCCGACTGCTCGACCACATGGACGAGCGCGGCTACACCACGGTCGAACCGGTCCTCACCGATCCGGGCATGGAACGGGTCCCGTTGCTCGACCTCACCTCCGGATACGTCCAGCGTGCGGTCGCCGCGTTCCCCCGTGCAGGCACCAGCGGCCCGTGGACGGCCGCGATGGCCTACGAGAAGGACGTCGAGCGGCTGCGTGAGGGGCCGATCGAGGACGCCGACCTGCGATTCACCGCCAACCAGCCGGCTCTGCTGGCCTCGTGATCGGAGCGAGCACGATGAAGAACGAGATCACCTTCACCAGCCACGGCGTCACCTGTGCGGCCTGGCACGTTCCGGCCACCACCGACGCGGCGGACCGGGAACCCGGCCGGCCGTGCGTGGTCATGGCACACGGCTTCGGCGGCACCCGGGACACCGGCCTGCTGAGCTACGCCGAGGCATTCGCTGAGGCAGGCATCGATGCGTTCGTCTTCGACTACCGCGGCTTCGGTGACTCGGACGGCAGTCCACGCCAGGATGTTTCGTTCCGGCGTCAGCGACAGGACTACCGTGCCGCGATCGATGCGGCCCGCCGCCTGCCGGGCGTCGACCCGGACCGGATCGCACTGTGGGGGACGTCGTACTCCGGTGGTCACGTCATCGCGGTCGCGGCGGAGGATCGGCGCATCTCGGCGGTCGTTTCCATGACACCGGCCACCGACGGGTCGGCCGCCCTGGTGCAAATCGCCCGCTATGCCGGACCCGGCCAGCTGGTTCGCGCCACCGGACACGGGCTGCGGGACGTCGCCCGTGCGCTGACCAAGCGCGCACCGCACCACGTTCCGGTGGTCGGGCAGCCCGGGTCGGCGGCGATCATCAGCACGCCCGGCGCCGAGGAGGCCTACACCTCCATGGCCGGCGCCACCTGGCGCAACGAAGTGTGTGCACGCACAGCACTGGAGGTCGGGTTGAACCGGCCCACTACGTTCGCCCGTCGTCTCACCTGCCCGATCCTGGTGCAAGTCGGCTCACGCGACCGCATCGCGCCGCCTGACGCCGCGCGCCGGACCGCCGCGAAGGCCGGTCCGCTCGCGCAACTACGCGAGTACCCCGTCGATCACTTCGACGTCTACCAGGGGCCGTGGCAGCAGCAGGCACTGGCCGACCAGCTCGCCTTTCTCCACCAAGTCCTCGACCCCGTCCGCAGCACGCCGTCACTGACGATGTGAGACGGCACCCATCGCACATCAGAAATGTGCATCACCGAACACGAACGGAGAAGTTATGTCCGACCTGAATCGGGTCACCGTATTGGGCGCAGGTGTCCTCGGCGGGCAGATTGCATGGCACAGCGCGTTCAAGGGAAAGGACGTTGTCGTCTACGACCTACACCAGAAGGCCATCGACAATTGCCGTGCTGCGCACGAAATGTACGCCGACATCTACCGCGTGGACGTCGCCGCCACCGACGAGGACATCGCGAAGACCCGGAAACGGTTGACCTATAGCACCGACATTTCCGAGGCCGTTCAGCATGCAGACTTGGTCATCGAAGCGGTATCGGAGAGGCCCGACGTGAAGACCAGCGTCTACGAGACCATGGCACCGCACCTCCCCGAACACACGATGATCGCGACGAACTCGTCGACATTGTTGCCGCAGGACTTTGCGGCAGCGACCGGACGTCCGGAAAAATACTGCGCGCTGCACTTCGCCAATCTCATCTGGAAACTGAATGCCGTCGAGATCATGGCGCACCCGGAAACCGCGCGAGATACGTTGATCGCGGCCACCGAGTTCGGCATCGAAATCGGCATGGTCCCCGTCCCGATACAGAAGCAGCAGAATGGGTACGCCATCAATACCTGGCTCGTTCCCCTGCTGAATGCCGCACAGACTCTCGTGACAAACGATGTCGCAACAGCCGAGGACGTCGACCGAACGTACATGATCGTCAATCGTGGCTGCTCCATGGGCCCATTGGGGTTGATGGACGTCATCGGCATGACCACCGTGTTCAATGTGCTCGACCACTGGGGACATGTGAACAACGACGAGCAGATGCTCCGGAATGCCCACTACATCGAGAAGAACTTCCTCGATCAGGGTCTGCTGGGATTGCAGACAGCACACGGATACTACAACTATCCCGATCCTGCCTACGGTGCCGACGACTTCCTTTCTCCCCCAGACATTTCCGCAGCCTCCGACATCGCGGAGAGGGCGTTACTGCTCGCACCCGTCGGCCAATAGGCCACCGGCGCGATGTGGCAGCACTATGCCCGTAATCCTCATGCGCACGCACCCACTACGCGGGTAGTCACCCGTTTCGGGGGATGTGACCGGCGCTGCGGGTGTCGAGGCTGGAAGCCGGACACAATGCGAGGCGCTACGGCATGCCCAACCGGATCGAGGTGTCGTCAATCGATATCCGCGATCGGTTGGAGCCATGCCGCACGAAGGCCAACTGCCGGCCGAGCCGGTCGACCCTACCGGCCGGGTGGCCGACCTAGCCCGAGCTTTCACTGACCCACCGAATCCACATCACATGGAGGAAACCATGGCCCTCGATACATTCGCTCTCCTGGCGGCGACCTACGACTCGCAGGACGCCGCGATCGCCGACTACGACGCCGTGCACGATCTCTACGTCGAGACGGGCCTCGTCGATACCTACGATGCCGCCGTCATCACCAGAACGGACAAAGGCAAGGTCAAGATCGTCAAGAAGCATGAGCAGCCGACCCGGCAGGGCGCCTGGGGCGGACTCGGCATCGGCCTGGTCGGGGGTGCGCTCGTTGCCCTGTTCCCCGCCGTCGGGCTCGGGGCCGGGCTGTTGTTGGGCGGCGCCGGCGGAGCCGGTCTCGGGGCCCTCGGCGGGCACGTCGCCGCCGGGATGAGCCGCTCCGACCTGAAGGAAGTGGGCGAGCTGCTCGACGACGGTGACAGCGGACTGATCGTCGTTGCGGCGACGGACCTCGAGGCGCGCGTCGAGAAGGCACTCGAACGCGCATCCAAGGTGACCAAGAAGCAACTCGAGGCGGACACCGAGCAGGTCAGCAAGGAGATCGACGAGGCCTCCAAATCCTGAGAACGGCACCGACATGACGGTCCGACGCCTCGCGCCTCCGGTCGCACGACGTCGAGGGCGAGCCCGATTCTTCTAGACGGGGTCCGTGGGCTCTCGGCGCTTTGTCAGTGTCGGACGCGCAATCGCTCCGCGCAGCTGTGCACGCCGACTCGTGCGTGTCGGCGCCGGTGAGTGGTCGGGCATCAGGTCGCCTCCCTGGGACACTCGCGGAAGACTTCCCTCCCGCGTTACTGCACCCGCTCGATTTCGCTCGGTCGCCAAGTCTTGTCGAAGAAGGATCGCAGCGGGCTGTACAACCGAAGGATGCGTCGAACATCAACGACCGCCCCTTGGAAGGCGTTGAGGAAGACGTTCACTCCGTGCCGGAAGTCCATATGGTCGTACGCCTTCTCCACGGTGTCCCTGGCCAGTGCACCGTCGGTGAACTCCACAGTGCCGAGGCGGTTTCCATCCGGTCCGGCGCGGAGAACAGTTCCAGGGTTTCTCGGTCGACAGTCATCTGAGAGGTTCCTTCCAGTCTTGACGCCGGCGACACGCGACCACGGTTGCGCGCACCGCGCGCCAATCTGGGTTCGTCGGTGCGGACTTCGATTGTTCGGTGCCCGGCGGTCAGGTCGAGGGTGTCGCTTCCTGGGCGGGTTGTTCCTCGCCGCGGGGGTTGTTGCGGAACCAGGTGGCGTAGCGGTTGGCCAGCGGGGCGGCGCTGAGCCCGTGAGCGAGGACCGAGAGGCCGATCGTGATGATCGCGGTGGTCAGGAGCAGTTCCTCGTGGGGTAGTTCGCCGGGCTCTTCGAGGATGAGAATCGCGAAGACGATGGTGGCGAGCCCGCGGGGGCCGAACCAGCCGATGAAGCCGACGGTAGGGGCGCGAGCGTGCATCCCGATCATCGACAACGCCACCGGGATCATGCGGACGACGGTCAGGCTCACCACCGCGTAGCCGAGCACCGCCCAGGACAGGTGGCCGAGGGCGGGGCCGAGCAGGATGGCGCCGAAGACGATGAAGGTCACGGCATTGAACAGGTCCCCGGACTCGTCGAGGAGGCCCGCACCGTCACTGCCGGCCGCCTTGCGGCGGCGGATCGTCCCGTAGGTCAGTCCACCGACGAACGCGGCGATGAAGCCCGACCCGCCCAGCGGCACGGCGACGGTGTAGGCGAGGACAGCAGCGGCGACGGGAACGATCTGCGCCCACAACGGGTCGATCGTTCCGCGCCGTTGGGCGGTGATCAGGATCGCGGCCGCGATCACCCCGGCGGCGAGGCCGGCCACGATGCCGTACCCGATCTGTTCGGCGACCAACCGGACGGCGGCGCCGTGCCCGATCGCCCCCGACTCGGCCTGGGCAATCGCCAGCACGATCAGAAACAGTGGCACGCAGATTCCGTCGTTGAGACCGCTTTCGACGTTCAAGCCCTGCCGCACCCGGGACGGGAGAAGCGGGAGCGTGACCACGGCCTGCCCGAGCGCGGCATCGGTGGGGGCGAGGATCACCGCGAGGAGCAGCGCCTCGGGCCAGGCGAAGTCACCGAGCATCACCACCGCGGCGCCGAAACCCACCGCGATCGTCAACGGCAGCCCGATGCCGAGCAGACGTGCCGGCAAGGAGATCTCGGCGCGCAGCGCGGGCAGGTCCACGTGGGAGGCATCGGAGAACAGCACCAGCGCCAGCGTCACCTCGGCGAGGAGCTTGACGATCTCGGCAGTGGACTCGATGTCGATCAGCCCCACCGATATGCCCCCGAGTAGGAGGCCACTGCCGGTGAAGACGATCGGGGCGGTGATCGGTGTGCCCTCGATGCGGCCGGAGATCGCGGCGAAGACGAGCAACACTCCGGCGATTGCGGGCAATGCCCACGTCACGATGTCACCGCCTCACCGCACCCGGTCGACCTCGCTGGGTCTCCAGGTCTTGTCGAAGAACGATTGCAGCGGGCTGAAGAAGCGCAGGATGACAAACCAGCCCTTGCCCGGATCGCTCTGGATCCAGTTGCCGTCAGCAACCCCGTCCGGCTTTTCGGGGGCGAAGTGGATTGTGGTCGACCCGTCGGCATCGGCCTCCGCGGCCGGGGTGGGGTAGCTCTGGCTGCCGGAGCGGGGGAAGCGTTGCGGTCCACGGCGTGCTCCGGACGGCCGGAGGGTGCGGCGTCGAGGACTTCGAGGGCCGCCCGGGTGTCGGCGTGCGCGAGGTGGGCGCAGGATGCGGCGATGACCAATTCATCCGCCGCCCACTGAGGCGGGGGGTGAACCAGGGCTGTTTCCGCGGTGCGCAGGATCTCGAGGGCGCCGCGCCAATCACCGTCGGCGGTGGCGAGCCGGGAGCAGATGACGGCGGCCGTTGCCGTCGTCATGGGGGCGGGCCGGGGTCCGGCGGGCTCGATTGCCAGGTCGAGATGGGTGTGGGCGGCCGCCCGGTCGTCGTGTTCGGCCGCGACTCCGGCCAGGACGAGGTGACTGAGCCCGACCAGGTCGTCCGGTGGCACCGCGGAGCGCTCGGCGACGGCGAGCGCTCGGCGCGAGTGTGCCAGGGCTTGTCTCAGACGTCCCTGCAGCAGCTCGACCAGGGCGAGGGAGCCCAGCGAATCCCGCAGCGGCTGTTGGGTTCCGGGTCGCTCGCTCGCGGTGACCGCGTCGGTGAGTATCTGTTCGGCGCGGTCGAGATGGCCGGCGCCGAGTTCGGCCGAGCCGAGCCCACCCAGCACCATCGCGGGGATCTCGGGGTGTTGCCCGCGCAGGGGCTGCGGCACCGTGTGGAGCAGCCGGTCGGCGGTGGTCGCCGCCTGCCGGGTGGCGGCCAGATCGCCGGCGGCCCGTCCCGCGAGCACCCCGACCATCGAACGGACCAGCTGGGGTTCCGGGGCAACGGGCCCGGCGCGCAGGAACTCGTCGGCCCGGGTCAGCGCGGCCGTGCAACCGGTCAGGTCACCATCGGCGAGTCGGAGAGCGGCGTCCACCAGCGCCGGGGCCGCGCCGGGCAGGTCCGCCGGCATGGCGGCGAACGCCTGAGCGAGTCGTGCGGTGTCGAGTCCGGTGAGGAGCCGGCCGACGGCAAGGTTGTCGACCAGCTGCCCGGCCGCGAACTGCCAGTCATCGGCGGCGGCGGCCTGTGCGACGGCATCGGTGACGCGCCCGGTGTCGGCGAACCAGCGCGCCGCTTGGGCTCGCAGCCGGGGTTCGAGGCCGGGGTATCGCTGCGAGAGGTGCGCGCGGAGCACCTCGGCGAACAGCGGATGCAGCCGGTACCAGGCCGATCCCTCGACGCGTTCGAGGAAGGCGTGGGCGCGGGCGAGGCGGGCCAGGGTCCAGTCGGCGTCGCGGCGGCCGGTGAGAAGGTCCGCCAGTTCGGGATGGATCCGGTCGGTGATGCAGGCACACAGCAGCAGCTCCTGCGCCGCGGGCGGCTGTGCGGCGAGCACCTCCGAGAGGAGGTAGTCGGCGATCGTGGTGCGGTCGGCGGCGAATGCGCCGATGAACGCCTCCGGGTCGGTGCTGCGCTGCATCGCCAACGCGGACAGTCGCAGCCCGGCAGCCCAGCCGGCGGTGCGTTCGGCCAGCAGTGCAACACCCGCCCGCGAGATCTCCAGCCCGTGCGAGTGCAGCAGCAGTTCGCCTTCCGCAGGGGTGAACATCAGGTCGGCGTTGCGGATCTCGGTGATATCGCCGTGCGCCCGGTAGCGGTGCAGCGGCAGCAGAGGCTCGGTCCGGGTAGTGAGCACGAGCCGCAGCACGCCGGCGGCGTGCGTGACGACGAAGTGCAGGCTGGCGGCGATCTCGGGTGCGGACGCCGCGTCGAACTGGTCGAGTACCAGGATCGCCGGCTGCCGGGAGGCGGCCAACGCGTCGGCGAGCCGCACCAGCAGTGGGTGGTCGACCTCCTCTGCCCGCTCCGGCCGCCCGACCCCGACCGGCAGTACCCCGCCCCGGTGCAACGCCTCGAGCACATAGGCCCAGAACAGTCCCGGGGCGTCGCCGGGTTCCACGGTCAGCCATACCGGGGGTGGGAGTGCCGTGTGCTCCCGGGCCCACTGGGCGGCGAGCACCGTCTTGCCGGCGCCGGCCGGTCCGGCGACGAGGGTCACCGGACCGCGCGTTCCGGCGGTCAGCCGGTCGAGCAGCCCCGGCCGGCGGACGAGGATCTTGGGGGCCGCCGGGACCGCGAACCGGGCCGCGAGCAGCGGGTCGATTGACCCGGGACCCGCGCGATCGGGAACCGCGGGATCGGGTACTGCGGGATCGGGCACTGCAGGGTTCTGCATGGGGGCACCGGCGTCCGTCCGAAGCGATTCTGCGTGATCCGCTCGACCCCTCCATTGAACTCCGATGCTTCCCAGGTCGTCACCCGTTTCGGGGGATGCGACCAGCGGCCGGGCTGCGAAAGCTGGGAACCAGACCACATGTGAGGGTGCCCGACCTCGTGACCTGGTGGCCCTCCTCGCGGCGGAACCCCCAGCTCGGCCCGAGCCCACCGCACGCGATCCCAACCAGAGGGAAGGAGGCGCAAGAGATGCACTCCGACGAATCCGCCCCGCACCCGGCGGTGCCCCCAGCGCCGTGGACGATTCCCCGCGGCCTCATCGCGCTACCGGCGACAACCTACATCGGCGCGCCAACACCGAGTGGGCGAGACCGTTCACGCATGACCAAGACCACGGATCACCTGATCGCCGAGATCGACAGTGAATCGATCGTCACACGCGACACTCTTCGACGAGAGAAGTAGCGATGCGCCCAGCATCTGCGTCACCGGCGACCGTGCCGAATTGGGCAATGCCCCGCGGAGTCATCGTCCTGGTCGGCGGGGCGAGCCTGGTCGTCGCCCTCGGGGCGTTGAAGGCGTTCGCCGACATCGTCGGACCGGTGTTTCTCGCGCTGATACTCACCGTTGCGGTGCAACCGATCCCCAACGCGTTGCGGCGCAGGGGTTGGCCGGGGTGGCTCGTGATGATCGTGGCGATCCTGGCCGTGTGGGGGATTCTGCTGTTCCTCGTCCTGGCCCCGGTGTTCTCGATTGCTCAACTGTCCACCCTGCTCCCGGAATACTCCGACAAGTTCGACGAAATGGTCGGCAACGTGCAGTCCGGGCTGCAATCGCACGGTATCGGCTCGGACCAGGTGCAGCAGATGATCGCGGGCATCGACATGTCCAAGGTGACCGACCTGGTCGGCGATATTCTCGCGGGCACGCTCGCGGTGTTCTCGAACCTGCTGTTCGTGTTCGCCCTGCTGTTGTTCATGTCCGCCGACGCCGCCACCTACACGTGGCGGCTGAACACACTGAATCGGCTGCGCCCCGACCTCGCTTCGGCGTTCACCAACTTCGCCGCCGGCACGCTCATCTACCTTTTCGTCGCGACCTTCTTCGGTCTGATCGTCGCGGTGCTCGACGCGGGCGCACTGTGGCTGATGGGCATCCCGCTGCCGATCCTGTGGGGGCTGCTCTCGTTCATCACCAACTACATTCCGAACATAGGCTTCATCATCGGCCTCATCCCACCGGCGCTGCTGGCCCTGCTCGACGGTGGCCCGGTGCTGATGCTGTGGGTGATCGTCGTATACAGCGCGCTCAACGTGCTCATCCAGTCGGTGATTCAACCCAAGTTCGTCGGCGACGCGGTCGGCCTGACGGTGACGTTCACGTTCCTCTCGCTCGTGTTATGGTCGTGGGTGCTCGGACCTCTCGGGGCGATCCTGGCGATCCCGTTGACACCGTTCGCCAAGGCAATGCTGGTGGACATCGATCCGTCGACGCGATGGGTGCAGGTCATGCTCGCCAGCACGGTGACACCCGATGACGGCACACCGGAAGAAGACGAACCGGACGACACCGTCGCCGCGAAGCCAGGGACTACGCCATGACAACACCAGACGCTCCCCCCGCACCGCGACCCACCGACCATCCGACCCGGGCCGCTCGCACCGAGCACGGCGAAACGGTTCGGCACCGAATCCCGTTCGGCGCCATCGCCGAACACGATCGAACCCGTGATCGTGACCCCGTCGGCCTGCTCGAGTCCCAGGCGACCACCCGGGTCCCCGACCTCGTCCCCATCCGGTACGGGCGGATGGCCGAGTCACCGTTCGCGTTCTATCGCGGCGCCGCCCTGGTGATGGCTGACGACCTCGCGCACGCCCCGACCACCGGTCTGCACACCCAGCTGTGCGGGGACGCCCACCTGAGCAACTTCGGGCTCTTCGCCACACCGGAACGCGACCTCGCCTTCGATGTCAACGACTTCGACGAAACCTATCCCGGCCCCTTCGAATGGGACGTCAAACGACTCGTCGCGAGCCTCGCCGTCGCCGGCCGCGGCAACGGGTTCCGTGGCAAAGAACGAAAGCGGATCGCCCGCGCCTGCGCGGCCGAATACCGCGAAACGATGACCCGCCAGGCCGAGTGCGGCGAGCTCGCGGTCTGGTACTCCCACATCGACGCCGCCGCCGAGTTGGACGAGCTCCGCGACGCCCTGGACTCCTCGGCACGCAAACGCGTGAAGAAGACGATCCGCAAATCCTGGGGCCGCGACAGCATGCAGGCGCTGTCCAAACTGACCACCCTCGTGGACGGCACCCCGCGGATCGTGAGCACACCGCCGCTGGTCGTTCCCATCGAGGAGATCTTCACCGACACCGAAGCCGAACAGATCAACCGGGAGCTGATCCAGCGACTGCGCGAATACCGCGACACCCTGCAACCCGCCCGACGTGTCCTGTTCGATCGATTCGAATACGTCCAGACGGCACGGAAAGTCGTCGGCGTGGGCAGCGTCGGCACCCGGGCCTGGATCATCCTGCTCCGCGGCACCGGCGGTGACCCCCTGTTCCTACAGGCCAAGGAGGCACAGCCGTCGGTCCTCGCGGAATACCTCGACGGCCCCACGGTCACCAACCAGGGCGAACGCGTCGTCACCGGGCAACGCCTCATCCAGGCCGCCAGCGACATCCTCCTCGGCTGGCAACAGGGACCCGACCCGGACGGGACGGTCCGGGACTACTACGTCCGCCAGCTGCGCGACGGCAAGGGCTCGGCCGTAATCGAGACCATGTCCGCCCACCTGATGACCCTCTACGGCCGGCTGTGCGCCCGCGTGCTCGCGTATGCGCACGCCCGCGCCGGCGACCGGTTCGCCATCGCCGGGTACCTGGGCTCGGACGACGACTTCGATAAAGCGCTGGCCTCCTTCGCCGAGGCCTACGCCGACCAGAACGCCCGCGACCACGCCGCGCTGCGCCAGGCCATCGACGACGGCCGGATCACCGCACACCCGGGGACCGGGCGATGAGCGACAACCGATCCGGCTCCCCCGACACCGCGACCCGATCCCGGCGCTGGTGGGCGCGGGCGGCGTTCGCACTGGCGATCCTCGCAGTGGCGGTGCCGCTGGTGTCCGCCGGCCTGCTCAGCTCCCTCGGGGTCCTCGTCGTCGGAGTCGGTGGCGTCGTCGTCATGGTCGCCGCACTGTACTGGTTCCTCGCCACTCGCGGTGTCCTGCGCTGGATTTCGCTGACCATCGCGATACTGTCACCGATCGTCGTGCTGGTCTTGTTCATTCGCGCCCACCTGCTCGCCGAGGTCGTCGCCGCCGCCATTCTCGCGATCCTCGCCGTGCTCTGCGCCCGCGCCGCCCTGAGCGGACGAACCACGGACACCGCCGTGCGCGAGGTGCCCGCCCCACCGGCGCGGCATCCGGTGCTGATCATGAACCCGCACTCCGGTGGTGGCAAGGTCGCGAAATTCGACCTCCAGCGCAAGGCCGAGGAACTCGGCGCCGAGGTGGTCCTGCTCGAAGGCCCGGGCACCGTCGACGTCACCGAACTGGCCCGGCGGGCGGTCGCCCGCGGCGCCGACCTGCTCGGTGTGGCCGGCGGCGACGGGACCCAAGCCCTCGTCGCCGGGGTCGCAGCCGAGAACGATCTGCCGTTCCTGGTGATCAGCGCCGGGACCCGCAACCACTTCGCGATGGACCTCGGACTCGACCGTGCCGATCCCAGCCGGTGTCTCGACGCCCTGCGCGACGGGGTCGAGCTCGCCGTCGACCTCGGCCGGATCAACGGCCGTCCGTTCGTCAACAACGCCTCCTTCGGGGTCTACGCCGAGGTGGTCCGCAGTCCCGCCTACCGCAACGACAAGACCGGGACTGTGCTCGAGATGCTCCCGGACCTGCTCACCGGGCACGCCGCCGCCCCACTCGTCACCCGGATCGGCGACGTCACCGTGCGGAACCCGCAAGCGGTGCTGGTGAGCAACAACCCCTACGGCAGCAGCGATCTCGCCGGCCTGAACCGACGCGACCGGCTCGACCGCGGCGTCCTCGGCGCCGTGACCGTGTCGGTGGCCAACACCCGTCAAGCGGTCGGCCTCCTCGGCCGGGTCAACGCCCACGGCCTGACCCAACACACAACGGGCGAGGTGGTCGTCGACGCCCACACACGCCAGACCCCCGTCGGCGTCGACGGAGAATCGCTGCTCCTCGACACCCCGGTGCGCTGCACGATCGAGCCCGGCGCCCTGCGCGTGCGGGTCCCCCGCGATCGCCCCGGCGTGCGTCCCGCAAAAGCGGCAGTCGACTGGGTCCGGCTCCGCGAACTGGCATGGCACCGTCAGAGCGCACCACCACCAGATGCGCACACCGTCGCCGCGAAGAATGCCGACGACCCGGCTCCCGACAGCTGAGGCCAGGCCGAGACCGAGCCCACGTCAACATTACGGAGCCGAGCAAACCTGTTGCGGGACAGAGATACGCCCCGGCAGAGTAGAGGTCCGGGTGCGAGTTCGATTTCGCCCCCAGTGACAGCATGGCGTGCCGCCGCCTCCATCAGATCCCGAGGCCGACACCTCAAATCCTGACAACTCTGAAACGCAAAAGGATTCACGGTCCGACTACATAAGTCGTTCGGATCCGTCCTGCAGCCGGAGATCGATATCGTCCTACGTCAGCCGAGAGCCACCGGCCACCGGGTGCGCAGCACCCATCGAACGCGGCCATGGACAGAAGTCGCCGAACTCGAAATCCTTTCTACGCCAGTGTCTTCGTTTTGATCGCCTGAAACTCCGCGTCGGAGATCGCGCCGGAATCGAGCAGCGCCTTGGCTTCCGTGATCTGCTGAGCCGGGGACTTCCCGGCGACGTCGCGGATGTAGGAGTCCTGGGCCTGCTTGACCTGATGAGCGGCGGCCATCGACCGCTTCGCCATGCCGTCGCCGCGGGCGATCACGTACACCAGTGCAGACAGGAAGGGAATGACGAACAATAAGATGATCCAGATCGCCTTGACCCACCCCGACGTCTCGCGGTCCCGGAACAGGTCAGTGATGATCGAGAACAACACGGACAAGTAGGCCGCGAAGGCGAAACAGACGAAGATGAACCAGAAGAACTCCCAGAAACCTTCCATTTTCGACGCTCCGTCCACTCGGTGTTCCGGTCAGCAGGCCAGGATTCCGGCCTCCTCGAATCTCAATTGGTGGTGTCGAGCGTGTCGAGCGCCGCCAGAATGCCCTGGACGGGGATTCGGCCGGAGGCCACCAGTTGCGCGCCCTCCCGCCGGAGGGCGGAGGCGAACGGTGCGGCCCAGCAGTTCTCGTAGACGAGGATCGCTCCGGAGCACCCGGGGGCCAGGACGGCAGCCGCATCCTCGAGGTCTGTTCGGTCGATCAGACCCGTTGCCGCCTCGGCGAACAGCGTCACGTCCACACCGCCGTCGAGCCCGAGGTCCTCGATGGCGACACCGGCGAGCGATCCGTCGGCTTCCTTGCGGACGAAGATCAGGTCGAGCACGCGGATGATGTTTCGTTCTACCAGGTCGATCAGAAGGGGCAACGCCGATCCGTCCGGTCTCCGGTCGGCGGGGAACTCCACGACGAGATAGTCGATGGGCCCGAGTTCGTCGAAATCGGTGTCGTTCACTGCGAGACCTCTCTTCCGAAGACAGCAGCGACAGCCACACACAGCTTCTTCATCAGTATTCACCCTTGGGGGGCGCGGCGACTAGAGAACAAGGTCACCAGTCGCTTCGGCCGCTGCGCGGTCCGACAGTTCACGCCGTGCCGCCTTCTCGACGAGGAGGGGTACGAAATCACGGATCCTGCACTCCGCGAGGCGCTTGTGGACAGTACGCACGATGTGCTCGACGTCCACGGGTGAGGCGGCCGGATACCGAGTGGTCAGGCGTTCGATGACCCGCTCGATCTGAAGCAGTTCGTCATCGCCGGTCATCGACTCATCGTCGTCCCGCCGCGGAACCACCGTCAAGACACGAAACGGCCTCTCGAACAACTCGGTTCGGTGTCAGACCGTGAAAAACCCTGAGTCTGGGATGAATCAAATATCCGGAGTATGCCCGGAAATACAGTTTCCCGACTACCACCAGGTGAAACGGCGGACAATGGAGATACCGGGCCGCCCGGCTCGCGGTAAGGAAAGGGACGGTCATGTCCGAGACAACGTCGGTCAAGCAGGGCGTCGCGGCAGGCACTTCGATCGGGGCGGCCATCATCATGGTGACCGTCGGCATCATCCACCTCTTCCAAGGAATCGCCGCGGTTGCCGAGAACGAAGTATTCGTGGCGGGGCTGAACTACATCTACAAGTTCGACCTGACCACTTGGGGCTGGATCCACATCGTGCTGGGTGTGCTCGTCGCAGGCGTCGGCCTCGCGCTGTTCACCGGCGCGGGATGGGCGCGGGTGTCCGCGATCGTGATCGCGGCCGTCTCCATACTCGCCAACTTCCTGTGGCTTCCGTACTACCCGTGGTGGTCGGTGCTCATCATCGCCCTCGACGTCGTGGTGATCTGGGCCGTGTCGACCTGGAATCCGGATCGGGTCTGAGCAGGCGGCCGGGGTAGAAGCCGTGGGAAAGAAGTCGAAGCACGAGAAATCCGGCCTCGACCTGCCCCGGCCGGACGGTGCCGAGCCCGCCGCACCGATGAAGAACAAGGAGTACCGCCGCCTACTCCGTCCGCTCCACGGCGAACTCGTCGCATTGCAGGAATGGGTGAAATCGTCGGATGCGCGGATCTGCATCGTCTTCGAGGGCCGCGACACCGCCGGGAAAGGGGGCGTGATCAAGGCGATCACCGAGCGGGTCAGTCCGCGCGTGTTCCGTGTCGTCGCCTTGCCGGCCCCGACCGATCGCGAGAAGTCGCAGATGTACGTGCAGCGGTACCTGCCCCATCTCCCGGCCGGCGGAGAGGTCGTCATCTTCGACCGTAGTTGGTACAACCGGGCGGGCGTCGAACGGGTGATGGGATTCTGCACCGAGGAGGAAGCGCAGCAGTTCCTCCAACTCGTCCCGACGGTCGAACGCGCGATCGTCGACTCGGGCGTCATCCTGCTGAAGTACTGGCTGGAGGTGAGCGAGGAACAACAGACGCTGCGACTGCAGAGCAGGATCGACGACCCGCGGAAGGTCTGGAAGCTGTCGGACCTGGACCTGAAGTCGTACACCCATTGGTACGACTACTCACGGGCGCGGGACGAGATGTTCCACTTCACCGACACCGGCTGGGCGCCCTGGTACGTCGCGGTCAACGACGACAAGAAACGCGGTCGGCTCAACATCATCAGCCACCTGCTGAGCCAGATCCCCTACGAACCCCTCGAACGCCCCGACATCACCTTGCCGGAGCGGCGGGGCCCGCACGGCTACGAGGCGCCGAGGCAACCACTGCACTGGATTCCCACCCCCTACTGAGAATCCGAGCGGAAAGGACGAGCGGTCATGGTCTCGACGGAACCCGCGCAAGCGCAGACGGCCTGGCATGCCCAGGACGCCGACGCCGTCGTGTCCGCACTGGCCTCCAATCGGCAGGCGGGGCTGACGGCCGGCGAAGTAGACGAACGTCGCCGACGGCACGGTCCGAACGAGATCGCCTCCGAGCCGGCGCCGTCGACGTGGTCGATCGCGTTGCTGCAGTTGAAGGACCCCATGAACCTGATGCTGGTCGCGGTGGCCGTGGTCAGCATCGTCATCGGCGAAATCCCGACGGCGATCGTGGTCGCGGTTCTCGTCGGGCTCAACATCGTGCTGGGCACACGGCAGGAAGTGAAGGCGCGCGCCAGCGTCGACGCGCTGGCGAAGATGCAGACACCGCAGGCGCGGGTGGTCCGCGACGGCACACTGATCCAGCTCGACGCCACCGAACTCGTGCCGGGCGACGTCGTGCAGCTCGAGGCGGGTGACATCGTCCCCGCGGACGGCCGCCTGCTCGCGACGGCCACCTTGGAGACCCAGGAGGCGGCGCTGACGGGTGAGAGTGCACCCGTCGCGAAGGACCCCCAGACGCTCGGCAACCTCGACATTTCTCTCGGCGACCGCAGCAACATGGTCTTCCAGAACACCTCCGTCACCCGCGGCACCGCCACCATGGTGGTCACCGAAACGGGGATGCACACCCAGATGGGCCAGATCGCGTCGATGCTGTCTGCGGTCGCACCGAGCAAGTCCCCGCTGCAGCGCGAACTGGACTCGCTCACCAAAGTGCTCGGCATCATCGCGTGGACGGCGGTGGCAATCATCGTCATCATCGGGGTGATTCGCGGACAGGACGTGACGACGCTTCTGCTGCTCGGCATTTCCATGGGGGTCTCCGCGATCCCGACCGGTCTGCCGACGTTCGTCCAGGCGATGCTGGCCTACGGCGCGCGGCAGCTGGCCGACGCCAAGGCCATCGTGAAAAACCTTACGGACGTCGAGACCCTCGGCGCCACCAGCGTGATCAACTCGGACAAGACCGGCACGCTGACGATGAACCAGATGACCGTGCGGTCGCTGTACTTCCACTGCCGGTGGTACACCGTCGATGGTGAGGGTTACGCCAAGTCGGGGAAGATCACCCACGTCGCGGGCGAGGCCGTCCCGGATTTCACGCTGCTCGCGTACGGATTGTGCCTCGACAGCGACGCCACGGTCTCCGGCACCGGAGAGGTCGTCGGCGACCCGACGGAAGCCGCGCTGGTGGTGCTCGCGGCGAAGATCGGTGTCGACGCCCCACTGACCCGGCGAACATATCCGCGCGTCGCCGCCGTGCCGTTCGACTCTGCGTACAAGTTCATGGCGACGTTCCACCATCTCCAGGTCGATGGCAGAACCCAATTCGTGGAACTGGTCAAGGGCGGCCCCGACGTGGTCCTGGCGCGGTGCGCGACCGCCTTCCGGCCGGGCAGGCAGGAGGTGCCGCTCGACGAGGTCCGGGAGGAACTGACGGCAGCGAATCGGACCATGTCCGAGAAGGGGCTTCGCGTGCTTGCCTTCGCGGTCCGCCGCCTCGACGGGCAGGAGGAGGCCGCGGTGGCCGACCCCATGTCGTTCGTCGAGGACCTCATATTCGTCGGCATGGTCGGCATCATCGACCCGCTTCGGCCGGAGGCGATCGAATCGGTGCGCACCGCCCACGAGGCCGGCATCGACGTCCGCATGATCACCGGCGACCACGCGATCACGGCATCCGCGATCGGCGCCGAACTCGGGCTCGGACCGGGCGCGATCGGTGGTGCGGAACTCCAGGCCATGACCGATGACGACCTGTCGGCCGCGCTCCCGAACCTGCACGTGTTCGGCCGCGTCACCCCCCAGGACAAACTGCGCCTTGCCGACATCATGCAGAAGAACGGTGCGGTCGTGGCGATGACCGGGGACGCCGTCAACGACGCGGCCGCGCTGAAGAAGGCCGACATCGGCGTCGCCATGGGCTCGGGCAGCGAAGTCACCAAACAGGCGGGCAAGATGGTGCTCACCGACGACAATTTCGGCACCCTGATCACCGCGATCCGCTTGGGCCGCAACATCTACGAAAAGATTGTGTCGTACATCCGCTACCAGATGTCGAAACTGTTCTCGCTGGTGCTGCTGTTTCTCGTCGCGAGCATTTTCGACATCAACGACGGGGTCGCGCTCACCCCGCTGATGGTGCTGTTCCAGCACTTCTTCATCACGCTGTTCCCGGTCGCCGTCATCATGCTCGACCCTCCGCCACCGGATCTGATGAACAAGCCGCCCCGCGACCCGCAGATGCCGATAGCCAACCGGAGGGCGTTCGTGCAGTGGCTGGCATACGGCGTCCTGCAGTTCGCCGTCACGCTCGCCGCGATGCTCCTCGCGCCGGGCGAGATGAGCACGACCGAGGCGAACGTTCCCATGACGACGGCGTTCGTGGTGCTGTCGTTCGGTTCCATCCTCGCCGGGCTCGTCATGCGGCGCGACCCGGAGTCCGGGCTCACCCCACCGATCCTCGGCGCACTGAAGATCCTGTCCATCCCGATCATCGTGACGGTGTTCGCGGTCGAGGCGGGGTTCCTCCAAGACCTCCTCATGACCACATCGCTGACCGGCGGCCAGTGGCTCGCCTGCCTCGGGTGGTCACTGATCATCCCGATCGTCGTCGAAGCGGAGAAGGCGTTCCGGCGCCGGCGCCACCTCCGCTCGGCGCCGCCCGCACCGATGACCGCCGCCGCCGCGGTCGACCCGCAACGCGCGCGCTGAGGCCCGGACCATGTCCTGGACAGGTAGCCTCGCGCAGTTACCCGGCATCGCGACTGCCCGGGCGTACCGCCGCGAATGGCTGCGCCCCGACATCACCGCCGGACTCGTCCTCACCGCCCTGCTCATTCCCGCCGGGATGGGGTACGCCGAGGCCGCCGGGTTGCCCGCCTACGCCGGCCTCTACGCCACGATCATCCCGCTCCTCGCCTATGCCCTGGTGGGACCGTCGAAAATCCTCGTGCTCGGCCCGGACTCGTCGCTGGCACCGCTCATCGCCGCGGCGGTTCTGCCTCTCGCCGTGGCCGGCGACCCGGAGAGTGCGCTCGCCCTCGCCGGAGTCCTCGGCGTCCTCGTCGGCCTCATTCTCCTCGTCGGCGGATTCCTGCATCTCGGCTTCGTGACCGAACTTCTGTCGAAGCCCATCCGGCTCGGCTACCTCAATGCGATCGCGCTCATCGTCGTCGTCGGCCAACTGCCCAAGCTGCTCGGGTTCTCCGTCGACGCATCCGGCCTCATCGGAGAGATCGGGGAAATCGGACAGTCCGTCATACAGGGCAACATCGACCCCGTCGCCGCCGCCATGGGGATCGGTTCCCTCGCCGTCATCGTCGGGTTCCGCATCTGGTTGCCCCGCATCCCCGGCGTACTCGTGGCCGTGGTCGGCGCGATAATCCTGTCCGCCGCACTCGGACTCACCGACGACATCGGGATGGTCGGCGCCCTGCCCGCCGGCCTGCCGCTGCCGTCGTTCGGCGGTGTCGACTGGGGAGACGTGGGGAACCTCGTCGGCCCCGCGGCCGGCATCGCGCTGATCGCGTTCGCCGACACAGGGGTGCTGTCCCGCACGTTCGCCGCCCGGCACGGCGAAGACGTGAACGGCAGCACGGAGATGAAGGCGGTCGGCGTGGCCAACATCGCCGGCGGGCTGTTCGGCGGGTTCCCCGTCTCCGCCAGCGGGTCGCGGACCCCGGTGGCCGAACAGAGCGGCGCCCGCACCCAACTGGCATGCGTCGTCGGAGCACTCGCCGTGCTGGTCTTCGTCCTCGTCGCCCCCGGGGTCACCACCTATCTCCCCGACGCGACACTCGGGGCCGTGGTGATCGTCGCCGCCACCGCGCTGGTCGATGTCGGTGGAATGGTCCGGATGTGGCGCATGAGCACCGTGGAGTTCGGGCTCGCCGTTGCGGCATTCCTCGGGGTGGCCCTGGTGGGCGTGCTGCAGGGAATCCTCGTCGCGATCGGGTTGTCCTTCGTCGCGGTGGTCGCGCAGGCGTGGCAGCCGTACCGCACGGAACTCGTCCGGACGCCCGACCGCCCCGGCTTCCACGACGTCCAACGCCACCCCGGCGGCCTCCGCATCCCCGGACTGGTGCTGGTGCGCTTCGACGCTCCCCTCTTCTTCGCCAACGGCGAGATCTTCGACGAATACGTGCGCTCGGTGGTGGCGGCCGCGCCGACCCCGGTCGAGTGGGTGGTCGTGGCCTCCGAGCCGATCACCGGTCTCGACACCACCGCCGTCGACGAACTCGTCGACCTCGACACGTATCTCGAAGGGAAAGAGATCCGGTTGGTGTTCGCGGAGATGAAGGGTCCGATCAAGGACCGGCTCATCCGGTTCGGGGTGGGCGACAGGTTCGATTCGTCGCACTTCTATCCGACCATCGAGTCCGCTGTCACCGCATTCCACAGTCGAGCCGACCACACCGGAGATCCTTCCGGCGGCTGAACCCTCAACCGCGGGGCGCCGCCCCGGTCGCAGTGTGAGTGCCGTACGCCGCCCGCCACAGTCGCACCCAGTCGAACGCAGGCGCAGCCGGACGCACCCCTGGCCTCGTCCTGGGCACCCGCACCCGCAGGGCGTCCGGTTCGATGGTGCACCGCACCGGAGTGCGGAGCAGGAGGGATTCGCCGTCGACTCCCACCGGGATTTCCGGGGTGTCGGCGTCCACGACCACCTCGATCGCCGTTTCCTGCGTCAAGCCGTGAACGTTGGTGCGGCGCAGCAGACCGACCGCCTGCCGGGTGTTCGCCACCGACACGGTGACCGCGCCGAGGACGCCGCGATCGAGACGGTCCCGGCGGCTCAGACCGGCCAGATCACTGTTGCCGTAGGGATTGTTGCTCACCAGGACCGCCTGCGGCCCCTCCACGGCCGTGTCACCGATCCGCGCGACCAATCGTGGCCCGGCGTGCCCGGTGAGCAGATCGGGGAGCAGCGTCAGCACCGTTCCGGCCTTGTCGTCGCGGTAGGCGGGACTGCGCACGATTTCGGCGTAGACCCCGAACGACGCGTTGTTGACGAAGGGTCGGCCGTTGATGGTGCCGAGGTCGACACGCAGCTCGACACCGTCCCGGAGTGCGTCCAGCGATCGGGACGGATCGGTGCGGTCGAGTCCGAGATCCATCGCGAAATGGTTGCGGGTTCCGGCACTGATCACGAGGAACGGCAGGTGGTGCTCGGCCGCGACCGCCGCGACGAGCGCCTGAGTCCCGTCTCCGCCCGCCACCCCCAGCAGATCGGCCCCTTGCGCGACCGCCCGCCGGGCCAGTGCGGTGACGTCGATGGTGGTCGGCCCTTCGAGCAGCTCGACGTCGGCGCCGAGCTCTTCGGCTCTGCGCTTCAGGTCGAATTTCGCGACCTTCCCGCCGCCCGAATGCGGATTCATGATCAGGAACGGGTGCTCCGGTGGCGGGGCAGGGTATTCCGGCATGGTCGTCTCCGCCCGTCTTCCACGCAGGGCGACGCGGGCGCAGACGACGGCCAGCAGCGCCAGCGCGTACGCGAGCAGCACCACCCACAGCAGCTGCGCGCGGACGAACAGTGTCAGCACGATGATCGGCGCGACGATCGCCACTCCCAGGGAGATCCACCGGAGCACTCCGCGCCGGGTGAGGAACCAGTACAACGCCGCCACCGTGACCACGACGCCACCGGTCCCCACGATGAGCAACGCCACGGTGCCCAGCACCCCGGCGAACAGCACGGGCACCGCCGCCGCACCGACGGCGAACACGAACGCCACACGCGCCCACCAACGTCGACCACGGTTGCTGGTATCGGCGGTGCCTGATCTGTTCACGTGACTGCCCCTCACCAGCGGCGTGTACTTTCCTCGCGACGGTGCGACTTCCCGTCGTATGTCCATCTTCCGCCGTACGCGGAGGCGATCGCAGCACATTGCACGCCTCGGACTGCGGCAGCGGTCCGTCCGGTCGGGCGCGTCGACGTCCGGGACTCAGCCGCGAGCGGTCAAGCGCCAGTTCCCGATAGGTCGCCCGCCCGCGGTTTCGTCGAAAGGTCGCGCCATCCGGCGAGCACCCTGTGCACGGCCTCGGCGCCGTGCAACGGGTCGGGCGGTGCGGGCAGGTCGGCGGGATAGATGAGAAAGGGGGTGCTCTGCGGTCCGCCCATACCGCCGTGCGAGCCGACCTGCTCCTCGAACGCCGCGACCTCGTCGGTCTCGGGCCAGTACGCGCCACCGACCATGATGTCGGCGACGTTGTCGAAGGTGTCGGTGCGTCGCACCTTCGCCAGCGCGTCGGGGCCCATCGCCGCGAGCGGGTTCTCACCGGTGACCTCGCCGGTTGTCACGTCGACCTGGCCGTGGGGCCCGAGCACCACGGACCCACCCGGGGCGGCAACGAGCAGGAAGCCGACCCCGGGATGCTCGCGCAGCCCGGTGAGCAGCCCGGGATGGGCAGCCTCGATGGCGTCGGCATCGGCGCGTCCGGGCAGGTGCGGGAAGTAGATCAGACCGAGATTGCCCGAGCCGAGCACGATCGGCTCACCCGTGGAGGCTTGCGCCTCCTCGCCGGCCGTCGGCGAGTGCACGCTGGCCGCCGCGTAGCCGCGCCCCTCCGCCCCGGGCTGTCGGGAGGCTTCGGATGCGCGCTCGTACCAGTGGCGCTGCACCGCGGCCGGTTCGCGCTGTGCGGCAAGCCGGATGACCAACTGCCCCAAAGTTTCCCCGTAGCGTTGCAGGAAGGTCGCGCCCTGACTCTGCCCGTGGTCGGACAGCACGACGACGCGGTAGGGCCGATCGGCCTGCGCCACCACGGCGAGCAGCATCTCGATGACGTCGTCGAGTTTGGTCAGCACCGCGAGGGTCTCGGGACGGGAGATGCCGGAATGGTGCGACACCTCGTCGTAGCCGATCAGGTCGACGTAGACGACGCTGCGCCCCTTGATCAGATCGCCGACCACCGCGGCGGCGGCGACATCGGTGGCGAGCACGGTCGCGAACGCCCGCACGAACGGATAGACCCCGCCCCGCGGCACCCGCGGCTGGATGTCCTTTCGCTTCTGCCGCAGTGACTGGCGTAGTTCCCGTTGCAGTTCCGCGACCATCCGGATGGACGTGCGCAGCGCGCTCGCCGGGTCCGCGAAATAGTCGCTGTAACCGGCACCGCCGCCGAGGCGGGCACCGCGCATGCGGCTGACGACGAGCACGTTGTCGTGCGCGCCGCCGGTGAACAGATTGCCGCGGCTCGCACCGTCGTGCGCCAGCAGGCCGGGGATGCCGGTTCGCTCGAGTTCGCGCTGCTCGTTGTCGGCCGGGTTGCTGAACACCGAAATGTGCTCGGTCGTCTTGTCGTACCAGCGAAACGCCGGCACGTTGTGGTTGGAACCGTGCAGCACGCCCAGCTGGGTCGCACCCGTCTGACTGCTCCAGTCGGTGTGCCACGGCACCAGCCGGTGGGTCTCGCGCACCAACTTCGCCAGACCGGGCGTCACGCCGTCGGCGATCGCACGACGCAGCACGTCGTACCCGAGGCCGTCGATCTGGATACACAACAGTCCCGGTGACGCGTCCACGAGCGCGGCGTTGCGACGCAACCGGAACCGCTGTCGGCGCACCTGCATCAGTCGGTACGCGGTATCGGAGCGGGACGCGATTGCTCCCGAAACCACGGACGTGAACAGCGAGAGCAGCGCCGCGAGAACGAATGCGTCGCTCAACTGGTCCACCGACGCGACCGGCACCAGGTACAGCGTCAACAGCATCATCACGCCGCCGGCGAGGAACACCCCGACGAACAGCAGCACCGGGCCGATCCACGACATGAACCGCATGATCACCGGCCACAGCGCGGCGTTGAGCAGGCCGAACACCAACGCGAGCACCAGCGCGGCCGGGAGCGTCGGGATCGGAGTGAAGCTCGACCGGTCCAGGGTGATGCCGCCGAGGATGCGGTCGAGCACGATGAGCGCGAGCGCCGACGACCCCCAGAGCACGAAGAACTCGACGAGCACCCGCACCACGCCGCCCACCGTGCGCATCGCACCGCCTTTCGTCATCTGGAATCGTAAGGGTGTGAGCGCAACGCCGGGTCCAGTTGCCGCCGCACCCGGTGTGCGCTGGCTCGGACATTCCAGCGCGCTGATCGTGGACCGCGGGACGGTCGTCCTCACCGATCCGGTGCTGACCGACCACGTCGCGCACCTACGCCGCCGCCGAGGGCCCGCACCGATCGGGCCGCACGTGCGCAACCCGGACGCCGTCCTGCTCTCGCACCTGCACGCGGACCATGCGCACCTGCCGTCGCTGCGGCTGCTCGATCCCGACGTCCCGATCGTGGCCCCGTGGCGGGCGGTCGACGGCCTCCCCGCGCTGCGACAGTTCGCCGACCGCCTGGTGCTGCTGAGGCCGGGCGACGAGACAAGGATCGGCAACCTCACCGTGCGCGCCGTGCCCGCCCTACACGACGGCAGGCGCTGGCCGCGCGGCCCGCAGATCGCGCCCGCGGTCGGGTACGTCGTCGAGGGTGACCGGCGGACCTACTTTGCCGGCGACACCGACCTGTACCCCGACCTCGCCGACCACGTCGGCCCTGTCGACCTCGCGCTGCTACCCGTCGGCGGCTGGGGTCCGACCCTCGGCAAGGGTCACCTCGACCCGACTCGCGCCGCGGTCGTCGCACGCCTGGTGGAGGCGGGCCTGGCGGTGCCGATCCACTACGGCACACTGTGGCCGATCGGCCTCGACGCCGTGCGACCCCGGTTGTTCTTCGGCCCGGGCGGGGAGTTCGTCCACCACGCCGAGCGGGCGGGTGTCGTTGCGGTGGAGTTGCACCCGGGTAGCGAACTCGGGGTGTGAATCCGGTTGCTCCGAAACCGTGTCGATCGACGCGTGGGTGTGCTCCGAGGCGCAAAGACGGCCAAAGCGCTCTGGTCGGCTCCTCGATCGGCGGAAACTGGAGGTGGCAATTTCAAGTCGCACCATCGCCGAGAAGGTGGTGATCCGGGCGGTGTCGATGGACGAGGACGGCGTGCGAAGTCTCTCCCGACATGCGCGGGCGCGTGTGCTGGTTCCGGCGATCCTGCGCCCGGTGTGCGCCACGGCAGTGCTGGTGAGCGCATACTTCCTGCTGCCCTTCACCACGGTCGACAACCTGCGCACCGTGTCCCTGGTGGTCGGGGGTCTCGCTGTGGTCTGCGCGGTGTATGTCTGGCAGATCCGCAGGGTGCTGCGTGCCGAGTACCCGGTCGCGCAGGCGGTCGAGGCGTTGGCCGTCACCGTGGGGGTCTACCTCGTCGCCTACGCGACGACGTACTTTCTGCTCTCGCAATCGGGGCCGGACAACTTCAGCGAAGTATTGACCCGCCTCGACGCCCTCTATTTCACCCTGACGGTATTCACCACAGTCGGATTCGGTGACATCGTGGCCTCCACGGAGACCGCGAGGGCGGTGGTGTCGGCACAACTCATCGGCAACCTGATCCTGATCTCGTTGGGCATCCGGGTGCTGACCGCGTCGGTTCGCTGGCGGCGAAAGCCCGGGATCGCCCGTGACTCGGCGGCGCCCTGACAACCGGTACTCGACGGGTTCGCGACCTAGAGCCGCTCCTCATAGCCCGGCTTCCATGTCGCGACAGCCCAGATCACGAACACGTCCAGCACGATCATGACCACCGACCACCACGGGTAGTGGGGCAGCCACAGAAAATTGGCGAGGAGCGAGAGAGCACAGATCACCATGGCGCCGACACGGGCCCACGTCGCCCCGGTGAACAACATGACACCGACGGCCGCAACGATCACACCGAGCACCAGGTGAATCCAACCCCACGCGGTCGTGTCGAACTGGTAGATGTACTCGGGGCCCGCCACGACGAGGTCGTCCTGCATGAGTGCCGAGATTCCCGACAGCACATGGAGAATTCCGATAGTGAGCAAAACTATCGCCGCCACCATGGACGTCGCGGCCGCGACCCCCTGCTTGACCAACGACTCGTCGGACATGGCGATCCCCTTCCCGGACAAACCTTGGCCTGCAAATATTTTCCGTCGCCGCGTCGAGCAAGGTCAATACGCGCCCGTCCGGTCATCTTCCTGACAAGGGGTGATCCGGCGGAGGATACTTACTTTCGCCAGTTCATTTCGTACGTTGACGAAAGAGGAATGGTCATGTCCGATGAATCGCTGGTCAAGCAAGGTGTGGCAAAGGGAACGTCGATGGGCGGGGCGGTTCTTCTCGTCACCGTCGGCGTGCTCGAATTCCTGCAGGGGATCTCCGCGGTAGCCAAGGACGACGTGATCGTCGTCGGCATCGAGTACACCTACCAATTCGACGTCACTACCTGGGGTTGGATCCATCTCGTGCTCGGCGTGATCGTCGCGGCCGTCGGCGCGGCACTGTTCACCGGGGCTACCTGGGCGCGTGTCGGCGCGATGGTGCTGTGCGCCCTGTCGATCTTCGTCAACTTCCTGTGGCTGCCCTACTACCCCCTGTGGGCGATCACGATCATCGCACTGAACGCCGTCGTGATCTGGGCGGTCGCCACCTGGAACCCCGAAGTGATCTGATCCGCAATGGAAGACGGCACGAGCACCGGCTCACTCGACAAGGACGAACGCGCCGAACTCCTCCGGTTGCGCGACGAGGTGGCGACGCTGCGCGGACAGGCCGCGGGCGCCGCCGCGGGTGTTCCGGCAGAACCGGTCTCCCGCCCACCCCGGAACGGATTGCGCTGGACGGCGGTGGCGATCCTTCTGGTGCTGGTCGCCGTTCTCGCGCTCGCGTCGGTCACCGCGCGCTTCACGAGAAGTCAGATCCTCGACACCGACCGCTACGTGAGCACGGTGGCCCCCCTGGGTTCGAATCCGGCCCTCCAGGCAGACATCACGAACCAGATCACCGACGAGATCTTCGCCCGAGTCGATGTCGAAGGGCTCACCAAGGAAGCACTGACGGCACTGACCGACGTCTCGAATCTCGCTGCGAACGCGCCCCGGCTGGACGCGGCCGTCGTCGGCCTCGCACCGGTCATCACCAGCCAGGCAAAGAATTTCGTCCACGACACCGTCAGCTCACTCGTGCAGTCCCAGCAGTTCGAGGACCTGTGGATCCAGGCGAACCGTTCGGCGCACAACGCACTCGTGGCGGTGATGACGGGCAACTACGGCCTCAGCTCGGTGGAGGTCGACCAGAGCGGCACCGTCAGCATCTCCCTCGGCACCGTCATCGACAGGGTCAAGGCCGCGCTGACCGAGCGTGGTTTCGCGTTCGCCGACAAGATCCCCTCCGTGGACAAACAATTCGTGCTGTTCCAATCACCCGAACTGGTGAAGGCGCAGCGAGCCGTCAACGCCCTCGACAAGGCCTCGGCGATCCTGCCGTGGCTGGGCATCGCGTGCGCCGCCGCCGCGGTCGCCGTCGCCCCCAGAGGCCGTCGGCTGCGCGCCCTCTCCCTCGCCGGCCTGGCGATCGCACTGGGAATGCTCGTCCTCGCAATCGGGATACTCATCGGACGCGCGATCTACCTCGACAGTGTCCCACCGGACATCCTGTCGCCCGACGCGGCGACGGCGGTCATCGACACCGTCCTGGTGCCGTTGCGGACGAGCCTGCGCGCGGTCGCGGTCCTCGGTCTGGTGATCGCGATCGGAGCCTTCCTCACCGGCGGCTCGTCGTCCGCGACCGCCGTGCGTCGCGGCTATGGTCAGGCACTGGACTTCGTCCGCAAATCCGGCGCGGGCCGACCGCCGAACGAAGTGGAACGGTGGGCCAACCAGCTTCGAGTTCCACTGCGCTGCACCATCATCGGTATAGCGGCTCTGCTTCTGGTGTTCTGGCGCTACCCCACCGGACTGGTCGTGCTGTGGATCGTCTTCATCGCGCTACTCGCGCTCGCGGCCCTCGAACTGCTCATCCGCCCGGCCCGCACAGCCACCGAACAGGACTCGGGATCTACGCCGATGCCTTCGTCGTGAGCGCCCGGCCCCGAAACGTTCTGCGATACGCCGACGGGGGGACGCCGAGCACGGCGCCCATGTGCTGACGCAGGGACACCGCAGTCCCGAAACCGACCTCGCGGGCGATGACGTCGACGGACAGGTCGGTGGTCTCGAGGAGTTGTCGCGCGCGGTCGACCCGGTGGGTGATCAGCCAGCGGTTCGGGGTGGTGCCGACCTCTTCACCGAACCGCCGCGTGAACGTGCGGACGCTCATGTTCGCGTGCGCAGCCAGCCGGCTCAGCGTCAGCGACTCACCCAGCCGATCCAGCGCCCAGTCCCGGGTGGTCGCGGTGGACTCCGCCGTGGTCTCCGGAATCGGCCGCTCGATGTACTGCGCCTGCCCGCCGTCGCGCCACGGTGGGACGACGCAGCGGCGCGCCACCTGATTGGCGACGTCGGCGCCGTGGTCGCGGCGCACGATGTGGAGGCAGAGGTCGAGTCCGGCCGCGACACCTGCCGAGGTGAGGATGTGCCCCTCGTCCACGAACAGCACGTCGGGATCGACCCGGACCCGCGGATAGGTGCGTTGGAAGTGTTCGGCGTTCCGCCAGTGCGTGGTCGCGCGCAATCCGTCGAGCAGCCCGGCCGCGGCGAGGATGTAGGAGCCGGTGCAGATGGAGACGTAGCGCGTGCCGGGCCGGACGAAGGCGAGAGCCGCCTCGAGGTTCGGGGGCAGATGCCCGTCGTCGTAGGCCGGGCCGAGTTCGTAGGACGCCGGGATCACCACCGTGTCGGCCTCGGCCAGCAATTCGGGCCCGTGATCGACGGACACCGAGAAATCGGCGTCCGAACGCACGGGCCGTCCGTCGGCCGTGCAGGTCTGCACCTCGTACAGCGGATTCCCGTCGGCGTCCTGCGCCCGTCCGAAAACTCGCGACGGAATGCCGAGTTCGAACGGGATCACACCGTCCAGGGCGAGCACAACCACACGATGACGTTCGACCATGGCCAGATTCTTTCACATGTTGTCATTCCGGCAACTGTTCCGGCGAGACGACGTCCCGCAGACTTACCGTCGTGACGTCCGAAATCGCGCCCCCGGCACCTCCTGCCCGAACCGCCCCGCCGCGCCTCCACTACGCCTGGCTGGTCGCCGCCGTCGCGTTCCTCGCCCTCGTGGGGGCCGCCAGCTTCCGGGCGGCGCCCTCCATCCTGATTGACCCACTCCACGAGGACTTCGGCTGGTCGCGGGCGAGCATCTCCTCCGCGGTGTCGATCAACCTGGTGCTGTACGGGCTGACCTCGCCGTTCGCGGCGGCGCTCATGGAACGCTTCGGCATGCGGCGGGTGGTCACCGCGGCGCTGGTCCTGGTGTCCGCCGGCAGCGGACTGACCGTCTTCATGACCGCCACCTGGCAACTCGTACTGCTGTGGGGCGTACTCGTCGGGCTGGGCACCGGCTCGATGGCGCTCGCCTTCGTGGCCACCGTCGTCGACCGCTGGTTCGTCGCCCGCCGCGGCCTCGTCACCGGCATCCTCACCGCGGGCAGCGCCGCCGGACAGCTGGTGTTCCTGCCGGTCCTCGCGATGGTCGCCGAGCACTACAACTGGCAGGTCGTGGCGCTGACGGTGTCGTTCGCGGCCCTCGCCGTCGTACCGCTGGTGCTCGTGTTCCTGCGCAACCGGCCGTCCGACGTCGGGACGGTGCCGTACGGCGCCGGACCCGACTACGTCGCGGAACCACCCGCCCCGACCGGTCGCGGCGGTGCCGCGGGCCGGGCCGTGACCGTGCTGGTGTCGGCGGCGCGGACCCGGGTGTTCTGGCTGCTGGCCGGCACGTTCGCCATCTGTGGGGCGAGCACCAACGGACTCGTCGGAACCCACTTCGTCCCGGCCGCGCACGACCACGGCATGCCGGTGACGGCGGCGGCGAGCCTGCTCGCGGTGATCGGGATCTTCGACGTGATCGGCACCATCGCGTCGGGGTGGTTCACCGACCGATTCGATTCACGCAAGCTCCTCGGCATCTACTACCTGCTGCGCGGGATCTCGCTGATGCTGCTGCCGATCCTGTTCGCGAACACCGTGCACCCGCCGATGATCGCGTTCGTCATCTTCTACGGACTCGACTGGGTGGCGACAGTACCCCCGACGGTTGCACTGTGCCGCAAGCACTTCGGTGGGGACGCACCCATCGTGTTCGGCTGGGTGCTGGCGTCGCACCAGATCGGCGCCGGCATCGTGGCGTTCCTCGCGGGACTGGTGCGCGACCAGTTCGGCGGCTACGACTCCGCGTTCTACGTCGCGGGCGGACTGTGCGCGATTGCCGCCGTCATGTCTCTGGCCATCGTCGCGAAACCCCGCAAGATGGCGTCCGAGATGAGTTGACCTGCGCCGAAACCACTCCCCCGGGCGGCCCCGGTTCCTAAGATCGATACATGGCAGCTCAGCGTGCGTCGGACGAGGTCATTGACCGCTCCAAGATCGAGAATCGGGCTCCGTCGGTAGCCGCATTGTTCGTGGATCGGGTGGCCCACTCACCCAACCGCGAAGCGTTCCGATACGTCGACGCGGCGGACCCGAAGCAGTGGTCCAGCGTCACCTGGTCCGAGGCGGGCGACCGTGTACGCAACCTCGCGGCCGGTCTCATCGTCCTCGGTGTGCAGGCCGAGCAGCGGGTGGCACTCGCATCCGCCACCCGCTACGAGTGGGTGCTGGCAGACCTCGCCGTCATGTGCGCGGGCGCCGCCACCACCACGGTCTATCCCACCACCACGGCCGGCGACGTCGCCTACATCGTCGCCAACTCCGGCAGCCGCGTCGTCTTCGCCGAGGACGACGCGCAGCTGGCCAAGCTGCGCGAGAACCGCGGCGAACTCGGCGACGTCGAGAAGGTCGTTCTGATCGACGGCGACCCCGGAGACGACGACTGGGTGATCACGTTCGACCAGCTAAACGACCTCGGCGAAGAATTGCTCGCCGAGACACCCGACGCCGTGCACGACCGGATCGAGGCGATCGCCCCCGACGACCTCGCCACCCTCATCTACACGTCCGGCACCACCGGCAGACCCAAAGGTGTGCGGCTGTCGCACTCGGCGTGGACGTACGAGGCGGCCGCGATCGACGCCACCGGCATCCTCGACGCCGACGACCTGCAATACCTCTGGCTCCCCCTGTCCCATGTGTTCGGGAAGGTCCTGCTCACCCTGCCGCTGCAGATCGGTTTCGCGACGGCGGTCGACGGTCGCGTCGACAAGATCGTGGAGAATCTCGCGGTCGTCAAACCCACGTTCATGGGCGCGGCCCCCCGCATCTTCGAGAAGGCGTACGCGCGGATCGTCTCCACCGTGCGCGAGGAGGGCGGGCTGAAGGAGAAGATCTTCGACTGGGCCGTCGGCGTCGGGCTGCGGGTGTCGAAGGCCAAGCAGGCGGGCAAGAGTCCGTCGCTGCTCGACTCGGTTCAACACGCCGTCGCGGATCGGCTGGTGTACAGCACGATTCGCGAACGGTTCGGCGGCCGCCTGAAGTTCTTCATCTCCGGTTCCGCGGCGCTCAATCGTGATGTCGCGCAATGGTTCGACGCCGTCGGCATCGTCGTCCTCGAAGGGTACGGACTGTCCGAGACCAGTGCCGCGTCGTTCGTCAACCGCCCCTCGGCGTACCGGTTCGGCACCGTCGGCTGGCCCATCCCGGGCACCGAGACCCGGATCGGCGAGGACGGCGAAATCCTCATCAAGGGTCCCGGCGTGATGAGCGGATACCACGAGAACCCCGAAGCCACAGCCGAAGCGCTCACCGACGACGGCTGGTTCCACACCGGCGACATCGGCGAACTGGACGACAACGGCTACCTGCGGATTACCGACCGCAAGAAGGACATGTTCAAGACGTCCAACGGCAAATACGTTGCACCGTCCGCCGTGGCAGCCACGTTCAAGGGCATCTGCCCGTACGTCGGTGAACTCATCGTCGACGGCGAAGGGAAGTCGTACTGCGTCGCCCTGATCTCCCTCGACGCCGAATCGATCGGCGAGTGGGCAAAGAATCACGACCTGGGTGGCAAGTCTCTCGCCGAGATCGCGAACGCCCAGGAAACCCGCAACCTGATCGGCGGATACGTCGAGGAACTCAACGCTGGCTTGAACCGGTGGGAGCAGATCAAGAAGTTCCGCATCCTCGACCGGGAACTCACCGTCGAGAACGGCGAGATCACACCGAGCATGAAGCTCAAGCGCAAGGTCGTGATGACCAATTTCTCCGACGAACTCCACGATCTCTACAACTGAGTTGACCCTCACGCGACGTCAGGCTGCACGGTAGAGGACGTGAGCGAGAAACACACGGTCGGCGTGGTCGCCAGGCTGGTCGGAGTGAGTGTGCGCACCCTGCACCACTACGACGAGATCGGTCTGGTGACACCGTCCGACCGCACACCCGGTCGATACCGCAGCTATTCGGACGCCGACGTGGAACGTCTGCACCGCGTGCTGACGTACCGCGAACTGGGTTTCCCCCTCGAGGAGATCGCAGCCCTCCTCGACGACCCGGACGTCGATGCCCTCGCGCATCTACGGCGACAGCACGCGTTGCTGAGCGAACGGATCGATCGCTTACACGAGATGGCTGCAGCCGTGGAGAAGATGATGGAGGCGAGAAGCATGGGCATTCAGCTCACCCCCGAAGAGCAGAACGAAATCTTCGGCGACAACTGGCCGGGCGAGGAGTACGCCGCCGAGGCCGAAGAGCGCTGGGGCGACACCGACGCGTGGAAGCAGTCCCAGCAGCGGTCCGCGAAGATGAGCAAAGAGGACTGGAAGCGAATCAAGGCCGAGGGAGACGCATTCGAGGCGTCGCTCGCGCAGGCGATGGCCGACGGCGTCGAACCCGGTTCCGATCGGGCCAACGCACTCGCCGAGGAACACCGCGCCGGCATCGAACGGTTCTACGACTGCGATTACGCAATGCAGGTGAACCTCGCCGAGATGTATCTCGCCGACGACCGCTTTCGCCGGCACTACGACGACGTCGCCCCCGGTCTCGCGCAGTACGTCCGGGACGTCATCGTCGCGAATGCCGAGCAGCGGTAACGGGAACAGCGCGGACTCGATGACGCACCGTCGTCGAGTTCGCTCCGTTTTTCAGCACTATCCTGGGACCCATGTCCGATGCGCAGCGTCCCAGCCCCCGTCAGTACGTCGGGTATCTGTTCGGTCGCACGCTGCCGGATTCGATGCAGGACTGGGTCCGCAACGACCTCGTCGGGCCGGGAGCCTCGGTGCGGTACGTCCTCCGCTTCATGCTTCCCGTCGCCGCGGTGCTGGCGTTGTTCCTCCTCATCCCCGGTCCCATCTGGATCCCGCTGGCGATGATGGCCCTCCTGCTGCTCCCCCTGCTCTACTTTGCGGTCGCGCTGATGAACATCTACCGTCGCCACCGTCTGCTCAGCCACGGCCTCGATCCGGACCTCGTGGGCGAGAAGGCGCAGCGCCGCGCCGACCGCACGCGCGAGGACTACGAGCGCCGCCACGGCCGCACCGAGGACCAGTAGCGGCAGCATGATGCATCACACTCTCGCCTCGACAGTGACGCAGCGCACGTGAACGATCGATAAGTAATGCGTTAAAGTGGCGGCGTCCGAGTGGGTAATCCCACGAACCGCGTACCCCACAGGGTGCAGCGCAGGTTCCGACAGCCTCGACGGGAAGAGCAGTCATAGATGACAGTCACAGATTCGGCGGTCACGCCCGATATTCACACGACGGCGGGAAAGCTCGCCGACCTGCGTAATCGTCAGGCCGAGGCGCAGCACCCGAGCGGTGAAGCCGCGGTCGAAAAGGTCCACGCCAAGGGCAAGCTCACCGCCCGCGAACGCATCACCGCCCTGCTCGACGAGGGCAGCTTCGTCGAACTCGACGCCCTCGCCCGGCACCGCTCGGTGAACTTCGGCCTCGCCGACAACCGCCCCGTCGGCGATGGCGTCGTCACCGGCTACGGCACCGTCGACGGCCGCGACGTGTGCGTGTTCTCCCAGGACGCCACCGTCTTCGGCGGCTCCCTCGGCGAAATCTACGGCGAAAAAATCGTCAAGGTCATGGACCTCGCCCTCAAGACCGGGCGCCCCCTGATCGGCATCAACGAAGGCGCCGGCGCCCGCATCCAGGAAGGCGTCGTCTCCCTCGGCCTCTACGGCGAAATCTTCCACCGCAACGTCCAGGCCTCCGGGGTCATCCCGCAGATCTCCCTGATCATGGGCCCCGCCGCCGGCGGCCACGTCTACTCCCCCGCCCTGACCGACTTCGTCGTCATGGTCGACCAGACCTCCCAGATGTTCGTCACCGGCCCCGACGTCATCAAAACCGTCACCGGCGAAGACGTCACCATGGAAGATCTGGGCGGCGCGCACACCCACATGGTCAAGTCCGGCGTCGCCCACTACGTCGCCTCCGGCGAACAAGACGCCCTCGACTACGTCAAGGACCTGCTGTCCTACCTGCCGTCCAACAATCAGGCCGCGGCCCCCCGGATGCTGCCCACCGACCCGATCACCGGCTCCATCGACGACTCGCTGACCGCCGAGGACCTCGAACTCGACACCCTCATCCCGGACTCGGCGAACCAGCCCTACGACATGCACGAGGTCATCCGCCGCATCCTCGACGACGACGAATTCCTCGAGGTCCAGGCCGAACGCGCCGGCAACATCGTCGTCGGCTTCGGCCGCGTCGACGGCCGTAGCGTCGGGATCGTCGCCAACCAGCCCACCGTCTTCGCCGGCTGCCTCGACATCGACGCCTCCGAAAAAGCCGCCCGCTTCGTGCGCACCTGCGACGCGTTCAACGTCCCCATCATCACCCTCGTCGACGTCCCCGGCTTCCTGCCCGGCACCGACCAGGAATACAACGGCATCATCCGCCGCGGCGCGAAACTGCTCTACGCCTACGGCGAGGCCACCGTCGGGAAGATCACCGTCATCACCCGCAAGGCCTACGGCGGCGCCTACGACGTGATGGGCTCCAAGCACATGGGCGCCGACGTCAACCTCGCCTGGCCCACCGCCCAGATCGCCGTCATGGGCGCCTCCGGCGCCGTCGGCTTCGTCTACCGCAAACGCCTCCTCGAGGCCGCCAAGAACGGCGACGACGTCGACGCCCTGCGCCTGCAACTGCAACAGGAATACGAGGACACCCTCGTCAACCCGTACGTCGCCGCCGAACGCGGCTACGTCGACGCCGTCATCCCCCCGTCCCACACCCGCGGACAGATCGTGGCCGCCCTGCGCCTCCTCGAACGCAAGATGGTCACCCTCCCGCCCAAGAAGCATGGGAACATCCCCCTATGAGCGGCGGCGAATCGTTTGGCACCTTGACCGCAGAATTGGCGGTTGACGAGGTGCTCGACGAGATCGCGCTGGACGCCGACATCGCTGAAGAGCCGCCGGCGGCGCCGGCCGTGACGTTCACGGGCAACCCGAGCGACACCGACATCGCCGCGGTGCTCGCAGTGTTCGCTGCGATCGCCTCGTCCGGTTCCGCGGCGGAAGCGCCCGCGTCCGATAACGATTCGTGGGGCACTCCCGCCCTCATTCTGCGTCGGCAAGTAGCCGCCGCTGCCGTCCTGGTCAACGCAGGCTACTGAAACTGTAGAAAAGGGAAGACATTTCGATGAGTAGTGCACGTATTTCCAAGGTGCTCGTCGCGAACCGCGGTGAGATTGCAGTGCGGGTGATCCGGGCCGCCGCCGATGCCGGCCTGGCCAGCGTCGCCGTCTACGCCGAACCCGACGCCGACGCCCCGTTCGTGCGCCTGGCCGACGAAGCATTCGCCCTCGGCGGGCAGACCTCCGCCGAGTCCTACCTGGTGTTCGACAAAATCTTGGACGCCGCCGCCAAGTCCGGCGCCGACGCCATCCACCCCGGCTACGGTTTCCTCTCCGAGAACGCCGACTTCGCGCAGGCCGTGATCGACGCCGGCCTGATCTGGATCGGCCCCTCCCCGCAATCGATCCGCGACCTCGGCGACAAGGTCACCGCCCGGCACATCGCCGAAAAAGCCAAGGCCCCGATGGCCGCCGGCACCAAGGACCCCGTCAAGAACGCCGACGAGGTCGTCGCCTTCGCCCAGGAATACGGGGTCCCCGTCGCCATCAAGGCCGCGTTCGGCGGCGGCGGCCGCGGCATGAAGGTCGCCCACACCATCGAGGAAATCCCCGAACTGTTCGACTCCGCCACCCGCGAGGCCGTCGCCGCGTTCGGCCGCGGCGAATGCTTCGTCGAACAGTATCTGGACAAGGCCCGCCACGTCGAAGCCCAGGTCATCGCCGACCAGCACGGCAACGTCATCGTCGCCGGCACCCGCGACTGCTCCCTGCAACGCCGCTTCCAGAAACTCGTCGAGGAGGCCCCCGCCCCGTTCCTCACCGACGACCAACGCCACCGCATCCACACCTCCGCCAAGGCCATCTGCAAAGAGGCCGGCTACTACGGCGCCGGCACCGTCGAATACCTCGTCCAGGGCGACACCGTCTCCTTCCTCGAGGTCAACACCCGCCTGCAGGTCGAACACCCCGTCACCGAGGAAACCGCCGGCATCGACCTGGTCCTGCAACAGTTCAAGATCGCCAACGGCGAACGCCTCGACCTCACCGAGGACCCCACCCCCCGCGGCCACGCCTTCGAATTCCGCATCAACGGCGAGGACGCCGGCCGCGGCTTCCTGCCCGCCCCCGGCCCGGTCACCAAGTTCGTGCCCCCCACCGGCCCCGGCGTCCGGATGGACTCCGGCGTCGAAACCGGCTCGGTGATCGGCGGCCAGTTCGACTCCATGCTCGCCAAACTCATCGTCACCGGCGCCACCCGCGACGAGGCCCTGGCCCGCGCCCGCCGCGCCCTCGCCGAATTCCAGGTCGAAGGACTGGCCACCGTCATCCCGTTCCACCGGGCCGTCGTCTCCGACCCCGCCTTCATCGGCGACGGCACCTCATTCGACGTCTACACCAAGTGGATCGAAACCGAATGGGACAACCAGATCGAACCGTTCACCGGCACCCAGCCGATCGACGAGGACGAAACCCTGCCCCGGCAGAACGTCGTCGTCGAGGTCGGCGGCCGCCGCGTCGAGGTGTCCCTGCCCGGCCAGTTCACCCTCGGCACCGGCGGCGGTGCCGCACCCGGGGCGGTCCGCAAGAAGCCCAAGGCCCGCACCCGCGGCGGCGCCCACGGCGGCGCCGCCTCCGGTGACGCCGTCACCGCCCCGATGCAGGGCACCGTCGTCAAGGTCGCCGTCGAAGAAGGCCAACAAGTCGCCGAGGGCGACCTCATCGCCGTCCTCGAGGCCATGAAGATGGAAAACCCCGTCAACGCCCACAAGGCCGGCACCGTCACCGGCCTCGCCGTCGAACCCGGCGCCGCCATCACCCAGGGCACCGTCCTCGCCGAACTGAAATAGCTTGTGAGTACTTGTCAACCGCCCGCGGTTGGCAAGTACTCACGGGTGGCGGCCGTGCATGGCGGCCGTCACCCGCACCGCGGCGTCGCGGACCATTTCACCGATCTCCGCCGTGCGCACACCCGACATCGGCCGGGACGCGTCGGCGACGCACAGCACGACCGCGGGTTCACTGTCACGGTTGAATGCCGCCGCATTGATCGACAGCGGTTGGTAGCTGCCCTCCGGGTCGATGTCACCGACCACCGCATCCGCCGACAACAATTTGCGCGCCTCCCGCAACGCGACGGTCGAGCGGTGCCCGCCCACACCGCGACCGCGGAGTTCCGACACGGCATCCGCGAGCGAATGCTGTTGCTGCTCCATGCATTCCATCGCGTATCCGCGCTCCCGGACGAGCGCGAGGGCCGGCTCGTATGTTGCCCGCAGCACGTCCACGTCGACTCCGAGATTCTGCCCGCCGAGGGCATACCATTCCTCGCGCCGTTCCGGCGGATACCAGGCCGCGATCCCCGAACCGATGGGCGGCGCGAGCAGCACCTTGTCGCCGAGCCGCAGACCCAGGGTTCCGCGGCGTCCCCCGACCGGCTGCACCACCTCCGCGACCACCACGTCGCTGCCCGATTGTACGAACGCGATGGACGCCATGTCGGACGCGTCGGCCAGTTCGTGCATCACCGACCGCGCGAGGTCGACCACGTCCGTGGCCGTCTCGGCGGCGCGCCCGACCGGGATCAGCGCCGGCCCGAGACGGTAGGTCTTGCGGGTGGGGTGCCGGATGAGCCAACCGGCCTCGGTCAGGGCCACGACCATCGGATAGCAGGTGGCCTTCGCGACGCCGAGGTGCCGGGCGATGTCGGCGAGGCTGCGGGGCGTCTCCGGCTCGTCTGCCAGGAGTTCCGTGAGCATCACGATACGTTCGGTCTGCGGTGAATTTCGTGCCATGTGTTTGCATAATGCCACTCTGGCGGCGCACTGTGACGAGGGATACAGTCGAGCTGTCTGAACGATCGCTAAATTGCCTGGCCATCCGTCACAGCCGCTGCAGGAAGTGAAACTCATGAAACGCTTCGATCTACGTCGCCGGACCGACCGACTCGATCCCGAGACGCAGCACGAAGAGATGTACCGGATTCTCGCCACTCAGGAATTTCCCTGGGACATCAACCAAGCCCTCAGCTTCGCGCTGTTCCGGACGTACGCCGTGCCCACCATCGGCCGGTTGCTGTTCGAGACCGGCGAGTTCACCGAACGCGTGCAGAAGCGCTACGACGACACCGGACTGATCCTCGACGCCGTTCTCGAACACGGCTTCACCAGCGATCCCGGTCGCGTCGCCATCCGCCGGATGAACCAGATGCACGGCTCCTACGACATCTCCAACGACGACATGCGGTACGTGCTGTCGACGTTCGTGGTGACCCCGGTGCGCTGGATCGACGACTTCGGCTGGCGGAAACTCACCCGCAACGAGATCGTCGGGTCCACCAACTATTACCGTGCGCTCGGCAAGTACATGGGCATCAAGCAGATTCCCGAGACCTTCGAGGCGTTCGAGAAATTCCTCGACGACTACGAGCGTGACCACTTTCTCTTCGACCGGGGTGGCCGCGCCGTCGCCGACTCGACGCTCGAACTCCTCTGCACGTTCCCGCCGAACAACCTCGCGCCCGCCGCCCTGATCAAGCGCTTCTCCTGGGCACTCATGGACGATCCGCTTCTCGACGCGTTCGCCTACCGCAGACCGTCCCGCCTCGCGCGGACTTTGTCGCGGGGTGCGTTGAAGGCCCGCGCCCGCCTCGTCCGGTTCTACCCCGTGCGCACCGAGCCCAAGTTCGCCCGCGACCTTCCTAACATTCGCAGCTACCCGACCGGGTACGAAGTGGAGAAACTGGGCACCTTCCCCAGAACCTGCCCCGTGCAGCACACCAACGGTACGGTCGCGCGGGAAAACACCGCATCCTGAACCGCTTTGGAAGCGTGATCGACGGAAAGCCGTGTGTTCGAACTATTTTCGGACACACGGTGAATGGGGGCGGATACCACCGGGTTCTGCCGTAACGTGGCTGCGCGTAGAGACCGTCGACAGGAAGGGATTTTGTGCGCTTCTCGCGAGGGACCCTGACCATTGCCGCACTGGCAGGAGCGGCCTCACTCGCTCTGGCCCCCATGGCAACCGCCGCCACCACCTATCAGATCAACGTCGTCCCACCGATCGGAACCGTCTACGCCAACAACCTGGTGACGCTCGGTGCGCTCGTCACCCCCACCCCGACGGGGACGGACGGCACCACCCCGGTCGAGCTGGAACTCACCGACCCCTCCGGCGACGTGACCGCGCGGTCGATCCCCCTCACCCTGGGCGCCGGGACGGCCGCGATCCGGACCCACGAGGCCGGCCGCTACACCGCCGTCTTCACGTTCGCGCCACCGAACGGCGAGCCGACCGAGACGACGACGGAATTCGATGCCGTCGCGTCACCGGGGCTGGGCCTGGGGAGCTGACAACCGAAACTGCCGAGACGCATCGCCGGTCAGACGCCGGCGGTGCGCCTCTTCTTCGGCTTGACGGGAGCTTCGATGGACCCCACGGTCTTCATCGCGATCTCGACGTACTTGCGGGCCACCGCGTCCGGGGTCAGCTTGCCCTCGGCGTGATACCAGCGCGGAATCGACTGGCACATACCGAGGAGCGCCCGCGTCGTCTCCGCCGCATCCGACACGTCGAAGAGCTCCCGCTTCTTGCCTTCCTTGACTATCTCGAGGACCAGTTCCTCCACACCCTTGCGGACCGTGCGGTAACGCTGCCGGTTCTCCGGGCTCAGGTAGCGCACCTCGCTCTCGAGCGCCGCAAGACGGGATCGCATGGTCATCCGCAGCACGATCGCCTCGATGACGTTGGCGAGTCGCTGCACCGGATCGTCGCCGCCATCGGCGCTCGCGGCGTGGGCACGCTCGAGGACGTCGCTGGTGGAGAGCTCCAGGAGCGCCAGGAGAACGGCCTCCTTGTTCTCGTGGTGGTAATAGAGAGCGGGTACCGTGACACCGACTCGGCGGGCGATGTCGCGCACCGAGGTGCCGTGGAAACCGTGCTCGTAGAACGCGTCGAGGGAGGCGCTGAGGATCGGCGTCAACTTCGTGGGTTCGAGGCGGCGCCAGTCCGCTGCGTTGCCGACCTCGGTGGGCGTCGCACCCTTGGATGAGCTGACCATCGAAGACCTATCTACCGCTCGCTATGCCAGGACGGGTCAAGTGTAGCTGTTCAGATAGTCGGCGAAGGTCTGCGGCGGCCGTCCGGTGAGCGTCTCGACATCCCCCGTCACGACCGCCAACTCACCGGCCGCGATCGCTGCGTACGAGGTCACCCACCCTGCGACCTCGAAATCCGGCGCCCCGAAGTGGGCGCGGGACGCGTACGCCTCGTCCAGCGTCTCGTCCTCGAACCGCACCGAACGTCCGGTCACCCTCGTGATCGTCTCGGCGGCCTCGGTGAGGGTGAACGCCTCCGGCCCGGTCAGCCGGTAGGTGACGCCGTCGTGGTCGCCGTTGCCGGTGGTGAGGACCGCCGTCACCGCATCGGCGACGTCGTCGGGCGCGACCGCGCTCACCCGGCCGTCCCCGGCGGGACCCCGGATGACGCCCTGATCGTCGGCCATCAGCGGGATCATCGACTGGTACCAGCTGTCCTGCAGGAACGTGTACTTCAGCCCGGACTCCCGGATGTGCTGCTCCGTGAAGTAGTGGTCGCGCCCGAACGTGAACGTGCACTCGGGCGCCGCGCCCAGAAACGACAGGTAGACGATCCGCTCCACCCCGGCGGCACGGGCGGCGTCCACGGCGGTGCGGTGCTCCTCGCGGCGGGTGGCGCTCTCGTGTCCCGAGACCAGGAACAGCAACCGGACGCCGTCCAGCGCGGCGGTCATCGCCGGACCGTCGGCATACGTGGCCACCGCGAACGCGGAGTCGTAATGCTCGGCCAGCGGCTCGAGCCGCTGCGCGTTCCGCCCGATCAGCCGGACCCCGGCGCCGCCGCCGAGCCGCTCGAGCACCTTGCCGCCGATCGACCCCGTGGCTCCTGTCACTGCAATGGTCATGCCCCGCATTCTCCCAGCGCCGGCCCTCTATCCTGACGCGTATGACTGAACCCGTGGCAACCGCTGACCTGGCAGACGAGATCGGACCCGACATCCGGAGCTGCGACACGCAGTTCATCCAGTTCGGCGGCCGTGAAGTGTTCTCCGGCCCCATCACGACCATCAAGTGCTTCCAGGACAACCTGCTGGTCAAGCAGACCCTCGGCGAACCCGGCAACGGCGGCGTCCTGGTGGTCGACGGTGACGCCAGCATCCACACCGCCCTGGTCGGCGACATCATCGCCGGACGCGGCGTCGACAACGGCTGGGCCGGTGTGATCGTCAACGGCGCGGTCCGCGACTCGGCGATCCTGAAGACCCTCGACATCGGTGTCAAGGCACTGGGCACCAACCCCCGCAAGAGCACCCAGACCGGCTCCGGCGAGAAGAACGTCCCGATCGAGATCGGCGGCGTCACGTTCAATCCCGGCGAGACCGTCTACAGCGATCAGGACGGCGTCGTCGTCCGCTGACCCGACGAGAACCGCGCGAACCCCGAGGAGGCGTCGATGTCCGACGAAATCCGTTCCAAGGTAGCCGGGCTGATGCCCGCGGCCCGTGACGAACTCGCCGAACTGGTGGCGATGCGGTCGGTGGCCGATCCGCGGCAGTTCCCACCGGAGGAATGCGTTCGCGCCGCCGAATGGGTCCGGGACGCCTTCCTCGGGGCCGGAATCGGACAAGTCGAACTGCTCGAGACATCCGACGGGTCACACGCCGTCGTCGGACATCAGCCCGCGCCCGCCGGGGCCCCGACGGTACTGCTGTACTGCCACTACGACGTTCAACCGCCCGGCGACGAGAAACTCTGGCACACCGACCCCTTCACCCTCACCGAGCGAGACGGCCGCTGGTACGGGCGCGGCGCTGCCGACTGCAAGGGCAACATCGTGATGCACCTGCTGGCGCTGCGCGCACTCGGCACCCCGTTCCCCGTCGGCATCAGAATCGTCGCCGAAGGATCCGAGGAGATGGGCACCGGCGGGCTCGAGAACCTCGTCGAGGCCAGGCCCGAACTCTTCGACGCCGACATGATCCTCGTCGTCGACACCGGAAACGCCGCGGTCGGCAGCCCGACCGTCACCACGACGCTGCGCGGCATCGCGAACGTCGTGGTCCACGTCGAGACCCTGGCCGGGGAGGTGCATTCGGGCATGTTCGGCGGGCCCGCCCCCGACGCGCTGGCCGCCCTCGTCCAGATGCTCGCCACCCTGCGTGACGCGGACGGCAACACCGTCGTCGACGGGCTCGAGTCGGACCAGAAGTGGACGGGCGTCGACTACCCCGAGGCGCAGTTCCGCACCGACGCCGGCGTGCTCGACGGTGTGCGTCTCGCCGGTTCGAGTTCCGTCGCCGACGCCGTGTGGGCACGGCCGGCGCTGACGATCCTCGGCATCGACTGCCCGCCGGTGGTCGGCTCTGCCGCCGCCATCCCGCCGCGCGCATCGGCGCGCCTCAACCTGCGGGTGCCACCCGGAATGGACCCGCGGAACGCGCAGGACGCGCTCGCCGCGCACCTCGAGAACGCCGCCCCGTGGGATGCGCGGGTGACGGTGGAACGCGAAGCGGTGGGCTCCCCGTTCCGCGCCACCACCGACGGTCCCGGCTACGCGGCCCTCGGTGCGGCGATGGAGGAGGCGTTCGGGAAGGAACTCGGAACCGCCGGGCAGGGCGGCTCCATCCCACTGTGCAACGTCTTCTCCGCCGTCCTCCCGACAGCGGAGATCGCCCTGATCGGGGTGGAGGAACCGCGCTGCCTCATCCACGCCCCCAACGAAAGTGTGGATCCCGGCGAAATCGAGAACCTCGCCGTCGCCGAAGCGCTGTTCCTGCAGAGATTCGCGACCGCCGGCCGTCAGGACTGAGAACTCACCCGAGCCGTCATCCCACCGATCTCCACGACGTCCCCGTCCCGTAACTGCCGCCCCCGCCGCACCTCGACCTCTCCGTTCACCGACACGAGTCCGTCGGCGATCACTTCCTTCGCCTCGGCACCCGACTCGATGAGGTTGGCGAGCTTGAGGAATTGGCCGAGACGGATGGATTCGTCGCGGATCGGGACGGCGTCGTGGATGTCGGACATGCCTCTATCTTCCCTCTCGACCCAAATCGCGGCCCGACGGCTCACACTGAACACTGGAACACCTGTCTCCCGTGATCGGTACGTATCTCTCGCCGGGAAGGAAACGCTCGATGTCAGCTAGCACCGAGACACACCACGCGTCCGAGGCGGCCGTCCCCACCGCACCACGGCCCCGACCCGGCCTCGGCACGAAGAACGGGCGCCTGCACCAGGTTCCCCACATCGCGGGACTGATCCTGGGCGTCTTCTCGGTGCTCGTGTTCCTGTGGAGCATTTCGCCGGTGCTGCGCTACTACGTGCACGTGCCGCGGGAGTACGTCGACACCTACTACTTCGACGCCCCCGACACCAGCCTGTCGTGGGCTCTGGTGGTCGCGCTGCTCGCGGCGGCGCTGGCGAGTCGCAAGCGGATCGCCTGGTGGCTGCTCACGATCTACCTGGTTCTGTTCCTGATCACCAACGTGATCGTGAGCATCACGGACAAGAACGTGAATGCGATGGCCGCCGCCGTGGTCCAGGTGGTGCTGATCGGCATCCTCATCGCGGCCCGCCCGGAGTTCTACACCCGAGTCCGGCGCGGCGCCGGCTGGAAAGCCCTCGGCGTACTCATCGTCGGGCTCGCCATCGGCACGCTCCTCGGTTGGGGCCTCGTCGAACTGTTCCCCGGCACCCTGCCGCAGAATGAACGTTTCCTGTGGGCGCTGAATCGCGTGACCGCGCTCGCCGCCGCCGACAACGAACAATTCACCGGGCGCCCACACGGATTCGTCAACACCCTCCTCGGCCTGTTCGGTGCGATCGCACTTCTCGCCGCCGTCATCACCCTGTTCCGTGCCCAACGCTCCCACAACGCGCTCACCGGCAACGACGAATCGGCGTTGCGCGGGCTCCTGCTGCAGTACGGCGCGGACGACTCCCTCGGCTACTTCGCCACCCGCCGCGACAAGGCCGTCGTGTTCGCACCCAGCGGGAAGGCGGCCATCACCTACCGCGTCGAGCTCGGCGTGTGCCTGGCGAGCGGCGACCCGATCGGCGACCCGGAGGCGTGGCCCCACGCGATCGAGGAGTGGCAGGCACTCGCGTCCCAATACGGCTGGGCCACCGCCGTGATGGGCGCCAGCGAAACCGGCGCCACCGCGTACAACAAGGCCGGTCTCACCGTGCTCCAGCTGGGCGACGAAGCCATCCTCCGCACCCGCGAATTCAACCTCAGCGGGCGCGACATGCGGCAGGTCCGCCAGGCCGTCACCCGTGTCCGGCGTCAGGGCGTCACCGTCCGGATCCGCAGACACCGGGACGTCCCGGCGGAGGAGATGGCCGAGACCATCCGACTCGCGGACGCGTGGCGCGACACCGAGACCGAGCGCGGTTTCTCCATGGCCCTCGGCCGGCTCGGTGACCGCCTCGACGGCGACTGCCTGCTGGTGGAGGCGGTCGCCGAGGACGGCGAGATCGACGGCATCCTGTCGTTGGTGCCGTGGGGGCCGACCGGTGTCTCCCTCGACCTGATGCGACGCAAGCCGACGTCCCCCAACGGGGTGGTGGAGCTGATGGTGTCCGAACTGGCCACCACCTCGGATCAATTCGGCATCACCAAGGTGTCACTGAACTTCGCGGTGTTCCGCTCCGTCTTCGAGGAAGGCTCCCGCATCGGCGCCGGACCCATCCTGCGGATCTGGCGTTCGATCCTCGTCTTCTTCTCCCGCTGGTGGCAGCTCGAGGCGCTGTACCGGTCGAACGTGAAGTACCAGCCGGAATGGGTGCCGCGGTTCCTCTGCTTCGAGGACAACCGGGAACTGCTGCGCGTCGGATTCGCGTCGGCCGTCGCGGAAGGATTCGTGACCCTGCCCCGCTTCGGCCGCTCCGGAACCCGGGACGCCCTCGAGCACACCGGCACCCACGCCGCGGTCCCCGCCGCACTCGTCGCCGCCGAAGGACTGCACTCCGACGGCAGCGCACCCGGCGAAGGCCTCGCACCGACGGCGACCGGCCCGAAGCGTCCCGAGCAGGTCCGCGTCCGGCTCGACAAACTGGCCGGCCTCGCCGAACAGGGCATCGATCCCTATCCCGTCGCGTATCCGCCCAGCCACACGGTGACCGAGGCCGTGGAGTCGCCGGAGGGAACGACGGTCCGCATCGCGGGCCGCCTGCTCCGGATCCGCGACTACGGCGGCGTCGTGTTCGCGGTGGTCCGGGACTGGTCCGGCGACATCCAGATCCTCGTCGACGAGGCCCGGGTGGGTACCGACCGCATCCGGGCGTTCGCCGCCGAGTTCGACCTCGGTGACCTCGTCGAGGTCGCCGGCGTCATCGGATACAGCCGCCGCGGCGCGCTGTCGCTGCTCGCGAACGAATGGCGCATGACCGGCAAGTGCCTGCACCCCCTGCCGGACAAGTGGAAGGGCCTGTCCGATCCGGAGACCCGCGTCCGGCAGCGGTACGTCGACCTGGCCATCAACTCCGATGCCCGCCGACTGCTCGAGGCCCGCAGCGCCGTCGTGAAGTCGCTGCGCGATTCGCTCGGCGGGCGCGGCTTCCTCGAGGTGGAGACACCGATCCTGCAGCAGGTGCACGGCGGCGCCAACGCGGCCCCGTTCCTCACCCACATCAACGCCTACAACCTGGACCTGTACCTGCGGATCGCGCCGGAGCTGTACCTCAAGCGGCTGTGCGTCGCCGGCATGGAGAAGGTGTTCGAGATCGGCCGCGTCTTCCGCAACGAGGGCGTCGATTTCAAACACAATCCCGAGTTCACGATCCTCGAGGCGTACGAGGCGCACAGCGACTACGAGAAGATGATGGTGCTGTGCCGGGAGCTCATCCAGACCGCGGCGATCGCGGCGTACGGACGCGAGATCATCATGCGGCCCGGCCCCGACGGCGCGCTGGTGGAGGTCGACATCTCCGGCGAATGGCCCGTCAAGACGATGCACCAGGCGGTCGCCGAGAAGCTCGGCGTCGACGTCTCACCGGAAACGCCGCTAACGGAACTGCAACGGCTCTGCGACGAGCACGAGATCCCGTACCAGTCCACCTGGGACGCCGGCGCCGTCGCGCAGGAAATGTACGAGCACCTGGTGGAGGACTACACCGAGTTCCCCACCTTCTACACCAACTTCCCGACGTCGATGTCACCGCTCACCCGGCCGCACCCCACGATTCCCGGGGTCGCCGCGAAGTGGGACCTCGTCGCGTGGGGCGTCGAACTCGGCACCGCGTACAGCGAACTCACCGACCCGGTGGATCAGCGGAACCGGCTCACCGAGCAGTCGATGCTCGCGGCCGGCGGCGACGAGGAGGCGATGGAACTCGACGAGGACTTCCTGCAGGCCCTCGAGCACGCCATGCCCCCGACCGGCGGGCTCGGCATGGGCGTCGACCGGGTGGTCATGCTCATCACCGGCGGCAGCATCCGTGAAACCCTCGCGTTCCCCCTGGCCAAGCCGAGGCAATGACCTCCCGTGGCCGGGTGGCCGTCGCGGCACTGCTGATCCTCGGCGCCATCGGCTACGCGTCGTGGCTACTCGAATTCGTCCTCGGCACCGGCATCGATCCGCTGCGGGGGTACGCGAGCGAACTCGCCGCCGCGGACCAGCCGTACGGAATCTGGTTCCGGACCGGCGACCTGCTGACCGGATGCATCGTCGCCGTGGCCGGGGTGCTCGGACTGTCGCGGTACTCGCAGGGCTGGGTGACGGCAGTCGGGTGGCTCGCGCTGATCGTGTTCGCGGTCGCGACCATCACGGATTCGCGCCTGCCGATGAGTTGCGCGGCGACCAACGACCCCGTCTGCGCCGCGCGCGAGGCCGCCGGACACCTGCCGCTCACCCATGATCTGCACGCCGTGACCAGCGCGTCCGCCTCGACGGGTGGCGTGGTGTCGTCCCTCGCGTTCCTGTTGGCCGCGTTCCGCTACGGCTGGCCGGCCTGGTTGAAAATTACCGGCGTGGCCGTGGCCACGGTGTTCGTCGGGGGCACGATATGGACGCTGACGGCCGCGGGACTGCGCGGCGACCAGGACGCCTGGCTCGGGCTCGGCCAGCGCGTCCAGCTGCTCGCCTTCTGCGGATGGCTGATCTTCGTGGCGCTCAGCGTGATTCACGTCACCCCGGAAAGGGATGGTTCCACGTGAAACGTCCTGGGGAAATGGTCGCGGGAGTGCACGTGGTGGTCGACGGCGAGGGCCCACCCGTCGTCCTCTACGGCGGCCTGGGCGGGAACTGGTTCGACTGGGACGAGGTGACCGAGTTGCTGTCCGGGAGCTGCCTCGTGGTGCGGATCGATCGTCCAGGGTACGGCTTCAGTCCCCCGTCCGCCGAGCGGCCGTCCGCCCGCGGCGAGGCCGGAAGAATCGCCGACGTCCTCGACGCGCTGTCCGTGACCACCCCCGCGGTGCTCGTCGGCCACTCGCTCGGCGGCATCTACGTCGAGGCCTTCGCCCGGCTGTACCCCGACCGAACCGGCGGCGTGATCCTGCTGGACGCCACCGTCACGGCCCATCCGCACCGCGTGGTCCCGACCCGATGGCGCGTCACGATCGGCAGGCGGGTGGCCCGAACGGCCACCAGGGTGGGTCTGCAACGCCTCCTCGGGCCCACGGTCCGCCGGATCCTGAACCACTCGACACCCCCCGACGGAATCGCGCCGGGCACCCGTCGATGGGTCGAGCGGATCTACCGCGAGCCGGCGTATCTCGAATCCTCGATCGTCGAGAACGCGTCGTACCCGGCGCTGGCGCAGGAGCTGGCCGCGCTGCGCGAGACCACGACGATGACGGCGCCCGTCGTCGTGGCCGCCGCCCACACCGGACGTCCGACACCGTGGGGGTCGGCGTGGATCCGCATGCAGAGACAGTTCGCTGACTTCCTCGGTGCCGCGTTCCGCGTCGTGCGTCCCGCGCACCACCACGCCATGATCGATCAGCCCGGCCAGATCGCGGCACTGGTACGGGAGCTGGCAAGCTGATCGACGTGCAACTGCTACTGATCCGCCACGCGCTGCCCGAGCTCGTCACCGCGTCCGACGGGCGCGCGGACCCCGCACTGACCGAGGAAGGTCACGCCCAGGCCAAGCGGCTGCCTGCCGCGCTGGCCCCGTACCGCATCGCCCGGATCGTGAGCAGCCCGCAGCGACGGGCACTCGAGACGGCGGCACCGGTCGCCGAGGCCCTCAACCTGCCCGTCACCGAGTACGTCGGCCTCGCGGAATACGACTACGACCTCGACCACTACATCCCGTTCCACGAGGCGGAGGCGCGGGCGCCCGAGGCCTTCGCCCGGATTCGGGCCGGCGAGTTCCCGAAGTCCGTCGACGCCGACGCATTCCGGACACGGGTCTTCGAGTCCCTCGGCCGCATCGTCGACGAGTCCGGCCACGAGGACACCGTCGCCGTATTCGCCCACGGCGGCGTCATCAACGTGTTCCTGCAGGACCTGCTCGGGCTCGACCGGCCCCTCGTGTTCCCGATCGAGTACGTCTCCATGACCCGGGTGCTCGTCTCCCGCAGCGGTGAGCGGCGAGTGGCGTCGGTCAACGAGACCGGTCACGTCAGGGACATGCTGCGCCGATGAGCGGTCGCTAGAGGCCCGGGATCCGGGGCAGCGGGGGGAGCGGAGGCGGCGGCGGGAGGGTCGGCAGCTGAATCTGCGGCAGACCCGGAATGAGGGGACGCGGGGCGGGGGCAGGCGCGGGAGCGGGCTCCGGCACGCTCGCCTCCTCCTGGACCGGGCCCGGAACCGACACCGCGGCCGACGGCGGTGGCGTCGACACCGGTGCCGGTGCGGGCGACGGAGAGACGTCCACGTCACTCGGCTGAGTGGCGACCGGACGTGCGTCACCGCCGGAGCTCTGCAGGTGGCTGCCACCGACGCCGAGACCGAGACCGATCACGGCGACGACGGCCAGCGCACCGCCCACCAGCGCGCCCCCACGGATCACCGGTCTTGCGAATCTCTCGGCACCGATGCGATCCGAAGTATCCGAGCGTTCCTGCGCCAGCAGCGCAGCGCCCTCCGCGGCCACCAGTTCCGGCTGCGCCGGCACGATCACCGGGAGCGCGAGCCACGATTCCATCAGAGACGCGACCAGCGGAATATGCGCGCCGCCCCCGATCAGAACCACCGCGTCCGCAGCACGCCCGGACGATTCGATCACCTCGCGGGCCAGACGCGCCGACGCCTCGACGTGGCGCACGATCAGCGAGTCGAGAATGTCCTGCGAGAGCAGGAGCAGACCGCCGTCGCCGGGCACACACACCGCGGTGTTGGTGGACAGCTCTTCCTTGGCGCGGCGGCAACGGGCGTCGAGCGCCGACTCCGCGGCCTCGTCGGCCGGTGGCGCGATGCGCTTCTCGCCCAGCTGATGGTCGCGGATCAACCGGTCGACGAGATCACCGCTGATCTCGTCGGTGCGCGCCGTCCCGAGCACCGCGCCGGTGAATCGGTCGACGACGTTGACGGTGAGGCCGGAGCTGCCGAGGTCGTAGAACACGAGCGTCGCATGGTCGCCGAGCTGCCCCGACTGCTCGAGCATCCGGAGCGCGGCCGTCACTTCCGGTACCAGCCGGCAGTCGATTGCGGCCTGCACGGCAGCGGCCTGCGTCTCGTCCCGGTACGCGACACCGAAGACCTGCACGTCGTCGACGGGCCGCTCGGCCATCACCGTTCCGATGGCATCGGCAACCACGTGTTCCGGGTGCTCGCGGGCGGCGTCCACCGGAAACGACCGGAAGACGGCCCTCTCGTCGTCCGGATACGCCACGCGTACCGCGCTGGCACCCACCGATACACCGAGAACTGAGACCATGGAAAGACTATAACGGTTTGATCACGGAACGCGTGTCGGAGCCTCGCTGCCGCCGGCTTTGTTATACGGGCTCAGAGCCCGGGGATCCGGGGAAACTCCGGCATGGGGAGCGGTGCCGGCGGCGGAATGGTCGGCAGCTGAATCTGCGGCAGACCCGGAATGAGCGGAGCAGGTTCCGGTGCGGTCGGCGGAGCCGACGTGTCGGACGGCACGACACTCTGACCCTCGGGGGCGGCCGGTGCCTGAGTCGAACTCTGCGCCTGCGGCTGGTACGTGGTGCGCACCTCGGTCTGCGGCGGGATCACCGGCTGCTCGTCGACCACCGATGGGGCGGCCTCCGAATGTGGGGCCACATCCGTGGTCGTCGTGGGCTGCGGCGGTATCACTTGCCTCGCTTCCGGTGCCTGCGTGTTCGACTGCGTGGCGGCGGGCTGTGGGTCCTGCTCCGAACCCTGCAGGAGGTCGGTGCCGACGCCGAGTCCGAGACCCACCACGGCGACCACGGCCACCACACTGCCGGCGAGGACGAGGCCACGACGCTTCCGGACCGGCGCGTACTCCTCGACCTGTGTCTCGGGCTCGGGCTCCAGCTCCAGCTCGGACTCGAGCTCCAACTCCGGCTCGGGCTCCGGCTCGAACCGGTGCTCCGGCGCCGCCGCCCCGACGAACTCGTCGGACGTCGGGCGCGCCAGCAGGGCAGCACCCTCGGCCGCCACCAGCTCGGGCTGCGCGGGGACGATCACCGGAAGGTCGAGCCAGGACTCCATCACGGATGTGACCAACGGAATGTGCGCGCCGCCGCCGATCAGCACCGCAGCGTCGGGAAGGCGACCCGAGCGGCGAATGACCTCGCGGGTCAGGCGCGCCGACGTCTCGACCGGGCCCACGATGAGCGAATCGAAACTGTCCTGCGACAGGAGAAGAAGCCCGCCCTCGCCCGGCATGCACACGGCGCCGTTCGTGGACAGCTGCTCCTTCGCATCCCGGCACCGCGCGGCCAGCGCGAGCGCGGCCGCCGCGTCGGCAGGGTGCGCGAAGCGGTGCAGTTCGAGTTGGTTGTCACAGATCAGCCGGTCGACGAGGTCGCCGCTGATCTGGTCCGAACGCGCACTGCTCAGCACCAAGCCGGTGTCTCGGTCGACCACGGTGACGGTGAGACCCGAACTGCCGAGGTCATAGAACACGAGCGTCGAGTGGTCGCCGAGTTCTCCGGACATCTCCAGCATCTGGAGCGCGGCCGTCACTTCGGGGACCAATTGGAAGTTGCCGATCTGCAGCCTCGACATCGCAGCCTGCACGGCACCGGCCTGCGCCTCGTCCTGGTATGCGACACCGATGGCCTGCACCTCGTCGGCTTCGTCGCGCTCGGCGAGGACCGTCCCGATGGACTCGGCAGCCAGTTCCTCCGGCCGTTCGAGTGTTGCGGTCACCGAGCGCGATTGGAAGATCGGCGTTTCGAGAGTCACGGCGTCGTGGCACGCGAAGCGCACCGCGCTGGCGCCTACCGATACACCGAGAACTGAAGTCATGACGCCGACTATAACGGTTCGGTCACGGGTCTCGCGCATGAAGCAGACCGGACGGCACGTCAGGCGCTTTTTTTGCCGTACCCCCGTGACGCACATCGGGTTCCCGTTCGCGCCATCGACGTCGAAAGCTGCGGAAACGCAGGCCCGCGTGGCGGTATCCGCAACACGCCGCGACTTGTCACGGTCGTGTACGGATGCAGCGCCGGCGTAAAAACACACGACCGCCCGGTCGCGGTGATCCGGCCGCGGTCAGTCGGTTCCGGCGGCAACGTCGACGTGGGCGCCGAACCACTGCAGCGTGCGAGCCCAACCGTCCCGGGCGGCCGCCTCGTTGAACACGGCAGGACGGTCGTCGCAGTGGAAGCCGTGTTCGGCCTCGGCGTAGCGGACGATCTCGGTGTCCACCGGGGCGTGCGCGACCGCGTCACGCAACTCCTCGACTTCCTCGGTCGGAATCCCCTTGTCGCGGTCGCCGAACAGGCCGAGCCACGGCGTTCGGAGCTGCCCGGCGACGTCGAGTTGCGACGGATATCCGAATCGTCCCTTCGCGACGCCACCGCCGTAGAAACTCACCGCCGCCCCGAGTTCGAGGCGCGCCGCCGTGTGGAACGCGACCGTTCCGCCCATGCAGAATCCGACGATCGCGGTGTTCCGCGGGTCGATCGAGGCCGCCGACAGAGCCGCGACGGCCCCGTCGACGTCCTCGTCGATGTGCGCAGCGGTGAGCTCACCGATCAACGACATCGCCGACGTCATGTCGTCGTACTCCAGCACCGGATCGCCGCTCCGGTGGAACAGGTGCGGCGCGACCGCGTGGTATCCGGCGTCGGCGAAACGACGGCAGACGTCGACGATGTGCCCGGTGACGCCGAACGCCTCCTGGATCACGACTACACCGCCGCGGACGGGACCTTCGGGGGTGATGCTGGTGAGTGGTGTGGTCACGAATTACGACTCTAGGAAACCGGCTTCAGCGGGTGGATCGCCGGTGCCCCGGCGAGGTGCTCACCGAACGTCCCGAGCGCGGCCTGGAAGTGCGGCGACTTCATGTGCGCGTCGACCGCCTCCTGACCGGTCCACACCTCGACGGTGACGAAGGTTCCCGCGACCGCGGCTGATTCGAACACCTCGTACGAGATGCAGCCCTCTTCCTTGCGGCTCTCCGCGGCCAGCGCGGACAGTCCGCCGCGGACGGTGTCCTCGGAACCGGGCTTGGCAGGAATGGTCGCTACGACATGCAGATCGGACATCGACTCCCTTTCGTGAACGCCACCTCGTGTGGCCCGTCTCACGTAAGCACAGTTGGGTCGGCTAGGAAACCCGAAGTCGCGTCAAATAATCGGCGACCTTCGGTTCGTCCCAGCCGTGCGCTTCACGGAGACCGTCCGCGATGGTCGCGAGATAGGCGGGCGCCGGCGCGTTCCGGGCGACGACGTCACCGCGGGCCCGGGTGGTGAACGTGCACATGGGGACACCGTTGCGGGAGCCGAGAGTGACGAGACGGTCGTAGCAGGCGGGTTCCTGCGCGTGGATGTCCTCGAACTGTTCCTGTGTCACCAGGAATGCGCGGGCCGCGACGGAGCCGGGCGCGTCGGGGTCGTAGAACGCGCGGCCGCCGCCCCAGATCCGCGACTCTCCCGCGAAGAACACCGAGCCGGGTATCACCACCGGTATCGACTCGCGCGGGGCGCTCCCGTCGCGGGCACCCGCGTGCACGAGATTGCCCCCGGCCGGGCAACCACCACGCAGGTAGCAGGTCAGACGCGTCGTCGCCATGTTCGATCCATAGCTGACGTACCAGATCAGCACACAAACGACCGTACTCGGACAAGATGGTCACATGAATCTTCTCGGCGAAGTCAGGGGCTGGCGCAGCGGTTCGCGGAAGCATCACCGCCTGCGGGACCTCGACGGCACCCTCGTCGTGATCACCGGCGGTGGCAGCGGGATCGGCCGCGAGACGGCGCTGGCGTTCGCGTCCGAGGGTGCCGTCGTGGTGGTCGCCGACCGCGATCTCGAATCCGCGCAGCAGACCTCCGATCTCATCAACTCCGCCCAGATAAAGGGCGGTGGTGCGGTGGCCATCTTCGGTGGCGGCTCCCACGCCTATCAGGTGGACGTCGCGGTGGAGGACGAGGTGCAGCGCTTCGCGGAGCAGGTGCAGGCCGAGCACGGCACCCCCGACATCGTGGTCAACAACGCCGGGATCGGATACTCGGGCACGTTCACGAAGACCCCGCAGAAGGATTTCGAGCGGGTGATGGACGTGAATTTCTGGGGTGTCGTCTACGGCTCTCGCGCGTTCTCCCAGCAGATGATCGACCGCGGAACCGGTGGGCACATCGTCAACCTGTCGTCCGCCGCGGCCTTCACGCCGCAGAAGCGGCTCACCGCGTACGCGACGAGCGAGGCCGCGGTGTTCATGCTGTCGGACTGTCTCCGTGCGGAATTGGTGAACCATGGCATCGGCGTCAGCGCGATCTGTCCCGGACTTGTCCACACCAACATCGTCAAGGCCACCGACTTCGCCGGAGCCACACCGGAGGACCAGGCGAAGATGCGGGACCGGGCCGACAAGCTCTACCGCAGACGCGGTTTCACCCCTGACCGGGTGGCGACGCAGATCGTGAGGGCCGTCAAGCACAACAAGGCCGTCGTCCCCGTCACGCCCGAGGCCAAGTTCGGGCGGGCGCTGAGCCGCCTGGCCCCGGGCAGCATGCGGCTCGGCGCCCGCTTCGACCTCGGCTGATCCGAACCGTCAGGGGGTGGGGGCCTGCACCCGGCCGGTGTAGGCGTCCATGCTGTGGTACACACCGAGCCGGTCGGCCAGACGGTCCCAGGCACGTACGGGCAGGACGGCTTTCGCCACCCGCGACAGATACAGCGACCGCGGCAGCATCAGCAGCGGCTTCCCCTGTTTCATCGCCCGCCAGGACCGGGCCGTGACGTCCTCCGGGCTGAGGATCGGGGCGAACAGGGGATTCTTCACACCGTCGAACATGCCGGTGGAGATGTAGCTCGGGCACACGGTGGTGACCTTGACATGCCCGTGACCGGCCTGGACCAGTTCGAGTCGCAGCGAATCGCTCCAGCCCAGGACAGCCCACTTCGACGCCGCATAGACGGCCATCCTCGGTGTCGCCACGGTCCCCGCGGCCGAGGCGATGTTCACGATGCGGCAGTCCCGGCCGCGGTCCTCGATCATGGCGCGCAGGAACTCGTTGGTCACGTACATCGGCGCGAGTGTGTTGACGTCCATCACGAATTTCGTGTCCGACTCGTGGTCGTGATCCCAGAAGTACTTGCCGCGCACCACACCGGCGTTGTTGACGAGCACGTCGGGACGACCGAACGCACCCCGCACCTCGGCGGCCGCCGCGCGGACGGAATCGAGGTCGGCGACGTCGACGACGTGTGCGCTGACGGTGCACCCCGATTCGCGCACTTCCTGCGCCGTGGATTCGAGCGCGTCGGCGTCGATGTCCCACAACACCACCGTGCCCGCGTGGTCGGCGGCGGCGAGGCGGGCGAAGAGACGTCCCATCCCCATTGCCGCCCCGGTGATCAGGACCGTCTTGCCCGCTGCCGAGAATGCCACGTCATGCTCTCCTTCGATCGATACAGGCCGGGTCGGCGGGCTCGTGGTAGAGGGTTTCGATCCGGTGCTTCAACGTCACCTGTGCGCGTCGCAGCGCCTGCCACACCACCGGTGCGGCCACACCGCCGAGCAGTTGTCCGGCCGGTCTGCCGGGACGGTGGTAGCGGAAGTCGACGGTGAGCGCCGTTTCGTCCGGGCTGAGCGCGTCGAATGTCCAGACCGATCCGTGCACGCCGTGATCGGCCTCGACGACGAGCCGGCGGCCCGGATCCGACGCGACCACCCGGGCGCGGGACGGCAGCGAGATCGCACCGGCTACGGTGTCCGGATCACCGAGGTACTCGAACGCCATCGCGGGCGGAACGACGATGACCGTGGTGCTGCGTAAGCCGATCGGCGAACGCCCGGGGCTGCGGGGGCCGGACAGGCAGAGCTGAATGGACAAGACGGATATCCCAACGTGTCGACGTCCGAGGCGAAGAGTGTGTGGTACATCTATGTACCGCATACTGTCGACGGTATACGGAAACGCAGCGACAGGGAAGACTACGATTCGATTCGATGACAAAACCCCAGCAAGACGCCGGTGACGGGCGCGCTGCCCGGTGGCGCGGCCAACGCGAGAAGCGGCGCTCGGAGTTCGTCGAACGAGCACTCGTCGCCATCGACGAAGAAGGCCCCGACGTGTCGGTCGCAACGATGGCCGTGTACGCCGAGGTCGCGCGAACCCGCATCTACCGGCACTTCGACGACAGCACCGACCTCAAGAACGCCGTCGCCCGGCGGGTCGCGGCGATGATGCTCCTCGAATACGCGCCCGTGATCACCGTCGACGGCGCACCGCGCGCCATCCTCACCCGCGCCGCCCGCACCCACCTCGACTGGGTCACCGAACACGCCAACCTGTACCGCTACCTGACGTCGTTCTCCCCCGCGGCCGGAGAGGTGCGGCGGGCCATCAGCACCGCGGTCTCCGACATGCTCCACCCCTACCTGGACGCCCTCGGCGCCGCCGCCACCGCGACACCACTGGCCAATGCGCTGATCGGGATGGTCGAGTCGGTGTCCGCCGAGTGGATCGACCGCCCGGGCAGCACCGACGTCGGCGCGTTGACCGAACAGCTGGCCGCGTGGGCGTGGGCGCTAGTCGACACCACGATGCGCAGCCGCGGCGCGGTCCTCGACCCGGACAGTCCCCTACCGGCCCCCGACGACCTCCGCACGTGAGTGGGAAAGCGTGCCGGACACTTTCGCACTCACGTGCGGGACCAGCGGGTCAGGTACTCGCGCTCGGTGGCGGTGATGCGGCGTAGCCGCTGGGCATCGACATCCGCGACGGCCATCTGAGTGGTGGCGGTGACGGCAGGCGGGTCGGTGATCGGAGTACGCGCACCCCGCACCTCGTAACCGATGGTGAAGTCGACCGCCCGGTGTTTCGCGATCCACATCGTGATCCGCAGGGGACTGTCGGAGTGCCGCAACTGTCCCCGGTACTTCACGTGGATGTCGGCGATGAATGCGCTCGTGATGAGCGACGAGTTCTCACTGCCCTCGCTGAGCAGCCAGTCGATCCGGGCCTCCTCGAGCAACGTCACCATCCGCGCATGGTTGATGTGCTGGAAGGCGTCCATGTCGGACCACCGGACGGTCACGAAGGCGTCGTAGCCGACGACGGCGGCAGAGGTGTCAGTCACGTCGGACATCATCCCCTGCCGCCGTCGGCCGAACTCACGCGATGTCGCGCAACCAGTTCCTCAGCCACGCCGTGGCGGGCGTGCCCGATCCGTCGACGGCGTAGCGGGTGTAGTCCTGGTGAGCCTGCGACTTGTAGAACTGCTCCAACTCGTCGATGCGCCTCTCGTTGGACTGCTCGTCCAGCTGAGCCATCAGGGCCGGCACACCGCCGACAGCGAGGATGTCGTTCCAGATCGCGAGCGCTTCCTGCTGGTAGCGGCCGAACAGCGTCGGCGTCGGATCCGACGTCTGCGCGAGGAATCCGGCGAGCCTGGTCACGAAGTCTTCCTTCGGCGTGGAGCAGTACAGGTCGCCGTACGCGCAGAAGGTCCGGGTGTTCTGGCTGACCCAGCCGAACCCGCCGATGCGGGGACCACCGGCGCCGCTGCCGGCGACGGGAGGTCCGACGAGGGCGTCGGTCGGCGACCGCCGCGGATCGGAGACGAGTCCGACGGCCGCGATCTTGTCGGCGGGGACGACACCGAGGCCGGTGCCGATCTCCGCAGCGAGATCACCTGCGGCGTCGGCGCCCTGGCTGTAACCGATGATCGACAGCTTGGTGTCGGGGCACTGCTGCGACATCGACGACAGCATGCCCTTGGCATTGCTGACCGCCTGCGCCTTCGAGCGCCCGTACACCTCGGACTCCCACGGGAAGGCCGTGGCGGCGTACGTGACGTAGTCGGTGCGGATCGACGACGGCAGACCGTTCGTCACCGCGGACAACAGACCCGGCGTCGGCCTGACATTGTCCTTGGTGGACGTTTCCCACGTCCCAGGAATCGCGACCACGTACAGACTCGGGCAGGGGTCCGCGTTCGCTACTGCGCTCGTGCCCACCACACCCGATACCACCGGGATGGCTGCCGCAGCAGCCACTGCGGTCAGAAATGCAATAACCCGTTTCATTGCCATGGCCTCAACCTGTTCTCCCCTTCGCCGTCCTGCAGACGGGATGCTGCCAGGGCGACGTGACCTAAAGATGCACGATCGGTAAATGAACGTTACCGACCGAACGTGACCCCCGCACGATAAACCGACACCCCGGTAGGAAAACCTACCGGGGTGCGGATTGTACGAGCAGTTACAGCTACCGCTGCGGGGCGGTGGTGGTCTCGATCGGAGACGGCAGCGCCGACTCGCCCTCGAGGTACGCATCGACCGCGGCGGCCGCGGAGCGACCCTCGGCGATGGCCCACACGATCAGCGACTGACCACGTCCCATGTCGCCGGCCACGAAGACGCCGTCGACGTTGGTGGCCCACTTCGCGGAGCGGGCGACGTTGCCGCGCTCGTTGAGGTCGACGCCGAGATCGGTGAGCAGGCCCGGCTTCTCGGGTCCGACGAAGCCCATCGCCAGCAGCACGAGGTCGGCCTCGAGCTCGAAGTCCGAACCCTCCACCTTCTCGAAGCGACCCGACTTCATCTCGACCTCGTGGGCCTTCAGCGCGGTCACCTTGCCGTCGACACCGACGAACCGTTCCGTGTTCACGGAGAAGAGGCGTTCGCCGCCCTCCTCGTGCGCGGACGCGACCCGATACATCAGCGGGTACGTCGGCCACGGGGTGTGCTCGGCGCGGGTCTCGGGCGGTCTCGGCATGATCTCGAACTGGTGAACGCTCTCGGCACCCTGACGGTGCGAGGTGCCTAGGCAGTCCGCGCCGGTGTCGCCGCCGCCGATGATGACGACCTTCTTGCCTTCCGCGGTGATGGTGGGCTTCTCCAGGTCGCCGAGCTGCACGCGGTTGGCGATCGGCAGGAACTCCATCGCCTGGTGGATGCCGTCCAGCTCGCGGCCGGGGATCGGCAGGTCGCGGGCCTCGGTGGCACCGCCGGCCAGGACCACGGCGTCGAACTGCTCGCGCAGTGCGTCCGCGGTGATGTCGACGCCCACGTTGACACCCGTCTTGAAGACGGTGCCCTCGGAGTTCATCTGGTCGAGACGGCGGTCGATGTGCCGCTTCTCCATCTTGAACTCGGGGATGCCGTACCGCAGGAGCCCGCCGATGCGGTCGGCCCGCTCGAACACGGTGACCATGTGCCCGGCGCGCGTCAGCTGCTGCGCTGCAGCGAGACCCGCGGGACCGGAACCGACGACGGCGACCTTCTTGCCCGTCGACCGCGTCGGGTGCACCGGCTTGACCCAGCCCTCGTCGAAGGCGCGGTCGATGAGCTCGACCTCGACCTGCTTGATGGTGACGGGGTCCTGGTTGATGCCCAGGACGCACGACGCCTCACAGGGTGCGGGGCACAGCCGCCCGGTGAACTCCGGGAAGTTGTTGGTCGCGTGCAGACGCTCGATGCCGTCGTGCCACCGGTCCCGGTACACCAGGTCGTTCCACTCGGGAATCAGGTTCCCCAGCGGACAGCCGTTGTGGCAGAACGGGATACCGCAGTCCATGCACCGGCTGGCCTGAGTCTTCAGGGTGTCCGGCGAGAACTCCTCGTAGACCTCGTTCCAGTCGAGCAGGCGCAACGGCACCGGCCGGCGAACCGGAAGTTCGCGTGACGTGTGCTTCAGGAAGCCGCTTGGATCACCCACGAGCTGCCTCCATCACTGCCTCGTCCACGTTCTTTCCATCCTTCTTCGCGGCCTCGATGGCCAAGAGCACCTTCTTGTAATCGCGGGGCATCACCTTCGCGAAATGGTTGACCTGCTGCGACCAGTCGGACAGGATGCGCGCGGCAACCTCCGAGCCCGTCTCGTCGCGGTGACGCTCGATGGCGGACTTCAGCCAGGTGAAGTCGTCACCCGTCAGGTCCTCGAGATCCACCAGTTCCGTGTTGAGGTTGTCCTCGAACACCTTGTCCGGGTTGTAGACGTACGCGACACCACCGGACATGCCGGCGCCGAAGTTACGTCCCGTCGCACCGAGGATGACGACCTTTCCGCCGGTCATGTACTCGCAACCGTGGTCGCCGACTCCCTCCACCACCGCGGTGGCGCCGGAGTTGCGGACCGCGAATCGCTCGCCGACGACACCGCGGAGCAGAGCCTCACCGCTCGTGGCACCGAACAGGATCACGTTGCCGCCGATGATGTTGTCCTCGGCGACGAAGCCGGGGGCGGTCTCCAGCGGCGGACGCACCACGAGGCGTCCACCGGACAGGCCCTTGCCGACGAAGTCGTTGGCATCGCCGTGCAGGCGCAGAGTCATGCCCTTGGGGACGAACGCGCCGAAGCTGTTACCGGCCGAACCGGTGAACGTGATGTCGATCGTGTTGTCCGGCAGGCCCTCGCCGCCGTACGCCTTCGTCACCTCATGGCCGAGCATGGTGCCGACCGTGCGGTTGACGTTGGTGATCGGCGACTCGAACGTGACCTTCTGGCCCTTGTCGAGAGCGTTGCGGCTCTGGACGATCAGCTGCTGGTCGAGTGCCTTGTCGAGGCCGTGGTCCTGGGTGCCTGTGCAGTACAGGTCCTGGTCCATGAACGCCGACTCGGTCTCGTGCAGGATCGGCGACAGGTCGAGGTTGCCGGCCTTGCTGCCCTTCCAGTGCTCGAGCGCCTTCGTGGTGTCGAGGACGTCGACCTGTCCGACGGCCTCGTCGAGGGTGCGGAAGCCGAGCTCGGCGAGGAGCTCTCGCACCTCTTCGGCGATGAAGAGGAAGAAGTTCTCCACGAACTCCGGCTTGCCGCTGAACCGCTTGCGCAGAACCGGGTTCTGCGTGGCGACACCCACGGGGCAGGTGTCGAGGTGACAGACCCGCATCATGATGCAGCCCGACACCACCAGCGGAGCGGTCGCGAAACCGAACTCCTCGCCGCCGAGCAGCGCGGCGACCATGACGTCGCGGCCCGTCTTGAGCTGGCCGTCGACCTGCACGACGATGCGGTCGCGCAGACCGTTGAGCAGCAGCGTCTGCTGGGTCTCGGCGAGGCCGAGCTCCCACGGGGCGCCCGCGTGCTTCATCGACGTCAGCGGGGTGGCACCGGTGCCACCGTCGTGACCGGAGATCAGCACGACGTCCGCGTGTGCCTTCGACACACCGGCGGCGACGGTGCCGACACCGACCTCGGACACCAGCTTCACGTGGATCCGCGCCTGCGGGTTGGCGTTCTTCAGGTCGTGGATCAGCTGCGCGAGATCCTCGATCGAGTAGATGTCGTGGTGCGGCGGCGGCGAGATCAGCCCGACGCCGGGCGTGGAGTGCCGGACCTCGGCCACCCACGGGTACACCTTGTGCGCCGGCAGCTGGCCGCCCTCACCGGGCTTCGCTCCCTGCGCCATCTTGATCTGGATGTCGGTGCAGTTGGTCAGGTAGTGCGACGTGACACCGAAGCGTCCCGACGCGACCTGCTTGATCGCGGACCGCCGCCAGTCGCCGTTCTCGTCCGGGGTGAAGCGGGCCGGGCTCTCGCCGCCCTCACCGGAGTTGGACCGGCCGCCGAGGCGGTTCATGGCGATGGCGAGGGTCTCGTGCGCCTCGGCGGAGATGGAGCCGTAGCTCATCGCACCCGTCGAGAAGCGCTTGACGATCTCGGTGGCGGGCTCGACCTCGTCCAGCGGGACGGGCTCGCGCACGCCCTTCTTGAACTCGAAGAGGCCGCGCAACGCTGCGAGGCGCTCGGACTGGTCGTCGACCAGCTTCGTGTACTCCTTGAACACCTCGTACTGCCCGGTGCGCGTGGAGTGCTGCAGCTTGAACACCGTGTCCGGGTTGAACAGGTGGTACTCGCCCTCGCGACGCCACTGGTACTCGCCGCCCACCTCGAGCTCGCGGTGCGCGCGCTCCTCGGGACGGTCCAGGTACGCGTTGGAGTGGCGCACCGCGACATCGGCGGCGATCTGGTCGAGACCGATGCCGCCGAGGCTGGACTGCAAGCCGGTGAAGTACTCGTCGACCAGTTCCTGCGACAGGCCGATGACCTGGAACAGCTGAGCGCCGGTGTAGGACGCCAGGGTGGAGATGCCCATCTTGGACATCACCTTGAGCACACCCTTGCCCGCGGCCTTGATGTAGTTCTGGATGGCCTTGTCGAGGCTGACGCCCTGCAGTTCGTTGTTCTGCACCGCCTCGTCGACGGTCTCGAACGCCATGTACGGGTTGACCGCTGCCGCACCGAAGCCGATGAGGAGCGCCATGTGGTGCACCTCGCGGGCGTCGCCGGCCTCGACGATGAGGCCGACCTTGGTGCGGGTCTTCTCACGCACCAGGTGGTGGTGCACGGCCGACGTCAGCAGCAGCGACGGGATGGGCGCGTACGTCTCGTTCGACTCACGGTCGGACAGGACGACGAGGCGCGCACCGCCGGCAATGGCCTCCGACACCTGGTAGCGGACGTCGTCGAGGGCCTTGCGCAGGCCCGCGCCGCCCTCCGCGACCGGGTACAGACCGCGGACGATGACGCTGCGGAAGTTCGGGAATTCGCCGTCGTCGTTGACGTGAATGAGCTTCGACAGGTCGTCGTTGTGCAGGATCGGCTGCGGCAGGAAGATCTGCCGGCAGGACTCCGCGGTGGGGTGCAGCAGGTCGTGCTCGGGACCGATGGTGCCGCCGAGGCTGGTGACGACCTCCTCGCGGATGGCGTCGAGCGGCGGGTTCGTGACCTGCGCGAACAGCTGCGAGAAGTAGTCGAACAGCATCCGCGACCGCGAGGACAGCACGGCGATCGGGGTGTCGGTACCCATGGAGCCGAGCGCCTCGGCGCCGGAGAGCGCCATCGGCTTGACGAGGAGGTTGACCTCTTCGTTGGTGTACCCGAACATCAGCTGACGCAGCACGACGCGTTCGTGCGACATGTAGGTGTACGGGCGGTCCGGCAGGTCGTCCATGTGGGTCAGACCCTGGTCGAGCCACTCCTGGTAGGGGTGCTCGGCGGCCAGTTCCGACTTGATCTCGTCGTCGCTGATGATGCGGCCCTCGGCCGTGTCGACGAGGAACATGCGGCCGGGCTGCAGCCGGATCTTCTTCACGACGGTGGCGGGGTCGATCGGCAGGACGCCGACCTCGGAGGCCATGACGACGAGGCCGTCGTCGGTCACCCAGAGGCGCGAGGGACGCAGGCCGTTGCGGTCCAGGACGGCACCGATGACGGTGCCGTCGGTGAAGCACACCGACGCCGGTCCGTCCCACGGCTCCATGAGCGACGAGTGGTACTGGTAGAACGCCCGCCGTGCGGGGTCCATGCTCTCGTGCCGTTCCCAGGCTTCCGGGATCATCATCAGCACGGCGTGCGGCAGGCTGCGGCCACCGAGGTGCAGCATCTCGAGCACCTCGTCGAACCGCGCGGTGTCGCTGGCGCCGTTCGTGCAGACCGGGAAGATCTTCTCCAGCTGGCTGCGCCGATCCTTGCCGGGCCCAACCTCTCCTGACCCGCCGAAGATGTCGCTGTCGATGAGCGCCTCACGGGCACGCATCCAGTTCTCGTTGCCGGTGACGGTGTTGATCTCACCGTTGTGGGCCACGCGCCGGAACGGGTGGGCCAGCGGCCACGACGGGAACGTGTTGGTGGAGAAGCGCGAGTGCACGAGGCCGAGGGCCGACTCGAGCCGCTCGTCCTGCAGGTCCAGGTAGAAACCCTTGAGCTGCGGGGTGGTCAGCATGCCCTTGTAGACGAACGTCTGGCTCGACAGGCTGGGGAAGTACACGGTCTCGCGACCGGGGCCGTCCTTGCCGGCGCCTTCGCTGCCCAGCTCGTGCTCGGTGCGCTTACGGACCACGTAGGCGCGACGCTCTAGGTCGAGTCCGGTGAGGGCGTCGTTCTCGCTGCCGATGAAGATCTGCCGGAACGTCGGCATGGCGTCGCGGGCCAGTGCGCCGAGCGACGAGTCGTCGGTGGCGACCTCACGCCAGCCGAGGACCTTCAGGCCCTCGCTCTCGACGATCTTCTCGACGGCGTCGGCTGCGCGCTGCGCGTCGGCCTTGCTCTGCGGCAGGAACGCGATGCCGGTGGCGTACGTGCCTTCCGCGGGCAGCGGAAAGTCGACCACGGCGCGGAAGAACTTGTCCGGGACCTGGAGGAGGATGCCGGCGCCGTCACCCGTGTTGGGTTCGGAGCCCGCGGCACCACGGTGCTCGAGGTTCACCAGCGCGGTGATCGCCTTCTCGACGATGTCCCTGCTGCGGCGGCCCTTCATGTCCACGACGAACGCGACACCACAGGAATCGTGCTCGTTCGACGGGTGATACAGCCCCTGGGGGCCTGGAAGTTGCTTCATACCTAGCCTTCGTATGCCAAAAGATGCACCGACGACCAGCAGCGCTGATGGCCATCAACTTGCAAAGCAGGTGCCGTCACGACGTGATCGGCACCACCGATCGGCTATCGCCCTTTTGCAGCACGCTGGGTGTGGTCCTCGCACCGGGCGACGTGGCTTTTCGGTCGGGTCGGACTTTCGTGGGTCCAACGTGTAACGAAAACGATAATTCAGAACCCCCGACGAAACACAACTTAGGTTGGCCTATTCACCCTCTGAACTGGGCATTGTCGAGGGCGGACCTCGTCCGACTGCACTGAGTACATGTTAAGTGAGCGCGCCGAGCACCGCTGTAATTCCCGCAGTCGGATCGAAATCGAGATCCGGGACGGTGAGTTGATGAAGGATTACACCGTCCAGGTAGTCGGTGATCACCACTGCGTCGGAAGCCGGGTTCCTCGATCCCACGAGTTCCAGCATGTCCGCGCCCCATTCTACGAGCACTCGGCGCGCCGACCCGATCTTCGCGTCCAAGCCCGGTGTCACGGACGCCTCGACGAAGAGCGCGTAGCGGGCACTCGTGCGCACGCGGTCCGGACCAGTGGAGAAACTCACGAAGGCAACCAGCGCCTCGACCAGTGCGTCTCTGCTGTCGGGCCGGAGGTGCGCGAACTTCTGCCAGTCCTCCCGGTCACGTTCGACGAGCCGTGTGACGATCCCCTCGAGCAGCGCGCCCCGGCTACGGAAGTAGTTGGACGTCGACCCCTGCGGCATTCCGACCAGCTCGTCGACACCCCGATGGGTGAGAGCCCGGACGCCTTTCGTGCCGAGCAGCTCGATGGCGGCGTCGAGCACCTGCTCCCGTTTGTCTGCCATACCCCGACACTACAACGGTAGTAAATTCACTACACCCGTAGTAGTCTGGTGGTCGTGACGCACTCCGCAGCAGTCCTCGGCGGCGGCATCGGCGGACTCGCCGTCGCCCGCTACCTGTCCCGCGCCGGCTGGCACGTCGATGTCTACGAGCGTGCCGACACCCTGCCCACGTCGGGCACCGCACTCGGCATGTGGCCGCAGGCCCTCGACGCGCTGGACGCGATCGGCGCAGGTGATCGGGTTCGCACGCTGGGATCACCCCAGCACCGCGGTTCGCTCCTGCGCCCCGACGGATCCGTGATCGGCACCATCGACAACCGCAACCGCACCGCCTACCTGCTGTCTCGGCCCGCTCTGCTGGCCACACTGGCCGAGGCCCTGCCCGACGGCATGATCTCGTTCGGCACACCGGCACCCGCCCTCGACGCGCTGACGGACCACGACGTCGTGATCGGTGCGGACGGTCTGCGCAGCCCGACCCGCCGACAACTGTTCGGCGAGAAGTTCGAGCCACGGTACGTAGGCGCGACCGCCTGGCGCGGGTGGGTGCCCGGCCATCGCGACACCGTCAGCGAAACCTGGGACACGGACGCACTTTTCGGCATCACCCCGCGCGACGGCGATCTCGTCAACTGGTTCGCGTGCGTCCGCACCGACGCAGGCCACCCCGGCGGCCTCGACTACCTCCGGTCACGGTTCGGGAACTGGCACGCAGACGTCCGGGCAGTACTGGATGCCGCCACTCCCGACGCGATGCTCCACCACGACCTGTACGAGTCGCCCGCGCTGCCGTCGTACGTGGCGGGCAACGCGGCCCTGCTCGGCGACGCGGCCCACGCGATGGCGCCGAACCTCGGCCGGGGCGCCTGCGAGGCCCTCGTCGACGCGGTCGCGCTCGGCCGATTCCTCACCGCCGACACCGACATTCACACCGCGCTGCGCCGGTACGACCGTACGCGGCGGCCCGCGACGCGGCGGCTGGTGCGTGGATCGCGCGCCATGTCCTCCGTCGCGATGACCGGCCGTCTCCGTCCGCTGCGCGATCTGTCGGTGAAGCTGGCCGCGGGCCTGGCCTGACCGGAATGCGGGGGCGCGGGAACGCTTGCCCGTCTGGTACTTTGCCGCCGTAGGGGGACGAGAAAGAACCGGGGGCGGTCATGGGGGCGGTGGACGACGGCTGCGGCAGTGTGCCGGCAGCACGGACGTATCTCATCGGGGAAACAACACATCCACCTGGTCGGTGGAGGCATTCTGCTGTGTTCGCTTCCCTCTTTCGGTGCCTCTGAACTGCACCACTCTTGCGTTTGCTTCGTCAGCACCAGTCCGTTCGATCACCATGTCCATTCGACTTCGGGAGTGAAAGACTTGAGAATCCGCATGCACGCTCTGGCAGCCGCTGTTTCGGTGTCCGCCGCAGCACTGCTCGGCGCCGCGACGGCACACGCCGCTCCGACCACCCCGCCGTCCACGTCGCAGCCGGGCGTCACCGACCCCTCGGCCACGCCCACCACGTCGCAGCCCGACGTGACGGTCCCGACGACACCGCCCACCACGTCGCAGCCGGGCGTCACCGACCCGGCCGCTCCGGCCGCGGCACCGCCCGCTCCCCCGCAGGCTCCGCTGGCGGTGCCGGGTGTCGAGACGGTCGTGCCTGCTGCTCCCGACCTGGCAGCGCCCGCCGCCGAGGGAGCCGTCGACGAGGCACCGGCCGCCCGGCCGGCGACCGTGTGGATCGACCCCGACGACATGCCGAAGGCACACCAGGCACCCGTCGCCCCCATACTTCCGGTGCCGAAGCCGGTCGTCGAGGTGAACGCCGCCGTCGACACACTGGTCGGCGCGGTGCCCGTGGCCGTCAACGGACGCCAGTACGGCAACCCCGAGGGCTACGTCGGCACCATCGGCTGGCGCGTCGGCAACGCCACCGGCACCGCGGGCATCGCCGTCGACCCGTCCTCGCCGACGGCGGCCACCGTCTCCGCGTTCTCGGCCGATTCCCACGCCGAGCACCCCACCAATTGGTCTGCGCCCGTCGACGTCACACCCGTCGCCGCCGCGATCACGGATGCGGCCCACCGGTACCCGGCGTTCGGGGAGCTGGTTCGGACGATCGCGTCCCTGCCCGCACCGCAACTGCCGCAGCTGCAGTCGACCGACAGCGGTCCGGCCACCACCACGATCGGCGGTGTGAACGTGCGCAGCCAGGCGACGCTGCACGTGTGATCCGAATCCCTCGCGCGGAGCCCGCCCGGGGTCGGCTCCGCGCGAGGGAATGAGGTGTGGAGGATTCAACTGTGACAGAACCGCCGAACAGGGCACCCCTCGACCGCTTCTCGCACTGGTTCCCGCCGTTCGCGTCGGCCCCGGCACCGAGGCCGACGGCTCCCGCCGCGGAACCCGAGCAGCAACCCCCGGCTCCGACGTGGCTGACCGCGGGCGACGAGCCTGATCCCGCACCACCTGTTCGCGGTAATCAGAGGCTCGTGGTCGCGGGCGCCGCCGCGGCGCTCGCCGTCCTCGCCGGTGTGGCCGCCGTGTTCGCCTCGACGTCCGATGATGCGAGCGGAACTCCCGTCGCCGCTACAGATTCCGGCTGGTGCGTCGAATCCCGCGACGGCTCGACGGCTGTCGGCAACGGTCCCGGCGGGACGTCCGGCGGCGTCGCCGCGATCCTGGCCTTCGACCACGCGTACTACGTCGCACGCAGTGGCACGAAAGCCCGCGAGGTGGTCGCCCCCGACGCGCCGCTGGGGTCCGCCGAGTCCATCCAGGGCGGCATCGAGTCGGTGCCCGCGGGCACCGAGCACTGCCTCGCCATCACCGAAACCGAACCCGGCCGCTACGCGGTGACGCTGTCGGAACTGCGTCCGGACGGGTCGACGAAGAAGTACGAGCAGGTCGTGACCACCGCCGACCGCGACGGTCGCACGTACATCACATCCATTGGAGACGCGAAGTGACCGACCAACTGCTGCACGCACTTCCGGTGTCCACCCTCGTCCTCGGGGCGTGCGGCGGAGCCGGCGCAACCACGACGACGCTGGGGCTCGCCAACACCGCGGCAGCTCGCGGCGGCGCGGTCGTGGCCGTCGACGCGACACCCGCGGGCGGCGACGTCGCCGAACGCGGCGCCGATGCCGTGCTCTCCGTGAGCGGCCTCGAGCAACTGGTGGCGGCCGGCCCCGTCGCGGACGACGTGTTCGACGGGTACTGCTCCCGCACGAGTGCCGGGACCCGCATCCTGAGCCGCATCGGGAATCGGACCGCGTCGGACGGTGAATTCCACACTCTCACAGAGTCGCTGCGCGCTCGCGGAGTGAGTGCCGTCCACGACCTCGGCCATCGGTTGCGTGCCGCGTACCTCGCGCCGCTCCTGGCTACTCCGTCGCCCATCGTCCTCGTCGTGCCGTGCCGGGCGGACGCGTTCAACCGCCTCCGCTCCGGGTTGCAGTCGATCGGTAACACGCTCGGTGAACCCGGGCTCGCCCGCACCGTCGTCACCGTGTCGAATCAGGACGCCACCGGCTGGCAGGTGGACGTCGACCTCCTCCGCGAGTACCTGGGCGGACAGGTGTGGGGCGTCGAGACCATCCCCTACGACGAACATCTGGGCATGGGGATCGTCATCGATCACAGCCGGCTGGGACCGGACACCCGGGCGGCGTACGACCGGGGTGTCCGCGGCGGCGTCGGCCGTGGTCGAAGGTCGTCCGGAACGGGTCTGAAATCGCGACCACTTACCTACATCCGCCCACGATTCAGTCAGCTGCACCCGCAATTGCAGCGCGTTTGACCAATCGGTGTGCAAACGCGAAGGCCCGCGCCCCCTCACGCCTCCAGCAGCCCCTTCAACCTCTGTAGGTCGGCGGTGACGGCTGCTGCGTCCTGCGCGAATTCTTCGGCGGTGACGCCGTCGCGTCGCCGGATGGTGAAGACGACTTCGCTGTGGTCGCCGTCGGGGATGACGCGCACGGGGTTGTAGACGGTGTCGCCGCCCGGGAGGGTGACGTCGTGGTCGAGGACGCCGTAGTCGTTGGCGGGTGCGAAGGTCACGGCGACCTGTCCCATCGGGGAGTCCGCGAGCCAGCGGTCGCCGTCCCGGGTGATGTTGGTGCTCAGGCCGGCCGCCCAGGCGGGGAGGTTGGCGGGGTCGCTCGCGTAGGCGTACACGTCGGCGGCGGTCCGAGCGATGAACACACTGACATGGGTTGATTCGGTGGTCATGACTCCCAGCATCCCCGCTCCACCGCACGGGTGATTGAAGAAATCGGACTCCGGTGCTCGATGTCCGAAACCTTCAATGCGGGTCCGCCTGAGGTCGTTAGCGTTCTCGGTATGACCGCAACATTCAGTGCCATCGAACTGGTCGTCCACGACCTGCCCACGTCGCTCGCGTTCTACCGGCGGCTCGGACTCGACATTCCCGCCGACGCCGATCAGGCGCCGCACGTCGAATTCGAGTTTCCCGGTGGGATCCGCCTGCTGTGGGACACGGTCGAGACCATCCGCTCGTTCACACCCGACTGGACCGAACCCGCCGGCGGGCATCGCATCGCACTCGCCTTCGACTGCGGAACCGCCGCCGACGTCGACACGCTGTTCGACGAGTTCACGGGCGACGGCTACAACGGTCGGAAGAAGCCGTGGGACGCACCGTGGGGACAGCGTTACGCCACCGTCGACGATCCCGACGGCAACCCCGTCGACCTATTTGCCGCGCTCACACCGTGACCAGCTGACCGAACGTGCGGCCGGTCAACTCGTGTGCCTCACGGATCAGGTGGGCCTGATCGGCGAACCCCGCCATGCCGGCCGCCTGAGCTGCGGGGATGGAAGCACCCGCCAGCCCCAGTGCCGATTGCAACCGAAGGATCCGGGCCAGCATCTTCGGCCCGTAACCGAACTGCCGTCGGCACAGGCGGTGCAGTTGGCGCTCGCCGACACCGATCCGGTCCGCCACCTCGCTGACAGATGCCTGCTGCTCCAGAAGTCGCACGATCGCGGGGATCCGGCCGTCCGGCGGCGGCCCGAGGATCCGGCGCGACCTCGCGAAGTCCTCGAGCACCCGGCCGGGGTCGGCGGCGTCCGCGATCCTGCCGAGAAAATCAGTGGTGGCGCGGTCCGTCAGCACCTCGGCGAGCGGCACCCGAAGGTTGGCCAGCTCCTCTGCCGGCGTCGCCAGAAGATCCGGGAGAGATCCTGGGGAACAGCGTAATCCGACGTAGCGGTCGCCCTCGCGGCTGCGGTTCAGATACGGCCGGGAGTCGGGGCCGGCCACGACGACGTCACCGTCCATCCAGATGAGGTCCATGCAACCGTCGGGCAGGATGGCCGCCTCACCCCCGGCTGCGGTCTTCTGCCACACCACAGCGCCGGGGAACACCGACCGCCGCTCCGCGTACATGACCCCATGCTAGGCAGGCATCAGGTCTCCGGCTCGACGGCGTGCAGATCCGGCTCCCAGTCGTAGACGACTGCGGTCCGCAACAGGATGTCCTGCAGTGACCGCCGCCGGCCGTCGACTGCCGCCCAGAACAATCCGAACCCGAACATCACGCACAGCACCGCCCGGAGAAGGGCCCGCAGCCAGCCGATCAGTTCACCGTTGCGGCTGACCACCCGCAGCCCCATCGTCACGGCACCGACGGTGCGGCCGCTCACGGCCCAGCACGCCGTCAGGTACAGCACCGACACGCCGATGAACAAGGTCACGGAGAGCACGGCATTGGCATCGGGGAACGAGAATTCCTGCGGCGAGAACAGCAACCGGAGGAACAACACTCCGACATAGATGCCGCCCATCACGGCCAGGACGACCGCCAGGTCGATGCCCGCTGCCAGACCGCGGGTCACGATCCCGGCCGCGCGATGCGCCGGCGTGCTCATGCATCGTCCGGTTCGTGCCCGCGCCCGAACAACTTGCCCACGAACCCGGCGACGGCGTCGTCGGCCTGCATGCCCTGGGTCCGCACCCCGCGGACCGCCTCGTTGGACATCGAGTCGGTCGACTCCCGGATGATGCGCGGCAGATCCACGCCCTCGATCACGGTGTCGGCGAGCACCACCAGATCGACCCGCCCGATGACGGAGTCCACGTCGACGCGGTCGACGATCGCATCCACGTCGATCCGCGCGGCGACGGCGTCGATGTCCACGCGATCGAGAATCTGCGGGATGTCCACCCGGGCGGCGATGGCATCCACGTCGACGCGGTCGATGATGCGCTGGATGTCGATGCCTTCGGCGACCACGTCCAGGTCGACGTGATCACGCACGATCGTGGTGAGGTCCACCTCCTGAAGAGCGACCTGCACGACTCTCCGCAGCACTGCGTGCAGCACCCGATCCGCGAGTTCGTCGGCGCTGCGGAGCGTCTGGGTGCCGCGTTCCTCGAGGGTGACCAGCAGCGGGTCCACTCCCGGCAGGAGTCGCGCCGTGTCGACGCCGAATCCGATCACACGCTGCAACGCACCGCCGGTGGTCGCGGCGAAGCCGGCCGCGAGGCGCAGCGGATCAGGGGCTCTCCTGCCGTCCATACTCGATATCCAAGCCGGTCGGCGCCCGCGACGCACGGGTTCCAGATTTATAGATCAGGCGTGGGGCGCGCCGGGGCCGTGCACGATTCGCGGGGCGGGCTGTCCGGACGCCGGACGGGGCGCCCAGTCGGCGAGTTCGGTGAGCAACTCGGCGACCCGATCCGAGCAGTGCGCGGGATCCGGTGCCGGTCCCAACCCGAGTCCCTCGACCACCAGCACGTTCCCCTGCGAGAGTCCGTGGACCCCGAGCGACCACCCGAAGTGGCGGTTCCAGGCCAGCACGGCCTTCCGGCCGCGGTAGTAGGGGATCTCGCAGGAAAGGGTCACGACCGCGTCGAAAGCGGGAGTGCACCACCAGTCGACCGACAGGGCACCCACCGTCGTCGCGACGGAACCGACGTACTCACCGACATTCGCCGAGCTGGTGGCCCGGACCTGGCTGATGCTCATACACAACCCACTCTCGACGTTCGCAGAAACCCAGCGGAAGAAGCCGGACGGCAGGTTCACACTCGAGTCATTCGTCACGGACCGCCGAGAGGACTGGTTCAGGTCCGGAAAGAGCCGGTGGTTCGCGACGAGGCTTCTACTCCATCGTCGGGCTGCGACGGGGCGCCCGGTAGCCACCCTGGGGTGGGGATACACCACCCCACACTCCTTGTGGGAAAACACGAAGGCCACGAACTCGTGGAGTTCGTGGCCTCGATGTCGCGATTCCGAAGAATCGCTTGTGGTGGGCGAAGGGGGACTTGAACCCCCACGTCCCGAAGGACACTGGCACCTGAAGCCAGCGCGTCTGCCATTCCGCCACTCGCCCGAGCGACCCGGAAACATTAACACGAGGTTGCCAGAAATTACGATTCGTACAGGTCAGGGCCCGAAAAGGCTACAAAAACACCCGTCCAGACAAAGACCGATATCATGCAATGGCGTAGACCCGTGTCGTGGCCCGAGGCAATGACAGTACCGTGGGATACGCGCACGGCGGTGGCGCGACACGGACATGTCTCGTCACAGCCACCACGCACCGAGGACAGAAGACCCGACAGCCAGGCACCGTGAGGAGGTTCCGATGGGGATAGTTCAACGTTTCGAGCGGAAGCTCCAGGGAGCCGTGGGTGACGCGTTCGCCCGGGTCTTCGGCGGCGGCGTGGTGCCGCAGGAGGTGGAGGCCGCGCTTCAGCAGGAAGCCTCCGACCGAATCCAGCAGTTGGACGGCGGGCACCTGCTCGCGCCGAACAGCTATGTCATCGCCATCAACAACTCGGATCACGAAGAACTTGCCGCCGACAGAGACTTGACGGTCAAGGCCTTCGCCCGACACCTCGAAGACTTCATTCGCGACCAGGGCTGGCAGACGTATGGTCCCATTCATGTCGCGTTCGAACCGTCGCCTTCACTGCACACCGGGCAGTTCCGCACCCGGGGTTCGGTGGATCCGGATGCCGGCCGCCCAGGTGCGGCCACGCCGGGGCGACCCGAACCGCCACGCGGTCCCGCACCGCGACCACAGGCACCGTTTGTACCCGTCACGTCGAATCCAGGAGCTGGCCCCATGACGCAGAACTCAGGCTACGACCCCAGCCGCGAACCAGCGGGCAACCGCAATCCCGACCCGCAGTACGCGCGCAACGGTCATGCCCATGCAGGTCAGGACCAGCGGTACCCGCAGGGCTACCAGAACGGTTACGACCGCGGCGGCTACCAGCAGGGCGGCTACGACCAGCAGCAGTACCCCGACGACCAGCGCGGCGGGTACCCCCAGGATGCCGCGTACGGCCAGGCGTACGACCAGGGTGCGCAGGCTCCCGGCTACGAGCAGCCCGCGGACGCCGGCTACGACTACCAGCAGGGTGGCTACCAGCAGGGTTACGACCCGCAGGCGTACGACCAGCAGGGGGCTCCCGCCCGCTACCCGGACGGTTCCTACGCCGAGGCCGGGTACCAGCAGCCGCAGGGCTACGACCAGGGTTACGACCGCGGCGGCTACCAGCAGGGTGGCTACGACCAGCAGGCGTACGACCAGCAGGGCTACGCCGACTACGACCAGGGCGGCTACGGGCAGCAGGCCTACGCGCCCGACGGCCACACGTTCACGGCCACGCTGCAGCTCGAGGACGGCAGCGGACGCCACTTCCAGCTTCGTGAGGGCAACAACATCATCGGCCGCGGCCAGGAGGCACAGTTCCGCCTGCCCGACACCGGTGTGTCGCGCCGCCACATCGACATTCGCTGGGACGGCCAGGTCGCGATGCTGTCCGACCTCGGCTCCACCAACGGCACCACCGTCAACGGTGCCCCCGTGCAGGACTGGCAGCTGGCCGACGGAGACATCATTCGGGCGGGTCATTCGGAGATTCTGGTCCGAATCCTCTGAGGCACCACCGAGTTAGGACTCCGAGTAGGTTCCGCCGATACCCGACCCCGAACTGCCTCACCGAGACCCAACCGAGACGGCTTCGATACTCGACCGACATCGCGTCGGAGCCCGTGTCGGACGTAACACGGTGGGGACTCCGTATCGTTGTGGGCTGTCCGTATCCTGATCCCAGGGTGCGGGTTGCCCATATGATGCTGCGAGAAAAAGACGCTGGAACCTCGAACGTTCCCGCCACAGAAGGAGGTGGACTGCCGTGCAAGGTTTGATTCTGCAACTCACACGAGCAGGTTTCCTGCTTCTGCTGTGGCTTTTCGTGTGGACCGTTCTGCGGGCGTTGCGCGGCGACATCTACGCGGGATCCGGCGTCCGTGTGCCGCCCCGATATTCGCGCAGCGGCAACGTCCTGCCGTCGCTGGGTAAGACCAAGACGGCCAAGTATCTGGTGGTGACGCAGGGCGGCCTCGCCGGCACCCGCATCACCCTCGGCACCCAGCCCGTCCTCATCGGCCGGGCCGACGACTCCACCCTCGTCCTCACCGACGACTACGCCTCCACCCGCCACGCTCGGCTCTCCCCGCGAGGCGCCGACTGGTACGTCGAAGACCTCGGCTCGACCAACGGCACGTACCTGGATCGCGCCAAGGTCACCACATCTGTCCGCGTGCCGCTCGGTACCCCTGTACGGGTCGGCAAAACGGTAATCGAGTTGCGCCCGTGACCCTCGTCCTCCGCTATGCCGCCCGCAGTGACCGTGGCCTCGTCCGTTCCAACAACGAAGATTCCGTCTACGCCGGTGCCCGCCTGCTGGCGCTCGCGGACGGCATGGGCGGTCACGCGGCCGGTGAGGTCGCGTCGCAGTTGATGATCGCGGCCCTCGCGCATCTCGACGACGACGAGCCCGGCGAAGACCTTCTCGGCAAGCTCGAGGCCGCCACCCGGGAGGGCAACGACTCCATCGCCGACCACGTCGAGGAGGACCCCGAACTCGACGGCATGGGCACCACGCTCACCGCAATCCTGTTCTCCGGCAACAAGCTCGGGCTGGTCCACATCGGCGACTCCCGCGCCTACCTGCTCCGCGACGACTCCCTCGCGCAGATCACCCGGGACGACACGTTCGTGCAGTCCCTCGTCGACGAGGGACGGATCACCGCCGAGCAGGCGCACACCCACCCGCAGCGGTCGCTGATCATGCGCGCCCTCACCGGCAACGAGATCGAGCCGACGCTGACGGTCCGCGAGGCGCGCGCAGGCGACCGTTACCTGCTGTGCTCCGACGGACTGTCGGACGTGGTCAGCGACGAGACCATCGAGAACACGATGCGTGAGGGCTCGCAGGACGAGTGCGCCGACAGGCTCATCGAACTCGCCCTGCGCAGCGGCGGCCCGGACAACGTGACGGTCGTCGTCGCCGACGTCATCGACCTCGACTACGGGCAGAGCCACCCCATCGTCGCCGGTGCGGCCTCCGCCGACGACGAAGAGGACACACCGCCGCCCAACACGGCCGCGGGTCGCGCCGCCGCGATGCGTCCGCCGCGGGCCACCCCGAAGCGGGTCGTCCCGCAGGTCGAGGAACCGCCGACGAAGAAGAAGCGTCACCGCATGTGGTGGGCTGCGCTCGCGCTCGGTCTGATCGTCGTGGTCGCCGTCGCTGCCTTCGTGGGGCGGGCTCTGGTCCGCAACAACTACTACGTCGGCGCCGACGGCGAACGCGTCACCGTGCTGCGCGGAGTTCCCGGCTCGGTGCTGGGTTACTCGCTGCAGGAAGCGAATCTCGTCGGCTGTGTGAGCGATGCCGGCGACCTGACGTTGATGTCGCCGACCGAATCACCCAACGGGTGCACCATCCTCGAGGTCGACGACCTCCAGCCGTCCGCCCGCGAGCAGGTGCGTGCCGGGCTGCCCTCGGGCAAGCTCGACGACGTCCGCAACCAGATGACGCGGCTCGCCCAGAACGATCTGCTCCCGGTCTGCGAGTCGGAGTCGTCCACCACCACGACCACTCCGGCACCGACTCCGGCTCCCGTCCCGGAGACCACGCCGCCGCCCGCGCCTGTTCCCCCGGCGGAGGTACCGCCCGCTCCGGCGCCTGCCACACCCCCGACTCCGACCGCCACCCCGGCGCCGACCGTGACCCAGGTTCCCGGTCAGAACTGCAGGACGGCTAGCTGATGTCGGTCGCAAGTGCATCACCGGGGGCGCAGTTTCCCAGTCCCCCCGGCGGGTTCGCGCCAGCCCCCGTCCAGTCGACGCGCCGGGGCACCGAGCTGATCCTGATCGGTTTCGCGATCCTGATCACGACGATCTCGCTGGTGCTGGTCGAGGCCAGCCAGGAACAGAGCATCACCTGGGACCTCGCCAAGTACGCCGCCGCCTACTCGGCGCTGTTTCTGATCGCGCATCTCGCGGTGCGCCGGTTCGCGCCGTACGCCGACCCCCTGATCCTGCCGATCGTCGCGCTGCTCAACGGCCTCGGACTGGTGCTGATCCACCGACTCGACCTCGCCGACGCACAGTCCGCCGCCTACTTCGGGTTGCCCGTCCCGTCGCCGGACGCCAACCAGCAGGTGCTGTGGACGACGCTGGCCATCGCCGGTTTCGTTGCCGTGCTGGTGCTGCTCAAGGACTACCGCCTCCTGGCCCGCTACAGCTACACGCTGGGCCTGGCCGGACTGGTGTTCCTCGCCATCCCGGCGATCCTGCCGTCCAGCTTCTCCGAGGTGAACGGCGCGAAGATCTGGATCCGCCTCCCCGGCTTCAGCATTCAGCCCGGTGAGTTCGCGAAGATCCTCCTGATCATCTTCTTCGCGTCGGTGCTGGTCGCGAAGCGCGACCTGTTCACCACCGCAGGCAAGCACGTGTTCGGCATCGACCTCCCCCGCGCCCGCGACCTCGGCCCCATCCTCGTCGCGTGGATGGTGTCGGTGGGTGTGCTGGTCCTGGAGAAGGACCTCGGCACGTCGCTGCTGCTGTTCAGCACCGTGCTGGTGATGCTCTACATCGCCACCGAGCGCGTCGGGTGGCTGCTGATCGGCGTCGGGCTTCTCGGAATCGGCTTCTTCTTCGCCTACCAGCTGTTCGGCCACGTCCGGGTCCGCGTCAGCACCTGGCTCGATCCGCTGGCCGACTACAACAACACCGGTTACCAGATCTCGCAGTCGCTGTTCGGGCTCGCGACCGGAGGCGTGGCCGGAACGGGACTCGGCAGCGGACGACCCGCCCAGGTGCCGTTCGCGAAGACCGACTTCATCGTCGCCACGATCGGTGAGGAGCTCGGTCTGATCGGGCTCGCAGCCGTCCTGATGCTGTTCCTGATCCTCGTCATCCGCGGTCTGCGCACCGCGCTGGCCGTCCGCGACAGCTTCGGCAAGCTCCTCGCGGCCGGTCTGTCGTTCACGATCGCCGTGCAGGTGTTCGTGGTGGTCGGCGGCGTCACCAAGCTGATCCCCCTCACCGGTCTGACGACGCCGTTCATGTCCTACGGTGGGTCGTCGCTGCTCGCCAACTATCTCCTCCTCGCGATCCTGATCAAGATCTCCGACGCCGCCCGTGAGCCGGCCGTCCCGAAGAAGAAGGGCCCCGCACCCATCGCCGACGCCCCGACCGAGATGGTGCCGCGCTCATGAACACACCTCTGCGTCGCGTCGCGATCGCCGTCATGGTGATGGTGGTCGCCCTCCTCGCCAACGCCACCTACGTCCAGGTCATCAAGGCGGACAACCTGCGGGCCGATCCGCGGAACTCGCGCGTGCTGCTCGACGAGTACTCGCGTCAGCGCGGCCAGATCTCGGCGGCCGGCCAGGTGCTCGCGGCGTCCGTCCCGACCGACGACCGCTACAAGTACCTGCGCACCTACCCGCCGAACCCGGCGGCACCGTCCAGCCCGCTGGCCAACGCACCGGTCACCGGTTTCTACTCGATGCAGTACGGCAGCACCGGTCTGGAGCGGTCCGAGGACCCGGTCCTCAACGGTTCCGACAACCGGCTGTTCGGACGCCGCTTCTTCGACCTGGTGTCCGGGCGCGACCCGCGCGGCGGCAACGTGGTGACCACCATCAACCCGGTCATGCAGCAGGTGGCGTACGACCAGCTGACGGCGAAGGGTTACACCGGTTCGGTCGTCGCGATCGAACCGAGCACCGGACGCATCCTCACGATGGTCAGCACCCCGAGCTACGACCCCAACTCGCTCGCCAGCCACGACGGCACCGAGACCACCCAGGCGTGGGAGGCCCTGAACGCCGACCCGGAGAAGCCGCTGATCAACCGCGCGGTGTCGCAGACGTACCCGCCCGGCTCCACGTTCAAGGTGGTGGTGACCGCCGCCGCGCTCGCCGCCGGAACCACCCCCGACACCCAGCTGACCGCGGCCCCGCAGATCACCCTTCCCGGCACGTCGACGACGCTCGAGAACTACAACGGCTCCACGTGTGGCGGCGCCCCCACCGCGTCGCTGCGTGAGGCGTTCGCGCGGTCCTGCAACACGGCGTTCGTCGAACTCGGTGTGAAGACCGGCACCGACGCCGTCAGCGACCAGTCCAGCGCGCTCGGCATCGGTGGGCAGATGCCCGGCGTCCCGTTCCCCGTCGCGGACAGCACGATCGGGTCGATCCCCGACGACGCCGCACTCGGCCAGAGCAGTATCGGCCAGCGTGACGTCGCGCTCACTCCGCTGCAGAACGCGATGATCGCGGCTACCGTCGCCAACGGTGGCGTGCGGATGCAACCGCAACTGGTGTCCGAACTGCAGGGGCCGGACCTGTCCAACCTCGCGACCACCAACCCGGTGTCCGAAGGCCAGGCGATGTCGTCCCAGGTGGCGGCCACCCTGACCGACCTGATGATCGGTTCCGAGAACAACACCAGCGGCGAAGGCAAGATCCCGGGCGTCCAGATCGCGTCCAAGACGGGCACCGCCGAGCACGGGACCGACCCTCGGAACACCCCGCCCCACGCCTGGTACATCGGATTCGCACCCGCCCAGAACCCGACCGTGGCCATCGCGGTCATCGTCGAGGACGGCGGAGATCGTGCACTGGCCGCAACCGGCGGCTCGGTGGCTGCACCTATCGGCCGTGCCGTCATCGCAGCCGGACTACAAGGGGGCTGATTGTGGCACTGAACAACGGCGCGCTGATCGCCAATCGATACCGCCTGATCCGGCTCATCGCCACGGGCGGAATGGGACAGGTCTGGGAAGCGACGGACAACCGGCTCAACCGTCGTGTCGCGGTGAAAGTACTGAAGTCCGAGTTCTCATCCGACCCGGAGTTCGTCGAACGTTTCCGTTTCGAGGCGCGTACCACCGCGCAGCTGAACCATTCCGGTATCGCCGGAATCTACGACTACGGCGAGGTCCGCGACGCCACCGGCGATTCCACCGCCTACCTGGTGATGGAACTCGTCAACGGTGAGCCGCTCAACGCCGTCCTCTCCCGGGTGGGCCGTCTCGCGGTGCCGCACGCCCTGGACATGCTCGAGCAGACCGGCCGGGCGCTGCAGGTGGCGCACGACGCCGGCGTGGTGCACCGCGACGTGAAGCCCGGCAACATCCTGATCACCCCCACCGGCCAGGTGAAGATCACCGACTTCGGCATCGCGAAGGCCGTGGAGAACTCGCCGATCACGCGGACCGGCATGGTGATGGGCACCGCGCAGTACATCGCCCCCGAGCAGGCGCTCGGACAGGACGCGACCGCGGCGAGCGACGTGTACTCCCTCGGCATCGTCGGCTACGAGGCGCTGTCCGGACGTCGCCCGTTCGTCGGCGACGGCGCCATCACCGTCGCGATGAAGCACGTGCAGGAGGCGCCGGCACCGCTGCCGAGCGACCTGCCGCCCAACATCCGCGAACTCATCGACATCACGATCGCGAAGGATCCGAGCACCCGTTACGCCAGTGGCGGAGAGTTCGCCGACGCGGTCGCGGCGGTCCGGGCGGGCAGGCGTCCCCCGCCGCCCGGCGTGTCGGGTACCGGGGCGGCGCGGGTGCTGCCCCCGCCGATGACCGGTGCAACCCAGATGATGCCGCCCTCGCAGACCGCATACGCGGGACCGGTCACCGGGCAGGTGCCGCCGGACGACTCGAACGGTGGCGGCAAGAAGGGCGGACTGACCAGCGGCCAGAAGGCCGTGGCCTGGGGTGCGGGCGGTCTGCTCCTGCTGGCGGCGATCATCGGGCTCGCGCTCGTCCTGTTCGACGGTGGTGACACGAAGGAACCGACGTCGCCGGCGATTACGTCGTCGCTGCGGACGATCACGACGACACCGCGGCCGACGACCACCACGACGACCGAGGAACAGACGTACACCACCGAGCCGACGTACACGACGACCACCACCCAGCCGTTCACGACGACCACCACCCAGCCGCCGACCACGACGACGACAGAGCCGACGACGACTACCACCACGACCACCACCGCACCCACGACGACGACCACGACGACCACGTCGGAGGAGTCAACTACTCCGACCCCACAAGGACTGCCATGACGACACCGCGCAACCTCTCCTCACGCTACGAGCTGGGTGAGATTCTCGGCTTCGGTGGCATGTCCGAGGTCCACCTCGCCCGCGACGTCCGACTCAGCCGTGACGTCGCGATCAAGGTCCTGCGCGCCGACCTGGCCCGCGACCCCACGTTCTACCTCCGGTTCCGCCGCGAGGCGCAGAACGCGGCGGCGCTGAACCATCCGGCGATCGTGGCCGTCTACGACACCGGCGAGGCGGAAACCGAAGCGGGACCGCTGCCGTACATCGTGATGGAGTACGTCGACGGCGACACGTTGCGGGACATCGTGCGCAGCGAGGGCCCGATGGCACCGCGCCGCGCGATGGAAGTCATCTCGGACGTGTGCGCGGCGCTCGACTTCAGCCACCGCAACGGCATCGTGCACCGCGACGTGAAACCCGCCAACGTGATGATCAACCGTGCGGGTGCGGTGAAGGTGATGGACTTCGGCATCGCGCGAGCGATCTCCGACGCGTCCAGCCCCATGACGCAGACGGCCGCCGTCATCGGCACCGCCCAGTACCTGTCGCCCGAGCAGGCCCGCGGCGAGCAGGTCGACGCCCGCTCCGACGTGTACTCCCTCGGGTGCGTGCTGTTCGAGATCCTCACCGGCGAACCCCCGTTCAAGGGTGACTCCCCGGTCGCGGTCGCGTACCAGCACGTGCGGGAGGACCCGCAGACACCGTCCGCGGTCAACCCGGACATTCCGCGTGAGCTCGACTCGGTGATCCTCAAGGCGATGAGCAAGAACCCCGCCAACCGCTACCAGACCGCCGCGGACATGCGAAGCGACCTGGTCCGGGTGCTCGGCGGGCAGCGCCCCAGCGCGCCTATGGTCATGAGCGACGAGGACCGCACCACGATCCTCGGTGCCGTCGACACCGGCGCGGGGAACTACCGGCGCCAGCAGTCGCCGACCCCGGCCACCGCGTCGAAGACGGACGGCGGCGAGCCCGACAAGAAGAAGAACCCGATGCGGGTGGCGCTGATGGCGCTGGGCGCCCTCATCGTCGTCGGCGTCGTCGGCGCGTTCCTGTGGTCCGTGGGACCGGGTTCGAAGGCCGATCAGGTGACCATGCCGGACGTCACGAACCAGGCCGCGGACGACGCCGAGACAACACTGCAGAACCTCGGTTTCCGCGTCGCCCGGCAACAGAAACCGGACGCCGTCGTGGCGACCGGCAATGTCATCACCACCCGGCCCGTCGGCGGCGTACAGGTGGACGAGGGCAGCACCATCACCCTCGAGGTGTCGTCGGGCCCCGAACAGGTGAAGGTCCCGCGGCTCGCCGGCCTCACCCAGCAGGAAGCCCAGCAGGAGCTGAACGCGGTGGGACTGCGGCTCGACACCGCTGTCGCACGCGCACCGTCCGACGTATCCGACGTCGACAAGGTGATCGACCAGAACCCGTCCTCCGGGGCGAGCATCTCCCTCGACTCCGAAGTCGCCGTCACGCTGGGCACCGGGCCGGAGCAGATCCGCATCCCCGACGTGACCGGTCAGAAGGTCGAGGTCGCGCAGGCGAACATCGAGGGCGCCGGTTTCAAGGCGCAGATCCAGAACATCGACTCCGGTGCGCCGAAGGGCCAGGTCGTCTCCACCGATCCCGTCGGCGGCTCCACCGCAGCCAAGGGTGACACCATCCAGATCCGGGTGTCGAACGGCAACAACATCGAGATGCCGGACCTGACGGGCAAGACCGTGTCGCAGGCGCTCGCCGAACTGCGCAGCGCCGGCTGGAGCGGGTCGTCGAGCTCGCTGAATCAGACGCAGACGTCCACCCTGGACCCGGAGATGGTCGGCAAGATCATCAGCCAGGAACAGCCGCCGGGATCGGAGATCACCAAGAACGGTGTCGTCTCCGTCGGTGTCGGCGCGCTGGGCATCCCGCGGTAGGCGGCTCCGCCACCCGTGCGTGGTTGAGGAGTCTCTGGACTCGTCAACCACTCACGGGCGCTACGCGCCCAATGCTTGCGCGACCTCGGTCTCGAGGGTGGCGACGAGGGATTCCTTCGGGGCTTCGCCGCAGACGGTGAGCCAGTTGGCGAGCATGCGGTGCCCGCCCTCGGTGAGCACGGACTCCGGGTGGAACTGGACGCCGTGGATCGGCAGTTCCCGGTGCCGCATCGCCATCACGATGCCGCTGTCGGTGTGGGCGGTGACCTCGAGTTCGTCCGGGATGGTGTCTTCCAGGACGGTCAGTGAGTGGTAGCGGGTGGCGGTGAACGGGTCGGGCAGACCCGTGAGAACGCCCCCGCCGGTGTGGTGGACGACGCTGGTCTTGCCGTGCAGGAGTTCGGGTGCCCGGTCGACGGTGGCGCCGAACGCGGCCCCGATCGCCTGGTGTCCGAGGCACACCCCGAGGAGCGGCGTCCTGGCGGCGGCACACGCCGTGACCAGGTCCATCGTCGCGCCTGCCCGCTGCGGTGTGCCCGGGCCCGGGCTCAGCAGAATGCCGTCGAACTCGGCCGCCGCCGCCGCGACGGCGTCGGGCCCGGTGAGGTTCGGATCGTCGTTGCGCCAGACCACGGCCCGCGTTCCCAGCTGTCCGAGGTACTGGACCAGGTTGAACACGAAGCTGTCGTAGTTGTCGACGACGAGAATCCTCATGGAAGCAGGGTATTCTGCCCGCCTCGCACCCTGCACGGCCGGGGACGGTTCGGGCTCAGTGCCCCGCGTAACCGGGCACGGACAATTGGCCGGACGCCGCCTCCGAGTAGCCGAGGCCGAACCGCGTCGCGTACTGCTTGAATACCCGGATTCCGGGTTCGTTGGCGAGCGCCGCCTCCAGTCGCGCGGGGTCCCCGATCGCCGACATCACATAGGGCGGGCTGTATGTGCGACCGTGCAGCAGCAGGGTGTTGCCGATACAGCGCGGCGCCGACGTGTTCACGATCCGCTGGTCCTGCATGCTGATCGCCTCGGCACCGCCCACCCACAGTGCGTTCAGCACACTCTGGACGTCCTGCTGGTGGACGACGAGATCGTCCGGCGACGCGTCGACGGGGTACTTGCCGTCCGCGTCGCGGGGTGCGTCGGTGAGTGTGACGGTGACGCCGGGACCGGTCATCGGTGTGAGTCCGGCATCCGTGGCGAGCGCCTTGCTGTCGGCGAGCGCCTGCGCGACACCGCTGTCGGACGCGGCGGCGTCCTGCTGCAGCGATTCGACCTGCGCCGCCAGCCGGTCGCGGGTCTCGGCCACCTGGTCGGTCTCGGACTGGGCGTTGCGCACGAGGTCGGACAGTCGGGTGGAATCGCCGGCGCGGATCTCGTTGCCGTGCGACACCTGACGGGTGGTTGCCACCAGCAGACCGGCCACGAGACACACCACCAGCACCGCGATCCGCCAGAAGATCGACCTGGTCACCGGTGTTTCCGTCCCCTCGTCCTCGCCGCGCGAATCACGGCTACGTTAGCGTGTACACACGCAGGTATTTCCGAATCTACCTGCCCACATTCCTGTTGAGCCGCACGAACGAGGACGTCATGCCGAAGTCGAAGGTCCGAAAGAAGACCGATTACACGATCAACCCTGCGAGCCGCACCCCGGTGAAGGTGAAGGCCGGCCCCTCGAGCACCCTGTACGTCTCGGTGATGCTCGGGTTCATGCTGGTGGGCCTGGTGTGGCTGCTCGTCTACTACCTGGCCGCCGACCAGCTCGAGTGGATGAACAACCTCGGTGCCTACAACTTCCTCATCGGATTCGGCTTCATGGTGGTCGGTCTGATCATGACGATGCGCTGGCGTTGACCATCACAATTACACCGATGTCATTCATCCCCAATGTGGACAACCCCTGTGGATAGCCGCAGGTCGAGTGCTGATGTCTGCTGACGAGGCACCGCTGGAGTGGTCGACGCCCCTCGCCGCGGTGATCGCTCTCGCCGCGGGCGGAGTCGCGTTGGGGGTCGCGGGACTTTCGGTGTCGACCGAGCCGGCGGGCCGTGTCCTCGTGTGCGTCGCCGCCCTCGGGCTGCTGCTGACCGCCGCGTCCGCGCTCCGGCAACGCCCGCGCCTCGCCGTCGACAAGGAAGGCGGCGGGATCGTGGTGAACCGGCTGAGCGGCCGCCACGCGTATGCCCGGTCGGAGATCGAACGCGCGCGGCTCGTCCGCTATCCCCGGCTGGGCCGCCGGGTGCCGATGCTCGAGATCGACGTCCGCACCGAGGACGGCACCGAACGACTCATGATCTTCGGCCGGTGGGATCTCGGCACCAATCCGGAGGACGTGTTCGATGCGCTCGCGGTGCACCGTCTGGTGGGCCGGGGTCAGTAGCCGAAGCTCGCGCGCAGCTGCAGGGTGCGGATCGCGATGACGGCGAGCGGCACCAGCATCACGACGCCGAGGCAGACCCAGCCGACGGTGACGGCCTTCTCCCGGTTGTTCCCGACGCCCAGCAGTTGGGGCCCGTAGAGGATTCCCGCGGTGGCTGCGGCTCCGGCGACCAGGCCGCCGAGATGCCCCCACAGTGAGATGCCGGGGATCGTGATGCTGATGATCACGTTGATGGCGATCACCGAGATGACCGGTGCGGGGCTGCGTCGCAGACGCAGGAGGATGACGGCCTGGGCGCCCATCAGCCCGAAGACGGCACCCGACGCACCCGCGGTGACCGCGCCGAGTTGGAACAGCATCACCGCGGCGGAACCGCCGAGCAGCGACGCGAAGTACACGCAGGCGTAGCGGGCACGCCCGAGGACCAGTTCGGTGTCGCGGCCGATCACCCACAGCGCGAACATGTTGACGGCCAGGTGGATGATGCCGAAGTGGAGGAATCCGCTGCCCAGCACGCGGACGATCTGCCCGTCCACGACAGCGGGTGGGAACAGCGCCCAGTCCGCAAAGAGCTTCGACCCGGCCTGGTTCTGCATGATGCTGCGGGACTGCGCCGCGGTGATCAGGAAGATGCCGACGTTCGCGGCCATCAGGATGTACGTCACCAGCGGTGTCGGACGCTGTGTGGTCACGGCACCGGCGACGTTACGGACCGGGCGGACGTCCCGCCGTCCGGCGGCGACGCAATCGACACACTGGTAGCCGACGGCCGCTTCGCGCAGGCATTCGGGGCACGCGGGACGACCGCACCGATTGCACGACAGCGCAGTGGGGCGATCGGGGTGGCGGACGCACCGCGGCTGGGGCGGAGTGCCCTCGTTCGCGGCACCGCCCCAGCCGGGGTTGGTCATGTGCTGCCGTTCCCTACGCGATGGTGACGCTGTTGATCACGACCGGCTCGAGCGGACGGTCCGCGCGATCGGTGGCGGTGGTCGAGATGGCGTCGACGACCTTCTTCGATTCCTCGTCGACGACCTCACCGAAGATGGTGTGGCGACGGTTGAGGTGCGGCGTCGGGCCGGTGGTGATGAAGAACTGCGAACCGTTGGTTCCCGGGCCGGCGTTCGCCATGGCCAGGATGTACGCGCGGTCGAACTGCAGTTCCGGGTGGAACTCGTCGCCGAACTTGTAGCCCGGGCCGCCGGCGCCGGTGCCCGTGGGGTCACCGCCCTGGATCATGAATCCGTCGATGACGCGGTGGAAGATGGCGCCGTCATAGAACGGTCCGGAGTCGGTGCCACCGGCGTTGGCGGTGCTGTAGTCCTTCGAACCGTCGGCGAGGCCGACGAAGTTCTCGACGGTCTTGGGCGCGTGGTTGCCGAACAGCGCGATCTTGATGTCGCCGCGGTTGGTGTGCAGCGTTGCGGTTGCGGTCTGATGAGGTGAAGTCACACCACCATGTTGCCATTGTGGGGTGCCGTGTGGTTCCGCCGCGGTGACTCGAGTACTTCGGATCGGTTCGTGCTCCCGGTTCTTGTGACAAAGTGGGGACATGACACGAGCGACGAAGTCCCTCACGAATCTGCTTCCGACCGAACGCGCCGAGACCCTGCAGGAGCAGGTGTCCGAACGAGTCGAGACCGCTCTGGCCCACGTCGAGGATTCGGCTTCCCGCGTCAAAGAATCCGAGGCTGTCGATCAGGCGCGGCGCTACGCACGCTCGGCGGCAATCGCGACGGCCCGCGGTGCCGGCCAGCTCGGTGTGTTCCTCGGCCGTCAGGGGGCCTCACTGGCCAAGAAGGGCTACGAACGCGCCCGGACCGTGCCGGTGAAGAAGGTCGCCCAGGATGTCGTTCGTCCCCTGACCTCGGCCGTAGCACCGGTCGAGGAGAAGAAGTCGCGGAAGGGCCGTCGCATCGCGATCGTCGTCCTGCTCGGCGCCGCCGTCGCCGGGGGCGCGGTGTTCGTCAGGAGCCGTCGCCGCGAGCAGCCGCGCGTCGCATCCGCTCCCCCGAACCTGCGCGACCTCGACAGTGCGGACACGCAGCAGCCCACACCGCCCACGGCGACGAAGCCTCTCACGCCAACCGATCCGTCACTCCCCGGCCAGTAGCGCGCGCTCGCTCAGTGCCGTCCTCGATCACCGGGATTCGCTGGAACGACCCGGGGTCGCGGTTCTCGGTGATCCGGGTCCACTGTTCGGTGAAGTTGGGCGTCCCCACCCACAGCGCGCCGTCGACGCGGGCCAGCATGTCCTGGCCGCCGGCGAACGCGACCTGTCCCCCGTACGAACCGAGGCTCTCGCCGAACACCACCAGTTTCGGCTGCGACTCCTGCGGCAACGCAGCCCATTCGGCGTAGACGGCCTCGAGCAGCGCCCTGCCTGCCACCATCGGTGTCTCCCGGTCGGCGATGAACGCGAGTGGGCTCGGGAGGAACGAGTACTGCATCGACGCGATGGCGGTGTCGCCGTCGCTCAGGTACTCGAGCGAGGACGCGACGTCCTGGTTGACCCAGCCGCGACCGGTCGTCGTGGCGACGGCCAGAACAGCGCGGTCGTAGGCGCCGGTGCGTTTCAGTTCGGCCACCACGTGATGCGCGACCTCCTCGACGGTGCCCGCGGAGTGGCCCGCGTACGCGCGGATCGGCGTGAGCGGCGACGAACGTGCGCCCCTCCTTGCCCAGTGAATCCCACGGTTCCGCCGGGTCCGGTGAGCCCGACCGTTCCGGCGCGGTGGGCTGGGTGACGCCTGAGGCCGTGTCGTGGTCGGCGACGGCGAGGCTGCCGTTGGCGAGGGCGAGCAGGGCCGCGTGGAGGGCGCCGTTGACGACGAAGAACAGGACGGCGACGAGCACGACGACACTCGCGATTTTCGCGATCGGTGCGGGGACGTAGCGCAATCCGACGGCGGTGAGTGGCCGCGCGACAGTGCGGAGTCCTCTGCCCGCGGCCAGCAGCAGTGCCGCGACGGCGAACGAGATCACGAGGATCAGCAGGTAATAGGTGCGGTTCGCGCGATCGGCACCGACCAGATCGCGGACGATCTGCTGCCACCACGACCCCAGCACCAGGAAGGTCGGAACGAGGATGACGGCGGCGCCGAGCAGGGTCCACCACCCGATCCGACGGGGTGGAGCGACCGCGCGTACCGCACGGACGTGTCCCACAATCGGGAGGGGACGGACGGTGCGGTCTCCGGCATCTGCGAATCCTGGGTAAACAACCCTCCTGGTGTCCTGTCTTCGTTTCACGGCTTGTACCAGGGGTATCCCGCAGGCAGATGCGCACCAGCGCGAGGATCCGTTCCGAGGAGCAGACATGACCGCCAGACGTATCGTCCACCGCATCGCCGTCGTCACGTTTCCGATCGCCGCCGCCACGGCTCTGCTGACGGCCGGCCCCGCCGGCGCCGATCCGCCCCACCCGTTCGGCGGACCGGCCCTGACCATCGGATGTCCGAACCAGGGCAGCCTGATGTCGTTGACGGCGCTCACCGGACAGTCCGGGCCGGAGGCGTCACCGCCCCTCGCCGACGGCGACATCCGTTTCGAGTCCCGCCCCGCCGCGCCGCCGATACCGGCGGCCGCGCAGGTCACCGTTGCCTGGGTCAACACCGACAGCGGCCGTTCGGGGATCGTGAACCTCGGCGGCGTCTACCCCTTCCTGTCGGCGACGGTGAACACCGGCGTCGGGAACGTGGTGGCGACGGCGTTCGGATCGATCAACTTCGGCAGCAGCCCGATCTGCCAGGCGAACCCCGCCATCGGCACGTTTATCGCGTGAGTTCGGCCGTGTTGCAGCCGAACCGGCGCCGATAGTCGGCGGGCGCGACGCCGACCACTCGGTTGAAGTGATGGCGCAGAAGTGCGCCGGACCCGAATCCGCTGCGTCTCGAGATCGCCTCGAGACCGAGGTCGGTGCCCTCGAGCAGCTGCTGCGCGTACAGGACTCGCTGCGTCGTCAGCCACTTCACGGGGGTGGTGCCCGTCTCGGCCGCGAACTTGCGGGCGAACGTGCGCGTCGACATGGACGAGCGGGCCGCGAGCTCGTCGATCGTGTGCGGCAACTCGAGGTTTTCGCTCATCCACGCCATCGTCTCGCTCAGGCTGTCCGACGTGCACGCGACCACCGGCTGCTCGATGAACTGGCGCTGTCCCCCGTCGCGCTGCGGCGGCACGACCATCCTGCGGGCGATCGTGTTGGCGACGGTGGAACCGAGTTCCCGACGCACCACGTGCAGGCAGGCGTCGATGCCGGCCGCGGTACCCGCACTGGTGACGAGGTTGCCCTCGTCGACGAACAGGACGTCGGGGTCGACGGTCGCGGTCGGGAACCGGGTGGCCAGTTCCTCGACGTACTCCCAGTGCGTGGTGCACTTGCGCCCGTCCAGTAGTCCGGCCTCACCGAGCAGGAAGACACCCGAGCACAGACTGAGGACGATGGCCCCGGCATCCGCGGCGCCGCGCACCGCGTCGAGCGCCTTCACCGGGAAGTCGGACTGCGCCCCCGGCGGCGGGACCACGACGAGATCGGCGTCGCGCAGGGAGTCCAGTCCGTGGTCGGCGGACAGCGTCAGTCCCGGCGTGATCGACGCGAGCGGTTCGCCCGGACGGATCCCGCAGATCCGGAAGTCGAACGGCGGAACCCCGTGTTCGGTGCGGTCGATTCCGAACACTTCACAGACCACCCCGAACTCGAACATCGAGACACGGTCGAGGAGGAGCGTGGCGACCTTGGAGATCATGCCCCCAGTCTAAATGGCAACATCTTGCCGGACCATGTCGAAACGGCCAATCATTCGCGGACCGGCCCGCAGATCGACACGAGCGCACGCGCCAGCGTGGCCTGATGCAATGGGTCGAGACGCTGTTCGGCAGCCACCGCGACCGCGGCATCGACGAGAGCGGGCACACAGCCGGGACCGGCGAGCACGGCCTCCTGTTCGCGCAGCTGCAGCAGAATGTCCGTGTTCTGGCGGTCGATCACGGGACGAACCTGCGTCAGGTCGGGCCGGACGGTCGGCGCCGCGCCGGGTGCGACGCTCCACCAGCCGAAGAGGGCGCGCTGCACCTCCTTGTTGGCCTCGATCTGGTCCCGGAAGATCTGCTGCACCCGCCCCGCGCTCAGGCCCTCGTCGGCCGCCTGCGCGGCGACCGCACCCAGGACCTGTGCCTCGCGCGCGGGATCGTCGATCGGTGACGGCGTGCCCCACTTGGCCGCCGCCACCGTGTCGGCCGTCGCGAGGCGCAGCGAGACCGCCAGGGCGATCGGTTCCAGTGGCCGGGTGTGCGCGCTCGCTGGCGCGGTACCGCCTGCCGTCGACATCGCGAGCATCACCGCGGCGACCGCAGTGCGGCGGGCGAGTGCGGGCCGGACCGTGGTCATGGTGCGAGTGTAGGGCCGGTCAGTCGTCCAGCCCGGCGACTCCGCGTTTCCAGTACCCGGTGAACAGCGAATCCATCCGGTCCCGGCTCCACGCGCGCAACGGCTTGATGTCATTCGCCTCGCCTGCCGCGAACAGGAAGGGGCGGCGATCGGGCAGCGCGAGCGACTGCACCGTCGACGCCAGGGCGGACTCGCTGCCGTCGCGAACGAGCCACGTCACGTCCACGTGCTCGCGCTCGGCCAGCGGATATCCGTGCTCGACGTCGTCGTCGGTCTCGATCACCACGTGCGCCGAGGCGTCGGCCGGGGACTCGTCGAGCCACCGCGCGACCGCCGGCAGCGCGGTGGAATCGACCGCGAAGACGTAGTGGTCGAAGTTGTGGGCGAATGCCTTGGCGCCGGGCGGTCCGGCGATGGTCACCTCGTCGCCGATCGCGACCGTCGTCGCCCAGGAGGACGCGAGCCCGCCGTCGTGCAGCACGAAGTCCAGGTCCAGTTCGCGGGCGTCGGCGTCGTAGCGGCGGACGGTGTATTTCCGCGTGGTCGGGAGCGGTCGCGGCCAGTCGAGCATCATCGCGTCGTTCACGACGGGCACGCGGCGGGTGCCGTCGGGATCGGGGAACACGATCTTCACGTGATCGTCGGCCTGATAGGTGTGGAATCCGTCGAGTCCGGGGCCCCCGATCGTCAGGCGCACCATGCGGGGGGTGACGTACTCGCGTGTACGGACCGTGACCGTGCGGACTCCGATCGGGTAGCCGATGCGTGCGGTTCCCTTACCGGTCCGGTGGTGGGATACGACGCGGCTGTGCGGGTCGAGGCGTTCACGGGCTCCGGGGTCGAGTGCGGTCATAAAGTAAGGGTAACCTCACACACTCTGGTCCGCACAGCAGTGTGCCCCGGACTCTTCCGAGTCCGGGGCACACCGTTCTGTATTCGTACCTGTGGAGCCTAGGAGATTCGAACTCCTGACATCTGCCTTGCAAAGGCAGCGCTCTACCAACTGAGCTAAGGCCCCGTTACCTCGTGCCACACCTCGTTGCCGCGGAGCAACTTGGACAGTCCGATCGCCACCAGCACTCCGGCTCCCACAAACAGGAGGACCTTCATGCGAATGACCTTTCACCGGCACCAGGAGTGGGCCTAGGAGGACTTGAACCTCCGACCTCTTCGTTATCAGCGAAGCGCTCTAACCGCCTGAGCTATAGGCCCCTGAAGTCTGGAAACTCATCTCGCGCAGTTCCCTGAACCGAGTCGGAAGATTACCCCACCGGACCGGCAACTACCAAAACCGGTCCGGCGAGACGCTCTTTTCCCAGCTCAGCCCCCGTCGTTTTCCGCGTTCAGTCCCGGTCGGCGAGCGTCACTTCGACGCCCCCGACGAGGTCCGAACACAGGTTGTAGATGAACGCGCCGATCGTCGCCAGCGCGGTGAACAACACCATGTTCGCGAGACCGATGACGGCGGCGTATCCGAAGACCTGCCCGGCCGTCACGAGCCCGTCAGAGCTCGACTCCGCGACGATATCGGTGAACGCGTTGTTCAGCCGGTCCCACACGCCCATCCCGTCCAGGACGACGTACAGCAGACCGACGGCCACCATCCACACGAAGAACAGCGACACCGAGATGACGGACGAGATCTTCAGCGTCGACCAGGGATCGATCTTGCGGACCTGCACCGTCGCCCGGAGCGCCTCACCCTCCTCGACCCGCTGCGGCGCCACGGCGATCTTCGGCTGCTGACCCGTGGCCGCCGTCCCGGGCAGGGGGTGCTTGGCCTCGGACAGGTCCGGCATGTCCTTGGGGAGCACGTCCCGGTTGATGTGCCGGGTGGGTCCGTCGATTGCGGATGCCTTCGCCTTCGCGGCTTCCCGCTGCGTCACGGCACCGGCCGCGGCTGCGCCGGACACCGCACCGACCGCTGCCGTGGCCGCCGTCGAGGACGGTGTGCGATCGGAACCCTGCTTGGGCGCGGGCTGGCCCTTCGCCGGCGCCGACGGGTTCTGTGCGGGCGCCTTCTGGGTGGGCACGGCCTGGGTGGGAGCACCCGCGTTCTGCGCTCCCTGGGGTCGCTGACCCTGTGCCTGCGTCTTCTGCGTCGGAGCGGTCTGCGGCTTCTGAACGTCCTGGCCACCGGGAGCCTTCGCTGCCGCGGCACCCGCTGCAGCCGCTGTGCCCGCGCCATTGGACGCGTTCGGCTGACCCTCCGGACGCGGAGCCTGCTTGGCACCGGCCCCGCCCTGCACGGGCCGCTTCAGGTTGGTCTGCGGCTCCCGCTGCATTCCCCGCTGCCACGGCGGAGCCTGGTTCCCCCGAATGGACTGCGCACCCTCGGTGGGAGCGCCACCCGCGGGAGCCCGGTTGCCGGGCGCCTGCTGCGGCGGACCCTGATGCCCGGGAGCCTGCTGATTCGGAGCGTGACCCTGCTGCGGCGGCACGGACCGCCCCTGCGGGGTCTGCGTGCGCGGACCCTGATGCTGGGGCGTCGACGGAGACCGGGCCGGATCGGCCGGAGCCTGCCGATCCGGTCTCGCGTCGGGAGCACCGCCCGGCCGGGCAGCCGGCCCCGCCTGAGCGGGACCACGACCGGCGGACGCCTGCGGCCCCTGCGGCGCGGAACCCTGCTGCGGGTTCGGTCGCGCCGACCCGTTCTCGGGAGTGCGGGAGGCCTGCTGCTCGGTTTTCGCCTGATTGGCGGAACCCGGGTTCTGCCGGTCACTGCCTGGCTGGTTGGGAGTGCTCACTAGGACTCCTTAGCTCCTTTGCCGCTGCTCTCGGCGTTGTCGTCGGGTTCGTCGGGTTCGTCGGCATTGCGCGCGATCGCGAGCAGGGTGTCGCCTTCCCCGAGGTTCATCAACCGAACGCCCTTGGTCTGCCGACCGGCCTTGCGGACCTGCTTGGCGGCGGTGCGGATGACGCCACCGCCCGACGTGATCGCGTAGAGCTCGTCGTCGTCGTTCACGATGAGCGCTCCGACCAGGGTGCCACGTTTCTTGTCGTATTGAATCGTGAGTACACCCTTTCCGCCGCGACCCTGGACCGGGTAATCCTCCATACCGGTGCGCTTCGAGTAGCCACCCGACGTCGCCACCAGCAGATAGGTGCCTTCGCGCACGACGTTCAGCGACAGCAGTTCGTCGTCGCCGTTGAATCGCATGCCCTGGACACCGGACGTGGCGCGGCCCATCGGACGCAGCGCCTCGTCGGTTGCGGAGAAGCGGATCGACTGCCCCTGCGCGGAGACGAGCAGCAGGTCGTCGTCGGAGGAGCAGAGCACCGCGCCGACCAGTTCGTCCTCGCCGCGCAGGTTGATGGCGACGATGCCGCCGCTGCGGTTCGAGTCGAAGTCGGTGAGCTTGGACTTCTTCACCAGACCGTTGCGGGTGGCGAGAACCAGGTAGGGGGCGTCCTCGTAGGTCTTGATCTTAATGACGCTCTGGATGCGCTCGTCGGGCTGGAACGCGAGCAGGTTGGCCACGTGCTGTCCGCGGGCCGTGCGGCTCGCCTCCGGCAGCTCGTACGCCTTGGCCCGGTAGACGCGGCCCTTCGTGGTGAAGAACAGCAGCCAGTCGTGCGTGGAGCTGACGAAGAAGTGCGAGACGATGTCGTCCTGCTTCAGTCCGGCGCCCTGCACGCCCTTGCCGCCGCGCTTCTGCGAGCGGTACAGGTCGGTTTTGGTGCGCTTGGCGTAGCCGGTCTCGGTGATCGTGACGACGACGTCCTCGCGGGCGATCAGATCCTCGTCGGCCACGTCACCGTCGGCGGCGATGATGCGGGTGCGGCGGTCGTCGCCGTGCTTGTCGACGATCTCCTTCAGCTCGTCGCGGACGATCCGGCGCTGACGCTCGGGCTTCTCGAGGATGTCCTTGAGGTCGGCGATCTCCCGCTCGATCTCGGCGAGTTCGTCGATGATCTTCTGACGCTCGAGGGCGGCGAGACGACGCAGCTGCATCGCGAGGATCGCGTCGGCCTGGATCTCGTCGACGGTGAGGAGTTCGATCAGGCCGGCCCGTGCGATGTCGACGGTCTGCGACGCCCGGATCAGCGCGATGACCTCGTCGAGGGCGTCGAGCGCCTTCACCAGTCCGCGCAGGATGTGAGCGCGTTCCTCGGCCTTGCGGAGCAGGTACTCGGTGCGCCTGCGGATGACCTCGACCTGGTGGGCGACGTACAGCCGGATCATCTGGTCGAGGCGCAGGGTGCGCGGCACGCCGTCGACGATGGACAGCATGTTGCAGCCGAAGCTGGTCTGCAGCTGGGTGTGCTTGTACAGGTTGTTGAGCACGACCTTCGCGACCGCGTCACGCTTGACGGTGACGACGATGCGCATACCCGCGCGGTCCGAGGACTCGTCGTGGATGTCGGAGATGCCGGCGATCTTCGCGTCGCGCACCTGCTCGGCGATCGACGTGATCAGGTTGTCCGGGTTCACCTGGTACGGCAGCTCGGTGATGACGATCGTGGTGCGCCCCTTGGCGTCCTCCTCGATCTCCACCACACCGCGCATGCGGACCGAACCGCGTCCGGTGGTGTAGGCGTCGTGGATGCCCTGGCCGCCCACGATCAGGCCGTGCGTCGGGAAGTCGGGTCCCTTGACGCGTTCCATGACCGCGGTGAGGGTGGACTCCTCGTCGGCTTCCCAGTTCTCGAGCGCCCAGTAGATGGCCTCGGCGACCTCCCGCAGATTGTGCGGCGGGATGTTGGTGGCCATACCGACGGCGATGCCGCCGGAACCATTGATCAACAGGTTGGGGATACGGCTGGGGAGAACTGACGGTTCCTGTGTACGACCGTCGTAGTTCGGGGTGAAATCAACCGTCTCGTGGTCGATCTCACGCAGCATTTCCATGGCCAGCGGGGTGAGCCGGCACTCGGTGTATCGCATCGCGGCGGCGCCGTCGTTGCCGCGGGAACCGAAGTTGCCCTGGCCGTCGACGAGCGGGTACCGCAGCGACCACGGCTGGGCCATGCGCACGAGCGTGTCGTAGATCGAGGCGTCACCGTGGGGGTGGTAGTTACCCATCGTCTCGGCGACCGGTCGCGCAGACTTCACATAACCGCGATCGGGCCGGTAACCGTTGTCGTACATCGCGTACAGAACGCGGCGGTGCACCGGCTTGAGGCCGTCGCGCACGTCGGGCAGCGCCCGGCCCACGATCACGCTCATCGCGTAATCGATGTAGCTGCTCTGCATCTCCTGCTGAATGTCGACGGGCTCGATGCGGTCGTGCCCCGGTCCCTCCGGCGGCAACGTTGTGTCAGTCATGAGCTCCTTCTTCTACTCGGCTTGACGTCTCCTCGCGGACTCGCGGTCCTGCACGACGTCGCGCAACCACCCGAGTCTATAGGTGCAGGTCAGCTGTGAGGGTGAAGGACTCGGGTGCGCTCATGAATCGGTGCCGCAGGAGTCGTCCGTTCTACTGGAGTTCGAGCTCCCTGCCCTGGGTTTCGGCGGCGAGGGATTCGGCGGCGAGCATGTCGGCCTCGAGTTCGAGCTCGGCGGCGACGCGGTCGGGCGCCATCAACAGGGCGGTGATCGGGATCGTGACGACGAGCATGCCCAGCACGAAGACGGGGAACAGGATCGAGAACACTTCGAGACCGTCCGGGCGCGCCACGGACGGGTCGACGGTGACGCTCAGCCCGAACACGCCGGTGTAGTGCATGGCCACCAGTCCGGCCGCCACGATCACCGACGCCACGAGTCGCAGCGTGCGGGACTCGAGGGCCGAGATCGACCACATGATTCCGGCGCCGACGACCAGGCCGATCACGGCGGACGCCGCCGTCAGCACGATGTCGGAGTCCACCGAACCCTGGATCTCGAGGGAGGCGACGATCGCGAGGTCCATTCCGGTGAAGCCGACGCCGAGGAGCACCGCACCGCCTGCCAGGCGGCCGATCTCCACCGATGCGCTCGGCAGCCGGTGTTTCGTGGGCGGCGGGCTGATGATCAGCAACGCCACCGCGGCGGCCGCGACGGGCACCACGAACGAGACCGCGATCCACAGGACGTCGTAGCGCACCACACTGCCGTAGACCTCGAAACCGACCATCGCGATGTAGTGCGGCAGCCAGGCGCCGATGCCGCCGAGGGACAGCGCACCCCACGCCAGCCAGAGGTACCGCTGCCTCGGGTTCGGCGCGGTCACCGCCTTGCGGGCGCTGGCGATACCGACGAAGACGCCGATGAACGCCGTGACCGCGGCGAGGGCGACGATCCACGTGCCCATGGAGAAGTGCTGCAAGTCGTCCGACATGTTTCGAATCCTCAGTACGCGGCCGTGTGGAGCTTGGTCAGTGCGTATTCGGTGATCGCGACCAGTGCGCGTTTCGCCGATTCCCGGTCACGCGCGTCGATCGGGATGATCGGCACGTCCTCGGAGATCGCGAGGGCCGCACGGATGTCCTCGAGGGGGTAGCGCGGGGCGTCGTCGAATTCGTTGATCGCGACGAGGAACGGCAGCTGCCGGGCCTCGAAGAAGTCGACGGCCGCGAAACTCTCGTCCAGCCGGCGGGTGTCGATCAGGACGATCGCACCGATGGCACCGCGGATCAGGTCGTCCCACATGAACCAGAACCGGTGCTGACCGGGGGTACCGAACAGATACAGCACGAGGTCGTCGGCCAGGCTGATGCGACCGAAGTCCATGGCAACGGTGGTCGTGCCCTTCTGCGGTGTCGCAGCCAGGTTGTCGACGCCGTCGCTGGCGTTGGTCACGAGCGCCTCGGTGCGCAGCGGGACGATCTCGGAGACAGCCCCGACCAGTGTGGTCTTGCCGACGCCGAACCCGCCGGCGATCACGATCTTGGTCGAGGTCACCCGATTGCGGGGATCAGATTTCGCGAAGTCCACTGAGGACCCTTTCGATGAGTTCACGACGTTCGGAGTCGGTCGAGTCTTCCTTCAGGGTGGCCAGGATCTGGAGATGACCGGCCTCGACCAGGTCGGAGACCAGGACGCGTGCCACTCCGAGGGGGACGCCCACCCGGGCGGCGATCTCGGCGACCGAAGGCGACTGCTGACACAACGCGACGATCGCCGCGTTGACGTCGTCGAGTTCCCACTGCCGGTCCACCGACTGAGGCAGTGCCTGAATCAACGCTTCGAGCGCGAGCTCGACCGCAGGCCGGGTCCGGCCCGACGTCAGCGAGTACGGGCGCACGATGTTCGGGCCCGGCTGCTCCGAGTGGTGGTCGTTCATGAGCATGGGCTGGTCAGAGACCCTGCGGGGTGCGGGCCGTGGCCTGCACCGATGCCCCGACGCGGTCGACCAGGATCGCCATCTCATAGCCGACCTGCCCGATGTCGCACTCGGCGTCCGTGAGGGTCGCGAGGTGCGAGCCGTCGCCGACGCTCATGAGCAGCAGGTACCCGTGCTGCATCTCGACCACCGACTGCAGCACTCCGCCGCCTTCGAACAACCGGGACACACCGGCCGACAGGCTGGCCAGCCCCGAGGTGACCGCGGCCAGCTGCTCGGCCCGGTCGATGGGGAGATGGGCGCTGGCTGCCATCAGGAGACCGTCCGCGGACACGAGCACGGCGTGGGAGACACCGGGCACGTCACTGGCGAAGTTCGACACCAACCAGTCGAGCGGTCGCGTGACGTCGGATCCATGAGCGGTGTTCATCGGTCTCCTTCAATGCTGTTACGTTCCGCGAGCCTCGTGGCCCTGCCGTTTCGGACGCCCTGCTGGTGACGACTGAGATTGGCGCGAATTGTCTCAGGGTCACGCACCCGGCGCAGTGTCCCCGTATTGTGCGCGCCTTCGACCGTGCCGGGAACCAGCCGGTCGCCGGGACGCCGCTTCGGCAGTCCGATCTCCGGGTCGACCTCGACGGGAGTCTCGCTGATCCGTTCCGCGGCCGACCATCCGGCGTCGCCGGCGGAATGCCAGACGCCGGGTGCGCCTTCGGCGCCGGTCGGATCGGTCAGCCAGTCGGACACCATGTCGGAGAAGATCGGGGTGCCGCCGCCGGGGCGAGGTGTGGCCTCGGCTGGTGGCGGATCGATCCGCGACTGGAAGAACGACGCGGTCTTCGCCGAGTTGGTGCGGTAGCGGTGTCGCACCGGTGCCTGGTCGTCGCCGTTCGACGACGGGGGCGCCGGCTGCTCCGCGGTCCGCGCCTCGATGCGGTTCTCGCTGCGGGGTGCGTGCTGCGGCTGCGATTGTGCCGGTGCCGTCTCCGAGGTCGCCGCCTGCGGCCGCCGCACGGGCAGCTTCGGCATCGCCCCGGATCCGCGGACGTTGACGGTGTCCTGGGACTGCGCGGCCGGCGCCCCGGCCGACGATCCCGCGCCGGCCGCGATGCCACTGGCACCGGGCTGACGTCGGGGCAGGCTCGTGCCCGACGCCGTCGTCACCGCGCCCGCAGGTGCCGGGCTCGGCGCGGGCGGAGGCGTGGACGGGGTGCGGGTCGGCAGTCCGGTGCGGGTTGCCGGCTGCTGTCCGTTTTCCTTGCGCTGTGCAGGGGCCGCGGGTGCCGGAATGGCGGTCCGGACCGGTGCCGCGGGGATCTTCCGCTGCGGTCCCGTGTCCTGCCGGGCAGCCTGCGACACGATCAGCGCATTCGGGATGTGAATGCTCACGGTCACACCCGGGTTGCGGGCGGTGTCGAACGTCGACCGCAGGCGCACGGTCAGGCCGTGACGCTTCGCGAGCCGGCTCACGACGAACAGACCCATGTGGCGGGCGGTTTCGGGACCGACCTCACCACCCGATGCCAGCCGCTCGTTGACGGCGCGCATGTCGTCGGCCGGGATACCGATACCGCGGTCCGCGATCTCGAGCAGCACCCCGCCGTCGACGGCGCGAGCGAAGCTGAACGTCACCACCGTGTCGGGCGGCGAGGCGCGCAGCGAGTTGTCGACGAGTTCGGCGAGCAGGTGCACGACGTCCGTGACGACGGTGCCGCTGAGCGCGCCCTCGGGGGTCGCACCCATCTGCACACGCTGGTAGTCCTCGACCTCGGAGATCGCGGCACGCAGCACGTCGCCGAGCGGGATCGGTGCCGCCTGCGAGCGACGCACGCGGGTGCCGGCCAGAATCAGCAGGTTCTCACCGTTCCGGCGCATACGCGCGGCCAGGTGGTCGAGCCGGAACAGGCTCTCGAGTCGCTTCGGATCCTTCTCCTCGAACTCGAGATTCTCGATCAGGCCGAGCTGCTGGTCGACGAGCGACTTGCTTCGGCGCGCGAGCGTTTCGAACATGTCGTTGATCTGCAGGCGCAGTTGTGCCTGCTCACCGGCGAGCTTGAGTGCCTGCCCGTGGATGTCGTCCACGGCGCGGGCGAGCTGGCCGATCTCCTCGGAGGAGTGCACGGCCACCGGCTCGAACGACAGTGCCCGCGGATCGTCACTGGCCTTGATCTGCTCGATCGCCTCCGGAAGGTCGCGGCGGGCGGCCTTCAGCGCGCCGTACCGCAGGCGGCGGATCGGACCGATCAGCGACCGCGACACGAGGAGCGCGAGGACGAGCGCGGCGAGCAGGGTTCCGAGGACGATCGCCGTGTCACGCAGCGCGGCGGACCGGGTCTCGGCCGCACGGACCTGCACGGTGGACGCGATGTCCTTCGCCGCTTCGCTGGTCAGCTCCTGGTAGACGTCACGGCTCGCGATGAGCGAGGAGCGCAGCTGCAGGATGGGCAGCATCCCGCCACGCGCCGCGTCCGCGAGGCCCTGGTCGATGAGGGCGTTGCGGTCGTTGATGTTGTTTCGCAGCGTCTCGAGACGGGCATCCCCCTTGGGGTAGTACCGGTCGAGGACGTCGAGGAGGCTCGATTCGGCGCCTGCGGCCGCGATGACGGCCGACGTGGGGATGTCGCCCGTGCGGGCCTTCTCCCGTCCGTCGGGAGCGGCGTAGACGTCCTTCACGATCACGAGGCCCATGGCCTGGTCGAACAGACGACGCTGCGCCTGCCACGCGTTGGTCAGCTGGTAGCCCTTGTCGACGACTTCGCTGTCTTCGATGGGACGAACGATGTCGTCCACTTCGCGGATGAAGTCCGCGGCGAACGCGCGCTGGCGTTCCGCGAGCAGGTCGGTGGCGACGCCCGGGGAATCCATCAGATTCAGGAGGGCGCGGCCGTCCGAGACGGTCTGGTTGATGGAACTCGCGACGGCGGGATCCAGTTCCGGGTTCCGGGCCTGTTCGGACACGTCGTTCATCAGGGCTTCCGCGTCCTCGCGGTCCTGCTTGGTGAGGGTGCCCGAGGCGTAACCACTGGTCACCGTACCCATCGAGGCCTCGAGGGCCACGATGTCCGGAACGACGACGATCTGGTCGGCCGCCTCGGTGAAGTGGACGGCGTTACTCAGCTCGCCCTGCACACGGAGCCCGCCGAGCACCATGGCGACGGTGACGGGAACTGCGAGAACCGCGGTGACCTTCCACCGCAGGCCCCAGCCCTCGATATCCCAGAACTTTGCCCGGGGCGGCGAATCGTCGCTCATCCCACGCTTCCTTTCCAACCACTCATAGCTTGTCGCTCTGTGCTCGTGACCGCGCCTGCGGCGGGACAGTCGTACCGGCCCGGACGACACGCGTCGACAGAGGAAAGTGATCGATCAGTTGCGCTGTGCGCAGCGCTGCCCGACGCACCGATTTCCGAATGTAACGAGTTCATCACATCCCCATGGGGAACGTTCTTACCACAGAAATTCCCCGATCCTTACTTCTAAGTAACATGCGCCCCACCGATCCCAGACGTTGCCGTCGCGGGGTGGATCAGCGGACCAGGCTACACAGAATCGCGGTTCACAGTCGAGGACGGATTTCTGCGTGACCCGGTCCCGCAACCGGCCCAGACGGGTGCAGCCACCGGGGTCTTCCGACCGCCGGTGGCTGCATGACATCCGTAATCTCTTGTGCCGGATACCTAGACGTCGAGGAAGCGGACGTCCTTGGCGTTACGGGTGATGAAGCTTCGCCGGGCCTCGACGTCCTCACCCATGAGAACGCTGAACAGCTCGTCGGCTGCGGCTGCGTCGTCGAGCGTCACCAGACGCAGGACGCGCACCGTCGGATCCATCGTGGTCTCCCACAGTTCCTTGGCGTTCATCTCGCCGAGACCTTTGTAACGCTGGATGCCGTCGTCCTTGTTGATCTTCTTGCCGGACTCGAGGCCGGCCTTGACCAGGACGTCGCGCTCGCGGTCCGAGTATGCGAACTCCGGCTCGCTGCGCTGCCACTTCAGCTTGTACAGCGGGGGCTGTGCCAGGTAGACGTGGCCGTGCTCGACGAGCGGCCGCATGAAGCGGAACAGCAGCGTGAGCAGCAGCGTTGCGATGTGCTGGCCGTCGACGTCGGCGTCGGCCATCAGCACGATCTTGTGGTATCGCAGCTTCGCGATGTCGAATTCGTCGTGGATGCCCGTGCCGAACGCGGTGATGATCGACTGGACTTCCGTGTTCTTCAGCACACGGTCGATGCGTGCCTTCTCGACGTTGATGATCTTTCCGCGCAGCGGCAGGATCGCCTGGTACATCGAGTCGCGGCCGGACTTGGCCGAGCCGCCTGCGGAGTCGCCCTCCACGATGTAGATCTCGGACTTGCTCGGATCGTTGGACCGGCAGTCGGCGAGCTTGCCCGGCAGGCCGCCGAGGTCGGTGGCGCTCTTGCGGCGCACCAGTTCGCGGGCCTTGCGGGCGGCGACGCGGGCCTGTGCCGACGACACCGCCTTGTTCACGATGGTCTTCGCGTCGGCCGGGTTCGCTTCGAACCAGTGCGACAGGTGCTCGTTGCTCGCCTTCTGGACGAACGACCGGACCTCGGTGTTACCGAGCTTCGTCTTCGTCTGACCCTCGAACTGCGGTTCACCAACCTTCACGGAGATGATCGCCGCGAGACCCTCACGGATGTCGTCACCGGTGAGCTTGGGGTCTTTCTCCTTGAGGAGCTTCTTGTCGAGCGCGTACTTGTTGACCGTCGCCGTCAGAGCGGAACGGAAGCCCTCTTCGTGGGTGCCGCCCTCGTGCGTGTTGATGGTGTTCGCGAACGTGTGGACCGACTCCGAGTAGCCGGAGTTCCACTGCATCGCGATCTCGAGTTCGTGGCCGGTGCCCTTCGCGGTGAAACCGACGACGGAGTTGTGGATCGGCTGCTTCGTGCGGTTGATGTGCCGCACGTAGTCCTCGAGGCCGCCCGGGTAGTGGTAGACGCGGGTCTTCACCTTGTGCACTGCGGGCGCTTCCGCCTCGGCGGACTCGTCCTCGGCGGTCTTCGGCGCGTCGGCGACCTGACTGACGACCTCTTCCGTGACCTCGGCGTCGCTGACGCGCTCGTCGGTGAGGGTGATGGTCAGGCCCTTGTTGAGGAAGGCCATCTCCTGGAGGCGGCGCGCGACCGTCTCGAAGCTGTAGACCGTGGTCTCGAAGATGTTCGGGTCGGCCCAGAACGTGACCGTGGTGCCCGTCTCCTTGGTGGCCTCGCCCTTGACGAGTTCACCCGGCTTCGAGTCGGTGTAGGTCTGGTGCCACTGGAAGCCGTCGCGTTTGATGTCGACGTCGAGCCGGGTGGACAGCGCGTTGACGACGGAGATACCGACACCGTGCAGACCGCCGGACACGGCGTAGGAGTCGGAGTCGAACTTGCCGCCGGCGTGGAGCTGGGTGAGGACGACCTCGACGGTGGGGACACCGGAGGCGTGCATCCCGACGGGGATGCCTCGACCGTCGTCGACGACCCGGACGCCACCGTCTTCGAGCAGGGTGATCTCGACCTTGGTGGCGTGGCCGGCCATGGCCTCGTCGACGGAGTTGTCGACGACTTCCCAGATCAAGTGGTGAAGACCGCGTTCACCGGTGGAACCGATGTACATACCCGGTCGCTTACGAACAGCTTCGAGTCCCTCGAGGACGGTAATCGAAGAAGCGCCGTAGTCCTTGCTTGAGGTGCTTTTGTCTGACTTCTGGGCAGCCACGGGTGGGTAGCTCTCCTTCTCCGTCCAATGCCCGACGCAGGCGCCCACCGCCCTGGTCGGGCACGCGGGAGACGAGAATCGGGAATCTTGCCGCTAGTTACCTCGGCCATCTTACTGGTACGTCAGCGCCAGGAGCGGGCTATGACACCCCTGAGCGCCCCGTAGACGAATTTTCAGGGCGTCTCGGGAGTGAAAACCTAGGCCGAAGCGCTCTCGGACGGGCCGTCGGGGAGATCCGCCCACCGCCGGTCCTCGACGTCCAGCACGAACTCCGCGGCGAGTTGCGCGATGTCCTCGGCGTGCGAGATCGGCGACCAGTGCCCGGCCTCGACCTCTCGACGCCGCAGGTCGTGCGCCCATTTCTCGGTGTCCTCGTAGCCGACGGGCCGTACCGCCTTGTCGTTCTTGTTCAGGATCAGCTGGACGGGGACGTCGGTGTACCGCTCGCGCGGCCGCAGCAGACTCGTCCGGATGTTGGCGCGGTACAGCTTGAGACCGTTCACCATGTCGTCCGCCAGCGTCGGCGCCGGACGCACCAGCGCGGGGTCGAGGCGGTCGAAGAACTTCAGGAACGCCGGCCAGTTCCGGGAGAACCACAGCCGCAACGGCAGCGTGACCAGGCCCGGAATCTGAAACAGGACGGTGTAGCCGGACGCGACGGCCTGCGCGAGCGGCCCGCCGAAGCTGCGGTCGGAGATGCGGCGGCGCATCCACTTGCCGAGGTGATCGAGGTTGGGCCCGGAGACCGAGGTGAACGACGCGATCCGCTCGCGGGCTCCCGGTTCGCAGACCGCCTCCCACCCCTCCACCGATCCCCAGTCGTGGGCCAGCACGTGCACCGGCCGGCCCGGGCTCACGGCGTCGATCACCGCGAACAGGTCGCCGGCCAGGGCGGGCAGTCGGTAGTCCTCGACCCGGGTGGGCACGGTGCTCCGGCCTGCGCCGCGGCTGTCGTAGCTGACCACCCGGAACCACTCCGTCAGGAACGGCACCACCCGGTTCCACAGGTCGTGGGTGTCGGGCCAGCCGTGCACCAGCACGATCGTCTCGCCGTCGGGGTTGCCCTCCTCGAACACGGCGAGTTCGACGGAACCGTTGGTGATCCGCCGGGCGGTACGGGATGTGGATGGAGTCATGGTGGGTCCTCTGGTCGTGCGGGTTCGGGTATGGGATCGACGGTGGGAACTACAGATCGAGGACGAGACGGCCGCTGTCGGCGCGGGACACGCAGATCAGCATCTCGTTCTCCTGCTCGGCGTCGGTGAGCCGCGTCTCACGGTGATCCGGGGTGCCGGACAGCACCTTCACCCGGCAGGTGCCGCAGAATCCATGCTGGCACGAGTACCCCACTCCGGGCAACGTCTTCTTGATCACCGTCAGTGCGGATTCGTCGGCGGGGACGGTGAGCACCTCACCGGTGCTGACGAGCTGCACTTCGAATTCGGTGCCGTCGAGCACCGGAGGAGCCCCGAAGCGTTCGAAATGCAATGCGGTGGCGGGGCTTCCGGGGAACGCGCGGCGTACCGACTCCAGCATCGGCGTCGGTCCGCAGCAGTAGACGGCGCCGCCCGGCGCGGCACGCTCCAGCAACTCCCCGGCGGTCGGCAGTCCGAACTCGTCGTCGGGTCGGATGAAAACCCTTGACTGATCGAATGTTTCGATCTCGTCGAGGAACGGCATCGACTCCCGCGACCGGCCGGAGTACACGAACTGCCAGTCCATTCCGAGGTCGCGTGCCGCCCGGACCATCGCCAGGATCGGCGTGATACCGATTCCGCCGGCGACGAAGAGTGCACTCCCCTCGCCGACGAAGGGAAACCCGTTGCGGGGCCCGCGCACCGTCACCGGTGTGCCCGGTTCGAGCGCGTGCATCTCGAGGGATCCCCCACCGCCCTCGGAGATCCGGCGGACGGCGACACTGTAGCCCGTGCGGTCGGACGGGTCCCCGCACAGCGAGTACTGACGTCGCAGACCGGACGGCAGGTGGAAGTCGAGGTGCGAACCCGGCTGCCACGCAGGGAGTTCCGCACCGTCCTCGGCCTCGAACCGCAACTGCACGACGTTCTCGTCCCGTGCGACGACGTCGCGTTGGGAGACAACCAGTTTCATCGCCACGTCCGGGTTGTGACCGGCGACGCCCGGGTTGTATTCGTACGCGGTGAGAACGCGGAGATACTTGGCGGCCACGGCCTCGGTGATCCGCATGGCGCGGTCGGGGCGCGGTCGCCCCTTGATGTCCGGGGGAGCGTCGTAGCGGGGCAGGCCCTGCCCGGTGAGCACCTCCCGCACCTGCGACAGCTTCATCGTTCGGCCGCCTGAGCTGCGGGCGAGGAGGCCAGGTACTTCACGGCCTGCGCGGTCGAACCCTCGTTGCTCGGGTGGTACGAACGCGTGAAGTACGTCGACATCCGCTTGCCGAGTTCCCGGGCCGTCGGGAGGGTGCCGCGCTTGCCTGCCGCGAAGAAATCTGTCAGATGCGGCTTACGCCGGTGCGCCGACCACTGGGCGAGCTCGGGATCGTTGCGCATGAGGAACCGGGTGCCGCGCACCCACAGCCACACGATGACCGGGGTGACGATCACCTGGGTGCGGATCCGCCGGGACTCACGCTTGTCGAAGTACCGCATGACGTCGTATGCCACGGAGCGGTGCTCCACCTCCTCGGCGCCGTGCCAGCGCAGCAGGTCGAGCATCGTCGGATGCATGCCGGAGCGATCGAGTCCCTCGGCATTGAGTACCCAGTCGCCGAGGAACGCGGTGATGTGCTCGATGGCGGCGATGACCGCCAGCCGCTCGATCAGGTAGTTCTTCTCCCGCAGACCGGTGAGCGGTCGCGGTCCGAGGATCTTGGAGAACGTCCATTCCATCTGCTCGGTGAACGGCGTCGGGTCGAGACCCTTCTCCTTCAGGTGCACCAGCACGCCGGTGTGGGCGTTGGCGTGCATCGCCTCCTGGCCGATGAACCCGATGACGTCGTCGCGGAGCTGCTCGTCCTCGATCTGCGGCAGCGCCTCTTTGAACGTCTCGACGAACCACTCCTCGCCCGCGGGCAGGAGCAGATGCAGGACGTTGAGGGCGTGCGTGCTGAACGGGTCGCCCGGGATCCAGTGCATGGGGAGGTTCGACCAGTCGAACTCCACGTTCCTGGCCTGCAACAGGATGTGGTCCGGTTCGGGGATCGCGTTCCGGGGTGCAGTCGGGGCGGACATCTCAATACTCCTTCGTGCCGGCGGCTGCGCCACGACGGAGGCCTGTGGCACAGTTCACTCGAAAACCTGGAGTAACTGTAACACCGGGTAATAGACAAAACCAGGAACCGAACGTCCGCTCCGGCCTATCCGTAGGTGTCCCGGGGGCCGCGCCCCCGGATGTGCCGTTCTCCTTTTCGCCAGCTCGGAGCGGTCGGACCGGTGATCCGCAACGACTTCACGACGCCGTCGCCGACGGCCGCGGCGATCTTCGCGAGAATCTGCGACTGCATCATCCGAAGCTGCGTCGCCCAGGCCGTCGACTCCGCGGAGACGCTCAGGATCCCGTCCCGCAGCCCCGTCGGTTCGGCGTGCGCGGCGATGTCCTCACCGACCACCTGCACCCACCGACCGAGGACCGTCCCCTCGGACACCTTGGGCGACCAGCCGCGCTGTTTCGCGATCGCGTTGGTCAGTGCACCGAACGGCTGCGGATCGCGGTCGTCCGGCCCCGGACCCGACCATCCGCGTCGACGCCGGGCGCGCAGGGCCCGGACACCGGTTCCGGATCGGCGGCCCTGCCCGACGGATTTTCCGCTCGCCTTCGCCGCGGCACGCGCCTCCTCGAGGGCACGGCGGGCGAGGTCGATTCCCTTCACTTCCGGTTCGGGGGCCGCCGCTGCCGGTGCGGTGGGTTCGAGATCATCCGTCACTGCGGTCCTCCGGCTCTTCCACGATGTGCGATATCCGTCCTCGATCGGTGTCGCGGGCCTCCACACCGAATCGGACGGCGTCGAGTTCCTCCGGAACATCTTCCGGCACGGCAGCCGTGATCAGCACCTGTTCCGCGTCCAACGCGACCTTGGCGAGTGCGCGCCGTCGGCGACGGTCGAGTTCGGCGAACACGTCGTCGAGCATGAGGACGGGATCGCTGCCGTCCGAGCGCAGCAGGGCGAATCCCGCGAGCCGCAACGACAGCGCGAATGACCACGACTCACCGTGACTTGCGAATCCCTTCGCCGGGGTGTCGCCGAGGTGCAGTTCGAGATCGTCACGATGCGGTCCGACGAGACACACCCCGCGCTCGATTTCCTTGGAGCGCATCACGGAAAGCTCCTGAAGGAATCGCTCCTCGAGGAACGCGATGTCGCCCGCCTCGGGCACTCGAGCCGGTTCGGTGAACTCCGGTGGCAGCGAGGAGCCCAGACTCGAGCGGTAGCGGATGCTCGCGGGCCTCGACTCCGGCGCCAGCGATTGGTACGACTCGGCCAGGTGGGGCGCGAGATCATGGACGAGGTGGAGCCGCCCGGCGAGCAGCTGTGCGCCGTGTGCGGCGAGATGTCCGTCCCAGACCTCCAGCGTGGCAAGGGCGCTCGCGCCGTCCTCACTCGGCCGGCCGCTGCCGCGAGACACCCGTCGCAGCGCGCCGCCCGCGGTCTTGAGCAGCGCCGACCGCTGCCGCAGCACCCGGTCGTAATCGGCGCGCACCGCCGCCATCCGTGGGATACGGGACGTGAGGAGTTCGTCGAGATAGCGCCGCCGATCCCCCGGATCACCGCGGACCAGCGACAGATCCTCCGGCGCGAACAGCACCGTCTGCAGAATCCCGAGAATCTCCCGCGGCCGCCGGGTGGGTGACTGGTTGATCCGCGCCCTGTTGGACTTGCCCTCGTTCAACTCGAGATCGACGGTCAGTTCCCGGCCGGCGTTGACGACGGTGGCCCCGGCGAACGCCTGACCGGTCCCCGTCCTGATCAACGGGGCGTCCGAGCTGACCCGATGAGACGAGAGGGTCGACAGGTAGCCGAGCGCCTCGAGCACGTTCGTCTTGCCGTGCCCGTTGGGTCCGACGAAGACGGTGCAGCCCGGACGCAGGGTGAGACCGAGAGCGTCCCAGGAACGGAAGTCTCTGAGCGAGAGTGCGCGAACGAACACCTACGTTCCAGAACCGGCTTCTGCCTCGCCTGCCGCCTTCTTCACGGCGTGACCACCGAACTGGTTGCGCAGCGCCGAGACGGCCTTCATCGCGGGGGAATCGTCCTGCCGGGAGGCGAACCGCGCGAACAACGCGGCCGAGATGACCGGTGCGGGCACGGCATGATCGATCGCCTCGAGCACCGTCCAACGACCCTCACCGGAATCGTCTGTGTAACCGGAGATCTCGGCGAAATCGGGATCCTCACCCAATGCCTTGACGAGCAGCTCCAGCAGCCACGACCGGACCACCGTGCCCTTGGTCCACGCGCGCAGCACACCGTGGACGTCCGTGACGAGGTCTTCCGCCTCGAGCAGCTCGTAGCCCTCGGCGTACGCCTGCATCAGTCCGTATTCGATGCCGTTGTGGATCATCTTCGCGTAGTGGCCTGCACCGACCGGGCCGGCGTGGACGAAGCCGTCCGCACGCTCCCCCTCGGGGCGCAGAGCGTCGAAGATCGGCAGCGCCCGCTCGACGTCCGCGTCCGATCCGCCGACCATCATGCCGTAGCCGTCCTCGAGTCCCCAGACCCCGCCGGACACACCGCAGTCGAGGTAGCCGATGCCGCGGGAACCCAGCAGCTCACCGTGGAGTTTGTCGTCGGTGTATCTCGAGTTGCCGCCGTCGATCACCAGGTCGCCGGCCTCGAGCACCGACGACAGCTCGGTCACCGTGTCCTGGGTGATCTTTCCTGCCGGAACCATCACCCACACGACTCGGGGAGACTCGAGTCGCCGCGCGAGTTCCGCGAGCGACGCCACATCCGTGACCTCGGGGCGGGGGTCGTAACCGACCACCTCGTGCCCGTGCGCGCGCAACCGCTCGCGCATGTTGAATCCCATCTTTCCGAGCCCGACCAACCCGATCTGCATCGTGATCTCCGTCCACTCGTGAGATTTCGTTCGGCAGTGCTGGTTTCGCTTTCGCGAAACGGTCAGCCCGGGAGACGCACCGGCATCAGCAGGTACGTGTACGCGCTCTCCGGCGCCGCGAAGTTGCCGGAATCGTCGGGCTCGATCTCGTCCTCGGTGGCCGGACGCAGCACGGCGGGGCGGCTCGGGGTCGTGAAGCCGAACAGCACCTGCTCGCTGTGCAGCGAGGACAGTCCGTCGATCAGGTAGCCGGGGTTGAAGGCGATCGTCAGCGGCTCACCCTGGAAGACCGCGTTCAAGCCTTCCTCGGCGCGGCCCGCATCGTCGCCACCCGCGGAGAGGAGAAGTCCCTCGGTGGAGAACTGCAGGCGGACCTGCGCACCGCGCTCGGCGACGAGGGCAACACGCTTGATCGCCTCGACGAGCGGAGCGATTTCGACGGTGGCCAGTGCCGTGTGCTCGGACGGCAGCAGCTGCCGGAATTTCGGGAACTCGGCGTCCAGCAACCGGGTGGTGGTGCGGCGGCCGTCGTTGACGATGCCGAGGAGGCCGTCGTTGCCGACTGCGGAACCCGAACCGAGCGCAAGCTCGACCGGCGACGTGGCATCTCCCGCAAGCGTTTTCGCCGATTCGGATAGCGTCTTCGCGGGGATGAGGACGGCCGCGGTGGTGTCGGGGTTCGCCGGCGACCACTCGAGTTCACGGACCGCGAGACGGAACCGGTCGGTGGCGGCGAGCACGATCGCGTTGCGCTCGATCTCGACGCGGATGCCGGTGAGCATCGGCAGGGTGTCGTCCTTGCCCGCCGCGACAGCCACCTGACTGATCGCTTCGGAGAAGACGTCGGCGGGAATCGAGCCGGTCTGCTGCGGCAACTGCGGAAGCTGGGGATAGTCCTCGACCGGCATGGTGGGCAGGGAGAACTTGGCGCTTCCGCACGTGATCAGCACGCGGGTGCCTTCGAGAGTCACGTCGACCGGCTTGTTGGGAAGCGATTTCGTGATGTCGGCGAGAAGCTTGCCGGAGACGAGGACCTGACCGGCGCTGCCAACCTCGGCTGCGACCCTGACCTGGGCCGATACCTCGTAGTCGAATCCGGAAACCGTCAACCCTTGCTCGGTCGCGTCCAAGAGAACACCGCCGAGAACGGGGACAGGAGGCCGCGACGGCAGACTGCGAGCGACCCATGCCACTGAATCAGCGAATTCTTCCCGGGAGACACGAAACTTCAGGCTTCCAAGCTCCATCGCCGGGTTGTTCCTCTCGGTAGGCACGGTTGTTCGCCACGGTCGGGCCGTGACCACAGCACTGCAGTCTTTCACAGAGCGGCGATGCATAACCGTATGCCCTCGAGGACGAAGTTGAAAGCGGAACCGTCGCGTCCTCGAGTCGACGACCGAGGCCTGTGAACCGACGCTGTCCCCAACCCTGTTTTCAAAGAGGTTTTTATAAGAATTAATGAGAAGTACTATTAGGTCCTGTGGAATCTGTGGACGAAGGCGTGTAGCCGCTGGTCCGTCCGCGTCGTCGTATGGGGAATTCTCGAGGACAAACTCGAGGACCAATCCGGCACCCATGTGGACTACTCGAGGTTGTTCAAAGTTCTGCACGTTCTGTCCACAGAGATTCCACCTCATCCCCACACTTATCCACAGGTGTGCATGCTTTATCCCAGGTCCCGGCGTCGGCGTGTTGCACCGGCGTGTCGTATCGGCGGGGGTTCGCACGAGCCTCGAGTAGACCCTCGAGCGGTACCTCGAGGACCCGCTCGAGCCAACCCTCGAGGACCGGCTCGAGGAGCCCCTCGAGTTGCCGCGGCCCTGCAGTTCCCCCGAAACGACCTGTGCCCCCGGTAGGCGAGCTACCAGGGGCACAGGAGTGGCGGGACGGCGACTACCTCTTGGAACGCTGTTTGATCCGGGCGGTCAGCTCCTGGACCTGGTCGTAGACCTTCCGCCGCTCCGTCATCTCCTTGCGAATCTTCTTGTCCGCGTACATCACGGTGGTGTGGTCGCGGCCGAAGGTCTGCCCGATCTTCGGCAGGGACAGATCGGTGAGTTCGCGGCACAGGTACATGGAGATCTGGCGGGCGGACGCCAGCGGACGGGCCTTACCGGGGCCACAGAGGTCGTCGATGGACATGTTGAAGTACTCCGCGGTGACCGCCATGATCGTCGCCGCATTGATCTCGAGACTCGACGAATCCGGCATCAGGTCGCGCAGCACCACCTCGGCGAGCGTGAGGTCCAGGGGTTGCCTGTTCAGGGATGCGAACGCCGTCACACGAATGAGGGCACCCTCGAGTTCCCGGATGTTGCGTTCGATCCGGGAGGCGATCAACTCGAGGACGTCGTCGGGCACCTCGAGGCGGTCCATTCGGGCCTTCTTGCTGAGGATCGCGATGCGGGTCTCGAGTTCGGGTGGCTGAACGTCGGTGATCAGGCCCCATTCGAACCTGGTACGCAGTCGTTCCTCGAGTGTCGCCAGCTGCTTCGGCGGCCGGTCGGACGAGACGACGATCTGCTTGTTTGCGTTGTGCAGGGTGTTGAAGGTGTGGAAGAACTCCTCCTGGATACCTTCCTTGCCCTCGATGAACTGGATGTCGTCGACCAGCAGCACGTCGGTCTCGCGGTAGCGGCGCTTGAACGCCACCTTGCGGTCGTCGCGGAGGCTGTTGATGAAGTCGTTGGTGAACTCCTCGGTGGAGACGTACTTCACCCGCATCCCCGGGAACAGCCGCTGGGCGTAGTGGCCGGCGGCGTGCAGGAGATGCGTCTTGCCGAGGCCGGACGCTCCCCACACGAACAACGGGTTGTACGCGCGTGCCGGCGCCTCGGCGATGGCGACCGCCGCGGCGTGGGCGAACCGGTTGGACGAGCCGATCACGAACGTGTCGAACGTGTACTTCGCGTTGAGGCTGTTCCCCCCGGTCGCCGACGGTGCCGGGCCGGACGGGGGCTTCGTGAAGTACGACGGCCAGGATTCGTGGACGCTGGCGAGGGCCTCGCGGTCGTCGTCGACTTCCTCGAAGTCCGTCGTGTCGGAGTAGGGCTGATCCTCTCCGGAACCGAACCGGCGCCTGCGGAACGACCCGGAACTGGTGACGGAGGGCTCGAGGTGGCGAGGCGTGTGGAGAGGTTCCGGCTCGGGCCGGTGGTCCCGGCTCGGCGGATCGGATTCGGGTTCGTCGTCGACCGGGGCCGCGATACGCACACCGAGGCCTTCGACCTGCTCACCGAGATGCCGGCCGAGGGCGTGGAGGATCGGTTCACGGAGATCCCGCTCGATCGCCTCCTGCGCGAAGGGCGACGGAACGGACAGGAGCGCGAAGCCCTGTGCGAGCGTCAGCGGTTTGACGAGCGCCAACCACGCCTTCTGTCCCCTCGTCAACGGCGGCAGATCGCCGCCGGGCGAATCGGAAGTGAGGTCTGCGACGACGTCGATCCAGATCCGTGCGAGCGCATTCGGATCGTCGTTCACGTGGTTCCTCCCCAGTGTGTTCGCGGATTCGGCGCCAGCGGTGCCGAGTCGAGTGTCGGTGCCGTCGTCGAGGTGGAATCGGTAGCTTCCCCGACCTGAGGATGGACCCCGTACGGACCTACGAATATGCCATCTGAACTGTGTTTCCACACAATTATCCACAGATGTGGACAAAGTGCAGACGCCTCCTGTCGAGACGCCGTTGTATGGCGAGGAGTCCAGATCCAGCGCGCTGACCTGCGCTTATGCATGCGAAGCCTGGATGAGCGGGTTCACGGACCCGGGAAGTGAAGGGTGTCAACAACCCTCGTGGCGATCCGAAGCGGCACACCATCTGTGCCCTGTGGATGAATTGTGGTGAATATGCAGATGAGAACGGTGAAGTCGAGAGCTGGGCACTCGATCAGGGTTCATCGGCGAGACCATGCATAGACGCTAGCAACAGTGTCGGCAACCTCACAGCGGTTTGGCACATTGGAAGTTGGGGTGCAAGCATTTGTCGATCCTCGGCGTGTCGGTCAACCGATTCGCGGGGGAATCGCAGGTGAGCGAGTTTGACCTGACCGTGAGTGGTAAGTACTCTCGAACAGTCACCCTGTGGTGAGGTGGCGGTTTCGTGCTGGCTCGAGTCCAGTTTCGGAGTCGTTCCATCCCCACCCTGTGGATGAACACCTGAGTTTTCGCCAATGTTAGATCCATGACGCCGGGAGGCGTCGATGAACTTCGAGGAGTGTTGACCGTGGCCAAGGGCAAGCGGACGTTCCAGCCGAACAACCGACGCCGCGCGCGCGTTCACGGCTTCCGTCTTCGTATGCGGACCCGTGCGGGTCGTGCAATCGTTTCGGCGCGTCGCCGTAAGGGCCGCGAATCTCTCACCGCCTGATCCCGACACTGGGTTCGGGAGCTCGGGGTGTTGCCTGAGCCGCACCGATTGCGTCGTCATTCAGATTTTTCGATGACTGTGCGACGTGGTCGTCGGATGGGAAGACGCGACCTGGTTGTGCACGCATTCGACCGTGCGCAGGCAGATGAGCTGGTGAGTAGCGGCGGTCCGCGATTCGGACTGGTTGTGAGTAAGGCTGTCGGGCCGGCGGTGATTCGACATCGAGTCGCACGCCGGCTTCGTCATATCTGCATCGACCTCGTGGACGTGGTTCCACGGGGCACCGATGTGGTGATTCGGGCTCTTCCGGGAGCTGCGACTGCAAGTAGCCGGGACCTGGAGAAGCAACTCCGTGCAGGTCTCCTTCGATTGGACCTTCTTGCGCCCGTGAGTACCTCCGCATGAAAAGCGCACTCCACGAGTCGCGCGCCGATACGGCCGAGGCCACCTCCTCGGCCTCTTCCGCGTGGAAGTCGGTCCGTGCGTTGCCGGCGCGCACTCTCATTTTCTTCATCGAGCTCTACCGGACGTATGTGTCGCCCCTGAGGATGCCGACCTGCCGGTTCATGCCGACCTGTAGCGAGTACGCGGTGGAATCCCTGCGTACCCACGGGGTGATCAAAGGCCTTTTTTTGACGGTGGTTCGGTTGGCGAAGTGTGCCCCCTGGCACCCTGGTGGGTGGGACCCGGTCCCTGCCCGTCGCGACCGTCATGCGGGTGGCCGTCGTTGCTGTCCGGCGAACGTGGACGAACAGAGGAGTACATAGAGCCGTGCTCGACTTCATTTACTATCCGGTGTCCGGGATCCTGTGGGTCTGGCACAAGGTTTTCGGTGCTATTCCCTTCCTGGGCCCGGACAGCGGTATCACCTGGGCGCTCTCCGTCGTGTTCCTCGTGTTCACGCTGCGTGCCGTGCTGTACAAGCCGTTCGTCAAGCAGGTTCGTACGACGCGCCAGATGCAGGAACTTCAGCCGCAGATCAAGGCCCTGCAGAAGAAGTACTCCGGCGACCGCCAGCGTCAGGCCGTCGAGATGCAGAAGCTCCAGAAGGAGCACGGGTTCAACCCCATCATGGGCTGCCTCCCGGTTCTCGCGCAGGCGCCGGTCTTCATTGGCCTGTTTCACGTGCTGCGCTCCTTCAACCGCACCGGCACCGGTATCGGGCAGCTCGGCATGTCGGTCGAGGCGAACGCGAACACTCCGAACTACTTCTTCAGCGTGGAGGACGTGCAGTCCTTCCTGAGTGCCCGACTGTTCGGCGCTCCCATCTCGGCCTGGATCACCATGCCGAAGGCGCAGCTCGACGCGTTCGCTGCGTACGGCCCGATCCCCACCGTGCTGAACATCGCGGTCGTCGCGGTTCCGCTGATGATCATCGCCAGCATCGCGACTCACTTCAACTCACGTGCCTCCGTTGCGCGGCAGAGCCCCGAGGCCGCCGCCAACCCGCAGTCCGCGATCATGAACAAGCTCGCGCTGTGGATCTTCCCGCTCGGTGTGCTCGTCGGTGGTCCGTTCCTCCCCATCGCGATCCTCCTGTACTGGGTGAGTAACAACATCTGGACGTACGGGCAGCAGCACATCGTCTTCCGTCGCATCGACCAAGAAGAGGAAGAGAAGAAGCAGGCTGCCATCGCACGCCGGGCGGACAACGCTCCGAAGCCTGGTGCACGTCCCGATCTCACCAAGAAAAAGAAGAAGTCCGCGACCGCAACGGACGGTTCTTCCTCGGCGGACGAACCGGAGATCGTCGAGGGCGTCGTCGAAGACAGCGCCTCCGATCAGGTGAGTGGTGACGGTTCGGCTGCCGGAACGTCGAAGCCGAAGCCCGGTGCCCGCCCCCAGTCCAACCGCGGAAAGTCCCCCAAGCGCAAGCGGCGCTGATTCAGAAAAGAGAACAAGCATGGCTAGTGAGCCTGACATCGCAGTGGACGGAGATGAGACAGACGTGACTGCAACGACGCAGAACCCGGACACCGAGGTGGATTCCGATTCTGACGACTACCTGATCGAGGAAGGGGAAATCGCCGGCGACTACCTGGAGCAGCTGCTCGACGTACTCGACTTCGACGGCGATATCGACCTGGACGTCGAGGGTGACCGTGCTGTTGTCAGCATCGACGGTGGAGACGATCTCACCAAGTTGGTCGGGCGCAAGGGTGAGGTGTTGGACGCACTCCAGGAACTGACTCGCCTCGCCGTGCAGCAGGCGACGGGCGAACGTAGTCGCCTGATGCTCGACATCGCCGGATGGCGTGCCGGCCGTCGCGCCGAACTGACCGAGCTGGGTTCCTCGGCTGCCCGCCGCGTACTCGAGAGCGGTGAACGCGAGGAGCTCGCTCCGATGACACCGTTCGAGCGCAAGATCGTTCACGACGCAGTCGCGAAGGTCGATGGGGTTTCGAGCGAGAGCGAAGGCGCCGAGCCTTCACGTCGCGTGGTCGTCATCAAGGACTGATCCACACAAGCATCACCAAGGCGGGGCTCCCGGATTCATCTCCGGGAGCCCCGCCTTCTCGCTATCCGTAGTTGCGATCCGTCACTTTGGCTTCGTTTCGTTTCACGTGAAACACGAACCCCTCCCCTCCCCCACCGAAAGGTCGGGTGTCCGCGGCGAGATTTCGTGCGCCACCGTCGCGTGACTGCGCTGTCTCAGGACTTCGTGGACAGTGCGGGCGGGTCACTGCGCCACCGGTCCGCCGACTTCGCCCCGATCGTGCCGCGACAGGGGTGGGTCAGTTCAGCCTCCGTCGTCAGTCGAGCGGCTGCACGCACATGCCAGCGAGGCGTCGGCGAGGCGGTGTGAATTGTCCATCGCCACGATTACGGCTGCGTTCTGTCCGGCGGGCAGCATGCCGATGTCGTCGACGACCACAAGCTCGCAGGAGCAGAAGTTCGCCAGCGTCCGGGCGGCGGGTCCGACTGCCTTCAGCACCCGCAGCTGAGTCTCGATCGCGGCGTGCGCGCGAGCGTGTCGACGAGATGACTCTTCCCTGCCTCGGACTTCCCGGAGGCGGCCGACTTTCCCGGCGATGCGCCCCATCGAGCAGCGGCGGGAAGCGGAAATTGCTGACGATGTCCCCCGCAAAGTAGGTGGGGTCGCCGGCATCGTCTGGAACTCTTCAACAACCCTCGGCGGCCCAGGCCGAGCGGACTCGAGCCAGGATGTATGGAGACGGGTCAAGATTGGGATGCCGTGCCTCGCTCAGTTTTCAGGGGCCGCCCTCACGTGAATCCGTCGGGGCCCTTGTGACGAAGCGATCGGGTAACCCTCCTGCCGCGACTACTGCTGGGATCGTGGAGAGGGTGCTGGATCCATCGAAGCTCTGTTCCGCTCGTCAGGCGATGGTGAGCGGAACGATCCGCAAGCGTCCGCGAAGTCCTGAGACATACCACTCACGTGTCAGTGGTTCGGTGCGATGAGTTTCAACGCTTCTCGAAGTCCACATGATTGAAGCGACCGAAGCGGTGCCGTCGACTTGATGGAGTGAATGATGAGCGAGGACGAACGACAGATCCGGAATCTGATCGACCGTTGGGTGGAGGCTGTGCATAGCGGCGTCATGGCCGGGGTTCTCGCGGACCACTCCGACGACATCGTGATGTTCGACGTGCCGCCGCCATACGAGGGCGCTCGCGGAATTGATGCGTATCGCGAGACATGGCCGCCGTTCTTCGAATGGCAGTCGCAGGGTGCCAGGTTCGAGATGGTGTCATTGGACGTGACTGCCGGCGAGGATGTTGCGTTCGCCCATGCGCTCCTCCGCTGTGGAATGGAAGCGGAGCTCGCCGGCAATCCGGAAAACCGGCTCCGCCTCAACAGTGGGGTTGCGGAAGGTAGATGGTCGTTGGCTCGTCGCTCACGAGCACCACTCGTTCCCGGACACCACGGTCTGACCTATCGCGTATGTGGAGGCCGCAGGCCGCTCATTTCGGACGTTTTTGAATGAATTTAGGTTGTAGTTTCACCCACCCAACCACACCCGGGAGTTTCGTCACTGTGATGATTGAGAACTCGGGCTTCATCGGAGTGAAGTTGTCGAGAGGTAGCGTCGAGTAGGCGTCGATGGCTGCGCCTCGTTAGGAGGTCGGCCATTCGCTGGACCGCTGGCTCCGCCGACTTGGGACGTCGGCCGGGTGACGTGCGGGCGTGTCGGTTCTGTTCCACGTGAAACACAGGACAGTTGTTCCACGTGAAACTGCCCGCGCCGAATGCGATCAGACGGACCACCGTCCCGGGCGCGCACCGGCGCAGAACAAACTCGGGCCGGGACTACGACGGGCCCCAGATCACCCTTTGCGATCCGTCGCCTGTTCCACGTGAAACATCCGCGCGTCGATCGCCCCGCTGTTGATCCGCAGAACCAGATGACGCGATGTGCGCGAGACGCATCCGAGGTCGTTCACCGGCGAGGCGACGCGGGACCGCCGAGTCGGCGGGTTGCCTCACCGACAGTGCACGAACTCAACCCCTCCCCTCCCCCACCGGAAGGGGTGCGGCTCGACACTGTTCCGGCGTTGCGCGTTCGAGTTAAGGGACATACTCGCAACGGAGGGCGGATAATAAAGAAACTGTGTTTGTTGATTTCGCGTTATTCGCGGGAGGATGTTTCACGTGGAACCGAATGGTGGAGAGCCGGCCGAATGGGACGAACAAGCGGCGGCACGCCAGGTGTTCGGTGAACGATTCGATATTGCGGAGCGCTACTACAAGTCGTTGGCGTCCGACGGGGTCGAGCGGGGATTGATCGGACCACGGGAGGTTCCGCGACTCTGGGAACGCCACCTCCTCAACTGTGCCGTCGTCGGTGAACTGATCGCCGAGGGTGAGTCCGTCGTTGATGTCGGAAGCGGTGCCGGGTTGCCCGGTATCCCGCTCGCGATCGCCCGACCTGATCTCCGGATCACATTGGTGGAGCCGCTGCTGCGACGGTCGGTGTACCTCGCCGAGTTCGTCGAGTCGAACGGTCTGGACGTGCTGGTGGTCCGTGGCCGGGCCGAGGAGTCGGGTGTGGTGAAGGAAGCCGGTGGCGCAGACGTCGTGACGTCCCGTGCTGTGGCACCGTTGGAGAAGTTGGCCAAGTGGTCGCTGCCGCTTATCCACGAGCATGGGAGAATGCTCGCATTGAAAGGTTCGAGCGCCGCCGAAGAGATTTCCCGTGATCGCGCTTCCCTGACTCGGTTGGGTGCTGGCAAGCTGGATATCGTGGAATGCGGAGTGGGCCTGCTTCCTGTCCCCACCGTTGTCGTTCGGGCAGAACGTGTACCGAAACGCCGTCAGCGTCGATGACGATGTGCACGGTGACTAGGGAGTGAATATGTCGAGTAACGAGCGATTCCCAATCGAAGGAGTAGTCAATGTCGGGTGGGCCTGAATCCGCCGTTTCACGTGAAACAGCTTCACGTGAAGCCGACCATCAATCCGGCCAGGCGACGAGCTCCGGGAACGGAGACGACGGATTCACGGCCCCCTACAACGGAATCTCCGTCGAGGAGACTCCGATCGGTGCCGCCGCGCACCGCGCAAGTCAGGTGCTGCACCCCCACTCGGTGAGTCTGCCGAAGCCGCCCGAACGGCGGATCCTCACGATCGCCAACCAGAAGGGCGGCGTCGGCAAGACGACCAGCGCGGTCAACCTCGCCTCCGCCCTCGCGGTCCAGGGACTTACCGTTCTGGTCATCGACCTCGACCCGCAGGGCAACGCCAGCACGGCGTTGGGAGTCGCCCACCACTCCGGTGTGCCGTCCAGCTATGAGCTTCTCCTCGGTGAGGTAACGGCAGCGGAGGCGATCCAGAAGAGCCCGCACAACGACCGGCTGTTCTGCATTCCGGCCACGATCGACCTCGCCGGTGCCGAGATCGAATTGGTCTCCATGGTCGCCCGCGAGGGTCGGCTCAAGGGCGCGCTCTCGGAGAAGGCGCTCGGCGAGGTGGACGCCGACTTCATTCTGATCGACTGCCCGCCCTCGCTCGGACTGCTCACGGTGAACGCCATGGTCGCGGCCAAGGAAGTCCTGATTCCGATCCAGTGCGAGTACTACGCCCTCGAGGGTGTGGGACAGCTGCTGCGGAACATCGAACTGGTGCAGGCACATCTCAACCCGGACCTCCACGTGTCGACGGTCCTTCTCACGATGTACGACGGGCGCACCAAGTTGGCCGACCAAGTGGCCGAAGAGGTCCGCACCCACTTCGGTGACGCCGTCCTCCGCGCCGTCATTCCCCGCAGCGTGAAGGTGTCCGAAGCTCCCGGGTACGGCATGACCGTGCTCGACTACGACCCCGGCTCGCGGGGCGCCATGAGTTACCTCGACGCGGGACGTGAACTCGCAGCACGCACCGCACACATCACGAAGCAGGAGCAGCGATGAGTCAGACGCGTAAGGGTGGACTTGGCCGTGGACTGGCTGCGCTCATTCCTACGGGACCGACGACGACGGGACCGGGGCTGGGCAACGCCGCCGCGGACGTCGTGATCGGCGCGGACCGGCGCACCGTACTGACCGCTCCCGCGACGAACGCGTCGGACTCTGCGACCGACGAGAAGACCGCTCCCGCGTCCACGGGAAACAATGGAAGCAGCAACGGCGCCGACGGCGAATCCGGAAACGGTGCTCAACCCCTCCCCTCCCCCACCGGGGCGGTGTACCGGGAGATCGCTCCAGACCTGATCGAGCGGAACCCCAAGCAGCCGCGTCAGGTGTTCGACGACGACGCACTCGCCGAGCTCGTCCACTCGATCCGCGAGTTCGGACTGATGCAGCCGATCGTGGTGCGTCCGCTCGACGACGGCAAGTTCCAGCTCGTCATGGGCGAGCGTCGGTGGCGTGCCAGCCAGGAAGCCGAGCTGGAGACGATCCCGGCGATCGTCCGCGAGACCGGCGACGACGCCATGCTTCGCGACGCGCTCCTGGAGAACATCCACCGCGTGCAGCTGAACCCGCTCGAAGAGGCTGCGGCGTATCAGCAGTTGCTCGAAGAGTTCGAGGTGACCCACGAGGAACTGGCGGCGAAGATCGGCCGCTCGCGTCCCGTCGTCACGAACATGATCCGACTGTTGAAATTGCCGATTCCCGTGCAACGACGCGTCGCGGCGGGTGTGCTGTCCGCCGGTCACGCTCGCGCCCTGTTGTCGCTCGAGGCCGGAGCCGACGCGCAAGAGGTGATGGCGGCACGCATCGTCGCGGAGGGCATGTCCGTTCGCGCGACAGAGGAGGCGGTGACGCTCGCCAACCGCAGCGACGACCAGGCGGCGCAGCCCGCCCAGCGCCGCAAGCCGATCCAGATGCCGGGCCTGCAGGACGTCGCCGAGCGGCTGTCGGATTCGTTCGACACGAGGGTCACGGTCAGCCTCGGCAAGCGCAAGGGCAAGATTGTGGTCGAGTTCGGTTCGGTGGACGATCTTCAGAGGATCGTTGGGATGATGGAGGCACAGAAGGCCGATTCATGAGCGCCTGAGAGAGGTAGCAGTACCCGCGGGTGATCCGTCACTGTGACAGTGGCCGCTGACGGACCGACTCCAGCAGAACTATCGGGGGCGAAAAACGTTGAATACCAGAGGATGTCGAATGATCTGCGGTAGTGACATATGGAGGCTGAGCTAGCCAGTGTCGACTCACGTCACATCGCTCACTCTCGACGGCTTGGACAAGCTCTCCGCCCACGCTCGTCGCTGTGTCTTCTGGGAAATGGATCCCGCGGCCATCCACAGTTCGCGCGGATTCTGCGACCAGGAGTTCGAGAAGGAAGCCTGGCTCTCCATGGTCATGCTCGAATGGGGATCGTGCGGTCAGGTTGCCGTCATGGATGGCAAGCCGGTCGGCAGCGCCCTCTACGCTCCCCCACGGACGGTGCCGCGCGCGCAGCTTCTCCCGACCGCTCCGGTCGGTGCCGACGCTGTCCTCCTCACCAGCCTTCGGCTCGAGCCGGCCGGGGAAGAACAGAATCTCGGAACCACCTTGATCCAAGCCGTGGTGGCCGATCTCGTGCGCCGCGGTGTTCGCGCGCTCGAGGCGTTCGGTATCCGCAACACCGACGGAACCGGGCCGATCGACACACACGGGATGGCGTCAGCCACAGCGGCGCGCGAGTGCTCCCCCGAGGAGTGCATGATCCCGGCCGATTTCCTCGAGGACAACGGCTTCGAAATCGTCGCGCCCCATCATCGGTTCCCGCGCCTACGGCTCGAGCTGAACCGGGATCACGGGTGGAAGGAAGACGTCGAGGCTGCCCTGGAGCGTCTGATCCACACCGCGACGGTGAGCATGGTCGACATCGGGGAGCGCACACCCGTCGGTGCGCACTGAGCGTTCGGGAACGAGACGTCAGGAACGTTCGGAGGAAGACAGCTCTTCGGCGAGCAACTCGGCGAACGTGAACGTTCCGGTCGGCTGATCGTCCTGACCGAGCAGGTACAGACGCTTCACGGAGATGAGGATCGCTTCGGCGATGGCGTCGCGGGCCCGGGGGTTGGAGAGCACCGCGGCGTCGAGGTCGTTGGTGAGGTAACCGAGGTCGATCTGCACGGTCGGCATGTTCGTCAGACGCAGCAGGTCCCAGGTGCGGCCGTGGGTCCGGCAATCCTGCAGGGGCGTGCGCGCCACGATCTCCCGCTGAATGAACCCGGTGAGGACCTGACCGATCATCGACGTCGAACCGTGCGAGTTGCCGAAGTGGAAGCTCGCGACACCGTTGGCGGACGGGCTCGTGTTGCCATCGCAGCGCAACGAGATCATCAGATCGGCATCGAAGGCGTTCGACGTGGACGCGCGTTCGATGTCCGTCGGATTGGCGTGGTGCGGGCGGGACAGGAACGTCTCCATGCCCGTCGCGGCCATGCGGCCCTCGAGGCGGCTGGCGAGATCCCACAGGATGTCGGACTCCGAGATCGTGCCGTACGCGGACCGGACGATGGTGCCGTAGGTGTCGCCGCCGAGGCCCGGGTCGATGACGATCCGCTTGCCGCTCAGCTGGGGTCCGGAGCTGCGAACCATTTCTTCTTCGCTCATCGCGTGCGGTGACCCACCGGTGACGCGGGTGCCGAGCAACTCGAGCGACCGCAGGGTGGCCGGACCGCAGATGCCGTCGGCGGCGATCCCGATCTCCCGCTGGAACGAGGACAGCGAATCGTGGGTCTGCGGGCCGAAGAAGCCGTCGACGCGACCGACATAGAAGCCGAGATCCTGCAGGCGGGTCTGCAGGGTGGCGACGTCATCGCCGTAGAGCGGTGCGGACAGCTGGTAGATCAGCGTGCGCGCGCCCAGGCGGTACGACGCCTCTTTCATGGACCGGTAGGTGGCAGGACCCACGATTCCGTCGACGAGAAGCCCACGCTGCTGCTGGAAGGCCCGTACGGCGCTGTCCAGGTGGTGATCGAACACGGCGTCGGGGGCGATCCAGTGCGAACCGTTGGTGCCCTCGCGACGGGTGTCGGCGACGCCGTTGTGCAGGAAACCGAGACCGGCCAGAGTGCCCCGAATCTCAGCGACGGCCGGACCATGGTCGCCGTGACGGAGTCGGTGCATGTTTCAGGGCCTCTCAGTCCGAATCAACGAGTACATACGAGTCTCGGTACAAACAAAACGATCGATGTGTTCCGGTCGGTCTAGCTGATGCGACTGGAGCACATCGATCGATTGTCTCAGAGATTCCCACAAAATCGGGAATCGCGCCGGGTGTTCGGGTGTCGATCAGAGAACGTCGGCGAGCTCTTTCAGCAGCGCAGCCTTGCCCTTGGTGCCGACAATCGTGTTGATCGGCTTGCCGTCCTTGAACAGGATCAGCGTGGGAATCGACATGACCTGGAAATCGCGCGCAGCGCCCGGGTTGGCGTCGATGTCGAGCTTCGCGATGGTCAGCTTCTCGCTGTGTTCACCGGCGATCTCCTCGAGGACGGGGGCGATCATCTTGCACGGGCCGCACCAGGTGGCCCAGAAGTCGACGAGGACAGGCTTGTCACTGGAAATGACGTCCTGCTGGAACGAATCATCGGTGATGGTGACGGTATTCGACACGGGGATTTCCCTTACTCGAGGTGGGTGTGTGTGGTGAGGTCAGGCGTCGACCGGTAAGCCCGCGGCGGCGACGGTGTTGGCGGTGATGTCGCCGCGCTCTGCCAGCCAGCGCTCGGCATCCATCGCCGCGGAGCAACCGGTGCCGGCGGCGGTGATCGCCTGCTGGTAGATGTGATCGACCAGGTCGCCGGCGGCGAAGACTCCGTCCACGGAGGTGGCGGTGGTCGGCGTCTTGACGAGCACATATCCGGCGTCGTCGAGGTCGACCTGTCCCTTGACGAGTTCGCTGCGCGGGTCGTGACCGATGGCGACGAACATGCCGGTGACGTCCAGCGTGGAGGTCTCACCGGTGACGGTGTCGCGGATCACGAGGCCGGTGACGCTGTTCTCGCCCAGCACCTCGACGGGCGCCGCGTTGGTGACGAACCGGATCTTCGCGTTCGCCTTGGCGCGCTCGAGCATGATGCGGGACGCACGGAACTCCTCGCGGCGGTGCACCACGGTGACGCTGCGCGCGAAGCGGGTGAGGAAGGTGGCCTCCTCCATGGCGGAGTCGCCGCCGCCGACGACGACGATGTCCTGATCCTTGAAGAAGAATCCGTCACACGTGGCGCAGGCGCTGACGCCGCGGCCAAGCAACTTCTCTTCACCCGGAATCCCCAGGTAACGGGCTGCGGCGCCCATTGCCAGCACCACCGCATGCGCCTGGTAGGTCTCGCCGTTGACGACGACCTTCTTGATCGGGCCGGTGAGGTCGAGTTCCTCGACGTCCTCGGTGCGGATGTCGGTGCCGAACCGCTTGGCCTGCTCGCGCATCTGGTCCATCAGGTCGGGTCCCATGATTCCCTCACGGAATCCGGGGAAGTTCTCGACCTCGGTGGTGGTCATGAGGGCGCCACCGAACTGGGTCCCCTCGAACTGCAACGGTTCGAGTTCCGCGCGCGCCGCGTAGACGGCAGCGGTGTATCCGGCAGGTCCCGAACCAACGATGATGAGTTCATGAACCGTCGATGGAGTGGTCATGCGGGCCTTCCAGTAGTGAGGGGGTGCTCAGTCGTATGGATCAACACAAGACTAAAGGGTGTTGTTCCCTGACTGCAGGTGATACCGGTCGCTCCCCTCGCGGGCGCCCTGATCAGCGCAGAGTCTCCCGGATGACGCAGCGGGTGCCCGTGTAGATGGTGGGCATGCATTTGTTGCAATGGATGCAGAGTCCCTCGGCCACGTGCCGGTCGCGGAACTTGTTGACGAGGTCCGGGTCGCGGAGCAGGGCGCGCGCCATCGCGACGAACTCGAACCCGTCGCCGAGTGCGTTCTCGATCGTGTCGAGTCTGTTGATGCCGCCGAGGAGGATGAGCGGCATCGACAGGGCTTCGCGGAACTGCCGTGCCATCGGGAGGAAGAACGCTTCCTCGAAGGGGTACGTCGGAAAGATGCGCGGCCCGTAGACCTTCAGGCCCCAGCCCACCAGCTTGGGCTGTGAGGCAACGAATTCCGCCATCGGAACCTCGCCGCGGAAGAAGTACATCCCGTTGAGCAACGAGCTGCCCCCGGTGAGCTGCAGCGCGTCGAGATGCCCGTCGGCTTCGAGGAGCTGCGCGATACGGAGACTGTCGTCGAGCCACAGCCCTTTCGGAACACCGTCTGTCATGTTGAATTTGGCCGTGACGGCCACCGAGTCGCCGACGGCGTGGCGCACTCTCTCGACCACCCGCCTGGGGAACGCCGCCCGCCGCTCCAGGCTGCCCCCGTACTCGTCGGTCCGCTTGTTGAGGTTGGGGCTCATGAACGAGCTGAGGAGGTAGTTGTGCCCCAGGTGGACCTCGATCGCGTCGAATCCTGCCTCGACGGCGTTGCGGGCCGTGTCCTCGAAGTCCCGAGTGACCTGGTCGAGTTCTACTCGGGTGGCCCCCTTCACCAGACCCATCGCGGGCGGGCTGAGGCGGGTGGACGGCGCGAGGGTCTTGGTGCGGTTGGACAGTGTGTTCGCGACCAGACCGGCATGACCGATCTGCGCCGCGACCAACCCGCCTTCGGCGTGAACGGCGTCGGTGAGCCGGCGCAGGTCGGGGACGCGGGCGCGGTCGAGCACGAGGGTGTTCGCGTGGACGCGTCCGCCGGGTGAGACGGCGCAGTACGCGACGGTCGTCAGTGCGGCGCCGCCGCGAGCGACCTCGGCGTGGAAGTCGACGAGCTGGTCGGTGATCCGGCCGCGCGGCATGACGCCCTCGAACGTGGCGGCCTTCACGATGCGGTTGCGCAGCGTCAGGGGACCCAGGCGGGCCGGCTCCCAGATGCCGGGGTGCGGTGGTGGAACGGTCATGGTGGTCCGCCTTCGAGGGTGGTGGTGGAAGGGCGTTCAGGTGAAGGTCGCGGCCAGCGCCGCGCGGGCGGGCCGCCAGGTGAGCTCCAGCTCGTCGCGGGTGCGCGAGTCGTCGGTCGGGGTCGCCGAGGTGAGCAACCAGGCGGCCTCGTAACTGAGCCCCGCGCTGAGAGGTGTGAACCTGCCGATCACGTCGGCGATCCGCCCGAGCGTGCGAAAGGTGCTGCCCGACAGCGGGATGCGCCGGAGTCGACGGCCCGACGAGTGTTCGAGGACGTCGATGAGCTGGTTGAACTCGACGAGTTCGCCGCCGCAGACGTATCGCCGGGGACCGCGGCCGGGGTGCATCGCGGCGGCGTGGACCGCGGCCACGTCGCGCACGTCGATCATCTGCATGCCGCCGTCGAATCGGGGTGCCACCCCGCCGCTGACGATCGCGCCCCAGCCCTGTTCGGTGACGCCCTTCGTGGATCCGAGCCCGGGACCCACGACGCTCGTCGGGTACGTGATGACCACGGGGGCGCCCGCGTCCTGGAGCGCGCGGGCGATGCGATCGGCGGCCGCTTTGGTGCGGCCGTACGCGCTGCGGCCCGACGCCGTCGGACTGTCCGGGCCGATGACGGCGTCGGGTGACGGAAACAGGGCACTGAAACTCGCGACATGGATGATCGGGTCGAGTCCGAGGAACGCCGCCCGGGTGAGGATCGCGGCGGTGGCCTGCGTGTTGATCTCCCACATCAGCTGCTCGCGTCGATCGTCGGTGCCCACTACCCCGGCGGCGTGGAGCAGTGCGTCGCAGCCGTCGAGGAGGCGTGCGACCACTTGGGCGTCGCGGATGTCGCCGACCACCTGCTCGATCCGCGCGGCGTCGTCCCCGGCTGCCGCGAGCACGGCGTCGGGAGATTCGGCGGGCAGCACCAGCAGCCGAACCGAGTGGCCGGCGGCGAGGAACGCCAGCGTGGTGTGGGCGCCGACGTATCCGGTGCCACCGGTGACCGCGATCTTCATGTGACCGTCCTGTTCGAATTACGGTGCCACTGGTCTCGTAATAGGTACGATATAGCGCGGAAGGCACTTCTGTCCCACAATTCGAACCAATGAATGCAACTGGAAGCGGCCGCCCCCGCGACCCGCGGATCGACACCGACGTCCTCGCGGTCACCCGGGCGATGCTCGTGGAATCGGGCTGGGAACAACTGAGCATGCGGGCCATCGCGACGCGGTCCGGGGTGAGCAGGGCCTCCATCACCCGACGGTGGCCGTCGAAGGCGCACCTGGTTCTCGACGCCATCCTCGGTGCAACACCCGACCTGACACCGTTCGAGGGCACCGACCGCGAAGGCTGGATCCGCTGGGTGGTGACCGGCAGCGCCGAACTGTTCTCACGACCGGAGGTGCGAGCGGCCACGCCGGGTCTGCTGGCCGCGATCCGGGACCACGACGATCTCCGCACCGCGCTGTGGCGGGGATTCAGCGGGCCGAGTACTCAGCTGTTCGAGAGCGAGGAGGACCCGGCCGGGTCGAGCACCGCGACGGCCGTGCTGGTGCTCGCCGCCGGCGCCGCGCTGTTCACCAGCCTGATCGCCGTCGAGGACGACACCCCGGAACTGCGTGGGAAGATCCTCGAGCTACTCCTGCCGGTCGCCCGTTCGGGGCGGGAACGATCTTGAGGATCAACCGATCTCGGTGACGGCGATCGTCGCCGGATCTCCCGCGCCGCACTCGCGGCCGACCACCAGGGCCGTGATCTGCGGCGGACGCGGCGCGGCCACCAGCAGCAGTACCCCGGGAACACCGTCGAGGCGAACCTCGCCGGAACCGAGCAGGGGGCGGGACGTTTCGATACCGTTGGCGCGCAGACATTCCGACAGTTGTGCGGGATCCTCGAGTGGTCCGAGCTGCCGCGAACCGATCACGGTGAGGAGGCGTCCGGAGTCGAGATCGGTGCCCAGATCGAGAACGGCTGGTGCCGGCGAGATTTCGGAACTGGGCAGAGCGACGATCGGCGTCTCGGGTTCCTGCCTGTCCGGCGTGACGACCGCGACGGCCACCACGACCGCTGCCGCCGCCGCGAACGTCCCCGCGGCCGCGGCAGCCCACTTCCGCCGCCGGGCGAGTGGGACCACGGTGGTTGCCTCGGCAGGTGTGTCCCGCTCCGCGGCGAGAGCACGATTGATGCGGTCGGCGACGTCGGCGGGAATCGGGGTCGAGACGGAATGATCGCGACCGAGCGCACCCAGCTGATCGGTGACCCGGTCGAGGGCGTCGATCACCGCCATCGCCTGCGGGTCGTTCCGGACGAGCGGCCACAGGCGATCGCTGACCGACTCCGGCAGCACCCCGGCATGAAGGTCGGCCAACAGGTCCTCGGAGTACGGCGGTGCAGGCAGTTTGGCATCGGACGGGTCGGGTTCACGGTCGGCCATGGCACCTCCTCACCGAGTCGTTGTGGTCCGGGACGTCAGGACAGTTACCCGCTCCTACTACGTTTTGACGCCCCGGAGTCATGATCGGTTCCCCTCCACCCGAAAATATTCGAGAGAGGCGGCCAGCTTCTTCCGGCCGCGGGCGCAGCGGCTCTTCACGGTGCCTTCCGGAACCCCGAGGAGAATGGCGGCCTCGCTGGTCGAACGGCCCTCGAGGTCGACGGCCACGATCGCGGTCCGCTGATCCGCTGGCAGCTGCGCCAGTGCGCGCTCGACCACCAGGCTGAGCTCCACCTCGGACACATAGTCGCGGGCGTCGCGCGGCTCGTCGTCCTCGTCCGCGGACAGGGATACCGCCGGACGAGCCTTGTTGCGGCGGATCCGGTCGAGGCAGGCGTTGACCACGATCGTGTGCAGCCAGCTGCGGACCGCGGCATCCCGGCGGAACGAGCCTGCGTTGCGATGCGCGGACAGCAGCGCCTCCTGCAGGGCGTCCGCCGCATCCTCGGTGGTGTAGCTGGTGCGTTTGGCGACGTGCCACAGATGGTCGTAGTGCCGCGCGAGCAGTGTCTCGAAGGCGTGCCGATCGCCGGCGACGTGCGCAGCCAACAGGTCGACGTCCGAGGGCTCACCCTCGGAATCCCCCCGGAAGATTCGCACCGGCGGATGTTAGCTCAATTCGCCGGTCCGCGAGCACCGGGTGCCGACTAGGTCGCGGCGTTGAAACCGACGTCGGCGATGGACGATTGGTTCTTGCCACCGGAATTGCTCAGGCCGGTGATCCACACCAGGACGTTCTTGGTGGGTCCCTCCGACTTCACCGGGATGTCGGTGACGCCGTTGCCGAGGACCTTCGAACCGAGCACCTGCGTCTGGTCGAGGGTCGGGTTCTCCGACGGCGCGCTGCGGATCTCGACGTTGGTGCCCGGAGTCGGCGAGTTGATCCACACGCTCGACAGGGTCGCCGGCTCGTCCAGCGTGACCATCAGGCCCACACCGTTCTTCAGCGCGGGGAAGGGCTGGAAGTACGAGTCGGTGCTCCACACGGTGGACGTGTTGCCGTCGACGGCCAGCCGGGCGTTCGCGGCCGAGTCGGGTGTGCCCTGCGGCGAGAACACCGTTGCCCCCGAGGGCGTGACCGGTGCCACGTTCGCCGCCGGGGCGGGCGCGGGTGCGGGCGACTCGGGGTTGGGCGGTGCCTCGGCCGACGTGGTGAGCCCGAAGTCCTGTTCGGTGAGCGGCGCGTCGGAACTGCTGCCCGTGAGGAACGTCGCGAGCCAGAAGCCCAGGAGCGCCAGCACGATGATCGTGACGACCGCGAGGCCCACGAGCGCCGCGATCATCCGGTTGGACTTCTTCTTCTCCGCCTCCAACGCTTCCGGGTCGGCGAGAGCGTGACCGGTCGTGCTGGGGCCCCGCTGCCCGAGCCGCAGGGCGGGGATGAATTCGGTCTTGTCGTTGACGACGGACGCCTGATCGAGAATGTGCTGCACGGTGGCCGCCGTGCGGATTCCCCCGTTCGGCTCGAGCGAGCGCAACGCCACCGCGGAGATCTCGAACGGGACCTCCGGCCGGATCACCCGCGGTCCGATGGGCTGTCCGCTGGAGTCGCGGTCGGCCAGTCGCATACCGCCGACGCTGCCCGGACGGTGCGACCCCGACGGGTCACCCGAGGGCGCGGACGGGTCACCCAGCGGCCAGCGGGCGGTGATGAGGGCGTAGAGCATGGCGCCCAGTCCGCGCACGTCGGTACTCGAGTCGGAGTCGGCGAGCGTGGCCGGGAACGCCAGCACGGCATCGCCGTTGATGCTGATACGGACGCGGTCGGGGTGGTCGATGGACAGTGCCCCGCCGGCCCGGTGCGCGGTCTCGGCGGCCGCGGCGAGTGCGCGGATGGCACTGGCGGCGCCGATCGGAGACGGCTTCGTGTCGGCCATCTCCCGCAGCGAGCGGCCCGGGGTCCACTCGGCGACGACGATGCCGCCGGAGCTACCGCGGACCACGTCGAGCACGCGGGCGAGACCGGGCGAGTTGATCCGGCCCAGGCGCAGGGTGCGCGACAGAATGGCTTGCGGGCCTTCGGGACCGGCGGAGGTGGAGCGCTGTTCGGCGTCCACGAACGTCAGGGCCACCTCGCGGTCGAGCTTGACGTCGAGTGCCTGCCAGAACTGCAGTCCGCGCGAACCACCGTGCGGAGTCAGCAGGCGGTACCGACCGCCCGCGACGGACGCGCCGGGAATGAGCTTGGGGCCACGGGGAGTACGACGCGGGCCTGCGCCGGGCTCACGTCCGGGTGCCGGTGTGATCGGGATCACTCCGGTGTCGTAACTGAGATCCCGTGCGGGGGCAGCGCCCATGTGACGTGTGTCTCCGCGCGATTCGCCGGAGTCGTCGGCGGGAGTCGTCGGCGCAGCCTTCGTCTGCGCATCCGCAGGACCGCCGGTCTCCTTGCTCTGCCCCGTTTTCGGAGTGTCTGTGGCGCCCGCGGACGTGTCCGCGTCCTTCTTCTGCGGTGCGTCGGCGCCGGCCTGCTTGCCGGACTTCGCGGAGTCGGTGGAGGCCGACTCGGACGAGATCCGGGTGGTCGGGGCGTCGACGCCGTTGGGGGCGGCGGCCGAATCGCGTTCGGACGCTTGCACCGTAGAACCTCCGGCTCTCTTGCTGCCGGCCACGTCGTCGTCGCTCACCCTCACTCCTTCATTCTCGAATGCCCAACTCCGACCAGTACCGGGCGGCGATCCGACCCGCTCGTGTCCAGGGTACGGGAGTCCACCGGGTCGTTCGATACCACGCGGCTGTCCCCCGAAGTGGTGCGGTGTGGCGCGGACCACGGGAATCAGTTCGGTTTCGGCGTCTGCGAGCGGGTCGGCCTCCGGTTCCGGTGCGGCGCCGCGACCGCGCAGCGCGCGAACTTTGCGGGCGACGGCGACGGTGATGGACACGATTTCGGGAATCTTCGCGAACCAGAGGATCACGAAGGTGACGACGAGCATCAGGACACCGCTGATCATGACCCGGACCATCGAGCCCGGACCGCCGAACAGACTGGTGAGACGGTCGAGCCCGAGGAGGCGGTCGGCGCCGAGCATGACGAGCGCACCCGCCATCGACGCGAGCACCACCACCCACACCGTCTTGCCGACGTTCGCCATCTGCAGGTTGCCGAGACTGCGGTGCAGCAGCCAGCCCCCGACGAGCGCGCCGGTGATGTAGCCCAGGCCGTTCGCGGCGCCGAGGAGGATGACCACCTGGTCGTCGCTGGAGGCGATGAGGGGGGTGAGAGCGGACAAAGCGATCTTCACCGCGGTGATGCCGAGGACGATCCACGTGGGGGTCCAGGCCTGTTCGCGGGCGTAGAACACGCGGAGCTGGATCAGTACCAGGGAATAGGGAATGAGCGTGAAGGCCGACCAGCTGACGGCCTGACCGAGGCGTTCGGCGTCACCGGACCCGAAGTTGCCGTACCCGTACAGTGCCTGGCCGATCTCGGGGCCGGCGAACGTGAGGAACGTGATGATCGGGATGAGGGAGATCATCGTGAGCCGGGTGGCGACGGACAGGTCGTCGACCACGGCGGGGGTGTCGTCGGCGGCGGCGTTGCGGCTGAGCCGCGGCATGATCGCCGTCAGCACCGTCACGCCGAGCACGCCGTACGGCAGCTGCAGCAGCAGCCACGCGTTGTTGTAGATCGCGGGACCCGATGCGTCCGCGTGGGACGAGATGCGGGTGGCGACGATCATTCCTGCCTGGCTGATCAGCACGTACAGGATGATCGCGACGGCCATGCCGCCGAACTGCTTGAGCCGGTCGTCGAGGCCCCACAGCGGTTTCAGCGAGATGCCCTCGCGCCGGATCGCAGGCACCAGGCTCAGCGCCTGCACCACCACACCCAGCGTGACGCCCACACCGAGGACCAGCAGTTTCGGGTCGCTCATCCGCACCGGATCGAGGGTGATCTCCCCCGGTGTCGCGTAGTAGATCACCAGGACGGTGAGCATCACGACGTTGTTGAGCACCGGAGCCCAGGCACCGGGTTTGAACACCTGCCGTGTGTTGAGAATGGCCGTGAGCAGCGCCGACAGTCCGTAGAACAGGATCGCGGGCAGGAGGAGATAGGACAGAGCTGTGGTGAGGGACGTATTCACCTTGCCGTCGGCCGACAGGAAGACGTGGGTGGTGAGTACGGGTGCCGCGGCGGTCGCCAGCAACGCCGCCGTGCCGAGCAGCACACACGTGGCGGTGAACAGGCGTCGGACGAACGCCGCACCCTGATCCGGGTCCTCGCGTTCGGCGCGCACCAGGACGGGCACCACGATCGCGGTGAGCACCGCTCCCAGCACGAGCTCGGAGATCATGTTCGGGATCTGGCTGGCGACGGTGAACGAGCTGGCCACCGACCCACCGAGCAGCGTCAGGACGAGGAGCTGTTTGGCGAATCCGGTGATGCGGCTGACGAGCGTCGCCACCGCGATCGAGCCGGTGGACGCCAGCAGTCGCGAGTTGCTCTGCTTCTGCGGCGCGGTCGAGGGCCCGGAATCCCGGACCGGAGGCGGCGAGGGGTCGACGCGGATGGCCGCGAACTGCACCGTCGGCGCCTCGTCCGGCCGGATTTCCCGAGCCCAGTGGTCCCGCTCCCACGGCGCGACCCGGGGATGGGAGCGATCGGGAAGCCTCTGGCCCCTACTGGGCAAGTTCCCGGTCATGAACGTTCGTACCCTTCGTCAGCTGGATCCGGCTGGCCGCGGAATCGATGCCACAGCCGGCGGCCGGCGAGGAACAGCAGCAGAGCACCCGCGCATGCTGTCAGTATCGCCAATGCCTGCCCGTACGCGTTGGACCGTACCGTCACGCTGGTCGGCTCTCCCAGTTGCTGTCCATCGGCGGTGGTCAGAGAGAATTTGACGACGAGCTTGCGGGAGTCGTTGGCCTCGGTGGGAACGGTGAGGGTGCGACTGCCGCGCGGGGGCAGTGTGGTGGGGCCGATGTCGGTGATGGTCATCCCCGACGGCGCATCCACCTGGAGGCGGACGGTGATCCCGACCGGCAGGTCGTTCCTGGCCACCAGCAGCAGTGGGCTCTGTTCCGAGGCCAGCGTGTAGACGCCGCCCGGCGACACGACGGTGACGGCCCCGAACAGGTCGTCCATGGTTTCGGCCACCTCGTCGGCGCGCACGTCGGACGCCTCTTCCGCGGACCGTCGTTCGTCGTCGCGGCGATGCGCGAGGCTCATCGAGCGCAGGAGGTCCTCCCGCAGCGGTGCGGTGAAGCGTTCCGGGGTGAGCGGGGCCTGCGGGTCGTCGACCAGCGCGGCGTTCAGTGCCTCGATGCGGGGTGTCTGCGTGGCGGCGGCGTCGCGGATGTGGGCGGGGACGCCGTCCTCGGCGGCCTGATCCGGGTACTCCAGGGTCGCGATCTCGGGTGATCCGGGCTGCCGTCCCAGGATCGCGGGCAGTGGCCGGGGCGTCGCCAGCCCCGAGCGCATCAGCGAGGACACCGTGGACAGCAGTGTCTTCGCGTCCTCGGCGCCTGCCGTCCACAGCTGCGGTGGCACCACCATCAGCGATCGCGGGGTGCCGGCGGCCCGTGCGGCCTCGGGTTCGAGGGCAGACCAGGACACCGCGCCGAGCGCGTCCTGCAGCCGGGCGGTCTGGGAATCGTCCGAGAGGTCGTACCGCGCGCGCTCCGGGGTGTACGAGGGGGTCTGCGGTGTCGCCCCCATGGCCGCGAGCGCCGTGCCGACCGCGGGATCGAACAGCAGCGCGTCGACGCTTCCGGTGGCGGCGGGCGTCTCGGTGGCCGCCGGGGTCGTCTCCCCGTTCGCGGGAACGGGCGCGGGGGGCGGTGTCGCCTCGATGACGTGGGCGCTGTCGCGGGGTGTCGTCGTGTCGATGGAATTCGCGGCCACGAGCGTGGTGGTCGCCTCGTCTCCGCGGAGCATCTGGGCCGTCGCGTCGTCGAGCACCCCGGCGTCGCTCCACACGAAATTGCGCAGCGACGTGACACCCAGAACGTTGTCGACGATGTCCGCGGGGGCTTCGACGGCGGTCGCGGTGAGGTCCGGGTTCGCGACCTCGGTGATCGCGGACAGGTCGGCCTGCGCGAACGGCACCGACGTGGTGCACATGGACGCGGCCAGCGACCGGGCGCGGTCGAGCCACGCCGACGCGGCATCCTTACCGGCGCCCTCGTGCGCGGAACCGGTGGGATCGGACGGGTCGTCCACCACCAGATATCCACGCGCCATGTTCTCGACGGTGATCAGCAGGTCCGGGTCGACGGCCAGGCACAGACTGTCCCGGAGCGTGTGATCGCGGTCGACGCTCTCCCGGGTGGCGAACTCCGCCGCGGCCAGCAGTTCGTCGAGGCGGCCGCCGTCCGCGAGCGAGGTCGCGAGGTCGTCGTCGACGAGACGGACCGGTTCGGTGACGGAGCCGGGCACCCCCGCCGCGAGCCGGGGCCGGTCGGCGAGCGGCCACATCATGGTGACGGCGACGGGACTGGAGATGTCCGGGGGCACGGCCGGAGTGCCGGGGACCCCGAACACGGGGAGCAGGAAACGGGCGTCGTCGAGACGCGCCGCACCGCCGTACTCGGGGGTGCCGTTCACGTTCACCATCAGCGGATACACGCCGGGTTCGGTGATGTCGAGGGAGATGTCGGTGTCGGACCGCAGTGGCAGCGACAACGTGAACTGCTTGCTCTGCCCCTCGTCGAGGCGGCCCGCGACCGTGTCGAACATGCCGACCGTGTCGTACCGCGACTGATCGAGGGTGAGGGACGTACGGAGGCCCTCGCTGCTCGCGACGGCGGGAGCGCGCTGCAACCGCACGCCGACGTCGCGGACCGTGCGGTCACCGATGTTCTTCACCGAGCCCGTGACGGTGACGAACGGGTCGCTGGTGGTGGTGACCGTGGACGGCGTGACGTCGTCGATGTGCAGTTCGAGAAACTCGGGGTCCTCGTCGACCGTCTGGGTCCCGGCGCTCTCGGGCGGCACCGGGTCCTGGGCCGCAGCCACCACGGTGCTGGTGGGAGCCAGAACGACCGCGAGTGCGGTCAACGTCACGGCACCGACCCGACGCAAAGCCATCCTCATCCGGCGTCTGGCCCCTTCTGGAGCTTCAGGTCGGGAGCGGTCGGGGTGGTAGTCATCTTGGAGATCAAGTCACCGGCGATTTCTGCGAGTTTCCGTTCGTCTGCGTAGGCCAGGCGTGATCCCAGCTCGGCGAGCGGCACCCACGCTACCTCGGTGACTTCCACGTCTTCGTCCGACAGTTCCCCACCGAGGCATCTCAGCAGATAGTGGTGGACGGTCTTGTGGACCCGTCGGCCCTCGGTGACGAACCAGTAGTCGATGCTGCCGAGCGACGCGAGGACGGTGCCCTGGATGCCGGTCTCTTCCTCGACCTCACGCATCGCGGTTTGTTCGGCGGTCTCGCCCTGCTCGATGTGTCCCTTGGGCAGCGACCACAGCAACCGCCCGCGTCGGTCGGTGCGTCCGATCAGCGCGGCGCACAGATTCTCCCGCGGTCCGCCGAGACCGTTGACGACGAGCCCGCCCGCCGAAGTTTCGCGAACCGTCCTCATGTGGGGTTTCGCGGGTTTGCCGACGGCGCCGCGCCGCCGCGAGTTGCGGCGACTCCTGTTCGCACGTTCGGCAGCAGACACCCCATCGATAGTAGTTGGCTTTGCCGTCTCCACCGGAACGCCGCACCCGAACCGAGACGCTTCGTGACACACCTGTGGTGAACCGAACGGCGAGGTGACAGCGTGTATGCGTATCTCGCTATTTGCGCACCTCGGTAAGCTTCCTGGACGTGACTGCCCCTTCTCTCGACGACGAGCGCCGTACGCGACTGCTTGCCGGCGCCGCGGTGACGCTGCGCGAGCTGTCCGAAGTCCTGACGCCGCTCGGTGAGAGGTTCGCCGCCGCCGGTCACGAGTTGTACCTGGTGGGGGGCAGTGTCCGGGACGCGATCCTGGGCCGCCTCGGCACCGACCTCGACTTCACCACCGACGCCCACCCGGAGCGGGTGCAGAAACTGCTGTCAGGCTGGGCCGACAACCAGTGGGACACGGGCATCGAGTTCGGGACGATCAGCGCCGCCAAGGCGGGTCAGCAGATCGAGATCACGACGTATCGCGCCGACGCCTACGACCGGGTGTCGCGCAATCCGGTCGTCCAGTTCGGGACGAAGCTCGAGGACGATCTGGTGCGGCGCGATTTCACGGTCAACGCGATGGCCGTGCGGATCGGTGCGGACGGATCGCAGGACTTCGTCGACCCTCTGGGCGGCATGAACGCGCTGCTGGCCGGGGTGCTGGACACGCCGTCGGCGCCGGAGAACTCCTTCAACGACGATCCGTTGCGCATGTTGCGGGCCGCCCGGTTCGTGTCCCAGCTGGGGTTCACGCTGCACGAGCGTGTGCATCAGGCCATCGTCGACATGGCGCCTCAGATCGAGCGGATCACGGCCGAACGCGTGCGGGCCGAACTCGACAAGCTGATCCTCGGCGAGTTCCCCATCGACGGCATGAACGTGATGTGCGAGACGGGTCTCGCCGATTTCGTGCTGCCCGAGGTGCCGCAGATGAAGCTCGAGATCGACGAGCACCACCAGCACAAGGACGTGTACTGGCATTCGCTGACCGTGCTGAAGCAGGCCGTCGACCTCGAGGACGGCGACCCCGACCTGGTGTTGCGGTGGGCGGCGCTGCTGCACGACATCGGTAAACCGGACACGAAGCGCAACGAGCCGGGCGGTGGTGTGAGCTTCCACCACCACGAGGTGGTCGGCGCGAAGATGGTCCGCAAGCGGATGCGGGCGCTGAAGTATTCGAAGCAGATGGTCGACGACGTCTCGCAGCTGGTGTTCCTCCACCTGCGGTTCCACGGTTACGGCAAGGGTCAGTGGACGGATTCCGCCGTGCGCCGGTACGTGACCGATGCCGGCCCGCTGCTGCCGCGGCTGCACAAGCTGGTCCGCGCCGATTGCACCACCCGTAACAAGCGGCGGGCGGCCGCCCTGCAGGCGACATACGACGACATCGAGGAGCGGATCGCCCGGCTCGCCGAGCAGGAAGATCTCGCGCGGGTGCGCCCTGACCTCGACGGCAACGCGATCATGGAGTTGCTCGGCATTCCGGCGGGCCCCGACGTCGGTAAGGCGTGGAAGTATTTGAAGGAGCTCCGGCTCGATCGTGGCCCCCTCAGCCGCGACGAGGCCGAGGCCGAACTGCTGTCGTGGTGGGCCACGCAGCAGGGCTGACCGAGCGTCGATCCGTTCGGGTCGACGTCTCATCTCCTTATTCCGCTTTCGGGCGGCCGTTCACCTGAGGTGACGACGGTCACACGGCCTGGTTGACATCACCACCGGGCCCGGGTCCGGGTGCGAGAGACGTCACCGAACGCTCACGGGGGTTAATCCCGACGAAACACGGTTCACGGCAGCATTGATACAGGTCGTGAGCCGGGTGGACAGGCTGCGACCGTGCAGGTGAGGAGCTAAGTCGATGCAGCAGCAGAAAGCCGGGACTTCCACCGTGAAGACCGCCTGCTCGTACTGCGGTGTCGGCTGCGGCATGGTGCTCGAGGTCGGGATCGATCCCGAGACCAGTGCGCGCCGTGTACTCAAGGCGTCCGGCGACAAGGACCATCCCACCAACTTCGGGCGGCTGTGCACCAAGGGGGCGACGAGCGCCGAGATGCTGGTGGCCGGTGGCCGGATGGAAACCGGGTACGTCCGCGATGAGCGCGGGGAGGCACCCACCTCGATCGACGTCGGCGCCGCCATCAGCGAGACCGCGCGCCGGCTGAAGGCACAACTCGACGAGCACGGACCGGACGCCCTGTCCTTCTACGTCTCCGGTCAGATGTCCATCGAGGCGCAGTACCTGATCACCAAGCTCGCGAAGGGCTTCGTGGGCACCAACCAGATCGAATCCAACTCGAGGCTGTGCATGGCCAGTGCGGGCACCGGCTACAAGCAGTCGTTGGGTGCGGACGGCCCGCCCGGGTCGTACCAGGACTTCGACAAGGCCGACGTGTTCTTCGTGATCGGCGCCAACATGGCGGATTGTCACCCCATCCTGTTCCTGCGGATGATGGACCGCGTCAAGGCCGGCGCCAAGCTGATCGTGGTCGACCCGCGCCGCAACGCGACGGCCGACAAGTCGAACCTGTTCATGCAGATCGCGCCGGGCACCGACCTCGCGCTGCTCAACGGCCTGCTGCACCTGCTCGTGAAGAACGGGCACACCGACCCCGAGTTCATCGCCGAGTTCACCGAGGGCTGGGAGGTGATGCCGGAGTTCCTCGAGGAGTACACCCCCGAGAAGGTCGCGGAGATCACCGGCATCCCCGAATCCGACATCCGTCGGGCCGCCCAGTGGATCGGTGAGGCCGAGAACTGGATGAGCTGCTGGACGATGGGGCTGAACCAGAGCACGCACGGCACGTGGAACACCAACGCGATCTGCAACCTGCACTTGGCCACCGGTGCGATCTGCCGTCCGGGCAGCGGCCCGTTCTCCCTCACCGGTCAGCCCAATGCGATGGGTGGCCGCGAGATGGGGTACATGGGCCCCGGCCTGCCGGGGCAACGGTCGGTGCTCGCCGCCGACGACCGGGCGTTCATAGAGGATCTGTGGGAGCTGCCGGAGGGCAGTATCCGCACGGAGGTCGGCACCGGAACCGTCGACATGTTCGAGCGGATGGTGGCGGGTGAGATCAAGGCCTGCTGGATCATCTGCACCAATCCCGTTGCCACCGTTGCGAACCGGCGGACGGTGATCGAGGGCCTCGAGGCCGCCGAGCTCGTGATCACGCAGGACGTCTTCCTCGACACCGAGACCAACGGTTACGCCGACATCCTGCTGCCCGGGGCGCTGTGGGCGGAGTCGGATTCGGTGATGATCAACTCCGAGCGCAACCTCACCCTGTTGCAGCAGGCCGTCGATCCGGCGGGTCAGGCACTGCCCGACTGGCAGATCATCGCCCGTGTCGCCTGCGAGATGGGATACGCGGACGCGTTCACCTACGACTCCTCGGAGGACGTGTTCGAGGAGATCAAGCGCACCTGGAATCCCAGGACCGGCTACGACCTTCGCGGCATCACCTACGACCGTCTGCGGGAGACACCGGTGCAGTGGCCGAGCCCGCCCGGCAACCGCACCGACCGCAACCCCCTCCGCTACGTCAACGACGGCGTGAGCCAGAACCTGCTGTCGGCTCCCGACGGTTCACTCCCCCGGCTGGCGTTCGCCACCGCGACCGGCAAGGCCGCTTTCTTCCCGCGCCCGCACATGCTGCCCGCCGAGATGCCCGACGACGACTACCCCTTCGTCCTTAACACCGGTCGCCTGCAGCACCAGTGGCACACGATGACGAAGACGGGCAAGGTGGCCAAGCTCAACAAGCTGAACTCCGGCCCGTTCGTCGAGATCAATCCCGCTGATGCGCAGAAGCTTTCGATCGCCGACGGCGACAAGGTGGAGGTCGCGTCGCGGCGCGGTCGCGCCGTCCTTCCCGCCGTCGTCAGCGACCGCGTCCTGGCCGGCGGGTGTTTCGCCCCGTTCCACTGGAACGACTCCTTCGGCGAGTACCTCAGCATCAACGCCGTCACCAATGACGCCGTCGATCCCACGTCCTTCCAGCCGGAGTTCAAGGCGTGCGCCGTCTCCCTGACCCGGGTGGCCCCGGTGTCGGCGCCGGAGGTCCCGGAGACCGGTGGGGCGCTCACCCTCGCGCAGGGTTCGCCCGCCGCGGAGATGAGCCGCATCCTGGGCCTGGACGACTCCGCCTCCCCCACTTTCGACGAACACGAACGCATGTACCTCGCCGGGCTGCTGTCGGGGCTGCAGTCCACCGCGATCCAGGGCGTTCCGGTTCTTCCGCGAAGCGCACCGATCTCGGGGTCCAAGCGAGTGTGGCTGGACGGTCTCATGGCGGGGCTGTTCTCCCGTTCCGACGTTCCGCAGAGTGTCGTGGTGCCGGACGCGAACGCTGAATCGGTACAGCACCCCGTGGTGGTGGTGTGGGCGTCGCAGACCGGCAACGCCGAGGAGTTCGCCGCCGAATGTGCCGAACAACTCGAAGCGGCCGGGCACGGCACCCGTCTGACGAGCATGGACGACTACGACGTCGCAGGCCTCGCCGACGTCCGCGACCTCCTGATCATCACCAGCACGTTCGGGGACGGCGACGCCCCCGACAACGGCAGCAGCTTCTGGTCCGCGCTCAGCAGCGACGAGGCCCCGAAGTTGTCGCAGACCCGGTACGCCGTGCTGGCTTTCGGTGATTCCAACTACGACGACTTCTGCGGGCACGGCAAGCGGATCGACGCCCGGCTGGAGCAGCTGGAGGCGAAGCGTCTCACCGAGCGGGTCGACTGCGAACCCGACTACGAGGAGCAGGCACGTCAGTGGCTGACCCAGGTCCAGAAGCTGGTCCGGGAGCGTGCGGCGGCCGACGGTGCGACCGTGGTGGCGTCCACACCCGCACCTGCCCGGCCCGCAGCGAAGAAGGCGGCGACGTTCACCCGGAAGACGCCGTTGATCACGCGGTTGACGAAGAACATTCCGCTCAGCGCGGCCGGATCGTCGAAGGACGTGCGGCAGTTCGGTTTCGAAGTGAGCGATCCGGAGTTCACCTATGAGGCGGGCGACGCTCTCGGTGTCTGGCCGACCAACAGCGACGCCGTCGTCGACGAGTGGCTGAAGGTCACCCGATCGATCCCGGACACGCCCGTGAAGTTGCCGGACCTGCCGGAGATGACGCTGCGCGAGGCGCTGCGCACGAAGCTCGAGATCACGAAGGTGACCCCCGAGCTGCTGCGGTTCGTGCAGAGCCGCACCCAGGACACCGAGCTGGCGCGGCTGCTGCGCCCGCAGAACAAGATCGCGCTCCAGCAGTGGCTGTGGGGGCGGCAGTCGATGGATGTGCTGGCGGAGTACGGGGTCGACGCCGACGCGGACGAGTGGCTGAGCGTCCTCAAGCGCCTGCAGCCGCGGTTGTACTCGATCTCGTCGAGCCCCAAGGTCGATCCGGGTGAGGTGCAGCTGACCGTCTCCGCGGTGCGCTACAACCACGAGGGCAAGAACCGCGCCGGGGTCTGCTCGACGTTCCTCGCCGATCACTGCGACGAGGCCGACGTGCCGATCTTCGTGCAGAAGTCGGCGCACTTCCGTCCCCCGCAGGCCGCCGATGCACCGATGATCATGGTCGGTCCCGGTACCGGCATCGCTCCGTTCCGCGGATTCCTGCACGAACGCCGGGAATTGGGTCACACGGGCAAGAACTGGATGTTCTTCGGTGAGCAGCACGAGGCTACCGACTTCTACTACCGCGAGGAGATGGAAGCTATGCACCGCGACGGATTTCTCACCCACCTCGATGCGGCCTTCTCCCGGGACCAGCGGCAGAAGATCTATGTGCAGGACCGCATTCGCGAGCACGGCGCCAAGCTGTGGGGCTGGATGCAGGAGGGTGCCTCGCTGTACGTCTGCGGCGACGCCAGCCGCATGGCGAAGGACGTCGACGAGACCGTCCGTGAAGTCGTTCGCACCCATGGGCGCATGGACGAAGAGGACACCGAGCTGTACATGAAGCAGCTCGCGACCGACAAGCGCTACGTGCGCGACGTGTACTGATCCGCATCTGCGGAAAGACGCACTTGATCGGTCCGTATTTGCCGACATAGGATGTCGGTATGACGCATGCGCGGACAATTCTCGGATGACGGGTATCCGGATACGACAGGCAGCAGAACTGCTCGGCGTCAGCGACGACACGGTCCGGCGGTGGATCGACAACGGCAGCCTCGCGGCGGAGAAGGACGAGTCGGGCCGCAAGGTCGTCGACGGCCCGGCGCTCGCCGAGTTCGCGCGCGCCAATGCGTCGAAGTCCCCCGATCTGCTCGGATCGGAGTCCTCGGCGCGTAACCGATTCACCGGAATCGTGACCGCGGTGGTGATGGACAAGGTGATGGCCCAGGTCGAGATGCAGTGCGGGCCTTTTCGCGTCGTCTCCCTGATGAGCAGCGAAGCCGTCCGCGATCTCGGGCTCGAGCCCGGCAAGGTCGCGGTCGCCGTCGTCAAGTCGACCACGGTGATCGTCGAAACACCTGGAGGAATTTCATGAGAATGTCCTGGCGCCGGGCCACGACGGGGGCTGCCGCGGCCGCGCTCGGTCTCGGTCTTCTCACCGGTTGCGGTTCGAACGACGACAGCGGAGCCTCGGGTTCGGCCGAGCCGGCGTCCGCGTCCGCGCCGGTTGGCGACATCACGGTGTTCGCCGCCGCGTCGCTGAAGGGCACGTTCACGGAACTCGGCCAGATGTACGAGACCGCGAACCCCGGATCGCACGTGGAGTTCAGCTTCGCGGGATCCTCCGACCTCGCCGCTCAACTCGACCAGGGCGCCTCGGCCGACGTGTTCGCGTCCGCCGACACCGACAACATGACGAAGGTGGTCGACGCCGGGCTCGTCGAGGGCAGTCCCGTCGATTTCGCCACCAACACCCTGACCATCGTGACGGCACCCGGAAACCCCAAGGGGATCACGTCTTTCGCGGATCTGAACCGTGAGGGGACGCTGGTGGTCACGTGTGCCCCGCAGGTTCCGTGCGGTTCCGCGACGCAGAAGGTCGAGACCGCGTCGGGTGTCGACCTCAGCCCGGTCAGCGAGGAGTCGTCGGTCACCGACGTGCTGAACAAGGTGACGGCCGGCCAGGCCGACGCCGGACTGGTGTACGTCACCGACGCGGCGAGCGCGGGCGACAAGGTGACGGCCGTGGCGTTCCCCGAGGCCGCGCAGGCTGTGAACACCTATCGCATTGCGACGCTGTCCGCTTCGAAGACACCGGACGCAGCGCAGGGCTTCGTCGACCTCGTCACGGGACCCGACGGTCAGGCAGTGCTGGCGAGGGCAGGGTTCGCCCAGCCGTGATCCGGGCGGCGCGCGTCAGAGTCCCGTCCGGGCTTCCGGGCTGGATCTTCGTTCCGGCGGCACTGGGCGGACTGTTCGTCGTCCTGCCACTGTTCGCGATGCTGGCGAGCGTCGACTGGTCGCGGTTCTTCCAACTGGTCACGTCCGAATCCTCGCTCGCAGCGCTGGAACTGAGCCTGCGGACCGCCGCCCTGAGCACCGTGCTGTGCGTCCTGCTGGGTGTCCCGATGGCGGCCGTGCTGTCGCGCAGCAGTTTTCGCGGACTGCACGTGCTGCGGTCGCTGGTGCTCCTGCCGCTGGTGCTTCCACCGGTGGTCGGGGGCATCGCCCTGCTGTACACGTTCGGCCGGAAGGGCCTGATCGGGCAGCACCTCGAGGTCGCGGGGATCCACATCGCGTTCACCACCACCGCCGTGGTGCTCGCGCAGACGTTCGTCGCGCTGCCGTTCCTGGTGGTGAGCCTCGAGGGCTCGCTCCGGACCGCGGGCAGCCGGTACGAGCACGCCGCCGCGACGCTCGGTGCGAGCCCGACCACCGTCTTCCGGCGGGTGACGCTGCCGCTGGTGCTGCCCGGGCTGGTGTCCGGGGCGGTGTTGTCGTTCGCGCGGGCGCTCGGCGAGTTCGGGGCAACACTGACGTTCGCGGGCAGTCTGCAGGGCGTCACGCGAACCCTGCCGCTCGAGATCTACCTGCAGCGTGAGACCGATGCCGATGCGGCCGTGGCGTTGTCGCTGGTGCTGGTCGTGGTCGCGGTGCTCATCGTGGTGGGTTCGCGGGGCTGGGCGTCGAGGGCTGCAGTATGACCGGCCTGAGCGCCACGGCGCGGGTGGATGCGCGTGGCGTCGACGTGGGGTTCGACCTCGGCGAGGGCGAGGTGCTGGCTGTGCTCGGGCCGAACGGTGCCGGCAAGTCGACGGCACTGTCCGTGGTCGCAGGCCTGGTGCGCCCCGACTTCGGACGGGTCGAACTGAACGGTCGCGTGCTCACCGACACCACCCGCGGCGTCGCCGTGCCCCCGCACCGGCGCGGAATTGCGCTGCTCGCGCAGCAGGCGCTGTTGTTCCCGCATCTGACGGTGGCCGCCAACGTGGCATTCGCCCCGCGCAGTGCCGGCCGGGGACGGCGGGAGGCGCGGGCGATCGCCGAGAAATGGCTGGACGCAGTGGATGCGACGCAGTTCGCCGACCGCCGTCCGCACGAGCTGTCCGGGGGGCAGGCGCAGCGGGTCGCGGTGGCGCGGGCCCTCGCGGCCGAGCCTCAGGCCCTCCTGCTCGACGAACCCATGGCAGCACTCGACGTGGCCGCGGCGCCCGCCCTGCGCGTCCTGCTCCGACGGGTGCTGCGGGAAGGCAACCGGACCGCGGTCGTGGTCACCCACGACATCCTCGACGCGCTGGCGCTGGCCGACCGGGTGATCGTCGTCGAGGGCGGTGAGGTGGTCGAATTCGGTTCGGTACGAGACGTGCTGACCCGCCCCCGCAGTGCGTTCGCCGCGCGAATCGCCGGGCTCAATCTCGTTCCCGTGTTCGGGGCGCAGGACGGCTTCGAGACCGAGACCGGTGTTCGGCTGCACGGCCTGCCCGACGCCGATTTCGTGCCGGGTGCGCCTGCGGTCGCGGTGTTCGCTCCCCATTCGGTGGCCGTCCACCGGCGCTCCCCGGAAGGCAGTCCGCGCAACGTCTTCCGGGTGTCCATCTCGGAGATCGAGGTGCGAGGGCCGACGGTCCGGGTGCGCGCCGCCGAAGCCGGAGGCCGGTTCGAGCTCAGCGCCGACGTGACGGCGGCGTCCGTCGCGGAACTCGATCTGGTTCCGGGGTTGGACGTGTTCTTCGTCGTCAAGGCCACCGAGGTCGCCCTCCATGCCGTGCGTACTTGTTAACCGCGGGCGGTTAACAAGTACTCACGGGTGCAGGGACGCGTGCATCAGGTAGACGTTGTAGCTGTCCCACTCCGAGATCGTGAAATACAGATCCTTGTCCGTCGACCACGGATGCATGAAGCCGCCGTATGCCATCGGGTAGTCGGCCGTGTCGACGAGCGTCGCGCCGTCCGACCACACACCCTGCGGGCTCGACGACTGCCGCAGGATGATCGAGCCGCCGACGGGCTCGAGGTAGCTCATCAGCCAGGTGCCCGCGGTCGCGTCGTAGCGGACAGACAGTTCGCTGGCCACTCCACCGACGATGGGGGTGGCGAGGTGCTGGGACACCGGGGTCCACGTGCCGTCCGACCAGTACTGGTACGACGTGGTGTTGAGGACCTGATCGACCGGCACCCGGGCCAGGCCGATGGTGCCGATCCGCCCGTTGGGGGTGCCGAACATGTACACGTAGTCGCCCTGCGGCACCATCGCGGACACCTGGAATCGGGCGCCGAAGATGTTGTCCCACTTGGCATGCTGGTCCTTGGTCCAGGTCTGCCCGTTGTCGTCGGAGTACGCGATGCCGCCGTAGTTCGTGTACCACATGCCGGGGACCATGCTCCAGCGCTTCACCGACATGTAGCTGAGGTACTGACGGTCACCGATCGCGAACCCCGACGTGGGGATGGTGGTGGTCTCGAAGTTGTTGATGTGCCTGCTGTCGATGATCTCGGCGGCATGGCACCGGCTGTCCTGGACCATGCTGTCGATGGTCATGCCGTCGGACAGGTCGGTGTCGGTGCTGTGGCCGAGAACGTTGCTCCGCCAGTCCTCGCCGAACGCGCCGGGTGGAGCCCAGTCCTTGCCGAACGTGTCCCCGAACGCGACCGCGACCTCACCGGGTTTCGTCTCCCAGGTGATGCCGAGGTCGGTGCCGTCGACCTGCCAGCGTTTGTCCGTGCGGTTCTCCGAACCACGGCCCGTCAGCTGCGACACCAATTGGACGTCGCCGACCTCCGGCTTCGCCACGGGTGCGGTGAGGGAACCACGTTCGGCGGGGTTGATCTCGACGGGAGGCGCCGGCTGCGGCTCGGGTCCGGGGCCGCCGGGAACGGGGATGGGAATGGTCTCGGGACGCGGATCGATCGAGATCTTCGGGATCGGCAGCGCACTCGAGCCGGACGAACCCGACGACCCCGCGGAACCGGAAGAGCCTGCAGAGCCGGAGGACCCGGGCTCGGTCTCCGGTTCGTCGACCGGATCGGTGAGGTCGGGGCACGGGTCCGCGCACGGGTCGGCGGGAAGGTCCTGGGCGACACGCGTCTGGTCGGCGGTCGGTCCGGGGACCGGCACCGGCACGAAGTCGGGGTACGGGATCGGGATGCTCACGGTCGGGGGAATGGGCGGAAGCAGTGGACCGCCGCCCGGACTCGGCGGTTCCTTGGCCGGGTTGAACCCGGTCTCGCCGCACGCGTTCACCGGCAGCCACGGAGTGGTCTCGGCCGCGGCGGGGGCGGCGGTGAAGCCGATCGTCGCGGCCACCACGGCGGCGACGCACAGCGGCACTCCGGCCACAGACCATGACTTCTCGACCACGGGACCCCTCCAGATCGGTGGTCGGAGTACTAGTGGACCGACCTGCACGTTCGCGTTGAAGATAACACCCGGCGACGGCATCCTCAGCGCACGAGCCCGGCCCGTCCGGTCACAGTGCGGTCTCACTGTCACACAGGAGAATGTCATCGTGCACAGGTGAAACCGGTACTACCGGGACCATTGACGTCGGTGCCGAAGCCGGGCACAGTGGGTTGGGATTTCAAACTAACCGAGTGTTCGACGAGGAGAACGCATCATGACCGATCTGACCCGGGAGGCGGCGAGCGCCTTCGTCGCCGCTGCCGGCCTGGAACTCGACGAGGTGTCGGGGACGAAGGTCGTCGGCCACATCGACCTGTCCGCCGACCACCACACACCGTGGGGAGTCGTGCACGGCGGCGTCTACACGACGGCGGTCGAATCGGCCGCGAGTATCGGTGCGAGCACTGCCGTCGCCGACCGTGGTGAGTTCGCGGTGGGTGTGCACAACGGCACCGACTTCCTGCGGGCCCGCACCGAGGGGCGGGTCGATGTGGTCGCGGTGCCCATCCAGCAGGGCCGGGTGCAGCAGTTGTGGTCGGTGGTGATCACCGCGACCGACACCGGCAAGGAGGTGGCCCGCGGTCAGGTGCGGCTACAGAACGTGCCGATGCCGGGGTCGAAATAGGGCGGTTCTCAGGCGGGTTCGCGTCGGGAGTTGAACAGGACGCCGAGCAGTCCGAGTCCGTAGACCGCGCCACCCGCCAACACCAGCCCGAGTGACCGGCCGTCGGGGGCGATCACCAGGGAGGCCGCGGCGATCGACGCGATGAAGGCCACGTTGAACACCGTGTCCTGCAGGGCGAACACCTGTCCGCGGCGGTCGTCCTCGATCTCGATCTGCATCGCCGCGTCACCGGTGAGTTTGATGGACTGCCCGGCGAATCCAAGGAGGAGCGCACCGCACAGCAGCGAAGCCTGCGTGAGCGTCGCGACGAGCGTGCACTGCACGACGAGGGCGAGGATCAGGCCGCCGACGATGGTGCGCGACCGTCCGACGCGCGGAATCAGGAACGGTGTCGAGATCGCCGCCAGCAGCATGCCCGCGGCGGTGGCGCCGACGGCGACGCCGAACCCGGCCAGACCGCCCGGCAGGGCGCTGACGGTGGCGGTGTCCCGGAGTACCAGGACCATGATCAACGTGTTGACACCGAAAACGATCCGGTGCGTGCCTATTCCGATCATCGCCGTTGTGACGCCCGGTGACTGCCACACGGCGACCGCCCCGTTGCGCAGTCCGGCGGCGACGGCGCGGACCGCCCCGTATTCGGGTTTCTCGTCGGCGTGCGGGCCGAGCAGCCGATGGTGGAAGCGCGACGCCGCGAATGCGGCCACCGCGGAACCGCAGGCGGCTGTCGCGACGGCGATTCCCGAGCCGCGATCGCCGGCGCCCACGAGGGAGATGATGGCGACGGACGTCGCTGCTCCGAGTGCGGCGACGACGGAGCCGGCGGTGGCGAGCACCGAATTGGTGGCCACGAGCCAGGACCGGTGCACCACTCGCGGCAGCGCCGCCGAGACTCCCGCGAGAACGAAACGGCTCACTCCGATGGCGGCGAGCGCCAGGAGGAGGAGCGCGGACTCACCGGTCCCCGTCTCCAGCAACACGGCGGTCAGCAGAATCAGCAGTCCGCGCAGAACATTCGCCCACAGCAGCACGGCGCGGCGATCCCAGCGGTCGAGGAGCGCGCCCGCGTACGGTCCGATCACCGAGTACGGGAGCAGTAGTACCGCGAAACCGGCGGCGATCGTGACGGGATCCGTTGCGCGCTCCGGGTTGAACAGAATCGCGCCGCCGAGTGCCGTCTGGAACATGCCGTCGCCCAGCTGACTGGCGAATCGCACCGTCGCGAGGCGGGCCAGCCCGGGCGACCGCCGGAGGGTGTACGCCGTTCTGCGCCACGCCTCGCGCCGGTCGCCGAGCTGTTTCGCCATTCACAGGACCCTATCCGGCGGCCGCGACCGACCTGTCCTGCCACCACTGGACGGTCTCCTCGGCGGCGCGGTCCAGCGGGGTCGGGGCCAGTCCGAGCCGGGCCTCGCTCTCGGACGAGTCCATCACGAACGGCTCCTCGAACTGGTACAGCATCTCGGCCAGCTCGCGGCTCCCCTGGTGCACGAGCCCGCCGCCGCGGATCACCCAGCCGGGCAGGGTGCTCACCTTCGGGGCGGGAACCCCGGCGGCCTTCGCGTAGGCCTCGACCATCTGCCGTTGGGTGACGGCCGGGACGGTCGGTGCGTGCAGCACCGAGTTCCACAGCGCGGGGTCGTGGGCGGCGGCGATCATCGCGGCCGCCAAGTCGGGAACGTACGTGAACGAGTGGGGCAGGTCGGCGGAACCGAGGACGCGCATCGTCTTGCCCGCGAGGACGACGGGCACCATGCGCTCTCCGGCGTGCGCGTTCAGCACCTGCGGTCCGAAGAAGTCGGACGCGACGACGCTCACGGTGAGGGTCGAGGACTCGGCGCGGGCTTTCAGAAGCCGGGTCCGGATGCCGCGTTTGCCGGAGTCGGCCGACCGCGGCGTGTGCTCGGTCATCGGCTGGTGCGACGTGTCGTAGGAGTAGAGGCTTTCGGGGAACACGACGACGGCGCCGACGCGGCCTGCGGCCTCGAGCACGGTCTGCTCGGCGGCGGGGAGTTCGCGCTCCCATGCGTCGGCGTTGTAGGCGGCGTGGATGCAGTGGTAGACGGCGACGGCTCCGTCGAACGCCTCACCCAACGCGTCGGCGTCGGAGACGTCGACCTTCCGCCGCTCGATCAGGGGATGGTCCGGGCCGCTGCCCGACCGTGTGAGGACCCGCACCTGGCGCCCCTGTTCGGCGAGCTGCAGGGCGACGGTCCAGCCGACGGGTCCTGCTCCGGTGACGATCTCGATGTTCGACATGTCCGCTCCTGCTGTGTGAGTCGATTTCGGCGATTCGAGAGCACTGCTCTCTGTCTCATTCGAGAATGCTCCCCCTCGACCTCATTGTCAAGAGCACTGCTCTCGTTTGTTGACACCGCTCTCTGAAATTGCCACGCTGGACCCCATGCCAGGAACACCACGGGAGCGCGCCCGCGAGCAGACGTTGCAGGACATCACGAGGATCGGACGCGAACAGCTGGCCGCGGTCGGTGCCGCGGCCCTGTCGCTGCGGGCCGTCGCGCGGGACCTCGGCGTCGTGTCCTCCGCCGTCTACCGGTACGTCAAGAGCCGCGACGAACTGCTGACGCTGCTCGTTGTCGACGGATACAACGAACTCGGCGACGCCGCGGAGGCAGCCGTCGCGTCCGCCGCCGAACCGCGGGAACAGTTCCTGGCACTCGGCCGGGCGGTGCGCGAATGGGCGCTCCACGAGCCCGCCCGCTACGGATTGCTGTTCGGCAGCCCGGTTCCCGGCTACCACGCGCCCGGCGAGCAGACCACGACGCCGGGCACGCGGGTGATCTACGCCCTCGTCGGGATCTTCGACAACGCGTTCCGGGCGGGCAAGCTCGAGGCGGCCGCCGCCGCGCCCATCGACGACGAGCTCGCGGCAGACCTCGACCGCATCCGCTCCGAACTCGGACTCACCACCCCCGACCATCTGCTCGCCCGCGGCGTGCTGGTCTGGTCGGCTCTGTTCGGGGCGGTGAACTTCGAGGTGTTCGGGCAGTACGGCGCCGACACGTTCACCACACCGGGGGCACTGTACGAGCACCACCTCGCGGTTCTGGCCGAGACGGCGGGGCTGTCCGGGGCGTAAAGCGGCGAACCGGACGCAGGTCGCGTCCTCCGTCACATCGCGTCCGCCGCGGTGGGATGATGTTCAGGTGGCGCACGCAGAAGAACCCGAAGATCGAACGGCGTCGACGGAACCGGTGGTCCGGCCCGGCAGCCTGTTGGTCTCGTCCACAGATCTCGTCGAACCCGCATTCCGTCGCACCGTGATCTATGTGATCGAGCACAACGACGCCGGCAGCCTCGGCGTGGTCATCAACCGTCCCAGCGAAACCGCGGTGCACGACGTGCTGCCACAGTGGGCGCCGCTCGCCGCGCGCCCGTCCGCGCTGTACGTCGGCGGCCCCGTCAAACGGGACGCCGCACTGTGCCTGGCGACGCTGCGCACCGGTGCGCAGGCCGACGGTGTCGCGGGTCTGCGCCGGGTCCACGGCCGTGTGGTGATGGTGGATCTCGACTCCGACCCCGAGGTCATCGCCCCGCTGGTGGAGGGTGTCCGGATCTTCGCCGGCTACTCCGGCTGGACGTACGGCCAGCTCGACTCCGAACTCCAGCGCGACGACTGGATCGTGATCTCCGCGCTCGCGTCGGACGTGGTCGCTCCCGCCCGGGTCGACGTGTGGGCGCAGGTGCTGCGCAGGCAGCCGCTCCCCCTCGCCCTGCTCGCCACTCACCCGATCGACGTCGAGCGCAACTAGCCGACACACCCCGCGCACGTCCCCGGACTGTCGGGGACGGGTGGTATCAACAGAGGTGGGGAACGAGAAGTGAGGAGGACAGCACACGTGATCGACACCTGTCACGGAACATTGATCGTGCACGCGCTCTACGGAGCAGAGTGCACGGACGAGTCGTGCGTCGAGTTGTCCGCGGACCGGCACGCACTGATCATCGACTGCGACGAATTCGGCGACTGCGTGTGCTCGGCGGAGTTCGCCGAGCAGCTGCGTCACGCATCCTGAGAATCCACCTCGAGCGTCACCCCGACCTCCGACAGGCGTCGGCGCAGTTTCGGAAGATGGCTGCCCGGCCAGTACAGCTGCGCACAGTCGCGGCATCGACTGAACTCGTGTTCATTACCCGCGACGCCCGGTGGCGCCTCGGCGAGCGCTTCGGCACGGGGAACGGGCGCGAGAAGGCCGTTGCAGCGCGCGCACCGCGTGAACGGTGAGATCCGCGACCGAAGGTCGAAGCGGTCCAGCACTTCCCGCAACTGCCGGCGTGGGTCGGTTTCGTGCAGGAACGCGCCGTGGGTGAGCGCCGACCTCTTGAGTAGGCCCGTGTCCCGGGTCAGGACGATGCGATGCTCGGACAGGGAGATGTTCACCAGTTCCGGGTCGGCGAAGTCGTTGCGGTAGCGGGTGTCGAATCCCAGCAGGCGGAGGTAGCGGGCGAGTCGGCCGAGATGCACGTCGAGCACGAACGTCGGGTCCCGCAGCGGTCGGGGACGCAGTTTCGTGACTCCGGTCAGCTCGAGTCGCTCGAACATCGGGTACACCGCGACCCGTTCGCCGCCGCGCAGCAGGTGCGCGAAATCGACCGACACCTCGTCGACGAGGATCAGATCCACCTCGGTGTGCGGGACGCCCAGCGCCTCGATCCGGTCCTTCACCGACGGGGTGCCATCGAATTCGTGCTCGAACGTGCGCTTGCGCCGCAGCGGCGGCAGAAAGTCGTTCAGCTCCTCGTAGAAGCGGAACTCGCAGTGACGAAGTGGCTCGGGCATCGGCATTTCACATCCCTCATGCCACAGTACTGGCCGACTCCTCGCGGCTGCGCCTCGAATACTTCTGCGCGAGCGCGGCGCAGACGATGAGCTGGATCTGGTGGAAGATCATCAGCGGCAGCACTATCAGCCCCACCGGATGTCCCGCGAACAGGACCGAGGCCATCGGCAGACCAGTCGCGAGGCTCTTCTTCGATCCGCAGAAGACGATGACGATCCGGTCGGGGACGGAGAATCCCAACTTCCGACCGGCCACTGCCGTGACGGCGAGTACGACAGCGAGGATGACGAAGCACACCAGCACGACACCAATCACCTGCCACACCGTCACCGTGTGCCAGATTCCCTCGGTCATGCTCGCGCTGAACGCGGAGAAGACCACGAGGAAGATCGAGCCGCGATCCACGATCCGGGTGGGTTCGGAGTACTTCTGCAACCAGTCGATGACGAACGGCCGGATCAGCTGGCCGACGAAGAACGGCAGGAGAAGCTGTAGCACGATGTCGAGGGTCGACGAGAAGTCGACGTGGGCGTCACCGGTGGTGTTCATCAGCAGGATCACCAGCGCCGGTGTCACGAACACACCGATGAGATTGGAGAACGACGCGCTCACGATCGCCCCGGCCACGTTGCCCTTGGCGATGGACGTGAACGCGATCGACGACTGCACCGTCGACGGAACCAGGCACAGGTACAGGATGCCCGTGTACAGGTCCTCGCTGAGCACCCCCGGCACGAGGATGCGCAGCGCGAGCCCGATCAGCGGGAAGAGCACGAACGTCGCGGCGAACACGACGGAATGCAGCCGCCAGTGTTTCAGCCCCTTCAGCGCCTCCTGCGGCGACAGCCGCGTGCCGTACAGCAGGAACAGGACGCCGATCGCGATCCGGGTGGCCCAGTCGAGCACCGTCTGACCGGTCCCCGACACGGGGAAGACGGTCCCCAGGATCGCCACGGCGACGATGCCGAGGACGAACCCGTCGAGGTGGAACCGGCTGAGAAATTTCACTGCGTCAAGGGTAGAACGGCGTGGTCACGACCCTTCGTGCGGACGCTCAGCACCGCGAGGACGCCGCACAGGACGGCGCCGATGATCGCGAGTTCGATGATGGCGACGTGCATGCCCTGGACGGTGATGGCGATGCCCGCGCAGATGGACGGCACGGCGAGACCGACGTAGCCGACGGTGAAGAACGCGGCGAGCGTCCCGCCCTGGGCGTCGGGGGCGTGCTCCGCGGCGGCGGCACCCACCGCGCGCATCGCTCCGGCGAACGAGAGTCCGTGCCCCACACCGACGATGACGGTCACGACGCACAGCAGGACGAGGGACGGCACGAAGTCGACGACGAGCAACCCGATCATGCCTGCGCCGACGGCGCCGATGCCCAGGGTTCGGCAGAGCACGGTTCCGAGCCGGTTGGCCACGAGTTGTGCGGTCACCGAGCAGATCATGACCAGTGCGGCGGCACCGCCGGCGACCACGAGGTTGCTCACGCCGAGCAGGCCGATGATCCACGTCGGGACCACCGACTGGAACAGGCCGACGGCACCCCACGCCAGTGCGACTCCGAGGGAGGACAGCCAGAACACCTGACGGATGGGTGCGGGGACGTGCGGGACCTGGAACAGCTGGGTGGGGCGGGACTGCCCGCCGGTGGGTGCGGGGAGCAGCAGCACCATGATCAGTGCAGGCAGCAGTGTCAGCGCGAACAGCACGTACGGCAGGACGAGGGCGTGCGGAAGGTACTGCGCGACGGCCCCGCCGAACAGCGGGCCCAGCGACGCACCGAGTGCGGTGGTGAGGGTGGCGGCGAGACCCGCGCGGCGGAGGTTCCGGGCCGGTTCGTGCTCGATGAGGGCGGCGGATCCGGCGGCCGAACACGCACCGACGGCGATGCCCTGGGCGATTCGGCCGAAGAACAGCCAGATGGTCGAGTCGGCGAACGCGAGGACCAGTGCGCCCAGCAGGCTGAAGGAGATGGCGGCCAGCAACACGAAACGGCGTCCGAGTGCGTCGGACAGCGGGCCGAAGAACAGCAACGAGGGAAGCAGTCCGGCGACGTAGACGGCGAAGATCAGCGTCTGGACCAGAGGGGTGAATCCGAACTCGTGGCGGTAGAGCGAGTACAGCGCCGTGGGGATGTTGGCGCCGAGGAGCAGCACGACGAGGAGGTAGTTCAGGCCGTGGAAGTGGCGGCTGGTGGTGCGGACGGTGGAGGTGGGGACGGTGTCGGCGTGAGCGGTTGACGTGGACGTGTGGGGTCGCCTCCTCGGGCTGTCCGAATACATGGGACGTCCTACGTAGTTTAGGCGGGCCGGTCGGGAGTCGCGAGCCGGCGAGGTGTGAGGATGAGTACATGGCAGTGGTTCGGCGCGAATCCGCGTATCAGCAGTCCCTGGACTGGATGCGTGGCCAGATCGCCCAGGGCGACTGGACGGTGGGCGAGCGCATCCCGACGGAACCCGAGTTGATGACGCTGCTCGGGGTCGGGCGCAACACCGTGCGCGAGGCCATCAAGACCCTGACGTCGACGGGCATCCTCGAGATCCGGCGCGGGTCCGGGACGTTCGTGCGGGCCCGCACCGACATCGGCGGGCTGCTCGGGCGACAGGTCGCGGTCGCCGAGATGCTGAACGTCTTCGAGGTCCGGCGGGCCCTCGAGACGGAGGCCGTCCGGCTGGCGTGCGGTCGCCGCACCGACGAAGACCTGCGGTCCCTGTCCGCGCTACTGGAAGAGCGGCAGCGAACGACGGATCAGCCGTCCCGGTTCGCGGACGCCGACCTCGCATTTCACCTCGGGGTCGTGGAGGCCGCGCACAATCCGGTGCTGTCCGACCTGTTCGCGGGGATCCTCGAACCCACCCGCGCCACCTACGACTTCACCGAGGGCGTCCACCCCCCGTCGCTGACCACCGACGACCATCGCGCCGTCATCGACGCGATCGCCGCCCGCGACGCGGACGCCGCGGTCCGGGCCGCCCTCGGCTACCTCGACCGCGTGCTCGACGCGGTGCACCAGGCCTCCCGCCCGTGAGTGGTTAGCGAGTCCCTGCACTCCCGGGCCACTCACGGGTGGCGGAGCCGCCTGTCGGCGAACGTGTTGAGCGCCCCGGCCATGTCCTCGGCCCGTGCACTGGTGACTGTCAGCCGGTCGCCGCACGCCGTCGTGACGATCACGGCGGGACCGCTCCTCGTCACGACGCCGTAGTTCCGCCGGCCCTTCACCTTGAGTCCCCAGCCTCCGAAGTCGTCGAACGGCTTGATCACGTCGACGCGGGCGCCCTCGATCTCGTCGACGCCGTACTGCAATGCGGTCATGCCCATGTTCACCACCCGGATGCCGGACGGATCGACGATCACCCGGAAGCGGAGCAGGCTCACCACCAGCAGCCCGACCGGAACGAACACCGCGAGCGGCCACCACCCGTCGACGAGCAGACAGACGGCGACAGCGGGCGCGACACCGAGCAGCAGGAGCAGCACCAGCGAGCCGACGGTGCCGAAACCGACCGTGTCCGCGACCGTCGCCGGGTCGTCGGCGCGCGGCAACCGGGGGTCGGGGGGACTTGTGGCGGACACCCGGGGCCGGTAGTCGCGCAGCAGGGCGGCGCCGAGCAGGCCGACGACCGCGCCGATCACGACGCCGAGGCCGAGCGACCACAACGGCAGTTGGGTATGAGCGGCGTCGGTGATGTCGAGTTGGACGTAGAGCAGCACCACCTGCACCGTCAGGATCAGGCCGACCACGGACAGTCCGACGACGAGCATCGTGCGGCGCATCATCAGCATCGCCTGGGCCAGTGCGGCGATCGCGGCACATCCGCCACCGAACAGGACCGTCACCAGGGCAAAGGTCCAGGCGCTCGACATCGGGGTGGCGAAGCCGTCGGGCGAGGTGGTGGTCCAGTGGGTTGCGATCTCCGCGGGCAGCCGCGGTTCCCAGATCTTCGTGAGGACGACCCCGAACAGGGCGGCGAGGACCGGCAGCAGGAGACCGAAAACTGCGCCTGCGGGGTCGACGACGCGCGAGGACTTCACCGGACGGGCCGTCTGCAGCCGGTCAGGACGGCTGGCAGGCGCCCTTCAGCGCGCACGCACCGCAGGAACTGCCGCACCCGCCGGTGTCGGCAGCGGGCACCGCCGCGGCGGCACGGGCACCGAGTGATCCGCCCGTCGCCGCGGTGAGAGCGGCAGCCACGACGCTGACGAGGACGGCACCGATTCCGAAGACTCCGCCGATCAGGATTCCAGCGATTCCGCCGATCACGAGGAGCCCGGCCGCGGCGAGCAGGGTGGGCCCTGCGACCTTGTTGGCCAGCGCAAACGTCTGATCGTCGCGCATCGTCTCGGGGGTGCGGACACCCGCCCACCGGTTGCGCGGGAGGCGCTCGGCGAGGCCTGCAACGGCGACACCGGAGACAGCGACGGCGAGCACGAACAGCACGACGGAGGCAATCAACACGAGACCAGGATACGGCGGACCCGGACGCGCAGGTGAGCCCGGGTGGGGTGAGGCTCTACCCTGGTTGACGGTATCCCCCTAATTCAGAATGTCAGCCAAGTAGATAGCGACCACAGTGACCGAGCACGTGCAGCCCGCCAACCCGTCCGACGCGACCCCGCAGCACCGCTACACCGCGGAGCTCGCCGGCCAGATCGAGCAGCGCTGGCAGGACCGGTGGAGCGAGGAGGGCACGTTCAACGCGCCCAACCCGGTCGGTCCCCTCGCCGGCGACGTTCCCGCGGACAAGTTGTTCGTGCAGGACATGTTTCCGTACCCGTCGGGCACGGGTCTGCACGTGGGCCACCCGCTCGGCTACATCGCCACCGACGTGTTCGCCCGCTATCACCGCATGCAGGGCCACAACGTGCTGCACACCCTCGGCTACGACGCGTTCGGTCTGCCTGCCGAGCAGTACGCGGTGCAGACGGGCACGCACCCGCGGACCACCACCGAGGCCAACATCGTCAACATGAAGCGGCAGCTGCGCCGCCTCGGGCTCGGCCACGACGAACGCCGCACATTCGCGACCACCGACACCGACTTCTATCACTGGACGCAGTGGATCTTCCTGCAGATCCACGACGCGTGGTTCGACAAGGAGGCGGGCAAGGCCCGGCGGATCTCGGAGCTCGAGGCCGAGTTCGTGTCGGGTGCGCGCTCGCTGGAGGACGGACGGGAATGGGCGTCGCTGTCCGTGTCCGAGAAGGAGGCCGTCCTCGACTCCTATCGCCTCGTCTACCACTCCGATTCGATGGTCAACTGGTGCCCCGGTCTGGGCACGGTACTGGCGAACGAAGAGGTGACCGCCGACGGTCGCAGCGACCGCGGCAACTTCCCCGTGTTCCGTAAGCACCTGCAGCAGTGGATGATGCGCATCACCGCGTACTCGGACCGTCTGGTGGACGACCTGGAGTACCTGGACTGGCCCGAGAAGGTCAAGACCATGCAGCGCAACTGGATCGGGCGCTCGCACGGTGCGCAGGTGAAGTTCCAGGCGGACGGTCATGAGATCGAGGTGTTCACGACGCGTCCGGACACGCTGTTCGGCGCGACGTACGTGACGCTGGCGCCGGAGCACGAACTGGTGGACGACATCGTTGCGGCCCAGTGGCCCCAGGGTGTGGATTCGCGCTGGACCGGTGGTGCCGCAACTCCCGCCGAAGCGGTTGCGGCGTACCGGAAGTCGATCGCGGCCAAGTCGGATCTCGAGCGTCAGGAATACAAGGAGAAGACGGGCGTCTTCCTCGGCACCTACGCGGTGAACCCCGTCAACGGGCACAAGTTGCCGGTGTTCATCGCCGACTACGTCCTCACCGGCTACGGCACGGGCGCCATCATGGCGGTCCCGGGTCACGACCACCGCGACTACGAGTTCGCGACCGAATTCGGTCTCGACATCGTCGAGGTCATCTCCGGCGGCGACCTCACCAAGGACGCGTACACCGGCGACGGCACTATCGTGAACTCCGATTTCCTGAACGGCATGAGTGTCGCCGATGCCAAGAAGGCGATCACCGAGCGTCTGGAAGCGGACGGCACCGGCAAGGGCACCATCCAGTACAAGCTGCGCGACTGGCTGTTCGCACGCCAGCGGTACTGGGGCGAGCCGTTCCCGATCGTGTACGACGCCGAGGGCAACGCGCACGCCCTGCCGGAATCGTCTCTGCCCGTCGAACTCCCGGAGGTCGAGGACTACGCACCCGTGTCGTTCGATCCCGACGACGCGTCCTCGGAGCCCTCTCCCCCGCTGGCGAAGGCCGTCGACTGGGTCAACGTCGAACTCGACCTCGGCGACGGGCTGCAGACGTACCGCCGCGACACCAACGTGATGCCGCAGTGGGCCGGCAGCTCCTGGTACCAGCTGCGGTACATCGACCCCACCAACCCGGACGTGTTCTGCGACAAGGAGAACGAGCGGTACTGGACGGGTCCGCGCCCGGAGATCCACGGACCCAACGATCCCGGCGGCGTCGACCTGTACGTCGGCGGCGTCGAGCATGCGGTGCTGCACCTGCTGTACTCGCGGTTCTGGCACAAGGTGCTGTTCGACCTCGGCTACGTCAGCTCGAGCGAGCCGTACCGCCGCCTGTACAACCAGGGCTACATCCAGGCGTACGCGTACACCGATGCGCGCGGCGTGTACGTGCCCGCCGACGAGGTGGAGGAGAAGGACGGCAAGTTCTTCCACCAGGGCGTCGAGGTCAACCGCGAGTACGGGAAGATGGGCAAGAGCCTCAAGAACTCCGTGTCGCCGGACGAGATCTGCGAGGAGTACGGCGCCGACACGCTCCGCGTGTACGAGATGTCGATGGGCCCGCTGGACACGTCCCGCCCGTGGGCGACCAAGGACGTCGTCGGTGCGCAGCGCTTCCTGCAGCGCGCGTGGCGGGTGGTGGTCGACGAGGAGTCCGGTGCACTGCGCGTCACCGACGACGCCCCGGCGGAGGACACGCTGCGCGCGCTGAACAAGGCGATCGCCGGTGTGAGCGAGGACTACACGGCCCTGCGCGACAACACGGCGGCGGCCAAGCTGATCGAGTACACCAACCACCTCACCAAGGCGTACCCCGGCGGTGCCCCCCGCTCGGTGGTGGAGCCGCTGGTGCTGATGCTGGCACCGCTGGCCCCGCACCTCGCGGAGGAGCTGTGGTCGCGGCTCGGGCACGAGAAGTCCCTGGCCCACGGCCCCTTCCCGGTGGCCGAGGAGAAGTGGCTGGTGGAAGACACCGTCGAGTACCCGATCCAGGTCAACGGCAAGGTCCGGAGCCGCGTGACCGTCGCGGCAGACGCCCCGCGCGAGGAGATCGAGAAGATCGCGCTGGCCGACGACAAGATCGTGGCACTCCTCGACGGCCAGGATCCCCGCAAGGTGATCGTCGTTCCCGGCAAGATGGTCAACATAGTGCGCTGACGCGCCCGTGAGTACTTGTTAACGTCGGGCGGTTAATTAGTACTCACGGCAGGATCGTCGTATGACCGTTCTCAAAGCCGTGATGGCTCCCCGCGACGAGACGGTGGTCGACGGGTTCAGTGAAGTCGACGTCTACGACCTGCCGACCGCGTGCACCGCGGACGTCACCGGTATCTACCTCAGGTGGGACGTCGATCAGGAATTCCTCGTCGAGCAGCGGGACTTCCTGAACTCTTTCGTGGTCCGCGGCGGCCGGGTCGTCGTCAACGGGCACGTGCAGCGCGTCTTCCTGGACGGACTGACCCGGTGGCGCAAGCTCGAGTACCGCGGCCCTGCGGACCTGGCGCTGACGCGTGTGACGGAGCACCCGGTGTGGGCCGGGACCGATCCGAAGGCGTTTCTCTACAACACGGGGCGCCGCGGACCGGTGGCGTTCGCCGAACTCGAACGCATCGGCGTCGCGGGGTTCTACGGCCGCGGCTGCTATCTGGACCTGCCAGACGGCGCGCGGGTGGTGCACACGATCGGTCGCACCCGCGCCCCGATCGACTACGAGTACCCGCTCGGCGCCGGCCGGGTGCTGGTACACGGCGGCAACGACCTGCTCCAGTTCTCGAGTGCCGATCGCGGCACCGCCGACCTGCGGCCGCAGATCGTCCGATGGCTGGAGGTGAGATGACCCGCGCCGCGACCGTCGCCTTCCTGCACGGTGGCAGCCACGCCCAGCTGGCCACTCTCGCCGACCCCGCCCTGGAGCCGTACCGGATCCGCCCGGTGCACGTGCGCACCGGCGACCTCGGCGACCTCTGCGACGTGGACGTCCTGGTGGTCGTCGACCGCCTGCGCCCGGACCTGCTGACACGGTGGACCGCGGCGATCATCGACTGTCTCGGTCGCGGTGCCACGGTGGTCGTCTTCGGCGAGAACCACTGCGGGGACTGGCTTCCCGGTGTCCGCGAGGACAGCCGCCCGACCGTGTTCTGGTGGTGGCGCACCGGCGAGGATCACCGACTGCGTCTGCGTTCCCCCGACCACCCGGCGTGGGACTACTTCTCCGAACGCTCCGTGATCTGGCACTACCACGGCGTCCTGGAGCCGCCGAGCGGCGCGGTGAGCCTGGTCGACCTCCACACCGAGCACGGTGAGCGCGACGGTTCGATCCTGTTCGTCGACGAGACCACTACCGCGGGGCGGCTGCTCGTCACCACGATGGACCCCGTGTACCACCACGGATCCGGGTTCATGCCCGGCGCAACGCAACTGCTGTATTCGGTTCTGCGCTGGGCGTGCGCGCCCGTGAGTACTTGTTAACCACCGGCGGTTAACAAGTACTCACGGGTGGTTTGACACATGGGTGCAACTCGTCATCGAGGCAACCGACCTTCTCGGTCTGCAGCCGGGAGACGCGACCACGGCGCGCTGGGTTCTCGACTGCACGGCGACCCCGACGCTGACGGGTCTCGACCTCACCGGACCGTACGTGCAGGGCCGGCCGGGGCGGTTCGTCTACCTGTCGTGGGGGACGCTCGATGCCGACGGCCGATTCGACATGTTCCGCCGGGCGAAGTTGATGTGGACGCGGTGGATCCGGCGATTGCGGACGCGGCGTCGGCTGCCGGTCGCATCACGGCGCGACTCGGGCTCACCGACGCCCGGGGAAATCCGCTGTGCGCTGCGGTGCGTCCGCCGTTGGTCGAGTGGTCGGCGTAGCCGATCGCCGTACCCCCTGCGCGTAGGGTGAGGGTATCGGCGGCACTTCGTACGCGAACGCCCGAGATCGCGTCGCCGCCGACAGAGATATCGGTCGCATTGCGGCCGAGGCGGGAGCGTCGTCATGACGCTACAACAGGATCGCAATTTTCCCGGTCGTCTTCACGGCGCCCATACTCGTGGCGGCCCGGCGCAGTCGCCGCGGCTTCGGTTGAAGCCGGAAGCGCCCGGTGCCGGCACGGTGGACGGCGCCTGGTGGCCCCGGTCCCGTGACCTGACCGTGGAGATTGCGGATCTGGTTGCGCTGGTGGCGGTTCGGGTGGGTGTGGTCGATCGGGTCGTGTACGACATCAAGGCCTGGCTTCCTGCGCCGCGCCGGGTCACGGTCGCGGGGCGGTCGGTGCATCTCGACGGCTACGAGTACCAGCCGCTCAACACCCTGTACGTGAGCGGTCTGAAGCGGACGAGGTTGACGCTCCTGGTGGTGCCCCCCGAGGCCGATGCCCGCTATGCCGACTCGACGATGCACACGGCGGCCAACCCCAACAGTGCCCTGACCGCCGACGAACTGCTGATGTCGGGCATCAGGGACGGCTTCGACCGCACCACGAGCGCGAAGGGACGTGAACGATGACGCACGACGACAACATCACGCACTCCGGTCGTGGGCTGGGACTTTCTCGGCCGGCCGACGGTGGGCAGCCTTTCGACGCACCCACCCGGACCCCGAGACTGCTTCTGCGCGCTCGCGGCGAGGTGTCGGAGGGCGTCGACGGGGCGTGGTGGCCCCGAACCACCAATCTGACCACCGAACTGCACGACCTGATCAGCGCGTTGACGGATCGAGTGGGAACGACCGAACGCGTCGCGTTCGACTGGAACTCGCTGAGCATCTCGCAACGCGGCATCGACCGGCGGGACGGCATCGAGGTGTCCGGCCCGGATCCGGATCAGCCGCCCGACATCATGTACGTCTTCGGTACCGACGGACGTCGCCTCGACATCTTGATCGTCGGGCCCAATACCGACGCCGACAACGCTTTCGAGGCGATGCAGCGGGCTGTGGGTCTCGCTCCGGACCAGTAGTCGCTATCGGCTCTCGGCGTCGTGGAGGGCCGGCGGCCGATCGACGTGACGGGGACGCTTCTCCCGCATCCACGGCAGTGCTGCGGACGCGATCAGGACGACGGCCATCCCCGCCCACTGCACCGGCGACAGTTGCTCGCCCAGCAGAATCTGGGCGGCCAGCACCCCGACCACCGGTTCGAGCAGTCCGAGGAGGCTGACCGAGGCCGAACCGAGCGCGCGTACCGCGATGAAGGAGCAGCCGATCCCGATCGGCATCAGCAGGAGCCCCTGGAACAGGATGGACCCCCACCCGCTGGGTGCGAACGTCCAGGACTGTCCGTCGACGACGGCGATAATGCCGGTGGCGATTCCGGCGCCGAGTGACGCCAGTCCCCCGGCGGCGACGGGGCTGACCTGGTGTACCCATCGTTCCCCGACCACCAGATACAGGGCGTACCCGGCAGCGCTGAGGAGGGCGAGTACCGCCCCGTTCACGGCGACGGCGGAGCTGCCCGCGCCTGCGACGAGCGCGATGCCGCCGGACATCGCGAGGGCCAGCACCAGCTGACCGCGGTGGATCCTGTTCCGGGTGAGCACCCAGACCAGCGCCATCACGAACAGCGGGTAGATGTGGACGATCACGACCGCGATCTGGGCGCCGGTCACGCGCACTGCCGCAAAGAAACACAGCAGCTGGATGCCGAACAGCGGGCCGCAGATGAAGCACAGCCCGACAGCGGATTTCCAGGTCACGCCCGTCAGTCGTCCGGTCGACCAGGCCAGGAGTAGCAGGAGTGCGGCACCGACGAGGCTGCGGAGGCAGACGAGGACGGCCGGCGACACTCCACCGGCGTAGCCGATCGCGGCGAACGTCGGCGTGAGTCCGTAGGCGACCGCGGAGGCCGCACCACATCCCCAGGCGAGGGCACTGCGGCCGCGGGTGGTGCTATCGCCCATGGACTCGAACGCGCCGAGCGGTCCGCGGTGGTCGGGTCACCATGTCCGCGGCGCGACGAGTTCGTCGTGAACGAACTGCACGAGAACCTCTTTCATGGCGGCGACGGTCATGTTCGGTGCGCCGGTGAGCACCTGGATGGCGGTCCCGTCGGTGAGCGCGGTCAGCCGCTGCGCGATGGTCTCCGGGTCGACGTCGGTGCGGAAGATCTCCTGGCGTTGTCCGCGACGGACGATCTTGACGACGGTTTCGTGCCAGCGCGCGTAGTAGGTGTTGTGGAACGGGCGGAGTTCGGGTCGCAGCGTGGCCTCGGCCCAGAACTGCAGCCAGATGGACCACTCGTCGCGCAGTGGCCCGACGCGGGGCAACTGCATGTCGATCAGGCGGAGCAGCCGCTCGTGGGCGTTGTCGATCGCCTTGAGTTCGCGGCTCTGCCGGTCGAACGCGTTGTCGATGGCGTGGCGGAGGGCAGCCGTCAGGACGTCGCTCTTGCCGGGGAAGTAGTAGTGCACCGCCCCGGTGCTGGTGCCGACGACCTGTGCGATGTCGGAGATGCGGACCGAGTGGTATCCGCGCTCGGCAATCAGCTGAGCCGCGGCATCGAGTATCGCCGTTCGACGCGCGTCCTCGGTGACTTGAGCGGTCACTGTCCCTCCTTCGATTAGTCATCTGACTGATCCATCAAATCATACGCCTCAAACTGACGCATCAGTCAGACAGCGCATCCCCTGCGTGAAAGTGGTCGACTCCGGGGACTCCCCTGCATAACAGCAGCTCAAACCATCTCAATGAGCAGAAGAACCATTCGGCCGGCGAGTCAGTTTCCGGAAAACCCTTGACATCTGTGGGCTGCATCACGGTATAACTGATGCATCAGTCAGACCCCCGGGTCGGAACGACAAGCGACGAGAGGCGAACGCTCGATGGAATGTGAGAACCCAGGTGGAGGCGCCGGGCAGGTGCTGCGCCCCGACGTCCATCGCGGGCGGGTGGCACTGATCACCGGTGGAGGCACCGGGATCGGACGCGCGATCGCGCTGGACATGGCGAGGTGTGGAGCCGACGTCGTCATCAGCGGCCGCCGGTCCGAGCCCCTCGAAAAAACCGCCGCCGAGATCGAGGCGCTGGGCGCCCGGGTGCTCGCAGTGCCCGCCGACATTCGCGAGGAAGAGCAGGTGACCGACCTGGTCGACCGCGCTCTCGACACATTCGGCCGGATCGACATCCTCGTCAACAACGCCGGCGGCCAGTTCGCGGCGCCGGCCGAGGACATCACCAGCAAGGGATGGCGCGCCGTTCACCGCCTCGCCGTCGACGCCACCTGGGCGGTCACCCGGGAGGTCGCCGTTCGCGCGATGATTCCGCAGCGGTCGGGATGCATCTTCTTCATGGCGTTCTCCCCGCGTCGCGGAATCGCATCGATGGTCCATGCCACCTCGGCCCGCGCCGCGCTCGAGAACCTCGCGTCCGGACTGTCGCTGGAGTGGAGCAGGTACGGAATCCGGTCGATCTGCATCGCCCCGGGCACCATCGCGACGGAGGGCATGGAGGGCAACTACACCGAAGAGGCCCGCGCGCAGTGGACGTCCGCGGTTCCGCTCGGACGCCTGGGTACGGCCGAGGACGTCTCCGGAGTGGTCACATTCCTCGCGTCGCCCGCAGGCAGTTACGTCACCGGCACCACGCTGGTGATCGACGGCGGCGCCGACGCCTGGGGTACGGGTCACCCCGCTCCGAAGGTCGAGGAGACGCGATGAGCACGATCACCGACCGTGACCTCACGGCACTGTTCGACCCCCGGTCGGTCGCCGTCCTCGGTGCCAGCAACGACGAGACGAAGTACGGCAACTGGATCAGCGTTCAGGCGCTCCGCATGAAGGGCAACCGGTCGGTCCACCTCGTCAACCGGCGCGGTGAGCGCATCCTGGGACACCCTTCGCTCCGCAGCCTGTCGGAACTCGACGAACGAGTCGATCTCGTTGTCATCACCGTTCCGGCACAGGGTTTCGAGGAGGCCGTGGACGACGCCCTCGCGGCGGGCGCCACCGCCATCGTCGGCGTCACCGCCGGTTTCGCCGAACTCGGTGCTGCCGGAAAGGCTGTGCAGGATCGGGTCGTGGAGCGGGTGCGGGCGGCCGGAGCCGTCCTTCTCGGGCCGAACTGCCTGGGTGTGCTGGATTCGAGCACCGCGCTGACGCTGGCCTCGAACGCGCTTCCCGCCGGACGGGTCGCGCTGCTCTCCCAGAGCGGCAACATGGCACTCGAACTCAGCCAGTTCCTCGAGGCCCGCGGGCACGGGTTCTCCCGGTTCGCCTCGCTCGGGAACCAGGCAGACCTCGGCGCCGCCGACCTCATCCGCTCCTGCGTGGAGCACGACGACACCGATCTCATCGCCGTGTACTGCGAGGACTTCGGTGACGGGCGGGCGTTCGTCGATGCCGCCGCGCAGGCATCCCGAGCCGGGAAGCCGGTTCTGCTGCTGACGGTGGGTGGCAGCGCGGCCTCCATCCGCGGGGCGCAGTCGCACACGGGATCGCTGACGTCCGACAGCGCGGTCATCGACGCGGCCTGCCGGGCTGCCGGGGTGTACCGGGTGTCGAGTCCACGGCAGCTCGCGGACGTGGCGGCCACACTCCTCGGGTACGGACCTGCGGAGGTACGCAGGGTCGGCGTCATCGCGGACGGCGGCGGGCACGCGGGTGTCGCGTCCGACGTCGTCGAGGCAGCCGGACTCGCGGTGCCGGAGTTCACCGCCGACATCAGCAGCGCACTGCGCACTCTGTTGCCGCCGTCCGCCGGGGTGACGAACCCGGTCGACCTCGCCGGAGCCGGGGAACAGGACATCACCTCGTTCGTCTCGGTCCTCGACACCATCCTGCAGAGTCCGGCCGTCGATTCCGTCCTGCTCACCGGATACTTCGGCGGCTACGGAAGTTACGGCGAGAACCTCGCGCGAGCGGAGGTCGACACCGCCCGTGCGATGGCCGAGACGGCGCGCACCCACGGCAAGCCGGTCGTCGTGCACACGATGCATCCCGACAGCGCCGCGGCCCGGGTCCTCGCCGACAGCGGAGTTCCGGTCTTCCGGGCGGTGGAGGATGCCGCGGGTGCGCTCGGGATCATCGCCGAAACCGCTGCGCCGCAGCATCATGCGAGCCTGTCGAGCGAGCCGGCCGAGCCGGTCACCAGCGACGCGTACTGGGACGCCCGCGAACTCTTCCGCACTGCGGGCGTCGAGTTCCCGGACGCGCAACTGGTGCGGACCTGCGCCGAGGCGGTGGCAGCGGCCGACACCGTGGGGTACCCCGTGGTCCTGAAGGCGATGGGGTTGCTGCACAAGTCCGACTCCGGCGGGGTGGCGCTCGGATTGGGAACCGCGCAGCAACTCACCGACGCGTTCACGCGGATGGACGACTCGCTCGGTGCGCCCGCCTACTGCGTGGAGGGGATGGCGGACCTCAGTGAGGGAGTCGAACTCATCGTGGGAGTCCAGACCGACCCGCGGTTCGGTCCCGTGGCGATGGTGGGTCTCGGCGGTATCTTCACCGAGGTCCTCGCGGACGTCGCCTTCGCGCTGGCGCCGGTCGATGCGGAGACCGCCCGCGGCCTGCTCGACAACCTGCGGGCGTCCGCTCTGCTCCGAGGGGTTCGCGGCAGGCCCCCGATCAACGTCGACGCGGCCGCGGATGCCATCGCCGCCGTCACGACCGTGGCCACCGCACACCCCGAGATCGCGGAACTCGAGATCAACCCACTGTTCGTCACTCCGAAGCACGCCCTCGGACTCGACGCACGCATCGTCCTCAGCTCATCGAACACCAACTGACACAAGGAAGTTCTTTCACCATGGAATTCGCATACAGCCCCCGCCTCGCCGACCTCAAGGAGCGCGCACGCGCCCTGACCGACACGATCATGCAGTTCGAGGACGAGTGCGAAAGAAACAACGGAATTTCCGACGAATCCCACGCCACCATCAAGGCGGCCGTCCTCGCATCGGGACTGCAGGCGATCAACACCCCCGTCGAATACGGCGGTGCCGGACTGACGGTGCTCGAGCAGGCCGTCGTGCAGGACGAACTCGGTAAGCTCACCAACGCGCTGTGGGACACGGTGTGGCGGCCCGCGAACCCGCTGACCCATGCGACCCCCGAACAGCGGGAGCGCTACCTGATTCCCGGTGCCCGCGGTGACCGCCGCGACGCCGTCGCGATCTCCGAGGCCAACGCGGGCTCGGACTTCTCCGCGGCGAGTACCACCGCGACCCCCGACGGCAACGGCGGGTACATCATCAACGGCGAGAAGTGGTTCGTCACGGTCGGTGACGTCGCCGATTACCTCATCGTGCTGGCCAACGTCGAACCCGAGCACGCCGCAACGATTTTCCTGATCGACGTCGACACCCCGGGTGTGAAGATCAAGCACATCCCCCGCTACACGCACACCTTCGTCTACGAGCACCCCGAGTTCACGTTCGAGAATGTGCGCGTCGGAGAGGACGCCGTGCTCGGTGGCATCGGGCAGGGTCACGACCTCACCCGCGACTGGTTCACGGAGGAGCGGCTGATGATCGGCGCACGCACGATCGGTGCCGCCGAGCGGGCGCTGACCCTGGCCGTCGACTGGGCGCGGGAGCGGGTGCAGGGCGGCGAGCCGCTGATCAATCGTCAGCTGATCCAGGGCATGATCGCCGACTCCGTCGTGGACATCACCACCAACCGGGCACTCACCCACCAGGTGGCGTGGGAATTCGACCAGGCCGACCCCCACGACGCCGATCTGCGAAAGACGCTGCACGCCAAGGCCGCGACCGTGAAATTGGCCGCCTCGGAGGCGTCGAACCGGGTGGCCGACCGGGCCGTCCAGATCTTCGGTGGGCGCGGCTACATCCGCGACTACCCCGTCGAGCGGCTGTGGCGCGAACTGCGCGTCGACCGCATCTGGGAGGGCACGTCGGAGATCCAGCGCCTGGTCATCGCGAACGAGGCCAACAAGCGGGGTCTCGACAACCTGCTGTCGTTCCGCTACGAGGCCGGGGAGAAGTAGCACGATGTCGACCGAGAACCCCGGGACCGTCGATGTGCGCCGCGACGGCGACGTCGCCGTCGTCACCCTGAGGCGCGAACGGAAGCGGAACGCGCTGTCCACGCACATGGAAGCCGAACTGCTCGGCGCACTGGGGTCACCCGAGGTGAAATCCAGCCGTGCGGTGGTTCTCACCGGGGGCGACTCGGTGTTCTCGGCCGGCGCGGACGTCACCGAACTGCGGGAGATGACGCCGGAGGCGATCGCCGAGTACTACCGGACCTCCGGGTCGGTGTACGAGGCGCTCGCGGCTCTCCCGCAACCCACCGTGTCCGCGATCACCGGCTACTGCCTCGGCGGCGGGCTCGAACTGGCTCTCGCCACCGACATCCGCGTCGCCGATCCGGCCGCGGTCTTCGGATTCCCGGAGATCGGAATCGGAATCCTCCCCAGTTCCGGTGGGGTCACCCGCATCACCCGCGTCGTCGGGGCGGGCCGTGCCCGCGACCTCGTCCTGCGCGGACGGCGCTTCGATCACACCGAGGCCGAACGCTGGGGCGTCGTCAGTGAGATCGCCCCTCCCGCGGAGCACGTGAAGCAGGCGCTGAGCATCGCGCACGAACTCGCGGCGTATTCGCCGCTGGCGCTGAGCATCACCAAGCAGGTGCTGGACGTCAGCGCCGACTCCCCGCACCATGCCTCGCTGCTGCTCGAGCAGCTCGCCTACTCGGCGCTGAACAAGACAACCTCTTAGCGGTACCGGCCGAGTGCGGCCGACTCGACCGCCACCCCCAGGGTGACGGCACCAATCTACGTAGTGGAGACGACATGAGTTCCTTCGACGTGATGGACAGACCCGCCAAACGCGGGTTTCACACCAAGCTCCTGATCGCGTGCTGTGGCGGACCATTCCTGGACGGGTACGTCATGAGCATCATCGGCGTGGCCCTGCTCGGGGTGACCGAGCAACTTCACCCGACGACAGCCGAGGCAGGGTTGATCGGTGCCGCCTCGCTGATCGGTATCTTCTTCGGCGCCACAGTGTTCGGCTTCCTCACCGACCGGATCGGCCGGGAGAAGATGTACGCCCTCGACCTGGTGGTACTGGTCGTCGCGTGCGCATTGTCGGTGTTCGTCCAATTGCCGTGGCAGCTTATCGTTCTGCGCTTCGTCATCGGTGCGGCCATCGGTGCCGACTACCCTATCGCCACCTCGCTGCTCACCGAGTTCACTCCCACCAAGAAGCGCGGCGCCATGGTCGGGATGTCGGCCGTCGCGTGGTCGGCGGGCGCGGTTGCCGCGTACGTGGTCGGTGCGCTCGTCGTCGGCATCTCCGGTGGCAACGACCATTGGCGCCTGCTCCTCGCGTCCAGTGCGGTGCTGGGTCTGATCGTGATCCTGGTGCGCCGCGGAATCCCGGAGTCGCCGCGCTGGCTCCTGAAGAACGGCCGGGTGGCCGACGCCGAGGCCGTGGTCGAGAAGATCTACGGGGAGAAACTCGACCTGAGCAAGGTCACCGTCGAGGACACGGCGGACAAGCCGAAGGCCGACATCCGGATCTACTTCCGCGGCCAGTACCTGGCCCGGCTGATCATGTGCAGCGCTTTGTATCTGGCGGTCGTCACCCCGCTCTACGCGTTGCTGACATTCCTGCCCACGATCCTGTCAGGCTTCTCGATCTCCGGTGACGGTTCCGCGGGGCTCATCGTCGAAACCGTCATCATCGGGCTCATCGTCGCCGGATCCATCCCCGCACTGTTCCTGGTCGAGAAGTGGGGCCGGCGTCCGATCGCCGTGGTCCCGTTGGCCCTGATGGTGATTCCGCTGGCAGGGCTGTGGTTGTGGGCGGACGGTCCCCTCTGGTTCATCGTCGCCGCCTTCTGCGCGTACGCGTTCATCTCCGGCGGTCCGAGCATCCTGGTGTGGATCTACCCCAACGAACTCTTCCCCACCGAGTTCCGGGCGACCGCGGTGGGAATCGCCACCGCGGTGAGCCGGTTCGGCGCCGCGACGGGCACGTACCTGCTGCCGCTGAGCATCTCGGCGCTGGGAACCGGCACCACGATGCTCTTCGGTGCGGTGCTGACGGCGGTCGCGTTCGTGATCTGCTTCTTCATGTCGCCGGAGACGAAGGGGAAGTCGCTTGAAGAGGTGTCCTCCGTAACCGCTGCCCCGGTAATGGGGACGAGCGCTCCCCGGGTGGAGAAGTTGGAGGAGGCGTCCGCGCCGCGAACCTGAGGATCGTTACCTCCCGCCCCTGCCGGCTTCCGATGTCGGCAGGGGCGGGCCCGGTGCGAACATGTCCCGCTGCCTGGGAGAAGGGGCTCCCGACCGGGCCGGTGCTGCGTTACTCTCACCACTAGAACACGTTCTATTCGACTGAGGAGTTCGCATCATGGCACCGTCCGCAGAAGACATCCGCAAGACCGTCGAGAGGTACATCGAGGCGGTGGCCACCGGGACCACCGACGACGTCGTCGCGCTGTACGCCGAGGGCGCCACCGTCGAGGATCCGGTGGGTACCGAGCCGCGGACCACGGTGGAATCGCTGCGGGAGTTCTACGGGGTGATCGAACCGCTGAAGCAGACCGGCGAGCTCCTGACGCTGAAGATCGCCGGAAACTCGGCCGCGTTTCACTTCTCCCTCGTCACCGACCTGGGTGAGCAGAAGCTCGAGATCGCGCCGATCGACGTCATGACGTTCGACGACGACGGCAAGATCACCTCCATGCGCGCCTTCTGGTCGCAGGAAGACATGATCACGAGCTGACCGACGGCCGGGCCCGGCAACCACACCGCAATTCGGCCCGGCTGATCAGCGACTGTGCTTACCATGGCGTGGTGGCCACCGACGTCGCCGGGCAGGCCGCACGGCGTGCCCGACGCAGAGCAGTCGTTCGAGCCGGTACGCGCCCCGGGCGCGCACCGCGTAGCTGGCTGGCGGTCGCCGGGGCCCTGACCGCCACGGTGCTCGTGGCGTGCTCCTCGGGTTCCGGGGGCCACCCCGATCCGATCGACCTGGACCGCGCCACCGACAGCGGGCAGCTTCCGTGGACGGAAGTGCTGCTTCCACCGCAGACGCCGACGACGGTCCCGTTCGGTCCGCCCGGCACCGACCTGCCGAGCGAATCCCGCGCGGCCGGGATCCGGGTGATCGGCGACCGTGCCGGTCTCTACGGCGGAAGCCCCGACCGGGTGCTCTGCGACCGGCAGCGTCTCGTCGACGACCTCGAGCAGGATCCGGCGAGGCTACAAGCCTGGTCGAGCGTGTTCCAGGTCGACGACGTGCGGAATTACGTCCGCACCCTGACACCGGTGCTGCTCCGTGCGGACACCCGCGTCACCAATCACGGCTTCGACGACGGGCATGCGAGCGCATTCCAGTCCGTTCTCGAGGCGGGGACCATCGTGTTGATCGACGACCACGGCGTTCCCCGCGTCCGATGTGTGCGCGGAAGCCCACTGCTGTCCCCGGTGGTGAACGAGAACGCGGACGTGCAGGGCGATCCGTGGCCGGGTTTCCAACAGGACAGGTTGTACGTCGTGCAGCCCTCCAACCTGGCGATGACCGAAGTGACCGTGGTGGATCTGATGACCGGTGGACTGTCGCCGGTGCCGATCGGTTCCGGCCCGCAGCAGCCGGTGGAGCGCCCGAATCCGGTGGCGCCCGTGGAAGCCCAGGCGCCGGTGGTGGATTCGCCGCCCGCGGTGGTGCAGCAGGCGGCTCCCCGTCCCGCGCCGGCTCCCTCCCCGGAACCTCCGCCTCCGCCCCCGCCGCCGGCACCCGCTCCGCCTCCACCGCCGCCGCCGCCCGCGCCCGAGCCGCAGGTGAACTACCCGCCTCCCGCCGCGCCGGCGCCCGTACCGCCACAGCAGATTCAGGTGCAGATTCCGGGTCTGCCACCCATCGTCATCCCCATTCCCAACTGAGGGTCGGCCGCGGAGACTCGGCTACAGGGTGACGAGCGCGGCGTTGATCACGATCGCCTGGGTGAAGAGGGTCCAGTCGTTGATGATGTGCGCGCCCGTCGAGACCCACAGGTTCTTGGTCCGGATGTAGGCGAGGGTGAGCACCAGTCGGGCCCCGCCGATCACGATGAAGGCCTGCGCGAAGTTCCAGTCGTAGGTTTGCAGGTGGGCGGCGCCGAACCACACCGCACTGAGCAGCCAGGCCAGGATGATCGCGGTCTTGCGGGACAGTTTTGCCTTGGCGAACAGGAAATACATCAGCGCGAGAAACGGGACCATGGTGAAGACTTCTTCGCCGACCAACTGGATCCCGGTTCCCACGTAGAACGCGGCCGTGTCGAGCGCACCGCCCTCGCCTGCACCGTCGATGGCCTCGTTGGACGCCACCCCGAACAGGGCCCGCACGATCAACGCCAGCACGGACGTGACAACGAGGTTGAGCACGGCGAAGCCGATCATCGTGAGGACGTCCCGGCCGTGCACCTTCCGGAACAACGCTGTCCAGTGCTCGCGCGTCACCATCGCCAGCACGACGAGCGGGATGACGACGAACAGGATGCGCGGAAGCAGCGCAACGACGTTGTCGGGATACGGGATGAGGACCAGGGCCGCGAAGCCGACTGCGACCGAGGCCCATGCCAGGACCCACTGCCGCACCGACAGCGTGGTGGGCGTCCCGTTGTAGAAGGGGAAGTCGGCGTCGTCGCGGCGCTCGATCAGGGGACCGAAGCGGTCGTGGGACGACGCCGGTTCGTGGACGGGAACGGCTCTCGGGCCGGAACCACTACTCATTGATCGGCCCCTCTGCAGGTGGATGGACTCAGGCGGCAATTTTCCCAGCAACCCACGACCCCGACCACCCGACGCGCCCGCCGGGCCGCACAACGGACAGTTAACGGAAGGAAACTTATCTATACCTGTGGCAAACTCCTTGCACTTGTATTGACATGTTGTCCCGGGTGGGTCCACAGTGAGTCGCATGACAACTCAACGACGCTACGACGTGGTGGTCGTCGGTGCCGGAATCGTCGGCCTCGCGCACGCGTATCACGCGCGCAATCGAGGCCTGTCCGTGGCGGTGATCGACCACGCCGACCGAGTTGCGGGCGCGTCCGTCCAGAACTTCGGCCACGCCTGCATCACCGCCCAGTCGGGCGTCGCCCGCGACTACGCCCGAGCGGGCCGGGAGCACTGGCTCGACCTGGCACGCAAGGCCGGGTTCTGGTCCGCCGAATCCGGAACATACTGCGTGGCACGACATGACGACGAGCTGGCCGTCATCACCGAGTTCGCCGAAGTACGCGAACCGGCCGAAGTGGAACTGCTGTCCCGAGACCGGATCCTCGGCGCGTTACCCATCGTCGGCGACCGCGTCGTCGGGGGCATGTACATGGCCGACGACCTCCAGGTGAACCCGCGGGAAGCGGCCCCCGCCATTGCGCGGTGGCTCGGAGCGTCGGGCGTCGACTTCTTCTGGCGGACCGCCGCAACCGGATTCGACACCGGAGTCGTTCATACCTCGCGGGGCGATCTGCACGCGGCGACGGTGTTCGTCACCGTCAACTACGACATCGACCGCCTGTTCCCGGAGCCGGCCGAGCGCGGCGGGCTCCTGCGGTGCCGGCTCCACATGATGCGCGCGAGGATTCCGTTGTCCGCGCCGTTGTCCGCGCCGTTGTTCACGGGCTGGTCGCTCGTGCGGTACAGCGGTTTCGAGAATCTTCCTGCGACGGCGGCGGTCGCGGCAAGGCTGCGTGACGAGTACCCGGACTACGTCGATCTCGACCTCCACCAGATGTACACACCGCAGCCCGACGGGTCGATCCTGCTGGGCGACACCCACATCCGTGAGATCTCGGCGGAGCCGTTCCAGTCGGAGAAGGGGTTCGAGGTGCTGATCCGTGAGGCCGCCGCCCTCTTCGGCGTCTCGGACGTCACCGTCACCGAACGCTGGCAGGGCGTGTACAGCTCGGCACCCGATTCCGAGTTCCTGATCGAGGAGCCGATCGATGGCGTGCACATCGTCACCGTGACCACCGGAATCGGCATGACCACCAGCATGGGTCTGGCGAAGGACCGCATCGACCACGTCTTCGGCAGCGACATCCTGCCCGTAATGGCATAGCAGCACAATCACATTCACCGAACACCGAGAGGAACCAGGCAATGGGAACACATCACCGGGACATCAGCCTCGTCGTCTTCGACATGGCAGGCACCACCGTGGAGGACAGCGGGCTGGTACAGCAGTCCTTCCTCGCCGCGGACGAGCATGCCGGACTGTCGAAGACCGACGAGGACCGCCGGCAGATGCTCGACTACGTCTCCGACACCATGGGCCAGTCCAAGATCGTCGTCTTCCGCCATCTCAGCGGCGGTAACGAGGAGCAGGCGCAGGCCGCGAACAAGGAATTCGAACGCTGCTACTCGCAACTCGTCGACGACGGTCGGTGCAGCGCGATCCCCGGCGCCGAGGAACTCTTCGGCTCCCTGCGGGAGCAGGGCATCAAGACGGCGCTCACCACCGGGTTCGCGCACGAGACGCAGATGTCGATCATCCGCGCGCTCGGCTGGCAGGACGTCGCCGACGTCGTGTTGTGCCCCGGAGACGGTGTCCGCGGCCGCCCCTTCCCGGACCTGGCGCTGACCGCGTTGATGCGCACCGGCGCCCCGTCCGTGCAGTCCATGGTGGTGCTCGGCGACACCACGTCGGACGTCACCACCGGCCTCCGCGCCGGAGCACTCGCCTCCGTGGGCGTGCTCACCGGCGCCCACGACGCCACCCAGCTGTCCGAGGCCGGGGCCACCCACGTTCTCGACAGCGTCGCAGATCTGCCCGGTCTGCTCGCCGAACTGCGCAACACCTGATTTTCCGATCAGGCTCCGTTGCCGTCGTCCGACGGAAGACGGGGGTCGATGGTGCGGGCGTTCACGATGCTGAAGGCGACGAGGTCGGGGCGGTACCGATCGTCCGCGTACTCGAACGTGTCGCCGTTCTGATCCCGCGACGTCCGACGTTCCCGAAGCAACGGGCTGCCGGGGTCGATGCGGAGATTCTCGGCGTCGACCCCAGTTGCGGCGACGGCGTCGAGCACGTGCTCCATGGATTCGAAGCGGACGCCGCGGGAGGTGAGGTAATCGGTGATCGATCCGGTGTCGATGTCGAAGTCGAACAGCAGGGAGCCGACGCGGTCGGTGAACGTGCTCCGCTCGATCATCGTCGGTTCGCCGTCCAGCAGCCGGACGCGGAGCACCTCGACGACGAAGTCGTCCGGAGCCGATCCCAATGCGCTGGCGGCAGGTTCGGACACCCGGCGACGTGAGATCTCGAGCGTGCGGCTCCCCGCGACGCGGCCGGTTCGACGCGCCCACTGCGAGAAAGGGGTGAACGTGTCCAGGGTTTGCGTGATGTCGTGACTGCGCACCACGGCCGGTTTGCCTTGGGACAGCTGGATGAGCCCCTCGTTCTTCAACGTCGCCAGGGCCTGGCGCACGGGACCGCGCGAGACCTCGAACTCCGCGCACAGCATGCTTTCGCTGGGCAGCGACTCACCCACCGCGTATTGCCGCTGCATGATGCGCTGCCGGAGCTGGAGTGCGACGAACTCATGGCGGGAGCGTGCCTCCACCATTGCGCATCACTCCACTTCCCCGCCGGTCGACGGTCGCCACTGCGAGTCAGGTGCATTCTAATGGCGTCGTCGTTACGCTACAGTGCTGAAACACGTTCCAGCCGGTGGAGGGATGCGGAGCATGGCGTCGTCGACGGAGCGGGTGGTCACGGTCGACGGATTCCGTTGGCAGATTTCCGAACTCGGTGACGGTCCGCCCGTAGTCCTGTGCCACGGATTCCCGGGGCTCGGCTACAGCTATCGCCATCAGATGCGGGCTCTCGCGGCTTCCGGGTACCGGGCGATCGCCCCGGACATGCCCGGCTACGGCGGCACCGACGTGCCCCGCGACATCGACGATTACACGAACGAGCGGGTGTCGGACGCGCTGATCGGCCTGCTCGACACGCTCGGTCACGAGCGTGCCGTGTTCGTCGGCCACGACTTCGGCGCGCCGGTCACCTGGACCGTCGCACTGCGTCACCGCACACGCGTGTCCGGGCTGGTGCTACTGGCGGTCCCCTACGCGCCCGACCGGTTCCCGCTGCGACCGTCGGAGCTGTATGCGTCGATGGCGCGCAAGCACTTCCTGCACATCCACTACTTCCAGGAACCCGGTGTCGCCGACCGCGAACTCGACGCCGATCCCCGCGGATTCCTGCAGCGGCTGTTCTATGCGTTGTCGGGCGCCTACCGCTATCTGGACATCTGGCAGCACCCCTCGGAGGGCAACGGCTACCTGGACGTGCTGCCCGAAGCCCCACCCCTGCCGTGGTCGTGGCTGACGGAGGACGAGTTCGACCACTATGTGGAGGTCTTCACCCGGACGGGATTCACCGGCGGACTGAACTGGTACCGGGCGTACGACGCCAACTGGGAACGCTCCGGGAATCTCGCCGGAGCCGAAATCGAGGTGCCGACGCTGTTCGTGGCCGGTGCGCACGATCCCGTCCTCACGATGAGTGGTGCGCAGGCCCTCGACCGGATGCGCGACACCGTCCCCGACTTGCGCGGACTCCATCTCGTCGAGGGCGCCGGGCACTTCGTCCAGCAGGAAAGACCGGACGAGGTGAACGAGCTGCTGCTCACGTTCGTCGCGGGCGGTACAGGCGGCGACGACGGCGACTCGGCTCGGGCAGGTGACCGGTGATCTCGAGGTGCGCGGTGAACACCCACTCCCCGGACCGCTTGCGCGCCAGAGCCTTCGATGCGGCATCGATCGTCCCCGTTCCGTCACTGGAAACCCGAGGATTGTGTCGTGGGTGGGCTGTGGGTGGCATCGCCTAGCATCGTCAGCATGACGTCGCCGAGTGCCGCACTGTCGTATGCCGAACTGCTCGACACGGTTGCCGAATCGCACCGGACGGTGGAGGCGACGCTGGAGGGATTGACCGACGACCAGGCGCGGGAGCCGTCGTTGCTGCCGGGGTGGAGCCGGGGGCACGTCGTCACGCACCTCGCGAGGAATGCGGACGCGCTCAACCGGTTCGCGGTCGGGGTGATCACCGGCGAGGCCGCGCCCGAAATGTACCCGGGCGGCCCGGCCGCGCGGGCCGCGGCGATCGAGGAGGGGGCCGGGCGTCCGGCCGAACTACTGGCGGCCGATTTCCGCTTCGCGGGACGGCGGGTGCTCGAGTCGCTGCGGCGGATCACCGAAGATCTGTACGAGACGCCGGTGAACTGGCGTCAGCGGGTGCCTGCGCGGCAGGTGCCGGTGCTGCGGTGGCGTGAGCTCGAGATCCACCACGTCGACCTGGGGCTCGACTACTCGGCGGCCGACTGGCCGGCGGCCTTCGTGGAGCACACGCTGGAAGCGGAGCTGCCCGAGCTGGCGGCCAGGCATCCGGACGTCGCGGTGCCGGAACTTCCGCGCACCGACCTGCTGGCGTGGGTTATCGGGCGCCCCACGCGGGAGGGCTTGCCGCCCGTGCCCGCGTGGCCGTTCTGAGCGTCAGGCGTACTCGACGTTCTCGAACGTGTCGGCCTCGTCGAGCGCGTCCCAGATGATCGCGTAGCGCTTGTGGGTCATCTCGTCGGCATCGACGAGCAGGGCGTCGAACAAGGACTTCGGGTTGTCCTGCCACGTCTGAACGAGGCCCGCGACCGCCTGCGGAGTGAACAGACCGGACCGCGCTGCCGCCTCGATCCACTCGTCGAAGTCGCCGCCGTGAATCCGCTCGACTGCTTCGCGATCGACCTCGCCGTCGCCGAGATCGAGGGTGAACATCGTCGCGAAGACGTCGCCGTCGACGGCGACGACGGTGTCGCTGTACATACGCTGGTCGGTGTTCATCGTGGGGATACCTCCTGGGAGTCAGCTCGTTGAATCTGACTCACGTTTGCGACCTCTGCTGATGAGAAGAACTGTAGGGCGACTGATTGTGAGCAGCTTAAAGCCTTTCTGTGAGATCAATCTGTGATCTATCTCACGCAGGTTTCTTCGTTGTCAGCGGACCCTCAGCACGATTTCTGTGGGGTGCGCATCACTCGGTGTCTCCACCGCGTTGCGCACGGCTTTTGCGACGGTCGACGGCTTCAGATACTTCTCCGGCAGGTACTCGTCGCCCTCGCCGGCCACGATGGCGCGCTGCATATCGGTGTCGATCCGACCGGGGTGAATTGACGTTACGCGCAGTAACGGCTCCTCGAGACGCAGCGCGTCACCGAACGCCCGCAGGGCGAATTTGCTCGCCGCATACGACGCCCATCCGGCGTTCGCGCGGAGCCCGGCACCCGAGTTGATCAGGACGACGTGCCCACCCGCGGCGCGGAGAGCGGGCAGCAGCAGCCGTGTCAGTTCGGCCACCGCGACGACGTTCGCCTCGAGCGTGTGCCGCCACTGTTCGACGGCCGACTCCGCGACGGTCGCGAGATCGGCGACGCCGGCGTTGTGGACGAGCACGTCGAGTCGCTCGATCGGGGCGCACGCCGCCGCCAGCGCGTCGTAGTCCGTCAGCTCGACCGGCCAGGGCGTCGCCTCCGGCAGTTCGTCGAGGATGTCGGTCAGCGACCCGGCCGACCGGGCGCCGAGCAGGAGGTCGTGGGTCGGGGCGAGTTCGCGGGCGATGGCGGCTCCGAGGCCACGGCTCGCGCCGGTGATCAGGGCTGTGGGCATGCTGTCGAGGCTAACGCCCGTGAGTACTTGTCAACGTCGGGCGGTTGACAAGTACTCACAGCGCGGACCAGTGGTGCCACGTCAGGTCGCGGATCGCGATCACCGGCCCGTCGGGGCGGCGGTCGACGTACTGCGGGTACTTCGCGGCGAGGACGTCGATCGCGGCGCCGCCCGCCGGGGAGTCGGGGGTGAGCACCTCGGCCCGGCCGTCGACCCGCACCCACCACAGGTGGTCCCAGTTCTCGTCGTAGTGGTCCACGAGCAGGGTGACCGCGGGGTTGGCCGCGATGTTCGTGAGACGTCGTAAGGCCTTGGTGCGCTTCGGTTTGTGGTCGACGCAGGAGTAGATCGTGTCGGAGTCGAGTGCGAAGACGAGCGGGACGAGGTGCGGCACCCCGTCGGCCCCGACCGTGGCGAGCCGCGCGATGCGGGCGGCCGCGAATCGCGCGACGGCGTCCATCACGGTTCCATCAGGTAGTCGCCGCTCACCGGTTCTGGGAGGGCGGGAATGCCCAACGGGCGCTTGAAGTACGCCCAGGGGAACCACAATGTCCCGACCTTCTGCCAGCCGTCGGACTCGAGCTTCTGGCGGCTCGCCAGCGCCGACACGCGGGTGTGTTCCCACTGCTCCTCGGACTTGCGGACGGTGTGGAACAGGGTGCCGAACCCGACGGAGTGCCAGCCGTACGAACCGGCGTGGTTGAGGATGCGCATCTCGTTGAACGCGGTGAGCGGGGTGAGCCGGCGGGTCCGGCCGTCCGGGTCCGTGTCGGGGGCGTCGCCGATCCGTTTGCCGAAGCGTTGTTGCGCCGCCTGCCGCGACATGCCGAGTGCGGCGCCGACCGTGTCCCAGCTGTGGCCGGCGGAGCGTGCGGCGGCGATCGCGGAGACCAGCAGTTCGTCGACCGACTCCCGTGCCTGCGAGGTGAGCCGGACGAGGGCCAGGTAGGCGGCGGGGTCGTGGTCCAGCCTCGGGTCGATCTCGGGGTCCGCCTTGGCGATCGCGTCCGACAGCAGTTGGGTGAGCGCGGCGTCCGGCATGTGTCAAGTATTCGTTGACAAGAGTCATCTTGTCAATCAAATGTTGACTGAGGGCGTGTCTCCCAATTCCCGGTTCGGCGCTCCTGACGCCCAATCGCCGGCCTGCTGCGTTGTCGTCGGCGCCGATACGACAGCGGTATCGGCTTCTCCTCCGCCTTGCCGGACGACGATTGTTTCGCCAGGTGCATCCGAGCCAGGTGCATCCGAGAGGAATTGGGAGACACGCCTAACTCGTGACGAGGGTGATGCCGAGGGTGAGCATCAATGCGGAGATCCCGGCGTCGAGCACGCGCCACGCGCCGGGGCGGGCGAACACCCGGTGCAGGAACTGGGCGCCGTAGCCGAGCGCGAGGAACCAGACGACGCTCGAGGTGGCGGCACCGAGACCGAACAGCCACCGGCCCGAATCGCCCTGGTTGTTGGCCACCGAGCCGAGCATCAGCACCGTGTCGAGGTACACGTGCGGGTTGAGCCACGTGAGTGCGAGGCAGGTGAGGATCGACGTCGCGAGGGTCGCCGATCCTATTTCCTGCGTCGCATCGAGCGTTCCGGGGCGGAGGGCGCGGCGAGCGGCGAGCACCGCGTAGGAGACGAGGAATGCCGCGCCCGCCCAGCGGATCACGGTGATGGCGGCCGGAGCGTGCGCGAGTACGGCGCCGATCCCGCTGATCCCGACGGCAATGAGCACGGCGTCCGACACCGCGCACAGCACGACCACCGGCAGGACGTGCCTGCGTGCGATCCCCTGTCGCAGGACGAACGCGTTCTGCGCGCCGATCGCGACGATCAGCGACAGGCCGGTACCGAAGCCGGCGGCCGCCGTGAGCAAGGCAGGGGTGAGGTGCATGAGGACCACGCTACGAAGCCCGCGACCATCAATCCAGCTAATTATCCTTCATTGCCATTAGCATTGCTTCATATGGATCTGGACCTCGCTTCTCTCCGCACGTTCGCGGCCGTGATCGACGAAGGCACCTTCGACGCCGCGGCCCGGGTCCTGCACATCACGCCGTCCGCGGTGAGCCAGCGGATCAAGGCACTCGAGCAGCAGGTCGGACGCGTGCTGGTGCAGCGGGCCAAGCCGGTCCGGGCCACCGAGTCCGGGCACGTCGTGCTCACGCTCGCCCGCCAGATGGCCCACCTCGAGCGCGAGGCCATGTCGTCCCTCAATCCCGAGGAGGCGACGACGAGCACGCTGTCGCTGGTCGTCAACGCGGATTCGCTGTCCACGTGGATGATTCCGGCCCTCGCCCGCCTGGCGCCGGAGCATCGGGCGCTGTTCGATCTGCATCGGGAAGACGAATTCCACTCGACCACCCTGCTGAAGGAGGGCACGGTGATGGCCGCGGTGACGTCCGTCCCGGAGGCGGTGCAGGGCTGCACCGTCGAGAAGCTGGGGTCGATGCGGTACCGCGCGCTCTGCAGCCGCGACTACGCCGACCGCTGGCTCCCCGACGGCCCGACGGCGGACGCCCTCGCGGTGGCGCCGATGCTCGACTTCGACCGCAAGGACGAACTGCAGGCCCGGTTCCTGCGCGGATTCACGCGGCGCAGGCTCCAGCCGCCGCGGCACTTCGTTCCCGGCTCTTCGGCGTTCTCCGACGCCGTCCGCCACGGACTGGGCTGGGGACTGCTGCCGGAATTACACACCGGCGACGACCACGGGCTCGTCGAACTCGACCCGTCCCGCCCGGTCGACGTCCCGCTGTACTGGCAGCGATGGAAGCTGGATTCGCCGATCCTCGCGGCGCTCACCACCGCAGTCCGGGACGGGGCGCGCGAAGCGTTGCGGTGACGTCGGGGCGGGCGCAACACTGGAGGCATGGACGCCGACAGCCCGATGGACCCGGTGCAGGCCCTGCGAGAGACAGCGTTCTGGCTCGAACGGTCGCGTGCGGAGACGCACCGGGTGAAGGCGTACCGGCGTGCCGCCGACGTGGTGGCCGAACTGTCCGAGGAGCAGCGGGACGTCCGCCGGCGCACCGACAGCTGGAAGGATCTGCCGGGCATCGGACCCAAGACGGCGACCGTGATCCGGGAGTCGCTCGACGGGGTGCCCGTCTATCTCGCGGAACTACGGGAGAACGCGGAGCCGATCGGCGGCGGCGCGCTGCGGGAGGCACTGAAAGGCGACCTGCACACTCACTCCGACTGGTCGGACGGTGGCAGCCCCATCGACGAAATGATGCGCAGTGCAGCTGCGCTGGGTCACGAATACTGCGCTCTGACAGACCATTCCCCACGCCTGACGGTCGCGAACGGGCTGTCGGCGGAGCGGCTGCGTTCTCAGCTGGAGGTGATCGCCGAGCTGAACGAGGAACTGGCACCGTTCCGCATCCTCACCGGCATCGAGGTCGACATCCTCGACGACGGTTCACTCGACCAGGATCCGGATCTGCTCGACGAACTCGACATCGTCGTCGCCAGTGTGCACTCCAAGTTGCGGGCGGAGCGCGGGGCGATGACCCGCCGCATGGTCCGGGCGGTGGAGAATCCGCTGGTGGACGTGCTGGGACACTGCACCGGCCGCCTCGTCGAAGGCGGGCGCGGGACCAGGCCGGAGTCGACGTTCGACGCGGAGCAGGTGTTCACCGCGTGCCGCGACAACGGCACCGCCGTCGAGATCAACAGCCGTCCCGAACGCCGCGACCCCCCGAGCCGTCTCATCGATCTGGCCATGGACCTGGGGTGCCTGTTCTCGATCGACACCGACGCGCATGCACCCGGGCAACTTGCCTGGCAGGGGTATGGATGCGAGCGGGCGATGCGGTGCGGTGTCGAGGCCGACCGCGTCGTGAACACGTGGTCCGCCGACGACCTGCTGGAATGGGCCAAGTAGCGCCCGTGCGTGGCTGACGAGTGCAGGGGCTCGTCAACCGCGCACGGGCCGAAGGCCCGGCTTCACGGATGCCCGATTACACCGCGACCGGCGACGACGCCTGCGCCCAGAACCGTTTCGGGATCCGTCCGGCATTCCGGGCGAGGTGCCCGGCCGTGACCGCTGCGGCCATCGCCGCGGCCATCAGCGGAGGGTCTGACGCCCTCGTCACCGCGGAGGCGAGCAGCACGGCGTCGCAGCCGAGTTCCATCGCCAGAGCTGCGTCGCTGGCGGTGCCGATCCCGGCGTCGAGAATGACCGGGACGCCGGTGCGCGCGACGATCATCTCGATGTTGCGGGGGTTCGAGATACCGAGCCCGGTGCCGATCGGCGACCCGAGCGGCATCACGGCGGCGCACCCGGCATCGACCAGGCGCTGCGCGAGCACGGGGTCGTCGTTGGTGTACGGCAGCACGACGAATCCGTCGTCCACGAGTTGTTCTGCTGCCGAGACGAGTTCGATCCCGTCGGGCAGGAGCGTGCGCTCGTCGGCGATCACTTCGAGCTTGACCCAGTTGGTGCCCAGGGCCTCGCGAGCCAGGCGCGCAGTCAGCACCGCCTCCGCGGCGCCCCGGCAGCCGGCTGTGTTCGGCAACAACGCGATGCCCAGTCGATCCAGCAGTTCGAGCAGCCCGGTTCTCCCCGCGGCGTCCACCCGGCGCAGTGCCACCGTCGTCAGTTCGGTGCCCGAGGCGACGAGTGCCTCTTCCAGTACCGAGAGGTTGGCCGCACCGCCCGTGCCCATGACGAGGCGGGACGAGAAGTCCCGGCCCGCGATCGTGAGTGCGTCGGTGTGGATGCGCATGGGTACCTCCGGTCGAGATTTCGGCGAGCACTTGAACCCTACGATCGAATCGTCTCCGACGTCAGAACCACTTGTGCGCTACGTCATAGGTCCAGATTGGACCCCTGTCTCGCCGTCTATCTGGATCTTCTGGACCCGTACCAGACGGCCCAGAGTTGTCGGTGCGAGGAGCCGAACACCACGTCGTCACGATCGGAGTAGAGATGAACACCATGGTCGCGCGCAGAAACCGCACCGCGAGGTCGAGGGAGGAGGAGCGCCTGGCAACGGAACTGGAGGACGCCCGGCGCCGCATCATCGAACTCATGGGCCAGCTGGCCGAAACGGTCCGCAGCCGTGATGCTTTGAGCGACCGCGTGCAGGTGATGGCGTGGAATGCCCGGTGGGGCCGCGAGCACACCGGATTCGGGGTGCGGTGACCCGAGTCCGGGAGTCACAGCCACGTGGTCGGGCGGATCAGGTTGGCGAGATCCACCAGGGTGTACCGATGCCTGCGCTCGGGGGCCTTGCGGGCGAGGGCCCGGAGCGCCGACTCCGCCCCGGTGCGCAGACCGCGTTCTGTGAACGGCACGCTGAGGATCCGCGTGGTCTCGGGAATGCCGCCGGCGTGCAGCCAGTCGACGGCCACGCCGAGGACGAGCACCCGGGTCTGGAGTGCGCGACGCTCGTCGTGGGCGAGTAGTTCGACCCGCCGGGCGGCCTCCTGCAGATCCCGTTCGCTCACCTCGGCGAGGGGCCGATCGTGGACGAGCATCAGCACACTCGTCAACCGGGCCTCGGCATAGTGCCGGGATGTCGGTGGCACCTCGTCGAGGGCCTCCACCGCGGCCGCCCGGTCGTCGCGGTGCTCCAGTTGCCGCGACAATCCGAACGCCGCACTCACCGCGCCGTGATCCGTGCGCCACACTGTGCAGTAATACTTTTCGGCGGTCCGGCGCCACCGCCCGATGTCCTCACCGGAGCGGTATTCGCACCACATCTCGGCCGTCGCCGCGAGGGCGAGCTTCGGGGCCTCCTCGCCCGGTAGCGCGGTCAGGACGGAATCGAACCGGGTGAATGCCGCCTCGAAGTCGCCGCCCACCAGCGCACACAGTCCCGTGTGCCAGTCGACGCGCCACGTGTCCTCACGTTGATGGTCGAGGGATTCGAGAATGGTGGCGGCATCACGGGGCTGCCCGAGGTCGAGGTGCGCGCGTACCTCGGCGAGCGGGATCTCGATGCTCGTGGACGCCACACCGTCGTCCGCCGCCTCCTTCGCCCTGTGCAGTGAATCGAGAAGCTCCCTCGGTCGGCTGTGGACGACGGAGAGCAACGGGGCGGCCGGATCGTCCGGGTCCACCAACGGAATCGGCAGCGCTCGAACGATACTCATCGCGCTGATCCGCTCGTCCCGGCGGTGCCCGTCGACGTAGACGTCGGTGCGGCTGATCGTGAGGTCGGTCCCGAACGTCGTGCGCTGCGGGCTGAACCGGTGGGACAGCCCCGGCTGCGGGTGGCCGGTCTGCTGGGCCCGCACCTCGCGCAGGACACCCTCGAGCTGGGTCGACATCTCCTCGGCCGACGCGAACCGCCGGGCCGGATCGGGATGGATGGCCCGGAGCAGCAGCCGGTGGTAGAACTCGTACTCCGCCAGCAGCGGCGCCTCCTCGGGCGTTGGCAGGCCGTCGACGTAACAGCCGCCGGCGGTGGGCATGTCGAGGGTCACCACGGCGAGCGTCCGCCCGACGGTGTAGATGTCGGAGGCGACGGTGGGACCGGTGGTGGCGATCTCGGGGGCTTGGTAACCCTGTGTGCCGTAGATGTATCCGTGATCCCCGATCCTGGCGACCGCGCCCATGTCGATGAGCTTGAGCTGGTCGTAGTCGTCGCCGATCATGATGTTCTCGGGCTTGAGGTCGTTGTACACCAACCCCATCGAGTGCAGGTATCCGAGCGCGGGCGTGACCTCGAGGAGGTAGCGGATGGCGTGCTCCACCGGCAGCATCGGCTTCGGGTCGTCGGGTCCGGCGTCCTCCTTCAGTTCGGTGAGCAGGTCGCGCAGGGTTCTGCCCCGGACGTACTCCATGACGATGTAGCCGATGGGATTGCCGTCCATCCCAGGGTGTTCGACGAAGTTGTAGATCTTCACGATGCTCGGATGCGTCACCTCGGCGAGGAACCGGCGCTCGGCGAGAGCTACCTCCTGGGCCTCGGGGTCGCCCGAGTGCAGCAGGCCCTTGAGGACAACCCAGCGGTCGCTGACGTTGTGGTCGAGCGCGAGGTAGATCCAGCCGACACCGCCGTGGGCGAGGCACCCCAGGACCTCGTACTGGCCCGCGACCAGTTCACCCGCCTCGAGTTGCGGGGCGAACGAGAAGACGGTGCCGCAGTGGGTGCACACCCCCTCCGTGTCGCCCGGCCGCGCGGCAGTGGAACGTCCGACGGGGCGCTTGCATCGGTCGCAGTAACGTTTGTGCTCCGCCAGAACGGGATTGGTCAGGAGCATCGACAGGTCGGAGGTGTGGGCGGCGTCCGGCACCGTGCGTGCGGAGGGGACGTCGTCATCGTCGTCGTCCGCGAACGGATCGAACCGCACACCCCTGGTGGATTGCGGGTCGTCCATCGGTGTTCGTCTGGTTTCGTCGCTCACTCGGTGTCACCTCAGTCCCGGTACGTGGGGGCGGGTGGTCCGGCGGAAGGGCCGAGAACCGTCAGCCAGTTGTCGTAGAGCCTCGTCCAGGTTCCGTCCGCACGCATCCGATCCAGCGTGCCGTTCACGAAGCGCACGAGATCGTCGTGGTTCTTGTTGACCCCGATGCCGTACGGCTCCGATTCGAGCGGCGGGCCGACGATCTCCAGGTTCGGGTCCTGGGCGGCGAGCCCGGCGAGGATGGAGTCGTCGGTGCTCGCGGCGTCGGCCTGCCGCTGCTGGAGGACCACGAGGCAGTCGTCCCAGTCGGGTACCGCCACGATCGTGGCTTCGGGTTGCACTCGGCGAACGGTGTCCAGCGAGGTGGTGTCGCCGGCGGTGCAGACGCGCTTGCCCGCCAGATCCGCCGGGCCGGAAATACCGGAGCCCTTCGGCACCAGCAGACGTTGATAGGCCTGGAAGTACACGGTGGAGAAGGCGACACGCTCGGACCGTTCACACGTGATCGACGTGCTCTTCACCACGAGATCCACGTCCTCGTTCTGGAGGGCGTCGAAGCGGTCGCCGGACGTGAGGAGGCGGAATTCGACCCGGGAGGGGTCACCGAACAGGTCCCGCGCCATCTCGCCCGCGACGTCGACGTCGAATCCCATCAGCATGCCGGTGGTCGGATCCCGGAAACTGAAGAGGTTGGTGTTCTGATCGATTCCGACGATCAGCCGGCCGCGGGCGGTGATCTCGGCCAGCGAGCTTCCCGGCGCCCGGACGTCCGGGGTGGCGGCGGGGCGGAGACTCGCGAGCGCACCGCAGGAGTCGGGTGCGGGTGGCTCCTCGGGCACGTCGCCGGTGGGCAGAAGGATCTCGGCCCCACTCGTCAGCGGCACCTCCGAGTAGTCGCCGCTGACGGTGGGCGTGAGGGGTTGCGGGGTGGCGCATCCGGCTGCGAGGACGGCGACCACGGCGGCGGAGAGGAGGAGGGCGCGCGGGCGCGTCAGCCGTCTCGGTCGAATCACCCGCGTCATCAGTGGTACTCGTTCAGTCTGGGCCAGATCCCCCCACCGACGGCGAACCCGCAGAGGACGCCGATCACCATGCTACCCACCGCGAGCAGCGACAACGAGCGATATGCGTCGGCCATCCCGTCGAGTTCCTCGCTGCGGAATCGGTCGATGCCGTCCTGCAACGACTCGTCGAGCGCCGCGAAGGTGGCGGGGGACGCCGAGTCCGCGGGGCCGATCGCGATGGCCTTCGCCCCCGGGTAGTCCCCCACGTCGAGCTTCTCCTGCAGCATGGTGTGCGCGCGCCGCCAGTCGCCGAGCGCGGTGACGGCGGCGTCGATCGGCGGTGTCGTCGCCGGCCCGTGATCGCCGTCCTGCAGCGCCCCGAGGATGTCGGCGAGTTCGGCCGACCGCCGGGCGTAGTCGACCTCGGACTGTTCGTCGGAGCCGCGCTGCAGCAGCGCGAGGGTCTCGTCCGCCCGGGCCTGCTGGGCGAGGATCCGCGCCTGGGTGATCGTGCCGAGTGGTTGCGCCCCTTGGGTTCTCGCTCGGTCCGTGGCCGCGGTGGAGACCAGGGTGGCGGCGGCCAGCCAGATCAGGAGGGTGGCGGCGAGGAGGGAGGCGAGGACGAGGCCGGGATTGACGCGGCGTTTGCTCTTGCGCGCCAGGTACACCTGCGCGAGGACGAGCGCGACGAGCAGGGCGACGGCGACGGCGGATGCGGCTCTCGGGAGCCGCGCGGTGAGGACCTGGGTGTCGGCGACGGCTCTCGACTGCTCCGAGTAGAGGCTCTCGGCTGCGGGCAGGATCGTGTCCTGCATCATCGTGGAGGCGTCGCTGAGATAGGCGACGCCGACCGGGTTGCCCGACCGATTGTTGGCGCGGGCCGTGGCGATCAGGCTGGTGTAGTCGGCGAGATCCCGCGATATCTCGGACAGCAGCGCGAGGGCCGCGGCGTCTGTCGAGTCGACGCCGTTAGACGCGGTGACCAGCGCGTTCGACGCGTCCCCGATCGCCTGGTTGTACCGATTGCGGACGTCGATCGGCTCGACACCGCCCGAGATGAAGGACGTGGCGGCCGCGGCGTCGGCGATGGACAGCGAACTGTAGAGCCGTTCGGCCGCGTAGGTGAGGGGTTCGGTGTGTGTCCGCAGGGTCTCGATGCGCTGTTGCCGGGCACCGATCGTCGCCGACGTGATCGCCCCGGTCGCCAGCGCGGCGGTCACGAGGGCGATCCCCAGCACGGACAGTCGTCCCGGGGTCGAGACGAGGAATTCCCGCCACGGCCGGCTCCGGGATTCGGGCTCGACGAGCAGGGACTCGTCCAGCGAGTGTTCTTCGGTGACGGCGTCGTCTCCGCGGTGGAACACGGTGCCCTCCTCCGCCGAGGTCTTCTGCAAGTGTGCCCCGATTTTCGGCGGGTCGTGCCGGAAAAGCCGATGTGGCATCGGACGCACAGAGAAGGACAGGGACCGCTGATGCGGTCCCTGTCCTTCGGTACGGCGGGTGCGTCAGGGCTGCTCGCGGGTGACGACTCCGACGAGTTGTTCCGCGTCGGATCCGTCGCCGGGCGAGGCCGCGGGCGGTGTGACGGTGTCGAGGCGTTCGGCGCTGGTCCGGCTGCGGCGGCGGAACTCGTACCCGATCAGGATGAAGGCGAGAGTCACCACACTCAGCCAGAACTGCGAACGGGTGGTGGGGAGCACGGCCATGGCGGCGATCACGGCTCCCATCAGGACGATGGTCGCGTAGCTGAGCCAGGGGAACAGCCACATCTTCAGGCTGAGGGCCTCGGGATCTCGCGCTTCCAGCTTCTTGCGGAGCGCGACCTGGGAGATCGCGATCATGAGGTAGACGAAGAGCGCCACGGCGCCGTACGAGTTGACCAGGAACGAGAACACGAGATCCGGGGAGACGAACGCCGCGATCACCGACGCGTAGCCGATCACCGTTCCGGCGAGGATCGCGCGCCGGGGCACGCCGCCGCCGGACAGTCGGGTGAACATGTGCGGGGCGTCGCCGTTGCGGGTGAGCGCGAAGAGCATCCGCGAGGAGGTGTACAGCGCGGAGTTCAGGCAGGACAGCACCGCGGTGAGGATGACGACGTTCATGATCGTGGCGACACCGGGAATGTGCAGGGCGGAGAGGGCTGCCGCGTAGGGGCTGACGCCGACGGCCTCCGTGCTCCACGGCACCACCGCGACGACCACGAAGATGGAACCGACGTAGAAGGTGATGATCCGGACCACGATGGAACGCATCGCCCGGGCGACCGCTTTCTTGGGTTCCGCGGACTCGGCGGCCGCGATTGTCACGATCTCGGCCCCGGTGAAGAAGGCCACGCAGGGGACGACCGCGGCGAGCACCGCGCCCCAGCCGAGCGGGGCGAATCCGCCGTGGCTGACGAGATTCGCCACTCCGGGAGTCGCGTCCGGCCACAGTCCGGTGATCCACAGTGCGCCCAAACCGAGGAAGAGGACGATCGCGATCACCTTGATCGACGAGAACCAGTACTCGAATTCGCCGAACGAACGCGCTGACACGAGATTGGTGCAGGTCAGGATGACGAGAAGCCCGAGGCTGAGGATCCACAGCGGCGCGGACGGGAGATAGAGCTGGAGTATTCGGCCGCCGGCGATGGCTTCGACGGCGACGACGATGACGAAGAAGTACCAGTACATCCAGCCGACGGAGAAGCCGGCGCGATTGCCGAGCGCTTCCCTGGCGTACACGTAGAACGATCCGACCACCGGCCGGGCCACCGCCATCTCCGCCAGCATCCGCATGATCAGGAGTGTGATGACCCCCGCGATGAGAAACGACACGATCGCCGCCGGGCCTGCGCTCTCGATGACGACGCCGCTGCCGACGAACAATCCGGCACCGATCACGCCGCCCAGGGCGATGAGGTTCATGTGCCGCTTCTTCAGGCCCTTTCCGAGGCCGGAGTCCTGGGATTGGACCGGGGGTGGTGTTGAAGTCACGTTTTCCTCCACTGTGCGCTGACCGGAATCGTCAGGTCGCCATCGCGATCCGGGGCCGGATCGTCGGGCGGTTGGAACGGAGAACAGTGCCGGCGGAGATACGGGAGACGATCCACCGCGAACTGAACTGTTGATGTGATGCACAACACTGTATGGAGGGTCCGGTGGGCAGCACAGTGCCAGTTCGACGGCACGTCTGAGGACCAGTTCGTTACCACTGGTCACAGGGTAAGGGCGTGTACACGGTCTCGTGGGTGAGCGCCGGCGCCGGGGGATCCAGATCGGGCGCGACAGCGCACCGCCGGGCCAACCGAACACGCTCCTCCCGGTGATGACCGCCGTCTTCCCAGTTCACGGGGTTTCTCGGTCGGCGGTTCCGCGGTCGAACTGGACCCATCGCTTGCGAGGCAACTGGCTCTGGGCGAGTTCTGGCACCAGTCGTAGTGTGAGGTGAACACTGGAATAAGTGATGTGGATCACACATACGATTGGGTCGCTGAACCGGTGGGTGCCCGCATCGACGTACGACCGACGAGGTCGTGTCGGGCGAGGGTCCCGGCAGCGCCTTCTGGAGGAAATGTGGACAGTACCGTTCCCGGACACACCGACAGTTCAGGTCTCGGCAAGGGCCTGAAACGCAGGCACATGAACCTCATCGCCCTGGGCGGGGTGATCGGCGCCGGTCTCTTCGTGGGCAGCGGTGTCGTCATCGGCGGGGCCGGCCCCGGCGCGATCATCTCCTTCCTCATCGCAGGCATCATCACGTTGCTGATCATGCGGATGCTGGCGGAGATGGCGGTGGCCCGGCCGGTGGTCGGATCGTTCTACGTCTACGCCCGCCAGGCCCTGGGGCGCCGCGCCGGGTTCGCGACGGGGTGGATGTACTGGTACTTCTTCGTCATTGTCGTCGCCGTCGAGGCGATCGCCGGTGGCCGGATCCTGCAGCTCTGGCTGCCGATGATCCCGCTGTGGCTCCTGAGCCTGGGGCTGATGCTCCTGCTGACGGCCACCAACATGGTGTCCGCCCGCTCCTACGGCGAGTTCGAGTACTGGTTCTCGTCGATCAAGGTCGTGGCGATCGTTCTGTTTCTCGGGATGGGGGCCCTGTGGATCACCGGGCTGTGGCCCGATTCGACGCCCGGGCTCGGCAACCTCGTGAACCACGGCGGCTTCACCCCGCTCGGCTGGGGCGCGGTGCTCGCGGCGGTCGTCCCCTGCGTGGCCTTCTACACGGGAGCCGAGATCGTGACGATCGCGGCCGCCGAGTCGGAGGAGCCGAAGCGTGCTGTCGCCCACGCCATGCGGTCGATCGTGGTGCGGATCGTGACGTTCTACGTCGGTTCGATTCTCGTGGTCGTCACGATCCAGCCGTGGAACACCGAGAGTGTGGGTGTGAGCCCGTACGCCGCGGTGCTCGAGGTCCTGGGAATTCCCGGTGTCGCGACGATCATGAACTTCATCGTCCTCACGGCGGTCCTCTCCTGCCTGAACTCGGCGCTGTACACCACGTCCCGAATGTTGTTCGCGCTCACCCGCAACGGCGACGCCCCGAAGTTCTTCACGACACTGTCCCGCAACGGTGTGCCCCGTCGTGCGATCCTGCTCGGCACCACCGTCGGATACGTCTCCGTCGCCTGCACGTACGTGTGGGGCGACGTCGTCTTCGGCTTCCTCGTCAACTCGTACGGCGCCGTCGCGCTCTTCGTGTACCTCCTGATCGCCATCTCCCAGGTAGTGCTCCGGCGTCGACTCGAGCGCGAAGACCCAGCCGCACTGCAACTACGGATGTGGTTGTTCCCGTGGCTGAGCTACGCCACCATCGCCCTGATGGCCACCGTCATCCTCGCGATGGCGTTCCTGCCGACCACCCGCTCCCAGTTCCTCATGAGCGGTCTGACGTTGATCGTCATCCTGATCAGCTACGAGGTGCGGAAGTTGCTCGGCAAGGGCGGTCGCGACGACGAATCGCTGTCCGGTGCTCCCCCGATCGGTTCCGCGGACGAGTCGGTTGCGGAGGCGGAGAAGCGCATCGAGTCCGTGGAGACGCTCGGCGGCTCGGACATCGAACTGCTTGCCGCGGCACAACAGGAGCCGCACACCCATCGTCATCAGAGGAGACAGTCGTGAACAATTCCGCCGTCGGTACGGCACGCGTCAAGCGTGGCATGGCCGAGATGTTGAAGGGCGGGGTCATCATGGACGTCGTCACCCCCGATCAGGCGAAGATCGCCGAGGATGCCGGTGCGGTCGCGGTGATGGCGCTCGAGCGGGTGCCCGCGGACATCCGGGCGCAGGGTGGGGTGTCCCGGATGAGTGATCCGGACATGATCGACGGCATCATCTCCGCGGTGTCGATCCCGGTGATGGCCAAGGCCCGGATCGGGCACTTCGTGGAGGCGCAGATCCTGCAGTCCCTCGGGGTCGATTACGTCGACGAGTCGGAGGTGCTGACCCCGGCCGACTACGCGAACCACATCGACAAGTGGCAGTTCACCGTCCCGTTCGTGTGTGGTGCCACCAATCTGGGTGAGGCGCTGCGGCGGATCACCGAGGGTGCGGCGATGATCCGGTCCAAGGGGGAGGCCGGTACCGGTGACGTGTCGAACGCGACCACGCACATGCGGACGATCGGTGGGGAGATCCGCCGGTTGACCTCGCTCAGCGAGGACGAGCTGTATGTGGCGGCGAAGGAGTTGCAGGCGCCGTACGATCTGGTCGTCGAGGTCGCCAAGGCCGGGAAGTTGCCGGTCACGATGTTCACTGCCGGTGGCATCGCCACCCCGGCGGATGCGGCGATGATGATGCAGCTCGGTGCGGAGGGTGTGTTCGTCGGGTCGGGGATCTTCAAGTCGGGTAACCCGGCGGAGCGGGCCGCGGCGATCGTGAAGGCGACCACGTTCTTCGACGACCCGGATGTGCTGGCGAAGGTTTCCCGTGGGCTGGGTGAGGCGATGGTCGGGATCAACGTCGACGACATCCCCGTCCCGCACCGGCTCGCCGAACGCGGCTGGTGACGTTCTGATCCCTGCTCCTCCGAAAACACTGTGGGCCGGTTCCGCTGTCGTGCAGCAGAACCGGCCCACAGTTGTCTTTCAGCCCAGCAGTTCGGGGATCTTCGCGGCGCTCTCCAGGATGTGCGTGTGGGGCTCCGGACGCAGCGCCGCCGCGTCGTGTGCGCCGGTCAGGACACCCACCACGTACCGCGCCCCGGCGTTCGTCCCTGCTCGGAGATCGTTCGGGGTGTCACCACCCACCAGCACCGCGTCGACGCTCTGCACTCCGGCGAGCTCCATGGCGCGGAAGACGAGATACGGCGACGGCCTGCTCATCCGCACCTGATCGCTCGTGATCACACCGTCGATGTCCCGCCCGATCTCCCACCCGACCTGCTCCAGTAGCGGTTCCGCGATCTCGCGGGAATAGCCGGTCTGGAGAACGATCTTGATGCCGCGCTGCCGCAACGCACCGAAGGCATCGTGAACCCCGGGCAGTGCGGTGGGCGGTGTCTTCCGGTACGCGTCCAGAAGCATTGCGGTGAAATCGGATTCGACGGCGTCCAGGACATTCTTCTCAGCCGGCACCCCGGTCTCCCGTAGCAGTCCCTCGATGGCCTGCCGCTTGCCCGTGCCCTTCCACCGGTCGAACCGAGCGTCCGGAATCGGCTCGCCGAGGTGCTTCTCGACGGTGTCGCGCAACGCGACGTACACGGCGCCGCCTTCGTCGACGCTCGTTCCGGCAATGTCCAAGGTGACCAGGGAAACCCCGTGTGCGGTCATGGGTGTGACTCCTTCACTGTTGCGTCACTGGCAGGTGATGGCTGTCAGTGGCCGATCATCGACAGCACGTCGGCAATGACGTCGCTGTTGGTACCGTGCGACAGATCGAGTGTCCGGCAGCGGTCGTAGTACGGGCTCAGATCCAGCCCGACTCCCAGTCCGTACACCTCGACGGCCCGCTCGTCCTCGTGTCGCTCGACCACGACCTGCAGGTGGTGGTCTAGATAGAACTCGTCGTTGGCCAGGGCGGTGGCGCCGTCCAGTGGGCTTCCGTCCGAGATCACGAACAGGAGCCTGCGGCCCTGAGGGTCCCGCATCCGGGAGCACGCCCAGTCGACGGCCTCACCGTCGACGCCCTCTTTGAACAGGTCGTTCTTCAGCAGCCCGGCGATCGCGGGACGGGCTCGGCGCCAGGAAGTCTCGGCGTCCTTGAACACCAGCTGCCGGACCTCGTTGAGCCGTCCCGGGTCGTACGGACGGCCCGACCGGAGCCAGTCTCGGCGGGCTCGGCCCCCGTTCCATGCAGCGGTCGTGAAACCGAGGATCTCGCACCGGGCGTCGGCCAGTTCGAGGGCCCGGGCGAACACGTCGACCAGCACCGCGACCGGTTCGCCGAACTCCTTCATCGAACCGGAGCAGTCGATGAGGAAGGTCACCGTCGTGTCGGTGTGCGGCTCGGTGCGTTCGGCCCGGAAGAGTCTGCGCTCGGTGGGCGAGGTGACCAGCTGGGCGAGCCGCCGACCGTCGAGGTACCCCTCTTCCCGGCCGCCTTCCCATCCGTCGCGGACCGGTTCCGAGAGCAGCGCCTTCAGCTGCCGTCCGAGTTTCCGGACGTTGAGATGCTGCGTGTCGATGACGAGGTCGAGTCGCCGGCGGTAGTCCTGGAGCAACTCGGGGCGGACGAGGGACGCGATCTGCCGGGTCTCGTCGTAGGCGCGGGTGAACACGCGGTATCCGTCTCCGCCCTCCCCCAGCGCGCGACTGCGTCCCGACACCGCGGTCGCGACGGTCTCGTCGTCGTCGGGGTCGAAGTCGAACAGGAGGGAGAACGCCGCCCGGCCGTCGCTCCGGTCGTCGGACGAGCCGTCCGTGTCGGCGGGTGACTCCAGGTGACGGCCGATCAGCTCGGCGACGTCCTGTGCGTGGACGCCGAAGTCGTCTTGCGAGAAACGGGTTCGACGCAGCCACGGGAGGTGGTCGCCGAGAACGGCGGCGAGAGCGAACCGCGTCGATTCGATCAGGTCCTCGGTGGCCTCGGGAATCGGCTCGGCGGTGATCCGGGCCCGGCACATCTGCGTCACCGTGAACAGCAGCATCCCGTGCACGGTCTCGGTCAGACCGGACGTCACGTAGTCCTGCGACCACTGCGCGAAGCGGTGGGAGAGGTTGGCGCGCACGCCGCTCCACGCGTCGGCGGCCAGCGACTCGACGCGGAACTGTTCCAGGATCTCGAAGATCAGCCGGCCCGCCGTGTCGTCCGGGCATAGGCTGCGATGCAGGACGGGGTCGGTGTGGAGGAGGCGTGACGCCATGCCGTCCGCCGCACCGCGGAAGGATGCGAAGTCGGCGCCGTCGAACGACGGGTGCAGGTGTGGGGCGGGCATCGGCACGCGCCGATGTCCGCGATGGAGTTCCGGTCCGCGAAAGTGCAACCCACCCTGACCCGCGAGGGCGCGGATCGCGCCGGCACAGAGTTCGTGCACCTCCTGCTGACGGCGGACCGACGCGGGACGCACAGGCAGTTCTGTCATGACTGCCCGCTCAGGCCGTGCTCGTTGCGAGCATCGCAGACCGCTCCAGTTCCGAGTCGAAGCATCGCTGGAAGTACTCGGCGACGACGGGCCGCTCGGCCTCGTCGCATTTGTTGACGAACGACAACCGGAATGCCAGCGCCGGGTCGTGGAAGATCTCGATGTTCTCGGCCCAGGTGATCACCGTGCGCGGCGACATCAGCGTCGACAGGTCGCCCACCCGAAAACCGCTCCGGGTCAGGTTGGCCACGGCGACCATCGACCGGATGAGCTCCCGGCTCAGCGACGGCACCCGCGCGGACACGATCTCGATTTCCTGTTCCGCGGGGAGGTGATCGAGCGTCGCGACGATGTTCCAGCGATCGATCTGCGCGTGATTGAGCCGCTGCACACCGTGATACAACCCGTTGAGATTGCCGAGGCCGACGGTGTTGGCGGTGGCGAACAACCGGAAGGCCGGATGTGGAGTCAGGACCCTGTTCTGATCGAGCAGGGTGAGTTTCCCGTCGCGTTCGAGGAGACGCTGGATGACGAACATGACGTCGGGGCGGCCGGCGTCGTATTCGTCGAGTATGAGGGCGACGGGTCGCTGCAGTGCCCAGGGCAGGATGCCTTCCTGGAATTCGGTGACCTGCTTGCCGTCTCGCAGCACCACCGCGTCCCGGCCTATCAGGTCCAGCCGGCTGAGATGTCCGTCGAGGTTGACCCGCACACACGGCCAGTTGAGCCGCGCCGCGACCTGTTCGATGTGCGTGGACTTGCCGGTGCCGTGCAGGCCTTGCACCATCACTCGTCGGTTGCGGCTGAACCCGGCGAGCAGGGCCGTGGTCACCGCGTGATCGAACCGGTATGCGGGGTCGACGTCGGGGACGTGGTCGGCGGGTTCGCGGAAGGCGCGTACCGTCAGGTCGGTGTCGAGTCCGAACAGCTCGCGTGCGGACACCACGTGGCTGGTTGTCGCAGTGGTCATTTCGGGCATGCGCCCTCCTTCAGTTCAGGTCTGACGAACCGTCGTCCATGACCTCGTTCTCGATCTCGCCGATGGCGTCGGCTGCCCGCCGGAGTGCGGGCAGAAGCTTGAGCGCCTTGTCTGGGGTGAGTCGCATGACCGGGGCCTGGACCGCGATGCAGAGATTGGAATTGCCTGTGGCACAGGGGACGAGCACCGCGGCGCACACGAGGCCGGGGAGGAACTCTTCGTCGTCGATGGCGTAGCCGTCGCGGCGGACCTGTTTGAGTTCGGTCTCGATCAGCTCGATGTCGGTGACCGTCTTGTTGGTGTACCTCTCGAGCGGCATCCGCCCGAGAAGTCGCCGGCGCTGGGCGGGGCTGAGCTGCGACAGGATCATCTTGCCGCTGGCCGAGCAGTGCGCGGGCACCCGCGAACCAGCATGGAGTGTAAACCGAAGGGGCTCGGAGGTTTCCACGCGGTCGAGATACACCACTTCGCTGCCCGACAGGGTGGTCACGTTGCAGCTCTCCCCGAGTTCCGCGACGAGGTTCCGGAGGATGGCGTGCCGCGCGCCGTGGTGGGTGTCGTTGAGCAGCAAATTCTCGGCGAAACGTCGCAGGCGCACGCCGGTGCCGTAATGCCTGCCGTTGTTCTGCCGGGTGAGGAGTCCGGCGCCCTCGAGCTGCTGGAGCATGCGGTGCAGGGTCGGTTTGGCCATGCCCGTCTCCTCGACGAGCCCCTGCAACGTGAACAGCTGGTCCTTGGATGCGATCATCTCGAGCAGTGCGAACAGGCGGAGCGTCGGTGTGTCTCCGGGTAGCTCCGTTGCCGGGTGTCCGTTCGACTCGTCGATCCGGTGAATCTCACCCACGGTTCCTCCTTGGCCGAAACGGCGACGCATTCGCATCGTGTATCGAAAAATCATACATCTCGTTCCAGTTTTAGGAACATTCATTGACGAAGTGTGTGACGTGGCCTACTGTCACTGCAGATCACAAAATCACGAACGAAACGTTCCGATTTTTGACATTCTCTGCCGGTTCCGGCGCGCCCTTGAAGGAGGATCACACATGAGCAAGAAGAAGAACGGTGCCGATCGCACCGCTGTCTCCGGTGTACAGAAGATGACGCCGTCGGAGGCGTTCGTCGAGACGATGGTCGCCAACGGCGTCACCGACATGTTCGGCATCATGGGATCCGCCTTCATGGATGCGATGGACATCTTCGCTCCCGCCGGCATTCGACTCGTCCCGGTCGTGCACGAGCAGGGCGCGGGACACATGGCCGACGGATATGCCCGGGTCAGCGGGCGGCACGGCATGGTGATCGGGCAGAACGGTCCGGGTATCAGCAACTGTGTCACCGCGATCGCCGCCGCGTTCTGGGCGCACAGCCCCGTCGTCATCGTCACTCCCGAGGCCGGCACCATGGGAACGGGCCTGGGCGGCTTCCAGGAAGCCAACCAGCTGCCGATGTTCCAGGAATTCACGAAGTACCAGGGGCACGTCAACAACCCGAAGCGCATGGCCGAGTTCACGGGCCGCTGCTTCGACCGCGCGATGTCCGAGATGGGCCCGACGCAGCTCAACATTCCGCGCGACTACTTCTACGGTGAGATCGAGACGGAGATCCCGCAGCCCACCCGCCTCGACCGCGGTCCCGGTGGCGAGACGAGCCTGAACGAGGCGGCTGAACTGCTGGCGCAGGCCGAGTTCCCGGTGATCGTTTCCGGCGGCGGCGTGGTGATGGCCGACGGTGTCGAGGAGTGCAAGGCACTCGCCGAGCGTCTCGGCGCCCCCGTCGTCAACAGCTACCTGCACAACGACTCGTTCCCCGCCAGCCACCCGCTGTGGACCGGACCGCTCGGCTACCAGGGTTCCAAGGCCGCGATGAAGCTGATCAGCCAGGCGGACGTGGTGCTCGCCCTCGGCACCCGCCTCGGCCCCTTCGGGACTCTCCCGCAGCACGGCATGGACTACTGGCCGAAGAATGCCAAGATCATCCAGATCGACGCCGACCACAAGATGCTCGGTCTGGTCAAGAAGATCTCCGTCGGGATCTGCGGTGACGCGAAGGCCGCTGCCGTCGCCCTCACCGAGCGGCTCGAGGGCAAGTCCCTCGTCTGCGACGCCAACCGTGCGGCACGCGGCGAGAAGATCGACGCCGAGAAGGCCGCGTGGGAGAAGGAACTCGACGAATGGACGCACGAGCGCGATGCGTTCAGCCTCGACATGATCGCCGAACAGGAAGGTGAGGACGGCAACTGGCTGCACCCGCGTCAGGTGCTGCGGGAGCTGGAGAATGCGATGCCGGACGACGTGATGGTGTCCACGGACATCGGCAACATCAACTCCGTCGCCAACAGTTACCTCCGGTTCGAGAAGCCGCGCAGCTTCCTCGCCCCGATGAGCTTCGGTAACTGCGGTTACGCGCTGCCGACCATCATCGGCGCGAAGGCGGCGGCACCGGAACGGCCCGCCATCGCCTACGCAGGCGACGGCGCCTGGGGAATGAGCCTGGGCGAGATCATGACGGCTGTCCGGCACGACATCCCGGTCACCGCCGTCGTCTTCCACAACCGGCAGTGGGGTGCGGAGAAGAAGAACCAGGTCGACTTCTACAACCGCCGCTTCGTCGCCGGTGAGCTCGAGAGCGAGTCTTTCGCCGGAATCGCACAGGCGATGGGCGCCGAGGGCATCGTGGTGGACAAGCTCGAAGAGGTCGGTCCCGCACTGCAGCGCGCGGTCGCCGCACAGATGAACGAGGGCAAGACGACGGTCATCGAGATCATGTGCACCCGCGAACTCGGCGACCCCTTCCGCCGCGACGCGCTGTCGAAGCCGGTTCGCCTGCTCGACAAGTACAAGGACTACGTGTAGTCCGCTCCCTGCGAGCGCGTGGCCCCCGGCGCTCACGCCCGGGGGTCACGCCCCGTGCGTTCCTGGTACCGACGATTCGACGCCGTCTGGACCTGTCGCTTCGCCGCCGCGACCCCCACACTTCTGACGGAGACAACGGCGAACGGAAGCGGTGCAACAGGGTATGGCGGCAACGGTGTGGGATCTGTCGTTGCCTTCCCTCCTCTTCGCGCTCGGCGTCGTGGTGGCCGGCGGAGTCGTCCGCGGTTTCGGTGGGTTCGGTGGCGCGATGGTGTGGGTTGCGGGACTCGTCGTCCTGCTCCCGCCGACGTCGGTGATCCCCACCGTGTTCGTCCTCGAGGTCGTCGCGAGCGCCGCGATGCTGCCCCAGGTGTGGCAGCAGGTGCACTGGAAGTCGTTGCGCTGGTTGTTCGCCGGCACCCTGATCGGAATGCCGCTGGGGATGTGGGCGCTCACGCAACTGTCCGGCGACCTGGTGCGCGTACTGCTGGGTGTCGCGATCATCGGCTCCGCCGTCGCCATGGCCGCCGTCCCCGACCGGCAGTCGCTGCCCGGCCCCGGGTTGACCACGGTGACGGGGGTGGCGTCCGGTCTCCTCAACGGCGGCTTCGCGCTCGGTGGCCCGCCCGCCGTCCTGATGTACTTCTCCGCGTCCTCCCACGTGGCGGCCGGGCGCGCCTCGCTCGTCGTGTTCTTCCTCGTCATCGACGCGTTCGGCGCCGCGGGGTCGGCCGCCGGTGGTCTCCTCACCGTGCCCGTCCTCGCACAGATCGCCCTGTTCACGCCGCTCTGCATGTTCGGAGCCGCCGCGGGGAAATGGCTGTACGACCGCACCACCGCCCAGCAGGTCCGTCAGCGCGTGCTGTGGCTACTCGGCTTCCTCGGCGCCGCCGTCCTCGTGCAGGTGGCGTTGCGCTGATCGCGTATCCCGGGAGCCCGAATCACCCGAATCACGCTGGAACAGACTCAGACTCGACACCGAGCGCTGCAGGCCGTCGAGGGTCCGGGGATCCCAGCCGGTCAGCTGTTGCCAGCGGTCGAGCCGGTAGGTGATCGAGTTCGCATGCAGGTGGATGTCCCGCCCGGCCGCGCTGATGGAGAATTCGTTGCGGGCGAATGCCAATACCGCCTCGACGAGGTGCGGATGGTCCGCGGCGACGGCGACACCCGGCTCCAGCAGCGTGGCGAGCTCGTTGCGATGGTCGGCCAGGGTGGCGGCCACCCATTCGTCGGCGAAACGGACCACCCCGCCGGTAGGCGAGGCCAGATGCAGGACTCTCCGCGCGTCCGTGATGCTCATCGCCGCGCCGGCCAGGCCGGGGCGGCCCAATCCGACTCCGACCGTTGTCCCCGGGTGACCGAGCCGGACCTCGCGGATGATGTCGTCGACCGGTGTGCGCTGGCTCAGGGCGATGATGACGGTGCCGTGCCCGCTGCATTGGGTGGTGCCCGGGATCGTGTCCAGGGTGCGTTGCAGCCGTTCGAGCGCCGCCTCCGACCACTCCTCCGCGGCGACGCACACCGCTTGGAACTCGTGCTGCGGTGTGAAACCCAGCGCCTCTGCCAGCTCGCGCACATCACGGTGGTCGCCGTCGACCGAACTCGCGAGGGCCTCGAAGAACCGGTATCGCACCCCCGCGCGGATGGCCTGTTCGCTTCGGGTCGCGTCGGTGTGCCCGACGGCGACCGCGCTGGTGGCGGTGTGGACGAGATCCCACATCATGCCGCCCGCACGCAGCAGGTCGGTTGTCGGCTCGGCGGCCGTGGCCACCATCGTGTTCCACAATTCGCGGGACGCGATGTGGTACGTCTCGATGACGTCGGACAGTGGCAACCCCTGCATGGCCCGGCGCCGGCCGAGCTGACGCGAACGCTCGAGGACGTCGTCGGCGAGCGGTTCGCTCTCCGCGAGGGCGCGCAACGTCGCCGCGAGCTGGCGACTGATGTATCCGCGCTGCTCGTCGATCGGAACGGCAGCGTACGACTGCAACTCGGCGCGGATCTGACCCACCGCCCGGTCGGTTACCGAGTCGATCTCCTCCGAGACCTGTCGGCACAACCGCTGGATCGTGTCTTCTCCCACGGACTCGGGCACCCTCTCTCTCGCTTTCCGCACTCCCGTGAAATTCACGAACCGCCTCGGCGTTTTCCGGGATTCGCCCATGGCCCGAAGGGAGTGATTCAGACCACACTAGTGCCAGAGTGCACGTCGACCGGCACCGGACCCAACCCGCGACGCCGGTGGACGCAGTCGGAATAGGAGACAAAACAATCATGTCCAACGAGGCAAAAAGCGCCTTACTCGCGATAGGTGTCCCGTTCGCCGGGGTCCTGGGGGGCATCGTCGCCCTGTCCGGATCCACGGCCACGGTCTTCGGAGTCCCCATCCTGTTCGCGTGGTTGTTCCTGTGGATGCCGCTCACCTCGCTCTGCCTCCATCTTGCCTGGAAGCTTTTCGACCGCAAGGACTTCGAAGCTGCCGAGCGCGCCGAATCGGCCGCTGAGAGCGCTCGGATCGGAGACCGGTCATGACCGCGGCCTTCTTCACCCTCGTGCTCGTCCTCGCCCTCGGGGCAGGCGTGCTGTCGCGGCGCGGCAGCAAGAAGGAGATCTCCGACTACCTGGTGGGTGGCCGGTCGTTCGGTCCGCTGCTGGTCTTCATCCTGGGAGCGGGTGAGGCGTACAGCATCGGCACCCTGATCGGGTTCCCCGGCGGCGTGTACGCCCACGGGGCGAGCTACGGCGTCTGGTTCATCGGGTACATCCTGCTGGCCTACCCGATCGGATACTTCTTCGCCCCCTACCTCTGGCGCGCGGGCAAGAGATACGGCGCCATGACGCTGCCCGATGTGGCCGGGCGCCACTTCCGGTCGCGTGGGCTGGAATTGACGATCGCCATCGCTTCGGTCGTATTCCTCATCCCGTGGGGTCAGCTTCAGCTCGCCGGGCTGCAGATCGCGCTGACCGGTCTGGGTATCTCCATCGACCCCACCGTCGCGGTATTCGCAGGCGCAGCCCTCGCGCTGCTGTTCCTCATGTTGTCCGGGGTGCGCGCCCCCGCATTCGTGTCGTACGTCAAGGACACAGCCCTGTTGCTCGGCGCCGTCCTGATCGGACTGGCGGCAGTGATCGAGACCGGTGGCACCGAGAAACTGTTCGCCGCGGCGGCCGCTAGTGCCGGCGGCTCGGCCTCACACTCCACGGTCACCGGGTCGTCACTGACCTTCGTACTGACGACGATCGTGTTCCAATCGGTCGGGTTCTTCATCTTCCCAATCATCGTGCAGGCCGTGCTCGCGGCGAAGTCCGAGGCGACGATCAAGCGGGTCGCCAAGTTCAATCCCCTGTACATGCTCATGTACCCGTTCCTCGTCGCCGCCGCCTTCGGGGCGATCACGCTGCTGCCGACGAAGCTCGAGGGCACGGAATCCGACCAGGTGCTCTTGCAGTTGTCGCGACAACTGTTGCCCGACTGGCTGACCGGCGTCGTCGCAGGCGGCGCGGCCCTCTGTGCGATCGTGGTGCTGTGCGGGGCGGCCCTCGGAATCGGCGCGATCGTGTCGCGCAACATCATTCCCGGGATCCCGGAGTCCCGCCAACGGGTCTGGGTGCGTAGCGTCGTCGTGGCGTACCTCGGTATCTCGCTCCTGCTCACCCTCGCGACACCTCAGCTCCTGCTGACCCTGGTCAACACGGCGTACTACGGCGTCACCCAGGCCGCGGTGGTCTTCGCGACGATGGTCTTCGGATGGAAGCTGCGGCCGGCCGCCCTCGCCATGGGCGTGGTGCTCGGCGACGTCGTGGTGCTGTGGCTGTATCTCGACAAGCACGGTCCCGTGTCCTTGTGGCTCGCCGAGCACGGAGTCAACCTCGGCGCGGCCGCCCTGGTCCTCAACATCCTCTTCGTGGTGTCGACGCGGGTGTTCTGGCCACCCACCGATCCCGTCCGTGGCCTTCGCGCCGACGGCCGAACGTCCGGCACCGCCGCGGGATCCGTGGCCGCACGCAGCGAAGTGGGTGCCTGATGTCCCGGACACTGCTCACCGCCGATTCGATTCACACGCAGGACCCGTCGTCGCCGAGCGTCGAAGCGCTGGTCATCGACGGAGCCGACGTGGTCGCCACCGGCACCAGGAAGGACATGGCCGACTACGCAGGCAGCGGGGCCCGCCGCCTCGACCTGCCCGGCGCCACGGTGATCCCGGGACTGATCGAATCGCACATCCACCCCACCTACGCCGGCCTCACCGACGGCTGGGCGGACTGCCGGACACCACCGTGCCGGTCGATCGCCGACATCCAGCAGGCGTTGCGTGCCGCGGCCACCGGCAGCGGATGGATCAGGGGGTGGGGTTACGACGACACCCAGATCGCCGAGGGACGGCATCCGACGAGGACGGATCTCGACGCCGTCAGCACCGACCGGCCGGTCATCGTGCTGCACATCTGCGGGCACTTCGCCGTCGCCAACACCGCCGCACTCGCGGCCGCAGGCATCGACGAATCCACGGTGCCGGTGGACGACCCGCTGTTCCCCCGCGGGGCCGACGGCCGTCTGACCGGGATGGCGTGGGAAATCGATGCGGTGGCGAGGCTCACCGCGGCGGTTCCCGCGCTGACCGAGCAGGAGGTCAACGGCGCCCTGCTTCGCAGCCTGCTGTCGGCGCGGTCGCGGGGCATCACCACCATCCACGATCTCGGGGTGGGTCTCTCGGCGGGCGAGCAGGAGCTGACCGCCTACCGCTCGCTGGACGCCTCGGGTGAGCTACCGGTGCACGTCGTCGGGTTCCTGCGCGGTGACATGGCGCTCGAGGCCCTCGACGACCGGGGAGTCACGTTCGAACACGCACCCGCGGCCGGAGCACGCTTCCGGCTGGCCGGCGCGAAGTTCTGGGCCGACGGGTCGATCCAGGGGCTGTCCGCCGCACTCCGCACGCCGTACGCGTGCGACCCCAACCATCACGGCGACCTGCTCTACCCGCAGGCGCAACTCGACGAGATGATCCTGCGGGTGCATCGCGCGGGCGGTCAGGTCGCCGTGCACGCCAACGGCGACGCGGCGGTCGGCGCCGCGATCACCTCGCTGAGGAGGGCGCAAGCCACCGACGGCCGGGTGGGACGGCACCGCATCGAGCACTGCCAGGTGAGCGCACCGAGCGACCTGGCCGCGATCCGGGAAGCCGAACTCGGGGTGAGTTTCTTCGTCAACCACGTCTTCTACTGGGGCGATCGTCACCGCGACCGGTTTCTCGGTGCCGAGCGCGCCGCCGAGATGGATCCCCTCGCCTGCGCCGACGAACTGGGGCTGCGATTCGGACTGCATTCGGACTGCCCGATCACCCCGATGGACCCGCTCGCGACCATCAGGACCGCGGTCACCAGGATGACGAGGGGCGGCACCGTGCTCGGCGGGAACCAGCGGATCGGAGTGGATCGCGCGATCCGGGCCATGACCATCGACAGCGCGTACCTGGTGCACGACGAGACCCGTGTCGGAACCTTGACGGCGGGGCGTCGTGCAGACCTGGTGGCGCTGGGCGGCAGTCTCGGGGATCTCGCGGACGGCACCACCGAAATACCCCGTCCCACAATGGTCATGATCGACGGAGAAGCGGCGGATATGCGGTAGTCCGAACGTAAGTGCCTCAGCTGAAACGGAACCCGTCCCCGCCGATCAGGCGAGGGCGGGTTCCGGCTACCGGCGGAAACTCCGGGTGAGCTCCCGGAGGCACTGAACGGCGGCTGGGCGGCGAAATGAAGTACGACGGGTGCCCCGGCGTGGCTGCGGTCGGCGACGGTCACGGGCCGGTGTTGTGGACCCGCAACCGATTCGATGGCGGCGCCGTATCTGGAGCCGGGCGGTCCAGCCCCTCAGCAGGTAACCCGCCCCAGCGGCCGCCGACAACTGCTGAGCATGCTCGCCCCCTCCCGAACGAGTCCGGTGAGGATCGCGGTGCCCTCGGTGGAGGATCTGGCTGACCGTCGTCGGTTTCGCGTCAACCCACCCGGTTGCGGCCCAGAATCCAGGTGTTGACGGTGCCGTCCCGTCGGTAGTCGAGCCGGTCGAGAACCGTGGTGGCGATGACGAGGCCGCGGCCGCGTTCGGCGAGCTCGTCTGGGAGTTCGATGGCTGTGAGGTCGACCGACACGGGATCGCCGTCGTCCTCGAACCGGGCTTCGATCCGGTCCGGCAGGGCACGGACTTCGAGTGTCATGGTCACACTGTCACCGGAAGTGTGCTCGATGATGTTCGCGGCGATTTCAGCGACAGCGGACTCGAACTCGATGCGCCGGGACACGTCCAGCGGGTCGTGCGCCCACAGGTCCGCGAGGAGTTCGTGGACCTCGTCCAGGCTTTCCGGGCGGGCGGTGGTGCGAAGCCGCCGGGAGAAGGAGCCGAGTTCAGCGGCCATCGAATGCGGCATCGACCGAATCGTGTGTTCGAAGTACACGATTGAGGTTGGTCAGCGCGAGTACGGTCTCGACTTGCTCGGTGGGCTGGGCGATGCGGAGGTCGCCACCGGCCTGTCGGGCGGCCTTGAGGCCGGCGATGAGTGCCCCGAGCCCCGAGGAGTCGATGAAGTCGGTGGCGCTGAGATCGACTACCACGCGGGTCGTTCCGCCGTCGACGACGTCGCGCAACAGCTCTCGCAGGCGCGGCGCTGCGACCATGTTCAGCCTGCCGGCCGGACGTACCACCGCCACACCCTCGTCCGTGGTACGGCTCTCGAACTCGATCATGCAGTTTCCTCCTGTCGGAATCCGCGATATCGGACCGCGGGGATGACGACACTCAAGATGACCAGGTCGAACGCGACCCAGAACAGGTTCACACCGACACCGAGGACGGAGATGTTCCCGAGCGCGAGATGAATCACGCCGATCACCGACGCGAGGACGAGTGCTGCCATCGCGATCAGCTGGTATCGCACCAAATACCACGGGGTCGCACCGTGTTCCTGCCGGGTCTTGGGCGTTACCGCGAAGCCCAGCGGCCGCGCTGCGTACACGTTGAGGACAGCGGTCCAGCACGCCTTGATCCAGACCGGGAAGAGGGCGAGGCTGTACTGCTGGCCACGCCAGGTGGGTGTGCCGCGGCTGACCACGAAGAACACCAGTTGGTTGAGGACGAGGAACGGGACGAGACGGCCGAAGAACTCCCAGCTGTATGCCTGCACGGGCATGACGCCGAAGACGAGATATATCACGGGTGCGGCGATGTAGACGACGGCGGCGAAGCCGGAGAGATAACTCCACATCGTCGCCCAGTACATCAGCCGCTGCGCGAGGGTGAGACCACGCTGCAGCAGCGGGTTCTCCCGGAACATCACCTGGATGGTGCCCTGCGCCCACCGCAGTCGCTGAGTCAGCATCGTGCCGGCGTCTTCCGGTGCCAGACCGTGGGCAAGGTTCTCGTGGTGGTAGGCGGTGCGCCAACCGAGTTCGTGCAGTTTCATGCACGTCGCCATGTCCTCGGTGACCGAGATGGTGGCCATCGGCAACACCGGCTGCGCCTCGTCGTCGCGGCCGACGTCAACCGCTCGGATCAGGGTGCGGACGGACTCGATCGCGCCGAGCGGCGACCATTCGCGTTCGGCCAGCCGTGCCAACGCGGCGTCGTCGAGTACCGCGACGGGAGTGTCGGTATCGTGCAGATCCGATTCCAGTGCGGCAATGGCCGCCAGGTCCTCGCGCATCGACCCGACGTCGGCGTCGACGATCCGGCGCGCGGCGGCGTCGACCCGCTGCTGGAACTCATAAGTAACGTCGGCGAGTGGTCGGTTGCCGCGGAGGGCTTCCCGTGCCGAGTGGACGGCCTCGGTGACATCATCGAGGGCGTCGGCGATCTCTTCCTGGTCCCCGTTCAGCTCGGCCCGAGCTTTCGTGACCACCTTCGCGGCGGTACGCAGTGCCCGATGTACGTCGCGTTCGACGGCTTCGACATATCCGGCGATGCCGAGCTGCATCAGGGCGTCGCGGCGCAGAACGGCGTTGGACCCGCAGAAGAAGGCGGCGTTCCAGCCGTCTTTGCCCTGTTGGATGGGACCGTAGAAGAGGGGGGCCTGGCTGCCGAGAGGATCGCTCGCGGTCACGTTCACGAAGTACTGCGGTGTCTGGACGATGGCCATCTTCTCGTCCCTGAAGTATCCGAGAGTGCGGTCGAGGATTGCCGGATCGGGTACCTGGTCGGCGTCGAGGACGAGAATGTACTCGCCCTCGGTGAGCAGGAGTGCGTTGTTCAGGTTGCCGGCCTTGGCGTGCCGGGGTTTGTTCGTCCAGGACGCCGCGCGGGTCATGTAGCGCACGCCGAGTTCGTCGGCGGCGTGGGCCAGTTCGGGGCGGTCACCGTCGTCGAGAATCCATGTGGTGTGTGGGTACCGGATCCGGTGTGCCGCGGCTGCGGTCGCGAGCACGAGGTCCTCGGGTTCGTTGTACGTGGTGATGAAGACATCGACGGTGAGGTCGGGCGGCGGCGGTGATGGCGTGGGCCGCTTCCGTAGGCGCCACATCGTCAGTCCGAACAGCAACGAGTCGATCAGACTGTAGGTTTCGGCGATCACCAGCGGCACGGCGATCCACCACGCCGGCCAGTTCACCGAGAACAGCCATCGCCACACGATGTAGTTGAGACCGAGCAGGGCGGTGAGGACGATGAGTATCCGGAGCCCGGCAAGTCGGATGGGCGACACAGGTGTCCTCCTCAGCAGTCGCGCCGTCGAAGCGCGACGACAGTGATGTCGTCGAGGGGTGCGGTGGCAGCGGCGAGGGTATGGACGGCTGCCAGCAGCTGCTTCGGTGACGGGTGCGCAGCGGCGAACGCGGGCACCGACTTCCATTCGCAGTCGGCGTCGTCGAGGTGGTCGAGCAGGCCGTCGGAGCAGATCATGAGCATGTCGCCGGGGTGCAGTGTGGTGTGTTGCGCCGTCCAGGAGTGGTTTTCGATCACTCCCAGCGGGAGTCCGGAGCTGCGAAGCGGTTCCACGGTGCCGTCGCGGCGGACGATCATCGCGAGACCGTGTCCGCCGTCGACATAGTCGAGAGCGCCGGATTCGACGTCGAGTGCAGCGTGGAACAGGGTCACGAACGTGCCGGTACGGTCGAAGTCGTCGGCGAGTTGTGCCGCCACAGCAGCCAGTGTGCGTCCGAGGTCGGGGCGATCATCGCCGTATCCGGCCAAGGCATGGGTGACGCCCCGCAACGCGGACCGGACCGAAGCCGTCAGGATCGCCGCGCCCAGGCCCTTGCCCATGACGTCGGCGAGGCTGAACATCGAGTACGGGCCGATCCGGTAATAGTCGTAGAAGTCGCCGCCGACCGCGAAGGCCTGCACGCACGACGATTCCAGGTCGTATCCCGGTAGGTCGATCTCCTGTCGAGGGAGAAGTTCACGCTGAATCCTGGCGGCTCGCTCGAGTTCGTCGGAGTGCTCGAGTTCGCGCTGCGCCCATTCGGCGAGTTCGACGAAAGCGGCCAATTGTGCCGAGTCGAGTCTGCGGGGCTCGGTGTCGTAGATGCAGAACGTCCCGACCGGGTGGCCGCCGGGCCCGTACAGCGGGTAGCCGGCATAGAACCGCACCCCGCCGTCCGCGGCAACCCCGGGCAGATCCGCGAACACCGTATCGCGACGCGCGTCCTCGAGTATCACCATCGGATCCTCCGGATGGTGATACGCCCGGGCGATCGTCGTCTCGCACACGGTCTGCGATCGCGGAATGTTCTGCATGTCGAGGCCCTGCGTCGACTTGATCCACTGCCGATCCCGATCGAGCAGCGACACCGCCGACATCGGAACTCCGAAGAGGTGACGCGCCATTCGGGTGATCTGGTCGAAACGCGCCTCTGGTGCCGTATCCAGGATCGCCAGCTGTTCGAGTGAACGAAGCCGCGCGATCTCGGTGTCCGCGGCAATGATCGGAATGTCCATGTCAGCGGTGTTTCCTCCCCAATGCGTCCGCCAGAGCGGCAGTCGATTCCGGCGTGCTCGTCAGCCGCCAGTCGGCTTCCTTGTCGTGATCGAACCATATGAAACCGGACACGTCGTCCTGCGCTGTGAGGAAGTCGACTAGCGTACCGATCCAGTCGGCCTTCGACCCACCGGCTTCGGCGCTGCCTACCTCGGTGACCAGGATCGGTTTACGCGGCGCCAGGTTCCGTAGTTCGTCCAGGCTCGGACCGAAAAGTTCGGCCGCTTCCACCCAGGTACTCCACGGCTGGGTCGTGCCCCAGTTGTATCCGTCTACGCCGAGAACGTCGACGTAATCGTTGCCGGGATACAGGTCAGCCATCGGACTGCTGCCTGTGAATACGACGTTCGGCGCCCACACCCACTTCACGTTGTCGGCGCCCTTCGATGCGAACAGGTCGTGGATGTGACGCCAGGCAGCAACATAGCTGCTCGGCTGCGTTCCCTGGGCCACACTCCACGGGTACCAGGTTCCGTTCGGCTCGTGGGCGAAACGGAGGTAGACCAGTGCGTCCCAGGTGATCAGTTCGTCCGCCCACCGGTACAGGTAGTTGTCGTGGACACCGGCGGCAATCGACGACAACGAGAATTCACTCGACCCGTACCGCCCCTCGTCGAGCCACCGCCAGGGTTCCCAGGTGATCACCGGCACGGCGCCGAGGTCCCGCACGGCCCGCAGGCCGGCGATCGGGGGCGGCGAGGTGAAATCGGAATACGACAAGACCACCGTCGGTGGTTCACCGACAATCTTCGCGACGCCTTCGAATTCCTCGACGGCCGTGGGGCCGCCCGGTGTGCTGACGCCGAACCGCAGGCAGGCGTGTACATCCAACGGGGTCATCGGCCCGCGGCACCCGGACTCACCACCCCCACAGGCGGACACCACGATCGTCACCACCACCGCAGCCAAGCACAACCGAACCACATGACGCCCCATTCCCATCACTCAACACGCACGTGCTGCCACACCATTACCCCGGTACAAAGCGGAACAGTCCCACTGACAGATCCGCAGTACCCGATGAAATCCTCGAGTCCCTCCCTCGACTCCGCGGATATCCCCCTCGTCGACACCACCCATTACAGGTGGTGTCGGCCCGACCACCGTGGGAACGTGTCACCCCAGAGCTACCAGCGCACGCAACTGTTCTCCGTGAGGCGCGCCAGGAACGGGCGCACCTCGTCGTTTGCGACGGGCCAGTATGTCAATTCTTCATCTCCTCCGTCTGATGTGGTACCCATCCCCAACGGATCAAGAAGTCACCATGACCAACCCCCCACGAGTTCGCCAACCCGACGACGGATCGGACGGACGCAACCTCACAGGTTGCGGCGTCCACGTGTGGCAGCCCCGAAAGACAAGCCACCTGCTGCGACCACGGTGAGAAGTCGACGTGCTGCGGCCCAGAGGCGACGGCCGGCGGCGGATGCGGCGCCAGTAGCCCTCAGAAGGCAACCGGTCTACTCGTCCTCCGATGGCGTCGCTCCGCAGGCGCACGATCCGCTGCGGGGCTGGAAGTCGTGCAATTGGGCCCGGAGGGCGGCGCGGGCTCGTTGGACACGGGATTTCTTGCCGGCCAACGAGATTCCCGACTCGCCGGACCTCGGGATCCTGTCCGTCAGCGGAAGATCGTCCACACCGCGGCGGCGGCGAGCGCCACCACGACCACGCACATCACGACCGTGAGGAAGTGTTCGTTGTCCGCGAGGAGTTGCTGCATGAGACTATGTGTGCGGTTTCGGCGCCGGTCGGAGCGAATCGACGAGCATCGACAACCCGGCGCTGATCAATGAGTGCCGGGGCCCCAACGGGTGAGGAGGCTAGTGCGCCTTGGCCGTTCCCTTCCTGCGTGCGGTTGTGTCAGGTCGTGCTTCCTGTGCGGATTCGTCGCCGGACTCCCCCGCCGAATCACTGGGCGTCGTGATCCGACGTTTGCGCAGTCTGTGCGGCTTCGCCTGTTGTTCTTCTTCGACCGCGGGAGACGAACGTCCGTCCACGTCTTTTCCGTGGTCCAGCGCCTCGTCGACGGTGGAATCTTCAGGGTCCCGCGGGTGGGCGTGCCCGCGACGGCCGATCGTCTTCACCCCGGCGACCAGGTGCCCGCCGCCTGCCACGACGTGCGCACCGCCCGACCGGAGGCGGTCGCGGAACGAATCGACGTGCTCGCTGCCGGCATCGGCCGTGGCGGCGGCCGTGTCGAGTAGCTCGTCCCGAAGCGAATCGCCGAGGTCCGCGATCTCCGGAGACGAGGCGAGGAACTCAGATCCCTGTGCGAGCAGATCCTCAGGCCCCTTGGGGGACCGTCCGCCCGCTCCAGCGATCTTCACGGCCATCTTCAACTGGTGTGTGCGCCCCAGTAGATATCCGGCGCCGACCGCTGCGGCAACCTCAACTTTGGCTTTGGTCTTCCTTATTTTCATCATCGAACCCACCTGCTGTGTGTCGTCGCCACGCACTGCGTCGGGCGTCGGGAGCATGCGGAACTACGGCGCGTCGATGCGCGCGAGGCGTATACCGTGACTACCCCGTGTGCCCGGTTCCCAATCGCCCGTCGAGGGCGCTGCGGTGCGCTGCCCGAGCGTGAGGCGGACTTGTCCCGCTGACTACGCGAAGCTCATGCCGGCCGGATCCCGACCAGACGGCGCACCGCCGCGAGTCCCGCGGGCGTTCCTGGCCAGTGGTTGTCGACTGCCGCCGGTCCCGCGCGGCAGGCCACCGACCGCAGTGCGAGCGCGACGATCACTGGATCGTCGGCACGATATTCCGGCCCATGCCTGACAGGGCGCGGCGCCGCACTCGTGACCACCACACCGACCAACCGACGCGGCACCCTCCGGAAATGCTTGGACCACCGATGCCTCGGATTATCTCCAGCAAAAGTATAGATTCACTCTTGTAATCGATAGAGATCAGGCGTGAATCGGACTGGGAAACTTCGGAGGGTTCGATGTCCGCGGATAGTCGGCCCCTCGACGCGATCCCGTCGAGGGCTGTACGGCATCTCGCTGGCCGCGGCGCTGTCCGGGTTCGGGATCCAGGCGCTGCGGTCAGCGGTGCCATCGCGTCGGTCCGATCCACAGGCCGGTTGCGGGTGGTCGTTGCGAGGGGGTGTCGATCACGAGGCCACGGATCCGGATCGGGGTGGTAGATGGGGTCGGGACCCGCGGGGGCCTCCGATACCGCCCCGGGGGTTCGGCCGCTGCCGGTTGCACATCCACCCGGCACGTGGCTGACTTGCCATGGGCCACGCGGAATTCGGGGTTGCGTAGCAGGGCGTAGGCGGTCAGGACCTGCTGAAGGCGCTCGTCCGCCGACGTGTCGGCCGGCCGGCCGGGTACACGGGTGTCGGGGTGGTGTTCGCGCAACAGTCGCCGGTAGGCGCTGGTGATCTCGGCCGGGGACGCCGCGGGGGACAGCCCCAGTACCAGATATGGATCCTGCTCGGTGGCCATCACCGCTTCCCTTTCGTGCGGTGCGGACGAGGAGGTGGTATCGGGCTCGGGGTGCCGGAACCACCAGGGTGGGACGGGCCCGACCCGCACGAAGGGCCCGCCCCGGCTTGTGACGATGTGGGTGGGCACTGCCCGCCCGAGACGGCCGACAGATTTCCGGATGCCAGTCAATGGCGGTGCGCCTCGATCCGACCATGACGATCATCGGATTCGTGGTCTGCGCAGTTCTCATCGGGTGGTCGGCGGCCGGGCGGGTTGCCCGGGTTCGCCGCGCCGCGTGGGAAGGAGATGACAGGTGAAGGAAGGCGGCAACGGCGAAGCCTGACACGTGCTCTCGTGTGGTTGATCACCCCTTTCGCGACTGTTCATCGGTGAGAGCGCATCGTTGCGGTCGGTCTTTCTCCGGCCTCGGTGGTGAGCGCTGCGTGGCCCGGATCTCGGGGACCGGTGGGATCGACACCGTCCACGACACCGAAGCGAGAGGGGATGGCCGCGGCGGAGCGGCCGGTGCGGTGGCCACCTGGTGGAGTAGGACCACGGCCTGCGGCGTGAGCGCGTCGGCGAGGAGTCGGTCCGAATCGGCCACGAGCAGTGCATATTCGAGTTCGTGCCACGGCCACACCACCTCGCGTTCGGTACGCTCCCCAATCTCGGTGGCGTCCGCCTCTGCAACCATGTTCGCCAATGTCATCTTCTGCTCACCCCCTCCCGAACCTTGTCGCCGCGGTCAGGCGCTGACGGCCTTCCTCTCGGAATGCCCACTGCTGATCTCGATCTTGCGGGGCTTGGCCTTCTCCGCGACCGGGATCGTCAACCGCAGCACCCCGGCGTCGTAGTTCGCCTCGATCCTGTCCGCATCGAGATTCTCACCCAGGAACAACTGCCGGCTGAACACCCCGCGCGGCCGCTCGGCCGCAACCATCTCTCGGTTCTCGTCCAGCGCGGGCCGTTCGGCGCGCACCGTCAGCGTGTTCTTGTCGACGTCCAGATCCAGCGAGTCGGCATTCACACCGGGTAGGTCGAACTCCACCACGAACCGGTCCTCTTCGCGCCAGGCGTCCATCGGCATCACCGCCGGACGAGCCGCGGTACCGAGGATCTGTTGCGTCAGACGGTCGAGATCACGGAACGGATCCGTCCGCATCAACATCGTGTCCACCTCCTGAAACCATCTCATTCCATCAGGTAAACTCCAGCAGATGCTGTAGATTTGGTATAGCATCTTCAGTAGGCAATGACAAGGGCCTGCGCGAGAAAATTCCCGATCGGAGCGACATGGCCGCAGAATCCGGGCGTGATGCCGACTTGCCCTCGGTACGTGGCGTTTACAGCATCTCGGTGGCCGCCGAGCTGTCCGGGTTCGGGATCGCAGCGCTGCGCCTGTACGAGGAGTACGGGCTGATCACTCCCCTCCGTACCGGCGGGGGCACCCGCCGGTACAGCGACCACGACCTGGCCCGGCTCGAACGCGTCGCCGAACTCATCGATTCCGGAGTCAACCTCGTCGGCATCGGCCGCGTCCTCGACCTCGAACACCGCACCGGCGAACTCGAACGCGACAACCGGCGCCTGGCCGCAGACAACGCCCAGCTCCGCGCCGAACAAACCCCCGCCACCGAGACCGACCCAGACGCCACCCACCTCGGAGCCGACCCAGACCAGCCGGCGAGCCCGGCATCGGAGACCACCCGAACCGATCACCCACGACGTCAGGCCGGGCAGCGTCCGCGCCGGCGGGAGAGCTCCCCCCAGGCACGGGCCACCGGCGAACGCGGACATCACTGACACCGTCGGACCAGGTCCGGACAGTTCTGTCTCGACGATCGCGGCACTGCGGACGTCGCTCTCGCACTGGCTCGAGCGCCCCGGCGATCTGCGCCACCGTCTGCCGACAGCTTCGGAAACCGAACCCCATCCACGATCAGTGCCGAGAGCGGGACTGCTCGTCGGTCTGCATAGCCGGCACGGCAGCGAACGCGGTGATCAGCAAACCCAGCAGAAGCAGCACATTCATCTTGTCCCCTGTTGTGTCAGCGCGGACCTATCTGGTGGACCGGTCGGCGGTCGTCGGCGTACATGGCTTCGATCCTCGCTTTGATCTCCGCGGTGCTCATGCCGCCGCTGCGCCGCACCGGCGGCCGCGAGGTGGGCAACTCTGCGGCTACCGCGATGCGCTAGAAATTAGGACGTGAACTCAGAGCAGGTGTTCGATGGGGATCCGCAGCGGGTGGGCAGCTTCCGCTTCCTCCTGGACGGGCAGCGGTGGGAATGGTCCGATGCCGTCGCCCGGATGCACGGCTACCAGCCCGGTGAGGTCACACCGACCACGAAACTGTTGCTCTCCCACAAGCACCCCGAGGACCACCCGCACGTGGCGCGGGTCCTGGACCGGATGATCAGCGCCGCCGAACCGTTCAGCAGCAGACACCGCATCCTCGACACCGCCGGCGAGATCCACCAGGTCGTCGTCGTCGGGGACCGCCTGTGCGACGACACCGGTGCGGTGATCGGGACGACCGGGTTCTACATCGACCTCACCGACTCCTACCGCGACGAGGTGAACGAGTCGGTCGACGAGGCGGTCGCCGAGCTCGAGCAATCGCGGGCGGTGATCGAGCAGGCAAAGGGTGCGTTGATGCTGGTCTATGGCATTCCCGCCGACCGGGCGTTCGATGTCCTCGTCTGGCGGTCGCAGGAGACCAACACCCGGCTACGTATCCTCGCGGAACGGATCGTCGCCGGGTTCAGTCAGTGTGAGACCGGAGCGGGTCTGCGCACCCAGTTCGATCGCCTGCTCCTCACCGCCCACGAAGGAGCCCGACGCCCGGTGTAGACGGCCGTCGCGGCGGGGTGGTCGGCCTGACCGATGATTTTTCGCGCCGTGCTGGTCTGTACACCGAATACCGACTCGCGGGAGGCTGACACCATGCGGAAACTGACCTTCGCCATGAACGTGAGCCTGGACGGTTATATCGCCGCGCCCGGCGACGACCTCGGCTGGAGTGTGCCGAGCGACGAGCTGTTCCAGTGGTGGTCCGACCGGGTGGGGGCGACAGGTACGGCGCTGTACGGGCGCAAACTGTGGGAGACGATGAGCTCCCACTGGCCGACCGCCGACCAGCAGCCGGGTGCCACACCGGCGGAGATCGAGTTCGCTCGCCGCTGGCGGGACATGCCGAAGGTGGTGTTCTCCTCGACGACCAGCACGGTCGACTGGAACACCCGCCTGGTCACGGGCGACGCGGTCACCGAGATCACCCGGCTCAAGGCCGAGGACGGCGGCCCCATGGACATCGGCGGCGCCACACTCGCCGCAGTGGCCATGCGGGAAGGGCTGATCGACGAGTACGCGATCGTCACCCATCCGGTCCTGGTAGGTGGCGGCACCCCGTTCTTTGCGGCCCTGGACAACTGGGTGAACCTGACCCTGGTGGAGACCGGGACGTTCCCTGACGGCGTGGTCCTGACCAGGTACGAGACCAGGCGCTGAGTACCCAACCTCGGATCGGCCCGGGCCGCCCAAGGATCTCGTGGCGCTGTGTTTCGAGGCGATCGTGATACCCGTCCCGGGTCACAGACCGTGCATGTAGGGGATCGGGATCGGGATCGGTTAATTGTCGCCGGGAAGCTGGCGGATGTAGTCCTCAGGCGAATCCCCGGGTGGAATCCGGTGAGCCTTGTGGTCAGGGTCGTCGTCGAGGGTGATCGTCAGCGACGTGGTGTACGCGCCGGGCTAGGCCCTTTGGGGGCGGCGATACGGTTCCTCGCCGACATACCATGCGTCGGTAGCGACGAAGTCGAAGCCGTCCTGGACCCCCTTCCCGGGCGATCATTCATTCCGCCTCGTTCGTTCGACTCTGGGTCTCCTCGATGCGCTGGCGCTGCCGGACCCCGTACGCCGCCTCCTTGACGGCGGCGTCGTCCTCGAGACCTGACCCGAGCGCCCCACCGATGGTGGCGATGGACGCCAGCAGCCAGGTGAGCGTGAGGTAGTCGGAGAAGTTCACCCCGTGCCCGAGAATGCGGGACAGCAGTTCCGGGGGAAGAGTGAGACACGCGGTGAACAGGAGCAGGCAGAACAGGGCCACGTGGAGGACGATCACACCGATGACCAGGGTGGCGACGGTCGCGGTGTTGTACAGCGCCGATCGATTGCGCTCTTCCGGCGACTTCGGCCGCTCCCACAGTTCGTGATCGAGGATCAGCCAGAGAATAATCGCCACGATCGACAGGATCGTCGCCGCACTCATACGCCATGGGCCCATCGTGTCGGCGAACAACCAGATCGTGTTGGTGGCCAGTGCGATCGCACCCGTGGCGAACGCGCCGACGAGCACCTTCGACAGTCCGGTGACCAGCCGCCACGGCCGGTTCGCCCGCACCATCCCCGACAGCAGTCGCAGTCGCCGCAGTCCCGAGGGCGCGAAGTACCGGATGCCGTTCTCGATCTGCACACACGGGAACCGTCGTGCCGCGCCGGGGGGCATGAGTTCCGGTTCCCCGAGGATGTGGGCGATCGCGAGTTCGGTGACGGTGCGGATGCGGCGCTCGATGTGGACGCCGCCCACCGCGGCGACGGAGATGAGCGCGAAGAGGTGGTCGGCGCTGACGTCGGCCACCACCGGCAGGGTGTCTTCGCGGCGTGGTAGGTCGGTGAGGTACACGACGATGTCCTCGCCTTCGGAGGATGGATCGACCGCGTCGATCACGTCTGCGAAATCCGCTTGCTCGTCTGAGAGGTACGGCTTGCTGCGCACGCATGTAGTCCACCGGCGCTCGAGGCGGTCACGGCTTCGCATGCGTTGCGGCAGGTGCTCCGCGACGCGTTCGGCGAGAGCCGCAGGTTTGCCCGGATCCGCGATGAACAGCACTGAGGCCTGCTCACCCGCGGCACCGGATTGCCCTCCCTGGAGGTGTTCGTTCGCCTTCACCGTCTTCGCGTACCCGCCCGGTCTGCCCCCAAACTCCCAGGCAGTGGGTGCGAGTCGATCACGGCGCCGCCGCGCTGTCCGTGTCCGGTTGACAGGTCCACCGGGTCCGCCGAGGCATCGTCGACAAGAGCGGGAATCGGTGGGGTCTTTATGCTGGCCGGTGTGCCGGGGCTGATCGACCGATCCGGCGCGGATGGTCCCTCAAAGCAGGTCATCGATCCTTCACCGACACCCGTCGAACCGGTCACCTAACCGGCATCGCACGCCGTCGTCGCCAGTGGTACGTGGTCATGACCACCCCCGACGGCTGCGCCGAGGAGGCCGCCGACTGGTGCGACCGACCACCACAGCAGTACCCAGGGTGGGGACGGTGGCCCGGCCGAAAATCTGGCAATCGCCGGTATCGGGCCCGGCGGCCCGAATGTCGGCGGTCCGACCCACCTCCACGCCACGACGCGAGCATTCCCAGGACGGCGCCATAGAGCGCCAACGCCGGAACCAACTCGAGCTATCGCCAGACGGCTACGTGCAGTCACTCGGTAGTTCACCAGACCGAGGCTCCCGCCTGCACCCCGTTCGCCGATCCGCTTACGGCGTCCCGGCCCCTGAATCCACATGGAAGGATATTCGGTCATCGGATCCTTGCCGAGTGCATGCTGGCGGCCTCGCGTCGCGGCGCGTATTTCGGGACGGTTCCGACTCGGCGGACACGCCGGTCGGTGCGGACGTCGAGTTGGAGGGTGACCCCGGTGACGGACCGCTGTGGGGCGGCCAGGAATCGAGAACTGTCGGCGTCATGATCGCCGGGCCCTCTCACGGAAGCGCTCGGGCAGTGAGCAGGATCACGATTCGACGCGCATTCGGGCGTGATTCGGTGGGCGACCTCGCGGAGCCTGCGAGCGGCGGGTCCGCCGCGACGAACGGTCGAGGACGGCGGGCAGTGGCGAACACCGGGGTGATCCGGTGAACATCACGATCTGTCGGGGTGGTCGCGTCACGTGGCCCACTCCTACACTGGCCGCCGTGAGCCTCCAGATCAGTGATTCCGCGTCCCCGGTGCAGTCGAGCCGGATTCGTCACTCGGCCTTCCAGCAGAAGGTGACGTCGGCGGAGGAAGCGGTGAAGGCCATCGGTCCGGGTGACACCGTCGCTGTCAGCGGTTTCGCCAGTGCCGGGACACCCAAGGCGGTCATCCCGGCCTTGGCTGACCGGATTCACGCCGCCCGGGCGGCTGGCGCGAATTTCACCATCGACCTGCTGACCGGGGCGTCCGTGTCGACGGAGACCGAGAGGATGCTCGCCGAGATCGACGGAATCGCCCTGCGGATGCCCTACCAGGCGGAATCCACGGCACGGCAGAAGATCAACCAGGGGCGCATGGATTACGTCGACATCCACCTCTCGCACGTGGCCCAGCAGGTGTGGGAGGGCTACTACGGTGTGGTGAACGTCGCGGTCGTCGAGGTTTCCGGCATCACCGAGACCGGTGAGCTGATCCCCTCCGCGTCGGTCGGAAACAACAAGACCTGGCTCGACGTCGCGGAAAAAGTCATTCTCGAGGTCAACTCGTGGGTCCCGGACGCCATGGATGGTATCCATGACATCTACTACGGCACAGCTCTGCCCCCGCACCGCCGACCGATCGAACTCACCGGCGTGGAGGACCGCATCGGGCAACCGCATTACCGGGTGGACCCGGCCAAGGTTGTTGCGGTGGTGGAGACGAACGCCCCCGACAGTGCGAGCGCGCTTACCGCTCCGGATGCGGTCAGTGAGGCGATCGCGGCCCACGTGCTGGACTTCTTCGACCACGAGGTGAGGCGTGGCCGACTCCCGGAGAACACCCTGCTGCCACTGCAGGCGGGCGTCGGAAACGTGGCCAATGCCGTCCTCGGGGGACTCGATCGCGGCCCGTATCGGGGTTTGACCTGCTATTCCGAGGTTATCCAGGACGGGATGCTGCACTTGATCAAGCACGGCACCGTCCGGTTCGCGTCGGCTACCGCGCTGGCACTCTCGGAGGCCGGGATCGAGGAGTTGACCTCCAACATCGACTTCTACCGGCAGCACATCCGGCTCCGTCCGCAGGAAATCAGCAACCACCCCGAGGTGGTCCGCCGATTGGGAATCATCGCGATGAACGGGATGCTGGAGGCCGACATCTACGGGAACGTCAATTCGACCCACGTGATGGGCACCAAGATCATGAACGGCATCGGCGGATCCGGGGACTTCGCGCGCAACGGGTACCTGTCGATGTTCCTCAGCCCGTCCACGGCGAAGAACGGAGCGATCTCGTCGATCGTCCCGATGACCCCGCACGTCGACCACACCGAGCACGACACCCAGGTATTGGTCACCGAGCAGGGCCTTGCGGACGTGCGGGGGTTGTCGCCGCGTCGTCGGGCACGGGTCATCATCGAGCGCTGCGCGCATCCGGAATTCCGGCCGCTGCTCACCGACTACGTCGAGCGGGCGACGGCCACTGCGGGAGCCGGCCAGACGCCGCACCTGCTTGGGGAGGCGTTCTCGTTCCACCAGCGGTACCTGGAGTCCGGCTCGATGCGACTCTAGACGGTCACCTTCCCGCCCTCCCGTCGGGCGGTGGACCCTGCGGGGACTCGTCCGGGAAGGCCAGCCGACGCGATCTGAGACCTGGTGGGCCCGATGGCCAATGGTTCGAATAGCGTACTGGCGCAGGGCAGGTGGGCGCCCGTTGACCCGGGGTCGACGGGGGTTGGCGACAGGTCGAGGCCGACAGCCGTTGGTACGAGTTCGGCTCAACCGATCACCACGTGGCCCGGTACGCGGAGCTGACCAGCCGTAGCGGCAGTTCGTCCCAACGCCGCAACTACTTTGGGCGGACGACAACCATACGGGGGCGAAGTCGTCGGCGGGATCTCGACGGCCGCAGCGACGTCGTAAATCAGCGCGGCGGCGTATCGACCAAACCTGCGACGTCGATGGCGTACGGTTTCGTCGTGGTCACGTTCGGCCATGTGCCCATCAGGGCAAGTCAATCGCCCACTCACTGCAACGCCCTGAAGTTTAACTAGACGGTGCCTACGTCAGCGGAGTCGTTCTCACCGTAGGGCTCCCCCTATGCCGGTGCCTATCTGCGGCCGCCGCCACAGTTCCCATGCGAGTCGCAGGACTCCGATCGCGGTAAGAACGGTCAGCGACAAGACGGCGGGGACGGAAATCGCTACCGGAAAAACTAGGAGGGCCGCGGCGGCGGTGAGGAGCCGATCGACGGTGAGCTGATGGTGGTCACGCCAACGGTAGGCCACCTCGGCGGCGTAGAACAGTGCCACCCCACCGGTGAGGGCGAGGGCGGCCAGCGGCGCCAGCGGCTCGTCGATGTGTTCCACCGAAACCCGAGCCCCGAGGGCGAAGAAGACAATCCCCGCGACGAGCGGCAGGTGCAGGTAGCTGTAGGCGTCGCGCGCCAACCGTGCCCGATCGACACCGAGTGTTCGCTGCATACGTTTTTCGGCGCCGGCGGTGAGGCCGAAGTAGGTCCACCACAGGGTGGCCGAGATCAGCACCCCGAGAACCACAGCGCCGAGGACACCGGGACGGCGCAGGTTTTCGGTTGCCCCCGCCCCCAGCTCGATGATCGTCTCGCCCAGCGCGATGATGATGACCGAACCGTGGCGCTCGATGAAATACGAAGGTACGACTCGAAGTCCGCTGATTCCCGCTATCAGGGGACTGCCGAAGTCGACCGCCGCCGCCGCGACCCACAGCAACTCACGGTAGGGGGAGGCCACAAAAGCAGCGGCAACGATCAAGGCCGGCCCGACGAGCAGGCCCGGCGCCAGTCGGCGGATCGCCGACGCCAATCCATCCTCGTCGTGGGATGACGAGGCGAGGAACATACCGACGTTGATGACGCGGACGGCGAGCAATGCGAGCCCGAAAACGAGGGCCCCGGTGGTGAATGCGGTCGGCAGTGCAATCGCCGCGATGAGCATCGCCGCCATCGCGACGATGATCAAAGTCGTGTGCATCACACGCGCCGTTTCGAATGTGTTGGTCAGCCAGGCGTAGCACACCCACGCCCACCACAGGGCGAGCAGAGCGAGCACACCCCGGCCGAAACCCTGCCAGGAGATGTCACTGAGCATCAGGTGTGTGACCTGCGACATCGCATACACGAAGGTGAGGTCGAAGAACAACTCCAGGTTGCCCACCGACCGCCCATTCGACTCCTGCGATCCGTCGGTGTCGGGCTCGCGGCCGGCAGATCCCCCGGCGGCGTTGCCGTCGTAGACCGTCATCGTCGACCAGTGGTCATGATCATCGCCCGTTGCTGTTCACCAGTAATGTTGTTCTCCGATATCACTTTCTCGGGGGTGATCCGCACCAGCAGCATCCCCTCGCCCGCATTGAGCCGGCCGTACTCCTCAGCCCGCTCCGCCCGGACGTCGGTCGCTCGCTGTGTCACCGCAGCTGCTGCCGACCCGGTTGTACAGGTCCCCGTGGCCAGGGGCGTGCGCCTCCATTCCGACCGCTTCGACGCTCACATCCGCGACGTCGCCCTGTCGACGCAGTTCCCTGACGACGCAGTTCACTGCTCACAGCGCCGCCGCGGCCGCCTCGGCGACGGTCTTGTCCTGCTCCCCGGTGCCGCAGCTGACGCCGACCGCCCCGACGACCTGGCCGTTGTGCCGCAGCGGCACACCGCCGGTGAAGATCATGATGCGCCCACCGTTGGACACGTGTATCCCGTAGAACTGCCCACCCGGACCCGCGTTGGCCGCGAGGTCCTCGGTCGAGATGTCCAGCGCCCGCGCGGTGAACGCCTTGCTGATCGAGATGTCGATGCTGGCGATCCAGGCACCGTCCATCCGCACGTGAGCCACGAGGTTGCCGCCGGCATCGACCACCGCAATGTTCGACGGCGACTCGATCTCGTCAGCTTTGGCCTGCCCGGCGGCGATCACCCGCTGCGCATCGTCGAGGGACACCGAGGTCTGGTTCACTGTCATGACGCACCCGCCCGGGGCTTCGCGAACTGCTCGACGATGGCCTGACAGAACGCGGGGAGGTCGTCGGGCGAGCGGCTAGAGATCAGGTTCCCGTCGATCGCGACCTCTTCGTCGACGACGTCGGCCCCGGCGTTGCGCAGGTCGGTCCGCAGACTCGGGTATGAGGTGAGCGTTCTGCCTTTGGCCACACCGGCCTCGACGAGGGTCCAGGGACCGTGGCAGATTACCCCGACCGGCCTTCCCGAGCCGACGAAGTCGCGCACGAACGACACCGCCGCCTCCTCGATTCGCAGCTTGTCCGGGTTCACCGTGCCGCCCGGCAGCAGCAAGGCATCGTAGTCGTCGACCGCAACATCGGACACGGCCCGATCTACGGTGAACGTGCCGGCCGCGTCGAGGTCGTTGTTGCGTGCCTGGATTTCGCCTGACTTCGGCGACAGCAGCTCCGTGTGCCCACCGGCTTGGTGCACCGCGTCGCGGGGTCGCTCGAGTTCGACTCTTTCGACCCCGTCGGCAGCAAGTATCGCGATCCGCTTGCCCTGCAGTGTCATTGCCATCATTGTGCTCCTCTCGGTCCGGGCCGCCTCACGGATGCAGTACGACCTTGGTCCATCCGTCGTCGCGGGCATCGAAATGCTGGTAACCGGATTCGGCCTCGGCCAGTGGCAGTTCGTGGGAGACGATCCAGGACGGCTTGGCACGGCCCTGGTGGATCAGGTCGCGCAGCTGCCGGTTGTAGTGCTTGACGTTGGCCTGCCCGGTTCCGACCTTCTGCCCCTTGAACCAGAATTTGCCCATGTCGAAGGCGATCTTGCCGTGGCGTTCGAGTTCGTCGGGGCCGTTGCGGTCCTGGGGCAGGAAGATCCCGACCACCCCGATGTGGCCGGTGAAGCGCACCGAGTCGACGAGCCGGTTCATCGTCATCGCGGCGTCCTCGTGACCCTGCGGGTCGTGCGCCTGATAGCCGACGCACTCACAACCCTTGTCGGCACCCTGCCCGCGGGTCTGTTCCAGGACCTGCTCGACCGGGTCGCCCTTCGAATCGTCGATCGGAATGACGCCGATCTGCTCGGCGAGCTTGAGCCGGTCCGGATGCCGGTCGACGATCATCACCTTGCTCGCGCCCTGGATCATCGCCGAGTACGCCGCCATCAACCCGACCGGCCCGGCCCCGTACACCACCATCGAATCGCCGGGCTGCATGTCCGCGAGGCGGGTGCAGTGCCAGCCGGTGGGAAAGATGTCGGAGAGCATCACGTAGTCGGTTTCCTTGTCCTGGGCATCCTCGGGCAACCGCAGACAATTGAAGTCGCCGAACGGCACCCGCAGATATTCCGCCTGCCCGCCCCAGAACGGGCCCATCCCGGCGAACCCGTATGCGGCGCCGGCCATCTTCGGATCCGGGTGCACCGTCAGGCAGAACGCGGTCAACCCTTCCTCGCAGTTGCGGCAGAAACCGCAGCCGATGTTGAACGGCAGGCACACCCGATCCCCGGGTGAGACCTTGACCACCGCGTTGCCGACCTCGGCGACGATCCCCAGGTTTTCGTGACCGAGGACCATCCCGGGCTCGAGGTCGGTGCGGCCCTCGTACATGTGCAGATCCGACCCGCAAATATTGGTGCTGGTGATCTTTACCAGCACATCGGTCGGCTGCTCAATCCTGGCATCGGGCATATCCTTCACATGAACCTCACGTGGCCCGTCGTACACAAGCGCTTTCATCTCGACTCCCTGATGCTGCGTTTCCCGGTGGATCCCGGCCCGGCGGCCACAGGCGATGACATGTGAGCGACCGAATGAATCGTGCCGCTGGGGCAGACGCGACAGCGCACGGAACTGAAAACAACACCAAAACGTTGGCACACCACCATGTTTCGCGTCACAGCCGATAACAGCGGGCGCATTCCAGGCGTCGCATTCCATCCACCATGGAGTCTCCTCTTTCGGCTCCACGATTACTAGGGGTGAGATCGGTTTCCTTGATTGGTGGGCTCGGGGGCTCCTTCCCTTCACCGGTCGATGGTGTGATGCTGGACCATGTCCACCACCTCGAACAGGAGACCCGACATGGCCACCAAGGCGCTGCTGGTCCGACTCGAAGCCAAACCCGGCAAGGAAAGCGCGGTCGAGGAATTCCTCCGATCGGCGCTGCCACTCGTCGAACAGGAGCCCGGCACGAAGCCCTGGTTGGCGGTACGGTTCGGCCCCTCGACGTTCGGCATCATCGACGCATTCCCCGACGAGGCCGCCCGCGACACACATCTCAATGGGCCGGTCGGCAAGGCCCTCGGCGAACGCGCCGACGAACTCTTCGCTGCGCCGCCCGAAATCAGCTACCTCGACGTGCTCGCCGACAAGCTCTGAGCCGCCGAGTCCGCCGAACCTGTCGAATCGTGGTACACAACGACGAGACGAGCGCAGCCTGACACCTCACCGGCCCCCCACCACACTCCACGGAACTCGGGACATCCTCCGCGCCCACCGCTACGGCACGTGCTGGGCGCCGAACCGTTGCCGCTCGCCACCGGACAGGCGAATCCCGTGCTCACCGATCTGCGCGTGCAAAGCCGCGGTTTCGGTGTCGATCCGGTCGCGCAGGTTGACGGTGTCCAGGGCCGCCCAGCACTGCTCGTCCGTCACCTCCGGGGCGGCGAGGGTGAGGTTCTCCCGGACGGTGCCCGAGATCGCGGGCGCGTTCTGTTCCACGTAGCCGCGTGCGACGGTGAAGCTCACCGAGTCGAGGACGGGATGGTCGGGGCGGTACCCGAACCGGGCGTCGCGGAATTGGACCATCCACTACTCGATCGGGGATTTCCCCGTCGCATCTTCAGCGGCTGAGCGTTCGACGATCCGCTCCACCGGATCCAGAGGGGAGTTTGCCGACAGACTCATGGTTGGTGCTCACGGCCACCGCAGCCGCAGATGCACGCAGCGTGATCGGGAGCACGCTTGACGAGTTCGATGCTCCAGTAGCCGAGGTCGGATTCATCGTCGCGCCAATCGTGATGGGGATGCCGTCTGTTGCGAACCAATAGACACTGTCGCTGTTTCCTGGCAGCACGTTGAAAGAGTTCAAGATCGACAACACGTTCATAGCTGCCAGAACTGTCACAACTGTCCGAGCCACGACGAGACGGGGGAGCACGGCAGGAATCAAGCAGAGCAGGATCGGAACGGCGAGGACGAGTAGCAGCGTGTTGCCGTAATCCGACAGCGTTGAGGAAATGCACTCGTCCCAACTGGCGATGAGTTCAGTCCGAAATTCGCCGAGCTGACATTCGGTGGTCCACAGCATCGGACCGAGCGCCCAATCCGCCGACACCGCCGCTGAAAGTGAAGCGAGAGCGACCCACCCGAGACGTATCAGCACCGGCATCCCCCAATCATGCCGGACTGAGTGTCGCGTGCCGCCTGTCCGCCGGCATCGCGTTCGCGGATCCGCTTGCGGCACAGGGGCCAGCAGTCCTCAGCGGTGCGCTTCTTCGACCCAGGAAGGATGTCTTCCACTGGTGTCGCACACCCAGGTTCGGGAGTCGGCGCTGTCGAGGTTGACGGTATCGGTGAGCCAGTAGGTGTCGTCGGGCGCCCATCCCGCGATGACACTCGCGGTGTCGGCGTCGACGGTGATCGCGGTGCCCGCCGCGGCGAGGTATCCCGCCACGGTGAAATGTACGCCCTCGTACCGTTCGGAGAGCCGCGGCCAGTCCGGAATGACCCATCGTCCTGAACGTCCGGTGGTGCGGTACCAATCGTGTCGTTTCTGCGCGGTGACCTCGACGGAGAACTGTCTGCACAGTTCTGCCCACGCCTGCGCACCGTCGACCTCGTACACGCGAGCGCTGGCGGGAACGTTCATTCGTCGCGTGACGGCGCGCTCCCATCCCATGCTGTCCTCGACGAACCACAAGCCGGCCGGGGTCCCGTCGAACAGCGGCCGGGACGAACACCGTGTAGGTGGAGTCGACCACCACCAGCCGGACCAGTTCGCCGACGGATCCGCCGGACGATCGCGTTCTGCTCGCACTTCCTCCGCGGCAGTCCGATCACGGTAGTCACGCAACAGTTCTGCGGTAGTGGAGTCAACGGGATCCGTACCGTCCTCACTCCAGCCCACCGACCACTGATCGGTCGCAGCGGGCGTCGTCCACCACTGCGTATGCGGGGATCGTGCGATGTGCTCGGCGACCCGTCGAAGCTCACGGCGCACCGGCTCGGCGGCGACGAGGATATCTTCGCCGTCCGGGTCCTGCCAGTAGCGCGCCGCGTCCACCGCGTCGGCGAGGGCCGAACGGAGTGCAACCGCCGTCACCTCGGGCAGCGGAACCTGGGACAGGCGGTGCGCCACATCGTCTGCAGTGAGGACGGTCCGCCGAGCCTCTTCAGCGCCGGGCCCGAACAGCACGCGTGCACCTTCCCGACCGGACTCGAGGTGATACGACGCCAGAAATACGGCGTGATCGAACAAGTCACTGCGGAACTCGGAGTGCAGAGTTCGTTCGGCGTCTCTCGCGTAGGCGAGGAGCATCCGACGCCCACGTGGGCCGGCCAACAATGCTTCTGCGGTAGTCATGTGCTGACCACCCTAGAGTCCCCGAGCCGACGCGCCTCCGAATACGTTCTCACCGCGGGCCGTGGGCCACTGCGGCTGCGAGGAAGCCGGCCGAACAGGCCGCCGTCTGGGCGGCAGTGTGCGTGCAGCCGACTGGCACCGACCACCCCGCCACGAAACCGGACTGGCCTGCCACCGGGCCATCCCCGCGATCGGGGCAAGGACGTCCTGCAGGTGCGGCCGGGGCGCGGGTGTTGTCGGGTCTACCTGCCAAAGCGGAAACTCGCCTGGCACGCCTGGCCGAGGAGCGCGATGCCTTCTTCGATGGAACGCAGCGGGATCGCGCCGTAGCCGATGCGGAAGTGGTTGCGGGGCGGGACCGGTTGTGTGAAGAAGATGTCGCCCCGTTCGATGAGCACACCGCGGGCCTCCGCCTCGCGCACGAGCACCCGGCAGTCGAGGTTCTCCGGGCCGGTCATCCACAAGCTGACGCCACCGGGCGGATACGGCTCCTGTGGCCACGGGAGGTACTTGTCGACGGCCGCGCACAGCCGCTCCCATTTGTGTTTCATCTGGGTGCGGTGGTGGCGCAGCGCGCGGTGGTACTCCCCGCTGTCGATGAGCATGGCCAGGGCCCGTTGCTGGTGACCCGGTGGATGTCGGAGCACGTACCGCCGGGCCTTCCGCAGTTCGCGCACCAGGTCCGCGGGCCCGACGAGGTAGCCCAGACGCAGGCCCGGGGCCAGGAACTTCGAGAACGTGCCGAGATACACGGCGTCGCCACTGGAATCGAGCGCCTTCAGCGCCGGGCTGGGACTGCCGTGATAGCGGAACTCGCTGTCGTAGTCGTCCTCCACGATCACGGTGCCGGACTCCGCGGCGAGCTGCAGCAGACGCTGACGACGGTCGATGCCGAGCGTCGCGTTGGTCGGATGGTGATGGCTCGGCGTCAGATACATCAGGTCCGTGCCGCGGAGAGTCTCCGGCGGGCGCAGGCCGCGATCGTCGACGTCGATGCCGTACACCTGGGCGCCGGTGCGCAGGAAGATGTGTCGCGCATCGAGATAGCCGGGGTTTTCGATGGCAACCCGATCCTCGGGTCCGAGCAGCACCCGGCCGACGAGGTCCAGCCCCTGCTGGGAACCGACCGTCACCAGAACTTCGTCCGCACTCGCCTCGATGCCGCGCGAGGGCAGCAGATGCTGGCGGATCATGTCGATCAGCATCGGGTCGTCCGCACCGACACTGTCCTGGAGGCTCGCGTAGGCGTGGGGTTGGTACAGCGCGTCGCGGAGACACCGCACCCATGCGCGGGCGGGGAAACTGCGGATGTCGATCTGCCCGGCCAGGAACGGGTACGGGTAGCTGTGCCAGTCGACGTTCTTCTCGATGTGCGGGACGTCGGCGTCGGGGTAACGCCGGATACGGGACGACCAGTCGATGCGCGGAATGGTCGCGCGGGCGTCCGATGCCAGCGTCTCGATCATGTCGGGATTGACGAACATGCCCGAGCGCTGGTGGCTTTGAACGAGTCCCTCGGCGATCAGTTCCTGATACGCCAGGTTGATCGTGTTCCGTGAGATCGCCAGATCGACCGCGAGTTCCCGCGAACTCGGAAGGCGGTGGCGTGGATCGAACAGTCCGTTGGCGATGCCGTGTTCGATCGCCCGTCGAACCTGGCGGTAGAGCGGTTCGGCGGAGTTGCGGTCGACCTCGATCAGTGTTCTCGGCACGCATCGCCTCCTGTGGATCCAAGAGTGGCCAGATGTAGGCCGACCCGGCACGCCGAGAAGTTCTCGAACGAGCACTTCTCAGTATGCCGGGCCGGCGGCGAAATCAAACCAGGTTGAGCGCGTCGTCGACGCTGACCGACTCGATCCCCAGTGCGGCGCCGACGGCATCGTTCGTCAGGCGCCCGGCGACGGTGCTGACACCGGCGCGGAGTGCGGCATTCTCCCTGGCAGCGCGGGCGAGGCCCTTCTCGGCGATCTGCAGGGTGTACGGCAAGGTCACGTTGGTGAGTGCGTACGTCGACGTGTGAGGCACCGCTCCCGGCATGTTCGCCACGCAGTAGAACACCGAGTCGTGAACCTTGAACGTGGGCTCCGCGTGGGTGGTGGGACGCGAATCCTCGAAGCAACCACCCTGGTCGATCGCGATGTCGACGAGGACGCTGCCCGGCTTCATCCGCGAGACCAGCGAGTTCGAGATGATCTTCGGTGCCTTGGCGCCCGGGACGAGCACGGCACCGATGACGAGGTCGGCCTGCATGACCTCCTGCTCGATCGAGTAGGCGTTCGCGGCGAGGGTGCGGATCCGGCCCTGGTACATCCGGTCGGCGGCGCGCAGCTTGTCGACGTTCTTGTCGAACAGGACCACATCGGCCCAGGTGCCTGCGGCGACGGCGACGGCGTTCATGCCCGAGACGCCGGCACCGATCACGACGACGCGAGCCGGGGACACACCGGATACACCGCCGATCAGTACGCCGCGGCCACCCTCCGGGCGCATGAGTGCTTGCGCACCGACGAGCGGTGCGAGCCTGCCGGCGACCTCGCTCATCGGGAACAGCAGCGGCAGTGAACCGTCGGGAAGCTGAACGGTCTCGTATGCAACGGAATTGGTGCCTGCGGCGAGCAGTGCCCGGGTGCACTCCTCACCCGCAGCGAGGTGCAGGTACGTGAACAACGTGAGGTCCGAACGCATCCGGTGGTATTCCTCCGCGATGGGCTCCTTGACCTTGAGCAGCAGTTCCGCGCTCTGCCACACCGCATCGGCGGAGTCGAGGATCTTCGCGCCGGCGGCACCATAGGCGTCGTCGCCGATCGACGAGCCCTCCCCCGCACCGCGTTCCACGAACACGTCGTGCCCGTGGGCGACCATTTCGTGGACGCCGGCGGGAGTGGCCGCCACCCGGTACTCGTGGTTCTTGACTTCCTTGGGGATACCGATCCTCATCTGAGACCTCCGTTAGCTGGGGCTGTTCGCCGCTCCGACCACACGTCGTGGTGCCCGAGCGATACCGAAGTCTGGATCACTCTGGCATGGGACCAGAAGGACCAGTTGAGCGCCGTCTACGGGGACCAGACTGGACCCATCGAATACCGCTCTTCTGGCCCTGACCTGCAGTCTGCGCCGTCGGTATGTTGTGGATCACAGCCATTCGACAACAAAGGAGATGGTCGTGGACGTCACCGAATTGCGAGCACGGGCCCGCCGGCACCTCGGACCTCATTTCACCCGTAAGGACACCTGGGAAAGCGACTTTCCGGTGTTCGTTCGTGGCGAGGGAAGCTATCTGATCGACACCGAGGGGGACCGTTTCCTCGACGGTCTGGCAGGCCTGTTCTGCGTGAACATCGGTCACGGCCGCGACGACATCGCCAAGGCGGCGAGCGAGCAGATCGGGACGCTCGCCTACGCCTCCAACTGGGGCAGCGCCCACATCCCCGCGATCGAGGCGTCCGCGCTCATCGCCGACCTGGCACCCGGCGACCTCGGGACGACCTTCTTCGTCAACTCGGGATCCGAGGCCGTGGAGACGGCCGTGAAGTTCGCCCGGCAGTACCACCGCAGCCAGGGCAACCCTCAGCGAACCAAGATCATCAGCCGCGAGATGGCGTACCACGGAACCACTCTCGGCGCGCTCTCGGTAACTCAGCTGCCCAAGATCAAAGACCCGTTCGGCCCGCTGCTGCCCGGGGTTCGTTCCGTGCCCAACACCCTCGGTTACCTCGGCGACTGCGGCCCGGCGAACGAGCTCGACTGCATCGCCGCGATCGAAGCCGTCATCGAGGAAGAGGGTGCCGACACCATCGCCGCCGTGTTCGCCGAGCCGGTTCAGAACGGGCGCGGCGCCCTGGTTCCGCCGGACGGATACTGGTCTGCGCTGCGCGCGCTGTGCGACAAGCACGGGATCCTGCTGGTCTCCGACGAGGTGATCTGCTCGTTCGGCCGCCTCGGGCACTGGTTCGGGCACGGGCTCACCGGTGTGGTGCCCGACATGATCACGTTCGCGAAGGGCTCCACGTCCGGATACGCCCCGCTCGGCGGCCTGATCGTGCGTGAGCAGCTGGTTCGCGAGCTCTACGATTCGCCCAAGGGCGGCGTGTTCACCCACGGCGCGACGTGGGGCGGGCACCCGGTGTCGACGGCGGTGGCGGTCGCGAACATCACCGCGATGCGCGACGAGAACGTGCTGGGCAACGTCACCGCGCGCGGCCCGAAGTTGAAGTCGGCACTCGACTCGCTGATGAGCGCGCACCGCTGCGTCAAGGACGTGCGCGGCACCGGATTCTTCTACGCGATCGAATTGATGGCCGACAGCGACAGCGGCCGCGAGTTCACCGAGCAGGAATCGCTGACGGTGTTGCGCAAGGTACTGCCGGAGGCGTTCGCCCGCACCAAGGTGATTCTCCGCGGCGACGACCGGGGTGCCACGATGCTGATGATCTCGCCGCCCCTCGTCGCCGACGACGAGGTGCTCTCGGAACTGCTCCACGGCATCGACAGCATGCTCACCGACATCGAAAAGGCAATCCAGCCGTAGGAACGGTACCTTCCCCGAGTTCCAGCGGGTGGCGGTCGTCGAGATCGACGACCGCCACCCTTCTTCGTAGTGATGGGAGAGCGAGGCCATGGCCCCGGGCGTCACCGCTGTACCACCCACCGACGCTGCACGACTGAATGATTCGTCGCTGATCGACCACTGGATCGCCACCCTGCGCGGGGAGAACCGCATCGTCGGTCTGGCGGACGGAGAAGACGAGCGCGCGATACGTGCGGCCCACCATCTGCACCACAAATGTGTCGTCTCCCCGCGGCTGTTCGGGCGGCGGGACGTCATCCGGCGCATCGCCGAGGCCGCGGGTATCCCACTGGCCGAGGAACTCGTCGTCGACCTCGCCGAGGCGGCCGCCGACCCCGCGATCCGTGACGCCGTCGAATCGGGATTCGCCAGGTACCCCGACCGGATCGAGTCGGCGCTGTCCGACCCGGTGTGCCTCGCCGCAGCGGCACTGCGCGCCGGAGTGGTCGACGCCTGCGTCGCGGGTGCGAGCAGGCCGACGTCCGACGTGCTGCGGGCCGGACTGCGCATCGTCGGTCTCGCGCCGGGTTCGAGCATCCTGTCGAGCTCGTTCCTGATGTTGCTGTCGGACGGCAGGCAGTTGACGTTCTCCGACTGCGCCGTCGTACCCGACCCCACGGTCGAGGAACTGGTCGAGATCGCGCTGGCCGCCAGCGCCACCCACTTCCAGCTCACCGAGCAGACGCCGATCGCGGCGATGCTGTCGTTCAGCACCCAGGGCAGCGCCAGCCACCCGCGAGTGGAGAAGGTCCGCGAGGCCGCGGAACTGGTGCGCGTCCGGGACCCGCAGTTGCACGTGGACGGTGACCTGCAATTCGATGCCGCGCTGGTCGCCGAGATCGGCGCGTCCAAGGCGCCCGGTTCACGGGTCGCCGGCCGGGCGAACGTGTTGGTCTTCCCCAATCTCGATGCCGGCAACATCGGGTACAAGATTGCTCAGCGGCTCGGTGGTGCAATAGCCTTGGGTCCCATCCTGCAAGGCTTGGCCGCACCGTGGAACGACCTGTCCCGCGGGTGCACCGGCAGCGACATCGAACTGATGGCTCTGGTGAGCGCAGTCCAATCCTTGGCCACCTGAATATCAGACCTGCACGGGAACGTGCCACCGGATCGGGAAGGAAGCCGCGATGACGATGCTCCTCATCGGTGCCCTGTGTATCGGCATCGCGTCGGTCATCGGCGGCGCCACCGGGTTCGGGACGGCACTGATCGCGACGCCGGTGATGCTGATGGTCGGATTCGCCGTTCCCGAAGTGGTATTCGTCAATCTGGTGGCGGGCCTGATCACGCGGATCGGCGCCGCGTATCAGTTGCGAGAACACATCACGTGGGGACGGGTGGCGCTGCTCGGCGGTGGCAGCCTGCCCGGCGCCTGGCTGGGCGCGGTCACGCTCGGTTCGCTGCCGGAGCAGTATCTGAAGCCGGCAGCGGGAGTCGTGGTGATGTTGTGCGGGCTTGCGATGGCGCTCCCCAACCGGGCGGAAGCCACACGTGCGCCCTCCACGACCGCGCACGTCCTCACCGGTTCCGTGGGTGGGTACCTCGGAACGACGACGTCGCTCAACGGACCGCCACCGGTCCTGTTGCTGATGCGCGCGCGGTTGCCACCGATGGCCTTCATTGCCGATCTCGCAGGCTATTTCATCGTCGCGAACGTGATGGCGCTCGCGGTACTGTGGTTCCACGACGAAATCACGGAATCGATGTTCTGGCCGCGACTCCCGGTCTTCGTCGGGGCCGCGCTGATCGGCAACGTCATCGGGCTGGCGATCGCCCGCCGACTTCCGCCGGGGGTGTTCCGTTCCGCGGTCATCGCACTGGTGATCGCCGCCGGTGCGGCGACCTGCATTCTCGGGTGACAGCTGCTCACGGTTCGGCACCGACCCGGCGGACCAGACGCACCAGTTCGCCTGCGGGACCGTCGAGCTGACGCGCGCCCCGCCACACGGCGCGCAGCACCCTGTCGAGTTCGAGACCGTCGACGTCGATCACCTTCAGCTCTCCGGCGCCGACCTGCTCCGCCACCGCCAGGGTGCTCATCACCGCGGGACCGACCCCGGCCAGCACGCTGGTGCGAATCGCGGCGGCGCTGCCCAGCTCGAGAAGCGGTGCCGCCCGGTCGTATTCCTGCAATGCCACGTCGAGGGTGGTCCGCGTTCCGGATCCCGGCTCGCGGGCCAGGAGCGGTGTCAGCGCCAACTCGGCGACGGACAGCGCCTTCCGTCGCCGTGCCCACGGATGGGTGGGGTGAACGACGACGACCAGCCGGTCACGCGCGACCGTGAGACTCTTCAACGGTCGGGGTACCGTCGGCGATTCGACGAACCCGACGTCGCAGATCCTGCTGTCGATCCGCTCGAACACCTGAGTCGAGTTGTGTACCTGCAGGTGAATGGTTACGTCGGAGTGCAAACGGCGAAACTGCCCCAGCCACCCCGGCATCAGGTGTTCCGCGACTGTCATGCTCGCGCCCACCGTCAACTCGGCGGCGCGTTCCGCGCGCAATCCCTCGGCGACGTCGAGCAGCCGGCGCGTGTCGGAGAGCACCCGGCGCGCCCAGTGCGCGATCACGGTTCCCTGCGGTGTCAGTATCGAGCCCGTCGGGCTGCGCTGCAGCAGTGTCATGCCGAACTGGCGCTCGAGTTGCTTGATGGCGCGACTCGCATTCGGCTGCGCCATTCCGGCGAGTCTGGCGGCAGCGCTGAGGCTTCCGTGGTCGTCGACGCCCACGAGCAACTCGAGAACGGGGAACTCGGGCCATCTGCGGGACATGCATCGAGTATATGACCCCGGCGCAAGACATATCACATTGATATATGTGTATGTCGAGATGACGGCTACCGGAGACGGCCGCGGTGACGGACCGTGGATCCATGAGTAGTCAACTGAGCGAATCGAAGTCCGAGGAACGGCGCGTCGAGAGCCCGGCAACGCTGCCGCGACTGCAGACCGCCACGGCCGCTCTCCTGCCGGGTCTGGTGCTGTGCGCCGTCGCCACCGCCGTCGCCATGGGTGTCGGCCGGTTCCTTCCGACGGTGAGCCCGCTGCTCATCGCCATCGTGCTCGGTGCCGTTCTGTCGAACGTCGTGCATCTGCCCGAACGCCTGCGCCCAGGACTGCAGTTCTCTGCCAAGAAGCTGTTGCGGGTGGGCATCGCCCTCCTCGGACTCCAGTTGATGCTGAGCGACATCCTCGGACTGGGCTGGGGCGTCATTGTCGTGGTCGTCTCGATCGTCTGTCTCGGCATCGTGGGAACGATGTTCGTGGGCAAGCTGCTCGGCCTCAGCTGGACCCAGCGCCTGCTCATCGCCTGCGGATTCTCGATCTGCGGTGCGGCCGCCGTCGCGGCGGTGGACGGTGTCGTCGACGCCGACGAGGAAGAGGTGATCACCGCGGTCGCGCTCGTCGTCATCTTCGGCACGCTCATGATCCCCGCGATCCCGCTGCTGTCGCGGGCGCTGGGACTCTCCGACACCGACGCCGGCCTGTGGGCGGGCGGCTCCATCCACGAGGTCGCGCAGGTCGTCGCCGCGGGCGGCGCGATCGGCGGTGCCGCCCTCGGCGTCGCCGCGGTCGTCAAACTCGCGCGAGTCCTCATGCTCGCCCCGGTCATGGCCGTCCTCAGCGTGCGCCAGCGCAAGCTCGCCGGCACCGACGCCGACGTGAAGCGGCCCCCGCTCGTCCCGCTCTTCGTCCTCGCGTTCCTCGTCTGCGTCGGCCTGCGATCGTCCGGCCTGCTGCCCGAGGGCCTGCTCGCCGACGCCAAGATCGTGCAGACCGGTCTCCTCACCGCCGCGATGTTCGCCCTCGGTGCCGGCGTCCAGATCGCCACGATCAAGAAGGTCGGCGCACGACCCTTCGTGCTCGCAGGCATCTCCACCGTCTGGGTGGCATCGATCGCCCTGGTCGGCGTACTGCTCGCGGGGTGATGCCGACCCACCCCTGTCGCCCCCCGATCGCCCCCCTCCGCGACGAACGGGACGCTCGTTGCGTCAGATCGAACGAGCGTCCCGTTGGTTCGGTCGGGGCGCGGAGTCCAGGGGCCAATTTTTGATCAAGGCTTTCATTATTTTGTGATCCGGGTTACTGTGTCCACCATCAATCAAACCTTTGATTAGTTAGGTGGATCGCATGAGCCCCACGAGCTTCGCTTCGTCGGCCGACCTCGGTGAGAAGGAACAGACCCTCGAGGTCCTCGCCGACGGCGTGTACGCCCTCACCGCCGAGGGGGATCCCAACATCGGCGCCATCGAGGGCGAGGACTTCGTCGTCTGCTTCGAGGCGCTCGCCACCCCGGTGGCCGCCCAGGACTGGCTGCGCAAGCTACGCGAGCACACCGACAAGCCGGTCCGGTACCTGGTGCTCTCGCACTACCACGCCGTCCGCGTTCTCGGTGCGGCCGCGTTCGACGCCGAGACCATCGTCTCGCACGAGACCACCCGCGCGCTCATCGAGGAGCGTGGAAAAGAAGACTGGGCAAGCGAATTCGGACGCATGCCGCGCCTGGCCAAAGCGGCCGACTCGGTGCCCGGACTGACGTGGCCCACCCTGACGTTCGCCGACAAGCTCACCATCGACCTCGGGGGCGGACGCGGCGACCTGGTTCTCCAGCACTTCGGCCGCGGACACACCGAGGGCGACATCACCGCGTGGCTGCCGAAGCAGAAGATCCTCTTCGCCGGCGACCTCGTGGAGGCTCAGGCCGCGCTCTACACCGGTGACGCCTTCCACCGCGACTGGTCCACCGGCACCCTCGACCGGATCAAGGAGCTCGGCGCTGAGGTCCTGATCGGCGGACGCGGCGCCGTCTCCCACGGTCGGGAGGCCGTCGACGCCGCGATCGAGCAGACCCGCCACTTCATCGAGGTCATGCTGGCCGAGGTCGGTGCCGTCCAGCAGCGCGGTGGCACCCTCAAGGAGGCGTTCGAAGCCACCCACGCCGCACTGAACGAGCAGTACGGGCACTGGCCGATCTTCGAACACTGCCTCCCCTTCGACGTCTCCCGCGTGTGGGACGAACTGTCGGGCATCGAGCGGCCCGTCATCTGGACCGCCGAGCGTGACCGCGAGGTCTGGGACCAGTTGCAGGGCTGACGTCCGTCACCGTTTCACAGGGCTGACGTCCGTCACCGTTTCACAGGGTTGACGTCCGTCACCGTTTCACACTGACAAGGCGAGGATCATGGGAAGACGACACACCCGCGGCGGCACGGTCACCGTCGTGGGCAACGGCCCGGTGGGGCAGACGACGGCGTTGCTGTTGGCGCGCTGGGGAATACCGGTGACGTTGCTCGACGCACGGGCCGAGCGTGACCCGATCGGATCGAAGGCCATCTGCCAGCAGCGGGACGTCCTCGAGGTGTGGGACGCGATCGGCGTCGGCAGGCGGCTGGCCGACGAGGGCGTGACGTGGGGGTGCGCCCGCACCTTCCACCGCGACCACGAACTGTTCGCGCAGACGTTCGTCGACCGCGGCGTCTCGTCGTTCCCGCCGTTCGTCAACATCTCCCAGGCGCGGACCGAGGAACTGCTCGACGAGCGGATCGCGGCCACGCCGTCGATCGACGTCCGGTGGGGATACGAGGCCACGTCGGTGGATCAGGACGACACCGGCGTGACCGTCACCTGCCGCACCGGCTCCGGGGAGAAGACCGTCACGTCGGACTACGCGGTGGTGGCCGTGGGGTCGCGGGGCAGCGCGATCCGGCGGCAGCTGGGTGTCACGTTCGACGGTCGTTCGTTCGACGACAAGTTCCTGATCTGCGACATCGCCGCCGACATTCCGGGCTGGGCCGACGAGCGCCGCTTCTACTTCGACCCGGAGTGGAACCCGGGCAGGCAGGTGCTCATCCACCCGTGCCCGGACTCGACGTTCCGCATCGACTGGCAGGTGCCCGGCGAGTACGACCTCGAGACCGAGGAGGAGTCGGGTGCGCTGGACGCGCGGATCCGGAAGATCATCGGCGACACCGACTACCGGATCGTGTGGAAATCGGTGTACCGCTTTCACTCCCGGGTCGCGAACCGGATGCGCGTCGACCGGGTGCTGCTGGCCGGGGACGCCGCGCACATCGTGTCGCCGTTCGGGGCGCGAGGCCTGAATTCCGGTGTCGCCGACGCCGAGAACGCCGCGTGGAAGCTCGCGTTCGTCCTGCGGGGCTGGGCCGACGAGTCGCTGCTCGAGACGTATCACACCGAGCGGCACGCGGCGGCCGTCGAGAACATCGCGGTCACCACGGCGACGATGGATTTCCTCGTCCCGCAGTCCGAACACCAGCACCGGCACCGGCGCGACGTGCTCACCGCGGCGCTCACCGACCCGCAGGCCCGGGCACACGTCGACAGCGGCCGCCTCGCCGAGCCGTTCTGGTACATCGAATCCCCCTTGACCACAATCGATCCGGAACGGCCGTTCGCGGGGCGCCCCGAGCGAGGCCGCACCCCGGCCGCCGCGCCGGGAATCCTCCTGCCCGATACCCCGGTGACGTTGCGCGGCGGTGACGGCAGCCGGCTCCGCGCCATCGCCCGGCACGGCATCCTGCTTCTCGCGGGTGAGGGTGTGGACGTCGACGTGATCCGCAGCGCGGCCCTCGCAGCGGTGCACACGCCGATCCGCCTCGTCCGGCTGTCGGAGATCGACACCACCGGCGTCCTCACCGCCACGTTGGACGCGAAGCCCGGCGAGGTCTGGGTCATCCGCCCCGACGCCTACATCGCGGCGGTCACCGACACAGTCGGCGGGCTGGTGTCCGCGCTCCACCGAATCACCGAACCCGTCGTCACCGTGATCACTTCCGCGCCAGCCGTTCCGGATCCAGATCGAGTCGGCGCAGCAGCTGCGCGTTGAGGGCGACGACGATGGTGGAGACGGACATCAGGATCGCCGCGACCGCGGGTGAGATCGCGACCCCGGCGAACGCGAGGACCCCGGCGGCCAGGGGGACGGCGATGACGTTGTATCCGGTGGCCCACACCAGGTTCTGCCACATCTTGCGGTAGCTGGCCTGCGACAGGTCGATGATCGAGAGCACGGCGCGGGGGTCGTCGGCGGCGAGGACGACACCCGCCGATTCGATGGCGACGTCGGTGCCGGCGCCGATCGCGACGCCGACGTCGGCGCGGGCGAGTGCGGGCGCGTCGTTGACGCCGTCGCCGACCATCGCGACGCGGTGACCGCGTGCCTGGAGTGCGGCGACCTCGGCGTCCTTGTTCTCCGGCAGCACGTCGGCGAACGCTTCGTCGATCCCGAGGTCGGCGGCGACGGCGTCGGCCACCTGACGGGCGTCTCCGGTGATCATCGCGACCTTCACGCCGCGCGCGTGCAGGGCGTCGATCGCCTGCCTCGACTCCTCGCGGACGGCGTCCTCGAGCGCCAGCGCCCCGAGCACCCGCCCGTCGCGGACCACGTGCAGGACCGAGGCGCCGCGTTCGACCCACCGTGTCGTCTGCGCGGCAACGTCGTCGGGAACAGTGACGTTCAGTTCGGTGAGCATCGCCGGACCCCCGACCTCGACGGGTGTGCCGTCGACGTTCGCGCGCACCCCCCGTCCGGGCAGTGACCGGAAGTCGGACGCGGTTCGCCGCTCGTCCCCGGGCACATTCGCGCCGGCCTCGGCGACGATGGCCCGGGCGACCGGGTGCTCGCTGTCGGCCTCCACGGCGCCGGCAAGCGCGAGCAGTTCGGCCTCGGTGACACCCGCGGTGGTGACGACGCCGGTGACGACGTGTCTGCCCTGGGTGAGGGTGCCGGTCTTGTCGAACAGGACGACGTCGACGTTGCGCATGCGTTCGAGCGCCAGCCGGTCCTTCACCAGGACACCGGCCTTCGCGGCGCGTTCGGTGGAGATGGCGATCACGAGCGGTATCGCCAGGCCGAGTGCGTGCGGGCAGGCGATCACCAGAACGGTGACGGTCCGCACCACGGCCTCGTCCACGTTGCCGAGCAGCGACCACACCACGAACGTGAGAAGCCCTGCAATCGAGGCGAAGTAGAACAGGAATGCCGCGGCGCGGTCGGCGAGGGCCTGCGCCCGGGACGAGGACGACTGCGCGTCGGCGACCAGTCGCTGGATCCCGGCGAGGGCGGTGTCCTCCCCCACCGCGCCCACCTGGATCCGCAGCGCGCTGTCGGTGGCGACCGTGCCGGCCACCACGGTGTCGCCGACCGACCGTGGGACAGGGTTGGATTCGCCGGTGATCATCGATTCGTCGACCTCCGCGCGGCCGTCCTCGACGGTGCCGTCGGCCGGGATGCGGCCACCGGCCCGCACCAGCACGAGGTCGCCGGTGGCGAGTTCGGAGACGGGCACCTCGGTGATGCCGTCGTCGGTGACCCTGTCGGCGGTGTCCGGCAGCAGGGCGGCGAGCGCGTCGAGGGCACCGGACGCCGACCCCAGCGCCCGCATCTCCAGCCAGTGTCCGAGGAGCATGATGACGATGAGAAGCGCCAGCTCCCACCAGAAGTCGAGGTTGAACCCGCCGATCTGCAGGGTCGTCACCCACGACGCGAGGAACGCAACCGTGATCGCCATGCCGATCAGCAGCATCATGCCGGGCCGCCGCGATTTCAGCTCACCCCACGCGCCGGTGAGGAACGGCGCGCCGCCGTAGAAGAAGATGGCGGTGCCGACCACCGGCGGAATCCACGACGCACCGGGGAAGTCGGGGACGGTGTAGCCGAGGAGGTCGGCGAACATGTGGCTGAACACCACCACCGGCACCGACAGCGCGAGACTGATCCAGAATTTCTGCCGGAACACCTCACCGTGCGCACCGTGACCGGCATGCCGATCCGCGTGCTCACCGTGCCCGGCGTGCCCGGTGTCCCGGACCTGTTCCACTTCCTGCTGCTGATGATCGTGAGACATGCCTGCTCCCTCGGAAGCTGCTCTCGTGGTCAGGTTTTCAGGAACGCACCAGTCGTGCGATGGCGTCGGTGGCTTCCTTGATCTTCGCGTCGGCCTCGGTGCCGCCCGCGACGGCGGCGTCGACGACGCAGTGGCTGATGTGGTCTTCGAGCAGACCCAGCGCCACGGCCTGCAGCGCCTTGGTCATCGCGGAGACCTGGGTGAGGATGTCGATGCAGTACTTCTCGTCCTCGACCATCCGCTGCAGACCCCGCGCCTGGCCCTCGATGCGGCGCAGGCGCTTCAGGTAGTCGTCCTTGGCGCTGATGTACCCGTGGCCGGTGGTGTGCTCGTCAGCGTGGTCGGTGGTGGTCGGTTGCTCGGTCATGAGTGTTCCCCTCGGGTGGGAGTGGTCAGGGGCTGGAAGCGGCGCAGTCGCAGGCTGTTGCTCACGACGAACACCGATGAGAATGCCATGGCGGCACCCGCCAACATGGGGTTGAGCAGGCCCGCCGCGGCCAGCGGCAACGCCGCGACGTTGTAGGCGAAGGCCCAGAACAGGTTGCCCTTGATCGTGCTCAACGTCCTGCGCGACAACCGGATCGCGTCGGCCGCGGCCCGGAGGTCGCCGCGTACCAGCGTGAGGTCGCTGGCCTCGATGGCCACGTCCGTCCCGGTTCCCATGGCGAGACCGAGGTCGGCCTGTGCGAGGGCGGCGGCGTCATTGACCCCGTCGCCGACCATCGCGACCACCTTGCCGTCGGCCTGCAGACGCTTGATCACGTCGACCTTGTCCTGGGGCAGTACCTCCGCGACGACTTCGCCGATGCCGACCTGGGCGGCGATGGCCCGGGCCGCGGAAGTGTTGTCGCCGGTGAGCATGATCGGGGTGAGGCCCAGTTCGCGGAACTGCGCCACCGCCTCGCGTGACGTCGGCTTCACGGTGTCGGCGACCACGAGCACGCCGCGCGCCTTTCCGTCCCAGCCGATCCCGACGGCGGTCTTGCCCTCCGATTCCGCCGCGTCGACGACGCGCTGGAGTTCCGTGGTGAGCTGCAGCGACCAGTCGCGGAGCAGTTTCGCGCGGCCGATGACCACCGCGTGTCCGTCGATCATGCCCTGGACGCCGAGCCCGGCGATGTTGGTGAACTGTTCGACTGCGGGGAGCGTCGTCAGCCGCTCCTTCGCGCCGCGGGTGATCGCCCGCGCGATGGGGTGCTCGGACGCGTCCTCGAGCGCGCCGGCGTACCGGAGCACCTGCTCCTCGTCCTGACCGTCCGCGGCGACCACGTCGTGCAGCGACATCGTGCCGGTGGTGACGGTTCCGGTCTTGTCGACCACCACGGTGTCGACCCGCCGTGTCGATTCCAGAACTTCCGGTCCCTTGATCAGGATGCCCAGCTGGGCCCCGCGTCCCGTGCCCACCATGAGGGCGGTCGGGGTGGCGAGTCCGAGCGCACACGGGCACGCGATGATCAGGACGGCGACCGCTGCGGTGAACGCGGCGGCGATCGAACCGCCGGTGCCGATCCAGAAACCGAGGGTCGCGACCGACAACGCGATCACGATCGGGACGAAGATGCCGGAGATTCGGTCGGCCAGGCGTTGCACCTCGGCCTTGCCGGTCTGCGCGTCCTCGACCATCCACGCCATCTGCGCGAGCTGCGTGTCGGCTCCGATCCGGCTGGCGCGAACCACGATTCGGCCGCCGACGTTGACCGTCGCACCCGCCACCTGGGAGTCCGGCGACACCTCGACCGGCACGGATTCACCGGTCAGCATCGACGCGTCCACCGCCGACGAACCTTCGACGACGACGCCGTCGGTGGCGATCTTCTCGCCGGGACGGACCACGAAGAGGTCGCCGACGTCGAGCTGGTCGATGCCGATCAGCTGTTCGGTGCCATCACGCAGCACCGACACTTCCTTGGCCCCCAGTTCGAGCAGCGCCCGCAGCGCCGCTCCCGCCCGCCGTTTGGCGCGGGCCTCGAAGAAGCGGCCGGCGAGGATGAACGTGGTGACGCCGGCCGCGGCCTCCAGATAGATGTTGCCGGTGCCGTCGACCCGCGCGATCGTGAGCTCGAACGGGTGCGTCATCCCCGGCATGCCGGCGGTGCCCCAGAACAGTGCGTACAGCGACCAGCCGAACGCGGCCAGTGTGCCCATCGACACCAGGGTGTCCATGGTCGCGGTGCCGTGCCGCAGGTTCGTCCAGGCGGCCTTGTGGAACGGCCACGCACCCCAGACCACGACCGGGGCCGCGAGGGTGAGCGAGAGCCACTGCCAGTTCGTGAACTGCAGCGCCGGGATCATCGCCATCGCGATGACGGGCACCGTCAGCACCGCCGACGCGAGCAGCCGCTGCCGCAGTTCCGCCGCCGGGTCCTCTTCCTCCGGGGCCGGGGGCTTCACCTCGGGCAGTCGCGCCGTGTACCCGGCCTGCTCGACCGTGGCGACCAGGTCTTCGGGCGAGACGTCGGCGGCGTCGTAATGGACGCGGGCCTTCTCCGTCGCGTAGTTGACGGTCGCGGTGACGCCGTCCAGTTTGTTCAGCTTGCGCTCGATGCGGTTGGCGCACGACGCACAGGTCATCCCGCCGATGGCCAGTTCGATCTGGGAATCGGGCGGTGCAGCAATGTCGGTCCCGCGGGTCATCACTTCTCCTCCGGTCCGGCGGAGGCGGTGAACTCCGCGGTGTGGACGGCGCCGGCGTGCTGGAAGTCCAGGAACAGCCGGTAGTCGCCCGCGCTGGGTGCGGTGACGGCGAAGTCGATCCCCGGGCCCGCCGCGGTGACGCCGTCGCCTGGATGTCCGTCCGGGTGCACGTGCAGGTATCCGAGGTCGGTGGTGCGCAGCGCCACCAGGTGACCGTATGCGCCGAGGTAGGGCTGCAGATCGGTGACCGGCTGCCCGTCGCGGCTCACCGAGAGGGTCACGTTCGACGTCTCTCCCGGTCGCAGCGCGCCGTCGAGCGTGACGGTGTACCCGTCCACGGTGGCGGTCGCTGCGGGAGTCGGCAGTTCCTGCGGGTCGTAGGTGCCCGCGACGCGCAGGTCCGTGCCCAGGGTGACGCCTTCGCCGCCCGCCGTGGTGAAGTCCGCGAACACGCGATAGTCGCCGCCGCGGGTGAGGTCGAGGGGGACGCTCCACGTTCCGGCAGCGTCGAGCGTCGGGTGCACGTGCTGGAATCCGGCGAGGTCCCGGCGGACGACGATCAGGTGCAGCAGTTTCTCGTGCTCGACGGTGTAGTCCGTCACGGGTACCCCCGAGGGGTTCGTGATCCGGAACTGCACCGGGACCGCGGCACCGGCGGTGACCTGGTCGGATGCGAGTTCGAGGGTGTAGCCGTCCGCAGTGGGCGTCAGTCCTCCCGGGGTCGGGTCGGCGGCGGCATCGTGGCCTCCCGCTCCGTGCCCGTCGTCCTCGGCCGTGTGCGCGGCGGGCTCGGCCACGTCCGGGCCGGCAACCGACCCGAGTGCGAGCGCGGCGCCGAAGATCACGACGAGGCCGACGGTGAATCCGGCGAACTTGCCGGTTGCGTTCATGATGGGTCTCCTGTGGTGGAGTCGCCGGCTCAGCCGGTCGCGTTGGAGTCGCCGGCTTCGCCGGCCGCGTCGGAGGTGCCGGCCCAGCCGGCCGCGTCGGAGTTGCCGGCTCAGCCGGCGACGGAATATCCGGCTTCTTCGACAGCGCCCGCGACAGCACTCGGATCGAGGTCGGTGGTGCTGTCGATGACGACCTTGCCGGTGGTCAGATCGACGTTGACGTTGGTGACGCCGGGAAGTGCGCTGATCTCCTCGGTGACCGAGGACACGCAGTGGTTGCAGGTCATGCCGCTGACGGTGACGCTCGAGGTGCTCACGAGTCTGCCTCTCTTCGGGGTGTCGATGTCGTCTCTGAGAACTACCATACCCCCCTACCGTATTCTCGCAAGGGTGATGGCGGCCACCCGGTACCGTGTTCCTCGCCCACGCGGGCCCCGAAAGGTGATTGAGTGAGATACCGCATCTCACCCCACTGGGAAGCGGAGCCCGGCAATGTCGATGGACAAGTTGCGCACCCAAATGCTGCGCCGCAAACCCCTCACCGAGGTCGAGGACGACACTCCGCCCGACGAGCGTCTGACCAAATCGCTCGGCCTGTGGCAACTCACCGCGATCGGCGTCGGCGGCATCATCGGCGCAGGCGTCTTCTCACTCGCCGGCTCGGTCGCGCATTCCGTCACCGGCCCGGCCGTGCTGATCTCGTTCCCGATCGCCGGCATCACGGGCGTTTCTCGCCGACCACCCCGGCGGAACGGTCGTCGCCCTCGCTGAAGGATTGCAGACCAGCTACTGGCGGATCGGCGACCCCGACATCCGGTGGGTGTCGATCGACCTGCCCGAGGTGGCCGCGCTGCGCAGGCAACTGCTGCCGGACGAGCCGCACGTCACCACACTCGCCGTGTCCGCTGGACCGCTCGTGGATGGACCACGTCGACACCGGTCGGGCCGTGTTCGTCTCGGCGGAGGGCCTGCTGATGCATCTGCCCGCCGACGAGTCGCTGTCCCTGATCGGGGACTGCGCCCGGCGTTTCCCCGGCGGCCGGATGATGTTCGACTCGGTACCGAAATGGTTCAGCCGCAGGACGCAGAAGGGAATGCGGATTCACGGCGACTACACCGTCCCGCCGATGCCGTTCCACCTCTCCGCCGGCGACGCGGCGGACCTGCCCGGACAGGTGCCGGACCTCGCGTTCACCCGCGAGGTGACACTGCCCCTCGGCCGCGGCCTGTGGGGGTCGACCCTGCTGCGCAGGCTGTCGGAACTGCGGCCACTGCGCAACTCGCGTCCGACCTTGACCCTGTGCGGATTCGCGGGCTGAACCCGTCCGACGAGCGATGTGGGCCGACCCGCAGCAGAATGGTGCAATGGCGGACCGCGGATTCACCCCCACACAGCTCGCGGCACGTGCCGCGTACCTGCTTCGCGGCAACGACCTCGGCACGATGACGAGTGCCGCGCCGCGCCTGTACCCGCACATGTGGAGTTGGGACGCGGCGTTCGTCGCGGTCGGATTGGCGCCCCTGAGCGTGGAGCGGGCCGTCGTCGAACTCGACACCCTGCTGTCGGCGCAGTGGAAGAACGGGATGATCCCGCACATCGTGTTCGCGAACGGCGTCGACGGATACTTCCCCGGCCCCGGGCGCTGGGAGTGCGGGACCCTCGCGGCGCACGCGCCGAGCGGCACACAGACGTCGGGGATCACCCAGCCGCCCGTGCACGCCATCGCGGTGCAGCGCATCCTCGACCACTCGCGCAGGCACGGCCGCAGCACCCGCGCCGTCGCCGAGGAGTTCCTCGACCGGCGCTGGCCCGACCTCGTGCGCTGGCACCGCTGGCTGGCCAACGCCCGCGACCTCGACGGCAACGGCCGGATCGCGCTGTACCACGGCTGGGAGTCCGGCATGGACAACTCGCCGCGCTGGGACCACTCGTACGCCAACGTCGTGGCCGGGGAGATACCCACGTATCTGCGCGAGGATCTGTCCCACGTCGCCGACACCGGACAGCGTCCGTCCAACGGTGAATACGACCGCTACCTGTGGCTGCTCGAGGAGATGAAGACCGTCCGCTACGACGACGAGGAACTGGCCACCGCCATGAGCTTCGCGGTGGAGGACGTGTTCGTCAGTGCCGTGTTCTCGATGGCGTGCGAGGTGCTCGCGACCATCGGCGAGGAACACTCGATGCCGAACTCCGACGTCCGGGAACTGCACGGGTGGGCGGCCCGGTTCCGGCAGGGTGTCCTCACCACCACCGACCAACGGTCCGGGGCGGCACGCGATTTCGATCTGCGTAGCGGCCGGTGGATTTCCACCGAAACCCTCGCGATGTTCTCGCCCCTGCTGTGCGGCGGCCTGAGCCGTGACGCCGAACGCGCCCTTCTCCGCACGTTCGAGGGGCCGAAATTCTGCGGCCACCCCGACCTCCGGTACGCCGTGCCGCCGTCGACGTCGCCGGTGTCGGGCGATTTCCGTCCGCGCGAGTACTGGCGTGGTCCGGTGTGGCCGGTGATGACGTGGCTGTTCTCCTGGGCGTTCGCCCGGCGCGGGTGGGCCGAGCGCGCCCACCTGCTGCGGTCCGAGGGGCTGCGGCAGGCGAGCGACGGCAGCTTCGCCGAATACTACGAACCGTTCACCGGCCAGCCCCTCGGCAGCATGCAGCAGTCGTGGACGGCCGCTGCGGTTCTGGACTGGTTGGGCTGAGGCCCCCGTGAGTACTTATTAACCGCGGGGGGGCTGTTGCGGAATTGAGTGAGGGCGGTCCGGGTGCGGGTGTCTCGTGCCGCGGTGGGTGCCGGTGCGGGGGTGGCCCCCGCCGGGTCAGGGGGTGGCCGGGAGCGGGGTGCCTCCGGTCAGGTGGGTGAGGATCTTGCCGAGGTTGTGCACGGTGGCGTGGAACGCCCATTCGCTGCGGGCGCGGTCGAGGCCGCGGCTGGTGAAGCGGCGGAATCCGAGGTTGTGTTTGGCGTGCCCGAACACGGTTTCGGCGATGGGTGAGCGTTTGCGGTAGGTGGCGATACCGGCCTCGGTGCGCAGCCGGTGGGTCATGGCCTGGATCGGATCCGCTTGCGGCGGTGGCGGTCCGGTGACCGGATCAGCGGTGGCGGCGGCCTCGAGGTGACGGGATTTGCCGGTGGCGATCAACCGGTCCGGGCCCGGCGCGGTGAGGTTCTCGCGGGAGCAGTAGCCGGCGTCGAAGAGCATCACCCCGATCAGCTCCTCCGGGCTCGTGCCGGTCGGTTCCTTCCCACGTCGGGTGGCGTCGATCAGGTGCGCGGCCGCCCCGGCCTTGTCGACCATCTCGGGGAAATAGTCGTAGTCCGCCGGGCCGGTCCCGACCCCGGTGGCCAGGATCAACCCGTCCTCGCTGGTGAAGGCCTGGCAGTTGTAGCCCTGCACCCAGCCGCCGCCGCGCAGCGGCTGCAACCGCGAGTCGGGGTCGGTGGTGTTGCGGCGCCGCTGCCCGGCGGCGGCGGCGCGCTCACCCTGTTTGCGGAGGGCGGTGTCGAGTTCGGTGCGCCGGCGCCGGACCAGGTGGTGCTCGTCGACCGGCTTCGGTGCGAACCGGGTGCCCCCGCCCCCGGCCGCGGTGCCACCCTGGAACCGCTCGATCACCGCCTGCTGGGCGGCGACCGCCTCGGCCAGACGCCGCTCGGCGGCGGCGACCTCGGCCCCGACCGGCACCCGGCCCATCACCGTCTGGCCCGCGTCGAGCCGGGCCAGATAGTCCTGTGCTTTCCCCTCCCGCTCGCACTGTTCGGCGTCCTTCTCCGCGTCGAGCTGGGCCAATGCCTCGGCGATCCGGGCCGAGCGGGTGCTGGGATCGGCCAACTCCGCCGGCACCTGTCCCGGGCCCGAATCGTCCTCGCCGTAGAGGTCGTCCTCGGCGTCATCGGTGGCGGCGTGCGCGGCCACCGCGGCGGCGGCGATCCGCGCGGCCTCGGCCTCGGCTGCCCGGCGCAGCCCGTCCTCGGTGCGGTTGGCGTCCTTCGATGCGTTCGAGGCGATCTTCACCCCGTCCAACGCGATCGTCTCGAGTCGGCCCAGACCCAACCGTGCGGCCAGGATCAGGACCTGCGTGAACAGGGCCTCGCAGGCGGTGTGGTTGTCCTTGCGGAACCGTGAGATCGTCACGTGATCGGGGGTGTCGCCGGCACAGATCACCCGGTAGGACACCACCTCCGAGCAGGCCCGCTCGATCTGCCGCGACGACCGCACCCCCCGCGACCACGCCCAGATCAGCAGGGTCACCAGCATGTCCGGGTCGTACCCGGCGCGCCCGGCACCCCCGGTGCGGCGAGAGTCATGAAAGGCACTGGTGTCGAGATGGGTGTCGACGATCTCGATCACCGTCCACACCGGATGCGTGGGCGGCACCCACTCCCGCATGTCCGGCGGCAACAAAAACTGCTGATCACGATTCACCGGTCGATACCCCTTGGCCACCAACACATTATCCAAGAAACATCAGGTCGGGGCGCCGCGGCACGCGGACACCCCGACCCGGAAATTTGAAACAGCCCCCGGGACGTTAATAAGTACTCACGGGCGCTAGTCGCACAAGCGGATCGGGCCGAGTTCGGCGTACCGGTCGCCGGGGCCGGGGTTGTCGGCCGGGGCGGCACCGCCCAGGTGGTGCATCACGCCCCAGACGGCGTTGAGCGCGGTCTGCACGGCGCCCTCCGCCCAGCCCGCTGTCCAGGAGATGTCGTCACCGGCCAGGAAGATGCCGCGGTGTCGCGGGTGGAGTTCGTCCTGGACGAAATGGCTGAACAGCCGTTCCTGGTACCGGTAGTGGCCGGGGAGGTTCGCCTTGAACGCACCCATGAAGTCGCGTTCGGTCTCCCAGGACAGCGTGACCGGGGTCGAGATGATGTGACTGCGGAAGTCGACTCCCGGGTAGATCTCCTCGAGCGACTTGATCATGAGGTTCATCCGCTCCGTCGCATCGAGCGGCAGAAGCTTGAGTGAATCGTCGGACCACGTGTAGGACAGGCAGATCAGGCCGGGCTTGTCGTCGCCGTGGTCGAGGAGGTAGGTGCCGCGGCTCATCCGGTCCGTCAGGGTCATGCTGACGAGATCGCGGCCGGTGACCGGATCCTTGTCCTTCCAGAACGGACGATCCACGAGGGCGAACACCTTCGTCGACCCCATGTAGTGGGTGCGTTCGATGGCGGTCCAGTGGTCGATCGGGAACAGGTCGTCGTCGCAGTGAATGTTGTTGAGCAGCATCCAGCTCTGCGCCGTGAAGACGGCGGCGGGGTAGGTGCGGATCTCCCCGGACGAGTCGGTGACCGTCACCTGGTGCGGTGCGGTCCTGCGGACCTCGGTGACGCGGGGCCGGGTGGCTCCGCCGTTGAGTGCACGCACCGACGTGCCGTCCGGCCAGTGCGCCATCCCCGTAGGGGTGTCGGTCCACAGGCGCAGGGGCAGTTGCTGCGACCCGCCGACGATGCCGCGGTGGTGGTCGTCGGCGGCGGTGATGACGACGCGCAGGATCTCGAGGATGGAGTTGGGGAAGTCGGTGTCCCAGCCGCCCGTTCCGAAACCGACCTGCCCGAACACTTCCCGATGCCGGAACGACGCGAAGTGCTTCGACGAGGCGAGGAAGCCGTAGAACGTCTGATCGTCGAGCCGGACCACCAGGTCGTTCCAGATGCGCTTGAGTTCGGCGGTGTCGCGGTCGCGGATCGCTTGCTGGAGCGGAATCAGCTCGGCGTGGTCCTCGAGCGTGCGCTGCCACGCATCCGAGACCTCCCGGAACACGGGCGGCAGGTCGTCGAGGTGCTGCGCGTAGTAGCTTTCGCCCTTGAGGTCGATGACCGTGCTGGGGGTGCTGTCGGCGAGCGGGTTCGGGAATGCCTCGGTCCGCAGTCCCATGGCGTCGAGGTAGTGGAACAGGGTGGTCGACGACGGTGGGAACCGCATCGCGCCCATCTCGGCGACCACGTCCGGGTGCCCGTCGAACGGATGCGACCGCATCCGGCCACCGATTTGGTCGGCTTCGTAGACAATCGGTTTCAGCCCGAGTTTCATCAGCTCGTACGCAGTGACCATCCCCGACAGTCCGCCGCCGATGACTGCCACCTCGGTGCCGTGGCGATCGGTGGGCACCGCGCCGAGACCTGAGCGGTGCGTGACGTAGTCGTCGTAGGCGAACGGGAAGTCGGGGCCGAACATGGTGAGCGGCCGGGGATCGGTGTCCGCGGCGGTGCTGTCCGGAGTGACGGGGATCGTCATGAAGTCTTCTCCTGCAGGAAGGGGTAGAGGTCGACGCGTCGGTCGTCGAGATGGGTGTTCTCGCGGCGGGATCGGTGGAGGACGTCGAGTTCGAGGTCGACGATCGCCAGCTCTTCGTGGCGGCCGGCGCGGGCGAGTTCGGTGCCGTCGGGCGCGATCGCGCAACTGGATCCGCAGTAGTCGAGGTCGGCTTCGGTGCCGCACCGGTTGACGTACGTGACGAACAGCTGACTCTCGTAGGCCCGGGTGGGGACGACGCTCTCCGCGATGAATTCGTACGGGCTCATCAGGCCGGTGGGGACGACGAGCCACTGGGTTCCCCGGTCGGCATGTGCGCGAACGGCTTCCGGGAACTCGACGTCGTAGCAGATCAGGATTCCGCACCGGATTCCGGCGTGGTCGAACTGGACCACCAGTTCGTCGCCGGCGGCGAAGTGCGAGCGGTCGAGCTCACCGAACAGGTGGGTCTTGCGGTAGTTGGCGAGCGGCGTCCCGGACGGGTCGAACACCTGCACGCTGTTGTAGACGACGCCCCCGTCCGCCTCGGGGTATCCGTAGACGACGGCGATCCCGGACTCGCGCGCGATCTCCGCGATCCGCGTCGCGATCGGTCCGTCGGCGGGTTCGGCCCGCTCCGCGATCAGAGATCCGATGCTGTAGCCGGTGGCCGCCATCTCCGGGCAGACCAGGATGGACGCCCCGGATGCCGCCGCCGTCTGCGCGGCCGACTCGATGGCGGAGAGGTTCGCCGCCACGTCGAAGGACAGTTCGGGACCTTGGAACAGCGCTGCTCTCATGGTGCCGTCACCTCTTCCGGGCTGTTGCGGAGTTCGGACTTGCGGACGCCGTACGCGAAGTAGATCGCGAGCCCGACTGCCATCCACAGCGCGAACGCCACCCACGTCGAGACGCCGAGGCCGAACAGCAGCAGCGCGCAGAACACGACGCCGAGAACCGGCATCAGTGGGAACAGCGGCGTCCGGAAGCTGCGGTGCAGGTCGGGATGGCGCCGGCGCAGGATGATCACGGCGATGTTGACGAGCATGAACGCGAACAGCGAGCCGATACTCGTCGCGTCGGCCAGTTCGCCCAGCGGCACGAAGCCGGCGAGCGCGGACACGACACCGCCGACGACGACGATGTTGACGACGGGCACCCGGGTGCGCGGGTTGACGCGGGAGAAGACCCGCGGAACGAGACCGTCGAGCGACATCGCGTACAGGATCCGGGTCTGCCCGTACATCACGGCGAGGACGACGCTGGCGATGGCGATCACCGCGCCCGCCGACAGGAGGATGGCGGGCCAGGTGCTGGTGGTCGCGGCATTCAGGATGGTCGCGAGTGCGGCGCCCTCGCCCGCGATGTCCTGCCAGGGCATCGCGCCGACGGCGGCGATCGCGACCAGGCAGTAGAGGATCGTGACGATCAGGAGCGAGAGGATGATGGCGCGGGGAAGGTCGCGTTTCGCGTTCTTCGCCTCGTCGCCTGCGGTCGACGCGGCGTCGAACCCGATGTAGGCGAAGAACACCTGGGAGGCCGCGGCCGTCACGCCTGCCGCGCCGAGAGGGATGAACGGTGCGAAGTTTCCGGCGCGGAACGCGGTGAACGCGACCGCGCAGAAGAACACGAGCACGAGGATCTTGAGGGCGACCATGACCGTGTTCACCAGGGCGCTCTCGGAAGCTCCCCGGGTCAGCAGTGCCACCGCGACGAGCACGATGACGATGGCGGGCACGTTCACGATGCCGCCCGCGCCCGGTGATTCGCTGATCGCGGTGGGTAGTGCGATGCCGAACATGCCGTGGAGTAGTTCGTTGATGTACTCGCCCCAGCCGACGGCGACGGCTGCGACCGAGACGCCGTATTCGAGCATCAGGCACCAGCCGCAGATCCACGCGAAGAGTTCGCCCATCGTCGCGTAGGTGTACGAGTAGGAGCTACCGGAGACAGGGATGCTGCCTGCGAGTTCCGCGTAGGAGAGGGCGGAGAAGAGGGCGGTGAATGCCGCGAGCACGAAGGCGAGGACGACGGCGGGGCCGGCTTTGGGTGTCGCCTCGCCGAGGATGACGAAGATGCCCGTTCCCAGCGACGCACCGATGCTCAGTGCGGTGAGGTGCACCAGGCCCATCGACCGCTTGAGGCCGTGACCGGGTTCCTGGTCGTTGCGCGCCACGATCGCGTCGACCGATTTGCGGGCGCGCAGTGCGCCGGCCAGTCCCGGCGGGCGCGGAGAAATCTTGGTGATGTCCAACGTTGAGCTCCTGAGCGGTGGAGTGATGTGGACAACAATGAACGGGCAAGCCGTGACTGTCAACACATGTTTCCTAAACCGCTTGACGGTTTCCTAGCGGGAGGTGGGCCGGACGTCGTCCGGTAGTGCGGGGGTCAGAATCCACAGGACCGTCGCGGTGTCGTCGCCGAGCGCGCGGAAGCTGTGCGGCAACTGGGGCGAGAAGGTGAACGCGTCCCCGGTCGCGAGCGACACGTCCTCCCCGGCCCCTGGACCGTTGAAGGAAATGCAGATCCGGCCGGAGACGACGTAGACGAAGGCGACGTCGACCGGAAGCTCGTACGTTTCCGAGCCGCTCCCGCCGCCGGGCTCGATTCGGCTCAGGAGCGACTGGATGCGGCGCTCGCCGAACGGGGTCAGCAGGAACTCGGCCATGCGCTCCCCGCCGAAACTGATCGGCGGGTAGTTGTCGGCTCGTACCACCTCACCTGCGGCGGAGCTCTCGAACAGCGACCCGACGGGAATGTTCAGTGCGGCGCAGATCCGCACCAGCGTGGCGACGGATGCGCTCGCGTGGTCCCGCTCGATCTTCGACAGGTAGCCCTTGGTGATGCCGCAGCTGGCGGCCAGGTCGTCGAGGGTGAGGCGCTGGGCCTGCCGGGCGGCCTTGAGCCGGGGGCCGATTCTGGGCGCGTCGACGCCCGACGCACCTTCGGTTGCGAGCTCGTTCGCCATGCATCGATCCTTCGTTGTGTCTCGTATAGGAAACAGGTGTTGACAAGAATGCATTCCAAGGAAACGATACGACGACGCCACGTCTCCGGCACACACCGAAGGATTCCGATGAGTACAGACGACATCCAGGGCCCCATCGACGCGACCCGCATCCAAGGCCCCGTCGACGCCACCCGCACGCCGCGCTACGCCGAACCCAGCACATTCGCCCGCCTCCCCCGGCTCGACGAGGTGTCTCGCGCCGACGTCACCGTGATGGGCGTCCCGTTCGACTCCGGCGTGAGCTACCGTCCCGGCGCACGCTTCGGCCCCGGCCACATCCGCGCCGCATCGAAGCTGCTGCGTCCGTACAACCCCGCACTCGACGTGCACCCCTTCGCGGCGCAGCAGGTCGCCGACTTCGGCGACATCGGCGTCAACCCGTTCGACATCCAGGAAGCCCTGGCCACCGTCGACGGCGCCGTCACCGACCTGCGCAAGGACGGTTCCACCGTGCTGACGCTCGGCGGCGACCACACCATCGCCCTGCCGATCCTGCGGTCCCTCGCCCGCGACCACGGCCCCATCGCCGTGCTGCACTTCGACGCGCACCTCGACACTTGGGACACCTACTTCGGTGCCCCCTACACGCACGGCACCCCGTTCCGGCGGGCCAGCGAGGAGGGGCTGATCGACCTCGAGCGTTCGCAGCACATCGGTATCCGCGGCCCGCTGTACAGCAAGAAGGACCTCGAGGACGACGCCGTTCTCGGCTTCCAGGTCATCCGCTCCGACGACTACGAGGTGGACGGTGTCGCGAGCATCGTCGAACGGATGCGTCGACGGCTCGACGGCGGACCGGTCTACGTGTCCGTGGACATCGACGTCCTCGATCCCGCGCACGCGCCGGGCACCGGAACACCCGAGGCCGGCGGCATGACGTCCCGCGAGTTGCTGAACACGCTGCGGGGACTGGTCGGCCTGAACGTGGTCGGCGCCGACATCGTGGAGGTGGCGCCCGCATACGACCACGCCGAGATCACCGGCATCGCGGCAGCGCATGTCGCGTACGAGTTGCTGTCGGTGCTCGCGATCAACGCGTCGTCGGCCCCGGGACGCGCTGCGCGCGGCGAGACGCTCCGGCAGGCGGCGTACGTGACGAAGTGACGTCCGTTGCCACGTGCGGGCAGCGGGAAGACGTTACCCTCGGGCGCATGGCTATCGGGGTGAAGGTCCGAAGGTTCTCCAAGATCGCACCACTACTGCTCGCCGGTGCGCTCGCGGCCGCAGTGCCGGGGCATGCTGCCGCCGAACCTGTCAGAGGTCCGGACGTGGCCTCGTGGCAACATCCGGGTGGGTCGCCGATCGACTGGTTCGCCGTCCGCAACGCCGGCCACGACTTCGCGATGGTCAAGGCCACCGAGAGTCTCAACTACGTCAATCCGTTCTTCGTCCAGGACTGCCTCGCCATGCGGGTGGCCGGCGTCTCGCGGGGCGCGTACCACTACGCCGACCCCACCCAGTCGCCGGAAGCGCAGGCCGCGTTCTACTCGACGGTGGTGCTGGGCATCAACGGTCCGGGTGACATGCCTCCGGTCCTCGACATCGAGCATTCCGGTGGGCTGCCGCCCGCGGCGTTGATCGACTGGACGCACCGCTACCTCAACACGGTCCAATCGCTCACCGGGCGTCAGCCGATCATCTACACGTACCCGAACTTCTGGCGGACGGCGATGGCGAACACCAACGAGTTCGCCGGCTACCCGCTGTGGATCGCCGATTACAACGGTCAGAACGCCCCCGGCCCCCTCCCCGGCGGCTGGAGCAACTGGACGTTCTGGCAGTACACCAGCACCGGTCGCATCGCCGGCGTCAACGGCGACGTCGACCTCAACGTCTACAGCGGGGCGCAGGGCGACTTCGCGCGGTACTCCAACAGCGCATCCCCCTTCGGCAGCTGACGCCGTCGGGCGCGATCAATCCCGGCACGCCGGATTTCCGGGGAACGCCGGAACGCCGACTCGGCAGCCGACGTCGGTGACGGCGGTCAACCGCTCGACCGGCTCCCGGATCTCGAGCGCAGGCACGAGGCCGTCGGTCAGGAGTGCATTCTTGGTCGACGGCGCCGTGGCGCGATCGTCCAGGGTTCCGCGCACCCGCGCGAAGTTGACGAGTTCGTCGTACACCATCGACAGGGCCGCCTCGGTGGTCCGGTCTTCCGGGTGCAGCCCGGCGAAGTCCACGCCCGTCTCGTATTCGTGGCGGACGGCGTGTGGACCCTGGTCGCAGGTGGGCTGGTTCAGATCGATCCGGAAGTCCGGCCCGGCCGGACCCGGCGGCGTGATCGTGCCGGCGTCGGTGCAGACGTGGTGCGAGATGCGGTCACCGAGTGCGTGAATGTAGATGCCGGTCCGCGCATTCCAGGAATTCTCGCCGATCCAGGAGTCGAATTGTGACGACAGGACCGTGTCGGAGATGACCTGCTGCCCCGTCATGTTGGTGAACGGTATGGCGGCCGGAGTCTCCAGGCTGTACGTGCCGTTGATCTGCACGGGATCGGCATCGCCGTAACACGTTGCACCCGTAGCATAGTCGCCGTTCTCCGAGGGGTTCGTGAAACCTCCCGTGCACAACGGAGCGCCACTTCCCGGCCCGGCCAGGGCCCAAGTCCGCAGGTGCGTGAGCATGACCTCGTGCCGGGGATCGTCGACATCCGGCTGCAGGCCGTTGGGCAGGGGATCCGCCGGTCCGCGCAGCGTGGGCAGGAAGTGGAAGAGGAACCCGCCGGTGGCGAAGTGGGTGCGTACCAGTCCGCTGATGTCCTTGGTGGTCAATGCGTCGGCGTCCGGGACGAGCCGGCCGAAGATGTCGCGTGGGGCGAACGTGCCGAGGTCGGTCGCCTCGTCGTACGCCGCGATCCAGTAGGCGTCCCGCTCGGAGAAGCCGACGGTGCGGGCGATGATGTACGTCGAGTGCGAATGCACGAGACTCCGTCCGCCGAGCGGACGGCGCAACGTGAAGCCGTAGCGGAGGAACGCCTCGGCGCCACAGATCGGCGAGTTCGGATCGTCGAGTAGGCATTCGGGTGGCAGCGGAGCGCAGTTGTGCGGTGGGGCACCGTCCTCGGTGTAGCAAATATCCTCGGCGAATCCGTACACCGGTGGTGGTGACACGACGAATGCCGCGGCGGTAAGCGTCAGCGCCACGATGGTTCCACCGACTCTTCGAGTGAATCTTCTCATCGAGGTGCACCTTTCGGTGTGGCCGAGTAGATCAACATTAACACCGGGGACCAGGCAGGATGCTCGGTTCTCGCGAGCCCTGAAATCAGTACGAGAATCCGAGTCTTCACCTGGTGAGGATCCCGGCGACCAGGTTGATCGTCGTCGCGAGGATGACTGCACCGAAAACGTAGGACAACAGGCAGTGCCGGAGCGCCACCGCCCGGATCTCCGGGCTCGAGACGTCGGTATCGGATACCTGGTAGGTCATCCCGAGGTTGTAACTGAAGTAGAAGAAGTCGCGAAACGCGGGCGGGGCGCTGGAATTGAAATCGATACCACCCATTGATTTTTCAGGACCCGATCCCTCGTAGTACAGAAAGGCGTATCGGGCCGCATACATCAGGTGCAGCGAAGCCCACGCCAGGAAGACCCCGATCAGGGCCACGGCGGCGTGCGCGGTTCCCGCCGAGGATCCGCCGGCCACCTGCAGTGCGACGATTGCTCCGAGACCTCCCGAAGCCGCTGTCACCACGACCAATTCGTCGACTATCGGACGAAAATCCTCGCGTCCCACGTTGCGGCGAGTCGCCGCCGCATCCATCGGCCACAACACCGCCCAACCGGAGACGACGAACACGGCGGCAGCAGCGGCGATGCCGACGAGAGCCCCCAACGCGGCTGTGATCACCAGGCCGCCGATGAAGCCCGCCGCGACACCGACCACCACCGCGGCGGCCACTCTCGGGATGGCGGAGGTCGGGAGAGGTACGTGCAATGCCTATGCCTCTTGCAGGAGGCGTCGAGGCCGGTGCGGCATCACCCGAGACGGGATCGGGTGAGCCGTCACCATCGGCGCTCCCTACGCCGGGTGGCGACGGTCAGGTCGTCGCACGATTGCGGAGTCATCTGCGACCTCCTGAGTGTTGACACAGAGCGTCCGCGAGGGCGGACGACAGGCCAGGGCGTACCAGCGGCGTGTGCCGAGAAGTCTATCCCGCCAAGTGCCGTCACCGGATGGCGTTACCGTGATCGGTGAGCTCGATTGTGGGCGAACGCATTCGATCCACGACGGGCCGACGATGCCTTGGGGCTTGCCCGAATCGGACCAGGAACTGGAGAGGAGTACCAACCCCTTTCCACTTTCAATTTATAGCGCACCCCAGGGCTTGCGGCAAGGCCCGGGTCGTGCCGCAGAATTACCGGCCGAAGCCAGAACCTGCAGAAATAGGAGTCGCGAGTGCGTGTGTTGTTGTCGACGTATGGGTCGCGTGGGGACGTCGAACCGTTGGTGGGTCTCGTGGTGCAGTTGCAGGCACTCGGCGCGGAGGTGCGGGTGTGCGCGCCGCCGGACGAGGACTTCGCGCAGCGGCTGGCCGGGGTCGGTGTGTCGATGGTGCCTGTCGGCCGGTCGGCGCGCGCGCTGACGACGGCCGCGCCGTCGGCGGCGGACCTGCCCCGGCGCGCGGCCGAGTTGATCGCCGGCCAGTTCGACGCGGTCACCGCGGCGGCCGAGGGATGCGACGCGTTGGTGGCGACCGGCGCGATGCCGGCCGCTGCCGGTGCACTGTCGATGGCCGAGAAGCTGGGCATCCGCTCCGTGTCCGTGACGTTCCAGCAGCTGACCCTGCCGTCGCCGCATCGCCCGCCGCTCGCGTATCCGGGCCGGGCATTCCCGCCGGACGTGACGGACAACCGGGTGCTGTGGGACCTGGACGCTCAGAGCATCGATGCGCTGTTCGGGGAGGCGCTGGACACCAACAGGGCGTCGATCGGCCTGCCCCCGGTGGGCAACGTTCGCGACTACGTCATCGGCGACCGGCCGTGGCTGGCGACCGACCCGACCCTGGATCCGTGGCAGGAGACACCGGACCTCGACGTCGTACAGACCGGCGCGTGGATCCTGGCCGACCACCGTCCACTCCCTGCCGAGTTGATGACGTTCCTGAACGCAGGCACACCACCGGTGTACGTGGGCTTCGGCAGCATGCCTTTGCACGCGGCGACGGACGCCGCCTCGGTGGCCATCGAGGCGGTCCGCGCGCAGGGCCGCCGCGTACTCGTCGGGCGCGGCTGGGCCGACCTGGCCCTGATCGACGACGTGGACGACTGTTTCGCCGTCGGCGAGGTCAACCAGCAGGCACTGTTCCGGCGCGTGGCCGCTGTCGTGCATCACGGCGGCGCCGGGACGACGACGACGGCCACCCGGGCCGGCGCGCCTCAGGTGGTGGTGCCGCAGATGGCGGACCAGCCCTACTGGGCCGGTCGGGTAGCCGACTTGGGCATCGGCGCGGCGCACGACGGTCCGGTTCCGGCCGTCGAGACCCTGTCGGCCGCGCTCACGGCGGCCTTGACCCCCGAGACCGGAGCACGCGCGGCCGCCGTGGCGGGCACGATCCGCACCGACGGTGCAGCGGTCGCCGCGACGTTGCTGCTCGACACGATCGTCCGAACCTCGGATCGGAGTTGCTGACATGACCAACTTGACTACCAGCGCATTCGACCTTCCCGACCACCTCGCGCCCAAGGCCGACCCGACGCTGATCGCCGACGACGAGCAACACTTCGCGGCTATCGCGGAAAGCCTCGAGCAGTCGATCGCCGACCTCGACCACCGCATCGACACCGAGCGCAAGGCACCTCGCCGGCTGGGTCAGGAGGCGATGGAGCGGGACATGATGGTCCACCGGCTGAACGCCGAGCTGCGTGCCCTGCGCCGCTACGGGTTGGACCTGTGCCTCGGGCACTTCGTCAGCGCAGACAACCCCGAGACTGTGTACGTGGGACGACTCGGCCTCATGGACCGTGCGGGCAATCAGCTGCTCGTCGACTGGCGCTCCCCCGTGGCCGAGCCGTTCTTCGGTGCGACCCACGGCAATCCGATGGGTCTGGAACGCCGCCGCCGGTACCGCTGGACCCGCGGCCGGGTCAGCGACTACTGGGACGAGGTGTTCACCCCGGACGGGTTCGCAGGGAACGCCGCGCTCGACGACCAGTCCGCGTTCATCGCCAGCCTGGGCAGCAACCGGTCGGCCCGGATGCGGGACGTGCTCGGCACCATCCAATCCGACCAGGATGCCATCATCCGCGCGGGATCCCGTGGCGCCCTCGTCGTCGACGGCGGGCCGGGTACGGGCAAGACCGTCGTCGCGTTGCACCGCGCCGCGTATCTGCTCTACTCCGACGCCCGACTCCGTCACGGCGTGCTGTTCGTCGGTCCGCACGAGCCCTACCTGGCCTACGTCGCCGATGTCCTGCCCAGCCTCGGAGAGGAGGGCGTGCAGCTCTGCACACTGCGGGACCTCGTCGCCGAGGGTGCCACCGCGACAGTCGAAACCGACCCGGATGTGGCCCGCCTGAAGTCGTCCGCGGATCTGGTGAAGGCCATCGACGCGGCCGTCGCGTTCTACGAGGAGCCACCCACCGAGGGTATGACGGTCGCGACCGAGTGGTCCGACATCTGGCTGAGCGCCGACGACTGGGCCGAGGCGTTCGAAGCGCCGGAACCCGGTACTCCGCACAACGAGGCGCGCGAGCAGATCTGGGAGCTGCTGCTCACGATCCTGATCGACAAGTACGACGGTGACGTTCCGGCCGTCCAGCTCCGGAAGTCGTTGCAGCAGAACGACGAATTACGCACGATCCTCGACAACGGGTGGACCCTGATCGAGGCGGCCGACCTCGTCGCCGACCTGTGGTCGGTGCCCGCGTACCTGCGCAAGTGCGCGCCCTGGCTCAACCCCGACGACGTTCGGAAGCTGCAACGCCCGGACGCCCAGCGCTGGACGGTGTCCGACCTGCCGCTCCTCGACGCCGCACGGCAGCGGCTCGGCGACCCGGAGGAACCACGACGCCGACGTCGCCACCAGGCCGCCGTCGCCGCCGAACGCGAGCAGAGGTCCAAAGTCATCGACGACCTGATCGCGTCCGATGCCTACGACGACGGTGAAAGTTTGATGACACAACTGCGACAGAAGGACCTGCAGGAGATGCTGGTCGACGAAGCCGCGCTGTCCAGCGCCGACCCCGACCTGCTCGACCGCACGTTCGCACACGTCGTCGTGGACGAAGCGCAGGAATTGACCGACGCCGAGTGGCAGATGTTGTTGCTGCGCTGCCCGTCCCGGAGCTTCACCATCGTCGGCGACCGCGCCCAGGCCCGGCACGGATTCACGGAGTCGTGGCAGGAACGGCTCGAGAGGGTCGGGCTCGACCGGATCGAACTGGCCTCTCTGACCGTCAACTACCGGACACCGAAAGAGGTCATGGCCGAAGCCGAGCCGGTCATCCGCGCCGTGCTCCCGGACGCCAACGTGCCGACCTCCATCCGCAGCAACGACATCCCCGTCATGCACGGATCCGTTTCCGATCTGGGTTCGATCCTCGACACCTGGCTCGAAACGAACTCCGACGGAATCGCCTGCGTCATCGGCGATTCGACGTTCCGGGCAACGCCCCGCGTCCATTCGCTGACCTCGGAGCTGTCGAAGGGGCTCGAGTTCGACCTGGTCGTCCTCGTCGACCCGGACACCTTCGGCACGGGGATCGAAGGAGCCGTCGACCGCTACGTCGCCATGACCAGGGCGACCCAGCGACTCGTCATCCTCACGAGTACCTGACGTCGGCCGAAGCTCTCGAAGTGCCGCGATCATGGCCCGCTGAAGGAGTCCAAGGCGGCCACCAGTGCGGAGCTGAATCCGCCTCCACCGTGGCCGGCATCGTCAACCACGACGAGTCGACTTTCCGGCCAGGCCCGCGAGAGCTTCCAGGCCGTGTCCAACGGTCCAGAAACATCGAAGCGGCCGTGGACCAGCACTGCCGGGATACCTGCCAGACAGCTCATTCCGTCCAGTATCTGGTTCGGGACGAGGAAGCACTCGTGACTCCAGTAATGCGTCACCAACCTGGCGAAAATCATCCGGAACGTTGCGTCCTCGTATCGGGGGCTCGGTGTCCATCCCGGCATCAACGACACGTGGGTGTCCTCCCACGCACACCACCTCGTCGCCGCCTCCTCGCGCACCGCCGCGTCCGGGTCGGCGAGGAGGCCCGCATAGGCGGCCGCCAGAGCCCCGTCCCGTTCGCCGGCTGGTACGGGAGCGATGAACTCCTCCCACTCCCTGGGGAAGATCCGACCCATGTCGCGGGTGATCCATTCGATCTCGGTTCGGGATCCGGACGTGATCGCTCCGAGCGCCATCGCGAGGACACGCTCGGGATGGCGCTGGGCGTAGACCAAACCCAGGGTCACACCCCAGGACACCCCGGCCACGACCCAACGCCTGATCCCCAGACGCTTACGCAGGCGTTCGATGTCCTCCATCAAATGTGTTGTCGTGTTGGTCGATAGGTCGGTGTCGGGGCCGGCGGCTAGCGGGCGGCTGCGCCCGCATCCGCGTTGGTCGAACAGCACCGCGCGAAAAGCATTCGGGTCGAAGAAGCGTCGTGCGCCGGGAGTGCATCCAGATCCCGGGCCTCCGTGCAGATACAGCACCGGCGTCCCCGTGGGATTTCCGGTGGTCTCCCAATACAGGGAATGGCCGTCGGAAACTTCGAGAAACCCGGCTTCGTACGGTTCCACCGCAGGATGGAGAGCGCTACTCACGAACTCAGCTTCGCATCCTGCACGAGGAGACGAACCGCGAATCAGTCGTTCCCGGTCTCGGTGGTAGCCACCGCCGGGAGCCGCCTGCGACGATTGCATGTGCCCTTCGAGAGGAGTCGAACGATGACAGCATCCGATCCACAGGTCACCACCCGCGAGGAATGGCTCATCGCGCGCCGCGAGTTACTCGCACAGGAGAAGGAGCTGACCCGCCACCGCGACCGGGTCAACGCCGCCAGGCGCGCGCTGCCGATGGTCGAGATCACCGAGAACTACGTTTTCGACGGCCCCGACGGCAGGACCGGATTGGCCGACCTGTTCGACGGCCGCAGCCAACTCCTGATCTACCACTTCATGTTCGAACCCGACGCCGACGAGGGATGCCCCTCCTGCTCGTTCACGATGGACAACGTCGGCGACCTCCGGCACCTGTACGCCCGGGACACCTCGTTCGCGGCTGTGTCGCGTGCACCGCTGCCCAAACTCGAGCAGTACCGCCGGCGCATGGGCTGGATGTTTCCGTGGTATTCCTCGCACGGCAGCGACTTCAACTACGACTACCACGTCACCCTCGACGCGTCGGTCGCCCCGGTCGAATACAACTACAAGGACGAGGCCGAGCTCGTGCGGTTGGACCCCGCATGGGAAGGCTGGTGCGGCGAAGAGCACGGCGTCAGTGCTTTTCTCCGCCAGGGTGAGCGCATCTTCCACACCTACTCCGGTTATGCGCGCTCCACCGAGATCCTCCTCGGCACCTATCACTGGCTCGACCTCACTGCCCGCGGCCGTCAGGAGGACTGGGAACCAGAACCCCGCCGCGGCGACGACCCCTTCATGAGTTGGCTGCGCCGCCACGACGAATACGAACCAGGCGAGATTTCCGGAAAGAAGATCCCCGACTGACCGCCGGCGTTACATCAGTTCGAGTCCCGTTGCGTGCAATTCGAGATAGTCCCGCACCAACAGGTGAGAACACGGCGTGGACACCGCGGTCCAGGGCGTGTGTTGGGGTAATTGCAGTGTCAGCGATTCGGGTACGGCTTCGCGACACCTGATGACCGCCCGGAGTCGCGGCGTCAGGGAGTTCCACCACGCATCCAGTACATACCTGCACTGGGAGAGGTACTCGGAGAGTGGCCCTTGGAGAACCGCCATCTGCGGTACCGAATCAGCTCCACCACTGATCCCCGCGACGGACGCGTCCCCGCATACGGCCATCACCTGCCCGATGAACTGCGGCGGCATGATGCCTTCGGGGTTTCGCAGCAGAGCGAGGCGCGCGCCGGCGGACAGGGCTTCATAAGCCACTTCGGGGTCGATTGCCTCGTCACCCATGCCACGAACGTACCCGGCTGTGGGCGTCTCCTATCGGGAACAGCAATATGTAATCGGCCTGAGCGCCGGCGCGGCCACGTCGGCGTCGTCGGATCACGTTCGCCTTCGGCGCGGCTCGGGTTCGCGTTCGGCTTCCGAACCGCCGAGCAGCTCCCCGGGCGTCTCCCCCACGGCCTCGAGCGCGCCCTTGGTCTTGGACTTCGTGCTGCCGCTGCCCTTCACCTCGGACACGAGGTCGGTCAGGCCCTTCGGTTCGCTGCCGATCTCCAATCGGTTCACCGCCTCGGCGAAGCGCAGGTAGGTATCCACACTGGCGACAACGACGCGGGCGTCGATGGTGAGCAGTTCGATACCGACCAGCGAGACCCGCACGTAGGCGTCGGTGACGAGGCCCTTGTCCAAGATGGTGTCGATGACATCGGCGAGGCTGCTGGAACTCGGGCCGCCACCTGCTGTGGTCATCGCTGTGCTCCTCGCCTTCGACTACCGGAGGTTTTCGCCGGGGTGCTCCGCTTGCGGGGCGGTCGCCGCGCCGGTCGTTCCGCGGCCTCCTCTGCCGTCTCGTCGTCCGGCGGCGGTGCCCTCTTCGGTCGTTTCCTGCGTCCCAGCGCGCCCACCATGCCCACCGTGTCGTCAACGAGCTTGTGCATTCTGCCCACGGTGTCGTCGGCGGCTTCGTCCACCGTGTCCACGGTGTCGTCGGTGACGTCTCCGGCCATGTCCGCGGTGTCCTCGACCACGTCTTCGGCGGTCTCCAGGACCGCATCGCTGCCGGAGAGCAGCCGATTGTCGAGTGCGTCGACTCGGGCGGTGGCGGCGGTCATGGCCGCCACCTTCACGGCGTCGAGGAGTTGGCCACGCACCGATTCACTGAGCTCGGCGAACTCGGGCGAGGTTTGCAGCAGTTTCGAGGCCCGGTCCACCATCTCCTGGGGTCCGCCGGCGAGGCGGCCGGCACCCGCCGCCGCGAGCAGCAGTCCCAGTTTCTTCCGGTGCCCTCGGCCCAGCCAATAGCCCACGACCACCGCTGCCGCGATTTGCAATCGGGTCATCATCGTCGACTCCCTTCACCCGCATCGGCCGTCATTGGTCGACGCGAGCGCCCGGAGCCGGCCGCCCGGCATACCCCGGATCGGCAGTCCGGTGCGAACCAACCCCGAACCCGACTACCGGCAACGGATGGCCGTCAATCGGTCAAAGGCCGCAATGCGCTGGGAAAATTCGATCACGGCCACGGACCGCCACCGAGTAGGGGTCGACTACGAATGCTGTCATGCTCCAGTAACTTTGGATGACCGTGTGTCGTCCACCGTCACTGCCGTCCCGATTCCCGATCGGCGGCGCCGGCTTCGTCCGCGGTCCTGCATGTTCACGATCGCGGCCGCGGTGGACGCGATCGTCCGGTCGCCGTCGTGGGTCAGCCCGTCGAGTACCCGCCGGGCCGCGGTGCCGGGAATCTCGGCAAGGGCCTGCGTGATCCGCAACCGCGTCGGCGCGTCGTCGGCATTGTCGAGCCTGTCCTGCAGGGCCTGGACGATGTCGTCGGCCGAGGGTGAGACCGTCGTCAGCAGGCCCAGCACTTCGGCGGCCTCGACATCGCGTCGCCCCTCGACGACCATCTCGATCAGGGCGGGTATCGCGTCGACGTTTCCGCGAGAGCCGAGAGCGAGGGCGGCGTACCCGCGGACCGTGGCGTCCGAATCATCGAGGGCTCGTGTCAGATGAACCGCCGCCTCCGCGGTGTGGATTGCCGCTATCGCGGTAGTGGCGCGACGCCGGACATCGACCTCCTTCGCGTCGAGACCGTCGGCCAGATCCGCGAGTCCCGGGTCGGCGGCCCGCGCCAGCGACCACTGCAGCGCTCCGGCCACATTGGGGTCGTCCTCCGACAGGATGGCCTCGACCAGCGCGTCGACGGGCAGCGACGCGGTCCCGTCGTGAGACAGGATCGCTTGTTGACGGCGGGCCGCGGACTCCGATTCGAGCGCACGCACCAGACTGACGATGCGCAGGACGTCGTCCCACTCCGCAGGTGTGGCGGCGTCGACGCGTTCGAGCTTGCCGAGCAGTTCCTGCTCCGCAGCGATCCGCCGGCGCGTGTGCCGGATGAGGTCTCCCACCAGATCGGCCGGTGCGAAATCGGGCTCGTCCAATGCCCGCTTGGCCTCGTTCAACGACAACCCCAAGGTCCTCAGGCTCTCGACGTGGAAGAGCCGTCGGATGTCGTCGGCGGAGTACTCGCGGTAGCCGCCGGACGTGCGGCCTGTGGGCTTCACCAGTCCCAGCCTGTCGTAGTGGCGCAACATCCGCGTGCTGACACCACAACGCCGGGAGACCTCACCGATCAACATTCCATCGCCTCCTGCTACGCGTTCGGACCGGTGACCGCGACGCGTTTCGCCGTCTCGACCGAGAGGGTGAACCCGCTGTCGGGGTCGTGACAGAGCCGCTTCGTCGCCTCCGCATGCGCTCGAATACGCGGATCGGGACTCGTCCCGGCTGCATCGAGGACCGGGAGGGCAGCGTCCCCGAGTCCCACCAGAGCACGGCTCAGACTGAGCTGCACGTGCTGGTCGCCCCGTCCGAGTTCGGTCGTCAGATCGGCCGCGAGCGCAGCCTCGTCGCCGGGCGGCACGAGTGCCACGGCGGCCCGCCACGCGCTGCGCGCGACCTCGTCGTGCTCGTCGTGCAGCAGTGCCGACACGGCGGGCCAGGCGAGCCGGTCCCCGATCTTGGACAGGGTGTGCAGCGACTGACTGCGGGCCTGCGCGGTGTCCGACCCGAGCTCTCGGACCAGTCTCGGCACCGTGAGCTCGGTCGGGAAGCGGCACAATGCCCAGGTCAGCATGTCACGGACAAAGAAGTCCGGCTCGACGGCGCACCGATCGACGAGAGTGTCCGTGAGATGCGGATCGGGGCGTGTGCCTGCCGAGAGCGCCGCACGCAGCCGACCCGACGGGTCGGCTGCGGCGAGAGCGTCGACGAGGTGGGCATTCGGCCCACCGTGGTTGGTTGTGTTCACGACAACCACCGCCTTCGCCGACCATTCGAGTCCTTGTCACTGTGTCAGGGTCAAGGGCTCGTTGTCAGGTGGCTGTCGTCTGCCGGTCAGTTCGTCATGCTGGCGAACATGCCGGGCTCGTACGAACCCGCCGGGTTGCGCACGATCACGTTGATCCGGTTGGCGGCGTTGATCAGGGCGACCAGCGAGACCAGCGCGGCGATCTGGTCGTCGTCGTAGTGCTTGCGCACCTGGGCCCAGGTCTCGTCGGTCACGCCGTGGTGGGCGTCGGCGAGCCGGGTGCCTTCCTCGCTGAGCGCCAGCGCGGCCCGCTCGGCCTCGGTGAACACGGTGGCCTCGCGCCAGGCCGCGACGAGGTTGAGCCGGACCGGGGTCTCGCCGGCAGCTGTGGCGTCCTTGGTGTGCATGTCGGTGCAGAAGCCGCAGCCGTTGATCTGACTGGCCCGGATCTTGACCAGTTCCTGAGTGGCCTTCGGCAGTGGCGATTGGTCGATCACCAGGGACGCGTTGGCGAACCTCTTGCCGAACTTCAGGGCGATCTCGTTGTCGAACAGGTTGAATCGGGCGTCCATGACTTCGTCCTCACTCGTGGTGTCGTGTACTGCTCGGAACGAACATGAGATGCCGGCGACCCGATTCTTGTGACAAATCGTTCACGCCGCTGCCTCGCGGTCACGTAATTTGGCAGCGGGCAACACGGCTGGGTGTCACAAAACGGCGGGGCCCGGTGTCTGGTGTGTGACACAGTCGAGAGTGAAGAGGAGCCACCCATGGCCGGCACGTCGCAGACCACGCCCGCAGATCGCGGCGGGAGCCAGGACGATCGTTCGGACCCCGCTACGGAGGCGTTCGTCGCCCACCGCAACCTGCTGTTCACCGTCGCTTACGAGATGCTCGGATCGGCCGCCGACGCGGAAGACATTCTCCAGGAGACCTGGCTGCGGTGGGCGGGCGTCGATCTCGACACGGTGCGCAATCAGCGTGCGTACCTGGTCCGGATCACCACCCGCCAGGCGCTCGTTCGGCTGCGCACACTCAGCCGTCGCAAGGAGTCCTACGTCGGCCCCTGGTTGCCCGAGCCGCTGCTGACCGCGCCCGATGTGGCCGAGGACGTCGAGTTGGCCGACAGCGTCTCGATGGCGATGCTGCTGGTGCTGGAGACGCTCGCGCCGACCGAGCGGGCCGTGTTCGTACTGCGTGAGGTGTTCGCTCTGGAGTACGGCGAGATCGCGGACGCCGTCGGCAAGAGCCCGGACGCCGTCCGTCAGATCGCGCACCGGGCGCGGGCGCATGTCGCGGCGCGCAGGCCACGCGGCGTCGTATCCCCGGCCGAGTCCCGAGACGCACTCGAGGCGTTCCAACGGGCGCTCGAAACGGGCGATCTGCAGAGCCTGCTCGACCTGCTCGCACCGGATGTCGTCCTGTTGGGTGACGGTGGCGGAGTCAAGCAGGCTGTGCTGCGGCCCATCGTGGGGGCCGACAAGGTCGGTCGCCTGCTGGCGGCCGGCCTGCCCCGGATCGACGGCACGGTGTCGGTCGAGCCGGTGCAGATGAACGGCTCCCCCGCGCTGATCGTCCGGCTCGACGGGGAGATCGACGACGTCGTGGCGGTGCGGATGGACGACGGCAAGATCACCGGGCTCTACATCGTGCGCAACCCGGAGAAGCTGTCGCGCGTCGAGCGGGAAACCGCGGTGAGCCGCTGAGGGAGCAAGCCGCCCTACCTCGTCGCCGCTTGGTGGCGGTCGCGCCACGCTCGCTCCCATTGCCGGGTCAGGGCGGGGTAGACGATGAGGTACCGGAAAGGCGCGATGGCGGTCATGTAGAGCCGCCCGAACCATCCGTTGGGCTTGACGAGAACGGTCATCTGCAGCTCGTAGTCGCCGTTCGCTCCTCTCGCCCAGCCGAGATGCATCACGGTGTGCACGGTCTTGTTCGCCAGCTCGCGGGCGGACTCCGTGTAGAGCTCGTACACCGCGGTGAGGGGCATGCCTGCGTCGTCCGGGCCGCGCGGAGCGGCGCGGAGATCGCTGGGCAGGCGGTCGCGGAGCGAGGCAACCCGCTCACCGACACCAGTTGAGCGATTGTCCCAGCCGAAGAGTGCCCCGAGTTTCCATCGAACGGCGAACAGGAACCTCACCAGTCGGGGCTGCTTCGCGGGTCCGCCCGCGGCTCGCATCGCTGCGAGCATTGTGGGGAAGTCGTCGGGCCCGGCTCCGGGAGTGCGGAACGACCACACGTCTTCGACGTCGAAGTCTCTCGTGAATTCGTGGATGCGCCAGGGCTGCTCGATGTAGGTGGCCTCTGCTATTCGTGGCACTGTCGACCCCGATCTATACGGCACCGTATATTTCATCTATACGGTACCGTACAAATTGAACGCGATCAATGGAGGTGGCCCGATTCCCGCCGTCGCCCGCACGACACGAGCCCGCTGGATAGAGGCGGGCCTCGACGCCCTCGCAAGAGGAGGCCCCGACGCCGTCCGCGTCGAGACACTCGCCGCCGAACTCGGCGTGACGAAGGGCGGGTTCTACGGCTACTTCGACGGCCGTCCCGCATTGCTCACCGAGATGCTCGACGAATGGGAACGCCGCTGCACCAAAACCGTTATCGCCCAAGCCGATGCTGAAGGCGGCACCCCCGCCGACAGAATCCGGCGCGTGGGGCAACTGACCTACTCGGAGGACTTTCAACGGATCGATCTCGCGATCCGGGCCTGGGCCCACCACGACCGGTCCGTCGCGACGCGCCTGCACGCCATCGACAACGAGCGGATGGACTTCCTGCGAAAGATGTTCGGCACCTTCGTCACCGACCCCGACGAGATCGAGGCACGCAGCACCCTCATGTTCGGACTTGCGATCGGCCGTCACTTCATCGTCGCGGACCACCCCGGGTACACCAAACGTGAAGCCATCCAACTCGCCGGAGAATTCCTCCTGCGCCCGTCCGATACGAACAGTTCTGCCGGGTAAGGGTTTCCGACTGCCGAATCAGTCGAGGTGAGCCGACAACAGCCACGCCGGCAACTTGGACCGGCCCTTCTCGTCGTGCTCCCAGTTCGCGGCCTGCTCCGGGCCGAGCAGCGCGTGGATGAAGGCCGGACGAATGTCGTCGATGGTCCAGAACTCGGCGACGGCCTCGCGCAGCTCGTCGTCGGTCACCGGGTTCGGTCCCTCGCCCTCGGGGAAGGCGCCCTTCGCGAACACCAAGATGTAGTACGACGCGCCGGGCGCGGCCGCCCGAGCGACCGCGCGCAGGTAGTCGCGCCGTCTGTCGACGGGAAGGGAATGGAACAGGGTGCTGTCGACGATCGTGGAGAACCGGCCGTCGAAACCCGTGAACGAACTGATGTCCGCCACCTGATACGTCGCCGTCGTCAGTCCACGATCGGCGGCGGCGGCCTGAGCCACCGCGATGGCCGTCGGCGACAGGTCCAGACCCACCACCGTGTACCCCTGCTCCGCCAGCTGGAGGGACGTCTCGGCATGTCCGCAGCCCGCGTCCAGCACGTCGCTGCGGAACTTGCCCTCCGCGATCAGCCCGGCGATCTCGGGCTGCGGCTCACCGATGTTCCACGGCACCGGCCCCGTAAATACCTCCGCGTCACCTCGGTAGATGTCGTCCCACGGCGCAACCTGGTTGTCCTCGGTCATGACATCGACGGTACGCCCGCACTACCGTGCCGATGTGGATCTTTTCTCACGCTCGTGGTCGGCGCTGCGCACCGCGGTCGCCGACCTGCCGGACGACGACTTCGCACAGCAGTCCGGCTGTAGCGGCTGGCTCGTGCGGGATCTGGTGTGCCACCTGATCATCGACGCGCAGGACGTCCTGATCACCCTCGTCACCCCCTCCGACATGGAACCGACTCGCGACGCCGTGACCTACTGGGACCTCGCCGACACGCCGCCGACCGGAGACGACCCGCTCGACGCGCTGATCGTCCGGCTGGCCGCCGCGTACCAGGAGCCACGGCTGCTGAAGTTCCACTTCGACGACGTCGGCTCCGCTGCCGGCCGCGCGGCCGAACTCGCCGACCCGGACCTGCGGGTCAGCACCCGCGACGAGGTCCTTACCGCAGGCGAGTACCTCTCCGCGTACGTCTCGGAATCGACGCTGCACCACCTCGACCTGATCGCTTACCTCCCAGGCGTGGCGGAACCGCCCGCAGAGGGCCTCGCCCGGTCCCGCGACTTGCTGGAGAAGATCGCCGGGGCCGCATTCCCCGCGTCGTTCTCCGACAGGGACACACTGCTGGTCGGCACCGGACGACGGGGCCCGACCGACACGGAGAAGGCCGAACTCGGCGAGCTGGCGATGAAACTTCCGCTCATCCTCGAATGACTCGGATTACGTCTACCTCAGTGATGAGTCAGCTGGATCACGCCGTCGGGCGATATCCTGAGAACCTGTCATCGAGAGGCCGAACGTGCAGTTTTCATCGAACGTATCGCAGACCGGATGAATCGATCTGGACGAATTCCGATATCAGCCGAATCTGCGTCGACCATGCGGTAAGCCTTTAGTCCGAAAGCCGCACTGCCTTCCACGCGAGTGGTCATGCACCAGTGAGGAAGCTGAGATCAAACGCGCTCGAGGTACGGGCGAGGTTCGTGTGCGAAGGAATCAGGCCCTGGCGGCGGGGTCCTCCTCGGACCCCAGGTTCCGCACCAGCCACCGATCGTCGACGAGATGCATCAGGATCGGAAACACCGGCCGAGGAACGTTCGGCTCCCACACACCGCTCTCGAGCGTCGACATCTCGTGCACATAGAGCACCTCCACACCGGGGCCGACGATCCTTGTTCCGGTACCGATCCCCCACGTCGCCGGGTCCGGCAGCATCGCCCGGAACGACCGCACATGCACGCGCTCGAAATGCACCCACAGCGGATGCTCCGGCACCGGACCCGCGAGGGCCGCCGCGACCGCCTCACCCTCCCAACCGTCAACGGTCATCTGATAGTGGTTGTCCCGCACCCACCGCCATGCGAGTACCGACCGGAAGTCGGGATCCACGTTCGGCCACACCGATAACAGATCCCCGTCGACGCACACCGACGTCAAGAACGCCCACGCCGCACCCACCAGCTTCGTATGCCCGAGGAACCGCACCAATTCCGTCGGATCCATCGCACGTAGCTCGAGGTAGGCCTCCCGCATCTCGGGCAGCAAGGCGCTGACCTGTTCGTCGGTCAATTCCGGAAGGGAGGACGCCGCCGGCACCGCACCAAGGTCGGGAGCCTCGCCTCGGGCGACGAGCAAGGCGCGGACGGTGTCGACGAACCGTGGGGTCAGCCGCTCGAGCGACTCGAGCAGTTCCCCCACCGTGCGCGGCGGGAGCATGTTCCGGGCGACCAGGGCATGCATGCACTCGAGCACCGCGTCCGGGTCCAGATCGAGCAGATCACAGAGGAATTCGTCGGGGTGGATCGCCTCGACGTCGAACGGGACGAGGGCCGCCGGCGGGAAATCCTGCACGGTTGCGGTCACGATCACACCCGTACCGGATCGCACCGCCGCAGCCAGGACGTGCCGGTCCTTCGGATCGTTGGTCATCGCGGGGATCAGCTCACGGTATCCGCGTGATTCCTCCTCTGCGAGGGGAAATGCTCTGCGCATCTGCTGCACTCGCCGCGCCGCCTGCTGCGGCGACTTACCGAACCTCTCCCCGGACAGGGTGCGCTCGACCTCGTCGAGCAGATCCGGCGTCCACACCGGCCGGAACAACTCGGCATCGGCCAGCGTCAGCAGCAGGTTGTTCAGGGTCTGGGGAAGCATGACGCACGTGTCGAGAACCACCCGAAAGGTCGTCATGGTCGCCCCGCCCTATATCAACGAGTCGACACGAAGCCGTCAGCGGCATCGCCCGGGTCCGGGGGTTCCTCGTGCGCCATCTCCTCGAACACCTGGCCCCGACGCGCCCGCTCACCCTGCTGGAATGCGAGCACGTCCGCCAACTCCACCCGCCGATGCCGGCCGGGCGAGGTGTATGGGATCTTCCCCGCTTCCAACAATCGCACCAACGTCGGCCGCGTAATCCCCAACAGGTCCGCAGCCTCCTGCGTCGTCAACATCGTGCGATGCGGTTCCACCGTCACCGCCTGACCCCGATCCAAAGCAGCAACCGCGTCGACGAGCAAACCCCGGACACTGTCCGGCAACGGCACCGACCCGCCCGGGGACGAGATCGACACCTCCTCGGAACCAGCAAGAACGGCCTTCAGCGCTGCGAGAAGATCCCGATCGTCGGTGGCCGGCGGCAATACCGTGTGGTTCGTCCCAGCGCCCATACCTCACCATAAAACGAAAAAAACGAACACACAATGCGGCTGGGCGCGGCAGCGGAACGGATGACGGACTCAGGCTCGGTCGATGGTGACGACGGCCGCTGGGGTCCTGGGTTCACGCCGCCCGGATCGCGAACGAAATACGTTGCTCAACATGCAAAAAGTGTCACCTTCCCATCCCATCCCGTAGGTCAAAGCGCATCGCGGGAAGTCATCGACCGCGATGATCGTTCCATGCCGATCTCGGAATGGAACCAGGACAGTTTGGTGTGGCGCTTCGTTATGACCGACGACGGTCCGGACTTCTACGAGACTCCGGGCTTTGAGCCGCCGGCTGCGTGGCTGCTCGCGATCGCAGCCGTTGCCCGCGATCTGTGGTGCCTGCGATACGGACGCGACGTGCAGGTAGAACGTCTGGTGTGGGAACTCGCGATCACTGACCAGTACGCCGTCACCATCGGCTGGCGAGGGCCGGGGGTCGGTGGGTTCAACCTCTGCCAAGGCGTTTCGATGGAAGCCCCCTACCCGCAGGCCACGGTCTGGGTCGCCGACACCGCGCAAGGCGAGCTGACCGGCTACGAGTTCATCCAATGGCCATCGCGAGGACGGCACATCCTCAACCCCCGCCTCCGCCAGGAAGAACCGGCGTGGGTCGACCCGCACACAGGCACCGCGGTCGCCGCCATCGGCGAACTGTGCGAGCAGCGCACCGCCTGGGACGCCCTTGACCGGCACCCGGGGGAATGACCGCCCGGGTCCGTTGTCGACCTGGAGGAGGCCACCGAAGCCCTCGCTCAGATCCCTTGGCTCTGAGCAACTCCTCGGCGGTAACCAGATATTGGTACCCGTAACCGAATGCCGCGCGCCGCCGTCAGGTCACTTCGTCTCCAGATTGATGGTTGTGGCGGAGTCGGCCAAGTGGCGAGTAATTCACGCTGGCTACTCGCCTTCGGATTCTTGGGTGCCGGGCCTCGGCTGTTCATTCTGTTTCGGCGCTGCCGGCACCCATTCCCGCAGTTGTCGAGACGATCCGTACCGATGAATCTGTGCGGCTCGGGGCCGGAGGCGAGATCGGACGTCCCGGTCGGGGCTACTTCGACGACAGCCACAGCCTGAATGCTTCGGCCGTCGCAGCCTGCAAAGTCGTCCCGCGGGTGGCTACTTCGATCTTCACCTGCCGCAGCAACTCCGGGTCCACGCGCGCGGAGAACTGCGGGAGTTTCGCCGCACCGACGGAGACCGGAGCGGCCTCGGCTGTAGTACTCGGGAAGAGCGGATCCGAATCACAATCCGGCGCCGCGATCTGCAGCACGGTGTCGGATGCTCCCGCGGAGTGCTCGTTGCCCATCTTCATCTCCTTGACGTACCGATGAGGTAGCTGTTCGACGAGATCGGCGGCCTCGGTGCCGCACCCTCGCGTGTTCAGTCCGGGAGGGCTGACTTTGCAGGCACATGTTGAGTGTTACGCGAAGTATCGGAAAAATTCTGTCGCCCACATTTACGACCAGAGCGGACGGAACTTGAAGCTGACACATTGAAAGATAGCACGCGTGATCGCAATGTAACTTGTTACCGGAAAAATAAACCAATACGAGATTTGTGACATCGGCCCGAGAAAAGGGACGCTCACCGTTTCTGTAATTGTTTTGACGCCGGGTACCGTACCGCCGGTATGAAATGGCATGCAATGTAGCTTGGTAACAATATTTCAATCTAACTTATCGAACGTCCAACCCATATAAATTAGCGAACCTTGCTGTACGTCCAACCAGCATAAAGAAGCGAACCTTGCTGTACGTCCAACCGAAAGCGAAACGCGCACTGCCAGGTCCGATCCGGGTTCTCCTGCTCAGGCGCGCGCTTCTAGTTCTTGTGAAGAACAGTACTTTTCTCCGTAACTGCGGCGGTCACACCTCTTCGGGCGACAGTTCCAAATCGACGAATTCCCGCGAAGGCGTGGATTCGCTATTCGGTCGTAAATTAATTAATAACCGACACACCGCGCCGGTCGTTGACACATACCGGGTGGTTTGCGAATGATTCCTGCCATCAACCGCTCCACGGTGAGGGGAAATTCGTGACATCGGTGCACACTTCGATCCAGGCGCGTTCTCGGCGTCGCTGGTTTGTGGCGGGGGCGGCCATGGCGACCGCCACGGCTGTGATCGTCTTCGGTGGAGTCGCGTCAGCGGCTCATCCTCCGGTCGGACTGGGGACAGCCAACTCCTTCGCGATATTGGCGGGCCAAACGGTCACCAACACCGGCCCGTCGATCATCTCCGGGGACCTGGGTGTCAGTCCGGGCAGCGCGGTCACCGGCTTTCCGCCGGGAACGGTGATCAACGGCACGCAACACGTTGCCGATGCCGTTGCGCTGCAGGCTCAATCCGATCTGACGACGGCATACAACGATGCGGCCGGCCGGCCGGCCACCGCGGCGGCGCCCCCCGATCTCGGTGGCCTGACTCTGGTCGATGGCACCTACAACACGGCCGGCCCGATGGGACTGACCGGCACCGTCACCCTCGATGCGCAGGGTGATCCCAACTCGGTGTTTATTTTTCAGGCCGGGTCCACGTTGATCACCGCGTCGGGCAGCACGGTCGCTCTCATCAACGGGGCCTCCCCATGCAACGTGTTCTGGCAGGTGGGTAGCTCAGCGACCCTGGGGACCAACACCACCTTCGTCGGAACCATCATGGCGTTGACCTCGATCTCGGTGCAGACCGGCACCACCGTGAACGGACGCGTCTTGGCACGCAACGGCGCAGTCACTCTGGACACCAACACCATCACCCGGCCCAACTGCGTCACGCCGCCGCCGACGTCCACGACGACACCGCCGCCGACCACGACAACCACGGCACCGCCGACCACCACTACTACGACCGTCACCAACGGTCCCATCATTCCGATTCCCATTCCGATTCCCATCCCCATTCCGATCCCCCCCGGCGGAGGCATCCCCGGTGTCCCCGGCATCCCCGGTGTCCCCGGCATCCCCGGTGTCCCCGGAATTCCCGGCCCTCCCGCTCCTCCGGGCCCGCCGGCACCCCCCGGCCCTCCGGCTCCCCCCGCTCCTCCGGCTCCTCCGGCTCCCCCCGCTCCCCCCGGCGGTCCTGGTGGACCTGGTGAGCAGGGCGGACCCGACGAACAAGGTGGCCCGGGTGAGCAAGGTGGCCCGGGTGAGCAAGGCGGACCCGGCGAACAAGGCGGATCCGGCGGCGGAGGCAAGGGCGGCCCCGGTGGCAACGGATACATCATCCCCAAGGGGCATCCGGAAACGGGGGCTGGCGGCACCACTCCCCACTCAGATGACAACGTTCTCCGCTCCCTCGCAGGTCTGGCCCTGGCCGGATCGGGCATAGCGGCAGGCCAGGGGGCCCGACTGCGCAGGAGGCAGCGATGAGCGACCCGAGCCCCGAATACCCCGAGCCCGTCCCGGGCCCCGAGTGGCCAGGGCTCGAGGGGGCGATGGGCAGGGTGAAACGCTGGTGGGTGGTGGCAGCGGTCCTGATACTCATCGCGACGGCTGTCCTCGCCCTGCGCAGCTATCAGGAGTCGGGAGATCCCCAGCTCGGACAGCCATCCGTGACCGACACCGTGCCGGCGCCCTCCGACGGGGCGTCCGGCCCGGCACCGGTCGCGTTGCGGATCCCTGCACTGGGGGTGGACGAAACACTCATCACTCTTGGTCTCAATCCCGACGAAACAGTCGAGGTGCCCGCCGATTTCGACAAGCCGGGGTGGTACAAGTTCGGGCCGGCTCCGGGCCAGCTGGGTTCGGCAGTGATCCTGGGGCACGTCGATTCCTATGAGGGTCCGGCGGTGTTCTACCGATTGAAAGACCTCGAGGCGGGAGATTCGATCGAGGTGAGCTTGGCCGACGGCACCATCGCTCATTTCGCGGTCACCAGGGTGGAGACGTATCCGAAGACGGAGTTCCCGGCCGAGGAGGTGTACGGCTCTCACGGTGATGAAACGCTGCAACTGGTCACCTGTGGGGGAGAGTACGACGCGGACGCCCGTAGCTACCTGTCCAACATCGTGGCCTACACATCTCTGGTTGATACAGACAGCGGGGAAGCTCCGGCCGCTGCCGGCCAGAAATGATCTGGCAACCGGGAAGTTCACGGGAGGTGAGTATTCGGCCCACCGTGGTCGGTTGTGGAGGCATGCTGTGGACTCGACGAGACTGTGGGGTACGACCCCGCGCAGGTTCTCGGCACGTCGAGATGTAGTCGATCAATCTTGTCGCCGCAGCCCGGGCGGCCGGCGGCCGGGTGCCCCAGGACCGACCGTGGCATGCGCCTCCCGAGTAGTCTGTCTGGGCATGGCACGGGATGAGCGTGGTGTGACAGCCCAGAGTGAGGACTTCGCTGCCTGGTACAACGAGGTGGTCTTCAAGGCGGGCCTGGTGGATCGAGGTCCGGCCAAGGGCACCATGGTGATCCGGCCGTACGGGTACCGGCTGTGGGAGCTGTTGCAGTCGGAGCTGGATCGTCGCATCAAGGACACCGGTCACGAGAACGCATACTTCCCGTTGCTGATTCCGGAGAGTTACCTGGGCCGGGAGGCCGAACACGTCGAAGGGTTCTCCCCGGAACTGGCGGTGGTCACCCATGTCGGCGGGAAGGTTCTCGAGGAGCCGTTGGTGGTGCGGCCGACGTCTGAGACGATCATCGGCGAGATGATGGCCAAGTGGATCAGCTCGCACCGCGACCTGCCACTGCTGTTGAATCAATGGGCGAATGTGGTGCGGTGGGAGCTACGGCCGCGAATGTTTCTGCGCACCACAGAGTTTCTGTGGCAGGAGGGTCACACCGCGCACGTCGACGAGGCGTCCGCCCGCCGCGAGACGATGCTGGCGCTGGACATCTACCACGAGGTGGCGCGTGAGTTGGCCGCGATCCCGGTCGTCCCGGGTGAGAAGACACCCGGCGAACGGTTCGCGGGTGCGGTGGCGACCTACACGATCGAGGGCATGATGCGGGACGGTCGTGCGCTGCAGTCCGGCACCTCGCATTACATGGGCACCAAGTTCGCGTCGGCGTTCGACATACGGTTCACCAGCGAGACTGGACGAGAGGAGTTGTGTCACACCACGTCCTGGGGGATGAGCACCCGGATGATCGGTGGCATCGTCATGACGCACGGCGACGACAAGGGCCTGGTGTTCCCGCCGCGGTTGGCGCCCCACCAGGTGGTGATCGTGCCGATCACCCGCGGCGGCAACGTCGCGGTCGAGGGCGCGGCCGACGAGTTGGCTCACCGCCTGCGGTCGGTGGGGGTACGGACCCATGTCGATGCCCGCCCCCACCTCACCCCGGGTTTCAAATACAACGAATGGGAGATGCGCGGCGTCCCGGTCCGGCTCGAGCTCGGCCCGCGAGATCTGGAGGACGGCACCGTGATGATGGTGAAACGACTCGGCGACGACGGTAAGCAGGCCGTGCCGATCGACTCCCTGCCCGAGGCCATGCCCGGGGTCCTGGACGACTTTCAGGCCTTCCTGCTCGCTCGCGCCACCGCGTTCCGTGACGGCCACGCCCGAACCGTCGACAACTGGACGGATTTCGCGGACGCGGTGTCGACCGGGTGGGCACTGGCCCTGCACTGCGGGATTGCCGCGTGCGAGGAGGAGATCAAGTCCCTCACCGCTGCCACCCCGCGATGTGTTCCCCTCGGCGGCGAACCGGAGACAGGTGTGTGCGTGCGATGCGGCGCGGCGTCGGCGTATGGCAAGCGGGTGATCTTCGGGCGCGCCTACTGACGGGACGCACGTACAGGGGTGGCTACCACCACCCCTCGGGGGACTATTCGAATGCCGGGCACTCGTCGGACGCTGGGGATCTCGAAAACCGACCACTCGGAGAGAGAAGTCCCTCGATCGAAAGGAATCCGTCGCATGCCCCGCATCCTCGGCACCACCGTCCCCGACGTCCACGAACACGATCCGCCGGGCGTGGCGTTGCCCGCCGTCGAATCCGTCCGGAAGGCGGTCCGTCACCACTGGGCCTTCGCCCGGATCGGCCTGTATCTGCTGCTCGCCTCCCTGCCGCTGCTCGCGATCTCGGCGCAGGTGTTCGGCGTCGTGCCGATGAATGCCACCGGTGCGCTGGTGATCATTCCGCTCGCCGCCACCCTCGCCGTGTTGTGCGTGTTCGCTCCGCACCCGATCGACCGCATCGTCGGCCACGGCCTCGGCTGGGGCATGTTCGCGTGTCTGGCCTACGACGTCTTCCGCCTCGACACCGTGTATCTGCTCGGGCTGTGGGGCGACTTCATTCCGAAAATGGGGACGTGGCTGCACTCGGGAACCGACACCCGGACCGGCGCGATCGTCGGCTACCTGTGGCGGTATCTCGGTGACGGCGGCGGCATCGGAATCGCCTTCTTCCTCGTCGCCCTCGCACTCGGCCTCCAGCATCGGTCGCGCCGCGTCGTCATCCTCGCGTTCGTCACCTTCGCGGTGTTCCCGGTGTGGGCCGGGCTCATCGGAACGGTCGCCCTGTCGCCACACGGACAGCACGACATGTTCCCGCTCACGCCGACGACGATCACGTTGTCGCTGATCGGGCACCTGATCTTCGGGCTCGTGCTCGGTCTCGGCTTCCTGCGTGCGCGGGGCCGCCTCGGCCAGCACTGGCCGTGGCCGCCGCTGCTCCCGGTGCGGTCGCGGGCCGGTGCGCCGCAGCCGCGCAGTGAGGCGCTGGTGCCCGCATGCGGCGAGTGCGGCGCGACCGAACGGTAGGACCCTCCGTAGGTGAGTGGCGAAGCGTGCCCGGGCACGCTTCGCCACTCACGTGTGGGTGAGGTGCCGGTCCTTCACCTTCCGGCCCACTGCCACGGACAGCAGCATCAGCAGTGCCGCCCCCACGAAGCAGGCGGCGTAACCGACGTGCGGGGCGAGTAGTGAGATGACGAACGGGACGGTGAAGCCGACGTAAATCAGGCAGTAGAACACCGCCACGGTCTGTGCGAGTTCGTCTGCCGGTGCCAGTCTTTCGACGGACGCCAGACCGGATCCGAGCAGGATGCCGTAGCAGGATCCGAGGAGGAAGGCCGCGACGACGATCGCGGCGACGGCCGGCGCACCGTCCGTGTACGCGACCACGGTCGCGGCGCCGAAGCCCAGCACCCCGAGGGTGATGCCGACCCGGATCCCGGCGGCGGCGTCGTCCTGCTGCGACCACCGTTTGGCCCACGGCTGGATCATCGCCCCGGTGATCAGGGTCAGCGCCGCGACGAGCCCGGTGAAGGCCACCGACGTGGACCGCAGCGACTCGGAGACGAGCGGCGGAAGGGTCGCGAACGACACGGTCGCCACACCGAACACCCACGGCGCCCAGGGCGCGATGCCCCACCGGAACTGGGGTGTCGCCAGCGCCGACAGGGGTGTGGCGGTGAGGTCGGTCGCCCGGGCCCGCACGTCGGGCACCGCCCACACCAACGCCACGGCCCCGAGCATCAACGCGATGTGCACCAGGTACGGGAGCAGTTCGGGGGCGGGGAGCCACTGCGCGATCACGCCGGCGAACAGGGCTCCGCAGCCGAATCCCGCGGACAACGACACGGCGGCGCGGCGTGCACCCGCCCCGGCGGGCGCGGTGGAGCTGAGTTCCTTCATCCAGGCGGTTCCGGCGCCGAACGCCATGCCGGAGGCGAGTCCGGCCAGCACCCGGCCCAGGTAGAGCAGGTCGGGGACGGCGGCGCCCGCGATGAGGACGAGGGAGGAGACGATGCCGACGGGGATCATCGGGCGGATCACCGCGCGCCGGCCGTACCGGTCGGACACGCGCCCGAAGTACAGCAGGGCGGGTACCAGCCCGACGACGTACGACGCGAGCATCGCGGTGAACGAGCCGTTGCCGAGACCGAGATGTTCGCGGTAGACGAGCTGCATCGGGGCGAACTGGTTGGCACCCCAGCTGACCGCGAACAGCGCGGCGGCGAGGCGGACCCAGGGCGAAAGCATCACCTGATCCTCCCAGAGCCCGTGGCGCGGCGAAGTATCAACTCTTCACAGCTCGGGCGACGGTTTCCTGTGCACACTGGCCGTGTGCCTCGGGTTCGGCGATGTCTAGCGTCGACCCCTGAGCACGAGCCGAGGAGGACATGTGTGGGGTAACGACGGCAGCTGGGTCGGCTCGGACGCGCAGACGATCGCCCGCGCGGTGACGAACCGGGAGGTGTCCGCGAGCGAGGTGCTCGACGACCACCTGGCGCACATCAAGGCCCGGAACCCGGAGCTGAACGCCGTCGTCACCGTCGCGGAGGATCAGGCGATCCAGGCCGCCGACGACGTCGACACCCGGATCGGCCGAGGGGAGGACGTCGGTCCGCTGGCCGGGGTCCCGTTCACCGTGAAGGACCTGATCGCGACCGCAGGTGTCCGGACGACGGCGGGCTCTCGCGCGCTCGAGCACAACGTGCCGCGTGTCGACGCGCCCGCTGTGGCCGCGATGAGGGCGGCCGGCGCGATTCTCGTCGGGAAGACGAACACCCCGGAGTTCGGGGCCAGCGGCCTGACACACAACGACCTGTTCGGGTACACCGTGAACCCGCTGCGGCCCGACGGCGTCGCCCGCTCCCCCGGCGGTTCGAGTGGCGGCGAGGCGGCGGCGATCGCGTCCGGGATGAGTGTCGTCGGTCTCGGCACCGACTTCGGCGGCTCGGTCCGCTGGCCAGCCCACTGCACGGGACTGCGGTCCGTGCGCCCCACGATCGGACGGGTGGACCCCGACGGACAGTATCCCGGCGTCCCGTCCGGCGATCACTTGTTGACCAATCCGGCGACCATGCACGGCACACTGCAGACGATCGGCCCGATGGCGCGGACCCTGGACGACGCGGCGCTCGTGCTTCGGGTGCTCTCGTCCCGGCAGTACCGCTGGACGGACCCGGCTTCGGTGGACCTCCCGGGTCTCGACATCACGTGGGCGCCCGGTGACGGGACCGTCCCGGTCGACACGGAGATTGTCGCGGCCGTCGCCGGTGCCGCCGGACGGCTCTGCGCCCGACCGTACCGGGGAGCGGCGCTGTCGGAGGGGAACGATCTGTTCGGGACGTTGCGTTCGGTCGAAACCCACACCGACATCGAAGAACTCGGTACCGACTTCGGAACGAACATCGCCACGATGCTCGCCGACGCGCGGGACGTGGACCGGCGCCTGGTCGAGCGACTGTGGGCGCAGCGAGCGGAACTCGTCCACCGATTGCTCGGCGAGATGGGCGACGTGCTCGTCCTTCCCGTCGCCTCCATCCCGGCGCCGCCTCTGGGCGAGGAACTGTTCGACGTCGGTGGGCACTCGCTCACGTGGTCTCAGGCCCTGGCGAGTTGCCGCGCGATCAGTGTGACGGGTCTGCCGTCCATCGTCGTTCCGGTGGGAAGCACCCGGTCCGGGTTGCCGATCGGCGTGCAGGTCGTCGCGCGCCCGTGGTGCGAGCACGTGGCGTTGGCCGTGGCCGCCCGGTTGTGAGGCGACCACGGCCGACGCGGGTGTCAGATCACCCGGTCTCGCCGCAGGCCCGCGATGTCTTCGTCGCTCAGCCCGAATTCACCGAGCACCTCGGCCGTGTCCTGTCCCAGCACCATCGGCGGCGCATTCCGGATGGGCAGGGTCTCGTCGTCCACCCAGAACGGACCACGGACCAGCGGCACTTCACCGCCGTCAGGTGTGGCCACCGGCTGCACCATTCTCAGCGCCTGCACCTGAGGGTCGGCGAAGGCCTGATCGATCGTGTGGACGGGACCGCACGGGATACCCGCCGCGCGAATCGCCGTCACCCATTCGGCGGCCGGCCGCACGGACAGCAGTTCGAGGAGTTCCTTGGTGAGCCGATCGCGGTGCGCGAGTCGTGACTGGCCGGTGCGGTATTCGGGCCGGTCGGCGAGGTCGGGATCCCCGAGAACCTGGCACAGCGACTCCCAGTGCCGATCCGAGCCGGTCGCGATGATGATGGGAAAATCGGCCGTGTCGAACGTGCCGTACGGCGTGATCGTCGGGTGCGTGTTGCCGTTCGGCTCCGCGACGCGACCGGTGCTCAGGTAGTTCTGCGCCTGGAACGACATGATCGACAGGGCCGATTCGAGCAGCGACGTCTGCACGTGATGACCGGCGCCGTCACTGCCCCGCGACACGAGCGCCGCCGTGATGCCCAGTGCCGCATAGATACCGGACACGGTATCGATGATCGGGACGCCGACGCGCATCGGCGTGTGGTCGCCCGCGCCGGTCACCGACATCAGACCCGACATGCCCTGCGCCACCTGATCGAGTCCCGGCGAGAACTGCTCGGGTCCGGTCGGGCCGAAACCGCTGACACTCATGACGATCACGCCGGGATTGTCTTCGGCGAGCGACTCCTGATCGAGCCCCATGTCCGCGAGGACGCCGGGACGGAAGTTCTCGACGATGACGTCCACGTTGACGGCCATGCGGCGCAGCAGTTTCCGGCCCTGCTCGCTGCGCATGTCGAGCGCGACGGACCGTTTGCCGCGGTTGACAGAGGCGAAGTACAGGCTGTCGCTGCCGTCGAACGGCGGCCACTGCCGGGAACTGTCGCCACCGGAACGGGTCTCGACCTTGATGATGTCGGCGCCGAAATCGGACAGCAGTGCCGTGCACAGCGGACCGGCGAGGGCCCGCGTGAGGTCGAGGACCCGGATTCCGCTGAGCAACTGATTCATGGTGGATCCTCGGTTCTCTGTGAAGGAAGGGGACCGTCCGAGAATTGCGGAGCCGCCGATCGATAGCGATGGCGAGAATGCACAAGCGGCCGCTGGGGTTTTCGGCGCATTGTGTGCCGCGTCGGCCGGTCGCCTCCGGTTAGCGTGAGGGTCCCGACGAATCACCCGAGGAGTACGAGACGATGCGCGACATCCTGACGGGCCTGGAAGCGTGGTTCGACCGCGGCGAGAACTTCGCCCTCGCCACGGTGGTGCGCACCTGGAAGTCGTCTCCGCGGGCACCGGGCGCGGCGATGGCCGTGTCGCAATCCGGTGAGGTGCTCGGAAGTGTGTCCGGTGGGTGCGTCGAGAGCGCGCTGTACGAGACGGCGCGGGACGTGCTGGCCGACGGACGGAGCCGGACCGAGGTGTTCTGCGTGGCGGACGACGACGCGATCGGTGTCGGTCTGACGTGCGGCGGCACCATCGAGGTGTTCGTTCAGCGCATCGGGCACAACGACTTCCCCGACTTCGCGGATGTGGCGCGACGGATCCGCGGCGGTGAGTCGATCGCCGTCGTGACGGAGACGGGCGACGGATCACGGACCCGGCGCTGCGTGATCACCGGGGACGGTCCCGCGGGCGAGCTCGACCTGCCCGAGACCGACGTCGCGAATGTCCGCCGTCGTCTCGACGCCGGTGAGTCGCTGGTGTATCAGCTGCAGTCCGAGACGGTGTGCATGGTCGAGATCTTCGCGCCCCCACCGCGGATGTACATCTTCGGGGCCATCGACTTCGCGGCGGCCATGTGCACGCTCGGCGCGTTCGCCGGCTACCACGTCACGGTGATCGACGCCCGCGCCGTGTTCGCGACGCGCGCCCGGTTCCCGGACGCCGACGACGTCGTCGTGATGTGGCCGCACCGGTTCCTCGAGACCGCGCCGGTCGACCACCGGACGGTCCTCGCGGTGCTCACCCACGACGAAAAATTCGACATCCCACTGCTGGAGCTGGCCCTGCGATCGGATGCCGCGTACATCGGCGCGATGGGCAGCCGGGCCACGCACGAGCGCCGGGTCGCGCGGCTGTGGGAACAGGGGACGACCACGGCGGAGCTGGCGCGGCTGCATTCCCCGATCGGCCTCGACCTGGGTGCCCGCACTCCCGAAGAGACCGCGGTGTCGATCCTCGCCGAGATGATGAAGACGACCCGGGGCACCACCGGGCTCGAGCTCCAGCAGCTGAGCGGTCCGATTCACCGTGACGCACCGGCCGGGACCGGCCGTCCGCTCGAGTGCACCGTGTGACCATCGTTTGACGGGTATTCGGGTCGAGACTTAAGGTCACACTTTCGCGCCGTCCGGGGCGAGTGTCGTATCAGGTGAGCAGGGTGTTGCAGTGACGACGAGGGATGTCGGTAGTTCCGCTCCCGGGTTCCGCGCAGCCGCCGACATCGGCGACAGGCCTGGTCGGGACGTTGCGCCGCAATCGTTCGCCGACGTGCTGGTGTCCGATCTCCTCGTCTCCCCGACCCTGGTCGCCGGCGCGACCGGCACCTCGCGTGAGGTGTCGAACGTGGCCGTGATGGCGGTGCCGGACATCGGACCGTGGCTCCGGACCGGACAGTTGCTGATCACCACGTCCGCGGTTCTCGGCCGACTGGTCGAGCCGATCGACGCGTTTCTCGCCCGGCTCGACAGGCGAGGCGTCTGCGGGCTCGCCGTCCGACTCGACGACCCCGGCGCCACGCTGCCGGCCGAGATGTCCGACGCGGCCGACGAACTCGGGCTTCCCGTCGTCGTGGTCGCGGACCTGTACTCGCAGACACACCCGCTGGCGGGTGCGCTCGCGGAGTTGTCGGCCCGGCAGGTCGACGCCGTGTTCGAGGCGGACCGGCTGCGGAGAGTGCTCGTCGACGTCGTGATGGCCGGTGGAGGGTTCGCCGAACTCGCCGTCGCCGTCCACGGCGAACTGGGCGGGGCCGTGCTGATCACGACACCCGACGGACGTCAGTTGTGCCGGGCCGGGGACGAGTCCGAGCTGAACCGGCTGGCGTCGAGTGCGGCGCTCGACTCCACCGGGCGGGTCCGCACCGATTCGACGGAGGGCGGGCTCGGCCTGCACCGGCTGGGCGACGAGTTCATCGCCGTCTCAGCGATTTCGGCCAACGGCATCGATCACGGGCGGCTGGTGCACTTCAGCACCGGGCACCCGCTGCGCAGCGAAGACCTGTATCTCGTCGAGCAGGCGGCGGCGGTGTGCGCCCTGGTGGTCGCCCGTGAACTGGTCGTGTCCTCGGTGGAGGAGAAGCATCGCGCGAACTTCGTGCGGGACCTGCTGCTCGGCCGCGGCGGCGAACACGAGCACGTCGTCGCGCATGCCAAGACGTTCGGCTGGGACCTGGACCGTCCCGTGGTCGTCGTGGTGATCGAACCCGATCCGGTCGGTGAGGACGAGCCGTCGATGCCTACCCGGATGCCGCTCGTCGAGCGTCAGGCGCGGGCATTCACGAGTGCCGTCGCGGGCCGTGACACCGGTGCCGCGGTCACTGCGCTGGCGACGGAGACGGTGATCCTGATGGGGGTCGGCACCGACACGATGAACCTCGTCCACGAACTCGTCGCGTACGTGCGCGGCGACGGCGGCGGTGGGCGCAGGCCCTTCGGGGTGGGCGTGTCCCGGCCGACGGACTCGGTGGACGGCATCCCGGCCCTCTACGGCCAGGCCCGGACCGCGCTGAAGGTGGGACGGCAGATCACCGGCGCCTGGGCCGTGACACATTTCGACGATCTCGGTGTCTACCGGTTGCTGAGCCTCGTCGAGGACGACCGGGAACTGGAGTCGTTCGCCTCCGAGACCCTCCGCGAACTGACGGCCGACACACCCGAGGCGCAGGACATGCGGCGCACCCTCGAGGTGTTGCTCGCCACCAACATCAACATCGCCGAAACCGCACGTCAACTCCACTTTCACTACAACACCCTGCGGTACCGGGTGGTGAAGCTGGAGAAGATGCTCGGGTCGTTCACCGATCACCCCGAATTACGACTCGACCTGTCGCTCGCCCTCAAGATCATGGCGATGCGCGGCATCAATTCCTAAAGTTGCCAATTTCGCCGGGCACGCACTGGCAGATTCTTCTCACGCCGGGTGGCTGACGCTGTAATAACGTTTCCCTCCTATCGAGGTGCAACTGTGACATGCGGCACATCATCGAAGCTGGCCGTCGGCACTCCTGCACCGTCACCTGTCTGAAAGGTCCCCCTATGCCTATCTGGACACTGCACGGAGATGGCAAGACCATCGCGCCCGGGGAGGTCGTCGCCCCGAGCGAACGGCTCAGCTGGGGTCGCACGATCGGGCTCGGCGGGCAGCACGTGGTCTCGATGTTCGGGGCCACGTTCGTCTTCCCGATCATCATGGGACTCAATCCTCAACTGGCCGTAATGTTGTCGGGTTTCTGCACCCTCTTCTTCCTGTTGGTCGTCAAGGGCCGGATTCCCAGCTACCTGGGGACGTCGGCCGCGTTCGTCGGCGGCATCGCCGCCATCCGCGCCCAGGGCGGCACCTCCGCGCAGGTGACCGGGGCGATCCTGGTATCGGGTCTCGTGCTCGCCGGGATCGGCGTGCTGATCCACTTTCTCGGCGGCGGGGTGGTGTTCAAGATCCTGCCGCCCGTGGTCACCGGCGCCGTCGTCATGCTGATCGGGTTCAACCTGGCCCCGGTCGTGGCCGGAACGTACTGGCCGCAGGACCAGTGGGTCGCGCTGACGGTGATGGTCGTGCTGGTGGTGGCGAGCGTCGCGCTCAGCGGATTCCTCGGACGGGTCGCGATCTTCCTGACGCTGCTCTTCGGATACGTGCTGTCGTGGGTGCTCGACCTGACGACCGGCATGATCACGTCGTACGACCCGGTCGCAGGCGGAGTCACCGAGCACTTCCGCGTCAACTGGGACGGCGTCTCCTCCGCGTCGTGGATCGGACTTCCGCCGTTCTCCGACGAGGCGAACGGCATCGTGGGCATCCACGCGCCGTCGTTCAGCCTCACGTTCATCGTCCTCGTGTTGCCCGGTGTGATCGCCCTGATCGCGGAGAACGCCGGACACGTCAAGGCCGTCGCCGAGATCACCAAGACCGACCTCGACCCGATGATGGGACGCGCCCTGATCGGCGACGGCCTTGCCACGACCATCGCGACCAGCGTCGGCGGATCCCCCACGACGACGTACGCCGAGAACATCGGCGTCATGGCCGCGACGAAGGTGTACTCGACGGCCGCGTACGCCGCGGCAGGCGTCATCGCGATGCTGCTGGGCTTCTCCCCCAAGTTCGGTGCCGTCATCTCCGCGACCCCCGGTGGTGTGCTCGGCGGAATCACGGTGGTGCTCTACGGGATCATCGGCCTGCTCGGCGCGAAGATCTGGAAGGAGAACGGCGTCGACTTCGGCAACCCGCTCAACCTGATGCCCATCGCCGCCGGCCTGATCATCGCGATCGGTGACACCGAGCTGACCTTCACGGACAGTTTCTCCCTCAGCGGCATCGCGCTCGGCACGATCGTGGTGATCGGCATGTACCACCTGTGCCGGGTCATCGCACCGAAGGACGCCGACGACGCGGGGGCCGGCGGTCACGCCCCGAAGCCCACCGCGGACGACGGAACGGCCCCGGATCGGGTCGGTCAGCTCACGTGATCTGCCATCGGGGGGACGTGAGTTTTGTCACTAGTTCACGAAACGTCGAGCGTACGATACGGGCAGGATCTGAGGAATGAAACCGTCGCCACTGACTTATCACCGACCTCGGTCGATCGACGAGGCCTGTCAGATCCTCGCGGACGTGGCTCACGAGGGAAAGGTGCTCGCGGGCGGGCAGTCGCTGATCCCGTTGCTCTCCATGCGGCTGGCCGCGCCGGCGCACCTCGTCGACATCGGATCGATCCCCCGGTTGGACGCGGTGTCGTCGTCACGCGAGCTCGGTGTCACGTTCGACGCACTGACCACCCATTCGGTGCTCGAAGCCGACCGCGGCGCCGCCCAGGTGCAGCCGCTGATCGGCCGCGGGCTGCGTCTCGTCGCGCACCCGACCATCCGTAACCGCGGCACGACGGTCGGCTCGATCGTCCACGCCGACCCGTCCGCCGAGATGCCGGCCGTGCTCGCGCTGCTCGGCGGCTCGGTCACCGTGCGTTCCGTGCGCGGGGTCCGGGAGATCCGCTCGACCGACCTGTTCGCCGGGCCGCTCGAGACGACGCTCGAGGCGGACGAGATCGCCACGAGTGTCACCGTCCCGGCCGCCGAGCCCGGTGTCGGGACGGCGATCGACGAGATCGCCCGAAGGCACGGCGACTACGCACTCGTCGGGGTCGCGGCGCAGGTGCGGGTCGAAGGCGGTGCGGTCGCGGAGGCTCGGATGACGTACGTGTCGGCCGGCGAGCTCGGTGAGGTCGTCGACTACACGGACGTGCTGCGGGGTGCGTCCGCGACGGACGACCGGGACCCGTTGTGGCGGAATCTGTCCGAGTTCGCGCGGGAGCGAATCGACACCGAGCCCGACATCCACGCCACCGCGCGGTACCGGTCGCAGCTGGTGGCGGCGCTGACCGCCCGGGTCGGCTTCGCGGCCGCGCAGGATGCAGTGCTCGACGGTGCCGCCGTGCACGCGTCGGCGGGAGGAAGGTGACCATGGCAAAGGCAACGCACAGCATCGACGAACAACTCGCCGGACTGCAGGAGGAGACGGGTGAACAGCACGTCGCGGTGACGTTCACGCTCAACGCGGTGACGCAGACGGTGGTGCTGCCGTCGCGCACCCTCGCGTCCGACGCGATCCGGCACCATCTGCGCCAGACGGGGACACACGTCGGCTGCGAGCACGGGGTCTGCGGCGCATGCACCGTGCTGCTCGACGGCAAACCTGTGCGGTCGTGCCTGGTGCTCGCGGCGAGCCTCGAGGGCCGGGAGGTCACCACCGTCGAGGGTCTCGTCGAACCCGACGGCACCCTGCATCCGGTGCAGCAGGCGTTCATCGACTGCCACGGCCTGCAGTGCGGATTCTGCACTCCCGGCTTCGTGACCACCATCGCAGCGTTCCTCGAGGAGAACGACTCGCCCACCCGCGAGGAGGCCACCGACGCGATCGCGGGCAACCTCTGCCGGTGCACCGGATATCAGAACATCAGGGCGGCCGTGCTGCGCGCCGCGGAGATCAAGCGCGAGCGTTCGGGCGAGTTCCCGCTCGGCGAGGACGACGAGTCGTCACGGGCCTCACTCGATCCGAAGGTCCGCGGCACGACCAACCCGGTCGGTGGAAGGGCAGGGCGAGCATGAGCGTCACGAAACCCCGCACCGAGCCCGCGCCCACCACGGGTGCCGACGCGCCCGCCGCGTCGGAGAAGTTGTTCGGCAAGCCGATTCCCCGCACGGAGGACGCCCGGCTCCTGTCCGGCAACGGCCGCTACCTCGACGATCTGGGTCACAACGCGCTCATCGCCGCGTTCGTCCGGTCACCGCACGCGCATGCCCGCATCACGGGGATCGACATCGATGCCGCGCTCGACCTGCCCGGTGTGCACGCGATCTACACGTACGACGACCTCGTGGACGACTCCCCGGAGATGGCGGAGAATCTCCCCCTCCTGATCCCGCATCCGGCGATCACCGCCCCGCGCAACGGGTATCCGCTCGCCAAGGACGAGGTGAATCATGTCGGCGAGGCGATCGCGATGGTGGTCGCCGACAACCGGTACGTCGCCGAGGACGCGTGCGCCAAGATCGACGTCACGTACGAGATGCTCCCACCGGTCGTGGGTATCGACGTGGCGCGGCAGGCGGACAACGCGGTGCACGCGGACGTCCCCGACAACGTCGCGGCGCACCTGCAGCACGGATTCGGCGACGTGGACGCGGAACTGGCGAATGCGCCGCACCGGCTGACGCTGAACCTCGAGATCGAGCGGTCGGCGTCGATGCCGATGGAGGGCAAGGGCGTCTACGCGCGCTGGGACACCGACGAGCAGGCGCTCACGTTCTGGACGTCCACGCAGACATCGACGTCGGCTCGCGCCGCGATCGCGGCACGACTGAAGATGGCGCACAACAAGGTCCACTGCATCGCGCCCGATGTCGGTGGCGGATTCGGCGTCAAGATCGTCCACCCGTGGCCGGAGGAGGTCATGGTCACCTGGGCCGCGCGGCGGCTCGGGACGGCGGGCATCTCGAGCGAGGTCAAATGGGTCGAGGACCGGCGCGAGCATTTCGTGTCGAGCGCGCACGAGCGCGGCCAGATCCAGGAGGTGACGGTCGGATTCGACGACGACGGCACACTCCTCGCGTTCGACTTCACGTTCTGGCACGACAACGGCGCCTACCTGCCGTACGGCATCATCGTCATGCTGAACACGTCGACGCAGGTGCTCGGGCCGTACAAGCCGAAATCGTTCCGGGTGGACGCGTACTCGCTCTACACGAACACCGTCATCGTCACGCCCTACCGCGGCGCCGGCCGACCGCAGGCCGTGTTCGCGATGGAACGGGCGATGGACGCGATCGCGAAATACCTCGGCAAGGACGTCATCGAGGTTCGCGAACACAACTTCATCCGGCCCGAGGAAATGCCGTACGACTTCCACCTCACCTTCCAGGACGGCCGCCCGCTGATCTACGACACCGGCGACTACCAGGCCGGGATCGACAAGCTCAAGAAGCTCATCGACTGGGACGGGTTCGCCGAGTACAAGAAACAGGCGAAGGCCGAAGGCCGGGCCGTGGGCATCGGGATCGGCGCCTACGTGGAAGGCACCGGACCGGGCCCGTACGAGGGCGCCCACGTCCTCGTCGAGACGTCCGGGAAGGTCAAGGCCGCAACGGGTCTGACCACCCAGGGGCAGGGCCACCAGACGGCGTTCGCGCAGATCGTCGCGGACGACCTCGGCGTGCCGGTCACGGACGTGGAGATCGTCACCGGCGACACCCGTCGATTCGGTTATGCCGTCGGCACGTTCGCGTCCCGCGGCGCCGTGATGTCCGGTTCGGCGTTCCACGTGGCCGCGCAGATGGTGGCGGAGAAGGCCCGCACGATCGCCGGTGAGGCGCTGAACCTCGACCCCGCCGAACTGGAACTTCGCGGTGGGCACGTGTGCAAGATCGGCACGCTGCCCGGCGCCGAGGGCACGTCCATCTCGCTGGGTGTGGTCGCCGTGCTGTCGAATCCGCTGCGCTACGCGTTCGACGACGCGTCGCGGCAGGCCACCGGATTCGCGAAAGCCGATACGGACATGACGATTCCGCCGGTCCGGGAGGGTGAACAACCCGGGCTCGAGGCCACCGGCTACTACTCGCCCCCGACGTCGACGTTCGCGTCCGGTGTGCACGCGGCGATCGTCGAAACCGATCCGGTGACGGCGGAGATCCACGTGCGGCGGTACGCCGTGATCCACGACTGCGGCAACGTCATCAACCCGCGGATCGTCGAGGGCCAGGTCATGGGCGCCGTCGCGCAGGGTGTCGGCGGCGCGCTGTACGAGAAGATCGTCTACGACGAGCACGGCCAGATGCTCAACGCGTCGTACATGGATTTCCTGATGCCGTTCGTCACCGAGATGCCCGACTCGCTCGAGATGGACCACACCGTCACCCCGTCCGGTCTCAATCCCCTCGGGATGAAGGGCGCAGGCGAGGCGGGCGTGATCCCGACGTCCGCCGTCATCGCGGCAGCGATCGAGGACGCCGAAGGCATCCCGATCACCTCCATGCCGATATCCCCTTCAGAGTTGTTCGAGCTTCGCCTCGCACACGCGTCGTCACAGAGCAAGGAGAACGAATGAGAATCGCCGGCACCGCCCTACTGACGGCCCCACCGGAGGCCGTGTACGACAACCTGCAGGACGGACGGGTCCTCGCGGCGACCATCCCCGGGGTGCAGTCCCTCGAGCAACTCAGCGACAACCATTACAAGTTGTCCATCACCGCGGGTGTCGCGTCCATCAAGGGCACCTATGACGGCGAAGTGATTCTGTCGCAGCAGAATCGGCCCGAGTCGTTCGTGATGACGGCGTCGGGTGCGGGCGCTCCCGGCACCGTCAAGGCCGACGTGACGGTGCGGCTCGAGGAACGCGACGGCGGCACCCTGCTCAGTTACGACGCGGACGCCGTCGTCGGAGGCATGGTCGGCGGCGTCGGGCAGCGGATGATCACCGGCGTCGCGAAGAAGATGGCCGGGGTGTTCTTCAAGGGCATCGACGGCGTGATCGCCAACGGCATCCCGGCGGCCGAGGTCGCCGCGGCGGCCGGCGAGGCACCGGCGGTCGCCGGTGTCGCGGAGGCGGCCCCGGCTCCCGCGGCAGCCGCCGCGCGGGTGCGGGCGCCCGAGGGTGCTTCCACGACAACCGTTCTCGCGTCGGCCGCACTCGGCGCCGGCATCGCCCTCGCCGGTGTTCTCGTCGGCGGCATCCTCGTGCGGGGCACCTGCTCGAAGTAGCGTCGCGAACACCTCGTCACACAGCACCCCGAACCGTCCGGTTCGGGGTGCTGTCGTCTGTCCGGGCCATCCGGGCACGGGCAGCACCGAACGAGGACCGATGAGTTCGGCGATATGTGACAAAGAAACCGGGCGGCGGAAGCGGTGCAATTGCCTTACAGAGACGAGCCCAGGAGGAATCGTGGAATCCAGAAAGATTCGGGTCGGTATCGACACCGGCGGAACATTCACCGACGTCGTGGCTGTGGACGAGGAGTCCGGAGCCGTCGTCACCACCAAGACGCCCTCGACGCCTGCCGACCCGGCGCAGGGATTCCTCACCGGTATCGAGAAGGTGCTCGCCAAGCTCGGCGAGACCGGCGACGCGATCGGCGCCGTCAGCCACGGCACCACCGTCGCCACCAACAAGCTCCTCGAAGGCAAGGTCGAGAACCTCGGATTCATCACCACCGAGGGTTACGAGCACGTCCTCGAGATCGCCCGCCAGTCCGTCCCCGACGGCTACGGCAACTCCTACTTCTGGGTCAAGCCCGACCGCATCGTCCCCGCCGACCGCGTCCGCACCATCGGCGGCCGGCTCGCGTTCGACGGCAGCGAGATCCGCCCCCTCGTCGAGGACGACGTCCGCGAGGCCGCCCGGTTCTTCGCCCAGCGCGGCATCCGCACCATCGGCGTGTGCCTCATGCACTCCTACGCCGACCCCAGCCACGAGAACCGCGTCCGGGATCTTCTGCTCGAGGAATACCCCGAGGCCACGGTAAGCATCTCCAGCCAGGTGCTGCGCGAGTACCGCGAATACGAGCGGTCCATCACCACGCTGGTCGATGCGGCCGTGAAGCCGAACATCCGCAACTACGTGAACAACATCGCCAACCGGCTGCGCGAGTTCTCCTCCGACGAGGGCGAAGCACGCGACATCCCGTTCTACGTGATGAAGTCGAACGGCGGCGTGCTCTCCGCCAAGGAGGTCGTGCACCAGCCGATCACGACGGTGCTGTCCGGCCCGGCGGCCGGCGCGCTCGGCGCGGCGCTCATCGCGAGTGTCGCGGGTGTCGAACAGGTCCTCACGTGCGACGGCGGCGGAACGTCGACCGACGTCACCGTCGTGGTCCGCGGTGAGCCCGCGCTCACCACCGAGGGTCGGGTGGGGGCGTACCCGTCGAAGATCCCGATGATCGACGTCGTCACCGTCGGCGCCGGCGGCGGCTCCATCGCCTGGCAGACCCCCGAGGGCACGCTCCGCGTCGGACCGCAGTCGGCGGGTGCCGACCCCGGACCGCTCTGCTACGGCAAGGGCGGCAGCGAGCCGACGATCACCGACGCCCACGTGCTGCTCGGCCGCATCCCACCCCACCTGCTCGGCGGCGAGATCCCCCTCGACACCGAACTGGCCCGCAAGGGCGTCGAGCAGCTCGCCCACCAGCTGAAGCTCGACTTCGAGGCGTGCGCCACCGGCATCCTCGAGGTGTCCGCATGGAACCAGGCCAACGCGCTGCGGCAGATCACGGTCAAGCGCGGTCTCGACGTCCGCGACTTCACCCTGGTCACGTTCGGCGGCTCCGGTTCGCTGCTCGCCTGCCGGCTGGTCGACATCCTCGGTCTCAAGGACGTCCTCGTCCCGCTGAACCCGGGCAACGTGTCCGCATTCGGGCTGCTCACGGTCGACGTCCGCAACGACTACGTGCAGACCCACGTCTGCAGACACGACCGGCTGAAGATCGAGGAACTGCAATCGGGGCTGGACGCGCTCGCCGCGGAGGCGGAGCGCGCACTCGCCGACGAGGGCTTCGGCGAGGCCGAGCGCAAGTATGCGCGCTCGGCAGACCTCCGCTACCTCGGCCAGGCCTTCGAGGTGCGGGTGCCCGTCGGTGAGGGTCCCGTCACGCAGGAGTTGATGGACGACGCCGCGGACCGGTTCCACCAGGCACACAAGGAGCTGTACGGCTACGACTTCCGCGGCGACCCGCACCAGCACGTCGAGTGGGTCAACCTGCGCGTCAGCGGCATCGGCCCGATCAAGCGCCCGACCCTCAACGAGATCGCGGCAGGGACCGGAGCGGAGTCCGCCGTGACCGGCACCCGTCCGGCGTACTTCGACGAGTGGGTCACCACCCAGGTCTACGACCGGGCCCGGCTCGGTGCCGGCGACGTCCTCGAGGGTCCGGCGGTGATCGAGGAATTCAGCTCGACCATCCCCGTGCACCCCGGTTTCCGGGCGCGGATCGACACCTTCGGAAACATCCGCATCACCAAGATCGCCGACTCGAACGGAGCGAACCGATGACCGTCACCACCGAACCCGTTGCAGTGCAGGCGGTCAAGCCCTACCGGCTGACCCCGGTCGACGGCACGACCCCCGACCCGGTGCTGGTGGAGATCGTCGCCGGCTACCTCGCCAGCGTCGAGATGGAGGTCGAGACGTCGATCTCGCGGACCTCCCGCTCCCCCATGATCCGCGACGCCCACGACTTCCGCGCCGGCATCCACGACCGAAACCTCCGGAAGCTCACGGGCCGTTCGTATTCGGCGCTGGTGCACCCGGTGGCCCGGGACTTCCCGCTCGACACGATGAAGCCCGGCGACGTCTACTTCCACAACGACGTCTACCTGTCCGAAGGCGGCATCGGCCACCTCCCCGACCTCTGCGTCACCGTCCCGGTGTTCGCCACCAGGCCGGGCGAGGAGGAACCGTCCGTCGTCGCGTTCGTGCAGGCGTTCGGCCACCACGACGACATCGGTGGCTGCTGCCCGGGATCGATGCCGTCGGGCGCGACCACGGTGTACGAGGAGGGCCTGATGGTCCCGCCGATCAAGCTGTGGGATCAGGGTGTGCCCAACGAGGCCGCACTGCGCATCATGACCCGCAACTCGCGGATGCCCGATGCGCTGGCCGCCGACCTCGACGCCGAGTGCTCGGCCTGCCTCATGGGCGCTCGCCGTCTCACCGAGCTGTTCGAGCGGTACGGCTGCGACACCGTCGAGGCGTGCTTCGACGCGATGATGGACGCGACCACCGAGACGTACCGGCGGGAGATCCTCAGCAAGATCCCGAAGGGCGAGTACACGTGGGAGGACTACGCCGAACACGACGGCGTCGACGAGCCCATGCTGCACCGGCAGCGGATCACGCTCACCAAGACCGGCCCGGAGGACGAGGGCGGCGAACGCCTCATCCTCGACTTCAACGGCACGGGCCCGCAGGCCAAGGGTCCCATCAACCACTGCGGTGACTACGCCGACGGCAACTTTCTCATCAAATGGCTCGCGCCGATCCTGCGCAACCTCGCCGACAGTCCCGAGCGGATGGCGGAACTCGACGTCAACGAGGGTGTCGTGCCGTTGATCGAGATGAAGTTCCCGGAGAAGGGCACGCTGATCACCCCGATCTTCCCGGCGCCCACCAATGCCCGGACGTTCGTGATCCTGCGACTGCTCGGCGTGCTCGCCGGCGTCGTCGCGAAAGCCGTCGACGGGAACATGCCCGCCGACCAGGAGACCATCCGCTACACGGGGGTGTACGGCGAGGACTTCGACGGGCACTCCTACCTGATGCGGGAGGTGCTCGGCGGCGGGTCCGGCGGCAGGCACTACGCGGACGGGGAAGACACCATCCACGTCGTTCCCGACTCGCGGAACCTGCCGACCGAATTCACCGAGAGCCGGTTCCCGTTCATCGTCGAGAAGCTCGGCCTGGCGAAGGACTCCGGCGGCGCCGGACGCTACCGCGGCGGCCTCGGCTACGAGAAGCACATCCGGATGCTCAAGGACGCGAACTTCATGTCCATCGCCGACCGGTCGATCCTCTCCTGCTGGGGAGTCAAGGGCGGCAAGGCCGGACGCCCCTTCTCGGTGGTCCTCGACCCCGGCGGACCGAACGAGCGCGAGTTCGACGCGCTGACCGACGCCGAACCGATCAAGGCCGGCGAAGTGGTGCGCATCCGCACCACCGGTGGCGGCGGCTGGGGCGACCCGCTCGACCGTCCGATCGAGGAAGTCGTCCGGGACGTGCTGTGGGGCAAGGTGTCCGCGGAGGGTGCACGCGTCGACTACGGTGTGGTGCTGGCGTCGTCGACCGGGGAACCGGTCGCGGACATCGACGCCACCGAGGCCCTGCGTGAGCAGCTGCGCGCGGACCGCGGCCTCGACGAGCCCTTCTTCGACCGCGGTCCCGGCTACGAACGTCTGTCCGGCGGAGCGAAGTTCGCCGAGTTCGACTTCATCGACCGGTGATCCGATGACCGAGTCACTCTCCCGCGGCGCCGAGATCGCCGTCATCGGCGCCGCGGGGAAGACCGGAGCCGCCGTCGTGGCGGCGCTCGAGGGACTCGACGACGTACGCCGGGTGGTGCACACCGCCCGGCGTGCCGGTGATTTCGCCGTCGACCTCGAAACGGGTGCGGGACTGGACAAGGCGCTGTCGGGTTGCCGGGGCGTGTACTTCATCGCCCCCAACGTGCACCCCGACGAGCCGGCGCTGCTGCGGAACACGATGCGCGCCGCAGCGTCGGTGGGCGTCGATCACCTCGTCTACCACTCCGTGGCCTGGCCGTACACCCCGCTCATGCCCCACCACGTCGACAAGGCGCGGTGCGAGGACGAACTCCGGACGTTCGGCGGGCTCCGGTGGACCGTCCTGCAGCCGTGCGCCTACGCCGAGAATTTCGGGGCGGTGCTGGCGGGCACGGCGACGACCGTCGAACTGCCCTACAGCCCCGACGCGGCGTTCTCGTTCGTCGCACTCGCGGACGTCGCCGAGGTGGGCGCGCGAGTGCTGGTGGAGGGCCCGGACATCCACCACGGCGCCACCTACGAACTCGGCGGCCCGGAGGCCCTCAGCGTGCGGGACCTGTGCGACCGGGCGAGTGGCCCGGTGTCGGTGAAGCAGGTGTCCGTCGACGAGTGGATGTCGCGGCACGGGCGGGACCTGACGGACGACGGTCGCGCCCGGTTGTCCGCGATGTTCGAGTTCTACGACCGGTACGGGTTCCTCGCGGGCGGCGCGATGTTCGAGTCGCTGCTCGGGCGTCCGCCCACCCCCGCCAGGTGAGTGGCAAAGCGTGCCGGGGCACACTTTGCCACTCACCTGGGGTCAGACGCCGATCCGGCCGCCCGACTTCCACACCGCCACGACGGCGGGACGCGGCTGCGCGTCGCCGCCGTCGGGCCAGTGCGACGCCGGGTTGTCGGCGCTGGCGTCGTCCAGTTCACCCGGGTGCTGCACGCACACCGTGACCCGCTGCTCGCCGACGATCGGACCGCACGTCTCGGCGCCCTTGGGCACGGTGAGGAACTGCTTGGTCTCCCCGCGGTTGGGGCCCTCGAGGACGACGCTGAACAGGCCGTCGTTGGACTTCAGTGCGTTGCCGTCGGTGGAGATCCACAGGTTGCCGTGCGGATCGAACGCGAGGTTGTCGGGGCAGGAGATCGGGCTGACGCTCGCCTTGTCGAAGCCGCCGAAGTAGGTGTCGGCCTCCGTCGGGTCACCGCACACGAGCAGCAGGTTCCACGTGAACGCGGTGCCGGCGTGGTCGTCGGTGAGTTCGAGGACCTGGCCGTTCTTGTTGTTGTTCCGCGGGTTGGCCTCGTCGGCGGCCGCCGCGCCGTCGACGCCGCGCTTGGTGTTGTTGGTCAGCGCCACGTACACCTTGCCGGTCGTCGGGCTGGGTTCGAAGTCCTCGGGACGGTCCATCTTGGTGGCACCCACCTTGTCGCCGGCCTGACGGGTGAACACCGCCACCTCCTCGGCGCTCATGCCGTCGACGAGCGACTCGCCCCGGCCGTCCTCGCCGGTGCGCAGCAGCGGGATCCACTCGCCGGTGCCGTCGAACGTGCCGCTCGCCGGCAGCGTGCCCGACCCGTCGATTTCGTCCGCCGAGTTGCCGCTGAACTTCGCGACGTACAGGGTGCCCGCGTCCAGCAGCGTCATGTTGTGGCGCAATGCGGCCTGGCTCCTGCCGTCCATCACCTTGCGGCTGGAGACGAACTTGTACATGTAGTCGAATCGTTCGTCGTCACCGCTGTACGCCACGACGGTGCCGTCGTCGGTGACGTGGATGGTGGCGGCCTCGTGCTTGAACCGGCCCAGTGCCGTGTGCTTGACGGGTGCGGACGTCGCGTCCCACGGATCGACCTCGACGACGTAGCCGAAGCGGTTCACCTCGTTCGGCTCCTGGGCGAGGTCGAAACGCTTGTCGAACCGTTCCCACTTACGTTCGGACGCAGCACCTTCCACGCCGTACCGCTTCAGCCGTGCGGCGACGGCGGGGTCGGTGACCAGTTCGGCGTTCGCGAAGTACTGGTTGAAGTTCTCCTCCCCCGACAGCACCGTGCCCCACGGGGTGACGCCACCCGAACAGTTGTTCAGCGTGCCGAGCACCTTCGTGCCCGTCGGGTCCGCGGACGTCTTCAGGAAGTCGCTGCCCGCGGCAGGGCCGGTGACGACGAATTCCGTCGTCGCCGTGATGCGCCGGTTGTACGGTCCGAACTCGGGAGTGAGCGCGCCGGAGGCGGATTCGCCCTTCACCTGCACCACGGACAGCCCGTGGGCGGCGAGCGCGGTCTGGAACTGCTCCGGCGACGGGTTCTCGGCGTCGTAGCCCGTGAACATGAACGGCTCGGTGGTGTACTCGTGGTTGACCACCAGCAGGAAGGCGTTCGGCTGCCCCTCGACCGGCAGGAGTCCGGCGAAGTCGTTGTTGAACCCGAACTGCTGCGCCTGCGCCTGGGCGGTCTGGTTGTCGAAGTCGAACGCGGGAGCCCCGGGCAGCACCGGGTCGCCCCAGCGGATCACCACGGCCTGCTCGTACCCGTCGGGGACGACGAGGGCGTCCTCGGTGTTGGGGGCGACGGCGTCGAAGTTCGTTCCGGCTGGTGCGGAACCGTCCGAACCGTCCGAACCGGAGACGCTTCCGTTGCCGGAGTCGTCCGAGCAGGCCACCAGCGCACTGCCCGCGCCGACGGCGAGGACGGCCATCCCGGTCCCGCGCAGCATCCCGCGCCGCGACAGGGCGGTACGGGCGATGTCACGGAAGTATTCGCCGTGCGAGGTGTTGGGCACGTCGTGGGAGCACGCGTTTCCGCACTTGTACTGACAGGTGACGGATGCGCGCGAAGACACGCCGTCGTGATTGACGAACAGTGCGAGGGGTTTCAAACTCACCGTGGCTCCCGATTCGAATGTGGACAACTCCGGCACCGTAGAAGTCGTAAGCGAGACGAAGGGAACGTGCGTGTGAACGTGCGGACAACGAGGTGACCCTAAGTTCTGGCAGAAATTGCTTCTAGCCAGCAGCCCGGCAGCCGTGCACCATTGAAAGATGGACCCCGTCGAAGCGCTGCGGGAAATTGCGTTCTGGCTCGAGCGCTCGCGTGACGAGGCACCGAGGATCGCCGCATTCCGGCGGGCGGCCGACGTGCTGACGTACGCGGACGAGGACGAACTGGTCGACCTGGAGGAGCGCGGCTGGGTGTCGCCACCCGACATCGGATCCGAGGCCGCCGCGATCATCCGTGAGTGCGCCGAGTCGGTGCCGCTGTATCTGATGTACCTGCGCAATGCGGCCGAGCCGATCGGCCTCGGCGGGACCGAACTGCTCGACGCCCTCCGCGGCGACCTGCACACCCATTCCGACTGGTCGGACGGCCGGTGCCCGATCCGGGAGATGATGCGCCGCGCGGCCGCCCTTGGCCACGAGTACTGCGCGATCACCGATCACTCGCCGCGGCTGACGGTCGCGAACGGGATGTCGTCGGAGCAACTGCTCTCCCAGCTGAGCGTCGTCGCCGAACTGAACGCGGAACTCGCGCCGTTCCGCGTGCTCACCGGCATCGAGGTCGACATCCTCGACGACGGCTCCCTCGACCAGGACGACGACCTGCTCGCCGACCTGGACATCGTGGTGGCCAGCGTGCACTCGCACCTGGACACCGACCGTGCGACGACGACCAAGCGGATGCTGCAGGCCGTGAAGTCCCCGCACGTCGACGTGCTCGGGCACTGCACCGGCCGGCTCGTCGAGGGTGCGCGGGGACCGCGGCCCGAATCGAAGTTCGACGCGGAACGGGTGTTCGAGGCGTGCCGGGAGTACGGCACCGCGGTCGAGATCAACTCCCGCCCCGAGCGCCGCGACCCGCCGGGACGCCTGATCGACCTCGCACTGAACAGCGGGTGCAAGTTCTCCATCGACACCGACGCGCACACCACCGGTCAGCTCGCCTGGCAGGGCTACGCCTGCGAGCGCGCCGCCGAACGCGGAGTCGAGCCGTCGGACGTGATCAACACCCTGCCCGTGGCTGAGTTGCTGGAGTGGGCGGGAACACCGATCCGGCAATGATCCGCGTCGGCATCGTTGCGCTCGTAGTCGTCGCTCTGCTGGTCGCGGGGGTGTGGGTATTGCAGCGGCGTCTGATCTACTACCCCGACAACTCGCCGGTGCCGCCTGCCGACCGACTGATCGCCGGGGCCGAGGACATCACGTTGACCACGTCGGACGGCCTCGAACTGGGTGCCTGGTACGTCCCACCCGCGAGCGGGGACCCGCGCATGACCGTCCTCGTGGCCGCCGGGAACGCCGGCAACAGGGCCGACCGCGCGCTACTGGCGTCGGACCTCGCCGCCGCCGGTTTCGCCACACTGCTCTTCGACTACCGCGGGTACGGCGGCAACCCCGGCCACCCCGGCGAGGACGGGCTGGCACTCGACGTCCGAGCGGCCCACCGGTACCTCGTCGACGAACGTCGCGTGCCGCCGGAGCGGCTGCTCTACTTCGGGGAAAGCCTCGGCACCGGCGTCGTCACCGAACTCGCCACCGGGCATCCGCCTGCGGGCCTGTTGCTTCGGTCGCCGTTCGTCGACCTCGCGTCCGTCGGCGCCCGGCACTACCCGTTCCTGCCGGTCCGGCTGCTGCTGCGCGACCGTTTCCCCGTCGCGGAGTACGTCGCACGCATCGATGTGCCGACCACCGTGGTCTACGGCACCGCCGACAGCGTCGTCCCCCCGGACCAGAGCGCACGCGTGGCGGATGCGGCGCGCGGTCCCGTCGAAACCGTCGTGCTGCAAGGGGCGGGGCACAACGACGACGTGATGTTCGGTGGCGCGGAGATCGTCCGCGCCATCGCCGATCTGGCCGCGAGGGCGCTCCGCGCCCCGTGAGTGGTTGACGAGTCTCTGGACTCGTAAGCCACGCACAGGCGCGTCAGCGCACTATGACGACGTCCAGCGTCCGGGGACCGTGGACGCCCTCGACGCGGTTGAGTTCGATGTCGCTGGTGGCGCTGGGGCCGCTGATGAACGTCAGCGGCTTGGTCGCGTCGAGGGTCTGGAAGGCCTGCGGCACGGTGTCGACGATCTGATCGGTGCGCACGATGCAGATGTGGTGATCCGGGACCAGGGTCAGTGCCCGCCGCCCCTGCCCGGTGCCGCCGTCGAGCACGATCGTCCCGGTGGCGGCGATCCCGAGGGTGCAACCGGTGACGACCACGTCGAGCGCGTCGAGTTCGAGCGTCGACAGTTCGGCGGGTGCCCCGTCGACGACGACGTCACGTCGCGGCCGCCACGACAGCGGCAGGTCCGGCGGGACGACGGCGCGCGCGCCCTCCGCGATCAGCCCGGTGACGACCTCGGCGACCGTGCTCTCGTCGGCGCGATGGACCTGCGCGCGGTAGTCGTCGACGGTGTGGGCGAAGAACTCGACGTCCCCGGGGCCCGACGCAGGCAGGCGGTGGTAGTCGCGGGGAACGGGTTCGGGGGCGGGTGCGTCGGCGAGCGCCGACCGGATCCGGGACAGGATCTCTTCGCGTGCGGTCATCGTGTCGTGTCCTCGTGAGTGCGGGCCCACCATTGGCGGAAGGTTTCCTTCGGCGGGGAGGGGAGGTCGCGGCTCGCGGTCCACTTGGACCCCGGGTACGGCAGCGACGTGATGCGTCCCTTCTTGCCGCCCAGTACCCGGCCGACCTTGGACGCCGTCTCGGCGGCGGCGAAGCGCTTCTCCGACCCCATCACGAAGCCCGCGGCCTTCATCGCGAGGTCCTGGCCGCCGGGAAGCCCGTGCCGCTCGGAGTCGACCTGCTCCGCGCGCAGGTGCACGAGAATGCTGGGGATGTCGATGCGTACCGGGCAGGCGTCGAAGCAGGCGCCGCACAGCGTCGAGGCGAACGGCAGCGACGCGTTCGGGTCGTCGTGGCCGGTGGTCCCGGTGAGTTGCGGGCTGAGGATCGCGCCGATCGGGCCCGGATACACCGACCCGTACGCGTGTCCGCCTGCCCGCTCGTAGACGGGGCACACGTTCAGGCAGGCGCTGCAGCGGATGCAGTGGAGTGCCGACCGCCCGACCTCGTCGGCCAGCACGTTGGTGCGACCGTTGTCGAGGAGGACGACGTGGAAGTTCTGCGGGCCGTCGCCGGGATGCACCCCGGTCCACATGGAGGTGTACGGGTTCATCCGCTCGGCGGTGGACGACCGCGGCAGCAGTTGCATGAACACCTCGAGGTCGGTGAACGTCGGGACCAGTTTCTCGATGCCCATGAGGGTGATGAGGGTGTCGGGGAGGGTGAGGCACATCCGCCCGTTGCCCTCCGACTCCACCACCGCGAGGGTCCCGGTTTCCGCGACCCCGAAGTTCGCGCCGCTGACTGCCACCTTCGCGGAGAGGAACTTCCGCCGAAGGTGTGCCCGCGCGGCCATCGCCAGCGCCCGGGGGTCGTCGGTGATGTCCTTGTCGATGCCCGGCATCGATTTCAGGAAGATCTCACGGATCTCGGCGCGGTTGCGGTGGATGGCGGGAACGAGGATGTGGCTCGGCTTGTCTTCGCCGAGTTGGACGATGAGTTCGGCGAGGTCGGTTTCGATCGCCGCGATCCCGTTCGCCTCGAGGTGCTCGTTGAGGCCCGTCTCCTGGGTGGCCATCGACTTGACCTTCACGACCTCGTCGGAGCCGGTGGCCTGCACGAGGTCGGTGATGATCCGGTTCGCCTCCTCCGAGTCGCGTGCCCAGTGGACGGTGCCGCCGCGGGCGGTGACGTTCTCCTCGAACTGAACGAGCAATTCGGGGAGCCGCGCCATCACGTCCGCCTTGAGGGCGCTGCCCGCCTGCCGCAGTTCCTCCCAGTCCTCGACCTCGGCGACCGCGGCGATGCGCTTGTTGCGAATGGTGGTGGTGGCCGCGCCGAGATTGGCGCGCAGTTGGGTGTCGGCGAGTGATTTCCGCGCCGCGTCGGGGAAAGATTCTGTGCCCCGGATGTTTCCGGTGCCCGCATGGAAGGTGGGCGAGCCGAGGAACGTGGTCATGCGTTGCTCCCGATCTTCTCGGTGCTCGCCAGGATCTCGGCGAGGTGGACGGTGCGGACCCCGCTGCGCAGCCGGGACAGTCCGCCGCCGATGTGCATCAGGCAGGACGAGTCGCCGGCGCTGCACACCTCGGCGCCCGTGCTCAGGACGTTGCCCATCTTGTCGGCGAGCATCGCGGTCGACGTCTCGGAGTTCTTCAGCGCGAACGTTCCGCCGAAGCCGCAACAGGATTCGGCCGCGGGGAGTTCGATCAGCGTCATCCCCCGCACCGCGCGAAGCAGTTGCAGCGGTTTGTCGGCGACGCGCAGCATCCGCAGCGAGTGGCATGTCGGGTGGTACGTCACCCGGTGCGGGTAATAGGCGCCGACGTCGGTGACGCCGAGGACGTCGACGAGCAGTTCCGACAGTTCGTACGTCCGGGACGCGACCTCCTCGGCGCGCGTCGCGAGTGATTCGTCCCCGTACCGGCGGGCGACCATCGCGTGCTGGTGCCGGACGGATCCGACGCAGGAACCGGACGGCGCGACCGCGACGTCCCAGGACGGTCCCCTCTCGAACGCTTCCACGTGGTGACGGACGAGTGGGAGCGCTTCGGCCTGGTAGCCGGTGTTGACGTGCATCTGCCCGCAGCACGTCTGCTTCGGTGGGAACACGACCTCGTGGCCGAGCCGCTCGAGCAGGCGGACCGTCGAGGTGGCGGATTCGGGGAACAGGGCATCCGCCAGGCACGTGGCGAACAGGGCGATTCTCATCGGGTACTCCAACCGGGCTGGGCTGTGGTCTGACCACAGTAGCGCACTGTGGTCAGACCACACCAGGTAAACTTTCGTCGTGCGCACACACGAGGTCGTCCTGCACCGCATCGAGCAGGATCTGGCGGCAGGCAAACTCACCGTCGGCGGTCGTCTGCCCGCCGAACGCGCACTCGCCGAGGAACTGGGGGTCGGACGGTCGTCCGTCCGCGAGGCCATGCGCGTGCTCGAGGCCATGGGCATCGTCCGCACGGCCGTCGGGTCCGGACCGGACGCGGGCGCGATCGTGGCCGCCGACCCGGCCGCGTCCATCGGCGCAGCCATCCGACTGCACATGGCGACGCGCACGCTACCCATCCACGACGTCGTCCAGACACGCACACTGCTCGAGTCGTGGGCGGTGCAGGAAGCCGCCGGACAGGCCCCCGACCTCGACTTCTCGGCCATCGACACACTGCTCGACGCGATGGACGACGAGGACCTCTCACCCGAGGCGTTCCACCGGCTCGACGCCGACCTGCACGTCGCGATGGCCGGACTCGCGGGCAACGTCCTCGTCGAGGCGATGATGGTCTCGCTCCGCGACTCGATTCACGGCTACGTCATGCAGGCCGTTCCGCTCCTCGACGACTGGCCTGCCGTCGCGACCCACCTCCGCTGCGAGCACCGCGGCATCGTCGCCGCCCTCCGCGACGGGCACGGCGCCGAGGCCGCCGGCCTGGTGCGGGAGCACATCGAGGGCTTCTACGGGCGCTTCGCGCCCGTGCGTGGTCGAGGAGTCTCTGGACTCGTCAACCGCTCACGGGGCGGTACGCCCCCAGGATCTGCGCCTCGGCGTCTTCGAGGTAGGTCTTGAGTAGCTGACCTGCGGCTTCGGTGTTGCCGGCCGCCAGGGCGTCGTAGATCTCGTGATTGCGGGTGAGGTACGGGCCGTGGAATCGGTGGGCGTCGTCCATGACGTGGAAGACGAGTCGCGCCTCGTTCCACACGCTGCGCATCAGTTCGTCGATGCGATTGCTGTTGTTGAGGCTGGCGAGGGCGCTGTGGAAGTGGATGTCGGCGGTGCCGACTCCGGTCCAGTCTTCGACGGCGTACCGTTCGTCGGCCAGGTCGAGGGCCTCGGCGACGCGCGACAGGTCGCCGGTGGCGGGATCGAATCCGTTGACACCGGCGCATTCGACGACGCGCCGGCAGATGTACAGCTCGGTGATGTCCTCGGCGGTGGGCACGCGGACGAAGACGCCGCGGTTGAGTTCGTGCGCGACGAGCCGGTCTTCGATGAGGATCTGGAAGGCCTCGCGCACGGTGTTGCGGGAGACGTCGAGGGCGGCGCAGATGTCGGGTTCGGACAGTCGCGCGCCTGGTCGGAACGTTCCGTCGATGATCGCGTCCCGCAGAATGCCGGCGACCCGGGTGGTCCTGCTGGTGCGTTCGAGCAGGCCGCGGTGAGCGGCCAGGCGGGAATGCGCATCGCCGCGAAGGGCATTCGAGCTGGTCAAGTCCACTCCTCAGGTTTCGATCTCGACCGCAATCATAGTTGTGAGCTCGGTTCCGCGATGTCTTCCATGTTAAACGATCCTCTCAGGGTATTGCAGGATCGTTGAACGATTTGTACCGTGATGGGAGTTACACCGTTTCTTCCGGCAGTTACATCCCTTCTTCAGGCGAGGTGCCATGACCACAGATACACAGACCGAGGTCGCGCAGGCGCGCCCCTTCGACTGGTTCCGCACCCTCGGGCCGAAGGGAAAGAGAGCCTTCATCGGGGCGTTCGGCGGGTACGGACTGGATTCCTACGACTTCCAGGTCCTCCCGCTCGGCCTCGCGGCCATCGCCGCCTACTTCGGCCTCACCACCGGTCAGGCAGGCCTGCTGACGACGGTGACGCTGGTGGTGTCCGCGCTAGGCGGTGCCCTCGCCGGCATCCTCGTCGACAAGATCGGCCGGGTCCGCACCCTGCAGGTCACCGTCGCGACGTACACGATCTTCACGGTGCTGTGCGGCTTCGCGCAGAACTTCGAGACGCTGCTCGTCTTCCGCGCCTTCCAGGGCCTCGGCTTCGGCGGCGAGTGGGCGGCGGGTGCGATTCTCGTGGCCGAGTACGCCCGGGCCGAGTACCGGGGCCGGGCGGTCGCCTTCGTGCAGAGTGCGTGGGCAGTCGGCTGGGCGCTGGCGGTGATCGTCTACACCGTCGTCTTCCAGCTGTTCGACCCCGACGTCGCGTGGCGCGTGCTGTTCTTCACCGGTGTGCTGCCCGCCTTCCTCATCATCTGGGTTCGCCGGAATCTGAAGGACCCCGAGGTCGTCACGGAGCGCCGCGAGTCCGCGGGCAAGCAGACGGGCTCGTTCGCCGCCATCTTCCGCGGCGGACTGTTCCGCACTACCGTGCTCGCGTCGCTGCTCGCCACCGGTGTGCAGGGCGGCTACTACACGCTGGCGTCCTGGCTGCCCACATTCCTGAAGACCTCGCGCGGACTCGACGTCGTCGGCACCGGCGGGTACCTCGCCGTCCTGATCTCGGGTGCGTTCCTCGGTTACGTCAGCGGCGGCATCCTCACCGACAAGCTGGGCCGCAAGCGGACCATGCAGCTGTTCGCGTTCCTGTCGGCGATCTTCATGGTCGGCTACACCCAGGTGCCCGAGGGTGCGAACACGTTGATCCTGATCCTGGGCTTCCCCCTCGGCTTCTGCACGTCGGCGATCTTCAGCGGATTCGGATCGTTCCTGTCCGAGCTGTACCCGACGCAGTCCCGCGGCACGGGTCAGGGCTTCACCTACAACTTCGGCCGCGCGGTCGGTGCCGTGTTCCCCGCGGTCGTCGGTTTCCTGGCGGCCACCCAGCTGGGTATCGGCGGCGCAATGATCTTCGGTGCGCTCGGGTACGCCATCGCCGTCTTCGCCCTGTTCTTCCTCCCCGAGACCCGCGGGATCCAACTTGACTGACTCACCGGCCGACCTCCGCTCCGCGTTCCGTTCGGGACGTGTCACCCCGACCGCCGGTCTGGCGCCCGGATTCGCGCAGACGAACCTCATCGCCGTTCCGCAGGACTGGGCCTACGACGTTCTGCTGTTCACGCAGCGCAACCCCAAGCCGTGCCCTGTCCTCGACGTCGGCGACGTCGGCTCCCGCGAGACGGTGCTTGCCCCCGGCGCCGACATCACCACCGACCTGCCGCTGTACCGCGTGTGGAAGGACGGTGAACTGGCCGACGAGACCGCGGACGTGTCGGGGCTGTGGCGGGACGACCTCGTGGCGTTCCACATCGGATGCAGCTTCACGTTCGAGCACCCGGTGGCCGCCGCCGGGGTCCCGCTGCGGCACGTCGAGCAGGGCAGCAACGTCCCGATGTTCGTGACCAACCGTGAATGCAGGCCCGCGGGCCGGATGAGCGGACCGATGGTGGTGTCGATGCGGCCCGTTCCCGAACATCAGGTTTCGCTCGCGGCGGCGATCTCGGCGCGGATGCCCGCCGTCCACGGTGGACCCGTGCACATCGGCGATCCCGCGGAACTCGGCATCGCCGACGTCGCGGCCCCCGACTTCGGCGATCCGGTGAACTTCGAGCCCGGCGACGTGCCGGTGTTCTGGGCCTGCGGGGTCACCCCGCAGGCGGCGGTGATGGCGTCCCGGTTGCCGTTCGCGATCACCCATGCGCCCGGAAACATGCTGATCACCGACATCCCGGACAGCGAGTACGTGCTGGAGGTTCCCGATGCGCGTTGATCTGAACTGCGACCTCGGTGAGGGCTTCGGGCAGTGGACCCTGGCGGACGACGAGGCCCTCCTCGACATCGTCACCAGCGCGAACATCGCGTGCGGGTTTCACGCGGGGGATCCGATGATCATCCGCCGGGCCTGCGAGGGCGCGGCCGAGCGAAACGTCGCGATCGGTGCGCACGTGGGTTTCCGGGATCTGGCCGGATTCGGCCGCCGGGAACTCGCGGTGTCGCCGGCGGATCTGTGCGACGAGACGCTGTACCAGATCGGCGCGCTCGCCGTGTTCGCGCGTGCGGCCGGATCTCGCGTGTCGTACGTCAAACCGCATGGTGCGCTCTACAATTCCGCCGCACTCGACTACGAGCGGGCGGAGGCGATCGCGTCGGCCATCGGCCGGTTCGCCGAACCGCTCGCGCTGATGGGCCCACCCGGCTCGCAGTTGCAGCGTGCGGCGGAAACCCACGGCATCGAGTTCGTCGCCGAGGGTTTCGCCGACCGCCGCTACACCGCCGCGGGCACGTTGACCCCGCGCTCGGTGACCGGCGCCGTCATCGACGATCCCGACGTCGCCGCCGCCCAGGCCGTGCGCATGGTGTCGAGCGGAACGGTGGAGTCGATGGACGGCGACGACGTCGCGGTGCCGGTGCGCAGCCTCTGCGTCCACGGTGATTCGCCGGGGTCCGTGCGCACGGCCCGCCAGGTCCGGCGCGCCCTGGAGAGTGCCGACGTCACGCTCGGGTCCTTCGCATGACCACCCCGAGCGCCGGCACCCGGATCCTTCCGGCGGGCAACCGGGCCCTCCTCGTCGAACTGGAGTCGGAACCCTTCGTGGTGTCGCTGACCGAACGCCTCCGCCGCACCCCGGTTCCCGGTGTGGAGGACGTGCTCCCCGCGGCGCGGACGGTACTCGTGACCACGACTCCGCGCACCGACCTCGACGAGGTGCGCCGCGCGCTGCGGACGATGACCGTCGACCTCGAGGTGCACGAGGACAGCCGCGCAACCGATTCCGAGCCGGTCACCATCCCGGTCCGCTACGACGGCGCCGATCTCGCCGACGTCGCCGACCATCTGCGGTTGAGCCGCGAGGACGTGATCGCGGCGCACACCGCGGCCACCTGGCGCTGTGTCTTCATCGGATTCGCACCGGGTTTCGCCTACCTGAGTTGCGGCGACGACCGGCTCACCGTGCCACGGCGGGCGCAGTCCCGGACCGTGGTGCCCGCCGGGTCCGTGGCCCTCGCCGGTGGCTACGGCGCGGTGTATCCCCGGACCTCACCCGGCGGATGGCAGATCATCGGAACCACGGACTCTCCGATGTGGAACCTCGACGCGAACCCTCCGGCGCTGCTGCAGCCGGGGCAGCGCGTCCGATTCGTCGACGAGGAAACACTGTGAGTGAACTCGAAGTACTCGAAACGGGTCCGCTCAGCCTGATCCAGGACCTCGGCCGCCCCGGCTACCTGAGTTCGGGTGTGGGCGTGTCCGGCGCCGCCGACCGCGGATCCGCGAAGCTGGCCAATCGGCTGGTCGGGAACGACGAGAACAGCGCGTGCATCGAGGTGTTGATGGGCGGCCTCGCCCTCCGCACACGGGACGTGACCATCGTCGCCGTCACCGGTGCACCCGCGACGGCGCTGCTCGACGGAATCCCGATGGGCCACGCGAGCGTCGTCGTGATGCAACCGGGGCAGACGCTGCGCCTGCAGTACGCGCAGGTCGGCCTGCGCAGCTACGTCGGCATCCGAGGTGGCGTCGCGGTGCCGGACGTGCTCGGCTCCCGCAGCACCGACACCCTCTCCGGAATCGGCCCGGAAGCGTTGAAACCCAACGACGTTCTACTCGTCGGCACCGCGGCGACGAGCTTCCCGAACGTCGACGTCGCACCCGTCCCACCGATGGAGGCGGGAACGCTGTCGGTGCGGGTCGTCGGCGGCCCCCGCGACGACTGGTTCACCAACCCCGAAGCATTGACCACGGGGGTGTGGGCCGTCTCCCCGGACACCGACCGCATCGGGGCGCGCCTGAACCGGCACGGTGACGCGCCGGCACTGGTGCGGACGTCCGAGGCCGAACTCCCGACCGAAGGTGTCGCGCTCGGCTCCATCCAGGTTCCGCCGAGCGGGCAGCCCGTCGTCTTCCTCGCGGACCATCCCATCTCGGGCGGTTATCCCGTCATCGGCGTCGTCGCGGACGAGGACATCGACCGGATCGCCCAGGCTCGACCAGGTCAACTGATTCGCTTCACCACTGCGTGATCGGCTTCGCTCCGATCCCACTACAGGAGATCACCCCATCGTCATGAACAGCATCGGCACGGAACTCGACACACCCTGGTCCCACGAGTTGTGGCGTAGCACGCTGCTCACGGAGCCGCATCGCCTCGACACCGCGGTCGCGCGTCACTACGCGTCCGCGCTGCCGATCAGCTACGCCACCGAAACCGATCCAGCACAGGCGATCCGCGATGTCGCGGAGGTGGAGCGCCTCGGCGTCGACAGTGTGGCGCTGACGTTCACCACCGCCGAGGCGTCCGCACCGTACGAGAACCTCAAGATCTACGCGGTCGGGAAACCCGCACCGCTCAACGAGGTTCTGCCGATCCTGTCCAGCCTCGGCGTCAACGCGCTCGACGAACGTCCGGCCGCGCTGACCCGCCCGGACGGGCACCGTGCCTGGATCTACGACCTCACCGTCGATCTGGTCGCCGTGACGGACGGCCACGGAGTGACCCGGGACAGCCGGATCGCGGACGCGTTCCGGGCGGCGTGGACGGGTGAGACCGAGGTCGACGGGTTCAACGCGCTCGTCCTGCATGCCGGGCTGGGCTGGCGTCAGGTGACCGTCCTCCGCGCGTACTCCGCCTACCTGCGTCAGGCCGGGCTCCCGTACAGCCGCAGCAACGTCGAACGAGTCCTGCTGAGCAACAGTGCAATCACGCAACTTCTCGTCGAGTTCCACGCCCTTCGGCTCGACCCGGGTATCGAACGCGACGCCGCCGCGGAGGACGCGCTCGAGGGCCGCATCGTCGATGAGATCGACGCCGTCGCCGGGATCGACGCCGACCGGATCCTGCGGGCACTGCTGTCCCTGATCCGCGCGACCACCCGGACCACCTACTACGCCGATGACCGTCGGCCCGCGCGCGCTCTCGCGTTCAAGTTCGACTCTGCGGCGATCGACGAATTGCCGCTGCCCCGGCCGAAATACGAGGCCTACGTGTACTCGCCCCGGGTGGAGGGCGTGCACCTGCGATTCGACGACGTCGCCCGCGGCGGCATCCGGTGGTCGGATCGCCGCGACGACTTCCGCACCGAGATCCTCGGACTCGTCAAGGCGCAGGCGGTCAAGAACGCCGTCATCGTCCCCGCGGGAGCGAAGGGCGGCTTCGTCGTCAAGAACCCGCCCGCGCCGACCGGTGACGCCGCCGCCGACCGGGAGGCGACGGCGTCGGCGGGCATCTCCTGCTACCGCGAATTCATCTCGAGCCTCCTCGACATGACGGACAACCTCGACATCACGACCCGGCAGGTGATCGCGCCGGAGGGCATCGTCCGCCGCGACGGCGACGACACCTATCTCGTGGTCGCCGCGGACAAAGGGACAGCGGCGTTCTCGGACGTCGCCAACGCGATCGCGCTCGAGCGCGGATACTGGCTCGGCGACGGATTCGCGTCCGGCGGATCCGTCGGCTACGACCACAAGGCGATGGGCATCACCGCCCGCGGCGCGTGGGAAAGCGTCATGCAGCACTTTCGCGAGATGGGCGTCGACACCCGCACCGACGACTTCACCGTCGTCGGCATCGGCGACATGAGCGGCGACGTCTTCGGAAACGGGATGCTGCTCAGCCCGCACATCCGTCTGCTCGCCGCATTCGACCATCGGCACGTCTTCATCGACCCCGATCCCGACCCGCAGCGGTCGTGGGACGAGCGGGCACGCCTCTTCGCGCTCGGCAGGTCGAGCTGGAAGGACTACGACAAGGCGGTCCTCGGTGACGGCGCCATGATCGTCGACCGGTCCGCGAAGTCGGTTCGGCTGACACCGCAGGCCCGGCGCGTTCTCGGGATCGACGACGATCGGGTCCTCACCACCGTCGAACTCGTGCGGGCCGTCCTCGGTGCGCCCGCCGACCTGCTGTGGAACGGCGGGGTCGGCACCTACGTGAAGGCGACGACGGAGAGTCACGCGGACGTCGGCGACAAGTCGAACGACGCGGTCCGGCTCGACGCGCCCGAACTGCGGGTCCGGGTGGTCGGCGAAGGCGGCAACCTCGGGCTGACCCAGCTCGGGCGAATCGAGTACGCGCGCAACGGCGGTCGCGTCAACACCGACGCGCTCGACAACTCGGCCGGCGTCGACTGCTCGGACCACGAGGTCAACATCAAGATCGCCCTGGCGGGCGCGACCGCCGACAACACCCTCACCGCGCAGGACCGGCGAGAGTTGCTGTCCGACATGACCGACGACGTCAGCAGGCTCGTCCTCGCCGACAACCGCAGCCAGAACGAGATGATGAGCCTGAACCGGGCGCAGGCCGGCACCCTCGTCAGCTTCCACTCCCGCATGGTCGACGACCTGGAACGGCGCGGACACGTGGACCGCGCGATCGACGTGCTCCCGACGTCCGCGCAGTTCGGCGCGCTCGAACGTGAGCAAAAGGGGTTGACGAGCCCGGAGTTGGCGCAGCTCACCGCGCAGGTCAAGCGATTCATCAAGAGCGAGGTGTCGGGCACGACCCTCCCCGACAACGGGGTCTACGCCGGCCGGCTCCACAACTACTTCCCGCCGCGCCTCGGCCGCGAGTTCGCGCACACGGTCGCCGCGCATCCGCTGCGCCGGGAGATCGTCACGACGTCGGTCGTCAACGACATGGTCGACCGCGCGGGGATGACGTACGCCTTCCGCCTGCGCGAGGAGACGGGCGCCGACTCCGCGGAGGCGGTGAACGCCTTCACCGCGGTCGCCGAGATCTTCGACCTCGGAGAGACTTTCGAGCGGATCCGGGCGTCGGCCGACACCACACCGACGGTCGGCACGAACGCACTGACGGTGCAGACCCAGCGACTGATCGACCGCGCGTCGCGGTGGCTGACCACGCACCGGCCGCAACCGCTGCCGCTCGAGGCGACGATCGCCCGCTACCGTCCGGTCGTCCGCGACCTCGGGCCACGCGTGCGGGAATGGTTGCGGGGCGACGAGATCACCGCGGTGGGGCGGCGCACCGAGGCCCTCACATCGCGTGGGGCGGAGACCGGGCTGGCCGCGGACGTGGCGGACCTCCTGCACACGTACTGCCTCCTCGACATCGTGGACATCGCGGAGATCTCACAGCACAGTCCCGAGGACGTCGCCGAACTGTACTTCGCGCTGTCGGCGCACCTGCACATCAACACCGCGCTGACCGCCGTCACGGCGCTCCCCCGGCTGGACCGCTGGCACGCCCTCGCCCGCCTGGCCCTGCGCGACGACCTCTACAGCTCGCTGCGCGCCATCACCCTCGACGCGCTGTCCGTGAGCGAACCCGGCGAGGACGCGGCCGACAAGGTCGACCAGTGGGAACAGCACAACGCCGCCCGGCTCGCCCGCGCGCGGGCACTGCTGACGGAGATCGAGTCGGAGGTCGCCACCGAACCCACGCTGGCGCTGATCTCCGTCGCGGCCAGGCGGATCCGGGCGATGACGCGGTAGGCGCTTCGCGCCCGTGCGTGGTTAAGGAGTCTCAGGACTCGTCAACCACGCACAGGCCGCGGAGCGGCCTAGAGTACCTGGGACAGGAACTGCTGCAGCCGTTCGGTTTCGGGATTGTCGAACAGCTGGTCCGGCTTCCCGGTCTCGACGACGGCGCCGTGATCCATGAACAGCACCGTGTCGGAGACCTCGCGGGCGAACCCCATCTCGTGGGTGACGACGACCATCGTCATGCCGCCCTTGGCGAGGTCGGCCATCAGCGCGAGGACGCCCTTCACCAGCTCGGGGTCGAGCGCCGAGGTGGCCTCGTCGAAGAACATCACCTCGGGCTTCATCGCGAGGGCGCGGGCGATCGCGACGCGCTGCTGCTGCCCGCCCGACAGGTTGCCGGGCCGGGAGTCGGCCTTGTTGGCGAGCCCGACGAGTTCGAGCTGTTCGAGCGCCAGCGACCGTGCCTCGTCCTTGGACATCCCCTTGAGCTTGCGGGGGCCGAGGGCGATGTTGTCGACGACGGTCTTGTGCGGGAACAGGTTGAAGTGCTGGAACACCATGCCGATGCGCTGCCGCAGCTTGTCCGGGTTGTCCTTCAGCACCGACTTGCCGTCGAGGAGGACGTCGCCCTGATCGGGTTCGTGCAGCCGGTTGAGGACCCGCAGCAGGGTGGACTTTCCGGAGCCGGACGGTCCGATCACGGTGACGGTGTCGCCGGCGTCGACATGGAGGTCGACGCCGCGGAGCACCTTGTTGGTGCCGAATGCGAGATGCAGGTCGGTGCCAGTGAGAGAGACGGCCATCGCCTTATCCCCTTTCCACGACGATGGACTGTTCCACCGGGTCGAGCGTGCCGGACGTGTCGGCGCGGCCGGTGCGCAGACGGTTGTCGATGTAGTTGACGAGGTGGGTCAGCGGAATCGTCATCGCCAGGTAGAACAGGCCGGCGGCGACGAGCGGCGACAGGTTGCCGGTCTGGGCGTTGAGGTCGCGGCCGACGGCGAACAGTTCCCGCTGGCTGACGAGCAGGCCGAGGAAGTAGATCAGCGACGAGTCCTTGATGAGGGAGATGAACTGGTTCATCAGCGCGGGCAGCACCCGTCGCACACCCTGCGGGACGACGACGAGCGTCATCGACTTCCGGTAGCTGAACCCGAGCGCCCGGGACGCTTCGAGCTGTCCGGGTTCGACGCTCTGGATGCCGGACCGGAAGATCTCACCGATGTATGCGGACGCGAGCAGTGACAGCGCGGCGGCACCGAGCCAGTACGGGTTGTTGCCGGTGAGTCCCTTGACGATGGGTCCGGCGCCGAGGCCGACGATGAGGATGATGACGACGGCGGGCAGTCCGCGGAACACGTCCGTGTAGATGCGGGCGGGCCAGCGGAGCCAGCGGGTGCGGGAGATCCCTGCCATCGCGAGCAGCATGCCGAGGACGGTGCCGACGATGCCCGACGCCAGCGCGAGGATCAACGTGTTCGGCAGACCGGTCTTGAGCAGATCGGGGAACGCCCGGGTGTAGAGGTCCCAGTTGAAGAACGTGTCCTTCAGCTGCTGGAGTGTCGACTTGGGCTCCGCGACGGGGGTTTCGGTCGTGTTCTGTGCGTTCTGGGCGGCGAGCGCGGCGAAGTCGGGCAGGTCGGGCACCGGTGCCGACTTGCTGCCGGGCTTCCAGCCCTCGGGCAGTTCGCGGGGCACCCAGTCGGAGTACAGCTGCGCCCAGGTGCCGTCGGCGATGACGGCGTCGAGCCCGGAGTTGAGGGCGTCGATGAGCGGCTGGTTCTCCTTGTTGACGGCCCAGCCCACGAAGTTGTTGACGCTGAAGGTGTTCTCGACGATCGACGTGGGATCGCCCGGCGCGATGGCACCCTCGGCCTGCTGCGACGGCGCCACCCAGGCGTCGATCTGCCCGGACTTCAGGTTCGCGTAGGCGGTGGCGTAGTCGGGGAACTTCACCGGGTTCAGCTTCAGCGTGTTCACGACGTAGTCGTCCTGGACGGTGCCTTGGACGACGCCGATCCGAGTGGTCTCGGTCAGGTCGTCGAAGCCCTGGATCGGACCGCCGTTGGGAACGACGAGGGAGAAGTAGCCGAAGTCGTAGCCGTTGGTGAAGCCGACGGTGTTGCGGCGCTCGTCCGTCGTCGTGATGGAGGAGGATCCGACGTCGAAGCGGCGCCCGGCCACCTGGGCGAGCAGTCCGGCGAACTCGGTGCCGACGAAGTCGACGCGCAGGCCCAGCTTGTCGGCAACGGCCTTCAGCAGTTCGTTGTCGTAACCGGTGAACTGGTTCTCCGAGTTCACGCAGATGCTCGGCGGCGCGTCGGACAGCGTGCCGACGGTGAGCACGCCGGGGGTGATGAGGTTCAGCTTCGACGCGTCGATCTGGTCGACCGGGGTGGTCGACGGCGTCGTGTAGCGGTCCTCGGCCGCGGCGCCTGCGGCGGCGAGGTTGGTCGGGGCGGCGGTGGCCGCGCCCACGCCGGGTGGCGAACACAGATCCTGCGGTGCCGCCCCGGACGTTTCCCCGTCACTCGAACACGACGACAGGGTCAGCGCCAGCAGGGCGGTGAGCAGTAGCGCCACCACCACACGGATCTTCGCTCCGACGGAAGAAAACATGGTGAGCAGCGTAACCCTGGCAGTCGGTATTTCCGGGGTCGGAGGACGTCGGGGGCGACGCCCGTCACTCTCCTTGTTTGTCATACAAACAAAGTCGAGTTATTGTTTGTCATACAAACAAGTAGGAGCAGTCATGGTGCCGCAGACGGGCCGAGCAGCGCGAGCCACCCGGGAGTCCGGTCGTCAGACCCGCGACGCCCTGTTCACCGCCGCCACCGAACTGTTTCTCGAGCACGGCGAGGGCGTCCCGATCACGCAGATCTGCGCCGCCGCCGGGGCGCACCCCAACCAGGTCACCTATTACTACGGTTCCAAGGAACGACTCTTCGTCGAGGTCGCGTGTGCTGCCGTGCTGCGCGCCGGCAAGCGGGCCGAGGACGACGCGGCCACCGCGGAGACCGTCGGCGACTACACGGAGAAACTCGTCGGCTCCCTGCTCGGACCCGGCGCCCCCAGCGTCGAACTCTTCACGTCGGCGATGCTGATGACGGGACGTCGCAGCGAACTGCGCGATCTCATCACCGACACCCTCCGCACTCTGCACTCGTCGGGCGAGGTCGCGCTGATCCGCACCCTGATGCGAACCGGGTGGCAACTGCGCGCCGGCATCGACGTCGAATCGAAGGCGTTCTGGTCGGCGATCTTCGGACTGGTGATCCAGAAGACCGCCACCGGTGAGAGCTTCGGCTACTCGCTCGAGGAGGCCGTCGCCGTCATCTTCGCGAACCTGCAGATCCCCGAGACCGTCCGCAACACCTCCATCGACTGAACTTCTCTTCTCCAAGGAGCGCGATGAACATCGTTCGCGTATTCGACAGCAACGTCCGGAAGACGCCCGACAAGGCGTTTCTCCATTTCCAGGGCCGCGACCATACGTATGGTTCCGTGCAGGACGGTAGCCGCCGGGCCGCCGCCCTGCTGCGGACACTAGGGGTCGAGCACGGTGACCGCGTCGCTCTCATGTGCTTCAACACCCCCGGATTCGTCTACGCGATGCTCGGCGCCTGGCGCATCGGCGCGGTGGTGGTGCCGGTCAACCACAAGATGCAGGCACCCGAGGTCGACTACATCCTGCGGCACGCGCGGGTGAAGGTGTGCGTCTTCGACGGCGAACTCGCACCCGTGATCGAGCGGCTCGAGACGCCGGTGCAGCTGCTGTCCACCGACACCGCCGTGGCGGGCCACACCTTCTTCGACGACGCGATCGCGGACCTGGACGGCATCGACGGCATCGACCTCGACGAGAACGACCCCGCGGAAATCCTCTACACGTCCGGCACCACCGGCGCGCCCAAGGGCTGCGTGCACAGCCACCGCAACGTCGTGCTCGTGGCGACTACGGCGGCCCTCGGTCTGTCGATCACCCGCGAAGAGCGACTACTGATGGCCGTCCCGATCTGGCACGCGTCGCCGCTCAACAACTGGCTGATGGCGACGCTCTACATGGGCGGCACCGTCGTGCTCGTCCGCGAGTACCACCCCGTCCACTTCCTGGAAGCGGTACAGCAGCAACGCATCACGCTGTGCTTCGGTCCGCCGGTCATCTACACCACGGCACAGAATGCGGTGCCGGACTTCGCCGACCACGACCTGTCCAGCGTCCGGGCCTGGCTCTACGGCGGCGGCCCGATCGGCGCCGACGTGGCGCGCCGACTCGTCGAGTCGTACCGGACCACCCGCTTCTACCAGGTGTACGGGATGACGGAGACGGGTCCCGTCGGGGCCGTCCTCTACCCGGAGGAACAGCTCGCGAAGGCCGGTTCGATCGGCCGGGCGGCGCTCGCCGGCGTCGACATGCGCCTGGCCGGCCCCGACGGCGCCGACGTGCCCGCCGGGGAGATCGGCGAGATCTGGCTACGCACCGAGACCGTGATGCAGGGCTACCTCGACGATCCCGCCGCCACCGCAGCCGTGTTCGCCGACGGCGGCTGGTACCGCACAGGCGATCTCGCACGCAAGGACGACGACGGCTACCTCTTCATCGTCGACCGGGCGAAAGACATGATCATCACCGGCGGCGAGAACGTCTATTCCAAGGAAGTCGAGGACGCCATCTCCGGCCATCCCGACGTCGTGGACGTCGCGGTGGTGGGCCGGCCGCACCCCGAGTGGGGTGAGACCGTCGTCGCGCACGTCGTGTGGCGCGAACCGGACGTCGTGGGTGCCGACGACATCCGCGACTACCTGTCGGACAAGCTGGCGCGCTACAAGATTCCCCGCGACTACGTGTTCGCCACCGTGCTGCCCCGCACCCCCACCGGCAAGATCCAGAAGCACCTGATCCGCTCCGCGAGCTGACTCACGAAAGACACTGCCATGACTACTTTTTCCGAAACGAACGTCACCCATCCCGCACCCCACCGGACGCACACCGTGCTCAACCAGTCGGTGCCCCGCACCGACGTCAACGAGTTCACCCTCGACACGGTGCTGTCCGAGGGGGTTCGCCGCCACGACGCCGGCTGGGCCACCGGCGAACTCACCGGCATCGGCGCACTCGTCGGCAGTGCCACGTTCCAGCACGACGCCGAACTCGCCAACACGATCATCCCCGAACTGAAGACGTTCGACCGCTGGGGCAACCGGATCGACGAGGTCGAATACCACCCCGCGTATCACCGGATCATCTCCGCGGCCGTCGCGCACGGGGCGCACACGTCGGCCTGGGCCGACCCCAAGCCCGGCGCGAACGTCGCGCGCGCAGCGGCATTCATGATGTTCGCGCAGATCGAACCCGGACACTCCTGCCCGATCTCGATGACCAACGCCGCCATCCCCTCCCTCGACCTGCAACCCGACGTCGCCGCGATCTGGAAGCCGCGCGCACTGTCCCGCAGCTACACCCCCGAACTCGACGCACCCGGCAAGGCGTCCGCGATCTTCGGCATGTCCATGACGGAGAAGCAGGGCGGCTCCGACGTCCGGGCCAACACCACCGTCGCGAAACCCGCCGGACGCGGCGGCCCCGGCGCCGACTACCTGCTGACCGGGCACAAGTGGTTCTGCTCGGCCCCGATGTCCGACGCGTTCCTCGTCCTCGCGCAGGCGGAAGGTGCAGGTGGCGAGGGGCTCTCGTGCTTCCTGCTGCCCCGCATCCTCCCGGACGGCACCCGCAACGTCTTTCGCATCCAGCGGCTGAAGAACAAGCTGGGCAACAAGTCCAACGCGTCGTCCGAGATCGAACTCGACGGCACCGTCGGCGTCATGGTCGGCGAACCGGGGCGCGGCGTCCGCACCATCATCGAGATGGTCGCGCGCACCCGCCTCGACTGCGTGCTCGGCAGCACCGCGGGCATGCGGCAGTCCGTCGCGGAGGCGGTGTGGCACGCCCGGCACCGCTCGGCGTTCGGGAAGGTCCTGGCCGATCAGCCGGCGATGACGTCGGTGCTGGCCGACCTGGCGCTGGAGTCGGAGGCGGCCACCGTCACCGCGCTGCGCCTCGCCCGCGCCCACGACGAGGACGCGAGCGAGCAGGAACGCAGCTTCCGCCGGCTCGCGACCGCGGTCGCGAAGTACTGGATCTGCAAGCGCGGCCCGCACCACGCGTACGAGGCACTGGAATGCCTGGGCGGCAACGGGTACACCGAGGACTTCCCGCTCGCCCGCCGCTATCGGGAGCAGCCCGTCATGGCCGTGTGGGAGGGGTCGGGCAACGTCATCGCCCTCGACGTCCTGCGCGCGATGACCCGTGAACCCGACAGCGTCGCCGCATTCGATGCCGAGGTGAACCTGGCTCGCGGCAGCAACGCGGTGCTGGACGAGCACCTCGACCGGGTTCGTCGTCAGCTCGGCGAACTCGCCACCGAGGACCCGGCCCGCGCACAGTTGCGCGCCCGCACCGTCGTCGAATCGATGGCCCTCGCACTTCAGGCGTCGCTGCTGACCCGCTTCTCACCCGCCGCCGTCGCCGACACCTTCATCGATGCCCGCCTGGGCCCGGACCGTACCCACGAATACGGCACCCTCTCCACGTCCGCCGACCTCGGGTCCATCCTCGGTCGGGCATAGGCGGCTCCGCCGCCCGTGCGTGCTTGACGAGTCTCTGGACTCCTCAACCGCGCACGGGCGCGAAGCGCCCTCGAACTCGGACGGTGGCCCAGGTGAGTTGTTCACGCAGCAGCAGGGCCGCCCAGGAGATGGTCTGCACGGGTTGGACCAGTTGGACCTGGCTGACCTGTGCCATCGGCCCGATCGCGAGCCCGCGGTACCAGGCGAAGAATCCGAGGAACGTGCTCTCACCACGCCCAGGTAGGCGAACGCCGCCCACTCGATCGGTGACCCGGTTGGCGGCTGCCGGATCGCCGAAATGACTGTCAGGGCGATCATCAGCGGCGCGGCGACCATCAGAGCCCAGGACACCGTCTGCCATGCGCCGAGTTCGCGTATCCGACCTACCGCGGCGGACGCTCTTTGCCGCGGACAACAGCCGTGACCGCGGTCGCCGCCGGCAGCAGCGCGATGACGACAGCACCGTGACTGGCGGGCGCAGTCGTCAGGGCGAACGACGTGCGGAGCGGGAAGCCGACGACGATTCCACCCGCCACCACAGCGAGACGGATCCATTGCGCTCGCGGCTCCGCCGCCCGTGCGTGGTTAAGGAGTCCTGAGACTCGTCAACCACGCACAGGCGCGAAGCGCCTACTTCAGCACCGTCGGACCGAGGAATTCGCACACCTGCAGGGCGAGAGCGAGATCCAGCTTGCTGTGTGTGCCGGTGGCGGGGTCGCCGAGGGCTTTGGTGATGCGGTATTTGACGGTGTTGCGGTGGAGGTTCATCTGCTGGGCGGTGTGGAGGTGGCTTTCGCCGGTCGCGAAGTAGGTGCTGAGCGTGGTGCGCAGTGTCGCGGCCTGGTCGGTGTTCTCCGCGAGTGGGCCGAGGACCTCCCATACCCAGGCCCGGGTGGAGTCCAGGTTCTCGGCGAGGAGCGAGACGACGGCGACGCCGCGGTCGCCGAAGCCGACGATCGGCCGGGCCGGGGTGTGGGGCACGGTGGCGACGGAGTAGGCGGCGTGCGCTTGTTCGTGCGACCGCCGGAATCCCGCGATCCCGGACGCGGGCAGGCCGATCGCAGTCCGGATGCCCGGGTTCGCGGGCATGGCCGCGGCGAGTTCGGTGGTGTCGAGGATGGGCTTCCGGCGGCCGAAAGGCAGCCAGGCCCACAGTGTTCGGCGGTCGATGGCGGTGACGATGGGCGCGGAGTCGGTGGCGAGGTGGTGAGCGAGGTCCCGGACGTAGTGGTCGAGTGCGTTGAGGCTCGCCTCGGTGTCGGAACCGGTGGACCACAGGATCATCGCGACGTGCGTCTGCTCGAGCCGGTAGTGGGTCTCGGCCTCGAACGCGGAGCCGTCGTTGCCCGTTCCGGTGAGGAGGGTGTGGATGGTCGACGAGTGGACGTTGCCGCGGGCACCCAGCCACCGCCGGCGTTCCTGCTCGTAGGCGTCGAACACGTAGAGGGTGATCCAGTCGATGTAGCTGTACACGACCTCCGAAATATGTTTGAGCACAGCGAGGGTCAGCGGTCCGGACAGTTGGAGGGCGCTGACTTCGTCGTAGCAGATCTTGATGAGGTCGTCCTGGCCCATGTGATACGCGCGGACCAGCGAGTTCGACGACACGTCGCGTTGCGCCAGTCGCAGCGCATACTCCACGGCGGCGGTGGTGGGCTGCAAGTGGTCGACGGGAATGTCGTTGGCGAGGACGTGCACGATCGTCGAGACGTTGCCGTTCACGCTCGCCTCGAGCAGTTCGACGAGTTGCGGGTCTTCGTCGAGTTGGTCGATCTCGTGTGCGAGCAGCGCGCTCATCGTGCGGGTGATCTCCGCCTGCCGCGCATCGAGTTTCCGGGCGACGCCGGCGACGATGTCGAGGACCTCGGCCTCCGCCATCGCGGGCACCCGCGCCATGCGGCGCCTGGCGCCGGCGCCGCGGTCGCCGGGGGCGGGACTGCTCACAGCACGTCCCCTCCTCCCTTTCGCAGATAGCGCAGAGCCGATTGCGCCGCGTTGTACCCGCACATCCCGTGTGCCCCGGCGCCGGGCGGTGTGGAGGCCGAACACAGGTACGTGCCGGGGATCCCGGTGCTGTACGGGTCGAGGGCGATGCGCGGGCGCAGCACCACCTGCGTTTCGGTGTTGGCGCCGCCGATGATGTCGCCGCCGACGTAATTGGGATTCGACGCGGCCAGACGCGCCGGTCCGCTGCTGACCGTGGCGACGATGCGCTGCCGGAAGCCGGGCGCGAATCGCTCGATCTGTGCGGTGATCGCCTCCGTCGCGTCGCCCGTGTAGCCGTGTGGGACATGGGCGTACGCGTACAGCGGATGCAGATCGCCGTTCGACCGACCGGGATCGGCGAGGTACTGCTGACCGAGGAGCACGAACGGCCGCTCCGGCATCCGCCCCGCCGCGACGTCACGCTCAGCGGCCGCGATCTCGGCGAAACTGCCACCCAGGTGGACGGTTCCGGCGCGTCCGCATTCGGGATCGGCCCACGGCACCCCGCCCTGGATGGCGAAGTCGACCTTGAACGCGGCGGGCGCGTGCTTGAATCGCCGGTACGCACGGGCCACCCGGTCGGGCAGGCGGGCGCCCAGGATGCCGAGCGCGGCGGACGGCGCGACGTCCAGCAGGACGACGTCGGCGGGCGGGAGTTCGTTCCACTCGCGGACGTGGACACCGGTGGTGATCTTGCCGCCCCGGTCGGTCAGCAGGGCAGCGAGTGCACCGGTGATCGACTGCGATCCGCCCTCGGCGACCGGCCACCCGTAGCGGTGCCCGGCGGCGATGATCATCATCCCGACCGCGGACGTCGCGGGCCGGTCGAGGCGGTAGTAGGCGTGGGCGGCGGCGCCGCCGAACAGTGCTCGCGCCTTGTCGGTGCGCCACCAGCGGGCCGTCACCGCGGCCGGGAGCAGGGCCCGGGGCCCGAAGTTCGCGAGCCGCAGCGGGTGCCGGGGCACGTTCGCGATCGGACGCATGAGGTCGGCGGCGAGGTCGTCGAAGCCGTCGGCGAGTCCGCCGAACATGCGCTGCCAGCGCGCGCCGTCGTCGCCGAGTCCGGCGGCGGTGGCCGCGACCGACCGGTGCAGCAATCCCGCCTCACCGGAGTCGAGGGGGTGGGCGCAGTCGATCTCCGGCCACTTCCACGTCAAGCCGTACCGGCCGAGGTCGAGGGTCTGCAGATACGGCGACCCGGCGCCCATCGGGTGGAACGCGGAGCACTCGTCGTGCAGCAGTCCGGGGACGGTGAGTTCGCCGGAGCGGGTGCCGCCGCCGATGGTGGCGGCGGCCTCGAGGACCTGGACGTCGACGCCGTGCCGGGCGAGGTGGACCGCGGCAGCGAGCCCGTTGGGCCCGCTGCCGACCACGACTGCGGTGGTCACGGCCGCACCACCAGATCTGTCTTCTGCATCTTCGCCTCCCGCGTCCGCACGTTCGAGCCGTCTCCGTCCAGTGTCCACTGCACGTCGAACGGAATGGGACCGTTCGGCAGCCACGGCTGTTCGTTGATCGCGTCGGACACCTTGTACGTTCCCCGCTCGATGACACCGAGCGCGGCGTCGATCACCTTGTACTGCTGAGTGCCCTTGTGGATGGGCTGCGATTCGATCCAGGCGACGACGAACTCGCCGGGCGCGAAGTTGCAGCGCCGCTGGAGTGCGGCGATCAGGAACTCGTTGTGCAGGTGACCGTCACCGAAGTTGAACGCCACCAGCGAGTTGCAGCTGAACTCGGCCTCGCGCAGCGAGTAGGTGTCGATGTCGTCGCCGAGGTGGCGCATCATCAGCGAGAACAACGCTCGCCCCTGGCTGTGCATCGACCGCCAGCCGAGCAGCTGGTGCATCACGACGTCCGCGACCTCGGGCGGGTAGGTGGCCAGCAGCTGGGTGCGCGTGTTCTTGCTGGGACGGACGATGTGCTCGTCGAGCTTCTCCTCGGCGCCCGGCGCGAAGGCCCAGGTGGCGGACGCCCAGTTGCCTGCGTACTGACGCATCGACGGCAGGAACGAGACGAGGTCGGGGCGCAGGTTGCCGAGGATCGGGAAGAACACCAGGGCGGCTACGATCACCGCGGTCAGCCACACCGAGGACATGTCGGCGACGCCGTATCCGTCCCAGGCGGGGAATCCGAGGAACAGGAAAATCGACGCGTAGGCGAACAGCAGGTTCCACTCGAGCGGTACCGCCAGCGGGAACGTGGACAGGATGAACAGGTGGAACGCGACCATCAGCACGACCGCGAGCAGCGTCAGCGTGCGGTTGGTGGAGAACAGCAGCACCAGCGGGGTCACCACCTCCACGACCGTCCCGAGCACGTGGGCCACGCCACCGGCGACGATCGACGGCCGCAGGTCCTCGGGGAAGTTGCGGTAGTGGGCGCGCTTGATCTTCTTGAACGGCATCCACGGGGTGTTGCTCAGCATCGGCGGCACCACCATCGAGAAGTGGTGTCCGAGCTTGGAGACGCCCGCCCCGACCCACACCGAGACGATCAGCAGCTTCAGCGCGACGATCATGTCTACGAACGGAAGGACACCGAAGAACACGATCGCGGGCAGGTACTGCTCGCTGCGGGCCGCGATGAAGATGACCTTGTCGCGCAGACCGATCAGCACCAGCAGCGCGATCAGCGGAAACAGCACCGCGGGGCGGACGAGTCCGGAGTTGTCGGTGATGGCCGCGTCGATCGACGACGTATGTACCCCCGGAAGTATCAGCGCAACAACGATGTTGACCAGCACGGCCGCGTAGATCAGGACGTCGCCGACGGTGCGGGTGTCGCCCGACGTGAGCGGCACCTTCCCCGGCCACGGTGGGAGCCGGATGGTCCCGGGGCGCAACCAGTACAGTATGCCGCCGGTCATCGGCTTGAAGTGGCCGGCGAGCGGACCCCACGAACCGGCGAGACCCACCGCTTCGAGCAGCACCGTCCACAGGATCAGCTTCTGGTAGATGATCGGCTCGTTCCACCAGCCACCGACGTCGAGGACGTTCAGGCCGGACGTGAACGTCGCCAACGTCAAACCGACGCCGAGGTAGAGGACGAGCAGTTTCAGAATGTAGATGGTGTGCACCATCTTCGGGGTTCCGAAACCGTAGTCGACCCAATGGGTCGACATGGCGCGCAGGCGGTCGCGGAACGGGAGGTCGAGGAAGGTGGCGGGGTCGACTTCGGGGAAGTTCCCGGTCTTGAATCCCATGGGAGGCTCCTGAGGGTAGGGGGCATCGCCTCGGGTGCGTCCCGAGGTGTGGGGTGTTACTGGATCAGCGGACGGCGGCAGGCCGATGGCGACTCCGCAGTCCCGGTTTGTCGATCTTGCCGACGGGGTTGCGGGGCAGCGCGTCGACGATGTGAATAGCCACCGGCAGTTTGACTTTCGTGAGCCGGCTTCCGAGGTGTTCGGCCAGGAGGACGTCGGTGACGGCGGTCTCCGGGTAGGTGACGACGTATGCCACCGGCACCTCGCCGTACACGTCGTGCGGGGCTCCGATGACGGCCGCCTCGAGGACGTCGTCGTGAGTGGCGAGAGCGTTCTCGATCTCCTTGGGGTAGATGTTCTCCCCGCCGCGGATGATCATGTCCTTGATGCGATCGACGAGGGTGAGGTAGCCGTCCTCGTCGAGTCGGCCGACGTCGCCGGTGTGCAACCAGCCGTCGACGACGGTGCGTTCCGTTTCGTCGGGGCGGCCGAGGTAGCCGCGCATCACGTTCGCGCCCCGAATCACCACCTCACCGACTGCCCCCGCCGGCACCGGTGCCCCGGACTCGTCGACGATCGCGATGGTCTGCCCCGGCAGTGCGGGGCCGACGGTGCCCAGCTTGCGAAGGCCGTCCGGCGGGTTGCACGCGGACGCGCAGGTGCCCTCCGTCAGCCCGTAGCCCTCGACGATGACGAGTCCGAAACGCTGCTCGGCGTGCTCGAGGAGTTCCTTGGAGATCGGGGCGGCCCCGCAGACCGCGAAGCGCAGCGAGGAGGTGTCGCCGACGGTGTCCTGGGAGACCAGGAGGGCATAGATGGTAGGGACGGCGGAGAAGTACGTCGGCCGCAGGCGGGCGACGTCGTCGAAGAACCGGGCCGGTGAGAAGCGTCCGGTGACGCTCAGCTGACCGCCGGCGAGCATCGGGGTCAGGAAGCTGACGCAGATCGCGTTGACGTGGAACAGCGGGAGGATCAGGAGGCAGTGGTCGTCGGCGGTAAGCGAGAAATGCTGCACCATCGAGGAACTCATGACCTGCAGGTTGTCGTGGGTGAGCATCACGCCCTTGGGCCGTCCGGTCGACCCGGACGTGTAGATGAGCAACGCGAGGTCGTCTCCGCCGGCGGTGGTGCCGGGTGCCCAGGCGGGGTCGGGGATGGTCGCCATGTCGTCGACGGCGATCACGGGACGTCCACCGGTCGGTGCGCCGGGTCCCTCGTTGACGACGAGAACCGCTGTGGCGTCGTCGATTTGGTACTCCGCCTCGCTGACGGTGAACGTGGGATTGACCGGGGTCGCGGCCGCACCGATCCGCCAGGAGGCCATCAGGGCGATGAGCAGTTCCGTGCGGTTCGGCAGCATGATCGCGACGACGTCGCCACGGCCGACACCGTTCTCGGACAACTGTGCCGCGAAGGCGTCCACCCGCTCCGCGAACTGTGCGTAGGTCAGTTCAAGTCGGTCGTCGCGCAGGCAGGGCGCATCTCCGCGCTGTGCGGCGAGGTCCCAAGCGAAATAGCCGATGTGCGACACGATTTCGTCCGCCCTTTCGTTGTGGTGTGATCCACAACACTATCGACGGGGTTTCGTACAAGAAACGGCCTCAGGGGCTCGAGTTCGATCGGTTCGTTGTCGGTTGAGCACAACGGCTGGTGTCCGGGGGTTGACACCGCACCGCAGACGTGGTCAATATATGCAAACGCTTAGAAAATAAGCATGTGCTTAGAACTGAGGGGCTGCAGGTCCGCACCGACTGCCGTCCACCACGTCAATCGGTAGGAGTTACCCATGCCCGAGGCCGTCATCGTCTCCATCGCCCGTTCCCCGATCGGTCGCGCCATGAAGGGATCGCTCAAGGGCATGCGCCCGGACGATCTCGCCGCGCAGATGGTCCAGGCGGCACTCGACAAGGTGCCCGCGCTCGACCCCACCGACATCAACGACCTCATCCTGGGCTGCGGTCTGCCCGGCGGCGAGCAGGGGTTCAACATGGGCCGCAACGTCGCGGTCCAGCTCGGCTACGACTTCATCCCCGGCACCACCATCACCCGGTACTGTTCGTCTTCGCTGCAGACCACCCGCATGGCACTGCACGCGATCAAGGCCGGTGAGGGCGACGTGTTCATCTCCGCCGGCGTCGAGACGGTGTCCCGGTTCACCGCGGGCAACTCCGACTCGCTGCCCGACACCCAGAACCCGCTGTACGCCGACGCGCAGACCCGCACCGAGAAGCTGGCCCAGGGCGGGCAGACCTGGGTCGACCCCCGGCAGGAGGGGCTGGTCCCGGACACCTACATCGCGATGGGCCAGACCGCGGAGAACGTCGCGCAGATCACCGGCATCACCCGCGAGGAGCAGGACCGGTGGGCGGTGCGCTCGCAGAACCGGGCGGAGGAGGCCATCGGCGCCGGTTTCTTCGAGCGGGAGATCACCCCGGTGACCCTGCCCGACGGCACCGTCGTGACGAAGGACGACGGTCCCCGCGCCGGCACCACCTATGAGGCCGTCAGCCAGCTCAAGCCCGTGTTCCGCCCGGACGGCACCGTGACCGCCGGTAACGCGTGCCCGCTCAACGACGGTGCCGCCGCCCTGGTGATCATGTCCGACACCAAGGCCAAGGAGCTGGGGTTGACCCCGCTGGCCCGGATCGTGTCCACCGGGGTGTCCGGTCTCTCGCCGGAGATCATGGGTCTCGGCCCCATCGAGGCGTCCAAGCGTGCCCTCGCCATCGCGGGGCTGGGTATCTCCGACATCGACCTCGTCGAGATCAACGAGGCGTTCGCGGTGCAGGTGATCGGGTCGGCGCGGGAGCTCGGGATCGACGAGGACAAGCTGAATGTGTCCGGCGGTGCGATCGCCCTCGGTCACCCGTTCGGCATGACCGGTGCCCGCATCACCGCCACGCTGCTCAACAACCTGACCACCCACGACAAGCAGTTCGGCCTCGAAACCATGTGCGTCGGAGGCGGACAGGGCATGGCGATGGTGCTCGAGCGGCTGTAGGCGGCTCCGCCGCCCGTGCGTGGTTGACGAGTGCAGAGACTCGTTAACCGCTCACGGGCGCGAAGCGTCTAGTGTCCTGAGTCATAAATAAGCCATCGGTTGTTAAGATTGGTCATGGCAACTCGCGGTCCGCGACCGACGGACATTGTGCTGACCGAGACCGAACGCGCAGAACTCGAGGGGTGGTCGCGGCGACGCAAGACCGCTGCAGGTTTGGCGGTACGGTCGCGAATCATTCTCGCTGCTGCCGGTGGTGGATCGAATACCGAAGTGGCGCAGAGGCTGGGGTTGAACCGAGGAACGGTGCGGCGGTGGCGCGACAGGTTCGTCGAGGACCGATGCGACGGGTTGCTCGACGAACCACGCCCCGGCCGTCCCCGGACAATCGACGACGACAAGATCAAGGATCTGATTACCTCGACCCTCGAAACGACACCGAAGAATGCCACACACTGGTCCACACGATCGATGGCCGAGCATCTCGATATCTCGCAATCGACGGTCTCGAGGGTGTGGCGCGCGTTCGGTTTGGCCCCGCACAAACAGGACTCATGGAAACTGTCGAAGGATCCACTGTTCACGGAGAAAGTCCGTGACGTCGTCGGCCTGTACATGAACCCGCCCGAGCGGGCTCTGGTGCTCTGCGTCGACGAAAAAACTCAGATCCAAGCACTGGACCGGACCCAACCGATATTCCCGATGCTTCCCACCACCCCGCAACGCGCCAGTCACGACTACGTCCGCAATGGCACCTCGAGCCTGTACGCCGCTCTCGACATCGCCTCGGGGAAGGTGATCGGATCACTCCATTCACGCCACCGCGCACAAGAATTCATCGCATTTCTCCGCAAGATCGACGCAGAGGTTCCCGACGATCTCGATGTCCACCTCGTGATGGACAATGCATCGACGCACAAGACTCCCGCGGTCAAACGATGGCTTCTCGCGCACCCGCGCTTCGTCATCCACTTCACACCGACCAGCTCATCGTGGATGAACCTCGTCGAACGCTGGTTCGCCGAACTGACCACCAAGAAGCTCCAACGCTCCACGCATACTTCGGTCCAACAGCTCAACAAAGACATCCGAGCATGGATCGAGACCTGGAACGACAACCCCAGACCTTACGTCTGGGTCAAGACCGCCGACCAGATCCTCGACTCCATCGCACACTACTGCGCCAGAATTAAAGACTCAGGACACTAGGCCAGGCCCGACAGCGGCGGCGGGGTGTTCTCGTCGCGCCAGGCGATGGCCTCCTTCAGCGTGCCGAGGTCGTAGTCGGGACCGCCCACACCGACGGTGAAGAGGGTGACGCCGGCGTCGACGTGGGCTGCCGCGTCGTCGACCCCCGGCCACGACGTGGAGTGCTGGATGCTGTCGGGGCTGCGTCCGGCATCCCGTGCGTATCCGGCGAGGATCCCCGACTTACGTTTGTACGTGTCCATGTCGCTGAAGCTGTGCCAGATGTCGCCGTATTGCCCGACCAGCGGCAGCGTCTTCTTCTCGCCGCCACCGCCGATGAGGATCGGAATGTGCCGGGTGGGTGCGGGTTCCAGCTTGCCGAACCGGGCGGTGATCCGTGGAAGGTACTCGGCGAGCAGGTTCAGCCGCGACCCCGCGGTACCGAATTCGTAGCCGTACTCGTCGTAGTCGCGCTCGAACCAGCCCGAGCCGATGCCCAGGATCAGCCGTCCGCCGCTGATGCGGTCGACGGTGCGGGCCATGTCGGCGAGCAGATCCGGGTTCCGATAGCCGGCACACGTGACGAGCGCGCCGATCTCCACCCGCTCCGTCTGCTCGGCGAACGCCCCGAGCATCGTCCAGCACTCGAAGTGGGCGCCGGCCGGGTCGCCGTACAGCGGATAGAAGTGGTCCCAGTTGAAGACGATGTCGACGCCTGCGTCCTCGGCGCGCAGTACCGCGTCGCGGATCAGCCCGTAGTCGGGCGCGTGCTGCGGCTGAAGTTGGACACCGATGCGAACTGGACGAGTCATTCGTGGCTCCTCGGAGTAGACGTTGGGCCTTCTCGATCCATAGTGCTCGCGCGACGGTCGGGCGCACAACGAACCCGCCGAGCGGACGATCTGAGCGGGCGAATGTACCGTCCGGCGCCCCAGATGCGCCAAGCGGTACATTCACCCGGTTGTCGGCGCACCTTCCGCCCATCGTCTTCGAAACGGACGAGGACGCATCACCACCCGACCACACGGCGGACTGGAAGACTGGGTGTGTGAAGGTCACGCAGAGGCCTGACCCGCCCACCGGCATCCGGCGGGCGTTCTTCCGCGCGCCGATCTACCTCTACCGCGTCCACCTCGGCTTTCTCCTCGGCGGCAGATTCCTGCTCCTCGAACACGTCGGGCGCAAGACCGGCGCCCGGCGGCAGGTCGTGCTCGAGGTGGTCAACCACGACGCCGTCGGCGACAGGTACGTGCTGGCCGCCGGGTTCGGTCCCAAGTCGGATTGGTACCGGAACCTGCGGGCGCAGCCGAATGCGAGGATTCAGGTGGGCCGCCGGCGACTGTCCGTGACAGCCGAATTCCTCGATCCCGAGACCGGTGCGGACTTCATGGCGCACTACGCGTCGGAGCATCCGAAACTCGGAATGCGGATCGCCCGGGGCATGGGCTTCGACGTCGACGGCAGCGCGGCCGACTTCCGGGCGGCCGGCCGTGAGATCCGCTTCGTCCGGTTGCATCCCCGCGCCTGAGGCACATCAGCTCAGCCGCACCCCGCCCGCGAGGAGCATGGTGCGCAGGACGAATGCCGCCTCGAGACCGATGATCTCCCCGACCAGGGTGAGGTAGCGGTCCACGTACTCCGGTCCGTGCGGGGCGACCGTCGGGTACTCGGGGTCGGACGGATCCAGGTGATGGGCCACCTCGTGGAGCACCACCAGTTCGCGGAGCGCCCAGGCGTTGCCGTTCCGATGCTCGGGGACCGCGATTGTCGCGCAATCGCTTTCGTAGTGGGCGGCCTTGTTACCCGACCGCGCGCGGACGTGAACCGGCGTGGCCGCCCGCGTCCACGTGGACCGCACCCAGTTCAGGGCGAGCACCCGGTCGACGTAGTCCTGCACCGAGTCGATCGACGCAAACTTGCGTTCCACCGGCAGCGTCACCTGCGACCCCATCACGTCGACGACGCGCAGCCCGCGCTCGTCGGCGCGGTCGAACATGGTGCGCACGAGGGCTTCCGCGTCGTACACGGCGGTCCGCTGGGTGTCGCGGGGTCGCTTCACGACGGGATCTGCTTGCGGGCGGTCGACAGTTCGGGTGAGTTGCTCAGGCGTGCAGTCCGGGCGGCGCGGTCGCCGGCCCGGCGGGCGCTCGACGAATGTCCGGCGGACGCCCGGCCTCCGCGCCACGTGCCGCGGGCCTGCGAGTTCTCCGAATAGTAGTCCTTCAGCTCGAGCTGCTTGTCGCGCAGGACCAGCGCCGTCTCCGCCGACGACTCCGGCACGGACACCGCCTGCTCCTCGGTCTCCTTCTTGGCGTCGGCGAGGCGCTGCCCGATCCGCGCGGCGTAGGCGAGCTGGAAGTTCAACCGGGCGGTGACACCGGCGACGGGGCGTCGCACCCGTGTCGCGACGCGGCGGCGTCCGCGCCTCTCGACCTGCGTCCGCACCGTCGTCTCGCCGCGGTACTCCCCCGACTTGATGTAGGCGTCGGATGCCCGGACCATCTGGATCAGCAGGCTCGCGTACAGGGCCTCGCAGACGTCGATGTCGCCGGCGAACCCGTACGCGTAGATGACGGCCGACGTCTGGGCGATGTCGCACTGGACGTCGTTGGCGGCGGCGATCACCAGGAAGAGTTGCGCGTACGTCCGCAGACCCTTCTTGCCCGGTTCGCCGATCGTGATCAGGCGCTGCGTGGGAGTGGCCCGCTTCTCCCTGTCTGCCGCGTGTGCGCGCGCGACCGCGAGGTCGATCGAGGAGGCGGTGGCGAGCCGCTGGGCGGCGGCCATGAAGGCCTCGCCCTCGTGCGGGTTGTCGGTGGATTCCGCCTGCCGGAGGAGCCCACCGATGCGGGTCAGCATCTTGTCGGAACTCACCAAGGCAGGCTAGCCCCCGTGCGCGGTTAACGAGTCGTGACACTCCTCAACCGCGCACGGGCGGCGAAGCCGCCTACAGTCGCTCGAGGTCGTCGAGGATCAGGTTTGCGCCGGTGAGGCCGATGCCGGTGATCCACACCCGGTAGTCGGTCTGGCGGACGCCGTCGCGTCGTGACGGCCCCATCTGCCCGATGAGGACGGGGTCGATCCCCAGTTCCCCGGGTGCGGACGTGTTCGCGACGAACGCGATTTCGGAGTCGATCTGGGCGACGTTCTCGAGCGAGATCTCGGACATGTCGTTCTTCGCGTCCCACGGTTGCCCGGTGATGGTGTAGCCGGCCGCGGTCAGCACGGAACCGGAGAACGTGCCGGGTCCGTGGAGGCGCAGACCGTCGTCCATCACGCGGATGACGTGCGCGGTGCGGCCCCGGTTGGTTTCGCTCAACGCGGCGGCGCGGGCGTGGAAGGCCGACAGCTTCTGCTCGGCTGCTTCCGTCTCACCCATGGCCTCGGCGAACAGCCGCAGCGTCCCCTGCCAGTCGACCGCGGGCGACACCGAGAAGACGGTGGGCGCGATCGCCGACAGCGCGTCGTACAGGTCGCCGTGCCGCTGCTTGCTGCTGAGGATGAGGTCGGGCTGCAGCGCGGCGATCGCCTCGAGGTTCGGTTCGGCGATCGACGAGACGACGGTTGTGCTGTCCAGTCCGCCGCCCAGGTAGGCGGGCAGCGCGTCGGCGGAACCGGCCTGAGCAGCGCCGACCGGTGTCTTCCCGAGCGTGACGACGGTGTCGATGGGCAGGTTGTCGAGGGCGACGATGCGACTGGGCCTGTTGCTCACCGTCGTCGTGCCCATGGCGTGGGTGACGGTGCGCTGGGCGCCGCTGTCGCTGCCGGTTGCGGCGTCGGGTCGCGCGCATGCCGCGGTGAGTGCGGCCAGTGCGGCTGCTCCCAGTCCGGCCCCGAATTCGCGTCGCGTGAGGGCGTCGACGATCTCCTGCCATTGGGCGTCGGTGACATTCGGGGAGCACGTGGCTGAACGCATCCTGGACCTCGACCTCGAAGAGGGTAGAAGATAGGCGAACCTAACCTTATACAGTCTGTTGCGTGAGCGTGCAGACGACGACGTCGCCCGAGGGGTGGACGCCACCGGCCTGCGCGGCGCTCTCCCGGTCACTCCAGGAGCCGTTGTGCGGCACTGCGCCCCGGGTGCACGGCTGGCTGCTGATCGAGCAACCCGGACCGTGGGGCCGCGACCGGCTCCGGCAGAGCCGCCTCGACCCGGTCCTCGGCGACGCGCTCGCCACCCTGTGCGCCGACGCGGGGGTGCGTCCGGTGCTGATCCGCACCCGAGAGCGCCGCGACGTCGCCGCGGGACGTCACGTCTACCTCGTGCGTCCCGGACGAGCCGACGGCTGGGCGGAGCGACTGCTGGTGCGCGAGGACCGGGAGCTGCTGGACCTCGACCTCGCCATCGACCTGCCACCCGGAGTCGGGGAACGTCTCGACCCCACCGAATCGCTGTTCCTCGTCTGCACCCACGGCAAGAAGGACGCCTGCTGCGCGTCGTTCGGACGCCCCGTCGTCACCGGTCTCGGCCACCGCGACGGACGGGTCTGGGAGTCGACGCACGTCGGCGGCGACCGGTTCGCCGCGACCGTGGTGTGCCTGCCGTCGGGCATCTACTACGGCCGGGTCACCGCGGAGTCCGCGGAACACATTGTCGCCGAACACGATCGCGGACGGGTGGTGCTCGAGCATTACCGCGGCCGGTGCACCGACGACCTGGTGCTGCAATTCGCCGAGCACACCGTGCGGGCCGAGCGGTCGCTGCTCGGACTCGACGACGTGATCCCGCTGTCGGCGGTCCCACGCGCGGACGGCGACACCGACGTCCTGGTCCGGCACCCGGACGGCACCGACCGGGTCCGGGTGCGCACGACCCGCGACGAACCCCGCCTGACCGCCTGTAGCGCGGGTGTCGTGGACAGCCCGGACCGGTTCGAGGCGGCTCCGCCACCCGTGCGCGCTTGACGAGTCCAGAGACTCCTCAACCGCGCACGGGCGCGAAGCGCCTCTTGCGGCAGGAGGTCTCGTTGCGGTTGCGCCGGCGACTCGTGGTGTTCACGCGGAATTCACTGCGCCGATTCATCGGCACATTCATCCCCAGCTGTGGAGAAACCTGTACATGAATGCCACCAACATGTTTCGGACCGAGCGTAATTCGGCCGAATCGTCATCGGGGCTTCGCGACGAGGCCTGACGGCGGTTGTGCGAACCGATCATCCACCGACCCAGCGGTGAGTGAGAAAGTGCGTCAACAGGTACATTCTCACGCACCTGTGCGCGGCGCCGGGTAGAAGGGACTTCGACGTTCATGGCCACAGTGACCTATGACGGTGCCACCTGCCTGTTCCCCGGCTCGGACAAACCGGCCGTCGATACGCTCGACCTGAAGATCGAGGACGGTGAGTTCCTGGTCCTCGTCGGCCCGTCCGGCTGCGGCAAGTCGACGTCGCTGCGGATGCTGGCCGGGCTCGAGGACGTCCACAGCGGCCGGATCCTCATCGGTGACCGCGACGTCACCACCCAGGAACCCAAGGAACGCGACATCGCGATGGTGTTCCAGAACTATGCGCTGTACCCGCACATGTCGGTGGCCGAGAACATGGGTTTCGCGCTCAAGCTCGCCGGCGCCGCGAAGGACGACATCCGCACGCGGGTCGAGGAGACGGCGAAACTCCTCGACCTCGAGCCGTACCTGGACCGCAAGCCGAAGGCACTGTCCGGCGGTCAGCGGCAGCGCGTCGCGATGGGACGCGCCATCGTCCGGCAGCCGCAGGTGTTCCTGATGGACGAGCCGTTGTCCAACCTCGACGCCAAGCTCCGCGTGCAGACACGCACGCAGATCGCGCAGCTGCAGCGTCGGCTCGAGACGACCATGGTGTACGTGACGCACGACCAGGTCGAGGCCATGACGATGGGCGACCGGGTGGCGGTGCTGAAGGACGGGGTGCTGCAGCAGTGTGCGTCGCCCCGCGACCTCTACAACCGGCCCGCCAACGTGTTCGTCGCCGGCTTCATGGGGTCGCCGTCGATGAACCTCTTCACACTGCCGATCACCCCCGACGGGGTCGTGCTCGGCGACGCGACCATCCCGCTGCCCCGGCAGCTGCGCTCGGACAGCGACGAACGTCAGGTGGTCGTCGGGATCCGCCCCGAACACATGGAACTGTCGACCACCGGCATTCCGATGGAGGTCGCGGTGGTGGAGGAACTCGGATCCGACGCCTACATCTACGGCCGCAGCACCGTCAACGGGGAGACGCAGCAGTTGGTGGCCCGTGCCGATTGGCGGAACCCGCCCCGCAAGGGTGACCTGGTGAAACTGCACGTCGATCCGTCCCAGGTGCACCTGTTCTCGGCGTCCGAGGGCTACCGGCTGAGCTGATCCGGCGGTGGCCGGAGCGGTTCCTGACCGATTCAGGTCGGGGGTAATGCCGGACTTCTGCGGTGTTCCATGCCACAGTATGTTCCGACACCGCGCCGGTGCCGCGAGTTCAGTCGTGCCGGTAACGGGTTCATCCACATCTACCTACGGGGAGACTCCATGGTTCAGATTTCGAGAGCGGTCCGGCGCGCCGCGGTGTTTGCCACCGCTGCCTCGCTGGTCACGCTCACCGCTTGCTCGGGCGACAGCGGCAGCGACTCCACGTCGGAGAACCTCGACGGTCGCGGACCCATCACGTACGTCGAGGGCAAGGACACCACCGAGACCGGTGTCGTCCGCCAGATCATCGACGCGTGGAACGCCGAGCACCCGGACGAGCAGGTGACGTTCAAGGAGCAGTCGAACGACGCCGATCAGGCGCACGACGACCTGGTCCAGCACCTGCAGGCCAAGCAGTCCGACTACGACGTCGTCGCACTCGACGTCCCCTGGACCGCGGAGTTCGCGGCCAAGGGCTGGCTGCAGCCGCTGACCGGCGAGTTCGCGGTGGACAACACCGGAATCCTCCCCGCCACGGTCGACAGCGCCACCTACAACGGCACCCAGTACGCGGCGCCGAAGAACACCAACGGCGGCCTGCTGTACTACCGCAGCGACCTGCTGCCCGCGGCACCGAAGACGTGGGCCGAGCTGGCCGCCGCGTGTGAGGTCGCGAAGACCAACAACATCGACTGCTACGCCGGTCAGTTCGCACCGTACGAGGGCCTGACGGTGAACACCGCCGAGGTCATCAACGCGTACGGCGGCTCGTTCGTCGGCGAGGACGGCAAGACGCCGACCGTCGACAGCCCCGAGGCCCGCGCCGGCCTGCAGGTGCTGGTCGACAACTTCAAGAACGGTGACATCCCGGCCCAGGACACCACGTTCAAGGAGCCCGAGAGCCAGAAGGCGTTCGAGGACGGCAAGGCGCTGTTCCTGCGCAACTGGCCGTACGTGTACGGCACCGCCGACAAGGATTCGTCCGCGGTCAAGGGCAAGTTCGCGGTCGCCCCGCTGCCCGGCAAGGACGGCATCGGTGCCTCGACCCTCGGTGGCTACAACGCGGCCATCAGCGCGTACTCCGAGAACAAGGCGACGGCCCGCGACTTCCTCACCTTCCTGCAGGGTGAGCAGGCGCAGCGGATCATCGCGCTGGGCTCGTTGCCCCCGGTCCGCGCCGCACTGTACGACGACCCGGAGATCATCGCGGCCTACCCGTTCATGCCGACGCTGAAGGTGTCGATCGAGAACGCCGTCCCCCGTCCGGTCACCCCGTACTACCCCGCTGTGTCGAAGGCAGTGCAGGACAACGCCTACGCTGCCATCAAGGGTGAGAAGTCGGTGGATCAGGCGATCACGGACATGCAGTCCGGCATCCAGTCCGCAGGCTCGTAGAGCACAGGAGTGAACATGGCCGTTCCGACTGGGACCACCAGTGGAGCGCCGGCCCGTCCCGCGGCCGGGGATAACGACCCCGGCCGCGGTTCGCGTGAGAAGAACGAGAACAGGCGACGCTTTGGGCTGAGCAGTCGCCGCGCGTGGCTGTTCGTCGTCCCGACGCTGGCCGTGCTGGCCGTCGTCATCGGCTACCCGGTGATCCGGGCAGTGGTGATGTCGTTCCAGAAGGACGCGGGACTCGATCCGTCGACCGGCATGTTCGTCGAGGGCGGCTGGGCCGGGTTCACCAACTACACACACTGGATTCTGCAGCAGTGCACCTCCCCGAGCGGGGTGGCCGTGGCGTGCCCGCCCGGCACGCTCGGCTCGCAGTTCTGGTCGGCCGTCGGGAACACCGCGTTCTTCACCGTCGTCACGGTGGGCCTCGAGGTCGCGATCGGTCTGTGGATGGCGATCATCATGGGCAAGACGTTCAAGGGCCGCGCCCTGCTGCGTGCGGCGGTCCTGATCCCGTGGGCCATCCCGACCGCGGTCACCGCCAAGCTCTGGTACTTCATCTTCGCTTACGACGGCATCGCCAACCGCCTCCTCGGCACCGAGATCCTGTGGACGTCGGACGCGTGGCCCGCGCGATTCGCGGTGATCATCTCGGATGTCTGGAAGACCACACCCTTCATGGCCCTGCTGATCCTCGCCGGCCTGCAGATGATCCCGCAGGACGTGTACGAGGCGGCGCGGGTCGACGGCGCCTCCGCGTGGCAGCGGTTCCGGCAGATCACGCTCCCGCTGGTGAAGCCGGCGCTGATGGTCGCGATCCTGTTCCGCACGATGGACGCCCTGCGCATGTACGACCTCCCTGCCATCCTGACCGGCGGCAACCCGGCCACCACGACGGTGTCGATCCTCGTGGTCGACCAGGTGCGGCAAGGGTTCAACAGCGCGTCCGCACTCTCCACCATCACGTTCCTCCTGATCTTCGCGGTGGCGTTCGTCCTCGTGAAGTTCCTCGGCGCCAACGCCGTCGAGACTCAGGAAGCCCAGCGAAAGGGGCCGAAGTCGTGACCCATCGCGCCCCGGAGCTCGAACTCCCGAGCAGGCCCGTCCGCCGCAACCGTTCGAAGCGGTTCGCTTTCAAGAACTCCCGCATCTACATCGGTGTCGCGATCATCCTCGTCTGGGGGCTCGCCCCGTTCTACTGGATGATGGTGACGGCGTTCCGCGACCCCGACTACACGTTCGACACCACACCCTGGCCCACGCACGTCACGCTCGAGAACTTCCAGAACGCCCTGTCGACGAGCAGCGGCAACAACTTCACCCGGGCCGTCGTCAACAGCATGATCATCGGCGGAATCACCACCGTTGTCGCCCTCGCCGTCGGCATCTTCACCGCCTACGCGCTGGCCCGCATCGAGTTCCGGTTCAAATACGTGGTGGTCGGCATCGTGCTCGGCGCGTCGATGTTCCCCGTCGTCGCCCTCGTCACCCCGCTGTTCCAGCTGTTCACGAACATCGGCTGGATCGGCACCTACCAGGCGATGATCATCCCGAACATCTCGTTCGTCCTGCCGCTCACCATCTACACGCTGACGTCGTTCTTCAAGGAACTCCCCTGGGAGCTCGAGGAGGCGGCCCGGATCGACGGCGCCAGCCGCGGTCAGGCGTTCCGGCTGGTGATGTTGCCGCTCGCGGCGCCCGCCCTGTTCACCACCGCCATCCTCGCGTTCATCGCGACCGTCAACGAGTACCTGCTCGCCAGCCAGCTCTCCAGCGACGCCACCGAACCGGTCACGGTCGCGATCGCCCGGTTCTCCGGCAACGACCCGCACGTCGTGCCATACGCGGCGATCATGGCGGCGGGCACGATCGTCACCATTCCGCTGGTGATCATGGTGCTGCTGTTCCAGCGTCGCATCGTGTCGGGCCTGACGGCCGGCGGCGTGAAGAGTTAACGGTCGAGCGGAGCGAGGGGAAAGGTGTCGGTCATGCATCCGGTGGCGAAGCGGCAGCGGCTCGAGGTTCTGACCGGCATCCTCGGGTTCTTCACGGTGATGGCGTTCATCGCCGCGGTCGTCGAGGTCGTCCGCGGCGACCCCGGCGTCACCCCCGCGCTGGTGTTGCTCGGCTGCCTGGTGCTGTCGGGGCTGGCGATCGTAGCCCGGAATCGGGTGCGCTGAAACAGTACGGTCGGTATGGATATTTGCTGAGCGTTAGCGCGGCGCGCGTCACACTCGAGGCCCTTCACATAACATACGTACCGGTGGGTGCGATGATCCTCCGTGACCGGATAACTGACCGGGAGGGTGGAAGTGAGTTCTGGCAACGACGCGACGGGCAACCATGCCTCCGAACCGGGGGGTACACCGCCCGTAGACGACGGTTCGGCTGACACGACCACTCCATCACCGGACGGGACGAAGAAGCGCAACCGGTGGCGCACGGTCCGCCGGGTGAGCCTGGTCGTGATCGCATTGCTGCTGGTCATCCCGCTCGTCGTCTTCCTGGTCAGTTACGTCCGCGCCGAGGTCCCGCGCCCGTCGGACATGAAGACCAACCAGGTGGCCACCGTCTTCGCCGCCGACGGCACCACCGAGCTGACCAAGGTGATCCCGCCCGAGGGCAACCGCACCGAGATCGCGCTCGACGCCATTCCCCAGCACGTCCGCGACGCCGTCCTGTCGGCGGAGGACCGCAACTTCTACTCCAACCCCGGCTTCTCCGTCACCGGCTTCATGCGTGCCGCCCGCGACAACGTCCTCGGCAAGGACAGCGCGGGCGGCGGGTCGACGATCACACAGCAGTACGTCAAGAACGTGCTGGTCGGCGCGGACCGGAACGTGTACCGCAAGATGCGGGAACTCGTGATCTCCACCAAGATGGCCCGCGAGTGGTCCAAGGACGAGATCCTCGCCGCCTATCTGAACACCATCTACTTCGGCCGCGGCGCGTACGGCATCGAGGCGGCGTCGCGCGCCTACTTCGACAAGCCGGTCGGCGACCTGTCGGTGGCCGAGGGCGCGGTGCTCGCCTCCGTGATCCAGAGCCCGTCCTACCTCGACCCCGAGGCCAACCTCGACCAGCTGCAGGCCCGGTGGAACTACGTCCTCGACGGCATGGTCGCGATGGGCGTGCTCGGTCAGCAGGACCGCAGTGCAGCGGAATTCCCGATCACCGCGCCGTCCAACCGCCCCACCGACGCCAACTCCGCGCCGGGCCCCGACGGCCTGATCCGCAACCAGGTGCTGCGCGAGCTGTCGGATGCGGGGATCTCCGAGCAGACCCTCAACACCGAGGGTCTGCAGATCACCACCACGATCGACCCGCGGGCGCAGCAGTCCGCGATCGAGGCCGTCCACGACAACCTCGAAGGGGAGGATCCGGGGTTGCGGACCGCGGTCGTGTCGATCGATCCCCGCACCGGCGGTGTGCGCGCGTACTACGGCGGCGAGGACGGCGCCGGCTTCGACTACGCCCAGGCGCCGTTGCAGACGGGGTCGTCGTTCAAGGTGTTCGGCCTGGCCGCCGCGCTGGAGCAGGGCATCCCCCTCTCCGCCCGCTTCAGCAGTGCTCCGCTGACGGTCGGCAGCGTGCAGATCGGCAACGTCGAGGGTGAGTCCTGCGGCACGTGCACCATCGCCGAGGCGACGAAGCGGTCGCTGAACACGAGCTTCTACCGGTTGATGATGTCGCTGGACAACGGTCCGCAGGCCATCGCCGACGCCGCCCACAAGGCGGGGATCCCGGAGTTCATCCCCGGGGTGCAGGGCAAGACGCTCAGCGAGAACGGCGGCGAACCCGAGGGCGGCATCGTTCTCGGCCAGTACCTGTCGCGGCCGATCGACATGGCGTCCGCGTACGCGACGCTCGCGGCGTCGGGCATCTACCACCAGCCGTACTTCGTGCAGCGGGTCGTGACCGCCGACGGCGTCGTGCTCCTGGACCGTGCGCCGAGCCCGGGTGAGCGTCGGCTCGATGCCGCGGTGGCCGACAACATCAGCCAGGCACTGATGCCGATCGCCTCCTACTCGCGGGGCCACGCCCTGGCGGGGGGACGCCCGTCCGCGGCGAAGACCGGCACGGCTCAGCTCGGGGACACCGGCGAGAACAAGGACGCCTGGATGGTCGGTTACACGCCGTCGCTGGCGACGGCGGTGTGGATCGGCAAGGCCGACGCCACCGCCATCAACAACAGCTGGGGCGGACTGGTCTACGGTTCGGGTCTGCCGTCCGACATCTGGAAAGACACGATGGACGGCGCCCTCGAAGATACCGATTGGGAAGACTTCCCGTGGCCCGACCCGATCGGCGGCCAAGCCGGGGTGCCTACGTGGTCCGGCCAAACCAGCGGCGACGGAACGGGAACCGGCACCAGCGGGGTAGTCCCGCCGCCCGGTGCCCCCACCCCCGCACCCGTCGAGGTTCCGCCCCCGGCGGCCGTCCCGGTCCCGCCCGTCCCGCCGGTGCCCGCACCCGTCCCGGCGCCGACCCAGATCGAAATCCTCCCGGGCGTCATCATCCCGCTGCCCGGTTAGCCGAGGTTCTGAATCCCGCCGCGTGGCGGAGTCCTGTTCGGCAGCACCACAACCCGCAGCGCGGCGCGGAGGCTTTCCTTCGTCTTGGCCCAGGCCCTCGCCTCGTCCTCGCACATGTCGGCCTCTTCGGGCTCCTCGTCGCGGGCGAGTTCCGCGTTGTGGCGCCACTCGATCTCCTGCTCGGTGCAGAGCCGGAGGAATTCGAGGATGGTGTCGCGGTCGCGTCCGCAGATCTCGGCCACGTCGTCCGGGTCGAGCCCGCTCTCGGAGTCGAGGTGGATCAGGGTCACGAGCGCGGCGGGGAAATCGTCCTCGCACTCGTGCTCGGCGTACGAGGACGTGGCGCCGGGTGTGGAATTGAGTTTGCCACCGAGCTTTTCGGCGAACGCGTCGTCGACGGTGTCCACGAAACGCTCGAACATCCGGAACACCGACACCAGATGATCCGCGACGAACGGTGACCCGTCGACGCGCATGACGGCGACCACGTTGTCGACGATGAGCAGGAACTTGATGTCGGGCCACTGGCGATTGAGGTCGGCGAGCGCCTCCGCGCTGCGTGTGCGATCGCTGATCGCGTGGACCACGCGGGCGAACACTTCGACGCGAGCGTCCTCCTCGATCACCCGCACATACGTCGGGAGGTCGCCGACCCACACGAGGATGTCGCCGTCCGCGTCCTTGCCCGGTGCCTGCTCGAGCATCGATTCGACCGCGGCATCGACACGGTCGCGCAAACCGGCGCCGTCGCGTAGCTGGGCCGGGACGTCAGCAGAGCCGAACTCCGGGGTCTCGCCTCGGCCACCGGTGATCGCCTTCAGGAACGAGGGATGCAGAAGGTCCCAGATCTCCCGGAACACGGTGACCGTCATCGACGCCAGCAGGTGGGCGTCCTCCCGGTCGGCGTCGAGGTAGTACGACGCGGAACCGTTGCCCTCGTCGACGTGCTCGCACAGGTCGGGGCGGTTCCAGCCGAGCTCGATCAGCCGATCGTGCTCCTCGGCGGTGAGTGCCCGCGCCGGGTGCAGGAAGCGGTTGGACGGCACCTCGCACCGCACCTTGTCGCCGGCCCATGCGAAGAACCGCACGCACGCGGCGGTCTCGACGAGGCCGTCGTCGACGCTGTCGTACTGCGACTGCAGCACCAGTTCGTCGTCGTCCTCCATAGCGTGCACGTACCCGGTCAGACGGTCCTGGAGCTCGGTCCAGGCGTCGTCGATCTCTCGATCGAAAGTGTTGTCGGACATCACGCCTCCCTCGATGAATCCTGGGTGTCACCGTAGAGGGAGGGTCTGACAAGAAATCGAACACAAAGGCGAATGCACCTTTCATCGCCGTGAAGACGACGAAAGGTGCATTCGCCCGGGAGCTGCTGCGCGGATTACTCCGCGTCGATGATGAACGCCTCGAGCTCGGTGCGAGCCTTGTCGTCCGCCATCTGGACCGGCGGGGACTTCATCAGGTACGCGGACGCCGGGTAGACGGGTCCACCGATGCCGCGGTCCTTGGCGATCTTGGCTGCGCGGACGGCGTCGATGATGATGCCGGCCGAGTTCGGGGAGTCCCAGACCTCGAGCTTGTACTCCAGGTTCAGTGGAACGTCACCGAAGGCGCGACCCTCGAGGCGGACGTACGCCCACTTGCGGTCGTCGAGCCAGCCGACGTGATCCGACGGGCCGATGTGTACGTTGCCCGGACCGAGGTCGCGGGTCAGGTTCGACGTCACGGCCTGCGTCTTGGAGATCTTCTTCGACTCCAGGCGGTCACGCTCGAGCATGTTCTTGAAGTCCATGTTGCCGCCGACGTTCAGCTGCATCGTGCGGTCGAGCTGCACGCCGCGGTCTTCGAAGAGCTTCGCCATCACGCGGTGGGTGATGGTGGCGCCGACCTGCGACTTGATGTCGTCACCGACGATCGGGACGCCGGCGTCCTTGAACTTCGCAGCCCACTCGGGGTCGGAAGCGATGAACACGGGCAGAGCGTTGACGAACGCGACATTCGCGTCGATGGCGCACTGGGCGTAGAACTTGTCGGCGTCCTCGGAACCCACGGGCAGGTACGAGACCAGCACGTCGACCTTGGCGTCCTTCAGAGCCTTGACGACGTCGACGGGCTCGGCCTCGGAGATCTCGATGGTCTCGGCGTAGTACTTGCCGATGCCGTCGAGGGTGGGGCCGCGCAACACCGGAACGTCGGCCGGCGGGACGTCGGCGATCTTGATGGTGTTGTTCTCGCTGGCGAAGATGGCCTCGGACAGGTCGAATCCGACCTTCTTGGCGTCGACGTCGAACGCGGCGACGAACTGGACGTCGCGCACGTGGTACTTGCCGAACTTGACGTGCATGAGGCCGGGAACGGTCGCCGTCTCGTCGGCGTCCTTGTAGTACTGCACGCCCTGAACCAAGGACGAGGCACAGTTCCCCACGCCCACAATGGCCACGCGCACCGCGGTGCTGTTCTCACCCATGGTCGGGTTCTCCTTTTTTCTTAGGTGTTGCTGTCGATTGCTCGGCGGCGATCAGCTCGTTGAGCCAGCGCACTTCACGCTCACTGGATTCGAGACCGAGCTGGTGGAGCTGCTTGGTGTAGCGATCCAGCGTGCCGCTCGCTTTTCCGATCGCGTCTCGAAGCGCCTCACGACGCTCCTCGACCTGGCGTCGTCTGCCTTCGAGAATCCGCATCCGCGCCTCTGCGGGAGTGCGGCTGAAGAAGGCGAGATGAACGCCGAATCCGTCATCGGTGTAGTTCTGCGGACCCGTGTCGGCGACCAGTTCCTTGAACCGCTCCTTGCCGATCGGCGTGAGCTGGTAGACGCGGCGGGCGCGACGCTTGACGGTCCCCGGAGGGCCTGCGTCCTCGGCGATCAAACCGTCTGCCTGCATGCGTCGGAGCGTCGGGTAGAGGGACCCGTACGAAAAGGCGCGAAATGCACCCAGCAGTCCCGTCAACCGTTTGCGCAGCTCGTATCCGTGCATGGGTGACTCGTGGAGCAGCCCGAGAATTGCCAATTCGAGCACGTCCACCCCCTGAGTCGCCCGACCTAACCGTGTGATGCGATTCAAAACTATATCGCACCGATATATAGGAGGATACGCGCGCTCGATACATGAGACAAGCCGTCACAGGTTTTCAACACAGGTCCGGGTGGCCGGCCGCGTCGCCGAATGTCACACCGGTGCCGTCTGACTGAACGGATGTCACATCGGGCGCCGGGGACGCCTGGTGGCCGGCGGCCGGTGGCACCCGCCGGCACGACCCCGAACGCTCAGCCCTCGTAGGGATAGATGTCGAACGGTTCGCCGTCGAATCCGACGACCATGTGTCCGGTGTGGCCGGCGGCGTTCTTCACGTGGATGGAGATGGTCGGCGGTCCGTCGTCGGACCCGGGTTCGTACCGGAAGGACACGATCTCCACCGCGCCGTCGGGGACGCGCAGGGTTTCAGGTGCCCCGGCGAGCAGTCGTGCGATCGCGACCTGGTCGACGGTGCCGAGGTCGAAGGACTTCTCGTCGTCGGATCGGGTGGACGAGCTGCCCCAGTCGTCGAATTCGCCGTCGTAGAGGTAGGAGTCGGATTGCCGCGCGTTGCCGACGGCCGGCCGGTCGAAGACGGCGTGGGCCGGGTAGAGGCCGAGTTCGTCGGCGACGGTGTCGCCGTATTCGGCGCGGTATTCGTCGAGGAAGAAGTGCAGGCCGGCGCCGGTGGTCAGGTTCGGCACCGACTTCGACGGGCCGAGGTCGCTGTTCGCGACGGCCCCGGCGATGCCGCCGACGGCGGCCGCAGCGACGACGAGGACCGCGGCGTACACCCACCGCCGCGACGATCTGCGGCGTCGCGGGGACACGACGGGGCTGGCCGCGAGGCGGCTGGGGATCTGCAGGTCGCCGACGAGGCGGTCGAGTTCGTCGAACGTCTTCGCCCGCATTGCCGTGGAGGTGCGGGACGCGTGCTCCTCCGCGGACAGTTGCCCGTCGGCGAGCGCCGCGTCGAGCATCCCGCAGGCGTCGGCGCGGTCGGAGTCGCGTGCGCGGATACCGGCGAGTGTGGTCCTGGGCATCTGCGTCCTATCGGCCGAAGGGGTAGACGCTCAGTGGTTCACCGGACGGGGCGAGTTCCATGTGTCCGCTCTCGCTGAATTCGTTGGTCACGTAGATCGACACGGTGGGGCCGTCGCCGTCGGCCTCGAACGAGATGTGGCTGACTTCTCCGTCGGGGACGTTGAGGCTCACCGGGGCACCCACGACCGTTCCGCCGATCTTGTCGAGGTTCAGCGTCGACAGGTCGAACACGGGTGTGTCGACCTTCCGGGTGGTCGGGGTTCCCGACGGCGTGAAGCCGCCGCGGTAGTCGTAGCTCACCACCCGGTTCGGTTCGAGGGGCAGCGCGCGTTCGAGGCCGGCGTGGCCGCCCTCGTAGAGGGTGAGGTCGTCGACGATCAGGTCGCCGAACCTGGCGAGGTACCGGTCGAGGAACACCTTCATGCCCTCGGGGGTGACGGGATTCGGCGTCGGGACGACCAGCGGTTGGACGGAGTCGAAATCGACCTGCTGCGCGACGGGGGTCACGGTGGCCTGCGCGTCGTCGCTGTCGACGAGCGTGAAGGCGCCGACGGCCGCCACCACTGCGGCGACGGCGACGGCCGCCGGGAACCAGTGCTTGGCGGTGTCGCGTGGGGGCCGTGCGTCCGGTGGTGCGTCGGCGGGTCGCTGCAGGTCACTGACCAGGACCTCGAGGTCGGCGAGGGTGCGCGCCTCGGCGGCGAGTTCGGACATCGCGCGGTGTTCTGCCTCGTTGATCTGGCCGTCGCCGAACGCGGCGTCGAGCAATGCGGACGTGTTGGCTCGATCGACGTCGCGTGCCCGCGTGTTCGGTGGGTATCGGCTGGCCACGGGTGGATCTTAGAGCTAGTTCGCGGGATTCACCTGCCATACGTCTCCGCCGAGCGTCGCCCGCAGGTAGCCCCCGCCGGTCTGTTGCTTGTCGTAGACGTACACGTTGATCGTCGGTCCCTTGCCGCCGTCGGCGAGGAGAACGTGCCCGATGGTGCCGTCCGGGGCTCCGACCAGCCGGGGTGCGTCGGCGATGAGCGCGACGAGTGCCGGCACGTTTACCTGCGCGAGGTCGACCTCGCCGGTTCCGGGGAGGCGCTGCGTGCGGATCCCCGACGTCTTGAACCCGCCGCGGAAGTCGTACCGATCGACCTTGTCGGGCGCGTCCGGGGCGGTCCGCGACAGGATCGCGTACTCGTCGTACAAGCCCAGTTCGTGGACGGTGAGGTCGCCGAACTTCTGCCGGTACTGCTCGAAGAGGGCGTAGATCCCGTCCTGGGTGAGGGGCTGCGCCTGGCCCACGATGATCGGTTCGACCGCGGGCACCTCGACTTCCGGCTGGGCCAGTGGCTTGTCGACCTGCACCGGGACCGGTGGGGTGACGGGGTCCGGGCCGTCCTGCTCGGTGAGCGCGAGACCGACCGCGCCGACCGCGATCACCGCACCGCACGCGACCGCGATCCGCAGCGCCCGGCGGGGTGAACCCGCTGTCCGGACAGGTGCCTGTGCGGTGATCGACGACGGCAGTTGCAGGTCACTGATCAGCAGGTTCAGCTCGGCGAGGGTCTTCGCCGACATGGCCTGGGCGGTGCGGTCGTGGTACTCGTCGGCGCCGAGCTGCCCGTCGGCGTACGCGGCGTCGAGCTGGCTGCATGCGTTGACCCGATCGAGGTCACGTGCGCGAGTCTGCGAGGACGGTCCTGAGGCCACACCGGCATCGTAGTGCGGCAACCGTGTTTGACCAGTGTCACTCGACCGACCCCTTCTCTCCGGACGCGACGCACGTACTCTGGTCTCCGTGCGGATACAGCGGCAGGTGGTGGACTATGCGCTTCAGCGCCGGTCACTCCTGGCCGAGGTCTACTCGGGCAGGACGGGTGTCACAGAGGTGTGTGACGCCAGCCCCTACCTGCTTCGTGCCGCAAAGTTCCACGGCAAGGGCAGTGATGTGGTGTGCCCGATCTGCCGTAAGGAGCAGTTGACTCTGGTCTCCTGGGTCTTCGGTGACAAGTTGGGCCCGGTGTCGGGTTCGGCTCGTACGGCCGAGGAGTTGGTGCGTCTCGCGTCCACTCAGGAGGAGTTCTCGGTTCACGTGGTCGAGGTGTGCCGGACTTGCAGCTGGAACCATTTGGTCCAGTCCTATGTTCTCGGTACCGTGCCCGAACCGAAACGGCCCAGGCGTTCGTCGCCACGGCCGCGGCCTCCGAGCCGTCGTACCGCGAGCGAGTAGACACGCCCGAACACGGACGCGGGCAGAAGAGTGCCCACAGACGTAACGCAGGACTGAAGCCGGTCCACAACCACTGGAGATTTGTACGTGAGTTCCCCCCGCAGCAACGCCCCGGGTGATCGACCGAACGGACCGAGACGACCGAGTGGCCCCCCGCCACAGGGACGCCCCGGAGGTCCACCACCCCGCGGCGGACAGCCTGCGGGTGGGCCCCCACCGGGCCGATCGGGCGGCTCGCCGCCGCGTCGGATGCCGCCTCCGCCCCCGCAGGGTGGTGGCCGTCCCCCCGGCCCGCCGCCTCGTCGTCCCGGTCCGCCGCCGCAGGGTGGTGGGCGTCCGCCGGGTCCCCCGCCGCGTCGTCCGGGCCCGCCGCCCGGCCGTCCTGCAGGTGCGCCCCCGGTGGCGCGTAACCAGTCGGGTCCCGGTGGGCGCCCGCCGGGACCTCCGCCGTCGAACGGTCGCAAGACCGGCGGCGGCCGCGGTGGCGAACCGCCGAAGGGTGGAAAGAAGACGGCTGTGAAGAAGTCGCGGTGGAAGATCGTGCGCCGGACGGCGTACGCGTGCGTCGCGATGGGGCTGATCATCCCGATCCTGCTGTTCATGGCGGCATACGTCGTTCAGGACGTCCCGCGGCCCGGCGACCTCAAGACCAACCAGGTGGCCACGATCTACGCGTCCGACGGAACGTCGGTGCTGAGCAAGGTCGTGCCGCCGGAGGGCAACCGCACCGAGGTGACGCTCGACCAGATCCCGAAGCACACCCGTGACGCGGTGCTCGCTGCCGAGGACCGGGACTTCTACTCGAACCCCGGCTTCTCGATCGGTGGGTTCGCGCGTGCCGCCCGCGACAACGTCCTGGGCAAGGACAGCGCCGGCGGTGGCTCGACCATCACGCAGCAGTACGTGAAGAAGACGATGGTCGGTTCCGAGCGTTCGCTGACGCGAAAGATGAAGGAACTCGTCATCTCGTCGAAGATGGCCCGCGAGTGGTCCAAGGACGACATCCTCGCCGCGTACCTGAACACCATCTACTTCGGGCGTGGTGCGTACGGCATCGCGGCCGCGTCGAAGGCGTACTTCAACAAGCCCGTCGACCAGTTGACGGTCGAGGAGAGCGCGGTGCTGGCGTCGTCGATCCAGCTGCCGTCGCTGCTCGATCCGGAGACCAACCCGGAGGGTGCTCAGGCGCGCTGGAACTACGTGCTCGACGGCATGGTGTCGGCGGGAACGCTGGAGCAGTCGGCCCGGTCGGTGATGCAGTATCCGCCGTACGTGCCGATCGCGCAGGTCGATAACGGCAACCAGGACTCCGGACCGGAGGGCCTGATCAAGAATCAGGTTCTGCGTGAGCTGGGTGAGGCGGGGATCAGCGAGCAGCTGCTCAACACCGAGGGCCTCGAGATCACCACGACGATCGACCCGGTCGCCCAGGCGGCGGCGGTGGATTCGGCGCGCTCCAACATGGAGGGTGAGCCGGAGAACCTGCGTACCGGTGTCGTGTCGGTCGACCCGAAGACCGGCGCGGTGCGCGCGTACTACGGCGGCGAGGACGGCGGGGGGTACGACTTCGCGAACGCCGGACTGCAGACCGGTTCGTCGTTCAAGGTGTTCGGTCTCGCCGCGGCCCTGGATCAGGGCATCCCGCTGTCACAGATGTACGACAGCTCGGAGCTCACGGTCAACGGCATCACCATCAGCAACGTCGAAGGCGAGGGCTGCGGCACCTGCACCATCGCCGAGGCGTTGAAGCGTTCGCTGAACACCAGCTTTTACCGTCAGGAGCTCGAACTCGACGGTGGACCGCAGGCGATCGCCGACATGGCCCACAAGGCGGGTATCCCGAAGGAGATCCCCGGTGTCGGGCCTTCGCTGACCGAGCCCGACGGCAGCGGTCCGAACAACGGCATCGTGCTCGGCCAGTACCAGTCGAGGGTCCTCGACATGGCGTCGTCGTACGCCACGTTGGCCGCCTCGGGTACGTACCACCCGCCGCACTTCGTGCAGAAGGTCGTCAGCGCCGACGGAACGGTCCTGCTCGACCGTGGCGGTGACACCGGTGAGGACCGCATCGACAAGGACGTCGCCGACAACGTGACGTCGGCGATGGAACCCATCGCCGGGTACTCGCGCGGCCACAACCTGGCGGGCGGACGCCCGTCGGCGGCCAAGACGGGTACCGCGCAGCTCGGTGACACCGGCAAGAACAAGGACGCCTGGATGGTCGGATACACCCCGTCGCTGTCCACGGCGGTGTGGGTGGGCACCACGGACGGTCAGGCGCTGGAGAACAGCAGCGGCGCCATGATCTACGGTTCCGGTCTGCCGTCCGACATCTGGAAGGACACGATGGACGGCGCCCTCGAGGGCACCGACGTCGAGAAGTTCCCGAAGCCGGGTGCGATCGGTGGCCAGTCGGGTATCCCGGCCTATTCGGCACCGGCACCGACCAAGACATCGGCGCCGCCGACGAGCACGTTCCAGCTGCCGACGGAGCTCGTGCCGCCGGTGGTCGTGACGCCGTCGCCGGTCGAGATCCTGCCCGGGATCACCATCCCGATTCCGGGTCTGGCACCGAGGCCCACCACCGCGGCCCCGGCGGTTCCGGCGGAACCGGAGACGACGACGCCGCCGAACGCCGGTAATGGCAACGCCCAGCAGCAGGTTCCGGCCCGTTAACGGCGACCGGTAGCCTCGCGGAGTGGCCGACAACCCTGACGCGCACGCCTTCAGCGACGCGGGTGAGACGGGATTCGTCTCGCCCGCGCCGCTGGCGAAGGATCGGCGTTCCGCGGATTGGCGGGACCTTCCCGGGCGCACCGATCCGCTGACCGCCGACCTCTCCGGGGTGATCGGTGGTCCGGTCGGACGGCATGCGGTCGTCGGGCGCAGCCGGTTCTTCACGCCGATGCGCGCCATTCTGTTGCTGGCGATCGTGTTTCTCGCGCTCGGCTGGTTCGCGAAGGCGCCGTGCATCCAGCAGGCGCCGGTCGGCGAGAACGGCGCGCTCGGGCTCGATTGGAGTGGCAGCCGGCAGTACGTCGCCATGTGCTACTCGGACACGGTCCCGCTGTATGGCGCGGAACGGTTGAACGAGGGCGCCTTCCCCTACAAGAAGTGGTGGGAGGAAGACGCTGGCAACGGCCAGACCCAGCGCCGCTACATGGAGTACCCGGTGATCTCCGGGCTCTACCAGTACGGCGCGATGACGATCGCGAAGTCGTGGGACGCGGTGCACTGGCTGCCCGGTGCGCTGCAGGTCGCGATCTATTTCAACGTCGTCGCGCTCGGTCTGGCGCTGGCGTGGCTGGTCACCGTCTGGGCGAGTGCGCTTCTGGCCGGACGCCGCATCTGGGACGCCGCGCTGATCGCCGTGTCCCCGCTGGTGATCGTGCACGCGTTCACGAATTTCGATCCCCTCGCAACGGCTTTCGCGGCGGGTGGGCTGCTGGCGTGGTCGCGGAAACGGCCGGTGCTCGCCGGGATCCTGCTCGGCCTCGGTGGTGCCGCCAAGCTGTATCCGCTGCTCCTCCTCGGGCCTCTGCTGGTGCTGTGCCTGCGCACGGGCAAGGTCCGTGAGTGGTCGGTGACGGCGCTGACCGGTATCGGCGCTTGGCTGACGGTCAATCTGCCGATCGCCCTGCTGTTCCCACGCGGCTGGGCCGAATTCTTCCGGCTCAACTCCGAACGCGGCGCCGACCCGGACTCCGTCTACAACGTCATCTCGTCGTTCACGGGCTGGACCGGGTTCGACGGGATCCTGTCGGCCGGTCAGGCGCCCACCGTCCTCAACGCGGTGTCGTTCCTGCTGTTCGCCCTCGTGTGCGTCGGGATCGGGTACATCGCGCTGACGGCGCCGCGACGGCCGCGACTGACCCAACTGTGTTTCCTGCTGGTCGCGGGTTTCCTGCTCACCAACAAGGTGTGGAGCCCGCAGTATTCGCTGTGGCTCGTCCCGCTGGCCGTGCTCGCCTTCCCGCACCGGCGGATCCTGCTGGCCTGGATGACGATCGACGCGCTGGTGTGGGTGCCGCGGATGTTCTACTACCTCGGCGTGGCCGACAAGGGACTCCCCGAGCAGTGGTTCACCGCCGCGGTGGTGGTCCGCGACATTGCGGTCGTGGTCATCTGCGCGCTGATCATCCGCCAGATCTACCGGCCCGGCGAGGACCTCGTGCGGTACGGCTTCATCGACGATCCTGCGGGCGGCGTGCTCGACCAGGCGCCCGATGCGCAGCCGCAGTGGCTACCCGCCTGGCTGCGGCCACGGCCGCCGGTAGAAACGGCTCCCGCTCACAGCGTTTAGGGCTTCGACAGCACCAGCGCCGCCCCGACCGCGAACACCGCGATCGACAGGCCGAGGGCGATCGCGCGGATCGACCACTGTCGGGCGTCGGCGGCGGCGCGCACCGAAAGGTCGTATTCGCCGCGCTCCCACAGTCGGTGGACGGTGAGCGAGCGCAGCAGTGCGACGATGCCGAACGGCACGAACGCGATGATCGCAACAATGGCGAGCGGCAGACTGCTGGCGGGCGGCGGTGCCAGCGGCCCGCTGTGGTCCGCCGAGGTGTCCTGCTGCTGCGACGTCATGCGTTGCCTCCCCGTGGTGGAGCCCACGACCGTGGGCGACGAGGTGGAGTATAGACCGTCGAGATTCCCGACTGTGCAGTGCCTTTCGCGCGGCCGGCGGTTACGGTCCGGCTATCGGCCGGTCTCCACGACGGGGGGATGCGCCCGGGCTGCGACCCACGCCGCCACCTGCGTGCGGGAGCTGACGGCCAGCTTGTCGAAGATGTGCTCGACGTGTCCGTCGACGGTGCGCCGCGAGATCACCAACGCCTCGGCTATCTGCCGATTGCTGAGGCCCTGGGCGAGCAGGTCGGCGATCTCCTGTTCCCGTTTGGTGAGCGGCGACGCCTCGGCGCGCGGCGCCCTGCGCTCGGTGGGGGTGCCCAGTGCGAGGTCGACGGCTTCCTCGATGGTGAGCCGGACCGCAGGCGTTGCGAGCTGGGCGAACTCGTCGGGCCCGACCATGCGGGCGGCGTCGCGCTCCGACGACAGCGAGTCGTCGGTGATATGGGGGCCGAAGGCGGCGACGGACGTGCCCAGCCGATGCCACACACCCTTCGCGGCGCCGCACAGCCTGGCCGCCGCGTTCGCGTCACCGCTCGACGTGGCCACCCACGACAGCACCTCGATCGACAGAGCCGTGCAGATCTTGTCCTTGAAGTCGCGCTGGATCCGCAGCGCCTGCTGGGCAGCGTCGACGGCATCGTCGCCCCGGCCCAGGTGGAAGTACGCGACGCTCGAAACCCACAGGGCGTAGGCCTTGTTCCACTTCTCGCCGTGCACGTCCGCCACCGCGATCACGTCCCGGCACGTCTCGAGGGCGTCGTCGAGCCGGCCGTCGTAGGTCTGCGCCATGCCCATCTCGAACGACGCGGTCAGCACCGAGGCCGTGTCGCCGACGGCGCGGTGGACGGCGATGGCATCACGGAACAGCCCGATGGCTTCGTCGGGGCGGCCGGAGAACACGGCGTGGATCCCCGCCCAGTGGTCGGCGTGCGCGCGAAGTCGTTCGTCACCGAGCGCGGTCGCGATCGCCGTGCACTCGTCGAGGTGTTCGCGCGCGGCGTCGCGGTCACCCTGGATCAGCGCGGTCCACGCGGTCACCCACAGCACGTCGCCCCGTTCCCGGGTGGGGTCGGTGAGCCGTAGCAGTATCCGCTCGAGCCGGGTCCTCCCGTCGGACAGGTTGCCGCCCGCGATCCAGTGGTACCGCAGCGAGACGGCCAGTTCCGCGGCCGCCGCCCGCTGCGAGTCGTCGTGCAGGGCCCAGTCCAGGGCGGCCACGAGGTTGGGGTGGTCGATCCGCAGTCCCGCGAGGATCTCCGATTGTCCTGGCCCGCACCAGTCGAGCGACGACCGGCGGGCGCGCTCCGAATAATGCTCGAGATGTCGCCGGTACAGCTCGTCGCGCTCCCCGCTCAGTTCGAGGAGCTCGTGCCCGTACTCCCGCACCGTCATCAGCTGCGAGTAGCGGAGACGTTCGGTCGAACGGTCCACGGTGACAAGGCATTTTCCGACCAGGCGGTCGAGGACGTCGATGACCGGCGAGTCCGACAGCGCACCGAACCCGCTGACGGCTTCCGCGGCTTCGAGATCGAAGCTTCCGGGGAACACGGCGAGCCGCGACCACAGCAGCCGCTCGGTGTCCGAGCACAGTTCGTAACTCCAGTCGATGAGGGCGCGCAGCGTCTGCTGGCGAGGCATCGCCGCCCGGTCACCGCCGGTGAGGAGTGCGAAACGCTGGTCGAGGCGTTCGACGAGCTGCGACGCGGACAGCGACCGCAGCCGGGCGGCGGCGAGTTCGATGGCGAGCGGGATCCCGTCGAGCTGATTGCACAACTGTGCGACGGCGGGGGCGTTCGCGTCGGTGAGGCGGAAGTCGGCGACGACGCCCTGCGCGCGCTCCACGAGCAACGACACCGATTCGAACGTGGCGATGTCCGCGGCGCGGCAGTCCTCGATGTCACCCGGAGTGCTCAGCGGTGGAAGGAGGTACGTGAATTCGCCGGCGATCCCGAGCGGTTCGCGACTCGTGGTGAGGATCCGGACCTCCGGCGCGGAGGCGAGGACGGTGCTGACGAATTCGCTTGCCGCGGACAGTAGGTGCTCGCAGTTGTCGAGGACGATCAGCATATGCCGGGACTGCAGTTGGTCGATCACCTTGTCCATCACCGCACGGCTCGACTGGTCGGTGACGCCGAGCGCGGCCGCGGCCGCGGAGGGCAGTGCGTCGGGATCGCGGACGGGCGCGAGGTCGATCCACCGGACGGAATCGCGGAAGGCGCGGGCGGAGCGGACCGCGAGTTCCTCGGCCAGCCGCGTCTTGCCCACGCCGCCGGCACCGAGCAGCGACACGAGCCGGGATTGCTGCAGTCGTGCGCGGGCTTCCTCGATCTCGCGGCGTCGGCCGACGAAGCTGGTCATCGACCTCGTGAGTTCTCTCGAGCGAGTCAGTGGATTTCTCCCGTGTCCGGTTAGCCAGGTGTGGAACGAAACCTACCCCCACCGAATGTGACGGACAACACAGGTAACCGAGGGGGTGTTTTACCCGGTGTGGGGGTGATGTGACGTGGGCCATTGTCGTTGGCATACCCCGGTTGCCCGCTCGACTCCAGCCGGAACCCATCGTCCCGAGGAGCCCAACGCATGTCAAAGACCATTTCTGCCGACGTCGACGTCGTCGTCGTGGGTGCCGGATTCGCCGGCCTCTACGCCCTGCGCAAGCTGCGCGACACGATGAAGCTGTCGACACGGGTGTTCGAAGCCGGCTCGGACGTCGGCGGCACCTGGTTCTGGAATCGCTATCCGGGTGCCCGCTGCGACATCGAGAGCGTCCACTATTCGTACTCGTTCGACGAGGATCTGCAGCAGGAATGGCAGTGGAGTGAGCGGTTCGCCGGACAGCCGGAGATCCTCCGCTACCTCGAACACGTCGCCGACCGCTTCGACCTGCGCAAAGACATCACGTTCGACACCCGCGTGGTCGGCGTGCACTGGGACGACGAGAACTCGGTGTGGACGGTCCGCACCGACGACGGCGCCGTCGTGCGCAGCCGGTACTTCATCTCGGGGGCAGGCAACCTGTCGGTGCCGAAGACGCCGGAGTTCGGCGGTATCGACAACTTTCGCGGCGAGGTGCTGCTCACCGGCAACTGGCCACGTGAGGGCGCCGACTTCACCGGCAAGAGGGTGGCCGTGATCGGGACCGGGGCCAGCGGCATCCAGGCCATCCCGTTCATCGCCGAGGACGCCGCCGAACTGGTGGTCTTCCAGCGCACCCCCAACTTCGCGACCCCTCTCGGCAACGGTCCGATGGACCCGAACGAATTGGCGGACATCAAGAGCAACTATGCGGACGTGCGGACCGCGGCCCGCAACCACTTCCTCGGCGTCCCGTTCAATCAGGTGCAGCCGTCCGCGCTCGCCGTCGACGCCGAGGAGCGCCGCCGCACGTTCGACGAGCGCTGGAACGCCGGCGGGTTCCGGTTGTTCATCGACTCCTACCAGGACATCCTGTTCGACAAGAAGGCCAACGACACGATCGCCGACTACATCCGCGACCGGATCCACGAGCGGGTGCAGGACCCGGCGAAGGCCGCGACGCTGGCGCCGACGGGCTACGCGTACGGCACCAAGCGTCCCCCGCTCGAGACCAACTACTACGAGGCGTTCAACCGCGACTCGGTGAGTGTCGTCGACGTGAAGTCCACGCCGATCGACGAGATCACGCCGACTGGAGTCCGGGTCGGTGACCGCGTCTACGAGGTCGACACCATCGTCCTCGCAACCGGATTCGACGCGATGACCGGTCCGTTGATGGCCATGGACATCCGCGGTCGGGGCGGTTTGCCGTTGGCCGAGAAGTGGGAGCACGGACCCAGGACCTACCTCGGCATCATGGTCAACGAGTTCCCCAACCTGTTCCTCATCACGGGACCGCAGTCGCCGTCGGTGCTCTACAACATGCCACTCGCCATCGAGGACCACGTCGACTTCGCGACCGACGCGATCGACTACCTGGACCGACGCGACCTCGACGTCATCGAGCCCACCGCGCAGGCCGAAAGCGATTGGGGTGCCTTGACCAACGAGATCGCCGACCAGACCCTGCTGCCGGAGACGAACTCGTGGTACATGGGCGCGAACATTCCCGGCAAGCCTCGTGCCTGCATGGTCTACCTCGGCGGCGCCCCCACCTACCGGGCGACGTGCGACGAGGTAGTGGCAGGCGGCTACTCCGGTTTCGCGCTCACCCGGGCGGAGGCCCGCGCGGCCTCCACCGTGTCCTGACCCCTACCCCCCACCAAAGGAGACCGAAATGGCACTCGACGCACACGCAGCAGAATTGATCGCCGGACTACAGGCGCAGGGGCTGAAAGCTTTCGAGCACAGCACCGTGGAGGAGGCGCGGGCGGTGGTGGCGACGTTCGCCGGACTGCAGGCGCCGCCCGAACCCGTCGCCCGGGTGGAGGACGCGCACTACGAGAGCGGCGGAGCGCAGATCGCGCTGCGGGTCTACGTGCCGGAGGGCCGGGCACCGCACCCGGTGGTCCTGTACTTCCACGGCGGCGGGTTCGTCGCCGGCGACATCGACGTCGTCGACGAACCGGCGCGGGCGGTCGCGAACGGCGCGGGCGCAATCGTCGTCGCCGCGACGTACCGCCGCGCCCCGGAACACCGGTTCCCGGCCGCCGCCGACGACGCTGCCGCCGCCCTGCAGTGGGTGGCCGACAACGTCGCAAGTTACGGCGGTGACCCCGGCAACGTCGTCGTCATGGGTGACAGCGCCGGCGGCAACCTGGCCGCCGTCACCGCGCTGCGGGCCCGGGACGAGGGCGGACCGCGCCTGCGGGGGCAGGTGCTGATCTACCCGGTGATCGATCCGAACGCGGACCTCCCGTCCCGGCAGGAGTTCGCCGAGGGGTACGTGATCGGCGCCGGGGACCTCGACTGGTTCTGGAGCAACTACCTGTCCTCGCCGGAGGATGCGAAACACCCGTACGCCGTACCGAGTCGCGCCGCCGGTTTCGAGGGGTTGCCGCCGGCCCTCGTGCTCACCACCGAGAACGAGGTGGCCCGCGACGAGGCGGAGGCGTACGCCGAGTCGTTGCGGCAGGCCGGCGTCGATACCGAGGCGATCCGCTTCGACGGGCTGATTCACGGATCGTTCTGGATGTCCGGGGTGGTGCCGCGCAGCGCCGAAATGCGCTCGGCGGTCGTCGAGTTCGTGAAGAGGGTGACGGCCACCGCTCCCGTCGTGTGACGTGACCCGACCGTGTCAGCCCTCGACTCGAGCCTCGAGTCGGGGGCAGATGCGCGGCCACTCCTCGTCGATCATCGAGAACAGTGCGGTGTTGCGCCACGTCCCGTCGCGGCGACGTCGGTGCTTGCGGAGGATTCCCTCGAACTCGGCCCCCAGCTTCGCGATGGCGCCGCGGGAGTGGGCGTTGCGTTCGTCGGTGTGCCATTCGACGCGGACCGCGCCGAGGTCTTCGAACGCCCGCCTCAGCAACAGCAGTTTCGCCTCCGGATTGATGAGCGTGCCCTGCGCGGAACGGGACAACCAGGTGTGCCCGATCGCGAGGCTGCGATTCTTCGGGTCGATCAGATACAGCGACGTCGAGCCGACGATCCTCTCGGTGGTGACGTCGATCTGCGCGTACGCGAGGCGGGTCGGATCCTCGTCGGCGGTGCGGACGAACGCCACCGCGTCGCCGCGGTCGGCGATCGCGGCGGACGTCCAGTGGAAGATGCGGGGGTCGTCGACGGCGTCCACCAGGCCGTCGACATGGTTGTCGCCCAGCGGTTCGAGTCGTACGTGCCGTCCGGTCAGTGTGGGGTGCGCGAACCAGGATTCGCTCATCGCACCGGCTCGGGAGATTTCAGCACCGGCCGTCGGCCGGACTCGGGACCGGTGCGCCCGCGGACGGGCTGATGCCGTTGGGCGGCACGCAGGAACACGAAGAACAGCACCACCAGCAGTCCCGCGCGGCCCCAGACCCCGAACTTCACGAGAACCTCGAACGTCGACGCGTCGGTCTGAGCGGCGAGGGCGCCGAAGTACTTGAAGACGCCGATCCCCATCGACAGGTCGGCCACCAGATACGCCGCGACGAGCCCCCACGGGACGCGCAGCAAGACGAAGAACGGGATCAGCCACAACGTGTACTGCGGCGAATGCACCTTGTGCAGCAGCAGGAATCCGCAGAGCATGGCGGCGCTGACGGCGATCCACGGGTAGGCGCCGTCGCGTTGGAACCGCAGCCAGCCGAGACGCAGGGCGATCGCGAACGCCGCGCACACGAGGAGCGGCGACAGCAGGCTCACCGTCTGGTCGTACGCGGGGAGCGGGACGTCGTCGGCGACCGGCCCGAACAGCGGTCGCAGGCCCCAGTACCAGATGGAGTTGGTGGTGAGGTCGGCCTGACGGTTCTCCTGGAACGTGAACGACGCCCGCCATCCGCTGTAGGAGATGAGGGCGAACGGCAGGTTCACCGCCACGACGGTGGAGATCGCAGCCACCGCGACCATCACCGCGCCGCGCACGTCGTAGCGCCGCCCGGCGGTGCCGTTCCGGGTGAGGACGTAGGCGATCAGCGGCAGCACGAACGCACCCGGATACACCTTCAGGCAGAAGCCGACGGCGAGGAGCACCGCCGCGAGGACGGCTCGGGCACGGAGGGGGATCCGTTCGAGTGTCATGACGAAGATCGCGGCCACCGACGTCGCGACCACCGGCAGTTCCCAGTTGTGGAAGGCGTACAGCACCAGCGGCGGCGTGGCCGACCACAACAGTGCCCACCAGCCGGCTAGACGTCCGAGCATCCACGCCGTGAGCAGGCCGAACGGGGCGAGGATCAGCGCCGAGTGCAGCAGGAAGTCGGCGTCGGTGTGTGAACCGATGCCGCCGAGCCACATCAGCACACCGCTCAGCACCGGGTACTCCACGGTGCCGCCGGTGAGGATGCCGTCGGCGTTGATCCCCCCGGTGACGTACGGGAAGACGTGCAGGTTGACGTCGCGTCCGAGCCACAGGAACTGGATGTCGGAGTAGCAGACCTGCGTGTCCTTGATGCGGTCGAAGATCAGGGATCGCCCGACGCCGTCGAACGGAGCCCCGGCGCACCGCGCCTTCTGCAGGTAGCCGGCGAGCATGGAGAGGCCCGCCAACCCGACGACGAGCGCCGTGATCGGCGACCGCTGCCGAGCTCCGATATGCATGAATCCACATTAGGGTGCGTGGGCCTCCGCGTGCGAAGCGGAACGCCGCGGGTGCGGAGGTCAGTCGCTCGCCCGGCGCAGGGCGTCGGGTTTGTGGACGGCGTCCCGCCCGCTCTTGTCGCTGACGACGCGGTACTGCGGGTCGTCCTCGGACGCCCGCACCGTGCGGCCCGCCGCCTCGGTGTCCTCGGTGATCTCCTCCTCGACCGTCCCCGACGTGGTGGTGCCGTGGGTCTTCCACTCGACCTCGTCGCCCTGTCGGAATTTCTTCTCTTCTGCCATCGCGTCGGCGTACCCCGCGGTTCCCGGTGTCACACCGGCTTGCCTGATTTCGCTGGTCAGGGGCTCGTCGTGTAACCTGCAAAGGTTGCTGACGCAACGACCCTCCTGCCACGGACAGTCCGTGGCCGTTTTCACTAGTCCATAGGAGGTGATGAGGTCTTATGCGTCATTACGAATTGATGGTCATCCTTGACCCCAGCCTGGACGAGCGCACTGTTGCTCCTTCGCTGGATACGTTCCTCAATGTTGTTCGCCAGGACGGCGGCAAGATCGACAAGGTCGATGTCTGGGGTAAGCGTCGTCTCGCCTACGAGATCCTGAAGCACAGCGAAGGCATCTACGCGGTGATCGACATCAGCGCTACTCCCGCCACCGTCGCAGAGCTCGACCGTCAGCTCGGTCTGAACGAGTCGGTGCTGCGTACGAAGGTTCTGCGCCACAACAAGTGATTTCTGTCGGTCACCAGCCCTAGGCTCGTGCCCAACCGAACTCCACATTCTGCAGGAGGAACCATATGGCAGGCGACACCGTCATCACCGTCATCGGAAACTTGACGGCTGATCCGGAGCTTCGATTCACCCCCGCGGGAGCCGCGGTCGCGAACTTCACTGTCGCGTCCACGCCCCGCACCTTCGATCGTCAGACCAATGAATGGAAAGACGGCGAAGCACTGTTTCTGCGTTGCAACATCTGGCGCGAGGCAGCCGAGAACGTCGCGGAGAGCTTGACCCGTGGCTCGCGAGTGATCGTGAGTGGCCGGCTCAAGCAGCGTTCGTACGAAACTCGTGAAGGTGAAAAGCGCACTGTCGTCGAGCTCGAGGTCGACGAGATCGGCCCCTCGCTGAGGTACGCCACGGCCAAGGTCAACAAGGCCAACCGTGGTGGCGGCAGCGGCGGTGGCTTCGGTTCCTCCGGCGGATCGGGCGGCGGACGTCCGCAATCCAACACCGGCGGAGATGATCCGTGGGGCAGCGCGCCGCAGGCGTCCGGCTCCTTCGGAGGCTCTGGTGGCGGGAGCGACGAACCCCCGTTCTGATCCGTACCTGATCGGAACATCCAGAAAAGAGCAAACTAATGCCGAAGCCGCCCTTGCGCGACAAGGTAATGAAGAAGAAGATCTGCATCTTCTGCAAAGAGAAGAACACGCAGATCAACTACAAGGACACGACGCTTCTGCGTAAGTACGTCAGCGACCGCGGCAAGATCCGCGCGCGCCGTGTCACCGGCAACTGCGTCCAGCACCAGCGCGACGTTGCCATTGCCGTCAAGAACTCACGTGAGGTGGCGTTGCTGCCTTACGCCACCGTGGCTCGCTAAGGAAAGGGAGGAAAGACATGAAGCTCATCCTCACCGCTGACGTGGACAACCTCGGTGCGCCTGGCGACACCGTCGAGGTCAAGGACGGCTACGGCCGCAACTACCTGCTGCCCCGCGGCCTGGCCATCGTCGCCACCCGTGGCGCCGAGAAGCAGGTCGAGGGCATCCGTCGTGCGCAGGAAGCCCGCGCCGTGCGCGGACTCGACCACGCCAAGGAGCTCAAGGACGCCATCGAGGGCCTCGAGAACATCTCGCTGTCGGTCAAGACCGCCGGTGACTCGGGCAAGCTCTTCGGTTCGGTTACCGCCGCCGATGTCGCCGGTGCCATCAAGGCCGCCGGTGGACCCGTCGTCGACAAGCGCAACCTGGAGCTGCCGAAGGCTCACATCAAGGCGACCGGCAAGCACGCCATCGTCGTGAACCTGCACCCCGACGTGGTTGCGAAGTTCCACCTGAACGTCGTCGGCGCCTAGTCGACTCGTTTACTCACAGGCCCCCCGGACGCCTCGGCGTGTGGGGGGTCTGTGCTTGTCGATTCCGGCTCACAGCCGCCCTCTCGAGGCCGGTTTCACCGGTGTGAAGCACGCAGGGGAGCGGCTTCCAGCTGTGTCTGGAAGTTAGCCGCCCCGCCGGCGATCTGTGAGGTGAATCATATTGCCACGCAGGGGGCGACCAACTCAACACGCCCGAGTCGTCAACGTGAAAGACACGCCGAACGGGTTTTCATCCACAGTGGTGAGAAACCAAAAAACGGCTCTGATCTGGGTTTTTGGGATTGTGATATGCACTTATCCTCAGGTTATCCCCATGGGGTTAACAAAGATGCCCAGCGGTTTACACAATTTATCCCCAACTGTGTACACAGGCTGGTTTGAACACCGGGTAGCTAATCCCTAACGTCGTCCCGGCGTGTCTCGCGATCACGACGCCGGCTGCCGCGAAGAGCCTGCGAAGGTTGTCGGTAGGGGCGAGTACAAAGAGTTCGGGGCACCAACGCCGGGAAGCATTTTCCGGGGTGGCGCAACAGTGATGGGGAAGGTCGGTCGAGTGGCTGTAGTAGACGATCGGGGCCGTTCCGAATACCCGGGTCCGCCTGACGCGGAGCCCGGCGAAGAGTTCGGCCGGCAGCCACCTCAGGACATGGCGGCGGAGCAGTCCGTGCTCGGCGGCATGCTCCTCAGCAAGGACGCCATCGCGGACGTGCTCGAGGTGCTCCGTCCCGGCGACTTCTACCGTCCCGCGCACCAGTCGGTGTACGACGTGATCCTGGACCTCTACAGCCGCGGTGAGCCCGCCGACCCGGTCACGGTGTCCGCGGAGCTGGATCGTCGTGGCGAGCTCCGTCGCATCGGTGGAGCGCCTTATCTGGTGACGCTCACCCAGACCGTGCCCACCGCCGCCAACGCCGGCTACTACGCCGAGATCGTGGCGGAGAAGGCCATCCTGCGCCGCCTCGTCGACGCCGGCACCCGCATCGTCCAGTACGGCTACACCGGCGCCGACGGTCAGGACGTCGCCGAGGTCGTCGACCGCGCGCAGGCCGAGATCTTCGAGGTCACCGAACGCCGCACCACCGAGGACTTCGTCCCCCTCGAGGAGCTCCTGCAGCCCACGATGGACGAGATCGACTCCATCGCCAGCCGCGGCGGCATCTCCCTCGGTGTGCCCACCGGCTTCGTCGAACTCGACGAGATCACCAACGGCCTCCACCCCGGCCAGATGATCATCGTCGCGGCCCGACCCGGTGTGGGTAAGTCCACACTCGGAATGGATTTTTTGCGCTCCTGCTCCGTGAAGCACGGCATGGCCAGCGTCATGTTCTCGCTCGAGATGAGCAAGACCGAGATCGTCATGCGTCTGCTGTCGGCGGAGGCGAAGATCAAGCTCGGCGACATGCGCTCCGGCAAGATGACCGACGACGACTGGACGAAGCTCGCTCGACGTATGAGTGAGATCAGTGAAGCGCCGCTGTTCATCGACGACTCCCCCAACCTCACGATGATGGAGATCCGCGCAAAAGCCCGGCGGCTCAAGCAGAAACACGACATCAAGCTGATCGTGATCGACTACCTGCAGCTGATGAGCTCAGGTAAGAAGGTCGAGTCACGTCAGCAGGAAGTCTCCGAGTTCTCCCGTAGCCTCAAGCTTTTGGCGAAGGAACTCGAGGTTCCCGTGGTCGCGATCTGCCAGCTGAACCGTGGTCCCGAGCAGCGACAGGACAAGCGCCCCCAGGTCGCCGACCTTCGTGAGTCGGGATCGCTCGAGCAGGACGCCGACATGGTGATCCTGCTCTACCGCCCCGACGCCACCGAACGCGACGACCCCCGCGGCGGTGAGGCCGACCTCATCCTCGGCAAGCACCGTAACGGCCCGACCGCGACAATCACGGTGGCGCACCAGCTTCACCTGTCCAAGTTCGTCGACATGGCGCGGGGCTAGTACCGCCGCCGCCGCCGACGGCAGCAGCAGCTTGCCTGCTTGCTGCCGCCGCCCCTCCCACCTCCTACCCTCGGCCTGTTGTCTGACGGTTACCGCTCGGGCAACTCGTCGGTCGTCAGACCTGCGAGATGGCCGGATTCTCGTCCCGCCGGACGTTTCGGCGACCGGCTTGTCGGCCCGACGAAACGCTTCCATATGATGAGTGCGTCGGGCGCGCCGGTGTCCGCGAGTCGCGAAACCGGGTCCGGTGATCCAGGTCACCGCTGGTGGAACGGTGTGCGCTCGCCGGCAACCCACCTAAGGACACGCCACATGAGCCGGGAAGGCAGACAAGCGCAGTGAGCACAGTGGAACTGGCCCAGTGGAACTCCGAGGAAGCTCTCGCGGAGGCGATGATCCCGATCATCGGCGGCCTGCACCGCAGACGCTCGGTGACCATTCTGCTTCACAGTCGCTCCCTGGTGAACAAGTCGGTCATCAGTATCCTGCGGACCCATCGTTTCGCCCGGCAGATCAGCGGCGATGAACTGTCGGTCGAGGAGACGTTCCCCTTCCTCGAAGCGCTGACTCACCTCAATCTTCGGCCCTCGAAGATCGACCTCGGACTGCTGGTGATGGCCTATCGCGCCAACGGTGACGGAGCATCGGTCCCAGAGTTCGTTGCACGGAGCCTCGCCGACCTGGTCGGCGGCGCCCAGACGAGTCCCGCGCAGCCGCAGGACGTGATCCTGTACGGATTCGGGCGAATCGGTCGCCTCGTCGCTCGACTGCTTATCGAGAAGGCCGGCTCGGGCAATGGGCTGAACCTGCGTGCCGTGGTGGTCCGCAAGGGTGGCAGCGACGATCTGACCAAGCGCGCATCGTTGCTGCGCCGTGACTCCGTCCACGGGCAGTTCAACGGCACGATCAAGGTCGACACCGACAACAACACGCTGATCGCCAACGGCAACGTCATCAAGTTCATCTACAGCAACGACCCGGAGAGCCTCGACTACACCGAGCATGGCATCGACAACGCCATCCTGATCGACAACACCGGAATCTGGCGCGACCGCGACGGACTGTCGAAGCACCTCCGCCCCGGAGTCGCGAAGGTGGTGCTCACCGCGCCCGGCAAGGGAAACGTCCCGAACATCGTGCACGGCGTCAATCACCGCGACCTCGACCCGAACGAGCAGATCGTGTCGTGCGCGTCCTGCACCACCAATGCCATCGTCCCGCCGCTGAAGACCATGGACGACGAATTCGGTGTGTCTCGAGGCCACGTCGAGACCGTGCACTCGTTCACCAACGACCAGAACCTCTTGGACAACTATCACAAGGCCGACCGTCGTGGTCGTTCGGCGCCGTTCAACCTCGTGCTCACCGAGACCGGCGCCGCGTCGGCGGTCGCCAAGGCGCTCCCCGAGCTGAAGGCCAAGATCACTGGCAACTCGATCCGCGTTCCCACTCCGGACGTATCCGTCGCCATCCTCCACCTTCAGCTGGGTCGTGAGACCACCAGGGAGGAGGTGCTCGAGCATCTCAGCCAGGAGTCGCTCACCGGAGCGCTGAGCCGGAACCTCGACTACACCGCTGCAACCGATGCCGTGTCCAGTGACTTCATCGGTTCGCGCGCCGCGTGCATCGTCGACGCGAACGCGACGATCGTCGACGGCGACACCGCCATCCTCTACGTCTGGTATGACAACGAGTTCGGATACTCGTGCCAGGTGGTGCGCACTGTCCAGTACCTGTCCGGTGTGGAGTACCCCATCTACCCCGCGGTCGACGCCGCCGATGCGATGTCCGTGGGCTGACCGGCGCCACCGTAGGTTCACGACGCCCGGGCCGAGCAGTGGCTGCTCTCCCGGGCGTCGTCGCGTATTCGGTGGGCCTCGCCGCTGAAAGCTCATCGTTCGTAACCGGGTGGAGGCGGCAGTGAGCGGAGTCGCAGAAAGGGGACATCTTCCCGCGGAAACTCCGAGACAAGTGTCGTGGAAGATCTCGAAATTCCCAGGTCGAGCGGACAAGTGAGTCCGGAACCTACACCGATCCAATCGGCTGCTGCCGCGACCTCGATGCCGGGGCAAGCGTCGGACAGGACGGTTCGTGGCGGCAATCTGATAATGGGGACTGGACGAATCTGTTTGGCATGCGCTACAGCCGTTTTCGCTTACGAATTAGACACCGGCCTGAGACCATGAGTTCCTGGCGCGGTAGGCCGGGTTCGCGGTGGACCTACGCGTGGTGATGGGCGAGACCCGGGTGAGCCGCTGAGGCAAGCACACTCAGCCGTCGGCTGTGATGTCGCGCGCATCCTCGTCCTCCTCGGAGCCCCGATTCCGATGGCTCGAAACCATTGACTCGAAAGTGTGTTCGAACTAGAATTCACGGATGGGGCTCGGGGGAGATGTCCAGGGGGCGTTGTCGGAAGAGATTTTGGCGACCGCGGTCGGTGATGCGTGGCGTCTGGCCGAAGCGGAACTGCTCGAATCGGTCATTCGTATCTCGGAGGAGATTCAAAGACTCGAAGCCCTGCGCGTCAAGCTCGTCGGTGCCGTCGACCACCGCTGCAAGGTTGATGTGCTGGGGTTTCCGAACGCCAAGATGTGGCTGGCCTCCAAGACATTGCTCGAGGTAGGTGCGGCAGGGCGAATCGTGCTGTTGGGCCGAGGCTTGCGTCTCCAACCGGAAATCGCGGACGAGTACTTCGACACCAACATTTCGGCAGAGCACGCAGCGCTGATCATGAAGTTCTGCGAACGGCCACCCAAGGGGATGCCGCTCGAGGCGTTGGATGACTGCCGAAATGCGTTGCTGTTCGCCGCAACCGGCCCTACAGCCAACACGGACGCAGTGCGCGCCGTTATCGCCAGACTGGAACGCACCTTCGAATCCGACGACCCGCCGCCCAGTGAAGACACCGAACTCAACGAATTCCACGCGTCCAAGACACTCAACGGCCGCGTCGCCGTCAAAGGCGACCTGGATGCCGTGACCGGCGAAATGCTGCTCTCGGCTCTCTCCGGACTGTCCAAGCCGCGACCGGCGCAGGACGGCACCAAAGACAGCCGCACGCCCGGACAGCGACGAGCCGACGGGTTCACCGAACTCCTTCGCCGCTACCTCGACTCCGGGATCGCCGGCGAAGAAGGCGGCGAACGGCCACACGTCTCACTTCACGTGAACGTCAAGGATCTCGCCGACCACACTGACTGCAGCGCGCGACAACAGCGCGATGCCTCCGCCACTGACGAGTCGCTTTTCGCCGTCGACGGAGTCGCCTGGACCGAGTGGATGGGGCCACTGAGCCTCAGGGTAGCCCGGCTCCTCAGCTGCGATTCGATCTACACGCCGATCGTGCTCGACGAGAACGGGGCGCCACTCGACCTCGGTATTTCCACTCGAACAGTGACCAAGAGGCAGCGAAAAGCGTTGGTGGCGAGGGATCGAGGATGCGCGTTCCCCGGGTGTGGTGCGCCGCCATCATGGTGCGAGGGTCACCACATCGTTCACTGGTCCGTCGGGGGACCCTCCGACATGGGAAACCTGGTCCTGCTCTGCGGATTCCACCACCGACTCCTCCACCACAGTGAGTGGGAAGTAGAGATGGGAACCGATCGGCACCCCACGTTCATCCCACCGCGGCAGGTCGACTGGGAACGGAAGCCGATACCGGCACACAACCAGGCACGGCCCCGAGCATCCTGACCGCCCCGCAAAGCGCACACTGCCGACTCTGCAACAGGCCGATTCCTGTTGCCGAGCCGGCATGCCGTCGTGGCGGGGTCCTCCAGCCATACGCGAGTACTGGATCGGTGGCGGCTGCAACAGCCAACTCCGGCGCGATCGGACCGCAGATAACTGCCATGCGGCCCGCGGTGTGCCCGCCCCGACACGCGGGGAAGGCACGGAACTGTCGGCGCATACCCATTAAGGTCCGGAAGACACGGCAATCGGGCACCCCGCGGCGCTCGCCGGAAGGAACGCGAATGTACGAGGTCAAGGCACCCACCTCGCGAATGTGAGGAAACGATGGCGTGTGAGATCTATCCGGAGGTGTTCGTCGTCAAGGGTCGCGACGTGCTCTCGACATATGCGGGACCAGCCAATGGTCACTGTCCCTGCGGCCCCCTGTCTCTGGACGTCGATGCCGTCTTCGGGATCGACGAAACCCAGCTGACGCGCGCTGTCCATTGGGCTACTTCGATCTATCGGCCGCTGACGACGAGACCACTCGGATACTCACGACTCCCGGGTTCGGTTTCCCGCTCGCGGCGTGTGGACTCTGGCAGCAAAAGCAGGCGGATACCCACTTCTGACGACATGTCTGCCCTCCGCAAATAAAACAAACCAATCGGCCCGTTTTCTGGTAACGTCTCGGCCGTCATGGTGGTCACATGGCAACGCGGACGCCTCGGGCACACGAGTCGGTTCACGCGAGGGGTGGGGTGCAGGTGTAGCCCGAGCTGCTGGTTGGGCGGCACCTGCACCCAGCGTCGCCGGACTCGACGCGCGCCGGCCATCAAGTCGAGTCGAGCGCTCGGTCGGCCCCGGTGTCCCTTGCTCGCGGTGTCGAAGGCCGCCTACCCGAGTGACGCACGTCACAGCTATCCCGGGTTCTGCCGGTGTAACGCTCCCGGCCCTCCCCGACACCGTTCGAATAGCCGCAGACGCTGGGCCCGCGGCACTCGGATGAGGAACACCTACCGCCATGAGCACCACACAGCTCCACTCGATCACCCACTCCGCCACCAGCACCTCCTCCTGGAAGCGACTGGCTGCCGTCGCCGCCGCGACCGCGGCACTCGGCCTCGTCCCGGTCGGTGCCGCCAACGCCACCATCGCACCGCCGAACGCCGCGCAGCCGGTTGCCGCCGCAGTCACCCACGACAGCCCGCTCGACCGCGACAACGACATGCAGGAGCAACGCCAGCACGACCGTCAGCGTGACCAGCGGCAGGACCGCCGCGCCGAAACCATCGTGCTCGACCAGATCCTGGTCGGCTGGAACAGCAGCAACCAGATGTAGAGCGGCGACTTGCCTGGGCCGTCCACGCAACCCGAACCCTCACGCCAGCCGCCGAACAAGGACAGCTACCAATGACACAGCACCGCATCACCAGTCCCTTCGGCGCGGCCTCGACCGCCGCCGAGGTCCTCGAAGGAATAGACCTGCGCGGCAAGCGCAGCATCGTCACGGGCGCCTCGTCCGGCATCGGCCTCGAGACCGCTCGCGCGCTCGCGACTGCCGGCGCGGACGTCACCATCGCCGTCCGAAACCCGGACGCCGGCCGCGGCGTCGCCGACGACATCAACACCGCCCTCGGTCAGGAACGTGTCGCAGTCCGGACGCTCGATCTCGCCGATCTCAGCTCAGTTCACCGCTTCGCCGAACAATGGGGCAGCACTGCACTCGACGTGCTGATCAACAACGCCGGAATCATGGCCACCCCGCTCGGCCGAACGAGGTCCGGATGGGAATCGCAGTTCGCGACCAACCACCTCGGTCACTTCGCGCTGGCGAACGCCCTTCACGACGCGCTCGCACACGCCAACGGTGCGCGAATCGTGTCCCTGAGTTCCCGCGGACACCTGAGCTCCGACATCGTCTTCGACGACATCAACTTCGACAACCGCGAGTACGACCCGTGGCTTGCATACGGGCAATCCAAAACCGCGAATGTGTTGTTCGCAGTCGAGGCGACCCGCCGCCGGGCACACGACGGAATCACGGCAAACGCGCTGCATCCCGGCGGGATCTGGACCAACTTGACCCGACATCTGCCCGAGAACGTGTACAACAGCCTGCGCGCGGACCCCACCGCCGAGTACAAGTCACCACAGCAGGGAGCGGCGACATCCGTGTTCGTCGCCACGTCACCCCTCCTCCGCGGCATCGGGGGACGCTACTTCGAAGACAGCAATCACGCCGTCCGTTACGTGGGCGGACCCGAGCGAGTCGGAGTCGCCGACTACGCCCTCAACCCTGAATCGGCGCAACGACTCTGGACGCTGTCCCTCGCAGCAGTCGACGGGTAGACCGCCCTCGAGGAGGTTCCGCACACCCACCCACCTGTTCGACAAATCCCGAGTATCCGCGTCGTCATGACGACCACCGACTCCAACCTGTGGGGCGGAAACTCAGGCCACACCTACACCTACACCCTCACCCGCCGGCCCGGCGGGACGACCGACGTCGACGCCGCCGTGGTCCGTGACGGCAAGAACATTCGAGGAAACGCGCAACGCCACTCCGAAGACGGCGGACAACACCTAGGCGCACACTGGGCGCCGGCGAGAACCGCAGCCGGCGTTCGAGTTACACCCCAACGATGTCAGATTCCCGCACGAGCGCGAAGCGCGGTCAACAACCCGCGGCGCTTACCCGTAACCGGATCGACCTGCGGGCGCGGGTCGATGAACTTGCGTTCCGACGCCGTCTCAGGGGCGTCGTCGGCGGTGGCGGTGAGGAATTTGTTCGGCAGCGCCAGCTTGGCGATGGTCCGCCACGATTCGAAGTACTGCTCCGGCAGCGAACCCGTGGTGTAGGGCAGATCGTATTTCTGGGCCAGCGCCTGCACCCGTACGGAGATCTCCCGCAGGCGGTTGCTCGGCAGGTCCGGGAACAGGTGATGCTCGATCTGGTAGCACAGGTTGCCGCTCATGAACTCCATGACCGGGCCGGCCTCGAAGTTCGCGCTACCCAGCATCTGCCGCAGGTACCACTGTCCTCGTGTCTCGTTCTCGAGGTCCTTCGTTGTGAATTTCTCGGCGCCGTCCGGGAAATGACCGCAGAAGATCACGGCGTTCGTCCATACGTTGCGGATCACGTTCGCCGTCAGATTGGCTGTGAATGTCGTCAGGAAGGCCGGACCGGTGAGCGCCGGGTAGACGACGTAGTCCTTACGCACCTGGCGGCCGACCTTCTCGAGCACCTCGCGGCACCTACGCTCGAACTCCTCACGATCGACACCGCCCATTGCCACCTTGCCGAGTTCGAGGTGCTGGAGGGCAACGCCGTACTCGAAGAACAACTGCAGCAACAGGTTGTAGACCGGGTTGCCGACGCTCAACGGCGTCCACTGCTGGTCGCGAGTCACACGCAGCATGCCGTAGCCCACGTCGTCATCCATCCCCAGCACATTCGTGTACTTGTGGTGAACGTAGTTGTGGGTCTGCTGCCAATGCTCCGACAGGCCGGCGATGTCCCACTCCCAGAACGACGAGTGGATCTCCGGATCGTTCATCCAATCCCACTGCCCGTGTAGCACGTTGTGACCGAGTTCCATGTTCTCGATGATCTTGGCGGTGCCGAGCATCGCGGTCCCCGCAAGCCACGCCGGCGGAAACAGACTCGCGAACAATATTGCGCGTCCACCGATTTCGAGCGACCGCTGCAAACGGATCGCGTTCTTGATGTACCGGGCATCACTCTCCCCGCGTGAAGCTTCGATGTCTCGCCGGATCGCGTCGAACTCGATCCCGAGCGCTTCTACATCGGCCTCGGTCAGGTGGGTGTACATCTTGACATCCGAAATCGCCATAACGTCACGCTACGGCAAGTTACGGAAGCGTAGGTTACGTGCAGATGAGATGTGAGTTAGTTCGGACCTCCTCGCCGGCGCGGTTTGGGCTCGGCAGTTGAGGGCAAGCTGTCCAGGTGGGCGTTCGGACGATGATTCGGCTGACCGCTCGTGCCACACAACGATCAGGAGATGTCATGCAGAAAGTGTTGATCTTCGCAGCGGGGGCGGCCGCGGGTTTCGTCCTGGGCACTCGGTCCGGCCGACAGACCTACGAGAAGATGAGGCATCAGTCCCTCGAACTTTGGCACAACCCCACCGTGCAGGAGAAGGTGAGCGAGGCGACCGAGACTGTGAAGGACAAGGCGCCACAGGTGCAGCACAAGGTCGGCGAACTGGCGAAGAAGGCTACCCACCGCGGCACCGACACGAGCGCAACGAGCGCCCCTACCAACGGAGTGTCACTGGAGGAAGCTGCGGGCCGCACCCCGACGCCGCCGGCGACCGTTACTTCGCCGACGGACGGCAAGCACGCCCAGGGCCCGAACTGACGGGGTCGGGCCTGCAGCCTGGCGCACCATCGTCTTCGATTGTCAGGGTGACGGGGGCGCCTCCGATGTCGGGTTCAGCCTTGTGACGTTGGGTATTCGGCCATCAGGTGCTGTGATGTTCCGGATCATCAGAGGGCTCAGGCCGCACCGGTTCAGAATCGAGAGCCGGTGCGGCCGCACCGCCGTCGAAACGACAGAAATGCCGTCGGCACCCGCAGTAGCTCACTTCTTGTCTTCGGCTTTGCCGACGCCTCCCTGATGCGCGGGTCCGACTCCGGAGTCGCTGCCCTCGGTCTCGGCGGCCTGTGCGGCGGGTGTCTCCTCGGCTGGTGAGGCCACGGCGCCGCGTGGGGTCTCCCCGGGTTTCGGTGACTGCATTCCGCTGGAGTCCACATGGTCGTCGTGCTCCGGGCGCCCTTCCTTAGTGCTGGTCGTCCGGCCGTCGTACGGCGGTGTGGCCGGCTCCGCATCGCCGGGAGGCAGCGAGCCGCCGGCGGGCGCAGGGTTCGTGCCCGGCTCCCCGGAGGAGGTGACCTCCTCCTGGTCCAGAGAACCCGCCTTACGGTCCGTCTGGCCCGCGCCGGCCTGGTCCGGGCCCGCGTCTCGCGAGCCCTTGGGGCCACGCTCCGACTGCGGTTCCTCATGCAACTGCTTGCCTGATTCGGTACTCATGTTCACTCCTTGCCGGCGCAGCGGAACGCCGGATTCTCACTTTCTTCGTGGTTGACATCTGTTGTAGCTATGCCCTGGGATGCGAACGCGAAACCGCATCTTTCGATTGGGGACAAGTTGTGGCGCTGCGCCAACGCTGATTCGTTTTGCGAACGTTTGGGCACTCCGAGAAGAACGGCCCGTACAGCCACGATGCGGCGCCGATCCCACGGATTTTCAGCGAGGAGCTACGCCGTGCCCAAAAAGAACCCGCCCATCCCCGGAACTCCCGGTTCCGGTACCCCGACGCTCGCCGAGCCCACGGAACCCACCGAGCCGTTGCCCCCGAAGCCGGATCAGCGGGCTCCCGCGCTGGGGAGCGCGACCGGGCAACCCGTCGAAGGCCCGGACACTGCCCGTGGCCAGCAAGGTGAGCACCTCACCACGTCGCAGGGCGCGCGGCTGTACGACACCGACCACTCGCTCAAGGCGGGAACCCGGGGACCGACCCTGCTCCAGGACCACCATCTCCGTGAGAAGATCACGCACTTCGATCACGAGCGGATCCCGGAGCGGGTGGTACACGCGCGCGGCGCGGCTGCCCACGGCGTCTTCCGCGGATACGGTTCCGCCGACCCGATCAGCAAGGCGGCGTTCCTCGGCAAGGACGTCGAGACGCCGGTCTTCGTCCGGTTCTCCACCGTCCTCGGCTCCCGAGGATCGGCCGACGCCGTCCGCGACACCCGAGGGTTCGCGACCAAGTTCTACACCGGCGAAGGCACTTTCGATTTGGTGGGAAACAACATTCCGGTCTTCTTCATTCAGGACGGCATCAAGTTTCCCGACGTCGTCCATGCTGCCAAGCCGCATCCGGATCGCGAGATTCCGCAGGCGCAGAGCGCGCACGACACCTTCTGGGACTTCGTGTCCCTGCACACGGAAGCTACCGCGCACACGTTGTGGAACATGTCCGATCGCGGTATCCCGCGGTCGTATCGGATGATGGAAGGCTTCGGCGTCAACACCTTTCGGATGGTGAACGCGGCGGGCGAGAGTTCGCTCGTGAAGTTCCACTGGAAGCCGAAACTCGGTGTGCACTCGCTGGTGTGGGAAGAAGCTCAGATCGTCAACGGCATGGACCCCGACTATCACCGCCGCGACCTCGCCGACGCGATCGAGTCCGGCGCGTACCCGGAATGGGAGCTGAGCATCCAGGCGTTCCCGGACACCCCGGACCAGACGTTCGAGGGCATCGACCTGCTCGACCCGACCAAGATGGTGCCCGAGGAACTGGCCCCCGTGCAGCCGATCGGGCTGATGACGCTCGACGCGAATCCGACGAACTTCTTCGCCGAGACCGAGCAGGTGGCGTTCCACCCCGGGCACCTCGTACCAGGGATCGACGTCACCGACGACCCGCTACTGCAGGCGCGGTTGTTCTCCTACCTCGACACCCAGATCAGCCGGCTCGGCGGGCCCAACTTCGGGCAGATACCGATCAATCGGCCCCAGGCCGACGTCAACGACATGCTGCGCGACGGTATGCACCAGACGGGAGTCCATCCGGGTGTCGCGCCGTATCGGCCGAATTCGCTCGACGCAGGTTGCCCGTTCCTGGCCGGAGCGGACACGGCGTTCGTCGAGGTGCCGGTGCCGATGCCGGAGTCGACGAAACTGCGCGCCGCCCCCGCGAGTTTCGACGACCACTTCTCGCAGGCAAGACTGTTCTACGCCAGCCTCAGCCCGGTCGAGCAGGCGCACGTCGCGGAGGCCTATACGTTCGAGCTGGGCAAGTGCTATGAGCAGGTGATCAAGGAGCGCGCCCTCGAGGTCGTCGCGAACATCGATCCCGAACTGTGTGAACAGGTGGCCGCGGGTCTCGGACTCCCGGCGCCCGCGCCGACCGTCGCCTACGACGCGGCTCCGACGCCCAGTCCCGCGCTGTCACAGGTCGGTGCCGAGTGGCCGCTGGACGGCCGGATCATCGGCATCGTCGCCGACGACGAGTCGGATCTGTCCGAGGTGGCCGACGCGGTCGAGATGATCGGCAAGAACGGTATGGTGCCGCTCGTCATCGGACCGCACGGTGGCAAATTGGGGTCGGGCAAGGGCGCCGTCCCGGTGTCCCGGACGTTCCTCACGATGCGATCGGTGGAGTTCGACGCCATCCTCGTTGCGGCGCCGGCGTCGGACCCGCGGGTGCAGGTGTTGCTGACCGAAGCGTTCCGGCACTGCAAGGCGATCGGGGGATGGGCCGCCGGTCGCGGCCTCCTCGAAGCGGCCGGAATTTCGGCCGAGGCCCCGGGCATCGTGATCGCCGACGACGCTTCCGCACTGTTCGACGGCCTCACTGCGCTGATGAAGTCCCACCGCGTCTGGGAGCGCCAGGTATGACGTGACCGTGTGAAGTGAATTGTCTGGACGAGGGTCTCGACGCCGCCGATGGTGTCGAGGCCCTCGTCGCCCGACTCTCGTTCGAGACGAAAGCAATTGCGGTGATGCGGGTTACTCTCGCTCGCCCTAGGGTACTTCGATAGTCAGGTCATCGTCGTGTCCGGACGCGACGACGGCTAGGCTCCCCGGTTGAGTCCACAGCCGACGGGGCTGCCAACGAGTGTGGGAGACAACGAGTCACGGCACAACGCACGAGGCGGAGAGATCGCAGACCGGCGGGTTCTACGGGGACGGGTCGCCGCGTCCGTGGCGACTTCCCCGATACGCGCCGACCCGCACCCCGGCGAGCCAGGCGGGGCGCAGCGCCAACCCCGGTGGACAGTGGAGTACCGGGTCGAAGGTGGGTTGGTCGTCGTCCGGCAGTTCCTGCACCCGTGTCAGTTCGACATGCCCACCGGCAACGGCCGGCCCGGTCGCCGAGACGAGGTCCAGACGGAACCTCAGCGGCGCGTCGGTGAGGGCCTGCCTCAACGCGTCCAGTGAGGTCGTCGCCGGATGCGGTCCCACCGGGGCGGCCAGGACCCATCGGGTGTCCGTTCCGTTCGACGAATAGGGCATCAGACTGCTGTACCGGGCACTGCTCCACGCCCGTGCAGGGAGCGGGAGAATCCGAGTCACCACCGAGGTGCCCGAGCTGGCCAGCAGAAGATCCCACTCGGTATCAGGCGGGTCGAGCGGGATCTTCAACGCGAGCCCGAGCACGTCCGGTACTCCTGTCGGAGTTCCCACTCCCCCGGACAGTCTCGCCACCACGTCGATCGGTGTTCCGGTCTTCAGCGTCCACCAGGGGGAGTCGAGTTCGACGTGCCCGGTACCTACCAGGCCACGCGGATGGAAGACCCGGACGCCGCCCCGCAACGCGGCGGCCACCTGAAACGGCCCCCGGACGAACACGGTCCTCGCTGCACCCACAGCGCGTCCGGTCGGATTCACCGTGCCGCCCCTGACACGCTCGCCGCTATTTGATCACCGCGTCGACCGTCTTCTTCAGGGCCGACGGCCGGGCGGGAGACCTCGGTGCCTTGTCTCTGAGCTCCAGCATCCGCGCACCCATCTCCCGAAGTTGTTTACGTCCCAGCGCTTCTCGCACCTTGGGGAACCATTCCTGCTCTTCTTCTTCGATGTGGTGTTCGACGTTCTCGATCAGGACGGTGGTCTTCGCGTCGAACCGCTCGTCGTCGGGCTTCATGGCGGCCAGCTCGACGACCAGCACGTCCGCGACGTGATGCTCTTCGTAGGATTCGAGGATGTCGTCCTCGAGGTCGGGGGCGAGATCGCGCACCTCCGGGTACATGCCCTCGTTCTCGATGTAGGTGTGCACCGTGAGGGCTTCGATGATGTCGTCGACGATGCGACCTTTCTCCACGCGGGCGTTCGGCCCGGCACCGCGGAAGTCACGGAACAGTTTCCGGATCTCCTTGTGGTCGTTCTTCAGGAGCACGATCGCATCAGTGGACATGAGTACCTCACAGTTGGCCGGGACGTGCACGTCGTCCATCGCAACTGATCGCGGGCACGGTGACGTCGTACTTACGCTGTACCCAACCGCGCCGTTCGCTAACACGGCCCGCTGTTCCCGTCACTGTTTCACGGTGGGGTGCAGGGGTACCACTCGGGAACAGATATTCGAGTCCCTACCCTCCGAGAAAGGCACTCCCATGACTCGACCGGCCGCGTCATCAATGACGCGTTCACCACTCCAACTTGCCGCCCTGATCGTCGGTGCGGTCTTTCTCCTGGTAGGAGTCCTCGGCTTCATTCCGGGTGTCACCACCGACTACGACATGCTCACCTTCGCCGGCCACCACTCCGAAGCCAAGCTGCTCGGCGTGTTCGAGGTGTCGATCCTGCACAACATCGTGCACCTGTTGTTCGGTGTTGCCGGTATCGCGCTGTCCCGTCGAGCGGACACGGCGAAGCTGTTCCTCGTCGGCGGCGGAGTCATCTACCTCGTCCTGTGGATCTATGGCCTGCTCATCGACCAGAACAGTGCTGTGAACTTCGTGCCCGTCAACAGCGCCGACAACTGGCTGCATTTCGTACTCGGTGTCGCCATGGTTGCGCTCGGGTTCGTGCTCTCCCGTAACACCGCCACGACCGCGCCACGAGCCGGGAGGCTGTGAGCAACGGACCGTCCTCCGGGTGACCAGACGGCCGTCCTGGGTGGACCGACGGGGGGCGTCGATTCGGTGATTATCCTTCTCGGTGAAGGGTATTCGGCTTCCATGTGCAGCGAGCGCGGACTGAGGGTCTTCCCGCATCGAGCTCGCTCGACGAGGGAGGGGCAATCGGTGATGATTTGCGCGGATGACGGGGTGTGGGAAGCGCGCTGCGATCGGTGCGATCACGGATTCCGCACCGGTACCGGAGATCGGACTGCGGCGGCCGGAGCGGCACAGATCAACGGCTGGGCTTTCACTGAACTCACCTTGTGCCCGGGCTGTGCCACCACCGCATACCACCACGCGCACCGCTGACACGGCGACAGCGGAACGGGTGCCACGGCGTTACGCGCACCGATGCTGCTTCACCCCGATCACCGCGAAAAGACGTGCCGTTCCCTTCAGCGAAACAGCGCCGCACTCCCCGCCAATGGAAAGAACCTGCATTTCCGGTTCGGCCCAGGAGACGGGGTGCTTATGGTGGTGTGGGTGGCTACCTGCAGTCATCCTTTTCGATCGAACCGAGGAGCGGTTATGAGCGATTCCAGCGCCGGGGACCTCAGTCGCACCATGGCCGATCTGGCTCGCAGTCTCTCCGCACCGCGCACCCTTGACGAACGCCTGCGCGCTGTCACCGCCGCAGTGGTCGAGCTGATGCCGCACGAAACGTGCGCGGGCATTCTGCTCATCTCCGGTGGCAAGAAATTCGAGACCGTTGCGCCGACATCCGAGCTGCTCCGAAAGCTCGACCACGCTCAGCAGCAACTCGGGCAAGGACCGTGCGTGGCGGCGGCGCTCAACAACCTCGTGGTGCGAAGCGAGGACTTTCGCTCGGAACCGCGGTGGCCGCAGTTCGCTGCGGCCGCCGTCGATGTGGGGATTCTCAGTTCGATGTCCTTTCAGCTGTATACCTCGGAAGGAAAGATGGGAGCTCTCAACCTGTTTGCGTTCACTCCGAGCGCGTTCGGTCCTGACGAGGAAGTAGCGGGCGAGGTGCTCGCAGCCCATGCCGCGTTGGCGCTGACCGCCGCGCGGACCGAAGAGCAGCTGCGATCAGCGGTAGCCTCACGTGACGTCATCGGGCAGGCGAAGGGAATGCTGATGGAGCGATTCGACATCGACGCGATCCGTGCGTTCGAGCTGCTCAGCAGACTCTCCCAGGAGACTAATACCCGGTTGAGTGTTATCGCGCAGCGGATTACCGAACGTAGTTGAGAACCGGCCACGATTGCGCACTGCTCGGCTTCGAATGTCAGGTCCGTTATTGTGCGGTGGTGCCGCCGGTCGTTGTAAGGAAGACGACGAAGGTTGATGATCGACATATGGACGAGAGACGACGCCCGGACCCGGACACCGCGCTGGGTTACCTCGAGCGGTTACCCGCTCTCGTGTTGCTCGAGCGGTTGCCGGTGCCCGTCCTCGCGGTGCAACACGACGGTGTCGTCGTGTACTCGAACCGGGCGTTCGAGCGGATGCTCGATTATCCACCGAACGAGGTCGGTAACCACTTGATCGGTGATCTGATGCAGACGGCGTCCCCGGGCCCGTCGGCCGTGGCCGAGCTACGGGAGAGCGCCGGGAAACTCGTCGCGTTGACGCATCGAGACGGCTCGACCGTTCGCGCATTCGTCAGCGAGTCGGTGCTCGAGCGTCACGACGACCCCGTCACGCTCGTCTGCTTCCACGACGTCACCGAATTGCTGTGGGATGGTGCTCCCGCAAAGGATTTCGGTTGACGTTCCACACCGGTCACTCGGTCATCCCAACGGTCCGGGACTCGGAGCCCGTCTCAGCCGAGAGCAGTTCCTGATCCAGTGGTCGAATAGCGACGGTGGTGTCGCGTCGGTGCAGTGTTCGGCGCTGAATCCGGTTTCCGCGGATCGACCCGGGGGTACTTGCGATGTATGGGTGCACGAGCGAGAACGGACGGCCGGACGCCGGTCACATCGCGCCGTCGCGGCGCGGTCGGCACGGGCAAGAACACGGGCGCCGGCAGCCTGGCTACGGCCGCCGAAACCAAGCCGAAGGCCCGAGCATCCACGGCGGCGAAAAGGTTCGCGGCGACCGCCACAACCGAGGCGGGGCGGCTGCCGCGCAGGCGTCCGGCCGCCGCGACCTCGACCAGAGCCACCTCGCGGCGCAGCAGCCCACGGAGGGCGGAGCCGACGCCACGACCGAAGCGAACGGACACCGCCGCCGCGTCGGCCTCGGGCACACCCCGTCGGCGGCGCGCCGACGGCGAGGAGTCCTCCGGGCGTGCGCCGGCGCGGGCCACCACCGCGAAGCCGGCGGCCCGCACACATCCCCGAGGTGAGGGGCCGCGCACGTCCGCGCACCCGCGGTCCACCGCACCGACTCGCACAAGCCGACCGGACTCGTCAGCGAAGGACACCGACCGCGGCGGGTCCGCCGACACCACCCCGGGCCTGGTGTCGCGGTCGGTCGAGGCCGCCATCGAATGGCTCAAAACCCACCTTCACCGGCTGCTGGAGGCGGCGCGAGACCGCGGCGCCATGCTGACGGACAAAATCCAACAAAAGATCCAGGAGTGGATCAAAACCCTCGTCGACGAGGTCGCGCACGGCGGGGTGGGCATGCAAGCCGGACTCGAGGGCGTTCGGGCCGCCCTGACGGGCAAGAATCCGGTGTGGGCGGCGATCAAAGGGCTGGCCTCCGGATTGAGCACCAAAGCCAAGATCGCCCTGCTCCTCCTCCTGACCCTCGGACTCCTCCTCGGGCCGGTACTGCTCGTGGTCCTGCTGCTGGCCCTGCTTGTCATGGCGATCGTCGCGGCGGTGCGGGCCGCCGCAGGCTGACCTGATCGACGGGCGGGCAGTACCGATTTCGTGAGCAGGCGGCACACGACGACCGCACAGTGCTCAATGCCTGCACGGCAACATATCCGAGAGGCAGTGCCGTGCGAGTCAGTCTCAGGTTCGGCCGATCGCTACGCGCATGACAGGGAAACAGGGTGTCTTCGTCGCCGACCGGCATGGTGATTGAGTATTCCCGGGTTGGGGTAGTCAAAAAACGCGCACCCCTACCGCGCACGGTCTTGCGGCACATCTCCGAAACGGTCCTGCGGCACATCTCCGAGGTTGGCGAGAGGTGCTAAGTGACCACTCGGCAAAAAAGGGGTTCCACGATGAACAACAAGACTCAGATGGCGGCCGCGATCGGTGCGGGCTATCTGCTGGGGCGCACCCGCCGGATGAAGCTGGCACTGATGCTCGCCGGGGCCGGGACGGCCGGGCGCTTCCCCGGCGGGCCGCGGGAGCTGCTCACCCTCGGCACCAAGATGCTCTCGAATTCCCCGGAGGTCGCCAAACTCGGCGACACGGTCCGGAGTGAACTAGTCAGCGCGGCGAAGGCGGCAGCGGTCACCGCTGCCAGCCAGCGCATCGACTCGCTGAGCAACCGGCTGCAATCGGGCGGCCAGGAGATCACGGGCACCGTCGGCGATGCCACGGACAACGTCACCGATGTCACCAAGGTGAGCAGATTCGGTCGCAAGAAGCGCACTCGCTCGCGGGACGACGAGCAGCCCGGTACCGACGAACAGCCGGAGGACAACTCCGCCGCCGAGGAAGACGAGGCAGCGGCCGAGGACGAGGCAGGGGCCGAGGACGAGGCAGGGGCCGAGGAGCCGGACGAAGACGAGGCCGACGAGGAACCGGCCCCACGTAAGCGGCCCACGCCGCGCCGCCGGGCCTCGAACTCCGGCAGCACCCGGCCCACCGCGAGCAGGTCGCGGACCGCGAAGTCAACCGCGAAGTCAGACGAAGACGACGAAGAGGCTCCGGCCCGCAAACGCAGGACACGGGCCAAGGCCACCACGGACTCCGCGCCCGTCCGACGGGCACGGAGGTGATGGCGATGACGAGCGCCGCGAAGAAACTACAAGAGGCCGCACCGGGAGACGGCAACGGCGCGTCGAGCGTGCTGCAGGAAGCAATGCAGAGACTGGTCGGCACGGTCGCCGAGAAGGCACTGTCCTCGGTCTCGGACAAGGTGGCGAACACCTCCGGGCGGCTCACCGAGTACGCCGAGAACGGCGGCGAAGGAGGGCTGCTCGCCGCCCTCACCGGTTCCGAGAAAACGGATGACGTTGAGTCGGATGACGATGAGTCACCGGACGAGTCCGACACCGGTGGCGGCTGGTGGGAGGGCGCCAAGCAGACGGTCAAGGACAAGGCGTCCGACCTCAAGGACGCGGTCACCGGCGGTGGTGGTGGCGGTAGCGGAAAAGGCAAGAAGCTGAAGTTGACCAACATCGTCGAAACGATCGATGTCGGGGTCCCGGTTCAGCTGGCCTACAACCAATGGACCCAATTCGCCGACTTTCCGTCGTTCATGAAGAAGGTCGAACGGGTCGAGCAGGAATCGGACGAAAAGCTCGAGTGGAAGGCGCAGATCTTCCTGTCGCACCGAACCTGGGAAGCGACGATCCTCGAGCAGGTTCCCGACGAGCGGATCGTGTGGCGCTCGAAGGGCGCCAAGGGGTTCATCGACGGTGCGGTGACGTTCCACGAGGTGACCCCGGATCTCACCCGCATCGTTCTGATTCTCGAGTATCACCCGAAGGGGTTGTTCGAGAAGACGGGAAACCTCTGGCGTGCGCAGGGACGCCGAGCACGGCTGGAATTGAAACACTTTGCACGCCACGTCATGACGCAGTCGATCCTCCATCCCGACGACGTCGAGGGCTGGCGCGGAGAGATCCGGGACGGTCAGGTGGTCGAGCCCGAAGAGGACGAGGCGGAAACGGAAGACGAACAGGCCGAAAGCCAGCCGGACGAGGGCGAAGAGGACGAGGGCGAGGAGCCCGAGGCAGAGGACGAGTACGAGGAGCCCGAGGCAGAGGACGAGTACGAGGAGCCGGAGGAAACAGACGAGGCCGAGGACGAGGAGCCCGAGGCAGAGGAAGACGAGGCTGACGAGGACGAGGGTGAGGAAGCGGTCGACGAGGAGGCCGAGGAGGACGAGGCGCCCGCGCCGGCACGCCGCGGCCGTCCGCGCAAGACCGCGGCCGCGAGTGAACCGCCGAAACGCCGTGGCCGCCCACGCAAGACCGCGGCGTCGGGTGAAGACACTGCACCGGCACGCCGTGGCCGTCCACGCAAGACCGCGGCCACCAAGTCCGCCGCCTCGAGGCGAGGAGCTCGCCGATGACCACCGGTGGGCCCAGCTCGAGCAGCCTCGCCGACGTCATCGACACCATCCTGGACAAGGGTCTGGTCATCGACGCGTACGTGCGGGTCTCGCTGGTCGGGATCGAACTGTTGACGATCGACGCCCGCATCGTCGTGGCCAGTGTCGACACGTATCTGCGGTTCGCGGAGGCGGTGAATCGGCTCGAGATCGGCAGCGAACCCAAGGGCCTGTCCGACCTGGTGGGCGGCGCCACTGAGGGCGGTGCCAAGTCGAAGACCAAGGGCGCGCTCGAGGCTGCCGGCGACAAACTCGGTGACCTCCTCGGCGGCGGAGAAGAGGAGCCCGAGCGCGAGCGGGTGTCACGTAAATCCAGCAGAGGGGACAAGTGATGTCCACGTCGAAGCAGGCCGATGCGTCGGATCAGGCTGCCGATGCGTCCGAAGAGCCGCGTACCACCGGCGTCTACGTCTACGGCATCGTGCCCGCGGATGTGGAGACCGAGGACGACGCGGTCGGCGTCGACGACTCGCGGGTGAGCACCATCAAACACGGCGACATCGCGGCGCTGGTCAGTGAAATTTCGGTGGACCGGCCGATCGGTAAACCCGCGGACCTCCAGGCCCACGCCCACCTGCTGGACGGTGTTGCGCGGGTGGCACCGGTACTGCCGCTGCGGTTCGGGGCGGTCCTGACCGACACCGACGCGGTGAAGGACGAACTGCTCACCGCGCACGCCGACGAGTTCGCCGCCGCCATGGAGGAACTCGAGGGTAAGGCCCAATACGTGGTGAAGGGCCGCTACGTCGAACACGCCATCCTGTGGGAGGTGATCGGCGAGAACGAGCGGGCCAGCGCCCTGCGCGACACGATCCGGGACCAGCCGGAGGCCGCCACCCGCGACGCCCGGATGGCCCTCGGCGAGATCGTGGCCAACGCCATCGTCGCGAAGCGGGAGGAAGATACGGCCACGGTGGTCGAGGCCCTCGACTCGCTGGCCGACTCGGTCAACGTCCGCGAACCCACCCACGAGGAGGATGCCGCCCAGGTGGCGGTCCTGGTCGAGGTTGCCCGGCAGGACGAGCTCGAGCAGGCGGTGGGAGCGTTGGCGGAGCAGTGGGACGGCCGGGTCGAGATGCGGCTGCTCGGACCGCTCGCCGCCTACGACTTCGTGCTGTCCCCGACGCCGGAGGGCTGAGGCGATGGGCAGGTGTCGTTGATCGTCACGCCGACACCTCGCGCGGGCGCGGGTGCGTGGCGTGACCTCGCCACCGGATGACCAGACGGGCGCGGCCACCACTCGGGAGAAGGAGTGAGCAGGTCATGGCGCAGGAGCAGCCACCGCCCCTGCCGGCGGAGGACATCGCCGAGGTCGCGGTGCGGGACATCACGCAGATGACGGGTAAGAAGTCGCTCGGTGCGACGTCGGTGATGCCGACCGACGACGGGTGGACCGTGGAAGTGGAAGTGGTCGAGGATCGGCGCATCCCGTCCTCGACCGACCTGCTCGCCCTGTACGAAGTGGTGTTGGATATGGATGGAGAGTTGTTGGCCTACCACAGAACCCGGCGCTACGGCCGCGGCGCCTGCGACAGCACGGGCGGGCAGTCATGACCTTGTCCAGTGGCGACTCCGGGCGTCTCCCGCAGAGCCCCGCCGGTGGCATGGGCGGCGGGCACCAGTCGACGAATCTCGGGGAAATCCTCGAGCGGGTACTCGACAAGGGCCTGGTGATCGCCGGGGACATTCAGGTCAACCTCGTCGACATCGAACTGCTGACGATCAAGGTGCGGTTGGTCATCGCCTCGCTGGAGACGGCGAAGGAGGTCGGGATCAACTGGTGGGAGAACGATCCCTGGCTGACCGGCAAGAGCAGCGACCTCGAACTCGAGAATCGAAAGCTGAAGGAGCGGATAGCCGCACTCGAGTCCGACCGGTCGATACATCTCGAGGTGGAGTCGGGTACGCCGATGGAGGTGGCGGGCAGGCGGCGAGGCGATAACGGTGACGAGTAACGATGATCACCGCGTCCGCACGCTCGACAGCATCTGGATCAGTGCTTGATCTTCGGCCCGGTCTGTGGTTCCGCGTGAAGACCGCTCGCACCCGGAACTGCCCACGACACGGTTACCGTTGATGATGTCGCCGCGCCTGCCCGGCGCGGTGGCCCGGTACCCCGCCGGATCGAACCCCCCAGCGGGGTACTGGAACCGCCGGGATCGAGGGTTGCGTTGCGCATCGCAACCAATTGGTGCGGCTACGGTCGCGCGTCGTGCCGGGGATGCCCATGTGTTCGACGAGATTCCTTCATTTCGGATTCGAACACGTGCCGGCGTCCGTCGCACAGTTCGCTGCGCACGATCGCCTCACATTCACGAAAAGCGGACCAGTAGTGGTCGTCGAAATCCTCGACGATCTGGAACGTCCACCGACCGTTGAGGACGTTGCGGCCGATCAGCTCCTTCTCCACCTGTTCCGCCATATCGTCGCGACCGGACTCACGCAACTTCTGGACGGCCTCATCGAGCATCAGATCGGCATGACCGATCAATTGGTGAAAGTCGTACAGACGTCCACGCGCACGTTCTACGGTCTCGAGGGCTTCGGAGAGCTTGCCGGCAGCGGCAACCTCTTCGTCACGCGCTCGGGTGGGCCTCGAGTGGTCGGGGGGATTCGGTATCTGCTGATCCGGCATGGACTGCGTGTACCCCGTTCGCGCCGAGCCGAACGACGGGGTGACAGCATCGAACCCAAGCAATCGAACCCAAGGCCACACAGGATCCGACGCCTGCCGTCGACCATCACCGTCCGGTACCGCCGCATCCTCGCTCGATTGTCAGTGGGCGTCGCGGAAAGCGTGCTCGATGTTCGCAGGTATGCGGCCGTGCGAGGAGATCTCGAGTCCCTGCTGAACGGCCCACTCCCGAATTTCCTTGGCTGTGCTTGCGTCCCGGGTCCGTCTGACGCGGGGAGGGCGCCTCGGCTGTTCCTCCTGTTGCGGCGGTTCGGTGCCGTCTTCGTCGGTAACGCCCGTCTCCTCGGCCTGCTCCTCTCCTGCACTCTCTTCCGGCTCGGCGGGGTGGCTGTCGCGGGTCTCGCTCGACCTCCGCTTGGTGTCGGCCACCTGGCCCACGCCGCCCACCGGGTTCTCGCCGCTCGACTGGAGCCGGCTGCTCAGCGAATCGATACGCGAGCTGACCGCGGTGACCGCCGCGGCTTTCGCGGAGCTCATCAGGTCTCCCCGAATGGTCTCGATCAGTTTGGCGACTTCCGGGGAACTCGCGAGCTTCGCGGTCCTCCGCCCCAGGAGAAATCCCGCGCCGACGGCTACCACCAATTGACCTCTGGTCTTCATCTCCCTCACCCACAGTTGCCGAGTGTCACCCACGCACCTCGGCGTCGGCGGGCGGCGAGACACGACTTGGGTCCGCGCCCGGCGGGGTGCGTAAGCCGTGCGTACCCCGGACAGCGGCGATTAATCATCAGCGCAGGGGCTTGCAGGAAGCGGTAGTGCGGAGATCACGAACAGCACTCACCCGGTTCCAGCCGTCTCGTGACCGTGCTCTCGGGCGTGGTGACGCCGTCGGGTACACCGGTGTGGACTATTTCTGTGCACGCCGGTATGGGTGCTCGGCATACTGTGGCAGTGGGATCGAGGCGAGGGTTGAGCACGGCGGGCAGTGGGCGTGGCTGTGGACAGAGATGAGCTCCTCGGCGCGAATGCACCGCCACAGGGCGGAAGTTTCCGGTTCTACCTCGACGGCGAGCGCTGGGAATGGTCCGACTCCGTTGCCCGGATGCACGGCTACCAACCGGGTGAGGTCATCCCCACCAACGAAATTCTGCTCTCCCACAAGCATCCAGACGATCAATCACAGGTTGCTGCACTTTTCGACAAGATGATCCATGCCGGCGAACCGTTCAGCAGCAAGCACCGCATCATCGATACCGACCGCCGCATCCACCACGTCATCGTGGTCGGCGATCGAATGCTCGACGAGAACGGCCAGGTCATCGGCACATCCGGGTACTACATCGACGTCACCGAAACATTGGAGACCGACCTCAGGGAATTCAACGAGGCGCTCACCGAGGCCGTCGCCGGACTCGAGAAATCGCGGGCGGTGATCGAGCAGGCGAAGGGTGCTCTCATGCTCGTCTACGGCATCTCCTCCGAGCGTGCCTTCGGCATCCTCACCTGGCGCTCACAGGAGACGAACATCAAACTTCACACCCTGGCCGAGCGCTTCGTCGGGGCCCTCGCCGCCGAGGCGACCCTCCCTGCGTCGTTTCGCGCCCGGTTCGACCACCTGCTCCTGACCGCACACGAATACCCCGACGAACAGGCGGACCACCCGGCCTGACCGGCAGACCTGAACCTGGACCGAGACCCGCAGGAACTGCTTTCCGCACAGGAAACTCTCCCTATGCGGTGGTGACGTCGGGTGGATCGGGGAGGTCGACATCGAGGACGAAGTCGAGCCAGATGACCGCGTCGGCCAGGGTTTCCGCGCGCATGGTGAGGTCGAATTGTTGCTCGTCGGCAAGCGACCGCTCCACCTCGGCGTGATCCTCGGCGAGAAAGGCCGACACCGTCCGCAGCACCCAGCGTGCCGATGCCGGCAGGGCGTCGACGTCGACGTACCCGCCGTCCGCGAAGCGCAGGTCGAGAACGAACCTCTCCCCTGGGCCCGCGGCGCCCAGGCGCGCGATGACCACGCCGACGATGGCATCGACAACCCACGCAATCACATCGCCGTATTCCGGCCGCTCTCCGACGGGGTGCGGTTCGGTGCATACTCGGGATACCTCGAACGAGAACCCGGCGGCGTCGCGATCACCGACCAGCTGCACCAGCCGACCGCCGAGAGTCGCGGCCGACGAGCTGATGGGGCGGCGTGCGTTCGATCCCATATTCGAGAGTGCCCGGCCCCGGGCGTCGTTACACGCGGAAGGATCGCCGGGGCCCGATCATGTGCCGGTTGCGGAGGTGGTGGTCTGGAAGAGGGTCTCGAGGCCGCCAATGGTGACATCGAGGCCCTCGTCGAGAAGTTGCGCACCGTCGTAGTCGGCGAGTTCGGAAGCGAGAGAGCGTAACCGGGGGAATTTGCTGCGCGGCAGGCGGTGCAGTCCGAGCCGGAGAACATCCTCCGACTCTTCTGGGTCCTCGATCAGTTCCTGGAGTTCGTCGAGAATGTGCCCTTGCAGGAATCCGAAGAACAGCCGGTAGGAGCGCAACGCAATCGGTGGGGAGAAGCCGGCCCGGATGAGCAGTTCGAGGAAGTCCTCGAGCGGACGCAGCGTGCCCAGGGGTCGTAAGCCCAGTGGTGTCGCGAGGGGGCGGGTCACCAGTAGTGGAACGACATTGGGGTGCGCGAGTGCGAGGTCACGGTAGCGGTGGGCAAGTAACCGCAATTCCTGCGTCCAGTCCTGCGCGTCCGGGTCGATGACGAGTTCCCGGAGTACCAGTTCGACGACACCGTCGAGAAGTGCGGCCTTGTTCTCCGCGTAGCGGTACACACTCATCGCGTCCCGGTCGAGTGCCTGCGCCAACCGGCGCATCGAGAGGGCATCGACGCTCTCGCGGTCGACGATCTCGAGGGCGGTGGCCAGCACCTGCTCGGTGGTCAAGCGGGTCAGACGAGTTCGCATCCGGGGACGGTCCTTCGGGGTATTCGACTCGTCCGAGTCCGTGCGCGCACTCATCACTGCCTCCTCATGCAAGACCGACCATAAGAGACGCGTCCACGCCGGATCGCGTCTTATGCAGCCCTTATCTACACCGTACACTTGCACTGTAGTTACTAATGGGTATACTTGCGTTGTATGGGTTCGCTCCAGCAGAGGGTCGCGCTCACCAACGTCCACCTCATTCGAGGAGACGTACATGGTGACCCGAATCTGCAATACCGGGCACCCCGTTGAAGGAGTCATCCATGACCTCCCCTAATCCTGTCACCCACAGCAACACCGGCGCCGTAGCTTCCGGTCCGCGCGTTCAGCTCGATCAGCGCCGCAGCACCGAGACGAAGGCCGCGTTCAAGACCACCGAGTTCTTCGTCTACATCGCCGCAGTCATCGGTGTCCTCATCGCCTCGTATCTGGTGCAGACGACCGACGCACACGAGGACTATTTCCGGGCGGACCGCGCCTGGTTCTACATCGTCATTCTGACGATCGCCTACATCGTCAGCCGGGGCATTGCCAAGTCGGGTAGCCGCGAGCACTACACGGACACCGATCGGCACACGGGCGTCTAGTCCTTCTCGTAGCGCGGGGGTTCCGGCGCCACATCTGCCGGACCTCCGCGCCGCGTCGTTGGTCGATCGACTCCGCGGCACCCTTCGTCCGAGGAGCGTCCGCGCCCCAGACAGTTGGATCAAGATCTTGTCAGATTTGTTCTCCCCCTTGTTCGTTGACGGTGCAACTCCGTCGCCTATCGATACAGCTCCCGTCCACGCCGGGCACCCCTCCCTGGTGGAACTCCCCGGCGTCCGGCGTGTTCTCGACCTCGCGGCGATCACCATGCTGTCGGTTGCCGTGGCCGCCACGACGTCGTTCACAGTTGCGACCCTCGGTCTGCTCTCCGTGATCGGCGCCCGGGCTGCGTTGCGCCGCAGCTTGACTGCTCGATAAGAAAGGTTCATCCCATGTGGATTCTCGTCAGCCGTCTGCTACGCCGATGGAAGATGATCGTTCTCGCTCTTCCCCTCGTGGCCGCCGTACTGTCCCGACTCGGTAATCACCTCGAACGCCGCGCCGGCAAACCGACCACCGCATCGCGCGGCCTGCTCGGAATCTCGCGGTTCGCCCGTCGCCGGGCCGGCGCCGATGACGCCGCCACGCGTCCGGCCGGCGCACACCGCGCACCCGACTCACTCGACCTCAGGAGTAATGCATGACCGACAACACCGCCACAGTGATCAACCAGCTGCGAATCGTACTGGACCTGACGCACAACGAAATTCAGGTCGCTGAGACCCGGATCGCGCAAGCTCGAACAGAAGCGGTCCGCCGGGAGCTGTCGCAGAATGCCGGCAATGCGCGTGAGCGCGCCGGCGCAGTGGAGGAAGCGATCCGGGACCTCGGTGGACTTCCCGACGTCGTGGGCCCGTTCCTCGGTCGCGCGACTGCGATGGTGAAGGCGATGGCCGAGCAAGCGCAGCCGTTCGACGAGGCCCTGCTCGGTGATCTGATCCTCGAGCACCAGCTCCTCGACCGGGCGCGTTATCTCCGGGCACTGGCGACCGCGTCGCAGCACACCGGCGTCATTGCACTGGCCGGACGATTGATCACCGCCCACACCGCCACAGTCGAATGGTTGACGACGGTGCTGGCGGAGGACGCCCTCGGGGGCCCGGCGGCATTGCGACGCACCCCGATGCAGGCCGCGACCGGGACCGCGATCCGGTTGATCAACGTCCCGGCGACGTGGTCGGCGCGCGGAATCGATCGCGCCATCGACACCGTCCGGGCCACCCCGGACCGGATCGGTGCGCTTCTGAGCCGCGGTGCCCACGCCGGTGACGTGGCCACGAAGACGCTCGTCGCCAGTCGCGACGCGGCACTCGAGTCGGCCGAAGAGGTGACCCGCCGAGAAGGCGCATCCGGTGTCGCGGATGCCATCCGCAATGCCCGAACCGTCAATGGTTCTCTCGAGGACGAAGAGCTCCCGATCTCCGAATACACCGAACTCAATGTCTCCGGTGCGGTGGCCGCGGTGAAGGAACTCACCGTACCTGGCGAAATTCGCATCATCATCGCCCACGAAGAGGCGAACAAGAACCGCCACGGGGTGGTATCGGCAGCGCAGACCCGCCTCGCCGCCATCGCGCAGGAAGTCGTCGGCATCAACTGATCGGACCACCCCACCCGCGGGTGGCGGTACCGTCGCCCGCCCGAATACCAGGAGAACATTCTCATGAATGAGCAGAACACGTCCGGACAAGCGCGCAAGGGTCTCCTCGACTCGGTCAAGGGCAAGGTGAAGGAAGTGGCCGGGGCAGTGACCGGCAACGACTCGCTGGCCACCGAAGGACAGTTGCAACAGGCGCAGGCGCAGCAACGTAGAGAGGCGAACAGCGCCGAGGCCGTGGCCCGCGCGGAAACCTCGCAGGCCGCAGAGGAACTCGGTGAGGTGCGTCGCGAGAGTGCCGAGGAACGCGCTGCGATCGGTGCGGAGACGGCGGCCGCCGAAGAAGCTGCCCGGAACCGGCAGCACGCCGAGCACCAGGCAGCGGAGCAGAACCAGCACCGCCAGGTCGCGCAGGAGCAGTCCCGCGCGGCGGCTGACGCCCGCGACGAAGCGGCCCGCGCGGAAACCGCCGCACGAGCGAAGACGGCAGCTGCCGCCGAAGAAGCCGTCGACGCCACCGACGAACACCGGCGGGCGGTGCGTGAGGCGAACGCCGCCCGCGACGAGGCGGAACGAGTTCGGCGCGCCGCCGAGGGCCTCACCGGCGACGCCGGCCTGTCCTGATCCACTCCCCACGAATCATCGGAGATTTTCATGAACATCCTCACCGTCCCCATCACGATCTTGCGGTTGCAGTACACGATCCTGCGGATCCCTCTGCAACTCGTCGAAGACCAGCTGATGTCCCGGCTGGCCACCGAATCACCGGCCCGGCTGATGTACGAACGCACCCTGGGGGTGCTCGACGGCGCCGTCGGCAGTGCACTCGGCGACCGTGACACCGAGCGGCGCGGTGAGGCGCTCACCGAGCGCAGCGACGCGCTGGCGCGGGCGGCGGAACTCGACCAGGAGGCGGCGCGTACCGAGGCCGAGGCCGACACGGCACTGGAAACCAAGCGCAAGCAGGTCCACCGGGAGCAGGTGGCGGCGCGGGAGGCGAAGCAGCGCGGCGTCGAGCAGGCCCGCCGGCGTGAGGACGAGCGCAAGCAGGCCGCCATACGGGACGCCGAGCAACGCAAGCAGGTCGCGAAGAAGAACGCCGATCAACTTGCCGCCCAACGCACCCGGGCCGCAGAGGCCGAGCACCGCGCCGAGCAGACCAAACTCCGGGAAGCGGAGAAAGCGGCGGCAGCGCCGGCCAAGGCCCAGCTGAAGGATGCCGCGGACAAGCAGGGCGAGGCGGCGGACAAACGCGCTCGCGCCGACCGCGTGGAGAAGCTGGCCGAAGCGGAAAAGGCCAAGCGCCGCAACGAGACGGCAGCCAACGGGCAACGCTGACCCGCCGGTGCAGGCGCGCAGGCTTGCTTTCGGTCACGGTTGAGTACCTCGGTACACGTGTCGTCACCGCGTCCGGGCGCGGTGACGGCCAGGCCCGAGCTTGGATTCGCGCACCGCGTGAGGAACGCACCGATCGGGTAACCGCTCCCTGTGGAAGTTATCGGAATCGTCATTCTGGTCGGCGTGATCGCCTATGTCCTGTACAGGAAACGCGGGAGGAAACGACCCGCAGCGCACGGTTGATTCCACTCCACCACGGATGGGCGCCGCGCGCAGCCGATCACTCCGCACCCTGCCGATAGACCTGCCACCCCGAACCTGGAGCCTTCATGAACATCCTCACCGCACTACCCGTGGCCATACTGCGTGTGCAGTACACAATCGTGCGCTACCCCCTTCACCTGATCGACGACCAGCTAGTCGCACACCTGGCGCCCGCGGCACCGGCCCGGCGGCTGTATCGGGGCAGCCTCAGCCTTCTCGATTGTGCCGTCGGCACCGTTCTGGGTAACCCGGACCGTGCCCATGGTGCCGCTGACACCGCACCCAGCAGCACCCTGATCTCCGGCAGTGCATCAGACAGGGAGGACGATGCCGGCGCATCGAATATCGCTGCCGCTGATGTCGAGACCGCCCCTCGGTCCGCGACCGTCGAGAACGCCGAGCTGAACGAGAAGGCGGCACAACAACTCGACACCGACCTGCTCGCCGAGCACCTCGAAGACATTGAGGCGCCGCGCCAGCTCGAGCACTCCGCGGCCACCGACACTGCCGACCCCGCGACCGCCGACGTCATAACCCAGCTCGCGGACGTCACGAGCACCGAACCCGACACGACACTGACCGGAGAGCTGGCCGACCGCGTCGCCGAACTGGCCCGCGCAGAGACGCCGCCACCGGGCACCGGAACAGCCCCGACCGGCGAGCGTCACTGACCAGCAGTTGCGCCGACGACGCCCGCGACGATCACCGCACTGAGCGTCCGGACGCCCCACCGCCCGCAGTCACGGCGCCGTCGGACATCCGTGCGTCAGCTCGTCGACGAAGGTATCGTGGCCGAGTCCACGCCCGCGAAATAGCGGTGCGCGGGTGGAAAGCGCGCAGCGAGAACTCGACATTGCGGAACACCGTGCGGCGCGCCAGCCCCATCAGTACCGCCATGCCGGTCACGGCCATCCACATCGGTAACGGGTAGAGAGCGAGACGCTCCCCCAGGCCGAAATGCAGCGCCTGACCCAGCATGAGGCCGGCGCCGACCAGGCCCACGAGTGCGCACAGCGCGGACCACAGGGCGACCAGCCGCTTCTCGTGCCACATATGCCAGGCGATGAGCACGAGCACCACGTGGCGCGCCACGAAGCCCGGCAACACGGCCGACCAGTGGATGATCGTTCCATCGTTCGCCGGAAACAGACCGGTGGCAGCGGTGCTCACCGCGATGATCACGGCAAGCGAGAGTATCCACTTCTTCTCCCGGCCACTTCTGATGTGCCGATGAAGAAACAGTGCACCGAGGAGTGTGAGCACGCCGAGCGCGACGAACGCCGAATTCATGACGTCGTGCAGCGGTGAGCACGATCCGACTTCGCAGGTCGTCACGCCCAGGGAGCTGATCGAGTCCTGCGCGAAGCTGTAAGGCGTGCTCCACGCCGCCGCGGTGAACACCTCCGCCAACAAGTAGGCGAACGAAAGTACCCAGGCCGTGCCAGCTGCCGCGTGGCGAAGATTGTGGGTTCTCGGTGATGTTCCGGCGCGGTGTGGATTGGTGATAGTGGATTCTCTCTGTCGAACGAGATGTGTCGAGCGAGGCCGGAAAGAGCCGGCCCGGTGGATCTGCGTAAGTCTACGGCCCGAACCTGAGAACGCTGTCCGAAATGTCTGCCTGTGGTCTCAGGATTGCCGTGAATTCAGGGTCCAAGGCAGAGGGAAGCCGCCGACACCTTCCCCGGTGTCAGCGACTCCTCATCCTTCCGGGAACGCTACGCAATGTAGGTCTTACCCGGTCAGAGATGACAGTGACGCCATATCGCCTCTCGGCAAGTGGTCGCTCGCAGCGACTCTTCTGGTGTGGTACCCGGGGTATGAGCGCCACCGTCATTCTCCTCAACAGCGGACTTACCGGTGGTATTCCGAGCGCGCGCAACGAGACGGCGGCCAACGGGCGACGCTGACCCGATTCAGTCGATGTGATCGCTCCGGCAGCGCCGCAGTTGGCCGGACAGGTACCGCTTGGCGCGGCGATGCCCACCCACGTTGTCGAGTTCGGCGTCCAACGTGTTCAGGAGTGTCGCGAGCAGGCTTGCCTGCGGGGCCCAACCGTGTTGGTTCCGGCACTGCGCGAGCCAGTCGACCGGACCGGTGTGGCCGCGGTCCGCGTTGCACCGCGGACACGCGGCGGCCTCGTTGGCTGCGATGCTGGGCCCGCCCTTGAGTCGTGGCACGAGGTGTTCGGTGGTCGGCGGAATCAACGGTCCGAAACGACGACCGCACCACAGGCATCGTCCGCCCTGTCTGTCGACGGCGAGGGCGAGTCGGGCGGTGCGGTCCACCCGTCGATCGTGACCGATCCGCTCGCCGATGGCCAGTGCTCCGCCGGTCCGCGGGCCGAATCCACCGTCGCTACATTTCCTCCGTCTTGCGTGTCGTGAACGGCAGAACGAGGCGGGAATGGTGCGCGGCGTCCCGGTAGACCTTGTGGGTGACGGGGCGGCCCACCGGCAGGTGGAAGGCATCCGGCGGCAGCAGGGCGTTGTGCGCATCCGCCAGCGGTTCGTTGTTCGAAAGCTCCACCGTCAGAAAGTGTCCCCCCGGGTCACGTTCGCCGGCACACGGCCACTTCTGAAGCCCGTCCCGGCATTGCGAGAACACACCGCGGAGATCATCGAGCCCCGGCCGCCTACCTGGGACCCATCCGGATGGCTCCGTCGAGGCGGATGGTTTCGCCGTTGAGCATGGCGTTGTCGATGATGTGCGCGGCGAGGGCGGCGTATTCGGTGGCCTTGCCGAGCCGGGAGGGGTGCGGCACCTGCTGTCCGAGGGACTTCTGCGCTTCCTCGGGAAGTCCGGCCATCATGGGCGTTTCGAAGATTCCGGGTGCGATGGTGACGACGCGGATGAGGTGGCGGGCCAGTTCGCGGGCGATCGGCAGCGTCATGGCGGCGACGCCGCCCTTGGACGCCGCGTAGGCGGGCTGACCGATCTGGCCGTCGAATGCGGCGACGGAGGCGGTGTCGATGATGACGCCGCGTTCCCCGTCGACGGGTTCGGTCTGGGCGATCTTCTCGGCGGCGAGGCGCAGGACGTTGAAGGTGCCGACGAGGTTGATGCGGACGACGCGTTCGAAGTCCGCGAGGGGAAGGGCGCCGGCCTTGCCGAGAACCTTGCCGGGCGTAGCAATTCCGGCGCAGTTGACCACCACGCGGAGGTCGCCGAGCGACGCGGCGAAGTCGATCGCGGACGTGACGTCACCGGCGGAGGTGACGTCGGCGGCCGTGAAGTAGGCGCCCTTCCCGATCTCCTTGGCGGCCACTTCCCCGTCGGACGACGGAAGGTCGAGCAGCACGACCTGGGCGCCGCGCTCGTGCAGGGCCCTGGCGGTGGCGTTACCGAGTCCGGATGCTCCGCCGGTGACGACAGCGACGGCTCCATCGATCTTCACAAAGTTCTCCTCGAATAGGTTTGCGGCAGTATGGGGAAGGGGGTTGTCAGGGGACGCGCAGGATCAGGGCGTCGCCCTGTCCGCCGCCGCCGCAGAGGGCGACGGCGCCGATGCCGCCGCCGCGGCGCTGCAACTCGAGCGCGAGGTGCAGGGTGATGCGGGCGCCGGACATGCCGATCGGATGACCGAGGGCGATGGCACCGCCGTTGACGTTGACCCGGTCGGGGTCGACGCCGAGTTCGCGGGTGGAGGCGATCCCGACCGCGGCGAACGCCTCGTTGATCTCGATCAGATCCAACTCGGCAGGCGCGATACCGGCTGCATCACACGCTTTCGCGATGGCACCGGACGGCTGGAACTGCAGACCCGAATCCGGGCCGGCGACCATGCCGTGCTCGCCGATCTCCGCCAGCCAGGTCAGCCCTTCGGCCTCGGCGCGTTCCTTGCTCATCACCACCACCGCGCAGGCGCCGTCGTTGATCGTCGACGCGTTCCCCGCGGTGACCGTGCCACCGTCCCGGAACGCGCCACGCAACCGCGCCAGGGTTTCGGCGGTGGTGTCGGGGCGGATGCCCTCGTCGCGGCGCAGCCAGGTGCTCTCACCGCGGCGGGCGGGGATCTCGACGGGCACGACCTCGTCGTCGAAGATTCCGTTGTCCCAGGCCTTGGCCGCCAACTGGTGCGAGCGGGCCGCGAACGCGTCCTGGTCCTCGCGGGCGATGACGTCCCTGTCGTTGCCGGCCTCGGTGAGCAGCCCCATCGGCTGATCGGTGAACGCGTCGTGCAACCCGTCGAGGGCCATGTGGTCGACGAGGGTGACGTCGCCGTACTTGAAACCGCCGCGTGAACCGGGCAGCAGGTGCGGTGCCTGGCTCATCGACTCCATGCCGCCGGCGACGATCACGTCGAATGCGCCGGACCGGATGAACTGGTCGGCGAGGATGATCGACTCGACCCCCGACAGGCACACCTTGTTGATGTTCAGTGACGGGGTGCTCATCGGAATGCCGGCCTTCGCGGCGGCCTGCCGGGCGGGCATCTGCCCGGCGCCGGCGGTGAGGACCTGCCCCATGATGACGTACTGCACCCGGTCCGGGGCCACACCGGCCTTGCCGAGCGCCGCCTCGATGGCAATTCCGCCGAGGTCGGCGCCGGAGAACCTGGCGAGGGAACCCTGCAGGCGGCCGATCGGGGTGCGGGCGCCTGCGACGATCACAGAGGTGGGCATGAGTGGAGGAGCCTTTCTCGAAGGTGGGTACGTCAGTTCGCGGCGAGGGTGCGGCTGATGACCAGGCGCTGAATCTGGTTGGTGCCCTCGAAGATCTGCGTGATCTTCGCTTCCCGCATGTACCGCTCTACGCGGAAGTCGCGGGTGTAGCCGTAGCCGCCGAGCACCTGGACGGCGTCGGTGGTGACCTTCATGGCGGCGTCGGTCGCGACGAGCTTGGCGACGGACGCGTTGCGGGAGTACGGCAGGCCGGCGTCGCGGCGGCGGGCCGCGTCGATGTAGGTGGCGCGCGCGGAGTCGACGGCGGCGGCCATGTCGGCCAGCAGGAAACCGAGTCCCTGGTGGTCGATGATCTTCTTGCCGAACGCAGTCCGTTCCTGGGCGTAGGCGACGGCCTCGTCGAGGGCTGCCTGCGCGAGACCGACAGCGACCGCGGCGATGCCCAGCCGGCCGGAATCGAGTGCGCTGAACGCGATCTGCAGCCCCTGGCCCTCCGCGCCGATGCGTCGTTCCGCGGGCACGAAGGCGTCGTCGTAGTGCGCGGACGTCGTGGGCACGGCGTGCAGGCCCATCTTCTCCTCGGGCTTGCCGAACGTCAGACCTTCGGTGTCCTTGGGGACCAGGAAGCAGGAGATTCCCTTCGATCCCTCACCGGTGCGGGCGAAGAGGTTGTAGAAATCGGCGATGCCGCCGTGGGTGATCCACGCCTTCGCGCCGTTGACGACGTACCCGCCGTCGGTTGCGGAGGCCTTGCAGGTCAGTGCGGCGGCGTCGGATCCGGCCTGCGGCTCGGACAGGCTGTAGGCGCCGATGGTGTTGCCGCCGAGCATCTCCGGGAGCCATTGCTGCTTCTGCTCGTCCGTGCCGAACGCCATCAGCGGGTGGCAGGCGAGGCTGTGGACGCTGACCGCGACCGCGACCGATGCCCAGCGGGCGGCGATCTCCTCGAGCACCTGCAGGTACACCTCGTACGGCTGCGCGCCGCCGCCCCACTCCTCCGGGTACGGCAGGCTCAGCAGTCCGGCTTCGCCGAGGGTGGCGAACACGCCTTCGGGGTAGGTCTCCGCCTTCTCGTGCTCGTCGACGATCGGCGTCAGGACCTTGTCGGCGACGTCACGCGTGAGCTGGATCAGGTCACGGGCTTCGTCAGTAGGCAGCAAGCGATCGACGGCCACGGTTTCTCCTCGAGAAGGCTACGGAAAACAGTACTGGATTACGCCCCAGGGTACTGATTGCGAAATAGTACTGCAAGGCATCGCCCAGTACTATTTCTGTCATGGAGCAGCCCACCCGAACCGGTTTCGCCACCCGACGGCGCACCCAGCTCTTCGACGCCCTCGTCGACCTGATCCTGGTCGAGGGGTTCGCCCACCTCACGCTCGACGAGATCGCGAACCGGCTGCGCTGTTCGAAGTCGACGCTGTACACCCTCGCCGGCAGCAAAGAACAGCTGGTCCGGGCCGCCACCGTGCACTTCTTCCGCCGCGCGACCGACGACGTCGAGTCGCACATCGAGCCGATCACCGGGGCCCGCGAGCGGATCACCGCCTACCTGTCGGCCGTCGGCACCGCCCTCTCGGCCGCATCCGACCAGTTCATGGCCGACCTCGACGCCTTCCCGCCGGCACGCGAGGTGTACGAACGGAACACCCAGTTCGCGGCCGGTCGAGTCCAGGAGCTGATCACCGAAGGCGTCGCCGGCGGGGACTTCCGCGACGTGCATGCCGCCTTCGCCGCCGACCTCGCCGCCACCATGATGGTCCGCATCCAGCAGCGCGGGGTCCGCGACAGCACCGGACTCGACGACGCACACGCCTACGCCGAACTCGCCGCCATCCTCACGGGCGGCATCAGCGCCTGAACCGTGTCACCGAGTTCGTGCGCCGAGTAGTTCCGCCGTTCTCCGCAACCGCATCAGCACCTGCAGATCGAGAGCTTTGTCGGGGTCGCGCCAGTCCGGGCCGAGGAGGCGGTCGATCGCGTCGAGACGCTGGTAGAGGGTGTTGACGTGCACGCCGAGACTCGACGCGGTCGCCGAATGGTGACGGCCGTGAGCCAGATACTCCGACAGTGTTTCCAGCAGTGGCACTCCGCGTTTGGCCTGCTCCGCCATCAGCGGGCCCAGTTGAGCTTCGGTCAGTTCGTCGAGGTGCTCGCGCGCCATGTGGCTCAGCAGGATCCGGTAGATGCCCAGACCGCGCGCGGACGAGACCTCACCCGCGCGTCCCAATGTGTCGAGCACATCGACGGTCTGCTGGGCTTCGACGTAGGCACGCGCGAGTGCCTTCGCACCACGCGCGGGCTCCGCGATACCGATCGTCGCGTCGAGCCGTCCGGCGGTGAACACCGCCTGGACGGAGGCAGAATCCTTGGCGGGCACGACCGCCAGCGCGCGGGAGCCATGTTCCGCTGCAACGGTTCCCGAGGGGAAGGGTAATGTCCCGAGAGCGGTGCGGACCGTGTCCTGGCCCGTGGCGATCGCCACGGCGACGCAGTACGTCGTGTCGGGGTTGAGTCCGGCCAACCGCAATTGGCGGCGCTCGTCCTGTGCGGTGGCGGCGGGATGGGTCAGCAGATCGACGAGAAACGCATCCCGTGCGCGGCGCGTCGCCTCCCCCGCGGCACGTTCCTCGGCGAGAGACAGCGCGATCGCGGGTGCCGCGCGTTCGAGCAGGAGACGAGTGGTCGGCTGCCTGGCTCCCACGGACAGGAGCGCGCCGAGCATCTCGCCGGCAGCCGCGACACGCTGCGCGATCACCTCGCCGCGTTCGGCGTGGTCCTTCCCGCCCGCGCGCAGCTCACGGACCGCCGCCGACACATCATCGGCATGCGGCATCAGGTCCACGGGCAACTCGGTTTCATCCTGTACGAAATAGGCCGGTTGCCGGGAGAGCTGGGCGACCTCCTGCACCAGACGCTGCACCCCGGCGCCGAGCAGCACCACCTGAGTCAGCGTCCGATCCCATTGCAGTATCTGTTCGAGCTCGGTTGTGCGCTGCGATAATTCGGCGTTCACCGATTCGAGCCGTGCGACGGTGTCTCGTTCGCGTTCCAACGAGCGAACGTTCTCGATCGCGATCGCCGCATGGGCTGCCAGCGCCGACAGCAGCGCGATCTCGGATTCGGTGAAGGCCCGTTCCTGACGCTTGCACGCGAACAGTGCGCCGATGACGCGATCGGCGACGCGCAGGGGCACCCCGAGCAGGCCGCGCATGTTCTCCGACCGCGCTGCGCTGTCGGCTCCGGTGATGTGCCGGAACGCCGGTTCGCTCTGGTAGTCGGGCGTCCACTCCGGCGCGGACCTGCGGACGATCAGGCCCACGAGTCCTTCGTCCAGGGACAACCGGATTCCGACGAGGTTCGGGGTCAGGGCCCCGCTGGTGACCTCGATGACGAATTCCTCGTCGTACACCGATCCCATGTAGGCGAGATCCACTCCGAGCAGTTGCCTCGCCTGATCGACCACTTCCTGCAGCAACACCCGGTCGTAGCGAACCGTCGTCAATCGGGCGGCGATGTCGTTGAGCGCCGCCAACTCCCTACTGCGCTGTTGGCGCTGATCGAGCTGCGCCCGGAGCCGAAGTGCGGCGTTGGCTTCGCGTTCGACCGTGGCCCTGCCGGACGCGTCGGATTCCTCGATCAACGTGCGCCGGAGGGCATCGAGTTCGTCGATGGGTGCGTCGTCGAGCAGCAGTTCCATCCAGCCGCGATCGGCAGTACTCACTGGTGTCTCCATCCATGGATTCCTGGATTTGATAGATGGAATCTACATTGGCCGAGATCCAGATCACAGCTAGATTCGAGACATCACCTTCTCGCCCGCAAAGGACCGGTTTTCGCCATGTTGATCGATGCACTGTTGGCATCCCTTCCCGCGGATCGCGTCGTGCGCGACCCCGACGTCGTCGCGAAGTACCAGCACGACGAAGCCGAGTGGGCGCCGTACGCCGCTCCGCTCGCTGTCGTCAGGCCCCGAACGGCCCTCGAAGTCCAGGCTGTCGTGGGCGCGTGCCTCGACCACGACACCGCCGTCGTCACGCGGGGTGCCGGGACCGGTCTGTCCGGTGGCGCGAACGCGACCGACGGGTGTGTCGTCCTCGCGCTCGAGGGCATGAACGCGATCAAGGAGATCGATCCGCTCGAGCGGTATGCCGTCGTCGAGCCCGGCGTGGTGAACGATCATCTCCGCGCCGCGTGCGCCGAACACGGGCTCTGGTATCCGCCGGATCCGGCCAGCTCACCGTGGTCGACGATCGGAGGGAACGTCGCCACCAACGCGGGCGGACTGTGCTGCGTCAAGTACGGCGTCACCCGTGACTACGTGCTCGGCATGCAGATCGTCACCGGCACCGGCGACCTCGTGTGCCTCGGACGCAAGACCGCCAAGGGCGTGGCCGGTTACGATCTGGCGGGTCTGATGGTCGGGTCCGAGGGGACGCTCGGCGTCATCACCGAAATCACCGTCAAGTTGCGCCCACTCCAGGACCCGCAGCGCACGGTGGCCGGCTATTTCGACTCCATCGTCGACGCGGGCCGGGCCGTCAGCGCGGTGGCCGCGGTGGGACTGACCCCGTCGGCGCTCGAACTGGTGGACAAACAGTGCCTCATCGCCGTCGACGCCTGGAAGAAGATGGGCCTGTCGGTGGAGGCGAACGTCGTTCTGCTCGGCCGCATCGACACCGCGGGAGTCGTCGGCGACCAGGAAGCGGAGAAGATGCTGTCGTGCTTCGAGGAAGCCGGAGCCACCTGGTCTGCCGTCTCCACCGACCAGGAGGAAGCCGACGCGTTGTTCGCTGCGCGTCGTCTGGCCTACCCCGCGATGGAGCGACTCGGACCGGTCCTCACCGAAGACGTGTGCGTACCGAAACGGGCTGTCCCCGAGATGCTTGCGCGCATCGAACAGATCGGCATCGCCCACGAGACCACCATCGCCAACATCGCACACGCCGGCGACGGAAACCTGCACCCGCTCCTGATCACACCCCGCGACGACGAGGCGGCCCGCGTCCGCGCGCAGGCCGCGTTCACGGACATCATCGACGCGGCACTGGAACTCGGCGGCACGGTCACCGGCGAGCACGGTGTCGGTCTGCTGAAGATGGACGGCCTCGCCCAGGAACTCGATCCGGTCGTCCTGGGCATGCATCGATCGGTGAAGAACGCCCTCGACCCACACGGAATCCTGAATCCAGGAAAGATCTTCTCGTAACCTGCTTTTCGCGCGAACCCCCGACGCGCACGGCTTGCTGTCGAGCCGTGACGCGCGGCGGTCCGGAATGCTCACGGTAGCTGCGGCCGAGGCCGATTCTCTCCATTCATCCAGTCGCCGCATGGGTGATTTCTCCATAGTTTCGAAGCGATCCGGCTCATACAGTGGTCCACATCACGTCGCCCCCGTCGGGCGCCCAATCTTCAGGAAGCCGAGTCATTCATGTCGTCTGTACTGCAGCAACCCGAGATCGAGGCGAGGGTGGTCCGGAAGGTCGCCCGGCGGCTCATTCCGTTCCTCGGCCTGGCCTACTTCGTCAACTATCTCGACCGGACCAATATCGGGCTGGCGAAGCTGACGATGAGCGAGGAACTCGGACTCACCGAGACCATGTTCGGTCTGGCCTCCGGGCTCTTCTTCATCGGATACCTCCTGTTCGAAGTGCCGAGCAATCTCGCATTGCACAGGTTCGGGGCGCGCCGGTGGATCGCCCGGATCATGCTCACGTGGGGAATCATCGCGGCGGCGATGGCCTTCGTGCCCAATGCCGGCTCGCTGTACGCGCTGCGCATGCTGTTGGGTATCGCCGAGGCGGGATTCTTCCCGGGTGTTCTGCTCTACCTGACGCTGTGGTTTCCCCGGGCCTATCGGGTCCGGCTGATGGGCCTGTTCCTTCTCGCGCTCCCGGTGTCGTCGGCGCTCGGCGCCCCGCTGTCGAGCGCCATCATTCAATACTGGGACGGGCTGTTCGGACTGTCCGGGTGGCGGGTCATGTTCCTGCTCGAGGGGATCCCCGCCGTCGCGCTCGCGGTGGTCACCTGGTTCTACCTGACGGACCGGCCCTCGCAGGCCAAGTGGCTGGACGAGGACGAAAAGGCGTGGCTCACACACGAACTCGAATCCGAGGCATCCGAATCCGGCTCTCACATGTCGGTGCGCCGGGCGCTGACGGACTCCCGCGTGTGGATGCTGGGGCTCGTCTACTTCGGAATTACCTACGGGTTGTACTCGCTCAGCTTCTTCCTGCCCAGCATCGTCGCCGGTTTCAAGAAGACATTCGACACCGACTTCTCGCTGGTCACCACCGGGTTGATCGTCGCGGTCCCGTTCGCGGCCGGTGCTGTCGCAATGGTGTTGTGGAGCAGGCACTCCGACCGGACCGGGGAGCGGATCTGGCACGTCGCCATCCCCACCCTGATCGGAGCCGTCTCCATTCCGATCGCCCTGTACATGCAGTCGCCGCTCACGACGATGATCGCGGTGACCGTCAACGCGGTCGGTGTGTTCTGTGCCCTGCCGGTGTTCTGGTACCTGCCCAGCACGTTCCTCACCGGCGCGGGCGCCGCTGCAGGCATCGCCGTCGTCAACTCGGTGGGCAACACGAGCGGTTTCGGGGCTCCGTACGTCACGGGATGGCTGTTCGACGCCACCGGCAACTCACGCGCAGGCCTGTGGGTCGTCGGGGCGGTCATGCTCGTCGCCGTGGTGCTGGTTCTCGTGCTCAGATCGCGGGTAAGTCCCACTCGCAGTGCCGAAGACGTCGGCGGGGAGGTCGTCGCGGCACACCACTGATCGGAGAACAGGCGCTGCCGGGCGGTCGACGGCAGCGCCTTCGTCATTGCTCCTCGGCGATCCGCTCGAGCAGCGGCCGGGTGCGGTAGGGGATGGCATCGCGCATCGCGACGGACACGGTGGTGCGCTCGATCCCGGGCACGGCGAGGATGAGGCCGGCGACCCGATACAGATCGTCGGCATCGACGGCGACCACGCCGATGTGCAGGTCCGCCGCCCCGGAGATGCCGACGACCTCCACGACCTCGGCGATGTCCCGCAGGTGTTCGATGACGTCCTCGAGGCGATGCTGATCGACCACCGCGGTGACGAACGCCTGCAGGGGGTATCCCAGATCGCGGGGTGACACGCAGCGGTCGACCGGTGCGAGCACTCGTTGCTCCTCCCAGCGAGACATCCGTGCTTGCACGGTATTCCGTGCCATCCCCAGCAGCGAGGCCAGCTGCACCCCGGTGGCGCGTGGGGCGTCGCACAGGGCGAGCAGTAGCCGGGCGTCGGTCCGATCGAGTTTCGTCATGTAGCGCAGTATGCCAGAGATCGAAGCCCGAGCCTTGAGCATTCTGCTTATTTGGAGTGACAACACTTGCGCATGATGAATCCTGATGATTGTGTGAATGCAACATTCTGACCGACACGGTCACTCGCGGGTGGCGAGCTCTCCCGGTACATCACTTTCGGAGGTTTTCGTGTTCGACAATGACGATGTGGTGCAGCTGGTCACCGAAACCGGTGCGCGAGTGGAGCATCCGGACTACACCCGGTACGTAGACGATGTCGACATCACCGCGGTGCGTGCGCTGTACGAAGACCTGGTCGTGGTGCGGCGCATCGATGCGGAGGCGACCGCGCTGCAGCGTCAGGGCGAACTGGGGCTGTGGGCTCCGCTGCTGGGGCAGGAAGCCGCGCAGGTCGGGTCGGCGCGCGCCCTCCGTCCGGACGACTTCGTGTTCGCCAGCTACCGCGAACACGGTGTCGCGTACTGCCGCGACGTCGACCCCCCCACATGCTCAGATTCTGGCGGGGTTCGACGCACTCGGGCTGGAACCCGTTCGAATACAACATGACGACCCCCGCGATCATCGTCGGCGCGCAGGCGCTGCACGCCACCGGGTACGCGATGGGAATGCAGTTCGACGGCTCCGACGGCGCCGCGATCACCTACTTCGGCGACGGCGCCACCAGTCAGGGCGATATCTCCGAGGCCTTCGGGTTCGCCGCGAGCTTCAACGCGCCCGTGGTGTTCTTCTGCCAGAACAATCAGTGGGCGATCTCCGAACCGGTCAGTCTGCAATCGCGGGTGAGTATCGCCGCGCGGGGCCGGGGCTTCGGGGTTCCCAGCGTGCGCGTCGACGGCAACGACGTCCTCGCCGTGATCGCCGTGACCCGGGCCGCGCTCGAACGGGCACGGGAAGGCAGCGGACCCACCCTGATCGAGGCGGTCACCTACCGGATGGGCCCGCACACTACGTCCGACGACCCGTCCCGGTACCGGCCGGCCGCGCTCGACGAGGAATGGAAACGCAAGGATCCCCTCGACCGCATCCGCGCCCTGCTCGAGTCGGCGGGCGCGATCGACGACGACTACCTCGCCGCCGTGCAGCAGCGCGCCGACGACACGGCAGCGGCGTTGCGCCGCGGGTGCCTCGAGACCGTCGAACCCGAGCCGATGTCCCTGTTCGACAACGTGTACGCCGAGCCTCATCCCCTCGTCGACGAAGAGCGGCGCCAGTTCGCCGCCTACCTCGACAGTTTCGAAGGAACCGACGCATGAGCACAGCCATCTCCGCGGCCGCCCCGACCACGCTCCCGCTCGGCAAGGCCCTGAACGCCGGCCTGCGCCGCGCCCTCGAGAACGACCCGAAGGTCGTGCTCATGGGAGAGGACATCGGCAAACTCGGCGGCGTCTTCCGCATCACCGACGGACTGCAGAAGGACTTCGGTCCCAACCGTGTCATCGACACTCCGCTCGCCGAATCCGGGATCATCGGCACCGCAGTCGGTCTCGCGATGCGCGGATACCGCCCGGTGTGCGAGATCCAGTTCGACGGGTTCATCTACCCCGGCTTCGACCAGATCGTCTCGCAGGTCGCCAAACTGCACTACCGCACGAGCGGCAACGTGAAGATGCCGATCACCATCCGCGTCCCGTACGGCGGCGGCATCGGTGCGATCGAGCATCACTCCGAGTCGCCGGAGGGATATTTCGCCGCGACCGCGGGTCTTCGCGTCGTCACCTGCAGCACCGCCGCCGACGCGCAGACGATGATTCAGCAGGCGATCGCGTCGGACGATCCGGTGCTGTTCTTCGAACCCAAGCGCCGCTACTGGGAGAAGGGGCAGATCGACCCGGCCGCCGAGACGGGTCCCCTGCACAAGGCCCGGGTGGTCGCTCCGGGCACCGACGCCACCGTCGTCGCCTACGGGCCGCTCGTGACGACGGCACTCCAAGCCGCGAAAGTCGCTGCGGACGAAGGTAGGTCGATCGAAGTGATCGATCTGCGGTCCATCTCCCCGCTCGACGTCGACACCGTCGCCGAGTCCGTGCAGCGCACCGGACGCCTGGTCGTTACCCACGAGGCACCCGTGTTCCTCGGGATCGGTGCCGAAATCGCGGCCCGCATCAGCGAGCGCTGCTTCTATCACCTCGAAGCGCCGGTGGCCCGCGTCGGCGGCTTCACCGTCCCGTATCCGCCGGCGAAACTCGAGGAGCACTTCCTGCCGGACGTCGACCGCATCCTCGACGCCGTCGACCGCACCTTCACCGCGTAGGAACCAGGAGTTTTCCATGCCCACTGTCAAGACATTCCTGCTGCCCGACCTCGGCGAGGGCCTCACCGACGCCGAACTGCTGACCTGGCTGGTGAGGGTCGGCGACACCGTGACGCTCAACCAGATCATCGCCGAGGTCGAGACGGCGAAGGCCTCCGTGGAGTTGCCCTCGCCCTACGCCGGAACGGTGGTCGCGTTGCACGCCGAGGAGGGGACAACCGTCGACGTCGGCAGCCCGTTCATCGACGTCGCGGTCGCCGGCGAGGACCCGGCGGACGCGCCCGAGCCGACCACTCCCGCGGCCCCGGCCGAGCGGACCCCGGTCCTGGTCGGCTACGGCGTGGCCGAGGATTCGTCCAGCAGGCGCCGGCAGCGGCGTCCGGCGGGAACCCGGGTCGATGTCACCCCGGCGCCGCGCACGTCGCGGCCGTTGGCCTCTCCCCCGGTGCGGTTCGCCGCGAAGCAACACGGAGTCGACCTCACCGAAGTGGACGCAACCGGGGTGCACGGTGAAGTCACCAGGGACGACCTCGAGCGCCACCGCACCGCCGCCTCGGTGACGACGTCGGCGGCGACGGTCCCACCGGACGCCGACGAGGAACGCATCCCGATCAAGGGCGTCCGCAAGCACACCGCCGCAGCAATGGTCCGCAGCGCATTCACCGCCCCGCACGTCACCGAGTTCGTCACGGTGGACGTCACCCCGACGATCGACCTCTTGGCTGAGCTGCGCGAAACGAAGCACTTCACCGACGTGCGCCTGACACCACTGACGTTGGTGGCCAAGGCATTGCTCGTGGCGCTGCGCACCAACCCGACCCTGAATTCGTCCTGGGACGAGGACGCTCAGGAGATCGTCGTCAAACGCTCCGTGAATCTCGGCATCGCGGCCGCCACCCCGCGGGGGCTGATGGTGCCGAACATCAAGAGCGCCCACACCCTCGGTCTGCGCGACCTCGCGATCGCCCTGTCGGATCTGACGACCACGGCGAAGGAGGGCAAGACCGGGCCCGCCGATCTGGCCGACGGCACGATCACGATCACCAATGTCGGCGTCTTCGGAATCGACGCGGGCACGCCCATCCTCAACCCCGGCGAGGCGGCGATCCTGTGCTTCGGGGCGATCCGCAGGCAGCCGTGGGAATACCGGGGCGAGATCGCGTTGCGGTCGGTCACCACACTGAGCCTGTCGTTCGACCATCGACTGGTCGACGGCGAGCAGGGATCGAGATTCCTCGCGGCCATCGGTCAGATTCTGTCGGACCCGTTGACGTTGATCGCACTGAGCTGAAACCCAGACCACTTCGACCTTCTGCTGCACGTCCCATGGCGTGCCCGACCGAGGGAGTTTTCCCATGTCCGACCAACCGGACGTCCTGATTCTCGGCGGTGGATCCGGCGGGTACGCCTGCGCCTTCCGCGCCGCGCAACTGGGCAAGACCGTCACTTTGATCGAAGAGGACAAGGTCGGCGGCACCTGCCTGCACCGAGGGTGTATCCCCACGAAGGCGCTCGTGCACGCCGCCGAGGTCGCCGACACCGTCACGCACGCGTCGGCCCTCGGGATCGGTGCGACGCTGGACGGAATCGACCTCGGCGGTGTCCATGCGTACAAGAACGCGACGGTCGAACGCCTGTACAAGGGCCTGCAGGGGCTGGTTCGCAGCCACAAGATCGAGGTGGTGCACGGCACCGGTCGCTACGGCGGGGGCCGCACCGTCCACGTCGGCGATCGCACGATCACCGGCGCGTCCCTGGTCCTCGCGACCGGCTCCCAGGTCCGGGGCCTGCCCGGACTCGAGATCGGCGGCCGAATCCTCACGAGCGACGAAGCATTGACGTTTCCGGAGCTGCCGAAGCGCGTCGTCGTACTCGGTGGCGGTGTCATCGGGGTCGAATTCGCCAGTATCTGGGCATCGTTGGGTGCGGACGTCACGATCGTCGAAGCGCTGCCCCGGCTCGTCGCCGCAGAGGACAAGTGGTCGTCGAAGCAACTCACCCGGGCCCTCCGCAAACGCGGCATCACGATCATGACCGCCACCCGATTCGCGAAAGCGGTCCAGGACGAGAGCACGGTCAGCGTCACGGTGGAGTCGGGCGACACGATCGAGGCGGACCTGTTGCTCGTCGCGGTCGGCCGCGGACCCCGGACCCCCGACATCGGGCTCACCGAGAACGGCGTCGTACTCGACTCCCGCGGTTTCGTCACGGTCGACGACTCCCTGCGCACTTCGCAGCCGGACGTGTACGCGGTCGGTGACATCGTCGCCGGACCGCAACTCGCGCATCGCGGATTCCAGCAGGGCATCTTCGTCGCGGAAACGATCGCCGGCCTGACTCCGACACCGATCGAGGACAGTGGCATCCCCCGGGTGACGTACTCCAAACCGGAGGTCGCGTCGGTCGGGCTCACCGAAGACCAGGCCCGCGAGCGGCACGGTGACGTCGCCACCGTCGTCTACGACCTCGCCGGCAACGGCAAGAGTCAGATCCTCGGAACCAGCGGCGGCGTCAAACTGGTGCGCGCCGGAGCCACGGAGGGACCGGTCGTCGGGATCCACATGGTGGGGGAACGCGTGGGCGAACTGATCGGTGAGGCCCAACTGATCGTCAACTGGGGCGCTTACCCCGACGACGTCGCCACCCTCGTTCATGCGCACCCCACTCAGGCCGAAGCGCTCGGCGAGGCACACCTCGCTCTCGCGGGAACACCATTGCACAGTCACAGCTGAGAATGTCTTGACAAATAGGAGTACTAGAACGTACTAGTTGTACGGAGTGGATCACCATGGCGTGGCCGCTGGAGAACCTCGATGTCCTCGCCTATCAGTGGAACGAGGTCGCGATTCCTTACTGGAAGGAGCTCGCGGCCTTCGCCCGGGATCACGACGTCAAGCTCGCTGTCGAAGCGTGCGGAGGTCAACTCGTGCACAACGCTTCGGCGATGCTCCGGCTGATCGACAGCGCGGGTGCCGACGTGGTGGGCGCGAACCTGGACCCGTGCCACCTGATGTGGATGGGCGCCGACATCCCCACCGTCATTCGCGCGATCGGAACGTCGATCTTCCACGTGCATGCGAAGGACATCCGCATCAACTCCTGGACCGCGCAGCGTGATGGACTCCTCGACACCGGGCCGCTGACCGATCCGCTGGGTCGGGCCTGGAACTACGTCACCCTCGGTGTCGGCCACCCGGCCGGTGCCACGTTCTGGGCGGACTTCGTCTACAACCTCCGCGCGGTCGGATACGACGGCACCCTCAACATCGAGCACGAGGACGCACTCGTCAATTCCCTCGAAGGCGTCGGCCGGGCGGCGACACTCCTGAAGCAGGTCGCCCTCGTCGAGGCACCCGACTGGACTCCGGCGAAAATCTGACGGTCGCTCAACGCGCCCGTCGCCGACTGAAGCCGTTCACAATCCTGCAGTCCAGAACGTCGCGAGCTTCTCGGCCGTGATCACGGTGCCGAAGTTCTGTGCGACGACGGACACCGAAGCGTCGTGGGCTGTTCGACTGTAGGTGGCAGCGCAGTCTTCGACGAGCGAAACCCAGTATTCGTGAAACAGCGCGCTCCGCAGACTCGACTCGACACACACCTCGGTGGCGACGCCGGTGAAGAGCAGGGAATCGATGCCGAGGGAACGCAGAGTGAGGTCGAGGTTGGTGCCGACGAATGCGCTGAACCGGTTCTTCGTGATCACCACGTCGCCGTCGTGCGGAGCGACGGCATAGTAGCCTGCTCCGGGTGTTCCTGTGCGGCAGGTAATTCCGGTGCGTGCCGCGTCCGGTCCCTCGCCCACACGGCCGAGCCACTGGGGTGTATCGGTGGCTTCGTCGTGCAGGGTGCGTACGAAGATCACCCGGACCCCGGCCGTGCGCGCGGACGCGACGAGGTGCTCCAGTCGCGGAGCCATCGCCACCGGGGCGGTCACGTCGAAACCCCTCTGTGCCAGCGACCCGTCGGGAGAGCAGAAATCGTTCTGCATGTCGATGACGATCAGTGCGCACCGGGCGGGGTCGTAGCGGAACGGGACCGAGCTCATTTCGTAATGTCCTTCCATGTCAGGGGTTGAACGGAAACCTTGTTCGGCGATGAGCCGCTACCAGATGACGACGGCGGCTCCCGTGGCCAGCAGCAATCCGGCCATCACCGGGACGACGAGGTGGCGGACCAGTTCGGCCACCGGTATCCGGCAGAATCCGGCGACCACCACCAGCGACGACCAGATCACGAGAGTTCCCCCGCCCGTCCACGTGGCGCCGTTCTGGGCGATGGCCGCCAAGGTCGCGGTGTCCATCCCGGACTGCGGCGCCAGCGCGGCAGCCAATCCGCCGGTGAGGGGTAGGCCGGCCCACCCCGAACCGTCGAGACCGACCGCCATCCCGATGAAGAGCATGCTGAGCGCGACGAATACGCCGTTGTCGGGGATGTACGGCTGCACGCGTTCCACGGTGTCGAAGAGGAAGGCCGGACCGGTGGTGTCGTCGTCGAGTCCGAGAATGGCGCCCGAATAATCGGGAATGCCGACGTACACGAAACCTGCGACGGGAAGGATGATTCCCATCGCCTTGAAGGCGTACGACAGACCGTCGATGAAGTGGGTGGCACAGAATTCGAGAGCCTCGGATCGTCGTGACGTGACGGTCACGAGGGCCATCAGGATGATTGCCGTGCCTCCCACCAGGGACGCGCCGCCACCGTCCTCCCAGGGGACGAGGTCGGTGAAACGACCGACCAACATGTAGGCCAGGACGGCGAGGAACGCGGCGGGCACGCCGATCGCCCATGCGCGGGTCAGTGACGGGCGATCCGTGATTCTCGTTCCGTCGTCCTCGAAGCCGGGCAGTTCCTCGTCGAGCACGTCCGTGACGGTGGGTGAGACCGCGACGTCCGGGCTCGGTGAGAAACCGGCAGACGTGCCACCGGGCGTACCACCGACACCACCGGGGGGATGCACGGTTCCGCCGATCGGGTCGGTGCCCGGAACTGCGTCCGTGCGCATCCTGCGGCGGACGGTCAGGAAGTAGGCGAGCACCGCCGCGGTGACACCGACGATCAATGAGATCACCAGGGCACGGTCGGCGATGTCATCGGCGGGAACTCCTGCGCCGCTCGCGGAAATCGACGGCGCAAGACCGATCACGTAGTCGGAGGCGATCGACATCCCCTGCCCGGAGATCGCGAGAATCACCGCGGCTCCGAGCGGTGGCAGACCCACCTTGATCGCGGCAGGAAGTAGGACCGCACCGATCAGGGCCAGTGCCGGGGTCGGCCAGAAGAACAACGAGAGAAGATAGGTGAAGACGAACAACACGATGTATGCGACGCGGCCATTGACCATCCACCGACTGATGGGGCGCACCATCACCTCATCGGAACCGATCGCCCGCATCGCCGCGAGCATCGAAGTCACCGCGGCGATGACGATGAAGATCTCGAACAGCGCGGTGCCGGAAGTGATGGTGGCCCGGAACACCGACATGATGGCATTCGGGACGCTGCCGCTGTACGCAAGTGCCGTGGCAAATGTCGCGAGTATCGCGGGGATCATGACGTTCTTGCGTAGCGCCATGGCCACGATGAGAGAAGCAAGGCCGACTAAGAACACGATCTGCGCAGCGCCCACGTGCGACTCCTTGTATCGAACTACTTGCGGCGAATACCTCGGAAGTGTTGCGGGCGAGGACGGCCGAGTAGCGACCTTTGTCGGGTCACGACGCGGGGCCGCAGCCCGGTTGTCGCATGATCGTGGCCTACCTTTGATGCGTCGTCAACGTCAAAGTGACTATGCGAGCGCCCATTCGATGTGCAAGGTGCGCAGAAAATGACAACCGTGTTTCGGCTTCGGCGGGTCGTGTGAACGACTACAGTATTCTGCGGCTTCCGTTGGCCGGGAACGGCGCCGGAGGCCGGTCTTCAAGACTGACCGCACGTGCAGGCGCACGACGAGCCGCCCGCGACCGAGGAAGAGGGGGGCGTCCCCGGCCACGAGCGGCGGACGGCCTCCCAGCCGAGGGGGACCGGTCAGGGGGCCTGGCTGCCCGGGGCCGTCGAGCCCGGGTGCAGCGTGGAATCCGGGTACCCGCCGATGTGCAGGGCTACTCGGTTCTCGGGGGAAAAGTTGGGAATCTCGAGAAAACTCTGCCCGAGTGGGTCGTAAAGTCGGCCATCGGATGGGGGCCGTCGGCGATATCCTTGGGTATCTCCTCGAGAGGCCAGCGGTGGTGCACTTCGACAGTGGCTCGGACCGGAAGAATCGATCCGGTCGATGACCGACGACGATCCCTTCGCGACGCAACGCGACGCGTCGGGTTCGGTCACGGCCGATCTGGCGGCTGCCGGATTCGAGGACGCACAAGAGATCGGCCGCGGCGGTTTCGGCGTCGTATACCGCTGCACCCAGGCGGCCCTCGACCGCACTGTGGCGGTCAAGGTCCTCACCGCCGACGTCGACGAGCAGAACCGGGAGCGTTTCGTCCGCGAGCAGCGCGCCGCGGGCAGGCTGACCGGGCACCCCAATGTCGTCAATGTCCTCCATGTGGGCGTCACCGACAACGGTCGGCCGTACATCGTCATGCCGTACCACGCCCAGGACTCACTCGACACGCGGATCCGCCGCCACGGACCTCTCCCGCTCGACGAAGCGCTGCGACTCGGGGTGAAGATGGCCGGTGCCCTCGAGACTGCCCACCGCCTCGGGATCCTTCACCGCGACGTCAAGCCTGGAAACATCCTGCTCACCGACTACGGCGAGCCGGCACTGTCAGATTTCGGCATCGCCCGTATCGCCGGCGGGTTCGAGACCACCGCCGGCGTCGTGACGGGTTCGCCGGCGTTCACTGCCCCCGAGGTGGTGACCGGCGAACCCCCGAGTGCCGCTGCCGACGTGTACGGCCTCGGCGCCACGTTGTTCGCTGCGATGACCGGTCACGCTGCCTTCGAACGCCGTAGCGGGGAGCAGGTGGTGGCCCAGTTCCTGAGGATTGCCGCCGAGCCCGGTCCGGACCCACGGAAGCACGGCATTCCCGAGGACGTCAGCACGATCATCGAACGTGCCATGTCCGGCACCTCGGAGGGCCGACCCTCCGCCACGGAACTCGGTCAGCAACTCCGAGCATCTCAACGCCTCCATGGTTTTCCCGTCGACGAGATGGCACTGCACGCCGAAGCGGGAGCCGTGCAGCCAAAGGAGGACGTGAGGGTGCCGCCGCCTCACCAACTCGTCTCCCATGCACACGAATTCTTTCGCGAAGTGACAAGTTTCGTCGGACGCCGCAATGAAGTAGCCGCAGTCAAGGCGCGTCTGTCGGATTCCCGGATAGTGACCCTCACCGGATTTGGTGGGGTAGGGAAAACCCGGCTGGCGTGCCGCGTCGCCTCGGAAGTGCGCAGAACCTACACCGGCGGCGTCTGGTTTGTGGATCTCGCCGCGATCTCCACTCCAGACCTTGTCGTCAGCGCGATTGCCGAGGCGCTCGACATTCGAGACGGAATGAATGCGGACGGTAGTCACTACCTGTTCGAATTCCTCGGTGGAAGACATGCACTCATCGTTTTGGACAACTGCGAGCACTTGATCGAGGCGAGCGGAAGCGTCGCCGCCGAGATTGTTCGGCGGTCGGACCGTGTGGAGATCCTGGCAACCAGTCGGGAGCCTCTCGGTGTGCTGGGTGAGACCGTGTTCGAGGTACCCCCCATGCCGGTCCCCGACGAAGCTCAACTCGCCGACGGACAGAACGCCAAGAGCTTTCATTCCGAGGCGGTCGATCTTTTCGAGCAACGCGCTGCCTCCGTCGTCCCCGGATACACCCTCGACGACGTGAGCCGCCTGGAGGTTGCCCGCCTGTGCCAGCGGCTGGACGGCATCCCTCTGGCGATCGAACTCGCAGCGGTCCGGATCAGGTCCCTTCCCCTCGACCGCGTCCTGTCGCGCGAGGGCGCACTCTTCGAAATTCTGACGCGAGGAAACCGTGGCGGACCGGTACGGCATCAAACGCTGCGTGGCGCCATCGATTGGAGCTTCAATCTGTGCTCGCCGGAGGAACAAGCCCTGTGGGCGCGGCTGTCCGTCTTCGCGGGCGGGTTCGATTTCGATGCGGTCGAGAGCGTCTGCACCGATCCGGACATCGTTCCGGACGCGTTTGACCTGATCTCCAGTCTTGTCGAAAAGTCGGTCATTTCCACCGTTCAATCCGGATCCACCGTTCGATACAAACTGTTGGAAAGCATCAAGGACTACGCGGCCGAGAAACTTGCCGAGCACGGCGACGCGAATGCGTGGCGCAGGAATCATCGAGACTACTTCCTGCGTTTGGTCGAACGCAGCGAGAGCCAGTCACTGGGGTCAGGGCAGCTGGTATGGAACCGTCGTATGCGGCACGAGCGGGCGAATCTGCGGGCGGCGCTGGAGTACTGCCTGTCCACCCCCGGGGAGGCCCGAACCGGTCTTCGGATGGCGGGTGCGTTGTGGTTCTTCTGGAACGCGAGTGGCCTGCTGCGCGACGGGCGGTACTGGCTGACCCGGGCCTTGGAGGCCGACCGGGAGCCGAGCAGTGAGAGGGCGAAAGCGCTCTGGGTGATCGCGTGGAACGCCATGGTTCAGGGCGACAACCCGACCTCCAAGCAGTATTTGCTGGAATGCAGCGCAGTCGCGGAAGCGATCGGTGATCGAACCGCCCAGGCGTTTGCAGTTCAGTTCCGGGGTGCGGCGGAGATGCTCGGAAACGGAAATCTCGACGTCGCGCTGGAGTATCTGACTGCCGGCATGGCACTTCACGCAGAGTCAGGGGAAGTCAACTCCCTGACACTGCTGGGCGGCGCTCAGCTCGCTTTAGTGCACTGCCTGTCCGGAAACCTGGAACAATCCCTTGCCTGGGCGGACGACACCATCGCCTCAGGCAAGTCGCTGAAGGAGCACTTCTCGACGTCATGGGCGCTGTGGGCCCGCGGACTTGCCCTGTGGACCCAGCGCAAGTACCCGCAAGCTTCGGACTCGTTGAAAGAAGCGCTCGAACTGAAGCAGTCATTGAGCGACTGGTTGGGCGTGAGTACATGCACCGAGATTCTGGCGTGGATCGCGATCGAGGAAGCAAACCCCGTCCGATCCGCCCGCCTGCTCGGTATCGGGCGCACACTGTGCGGCGAGATGGGGAGCACTCCACTCTTCGGAAACGACACGTTGATCCGTACGCGGACTTCTTACGAACAACGCACCCGTCAGCTGCTGGGTGACTCTGCGTTCGAGAAAGAATCCCGGGCCGGTGAGCGTCTCGAACACCTCGCGTCGATCGAATTCGCGTTGCAAAAGCGCACGTCCAAGCCGGCGCCGGCCACTCCTGCAGCGAAGGTGAAACTCACACCTCGTGAAAAAGAAGTGGGAAAGCTGGTGGCCGAGGGACTGACGAACAAGGAGATCGCGGAAAGGTTGGTTATCTCGCCCCGTACCGCAGAAGGACATGTAGATCGCATCCTCACGAAGACCGGGCATCGATCCCGCGCGCAGCTTGCCGCCTGGATCGCCCGCGAGGAGAGCATCGAGTCCCGAAATCCGTAGTTCGGGCAGTGCCCCCGCTGCGTTGGGTGCGGACCCGGGCTGAACTCATCGAGGGCTTCGCTGGTCCCCGCGGGTACCTGCGTAGGAAATGCGGGTAGTGAAGCACGTAGATCTTCGCCGTCCCACTCGCCGCGCAATTGCGAGTCTTATCGGCATGAACAGCACACACCAACACCACATCAAGACACACACCACCAGCACCTCCTGGAAGCGGTTCGCCACCGTCGGAGTCGCCGCCGCCGCACTCGCCATCATCCCCGCCGGCGTCGCGGCCGCATCCACCAGCACGCCGACGCCCATCCCCCTCGCAGCCGTCGCCAGCCACGACATCCCCCGCGATCACGACAACACCATGCAGCAGCGCCGGCACGACCGTCAACGCCACCAGAGGCAGGACCGCCGCGCCGAAATCACCATCGGCAACGAGATCCTCGACGGCTGGGGCAGCAGCACCCCGAGGTAGACGGTCGCACCGTCGAACGCTCCCCTGAGGGCCGAACCAACGTCACCGCTCCCTGGTCCCGTCAGAAGCGGCGCCAATCCAACGAAAACCCTTCTCGACCAACAACCAACACAGCAAGGAAACCCTTCATGTCTTTCACAACCGACGTCACCATCCGGCCGTTCACAGTCCAGTTCCCCGACTCCGAACTCGAGGCACTGCGTGAGCGCATCGAGACCACCCGCTGGCCCGAAACGGAAACCGTCGCAGATCAGTCGCAGGGCACACCGCTCGCGACGAGCAAGGCACTGGCGCAGTACTGGGCCTCGGAATACGACTGGCGCAAGGTCGAGGCGAAGCTGAATGCTCTGCCGCAGTACATCACTGAGATCGACGGGTTGGACATTCATTTCATTCACGTCCGCTCGAAGCACGAGGATGCGTTGCCGCTCGTCGTCACACATGGGTGGCCCGGTTCGATCGTCGAGCAGCTGAAGATCATCGACCCCCTGACCAATCCCACCGCCCATGGTGGTGACGCGTCGGATGCTTTCCATCTGGTGATTCCGTCGATGCCCGGTTACGGATTTTCGGGCAAGCCCACGACGACCGGCTGGGGCCCCGACCGCATCGCACGTGCCTGGGTAGAGCTGATGAAGCGCCTCGGGTACAACCGGTACGTGGCACAGGGCGGGGACTGGGGTGCGATCGTGACAGAGGCGATGGCGGTGCAGGGGCCGCCGGAACTGCTCGGCATTCACACCAACATGGCCAAGGTGGTTCCACCCGAGATCGACCAGGCGCTCCTCACCGGGCATCCCGTGCCCGCCGATCTGTCCGACGACGAACAGGCTGCGTGCGACCAGCTCGCATTCTTCTATCAGCACATCGGCTACGCCGTGGAGATGGGGTCGCGGCCGGGGACACTGATCGGATTGGCGGATTCGCCCGTCGGTCTGGCCGCGTTCATGATCGACCACGACCCGGCGAGTTTGGCGCTGATCTCGCGGGTCTTCGCGGGACAGCCTGAAGGTCTGACGCGAGACGACATCCTCGACAACATCACCCTGTTCTGGCTGACGAACACGGCGTTGTCGGCGGCTCGTCTCTACTGGGAGAACAATGCCCCGTTCTTCGCCGCGGGTAGCGTCTCCATCCCGGTTGCCGTGAGCGTCTTTCCCGACGAGCTCTATCAGGCACCGCGCAGTTGGGCAGAGAAGGCCTACCCCAACCTCATCCACTTCAACAAGCTCGACAAGGGCGGGCACTTCGCCGCCTGGGAGCAGCCCCAGCATTTGGTAAACGAGCTCCGCGTGGGCTTGCGGTCGCTTCGATAACGACCAGGACGTGTGTGCCAGCGCACGAGCTGAGAGCGACCGGGTGGCTCATTCCGAGCCACTCGGTTCGCCTTCGGTTGTGCAGCCAACCCCGTGTTCACCATTCTCGTCGACTTCGCAGCGGTGCGGCGCGGCGATATCCTGGGGTACATCGTCGAGAGGTGAGCAGTGTGGCATTCGTTTGGCAGTGCCTCGAGCGGGATGAATCGATGTAGTCGATGACGGACGTCGATCCGTTCGCGACGCAACGCGACGTGTCCGGTTCGGTCACGGCGGAGTTGGCGGCGGCCGGATTCGAGGATGCCCAGGAGATCGGCCGCGGCGGTTTCGGCGTCGTGTACCGGTGCACGCAGGCTGCGCTCGACCGCACCGTGGCGGTCAAGGTCCTCACCGCCGACCTCGACGAGGAGAATCGGGCACGGTTCCTGCGTGAGCAGCGTGCGGCCGGCCGGCTGACCGGTCACCCCAATATCGTCAATGTTTTCCACGCCGGTGTCACCGATAACGGTCGGCCCTTCATCGTGATGCCGTACCACGCCGGGGGGTCGCTCGACGAGCGGATCCGGCGCCACGGGCCGCTCCCGCTCGACGAAGCGTTGCGACTCGGGGTGAAGATTGCCGGCACCCTCGAAACTGCCCACCGGCTCGGGATCCTGCATCGCGATGTCAAGCCCGGGAACATCCTGTTCACCGACTACGGCGAGCCTGCGCTGACGGATTTCGGCATCGCTCACATCGCCGGCGGGTTCGAAACCACGGCCGGCGTCGTGACGGGTTCGCCGGCGTTCACCGCCCCCGAGGTCGTGGCCGGGGAGCCTCCGAGTCCCGCCGCCGATGTGTACGGCCTCGGCGCCACCCTGTTCGCGGCGATCACTGGTCATGCGGCGTTCGAACGCCGCAGCGGTGAGCAGGTGGTGGCACAGTTCCTGAGGATCACGTCCGAGCCGGTGCCGAACCCGCGCGAACACGGCATTTCCGAGGGGGTCAGCGCTGTCATCGAACATGCCATGTCCGCAGAGGTAGGCGCTCGCCCCTCCGCAGTGGAACTGGGTCGGCAACTCCGCGAGTCCCAACTGCAGCACGGCTTCCCGGTCGACGAGATGGCAATGCATGCGGAACCGGGGGCAGCGCATGGCGTAGAGCCAGTCCGGCCGTCGTGGTCGCCGGCGGATTCGGGCCGAACGGGTGGACTTCCGCTGGAGCTGACCAGTTTCGTCGACCGCCGCACGGAACTCGCCGAGGCGACGAACTTGCTCTCGACGTCGCGGCTGGTGACGTTGACCGGAATCGGCGGGGTGGGAAAGACCCGGCTTGCTCTGCGTGCAGCCGCCAAAGCGAAACGAAACTTCTCAGACGGTGTGACACTGGTGGAACTGGCTGAGCTGCTGGACGATTCGCTGGTCGCGGGGGTCGTAGCGGCCGCACTGGGATTGCGTGACCAGTCTGCGCGACCTTCACACGAGGTGCTCGTCGAGTTCCTTGCCCCGCGTGAAGTGTTGCTCGTGCTGGACAACTGCGAGCAGGTGGTGGACGCGGCCGCGAAACTCGCCGAAATCCTGCTGCGCACGTGCCCTCGGCTGCGAATTCTCGCGACGAGTCGCGAACCGCTCGGAATCGGTGGGGAAACAGCCCTTCTTATTCCCCCGTTGCCCGTCCCGGATCCCGATCACCTGCCGAAAGGACTGCCCCGCAACGATGCGGTCACCCTCTTCGCGGAACGCGGCGCCGCCGTAGTCCCCGGATTCGAGCTCACCGAGGAGAACAAGGTCACCATCGCCCGAATCTGTCAGCGGCTGGACGGGCTGCCGCTACCGATCGAACTGGCGGCGGCCCGGCTACGCGCGATGACACCCGATCAGATCCTGCAGCGTCTCACCGATCGTTACCTACTCCTCACTCGCGGCAGCAGGGACGCGCCTTCCCGGCAGCAGACGTTGCGGATGTGCATCGACTGGAGTTACGACCTGTGCACACCTGCGGAACAACGGATGTGGGCGCAGCTCTCGGTTTTCGCGGGCAGTTTCGAACTCGAGGCCGCGGAACAGGTCTGCGATGGCGACGACGCAGACGACCTCCTCGACACCGTGACGTTTCTCGTCGACAAGTCGATCCTGACGAGAGAAGAGTCGGGTTCCGCGGTGCGGTTCCGAATGCTCGAGACCGTGCGCGCCTACGGGCGGGAAAAGATGCAGGAGAGGGGCGACTACACCGCGCTTCGCCGTCGACACCGCGACTGGTGTGAGCGGCTGGCGGTCGAGGCGGAAACCGAATGGATCAGTTCCCGGCAGCTCGCGTTGATCGCCAGACTGACTCGGGAACAACCGAATCTCCGTGAGGCGCTGGATTTTTGCATGTCCGACAGTCCCGCAACGGGACTGCGGATCGCTGCCGCACTGTACCCGTTCTGGCTGTCCCGGGGATTGTTCAGCGAGGGTCGGCGATGGCTCGGTCGCCTCCTCGCTCGATCGCCGGCAGAGCCTACCGGCGATCGCGTCAAGGCGCTCTACGCCGGCAGTATGCTGGCCGGAGTGCAGGGCGACATTTCCGTGTCGGACGCGCTGGCGGAGCAAGCGCAGGCGGTTGCCGCTCAGTCGAGCGACCCGCTGGTGCGTGCGCACGCCGACCACGCGGCCGGCTACGCGGCACTGTTCGCCGGGCGCCTTTCCGACGCCCGCGCACATCTCGAGAAGGCTGTCCGAGGGTTCACGGCACGCAACGACCTCTACGAGGTCGCCGCAGTCGTGGGTCTCGGCATGACGCACGACCTCGTGAACGACACGGAACGAGCCGTCGAATGCCATGAGCGCGTCCTCGCGATCACCGAGGCGCAGGGCGAATCGGTGTATCGGTCGTATTCGCTGTGGGCGCTGGCTGTCGCGGTGTGGCGGCTCGGGGAGAGCGCACGGGCGTCGCAGCTCCTCGGGCAGGCTCTCCAGATCGACCGTCGCGTGAACGACCGGCTCAGCGCCAGTGTGTGCCTGCAGGCGCTCGCGTGGCTCGCCGCGGAGGAACACAATATGGAACGAGCGGTCGTATTGATGGGCGCCGCAGACGAGTGCATCCGATCGGTGGGCAGTTCGACGGTGTTGGTGCCCGGCATGAGCGTGTACCAGGACGAGTGCGAACGCCGGACCCGAGAGGCGATGAGTGAGCAGGCCTTCGCCGCGGCCCGCAGAAAGGGTGCGGCGCTCGGCTTCGACGCAGCAGTCGCCTACGCGCTGGGCGAGCAGGTTTCGCCGTCTCCGACGTCCGCCGGTCCGTCGCCCACACCGACGAAGCGGGAGCGTGAGGTTGCCGCCCTCATCGCCGAGGGGCTGACCAACAAGGAGATCGCCGCGCGGCTGGTGATATCGCCCCGCACCGCACAGGGGCACGTGGAACATCTCCTGACGAAGCTGGGATTCAACTCACGCGCACAAATTGCGGCATGGGTAGTGGAATCGCAGGTGGAGGGGTGATCAGGGCGACCGGGCCACGCGGCAGGCGAGCGGCCCCGGTTGCCGTCAAAAGGACGGTACGCAGGAGACCGCGATCTGACCGGCGACTCGTACCGGTTCGCGTCTCAGGCGGGGACGAGTTCGGCGATCAGCGCTTCGACTCGCGCCTTGATCTCGTCGCGGATCGGACGAACCGCGTCGACGCCCTTGCCTGCCGGATCGTCGAGCGCCCAGTCCCGATAGCTGACCCCAGGGAAGACGGGGCAGGCGTCGCCGCAGCCCATCGTGATCACCACGTCGGAGGTTTCGACGGCCCCGGCGGTGAGGATCTTCGGGGATTGGCCGGAGATGTCGATCCCGATCTCGGCCATGGCCTCGACCGCTGCCGGGTTGACGGTCGCGGCCGGCGCGGACCCGGCTGAGCGGACCTCGATCCGATCACCGGCGAGGTGGGCCAGGAACCCGGCGGCCATCTGGGAGCGTCCGGCGTTGTGGACGCAGACGAACAACACACTGGGCCTGGTCATGACAGCGAACCTTCCGTAGCGGACGCGCGGAACCGGGAACGGAGCGCGAGCGACACGTAGACCAGCCCCACGAGGACGGGGACCTCGATCAGCGGTCCGACGACACCGGCCAGCGCCTGGCCCGACGCCGCACCATAGGTGGCGATGGCGACGGCGATGGCGAGTTCGAAGTTGTTGCCCGCGGCGGTGAACGCGAGAGTGGTGGTGCGCTGGTAACCCAGGCCCATGACGGCGCCGAGCGCGTAGCCGCCGCCCCACATGATCGCGAAGTACGCCAGCAGCGGGACCGCGATCCGGACGACGTCCCACGGCTGGGACGTGATCCGGTCACCCTGCAGCGCGAAGAGGATCACGATCGTGAACAGCAATCCGTACAGCGCCCACGGCCCGATCCGGGGAAGGAACGTGCTCTCGTACCAGGTGCGGCCTCTGGCCTTCTCGCCGAAGCGACGGGTGAGGTAGCCGGCGAGCAGCGGGATGCCCAGGAAGATGAGCACCGACTTCGCGATCTGCCACGGTGAGGTGTCGATGGTGGTCTGCTCGAGGCCGAGCCAGCCGGGTAGCACGGACAGGTAGAACCAGCCGAGCACGGCGAACATGATGACCTGGAACACCGAGTTGATCGCGACCAGGACGGCGGCCGCCTCGCGGTCACCGCACGCGAGGTCGTTCCAGATGATGACCATGGCGATGCAGCGGGCCAGGCCGACGATGATCAGACCGGTGCGGTACTCCGGCAGATCCGGCAGGAGCAACCAGGCGAGGGCGAACATCAGTGCCGGACCGAGCACCCAGTTCAGTACCAACGATCCGATGAGCAGTCTGCGGTCGCCGGTGACGGTGTCGAGTCGGTCGTAGCGGACCTTCGCGAGCACCGGGTACATCATGACCAGCAGGCCGAGGGCGATCGGCAACGAGATGCCGTCGATCTCGACGGCGCTCAAGGCGTCCCCGAGTCCGGGGATCATCCGGCCGAGGAGCAGTCCGGCGACCATGGCGACGCCGATCCACACCGGCAGGAACCGGTCCAGGGTGGAAAGCTTCCCGACGACGGCCGGGTGTTCGGTCGTGATTGGCCCGCTCATGCCTGCGCCTCGGCGCACGTCGGGGACGGTACGGCGGTGCCGCTCTCGGTCAGAAGCACAGCAGACAATTGCTGCAGCGCCGACGGGATCACCCAGTAGTACACCCAGGTGCCGCGACGCTCGCAGCCCAGCAGGCCGGCTGCGCGGAGCACCTTCAGGTGATGCGAGATCGTCGGCTGCGACAGGTCGAACGACTCGGAGATATCGCACACGCAGGCTTCGCCGCCGGCGTGGCTGGCGATCAGGCTCAGCAGGCGCAGGCGCACCGGATCGCCGAGGGCCTTGAACATCCGGGCCAGATCCCCGGCCCAGTCCTCGGTCAATGGTTCACGCGCGAGCGGCGAGCAACACGCACCACCGTCCGACAACTTCTGATTCGACATGCGTCGATATTGACAGATGTCGAATCACAGTGCAACGCACCGGACGGCCAGGGTGCGGATCAGGCCGAGCGCCGCGTACTACTCGGCACGTCCGGACGGGAAGTGCACCGACCCGTCATTCCCGATGCAACCACCCTGGACGGGGCCGCTGCCGAAGAAGACGCCGTTGAGTTGCCCGCTTTGTCCGGGAGCGTTCGATCCGACTCCGGCACCGCCGACGCCGATCGCCCCGCACTGGTAACTGTTGTTGTCGGCGGGGGTGTTGGGGTCGGCGTGGACGTGGAGCTGCGAGCCGGGTGTGTTCGGGTCCCCATGAAATGCCGGTGCCGCCGCTACGACGCCCGAACCGAGCGCAAAAAAGGCGGCGATCGCGGCCGAGGTAATCGCCGTACGCAATGCGAACGTGTTCATCTGATGTCACCTTTGATTCGATTGTCGCCCGGCGTCTCACCGGCCGATGATTCTCGGGTTACACATGATTTCGGATATCCGTTTTCCCGATGAAACAATTATGGTCCGAGCGGTTGGCGGAAATCACCCCTTCGCGCGCTTATCGATGTTTCACGCGCGATGCCCGCACCAGCCCTCGCCACGGCCGACGCAGCCCTGGTCGTGAAACGTGATCCTGTCGCCGCGCCGAAACTGCTTGACCCCGAATGGTTCACGTGTCAGTTCCGGACAACCGCTAGCGTTGGAGTGCCCGACACCCGCACGTCCGAAGGGGAGACTGCCACGAATGGCCGGTGACGAGATTTCGGAAGGCAACGATGCGCACCCGACCGCGACGCCACAGTTGCGCCGGCGGCTGGGGGTGTTCGACTCGGTGATGATCGGCCTCGGGTCGATGATCGGGGCCGGAATCTTCGCCGCGCTGGGGCCTGCCGCGGCCGCCGCCGGAGGCGCCCTGCTCGTCGGGTTGGCCGTGGCCGCGGTGATCGCGTACTGCAATGCGCATTCCTCGGCCCGGCTCGCCGCGCTGTACCCGCAATCCGGTGGCACCTATGTCTACGGCCGTGAAACGCCTGGGACCGTTCTTCGGGTATCTCGCGGGCTGGGGATTCGTGGTCGGCAAGACAGCCTCGTGTGCCGCGATGGCCCTGACCGTCGGCGCCTACGCCTGGCCCGGGCGTGAGCATCTCGTCGCGGTGATCGCCGTCGCCGTCATCACGGCGGTGAACTACCTGGGTGTGCAGAAGTCTGCCCTGGTCACCCGGGTCATCGTGTTCACGGTCCTCGCGGTCCTCGCTGTGGTCGTCGTCGTGTGCCTTACCGGTTCCGATACCGGCTTCGACGGGCTCGAGATCACCTCCGGCCACGGCGCGACCGGGGTTCTGCAGGCCGCCGGTCTCCTGTTCTTCGCGTTCGCCGGGTACGCCCGGATCGCCACGCTCGGCGAGGAGGTGAAGGACCCGGCCCGGACCATCTCCCGGGCGATCCCCATTGCTCTGGCGATCACGCTCGTCGTGTACCTGTGCGTCGCGATCGCCGTCCTGACGGCGCTCGGCGCCGACGCACTCGCTGCCGCGACGGATCCGCTCGCGCAGGCCGTTGCCGCTGCGGGGTTCGGGGGCCTCGAGCCGGTGGTCCGGGTGGCCGCGGTGATCGCCGCGCTCGGCTCGCTGCTCGCCCTGATCCTCGGGGTGTCACGGACCACGTTCGCGATGGCACGGGACGGCCACCTGCCACGTCTGCTCGACGCCGTCCACCCCCGGTTCGCGGTGCCCTACCGGGCCGAGTTGGCCGTCGGTGCGGTGGTGGCGCTCCTCGCCGCGACAGCGGATCTGCGCGGCGTCATCGGGTTCTCCTCGTTCGCGGTGCTGGTCTACTACCTGATCGCCAACGCATCGGCCTGCACCTTGTCCGCGAAACCGTGGTCGCGGCTGATTGCCGTCGTCGGCGCCGTCGGGTGCCTCGTTCTCGCCGCGTTCCTCCCCCTGGCCTCGGTGATCTCGGGTGTGATCGTCCTCGGGCTGGGGGCTGTGATCTACGGGATCCGCACTTCCCTCCGTACCTGACCGTCGAGGGTGTGTGCCGCTACCCCGCAGAGCATTTCGACCCTTTGTTCGCGGTGGCCAATTGACGTCCCGCGTGGGAGTCTTCAACGACAATCCCTGCGCCGGGAGAAGGTGAGAATGTTAGTCCTGGTCCGGCACTCCCATGCAGGCGAGAAGAAGCTGTGGCACGGCCCCGACGCCGAGCGACCGCTGAGCCCACTCGGGCACGAGCAGGCCCACGGTTTCGTCGCTGCGCTGGGCGGCATCGAGATCGCGAGTCTGTTCTCGAGTCCCACCACCCGCTGTCGCCAGACCCTGTTTCCACTCGCCGAGGCGCGCGGTCTGCCTGTCCACGATCACCCGCTGCTGGCACCGGACGCGTCCCCCGACGAACTGTTTTCCGCGCTCCACGAGCCCGACGCCGACCGGGCAATCTTCTGCACGCACGGGGAGATCCTCAACGCGCTGGCCGAGTTCGCGCGGTCGCGAGGGATACCGGACGTCCCGCCCTCGGGCGCGACCGCGAAAGGGGGCGCGTGGTTCGTCGACTGCGGTGCAGGTCCGTCCCCGACGCTGCGGTACCTCGCTCCGATTCCGGCGGGCTGACCTCGACTTCTAGGCCGACGCGAGCCGGGCGGCGTCCTCCCGGGCCTGCCGCGCCTTCTGCAGTTCCAGGCCGTACAGCAGGCCGAACGTGAAACCGTTCTCGCCGGGTGTCGCGCCGGCGCGGGCACCGAGAGTCCGGAGCGTCTCCGCGGCGACGACGCTGTCCTGGTGCTCGCCGAGGACCGTCTGCATCTTCTTGAACCGTGCCGCCTTCTTCTTCGCCGTCTTCTTTCCCAGAATCGGTGCGGCGAGTTCGGCGGCGTACCGGGCCCGTTTGGCGGCCTTCCGCGCGCGGTGCAGGGCCGCATCGTCGTCGTCGGCAGCTGCGGTGGCGACGCGTGTGAGCGCCTTGCGTTCGGCTTTCCGTACGCACTTGTCGATCACCCGGGGATCGTCGCCGGCCTCGGCGGTCAGCGGTGGAGTGGTGCGCCACTGCGCCAGGGTGGCCAGCAGCGCACGGTAGCGGTCACCGTCGAGCGCTGCCATCACCTCTGTTCTCTGACGGAGTTGCTCGGCGAGCAGATCGTTCTCGATGCGCGCGGCAACCGGCCCCATCACGAGTTCCGGAGGCAGGGCGGCGAGCGCATCCGCGAACCGTGCGCGTTGCACCTGCCGATCCCGCACCTCCCCGAGCAAACCGGCGTACCAGGACAGTTCCGCGTCGAGTTCTGCCCGCGCGACCGGTTCGAACAGGCGCGTGAATACCCGCAACGTGCTGCGGAAACGTCGGATCCCCACGCGGGTGGGGTGGACCGGGTCCAGCCCGCGCCGCAACCACACGTCGCCGGCGACGATCGCCTGAACCTGAGCATCCAGATAGTCGACGAGCGCCGCTTCCACGGTCGTTCGGGTCGTGTCCCCGCCGTCGACGGCGAGGTGCGCGACGGTGAGCACACGGCTGAGCTTCGACGGATACGGGGACGGCTGCGCACCGCGGCGGGTGAGGCGCTTACCGATCTTCCCGAGCAGTTTCTCGTCCCCGGCGTCGCCGAGTTCGACCTCCACCTCCCGCCACTCACTCAGGACAGCGCGATCGCCGGCGACGGCGCCGCGCACCCGGTCGTCCGCCACTTCCGCCAGCAGACGGTCGTCCCGGTCGAGGAGTCGCTGCGTGCGTCTCACGGTTTTCAGCGTCGCCACCGGATGCACAGGTTTACCCCGTGCGACACCCGCAATCATGGTCGCCAAATCGTCAGGAACCGCGTCACTCTCCCCTGGAGGCATCCGAATCTCGGTGCGTGCTTTGTCGGCGGGGACCTTCAACTGCCATCCCACATCGGCGTCCCCGGTCCGGCGGCGGAACGTGATCTTCTGACGGAGCAGATCGCGGTCATCCGTGTCGTAGTAGACGCTGTTCAGATTCACCGTGCCCTGCTCGATCCGTCCACCGGCAGGCAACACGTCCTCGAGATCCGGCAGAACGAACTCGAGCCCCACCTCGTACTTGTCTTCCCGCTCCCGCTGCGTCGACACCATGGATCCAGTCTGCACCCACGACGGCAGGGCCGACCTCCGACGCGCGCTCGGCACGGAGTGCAGTTAATCTGTCAGCGGTGCAATTGTCGATCGCACCTCGTCGCCGGAGCCGAGGCGTTGCGAAAATCTGTCCGCAACCGAACCTTTCACACGATCCATCGGGCCGTGCCCGCATTCCCAGTGCCCTGACTGTGCTCGGTCTTCGAGATGGGATGGCTCCACATGAGCAAACCGAACAGGCGTCACGACCTCGCACACCCCGCAGCAGACCTCGGCTGGATAACGCGGGCTCAGTGTCGAGAAGGAGACCCGGATCAGCTCTTCGTCACAGGCGCCGCGCAACGCAAAGCCGCCGCCCTCTGCAGGCACTGCCCGGTGCTGATGGAATGCGGTGCGTACGCACTCGACAATCGAGTCGAATTCGGCATCTGGGGTGGGATGACGGAACGGCAGCGCCGGGCACTGCTCGCGACGCACCCCGAGGTCCGCTGGTCCGAGCTCTTCACGAACCCTCCACCTGTCGGGTGGGGAATGATCGAACCATGACCGGACAACCCGTGATGTACGTGATCGACGGCGCGCGCATCCACACGCTCGACGACGTCTTCACGGTGGTCGGAGAAGCGGTACGCGGTGAAGGCGGGTACTTCGGCCGCAACCTGGATGCGTTCGCCGACTGCCTCACCGGTGGATACGGCACGCCTGATGACGGTGGTTTCCTCTTCGTATGGGAGAACAGCGACAGATCCCGCGAGGCCCTCGGGTACGAAGAGACTGCGCGTCAGCTCGAGCAGCGTCTCGCGCAGTGCCACCCGACGAACCGGGAGAGGGTGCGTGCCGATCTCGAGCGCGCGCTGAGGGAGGACGGGCCCACGGCCTTCGACTGGGTTGTCGGCATCTTCGAGTTCCGGGATGTGCGGATCGACCTTCGGTAGGCGTAGCTCTCACTCGGCCAGGTAGAGAGCCACCCGGAAGTATCGTGAATCGCGACGGAAGGTCGGTGTGGTGACGCCGTACCGCTCGATGAACTCGTGCTGTTCGACGAACCGAAGGTCACCGGACGTGCCGGGCACCGAGTACTGCCGATTCGGCATGCGCCACGTGCCCGTGTCGGGTACGTCCCACATGTGTACGTTGTCGGGCAACAGTTTCCAGCCCTGGTCGGTGTGCAGTTCGAGGTTCGCGACGACCTCGATGGTCGCGACCACTCCGCTCACGGACAGCACGGGCTGAGGGGAGAACCCCGGGTACCTGTCGACGTAGAAGACTCCTCGGCCGACACCGTTCTTCCGACTCTCGACCTCCTCTGCCAGTGATCGAAGCTCGGCGGGAAGCTGCTGCTCGTCGAGCCACGAGAGGGCGGTGGTCACGGTGTCACCCGGGTGCCAGACGGAGTCTGCGGCGACAGGCTCGTCGTCGACGAAGACCGTGAGCGTCCGGGGTGAGGCATGGTCAGGGGTGCGTCGTGGTCGTTCGTCGAGCATCGTCAGACCCCGCGCAGTAGGCGGACCGATGGGCGACGCCATCGGGTGCGGGGTTACCGTGCAGCAGACGATACGCGCCCTGCCGCATCGGTTCGACCGCCGCTGCCGCACTGAACGCGGCAGCGGCGCCGACGGAGGGCCGTCCGATCGATGCGAATCAGTACGGCAAAGACGAGCAGCTGGGTCGGTCGACGATGGCCTGACCTTCGCAGAGCATGGCCTGCTCGTCGTCGTCGAAACGGTCGCGCCGATCCCGGTCGCGGGCATCGCGGTCCGACTGTGAGGCCACCGCGACATCAGTGCCGGACGAGGCGGGCATGGCGTGCGCGATTCCGGCTGCGCCGGTGAGAGAGAACGCGACCGCGGCGAACATCAGGCCGGCGCGAATGGCAGTGTGGCGAAACATGCGGTGTCCTTGGTGGTGTGTGGTCGAGTATTCCTTGGCCACAACAACACTGCCTTCCGGGCAAGCGGTTCGACAGACACCCTAGGGTGCTCGTTGCCCACCCCTGTGCGCTCACGCGCCCGTGAGTACTTGTTAACCCCCCACGGTTAATAAGTACTCACAGGCGCGTCAGCGCATGACGAAGGGATTGCCGGATGGGGCTCCGGTGTTGATCCAGACGCTCTTGGTGTGCAGGTATTCGTCCAGTGCTCCGATAACCGTTCTCCCGGCCGAGACCGGAGTCTTTGACGCCGCCGAAGGGCGCCATGAAGCTCACTGCCCGGTAGGTGTTGACCCAGACCGTTCCGGATTGGATCGCCTCGGCCATGCGGAAGGCCCGGGCGATGTCACTCGTCCACACTCCGGCACCGAGGCCGAACCGGACGTCGTAGGCGATACGAACCGCGTCGTGCTCGTCGTCGAACGGGATGACCGCGAGTACCGGGCCGAACACTTCTTCCTGTGCGAGGCGGTGGCTGTTGTCGACGCCGGTGAAGATCGTGGGTTCGACGAACCAGCCGTTGCCGCACTCCGGTCGTTGCGCCGCCAAGCCGCCGAGCACTGCCCGGGCTCCGTCCTGCTTGGCGACGTCGAGGTATTCGAGAACCTTCGCGAACTGCGGCCGGGTGGTGATCGGCCCGACCTGCGTGTGCGGATCGAGGGGGTCACCCATCCGCGCGGTGCGAGCGAGGTCGACGACCTTGTCGACGAAGCTGTCGTGAATCGATCGCTGCACCAGGAGCCTGGATCCGGCGATGCAGGTTTGGCCGGTGGCGGCGAAGATTCCCGACACGACCCCGTTGACGGCAGAGTCCAGGTCTGCGTCGTCGAACACGATATTCGGTGACTTGCCGCCGAGTTCGAGACTGACGTGCTTGAAGCTTCGGGCGGCCTGCTCGTTGATCCGGCGCCCGGTGAGGTCGGACCCGGTGAAGCTGACCTTCGTGACCAGTGGATGGTCGACGAGGGGGCTGCCGACCTCGTCGCCGAATCCGGTGACCACGTTGACCACTCCCGGCGGCAGGCCCGCTTCTTCGAGAAGTTTCACCAGTTCGAGGGTGGATACGGAAGTGAACTCGGACGGTTTGATCACCACCGTGCATCCGGCCGCCAGGGCAGGCGCCAGTTTCCACGCCAGGAGCATCAGCGGCGAATTCCACGGGGTGATGACGGCGACGACCCCGATGGGCTCGCGCCTGGTGTAGGCGAAGTAGCCCTTCTTGTCGAGGGGAGCACGGTGCCCTCGATCTTGTCGGCCAGCCCCCCGTAGTAGTAGAACCACTGCGGGACGTAGTCGACCTGCCCACGCATCTCGGAAAGCAGTTTTCCGTTGTCCTGCACTTCGATTCGGGCGAGCCGATCGGCGTCCTCGGCGATGCGGTCACCGATGTCGCGCAATACCCGCCCGCGGTCGGTCGCGGTCGTGCTCGACCACGGGCCTTCGGTGAACGCGCGGTGGGCGGCCCGAACGGCCTCGTCGACATCGTTGTCGTTTCCCCGCGCGATCTCTGCCCACGGCTTACCGGTGTACGGGTTGTCGCTGGTGATCCAGCGATCGTCCCGGGGGTGCCGCTGTGTGCCGTCGATGTGGAGCGGATATCGCTGCATCGCTGCCTCGCTCTCGTCAGAAGGGGGAGAACCCGAATTCGGCCCGGAAGATGTTCTTGACGTGGATGCCGTCGCGCGGGGGTAGCACACGCGGGGCTTCTGCACTCGAGATGAGTACCTGCGCGAACGTCGTTCCGCGACGAGCGCGGACGTGGTCGCCGATCTGCGCGTACCCGTCGTGCGAGTCGATCCTCAATGTCGTCTCGATTCCGAATCCCTGTGCCACTGAGCAAAGGTCGGTTCCGAGACTGGAGTGACTCGGCTGCATCCCGGTCTCGCCGAAGTGGCCGTTGTCGAGTACCACGATGGTGAGATTGGGCGGAGCCTGGACGGCGATCGTCCCGAGTGCGCCGATTCCCATCAGTTGTTCGCCGTCGCCGGTGATCACTACGACGGATTCGTCGGGCTGCGCCAGCGCGAGACCGAGTCCGAGCGGTGTTGCGGCGCCCATGGCACCCCACAGATAGAAGTTGCGCGGCCTGGCGCCGGCGGCACACACGTCGTAGGAGGGCGACCCCAGCCCGGTGACCATGAGCGCGTCGGGTACCTCGGACAGCAGGTCTGCCACGAAGAGGCGTCGATCGATCCTGGATGTAGTATCGGCACTCATCACATGTTCTCCCACTTCTTGCGTCCGATCAGGCTCTGGCCCAGGAGGACTGCGACGCGCTCACCGGCCAGGAACGCGGAGTCGAAGGCCGCCGCGACCACATCTGCGACTTCGTCGGGATGATCTGCGCGGTGAACGGTGATCCCCATGATTTCCAGAGCCGCCTGAGTGGCTTGTCCCATCGGGCTTTGCCACGGGTTGAACTCGGCGTACTCCCCCCGCATGGTGACCAGCGTCAGAAACGGGAACTTGCACATCTCCAACAGCGAGAACATGTTGACGCAGTTACCCACTCCGCTGCTCTGCATGAGCAGAACCGACCGTTGGCCGCCGAGCCATGCTCCGCTGACGACCGCGACACCTTCTTCCTCGGTGGTCAGCACGACATCTCGGATGTCGGGGTCCTGTTGTGCCTCACGGATGGCGTGGGAATGTCCGGCATCGGGGACGTAGGCAATCTGTTTGACGTCTCCGGACTTCAGGATCTCGAAGATCTCCTTCTGCCATACCGGAGTCTCTTTCTCGACGGTCTGCATGGTGGCTCCTTCTTGGGGAAGTCGGTGTCGCCAATATTCTGATGTGTGATGGACGGCGTTGGAAAATGCTATTTCGTGATGGAACCATGCCGATCGGGCATGCGACCGTGGAACGTGAAGGCATGACAGGCGTCAACTCGGGTCGCGACGAGAAAAATGGCCTCGAGCTCGGCCGATGCCGATAAGGCTCACCCTCGGGTGGGCTCGGACCGACCCGCTGCGGTGCCGTCTAAAGCGAATGTAAGGAAAGCGGCCCATCCCTTCCCTCTCGCTGTGGTGGCGACCACATTGGTGTCAGTGGCTATGAATCATCACAGCAGTCGAGGAAGGAACATCATGCGACACACGACTTCGAACCCAACGTCGTCGACCGGCGAGAGGCGGGTTGTTGCGAACGTGGTTCGCGGCTGCATCGGCAACCTCGTGGAGTGGTACGACTGGTTCGTCTATGCAGCGTTCAGCGTGTTCTTCGCGGCGTCCTTCTTCCCGCAGAGCAGCACGACTGCCCAGCTTCTCTCCACGGCACTGGTTTTCGCCGTCGGATTCCTGATGCGCCCGATCGGTGGCTACATCTTGGGTCGATACGCGGACAGGTACGGGCGCAAGAACGCTCTGACGTTGTCGGTGCTGATGATGGCCGCAGGATCGTTGATCATCGCTGCGACACCGAGTTTCGAGGCGATCGGAATGCTCGCCCCGGCGTTGCTGGTGATGGCGCGGCTGATCCAGGGACTCTCCGTGGGAGGCGAATTCGCTTCCAGCGCGACGTACCTGTCCGAGGTCGCGACGCCCGGCCGACGCGGCTTCTACTCGAGCTTCCAGTACGTGTCGATCATTCTGGGTCAGCTCGCCGCGCTCGGCGTCCAGATCATTCTGCTGCAGCTTCTGACCATCGACCAGATGCAGGCCTGGGGTTGGCGTATTCCGTTCGTGATCGGCGCGATCGCCGCCGTGACCGTGATGCTCTTCCGTCGTGGGATGGACGAGTCGGACCAGTACAAGGAGGAAGCGGCCCAGATTGCTGCCGAGAAGGCATCCGGCACGAAGCCGTCGGCCAAGCGCGGCACCCTCCGCCTGCTGCTGCAGTACCCGAAGCAGCTCGCGATGGTGTTCGGCCTCGCTATCGGCGGCACCGTCGCGTTCTACACGTACACCACGTACCTGCAGAAGTACATGATCAACACCTCGGGGATCGCCCCGGAAACGGTGGCGTGGATCAACTTCGCCGCACTGTTCATCTACATGCTGCTGCAGCCCGTGGCCGGACTGATCTCCGACCGCATCGGTCGCCGCAAGGTCATGCTGTTCTTCGGTGTCGGCTCGACCGTGCTGACCGTCCCGATCCTGACCGTTCTCGGCAACACCACCAACGCGTTCGTCGCGTTCGGCCTGATGATGACCGGACTGGTCATCGTGACCGCCTACAGCGCGCTGAGCGCGATCGTCAAGGCGGAGCTGTTCCCGACGAAGGTCCGCGCGCTCGGTGTCGGGTTGCCGCACGCGATCACCGCCGCCCTGTTCAGTGGCACGGCCGAGCCTCTCGCGCTCGCTCTCAAGCAGGCCGGACATGAATCGGCGTTCTTCTACTACGTCGTCGGTTGCTCGGCGCTGACCCTGGTTGCCGCGCTGTTCATGGCCAAGGGCAAGGGCGGCACCACCCTCGATCCCGAGACGGAGAATCACGCCCGCGACGGACGCGAGGAAGACCGCGACGACCGCCGACTCGAGCGTGTCTGATCCCTCGTCCTCCGGCAATGTTCCCCCGGCGCACCGCGGCCGGGGGACAATGCCGGTTATGCGCATCGCGGTGGTCGAAGACGACGACGGCGTCGGCAACGCACTCGTTGCGGGACTGACCCGGCAGGCACACCAGCCCGTGCGGATGAAGTTCGGGTCGGAACTGCTGCTGCACCACGGCGAGGTGGACTTCGTCCTGCTCGATCTGGGGTTACCGGACCGCGACGGGCTCGAGGTGTTGCGTCAGCTCCGCCAGGTCAGTGCCGTCCCCGTCATCATCCTGACCGCCCGCGACGACGAACGTTCGGTGGTGCGCGGCCTGCGTGGCGGCGCCGACGACTACCTCGTCAAGCCCGCGCGTATGTCCGAGCTTTTCGCTCGCATCGAAGTGGTGCGCCGGCGAAGTATGGCCGTCGAAGGCGGCGCACCACGGGAAGTGGTCACCGGCGACGTCCGCGTCGACCTCGATTCCCGCACCGTCACCGTGGCGGGCACCGAGGTCGACCTGACGTCGAAGGAATTCGCCCTCCTCGAGATCCTGCTCGAGAACCCGGGGGCTGCGGTCAGCCGTCAGCAACTGATGGACCGGGTGTGGGGTGACGCGTTCGTGGCGGTCTCGCGTTCGCTCGACGTCCACATCGGCACACTGCGCGCCAAGCTGGACCGACCCGGATTGATCAGCACCATCCGTGGTTTCGGCTACCGGTGGGTGTGCTGACCTCGGGGTCGAAACGACATGCGCCGACGGCTACTGCTGATTCTCGCGATACTCGGATCCTGCGCGGTCGCGAGTTTCGCGATTCCCCTCGCGCTCGCGACTGCGGACGCGCGGACGCAGGAGTTCACACTCGGCCGCGAGGGCGACATCCAACGGTTCGCCGTCCTCGCCGAGGAGTACGTCAGGACCGGCGACCCGGCGCGGATCGCCGGCGAGGTCGAGGCGTACGACGACGTGTACGGCGAGGGCGTTCTGGTGGTCTCCACGCGTGGTGTCCCGACCCTCGGGGTAGGCCTCGACGGCGACGAACCCGGGATCGAGGCGGCGATTCGCAGCGGACTGCGCAACGAGCGGGTCTCCACCGTCGACCGGTTGTTCCCATGGAGCGACGACGAGGCGCTGTTCGTCAAGCCGGTGGGGTCGGGCGCTCAGGTGAACGGCACCATCGTGCTGCGCGCCTCGACCGCCGAGGCTCGCTCCGACATCCTCCGGCAATGGGCCGTGATCGCGGCCGGCGCGGTGCTGGCTCTGGCCGCGTTCGGCGTCCTCGCGATCGTCTTGAGCCGGTGGGTGCTCGGACCGCTCGCGAACTTGTCCAAGGGGATCGTGCAACTCATCCGCCGCATGCCCGACACGGGGATGCCGCAGACGTCCGCGCCGCCGCAATCGGTGCTGCCGGCCACGGCGGCAGGCGGGCCTCCCGAGGTGCGCCGGCTCGCGCATTCGTTCGACGTGATGTCTTCGGCGGTGCTGCGGGCAGCGGACGCGCAACAGCGCCTGATTGCCGACACCGCCCATCAACTGCGGAACCCGCTTGCGGCGTTGCAATTTCGCCTCGACCTTCTCGACGACGGTGTGCCGGACAGTGCGCGCGAGGATTATCACAGCGTGACCGAGGAGGCCAAACGCTTGCAGACCATTCTCGACAGCCTTCTCTCGCTCGCCTCGGCCGAGACACCGCGATTCGGGGCGGATCGATCCGAGGCGGCCTGCGACGCACTGTCGGTGGTGGCCGACCGGGTCGACTTCTGGTCGGTGACGGCCCGCGAACGTGGTGCACGTCTGGTCACCGTCGCGTCCCCCGACGTCGACCGTGTTCCGGTCGCGATCGCCGAGAACGATCTGTCCCAGGTGCTCGATGTGCTGATCGACAACGCATCCCGGTACGCAGGCCCGCACCCCACCATCGAGATCGGCGTCGTCGTGGAGCAGTCACCGGGCCGCTCTCCGGTGTGCGTGTGGGTGGCAGACGACGGTCCGGGAGTCCCGGAAGAGCTGCGCGACAAGCTCACCGACCGCTTCTTCCGGGCCAGCGACCAGGCCGGAACGGGACTCGGCCTGTCCATCGTCGAGGTCGTCACCGCGGCCTACGGCGGTCGTCTCGTCATCGACGAGGCCCCCGCCGGCGGTCTGCGCGTACGCTTGTGGCTCGAACCGCACGTGGAGAAGCTGGACGATGATTAGCCGGCGACAGTTCATCGGCGGTGTGGCCGCAGCGGTCGCACTGTCGGGATGCGCTCGTGCCCAGCCCACGGGGACGTACGAAATCGCGTCCGGGGAGCGCGACGGATTCCAGTCCGAGTTCGCCGAGTTGCTTGCGGACGTTCCGCCCCCCTCGGGTGGGGATCTCCGGTTGACGGTGCGCTACACCACCGGTTCCCTGGAGAACCTGTCGCTGCTGGCCTCCGGTGAGGTACTCATCGGGCTGACGCTGGCCGACTCCGCTGTCGAGTCGGCCACTCCGATGCTGGCCATCGGCCGGGTGTACGAAAACTATCTCCAGTGCGCGGTGCCCGCGCGCTCGCCCTTTCACTCGATGAAAGATCTTCGCGGCCAGACTATTAGTCTCGGCTCTCCCGGCTCCGGAACCGCACAAACCGGAAGGCGGGTCCTCGAGGCGAGCGGACTGACCGTCGACGACGTGACGGTGCGCCCGGTGTCACTCACCACCGTCCTCGACTCCCTGCGCGACGGTACGGTCGCCGCCGCACTGTGGGCCGGTGGCGTACCCACCCCGGCGGCGATGCCTCGGCCCGGGCACGGTCCGGACGGCGGGATCCGGCTACTCGACCTGTCTGCCGAGTACGTCGAGATGCGCAGGATCTACGGGCCCATGTACGAACCGGTTTCGGTCCCCGCCCGGACGTACGGTGACACTGCCGAGACCGCGACGGTGGGGGTTCCCAGCCTGCTCGTCGCGTCGCCGCAGCTGCCCGACGCCGTGGCCGGTGCCCTCGTCGACCTTCTCATCGATCGAGCCCAGGACCTGATCCCCCCCGATACTGTCGGCGCGCAGTTCCTCGACGCCCGATCACTGATCCAGACAGCCGGCGTCCCTCGCCATCCGGGGGCTGTCGAGGCGTACCGCCGTCACCACGGTTAGAAGGTGGCCGGGTACGGCCGGCAACCTCAAGTACGTGTAAAACCTGCCCCCACCCGATTGACGATGGCGCGTACATAGAGGCAAAATGGCCGTACATTTCGAGGAAGGCTGGCTCCATGGCATCGCAGACCGCCCTACCGCTCGCGGGGATCACAGTCGTGAGCATCGAACAAGCAGTTGCTGCACCCTTCGCGACCCGGCAACTGGCCGACCTCGGTGCCCGCGTCATCAAAGTGGAACGTCCCGACGCCGGCGACTTCGCGCGGCGTTACGACGAGACCGTGCACGGCGAATCGAGCTACTTCGTCTGGCTCAACCGTTCCAAGGAGTCGCTGACGCTGGACCTGAAGTCCGACGAGGGCCGCGGCATCCTCGAAAAGCTGTTGTCCACAGCGGATGTCTTCGTGCAGAACCTTGCGCCCGGCGCCGCATCCCGGATGAACCTCGACGCCCCGTCTCTCCAGCAGCGGTATCCCGCGCTGATTCCGTGCGACGTGTCCGGCTACGGCAACACCGGTCCCTGGTCCGATCGCAAGGCCTACGACATGCTGGTCCAGGGCGAATCCGGCCTGATGTCGCTCACCGGCCCCGACGAGTGCCCTTCCAAGGTCGGTGTGTCGATCGCCGACATCGCGGCCGGCATGTACGCCTACAGCGGGATCCTGTCCGCGCTGTACACGCGCGCAACCACCGGTACCGCCCGCGCGGTGGAGGTCGCTCTTTTCGAGGCGCTCGGCGAATGGATGGGATCGCCCGCCTACTACACCGAATGCGTTGGCACGCAGCCGAACCGGGTCGGATCGGAACACGCGACGATCGCCCCGTACGGCCCGTTCCCCACCGCTGACGGCACTGTCCTGCTGTCGATCCAGAACGACCGCGAATGGTCCGCGTTCTGCTCGGAGGTGCTCGGCGACGAGTCGATCGCCACCGACCCACGTTTCTGCCGCAACTCCGCGCGGGTGGCGCACCGTGAGGAATGCAACGCTCTGATCTCCGCGCGGACGCGTCTGCTCGACACGGACGACGCCCTAGCGCTACTCGACAAGGTGTCGATCGCCAACGGACGGCTGGGCTCCGTCTCGGATTTTCTGTCCCACCCGTCCCTGGCCGGACGTGACCGCTGGCGTGAGGTGGACACCCCGGGTGGTCCGGTGCGAGCGCTGCTGCCGCCGGCGAACCTCAGCGGTGTGGAACCACGATTCGATCCGGTTCCCGCTCTGGGTGCGCACACCGATGCCATTCTGGGGGAACTCGGTTACAGCGATGCGGCGATCTCCGAACTGCGTACTGCCGACTCGATCTGAGGCTCGGCAGTGCCCCACGCAGTGGCGTCCGATGGAACTCGAATCGCGTACCAGGTCAGCGGCGAAGGACCGCCGCTGCTGCTGCTCGCCGGTCAGGCCAACAACCACCACTGGTGGGATCGTGTTCGCGCGGACTTCGACACGCACTTCCGCGCCATCACAGTGGACTACCGCGGCACCGGAGCAAGCGACAAGCCCGAGACCGCCTACAGCACAATACTGTTCGCCGACGACGTGATCAGCGTGCTGGACTCCCTCGGCGTCGGGAGGGCGCACGTCTACGGCACGTCGATGGGAGGCCGGGTGGCGCAATGGGTCGCCGTGCGTCACCCGGAGCGTGCCCGCGCCCTGATCCTCGGCTGCACCTCACCAGGCGGAACGCACGCGGTGGAGCGCAGCCGGGAAGTCCGCGCGAGCCTGGCGCAATCCGACCCCGACCGGTCGCGCCGCGCCCTGCTGGAGTTGATGTACACGCCTGAGTGGCTCAGTCGAAATCCCGGACCCTACAACACCCTCGGGGACCCGGGCATGCCCGCGCGGGCCAAGCTCGCCCACTTGCGGGCCAGCAACGGTCATGACGCGTGGGATGCGCTGCCGTCGATCAGTGCACCGACCCTCGTCCTGCACGGGACCGACGACCTTCTGTCCCCGGCCGACAACGCACCCCTGCTCGCCGAACGGATCCCGAACTCCCGCGTGCACTTGCTCCCGGGCGCACGGCACGCGTACTTCGAAGAGGAGCGCACTGCCGCGGGCGCCGCGGCGATCGGCTTCCTCGCCGAAAGGTAAGCCTGCGTCCGCGAGTGGGGTCGAGGCGCGTTAGTTACCGGACCCGGGCATGGCGATGCCGACCTTCGCCGCTGACATGCCCTCCTGGCTCATGGCAGCCGGCTTTCTCGTCTGTTTGACCATTGCTATTCTTCGTTGTGATCGATGTCGCTCTTGCATATCGCCTGCTGATGGTGCGGGACGGCGAGTAGCTCGGGAAGGTGGTCGTCCGGTGGACGTCAAGCAGTTGACCGCACTCGTTGCGGTGGCGGACGCCGGGAGCGTGACCCGCGCAGCCGGGCTACTCCACTTGGTTCAGCCGGCGGTGACACGCCAAATTCACACGCTCGAACAGGAACTGGGTGTTCCCCTGTTCGAACGCAGCCGTGCGGGAATGGAATTGACGGACTCCGGCCGGCTCATGCTCGAGCGCGCCCGGAGGGTGCTGTCCGAACTCGAGCGGGCGCGCGCCGAGATCCGCCCGAATCCGGGAGTGCTGCAAGGGATCGTGACGGTCGGGCTTCTTTCCTCCACCTCCGAACTGCTCGCCGAACGACTCGTCGCGGCCGTGTTGCAGAAACATCCGGCGGTCCGGTTGCGAATAGTGTCCGGGTACGCCGGACACGTGCGGCAGTGGCTCGATGCCGGTGACATCGACCTCGGCCTGCTCTACAACCTGAAATCCACGTCTTCGCTCAACGTGCGAGCATTGCTCGCCGAAAACCTGTGGGCGGTTGCCCCGGCCGACGGCGGGCTCGACACCGGAGGACCGGTCACCCTCGAGGAAGTGGCGACCCACCCGGTCGTGATGCCCAGTGCGCCCCACGGAATTCGGACGTTGGTAGCGGAGGCGTGCGCGAGACTCGACATCGGTCTGAACATCGTCGTCGAGACCAACGAGGTGAGCATCCAGAAGAGACTCGTGCGAGCCGGTCACGGCTGGACGATCCTGCCGGGCATCGCCGTTGCCGGTGATGTCGCCGGCGGCGTTCTCAGTGCGGCGCCGCTCCATTCCCCGGCGGTCGAACGCACCGTCGTGCTCGCGTTACCGAGCGCCCCCCGGATCCCGCCTGCCGTGCACGCGGTGGCCGATCTGCTCGTCCGCCAGATGCGCGACGCCGTCGAGCACGGTGAGTGGCCGTCCGCTCACTGGAAGCCGGACAACTAGTCGCGCGCGAATCAGAGCCCTCCGCGCGATACGAGTTGCGAGACGATGACGTTGCGTTGGATCTCGTTGGTGCCCTCGCCGACGATCATCAACGGGGCGTCCCGGAAGTACCGCTCGACGTCGTACTCGGTGGAATAGCCGTAGCCGCCGTGGATGCGCACCGCGTTCAGGGCGATGTCCATCGCCACCTCGGACGCGTACAGCTTCGCCATCCCGGCCTCCATGTCGCACCGGTCACCGCTGTCGTACTGCTCGGCCGCGTGCCAGGTCAGCTGCCGGGCCGCGGTCAGCTTGGTCGCCATGTCCGCCAGGTAGTTGCCGATCGACTGATGCTTCCAGATCGGCTTGCCGAAGCTCTCCCGCTGCTGCGCGTACGCCAAAGAGTCCTCGAGCGCCGCCGTCGCCACACCCAGGGCCCGGCAGGCCACCTGGATGCGGCCGGTCTCGAGGCCCTTCATCATCTGCGCGAACCCCTTGCCCGGGGTGCCACCCAGGACCGCGTCCGACGAGATCCGGTAGTTGTCGAACGACAGCTCACACGTCTCGACGCCCTTGTAGCCGAGCTTGGGCAGATCCCGCGACACCGTCAGGCCGGGACCGTGCTCGACCAGGACGATCGAAATCCCCTTGTGCTTGGGGGACGCGGCCGGATCGGTCTTGCACAGCAGCGCGATCAGCCCGGACCGGCGGGCGTTGGAGATCCACGTCTTCGACCCGGAGATCACCAGATCGTCGCCGTCGATCTTGGCGTTGGTGGACATCGCCTGCAGATCCGACCCGCCGCCGGGCTCGGTCAGCGCCATCGTGGCCCGGATCTCGCCGGTCGCCAACTTCGGCAGATACTGCCGCTTCTGCTCCTCGGTGCCGTACAGCGACAGCAGCTTCGCCACGACGGTGTGCCCACCCATCGCCCCGGCCAGGCTCATCCACCCGCGGGCCAGTTCCTGGGTCACCTGCGCGTAACAGGGCATCGACACCGGAGATCCGCCGTACTCCTCCGGGACCGCCAGACCGTAGATCCCGATCTGCTTCATCTGCTCGATCCACTTCTCGGGGTACTCGTTGGCGTGCTCCACCGCCTGCACCGTCGGCTTCACGTCGCGGTCGACGAAGGCGCGCACCGTCTCGACCAGGTACGCCTCTTCCTCGTTCAGCTTGCCCATCACTCCACCTCGCACTCGCACAACATTTGTACGGCCATATTCTCCAATTTGTACTTCCGAGTCAAGCCTTCGCGTTGACATCGGCGCGCATTCGGTGCCACGATCTAGTCCTGATCGGTACCATCTCTGCTGGTCGAGCGCGCAGAATCCGATGAGAGGCATCGACCGATCTAATGGCCGTATGTACAGACCCTTCACATACCGAAGGGACGGAAGTGGTCCGAGCGGTCACCACGACCTCGCGTCGAGCGAACACCGTTTCTCACGAAAGAGGCGAGCAGGATGTCTCAGCACAGGATCGAACTCCAGCCGATCGCGCCCTCCGCGTCGGACTGGGATTGGCGGATGCACGCGCGTTGCCGGTCCATGGACACAGAGCTCTTCTTCCCGTGCGAGGGCGAAGGGCAGGGTGCACGCATTCGGCGAGAACGAGCCGCAAAGCATGTCTGCGAGCCCTGCCCGGTGCTGACCGAGTGCCGAAATCACGCATTGATCACCGGTGAGCAATTCGGCGTCTGGGGCGGCACGACGGAGAAGGACCGCCGGTATCTTCGACCACCCCGACTCGGTCGATTCCGTTCATGACGGCGAAATGCCCGCGGAGTCAACGCTGGTGCGCGCGCAGGGCGGTGCGGAGGCCCGTTCGACGTCCGGTGGCTCCGTCGGTGGGCGTGGTGGATGCTGTGCGGAATTTCAGTTCGGACGCGGTCTCGGGAGCATCGTCGGCGGTGGCGGACAGAAACCGGTCCGGGAGGGCCAACTTGTGGATGGTGCGCAGGGTCAAAAGATATTGCTTGGCAAGCGAACCCGTGGTGTAGGGCAGATCGTACTTCTCGCACAGTGCGCGGACCCGTGTCGCGATTTCCGGGTAGCGGTTGCTGGGGAGGTCGGGGAACAGGTGGTGCTCGATCTGGTAGCAGAGGTTGCCGCTGAGGAAGGCCAGCACCGCGCCGGCTCGGAAGTTGGCGGTGCCGAGCATCTGACGTAGATACCATTCCGCCCGGGTCTCGTTTTCCAGTTCGGCGGGGGTGAACTTCTCTGCGCCGTCCGGGAAGTGTCCGCAGAAGATCACGACGTAGGCCCACAGGTTTCGCAGTAGGTTGGCGGCGAGGTTCGCCTTCAGCGTCCGTCGCCACCGCCGCCCGCCGAGGGCGGGAAAGAGTACGTAATCCTTGCCGGTCTGCCGGGCTATCTTGCCGATCAGTGCTCGGGTGTGGCCGGACTTCTCGGCGGCGGTGCCTGCGCGCTCCTGTTCGGAATACAGCCCGTGCAGGGCGATACCCCATTCGAACGTGGCCGCCAGCAACAGGTTCCGCAGCGGTTGCAGAAGGTTGTCCGGTTTCCACGGCTGGTCGCGGGTGATGCGGATGACGCCGAATCCGAGGTCGTCGTCCATCCCGATCACGTTGCTGAACACGTGGTGGCGATAGTTGTGGGAGTACTGCCACTGGGACGACAGGCCCGCCATGTCCCACTCCCAGGTGCTGGAGTGGATTTCCGGGTCGTTCATCCAGTCCCACTGGCCGTGGGACACGTTGTGCCCGATCTCCATGTTCTCCACACTCTTGGCCACGGCGAGAGCCGTGGTCCCGAGTGCCCATCCGACGCGCGTCCGGCTTGCGTGAATCACCAGCCGCGCAGCGGCATCCAGCCCGCGCTGGAAGGCGATTGTGCGGCGGATGTAGGTGGCATCGCGCTCACCGAGTGAATCGGTGATATCCCGCCTGATCGCGTCGAGTTCGGTGCTGAGCGCCTCGACGTCCTCCGCTGAGAGGTGCGCATATTCCTGGATGTCGGATATCGCCATGGTCTACTCCAGATTCCGGACCCACCCCGGACCGGCTGTGCGTCAGTAGTAGTGGCGTCGGCCCGCGACCGCATGCCCGGCCATGCCCATGACCTCGAGCACCACTCCGATGATGATGAGCGCTATCCCGATGTAAAGGAGTACCGGGACGTTGAGGACCAAGCCGACTATGGCGAGGATGATTCCGAGAATGATCATGATGGGGCCTGATTTCGGGACGGGGGTCGAGGTTTGGACTGGTGTGGAGGGTCAGCGGGTGAATATTTTCTTGATCTTCTGCCCTGCCTGCTTGATCTGGTCGCCGGCTTGCTTGGCTTTGCCCTTGGCTTCCTGCGCGCGTCCCTCGGCTTCCATGCGCTCGTTTCCGAGCGCCTTCCCGACGGTCTTCTTGGCGGAGCCTTCGGCGGTTTCAGCTTTGTGGCGAAGCTTTTTCCCGATACTCATGGCGGTGTTTCTCGTTTCTCGGTTGCGCGGCGGGCGCGGACCAATGGTCGTTCGTCAGCGGGGTGTGTGTCACCGCTGGAGTTCAACACGCTTGCGACTCCGACGATCTCGGACGATCATGACGGCCTCCTGTGCGGCCCACGTTGCACCACTAAGTCAACGCCGGATTTCCTCGCATGTCAACACTGTAGATCTACGGTTTAGGCCTACAGTTAGAAGGGAGGGAAGGTGCCGTGATGGCGAAGATGCCCGAGCGTCGATCGATCCACTCCGACGGTGGCCCGATCACCCGTGAGCGGATACTCGCGTGCGCGCTCGAGATCATCGACCGTGACGGCATCGACGGGCTGTCCATGCGCCGCCTCGGTAAAGCACTCGGCCGCGACCCGATGACCCTGTACCGCCACGCGCCGAACAAGGCCGCGTTGCTCGACGGGGTCGCCGAGCGTGTCCTCGAAGAACTCGAGGTCGACACCGACGACGGCGACTGGGCCACGCAGCTGCGGGAGGTCGCGCGGGGCTTTCGCCGATTGGCCCTCACCCATCCTCAGGTGGTCCCGCTACTGGTCACGAGGCCGCTGTCCACGCCGCTCGGGCTCAGGCCGCTCGGCACCCTGCGTCCGCTCGAGGACATCCTGACCCTGCTCACCAAGGCGGGGTTCACCGACGCCGATGCCTTGCACGTCTATCGGGCATTGTTCGGCTTCCTCTACGGCCACGTCCTCAATGAACTGCAGGAGCTCGTCGAGCGTCCCGACGAGTCCGACGACCTTCTGCGCCTCGGCCTTCACCGCCTGCCGATCGGCGAGTTCCCAATGATCCGGGGCCTGGCACCGGTTCTGGCGTCTTACGACGGGGCCGCCGAACTCGAACGCGGCGTCGACATCCTCCTCGCGGGCCTGACCGCCACGTTGACGCAGCCCGAATCTCCTCCGTCCCGGTGATGTGAGCGAAACCTGACACAGGTTGTCAGGGTCTCGGTGCGAGCATGGTTGCACCGTTCGGCGCCGATGGTGGACGTGGACCGGACCCCGGATCGACATCGACGCAGACAAGGACCTCCATGCGCGAAACACGAGAAGAGCTCGACGAGCTCCAAACCCTCCTCGACGCCTCCCTGTCCCGCTCCACCGCACATCTGCGTTCGATCATCAACACCGGGAGCACCCTGACCGCGGAGCAGCTCACCCAGGTCGTCACCGGCATGTGCACCCTCGCCCTGTCCACCGTCACAGCCAAGGGCGAACCGCGCATCAGCGGTGTGGACGGGCACTTCCTGCACGGGAAGTGGCACTTCGGCACGGCGCGGGGCGCCGCCAAGGCCCGCCACCTCGCCGCCCGGCCCGCCGTCAGTGCTGCGCACCTGCGCGGTGAGGACCTGGGTGTGTTCACGCACGGCACGGTGGAGATCCTCAACCCCGAGGAGGGCGAGCCGGCCGCGGACTGGCCGGACCTGCTCGCCTACTTCAAGGGCTTCTACGGCGAAGACTTCTTCGACTGGGATAACGACGTTGTCTACTACCGGCTGCATCCGCAGTGGATGACCGTCTACGCCGCCGACATCGCCAAGCTCACTGCGGCGTCCCGATCCTGATCGGCGCTGTCGTCGCGGCACTGGGTGACGCGGTACCGTCGCCCGCGTGGCTCTCATCCATCACGCTCAGCTGTCCCCGTCCAAGGCCGAGATGCTCGGTGACTGGGTTCCGCGCCAGCCCTGGATCGGGTCCGCCGACGCGTCGTCCGTCGAGGTCGTCGGTGCGTACCGCTTCGACGATCCGGCCGGGGAGGTCGGCATCGAAACCCACCTGGTCCGGACGGCGGACGGGCGGGTCGTGCAGGTGCCGGTGACCTATCGCGGTGCCCCGATGGCCGGTGCGGAGGCGTCGTTGATCACCACGATGCAACATTCCGTGCTGGGTGAGCGCTGGGTCTACGACGCGTGCGCCGACCCGGTGTACGCCGGTGCGCTCGCGACGGCGATCCTGACGGGAGGGACCGAGGCGGAACTCCAGTTCGCCACACCCGGCGAGCGCCGAGAGGTGACCACCAGAGTGTCGGGTTCCGGCTCGGTGGGCTCGCCGGTACCGGTCATCGATGCTGTGACCTGTGTGAATGAGGGAACGGCCACCGTCATCACGACGGACCAGATCGGCGTGCGGGTGTTCCGCGTGATCGATCCGGATCGGGTTGCGCCCGTCGGCTCGCACACCCTCGAGGGCACCTGGCCGGGCCGAGGTGCGCCGGCGCTGCTCGCGATCGCGCATCCGACGGCTGACGACGAAGTGTGACGCCGGAGCGGCGGAATATCTCCGAGGACGGTACTGTTGAATCCGTCGACGGTGTCGGACATACCCCGGGTACCAAATTAAAATTGTCGCCGAGAGCGACCACTTGCCGAGAGGCGATATGACGGCACCGTCGCAGAAGCCGCCGGCACCATTTGGTGCCGGCGGTTTTCGTTCTGCGGTGGACCTACTGTTCTTTCTTCAGGCGGGCGGCCAGCATGGCCTTGCCCAGATCGCCACCCTTTCGGCTGACGGCCTGGGCGCGGCGGAAGAAGTCGGCCAACTCGGCGTCGCCGTCCATGTCGGCATCCGAGATGTAGCCCTCGAGACGCAGCGCGTTGCTCAGTGACGCTTCGACGAACCAAATCAGGTTGTAGTCCTTGTCCCGAACACCGGTCACCGAGCGTGCATCTTGTTCACTCATCAGTGCGTCCTTCCCGAGAAACGGCCGACTGTCTTGTGGTTCCTGCCTACCCGTGTGGTTGCGTCGTAAACGTGAGGCGCGCCGGGCTCAGGCGAATACCCAGTTCATGAGGACGACGTAGAGCCCGGTTCCGAGGACGATCGAGAGCACCGCATTCTTGCGCCACAGGTGCACCGCGGCCGTCGCCCCCACCGCGATCAGTTCGGGGATCCCGTGCGACGGGGCGGTGACGGACACGCTCTTCAGGGAGTACGCCACCAGGATCAGCATGATCCCGGCGGGCAGGTAGACACCGAGGTAGCCGACGAGTGCGGACGAGCGCAACGGCATGACGATCGCGAAGGGGACGGCGCGCAGGGCGAACGTGACGATCGCCATGATCGCGATGGCCGCGAGGACGTAACCGGGGTCAGGCATCGGTGCGCACCTTTCGCCGGGTGACGAGGTAGCGGATGACGAGCAGGCCCACGAAGGCGCCCATCGCTATCGGCAGCATGTGTTCGGGGTCGACCAGTCGCGCGATCAGCGCACACATCACGGCCATCGAGGGAACCGCGAAACCGCGCTGGGCCCGGATGGCTTCGATGGACAACACGACGAACAGCGCGGTCAGTGCGAAGTCGAGGCCGACGATGTTCTCCGGGATCCATTGCGCCGCGGTCGCTCCGAGCATCGCTCCACCGATCCAGTACGCGTGGAGATACACCTGCGAGTACACGATGACCCGCCCGGACATCGACTTCCGGTCGCCGGTGACCGTCATGGCGTAGGCCTCGTCGGTCAGCGCGAACATGCTGTAGAAGCGGGCAAGGCGGCCCTTCACCCTGTCGAGGGGAAAGCTCAAGGCGTAGAACACGTGCCGGAAGTTCACCAGCAACGCGGTCAGCGCGATGTACGGGAGCGGCGTCATCGCGGCCACCATGCCGACCGCGATGAATTCGAGGGAACCGGCGTAGATCAGCGACGTGAAGACCATCGCCCACCACGGGTTGAGCCCCTGCTGGACGACGAGCACCCCGAGGGCGATCCCCAGCGGGACCAGCCCGATTCCGACGGGGAGGGACGCCTGCAGGGCGCGACGCCACTCCGGGGACTGCCGGGGGTCGGGGTCGACGACGGCGGTCGTCGAGAGGGTAACTGGATCGATCACCACGCAAATCTATAGCAACTATCCAGGTGTACGATTGCGGGAGAATGCCCATTCGGCGCACTCTGCGCAATAATAGTTCAATGGACGATATCGATCACGCAATTCTCGACCACCTGCGGAACGACTCCAGTCTGACCAACACGGAATTGGCGGATCTCGTGGGTCTCACTCCCTCCCCGTGCCTGCGCCGGGTCAAGAAGCTCGAGGCGGACGGAGTCATCACCGGCTACCGCGCCATCGTCAGCCAGGAAGCGCTCGATCGGGGTTTCCAGGTGATCGTCACCGCCGAGATCGGGGTGAACGACCAGGCGACCATCGAGCAGTTCGAGTCGCGGGTCGCCGCCTTCGACGAGGTGATCGAATGCCGGAGGCTGTTCGGGATCCCCGACTACTTCATCCGGGTGGCGGTCCGCGACCTCGCGACGTACGAGAACTTCATGGCTACCAAACTCAGCGGGCTCCCCGCGGTCTCGCGGGTCACCTCGTTGATCACGATGAAGACCATCAAGAGCGCCGACTGAGTCAGCGGTGCACCGCGACCTCTCGGTAGAACTCGAGGTGTTTCTGCGCGACGTCGTCCCATCGATGTGAGCGAGCGAAGGCGCGCCCCGCGTCGAGGGAGGAGCCGTCGGCAGGTTCGGTCAGGGCGCGTGCCATCTCCTCGTGGGTGGACGCGTACCGGACTGTCCCGCGAAAGACCTCCCGGAGGACCGGCAGGTCACGTGCGACGACGGGAACGCCTGCCGCCAGGGCTTCCATCGCGGCCAGCCCGAATCCTTCCTTGGTGGAGAGGAAGGCGAACGAGCGCGCCTGGGCCACCAGCGAGGGGAGTTCGGCGTCGTCGATCGTTCCGAGGATGGTCGGCGTGACACCCAGCTCTGCGGCCCGTCGGTCGAACTCGGCCCGGTACCCCCGGTAGTCGAACAGGGTCTCGCCGCCGGCGAACACCAGCCGCAGTTCGGGTCGCTCCTTCACGAGCAGTGCGTACGCCTCCACCAGGTCGATGCTGCCCTTGCGCGGTTCGATACCACCGACCGCCAACACGTAGTCGCCCAATTCGCCGGCCCACCTGCGGCGGCGGTCGGCGTCCTCGCGGGCTTCCTCGAATCGGGCGGCGTCCACACCGTTCGGAATGACGGCGCACTCGAGACCCCACCCGGCGGAGACCTCCGCGGCGACGGCAGCGGACACGCAGATCCGCGCGTACGGATCCACGATGGCGCGCTCGTGGCAGGCGGCGAGCGCGGGCGTCGTGAACTGGTCGAGATGGTGGATGGTTCGCGCGCACCGTCCCACGGCGTTGGCACTGATGCAGTCCTGCGCGTGGACGATGTCGTAGGCCTCCGGTGTGAAGGCGGCGCGCATCGTCTCGATGGATCGGAGGATCCGCTCACCGACGGTCTCGTCGTCGACGTGTGCGAACGGCACCACCTGTACAGCGACAGTCGGGTCGACCGGACGGAAGAAGGCGGCGTCGCCGTGCCTGCCCAGGGTCCAGACCGTCACGTCCGCGCCCTGCCGGGCGAGGGCCTCCGCCAACGCCAGGGTGTGCACGACTCCCCCGCGCGGTTTGGTCGAATAGGTCAGTAGCGCGATCCGCACGTCAGTGTTCTCCTCGGTCCAGCAGTCTCCGGTAGGTGTCGATGCGGCGTTCCTCCAGGTGCCGCAGCACCTTCCTGGCCCGGTTGACCTCGTAGTCGACGTCGAGTTCGGCGACGGCGAGCCCGCCCTTCGTCCCCGTCCGCGCGAGCACGTCGCCGCCCGGGCCCACCACCTTGGCCTGACCGAGGAATCGCAGTCCACCCTGGATTCCGGTCTGGTTGGACGACACGAGGACCACCTGGTTCTCGGCGGCCCGGGCCGAGTCGTAGAGATCGAACAGGCGTGATTGCCGGTCCTGGGTCATGCGCGCCGCCCGGTCCGTGATGCTGGCCGGCCACGCGGACAACGCGGCGATGATCCGCGCGCCGTCGAGCGCGAGGGTGCGGGCGGATTCCGGGAACGTCTTGTCGTAGTCGATCAGCATCCCGATGCGGCCCACCGGTGTGTCGAAGGCGGTGAAGGAGTCACCCGCGGCGTACGCCAGGGATTCCCCGGCCGGTTGATGCACCTTGCGGTGACTGCCCAGCACCCCGTCGCCGGTCACGCAGGCGGCGGCGTTGTAGCGCACCCCGTCGCACAGTTCCGTATACCCGAGGCAGACCGTCATGCGGCCCGCCATCTTCGCGACGGCCTTCAGCTCCGGGCTGTCCGCGGCGAGCGCGGGCGGGAGTTCCTCCGTGTCCGGCCGCCGGAGATCCGAGATGTAGCCGCCGAGGCAGGCGTCGGGCAGGACCAGCAGGTCCACGCCGTCGTTCGCGGCACTCTCGATCAGCGCCTGCAACTTCAGGAGCGCGCGATCGATGTCGCGGCCGAAGTGCCCCGCCAACGCTGCCAACCGTGTCGTCACCATAGGCGTCAGGCTAGTGTCGCCGTCGCCGGCAACACACCCGCTTCGAGTTCGATGCGATCCGCCAGATACTCCGCGTCCCGCGCCACTCCCGCGAACCGTCCCGAACCCCACGTGTGCTGCCACGGAAGGCCGAGGAAGTACAGCCCGGGCACAGCGGTGACGCCGCGGTTGTGGGTGGGATGGCCCTCACCGTCGAAGACGCCCGCGTGGAGCCACCGGTAGTCGGTCCGGAAACCGATGGACCACACCACCGACGTGATGCCCGACGTCGGCAGTTCCAACTCGGTGACCTCACGTTCGGGACGCCAGACCGGCACGTACCGTTCCTCGCGCGGCGCATCGATTCCTGCGCGGTCGATGTAGGCGTCGATGGAATCCTTGATGCTCTCACTCACGGCGTCCGCGGCATCCAGCGACGACTCGAGGGTGGGCGCGAACCGCAGGGTTCCGTCGACGACGTCGAGCAGCCGCCCGTACAGACGCATTCCCGCGAGTGCGAAGGCACGGAGGTCGATGTCCCGGCCACCGTCCCGGCCCGTGACGTAGTGGTTGGTGTTCTCCCGCTTGCCCAGACCACCTGGGTGATCGGCGATGGAAACGTCGTAGGTACCCATGTCGTGCAGCCAGGCCACGCAGTCCCGGCCGCGATAGAACCGCGCGACCCGCGGCGCACCACCGGTGACGAGGTGGACGGTGCGACCCGCGAGGTGAAGATCCTCCGCGATCTGGGCGCCGGACTGGCCGTTGCCCACGACGAGAACCTCGCCCGCGGGCAGCGCGCCGGCGCTCCGGTACTGCGACGAGTGCAATTGCGTGATGTCGGCGGGAAGCCGTTCGGCGAACCGGGGAACGACCGGAGTGTGGTATCCGCCGACCGCGACCACGACGTGGTCGGCGTGCATCGGGCCTTCCGTCGTGTCCACGTCGAACCCTCCGGAACCCGACTGCCGCACCGCGACCACCGCGACCCCTTCGCGCACAGGAGGATCGAAGGTGTCGGCGTACCCGCGCACGAACTGGTAGGTCTGCTCGCGGTTCATGAACCCGTCGGGATCGCCGCCCGAGTAGGTGTATCCAGGAAGGGTGCACTGCCAGTTCGGAGTGACGAGAGTGAAGCTGTCCCAGCGACTGTCGCGCCACTCGTGGGCGATCGACTCTCGTTCGAGCACCACGTGGTCGATTCCAAGCTGCACCAGATGCCAGCTGATCGACAGGCCCGCCTGGCCGCCGCCGATCACGACGACTGTGTGTTGTTCGGTCATCACGACTCTCCGGGGAGTGAAGCCGGGTTCATCTCGAGGACCCGGACGAGGGATTGGGGGTCGAGGGTGCGGCCGGCGCGTTCGAGTTCCTGCATCTGCTCGGACGCGGACGTGCAGTACATCCCGAACTTGGCACGGACTCGCTCGCTGGCCTCGGTGAGCGCCGTCGTGGTGCGTGTGAGGAATTCGGCGACCGTGTAGTCCTCACCGGCCACCAGGTGGTCGTGCATGACCAGCGACGGCGAGTAGCAGGACTGGGTGCGTCCGTCCGGCCACCGCACCGTGAACGTCATCTCAGGCATCGACGGGCTCCAGTTCGGCTGTTGTGGTGCGGAGGAACGACGGTCGCGCCGACGCGTCGAGTCGGGTGCCGCTGACCCGGTTGTCCGCGACGACGTCGCCGTACAGTTCCGGCCGGCGGTCCCGGAGGTTGTACATTCCGCCGCTGCGAATCGCGTCCAGTTCGGCCTGCACATTCAGCGTGGCCGAGGCGAGGCCGGGTTCCACGCCTGTGGTGGCGAGGATTTCGCCGCCCGGGCCGACGATCTTCGCGCTGCACACGAACCGGAGCGACCCGAACGTTCCCGCCTGATTCGACGCCACCCAGACCACCTGATTCTCCGTGGCCCGCGCGCGGTCGTAGATGTCGAATCTCTGCTTCCACCGGTCGTCTTCGGGATTCTCGACGCGGTTGGTGCGGGCGGTGGGCCATGCCGACAGCGACGTGATGATTTCCGCGCCGTCGAGGGCGAGCGTCCGCGCGGCCTCGGGAAACGCCTTGTCGTAACAGATCTGCATGCCCATCCGTCCGACCGGTGTGTCGAACGCTTCGTACTTGTCGCCGGCGCGGTAGCAGAGGTTCTCCCCCAGCGGCTGGTGCACCTTGCGGTACGAGCCGAGTATCCCGTCGCCGTGCACTGTCACCGCGGCGTTGTACCGGTCGGCGCCGTCGGCTTCGCAGAATCCGAGGGTGATCACCAGGTCGCCGGCCATGTCGACGACTCGCCGGATCTCGGGCCCATCCAATTCCAGTGCGGGCGGGAGGCTGCGGAGCCGACGCTGCCGCTGCTCCTCGGTTTCGTCGCCTCCGCCCAGGCTGGGCAGGTAACCGCCCAGGCAGGCCTCCGGAAGCACGAGGAGCGAACTCCCGGCTGCCCGCGCCTGCTCGATCAGTTCACCGATCGTGCGATACGCCTGTTCCATGTCGCGGCCGAACTCGGCTGCCGCGACGGAGATTCCGATGTCAGTCATGCTCTTCCCAATCCTGTGACCGTGGAGTGCACCACGCGTGTCGTTACGCCGTCGGGCCAGCGAAGGCTGACCCCCGGCTCAAATGTCAATTCCCCGCAGACGGCCGAGGTGGCCGGCCCGGCGGGCGCCACCGCGCTACCCCGCCGATCGGCGGTGATCATCGCGAACCCGGGGAAGCAGGTCATCCAGTCACCCGCCGTCGCAACAGGTGGCCGGGGGACCGATGCGACGTCGAGGACGGCGCCGAGTCCGCTCGCCTCGGCGAGCATCCCGGTAGTGCCCGCGATCCCCGCCATGCTGATGTCTTTTGCCGCGGCGGGACGGGTGCGGGCGACGAACGAGGCCATGTCCCGCAACGCGCCCCGGCTGCGGTGGGACGTCGAATCCCACTGTTGTCCGGTGTATCCCGGTCGCCACTGCCCGTCGAGGTCAGCCGTCAGCGTGAGCTCGTCGCCGATCCGGCCACCACCCGCGGGCACCGGATCCGCGGTGCGTCCGAGCGCCGTCACCGACAGCGCCGCGGGAACACCGAGCTGGGTGTGGCCGCCCAGTACCGGTACGTCCCACGCTTCCGCAGCCCGGCTGAGCCCACGGATCACCTTCGCCAGGATCGACGTGTTCGGTGCTCCGACGGAGTCGAGCATCCCGACCGGGACGGCACCCATCGCCGACAGGTCGTTGAGGTTGACGAGGGCGGCGCACCATCCGGCCCACTCGGGATCGCGCTGAACCATGGCGGGCAGGATGGCGTCGCACGCCGCGATCAGGTCGCTCCCCGGAACCGGTGCGCCGTCGTCGCCGCGGAACCCGCTGCCGCCGAGCGCATCACCGTTCGTGCCGAAGGGGGCCAGGGTGTGGGCCAGACACGACTTCGTGCTCTGGACCAGACGCTCGACGCGATCGATCGGCCACGTCATGTGGACGTGCGGCGCGCCCGCCAGCGTGACGTCACCCATCCGCGTCCAGCCCAGGTGTGCGAACATCGTCTCGTTCCGGCTCTGCACGGTGGCGTCGAACCGCAACACACCACGGGATTCGGCGTGGGCGCAGGCGGCGCGCACGAGCGCCTTCCCGATTCCCCTGCTGTTCCGGATGTTTCGACCCACCACGAGTCGGCTTCCCGCCCACCACCCGAGGTCGGTGCCGTCCGTCATCGGTGCGAGGCGAACACCGCCGAGCACCTCGCCCGTGGTGCTGATCGCCACGAGCACCACGGTGCGTGGATCGTCGTCGACATCGTCCCGGTCGCTGGCGGTGAACAGTCCCTGTTCCACGACGAACGTCTCACGCCGCAGTCGCCGGTATGCCTCGATCATCACCCGACCGGTGGCGGGTTGCACGAGGAAGCTCTGCTGCGACTCCTGAATCGACGGCCCGGTGAGGACGGCGAAGTCGGAAGGAGTGCTCTCGGCGGTCGGTAGGTCCCACATGTCAGCCTCCGGCGTTCTGAAGGACGCTGCAGGCCCCACATGCCGCGCAGCCCGCCTTCTGGTCGGCGCCGCGCATGCCGCCCGCCTGCAGTTCCTTCGCCACCCGTGAGGTGACGTCGGCGAGCAGGGCAGGCGACGGCGCCTGCGCCCCGTCCTCGACGGCCAGCGTGCCGGCGAGCGGCCGGAACGGGACGACGAACGGGTACACACCCATGTCGATCAGTTCGGCTGCGCCCGAGACCAATTCGTCGGGATCTTCGCCCAATCCGACCAGCAGATAGGTCGACACCTGATTCCGTCCGAAGACCCGTACCGCCTCCCGCCACGCCGCCCGGTACTCGTCCAGCGGCACCGTCGCCTTGCCCGGCATCCAGCGCCGCCGAACCTCCTCGTCCAACGACTCCACGTGGATGCCGATGGAATCGGCCCCCGCGTTCCGGAGATCCGTGATGGTCCCGAGATCGCCGGGCGGTTCGCACTGCACCTGGATGGCGAGATCCGGAGCCACCGCCTTGACGGCCGCGACGCATCGCGCCAGGTGACGGGCACCGCGATCCTTGGCCGCGGACGTGCCCGTGGTCATGATCATCTGCGTGACGCCGTCGAGACGGACGGCGGCTTCGGCGACCTCGGCGAGTTGTTCGGGCTTCTTCACCGCGATGGTCGAGCCGGACTGCAGTGATGCCTCGATCGAGCAGAACCGGCACCGCTGCTGGGGGTCGTATCGAATGCAGGTCTGGACGACTGTGGTGGCGAGGACGTTCGTCCCGTGCAGCCGGGCGATCTTCTCGTAGGAGATGCCGTCGGCGGTGTCCAGGTCGTAGAACCGGGGCCGGCGCACCGGCTCGATCTCCACCCCCATGTCGGTGCCGTTCATCAGCAGGCGGTTTCCGCTGACTTCGTAGGGGCTGTCGGACCGGATGGGGATGGCGCCGCCGATCCCGCCGATCAGTACGTGACCGTCGTCGCTGGGGCCGGCGCCGGAAGTCCGGGTGACCGGGACGTTCAGTGACCGAATCCCACGTACTGCTACGTCAACTCGTGTCGAGAGATCGCTCATCGTTCACACCTCAGACCATGTAGGTGGAGTTGATGATGGCGCCCTTGCGGGAGTAGTGGATGATGGCGTCCTGCACATCGAGGGGATGTGCGGGCACGACGCCCTCGATCAGGTCCTCTTCCCTGCCGCCGTGCAGCGCGAGACCGAAGCGGCACGCGAAGACGGTTCCACCTTCGGAGATGAACGTCGCGAGTGCGTCGTTGATGTTCTGCTCGCCCGGGAACCCGTTGTCGCCGGTGGTCGGAAAGCCGCGTGTCGCAAGGCAGTTGAGAGCTCCGGGACCGTAGAAGTAGATCGCGGACTCGAAACCCTTGCGCAGTGCGCGGGTTGCCTGCAGGACGGCGACGAAGCTGACGGAGGATTCGTGCGCGATGCCGTGCACCAGCGTGAAGTAGGACTCGCCGTCCTCGGCCTTGTAGTCGGGGAAGATTTTCGTCGACCCGTAGATGTTGCTGCCCTTGGGCAGCGCCGGGTGGGGAATCTCGCCGAGCGACTTCTGGATGTTCGCGGCGATGGTGTTCTCGATGTCGGTCACAGGGGACTCCTGGTCGGTCGTGGGGCGGAGGCGCCCGAAGGGCCTGAACGCGCTGATGAGATGCTGCGGGTGACGGCCCGGGCGTAGACTTCGATGTCTGTTCGCTCTGCGTGGGAAGAGTGCGTTGTGCACTCCGTCGACCTGAAACAAGTACACGGTTCGGTGATTTCCGAATGGTCACGCGCGGAACAAGCTCAGGTTTCGTAACCCTCACCGCGGCCCGAATCCGGAAATCCGGTCGTAACACCGACGGTGTGACTCTGCGCACCCGCCGGTCGCAAAAGTAAAGAGTCCTTTACTATGAATGTTTCATATCCCGAATACAGAGAGAGCCATGACCAGCGCTTCGCGCCCTCGAAGACCCAGCCCGCCCCAAAGTGATCACCGCAGTCCCGGATGCAGGGCGCGGGTGAACGCATGGTGACCGTCCTGAGCATCGGCTTCGGCGTCGTCGTCGTATTACTGATCACCGCCCTGACCGGCTACTTCGTCGCCCAGGAATTCGCGTACATGTCGGTCGACCGCTCGCGGCTCAAAGCCCGGGCCGAGGCGGGAGACTCGGGCGCCGCCCGCGCCCTCGGCGTCACTCGCCGCACCTCGTTCATGCTCTCCGGCGCCCAGCTGGGCATCACCGTCACCGGCCTGCTCGTCGGTTACGTCGCCGAACCCCTGATCGGACGCGGCCTCGGTGAGCTCCTCGGCGGCGTCGGCATCCCCACCGCGGTCGGGATCGGTGTCGGCGCCGTCCTCGCCGTCCTGTTCTCCACCTTCGTTCAGATGCTCTTCGGGGAGCTCTTCCCGAAGAACCTGGCAATCGCCCGGCCGGAACCGGTGGCCCGTCGGCTCGCGCTGTCGACGACGGTCTACCTGAAACTGTTCGGCTGGTTGATCTGGCTGTTCGACCAGTCGTCGAACCTGCTGCTGCGCGCGCTGCGGATCGAGCCGGTCCACGACGTCGAACACTCGGCCACCGTGCGGGACCTCGAACACATCGTCGCCGAATCCCGCGACGCCGGTGAGCTGCCGCGGGAACTGTCGACCCTGCTCGATCGGATCCTCGACTTTCCCACCCGCACCGCCGGGCACGCGATGATTCCGCGCGCCCACGTCGACACCGTCCGGGCCCACGATTCCCTGAGCAGTGTTCTCGAGAAGATGGGTGCGGGCCACACCCGCTACCCCGTGGTCGGGAGTTCGTCCGACGATCTGCGCGGCGTCATCCACCTCCACGACCTGCTGGGCGAGCAGTCCGACGGTCCGGCCGCGTCCAGGGCCCGTCCGGCCGTCGTCGTGCCGTCGTCGCTGCCGCTGCCCGACGTGCTGGAACAGCTGACGGCCGCCCGAGACGAAATGGCCCTCGTCGTCGACGAGTACGGCGGATTCGCCGGCGTCATCACGATCGAGGACCTCGCGGAGGAACTCGTCGGTGAGATCGCCGACGAGCACGATCCCGACGGTGACGCGTCCGTGACGGGCTCGGAGTCCGAAGGCTGGACGATGCCCGGCGATCTGCACATCGACGAGGTGGAGCGCATTCTCGGACACGACCTGCCGCCCGGTGACTTCGAGACGCTCGCGGGTGCCGTCATCGCCGAGTCCGGCGGTCTCCCCGTCGTCGGTGACGTCGTCGCGGTCCGATTGAACCCGGATCCGGCCGACCTGATCAATGACGCCGACCCGCCCGTCCGCAGCCTCGACGCCGAGGTGCGGGCAGTCGACAAGCACGTCCCGTCCTCGCTGTTCGTGAGGCTCCGCGTCCTGGAGAGTGACTCGACCGATGAGTAATCCGTGGGTCATCGTGCTCGTCACCGTCGGGTTGATCGCGGCCAGCGCGTTCTTCGTGGCGATCGAATTCGCGTTGATCGCTGCCCGTCGCCACCGGCTCGAGGACGCTGCCCCCACCAGCAGGGCCGCCCGCGCTGCTCTGCGCAGCGCCTCCGAGTTGTCCGTGCTGCTGGCCGGATCCCAGTTGGGCATCACCGTCTGCACCCTCGCGCTCGGCGCCGTCACGAAGCCGGCCGTGCATCACTGGCTCACCCCGGCCTTCGCAGGTTGGGGTGCCCCGCTGTGGCTGGCGGACGTGCTCGGATTCATCCTCGCCCTGATCATCGTCACGTTCCTGCATCTCGTCGTCGGTGAGATGGCACCGAAGTCGTGGGCGATCGCGCACCCGGAGAAGTCGGCGACACTGCTGGCGATCCCGATGCGCGGGTTCATGTGGGCCACCCGCCCGCTGCTGCTGGTGCTGAACCGGATGGCCAACCGGTGTCTGCGGAAGTTCGGCGTGGAACCGGTCGACCAGGTGGGGGCCGGGCAGGATCCCGACGCGCTGCGGCACCTCGTCGAGCACTCGGCGACCGTCGGCACGCTCGACGAGCGGTACCACGGCCAACTGACCAGCGCCCTGGAACTCCAATCGCTCGCCGTGCGAGACATGGTGCGGCCGAACACCACCCCCAGCAGCGTCGCCCCGGACGCGTCTGCGGCTGCGATCAGGGCGGTCGCGGATCGAAGCGGCCACCTCCGACTGCTCGTGCGCGACGAGGACGGGATCAAGGGGGTGGTGCACGTTCGCGACAGCCTGCGGGCCGGTCCCGTTGTTACGGCCGCCGACCTCATGCGCCCGGTGCTGACCCTCGATGCGGACGCCGCCGTGTACGACGCACTGCGCACCATGCGCGAGACCCGCAGCCATCTCGCGATCGTCACCGACAACGGTGAGCTGATCGGTGTCGTCACCCTGACCGACGTCCTCGCGCGTCTGCGCCCCGCGGCCGGGGCGGGCATCGGAAGCGGTACCCTCGCGGGGTGAATTCACGGTTGGAGGTGGTCGCGCGGGTGCGCGGCTCCGTCGTGGGTTCACTGTCCGGCGCGGTCAGCATCGCCGCCCACGGCATCGGTGGAGGCGGAATGCCCCCGAGCGATGGCTCGGTGGTGCTGCTTCTCGCGGCGTGTGCCGCGGTCGGGGCGTCGGTCGCCGCTGTCCGGGTGGCCACCCGTGAATGGTTGTTCGTGCTGTCGGTGCTCGCTGCGGGCCAGTTGATCGGCCACACCACGCTGGCCTTGGCCGCCGATCATTCCCATGGGCTGGGGCTTTCCACCCCGATGATCGCCGCGCACCTCGCCGCGATCGCGGTGGCCGCGGTGCTGGTCCGGTCCGCCGAACGCGCTTGCCTCAGGGCATTGGCCGCGTTGTCGCGGATCGTTCTCGCCGTCCTCGCCCCGCTGCAGGTCGATACCGGCACTTGGACCGCGACCCCGATCTACCGCGCGAAGCTGTCGTTGTGGTTGCTGGTCGCCGCGGGCGCCGGCACCCGCGGACCACCTGCTCTCGTCTAGTCGAATCCTTTCTCACTGCCTTCCCGGCGCACACCAGACGTGTCGTCGCCGGTTCGGCGTGTCCTCACGCGGCACCAGCGGACTCCCCGGCGGGTCCCGGTGCCGACGCCTTCCTGAGTCGGTGCATCCCTGACCTCGAGTTGCCCAGCGCACCCCTGACGTGCGCGGCCTCGACGGCGCTGGGTGCCCGTCTCACCCGATTCGAAGCGAGATCGTCATGTCCATCCCTGACCTCGAACGCGACACACCGGTCGCGTCCTCCCCGGCGTCGAAGGTCTCCGCGCCGCCGCGCATTTTCCGGCCACTGATCCTGCGCCTGCACTTCTATGCTGGGATCCTGGTGGCCCCGTTCCTGGTGATCGCCGCCGTCAGCGGCGGCCTCTACGCTCTCGCGCCGTCGGTCGAGCAGCTGGTCTACCGCGACTACCTGCACGTCGACTCGACCGGCCCGGACCTGCCGATGTCCGAACAGGTGCGGGCCGCGCAGCAGGTTCGCCCGGACCTCACCGTCGCCGCCGTGCGCCCGGCGACCGAAGCGGGTGACACGACGCAGGTGATGTTCACCGATCCCACCCTGGGAGAGTCCGAGCGCCGCGCGGTCTTCGTCGATCCCGTCACCGCGGAGTCGGTGGGCGAGCTCGTCGTCTACGGCAGCAGCGGGGCGTTGCCGATGCGCACCTGGATCTCGCAGTTGCACCGGCACCTGCACCTGGGCGAGCCCGGCCGCCTCTACAGCGAGCTCGCCGCGTCGTGGCTGTGGGTCATCGCGCTCGGTGGCGTGTACCTGTGGGTGCAGCGCTACCGCACCACCCGCGCCCGCAACGCAGACGCCGCCAGGCTGTGGACGCTCGACCGGTCGAGCCGCGGCCGCAACCGCACCCTCGGCTGGCACGGCGTGGTCGGCATCTGGATCGCGGTCGGCCTGGTGTTCCTCTCGGCCACGGGCCTGACCTGGTCGCGGTACGCGGGCGAGAACGTCGGCGAACTTCGCTCCGCCCTGAGTTGGACCACCCCCAAGATCGACAAGAAGCTGGACTCGGCGCCCGCTGCCGGCGCCGCCGCATCGGGCGGTCACGGCGGGCACGGCGCCGGGCACACCCCCGCGTCGGATCCGGGAATCCTCGACCGCAACGTGGGCGAACTCGACACCGTCCTCGAGGTGGCCCGGCGGGGCGGTGTCACCGGCGCCGTCGAGGCGACCGTTCCCGCCGACGCGGGCACCGCGTTCACCGTCACGCAGACCCGCGAACCGTGGCAGTTCTCGACCGACTCGATCGCGGTCGACGGGGCGACGGGCGCGGTGACGGACGTGTCGCGATTCGGTGACTGGCCGCTCGCCGCGAAGCTGACGTCCTGGGGGATCGCCCTGCACATGGGGTTGCTGTTCGGCCTGCTCAACCAGCTGGTCCTGGCCGCCCTCGCGGTGGCGTTGCTCGCCGTGATCGTCCGCGGCTACCTCCTGTGGTGGCGCCGCAGGCCCACCCGCGGCACCACCCGGGCGGTGGGCAGGCCGCCGGTGCGGGGCACCTGGCGCCGAATCCACCCGGCCGCGGCGGTGGCCGGGGCCGCCTGCGTCGTCCTCGTCGGCTGGTTCGTTCCGCTGCTCGGCGTCAGTCTCCTCGCGTTCCTGCTCGTCGACGTCGCGATCGGCGCCCTCGCCCGCACCCGGGCAGGGTGAGTGACCGGGGCACCCGTGCAGCCGCGGCGGTTACGGCTTGGGAACCGGGTGCCCCTCCGAGGCCTGGACGACGACGATGCCGTTTCCGGTGAGGCACAGCTGATATGCCTCACCGGAACCCCGGCCGATCGCGGCACCCATCTTCGCGGTCTTGCGGATCGTCGAGTGCAGACCGGTCGACCACAGCACCGCACTCTGCATGTCGACGTAGGTGGGGGTGTCCACGTTCAGGACGACGGGTGTGCCGTAGATGGTGACGGCGAGGACACCGCGGCCGGTGAACGTGGTGTTGAACAGTCCGCCGCTGAGCATCGACGCGCCCTCGACGCGGTTGATGTCCCAGGTCAGGGAACTGTCGAACGCGAGGACGTTGGAACCGCTGACGGTCACCGACTCGTCCTCGAGTTCGAGCAGGAAGATCTCGTCGGCGTCGCGGGCGAGGAACACGTCGCCGCTGCCGGAGACCTTCATCAGCGACATGCCCTCACCGGTGAAGGCCTTCTTGAAGAACTTTCCGACGCCGCCGCTGCCCTGGTAGGCGAAGTCGACGTCGCCCTGGTAGGCGACCATCGATCCTTGCCGGGCAAAGAAGTGACCGCTGGTGCCGGCCAAGTCCACCTTGAGCATTCGGGGATTCTGTAGCACGAAGGTGCCCGGTTCACCACTGCGTTCCGCGTTCTTCATCAGGTCGCTGCGCATGACGGAATCCTATCCGTCCCGTCAACGAACCCACTCCGGTCCGGGCCCGTTGGCCTCCTCGAAGATCAGCCACGTCTTCGTCGACTGCACACCCTCGAGGCTCTGCAACCGTTCGAGCACGACATGGCGCAGTGCGCTGTTGTCCGGTGCGCGCACCAGGACGAGAACGTCGAAATCGCCACCCAGCAACGAGAAGTGCTCGACGAAGGGCAGTGTCCGGAGCTGGGTGGAGATCCCCCGCCACGAGTCCTGCCGGATCGAGAGGGCGATGAACGCGGACGAGCCGAGTCCCGCCTTGGAGTGCGAAATCCGGGTGGTGAAACCTTCGATGATCCCCGCCTTTTGCAACCGCTCGATGCGGACGTAGGCGTGCGCGCGGGAGATGTGCGCCTTCTCCGCCAGCGCCCGCATCGAGATGCGGCTGTCGGCGACGAGTTCCTTGATGATGCGCCGGTCGATCGCGTCGAGTTCATACGTGTCCGCTGTGCCGCCGGCCATCTGTCCATCCCTACTGTGGTCGCTCACACTCCGGTGAGACATTCTGCTCCCGATGAGCCGATCCTAGACCGTTTGTCTCTGATTTCTCCTTGTCGTTGTCGATAGGTCGTTCAGTTGCGAGTATTGACGAACACAATGAATCTGGAGGTAGACGTGACGCTCGTAGAGCCGCCCCTGGCGAGGCCGTATCGGAAGTTCCTTCCCGCCGAGTGTGCGGTGCAGTATCTGGACGCGGCCGGCGAGCTGACCGAGAGCGAGGCCCGGTATCCGAGGCCGAGCGACGACCGTCTGGTCGAGATGTACCGGAACATGGTGCTGGGCAGGCGTTTCGATCAGCAGGCGACGGCGCTGACCAAGCAGGGCCGGCTGGCCGTGTACCCGTCGTCGCGTGGTCAGGAGGCCTGCCAGATCGCGGCGGTCATGAGCCTGCAACCCGGCGACTGGATGTTCCCCACCTACCGCGATTCGGTTGCGCTCGCCGCCCGCGGCATCGATCCGGTCGAGATCCTCAGCATGCTCGCCGGCAACTGGCACTGCGGCTACGACCCGGCCGCCCACCGCAGCGCCCCGCAGTGCACCCCGCTGGCCACCCAGCTCTTGCACGCGACGGGTGTGGCCTACGGCGAGCACCGCAAGGGAAACGACACGATCGCCCTGGCGTTCTGCGGCGACGGCGCCACCAGTGAGGGCGACTTCCACGAGGCCCTCAACTTCGCCGCCGTGTTCAAGGCGCCGGTGGTGTTTCTGGTGCAGAACAACGGATTCGCGATCAGTGTGCCCCTCGCCCGGCAGAGCGCGGCGCCCACGTTGGCGCACAAGGGGGTCGGCTACGGAATCGGCTCGGAGCAGGTGGACGGCAACGACCCGGTCGCCATGCTCGCCGTGATGGACGAGGCAGCGAACTTCGTCCGCGCCGGCAATGGTCCGGTCATCGTCGAAGCCCACACCTACCGGATCGATGCGCACACCAACGCCGACGACGCCACCCGTTACCGCGACTCGTCCGAGGTGGAGCAGTGGCTCGGGCGCGACCCGCTGGCCCGGCTGGAGAAGTACCTGCGCGGGACGGGTCTGCTCGACGATGCGTCGTCGGAGGCCCTCACCGCGGACGCCGAGGCCGCCGCATCGGCGCTGCGTGCCGGCATGAACGTCGACCGGCCCACCGACCCGATGGACCTGTTCCGGTACGTCTTCGCCGAACAGACCCCGCAACTTCGTGAGCAGCAAGCGCAGGCGGAAGCCGAACTGTCCGCCGAGTCCGAGGAGAACTGACCCCATGCCCGTGCTCACCATGGCCCAGGCCTTGAACACCGCACTGCGCGACGCCCTCGCCGCCGACGAGAACGTCGTCGTCTTCGGCGAGGACGTCGGCGCCCTCGGCGGCGTCTTCCGCGTCACCGACGGCCTGACCCGCGACTTCGGCGACGACCGGTGCTTCGACACCCCGCTCGCCGAGTCCGGCATCATCGGCTTCGCGATCGGCATGGCGATGTCCGGGTTCACGCCGGTCGTCGAAATGCAGTTCGACGCGTTCGCGTACCCGGCGTTCGAGCAGATCGTCTCCCACGTCGCGAAGATCCGGAACCGCACCAAGGGTGCGCTGTCCGCGCCGATCGTCATTCGAATCCCGTTCGCGGGCGGCATCGGCGGGGTCGAGCACCACTGCGACTCCAGCGAGGGCTACTACGCCCACACCCCCGGACTGAAGGTCGTCGCCCCGTCCACCGTCGAGGACGCCTACACCCTGCTGCGCGAGGCGATCGACGACCCCGACCCCGTGATCTTCCTCGAACCGAAACGCCTGTACTTCTCCCGCGCCGACGTCGACCTCGCGGTGGGCGCGCCGATCGGGCAGGCCGCCGTCCGGCGTCCCGGTCGGGACGCGACCATCGTCGCGTACGGGCCATCGGTGACCGTCGCGCTCGAGTCCGCCGAAGCGGCCGCGGCGGAGGGTCACGACATCGAGGTGATCGACCTGCGGTCGATCGTGCCGTTAGACGACGAGACCGTGATGGCATCGGTCCGGAAGACCGGTCGCTGCATCGTCATTCAGGAGGCGCAGGGATTCGCCGGTGTCGGCGCCGAGATCGCCGCCCGCGTCCAGGAACGCTGCTTCCACCACCTGCACGCGCCGGTGTTGCGGGTCAGCGGATTCGACATCCCCTATCCGGCACCGAAACTCGAACGCCTCCACCTGCCGAGCGTCGACCGTGTCCTCGACAGCGTCGACCGGTTGCAGTGGAACGACTCCGCCGACACCCGCTGGGCGGTGACCGCATGAGCAACCAGGTCTTCCTGCTCCCCGACCTCGGCGAAGGACTCACCGAGGCCGACATCGCCGAATGGAAAGTCCGGGTCGGCGACACCGTCACCATCGACCAGGTGGTCGTCGAGGTCGAAACCGCGAAAGCCGCGGTCGAGGTGCCGATTCCCTTCGAGGGCACGGTGATCTCCCTGCACGGCGACGAAGGCTCGACGCTGCAGGTGGGCACCCCGCTGATCACCGTCAGCGGAACCCCCGCCGCGCACGAGCAGTACCGCGAAGAAGAACAAGCAGGCTCGGGCAACGTCCTGATCGGGTACGGCACCAGCGAGGACACCCGCCGGCGTCGGCGACGCGTCGGCGTGACACGTGAGGCCACACGGCCGGAACCGAACCGCACCGGTGTTGCGCCACGGGTCATCTCGCCGGTCGTCCGCAACCTCGCGCGGCAGAACGGCCTCGACCTGTCGCGGCTGTCGGGGAGCGGTCCCGGCGGTGTGATCAACCGTGCCGACGTCGAGAAGGCACTCGCCACCACACCCGCGCCAGCCGACGCGCAGCGGATTCCGATCAAGGGCCTGCGGAAAGCGGTCGCCGACAAGCTGTCGACTAGTCGACGCGAAATCCCGGACGCGACAACCTGGGTCGACGTGGACGCCAGTGAACTCCTCGTCGCCCGCCGGGCAATCAACGCCACCCTCGACGCCGACGCCGGCGTGAGCCTGATGGCCCTGCTCGCGCGCCTGGCCCTCGCGGCGCTGAAGCAGTACCCGGAACTGAACTCGACCGTCGACACCGAACGGGGCGAGATCGTCCGATACGGTCACGTCCACCTCGGCATCGCGGCGCAGACTCCGCGCGGCCTGGTCGTCCCGGTGATCGAAAGGGCCGACTCGCTCACCACCGTCGAACTGGCCCGGCAACTGCGGGACACCACGGCGTTGGCCCGTGAGGGGACGCTCCCGCCGGCACGGCTGACCGGTGGCACGTTCACCCTCAACAACTACGGCGTCTTCGGCGTGGACGGCTCGACCCCGATCATCAACCATCCCGAGGCCGCGATCCTCGGCGTCGGCCGCATCATCGACAAACCGTGGGTCATAGACGGGCAGTTGGCCGTTCGGAAGGTGACCCAGGTGTCGCTGAGCTTCGATCACCGCGTGTGTGACGGCGGTGTCGCGGGCGGGTTCCTCAGATTGTTCGCCGATTACATCGAGAACCCGATCACCGCGCTGGGGAGGCTCTGATGGCCGACGCGCACAGTGACGTGCTCATCCTCGGTGGCGGGTCCGGCGGCTACGCCTGCGCGTTCCGCGCCGCGCAGCTCGGGCTCTCGGTCACGCTGATCGAGGCGGACAAGATCGGCGGAACCTGCCTGCACCGGGGCTGTGTCCCGACCAAAGCGCTGCTCCATTCCGCCGAGGTCGCCGACACCGCGCGGACCGGTGCCGCGTTCGGCGTGCGAACGACGTTCGACGGCATCGACATCGAGGCGGTGCACCAGTACAAGAACGGCACGATCGACCGGTTGCACAGGGGACTGCAGGGTCTGGTCGCCCAGCACGAGATCAGCGTCGTGAGCGGGCACGGAAAGTATTTCGGAGACAGGACGATCGAGGTGGACGGCACCCGCTACACCGGGACGTCCGTGGTTCTCGCCACCGGCTCCTACGCCCGGACGGTGCCGTCCATCGAACTCGGTGAGCGCATCGTCACCAGCGACGACGCATTGAATCTCGGGTTCGTCCCGAAGAAGGCCATCGTTCTCGGCGGTGGCGTGATCGGCGTCGAGTTCGCCAGCGTCTGGGCGTCGTTCGGCGCCGAAGTGACTGTCGTCGAGGCGCTCCCCCGCCTGGTTGCGGCGGAGGATCCGTGGTGCTCGAAGCAACTCGAACGCGCATTCCGCAAGCGCGGTATCGCCGGCCGCACGGGCGTGACGGTCGCGGCGGCGAAGGAAACCGCGGACGGCGTTCTCGTGGAACTCGACGGCGGCGACACCCTCGAGGCGGAGATCCTGCTGGTGGCGGTGGGACGTGGGCCGCGCACCGGTGACAGCGGGTTCGCGGAACACGGAATCACCATGGACCGCGGGTTCGTCGTCACCGACGAGCGGCTGCGCACCCACGTCGACGGTGTGTATGCCGTCGGCGACATCGTGGCCGGACTTCAACTGGCGCACCGCGGCTTTCAGCAGGGCGTGTTCGTCGCCGAAGAGATCGCCGGCCTCGATCCCGTTCCCGTGGCCGAGCATCTCGTTCCGCGGGTGACGTACTCGCACCCCGAGGTCGCGTCCGTCGGACTCACCGAGGACGCCGCCCGCGAACGGTACGGCGACGTCACGTCCGTCGTGTACGACCTCGCAGGCAACGGCAAGAGCCAGATCCTGAAGACGTCGGGCGGAATCAAGGTCGTCCGCGCCGGCGATGCCGGCCCGGTGGTGGGTGTGCACATGGTCGGCGACCGCGTCGGCGAACTGATCGGCGAAGCCCAACTGACCGTCGCCTGGGAAGCGCTGCCGACCGACGTCGCGCCGTTCGTCCACGCGCACCCCACCCAGAACGAAGCACTGGGCGAAGCGATGCTGGCGTTGTCGGGGAAGCCGCTGCACGCGCACGGCTGAACGCGTTCGATCCGCGTCGGGGAAGATCGCGCACCGGTCCGCGGTTGAAACCGGTTGATCCGTGAGTCTTTCGGCGCAAACCCTGTCCTTCAGGTCCGGGTGAGCCGATCTGGTTTTGTCGGACTGTGTGGCTAGTGTCTGGGTTATGGCGGGGAGGGTGGTGAAGCGGGCGTTCAAGTTTCGCTTCTATCCGTCTGCGGTGCAGGCGGAACAGCTTGCTCGGACGTTCGGGTGCACCCGGTATGTCTACAACCGGGCGTTGGCGGAGCGGTCGCGTGCCTGGTCGCAGGAGCGGCGGCGGGTGACCTATGCGGATACCTCGAAGATGCTCACCGGATGGAAGCGGGATGCCGAGGCGGAGTGGTTGGCGGAGCCGTCGAAGGGGCCGTTGCAGGAATCGCTGCGGCAGTTGCAGGGCGCGTTCGAGAGGTTCTGGCGCAAGCAGACCGGCTACCCGCAGTTCAAGAGGAAGGGGCGGTCGAAGGATTCGGCGACCTACTACTCGAACTGCTTCATTTTCAGGGATGGGCAGCTCCGGTTGGCCAAGCAGTCCGAACCCCTGGATATTCGGTGGTCGAGGCCGCTGCCGGAGGGGGCTACGCCGTCGCAGGTGACGGTGTCGCGTAACGCTCGTGGCCAGTACCATGTTTCGATCCTCGTCGAGGACACGATCACCGAACTCGAGCCGGTCGATCGGGTGGTCGGGCTCGATGCCGGGATCACGAGCCTCTACACGCTCTCGACGGGGGAGAAGATCACCAACCCGCGCCACGAGCGCACGGATCGTGAGCGGTTGGCGAAGGCGCAACGAGCACTCGCCAGGAAGCAGAAGGGATCCCGGAACCGGGCCAAGGCCCGACTGAAGGTCGCGAAGATTCATGGTCGGATCGCCGATCGGCGTCGCGATTATCTGCACAAGCTCTCCACTCGACTGGTGCGCGAAAATCAAGTGATCGCCATCGAGGATCTGAGTGTGCGGAACATGGTCAAGAATCGGTCGTTGTCTCGGGTGATCTCGGATGCGGGGTGGTCCGAGTTCCGGTCGATGCTCGAGTACAAGGCCGACTGGTGCGGGCGGCGGGTGGTGGTGATCGATCGGTTCTGTCCGTCGTCGAAGACCTGCTCGGTGTGTGGGGAGGTCGCCTCGGCGATGCCGCTGAACGTGCGGGAGTGGACGTGCCGATGCGGCGTCGTCCACGACCGCGACGTGAACGCGGCAAGGAACATTTTGGCCGTCGGACTGACGGTGGCAGCCTGCGGAGACGGTGTGAGACCGCCCCGCACATAACGTGCGGGGTGGCGACTGTCGGTGAAACAGGAACCTCGGGACGCGAGTTTCGAGGGGATTCTCGGTCGTTCACGGCCGAGAGGAAGTCAACATCGGAAACGACACAGCAGAACGCAATGACTCTTTCAGCATCCGCGATCACCGAATCCGTCGCCGACCGGCTGGCCCGCGAATCCATCGTGTGGTTGACGACCATCGGTCGCAACGACACACCGGTTCCGACCCCGGTGTGGTTCAGCTGGTCGGGCACCGAGTTCCTGATCTTCAGCCAACCGGGCACCGCCAAGCTGGCGAACATCGGCAGGAATCCGCAGGTCGCGCTGAATTTCAACAGCAGCCCCACGGGTGGTGACGTGTCGGTGTTCACCGGGAAAGCCCGCGTCACCCCGGACCGGTTGCGCGGCTGGTAGCCCCGATCTCTCGGCAGAACGGCGGCGACGACGCCTCCGATGCGCCACCATCTGATGCGGAGCAATTTCGCTCCCCACCTATACGGAGGAACCCGCATCATGGACTGGACACTCGAAGTGGTCGTTCTGCCCGTCAGTGACATCGACCGTTCCGTCGCGTTCTACCGCGACAAGCTCGGCTTCCATCTCGACCACGACACCACCAACGAGCACATGCACGTCGTTCAGCTGACCCCCACCGGTTCGGGTTGCTCTATCGTGATCGGCGACCTCCCGTCGCACACGGAGATGGCACCGGGGTCGATGAGGGGACTGCAGTTGGTGGTCGCCGACGCCGCCGCGGCCCGCCAGGAGTTGCTCGATCGAGGTGTCGAGGTCAGCGAGGTCACCGTGTTCGACGAGCGTGACGGGGGAACCTTCTTCGGATTCGCCGATCCCGACGGCAATACGTGGGCGGTCCAGCAGATCAAGGCGCGGGCGGAGAAGCCGCTGATTCCGGCCGAGGCCCGCGGGCGGTTCGGGGAGAACGCCTGAGGGTTCGCACGATCACGTCAGGGGGCAGGCGTTCCGGGTGTCGTCGACGAGTTGTTCGGCCAGGGCGAGGGCGGCGGTCAGTTCGTCGGGCGTCGTTCCGAGTCGGCCGAGGACGAGATGAGCGCGAGCGCTGAAGTCGGTGGGTGCGTTCGGCAGGGCACCGGCGGCGGCCACGGCGCCCTTCTCGTTGATGAGCCAGCGCCGGGCGTGGGCGTGTAGGGCGTGCGCGCACAGGCACACCGCGCGAAACAGGCAACCGGCCACATACGTCGCATCGGCACGCGGGATCGTCTTGCGGGCCAGCATGGTGACGAAGTCCGCCTCCCCCAGTCGCCGCACCAGGGCTTCACGCAGGAGGTCCGGGTAGTGCTGCATGTCGGCGTGAAGAGCAGCGATGCGTCCGGATGGATCGACGAGGATCACCGCCGACGCGAGTTCGCCCGCGTACGCGAAGTCCGCGAACCCGAACGGGTGTCCGGTCTGGGCGTGAAACCCGTACACACCCCGCTGGGTGTCCTGCCACACCGCGGTCACCCGGTCGAGGTCGCGGTACAGCCAGTCGACTGCCCGGCCGTCGATCGACAGCCACGCTCCTCCGTCGACCCACGGTCCCCACTCACCCGTCCGCGTCGCTGATGCCTCGGCGCCCGCCCACTCCCGCGCGAGATCGTTCAGCCCGCCGGTGTCGAGGGCACCGCGGTAGTAGACGCCCAGGTCGTAGTCGGATTCCGCCGTATGCGTCCCTCGGGCGCGGCTGCCGCCGAGGGTGACGCCGACGACGCCGTCGATGCGGCACAAGCGTTCGGCCAGGGGACGCAACACCAGGTCGTCGAATTCCACACCCCACATCGTCCACCCCGGCCCGGCGCAGCGGATAAATTCGGTTCATGCTCATCTTGGGAACGACCGTGATCGGAGCACGCGACATCGGGCGTGCAACCAGGTTCTGGACCGAGGCACTCGGATTGACTGCGCTCCCGCCCGTCGGCGACAACGACTTCACCAACCTCACGCTGCCCGACGGCCGACCACTGCTGGCGATCCAGCAGAGCGAACACGACGCGGAACCCGAGCCTCGGCTGCACCTCGACCTGCACGCTCGCGACAGCGAGGACCAGGCCGCGGAAATCGAACGGCTCGTCGGTCTCGGCGCGCAGCGGGTGCTGTGGGACCGGTACCCCGAGGACTCGGACTTCGTGGTCCTGGAAGACACCGAGGGCAACAGGTTCTGCGTCATCGACAACTCTCGCGCGCCGGAACAGTGCCGGCTCGACATTCCCTGAGGTCGCCGGCTACGCGGCACCCGCGTAGTGGGCGGGACTGGGCAGCATCGGCCGGCAGACGGCGCGCGGGATGCCGCACACTTCGAAGAAGTCGATGACGATGGACCGGACCTGGGCGGAGACGACCGCCGCGGAGAACCCCGCCGAGATCTCCTGCTGCGGCAGTGAGCGGGCGAATCGCTCGAGTTCGTCGCTGATCTGGATTTCGTTGGGTTTCTTCGCGGGAGTCGCGAGAATCATCAGCCGCATCCGGTCGGCGAGGTGCGCCAGATCGGAGACGGCGTCCGCCAATTGCGGGTCGACTCGCTCGCCGTCGTACGTGGCGATCAGGGCGCGCCGCACCAGGACCCGGGTGTTGCGTGCGGCGTTGTCGATCGGGTCGGCGATCGATGCCAGCCGGCCGATGCGGCGACGTCCCCGCCAGTGAATCGGTGAAATCCGGGCCACCTCGGATCCGGAGCGCAGTTCGACGCGCATGCTGTCGATGGTCGACTGCGTCGAACGGGCAAGTGCGAGAGCATCCTCAAGCGCGGAGACGTCACCCGCGGCCAGGCCCTTCGACGTCTGCCGGAGGGCTGCGGCCACGCTGTCCAGCACGGCGGCCGCGCACCGGCGTGTCCGTCGCACCGGGTCGGTGGGCAACACGGACAGCGCCACCAGGCTGAGCGCACCCCCGATCAGTGCGTCTACGACACGGTCGAACGGGTGGGCGCTCGTAGCGGATGCCATGGCCGCGACCAACGCCGCCGACGAACCCGCCTGCAGGACGATCACCGAACCACCGTCGAGGAGCACCGCGAAAGACATCGCCACCGCCACCACGAGGCAGATCTGCCACGGCCCGTTGCCGATGTATCGCACGACGACGTCCGAGACGATCGTTCCGATGGTGACACCCGCGATCAGCTCGCCGGCCCGGCGGCTGCGGGCACCCCGCGCGACGCTCAGGCACACGACCGCGGCCAGCGGGGCCAGCAGCGGCTGTTCGTGACCGGCCACCTCGACCGACACCCACCACGCTGCCCCCGCGGTGACCGCCGTCTGCGCAATCGGCACCAGGTACCCCGCGAAGCGAAGCAACGCGGCGCGCACTGACGGCAGTGCGGAGGAGCCGACCTTCCGGAGAAGAGCCAGTATCGAGATGAGCTGGAGCACAGCGGTACAGCTTTCTGGACGGTCACACGTGGGCAGGAGCACATTCTGTAGAGCCCGCCGCGGCCGACGATCGCCGGTGGACAAGCCTTCGCAAAGCTTGTCCTGGATTTCTTACGCCCGTGTAAAAGTCGCCGCTTTCATCGCGCAGATCACGTTATCCACCTGGTTTCGGGCGATGCAGGTCACAGCGCTGCCGTCGCTTGTCGCCGGGCACGCTGTGCCACGGGGTCCGGGATCGGGAGAGCGGCCACGAGTCGCCGGGTGTAATCGTGCTGAGGGTGGGTCAGCACGGTCGTGGCGGGGCCGGTCTCGACCAGCTGTCCGGCCCGGAGCACGGCGACCGTGGTGGACACCCGCTCGACCACGGCGAGGTCGTGGCTGATGAATACGGCCGCGAAGCCGAGCTCACGCTGGAGGGTGGCGAACAGTTCGAGCACGTCGGCCTGCACGGAGACGTCCAGGGCGCTGGTCGGTTCGTCGGCGATCAGCAGGGTGGGTTCCAGCACGAGGGCCCGGGCCAAAGCGACCCGTTGACGCTGCCCGCCCGACAACTCGGACGGCAGCCGTGTGGCGAACGACGTCGGCAGCCTTACCGCGTCCAGCAGGTCGACAACCTTCTTGCGTCGCTCGGCGCGGGTGCCGACCCGGTGGATGTCGAGGGGCTCGGCGATGCTCTCCTCGAGCGTGAAGCGGGGATCGAGCGAGGCGGCGGGATCCTGCGGCACGAACGCCAGCCGACGACGCAGTTCCCGCAGCGCGGATCCGCGGGTGGCGGCGACATCTCGGCCGTCGACGCGGATCGCCCCGGTCGCCGGAGCAATCAATCCGGCGATCGTGCGACCCAAAGTGGTCTTTCCTGAACCGGATTCGCCGACCACGCCGAGCACCTCACCCGCGGCCAGCTTCAATGACACGTTATCGAGCGCGCGGAACGCCGCCTGACCGCGCCGACCCGGGTAGACGACCGACACGGTGTCGACGTCCAGGACCGGTGTGCCTGCTTCTTCGACCTCGGCGTCCGGTTCTGCAACGTCGCTCGGCTGCGGAAGTCGGAGGACCGAGTCCAGCAGGTGCCGGGTGTACTCGTGCTCGGCTCGAGCGAAGATCTCGGTGACCTCACCGCGTTCGACGACCTCGCCGAGCTGGAGTACCACCACGCTGTCGGCGATATCGGCGACGACACCCAGGTTGTGGGTGATCAGCAGGATGCCGGCGTTCGTGCGGTCCCGCAGCCGACGGAGCAGGGAGAGGATGTCGGCCTGCACCGTGACGTCGAGCGCGGTGGTGGGTTCGTCGGCCAGGAGCAGGACGGGGTCGTTGGCCAGGGCCAGGGCGATGACCACACGCTGCTTCTGGCCACCGGAAAGTTGGTGCGGGTAGTAGTCGATGCGTTTGTCCGGCTCCGGGATCTCCACCAGGGTCAGCAGTTCGATGGCGCGTTCGCGCAACTGCTTTCGGCCCGAGTGGCCGTGGGCGCGCAGGGCCTCACCGATCAGCCAGCCGACCGTGCGCACAGGATTGAGCGCCGTCTGCGGCTCCTGGAAGACCATCGCGACCCGTCCGCCGCGGACGGCCTCGAGTTCGCGTGCGGATGCGCCGAGCACCTCGACGCCGTCGACCTTCACGGAGCCGGTCGCGATTGCGGTGGGCGGGAGTAGTCCCATCGCGGCGCGGGCAGTGATCGACTTGCCGGATCCGGATTCGCCGACGAGCGCGACGATCTCGCCCCGATTCACCCGGAGGCCGATGCTCCGGACGGCGGGGCGCGGGTGGCTGAACGCCACCTGCAAGTCCGTCACGTCGAGGGCGGGAGTGGATGCTGCGGTCACGAGGTGTCCTTTCTACAGGCGCCGCGCGTGCGCGAATGCCTGGGAGATCAGCAGAAAGCCGAGTGTCAGCAGGGAGACGACCACCAGGGGGCCGACCGCGAACAGCGGGTTGGTTTCGAGATAGCGGTTGCCGTCGCTGAGGATGGAGCCGAGCGACGGAGTCGGTGGCACCACACCGATGCCGAGGAAGCTCATCGCGCCCTCGATGAACACGGCGACCGACATAGACAGTGCCAGTTGCACTCCGAGCGGTTCGATCGAGTTCGGCAGAACGTGCTTGCGCAGAACCCAGCCGGTGCTCGCGCCGGAGACCACGGCGGCCTCGACGTAGGGAAGTTCGCGCACCTTCAATACAGACGTTCGTATGAGCCGGCCGAACACGGGTATCTCGGCGAGGACGATCACCAGCACGATCGCGCGGACACCCGGCCCGAGCACGGCGGTCAGGGCGATCGCCAGGACGAGCGCCGGGAACGCGAGGATCACGTCGAATACGCGCTGCGCGACGACGTCGGTGTACCCCCGGATGCCGGCCACCAGGCCGATCAGTGATCCGAGTAACGCGCCGGCGGGCACCGCGAGGAACACGATCCCCAGGTCGGCCCGGATACCGAACAGCACCCGGGACAACACGTCACGGTTCACGTCGTCGGTGCCCAGCCAGTGTGTGGAACTGGGGCCGAGGAGGAACGACGCGTCCAACTGCTCGTCCGGCGCGAACGGAGCCAGTACCGGGGCCAGCGCCCCGAGGAGTACCACGATTCCGACGAGTATCGCGCCGGCCAGACCTCGGCCATGGGTCAGGCTGCGCCACAGCGGTTCCGTGCTGCGGCGTGGATCCCGATCCGCCGGGGTTTCCGGGACCAGGCCGGGCCGCAGGTCCGCGAGGCCACCGGGGGACGACGCTTCCGATGTCGTCAGATCACGATCGACCAGCTCACTCATGCCTGTCCTCCCAATCGGATACGGGGATCCAGCCAGGCGTGGGCGACGTCGGTGAGCAGCTGCAGCACCACGAACACCGCGACGGAGAGGACCAGCAGCACCTGCACGAGCGGATAGTCACGGCTGTTGATCGCCTCCTCGGTGAGAAGCCCCAAGCCGGGCCAGACGAAGATCGATTCCACGAGGACGGCCCCGCCGAGCAACCCGCCCACGGTCAGTCCGAGAACGGTCAACACCGACGGCAGCGCATTCGGCAGCGCGTGTGCCAGGACGATGCGGCGACGACTGACACCGATCGACTGGGCCGTCACGACGTACGGTTGCCGCAGCTCGGTGTGCAACGCCTCCACCAGGAATCGGGTCAGGGCGGCCCCCGCCGGTATCGCCAGGGTGATCGCCGGAAGAACCAGATACTGCGCGGCGATGTCGGGCCGGGTCAGGAACCCGTCGGGTGGGGTCCCACCCGACGGCAGGATCGGCCAGAGGATCCCGAACACGAGCACCAGCAGCGTCCCGGTGATGAAGATGGGCAGCGCCGCCGCGATCGAGTTGTTCACCGTCACCACGGCGTCGAGCACTCGATTGCGGAAGATCACCGAAGCGGTGCTGACGACGAGCGCGTACACGACCGCGATCAGCAGCGCGGACGCCGCCAGCACCACCGTGTTCTGGGCACCGTAGGCGATCAGGTCACCGATCGACCCGCCGACGATGTAGGACTTGCCGAGGTCGAAGCGGAACAGGGAGCCGAGCCAGGACAGGTACTGCGCCACCAGCGGCCGGTCCAGACCGAGATCGGCGCGCACGGCCGCCAACTGTTCCGGTGAGGCGTCCGCCCCGGCGAGTGTCTCCTCCGGGCTGCCGGGAACCAGGCGGAGGATCGCGAAGATGAGGAGTGAGGCGAGGAACAGTACGAGGACGGCCGACGGGAGCCGCCTGGCCAGATAGGTCACCATGATGTCGAGTCCTGTGTCGGTGGGTGAGCGGGCGGTCGCCGGATCAAGTGCGGAGCAGGTACGTGGAGTCGAAGCGCGGGTCGTTGGTGCGGGACCAGTCGAATCCGCCGAGGTTGGTGGACACCACGACCTCGGTCTGCACCACCCCGATCTCCACCAGGAACAGCGACTCCAGCAAGTCCGCGTTCAGCGCACGGTAGGCGTCGATCGCCGCGGGTGACGTGGGGTCCTGCTGTTGCCAGGCCGCCACCGCGTGCGCCTGATACTCCGGGTCGAGGAAGTTGGAGGCGTTCTTCACCGCGTTGAACGGGAAGGCGGCCACGGCCAGGGTGGACGGAGTCATCTGCGCGAACCCGTGCTGGGTGACCCACAGCCCCGGGAACTGGCCGGCCACCAGCAGACTGGTCATCTGGGCTGCGTCGGTGGGGATCAGGTCGACGTCGATGCCCACGTCGCGCAGGTTCGCCTGGATGATCTCGGCGATGATCCGCGAGGTGCGGTCGGCGGGGTAGTTCAGCGGAATGGTCGGGACGTCACCGATCTCGGCGACGAGTGCGCGCGCCCGTTCCTCGTCCCGGCCGTAGGTGTTCGCGGTCTGTTCGTCGTAGGCCGGCGAGGTCCGCGGCCACGGCAGGCTCGAGGCGTAACCCTTGCCACGGTAGACGTCGGTGAGGATGCGGTCCCGGTCGATCGCGTACGCGATCGCCTGCCGGACCCGTACGTCGTTCAGCGGCGGTGCGGAGACGTTGATCCCGATGTACTGATCGGACTCGGCGCCTTCCAGCACGTGGGAGCGGAACCCGCCCCGGGAGACGGCGAGTTCGGCGTCGAGCGAGGGCAGATCGTAGGCGGCGTCGATCTGGCCGGTCCGCAATTTGGTCACGAGCGCCTGATCGTCGGAGACGACGGCGAACGTCACGCCGTCCAGGTGGGGCGGATCACCCCAGTAGTCGGCGTTGCGGGCCAGCGACAGCGCGACCTTCGGCTGCCAGGAGACGAACGTGAACGGTCCGGTGCCGTTGAACACCCGCCCCTCCTTCAGCCCGTCGACGGTGTCGCCGTCGAGGATGGGCGCGACCGCCAGGAGGTCGAAGATGTTCCCGGTCGGCTGCGACAGGGTGAGTACGAGGCGGTGAGGGTCGCTGGTGTCGAATGCGGTGATCGCTGCCGCGGTGCGCCGGAACTGCGCGTTCCAACTGGGATCGGTGTAGGTCCGCAACGTGAATTCGACGTCTCTCGACGTGAATTCCTTGCCGTTGTGGAAGCGGACATCGTCACGCAGCGCCAACTCCAGTCGACGTCCGTCGTCCGACAGCTGCCACGCCGTGGCCAGCCGGGGCTCGGGCTCGAGACTGCCGTGCGGGTATTGGACGAGGGTGTCGAAGACGTTGGCCGAGACCCCGCCGTTGGTGGGGTTGTTGCCCAGCGACAGGAACGTCGCCGGGATCAGGTCGGCACCGACACCGATCCGCGCCGTCCCGCCCGTCGGCACGTCCTCTCCCGGCTGGAGCACCGATTCCGTACCCGACCGCTGCAGGCCGGCCGCCGAGGCGCACCCGCTGACCAGCACCACGAGGGCAGCGACAACCGCCGACACGACAAGGCCCTGTCGCCGGTGCGTGGTCGACGTGCGGAAACGAGAAGACATGGCTGTGTCCTAAGGGTCACCCGAAGGGAAGTGGGAAGGGCAGGAGATACGCGGAACCCGTGAACAACCCGGATCGCGTTGTCCGGACGACGAGAGGCGTGAGGGGACGTTCAGCTACGGCAGCGACACCGCATGGAGGCGCGGTCGCAGCTGGTCGGGGTACCCATGGGATCGAAGCTAGCACCGGCTCGGAGGCCCGACCAAGTTCGATCAGTGGTTGAAATCTGCATGATTCTAACTACTCGACGGGCCCTTGGGCGACCGTAGTATTTCCCGGATTGCACGGGGAAATATTTCTCCGATTCTGTGGGGAAACACGCCTCGGATAGTGAAAGGGATTGTGATTGTGACGGATTCGGCAACCAGCGGAGACGGGCAGGGTCCCGGGGGGCAGCAGATCCCTTCGGGCGCGCGAGGGTATGACGGATTCGGCGGACATATCGGGCGGACGAGTGCGGAGTCGACGCCGTGGTGGGCGCCGGAGACGAAAGCCCCCGCCGGTGCGCCGAACATCGTGGTCATCCTCATCGACGACATGGGCTACTCGGACATCGGACCGTTCGGCTCCGAGATCGACACGCCCAACCTGAACCGGCTCGCCGACAGCGGCTACCGGCTGTCGAACTATCACACCACCTCGGTCTGCTCACCGGCTCGCGCGGCGCTGCTCACCGGCCTGAACCCGCACCGCGCCGGCTACGGCAGCGTCGCCAACTTCGATCCCGGCTTCCCCGGCCTGCGGATGGAACTCGCCGACGACGCGCTCAGCCTCGCGGAGATTCTGCGTGCGAACGGGTATGCCACGCACGCGGTCGGCAAGTGGCATCTCGCGCGCGACACCAACCTCGCGCCGGGTCGCACCCGCGACTCCTGGCCCCTGCAGCGTGGATTCGACAGCTACTACGGCTCGCTCGAAGGGTTGAATTCGTTCTACTACCCGAACGAGTTGATCTCCGACAACTCCGTGGTCGACGTCGAGGAGTATCCGTCGGACTACTACGTCACCGACGACATCACGGACAAGGCCGTCTCGCGGATCAAGAGCCTGCGCGCACACGACGCCGACAAGCCGTTCTTCCTGTACTTCTCGCACATCGCGATGCACGGACCGCACCAGGCCAAGCCCGAAGACCTGGCCAAGTACCGCGGCCGCTACACCGAGGGCTGGGACGCAGTGCGACGCAGCCGCTTCGGCGCACAGCTCGAGGCAGGCTTCTTCCCGCCCGGCACCCAGATGGCCGAGCGCAACACCGAACCCGGTTACGACGCGCCGCCGTGGGACGAGCTCACCGAAGAGGAGCAGCTGCGGTTCGCCCGGTACCAGGAGGTCTACGCCGCGATGGTCGACAGCATCGACCAGAGCGTGGGGCGGGTGCTCGACACCCTCGACGAACTCGGCGAGACCGACAACACCATCATCGTGTTCACGTCCGACAACGGCGGCACCGCCGAGGGCGGCGCGGCGGGAACGCGTTCGTATTTCAGTCAATTCGTGCACGGACCGGTCCCGCCGGACTGGGTGCGCGACGTTCCGCACGACGAGGAACTGATCGGCTCGGAGAAGATCGGCGTCCACTACCCGCGCGGCTGGGGGCAGGCGTCGAATACCCCGTTCCGGTTCTACAAGGGGCAGACGTTCGCCGGTGGAGTCCGGGTGCCGTTCCTGCTGTCCTGGCCGGCGGGTCTCGGGCGCGCCGACGGTGACACCGGACTGCGCAAGCAGTACTCGTACGTCACCGACATCACCCCGACGCTCCTGGATCTCGCCGGACTCGAAACTCCGAGCCACCGGAACGGGCTTCCCGCCCAGGAGCGCGACGGTGTCAGCATCGCCGACGTTCTGCGGGACGCCGCGCAGCCCACCCCGCACACCGAGCAGTACGCCGAGTTCGGTGGTCACCGCGGGTTCTACCGGGACGGCTGGAAACTGCTGTCGCTGCACACGGATCCGACCCGGGTCGACGATCCGCAGTGGCAACTGTTCGACGTCGAATCCGACCCCGCCGAAACCACGGACGTCGCGCATCTCTTCCCTGAGAAGGTGCGGGAACTCGCCGAGGCGTGGGATCGAGCGGCGTGGCACAACACCGTGTTCCCGATCCTCAACGACCGCAAGGCCGTGCAGCGGCGACCCGACGAGCGTCGCCTCGCGGAGCCGGTGAAGATCCTCGCGGGCACGCCGACGCTGGAACGCTATCGGTCCAGTGTGCTGATCCAGTACCGCGACTTCACCATCGACGTCGCCACCCATGCGATCGCCGCGGGCGACGAAGGTGTGCTCGTCGCGCACGGTGACCCGCACGGCGGATACGTGCTCTACGTCGAGGGCGGCCGAATCGTGTTCGCGGTCAACAGCTACGGCCGCGTCGCGCACACCTCCGCGCCCCTCGGTGCGGATGTGGTGGGCGTGCAGGTGCGGGCGGAGGCCACCGAATCCGTCCGGTGGAACTTCACCGTCACCCTCACCGACACGGCCGGGGTCACCACCGACGTGGCCACACTCGACGACCAGTTCCAGCTGGTCGGCATGGCGCCGTGGACCGGGATCTCGGTGGGCGTCGACGCCCGCGGACCCGTCGTGTGGGATCTGAGGGAACGACGCGGAACCTTCCGATTCACCGGCAGACTGCGGTCGGTCACCTACATCCCCGGCCCCGTGCGGGTGCCCGAACCGGTCATCCAGGAGGTCGAGGAGCTGGCCGAGGCGATGGCCGACTGACAGGAGAGTCGGGCGCGCGAAAACGCGCCCGACCTCCGATGGGTTCCCGGTCAGCTGTCGCCGTCGGAATCCTTCTTGCCGTCGGAGTTCCTGCGCCAGTGCGTGAACCGCTCCTTGATGTCCGCCGCGACGTCGCCGACGCCGTTGCCGACGGCGTCCACGGTGGTGCCCAGTCCGCTGCCGATCTCGCGGAGCATGCGGATCAGCGGGTCGTTCGAGATGTCGAAATTCTGTTTGTACGATTTCGCGGCCTTGCGAAATTCTTCGCTGATCTTGGCGTCGTCGTCCTCGCTGCGGCGCGGGTACTCCCCGCGGAGGATCGCCGCGTAGGCGCCGCTGTCCACCCACTTCTTCAGCTCGGCGGCGCGCAGCACCGAGAACGGGTGGGAGAGCAGTTCGATGTTGAGGAGCTTGAGGACACCGTCGCGCAGGTCGCCGCTGGCGTCGTACTCGGCTGCCTGCGCCAGGAAGGCCTCGGTGTCGATCTCGCTGACCCGGGAACCACCGGCCAACTTCAGCTGCACGCGAAGAGCCGTGTGGACGTCCTGCCCGCACAGCAATCCGGCACGGTCACCGGACAGTTCCGACTTACGCTGCCATTCCATGAGCGCGGCGATGATCGCGCGCAGCGCCCACCCGCCGATCGGGATCCAGCCGATGGTCCCGGCCAAGCGCATCAGAGGGTGTTTCGTCGGCGCCGAGAATGCGCACGCAGTCGCTGCGCAGGTCGTGGAGATCGCTGAACTGCCGTTCGTCGACGCGCACGGACGTCGCGAGGTACATCAGCCGGTGCTGGCGCTCCTGCAACAGACCCGAGATGGTCCGGAAGACCGTGTCGAACCCCTTCAAGGTGCGCAGGGTGACGAGCGCCGCCCGATCCGCGGGGTGCTCCCACGCACGAGAGCTGATCTCCGGGAACGCCGTGCGAACGCGGTCTGGTGTGGTGGTCAAGCTTCCCCCCGGGTCGGTGTGCGCGGTGCGGAGCCCTCCCGGTCAGGGTAGCGCCGGAGGGTAGCGGCGGCGGTCGTGCTGGGCATTTTGCCAACCGCCGCCCACGGTGGCTGCTCCGAACATGCGCAGGATGCTCAAACGTGACGCTCGGTATTGCTCAAAGTGCGTTCCGGTGGTCGACTGTTGTGAGAGATCTGCACACGAGACCTCGAAGATGCGGTGAGGTCGGTTCCCACAGGTCCGCCTGCCCGTCACCGCCGATACGCCTCGCTCACGAACTGGGCCGAGGAGGATCGGATTCGGTGCCAGGAACTCACAGGCAAGGACGAAACGATGAACGACGCCCGCACGATCGACGACCACACGGCGCAGCTCACCCCGCGCGCGGCCACTCCGGAAGCGCTCGTGGAGATCGAGAAGCGCGTGCTCTGGTTGGCGACGTCGATGATCCACCACGCCAACCGGGTTCGCCCGAATCCGACGGGGTTGAAGGTGGGTGGCCATCAGGCGTCGTGCGCGTCGATGGTGTCGATCATGACGTCGCTGTGGTTCGAGCAGCTCCGGCCGGGTGACCGAGTGTCGGTCAAGCCCCACGCGTCGCCGGTGCTGCACGGTATCAACTACCTGCTCGGTGAGCTGGACGAGAAGTATCTGACGACGTTGCGGGAGTTCGGTGGCCTCCAGTCCTACCCGAGCCGGTCGAAAGATCCGGATCCGGTGGACTATTCGACCGGCTCGGTCGGCATCGGTGCAACGGCCCCGATCTGGGGTGCCATCGCCCGCCGCTACGTGAACACCCAGATCGGTTCGGCGGGGACGGGCAGGCAGTACTCCCTCGTCGGTGACGCCGAGCTGGACGAGGGTGCGGTGTGGGAGGCGATCCTCGACACGTCAGTGTCCGAGCTCGGTGAGATCGTGTGGATCGTCGACCTGAACCGGCAGTCCCTGGACCGGGTGGTGCCCAACATCGCCGCCGGCCGGCTCGAGGCCATGTTCGCTGCCGCCGGGTGGCAGGTGATCACCGTGAAATTCGGGACCCTGCTCGAGTCGCTGTTCGCCCGGACCGGTGGTGCGGCGCTGCGGACCCGGATCCTGGAGATGCCCAACCCCGAATATCAGCGGCTGCTGCGGTGTGACGCCGAGCAGGTGCGGGTGCGGCTGCCCGGGGACGGCCCCGATGCGGCGGCGATCGCGTCGCTGATCGCCGACCTCGACGATGACACCCTGCTGCGGGCGATCCGGAACCTCGGCGGGCACGACCTCGACGCCCTGCGCGCCGCGTACGGGCAGATCGACGACACCCGGCCGACGGTGATCATCGCCTACACGATCAAGGGCCGCGGCCTGCCGACGCAGGGGCATCCGCAGAACCACTCCTCGCTGCTGACCGTCGAGCAGTACGAGCAGCTGGCCGCGGAACTGGGCATGGACCCGGCGAACCCGTGGGCCCGGTTCGAGGCCGGCAGTGCGGCGGGCCGGGTGTGCGCGACGACCGCGGACCGGTTGCGGCGGAACCCCGTCGAACCGGCAACCCCGCCCGCGGTGCCAGCTGACATCGGCCGCACCCCGTCCGGCACCTCCACCACCCAGGCCGCACTGGGTCGGGCGCTGCTCGACCTGTCCCGGGAGGCCCCCGACGCGGCGAAGCGGGTGGTCACGGTCAGCCCCGACGTCTCCTCGACCACGAATCTGGCGGGGTGGCTGAACAAGGTGGGGGTGTGGTCGCCCAACGAGCGCCGAAACTGGTTCGACGACGACGCCGAGACGATCATGCACTGGCGGGAAAAGCCCACCGGGCAGCACATGGAACTCGGCATCGCCGAGACGAACCTGGTCGGGTTGATGGGTGAGCTCGGTGCCACCTGGAGCCGGTGGGGGCAGCCGCTGTTCCCGATCGGGGTGATGTACGACCCGTTCGTCGAACGGGCCCTCGAGCCGTGGTCGTACGGGATCTATGCGGGTGGGCAGTCGATCCTGGTCGGCACCCCGTCCGGGGTCACCCTCGCCGCCGAGGGTGGGGCGCACCAGTCGATCAAGACCCCGTCGATCGGCCTCGAGCAACCCGGCTGTGTCAGCTACGAACCGGCCTTCGCGATCGACGTCGAGTGGACGCTGCTCGACAGCATCTCCCGGCTGGGCCGACCGGACGGCTCCTCGTCGTACCTGCGGCTGTCGACCCGCCCGGTCGATCAGACCCTCGCGGCCGTGCCGACCGACCCGGCCGCCCGGGAACGTCGCCGCCGTCAGGTCGTCGCCGGCGCATACACCCTCCGCCACACCGAGAAGCCCGCCGTCACGTTGGTCGGCATGGGTGCGATGATCACCGAAACCCTGACCGCCGCAGACCGGTTGGCCGAGCAGGGCATCGCCGCGGACGTCGTGTGCGTGACCAGCCCCGGACTGTTGTTCGAGGCGATGCAGGCGCGCCGCGGACTCGCCGACGGCCCGTCGTGGATCCTCGACCAGGTGTTCCCCGCCGACCGGGCGGCACCGATGGTGACCGTCCTCGACGGGCACCCGCACACCCTCGCGTTCCTGGCCGGGATCAACCACGTCCCCGGTGCCGCGCTCGGTGTCAGCAAGTTCGGGCAGGTCGGCTCCCTCGACGATGTGTACCTCTACCACGGCATCGACACCGACAGCATCGTCCGCGCCGCACTCGACATCTCCTGAACGAACGGGACGCTCGTTGCGTCAGATCGAACGAGCGTCCCGTTGGTTCGGCGCAGACGGATCCTTTGATGCCTTTTCGGTATCAAAAGATCCATAACTAGTGTTGGACTTGAATGGTTGACGCTCCTAGCCTTGTGGACACAGCGCGCACCGACGGCGGCGCGATTGCGAACGAGGAGAACGAAACCCATGGCCACTGCGTCCCCCCACGAGATCGCTCACAAGCTCGGCTCCGGTCTGTTGTCGTTCCCGGTCACCCACTTCAAGGACGACCACTCGTTCGACGAGGCCGCGTACCGCGAGAACATCGGCTGGCTCGGGCAGTTCGACGCCTCCGGGTTGTTCGCCGCAGGTGGCACGGGCGAGTTCTTCTCGCTCACCCCGCCCGAGGTGGAGCAGGTGGTCCGGGCCGCGGTGCAGGAGGCACCCGACGGTCTCCCGGTGATCGCACCCGCCGGTTACGGCACGGCCACCGCCGTGCAGATGGCCCGGTCGGCGGAGAGCGTCGGCGCGCACGGCATCCTTTTGCTTCCCCCGTATCTCACGGAGGCGAGCCAGGACGGCCTCGTCGCCCACGTCAAAGAGGTGTGTGCCGCAACCACTCTCGGGGTGACTATCTACAGCCGCGCCAACGCGGTCTACACCGAGGCCGCTGTCGCGGAGCTCGCGGACAGCTGCCCGAACCTGGTCGGGTTCAAGGACGGGGTCGGCAACATCGAGCAGATGACGCGCATCTACGCGAGTCTCGGCGACCGGCTGACCTACATCGGCGGACTGCCCACCGCCGAGATGTTCGCACTGCCCTATCTCGCCTTGGGCGTCACCACCTACTCCTCGGCCATCTACAACTTCGTGCCGAAGTTCGCGATCGACTTCTACAACGCACTCCGCAGCGGAGACAACGCGTTCGTCATCAACGCGCTCAACGAGTTCGTGATCCCGTACTGCAACCTGCGCAACAAGAAACAGGGTTACGCGGTCAGCATCATCAAGGCCGGCATGACGGTGATCGACCGACCCGCCGGCCCCGTCCGCGCGCCGTTGACCGACCTCGACGCCGTCGAACTGGCCGAGCTCGCCGACCTGATCAAGAAGGTGAGCTGAGCCGCATCGTCCGCGATCTATCATCGGAGAACGCCATGACACTCACCTGCTGGACTCCGCGACCCGCACCGCGCTCGGCACCGCCTGGCGAATGTCGGGAACGACCGAGGGGCACGGGGTAGAGTCGCCGCCCGGCGTACCGGAACGCATCGAGCTGAACGATAGGGAAATGCGATGACGAATCGTCGATCCGAGACCCAGTGGGACTCGGTGAGCGCCTGGGACGACGACCCGGTGGTCGCGTCGTGGAACGGTCTTCCGGTGTTGGAACAGAATGTCACGGCCGACGTGTGTGTCGTCGGCCTCGGCGGGTCGGGTCTCGCGGCGATCGGCGCCCTGGTCGAACGTGGGCTGCAGGTTGTCGGCGTCGACGCCGGGCGGGTCGCGGCCGGCGCGGCGGGGCGCAACGGCGGCTTCCTCCTGGGCGGCCCGGCGACTTTCCTCCACTCGTCCCTCGCGACCTGGGGGACGTCGTCGGTCGATCTCTATCGCGCAACTCTTCTCGAGTTGGACCGGCTTGCCGACATGCTGGGGCCGGAGATCATCGCACGGACGGGCTCCATTCGCCTCGCGGGATTGCCCGGCGAACCTGTCGACGACGCCGAGGCCGCCGACCGTGTGGCGGAACTCGCGGATTGCGCAGCACTGGAAGCGGTGCTGCGGGAGCGCGACATCGCTGTCGAAGAATACGACGGCGAGCTCGGGCGCGGCCTGTTTCTGCCCGACGACGCGGCCATGAACCCCTCCCGCCGAGCTCTGGGGCTGGCGTCACTCCTTCGGGGGCGGGCCGGCCTGTACGAGCACTCGGCTGTCACCTCCGTGGAGAGTGGAAGGGTGACAACAGAACACGGTACGGTCAGTGCGCCGGTCGTCATTGTCGCGGTGGACGGCAAACTCGAACAGGTCCTCCCGGACTTGCAGGGGCGGGTCCGGACGGCACGCCTGCAAATGCTCGGGACGGCGCCGGGTCTCCCTGAACGCCTGCCGTGCCCTGTGTACGGACGCTGGGGATACGACTACGCCCAGCAAGCGAAGGATGGGCGCCTGTTCGTCGGGGGCGGACGAGACCGTTTCGTCGACACCGAGTGGACATTCGACACGTCACCCACTCCGGACGTCCAGGGTTACATCGAACGAGTAGCGGAACGTATGGCGGGCAAGCCCGTCGACGTCGTTCGCAGATGGGGTGCGTCCGTGAGTTACACCACCGACGGCCGTCCCCTCTGCTCCGAGGTTCTTCCCGGTGTCATCGCCATCGGTGGGTACAACGGGACTGGAAACCTGGTGGGTCCCGTCGCGGCGCGTGCGGCTGTGGCACTGGCACTGGATTCGACGACACCCCCGGTGTACTTCTCCGCATAGGCAGCAGCGAGGGGGAGGGCCGGCGGCCCTTCCCCTCGATCGCAACCGCACGAACGCCGTATTCCGGTGTGTCAATCCGCGAATCGGTTGACATCGAACAACTCCAAAGGGAACTCGGGGGTCGAGCCGCAACTGAGATCGGCTGCGATCTCCCCGATCACCGGTGCGAATTTGAAACCGTGACCAGAGCACGCGGAGATGACCGTCACGTTCCTGTAGGCGGGTGGATTTCCGATGACGAAGTGGCCGTCGGGTGTGTTCGTGTACATACACACTGCGGCCCGCACGGGGCGCGAACCCAATCCAGGCAGATAACGACGAACGAGATCCCGCAACGGAGCGGTGTCCTCGTCGTGGACCACACGATCCAACTCGTCAGGGTCGGTCTCGCGCCCGCCGAGATGGAGCGCGATCTTGACCGTCTTGCCGTCCATGCTGGGGAAGCCGTACCACGTACCTTCCGGACTGTCCCTCAGGAATACCGGGAACCGGTCCGGCCCTAACTGCGTCGGATCTTCGGCCGGGAACCATGCGAGGATCTTGCGCTCCACAGTCAGCTGGAGCTGGGCGGCCGGGAGGAGGCCGGGAATCCAGGCGCCGGCCGCGACCACGACGTGGTCGGCTCGAATGACCTCGTCGTCGAGCCGCACAAGCACCGTGTCACCGGGACCGTCCTCGATATTCAGTACGCGGCTCTCGGGACGCACAGAGGCACCCAGTTCGCACGCACGGCGCGCGGCACCGGTGATCGCCAACTCCGGCCTTATCACGCCGGCGTCCTTCTCCCAGATGGCCGTATCCCCCTCACGCAATCGCTGAGTAGGAAACCGGGTAGCGAACTCGGCCGGGTCGAGAATCTCCTGGGTGAGGGCATGGACCTTGGCTGCTTCGAGGGAGCCACCCACGATCACGCCGGTCGAGGGGCCGATGCTGAGGCCCCCGGTCATCGTCAGGACGGGTTCGCCGGTTTGCTCACCGAGTTCCCGCCATCCTCGGAGTGCGGCCCGGAGCATCGGGACATACGCGGGATCCTCATGATATGCGGTTCTGAAGATGCGCGACTCGCCGTGCCCGGAGCCACGATCGTGTCCGGGAGTGAACTGCTCGAGACCGACGGCAGGAACACCCCGCTCCGACAGTCTCCACATGATTGCGGAGCCCATCGTGCCGGTACCTATCACGGCGACACCGGTCCTCGTCGTGGTCATCGAGCACGCACCAGCGTGTATTCGGCGGCGGGGGAATTGGTCATGATCACAGTCTCTCGAATGTGCAGTACGTCTGTCCCGGCAGGTAGTGGTGCCGTCGAGCGCATCCACTACCTGCTGAATCAGACATGCTGCCATCCCATGACTCCGCACCTGAGTCGCCGAACGTCGTGCGCTCGAACATTCGGTCACACGGGAACGAGTCGCCTCGCCACTAGCCGAAGCTGACGCCCTGTTCAATTCCGAGCTGCGTCAGGCTTTCTCGCAGCGATGCGTCCTGCTGCGCGCTATACAGCGCCTCAGGGATGTGCACTTCCCGTTCGAGAGCGCCCGCGAACCAGTCGATGGTGTAGTCGGCGCCGGTGTTCGTCGTGTCCTTCGTGCCGTTGCCGGACAGGTTCGACTGGAAGATTCCGGCCGCGCTGCGCGGAAGGAAGTCCTCGTACACGATCGGTGTGGCCACCAGCGTTCCCGACCGAACCAGTGCGGCCGGATCGCGATCCACCACACCGGAGGGGGAGTGCACGTCGCTCACGCTGTACGTGAAATACGCGAGAGCCTCCTCCTCGAGACCTGCTTCCGTGGTGGGGAAGTCGGAGGCGTCCCACACCGACCTCCCGGCGTCCTGCCACGACGAACCGTACCGTGCGGCGGCATCCGTCTCCGCCATCAGCGCGTCGTACCGTTCCCGGCCGCGGGGAGTGAGCGCGATTCCGCGCGACTCGACCTCACCGAACCGCACCCGCAGCGTGCCGTCGACGACCTCACCGTTCGATTCACGGAACTTGCGGGGCTCCGCGAGGGCCCGGAACGAGGTTTGCCGGAGCAGAACGTCGGGGCCGTTCCATCTCGGCGGGCCCTGGATCTGGTCGATCATCTTCAGGCCGCGTCGCTGCATCCGGGTGAGGAGCTCGTCGATGTCCAAGACGCGCGGGGTCAGGTGATTGATGTGGGTTCGGGTGACTCCGCCGATGTCGGCGGCGACGGCCGAGACCTGTTCCAGTTCGGCGTACCACGCACGATCGGTCGGTTCGGACGACAGCTCGAATGCGGAGGTCGCCAAGTGGACGAACGTATCGGCCTCGGCGGGGGGAAGACCGCGTTCGGCGATGGCTCGCTCGGCCAGCGTGAGTAGTTCCTCGCCGAACAGTGTGCGTCGACCGAGGAACGTCTCGAGCCGGCTCTGAAGGTCATCGGAGAAGAAGCGGCGATCGTCGACCGCGAGCATCGACGTGAACACCCGAAACGGGTTGCGTGCGAGTTCGTCGGCGTCGATCGGCCGGAAGGCCGTCGACACGACCGGAACTGCGCTCCGCGACGCCTCGCGCAGGTCGTAGAACCCGACGGGGTGCATACCGAAACCGGCGAAGATCGTGCCGACCTCACGGAGTTCCCGGGGAGTGCCCACGCGGATCGCGCCGTGTCTCTCGGCCGTCACCCTGCCGATGTCGCCGAGCCGCTCCGCGTCGTCGCAGCCGGCGACGACGGCGGTGTTGATGTCCTCGCACACGTCGACGAGTGTGGCGTAGGCCGGTACCTCACGGCCGTACATAGAGGACAGAGCGGCCGCGAATCGCGCCCTCAGCTGCCATGTGGGGATTACGGTCATACTTCTCATGCTCCGATCGGTGTTCCTGTTATGCGTTCGCGCGGATCTGACCTCGCGCCACCATCGCGGCACGCACCCGCGACTGGGCGATACGACGAGCGGCATCGTGTGGCAGGGCGCCGTGCGCCGCGACCTCGTCGAGGACCTCGCTGGTATTGGCCCGGAGACGCTGGGAGACGAGGTCGAGTACGGCCTTTCCTTCCGGACGGAACGGGGAGTAGCGGGCCTCCATGGCGACACCGGCCGCCACGATTCCTCCGGCGTTGGCGACGAAATCCGGAACGACCAGTACGTCGTTGCGCGCAAACACCTTCAGCGCCTCCGGGCTGGCAGGCAGGTTGGCGCCTTCGACGACCAACCTGGCCTTGACCTCGCGGGCGGACTGTTCGTCTATGACGTCCTGCAATGCGGCAGGGACCAGGACGTCGCAGTCGACGAGTATCTCACGCCCCGCGGGCAGGACTGTCGCGCCCGGGTAGTGCTCGACCAGGTGATCACCGAAATCAGCTTTCAGTTTCAACAGCAGAGCAACATCGAGGCCATTCGGGTCGTGAAGGGCGCCCACTGACGTCGATACGGCCACGATCGTGGACCCGAACGCGGCGAAGCGTTCGGCCGCGGCGGAACCTACAGCGCCGAAACCCTGGATGGAGATCCGTGCGGTGCCGAGGTCGATGCCTCGGCGTTCCGCGGCGACCTGAGCGGACTCGGCGACACCGAAGCCGGTGACACCGAGCTGATCGTACGGAACGCCGCCGAGTTCGTGCGGGCTGCCGACCGCCGCGCCGCGGTCGCCGAGTTCGTCCTGGAAAATGGCCGCGTCGTTCTCGGTGAGTCCCATGTCGAGGCCGAGGACGTACTCGCGTGGTACTTCGTTGGACAGCTTGCGGGCAAAGGCCCGGAGGATCTCTTCCTTGTTCGCTGCAGTCGGATCACCGGCGATTCCCGCTTTCGCTCCGCCGTGGAACATGTCGACACCTGCCCATTTCCACGTCATCACCCGTGCGAGGCGTGCGATCTCGCCGACAGTGACGGTAGGGCTCATCCGCGTTCCGCCCTTACCGATTCCCCGTGCCGTGTTGTCGATGACGAGCACGCCTTTCATGCCCGAGCGGCGGTCGGAAACGACCACCACCTTCTCGGGACCCCAGTCGTCGATCTGAGAGAGTAGGTCGGTCATGATCGGTGTGCTCCTGTGCTGCGTAGTGTTTGACCGTCGACCGGTTCCGGCCGACGGCGATATCGTGGACGTCTGTTCTCGACGCGAAGGATGACGCGACATGCTCAACCCAGTCCATCTGCGGACACTCGAAGTGGTGACCGAGACCGGATCGTTCGCTGCGGCGGCTCGCGAGCTCGGATACACGGCCTCGGCGGTGTCGCAGCAAATGGAGGCGCTCGAAAGAGCGTCCGGTATGCGTCTTTTCGATCGTGAAGCGCGTGGGGTCAAGATCACCGAGATGGCGAGAATGCTGACCGAACGCGCTCGGGGAGTTCTGGCCGAGCTCTACGAACTCGACGCCGACGTGCGGGGGATCGCCACCGGGCGTACCGGTCGTCTCCGCGTCGGATGCTTCCCGACCGCGGGAGCACGCATACTGCCGTCGGCGTTGTCGAACTTGCGGGAGACCCATCCGGCAGTGGAGGTGTCCCTTCGGATCGGGGAGCCGAAGGACACCGTGCCCATGATCGAATCCGGCGAACTCGACATCGCGTTCACCTACGAGTACGCGGCGCTGCAGCAGCGATGGTCCGACGCTGTAGTCGAAAAGCCGTTGATCGTAGAGAATCTGGTATTCCTGAGCCCCTCCGATGAGGGGATTCTCGAGGCGGCGGACGTCGAGCGTGCCAGCACGTTGCAGTGGATCTCGAGCGGCGCCGGCACCGCCGGTGAGCTGACGATGTACCGCATCTGTGCGGATATGGGATTCGTCCCCGAGCTGAACCTCAGAACCGAATACTACGATCTCGTCACGGAATTCGTCGGCGCCGGGCTCGGAGTGGCGATCGTCCCCGCCCTGGGAATCCTCGACCACCCGACTGTGTCCATCGTGCCGCTGCACTCTCCCTGGGCGCGCCGCACGGTCGCGTTGGTTCACCGTCGGAACCCCAGCAACCCGCTGATACCCGTGGTCGTCGACTCCTTCGTGGAAACGGTGACCACGCGCGATTGGGGTCGGTACGTCACCGTGGCGGCGCTCTGAACGTCTCGCACTATCCACCGTGATCCCTTCCCGAAGCCTGCGCGTGGTCACCGATGCATCAACCATGCACGACCGGGCGGGCGACTGAAAGTGCTGGAGCGACCGACCTGGTGACCCTCAGGGCAAGTTCTGCTTAATGATGAAAAAGAGCAGGTCCAGGGCTTGCCCGCCGCCTTCGGGGTCCGCCGCGGTACCCGCGACCCCAGTATTCGTCATGGTGACCGTTCCGGCCCGGCGCGAGGAACAGTCGACCTTACGGTGAGGCATCGAGACTCTGATCCTGCGACTCTTGCCCGCTGGTCGGCGCCACAGGATGATCGAGGAATGGCCGAACAGATCGACGACTACTTCACCTCTGTCGTGCCGGGGCTGGCCCCCGGGGAGAGCCGCCCCGGCGTCGGTCCGGAGGATCCGATCCAGCCGCCGTCCCCGTTGTCGGTGCAGGGCGCTCTGGACCTCTTCGACGCCCAGGTCGGCAGCAGGCATCTCGATCTGGCGGCCCGCTGGTTGCGGTCGCGGGGCAAGGGTTTCTACACGATCGGCTCTTCCGGGCACGAGGGCAATGCCGCTGTCGCGGCCGCGCTGCGACCCACCGATCCCGCTCTGCTGCACTACCGTTCCGGTGGTTTCTTCCTGGCGCGGGCGCAGCAGGTGGACGGCAGTGATCCGCTGCGCGACGTCCTCCTCGGTCTCGTGGCCGCGACGGAGGAACCGATATCGGGTGGTCGGCACAAGGTGTTCGGCCGCCACGATCTCAACATCATTCCCCAAACCTCCACCATCGCTTCGCATCTCCCACGCGCTGTCGGTGTCGCGTTCTCCATCGCCCGGTCGGAGAAGGTGCATGTGCCCTCGCCGTGGCCGGCGGACGCGATCACCGTCGGCAGCTTCGGGGATGCGTCCGCGAACCATTCCACCGCCGTCGGTGCCATCAATACCGCGGTGCACGCCGCCTATCAGGGGTTGCCGTTGCCGCTGCTGCTGGTGTGCGAGGACAACGGGATCGGGATCAGCACCAAGACTCCGAAGGGCTGGATCGCCGCGAACTTCGGTGACCGTGCGGGCCTCGAGTACTTCGAGGCGGACGGATCCGACCTGCCGGCGGCGTACGCCACGGCAGTGTCGGCCGCCGAGTGGGTCCGGAGGAATCGGAAGCCCGCGTTTCTGCACCTGCGCACCGTCCGGTTGATGGGTCACGCCGGCTCCGATGTCGAGGCCGCGTACCGGACATCGGCGGAGATCACCGCCGACTTCGAGCGGGATCCGGTGCTGTGCACGGCGAAACTGCTGATCGAGCGCGGACATCTGAGTCCCACCGAGATCCTCGACCTCTACGAGAAGAAGCGCGCCGAGGTCCTCGAACTGGCCGAGCAGGTCGGCGAACTACCTCAACTGGACAGTCCCGCGGCCGTGATGAAGCCCCTCACCGACAGCGCCGAGCAGGCCGCCGCGGCCGCGCCGGAACGCGTCGACCCGGACCGTCGCGCGCAGTTCGTCGGATCCCCGCTTCCCGAGGACGAAGGTCCGCTGACCACCGCTCTCGCGATCAACCGTGCCCTGCTCGACGTGCTGGCCCGGTACCCCGAGGCGCTGGTGTTCGGTGAGGACGTCGCCCGCAAGGGCGGGGTGTACGGGGTGACCCGGGGTCTGATGAAGAAGGCGGGGTCGGCGCGGGTGTTCGACACGCTCCTCGACGAGCAGGCGATCCTGGGTCTCGCGCTGGGAGCGGGAGTGTCCGGGCTGCTGCCCATCCCGGAAATCCAGTACCTGGCGTATCTGCACAATGCGGCCGATCAGATCCGCGGGGAGGGTGCGACGTTACAGTTCTTCTCCGACCGCCAGTACCACAACCCGATGGTGGTGCGGGTTGCCGGATACGGGTATCAGAAGGGGTTCGGCGGGCATTTCCACAACGACAATGCCGTCGCCGCACTGCGCGACATCCCGGGCATCGTGGTGGCGTCCCCGGCGCGTCCCGACGACGCCGCGGCCATGATGCACACGTGCGTCGCGGCCGCCCGCACCGCGGGGGCGGTGTGTGTGTATCTGGAACCGATTGCCCTGTATCACACCCGCGATTTGTACGAGGACGGTGACGAGCAGTGGCTGGCACCGTATCCGGATCCGGCGAAGCGGGCCGGGAATCACGTGCCGATCGGCTCCGCCCGCACGTACGGTGACGGCGCCGACCTGACGATCGTCACGTTCGGCAACGGGGTCCGGATGAGTCTGCGGGTCGCGCGCCGTCTCGAACGGGCGAACATCGCCGCGCGCGTGGTGGACATGCGGTGGCTCGCACCGCTGCCGGTGCACGACATTCTCCGGGAGGCGAACGCCACCGGACGGGTGCTCGTCGTCGACGAAACCCGCAAGTCGGGGGGAGTGTCCGAAGGTGTGGTGACGGCGTTGATCGACGACGGCTTCACCGGGCCGCTGGCACGCGTCACGAGCGACGACAGCTTCATCCCCCTCGGCGACGCCGCCCTCGAGGTCCTGCTCTCCGAGGAGACGATCGAGGCCGCGGCGGTCAAACTCGTGAGCCGATAGCATCCGCATCCCTCGCGCTTCGCTATGACGGCAACGTCAACCGGTATCCCCTCCGCCATTGCCAAGCTGTTGTCCGGTCGGGCATGTTCGAACTGCATCTCTCCACACCGGCGGACAGGAACATTTCATGAGTGGCGATCAGCGACCCCACATCGTGGTGATGGGGGTGACCGGCTGCGGGAAGACGACAGTCGCGCAGCAACTTTCCGAACTGACCGGCCACCGGTTCCTCGACGCCGACGATCTGCATCCGCCGTCGAATGTCGAGAAGATGGCCGCCGGTATCCCGCTGACCGACGACGACCGGGCGCCGTGGCTCGCAGTCGTCCGCGACCGCCTGCAGGCGCTGTCCGATCAGGGACGCCGTGGTGTGGTGGCGTGCTCGGCGCTACGGCAGAGCTATCGCGACATCCTCCGCGACGTCTCCGACCCGGTGTTGTTCGTCCACCTCACGGGAGAGCGGGAGGTCATCCACGGCCGGATGCAGGCGCGGAGCGGGCACTTCATGCCGCCTGCCCTGCTCGATTCCCAGTTCGCGCTCCTCGAGCCGCTCGACGCCGACGAGTTCGGCGTGGTCCTGGACGTCGCTCCGGCACCGGATGCGATCGAACGGGCCGCCGCCGAATACCTGCACGAAGAACGAAAGGTTGCCACACAGTGAGTTCGCACGGGAGTTTCGATGTGGCGGGCAAGATCGCGCTCGTCACGGGGTCGAGCCGGGGAATCGGCTTCGCGCTCGCCAACGGACTCGCCGAGGCGGGTGCGGAGGTCGTGCTCAACGGCCGCGACGCCGACGCCCTCGCACGCAGCCGCGACGAGATCGTCCGCGCCACCGGCGCGACAGTCCACACCTGCGCCTTCGACGTGACCGCTCCCGGAGAGGTCGCGGCCGCCGCGCAGCGGGTCGAGGACGAGATCGGTCCCGTCGAGATCGTCGTGAACAACACCGGCGTCCAGCACCGCAGCCCCCTGCTCGAGTTCGGCGACGACGACTTCCGTCGCGTGCTCGACACCAACCTGAGCAGCGCCTTCTTCGTCGGCCGCGAGTTTGCGCGGGCGATGGTCCGGCGCGGGCAGGGGAAGATCGTCAACATCTGTTCCGTCCAGAGTGAGCTCGGCCGGGCGGGCATCGCCCCGTACGCCGCGAGCAAGGGCGGGCTCAAGATGCTCACACGAGGAATGTGCGCCGACTGGGCGCCACTGGGCCTGCAGACCAACGCCATCGCACCGGGGTACTTCGACACCCAGCTCACCGAGGCGCTCGTGAACGATGCCGACTTCAGTGCGTGGCTGACCAAGCGCACGCCCGCCGGGCGGTGGGGTCGCACCGAGGAACTCGTGGGTGCACTGCTCTTCCTCTCGTCGCCGGCGTCGGACTTCGTCAACGGCCAGATCCTGTACGTCGACGGCGGCCTCACCGCCGTAGTGTGATCCCCACCCGATCGACTCGAAAGACCATGATGCCGAACACCGCAACGCCTCGTATCCACCTCGGACCGCACCCGGACGCCGCGCTGATGCGCGGGATCGAGCGGGGCGGAGGCGTACTCGCCCCGCTCGACGACGCCGAAGCCGTGGTGTGGGCGCACGGCCCTGACACGTTCCCGGCGCAGTTGCCGGACTCGGTGCGCTGGGTGCAACTCCCCTCAGCGGGTGTGGAGCCGTGGATCTCCGCGGGGATCGTCGACACCGAGCGGACCTGGACGTCCGCGGCCGGCGCCTACGCCGGCAACGTCGCGGAACACGGAGTCCTGCTGCTCCTGGCCGGCGTCCGTGCTCTCACCGAGCAGGTGCGCGCGACCTCGTGGCGCAAGGCAGAATTCGACCCGCAGGTGGGCACACTGCGCGGGGCGACGGTCGCCATCGTCGGGTGCGGTGGCATCGGTCGCGCGATGATCCCACTGCTCGACGCGTTCGGGGCGCGGGTGCTCGCCGTGACCCGTTCGGGAACCCCGGTCCCGGGTGCAGTCGAGACGCTGCCGTCCGATCGGACGTCGGAAATCTGGTCCAGAGCGGACCATTTCGTCATCGCCGCGCCGGCGACGGCGGCGACCGCGCACATCGTCGACAAGGACGCGCTGGCGCAGATGAAATCGACGGCGTGGATCGTCAACGTGGCGCGCGGCTCCCTCATCGACACCGCGGGACTCGTCGACGCGCTGAAGGCCGGATCGATCGGCGGGGCCGCCCTCGACGTCACCGATCCCGAACCACTTCCCGACGGACATCCGCTCTGGACCCTGCCGAATGCCATCATCACGCCGCACGTCGCGAATCCGGCGACCGGTCTGACGCGGTTGCTTGCCGATCACGTCGCGTCCAACGTCGAACGCTTCGCTGCCGGAGCGCCTTTGATGGCGCCGATCGACCGGAGCCGGGGTTACTGAAGGCCTCGTTCGGCTTCCGAACTGGTCCGGATGTAGTTGGCGACGACACTGCGCAACACCTCGCGTACCGCCTCGGCAGGTCCCGAGAGCGGCTGATTGGCGGGTGTTCCGAGGGAGACCTGGACTTCGATGGTCGGTTCGATCCGGCGGAGTTCCAGGTTCTCCACATTCATGATGCGGCGGGCCACGGAGAACGGTAATACCGTCGCGCCCAAACCGTTCCGGACCGCCTGCGCCATCAGGGTCACCGATTCCACCTCGCCGACCACCCGCGCGTGCTCGAAGGCGTGTTCGTAGGCCTGCTCGACCACCTTGCGAATGGTGTGCATCGGGCCCGGCAGCAGCAGCGGCAGGTCGACGAGATCCTTGATGGCGACGGCCGTCCCGGTGTCACCGGGCAGACCGGTGCCTGCCGGCGCGACGACCATCAGCTCCTCGGTGAGCAGACGCTCGAAGTTGACGCCCTTGATCGGCCCGGCGTCGTAGAGCAGCGCCATATCCATGCGGCCAGTCATCATGGCCTCGCTCAGCACGCCGCCGAAATTCTCGTTGATGTGCAGAAGGATGCTGGGGTACCGCGACCGCACCGCGGTGAGCAGCGGCAACGCGATGGAACTCACCGTGCTGTACGGCGCGAGCCCCACGGAGACACCGCCCGCTAGTTCTCGGCCGACGACGCTCACCTCGGCGTGAGCGCTCTCCACCTGCCGCAGGATCACCTGCGCGTGCCGGTACAGCGCGCGCCCCGCATCGGTGGGTTCCACGCCCTGCTTGCTGCGGATCAGCAGCTGCTGACCGAAGTGGGTCTCCAGCGCCGTCATCTGCTGGCTCAGTGCCGGTTGGGCGATGTGCAGAATGTCGGCCGCCCGCGTGATGCTTCCGGCGTCGACGATGCGGACGAATGAGAACAAGCGTCGGGTATCCACGAGCGATCTGCCTTTCTGACAATGCGGCGACGCAAGCACGCCGCGGTTTCGACAAGGTTGCCGGGCGGAAACACCGCCGTAGCCAAATGCGAGGCGCTGTTCTTCCGTTTTTGCATCGCCGCTGTTCAAACACCATAGACGTTCGTTATCGCCTCACGTAAAACAGGTATTAACCGCCCGAACCGGATCCTGCGTAGCGTCCGTTTACATCGAAAGTTCACAGGAACTGCACCAGCGGTTCCACTGCAGGTCCCCATGGGAGGCACCGTGACTGTCAAGATCGATCTCGTCGCCGACCTCGGCGAGAGCTTCGGCGCATGGACGATGGGCGACGACGACGCGCTGCTCGACGTGCTGACGTCCGCCAACGTCGCGTGCGGATTCCATGCCGGTGACCCCAGGACCATGGACGCCACGGTCCGAGGATGCGTCGCCCGCGGAATCGGTATCGGCGCGCACCCCAGCTTTCCCGACCTGGCAGGGTTCGGCCGGCGCGCGATGGACCTCACCGCAGACGAGGTCCGCACCGACGTTCTGTACCAACTCGGCGCGCTGTACGCCTTCGCGACCTCGCACGGCACGACGCTCTCGCACATCGCACCGCACGGTCGGTTGGGAAATCTCGTCGCGACGCGGGCGGACTACGCCCGCGCCGTCGTCGACGCGGTGGAAGCGTTCGACCCTCGGCTGATCGTGCTCGCCCAGGACGGTGAACTCGCCGACCACGCCCGTGAACGGGGGATTCGCGTGGCGATCGTCGCCATCGTGGACCGCGCGTACCGCTCGGACGGCACCCTGGTGCCGCGGTCCGAGCCCGGTGCCGTGATTCACGACCAGGACACTCTGGTGGCGCGCACGGTGCAGATGGTGACCGAGGGTGTGGTCGAGGCCGTCGACGGCACACGCATCCCGATCGAGGCCGATACGGTGCTGCTGCACGGTGACGGCGCCGACGCCGTACGCAACGCGCGAGCGATCCGGGAGGCGCTCCTGCGTGCGGGCGTCGTCATCGCCCCGGTCACCGAGGTCCTCGCGGCCAAGGAAGCAGCCAAGGAAGCAGCCAAGGAAGCAGCCAAGGAAGAGAAGGAGTCCGCGACGTGTCCGGCGTGACGTGCATCCGGCCGCACCGGGAGTTCGTCCTCTCGGATTGCGGAGACTCCGCGGTACGTCTGACGTCGCTGTCCCCGGATGCCGAGGAGCGCTGGCGGGTGGTCCACACGGTCGCCGCCGCACTCGACGCACGCGGCGACGAGGTCGCGGTCACCGGCATCATTCCCACGTACGACGCGGTGCTGGTCGAATTCGATTGTGGTGCAACCACCCACGGGGCCATTCGTGCGCACGTCGAACGACTTGTCGAGCTCCCCGCGGATGCCGCGGCGCGCGGCCCGCGGCAGTTCGAGATCCCCGTCGTCTACGGGGGAGAATTCGGCCCCGACCTCGACGACGTGGCAGCACACCTCGAACTCTCACCGGCCGAGGTGATCCGACTGCACGGCGCAGGCCCACTGACCATGCGCTGCTTCGGTTCCCCGGGCGGCGCCCCGATGCTGGACGGTCCCGCCTTCCCGCGGCCCGTCCCACGCCGCACGATTCCGCGGCCACACGTACCGGCAGGCGCGGTCGCAGTCGCGGGCAGGCAGGCCGTCGTCTCCGCGCGTCCCGCGCCGGGAGGCTGGCCGGTGATCGGCCGAACGCCGCTGACCATCGTCGATCCGGCGACGGACCCACTGTCCGACTTCCGGCCCGGCGACACGTTCCTCTTCGTTCCGATCGCCGCGGCCGAGTGGTCGACGTACGAGGGGGTCCGTCATGGCTGAATCGATCACCCTCACGACACCCGGGCTGACCTCGATCCAGGACCTCGGCCGGCTCCGAGCGTCCCGGTTCGGCCAGATGACCGGCGGGGCCTCGGACCAGTACAGCGCCGACGTGGCGAACGCACTGGTCGGGAGCCCGCGTACGGCACCCCTGCTCGAGATGGTCGCCATGGACTTCGGCGCCGTCGCGAGCATCGACCTGCTCGTCGCGGTCACCGGAGCGCCGGCGGAGGTGCAGGTCGGGGGTGTCACCCGCCCGCAGTGGGAGCCGTTCGTGTGGACCGCGGGCGAAGAACTCACCGTCCGCGGAATCCGCGACGGGCTCAGGGTCTACCTCGCCGTGCACGGAACGATCGACGCGCCCTACCTGCTCGGTAGTTGCGCCCCCGACTCGGTTCTCGGTTTCGGCCGGCAACTGACGGTCGGCGAGTCCGTCGCCATCGACGTCGACGGACCGCCGATCGACCACCCGCACTTCCGGATGCCGCTGTTCCGGCTCGGCGCCCGGCCCGCGGCCTTCACCGGATGCTGGACCATCGACGTGACCGATGGTCCCGACGTCCACGAGTTCGGCTCGACCGCCGCCCGATTGTTCGACACCCCCTTCGCCATCGGCGGCAACTCGAACCACATCGGCCTCCGCCTCACGCCGACCGATCCGGACAGCGCGGTCCCCAAGCGGGACCGGTCGACGGAGGTGCTCTCCCGCGGAGTGCCGATCGGTGCGGTCGAGGTTCCCGCCGGCGACGAGATCCTCGTTCTGCATCGTGGACGAGGGGTGACCGCCGGATATCCGGTGCTCGCGGTCGTGACCGCCACCGCTCTGTCCCAGCTCGGCCAGGCACGGCCCGGCCAGGAGGTCCGATTCAGGAAAGTGACCGTCCCCGACGCCGTGGACGCGTACCGGACACAACGACGCTCGATCGATCTCCTCCGCTCCCGCGTGGCCAACGCCTTCGCCAGCCTTCGGATCCCCCTTCACACAGAAACGACATCCGCCCAGCACAGCTCGGTACCCCAGATGGAGTCAGCATGACCAACGCGATCTCACCCGACACGGCCGGGCACACGTCCGAACACGAGGTGCAACCCCGCCAGCTACGCAAAGTCGTTCTCGCAGGCTGCGTGGGCATCTTCGTCGAGCTCTACGACAACGGCATCTTCGCCTTCATGGCGACCGCCCTGGCCATCGTCTTCTTCGACGTCTCCAAGTCGAGTGACGCGCTGATGCTCGTCTTCGCCGGTTACGCGATCTCGTTCTTCGTGCGACCTCTCGGCGCGGTCGTCTGCGGCATCCTGGGCGACCGGATCGGCAGGCAGAAGATGCTCGTCTTCGTCATCATGCTGATCAGCGTCGCCACCGCGGGAATCGGCATTCTCCCGACCTACGCCGCGATCGGCGTCGCCGCACCCGCGCTGTTGATTCTCCTGCGCATCCTGCAGGGATTCTCCGTGGGCGGTGAGGCGGCGGGAGCCATGACCTTCCTCGCCGAGCACTCACCGGAGGGCAAGCGCGGACTCATCACCAGCTACGCACAGATCGCGTCCTTCTTGGCCCTGCTCACGGGCACGCTCGTGGCGTTCGCGATGTCACCGTGGCTCAACGAGGCCGCCATCAACGGCGGCGGACCGGCCAGCTGGGCCTGGCGTGTGCCGTTCCTCGTCGCGATCCCGATGGGCATCATCGGCTGGTACATCCGCCGGGCCATCAGCGACACCCCGAACTTCGAGAAGCTCAAGGCCGAAGGCGGACTGTCCCGCAACCCGCTGAAGGAAGCGTTCGCGACCCCCGAGCACCGCAAGGCGATGCTGCTCGCGCTGTTCATCCCGCTGATGAACGGCTCCGGCTACTACGTGCTCTTCTCCTACATGCCGACGTTCCTCAAGGGCGACAACATCGGCTTCTCGACCGGCACCGCCCTGCTCGTGACCGCGGCAAGTCTCGTGGCGATCTGCATCGCCATCCCGTTCATGGGTGCTCTCTCCGACCGCGTCGGCCGCAAGAAGGTCATCGCCGGCGCGGCGATCGCCATGGCCATCGGCGCCATCCCGTGTTACGCCCTGATCGCGACCGGCAACTTCGTTCTCGCAGTGGTCGGCGCGTGCATCATGGCGGTGATCTTCGCCGGTCACACTGCCGTCATCCACATCCTCATCGTCGAACTCTTCCCCACCCGGGTCCGGTACTCGGCGTACGGGCTGGGCTACAACATCTCCTCGGCGGTCTTCGGCGGCACGGCGCCCCTGCTCATGACCTGGCTGATTCCTCAGTTCGGAATCTACGTTCCCGCGGTCTACGCCGTCGTCACCGCGGTGGGAACCCTCATCGCCGTCAGCACCATCACCGACCGGGCGCACGTGCCTCTCCGCGACACGCTCTGACGGACTCAGGCTCGGCCCGGTGGTCTCCTGACCACTCGAAGACCACCGGGCTGTACCAACTTTCACCACCAGTAAGGCAAGGGAGCGTTATGCCATTCAACGACTACCGGACGGCACTGGTCACCGGTGCCAACACCGGAATGGGTGCCGCGGTCACCGAGATCCTGACCAAGCGCGGACTGACCGTCTACGGTCTGGCCCGCAACAAGGAACGGCTCGACGAGGTTGCGGACAAGACGGGAATGATCCCGCTCGCCGTCGACATCACAGACATCGACGCACTGAGCGCGGCCGTCGACGGGCTCGAGATCGACGTCCTGATCAACAACGCGGGAGTGTCGGCCACCGGCAACATCCTGGACGCCTCGGCCGCCTCGGTCGACGCGATGGTCGACGTCAATCTCCGTGCGGTGCTGCACCTGTGCCGGCTGCTGATGCCGGGAATGGTGGAGCGCGACCTCGGCCACATCGTCAACATCAGCTCCATCGCCGGGCTGTACAACTTCTACGGCCACACCGCCTACCACGCCACGAAGGCTGCGGTGCACCAGATCTCGCGACAGCTGCGCAACGACACCATCGGCAAGCGCATCCGCGTCACCGAGATCTGCCCGGGCCGAGTCGAAACCGAGATCTTCGGTCGCAACCTGGGCGGGTCGCCGGAGGCGATGAAGGAAGCGTGGGAGACGTACTACGAAGGCTTCGAATCCATCACCACCAAGGACATCGCCGACACGATCGAGTTCGCGATCGACGCCCCGGGCCACGTCAATCTCGGCCTGATCGAAATCATGCCCACATTCCAGGTACCGGGTGGACTCGACTTCATCCGGCGCAACGATCGAGACCCGCGGTGAACACTGCACAGCGCGAGTCCGGCGCCCCGCTTCCGGCCGAGACCCTCGGGGTGGTGGCGCACGCCGCGGGAGACCTCCGGATCGAAGCGGTGCCGCTGCGCCGACCCGAACCGTCCGAGACGGTGGTCGAGATCGCCTACGGCGGGATCTGCGGATCCGACCTGCACTACTGGACGCACGGGGCGGCGGGTGAGTCGATTCTGAAGGCGCCGATGCTGCTGGGCCACGAAGTGGTGGGAACGGTGGTGCAGGCCGCGGCGGACGGCAGCGGTCCCGCAGCGGGTGAACGTGTCGCCGTGCACCCCGCCACCCCCGGCGGTCGCGGCGCCAGGTTCCCCGCGGATCGCCCGAACCTCTCGCCGGGATGCACGTACCTCGGCAGTGCGGCGCAATTCCCCCACACCGAAGGGGCATTCGCGAAGTACGCCGTTCTGCCCTCCCGGATGCTGCGGCCGCTGCCACCGGACCTTCCACTGCGCACCGCTGCGGTCGCGGAACCCGCCGCAGTCGCGTGGCATGCCGTGGCCCGCGCGGGCGACGTGTCGGGGAAGAGCGCACTCGTCGTGGGATGCGGACCCATCGGTGCCCTCGTGGTGGCGGTCCTTCGCCGGGCGGGTGCACGCGAGATCACCGCAGTCGACGTGCACGAGTATCCCCAGACGGTCGCACGGGCGCTCGGCGCCGACCGGACCCTGGACGCCGCCGACTCCGCGAGCATCGCGGACATCGACGCCGACATTGTCGTCGAATGCTCCGGTAACCGCTTCGGGCTCGAATCGGCCATTCGCGGCGCGACGCGCGGCGGCCGAGTCGTCATGCTCGGACTGCTCCCTACCGGTCTTCAGCCCGCGCCGCTCTCGCTCGTCATCACCCGGGAGCTCGAACTCGTCGGATCGTTCCGATTCAACGACGAGATCGATTCGGTGCTCGCCGCTTTGGCGGACGGCAGCCTGAATGTCGAACCGGTGATCAGTCACGAGTTCGGCATCGAGGACGGCATCGAGGCCTTCGCCGTCGCGAAGGACGCGTCCACGTCCGCGAAGGTGTTGCTGGCGTTCTGATTCCAGCCATGCCGAACGGCTATCACCCGACAAGTAATCGGTCTTGTACAGGTGCGATGTGCCCCCGATAACCTGGGTGTGAAGGTACCGCCCGAGTTCCCGGCTTACTTCGTTCCCACGCCCTCTACCAGGAGGAACAATGTCCACCTTCGTCCCTGCAGCACGAGTCGACCAGATGCGTGAGTCACCGAGTGTGGCAGCTGCGCAACGGGTTCGCGAGCTCCGGGCGTCGGGGCGGGAGATCCTCGACCTGACGGTCGGAGAACCCGATTTCGACACACCGGACCACATCAAGGCGGCAGCCGTCGCGGCGATGGAATCCGGTCTCACCAAATACACCCCCGTCAACGGTATCCCCGCACTGCGGGACGCGATCTCGAAGCGGATGCTCGACCGGACCGGGGTCGAGTTCACGGACAACGAGATCACCGTCGGCGGAGGTGCCAAGCAGGTCATCTTCCTGGCGCTGATGGCGACGGTGGAGGAGGGCACCGAGGTGATCGTGCCCGCGCCGTACTGGGTGTCGTACCCCGACATGGTGACCGTCCACGGCGGAACACCCGTCGTCGTCGACTGCCAGGAGTCCGACCGGTTCCTGCTCACCGCGGACAAGCTCGCCGCCGCCATCACTCCCTCGACGAAATGGGTGATCCTCAACGCGCCGTCGAATCCGACCGGTGCGGTGTACAGCGAACGGGAACTGGCGGAACTGGCAGCGGTACTCGACCGGAACCCGCACGTGAACGTCCTCTGTGACGAAATCTACGACGAGATCGTGTTCACCGACTCGCCCGTTCCGAACCTGTTGTCGGCCGCGCCGCACCTCCGCGATCGGATCCTGGTGACCAACGGTGTGTCGAAGGCCTACGCGATGACCGGCTGGCGTCTGGGGTACGGCGTCGGGAACAAGGGCCTGATCGCAGCGATCAACAAGCTGCAGTCGCAGAGTTCCTCCTGCCCGTCGTCGATCAGTCAGGCCGCCGCGGCCGAGGCGCTCACCGGCGACCAGAGTTTCGTCGCCACGTCCGGCGCGAGCTATCGCGCACGGCGGGACCTCATCTTCGAATTGTTCTCCCGCATCGAGGGGCTGGAACCCGTACTGCCGCAGGGCGCGTTCTATCTGTTCGTCGGATGCGCGGGCCTCGTGGGCAAGCGGACTCCCGACGGCACGCTGCTCGAGAACGACCAGGACGTGGTGCTCTTCCTCCTCGACCACGCGTCGGTGGCCACCATCCAGGGCTCCGCGTACGGCGCCGAGTCGTATTTCCGAGTCTCCTTCGCCACGTCCGAGGACGTTCTGCGGAACGCCGCCGCCGCGGTCGAGAAGGCCGTCGCGTCGCTCAGCTGACCCCACCCGCTCTTACCCGACCAACGGAGACATCATGGTTCACGTCACTACCAAGATCGACCGCGCCGACAAGGCCGCGATCGACCGTCTGGGCGCCTTCTCGGCCGCCACCATCCACGAAGCCCAGGGCCGCAAGGGTGCGCTGGATTCGGGGATCAAGCCCATCGATCGCGACATGTCATTCTGTGGAACGGCCTTCACGGTCGTCTGCCATCCGCGCGACAACATCATGCTCCAGGTCGCCATCAGCTACGCGCAACCCGGCGACGTGCTCGTCGTATCCTCCGGCGATCAGCCCGCGGGCCAGTTCGGCGACGTGCTGGCCAACGCGTGCGTGGCCCGGGGCATCAGCGCACTGGTCACGGACGGCGGAGTGCGGGACAGCCGGGAGATCCGCGAACTCGGGTTCCCCGTCTTCTCCAAGCACGTGTGCATCGAGGGAACGGTGAAGGAATCCCTCGGCCCCGTCAACCAGCCGTTGGTGTTCGGCGGCCAAATCATCTATCCCGGCGACGTGATCAAGGGTGACTGCGATGGAGTGGTCGTGATCCGACGCGACGAGGTCCAGTTCGCCATCGACGCCTCCCGTGAGCGCGACGCCGCCGAAGCCGCCTACATCGAGCGCTACAAGAAGGGTGAAACCCCGATCCAGGTCAGCAATCTCGCCCAGGTGCTCGAGGCGAAGGGCCTCACCGTCGACCAGTGAGCCGGCCGCTCCCTGCCGCAGTTGCGTGATGCGACGGGCATCCTCGGTCTCGACGAGGGCATGTATCGGCTGCTGGCCACACCCCGGCGATCGCTGACCGTGTCGGTGCCGCTGCTACCGGGCGGGCGGGCTCGACATCCCGAAACTCGAGGCGTGGGTCGCGGGGGGCGGAACCCTCGCGACGTATCCGGACGCGGACACCGTCACCAACCGGGAACTACTCGGCCTCGACGTCGACGTTCTGGTTCCCGCCGCGATGGACGGCGTCCTGACCGCAGACAATGCCGCCGACGCCCGCGCCCGCATGATCGTCGAAGGCGCCAACGGGCCGACGTCACCCGAGGCCGACGCCATCCTGCAGAGCAACGGCGTCACCGTGGTCCCGGACATCCTGGCGAACGCCGGCGGGGTGGTCGTGTCGTACCTCGAATGGGTCCAGAACCTGCAGGCGTTCTCCTGGACCGGTGCCGAGGTGGACCGGAAGCTCTGCGTGTTCATGCAGAACGCCTCCCGTAGCGTGTGGGCCCTTGCCGCGGAGAAATCGCTGACGCTGCGGCGCGCCGCCCACGTCATCGGAGTCGGGCAGGTAGCGGAGGCGCACGAGGCGCGGGGACTGTTTCCCTGACCGCCGTCCCACGCAGCGGTTATGCCGTGAATACCTGCTCGGAGGATTCTCGGCGGAGGTGATGGTCGTCCTCGCCGGGTGTGTCCGAGCTGCCGGTCAGCTCGTCGAGGAGGATGTATCCCCCGTAGCCGAGGCCGGCAACGGCGAGGACAGCGGCGTACAGCCGGTCGAACATCAGTTTCTCCGTATCGTCTGCGGAAACCCCCGAGCCGGCCAAGTATGCCCCTGGACCCACCGGTCCGGGTACTACCCAATCGGACGGTTCGAAGACTGTCCTTGACAGACATCAAGATAAGGAAACCTTGCAATCCGGATGTGACTCTGGTCTCATTATGGGATGTCCACCTCTGTCGGCGGCCCAGCGTCTGTCTCTCTCGTCAGCCGAGACGTCGAAGAGGCGCGTCACGTGGGTGGGCGACTGTTCTACCCGCACTCCGTGGAAGTTCTCGGCGATCAGCAGAGCTTCGGCATACACCTCGATGCCGCCGAGTTGGGCCCCGTCACCATGGGCTGGCTGTCCTACGACACCGAGGTCGAGATCGAGACCGGCGAACTCCAGGACTGGTATCAGGTCAATGTGCCGGTGAGCGGCCGGTTGAAGACGAGCTCGGGCGCCGACCGGATCATCGCGACCCCGTCGTGCGCCGCCGTGTACCGCGCGGACCGCGGATCGGTGCTCCAGGGCTGGGGGCAGGAGACCCGACGGATCCTGGGGATGAAGATCGAACGCCGCGCCGTCGAGGAGCAACTCGCGCTGCTTCTCGGACGTCCGATCCGCAATCCGATCGCCTTCGATCTCGCGTTGGACATCACCACCGGCCACGGGCAGCAGTGGTGGTCCGTGATGCAGGCCCTGTCGGTGCAACTGCGTGACACCGACGCCCTCTTCCGCCACCCGCTACTGCTGGCGCCGCTGACGCAGAGCGTGATCGTGTCGCTGCTCCTGGCGTCGCGGCACGACTACAGCGAGCAGTTGGCGGCCACCGTCGCCCCCGCGTGCCCGGCGGCGGTCGAGCACGCCAAGCAGTACATCGAGGCGCACGCGGACGAGCCGTTGACCGCCCTCGAGATCGCCGGCGCGGTCGGGGTGAGTCTGCGGGGGCTGCAGCACGGCTTCCAGACGTCGTTGCAGACCACCCCGATGCGCTATCTGCGGGACCTCCGCCTGCGGAAGGTCCGTGGCGACCTGCTGGCGGCCGATCCCGAGACGGCAGGCGTCGCCGAGATCGCGTACCGGTGGGGTTTCAACCACCTGGGTCGCTTCGCGGGGCAGTACCGCGAGATGTTCGGTGAAAGCCCTTCTGCGGCACTGCGGGCGATCACTTCTCGATGATCAGAACCGGAGGACCGGTTTGATCGAGGCACCGCTGGTCATGTCCGCGACGGCGGTGTTGATGTCGTCGAAACCGTAGTGGGTGATGAGGCGGTCGATCGGCAGCCGGCCCGACTTGACGAGGTCGACGAGAACGGGGATGAGAGTCTGAGTTTCGCTGTCGCCCAGCGTCAGACCCACGAGAGTGCGGCCAGGGATCATGGCGTTGACGTCGACCGGCACCTCGGTGCCGAAGGCCGGTGCACCGACGATGACGGCGGTGCCGCGAGGTGCGAGCGCGTCGATCGCGGTCCGCAGCACCCCGACGTTGCCGGTGGTCTCGACCGCGCCGTCGACGCCGTCGGGAAGGATCTTCGCCAGTTCCTCAGCGGTGTCGACCTCGGCAGCGTTGATCACCTGGGTCGCGCCGAGTTCGCGGGCGAGATCGAGCCGCGCCGGAACCCGGTCGACGACGATTACCTTCGACGCCGGAGTCAGAGCCGCGGCCATCACCGCCGACAACCCGACGGCGCCCGCCCCCGTGACGAGTACGGTCTGGCCCGGGCGGGGTTTCAGTACGTTCCACACCGCCCCGACACCGGTCTGCACACCGCACCCCAGCGGCGCCAGTATGTCCAGTGGGGCGTCCGGGTCAACCTTCACTGCACTGCGTGCGTCGACGACGGCATGGTGCGCGAAGGAGGACTGCCCGAAGAAGTGCCCACCAATCGCCTCGCCACCGCGGCTGACGGGGCTGGTTCCATCGGCACGCCCGCCCCCGATCAGGTTGAGCGGCAACCACGTTGCGCAGTAGGCCGGATGCCCGTCGCGGCAGTTCCCGCACGAGCCGCACGAGCTGAACGACAGGAGGACGTGATCACCGACGTCGACTGTCGTCACGCCGGCGCCGACCTTCTCGACGATCCCGGCTCCCTCGTGCCCGAGCACGCCGGGCAGCGGGAACGGCAACGCGCCCGAGGCCACTCCGAGGTCGGTGTGGCAGAGGCCCGCGGCGACGAGACGAACGAGAATCTCGTCGGAGCGTGGTTCGTCGAGGTCGACGGTGGACACGGTGAACTTCGCTCCGCCGGTTTCGACGACGGCGGCGGTGGTGCTGGTGGGCATGGTTGCTCCTGAAAGGTGGGTGCGCTTTAGGCGAGGGAGATGACGACGGACTTGACCTTGGAATACGACTCGAGGGCCTCCGGGCCGTATTCGCGGCCGAATCCGGAGTTCTTGACGCCGCCGAACGGGACGGCGGGGTCGAGCATCGCCCAGTCGTTGACCCACACGATGCCGGCCTGCAACCGGGCCGCGACGCGGTGGGCCCGTGCGACGTTCGACGTCTGCAGGCCCGACGCGAGTCCGTATTCGGTGCTGTTGGCGAGCGCGATCGCCTCGTCCTCGGTGTCGAACGGCTGTACCGTCAGCACCGGCCCGAAAATTTCCTCCTGCACAACGCGGGAGGTGTTGGGCAGGTCGGCGATGACGGTCGGCTTGTAGTAGTAGCCGCCGCCCAGGTCGAGTCGTTCGCCGCCGGCGACGATGCGGCCACCGTCGGAGCGGGCGATCTGCACGTATTCCTCGACCTTCCGCACGTGCTTGTCTCCGGCCATCGGTCCGACGACGGTGGCCGGGTCGAACGGGTCACCAACCGGCACACCGGGAACGGCCTGCCCGAGGATCCCGAGCACCGTCTCGTAGAGCGGGCGGGCGACCAGCAGCCGCGGCCCGCCCATGCAGAACTGTCCGGTGTTGAACACGAAGCCCTTGATGATCGCGCCGATCGCCTTGTCCACGTCGGCGTCCTCGAAGACGATGTGCGCTGCGTTGCCACCGAGTTCCATGGTGACGGGCGTGAGGTTCTCTCCCGCGACGCTCGCGGCGTGCCGGCCGACGGCCGTCGATCCGGTGAACGCGATCTTGTCGATCCCCTTGTGCTGCAACAGGGCCTCGCCCACGGTCGACCCCTTGCCAGTGACAACGTTGACCACGCCCGCGGGAACCCCTGCCTCGGTGAGGATCTCCGCCATCAGCAGGGCGCTCAGCGGAGTGTCCTCGGCGGGCTTGTGGACCACGGTGTTCCCGGCGGCCAGGGCGGGTGCGATCTTCGACGTACTGAGGATCAGCGGGAAGTTGAACGGGGTGATGGCGCCGACGACGCCGAGTGGTTCGCGGCGAGTGTAGGCGTGGGCGTCGAGTGGAGTCTCCCGGTTCGAGCCGCCCGCGGTCTGCGCGAGCGCGGCACAGTACTCGTACTGCTCGGCGGTGGTCATCACGTCGACCGGTCGGCACAGGGAGACGGGTTTGCCGACGTCGACGCTCTCGACGGCGACGATCTCGTCGGCCCGTTCGCGGACGAGCGCAGCGACGCGAAGCAGGATCCGGGCCCGTTCGCGGCCCGGCAGTCCCGACCAGCGACCGTCGTCGAACGCGGTACGGGCGGCGCGTACGGCGGAGTCGAGATCGTCCGCGTCTGCCTCGGCGACGGTGGTGACGGGCTTCCCGGTGGAGGGGTCGACGATCTCGAATCGTTCCCCGGCACCGGCCTCGCGCCACTGCCCGTCGATGAACAGCTGGCGTGGCCCGATCTGCGGGCGGGTGATGACGGCGGTGTCGTCGGTGACTGTCATGTCGCTGCCTTCGCTTCGTGTGAGCTGCCGACCGTATTCGGCAGGGTTCCTTGTGTTCGTTGTTGCGGTCGAACCCGGCTCGGGCGACCTAAGATGGTCAGGAAACCTGAGGTCCGAGTTCGTGGGCCTCGAGCTCGAGGCGCGGGGAGAAGTGGACGATGACGGCGGACCTTCCGGACGAGATCGACGAGACACCGCTCGACGGGGAGTACGCGCACGACTCCTCGCCGACCCTGCTGTACGCGATCAAGCAGGTCGAGCTGGCGATCCGATCCCACATGGATGCCCTGCTGCGGCCGATGGGAATCACCGCGCTGCAGTACACGGCGCTGACCGTCCTGCGCCGGCGCGACGGGTTGTCGTCCGCCGAGCTGGCACGAAACTCCTTCGTCACCGCGCAGACGATGGGCGAGATGCTCTCCGCGCTGGAGCGCCGCGGACTGGTGACCAGGCGCGTCGACCCCGCCAATCGTCGCCGGATGCTCACCAGCCTCACCGCGGACGCTCTGGACCTTCTCGCCGAATACGACACGAGCATCTGCGGGCTGGAGGAACAGATGCTCGCCGACATGAGTGTTCGTCAGCGCGATGCGTTCCGCGGATACCTCGGCCGCTGCCGGATCGCCCTGGCCGAGACGCCCGCGCACTGAGGCGCGTTGCGTGTCAGAGGTTCTGGCCACGGAACCGCTGCGGCCACACACCGGACTTGCCGGGCGCGATGATGCCGTTGGGGTCGAGGGCGTCCTTGATCTTCTCGTGGAACTTCAGCAGCGCACCGTCGCCCCAGTCGAACGTCGCCATCACGTCGTCCATCAGGGCGTTGTGGGTGCGGTATTCGCCGTAGCCGGCTTCGGCGGCCTCGCGGACGAGGACCTTCGTCATCTGCAGGATTTCCTCACGGGCCTCGGGGATCGCCGTGTCGTAGATGAACAGGCACACATGGTGCATCTCGCGGAGCCCGATGATGAATTGCGCGGCGTAGTCCTTGGCGTATTCGTCGGCGCGAGCGCGGACCATCTCGAACTGCTTCATCGCCTCGCGACCGTCCGGCGCCGACACCGGGGAGAATCCGATGTGCCCGCCGTTGGGCACCCAGTCCAGGAGTTGCAGTTCGTCCAGGCTGGGGATGCCGTTGTTGATCTTGTGTCGGTCCTGCAACACATGTCCACCGCGGTCGTCGCGTTCCTCGTGTGTGAAGAAGCGGGCACCGGGAATCTTGCCGAACGCCTCCTTGATCATCGCGTAGTACATCTCGATCAGCGGCGGCGGTCCGTACAGGGTGCCGTAGAAGTTCCAGAACCCGAGATCGAGATCCTTCTTCATCCTCTCGATCGCCTCGGCCGGCATCGGCCCGTCGCCGTCGAACCACTCGGTGCGCTTCGACACCGCGGCCGCGTCCATGAAGATGTTGCGCAGCACCGGAACATTCTGCAGCGGAGCCATATTGATGCGCAGCGGCAGCATGATGTCGACGATCTGCTCGAGATCCTCCTCCTTGTCGAAGGTGATCAGGAACGACTGCGACGCGGGCGGCCGCTGCATCAGGGCGATCCCCATCTTGGTGACGATCCCGAGATTCGACTGGGTGAACAAGCCGTCCGGGAAGGGGCCGAACCCGTAGGGGAACAATTGCCACGCGTCGCTGCCGGGCAGTGCGCCCATCCCGGTGCGCATCACCTCGCCCTGCGGCAGAACCACTTCCAGTCCCGTCTGCCACATGAAGTGATCGCCGTACGGGGTGTACCCGACGCCGCGGTCCAGGGTGTTTCCCACCACGCTGCCCCATCCCAGGTCGGGACAGTCGAGCATCAGGCCGGAATCGTGACTCTGGAGGTACTCGTACAGGTCGAAGTAGGTGACCCCGGGTTCGAGCAGTGCGTAGCCGTACTTCTCGTTGACCTCGAGGATTCGGTTCATCCGCTCGCCGGTCTTGACGATCACCGAACCCGACAGCCTCGGGGCGGCGCCGCCGTAACCGTTGTTCTTTCCGGTCGAGACCGGGGAGAGGGGGATGCCGTACTCGTTGGCGATCCGGACGATGTCCTGGACCTGCTCGGTCGACTCCGGTGAGACGACGGCCGACGGCATGTTGGCCTCGGCGGCGCCGACCGGGTACGGGTCGCGGAACGCTTCGAGTTCGTCTGCGGTCGACAGGACCCATTTGTCGCCGACGACGTCGCGGAAGCGCTGGAGCGCCGCGTCGAATCGCTCGTCGGAAACGCCAGGGGGAAGGGTTCGCGTCATTCTTGACTGCTCCTCGCTCGGCGGCCGCCTCGCTGCGGCCGGGTCGTACGCAAGACCTGCGACAGCTGTTCGCTGAATATCAGGTTTCCTTGCTTACAAGTGTGAGGGCCGTCACCGAAAGGAGCAATCCGTTATGCGCCGGGCGTGACTCGGATTTCCCCCGGCATCCATGCTGGTCAGCGGGATTCTCGCGGAGAGGTCTATCCGGTTTGCGCAAAACGGCGGCGGTGGCCGGGATACCCGTCACGGGATCCCGGCCACCGCCGCTTGCGCCTGAGTTTTTCAGGGTTTGAGCTGGATCTTCACCGCCCCGTCCTGCTTCTTCTGGAAGATCTCGTAGGCGTGGGGTGCCTGTTCGAGGGGGAGTTCGTGAGTGGCGAAAGTGTCGACGCCGAGCGGGTCGTCGTCGCCGAGGAGCGGCATGATGTCGTCGACCCACTTCTTGATGTTGGCCTGGCCCATGCGCAGCTGAATCTGCTTGTCGAACAAGGTGAGCATGGGAATCGGGTCGGCCATGCCGCCGTAGACCCCGATGATGGAGATGGTGCCTCCGCGACGAACGATGTCGATCGCCGAATACAGCGCGCCGAGACGGTCGACCCCCGCCTTCTGCATGAGCGGCGCCGCGACCGCATCGGGAAGATACCCGACGATCTGCTGGGCGAGTTTGCCGATCGGTGAACCGTGCGCCTCCATGCCGACCGCGTCGATCACCGAGTCGGTGCCACGGCCGTCGGTCGCGTCGCGGATGACGTCGGCGAGATCGCCGCCGTGTTCGTCCAGGTTCAGGGTTTCGATGCCCCGGGCCTTGGCGCGAGCAAGGCGCTCGGGGACGTTGTCGACGGCGATGACCCGTGCGCCCTTGTGGTGGGCGATGCGCGCTGCCATGTCTCCGATCGGTCCGAGACCGAGCACGGTGACCGACCCGCCTTCGGGGATCGCGGCGTACTCGACGGATTGCCACGCCGTGGGCAGCACATCGGACAGATAGACGAAACGGGAATCCGGCGGGCCCTCGGGCACTGTGATGTGAGTGAACTGGGCCTGCGGAACACGCAGGTACTCGGCTTGTCCTCCCGGCACCTCGCCGTAGAGCTTGGAGAAACCGAACAATGCCGCCCCCATGCCCTGCTCGCGAACCTGCGTCGTCTCACACTGCGTGTACAGCTGCAAGTTGCACATGAAGCAGTCGCCGCACGAGATCTGGAACGGGATCACGACGCGGTCGCCGACCTTCAGGTTGCCCGCCGCCGTGCCGACCTCCTCGACGATCCCCATCGGTTCGTGACCGAGGATGTCCCCTTCTCCCATGAACGGGCCGAGAGTTTCGTACAGGTGCAGATCGGAACCGCAGATGTTCGTCGTCGTGACCTTGATGATGGCGTCGGTCGGGTGTTCGATCTTCGGATCGGCGACGGTGTCGACGCTGACCTTTCGTTTGCCTTGCCACGTGACTGCTCGCACTGGGAACCAAACCTCTCGTCGGTCGATGTCCGTAGTCGGGTGCCCGACGGGAGGTGGAGGTAAACCGTGCTCGACAGGGGGTGTGATTATTTGACGGCGAGGACGTCGACAGGGCGAATGTCGGGGTCGGTGGCGAGTAGGTCGGGGCCGACCTTGCCCAGTGCCTGAGGGATGGCTCCGGTCAGGTGCGCCTGGCGGCCGTCCTCGTTCTCGAACGTGTCGAAGATGCCGTATGTCGTGTCGCTGACCTTGACGCGTACCAGGTGACGGTGCCCTGTTCTTCCGCCGCCAGGGCGCGCCCCTGCTTCAGGAACGCGGCGAGTTCTTCGCCCTTGCCCGGCTTTGCCTCGAGCAGTGCCACTAGTCCTCGGTCGATCGTCATGATGTCTCCTCGATGTGGTCTACCCATGAAGTTAGGAGCGCCGAGCCGCAAGCGGAATGGGTGTCATCCGGCGCGGGCCACGACGAGGGCGGCGAGCCCGTCGAAAATACGGGCCAGGCCGAATTCCAGCGCGTCGTCCTGCCCGGAGGTGGCACTGGCCGACGCGAACGCGGCCGTCACCTGGGGGTAGCGGTCGGCGTGGTCGGCGAGGATGCCCGTCATGATCGCGTTCAGGGACTTCTCCGGTGTGTCGGTTTCGGCGCCGGGCGCCGTCGTCTGCTGAGCGAGGCTGCGCACGTGACCGGTGATCAGGACCACCGCGTCCAGGCGTTCCCCGCCGGTGAGTCCCGTGTCGCGCAGGGCGTCGAGGCCGGTTTCGAGCCAGTCCAGTTCGTTCGGGCCCATCACTCGCGGGCCGACCGCGACGTCCACCACCCACGGATGCCGCCGCAGGCCCGCCCACATCCGGAGAGCCCACTCGTGGAGCGCAGCGCGCCAGCCGCCGTCGATCTCGGACAGGTCGGGCGCGGGTCCGAGAGCGGCATCGAGCATGAGGGCGGTCAACTCGGCCTTGCCTGGGGTGTAGCGGTAGAGGGACATCTTGGTGAACCCGAGGTCTTCGGCGAGGCGCTGCATCGACAGTGTGGCGAGGCCCTCGGCATCCGCCATCGAGATCGCGGTGGCGACGATCTGCTCGAGGCTCAGCGCGGGTTTCGGTCCCCGCTTCGGTCTCTCCGGCGATCCCCACAGCAGCTCGGCGGTACGGGGCTGGGTGACCATCTGCGCTCCTCCGGACGACTCTTGATCCGGAATAGTGTCTACCATACACTGATTTGTGTCCGTCAGACACAAATAATCCGCGGAGGCTCCCATGTCGAACAGAACCGTCCTGATCTCGGGTGCAAGCATCGCCGGACCTGCATTGGCGTTCTGGCTCGGCCGCTGCGGATACGCCGTCACCGTCGTCGAGCGGGCGCCCGACCTTCGGCTCGGCGGCCAGGCCGTCGACTTCAAGGGGGAGGTTCACCGAAAAGTGTTGGAGAGGATGGGAATCCTCGACGACGTGCTCCGTCGCCAGACCGGGAAAACCGACCTCCTGATCGTCGACGAACGCGACAGGCACCTGGCGACCATCCCCGGGGAATTCGTCGGCGGCGACATCGAGATCGCGCGGGGCGACCTCACCGAGATCCTCTACCGGCGCACCGCCGAGTCGTGCGAGTACCTCTTCGGCGATTCCGTCACCGCGCTGGTCGACACGGACTCGGGTGTCGAGGTCACGTTCGAGAAGTCGGACGCACGCCGGTTCGACCTGGTGTTCGGCGCCGACGGCATCCACTCGGCCGTTCGTCGCCACCGGTTCGGGCCGGAGGACGAGTTCGTCCGATTCCTCGGGTACTACTACGCCGTCGTCGGGACCACCGGTTCGGCGAGTGACGCCTCGCCGGACAGGGAACGCGGGACGGGACTGATGTACAACGAGCCGGGACGGATGGCCGTGGTCGGCGGACCGAAGGCTCCGGAATTGTTCGTCTTCGCCTCCGACCGGATCGAGTACGACCGCGCCGACATCACCCAGCAGAAACGAATGCTGACCGCCGCGTATGCCGGAGCGGGGTGGCGCGTGCCCGGCTACTCGCGCACCTGGACGACGCGCCCGACTTCTACCTCGACTCGATCGCGAGGGTCGAGACCGATACCTACACCGCCGGCCGTGTGGCCCTGGTCGGTGATGCCGCGTACGGAAATACGCTGGGCGGCTTCGGGACCGGCCTCGCCCTCGTGGGTGCGTACGTCCTGGCGGGTGAGCTCGCCGCTGCAGACGGCGACCACCGCGTGGCGTTCGGACGCTACAACGAAAAGATGCTCGGGTACGCGAAGATCGCCCGCAAGGGCAGTGCCGGACCGTTTCTCGCGCCGAAGTCGGCTACTCGAATCAGGCTGCGCAACTGGACGTTCAAGTCCACTTTCCTGTTCGGCCTGATGATGAAGCTGACCGACTCCTTCGCCACCGACATCGATCTGCGGGACTACCCGGCGCTGCGATCAGCTCGGTGTGCCGGCGATGTTGACCATCCATGAAATGCCGAACTTGTCAGTACAGGCGCCGAATTCGTCTCCCCACATCTGCTTCTCCAGGGGCACGGACACGGATCCGCCGTCGGCGAGCTTGGCCCAGTAGCCGCGGAGTTCGTCGCCGTCGTCTCCGCTCAGGCTCACCGCGATGTTGGTTCCCGGGTTGTGTTCCATCCCGGGCGGGGTGTCTGCACCCATGAGCGTGTAGCCGGTGTCCGACTCGAGCATGGCGTGCATGATCTTGTCGGCGCCTTCGCCTTCCGGCGCACCGTATTCACCGAACGTGTTCAACGCAAGGGTGCCTCCGAAGACGTCCTTGTAGAACTCCATTGCCTGCCGCGCGTTGCCGTCGAAGCTGATGTAGGGGTTGAGCCGAGAGGTCATGGGACATGCTCCTTCTTCGTGCCGGAACCGACAGCAACGACGGTACAACGACCGGCCGACACGATGTGGGGAACGGACGGCCGAGGCGGATCAGTGGGTGGAGACCGTCGCGAACGCCGCCCACAGCACCGGTGAGTGCTCGATCGTCCGCTCGTCCCGCCAGGCGGCCACCCGCTCGCGTTGCCAGTCGCAGAGCGCGCCGACCGCGTCGGGCAGTTCGTGCGCCGCGTCGATCGAGCAGATGGCGTCCTGCAGCGGACGCGCGTGTGCTGCGGCGCCGGCGATGCGCTGGAACGCGAGGTCCGTGGGCAGGGCCCAGCGGCTGGCCGTGACGAGTTCCGCCCCGCCGGCGATCATCGCGGAGACCAACCCGAGTGCCTCGCTGAACCGCAGGTCACCACCGCTCTCGCAGGCGATCAGCGCCACCCTGCTCGGGATCGGCCACAACTCCGCGCCGCGGATCGGCTCGGCCGTGAGCGTGTGCGTTCCCAGCAGGAGGTCCTTCGCGGACAACGGCCGGTGAGCACGGGTCGGCTCCGCGAACCCGACGGAGTCCGCGGCGCAGGCGAGGTGCAGCTCGGCGTGCTCGCTCTGACCGGATTCGGGTGCCGCCGCGGTGACGTGACCGACATACATCAGCCGGCCCGCACCCTCACGCAACGCTGCGCCGAGCCACTCCCGGTCCACGTCTTCACGGCGGAAGCAGTCCGTCGGTCCGTCCACGTCGGGGAGCAGCCGGCCCTCGCCGGCGTACGTCGCGACCCGCTGCGACAGCGGACTGTCCGCGGCCATCCGCCCCAGGACCGAGCCGAGTTCCGAATCCGCACGGTAGCCCGGCACCCGCGGGTCGAGCACCGCGACGACGGGGAGTTGCCGGGTGTGCGTCCAGGTTCGGACCGGCCGGCCGGGCGAGTGGACGATGCTGAGCGGAGCCAGCAGGCTGACGTCCGCGATGTCGACGAGACGCAGCCCGGCGTCGGGTGCGATCAGTTCCCACGGCACCTGCGCGACGCGGGGCGACGGTTGGATCCGGAGGTGCGGCCGCACCCCGCGGGTGAGCAGCTCGTGCAGTTGCTGCGCAAGGCCGAACGGAAGAAATGTGCGTGAAAGGAGCTGAGCGAGATCGTGCTCCGACTCGTAGGCGGAGAAGCCGCCCGCCGTCAGCGCGTGCTGCAGCCCCTGCGGATCCGTGAGGTCGGGCAGAGCCAGGGCCAGCGCGGCGAGGGCGGCGTCCACCTGCGCGGCGGGTGCGACGCCGACCCCGCCGGCGTGCGAGTCGTGGGTCCACCGCCACGACGTGTACAGATCGCCGGCGTCGGCCATCCGGACGATCGCGGTCGGTGGGTGACACGGGTGAGTCGGCACCGTCCCAGCATCCCCTACCCACCCGGGTTGTGGCGCGAGTACCGGCACCCGGGTCGATCTGAAAGCCGAAAGCCGTGCCTGACGTGCAGGCACGGCTCGTCGACCTCGGCCGAGCTACGCGACCGTTGCGGCGGTGGACTCCTCGGCGGGTACGCCCGTCCGGATGAGCCGATCGAATGCGCTCAGCGCTGCCGTTGCTCCGGCGCCGGCGGCGATCACGATCTGCTTGTACGGCACGGTGGTGCAGTCGCCGGCAGCGAACACTCCGGGCACCGACGTCTGGCCGCGGTCGTCGATCGCGATCTCGCCGCGGTCGGACAACTCGACCGATCCGGCCAGCCACTCGGTGTTGGGCAGGAGGCCGATCTGGACGAAGACACCCTCGACGTCGAGCGTGTGCGAGGTGTCGGTCGTGCGGTCCTGGTAGGTCAGGCCGGTGACCTTGTTGCCGTCCCCGAGGACCTCCGTCGTGAGCGTGCTCAGGAGGATGTCGGCGTTCGGGAGGCTGCGCAGCTTGCGCTGCAACACCTCGTCGGCGCGGAGTACCGAATCGAACTCGACGAGAGTGACGTGCTCGACGAGTCCCGCGAGATCGATTGCGGCCTCGACGCCGGAGTTACCGCCACCGATCACGGCGACGCGCTTGCCCTTGAACAGCGGTCCGTCGCAGTGCGGGCAGTAGGTCACACCCTTGTTCCGGTACGCGTCCTCGCCGGGCACGTTCATCGAACGCCACCGCGCACCCGTCGACAGGATCACGGTGCGCGCGAGAAGAGAAGCACCACTTTCCAGTTCGACCTCGACGAGGCCGTTCTCGGTGGCGGCAGGCACGAGCTTCGCGGCCCGCTGCGTGTTCATGATGTCGACGCCGTACTGACGGACGTGGTTCTCGAGCGCCGACCCGAACTGGGGTCCCTCGGTGTGGGGGACGGAGATGAAGTTCTCGATCGCCATGGTGTCGAGCACCTGACCGCCGAAGCGCTCGGCGGCGATGCCGGTGCGAATTCCCTTGCGCGCGGCGTATACCGCGGCCGCGGCGCCGGACGGACCGCCTCCGACGACGAGCACGTCGAAGGGATCCTTCTGCGCGATCGCGGCGGCGGCGCGGTCGGCGGCACCGACGTCGAGCTTGCCGACGATTTCCTCCAGGCTCATCCGGCCGGAGCCGAAGAGTTCGCCGTTGAGGAAGACCGTCGGGACAGCCATGATCTGGCGGCCGTCGACCTCGTCCTGGAACAGGGCGCCGTCGATCGCGACGTGGCTGATGCGCGGATTGAGCACGCACATCAGATTCAGGGCCTGCACCACGTCGGGGCAGTTCTGGCAGGACAGCGAGAAGTAGGTCTCGAAGTGGAAGTCGCCGTCGAGGTCGCGGACCTGCTCGAGCAGTTCGGGGGCCTCCTTCGACGGGTGACCGCCGACCTGGAGCAAAGCGAGTGCGAGCGAGGTGAACTCGTGGCCGAGAGGGATGCCCGCGAAGCGGACCTCGATGTCGGTGCCGCTGCGGCGGACCGCGAACGACGGGCGTCGCGTGTCGTCGTCGCGGCGTTCGTAGGTGATCTTCTCCGACATCGCCGCGATCTGGGTGAGCAGTTCGGCGAGTTCGACCGACTTGGGTCCGTCGTCGAGTGAGGACACGAGCTCGATCGGCAGGGTCAGCTTTTCGAGCAGGGACTTCAGTTGGCCGGCAAGCGAGGCTTCGAGCATGAGGATCTACTCCATCGGTCGGGAGGACAAGGGGATCGGAAACCGGAAATTCTGGTTCAGGTGGTCCGGAAGGTGTTGGTGCGACACCGATTGCCCCCACGGGAGCTGAGCACCGGGAACCGCCCGCACGGGCTCAGGAAATCTGAGCCCGTGCCTGCGGTACGACTGGCTGCGTCAGATCTTGCCGACGAGATCCAGCGACGGGGCGAGGGTCTCTTCGCCCTCTTCCCACTTGGCCGGGCAGACCTCGCCCGGGTGCGACCGGACGTACTGAGCGGCCTTGACCTTGCGTACGAGCTCGGCGGCGTTGCGCCCGATGCCTTCTGCGGTGACCTCGGTGAACTGGATGACTCCGTCGGGGTCGACGAGGAAGGTGCCGCGGTCGGCCAGTCCCTCGTTCTCGCGGAGGACCTCGAAGTTCTTGCTGATCTCCTGGGTCGGGTCACCGATCATGGCGTACTTGATCTTGCCGATGGTGTCGGACGATCCGTGCCACGCCTTGTGCGTGAAGTGCGTGTCGGTGGACACCGAGAAAACCTCGACGCCGAGTCGTTGAAGTTCCTCGTGGTGGTCGGCGAGGTCGCCGAGTTCCGTCGGGCAGACGAAGGTGAAGTCGGCCGGGTAGAAGTAGAAGACCGCCCACTTGTCCTTGATGTCGTCTGCGGACACGGTGATGAACGCGCCGTCCTTGAAGGCGTTGGCGGCGAAGGGCTTGATCTGCGTGTTGATCAGGGCCATTGAAACCTCTATTCGGGGAGACGGGGAATCCAACAGTGACGAGGCTATCCAGCAGATTGGAATAGGTCCAATCTATGAGACCTATTCCATAGATTGGGTGGGGCTATCAATGGTCGCGGAATCGGCAGCGTTGCAGGTCAGTGCCGCACTCCACCCACACCACCTGAGGTGGTCGCAGAACGTGTGGTGTGACGACGATGACACCTGGGAGAGGTCACCATGCAGGCACTACCCGGCTGTCCCGGACCGCGCGACGGTAGCGTTCCTCGGCGACCGCGATCGAGTTGTCCAGCGCGATTCGCCCATCCGACGTCAGGGCGAGCCGTGGGGGAAGGGGCACCGGCAGACCGGCGCCGGCCGCGACTCCGGCCAGTGCGGCGCCGAGCAGGAACGACCCCTCGGTGTCGGTCGTGCCTGCCGGGGTAAGGTCCGGCAACTGCAGGGGGAGCCGCGCCGGGGTGCGGTGCCCGGCGCGGCCGACGTCCACCGTCGTCCCCGCGCACTGCGCCTCGACGAGATCGGCCACCAGGCGCGCGTCACCCGAGGCGTACGCGAGCCGGAACGCCAATTGCATCGCCGGATCCGCGATCTCGCGGTTCCACTGCTCGCGCTGACGCCCGTTCGGGAGTGTGTACCGCACGGCGTCGATGGCGATCGCCGCGGGCACCGCGAGCGCGGTGGCGCGTGCCGGCACCGCGCTGTCGGGAGTTTCGGAGGCCGCGAGCGTGGACTCGAGGAGGGCTGCGTGCCAGAAGTCGACCTGCGCGCAGTGCAGCCCGAGCCCCAGCCCGCGGTACGTGTCGAACGCGGCGGCGAGCAGTGTCTCACCCTCGTCGGGTCGCCCTTCACCGAAGGCGACGGTGGCGAGGCGGGTCTCGACGTCCGCGGCGTCGAGTACCGCTCCGGAAGTCCGGAAGCAGTCGATGCTGCGGCGATAGAGCGTCGCCGCGCGTTCGGTGTCGCCCCGGCCCTCGGCGAGAAAGGCGAGCACCTTCGATCCGATCCCCGCCCGGTGGCCGATCCCGGCGCGCTCGAAGTACGTCTGGCTCGACAGCACCAGCGGTTCCGCTTCGTCGGGCCGCCCCGAGCGGACGCGCATGATGGCCAGGTTCTGCTGCGTTTCGGCGACCGCGCTGACGTCGCCCGCGGTCTCGAACGCCTCGAGCGCCTGCCCGGCGAAGTCGTCGGAGAGGTCGAAGCGCCCGGTCTCGAAGTGGATGGCGGCCAGGTTCATGAGCGGGTGGCCCGCCAGCGCGGGGGCGAAACGCACCGCCGCGTCGAGGGACTCGGTGGCGATGTCGGCCGCGTGCGCCCACTGCTGCCGGTGCATCGCGACCGCGGTCAGTGACAGCAGGCACGCGACGCGCAGGTCGCCCTGATCGTCGGCTGCCGCGAGCAGTCGCCGTGCCTGCTCGAGCGCGTCCTGCGCGCCGTCGAGGTCGCCGATGTGCTGCAGGGCCTGCGACAGGTTGACCAGCGCCGCGGGACGCTTCCGGATCGCGTCGGCCGGCATCTCCGCGAGGGCTTCCCGGTAGAGGTCGACGGCCTTCGTGTGATCGCCCAGCTCGTCGGACATGCTGGCCGCGTTGATGATCGCGCTCGTCCGAAGATCGCCGGTGGTCGAGCGGGCGACCTGCTCGAACGTCCGGAGTGCCTCGGCGACCTCTCCGCGGGAGTACGCTGCCGCGCCGGCCGCGAGGAGGTCACGCCCCATCTGATCTCCCACGTCAGAAGTCCGAATCCGAGGCGGCCGCGGCTATCTCGGCGAGCAGGGGCGCGTCCGGCCCGTCGTCCGCCGCCGTCTCCGAAGCTCGGCGTAACCGCCGGCGGACCAGGGCCCGAACGCGCTCCCGGGCCTCGGGACCTCCGTCGTCGGCCTGACCGGTCACACCGAACCCGGGCAGGTGCACGTTCACGGACACCCCGGATTCCGAGCCCGGTGGTGCGGCGGACTCGCCGGACCACACATCCCCTGACAGCTGAAGCACGACGTCAGCGGTGCCCGATGCGGCGCCGATCAGCGCGTGTGGACGCACATGCGCCGGCATGGGTTCGGAAAGGCCCGGTGCCGCAACCACGCTCACTCGCACGGTCGTGTTCCCGGCGGCGCGCACCACCTCCCACGACACCGCACGCTCGGACGCGTCGACGAGCCCGGGTGGGTACCGGCGCCAGTCGGATCCGGTGGTACCGCGCGCCAGGACGAGCGTGCTCGGCAGCGTCGCGACCGCCGCGCCGGCCGCGAGGGCGTAGTCGTCTGCCCGGCGGGGCCGGTCGGCGAGCTCCGGGCCCGTCGGCACGACGGCGTCGTCTCCGTCGACGAGTAGATCGCATTCCTCGACGAGGGTGGCGATCTCGCCGTTCAACAGCCCCTCGTCGAGCGGGGGGATGGCGTCGATCGTCGAGGCCGGCCACCACCGCGCCGCCCAGTGCGCGTACGCGAGTCGCCTCGCACCGGCGGCCACCCGCGGTCGCGCCGGCTCGACCGTGACGCCGCGCCCGGAGCCGGCGGCCACGGCGAGCGCGACTTCCTCGCCGAACACGGCCCACACCCAGTTCTGCGCCGACGCGACGTCGTCGAGCACCGCGACCGAGACCGTGTGGTCGGCGAGCACACTCCACGACAGGTGCCCACCCAGCACTTCCAGCACTGCCACGTGGATGCCCGCGGCGTCGTCCAGGACACTCGGTGCGTCGTCGGGGGCGATGACCCATACCCCGTCGGGCGCGCGCTCGATCCGCACCGTGCCGGGGGTCAACTCGCCCTCGATTCGGGAGCACCCGCCGCATCCGTCAGCGGAATTGCACCGAGCGCCTGCTTGACCCGCATGCGGTGGTCGAGGATCACCGATCGCGCCACTCCGTCGAGGAGGTCCCAGAGCTCGTCCGGTTCGTGGACCGAGAACTCGCGCACGTCGCGGCCGTGGAGGCGGACCCACAGGCGGCGGAGGTAGGGCCGCCACGGCTCGAGGAGTTCGGCGGCGATGGCCGTCAGCGGATTCGCTTCGGGCAGCGACGCGGCGTCGGCGCTCACCGTGAGGCGGCGTGCCTGCAGGACATACGCCTCCCGTTGCCAGCGGCCGTTGATCACCCGGACGGCGGTGGTGTCCGTGCCCGCAGGAGAGGGCGCGGTACCGATCGGACGGAGACCGGTCGCCAGGGCAACGCCCGTCGTCGCCGCAACCCGCAGGGATTCGTCGAGAAGCGCCCAGGGCGAGCAACTTCGGGCGATCTCGGTGGTGACCAGGTCGTGGATCGGTGGCAGCTCCGCACGGTCGGTCGACGCGCGGAGCACCGTGAAGACGCGTTCGTAGACGGACCGGTCGAACGGGAGCCCGAGGGTCGAGGTGGACGCCGACGCTCCCAGACGCGGCGGCGCGGGCACGGGATGCGCCGTCAGCCCGAGCCGGTGGGCAGAGGCGTCGGTTGTCCAGAGCGCAATCCCGCGGTGGGTTCCCGCGTGGCCGGCCAGCAGGCTGTCGAGTGCCTGCCGTCCGTCGTCGCCGTCCTGCTCCAGGCGCGCGCCGGGACAGGCGTCGAGAACCACGTGGATCGCGTCGGCGTGGTCGACGGTGGCCGCGCCCGACAGCGGTCGGCGTCCCCACGCGACGTCGATCAGGGCGTTCAGCTCGCGGGCCCGTTCCGGGTCGGTGACGTGGGCCTTCAACGCCTGAGTGGTGCGGCCTGCGGCGACATCGTGCACGTCGCGCAACGTGTCCTCGGCGACGGATTCGCTCCGGAGCGGGTCGGGGGTGCCCGAACCGGTCGCCAGTTCGAAACAGCGTTGGAAATACAGGTCCTGGGGGTTGCCGTCCGTGATGCGCAGCGCCCGGCGAACCCGTTTGAGCAGCGTGAACCAGGCGGCGGTGGCGCGGAGCGCGTCGGCGGAGGCGTGCACCCGGGTGGCGAGCAACTGCGCCCCGTCGGCCGTGACGATCGGACCGGCGCACAGCGGGTTCTGTACCGGGCGGATGACCAGCGGATCGAGGATCAGTTTCACGGTGCGGCTCAGGGGTCCGCCGTCCGGCCCACTGAGCGGTTCGACCCCGTCCAACTCGCGCCACACCTCGTCGAGGACCATCGCTCGCGGTCGCCGAGCAGCCACTGAGCTCCTCGATGTCGTCCGCATTCGAGCAGGCTACCGCAGGGATGCCCCGTCGACGGGTCGACAAATCTGGGATCGGTAGGGCGCGAGACGTTCCTACCTTTCTCACATCGGCTCCAGTCCGCGAGCCGAAGGAATCGACGACGGGCGCCGAGCGCCCCTCACGAAAACGTGAAGGACGGATCATGAACAAGATCGTTCGGACTCAGAAGCGCGTCTACACCGCCGGCATCGTGGCAGCGGCCGCTGTCGCCCTGCTCGTCTCGGGCTGCAGCGACACCGGTGACAGCAACTCCGGCGGCGGAAGCTCCGAACAGTCCCCGGCCGCCGCGAACCCGGCAGGCGCGTCTTCGGCCGCCGTCGACGGCAAGGCACTGGAAGCCGACTTCGACGCCACCTGCGCCAAGCAGGGCGACACCCTGGCGTTGGCGCTGGCAGACACCGCCAATTCGACGTACGGCGACCTGGCGGTCTCCGCGACCATCACCGGCGCGGACACCGTGCAGGCCGTCGGAATCGCGGGCAGCAAGGGCGGGTCGAACGGCCTCCCGTACGCCCTCGGCTTCGGGCAGGGAATGCCCGGCGGCTCCGCGACCGTCGTGAAGGACGGCGACACCTACACGATCAGCGGCGAAGGCGTCGGCGCGCCCGACATGAGCAACCCGACCGCGCCGAGTTCGTCGAAGTTCGACATCACGTTCGCATGCTCGACCGTCGTGGGCGGCTGAGCCGGCTCACCCGGGACGCGCGCGGAGTCGCGGCAGTCGAGTTCGCGCGCGTCCCACCCGTTCTTCCCCCCAGTTCAGGCACGGAGAGGACTCATCGTGAAGAAGATCGTGCGTGCCGCCGCCCTGGTGTTTCTCGTCGGGTCGGTCGGCTACTACCTGTGGTACGGCCTCGGCGATCGGGGACGCTCGAACTACGGAATCGACGCCCTGTCGTGGGTCGGCCCGCAGATGATCTGGCCGATCGTCGCGGTCAGCGTGGTCGTGGTCTGTTTCGCCCTCACCGGCGACAGCGTGCTGGCGGCGTTCACCGGGCGCAACAGTGCCGCGTTCCGGCAGGGCGCCGTCGGGATCGGGACGGTGCGGGCGGTGCGCCAGACCGGCATGACGCTCAACGATCAAACGGAAGTGCGGATCGACCTCGGCGTCGAGGGCGCCGACGGCGAGACCTTCGAATCGCACGCCAGGATGATCGTGCCGCTCACCGAGTTGGCTCTTTTCCGCCCGGGTGTCGTTCTCCCCGTCCGCTACCTGCCGGGGCGCACCGACAAGGTCGAGATCGACCGGTCGGGAGACGCGTCGACGGCGCAGGACGCGTTGAACCGATCCATGATTCGTCAGGGACTCACCACCCCGGGCAAGCTCGACATCGCGGCTCGTGGCGTTCCCGCGCAGGCGGTGGTGCAGTCGCTCAGTGTGCCCGGCGAGATCCGCAACGGGAGTTCGAAGATCGAACTGGGGCTGGCGGTCACGCGGCCCGACGGCACGACGTTCACCACCCGTGTCGAGAAGTTCCTGCCGCCGCGCAGTGTCGGGCACGTTCAGGTCGGCCGGGTGGTGACGGTCCATTATCTGCCGGGGAACGAGCGGGAGGTCGTCATCGCCCTGCCTGCGAATGTGTGACGACGACGATCAGTCCCGGGTCGGAAGTCCCAGCGACCGGACGAGGAGGAGGAGTTGTTCGCGCAGCGGCCCCACGTCGCCGACGGCGGCGGTGAGGGCCGCATCCTCCTTCTCCAGGGCCAGCAGGCGGCGGTAGATCGCGCGACCGGACTCGGTGATCGCGACCCGCTTGCGCCGCTCGTCGAGCGGGTCGGTTTCCCGGGTGACGTACCCGGCTCGCTCGAGGCGGTCGATGGTGCGGCTGATCGTCTGGTCCGTCACCCGCGAGACCTTCGCGATGTCCCGCTGCGAGGCCGGCCGGTCGGCGATCGTGTGCAGGCAGATGAGGCCCGCGTGGGTCATGTTCTGTGACCGGAGGATGTCCTCCCACGAGTGCTCGACCAGCCGCGCAGCCGTGGACAACAGCCGTCCGGTTGGCCACTCGTCCATGCCGTCGCTCGTCATCTCTTCGCCTCCATTTGCATTTTGCTCAGCAGGCTGAACAAAATGGGAACATCGCAATCCGGACATCCGGTCGTCGAACCGTCCAGCATTGGAGAGCACGTGACCACAACTGCCCGACCACGCCCGGTTCGTCGCCTGCGGTGGATTCTGCCAGCCCTGCTCGTGATCGTCTGGCTGGCCGTCGGCGGAATCGGTGGTCCGTTCGCCGGCAAACTCTCCTCGGTCCAGCAGAACGACAGCACGTCGTTTCTGCCCGCGTCCGCCGAGGCCACCGAGGTGTCCGCGCTGCAGAAGGACTTCACCGACACGCAGTTCGTGCCCGCGATCGTCGTCGCCGAACGCACGTCGGGGATCACCGCGGCCGACACCGAGTTCCTCGCCGGCACCGCGGCGTCCTTCGCCGGTTCGGAGGGATTCGGTGACGAGGTGTCGCCGCCGATCCCGTCCGCAGACGGCCGGGCACTGCAGATGTTCGTGCCCGTCGACAGCGCCGGCGAGGTCGGCGACAGCGTCACAGAACTCCGCGATGCGCTCGGCGACGCACCGGACGGTCTCACCGTCCTCGTCACCGGGCCGGCCGGTCAGGTAGCGGATCTGTCCGCGGCGTTCGCCGGAATCGACGGACTGCTGCTCCTGGTGGCGGGTGTCGTCGTGATCCTCATCCTCATCGTCGTCTACCGCAGCCCGATCCTCCCGTTCGCGGTGATCACCTCCGCCGTCTTCGCGCTGGGACTGTCGAGTCTCCTCGTGTACCTGCTCGCCGACGTCGGTGTGATCGCGCTGAACGGCCAGAGCCAGGGAATCCTGTTCATCCTGGTATTCGGTGCCGCGACCGACTACGCACTGCTGCTCGTGGCCCGCTACCGCGAGGAACTGCGGATCGAGCGGGACAAGTACCGCGCCATGCGGACCGCGTGGCGGGCGACGCTCGAACCCGTCGCCGCCTCCGCGGGCACCGTCATCGCCGGCGTGCTCTGCCTGCTGCTGTCCGATCTCAACTCCAACCGCGGACTCGGGCCGGTGGCGGCCATCGGAATCGCGGCCTCCTTTGTCGCGTCCATGACGTACCTCCCCGCGGTGCTCGTGCTCCTCGGCCGGACGGCGTACTGGCCGAGCAGGCCCGCCTTCGACGCGCGGCACGCCGAGAAGGACGAGGCGGCAGACCACAAGTTCTGGGCCGCGCTCGCGGCGCGTATCGGTGCGCACCCGCGCCGATTCTGGGTGGCGTCCAGCCTGGTGCTGGTGCTCTTCGCGCTCCTGATGCCCCAGTTCGAGGCGAGTGGGGTCGCGGAGTCCGAGACGTTCCTGCTCGAAGTCGATTCCGTTGCGGGCCAGCAGATCCTCGGCGATCACTTCGATGCCGGCTCCGGTTCACCGGCCGTGATCATCGCGAACGAGGACTCCCGCGATGCGGTAGCCGACGCTGCCCGGGTCGACGGCGTCGGCGACATCACCGTGTTGTCGACCCCTGGCATGCAGGACCCACTGGTGGTGGACGGCCGGGTGGCGATCGAAGCCACCCTGACCGATCCGGCTGATTCCCTCGCGGCCGAGGACACCATCGTCCGCCTGCGTGACGCCGTTCACCCGATCGACGGCGCCGACGCCCTGGTCGGCGGCACCACCGCCACGGACCTCGACACCAAGACCACGTCGACGCGTGACCGCACCCTGATCATCCCCGTCGTGATCCTCGTGGTGTTCGCGATCCTGTGCCTGCTGCTGCGTTCGCTACTCGCGCCGCTACTGCTGATGGGAACGGTGGTCCTGTCCTTCGCTGCGACGCTGGGCATCTCGTCCCTGGTCTTCGAGCACGTATTCGGGTTCCCGGGTGCCGATCCCGTCGTCCCGCTGTTCGCGTTCGTGTTCCTCGTCGCCCTCGGAATCGACTACAACATCTTCCTCATGACCCGGGTCCGGGAAGAGGCCCGGCGCATCGGCACGCGCCGGGGAGCGCTCCGCGGCCTGACCGTCACCGGCGGCGTGATCACCTCGGCGGGAGTGGTTCTGGCGGCGACCTTCTCGGCGCTCGCCGTCATCCCGCTGATCTTCCTCGCGCAGATCGCCTTCATCGTGGCGTTCGGCGTGCTCCTCGACGCACTCCTCGTGCGGTCACTCCTGGTGCCCGCCCTCACCGTCGACATCGGGCAGAAGATCTGGTGGCCGAGCAAGCTCGCATCGGCACCGGAGCCCAACGAGAACGTCTCTGCGGAGCCGGAATTGGATTCGACTCGTATGTGAGCGCGCTCGGCGAATGCCGCAAGCGTGATGCCTGCCTGTTCGCTCATGGTCGCGCAGCCGAGCCTGGCTCGATTAACGGCACAGCGGGACTGCGCAGTACAACTTGAATGTCGGTGCAGTCAGTAGGGAGGCGACCACGGCCGGTGATCGTCTGGAGGTCCAGTTCTGCGACCCGGGCACGACCTCGACCGCCGATCCGGCCCGTCCCGGCCTACCTCGATGAGGTGACGGCCGTGGCGGAAGCGGGACATGTGCGGTCGCCTCTCGAGCTCGAGAGTTACCGTCCCCTGGTTGGTTGACCTCCGCACAGGTTCCCGTTGGGTTACGTGTCGAGGAATTGCTCCGACCCGGCGGCGGATGATCGTGATCTTCAGTGTGAGTGGTGCGGGGTGCCATCCGCCCTTCTCGGCGCTGTTGGTGAACACCGCGAGCGCGGTGCACCGGCTCCGCGAGTTCACCGTAGGTAAGTTGTGGTTGCGGGGCCGCGACGGGTTTTTTTGTGGGCGCTGCTGCGGTCTCCGCGAGTGGTGGACGGCGACGAAATGTGTCTCATTCGCCCGCCGGCTTCGAGTGGGTGGCTCCTTCGTGGTGCCGGGCGCCGGGGGGGGCGGCGCTCACAGCTCGACGCGTAGACCGCCACCTCGGCCGTTTGACGAGCACAAACGATGGAGGATCGATGCCGACCAGTAGGAACAACGCGAACAAGAACGCTGGCTCCGAACCGAAGCTGCTCTCCGGTGGGAACCCGCAGATCCCGAAGGGGGAGGGTGACGGACCGGTGCAGGCCTATATCGCCGCGATGCCCGAGTGGAAGCGCTCGCTGGGCGAGCGGCTCGATAGCCTGATCGTGCAGACCGTCCCCGATGTGCACAAGGCCGTGAAGTGGAACCAACCGTTTTACGGGCACGACGGCGAGGGTTGGTTCCTCAGCTTCCGCTGCTACACGAAGTACGTCCAGGTTCAGTTCTTCCGTGGGACCTCGCTGGACCCTGTTCCGCCCAAGGCGTCCAAGCACGCCGAGGTGCGCTACGTCGACATCTGCGAAGACGACGATCTCGACGAGGGACGGCTGCGTTCCTGGATCGAGCAGGCAAGCAACCTGCCCGGCGAGAAGATGTAGAGCACCCGTCGGAGAGCATCCCGACTCGTTCGCCCGGTCGCGGTGCGCACCACGACCTCCACCTGTTCCGCATGCCCTGGACTCCGCCGCACATGGACGAACCCAGCACTGGGCCCGCACCCTTCACCGCGCCCATGACGATCTCGACCACATACGGGCGAATCGGCTGGGCCCGCGGTACGTGTCCTATGTCGGCACGGCGTCGCCTGCAGCACGCTTCTGTGTCGCACAAAGGACGCCGGATGGATTTGCCCTGGAGTACCCGATTCGCACTGAGAGCTGTCGCACGATTTCACGCGTTGATGGACGGATACCGTGAGTGTGGTGTGGATTCGGCAGGTTGGTGATGGATTCCGTTACGTGCCTGCCGCTGTCGCCCCTTCGATGCTCCTCATCGTTCAGCAGAAAAAGCAGCTTGATATCCGTGGTCCCGCCGCGGGCTGGTGGTGCTCAGAGTTTCAGCAGTGCTTGGGGCGTTGGTGCGGGCGATCTTGATGTGGTCGTTGTCGTTGATTTCCAGCCGGTCGAACCATTCCGCGGCTTCGCGCATGTCCTCGAACGGGTAGTCGGCGGAGAACAGCAGCCGGTCGGCACCGACTTCTGGAATGGTGTTCAAAAGGGCCGGGGTGCGGAAGTTCCCGCTGGTGGTGATCGAGGAATCGGAACGCTGTTCGACGACCATGAGGAAGCCACCGAGACAGCAACCATCGATGAACTGCTGAAAGGGAACGAAGACCAGTAGAACGCCGGTCGGTGACGCGCCGTTCAGTGCCGAAAGCGGGACTACTCGTCGGTCTGCATCGCCAGCACGACAGCGACCGCGGTGATCAGCAAAACCAGCAGAAGTAGCACATTCATCCTGTCCCCCTTGATGTGTCAGAGTGGACCCGTCTGGCTGACCGGTCGTCGGTCGTCGGCGAACATGGCCTCGATCCTCGCTTTGATCTCCGCGGTGCTCATGCCGCCCCGGCACAGCACCGGCGGCCGCGAGGTGATCGAAGACGCCAGAATCATCCGCATCCGATTTACCTACCAAATGCTCAGTACCACTACCGCTTACATCAATACTCAGTCCGAAGAATCTCGTAGGGGGCTCGCGGGTCGATTTCGAGCAACCCCGTGCATTCCAGACAGGATGTGGAAGTTCTCAGGGCGGCGCATCGTCTGTCAGCGCAGCGGTTCCACGTCAGGAAGGTCGGCGGCCCGCCCCTCTCGTTGCCGGGGCCGGATGTGCCGTCTGCGGTCGTTCTCGGACATCCCGCCCCACGTCCCGTACGGTTCGGCAGCGGTCAGGGCGTACTCGCGGCATTCGGTGAGCACCGGGCAGTCCTGGCAGACGCGTTTGGCGTGCGCTTCGCGCCGCGCCCGGTCCCGACCACGCTCCCCCTCTGGAGAGAAGAACAACGACGACTCGACATTCCGGCACGACCCCAGCATGCGCCAATCTCCACGATCACGGTCGGCGGGCGGTCCGGTCCGTGGCGTACCTTCACGGCGGGAAGCCGGCACAGTGTTCGGCGCACGAGCGGATATACAAGTCATCGGATCGGTCTCACTCATCTCACTCACGGGTATTTGTGCTGCGGACCTGTCACCGCGGTAATCCTTTCGCAAACAACATTCTTCACAATCAGTCCGGACGGTCTCTTTAGGTTCAGGTGCCCAGCCAGAACCTTCGACGAGCGACGGTGATCACTTGCTCGACCAAGCGGCCGCAGCGGTGCCGGCGCGGCGACGTCGAGATACGCGACCAGTGCCCGACAGAACGCTGCGGTGTCCATCCCGAAATCGGTTCTGATCACCTCGGGAGGGCCGCCGCCGTGGGCGCACCAACGTGGGGCGCGGGCCGAGGTAGAAGTATCGCCCGGCTGTGCGAGTTCGCGACCTCCTCTAGCGGGGGGATGGGACATGGAACGGTTCCGAATATGCACATGGAGTGCGCACCTGAGAAGGGTAAAAGTAGGGATGAGATGACTTGTGTCCTATTTCGCAACACTGGTTGCTCCATGAAGATGGTGTGGGAAACGGAGTCGGATCCGACCATCGTGTCGTAACCCAATGGAGGCGCGGGCGGGGTGTCACCACCGAACACGGCCGGAGCGAGCGTGCACGCCGGTCCGGTCGCGTCGGACGCGGGTGCCGGTGTGCACGCCGGTGTGGCGGGGCACTCGGTGGTCATGGATTCAGAGGCGGCGCGGCCGGTCGATGCGGCGGTCATCGGGGGACGGTTGGTGGAGCTGGTCGGAGACCGCGACAGTGCCACCCTCTCGCATGCGCTGTCGGCGATGGGGTGCAATCCTCATCCCGGTTCCGGGCATCCGGACTACGAGCAGGTGCTGGCCTGGGTGATCGAGGCGATCGCGGAGGTGATCGTGGCCCGTCTCGGACCCGCGCCGTCGGGACAGGAGTTCGCCGTTGACGTGCATCGCACGGACGGCGGTGTAGTCGACCCCGCGGAGCTTCCGCAATCCGGGGACTGGGTGCTGCGCACGGCCGGGGCGTTCCTGGCCGACGACCCCGAGGCAGGAGCGGAGCGGCTCGCGGCGGCCGGGCGGGAGCTGGACCCGGTGCAGCGGGCCACGCTGCTCGCCGACGCCCTGATCTGGCTCGACTTCCTCCTGGACGTCGATGCTCCCGATCCCCCGGACCTGGCCGCCTGACGTCGCGACCGCGTTCCTTGAGGGGAACGTCAGCTGCGGGGCTGGGTGGTCAGGTTCAAGGTGGTGACGACGGATTCGAGGCCGATCTGGGCCCATTCGGCGGTGATCGTCAGGAACGGTGTGGGTGGGGGTATGGGGATCCAGTAGTGCGGTTCGGTGCGGTACATGCACACGCCGCCGTCCCCGGCGCGCAGGTCCGGACGGGCACGGTACGGGTCGGCGACCGCAAGCTGATCGGCTCCAATCCAGACATCGAGGTACGACCAGTGCCCGGAGCTGTCGCGGGCGTCGGTGAGGGGGCGGGTCTACATCCGCGCCGCCACCGCGGGTCGACCGTTGGCGGTAAGCGTCAGATGCACGCTCAGCCCGGAGTCGAACGCGGTGATCCGGACCAACTCCAGCGTCAGGTGTGTTTGTGCGGCCAGAGGGCGCCGACGGTGGACCTCGATGCCGCCGGTGGCTGGCGGCGGGCTCTCAGGCCACCGTCTGATCGGAACCGGGGGGTGTGTGGTGTTCCTGTTTCGCCGGCACGGCCAACACGCTCTCTGTCGTAGGGGTGGCGTCCGTGTGCCCGCGACCGGTGATGGGGAAGCGGGCGCTCACAACGCCGGGCACAGCAGGTGCCCGCAGCATCTGCGGGGCCGCCCGACGCCCCGCCGGATCTCCGCCCAGGTGTTCGCGTTGGTGCGGCGCAGCCGGGGTATTCACCAGGCAGGCACTCCGATGGTCCGGAGCATCGGAGCGGTCCAGGCTGCATCAGTTCAGACCAGTAGCTGCTGCAGCCGCCACCGAGCTACGCGGCTCGCGCCGGCGCGAACATGCTGTGAGTCCTTCCGCTGCAGCAAAAGACGGCTGCAGGAGGGACTCCGCGACGATGCCAACCCCACCGGGGACGGCAAGCGACCACGTCCACCCCGGCTTCCCACGGCGTGCTCTCCGACGCCCCCTCGGGTGCAGGTGCGAGATGTGCGTCCGTATCGGGTGCCGGCTGCGTGGGATCGACGTGTTCGATCCGCTCACCGGTACCGCCGCATACGCCCGCGTCGTATCCCTGGGCGCGTAGCCCGGCGCAGACCCGGAATGCTTCGTCCCGGTCCCCGTACACGCCGAACTCTGCGCACTTCGTAATGCCCTGCGCCATGCCGATACTCCCTGAATATCGATCCGGCACTCACATCTGATTCCCGATCTCGATACCAGTAATCCGGCCGACGACGGATCGGGACGACCACACCTGATCTGAGGAAACGGACATCTCGACGCCTACTGCGACTGCCGACTTCGTCGTCCGTCATCGATCAACGAGAGCCGGTCCGTCGAGCGAGCGGCCGCCGACGTGGACAGAAAAGTCGGCTGCCGGGTGTGAAATCCCCGGTCAACCGCTCCAGAATATCTGCAGTGATGACTGTAGACATTGAGGCGTCGCCGTTGTAGAGTTCCTCTCGTCGCAAGGAAAGAGTTCACGAGGTGCGGGAGAGAATGAACTGCCCGCAGAGAAGTAACGCAAGACCAGGATGTGCCGGGCAAGGGTTGATATGAGTGTGTAAGGCCCCGGCATATCCGGCGGCTGCCGGGCGGCACGAAGGCCCGACAGCCGGAAGAAGTGCAGTGAACAAGGAAGTGAAACCCGCTCCGGCCCCCGGTGCCTCACGGCGCCGGGGGCCCTGTCCGTTGGAAAGGTGTCACCCCATTCCGGAAGATTCGCCCGACCGACGCGCGGCCGGGAAGCTCGACGACGAGGACTACCCGGCGTACAGCATGGGTCACGCCGCCGAGATCCTCGGCGTGACACAGGCATTCCTGCGCAGCCTCGACGCCGCGAAGCTGCTCACCCCCGGGCGCTCGGAGGGCGGCCACCGCCGCTACTCCCGGTACCAGCTGCGTCTCGCCGCCCGAGCCCGCGAACTGATCGACCAGGGCACCGCGCTCGATTCCGCGTGCCGCATCATCATCCTGGAAGACCAACTCGCCGAGGCCCGACGCATCAACGCTGAACTCCAGCACACCCCCCGCACCACGTCGGATCAGCCAGGCCCCGCATCCGGCTGACACGCCGCCGCCCCGAGGTTCATTCCGCGGAAGCCGCCCGATCCGCTCGGCGACCTCACCTCGGGCCTTTGCGAGAACTCAACACCATGCGAGGCGTCGGCGTGCGGTCCCGCTAAACCATCGATGAGCAGACAAAATCGGAGGCCTTTCAGCGGCCCATCACCGCGTGCACACTCCGATGTTGGACCACGACCGGGCCGGCTAGTCTGGCGGGCCAGATCTGAATCTTGTACTGCTCGAACGGCACTTCCGCGACGAGGTCCCACATAAGGTCACGCCCGAACGAGTGGACTCGGACGCGGTAGGTTCCCGCGCCGGCGGAGAGAACGGTAGGCGGAAAACCAGCGATCGGCGTCTCCGAGTCGGTCAGCACGGTGACAGTGTCGGAAAATGTCTCGAACGAAACCTCCTCGATGTCTTCCCAACCGTCGTCGACAGTGACTGGACGGTCGCCGAGCACTTGCACCTCGAGATCGAGCGGACCCATGTACATCCCGGTATAGACGTAGACCATCCCGGGATCGCTGCCGGCTAGGCCGAAACCGATTTCCGGAAGTGGCGGAAGCTCCTCCCATGCGCGTTCATCCTCGTCCTTCAGACAGAACATGCGGTCGACCTCTGCGCCGCCCGTGTATCGCACTCGTCTCACCTTCCCCAGTCCGATCGACTCTGTAACCATCTTCGAGTACCCGCCGGAGGATCCGCTGACGCTCAATGACAGGTCACCGAACCACCTGCGGAACGGTCCGGAAACGCGTCGGCGAACAGGTGGTTCCCGCGAGCGGATCCACCAACGGTCGTCGAATTCCGCTAAGGCAGAGGAATGATCGCGCCGGCAAGCTCTGACGGGTCAGGAAGCACCAGGTGCGTGGTCACAGGTTCGAGTCCGATCTCGGGCCACTCAGCGACCAGCGGCAGGTCTCGGGTTTGCGGTAAATCGGTCAGTTCGTACAGGTACTCCCGCTGGTAAAAGTCCTGGCTGTCGTACCAACCGCGACTGTCACTACGAAGCACTGGTTGGAGAATCGGATCTTCGAGTGCACGAAGTCGCATCGGACGACCATGGACCTGGCCGGCACGGCGTTTACCCGTCTCAGGGTCGATGACAGATGGCGCGGTGTATTGGCGTCTCATCGCTTCGGCGTGAATGCGGGGGATCCGTCGCGCCAACTACCGCTGAAAGACGCGGAGCGTGTAGGCGTCCCGTGGAGTGGTGGGGTTTGGGGCTGAGCGGCGCGGCTCCGACGTAGAGAGGGCCATCGGCGGGATCTTCGGTGTGTACGGCCAAGCACGCATCGAAGAAAGAGGTCCACCGATGGCCCTGTCCCAGTCTGCCCTGTCCGAGCTACTCGACGCATTCCGTACCGGAGATGGAGTGAATCTGATCCGTGAATCGGTCCGGATGGTTATGCAAGAACTGATCGAAACCGAAGCGACCGAACAGATCGGCGCCGGCCGCTATGAACGCACCGAGGCCCGCACGACCGAACGCAACGGAGCCCGGTCCCGGCTGGTGGCCACCCAAGCCGGCGACGTCCAATTGCGGATCCCGAAACTGCGCAAGGGCTCGTTCTACCCCTCGATCCTCGAGCCCCGCCGACGGATCGACCAGGCACTGTACGCGGTGGTGATGGAGGCCTACGTGCACGGAGTTTCCACCCGCAGCGTGGACGACCTGGTAGCGGCTCTGGGAATCGATTCGGGAATTTCCAAGTCCGAGGTGTCGCGGATCTGCGCCGGCCTCGACGAGGTCGTCGGCGCATTTCGCACCCGCTCGCTCGACCACACCGCGTTTCCTTACGTCTACCTCGACGCGACCTACCTGCACGTACGCAACTCCTCTTCGCAGGTGACATCGATGGCGGTCGTGGTCGCCACGGGGATCACCGCCGAGGGTGCGCGTGAGGTCCTCGGCCTCGATGTCGGGGACAGTGAGGACGAGGTGTTCTGGCGCGGCTTCCTCGCTTCGCTGAAGAAACGCGGCCTGTCCGGTGTCCGACTGGTCATCAGCGATCAGCATGCCGGCCTGGTCGCGGCCTTGCGGCGCTCGTTCCAGGGCTCGGGGCACCAGCGGTGTCGGGTGCATTTCGCGCGAAACCTGTTGGCGCACGTCCCCAAGTCGCACTCCGACATGGTCGCCGCCGTGTTTCGCACGATCTTCGCCCAGCCCGATCCCGCGACCGCGGCCTCCACGTGGGACGAGGTCCGCGATCAGTTGGCCGGCCGGTTCCCCAAGATCGGTCCCTTGATGGACCAGGCGAAGGCGGAGGTCTTGGCGTTCAGCACGTTTCCGCGGGCACATTGGTCGAAGATCTGGTCGACCAATCCGTTGGAGCGGGTAAACAAGGAGATCAAGCGCAGAGCCCGTGTCGTGGGCATCTTCCCGAACGAGGCGGCCGTGATCCGACTCGTCGGTGCGGTCCTGGCCGACATGCACGATGAGTGGCAGTCCGGCGAGCGCCGCTACCTCTCCGAGGGGTCGATGGCGTTGCTAGATCCCAGCGGCGATACTGGGACCATCGCCGCGATCAACCGTGGCGAGTAGGCACCGAGGATTCGACCTCAAAGCCCACCACCCCACGGGGCTCTATCCGGAGCGTCAGGGATCGATGATTTCCCGCCGCCTACTAACGCAGTAGCTAAGATTGCGCCGTGGACGGTGTCTGGCCACTTGTTGGCCGGGATGAGGAACTGCGGCGCATCTGGGCGGTTATCGAAGGCTCTGGTGATGACTCTGGGGTCCTTGTGGCGGGCGGTGTCGGTGTTGGCAAGAGTCGGTTGGCGAGTGCCGCCGTCGCCGTACTTGCCAAACGGCACGCCGTCCGGTGGGTCACGGCTACGGCCTCGGCCCGAACTCTTCCGTTGGGAGCGTTTGCTCAATGGGCGCCGATCTCGCAGGCCGACCCGATGATGGTCATCCATACCGTCATCAAAGCGCTCACTGCTGGCGACAAGCCCGTAGTCGTGGCCGTCGACGACGTTCACCTGCTCGACGACCTGTCCGTCGTCGTCATCCAGCAACTCGTGCAGCGCGGCCTTGCCCGGGTCGTGCTCACCCTGCGCAGCACCGAACCGGTCCCCGACACCATCACCACCCTCTGGAAAGATGGGTTCCTCAACCGGATCGATTTAGATCCCTTGGGCAAGAACGACACTGAACGCTTGCTTTCGCAAGCGCTAGCTGGGCCCGTCGCCCCCGCAACGGCGGCCGAACTGTGGAACCTGACCCGCGGCAATGTGCTGTTCCTCCGGCATCTCGTTCGCCAGGAACGGGACGCCGGACGGCTCGTGCGCGACGTCGGCACCTGGCGGTGGAGCGGTGAACCCGTCGTCTCACCCACCCTCGCCAAACTCATTACCGGCCAGCTTGGTTCGCTGACCGATGACACGACAGAAGTCCTCGACTACCTCGCGATTGGCGAACCCATTGACGGCACGGTGTTGGAAATCCTCACCAGCCCGCATGCGGTCAAGGAAGTGCATTCCCGCGGCCTCATCGACATGACCAGCGACAACGGCGATATCGCCGTCCGCCTCAGCCACCCCCTCTACGGTGAAGTCCGTCGCAGCACTGGCAACCTCCTACAACTGCGCCGCCTGCGCGGTCGTCTCGCAACCGCTCTGTCCACCCGTCCTGATCCAACACCCGCAGCTTTGTTGCGACGCGCATTGCTGACCCTCGAATCCGACCTGCCACCCGACCTGGGGCTTCACCTCGCCGCCACCGCCACCGCACTACGGCTCCACGATGCTCCCCTCGCCCTTCGTTTCGCGGACGCCGGACATATATCTGACAGCGGCTTCCAAGGCGCGATGCTGCACTACTGGGTGCTCCATCACGTCGGTCGGGCGCAGGATGCATTCACCCTGCTCGAGGCGCTCGATCAGAACGCGCTAACGATCGAGGAGCAACGGCGACTGTCCGTTATGCGAGTCGGCACCCTCTGCTGGAGCCTCGGCGATCCCGAACGGGCGAGGCACGAACTGGCAATCGCCAAGGTAGCGCCCTATAATCACAAATCATCCGAGCTAGCCGCATTCGAAGCACTCCTCGAGTCGGTGCAAGGCCGACCTGACCGCGCGATCGCCGCAGGAAACGTGGTCTTTCAGGCTGCGCCGAGCGATATGGCATTCGTGCTCACCTCATGCGCCCTGGTCATTGCCCACGGTTACTCGGGAAATGCCGCCAAGGTTTCTCCGTTGACCAAGCGTGCCTCCGCTTTGGTCGCAACATCTAGTGATGCTTCCGCGCTGGAGTACGGGATCGTCTACTTCCACATCGAAGCAATGTTCATCGCGGGGTACCTTCAGGCCGCGGAACAAGTCATGACCCAGTTTGTCGAGTATGCCGCGAACACTCCCGGCACCATAGGCTTGTTCGTCTCACTGCTTTACAGCTATGTGGACCTGTCCCAAGGTCATCTGAGCGCTGCGCTCGAGGTTCTGAACAGGGCGGATCGCGAATTCCGTACCACCACGTACGACAGATCAGCTGTCGTCAGCTGCCGGGTTTACCTGATTCTCGCGTTATCGCGTCGCGGGGACGGGAAACGCGCAGCGGAGCTGGTGCGCGATCTCGACACGCTGAATCCCTACGGCTTCCTCCGATCAGCGTGCACCCTCGCCAAAGCATGGGCTGCGGCCGCCCAGGAGATGATCGCCGATGCAATCCGCATCGCCCGGAAGGCGGCCTCGATCGCGGCCGAACGCGGCCACTTCGGCCAAGAACTCCTGTGTCTGCAAGCCGCATCGCAATTCGGCGATCGCACCACAGCGCACCGGGTGAACGAGCTCACCGCGCTCGTCGACGGGCCACGCGTCCACGCCGTTGCACTGCATGCCAATGGTCTGACCAGTGTAAACGGCGAAAAACTCGCCGAAGCCTCACGGCGGTACGAAGAAATCGGTGACATTGTCGCAGCGACCGATGCCTCGGCCCAAGCCGGAACTCTCTTCCGCGAACAGCAACATCACGGTTCCGCACTGACAGCCATCGAACGTGCCAGGACGCTGGCAGGCACCCACCGCGGAGTCAACACCCCCGCACTGCGCCAAGCCGTCGAAACCACCCCACTGACGAGACGGCAGCGCGAAATCGTCGCCCTCGTCTCCCAGGGCTTCACCAACAAAGAGATCGCCGAACGCCTCGGAGTCTCCGTCCGCACAGTCGAAGGCCACCGCTACCACGCCAGACTGCGCTGATCGCGCGTCGCCGCAGTAACCAGAAAAATCGCGTAGTCGACTACGCGGTTCAGATCCGCGACTGAGCGAGACGATCATTGCTGTCCCATGCAACTCGAGAAGCGCTTCGAGGCGATAAGCCAGCCCAGCCCTTGGATGGTGCGTCCGGACTGCAGTTCGAAGCGTCCTCATGGAGGAGTAACCCATGATTGACGACAAGCATCTGAAGCACCTCGGCGAGCTGGCGGTGGCAGTGGGCATAGGGCTTGCGGTCGCGCCGGCGGGCATGGCGGTGGCAGCACCGTCCGTCGGCGACTCGTCCACGTCGTCGAGTTCCGACTCCTCCGACCAGGCATCCTCCGACAAGACGTCGTCCGACCGGAGATCCACGGACCGATCCACGGACGGGACTTCGTCGGACCGGACGTCATCCGGCGCATCGGGTACCGACTCGGACTCGGCGAGCGGCAGATCCGGATCGTCGACGACCGGCGACTCGAACACGGATTCGCAATCCACCTCCGGCACCGATACCCACTCCACCGCGGGCACCGAATCCACGTCCTCCACCTCGAACGACGAGGCGAACGGGTCCGGCGCGACGACCCTCGACACCGGCACGCCACCCGACCCCACGACACCCGACGGCTCGTCGACGGCGGACGGCGGTGGCATGCCGGATCCGGGCACAACAGCAGACGAGTCCGGGCAGGTCGGATCGAGTTCTGCCACCACGGCCCCGGACACCATCGACGTGTCCGGGGCCGCGATCGCGCCGGCCGACCGGCCTCCGGCGGGAGCAGTCGCCGAGCGATCGGATTCGTCCTCGTCCTCGGCACCCGCACAGGGTCACGACCGCGCACCTGCGGGCAGCGCCGTTGCGCCGAACCCATCGACCACCCCGGTGACGGGCAGCTTCGGCACGGCACTCGCCCCGCCGGCCATGGTGGAGGGCCCGGCAATGCGCGGACCCGTCCCGGCCGCGCCGGCAGTGATTCCGGCTGCAGTTTCGGCGGTGGCTCCCGCGATCACCACGATCGACGGGACGACGGCCCTGGCGCGCCGGGTATCCGACGCCCGTGCGGACGCGCCGCAGGTCGGGACGCAGGCATTGGCCCCGTCTCTGCCCATCCCGGCGGTGGATGTCGCATCCAGCGTCGTGTCGAAGGTGCTCGGCGCCCTCGGTCTTCGTCCGTTCCTGTCGAATGACCCACAGGTTCCGATCGAGTCGCCGACGTTCTGGGCACTGGCCGCGGCGTGGTGCCGTCGACAGGAGAAGGCCATCACCACCGACGCGAGCCGAGCGCTGGCTGCCGCCCCCGTCACGACCAGCGAGCCGATCGAATCGGTCGCCGGAACACGAACATCCCCCGTTGCGACCGGCGAGCCGATCGAATCGTTCGCCGTCGCGAGCGCCGCATCCACCGGCACGAGCTCTGCATCCACTGCCGGGCCGATCGTCTATGCGCCCGATCGCGGCACCGGTACGGTGCTCGGCTCGATCAATGCGTCCGGCAACCAACTTCGTTACGAGGTCACCGGACCGCCGAGCGGCGGAACGGTCACCGTCGACGGTACCGGCGGCTTCAAGTACACCCCAACCCAGGCAGCGCGCCAGGCAGCCTCTGCGGCCGCGCTGAACCCGGCCGCGCTGGACCCGAACGCCAATTACGACTCGTTCATTGTCACCGTCACCGACGTCCAGTCCAGCAACCAGGTGGACGTGCAGGTGCAGGTTCCGGTATCTGCGGCACGGATGCAGGAAGTGCAGTCCACCACTGTCGGGTCCAACCCGTCCGGTGTGGTGTTCGCCGGCACCAGAACCTATGTGGCAAACCAGGGTTCGAAGAGCGTCTCCGTGCTCGACGCAAACGACGCCGTCGTCGGCTCGGTGCCCGTCGGCACCTCGCCGACCGGCGTCGCGGCCAACCCGGCCGGGACCCGGGTGTACGTCACCAACAGCGGCAGCGGCAACGTGTCGGTGATCGACACCGCCACCAACAAGGTTGTCGCCACCGTCACGACCGGCACCGCACCCAACGCCGTCGCCGTCAACCCGGCCGGGACCCGCGCGTACGTGACCAACAGCGGCAGTGGCACCGTGTCGGTGATCGACACCGCCACCAACAAGGTCGTCGGCACCGTCGGGGTCGGCACCGCACCCAACGCCGTTGCCGTCAACCCCGCGGGCACCCGCGCGTACGTCACCAACAGCGGCAGCGGCACCGTGTCGGTGATCAACACCGCCACCAGCACCGTCCTCGCCACCGTCGGGGTCGGCACCACACCCAACGCCGTCGCCGTCAACCCCACCGGCACCCGCGCGTACGTCACCAACAGCGGCAGCAACACCCTCTCGGTCATCGACACCGCCACCAACAAAGTCGTCGGCACCGTGGCCGTCGGGGCTCGGCCGACCGCCGTGCGTGTCAGCTACGACGGCAGCGCCGCGTACGTCGTGACCGACTCGGATCGGTTGTGGGTGATCGACACCGCGACCGCCAAGGTGGTGTCGAATGTCGGTATCGACTCGGCCCCCGAGGCCGGCGCGCACAGCATCGCCATGAGCGCCGACGGCACTCGGTGGCGTGTGACCGACGCAGTCGACGGGCGGGTGCGGGCACTGTCTCTCACCCAGGTCAACTCCGCGCCATCCGCGGCATCGACGGTCGGCGCTCCTAGCACGTCCGACGGCGCGGTCACGATCACGCTCCCGCCCGACCCCGACGGCGACCCCGTGACCTTCACCTACACCGCACCACCGTCCGGTTCCGTCGTCGCCACCGGGGACGGGGCGTTCGTCTTCACCCCGACCGCCGCCGCCCGCGACCTCGCCCGACAGTCGGAGGGACCGGACACCGACACGGTCACCTTCACCGTCAGAGACGGCCAGTACGTGACCAACGTCGACGTCACCGTCCCGGTCACGCCGGCGCCTGCCGCGGGCGGGTTCGACATCGACTCGACATCGATCCCGGCGGGAGGCAGCCCGACCGGCGCGGTTCTCGTCGGCGACCGGCTGTACGTCGTGAGCGAGGACGGCTTCGTGCAGGTCGTCGACCGCGACACCAACACGGTCGTCGGTGCGCCGATCACGGTCGACTGGGCGTCGTCGAACATCGCGGCCGCCCCGGCGGTCGACCGCGTGTACGTCAACAGTCCCTATACCGGCACCATCTCGGTGATCGACACGAGCACCGACACCGTCGTCGACACGATCTGGCTGCCCACCTCCCCCGACTACCAGGGCTATTCCCTGGCGCAGGAGTTGGCCGTCAGCCCCGACGGGACGCGCCTCTACGCCAGCGGTGAGGACGGCACGGTGTCGGTGGTCGACACTGCAACGAACACCCTCGTGACCTCGCAGTCCCTCGGATACTTCACCGATCTGGCCGTCAGCGAGGACGGCCGTCACCTGTACGGCACGAGCGGTGCGTCCGTTACCGTGATCGACACCGAGTCCATGACCAGGACGGCGGAGGTCACCGTCGGGCCGGTGTGGGACCTCACCCGCTCGAGCAGCGAGTTCACCGATGTCGTCAGCAGTGTCGCTGTCAACGCGGTCGGCACCCGGGCCTATGCCACGTACCACGTCAGCACGGTGGAGCTCGCCAGCGGCGGCTACTCCAACGGACAGTTCATCGTCGACGGCACCGGACGGCTCTGGCGTGTGACGGGCGGATACGAGGTCGTCGCGGTGATCGACGTCGACCCGTCCAGTACCACCTACGGGACCCAGCTCGCGACGGTCCGGCTGCCCGAGGGAGCACAAGACGTGGCGATCAGCGCGGACGGCGATCTGCTGTATGTCTCCGGCGCGGACGGCCGGACCGTCTCGGTGGTCGACACCTCGACACACGCCGTGCTCGGGACCTTCGTGACCGACCCGGACGGCTCGACCTCCGGATCGTATGGACCCTACCGAATCCTGCTCGTCGATCCGGACACCGGCGGAACGCTGTACGTGACCGACTACGCCGACGGCGCCGTGTATGCCGTCACCGGCGCACCGGGCGGCGCACCCGCCGCTGTGCTCACCTGACCGAACCGACACGGTGGAAGACGCGAACGGCCCCCGATCCCTTGCGGGAGCGGGGGCCTTGGTCGTGCGTGTCGCATCACCTCGCTGGTCCCACCCAAGATGCGGGTTTCCCCGCGCATCGGCGTAAAACTTGGCTATGGGGTATTCGGTGATGTAGCCGTAGCCGCCGTGCAGCTGTAGGCACTTGTCGACGACCCGACTTTGCATTTCGGTGGTCCACGGCTTGACCAGTGCGGCCTGTGCAGGGGTGAGTGCGTTCGTGTCGTGCTTCTCGATGGCGTCGTCGATCAGTGCCTGTCCCGCCGCGATGTCGGCTGCGCAGTCGGCAAGGACGAACTTCGTGTTCTGGAACCCAGCGATCGGCGTGCCGAACGCTGTACGGCTGCGGGTGTAGTCCACCGTGTGCTCGACTGCCCGGCGGGCGGAGGCGCCGGCGCCGATGGCATTGACCAGGCGCTCTTGCGGCAGGTTCTGGGAAAGGTACCGGAAGGCGTGCCCTTCTTCCCCGATGCGGTCCTCGACCGGGACGCAGACGTCGTCGAACGAAAGTTCGCACGTGTCCTGAGCTTTCAGGCCCAGTTTGTCGAGCATACGACCGATGGTGAACCCCGGTGAGGTGCTGTCGATCGCGAGGATGGTCAACCCGGCGCGGCGATTGCCCTTCTCCGGCGGCGAGGTGCGGCAGACCACCAGGACACGTCCTGCATGGCGGCCACCGGCGATGAACGTCTTCGCGCCGTTGACGACGTTCACCTAGGCTATCCATACCGCGTTCAGGATCATCGCCGCGGCGAGCCACCACCCGGCGCGGTGTTGCCGAGGATCGGTGCGGTGCGCGGGCAGTGCCTGCCAGATCGCGAGCGTGAGGAACCCGAGGTAGATCAGGGTCCAGTTGGAGAAGAAGGCAGGCTCCGCCGGGGGCCACTGCGGTGGCGTCGGCGACCTGGGAGATCGGGGTTCCCACCAGGCGCCCCTGAACCGATGATCGAACCCACGACCGCCACCACCGCGGAGAGGATGACGACGAGCACACGGGCACCGTCGTGAGGCGATGATTCGATCGATCCGCTCGTTGTCACTCCTTCCGGGAGAAAGTCCGTTGTCGAGGATGGGGACTTCAGGAGTGCCGTCTGCCGGTTTGCGGAGATACGTTCGCAGGTTTCGGAGGCGGAGCCGTGACGGGGGTATCGATGTCACCGCCCACGTGTTCGTCACGTGCGCGAGCAGGTGGTAGAGCGGTGGTGGTGTGGTGCCGGGGCGTGTGTGGCGTCGCGGTGGCGGGCTGGGAAGCGGGTGCGTCGGATGTGGCGGGTGCGCTCGGTTTCGGACATGCCACCCCAGATGCCGTAGGCCTCGGTGGCGGTGAGGGCGTGGGCGCGGCACTGTGCGAGTACGGGGCAGTCTTGGCAGATCTGTTTGGCGGCGCGCTCACGTCGGGCGCGGACGTTGCCGCGTTCACCGTCGGGGGAGAAGAACAGGTCGGTGTCGGTGCCGCGGCAGGAGGCGCGGTGTTGCCAGTCCCGGGCGGGGGAGTGGTGGAAGTGATTAGGCACAGCGGGCTGGGTCGCTTTCGGAGTGGAGCGGTGGGCCGATCTGTCGGTAAGGGTGGAGCGCGTGGGTGTGGCCGGCGGAGGTGGGCTTGCTTGCTGTCGTGGTATGCCAAGCGGATCGGTGTGGGTTGGCGTGGCCTCCCGGGAACAACCACGTTGTCATACTTTTCATCCGAAGATGTTGTGCGACATGACCCCTCGACACATCGCGGTGTCACTTCTGATGCCCGGGAGGCGGCAGTCGGGTAGCGGCAGCGACAGACCTGGGTCCGGGACTGTGATCGGTGCGGCACCACGTCCGCAGGGCGGTTCGGTGCGTTGATGCCTGGGCTCGACATCGGTGGGACCGGGACGAACCCGGATGATCCACACTCGGCCACCTCTAACGAGGTGGTAAACGGTGTGCAATTGATGGTAGCGACACGGCGAACGATACTGAAGGGTATCGCTCGAAAGTAACTGGCGTCACATCCGCCGTCTCGTTCGCGAGCGTCGTCGGTGACCGGCTCAATCGCCACGTCGGTTTAGGTCGTCGGCTCCGGAGGCCACGGTGAATGCCTGCGGCGTAGCCGTGGCGATATCGCAGGGGCATAGGTGGGCACCTCACTCCTCGAGCGGTTAGCAGTGAACGTGGGACGACGGGACAGGCCAGCACTACCGGATGGTCTGGGTCCGGCAAGCATGAACCACCGCGAGGCTCCCGAGTATCGGCCTCTTCCAGGGGTCGGCTGGTCGGGTTGACGCGTCGTCTGACGATGGCCACGCGGAGGGGCCGTAGTAGTCCGAGCGGGGAAAGCCTCGTACATGGCGAAGGGCCCCAGCGGAATTTGATGCAGCGAGTACGACACGAACGGAGGCGCTGGTGAATACCGGTGAGCTGTCATGGCCCGATCCCGATCGGGCGGCATGGCGGGTACGACAGATGCAACGCAAGCTGCACCACTGGGCGGTCGACGATCCCGACCGCCTCTTCGATGATGTGTTCAACCTCGTCCACCACCGAAGATTTTCTCACCGTCGCGTGGGAGCGGGTGCGGGGCAACAAGGGCGCACGTTCGGCCGGTGTCGACCGTCTGGCACCTGTATCCATCACCGGGGACGCCGAGACGGTCGCATTCCTGGGGCAGGTTCGAGACCAATTGAAGTCTCGGACCTTTGCTCCTCTGCCGGTGGCGGAAAGACTTATTCCGAAGAGTCGCACGTCCGGTGCGGAGGGCGGGCCGGGGAAACGGACCGGGAGCAACCCCGGCACCGCGCCCCGGTCCGACCCCTACATCATGGGCGAAGCCAACCGGTCGGCGATCGGCACCCTCGTCGAACGCAGCACCCGGTTCGTGCTGCTGCTGCACCTGCCCGACGGGCACTCCGCCCGGAACGTGCGCGAGGCGAAGGCGGCGAAGATCGGCGAGCTCCCGTCGGCGTTGGCCCGGTCGATCACCTGGGATCAGGGCACCGAGATGCACCAACACGCCCGGTTCACCGTCGACACGGGGGTGCAGATCTACTTCTGCGATCCGCACTCCCCGTGGCAACGAGGCTCGAACGAGAACACCAACGGGCTGCTGCGCCAATACTTCCCCAAGGGCACCGATCTGTCCGTGCACTCCGAGGAGCACCTGCGGTTCGTTGCCGATGAACTCAACGACCGACCCCGCAAAACCCACGACTGGCATACTCCAGCCGAAAAGCTCAACGAACTACTCGATGGTGCAACGACCGCATGAATCCGCCCGGTCGAAAAGATCGCCCGCGATGAACCCGGCCGTCGCGGGGACTCGATCAGTGAAGGCCGGGGGCCTCGCCAGCGTCGAGGTCCACCAGGACGACCTGGCGCTTCGGACAATCTTCTGAAGGGTACGCGCTGTCGCAAGCCCGATCCCGCCGCGGCCTTCTGTGACGATCATGGTGTTCACGCCTGTCTCCTCACGTTCAGATGGACGCCGGAACTCCGGTGCGCCCGACCTGCGCGACGGCCACATGAGCGGTCGAGCGTCCTTCGTGAAACTCGTCGAGCGTTGTTGTGTTGCAGCAGAGGTAGAGGGTGTCGAGGTTCTCTCCGCCGAATGCGCACGCCACTGCCCACGCGTCGGTGACCTCGACCTTATCGGTGATCTGGCCGCCTTCGACGACGCGATAGAAGCCACTGTCGGCGCCGAGGGTCAACGCGTTCCCGAACCAGAGGCCGCCGTCACTGTCCAGGGCGATGCCATCGGGATGAAACGATTCGTCGAGCTGCGCCCATACTCGGTGGTTGGTCAGACCGCCATCCTCCGCCATGTCGAACGCGCTGATGCGGTGCGGGAAGGTTTCCGCGACCAGCAGGGTGCCATGGGGGGTACGTGCGCAGCCGTTGGGGAAGATCAGATCTCCAGGAACCTGCGAGACGCTGCGGTCGGCCCGGATGTGCACGAGGTGGGTCGGCTTGGGATCCTCTTCACCGAGTGCGAATCCGAAATTGCCGGCATACGCGTCGCCCGCCGGTGACACATACAGGTCGTTGCCGATCCCTCCAGCCAGTGCGCTGAAGTCGGCATACTGCTCGAGCTTGCCGCCGGCGGTGATGCGATACACCGACCGCTCGTTCTGCGAGACGACAAGGGGGGTCCCGTCGGGTAGGAAACCGAGTCCGGACGGTCGTCCGGGCACTTTGGTTATCGGCGTTGCGGTGCCGTCCTCGGCGAAGGTGAGCACCTGTTCGCTGAAGAAGTCGCTGGCCCAGAATTTTCCGTCATGCCAGCGAGGTGCCTCGAGAAACTGATGCCCGGTCGAGAATACTGTGGGTTGGTAGATAGCCATCGCGTGAACTCCTTAGTCCGTGCGGGTTGAGGTACTGGGTGATTGTCACTCGGCTGTCAGGAATTGGTCCCCGAGCCAGGATTCACACTTGGGCACGATTGTGGACTGGATCAGCTCCTTGTGGAGAGGGTGGTCGAGATACTGCTGGAAGTCGGCTTCGTCCTGGAAATGGGGAACCAGTGCGTAGCTGGCGTTGTTCGGTCGCTTTCCGAGGTCGATACCGTGTCGGACATTGCGCGCGTACGGTATTGGGTCGCCGAAAAATTTGAATTCCCTTTAGAATTCGTCGATTTCAACTGGTCGAGATGGACGGCTTGAAGGTGAATGTCACGACATGTATGAGCATGTCTACCCTCGGGTTCCGATCGGGTGGCTGGTCAGGTGAGATCAGACGAGTTCGAACTGCTCCTGATATCCACCGGCAGCAGCCTTCTCGAGGATCTCGAGGTATACCGAAAGTCCGCCGGGATACATGAGCATTTCGACGGTTTTGCCGGGCACGTTGGCGCCCATGTACCAAGACTTGGCCAGCGGGAAAAGGGTGGCCGAGGTCAGCTCTGCGATATGCGCGCCCCAATATTGCTGGGCTTCCGGCTTGGCCTCGATACGGGTGTAGCCGTTGTTCCGCATGTGCTCGACGATCTGGATCAGATGTTCGCCTTCAAGTTCGGCGCATGTCGGACCATTGCAGAATGCGTTCGGGCTCTGGGGTCCGTAGACGTACAGGAGATTCGGGAAGCCTACTGTCGCCTTGCCTAGTGCTGTACGGCTGCCGCCGCGGAACACCTCCTCGAAGGTCTCATTTCCGGTGCCGCGAATATCGATGGCAGTCAAGCCTCCGGTGACCGAGTCGAAGCCGGTGGCCAGCACGATGACATCGACTTCGTGTCGGATACCGTCCGCGGTGATGATGGCGTCACTGGCGACCTCCCGGATCGGATTGGCAGAGGTATCGACGAGCTCGACATTGTCACGGCACAGGCTCTCGAAGTAGTTCTGCTCCAGGGAGACACGCTTGACGCCCCACGGATGGATCGGCTCGGTCGGTGCAAGCAGTTCCACCAACTCCGGCCTGGTGATACGTTGACGTGTCTTGTCCCGCCAGAACGCGTACAGGATGTCGTTGTCGTCCTTGTCGAACAGGACATTCAGGAAGCCGCCCAGCCAGGGCTGCAGTCCACCGTTGGTCCAGAGTTCCTCGAGTATTTCGTTGCGACGTTCCTCGGTCAGATCCTGGATGTTCTCTTTGAGGAAGTCATAATCGAAACCGGCCCAGGTGTTCTTGCGATTGGCGAATCGCTCCGGGTAGGTCTTCTTCATCTCGGCATTGTCCGCCTCGCCAAGCGCCCGCTGATTCATCGGAAGCGCGGTGTTGGGGGTGCGCTGGAACACCGTCAGATGATCTGCGACCTTCGAGGCCTCCTGGATTACCTGGACGCCGCTGGCTCCGGTGCCGATGACGGCGACCCGCTTGCCCGCAAGGTCGTAGCCCTCCAGTGGCCAGCGTGCTGTGTGGAAGCAGTCGCCCCCGAACTTCTCGAGGCCAGGGATGTTGGGGAAGAGGGGTTTGGAGCCGGCACCGAGACACATGATCACGAACTGCGCCTGGGTGGTGAATTCTTCACCGGTGCGCTCGTTGCGGGAGACCAATGTCCACCTATGGGTTTCTTCATCGAATCGGCCTGCCAGGACACGGGTCTCGTAGCGGACGTCTTTGCTCAGGTCGAGCTTGTCGTCGACGTATTCGAAGTAGCGAACCAGCTCGTCACGACCGGGGTACATCTCGCTCCAGTTCCAGTCGCGCCAGAGCTCTTCACGCGAGAACTGGTAGACCGGCGCCCAGGTATCGACGCGTGCACCTGGATAGGAATTCCAATGCCAGACGCCGCCGAGTCCGGTGCCGGCTTCGTAGATCTTGACGTTGTAGCCGAGGGTGCGCAGCCGGTCGAGCTGGTAGACGCCGGAGAAGCCGCCGCCGATAACGAGGACGTCGAGCTCCTCGAGGAGTGTGGTGTTCACTGGATTTCCTTCCGGAAGGGGTACGAGGGAGATGGGGAGTGCGATCAGACAGCGTTGTCGGAGGTCAGAGCGTCCCGGATTCGGTCACGCAGGATGAACTTTTGGATCTTGCCTGTCGCCGTCCGCGGTAGTTGTTCGACGACTTCGAGCCGCTCGGGCAGCTTCTGGGTAGCCATCCGATGTTCGCGCAGGAACGACGTGAGCTCGTCCAGCGCAGGTGGATGCGCCTGGTCGCTCGGTACCACATAGGCGCAGATGCGTTCGACCATGATCGGGTCGGGCATGCCGACCACCGCGATATCGGCAATACCGGGATATTCGAAGAGCAGGTCTTCGATCTCCTTGGCGGAAATGTTCTCCCCGCCCCGGACGATGATGTCCTTACGCCGACCGGTGATCTGGATGTACCCGTCCTCGTCGATCACCGCCAGATCACCGGTCCGAAACCAGCCACCCGAGGCGAAGGCATCCGCATTGAGTCTCGAATCGAGGTATCCGGTGAACAGGTCAGGGCCGCGAACCTGCAGGTCGCCGACCGCGCCCGGGGGGACCGGAGTGTCGTGCTCATCGACAGTCCTCGCTTCTGCGGACCCGATAGGACGCCCGTCTGTGGTGGCGCGCTTGTCCAGCGGATCGCTCGCGTTTCCGCCGGACAGAGTCGGGAATTCGGTCGATCCGTAGATGCGGGTCGCGGTGCAGCCCAGCTGCTCCTCGGCCTGCCGGATCAGTTCGGGGGGTACGTCGGCGCCACCGCAACCAAAAACCCGCAGGGCGATGTCGTACTCGGCGAGATCCGGGTGGTGTACCAGTCCGTGCAAGAAGGGTGTGGCACCGACGACGAACGTGCAGCGTCGGCGTTGCAGCAACTCCAGACCGGCGCCGGGGTCCCAGATATCTTGGAACACGACATGGCTGCCGAGCATGAACGGCAACTGCAGTCCGTACAGAATTCCGGTGATGTGACCGACCGGTGAGGGCATGTACACGATGTCCTCGCCGGTCAGATCGAAGAGTTCGATGATGCTCCGGTTCTCGTAATCCAGGCTTTCGTGGGTGTGTAGAGCACCCTTCGGATCGGAGGTGGTTCCGGATGTGTACAGAAGCAATGCGATATCGGTGCTGGCGTGCTCGACGGGATTGTCGAGTGGAGTTGCTCCCGAGAGGAGGTGGTCGAACTCGTTGTCGGAACCGCGAACGGTGATCACATGCTCGAGGTCGGGAAGCGTGGGCGCCAGCTCGTCGAACATCCCGCGGTGGTCGAAGGTGCGGAACATGCCGGGCGCAAACGCGATACGCGCTCGCGACTGCTTCAGAATGAACTGCACTTCGCGATGTCGATAGATCGGGATGATCGGGGTGGAGACGGCGCCGATCCGCAGCGCGCCGTGATGTACGACAATCGCTTCAAGCCAGTTCGGCAACTGCCAGACCACCGAGTCCCCCGGCCGGATCCCACGCTCGAGTAGCACGCCGGCCAACCGGCGGATCATGGCGTCGAGTTCGGCATAACTGACCTGACGATCGCCATCGACCACAGCCAGCCGATCGGGATGATGGTGTGCATACTCGGCCAATGCAGAATCGATCGTGCTGTGGCTCCACTCGCCGCTGGTGAGGTAGCGGTCGCGGCGCGCGGAATCGGTGTGAGTTGCGGTGATCATCGGTCGACTCCGTCGGTCAGGCGCCGCGAACCGATGAGTGCGTGGAGTTCGTGCTCGTCCCCATACCAGGTCCGCAGGGCGAGGACGCGGCGGTAGTACCAGTGTAGGTCGTATTCGGTGGTGAAGCCGATCCCGCCATGCAACTGCAAGGCGTCCTCGACCACCTGTCGTCCGGCGCCGGCGGCATAGGCCTTGGCCGTCCACGTTGCCATCTCGATGTCGAAATCAACCTCGGCAGAGGCAATATCGGAAACCGTTGCCTCGCAGAGCGCCTCCATCGAGATGGCCGCCTGTGCCATCGACGCCGCAATGTGTTTCACGGCTTGGAAGGATCCGACGGGCTTGCCGAATTGCTGGCGCTGCGCGACGTACTCGACAGTCTTCTCGAGCATACGGCGGGCGATACCACTGATTTCGCACGCGGTGAGAAGCCGGAACCATGCCCGGATCTGTCGTAGGAGTGTGGCCGCTTCGATTCCGGTGGCTAGGATCTCGGCGTCGGTGACAGTTCGCGATGCGATCTCCAGGCGCACGTAATGCGATGTGGGATCGGAACTGCTGATCGGCGTGAGCGCCAGCGCCGGGTCACTGCCCGGTAGGAGCAGCAGCGCCGGTCCGTCCGGGCCGTCGACTGCCAGTACCAGCGAGTCGGCCTCGGCGCCGAAGCGTACGAGTTCGATCGTTCCCTGGATCTGCCCCGATTCCATGTGCACGGAACCGATCGAGGATGCCCAGTCGAGAGTGACGGCAGGGTCGGCGAAGGCGACGAGCGAACCGTCGGGAATGTCGAGGTACGCCGGCAAGATCAGTTGCTCGACCAGGGGGCCGGGTACGAGCCGATCACCGACCAAGGCGATCAGACCGGCGACTGCGGTCAGGTCGATTCCTAGACCACCGCGGTTTTCGGGGCGGGTCAGCTCGGACCAGCCGAGGTCGTCGAGTTCGGCCATCAGCTCCGGGTCCCAGCCGCCGCCACTGAGCAGGGCATGGCGGTAGTCGGATGTGACACGGCGGTCAAAGAATTCGCGGATCGGGGTGACGAGGTCCACGTCAGCTGCGGTGAGACTCATCATCGGCTCCTGGGTAGGCCGAGCAGCCGCTCGGCAACGATGTTGCGTTGGATCTGCGATGTACCGCCGTAGATCGATGCGGCACGCGAGAAGTAATGATCGTGAATCAACTGCGCGGCGTTCAGCCCGAGAGGTTGTGATTCGGCGTCGAGGCGGAACGGTCCGAGGAGATCGACGAGGGCGCGGCCGACCACCTGCTCTGCGTCGTTGAGGACGAGCTTGTCGATCGAGTCGAGCGGATGTGGTCCCACTTCGTCGATCAGGCGTTGCACAGTTCGGCGGATCTGAGCATCCAACACCCGCAGCGCCACATGTGACTCTCCGATGGCGGTGCTGATCCGACGATTGGTCGTCGATTCCAGGTAGGTGCCTCGTAGTCCGTCGATCGTCTTCTCGACACCCCAGCCGATCTCCACCTGTCGGCGCATTGCATAGTTGCCACGTTCCTGAGACAGGGTGTCGAGGGCAATTCGCCAGCCGTCGTTTTCCTTGCCGACCAGGTTGCCGACCGGGACTTCGACGTTGTCGAAGAAGACCTCACAGAATTCGGCATCGCCTGTCATCTGGACGAGTGGACGGACGGTGATTCCGGGGGAACTCATGTCGACGATGAGGTAGGAGATGCCGGCGTGCTTGGGTTCGGCGTCGGGGTCGGTGCGGCACAGCAATGCGCACCAACTGGCCTGATTGCCCCAACTGGTCCAGACCTTCTGTCCGTTGACGACGTACTTGTCCCCGTGGCGAAGAGCGCGGGTCCGCAGTGATGCGAGGTCGGAGCCGGCAGAGGGTTCGGAGAACCCCTGACACCAGATGTCTTCGCCCGTGAGCAGCGGTGGCAGAAAACGGGAGCGCTGCTCGGGCGAACCGTACCGGTGGATCGAGGGGCCGACCACATCGAGGCCGATCAATCCGATCGGGGCGGGTGCATGAGCGCGCGCCAGCTCCTCGGAGAAGACTTGCTGGTGCCGCGCGGTGAGGCCACGTCCGCCCGCTTCACGTGACCATCCCAGCCCCATCCATCCGGCATCGAATAGTGTGCGCTGCCATCGACGAAGGACGTTGTACCGTTCCTCCAGCTCCAACGGCACGGTGGGGATCTCTGTTTCGGCAAGCCACCTCCGAGCCTCGCGCCGCAGATCGGCGATCTCGGTGATCTGCTCGACCGGCACAGGTGAAACAGCATTCATCTCAAGCTCCCGTGTAGGCCGGCGCGCGATGCTCGAAGAATGCTGCCACGGCCTCTTTGGCGTCTGAGTAGGCGGACAACTCGCCGGAAAGACCCTGCTCGAACTCGTAGCCGCCCTTGAGGTCCTGGTATTCGATCGCATTGAGGCTGCGCTTGGCGAACCGCAACGTGACCGGCGAGTGCCGGACCATCTTGGCCGCCACGTCGTAGGCTACGTCGAGTAGCTGATCGGGATCGACGACTTTCAAGACGCCGCCCTGCTGCGCGAGTTCCTCGGCAGACAGCGGTTCGCCGGTGAGGTGCAAATAGCGGACCAACTGCTGCGGTACCAGGCGTGAGGCATGTTTGGCGCCGCCCATCACACCGACGTTGACCTCGGGAAGCGTGAAGGTGGCGCCCTTGGCTGCCACGACCAGATCACACGACGCTGCCAGGGCCAATCCGGTGCCCACGGCCACTCCGTGGACAGCTGCGATCACCGGCAACGGGCAATCGTAGATCGACCAGAACGCTTCACGGACCGCAAGCATGCGCTCACCGGCGTTTTCCGGCGTCATCGTCTGGAATTCGGTGAGATCGTTGCCGCCGCAGAAGTGCTTGCCGGCGCCGGTCAAGACGATCGCCCGAGCCTCGGGGAGGTACTCCTCCGTGTGGGTGAAGAACCACTTGATCTCTGCGTACATCTCCCGGGTGACCGCGTTGACCGGCGGGCGGGTAAGCCAGACCGTGCCTACCTTCTGATCGGTCTTCCATTGCAGAAATTGCAGATCCTTCATCGAAGTTCCTTTGTTCGAACGGGCGTAAGCAGAAGCTGTGACCGGCCGGGTGCGGATGGTCGCCTCCGTGAGGAGGCATGTCCTTGATCCCTAGTGGTCTGATTCACGATCAGGGTGTGCTTCTACTCACATTAATAGGCCCCCCGCCGTAGATATGTCAATAGCTCGTATCTGAGAATGTGAAATGGCTCAGAGCCGGAGAGTTCAGAGGATGCATGGTTGATTTTTCGTTCATTCGGAAGCATATGACCTGGTGAGGCTGCAAATGCCAGGTCGGAAGAGCTGCCGATCCGCGAGTGAACCGCGGCAGTGCGCGGTGGCGCGTCCCTGGGCCTTGAGCCGAAAATGTCAGGCGAACGTATCTTTCAACGAATCAAGCAGGTAGCATCAAGTAACGGAAGTTGTCCATGACTCTTATCGCAATTGTGCATACTGTTCGGACTGCGGCCGTAGTGGAGACTTCCCCCACGCTCGGGCGCAGTGCGCCTGCATCGCCTCGCGTGGGAGGAGGCATTGTGTCCGATCGGCCCTCGAACGGCGGCAGTGCGGGATACTGCGGGGGACCGTCCGCCGCCGGTATATCGTCAGAAGGCTGTACTAGCGGCTGCGCCGCCTGTCCGGACATGTGTGCATCCCATATGGGCCTCGAGGAGGAAAGGGGGCGTCGTGACCGCATCGCAAACTGTGAAGGCGTCCGCTGCCACGCGCCGGCGACCCCGTGACCGGCGTGCGCAGATACTCCACAACGCCAGTGAATTGTTCACGAAATACGGGTTTCACGCCGTGCGGATGGAAGACATCGCCGAGGCAACCGACGTCACCGCACGGGCGATCTACCGGCACTTCGCCAACAAGCAGGATCTACTGTCGCAGGTGGTCCTCGAAGACCAGGACCGACTGCTCATGGCAGCCCAATCCGCCGAGCGCTCCGAAACCGGCGTCTGCAGCTTAGAGGAGTTATTGACGCGGATGGTCGAGGCATCACTGGAGAGCCTTCGACTCGGCCCCCTATGGCAGCGAGAAGCACGGCACCTCACCGCCGATGACTTCGAGCGAGTGCGCGAGGGTACTCGTCGCATCGGAGGCGCGGTGCGAAGGGCCATTGAAAAAGCCGATCCCTCCAAGAGCAGATTCGGTGCCGACGTACGCGCGTGGATGGCGGTGAGCATCATCACCAGCCCAGGGCACTGCGACCGGTTACTGTCGCAGCGTCGCCTCTCCCCACTGCTGGTGTCTGCTGCGTTGGCAGCCATCAATACCCCCGAATTCGCGTCAGCGTCACCCGAGTCCCGCGATGCGCCAGCGGCGGAGGCTCCAGTCGCAAAAGAACGACCAGGTACATCACGTCGCGAACAGATCATCGCAGCAGCGGCGCGCGCGTTCCGGGAGCGCGGTTTCGGTGGAGTCAGCCTCGACGAGTTCGGCATCGCAGGCCCTGCCGTCTACAGGTACTTCGACAGCAAGGCCGACATCCTTTCCGCCATGATCATCCGAGTACAGGAATGGATGGCCCTGGAGAGCTCCAGGGCCATGCATCACAGCGTCTCCGATGAACAGGTCATCGAAGGCCTCGTGAGAGGTTATGTTCGTATCGCAACCGAAGCAACGGATCTGTTCGCGGTGTCAGTTACCGAAGCCCTCAACCTCCCCGCTAGTGCTGCCGAGCGTGATCGGCGAATCCGCCAGGACGACCTCGCCGAATGGGTCAAATGGCTACGAACCTCGCGTTCAGAAGTCACCGAGGCAGACGCACTCGCGCTGGTGAATGCGGTTCGCACAGCACTCAACGATCTTGTCCGTATTCCGCACCTTTCACGACACGCCGAGTTCCCCGACGAGCTTGTTGCGTGCTCGATGAATGCTCTTCTAAATACCCCGATGCCATCGGCACGATTGGGTCGGCGGCGTGATGAATAACCGAGTAGGCGCCGGCGATGGTTGCGATCGCGACAAGAGCGCTGGTACCTATCGCGGCTTTCCTCACCCTCATGATCTAGGTATCGCCCCAAGTCGACGCAACGTGACAAGCGCGTGCAACACCGACTCCCCGGTTTGCTCTCCATCATCGATCGGCACTCCGCAGGTTTGAATATCCCGCATTACCAGTAGCGTCGTACGCTCCGAGGATCAGCACGGCAACCGACCGACTGGAGCCGACAAAGCCGATCGCCAAAACCGAACTGCGAGTCCGGATTGCGTGCTTGATCCAGGCTCGACTCCGCTGGCCCGGAAGGTAGATCGATGGCGACCGTTTGGCCAAAATTCCCTCCATTCCAGCACGTTTCGCGGAATTCAAACTGATTCTGCTGCTCTGATTTTCCCAGTGCGGACGACGGTGATGGGCAAGCCGCCGACGTCCTGGATGACCGAATCCAGCTCAACAAGCTCCGCCCGCCGATCCAGGTGCGGCGCGCTCATGAGGTCCAGGTCGTCGAACGCCAGGACGCCAAAGGGTAAGAATGTCACAGGGATTCGTCGTTGTAACGGCTTCGTCGCGTGTGCAATCCCAATGCGCCGCTGGAGCGGCCGAACGAGGGCCTGCCGTGATCGAGTACGGCGCCCGCTGTCGAGAACGATGCGTCCGCGACCGCCGAATGCCGCTGTCAAAGCTTCGGCGATCTCGGGATTTGAGGTGTCACCACGTTCATGGCGCGGGTCCACAGCACCGGCTCGCAGCCGCCCACCGAGGCCAGCATCCGGCACCCGTCGTACTTCATCTCGAAACTCCACGGACGGTCCGTGTTGTCCGGGAGTGTGCCGGCCGTGGCCAGCATGGGCGCGATCAGACGCAAACGCCCGATTAAGCCCGTGACCTGGCCAAAGACGGTCCGCTTATTCCGGACAGCGGTGATGTGGTCCGCCATAGTCATGTCAGCTGCGCGCGGTAGGTACTGGGTCAGTGCCAGGAGTTCCACCAGAGAACGATGGGCACCAGCCAAGGTGTCCACACCATCCAGCTGTCGCCCAACCCGTATGGGGGGATCGGAATCACTGTCATCACCTCCGGGGTTAGTTGAATGGAAGCGACTGCCACCACCTCGTTGCTGCGGTCAGAGCGTTGATGACGTCGGGGAACCAGTACGACAAGTCGAGCATGACAACAACCTCCTGCGCTTGTGTATCGACCGCCGGAGGCGGATCGGGTTGCGTCCATGACGATGGTGTACGAGCCGGATCAGGACGTCACCGGCGTGTCGTAGCCGGAAAGTAGGCGGTCATCGCGTGATTCTTCGAGAGAGCTACCAACTCGACTCGACGAAAGAGCACGCGATGACCACTGCCCACGATATCGACCTGCACCAGTTCCTGACCGATCGCCTCACCGACGCCAGCCCCGACCTGCTGCGCAGCCTGCTGTCCACGTTCATCGACGCGCTGATGGGCGCCGAGGCCGACAGCCTGTGCGGCGCCGGTTTTGGTGAGCTCCGAGGACCGCACCAACAGCCGGAACGGTTACCGCCACTGGGACTTCGCTCCCCCAAGCACTTCGTGCAGGGCGGTACCCCCACCCGCGCCGGAACCCTTGACATCGCGATCCCCAAGCTGCGTCAGGGCTCGTACTTTCCTGATTGGTTACTGCAGCGCCGCAAGCGTGCCGAGCGGGCCCTGACGTCGGTGGTGGCCACCTGCTACCTGCTCGGGGTCTCGACCCGCCGGATGGAGAAACTCGTCGACTCGCTCGGCATCACCAGCCTGTCGAAATCCCAGGTGTCCGTGATGGCGAAGGACCTCGACGCCCAGGTGGAGGCGTTCCGCAGCCGCCCGCTCGACGCCGGCCCGTATACGTTCGTCGCCGCCGACGCCCTCGTCCTGAAGGTCCGCGAGAACGGCCGGGTGGTGAACGTGCACGCTCTGGTGGCGGTCGGAGTGAACGCCGAGGGTTACCGCGAGATCCTGGGAATCGAGGTGACCTCCGCCGAGGACGGGGCCGGTTGGCTGGCGTTCTTCCGGTCGTTGGTCGCCCGCGGGCTGTCCGGCGTGCGGTTGGTGACCTCTTCACGCGCACGCCGGCCTCGTGTCGGCGATCGGCGCCACCTTGCCCGGAGCCGCTTGGCAGAGGTGCCGGACGCATTATTCGACGAATCTCATGTCCCAGACACCGAAGAACTCGTGGCCCTGGGTGCGTGCGCTCCTGCACTCCGTCTACGACCAGCCGGACGCCGATTCCGTTCATGCTCAATATGGTCGGGTGATCGACGCCTTGTCGGAGAAGCGTCCGAAGGTCGCCGACCATCTCGACGCGGCTCGCCCGGATCTGCTCGCGTTCACCGGCTTCCCGAAGCAGATCTGGCGTCAGATCTGGTCGAACAATCCCCAGGAGAGATTGAACAAGGAGATCCGCTGGAGGACTGATGTCGTCGGGATCTTCCCCGATCGCACCGCCCTGATTCGGCTCGTCGGCGCGGTACTCGCCGAGCAGCATGACGAGTGGATCGAAGGCCGCCGCTACCTCGGCCTCGACGTGCTCGCCCGGTCTCGCGGCACCCACGCCACACCCGAACCTACCGAGGAGGTGACGCCGGCGGCTCTGACCGCATAACCCCACGAGGAGTCACGCGTCGACCGTCGTACACCACGCCCTGGGACTTGACCGCGGATCGGTACAACTGCCCAATGAGCCCAATGAAGGGGCCTCGCGGACGTACGGCGCCGCTTCATGTACCGGGGACCGCGCGCTGGATGACGGCGCCGCATCATCTCGGCCCGCGAATGCGCCACCATGGTCGGTATCCCTGACGAGGTGGCGGTTGTTGGTTGTGGTCGTATCAAGGGATGACGGTCTTCCCGAAGCCATCACGGCGAATGCGGACTGGCATCGTTGTTGCGGTTGTCGTGATCGGAGCGCTGGTTCTCTGGTTCGGTGGCCCTCGGCTCTACCACTGGTACGTCGCACGATCGGACGAGAAGGCCGCCGCGGAGCTGGCTATAGACCTGGGCCTGCACCTGACGGAGGACGACACCATCGTGTACGCCAAGTACTACGGTTCATTTCCCGACTCGTCCGCATACCTGGTTGTTGACTCGAACTCCGGTGCCCGTGCGAACGCCCTGCGTAGTGATGCTGAGCTGACGTCCTGTGGCCCCGCCACGGCCGGCGATTTGGGCCGGCCGCCATCGGAATACAGTCCCAAACCTTCAGTGACTTGGGCCCATTGCGAGTCGCTGCTGCCCGGGCGGGGAGTGCTATCCGCGGTATGGGATCCAGCGGTGGAACAAGGTCGGCGTAGCTACATCTGGGCAGGCCAGATGTGATAGCTGGGGATTGGTATGTCGTGCTGGAGGGGGATTGTCCCTGGGGATTCCGACACTGCTACCGCAGGCCGAGCCGTACCCGACGTACTTCCCACCGGCGTGCGCGCGGTGAATCGGCTGGCCGATCGGATCATCCAAGAGCGCGAGAGGAAGCGATGAGGTAAATCCGGCGAGGGGTACTGACGCTAGGCGGCCGGCACGAGAAACGTCACCTGGACGTTGAACGGGTAGGTGCCCGGGTTATGGATAGGGTTGACCATTAACCTCTGAGCTGACTGACTGGGCCCATGCCGAAGGCGCCGTGTGGGTGCGCTGGAGGAGTCCCGGTTATCGCACCCAGGGTTCTATCGGTCATTGCAACACCTTCGGCGAGGTGGTGTTGGAATGGCGAAGAATGCGGATGCCGCTGCTCAGGCCCGATTTCTAGGGTTGGTCCGCGACGGACGAGGTCTCAAATACTCCGCCCGCACCGCCGGAGTCCATCTCGATGTCGGCTACCAGTGGTTGCGCGCGGAGTTCTTCCTTCTCCGTGAAGGAGGTCTCGACTGCGAGCAGGCCCGAGCCACCTTGGGATGTGTGACCTCGAAGATCGCGGTGTGGGAGGCTTCATTCAACTCGGGTAACTACAACCGGCACCACTTGCGGGTCGAGCGAAGCCGAGAGAAGACTTTCTGGTCTGCGTTTGCGGTGCGCCGGACGGTGCGGCAGTCGGCCGTGATCGCCGGCGTGGCGAGCTCGACAGCGTATCGGTGGATCGAACAGCGGTATTACCAGCTCCGCGCGGACGGCATTAGTGAAACCCAGGCTCGGCGCCGGCTGCGGCTGAGCAAGACCAGGGCAGGGGCGTGGGAGTCGCGGCGTGTGCTGAGGATCGGGAAGGCGGTACGCGGCCGGGATGAGTCGATCCAGGTGGCGGTGCGTGGGTCCACTGCGCGTACCGCCGCAGAGCTGGCGTCGAAGGAGGCGTCGAGACTGTCGCGGACCGCGGTCCGCGACACGCGGTACTGGGAATTGATCGCCCAAGGGGAAACGAACATCGCAGCCACACTCGTCGGTGTGACTCGCCAGACCGGGATCAATATTCAACGAAGGGCGCGACAGCGCAAGACTCGGACCGGCGCCGACGTGCCGTCGGAACGGTATTTGTCTTTGGTGGAACGGTTGCAGATCGCCGACCTGGACCATCTGAAACTGTCGATCCGCGCCATCGCCAGGGAGATCGACCGGGCGCCGTCGACGGTCAAACGAGAACTCGACCGGCACCGCGATAGCCAGGGCCGCTACCTGCCCCATGTCGCCGATGAGACGGCACGGCGCAACCGCAGCCGGCCACGCGAACACAAGCTGCTCGCCAACGACGTGTTGCGCGGTGTCGTACAACGCAAGCTCGATCGGTTCTGGTCGCCGGAGGAGATCAGCGGCTGGCTGAAGCTGAAGTATCCCGAGGACAGCTCGATGTGGTTGTGCATGGAGACGATGTACCGGGCGTTGCTGGTGCCGGGAGGGAAGGGACTGGACAAGAAGTACGCCGCCAAACTGCGCAGTGGTCGGAGCGTGCGTAAACCTCGGTGGTTGGGGTCGGCGAGGTCACTCGGTGCGGTGCGGAACATGACGATGATCGGTGACCGCCCGGAGGAGGTCGACGCAAAGGCCGAGGTGGGTCATGGGGAAGGGGATCTCATCCTGGGGTTGCGCTGTCGATCGGCGATGATGACTCTGCGGGAACGGAAGACGCAATACGGAATCATCGTCAATCTCTCCGTCGATCACACCGCGGAATCAGTGAAAAATGCTGTCATCAAAGCATTTTCCGGCCTGCCGAAACGAATGCGCAGAACGTTGACGTGGGATCAGGGAACGGAGATGTGTTTGCACCGAGAGATCTCCGCTGCCCTTGATCTGAAGATCTACTTCGCCGAACGTTCCAGTCCGTGGCAGCGGGGTGCGAACGAGAATTTCAACGGGCTCGCCAGGCAGTATTTCCCGAAGGGCACCGATTTATCGGTGCATAGTCACGCTCATGTGCGGTCGGTAACGCGTGAGCTCAACACTCGGCCACGGAAGAACCTGGAGTACGCAACTCCCGCCACGGTGTTCAATGCCGAGCGACGGGCCACCGCTCACCGGCGCCGCACCGCGCTGGAACTAGCGATGTCGACTGCGGTAACGTAGCCCGTGATCTGGGAAGACCCAGATTTCAATAGGCGTGTGTTGCAACGACAGTGAGAATCCGCCCCCACCGCGCCCTGACCGACCGGTGCACCCGGTGCGCCAATCCGATGCGCGCGCCGGCTTGTCACGCGTCCGCCTCGAGTTGGTCACCGGCGGACGCGTCGTAGTCGGCCCAGATGCCCCGGCACCGTTTCGCGGTCACTTCGTCCGCTCCGGCGAGGAGGGTGTCGAGCAGCGCCCGGGGTTCGGCCCGCCACCGCTGCTCGAGGGTGGAGATGTCTGCGCTGGTGAACCATCCCGTCCTGGCCACCGCCGAGATCCAGTCGTCGATATCGCTCCGGTGGATCCGTCCGATCGCCGCGGAGTCGATGGCACCGTCGTGCAGTTCGTAGGAGAACAGCGCGCACAGGCTGCTGGTGGAGCCGGGAGGCAATGCGGTCACCGTGTGGTCCTTCCGTTGCGGAGGGGCATCAGCTGTGCCGGGGACACCTGCGGCGGTGCAATCACATTCGCGGCAATCGCAGTCGAGGGGTGCGAGGTCCCGGCGAGAAGTATCGGGGGCCAGTGTGATCGAGGTGCGGACCGGGCGTGAGCGTTTCCCTCGAAAAGGGGTGTATCGCATCCTTTCCGGCGGCGACCGCACCGGAGGACGGGCGAGTGCGCCGAGGGGGTCGGGGGGCGCGTGGGTTGCGGTGAGCCGAAACCTGATGGGAGCGGCGAGTTTCACCGGGGAATTGGAGGGAAGGCCGGACCGGGCGCGGGTCCGATTCATGCCCCGGCTCCGTCCGCGTGATCGGCTCTACCCACGGATGAGGAACCGGTGGGGCGGGTTTCCCACCGGCCAGCAATCCTCGGGTTTGCTTCGCCTGTCCACGCCGCGCGTGGCCCGACGGATTTCATTCCGCCGGACCGGTGTCCCGTGGCACCATGGCATCGCATCCCCGGCACACCACCCTCGCCCACCGCCCCTCGCACCGGAGTGAGCACGATGTCGAATCGCACCAGAGAGCACCGGCCGTCGCTGCGGCAAGTCCAAGACTGCGTGACCGAGATGCGCCGATGGCTGGCCACCGACGACAACAGTGCCGTCCTGATGGCGCACCTGCGCGGCGCCCCGATCGACCCGGCATGGCTGAGTACCTGCCGGCGGCTGCGCCGCGACCTGTCCCGGTCGGTCGGCACCGCCCGCCGGTCCCCGAGACCTTCACCCGCCCGCCCGTCAGCGAACTAGGGACACCGCCGGTGCCCGCCCGGACCGGGCCATCGGACCCGCCGCGGTGACCGACGAAGAGCTGCTCGGGCGAGTACGCGACGCGTGCGCGGTGCTCCACAGCTTTCTGCGCACCGCGCACCCGGGCATCCCCGTGGCTGCCCGAGAGGGCACCTACCGGCAACTCACCGACGAACTCCGGGACGCTGTCGATGCCGCACAGGCCGCCGGGGTTCCCGAGGACGTCATCTTCGACACCATGGACACCGCCGAGCCATAGTCCCGTCACCCGCGGACCGACACGTCAGGAGACAGTTCGTTGTCGGCGTCACTAGGCGTCGTCAGGATCTGCCCGATGCCGTGTCGGAATGCGCAATACCGAAATAGGGGGTCGTACGTCCAAGAGACCGGCAAACGGCGCCCAGGGAGCGGGCGTCCTCTGTCTGGTCGGGATGAGTGGTGACATTTGCCCTGGCCGAGGCCGGCACCGTTCGACGGTGCTGGAGATGTCGGAATGCCGGAATGTCGGGGCGTGCTCCGGCCAGGACGGACCTGTCCTCGCCGGGACCGCAGCCGTGCGCCAGGCACCGAAACCGGCGCCTGTCGCGGGAACGTCGACCGGCCCAACGAAGCCCTTCCCGACGAGTCCTGACCGAGCTCACCGTCGTCACGGGTTGTCTGTGGATGTCGTTCCGCGATGGTGCGACGTGGTGGGAACGACCATCTGCCATGGGGCGTGCATAGTACGTCCGGTTCGGGGTAATCCACCCGTACGCTGCCCGCGGCTCGACGGCAGTCCGCAGGCGGCGAGACCCTCGACCGCTGACCCCTTCGGCCGAGGGCCGTCACCCGTCGCGCGCGGACCGAGGACGAACGATCGAACCCACCTCTTCGGGCCCCGCGCGGCTCGGCGCGGCTCGGCGCGAGATCATCCTCACCCCCTTCGATGAACTCCTTGAACTTCGACGCCGGCAACTCGGTGACGACAGTGGCGGAGCTTTACCGCCGGTGGTCGTATTCGCAGGTCATGCGAATAACCAACTTACTACTGGTAACCCCGCATATTCGGTCCGTGCGTATGTGGACTCCGAATGATGACTGTCGTTAGGCGTGAGTTTCATCTGTCAACGGTCGCTCGGCGGCGCAGGACATTCTGTGTGCGCTCGGACACCTCCTGGAACGGTGCCAGCTCGTCCATATCCGCGTCATTCATGATGGACTCCACACCAGTGGTAGCCAGGTATCGGACGCCTCCACGGTTCACGTACGGATACCAGCACGGACCGGTACTTCGATACACCACACCCTCCGGAACTTTCCTCCAGCTGTTCCAGGTGCCCTGATTTGCGTCAGTCATTTTGTTCCTTTCATCTGTGGTCCGCGGCGTATCCGGCCCAAGGTTGCGCCACTTCAGCGGCGTGGCGATGTGCGATCTGCTGGCTGTAGCCGAGCATGTCCGCCACGACCGGAGCAGGCACCTCAGACACCAATGTGCGGATCGCTGTGGTGCGAGCACCGAGGAGATCGATACCGAGGGCGCGCAACCGGTCCATGATCGTGTTCGGGTGCAGGTGACGGCCGGGCGTGCGGCCGGGAAAGAGCCACTCCGAGTCGCCATCTCGGACCGCATGCAGGTTGGGCCGTTGCGCGAGGTGTTCGGTGAGCATGCCCGCGAACGGCGCCGGAATGGGCGCAGGATGTGTGCCGAGGACAAGATATGGACCGTCTGACGCCAGGAGGACGTCGGACGTGCGATGGGATGCGATCCTCGCGATTGGTTGAGCGTAGAGGAGCAGCAGTGTGCCGGCGATCCGATAAGGCAGGGATTCGCTGTTACCGGTCAGCAGTTCACGCAGCCAGGCGATCCGTTGGTCCTGGGTGATGGTGGGGGAGGAGCGGGCACGGCGGGGGCTGATCAGGATGGTGGTGTTGACCCGCGCACGTCGAGCCCAGACGAAGAACGTTCGGATGCAATGGCGGGTGGTCGGTCCAACAGCCAGCCATTCATCGACGTCGCGTTGGTTGCATGTCGAGGCGACGCGTCCGTGGGCAGCGAGTAGCCAGTCCAAGAACTTGATTGTCTCGGCAATCTCTTGTTTGGCCGCGTGGACAGGACCGCGCGTCGAGGATCCGGTGGCCGAGATGTCGCGGATCCGCCGAAGGTGGTGCCATGTAGCGAACTGTTCGACGGGTTGCCGCACGGCCGCCTCGCCGATGGCATCGAGCTTGACCCGCAGCCAGTGCTCGAAGCGGGCGAGATAGGCGTCGCGTTCGGGTAGGAGACCATGATGCTCGAGCAGACCCCGGAGGTGGGACGCTCGATGGCCGTGTCCGAGCTCGTCGATCCCTTCGTGACTCATCGAGATCGTACCGACCGCCAGCTTGCGCAACATCTCTCGTACCTGGGCCGGTCGCATCCATGTGATCAGGCTCTCGGGGCGCTCGTCACGGCACAGCCCATCCACAAAAGCGGTCATCGCACCGGGATCCGCCGAATCGACGACCAGCAGTTCTGTGAGGTCGTCCCGAAGAGCGCAGCGAGCGCAGATGCTCCGGCGGTAGTGCTCGGCCTCGACACCACATCGGGAGCAGGCGAGGTCGTCGGTGATGCCGGCACATGGTCCGCAGATCGGGCCGTCGTGGGAATCGAGGCGGCCGGGTAGCAACCGCTCCAACCCGCAGATCGGACAGTGACCGTGCGTGCGCATCGCCGCGTAGAAGCAGGTGCCGCAGATTGCGCCGTCGGGCCAGCGGGCGCGGATCCTGCCTACCTGCCGACCGCATCGATCACAACTGGCATCACCGGTGGTGCGAGGGCGGCCCCGGCGCGTCGACCGGGGCGTCACCTCAATCATCGGAGATCACGCGGGCTCGTCTCGGGCGGGCCGCCTTGTTCATTTCGACCACGTCCGCGGTGGAGGCGGCGCGCTTGCGTCGGGTGTCGGTGGCGGTCACGGTGACCAGGTCATCAACTCCGCAGCCGAAGATGTCGCAGAGCGCTGCGACCATCTGCAGCGAAACACGTTCCGGGCGCTGGGTGACCAACCGGTAGACCTGGGGGCGGGACAATTCAATTCCACGTTCGTGCAGCAGGGGCATCAGGTCGGTGCTGTTGTGCAGCCCGCGCGCGGCCATGAGTTCTGCCAGCCGCCAGGTGTAGTCAACGGTGCGCTTCACGAAAATCGTCCTTCGTCGGAGAGTGCGGCATCCATCGAGGCGTCGAGAGCACGACGCAACGTGCGGATACGGAAGTCACTGGACGCGCATGTATAGATGGCGGTGCTGCCGGCGTGGTCATGGCCCATCTGTTGTTGCACGAACAGAGCGTCCCAGCCGTCCTCGATGAGGTGGGTGGCGTAGGAACGACGCAGCGAGTGCAAGTCGAGCCCGGGCTCGAGGTTCAGTTCAGTGCAATACCGCCGAAACCGTCGCAGCACAGTGTTCTCGGCGACGAGGGTCCCGCGTTCGCTGGGAAACACGTCGATACCGTCGTCGAGGTGCCGCTGCCCATTGGCGAGCCAATCCGCGGCGACTTCGGAGGTCCAGTCGAAGACGGTCAGGACGCTGCGCCGTTTCGGTGCCGAACCGGGTTTGGCCTTGCCATACCGGATGTGGACCAGGCCGTATCGACCGAACTCTCGGGCGTGCGGGTTCCGGGCGAAATCGACGGTCTGCAAGTGGCGGATCTCGTTGAACCGCAATCCGAAGGCGTAGGCGAGCTTGAACATCGTGGCGTCTCGGTAGGCCGGGAGCCACCCCTTCCGTCCGGACGCTGCTATCCGCGCGACCTCGTCGTCCGCGCGGTCGAACAACGCCTGCAACTCCGGTTTGGTGAAGGCGCGCTTGGACGGACCCGACTCGTTGTCTTGCACGTGCTGCGCGGTGTTCCAGTCGAAGAAGACCTGACTCGGATGCGTGCCGAATCGCTGCTCGCATACCCGGTCCCACCCGTAGGTCGGATCCGCTACATACGAACAGAACAGACGCAGCGCCACCTGGTAATTGCGGACGGTGGACTGCTTCGCGTGCCGTATCGAGCGCAAGTCCGCGAAGAACTCGTCGACCATCGCCGGAGTCCACTGCCAGGGGTATTCGTTGGTGGAGTGGAGGAAACGGCGCACGCAACGCTCGCGTTGCTCGATCGTGGCGTGCTGAAGATTGCGGCACAGCTGCTGATTGCGCCATCCCTGGAGCATCTCGGCGACTGTCTGCTCCTCCGGATGCAGCATCGGAACGGCATCCACAAGATGCACCCGGCCGCTGTCGTCGACTCCCACCGAACCCCCTCGGGGCTGTCTCATCTGATGATCGAATGATTCATCGAATGAATCATAGCGAGAAGGTCCCTGCTCCGCGCGGCAACCTGAGGTGCCGATGCGGACGCAGCCATCGTGTCACCGCGACCCGCGCCGACCGACCTACCTGTCCGCGACCGTGAAGGCGCAGGTCACCGCCTCCGGCGACGTTTAGATCCGGACGGCTCCCACGGTTCCCTGCATGAAGCCGATGATGCATCTGATGAAATACGGAGCAGTCTAGTTGACATAATATAACTTATCGGCTAAGCGGGAACGCTTGTCTGCCAGCGTATTTGGCAGCGTCCGATGTCATGTACCCCGTACCCCCTTGGTTCTGCAGACCTTCGACGATAACCAATTCCACCGACGCGCCTGACGCACCTCGCGCCTCACCGCATCCAAGACCCCCAAGAATGTCCGTTTTGTCCGTTGTTCACTGCGGTGAACAACGGACAAAACGAACATCGGTAGTTCAGTGCTGCGTGAAGAGCGTGTCGATGAGCGCCGCCGCCGATGCGGTCTTCGCTGCCGTCTTCGTGGTCGCATCGGCGGTTGCGGTGTGGCCGGCGAGGCGCACGGTTGAGGTGAATCGGGGTGCGTGCGCGGTTCGGTCTCTCACCGCAGTGCCACCCGCAGCCCCGCGCACGGCGGAAAAATACGGAGCCGTCCCCGCCCCGTATTACATGCCCCTGCCTGGATTCAGGATGTTCCTCGGGTCGAACGCTGCCTTGACCCGGGCCATCAGCTCACGTTCGGTGGCACCGACCATGGCCTCCATGTACGGCTCCTTGAGGACTCCGATTCCGTGTTCACCGCTGATCGATCCGCCCAGAGCCAGGCACTCGGCCACCATCTCGTCGAACGACTGCATCGCCCGCGTGGACTGCTCGCTGTCGGACGCGTCGAACACGATGGTCGGGTGCAGATTGCCGTCCGCGGCATGGCCGAACGTGCCGATCGTCAGCTCGTAGCGTGCCGCGATGCCCTCGATGGCGTGCAGCATCTCGGGTAGCCGATGAACCGGGACGGACAGGTCGTCGAGCAGCGTGGAGCCCTGTCGTTCCAACGCGGTCAGCGCAACACGGCGCGCCTGCATGAACGCTTCGCCCTCTACCGGATCGTCGGTGTCGTATACCTCGGTGGCGCCGGCCTCGGTGCAGGCCTGCGCGCAGATCCGGGCTTCGGCGGTGGAATCCCTTCCGTCGCATTGGATCAGCAGGAGTGCACCGGCGGACTCGTCGAGGCCCATGTGGGTCATGTCGTTGACGGCGGCGATGGTGGTGCGGTCCATCAGTTCCGCCAGACACGGTTCGGCGGTCTGCCGGATCGCGAGCACCGCGTCGATGGCCTGCGCGGTCTCGGGGAAGCTGGCGACCACCGTGGCGGCGGCGGAGGGCGCCGGCCGCAACCGCATGGTCGCTTCCACGATCACCGCGAGGGTTCCCTCGGAACCGACGAGCAGTTGCGTAAGGTTCAGGCCCGCGACGTTCTTACGTGTCGCCGCGCCGGTGTGGATGATCCGCCCGTCCGCGAGCACGGCCTTGATGCGGGCCACGTGGTCGGCGGTGACGCCGTACTTGGCGCAGCAGGTGCCTCCCGCGTTGGTTGCGAGGTTGCCGCCGATGCTCGAGATCGCCCGGCTGCCCGGGTCCGGCACATACCAGAGCCCCAGCTCGGCGGCCGCCGCCGCCAGGTCGCCGTTGATCACACCGGGTTGCACGGTGGCGGTCCGTGCGGCCGGGTCGATGTCGAGGATGGCGTTCATCTTCTCCACGCTGAGCACGATGCACCCGTCGAGTGCATTCGCGGCTCCGGCGAGGCCGGTGCCCGCGCCGCGGGTGACGACCGGGACACCGTGCCGGTGCGCAATTTTCAGGGTTTCCACCACATCGTCGGTGTCGCGGGCGCGGACCAACGCGAGCGGCATTCCCGCCGCGGTCAGCAGCGATTGGTCGCGGCGGTAGGCAAGCATCAGGTCGGGCTCGGTGACGACGACGTCGCCGAGGGCTGCTGTCAGTTCGGAAACAGGGGTCAAGACGTCGAGACTCATGGAACCATCCATCCGAGTACCGGGGTCGACTGCAGGTAAATGATGATCGTGAGGAACGCGAGCAATCCCAGGCTCCACCCGATGAGTTTGCGCAGCATGGCCCCCTCACTCCCCGGGAGTCCCACCGCCGCGACGGCCACCGATAGGTTCTGCGGCGACAGCATCTTGCCGAGCACGCCGGCCGAGGAGTTGGCGGACGCCATCAGCACCGGATCGAGTCCGGCCTGCTGTGCCGCGGTCATCTGCATGACGCCGAACAACGAGTTCGACGACGTGTCGGATCCGGTGATGGCGACGCCGATCCATCCGATCACGGGAGAGAGGATCGCGAACAACCCTCCGGTGGAGGCCAGCGCCATTCCGAGACTGCCCGTCTGACCGGACAGGTTCATCACGAACGCCAGCGCCAGGACCGCGGTCACGGTGACGATGGTCCACCGTAGCTGCACGAGAGTGTCCCGGTACGCGCGGAGCGCCTCCCGGATCCCGATGCCGTAGATCGCGGTGGTCACGACCGCCGACAACAGCAGCAGGGTGCCCGTCGCGCGCAGATGGTCGAGCTTGAATGTCTGTGCACCGACGGCGTTTCCGTCCGGATCGACGATGTCGAGTCCTGGCCACGCGAAGGCGACCGTGCCGATATCGGCGAGCCAGACCTTCACGAACGGCACCTGAGCGAGGGAGAAGATCGCGATGATCGTCACGTACGGGGCGAGCGCGTAGACGGCGCGGCGCCCGGGCCCGTAGTGGTCGAATCGGCCGGGTGACGTGGGTGTCGTCGCGCCGGCCCCTGATGCGGACGTGATGCCGACACCGATACCGGCACCCACGGGAGCCTGGCCGCCGGCATGTGCTGGCACGTCGGGGGTGGCCGCCAAGGTCTCGGCGGGACTCCAGAATTTCAGCATGCCGAGCACGGCGATCACCGTCACTACCGCGGCGACCACGTCCGTCAGCTCGACCGTGAAGTAGTTGGCCGTGAGGAATTGCGCGAACCCGAAGACGAGTCCGGCGACCAGCGCGACCGGCCAGGTCTGGCGCACGCCGCGGCGGCCGTCGACCAGGAACACCATCACCAGCGGGATGATGGCGGCGATGAACGGGGTCTGACGGCCCGCCATGGCGGAGAGGTCGTCGAGCGGCAGTCCGGTCACCCCGGCGAGCGCCAGGATCGGCGCACCGAGCGCGCCGAACGCCACCGGCGCGGTGTTCGCGAGGAGTGAGGTGCAGGCGGCCTTGAGCGGCTTCATGCCCGCGGCCAGCAACATCGCCGCCGAGATCGCGACCGGAGCGCCGAAGCCGGCGAGTGACTCGAGGAGAGCGCCGAAGCAAAACGCGATCAGGATGGCAAGGATGCGCTGGTCATCGGAGATCGACCGAATCACCCGGCCCAGCTCCTGGAACCAGCCGCTGACGACGGTCAACTTGTAGAGGAACAGGGCGTTGACGAGGATCCAGAGAATCGGAAACAGCCCGTAGAATGCGCCCTCCGCGGTGGCGCTCGCCGCCTGTGCGATGGGCATCCGCCAGCCGACGATCGCCGCGCAGACCGCGAGGGCGAGTGCGATCAGGGCCGCCCGGTGCGCTTTCCACCGGAACACTCCCAGCATCACGAACATCGCCAGGAGCGGCACCGCCGCGATGACTGCCGACCACCCCAGCGACCCTCCGATCGGGTCCAGTGTCTGTTGATACATCGAGGTCTCCTCTGTGATTGCCGCCACCACGGCGCTGGTTGATTGTCAGACAAGTACTCAGGTCTGTCAAGAATGCATGTGCGTCGTTGTGGGAAGATCGGGTAGTTCATCCACGAGTGGAGGAGATCGACATGGCGGGACGGGTCGCGGCGCTCTCGATAGTCGACGCGCTGGCTTTCGAGCTGCGTCAACGACTGTTTTCCGGCGAACTCACCCACGACGACGCGCTGACCGAGGCCGAAGTGGCCCGCAACTACGAAGTGGCCCGGCCGACCGCGAAAGCGGCCATCGAAAAGTTGGTGGGCGAGGGATTGCTGCAGCGCAGCACCCACAAGACCGCGCGGGTGCCGCATCTCGGGCCTGATGACGTCCGCGACATCTACCGGACCCGCGAACATCTCGAGGCCGCCGTGCTGCGCGAACTGTCGAAGTCTCGCACCGTTCCCGACGATGCCGTGGACGCCAATGCGGAGATCTCGGCGATGACCGACGCCACCCCGCTCTCGATCGTCGAACCCGACATGCGGTTCCACTCGGCATTGGTCACCGCGATGGGCAGCCCACGGACCAGCCGTGCCTTCCGGGCGCTGGTGTCCGAAGTGCGGCTGTGCATGGTCCAGGTCCAGGGCAAGCATCTGCTCACCAACCAGAGCATCGCCGCCGAACACCAGCAGATACTCGATGCCATCGCAGCCGGCGACGGGGACGCGGCCGCGGAGATACTCACCAGCCATCTCAGCCGGGCGCGGGAACGCCTGGCCGCGGCCCTCGGCGGCATTCCAGGCCCCGAGGCCGAGCTGACCGAACCGTAAGCGCACCCCCGGTGGCCGGGGTCCGGGCGCGACGACTCGGCACGTCCCAGTCGTGGCTGTAGCTCTCGCGCGAAACCTGTGGGCGTACGTCCCCAAGTCGCACTCCGACATGGTCGCCGCGGTGTTTCGCACGATCTTCGCCCAGCCCGATCCCGCCACCGCGGCCTTCACGTGGGACGAGGTCCGCGATCAGTTGGCCGGCCGGTTCCCCGAGGTCGGTCCCTTGATGGACCAGGCGAAGTCAGAGGTACTGGCGTTCAGCACATTTCCGCGGGCACATTGGTCGAAGATCTGGTCGACCAATCCGTTGGAGCGGGTAAACAAGGAGATCAAGCGCAGAGCCCGTGTCGTGGGCATCTTCCCGAACGAGGCGGCCGTGATCCGACTCGTCGGTGCGGTCCCGGCCGACATGCACGATGAGTGGCAGTCCGGCGAGCGCCGCTACCTCTCCGAGGGGTCGATGGCGTTGCTGGATCCCAGCGGCGATACGGGGACCATCGCCGCGATCAACCGTGGCGAGTAGGCACCGAGGATTCGACCTCAAAGCCCACCACCCCACGGGGCTCTATCACCGAATCCGGAAGGCCGCGACCACCGGCTTCACCCTCCGGAAAAAGGGAAGCACCAACACGGGCGCCCTCGAGTAGTGGGGCGCGTCTTCTCTTGCCACTAAGCCGAACTCCTGTTTAGATACAAGTTGTGTCTAAGACTCCGTCGTCGTCCGACCTGGTCTACGCGACAGTCAAGGAACTCATCCTGTCGGCTGAACTCCCCGGCGGTGAGCTGATCAGCGAAGGCGACATCGCCACGCGAGTGGGCACGAGCCGGACACCGGTTCGTGAAGCATTTCTTCGGCTCGAAGCCGAGGGATGGATGAAGTTGTATCCGAAGCGCGGGGCATTGATCGTTCCGATCGCGGACGGCGAGGCCGAGCACATCGTTGCGGCCCGGCTGCTGGTGGAGACCGGCAGCCTGTGCTCGTTCAGATCCGATACGGGGCGTCGCGAGGCTGCCGCGGCGGAGATGCGCGCCAGCGTGAACCGTCAGCGCGACCTTGCCGCGTCCGCCGGCAGTGCAGCATTCACCGCGGAGGACGCCGATTTCCATTCGGTGGTGGTGCGATACGGCGCCAACCCCTTGCTCGCGGCGTTCTACGTGGGTCTTCGAGATCGGCAGCGACGTATGACGGCATGTTCGGTCGGCCGGGATCCGATGCAGATCGACCGAATCATCGCCGATCATGCCCAACTTGCGAGTTTCGTCGAGCACGGGAATGTCGAGGAGTTCGACACCCTGCTTCGCAGCCATATGCGTGAGGTTCATCATCTGACTGCGAGGCGATAGTGCCCCGGCAACTACCCGAGTCCCCTACCTGAGATCGAGTGTGCGTTCCAGCCAAGTGTCGCTCGGAGAGAACATCGACGTCGACCGCATTTCGGCGAGCTACGACAACGGTGTCCTCAGCGTGATTCTGCCGGTCGCCGAAAGAGCGAAACCGCGGCGCATCGAAGTAGCCCGTAACGCCTGTGGAGTGCGGTGACCGTGCCTCCCCCGACGATCGGCCTGGCCCCGGTCACCACACCCGTCACCCGGCCTCCCGTCATCACGACGACCGAGCAGACCGTGCCCCGGATCGCGGGCCCGCCGACGGCGGCACCCCGCGGAGCCGACACTGCGGGCGGTCACCACCACCGCGAACCCGCGTCCGGTGATCACCATCCCGCCCGTCACCGCCAGACCGCGGGGCTGACTGATGCCGCTCAGGCCCGTCTGCGCGCCACCAACTGGGCCACGGCCACCCCGGCCCCCAGCGCGGCGACCAGGCCACTGAAGACGATCCCGGCCGTGCGAAGGTCCGTGACGCGTGCGAGCACACCCACACCGACCGCGGGGACGGCCAGCATCACGTAGATCCCCGCGAAGAACGCCGAGGACACCCCGCCGCGGAACTGCTGTTCGACCCGTTCGACGGTGGAGGCGAGCGACGCATTGAGGCACAGGCCCCCGGCGACGCCGAGCACCACCGCGGACGCGAGCAGCGGCTCGAGGACGGTGTACGCCAGTGCGAGTGCCAGCAGCGCGGCGGCGGGGATCAATCCGAGGCACCCGACGAGCATCGCGGTGGCGGTCGACAGCCGACGGGCCAGGAGCTGCCCGACCGCCATGAACAGGAAGGTCAGGAACACGACGAGGCCTGCCTTCGTGTGGCTGCTCGAGCCCAGATATTCCGTCAGGAACAACGCCGACACGGCGGTGAGCACGCCGGTCACCGCGAACGCTGTTCCGGCTGCGAGCACTGCGGTGACGAACGCGCCGCGGATCGAGGAGGGAACCTGCAGTCGGCGGGGTCGGATCCGCCACGTCGGACTGGTGGCCGGTGCGACTGCGAAGATCCACAGCCCGGTGCCCGCGAGGACGGCGAGCACGAGGTTCACCACATAGGGAATGGTCAGCGGACTCGACGTGACGTCGGCGATCACCCCCGCGCTGAGCGTGCCCAATCCGAGGCCGCCGGTGTTCACCGCGACCGCGAGCATTCCGCCGACCGCCTTGCGTTCGGGTGGGAACAGGTCGATCACCGCGGCGGTGCCCGTGCCGGTCATGAGACCCGCGGACAGTCCGGAGATCACGCGGGCCACCACGAACACCGGAAGCGTCGACGGCAGCAGGAACAGCACGGCACTGACCGCGGCGAGGGCGACCGCGACGAACAGCACCGGGCGCCGACCGACGTCGTCGGACAGCCGCCCGAACAGGGCGAGCGCGACCACGACCCCGACCGCGTACACGGCGAACAGGATGGTAACGGTGAGGGCGCTGAACGCCAGCTCCTGCGCATAGATGGAGTAGAGCGGGGTGGGCAGTGTCGTTCCCATCATCGTGACGAGAAACGCGAACGACGTGGCCCCGACCGCGAGGACGGACGACCGACGGGTGCGCGTTCCGGACAGGGCGGGCGAGAACGACGGCATGGATCCGAGCCTTTCCGAGATCGGGAGCGGTGACAAGTCATGTACAGGAGTCGGTAAGGGGGCTTCCCGCCGATCGGGGGTCCACTCCGGGACCGCAACAATCATGACGCCGGATTCGAGTCGATCACCGTTGCTGCCGCGGCGGTGCGCGGGTGCGGCTACGAAATGGCGCTGGTCTCCGGCCCTCGCGTCACCTGATGATCTCGCAGGACCGACGACGGTCTTCTGTTCGCTGAATACGTCGAGTTCGGAGGGCCGGCGACGCTCGCAGTGCTTACCCCGCAGTACCCCAGCCCTGTGGGTTATCCGTTCTTGTTCGCGTGGGCGTTGGTGGCATTGGCCGCACTGGTTCTGATCACGGTCGGATCGACTGCCCACCCCCTGGGTCGAGACCATTTCTGTTATGCGAGGTGAAGCGGTGGGGCGTTCAGGAACACCGTTGCTCCGGAACCGTTGGAGTGGTCTTGAATCTGTTGAACCACCTCTGCCTCTTTCGCTCTGTGGGCGATAGTCCGCCCCAGATCCCGTGGGGCTCTTCGGCATCTACGGCGTAGTCACGACAGTGGGCGAGGACGGGACAGTGGTTGCAGATCGCTTTCGCGGCGGGTTCGTCGGTGGAGTCGTCGGCGGGGTCGAAGAAGAGGTCGGCGTCGAAGTAGCGGCATCTGGCGTGTTGTCGCCACTCCCACTCGTTGGGTGAGAGCGCGGGAACTGTGGGGTCTTGTTCGCGAAGCATGACCTTCCTCTTGTGTAGTCCGGCGGTTGACCGCAGGGTCGCGGGCGGAGTCCACGAATACGAGGATCGTTGACTGGGAACCTGTGTGGAGACTTGGGTTCGAGGCAAGTCTCCACACAGGGGTGCAGGGACACTGGATTCTGCGATAGACGGTTGCCGGAACTCGCCGAATCAGGTGCCGGGGCTGAGGTTCAGATCTGGTGTGGTGAATGTGCGGGTTACTCAGAAGATCGGTTCGTGAGGAGCCCCGCACGTTCTTCTCAGGATCGATCGACCGCGAGCAGATGTTCGGCGGCCAGTTCTTCGGCGGCCGAAGCGATCAGGTCGGCAGCCCCCGCCATCGAACGTGCGATGTCGGGTTCACGATCCTGTAGGGAATAGATGGCGGCGAACTGAGAAGCCGCCTCCTCTTCCGGGGAAAGCCGCGACACCCCGACAATGGCGTATGTCGGAACGTCGCGAGCGGTGGCATGCAGGCGCACCCCGATCGGGGCTTTGCCGTGCAAGGACTGGTGATCGAGAGAGCCCTCACCGGTGATGACCGCGCACGCGCCGTCGAGGTGCTGATCGATGCCCACCAGCTCCAAGATGAGGTCGATTCCGGAGCGGAACTCCGCTTGCAGAACGGTCAACGCAGCGAATCCCACTCCCCCGGCCGCCCCTGCCCCGGGGCTGTCTCGGGCGTCGCGACCGGTGGCCGCTGCGACGCGGTCAGCCCAATGTGCCAGTGCCGCATCGAGTTCGGCGACTTGTGTGGGAGTGGCGCCTTTCTGGGGTCCGTAGACCGCGGCGGCACCAGTGGGCCCGCACAGTGGGTTGTCCACATCGCTGGCGAGGGTGATCTTCGCGTCTCCGAGTCCCGGGTGCAACCAGGAAACATCGAGCATCGTGGCCTGAGACAGGGCGCCGCCTCCGTCCCGGATCGGGCTCCCGTGAGCGTTGACGACCTCGGCGCCGAGCGCACGCAGGAACCCGGCCCCGCCGTCGGTGCAGGCGCTGCCACCGATACCGAGCACGATCTCTCGGCATCCGTCGTCGAGGGCGCGGGCGACGACTGTGCCGAGACCACGGCTCGACGCGGTCATCGGACGCAGTACCCCGGCGGGCAGTCGGTGCAAGCCAGAGATGTCCGCCATTTCGATCACCGCGAGCTGCCCTTTCCGTGCGTAGGCAGTCAGCGTCCGCTCGCCGGTCGGCCCGGGCGCAGCGACGGGGATCCTCTCGAAGCCGGCCGCCAGAGCGGCGGCGAGTGTCCCCTCGCCGCCGTCCGCGATCGGGCACTCGATCGTCCGGATCGTCGGATCGCGCCGCTGGAGTCCTCGGCTGATTTCCGCGGCGGCATCGGCCGCAGAGATCGACCCCTTGAACTTGTCGGGAGCGACGACGACATGACGGGGCATCTCAGACCACCATCCAGCTCAGCACCGGAGTCGCCTGTAGGTACACCGGGATGCATATCAGCAGCAGCGGCAGCAGGCTCCACCCGAGCGCACTGTGGAAGGGGCCGCCTTCCTTGCCCTGGAGGCCCGCCGCGGCCGCGGTGATCGCCAGGGTTTGCGAGGAGAGCATCTCGCCGATCACACCACCCGAGGAGTTCGCCGTGGCAAGTAGATTCGCGTCCGCCCCGGCGGCGTGCGCAGTCTTGGCCCGCAGTGAACCGAACAGTGAATGCACGGATATGTCCGATCCGGTGCCCCTCACCCCCGGCCGCCCCATGGCCGGAACCCGGACAGGCGGACCGCAGCGGCCATAGCTGCAGGTGAGCGCGCCCCTCACCAGGGCATAGTCGGGCCGAAACATCAGATCACAGCTCCCGGGTTCAGGATGTGCTGCGGGTCCAGCGCGGACTTGATGCGACGGGTCAACTCCATGACGTCCTCGCCGACCTGGTTGGGCAGCCACGCCTTCTTCAGCCGGCCGACGCCGTGCTCGCCGGTGATGGTGCCGCCGAGGGAGATCGCCAGGTCCATGATCTCGCCGAAGGCGATGTTCGCGCGTGCGGTCTCGTCCTCGTTGGCAGGGTCGTGCACGATCAGCGGGTGGGTGTTGCCGTCGCCGGCATGGGCGATGACCGCCACGAGGACCTCGCGCCGGGCTGAGATGTCTTCGATGCCCTGAATCAGCGCGGGCAGTGCGGGCAGCGGGACCCCGACGTCTTCGAGGAGCAGGTTGCCCAGACGTTCGACGGCAGGGATGGCGAACCGTCGTGCCGCGGTGAAGGCTTCGCCCTCTTTCGGGTCGTCGGTGGTAAACACGTCGGAGGCGTTATTGTCGCTGAACACCTTGGCCATGAACTCGGTTTCCCGGGCGCGGTCCTCGCCGGGCGAGTCGGACTGGGCGATCAGCATGCCGTGCGCGGTCAGGTCGAGGCCCATGTTCATGCCAGCCTCGACGGCGCCGATGGAGGCGCGGTCCATGAATTCGAGCATGGCCGGACGCATCACCCGGGTGATGTCCAAGATCGCGTTCGTCGCGTCCTGCACGGTGGCGAACGATCCGACCACGGTGCTGGCCGGCGCCTGGGCGGGAATGAGGCGGACGGTGATCTCGGTGATGATACCGAGGGTGCCTTCGCTGCCCACGAACAGCTTGGTCAGCGACAGACCTGCCGAATCCTTCAGGCGTGGGCCGCCGAGTCGGACGACGGTGCCGTCGGCCAGGACGACCTGGAGGCCGAGGATGTAGTCGGTGGTCACGCCGTACTTCACGCAACACAATCCGCCGGCGTTGGTGGCCGCGTTGCCACCGATCGAGCACATCTCGAACGACGAGGGGTCCGGCGGGTACCACAGTCCGTGCTCGGCTACTGCCCGCTTGACCTCGACGTTGATCAGCCCGGGCTGCACAACGGCGGTCCGCGTCACCGGGTTGACCTCGATGTTGCGCATCAGTTCCGTCGTCAGGACGATTCCGCCGTCGACGGCGGTCGCCCCTCCGGACAGACCCGATCCTGCGCCGCGCGGAACGACGGGGATGTTGTGCACCGTCGCCCACTGCATCACCGCTTGGACGTCCTCGGTGGACGTGGCGCGCACGACCGCCAGCGGCCGGCCGGCGTCGGGGTCGCGTGCCCAGTCCCGCCGGTAGCTCTCGGTCACATCGGGGTCGGTGATGATGGACGCGTTGGGAATCCGAGCGTGCAGGTCACCCAGTCGCTCATCTATCACAGTCATCGGATCTCCTTGATCAATGTGGTGCCAGTCGGCCCGGAGGGCGCATGTCGTCTTGGACCGGTTACTTTCGGGGCGGGGCATTTCCGGAATGGAGCGCCGTCTCAGGGGGCTGGCGGTGACAGACCGCCGGCAGGTAGTCGGCAGGTGTGCGGTGCGTTCGGTGCTGCAGCGAGACCGGCTCTGTCTGCACGAGCCCGGGAGCACCGACGCGCTTGCGTGCCATCAATCGAACCTCGATCTCATCGAGAGCCATCTCTGAGAATGCCGGCAAAGATTCCTGCCGCCATCCGCCCATTTTCCGTTCTTCGAGAATATACTTTCGCATTACGAGAGTGGCAGGGATCACCCCCATTGTCAATACCTCGCGCTCCGCCCCACCGGGCGACTTCGAAGGTCGATCACCCCGACCACGATTCGCCTGCAACGCAGCCGTTCCGGGATTCGGCCGAGGCGCCTCGTCAGTGCACTCTCGACGCACCCGCCGCCGTCGGCGTGCATCGCGGACAGCCCGTCCTGCGGCATGCGCCAATCGGGCTGCGGCACTCCGCGGCCGACGCGAGGGCTTGACAGATGCCCGGTAGCCAAGTTGACTCAAATCGCACAACGGAAAATTTCTTCCATATTACGGAATATACGAAGAGGAATCTTCAGTTTTCCGGCTTCGGTTTGCCAGAGAAGCGCTCAGCTGTCTGGGCAGTGGCGGACCAGCGCGCCGAACTTCCATCACCACGACAACCTCACCCCGCATCCCCCTGAAAGGAACGTTCCCGGATGGTTAGCCCTGCTTACACTGTCAATTGCTCGATTCTGCTGACCGATATCCCCTTGCTCGAGCGACCGCAGGCTGCCCGGGATGCCGGATTCGACGCAGTCGAGTTCTGGTGGCCCTTCGCCACGCCCGTCCCCGCCGACGATGAGGTCGACTCCTTCGTTCGTGCGATCCGCGGCGCCGGCGTGCAGCTGACCGGTCTGAACTTCGCCGCAGGCGACATGCCCGCCGGCGACCGGGGAATCCTGTCCGACCCGGGACAGGTCTCCGCCTTCCGCGATAATGTCGACGTCGCGATCGGTATCGCAGAATCGTTGGGCACCAGAGCATTCAATGCTCTCTACGGCAACCGGCTCGACACGGTCGAGGTGGACCGGCAAGACGCGATCGCCGCCGAGAACCTGGCGTACGCCGGGCAGGCGGCAGAGAAGATCGGTGCGGTCGTACTGATCGAGCCGGTCAGCGGGGCGCCGGCCTACCCGCTCAAAACGGCCGCCGACGCGGTCGCGGTCATCGACCGCGTACGCAGCGAGCACGGCGTCGACACGCTGCGGCTCCTCGCGGACCTCTACCACCTCGAGGTCAACGGCGACGACGTCGGCGCCGCGATCGACACGTACGCGGACCGCATCGGGCACGTGCAGATCGCGGATGCTCCCGGTCGCGGCGAACCCGGCACCGGAACCCTCGACATCGACGGCTACCTGAAGAGGCTCGCCGGACACGGCTACGCCGGTTATGTCGGGCTCGAGTACAAAGCCACCCGGCCGGACACCTTCGACTGGCTGACCCGTGAGCTGCGCGGCGCGCGGCGCGTCGAGGCCTGACACCTTCCCCCCCAACGAACGACGACTTCGAGGAGACCTCATGAGCACCATTGCATTCATCGGACTCGGCATCATGGGCAGCCCCATGGCCTGCAACCTGGCCAAGGCCGGCCATCAGGTGGTCGGATTCAACCTCGCACCGGACCGCACCGCGGCACTGGTCGAGGCCGGCGGCACCGCAGCGGACTCCATCGCCAAGGCCGTTGCCGGCGCCGACGTCGTGGCCGTGATGGTCCCCGACTCGCCCGACGTACAGGCCGTACTCACCGGTGAGGACGGAGTCTTCGAGCACGCCCCGGCAGGCGCGCTGATCATCGACTTCTCCAGCATCCGGCCCGACGTCACCACCGCACTCGCCGCGCAGGCGACCGAGCGTGGATTCCGGCTGATCGACGCCCCGGTGTCGGGTGGCGAGGCCGGGGCGGTCAACGCCGCACTGTCGATCATGGTCGGCGGCGCCCCGGAAGACTTCGAGTCGGCCCGCCCGATCCTCGACGTCGTCGGGAAGACGGTGGTCCACGTGGGCCCGAACGGCTCCGGACAGACGGTGAAGGCAGCGAACCAGCTGATCGTCGCCGGCAACATCCAGCTCCTCGCGGAGGCGATCATCTTCCTCGAGGCCTACGGTGTCGACACCGCGGCCGCCGTGGAGGTACTCGGCGGCGGGCTCGCCGGATCGGCCGTCCTGAACCAGAAGGCGCAGAAGATGCTGGACCGGTCGTTCGAGCCCGGATTCCGCATCGACCTGCACCACAAGGACCTCGGCATCGTCACCAGCGCTGCCCGTGAGGCAGGCGTCGTGACACCCCTCGGCGCCGTCCTCGCCCAGCTGATGGCCTCCGCCCGTGCGAACGGTGATGGTGGCCTCGATCATTCGGGCCTGCTGCGCGGAGTGGAGCGGCTGTCCGGCCGCCCCTCCCAGTGACCCGCCTCAACTCGTAATCCTCGATGGAGAACTGATATGCCTCGTATGCGCGCCGCTGACGCAGCGGTCAAGATTCTGGAACTCGAAGGTGCCACCCAGGCCTTCGGCCTCCCCGGTGCGGCGATCAACCCGTTCTACGCAGCAATGCGCGACCACGGTGGGATCAAGCACGTCCTCGCCCGCCACGTCGAGGCCGCATCCCACATGGCCGAGGGATTCACCCGCGCCAAGGCCGGAAACATCGGTATCTGCATCGGCACCTCCGGGCCGGCCGGGACCGACATGATCACCGGCCTGTACTCGGCGATGGCGGACTCGATCCCGATCCTCGCGATCACCGGGCAGGCCCCGGTCGCACGCCTGCACAAGGAAGACTTCCAGGCCGTCGACATCGCCGCGATCGCGGGTCCGGTCACCAAGATGGCCATGACAGTGCTCGAGCCCGCCCAGGTTCCGGGTGCGTTCGCGCAGGCATTTCACCTGATGCGGTCCGGCAGGCCCGGACCGGTTCTCCTCGACCTGCCGATCGACGTGCAACTGGCGGAGATCGAGTTCGACCCGGACACCTACCAGCCGCTACCCGTGTACAAGCCGGCGGCGACCCGGGCGCAGGCGGAGAAGGCCCTCGACATGCTGGGGGCCGCCGACCGCCCGCTGATCGTCGCCGGCGGCGGCATCATCAACGCCGACGCCGCGGATCTGCTCGTGGAACTGGCGGAACTGCTGGACGTTCCGGTGGTGCCGACGCTGATGGGCTGGGGCACCATCCCGGACGACCACCGCCTCGCCGCGGGCATGGCCGGTCTGCAGACCGCCCACCGGTACGGCAACGCGACCATGCTGGCCTCGGACTTCGTCCTGGGCATCGGCAACCGCTGGGCCAACCGGCACACGGGCGGCCTCGACACCTACCGCAAGGGGCGCAAGTTCGTTCACGTCGACATCGAACCCACCCAGATCGGGCGCGTGTTCGCACCGGACTACGGGATCGTCTCCGACGCCAAGGCGGCGCTCGAACTGTTCGTCGCCGTCGCGAAGGAGCGCAAGGCCGCCGGAACCCTGCCCGATCGCAGCACCTGGGTCGAGGACTGTGCCACCCGGAAGCGGACCATGCAGCGCAAGACCCACTTCGACGACGTCCCGGTCAAGCCGCAGCGGGTGTACGAGGAGATGAACCGCGTCTTCGGGCGCGACGTCCGGTATGTCAGCGCGATTGGGCTCTCGCAGATCGCGGGTGGGCAGTTCCTGCACGTGTACAAGGAGCGGAACTGGATCAACTGCGGGCAGGCCGGCCCGCTGGGCTGGACTCTGCCGGCCGCCCTCGGTGTCGTGACCGCCGATCCGACCGCCACGGTGGTCGGGCTCTCCGGCGACTACGATTTCCAGTTCCTGATCGAGGAACTGGCAGTCGGCGCGCAATTCAACCTGCCCTACATCCACGTGGTGGTGAACAACTCCTACCTGGGACTGATCCGGCAGGCCCAGCGCCAGTTCGACATGAACTTCTGTGTCTCGCTCGGATTCGACAACATCAACACCCAGGAAGCCACCGAACACGACGTGCTGCCCGCGGTCCCGAAGGGGTACGGCGTCGACCATCTGCGTGTGGCGGAAGGGCTCGGCTGCAAGGCAATCCGAGTGACCGAACCCGGTGAGATTGCCGGGGCCCTCGAACGGGCCAAGACGTTGGCGGGCGAGCACAAAGTCCCCGTGATCGTCGAGGTGTTCCTCGAACGCATCACCAACATCGCCATGGGAACCGAGTTGGACAATGTGAACGAATTCGAGGCACTCGCCGAGAGCCCCGACGATGCACCGTCGTCCTACGCCCTGCTTGATTAGCAACTCGATCAGCAGATAAGCATGGATGTCGGTGCCACGCGTCCGGGAGCCGGCCCTCACCGTGTCGGCTCCCGGGCTCGATCGATCGCGCAGGTATGGGGGAACCGCCGGACGGCGGAATCGATACCCGCCACACCCCTTCTTCAGGCTGGTCACCTCGGACGCTACCGACCGCGGTTCGGCGGCTCCCACGCGGTACATACGTCCCCATCCGAGGAGGAGAAATGATCGATACCACCACTGCAATAGTGCACTTCGCACAGAAGTGGCGGCACTGGGGCGGCGGAGATCCGACGCCGACATCTTTGTCGAATTCGGTCTCACCCCCGTCCAATACTTCCGCCGATTGGAGCAGATCCTGATGAAGAAGCATTTCCTGCACAGTCTTGGTATCACCCCGACGGTCTCGGCTCAGCACCAGCTGATCTGCCAGGTCCGGCTCGCATGCCACTCGACCAAGAACCCACTTGCACACGATGACACCCGGCTGAGTACGCGATGACCGAGTCGGTCACGCGCACCGCACCGCACCGCAGTGAAGTCGTCAGCGAGTCGGCGAGCACCACACGCCACTTCGACAGCCACACTGCTCCACTACGCCACACGAAGATCGTATGCACACTTGGACCTGCTACCGCCACCGGTGACCGTATTCGCGAACTCGTCGAAAGCGGTATGGACGTGGCGCGGCTGAATTTCAGCCACGGCGAACACGCCGACCACGAGGAGAACTACAAACGCGTCCGGGCGGCCTCGGACGCGACGGGGAAGGCGGTCGGTGTCCTCGCCGACCTGCAGGGCCCGAAGATCCGGCTCGGCCGGTTCGCCGAGGGGCGCACCACGTGGGCCAACGGTGAGGAAGTGCGGATCACCGTCGACGAGGTCGAGGGCACCCACGACCGGGTGTCGACCACCTACAAGCAGCTCGCCGAGGACGCCAAGGCCGGTGACCGCCTGCTGGTCGACGACGGCAAGGTCGGTCTCGTCGTCTCCGGGGTGGACGGCAACGACGTGATCTGCCGGGTCACCGAGGGCGGCCCGGTCAGCAACAACAAGGGTGTGTCGCTGCCGGGGATGAACGTGTCGGTCCCGGCGCTGTCGGAGAAGGACATCGCCGACCTCGAGTTCGCGCTCGGTCTCGGTGTCGACTTCATCGCCCTGTCGTTCGTGCGGTCGCCGGCCGACGTGGAACTGGTTCACGCCGTGATGGATCGGGTCGGTCGCCGGATCCCGGTGATCGCGAAGCTCGAGAAGCCGGAGGCGATCGACAACCTCGAGGCGATCGTGCTGGCGTTCGACGCGGTGATGGTCGCCCGTGGTGATCTGGGGGTGGAGTTGCCGCTCGAGCAGGTGCCGCTGGTGCAGAAGCGGGCGATCCAGATCGCCCGGGAGAACGCGAAGCCGGTCATCGTCGCGACGCAGATGCTGGAGTCGATGATCGAGAACTCGCGGCCCACCCGCGCCGAGGCGTCCGACGTCGCGAACGCGGTCCTCGACGGTGCGGACGCGGTGATGCTGTCGGGTGAGACGTCGGTGGGCAAGTACGTGATGGAGACGGTGCGCACGATGGCGCGGATCGTCGAGGCGGTGGAGAACGAGTCCACTCAGGTGCCGCCGCTCACGCACGTGCCGCGGACCAAGCGCGGTGTCATCTCCTATGCGGCCCGCGACATCGGGGAGCGGCTGGATGCGAAGGCGCTGGTCGCGTTCACCCAGTCCGGGGACACGGTGCGCCGGTTGGCGCGGCTGCACACGCCGTTGCCGTTGCTGGCGTTCACCCCGCTGCCGGAGGTGCGCAGCCAGTTGTCGCTGACGTGGGGTACCGAGACGTTCATCGTCGATCCGGTCGAGAGCACCGACGCGATGGTGCGGCAGGTCGACCACGCGCTGCTCGGGTTGGGCCGGTACCAGAAGGGGGAACTGGTGGTCATCGTGGCCGGGTCGCCGCCCGGCACCGTCGGCTCGACCAACCTGATCCACGTCCACAGAATCGGCGAAGAGGACCACTGATCGGCAAGGACTGATCAATCGGCACGCCCCCAATAGCACCGGCCCGACACCGGAGCCTGCCTCCCCCACCGCTTTACAGAGCGGCATCCTTGTCGAACTCGGTCCCCAGCTCCAGCGCCACCCGCTGGAGCAGGGGAGCGATCTCATCGGCGGACTCGACGGTCACGCGCGCCGCCGGTCCCGAGATCGACACAGCAGTCGGGGTAGGCGCGTTGGGGACCGGCACGGCGAAGCAGCGAACACCGATCTCCTGCTCACCCTCGTCGATGGCGTAGCCGCGTCTTCTACTCACCTCGAGATCGGCGATGAGCGTCTCGGGATCGGTGATGGAATTCTCGGTGTACGACGGCATACCCGTCCTGGTCACCAGCGAACGAACCGTCTCGTTGGACAGCTGCAGAAGCAGCGCCTTTCCCACTCCGGTGCAGTGCGGGAACACGCGCCGACCGACCTCGGTGAACATGCGCATCGAGTGGGGGGACGGAACCTGTGCCACATAGACCGCCATGTTCCCGTCGAGCACCGCCATGTTCGCGGTCTCGCCGGTGCGCTCGACCAAATCCGACAGGTGAGGTCGCGACCAGGACCCGATGAGCTGGGTAGCACTGTCCCCCAGTCGAATCAACTTCGGCCCCAACGCGTATCGGCGGGTCGGCAACTGACGCACGTACCCCCGATCCACGAGGGTGCGAATCAGCCGGTGAATGGTCGGAAGGGGGAGCCCCGCCCGGTCGGCCAGCTCACTGACCCCGATCGCGCCGCCGGCCGACGCCATGAGCTCGAGGATGTCGAACACCCGCTCGACCGATTGAACTCCACCGCCGGCGCTGGCCCGAGTTGCTGTTGTCATGCCTGATCTCCATTCTGCGGTCACCGGCCCATCAGAGTATTCCACGAAGCGGAAGGCTTGGTTCGAGCGATGATAGCGTGGCCCCCTTGTGCCTGACGCGATCGCAGATCCTCCGCACCACGGATCACAATATTATCTCATTTTGCGGAAGAATATTTCCGAATTACGAAATCGCTATGGTGCGCTCGCTCGACCTCCGGTACGTGGACGGAAGCGCCGGCGCCCACGAGCCCACCACTAGCTCCTGACTCTCACCGTTCGGAACGCGGCAGTCGACCTGCACACCAGCACCCCGAGGAATCCCCTATCGCGGAGATTCCCGGTCCCTCGTCCGCGGCGCAGGCGAGTAGGCGAAGCGCGCTGAACCCGCGAGAACCGAGCTCACCCACATCGCCCCCTGAGGGCGCCCCCAGCAAGCAAGGAAGCGGTCTGCCGAAGCTCAGGCGAGAAGTCAGATCGCCGTCCCCGCCACTGCCCCGGTCGGAGTCAGCACCACCTCGACGCTCACCGGGGCGATCGCATCGGTCAAGGGCGCGAGGACCGCCCTGGGCGTAGTGGAGAGGCATCCCGACCACATCGTCATCGACCCGCGACGCGGCGAACGTTCGAACAGCCGAGTAGATCACCACTGCAATCGCGCGCATCGTCTGTCAGCGCACCGGTTCCTCGACAGGAAGGTCGGCGGGCCGCCTCTCTGTCTGCCGGGGCCGGATGTGCCGTCTGCGGTCGTTCTCGGACATCCCGCCCCACGTTCCGTACGGTTCGGCAACGGCCAGGGCGTACTCGCGGCATTCGGTGAGCACCGGGCAGTCCTGGCAGACGCGTTTGGCGCGCGCTTCGCGCCGCGCCCGGTCCCGACCACGCTCCCCCTCTGGAGAGAAGAACAACGACGACTCGACGTTCCGGCACGACCCCAGGATGCGCCAATCTCCCCGATCACGGTCGGCGGGCGGTTCCGGTCCGTGGCGTACCTTCACGGCGGGAAGCCGGCACAGTGTTCGGCGCACGAGCGGATATACAAGTCATCGGATCGGTCTCACTCATCTCACTCACGGGTATTTGTGCTGCGGACCTGTCACCGCGGTAATCCTTTCGCAAACAACATCCTTCACAACCAGTCCGGACGGTCTCTTCAAGTTCAGGTGCCCAGCCAGAACCTTCGACGAGCGACGGTGATCACTTGCTCGACCAAGCGGCCGCAGCGGTGCCGGCGCGGCGACGTCGAGATACGCGACCAGTGCCCGACAGAACGCTGCGGTGTCCATCCCGAAATCGGTTCTGATCACCTCGGGAGGGCCGCCGCCGTGGGCGCACCGACGTGGGGCCTCGCACCACCGGGAGGGGCGACCCCTCGACGCCCCACCGGTAAATTCCAGCGTCTGTTGATCACTCCGAATCAAACTAGAACCGCAGGGCGTCGGCATGTCCGATTGTGAAACACACGCCTGTGACACCGGGGCGCGTGTGCCAGCATCAGTTAACGCAAATGCATGCATGAACTAACTCATGCATGCCGGTGTGGTCCGATGAGACTGTCGAGGTAGGCGACCTGGGCTTCGAGAGCTGCGCGGATGTCGTCGATGTCGTTGCGTAGCGCGGAGGTCCGATCGATTGAGTACTCGGCGCCGACGATGTCTTCGTAGAGTCGGTCGACGTCCGCTCCCCCGGTAGCCATCTCGGTGACGACAGACGGTATTGACATCCCGGGTGACCCCTGTCACTATTCGTAGAACGAAAGTATATTCTCGCAATACGGAAATTACGATCGGGTCGTAGAAGTGCACCCTCCCGTGGACTGCTTTCGCTTCCGCACTCCGCGACCCGATTTCGATGAGGTTCCAGGTCTGAACGATGACTCGACCTGTTGGTGAGGCAACCGTGTGCCACTGGTTGCCCCGACCGCCTCGACCTCGCTGCTCGGTACTACCGGTCGGCTCGAACGAAAGGCCTACCCCGTGTCCCCCACCGATCCTTCCCCGCTTGCCACGTCATCCCGGAGCGGCCCGCTCCCCGATGCAGATGACCAGGAATGGGCGTCCGGCAAGCCCTCCGACGAGGTCCTTCTGAAGGGCCCGCCCGAGCACAGCCGCAAGTTCCTGCTGACGACGTCGATCGTCTGCTTCCTTGCCTGGGTGTTCTCGGTCTATGACTTCGTCCTCTTCGGCACCCTGCTACCCGAGATAGCGAAGACCTTCGAGTGGTCCACAAGCACGGCCACCGCAGTCGCCACCTGGGTCACCTTGGGCACCTTCTTCGTGTCCCTGGCAGTTGGCCCGTTGCTCGACCGCGTGGGACGCAAACCAGCGCTGGTCTTCTGCACCGTGGGCGCCGCGCTGACATCGGGTCTGACGGGTCTGGCGAACGGCGCGCTCGCCATGATCGGAATTCGTGCGATCTCGGGTCTTGGCTACTCGGAGGAGGTCGTGAACAGTGTCTACCTCAACGAGATCTACGGTAAGAGCCGTCGTCGGGGATTCATGTTCAGCTTCGTCCAAAGTGGTTGGCCCGTAGGCGCTCTACTCGCCTCCGCCTTCGCCGCGGCCCTGCTTCCGTTCGTGGAGTGGCGCTGGATCTTCGTCCTCGCCACCTTCCCCGCCATTGTGGTCGTGTTCCTCGCACGCCGTCTGCGGGAGTCGCCGGCGTTCATCGCGCTCCGGCGCACGAGAGAATTGCGTAAGGAAGGCCGGGCCAACGACGCGGAACGCCTCGCCGCCCTCTACGACCTGGATATCACCCGGGATCAAGAGTCCGGGCTGCGCCAGATCTTCGCTCCGGACCTCCGCCGGCACACGATCTGCCTGTCGGCGGCGTGGCTGTTGAATTGGATGGGCATTCAGGTCTTCGCCGTCCTCGGAACCACGATCCTCACCGACGGCAAGGGCGTATCGTTCGGCAACGCATTGCTCATCCTCATCGTGTCCAACGCGGCCGGCTTCCTCGGCTACCTCGCCCACGGCTATGTCGGTGATCGTGTCAACCGGCGGACCACCATCATGGTCGGTTGGATCATCGGCGGCGCCGTCATGACAGTGATGCTCTTCGGTCCGAACAACGCCGGTTTCGTCATCCCCCTGTATGCCCTCGGAATCTTCTTCTTGAACGGCCCCTACGCTGCGATGCTCTTCTACATGAGCGAGTCCTTTCCCGCCCGTGTACGCGGGACGGGCCCCAACGCCGCGCACATCATGGGCCCGGTCGGCGCCATTCTCGGCGCGGGTCTGCTGACGATCATCCTGTCCACCGGCGTTGACGTCCCGATGGCCGCGTTCATCGCGGGAGCCCTAGGAATGTTCGGATCCGGCCTGGTGATGCTCGGATGCCGCAAGGTCGATCAGAACCACCACCACGGTGACGTCGACGACGTCGACGTCGACGACACGGACGCGGTCACGGCCTAAAGAACCGCCACGTCACCACCAGCGTGGACCTTTATACCCAGCCCGGGGCGGTCCACGCCTGCATAAACCAACTACCAGTGAGAGGTAAGTTCCGTGCCCCACAACACCAGTACCCCCACCCGTGATGACGGCCTGCAGGGCAAAGTCGCGATCATTACCGGAGGATCCAGCGGCATCGGCCAGGCCCTGGCGGTGGCCTACGCCCGCGCCGGCGCCACCAGCGTCATCGGCTACTACACCGGCGATCCGCACGACGTCAACGACACCGTCAAGCAGGTCGAGGCGATCGGCGGCCAGTGCACAGCGGTCGCGGTGGACGTGCGCGACAGCGGCCAGGTCGAGACGTTCGCACAGAGCGCCATTGACATCTACGGGCGGCTTGACATCGCCGTCGCCAACGCCGGGATCCTGCGGCAGGCGTCTTTGGCCGAGTTGGACGACGCCGCTTGGGACGACATGCTGTCCGTGGACCTGACGGGTGTACTGCGCACCTTCCGGTCGGCGGCCAGTCGAATGACCGGGCCGGGCGCGATGGTGGCCATCTCCTCCATTGCCGGCGGAGTCTACGGCTGGGATCATCACGCACACTATGCGGCCGCGAAGGCCGGCGTGCTGGGACTGTGCCGTTCGCTCGCAACGGAACTGGCAGAATCCGGTATTCGCGTCAACGCGGTCATCCCGGGCCTCATCGAGACCCCGCAGTCCCTTGACGGGGTCAACTCCCTCGGCCCCGAGGGACTCGCCGATATCGGCAAGATCATTCCGTGGGGCAGGGTGGGGTGCGCCGACGAGGTGGCACGGGTCGTGCGCTTCCTCACCAGCGAGGACGCGGGATTCGTTACAGGGCAACAGATCATCGTCGACGGCGGCCTGACCGTCCGCTGGCCGAAGTGACCGGGTAAACGAGTGGAAGGCAGAAGATAATGGGTATACTCGAAGGGCGTACCGCGATCGTGACAGGTGCCGCGAGCGGGATCGGAGCAGCCATCGCCGACGCCTACGCGGCCGAGGGCGCACACCTGCTGCTTGCCGATCGCGACGAGGAGCGCCTCGCGGCCGCCGTGAGCCGTTACTCGGAGGGCGAGGCAAAAGCGGTGGGTGTCGTCGTCGACGTGACCGATCCCGACCAAACCAAAATGATGGTAGATCGATGCCTGGCGGAATTCGGTGCACTCGACATCCTGGTGAACTGCGCCGGGCTGCTGACAGAGGTCCCGTTGGCCGAGATGGACGTCGCCACCTGGGACGAAATGATCTCCGTTGATCTGCGCAGCGTGTTCCTGTGCTGCCGGTGGGCGGTACCGCACATGCTGGCACAAGGGTCCGGTCGCATCATCAACATCAGCAGCCAACTGGGGATCAAAGGCGGTGTCGGCCTGGTCCATTACTGCGCCGCTAAGGCGGGTGTCATCGGACTGACGAGGGCGCTGGCCCGCGAATTGGCCCCCAGTGGGGTCTTGGTCAACGCGATTGCCCCCGGACCGGTCTGGACCCCGCTCTTCGCCGGCATCACCGAGGACTGGCGACAGGCGAAGGAGGCCGAACTGCCGCTGGGCCGATTCGGGTTGCCGCACGAGATCGCGCCCACCGCGGTCCTGCTCGCCAGCGACCCCGGAGGCAACCTGTACGTCGGGCAGACCTTGGGGCCCAACAGTGGCGATGTGATGCCGTGAGCGTTGATCCCCCCGGTCCAACCCCGGCTAGTCGGTACGGGCCGCGAGCGGCCGCACAATTTCCATACGATCTGATGTGAGGAGTCACACCATGGCACAGCGCGTGATCGACCTATCTCTTCCGATTGACGACAACATGCCCAGCCACAAGTTCTTTCAGAGCCCCGTTCACGTCCCGCATACCCGGCACGAAGACTCGGTCAAGCTCAACCTCGGGACCGACGACGATCCGATGTCCCTGGCCACGTCGTACATCGGCACCCTCGACCACATCGGCACCCACGTCGACTCCTTCTTCCACGTCAACCCCGACGGCCTCAAGGTCGGTGAGATGCCGCTGGAGATGTTCTTCGGAAAGGCGGTGTGTTTCGACATGACGCACATCCCCGACCTGGGGATGATCGAGGTCGAAGACCTGGAAAGGGGACAGGAGCAATCCGGGGTGACGGTGGACGGCCATATCGTGCTCCTCAACACAGGTCTGCACAAACGTCATTATCCCAACCATTCGGTGGTGACCAGCAACCCCGGCATCAGTACGGACGCCACCCACTGGCTCGCCGACCACGGCTCGAAGGTGCATGGGGTGGAGGGGCCGTCAACGGATGCCCCGAATCACAACTACTTCTACAACCACCGTGTGTGCCGAGACCGCGGCATCACCCACTACGAATGGCTGGTCAACCTCGAGGAACTGGTCGGTAAGGGCGAGTTCATGTTCTTCGGAGTGCCGCTCGCGCTCATGCATGGCACCGGCGGGCCCACTCGTGCGTTCGCCATCCTGGACGAGTAACTCGGTATCCGGCCATTCTCGACGCGATCGCTGAACAGCAGTTGTTCCTGCTCGCTTCGATACATGGTGTATCGACCTCCAGCCGCAGTCAGGGCGCCGACTGGGCCGCCCTGACTGCGGCGTGGTGCCGTCACACGTAATTCGGTGGGGACGTCCCTCCGTGCCAAGTAGGAAGAGCGAAACGTCCAGTGAGCAACGATTTTTCATACCTCACCGCCTTCGAGCTGAGGCAGCTGATATCCACCAGGCAGGTGTCACCGGTCGAGGTCACCGAGGCGGCCTTGACCCGGATGGACGACCTGGAACCGACACTCAACGCCTTTGTGACCGCAACACCTGATGTGGCCCTGAAGGCCGCTCGCGCCGCAGAGGCCCAGGTCCTCGCCGGCGGTCAGCTCGGAAAATTGCACGGAATTCCGCTCTCGGTGAAGGACTTGATCGACGTCGCGGGCGTCCGGACGACGTTCGGGTCCAAGACCAGGGCCGACAACGTCGCGCGGTCCGATGCACCCTCGGTCGAGCGGATCAAGTCAGCGGGTTCCTGCATCCTGGGCAAGACCACGACCACGGAGTTCGGCGCCAAGGCCGGTGGCGGGGACAGTCCTCTGACCGGGGTGACCCGCAATCCGTGGAACACCGATAAATCGCCGGGTGGCTCCAGCTCGGGCGCAGCGGCCAGCGTGGCGGCCGGGGTGACGCCCTTCGCCCTCGGAACCGACGGCGGCGGATCCGTCCGGATACCGGCCGCCCTCTGTGGGTTGGTCGGCGTCAAGGCGCAGTACGGTCGAGTCCCCGTCTTCCCGACCAGTGCCACCCCCTCCCTCGGCCACGTCGGTGCGATTGCACGGTCGGTCCGCGATGCCGCGCTGTTGATCGAAGTGATGTCCGGGTTCGACGCGCGCGACCCGTCGAGCGTGGCACAGGATGTCCCCGATCTTGTCGGCGCCTGCGGTCGCGGGACGACCAACATGCGAGTTGCATGGAGCCCGACCCTCGGTTACGCGTCCGTCAGCGGCGAGGTGCGAGAGCTCTGCGAATCCGCCGTCGGGCGATTGGAAGAGGCGGGTTGTCATGTCGACCTGATCGACGAGGTGCTACCTGACGATCCCATCGGGCTCTGGGAGGCCGAGTTCTACGCCGGGGTCGGACTGAAGTTGCGCGAGGAGCTGGACCATTCCCGGCACTTGCTCGATCCCGATGTCGCCGAAGCGATTACGCAAGCGCTGTACCGCGAGACACTCGCGGACTACTTCGCCAAATTCTTTCAACGGTTTGAATTGCGGGAGCACGTACGTCAATTCTTCAGCCGGTATGACGTTTTGGTCACCCCGACTCTTCCCGTCGCCGAACTGGGCGCCGGCATCAATGTCCCCCCGGAGCTGCCGGACCGCGGCCTCGTGTCGTGGGCCTACTACACATACCCCTTCAACCTGACCGGCAACCCAGCAGCCTCCATACCGTGCGGCTTCACCACGAGTGGGATGCCAGTGGGCCTGCAAGTTGTCACGGGAACGAATCGCGACGCCGACCTCTTCCGAATCGCGGGGACGCTCGAGGAGGCCTCACCCTGGGGTCATCTCAGACCGCTCTAGTCGGCGAGACTGGTCGCGCCGATTTGAGGTTCTCCGCTCCTACACCGGGGTCGTTGTCGCGCGAGTGTCGCTGCTCCGCCTCACTATCAATTCGGGCTCGAGGAGAACAGACTCCGGTGTCCTGCCGGCCAGGACCTCGAGCAACAGGCGGAGGGCGTGTCGACCCAGCTCATGCATGGGAGAGCGGATAGTTGTCAGTGGGACGGCGCCTCCCTCGGCCAAGGGGGTGTCGTTGTACCCGACAAGCGCGACGTCGTCGGGTACGTGGATGCCCCTGTCTCGGAGGGCTCCGAAGGCTCCCAGTGCAGCGAAATCGTTGGTCGCGAAGATCGCATCGGGCACCGGTCCTGTAGCCAGAACCTTCTCGACCGCCGCGCGTCCACCCGCGGGATCAAAGCCCGAGTACACGATGCGATCAGTCGGTACCTCGATTCCGTTGTCGGCCAACGCTTCGACCGCCCCCCGTGCGCGATCGCGTGCTGTGGACGCAAATTCGAGACCCGCCAGAACCGCAACGTTTCGGCGGCCGGTATCAGCCAAGTGTTGTCCGACGAGGCGACCGCCCTTGACATCGTCGACGGTTGCCGAGGTATAGCGGCCCGCGCGCCGGGAGGCCAAGGTGAACTTGAGCCCCTGGTCATGGACTTCGTCGAGGAATTGGTGGTCGAGGTGGGCATCGCCGAAGATCATTCCGTCGACGCGGCGATCGATCATCATTTGTGTCCGCGCTCGTTGATTGGCGGGGATGTCCAGCGAGTTGGTGACGAAGGTGGACAGTCCAGATTCCCACGCCGCTTCCTCAATGCCTCCGTAGATGGTCGCGAGCACGTAGTCCTCCAGGCGTGGCACCAGCACCCCGATGAGGCCGGACCGCCGCGTCCTCAGACTCGACGCTTGAGGATTGGGGGAATACCCATGCTCCTCGGCGAATGCCCGGATTCGGGCCACGGTTTCGGGGGATCCCCAACGCAGGGCGGCGTCGCCTTCAGTGTTGAGGACCCGCGAAATCGTCGACGGGCTTATCCCCAGCTCGGTCGCGATCATGCGGAGTGTCAGCGGGCCTTTCTGTGACGCCTTCAACGGCTCGCCTCCCTGGTCATCGACATCGAACTCGATCTCTCGACCTCAGACTACCGAACGAAGACCCCCACAACGATCAACACACAATCGTTTGTGAAAAGTGAGCCCAAACGATTGCGGCAAACGTTTGTATTGTGCTTCACTTCTTGGCATGCCGTTGCGAATAGCGATCATCGCTACCGGAGGCACAATCGCCTCCACGACCTCCGAGGGCGGTGTCGTCGCGAACCAGACGGCGGCCACTCTTCTCGAGGGCACCGGCATAGCCGGCGTCGAGATCGAAACGATCGACCTGATGACCATCGGCTCGTACCAGATGACGCTCGGTCACCTGCGCCAGATCAGTGACCAAGTCGCCGACCTGCTCGCTCGCGAGCACGAGCGTGTCGACGGAATCGTCATCACCCACGGCACCGACACGATGGAGGAGACAGCGATCCTCCTCGATCTCGTGCACGACGATCCCCGCCCCCTCGTGCTGACCGGCGCACAGCATCCCCGTGACGCTGTCGCCGGTGACGGCCCCCGCAATCTTGCGGACGCCGTGCGGGTTGCGGCCTCGCCCGACGCCCGCGAGCTGGGTGTGCTGATCGCCTTCGCCGGGCGGATTCTCCCCGCTCGGGGAACGCGCAAGATGCACACGACCGCTCTGGCGGCGTTCGACTCGATGGTCGGCGGCAGCGTCGGCAACGTCAGCGGAGGCGCCGTGTCGATCATCTCCGCCCCCCGCCGTCCCAAGCCGCTACCGCGGCCCACCCTCGCGTTCGACGACACCCGCGTCGATCTGGTCGAGATGTATCCGGGCGGCGACGCCGCGTTGATCCATGCAGCCGTCGCGGCCGGGGCGAAGGGTGTGATCGTGGCCGGCACCGGCATCGGCAACGCCAACCCGGCGGTGGTCGCAGCCGCGCAGGATCTCTTGCCGCGAGGGGTATTCCTCGTGCTGTCCACCCGAGTCCCCGAAGGTCCGGTCGCCGGCGTGTACGGAAATGGTGGCGGGGCCGACTTGGTGGCCGCGGGCGTTCCTGCGGCGTCAGGCCTGCCGGCCACGCAGCTCCGAATACTCCTGGCCCTCTGGCTGTCCCAGCGAGTGGATGCCTCGGAGCAGGTCAACTCCCTGATCGATATCTACGCAGACAACAAGGAGGACTGAACTATGGCCAAGGAGATTTTCGTCGCCTTCGGTATCGACGTCGACGCGGTCGGTGGCTGGCTGGGTTCGTATGGAGGCGAGAACTCACCCGGCGACATCTCCCGGGGCGTCTTCGCCGGCGAAGTCGGCGTCCCCCGACTCAACAACTTGCTTGCCAAGTACGACCTGCCTGCCACCTGGTTCTGGCCAGGGCATTCCATCGAGACCTTCCCGGAACAGTTCGACGCCGTTGTCGCAAGCGGACACGAGATCGGTCTCCACGGATACAGCCACGAGAACCCCATCGCGATGACACGTGAGCAGGAGTCGGAGATCCTCGACCACTGCATCGATCTCATCACCACCCGCACCGGTAACCGTCCCACCGGCTACGTCGCCCCCTGGTGGGAGTTCAGCAAAGTCACCAACGAGCTCCTCGTCGAGCGGGGCATTACCTACGACCACTCACTCATGCACCGCGATTTCGAGCCGTACTACGTGCGCGTCGGCGACTCGTGGACTCCGATCGACTATGACAAGCCCGCCGGGCAATGGATGAAACCCCTCGTCCGGGGCGAGGAGACCGATCTGGTCGAAATCCCCGCGAGCTGGTACCTCGACGACCTGCCGCCGATGATGTTCATCAAGGGCAGCCCCAACAGTCACGGCTTCGTGAGCCCACGGCACATCGAGGAGATGTGGCGGGATCAGTTCGACTGGGTCTACCGGGAGAGCGACTACGCCGTCTTCACCTTCACCATTCATCCCGATGTCTCCGGTCGTCCTCAGGTGCTCCTGATGCTCGAACGGCTCATCGAGCACATCAGCTCGCACGACGGCGTCACCTGGACGAATTTCAACACCATCGCCGAGGACTTCAAGAAGCGCTCACCACGCCGGTGAGCCACACCCCTATCCGTCCTCCCACCTGTATCCCCCAGTGAACCCTCTAGCAAGAAGCAGACTGATGTCTCACGCACATGTCGCCCCGCCCCCGGGACTGCGGCGCGTCACCGGTAAGGAGACTCGCCGTGCGTCCGGTATCGCCTTCTTCGCCTGGACCATCGCTGTCTACGACTTCGACGATCACTGGAAGCGCGCCAAACGTGCGCAGTTGCCGCTCGGCCGGTTCGGACTGCCAGAGGAGATCGCTCCCACAGCGGTGCTGCTCGCCTCGGATCCGGGGGAAATCTGTTCGTCGGACAGGTCCTCGGCCCCAACTCGGGCGACGTGATGCCCTGATGTGCGGCGGATGCGGCGGCGCGCCACTCGACTGGGCCGCTGAGCTGGTCAGCGGCCCACGGCAGCGAACCGCAGTGGCCCGTCGAATCGGGGGGCTACTGCGACGGGACACGGTTCGTGCCATCACCGCTGGCTGGGTGGTTAGCAGCCCCACCGGCGCATCCGTGGTGTGCCGGACATATGACGACCTCGTCGACGCGGTCAGCGAACGCTCAGATCGACCCATCTCCGAGGTTCGGGCACACGGACTTGCCGACTACACAAACGTTTGCCACAATCGTTTGTGTAGGCCGTAGGGGCAGGCCCCAAGCGCCAGGGCAACAGATGTCATCAACGACATGCACGATCACTATGTTCGGGAAGGCCCCAAATGCAACACACGTCTACAACGGCAAGCACCCTGTTCTCACCGCTCAAGCTGGGACCGACGGAGCTGGCCAATCGCGTTGCACTCGCACCGATGACACGGGTGAGCGGCGACGAGGACGGGTCGGCGAACGAGTCGATCGCGTCGTACTACGAGGTTTTCGCGAAGGGAGGGTTCGGCCTTCTCATCACCGAAGGCATCTATCCCGACACGAAGTACAGCCAGGGGTATCTGAACCAGCCCGGATTAGCGACAGCCCAGCACGCGGACTCGTGGAAGCCCGTGGTTGAGCGGGTTCACACCGCTGGCGCAAGAATCTTCGCCCAGCTGATGCACGCGGGTGCGCAGTCCCAGGGCAACAGGTACGTGACCGAAACGGTCGCACCCTCGACGACACCTCCACTCGGCGAGCAACTGGGCTTCTACGGAGGTACAGGCCCGTACGCGACGCCGCGCGCCCTGTCTCTGCGGGACATCGACGACGTGTGCGCTGGATTCGCCCAGGCTGCCCAGCACGCGGTAGCCGCCGGATTCGACGGGGTGGAGATCCACGGCGCCAACGGCTATCTGCTCGACCAGTTCCTCACCGATTACATGAACCAGCGTGATGACGAGTACGGCGGATCCCTCGCCAACCGACTGAAGATCTACCGAGAGGTCATCGCCGCAGTTCGGCAGGTGGTTGGCTCCAAGGTCACTGTGGGAGTGCGGATTTCGCAATCCAAGGTGAGCGATTACAATCACCGTTGGGCCGGAGGTGAGTCCGACGCTGCGGAGATCTTCCAGGGGCTGGCCGAAACCGGCGTCGACTACATCCACACCACCGAGTTCGATGCCACCGCACCTGCCTTCGCGGACTCAGGCACCACGCTTGCAGCCTTCGCGACGAAGTACTCGGGCTTGCCTGTTATCGCCAACGGGCAACTCGGTGACCCCGCGGCAGCAGACGCGCTGATCGAGAACGGCTCCGCCCAGGTGATCTCGCTAGGCAAGCCGGCACTGGCGAACCGTGACTGGCCACAGCGTGCCCTCGATGCCAAGCCGATCCAGTCGGACGTCGACCCCTCGGTATTCAGTCCCATGGCGACCGTAAAGAGCTGGGAGCTCTCGGCGTAGCCGACTGGGTACGCCGACTTGCTGCTGGTCGCCGCGCTGGTGGGTTCACGTGCGGCCGGGTGGCTGGGCGTGATCGTGGGGATCGGCACCCTCGCGGTGTTCGGGTGGCGGCTCAATGAGCGTGTCGGCGACGACCTCCGGGACAACTACGACATCGTGCTCACCGATCGCTGGGGGCTGTACCTCGCAGGCGGCGGCCTGATCATCGCCCTTCTTGCGCTGCTGGTTCCGAGGGAACGACTGACGGCGGCGTGATTTACGCGTCTGATTCGAGGCGGTCGGTCGGTCGAGGTGGGTGGTGGATGCGGAACCGCTTCGCAGGTGATGTCGTCGGATGCTGCTAGGTTCGTGGTCAGAGCCGGTTGTTGCACGGCTGACCCCGAGCCGCCGTGATGCCCGCATCATCATTTTCGGTGGCACTCGAGGGCAAGGTCCGCTGGATCTGCGACAGCCGATCCGTCACTGACCGTGGCGGCGGATGCGGGGCGTCGCCCTCGAGTAGTGAATTGGACCGCCGCGATGACGAAGAATTCCGCGAAGAAGAAGGCCGCCCGCGCTTATCAGGCCGCCCACCCCGGAACGACGTTCCCCGAGGCGCTCCGCGCGGTGAGAAGTTCCGCGCCCATCGCGGACGATGCGATTGCTCCTGTGGCTGCGCAGCCCGCTCCATCCCCGGATGAGGACTGGCCGATCGGCCGCCTCGTCGAAACGATCTGGGCGATGGACGCGGATGCGAATGGCGGTGTCGACGCCCTGCGCCGGAATCGGCTCGCCGACTGGGTTGCCCGCGCCCGCGCCGTGCACCGCCGCGGGTGGACGGCCGCCGAACCCTGGTCGTCCGGCGAGCGGGAGGCCGCTGCCTGGATTCTGGACGATCACGACGCGATGGACAGGTTCGACACCACACCGGCAGAGATCGTCACCCGCCTCGGCTACGACCTCCAGGCCCGCAGCCGCGGGGAAGCCGAGCACTACTTGAATACCGCCAAGGCCGCCTTCGCGGGCGAGCACGATCCCACCACCGGACTGGCCTCCGGCCAGAACGGACCATGAGTCGTCAGCCGAACATCATCTGGGCTATCCCCGACCGTCGATTACGCGATCTGGAAGCGCTCGTCGCCGAGCTCGACCTCGACGCGTAGGGCTCCGCCGACGGCCTCGACATACCGGCGCAACGTGTCGATCTGCACACGCTCGAGGTCGCCGTGCTCGATGTTGGACACCCGGTTCTGCCCGACTCCGAGCCGCTCGGCCAGCTGCTTCTGTGTCATCGCCACCGATTCGCGCAGCTCCTGAAGTCGATACGCCCGCACCTGCTCGATCATGCGGGCCTTGTGCGCCTCGACCGCGCCGCGATCGACCGGACGCTCGGCGAGCAACTGCTCGAGACTCTTTGCCATCGTGTTCACCTACCTTCCAACTCGTCCAGATGGGCCGCGAAGCGGTCATCGGCGATCGGGATGTTGACCTTGTACCAGGTTTTCCATTGTCCGGCCTTGTTGCCGGCGACCAGCAGGATCGCCTTTCGTTCGGGGTCGAACGCGAACAGCACCCGCAGCTGAAGAGCGGACACTCGACCCCGGCCGCAGTTCCTTCATGTTCTTGTGACGGGACGCCTTCACCGTGTCGACCAACGGTCGGCCGAGCTGCGGTCCACGTTCCGCGAGTAGCTCGAGTGCGGCCACCACCTGCTCGTACGACGACTGATCCAGTGCCAGCAGCCACTCTTCGACCAGCCCCACCTCTACGGTCCACTTCCCCACCGCGCGAGATTATCACACCTAGATGATATCACTTTTGAGTGATAGCTGGAGCTCGAGGGCCCGGTGGGGATTGGGGTTGCCGGACGCGGTGCGCCTGGGCGGAGTTCGGGGTCTGTCCCCGGTGAGGCCGGAAAGTAACGAATGACGAGAGCGTGACGACGGCATCGGTGACCCCTCGCCCGCGCCGCCGATCGTGTCCGCGAGCGAACCGAAATGAGGGTCCTCATGGGAGGAAGATCCGATGCGACGCCGTACCTCGCACGCCCTACCCGGACGCCGGATGTCGATCACCGCTGTCCTGGTCGGACTGGGTGCCCTCTTCCTCAGCGCGGCGCCGGTCGCGAGCGCAGCGCCCGCGGACACCGCCCTTCCGGTGCCAGTCGTCGGGATCACGACTCTGCCCACGGGATTGCCCAGCCTCGTCTACACGCAGGTGACGGTGCGCACCGACCCGGAGAGGCGGGGTATCACCGAGTTCGTCGGCTACTGCTTCTGCACCGTGCACTGGCGCAACCTGTCGACCGGAGTGGGAGGAACCGTGGTCCCGGCGGTCAAGCCGACTCCCGTCGTAACCGGCTCGGGAACCCTGGTTGCCGCCATGACGGTCGACGGCAGGTCCGGCGTTGCCGTCACGGCACTGCCCGGCGCGGGCACCTGGAATGTCCCGTGAGATAGCGGCTTACGTAGACCAGGCTGCACGGCGATCAGGGATCACCAGATGGCGAGCTGACCGGTTTCCTGCCGGCGCGATGCGGCCGGGGTGGTGTCCCACCGCTTGCGGGACTGGTGGGCGGTCAGGCTGGTGGCTTCGCCGATCTCTGCCCACCCGGCGCCGGCCGCACGGGCGCGAGCAATGTCCTCGGCGAGGTCGAAATGCGCCTGGTGCGCGATCGCGATCCGCACCAGCAACCGTTCCTTCACCGAGTCCGCGGCGGTGCTCCGGTGCGCGTACCAGGCCCTCGAACCCGGCGTGGGAGCGGCCATCACCCGGTCCGCCAGACGTTCGAGCAGCATGTCCGCCTTCTGCGTCAGCAGTTCCGCCGCATCGGCAATCGCCGCATTCGACACTGCGCTCTCGCCCATACCGCGCAGCGTAGCGACGGGGTACGACATCTCCTCCGATGCCGCCGAAGCCGCGCAGTCCCACTGCGCCCGCGCCACACGGCGCCTTGGCCACAAGTTCCCGTGGTCCGATCGGGGCGCTGAGCCCAGTACTGTCGTCTGGTCCGTACCAGCGAAGGAGTGAATCTGTGGCACGCAAGGTCGTAGTGGAGATGGTCGACGACATCGACGGCACCGCCTTCGGTGAGGACGGCGAGAGCATCCACTATGCAGTCGACGGCGTCGAGTACGTGATCGACCTGAAAGACGAGCACGCGAAGGAACTCCGCGAGACCTTCGAGTACTACATCGCGCACTCCACCCGGGTCGGCGGCCGCAAGCACCGCGCGGACCGACCAGGTAACCCCACTGCCCGGAAGCGGCCGCGGGACGAAACGAAGAAGATCCGCGCTTGGGCGCTCGAGCAGGGCTACGAGCTCTCCTCCCGCGGCCGTATCCCCACCGAGGTCGAGCAGGCCTTCCACGACGCCCACTGACGGCACCTGCCTCAGAACAGGAGCATGCACCGGTATGCGTCTCAAAGATGAGCACCCAGAACTGTTTCGGCAACTACATCGGACCCGCAATGCCGGGGTCGATCTTGATTCGACCACGGCTTCCTCGCACGAGATGCTGTGGTGGCGTTGCCCCGTCGGTCACGAGTGGCGAGAAACGCCGCTGCAACGGCGATCGCACGCGACGTGGAAGCAGGGGGATCTCCACGCATGCCTGTACTGCGTAGCCCCTGGCTGCCTCGTCTACAGCTGCGGTCATCGTAGGTTTCGGCGCAGTGAATCCACCTTCCGTGTGCTCGCCCACCCGTGCGACAAGTGTGAGAGCACAGAGCACGCACAACTGATTCTCGACGCGCTGGACGATTCGGCCGCGGCCGCGGTCCGCATTCTCGATGAGAGCCCGCACTACGCCCTGTTCTGCGGCAAGGCGGCCGAGACCGTCGAGTGGTGGGACGAGATCTTCCCACTGGTGGAGGCATACTTCGTTCGCATGGTCAGCGTGTACGCCGCCATCGCGACCGTCGAGCATCGTCCCACGCTGAGCGAGCCGATATCGAGCCTGCTCGGCGCGTGCATGCTGCGCATCCTCGATGCGCTGCCGCAGGACTGCCGGGAGGAGATGCATTCGGCCGTGCTGGAGGATGCCGGGCACTTTCATGACCGGTATCTTCCCGGGCGGCATCATCACGAGATCGCATGGGCGTTGAAGAAGCTCGGCTTCGACATCGTCGACACACCCCTGCAAGACGATATCGAGCGGCGCGTGCAATTCTGCGAGCAACAGCGCTTCTCCGCGACCGGTGAACTGCCTTCGGTCAACCTCGCAGGTAGGCACTATCCCGCCTTTATCCACCTGCCTCGGGACCGCGAGAGAGGGTCGTTGTCCAAGCTGCAGGGATTCCGCCCGAAGCAGCTCCCACCACGGATCACCGCAGTTCGGGTCAGGCTCGACGAATCCTCACCCGCCGATACCGACGACCCCCTCAGCCGAACGCACATCGGCTACTCCCCGGATCTCACGCCGCAAGAACTGTGGGAGCGGGGACGCGGAGTGTGGAAGTTCCGTGCCGATCACGTCGCCGCATCAACGATCGTCCTCATGGTTCACGACAAGACGGTTGTCCTGGTGGCATCGATCACCGGGCTGACCCTGCACCGCGGCGGCCTGGCCATTCTCGGTGAGCCGCTTACCGATCACCCCCTCATCGGTAAGCCCGACCCGCTGCATACACCGAACCCCCTTGCCTATGGCGTCATCAATTTCTGACCGGCCGCCGCGGTGCGAGTTGGCCGGCGAGTCGGAATACCACCCGCTCCGCCGCTGTTGAAGAGGCTGACGGTGGCGCTCATACCCCGGGTACCACATCAGAAAAGTCGCTGCGAGCGACCACTTGCCGAGAGGCGATATGGCGTCACTGTCACCCCTGACCGGGTAAGACCTACATTGCGTAGCGTTCCTGGCTGGGATGAGGAGCCGCTGACGCCGGGGAAGGTGCCGGCGGCTTCCCTCTGATTACGGATACGGTTCCGTCACAGGGAATCCCGGGTAATCGACTCCGGATCGAGGTCTCCTCGCTGCCCCTTGAAGCTGGGATGCCGAAGCCCGCCCGGCTGGTATTCGCGATACGCGACGTCCACGACGATCACCGGTTCGACCCAGCGCACGATCCCGTGCTCCTCCGCGGCCGCGGACTCGGTGCCGAGTGGGCTGGTGCGGCGTTCGAGGGTCGCCAGCTTCTCCTTCAGCTGGCGGCGCACCGCCTGAGAAAATCCAGTCCCAACATGGCCCACATAGCGAAGAACGCCCTGGTCATCGTAGGCGCCGAGGACGAGAGAACCGACCATGTTGCGCTGCGCACCGCCTCCGGGAATCCAGCCGATCACCAGGGCCGAGCTTCTGGTGCGCAGAAGTACTTTCCGCCATGACCGGGCGCGCTTGCCGGGCTGGTACGTCGACGAAACTTTCTTGAAAAGTGCACCTTCCATCGACGCATTTTGAGCGGCCTCCAGAATGACAGCGCTATCCACACCCACCCAGTGCGGGATGACCTGTACGGGCAGGCCGGCGACGTGCAACTCGTGGCCGAGGTCGGTCAGAGCGGCGCGGCGCTCCAGATACGGGGCCGCCATCAGATTTCCACCGTCGAGCCGGAGAACGTCGAACGGAAGGTATGTCACCGGCACCTGCCGCCGCACGGCGGTGGACGGGCGCAGGGTCGTCATCCGCTTCTGCAAGCGCGCGAACGACGGCCGACCCTGGACAAGGGCCACGACCTCGCCGTCGAGCACGATGCGGCCGCGACCGCCGAACACATCGGCCAACGCCTCGGCCACCTCCGGGTACGAGGAGGTGACGACGTTGAGGTTGCGGGTCCACAACACCGGCGGCTCATCGCCGCCGACCGCAACCAAGAGGCGGCAGCCGTCGTACTTCATTTCCGCGGCCCAGGCACCGTCGATTTGCTCGGGTGGTTCACCCGGGGTGGCCAACATCGGCGCGATCAGCCGCATGGGCCGATTGTGCGCCCCATTTGCGCAGCTCGGGCGACCTTTACGGTTCCGGTATGCGGAAGACCAGCCGATTCGTCAAGCGTATGTTCACGCTGCTCTCACGTGACGCTGAACCACCAGTAGGCGATCTGTGCCAGACCGTTGGCGATCGCGTAGAAGGCGGGCTGCGCCCACTCGGGAATGCCCCAAAGACTCAGGTCGTCCATGGCGTCCTCCACTCGTTGAAGTTGGCCCCGACAACTACGTATCGCCCGCGGTTACGGGGGATCGGAATCACGTCATCACCTCCGGGGTTAGGTGAATGGAAGCGACTGCCACCACTGGATCGCGTTGCCTATTGCCACCCACGCGTCGAGGAGCTGAGGGAAGGCAGAGAAGAATCCCAGGTCCAACATGGCGAACTCCTTGGTCGGAAACGGGCTCAGTTGAATGGAAGAGCACCCCTCCTGCGCTGTGTATCGACCGCCGGAGGCGGATCGGTACACAGCTACCCATGAGTGGGGCCCTATAGGTGCAGGCCGAGTGATGGCGGATTCACCCAGATCCAAAGAGAAACAGGCCGCCACGCACGCCAATCCGCGGAAGACCGCAGATCAGGACCGGTGATCAGATCACCGGTCTGGGCAGTGAGTGGCGACCTGTTGCTCGTCGCGGTTGTCAGAGTAGATCGTCCCTCTGACAGAGACGATTAGGACTTCGCCGGGACGAGAAACTTCACCGCGACGCTGAAGGCGTATTTTCCTGGGCTGTTCAGCAAGGGACTCGATGAGTGCATGGCCGTCCTCGTCGATGTTGAGGATTTTGAACTTCGAGACCCCCTGCTTATCTTCAGCTCGGTCAGTGTCCGCATCGCCGACCTGCGCGGATGCGTGGTGACAGTGTTGACGACGCAGCCGTCAGCATGGCCCGCTGAGGGTTCGAGATTTTCTTCTCGGCGTGTCGGGATTGCACTCGATGACGGCTGCGACCCGTTGTTCACCGAGGGCGATGGCGAGGGCCGCGCGTAGCTGTCGGTTTTCGGTCTCCAGTTCGCTGTTTCGTTGTGTTGCGACCTCGAGCCGCCGACGAAGCGATGCGTCGGATGCGCGTTGCCGATCTGGAACCCGCTGAGCGGTAGGTGATGGATTCTGCCGGTCACGCAGCCGTTCGATCTCGGAGCGCAGGTCGGGCTGTTTGTAGAGCCAGGAGCGTGAAACTCGGGCTTCCCGTGCGACCGCATCGAACGAAATCCGTTGTCCCGCATTATCCATCCTGCGCAGCGTGGCGACGGCACGCCGGCGCGTCGCGGTTGCTCGGCGCCGAGCGGAGGCGACGACATGACGGGAGTTGTCAGCGCGCATTCGGGGCCCCCTCTTCTTCTGCGTCTGTCTTCTCGACTTCGCTGATCATCCGGTCGAGGTTGGTCAGGACCTGCTTGTTCATCTCGACCATGCGGGCCTGGCCGTTGCGTTCCGACACGTCGATGAGCGTGAGGGTGTGATGGCGCTGCTCACGCAGTTCGGGCAGGAACTTCGGGCCCGTGAGGAAGACCGGGCAGCTCAAACATGCGTTGGCGTGCGGGCAGGTCTTCTGCAACGGCAGCCCGCAGTATCCGTTCGGCAACGCTTGTGTCGCCATGCTGTAGCGGGCCTTAGCCCATTGCGCTTGGGCCAGAGGTCCTTCCGGATCGATCGAGATACGCTCGCCCTTGATGTTGACCTTGGTTGCCTGTTCCCAGTGCCGCCGCACGGTCTCGTCGGTGAGCTTGGCATAGTGCGAGGTCATCTCGTGTGAATCGTGGTCCAGAAGGACCCGGACGACCTCATGGGGGACGTCACGGTTGATGAGCCGGCAGGCGAAGGTGTGCCGCCATTGATGGGGCGTCAGATGGACCGGTCGGCCGTGTTCGTCGCGGATCTCGCAGGTCTCGAGCCATCGGTTGAGCATATGCCGGTAGGTGCCGTCCGAGAGCGGGGTGTGGCCGGAGACGTTGGCGTTGGGTCGGGGGAACAGGCAGGGTGTCCCGTCCGGCCATCGGTGCAGGACCCGTTGATGCTGTTCGCCTATGGCCGCTTCGAGTTCCTCGTCGATAGGCACGGCAGCCTCGCGTCGCATCTTGGTGTTGAAGTAGCGGAGATAGGGGGCGCCTTGGCTGTCGTGGAGTAGGCAGTCGAAGTCGAGGGTCAACGCGCTCGAGATCCGCAGACCGCAGCGGGAGAGGATCAGTGTGATGAGCCGACCTGCCGGGTTGGGCCAGCGGTCCAGGTTGGCGGGGGCCTCTATCTGGGTCATGACGTACTCGGCGAGGCGACGGTCGACTTGTCTCGGGGTGGGAGGTGTGTCGCCGCGGTACCGGGCAGTGTGTCGTCCCATCCGTATTGTCGGATGTTCTGGAAGAACACGTTGAGCGGGCCGATCCGCGCCTTCTTCGAGCCGTTCCCGCCAGGCTGTGACATCAGGAAAGCGAGATAGCGTTCCAGCAGAGGCCGGTCGATCTCGTCGATTGCGTCGATGCCGACGCTGGTGAGGAAGCTGCTGAAGCTGTTGAGCGCATCGACCCCCCTCCGAGCTGCGCCGATGCTCAGCCCGGACGACAGTCGCAGCCGCGTCCATCGCTTTCCCAGTGCACGCAGCCAGGGCTGGGCGATGCGATCGAACCGCAAATGGGAGCGTGAGCAGGGACGCCCGGCGGGAAGGGTGAGGCCGGGCAATTTATACAGCCGCCACACATCCTTGGAAAACTCGACGTCCCAGCCCGTCCCATCCCGCAGCGATTCCACCGCATCACGGGCATCGAGCAGAAACCCGATCAACTCAACGCCACGCGCCCCTGCGTGCTCGCGCCACTGGTGCTCGGACAGGTCCAGCAGCGAGACAACGCCGCGCTTCTTGACGAGACGGACTACAGCCATCACCACGCGCGGAGCGGCGGTGCGGGAGCGGGAGTCGCGCCGGCACTGCAACGAGTACTGAAACTCCAAGCGCAATTGCGGGTCCAGGGATCGCAGATCGATGCGGGCGGTTCCGATAAGTTCGCAGTCGGCGATGAAGCGGTCCGGGTCCGGCTGGCCCTGATACCGCCAGCGACCCTCGTGGCCCATGCAAAACAGTTTCGTCGGATTGACCCAGATATTGCAGAACGGCAGTCGACACTCGGCCGCCGTGGTGTCACTCGGGGTCATGTCAGGTGCGTCCCACTCTGCAACATCGGGCCTGCCGGCCCGCTCCCACCGATACAGATGCCTCGAACACAGCCCGTTCTTGGCGCCTCGCCCGTATCGGCAGCCGGTAACGATGCAGACGGCCAACGAGCTGCGTCCCCGCACCGGTGGGCCGGGGTCGGCGAGGAAGTCCGCCATCGGCGGCTTGCCGCGCTTGCGGAACCGGAGGGCATGGGGGTTGCACATCCCTCGCGTCGGTCCCGCCGGTCGGTCGCAGTCGGCGACCACACACGCGTCGGTGATGAAGACCGGATCGTCCGGGGCGGGGGCTAGGATCTCGGTGCGGAACTCGGCCCGAACGGCGGACATCAACTGTTCCAGCAGCCCAGATTGCCTCGATGCTTTGTCAGTAACTGTCACAGTCGGACCTCCCGTCCGGTGAACCAGCCCGCAGATTCGAGCGTCTGCCGGGCGTCCTCGACCGTGAGGTGGCTGTACGTGTCGATCGTGCTGGTGATCGAGGCATGGCCCAACAGGGACTGCACCGATTCCATGGCGGCACCGCGGCGCAGCAACCAGGTCGCGTAGGTGTGTCGAAACAGATGCGGCCCGAAGTCAACTCCGGTGCGTGTCCGCAGACGCTTGACCAGGTCGTAGACGGCCGAGTACGACCATGGGCGGCCGCGCGGTGCCGACCAGAGATTGACGAACACGTAGTCCGAATCGAGTGCCCCGTACTCCTGATTGAGATAGTCGGCATACAGGCGCATCAGCTCCGCGCTGGCCGGGATCGTTCGCGCTCCCGCCTTGGCGCGGGCGCCATTATCGTTATGGCGCGGCATGACCGTCACCGTCTTCTCGGCGATGGCGAAGTCTTCGTGACGCAGACCCAAGGCCTCGCCAACTCGGATCCCGGTGTCGAGCATCAGAGCGAACAACAACCGGTCCCGCAGGTGCTCGCAGGAGTCGAGAATCGATTGGACCTGTTGAACAGTAAGCACTTTCGGTATCTGGCGAGAAGTCTTCAGTTTGATCGTCCGACGCCGTTCGACACCGCGCTTGCTCACGTGGTGCAGAAACGGCTTGTACGAAGTCGCCGCACCACCGCGACCGGCTGGCTGCATCGTGATCAGTGACGCCGACAGTTCGACACCGTGACGAGCATGGAACCCGCAGAACGATGTCAGTGCGGCCAACTTGCGGTTCACGCTGCGGGCCGAGCAGTACGGCTGCATCGTCGGCAGCGCCGTCACCCTGCCGTCTCGGGCTGGTGGGGGCATCCGAAGCCAGGCCACGAACCCGGCGACGTCCTCCAGCGTCGCCGACTGCCAGTCGATCCTGTGTCGACCCAGGTAGGTCAGCCAGTCCTTCAAGTCGTGCGCGTATGCCTTGACCGTGTTCGGTGACTTCTCGATCGACACCAGATACGACAGGACGCGTTCGATCGGCTCCACCGGGATCTGGTCATCTCCGAGCACCGTCCAAGACTCGAACTCTACGGCCGGCATTAGCACTCGCTGCACCCGCATTTAGAACCTCCTGTTCCGTGATGGACAGCAGAAGGTAATCCCATCTACGACGCAATTTCGGGGATTTCGCGCTACGTCATGCACGTCGGAGAGGGCGTCGGTTCAGCTACAGATAACCTTCCGGATGCAGCATTACGCGATCGCCAACATTCAAATGCGTGCGAGTTCCGGGATTCTCGGATATATCAAGGGGTTAACTCGTACGGGTTCGGTGTGCAACCCCGCCGACAGAGTTGGGTTCGCTCGTTTGGTTCGTTCGTCGGTGCCGTGAGGGTAGGACCGTCGGTGTGGTGGGCGCTGCTACCACCGATTCGACCTGTTCAGGAGGCGACGGATACTGCTCGTCGATCACGATCTCACGCGTGGAACGGCGCCGCATCCGAGACCAAGGGCAAGCCATGACCATCATGACTGACCGACGCGACGTGTCGAGAATCTATCGATTCGCGACAGCGGACCATTTGACTTGACCGGACGATGTCGGGAGGCTCCGGTTAGTGTGCGACGGTGCTGGGAACCTTTTCGGGGGTGTGGTTGTCGTGTTTTCCTCTGCCTTCGAAGTAGGCGGCGATGAGCAGTGTGATGACGCTGACGGCGGCGAGGATCATCAGGGGGATCATGGCGAGGGCGAAGCTGTCGGTGTGGTCTTTGATCGCTCCGATGACCCAGTTGCCGCCGAATGCGGCGAGGGATCCGAGTGAGTTGATCATGGCGACGCCGGCGACGGCTTCACGTTTGCTGAGCCATTCGGTCGACAGACTCCAGAACGGGCCTTTGGCGGCGTAGGTGCCGATCAGGACGGTGGAGAGGACGATCAGGAAGATCGGTAGGGAGACGATGAGGGGGACGAAGGCGAGGGCGATCGCGGATACGGCGATGGGCAGGGCGGTGGAGCGGACTCGCTCGGCGCGGCGGTCGGAGATGCGGCCCCAGATGATCATGCCGACGACGGCGACGGCGAAGGGGATCGCGTTCACCCATCCGATTTGGGTGTTGGTGAGTCCGAAGCTTTTGATCATCTGCGGTTGCCACAGCGAGAGTCCTTGGCTGATGGCGGCGGTGGAGGCGTAGACCAGCGAGAGCAGCAGAATCTTGCGGCTGAGAAGGACCTTGCGCAGCGGGGTGTGGTGGTTCTCGACGACGGTTTCCTGCGCGCGCAGTGCGGCTTCGAGCCATTCCCGTTCCGCGGTGGGCAGCCATTTCGCGGTCGAGGGCCGCGACGGCAGCACGAACAGGGCGAGGATCCCGAGGATGACGGCGGGCAGGCCTTCGATGATGAACAGCCATTGCCACCCGCGCAGGCCCAGGAGTCCGTCGAGGCCTAGGAGGTAGCCGGAGATGGGGGATCCGAGGACGCTGGCGAGGGGGATGGCCATGCTGAACAGGGCGATGACGCGGGCGCGGTAGGAGGGCGGGAACCAGAACGTCAGATACAAGATGACGCCGGGGAAGAATCCGGCTTCGGCGGCGCCGAGGAGGAACCGCATCACGGTGAAGGAGGTCGGTCCGACGACGAAGGCCATGCCGGCGGCGAGGATGCCCCAGGTGATCATGATCCGGGCGATCCACAGTCGGGCGCCGACCTTGTTCAGTGCCATGTTGCTGGGCACTTCGAGCAGGACGTAGGCGAGGAAGAACACCGAGGCGCCGAGTCCGAATGCGGAGGCGCTCAGGCCGATGTCGTCGTTCATCTGCAGGCTGGCGAACCCGACGTTGGAGCGGTCGATGTAGGCGATGAGGTAGCCGAGGACGAGGAAGGGAAGTAGGCGAATCGAGATCCGCCGGATGGTGGACCTTTCCAAGGTTTCGGTGTCGTCGGGGACGGTGGGCTGGTCAGCCATGAACGTGCTCCTGAGTGCTGGCGTGTGTCGAGGAGAGGGGCAGGCCGAGCCGGTAGACGGCGTCGGCGGTCCCGTGGAAGAGGTGCTCTTGTTCTGATTGGTTCAGGGGTGCAGCGGCTTTCGCGTACGTATTCCAGAGGGTGCGGTAGCTGAACATGCCCTTGTCGACGGGGAAGTTGCTGGCGAACATGCACCGCTGCGGCCCGAACAGGGTGAGGGCGAGGTCGAGGTACGGGGTCAGTGCGGCGGCGAGTTCGTCGGAGGTCGGTGGCCGGCTGCGTTGATCGAAGGCGAACCCGAACACGCGCATTCCGGCGCCGGACAGTTTCAGCACGGTGTTGGGGCAGGCGGCGACCGCGGCGAGATCGCGGGCCCAGTCCGCGAACGCGCTCGTGCGGGTGTCGGCGTACGGGCCGACACCGAGCGGTCCGCCGAGGTGATCGACGACGATGGTGGTGTCCGGGCAGGCGCGGGCCAGGTCCCGCAGTTGACCCAATTGGGTGTGATACGCCCACACGTCCAGGCTCAGACCGCGGGTACCGAGCATGCGGGCGCCGCCGTGAAAAGCGCTGTCGAGCAGCTTGTTCGGGGCAGGCGGGAAGGGGGAGCTGGTGACACGGGGATCGGGATGCCAAGCGGTCTGGTTCCGGATGCCGCGCAGCCGCCCGCCGGCGTCGGCGTCGAGGACGTCGAGGACGCCGCCGAGGCGGTCGCCCAGTGTCAGGTCGGCACCGGCGACGATCCCGCGCGCGACGTGCGGTCCATTCGGACGCGTGCGGTGGGCCGATTCGGCGACCGCCCGGGCGAAGCGGACCTCCCCGACGGGTTTGAGTGCCTCCGGGCCGGCCGGAAGGTAATGCGAGCGGCACTGCACGAACACGGTCGCGGCGACCGCGGGCACCGTGTCCAGGTCGGCCCGATATTCGGGCAGCAGGTACTGGTTGCGGGGGCGATCCCACAGATGATGGTGGGCGTCGACGATCGGCATGCCGGACGGCACGAGCGGTTCGTCGACGAGTCCGAGCCACTGCTCGCGGATCGGTGCGTGCACACCGGCCGGTGCGGTGCCGGGGCCACCGTTGTCGGGCTTCACAGGGATACATCCTCACCAACAGTTCCATACTATGGAACTAAATTTCACTTAACGAGTTCAGTGTTGCTCAGGTCACAGGCTCGGGTCAAGTGCCGATGCGAAACCGGGCCCCGGTGGGCAGGGAGGAGGTGTACCCGCGCACCGCCGACGCAGACGCCGGCGGCGGGGTGTCAGTGCAGGTGGCGGCCGACGGAGTCGGCGGCGCGGCGCACCGCGATGCTCAGCTCGTCGATCTGGTCGGCGACCTCGGCGGCGGTGCTGTTGATCTGCACGGCGGCGAGGTAGGTGCCGTCGCGGTCGAGGATGGGCGCGGCGATCGAGGCCATCCCGACCAGCCGTTCCCCGGTCGCGTACCGGTAGCCCTCGCTGCGGATCTTCTGGAGCTCGCGGTCGAACTCGGCCCGGTCCACGGTCTGCCCGGAGGCGTAGCGCGGATCGTCGAGCGTGCGCCACATCTCGTCGATCTCGTCTGCCGTCATCCCGGCGGCCAGGACTTTCCCGGCGCCCAGGTGTAGGGGCAGCCGTTCGCCGATGGGCAACTGATAGCGCTGCGGAACGCGTCCCTCGACGCGGGCCACCACCGCCCGGGTGTAGCCCACTCGCACGTACAGCGAGGCGGTGTAGCCGGTTTCCTCGGCCAGATCGCGCAGCACGGGACGGCCGGCGAGGATCAGCCGGTTCGACTTCATGTACGAGTGCGCACCGAACAGCGTTGCGATCCCGGTGCCGAAACCGCCGTCGACCTTCTCCACCCGCCCCCGGGCCTCGAGGGTGCCGAGGATCCGCTGCGCGGTGGCCTTGGGAAGCCCGAGTTCGCGGGCCACGTCGGTCAGGCGCAACGGCCGGGCGGCGTTGTCGAGCAGGTCCAGGACGTCGAGAGCGCGTTCGAGGGAACGCATGGTCGACGGCGTCGACGCCGTCGCCTCGGTCGGGTCTTTCACAGCTCGCATCTCCGCACTCCCCAACTCTAGCGGGGCCCATCGCCCCGGCCGGCTCTTGACAGGTCACACACCGCGATGCACAGTGATACCCATCATATGGATCTAAGTTCCATTGTATGGAACATCCATTCTTTGTTCAAGTCACGGTTCATCTGGAAGGACCCCTCTCATGGTCATCACCATCCTCGGGCTCGGCGAGGCCGGCTCGCTGTACGCACAGGGCCTCATCGCCGCTGGTCACACCGTTCGCGGCTATGACCCGTTCACCTCCGACAGCCCGCAGGGGGTCACCAAGTTCGACACGATCGCCGACGCGGTCGACGGCGCGGAATTCGTGCTGAGTCTCACCGGGGCACGGGCCTCGGAGAAGGTGGCGATCGACGCCGCCGCCTACCTCGCGGCCACCTCGGTGTACGCGGACATGAACGTCGCGTCCGCCGCGACGAAGCGGTCGGCCGCGGCACCTGTGATCGCCGCGGGCGCGACCTTCGCCGACGTCGCCGTCGTCGGTCCCGTCCCGGTCCACGGCTCCGCCACCCCGGTCGTGATCAGCGGAAACGGCCGACAGGCCACCGCGAGACTGTTCGAAAACCTTGGTGCTCCAGTGGAAATCGGCAACGACGAACCCGGCGACGCCTCCAACCGCAAACTGCTGCGCAGCGTCTTCATGAAGGGCCTCGCCTCGGTCATCAGCGAAGCCCTCGACGCCGGCGAGGCCGCCGGCGCCCGCGACTGGGTCAAGGACCAGATGCGGGCCGAGCTGGTCCTGGGCGACGCCATCATCGACCGCCTCTACGACGGCACGATCAAGCACGCCTCCCGCCGCGGCCACGAGCTGCGCGACGCCGCCGACCAGCTCACCCAGCTCGGCGTCGACCCGATCATCACCGCCGCCGCAGCCCACCTGCACGAACAGCGCGCCCACGAAAACCCCGACCACGTATCGGACGAGATCCTGCAGGTCTTCGCCGACCAGTCCGCCGCCGCCACCGGCGACGCCATGGACCGCCTCGGCCTGCTCCCCACCTCGATCAGCCCGGTCTTCCACACCCCCGGCGTCGTCGTCGGCCGCGCACTGACGGTCTGGGTCCGCGCCGGCGACAACCGCGGACTGCACGAAGCACTCGAAGAAGCCCGACCGGGCGACTTCATGGTCGTCAACGGCGAAGGCGACGTCTCCCGGGCCGTACTGGGCGAATTGCTGGCCGAGCGCAGCCTCGCCAAGGGCATCGTCGGCGCGGTCATCGACGGCGCAGTCCGCGACGTCGACGTGCTCGAGGAGGTCGGATTCCCGGTCTGGGCCCGGGGTTTGAGCCCCGCGGGCCCGTTCAAGTACGGACCGTGCAAGGTCGGTGAACCGGTCGCCGTCGGCGGCGTCGTGGTCGCCCCCGGCGATGTGATCGTCGCCGACAACGACGGTGTCGCCGTCGTCCCGAAGGCCCGCGCACACGAGATCGCCGAGGCCGCCCGCGCGGTCACCGAACGCGAAGCCGCCGTCCGCCGCGCCATCCGCGCCGGAACCGCCAAGTCCGCCGTCGCAGCGAACTAGCGCACCACCCCCGCATCCACGACCCACTCTCCACCACGACCATCGCTCCCCGCATACTCGAAACCCGTTCCCCCGCACAGGGTGCGGACCTGCATGATCGGTGGGTTTTCACCGGCGAAAGGCCTCACATGTTCCTCACGACCTCGGCATACCCGTGCACATCCCACTGCGCGGTCCTGACATGAGCGGGATCTGGGCGCTCATCGCCTTCATCGGCGTGATCGTCGTCTTCAACTCCGTCCTCAAACGCAACATCGGCGAATCCATGATCGCCGGCTTCGTCGCCTGCGCCGCGTTCGGCGGCACCGAGGCGGTGTCCATCGCCTGGCACGGGCTCATCGACGCCATGCAGGAAGAGGTCACCTTCGCGACCCTGACCTTCGTGTTCATGAGCTACCTGCTGTCGATCTCCGGTGTGATGGACCGCCTGATCACAATCCTCAGCTCCCTCCTCGGCCGCTACCGCGGCGGCTCCGCATACTCCTCCACCGTGGCATCCGGACTGTTCGGTGTGGTCGCGCACGCCGGTTCGGCCATCACCGCCACCGTCGGGTCCGTCACCATCCCCTGGATGCAGCGATCGAAGGTCTCCGGTCCGCTCGCCGCCACCATCGTCGCCGGCAACGCGGGCATGGGCATCACCTTTCCGCTCAGCAGTTCCTTCTTCATCCTGACCACCTCGGCCACCGTCGCACCGCTGCTGTCCGCGGACGACCTGGTCGTGCCCCTGTTCGCAATCGGCGCCTGGTGCCTGCTGTACCGGCTCATCGTCGTCACCATCTTGATCCGTAAGCACAACATCGAGCCGATGGACGCGGTCGACATCCAGCCGCTGCGGCGAAGCTTCGCCTCCGGGTGGCAATCGCTGCTCATCTTCGTCGGCATCGCCATACCCGTCCTGGCCACCATCGGCCCCACCGGCCAATTCATCAGCGACCGGGTCGGCGAAGACGCCGAGGGCGCGATCAGCCTGATCACCTGGCTGCCGGTCTTCATCCTCACCGTCGGATTCGCCATCGGTTGGAAAGCCCTGCCCCGCAAGATCAGCGACTGGTGGTCGCTGTTGGGTGAAACCTCGAGCCGCGTCGGTGTCGTCGGCGTGACCATGGTCGCCGCCTTCGCCGCCTCCAACGTGCTGGCCTCACTGGGCCTACCCGCCCAGCTCACCGAGCTCCTCGAAAACGTCGGAGGCATGCCCACGATCGTCGTCGCCACCCTGGTCGGAATCCTGGTGATGCTCGTCGCCGCACCACTGACCTCGACCGCGACCATCGCCGCGATCGGACCGGTCGCGTTCGCGACTCTGGTCAGCGCGGGCGTGCCACCCGCGATAGCCGCCGGATGCGTGCTGGTCTTCTCCTCCACCGAGGGCGCCTCACCGCCCGGAGCCCCGCCGATCTACGTCGCCTCCGGCATCGCCGGCATCGACCCCAGCAAGACGTTCAAGCCATTGATCATCTACTACGTGATCCCAGTGCTGTTCATCGGCGTCTTCATGGCCGTCGGCTACATCCCCCTCCCCGCCTAGACACCCTCCCAGCAGAGTTGGTTCCCATGCTGAAAACCCGCGTGTTCGCCCAAGTCGTCAATCAAGCCTTCCGAGTGTTTCTCCTCGCCTTCCTCGCCGGCGGCTTCGTGCTGGTGTTCGGCCAGGTGCTCGGCATCATCGTCGGACAAGGGTCGATCCTCGTCGACCTCGAAGAAGCCCTGGCCATCCCCACCTACATGTGCGCCGCCATCGCCGGACTGCTCGCGTTCGCCGAAATGTACGCCTCGGGGCGCAACGTGAAAGAGGAGGGATAACAACCCCACCAGGGCGACCGCCCACACTCAAACCGGAAGCCGACAACCGAGCACCACTTTCGGCTCGGCCGTCCGATCAGGACTCGCCATCGCGAATCATGGGTCCGACCAGTGGTTGTGGCAGTGGAAGACCCACAAGGTCTCCACTGCCACCTGCCCACACCACCCCATCACAGACAGCGCCTCCAACGGACTACGCAAATCACCGGCTCCCTACTCTGCCTGTGTTCCCAATCCCTAGGCCTTGCATCGGGGGATCACGACCAGGGAGCGTGGGTCATCGCAGCGCCGGCACGGAAGAATGAAACATGAACATTACCAACACACGTGACCACGACATCATCGCCTTCGCACAGGTCTGGGCACCATTCGGCGGCGGCAACGCCGAGGACATCTTCGTAAGATTCGGAGTCCCACCCCGCCGGTACTTCGCGCGCCTCGCCGCGATCCGCGCGGACAGCGAACCAGCAGGGATCAATCCGCACCAGCTGCGCGTCATGCGCGATGTCTGCGGCGCACGGCTCTCGCAGCACGGGAACACACTCCGCACCTGAACAAGTCCGATCACCGCGACCCGGCCCCAATTTGTCGAGATTCGTTGGTTATTCGACAACTGCTACGAACTGCGGAAAGTGCCTGAAGAGGCGTCGGCAACCGTGTCGAGAAACTATGTTGTGGCCTGGCCTCACCCCCCGATGCCGGGCCACTCATACGGAATTGGATAACTCATCCACAAGGCGCGTCGTCGCCCGTACCTGGAACAGGTCGTGAACTGGGAATATGACACGTCCCCTTCGGTGCTGGTTTGAGGGGATCTGCCCCACCACGCCGCCGGTATGCAAGTTACCCCGGGTTACACCTACCTCTTCTGTCTGACCGGCGTCGCTTGTAGGCTTCCGCGCATGACTGACAGCGGACGTGAACTCGATCTCGTCATCTACGGTGCCACCGGGTTCGTGGGAAGGTTGCTCGCCGACTATCTCGCCCGCACCGCCCCCGGCGGTGTGCGGATCGGACTTGCCGGACGGTCGCAGGCGAAACTCGAGGCCACGCGGGCGGCGCTCGGTGCCCGCGCGGCCGAGTGGCCGATCGTGATCGCCGATGCCGACGACCCTGTCGCGCTCGCCGAGCTAGCTTCCCGCACAAGGGTTGTCGCGACCACGGTGGGACCGTACGCGAAGTACGGCACCGAACTCGTCACCGCCGCCGTCGCGGCCGGCACCGACTACGTCGACCTGACCGGGGAGGTGTTGTTCGTCCGCGAGAGTATCGACGCCCACCACGAGAAGGCCCGGGCCAACGGTGTGAAGGTCGTGCACTCCTGCGGCTACGACTCCGTCCCTTCGGATCTGGGTGTGCACGTCCTGTACCAGAAAGTCCAGGCTGACGGTGCCGGGGAACTGACCGACACCACCCTGGTGGCGTCGCTGAGCGGCGGAGTCAGTGGTGGGACGATCGATACGTTGCGCACCCAGATCGACCTCTCCCGGGGCGATGCCGCCCTGCGCCGGCTTGCCGCGTCCCCGTACTCGCTCAGCCCCGACCGGACCAAGGAACCCGACCTCGGCCGACAATCCGACGTCGCACTGGTCGACGGCGCCGAGATCGCCCCGCAGGTCCGCGGGTGGAAGGCCCCGTTCGTGATGGGCTCGTACAACACCCGCATCGTGCGGCGCAGCAACGCACTGCGTGGTTGGGTGTACGGCCGGACGTTCAAGTACCGGGAGGTGATGAGCGTCGGCGACTCGCCACTGTCCCGCCTCTACGCGGCCGGTGTCGCGGCCATCCTCGGCGGGCTCGTCCTCGGGCTCAGCGCTCCGCCCACCCGGTACGTCCTCGACCGCCTCCTCCCCTCACCAGGTGAGGGCCCCAGCGACAAGACCCAGCGCAACGGCTACTTCGCGATGGACATCTACACCACCACCACGACCGGCGCCCGGTACGCCTCCCGGGTGGCGGCGCAGGGCGATCCCGGCTACCGGGCCACCGCGGTCCTGCTGGGGGAGTCGGCGCTGAGCCTGGTGCTCGACCGCGACCGGCTCCCCGACGAGGCCGGTGTCCTCACCCCGGCCACCGCGCTCGGTGACGTGCTCGTCGACAGGCTACGCGGGGCAGGGGTCGAGATTTCCGCCCGCGAACTCTGATGCGCCTCGGCTGACGAGAACCACACGCTCAGAACTCGCCCACCCAACACCTCCCGATCGCCACGCACTGCCAGCCTTACTTGCAATGAGGGCAGACAGGCCCGACGTGTCGCCGTTCGTCGGGCCAGGTGGTGCGCGAAGACCCTGTGGGAACGAAAGTTCTCGCGTCAGTGCGATCCGATCTCACCGCGCGGCGCCGACGCGTTCTCGTGCGGTTGCGGCCGCTTCGGCGACGGAGCCGCGATGGATCGGCCCGTGTCCGGGCAGGAGAATGTCGGCGTCCAACTCTCCGATGATGCGCAGCGACTCCGCGGCCGTGCCGCGGTCGTGGTCGAACCATTGCGGCAGCAGTTGGGGCCCGGAGATCGGTGAGGTCAGGTGCCCGGTGATCAGGGCGTCCCCGGAGATCACCACACCGCGATCGGGAAGGTGGTAGATGGTGTGTCCGGAGGTGTGGCCGGGCGCGAGAACCGGGACCGGGGCGCCCGGGCAGGTCAGGGCGCCGGGTACGGGCATCGGGGTGGGGGAGTCGATGCCGTACTTGGCAGTGCCGCCCAGCCGAATCAGCTTTGTTGCCCAGGGCAGGACCCCGGGTCGCCAGATATTGCTGAGCACATCCCAGGGTGTCGCGACCTCGTGGCATTCCCGGCGGGCGTGAGCGGCCTCGTCGGGGTGTACCAGTACCGGCGCCCCGTAGGTGTCGGAGAGATACTGTGCGCTGCCGATGTGGTCGACGTGGGCGTGGGTGATGAGCACGGCCTCGATGCCGTGCGGGTCCCGCCCGATAGCCCGGATCGATTCCTCGACCTCGCCAGGCTGACCCGGGTACCCGGTGTCGATCACGGTCACCGCGTCGCCTTCGGTGAGCAGCACCCAGTTGACCATCTCGGAGTGCACAAAGAACACGCCGTCGGCGATCTCTACGGTGTGGGGCTTCATCGCGTGACCACAGCCGGCATGCCGAAGCCCTGTCGCACATCTGTCGTGACCTGCGCGCCCGACACTCATCGATAGTCCATGCCGTCATAGTCGACGAGTGTTCCGTGCACCGATCCGACCCCCATGCAGTCTCTCCTCCTGTGTGCTTACTCCAGCGGGCAGGGTACGTGGTCGAGGCGGCGACGGGGTTGACACGGTGGCGTAGGGGGCGATCTGTCGCTGAGTTGATGGCCGTGTCGCCGTGTCCGTGCCACCGGCGGTGCAGGCTCCTCGACGGCGTCATATGTGGAATGCGTTTTGCGCTCAGCGGTTTCGGTGTGACCGGTGGGGGCGGGTATGAGGAAGGTCGTGGCGCCTGAGTTCGTGCGATGTGACTGTGGGCACTTCTTCTCACCTTCGGCGGGACGTGGCCTCCTGCCCGATGCTGCCTGGCATGCGGTGGGGCCAGGTGTGGCGCCGGGTGAGCTCATGGTCGCACGGGAGGTCTACGTCTACGGCCATGTCGGGACGTGCGACGGCGGTGCCATGCCGCGTGCCGTCACTGCCCCGGCGAGTCGGCACTGATCTGTCCCTCCCCGGCGGGGCAGGTCGTTCTCGCTGCGGCAGCTGCGCGCGGAGACACCCCTGACCGATTGGCTGCGGACCGTCGACGTGGAATTTTCCGTGCGCACGCTCGGCAAAGAGTGTGCGCGAGATCGGCCGTGAGGACAACGACATGTCGACATTGTTGTCGCAAGCGAGCAGGTCCTTCGGCTCGAGGAGTGACAGATGATGTTCGGGGACGTGTCGTGTCCCCAGCCGGAGGCCTCCTCTCCCAGGGGTTCCGAACCTTGCAATTTAGCGCTGTAGTGTTGGAGGGTAGGGACCGCTTTCAGACCCCCGAACGCGTGTGCGGGCAGTACAAGTACGCCGTTGTCGGGTCCCTCCGACGAGAGTCCCGCACCGCCGTGCGTCGTGTCGCGGCCGGTCTGTCGGGTCGACCGCCGGACTGCAACCCGAACTGCCACCCGCCTCGCCGAGAAGGCGATGAACAGGAAGGACTCTCACCAGATGGCGAACCCGCATCGACTGACCACCGACCAGGTCATCGACCTGATCAAAGAGGAGACCGGTACCGAGCTGTCGGTCTCGACGTTCCGCGGGTACGTCTCCCGCGGGCAAGCGCCGGCGCCGGTGGAGAAGATCGGCCGCACCCCGCTGTGGAAGCGCTCGGAAATCGTCGCGTGGGCGAACAACAGACCCGGTCAGGGCGCGCGCACCGACATTCCCAAGTCGCGCCGGCGCCGCGCCGAGTGATCACCTGTCACTTTTGCGACACCGAAGACCTGGACTCCGGTCCGCGGGAGTTCGCCCACCTGCACCTGGATGGGGCTGGGCCGCACTACGCCAGCGGGCTCCCTGCCCGGGGGAGCGGAGGTGGGCGCAGGCGGCGGCGAACACATGGGTTTGCGGCAGCCCGACGTGCATCCGCCCCGACGGGCGCCGATAGTGCCGCACACGTAGGCCCGAGAGTGCTTCTGCGGCTTCCTGGGTCGGTCGTCGGACGGGGCGATCGGAGGGGCGGTACGGCGACCGGCGCTCGAATTAGGTCATAGCGACGAAGTGGCGTGGGGTGCTTGCGGTGGGATTGTCCGGTGAAAAGCCGGGTGGCGCTGGTGATGAGGACCCTCGAAGGATTCCGGCGGCGGCCCCTCGCACACGATGGCAGCAGGGTGCTGTGCGACGCCGAGCCTGATCGCCGGCATTTTGGTGCGATGCAATCATCGCTAGCGTAGCTAGCAGTAATGCGGTAGTCCGCGCGAGTACTGTTGATTCCTTCGTATCGATGAAGGTGGGAGTGGAACCCGTGGCACGTAGGGCTGTGGTGGAGTTGGTGGACGATATCGACGGGACCGTGTTCGGCGACGACGGGGAGAGCATCAACTACGCGGTTGATGGCGTCGAGTACGAGATCGATCTAAAGGGCGAGCACGCCAAGGAGTTCCGCGACGCCCTCGACTACTGGATTGCTCATTCCAGGAGGGTCGGAGGCAGGAAGCGCCGCTCGAATCGGGTAACGGATCCGATCGGATCGACTCCGAGGACGGGCGAGGTCAAGAAGATTCGGGAGTGGGCGACAGAACACGGCTACGAGGTGTCCTCTCGGGGCCGGGTCCGCGCCGAGATCGTCCAAGCCTTCCACGACGCCCACTGACGCCGCATCTCCCGTCCGAGGGCGGCGCCGAACAACGGTCTATGGGACCCCAGGTGGCCGGTCCGCGTCGACAATCCTGAAGGGGTCGGCTAAAGGTCGACGGCGGCACAGCCCGACGTGCTGACGGCCGGTTAGGGAATTGGTCGGGTATCTATCGGCTGGTGGCCCAGGTGTTCGAGTCGGTCGAGTTCGGCGAGGAGGGCGTCTCGGCTGGTGTAGGTCTCGGCAGGGGCGCGAAAGTCCTCGTCCGGGGAGGGATAGTGGACCTCCCACCGGGGTCCATCGGCAGCGGTAAAGCTGACCGCGATGTGTAATGGTTGGGCGAACTCACCCCAGGCTGTCGCGACGTGGTCCCGGTTCGGAACGTGATCCCACGTCCCGTCTTCGTAGCTCTCCCACTCACGGCGACGGGTGAGTATCCGCGTGAGGGTGGGATCGACAAGGTCGTACTCATCCGGCTTCGGGTTGTCGTCAGTGTTCCGGATTTTGTGGTACTCCTCGACGGTCAGCTTCGGTGCCAGTTCGATGAGCGCCCGCTGTGCGGTCGCGTCGAAGGGGTTGCTGAGAACCATCGCCCTGGAGTCGGGGAAGCTCACATTCGCGATCGGGTTCGTACCGCGGGCCTGTCGTTTGGCCTTGTTCCGCCTCTTCTTCGCGGCCTGGGTGGCCTGCGTTGCCTTCTTCGAGCGTCCCATGGATATCCTTCGATAGGTGGTCTGTCATGGTCTCGTTGATGAGCAGGGAACAATACTGTACTGACGGTGGGCTTTTCCTGGGTTCATCTCCCACGCCCCACGCCAGTCACAGACGGTGGGAGATCGGCGTCGACACTTAGATGAGTGTTGCGTTGTATTGTGCGAGATGGGATCTGACCAGCTCCACCCCGGCTCGGTCATCGAGCTTGATCGGGCCCCGGGAGACGGTCATCAGGTCGTGCAGCCCCACACCGGCACTGGGTGTGATGGTCATGACGACGGAGAACCTGTCTTCGTCGTTGCGTGCCCGGTATTTGATACCGAGCACCCCTGCGGTCCCGTGCAGGATGGATGCTGCCCAGTCCCGGGTGATCGGGTAGTCGATGGGGTCGCATTTGGTCAGCCAGGTGTCCTGACCGATCGCCGCCAGATGTGAGCCGTGCACCAAGGCGACCGGGACGTCGTCGGTGACGGTGACCTGGGACAGGACTCGACCGGCCAGCTTGGCCTTGCGCAGGATCCTCGGCATGTGATCATCGAGCGGCAGCGACCGGCAGTAGGTCTCCGCGATGCAGGTGGAGATGTCCTCCCCGAAATAGGAGTAGTGGTACGACCCGTCGGGGGAGTCGAACCGTCCGCCGCCCGCTCCCGCCGGGGTCGGATTCAGGGTCAGGGCGCCCCGGTTCGGGTCGGCGGAGTGGATGCGCCAGAGCTTGGTTCCGGCGGTGAGCGACCCGACGTGCGCGGTCACCGATACCGGTGGTGGGCGGTTAGGCAAGGTCGTCGGCGATCTCGGCGCGCAGCAACGCGCGCACGACGTCATAGGATCCCTCGTCGAGCAGTTGGACCGGGGACTTGCGGTCTGCGGCCGACGGGTTCGGCGAGAGCCACCACGACGCGACACCCCACGGATCGTCCCGGGCGCCGAGGGCCACGTTGGCTTCCCGTACGACCTGGGTCGCCTCCTCGGGCTGGGAGAACTGAAACTCCGGATACCGGAACTTCCCGGCCCGCTTGAGCCCGATGACCTCGCCTTTGGCGCTGAGTTTGCGCAGCGCATCGCTGGGGTTGGCCCAGTTCTTGTCGTAGGTGTCCGCGACCTCTTTGGCGGAGAGGTGCGGGAACGACAGGATGCGTTCGACGGCGTCGCTGAGCACCGTCTTCTCGTCGAGGATGTCGTCCGATTCGATGAGTTCGAGGATCGGGTCGTCTCGATCGATCCGTCCGGCCAGCATGATGTGGGTGACCCGGTCGGCGACCAGTCGCATGCTCGGCCTTTTGTACAGCTCGGCTCGCATGCGGGCGATAAACTCGTGGTCGCTCACGCCGCTGCGCTGTGGTTGCGGATCGGACTCGGAGCCCGAGCCTGCGGTCTTGTGCGCCATGTCCCTCCTCGGTGCCCGGCAGGTACCCTCAACCTCAATTCTATATAGAAGTCTACCGTAGATCCGTGCTGGAGGGGAGAGCCGCGGAGAGTGGCCCGGATGTATGGCCTGCCGAACTGACCCGCACCCGGGCCGCTCCCGACAGATGCCACTCGTACGCAGCTGCCGGCGCCTTGCCGCGGTCCGTGCGAACGAGTTGTGACCAGGGGAAACGATCCGCCACGGTGAGAGGCAAATCATCGGACAGGAGGCGTCGACAAGGGCAACGAGTATGGGGTGGGTCCGCAAACTAGGGCGATGACCTCGCTGGCAGATGCTTCGGCGATCTCAACCGGGCAACCCCCGCATGAACCGCCGAGCGATGGCTGGGTGCCCTGCCGCTGACAATCCGCGGGGCCCGGATCCTCCACAGGACCCGCCTCTGCCGCGTTGGTCTCCAGCTGAAACTCGATGATCTCGGAATCTTGAATCGGCCAACGATCGAAGGCTGGTTCGCGGGCCATGCCATGAAGCGTAAGTAGGCCGGGCTTCTCACGCGTGGGAATTCCGGAGTAGCTAGCGCAGCATCCGATTTTCGACAGTTGCTGGTCGACGGGAAGCGGAACCTGCACCGCCGGGGCGAGATCCGCGCTCAGCACGTGACCGCAGCGGTGGGCGCTCATCTCCGAATGGGGATCGTCATCCGGTGCCCTGATGGCGCTCCGCTAACCGCCAACGGCCTCACCCACTGGAGTAAGGTTCCTGCTCAGCTGGGAGCTGGGCCGGTGGTGTCTCGGGGTATCAATCGCGGGGGCAGGATGGTCTCGCTCGGAGGCCCGCCGGCGATCTGTCGGGCGAGGTTTGTCACTACTTCGTCGGCGATCCGGTCGGCGTCCTGTGCGATGGTGGACAGGCTGATGTGAGTGAGCTGTGAGAGCCGTGAGTCGTCGTAGCCGAGGACCGAGATGTGGTCGGGGGCGCGGATTCCGCGGCGGAGCAGTAGGTCGAGGACGCCGATGGCGCATCGGTCGTTGAATGCGATTACCCCGGTTGGTTGTTCGCCGTGTTCGAGTCCTTCGGTGATCGCGCGGGCGCCGTCGGTTTCGGTGGGTCCGCCGGCGACGACACGGGCGCCCTGGGCTAGTCCGTGGGTGGCCATCCGTGTCGTGAACCCGGTGACGCGTTCGGCGCTTCCGGGTGCGTCACCGCCGGTGATGTGCAGGATTCGCCGGTGGCCGAGGGTAACCAGATGATCGACCGCGGCGACGATTCCTGCGGTGTCGTCGGTGCGGACCGATCCGACGAGGTCGGTACCGGACGGACGTGCCACGACCTGGGTGGGCATCCGCGCCGCCAGGGTGGCCAGGTCAGGTGCCCGCATCCGTGAGCCGAGCAGAATGGCCGCCTCGCATCGGTCGCGGATCAGGTCGCCGATCGCCGCGTGTTCGTCTCGGCTGGGTGCGACGCAGCTGAGCGCCAGGTCGTAGCCGTGTGCGGCGGCGGCTGGATACAGTCGCTCCACCAGGTCGCCGTGGAAGGGTTGCTGCACTTCGAAGGTGACGCCGATCAGCCGCGAGCGCGATTGCCGGAGCTTCTGGGCGCGGCGGTCGGGCACGTATCCCAGGTCGTCCGCGACCTGGCGCACCCGTTCCCTCGTCGCGTCGCTCGCGCCGGGCGCTTCGCGCATCACGATCGACACCAGAGCCGTGGAGACCCCCGCGGCCGCGGCGACGTCGGCCATGGTCGGGCGGCGATCACCACCGTGACCGGTCTGTACCGCTGCCATCGTCGTGCTCCTTTCCGCGTCATCGTCGCACGGGCCCAAGCGTGGGCCTTGACCGCGGGACGTGATCCACCTAACATTCAGAACTAGAACGTACTAGTAGAACGTACTAGTCCCTATCTTCCCAGGTCGGAGCATCACATGTCTACCAACACCCCGGTACGTCTGGCGTTGATCGGCGCAGGCCGGATCGGCTCGAACCACGCCGAGCTCGTCGCCCGCCACGTCCCCGGCGCCACGCTCGTCGCCGTCGCCGATCCCACGCCGAACGCGGACCGTCTTGCCGATGACCTCGACGTCTCCGTGGTGGAACGGTCGACTCAGGCGGTACTCGATCGATCGGATGTCGACGCGGTCCTGATCACCACCCCCGCCCGCACGCACGCGGACCTCGTCGCCCAGGCTGCCGCGGCCGGAAAGCACATGTTCGTCGAGAAGCCGATGGCGGTGACCCTCGACGAGGCCGACCGGGCGATCGCGGCCGCCGCCGATGCCGGTGTGGTGCTGCAGGTCGGGTTCAACCGGCGGTTCGCACCCGGATGGGTCGCCGCTCGTGCCGCGATCGACGCCGGCCGCGTCGGGACCCCGCAGTTGCTGCGATCGGTGACCCGCGATCCGGGCCCGTTCTCGGCCGATCCGGCGCGGATTCCGCCGGGAACTATATTCTTGGAGACACTGATTCACGATTTCGACGCACTGTGCTTCCTCAACCCGGGCGCGCGACCGGTCCGGGTGACCGCACTCGCCGACGCCCTGATCCGCCCGGACGCCAAAGCCGCGGGACATCGTGATACCGCGGTCGTGACGATCGAATTCGACAACGGGGCGATCGCGACCGCCGAGGCGAGCTTCAGCGCACTCTACGGATACGACGTGCGCGCGGAGGTCTTCGGCTCGGGCGGCATGGTCACCGCCGGCAACGGCCGCGCCAGCGACATGACATACTACGGACCGGAGGGGATCGGTATCGACACCGCCCGCCGCGACACAGACTTGCTGCGCAGCGCCTACCTCGCCGAATTCGTCGCGTTCACCCGCGCGATCCGGACCGGAACGCCCGCACCGGTGACCGGCACCGACGCCCGCATCGCCCTGAGCGTCGCCCTCGCCGCGGTCCGCAGCGCTGCCACCGGCCGCGCCGTCGAGATCGCCGACCTCGTCGCGGAGGTGACGGCATGACCGGGGTCGCGCTGGCCGCCTGCGCCGAGATGTTGTACCTCGATCTGCCGGTGGTCGACCGGATCAAGCGGATCGCCGATCGCGGACTGCTCGTGGAGATCTGGGACTGGTCGAGCAAGGACATCGATGCTCTCGCCGGATCCGGCGCCAAATTCTCCTCTATGACCGGCTATCTCACCGGAAACCTGACCGAGCCCGAGGGAATAGCGGAGCTGCTCGCCAGCGCGCACCGGTCCCTCGAGGTGGCCGAACGTCTCGACTGCCCGCGGCTGAACCTGCACGGAACCGGTCTCGGTGACGGCGGCCTCCCGGTTCGGCCGGTCCAGGTGGTGACCCCCGCGATGTGGCTCGCCGCCGCGGACACCCTCCAAAAAGTGGCCGAACTCGGCGCCGCCGCGGGCCGCACGTTCGTGCTCGAGAACCTCAACCTCGCGGTCGATCACCCCGGCACACCGTTCGCCACCGCGGCCGACACCCTCGCCCTGGTCCGTGCAGTCGACCACCCGAACCTCCGACTGAACCTCGACCTCTACCACGCGCAGATCGGCGAGGGAAACCTGATCGACCTGGTCACCGAGGCCCTGCCGTACATCGGTGAGATTCAGGTCGCGGACGTGCCCGGCCGCTGCGAGCCGGGCACCGGCGAGATCAATTACGCGGGAGTCGCGGCCGCGCTGAAGCGGATCGGCTACACCGGCGTCGTCGGCCTCGAGGCATGGGCATCAGGCGACTCGGACGCCGCACTGGACGCATTCGAAACGGCCTTCGCCCGGGCCCGCTGACACCATCCCGCCCGTCCGGGCAACTCCCGCCCACGCGCGAGGGCCGCTGTCGCGCCCCATCCTCATCGCCCTGTGGGCAGAAACTGGAGAACCGCTGTGTCTCATGGCATACCACTCACATCAGCGAGCGTCTCGCTACCGCCGCTGCGACCCGGACCGCATCAGCGTCGCCTCGACCTGATCGCCGTCGTCGCCACCTTCGGCGGGCTACTCTTCGGCTACGACACGGGCGTTCTCAACGGCGCCCTCGAGCCGATGACGCACGATCTCGGACTCACCTCGTTCACCGAGGGTCTGATCGGCGCCGTCCTGCTCGTCGGCGCCGCGATCGGCGCCCTGGCCTGCGGCCGGCTCAACGACAGGATCGGCCGCAAGAAGACCCTGACCATCCTCGCCTTGGTCTTCTTCGTCGGCACCTTCGGCGCCGTGTTCGCCCCGAACCTCGAAGTCATGCTGCCGGCGCGGTTCGTGCTCGGACTCGCGGTGGGAGGAGCCTCGGTCACCGTCCCGGTCTATCTGGCCGAGTTGGCGCCGACCGAACGCCGCGGTGCGCTCAGCGGCCGCAACGAGCTGGTGATCGTCTTCGGGCAGCTGCTCGCGTTCGTCGTCAACGCCGTCATCGCCAACATCTGGGGCGATCACGAGGGTGTGTGGCGGTACATGCTGGCCGTCTGCGCCATCCCGGCCGTCGTCCTGTTCTTCGGCATGCTGCGGATGCCCGAGTCCCCGCGCTGGCTGATCTCGAAACAGCGGCACGACGACGCGCTGGCGGTGCTGATACAGGTGCGCACCGAGGACCGGGCGCGCGCGGAGATGGCCGAGGTCGAGCACCTCGCCGAGGAGGAAAGGGAAGCTCAGACCGGGGGCCTGGTGGACCTGGCCGTCCCGTGGGTGCGGCGCCTGCTGATCGCCGCCGTCGGTCTCGCGATCGCCCAGCAGTGCACCGGCATCAACTCGGTGCTGTACTACGGCCAGCAGTTGCTGATCACCGCCGGATTCGACCCGAACACCGCACTGATCGTCAATGCCGCCGTCCCCGGCGTTCTCGGTGTGGTCGGCTCGATCATCTGCCTGTGGGTACTGATCGACCGCATCCCCCGTCGCACGCTGATCATCAGCGGTTTCATCGCGACCACCATCTGCCACGGCCTGATCGTGTGTGCCGCATGGCTGCTCCCCGAAGGCACCGCAAAGGCCTACATCATTCTCGCGATCATCGGCCTGTTCGTCTTCTCCATGCAGATGATGCTCAACGTCCCGGTCTGGGTCTGCCTCTCCGAAATGTTCCCCCTGCGGATGCGCGGATTCGGGATGGGCGTCGCCGTCCTGATGCTGTGGATGACCAACGCCGTCCTGACCTACGGTTTCCCGATCATGCTCAGCATCACCGGCCTCACCGGCTCGTACCTCGTGTTCTTCGTCCTCGGCCTCGTATGCATCGGCTTCCTGTGGAAAATGTTGCCCAACACCAGCGGACGCTCCCTCGAAGAACTCGAGGAAGCATTCGCCCGAGGCCACTTCCGCTGACCCGTGCACCCGGCCACCGCCGACACCCCGCACCCACAGACAAGGACGCCATGACAGTCATCGTCGCCGTACCCGACAGCGCGGAGGGCAGACACGCCTTCACCGCAGCAGTCACCGAGGCCAAACACCTTGCCGCAGAACTGGTGGTCGTCAACCTGGGACTGACCACCCTCGACATCCCCGCACACGACCCCGCCGTGACGGTCACCGTCGTCGACCGCCACGGGCGAGACGACCGAGATCCCGTGGACGCCGTTCTCGACGAAATCACCGACCGCAACGCCACTCGCCTGGTCATCGGAGTCAAACGGCGCAGCGCGGTGGGCAAGGCCCTCCTCGGCAGCGTCAGCCAACGCCTGCTCCTGAGCGCCCCGATACCCGTGCTCGCGATCAAACCCCCCGAGGATTAGAACCCGCGAAGGGCTACTTCATCCGACGGCGCCCCGCCACACCCACACAACAAGGAGCAAGGCCATGACCAGGTCCAACGCTGCGTCGTCGACGAGGCCGCGACGACACGCACACAGGTTCACCGCCGTAGCCGGTGCGAGTGCAGTGATCGTCGCACTTGCCGGATGCTCGGCCACGGGCGGCAAGCCCGAATCGGCCGGCAGCGGAATGTCGGCGGGATCCGCCGACACCCCCCGGTTGACAATCGCCATGATCACCCACGAAGTGCCCGGAGACTCCTTCTGGGACCTGGTCCGCAAGGGCGCCGAGACCGCCGCGGCCAAGGACAACATCGAACTGCGTTACTCCTCGGATCCCGAGGCACCGAATCAGGCCAACCTCGTCCAGAGTGCCATCGACAGCCAGGTCGACGGCATCGCTGTCACGCTGGCAAAACCCGACGCGATGCGCACCGCCGCGGCGAGTGCGGACGCTGCCGGAATACCGTTGGTCGCGCTCAACTCCGGCCTCGATGCCTGGAAGCCGCTGGGCGTCAAGGAATACTTCGGGCAGGACGAGGCGATCGCCGGTGAAGCCGCCGGACAGCGGCTCACCGAGGACGGGGCCCGCAAGACACTCTGCGTCATCCAGGAGCAAGGCCACGTCGGCCTCGAGGCACGATGCGCCGGCGCGACGAAGGGATTCTCCGGTCAAACCGAAATCCTCAACGTCAACGGCAAGGACATGCCGTCCGTCGAAGCCACCATCACCGCGAAACTGCAGCAGGACCCCGGCATCGACCGCGTCCTCACGCTGGGGGCACCGATCGCACTCACCGCCGTCCAGTCGGTGAGCAACGCGGGCAGCGACGCGAAAGTGGTCACCTTCGACACGAACGCCGAACTGGTCGACGCGATCAAATCCGGAGACATCCAATGGGCAGTCGACCAGCAGCCGTTCCTGCAGGGCTACCTGGCCGTCGACTCACTGTGGCTGTACCTGAACAACGGGAACGTCATCGGGGGCGGTGCGCCGACCCTGACCGGTCCCGCCTTCATCGACCAGTCCAACATCGACTCGATCGCCGAATACGCAAAGGCCGGAACCCGCTGAACACAGATGCTCGGCACACCATCCTTCACCGCTAACAAACGACCGAGCCCGTACCTGAGTGCGAGTAGGGACCGTACCGTCTTCGAGATGAGTAGAGACCACACCTTCGAGGTCCACACCCTTGAACTCGGGCCGTATGACACCTTGAATGATCTCCACCGAGAGCTCTCAAACCACACATCGACGTTCGCCAACATCGTGTTCGAGCGGGAGAACGGGGGCAGTCCAAGAACCTGCTAGTGGGCCGGTTGACCTGAGGCGAACGGAGGCGTCGACGCCCTGCGCCGGAATCGGCTCGCCGACTGGGTTGCCCGCGCCCGAGCCGTGGACCGGTGCGGGTGGAGGGCTGCCGAACCCTGGTCGTCCGGCGAGCGGGAGGCCGCGGCTTGGTTTCTGGACGATCACGATGCGATGGAGAGGTTCGACATCACGCCGGCAGAGATCGTCACACGCCTCGGTTACGACATCCAGGCCCGCAGCCGTGCGGAAGCCGAACGTTACCTGGGCCTTGCGCGAGCGACCTTCGCGGCCGAGCAAGATCCCGCCACCGGGCCCGTCGATGTCCCGAACGAAACGTGATTCCGAAGCAGCCGACCGCAATCGCAGAGTTCGGGTACTACGCGATCTGGAAGCGCTCGTCGCCAAGTTCGACTTCGACGCGAAGTGCTCCGCCGACGGCTTCGACGTACCGGCGCAACGTGTCGATCTGAACACGCTCGAGGTCGCCGTGCTCGATGTTGGACACGCGGTTCTGCCCGACTCCGAGCCGCTCGGCCAGCTGTTTCTGTGTCAGTGCCACCGATTCGCGCAGCTCCTGAAGTCGATACGCCCGCACCTGCTCGATCATGCGGGCCTTGTGTGCCTCGACCGCGCCGCGATCGACAGGACGCTCGGCGAGCATCTGCTCGAGACTCTTTGCCATCGTGTTCACCTACCCTTCCAACTCGTCGAGATGGGCCGCGAAGCGGTCATCGGCGATCGGGATGTTGACCTTGTACCAGCTCTTCCACTGTCCGGCCTTGTTGCCGGCGACCAGCAGGATCGCCTTTCGTTCGGGGTCGAACGCGAACAGCACCCGCAGCTCCGAACGGCCACTCGACCCCGGCCGCAGTTCCTTCATGTTCTGATTTCGGTGATGACGAATCAGCTCACGATCCTCGGGAGTGCGTGGTTTTCCACCGCCGAAGCCCAAGACATGGCCGACCTCGTCGGCACCGGCCAACTCGACCTTTCCACGCTCGAGCATCACACATTCCCACTGGAAAAGATCAACGAAGCACTCAAGGACCTGCCCGCCAGACATGGGGGTTTCACCAACTTCATTAGCGTTCCCTGACGGTCAGTGCCAGGACGTCTCGTACTCGGCCATCATTGGGTGTGCGAAATGTCCGTGGTGACTCTCGGGCCGGCGATCGTAACGAGCTGCAGTTTGGTCTCGTCCGCGCTGCCAGGACGGCCGTCATGATCACCCGGTGATCCGGGCGGCCTCGGCGGCTCAAATCCGTCCTGCGATGATCTCGGTGTCTTGGTTTGCCAGACGGTACGGCGGCCGCTGCGATAGCGCGGGTGTGACCGGGTGCTCTAGGTAGGTCCGTGCGGTGGGCGAAGGAATTTCAGCACCTCCTGGACGAACTGTTCGTGGTGTTGGAACACGCCGCCATGACCGGCGTCCGGGTAGATCCGGAGCGAGGCGTTCGGGAGGCGGTGGGCGAGGTCGAACGAAGCCCGCGTCGGGAGCATTCGGTCGTCCTCTCCGTTCGCGACGAGCACGGGGTGCTCGATCGAGCCCAGGTCCATGGGATCCTGCGCTCCCCATCGCCGAATCGCGAGGATCTGCGCGGCGACTGACCGAGATGAGGTGGGGTTGACGCGGTCGTGGGTGCGTTCGGTGAGCCGGTCCATATAGGCCGTTGCCGCTGCCTTGCCGTTGGCGGTCCTGGTGAAGAAGAGGTAGCGCTTGGGGTCTGTGCGGGTGAGCAGCCCGTGCACGGTGTCGCCGAGAAGTTTCACCGTGATGTTGCCGACGCCGTTACCGCCGGCTGCGCCTGTGCCGGCGAGGATGATCCGGCGGACCAGCGCAGGCTGCTGCGCCGCGATCACCTGCGCGATGAATCCCCCGAGGGAGAATCCCATCAGGTCGACTTGCTCGAGGCCGAGTGCTCGGATGATGGCGATTGCGTCGTCGGCCATGGCCGCGACGGTGGTGGGCGTGTGACCTTCACTTGCGCCGATCCCGCGGTTGTCGAAGGTAATCACGCGACGTTCCGATGCGATTCCGTCGATGACACGCGGGTCCCAGTCGTCGAGGACCGCGGTGAAGTGGTGCAGGAAGACAACGGGCACGCCGGTGCTCGGCCCGAACTCGCGATAGGCGAACCGCTTTCCGTCGACGTCGACGGAAAGGGTCGGAGACGTGTTCGCAGTTCTGGGTGGCGCTTGAGACGTGTTTGCAGTTCTGGGTGGCGCTTGCTGGTTCATCGTTTCTCCAATCAACGGCGTGTTCTGCCACGGTTTGACCTGAGCGTTTCTCGGCCGACTCCTGCCCTGCTGCCGGGGACAACCGTGGGCACAGGGGTGGCCGCGTACCGGTGGCGAAGTCGCCGGGAGGAGTGGGGGAGGGCAGTTGCTTCAGCCGCCGCGTGTGGGGCGCAGGGTTGTCCGGCCGTTGCGGCGCAGCAGCGCCACCGTGGTGGCGAGGCGCCCCCGATTCAGGTCGGGTTCGAGACCGGCGCTGATGCGGTGCAGCTGGTCGGTGTGCCAGCCGAGGTCGAGGATCCCGTCGAGGGCCTTGATGTCGATCACCCGGCCCAGGACGTCTCGCATCCCGGATCGCTGTTGGTGTGTGGTGAGGGTGTCGGTTCGCCCGGTGAGAATCACGTCGGCAGCGTCGGTGGTCGTTGCGGTGGGTCGGCCGATACCGACGACATCGCATTCGCCGGCCCCGATCGCCTGATCCATGGCGGTGCGGGAGCGGAAACCGCCGGTGACCGCCAGCGGGACATTTCCTGCCAGGGTGCGGACCGTGCGGGCGTACTCGAGGAAATAGGCCTCGCGGGCGCGTGTACTGGCCGCGGCGGTGCCCATCATGGCGGGGGACTCGTAGCTTCCGCCGCTGACCTCGATGAGGTCGAGTCCTTCCTGCGCCAGTGCCGCGACCACGGCGCGCGACTCGTCCTCGGTGAATCCGCCGCGTTGGAAGTCGGCCGAGTTGAGTTTGATGCCGACCGCGAAGCCGGGCGACACCCTCGCGCGGATGCGGCGCACGACCTCGAGGACGAACCGCATCCGCCGCTCCGGGTCACCGCCCCAGTCGTCGTCGCGCCGGTTCGTCAGCGGTGAGAGGAACTGGGCGACGAGGTAGCCGTGTGCACCGTGAATTTGCACGCCGTCGAAACCCGCTGTCTCGCAAACGAGAGCGGCGGCGGCGAAACGTTCGATGATGTCCTCGATCTCGCCGGGAGTCAGCTCACGCGGGGTTACCGCGCCGGGAATATCGAGCGGGACCGCGCTGGGGGCGACGGGAGTGTGCCCGAGCGCCAGCGGGTTCGACTGGCGTCCCGGATGGTTGAGTTGCACCCAGATCGGGACGGCGGCATCTTTGGTCGTCTTGGCCCAGCTTGTCAGTGCGTCGAGGTCGCGTTCGTCCTCGATGACGATGTTGCCCGGCTCACCGAGCTGGGTGCGGTCGATCATGACGTTGCCGGTGACGAGTAGGCCGTACCCGCCTCGACTCCAGGTGGTGTAGAGCCGCTCGAGGCGGCCGTCGGGAGCGTTCCGCGCGTCGCCGAGCGCTTCGCTCAACGCGGCCTTCATGATGCGGTTCGGGAGCACCTGGCCGCAAGGCAGTGGCAATGGGTCGTGGAGGGACGTCATAGAGGTTTCCTTTCAGACGGATTCGTTGGTCACGACGTTGCAGAGAGCGCTGTGTGGGCGGCCCGCAGTGCAACCTTGTCGATCTTGCCGACCGCGTTCTTGGCGATGGTGTCCACCACGTCGAGCGCGGTGGGGCGCTTGTAGCGGCTGAGTTTGCGCGCGCAGAGCGCTTGCAACGCAGCGGGATCGACGGTCGAACCCGGTGTCGGCTGGACATAGGCGACGACGACCTCACCCCAGATGGTGTCGGGTACGCCGATGACGGCGGCCTCGAGCACGGACGGGTCACCGGCGAGGACGTCCTCGATTTCCTTGGGATAGATGTTCTCCCCGCCGCGGATGATCATGTCTTTCGAGCGCCCCACCAGTGTCAGGTAGCCCTCCGGATCGAGGTGGCCGACATCGCCCGTGTGCAGCCATCCGTCGATGACGGTCCGTGCGGTGTCCTCGGGACGGCCGAGGTAGCCGCGCATCACATTGGGGCCGCGCACGAGAACCTCGCCGTCCACCCCGGGGCCCAGTTCGACGCCGTTCTCGTCGACGACGCGAATCTTCTGACCCGGGAACGCGATCCCCACCGATCCGGCGCGCCGAGGCCCCGAGACCGGGTTGAGAGTGGAGGCGCACGTTCCTTCGGACAGCCCGTAGCCCTCGAGGAGGGGAAACCCGTACCGGTCCTCGAACCGGGTCAGCAACTCCGCTGAGGCGGGTGCGGCGCCACAGATGCCGAACCGCAGTGAGGACGTGTCGGGCCGAACATCGGCCGGAAGCGCCGCCAGGATGCTGTAGATCGTCGGCACCGCGCTGAAGTAGGTGGGGCGTTCGGATTCGACGAGGTCGAAGAAGGTTCGGGGATCGAATCGGCCGGCGATGACGACGCTCGCGCCGGCGAGTAGCGGGGTGAGGACGCTGACGACGATGCCGTTGACGTGGAAAAGCGGCAGGATCAGCAGGCATCGGTCGGCCGGCCCCAGCTGCAGCGCCTGCACACCCATCTCGGCCATGGCGTCGATGTTGGTGTGGTCGAGCATCACGCCCTTCGGCACCCCGGTCGTGCCGCTGGTGTAAATCAGCAGGGCGAGTGCGGACGAGTCCGCAGGTGATGTGGGATCGGACTCGGTCGCCTCCTGGAACAGCTCGTCGACGGCGAGAGTGGCGACACCGCCATCTCCTGCACCCGCCCAGCCGTCCTCGACGACGAGCAGCCGGGCGGCGGAGTCGGCGAGTTGGCGAGCGACCTCGATGTCGGTCAGGGTCGGGTTGACCGGGGTGATGGTGGCGCCGAGTCGCCAGGTCGCGAACAGCAACACCACGAACTCGGTGCGGTTCGTCAGCTTCAAGGCCACGACATCTCCCGTGCCGATTCCCAGGTCCTGGAGATGACGGGCCGCCGCGCGGACCCGGCTCAGCAGCTGAGCGTTGGTGAGCGAGCCGGCGGGGTCGGAGATTGCCGGCCCGTGCGGGTCGAGATCGGCGCGGTGGTCGGGCAGCGATGCGAAATTCACGGTGGGTGTACTCACCTTCGGTGCGGTGCGATTCGGCCGGCAGTGGGTGTCGCGGGTGCGGGATCGAGGTGGCGGGTGAGGAACTCGATCTGGTCACGGACCAAGGCCTCGAAGGGTTCGCCGAGGTAGAAGTCGAAGTGGCCGGCGTCGTAGGTCTTGATCTCGCCTCGTGGTGCGGTCCGCGCGTATCGGAGGGTTTGGTCGGGTGGGGTGACGGTGTCGGTGTTGCTCACGCAGAACAGGATCGGGAAGTCGATCTTCTTGGCCGCGCGCCCGGGCCGGTAGGTAACGAGACTGGGAATCACCCGGGCCGCTACCTCGTTCCGGAACGTCGTCCCGTCCGGCACGATCGCCTGGTAGCCGGGCAGTGCGTCCGGGGCGTTCATCAGGGCCAGTGAACCGGGGGGCCCGGCGAGCGGAATCATGACCGGCGCAATGCGACGAACTTTGGCCACCAGATCCCGGGCGACCACGGGGGAGGCCTTCACTGAGGCGGCCGGGCCGAGTGCGAGCGCGGAGGCGAGACCGTCGGTGAACGGGCATTGGGCGACCGCCGCCCGCAGTTCCGGATGGCGTGACGCGACGGTGATGGCGTGGCCACCGCCGAAGGAGCTGCCCCAGACCGCGATGCGTGTGCTGTCGAGACCGCGGCGAGCCTTGACCCAGGAGATGGCGGCGTCCCAGTCGGCGAGTTGGCGCTTGATCGACAGCAACTGGCGGGGATGGCCGCCGCTGTCACCGAAGTGCCGATAGGTGAACGCGAAGGCGGCGATGCCGGCCTTGGCGAAGCGTTCGGCGAAGGCGTCTAGGCGCATGTCGCGGGTGGCGCCGAGGCCGTGGCCGAGGATGACGACGGGCGGTGAGGTGACGCCGGTGGGCAGATACAGCCATGCGGCGCAGGAGCTGTCGCCGGAGGAGAAGAGGACGTCGTGGCGGGTGTAGGGTTTCTTGGTGGCCATGGCTGGTCTCATCGTCCGTTCGTCGAGCCGCCGGGCACGCGCCCCGATTCGAGTGCCTGCTTGTAGGTGTCGGGGTTGTAGAGGGGCAGCTCACCGGTGGCGTCGGCGGTTGCGAGGTAGTCGAGCATCAGTTGTTGGCCGTCCTCGGATTGGTCGGTGCCGAGGAATTCGGTGCGCTCGACGTGCAAACCCTCCGTCAGCGACATCGAGCCGCCGAAGTACACGGATCTCTTGACCGCCGCGATCGCCTCCCTCGGGCGGGCACCGAAGTATTCGGCGAGTTCGGTCGCCCGCGTGATCACGTCGTCGGGGGCGACGACCTCGTCGACGGCTCCGTTGGCGAGGGCCTGCGCGGGTGTGAACGGCTTGCCTTCGAGGATGGCGACCAGGGAGCGGTGGGTGCCGATCAGTCGGGTCAGGCGCTGGGTACCGCCACCACCCGGATTGATTCCCAGCAGTATCTCGGGCTGGCCGATGAAGAAGTCACCGTCGGCCATGACCCGCAGGTCGCACGCCCAGGCGAATTCCGCGCCGAGGCCGAGGGCTGAACCATTTAGGGCGGCAACGAAGATGACGCCACTAGCGTTCATCTTCAGAAACGTCGCGTGCAGCCGGTCGAGTTGGACCGCTCCCCACAGCGGGGTCCTGCGCACCACGGGCTCGAGAAGACGGGCTCGATCCGCGCCTCTGGCCACCCGCGCGATCGCGGAGGCACCGCGACGGCCCAGCGGCGGGACCGCTGCACCCTCTTCCTGCAGCCACCGCACATCCGCATGGCTGACGAACCGGCCGGGGCGTGTCCCGGTGAACACGACCGCACGGACGTGCGCGTCGCGGTCGACGCGGTCCACCAACTCCTCGAGCTGGTTGGCTATATCGAGGCCGAACAAGCTGTGCGGGCCGCCGTCGACGCGGACGATCAGCACGTCCCCGCGGTCCTCGACCTCGAGATGGCCTTTGTCTTCGTGTGTCATGAGATTTCACATCCGTAAATGGGAGGAAGGGGAAGGACGTGCGGCGAGCACCCGTGGGAGCGGCCATCAACCTGTAACTTCGTTATGACGTACTATAACCATGTTATGCGGTGGTGGCAAGGGTCACTCGGGCACTTCGGTGCCCACCGGGCGGAAAATGCGAAGTCAGGTGGAGATATGGGAGAGACGTCGCCGACCACACCCGAGGGTGTGCCGGAGCGGCTGATTCGGGCCACGGTCGGCCTGCTGGCCGAACAGGGCCCGTCCGCGATCAAGGCGCGGACGGTGGCGTCCGCCGCCGGATTGTCGACGATGGTCGTCTACCACCACTTCGGCGGCATCCCCGAGCTCGTCCGCGCGGTCGCAGACCATGGATTCACCGAACTCGGCACCGCCTTTTCCCAGGTCCCTGTGACGGAGGATCCGGTCGTGGATCTGTTCGCGCTGGCATTGACGTGTCGGCAAGTGGCGCGCGAGAACCCCCACCTCTACGACCTGATGTTCGGACTCTCCACTCGTGCCACCTACCGACCGTTGGAGTCGGACGTGCGGTTGAGTGGACATTCTCCGGCCTTCCGTGATGCCTACACACACGTCACCGACGCGTGTGCGCGGTTGGTGAGCTCCGGCAGGGTCGAGCCCCACGCCCCGGAGGTGGTCGCGGCGCAGTTGTGGAGTTACGTGCACGGCTACATCACTCTCGAGCTGGGCGAGCACTTCGCCGAGTTCGACGACGCGGTGGGACAGGTGCTGCTGCCGATGGGCGTGAACTTTGCGGTCGGCCTCGGCGACACGCGCGAACGTGCCGAGGTCTCACACGAGAGGGCCGTGCGCATGTACGACTCGGTCCGGCCCGCTTTGGACAGCTCGGCGGGCGCCTGAGCCGAGACCGCGGGGCCCCGGCGCGAAGTCGTTGCTGGGGCTCGGATTCATCCCGACTGGAGGTTGATGGAGCAGGGGCATTGCCTTCGTCATATAACGAAGTTACAGTTGCCGCATGAAACGTGATCTCGTGGGCCGCAAAGTAATCGTCACCGGAGCCGCGCGCGGCATCGGCGAGCAGGTAGCACGCCTTGCCGCGGCGCAGGGTGCTCGGCTCGCCCTGATCGGTCTCGAACCCGACAGACTGCGCGCCCTTTCCGAGGAACTCGGCCCGTCGGCGCACTGGTGTGAGGCGGACGTGCGCGACAGCGCGGGATTGCGGTCCGCGATCGACGAGTGCGCCGATGTCATGAACGGCGTCGACATGGTCGTCGCCAACGCCGGAGTGGCCGCCTACGGAACGGTGCGACACGCGGACGAGGCGTCCTTCGAGCGAGTCGTGGACATCAACCTGAACGGCGTATTCCGCACCCTCAAGCATGCGACACCTCATCTGCAACGCAGCCGGGGCCACGTGCTGATCGTGGCATCCGCACTGTCCTTCACCTCGATTGGCGGTCTGGCCTCTTACGGCGCGAGTAAGGCCGGGGTCGAGTCGCTCGCACTTGCCTATCGCGCGGAAGTGGCCCACCTCGGGATCACCGTCGGTCTTGTCCATCCGTCCTGGATCGACACCGACCTCGTGCGGGGCGCCGAGGTCGACATTCCTTCTTTTCAGCAGATGCGCCGGCGCCTGCCGTATCCGGGGAACGTCACGACCGGTGTCGACCGAGCGGCCTCGGCCATCGTGGACGGGCTCGCGCACCGGCGCAGTCGGGTCTACGTTCCCCGGGCGGTCGCCGTCGCCAACTGGGCCAAGGCGCTGCTGAATTCTCCGGTCGTGTGGCCGTGGACCAGGCGGTTCTCCGCCACGACAATTCCGTCCCTCGAGACCGAAGTTGCCGCCTTGGGCCGCAACGACCAACTCGTTCCAGAGTTGCCGCACGCCACCGAAAACGATCAGCGCAGCCCGGCACGCATCTAGCGAAAACCACCGTGGTCCGCATGTAGAAAGAGATAGAAACACGATGAAGGCTGTCGTTCTCGACCGGTATGGGAACAACGACGGCGTGTGGGCAGCGAGATGCCCGCCCCGCAGTTGCGAGAGATGACCTCCCGGTTCAAAAGACCGTATCGCGAGTCTGAATCCCTTGGTTCTGAAGACCCTGAAGTGGAAGCTCAAACCTGTTCTGCCCTATCATCAACCGATCGTCCTCGGCAATGACCCGGCCGGTGTCATCGCCCGTGTCGGACCCCCGCGGTGCGGCGATTTAAACCAGCCGACGAGGTCTACGCGCGGCCCCGGCAAGGTCGGATCGGTACATTCCCGGAATTCAATTCCGTGCACGAGGAAGACGTGGAGATCAAGCACGAGAGCTCACCATGGAAGAGGCGGCGTCGCTCCCTCTGGTCGGCTTGACCGCGTGGCAAGCGTTGATCGAGAGGGCGAACCTGTAAGCGCAGCAGAAGGTTCTGATCCATGCCTCCTCCGGCGGCGTCGACACGTTCGCGATTCAACTGGCCCGGTATCTCAACGCAATACGTCCGGCCGTCAATCGTCAATCAGGTCCGTAACTTCGAATCAGTCCAAGCAGCAATGTATTACGTTGAACAGGAGCGTGCAAAGGGTAATGTCGTCATCAAGGTCGGATGATAATTCCCTGGTCAGTTGGAGACGGTCAGCTTCCGTTGCTCATCGATTCGCCAGACGCCATGCATCGCCGAGGGCCGAAGCCCGCTTCGTCGATCGGGCTGCTATGCACACCGGCATCTCGTCGACCGCGCCGCGAGCTGATGGAACTCGGAAAGGTCACCTTCTGCTGCCGCAGCCGGTGCCGCGCAGAAGGTGCGAGGGGGGCGCCACGTTGGAGAAGGGTCCTGCCGCGACGAGCGCGGCCCCGCGGATCCGGGATCGGGTACTTCGTGCGCTCGAAGCCCACGAGGACGGTACCACCTCGGGCGCCGACATCGCCCGAACTTTGTTCGTCAGCCAGTCGCACCTTCGACGGTTGTTGCGTCGGGAGGGAGTATCGCTACGTCAGTTGCGCGATCAACACCTCGCCGCGCGAGCTGTCGAGGAACTGCTCCAAGGCAAACCGATCACGATGCTTGCCCTCGAACTCGGCTTCTCCGATCCCCGGGCCTTCCGCCGAGCATTTAAGCGGTGGACCGGATCGACCCCCAGCACTTTCACCCGACGGATAAACCCCTCCACGACAGACGTTCCGTCGACACCTGTCGGTGACGAGTCAGAACTGGTGTCCGCGGTCAGCAGGCAGTGAATGAAAGGCGAAACCGTGGAACAACGCAGAATTGTATTGCTCGGTGCGAAGGATATACCGGGCAACGAGTGCTCCGAGAACTGCTCGCACGCGGTGAGACGCCGACCTTGGTCGGCCGAAACCGCACCAAAATGGTGGCCCTGACCGACCGCTTCGAGGCCAACATCCCCGTGGCCCAGGTGGATATCACCTCGACGCCCGACCTTACGCGGCTCCTGGAACCCACCGATGTGGTGATTTCTACGGTGGGGCCATTCTTGCAGCTCGGTCTGGCGACGGTCACCGCGGCGGCACAGGCGGGGGCTCATTACTTCGACTCCACCGGGGAGGGAACCTTCGTCCGGCGTGCCTTCGAGTTGGATTCCGTCGCGGCCGCCCGCGGAGCGTCCGTCGTGCCGGCGTTCGGCTACGACTATGTGCCGGGCAACCTCGCCGGCGCGCTCGCGCTGACGCGTGCGGGTGATCGGGCAACCCGGATGGAGATCGGCTACTTCCTCACCCGTGCCGGACATGGTGACCCGCTGCGCTACCGAAGCGGCCTGCATGACGTCTTCACCCTGACCACCGGGGGCACGCGGCAGACGCTGGTCAGTGCGGCGGCCGATGACGCGTTCGCCCACCGCCTCCCGCACGCCGGGGCTCCCGCCCGCCTGGTCGACGAGCGCGTCGGCAAGCGTGTGCGCACCTTCCGCTACGCGGGCATGAACCGTGCGGCGATGACCGTCGCCGGCTCCGAGCATCTCGGCCTGCCGGAAGTCTTCCCCCAACTGGAGAGTATCGACGTGTGCATGGGGTGGTTGGGGCGATGGACGCGCCCGATACGGACGGCCACCGCGCTCTCTGCGCCCCTCCTGCGGACTGCGCCGGCGCGGGCCGCACTGACCTGGCTGTCCGAGCGGCGCCCCGGATCGCACCGCGAGCCGAACAGCGACGGCCGTTCGCTGGTCATCGCCGTCGCGCGCGACGACTCCGGTCGGGCTCTGGCCACGACAGCCCTGACCGGACCCGATCCCTATGAGATGACGGCATCGCTCTTGGCCTGGGGCGCCGTCCACGCGGCAGCACCGGATTCCGTCCTCGCACCCGGCGTGCACGGTCCTATCGCGGCCTTCGGGCTCGACACCCTCCGAATCGGCGCCATCGAAGCCGGACTCCACGACGTCGACGAACCGTCGGCCCGCGTGGGCCACACGAGGATGCCGACCCGACAACTCGAAGTATGAATCGGGCATTCGGGTGACCGGCGACCAGCGGCAGACCCTCCGGGCGCCCGCGCCAACGTCTTCCAGCGGTCACTCTGAGCGAACGGTGGCGGAAGGTTACCGCCGTTGATGCGTGTCGACGTGACTTTCGGGCATGAGCGCAGGTCGGGACTTGTGCGCGGTATCCGCGATGTACGGCCTGCCTACGCTCGCGAATTAGCGAGGGGGCCACCGAATGCGCCTGCCAGGCGCTGGTCGAGATAATCGAACAACCGACGGACGATATCGCCGACATCGGTGGCGCCGCCGGCCAGTCGGCGAGATTATCGATGCCAGATGCTCGCTACCTGGGGCGACGGTCGACGGTGTCAGCCACGAGCTCACGCTTGTCACGGCTGGGCCGAGCACCCGATCACCACCCCCTCAACCCAGCTGATTGTTGACCCTCACACCGATGACACAGACAGGAGCATCTCGGTGATCGAACCGGACCGGAACCGGGCACTGTGCCGCCGGAATCCGCAATTGTGGGGCGACACCGCCGACGCAGCGAACACGAGCGTCGAAACTCCGGCACAGCGCTCCATCCGCCACCGCGCGGCGATTACGTTCTGTCGAATGTGCTCAGTGATCGACACGTGCCGAAACGAGGTCGCACTCGCGTCGAATCCAACCGGAGTCTGGGCCCGGTGAGGTTTACCCGACGCCCGGTCACCGGATCCACGGTGAGCGCCAATCGAAGACCGATTACAGAACCCATGCGGTCACCGCGGCACGCCAGGTCGGTCGCCCGGCAGGGATTAGCGGTGATTCCTCCGATGCGGCCTTCACCGATCTGATCACCGCCATCCAAGCGCAACGTGAATCAAGGGAGGCATCGAGCACGAGTTGAAGGGTGTGGCTCTCTCGGCCAGCGTCGGGGTAACCGCACGCCGAAAGGCATCCTCTATGAATGTGACCGATGGCAGCAAGGCGCATCTTCGAACCTACCGTCCAAGATCAAGAAGTTGTTGCAGGGCAATGGGATCCGCGCCGCGAACGTAGTTGTGGGACTGTGCAGGTCGGTGCATGTCACGCGGGCTGAACCGGTCGGTGAGCGGGTGACCCTCGAGGTCCATCGCAAATGCGATCGTCACGCGCCGAGAGCTCCAGTTGTCCTTGCGCTCCGGGTAGAAGGGAGGGGGCGCTGGCGCCAACCATCATAGCTACTACGGCGATGAGGGAAACAGCGATCCTGCCCCGGTGCCGAGGTCTACCCGGATCGGCTCGGCGAGCTCATATGCCCTGTCTGTTCGCGCGATGCTGGACAGACACCGGCAACGAGTCCGACCGCGCGAGAACGGATTCAGAGGCTGATCATGTGGCCGGTGAAGTCCGTGAAACCGTTCCTTGCAACGTTTCGCTGAGCGTTGTGGGGTGTGGCCACTCCGCGCGACGGAAGCCCTGAGGCCCCACGTCTGCGCAGCAGTTGTCCGAACTCGGCATCAGCGGACAATCTTGACGAACCCGAGGGGCTTGCTCAGTCCTTGCGCGTTGCCGTTGACGGCGAAGGGGAACTTCGCCACCTACACGTCGTCGCCCTCATCGCGTGCTGGTTTGCTCGGCTAGGGCTTGCTCTTCAGCGAGTTGGAGCTTGGCAGTCACGTCACCGATGGACGCACGGGGTAGGCACCGAAGTACGCGTGGAGTCGTCGATGGCGATCGCTCCCCGTCGCGGAGGGGCGTCGAGGCGAGTGACCTCACCACGACGTACGACCTGGCCGCACGCCCTGCACGCCGCGACCGCGTGGTATTCCTCGCCGCAGGCGTGCTCGAACCTTGTCGGCGCGCCTGATTCACCTGCCAGATGGCGATCGCCGAACTCACTCATCGTCGTGATGATCGGGCCGAGTGCGTGACCCAGGTCCGTGAGGTGGTACTCGAAACGTGGCGGTCGCTCCTCGTACCGAACGCGGGTGACGAAGCCTTCAGCTTCGAGACGGCGTAGTCGCGTGGCGAGAATGTCGCGTGAGGCGCCGGTGTAGCGCGCGATCTCGTCGAACCGATGGTTGCCGAGCAACAGCTCACGCACGGCGAGCAGTGTCCATTTCGCGCCCACAAGCTCCAGCGTGCGAGCGGTGGAACAAGCACGCATCTGCGATGTCATGGTGACGAGGTTACGCGGGTTGGAACTCACAACCCAGTCCGTTGGAAATCAAAACTAACTTCGTTACCGTGGAAATAGGGTGGTTTCACCTTGACCGACTACGGGATCGACAACCACGTAGGCCGTGGTCATGTTCGACGGCGTGCTGGGCCTCCTCCCGGTCAGGGATGTCGGCGGCTGCGCCGACTGTGCTGGCGAAAGAACGGAAGACGATTGTGCGGCTCGGTAGCGGAATTGAGAGAACTGGAGCTGCAGTAGTAGCTGCGTAGTGCTCGTGTGCGCGATTCCGGCCTGGTCGGTTCGTTTCCGGCAGCGGATCGGCTTCGGGGTAAGACCTTGACAAGGTTTATGAGCACACTCATAATTGAGTATGCTCGGCTAAGGTGTGGAGTGAAGCTCAGGAGATGGACATGGCCGGTGCTCATCGTTCACGGTGGCCGTGAACGGATGGTGCCGGTCGCGAAATGCCACCGAGGTGGCGCGCCGTCTGCCGGGCACACACATGGTTGTACCCGGACTCCGGTCATTGGGGTCGACTTTCACACTCGCCGCGAGTTCGGCGCCGCCGCAAGGGACTTCCTCTGCCGTGAGCAGCGTGCCCTGCGTCAGCCCGGGTCCATCACCGAAGAAGGAGTATCACGCTATGAGAGCGTTCGTCGTCGACAAGTACAAGGGTCCACTGCAGGAGCGGGACGTGCCCGAGCCCGTAGTCGGGGAGGGTGATGTGCTCGTCCAAGTGCAGGCCGCCGGACTCAATCAACTCGACGAAAAGATCCGGGCGGGCGAATTCAAGCAGATCCTGCCGTACACGCTGCCGCTGATCCTCGGCAACGACGTGGCCGGCACCGTCCTCCGGGTCGGCGCGCGGGTACGGGGGTTCAAGGCCGGTGACGAGGTCTTTGCCCGGCCGGACAAGGACCGCATCGGCACGTTCGCCGAACGCATTGCCGTCGCCGAGACCGATCTGGCGTTGAAACCGGCCTCGATCAGCATGGAGGAGGCGGGTTCGCTTCCATTGGTGGCGTTGACCGCGTGGCAGGCGCTCGTCGAGCGCGGCAACGTACAGCCCGGGCAGAAGGTCCTCATCCACGCCGGTGCAGGGGGAGTCGGGACGATCGCGATCCAGCTCGCCAAGCACCTGGGTGCGATTGTCGCGACCACGGCCAGCGCCACCAACACCGACTTTGTCCGCGAACTCGGTGCCGACACCGTCGTCGACTACCGCAGCGAAGACTTCGAGCAGGTCCTGGGTGGCTACGACCTGGTGCTGGACAGCCTGGGCGGGAAGAACCTCGAGAAGTCGCTGCGTGTGTTGAAGCCGGGTGGCACGGCGATCGGGATCGCCGGACCACCGGACCCGGCCTTTGCCCGTGAGGCCGGCCTGAACCCGATACTGCGCCTGGCGATCACCGCCCTCAGCAACCCCATTCGCCGCCAGGCACGAAAGCTGGGCGTGAACTACCAGTTCCTCTTCATGCGCGCCGACGGCGATCAGCTACGCCGCATCGCGCACCTGGTCGACACCGGGGCGCTACGTCCAGTCGTCGGACGTGTCTTTCCATTCGATCAGACCATCGAGGCTCTGGGGCGGCTCGAGCAGGGCGGCATCCGCGGCAAATCCGTGATCAGCAACACCTGACCGCACGCACCGACCGGACCAACCATCCCCGTCCTTACGCCAATCTCACAGCACGAATAACACCACCCCACAACACGAACGACAATCGACAGCGCAAGGGAACGTCATGAACACCAGCAACCACACACCAGAGAACATCACCACCACGTACAAAGACGCTCCGTCCCGCACCGTCACCGCCGGCGGAGTCACCTACGCCTATCGCGAGCTGGGACCGAAGGGCGGAATCCCCGTCGTCTTCTTCGTCCACCTCGCCGCGACCCTGGACAACTGGGATCCCCGCATCATCGATCCCATTGCCAAGAAGCACCATGTCATCGCTTTCGACAATCGTGGCGTCGGTGCCTCCACCGGCACCGTCCCCGACAGCATCGAGGCAATGGCCGACGATGCCGTGACGTTCATCAACGCCCTCGGCTTCGACAAGGTCGACATTTTCTCGTTCTCCCTCGGCGGCATGATCGCCCAGGACCTCGTCGTCAAACACCCTGAACTGGTGCGCAAACTGATTCTCACCGGCACCGGTCCCGCCGGTGGGAAGGACATCGACAAGGTCGCAGGCACCACCTATTACGACACGCTGCGGGCGACCCTGACTCGGTCGGACCCGAAGGAGTTCCTGTTCTTCAACCGCAACGCCACCGGCAAACGCGCCGCGAAAGCGTTCGTGAAGCGCCTCGAAGAGCGCACTGCCGACCGCGACGCATCCATCACAGTGAAAGCATTTCAGACACAGCTGAAAGCGATCAAGAAGTGGGGCCGGGCAACGCCGGTCGATCTGTCCACGATCACTCAGCCCACCCTGATCGCCAACGGCGATAACGACCGAATGGTGCCCTCGGTACTCTCCGAAGACCTCCACCACCGAATCAAGGGCTCCGAGCTCATCATCTACCCCGACTCGGGTCACGGCGGCATCTTCCAGAACCACGACAAGTTCGTCCCCGCAGTGCTCGAGTTCCTCGCCCACTGACCGGACGCGTGCGTCGTGTTCGCGCGCACAAGAAATGGGAAGTGCCATGAGCACGTCACCGTCGAACGCGCAGCCACACGTGTTAGGAAGCATCTTGCGTCCTCAATCCTCTTGTGAATGGTACTAATCACCATCGCGACAGGGGCTGGAATCTTGGGAAGGGGCCGCACTCGGCGATCATCTCGGCGACTAATGGTCTGGAAGACCATCAACATCCACCTGGCCGAGGTCAATCCGGGACTGTGGCCGGCGGCATCGAGACTGATATCCCGGTCGAACGCACGTTAGACGGGGACCACCGGGACTGTCACTTGATCCTCTGTCAAGCAGCGGCTGCGGCGACAAACAGTGGTAGATCTGCGGCCATCGCTTTGAAGACGGCGTCCGAGAGTCTGCGTTTGAGGATGCGAAGTGCTTCCATTCCACCGTCGCCGCTGGCCTTGCGGGCCAACAATGCTCGCGCGTCGGGATGACAGCGGGCCTGAGTGAGCGCGATGCGGTGGATTGCGGCATTGAGCTGACGGCTCCCGGTGCGCGAGAGTCGATGTCGAGCGCGGTTCGACGACCATACCGGAAGGGGCGCGGTCCCATTGTGCCGTGCGAACGCATCCTTGGAGTGAAATCTATCGACACGAGCGGTCTCACCGACCAGCTTCGCTGCAATGAGCGGTCCGCACCCAGGAATCGCCAACAAGGACGAAGCCAGCGCAGCGATCCGGGAAGTGATCTCCCCTTTGAGTTCGTCGATCTCGACAGTGAGGCGGCGTAGGTGCTCGACGAGTCGGGGCCACCAGTTCGGCGACGAGACCCCAAGTGTTCGACAGATGCGCTTGAATCTTGTCGAACGCGCTGGTCCCGCCGGTTTTCGTCGGCGCCTTCCACCCGGGATCGAGCTCGTGAAGGTGCCAGCGCTGTCGTGCGATGATTCGAGTCCGTTCGGCAACGAGGTCTTCGCGACGGTCGACCAGAAGCTAAGAGCTCGCGTTCTGTGCCGTCGAGGCGGCCTTCGGGCAGATCGGGCTCACGCAGGGCCGCGCGTGCGACTGCGAGCGCGTCGATTGGATCCGACTTGCCGTAGGTCGCGGACGTTCGCTTCAATTTCGGCGGGACGCGAACTATTCGTTCGCCGGAGTCGATGCGGTGGTCGGGTTGTCGGTGGTTGCTCGTCGGTGATTTCGGGCGGTTCGCTTCGGGCGAGAAATTGGTGGCCTACCTGGGTCTGCATAAAAAGATTCGGCAGTCCGCGAATCGGTCGGCCAGTCACGGTCACGTCGCCAAGTCCGGTCGTGCAGATGACGTCACGGACTTGCGGCATGCCGGTCGAGGCGCCGTGGGTTGCCTCCCGCGCACCAGGACCGCCAAAGGGCGTTCTACAACCGGATCAAAGTACGGCGCGGACCTCAAGTCGCGGTGGTGGCGACGGCGCGAAAGCTGGCCGTCCTATGTTGGCATCTGACCGTGTCCGGTGAGAACTTCGCTTTCGCCCGGCCCAGCAAGTGGCGTTCAAGCAGCGCAAGCTTGCCCTCACCGCCGGCGCTCCGCGCGTGCGCATGCCCGCCGGGGTCCTGGCGACGACTACAACGACAAACAGTTGCGCCGACACGAGCGAGAAGTGATCGAGGTTGCCGAACGCACCTACGAAACACTTATCGCAGGATGGCAGCCGCGGCGGCCGAATCACAACGCGACCGCAGCCTTCCAGGGTCGATCCAGCGGACGTAGGGTGGCCGACGCCGAGGTCAAGGCACCCGCTGCGCGGTGGCCTGGCGGCCAGCACCGACCGCGGACCCGGGCCGCCCACATGCTCTGAACCGACCGCGGAAAGGAGGTGATGAACGGTCCTGCTGACGAGTGGAGACTTGACGATTACATCCGTCGGTGACACGTCTGATCTCGGGCGTCTCCGCGATCCACGCTTACGAGGTGTCCGAGGCACGGCCCTGCGACAGGGGGCCGGGGATCAATCGAGCCGCCGGTGTCGGAGCCGCTCTGGCCTATGCGGAGGACGGCACGGTTCTTCCGTGCTACCAGCAGTCCTGTCTATTGACGTTGCTCGATCACGGGCGGAGGCGTCGCGGCCATTTGCGTGGTGGCCTAGACGCCTCCGCGTGGTTGGTCAGGCGTCTGCGGCCTTGAGTTGGGGGTAGAGCGTATCGATGGGAGCGCTGAGTCCGGCCTTGAGCTGTGCGGAAGTTTCGTCAGCGAGAACCTCGTACTCGCCGGCCTGGACAGCATCGAACACGGTGCGCACAAGCTCGGCAGGGTCAAGCTTGGGGGCGGTGGTGTGTGCGGCCATGGGGGTGTCGACGTAGCCGACGTGCACGCCGACGACGTGGACGCCGTCGGCCGCGAGCTCGAGGCGCAGTGAATTGGTCGCGGACCACAGTGCCGCCTTGGTGGCGCTGTAGATTCCGGCGACCGCCCACCAGCTCAGTGCGGAGTGGATGTCGATGATCACCGACTCCTTCTTCGCCGACAGGATTGGCGCGAACGCACGGGCCAGGAACAGGGGGCCGAGGAAGTTCGTCTCGACATTGGTGCGGATTTCCTCGTCTGTGTGGGTGAGGATACCGGCACTGGACACCGACGCTCCGGCATTGTTGATCAACACTGTCACGTCCCCGGCCGCCTCGACTGCAGCCCGGATGGAAGTGCGGTCGGTGACGTCGAGAGTCAGGGGGATGATGCGTTCGTCGTCCCATGTGCGGGGGGTGCGGGCGGTGGCATAGACCTTGCTCGCACCGCGGGCGAGGGCGTCGTGGACGAAGTGGGTTCCGATGCCGCCGTTCGCTCCGGTGACGAGGACGACGGATCCGTTGAGTGAGGGCATCTTCACGTTCTTTCTGTATGTACGGGTGGTGCACCGGTCGGTGCGGGTCGGGAATGGGGTGCGGGCTGCCCGTCCCCGGTTGAGTCAAAGAGGGTGCGGCTCAGGAAGGGCGGTCAGGCGGGGGTCAGTGCCGGGTAGTCGGTGTATCCGGCTGCATCGCCGCCGTACAAGGTGGTCTGGTCTACCTCGTTGAGTGGGGCGTCGATCCGCAGGCGCTCGACGATGTCGGGATTCGCCAGTGCGAAACGACCCAGCGGCGCGATGTCGGCGAGCCCGGTGTTGATATCGTCGGCGATCTGCTCGCGGGTGCGTCCGTATCGGACTACGAGCAGCGCGGTTGGCCATACGTCGCGGAACGAGCGGAGCAGTTGGTCGTCGCCGATGTGGTGAATGTGTAGGTAGGCCAGGTTCAGTGTGGCGAGCTCACCGACCAGGTGCCGGTACTGGACTCGCACGCTGTCGGGGTCGCCCTCGTCGATTCCTCCCAGTGGCATTGCGGGGGAGAGGCGGATGCCGACTCGGTCTGCTCCGATCTCCTCGGCCACCGCGGTCGCGACCTCGATCACGAACCGAGATCGGTTCTCCACTGATCCGCCGTAGTGGTCGGTGCGGTGGTTGGCATTCGGAGACAAGAACTGGTGCAGCAGATACCCATTTGCTCCGTGGAGCTCCACGCCGTCCGCGCCGGCGTCGATCGCGGATGCTGCGGCGTGACGGAACTCGGCGATCACGGCGGCAATGTCGGTCACGCTCAGCTCACGCGGCAGCGGCGTCTTCTGTGCCCCGGTTGCGGTGAACATGTCCTGATCGGCGGAGATCGCCGAGGGGGCGACCGGTTGGCGGTGGTGCGGGGTGTTGTCCGGGTGCGACATCCGGCCCACATGCATCAGTTGGATGAACAATGCTCCGCCGCCCGCGTGGACCGCGTCGGCGACGCCCCGCCAGCCCGCGACATGTGCCGGTGTGTAGATACCCGGCGTGTTCGGGTATCCCTGCCCGTCCTCGGAGGGCTGGGTACCTTCGGTGATGACCAGTCCGAGCGATGCACGTTGGCCGTAGTAGGTCGCGGCGAGAGCGCCGGGGGTGCCGTCGGGTTCGGCTCGGTTGCGGGTCATCGGCGCCAAGGCGAGCCGGTGTGGAAGTTCCACGCGGCCGAGTGTGAACGGCTGCCAGAGTGGGGAACTGGTCATGAGACGGTTGATCCTTTACATCGATCGGTCAAGGAAGGTCACCGCAGACTGGAGTCGAGCAGTGCTACGCAATCCACGTCGACGAGGAATGATGCGCACGGCGGATGCAACTCCGGGCATGAGTGACTATACTCAGAACCGAGCGTAGTCAGAATCTATTCCGAAGGATCCCCGTCATGTCAGTCACATCCCGGTCGGTCGGTCGTCGCGAGCGGAACAAGCAGCAAAAGCTCGACCGCATCACCGCAGCTGCTCGCGAGCTCTTCACCGAGCACGGGGTCGACGAGGTCACCACTCAGCAGATCGCGGACAAAGCCGACATCGGTACCGGGACGCTGTTCCTCTATGCGAAGACCAAGAGTGAACTTCTTCTGCTCGTGCAGAACTCCAGTTATGCCGACGCGCTCACCAGAGGCAGGGTGGCCGCGGAGAGCACGACCGACGTGCTCGAGGCGGTGATCGCGATCGTCCGTCCGGTCGTGGAATGTAACCGAACCCAGATCGACAACGGGCGAACCTATTTGCGGGAAATCGTATTCGGTGACCCTGAGGAACCCCATCACCGTGACGCGCTTGCCCTGACCGTGCAGACCGAGGAAGCAATCGCTGCCGTATTGCAGCGCGACGAGAGTGTCAGCGCACCCGATGCAGCCACGTTGGCGCACATCGTATCCGCGATCATGCTCCTCAGCATGGCGGCCACGACGAACATCGCCAGCACCGTCGACGACATAGTGCAGGACATCGAACACCAGGTTCGTGTCCTCCTTCAGCACTGAAACCTCGTACAGAATCGAACACCTCCGTAACCGCCTTGCACGTTCCGGGGGTACGGTCGCCGACCGCAACAGCAGTACAGGATCTGCTGGTCCGCAACTTCACTCCGGACAGGCAGGGGTTCGGTCGGGGCTCAGTTCGAGCGCATATCCGAACCCTCATCCACGAGCAGGATCGTCGCACGCCCGCCTTGTTCACTGTGGATGGTGGACGCAGCCTCCCGGGTGACCTCCGCGTGCACCTGACTGCGGCGGGCGAGCCGCGCCCCGGCCGCCGGCTGAGGGGCGAGCCGCGTCGGACGTCTCATTGCCAGATCGGCTGCTGTCGATTATCGTACGATCATAAGATAATTTGGATCGACAGTTCAGAAGGCCTCCTCATGACCAAGGAAGCGCCCACCAGCACCGCCTCGGCCGGCGGAGTCACCTTCGTCTACCGCGAGCTCGGACCGCGCGGCGGCGTACCTCTCGTCTTCCTGCACCACCTGGGAGCCGACCTGGATGACTGCGACCCCCGGGTCATCGACAGGATCGCTGCCCGGCGCCACGTGATCACCTTCGACAACCTTCATCCGCGCACTCGGCCATGACCAGGACGACCTGATCGGCTTCCCTCGGCCGAGCTGGCCCGGCTCTAGCCCAACGCGGAACCGGTCCATCTACCCCGACCCCGGGCACGGCGTCTTCCAGCACTACCCGCAGCTCGTGTCGATAGGCCCACGAGGCCAGCTGCACATCCCATGCCGACAACGAAAGAGGAGGAATCACATGCCGTCTGTACTGGTGACCGGTGCAAGCCGAGGGATCGGTCTGGCAATCACCCAACACATGAGCGAACGAGGCTGGGACGTGCACGCGACTGCTCGGTCAGCTGCCGACCTTCGCGACCTCGACCGGTTGCCGCGCGTGCATCCGATCCAGCTCGACATCACCGATCGTTCCGCCGTCGTGGGCCTGCACGAACATCTCCCGCCCACGCTGGACGGAGTGGTCAACAACGCCGGGATCATCGTGCAGGGACCCGTCGAGGGCATCGCGCTCGATGACCTGTCGCGGCAGCTGGACGTCAACGTCACGGCCCAGATCGGGGTGATCCAGGCTGTGCTCCCACAGATCCGGAAGGCCCGCGGACGGGTGGTGTTCATGTCGTCGGTCAGCGGGTTGATCACCCTGCCGGGCACCGGCGCATACAGCGCATCGAAGTACGCCGTCGAGTCACTGGCCGATGCCCTCCGGATGGAGCTGCGCCCGTGGCGGATCCCGGTGTCACTCATCGAGCCGGGGCCCACGCGCACCGACATGTGGGGCGACGTGCTCGACGACTACGACCGCATGACCAGCCAGCTGAGCCCGGCGCACCGTGAGCTTTACGCATCGCACCTTGTCGGCAATCGCAAGTTCTTGGGCCGCATGCAGAAGCTCGCGGGCGATCCCAAGAAGGTCGTGGCGACCGTCGACCGTGCGCTCACATCGAGGCACCCGAAGCGTCGTTACCGGTGCGACAACCTCAGTCGCGCGCAGCTGGCGCTCACGTCCGTCACCCCGACCACCGTCAACGATGCGGTGCTCGCAGCCGCCACCACGTCCAGATGAGCCCTCGCTCAGCGCCACCTGCCCCCAACGGGCGCAGCCGACGACGCCTGCAGTGGACCCTCGCGGCGCTAGCGGCCGTACCCCTGGCCAGCGCCAGCCGCGAGATCGTGCTCGGCCCTCAGGGAGTGCCGGGCGGATCACCGGACGTGACCCCGACGGTGGACAGCGCGCTTCGCTACGCCAACGTGTTCAAGTTCGCGGTGGGGCCGGTCATCTGGTCCCAGCTCGGACAGGTCGAGCGATCGCCCAACCTGACCTACGCGCTCTCCAGCATCTTCGTCGGCGGATTCGCCCGGCTGCGGTCCTGGCAGCGACGGGGACGGCCCCACCCGGTCACCGTGGCGGCGGTTGTGATCGAGATCGCGGCACCACCGCTGTTGATTGCATGGCAGCGGCGCATCCTCTCCCGCTCGACTCCACAGGAGCGCTGACGGCCGACGTATCCGCGGCTGAGCGCAAGTGGACGATCAACCTGGGCGAAGGCGAGCATGGTGTGGTCTTCGCTGAGCATGGTCTTCATTTCCTTCGCCGCGGGGTGGTCAACCGGCGATGCGGGGTGTGACCGGGTTCGGGACGTGGGGGAGGGTCGAGCACGGGCGGGCCACGAGAGTTGCCACGACGGCGATGAGGGCGTGGACGATGAGGATTCGCATTCGGGTGGGTTCCTCTAGCCGAACGTATCCGTGGTCCCGTGTTCGGTGAGATCGGCGGAGGTTCGCTCGGTCCGGGGGTGGATGGCCGCGGGGTCGGGGACCTTGCGCGGCCGATGCTCAGTGCGGCCGCCTGCAGCAGTGGTGTCAGGGTTCGCGGTCGCGCCGTCGGGGGTGGGGCCGGCGCCGGGGGTGTGGGGTGTCGCGGGGCGGGTGTGGGTGTCTGTTTCGCCGGTCTTGTGGTGACTTTGAAATAAATTGTGTGTCAATATGTGTGGGTAATTAGTTGGTGAGTAGTGGACCTCGTACGCACGGTGTTCGACGCGGTCGAAGCGGGCGAGTTCGAAGCCCTCGCCGACGAGATGTCCGCGAAGGTCAAGGCAGGACTCGCCGCGCCGCTCGAGGTGGTCTATCCGCAATTCGAGGCCGCAAACGCCTGAGCTGCCACACGGAGGCGTCGTGGTCCCTACATCGATTCATCTCCAGAATCGATACGAGGTAACAAACACGGAAGGCATTTGTCCCGTCCCGCGGCAACGCAGTTGAAGGGAACGTGATCACCGAGTCCTGCTTCGCGGCGGACACGGAAATCACGACAGGGGAGTGACTTTGGTGTTGTCACGGAATCTCCATCCCGCCGAGGCGCGTGCGGCGGCAGATTTCTACCATCGTCGCGAGGCGGGGCGGTGTGGAAATCACGTCCGTACCGAATTGGGGACGGCGTAATCTGGGCGCGTTTCGATCGGCTACGGGAGATTCTCCGGCAGTGTGCCGTACCGGATGTGCTGCAGCGGAACGGAAAACAGCACGCACGGGGCTCCATCGCGATTGGAATCTGTTCGGAGAAGCGGTGGCGGCTTGCCAGGTGTGTGAACGTCTGTACGACGGCGTCAACGCCCGTGCAGGGTCTCCGTCGCGGCTCAGGCCTGCCGGCCACGCGAACTGCGGCGATGGTGTTGGCGCCACGGACTTCACCGCCGCTGGCGGAGGTGCAAACGACCGTGGCCGGGGCGCCCGATCGGGATGGGCGCCCGTGCCACGTTCTGCGATCCTGTCACCGCAGTTCGCGCTTGAGGATCTTTCCTGTCGCGGTCATGGGAATTGAGTTCGTGATCTCGATGATGCGTGGGTACTTGTAGGCGGCCATCTGCTCCTTGGCCCAGGCGATCAGGTCGTCGCTTGTGGTATCGACACCGGTGTTGAGGATGACGAATGCCTTGATCTCCTCACCATGACTCTCGTGCGGGACGCCGATCACGGTGGCGAGGCTGATGTCAGGGTGGCCCATGAGGACTTCCTCGATCTCACGGGGATACACGTTGAAGCCTCCGCGCAGGATCATGTCCTTGGAGCGGTCGACGACGTAGTAGAAGCCGTCCTCGTCCTTGCGAGCCAGGTCACCGGTACGGAACCAACCGTCACGCAACACTTCAGCAGTCGCGTCGGTGCGCTGGTAGTAGCCCTTCATGACGTTGTGTCCCCGGATCGCGATCTCACCGATCTCGGGCACCTCGTTCCAGTCCTGGTCGATCAGCTTGCACTCGATGCCCCAGATGGGAACACCAATCGACCCGGGTCGGGGAGCCTGGTCGGGGTCGCTGAACGTGACGACCGGCGAAGTCTCCGACAAGCCGTAGCCCTCGAGGATCTGCACTCCGAGCTTCTGTTGTGCTCGGGTGATGATGTCGACCGGCAAACTCGAACCGCCGGATACACCGATGCGGAGGTTCTGCGCGATCCGCTCGACGTCCACGTCGTCGGTCAACGCTTCCAGTAGTCCCCACCACATGGTCGGGACGCCAGCGAAGAACGTGATGGCCTCGCGCTGCATGAGGTCGATGACCTGTCCTGCATCGAAGCGGGGCACCAGATGCAACGTTGCGGCCATCGAGAAGCCGGCGTGCATCTGCACGGTCGCGCCGAAGGTGTGGAACAAGGGCAGCGCCAGGACATGCGTGTCAGTCGCCGGCACGCTGGAAAAGAGGCGGTTGCATGTGAGGGAGTTGAAGGAGATGTTCGCGTGCGAGAGTTCGGCGCCCTTCGGCTGTCCGGTGGTTCCGCTGGTGTAGAGGATGGCGGCCGTGTCGGTCGATTCGGTGGCGGCGGACTCGAACGAGGCAGACATGGTGGCCAATGCCTGTCCGAGGGTCTCGACTCCTTCGATTGGGCTAGGTGCGGCTGGGTTCGCCGTGATGAGGAGGAAGTGCTCGGCGCTGGACTCGAGGAATCCGCTGTGTCCTTCGGCGCCCATGGGCAGGGCCGGGGTGCCTTCGAAGCAGAAGTACGCCACGGCGTCGGAATCGGCGAGGTGGTAGGCGATCTCACGGGCCTTCAAGAGAACGTTGAGGGGGACGACGACGGCGCCCGCCTTGAGAGCCCCGTAGTACACGATGGGAAACCACGGGATGTTGGGGCTGCTGAGGGCAATCTTGTCGCCGGGCTGGATGCCTCGTTCGACCAGTAGGTTCGCCACCTGGTTGGCGGCTCCGTTGACCTGCGCATAGGTCAGGCGTGTTTCGCCCAGGACCAGCGCATCGCGTTCAGGGTACTTGCGGGCAGAGTCTTCGAGGAGGACGGATAGGTTGAACATCGAGCTGGCTCCTTGGCTGTTCCGGGAACCGGGAACCGTTCACTTGGGGGCGAACTGTTCCCACGGTTGGATTTTCGTCAGTCGGCCAGGAACTTCAGGACTTCAGGGACGAAGGTCTCGTGGTGCTGGAAGACGCCGCCGTGGCCCGAGTTGGGGTAGATCGTGATCGTGGAGTTGGGCAGGCGTTCGGCCAGGTCCTCGGAGTGTTCGCTGGCGACCATGAGGTCGTGGTCGCCGTTGGCGACGAAGACTGGTGCGGTGATCTTTGAGAGGTCGTCGGGTGCGTGGAGTCCGCCGGTGGTGATGGCGCGGAGCTGCGCGAGTCGGGCCTGGTTTGAGATCGGCTTGTCGCGGTCGGTGGTTCGCTCGGCGAGGCGGTCAAAGTAGGCGTTGGCGGCCTTCTTGCCCTCGAGGGTGCGGGGGAAGAAGAGGAAGTGGCGGGCATCCTTGCGAGCCAGTGCCGCCTTGGCGTAAGCGCCGCCGACAATGAACGGCATCTTCCAGATTCCGCCGCCGCCGCGTGGCCCAGTGCCGGCAAGGACCATGCGACGTACGAGGTCGGGTGCCTGCAGGGCGATCATCTGAGCCACGGCTCCGCCCACGGAGAAGCCGAAGAGGTCGACTTTCTCGTGGCCGAGCGCCCGGATGAAGGCGATGGCGTCGGCACCCATTTGCTCGAGGTCGGTGGGCACCTTGGAGCCGGTGCCGCCGACGCCCCTGTTGTCGAAGGCAATGACGCGGTGCTGGGCGGCAATGCCGTCGATGACGCGAGGGTCCCAGTCGTCGAGGACCGCGGTGAAGTGGTGCAGGAAGACCACCGGAACGTCGGTGTCGGTGCCGAGTTCGCGGTAGACGTAACGCACTCCGTCCACGTTGATGCTGCTGGTCGGCACGTCTTTCCAGGTGGTCATGAGATCTTCTTCCGTGTTGTGGTCGGGGTGGAGGTTTGTCGTTGGGATCCGCGCTGGTCAAGGCGAGCCAGGACGTCAAGCACGGTGCGATCTGTGGTGAGCTTCTTGTCGAGCACCGGTCCGATGACGCCGCGTGCAGCCGAGATCGCCGACCACCGGGAGGGGTGAATCACGCGTGGTGTGCGACGTTCGAGCCCGTCCGCGATGGCAGTGGCTGCCGATGTCGGTGTGACGCGCTTCATCAAGGTTCTGGGGAGTGCGCCGAGGAGGTCGAGGACCACTTGGTCCTCGTCGACGCCGTGCTTGATCATGTCGGTATCCACCAGGGAGAAGTAGGCGGTCAGGACGGAGGCGCCGGCGTCGGTGAGTTCGATGCGAAGACCGCGGCCGAGCTGCTCGATTGCTGCCTTGCTCATGGCGTAGGGGATGGTGCCCATGCCGTTGACGAAGGCGAACACCGATGAAATCAGCACGACCTGCCCGTGGTTGGCCAGTACCTGCTCCAACGCTGCATCGACGGTGTTGACCACGCCCGAGACGTTGACCGCCAAGGCATTGTCTACGTCGGATTCTGGTGTGGTGCGAAGAGTTGCTGCCTTCGGCAGGAGACCGGCGTTGGCGATCACCACGTCGACCCGACCGAAGTGCTCCACAGTCGCAGCGACCGCGGCGGCGAGCTCGTCGCGCCGGCGTACGTCGGCAACCACCCCGAGTGCATGGGTGGAGTGCAGTCGGGAGGCGCGTTCAGGCGTATCTGGTGCGAGATCGGCGATGGTGACCCGTGCACCCCTGCGGAGGAGTTCTTTGGCTGTGGCGCTTCCGATCCCGCCGTTACCGCCGGTGATCAAGACGACCTTGCCCCTCAGGTCGTAGGTTTTGGGGCGGGACCGGAACTTCATCACAGGCCCCGACGCTTCCCGAAGGTGAAGCGGCCGTTGCGGCGCACCATCGTTAGAGTGGTTTTGATCGGGCCGCGTTTGAGGTCTGGCTCCTGGCCGCGGCTCAGTCGGTGCAGTTGGTCGGTGTTCCAGCTGATGTTGAGAAGTCCGTCGAGCTGCTCGAGGTTGGTGACCCGGCCGAGGAATGGGCGAAGTCCGTACTTGATTTCGTGTGTCTTCAACTCAGCGTCTTCGTCGGCGAAGATGTCGGCAGCAGCCTCGGGGTTGGTGGCGGAGGGGCGTGCGATGCCCACGAGGTCGCACTCGCCGTTCCTGACGGCCGAGTCCATGCCCGCGTGGGTGCGGAAGCCTCCGGTGACAGCGATCGGCACGTCGCCTGCCACGTCCTTGACGGAGGCCGCGTACTCGAGGAAGTACGCCTCGCGAGCGCGTGTGCTCGCCGCTGCGGATCCCGACATGGCGGGGGACTCGTAGGTGCCGCCGCTGATTTCGATGAGGTCGACGCCTTCGTTGACGAGGGCGGCAACGACGTCGCGTGACTCGGCCTCGGTGAAGCCGCCTTTCTGGAAGTCAGCCGAGTTGAGTTTGACGCTCACGGCGAACCCCGGGCTGACTGCCTTGCGGGTGCGTCGGACGATCTCGAGCAGGAATCGCCTGCGTCGTTCGGGGTCGCCGCCCCATGCGTCGGTGCGCAGGTTCGCCAGGGGCGAGAGGAACTGGGTGACGAGATACCCGTGGGCGGCATGGATCTGAACACCGTCGAAGCCGGCGGCCTCACATACGGTCGCAGCGCGGGCGAATCGATCAACGATGTCCTCGATCTCGGCGGCGCTCAGTTCGCGCGGTGTCGCCGCGCCGGGCATCGCCAACGCGACAGCGCTGGGAGCGACGGGGGTGTGGCCGAGGTTGAGTGGGTTTGCCTGTCGGCCAGGGTGATTCAACTGGACGAAGATGGGTGTGCCGCCGTCGTGGGCGGCCTTGGACCACGACGCCAGGGCATCGTGGTCGCGTTCGTCCTCGATGACGACGTTGCCGGGCTCCCCGAGCTGAGTGCGATCCACTGCGACGTTGCCGGTGATGAGCAGTCCGTAGCCTCCGCTGCCCCAGCGTCGGTAGAGGTGTGCCAGCTGCTGGTTCGGGGCGTTGTCGCTGTCGGCGAGTGCCTCGCTCATCGCGGCTTTAGTGATGCGGTTCGGCAGGCGCAGGCCGCAGGGAAGGTCGAGCGGGTCGCTCAGGGTCGCTGTCGGATTGGTCACGGTCACTCCAGAAGTTGATTGGAGTACGATCATAATATGATGGTCGTCATATAATCAAGAGGTGGATGAGGAAGGGATGCTCTGATGGCCAGATACGCCAGTGATCACAAGGAGGCGACGCGACGGCGCATCATTGAGACAGCGGGTCGTCGCTTCAAGCGTGACGGGATCGATGGTGCCGGCATCACCGCGTTGATGTCCGATGCGGGACTGACCAACGGCGCCTTCTACGCGCATTTCGCATCGAAGGACGATCTCATCGCTGCCGTCGTCGCTGACCAGCTCGAAGCACAGGCCGCCACCATCACCCAGCTTCCCGAGGGACGCGAAGCCCTCACCGACTACGTCCGCTGGTACCTGTCACTGGATCACCGCGATGACGTTGCTAACGGGTGCCCTTCCGCCGCGCTGCTCGACGAGATCGCGCGGCAGGGTGGAGAAGTAGGTGTGGCCTATCAGCGCGGCGTTGCCGCGATCGTTGATGAGGTTGCGCATCGACTGGCAAGGGATTGGTCCCTTGATCCCACTCTGGCCAGGACGCGAGCAGTCGGGCTGATGACTGTCCTCATCTCGAGCATGCAGCTGGCGCGAGCGATGACAGGCGAGCAGGCGGTGGAGCAGATTCTCACGGCCGGGCTCGAGAACGCCCGAGCGCTCCTGGCCTCCTGATGCGGTAGTTCGAGTCAGGTGGCTGCGTCGGCCGGAGTGCGGTCTTGTTGGACGGCGCCCCACCGCGGGGTCTTGCGCACCAGGGGCTCGAGGGCGCGGGCGCGATCAGCGCTTCTGGCGACCCGCGCGATCGCGGAGGCACCGCGACGGCCCAACGGTGGGACCGCCGCACCCTCTTCCTGCAGCCAGCGGAAGTCGGTTGATCGGCGCCAGGCCTAGCTCAGTCCCGCCTCCGGCAGATCCGTAAGGACCGCCGCGGCATCGCCGAACAACAGTCGTTGCCGTTGTCGTTGTCTGGGCTTTCCGGCCGGTGCCGGTTTCTCCCATGCGGTCAGTGCCCATGTCGGTGTTCGGTCTCGCGAGTGTGCTCTGCCGGGAGCCGGGACTGGGAGACTTCCTGTCATGCAGCAACTTCTCGCCGATCACGAACTCCTCGTCACCGTGGTGATGGTTGTGGTCGTCGTGGCGCTCGCCGCCGCCGCGGTGTGGACGATCTTCCGCTGACCGGCACGGTGCCGGATCGTACGGCGCGGCGATCTGCATCCCGGACCCTGCGTGAGAGTGCCGGCCACCGCCCGGGCGACCGGATCGTCGTGTGTTCCCGCCGAAGTCGGCGTCGCGGTCTGGAGAGTCCACCGGAGGGCTGCTCGACCTCCTCGTGGACAGTGCGCTCCCTGATGCGATCGCAGAGTTTTCGGATGGGTGGTGCGGTGACCACTCACTGTTGCGTTCGCTCTGGATAGTTATGCGCTGTTTCGGGTTGTCTCTCATTCGATGGTTCGCGAGACACCCCGAACCCGAGGACGTTTCCCCAGGTCGTCGGTGCCACGTTTCCCGTGTCCGCGGCTATGGCGCACGCTCGGGGGTTCGTCTTACGCTCGACGGCTGCGGATCGACCTTGGCTCAGGTCTCCACAGCGATCAACTGGCGAGTTCGTCGTCGGCATCTACCACCGGCGGGTGAGGTGCACTTGGAAACGGACCGTCTACTGCAACCTCACCTGAGCAGCAACCAACCGGATCGTGCCAAATAGCGTCGGCAAAACCGTGCCAAATACCGCTGGGAATCACAGTCAGAGGGCATGTCGAAAAAGGATCGATTCTCGACAGCTTGAGAGCGGAGTCGGCAGTGTGATCGCACTGTAACCTTGGGCGTCAGGCCACGGTTGAGCCCGCATGGCCACCGTCGGCGCCGCTCAGCAGTCGGACCGCGATCAGCAACTCCTGGACGTCGACAATTCGCCGCAGGTCATATCCGGTGCGCGCGGCGATACGGTCGAGTCGGTAGTACATGGTGTTCACGTGGGTGTGCAGGCGTTCGGCCGCGATCTTTGCGTTCAGGTCCGCGTCGATGTAGGCGAGCAGTGTCGCGATCAGAACACCGCCACGACGTAGGTCGTCCTCGACGAACATCCGTAGCTTGGGGCGGATCAGGCGGTGCACTGTCGGGTCGGGTCGGCTTACCAGGTAGTCGAAGGTCGACAGCCGCGGCATAGCCCGGATCCCGGGCTCGCGGGCCAATCCGTCGCGGGCGACACCCGCTTCGGCGTATGCCTCGGACACCGAGCCGTGGCCGGTGTGCTCGGTCGAGACACCGAGGCACAAGCTCAGGCCGGCACGCTTCAGCTGCGCGTGCGCGCGAGTGAGCCGATCGATGAGCGCGTCGACCGAGCCGACGACGGGCGAGACACCGATCAACTCGTCTTGGCGGACGACGGTGAGTCCACGGTTTCCGGTTCCGAAGGCGCTGTGCAGCGTAATCAGCGCCTCGCGCAAGCTCTGGCCCGGGGCCAGCGCCTGCGCCGGCACGGCAGAGGCTACGACCAGGCGTGTCGAGGTCTCGAGGCCGACTTCGCGAAGCAGGTCCCGTCGGGGCCCCGCCGCCGGCTCCCGTCCGGCCAGCAGATCCTCGAGCAGGTCGCGGCGTGCCCGGTCGCCGTCGGCGACGTCCAGCTGCTGGGCCTTCAGGTAGGTCTGGGCGGCGACCGAGGCTCCGGCCTCGATTACCTGCATCACGTGCGAGACCTGACCGAGCGCCGCGTCGCGCAGTTGCCGATCCCCGCCGCAGGCCGTGACGATGCCGTGCCACAGATTCTCCTGGTTGAGTCGGTAGGCACGGAGGAAGTCGGCGAGGCCGACGCCCTGACGCACCCGCCGCGTGGCCTGCGAGGCGGTCATCGGGAAGTCCTCGGGCCTCGCGGCGCGGCCTTCGCGCAGGGTGTCGAGCACCACCCGAAAGACCGCGTCGATGTGGCGGTGAAGGTCGTCCCGCAGACTCGCGTCGGGACTTGCGGAATATGCCCCCACTTCGTCCCAGGTGCGCTGCACGGACGACTCCACGATCTCCTGGAGTGAGCCATGCACCCGCTCGGCGATTCGTACGACCCGCGGGTCGGCTGGGGAGGTTGCTGGCACGTTCACGACACTCACTCTCTCTTTGTGTGGTTCGACCACAAGCCCTCCTCGAAGATCCTGTGACTGGCCCATCGTGTGTCCGGGGTCACGTCCGAGGACAGTTCTGTTCTGAGGGACGGCGGGAGCCCTCGACCGAGCCCGCCGACTACCGAACGCCGCGGCAGCGGCTCGACCAGTGAGGCATTCATGACGATCAGAACCAGCAGGGGCGCGGCCCCGGGGCAGTCTTCCGCCCTCCGACGTCCGATGGCTCGCATCGCTGCGGCCTCGTTGGTCGGTACGACGATCGAGTTCTACGACTTCCTGATCTATGGCACCGCAGCGGCTCTCGTGTTCGGCCCGCTGTTCTTTCCTTCGCTCGGTCCGGGCGCGGCGACCGTGGCCGCGATCGCGACCTTCGGAATTGCGTTCGTGGTGCGCCCGCTGGGCGCGATCGTGTTCGGACACTACGGAGATCGGCTGGGCCGCAAGCGCACGCTGGTCACCAGCCTGGTTGTCATGGGCGGCTCGACCTTCGCGATCGGTCTGGTCCCGACTGCGGACGCCATCGGAGTTGCCGCGCCGTTGATGCTCGTGTTTCTGCGCGTTCTGCAGGGCCTTGCGCTCGGCGGCGAGTGGGCGGGAGCGGCGCTGCTGACGTCGGAATACGCCGACTCCGGCGAGCGCGGGAAGTACAGCATGTTCCCGCAGCTCGGCCCCGGGATCGGCGTCGCGCTGTCGAGTGCGACCTTCCTGCTGACCTCCTTGACCATGAGCGGTGCCGCGTTTGCGGCGTGGGGTTGGCGGATTCCGTTCCTGATCAGTGCCGTGCTCGTCTGCGTGGGCCTGTGGGTCCGACTCAATATTGCCGAGACGCCGTCGTTCACCAAGGTCGTGGAGGGTCGGCAGCAGCTCAAGCTCCCGTTCCTCGACGCGATCCGCGATCAGTGGCGGCAGATTCTGCTCGGCGGTGGCATGCTGTCGATGACATTCGGCTGTTTCTATATCTCGATCGTCTTCCTCACCGGCTATGCCAGCGCCGCGCCGGAGGTCGGCGTCCTCGGTCTGCCTCAGCGGTCGATTCTCGTGGTCAATATCCTTGCTGCCCTTGTCATGTGCGTTGTCGTCGTCGCGTCGGCGATCCTGTCCGACCGGTTCGGGCGCCGTGCCGTCCTGCTCACCGGCACCTGCTTCGGCATCGTCGCCGGACCGCTCGCTTTCGCGGTCATGCAGCCCGGCAACGCGGTCTCGTTCTTCATCGCGATGGCGGTGCTGATGATCACCCTCGGCATCCCCTACGGTCCGGCCGCCGCCTACCTGCCCGAGCTGTTCCATGCCCGCTACCGCTACAGCGGTGCCGGCATGGCATACAACCTGGCCGGCATCCTCGGCGGTGCCGTGCCCCTGCTCCTCGCCGACCGGTTGGTCGACGCCTTCGGCAAGGCGGGCATCGCCGGGTTCCTCTCTGCCCTCGCCGTCCTCAGCACGGCCTGCCTGATTGCGCTCAAGGAGCCGCTGGGCGAAACCATGGACGACGAGTGAAGAACGCCTCGGGGACGGCTGCAACCAGCGCCGCACCGATCCCCCGGCCGGTGCACGGGCGAGCCGATCCCATTGGTGGTGACGGGGAGAACCCAGTACTCGAGATCGGCGGCGCACACACCGGCGACTGGATGCACGATGACGCCAGTGCCCACAATCGCTCCGCGGCAGTCGGGAAATGCTCGGCACCAGGCCGACACCGAGATGCGAGCACGACGGCCCTACCCGGTCGCGGAGCCTTTCGCGGCGCCGACAACAACGTCGACGAGCTGGGTGGCCAGTTTCTCCGAGGACTGCGGGTTCTGACCGGTGTAGAGGTTGCGGTCGACGACCACATGTGGGCGCAGCGGGATCAGTCCTTTGGAGTACTCGGCGCCAACTTCTTTCAGTTTGTCCTCCAACAGCCACGGCGCCTTCTTGGCGAATCGGTTCAGCAGTTCTTCGCGGTTGGACAGCCCGGTCATTCGGTAACCGGCGAAGGCCGAGGTGCCGTCGGGGTTGGTTGCGGCCAGGACCGCGGCCGGCGCGTGGCACAGCAGGGCCAGCGGTTTACCCGATGCCAGACGGTGGGTCAGCAGTTCGCCGGAGGTCTTGTCGTAGGCGAGATCTTCCATCGGGCCGTGTCCGCCCGGGTAGAACACCAGGTCGTATTCGTCCGAATCCACCGAATCCAGCGACGCCGGGTGGGAGAGTACGTCGGCGATGCTGTCGAGGTAGTTCTTCACATCGCGGCGTTTCCACGGCATTCCCCCGGAAATGCCGAGGCTGAGCTGATCGAGCGTCGGTGCCTTGCCGCCGGGGGTGGCCACGGTGATGTCCCATCCGGCTTCGGTGAAGATGCGGTGGGGCACCGCGAGCTCCTCGGCCCAGTACCCCGAGGGATGCACGGTGCCGTCGTTGAGGGTCCACCGATCGGCTGCGGTTACTACGAAAAGGACCTTCGTCATGATGTGTTCCTCTCGAACGGGGCGTCAACGGGCCACGTGGGATGGTTTCGGTCTCGGCACACCGCCGAATGTGCACACTGCTTACATTATGCGGGTGGTGTGCGCGCGTCAACAGGTGGATGCCTTTGCCGCGAGGGGCAGGGCGCGGAGTAGTGGAAGGTTCGCCGCGCTGGATGGAGAGGTAAGCGCGGGATCACACGCGGGAGGCGCCGGTCTCGCTGCGCGGCTGGGAAGCGAGCCACTTCGAGTACTGCCGGAGCGCGCGGCGTTTGACCAGCTGATCGGCGACGAGAGCGCGGGCCGGGCCGACGCCGACCGCGGGCTGCTTCCCGCGGGCCAACCGGCGCAGCTGATAGCGCACCATGCCCATGCCGGCGAGGGACGCGAGCGGCTTGTCCTTCCACGTGACCGGCTTGAGCGACGCAGTGGCGTCGGTTCCCGCGCGCCAGCGCGCCGGCAGATCGGGGGTGACGGCGAGGGCGGTGCCGATGCCGACGAGTGCGACGTTGTTGGCGAGTACGTGCTCCGCGGTCTCGCGGCGGGTGATTCCCCCGGTCAGCATGAGCGGTACGGGGCTGTTCTGGGCCAGTTCGGCCGCCAGTTCCAGGAAGTAGGCTTCCCGGGCCGCGGTGCGCCCGTCCACCGGGCGCCCGGACATCGCCGGGCTTTCGTAGCTACCGCCGGAGATCTCGACCAGGTCGACGCCGAGTGGGGCCAGCATGGCGATCACGGTGCGGGCGTCGGCGGCGTCGAACCCGCCGCGTTGGAAATCGGCAGAGTTGAGTTTGACCGCGACCGCGAAGGTGGGCGAGACCTGTGAGCGCACCTCCCGCACGATGTCGAGGAGCATTCGTGCCCGATTCTCGAGCGAACCACCCCACTCGTCGGTGCGGGTGTTGACCAGCGGCGAGAGAAACTGCGACAGCAGGTAGCCGTGTGCGGCGTGAATCTCGACACCGTCGAACCCGGCCGCTTCCGCTCGCCGCGCGGTGGTCGCGAAGCGGGCCACGGTGTCGTGGATCTGCTGCGGTGTCATGGCGGTAGGACGACCGAAGTTCTTCGAGTGCTTGCCGACGTCCACCGCCTTGTCGGACGGCCCCCAGATGACACCGGGCATGTTCGCCTGGATCTGCCGACCGGGGTGGCTGATCTGCATCCACATGGCGGCACCGCCGGCCTTCCCCGCCTTCGCCCAGGCGGCAAACGGTCCCAGCGGCGAATCCTCGTCGAGCACCACACCCCCGGGGCCGGTGAGCGCCTCCGCGTGCACCATCACGTTCCCCGTGATCAGCACGCCGGCCCCGCCGGCGCCCCACCGGCGATACAACTCGATCAGCCCCTCGGTGGGCAGCTGCCCCATGGCGGCCATCCCCTCCTCCATCGCGGCCTTCGCAATCCGGTTGGGCAGCAATTGCCCGGACCGCAACGTGATCGGCTGGAACAAGTCGGTGGCGAATATTTCCTTGGACACCTCGAACCCTTTCGGTCAAAGGCTTCCGGGCGATCCCGAAAGCAAGTAAGCGCCGCTTACACTAAGCTGGAATGTAAGCGGCGTCAACAACCGAGGAGGTTGAGTACATGACTGTCACGCCCTATCACCGCGGCGACCTACCCGATGCGCTCGTGCGTGCCGCCATCGAACTGCTCGATGAAGACGGTGGCGCGTCGGGCCTGTCGCTGCGCGCGGCCGCACGCCGCGCAGGCGTCTCGGCGGCGGCTCCGTACCGCCACTTCAGCGACCGCACCTCACTGCTATCCGCAGTGGCCGCCGTGGGTTACCGGGAACTCGTCACCACCCTGGAGGGGGCGCACCCGGCGCCCGAGGCCCCGGGCGACCTTGCCGACATCGCGGTGGCATATGTGCAGTTCGCGCTTGCCAGGCCGGCGTTGTTTCGGGTGATGTTCGCCGAACCGTGCCATCCGGCGGACGCCGAGCGGCAAGGCGCCGCCGACGAGATCGAGGGCTACCTGCAGACGCTGGTGCAGCGCGCCATCCCGTCCGCCGACCCCGCGGCGATGGCCACCGCAGTCTGGGCGCTGGTGCACGGCCTGGCGTTCCTGCACCTGGACGGCAAGTACGCCGGTAGCTCGACCCCCGATCTCAGGGCCCGGATTCGTGGGGTCGTGCACGCCACGCTCGGCCCGCATCGAGAACGCTCACCCCAACCCCAAGAACCCACGAGGTGTTGACATTGCTTACATCATCGGTCTAGCATCATGTAAGCAGTGCACACATACCGATGGCGAAGGGCCGACACATGACTTCAACAAAGCAGAACACCATCGAGGTCGACCTGGGTGGACATACCGTCACAGTCCCCGCCGGCGGCCTGTTCGAGCGCTTCCGGATGGACACCGACCTGGACGAGGTGGCGCGCGATCCGCGGGTCAGTGGAGTCGACTTCTTCCGGACCCTTCCCAAGACCCGGGTCGAGTCCCGGATCGGGCCCACCTTGACTCCGAACTTCTACTACGCGATGTCGTCGGCACGTCTGACCATGATCGCGCCCAGCAAGGCGATCCGGAACCGGATCCCGGGTGAGCTCGCCCCACTGGAGATCGCTCCCGGTCTCGGCCTGGTGTCGGTGATGTTCTTCCGCTACGACGTCTGCGACATCGACTTCTACACCGAGGCTGCGGTGGGGGTTGCGGTGCGCCCCGCCCGTCACGGCAAAATTCCCGTTGCAGACGTCGCGTCCGCGCTGGCGAACGACCACCTCCACTCGTACGTGCTCTCGCTGCCGGTGAACACCGACATCGCCCAGGTGCGTGGCCGCCACGGCTACGGCTTCCCGAAATGGGTCACCGAGCTGGACGTGAACATCGACGACCGCCGGACCGCCGCGCGCGTCGCCAACGCCGACGGCGGCGTCGACCTCGCCTTCTCCGCCCCGACACCGACTCAGAAGCGCACCCGGAGCGGCGAGAAGGTATCCACCCTGACCTCCTACACGAAGGTCGACGACGCCTGGTACTCCACCCTGAACCAGACCAACGTGCTGGCCAGCGGAACCTCGATGTTCCCGCGCGGGGTAGACCTCACTCTCGGCGCGGGACGCATGGCCGACGACCTGCGCGCACTCAAGCCGATCCGCACCATCGCGTTCGACGTCAGCACCGAAGCACAGGCCGCGCTGCACATGCCGGTTCCGTTCTCGGTCCGCAGCCGGTAATCGGCCACGCCTCCACGCCGACATCCGACACCCTCAACGGAGTCCCCACCATGTCCATCTACACCCCCGAAAAAGCTACGACGACCGCCGGCCTCCCGTCCTCGCTGACCGCCCAGCTGCGGGAGCGTCTGACCGGTCGGGTCGCCGCCAGTGCTGACGCCGCCCGCGTCGCCACCGCCGCCCCCTACACCGGCGGGCCACTCGCCGAATTCCCGGTCTCCACCCCGGGCGACGTCGAGGAAGCGTTCGTCCGGGCTCGTCGCGCCCAGGCCACATGGGCAGCCACCCCGATCGGTGAGCGCCGCAAGGTGCTGCTGCGGTTCCACGACCTGGTCCTCGCACGCCAGAACGAAGGCCTGGACCTGATGCAGGCGGAGAACGGCAAGACCCGTCGCGACGCGTTCCTGGAGATCACCGACACCGCCATCACCTCCCGGTACTACGCGCGCAGCGCCGAAAAGCTGCTGGCCCCCCAGCGCCGGCGCGGAGCGATCCCGATCCTGACCCATACCACCGAACTGCACCATCCCAAGGGCGTGGTCGCGATCATTTCGCCGTGGAACTACCCCCTGTCGATGGCCGCCGGCGATGCGATTCCCGCCCTGCTGGCCGGTAACGCCGTGGTACAGAAGCCCGACACCCAGACCGCGCTCACCGCGTTGTGGGCCATGGATCTGATGTACGAGGCGGGGCTTCCCGCCGACGTGTGGCAGATGGTGGTCGGCCGTGGCAGCTCGATAGGCGAGCCGCTGATGAATAACGCCGACTACGTGATGTTCACCGGGTCCACCGCCACCGGCCGCCAGATCGCCCGCGACGCCGGCGAACGTCTGATCGGAGCCTCGTTGGAGCTGGGCGGCAAGAACCCGATGCTGGTGCTCGACGATGCCGACCTCGATCGTGCCGCCGACGGCGCCGTCGCCGCCGCGTTCCCGTCGGCCGGGCAACTGTGCGTCTCGATCGAGCGCATCTACGTCGCCGAATCGGTGCGCGAGGAGTTCGTGACCAAGTTCGTGGAGCGGACGAAGAAACTGAAGCTCGGCGCGGCCTACGACTACAGCACCGACGTCGGAAGCCTCACCACTGCGTCCCAGCTGGACACCGTCACCACGCACGTTGCCGACGCCGTCGGCAAGGGCGCCACAGTGCTGGCAGGCGGGCACGCCCGCCCCGATCTCGGTCCGCTGTTCTACGAGCCGACCATCCTCACCGACGTCACCCCCGAGATGACCCTCCACGCGCACGAGACCTTCGGTCCAGTGGTCTCGATCTACGGCTTCGCCGACGTCGAGGAGGGCATCGCGCAGGCGAACGCCACCTCATACGGGCTGAACGCCAGCGTGTGGAGCCGCAACGGCGCCCACGGACGTGCGGTGGCTGCCCGGGTGCACGCCGGCACCGTCAACGTCAACGAGGCGTTCGCGGCGGCGTGGGGCAGCATCGACTCTCCGATGGGCGGAATGGGTGACTCGGGCGTGGGACGCCGCCACGGCAAGGACGGCATCCTCAAATACACCGAACCGCAGACCGTCGCCCATCAACGCGCCCTCGGCTTCACCCCGCCCGCACGCATCCCGTGGACCACATGGGCGCCGGCGCTGAGCGCGGTACTGCGCGTCTGGAAGCTGATCGGCGCCCGCTGACCGGTCTCCGCATCCCTCATCCCTCAGAACCCGCGATCCGGACCAAGACGCATCCTGTTGCCGCACATCGGGATCCGCCGGTCATCGGACGACCCAACTATTCATCGCAGTCGCAGCGCGCCCGGCCTCCCCGGCCTTGCCGCCGCGGTTGCACGGAAGGCACTGACATGACCACCCCCGACACCGTTCCCGACACCATGCGGGCCATCGTCGTCGACAATGACAAGAACATGAACATCGAGCAGGTCTCCACACCGACCCCCGCCGCCGGCGAGGTCCTGCTCGAGGTCGCCGCAGCCGGCATCAACCGCGCCGACCTGATGCAGCGCCAGGGCCTTTACCCGCCGCCGCCCGGAATCACCGACATCATGGGCATGGAGGCCTCCGGGACCGTCGTCGCGGTCGGCGCGGGAGTCGACGGGTTTCGGCCGGGCGATGAGGTGTGCGCTCTCATCGCGGGCGGAGCATACGCCGAGTACGTCGTCGTCCCGGCGGCCCAGCTGTTGCCGATCCCGGACGGGCTCTCCCTCGTCGACGCGGCCGCGCTGCCCGAGGTGGCGAGCACCGTGTGGTCGACCATCGTCATGGACGCCGGCCTGAAGGCCGGGGAAACATTGCTGGTGCACGGCGGCGGCAGCGGCATCGGCACCCACGCCATCCAAGTCGGCAAGGCACTCGGCGCCACGGTGGCGGTGACCGTCGGCTCGGAGGCCAAAGCGCAGCGCTGCCGCGAGCTCGGAGCCGACATCGTGATCAACTACCGCGAGCAGAACTTCGCCTCCGAGCTCGCCGGACAGGTCGACGTCATCCTCGACATCATGGGCGGCCAGTACGTACCCGGCAACGTCGATGCGCTCGCGATCGGCGGACGACTGGTGATCATCGGCATGCAGGGCGGCCTCACCGGCGAACTGAACGTCGGAGCACTCATCGGCAAGCGCGCCCGGGTGATCGGCCTCAACGTCCGGAACCGGCCGCTGACCGGTCCCGGCTCCAAGGCCGAGATCGTCGCCGCGGTGGCCGAGAAGGAGTGGCCACTGGTCACCCAGGGGCTCGTGCGGCCGGTCATCTCGGCCAAGCTGCCACTGGCCGACGCCGAACGAGGACAGGCGATGCTCGATTCGAAGGACTCGGTCGGCAAGGTGCTACTGCTTCCCACCCAATCCTGACCCCCACGAACTGGTGCCGTCGACGGCAGGATGTACCGACCACCGACGGCACAGGACTTCTCGCGAAGAAAGGAGGCAGGAACCATCCCGGCTTGCCCAGAATTTACTGGTCGAGCCGAAACAGGTAGCACCGACGATGGGGCCGTGCCCCACGGTGATTCGCATACCGGCAGTGCACCCCGCAGCGCCGGAACCCGCGACAGGAGAGTGACATGACCGACATCAAGCCCGTCCTCGAGCCCGAGGCCGCCGAATTCGCGAAGGCGACCGACACGCCCCCGTTCCTGTTCCAGCTTCCACCGGCCGAGGGGCGCAAAACGGTCGACGAGGTCCAGTCCGGGGAGATCGACAAACCGGCGATCGACGAAGAGTGGATCACCGTCGAGGGCGGTCCGACCGGATCGGTGAAGGTGCGCATCGTGAAACCGGCAGGCGCCACCGGCACCCTTCCGGTCCTGTTCTTCATCCACGGGGCCGGTTGGGTGTTCGGCAACGCGCACACCCACGACCGACTGGTCCGTGAGCTCGCCGTCGGCGCCGACGCCGCGGTGGTGTTCCCCGACTACGACCTGTCCCCGGAAGCGAAGTACCCGACGGCGATCGAGCAGAACTACGCCGCCGCCCAGTGGGTGTTCGCGCACGGCGCCGAGAAGGGGCTCGATGCCACCCGGTTCGCGGTCGCCGGCGACTCGGTGGGCGGCAACATGAGCGCCGTCCTGACTCTGATGGCCAAGGATCGCGGCGATGTGCACATCACGCAGCAGGTGCTGCTCTACCCGGTGACCAACGGTGCATTCGACACCCCCTCGTACCACCAGTTCGCCGAGCACTACTTCCTCGCTCGCGAAGGCATGCAGTGGTTCTGGGACCAGTACACCAGCAACGAGTCCCAGCGTGCCGAAATCTACGCCTCTCCGCTGCGCGCGACCGTCGACCAACTGCGCGGATTGCCCCCAGCCCTGGTGATCACCGCCGAGGCCGACGTGCTTCGCGACGAAGGTGAGGCCTACGCCGCCAAGCTCCGCGAGGCCGAGGTCCCCGTCACCCACGTTCGTGTCGGTGGCGTCATCCACGACTTCATGATGCTCAACGCGCTTCGCTCGACCCAGGGTGCGGCCGCCGCCATCAAGCTGGCGCAGGACACTCTCCGAACCGCCCTGCACTGATCGGTTACCGGTGGTCGCTCGGCGTCTGTCGAGCGACCACCGGACCGCTGCACCGCGGCATCCGCTGTTTCACCGATCCGCATCGACAGTCACGCGGAGTCCCGCGTCCACCTCGTACGTCCGGGGCCGAAATGACCGCCACACCGGACAATCTCGTGCGGCCCTGTACCCAGCTCGCCCGGATAACCCGTCCGCGGCACACGGCGTCAAGGCGAGGTTCCGCGGTCACGCCGCACCCGACCGGTCGAATGTGCGCCACAGACACACCACCACCACCGTGCAAGGAAACCCACCGACCGCACAGCTCGACTTCAGTGCCGCCGTCCTCCTCGAAAGACCTGATCCGGGCACAGATCAGTCAGCCGCATACCTCGTAGGCGTCGGAAGTCGCCCTATGCACAACTTCGACCGGCTTCGGCGCGCGCAACGCGGCGTCCGATCCCATTCAGCGTCACCACCTACTCAACGAATGACCGAGGAGTCGCGCAGTGAGCGAACCCAGCCCAGCAGCCCGGACCACGAAACACGCAGTGCCCGAAGTATCTCCCTCGGTAGTCGCCGAACCCGTCACGCGGCGATTCCTTTGGCACCCGCGTACCTGGATAGCGTCCGTAACGATCCTGATCCTCCTCGGGCTCACGCTCCCCGCCGTCTACCTCGGCGGCACCATCGACCCGCAGGGTGACCTGAAGGACCTTCCCGTAGCGCTGGTCGTGGAGCCGCAGACCGTGCAACTCGGAGCCGCCAGCCCCGCCGACGCTGTGGCCGACGGCATCGAGCAACACGTCGACGACAACAAGATCACGCTGATGGCGATGTCCACCGACGAAGCCGACCACCAGATGCGAAACGGGCACATCGTCGGCATCATCCGAATCCCGAATGACTTCAATGCCCAGGTGGGCGCGCTGACCCGTCCCGGCCCGGGTGCGCCGACGCATCCGGTTGTCCAGTTGGACACCACGTCCCGGTCCGGTGCGATGACCGCCGGCCTGTTCACCGGTAACGTCGGCCCGGTTGTCGAGGGGGTACGCACTGCACTCGGCCGGCAGCTCATGGCCACTGGTGGAGCACCTGTTGACACCGCCACCGCCACCGCCCTGGCGACTCCGTTCGCCATTGCCATCGCACCACTCGATCCGCTGCCCTCCCACACCGGCCTAGGCACCAGCGTCTTCTACCTGGCAATCGTCCTGATCATCGTGGCATTCATCGGCGCCTCCGCGGTACATCCACTCATTGACACCGTGATCGGGTTCATCCCTCAGGAGACAGGCCCCCGTGTCCGTCGCAACCCGTACCGCCATCTTTCCCGTACCCGCACCTTGATCCTCAAGTGGCTCGTGATGCTGGCTGCCACTCCACCAACGACGGCCGCGATCCTCCTCGTCGCCGGGCCGTGGCTCGGTATGCCGCTGGTCTCACCGCTCACACTATGGCTCTTCGCGACCGCTACCGTCGCCGCGGTCGGCGTCGGTGGGCTGACCGTTTTCGCTCTGTTCGGATCCTTCGGTCCGCTCGTCAACACCTTCTTCTTCGTGGCATTGGCGATGACGTCGTCGGGTGGGGCCATCCCACTGCAAGCCACCCCGGACTTCTTCCGTGCGATCGCCCCATTCGAGCCGATGCGTGCAGTAGTCAACGGACTGCGCTCGATCCTCTACTTCGACTCGACGCCTGGCTCAGGAATGGAGCCCGCCTGGTGGTACCTACTGGTGCTTGCCGCGATCAGCATCGCGACCGGGCTGATAGCGACCCGCGTCTTCGACCGCTTCCCAGCCTTCACCCGGCTTCCAGACGACGGTGCGTCTCGCAGCGTCGACAAGGCTCAGCGCACAGAGGTGCACCAGTTCACCGCCTGAGAGCCGCCGGCAATCACCGGTATTACCTGCGCCGGTAGGAAAGGGGACCGCCGCCCGGGGAGCGCCGACTGGCGGTCGTCCGTACCGCCGCCGGGGCCGCACGATTGCGGATCACCGCGGACGCCTGGACCGGACCGAATTCGGCTCGCTGAGCTGAACACCGAACACCGGGCCGCCCGAGGTACCAACCCCAGCACGGCCAGGCACACCGACCCGAACTCGAAGGAGACTCCACCATGACAGAGAACGCGCCAACCCGGATCGTCGTCTTCGGGGCCACCGGATACGCCGGTGGCCTGGCCGTCGAGGCGCTCGTGCGGCGAGGCCTGCGACCGGTGCTCGCCGCCAGATCGGAACACAAGCTCGCACACTTGGCGGCCGCGCACGGCGGCCTCGAGTACCGGGTCGCCGACGTCTCCGACCCCGCCAGCGTGCAGGCACTGATCGAGCCGGGCGAGGTGCTGGTAACCGGTGTCGGACCGTTCGAGCGGGTGGGATGGGTCGCGGCCGAAGCTGCCGCCCGATCCGGCGCGCATTACGTCGACTCCACCGGCGAGATCGGGTTCGTGCGCGAACTCCACCGCCGCCACGACGCCCGTGCCCGCGAGACCGGATCGGTAATGCTTCCCGCGTTCGGCTACGACTACGTTCCCGGGGTGCTCGCCGGTGCGCTCGCCGCCGAGCAAGGCGGCGCGGCAACGTGGTCCCTCGACATCGGCTACTTCGCAACCGGACCTCTGTGGAAGGGGTTGAGCCAGGGAACCCGGAAGACGGTCGCAGAGGGGATGACCCTCCCGGTCACCATGTACCGGGACGGGGCACTGGCAGACCGGCGCGCCGCCCAGGACGTCAGGCGCTTCACGGTGCGCGGTGCCACGCGGAACGCAATCCTCGCATCCGGCACCGAGGTGCTGCAGCTGCCGGCCCGGTACCCGGGGCTTCGCCAGGTGCGGGTGTTCAACGGATGGTTCCCCGAGCTCGCGCGACCCATGCAGGCCGCCTCGCTCCTGGCGACCACCCTGTCCCGCACCGCCCTCGGACGCCGCGTGCTCGACGGTGCCTTTGCACGGATGGCCGGCCCGGCCGGCGGTCCAGACGCGGCAGAGCGCGCCAAGACCCGGGGACTCGCGGTCGCAGTCGCCCGTGCGTCGTCCGGGAAGGTCCTGGCCGAAGTGGAGGTGGAAGGCCCATCCCCGTACACGGTCACAGCCGAACTCATGGCAATGGCAGCACACCGCCTGGCTCTAGGTCTGGGACGAACCCCCGGTGTCGTCGGCCCGATCGACGGACTCGGCGCTGACGAGTTCCCCGCCGCCTGCGCCGAGGTCGGCCTCGCGCGCATCTGACTGGACGGCCTCGGCCCTACTCGCCGATACGAGATAGACAATGTTGTCGTCCGGAAGGACTTGGCGCGCGAAGCTGAGTACGCGGCGCAGGAGAGAGGGATGCAGGTCACCGGCATCGGCTTCGGACCTTGGCACCGGATCCTGCGTGAGCGCTGGGGCCGCTCATCGGTGGATTCTGCCCGGCGCGCCCGCTCCGACAGATGCCGCCGCGGTCACGACACCGTCCACCGCGATCACGGCGCCGCGTGCCTGTGCCGCGCCTCGAGGACACGCTACCTGCCAGCGCCCTGCTGACGATGATCACACCATGCGTTGCGTCACTAACACCAGGCGGGTATGTAAGCGTTGTCAACACTTGCTAAATTGAGATTATGGCAACGACGACCCAGCCGTATCACCACGGCGATCTGCGCAACGCGCTGGTGCGCGCGGCGGTGGAACTCCTCGAGGAAGACGGAGCCGCCGAACTCTCGCTCCGCGCCGCCGCTCGACGCGCCGGCGTGTCCACGGCCGCGCCCTACCGGCATTTCTCCGACCGCGATGCGCTGCTGTCCGCCGTCGCCGCGGTGGGCTACCAAGACCTGGCCGGCCGGCTGACCGCAGCCCATCCCGCCCCGACCACCGCAGACGACCTCGCCGCGATCGCCATCGCCTACGTCCAGTTCGCGCTCGCACGCCCCGGACTGTTCCGTGTCATGTTCGCCGAACCGTGCGACCCGACCAACCCTGAACGGGTAGCCGCGACAACGGCGATTCACGAGTACGTCAAATCTATTGTGCAGCAGACATTTCCCACTGCCGCCCCGGATGCGATGGCTGATGCGGTGTGGGCGCTGGTGCATGGTCTGGCGTTCTTGCACCTCGACGGCAAGTTCGATGCCATCTCCACCGGGGCCGTCGCCGAGCGAGTCCGCGCCGCGGTCCACGCGATCCTCGGGGCGTCGGGCTCGTTCGCAGCCCCGCCCGCCGCACAGCCCTGACACCACCTGTTCATTTGCCGAATTGAGGCGACGATCAGTCGGGGCAGTCAACTCTGTGAGGGCATACCGGACGTTGATCTGTTTGCATTCGGTCGGACGCCTCGGCGATGCCGACCTGGCCGACGGGCCGCGGTACTGCGACGACCATCTGTGTGTGGGATAGGCACTCGGCCGGGGGATCGCGGCGCGCTCACGACCGCTCCAACCCGATGCGCCGTGCAGCGGTTCCGGCTCGACGGCGGCGTTCGATCTCGCGGATGATTCGGCGGCAGCGCAGTTCGAGGGCGACGACGGCGATCCCGAAGGTCCGGAAGGCGGCGTTGGTGGTCTGACGGTGGTAGTAGCGGTAGTAGATCTGCTGACAGATTCCGGCAAGTCGAAATAGGCCGAAGACCTCGTAGAACGCCCATTGTTCCTCGGTGACGTCGATTCGCGTCCGTTCGGCGTAGTGGGCGACGACCTCGCGTCGGGTGAGCATGCCGGGAACATGGGTGGGTTGGCGGCGGAACTGCCGGAACAGCCAGCCGTCGTCGGCTTGGACCCAGTACGCCAACGCGCTTCCCAGGTCCATAAGTGGGTCACCAATGGTGGCCATTTCCCAGTCCAGCAACGCGACCGGGACGGTGGGGTCCGCCGGGTCGAGGACGATGTTGTCGAGTCGGAAGTCGTTGTGGATCAGTACCGCGGCACGGTCGGCGGGTTGGTTCACCCGCAGCCAGTCGATGACCCGGGCGAAGGACCCGACGTTGCGGGTGCGGGCCGCGGTGTAGCGCTTGGCCCAGCCCTCGACCTGCCGACTCACATAGCCATCCCCCTTGCCCAGTGCCGCGAGTTCGGTCCCCTCGATCGGAACACAGTGCAGATCGACGAGCACGTCGACCACCCGGTGACACAGCCTGCTCACCTGCTCCGGTGCCTCCGCGTTTTCTCGGGGAAGATGCCTGCGGGGAATCGGCCCATCGACGCGCTCCATGAGGTAGAACGGGCTCCCGATCACGCCCGAGTCCTCGCACAGAGCGATAGTTTCCGGAGCGAGCGGGAAATGTGGACGCAGTGCGGTCTGCAGCCGGTACTCCCGCCCCATATCGTGGGCCCCGTCGGATTTAGTTCCCGCAGGCGGGCGCCGCAGGATCACCTCTCGTCCTGACGGAAACCTCAGCAGATACGTGAGGTTCGAGGCTCCCCCGGAGAACTGCGTGACCCGCGGGGTGCCCGACAGTTCCGGCGCCCACTGCGGGCCGACATGCTCGGGCAGCCAACCGGCGAGGGCGTCGACGTCGAAAGCATCCTCGCGGCGAACCTCGCCGGCGGCCTCGGGTCGGCGGTGGTGCTGCGTGTGCCCGCGGGCGCGCCTGCTCATGACAGTTTCCTGACCACCGCGAGCGGCAGGAACCGCATCGCGGCACCCACGAGAACCCACGGCCAGACCGGTACGTAAGCCTTCTTGCGGCGCTTCTCGATCGCGGTGACCATCGCCTGGACGCCGGTGGCCGTGTCAACCAGGAACGGGGTGCGGTCGCGGACATGTGCGTTCATCTCCGAGGCGATGTAGCCGGGGTAGATGACCGAAATGTCGATGCCGCTGAGTCCTTCGGCGCGCAGCCCCTCGGCAGCCACGGCGACGCCAGCCTTACTGGCGGCGTAGGTGGTCATTGCCCGGCGCATACCTCGAACCGCCGACATCGATGAGATCAGTACCAGGTGTCCACGCCCTTGCCTCCGGAAGACCTCCATAGCGGCGTCGGCCTGAGCCAGTACTCCGACGAAGTTGGTCTCGGCCGTGATCTTGTTGGCGTTCCAGCCGCCGGTGCCGAGCGCGGCCCCCGTGCCGCTGCCGGCGTTCGCGATCAGTCGGTCGATACCGCCGAGGCGCCGATCGAGCTCGGCCACGACGGTATGCACCGCGTCACCATCGGTGACATCGAGCGCGGCAACCTCGACTCGACGATCGGGATGGGCGGCGAGAATCTCCTGACGAAGTTCGGCGAGTCGTTCCACCCGCCGCGCCGCCAACCCGAGGTCGTAGCCGAGGGCGGCGAACTGGCGGGCCATCTCCGCCCCCAAACCTGAACTGGCGCCGGTGATGACGATCGAACCGCGCCGCTGCTGCCCCGCCCTCATCGGCGGGCCCCGTACTTGCCGAGCTCGACTCGCGCCACCATGCCCAGGTGCACCTCGTCGGGGCCGTCGGCGAGCCGGACCGCTCGGGCGGCGGTCCAGGCGCCAGCCAGCGGAAAGTCGCTGCTCAGACCGGCGCCGCCGTGCAGTTGAATGGCGAAGTCGATGACCTGCTGGGCCATGTTCGGCACCGCCACCTTGATCTGGGAGACCTCCGACAGCGCGTGCAGTGCCCCGCCTCGGTCGAGTTTCCACGCGGCGTGCAGCACCAGCAGGCGTGCCGAGTCGATCGCGATCCGGGCCTGGGCGATGCGCTCGCGGTTGCCACCCAAGCTCGCCAGTGGCTTTCCGAACGCGGTGCGCTCCAATCCACGGCGACATGCGAGCTCGAGTGCATGCTCAGCCAAACCGATCAGGCGCATGCAGTGATGCACCCGTCCCGGACCCAGTCGCCCCTGGGCGATCTCGAAAGCGCGCCCCGGCCCGGCGATGATGTTCTCGACCGGCACCCGGACGTCGGTGAAGCTGACCTCCCCGTGTCCGTAGGGCTCATCCTGAAAGCCCATGGTGTCCAACAGGCGCTCCACCTTCACGCCGGGCGTTGCGACCGGCACCAGGACCATCGAGTGGCGGCGGTGGCGGTCGGCTTCGGGCGCAGTCACCCCCATCACCAGCAAGATCTGACAGTCCGGATGACCGACACCCGTCGACCACCACTTACGGCCGTTCAAGACGACCTCGTCGCCGTCGACGACCGCCGAAAGCTCCATGTTCGTCGCATCCGACGAGGCAACACCCGGCTCGGTCATGCAGAACGCACTGCGGATCTCTCCCGCGAGCAGGGGATCGAGCCACCGCGCTTGCTGCTCAGTGGATCCGTATTTGAGCAGTACCTCGGCGTTGCCGGTATCCGGCGCGTTGGAGTTGAAGACGTACGGCGCCAGGAACGAGCGGCCCATCGTCTCGGCCACCGGCGCGTAGTCGACGTTGCTCAGGCCGGTTCCACCGCAGGTGCCGTACCGCTCGGCATAGTCCCGCTCATGCCCCGCGGGAAGAAACAAGTTCCACAATCCCGCCGCCCGGGCCCGCGACCGCAACTCCGCCACAATCGGCAACGGGATCCATGGGTCGCCACCGCCGGCCCGCAGCTGCGCGACCTCCTGGTGATACTCGTGCTCGATCGGGGCGATGTGCTCGGCAATGAACCCGGAGACCGCCTCGGTCAGCTCCTGGGCGCGTGCCGAAGGTGTGAAATCCATGGCCCCAACGTATGGACGCGCCGTCCATCGAACTTGACGAATCGCGCCAACAATTTGACTGATCACGCCAACGGCCGCGACACTCTTCGCTATGGCGTGGGTGAGATCTGCAGGCCTGCGTGGCGTCCGCCACGTCATCGAGGAACTTGGCGGCGACGCGGATGAACTCGCGACCCGTGCAGGACTCCCCCTTGCCTCCCTGGACAGCGACGAACTCCTGGTCAGAGACACAGCCATGGCCGCGATGCTCGAACTCGCGGCCCAGAAACTGAACTGCTCCGATATGGGACTGCGGGTAGCGCTGCGCCAAGATCTCGACCTGCTCGGCCCCCTGGCAATCGCCGTTCGCAATTCCCGATCGATCGCTGAAGCACTCGACTGCACTGCCAAATACCTCTTCGTCCACGCGCGCGGCCTCAGCGTCGCACTCGTCCCCGACCCGCGCGGCGTCCGCGGTGTCGTCGGCTGCCGCTACGGATACCCGCCCGGCGTCAGCGCCCCACCCCAGAGCATCGACATGGGACTCCTTTTCCTCCACCGCACGCTCCTCTACCTCAACGGCGGCAACTACGGACTCCGCAGCGTCGAACTGCCCCATGCTGGGGTCGCACCCCTTGCCCGATACGAGTCGCTGTTCGGCACCCACGTCACATTCAACCGCGACGCCGCCGTGCTGCGTGTCCCCCGGTCGCTGTCCCGACAACCCATTGCCGGTGGCGATCGCACCACCCGACACCTGGCACTGACCTACCTCGAACAGCACCTCAGCCCTCCCGACCTAACCGTCACCACGCGCGCCAAGACCCTCCTGCGTCAGTCCCTCGGCACCAGCCACCTCAGCATCGAGGCGACCGCGAACCTCCTTGCCATGTCGACACGTTCACTTCAACGGCACCTCCATAGCGAGGGCACGAACTACGGCACAATCCTCGACGACGTCCGACGCGAACGCGCCGCGACCCTCCTCACCGAGACCCGATTGCCACTCACACAGATCGCCGCGACCATAGGGCTGGACAACCAAGCAACCCTCAGCAGGTACGCCCGCCGTTGGTGGAACACCACCGCCCGCCAGAAGCGGCAAACAGCATCGGATTCCACCTGAATCTCACGCCGAAAGCGACCACGCCACGAACCTGTATCGGACGGCGATCCTGCTCCGCCCTACCCCCGCTGGCGATGACCTTGTGAGAGAAGGAGTTGGGCGATCAACTGGCCCAGCGCAGCAGGCGCGGTGAGGACAATGACGTCCCCGGGGCGAACGCTCGTCGAGTCGGCCAAAGCCGGCATCATTACTCGCGACAGTTGAGCACCCCGACAGCGCCTCTTTGCGCCGTAGGAGCAGAGCGAATACCTGACCACCACAACCGGCCCTCGACCTGATTGAAACCCTCGGCCCAGGATTTCCCGGGCAACATCGGCATGGCGGCGACCATGGTTTCCCTCCGCTCCCGGCTCGGGCGGTGCTGTTACCGGTGAGGTCAAGGGACGGCGCCGACACAAATCTCGGGCCAATGACCCTGGGCCGCCGGCGGTGTCAGTCAGGCGGGTGTGCGGTGCGGGCGGCGAGTGCATCCGGGTGGGGTCGGCGAGAACCCGGAAGCTGTCGAGGCGCTCGGAATCGGACGCGACGGGGTGACTCAGGCTCGCGGCCGGGGCCATCGGGTCCATCGCATCACTCGGTTTCCCCCGGTCAGAACAGGGTGTCACGTACGCGCAGCGGCCGGTACCCGGTGGGGCCGAGCTGGGCGAGTTCGGCGTCGATGTCGACCTCGATGGCGCCGAAGAAGTTGATGTTCTCGCTGTGGGCCGGGGAGATGTGCGCCAGCACCTCGTCGTCGATCCGCCGCCCGGCCCGCCGCATTTGTTCGGTCGCCAGCCCGTAATACTCGGTGGTCCAGGCGATGACGGCGTTGGTCGCCAATGTGAGGCACCATGCCTGTTCGGTCTGTCCCTCCAGGTGCCTCGCGCGCACGGCGCCTTCGTGCGCGTAGAGCAGGTCGCGGCGGAGCGCGTGCAGGGATTCGCCCTTGTTGAGCTGGCGGGAGATCTTGCGCCGATAGTCCGGGTCGGACAGATACCGGGCGGCGTAGATCGTGCGCCGCAGCGCCCCGTATTCCTTGAGCGCCGCCGCGAGGGCGTTCTGCCGGCCCGACGCGGAGAGCTTGCCGACCAGCAGCGACGCGGTGGCGTGCCCGAACTTCAGCGACCCGGCCAGCCGGAGCAGGTCGTCGTAGTGCTCGGCGATGAGATCCAGATTCAGCTTCCGGGTCAAAAGCGGCCCGGCGTGCGGGAACGCGGACTCGACCTGGGCCCGCGGCGCCGCCCGGTACAGGGTGATCCGGCCCAGGTCCCGGATGCGGGGCGAGAGCTGCAACCCGAGCAGGTCGAACAGCCCGAAGTTCACCAGGGTGACGCCGTGCGTGTCGGTCGCATGCTCGGTGATCGGCAGATCCGTTGCATTTCCGAGGATTTCGTCCAGCACGTAGTGAGCTTCACGTCTCGTCGCGACGATGACCTTCGTGCCGTAGGTGGCGTGCTGATCGGTGACATGGGTATACGTGCTCAGTCCTTCGGTCGCGAAATAGCGGCTCAACGCTCTGGCGGTGACCGATTTCCCGCGGGTCGGGAACCGTTGCCCATCACTCGACGACAGGGTGCCGGCGCCGAAGACCGGGGTCAGCGGCAGCCTTTGGTGGTAGTCGATGATCGTCAGGTTCGCCGCCCGCAGCGTCTCCTCCCGCACATACCATTCGCTGGTCCAGGCCAGAATGTCGTAGGAGAGGCCCGACGCCTCGGCCATTCGGGTCAGCCCGAGGTTGGTGGAGTAGGCCAGCAGAACGGCGATGAGGTTGCGCTTCACCTCCGGGCTGCGGGCCTGCTTGCCGCCGGCGTGGGTGAAGCAGTCCAGGTAGCCGGTGCGTTTGTCCAGCTCGATCAGCAGCGACACGATCGGCGCGAACGGCAGCATCTCCGTCAGCTCGGCCTTGAGCGCCGTCGCCTCCGCGGGCACGTCCTCCGCCGACAGCGGTGAGATCACCAGGTCACCGGCCTCATCGAGACGGACCGGCCCGTCGCCGACGGCGAGCACCTTCTCCAACTCGCCCATAGCGTCGTCGAGCTCGTCGGTGGCGGTCGCCAGCGCGCGAGCGGGATCAGCGGATTTGCCGACCAGGCGACAGAACTCGTCGCGCTGCGGCTCCCACGCCTGCGGGGTCAGCAGGTACGCGGCCGGGTCGGCGTAGCGGCGTGACCCCGGCACGAACACATCCCCGCTGCGCAACCCGTCGCGCAGCCCCAGCAGCACGCACAGCTCCCAGTAGTGCCGATAGGCGGTGGTACTGCCGGCTTTGCGGGCCTCGTCGAGGTAGCCGCGCCACTTCGTCGGCACGAACCCGGTCGGCGCGTCGTCGGGCACCTTACGGGTACCGGTCGCGTTCAGCTGCCGCAGCATGTGCACCCCGATCAGCAGCTCGGTCGCCGCGGTGCCGCCGGCGAACCGGACCGTCGACAGCACCTGCGGGGTGAACTGCCGCAGGTAGGAGTACGAGCTGTCCAGCGCGGCCAGGTGCCCGTGATCGCGCGGCAGCCGAGGCTTGGCCTGCGCGACCGCGGCCCGCAACCGCTCCCATCCGATCCGATCGCCCCGGATCAGGCCGCCGATCTCCTCGTCGGGGATCTGCAGGTCACAGACGATCGCCAGCAGGTCGTCGAGCAACCCCTGCCGATCCTCTCCGGCCTTACCGCGCTCGGCCAGCTCGTCGCGCATCCGGCGTTCGGCCTTGCTCGACCTGGCCGAGATCGCCTGATCGAATAGCTGCACCACCTCGTCGAGCACATCGGTGGCCGACTGCGCCAACACGGTGAGCAGGATCGGGTAGCGGCGTTGCGGATCCCGGCGTTCGAGGGCTTGGCCCGTCAAGCGGCGGCCCACCGTCGCCAGGAACCGCCGCCGCTCCGCCGGCAGCACCGACATATCCAGCTCATCCGCGCCCAGGTTGCGCAGGAACACCAGCTTCTCGACCTCGGCCTTTACCGCGGTCGCCGACGCCTCGACCGGGCCGGTCGACAACCACCGCAACCGCGACATCTCGATCGACGGGTCGACGACCAGCAACGCATCCAGTTCCTTACACCGCTGCGGTGTGAACTCGTGCGCCAACCGGTCGTAGGTCTCCCGCTGCGCCCGCATGCGGGCGTGCGCGACCCGGCGGACCACCGTTTCCGGGCCCGGCCGGATCACCCGCGCCGAGGTCAGGTACTCACACGCCAGCCGGAACAACAGCGTCGGCGAATCGTGCTCCATCGCCCGCGCCAGCAGGAACTCGTCCAGCTCCTTCAACTCCATCGCCCCGGCAGGCCGCCACCCCAGATACTGGGCCACCAGCCGCACATGCTCGGTCCGTGTCTGCGCCCGCTTGCCATACGAACGAAGCTGCTCCGCATCGATATTCAGCTGGTCCGCCAGTCGGGCCACCGCCACCGGCGGCGCCGACGGCACCTTGTCCGGCACGAACCCCAGCCACGGCAAGGTGCACAGCGCCACCGCCAGGCCCAGACGGACCGCAGGGCCCCTGCCCTGCGGAGCAACGAACGCCAGATCCGCCGGGGTCAGCGTGAAGTACCGGAACAACTCCTCACGACTGATCTCCGGGAACTCCCGCAGGCGCTGCAACTCCTCGTCCGCGAATACCCGCGTCGCCACGAACCCCAGCCTCCAACACGCCGACCAACCTCATCGGCAGCCAAGCCAAGCACCAACCACCCCGGCTCGCAGCCCGAACCGAGAAATCGCCGCCGACCAGGCACTACGCGAACTTCGTTGTTTTTTGCGCCATTACTACCGGGACCCGAGATTGCAGCAGTCCTGGAATTCGAGGGTGCCACGCTCGCACAGTACGACCAGATCCGCAGGGGAGGTCACCCACTCACGGAGGCAGGCAGAGGAGCGCTGTCGCAGACTGAACCAGAAACTGATCTACCGGCCCCTCCGAGCGGGGCCGGTAGATATGCACATCGGGCCTGTTGCAGAGCTAATTCTGTGCTGCCTTTGGGTTATCTCCGTACTCCGGTGCGCACTCCGAAGCGCCGCATGGAGTGTCTTCAGCCGACCAGTTTTGCGGCAATCTGTATGTGCCTTGGTCGGTTCCGGTGTAGGTCCCCGGGCCCGTGTATGTCGTCCCCGGATCGGTGTATGTCGTCCCCGGATCGGTGTACGTCGTCCCCGGATCGGTGTACGTCGTCCCCGGATCGGTGTACGTCGTCCCCGGATCGGTGTACGTCGTCCCCGGATCGGTGTACGTCGTCCCCGGGTCCGTGTACGTCGTCCCCGGATCGGTGTACGTCGTCCCCGGGTCCGTGTAGGTTCCGGGATCCGCCCCGTATCCGCCGATGTCAGGTGGAGCGCCATGTGAAGAATCGGGCATCGGGGCCACGGGCGCAGCTTCGATCGGAGGGGCTTGGGGCGCCGGTGCAGCCTCGACCTGGGGTGCGGGCATTGCCGGTGCGGATTGCGCGCGTGCAGTTCCGTCATGGGCGTCGGGTATCGACGGCGGCGACGCTGGCTCTACCGGCGGAGCAGGCATGGCCGGCGCGGGAGCTGGCTCTACGGGGTCCGCCGCGGCGGGAGCAGGCGCCGCCGGAGCGGGAGCGCCCACAGGTACGGGATCAGCGGGAGCCGGGGCGGCCGGATGGGGTTCTTCGGGAGAAAGATCCGCGGGAGCCGGGGCGGGTGGAGCGGGCGGCGCAGGAGCCGGAACTGGTTCGGGCGTCACCGGATCGGACACGGGCTCCGCCGGAACGAGCCCGGGGTCTCCAGGATCGGGTGCGGGCTCGACGGGAGCGCTGCCCTCATCCCCGGGAGCGGGTTCCTCGACCGGTGTCGCGGCGGGCCGGTTCAGCATCTTCGGGCCGGGCTGGACCGGGGTGTTCCCGTAGTTCACGTAGACGGCACCGATCAGGCCGATCGCGGCGATGCCGACTACGAGGAGGACCAGAGCGGGCCCACTGAGGCCGAGAAGCAGCCGGGCCTCCCGAGCTCTCTTCACAGCACCGAAGGGTCGGGCCGCCTGGGCGGCTCTATTGACGGCCCGGGCGCCCTGACTGAGTTTCTGGACGCTCTTGGCGGCCTGGGCGGCGTTCTTAGCGTCTACGAACTTGCGCATCTCGATGAATTTCTCGGCCATCTGCGCAGCTTCGGGGCCGTGCTTTCCGAGGAATGCCGCTGTCTCGAGCTCCGCCTCGACTGTCGCGACGGTGGTGTTCGCTGCTGCGGCCGCTTCGGCCACGGTCATCTGCCCCCACCGTAGTTTCTCGATGATTGTTGCCCAGGGTATTCCTGGATCGGACATGGGATTCTTCTTCGATCGTCCGGGGCACCCCTTCGGTTGGCGGAACACCCTCGTGGATGTCGACAACCCTTGTCCGCATCTGCAGGGACGAGCACCAACCCTAGGGCTGATGAACCGCACCCCAGGGTCAATTTCTCCCAATCCCACGGTGATCGCGATCCCGGCAGGCTCTTCTGCCATTAACGGCGATGCCGTCTGATGCAATTCCCGAGGGTTGTAGTAGGTCATCGTCGAACGAAGTTTGCCGGGCGATCCGGCTCGGGCCCGGGCGATCCGCTCGGGCCCAGGAGGAAGGGTCGGCGTCGGAGACGCCGCAGTTCAGTGCCTCTATGCACGGCACGACGACACCCCGACCGGTCTCCGTCAGCGTCGACGACACCATCCCCTTCCGGTGTCTCACCAGTTGGTGTCCCAGTAACGGCCGATACCGAGACAGTCCGGATTCGACGGACAGAGAGATAGCCCGCCCGCCAACCGGGACGACTACTCCGTCCGGGGTGGTGGAGATCCGCAGATCCGCATGTCCGCCTATCCGTAGACACGAGAGAGGAAGGCCCACCAGACGAGGACGGTCTGGCCATTCTCGGTGAACCGCTCACCGATCACCCTCATCGGCAAACCCGACACGCTAAATACACCGAATCCCCTTGCTCATGGCGTTATCCATAGCGAGGTCGAACGTGGCGGGGAGGGAACCGAAGCACCGCATCCGTTCGTCACCGTGGCGACCCGCACGGCGTCCTAGTGCCCATATGTCAGATCGCCGGATGGACAGGGTTGGCCGGCTCACTCCCTCGGCATCATCGGGCGCGAACAGACTAAGCGCCATTCTGCGGTCACCAGTTTTGTCCTCTGAATGGGGGGTGGACTAGGAGGACCACTCAGTACCGACCGGTCTTGCCCTTTCGACCCACGGCAGAGGACGATTGTTAGGTCAACATTTACATATTGCCCTGCCCACGCGTCGGCACTTCGGACTCTGGGGAATTGATTGAGCGGGCAATTGAACACACCGATACGGGAAAATGCGATGCTGCTGTTCATTCATGGCGATACTAGGGCCGCCGCAACAGGGAGACTCGATGCCGCAGGTAATTATGTCAACTTACGAGATTACCCACCAGGTAGCTTAAAGGTGTGGTCACACATCGAGCCGGTCGGCGGCGGACGGCTCTTCTTCTACTTCGTTCAGGAAAACAGAGCTGCGACGTATGAGATCGATGCAAACGGTACTTTGGTCAATCTAAAAAACTTTCCTAACGGACAATTCGGGTCCTGGCATATAATCGTGGGAATCGGGGACGACAGACTCTTCTTCTACTCCTCCTTCACAAACGCTGGATCAGTGGGGAGACTTGACGCAACAGGCGATTACATCCACATAAGGGACCTACCTCCCCAGTTCGCAGACTGGAGCACTATCGCTCCGGTGGGCGGCGGACGACTCTTCTTCTACGACCGGGATAGCACGCGAGCTGCATCAGGCCAGATCGATGCGGCCGGGAACTATGTCAACTTGAAAGACTTTCCGGCGGGGCAATTCGGCAAGTGGTCCTATATCCTGCCTGTCGGCGACAGCAAACTATTCTTCTACAGCATGCTGACGAGAGCAGGCTCACTGGGAAAACTTGAGACGACCGGAAATTACATCCACATAAAAGATTTTCCTAGCCAGTTTTCCCAATGGACCGATATTGCGCCGGTCAGCAGCGGAAGGCTCTTCTTCTACAACCGGAATAACACCCAAGCTGCATCGGGCGAGTTCGACGCGGCCGGAAATTTTGTCAACTTGAAAGACTTTCCTGCCGGGCAGTTTGCGAAGTGGAACTGGATCGTGGGTGATTTGCACGCAAGATTCTAAGTAGCGGGACTGCGAGAACTGTGGCCCGCAGGCGCCCGAAAGAACACCCAACGTGCCCTCTCGCCTACCTTCTCGGTGTCTCGACTAATGATTCATTATAGCCCGGAATTAGTACTCGCAGCGGCCGATATGGAGGGAACGAGTGTGTGGAGCAGTCTGGAGATCGCCAAACTTATTGTTTCGGGCCTAGTGCCCTTGACTGTTGCACTGTTAGGCATTTGGGTTGGCCGGCTCGCGAAACGGCTTGAAGACGTTCAATGGCGCAACCAGAAACTGATAGAAAAGCGCATCCTGATTGTCGACAAGCTCGCGCCCGATTTGAACGACTTGTTCTGCTACTACGCATGGGTTGGTCGATGGAAAGAACAATCTCCGGCAGACGTGATCGAGCGCAAACGGCGACTCGATCACACAGTACACATCAACCGCCCGTTCCTGACGACGACTTGCATGGAGACTTACAGCACATTCATGGACCAACTTTTCGTGACCTACGCCGCGCCGGGGCAAGATGCCAGATTGCGAACCACTCTTACCTCAATCTATGGCGATCGGGTTAAAGATTACGGCGGTAGGTGGGAGCCGAGTTGGAACGCACGGTTCACTGGCGACTTCGCCAGTCGAGCGGATCTAGATGCGCTATACCACAATCTTATGAATCAGCTCGCGGACCAGCTCGGCGTCGAACGAAACGGCCGTTAGACATCTACTTGTTCTCCGTTAGACATCTACTTGTTCTGGCGGTTAGATACTGTTAAGCACGGTGATCCCGACCGGACCGGGGGCAACAGGGCCGCTACTCAAGTCCCAGATACCGATCCGCACCGGGCGCAGCGGGACGACGCAGCACCCGGATTCGTAGGAATCCACCTGGTCGGACACAGTGACCTACCGAACCAGTTGGACCCCCACTCGCCAGCCGAACAACTTGGACTGCATTGCGCCAAATATGCTGCTAGAAGCACATTTTCGTCATACCGAAATATTTATATTATGTCAACTAGTAAGTTGGTTATTCGCATGGCCCGCAAATACGACCACCCGCGGTATCTGTCCGTTGACAGGACAGTTGGCATTTTTGACAAGGTTTGCGACACACTACGGTTTGGCGCTTAATAGTCAGGCAATTTGGCATACGACACGCCTCGTGAAACTGATCGAACGTGCGATTGAAACGCTGCCGAACAGGTCCGTCGTGCTGGCAACTTGCCGTCGAATCTGACCGACCGCACGCGCTTCTCGTCCGCCTCGGCGGCGAGGTCCGCAACGACCTGCCGTCGCCGCACGCATCACGTCAACGCCACTCGCGCTCGCAGCGCACCCGCCGAATCGCTACGGAAATTCCACCTGCGAGAATCGCGGTCGGGCGGGTTACCGTGCTGATCGGGCAATGAATGGCAACCCGCCCGCGCAATCAGCCGAAATCACCGTTGATGGCGGCCGAGTTCTTGGGTGTGTCAGGACACGTTCAGGCGGTGCCGGGAATCGAAGTCGCGCACGTCGGCTACCACCGCCTGCACGATGTCGGCGCCGGCTCCGGGGGTGATCGTGACCACGGATAGAACGCCGACGAGCGGGGCGATGTCGCCGGGCTGTGGTGTCCAGGCGGGAATGAGGCCGACGCCGTTGTCGGAAAGTGGTTTGGTGCGGAGGGGGTAGGTTTCGCCGCCGTATTCGCGCACCGCGGCGGTCTTCGCAAGCTCGATGGATTCGTCGAGTAGTTGCGGCGGAGCCCCGTCGGTACGGCAGCATCCCACCAGGTCTGCGGCCGCATCGACGACGGTGATGGCTGCGGCGACGTCGTCGGCCGCGGTGTGGCGTCGGGCCAGGTCGAGGACGAGTTGTGCCCGCGCTGCGGTGAGTGTCATTGCGGTCTCCGGGGTCGAGTGGGTCGCATCGCAGGCGTGGACCGATGGGAACTGGTCGACTTTGCTGCGCAACTCGATCAGATGGCGGGCGTGTTCGTCGAGGGCGAGACCGCTTTCGTTGACTAGCGTCATCAGGTCCCTGAAGTCGGAGGTCGGGTGGAGTGCCGAGCGGCGTAGGAGGATCGCTCGCTACGCCGCTCGGCGATCGGGGCTTCCCTGGTCAGGGTTTTGCAGGGATCCGTCGATGCGCCGCCAGATTCCGAGTGGGTTGTCTGACCGCAGTTCTGGTGGCAGAAGTTCCTCGGGGGCGTTCTGGTACGCGACCGGGCGCAGGAATCGTTCGATCGCGCGGCTGCCGACCGAGGTGGTGGACGGGGCGGCCGTGGCCGGGAACGGGCCGCCGTGCACGATCGCGTGGCCGACCTCGACGCCGGTGGGCCAGCCGTTGAACACGACGCGTCCGGCGAGAAGCTCGAGCTTGTCGGCCAGTGGACCGGCGATGGGGTAGTCCGCCGGTGTGGCGTGGATGGTGGCGGTGAGCTGCCCTTCGAGGCGGTCGATGATCGGCCCGATATGGGTTGCGTCCGGGACCCGGACGATGACGGAGGCGGGTCCGAAGACTTCGTCCTGCAGTGAGTGGTCGGCTTCGAATTGTTCTGCCGTGGTGACGAACAGGGCCGGATGTCCCGGATATGCGATCGAGTCGGCGTCGGTTCCGCGGGCCGCGGTTTCGACGCCTGTGTTCGCCCCGAGCCGGGCGGCGCCGTCGGAGAATCCCGAAGCGATTCTCGGGTTGAGCATGGGTGCCGCGGCCGTCTGCTGTACCGCGGTCGAGGCGGCGGAGACGAAGTCGTCCGCTCCGGGACCGTCGACGACGAAGACCAGGCCGGGGCTCGTGCACAGCTGCCCGACACCGACATTCATCGACGCGATGAATGCGGAACCGAGGTCGGTTCCCCGTTCGGCGAGGGCGCCGGGCAACACGAACACGGGGTTGATGCTCGACATCTCGGCATAGACCGGGATCGGCACCGGACGGCCGGCGGCCGCCGCGGTGAGCGCGAGCCCGCCCTGGCGTGATCCGGTGAACCCGACGGCGCGGACCCGGGGGTCGGTGACAAGGGCGATGCCGACCTCCGGTCCCCCGAGGACCAGGGAGAAGGTTCCTTCCGGGAGGTTGTGTTCCTGGACCGCCCGGCGGACGGCGCGGCCGACCAGTTCCGACGTGCCGGGGTGCGCCGGGTGCGCCTTGACGATCACCGGGGCACCAGCGGCCAGGGCCGACGCCGTGTCGCCGCCGGCCACCGAGAAGGCGAGGGGGAAGTTGCTGGCCGAGAACACCGCCACCGGGCCGAGCGGTACCTCGCGTTGCCGCAGGTCCGGCTTCGGCAACGGCGTCCGGTCGGGGTTCGGGGTGTCGAGCTGTGCCTGAGTCCAACTGCCTTCCCGGACAACGGACGCGAACATCCGCAATTGTCTGGTGGTGCGGGCGACTTCACCCTGCACCCGGGCTTCGGCGATACCGGTCTCCGCGATGACCCGGTCGACGAGGATGGATCCCAGATTCTCGATTTCGGTGGCGATGGTCTCGAGGAACGCGGCGCGCTGTTCGAGCGTGGTGTGCCGGTAGCTGCCGAACGCTTCCCAGGCCAGGGCGGTCGCGCGCTCGACGTCGGCGGTGCTCGCCTCGTGGTAGACCGGTTCGAGTGCCGCGCCGGAGGCCGGATCGATGCCGGTGACGGCGGCGCCGGTCCCCGGCAGGTCTGTGGCTCCGACGAGGTTGACGCCGGTGATCGCGGTGGGGGCAGTCATGGTCAGCTCAGCTCACCTTCTTGATCAGGTCGGCGAGCTCGGCCAGTTCGACGGCGTCGAGGTCGGTCAACGGCGCGCGGACGGGGCCGGCGGGTCGGTCGATCACCGTCATGCCGGCCTTGATGATGCTGACCGCGTAACCCTGTTTCTTGTTGCGCAGGTTGCAGTACGGGATCACGAACTCGTTGAGCGCGTTGATGACGAACGCGTTGTCTCCGCTGCGGAGTGCGTTGTAGAAGTCGATCGCGAACTTCGGCACGAAGTTGTAGATGGCCGAGGAGTAGGTGGTGACGCCCAAGGCGAGATAGGGCAGTGCGAACATCTCGGCGGTGGGCAGTCCGCCGATGTAGGTCAGCCGGTCGCCGAGACTCGCGTAGATGCGCGTCATCTGCTCGATGTTGCCGACACCGTCCTTGAACCCGACCAGGTTCGGGCAGCTGTCCGCGAGCTCCGCGACAGCGGCCTCGGTGTAGACCGCGTTGGCGCGGCTGTAGATAGTCACCCCGAGAGTGGTTGCGGCACACACCTCTTTGACGTGGGCGACGAGGCCGTCCTGGCTCGCCTCCGTGAGATACGGGGGAAGCAAAAGGATGCCGTGCGCGCCGACGCTCTCCGCCGACCGGGCCATCTGCACGGCGGTGGAGGTGCCGTAACCGGCGGGTGCGATCACCGGGAGACCGTCGAGTGCCTCCTGTACCGCGGCCCGGACCACCTGCTCCACCTCGGGCGGGGTGAGCGAGAAGAACTCGCCCGTGCCGCCCGCGGCGAACAACCCGGAGGCGTCGAACTGCCCGAGCCAGCCGATGTTCTCGCGGTACGCGGCCTCGTCGAACGAGTGGTCGTCCTTGAAGTGGGTGACCGGGAACGACAACAGACCGGAGCCGAGCTTGCGGGCGATCTCCTGGGGTGTGGCTGTGGCCATGGGTTTCGTCTCCTCTTCGCAAAGCGTCACGGTTGATGCGCGCTGTGTCCCCAAGGCTAGGAGCGTCTATCATTCAAGTCCAACACTCGTTTTGGATTCTTCAATATAGAAAAGGTATCGGATGTTTTCGCTCGTCCAACTGAGCCATTTCGTCGCCGTGGCCGAGGAACTGCACTTCGGGCGGGCCGCCGAGCGGTTGAAGATGACCCAGCCGCCGCTGAGCCGGCAGATCCAGCTGCTCGAGAAGGAGCTGGACGTACAGCTATTCGACCGATCGAGCAGGGGCGTCAAGCTGACCCCCGCGGGCAAGGCGTTTCTGTCCGACGCCCGCCGGCTGCTCCAGCAATCCGACCGCGCGGCACTGTCCGTTCGCAAGGCCTCGGCCGGCCGGTCCGGCACGCTGCGGATCGGCTTCACCGGCGGAAGCGTGCACTCGGGCCTGGCCATGGTGCTCGACACCGCGCGCGCCACACTCGACGAGGTCGAGGTCGAGCTGCGTGAACTGGTGACGATGGACCAGCTCGAGGCCTTGTCGGAGGGCTCCCTCGACATCGGATTGGTGCGACCCCCGGTGACCAGGCCCGATCTGTCGTCACGCGCCCTGGTGCGCGAGTCGTTGATCGTGGCCGTCCCGAGGAACCACCCCCTGGCCCACCGCGACAGTCCGATCGATGTCACGGACCTGCACGGGGCGAACCTGGTGATGTACACCCCGATCGAGTCCCGTTACTTCCACGAACTGCTGTCGTCGGTGTTCCACGAGTCGTCCGTGGCCCCGGTCATCACCCAGTACATGACCCAGATCCACAGCATCATCGCACTGGTCAACCTCGGGTGGGGACTCGCCGTCGTTCCCGAATCCGCCGGCCGGATGCATTATGACGGCGTCGTCTACCGCCCACTGACGGTGCCTCGTCCCGCACCGGTCGAGTTGGATCTCGTCTGGCGCCGAAACAGCGACGACCCGGTTCTGCACCGACTGCTGACCGCTCTCGGTGCGGATTGATACGAAGCCGCTGCCTGCGGAAGGTCTCGTCGGCGTACGGTCGAAGTGCCAGCGAGACCCAGCCAAGCAGGAGCAATACCTTTTCTGTATTCCAGAATCCAAAACTAGTCTTGGACGAGCATCGGTTGGTTCACTTACCGTCATGGTTTGTGAGCCGAGTCACGATCTTGCGGGACAGCGCGGACGACTCTCTCCACACCGTCCAGATAGGCGCCGACACGCGTAATCGTTCCAGCCGAAAGGAGTGACCGATGTCGATCACTCACTCAGCCAGCACCAGCCTCGACTCGGCTGTGTCCAAGATCTTCCGACGAGTTGTTCCCCTGTTCATCATCATGCTGATCTGCAACCAGCTGAACAGGTCGAACATCGGATACGCCCGTGAGTACCTCGAGGCCGACGTGGGCATCGGCGCCGCGGCCTACGGATTCGGCGCAGGTGTCTTCTTCATCGCATACGCGCTGTTCGAACTCCCCAGCAACGTCATGATGGAGAAGTTCGGTGCCAGGATCTGGCTCACCCGCATCATGGTCAGCTGGGGTCTCGTGTCCGCTGCCATGGTCTTCGTCCAGAACGCGGAAATGTTCTACGTTCTCCGGTTCCTCCTCGGTGCCGCCGAAGCCGGATTCTTCCCCGCCGTCATCTTCTATCTGGCGAAGTGGCTTCCGAACTCGCACCGCGGACGCGCCACCGCGCTGTTCGTGGCGGGGTCTTCCGTGGCGGCGGCGATCTCCGGTCCCGTCTCCGGGCCTCTGCTCTCACTCAACGGGCACCTCGGCGTGCACGGCTGGCAGTGGATGTTCGGCATCGAAGGCACCCTGTCCGTCGTCATCGGCATCGTCGCCTACTGCTTCCTCGATTCCCACATCAAGGACGCCAAGTGGCTCGACGACGACGAGAAGACCGCGCTCTCCCAGACGATCGAGCGTGAAGAAGCCGACAAGGCCGAATCGTCGGGCATGGGGGACGGCCGCTCACGGTGGCGCATGCTCGCCGACCCCAAACTCATCCTGTTCTGCTGGATCTACTTCGCCATCCAGCTCTCGATCTACGCGAACACCTTCTGGCTGCCCTCCATCGTGCGCCGCATCGAAGGCACCAACGACATCACCGTCGGGTTGCTGTCCTCGCTGCCCTGGATCTGCGCCGTCGTGGCGATGTATCTGTCGGCCCGGGTCGGCGACCGCACCGGCAACCGACGCCCGCTGCTGATCATCGCTCTTGCGACCGCCGCGGTCGGTACCTACCTCGCGGCCATCGCGTCACCGTGGTTGGCGCTGGTGTTCCTGTGCATCGCCGCGATGGGCTTCAAGAGCGCCAGTCCACTGTTCTGGGCCTTCCCCCAGACAATGCTCCACCCCCTGGTCCTGGCCCCCGCCATCGCCGTCATCAACTCGCTCGGCAACCTCGGCGGATTCGTCGCTCCCTACGGATTCGGGCTCGTCAAGTCCGCCACCGGCGAGGTGACCTGGGGACTCTACGCACTGGCGATCGCCTCCGCTATCGCCGCCGCGTCGGTGATGTTCATCCGCAAGAGCAACAACCCCCCGACCCCCGCGACACCGGACGCGGACGACGACACACGCGCGACTGTCTCCGCCACCGCCAAATGACCCACCGACAGGAAATCCGCGCGATGAACACCCTCCCAGGCACCCCCGTCGTCACCGACATGCGCGTCATCCCCGTCGCCGGACATGACGACATGCTGCTCAACCTCAGCGGCGCCCACGCACCGTTCTTCACCCGCAACCTCGTAGTGCTCACCGACTCGTCCGGCAACACCGGCGTCGGCGAAGTCCCCGGGGGCGAACCGATCCGCCGCACCCTCGAAGACGCACGAACCCTCGTCGTCGGCCACAGCCTCGGTACATACAACGCCATCCTCGGCGAGATGCGCCGCACCTTCGCCGACCGCGACGCCGGCGGCCGGGGAGCCCAGACCTTCGACCTGCGGATCGCCGTACACGCTGTCACCGCAGTCGAGTCGGCACTGCTGGACCTGCTCGGACAGCACCTGGGTGTCACCGTCGCCGCACTCCTCGGAGACGGACAGCAACGCGAACGCGTCCAGGCGCTCGGATACCTCTTCTTCGTCGGCGACCGAAACAGGACCGACCTCGCCTACCGGTCCCCGACGGACGAGGCACCCGACGCCGACGACTGGATGCGGCTGCGACACGAGGAGGCGCTCTCACCGGAATCCATCGTCCGGCTCGCCGAAGCCGCGCACGCACGCTACGGTTTCACCGACTTCAAACTCAAGGGCGGCGTCCTACCCGCCCAGGACGAAGCCAAGGTGGTCACCGCACTCGCAGACAGATTCCCCTCCGCCCGAATCACCCTCGACCCCAACGGCGGATGGCTGCTGAAGGACGCCATCGACACCTGCCGCGGGCTCGCCGACGTCCTCGCCTACGCCGAGGACCCGGTCGGACCCGAGGGCGGATTCTCAGGCCGCGAAGTGATGTCGGAATTCAAACGGGCAACCGGCCTTCCCACCGCGACGAACATGATCGCGACGGACTGGCGCGAACTGGGCCACACCATCCGCTCCGGTGCCGTGGACATCCCCCTCGCGGACCCCCACTTCTGGACCATGAACGGGTCGGTACGCGTCGCCCAACTGTGCGACGCCTGGGGACTCACCTGGGGATCCCACTCGAACAACCACTTCGACGTCTCCCTGGCCATGTTCACCCACGTCGCCGCGGCCGCCCCGGGAACCATCACCGCCATCGACACCCACTGGATCTGGCAGGACGGCCAACGGCTGACCAAGAACCCCTACACCATCGTCGACGGCTACCTCCACGTCCCCGAAACACCCGGCCTCGGAGTCGAACTCGACATGGACCAGGTCGCCGCCGCCCACGAGCTCTACCAACGCGAGGGCCTCGGCTCCCGGAACGACGCCACCGGCATGCAATATCTCATCCCCGAATGGAAATTCGACAGCAAACGCCCCGCACTCGACCGCTAGTGTTGCCCGATGAATACGAATGGAATCCAGAGAGGCCGCGCTACGCCGACGACCGAATGGCCGCACTGAACCTGGACGGGGCAAAGAAATCCAAGGCACTCTCCAACCCTACCGCCCGGCTGATGAGCCTCGCCCAGAACAACAATCAGGCCCCGCCCGTATGGGAGTTCCACACCGACAGGCCCGCGCACGCACCCCGGTTCACCGCCACCGTGCACCTCGCCGGCCACACCGCCACCGCGAAAACCGCGGCGAAGAACAAGCCAAAACGGGCTGAGCCCCGTTCTGCGGTCATCAGCGTCCGCCAGGTCATACCGGCACCTGAGAACCGGCGCTCCACGGCGAACCTATGGTTGGTGAATCGGCCGCAACCCGTTCGTTTTAGACGTCCGGGTGAAAAATCCGATAAGAAGCGCCTGAAAACGAACGATCTGGTTTGTCGGGCGGTCCGGCGTAGGCGAGATGACGTCACGTCCTCGCAGCGGGATTGGGCGCCACCGGTATCGCCGGTAAGGCGCTAAAGGGTGTTGGGCACATAGGTTCAGCCGGACGCAGGCGCGGGGTGGTCGACGCCCGCTCGACGAGTTGCGTATCGATCTCGTGCCGTTGCTCGTCGAGTTCTTCGCCGCGGATGCTCCGGAGCAGCAGTTCGACAGCGAGGCGCCCCATCTCGGCATAGGGCTGGCGCATCGTCGTGAGCTGCGGATCGACCAGACCCGCCGCCCGTTCGTCGTCGAAGCCGATGAGGGAGACGTCTGCGGGCACCCGCAGCCCGTGCGCCCGCAGGGTGCGCAGCGCCGGCGCCGCCAGGAGGTCGGCTATGCAGAAGATGGCGTCGATCTCGATTCCGCGCTCAACGGCCGCGGAGAGCGAGGGCAGCGTCGGGCGCGCTTCCTCGAGGAAGTCGTCGCAGTCGATGACGAGCGACTCGTCGTGGGCGATGCCCGCGGCCTCGAGGGCGTCGCGGTACCCGGCCGCACGCTCGTCAATGAAGAGGCCGTCGCCCCAATCGGTTGACCCGGCGCCGAGGTCGACGCTCAGCAGCGCGATCGATCGCCGGCCTTGCGCGATCAGGTGCTCGACCGCAATCCGCGCACCCTCACGATTGCGCGGGGAAACAGTGGGGAAACGCACCTTCCGGCTCGTATCGTCGATCGCCACTGCGGGCAGCGCGATGCGGTCGCAGGCCTCACGCACGGCATCCTGGTGGGGAACGCTGATGACGATGACCCCCTCGGTGGGCACGTTCGCAAGGCCCTCGACGATGGCCGCCATGCCGCCGGGGGTGCCGGCGACGGGGTGCACCATGAGCTGGTAACCCTCGGCGGAGGCCGCCGTGAACGCAGCGCGCACGACGGGCTCCCACCAACCCCAGCCGGCATCGGGCACGATCGCACTGATCGCATGAAACCCACCCGAGCGCAGGGCACGCGCCGTGACCGAGGGGCGGTAGCCGAGCTCGCGGGCGACGGCGCGCACACGCTCGCGGGTGGCCTCGCTCACGTCGGGGTGGTCGCCCAACGCGCGCGACACCGTCGCCAAGCCGACGCCTGCTGCGCGCGAGACGTCGCTCAGCCTCACCTTGCGTGCCATCGGACCCCTTCCAGTCATCAAGGGCTTGACGCCCTCCTGCGTTGTGGCCTAGCTTACAGACCCGGTAACGATTCCGGTAACGATTCCAATAGCTTGGTTCGCTACGCAACGCTCAATGGTGAGGATCCCCGTGCCCGCTTCCCTCAGCACCCCAGAAACAGCCACCGCCACCGCCCCCAAACCGGTCGGCCCGCTGTTCCTCTCCGTCTACGCCCTGGCCATGTTCGGCATCTGGATGTCGATCATGCTGCCCGCCTCGGTCACCCTGGCCCTGCGCATCTCCGAGATCAACCCCGAGGGCAAGACCACCAGTTACTCGATCGCCGCCGGCATCGGCACGCTCACCGCGTTGCTCGCCAACCCGCTCTTCGGCCGGCTCAGCGATCGCACCCGCAGCCGCTTCGGGCGGCGGCGGCCCTGGATCGTGGTCGGCCTCGCCGGCACCATCGTCGGCGCGGCGGTCATCGGGCTCAGCAACTCGATTCCGCTGCTGCTCCTCGGCTGGATTGTCATGCAGGCGTTCGTGAATGCGGCCATCGCCGCCACCCTCGCCATCGTGCCCGACCACATCCCCGCGCGGCAGCAAGGTCTGGTGGGCTCGCTGTCGGGCACCGCCTCGGCGGCCGCGGTCGTGGTCGGCGTGTTCTTCGTGCAGTGGTTTCCCTCGAACATCCTTGCCCAGTTCGGGCTGCCGGTGCTGGTGGCCGTCGTGTTCTCCACGCTGCTCCTCGCATTGTTCCGCGACGACGCCCCGGCCGACGACGACATCGAGCCGTTCAGCGTCCGCGAGTTCCTCGACAGCTTCTACATCAACCCGCGCCACTCACCCGACTTCGCCAAGCTCCTCGCCGCGCTGTTCCTCATCTGCTGCGGGCTGGGCGTCATCGCGACCTACACCGTCTACCTTCTGCAGGACCGCATCCACGCGTCCGAGGCCGAACTGCCGCACCTGATCACCCTCGCCTACGTGATTCCCGGCATCCTCGCCGTCGTCTCGGCGCCGATCGCCGGCTGGCTGAACGACCGCACGGGTCGCCGCAAGCTCGTGCTGGGAATCGACGCGGTCATTGTGGCCGCGGGCATCCTCGTGACCGCCTTCGCGGAGTCGGTGCCGATGTTGCTGCTCGGTGTGTGTCTCGTTGCCGGCATCGGCACCGGCGTGCTCTACGGCAGCTACATCGGCTTCGCGGTTGCGACGATGAACGATCCGGCCACCTCGGCCCGCGACCTCGGCGTCACGAACATCGCCATCACCCTGCCCTTCTCGATCATGCCGTTCGCCGCCCCCCTGCTGCTCGATATCGGTGACGGCGGCCCCAACTACCCGGTACTTCTCATCCTCAGTGCGGCGCTCACGCTGTGCGGTCTCGTGCCACTGCTCGCTATGCGCGGCGTCCGCTGACCCGACCGACCGAAACGAGATCATGAACGACTATCGCGATCCCGCCCTGCCCGTCGACCGACGGGTCGAAGACCTGCTCGCCCGCATGAGCGTCGCCGAGAAAGCGGCGCTCATGTTCCACCCGTCCACCGCGCCGGCCGGTGACGGTCTGAGCGAGACCGAGGCGCTCACCGCCGCAGAACAGTACGCCGGCCGGCGCGGCATCAGCCACTTCAACGTGCTCGGCGGCGCCGACAGCGTCACCGTGGCCCAGTGGCACAACACCCTGCAGGCCATCGCCGAGGACACCCGACTCGGTATCCCCGTGACACTCTCCACCGATCCTCGACACGGCCTGCGCAGCAACCTGTTCACCGGGCAGGCGCTCGACAGCCTCTCGCGCTGGCCCGACCCGACCGGTATCGCCGCGATCGGCGGCCTCGACGCCGCGCGCGTCTACGGCGAGACCGTGCGCCGTGAGCTCCTCGCCATGGGTATCCGGGTCTTCCTCGGTCCGATGGCCGACATCTTCAGCGAGCCCCGCTGGTCTCGCGGCTCGGGCACCTTCGGCGAAGACCCCGGGCGCGTGGCCGAGCTCACGGCCGCGTTCATCGAAGCCCTCCGGGGCGGTGCCGCGCTCGGCCCGAACTCGGTCGCCGCGGTCGTCAAGCACTTCCCCGGCGGCGGCCCGCAACTGAACGGTGACGACGCGCACGACCCCCGATACCCCGAACAGATATACCCGGGCGGCATGCAGCAACTGCACATGCGCCCGTTCGAGAAGGCGTTCGCCGCCGGCGCCACACAGGTCATGACGTATTACGGCAAGCCCGTCGGCACCTCGTGGGAGGAGGTCGGCTTCGCCTTCAACGCGCCGGTCGTGCGCGACCTGCTGCGGCGGACCCTCGGCTTCGGCGGCATCGTCGTCACCGACTGGAACCTCCTCGAATCCGAAGCGATCGGCGGCCTGCAGTTCGGCCCCAACGGCTGGGGTCTCGAGCACCTGACCCCGCTCGAGCGCGCGGCGATCGCAATCGAGGTGGGAGTCGACCAGTTCGGCGGCGACCGCAATCCTGCGCTCGTCGAGGAGCTCGTCGACTCGGGCCGCATCGCCGAGTCGCGGATCGACGAGTCGGTACGGCGATTGCTTCGCGAGAAGTTCCGGCTCGGCGTCTTCGAGCATCGCCGCGTCGACACCGATGCCACCCGCGACGTCTGCGGCTCACCGGTGTTCGTCGAACGCGGCCTCTGCGCCCAGCGCACCTCGCTCGTGCTGCTCACCGACGACGAGGACCAGACGGTGCTCGCCGCCGGAGCGCGTGTACACCTCGACGGCATCGCAGCCGAAACCGCCGTCGCAGCCGGTTTCGTCGCCGTCGACGACCCCACCGAGGCCGACGCGGTGATCGTCCGACTCGACTCTCCGTTCGAGCCCGGACGGGGTTCGCTCGGCGACTTCTTCCGCGGCGGCTCGCTCGCCTTCCCCGACACGGTCGTCGCGCGCATCCGCCGCTACGCCGCCCAGGCGCCCGTGCTCGTGTCGGTGTACCTCGAGCGGCCCGCGGTGCTCACACCGCTACTCGAACCCGCCGCCGTCGTGGTCGCCGACTTCGGTGCGAGCGACGCGGTCATACTCGATGCCCTCGCCGGTCGCGCCGCCATCACGGGCATCCTTCCGTTCGACCTGCCCTCGTCCATGGCGGCGGTCGAGGCCTCGCGCGAGGACGTGCCCTTCGACACCGCAAACCCACTCTTCCGCGCGGGTTTCGGGCTCCGGCGTGCCGCCGTAGCCGACCTCGAAGGCGCGCATCAATAGAGTCGACGACGGTGAACGCCGATCGGGTGGGGACATCGAACCCGAGGCACCTGTGAGAGGCATTCCCTGTGCGCCGTCCAGAACGGATGTTCGCGTTTAGTGAACGGGGTTCACGTTCCGAGACCTTCACACTCGACCAATTGGCGGCGGCTCACGCCACAGCGGGAATCCGCTGCTATCACGACCAAAGTCGTTGTGAAAGCCTCAATTTACTTCGGCGGGCCGGTGGGCATCAGATGGGTGCCCACCACCCGCCGAAGTGTCGCTGTCGTCAGGCTGCATTCTAGACATCGGATTGTTTCGATTTTGCGCGTGGAGCGACCGCAGAATCTAGAGGACGATCGTGACCGTCTTCGCTTCGGTATTTGCAAGGATCCCCTCGAATCCGAGTTCACGCCCGACTCCGCTGGTTTTGACCCCGCCCCAAGGCAGTTGTGGTGCCATCGGCGACCAAGCATTCACTGCGACAGCCCCTGCTTCCAGTCTCGCTGCCACGTCGTGCGCACGCGAGATATCACTGGTCCACACTGTTGCCGCCAGGCCGTATTCACTGTCATTGGCCAGCGCCACACCATCTGCGTCGTCATCGAACGGGATCACCGTTCCCACCGGCCCGAAGATTTCCTCCCGTGCAATCGTGAGATCGTTGGTGCCGGCAAAAATCGTAGGCTCCACGAAGTAGCCCGGTCCCTCGACCGCCGCACCGCCGGTAATCAACTGAGCGCCTTCGTGGTTGCCCTGTTGCACATAATCGAGGACACGGTCGCGCTGCTTTGCGTTGATGAGCGGCCCCATGGTGGTAGACCGGTCGAACGGATCTCCGACGACCTGCGCCTTCGCGGCTGCGCTCAACCCGTCGAGAACGTCGTTGTAAACACTGCGGTGGGCGAAGATTCTGGTACCGGCAGCGCAGACTTCGCCCGAGTTCACGAACAGCCCCATGGCAGCCCCGGTGATTGCCGCTTCCACATCTGCGTCGCTGAAGATGAGCTGCGGTGATTTCCCGCCGAGCTCAAGGGTGGTCTTCTTGAAATTGGTTGCGGAGTTGGTGAGGATTCGACGACCGATCTGGGCAGACCCTGTAAAGGTCACCTTGTGCACACCGGGGTGGAGTGCGAGAGCCTCACCGGTCACGGCACCGAGACCGGGCAGCACCTGAACAGTTCCTGCGGGGAAACCTGCTTCTTGAATCAATTTCGCCAGGTGCAAGATGGACAGGGACGCGTCTTCCGCAGGCTTGATGATGACCGTGTTACCAGCTGCCAGGGCAGGCGCAAGCTTCCATCCGGTGATCATAAGGGGTGCGTTCCACGGCACAATTGCTGCGATGACGCCGACTGGCTCACGTCGAGTGTATGCGAACGCAGACCGACCCATGTAGCCGTCGTTGGCTATGGTCTCGCCGTTGATCTTGTCCGCCCAACCGGCGTAATAGCGCAGCGTGGCAACCAAATTGGGCACGAACATCGCTTGGCCGAGACCGAACAGGCCACCCATGTCCAGCGATTCGAGCGTGGCGAGGATTTCCGTGTCTCGCTCGACAAGGTCCGCGAGCTTGGTCAAAAGACCCCCGCGCTGCGAAGGCGGAACGTGCGCCCAGTCGCCCCTGAGCGTTGCCGTTGCAGCACGGACGGCACGATCGACGTCGTCTGCGCTCGCAGACTCAATGTCGGCGATCGACTCTCCCGTTGACGGGTTGAGGGAGGTGAAGGTCCCGGCACCCCCGTTCACCCACTCACCCCCGAGAAACAGGTCGGTGGTGAGACTAGGTATCTGAACCATGGTTACTCCTCGAAGCGAATGGGGGCCGACGTGACCAGCACGGTGTGCCTCAGGGTTGGGCCCGTGCCCACTGTAAACCTTACAAACGGATAGTTTCAATGATCAGCCCGAAACTCATATCTGGTCATCTCGGTAGCCCTCCGTAGAGGGGGATCACGACCTCGGGTGCCACTCGCCCATGTGAGGCAGGTACCGACCTGGCTCGATCGTCGATGTGCGGTGAGCTCGTCGAACGAGCAGGATTCAGCTCGTGGTCGTGAGGTGGTCGCGAAAAACGCCGAGAACCTGGCGTAGTGCGCTTACGGTGCGTTCCGTACGTTCGGGGTTTCCGAAAGCAGTTTGACGAAAAATGATGCCATCGATCGCCGCAAAGACCAGATCGGTTAAGTCCTCGTCGTCGATGTCGACCTGAATGAGCGCGTCTCGCACTGCTGCACGATAGGCGTCGTACACCCGCTCCATAGGCTCGGCGAGCTCGGGTCGACGTCGCGACTCCAAGGCCAACTCGTACTGGAACGCTTGAACGTGCGGATTCTCCGCAACGAACAATCCCAGACCCGTGGCGAATCCGTCGAGCCCTCGGCCGTCGCCCGCGTACAGTGCCGAGTCGCCGATACTCCTCTGCACTGACCACGCCAAAGCCTCTTCGACCAGGTTCGCCCAGCTACCGAAGTGGTATCGCACGGCGCCGTGGGTCACACCTGCGTGGGCGGCCACAGACCGATACGTGAGACCACGCAGCCCGTGAGACGCGACAACGTGGATCGCTGCATCCAGCAAGGCTTCTCTGCCAGTGCCGTATGCAACTCCACTCATCGGTAAACATCCCGTCGTCGAGGCGACCACCCATGCGCCCGCCGAGCCCAGGGGGCACGCGTCCCCCGATCTACGAGCGACTCTACGCGCACAGAACGTCTGACCTCGTCCGACGGTCTCTTCCACCAGGTGCAAGCCGTCGGAAGGTCGAACTCAGAGGCGTGTTCCGATCGCTTCCTCGGCGACCTCGAACGATTCGATCGACACGTCACTGAGAACCTCGAACAGGCGGCCGAAGGCAGCCAGGTTCTCCGCATCTGCGTTGGCAGCCTCCGCGGCTGCTTTGGTCTCGTAAATCCACACGTCGACCCATCGACCATTGTCATCGGCGCCTGTGAACGGAACCGCAAACAGCTTGGGATGCGACTTTTGCACCTCTGCGATCGCATCACGGCGAAGCGCGAGATAGGCGGCACTGTCTGTATTCAGCGAAAAGCATACGATCTCAGCATAATACGGCATGTCGACTCCTCAGTTGGCTCTCGTAGTTCTACCGAACTTCACCAGCGCCCGAAATACGAAAAACCTTTACCGGTTCGCCAGTGCGACAGACACGAATCCACTGAAGTGGGATTGCTTCGGGCGGACTCGACGCAGCTCGGACACTGCCCCGCGCTCGTCGCAACCCCTTCTGCCACGACCGGGAGCGCTGCCCGGGCGCACCCATCGCTCCAGCGCAGCGTCATCGTCGGCCGTGTCCGGCCCCGGGGAGAACCTCGAACGCGCCCCATTCGTTGCGCCAGGGGGTGTGGCATTCCTGCCTCACGGACCTGCCGCACCGCTGGTACGTGCCGGATTGGGCACCGATGATCTGGCCGTCGCCTCCCCGACCTGAAGGCAAACGGCCTCGACAACCTCTAATGTCGCCGATGCAATGCCCTCTGCGTCAAGAGGAAAGCGAACACCCCGACCGCGATGATCGGCGAGCGAGCATCCGAGTTGATCACCTCCGCCCGACGGGAACAGCAAACCGCCCACCCCAAGTGCCTCACTGGGCGGCGAGCTCGAAGCCCGGGGAGAGCAAACTCTCCAATTGACATGTTTCGTGATCCGTGCCACTCTAACTACCGGTGGATGACCTCACTGAGGGTGACGTTGACACGACGGATCGGATTACGTTGCTGCGTCGATGCAGCACTTCACCACGCATCGGCGCAGTCGGACCGCCCCAGCTACGCCATGCCGACCGTCGGTTTTCACGGTCTCCTGAGCCGTTAATTCCTTTGCGGTCTCCAATTTCTCGCTCGAAAGGCGTGTACATGACTCAGCAATACGACGTCGTTATTCTCGGTGCAGGGTTCGCCGGCTTGGTCGCCGGCCGGGAACTCAGCGCACGTGGAAAGTCCGTTCTCATCGTCGAGGCGCGTGACCGAATCGGCGGTAGGACCTGGACAGATCATCGACTCGGACACGATATCGAGCTTGGAGGAACCTGGTTCCACAATCTGCAGCCCTACGTCTGGTCGGAAATCACGAGGTACGGACTGCAGTTGGATACCAGCCCCGAACCCGAATGTTTCGTACTCGCCACCGATGACGGGCCCCGTGCCGTGGATCTGGGGTCGGCCCTGGAGGCGTTGACTCAGGGGCTCGAACACCTGACCAAGGATGCTCGGGGGTTCATGCCACGGCCGTTCACCCCTCTCCACAACCATGACGCCGTCGAGAAACTGGACGAAGTCACCATCGCAGAGAGATTGGCCTCCCTAGATGTTGGAGAAGATGGCCGAATCATCACCGAAGCCTTTGTAGCAACAGGCTTTCAAGCGCCGAGCGACGAACTCAGCCTTGCTCACGCCTACCGAATCACCTCACTCAGCCAGTGGGATGCTGCCACCGAACTCGAAGCAGCGTCGACCTACAAGATTCGCGGCGGAACACGCGCGCTGGCCCAAGCCATCGCAGATGATTCCTCAGCCGAGGTCTACCTCGAAACTCAGGTCACTTCTTTGCGTTCGACCGAAACTGCCGTCGAAGTACACACGAAGGACGGCCGTAGTTTCATTGCCGGCAAAGTCATTGTCACCGTGCCGATCAACGTACTGTCGACAATCAATTTTGACCCGCCGCTCAGCGCAGGCAAACGGAAGATCGTCGACGCTGGACAAGCTTCCCGCGGAGTCAAGGTGTGGGCACGAGTTCGTGGCACAGTCGACCCTTTTGTGGGCATGGCTGCCCCGGACACGTCTCCGCTGACTTTTGCCCAGCTTGAATATTACGTCGACGGCGACAGCCTCATTGTTGCCTTCGGCCCTGACGCCTCCACGGTCGGCCCCGACGACCTCCCCACGATCCAGGATGCCCTTCGACGATGGCTACCGGAGGCCGAGGTCATCGCGGTCGACGGCCACGACTGGACCAACGACGAATTCTCCCGGGAGACATGGGCCAACCTTCGCCCCGGCCAGCTCGCCGCCGGAATTCCGGAGCTGCAGCACGAAGAAAACAACATCTTTTTCGCCGGCAGCGACTACACCTCGGCGTGGTTGGGATATGTCGATGGCGCAGTCGAGACTGCACTTGTCACTGCCAGAAAGATTCTAGACCAGAACGTCGAGGCTCCTGTAGCCGTAGCAGCGGCGAGGGTCTGACTCGACCCTTCCTGTGTGGTGAACGTGACCGACATCCACACCGCACAGGAAGGGAGGCAGACTCGGTCCGAACAGTTTCGACCTAGGCTGAGCGTATGACGTTGCAGGGTAACAGCTTACGCGGGTTCGATCTGAACCTTCTCGTCGTGTTAACTTCGGTTCTCCATGAAACGAAGCCTCACACGCTCATCTGTACAGCTGCATATGAGCCAACCTGCAGTCAGTCATGCACTCGGCCGGGCACGCGACATCTGTGGGGATCAGCTTCTCGTGTGTTCAGGGAACAGGATGGTTCTGACCTCGGGGAGGCGGTCTTGTTAAAACTCGGACCGACGCTGCATTCCGTCCAAAATGTCTTCATCGCAAAGCGACACTCCCACACATTCGTCCAAAGTCGGCTCGTGTAAACGAGCGCAACACGAAGGAAGCAACAAAATGGCTGGACTACGTCATCTCTCGGTGAATGATGTCACCTGGAACAGGCTCGATGTGCACGGCACAATCATGGACAAAGCCACGATCTTCGAGGGAGACTACGAAGTCCGATCGGCATTCTTCAAACTGGAGCAGGGCCAGGTAATCCACAATCACACGCATACCAAGTGGGTTCAGGTCCTCGTTCTGGACGGACGTATGAGGGTGCAGCAAGAGGGAACCGAAGATTTCGATGCTTTGCCAGGTTCCGTCTACTTTCTGGATCCAGGCTACGCGCACGTCGAAATGGCAGTAGAAGACACAACAGTCTTAGTGACGCAGGGCGAAGACCGGCCAGGCTGGATCTGATCGACTGTAAAGAAGCTTGAATTGCCCGACACGGACAGGCGCGCAGTCCGATCATGGCGTATGAACCGACACGCGTGCCTCCTTGTCGGAATGCCCATGTTGCTTCAATTGATCGCATTTGGCGACAAAGCCGTATTGGGTCTCGTGGCTGCGGACACGATGTCAGAGCTGAATATCAGCAGTTCGGCGATCAAGCCGCCTGCACAACACCCAAGGAACGCTAGGCGCCGCGTTGCCGACAGGGTCGGCGCCAGCAGTGCCTCGAAGGACCTCTCGACCGCAGTCGCTCCGGCCGAGAGGAAGCCTCTCCAGAGGTGAGACCCGAAGGAAGTACGCACGTGCCATTTTTGATTTTCGCTATCGCTCGCTGCTTGCAAAGCCTTCGACCGCCGCGCACGCTGCCCGACCTCCTGCATCCCTTCTGGGGATCGTTCGCAAAAATCATCACCCGGGTTGCAGAGGCTAGAGCAACAGCTAGATGGATAGAATCGACGCCAACTGACATCGGATAGCGACATGGTGGTGCCGCCGTCTACTGCACCACCTCGATGATCTGTCCCGGTCAGGGCTCAATCAACCACCACCGTAAGCTCATGCCCACCGGTTCTGAACAGCTCGCGTTGGGAATAGGGATGCTGGCCTTCCTGTCTGGTCCATCCATAGAGTCGGCGTATGAGATGTGCGTTCGAAGGTGGAAACCTCGATGGGAGGTACCTCCACGTCGACGAACGGGAGATGAGTCCGTATCAAGGCCATCAGATGTGCTCCCCTGACCAGTCGCCCGCCCAGACCCGGAGCCATGGCCGCTGCGTGTACATGCGTACGGAACGAGCCCTCGAATGGAATGCGGAGTCCTGGGTTGTCTTCACACACTACGGCGACTGGGCGCACTATGAGCCCAGTGGCGACGACCGCTGACTTTCTTCACCGATAAACGATCCGATTTCGGGACGAGGGCCGACCGCTGCCGGACATGCGCTGGGACGCCGATCTCGTCCCGGTGATGGTTCCCCGTTGGGGACGCCGTTGACGTCATCGACTGCTTTTCGGTGCGCAATGAGGTGTGGCAGGATCCGGACATGGCCATGCGCGCCCGCTGGGCCGAGATGGTGCGCGCGGGTAGGAAAGTCTCAGCGGGTCAACGGCAGCACCTTGAGTTCCTTCTGGGCGGTGCCGAAGGTGCCGAGCTGGTAAATCGCAGCTCCCGCTGGTGAAAACATAAACGCCTCGAATGGTTCCGCCAGCATCTCGTCCAGATAGGTTGTCGTCCCGACTCCCGTTGTGACGTGCGGATTGAATTTTCCGGCCGCCGAGTCCGCGACAAAATTGGCGACGTACTCGACCAAGGATTCCTGGATGTCGCGGCCCTGCTCGGCGCTCGCAAATGCGGCGGTGGTCCCCGTCGTGACCGTGTACGGCGAGATCGCATCGATCAGGCGCTACTGCAGTCTGAGCAAGTCTTCGGTGGGCTCGACGACGATGCCCGCGAGACCGATGGGCGGGGCCGGGATGTAGTAGTGCTTGAACGCCCTCACCTTCCAGGTGGCGGGGTTCTCGGCGGCGAACGCCGTTTCCGCTGCGGTGTAGACGTTGTCGAGGTCGGCGGTGCCGACGAACTGCTGCAGCACCGTGATGTGCGGATGGTGGGCCTCATCCAGGCCGAAGCCCTGCGGGAACACACCGAGCAGGCGGGCGTTCACTGCCCGCGCGTGCTCCAACATGATGGCGTCAGGTTCCAGCATGATATCGATCGCGGTCACCGAGCTTTGTTGCGCGACGGGCTTTTCAGGGAGACTCATTTTTCCTCCAGCTGTCGGCGTCGACAGCGGCCCAGCGCGTGCAGGCACACTGCATGACCTGCACGAAACGTTAGCAGGAGGTCGTCACCGTGGACCGGGCCGAACGGGTCGCAGTGGTGCCCGCGATAAGCCCACGAAGCCTAGTCCGAACCCAAGGATCCCGTTCCGGGACGAGCGTCGTCGGCAGCCGGGCATGCGCTCGGCGCCGATCTCGTCCCGCTGGTGGTCCGTCATCGGCGACAAAGGTCCTCTCGCTCTCAAGTCCCGGATAGTAGGTTCCAACAAGAGGGAGACAGAAGGTGTCGACATGGTAAGCGAGCGTGAGCCGACCAAGAGATCCTTGACCAGGGGCCTTGTGCCGCTTCTTCAGGGCGTTATCGGGTTCATCGCCGGGTGCTTCCTATGGACCCTGTCACTCCTCACCCTGCCGGTGATCGGGGGCCACTGGATGTTTAACGCAGTGGTGGTGGGGCCTGCGATTGCCGCCGCAGTTGCAGTATTGATTCACCTCAAGGCCAGGTCATTCGCCGTGTTCGGCTGGGCCGTATTTGCGGGCGCCACAATCTATGGACTCTCGTACACGTTCCTGGTGCTAGTTCACGTGTAGCGAAACGAATTCGGATACGCGTAGAACTCCTACGCGCGTGCCAGGGGGTCGGCATGGGCGCCGATCTCGTCCCGGGTGCCGGTTCCTGCAACGGGATACGGCTCTGGCCTAATCCGTCGCCCAAGGGTCCGAACGCGACCGGCCGCCACCGAGCGGTCCTCTCCGTTGCTTGAACACGAGTGGTGATTCGTCCACCGGTGGAGACTGAGGGTATGGCGAGTGTGTGGCGGGATTCGGACCTTCAATACGACGTGGCGGCTGGGCATTGGGTGCGCAACGCAATCGAGTCCGCCAGCAAGAACACGGTGGTATCGCTTGTGCCCGTCGGTTTCGAGGCCTACGGCCGTGTTCTAGAACCGGTGCAGTCGGTCGACGAAGGTGGGTACGAGCGTTGGCTTCGCTGGGCGGACGTCGCCCGCGCCACTGGCGCGATCGCGCACGCGTCGATGGAATTGGAGACGATGCTCGAATTCTCTCCTGAAGGGTACGTGCGGTCGACGCCCATCGTCCCGGAATCCCCGGTACCGCCGTGGCAGCCCCAGCAGTTGATAGCTCTGAGCGAGGTGCTCGCACAGCACACCACTACTCCCGAACACTGCTGGTTCGGGTTCTGGAAAGGCAACACCGCATTCGCCGGCATCCCCCTCGACGTTCCGAAGCTCACGGTCGAGGGCTTCCGGTACTACCTCCTGCGCGGGCCGGTCGCCCGGGCAGCGGACACGTTCCACGGGCTGGAAGCTCACTTGTGGCGGCCAGACGATCGAGCCTGGTACGTGGCAACACACTTCGACTTTCCATGCGCCTATCTCGGCGGCAGCACACGATGTATCGATGATGTGCTGAACACTGACTCGCTCGAAGCGTGGCCGGCGGCGACCCTGCAACAGATCACGGTTGATAGCGACCTTGTGAATACGGAACTTCTGCATAAGCGGGGACCGGGGCAACGTCCAGAGTAGGAGCGGAGGCCACGGATGGATTCCGCCGGCCGCTCCGGTAACCGATCCGCTTTCGGGATAGGCGCGGATGCCGGCGTCGAACGCTGATGGGACCCGGTCGCTGAGTCGGGCCTGCGCGCCGTCGGTGGCCCCGTTGGGGCTGGGGTCGCATCGTGACGATGTCTTCGGTGTCGCGCAGCGCGGCGGGGGAGTGTTCGGCAAGGTGCCGTACTCGTCGGCCAAGGCTGCGATCCTCGGCTTCACCAAATCGCTTGCGCGCAACTGGAAGACTCCGGCGTGACGATCAACGCTGTCACGCCGGGAGCGGTGGACACCAACATTCGTGTCGGTAGCACCGACGAGCAGGAATAAGCTATTGCACAGGGCATTCCGCTCGCACGCACCGCGACCACACGCGACGTGGCCTCTGTCATCACCTTCCTGTCTTCCGACGATGCTGCCTACCTGATCGGACGACCATCGACATCAACGGTGGAAGCCACATGCACTGACGACGTCCCAGCTGCGATGTCTCGTCGCTGGTTCGATGTCGCAGCGGGGCGGGGTGATGTGTCTGCGGATGTCAGGTGAGGTTCAACGTGTCCGCGATCGTGGTGAGGTAGTCGATGTGCGCTTCGACGGTGTTGAGGCCAAAGCCCATCGTCGCTACGGCGGCGTGGGTGCCGCCCGCTGCGCGCCAGGCCGCGATCTCGGTGCTGACGGCGTCGGCACCCTGGCTGAGCACGACGTATTCCGCGCCGAAATCCTCGACCGGCCGGCCCGCTGCATGCACGCGTTCGCGCAGCTCTTGCCAGGATTCAACAGCGGTGTCGATCCCGGTCGCTCCGAAGAATATGAAGCCGTCTGCGAGGCGGACGGCGCGTTCGAACGCTGCCTTTGTGGCGCCGCCGAGCCAGATCGGGATGGCCCGGCTCGGTTGGGGTGTGAGGGCGGCGCGATCGACTCGGTCGAAGCGGCCGGAGAACTCGACGACCGGTTCGGTGAACAGCTGGCGCAGCAGCTGGATCTGTTCTTCTTGCCTGGCTCCCCGGGTGCGGAAGGCCTGGCCGAGGGCTTCGTATTCGACGGGGCTCCAGCCGACACCGACACCGAGCCGCAACCGGCCGCCGGAGAGTAGATCGACGTCGGCGGCTTGCCGCGCCACCAGAGCGGTTTGGCGTTGCGGCAGGATCAGCACGCCGGTAGAGAAACCGATCCGCTCGGTGATTCCAGCCAGGAAGGCGAACATGACGAATGGGTCGTGAAACGGGTCGTGTTCGGTGTAGGGCCCTGTCAGGGGCGGTGTCCGGTCGGCGTGCACGGCCCCCAGGACGTGGTCGTAGGCGAGTAGGTAGTCGAAACCCAGATCCTCGACTGCTGTGCCGAATCGCCGCACAGCACGGGGGTCCCCGCCGAGCTCGATTTGCGGGTAGACCGCACCGATCCGCACGCGGTCGGTGTCCCTTCCGGTCGGGGGCACACTTCTATCTGCGGACATGTCGGTTCTCCATTCGTCGGGTCGCCTATCCAACGGGATCAGTGGTCGGTGGGTGGCCTGGGTCGGCGACCGCAGGGCTGGTTCCGGTCGCGCCCGGAGTCGCTGGGTGGGCCTGGCTGCTCGAAGCGGCATCACATCCACATCACCGCTGCTTCCAGTACACAACAGGAGCCTGAGTTCACACCAGTGCAGACCTCACCCAGGATCTGACGGACCCCCTCTGCAGCTCCCGGAGGATCGTCATCATCGCCGCGGCGCCACCCACGTGGATCGACCCCGCCGCCGGCCCCTCGCCGGCAGGGATCCGAAGCCGTCGAGACCTCACGACGTTGCGTTCGAACGTGAGGATGTGGCTAGCGAATAAGGATGGTCCGAAGAACAGACCGGTCAGCGATTCACCGTCAGTGGTGGTGATCATCCCGGTGCCATCGTCGCGGACCCGAGGTACATGAACTGGTGGCACTAGGTCCTCGGCCCGCAGGCGTTGCAGAAAGTTGCGCGCATGCTGGCTGGTGGATGCGGAGGTCCTCGTCGATCAGGTGCTCGAGACGGCAACCACCTTCGACACGGTTCCCGCGCTGGCGGCCGCGTTCCCGCTACGGGTCTTCCCCGACGCCGTCGGCATCCCCGAGGTGGGCCGGGAGAACCTGCTGTCCTACGGCGACCACCTGTTCAACGCGTTCGGGCCGGTCAACAGCCTCGTCGACAAGGGCGCCCGCGGGTGAGCGAGCTGTCCGGGTGGGTCGACGCCCAGTGCACCCGCGACGTGCTGAGCGACGACGGATTCGGGGCCCAGCTCTGCTGATCGCGGCGACATACCTACGGGGACGACCACACCTGATCTGAGGAAGCGGACATCTCGACGCCTACTGCGACTGCCACTTCGCCGTCCGTCATCGATCAACGAGAGCCGGTCCGTCGAGCGAGCGGCCGCCGACGTGGACAGAAAAGTCGGCTGCCGGGTGTGAAATCCCCGGTCAACCGCTCCAGAATATCTGTAGTGGTGACTGTAGACATTGAGGCGTCGCCGTTGTAGAGTTCCTCTCGTCGCAAGGAAAGAGTTCACGAGGTGCGGGAGAGAATGAACTGCCCGCAGAGAAGTAACGCAAGACCAGGATGTGCCGGTCAAGGGTTGATGTGAGTGTGTAAGGCCCCGGCATATCCGGCGGCTGCCGGGCGGGCCCGACAGCCGGAAGAAGTGCAGTGAACAAGGAAGTGAAACCCGCTCCGGCCCCCGGTGCCTCACGGCGCCGGGGGCCCTGTCCGTTGGAAAGGTGTCACCCCATTCCGGAAGATTCGCCCGACCGACGCGCGGCCGGGAAGCTCGACGACGAGGACTACCCGGCGTACAGCATGGGTCACGCCGCCGAGATCCTCGGCGTGACACAGGCATTCCTGCGCAGCCTCGACGCCGCGAAGCTGCTCACCCCCGGGCGCTCGGAGGGCGGCCACCGCCGCTACTCCCGGTACCAGCTGCGTCTCGCCGCCCGAGCCCGCGAACTGATCGACCAGGGCACCGCGCTCGATTCCGCGTGCCGCATCATCATCCTGGAAGACCAACTCGCCGAGGCCCGACGCATCAACGCTGAACTCCAGCACACCCCCCGCACCACGTCGGATCAGCCAGGCCCCGCATCCGGCTGACACGCCGCCGCCCCGAGGTTCATTCCGCGGAAGCCGCCCGATCCGCTCGGCGACCTCACCTCGGGCCTTTGCGGGAACGGGCTGTCCGGGGAGTGTGGTGGGGGGGGCGGTGAGGTGTCAGGCTGCGCTCGTCTCGTCGTTGTGTACCACGATTCGACAGGTTCGGCGGACTCGGCGGCTCAGAGCTTGTCGGCGAGCACGTCGAGGTAGCTGATTTCGGGCGGCGCAGCGAAGAGTTCGTCGGCGCGTTCGCCGAGGGCCTTGCCGACCGGCCCATTGAGATGTGTGTCGCGGGCGGCCTCGTCGGGGAATGCGTCGATGATGCCGAACGTCGAGGGGCCGAACCGTACCGCCAACCAGGGCTTCGTGCCGGGCTCCTGTTCGACGAGTGGCAGCGCCGATCGGAGGAATTCCTCGACCGCGCTTTCCTTGCCGGGTTTGGCTTCGAGTCGGACCAGCAGCGCCTTGGTGGCCATGTCGGGTCTCCTGTTCGAGGTGGTGGACATGGTCCAGCATCACACCATCGACCGGTGAAGGGAAGGAGCCCCCGAGCCCACCAATCAAGGAAACCGATCTCACCCCTAGTAATCGTGGAGCCGAAAGAGGAGACTCCATGGTGGATGGAATGCGACGCCTGGAATGCGCCCGCTGTTATCGGCTGTGACGCGAAACATGGTGGTGTGCCAACGTTTTGGTGTTGTTTTCAGTTCCGTGCGCTGTCGCGTCTGCCCCAGCGGCACGATTCATTCGGTCGCTCACATGTCATCGCCTGTGGCCGCCGGGCCGGGATCCACCGGGAAACGCAGCATCAGGGAGTCGAGATGAAAGCGCTTGTGTACGACGGGCCACGTGAGGTTCATGTGAAGGATATGCCCGATGCCAGGATTGAGCAGCCGACCGATGTGCTGGTAAAGATCACCAGCACCAATATTTGCGGGTCGGATCTGCACATGTACGAGGGCCGCACCGACCTCGAGCCCGGGATGGTCCTCGGTCACGAAAACCTGGGGATCGTCGCCGAGGTCGGCAACGCGGTGGTCAAGGTCTCACCCGGGGATCGGGTGTGCCTGCCGTTCAACATCGGCTGCGGTTTCTGCCGCAACTGCGAGGAAGGGTTGACCGCGTTCTGCCTGACGGTGCACCCGGATCCGAAGATGGCCGGCGCCGCATACGGGTTCGCCGGGATGGGCCCGTTCTGGGGCGGGCAGGCGGAATATCTGCGGGTGCCGTTCGGCGACTTCAATTGTCTGCGGTTGCCCGAGGATGCCCAGGACAAGGAAACCGACTACGTGATGCTCTCCGACATCTTTCCCACCGGCTGGCACTGCACCCGCCTCGCGGACATGCAGCCCGGCGATTCGATGGTGGTGTACGGGGCCGGGCCGGTCGGGTTGATGGCGGCGTACTCGGCGATGATCCAGGGCGCGAGCAAGGTGATGATCGTCGACCGGCATCCGGACCGGCTCAAGCTCGCCGAGCAGATCGGCGTCATTCCGATCGACGATTCGAAGGGCGACCCGGTCGAGCAGGTCCTGGAACAGACCCGCGGGCAGGGTGCCGACAAGGGTTGTGAGTGCGTCGGCTATCAGGCGCACGACCCGCAGGGTCACGAGGACGCCGCGATGACGATGAACCGGCTCGTCGACTCGGTGCGCTTCACCGGCCACATCGGGGTGGTCGGGATCTTCCTGCCCCAGGACCGCAACGGCCCCGACGAACTCGAACGCCACGGCAAGATCGCCTTCGACATGGGCAAATTCTGGTTCAAGGGGCAGAAGGTCGGAACCGGGCAGGCCAACGTCAAGCACTACAACCGGCAGCTGCGCGACCTGATCCACCAGGGCCGTGCCAAGCCGTCCTGGATCGTCTCCCACGAACTGCCACTGGCCGAGGCCGAGTCCGGTTACCAGCATTTCGATGCCCGCGACGACGGATGGACCAAGGTCGTACTGCATCCGTGAGGCCCGTCTGCTCATGCGGGTGCTGCCGAGGCTGCCTTCGGACTGCCGGTTTTCCCTCGGCGGGCGTCCCGAATGCCGAACCCGCACCGGCGTGTCTCGAAAGCCGGCCGCTGACCGGAACTCGCCGACCTCTCTGCATAACCGCCAGCTCGGCATGAGACCCGTCCGGTGATGATTTTGCTTTCGGTCGTCAATCGCACCCCGAACGATCTGGAGCGGGCGTTCGCGGCCGCCGGTACAGGTCGGAACGGGCGCCATTGAGCAGAAGCGGGGATGGATCGTCAGGGTTCCCCCGCTTCGGGTCGGTGTGAGCTGCGTCAGCTCAGTGGGTTCATGCTTATCGGCCGTCATCGTCCGCTCGGCAGACTTACCACGTCTGGCCCGGTCCATGCGGGCCTTGGGATGGCTGCCCGTGCCAGCTACCGACTCGACCGGGTGTCTGGCCTGGTCGAGGTCGGCGCGCATACGGGTAGCCGTCCCATGGCCGGGACTTCGTGACCTGCATCCGAAAGTCTGCTCAGCTGTGACGAGCCCGCTCTTCGTAGGCCTGCCTGGCAGTGATGTCGACGTCTTCCAGAAACACTCTGTCCGTGTGGAGCGCACGGGTGAGCGCTTCGCTGATCCGACGAGGGAAGAACTTCTGACTCGCGGCGAGGGCACCGACGAGCTTGGTCACCCGCACCTTCGGTTTGGGGCGTTCGATCAATGCCACGATGGCGCGCGCAATGTCCTCCGGCTCGGCGTTCTTGAGTCCAGGGAGTCCCTTGGTGCCGGCAGTCAGCTCGGTGTTGACGAAAGACGGGAGCACCGCGGAAAACTCGATTCCCGTTCCGCGGTGCTCCACCCGGGCCGCGTCCGTGAAGCCGACGACCGCATATTTGCTTGCGCAGTAGGTGGCCAGCCCTGGTGTGTAGATTTCGCCTGCGAGTGAGGCGATATTGACCACGTGCCCACGGCCGCGCGGCAGCATTCGCCGAACAGCCAGTTTGGAACCGGTGATCACCCCGAGGACATTGATATCGAGGATCCGGCGGGTGACCGCATCGGGCTCGTCCGCGATTCGGCCGGCGGGCATGATGCCGGCGTTGTTTACGAGCACGTCGATAGGTCCGAGCGTTGCTTCCACGTCGTCGAGGAAGGCCCCGAACGATTCGGCATCCGTCACGTCGAGCTTCCGGTAGCTGACCAGGCCGAGTTCGGTCGCGGACTCCTTCAGCTTGACGTCGTCGATGTCCCCGATCGCCACCTTCGCGCCGAGCCTGGTCAGGGCCGTGGCGGTCGCGAACCCGATTCCGCGGGCACCGCCGGTGATCGCGATGACGCGACCGTGCAGAGATTGTGTCATTTTCCTTCTGTCCTTCTGTCGTCGTTACAGGGAGTTCGAGCGGCTTGTCACGGACAGGCGGCGGCGCGGGTCGCGCGCGACGAGGGCCCGCAGCACCCGGCCGACGAGACGACCGCGGCCGGGCGCGTACGGATACCAGAGCAACTCCCGCTTCACTGCGGGTCCGCGCGGCACCGTGATCGCCTGCTGCCGGGTGTACTTCCGAACTCCATACTCACCACCGAATCGCGCGCCGAGACCAGACTGCTTCCATCCCCCGTGCGGTAACCCCAGCGCGAACAGGTTGGAGAAGGCGTCGTTGATGTTCACCGCGCCGGCTTCGAGCCGGCGCGCGATCGCCTCGCCGCGGGCCCGATCTCCGCACCACACCGTCGCGGACAGGCCGTACTCGGAATCGTTGGCCAGGCGCGCGGCTTCGTCGGCGTCGGCGACCTTCACCACCGGGATCGTGGGCCCGAACGTCTCCTCCCGGATACAGGCCATCGAATGGTTCACGTCGACGAGGACCGTCGGCTCGAAGAAGGTGCCAGCGCTCCCGGCCTTGCCGCCGGTCAGCGCCGTGGCGCCGCCGTCCACAGCGTCGTCGACGTGTCGGGCAACGAGGTCACGCTGGGCCTGTGTAGCCATCGCACCGACATCGATCCGATACCCGTCGCCGTCGTCACCCTGTCGGAGCGAGCCGACGAGTGCCACCAGTCGCGCGACGAATTCGTCGTACACGGGCGCCTCGACGTAAACGCGTTCGATCGACACGCACACCTGTCCGGCGTTGAACAGTCCGCCCCAAGCGATTCCGGCTGCCGCGCGGTCCAGGTCCGCATCCGCCAGCACGATGGCCGGATCTTTGCCGCCGAGTTCGAGACTGCACGGCACCAGCCGCTCTGCGGCCCGCACGGCGATCGCTCGACCGGTCGGGGTGGAGCCGGTGAACTGCACGAAGTCCACCGAATCCACTACCGCTGCACCTGTGTCGCCGCGGCCAGTGAGTACCGAGAAGACCGGGGGTGCACCGATTTCCGACCATCCCCGAGCTAGTTCGACGGCTGACAACGGCGTTACCTCAGACGGCTTGAGCAGCACCGCCGCACCAGCGAGCAGCGCCGGTATGATGTCCATCGCCGGCATCGCGAGCGGGAAGTTCCACGGGGTGATCACACCGACCACCGGGTAGGGGCGGACGGTCTTGATCAGTCGCTTTGTCATCGACAGCGGCCCGTGCGGTTTCACCCGCTCGTCGGCGAGAAACTTGCCGGCGTTGTCCGCGAAGTAGTTGATCAGGTCGCACGCGAGCGCAGGCTCGATGGCTGCTTCGGCGCGTGGCTTCCCGGTCTCGGACCGCAGCACGTCGATGAGGTGGCGCTCATTGTCGAGAAGCCAGTCCCGCAGCTTCCGCAGCCACATGGCCCTTCCTTTCGGCCCCAGCGCTTCCCACTCGGGTTGGTGGGCGCGCAGTCGACGGACGGCATCGGTCACTGCCTCGGAACTCTCGTCCGGTACACGCGCGACCAGGCGGCCGTCGGCGGGGCAGTGCACGTCGATGTCGTCGCACCTCGTGTGCGCCTTGCTTCCGGATCTCATGTGAACCCCGCCTCCTATGATGCACGACACTTCCTATTAGAATTGCACAACCGAACCGCACGTTTCTTAGCGAAATCAGCCAATTGGGCCCTCGTCATTTGTGCTCCGGGTCCAATTAGAAGGAGGTATCGACGTGTCCGCTGACGACATGGTGCTTGCCTGGCTCCGGGAGTTCGCTGCGGAGGCGCTGGTGCCCGGAACCCTGGATGGTCTCGTCGCGAGGTTCGACGCCGTGATAGTGGCCGAGGTTCCCGAGGTTTCCGCGGACCGAGAGTTGCGACGGGACCTCGAAGCCAGCACCCGTGACCAAGGGCGCGCACTGCTGGTCTGGCTCACCGGAGAGTCCGCGGAGGTGGACCTCCCACCCGCCGCACATGGTCTCGCGCGCACAATCGCCCGACGGGGCCTGCATCTGAGGGTATTGATGCAGATCTACCGGGTCGGCCAGAAAGCTCTGCTGAGATTCGCCGCGGAAACAGCAAGTGAGCGCATCACCGACCCGGTATTGGAACCGAAAGTCCTGATTCGGCTACTGGAGCGGGCGAATCACTGGCTCAACGTCTCATTGGAGGTACTCGCGGATACCTACAGTGAGGAACGAGAGCGGGGATTGAGCGGCGCGTTCGCCCGGCAGGCAGAAACGGTGCAGGCGATCATCCGAGGCGAGATCGCCGATACCGTGGCAGCCTCGAATCGTTTGAATTACCCCTTGCTCGTGCATAACACCGCACTTGTGCTGTGGCTCGAGGACACACAGTCGAATCAGGCCGAGGACGAGATCGGCGTTCTGGACTCCGCCGCCCGTACGGTTGCGGCCAAGATCGGGGCTCGGCAAATGCTTACTGTGCCGTCCGGATCGCGAGGGCTCTGGGCATGGCTGGCGGCGGAAGTCGAGCCGGATCTCACCGCATTGGACATCGGTCCGGGCATCCCGGCCGGGATCCGGATCGCGATTGGTAACCCGGGCAAGGGAATTCAGGGATTTCGGCAAAGTCACATTGAAGCTATTGCTGCTCAACGCATCTCGGAATCTCGACCGGCCGAGACTCAGCTCATTTGCTATGCGGACGTCGAAATTGTCCACCTGCTCGACGGCCATCCCGACGCGGCGAGGGCGCTGGTTTCCCGTGAACTGCGCGGCCTTGACGGTACCGATGCAGCCTCCGCAATGCTGCGTCGCACGCTGCGCGGCTATCTGACCGTGAACCGCAGTCCGGACGCGGCTGCTCGGGCGCTCGGCGTGCATAAGAACACCGTGCGTTACCGCATCCAGCGCGCCGAGGAGTTGCTCGGCTGCCCCGTCGGACCGAACAGGCTGAAGCTGGAACTCGCGCTCGAATACGCCGACACCTACGGTCCGGTCGTTCTGAAGGAGTGAAAAGGCGCCTCCGTCGGCGAGTGCGCCCCAAGCACTGGCCCTACACACTGATCGATGCCGCACAGTGCAAGTGTTGGGTAGCCGCGTGTACAGCATTTCGTCGCAGCGTCAGGACCTTGACTTTCCTGTGCATCGAGGCGTCTGCCTCGATGGGTAAAGCCGGATTGCACAATCTGCCGTTCGCTCTGGCCGACGAACTGCCCCCATGGCATCAATGTGGGTACCGTCACCCATCGGTGGCGTAGTCCAGTCGGGAACCTTCTTCGATCCGGATCTGACGACGATCTCGAACAACGCGTCCGTGTCCCGTGGCCAACATTACGAGCCCAAGCACCGCGCCCCTCATCGGTGTGCGGTGGAGGTGAATTGATATGTTGCCGCATCGACGATCTCGCCGGGCGTGATGGAGATCTCGTCGTTCAACCACGCGGTGACCAGCTCGGCCAAGCCGCCCACAAACAGCAGTCCGTTGATTTCACCTTGATGTGGTGACCACGCTCGGTCTCCGTATATGCGCGTGGCTTCGTCCGCCACCATCTGAGCGAAGCCCCGCAGTGCTGCGCGTCGGTGGGTGCGCAGAGGTTCGGACGCGGCGGATTCGATCATCGCAACACGTCCCTTGCGTGGATCTTCGGTGAGGATGGTGACGAACGATGCGATGGCATTTCGTACGCGTTGTTCGATCGTCCCGGTGCTCGCTCGAAGCGCATCCAGTCCGGCCTGACGGACCTCGTCGGCGATGCCGTCCAGGACATTCTGCAGGAGTTCGTCTCTGCTGGTGAAACTTTCGTAGAAGTATCGCTCCGTCAACTTGGCGTGCGCGCAGATGGCGGTCATGGTGGCGCCGCCCTTACCTGTGGCTGCAAACACGTCCAATCCCGCCTCGAGCAGACTGTCGCGGCGCAGTGCTGCACGTTGGTCGCCGCTCAGGCCAGCGTATCGACGGGGCGTAGGGGGAGTCATGGATCGATATTGACAGACGTGATCTCGATGGCGCAGACTACGCTCATCTGACAGGACGCGCTGTCAGATGAGACGGGAGTTGAGGTTCGTCATGTCCAAGATCCTGGCCGTTCCACCCGCACAGTCGCAGTTGCAACCGGTCTCGGGGCGATCGGGGCTGCCCGGCGTCGGGCACGTACTCGAATACATCCGAGATCCACTCGCATTGATGCAAAAGCATTGGGACCGTTACGGCGAGGTCTCCTGGTTCTCGATGGTCGGTCGGCGTTGGGTCGCAGTCCTCGGACCCGACGCATGCCAGGAAGTGCTGCAGAACAAAGATCGGGCATTCGTCAACGGTGACGGCTGGTCGGTGCTGATCGGCCCCTTCTTTCACGGTGGCCTCATGCTTCTCGATTCGGAAGAACATCTACGACACCGTCGAATCATGCAGCAAGCCTTCACCCGATCGCGCCTCGAGAATACCGTCGACGTTCTCAACCCGGCGATCGATTCGGCGCTCGACGCCTGGACTCCCACCAATGGATTCCGCGCCTACACGGCGCTCAAGGCGCTCACTCTCGATCTCGCCACCGACATTTTCATGGGTGGCGCGGAAGGGTCTACCGAGAGCGAGATTTCCTCGGTGAAAAAGGCTTTCGTCGATTGCGTGCAGGCGGCAACCTCGGTGGTCCGCTATCCGGTCCCGGGGACCAGGTGGAAGCGAGGACTAGACGGACGCCGAGTCCTGGAAGACTTCTTCCGGCAATACCTACCGGCGCGTCGATCACACGAAACGGACGACCTGTTCTCCGTGCTCTGTCACATCGAATCCGAAGCAGGGCAACGCTTCAGCGACGACGAGGTGGTCGATCATATGATCTTCCTCCTGATGGCCGCGCACGACACCTCCACGATCACCATCTCCACGATGATGCAGTATCTGGGTCAACACCCGCAGTGGCAGGACAGATGCCGGGCGGAGTCGCTCGCGTTGGGGACCCCGGCGCCGAGTTATGCCGATCTCGACGGACTGGACAGCCTCGATCTGGTCATGAAGGAATGCCTCCGGATCGTCTCTCCGGTGCCGGTCATGGCGCGCCGAGCGGTTCGCGACACCCAGGTGCAAGGGCACTTCGTGCCTGCGGGAACCTACGCGGCGGTGGTGCCACATTTCACCCACCACATGCCGCAGTACTGGCCCGAACCCGAGCGTTTCGATCCCGAACGCTTCGCGGAGCATCGACGTGAAGACAAGGTGCACCGATATGCCTGGGAGCCCTTCGGTGGTGGCGTGCACAAATGCCTCGGAATGCACTTCGCCGGCGCCGAGATCAAAGCAATCATGCATCACCTCCTCCTGCGCTTCGACTGGCACGTCGACGCCGACTACGTCGCCCCACTCAACTTCACGTCCTTGCCGTTCCCCTCAGACGGACAACCTGTCGACCTGCGTTTGCTCGCTACTTCTTGAGGCGAACTGGGGTGGTCTGCCGGACCCTTTAGCTTTAGCTAAGCTAGGAGTCCGAGCCCTTGTGTTGGCACTGTGGAGGAATCCCCACCTCAGCCCGTTTTTCGCCGGAAACTGTCGGTGCGCCCACAAAGCCTGCGGCGGGGCCATCGACGAGGGAAACGAGCCGCTGATCGGGGCGGTATCAACTTCTACCTGGCCATTGGCGCGGGCGGTGTCGCGCATTCGACGTGTGTGAGGGAGGCGGCGCAGGTCAGGTGACGGGGAGCCCGACCAGGCCGGCGGTGAGGCCGAGGAGGGCGCAGACCCCGAGGGTGCGCAGCACGGACCAGTTCAGCCGGTAGATCATCACCCCGGCGAGGACGGCGATGACCGCGACGACCGGGCGGATCGTGCTCAGGTCGGGCACCAGCAGGTGGATCGGCCCCCAGTGCAGCAGGGAGGCGTCGGCGAAGAGGGTGTGGACGGCGAAGTACAGGGCCAGGTTCGCGATCACTCCGACCACCGATGCGGTGATGCCGTTCAGCGCGGAGGTCAGGTGGGTGTTGTTGCGGAGCCGCTCGACGTAGGGGGCGCCGAGGAAGATGAACACGAAGCACGGCACGAACGTCACCCACGTGGTCAGCAGCGCGCCGATGGTCGCGGCGACCCAGGGGTCGAGGTCGCCGGGGTTGCGGTAGGCGCCGAGGAACGCGACGAACTGCACCACCATGATCAGCGGCCCGGGGGTGGTCTCGGCCAGCCCGAGACCGCGGACCATCTCGCCGGGGGTGAGCCAGCCGTAGGTCTCCACCGCCTTCTGGGCAACGTAGGCCAGGACGGCGTAGGCGCCACCGAAAGTGACCAAAGCGGTGCCGGAGAAGAACATCCCCTGTTCGGTGAACACACTGTGCCGGCCGGTGAACACCACCACAGCCACCATCGGAACGGCCCACGCGATCACACCGACACCGAGCACGAGGACCGCCCGGCGCAGGCTGGGGGCGTCGGCGTGCAGAGCGTCGTCGGCGATCAGCGGCGGCGTCTCGTCAGTGTCCTTCTCGGTTGTGCCGCTGTTGTCGGCGCCCTGCGTGCGGCGGCCGATGAGCCAGCCGGCAAACCCGGCCACCGCGATGACGATCGGGAACGGCACCGCGAACAGCGCCAACGCGAAAAATGCGCAGACCGCGATCACCACGTGCGCGGGCCGGGTCAACGCCCGCTTCGAGACCCGGGTGACGGCCTGCACGACCACGGCGAGGACGGCGGGGGCGATGCCGGCGAAGATGGCCAGCACGATAGTGGTGGCCCCGAACGCGACGTAGATCGCGGCCAGTCCGAGCATCGCGATCATCCCGGGCAGCACGAACAACACCCCGGCGATCAGACCGCCGATCGTGCCGTTGAGCAGCCACCCGGTGTAGATGGCGAGCTGCTGGGCTTCCGGGCCGGGCAGCAGCATGCAGTAGTTCAGGGCGTGCAGGAACCGTTTCTGCCCGATCCACCGCTTCTCGTCGACGAGGGTGCGTTGCATGACCGCGATCTGCCCGGCCGGACCACCGAAAGTCTGCAGGGAGATCAGAAACCACGCCCAGCTCGCCTGCCGCAGCGGGATCAAGTCGCGGCGTCGGGAAGTGGGGGCCGGTGTGGCGCGGGTGGTGGGTTCGTTACTGCTCACGTCGGTCTCCGAAACATGAAAGTCAGGGCGGGGCAGGATGGTCGGGTCGCATCGGGGTCAGGACGGTTCGCGGCCGGACAGGACACGTTGGCGATGGAATTCGTAGAGCCCGTCGAAGATGCGGGTCGCCACCACCAGGGTCTGATCGTCGGTGCCGGTCAACGACAGCCCGCGCAGCACCGAGTCCAGGCCGGGGGCTTCGGGGGCGTCGAACTTTCCGTCGTCGATGTCGGCCTCGTGCACGATTTCGGCGAGTACCCACAGCACCGGGTCGGTGAGTTCGTAGCGGCGCAGGATCGTCTCGAAACTGCAATCACCGTGGTGGTGCGAGAGTTCGACGCCGCGCATGTCGAACGCGGTCGCATCGTCCGGGACGTCCGCCGGATCGGTCACCCACAGGAATTTGGCGTCCGGGTCGATATTGCGGCGGATCAACCACGCGCAGGCGGCGCGGTCGATGTGGATCCCGGCGCGGGTCGCCCACCTCATTGCGGCACCTGCGTTTCCGCGGGCCGGGCGGTCGCCAGCCCCTTTAACGCGGCCTCCGCGCCGTCCCGCTGGGCGGTCGGGAAGAAGGTGCGTTTGTCGATCTCCCGCATCCGGCGGCGCAGCTGGGTGAGTTTCTTGGTCCATCCGTCGGGGTCGGGCAGTGAGCGTGCCGCTTCGGCGGCGTCGGTGATCTCGTCGTATTCGGCGGCCCGATCGGCCGAGAGCTTCGCCCGCATCCGGTCCTGTTGGTTCTGGGTGGTGGGGGCGGCGGTCCACACCTCCGCCTGCCCGTGCGCCTCGACGATCTCCTCGGCGACCCAGTCGAACTGCTCGCGGGTGCGGGCCGAGGCGGGCAGCACCACCACGCCGTCGGCGAGCTGGAACACCCCGTACTTGCGGAGCTTGCGCCACACCGCGATCCGCGGCGTCGACGGCTCGCGGGGGATGCGATACGCCAGCATCACCCACTCGTCGGGTCGCTCGTCCGGTGCCGGTTCAGGTTCCACAACCGTGATGTAACCACGGTTTCACTGCGATGTCTATCCGTGGGTTCGCGGGCCGGTGGGGCGACTTGGGCGCGCACCTGGACACTGGACTGTAACCGTGGTTACCGTGAAAGTGGCCGTCGTGTTCGAGGCCGTCGACGACGAAGAGGCGGCCACCCACGTCACGCCCGGAACCTGACCAGTCAGGAAGCAGACAGGAGCTGGGATGGGCACCCGTACCGGTGACCGGCGCAGACCGAGACCAGCCTGGCTGCTGCCCGCACTCGTTATGGCGTCGATCCTGGTCGGCGCGTGCTCGTCCCGGTCGACACCACCCGAGAGTGGCCCGCTGCCATTGCGCCCGGTCGCGGAGATCGCCCTTCCCGGCGACAATTCACGCTTCGACTACGGCAGTCTCGACTCCGAGCGGGGACTGCTGTTCATTGCACACCTCGGCGCCAGCGAGGTCATCGAAGTCGACGTCCACACCCAGCAGGTCGTCCGAACGATCCTGAACCTGCCGCAGGCACACGGCGTCCTCGTCGTCCCCGAGCTGCGCCGGGTCTACGTCACCGCCACCGGCGACAATCGACTGGTCCTCCTCGACGAAGACACTGCCGCCGTGCTCGGACAGGCCCCCACCGGTGACTACCCGGACGGGATCGCCTACGACCCGAAACGCGGTGCGGTGTGGACTACCAACGAATCCGGCGGCACCGAGACCGTCATCGACGCCGCCACCGCACACGTGCGCGGCACAGTCGACCTCGGCGGCGACGTCGGCAACGTCGCCTACGACCCGGTCGCCGACCAGATGCTCGTCGCGGTCCAAGGCACGGGCGATCTCGCCGCCATCGACCCCGAAACCCTTACCGTCATCCGCAGGCTTCCGACACCTGGATGCCGCGGCGGCCACGGCCTCGCCCTCGACCCACCGGCACGGCTCGCGTTCGTTGCCTGCGAGGACAATGCCACCCTGCTCACCGTCGACCTGGCGACCTGGAAGACCGCCGGTGCCGCCGGGGTCGGCAGACAACCAGATGTGCTCGCCTACGACCAAGGGGCGCACCGCCTTTACGTTGCCGCCGAGAGCGGCACCGTCAGCGTGTTCGACCAGGAGGGCGGACACCTTACCGAGGTCGGGTCCGGTCACCTCGCCGATGGCGCGCACGTCGTGGTGGTCGACCCCACCACCCACCACACCTTCTACCCGATCCCGTCCGGGGACCACGGGCGTCCCGCACTCCTCGAACGCGCACCAACCACCTGACCGGCTAGCGCCCCTGAGGGTTCGACGGGATGCGGGCGGGAATCTATCGACGCTCGGCGGGCCAAGGCGCGGAGGAAAAGCCGGAAGCTGTGCGGGCAGGGCACCGCGGCGGCGGCGAGCGCCACCACGACCACGCACATCACGACGGTGAGGGCGAGTTCGTTGTCCGCGAGGAGTTGCTGCATGGGAGGAGTGTGCGGTTCCGGCGCCGGTCAGAGCGAATCGACGAGCACGAGCACCGACAACGGGATCGCGGGCACGCACAACCCGGCGCGGATCGAGCGGCACCGGGCCGCCAACGGGCGACAACGTGTGCGATGGAACGCCGGGATCGCCACACCGGCGAGTACGGCGGCGACGACCAGCACCTGCAGCGTGAGGTCAGGACCACCGCCACACAGCCGGCTGCGGCCGCCGTGAGCCCCCACGGCGGCCGCAGGTCATGGGCTTGCAGGACGGATCCGTTGTCCATCGCGCACCTCCATCGCACCTCGAGTCTAGAACCGTGAACGACTGCCTCCACGGCCATCGCATGTCATTGGGTCAGGCGGTGATAGATCTGCTCGTTCGTGGTTCTCATACTGTGCTCGCGGGCGGCTGGGCGGTCATTCTCCGGTGATACCGACGCAGCCTCGAGCGATTCAGGTGCTACTCACCTGTGAAGGAACCCGGACGCTTCTCCATGAACGCGCTGACGGCCTCCCGGTGGTCGGCGGTGTGATGGGACAGCGCTTGCATGGCAGCGGACAACTCGAGCAAACTATCGAGACTCAGATGCTGGGATTCACGCAAAAGCTTCTTTGCCATCCGCACCGAGTTCGGCGGATTGACCGCTACGCGCTCCGCCAGCCCGCGCGCCTCGTCGAGCAGCTGCTCCGGGGCGACGACCCGGGAGACCAGCCCCCATTCCAGTGCAGTCGCCGCGTCGACGCGGTCCCCGGTCAACGTCATCTCGGCAGCGCGGGCCGCGCCGATCGCGCGTGGCAGCAACCACGCTCCACCGTCCCCGGGGATAATGCCCAGCTTGACGAAGCTTTCGGCGAAGAAGGCCGTGTCGGAGGCGATCCGCATGTCACACATGAGCGCGAGATCGCAGCCGGCGCCCACTGCGGGTCCGTTCACCGCCGCAATCAGGGGGACGTCGCAGTTGTACATCGCCCGAGGAATACGTTGAATTCCCTTCCGATAGCCCTCGCGCTGCTGGTGAGGCTTGCCTCCGAAGAGCCCGCGGCCTTCCGCCATGTCCTTCACGTTACCGCCGGCCGAGAACGCGGAACCGGCGCCCGTCACGATGACTGCTCTGGTCTCATGGCTGGCATTGACAGCGGCCACGCACGCAACGAGCGCGTCGATCACGTCCTCGCCGGAGATCGGGTTGCGTTCTTCGGGCAGATTGATTGTCCAGGTCTCGATAACACCGTCGTGCTGGACGAGAACGGGATCATCCATGAAAGTTGCTCCTTGTGTGAGGGTCAATCAGTCACGATGACTGACTTGTAGTTGTCGGTCCCGACTTCGGCTGCAGTCCGCAGATTGTTCAGTATCGGCACGGCCGAGATCTCGGAATCAAGGACGGCAACGCCGACTACGCCGTTTCCGCAACATTTGATGGCATCGACGAGTTTCTCGACGTGGTGCCCTCCGCTCAGCAGGTGAGCGGAGGGCACCACTCCAGTTGATCGGGGGCGCCGACGTTCAGTGAGAACCGAGGGTGGGTTCCGGCCTCTCGCGCGACCGAGGTGGCCGAACGAGAAGTCGGAGTCGCTCGCCGAAAGTCGGTCAGGCCGGCTTCGAGGCTCGTTCGGTCAGAGTCTCACCGCCGATGGCCCAATCGTCCTTCGACACTTCTTCGATCGTCACCCAGACACTTGCCGGTTTCGCTCCTGTCGCGTCCACGTATGCAGCGGTCAGCTTTTTCAATAGCTCACGCTTCGCTTCGGCGGATTGGCCGGGGGTCTGGGTCACATGCAACAGCGGCATAGCGTGCTCCTTGAGGGTTTTTGTTGGGGAAAGGCACTCGACAAACCACTTCGCTAATCGAGATCAGTTGATCGGCGGGAACCGTGCCACGGCCAAGGGTAACAGCCTTGAGTATCGATTAAAAAGGTTGGGGTGCAACGAATATGATGATACAAGGTTGGTGCGTTGTGTCACTTAGCTTGTAGTCAAGTAAGTTTCAGATAGCCGTTCTTCATTGTGGATAAGATCATCTGTGAAATAACCGCGTTGATGACGCGTCGGTAGGTACGGTGCCTGGAAGGCGAGCCCTCCGTGGCTTTCAGAGTTGATGGGCGAAGGCGCGCGGCACGAACATGATTTTTCTGAGCAATTGTGAAGCACCATTACGAGATTGGGTGTGAATCTATGATCGAGCTCGATCGCGACTGGCCGCGACTTCGCGTAGTGGCCTCGACCGCCCCGCCGCACTGCGCGACGACGCCGAGGCGCTGCGGGAGGGGTGGCCGACGGCGCGACTTCTGCGAGTCGACGGGCTCGGGCAGGTTCGTCTCACGGAGAAGCATGTGCTGCTGGAACCGTACTCCGACCGCTACTTCGAGCCTCCCGAGCATGCGGTGCTGCTCGGTGTCTTCGACGGGGACGACGAATGGGCAGTGCGGGGCGACGAAGGTTTCGATGATCGCTTACTTCCAGGCCGGTGCTATGGCTCGCTTTGATCGAGTTGGACAAGGCGTTCGCGCTGTGGGGTGGACCGCCGCTGGTATTGCGGATGGACAACGGACCGGAGTTCGTAACCACTGTGCTGCAATCGGTATGCCGTCCTCGGAACGCCCCCGAATGACGGAATTCACGGGTGTTGCGGCCCCGCTACTCCGGCAATACCCCGGAGCCGCGTAGAGACGCAACCTCGTTCTCGGAAAATCCGAGCTCGGCGAGAACAGCGTCGGTGTCGGCGCCGCGGTGGCGAGGGCCGAATCGCACCGAACCGGGGGACTCGGACAGCTTTACTGGTACGCCGACACCTCGGTACCCGTCGCATTCGATCACCATCTTTCGGTGCCGCACCTGCGGAAGGTTGAGTGCCTCCCCGACGTTGTTCACGGCCCCCGAGGGAACACCGGCCAGTCGAAGTGCGGCGGCCAGGGCCTCGCGCTGCCAACCGCCGATGAGTCCGCCGAGGACCTTGCGCAGCTGTACTGCGTTCGCCATACGATCGGTATTCGTCGTGAACCGTGGGTCCTCGGCGAGCCCGGGAGCGTCCAACGCGTTGGCGAGCGACCGGAACTGCCGGTCGTTGCCGGCACCAATGAAGAACGGTCCGTCACTGCAGATGAACGTCTCGTAAGGACAGATGGTGGGATGGGCGACGCCGGTGCGTTCCGGCGCGACGCCGGTAGCAAACCATTTGCCGGCGTGTGGGTGCAGGATCGACACCGCGCTGTCGAGCAGCGCGAGGTCGACAAGCTGCCCGCGCCCGGTCTCGCGCCGCACGTGCAGCGCCATGAGGATGCCGTTCATCGCATTGAGGCCGGTGATGATATCCACCAGCGGGATCCCGATCCGCATCGCCTCGCCGTCAGCTTCGCCGTTGATACTCATCAGCCCGGACAGTGCCTGAAGCACTGCGTCGTACCCGGGCGCGCCACCAAGCGGCCCGTCGGTACCGTACCCGGTGATCCGGCAGTGTACGAGGCGCGGGAACTCCGCGGCGAGTACTTCGTCGCCCAGGCCCCACTTCTCGAGCGTCCCGGCCTTGAAATTCTCGATCACGACGTCGGCCTCGGCGAGCATTCGGCGCAGGAGTTGCTGTCCTTCCTCGATTCGTAGGTCGACGCTGATGTTGCGCTTGTTGCGGTTGAGCCCGTCGAAGTACGTGCTGTGGTCTTCTCTGACGAACGGCGGGCCCCAACCGCGGGTTTCGTCGCCGGCTGGTGGCTCTACTTTCGTTACGTCCGCACCGTGGTCAGCGAGCATCTGCCCGCACAGTGGTCCGGCGAGCACCCGCGACAGGTCGACGACGCGAATGTCTGTGAGCGCGCCAGTCCGCGGAGGCAGCGCGGCTGAATTGGAAGAGGCGTCCCAGGCGTCGGCCGAAAGGGCGTTGACTGTCGAGTTGGTCATGGCTGCTCATTCTGGTGGGTATTGAAGGGTCGGGCCGGCCGAGGGGGAAGGTGAATCATGAAGCCTCTAGGCATCCAATTGAACAGGGAGTGGGGTCGGAAGGCTCCGAGGCGACTAGACATAGATGGACCTGTATTCGAGATAGTAATCCAGCGCCTCAGGGCCGAATTCTCGCCCAATTCCGCTGTGCTTCACGCCACCGAAGGGGGAGCCCATGTCCATCGAAAAATAATTGATCCCCATTGTGCCAGACCTGATACGTGACGCGATATCTAGGCCATGCTCGTGATCCTCAGTAAAGACGACCCCGCCCAAACCGAAGACGGTGTCATTTGCGATACGAACGGCCTCATCCTCGGACTCGTACGGGATAACGGAGATGACAGGACCGAATATCTCCTCCTGTGCCAGTCGACTGTTATTGTCCACGCCTCCAAAAATAGTAGGCGAAACAAACCACCCTCGCGTTAGGCCTTCAGGCGGCTCGGCGCCGCCACGGACAAGCTGGAATCCCTCAGACTCCCCGAGCCGGATATAGTTTCTAACTCGCTCTCGGTGTCGATCGCTCACCATCGGGCCCAAAGTGACCGCGTCGTCAAGCGGGTCCCCCATCGCCAGATCATCCACATAGGCAGCCAGGACATCTAGAACTTCCTCGGAACGACCATGGGGAACCAAGATACGGGAGTTTGTGGTGCACGTCTGCCCCCCGTTCTTGAACACAGCGTCGTCCAGGCTCCTAGCGAAGACATCCAGATCCGCATCAGGGAGCACAACGGCCGCCGACTTGCCACCGAGCTCGAGCGATACCCTCTTGAGGGACCGGCCTGCCGCCTCGCCTATCGCCTGCCCTGCAGCCGTTGACCCGGTAAATGCAATCTTGTCCACACCCGGATGGGCCACAAGGGCCTCGCCCGCGCGAACGCCACCAGCAACAATGTTGAGGACTCCAGGCGGCAGACCTGCATCTTCCGCTGCTTCCCCGAGCACGTAGGCGTCAAGCGCAGTTTCGGGGGCTGGTTTCAAAACGATAGTGCACCCAGCGGCGAGAGCAGGAGCGATCTTGGCCATAGCCAGCAACTGAGGATAGTTCCACGCAACGATTGCACCAACAACACCGACTGGCTCTTGCCGCACAATGGTGTGCCCCTTCTTGCTGGGGCGGCGAGTCTCAAAAGTCCGTGCCTCGGCGAGCTCAGCCATTGAACGCAGTACCGCTACCGGGGCCGCAGCGTTACTGATAATCGATAAAGGCCTAATCATGCCATTCTGCTGACTGACCAAGCGCGCGATGGATTCTCCTCGGCGCTCGAGGCTATCGGCGAACCGCCGCATAGTCTCGGCCCGTTCGTGCGGGGTGGAACGCCCCCAGGGGCCGTTGTCGAGTGCCGCCCGCGCGGCCAAAACAGCTTCGTCAATCTCCGAAGGACCACCCATTGCGGCAACGCCCAGCGGCCGCTCGGTTGCTGCTTCTGCAATAGTAAATAATTCTGGGTCGACAGCCTCTCGCCACTGACCGTTAATATAAAACTGTCTGCGGTCGGCGCCACCGGATGGGGGCATAATGTAACCTCTCTAAAGTGGTCATATACCTTGTCTTCCAAGGTTGCTTACGAAAGACGATTACGGTCAATACGCTGCCGCAGCCAAACGAAGGGCAAAGCGCTGGAGCGTCTACAGTTGAAGCGCATGACTAGATGACTGCTCGGCACCGTACCGATCGGTCCGTCTCGGGCCCGATCGAACTCTGTACGGACGGAGTACCGATCGGGCCGTCTCGGGCCGTCTCGGGCCCGATCGAACTCCGCACGGACGGCCCACCTCTAGGGAGATTCAGGTAGGGAGATTCAGGCCGGCCTACTGTGCGACGCCACGTCGATTCACCTGCGCGGTGCGGACGGTGCCTTGTGACTTACCTTCACCGAACTGCTCGAGAGTGGTCGCATTGCAAAACATGTACAGCACATCCAGGTCCGATCCGCCGAACGTGCACGCAACAGCCCAGGCGTCAGGCACGAGAACGGAATCGGTGATCTCGCCGCCCTCCTCAACGCGATAGAAGCCGCTCTCCGGACCGTTGGTCAGGCCATTGCCGAACCAGACGCCACCTTCGGTGTCCAGTGCAATCCCGTCAGGGTGCATGCTCTCGTCGAGTTGTGCCCACACTCGGAAATTAGTCAAGGAACCATCGGCGTTTACGTCAAAAGCATCAATCCGGTGACCGAAAGTCTCCGCGAGGAGCAAAGTTCGACCGTCCGCACTAAGAGCTGCTCCGTTCGGGAATGTCGCATCGCCTTCAACTCTGCTTACGTTGCCCTCGGGTGTTACGTGGGCCAAAGTTGTTGCCTTCGGATCCTCAGCCCCGAGGTCAAAGCCAAAGTTACCAATGTAGGCATGTCCGGACGGCGATACCAGCATGTCGTTGGCCATTCCGCGGGCGATATGCGCGATATCGGCGTACTCGCTGACGGATCCGTCGGACGCGATGCGCACAACCTTCTTCTTCGTCGGATCCAAGAGGACCACTAAGACCGATCCATCCTGTAGGAAACCGAGCCCAGACGGTGACTCTTCGAGCGTCGCGAATGCAGTGTGGCTGCCGTCCTCTTCGAAATGAAGGACGTGCTTGCCAAAAAAGTCGCTGGCCCATAGTCGACCATCGTGCCAGCGTGGTGCTTCGAGGTAGCCATGCCCACTGGATATTGTCTGCAGTGAATGGTTCTTCATTGCCTGCCCTTTCGGTGGTAGATATGGCGATTGCAGCTTCGAGTTAACGCATCCTAGGTGCTAGTCACGCCTCAAATTGCACTACGGTGTATTTCGCCGCGAACTTGGAGAGCAGCTCCTTTGCACGAATATGAGCAGGATGCACGTCGTACTCGGCATAGCCTGTTGGATCATGAAACGCAGCGGAAATCCCGTAGTCGCTGCTCACGTCGCGCGAACTGATGTCTCTTCCATGAGCGTAGGCATGTAGCAGTTCTGTACATTCGGCGGACAGCTGATCAAGCGCAATTGCGAAAGCCGATATATTCGAGTCATCGATCGACCGGGTCCATGATATAGCGACCAAGTGATGAAAAGTCATGACACGGTCAGCCCATCGGTATATCCGGACTCCTTTTCCTTCTGCCAGAACTGCAAGTATGTCGGCACGCCGTTTAGATACTGCAGCATCTGCATTTTCTTGCCCGGAATGTTGCCCCCGTTATACCAAGACTTCGCCCGATTGAATAGCGCCGTGTCGTCGGTCTCGTTGATGTGCGCGGTCCAAGCTTTGTCCGCTTCAACTGTCGATTCGAAACGGGTGAGTCCGTTTGACCGAAGAAATTCGAAGAAGTCGACCATGACCTCGCCCTGAAGCTCGGCGTTCGTGGACCCGTTCGCAAATGCAGCAGGACTCTGGGGGCCGTAGACGAAAATGGCGTTCGGGAACCCGGCTGTGACTGCTCCGAGGTACGCGTCTACGCCCTGGCTCCATTTGTCACGTAAAGTGACGCCATTCGCGTTCTGAACGTCGATCGAGGTTAGTGCGCCGGTGTTGTTGTTGAAGCCTGTGGCGAGAACGATAATGTCAAACTCGCCGTGCTCGACTCCGTCGGCTGTGCGAATTCCCGTTTCGGTGAATCCGACGATCGGGGTCTCTTTGGTGGAGACAAGAGAGACGTTCGTCTGATTCATCACCTCATAATAGTTTTGATGGAGGGCCGGCCGCTTGGCTCCGAAGGGATGAGGGGCGATTTCTGGGACCAACAGCTCTGCTTTGACTGGGTCTTTGATCTGGGGCTTGATCTTGTTCTTCCAGAACTCGTATGTCAGCGCATTTGTTTTGTCATTGAATAGATAGTCCGAGAAATTTCCCAGCCAGAATGCGAATCCGCCCTGATTCCAGAGGCGCTCAAAAACAGCATTGCGCTCGTCCTCTGGGGTTTCGAAACCGCTCCGGGGGTCAAAGTCGTAGTCGATCGCTGCGTGGGTTTCGCGACATTTCGCGGCAACATCGGGCATTTTGTTCTTGAGGGCGGCTTGTTCCTCATCGTCCAAGTACTTCTGTTGCATAGGCAACGAAATATTCGGAGTGCGCTGGAAAACCGTGAGGTTTTCGACTACTGGGCCTGCTTCCTGCACTACCTGAACAGCGCTTGCGCCAGTTCCGATAATCGCGACGCGCTTTCCCGTCATGTCCAGATCGGAACGCCATCGGGCGGTATGAACCAGTTCTCCTTGGTACGCATCCATATCTGGGATGGATGGTGTGTAGGGTTCCGTGGTCGACCCTGTCGCGAACACCACGAACCTTGCCCGGAAAGTGGCTCCGTCCTGTGTTTCGAGGCTCCACATCCGCTGCTCTTCGTCGAACGTCGCGCCCACGACCTTAGTGTTGAATCGACTGTCCTTGCTCAGGTCCAGTTTGGAATCAACATAATTGAAATAGCTACGCATTTCCTCATGATCGGGGTACATCTGCGAGAAGTCCCAATCCTTCCAGAGGTATTCGTCAGTGAACTGATATACCGGTGCGTGGCTGTCCACCCTTGCTCCCGGATAGCGATTGAGGCTCCATGCCCCGCCGAAACCGCCACTGGCTTCAAGGAGGATCACAGAGAATCCCCGGTCCCGAAGATGGCGTAGCTGATAGATGCCACCGAAACCGCCACCGACAACGATGACGTCATAGGTAGGCGTTTCCGCAGACTGTGCCAGGTCGTTCTTTGGAGCGTGGATTGCGGTCATCGATTTGGACCTTTCGAACACTGAGATGGGGCAGGGTTGCCGCTCGCTGTAGCCCTTTGATCAGAGGTGATTAGAGGGCCGAACGAGCTGGAGGGGTGCGAGACCTGGAACCTGTGTGACTGCGACCAAGTCTCGCTTGGGATGTGGTGTACACCATAGGCTTCAGGCTTCAAGTCCGCAACTACAGAGAATAATTCATAACTACGTAAAACACGGACGCTTCAGTAGTGTTCTGCTGCGTTGGCCGCGCGGCGCGGGCGGGCGATGGCTGGAGCGGCGAGCACGATGGTCGGGTACGCCTCGATCGACTCGCGGGTGCGGTGGAAGACCGGTCGGGCCTTCAGTTCGGACTTGGCGAGGCGGAAGAACTGCTCGACTTTCCGCAGGGTGTGATAGGCGGCCACGACCGCATTTCCGACCATCACCGTCGGCTCGATGTCGGTGACGTAGCCCTTGTGGCCGGCGGACTGGCGGGCCCGCTCGATTGATGCCTCATCCAGGATGACGCTCTGTCCGGTGACCTTGACGGATCGTTACCTTCGTAGTGGTTCTGCCAGGTCGCCTACGCGCTGGGTGCGGTCGATCTGCGCGTTAGTGGTGCGCCGGTCGCGTTGGGCGCGCTGCCACTTCAAAGTGCCACACCACCCTGCGGTCGCGCCGGTCAGGGCCCTGGCCCATCGAGCGGGTCAGCTCCGCGGTGTCACCTTCGGCGATAGTGTCACCGCGGCGGCCGAAGTGATCCTCGAGTTCCCTGGGGGCCTTGGAGGTTCGGGAGGCGACGATGAACGACAGCCCCGCAGGTTGGCGTTGATCGTGTTCCGGGGGGGTGCCTGGACGCTGATGTCTTCGAGCGCCCGGTCGTGTCGAGTTTGCTGTTCGGCTCGATCAGTCGGGCGCACACTAGCGACTTTGAATGTCTCATCGCCGATCTCATCGAACCCCAGCGCCTAGTACGTCCCGGCCAGGTCGGCCCACAGGACCTCGCTGGAGTGCGAGCGCACCACCGCATTCCCTCCCGCGCAGACCTGCGGCTCCGGCTCCAGCTCCAGCTCGAGACGCGTCTGATCAGCGTCGATCCTGCCCCTGGTCACCGCCATCAACGTCGTGAGATCGCCCTCGGTATGAGCGAACCCGATGTGCTCCACTAACGGGAACGACCCCAGTGGCACGAAGCTCTCCTGGTGCGGGAGTCTCAGCACCAGCCGTTGGAGTCACTGCTCTCGAGCTGTCGGCCGCTCCGTGGGCGCTCGCGCATCACACCGAGGTCCACCGTGAGGCGCTGACGGCGTTCGCGGGCAAACGCGCCGGCAAGTATCAGGGGCGTTGACACGAGAGATCGCGTTCGTCCTACATCTTGTGAGAACGTTCGTGCACTAGGCATTCGCACGGAGTCGCGCGCCTAGCGGTCAGCGAAAGCCCCACTCCTCGGCGTGCCGGAGACAGATCTTAGCGAGCTCGTCGCGCCGCTCTATGATCGTCTCGCGAACGCCGACCACACCGAGTGTGGCGATGGTTCGGCCGCGTTCCCGGAGAGCCACCGACACGCCGTCACCGTGTTCGACAGCCACGCCCGGGGCTGCACACACGCCGGTGGCCCGTAGTGCCTCGAGGGCATAGAGGAACTGCTCGATGTAGTCGGCGTCGGCCACCGGGCGGGAGTTGAGGTAGGCCCAGATGTCGCGCTGCTCGCGGTCGGCCAGTAGCAGCCACCCCGCGGACGTGCGCAGCAGGGAGCGCCGCAGGCGGTTCTCCGCCAGGTACGCGTACTCCGGTTCAGAGGAGACGTGGTCAACGTAGAACAGGTCGTCGCCCACCGAGGTGGACAGCGCGATGGTCAGTCCGGCCTCGGCGTGCACTTGCTGGAGCTGTTCGTGACTTATCGACGTGACCGGGGGGCGTCCCGCGATGACGTTGAGCAGGTAGGGCGCTGTACCGAGGGTGTAGACACGGTCGCGTTCGTCGAGGTAGCCGACGGCGACGAGACCGTTGAGCAGCCCATGCACCGAACTCACTGGGGCGTTGAGAGCCTTTGCCACGGCCGTGAGGGTGAGACCGGCACCGGAGCGGGCGACGAGTTCGAGGATTGCCGCGACCCGGTCGATCATGCGATGGCGGGGACGCTCGGGAATCTGCTCGAAAGGTACGGCTCCGGCGGCCGGAGAAGTTTCCGTCATTGCGAAAGCGTAGCAATGCATTCGCGCTCAACAGATAGCGTATATACGTAGTCTGCTTCGCTATTGTGTATCTCTGGCGTTTCTGGGACACTTTCCAAGTGATGCGGGGCATCCTCCGCGGCAGGGCGACCCGCGGTCTGGACTGACCCTTGATTTGACTGTGCGCACTCCCCGAACAGCGGCACAGTCGACCCCGATCGCCCGGGCGCCGCCCGGGCAGGACTCATCAGGAGGCCCCATGAGTTCGACTCTCGCGCCACCGACCACGGTGGCGACCGATGAGATGAACGCCCTGCGTGCCGAGGTACGCGCGTTTCTCGCCGAGGAGGTCGACGCCGGGCGGTTCATACCCTGGATCGACACCTGGCTCACCCGCTGGGACGAGGACTTCACCCGACGCCTCGCCGAACGCGGCTGGGTCGGGATGACGATCCCCACGGAGTTCGGTGGCCGCGGCCGAACCCACCTCGAGCGCTTCGTCGTCACCGAGGAACTGCTCTCCGTGGGCGCCCCCGTCGCCGCGCAGTGGGTCGCCGACCGACAGATCGCCCCGTCCCTGCTTCGCTACGGTACCGAGGAGCAGAAGCACGATTACCTGCCCCGCATCGCCGCCGGCGAGTGCTGCTTCGGCATCGGCATGTCCGAACCGGACTCCGGCTCCGACCTGGCCAGTGTCCGCACCAAGGGCGTTCAGGTCGACGGCGGCTGGCGGATCACCGGGACCAAGGTGTGGACCTCCGGGGCCCAGCACGCGGAGGCCTTCATCGCGCTGTGCCGCACCGAACCGCTCGACACCTCGCACCGTCACGCGGGTCTGAGTCAGTTCATCGTCGACCTGCGCAGCGAGGGCGTCACCATCCGGCCGATCGTCTCCCTCTCGGGGGACCACCACTTCAACGAGGTCGTCCTCGAGGACGTTTTCGTGGCGGACTCAATGGTCTTCGGCACCCTCGGTAACGGTTGGGAACAGGTCAACTCCGAGCTCGCCTTCGAGCGCAGCGGCCCTGAACGGTTCCTCTCCTCGTTCCGCCTGTTCGCCGCGGAGATCGGTGCAATCTCCACCGGAGCCCTGCCCGAGCGCAGCGACCTCGGCCGGACCGTGGCCCGGATGGCCGGACTGCACAACCTCAGCCAGAACATCGCCGGCGCGCTGCAGCGCGGTGAACCCGCCGACACTCCGGCAGCCCTCGTCAAGCTGCTCGGCACCGCCACCGAGGGTGACATCGTCGACACCGTCTCCACCCGGCTCGGCGACGAGCTGGCACCCGGTTTCGCCGGCACGAACGGCACCGCCGCGGTCGCCGAGATCCACGGCCTGCTGCGCGCGGGCCTCCACCAGCGCCCGGGCTTCACGCTCCGCGGCGGCACCAACGAAATTCTGCGCGGCGTCATCGCGCGGGGACTGGGGATGCGCTGATGACCACCGCCACGACCGTCGACCTCTCCGTCGACGAGGACCTGCAGGCGATGCTCTCCGACGTCGTCTCCGGTTTCTCCGGCCCCGACGTCCGGCCCGACGCCGACGCCGTGTGGTCGACTCTGCGGGAGGTCGGCGTCGCCCGGCTCACCGCGCCCGAGGACGCCGGGGGCAGCGGAGCCGGCTGGGCCGAAGCCGCCGCGCTCCTGCGCACCGCGGCTGCCGCCGGTGTGGCCGTCCCGTACGCCGAGACCGACCTGCTGGCCGGGCCGCTCCGGCGCGCCGCCGGGATCGACGACTCGTCCGACTCCACCGCCACCGTCGCGCTGCTCGATTCCTCGGGGACCGCGCACGGTGTCCCGTGGGCCGGTGCCACCGCCACCGTCGTGTGCGTGCGCCCCGCCGGCGATACCCACGAGCTCGCGGACGTGCCAACCGACCGGTTGACGATCACGACCATTGAGGGCATCTCGGCAGTGCCGACCGGCTCTGTCACCGTCGGTGAGGGCATCTCCTGGTCACCCGTACCCACCGCGGCCGTCGAGGCGTACGTCCTGCGTGGTGCGCTCGCCCGTGCACTGCAGTGCGTCGGCGCGATGGACGGCATGCTCGCCTCGGCGATTGAGCACACCACCGCCCGCAGCCAGTTCGGTCGCGCCCTGGCGAAGTTCCAGTCCGTGCAGAACCTCGTCGTCGACATCGCCGCCGAGTCCGTGCTGGCCCGCGCTGCCGTGGACACCGCGCTCGCCGACGCCCTCACCGACGACCTCGACGGCGAGCTGTCCCAGTTCCGCGTTGCGGTCGCGCGCAGCGTCGTTTCGCAGGCCCTGGCCGTGGCGGTGCGCAACGTCCACCAGGTGCACGGCGCGATCGGGACCACCCACGAGCACACCCTGCACCGGGTCACCCTTCCCGCCCTGCAGTGGCGCGGCGAGTTCGGGTCACCGGCGTTCTGGGAGGGGTTCCTCTCCCGCGCGGCCATGGTCGGCGGCATGGACGGTGCGTGGCCGCTGGTCGCCGAGGGCGCCCGCGTCGAGGACGCCGCGAGCCGGTACCTCGACGCCGTGATCGCAAGGTCCGTGTCATGAAAACGGAACCGCCACGGTCACCGACCTGACCGAGACGATCAGTACCCGAGCCCACGCATACCGCGATCTCCGGAAGCCGTGACGCTCGGCGGTTCGGATCGTCACCGGCGTAGCCCGGCCGTGGTGGTCGGCGGCCGCCCGGGGTACTGGGGACATGTCGTGCCGGTTCTGTGAGCCCGAGGGGGGTCATAGTGGAACGTGATGTGAACACGACGAAAGGAAGATCGTGGACCATAGCGCGCTGTTGACCGACGCCTTCGATCGCATTCAGGAGACCGTGCATTCCACGCTGGCCGATCTCCCCGCCGACGCCCTCACGTTTCGGGTGGACGCGAAGGCGAACACCATCGCCTGGCTGATCTGGCATCTGACGCGAGTGCAGGACGACCACGTCGCCGGTGTCGCGGGCACCGCGCAGGTGTGGACGTCCGGTGGGTGGGTGGAGCGCCTCGACCTCCCGTTCCCGGTTGCCGACATCGGTTACGGGCACTCCCCGGACGAGGTGGCGAAGGTGCGGACCGGCGCCGACCTCCTGCGGGGGTATCACGATGCCGTGCACGACCGCACCGTCGATTACGTCCAGTCGATCGGCCCGGACGACCTCGACCGAATTGTCGACGAGAATTGGGATCCGCCAGTCACTCTCGGTGTCCGGTTGATCAGCGTCATCTCCGACGATCTGCAGCATGCCGGGCAGGCGGCGTACGTCCGCGGCATCTACCAGCGCCGCTGAGCCCGCGACGTCGTCTCGTTGGCGGCGAGCCACGCCTCGACTCGCCGCCGGGAGCGGCGGCCGACGCGGTCCCGGACGGCCGGACTCACTCTGGCTGCACCGTGCAGGGTCCCGTTCCCCGCCAGCGCCAGCGGAACGTACCAGGCAGGCACGACCGGCAATCCGAGTTCCTGCATGCCACGCTTGCCCGAGAACAACCGCTGGATGCTGAGCAGGCGCTGGCGGTTGAGCCGGCGTCGCAGGGACTCTGCATGCGGGTAGTGGAAGGTGGCCCACGACTTCTGCAGTGAGTCGGCCAGCACCCTGGAGTTGTCGTCGGGACCGGGCGCGAACATCCCGATCTGGCACATGTTGCGGCGTCCGGTGTTCTCGTCGTCGACCAGCCAGTGTTCGTCGATGCCCATCAGCCAGCCGATGTACCGCCACAGGTGCATGACGTCGCGGCCCTCGTCGGCGGAGACCCACACGCCCAGCGACCGGAGTCCGACGAGGAACGTCGTCGAGAAGAGGGCGAGCGTCCCGGCCTGATCCGACTGGTTGATCGGCATGCCCCAGTCGGACACGTCCCAACTCTCGTCCTGCAGCAGGGTCAGGTTCACGAACGAGTGCATCAACCGGACGTGCACGGACAACTGCCAGCCCCGGCGGTCGCGGTCCATGCCGCCGGGCAGGACGCACTCGTACCACCACCGCACGGTCTCGGCGACCCGCTGACCGGCGCCGTCCCCGACGAGCCTGCCGGTGGCCACGAGCTGGCGGGAGGTGGCCGCGCTGCGGTAGCCGTTCATCAGCGAACCGGTCGCGAGCAGGTCGAGTCCGGTCATGCCACTGCGGAGGCAGACGGCGGCCCCGTGCTCGAGGCGGCGGTCGTCGACCCACGACGGCCGACTGTCCACTGCATCGAAGAACGCGACCAGCGGCGGCGCGGCGTCGGGCACGCTGCCGATGCCGTCGGAGAGTGCCCGGGAGAACTGGGCCATCGTCACGGTCTTGTCGACGAGGACGGCCCGCGCCAGTGCGGCACCGATCTCGTCCTGACCGACCACCGCCCGGGCGTGGAGTTCCCGCTCCGCGGCGGTGGGCGTCGGGTCGCCGTGCACGAACCGCGACAGCGTCCGCATCGAGCGCCGACCCCACTCCGAGTCCATGTCGAACCGCCGCGGCGGCGTGAAGTCGGAGAAGCCGGCCGCCGACTCCCGGGACTGGGTTTCTGTCATTGCGGTGCACTCGATTCGGTAGTCGAGAAGGGGGCGTCTTTGTGCCTCGGCCCCCGCTCGAGGGGCTGTGAGTTACAGTTCACCCCACCGAATCGGACGGGTACAAGTCGCATTGTGCGGCAGATCGGGAGGATTCAGCGAATGGGCACTGGCCAGCGGAAAGACCCCTCCCAGCAGCGGTCGCAGGCGACGGTCGCGCGCATCTTGTCGGCAACTGGTCAGGTTTTGCGGGCCAAGGGGTACACCGGCTGCAGCACGAACGCCATCGCCGAGGCCGCCGGGATCTCGAAGGGGTCGGTGTACCAGTACTTCGCGAACAAGGACGAGATCATCGAGGTCCTGATCGACAAGATCATGGAGGAAACCACCGCCACGTTCGGGACGCAGCTCGAGCAGGCCGTCGCGAAGGGCACGTTCCTGAAGGACGCGGCGCTGCAGTCCCAGCTCCTCGCCGTCCTGGACAGGTATCGCGACATCCTCGGTTCGCTGCTCAACGACGCCCCGCACCTGGCTCTCACCGCGCACCGTTCGGTCCGCATCGAGGAACGATGCCGCGACCTGTTGCGTACGTATGTGACGTTGAATCCGTCGGCGATCGGTCCGGGTGTCGATCTCGACGCGCTGCTCCTGGTGCTCACCGTCAGCTACCGCGAGGTGAGCCTCGAATACCTCCGCCGCGACCTCCGCGACCGGCGAAACGAGCTGGCCACCGTCCTCTACGACATGACGATGGGCGGCCTCGCCGGACGCGTGACACGCGGGGTGTAACGCGGAGGGGGCTTCGAGAGAAATACACAGTGAGCCCATGGCGCTGTCGGACCCCGACCCGGCAGCGTCAGGGGCCTTCTTTATCTGCGCCGGCCGCTCCTACCGCCGCCTGGTCGGCGACCCCGGCACCTCCAGCCACACGACCCTCTCGAGCGCACGCAGATCGCTCTCGATCCGCCGGAACAACTGGTACACGGCGATGAAGGCGAAGATGCCGCCCAGACACAGCGCGCGCACCGTCGCGTTCACGGCGTCGCCGGTGCTTCCGCCGACGAAGCTGAGCCCGGCGACCCCGATCAACGGGACGGCCGCGGCGACGGCGAGGTACCGCGGCATGCTCCGGCCGAGGGCCCGGATGTTGCGTCCGTCGTTTCCGCGCAACTCGCCGTGCGACAGCAGGATCGGGCAGAGGCACCGCACTGCGTAGAACGTGAGGATGAAGAACGGGTAGGCGAGCGCGACCGCCCCGCACACGGCGAGGGACGCGAGGAGTTGCGTGTATGCGCGCAACGGAATCCCGCCTGCGGTGATCTCCAGGGCGACCGGGTAGGCGACGCCGGCGACGACCCACAGCCCGAAGCTGACCACGACCGCGCGATGGCCGAGCCCGAGCGTAGTGGCGCGCGCCTTCTCCAGCACCTCGGAACTGTAGGTTCTGCCGTTGCGGAGACCGCGCGGCACCGTGAGCGCGAGTCGACACCAGTAGACGATGAGCACTGCGCCCAGCGGGAACGCGATCCCGCCGATCACCAGATGCACGAATTCGAGATCCTCCTGCGCCTCGACGGGCAGCGTCGCGATGATCAGCACCTTGTTGTAGTAGTAGTTGTATCCGGCTGCCAGCAGGTTCGGGATGCCGACGGCGGCGATCACGATGGGAAGCGCCCACCGCCACATCGTGGACCGCACGCTTCCCGGCGCGGGGTCGACGAGATCGCGGGCGTGCGGGTCGAGGCACAGCGCGAACTGCCGTGTCAGCTTCCGGCCACTCGACCACCGATTGTCCCGGTCGGGTGCGAGCGACTTCACCAGGATGCGCCGCAGCGCGGCGGGACAGTCTTCGGGGAGCGCGGATCGTTCCGGGTCCACTCCTCGGCGTCGCGACTCGAGAAGGACGCGAGGCGACGGCGGTGACGTGGTCCCGTCGTCGTCCGGGAACGGCCGCGCCCCGGTCAGCAGTTCCCACAGCATCACGCCCAACGCGAAGATGTCGCTGCGGGTGTCGAGGTCGGCGGCGGTCCGGTGGATGCTCGGGTCGATCACCTCGAGTTGTTCGGGTGACATGTAGGCGACGGAGCCGCCGATGAATCCTCCGGCGCCGCGATTCTCGACGCTGTCGCTCGAACTGACGTTGAAGTCGGCCAGCTTGGGGATGCCTTCTAGCCCCAGCAACACGTTCGCCGGTTTGATGTCGCGGTGCAGGACGCCGTGCTCCTCGGCGTAGTCGAGCGCGTCGGCCAATCGCAGCCCGATCCACGCGACCGTCTCCGGCCACGACAGCGCGGCGATCTCGTCCCGCACGCTCGAGTACTCGGGCCGGATCTCGCCTCTCTCCGCGAGGACGCGGTCCACCGAATCGAGCAGCAGCTGTCCGGATCGCTGCTCCGGCGGGGTCTTGCGGACCAGCCGCACCACGTCGAGGAGCGTGCCGCCGGGCACGTATTCCATGAACAGCACCCGCAGCCGGCGGTCCTCCAGCACCCGCTGGTCGTAGACGCGGACGATGTACGGGTGGTCGAGCTGCGCGAGTGTCTGCGGTTCGTTGCCGATGTTCCGGGAGATCTTCAGCGCCACCCAACGCTGCATCGAACGCTGCCGGGCGAGGAACACCCGCGCGAACGCGCCGTGACCCAGTTCCATCATCAGGTCGAAGTCGTCGAGGCGTTCACCGACGTCGAGGTCGTCGCCCGGGCCGAGTTCCGCAGTGATGGTGCGCCGGTCCATGCGGCGGTCGTGTTCGAGGAGGGTCTCGAACCGGGCCGCCTGCTGCGGGTATTCGGTGACGTACTCGGCGGGATCGACGTCGGCGCCGCTTTGACGGCGGACCCGGTACTCCAGGTAGACGAGTTCCGGTGGCAGAGGTTCGGCGAGCAGCTCCGGGAATTCGAGGCAGTAGTCGGCGATGCGCTTCGGGTGGCCCGACCGCAGCCACCGGTATTCGAGGTCCACCTTGATCAGCTCGATCAACGCGGCCCGCCTGATCGCGGTCGTGTCGGGGAGATACTCGGTGAGCTCGGCCGGCGAACCGGACGACTCCCAATCCGCGACGAGGCGCTCGACACCGCTCTCCACGACGAACACCGATTCGGCGCCCGACGTCGTCGACGGCGGCAGCTGGGTGTCCTGACCCAGTTCGGTGGGCGGCCCAGACGCGACCGTCGAATCACTCGGCGGGCGATCGTTCATGGCGGTCCGATTCCGGGCGGTGCGGATTCCGGGAGGTGCATGGGGGCGTGTACTTGCCAGGGTATTCCTGACGGTGCGTGAAGGGTACGGAACAGCAGGCCGTCACGCGCTCCGCAACGACACTTCCGACGGTTCCGGTGCCGGCGGGTCCGTCACGACCGATGTCAGGGCCGGCCGACTCTGGGCGGGCCGGGTGCCGCAGCGCGAGGAGCACGACGACGAAGAAGGCGGGGGTCGGTTTGATCGCGGCGCCCAGCCCGATCCCCACCCCGCGCAGGATGCTGCGCTCCGGCCGGGAGAAATCCCACAGCACCCACAGCATCAGTACCAGGTTGATCTGGCCGTGGAACAGCGTCGTCCGCACCGGTTCGACGAATGTGCACGTCACCGTCGTCAGCGCCGTGACCAGCAACAGGTACGGGGTGGTCCGGTACCCGAGGATGCGCCGGCAAACCGAGCGCGACGGGACCGCTGTAGAGCGGCAGGCAGTGCAGAACGCGCCAGCCGCCGTCCCGATAGACATGTAGGTCGGCACCGCCGGCGAAGAGCCCGATCTTCGGCGTCCACCGCTGCGACAGGCGGGTGTCCGGATTCGTTACCGATCCGTACCGGCACCGAGATGCCGTGGGGTGGCGCCCGTCCCGCCGGGGATCACATGGCATGAACCGTGTCACGAAGGGCTCGGTAGGCGTGGTCGGCTCGGACGTCGACTGCCCACCCGGTGTGAGCGAGGACCGGGGCCTCCACGGAATAAACGGCGCCGGCTGGAAATGCGTCGATCAATTCGTGCAACGGGAGCTCACCCGCGCCGGGGAGGAGTCGGTCGGTGCGCGCCTCGGTGATCAGACCCGCGTGATCGGGTGGTGCCTTCTTCGGGGCGTCACACAGCTGAACGTACGAGAGCCAGTGGTCGGGAAGTGCCCGGACCTCTTCGGCAGAGCTGCCGGTGCGGGCCAGGTGCAGTGCGTCCACCACCAGCACCGCAACGGGACTGGTGGCGTGTCTCAGCACGGCGGCAGCGTCACCGATGGTTCGGATCCGGCTGAATGCCATGAACTCCAGCGCAAGAGACACACCTCGTTGCTCGGCTTCACGGCACAGGAGCGCGAATGTATCAGCCTGTCGGGTGGGCTCCGGGTCGTTGCCGTTCACCAGTACATAGCTCGCACGCAGTGCGGACGCCACGTCGAGGAGGCGCAGCGCAGTCTCCACATCGTCCGCGCCGGTGATGCGCAGTACTTCGACGTCCAGGATCTCGATGCCCAGGTCGTCGGCACGGCGCCGTGTCTCCCGCACCATCGGGCCGTCGTCGAGCATCGGCCATTGGGTGTCAGTGGCTGCCGCTTTCGCTCGGATTCCTACGAAGTCGAAGCCGGCGCTCGCAGCCGCGGTCACCAGATCCGGTGGTGAGGCGTCGACGGCTGTGAGTGGTGAGAGCGACAACAGTGGTCCGTCGGTCATGGTCGGGTCGCGCTCCCTTCTGCCGGGTTCAGCACGGCAGCGAGGTGTTCGATCGCGAACTTGTATCCGGTGATCCCGGCCCCGGCGATCACGGTGTTCGCGATCGGCGAGATGAGGGAGCGGTGGCGGAACTCTTCGCGCGCATGGATATTGCTGATGTGAACTTCCACGATCGGGATCTCCGGAACGACCAGAGCGTCGCGAAGGGCCACGGACGTGTGGGTCCACGCGCCGGGGTTGATCACGATGGCGTGTGCGGATCCTCGTGCCCGGTGGATGCGGTCGATCACCTCGCCTTCGTGATTCGATTGGAAGAAAGCCAGTTCGACATTCAGGGGTTCGGCGGTCCGCTCGCACAGTGTGCGGACGTCGTCGAGGGTGTGATGACCGTAGTGTTCGGGCTGTCTCGCCCCGAGCATGTTGAGGTTCGGTCCGTTGACGACCATGAAGGTCGGTGAATTCATCGTGTGGTCCTCACCTGACTGTGTGAAAAATGTTGCGATGCAATTACTGCAGGCCGGCGAGCGCGCCCGAGGTGAGTGCGATGGGTTGCCCGGTGCGGGAGGACTCGTAGATGGCGAGGACGATCTCGAGAGCGCGGCGAGCATCGCGTCCGGAAACCGCGGGAGCACGGTCCTCGACGACGGCATGGACGAAGTCCTCGATCTGCATCTGATGGAACGGGGCGAGACCGACATGAATCTGCGAGAGCGGAGGGTCCGATTCGATGTCCGTCGAGTGCATCTGCTGGTACGCCTCCTCGCCCTCGACGGTCCAAATGTCGTTGACTGCGGGCATCCCCTCGGGAAATTCCGTCAGGCTCACGGTGTGCCCGTTGCGTCCACCGACCACGATTTGAGTACCGAGGCCGGGTGTGAAAGTTGTGCCGGCCGTGATAGTGGCGAGTCCGCCGGACGAGAATTTCACGGTGGCCGCGACCGTGTCCTCGACCTCGATGTAGTCACCGTGCACGAGGGTGTCCACGTGACCACTCACCTCGACGGCGTCGCCCATGAACCACTGCAGCATGTCGATGTAATGGATGGCCTGAGTCATCAGCACACCTCCGCCGTCGGTGTCCCAGCGGCCGCGCCACGGATCGGACGTGTAGTAGTCGCGGTCGCGGCCGAGTCGTACGGTGCAGGTCGCGACAATGGGTGCGCCGCCGAGCGCGCCGGCATCGATCGCAGCGCGGATGCGCTGAGCGGCAGGCCAGAACCGGCGCTGGAACAGTACGCCGAACTTCACTCCCGCGGCGGACGTCGCCTCGACCATGCGGTCGGCTTCGTCGAGCGTGATCGCGATCGGCTTCTCGCACAGAACGTGCAGTCCGTGTTCGGCGGCCGCGAGGACGATCGCTTCGTGGGTCGGGTGCGGTGTGCAGATGGTGACGGCGTCCAGACCGCTGCCGAGCAGTGCGTCGAGGTCGTCGTAGGCGTGGGCGATTCCGTGTGTGGCGGCAAAGGAGTCGGCTCTGGCCTGGTCGGTGTCGCTGCAGGCGACCAGTTCGACCTCGGGCATGGCGTGCAGAGCCTTTGCGTGATTGATGGCGATCTTGCCGCAACCGACGATTCCGACTTTCAGGCGTGCGGGGGACATGTTGTTCCTTCTCTCGAGAACGTCGAATGGTGGGGGTGAGGGGTCAGGCGATGGGTTTGCCGAGCTGACCGAGCGGTGTCTTGTACGTCTCGCGTGCGGTGGAGGCCGCCACTGCCGAGATCAGGCACGCGACGGCCACCAGGATGGCGACGGGAATCCAGTTCGTGCGGCTGTCGCCGACGATCGTCCACGCGATGGTGGGCGCGAAACCGGCGAAGGCGAAACCGATCTGGGTGCCGAGTGCCATTCCGGAGAACCGCACCTTCGTGTTGAACATCTCGGCATAGAACGACGGGAAGATGGCGTTCGGTGCGCTGTAGCAGATTCCGGTGAAGATGATCGCGCCGACGTAGATGAGGACCACGTTCGCGGTGGAGATCGCCCAGAAGTAGAAGAAGATCGACAAAGCAAGACCGACGACGCCGCTGATGAACACCGGCTTGCGGCCGATACGGTCGGCGAGGACGGCCAACGACGGTTGCATGAACAACGCGACGACGTTGGCGACGACGGCCGCCCAGAGCATGGTCGGACGACTGATGCCGACCTCGGCACTGGTCGCGAACGCGAGTCCGAAGACCGAGAAGATGGTGCCGCCGACCGACTGGAACGCGCACAGAATCACTCGCAGCACATCGGTCGCATGAGTGCGCAGAAGTGTCGCGACAGGAAAGCGTTCGAGTTCGCCGTTTTCGCGATTCTCGGTGAAAACCTCCGGCTCCTCCAGCTTGCGTCGCGCGATGTATGCGGCGAAGACGACGATGGCGCTGGCGAGGAAGGGGATCCGCCATCCCCAGCTGAGAAGCTGGTCTTCCGGCAGGGTGGCTACGGAGAGGAACACCAGCGTGGCAAGGATGAAGCCGGCCTGCGTGCCGGTGAGGGTCCAACTGGTGAAGAAGGCTCGCCGGTGTTCCGGGGAGTGCTCGAGCGTGAGTGAATTGGCTCCGGACTGCTCACCGGCTGCCGAGATTCCCTGACACACCCTGAGGCAGACGAGGAGGATCGGCGCCCAGATTCCGATGTGCTTGTACTCGGGCAGGCATCCGATGAGAAACGTTGCCGTGCCCATCAATCCGAGCGTGAACAGCATGATCTTCTTACGTCCGACGCGGTCTCCGAGATGTCCCAGCAGGACCGCTCCGATGGGCCGGGCGATGTACGCGACTCCGAAGGTCGCCAGCGACAGCAGAGTTCCGGTGGCGGCGCTGGACGAGGGGAAGAAGACCTTGCCGAAGACCAGGGCGGCCGCGGAGGCGTAGATGTAGAACTCGTAGTACTCGAGCATGCTGCCGAGAAAGGCGGCAGTGGCTGCTCGTTTGACTTTGTGCAGGTCTGTCCGAGGACCGGTGCCCGTGGCATCGATGGTCGTCGTCATTCGGTCTCTCCTCTGTGCGTGCATGGCACCGCCCGACTGGCGTTCGTATGGCGAACGGAAGTTCGTCCTGCGCAGATCCTGAATCTAGCGCACGGAATGTGACAGGCGCAATAGCTTTGTACCTCACGGACCAAAAAGTGTCCAGTGGGTACAAAGCACGCGACAAACCGCTCCTATCAGGAGCGGAAGGCGCGTGGAGGGGCTTGTGTGCCGTCAGATGCAAACGTACCGGACTGCGACGTCACCGATGACGGTGCGCAAGTGCGATCGGAGCTCGTCCGCGGCGAGATCGCGCTGGAACAGCGCATCGAAGGTGTACTGGTTGGAGATGCGGAACAGGGACACGCTGTTGATGAGCATGTGGACGTCGATGGCCTCGACGTCCTGGCGGAAAACGCCGGCCGCCTGACCGCGGCGCAATACGTCCTCGAGCACGGCCAGTACGGGCATCCCGAGTCCGGCTACCTCGTCGGACTGCCGAATGTACTTGCCTTTCATCATGTTTTCTCCGCTGACGAGGCGGACGTAGGCACGATGGGTGTCGTGGTGGTCGAACGTCAACTGCGCGATCAATCTCAGTGCATCGACCGGTTCGGCGTGTTCGAGGTCTACCTTGTGTTCGAGTTCGCGAATGAGTTTGTAGTTGCGCTCGAGAACGGCGGTGTACAGGCCTTCCTTGCCGCCGAAGTAGTAATAGATCATGCGTTTGGTGGTCTGCGTCTTCTCGGCGATCTCGTTGACGCTGGCGCCGGACAGGCCCTTCTCGGCGAACTCTGCGGTCGCGACTTCCAGGATGTCGGCCTGGACAAGTGCCGGATTGCGGCGCGTTCTCGCGGGCGAGACGCGGCTGTGCGGGCGATCGCGGATCGCCTCTTCGTGTTCGTCGGGCGACGCTGTCATCGGTGGACCACGGCCCAAGCTTATCCGAGTGCGTTCGCGCCTCGTGGATCCCCGGGGCCGGGCCTTGACGGAGTCCAGGGTCGGTGCAACACTGAACTCGATGGTTCAGTATTCGGCTCTCGATGCCACGTTCGCCGCATTGGCGGACCCCACGCGACGTGGGATCCTCCGTCGGCTCGGCGAGGGCGCCTGCTCGATCAGTGACCTGGCCGAACTCTTCGAGATGACCCTCACCGGCGTCAAGAAACACGTGCGACTGCTCGAAGAGGCGGGGATGGTCGTGACCGAGAAGCGTGGCCGGGTGCGGTACTGCATGCTGGGGACCAATTCCCTCGAGCGGGAGGTGGCCTGGATCCGCGACTACCAGCTGTCGCTCGACGGGCGCCTGGACCGTCTGGACGAATTCCTCAATCGAACGGAAGGCACGTCATGAGCACCTCGCAGACTCCCACAACCGCGACCGTCTCGACGCCGACGGACCGGGAGATCCACGTCGAACGCATGTTCAACGCTCCCCGCGACCGCGTGTGGGCCGCATTCACGAGACCGGAACTCCTCGCCCAGTGGTGGGGCCGCGGAAACGAACTCGACGTCGAACGATGGGAATTCGAGCGCGGCGGGCACTGGCGCTTCGTCGAACATTCGGACGGCGAAACCCACGGCTTCGAGGGCAGATTCCGGGAGATCACCCCGGAAGAGCGCCTGGTGTACACGTTCGAGTGGGACGGCATGCCCGGCCACGTCATCGTCGAGAACAACACCTACACCGACCTCGGGGACGGGCGCACCAAGCTGTCCGTCGTCAGCCAGTTCCACACCCCCGAGGAGCGCGACGGCATGCTGCAGTCCGGCATGGAAGGCGGCATGAACGAGAGCTACGCGGCGCTGGATGCGGTTCTGGCGCAGACGAGCTGGTGATCACTCGACGAGCACGCAGCGCGCTCCGCTGAAGATGGTGGGCATGCATTTGTTGCAGTGGATGCACAACGACTGGGTGTGGGGCTCGGACCGGATGCGGTTCACCAGGTCCGGTTCGCGCAGCAGCGCCCGGGCCATGGCGACGAATTCGAAGCCCTCGGCCATGGCGGTGTCCATGCCTGCACGGTCGGTGACTCCGCCGAGCAGGACGAGCGGCAGCGTCACCGCCGCGCGGATCTGGCGTGCGTGCTCGAGCATGAACAGGTCGCGGTAGGGGTAGGCGTGGATCATGGACTTCCCGGCCAACTGGACGCCGAGCCGGACCGGCTGCGGCATGGCGGCCGCGAACTCCCGCACCGGCGCGTCGCCCTTGAACAGGTACATCGGGTTGAGAAGTGAACTGCCCATGGTGAGTTCGAGGGCGTCGACACTGCCGTCCTGCTCCAGCAGTCCGGCCACCTGGATGGCCTCGTCGAGCCAGAACCCACCGGGGACGCCGTCGTCCATGTTCAGCTTGGCGAGGATCGCGACCCGGCCGCCGACGGCGTCGCGCACGGTCCGGGCGACGTCCCGCACCACCCGGGCCCGGTTCTCGAGTGATCCGCCGTAGATATCGGCGCGACGGTTCAGCTTCGGGCTGAGAAACGAACTGGCGAAGTAGTTGTGGCCGAAGTGGATCTCGACGGCGTCGAATCCGGACTCGACGGCGATCCGTGCCGCGGTTCCGTGGGCGGCGGTGATCCGGGTGATGTCGGCGGTGGTGGCCCTGCGGATCATCCGCATGCTGAGCGGGTTGAACGACCGCGACGGTGCGAGCGCGGGCAGTCCGGTGGACTTCTCGTTCGCGACGGGTCCGGCGTGCCCGAGTTGGGCGGATGCGGCCGCGCCCTCCGCGTGGATGGCGTCGGTGAGCCTGCGCAGTCCGGGGACGGCGTCCGGCCGCATCCACAACTGCCCGCGCTCGGTGCGACCCTCCGGCGCCACGGCGCAATAGGCCACCGTCGACATCCCGACCCCACCCGCCGCGGGCCGGCGGTGGAACTCGATCAGTTCGTCGGTGACCAGCGCGTCGGGAGTGCGGCCCTCGAACGTGGCCGACTTGATGACGCGATTGCGTAACGTGATGGGGCCCAGCGTGGCTGGAGCGAAAATGTCTGGATGTGTGGTCATTCCCGGCCCTTCGTCTGTGCAGCCGACGGTAGGCCGCGGGGACGTGCGGCGACCGGAAGGTGTCCGCTCAGCGGGAGACCGCCGCGGTCTCACGGATGACCCCTCGACATCCGTGAGACCGCGGTGTCGTCTCAGCCGACGGTCTCGGGCGTCTTCTCCGGCGTGGAGTCGGCGGCCGCACCGCGTTGCCTGCGTCCGAGCACCCAGCAGGCCACGGTGATCGCACACGTGAAGGTGAGCGTCGCGAACAACTGGTTGCGTGCCGCGTCGTCGAACAACGCCAGCACCGCGACCGCGGCCAGCAGCGCGAGGGCGACATACGACAGATACGGGAAGCCCCACATCTTCAGCGGCAGATCCGTTCGGCCCGACCTCTCGGCGCGCCGCCGCAACACGATCTGCGAGACGGTGACGAACGTCCACAACACCAGGATCGTCGAGCCGACCGCGTTGAGCAGCAGCGGCAGAACACGGTCCGGGGCGAGGTAGTTGAGGACGACGGTGACGAACCCGAACGTCACCGACGCCAGCACCGCCACGCGGGGAACGCCGTTGCCCGACACCCGGCCGAACACCTTGGCCGCCGCCCCACGCTCGGACAGCGAGTAGATCATCCGGGAACCACTGAACAGCATGGCGTTCAGCGACGACAGCAATGCGATGACCACGACGACGGTCATGACGGCACCGGCACCGGGCACGTGCGCGGCGTTCAGGACCGCGACGAACGGTCCCGTCGCGAGTTCGTCGGCGGTCCACGGCAGCACGGTCACCATGATGAGGACGGAACCGACGTAGAACACCAGGATCCGCCACACGATGGACCGCACCGCCCGGCTCACGTTGCGTCGCGGTTCCGATGTCTCGGCGGCCGCGATGGCCATCACCTCGGTGCCGCCGAACGCGAAGACCACGATCAGCAGGCCGGCCGCGATGCCGGTGACACCGTTGGGGGCGAACCCGCCGTGGCCGGTGAGGTTCGACAGGCCTGGCGCGTCGAAGCTGGGAATCCAGCCGAGGATCATCGCGGAACCGACCGCCAGGAACGCGACGATCGCGACGATCTTCAGCGCGGCGAACCAGAATTCGAACTCACCGAAGCGGGAGACGCCCGCCAGGTTCACGGCGGTCAGCACGCTCATGTACGCCAGGGCCGCCGCCCACTGTGGCACCGCGGGTATGGACGCGGCGGTGATCGCCGCCGCCGCGGTCGCTTCCGCGGCCACCACGATGACGACCTGCACCCAGTACAGCCAGCCGATCGTCCGGCCGGCGACCGGGCCCATCGCGTTCTCGGCGTGGACGGAGAACGCGCCGCTGTCGGGGTCGGCGGCCACCATTTCGCCCATCATCCGCATCACGAGAACGACGAGGAATCCGGCGATGAGGAAGGAGACGAGCACGGCGGGCCCGGCGACGGCGATGCCCGCACCGGAGCCGACGAACAGTCCGGCGCCGATCGCGCCGCCCAGACTCATCATCACCAGCTGGCGTGGTTTCATCGCCTGCTGAAGGCCAGTGGATTTCGGTGGGTCGTGAACTGTGTTCATGGGATCTCCCGTGCCGTCAGACGAGCTGATCGAGTGCGATCTCGAATGCGGTACCGGCGATTCCGGTCGGCTGCGACGAACGCGCGAAGCACCGCTCGAGCGCCGTCGCGACGGTGGCGGAGACGTCACCGAAGATCGCCTCGTCCGACACCTCGATGTCGCCCTCCATCAGCAGCGCGAACGCCCGGGCCATGCCGCAGTTGGCGATGAAGTCGGGGACGACGGCGACGCTCTTGTCGGCGTACTCGTAGGTGGGGCCGTAGAAGATCTCGTCGTCCGCGAACGGCACGTTGGCGCCGCTCGCCACCACCTCGAGGCCACCGGCGATCAGCCGGTCCACCTGGTCGCGGGTCACGAGACGTGATGCGGCGCAGGGGAGGAAGATCTCGGCGCCGGAACTCCAGATCGTCTCGTTGATCTCCTCGAACGGCACCGTGCCTGTTGCGCGCAGTTCGTTGCCCTCCTTGGCCAGGAACAGCGCACGGATCTGCTCGAAGTCGTAGCCGTCGGTGTTCGACAGCCCACCGTTGCGGTCGAGGATGCCGACGATCCGGGCCCCGGACAGCGCCAGGTAGTACGCGGCGGCGGCGCCGACATTGCCCCAGCCCTGCATGATCACGCGCTTGCCGGCCAGTTCGCCGCCGTAGACCCGGTAGTAGTGCCGCACCGATTCGGCGACACCCCAGCCCGTGATCAGGTCGGACACCGTGTACTTCGCCTGCGGATCGGGAGTGAACCGCGCATCCTCGACGACCTTCGCGACGCCCAGCCGCAGCTGTCCGACCCGCTGGACCCGCTCACGATCGCTGGCCGCGAAGTGCCCGTTGACGACGCCTTCCTGCGGATGCCACAGGCCGTAGCTCTCGGTGATCGGCACGACCTCGGCCATCTCGTCGACGTTCAGGTCGCCGCCGGTGCCGTAGTACGCCTTGAGAAGCGGGGTCACGGCCTTGAACCAGCGGCGCAGCACCTCGTCCTTGCGCGGGTCGGTCGGGTCGAAGTCGATGCCCGACTTCGCGCCACCGATCGCCGGACCCGAGACGGTGAACTTGACCTCCATGGTCTTCGCGAGCGACTCCACCTCGCGCCGATCGAGACCGCGACGCATCCGGGTGCCGCCGCCGGCAGCGCCGCCACGCAGCGAGTTGATCACCGTCCATCCGCGTGCGGAGGTCTCCGTGTCGTGCCACTCGAAGACGATCTCGGGGGCCTTCTCTTCGAATCGGGTGAGCAGATTCTTCATGGCTTCTCTCGGTTTCTCGACTGCCGGGGCTCGGGGCGCTCCGGCCGTGTACTCGGCCGGTGCCCGCGCTGTTACGGCGATCACTGTGTCGGGCGCCACTCGTGCACCGCAACCGGCCGCGCGGCACGTAGCCACGATGAACATCACCGAGAAAGAAGTTCCAGGATTTTCTATTCAGTTTGTGCAGCAGAACCAATGATTGTGTTGCTAATCCGGTTCGGCGGGGGTCGTGCGATAGGCCGGGGCCTTCGCCGAGCGCGGCCGGTCGAGCGTCCTCAGGAGGGGCATCGACCGGTACGGGACGATCACCGACAGCACCATCACGCTGGTGGACCGGGCGACGACACTCGACTTGTTCAGATCGATCAGTGTCTGCTGCAGCCCGAGGTGGGATCCCGCAGCGATGCGGCACAGGATGTCGCCCGAGCCGGTGGTCGCGAAGGCCTCGAGCACCCCGGGAATCGACTCCAACTCCGACGTCACGGAGTCGAGTGCGCCCTGCGCGGTCTCCAGCGTGACGAACGCCTGCACGTCGAACCCCGCGGCCGCGATGTCGAGACGCGGCTCGTACCCGGCGATCACTCCCGACTCCTCGAGTTTGCGCACCCGCGCCTGAACGGTGGCCCGCGCGACCTTGATCCGGCGCGACAGCTCCAGCACGCCGGCCTTCGGGTCGTCGTGCATGGCGTCGAGAAGGGCGAAGTCGAGCTCGTCCAACTGCACTGCGTCCTTCACGGCCAGACCTCTCCGGGCGGATTCAACTAGTCCGACTGTATAAGAAAATTGGTTCCAGGGCCCCCGAAGGTGGCACTGCGGCTAGCTTCTGCTGGCTCGGTTGCCTATGTGGGCGGGGTGGGTTTTCGTAGTGACCCAGGCAACAGGCCACACCTCGTCCCTCGAACCAGGAAGACAGCGATGACGATCGAGCAGACTCTCACCGACAAGGAACGCCTCGCAGGTCTCGACCTCGGCCAGCTCGAGCAGTTGGTCGGGCTCGTCGAGTACGACGGCACCCGCGACCCGTTCCCGGTCAGCGGCTGGGACGCCGTCGTCTGGGTGGTCGGCAACGCCACCCAGACCGCCCACTACTTCCAGTCCGCGTTCGGGATGACCCTCGTCGCCTACTCCGGACCCACCACCGGCAACCGCGACCACCACAGCTTCGTCCTCGAATCCGGGGCCGTCCGCTTCGTCATCAAAGGCGCCGTGAACCCGGACAGCCCCCTGATCGACCACCACCGCACCCACGGCGACGGCGTCGTCGACATCGCCCTCGCCGTCCCCGACGTCGACAAGTGCATCGCCCACGCCCGCGCCCAGGGCGCCACCGTCCTCGACGAACCCCACGACGTGACCGACGACCACGGCACCGTCCGCCTCGCCGCGATCGCCACCTACGGCGACACCCGCCACACCCTCGTCGACCGCAGCCACTACACCGGCCCCTAACTGCCCGGCTACACCGCCCGCACCTCCGGCCACACCAAACGGGACGGGGCACCCAAGCGCCTGTTCCAGGCCCTCGACCACGTCGTCGGCAACGTCGAACTCGGCAAGATGGACCACTGGGTCGACTTCTACAACCGGGTCATGGGCTTTACGAACATGGCCGAGTTCGTCGGCGAGGACATCGCCACCGACTACTCCGCGCTGATGAGCAAGGTCGTCTCCAACGGCAACCACCGGGTCAAGTTCCCCCTCAACGAACCCGCCCTCGCCAAGAAACGCTCGCAGATCGACGAATACCTCGACTTCTACCGCGGCCCCGGCGCCCAGCACCTGGCCCTGGCCACCAATGACATCCTCACCGCCGTCGACCAGCTGACCGCCGAGGGCGTCGAGTTCCTGGCCACCCCCGACTCCTACTACGAGGACCCCGAACTGCGGGCCCGGATCGGCAACGTCCGCGCCCCCATCGCCGAACTGCAGAAACGCGGCATCCTCGTCGACCGCGACGAAGACGGCTACCTGCTGCAGATCTTCACCAAACCCCTCGTCGACCGGCCCACCGTGTTCTTCGAACTCATCGAACGCCACGGCTCCCTCGGCTTCGGCATCGGCAACTTCAAAGCCCTCTTCGAGGCCATCGAACGCGAACAAGCCGCCCGCGGAAACTTCTGAGCGAGAGGATCACTCCGCGAGTCCGGTGAGCAGGGAATGTCGTCGACGATTGTGCAGCGACTTTCCCGCCGGATCGGTGCCGTCCCGAATACGATGACGCCATGAGCCCTACCGAGGCAGTGGTTGCCGGTGCCGGTCCGACCGGGCTCACGCTCGCGTTGGAACTGGCGCGACGTGGTGTGGAGGTGCGGATCCTCGACAAGTCGCCCGAGCCGTTCGCAGGTTCGCGGGGAAAGGGATTGACCGCGCGCAGCCAGGAAGTGATGGACGATCTCGGCGTCGTCGACGAGATCGTCGAGGCCGGGTTCCGGCACCTGCCCAGCCGGGTCGCGGTGCGCGGCCAGGTGGTGCGCGACGGCGACCCGTACGCGGACCTGAGGCCCACGCACGATCGGCCCTACGACGGCGGTCTGATGATCCCGCAGTGGCGGACTGAGCAGATCCTGCGAGAAAGGCTGTCGGAGTTCGGGATCGACGTGGAACGTGGTGTCGAGGTGGTCGGGTTCGAGCAGACCACCGACAAGGTGACCGTCCGACTCGCCGGCGGCGGGACCGTCATTGCGCGCTACCTCGTCGGCTGCGACGGCGGGCGCAGCACGGTGCGCAAGGCGCTCGGGGTGTCGTTCGAGGGGACGGGCGGCATCGAGGGCATGCTCCTCGGCGACGTGTCCGTCGACGGCCTGGTCCCCGATCGCTGGTATCAGTGGACGCACCCCGAGCAGGGGTTCGTCGCGTTGTGCCCGTTCCGCGGAATCAACTCCTGGCAGTTCCAGGGCGTGCCGTTCGCGGACTTCGACGAGGAGGGCAACCTGCCCGAACCGTCGCTCGAGTACTTCCAGCGCGTTCTCGACGACATCGCCTGCGGCCCGGGCGTGCGATTGTCCGAACCGACGTGGCTGTCCACCTGGCATGTGAACGTGCGGATGGTGGACTGCTTCCGTGACGGTCGGGTGTTCCTGGCCGGGGACGCGGCCCACGTTCATCCGCCTGCCGGTGGGCTCGGGATGAACACGGGAATCCAGGACGCCTACAACCTCGGGTGGAAGCTCGCTCTCGTCCTGGCCGGCTCCGCGGACCCGTCGCTCCTCGATACGTACCAGGAGGAACGGTTGCCGCTCGCGCGCTGGACGCTCGGGGTGAGCAGCGCGGGGCTGCAGAAGGTGGCCTCGAACCTCGGACGCGAGGACTCCGAGGGGTTCGCGGGCGCGGTGACCGAAGACGGTCAGCAACTCGGTCTGGGCTACCCGTGGAGTTCACTGTCTTGGGACGGGGACGCGACGACGGGTCTGCGCGCGGGAGACCGGGCACCCGACGCGCCGTGTCTGAGCCCGGACGGCACGCCGCTGCGACTGTTCGACGTCTTCCGGGGGACGCACTTCACTGTTCTCGGGTTCGGCGGCGGCTCCCGGCACATCCTGCAGACCCTGGCCGAGGACGCGCCCGACGACGTGAAGTACATGGTGGTGGGCGATTCCCGCGGTCCCGGCGTGGACGTCGTCGACGACCGCGGTTTGGCGCGCAGCGCATACGGGGCACACGGTGGCACGCTGGTGGTGGTGCGCCCCGACGGTTACGTCGCGCTCACCGCCGCGGCCACCGCGGCCGATGACGTCATCGACTATCTCGGTCGGCTGGTGGGGAGGTCGTCCTGACGAAAGGCTGAACGATGCGACACAAGGACGAGGAACGGGACTACGACGAGGCCGATCTCGAGGTCGGGCCCCCGAAGGACCACGCGGCCGGCCCGACTGCCGTCGCGGTGTCGATGAAGCGCGCGCTCGAGCACATGGGCGTGGTCCGTACGGCCGAGACGTTGCTGCAACTGAACCAGGCCGAGGGGTTCGATTGCATGAGCTGCGCGTGGCCTGATCCGGAGCCGGGCCACCGCCACGCCGCGGAGTTCTGTGAGAACGGAGCCAAGGCGGTGGCGGAAGAAGCCACCCGCGACCGTGCGACACCCGAATTCTTCGCCCGCCACAGTATCGCCGAACTCGACTGCCACAGCGAGCACTGGCTGGGGCAGCAGGGCCGGATCACGCATCCGATGGTGAAGCGGCCCGGCGGAACGCATTACGAACCCATCGAATGGGACGAGGCATTCGCCCTGATCGGGAATCAGCTCAACGCCCTGGACAGTCCGGACGAGGCGATCTTCTACACGTCCGGCCGGGCGTCCAACGAAGCGGCGTTCGCGTACCAGCTGTTCGTCCGCGCGTTCGGCACGAACAATCTGCCCGACTGTTCCAACATGTGTCACGAATCGACCAGCATCGCGCTGCAGGAGTCGATCGGCATCGGCAAGGCCAGCGTCACGATGGACGACGTCTATCAGGCGAAACTCATTGTGCTGCAGGGCCAGAACCCGGGGACCAACCATCCGCGGATGTTGTCGGCGCTGGAGAAGGCGAAGCAGAACGGCGCGAAGATCCTGTCGATCAACCCGCTCCGTGAGGCGGGCCTGGTCAACTTCAAGAATCCGCAGACGCCCCGCGGCATGGTGGGCCCAGGCACCGACCTGTCCGACATGCACCTGCCCATCGCACTGAACGGCGACCTGGCCCTGCTCCAGGCGTTCGGCTCACTGCTCGTCGAATGGGATGCCCTCGATCAGGAGTTCATCGACCAGCACACGATCGGATTCGAGCTGTGGAAGCAGCACGTCACCGACATCGACTGGGACGTCGTCACCCGCACGACCGGGCTGTCGCGGGAGCAGATCACCGACGCGGCCCGGCTCCTGCGGGATTCCGACGCCACTGTGTTCTGCTGGGCGATGGGACTCACCCAGCACCACAACTCGGTGGCGATCATCAAGGAAGTCACCAATATCGCTCTCGCCCAGGGAAACATCGGCAAACCCGGTGCCGGGCTACTGCCGGTGCGCGGGCACTCGAACGTGCAGGGCGACCGCACGATGGGGATCTGGGAGCGTCCGCCGCGACACTTCCTGGACGCGCTCGCCAAGGAGTTCGACTTCGATCCGCCCCGCGAGAACGGGTACGACACCGTCGATTCCATCCGGGCAATGCGTGACGGCAAGGCGCACTTCTTCCTCGGGCTGGGCGGCAACTTCGTCCAGGCCGCCCCGGACACCGACGTCACCGCCGCCGCACTGCGCAAGACCCGGATGACGGTCCACATCTCGACGAAGATCAACCGCTCGCATCTCGTGTGCGGTGACACCGCCCTGATCCTGCCGACGAAAGGCCGCACCGAGCAGGACGTCCAGGCCGGCGGGCCGCAATTCATTTCGGTCGAGGACTCGACGTGTTCGGTCCACGCATCCCGGGGTCCGCTGAAACCGGCTAGTCCGCACCTCGATTCGGAGGTGGGGATCGTCACCCGCATCGCGGAGGCCACGATCGGCGACCGCTACGGTCTCGAGTGGAAGAAGATGCGGGACGACTACGCGAACATCCGCCTGCACATCTCGCGGGTGGTGCCCGGCTGTGAGGGGTACGAGGTGAACGTCCGCCGGCCGGGCGGATTCGTCCTGCCGCACCCGCCGCGCGATTCCCGGACGTTCCCCACCCACTCGGGGCGCGCCGAATTCGCGGTGTCCCCGATCGAGGTGCTGCAGGTGCCCCCGCGGCACGTGATCCTGCAGACGATCCGCAGCCACGACCAGTTCAACACCACGATCTACGGGCTCAGCGACCGCTACCGCGGAATCGAGGGCGGCCGTCGCGTGATCTTCCTGCACCGCGACGACATCGCCGCCCTCGGATTCGACGACGGCGACATGGTCGACCTCTTCACACACTGGGCAGACGACGACCGCGTCCGCTGCGCGCACGACTTCCGGATCGTCGAATACGACACGCCCCGGGGTTCGGCCGCCGCCTACTACCCGGAGACCAACCCGCTCGTCCCGCTCGATTCCACGGCGGTCGGCAGCAACTGTCCCACGTCGAAGTCCGTCATCGTTTCCGTGGAACACGCCGGCAAATACAGCGCCGAATGCCCACCGGAGGCGAGCCAGGACCAGGTCGGATCGGACCGATTCCACAAGGCGACCCCCCAGCCGAAGCACCTCTCCTGACGTGAGTGCCATCGAACTGGGCATTCTGCACTTACAGTAAATGACTGTGACCGACTCCGTGCTCGCCGTGGTGTTCGCAGTGGGTGCCGCGCTGTGCATCGCCGTCGGGACGGTGGTCCGTCACCGGAGTGCGGCTCAGATCCCGGACGAGAACGTCGGGGTAGTCGGACCGATCACGACGCTGGTGCGTCAACCGGTGTGGTGGGTGGGCACCGTCGTCGGGATCGGCGGATATGCGCTGCAGGCGGCCGCCCTGGGTCTGGGGTCGTTGCTGCTGGTGCAGCCGCTGCTCGTGCTGTCGCTGCTGTTCGCGTTGCCACTGGGTGCCCGGTTCTCCGGGCGCACGGTCACCCGCGCCGACTGGCTGTGGGCGTCCGCCCTCACCGCGGCGATCGCGGTCCTGGTCGTGGTCGGCGACCCGCGGCCGGGCGTCGAGCGCGCGGAGACCCGGCACTGGATCGTGATCTGCCTGATCGGGCTGCCCTTCGTCCTCGCGTGCCTGCTGGGTGCGCGGTCGGGTAGCCGGTCGCGGCGCGCGCTGCTGCTGGGGTTGGCGGGCGGCGCGTTGTTCGGGGTGGCAGCGGTACTGACGAAGGGCGTGGTGCACCTCGCCGGTGAGGGGCCGAGGCCGCTGTTCAGCTCGCTCGAGTTGTACGCGCTCGTCGTGGTGGGAGCCGCCGCGGTCGCGCTGCAGCAGTCGGCCTTTCAGGTCGGAGCGCTGCAGGCCTCGCTGCCCGCGACCACGGTGATGGAACCACTCGTGGCGTCGCTGCTCGGTTTCGTGGTGCTCGGCGAATACCTCGACGCCGACCGGAAGGTGACCGCCGTCCTCGTCGTCGCCCTGATCGCAGTCGTCATGGCCGCGGTGGCGCTGGCGCGCGGCGCCGCCGTCGTGGAGGACGCGGGCACGGATCCGGCTCAGCCCCTGTCCCGATCGCGCAGATAGGCCGCCAACGGTTCGTGGCGTTGTATGCGTGACACGGCGATTCGACGCGCCACCACCCACATCAGCGCGGAGATGACGACGGCGAGGACGACGCACAGTGCGAAGTCCGCGGTGCCGATCCGGGTGTGCACATCGGCCGGGCGCACGAGGCGCCACAGCACGACCGGGACGACGGCGATCGCGACGGAGAACGCCGGGAACACCCCGTACGGCACCACCAGCAGGATCAGCCACCGGACGACGACGGTGCGCCACCGGTCGCGTTGCTCCCACCGCCACTGCAGCGACCGCTGGTGGTAGGGGAAGAACACCCCGACGAGACTCGACCCGGCGAGTGCACCGAACGGGCACAGCGCCACCGCGACCACCACCACCGCGGTGAACAGCCAATCCTGCTCGGCGAAACCCACGGCGACCGCGATGGTCGCGCAGATCGGCGCGATCAGCATCCACAGCGCCACCGCCTTCGCGGCGAGCAACGCACCCAGCGCGTCCCCGTCGTCGAGTGCGGCGAGAACGCGCTCGCGGTCCGGTGCCAGCACGTTGGTGGCGGTGACGTCGGCATACATCCAGCCGGCGAGGGCCAGAGCGAAACCCGACGGTCCGGTCCACTCGAACAACCAGTTCCGGGGCAGCAGGAACCAGGCCCCGATCATCAGGACGGCATTGAACGCAATGGTCGCCAGGGTGTCTGCCGGGTTGCGCCAGATTCTGATCCACTCCGCGCGAAGAGCGGCCATGCCGTTCAGCGTAAAGCGTCGGGCGGGCCGTCGGAGCCGTGTCGGCAGGATCCCGGACGCTCGGGACGCCGGTCCCTTCCACCTGGGACATCGGGTCGGCGACAGTGGTGCGACCCGAGAGAAAGGCCTGTCGTGACCATCGACGACGAGGAGGCAGCCGGGGCCGTCACCCTGATGGACACCCTCCCCGACCGCCACCGGACGGTGCTGCGCCTCCGGCTCGCGCACGGCCTCCCGGCCGTCGAGGTCGCGCGCATTCTCGGGACGAACGTCGAGGCCGTGCTCCTCCTCCAGCACGCGGCGCTCAACCTCCTCCGGCGGCAACTCGCCGCGAGGGTGGTGCTCGACGGCGACAGTCCGGCGGATGGGCGGTACTGATCGACGCTGCGGGATCCCGCGGTGCTGCCTCTTTCACGTCGTCTCGACGGCATGCTGCCGCATTCGTGGAGTTTGTCGACCCGCGGGTTCATTCTGAGGAGGGCCGGAAAGGAGAGCCAGAATGATGACAATCATCACGAGAGTTGTGCTTCGCGAGGAGGGTGCCGCGCAATGGGACCGTGCAATGCATGAGCGGGTTGCTGCGGCGCGTGACAAGCCAGGCTGGATATCGGCGCAGCTTCTGAAAGGGGTCGATGAGCCACTCGAGCGCGCCATTGTCGGCGTCTGGGAAACGAGAGAAGACTGGTCGGCCTGGCATCATGACGAAGCCTTCCGCTCGACTCGTGAAGAGCTCGTGGGACTTGAAGCCGGCCAGATGGATTCTACGTGGTTCGAGGTGGTCCAGAACACTGCGACTGAAGAAGACTGATCGGGATTTCGGCAGTTGCCGGCTGGAACAGAGCACGTGTGGTCCGGGCGTGCTGATCGAGCCGCGCCCGGACCACCAGGGGGATCCGGTTGTGCCGGACTTTCGGTTCGGCGGTGCATATCCGGACTCGTCGAAGCATGCTCCGTTGAATGTTCGACGAAGTGAAAGGAATTCCCTCCCTTACGAATTCGTGTCCGGAATGTGACGCTGCAGCACCGTCATCCATGTGTTGGCATGCTCAACCAGACGGACGGAAAGGCTGCCGATACTCGTAGCGGCGTGCAACGAGGAGGCAGCGGTCTTCGAGGGGGTAATTCCATCGGTTCCGGGGGTGGGTATCGGCGCCGCGTAGGCCGGTGCTCACATTGTCGCCTGCCCGCCCCGCAGGTACACCGTGGTGGTGTGGGTGAAGAATTCGCGCGCCGAGCGGCCCTGCTTCTTCGGCCCGGGCCGGCCAGGCCCTGCTCCTTCGGCCCGGATCGAGGCGCGGGCGGCGGCGTCGACCACCGGCCCCATCTCGGTACCGTCCTGAACGGGTTACCGACGTTCATCGCGTCGGCGCGTTTGCGGAGGCCGGCGTCGCCGAGGACGACGGCGGCGTTCTTGCCGCCCATCTCCGATCGCCAATTTCGCCAGCGACGTCGCGCCGCTCGGAGCCAAGCCAACCGCGAACGCGTCCATCCTGACACCAAGGCGGAGCACCTCATCGCTTTCGCCGGTATGTGGGTCCCATTCGGGGGTGCTACCGAAGAGGACATCCTTGTGCACTTCGGAATGACGAAGCGCCGGTTCATCGAGCGGTTGTGGCAAGTCCTCCCGGCGTCGAACTGTGGGCAAGACGAGATACGCAAGTTGGCGAACGCCTACCCGCATCACTGCCGAACGGGCAGTCCGGGCGGCTGACGGCGGAACGCATCCACTCTGATGCTGTGACCGTTCAGTCCAACGCTGCGGCGACGGCCTCGGCCGCGGCGAATCCGGCGTTGTCCAGTTCGTCGTTCACCGGTGTCGGGCAGGACGACAGTTTCACGACGACGACGCCCCGGTCGACGTCGATGTAGATGGACTGACCGTAGATGCCCAGACACAACAGCACACGCCGATCGGGGTGGGGAATCCAGAACTGATTTCGGTACATTCCGCTCGGGAACGGCGTCCCGGTCGGCGATTGGGAATATGCCTCACACGAATCGGGCGCGCCACGTAGGGAATCGTCGATCCAGTGCAGCGGCACGACCTGTTCGGCGCCGATGCGTCCGCCGCGGCGGAGCATCTCACCGAATCGCGCAACGTCCCGGAGTGTCGCGGCGAGGCCGCCGTCCGCGAAAACGGCTCCGGCACGGTCTACCCCGGCGTCCATGTCGTCGGCGGCGAACTTCGACCACACGAGCCGCGACAGCAGCGCCGGCATACGGTCGGCGGCGGCGCGTTCGCACACCCAGCCGAGTACATCCGTTTCGCACGATCGGTATTCGAAAGGGCCGCCGTGGGGGCGAGCCGCTTTCAGCATCGGAAGGAACTGGTAGAGCGACGGCGGTACCCAATCGTCGACGCGCGGAATCCAGCCCACGGCCTGATCGAGGTAGCGCACCTCGGCGCCCGGTTCCAGATATTCTTCGGAGAATCGGATGCCGGAACGCATGTCGAGGATGTGGCGCACAGTGGCACCCGCGTAGCCCGAGTTCGCAAGCTCCGGAATGTACTCGGTGAGTGCGGCTTCAGGGTCCAGCAGACCGGCTGCGATCAAGTTTGCCGCGACGGTTCCGACGATTGATTTGCTGACCGAGAACAGCATGTGCGTCCGGCCGGGTTCAAGGTCTCCGGGGTACAGCTCGGCGCGGACGCTACCGTTGTGGAGGACCATGAATCCGTCGGTGTAGGTGCGGTCCAGTACCGAACGGAGCGTTTCGGTGCCGACGGCGAGATCGATATCGAGCGGGTCGCCGTCGGTGAGTCGCAGTGGCGCCAATCCGGCAGCCACCTGTGCCGTCGGCACGACTTGCCGCATTCGGCCGAAGGTGTACCGGTTGATCGGTGGGCTCTGCCAATCCGCAAGGCTGACAATCGTCTTGGTGTCGCCGATCATTTCGCGGCCTCGCTGCTCTCTTCGGCGGCGACGATGACCGCCTGTTCGTGGGTGAAGCTCATTTCGGGCGTCGGCCGGCGGAAACCGCGTGTGAGCCAGACGAGGTAGACGATTCCGATTGCCAACCAGGAGAGTCCGGAGATCAGTGCATGTTCGCTGAGCTGGGTGATCATGTACAGCGTCACGGCGGCGCCGACGAGCGGCATGACCACGAAGCGGACTGCACTCAACTGCCGTGTGGCGTAGTTCCGCAGGTAGTACACGATGACGCAGAGGTTGACTGCGGTGAAGGCCGTGAACGCGCCGAAGTTGATGAATCCCGTCGCGGTTTCGAGCGGCATGTTCATACCGAGGAAGCACATGCCGCCCGTGACGAGTACGCAGAACACGGGAGTCCGGGTACGGCCGTTGAGCTTTCCGAACATTCGGCGGGGTAGCACGCCGTCGCGGCCCATGATGAACAGTAGACGGCTCGAGCTGAGCTGGACGGCCAGGCAGGATGCCGATCCTGCGATGATTCCCGCGAGGTTGGTCCAATCGGCGAAGAACTGACCACCGACCTGCACCGACATCGCGTACGACGCGGCCTGCGCGTCGTCGAAGATGTCGCCGGGGTGGACGAGCTGCATGACATATGCCACGACGAAGAAGATGACGCCGCCGATCGAGACGATCCAGATGATGGCCCGGGGGATGTTTCGCGCGGCGTCCTTGGTCTCCTCGGCGAGTGTGGTCACCGCGTCGAAACCGAGAAACGAGTACGCCGCGATCGCCGCTGCCGCGGAGATGCCGGCGACCGTGCTGCTGGAGTTCCAGAACGGCTCGCCGTAGGAGGCGACCGGATTGCCGGCGAGGAACTTGATGCAGTACGCGAAGAAGAGCAGCACCAAGAAGGTGGAGACGGCGAGGAGCAGCCGGTTGAGACGATCGGCGAGCGCGATCCCGATGACGTTGATCGCCGTCGTCAAGCCGGCGTTGATCAACATCCACAGCCAGATCGGGACCGCCGGGAACTGTGCGTTGAGCAGGATCGACTGCGCCAGCCACGCGACCATCGGCAAGAACAGGTAGTCCAACAGGATCGCCCAACCGACCAGGAACCCGGCCGCCGAGCCGAGGTTGCGGCGGGCGTAGAAGTACGCCGAACCCGAGACCGGGTAGATGCGCGCCAGCCGTGCGTAGCTCAGCGCGGTGAGCAGCATCGCCCCGGTCGCGACCAGGAACGCCGTGGGCGCGGTGCCGGCACTGACGACCGCGATGACGCCGAAAATGATCATGACCAGGCTCGGTGCCATGTAGGACAACCCGAACGCCACCACTGACGGAAGTGTCAGTCGCGGCGTCAACTGTGGTTCGTCAGTCGCTGTCGCGACCCGCGATTCCGTCATGCGAACTCCTTGAAGTAGTGCTGTGGCGACGACCACTAAACTCCGCCGAAACGATGTTGTCAACACTGTTGACAACTTTGTGGGTAGCGTGATGTGCAGGTGCTGTATTGCTACGGTGGATCGGTCGAGGAATCGAGGGGAGCACGATGGCGAAGGGCACTGCGCGCGCCACAACGCCGGGGCGGACGACGCGGCGTGAACGCAAGGGGCTGCAGCAGGAAGCCGCGGTGAAGGCTGCGTTCGAACTCGCTCGGCGTGACGGCGCCGCGGGGCTGACGATGCGTCGCCTCGGCGAGGAACTGAAGGTCGATGCGACGACTCTGTACCGGCTGTTCCGTGACAAGGACGAGTTGCTGCTGGCCGTCTACGACCACGCGACCGCCGTCGAGCTCGAGGAGATCGGGGATGTGCCCGACAGCGAGCACTGGCAGGACACGTTGCGGCGCATCGCCGATCGGATCTGGGCGACCGCGGTCCGCTCACCTGCCATCGCGGCGCTGACGTTCGCCCGTACGACGGGCGGTCCGGCAGAGCGCCGAATGGTCGAGCTGATCCTCGAGACGTTCGCGCGGTCGGGCCTGTCTCGCGAAGCCACGGTCCGGTACTACCGGGCATTCGCCGACGCCACGCTCGGGCTGGCCGGGCAGGTCGCCGTACTCGCCACACTGGATCCCGAGATCCAGGCGAAGGACGCCGCGTCGTGGACGCGCATCTACGCGCATCTTCCCGACGGCGAGTATCCGACGGCTCGCGCCCACATCACGGAGCTGACCGGTATCGATCGTCGGACGATCTACGATCTGGTGGTCGAGGCCGTGCTGGCGGCCGCCGAGCGCGAGAGCGCCGAGTCGGCCTAGCGAATCGTGAGCGGGCTCGAACGACACCGTTCGTTCCGCCACAACACCGACGGGGTAGTGAGCGACGGGGACGCGGATGACGTCATCGAAGCCGTGTACGACCGCGAGAACGTCGACGGCATCTGTGGGTGCAGTTACCGAGCAGACCAGTTCGTATCGAACGGCTTTCCCTGCCAGCGGCTCCATTTTCCGGCAGCGCCGCGTTTCCGCAAGTCAATCCCCCCGACACCCACCGCCTACCTGCGTGGCGTTCGGCTCGACCGGGCTCATCGCGAACTTGCTTGCGGTGCAGCGCGCACGGCGCTGAGAACGGAGACGGGCGACAGGCCGCGCATCAGCCCGCGTTCGCCGCATCGTCGGCATCCCACAGCCCGCGCTGCTCGAGTCCTTCGATCAGGTGATCTGCGCCGTCCAGAATGTGCGATTCCATGAGAGTCTTTGCTCTCTTGCTCGCGTGCTTGCGCAAGGCTTCGAGCAGGACGGGATGCTCCTGCTGTGTGGTGGTGATGTGGCCCTCGATGGTGGCGTAGAAGCGGTTCGGAAGATTCGTGACGACGGAGCCCAGGAGTCGGGCGAGGCGCGGAGAGTCCGCGGTCAGGTTGATCTTGCGGTGGAACGCGTGACCGAGGGAGGCGATACGTTCCGTGTCGCCCCGGGCGATGGCGTCCTGGTGCTGCTGGAGGATTCCCTCGAGTTCGGCGACCTGCTGGGGGGTGATGTTCTTCGCGGTCCTGGCAGCCAGTTCACCGGCCAGTTGCGCCTGAGCCCAGAAGAGGTCACGCACGTCTTGCTTCGTGAACGGGGCCACGACGAAGCCTCGACGGGGGATCAACTCGACGAAACCTTCGCTCCGGAGTGTAAGAAGCCCCTCGCGGACAGGCGTCGTGCTGACTCCCACGGCTTCGGCAATCCGCTCGATGCGGAGGAAATCGCCTGCACGCACGTCGCCGGAAATGATCATCTCGCGTACATACGAGGCAACTTCCTCCGGAAGTTGCTGTCGCCTTGATTTGTCATGCAGCGGCATCGGCGGACGCACCTTCCCGGATATGAGACTAGACATAATATACCATCGACCTCTAATGTGGTTGCGGGCTTGTGAAACGGGGCGGTCGCAGACCTTCAATTTGGTTGCGCACCTCGTCGACCGGCGTGGTTTCGGTAAACTGCGTGGCCGCTAGACTCGACTGGTGGACATCCGGGACGCCGAATACCTCGTCGCCGTGGCCGATCACGGCAGCATCACAGAGGCCGCGCGGGCGCTGTTCATCGCGCAGCCGTCGCTGTCGCAGGCGATCCGCACTCTCGAACGCGATCTGGGTGTCGAATTGTTCGATCGTGGAGGACGGAAGCTGCGGATCACCCCGGCGGGCACGTCGTTCGCGCATGCGGCGCGGCAGGTCCTCGCCGATGTGGAGCGGGCGCGGGCGGTCGTGCACGACGTCGCGGAACTGCGGTCCGGCACGCTCACGATCGCGGTTCTCAATTCCCTTGCCGCCGATCCGCTTCCGCGGATCGTCGGCCGGTTCCACCGGCAGTACCCGCGCGTGGTCCTGGCCACGGTGTCGGCGGACGTTCCCGACGGTGTGGGCCGCGCGGTCCGGTCGGGTGAGTGCGATCTCGGGCTCACCGAACTGCTCGTCGACCACCAGGGGCTCGAGTTCCGGGTGGTGGGGGAACAGGAGATCGTGCTCGCGCTCCACGCCGATCTGGCGATCGAACTACCCGATCCGGTACCCGTCGACCTGCTTGCCGACATTCCCATGATCGTGGAGATCGGGTCGCGTCCACGACTGCCGGTGAACAACATCGCCGTCGAGTGTGCGCATCGCCAGTCGATGTGGGAACTGGTTGTCCAGGGTGCGGGGGCGACCCTGCTCCCGCGGCGCGTCGCCGAGCAGGAACTGCCGGGGGTCGTGGTGCGCTCGCTCGCACCGCCGCAGGTGCGCACCATCGGTCTCGTCCATCGACCGGATCCGCTTCCGCCCGCGGCGGCGGCATTCATCGCCGCGCTCGACGAGGCTCAGGGCGCGAGAGTATCGAGGAACGCGCGTCCGGCCGGAGACAGCCGGGCTTCGTCGTAGATCACCCCGTACGGGACGGTGATCGGCGGGTCGAGGGTACAGATCCGGGCTCCGCCGACCGCGGCCCGTTCCGCAAGGGTGCGTTCCATGAACGACATTCCCACGCCCTCGACGACGAACGCGCCGACGGCTTCCCGCTGCTCGACGACGGCCGACATGATCGTCCGGCTCCCAGCGGCCTGCAGTGCCTTCTCGATGACGGTGCGCGACGACGACTCCTTGGGCAACCCCACCACGGGAATACTCGGAAGATCGTCGAGGGGGAACGGATCCCGCCAGTCGATCTCGGCGTCGTGCGGAACCACCAGCCAGTACTCGTGGATTCCGAGGACGCGCGTCGTCAATCCGGCTGCAGCGAAAGGGAAATGACTGAAGGCGATCTCGCAGTGTCCGTCTCGGATCAGCGAGGCGATGACGTCGACCGGCCGCAGGTCGGCGAGCCGGACGACCACGCCGGGATACTGCTTGCGGAAGGACCCGATCAGTTCCGTGACGGGGCCTTCCGCGACGTGCGCGGACGCGCAGATGTCGAGTCGGCCGCGCGGCAGTCCCGAGACGTCGACGAGTGAACTCTCGGCGGCCACCAGGTCTCGCACGATCTTCCGCGCCGGACCGACGAATGCCTTTCCCGCCGCACTGAGCACCAGGCCGCGGCCCACGCGGTGGAACAGTTCGACGCCGAGGTCACGCTCGAGATTGCGCAGCCCCTTCGACAACGACGGCTTGGTGACGCCCAGGGCCTCAGCCGCGAGCGCGAGGCCGTCGTTGTCGACGGTGGCGAGAAAGTACTCGACGTGACGCGACTCCACCAGTGCAGACTACTGCGTACGACCCGTCGATCCGCCGGTTGTCAGATGTGACGTCCGCCGGTGACTTCGAGAACGGTGCCCGTCATGTAGCTGGACAGATCGGACGCGAGGAATAGTGCGACGTTCGCGATCTCCTCGGGCTCGGCACCGCGGCCCATCGGGACCTCCTTGAGCTTCGCTTCGATGATGTCGGCGCGCAGGGCGCGGATCATGTCGGTGTTCACCACGCCGGGCTGGATCGCGTTGACCCGCACCCCGAGGTGGGCGACCTCCTTCGCGGCCGCCTTGGTCAGGCCCACCATGCCTGCCTTCGCGGCGCTGTAGTTGGTCTGCCCGACCATGCCGACCTTGCCCGAGATCGACGAGATGTTCACGATCGAACCCTTGCCGGCCTCCCGCATCGCGATCGACGCGATCTGAGTGCCCAGCCACGCGCCCTGCAGGTGCACGTCGATGACGGAGCGGAAATCGGCGAGCGACATCTTGCGCAGCGTCGCGTCGCGGGTGATGCCGGCGTTGTTGACCCACACGTCCATCGCGCCGAACGCGTCGATCGCCGTCTTTCCCAGGTTCTGCATCTGATCCGGATCGGTCACGTCGCAGGCGACGGCGACGGCCTGGAAGCCGTCGGCCTCCAGCTTTCCGGCGGCGGCCTTGACGTTCTCGGCATGCATGTCACCGAGGACCACCGACGCGCCCTCGCTCGCGAACTTCCGGGCCATCTCGAAACCGATGCCCTGGGCCGCGCCCGTGACGACGGCGACCCGTCCCTCGAGAAGTGTCATTGATTCTTCCTTCCTCAGTTGTACGAACGCAGCAGCCCGCGGCTGATGATCTGCTTCTGAATGTCGCTGGTGCCCTCACCGATGAGGAGGAACGGTGCCTCCCGCATGAGGCGTTCGATCTCGTATTCCTTGGAATAGCCGTAGCCGCCGTGGATCCGGAAGCTGTCCTGCGTCACCTCCGAGCAGAACTCGCTCGCCAGGTACTTGGCCATCCCGGCCGCGACGTCGTTGCGTTCCCCGGAGTCCTTGAGCCGCGCCGCATTCACCATCATCAGGTGTGCCGCCTCGACCTTGGTCGCCATCTCCGCAATCCGGAAGGCGATCGCCTGGTGTTCGGCGATCGGCGAGCCGAAAGTCTCCCGAGTCTTCGCATATTTCACGCCGAGTTCGAACGCGCGCTGTGCGATCCCGCACGCGCGGGCGGCGACGTTGACGCGGCCGACCTCGACGCCGTCCATCATCTGCCGGAAGCCGCGGCCCGGGTCGCCGCCGAGGATCGTGTCTGCGGCGGCCTGGTAGCCGCTGAACACCATCTCGGTGGTGTCGATGCCCTTGTAGCCCATCTTGTCGATCTTCCCGGGGATCGTGAGCCCGGGAAGCACCTCGCCGAACCCGGCGGGCTTCTCGATGAGGAACGCGGTGAGGTTGTCGTGGGGCTTCGCCGCACCCTCCTCGGTGCGGACCAGCACCGCCACCAGCGTCGACGACCCACCGTTGGTCAGCCACATCTTCTGGCCGTCGATCACGTAGTCGCCGTCCGCCGCCCGGGCCGCCTTGGTCCGGATGGCGGCGACGTCGGAACCCAGTTCGGGCTCGGACATCGAGAACGCGCCGCGCAGTTCACCCGTCGCCATGCGCGGCAGGTAGTGGGCCTTCTGTTCGGGTGTGCCGTGATTGGCGATCATGTGTGCCACGATGAAATGGGTGTTGATGACCCCGGACACGCTCATCCAGCCCCGCGCGATCTCCTCGACGCACAGTGCATAGGTGAGGAGGGATTCCCCGATTCCGCCGTACTCCTCGGGGATGGTGAGCCCGAACAGGCCCATCTCCTTCATCTGCTCGACGATCGCCGTCGGGTACGTGTCGGAATGTTCGAGCTCCTGCGCCTGCGGAATGATCGCCTTGTCCACGAACTCCCGCACCGCCGAGACGATCTCGCCCTGGGTGTCCGTGAGCCCGGCGGTCTGCGCCAGTCGTGTCATTGTTCCACCTGTCCCGTATTCATCATTTCTCCGTACTCTGCTCGGCGTGCACGTCATTCAGACGGTCGCGCAACGCGGACCGCAGGACCGCACCCCGTGGGGACAGGGGCAACTCGTCGACGAAGACCACCTCGCGCACCTTCTTGTATGGCGGCACCGTGGCCGCCACGAACTCGATCAGTTCCGCGGCGGTGATGCGCGCCGTGGTTTCTGCCACCACGAAAGCGACGGGCATCTCCCCGACCCCGGGAACGGAGTGGCCGACCACCACGACGTCGAGAATGCCTCGTCGTGACAGCAACAGCTGTTCCAGTTCGTGCGGATCGACGGTGTAGCCCTTGTAGAGGAGTGCGTCCTCGGGTCTGCCAACCATGTCGAATATCGAGTTCCATCTCGCCGGGAAATTTCATTGTTCGTGAATATGCCCGGACAATTCCTCCGGACACTGACACCTATTGAAGTGCCTCGGACCGCCGTGGTCAAAGACGCTGTAGGAAACCGACAGTTTCCCTGTTCCTATGGGTCGTAAATGCCGTCTGCGCTGCGGATTCTCGTTCGCGGCACTCGCTTGACAGCGAGGCCGGGTTGCTGGATATTCACCTTCATGGCTGAACGCGAAGTGAGTGACGAAGACTTCAAGGACATTCTCGCGCAGACGAGAACCTTTATTCAGAAGGAAGTAATTCCCAGGGAAAATGAAATCGCGGAAAAGGACCTGATTCCGGACGACATTCGCCGCAAGGCGGCGGAGATGGGTCTGTTCGGGTACGCCATCCCGCAGCAGTGGGGCGGGCTCGGACTCGACCTCACCCAGGACGTGGAACTGGCCATGGAGTTCGGGTACACGAGCCTGGCGTTGCGGTCGATGTTCGGCACCAACAACGGGATCGCCGGCCAGGTGCTGGTGAATTTCGGTACGGACGAACAGAAGTCGGAATGGCTCGAGCGCATCGCGTCCGGTGACGTGGTCGCGTCGTTTGCACTGACCGAGCCGGAGGCCGGGTCGAACCCGGCGGGTCTGACCACCCGCGCCGTCCTGAAGGACGGCAAGTGGACGATCAACGGCACCAAACGGTTCATCACCAATGCACCGTTGGCCGATCTGTTCGTGGTCTTCGCCCGCACCCGTCCCGCCGACGAGACCGGCACCGGCATCGCGGTGTTCCTCGTTCCCGCCGACACCGCCGGTGTCGTGGTCGGGCCGAAGGACAAGAAGATGGGCCAGGAGGGTGCCTGGACCGCGGAGGTCGCGTTCGACGACGTCACCGTCCCCGAATCCGCCCTGGTCGGCGGCAGTGAGGAGGCCGGCTACCGCGCCGCCATGACGTCGCTCGCGCGGGGCCGCGTGCACATCGCCGCTCTCGCCGTCGGCAGCGCTCAGCGGGCGCTCGACGAGTCCGTCGCCTTCGCGGCGGTCACGAAGCAGGGCGGCACCCCGATCGGTGACTTCCAGTTGGTGCAGGCCATGCTCGCCGACCAGCAGGTGGGCGTGTCCGCGGGCCGCGCGCTGGTGCGGGACGCGGCGCAGAAGTACGTCAGCGGTGAGGACCGTCGGATCGCCCCGTCGGTGGCGAAGCTGTACTGCACGGAGATGGCCGGCAAGGTCGCCGACCTCGCGGTGCAGGTCCACGGCGGCACCGGATACATGAGAGACGTTCCGGTGGAACGGATCTACCGTGAGGTCCGGCTGCTGCGCCTGTACGAGGGCACCAGCGAGATCCAGCGCCTGATCATCGGCGGCGGCCTCGTCCGCGAAGCGAAGAAAGCACTCTGAGACCATGCACGACGCAGTGATCTGTGAACCAGTCCGCACCCCCGTCGGGGGATTCGGCGGCATGTACCGCGACATCCCCGTCACTACCCTCGCATCGACTGTGTTGAAGGGCCTGATCGAACGGACGTCGCTCACGTCCGACGACATCGACGACGTCATCTTCGGTCAGGGCTACGCCAACGGCGAGGCTGCGGCCATCGGCCGGATCGCTGCGCTCGACGCCGGCCTCGACGTCACCGTGCCCGGCATCCAGCTCGACCGCCGCTGCGGCTCGGGGCTGCAGGCGGTCATTTACGCGGCCATGCAGGTGCAGACCGGGATGAGCGATCTGGTGATCGCGGGCGGCGCCGAGTCGATGAGCCAGACCGAGTTCTACAGCACCGGAATGCGCTGGGGCGTCAAGGGTGCGTCGGTGGAATTCCACGATCGATTGGCCAAGCCCCGCACCAATTCCGGCGGCGTCAACTTCCCCGTCGAGGGCGGCATGATCGAGACCGCGGAGAACCTGCGCCGTGAGTATTCGATCAGCCGTGAGGAGCAGGACGCGTACGCCGCCGAATCCCACGCGCGTGCGATCCGCGCCCAGGACGGCGGCCTGTTCGACGCCGAGACGATCCCGGTGACGGTGCCGGGCAAGCGCGGTAAGTCCGACGTCGTCGTCACCACCGACGAGCACCCGCGCCGCGATGTCACGGCCGAGTCGTTGTCGGCGTTGCGGCCCATCCGGTCACGCGTCGACCCGGAGGCGACAGTGACCGCGGGGAACGCGTGCGGCCAGAACGACGCTGCCGCTGCCGCGATCGTGACCACCCCCGAGAACGCGGAACGTCTGGGCCTGCGCCCGTTCGCCCGGCTCGTGAGCTGGGGTGTCGCCGGAGTGGAGCCGAACCGGATGGGCATCGGCCCGGTGCCGGCAGTCGACAAGGCCCTCACCCGGGCGAAGCTCACCCTGAACGACATCGATCTCCTCGAGATCAACGAGGCGTTCGCAGCGCAGGTGCTGGCGTGCGCGCGGGAGTGGAAGTTCGACGAGTCCGACATGCGAGACCGGTTCAACGTCAACGGATCCGGCATCTCCCTCGGTCACCCTGTCGGCGCCACCGGCGGTCGCATCCTGGCCAATCTGCTCCGTGAACTGGACCGTCGCCAGGCCCGCTACGGCATCGAGACGATGTGCATCGGCGGTGGGCAGGGCATCGCGGCCGTGTTCGAGAACGTCAACATCTAGCCGTTTCCACTTCCGCCCGGTTCCGGGCCGACCCGAAAAGAGTGTCATGCGCGTATTCCAGGGAATCGACGACGTCGAATCCGCAGTCGGCGAACATCTCGGCCACAGCGACTGGCTCGAGATCACGCAGGAACGCGTGAACGTGTTCGCCGACGCCACCGGCGACCACCAGTGGATCCACGTCGATCCCGAGCGTGCCGCCGAGGGCCCGTTCGGCGCCCCCATCGCCCACGGCTACCTCACGCTGTCGGTGCTGCCGAAACTCGGCGCCGACCTCATCCGCGTCGACGGCGTGAAGCTGGTGATCAACTACGGTCTCAACAAGGTTCGCTTCCCCCAGCCGGTGAAGGTCGGGGCGAAGGTGCGGGCCGGTGGCGAGATCGTGTCGTTCGAGCACACGAAGCAGGGCGCGCAAGTGGTCGTCAAATACACCATCGAGATCGAGGGTGCGGACAAGCCGGCGTGCGTCGCCGAAACCGTCCGCGTCCTGGTTGCCTGAGACACAAGGAAAGAACACATGCGAAGAGCAGCACTGGTCGCCCCGGTCCGCACCGCGGTCGGTCGTTTCGGCGGCGCACTGCGCGACGTCCCGGCAGAGACGTTGGCCGCGACCGTGATCAAGGAGACCGTGGCGCGGTCCGGGATCGACCCGATTCTCATCGAGGACGTCGTGATGGGGCAGTCGTACGCCAACTCCGAGGCCCCGTGCATCGGACGGTGGGCGGCCCTCGAGGCAGGACTGCCGATCCGCGTCGCCGGACTGCAGACCGACCGCCGGTGCGGCACGGGCCTGCAGGCCCTCGTGACCGCGTCGATGATGGTGCAGACCGGCGCAGCCGACGTCGTGCTCGCCGGCGGCGTCGAGTCGATGAGCAACATCGAGCACTACACCACCGGTGCCCGCTGGGGCACCCGCGCCGGATCGCTGAACCTGTACGACCGCCTCGACCGCGGGCGGGAACGCTCCCAGCCGGAATGGCGGTTCGGGAAGATCAGCGGCATGATCGAGACCGCCGAGAACGTCGCGACCCGATGCGGAATCGGCCGTGAGGAGTCGGACGCGTTCGCCGCCGAAAGCCACGCCAAGGCCCACGCCGCCTGGGAGGCAGGAAAGTTCGACGACGAGGTGATCGAGGTCAAGATCACCGACCGGAAGGGAAACGTCACCGTCGTGGCGCGGGACGAGGGTATCCGCCCGGAAACCACGCCCGAGACCCTGGCGCGCCTGCGGAGTGCTCTCAAAGACGGTGTCGTCACCGCGGGCAACGCGAGTCAGCAGAACGACGCCGCGTCGTCGATGCTCGTCGTCGCCGAAGATCAACTCGACGAACTCGGGCTCGAGCCGATGGGTTTCCTCGCCGGGTGGTCCGCCGCCGGGTGCGAACCGGCGCTGATGGGGCTCGGGCCGGTCGCGGCCACGTCCAAGCTGTTCAGCAGGACGGGCGCGAGCTTCGACGACTTCACGCTGATCGAGTTGAACGAGGCCTTCGCGTGCCAGGTGCTCGGCGTCCTGAAGGAATGGGGATTCGAGGACCGAGACCGCCTCAACGTCAACGGGTCCGGGATCTCGCTCGGACACCCCATCGGCGCGACCGGCGCCCGAATGACGACCACCGCGCTGCATGAATTGCGGCGACGGGGCGGCGGCAAGGCGCTTCTCACGATGTGCATCGGTGGCGGGCAGGGAATGGCCGCCATCGTCGAGGGCGCCTAGCCCCCACTGATGCGCGCGTCCGCCGGCTCCGACAGCGGGGTCGGCGGACGCGACATCACGTGATTGACGAGGAGTGCGACGAAGACGACCGCGCACCCGATGGCACCCACGGCGAGAGCGAGCCTGATTCCGTTTTCGGTGGGAAGTAGGTCCGGTGCCAGGTTCGCCGCGAGCACCGCACCTGCGAGGGCGCTGCCGAACGAACCGCCGACGGTGCGCAGCACCTGGTTGAAGCTCACGGCGCTGCCGAGTTCGGTGTCGGCGACGCTGCGGGCGATCAGGGCCGGCATCGCCGCGTACGTCATGCCCATTCCGGCCCCGAACCCCAACATCCCGATCAGGATTTCCCACAGCGCGTTGTGGGCGACCCAGAGGAGCACGCTCGAGGCCGTCACGAGGCCTGCACCGACGAGCAGCAGAGTCCTCATGCGTATCCGGTGCGAGACCGCGCGGACGAGTCGGTTCGCGCCGAAACTTGCCACCGACAGGGGAAGCATCACGAATCCGGCCCAGAACAGGGGCAGCGCGATGCCGTATCCGGTGGAGGCGGGCGCCTGGGCGATGAGGCTGCCGATCGAGAGTCCGATGTACATCGCGGCGCCGAGGCCGATCGCGGTGCTGTTCGCGACCAGCACGTCACCGTTGCGCAATACTCGCAGGTTGATCAGCGGGTACGGGGTGCGCAGTTCGACGAGGGACCACGCCGTCAGCAGTGTCGCCGCCCCGGCGAAGAATCCGAGTATCCACGGCGAGCCCCAGCCCCACCGGGAGCCTTCGCTGACGGCGACGAGGAGCGACGCGAGTCCGGTCCCGACCAGCAGTGCGCCCGGGACGTCGAGGGTGTTGCGTGGTGCCTGCTCGTCGGGGCCTGCGGGAACGACACGCCAGACGACGAGGATGGTGGTGACCAGGAACAGCGCCGCGAACCAGAAGGCGAAACGGAACCCGAGCAGATCGGCGAGGATGCCGGTCAGGGGGTATCCGAGTCCGAGGCCCGTCGTCACCGTCACCGACAGGCTCGAGATGCCGAGCCGGGCCTGGTTCTCGGGGAGATAGCGGCGGGCCAGAGCGATCGTCACCGGAACGATTCCGTAGGTGAGTCCCTGCAACGCGCGCCCGATGAGGAAGACGGTGAAGTTGGGAGCGGCGGCCGCGACGATCGAACCGACGAGGATCGTGGTCAGGGAGCACAGGAGCAGGCGCTTCTTGTGGGGGCCGTCGCTCAGCCGGCCCATGATCGGTGTTGCGACCGCGCCGACCAGGAGGTTGACAGTGAGCATCCATTGGCCGGTGCTCACCTCGACGTGCATGTCGTGGGAGATCGTGGGCACCAGGAGCATGCCGAGTGAACTGACGATCGCGGTCGTCAGGGCGGCATACGCCAGGGCCGGCAGTAATCGGGGACTCGTTGTGGACTCAGTAACCGGGGGCATCATCCACCAACTTGCGCAGAATCGGGACGACGGAGTCGAGAGTCTTCTTTTCCTCGTCCGTCAGCCGTTCCGCGATGGCGTGTTCCAGCCAGTCCAGGCCTTTCGACCGCTCCTGCGCCAGCCTCTCCCGGCCGGCATCGGTGAGCTCGATCCAGATCCGGCGTCGATCCTGCTCATCGGGCGTCCGTGCAACCAGACCGAGACTCTCGAGTTCGCGCACGGCCGTGGCGATCGCCTGGGGGCTGATCCTCTCGGCCGCCGCGAGTGTCGAGGCAGACGTTTGTCCGTGCTTCGACAGGTAGGCGAGCACGCCTATCTTGCCGACCGAGATCGACCTGCCCGCGGTGAGCTGTCGCCAGATCGGGCGCAGCGCTTCCCGCAGGACCTGCGCGGTGGCCTGTTCGGTGATCATGAGCAAAGCGTACAACCAAATTGATCAATTTAATTGACTAAATGGGGAGGCTCACACCGGCAGCGGCCAGGATCGCCCGCACCGATCACCGTCAGCGATATCCTCGAGAGGACGCCATCGAGAGGTAAATCCACGGTTGTATCCGCGCTGGTCGTGCCGTCGGAACCAGTGCGCGGAACCACGAGCCGACGGAGTGAGTAGACCGTTCCGATGGGTGAAGGTGATCCGCTCGACACGCAGCGGTACCCGCCGTCCCCGGCCGCCGAACTCGGTGGATCCGGTTTCGCTGACGTTCAGGAGATCGGCCGCGGTGGTTTCGGCGTGGTCTACCGCTGCACCCAGGAGGACCTGGAGCGCACGGTCGCGGTGAAGGTCCTCACCGTCGAACTCGACGACGAGAACCGGGCCCGATTCTTCCGGGAACAGCGGGCGATGGGGCGGCTGACCGGGCACCCGAACATCGTCAACATTCTGCAGGTCGGTGCCACCGACCGCGGACTTCCCTACATCGTCATGCCGTATCACCCGCAGAATTCGCTGGAGGCCAGAGTCCGCGAGGGCGGTCCACTCCCGTTGGATCAGGTTCTTCGGTTGGGGGTGAAGATGGCCGGAGCGGTGGAGTCGGCGCACCGGCTCGGCATCCTGCATCGGGACGTCAAACCCGCGAACATCCTGCTTTCCGAGTACGGCGAGCCGGAGTTGGCGGATTTCGGTATCGCGCACATCAGCGGCGGCTTCGAGACCGCCACCGGTGCGGTGACCGGGTCGCCGGCGTATACCGCGCCGGAGGTGCTCGGGGGTGAACCGCCCAGTCCGGCAGCCGATGTCTACGGGCTCGGCGCCACCTTGTTCAGTGCCTTTACCGGCCATGCCGCGTTCGAACGCCGCAGCGGTGAGCAGGTTGTCGCCCAGTTCCTGCGGATCACCACACAGGAGGTGCCCGACCTGCGCGAGCGGGGGCTCCCGGACGACGTGTCCGCGGTGATCGCCCACGCGATGTCCCGCGTACCCGGTCAGCGACCGGCTACCGCCGCCGACTTCGGGGAACAGCTGCGAGGTCTGCAACGCGCCCACGGCTTTCCGGTCGACGAGATGGCACTTCGTGCGGAGGCCGATGCGCGGGGGAACGGGGAGCAACCGACCTCGCGCGGTGGACGAGGTTCGACGGCGCACTCCACGCTGGGTGTGACGGGCAGTCTCCCTCTGGAATTGACCAGCTTTGTCGGCCGTCGGCACGAGCTCACCGAGGCGAAGAACCTGCTGGCCGGGTCGCGGCTGGTGACGTTGACCGGGATCGGCGGTGTCGGCAAGACGCGGCTGGCGATGCGGATCGCGTCGGCGGTGCAGCGCGAGTACTCCGACGGTGTGCGCCTGGTGGAGTTGGGTGAACTGCGCGACGGGTCGTCGCTGGTCGGCGCGGTGGCCGCCGCCGTGGGGGTGCGGGACCACTCGCCGCGGCCGTTGCGGGAGGTGCTGATCGAGTTCCTCGCCCCGCGGGAGGTGTTGTTGGTTCTCGACAACTGTGAACACATGGAGGACGCGGTCGCCGAACTCGCCGGCCCCCTGCTGCGGGTGTGCCCACGGTTGCGGATTCTGGCCACCAGCCGTGAACCCCTCGGCATCGGCGGGGAAGCAGTGCTGCGGGTCCCGCCGCTGGCCGTCCCGGATCCCGGGCGGCGGACCTCCTTGCGGGGGTTGCCCAAATACGATGCGGTGACGTTGTTCGCCGAACGCGCCGCTGCCGCGGTTCCCGGGTTCGCGCTCACCGAGGAAAACGCGGCGACCGTGGCGGGGATCTGCCACCGGCTCGACGGGTTGCCGTTGCCGATCGAATTGGCGGCGGCGCGGTTGCGGGCGATGTCACCCGAGCAGATCCTGGGACGGCTGACCGACCGCTATGCCCTGCTGACCCGCGGCAGCCGGGGTGCGCCGACGCGGCAACAGACGCTGCGGTTGTGTATCGACTGGAGTTTCGAGTTGTGCACCGCCGGTGAGCAACTGGTGTGGGGGCGGGTGGCGGTGTTCGCGGGAAGCGTCGAACTCGATGCGGCGGAGCAGGTGTGCGGCGAGGTCCTCGACCCGGACGAACTGTTGGACACGCTGACGTCCTTGGTGGAGAAGTCGATTCTGATCCGGGAGGAGCACGGGGCGGTGGTGCGGTTTCGGATGCTCGAGACGCTCCGTGAATACGGTTACGAGAAGCTCGAGCAGACCGGTGAGGCTGTGGCGTTGCGTCGCCGGCACCGGGATTGGTACGAGGCGTTGGCGCTGGATGCGGAGGCCGAGTGGATCAGTGCCCGCCAACTCGACTGGATCGCCCGGCTGAAACGGGAACACACGAATCTGCGGGAGGCCCTCGAATTCAGCGTCGACGACGACCCCGCCGCCGGCCTGCGCATCGCCGTGGCACTGTTCCTGTTCTGGAGCTCCCAGGGCCTCTACAACGAGGGGCGACGGTGGTACGACCAGCTGCTCGCCCGCCAGAGCGGACCGCCCACTTTGGATTCGATCAAGGGGCTCTACAGCCACACCGTAATGGCCTTCGCTCAAGGCGACCTCCAGGCCGCGACAGCGCTCGTCGAGGAGGCGCGGACTCTCACCGCGCACACGAGTGACCCCCTACTGCGGGCCTACGTCGACTGCGCCGACGGCATGCTGGCCCTCTACAGCGGTGATCTCGCACGAGCGTGCTCGAAACTGGAGATCGCGCTCGCCGAGTTCACCGAACGCGGAGATCACATGCTCCAAGTAGCCGTCCTGTACCCGTTAGGTCTGGCCCATGGACTGTCCGGCCGGACGGACCAGGCGATCGAATGCCACGAACGTGCGCTCGCGATCACGGAAGCGTACGGCGAGACGATGTATCGATCGCATTCGCTGTGGGCCTTGGGAATTGCGGTGTGGAAGCAGGTTGATGCACGTCGTTCGGTGCAGCTCATCGAACAATCACTGAAGCTGACCAAGCAGGTGAGCAGCCCCCGCGTCGCTGCAGGCTGCCTCGAGGCGCTGGCCTGGATCAGCTTCGAAGGTCGCGATGCGCTCCGGGCCGCAGTGCTGATGGGAGCCGCGGACGGGCTGGCGCGGTCGATCGGCAGTACGGCGATCATCCATTCCAATCTGATTCGCTACCAACAGGAATATGCGGAGAAGGCCCGGAAGGAAGTCGGGGACAAAGCATTCGGAGCGGCACACCGCAAGGGTGAACAACTCGGCTTCGACGCGGCAATCGCCTACGCCCTCCACGAGCAACCGTCCGCCACCTCCACACCCACCGCCGACGCGTCGACGCGACTGACCAAGAGGGAACGCCAAGTCGCCGACCTGACCGCCGGAGGCCTGACCAATCAGGCCATCGCCGACCGCCTGGTGATCTCACCCCGCACCGCACAAGGGCACGTCGAGCACATCCTGGCCAAACTGGGCTTCACCTCCCGAACGCAAGTCGCCGCCTGGGTCGTGGAGCGGGCGCACGATTAGCCACACGAGACAGCAGGATATTCAGCGCCGTCCGATTGCCGCTCGAAAAAGGTTCGAGTGGGCTCAGGCAACGACGATGGCCGCCTTGCCGATAGCGCTACGGGAGCTGGTGGTCACCAGCTCCCGTAGGGAGTCACCGAGGAAGCCATTTCCACGGCTTGTCCCAGTGGCCGGGTGGCGGCACGAACGGAAGCTGTCCCAACTGGCCCGGCGGTGGGATGAACGGCAGCTGTCCCAGCTGTCCGGGCGGTGGAACCACGTCGGGTACCGAGAGACCGGGAATCGGCGGTGGCTTTGGATCAGCATTCGCCGTGCCGGTGCCGAGTCCCAGTGCGCCGAAGCCCAGCGCACCGGCGATCACGGCTGCCGCCACGGTCTTCTTCGAATTCATCGTGAACTCCTTCTGCGGCTGCTCCACCTCGTTCGTGAGCGGCGCGCCGTTTGCGCCCTTCTATTGTGCGCACTTCTGAGGGCGCTGTCGCCTGCCTGGGGCGGAAAGTTCCGGTGCACTCACGCGCAGCGCGCACCGGATCCAACTGCCCGATCTCGCTCGGTGGAAGGACGATACGGCTTACGATTGAGATTCAAGCCCTGCGGCTCATTCCCTCTAGTCGCGTGCCCAGCCGAGTACGGAATCCGACAGCCGGTCTCGCCAAGAGAGCGAGTAGCCGGTGCGTCGAGGTTCGGAGGGATGCAATGAGTGCAACACCCACTTTGAAGAAGGCGCTGAGCCAGCGGCAGCTGACGATGATTGCGATCGGCGGGGTGATCGGCGCAGGCCTGTTCGTCGGCTCGGGCGTCGTCATCGGTGACACCGGGCCGGGGGCCTTCATCACCTATGCGCTTGCTGGGGTCCTGATCATCATGGTCATGCGGATGCTGGCCGAGATGGCGGTGGCCAACCCGTCGACCGGATCGTTCGCCGATTATGCCCGAGCCGCGTTGGGTAACTGGGCCGGCTTCTCCGTCGGCTGGTTGTACTGGTATTTCTGGGTGATCGTCGTCGGTTTCGAGGCGATCGCCGGCGCGACGATCATCCAGTATTGGATCGACATCCCGCTGTGGTTGTCGGCGTTGGTTCTGATGATTCTGATGACCGCGACGAATTTGTTCTCGGTGTCGTCGTTCGGCGAGTTCGAATTCTGGTTCGCCGGGATCAAGGTGGCCGCGATCGTCGTGTTCATCGGGCTGGGCACACTGTTCGTTCTCGGGGTGTGGCCGAACAAATCGCTCGACTTCTCGAACCTGTGGAGCCATGACGGGTTCCTGCCGTTCGGCGCCATGGCCATCACCGTCGGTGTGGTCACGGTGATCTTCTCCATGGTCGGCGCCGAAATCGCGACGATCGCGGCCGCGGAATCGGCGGACCCGGAGCGGGCGGTGACCAAGGCCGCCAACTCGGTGATCGTGCGGATCGCCGTGTTCTTCGTCGGCTCCACGTTCCTGCTGGCGACGATCCTGCCGTGGAACGACGAGGATGCGGCCGCGTCCCCGTTCGTCGCCGCGTTCACCGAAATGGGGATCCCGTACGCCGACCACATCATGAACGCCGTGGTGTTGACGGCGGTGTTGAGCTGTCTCAACTCGGGCATGTACACCGCCTCCCGCATGTTGTTCGTGCTCGCTGCGCGCCGGGAGGCACCCGCACAGCTGGTCAGGGTGACCCGTCGAGGGGTGCCTGCCATCGCGATACTCGCGTCGTCGGTCGTCGGTTTTCTGTGCGTCATCGCCGCGGCAGTCTCACCGGACACGGTCTTCGTCTTCCTGCTGAACTCCAGCGGTGCGGTCATCCTGTTCGTCTACCTGCTCATCGCCGTCTCCCAGATCGTCCTTCGGTACCGCACCAAGGACTCGGAGCTACGGGTCAAGATGTGGCTGTTCCCGGTGTTGTCGATCATCACCGCGGCCGCGATCGTGGCGATCCTGGTGCAGATGTATCTGCAAGAGGATGTGCGGTCGCAACTGGTGCTGAGCTTGTTGTCGTGGGCCGTCGTCATCGTGCTGTTCCTCGCCAACAAGTGGTTCGTGGGCCGGCGGCCCGTCGTGGAAGGGGTCGCGGCGACGACACGTCCGCACCGTGTACTGGTGCTGGCGAACCAGACGGTCCAGTCCAAGGAAATGCTCGACGAGCTTCGTCGCATCGACGCTGATCGGGATGCCACCTACTTCGTGGTCGTGCCTGCCAGCCCGATCGAGACCGGAACTGCCGCCACCCACGGTCCACTCGACGTCGCGGAAGCGACCCGAGAGGTCGCACAGCGGCGGTTGGACGACACGCTGGCGACACTGCGCGCGGAGAACCTCGAAGCCGACGGCGAGTTGGGCGACTACCGGCCGCTGCGGGCCCTGGCCGCCGCCGTCGACTCGTTCCGTCCGGATCAGATCGTCATCTCGACACTGCCACCCGAAGAGTCGGTGTGGCACCGCTTCGACGTCGTGGACCGCGCACGCGCCGAGCACAGCGTGCCGGTGACGCACGTCGTCGTCACCCCGGTCGCCGCAGAGGGATCCCCCCGATGACGATCATCGCCGGCTTCAGCTCGAGCCGTCAGGGGACCGCGCCCCTCAACCTGGCGGTGCAGATATCACGCTGGACCGGTGACAAGGTTGTGGCCGCGGCGATCGTGGAACGGCCGTGGCCTGCGAAAGACGACCCCATCGAACGCGAATACCTGGGCTACGTCACCGAGCAGGCTTCGCACGCACTGGACCGGGTGGTCGGCCAGCTGCCCGGGGGCATGGACATTCCCCGCCTCGTCTACCAATCCGATTCCATTCCAACAGGTTTGATCGAACTCGTCGCCGACCACGACGCGCGTCTCGTCGTTGTCGGGTCGTCGTCGTCCGGGTTGCTGGGCAGGGTGACGCTGGGCAGCGTCACCGAACGGCTGGTCCATACCGCGGCGGTGCCCGTCGCGATCGCTCCGCGCGGCTACCCGCCGGTGCCGGAGTCGATCCGCCGGATCACCGTCGCGTATGGAGGCGAGGCCGATGTCAACGGTCTCGTTGCTGCCACCGCCGAGCTGGCCAGGCAGTGGCCGGTGCAATTGCGGATCGTGTCGTTCACGGTGCGGCCGATGACGATGTTCGGCGGCGCGATCGAGCGATCGACGGAGGACCTCGTCGTCCAACAATGGGCACGCCGGACGCGCGCCGATATCATCAAGCAGCTCAACGCAGTTCGCGCACGAATTCCGGTTCCCGACGTGGACGTCGTGGTCGGCAGCGGCCACGACTGGCGCGAAGCGGTGGAGGCCGTCTCCTGGGAAGCCGGCGACATGCTGGCGCTGGGGTCGGGCGCAGCCGGACCCGCGGCCCACGTATTCCTCGGCTCGGCCGCCTCGAAGATTCTGCGTCACGCTCCGGTGCCCGTACTGATCGTTCCCAGAAACAAGGTGACGGCCTAGGCGTCGTTCGTGCCCGCCTGGGAGAAAACATGCCGTTGCAACGACTAGGACGTTCGTTGGCGGGTATTACTTTCGTACCAATCCGTGTCGCAGGGGAGGGACCATGACAGCCGAGAACCGGGGCGACCGCACCGATGTCGACAAGGCGTTGCTAGGGCACACCACCTATCGCAGCCTCGGCGAACAGCATCTCTCACCCGCCGAGGAGCGATTCGAGAAGGGCCGCCGCACGATCGGGCTCTTTCTCGCGCCACTGATCACGATCGCGTTCCTCGCCCTACCGATCGACATACCGCCCAACCAGCAGACGTTGGCCGGCGTGCTGCTCGGCGTCATCGTGCTGTGGGTGACCGAGGCGGTGCCGATCCCGATCGGCGGGCTGCTCGGGGTGGCGGTCGTGGTGTTTCTGGGCGTGGCACCGGCCGACGAGGTCCTCGCCGCGTTCGGGTCGTCGACGATCTTCACGTTCATCGGAGCGTTCATCCTCGCTCAGGCGATGCTCAAACACGGCGTCGCACGGCGGTTCGCGTTTCGGATCCTGACCCTGCCGCGTGTCGGCCAGTCCACCACCGGCGTGATCGTCGCGTTCGGCGCGATCACGTGCGGGCTCTCGGCGTTCGTATCCAACACCGCGACCGTGGCCATGCTGCTGCCCACCGCCCTGGGCATCCTCGGCGTCGTCGCAAAACTCATGCAGCGTCGCGGCGTCGTCGCAGAGGACTTCGACCCGTTGCGTCTCCGGGTGGGTGCCGCGATCATGCTGATGCTCGCGTACAGCGCAAGCGTGGGCGGCCTGCTGACACCGGTCGGGAGCCCACCCAACCTCATCGGACGCGGGCTCATCGAGGAGGCCACGGGGGAGCGGATCAGCTTCGGGCAGTGGATGGTGATGGCCATCCCGATCTGCCTGCTGATGTTCATCGCGCTCGCCATCATCCTGCTGCGCCTCAACAAGCCGGAGATCCGGCGGATCGAAGGCGTCGCCGATTACCTGGCGGAGCAGCGCGCAGAAATGGGTCCGCTGTCGCGTGCCGAGAAGAACACGCTCATCGCGTTCGGCGTGACGGTGACGCTGTGGATTCTGCCCGGTGTCGTCGCGGTGATCGCCGGCAACGACTCGGACCTCTACGGCACGATCAGCGACCGACTCGACGAGGGCATGGTCGCGGTCTTCGGGGCGGCGTTGCTCTACCTTCTGCCGACCGATTGGGAGAATCGCGAGTTCACGCTGACCTGGCGGGACGCAGCGAAGATCGACTGGGGCACGATCGTGCTGTTCGGCAGCGGCATCATCTTCGGCGCACTGCTCGCCGACACCGGACTCGCCGAGACGATCGGCACCTCCGTCGCGGACTCGCTGGGCCTGACGAGCGTCGTCGCCATCACCGTCTTCGCGGTGCTGCTGGCCATCGCCGTATCGGAGACGACGAGCAACACGGCGTCGGCGGCGGTCGTGGTGCCGATCGTGATCCCGGTGGCGTTGGCGGCCGGGGTCAACCCCTTCGTGCCTGCACTCGCCGCCACGTTCGCCGCATCGTTCGGCTTCATGCTGCCGGTCTCGACGCCGCAGAACGCCGTGGTCTACGGCTCCGGAGCAGTCCGGATCACCACCATGATCCGAAGCGGAATCACCTTCGACATCGTCGGCGCAATTCTGATCATCGTCTTCCTGCCCTTGATGATCGGAGTGGTCGGCCTCGGCGGTGGATGATCAGTCGGTGCGGACTCCCAGTACCCGAAGTGCGAGGTCCTCGATCTCGTCCTGGTGCTGCGGTCGGGCCCGCAGGTGCCGCAACCGGAAAAGGCCGTTGATCAGGTCGATCGCGGCGAGCACCGTGGTCCGGGTCTCGTGGGTGTCGGTGCCGAGCAGATGCACCCACTCGTCGATGTACTCGCGTTGTCCCGTGCGGCTCTGCGACTGTGCCTCTTCGGGAAGATTGGTCGACTCCTCGATGAGGATGCCGATGGCACTGTCGGGTGCCGCCACCGCAGTGGCGTACGAGTGCACCACCCGAGTGAGGGCGTCTTCGCGGGATTGCGCCCCGGCAAGTGCCCGGACCAACCCCATCCGCAGGGTCTCGTTGCCACGGGAAAGGATCGCCTGGAGCACCTCGACCTTGCTGCCGAAGTAGGTGTAGATGCTCGAACTCGCCATTCCCGCCGCAGCGCCGATGTCGTCCATCGTCACCGACTGGTAGCCGCGCTGCCGGAACAGGGAGATTGCGGCGGTCAACAGGGTTTCTCGACGGGAGGCGTGAGCGAAGCCGGAGACGTGCGCCTCCTCGGCGGGTATCTCCTCGGTGTGCAGGATCGGTGCGTCCCGCAGCCTGTCGAACAGCTCCAGCAGCAGGCTTTCCAAGCGTTTGCGTGGCAGAGTCGTTCGGTGCCGGGCGGGACTAAGGGCGACGCTCGACATGGCCCAGGCCAGCATGTCGGCGTCCGCCGCGGTGAGGTCGGGGCGTTCGGCGCGGAGGGCGTCGGCGATGCGTGCCACGACGGACCGGACGGCCGTCTGCACCTCGGCACGCCGATCGGGGACGAGGTTGCGGGATTCCTGGTCGAACAGGACGGCGCGGAAGTCGTTGTCGAGGCAGTAGCGGAACATGGCCAGAAAGTTCGAGGCCGAGTCCTCGGGATCGATGTCGTCGAGCGTGGCGGTGAGCGACGAGGCGGCGTCGAGTATCGCCTGAGCAAGGAGGTCCTGCTTGTTCGGGAAATGGCGGTACAGCGCTCCCGCGGTGATGCCCACCGCGGAAGCGATGTCCTCCATGTTCACGCCGTGATAGCCGCGTCGCCCGAACTGCTCCCGGGCCACAGTGATGATCTGCGCTTTTCGGTTGCGCGGCCGCCGCGTCTTCTTGGCGGTCGGCTCGACAGCAGGTGTGTCGTCCGATGTGTCGATCGTCATTGCAGCCTCGGGGTGTCAGTTCGCGGGGCGGTCAGCCAGGTCGGAGAACTGCCGGCGGAGTTCTCTCTTGAGTATCTTGCCAGCCGGGGAGACCGGCATCTGTTCCACGATCGTGACGCTCCGTGGGGCCTTGTATCCAGCGATCAGTCTCTTGGTGTGTGCGCGCACGTCCTCGCAGGTCAGTGACGTTCCGGGTTTCATCACCAGGAACGCGTGCACGCGCTCGCCGAACCGATCGTCGGGAACACCGATCACCGCGCAGTGCACGACATCGGGGTGGGAGGCGAGGGCATTCTCGACCTCGGTCGAATACACGTTCTCTCCGCCGGAGATGATCATGTCCTTGAGCCGATCCACGACGAAGAGGTAACCGTCCTCGTCCATGTAGCCGCCGTCGCCGGTGTACAGCCAGCCGTCGCGCAGCGCCGTGGCGGTCTCCTCCGGCCGATTCCAGTAGCCGGCCATGATGTTGCCGCCGCGGGCGATGATCTCGCCGACCTCGCCGCGGGGGAGTTCGACGCCTCCGTCGTCGACCACCCGTACCTCGACGTGACCCATCGGCCGGCCGGCCGAATTGAGCCGGGTGGCCGCGTGGTGGTCGTCGGCGCTGAGCGACGTGAGTCCGGGGCCAGCCTCGGTCATCCCGTAGCCCTGCACGAAATCGGCTCTCGGGAAGGTCCGCTGGGCCTCGCGCAGCAGGGTCTCGGAGATCGGGGACGCGCCGTACTGAATCCCGGTGATGCTGGACAGGTCCCGGATCTCGCGGTCGGGGTGACGCAGCAGCATCTGGATCATGGTCGGTACCAACAGCATCGAGTTGATCCGCTGCTCCTCGATCAGTCGAAGAGCCGCGGCCGGTTCGAACGACGGCAACGTCACCAGGATGCCGCCTGCGATGTTCTGGCCATTCCAGCTGGCCAGTGCAGCGAGGTGGAACATCGGTGCCGAGACCAGCGCGCGGCCGCCCGCGACGGCGGTGCGGTTGGCGGCCAGCGAGCCGAGGCTCGCGGTCATCAGGTTGGCGTGGGTGAGCATGACGCCCTTGGGCCGGCCGCTGGTGCCACCGGTGTAGAAGATCCCTGCCAGTGTGTCCCCGCCCATGCGCAGGTCCTCTACGGCTTCGGTGGTGGCGATCAGGTCTTCGTAACCGAGAAGCCCGTCCGGTGTCGGTCGGTCGCCGCAGTGCACCACTGCTCGCAGCGACGGGAAGAGTGTGCGCATCTCGTCCAGCAGCGGTACGAAGGTGTCGTCGACCAGCAGTACCGTCGTCTGTGAGTCTTCGAGGGCGAACGCGATCTCGGCGGCGCTCCAGCGGGTGTTGAGCGGGTTGACCACGCCGCCTATCCACCAGGTGGCGAAGAAGTACTCGTGGTACCGGTCGGAATTGAGCGACAGCATGCCGACGCGGTCGCCGACCCCCAGACCGAGACCGAGCAGAGCGCCCGCGAGACGGGCGACCCTGTCTCCGGTCTCGGCGCTGGTGTGGACGCGGTCCCCGCACACGGTCATGAGCTGGTTCGGGCGTTGCTGCACCGCGCGATGCAGTGACTGAGTCAAGTACATGGGACCACTCCTGTCGGGATAGTTAGCGGCTGCCGCCGTCGCAGACCAGGCACTGGCCGCTGACGTAGTCGGTCTCGGGCAGGCACAGGGCGAACACTGCGCCGGCTGCCTCGTCGGGACGGCCTGCCCGGCCCAGCGGGATGGACCGCTCGGCTGCGGCGAGCAGCTGCGGGTTGACGCCGACCTTGATCTCCCGGCCCCCGACGTCGATGGTGGAGTTGCCGTCGGCGGACACCTCCGTCAGACGGGTGTTGATCAGGCCGTAGGCAACTGCGTTGACGTTGACGTTGTAGCGGCCCCACTCTCGGGCGAGGGTCTTGGTCAATCCGATGATGCCCGCCTTGGCCGCCGCGTAATTCGACTGGCCGGCGTTGCCGACCACACCGGCGTTGGACGAGATGTTGACGACCTTGCGGTGATGGTCGGTCGGGTTCGCCTTGATGTACGGCTGTGCCGCGCGCAGGATCCGGAAGGGAGCCTTCAGATGCAGGTCGAGGATGGTGTCCCACTGCTCGTCGGTCATCTTCTGGATGACATTGTCCCAGGTGAAGCCGGCGTTGTTGACGATGATGTCGAGGCCGCCGAAGGTGTCGACGGCGGTGGCGACGAAGCGGTCCGCGAAGCCTTCCTCGGTGACGGAGCCGATGCAGGCGACGGCCTTACCGCCGGCCGCGACGATCTCCTCGACCGTCTCCTTGGCCGGCCCCGGGTCGAGGTCGTTGACCACGACACTCGCGCCCTCGGCCGCGAACTTCATGGCGATGGCACGGCCGATGCCGCGGCCCGATCCGCTGACGATGGCTGTCCTGTTGTCGAGCTTGCCCATAGCGGGTGTCCTTTCGGTGGTGCGGTGCAGGTCAGGCGGCGACGACGGCGTCGCCGCGGAGGGTGACCGTTCCGTCGGCCAGGGTGACGGTGAGGTCCAGATGTGCCAGGCCGTCCTCGACCTTGGTCACGGTTCCGCTGCAGGTCGGCTTCGCGTGCAGCGGGGTGATGGCGGCGAATCGTACGCTGTAAGAGCAGATTTGTTCCTGTGGAACGTAATTGGTGAGCAGTCGACCTAGGTATGCCATCGACAGCATGCCGTGGGCGAACACGTCGTCCATGCCGCCGGAGCGCGCGACGTCGAGATCGATGTGCATCGGATTGTGGTCGCCGGAGGCGCCCGCATAGAGCGCCAGCGTGGTGCGGCTGATGTCGGCAAGTTGCAATTCGGGGAGAGAGTCGCCTGTTTTCATCGTTGCGCCTTCGGGTTTCGGACGATGAGGGTGTTGGTGAGGCGGGCGATCGGCTCGCCGTCACGGGTGACGTCGACCGTCCGGACGAGGAAGTCCAACGCGCAGTTCTTCTTCGAGTACACGTCGGCAACCGTGCCGTTGTAGGCCAGCGTGTCGCCGGCGTAGGCCGGCGAGTGGTACTTGAACGCCTGCTCGCCGTGCAGCACGTACCGCATGTCGATCCCGAGTTCGCGGATGAGGGCGAATGGGTCCGGCTTCTCCATGTCCAGACAGAACAAGAAGGTCGGCGGCACCAGTACGTCGCGGTGCCCGGCCGCCTTGGCGGCCTCGGCGTCGAAGTAAATCGGGTTGGTCTCGCCGATGGACTGCGCGAAAAAACGCAGACGCCCACGCTCGACGTTCACTTGGTGGCCGGGAATCACCTTGCCGATGACGGCCGGATCGAGTGCCATGTCAGCCCACCTTCTTGAAGATACTGACCACGCACGCGCCACCGAGTCCCAGGTTGTGCTGCAACGCGATCCGCGCGCCCTCCACCTGGCGCGCCCCCGCCTGGCCGCGGAGTTGCCACACGAGTTCGGCGCACTGGGCCAGTCCGGTGGCGCCGAGCGGGTGCCCCTTGGAGAGCAGACCACCCGACGGGTTGGTGACCACCCGGCCGCCGTAGGTGTTGTCGCCGTCGAGGATGAACTTCTCGGCGGTGCCCTCGGGGGTCAGACCCAGTCCCTCGTAGGTGATGAGCTCGTTGGCGGAGAAGCAGTCGTGCAGTTCGACCACCTGTACGTCCTCGGGGCCGATGCCCGCAGCCTCGTACACCTGGGCGGCGGCCGCTGCGGTCATGTCGTAGCCGACCACCTTCATCATGTCCCGGTCCTCGAACGTGCTGGCGGTGTCGGTCGTCAGGGCCTGCGCCTCGATCACCACGTCCGCCGCCAGCCCGTGCTTGCGGGCGAACTCTTCGCTGCACACCACCGCCGCTGCGGCGCCGCAGGTCGGTGGGCAGCACTGGTATCTGGTCAAGGGGCCGAAGATGTGCGGCGACTCGAGCACCTGCTCGTCCGTGAGCAGGTCGCGGAAGACGGCATTGGGGTTGTTGGCCGCGTGCTTGCGGGCCTTGACCGAGATCTTCGCGAACGTCTCCGGCTTCGTGCCGTACTTCTGCATGTGGGAAACGCCCGCGCCGCCGAACAGCTGGGCCGCGCGCGGGGCCTCGTCGTCGAACCCCTGCAGCTCGGTCATCAGGTCGTCCATGCGGAACATCGGCGCCGGACGGTCGTCCCAGACCCGCTTGAGCGCACCGTGTTTCATCTGCTCGAACCCGACCGCCAGAGCACACTCGACGGCACCGCTGGCGACGGCCTGGCGGGCCAGGTACAGCGCCGACGAGCCGGTGGCGCAGTTGTTGTTGACGTTGAAGACGGGGATTCCGGTCAGCCCGAGTCCGTAGAGGGCGGCCTGGCCGGCCGTGGAGTCGCCGTACACGTACCCCACGTAGGCCTGCTGAACGAGGGAGTACTCGATGCCGGCATCACGCAATGCTGCGCGGGCAGCGGTCTCACCCATGACGTTGTAGTTCTCGCTCTTGCCGGGCTTGGTGAACGGGATCATCCCGACCCCGGCGACGTGGACCTTACGAGTCACATCTGACTCCTCTCTGATCGAATGGCGCCCAGCCCCGAGGTGGGGCTCGACTTTCCCTCGGGAGTGGGTACAGTTCCTCGATCCCGACAACTCCGAGCACCTCATCGCCGCGGACGTGACGTGGCTGCTCTCGCATTGGACGTGCGTGTTCGTACTCCGGCGTGCCAGGGGATCATCGCGGGCCGACCGACGACGGCTGTTGCTCGCACGGCGCGTTCTTCACCAACGAGGAGGATGTCGAGAGGTTGCACGAGTTGGTGAAGCTGCGCAGACCTGAGAACTGGCAGTTCATGAGGCAAGGCCTCGGGAAGTCGGCTACGAGTGCTCTGTTCCGCAACTCGGTGGCTGTGGCATCGCAGCGGTTGGGGGTGATGCCCTGCAGCGGAATCAGCGCCTCCCGGAACTCGTACGCAGCGTAGGCGAGGGTAAGCGCTCAGCCGGAGCCCATAGTGGCCGTGCACCGTCGGATCGTAGGTCTCGGCCCGCAGGGTGGAGAGCAGTCGCGCACGCAATTTCGCGAACAGGCCCGGATCCCCGGCCGCGGAGGCGATCTCGTGCATCAGCTCGTCGGTGTTGCCGCGACCGGTTTGGGCCGGTGGTTGCGGAACAGGATCGGCAACCCCGCTCGGCTCACCCCAGTGCCGCCGCCTCGTTGGTGGCGATCATCAGCTCCTGCGCGATGACGTAGGCGACGGTCCGCAGTTTGGCGGCGATCGCCACGATGGCCCCGTCGTCGCTGGCCGCCGGCCGCGGGTGAGGTCGTAGAAGGCGAGCGGCACGGCCTCGCGGCGGGCAGTCGGCAACACCTGCGCGGCAGCATCCGCCGCTACCAGTTGGGGTGCAGCGGATGTTGTGGGGTCGACGAGAATGCCGGGCACCTCGGCGTGATTGACCGCCATGCCTTTCCGACGCATTGCTGAGAAATGCGTCGACAAACACCTGGGTGCACAACGGCCTGTCGCCGTAACACCATTGCGCTGTTACGGCCGACCGGTACAGGTGAATGGGATGGGCTCGATTTCGGTAATCGAACTCGCTTACCGAGCTCGTATGTTCGTTTGTCGTTTGTAGGGTGGAACTGACATTGCGCGCCTGGGTTCGGGCGTTGTTCCTACAGCTGTCGATGTTCGGCTTGAACAGCGAGCACAGGAACAGGAGAGTCGAGAATCAGTCGTTGCGTGACGCTCCCGAGCAGTGCTTTGCCCACCCGTGATCGGTGCCTGATGCCCAGGACGAGCCTGCTCACCTCGTGCGCGGCGAGCTCGTCGAACACGGCCTGCACCGGATCGCGATCGTCGCGACCGATACGTTCGATCACCTCGATAGGCACATCGGTGGGTAGTTCTGCGACGTCGAGGTCATGCAACGCGAGGTTGATGACGACGAGGTTCGTATCGAACCGGCGTGCTTCGGAGATTGCCGCATACAGAGCTGCTGTCCCCTCCGAGTTGTCCGATACGGCGACAACAATTGCCATGCGTGGCGCCCCTTTCCAAGTTAGACGGTTTGTCGGTTCAACGGCGAGCAGAATATGCGGCGCTGTATTCTTCTTCGAATTCTTCGAGGGTTTTCCCACGGGTTTCCGGGACGTATCTGACGATGAAGATCCACGACAGGACCCCGAGACCGGCGAAAATGAAGAATGTCGGTGCAATTCCCAGCGACGCCACCACCGGCGGGAAACCGAACGCGACTCCGGCATTGGTCATCCACAATACGAAGACACACACTCCCATTGCCAGGCTGCGAATCTTCAGGGGAAAGATTTCCGCGAGCATGAGCCACGCCAGCGGCCCGAGAGTTCCTTGCATGGAGAACACGAAACAGACCACGAACGCCAAAATGAGATACGGCTTGATCACGGATCCGTCGGGAATGAGCAGAGCCGACAATCCGATGAGGATGTGGAAAGTCGTGATCAGCCCGTATCCGACGAGGAGCATGGTGCGCCGGTTGACGCGGTTGATGAGCATGATGCCCACTGTGATGCCGAGGACGCTGAACAGGCCGTTGAGTGTGTTGGCGACGATGGCTCCGTTTGCGGAGAATCCCGAGTCCTCGAGCAGCTGGGTGCCGTAGTACATGATCGAGTTGATGCCGGTGACCTGCTGGACAATTCCGAGGCCGATGCCGATGAACACCAGGCGCCGAATCCACGGCACAGCGAGGTCGGTCCATCCCCCGGTCTGCGCCTTTTCTTCCTCTTCGGCGAGCTGGTGGACTTCGGCCATCTCGGCCTCTGCGCGCCTGGGTGAACGGACTTGATGCAGAACGGCGAGTGCGTCGTCGTCGCGGCCTTGGGAGCTGAGCCAACGCGGGCTTTCGGGCATGCGAAGCATTCCGATGAACAGTGCGAATGCGGGGAGCACCGCTATGAGGAGCATGAACCGCCACACCGCGGAGTGCTCGCCCCAGACGTTGAAGATGATTGCGTTGATCACGAAGGCAGCGAACTGACCCGAGACGATCATGACCTCGTTGCGCGTGACGAGGGAGCCGCGCTTTTCGAAGGGGGCGACTTCGGCGAGGTAGACCGGCACGGTGACCGAGGCGCCGCCGACGGCGAGGCCGAGGATGAAGCGGAACGCGCCGAGGACCTCCCAGGTGGGGGAGAAGACGCATCCGAGCGTGCCGAACGCGAAGACCCCGGCCAACATCAAGATGTTGTTGCGGCGGCCGAACCTGTCCGAGAGTCGCCCACCGATCAATGCGCCGAACGCTGCACCGATCACCAAGGCACTGACGACGAATCCTTCGGTGAAGGGTGTGAGCCCGAGGTCTTCCTTCATCGGCTTGAGGGCACCGTTGACCACTCCGGTGTCGTATCCGAACAGCAGTCCGCCGAAGGTTGCGACCACGGCGATCATGCCGAGCCGCTTCGAGTGCGGTCCTGGTTCGTTGGGCGGAAGATGTGCGGCGACGGTGGACGGTGGCGATGCGGGGTGAGTCATGTCTGGGCCTCTCAGGGAACAGGGCAGCGTGCGGGGGAACGCGAGCGGCGAGTGCGGGTCGGCTGCTCGCCTGCCTCGCCGGTGCACCACCGTCTCCGGTCAGTTGACGACGGGGTGATTGCCGGCGACGGCGGGCGCAAGGATGATGTCGAAATTAGCTCTGGCCCAGTTTGATTCGCCGATGTCGCGGCAGTCCGGAGTCGGCGTGCCTGCGGGTTGCTCCACGAAGTCTTTGATCAACGACTCCTTGACGCCGAATACGGTGTCGTGGCGGAGTAGTTCGTCGCCTCGGACGAAGATGTGGGTGACCAGGGTGCGCAGACCTGGGGCGGTGACCATGAAATGCAGGTGTGACGCGCGCATGGGAGAGCGTCCGGTCGCGGCCAACATGCGGCCGACGGGCCCGTCGTGCGGGATCGGATATGGGGTGGGGGTCAGCGCCCAGAACCAGTAACGGCCTTCCTCGTTGCTGAACAGATGCGCTCTCCCCGAGACCCGGGAATCGTCGTATTGGACGTCGTAGAAGCCGTCCTCGTCGGCCTCCCACACCTCGATGCGGGCATTCGGGACGGGATTGCCGTCGGTGTCGCGGACGGTGCCTTCGACCCAGCATGGTTGACCGGCGGCGCCTCCGGCGACGTCACCGCCGTTGTCGATGAGCGGTGCGTCGTCCACGAAGAATGGCCCGAACACTGTTGCTTCGGTGGCATCACCGTGAGCGACGTTGTTGACGTTGATTGTTTGCATCGACGCCCCGAGTACGTCGGAGAGCAGGATGAACTCTTGACGTCGGTCGTCGGTGATGTGTCCGACCTCGGTGAGGAACGAGATCGCGGTGTTCCACTCCTCTTCGGTCAGGCGGACGTCGCGAATGAACGCGTGCAGGTGCCGGACCAACGACTGCATCAGTTGCGTCAGTCTCGGGTCGGTGCAGTCGTCGAACGAGCGAAGCACGGTGCGCGTCAGGGATTCTTCGACGGCGATCTGGGCTTCGGTGAACTCGGTGGTGTCCGGAGGCTGTACTGCTTCGGGGGCCATGTAGGTGTGTTCGGTCATGTAGGCTCTCGCTGGTCTGGTGCGGATACGTTTCTGCAGGCGACGAACGGTCGCGGTCTAGGCGTCGAAGTCGGTGGGTGCTTCACCTGCCCATGCCGCGCGCACGATGGCGGCGACCGCTGCGTGTGTGATCGGGCGAGGATTGCCGTAGGAGCGGCTTGTCGCCTCCTCGGCGATGCGATCGATGTCGTCTTCTTTCATTCCCAGTTCGGCGAGAGAGCGCGGCGCTTTCAGATCGCCTGCGAGTTCCCACAGCCTCGTGGCGGGGTCTGCGGTACCGGGAAGTGCCCGAGAGAGTGCTGCGACGGCGTCGGCGGCGTGGGGTTGGTTGAACGCCAGAACGTACGGGAGCACGACGGAGTGGGTCGGGGCGTGCGGAAGGTTGAGGGTGCCGCCGAGCGCGTGGCACAGCTTGTGGTGCAGCGACATCGTCGTGGCGCCGAGTGTCGCGCCGCACAGCCACGCCCCGTAGAGCGCGTCGCTTCGGGCCTGCGAATCCGATGGCGCGGCAAAGATCTTCGGCAACGCGGAGGCCAGTGCCCGCACGCCGTCTTCGGCCATCAGAGCGATGATGGGACTGATGTCGGGCGCGTAGAGTGCTTCGACCGCGTGTGCCATGGCGTTGATGCCGCTGGTGACGGACATCTCGACCGGAAGGCCGATGGTCAGGTCGGGATCGTAGACGACGCTGCGCGGCAACACCTTCGGGTCTCGTCCGGTCTCCTTGCGTCCGTTGGTCGTCATGCCCCAGACAGGAGTCATTTCGGAACCTGCGTAGGTGGTGGGAACTGCGACAATGGACAGGCCGTGTTCGAGGGCGATGGCTTTGCCCAGTCCGATGGCCGAGCCTCCGCCGACAGTGACGCAGCCGTCGGCGCCGAGAGTCACCGCTTCGGCGCTCGTGCGTGCGGCGACCTCGGCAGGAACATGCATCACGGCATCTGCTCTGGTGCCCACGCACCGGTTGCCGAGGATGGAGGCCACCTGCTCCGCAGTCTCTTCCTGGCCTGGTGAACAGAGAACAAGGACGCGCTCGAGTCCGAGCTGATCGAGCTCGTCCGGTAGCGAGGTGAGTGCTCCGGCCCCGAATCGCACCCGCATGGGGTTCGCGTCGTACAAGAAGTCATAGGTCATCTGGTTCTCCTGGGCACACGTCGACTGGTTTCGCGGAGGCTTCCCGCCTACCTCGCCCGAATCGACTAGTATCATGTCGTGGACAAGATGTTCACACAGTATCATCAACATAGCCGAGAGAGTGACCCACGCAACTGCGGCGCAGTTCCGGCTGCCAACCGGTGTCGGCATGATCTTGGCGGTCGTGAACAGTGGCCCGGTGCCGCTGCAGATCGGCGCGAGCTACGCAGGCCCTGACATGGAGGACGAGTCGACCAGTGAATGCCATACAACTTCTCACCAAGGCTGGTCAGATCGTCGACGAACTTGCGCGACTCGGCCCGTCAACACCTGCGGAGCTGGCCAAAGTAGTCGCCGAACCGCGCCCGAGCGTCTACCGCATCTTGACCGCGCTCGAGCAGATATCTGTCGTTCGTCAGGCAGGCGAGGGTCGATTGGAGCTAGGAATCGGGCTGTTGCGGTGGTCCGATGCTGCGGTGGAGGCATTCGTCGACAAGGGTGAACTCCGCCGCCAGCTGCGGTGGGTACGCGAACAGCTGGGGATGAACGTGTTTTTCTGCGTACCTCACGAACATGGCGTGCTCAGCTTGGACCAGGTCGACGGCGCCGTGGTGGACATGCTCGATCTGGGGCCGGGGCGGATGCTTCCACGATTCGCCGGTGCGGCGCCGCGTGCCCTGTTGGCGTTCGAGAGTCCGGAGGTGCAGGACAGCGTATGCGCTGGTGCGCCCTTCGGCCGGCTCGCGTCCGGCACTCCGACGACGGCGCAGGATCTGCGAGAGCTGCTCGACAACACGATCGCGCGCGGATGGAGCGTCGACGACAGCGAAGTGGTCGAAGGCGTGGCATCGGTGGCGGTACCGGTGCGTCGAGACGACGGAGGTGTAGCGGGCGCAATTGCCGTGGCGGGTCTGCGGGAAAGTGTGTTGGCCCAACAAGACGTAGCTGGGCGGGTCCTCACCGTTGCGGCCGAAGCACTGGCTGCTGCGATGGCTCGCGCGCAGGCGACGGGCCCTCGGTCCGACGCGACACACAACGGGGTGGCCCAGCCGTCGGAGACACGCGCCCCTGCATTGATCGTGAGGGCCGGCGCGCTGATGGAAGCGCTTGCGCGCGAACGCATCGCCACCTCGACCCGCCTCACGGAAATCCTCGACGAGCCGGTCAGCTCGGTGTATCGCATGCTCGCGACCCTGTCCGAGATCGGCTGGGTCGAACAGATCGGGCACAGGGGCGCATACCGCGTCGGCGGTCGGCTGCTCTCATTGTCCGGCGAATTGACCCGTCGCCTCGACATTCGACGCGCCGCGGGGCCGGTGCTGCGTGCAATTCACGAGGCTACGGGCGAGACCACCTTCATGTGCGTTCGGCACGGGACGCGAGCGGTGTGCATCGAACGCGTCGACGGGATACGAGTGAACAGCCGCGTTCTGCGGCTGGGTCGGTCGTTGCCCTTGCACGTCGGCGCCGCGCCGCGGGCACTGCTTGCGTTCGAAGACCGCGCGGCGTGGGACGAGTACGCCTCCGCGGCGCTCAGCGAGGACCTGCTGCACATGGGTTCGCGCTCGACGCTCTACGCCGAACTCGATGAGATCCGATCGCTCGGCTTCGCGCTCAGCGACAACACCGTCACGCCCGGGATCGCCGCGGTCGGCGCCCCGATCTTCGATCATCGCGGTGATGTTGCCGCCTCCTTGTCGGTCAGCGGCCTGCGCGACGGCGTACTGGCACAGCCAGCGCACGGCCGATCCGTGACGGATCTGGTGCTCTGGGGGGCAGCCGAACTCTCTCGGTACCTGGGCTTCGACGTCGCACGACTATCCGAGGCCCCGCGCTCCTCGGCGGCGAACGCACTACCTTCTTGACCCCCTGCAAAGCAGCATGCAACACTATGGACGACTCGTCCACTCAGTGACAGTGGCTTGCGGCACCCGCAGACCGAATCCATCGGATTCATTCTGCCCCGGTGCCATATGTACCTCATCGAACACCCGCGACCGCCCGCACAAATAAGTTCTCGCACACCGGAGCGGTCCCAAAGCAACAGGAGACGATGTGTCCGATCCGATCGTGGTGGGCCTGCTCGGCATCACCCACCCGCACGCGTCCGCGCGAGTGCGAGCACTGCGCGAGATCAACGGCGTCTCCGTGATCGCCGCCGCCGACGACGACTCCCGCCTGAAGTACTTCGCCGACAAATACGACCTCGAAGCCCGCAGCATCGACGAAGTGCTCGGCGACCCGAGCATCAACGCGATCATGGTTCACTCCAAGAGCCGCGACATGGTGCCCCACGCGCTGCGAGCCCTGGACGCGGGCAAGTCGGTCGTCGTGGAGAAGCCGGGCGGCGGGACCGTCGCCGATCTTGTGACGTTGCGCGACGCCGAGGTTGCCGCCCAGCCCGGCCAGATCGTGCAGATCGGCTACAACGTGCGGCTCGCCCCGTCGGTGACACGCGCCAAGGAACTGATCGAGTCCGGCGTCATCGGCGAGGTCGTCACCGTCTCCGCACGCGGAGCCGCACTGGCCGGGGAACACCTCACCCAGCACCTCAATCAACCCGCCGACATGGGCGGTGTGCTCTGGATCCTCGGATGCCACATGCTCGACGCGCTGGTACGGGTTTTCGGTGCACCCGAATCGGTCAACGCTCGAGTACACAAGAGCGCTCGCCTGTCGGACGAGAAGAGCCGCGAGGATTCAGCTGCCGTACTGCTCAACTACCCGGACATGTCGATGACGTTCAGCTTCGACGGTCACGACCGGCTCGAATGGTTCGAGAGTTCGCGCATCATCGTCCACGGCACCCACGGCGTGATCGAGGTCGGTATCCTTCCGCAGAGACTGAAGGTCTACGTCGACGCAGACCGAGGCGGATACAGAGCCGGGTGGACAGAATGGACACAGAGCCACTTCACCCCGCCCTTCGCCCGCACCGAAGCGAACAAATTCTCCGAGCTCCCTGAACTCGAGAACATCAGTAACTTCCACATCGAAATGCAGGGCTGGGTCGACAGCATTCGTGACGGCGCACCCAACGTCGCACCGGTGTCGGACGCATTGTCCGTCGCTCGCATCGTAGATGCCTGCTACCGCTCCGAGAAGTCGCGCGGCGCCGCCATCGACGTGGAGTCTGCATGAACAACCAGAACGAGGACACCATGACACCGGAACTCATCGCCACCTGTTGGGTCAGCGCAGGAAACACAGCACCCGGACTCCCCGACGAAACCAGCCCCGTGCCCATCGAAGAGCGCATTGCCTTGGTCGCCAAGACAGGATGGGCCGGCATCGGCCTGGTACACACCGACCTGATCAATGCGCGCGACACCATCGGCTACGACCGCCTGGCACAGCTGATCCGCGACGCGGGCATTGGAACAGTCGAGGTCGAATTCCTCGACAACTGGTGGACCACAGGCTCCGAACGCGCCGCCGCGGACCGCGTACGCGCAGACCTGTTCGAAGCTGCCACCGCGCTCGGCGCCAGTCACATCAAAGCCGGTGCAGGAATGACCGACGAACCCTTGCCTTTGGCCACTCTGGTCAGCGCGTTTTCCGACCTGGCCGACGAAGCAGAAGAAGCGGGAGTCCGGCTGGCCCTCGAGGCAACACCGTTCTCCCATCTGCGCACCACCCATGAAGCCGTCGACGTGGTGACCGGCTCCGACAGCCCCTCGGCGGGGCTTCTGGTCGACATATGGCACACCTACAAAGCGGGCCTGTCGCACGACGAACTCTACAAAGTGGTGCCGATCGATCGCGTCGTGCACGTGGAAATCGACGACGGAACGGATGAGCGGCGCACCGGCTTGGCCGCTGTCTTCGACGACTCGACCAACTACCGCAAGTACTGCGGTGAAGGCGCATTCGATACAGCGACGTTCATCCGTCGCACGCTCGACGCCGGCTACACCGGCAAGTGGGGCGTCGAGATCATCTCCGAAGAACACCGCCGCACGCCCGTCGAAGAGGGCCTGATCAAGGCACGCGCCACCGCGCTCGCCTCGTTCGAAGCGGCCGCCAGACTGTCCTGACGTCCCGATCGCATTTTCCGAATGTCGTCGCACCGCGGACGACCGAACCCACTTATAAAGGACCGACGTGTCTTCCACCAAACTACGTCTCGCCCTGTTCGGCTCCGGCCGCATCGGGCAGGTACATGCCCGTAACATCGCGGACCACCCCGAACTCGAGCTGGTCATGATCGCCGACCCGTTCATCGACGGTGCTCGTGCACTGGCTTCACGAACCGCCGGGCGCGCCGTCCAAGACCCCGACGAGGTCTTCGCCGACTCGACCCTCGACGGCGTCGTCATCGCCTCACCGACGCCCACACACGTCGATCTCATGTCCGCTTCTGCAGCGCACGGTCTGGCCGTGCTGTGTGAAAAGCCCATCGACCTCGACATCGACACCGTCCTCGACTGTCGCGAACGCATCAAAGAACATGCCGTCCCGATCATGCTCGGCTTCAACCGGCGTTTCGACCCTCACTTCGCCTCGATCCGCACGCAGGTCGCCGCCGGAGCGATCGGTGCACTCGAACAACTCCTGATCACCAGTCGCGATCCCGCACCCGCACCGCGGGATTACATTGCTGCGTCGGGCGGAATCTTTCGCGACATGACCATTCACGACCTGGACATGGCGCGCTTCTTCCTCCCGAACATCGTCGAAGTGTCGGCTATGGGCACCAATTCTTTCCACGACGACACCAAAGCGCTCGGCGACTTCGATGCTGCGACAATCATTCTGCGCGGACGCGACGGCGAAATCGTCAACATCACCAACTCGCGCCATTGCGCTTTCGGATACGACCAGCGCCTCGAAGCCTTCGGATCCACCGGCATGCTGACTGCCGGCAATGTCGCGCCGACGACAGTACGCCGGTACGGCAGCAACGGCACCGAGGAAGCCCCCGCATATTTCCCGTTCTTCCTCGAACGCTACGCTCAGGCCTACCGCGCCGAACTCGACGCGTTCGCCCTCTCCATCCGCACCGGCGACCCATGCTCACCCGGATTCGACGACGGTGTGGCCGCACTCGTCCTCGCCAACGCGGCCGCGGAATCGGCTGCCACTGGCAAGACCGTCGCCATCACCGACTGACCGTCTCCGTCGGTTATCCGCCCACTAGCCGGGCGAGCAATGGAACATCCAGAAGTGGTGGTGCGGGAATGCCCGAGCATGTCCGCATCGCCACTTCGATCAGTTCGCGTGCGCTCCGAGGCTGCGACCATCGCTGTGTCATCCGTCCCGACCCATCGACGTCGAACCGATATCGGTATCGGTATCGGTATCGGTGCGATTTGGGTCGATCTCTTCGCTGAGGCTGTCGGCCTGCTCCGCCGATCGGCGTGCAGATAGTGAGCATCGAGGTAGTGGTGCTCGCCCAGCATTATGGCGACGTCCCTCCCATCTTCGAGCGCAAGTGCGGTTCCCATTCCGGTTTCCGCTACCGACCTGGTCACGGGGCCGAATCACGCTTATCGGCGATGCGGTGCATGCCGCGGACCCAAGATGCGGTTGCGTCTATGAAGATGGATGCTCCCTATTGCTGTCAAGCCGTGTCGACGAGGGATAGGGAGATGGACTGCTGCTCGCGGTCGGTGAGCCACCGCGAGTAGTGGGCGGAGAGATCGGGGTCGAGGCGTTGCCCGATCTCCAGACGTCGTACGCGCTGGTAGGGAACCGCGAGTGCGGTTGCCACCGTGGCGATCGTGATTGCCAGTGTTCGGCGACGTTGTCGAAGTCGGCCTGTGCCGCTAGTCACCGGTAGCGTATTCCGGATGAGCTTGAAATCCTCGCGCGCGACGAAAGCCGAGCCGGCGACATTTTCGGTGCGGAGTTAGGGGGCGCGTTTGACTCATCGGATGCAGTGCGGTGCAGTTTAGTTGACATAATAACCGTTATCGATACTTTGAAAAGCGCTTCCTACCACCATATTTAGCGCCTGGAGCTGTCCCGTATCCCCATTCTCGAATGCGGAGCAGAGCGGGACGTCGAGTAGCAGTCAGCCCAGGGCTTTTCGCACGGTGGCGCGGAACCATTCGGTGCCGGGGTCCGGGAGGACCCTCTTGTAGGTGTAGAGCGAAATCTCGACAGCGGGAACGGCAAACGGCAGTTCGAACGTTTTCACGTCGGCCATCCGGCGGAACTTGTCGGAGACCGACCGGGGGATGATCGAGAGATGGGGCGTCTTCTCGATCAGCTGCGGTAGCGCCGCGAAATGCGCGATACGCAACGCGACGTCGCGCGAGTGGCCGAGCAGGGACAGCGACCGGTCGACGTCCGTGTGGCCGGCGCTCACATCGACGGCAACGTGACGCTCGCTCAGAAATTCGTCGAGCGTCGGATCGGTTCCGACACGCGGATGCGATGCGCTGCAGATTCCGCAGTAGCTGTCACGGAGCAGGACGTCGCGTTCGAAGTCGGGGGCGGTGATCCTTGGGGTGCAGATGACGGCGTCGGCTTGACCTTGCCTGAGTTCGGTCTCGACCACGGCGAAGTTGAGCGGAATGATGTGGACGTCGACCCCGGGAGCAGTCTCCGCGACGAGACCGAGCACCGGCGGCAGCAGACTCACTTCACCGAGGTCGGTGGCGTGCAGTCGGAAGGTGCGGCGCGACGTCGCGGGATCGAACTGGCCGACACCGCTTACCGTGGTGTCGATGACCTCGAACGCCTGACGAAGCCTCGGATACATCGCACTCGCCAGTTCCGTCGGCTGCAGACCTGACGGCGATCGGCTGAAGAGGCTGTCGTTGAACTGTTTCCGCATCCGGCTCAGGGCGTGGCTGACCGACGGCTGGGTGAGCGAGAGGCGTTCGGCAGTGCGTGTGACGCTCCGTGTCTCGTACAGGAGCAGGAACGTCCGCACGAGATTCAGGTCGAAGTCGGTCATGAACTGCAATAGACACCATCGATGGGGGTATGTCAAACATTCATTGGAGCTATTCCCGACCGGCGGATACCGTGACGTGCAGCACAGCGAGGGCCGCCTCCGGGGGCAACTCAGCCGGCGAATGGTCGGCGTAGGTCCCCGGTTCGGTGTGGCGCAGCCAGACCCGACGGCCACTCGCCAGTCGCCCCGATGAACCCTCACACCATTGCGAGAGAGAAGCCGACATGAGCGATCAATCAGCCACGGGACAACGAGAAGGGGCCGGGACATCGGCGCGCGTCGTGCTTCTGCTGTGCCTGCTGGCCGTCGTGTTCGAGGGCTACGACATGGTGGCCTACGGGACCACCCTCCCGTCGATGCTCGCCGACCCGGCGTGGAACCTGACCCCGGCACGAGCCGGAGTGATCGGGAGCTACGCGCTCGTCGGAATGTTGGTTGGCTCGATCCTCGTCGGCGGGATCGCCGACCGTCTCGGGCGCCGAACGTTGATGATCACGGCCACCGGGTGGTTCTCGGCCTGGATGGGCGTGTGCGCCATAGCCCCCGACGCCACACTGTTCGGAGTGGCACGCTTCTTCGTCGGTGTGGGGGTCGGCGCACTCATTCCACTGGCCGCCGCCATGGCGGTCGAGTTCTCACCCAAGGGGAAGAACCACACCTACAGCGCTATCGTGTGGGCCGGTTTCCCCGGCGGCGGTGTTCTGGCGTCCCTGCTCGGGCTCGTGGTGGTGGACGCGTTCGGTGTCCGGGCCATGTACTGGATCGGCCTCGTACCGCTCCTGGTGTTCGTGCCGATCATGCTGAAGTTGCTGCCCGAGTCGCCGAGCTTCCTGCTCGCCCGCGGCAGGGTCGACGAGGCGAACCGCATCGCCGACCGCGCCGGAATCGATCGTCCGGAGCCCCCGCGCCCGGGTGAGAAGGTGGGGCCGCGGGCCCTGTTCACCCGGGAGTTGCGGCGCGCGACCCTGCTGTTCGGGCTGCTCAGTGCATGCGGGCTGCTGCTGACCTATGCGCTGAACACGTGGCTGCCCAAGTTGATGCAGTCGTCCGGATTCGGCAGCAGCTCCGCACTGACGTTCCTGCTGGTCCTCAATGCCGGGGCCATCATCGTGCCGCTGTTCGCGTCCCGGCTGTCGGACCGGATCGGCCCGCAAGCTGTCACCGCCGCGTCACTAGCGAGTGCCGCGGTGGCGATCCTGGTCCTCAGCACGGACGTGTCCTCGTGGTTGTTGTTCGCCCTCGCCTTCGTCGCCGGTGCCGGAACGATCGGCGCTCAGGTGCTGATCTATGGTTTCGCCGCCTCGTATTTCCCGGCATCGAGCCGGGCGGCCGGAACAGCGTGGGTTGCCTCCGTTGGCAGGCTCGGCGGCGTGACGGGTCCGACGCTGACCGGTCTGGTGATCGCCAACGGATCGAATGTCGCACCCGCCTTCTATCTGTTCGCGTTGATCGCCGTCATCGGCGCGATCGCCGCACTGCTGGTCCCTCGGCAGAGGAACAATGCGGCCGTCGGACAGGCCGCAGCGGTGCCCGGAATCGCGCGGCAGGATGCAACGACGTGAAGACCCCCTCCTGGGCGGGCGTCAAGCCCTACGTTCGATTCGAACGCCCGAGCCTGGAGCGCCGGCAGGTGGCACTCGACAAAGCCTGCACCATAGGGGATCTGCGAAAGATTGCCCGCAGGCGCGTACCGCGGATGGTGTTCGACTACGTCGACGGCGCAGCAGAGCAGGAGATCGGGCTCGGGCGGGCACGTAGCACCTTCCGGGACATCGAATTCCAGCCCGGGATCCTGCGTGACGTCTCGTCGACGGACATCTCGACCACGGTCGGCGGGCACGTCAGCGGATTGCCGTTCGGAATCGCCCCGACCGGGTTCACCCGACTCATGAACTCGGAGGGTGAAATCGCCGGTGTCCGCGCCGCCGAGAAGTACGGCATGCCGTTCGTGCTCTCCACGATGGGCACCGCGTCCATCGAGGAAGTCGGCGCCGCGGCGCCGGACGCGCAGCGGTGGTTCCAGCTCTATCTGTGGCGTGACCGCGACAAGTCCATGGCACTCGTCGACCGCGCCCACCGCGCCGGATACGGGACTCTCGTCGTCACCGTCGACACCCCCGTCGGAGGCGCCAGACTGCGCGACGTGCGCAACGGGATGACCGTCCCTCCGGCCCTGGGCGCGCGCACGTTCGCAGACATCGCGCGCCACCCCGGGTGGTGGGTCGACGTCCTCACCACCGAGCCGCTCAGTTTCGCGTCCCTCGACTCCTATCCGGGTTCTGTCGCCCAGCTCATCAACGAGATGTTCGACCCGACCCTGACCTTCGACGATCTCGACTGGCTGCGCAGGGAGTGGGGCGGACGGCTCGTCGTCAAGGGCGTGCAGACGGTCGACGATGCCCGCCGATGCGCCGAGCACGGCGCCGACGCCGTCGTCCTGTCGAATCACGGGGGCCGGCAGCTCGACCGTGCACCGGTGCCCCTTCGTCTGCTGCCACGGGTGAAGGACGCACTCACCGGTTCGGACACCGAGATCTACCTCGACACCGGGATCCTCACCGGTGGCGATATCGTGGCCGCGCTCGCGCTCGGGGCCGACTTCACGTTCGTCGGCAGGGCGTACCTGTACGGACTGATGGCGGGCGGGCGGCGCGGAGTCGAACGTGCCATCGAGATCCTGCGCGACGACATCGTCCGAACTCTCCAGTTGACGGGTGTCCGGACGATCGGCGAACTCACCCCGGAGCACGTACGTTTTCTCGGGGCGAACAGCGGCGACTCGGTGGAGGATCTCGGCCCGGTGCCCCGAGGCGCCCCGCCCACCTAGCGTCATAATGTTCGAGCGGAACGGTCGTGCAGGCGAAGATGTGGTGTGGTGATGCCGACGTGAATCGAGTGACGGACTCCTGGAGCGAGATCATGTCCACCGAATTCGGTGGACTCGCACCTCGACTTGCCTCGGACGCCCCGGTCACGGGGGCGATGCAGGCGGTCCTGCTCGGCAACGTGGAGGCCTTCACGATCTCGGGGACACCGCAGGTGCTGAGCCGCAGCCCCCGGGCCGCTCGGCGGAACCCGTCCGAGTCGTTGAAGCTGTGCGCGGTGAAGACGGGTCGCGCAGTCCTGCATCAAGGGGACCGGGAACTCGTCGTCGACCGAGGTCGTGCGGTGATGTACGACGTCGCGCTGCCGTACGAACTGTCCTTCACGGACACCTGGTCGTGCTCCGTCGTCACGTTTCCACGACACTCGTTCGTTCTCACGCCGAACGAGATCCGGGAGTGTCTGGAACGCACCTACGACGTGCGAGCCGGATCCGGCGCGCTCCTCGAGCACTTCGTCACCACCGCGGTCGCGGAGGGGGCCGACGTGGACCCCTCCGCCGCCACCCTGCTCGGTGACGCCGGCATGAGCCTCGTGTCGGCGGTACTCACCGCACCGGAGACCCGCCCGGCCCCGCCCTCGTCCGCGGTTCGGGACCAGATCCTCCGCCATGTTCGCCGCAATCTCGCCGACCCGGCCCTCAGCGTCGGCTCGATCGCATCGGCACTGCACATGTCGCCGCGCACACTGCAGCGCATCTTCGCCGACTACGGCCACACCCTCAGTGCGGTCATCCGCCGTGAACGGCTGGCGAGCGTGCACCGGGACCTCACCAACCCGAATCTGCACGACCGCACCATCTCGTCGCTGGCGTCGCGATACGGTTTCTACGACGCACCCGCCTTCACGCGCGCGTTCCGCGCCGAGTACGGGATGACGCCGTCGGACGCCCGTCACCAGGCGCTCCCCCACACTGTCGCCTGACGGCAACAATCCTGTCGCTCCGGGACAACACGGGCCCCCACGTCAAGGGCACAGTGTGTTCCACATCGCTTCGTTCCCGTGAAGTGATCGACGTTATCGACTCTATGAATGGGAGCTGACATGACTGACCTTCTCGGCGGCGAGACCTGGTCCGGCAAGATCTTCGACGGCAACTGGGTCACCGCTTCGGGCGGCAGCATCAAGGTGACCGAGCCCGCCACCGGCGCCGTACTCGGTGAAATCGGCGCAGCGGACGCATCCGACATCGACCGCGCCGCCCGCCGCGCCGCGGCCGCACAGCCGGACTGGGCCGCCCGCACCGGTCACGCCCGCGCGGACGTATTACGCAAGGCCGCAATGACACTCGACGCGAACCGCGCCGAGGTCGAACGCTGGCTGATCCGCGAGGGCGGCGCCGTCCCGGGCAAGGCCGCTTTCGAGGTCGACCTGGTTCTCTCCGAGCTGTGGGAAGCATCGGCCCTGCCCACCCAGCCGTGGGGTCACCTCCTGCCCACCAGCCAGGAAGGCCGCGTCAGCATCGGACGCCGTGTTCCGTTGGGTGTCGTCGGCGTCATCAGCCCGTGGAACTTCCCGCTGGTCCTGGCGATGCGAGCGGTCGCACCCGCCCTCGCTCTCGGTAACGCGGTCGTCCTCAAGCCCGACGTGCAGACCGCGATCAGCGGCGGCGTCGTGATCGCTCAGCTGTTCGCGGCGGCAGGGCTGCCGGAGGGAGTACTGCACGTACTCGCCGGGGACGCCGAGCCCGGGCAGGCGCTGTCCGAGCACCCTGCCGTCTCCCTGATCTCGTTCACCGGCTCGACCTCCGTCGGACGCCAGGTCGGCGCGACCGCCGGACGGACGCTCAAGCGTGTTTCCCTCGAGCTCGGCGGCAACAACGCCCTGATCGTTCTGGACGATGCCGACCTCGATGCCGCGAGTTCGGCCGGCGCCTGGGGCTCCTTCCTCCACCAGGGCCAGGTCTGCATGACGGCAGGCCGGCACATCGTCCTCGAATCGGTGGCCGATCGGTACCTCGAGAAGCTGACGGCGCGCGCCGCCAACCTCCCGGTCGGGGACCCGAACACCGGACAGGTCGCGCTCGGCCCCCTCATCAACGAACACCAGGTCGCCAACGTCGATCGCATCGTCCGGGCAACCCGCGACGCCGGTGCCGAGATACGCACGGGCGGAACGTTCGACGGACTCTTCTACCGGCCGACCGTTCTCGCGGGCGTCACCCCGGCGATGCCGGCATTCCAGGAAGAGATCTTCGGTCCGGTCGCTCCCGTCGTGGTCGTCAAGGACGAGGCGGAAGCGATCGCCGTCGCGAACGACACCGAGTACGGCCTGGTCGCCGCTATTCAGACGGGTTCGGTCGAACGCGGGGAGCGGCTGGCCGATCAGCTCCGCACGGGCATGGTCCACATCAACGACCAGACCCTGAACAACGACGCGTATGCGCCGTTCGGCGGTACCGGAGCGTCCGGCAACGGCACGCGATTCGGAACGCAGAGCAGCTGGGACGAATTCACCCAATGGCAGTGGCGCACCAGCCGCTCTGTGGCCCAACAGTTCCCGTTCTGACACTCACGCACCTCACTGATCTGCCGGCCGATCGCGACACACCGCGGTCGGCCGGCAGACTGCGTTCACCGAATACATGAATAGCATCTATGCCCCTATTGGAAACATTCATTGGAGCTATTGTCCCAGCAGCGTTAGCGTGGACGCGGAGACACAGTCGGTGTCGCCGATCACACGAGGGAGAACCGATGGCAACGGTGAGTGAAGTGACGTACGAACTGCTGCGGGCCCGGGGGCTCACCACCGTGTTCGGCAACCCGGGATCGAACGAACTCCCCTTTCTCTCCGGAATGCCCGACGACTTCCGCTACGTGCTCGGTCTGCACGAAGGTGCCGTCCTGTCGATGGCGGACGGGTACTCGCTGGTTACCGGTGAGGCGACTCTGGTGAATCTGCACGCAGCTTCCGGCTCCGGCAATGCCATGGGCGCGCTGACCAATTCGGTCTACTCACACAGCCCCCTCGTCGTCACCGCGGGCCAGCAAGTTCGCTCGACGATCGGGCAGGAAGTCATGTTGTCCAACGTCGACGCAGGCACGCTGATGAAGCCGCTGGTCAAGTGGAGCAGCGAGCCCACGTGCGCGGAAGACGTGCCGCGCACAATCAATCAGGCCATCCACACCGCGCTGCTGCCCGCGAAGGGTCCGGTCTACGTGTCGGTTCCCTACGACGACTGGGCCGCGGAGGCTCCCCCGGAATCCGCTGGCCTCCTCGCGCGCGAGGTGCACAGTGCCGCTTCCCTGTCCGGTGATCAGATCAACGATCTGATCGAGACTCTGGAGTCGGCCACGAACCCGGTACTCGTGCTCGGACCGGCGGTCGACGCCGATCGTGCCAACGCCGATGCGGTGCTCCTGGCCGAGAAACTCCGCGCACCCGTGTGGATCGCCCCGTCCCCCTCACGTTGCCCCTTCCCGACGCGCCATCCGAGCTTCCGCGGCGTGCTGCCCGCCGGCGTCGCTGACCTGTCGAAGACCCTGGAGGGGCACGATCTCATCCTCGTCGTCGGCGCACCCGTGTTCCGCTACCACCAGTACGTTCCGGGCAACTACCTCCCGGGCGGCGCGCGGCTGATCCACGTCACCGACGACGGCGGAGAAGCGGCGCGCGCCCCGATCGGTGAGGCGTACGTCGCCCCGGTCGGCAGCACGCTCGAAATCCTCGCGAACATGGTGAAACCCAGCGACCGCTCCCCACTTCCCCCGCTCGGGGACTTCGAGGAGGCTGTCTCGGTCGGTGCCGGCCTCGATCCCGCGCAGTTGTTCGCCCTGGTCCGGGCGGGCGCTCCGGACGACGCGATCTACGTGAACGAGTCGACGTCGACATCCGACGCGTTCTGGTCGCAGATGGATCTCTCGCACCAGGGCAGCTATTACTTCCCCGCGTCCGGAGGTCTGGGTTTCGGGCTTCCCGCCGCTGTCGGGGCGCAACTCGCCTCCCCGGACCGTCAGGTCATCGGCCTGATCGGCGACGGTTCCGCCAACTACGGCATCACCGCTCTGTGGAGCGCCGCGCAGTACAAGATCCCCGTGGTCATCATCATCCTGAACAACGGCACGTACGGTGCGCTGCGCGGCTTCTCGAAGATCCTGAACACCGGCGAGACTCCCGGCCTCGACGTGCCGGGAATCGACTTCGTCCACCTCGCCGAAGGGTACGGCGTGCGCGGCACGGCGGTCGCGACCGCCGAAGACTTCACCACCGCGTTCAAGTCCGCCTTGGCCGCCGACGCGCCGACCCTGATCGAAGTGCGCACGAACTTCGACGAATCGTGAACGACGAACCAGGATTACGCATGAATCTCATCGAGACACTGAAGGAACTCGTTCCCGCCGACATCGTCGTCACCGACCCCGACACGATGGAAGGCTACCGCCGCGACAGCGCCGACCTGGTGGCCGCAGGCAAGCCGATCGCCGTCCTGCGTCCCCGGACCACCGCCCAGGTGTCGAGCATCATGACGTGGGCCACGCAGACCGACACCGTCGTCGTGCCACGCGGCGCAGGAACCGGGTTGTCCGGCGGAGCAACCGCCCTCGACAACTGCGTGGTGGTGAGCATGGAACGCATGAACTCGATCCGCGAGTTCGACGCGACGAACCACACCGTGGTGGTCGAGGCAGGAGTCGTCAACGCAGACGTGGGCCGGGCGGTCGCGGACGCCGGATTGTTCTACCCACCCGACCCGGGAAGCTTCGAAGTGTCGACGATCGGCGGCAATCTCGCGACCAACGCCGGCGGCATGCGATGCGTGAAGTACGGGGTCACCCGCAACTCCGTTCTCGGACTCGAAGTCGTTCTCGCCGACGGACGCGTACTCCGCACGGGCGGAAAGACGGTCAAGAACGTCGCGGGTCTCGACCTGACCCAGCTCTTCGTCGGCTCCGAAGGTGCCCTCGGAATCATCACCTCGGCGACTCTCCGACTGCGACCCAAGCCTGCCGCCACCGCAACGTTCGTGGCGAGCTTCCCGAAACTGGACGCCGGCGGCAGGGCTTTGAACTCCATCTTCGCCGCCGGGGTCACCCCGAGCATGCTCGAGATCATGGACAACGCCACGATCAACGCGGTCGAGAACTATCAGCGAATGGATCTAGACCGGGAGGCGGCACTTCTCGTGATCGGGCAGGCAGACGGAGCCGACGCGCTCGCCCAGGTCGATCGGATGGTTGCGTGCTGCGACGAGGCCGGGGCCGACCTGTCCGTGTCGACGTCGGATCCCGCGGAGTCGGAGATGCTGCTCCAGGCCCGGCGGCTCGCGGGGTGGGCCACGATGGAGCAATTCCCGACCATCATCGAAGACGTCGGTGTTCCGCGAACACGGCTGGCCGAACTCCTGTCCACCATCGCCGACATCTCGGAGGACACCGGGGTCCGCATCGCTACCGTCGGTCACGCCGGTGACGGCAACGTCCACCCGATGCTCCTGCTCCCCGACCTCGGTGTGGACGCCCGCAATCGGGCGATGGTCACCGCCGACCGCATCTGCGCTGCAGCGCTCGCCCTCGACGGAACCGTCACCGGTGAGCACGGCGTGGGAGAACTCAAGCGGGAGTGGCTCACCCGTCAACTCGACGACGTCTCGCTCGATGTGCAGGCGAGCATCAAACGGGCACTCGATCCGAAATTGCTGCTCAATCCCGGCCGTGGGTTCTAGCCGATGACTTTCACGCTCAGCCAATGGATCGGATTCGAGCCACACAGGCGCCGAACGCTTCTGGGTGACTGCCACCGCGCGGCGGCGGCCGTGCGAAGCTCGCACAACGCCTACATCTCGGTGGTGGACCACACAGATCCAGCGGTCACCGACGGTGAGCTCGCGGGTGTGCCGTTCGCGGTGAAGGACAACATCGACGTAGCCGGCATGCCCACCACCGGCGGGAGCCCGCTGTTCGCACTCGACGTCCCCGAGTGCGACGCCGGGGTGGTCAGCGCGTTGCGTGAGGCCGGAGCGGTGGTCGTCGGCAAGACCAATCTGCACGAACTCGCGTTCGGGATCACGAGCAACAACGCCACCTACGGCCCGGTCCGGAACCCGCTGGATATCGCTCGCGTGGCCGGCGGATCGAGCGGAGGCAGCGCTGCGGCGGTGGCACTGGGAACGGTGCCCTTCAGCCTCGGCACCGACACCGGAGGATCGGTCACCATCCCCTCGGCGTTCTGCGGGATCGTCGGATTCCGTCCCACCACCGGCCGCTACCCGAGCGACGGCGTCGTCAACCTGTCGTCGTCGCGAGACACGATCGGCATTCACGCCCGGACCGTCGAGGACGTGCGCCTCGTCGACCGCGTCATCACCAGAACGAGTCCGGCGATCGACACGCCCGACCGAACCGATCTGGTACTGGGAACCGTCCCGAGCCGATACGACGACATGGAACCCGCGGTCGCCGAGGCGACGCACCTCGCGCTCGACGACCTGCGCGCGAGCGGTGTGAAGATCGTGGAATTGTGCATGCCCGACGATCTGTCCCTGGCCGCGGAGCCTGGTATCGAATTGGTGTTCTACGAGGCTGAACGCCTGCTGGCGGCGCGGGTGAACAATGGTCGCGGACAAACGGGCCCCGTCGATGTCGCGGATCTGATCGACGCGATCGGGTCGCCGGACGTGCGGGCGATCTTCGAGTCCATCGCAGCCACGCGGGTCACCGCATCGGCATACGAGCAGGCCCGCCGCAGACGGTGGCAACTTCGGCGTCTGTACGAGGAGACATTTGCCGCCACCGGAGTGCACGCGCTGATCGCCCCCACCGTTCACGTTCTCCCGCCCCTCATCGGACAGGACGACACCATCGACGTCAACGGGCGACCCCGGCCGGTCTTCCCCACGGTCACCCGCAACTCAGCGCCGGGTTCGGTCGCCGGGGTCCCGATGCTGACCGTCCCCGGCCGGTCGACCGCTGAGGGATTGTCGGTGGGCCTCTGCCTCGAGGGCCGCTTCTTCGAGGACCACCAGCTGCTCACCGTCGGTGCCCTGATCAGCGGCATCCTTCACCGCTGACGCCGACAAGTGGTTTCCGAGCCAGGTCAACACCGCCGGGAACGGTCGTGTCGCGACACACGGCGAGATGGCAGCACTCATCGCCATCGAGGCGCTACTGATCTGGGCATTCGGATCCATCACCGCCCGACTGACGGCGGCGTGATTCACGCGTCTGATCCGAGGCGGTCCGTCGGTCGGTCGAGGTGGGTGGTGGATGCTGAACCGCTTCGCAGGTGATGTCGTCGGATGCTGCTAGGTTCATCGGTCAGAGCCGGTTGTTGCACGGCTGACCCCGAGCCGCCGTGATGCCCGCATCATCATTTTCGGTGGCACCCGAGGGCAAGGTCCGCTGGATCTGCGACAGCCGATCCGTCACTGACCGTGGCGGCGGATGCGGGGCGTCGTCCTCGAGTAGTGAATTGGACCGCGATGACGAAGAATTCCGCGAAGAAGAGGGCCGCCCGCACCTATCAGGCCACTCACCCCGGCGGAGTACGGGTCTGTCCCCGGTGAGGTCGGAAAGTAACGAATGACGAGAGCGTGACGACGGCATCGGTGATCCCTCGCGCGCCGCCGATGGTGTCCGCGGGCGAACGAATGAGGGTTCTGATGGGAGGAAGGATCCGATGCGACGTCATACCTCGCACGCCCTACCCGGACGCCGGATGTCGATCACCGCTGTCCTGGTCGGACTGGGTGCTCTCTTCCTCAGCGCGGCGCCGGTCGCGAGCGCAGCGCCCGCGGACACCGCCCTTCCGGTGCCAGTCGTCGGGATCACGACTCTGCCCACGGGATTGCCCAGCCTCGTCTACACGCAGGTGACGGTGCGCACCGACCCGGAGAGGCGGGGTATCACCGAGTTCGTCGGCTACTGCTTCTGCACCGTGCACTGGCGCAATATGTCGACCGGGGTGGGGGGAACCGTGGTCCCGGCGGTCAAGCCGACTCCCGTCGTAACCGGCTCGGGAATCCTGGTTGCCGCCATGACGGTCGACGGCCGGTCCGGCGTTGCCGTCACGGCACTGCCCGGCGCGGGCACCTGGAATGTCCCGTGAGATAGCGGCTTACGTAACCAGCCTGCACGGCGATCAGGGGTCACCAGATGGCGAGCTGACCGGTTTCCTGCCGGCGTGATGCGGCCGGGGTGGTGTCCCACCGCTTGCGGGACTGGTGGGCGGTCAGGCTGGTGGCTTCGCCGATTTCTGCCCACCCGGCGCCGGCCGCACGGGCGCGAGCAATGTCCTCGGCGAGGTCGAAATGCGCCTGGTGCGCGATCGCGATCCGCACCAGCAACCGTTCCTTCACCGAGTCCGCGGCGGTGTTCCGGTGCGCGTACCAGGCCCTCGAACCCGGTGTGGGAGCGGCCATCACCCGGTCCGCCAGACGTTCGAGCAGCATGTCCGCCTTCTGCGTCAGCAGTTCCGCCGCGTCGGCAATCGCCGCATTCGACACTGCGCTCTCGCCCATACCGACCGGGCGGTCCAGGTGCTCGGCGGAGCCGGCATCGTGGGCGAACACCCGGTGCCGCGCATGTGGCGTGACGTGCGGGCGCTGCGCATCTACGAGGGTGCCTCGCAGATCCACGAGCGCAACCTCGCTCGGGCACTGCCCACCCTGCTGTCCACCACGCAACCCGCTCGAGTCGGCTGAACATTCAGCGTCACAAGATGTTCCATCGCCCAGAAGTAGAGGGAGAATTCATGGCGACCACCACCGGCACCGGACCACTCATCGGTGTCCGCATTGTCGAACTCGCCGGCATCGGTCCCGGCCCGCACGCTGCGACGTTGCTCGCCGACCTCGGCGCCGACGTGGTCCGCGTCCAGCGGGCCGGCCTGCTCCCGACAGCCGGGCAGCCCCGCGACCAGACCCAGCGCGGCCGCCGCGTCGTGGAAGCGAATCTCAAAGACCCCGCCGACATCGAACTCGTCCTCGGCCTCATCGAGCGGGCAGACGTGCTCATCGATGGCTTCCGCCCCGGCGTCACCGAGCGCCTGGGTCTGGGCCCGGACGTCGCACTGGCGCACAACCCGCGCCTGATCTACGGCCGGATGACCGGCTGGGGGCAGGAAGGTCCACTCGCGCAGACGGCCGGCCACGACATCAACTACATCTCGCTGACCGGTGTGCTGCACGCGATCGGCAGGAAGGGCGAGCGCCCGGTGCCGCCGCTGAACATGGTCGGCGACTTCGGCGGCGGCTCGATGTTCCTCGTGTTCGGCATCCTCGCCGCGCTGATCGAGGCGTCACACGTCGGGCAAGGGCCAGGTCGTCGACGCGGCTATGGTGGACGGCACCCTGGCGTTGTCGCACATGATCTGGAGCTTCCGCGGATTGGGCCGGTGGTCGGACGAGCGTGGGGTGAACATGCTCGACACCGGCGCGCCGTACTACGACACCTACGAAACCGCGGACGGCCGATACATGGCCGTCGGTGCGGTCGAACCACAGTTCTACGCACTGCTATTGGAGGGCCTGGGACTCGACCCGGCCGACTTACCGGCCCAGAACGACCGGAGCGGCTGGCCGCAACTGCAGAAACAGTTCACCGAGGTGTTCCTCACCAAGACCCGCGACGAGTGGGCGGCGATCTTCGACGGCACCGACGCCTGCACCACACCGGTGCTGACCTTCGCCGAGGCACCGCAGAACCCGCACATCGCAGCCCGCGGATCCCTCGTCGAACTGGACCGGGTCACCCAGCACCGGCCCGCGCCGCGATTCTCCCGCAGCGAGCCCGGCCTTCCCGACGTCCCGGCCACCGAAGCGGTCGACGCCGCCACACTGTGGAGCTGGAGTGACTGCCGGCGCGCATCTCGAGGTGGAACAGGCGGGGGTCAGATCGGCAAACACTGCTCAACCCTTCTTCGCCCGTGAGGGTTCGGGGTACGAGCCGAGGGCGGCCGCCGTCAGCGGATGGTCGGCGGACATGGTGTCCGGTCCGGCGGTGCTGGGCTTGCTTGCCTACGCCATCGAGGGTGAGTACGAGCAGGATGAGTTCTTCGCCACCCGAGTGACCGCGGATCTCTTTCGTCCGGTGAGGATGTGTCGGATCGATGTTCGCTCACGGATCATCCGGTGGGGAAACCGAATTCGACTTGTCGAAGCCGAACTGATTCAGTCGGGTGAATTGGTGGCCAGGGCCACGGTTGCCTTCTACCGAAGATCGAGGAACGCAGCAGGAGCGCACTGGGTCGACTCCCGCGTCCCGCAGCCTCCCTCGCCGACCGAACATCCCGGTGAGCGGTTGATCGGCACCAGTGGGGTGGATGCCGACTGGGAGCCGTTGCCGCAAGGCGGACCGGCTTGGCGAACCTCGGATCGGAAACGGATCTGGACGACAGGTTGGTCGGTGATCGAAGGAGAGGCGACCACCCCGTTCGTGCGTGCGGCAATGGTCGCCGACTTGACCAACTTGGTGACCAACATGGGCACCGAGGGCATCGGCTACATCAACGGTGACGTCACTCTGGCGCTGACCAGGCTGCCGGCGGGGATCGAACTCGGACTGGAAGCTGACAGTCACCGCGCGTGCGACGGAGTCGCCGTGGGCTCGGCAACCATGTTCGATCGCGACGGCCCTCTGGGGATCTGCACGGTGTCCGCCATCGAGAACGATCGCAGAACCCTGCAGCGACAACCGCATGTTCCGGCGGCGCAACCCCACCCGCACCCGGTTGTTACAGCCCCGGCGGGTTTGTCCGGGTGACGTTTTGGCTCCCCTAGGGTGCCTGGTGTGCGTGGCGGCACGACCACATTCTTGAAACCGATCACGATCCCGGTCTCGAACGACCGGAGTCACGGGTACGCATCCCGGTCGGGTTTTCGGAATGGAGGAATAGATGTCGCCGAATTGTCATGTCGTCTCTGCGCCTGTAGGTGGGAGAACGGTGGAAGGCCGTGTCGACCGGTCCCGGCTGGAGGAGGACGGGTACGTCGTCGTCCACGACGTACCCGACCGCATCGCCGCGGCGGAAGTGGTTGGCTCCCTTGGTGATCTGGTTCCGCAATACAACGGTCTCCTCACCCACGAGGTGACGTACCGTCCCGGCAACGATCATCGGGCGTACTCGCAGAGCGCGAACACGATTCTGGCGCACACCGAAGCGCCGGGCTGGGATCCGAGCCCGGCGTACCTGGCGCTGTTCTGTCACCGGCAGGCGCGCTGCGGCGGTGGCCACACCGATCTGCTCGACATCCGGCGGCTCGTCGACGCCCTGGAACCGGCCGAGGTTGCCCTCATGACGGACGCCGAACTGACCTTCCCGGGCCCGGACGGGGGTGTGCGCACCACGATGCTGGACGCGGACGACACCGGCCGCACGGCCCTGCGCTTCAGCTACAACCTGCTCACCGCGTCCGACTACGACCCGCATCACGACGCTGACGTCGACGACGTCCGGCTGCCGCTCGGCCGGGCCGGTCGCAGGTTGGCGCATCGCGTCAGCGACCTGTTCCACGAGCTGCGCACCCGCGTGTTGATCCCCGAGAACGCGCTGCTCATCTGGGACAACCAGCGCATGCTGCACGCGCGCTCGGAGTACGCCGACCGCGCCCGTCACCTCACCCGTTTCTGGGCCGGCGACCGGACTCGCGCATGATCATCGACGACCTGCAGTGCTCCGACGCCGACGGGCTGGTGCACCTCCCCGGACTGCCGTCGTTCGACCCCGCCGACGAAGCCGAGAACGCCGTCATCAGCCGCCTCGCCGGCAATTGGCACCGACGGTCGACGGTGAAGCGCGACGAGCCCGACCTCGACGAGTTGTTCGACGCCGGCCGGGCCGATTACCCCGAGGGAATCGTGCCGTTCCGCGACCATCCGACGTGGCAGGCGATGCCCGACGCGATGCGGTCGCGGCTGCTGAGCTGGGCCTGGATCGCGTACAACCGGCACACGGTGATCGCCGAGCAACGCGTCGCCAACCCGGCGTTCGCGCTCGTCATGGACGGGGAGTTCCCGGGTCTCGGCGGCCAGGACATGGATATCGCCCTCGCACAGGCCATGGTCGACGAGCAGTATCACACCCTGATGCACATCAATGCGAGTGCGCTGACCAGACGTAAACGGGGGAACCCGTTCCCCGACAGCGCGTTACCCGAATCGCACACCTCACGGACGCACCGTCGGCTGCGGGCCCATGCCGCCGAACGCTGGCAGCGCAGCCTGACCACGCTGGCCTTCGCCACGGTGTCCGAGATCTCGATCAACGCGTATCTCGATCTGCTCGCCGACGATCACGACATCCAGGTGGTCAATTCCACCACCGCAAAGCTGCACAACCGGGACGAGTACTGCCACGCATCGATTTCCGACGAGATGGCGAAGCTGGTGTACGACGTGCTGGACCCCGTCAAGCGCCGCTTCTTCCTGGACATGCTGGTCGCCGGACTGGAGGCGTTCGTCGCGACGGACTACTCGACGTGGGAGTCGATCTTCCGGATCGAGAAGGTCACCGGATGGGAGAAGATGCTCGCCGACGTGCGGGCCGAGAAGTCCGGTGCGCGGCTCGTGCGCGACTACAGCGGGCTGTATTCGCTGATGTCGGACATGAATGTCCTGGGCGATGTCGACTTCGACTGGGGCCTGGCGGTGACGGACAAATGACCGTGCTCGATCTCGACACCCGCACAGCCCTCGCTCCGCGATCGATCAGCGGCGACCGGCTCCGCAAGCTCGTCGCCGAACGAACCGGCGACCCGACCCTGGGGCACGAGGCACACGTGGTGTCCCAGGTGCTGCCGTTCAAGGTCAGCAGCTACGTCGTCGACGAGCTGATCGACTGGGGCCGTGCGCCCGACGATCCGATCTACCGCCTGACCTTCCCACACCGCGACATGCTCGAGACCGAGCACTTCGACCTGATCGAACGGGCTGTGGCGCAGGGAGATCGGGGCACCGTCCGGCAGGCGGTCGACACGGTCCGGGCCGCGCTGAACCCGCATCCCGGCGACCAGCTGAGCATGAATGTTCCGCAGCACGACGACATCGACGGTTCGGGCATGCAGCACAAGTACGCCGAGACCCTGCTGGTGTTCCCCCGCCAGGGGCAGACCTGCCACAGCTATTGCGGCTACTGCTTCCGCTGGGCCCAGTTCGTGGACACCCCCGACCTGAAGATGGCCATGTCCGGGCCGGAGGCGATGACCCGGTACCTCGACCTGCACCCCGGTATCACCGACGTGCTGTTGACCGGCGGCGATCCGCTGGTCATGCGGACGGAGTTGCTGGCCTCGTATCTGGAGCCGCTGCTCGAACCTGAGCGGGAACACGTCGAGACGATCCGGATCGGCACGAAGGCTGTCTCGTTCTGGCCGTACCGGCTGTTGGCCGGGCCGGAAGCCGACGACCTGTTGCGGTTGCTCGAGCGGTTGACCGCCGCGGGCAAACACGTCGCGATGATGCTGCACCTGTCGCACGTCGCGGAACTGCAGACCGATGCTGCCCGGACAGCGCTGGCCCGGTTGGCGTCGACCGGCGCGGTGCTCCGCGCTCAGGCGCCGGTGGTGCGTCACGTCAACGACGACCCGCGAACGTGGGCCGACCTCTGGCAGGCGCAGGTCCGAAACCGGGTCGTGCCCTACTACATGTTCGTCGAGCGGGACACCGGTGCGCGACCGTATTTCGGTCTGCCGCTGGCGCGAGCGGTCGACATCTACCGCGAAGCGCTGCAACGGGTCTCCGGACTCGGGCGGACCGCGCGGGGTCCGGTGATGTCGGCGTCACCGGGGAAGGTCGTGGTCGACGGCGTCGTCGACCTCGACGGCGGACGTGCGTTTGCGCTGCGGTTCCTGCAGGCACGCCGGCCGGACCTGGTCGGCAAGCCGTTCTTCGCGAAATACGACGAGCACGCGCAGTGGTGGGACGACCTCCGCCCGCACGGCCCGCGCGACCGCGAATTCTTCGGTACCGGAGGGACCGCGTGAAGGTCACCGCGCACGAGATCAGCTTGACGCAACGGCATCTGTGGCGCTCTGCCAGAGAAGCGATTCCGGTGCAGCGGGGCCTGGTGGTCGAGGTGGAGCAGGACGGTCTCGCCGGGTTCGGTGAGGCATCCGCGTTCATGACCGACCACTACAACTCCGGCCTGGACCGGATGCACGCAGATCTGCGGCGGATTGCGCCGTTACTGATCGACCTGGGTCTCGACGACCCCTTCGCCGTGTGGCGAGCCCTGTCCGCGGAGCTTCCCGATTCGCCGTTCGTCCTGGCCGCCCTCGACACCGCGGTGCACGATCTGCGGGCACGCCTGCTCGGTGTGCCGCTGTGGCAGGCCCTCGGACTGGAACGTCCGCGCGAGTTGCGCTCCAGCTTCAGTATCGGGCTCGACGAGACCGAGGTGATGGTCCGCAAACTCCGTGAGCGGCCCGGATGGTCGGCGTACAAGATCAAGCTCGCCGATCCGGGAGACCTCACCGTCGTCAAGGAGCTTCGCTGCCATACGAACGCACCGTTCTCCGTGGACGGCAACTGCGGCTGGGAGCTGTCCCGACTGCTCCCCGTCCTTCCCGGCCTGCAGGAACTCGGCGTGCAGTTGATCGAGCAGCCGTTTCCGCGCTCGGCGTGGCGCGACGCCCGGATCCTGAAGGAGCGCAGCCAGATCCCGGTGATCGCGGACGAGAGCATCGCGTCGCCGCAGGACCTGGACGCCTGCACCGACGCGTTCGACGGCATCAATGTCAAGCCGATGAAGGCCGGAGGAATCACCCCGTCCCTCGCGCTGCTGCGCCGGGCCCGTGAACGGGGTCTGATCACCATGCTCGGCTGCATGCCCGAATCCGCGGCCGGGGTGTCGGCCACGGCCCACCTCGGGGGACTGGCCGATCACCTGGATGTCGATGCAATCGACCTGCTGGCGGTGAACACCGGCAGTGGACTGACACTCGACGGGGCCGGCCGCGTCACCCTCCCGGATCGTCCCGGTTCCGGCTACCTCCCCGATCCGGTCGCCCACGGCTGGCGGGTGCGGCCGGTGCCCGCTGCCGATGTGCGACCGATCCGCCACACCGTGCTCCGACCGGGTCAACCGGCCGAGACCTGCGTCTACCCCGAGGACGCGCACGCCGGCACCCGGCACTTCGCCACCCTAGTCGCGGGGCGCCCGGTCGGCGTGGCCTCGCTGTACCACGAGGATCCCCCCGAAACGCACGCCGTGCCGGGTCTTCTCCCCGGCCGGGGGTGGCGCCTCCGCGGCATGGCCACCCTGGAGGAGGTCCGCGGCACCGGTGCAGGGACAACACTTCTGCGCACCGTCCTCACGAACGCCGCGCTGGCCGGCGCCGACGCGGTCTGGTGCAACGCCCGCACCACCGCCGCCGGCTTCTACGTCAAGCAGGGCTTCCGGATTCTGGGCCCGGAGTTCGACATCCCGGGCATCGGGCCCCACGTCTTCATGCATTGGAGTGCTTCATGATCCACGAGACACCGAACACCACTTCGCTGATCGACGAGCAGGAGGCCCGCTGGCTCGCCTCCACCGCACTCGTCGAGGCGGGAGTGCCGGAGGACGACGCCGATCTGGTGGCCGCCGCGCTCGTCGACACGTCCCTGCGCGGCATCGACACCCACGGTCTGCGGCTGCTGCCGCAATACCTGGACGAACTCGCGACCGGCGTCGCGAATGCGGCGGCGTGCCCGACCGTGGTCCGGGACCGTGGGGCCGGACTGTTACTGGACGCGGACGGCGCACTCGGCGTGCTCGCCGGACTCGCCGCCGCCCGCCTGGCAGCCGACCGGGCTAAGGCCTTCGGCGTCGCGGCGGTGGGCGTGCGCAATTCCAACCACTTCGGCGCGGCGTCGGTGTACACCCGGCACCTGGCCGGGCAGGGGATGATTGGCATCGCCGTCACGTCCGCCGCCTCCCGGGTCGCTCCGCACGGCGGGGTCGAGCCGCTGTTCGGCACCAACCCGATCAGCGTAGCCGCGGGTACGGGGGACGACGGGCTCGCCCTCGACATGGCCACCAGCCAGGTATGTTTCGGCGAGGTGAAGCACCGTCGGGCGGAGGGGCGACCACTGGGCAGCGGCTGGGCCACCGACCGCGGTGGGCTGCCCACCGCGGAACCCGACGAGGCGTACGCGCTGTCACCCCTCGGCGGCTACAAGGGACAGGGCCTGGCAATGGCGGTCACTCTGCTGGGGGCCGTGTTGACCGGGTCGCCGCCCGACTGGCAGCTCGAGCAGGTCGGTGAGGGAACGCCCGGCCGAAGCCGAGGGGTCGGCCATTTCGTCCTCGCCCTCGATCCCGGAGCGTTCAGCGGGCATGCGCACTTCGCGGCAGGGTTGGCAGACCTGCTCGACACCGTCCGCGGATCGACGCCCGCCACCGGGACACCGGTGGTGGCCCCGGGCGATCCGCAACGCGCCCACGAGCGCGAACGGCGGGTGCGGGGAATACCGCTCGACCCCCGGACGGCGGAGATTTTCGCCACGCTGGAAACAACTTTCGACGGATTGGCCGTGACAAGAAAGGAGGCTTCTCGATGATTCTCGCACTGATCAGCCCGCGCGCCGCCGGGCTGCCCTTCGCCCAGTGGCTGCCGGAGATGCGCGGACGGCTGGTGGCGGTCTGTGCCGCCGGAACGGATCCGGGTGAGGGATTCGCCGAGATCGTCACGGTCAGCGACTATCACGACGACGACGCCGTGCTGGCCGCCGCTCGGGAACTCGCCCGGCGGCACCGGCCGACCGCGGTCTTCGCCCTGGCCGAGGTGGACGTGGAGCGGGCCGCCGGATTGCGCGGCGAACTCGGCCTCCCCGGCCTGGACACCGCCACGGCAGGCGCCTACCGCGACAAGATCCTGATGAAGGAATTGGCGCAGGCCGCAGGGCTTCTCGTCCCGGCCTTCGCGCCCGTGCGCCACCCGGCGGACATCGTCGACTTCATGGCCGACAACCCGGGCCGCGTCGTCGTCAAACCGCGCAGCGGTTCCGGCTCCACCGGCGTGTACGTGCTCGATTCGCCCGCGGAGGCAACCGGACTCGCCGACATCGTCACGGCCACACCGTACGAAGTCGAGGAATTCGTCGACGGCGCGGTGCACCACGTGGACGCGTTCCGCGTAGCCGGAGACCCGGTGGCCGCCATCGCATCCCGCTACACCGGCCAGGGGTGCCTCGAGCACTGGACCGACGCCCCGTTCGGCTCCCGGTCGGTCGACACCACCGACCCGGTCTGCGCGCGCCTGGTGGACGAGACCTGGCAGCTCGTCGATGCACTCGTCTCGCCGCCCACCGTCTGCGTGCACGCCGAGTTCTTCGTCACCGCCGGCGGCGACATCGTGCTCTGCGAAGTGGCCGCGCGAATCGGCGGCGGGCCGATCCCGACGATGCTCCGCCACGTCCTGGGCATCGACCCCCGGCATCTCTGGGCGCGGGTGGAATGCGGGCTGCCGATCGACCTGGACGCTGTCCGGGACCGAGTGCCGGCCGCCCCGCACGCAGCGTTCTACGGCGTGCCGCCGCGCCGGGGCCGGGTGCTGCGACTGCCGGACGCACCGCCGGGCGTGCACGACTTCACACTGAACACCCACATCGGGGACGACTGGACCCATGCCCGGTACAACGAGCGCAAGTCGGCGGACTTCCTGGCCTACTGGGTGGTGACCGACTCCGATTTCATGGCGCTGGGAAACCGGCTGATCGCGACCGCCGAACAGGTCAGCGCCGGATTCGATTGGGACCGCGTCGAAAGCGAGGACGCAGCATGACCTCCACCCACACCGGCATCGACGGGTTCACCGGCCACGTCCTGCCCCGTGGCGCCCGCCCGACCGCCGCCGACTTCGCGGGCATCGCGGACCCGGACATCATTTGGGAGGATGCGCGGTGGTGGCGGTTCACCGAACGCACCGACCTGCACGAGGTGCGTTACCTCGAGGTGCGTGCGGACGGCCGGACCGTCGCGGTCGCGCCGCTGCTGATCACGGCGCGGCCAGGGGGCCTGCTCTTCTACGACGCGCCCCGGCTGGCGGGAACCGCAGGGCCGATGGCCGAACCGGAGTTGCTCGATCACCCCGATCGGCTGCGCTGGGCCGAGCTGGCCGCGGCGCTGTCCGGTGCCCGCGAGGATCAGTACCCGTCGGTGGCGCTCGCCACGTTCGGAAACCACCACGGTGTCGCGCACGCGCCCGGCCGTTCGCACGATCAGCGACGCGCGGTCATGGCGGCCCTGCCCGGCCTGCTCGACCAGGCCGGTGACGAACTCGGCTGTCGCAGTGTGGCATTACTGTACGTCGGTGGCCCCGACGCCGACGACGTGGACGGGTCCGCCACCCGCGCCGGGTACACGGCGGCGTTGCTGGGCGCCGAGGGTGTGCAGGACCTGACCGGCCACAGCTGGCCGGAGTACGTCGCGAGCCTCAGCAAACGCCGTCGCGCCCGGCTCCGCAAGGAGGTCGCGGACTACACCGCCGCCGGCCTCCGCACGGTGGTCCGCTGGGGCCCCGAGGCGATCGACGACGACGTCGTCGCCCTCCAGGTCGCTCACCGGGCCAAGTACGGACTGCCCGGCGGCGAAGACCGGGTGCGACACGATTTCGACGCCGTCCGTGAAGAATTGGGTGACTCGTGTGTCGTGCTCGGTGCCGAACTCGACGGTCGCCTCGTGGGTTTCGTGCTCTACCTCCGCACCCTCGACTCGTTGTTCGCCAGGACCGCAGGCTTCACCCCGGGGATTCGTGGCTGCTACCTGACACTGACCTACCACGAGACCGCGCGGTGGGCGGTGGAGCACGGCATCCGTCGCGTCCACTACGGCCTCGCCGCCTACGAGGCCAAGATCGCCCGTGGCTGCGAACTGCGACCCCGCTGGGGCTGGTTCGCCTTCCGCGGTGAAGGCGCCGACAAGTATCGAGAGGCTCTGACACTGCAGTCGCGCAGCATCGAACGGCGGCTGGACCTGGTCGGCGCACCGGCAGTCCCTGTCCCGTCCCGGCGGCCCGCCGCCACCGAACCGAAAGCAGAACAATGGAACTGATCCCGACCAGCACCGTCTGGATGGACGGTGAATTCGTTGCCTGGGACCAGGCGCAGGTCCATGTGCTGACACCGAGTCTGCACTACGGATGGGGTGTCTACGAGGGCATCCGGGCCTACGCGACCGACCGCGGTCCGGCCGTGTTCCGGCTTCGCGACCACCTGCGACGGCTGCACGACTCGGCACGGGTGTACCTGATGGACCCCGGGTGGTCGGTGGACGAGCTCACCGAGATCTCGCTCGAACTGCTGCGCCGGACGGGCCTGGACTCCGGCTACCTGCGACCGATCGTCTACCTCGGCTACGGCTCGATGGGTGTCGCGCCCGCGCTGGACACTGCCCGGGTGGCCATCGCGGCGTGGCCGTGGGGTTCGTACCTCGGCGAAACCGCAGACCAGGAAGGCTGCCGACTCGTCGTCAGCAGCTGGCAACGCAACGGTGTCCACTCGGTCCCGCCGCTCGCCAAAGCGACGGGAGCCTATGTCAATTCGGCTCTGGCCAAGCTCGGGGCGCTGCGCGCCGGTTACGACGACGCGCTGATGCTCACCTCTACCGGGCACGTGGCCGAAGCGTCCGCCGCGAACATCTTCGCCGTCCGCGACGGTGAGCTGGTCACCCCGCCGGTCGGCGACAACATCCTGCCCGGTCTCACCCGTGACACCGTGATCACGCTCGCCCGCGACCTGGGGATCACGGTGAGGGAACAGAGCGTGACCCGCAGCGAGCTCTACGTCGCCGACGAGGCGTTTCTCACCGGCACGGCCGCCGAGGTGGTCCCGGTGGCGTCGGTCGACGACCGCCCGGTGGCGGCGGGCGGGTGCGGCCCGATCACCAAGCAACTACGCGACGTCTTCCACGACGTGGTCCGCGGGCGTGAGCCCACCTACCGGCACTGGCTGGAGTTCGCATGAGCACGCGTCTGCTGTCTTCGGCCGTACCCGATCGGGTCGCGGCGATCTGGGATGCCGAGGGACTCGGCATTTTGGAAGGTGCCGTCACCGGATTCGCCAGCGCCGCATACCTGCTCGACGGCAGCGCATGGGCGAATGCGCGTCGCGAGGAGATCGCCGACCGGGTGGTCGACGTGATGGCCGTCCGGGCGTGGAAGGCGCTCCCGGAGCAGTCGCACGGCCGCGCCCGGAGAGTGGCCCGGCGCTGCATCGCCTACTCGCTTGCCGCGGACACCGCCCGCGCCGACGGGAGCGGCACCGCCCGGGCCGACTGCTGGGCCCTCACCACCCATGCGTTGGAACTGCTGACGATTCGCGAACACTTCGACGCGGCCGCCCACCGGTCCAGGGAGCTTCTCGGAGCGGCTCCCCAGGGCAGGTTGCTCGCGGCCTGGCAGATGGTGGACGATGCGCTCGGTACCCTGGACAGAACCCGCCACGAATGGGTGGGGGCAGACCCCGCGACCGTCGCCGCCGCCGGGTGGGTGCTGGTCGACCGGATGAGCCGTCTCCTCATCGCGGCGGCGCTGGTCGCGCAGTCCGCGGCAGCCGAGTCGGCTCAGGACGCCGAACTATTCGTCAACGCGGCCCGCCGGTACGCCTGGAACCACCTGCGGCGTCCGGCGCCCGAGGCGGCGACACCCACCCACGTGCAGCGGTCGGCCGATCTGGTGCACGCCTTCCTGACGCCGGGGAGCGTCCCGTGAACGCCCGCGTGCGGCGGCTGGGCGATGCGCTGCTCCCCGACAGCCCGGCCGGTCGCACGCTCGCCGTCGGCGCCGGCATCGACTCGCTGGGCACCGGGATGTTCTTCGCGTCCTTCGCCCTGTACTTCATCGGCGTCGTCGGTCTCACCGCGAACCAGATCGCCCTGGCCACCACGACAGCGGGTGCGCTCGCGCTGCTCGCCCCGGTGCCCCTCGGCAGGCTGGCCGACCGGGTTGGGCCGGGCCGGTTCTACGTGGCCCTCCTGCTGGTACGCGGCATCGGATACGGATGCTTCGCGCTCGTATCCGACTTCACCGGCTACCTCGTGCTCACCGTGCTGCTCACCGCGGCCGACCGGGCGAGCAGCCCGATCCAGCAGGCCGTCGTGACGGCGGTGATCGGCGGCCGCGACCGGACCCGGACGATGGCCACCATCCGCGCCATCCGGAACGTGGGTCTCACCGCGGGGTTCCTGCTGGCGGGCGTCGTCTTCGTGACCGGCACGTCCGCCGCGTTCACGGCGCTGTTCCTCGGCAACGGAATCTCGTTCGTGGTCATCGCGTTCGCCGTGCGGCTCGTACTCCGGAGGACGGGAACGGTGGTGCAACGCACGCCTCTCCCCGCTGATCCCGGGCCGGGCGGAACGGCGGTGCGCTCGCCGTTCCACGACTGGTGGTTCATGGTCTTCACGGTCGGCAACGGTGTGCTGTCGCTGTACGACACCGTGCTGATCGTCCTACTCCCGATCTGGGTCATCGGGTACACGTCGGTGCCGCTCGCGTGGGTGCCGGTGCTCATGGCGGTCAACACCGTGCTGACCGTGGTCCTGCAGGTCTACGTCGCCCGGTTCGCCGACGGCACGTCCGCAGCGACCCGACTCCTGACGTGGACCGGGGCGCTGATGGCCTTCTGTTGCGGTGCACTCGCCGTCGGCCAGATTGCCGACACCGGCCCGGCGATCGCCGCCGTCGTCGTTGCGGTGGTGGCACTGTCGATCGCCGAGAACATCCACTCCGTGGCCGCCTGGGAACTGTCGGCCGAGTTGTCCCCGCAGCCGGCCGTGGCCCGCTATCTCGGCGCGTTCAGCCTCGGCATGACGGGCCAGAAGGTGCTCGGCCCCACCGTTCTGGTCGTCGTCCTGTTGCCGGCCGGTCTCCTGGCGTGGCCCGTCCTGGCCGGGACGTTCGGGGCCGCGGCTCTGGTCTCCCGGACGGCGGCGCGTCGCAGTCTCGCGGAACGCGCACGGACGAAGGAACTCCCGGCCGGCGACCATCCTGCACTATCTCCCTTCTCGCTACTCGAGGTGAAGAAATGACTGAACACGTCCTCGTCGTCGGCAGCGGCCGCGACCTCCCGGGCAGGGTCCGTGACGCCCTCCCCGGCACACAGACCTCGGTGATCTGCCGACTGGAATTCGTCGCCAAGCTTCGCCGTCTGACCGAGCACTCGCGGGTGATCGCCGTGCGGCACGATGCGCCGGACGAGGAATGGATCGCCCTGGCCTCGGCCGCACATGCGGAGCATCCGTTCACCCGGATCGCCACGTTCGGTGAACGCGACCAGGATCGCTGCGCCGCGATCGGGGAGGCCCTCGGCCTGTCCACCCACTCACGCCGCACCGTGACGTCGGTCCACGACAAGAACGCCATGCGCGCCGCGCTCCGCGAATCCGGCGTCGACGCCACCGCCTCAGCTGTCGTCGCCGACGTGGAGGCGTTGCGCACCTTCGCGTTCGAGCACGGGTTCCCGTGCGTCGTCAAACCGGTGCGCGGCGCGGGCAGTGCCGGAGTGGCCGTGGTTCGGGAGGAGGGCGCACTGGCTGCGGCGTACGCGCGCGCAGGGGGCGACTTCGACGGCCTGACCACCAGCGGGGTGCTCGTGGAGCAGTTCCACGAGGGCCCGCAATTCAGTGTGGAGGCCTTCTCGGAGTGCGGCGAACACCAGATCGTCGCCGTCACCCGCAAGTTCTCCGACCCGGCGACCTTCGTCGAACTCGGGCACGTGGCACCGGCAGCCCTCTCCACGACACAGGAAGAACGGATCCATACGTACGTGACGAGTGTGCTCGACGCAGTCGGCGTGGAGTTCGGTGCAACCCACACCGAGATCGTGCTCACCCCAACCGGTCCCCGGGTGATCGAAACCCACGTGCGGATGGGCGGCGACGAGATACCGGCCCTCGCCGTCGACGCCACCGGCGTGGACCTCGCCGAATGCGTCGTGCGGCAGACCATCGGGGAGAAGGTCCTTCCCGGGATCCGGGCCGTCCTCGCGGTGGAGCGGCCCGCGCACTGTTCCGCGATCTGGTTCGCCGCCGCACCCGTCGCGGGTGTTCTCACTGACGTCAGCGGCATCGACGACGCCCGGAACGTCGACGGCGTGACCGACGCGCAACTCCTGGTCCGCCCGGGCGGCGCGGTCAGCGTCCTGGAGTCGTCCGATTCGCGTGTCGCATACGCACGCGCGGTCGGGGACACCGCCGAGCAGGCGCTCGACGCCGCCCGGGAGGCCATGTCACGCCTCGAATTTCAGGTGCGCGTGGCCCCCGCGAACACGGTGACGGTGTGATCGCGCGGATGCTCCGCCGAGATCACAGTCCGACGGCGGTCTCGAGGAGATCGAGTTCGGCGTCGAGTTGATCGAGCATGGGGTGCAGATCCGGGACGGTGCGGCGGCAGCCGGTGAGGCCGAAGACGATCTGGTCGTCGCTGCTGGTGCACGTGATGTTGAGTGCCTGCCCGGTGGTGGGGATCGAGAGCGGGTAGAGGGATTCGAGTCGGGCCCCGTTCCAGTACAACGGGGTTCGGGGGCCGGCGACGTTGGAGATGACGACGTTGAACGGTGGCCGCAGCGGACCGCGGCGGCCGAGGAACATCTCGACTCCGAGCGGGGCGGCGCCGAGGGCGCTCATTGCGAGCACCTGGGCGGGACTCATCGCCTGGAGGGCGGCCTTGCCCTCGTTCATGCAGTTGCGGACGGTCTCGAGGCGGTGCGCGGGGTCGGGGAGGTGGGTGGCCAGGTTGCACATGAGCACTCCCACCCGATTGCCGCCGGCCCCGGTATTCGGCGCGCGGAGGGAGACGGGGACCATCGCGATCAGGGGGTTGTCCGGCAACGCGTCGCGGGTGTGCAGGTAGGCCCGGAGGGTGCCCGCGCACATTGTCAGCACGATGTCGTTGATGGTGGCGTCGGCGTGCTTGGCCAGCAGGCGGATCCGTTCGAGGGGGAAGGACCGGGCGGCGACGTGCCTGGCTCCGCTGATCGGCACGTTGAACAGGGTGTGCGGTGCGGTCAGCGACACCGCACCACCCTTGCCGTGCAGGGCACGATCCACGGTGTTGACCGCCGCGGGCAGGAGTCCGGCCATCTCGCCGACCGCCGCGCGGGCGGCGTCCCACGCCATCGCGGGCAGTGCGGAGCCGAGCCCGCCCGAAACCGCGACGCCCGCGTCCGGCACGGCCGCCAGCGGGTTGCGGGGTTGCCACGGTGTGGGCATGTTCCGACGGTGGGGGTCCTCGCTCATGCTGTCTCGGAGCAGCCTCATCGCGGATGCCCCGTCGGCGAGGGCGTGGTGGATCTTGGTGTAGATCGCGTAGCGGCCGTCGGCGAGTCCCTCGATCAGGTGCATCTCCCACAGGGGGCGGCTGCGGTCGAGCAGGGTGCCGTGCAGCCTCGACACCAGGGTCATCAGTTCGGTCATTCCACCCGGCTGAGGCAGGGCGTCGCGGCGCACGTGGTGTTCCAGGTCGACCTCGTGGTGCGGGAGGGTGTCCCAGCCCCACTGGCCGAACGAGGTCACCGAGCGGCGGGCCCGCTTGCGGAACGGCGCCGCCACCTGGTCACCGACCAGCGCGGCATCGAACATCGCGCGCACATCGGCCGCGGACGCCCCCTCGGGTGGCGTGAACACTGCCAGGCCGCCGACGTGCATCGGATGCTCGCGGGACTCGCCGAGCAGAAACAGTGAATCGGTCGGTGCCATCGGCAACAGCATGTGGTGTCCTTACCGTTCCCGAACCCGGATCCACCTGCGCGGATCCGCTCCCCCCGGAACTGTTGTTCATGTCTGTGTAGTGGTGTCGCAAAGTAACGTTTAGATGTGGTTCATATCACAAACCGGTCTCGCTGTTTATGTTCTACAGCACAGTCACGCTTTCCGCCACATGCACAGATGTCCAACAGGACGAATGCCGACAGCTCTTTCGTTCCGGGGCTGTCGGCGGCGCTCAGAGTTCGATGTACAGGAAGTTGTCGGCCCAATTCGTCTCGCCGCTGGTCGTCGCGAAGTAGAAGATTCGCTCCGAGAATCCGCAATCGAAGTATTCGGCGATCTTCGATTCGCCGGGGGCGAGCGCGCCGAGGTTCGTGCTCGGGTAGGTGAGCGGCGTGTGGACCGTCACCCCGGGGGCGGTCCCGTCGCCCTCGTTCGTGACACGCACGGCGCACGCGTTGACCCCCTCGGCGTTCGCCTGCGTGATCACGAGGTCGGGTCCGTCGCCGAGGGAGCCGAACGGGGCGGCGGACGCCGTTGCCGCCCCCGCAGTCATCAGTCCCGCGATCATGATCCCCGCCACTGCCGTACGTCGAAAATTGCGCATGGGTGTGCCCTTCCTCGGTCGTGTGGATTGCCCCGATCCGTACGCCACTGCAGGTCACCCGCACCGTCGTGCCGTGACTCTCAGCGCAGCCGGATTCAGTACCAGTAGCGTCGGCCGCCGATGCTTCGTCCGCTGACGCCGAGAAGCAGCAATCCCAGCCCGATCGCTGCGATGACGAGTCCGACGATCCACATCGCCGAAATCTTGACGATGAACCCCACGAGAATCAGAACGACTCCGATGGCGATCATGATTGGCTCCTCTGTTCGATGGACGGGTCGGGGATTTCGTCTCTGCGGTGGTTCGGAAGCCGGCTCGCGGGAATGAGTGCGGTGGTGGCGACCGCACCGGCATCGGCCATGGGATTCATCGGGCTGCCGTCGTGGAGTTCGAGCGCCACGACCGAATTGAATGCCAGCCCGGTGACCTCGGCCACGCAGATGCCGAACAGGGTGGGATCCACCGGGTTCACCCCCTGGTGACCGATCATCGGCGTGATTGTGGTCAGTCGAGCCGAATGCTATCCCACGACTGCGCTTCCCGCGGATCTTTCGCTGGGCGAAGTAGCGGACCGGACCAGGGGAAGCCGGCTCAATACACGTTGATCTTCGTGTCGCTGGGGATGTGCGGACGATCGGTGGTGAGCGTGACCTCGACGCGCCCGGATCCCGTCGCGAGGTGTGTCCACGGCTCCGCCGGGAAGTCGATCACCCCTCCACTGACCTCGGCGGACCACGATCCTGCAGCGCCGGTCTCCAGGTTGCGCCAGTGCAGCGTTGCGGACACCGAGCACAGCACGCCAGGCGTCGTCGAGATACCGACGAACGTCGCGTTCAGTCGAACGTAGACCAGCCCGGGCAGGCTGTCCGTAGCAACGGTGACTCCTCCGATTCGGCCGCCACAGGCAATTCCGTGAGCGACGGTCGCGGTGTCCGGAATGTTCACCCATCGGTCTCGAGTCTGATCCGCCGCAGCCGGGGCGGCGGCACCGAACAATCCGGCCAGCACCAGTCCACTGACCGCGATCGACTTGCCAAGCGTAAGAAGAGACATGGTGCTCCAGATCTGCGGGCTCGTCATGGTTTGATCGAGTTATGACCGAGGAGAATGGGATTCCCACCGTCGTGACCGCCAGCCGCATCATCGCGGCCCCGGCGCGGACGGTCTTCGAACTGATTGCCGACCCGGCACAACAGCCGCGTTGGGACGGCAACGACAACCTGGCCGAGGCCGCCGCCGGGCAGCGGGTACGCGCCGTCGGCGACGTGTTCACCATGACACTCACCACCGGCGGCATCCGCGACAACCACGTGGTGGAGTTCGAGGAGGGGCAACTGATTGCCTGGCTGCCCTCGGTGCAGGGTCTTCAGCCGCCGGGGCATCTGTGGCGCTGGGAACTCGACCGACTCGACGAGGCGCACGTCCGCGTCACGCATACCTACGACTGGTCGCGATTGACCGACGAGAAACGCCTCGAGCGGGCCCGGGCCACCACGTCGGACAGGCTTTTGGCCTCTGTCGACAGGCTTGCCGAACTCGCCGAGGCGAACGGCCCCTCGCCTGACCTGTAGGCGAGGGGCGTCCGACGTCACCGTCCGGGCACCACGGAAATCGTTCCCTGGCAGACGGCGTTCTGCGAGTTGACGAACCACCATCCCGCGCCGGTCTGGACGGTCACGGTGAACGAGACCGTCCCGGTTCCCGTCCAGGTTCGGTTGATCGGGATGCCGGGCTTCTGCTGCCAGGCCGCCTCGTCGCTGACGCTGTGTCCGGTCGCACCGGTTGTCGTGTTGTGCCAGTCGACCGACACCCTCGTGCCGTACCAGTTGACGCCGATGCTCGGGATGAGACCGCCGGGCGGCGTCGGCAGTTCGTTGCCGCCGCTCAGCAGAATTGCCGGCTCCAGCGCAGACCCACCCGGTCGCAGCGACTCCCCGGACGCGGCGTTGATGGTCCACGTGAACGGCGGTCCCCAGACGAGGGGATTCGCACTCGAGCACGTCATGGTCGTCGATGTCGGTGGTGCTGGCTGAGCACTCGCAACAGCGCCTCCTCCGGTCGCCACCGCGGTTCCCAGTCCGACAGCGGTGAGTGCCGCAGCACAGACCCGTCGTCCCAGCTGCTTGTTCATGAGCGCTCCATTCCTTCGTTACCAAGAGAATTGAGACGTCCGTCGCCCCCCTTCCATTTCGGGAGCGGGACAGGATCTGTTACAAATCGTGCGAACTGGACCGCCACTCACGCTGCTTCATTCGGCAATTGACGCTGCCCGAACGGAACGGAGGACTACGTTTCGACAGCAGTGGAGGGGGAGTAGGCGGCGGGCTGTAATCCGCCGATGCCCAACATCGACGGCGGCTACCGGCGCAACGAGAATGCCGATCTGGGCATACAACGTGGAGGGCAGGTCGACGAACTCCGCGTAGGCGGCAGCAGAGGCTCGACCATCTCGCCGGATAGCAACTCCCTCAACGCATTCGGCACCTATCCGAGGTGCTCACCTCGGTCGACGGTTGTCAGGGCCTGTCGATCCGAGGCTGGGACGGGTGACCTGCCAGACACTTCTCGACCCAGACCAGTCACACCTCCTTCTCGTCTACACCGCCATCCCCGGCAGCGAAAGCCACGAAAACTACAGCTTCTCTCCGTGACCCCAACCCATCCCGCAGACGCACCCGAACGCGTGACTGACAGTCCCGGTCGACCGAGTGGGACTACCGCGGTGTCTGGATCTACAACGCGTTGTGACATCGACCCCGGTGAGGCGGAACGGCGGAACGTAGCGAAGTGAGTGTCCACGGCGTCCGGATCGGCGAGAATTGGTGCCGTGCGAGTTCCGGTCGGTTAACTACCAGCTGGCCACACGACGAGGCATTGTCCCGAGCGACAGGGGGTATCGAGCATGCTGCATCCAACGGTGCGGTGCCGCGTGCGAAGGGTCGGCAGTGGCGCGCCTCTCGCCATCCTCGCGATCATCCTGGCCGGCGTCCTGTTCGCGGGTGGGTGTGGGCAGCAGGACACGCAGTCCGATGCCGAATCGCAGCAGGACGCGACGACATCCGAGGCGATCCTGTTGCCTCAGGAGATTCTGGTGGGGTTGGACGTCGTCCAGACGTACTTCCCGGAGATAGAACAACAGACGGCGACGAGTGAGAACTCCACTGCTTCCGGTACTCCCGACGCGACGCGAATGGTGATCTACGAAGCGGGCGACGGTAGAAGGGTGACCGTCTCCGTCGATCGATATCCCAGCGTCGACGCAGCCGCGACCGCATTCGAGCAAGCGATCGACAACAGCGAAGTCGTCCCGGGGTTCGTGGCGATACCGGCGCCGGCTGACGTCGGCGACAAGGCATTCGCCGGCTCCGTGACCCAGGGAGCGGACACGCATATCGGGTACGGCGCGCTCGCCGGCGAGTACGTGATCGGGGTGACCTCGGCCGGCTATCCGGCGACCACCGAGAACGTCGAGAAACTGGCCGGTCTCACACGCGACGCGGTCGAGAAGGCAACGGCATAGGGAAGAACGCGCGACACGACCCTCGCGGCGCCAACACCGCGTCAGGATTGCGGCCATCGGAGTCATGGTGCCGTCAAGAAGGGCCGCGTCCTCGCGTGGCGGGGGTAGATCTGAAACTGAATCCCCGAGGAGGTTCCGATGACGCTTCATCTTCCCCACCCGTTCGTGCACGAGCAGCCGCGGCAGAACATCGTGCTCGACCTCTCGGCGCTCGGCCCGGGCATCGAGGACGCGCTGCGTGAGGTGATGGAACAGCCACAACTGCGGCTGGTCGGTTTCCGCTGCACAGTCGGTCCCGGGGCGGTCGACGAGGCGATCGGGCTGATGGAACAGGTCCGGCGCGACTACGGGGTGATCCTGACGGAACTGGTCCTCCAGGGCGCAGACGGTGTCGATCTGCGGGAGGTCGTCGACGAGGCCCTGGACGAGGCGTGCGCCCGCAATCGGTATCCCCGCCCGAGCGTCGTGTTCACCGGGCACGCGGCAGAGCCGGGACTCCCCGCCTTGACGAAATCTTGACGCCCTCACCCCTTGCGCCCGGTTGAACGCGCGTTTAGCGTATTAAACATGCGTTCAACCAGTGCCGGTTCCGAGGTCCCGCAACCCGATCTGACCACGCGTGCCCGAGTGCGCGACGCGGCCATCACGGTGTTCGGCAATCACGGTTTCAGTACCGGAGTGCGGGCGATCGCCACCGCCGCCGGGGTGTCACCCGGTCTGGTGATCCACCATTTCGGCTCGAAGGACGGCCTGCGCGCCGAATGCGACGAGCATGTCCTGCGGATCATTCGGGAGCAGAAGGCGGAGGCGATTTCGACGCCCGGACCGGCGGGCGCCATGCACGCCCTCGCCGAGATCGAACAGTACGCCCCGCTCGTCGCGTACATCGTGCGCAGTTTCCAGGCAGGTGGAGGACTCGGCGAATCCCTCTTCGAGCACATGGTCGAAGACACCGAGCAGTATCTCGCGATGGGCGTGGCGGCCGGAACTGTCCGGCCCAGCCGCAACCCGAAGGCGCGGGCGCGCTACCTCACCCTCTACAACGTGGGTGCCATGCTGCTCTACCTGCAGATGCGTGCCGACAAGGAAACTCCGCTCGATTACGCCACGGCCATCCGCGACCTCGCCACCGACGTCACGCTGCCCGCCCTCGAGATGTACACCGAGGGCCTATTGCCGGATTCGTCGACCCTCGAGGCGTATCTGGCCACCGAAGACGGTGCCGCGCAGGCGGGCGCTGCACCCGCAGAACATACCGACTCCCCGAACTAGGAGCAGCTATGAGTGCGATCATCGAAGTGCGCAACCTGGTGAAGACGTTCGGACGAACCCGGGCGTTGGACGGACTCGACCTCGAGGTCGGCGAAGGGGAGGTGCACGGGTTCCTCGGGCCGAACGGCGCCGGCAAATCCACCACCATCCGCGTCCTCCTCGGCAGCCTGCACTCCGACAGCGGTGAGGCCACCGTGTTCGGCCGCGACCCGTGGCGCGACGCCGTCGCCCTGCACCTCGACATGGCGTACGTCCCCGGCGACGTGACCCTGTGGCCGTCGTTGTCCGGCGGCGAGACCATCGACCTCCTCGCCCGGATGCGCGGCGGACTGGACGAGACCCGCAAGCAGGATCTGATCGAGCGTTTCGACCTCGACCCGCGGAAGAAGGGTCGGGCGTATTCGAAGGGCAACCGTCAGAAGGTGGCATTGGTGTCGGCGTTCTCGTCCGACGCTCGCCTGCTGCTGCTCGACGAACCGACGTCGGGCCTGGATCCATTGATGGAACAGGTTTTCCGTGAGTGCGTCGCCGAGGCCCGCGACCGCGGTGTGACGGTGCTGCTGTCCAGTCACATCCTGTCGGAGGTGGAGGCGCTGTGCGAGCGGGTCACCATCATCCGGGCCGGACGGACGGTCGAATCCGGAACCCTGGCGTCGATGCGGCATCTCAGCCGTACGTCGATCACCGCCGAACTTCTCGGTGACCCCGGCGATCTGAGCCGCATCGACGGCGTGGCGGACATCGAGTTCGACGGGGCTACGCTGCACTGCCAGGTCGACAGCGAACATCTCGGCGAGCTCATCCGGGTGCTCGGCGACACCGGGGTACGCAGCCTCGTCAGTCAGCCGCCGACCCTCGAAGAACTCTTCCTGCGGCACTACGAGATCGACGACGGCACGACCACGTCGTCCGACGCGGTGGAGAAGGTGCGGGCATGAGTACCGCAACGGTGTCCCGGTACCGGCCCGTGGAGCCGGCGCCGGTGTCTTCCTCGGATTTTACGGGGACACTGCACTTTCTGCGGTTGTTCCTGCGCCGGGATCGGATCGCGCTGCCGCTGTGGATCCTGATCTTCGCGTTCGCGCCCGCGCTGTACGTCGCGAGCATCGCCGACATCTACACCTCCGACGCCCAGTTGGCGGAGTTCGCGGCCACCACGGCGGCCAGCCCCGCGCAGATCGCCATGTACGGGCCGATCTTCAACTCCAGCCTCGGCTCGGTGGGTGTCTGGAAGGCCGGTATCTACTACACGCTGATCGGGCTGGTGGTGATTCTGACGGTCATCCGGCACACCCGCGCGGAGGAGGAGACCGGCCGGGCGGAGCTTCTCGACTCGACCTCCGTCGGACGGTACTCGGGCCTGACCGCGGCGCTGCTCCTCGCCGGCGGCGCCTCCGTCGTCACCGGGATCCTGTGTGCGGCAGCGTTGCTCGCCCGGGACCTTCCGGTGGGCGGTTCGGTCGCGTTCGGGACGTCGCTGGCCTGCTCCGGTCTGGTGTTCACGGCGGTCGCCGCCGTTGCGGCGCAGGTGAGTACCGGCGCCCGTGTCGCGCGCGGCGTCGCGTTGACGGTGCTCGGGATCGCGTTCGCGTTGCGCGCGGTCGGTGATGCCGGGTCCGGCACCCTGTCGTGGTTCTCACCGCTCGGCTGGGGCCTGCAGATCCGTCCGTATGCCGACGAACGCTGGTGGGTGGTCGTCCCCAGCCTCGTCACGGCACTCGTACTCACCTGGGCGGCATACGCTCTCCTGCGCCGACGCGATGTCGGCGCCGGTCTGATCGCCGAACGCCCCGGCCCCACGGACGCCTCGCCGGCGCTCGCCGGCACGCTGGGACTGGCGTGGCGGATGCACCGCGGCACACTCGCGGCCTGGACGGCCGGGCTCGGTCTGTACGGCCTGCTCATCGGCAGCGCCGCGAAGGGGATCGGTGGCCAGGTCGGCGACAGCCAGACGATCCGGGACATCATCACCCGGATGGGCGGCTCGCAGTCGCTGGAGGAATCGTTCATCGGTTACGCGTTCACCATGCTCGCGGTCGCCGCCGCGGCCTACGCGATCTCCGCGTCGTTGCGGCTGTATTCCGAGGAGAACGCCCAGCGTCTCGAACCCGTGACGGCCGGTTCCGTCGGCCGCGTCCGGTGGGCATCGAGCCACATCCTGTTCGCCATGCTCGGACCTGCGGTCGCGATGATCGTGGCCGGAGTGGCCGCCGGACTCACGTACGGTGCATCCATCGACGACGTGGGGGGAGCCCTGCCCGACGTGATCGGGGCGGCGCTCGTGCAACTTCCCGCGATCTGGATGCTCGCCGGCGTGACGGTCCTCCTGTTCGGTGTGGTCCCGCGGTTCACGCCGGTGGCCTGGGGTGTGCTCGTCGCGTTCCTCTTGATCTTCATGGTCGGGTCGATCGCGCAGTTCCCGCAGGCGGTGCTGAATCTGGAGCCGTTCAGCCACGCCCCGAAGCTGCCGGGTGGGCAGTTCGAGGCGACGCCGATCGTGTGGCTGCTCCTGATCACGGTGGTGCTGATCGTGGTGGGCGTGGCGGCGTTCCGGCGGCGCGACCTGCGCTGAGCGCCGGCCGGTGTGCACACTGAAGGCATGGCACGTGTGCACACCGGCGAGTCCGTCCTGGCCCGGACGGTGCGGATAGTCGAATCGTTCCGTTCGGACGATTCGCTGCTCACGGTGTCCGAGATCGCGCGACGGTCCGGTCTCCACATCTCCACGACGTCGCGGTTGATCGACGAACTGGTGGGGTGCGGCTGGCTCGAGCGTGAGGACCGGAAGGTGCGGATCGGGGTCCGCCTGTGGGAGGTCGTGTCGCGGGCGTCCCCGACCCTCGGGCTCAGGGAAGCGGCGATGCCGTTCATGGAGGACCTGCACGCCGTCGTCGGGCAGCACACTCAGCTCGGTGTCCTCGAAGGTGACGAGGTGTTGTTCATCGAGCGGCTCACGGCACCGGGCGCCGTGGTCAACTACACGCGCATCGCGGGTCGGATGCCGCTCCACGTGTCCTCGTCCGGGCTGGTCCTGCTCGCGCACGGACCGGCGGAGCTGCAGGAGCGCATACTGAGCGAGCCGTTGAAGGTCTACACCGACAACACGATTCGCACCGCACGACAGCTGCGAGGAGTGCTCGCCGACGTCCGCCGGCACGGCTACATCCTCTGCGCCGGACACCTCTACCCGGACACCACGGGCGTCGCGGTCCCGGTGCGGGACGGCCACGGCAAGGTGGTCGCCGCGCTGTCGGTCATCGTGCCGAATGACGAGAAGGCGTACGCGCAGATCCCCGCGCTGCAGGCGGCCGCGAAGGGCATCACCCGCGTGATGGCGGCGGCGTCGACGTGAGGCAAGCCCAGGTGGCAGATTCCCACGGATTTGCCGGAATCCGACGCAATTGCGCGGGCGGCTGACCAATGTCTGTGACACTGTGCGCGGTGGACTATCCGCCCCGCCCGTGCCACGGTGGAAACGGAACCACTTCTCCCAGAAAGCGCAGCATCATGGAAAGCACCTCGCAACCCAGCCCCCGGGAATGCCCGGACTGCCACGCGCTCACCGCGGACCTCGAGGCACATAAACTCTGGCACTCGCGGCTCGTCCACGACATCGCCACCGCCGTCGACAAAGACATCAGCCGAAGGGCGCACACCGCCTAACTCAGCCGGCGGACACGGCGACCACGAGCTTCCCGCGAACCTGACCGTCGACGAGCCGCCGGAGTGCGGTGGCGGCCTCGCTCAACGAGTACGTCCGGTCGATGACGGGTGTGACGTCGCCGGACTCGACGAGGTCGCGGAGCACGAGCAGGTCGTTACCGTCCTCCTTCGAGACGAACACGCACAGTGTCTGACTCACGAAGGGGGACAGCGCGAGTGCGCGCAGCTGGCGATCGGTGCCGCCCAGCCACCGTCCGTCGGTTTCGCCGCCGACGATGACGAGTCGGCCGCGCGGGGTGAGGACACGACGCAGGCGGGAAAGGGACGAGTTGCCGCCGATGTCGAGGACGACGTCGTAGCGCCGCCCGAGTCGGGTGAAGTCTTCGCGTGTGTAGTCGACGACGTGGTCGGCTCCGATCGACCGGACCAGGTCGACTTTCGCGGTGCTGCACACGCCCGTGACCTCCGCCCCGTACGCCTTGGCCACCTGCACGGCGAACGTGCCGACGCCGCCGGACGCGCCGATGATGAGCACCGCCTGCCCCGCCGTGACCCTGCCGTGGTCGCGCACACCCTGCAGCGCCGTCAGCCCGGAGATCGCGATCGCCGCGGCTTGCACGAACGTCAGATCGGCGGGCTTGTGCGCGAGCTTTGCCGCCGGTGCGCACGCGTACTCCGCGAAGGTTCCGGCGCCGATGCCGAACACGTCGTCGCCGGGGCGGAATCCCGTGACGTCGCGACCGATCGCTTCGACGCGTCCGGCCAGATCCATCCCAGGAACAGCGGCCTTGGGCCGGCGGAGGCCGTAGCCCGCGAGGCGCAACGGATATGGGAGACCGGTCACGAGGTGTGCCACACCGCGATCGACACCCGCCGCGTGCACTCGGACCAGCACCTCGTCGTCGGCGGGAACCGGTATGTCGACGTCCCGCAGTTCGAGGACCTCGGGCGGGCCGTAGACGTCCTGGGCGACGGCCTTCATGCGGCTGTCGGCGTGGGTCGGTGACTCCATGTCGGACTCCATTCGGATGGCGGATCGGCCGTCTGCTTAGAGCGTACGCTTACAATGTAAACTAGTGCTTACAACGTAAACTATGCCGGTGGAGAATGTGCGATGACGGCCGAGACCGACCCGAAGGCAGAACCCCGCGTCCCCCTGACCAGGGAGCGCGTCCTGAACGCCGCCGTCGCCCTCGCCGACGACAGCGGCGTCGAGGCACTCACGATGCGCCGGATCGCGCAGACGCTCGGGGTGGAGGCGATGTCGTTGTACCGGCACGTGAAGAACAAGGACGACCTCCTCGACGGCATGGTCAACGTCGTCTTCGGCGAGATCGACCTGCCGCCGAACGGTCGCGACTGGAAGTCCGCGATGCGCCGGCGCGCTATCTCCGTACGGGACGTGCTCGCACGGCACCGCTGGGCCACCGTCCTGATGGAATCGCGGACAACCCCCGGCCCCGCGACGCTCCGGCACCATGACGCGGTGCTGGGCATTCTGCGGGCAGCGGGATTCTCCATCGAGCTTGCCGCGCATGCATTCTCGGCCCTGGACAGCTACATCTACGGCTTCGCGATGCAGGAGACGAGCCTGCCGTTCGGCTCCTCCGACGAGCTCACCGACGTGGCGGAATCGATCCTCGGCAGCGTCCCGGCCGACGAGTACCCCCACCTCACCGAGTTCGTGACGCAGCACGCCATGGCATCCGGATACGACTTCGGTGACGAGTACGAATACGGACTCGACCTGATTCTCGACGGACTCGAGCGGGCAGGCGGACCGTCTCTGCCCAGTTGAGTGACCCCGGTTACATCTCGACTTTCAACTATTGAAAATGATCTGGCGGCTCACCCCCGGCTCGGAAGATCCTCGAACAAACGCCAGATCGAGGAGTCGAGATGCCACAGAACCCGGTTTCTTCCGGTGCGCCAGCGAACGCGGCGCTACAGGTTGTCGCCAAAGAGGTTGTCGCGGAAAGTGTTGTCGCGCTGACCTTGCGTCACCCCGACGGACGGCGCCTGCCCGACTGGGCACCGGGGGCCCACATCGACCTGTTGCTCCCGAACGGGCTGACGCGGCAGTACTCGCTGTGCGGCGACCGGTGGGACGCGTACAGCTACCGGGTCGGGGTGCTGCGGGAACCGGCGGGCCGGGGCGGGTCGGCGTACGTCCACGACGTACTCGCGGAGGGTGATCTCGTCGGGGTCGGCGGTCCGCGCAACAACTTCCCGCTCGTCCCCGCACCGAGGTACCTGTTCATCGCCGGCGGTATCGGGATCACCCCGCTGCTGCCGATGGTCCGTCAGGCGGAGCTGATGGGAATCGACTGGCAACTCCTGTACGGCGGCCGCACCCGCACGTCCATGGCGTTCCGGGACGAACTCGCCGCCTACGGCGACCGGGTGTCCGTCGTGCCTCGCGACGAGCAGGGCCACCTCGACCTGTCGGCGCATCTCGCCGCGGAGGCCGTCGACGCGAAGGTCTACGTGTGCGGGCCCGGACCACTCCTCGCCGCCGTCGAAAACTGTTGCACGGACTGGCCCGTCGGCACGCTGAGGACCGAACGCTTCGTGCCGAAGGACAACGGCGTACCGCTGCGCGACGAACCGTTCGAGGTCGAACTCGCGCGCTCCGGCCTCGCGGTGACGGTGACGCCCGGCGCCAGCGTCCTCGACGCCGTGCAGGCGGCCGGGGTCGACGTTCTGTCTTCGTGCCGCGAGGGCACGTGCGGGACCTGCGAAACCGCCGTCCTCGCCGGCGCCCCCGACCACCGCGATTCGGTCCTCGACGACGAGGAGCGGTCCGCCGGCGACTGCATGCTCATCTGCGTCTCCCGGTCCTGCTCCGACCGCCTCGTGCTCGACCTCTGACACACCCACCCGAAGGGACTCACCGTGACGATGTTCGCCCCCGCTCCCGCGTTGCCCGTCAGCGACGCCGACCCGTTCGCCCTCGATGTCCTGCAGGACCCGTTGCCGTTCCAGGCAAATCTGCGGGACGCCGGCCCCGTCGTGTACCTGCGGCGGTACGACGTCTTCGCGCTGGGCCGCTACGAGCAGGTCCATGCCGCGCTGACCGACTGGCAGTCGTTCCAATCCGCTGCCGGGGTCGGCCTGAGCAACTTCCGGTACGAGACCCCGTGGCGTCCGCCGAGCATCCTGCTCGAGGCCGACCCGCCGCATCACGACGCTCCGCGGGCGGTGCTGAGCAAGATTCTGGGCCCCCGCGCGCTGCAGAAACTCAGGGCAGCGTGGATTCAGGATGCGGAGGCCCTCGTCGACCAGTTGCTCGCGAACACAACCGAATTCGACGCGGTCACCGACCTCGCCGCCGCGTTCCCGCTGCGGGTCTTTCCGGATGCCGTCGGCATTCCCGACGCCGGACGGGAGAACCTGCTGCCGTACGGGGACCATGCATTCAACGCGTTCGGTCCCGCCAACGGTCTGGTGGAGAAAGGGGCGCCGCGGGTGGCCGAACTGTCCGGCTGGGTCAAGGCGCAGTGCGCCCGCGACGCGCTCACCGGCGACGGTTTCGGTGCGCAGATCTGGGCGGCGGCGGACCGCGGCGACATCACGTACGAGCAGGCGCCGCTCGTCGTGCGCTCGTTGCTGACGGCGGGGGTGGACACCACGGTCAACGGACTCGCGGCCGTGCTCTACGCGTTCGCGACGCATCCGGACCAGTGGGCGAGGCTGCGCGAGAACCGCACGCTGGCCCGGACGGCGTTCGACGAGGCGGTCCGGTGGGAGTCGCCGGTCCAGACGTTCTTCCGCACGGCCACCCGCGACACCGAGATCGGCGGCGCGACCATCCCGGACGGCAAGAAGATCCTGATGTTCCTCGGCGCCGCGAACCGGGATCCCCGCCGGTGGGAGAACCCGGAAGTATTCGATCTCGGCCGCAACCCGTCGGGGCACGTGGGGTACGGGATGGGAATTCACCAGTGCGTCGGCCAGCACGTCGCCCGGCTCGAATCGGAGGCGCTCCTGACGGCACTGGCCTCGCGGGTGCACTCACTGGAGATTGCCGGGCCGGTTCACCGGCACCTCAACAACACGCTGCGGTCGTGGGAATCCGTGCCGGTCGCGGTGCGGCTGCCCTAGGCGCAAAAACCATACGTACGTATGTATTGGCACGGCGGAAAGTCGCACGAATCCGACGGTCCCACCGATACGATGCTCCCGACCCGGCCGCCACGGAGAGAGGGACCATGGACACTCGTTCGTCCGCATCCACCGCGCTCACCACCGAGGAGAAGGCCTCGCTCACCAGCGGTGAGAACTTCTGGGAGACAAAGGCACTCGACCGGGTGGGTGTCCCCTCGATCTACCTCACCGACGGCCCACACGGAGTGCGGAAGCAGACCGGCGGCGGCGACCACCTCGGCATCGGCGACAGCGTACCCGCGACGTGCTTCCCGCCGGCGGTCGCGCTGGGTTCGACCTGGGACCCGGACCTGCTCGAGACGGTCGGTCGGCCCCCGGCGACGAGGCGAAAGCCCAGGGCGTCGGGGTCCTGCTGGGGCCGGGTATCAACATCAAGCGTTCACCGCTCTGCGGCCGCAACTTCGAGTACCTGTCCGGAGACCCGATTCTGAGCGGCCGGCTCGGTGCCGCCCTCGTCGACGGACTGCAGGGACGGGGGATCGGCGCGTCGCTGAAGCATTTCGCCGCCAACAACCAGGAGACCGACCGGCTCCGGGTGAGCGCCGACATCGACGCGCGGCCCCTGCACGAGATCTACCTTCGCGGGTTCCGGCACGTGGTCGAGCACGCGGCTCCGTGGACGGTAATGTGCTCGTACAACCGCATCAACGGCGTCTACGCGTCGGAGAACCGGTGGCTACTCACCGACGTCCTCCGCGGCGAATGGGGTTTCGACGGGCTCGTCGTCTCCGACTGGGGTGCCGTGTCGAATCGGGTTGCCGCGCTCTCCGCCGGGCTCGATCTCGAGATGCCGTCGACGAACGGGGTCACCGACGCCCAGATCGTCGCCGCGGTCGAGTCCGGTGCCCTCGCGCAGTCCGCACTCGACACTGCGGCGGAAAGGGTGCTCGCGCTGGTCGAGAAGGTGCGGTCGAACTTCGATACCTCCGCCGACTACGACCGCGACGCCCACCACGCCCTCGCCCGTGACGTCGCCCGCCGCAGTGTCGTGCTGCTGAAGAACGACGGAATCCTTCCGCTCGATCCCGCAGCGAACACGAGGATCGCGGTGATCGGCGAGTTCGCACGCACTCCGCGCTATCAGGGTGCGGGCAGTTCGCAGGTCGTCCCGACCCGCCTCGACAACGCTCTCGACGAGATTCGGACGATCGCCGTCGGCCCCGAGATCACGTTCGCGCCCGGATACTCACTCGATGAATCCGGCAGCGCGACAGGTCTACTGGTCGACGAGGCAGTGTCGCTGGCCGCCTCCGCCGATGTCGCCGTCGTGTTCCTCGGGCTCCCCGCTGAGGATGAGTCGGAGGGATTCGACCGGGAACACATCGAACTGCCCGCGGCGCAGACCGAACTGCTCGACGCGGTACTCGCGGCCAACCCGCGCGTCGTCGTCGTGTTGTCCAACGGCAGCGTCGTGCGACTGTCGGGTCGGGCCGGGCGAGTCCCCGCGATCGTGGAGGGCTGGCTCCTCGGTCAGGCCGGTGGGGGAGCCGTCGCCGACGTGCTCTTCGGGGTGGTCAACCCGTCGGGCCGGCTGGCCGAGACGATTCCCGTTCGACTCGAGGACACCCCGGCGTACCTCGACTTCCCGGGCGAGGCGGGCCACGTGCGGTACGGGGAAGGCCTGTTCGTCGGCTACCGGTATTACGACAGTCGAGACGTGGCGGTGAGTTTCCCTTTCGGGCATGGCCTTTCGTACACGAGCTTCGACTATTCCACCCCCACCGCGACACGGACCGCCGCCGGAGTCGAGGTTGCGCTGACGGTCACGAACACCGGGCCCCGGGACGGACGTGAGGTGGTCCAGGTGTACGTCGGTGTCCCCGATTCCGTTCGAGGACCTGGCGTACTTCGATGCGGCGCTGTCGCGGTGGGTCGTCGAAGGCGGCGACTATCGGGTGTGGGTCGGCGCCTCGTCGCGGGACCTGCGCGGGGAGGTGGTCGTGACGGTCGAGGGTGACGCACCCCTTCCGGTGCTCACGGCGGAGTCCACGATCGGTGAATGGCTGGCGCATCCGGTGGGGAGTGAGATTCTCGGGGCGGCGCTGGCGCAGACCGCCGGGTCGGGCGTGTTCGACGACCCGTCACTGCTGCGCATGGCCGCGTCGATGCCGCTGAACCGCGTCGCGGCATTCCCCGGCAGCCCGATCGGCACCGAGCAGTTGGATGCCTTGGTCCGGCGCGCCGAACGGCCGCCGCGGGTGATGACCGATCATGCCCGCGGCGGCCGTTCGTAGCGGCTGGTTACGAGGAGGACTCGTCGATGTCGAAGAGTTCGCCGATCAGGCCGCCGAGGAACCGTCGGTGTTGCGACGATATTTCGGCGGCCGCTCCTTCGTCCCGGGCCGCGCACAGGGTGATCAGGTTGTCGTGGTGTTCGATGGCGTCCTGCCAGCCGCGGAGACTGGAGAACTTGCGGTAGTAGATCCGGTGGATCTGCGGGTGCACCTGGTGCATGAGCCGTTTGAGCAGTGGGTTGCCTGCGGCGTCGACGATGACGCCGTGGAAGGTGTCGTCCGCGGCGAGTGCGGCACCGATGTTGTCGGTCTTGATCGCCTGCGCGAGGTCGTCGTTCGCGGTGCGCATCACGTCGATCATGTCGTCGGTGAGGTTGGGCACCCCCGTTTTGACGGCCAGTTGATCCAGGACCTCCATCACCGCCAGCGTTGCCTCGACATCGGCCCGGTTCAGCGGTGTGATCCGGGTGAAGGCGGCGGGTTTCGCCTCGACGAGTCCGGTGTCGATCAGCCGTGTCAGAGCCTCGCGCACCGGGGTGCGGCTCAGCCCCAGATGTTCGGCCAGCTCGCTGTCCTTGACCTTGGATCCGGGCGCGAGCTCACCGGTGACGATCGCGTCGCAGATCCGCTCGAACGCGACGTCGCTCATGCGGGGGCGCTCCACCGGATTATCACGCAACATACTGGATACTGTACTCTGCACGCCGCACGTTCCCAGGGGCCGCGTGGGTGAGTGCCTGGTGCCTTGTCGCGAGGATACCGAGAATGCCTTCGTCGACTGTCCATCGTCCGGGCCCCCCGCTACCCATCCGCGTTGTGTCGCCCGGCGAGGACCTTGTCGCCGAGGTCGTCGCCAGGCGTTTCGGCGGACCGACCGGCCTTGGCCTCGGCTTTCTCCTCGGACTTGTCGATCACCGACGCGGCGAGGGAGTTTCCGACGACGTTGACCGCGGTGCGGGCCATGTCGGCGATGAAGTCCACCCCCAGCAGGAGCGCGACGGCTTCGGCCGGCAGGCCGATGGTGTTACCTGCGGCGATGAGCACCACGATCGAGGCGGAGGCAACGCCGGCCATGCCCTTGGACAAGATGACCAGGACGCCGACCATCAGCAGCAGGGTGGGGATCGAGGTGTCGATGCCGTAGGCGTTGGCGAGAAAGACCAGGGCGACAGCCTGGTAGAGGACGGAGCCGTCGGTGTTGAACGAGTAGCCGAGCGGGACGACGAACGAGGTCGTCGAGCGGCTGACGCCGAGCCCCTCGAGCTTGAGCAGCAGTGGCGCGAGCACTGCCTCGGAGCTGCGGGTGACGAACGCGAGGCCGACCAGATTTCCGATGGCCTTGAGCATGGTGACGTACTCGACGCGGAAGATCGCGGCGATGATCGGAAAGATGACGCCGAGGATGATCGCCATACCGACGTAGACGACGGCGAGGAAGCCGAGCAGGCTCGACAGGTTCCCGAACCCGTAGTGCGCGACGTCGTAGCTGATGAAGCCCAGGACCCCGAGGGGCGCGAGGCGAATGACGTACCCGACCACCTTGAACATCGCGCTGGCGAGTGAGTCGAGCACGGCCGTCATCGGCTTCGACTGCTCACCGATCGCGGCAAGTGCGACGCCGACGAACCCGGCGAACACGATCACTGCCAGCAGGTTCCCCTCCGCGAAGGCGGCGAAGACGTTTTTGGGAACAGCGTGCAGGAGTAGTTCGTGGAAGTCGATGCCCTGCTCGAGGGTCTCGACGGACGCACCGTCGGCGCCGGCGACGGGGGCGCCGGAGCCGATGTCGAGCAGCTTCGCCAGCGCGACGGCCATCAGCAGGATGATCGTGGTGACGACCTCGAAGTACAGGATCGCCTTGGCGGCCATGCGCCCGACCTTCTTCGCCGAATCCATGCGCGCGATGCCGAGCACGATGAGTGGGAAGACCAAGGGGACGACGATCATCTGAACCAGGTTGAGGAACACGTCGCCGGCCAGTTTGAGTTGCTCGCCGACGGCGGGGGCGAACGTGCCGATGAGTGCGCCGACGCCGACGGCGATCAGTGACTGCACGCCGATCGGCAGCTTCCAGAACTTCCACCACCTGCGTGGTGTGCGAGACGCATCGGCGTCCTCTTGTGCTGTCGCGGAGTCAGCGGGGATGGCTCGGGTTGTCGTCATTCAACAGCTCCAATATATTGGATGTGGTGTACTGTTCGACAACAGTGATCGACGTCATAGTCCCTGTCAAGTAGAACGGCGAATTGGGTGTTGGTGGATAAGTTGAGCGACAGCGATGTGCGGATCGAGCACGATTCGATCGGAGATCTGGCGGTACCGGCGGGGGCGTACTACGGCGTCCACACCGCCAGGGCGATGGACAATTTCGCGATCACCGGGTCTGCCATCGGTCAGTACCCGGCACTGGTCGCGGCGTTGGCGACCGTGAAACAAGCTGCCTGCCTGGCGAACCGGGACCTGGGTCTCCTCGACGACCGGCGGGCCGAAGCGATCGTGGCCGCGTGCACGGAAATTCGCGCCGGGGCACTGCTCGACCAGTTTCCGATCGACCCGATCCAGGGCGGAGCGGGCACCTCGTCGAACATGAACGTCAACGAGGTCATCGCGAACCGCGCACTCGAGATCCTCGGGTTCGGGCGCGGCGCCTACACCGAACTCGACCCTCTCGCTCACGTGAACCTGGGGCAGTCCACCAACGATGTGTACCCGACCGCGATCAAGCTCGCGCTGGTCGAGCACCTCCGAATGTTGATCGCGTCGCTCGGTCGGCTCGCGGAGTCGTTCGAGCGCAAGTCGATCGAATTCGACGACATCGTCAAAATGGGTCGCACCCAGCTGCAGGACGCGGTACCGATGACCCTGGGGCAGGAGTTCGCCGCCTACTCGATCATGCTGAACGAGGACTGCGCCCGGCTCTCCGAGGGAGCGCTTCTGCTGCTGGAATCGAACCTCGGCGGCACCGCCATCGGCACGGGGATCAACGGGCATCCCGAGTACTCCGCGCTCGCCTGCAACTACTTGCGTGAGCTGACCGGTGAACCGGTCGTCCCGGCCGGCAATCTGATCGAGGCAACCCAGGACTGCGGAGCATTCGTGCAGGTCTCCGGAATCCTCAAACGTGTCGCCGTGAAACTGTCCAAGACGTGCAACGATCTGCGGCTCACCTCCTCCGGGCCGACCGCCGGGCTCGGTGAGATCAATCTGCCTCCGGCCCAAGCCGGTTCGTCGATCATGCCCGGCAAGGTCAACCCGGTCATCCCCGAAATGGTGAACCAGGTCGCGTTCGAGGTGATCGGCAACGATCTGACGGTCACGATGGCCGCCGAGGGTGGGCAACTCCAGCTCAACGCGTTCGAACCCGTGATCGTCTACAGCCTGCTGCGCTCGACGACGCACCTGGCCGCGGCATCGGACACCCTGGCGGTGAAGTGCGTCGACGGGATCACCGCCAACCGCGACCATCTCGAGCGGGGTGTTCGGCGCTCGATCGGCATCGTCACCGCGCTCTCGCCGTTCATCGGCTATGCGGCCAGCGCGGATATCGCCAAGAGGGCCCTGGCGACCGGCGCTTACGTCGGCGACCTCGCCGTCGACGACGGTCTGCTCACTCGCGCGCAGGTCGATGACATCCTGTCCCCCCGGCGACTCGCCGGTCTGCTCACCGCGCCCACCGTGGACAGCGAATTCTCCGCACTCGACCATCTCACCGGTGTCGCCGCGCACTGATCGACGCTTCACACCCAGCACCTCGAATACAGGACAGCGCAGTCCTTGCCCGAGTAGAAGTTCACATCGAGAGGAAACGAGAATCGGATGACCCTCACATCGTCGGCACACGCCGCCATAGTCCCCGCGACACATGCGCGCTCCTGGCTCCTGGTCGCGGGCTCACGTCCGGACGAGTTCGCCGCAGCCACGAACTCGGCGGCAGACGCGGTGATCTTCGACCTCGAGGACGGTGTCGTTCCGTCCTCGAAAACACAAGCCCGCGAGGCCGTTGCGCGTTTCCTCGCCGGTGGGGGCACCGGGTGGGTGCGCATCAACGACGTCACCACCGCGGACTGGACCGCTGATCTGGACGCGATCCGGGGGCTCCCGGGACTGAGCGGCGTGATGCTCGCCAAGGCCGAATCCGCGGACCACATCGATCGCACGGCTGCCGAGCTACCCCACATCCCGATCCTCGCCCTGGTCGAATCGGCGCGTGGCGTCGAATTCGCCTTCGACATCGCCTCGGCCGACGCCACTACCCGAATTGCATTCGGCACCGGCGACTTCCGCCGCGACACCAATGCGGGCGCCGACCCCGACGCGCTGGCCTACGCGCGGGGACGGCTCGTCGTCGCCAGTCGGGCGGCAGGCCTCCCCGGTCCCATCGACGGCCCGTGCCTGACCGGCGAACCCGATCTGTCCGAGGCCTTGACCGTCACCAGGTCGATGGGCATGACCGGCAAACTCTGTATGCATGTCGGCCACACCGCGATCGTCAACCGCGAACTGTCCCCGCTTCAGAGCGATGTGGCCTGGGCTGCCGAGGTCATCGCCCACCTCGGAGAGCAGGGCGAGAACATCGCCGACGGCAGCGATCGCCCGAAGCTCGCGCGTGCCCTGCGAATCACCCACCTGGCCGACGTCTTCTCGGTGTCGGCCTGAGCTTCCCGCCGGGCAGCGGTTACCCGACCTCCCCGATCACCTCGCGCAGTACCCGGGTGACCGTCTGCACCGCAGGTGAGGGATTGGCGTCCTGCCAGGCCATGGCGATGGGGAGGGTGGGGGCGTCGCCGGCGATGGGCAGGTATTCGACACCGTCCATCGCGAGGTGCGCCGTCGAATCCACCACGACGGCGACTCCGACCCCGGCGCCGACCATTGCGAGCAGGCTGTACGGGTCGGGCGCCTCGTGTGCGACGACCGGGGCGAATCCTGCTGCCGCACAAAGGGCGAGCGTGGCGTCGCGGACCACGGAACCGTGTTCGGCGGGGTAGATCACGAACCGTTCGCTCGCCAGTTCCTGCGGCACGACGGCACCCGCGTCGACGAGGCGGTGCCCGGCCGGGACCGCCACCATCAGTGCCTCTACGCGCACGGTGTGGGTGGCGAAGCCCCGCGGGACCGGCAACCCCACGATGCCCATGTCCAGGGTTCCGCGGGTGAGGGCGTCGAGCACCTCACCGGAGTACATCTGCGGGCGTAGGTCCAGTTCGATGCCGGGGTAGGCGTCGGCGAGGGAGCGGGCGAGAACGGACAGCACCGTGTAGCCGCCCGCGCCGCCGAAGCCGACGGTGACGCGGCCGGTCTCCCCGGCGGCAGCCGCCTGCGCGATGCCCTTCACGATCCCGACCTGCGCCTCGATGGTCCGGGCCGGACCCACCAGCGCTTCGCCCGCGGCCGTGAGCCGCACGGAGCGGGTGGTGCGGACGAACAGATCGGTTCCCAGTTCCCGTTCGAGGGCCCGCACGGTCTGGCTGAGCGGGGACTGCGCCACGTGGAGACGCTCGGCGGCCCGCCCGAAATGCAGTTCTTCCGCGACCGCGAGAAACGCGTGCAGGTGACGGAGTTCCACGACCCCTCCCGGGACTATGTGTCTGAATCACCTAAATAAGCTGAATTAAGTCTTGGACTCTACACGGAATCCCGACCATAGTGATGCACACCACCTCTGCGTCGGCGTGACGCCCCACGAAAGTCAGGGAGAACCGTGAATCCGAATCCCGGCCGCGACGCGGCACCACCCGAATACAGCACGCGGCAGGCCCGCAAGGCCGGTGTCACCGCGTTCGTCGGCACCACCATCGAGTGGTTCGACTTCTACATCTACGGCACCGCCTCCGCACTCGTGCTGGGCCGGTTGTTCTTCCCCGACGCCTCGCCCGCGGTGGGCACCCTCGCTGCATTCGCGACGTTCGCGATCGGTTTCGTGGCCCGCCCACTCGGCGGGATCGTGTTCGGCCATTTCGGCGACAAGTTCGGACGCAAGAACGCCGTCATCATCACGCTGATCCTGATGGGGATCGGAACGGTCGGCGTCGGCTGCCTCCCCACCTACTCGCAGATCGGGATCTGGGCACCCGTACTCCTCGTCGCGCTCCGCGTGGTCCAGGGCATCGCGATGGGCGGTGAGTGGGGTGGTGCCGTGCTCATCGCCACCGAATTCGCGCCACCGAACAAGAAGGTGCTGTACGGCGCATTCGCGCAGCAGGGTTCGCCCGTCGGCAATCTGCTCGCGACCCTCGCGTTCCTGGCGCTGACGCTGTTGTCGGACAGCGTGTTCGAGTCCTGGGGCTGGCGTCTTCCGTTCCTCGCGTCCGCCGCCCTCGTCGTCGTCGCGCTGTACATCCGGCTGCGGATCTCGGAGACGCCGGAGATGAAGAAGGCCGTCGTCGCCCAGGAGCGCACCCGGATGCCGCTCGTCGAGGTGCTGCGCTCGCACCCGGTCGAACTCGTTCTCGGCGTGGGGGCCGTGGTCGCGGGTGTCGCCATCACCTACGTGAAGACCACGTTCGCACTCGCGTGGGCCACCGCCGACCTCGGATTCGACCGCGGGGACTTCCTGCTCGTGATCACGATCGCGCTCGTCGCGCAGGTACTCGTGCAGCCGTTCGGCGCCGTGCTGGCCACGAAAATCGATCCGTCGCGGGCGGTCCGGTGGATGCTGCTGCCCGAACTCGTGTTGCTGCCGTTGATGTTCCTCCTCGTCCAGACCGGGTCGGTGCCCCTGGCCATGCTCGGCATGGTGCTGGCCACCGCGCCGCACGCGATGTACTACGCCGCCCTCGCCGGCATCCTCGCCCAGGTCTTCCCGACCAACGTCCGCTACACCGGAATTTCGCTGTCGTATCAGCTGTCGACGGCGATCTTCGCCGGAACCGCCCCGATGCTCTGCCAGTTCCTGCTCACCCACACCGACTCGATCTGGCCGGTGGTCGCCCTCGGGCTCGGCTACGTCGTGCTCTCGCTCGCCTGCATGACACTGCTGCTCCGCCGCGGCAAAGCCCGCTCGGACCGGACCGACGCCGAGCCCCGTCCCGAACACACCTCGACCCGGAAAGATGCTGCCCGCTCATGAATTTCGCTCACACCGATCCCGCCCTGCGCGCCGTCGTCGACCGGTGGACCGCACCATCGGAGCGCGACAAGCTGAACACCCTGCTCGACCGGCTGGGCGCCGACGCAGGCGACCGGCTCGACGCCCTCGCCGCCACCGCCGACAAGAATCCACCGGTGCTGCAGCAGTTCGACCGGGACGGCGAACGCATCGACCGGATCGCGTACCACCCCTCTTACCAGGAACTGTGCCGAGCCGCCTACAGCGAATACGGACTGTCGGCACTGTCGCATCGCGGCGGCCTGCACGGCTGGGACGACGTCCCACCGCACCTGGTGAAGTACCTCGCGTCGTACGTGTTCGTGCAGGCCGAATTCGGGCTGGCGTGCCCGGTGTCGATGACCGATGCCGCCGCCCGCACGCTGCGCATGTTCGGCGACCCGGACGTGTTCGGACCGTGGATCGACGCACTGACGTCGACGGCCCCCGACGGCGCGATGACCGGTGCGATGTTCATGACCGAACCGCAGGCCGGCACCGACATCGCCCGCACGGAGACCCGGGCCGTGCGTGACGGCGACGCGTGGCGGCTGACCGGGAAGAAGTGGTTCGCGTCCAATCCCGACGCCGACGTCATCGTGACCCTCGCCCGGTTCCCCGGTGGCGACGACCAGTCCACCCGCGGTGTCGGAATGTTCATGGTGCCCAAGGTTCTGGCGAACGGCGAGCGCAACAGCTACACGATCGACAGGCTGAAGGACAAGCTCGGCACCCGCTCGATGCCCAGCGGCGAGGTGTCGCTGACCGGTGCGTACGCCCAACAGGTCGGCGAACTCGACCGCGGGTTCCGGCAGATGGCCGAGATGGTGAACACGTCGCGGCTGTCGAACGCGATGCGGTCGAGCGCGCTGATGCGACGAGCCGTGCGGGACGCCGTCGACCACACCCGGGAGCGGGTCGTGTTCGGCAAGGCCCTGTTCGACCAGCCCCTGATGCGGGCAACCCTGCTGCCGCTCGCCCTCGACGCCGAGGCGGCGCTCGCCCTGGTGGCATACAGTGCGCAGTGCCTGCAGGCGGCGGATGCCGGCGACGACTCCGCACATGCCCTGATCCGGGTCCTCACCCCGCTCGCGAAGCACTACATCTGCAAGCGGGCGCGCATCGTCACCGGCGAGGCCATGGAGGTGCGGGGCGGCAACGGCTACATCGAGGAATGGGCCCACGCCCGCCTGGTTCGCGACGCCCACCTGGGGTCGATCTGGGAAGGCTCGAGCAACGTCATCGCCCTGGACGTGCTGCGGTGCATGCGCAAGCTCGGTGCGCATCGCCGGCTGGCGGAGACGATGCACGGCATCCTCGCCGGACTCGGACCCGACTGTGGCACCGGGGCCGATGTTCTCCGCCGGCGCTGGGACGACCTGGTCGAGGAAGGCGATCTGCTCGTCGCCGGAGACGACGACACCGCGCAGGCCGGATGCGCGCGCTACGCGAACGAGCTGGCCCGCGCGGCGATGGCCACCCTGCTCTACGACCTCGCCGACTTCGCGATCACCTCGGGCAGCGGCTACCGGTCGCTGCTCGTCGCGAACGCCTACCTGTCCGGCGACACCGGGAACCTCCCGGGGGCTGCCCTCGACCACCTCGCGGCCGTCGTCGACGGCACCGATGTCGCGGCGGATGCCGCCCAGGCCACCGCACCCCGATCCGACTCTGCGACAGGAGTTCTCCTGTGAACACCACCCACACCGGTCCGGCGCCCCTTGCGGGTGTGCGGGTGCTGGACCTCTCCAAGATCCTCGCCGGACCGTACGCGACCATGTCGCTCGCGGACCTCGGCGCCGACGTCACGAAGGTCGAACACCCCGACGGCGGCGACCCGACACGGTCGTGGGGTCCGCCGTTCGTCGGCCCGGACGCCACGTACTACCTCGCGATCAACCGGGGCAAGAAGTCGGTGACCGTCGACCTCAAATCGGAAGAGGGACAGGACGTCATCCATCGCATCCTGGAGGAGACCGACGTCCTCGTCGAGAACTTCAAGCCCGGCAGCGGATTGCAGCGGATCTTCGACTATCGGACGCTGTCCGAGCGGTACCCGCATCTGGTCGTGCTGCACATCTCCGCGTTCGGGGAGGACGGTCCGCTGCGCGACGAACCGGGTTACGACATGATCGCGCAGGCCGCAGGCGGGCTGATGTCGCTCACCGGTGAGCCGGGCGGGGCGCCGATGAAGGCAGGATTCGCGATGGGTGATCTGGGGGCGGCGCTCTTCGGTCTGATCGGCGTGCTCGCTGCCCTGGTGGAGCGGTCGCGGACCGGCCGAGGGCAGTACGTGACGACGTCGCTGTTCGAATGCCAGCTCGCCCTGCACGTGAACTGGGCGACCAACTACTTCGCGACCGGCGAGCGTCCCGGCGCGCTGGGCTCCGGTCATCCCAATCTCGCTCCGTATCAAGCATTTCCCGCGAGCGACGGATACTTCGTCGTCGCGGTGGGCAACGACAATCAGTGGGGGAGCCTGTGCTCCGCGATCGCACGCGAAGACCTGACGACCGACCCGCGATTCGAGCGCAACCGTGACCGCGTGGCGAATCGTGGCGATCTCGAGCGGGAACTGTCGTCGGCCTTCGCGTCGGGCACCGTGGAGCAATGGTGCGACACACTCGCCGCGCACGCCGTGCCCGTGTCACCGATCCGGCACCTCGACGAGATCTACGCGGACCCGCACACTGCCGCGCTCGGGATGATCGGCACGGTCGACCACCCGACGCTGGGCAGCCTGCAGCAGATCGCGTTCCCGGTCAGTTTCGCAGGCGAGCGCCCGCATCTGACGTCCGCGCCGCCGGTACTCGGCGCCGACACCGACGAGATCCTCGGTGCTCACCGGCCGCAGTCGGTGGTCGGCGGGTAGACCCGGTTATCCGCCCTCGCGCAGCAGCGCGACGTCGGACACCATCCGGATGTGATCGGCCATCGCACGGGAAGCGCCCGCGGAGTCCTGGTCTCGAATCGCCGTCGCAATGCGGCGGTGCCCCTCGAGCGAGGCCCGCGGGCGTTCTGCTTGGGACAGGGATTCGATCCGGGTCTCCCGGATCAGCCCGGAAATCTCGTGCATCAGCTTGGCCAGCAGTGACGAGTGCGCCGCGACGGTGATGGCCTCGTGGAACTGCTCGTCGCCGAGGACGCCGCGATCGCCCGCGGCGATCTCGGCTTCCATCGTCGCGAGTGCGGAATCGATCGCCGCCATCTCTGCGTCGGTCCGGCGCTCGGCGGCGAGCCCGGCAAGTTTCACCTCGAGCGCCTCGCGGGCCTCGATCACCTCGGGGAGGCGATCGGCGTGCTCCCGCAGCGCCTTGACCGCTCGTTCCTCGATGGGGCGGCGGACGAGCACGGCACCGTCTCCGTGCCGGACCGACACCACACCCTGTACCTCGAGGGCGACGAGCGCCTGACTCAGCGAAGCGCGACTCACACCCAGCTGAGCGGCGAGTTCACGCTCTGCGGGGAGGCGGTCGCCCGGCGTCATCTCGTGGTCGGCGATATGGGCGCAGAGCTGTTCGACGATCACCTCGTACAGCCGCGGTCGTGCTACCGGACGCAGTTGCTCAGCCACTGGGCCACCCACTCTCCATTCCACTGAAACTACTCCACGGTATCTCGCACAGGCATGTAACCGCACCCACACTTCCTGTTGACAGTGATCCACGACACTGCTTGTATGAAGTGGCTAGGCCAATCTGCCACTGAGTCAATTTGCTCGCCGGCGGCGGTCGAGACCAGTTGCCACTGCCACAGAACCGGAGACTTTTCATGTCGACCGAGTTGATCCCCATACTTGCGCTCGCCGTCATGTTCCTGGCGGCGACCGTGCTGCCCGTGAACATGGGCGCACTCGGCTTCGTTGCCGCCTTCTTCGTCGGAACCCTGTCGCTGCACATGAGCAGCGACGACATCATCGCCGGATTCCCCAGCAGCCTGTTCCTGACGCTGGTCGGCATCACCTACCTCTTCGCGATCGCCCAGAACAACGGGACGGTCGACCTCATGGTCCGCGGGGCGGTCCGGCTGGTCCGCGGCCGTGTCGCGCTGATCCCCTGGGTGATGTTCGGGATCACGGCGGTACTCACCTCTATCGGCGCGCTCGGCCCCGCCGCCGTGGCGATCGTCGCGCCGATCGCTCTCGGCTTCGCCGCCCGCTACAAGATCAACGCTCTCCTGATGGGCATGATGGTCGTCCACGGAGCGCAGGCGGGCGGATTCTCGCCGATCAGCATCTACGGCGTCACGGTCAACGACATCGCGTCCAAGGCGGGATTGACCAACAGCCCGCTCACCTTGTTCCTCGGAAGCCTCCTGTTCAACGCCGCTATCGGGGTGCTCCTGTTCGTCTTCCTGGGCGGTCGGGACCTGATCGGGCGCAGCGTGCACGACGACGGCGCCGAGGACACCGAAGGAACTGGTGCCGGTGGCTCGGGCGCAGGAGTGCCCGCGACCGGGGGTGACTCGGGGTCGGGAGGGGCCACCGCGACCAAGGTGCGCCCGACGTCGACCCTCGCGGACGCACCCGCAGGCTCCGGTGTCACGTTCGATCAGGCTCTCACCCTGCTCGGCCTCGCCGCGCTGGCCGTGTTCTCGCTGATCCTCGACCTGGACGTGGGATTCATCTCGATGACGGTGGCCGTCATCCTGGCGCTCGCTTCGCCGAAGGCGCAGAAGGGTGCGATCGCTCAGATCAGCTGGTCGACGGTTCTGCTCATCGGCGGTGTGCTCACCTTCGTGGGGGTCCTGCAGGAGGCGGGCACCGTCGAGTACGTCGGAAACGCGGTGGCCAGCCTGGGGATGCCTCTCCTCGTCGCCCTTCTGCTCTGCTACATCGGCGCCATCGTCTCCGCATTCGCGTCGTCCACGGCGATTCTGGGAGCGACCATTCCGCTCGCCGTCCCCTTCCTCCTCGCCGGCGAGGTGGGCGCGGTGGGCGTGATCGTCGCCCTCGCCATCTCCTCGACCATCGTGGACGTCAGCCCGTTCTCGACCAACGGAGCGCTGGTCCTCGCGAACGCGCAGAACGTCGATCGAGACCGTTTCTACAAGCAGATCCTGAAGTACAGCGCCCTCGTCGTCGCCATCGGGCCACTCGTGGCCTGGGCGATCTTCGTGGTGCCCGGCTGGCTCTGACGGCCGGCGGGTAGGCGACCGGCCGCGCCTCCCCGCGTCGTTGCATCGATTTTCACTCTTGACATCGGTCGGATCAGGTGTTTGATTTAATTGGCTAGTCCACTAGGTCACTGTACCAACAGTCCAGCTCTCGCGGCTCTTGCCAGGAAGTAACGGGTGGTTTCACATGTCCACGAACACGATGGAGCGCACAGGTCCGCTGCAAGGAGTGGTCGTCGTCGATCTGACCCGCGCACTCGCGGGCCCCCACGCGGCGATGATGCTCGGCGACCTCGGCGCCGACGTCATCAAGATCGAGACCCCGCACGGCGGCGACGACACCCGCGGATGGGGGCCGCCCTTCGTGGAGCCGGCCGACGCCGAGCGGGAATCGACGTACTTCCTGTCCGCGAATCGGAACAAGAAGTCGATCACCCTCGACCTCAAGGCCGAAGACGGACGCACCACCCTCGAATCCCTCATCCGGCGCGCCGACGTCCTCATGGAGAACTTCCGCACCGGCGTCCTCGACCGCCTGGGATTCACCACCGAACGCCTCGCGGAGCTGAACCCGCGCCTGGTCGTCCTGTCCATCAGCGGATTCGGTCACGACGGACCCGAAGGCGGACGCGCGGGGTACGACCAGATCGCGCAGGGCGAGGCCGGACTGATGTCGCTGACCGGACCCAATCCCGACGACGTCCAGCGCGTCGGCGTCCCCATCGCGGACCTGCTCGCCGGCATGTACGGGGCGTTCGGCGTCGTCGCCGCCCTGCAGGAACGAGAGCGCACCGGACGGGGTCGCGTCGTGCGAACGTCGTTGCTGGCCAGCGTCGTCGGCGTGCACGCCTTCCAGGGAACGAAGTGGACCGTCGCCGGCGAGGTCGGCGAGGCGCAGGGCAACCACCATCCGTCGATCTCGCCCTACGGGCTGTTCCGCACCGCCGACGGAGCCGTCCAGATCTCGGTCGGCAGCGAAGGACTGTGGAAGAGGTTCTGCGCGGGCTTCCACCTCGATCCGGAAACCCCCGGAATGGCCACGAATCCCGAGCGCGTCGAGAACCACAAGCAGGTCCTGGAACTGGTCGAGGACGCGTTCGGCGCGTACACCAGCGACGAACTTCTCGTCGAACTCGACCGCATCGGAGTGCCTGCGGGACGCGTCCGGACGATCTCCGAAGTCTACGAATGGGAGCAGACCAAGTCGCAGGGACTGCTCATCGACGTCGACCACCGCACACTCGGCAACATCACCCTGCCCGGCCCGCCCCTGCGGTTCTTCGAACCGGACGGCACCGAGGTCACCGAGACCCGGCACACCGCACCACCGGTCCTCGGCGCGGACAACGACACCGTGCTGTCGTGGCTGAAAGAGTGCAGCTGATGGCTCGCCTGACCGCTCCCGATTTGCTCGACCTCGTGGTCGACGCCGGCACCTGGGAGTCGTGGGACACGCCCCCGATCCAGGTCGCGGCGGACCCCGAGTACGCCGACGAACTTCTTCGCGCACAGGAGAAGACCGGCCTCGACGAGGCGGTGCTGACCGGAGTGGCCACCATCCGTGGCCGCCGAACGGCAATCCTCGTCTGCGAATTCGGCTTTCTCGGCGGCTCCATCGGAGTGGCCGCAGGCGAGCGTCTGGTCGCCGCGATCCGGCGCGCTACGCGCGAGCGCCTTCCGCTGCTCGCCCTGCCCACGTCGGGCGGCACGCGAATGCAGGAGGGAACGACCGCGTTCCTGCAGATGGTCAAGATCACGGCGGCGGTGATCAAGCACAAGGAGGCGCACCTGCCGTATCTCGTCTACCTCCGGAGTCCCACGACCGGCGGGGTGTTCGCGTCCTGGGGATCGTTGGGGCACGTCACCATCGCGGAACCGGGAGCGCTCGTCGGCTTCCTCGGACCGCGCGTGTTCGAGGCGCTGTACGAGTCGCCGTTCCCGGCGGGCGTCCAGACCGCCGAGAACCTGCACGCGCACGGACTCATCGATGCCGTGCGGCCGCCGGATCAGCTCGCCGAGATCGTCGACCGTGCGCTGCGCATCATCACCTCCAGTCGTGCCTGCCGGCCGTCGCTCGCCGACGCCTCGGTGCCCGAGAGTCTCCCGGATGTCCCCGCGTGGGATTCGGTGGTCGCCTCGCGCCGCGAGGACCGGCCCGGGGTGCGGGAGGTGATGTTCCACTCGGCGTCGGATGTTCTTCCGCTCAACGGAACCGGTCAGGGAGAGGTCGATCCGGGCTTGATCCTCGCCCTGGTCCGGTTCGGTGACATGCCGTGCGTCCTGCTCGGCCAGGACCGTCGAGGGCAGACCACGCGGTCGCCACTCGGCCCGGGCGCCCTGCGGGAGGCGCGCCGCGGAATGCGGCTGGCGGCGGAACTGAACCTGCCGTTGGTGACGGTCATCGACACCGCCGGAGCGGCGTTGTCGAAGGAGGCGGAGGAAGGCGGTCTCGCCGGTGAGATCGCCCGCTGCATCGCCGACATGGTCTCGCTCGACGTCCCCACCATCTCCCTGCTGCTCGGGCAGGGCACCGGCGGCGGCGCGCTCGCGTTGATCCCGGCCGACCGGGTGCTCGCGGCCCAGCACGGCTGGCTCTCACCCCTGCCGCCCGAAGGTGCGAGCGCGATCCTGCACCACGACATCGCGCACGCTCCGGACATGGCCGCCCGGCAGGGAATCCGGTCGTCCGATCTCCTCGCGAGCGGCATCGTGGACGAGGTGATCCCCGAATTCCCGGATGCGGCAGACGAATCCACGGCGTTCTGCACCCGGGTGGGTGCGATACTCCACCGCGAACTGTCGCTCCTCGATTCGGCAGACACCACCCAGCGACTCTCCGACCGTGCGGAGCGATTCGACCGGATCGGTCTGTTGCAGCCCGCACACGCATGACCGCGGTGCCGGGGATCCCGATCGGATCCCCGGCACCGCGTCCGTGCGGTGGTCCGCGCCTGACTTACGTCAGCATTCGACGAGGTTCACCGACACGTTCACGGCGAGACCACCGGTGGAGGTCTCCTTGTACTTCGAGCTCATGTCGGCGCCGGTGGCCCGCATCGTCTCGATGACCTGATCCAAACTGACCCGGTGGGTGCCGTCGCCGCGCAGAGCCATCCGGGCGGCGTTGATCGCCTTGCCCGCCGAGATGGCGTTGCGTTCGATGCACGGGATCTGCACCAGGCCCCCGATGGGATCACACGTCAGACCGAGACTGTGTTCCATCGCGATCTCCGCCGAATTCTCCACCTGCTCCGGGCTGCCACCGAGGATCTCGGCGAGGCCGGCGGCGGCCATGGACGCCGCGGAACCCACCTCGCCCTGGCAGCCCACCTCGGCCCCGGAGATCGAGGCCCGTTCCTTGTACAGGGATCCGATTGCGCCTGCCGTCAACAGGAATCGCACCGCCGTGCCGTCCGGATCCGCCTTTCCGGCGGGGGTGTAGTGCAGCGCGTAGTGCAGGACCGCCGGGATGATGCCGGCCGCCCCGTTGGTGGGGGCGGTGACGATCCGTCCGCCGGACGCGTTCTCCTCGTTGACGGCGAGGGCCACCAGGTTCACCCAGTCCTCGGCGAACGCGGGATCACGATCGGGATCCTCGACGTTCAGCCGCTCGTACCAGCCGCGGGCGCGGCGGCGTACCCGCAGACTGCCGGGCAGGTACCCGTCCCGGCTGATTCCGCGTCGCTGACACTCGACCATCACGTCCCGGATGTGCAGGAGCCGCGCCCGGACCTCCGGCTCGGGCCGGAGGGCGCTTTCGTGCTCGAGCATGATCTCACTGATCGTGAGCCCGTAGTGCTCGCTGAGGTCGAGCAGTTCGCGCGCCGACCCGAACGACAGCGAATTCGTGCCTGCGTCGACGGGCAGTTCCGGTTCGGCGCCGGTGACGACGAATCCGCCGCCGATCGAGAAGTACGTCTGCGCGTGCAGTTGGCGACCGGTGACGCCGGTGGCGGTGAGGGTCATGCCGTTGGGGTGAAAATCCAGGACCGTCAACGGGTGCAGCACCATCTCATCCTCGGCGAGCGGGATGTCGACCGTCCCGCCGAGGCGGATCCGCCGACTCGCCCGCACCTCGTCGAGTCGCGTCTCCATCTCCTCCGTGGCGATGGTGTCGGGCCGATACCCCTCGAGGCCGAGGAGGATCGCCGACATGGTGCCGTGGCCGGCGCCGGTGGCCGCGAGCGATCCGTACAGATCGACACGGACACCGGCGACGTCCCCGAGGAGGCCGAGTGCGTCGAGGTCGTCGACGAACGTGCCCGCCGCCCGCATCGGCCCGACGGTATGCGAACTCGAGGGTCCGATACCGACCGAGAACAGGTCGAACACACTGATCGTCACGAGTTACAAGCCCGGGTAGAGGGGGTACTTGTCCGCGAGCACCCGGACCTGGGCGGCCAACCCGGACGTGTCCGCGTCGGCGGGCGCGACGAGGGCCTGGGCGATCAGGTCGGCGACGGTCGCGAAGTCGTCCCGGCCGAAGCCGCGGGCGGCGAGTGCCGGGGTGCCGATACGCAGACCGGACGTCACCATCGGCGGCCGTGGATCGAACGGAACGGCGTTGCGGTTGACGGTGATTCCGATCGCATCGAGGCGGTCCTCGGCCTGCTGCCCGTCGATGGCGGCATCCCGCAGGTCGACGAGGACGAGGTGCACGTCCGTGCCGCCGGTGAGGACGCTGATTCCGGCTTCCTTGACGTCGGGTCGGCTGAGCCGTTCGGCGAGCACCTTCGCGCCGTCCAGGCAGCGTTCCTGACGCTCCGCGAATTCGGGTTCGGCCGCCATCTTGAATGCCGTTGCCTTGCCCGCGATCACGTGTTCCAGTGGGCCGCCCTGCTGGCCGGGGAACACCGCGGAGTTGATCTTCTTCGCGATGGCGGCGTCGCCCGTCAGGATGATGCCGCCGCGGGGTCCGCCGAGGGTCTTGTGCGTCGTCGACGTGACGACGTGTGCGTGCGGGACGGGAGACGGGTGGAATCCGGTGGCGACCAGACCCGCGAAGTGGGCCATGTCGACCATCAGGTACGCGCCGACCTCGTCGGCGATTTCCCGGAAGCGGGCGAAGTCCAGGTGCCGGGGGTAGGCCGACCAGCCGGCGATGATCAGCTGCGGCCGGTGCTCGCGTGCTGCCTTCGCCACCTCGTCCATGTCGATGAGGTAGTCCTGTTCGGACACCCCGTAGGCGGCGACGTTGTAGAGCTTGCCGGAGAAGTTGAGGCGCATGCCGTGCGTGAGGTGGCCGCCGTCGGCGAGGGACAGTCCGAGGATCGTGTCGCCCGGCTCGATCAGCGCGTGCATCACCGACGCGTTCGCGGTGGCGCCGGAATGCGGTTGCACGTTGGCGTATTCGGCGGCGAACAGCGCCTTGACGCGATCGATGGCGAGCTGCTCGATCGTGTCGACGTGCTCGCAGCCGCCGTAGTAGCGCCGCCCGGGGTAGCCCTCGGCGTATTTGTTGGTCAGCACGGAACCCTGCGCCTGCATCACCGAAAGCGGGGCGTGGTTCTCCGACGCGATCATCTCGAGGCCGGTGCGCTGGCGCTCCAGCTCCTTGCCGATCAGTGCGGCGACGTCCGGGTCGAAATCCGCGAGGTCGCGGTTCAGGACACTCATGCCTGCACCCCGTTCTTCTCGGCATACTCGGCCGCGGTGAGCAGCTCGCCGGCGGCGGACGGCTGGACGGCGAACAGCCAGCCCTCCCCGTAGGGGTCGGAGGTGACCAGTCCGGGGTCGTCGACGGCGGCGGTGTTGATCAGGGTGACCCGGCCGCTCACCGGCGGGTACAGCTCGGACACGGTCTTCGTGGACTCGACCTCGCCGCACGATTCGCCGGCGACGATGGTCGCGCCGACCTCCGGCAGGTCGACGAAGACCAGCTCGCCGAGCGAGTTGACGGCGACGGAGGTGATGCCGACGCGGACCGGTTCGTCGGGGAGGGCGGCGCCCGGCTCGATCAGGACCCACTCGTGGTCGTCGGTGTAGCTGCGGTCGTCGGGGAAGGCGTGCGAAGACATGGTGTGACCCTTTCGGGGCTGAAGTGGGCGGGAACGGTTCAGGAGCGGCGGTAGAACGGCGACGGGGTGACCACGAACGGTTCCTTCTTGCCGCGGATGTCGACCGTCAGTTCGGTGCCGGGTTCGCGGAACGCGACGTCCACGAAGGCGAGCGCGATCGGATGCCCGAGTGTCGGAGACAACGCCCCGGACGTGATGGTGCCGACCGCCGACTCACCGGCCGCGTCCAACACGGTGTACTCGGCGCGGGCGGCCCGGCGCCCGCCTCCGGCGAGGCCGACGAGCACCCGCTGCGGGGCCTGATCCGACAACGTCTGCAGCGCATCGCGGCCGACGAAGTCCTTGTTCAGCCGGACCACCTTGCCGAGCCCGGCTTCGTACGGATTCGTGTCGAGGGTCAGTTCGTGGCCGTACAGGGCCATTCCGGCCTCGAGGCGGAGGGTGTCGCGGCACGCGAGGCCGGCGGGGACGCCGCCGCGGGCGGTGGTGGCGTCGAGCAGTGCGCGCCACAACTGCACGGACAGTTCGTTCGGCACGTACAGCTCGAACCCGTCCTCCCCGGTGTATCCGGTGCGGGCGAGGAGGACGTCGATGCCGGCGACCACCGCGCGCGTGACCGCGTAGTACTTCAACTCCGCCACCGTCTCGACCTGCTCGGCGGGAACGAGGGACTGCACGACGTCCTGCGCGGCCGGTCCCTGCACCGCGATCAGCGCGGTCTCCGAGGATTGGTCGTCGACCCTGGCGGAGAAGCCCTCGACGCGTGCCGCCAGTTCGCGGTGCACCGTCGGGGCGTTGGCCGCGTTGGCCACGACGAGGAAATGCTCGTTGGCGAGACGGTAGACGACCAGATCGTCGATGACTCCGCCGCCCGCATTGCACAAGAGGGAGTACTTGGCCCTGCCGACGCCGATCTTCGAGAGTTCGCCGGCCAGAGCGTAATCCAGGACCGCTCCGGATTCAGGGCCGGTGACCGCGATCTCGCCCATGTGTGAGAGGTCGAACAGTCCGGCGGTCTTGCGGACGGCGTGGTGCTCGGCGAGTTCGCTGTCGTACTTCAGCGGCATCTGCCAGCCCGCGAAGTCGGTGAAATGGGCCCCCAGTGCGCCGTGCTCGCCGAGCAGCGGGGACGCGGGCGTCGTGGTGAGGGTCATGCGAAGGCCTCCTCGGGGGTCTCGGCGATGGCCGAAGTGTCGATGTCGGTGGTGTTCTCGAAGGCCTCGGGTGCCGGGCACGAGCAGACGAGGTTGCGGTCGCCGTGGACGCCGTCGATGCGACGCACCGGGGGCCAGTATTTGGCGGCGCGAAGCGATGCGACGGGGTAGGCGGCGAGGTGGCGCGGGTAGGGCAGATCCCATTCGTCCGCGGTCACCTGTTCGGCGGTGTGCGGGGCCTGACGCAGCGGGCTGCGCTCGAGCGGCCACACGCCGTCGCCGACCAGGTCGATCTCGCGGCGGATGGACACCATCGCCTCGATGAAGCGGTCGAGTTCGGCCAGGTCCTCGGACTCGGTCGGTTCGACCATCAGGGTGCCGTTGACAGGGAACGACAGGGTGGGCGCGTGGAAGCCGTAGTCGATCAACCGCTTCGCGACATCCTCGGCGGTGACGCCGGTCGCCTTGGTGACGTGCCGGAGGTCGAGGATGCACTCGTGTGCCACCAGACCGGACGGGCCGGTGTAGAGGACCGGGAAATGCCGATCCAGTGACTGGGCGACGTAATTGGCTGCGAGCACCGCGGTTTCGGTGGCGCTCGTCAGCCCGTCCGGACCCATCAGCGCGATGTACGCCCACGTGATGGGCAGGATGCCGGCCGATCCGTAGTTGGCCGCCGACACCGGGGTGCCGAGGTCGTCGCCGCCCAACGGGTTACCGGGCAGGAACGGCGCCAGATGCTCGCGCACCGCGACAGGCCCGACACCGGGACCGCCGCCGCCGTGTGGGATGCAGAACGTCTTGTGCAGGTTCAGGTGTGAGACGTCGCCGCCGAACTTGCCTGGCTGTGCGAGGCCGACCAGCGCATTGAGGTTCGCGCCGTCGACGTACACCTGCCCGCCGGCCTCGTGCACCAGATCGCAGACCGTCCGCACGTCGTTCTCGTACACGCCGTGAGTGGACGGGTAGGTCAACATGATCGCGGCGATCGCGCCCTCGTGCGCCGCGATCTTCGCGCGCAGGTCGCCCACGTCGATGTTGCCGTTCTCCGCGGTCGCGACGACGACGACCTTCATGCCCGCGAGAACCGCGGATGCGGCGTTGGTGCCGTGCGCGGACTGGGGGATGAGGCAGACGTTGCGTTCGAAGTCGCCGCGGGATTCGTGATAGCCGTGGATCGCGAGCAGGCCGGCCAGCTCGCCCTGGGATCCGGCATTGGGCTGCAACGACACCCGATCGTAGCCGGTGATCTCGCCGAGCCAGCGTTCCAGGTCGGCGACGAGTTCGAGGTAGCCCGCCGTCTGCGCGACCGGGGCGTACGGGTGGATGGACGCGAATCCGGGCCAGCTGATCGGTTCCATCTCGACGGCGGAGTTCAATTTCATCGTGCACGATCCGAGCGGGATCATGGTGCGGTCGAGCGCGAGGTCCTTGTCCGACAGCGTGCGCAGGAAGCGGAGCATCGCGGTTTCGGAGCGGTGATCGTGGAACACGGGGTGCTGCAGGTAGTTCGACGTCCTGGCGAGTGCCGACGGCAGTTCGGGCACCGCGACGGTCGTCGGCTGCGCACCGAACACGGCGACCACCCGCCGGACGATGTCGTCGGTGGTGCACTCGTCGCAGGCGATCGTGACGTGATCGGCGTCGACGAGACGGAGGTTGATGCCGTCCCGATCGGCCGACTCCACGATCGCCCCGGCACCCGCCGGGACCCGCACGAGAACCGTGTCGAAGAAGCTGTCGTGCACGATCGTGTGACCGGCGGCGCGCAGGCTTCCTGCGATGGTCGTCGCGTGGGTGTGCACCCGATTCGCGATGGCGCGCAACCCCTCCGGACCGTGGTAGGCGGCGTACATCGCGGCGACGTTCGCGAGCAGCGCCTGCGCCGTGCAGATGTTGCTGGTCGCCTTGTCGCGCCGGATGTGCTGTTCGCGGGTCTGCAGAGCCAGCCGGTAGGCGGTCTTCCCGTCGACGTCGACGGACACTCCGACGAGACGGCCGGGCAGCATGCGCTCGAGCCCGCTGCGCACGGCCATGTAGCCGGCGTGCGGTCCGCCGAAGAACAGGGGCACACCGAATCGCTGCGCCGACCCGACGGCGATGTCGGCGCCCTGCTCGCCGGGCGGTGTCAGAATCGTCAGCGACAGCAGGTCCGCCGCGACGGTGGTCAGGGCGCCGCGCGCCTTCGCCGCGGCGATCATCGGAGCCAGGTCGCGCACCGCGCCGCTCGCACCGGGCGCCTGGAAGACCACCCCGAACATGTCACCGTCGGGCAGTTCCCCGGACAGTTCCGCGACCACCACCTCGATGCCCACTGCTTTCGCCCGTCCCCGGACGACGGCCAGTGTCTGTGGCAGGCAGTCCGCGTCGAGGACGACGCGGTTGGTGGCGGACTTCGACTTGTTCGCGCGCCGCATCAGCAGTACCGCCTCCATCACGGCGGTCGCCTCGTCGAGCAGCGACGCGCCGGCCAGGGGAAGGGCGGTCAGATCCTCGATGACGGTCTGGAACGTCAGCAGCGCCTCCAGCCTGCCCTGGGAGATCTCCGGTTGGTACGGGGTGTAGGCCGTGTACCAGGCGGGGGACTCGAGCATGTTCCGTCGCAACACCGCGGGAGTGATGGTGTCGGAGTACCCGAGGCCGATCATCTGGACGCGGGTCTCGTTGCGCTCCGACAGCGCCCGCAGATCGGCGAGAACCTGCTGCTCGGACCTCGCCGCGGGCAGATTCAAGGGCTGTGAGCTGCGGATCTGGTCCGGCACCGCGCTGTCGATCAGGTTCGCGAGACTGTCGTAACCGAGGGCGTCGAGCATCCGCCGTGACGCGGCGGCATCAGGACCGATGTGGCGGGACGGAAAGTCGCTGGTGAGGGGCACGCCGCGGATGGCGGTGCGGGGTTCTGCTGGCACGAGGTGACTCCGGTTTCGTTGAGTCCGGACCGCACCGGACATCGACAAGGGGCACCTCCCCGCTCTGTCCTGAAACCTGAGAGTTTGGGCGCACCGCAACTGCGGTGTGCTCTTCACCTTCGGTAAGTTCCGGCCGTACGGCCGATACTTTCTCCAGAGTTGCCTCTGCGCTGCGGTACTGGGGCCTGAGAGATTCCCGGGGAGGAAGTTGCTCCTACGGCGCCTCCGAAACGGAGGTTCTCCCGCTGCGCGTCAACGGCGTCTTCAGTTGTGGTTGGCCAAACAGTACACAGACGCCGCGGGTTTGTCTCCTCGGACCGACGGTGTTGCCAAAAGTCCTCGTCGTTTGGCATCCTCGATGCATCTTCGCTCGGACGTGACCGCACACGCCGGGCGATCAGAGCCCAGATGCCCGCAGCCCCAACGGTTGTCGATGTGTGCTCGCTCTCCCCGATCACCCTTCCCTGGTGCCGCGCTGTCCACCGCGCGGGCCCGACGCCGCATACCGACCGGTTTCGACCGGTCCTAGGAGTTCCCCACATGACTGCACAGCCTGACGGCCGCCGACTGCTCCGCCTCGAAGTCCGCAACGCCAAGACTCCGGTCGAACGCAAACCGTCGTGGATGAAGGTGCAGATGCGGACAGGCCCCGAATACCGGGACCTCGCCGCTCTCGTCGAACGCGAGAACCTGCACACCGTGTGCCAGGAAGCGGGATGTCCCAACATCTTCGAATGCTGGGAGGACCGTGAGGCGACGTTCCTCATCGGCGGAAGCCAGTGCACCCGGCGGTGCGACTTCTGCCAGATCGACACCGGCCGGCCCGCCGCACTCGACCGGGGAGAGCCCAGCCGGGTCGCGGAGTCGGTGCAGACCATGGGCCTTCGGTACGCCACCGTCACCGGGGTTGCCCGCGACGATCTGCCGGACGGCGGCGCCTGGCTGTACGCGGAGACGGTGCGGCAGATTCACGAACTGTGCCCGGGCACCGGCGTCGAACTGCTGATCCCCGATTTCAACGCCGACGCCGCGCAACTACGCGAGGTGTTCGACACCCGTCCGGAAGTGCTGGCGCACAACGTGGAGACTGTTCCCCGGATATTCCGTCGTATCCGCCCTGCCTTCACGTACGAGCGTTCCCTCGAGGTGATCACCCGGGCCCGGGAGGACGGCCTGATCACCAAGTCGAACCTCATCCTCGGGATGGGGGAGACCGCGGACGAGGTGATTCAGGCCCTCCGGGATCTGCATACCGCCGGTTGCCAGTTGATCACGATCACCCAGTATCTGCGGCCGTCCGCCCGGCACCATCCGGTGGCGCGGTGGGCGAAACCGGACGAGTTCGTCATGCTCGACGGGATCGCCCGCGAGATCGGCTTCCTCGGCGTCCTGTCCGGTCCGCTCGTGCGCTCCTCCTATCGGGCCGGCCGCCTCCACGCGGAGGCCGTCGCCGCGACCGCAGTTCACTGAACCCCATCCTCTTCCGTTCCAGCAAGGAGTTCCCATGTCCCACCGATCAGCAGATGTCGTCATCCTCGGCGGCGGTTCCGGCGGCTACGCGGCCGCCATCCGCTCGGCCGAACTGGGCCGTTCGGTCATCCTCGTCGAGGAGAACGAACTCGGCGGCACGTGCCTGCATCAGGGATGCATTCCGACGAAGGCGCTGCTGCACTCCGCCGAGGTCGCCGACAGTGCCCGCACCGCCTCGCAGTTCGGTATCGACGTCACGTTCGACGGTGTCGACCTCGAGAAGGTCCTGAGCTACCAGAACACCATCGTCACCCGACTGCACAAAGGATTGCAGGGCCTCGTCGACTCGTACGGCATCACCGTCGTCAACGGCCGCGGACGGTTGGTCGGACCCAACGGAGTGGAGGTCGACGACGAGCTGATCACGGGCGCCGCCGTCGTCCTGGCGACGGGGTCGTCGCCGAAGACGCTGCCCGGCATCAGCATCGGCGGCCGGATCGTCACCAGCGAACAGGCGCTCGTGTTGCCGTCCGTCCCGAAGAAGGCGATCATCCTGGGCGGCGGCGTCATCGGCGTCGAATTCGCCAGTGTCTGGGCGTCGTTCGGTGCGTCGGTGACGATCGTCGAGGCGATGCCGCGGCTGGTGCCGAACGAGGACGAAACGACCTCCAAGTACCTCGAGCGGGCATTCCGTCGTCGCAAGATCGCCGCGAAGACAGGTGTGCGGGTGACGGAGGTGACGCAAGACGAGGATGCGGTGTCCGTCACCTTCGACTCCGGCGACGTGCTCGACGCCGACGTCGTGCTGGTCGCAGTGGGGCGCGGACCCAACACCGCGTCGATGGGGTACGAGGAGACCGGAGTGATGCTCGACAAGGGCTTCGTGGTGACCAGTGATCGACTGCGCACCACGGTCCCGAACGTCTTCGCGGTCGGCGACATCGTCCCCGGGCTCCAGCTGGCCCACCGTGGTTTCCAGCAGGGCATCTTCGTGGCGGAGGAGATCGCAGGGCTCCGTCCGGACGTCGTCGACGAGACCGGGATCCCGCGGGTCACCTACTCCCACCCCGAGGTCGCGTCGGTCGGGTTGACCGAGACCGCCGCCCGGGAGAAGTTCGGCGAGAACGTCGAGACCGTCACCTACGACCTCGCCGGCAACGGCAGGAGCCAGATCCTCAAGACGTCGGGAGCGGTCAAACTCGTGGTGGCGCCGACCGGGGTCGTCGTCGGCGTGCACATGGTCGGCGACCGCGTCGGGGAGCTGATCGGTGAGGCGCAGCTGCTCTACAACTTCGAGGTCGATGCCGCGCAGGCGGCGAAGTTCGTGCACGCCCACCCCACCCAGGGCGAGGCGCTCGGTGAGGCACTGATGGCAGTGGCCGGTAAACCACTGCACGTCCACGGCTGACACTCACATGGGGTGTTCGGCATGCGAACGCGCACTGGCGATTTCCGCCCGGGAGTGTGAGTTAACACGCCGGAACGGTGAAGTCATCCTTTCGTAATACGTCTGCGGAACAGTACGTCCCGAGTCAGTTCGATTCGGAACCATCACGGTGGTTTCTCCCTATGAACCTGGCTGGAGAGTTCCGGGACCGAGTCCCGGACGCCGAAGGAGCAAGTACCCACAAACTCTCAGGCACCAGGACAGTCAGGGTCGGGAACTCTGGAGAGCAGCGTGTCGGCTGTAACGGCACGTTCACCGACGGGGCACGATGACCACTCCCACGAGTGTGTCTCCAAACTCTCAGGTTACGGAACAGAGCGGGTGTCAGCCGAGGCGATCCACCGGATCACCCTCACATCGCTCGAGCGATCGGTTCGCCGGTTACTCACGCTCCCTGGGAGATCCATGAATGTGACTGCTAGTGGGACATCCACGGACATCATGGCTGTCGCCAACTCGCCTGTTCTCTGGGTGGCCGTTGCCGGCATCTTCGTCGTCATCGTCGTGCAGTCGGCGATCTACATGACCGCGGTCCGCAAGGTGGCACCCGTCGCGGACATGTCGCCGGAAGACATGAAAGTGTCGTTCCGCTCCGGCGCCGTCTCGGCGATCGGACCGTCCCTGGCGGTCTGCCTCGTGGCGATCGCCCTGCTCGCCCTCTTCGGGACGCCCGCCGTCCTGGCCCGCATCGGCCTGATCGGTTCCGCCGCGTACGACGTGTCCGCGGCCAGCATCGCCGCCGACTCCATGGGCGCGAAACTCGGTGCCGACACCTACACCCAGAATGTGTTCGTGGTCGCCTTCTTCGCGATGAGTATCGGCGGTGTGATGTGGATGCTGTCCGCGCTCGTCCTCACTCCGCTGCTCAAGCGGGGCGACGCGAAGATCCGCACCGTGAATCCGGCGTTGATGGCCGTCGTCCCGTCTGCCGCCCTGATCGGCGCGTTCGCGTCGCTGGGCTTCCAGGAACTGACGAAAACCAGCTATCACATCGTCGCGTTCGCCGCCTCCGCGGTCGCGATGGGGATCTGCCTCTTCGTGGCCCGGACGTTCGGCAAGGGCTGGCTCCGTGAATGGGGGCTGGGCATTTCGATCCTCGCCGCCCTCACCGTTACCTACCTGGTCACTTCCTGATTCACGACTCGCACGGAAAGGACTTTTCGATGACTACCGACGAAGCCGTAACGGTGTCCACCGGTGCGCGTGCACTCGCCGAGTTCGACAAGACGACGTCCCGCTGGGGTCGGATCACGATGATCGTGGGGCTGCTCCTGTCGATCGGTGCGCCCCTGTACCTGGTGTTCTCGGGTGAGGTGGACGTCACCGGAGGCCAGTTGTGGACCGCGTTCGCCGCGGTGGCCGGGACATTCTTCATCATCTGGCTGGTCGAACCGCTGACCTATTTCCCCATCCTCGGTCCGGCCGCGATGTACCAGGCGTTCATGATCGGCAACATCGCGAACAAGCTGTTGCCTGCCGCGCTCATCGCGCAGACGAACATCGGAGCCAAACCGGGAACCAAGCGGGCCGAACTGGCTGCGGTCCTGGCGATCTGCGGCGCCGCGATGGTGCACCTCGTGTCCCTGGCCGTGTTCGTGGGGCTGCTCGGCACCTGGCTGATCAGCGTGATTCCCGCCGACATCGTGACCGTCACCCGTTCCTACATCCTTCCCTCGGTCCTGGGGGCGGTCCTCGTCCAGGCGATCGTGTCGATGAAGCAGCCCCGGGCCACGGTGGTCGCGCTGCTGGTGGCCGCGGTCATCACGTTCGTGGTGGTTCCGGCGATGCCGAGCCTCGCGCTGTCGTCCACCGCCATCGCGGTGATCGTGACGGCGGTCCTCGCCTGGTTCCTGCGGAACAAGAACGACCAGAGCCCGGCCGAGCTCGCGACCATCGAGTAAGAATCGATGCGCGGAGACATCTCACCTTCACCTGATTCGAAAGAAGACTCCATGACCGACCTCCCGATCGCGCTCACCGACGAGCTGCGGACGAAGATGCACGACCTCTACTACCACTTGCACGCGAACCCGGAACTGTCCATGCAGGAACACAAGACCGCCGAGTTGATCCAGAGTTCCCTCGTCGCCCTCGGGATCGACACGTTCGTCTGCGGCGGCACCGGAGTGGTCGGTGTCCTGACCAACGGCGAGGGCCCCACGGTGGCCTTCCGCGCCGATTCCGATGGGCTGCCGATCGCGGAAGACACCGGCGTCGACTACGCCAGCGCCGCCACCGGACACCTCGACGACGGCACCGAGGTGCCCGTGATGCACGGCTGCGGCCACGACACACACGTCGCCACCCTGCTCACCGTCGCCGAACTGCTCGCAGGCGCGCGCGAGGCGTGGGCCGGAACGATCGTGTTCCTCTTCCAACCGGGCGAGGAAACGGCCGCCGGAGCGAAGGCCATGGTCGAGGACGGCCTGTGGGACCGGGCACCCAAGCCGGAGATCGTCTTCGGGCAGCACGTCGGGCCGATGCTGGCCGGAACCGTGCACATCACGAGTGGCGACGCGATGGCCATGGCCGATTCGCTGAAGGTCACCGTCTACGGCCAGGGCTCACACGGCTCCCAGCCCCAGGATTCGATCGACCCGATCATCCAGGGCGTCAACATGATCAACCGCATCCAGACCATCGTGTCCCGCGAAGTTCACCCCATGAAGCCGGCGGTCGTCACGGTCGCCACGTTCCATGCGGGGCTGAAGGAGAACATCATCGCGGACCGGGCCGAGTTCACGATCAACGTGCGCACCCTCGACCCCGAGGTGCGTGAGCAGGTCAATGCCGCGCTGCGCCGCATCATCTACGCCGAGGCCGACGCGTCCGGGGCGCCGAAGCCGCTGATCGAGGAGCTGTACACGTTCCCGCGCAACTACAACGATCCCGACGCCACCGCCGAACTGGTCGCCGAGCTGCAGAAGGTGCTGGGCGAGAACAACGTCACGCCGTCGACTCCGATGATGGGCTCGGAGGACTTCGGCCTGCTCGCCGAGGTGATCGGCGTTCCGTCGGTGTTCTGGATGTTCGGTGGCCACACCGCGGAAACCCTCGAGAGTGGAAAGCCTGTGCCGGTGAACCACTCACCGTTCTTCGCCCCCGTCACAGAGCCCACCCTGTCCACCGGCGTCCAGGCGGCGATGACGGCGATCCTGTCGAAGGTCGGGATCTAGGCCCTCCGGGCCCGTGAGTGGTTAACGAGTCTCTACACTCGTCAACCACGCACGGGTGGCGGAGCCGCCTCAGTGAGTGGTCAGCGGCGCGTCCGCGGTGGCGTCCCCGGCGTCCACGCCAGTCTTCTCGAACCGCAGTCGCGACACGGCGAGTCCGGCGAGCACGAAGGACGCGGCCACGAGGATGTACAGCTGGGTGGGCGACCAGTCGCGGTCGAGGAGGGCGCCCGCGACGATCGGGGACGCGATGGCGCCGACGCGGCCGATGCCGATGCCCCAGCCGACGCCGGTGGCCCGGACGGCGGGCGAGTAGACCGACGGCGTGATTGCGTACAGCCCGGCGATGCAGCCGTTGGCGAAGACGCCGATCAGGGCGCCGAGCCCGAACGCGATGACGATGGACGCGGTGGCGGGGACGAAGACGACGAGCAGCACGCCCGCGATCGCCATGTAGGCGATGAGCACGCGCTTCAGGGCGAAGCGTGCGGACAGCGCCCCGAGCAGGGTGGCGCCGAAGATGCCGCCGAGGTTGAGGAGCACTCCGCCGGTGACGCCCTGGTTCGCGGACATGCCCGCCTCGACCAGCAGTTTCGGGGTCCAGCTGGTGACGAAGTAGAAGCCGAACATCGCCATGAAGAACGCGAACCACACCAGGAGTGTGCTGCGGCGGCGCTGCGGTGACAGCAGGACGCGCATCGCGAATCCGGCGTCGGCGGTGGCGGCGGCGCGCGGTGCGGGCAGTCCGTCGAGTCGCGGCTGGCCGACCCGCTGGGCGAAGGCATTGATCCGGTCGAGGGCGTTGGCCGGTCGCCGGACGAGCAGGAAGTCGATGGATTCGGGGAGCCGGGCGTAGACGACGGGGATGATGGCCGCCGTGCACAGCCCGCCGAACAGGAACACCGAGCGCCAGCCGAGCGAGTTCTGCAGCACGACGGCGATGATTCCGCCGAGGGTGGCGCCGACGGCGTAACCGGTGGAGTTGAGACTCACCGCGAGCCCGCGCCAGCGGTTCGACGCGTACTCACTGGCGATGACGTTGCTGCTGGCGAGGATTCCGCCGATGCCGACGCCGGTGAGGGCGCGGAGCAGGCCGAGTTGCAACGCGCTCTGGCTGACCGCCGACAGCAGCATGCCCGTCGACGCGAGTGCCAGGCACAGCAGGATCATGGCGCGGCGGCCGATGGTGTCGGCCCACGGCGCCAGGAACAGCGAACCCGCGGCCATCCCGAACAGTCCGGCGCTGAGCAGGAGGCCGACGACCGAGCCGGACAGATCCCACTCCTGCGACACCGACTGGGCGGTGAACGCCATGACGAGGACGTCGAAGCCGTCGAGCACGTTGAGTAGACCGCAGATGGCGATGGCGCCCCATTGGTAGCGCGTCATCGGACTGCTGTCGATGCGTTCGCGTAGGTCGAATTGCATGCGCGGGACCTGCTCTTCCTCGGAGGTGGGCTGTGATGTGGCTCACGACTCACCTACCGTGGCGGACGGGTCACTCGAATCCAACTTCGCTTCCGAATGTCGGAAGACGAGAAGTGGCGGTTGCACGCGGTACTGGGCCATGATTTCCCTGTTGACAACAGACATGTCCGGGCGACCGGCAGTGGGCGGAAAGGTCCATGGATGTGACTGGCTCGGGTTTCGGTAATTCCTGGTCGGCGGATCGGTTGTTCGCCGGGCCGGGCGAGACACGGGAGCGGCTACGCCGCATCGATTGGGCGGCCACACCGCTGGGGCCGGTCGAGACCTGGTCTGTCGAGTTGCGGGCGGCAATACGCACCGTGCTGCCCTCCGAGGTCCCGATGTTGCTCTGGTGGGGTCCTGAGCTCGTGCAGATCTTCAACGACGCGTACACCCGGGTCCTCGGCGCCAAGTACCCCGCCGCGATCGGCGAACCCGGGGCCCAGTGCTGGGCGGAGATCTGGGACGAGGTGGGACCGCTCGCCGAGCAGGTGATGTCGGGCGGCGCGGCGACCTACACGGAGAATCAGCCGCTGTACCTGCTGCGGCACGGGTACCTCGAGGAGACGTACTGGACGTTCTCCTACAGTCCGGTACAGGACGAGGACGGGAACGTCGCCGGTGTCTTCGTCGCGACGACCGACGTGACCGCGACCGTGCTCGGGGAGCGGCGATTGGAGACGCTGCGGCAACTGGGCACGGTATCCACCGCGGGCGGCGACGACCCGCTCGTCGATGCCTGCCGTGCGGTCGTGCGCGTGCTCGGCGCCAGCGGACAAGACGTTCCGCTGGCCGCGATCTACCTCCGTCGGGAGGTCGCCGGTGGCTCGGGCGACGACGCCGCCGACGACCTCGTGCTCGTCGGTGCCGCCGGGGTGGACGACGACGGCGAGTTCAGGCCCGCCCGGATCCCGGCGACCGACGTCACCAGCCGCCGCGTCCAGGCGCCCGGCGAATCGTTCGAGCCCGCCGGGTCGAAGGCGGTGACGGAGGTGCGGCTGTGCCCGTTGATCGTGACGGGTCACGCGGAGCCGGTGGGTGTGCTCGTGCTCGGGATCAGTCCGTATCGCGCGTTCGACGACGCGTATCGGGGCTTCGCCGAGTTGGTCACGGCGAAGGTGTCGACGCTGATCTCGGACGCTCTGGCCTACGAGTTCGAACGGGACCGCGCCGCCGCGCTGGCGGAACTCGACGCGGCGAAGACGCGGTTCTTCCAGAACGTCAGTCACGAGTTCCGTACCCCGTTGACCTTGCTGCTGGGCCCCCTCGAGACTCTGCGTGAGCGGACCGGGGACGAGTTGCCCGCAGATCAGCGTGACGCGATCGCGGCCGCCTACCGGGCAGCGGTCCGGCTGCAGCAGCTCGTCGACGACCTCCTCGATCTGTCCAAGGCGGAAGCCGGCCAGCTGCTGCCCCGCCCGGAGCCGACCGATGTCGGCAGGCTGACCGCCGAATGCGTGAGCATGTTCGATTCCGCCGCCGTGCAGGCCGGACTCGCGCTCCGGGCCGATATCGACGAAGGCGCCGGTCCGGTCGAAGTGGACCGCGAGATGTGGGTGAAGATCGTGCTGAACCTCGTGTCGAACGCGGTCAAGTACACGCGGTCCGGATCCGTGTCCGTGGCGCTCCGCCAGGACGCCGGCCGGCTGGTGTTGAGCGTGACCGACACGGGGGTGGGCATTCCCGCCGAAGAACGGGAACGCGTATTCGACAGGTTCTATCGCGTCGAGGCCGGCGGGTCGGGCGGCGTCGGCATCGGGCTTTCCCTGGTGGCCGATTTCGCCGCTGCGCTCGGCGGTTCCGTCGAACTCGACAGCGCACCGGGCCGGGGCAGCACCTTCACTGTCCGCGTACCGCGGGTCCCGGCGCCGGACGGCGTGACCCCGCGCGCAGACGACCGACCCGTCGGCGCGGTGACGTCCTTCGGCGACATCGACCAGCGCGAACCGTCCGCCGAGGTCGCGCCGTCGACCGAACCCGGGGCGGACCGCCGCCGCATCCTGCTCGTCGAAGACCATCCGGACCTGCGGGCGTACCTCACACGATTGCTGCAGGAGCAGGGCTGGGACGTCGACGCCGTCGCCGACGCGGAGTCCGCACTGAAGCGCGTCGCCGTCCGCACGCCGCATCTCGTGCTCAGCGACGTCATGCTTCCCGGTCGCGACGGCATCGACTTCCTCCGCGAGCTGCGATCGGAGCAGTCGACGGCCCGGCTGCCGGTCGTTCTGCTCACCGCCCGAGCGGGAACGGAGCCGACCATCGACGGACTGAACCACGGCGCCGACGACTACATCGTCAAACCGTTTCAGCCGAGCGAACTCGTCGCGCGGGTGCGTGTTCATCTCGAAATGTCGTGGCTTCGTGAAACTCTGATCACGGACACCGAGCTCGAGACGGAACAACTGCGCAAAGCGCTGGATACGCGAACAACCCTCAGCCAAGCTGTCGGGCTGACCATGGCCGCCTTCCAGTGCGACGCCGACACCGCCTTCGACAAACTCGCCTCCTATTCGCAGAACCGCAACGTCAAACTTCGGGAGATCGCGGCAGAGGTCGTCGCGAACTTCACCGCAGGCACCGACCACGAATAAGGCCCCAGTTTCCCCGACCTGCGTTCCGGGTAGGCGTGACCGATGAACGACGATCAACACGCCGAACCGGAACCCGACGATCCGCGTAAGCCGGATTCGCCCGCGGACCTGACGAAACCGTCCTGGTGGTACGTCATCAGGAAGACGGCGCACGAGTTCACACGCGACCAGTGCACCGACCTGGCCGCCGCGCTGACGTACTACGCGGTCCTCTCGCTGTTTCCTGCGCTGCTGGCGCTGGTCTCGTTGCTGGGAGTGTTCGGTCAGGGGCAGCGCACCACCGACGCGGTCCTACAGATGGTCGACGACCTCGGGCCGTCCTCCGCCGTGGACACGTTGCGCGACCCCATCGCGCAACTGGTCGCAGCACCGACCGCGGGAATGGCCCTCGTCCTCGGCCTGCTGGGTGCGGTGTGGTCGGCGTCCGGCTACATCGGGGCGTTCGGACGCGCGATGAACCGCATGTACGAGGTCGAGGAGGGGCGTCCCGTGTGGAAACTCCGCCCCCAGATGCTGGCCGTCACCATCGTCGGCCTGGTTCTGGTCGCGGCCGCTGCGGCGATGCTCGCCCTGAGCGGCCCCGTCGCACGCTCGGTGGGTGACACGATCGGATTCGGCGACACCGCCCTGACCGTGTGGAACATCGCACGCTGGCCGTTCGTCCTCGGCATCGTCGTGGTAGCCGTGGCCATCCTCTACTACGTCACGCCCAACGTGAAGCAACCGAAGTTCCGCTGGATCAGCGCCGGCGCCTTCCTCGCCATCGTGACGTGGATCGTGGCGTCGGTCCTGTTCGGTCTGTACGTCGCCAACTTCGGCAGCTACAACAAGACGTACGGCTCCCTGGCCGGCGTGATCGTGTTCCTGCTCTGGCTCTGGATCACCAACCTGGCGTTGCTCTTCGGCGCCGAACTGGATGCCGAACTCGAACGCGGACGGGAATTGCAGGCCGGCATTCCGGCCGAGGACGAACTGCAATTGCCGCCCCGCGATACGCGCGTCTCCGACAAGAACGCCGAGAAGTACGAGCAGTACGTGCAGGAGGGCAAGGCGCTGCGCGAAAGCGAGGCCGCAGGCCCGTGAGTACTTATTAACCGCGGGCGGTTAAGAAGTACTCACGGGCGGCTGAAGGTCATGGCGTCGTCCAGGATCTTGCCGTGCCGCAATGCAACCAGGTCGCGGAAGTAGTTCATCCGCAGCCGCCACGGCGCTTTCGAACCCTGCTTCGGGAACGATTCCACCGACCGCAGCACGTATCCGGCGGCGAAGTCGAGGAACGGCTCCTCCTCGACCGAACTGTCGCGCTCAGGGGCGCATTGCGTGAACCCGTTCGCGTCCATGTGCGCGAGCAGACGGCAGACGTACTCGCACACCAGGTCGGCCTTGAGCGTCCAGGACGCGTTGGTGTACCCGATGACGAACGCGAAGTTGGGGACCCCGCTGAGCATCATTCCCTTGTAGGCCATAGTTTCGGTGAGGTCGATGTCGTGGCCGTCGACGGCGAGCGTCATCCCGCCGAACGCGAGCAGGTTCAAACCGGTTGCGGTGACGACCACATCGGCGTGCAACTCTTCACCGGACTTCAGCGTGATCCCGGTTTCGGTGAAGGTGTCGATGTGATCGGTCACGATCGACACCTCGTCGTTCCGAATGGCGCGGAACAGATCCCCGTTGGGGACCAGGCACAGTCGCTGATCCCACGGGTTGTATCGGGGCGTGAAGTGGGTGTCGATGTCGTACCCCTTCGGCAGCCACTTCTCCTGGAGTTGCCGGATGCGGCCCTTCATGAATTCCGGGTACCGCTGACACAGTTGGTAGATCGCGGTGGCGACCGATGCGTTCTTCAGGCGGGTGAGGCCGTAGGCGAGCTTGGCGGGCAGGTGGCGTCGCAGCTTGTTGGCCAGCTTGTCCTTCGCCGGCATAGAGATGATGTACGTGGGCGACCGCTGCAGCATTGTCACGTGGGCGGCGTCGGCAGCCATGGACGGCGCCAGCGTCACCGCGGTGGCGCCGCTGCCGATGATGACGACCCGCTTGCCCTCATAGTCGAGGTCCTCGGGCCACTGCTGCGGGTGGACGACGCGACCACCGAACCGGTCGAGCCCGGGGAACTCGGGGGTGTAGCCCTCGTCGTAGCGATAGTAGCCGCTGCAGGACATCAGGAAATCGGCTGTGAGCCGGACCGTCTCGCCGGTATCGGTGCGCTCGGCGTCGACCGTCCAGTGCGAATCCGCGGTAGACCACTCGGCACGAACGACCTTGTGCCGGAACCGGATGTTCCGGTCGATACCGTGCTCGGCCGCCGTGTCCTTGACGTACTCGAGGATCGACGGCCCGTCGGCGATGGACTTCTCACCCGACCACGGTTTGAACCGGTAGCCCAGGGTGTACATGTCGGAGTCGGAGCGAATGCCGGGGTAGCGGAACAGGTCCCACGTGCCGCCGATCGACTCGCGGCTCTCCAGGATCGCGTAGGTCCGTCGGGGAAAGTTGTCCTGCAGGTGGTATGCGGCACCGATCCCGGACAGTCCGGCTCCGATGATCAGCACGTCGACGTGTTCGACGGGCGTCTTCGCCCCGGTGGTCTCGGCGGCGGTCTCGGTGTGTGACATGAACGCTCTCTCGCTGGCGGGGAAGGGTGCTTACTTCGGGTCTACGGCGACGTCGCCGAGAGCGACATTACGTGCGCTGGTGCACCGGCCGAGCTTTGCGGCCTCCTCGTCCATCAGCGGAAGGATCCGGGGGACGGGCGGCAGCAGAGTGCGGTCCCCGATCCGCGACGTCACCACCGCCTTCAGCCAGGCGAAGATTCCGACCCACCGGGGCACGTAGACCCGGCGTTTCCGCTTGGCCAGGGCGTCAACGAACGCGTCGACGCACGAGCCCACCGACGTCGTCTTGCCGAGCGGTCCCGGCAGGGAGGCGAGAAATTGGTTGAACGCGGTGAGGTCGGCTTTCGCGTCCTGAACGAGCGGTGTGTCGATCCACGACATGTGGGCCGAGCCCACGGTGACGCCCTGGTGCGCGACTTCGAGACGCAGGGCGTTGGCGAAATGCTCGATGCCGGCCTTGCTGGCGTTGTATGCGGCCAGCCCGGGTGCGGGCGCGAACGCGGCGAGCGACGACACCACCAGGATGTACCCCTTGCGCTCGATCACGGAGGGCAGTGCAGCGCGGACGGTGTGGAAGACGCCGAGAATGTTGATGTCGATGACCCGCTTGAACGTCGCCGGATCGACGTGCAGGACCGAGCCGAAGCTGGCGATGCCGGCGTTCGCGAGGACGAGGTCGATGCCGCCGAACTTTGCGATACCGGCGTCGACGGCCTTCTGCACGGCGGCCAGGTCGCACACGTCGGCGGTCGCGGCGATCGCGACGTCGTCGCCGAGTTCGGCGGCGAGCGCCCTCAGCGGTTCGGCGTCCAGATCGATCAGAACCAGTTTGACGCCCTTGCGGGCGAGCGCGCGGGACGTTTCGGCGCCGATGCCACGCGCGGCCCCGGTGACGAGTGCGACTTTGTTCCTCAGCGTGGGCATGGGATCTCCTGGCGTGTGATCTGGCACCGTTCGGTGTCAGTTTGTATCTGGAACTGTGCGGTGTCAATATGGGGGCGTGAGTTCGCCCCAGCTCGACGACACGGGCCGCACCTACCGCGGTGCGGGTCCCCGTCAGCGTCAGGAAGAGCGCCGCGTGCGCCTCGTCGACGCGGCCGTCGAAGTGTTCGGGACCAGCGGCTACCGGTCGGCAACGGTCGGCAAGATCTGCGAGACCGCCGGGCTCACCAAGCGCTACTTCTACGAGTCCTTCGACGACAGCGAGGCCCTGCTGTTGGCCGCGTACGCGAGCGTGACCGACCGCCTGCGGGACAGCGTCCTGCGCGGTGCGGGGGACGGCAGCGCCGATCTCGACGCGCGGGTGCGCGGTGCGCTGACCGCGTTCTTCCGATCCGTCGCCGACGACCCGCGGATCCCGCGGATCGCATTCCAGGAAGTCCTCGGTGTCGGGCCGGAGGTCGACAACGCCTACCGCCGCGTCACCCGGTCGTTCGTGGATGCAGTTCTCGTCGTCATCGGTCCGGCAGTCGACCGGACCGCATTCCCCGACTTCCACCTGCGCACCCTCGCGACCGGCCTGGTCGGAGCCGTGCTGATGATCGCCCAGCAATGGGTGCTGTCGGAGAACCCGCAGCCGATCGAGTCCGTCATCGGCAGCGCGCACACCATCCTCTCGGCCGTCCTGGGCCAGCTCGGTCCCCAGCCCATGTGAGTGGCACAGCGTCCGGGGGCACGCTTTGTCACTCACGTGCGCTGACCTGGGATGCATTGCGCCGACGGCAATTCGGGCAAACCCCTGACGGCATCACATATATGTTGTGAAATACCTGACATGCCCGGTGCTGTGCACTGCCAATCGCCGTGGGTCCGCACCACGACGATCCGCGCGGTGCTCGTCACGCTGCTCGGGGTGGTCGCGCTCGCGGCGCCGCCGCCGATGGTCGCGCACGCCACCGGTTACGAGCGTCTGCTCGACATCACGCCGGCGAACGCGGCGGCGGAGTCGATCGGCGGACTCGACCCCCGGCTGCCCACCGACTCCGCCGTACTCGGCGCCGCGCTGGCCGCCGCCCGCTCCGACGGCGTTGCTCCGACGCGGTATTCCGCTCTTCTGCAACAGTATTGGCTCGCTCGTGGATCCGAGGCGTCCGGCATCGACCTGGCCGCGTGGGATCCGAACGCCGGGCTGATCGCCAACGCCGCGGTGGTCGACCGGGTCTACGAGAACTACGGCCGGTACCAACTCCAGCGCACCGAGCTCTACTGGTCAGGCATGGCTGGGCTGGCAGGAGGATCGTTCGCCGCCGGATTCTGGGACCTCGACCTCGGCCGCACCGTGCTCGGAGTCGACGCCGTCCACACCCTCGGCAACGCCGTCGCGTCCACGGTCCGTGGGTTACCCGGCGAGGCGATGACGCTCCTGCCCGCGGACCCGAGAACGCTCGCCGGCGTCGGACCGGCGATGACCGCCGACGACATGGACTGGTACCAGAAGCGCCTGCTGATGATGCAGAAGCACATCTACTTCGACATGGTGCCCATGCACGAGGCGTACCTGAACGAGGGCCGGGCCGCTGTCGAGGAGATGGCCGACGCCGGACTGCTCGACGAGAACGCCGAGATTGCGTGGAACGGAATCTTCTCCGGCACTCCGGTGGGTTACGCGGACGCGTTGTTCCGGATGGCGTCGCGCGAGCAGAATCAGATCATCGCCGATCAGTGGGACGTCACCGCGGCAGCCCGCGACGGCGTCGGCCGCGCGCTCACCTACGCCACGACCCTCGCGGCGCAACCGTCGGTTCCCGGCTCGCGCGCACCGGGACAGGTTGCGCCGATGTCGGTCGACGGCGACGTGAACGGCTCGGCCTATCGCCTCCGCACGCCCCTGCCGGGTTTCAACTGGGCCGATCGCGAACCGCGCTGGCAGTACATCGTCAGTGACATCGCGTCGTCCTACCAGCGGCTCGCCGAGGGTCGTCCGGGAGAGTTGCGGGCCCTGCTGGCCATCCCGTTCCGCGACTTCGTCGAGAGCCAGCGGGTGCTGCGGCGGGTGCCCGACCTGGCCCGCGACATGAGCACCGGCTGGGAGTTGTCCCCGGCGCACCAGTAGCAGTTGTCGAACGAACGGGACGCTCGTTCGTCCCGTTCGTCCGGGGCGTGAGGCCGGCTTTCCAATGGATGGATGTGACGTTGCGCACGCGTGGGCCTGTTGGCACGTTGTGTCACACAACGCCAGGCCCGATCGCAGGAGAGTCGATGAACGTATCCGCCGTCACGCACGACAGCCCGACGACCGCGACACCCACCGAGGTCGCGAAGACGCCGAAGAAGGCGGCACTCGCGTCGTTCCTCGGCAGTGCACTCGAGTACTACGACTTCTTCATCTACGGATCCGCCGCCGCCCTGGTCTTCGGGCACACGTTCTTCCCGGCGGGCAACGACGCGATCGGGACGGTCGCCGCGCTCGCGACGTTCGGGGTGGGCTACGTGGCCCGGCCCGTCGGCGGAATCGTGCTGGGACATTTCGGAGACAAGCTGGGCCGCAAGAAGATTCTGCTGCTGACGCTGCTCATCATGGGTCTGTCCAGTCTCGCGATCGGGTTCCTGCCCACGTACGAGCAGATCGGCATCGCCGCCCCGATACTCCTCGTGCTGTGCCGCCTCGCACAGGGATTCTCCGCGGGCGGTGAGGCCGCCGGCGCCAGCACCCTCACGCTCGAGCACTCACCCGAGGGGCGACGGGCGTTCTTCACCAGTTTCACGATGACCGGATATGCCGCCGGGATGGTCCTCGCGACCCTCGTCTTCATCCCCGTGGCCGCGCTGCCGAAGGATCAACTCGACAGCTGGGGTTGGCGAATTCCGTTCTGGTGCAGCGCGGTGATGCTCGTGGTGGCCTACTTCGTGCGCACCAAGCTCGACGAGACCCCGGTGTTCGAGGAGTCACGCGAGCACGCGGAAGTGCAGAAGCTGCCCGTCGTCACCGTCGTGACCACCCAGTGGCGGGACGTCCTGCGGATCGCGCTGTGCTCGCTGTTCGCGGTCGGGCAGACGGTGTTCACGGTCTTCGGGCTCGCCTACGCCACCGGACCCGACGTCGGCATCGACCGCACCACGATGCTGTGGGCGTCGTCGGTGTCGATCGCAGGGTCCATCGTCGCGATCCCGCTGCTCGCCAAGCTGTCGGACCGCGTCGGACGTCGCCCCGTCTGGATCACCGGTGCCCTCGGGTGCGCCGTGACGATCTTCGGGTACTTCTGGGCCATCTCCGTCGGCTCCATTCCACTGATCTTCCTCGCCGCTCTGCTCACGATGACCCTGTTCTACTCGATGGTGAACGGCCTGTGGCCCAGCTTCTTCACCGAAATGTTCGCGGCGCCGGTGCGCTACTCCGGTTTCGCGGTCGGCACGCAGATCGGCTTCCTCATCGCCGGATTCGCCCCGGCGATCAGCTGGGCGCTGCTCGGTACCGGGGTGAACGCGTGGGTCCCCGTCGCGGTGTTCACTGCCCTCTGCATGCTGGTCTCGTCCGTCGCCGCCTTCACCGCCCGCGAGACGTACCGGGTGCCGCTGGCCGACCTCGGGCGTCCGTCGCCCCCGCGGGAGTAGCCGGAGGACAATAGGGCGATGTCACGGACACCGACAGGAGAATCGGTCACTGCCCGCGTCGTGAGGGTTCTGTCCTCCTTCGACGCGGACACACCGTCCCTGTCGGTGTCCGACATCGCGCGTCGATCCGACCTCCCCGTCGCGACGGCGCACCGCATCGTCGGGGAACTCGTGAAGTACCGCCTCCTCGAACGCAACGACACCCGCATCAGCATCGGCGTGCGGATGTGGGAACTGGGCTCCCGCGGCTCGCACACCCTGAGCCTGCGTGAAGCCGCGATGCCGTTCATGGAGGACGTGAACGCCGCGATCAAGCAGCACACCCAGCTGGGCATCCTCGACGGCAACGAGGTGCTGTTCGTCGAACGGCTCTCCACCCGCGGGTCCGTCGTCAACGTCACCAAGATCGCCGGACGTCTTCCGGTGCACGCCTGCTCGTCCGGTCTGGTCCTGATGGCCAACGCGTCCCGCGACGTGCAGGACGAACTGCTGTCGCAGCCGCTCGAGCGCTACACCGACGCCACCGTCACCGATCCCGACCAGATGCGACGTCTCCTCGCCGAGGTGCGGCACCAGCATTTCGCGGTGGCCGCCGGTCTCATCACCCCGGGTGCCACGGGAGTCGCCGTGCCCGTGCGGGACACCGACGGCGGCCGGGTGATCGCCGCCTTGTCCGTCGTCATTCCGCACGATCAGGCCAACCCGCAGTCGGTGGTCGCGGCGCTGACGACGGCGTCGCGCGGCATTACCCGGGCGATGACGCGCGGATCGCGGCACTGACAGAAACTCTTTCCATCCATTGGAGTCGCGCTGTGACTCGGGTCTCGGGTCGGTCAGAGTGGTTGTCGCGAACACACCGTCACCGATCGCGCATCGCGAGCCGAAAGGCGCTGCACACCAGACCTTTCGCCGACGCCTGATCGAGTGCCGACTCTCCAGGGAAGGTCCACGTATGAGCTCGAAAACTGTCAAATGCGACCTGTTGGTCATCGGATCCGGGGCCGCAGGCATGGCCGCCGCACTCAAGGCGGCGAGCGAAGGGCACAGCGTCATCGTCGCCGAGAAGTCGCAGTGGCTCGGCGGCACCACCGCGATCTCGGGCGGCTGGGCGTGGGTGCCCGGCAACAAGCAGGGCGTCGCGCAGGGTGACACCCGTCAGGAGATCGAAACCTACATCCGCGCCCTCGCCAAGGACTGCTACAAGGCCGAGATGGTCGACACGTTCCTCGACGAGGTGCCCGAGGCCATCGACTGGCTCGAACGCGACACCGACGTCGAATTCGTCTATCCGGAAATGGCTCCGGACTACCAGATGGACGCGCCGGGCGCGAAACCGTCGGGACGCGCGATCTCGGGCAAGGTGGTCGACGCGCGCACGCTCGGCGAGAACCGGTTGCGGTTGCGCCCCTACCTCGACACCTACACCGTGTTCGGTTACATGCCGGAGGTCGGACCCGACATCGCCCAGTTCCTCCACGCCAACCAGTCGTGGAAATCGTTTGCCTACGTGTCGAAGAAGCTCCTCAAGACGTGGGCCGAGACGGTGCTCTGCCGCCGATCGTTCGACCGGACCAACGGCAATTCGCTGATGGTGCGGATGGTGTCGTCCGCCGCGAAGCTCGGCATCCGGATGTGGACCGAGACGCCGGTGACGAAGATTCTGCAGTCGGAGAACGGGGTCGTCACCGGGGCGGTGCTCGGGGGAGTGCACGCGGGAACGGTCGAGGCGCGGCTCGGTGTTGTCATCGCAGCCGGCGGCTACTCGTCGGATCCGGCGCTGCGAGCCGAGTACTGGGGTCATGATCCGCACGGGGACAACCACTTCACTCCCACGGTCGGGCACGACGGCGACAATGTGCGTCTGGCCGTGCCGCTCGGCGGGCACGTCGACACCGACGTCCACGAGCCGGCCGCGTGGGCCCCGGTGACGGTGTTCACCGGTCTGCGCGGGCAGCAGCGGATCTTCCCGCACCTGCGGGCATTCGGGCTCCCCGGTCTGATCGCCGTGAACCGCAAGGGTGAACGTTTCGCCAACGAGTCGAGTTCCTACCACGACTTCGGCATGGCGATGATTCAGGACAACGTCGGCCAGAACGAGACGTTCGGCTACATCATCGCCGACTCGAAAGCCATGAACAAGTACGGGATCGGCTACGCCAAGCCGTGGCCGATCCCACAGGGCTATTTCAAGAAGACCGGATTCCTCCACAAGGCCGGCACGGTCGAGGAACTCGCCCTCGAGATCGGTGTCGACGTCGCCGGGTTGAAGCAGACCCTCGCCGAGTTCAACGCGGGAGCCGCCAAGGGGGAGGACCCGAAGTTCAATCGCGGGTCCAACTGGTTCCACCACTTCAAGGGCGACATGGAGCACCAGCCCAACCCGAATCTCGAGCCGCTCGACAAGGGGCCGTACTACGCCGCGAAGATCGAGATGGGTGACCTCGGCGCCTATTCCGGTCTGGCCGTCGACCGGCACAGCCAGGTCCTCGACGACGACAACCAGCCGATCCCCGGACTCTTCGCCGCCGGTTCCGCGGCCGTCAGCATCTTCGGCGGCGGCTACCCGGGCTACGGCGCCAACATCGGGCCCGCCCTCGTCTTCGGATACACCATCGGCCGGGACGCCGAGATCCTCGCGTCGCTGCGGAGCGAATCCGTCGCGCCGACCGTTCTGGAAGAGGTCTGACATGCCGTTCTTCCTCGTCCGCTACACCTACACCGGCGACACGGCCGGCCGGGACGAGCACCGTCCCGAACACAAAAGCCACCTGCAGGCCGCCGCCGACCGCGGGCTGATCCTCGGGTCCGGACCGTTCGCGGCCGGAGAAGAACCCGGCGCGGCGATGATCTACGAGGCCGCAGGCAAGCAGGACGTCGTCGACGTCGTCGACGCCGACCCGTTCCGGACGCACGGGTTCGTCGCGTCGTACGACATCACCGAATGGATTCCGATGATCGGCCCGTGGGCCGTCGCAGCAGTGGGAGGTAGGTCATGACGGGTCGAGTCGCAGGGAAGGTCGCCGTCGTCACCGGGGCGAACGGCGACCTGGGCGGCGCGACCGCGCGGATGCTCGCAAGAGAGGGCGCCCTGGTCGCGGCCCTCGACCTCAAAGTGCCGGATGCGCCGTGGGATTCGACGGCGATCACGTCGTTCGCCGTCGACGTTACCGACGAGGCCGGCGTCGCCGAGACCGTCGCAGCGGTGGTGGAGACGGTGGGTGTTCCCGACATCCTGGTCAACTGCGCCGGCATCATCGGGCGGCCCGCGCCGTCGCACGAGGCGTCGGTCGCCGAGTTCGACCAGATCTTCGACGTCAACGTCAAGGGTGTCTGGTTGACCACCAAGCACGTGGTGCCCCACATGATCGGCCGGAAGAAGGGCAGCATCGTGAACTTCTCGTCGATCCACGGGCTGACCGGAGGCTCCAACGTCCCGCTGTACCACGCGTCGAAAGGTGCCGTGCGGCTGCTCAGCAAGGCCGACGCCGTCACATACGGGCCGCACGGCATTCGCGTCAACTCGATCCACCCCGGGTCGATGCGGACGGCGATGAGCCGGCGGTCGGCCGAGGGCAGCGCGATCGGATCGGAGGAGTACTACCGTCAACTCGTCTCGGGCAACCCCCTCCCGCGGCAGGGGGAGCCCGACGAGATCGCGTACGGGGTGCTCTACCTCGCTTCGGACGAGTCCGGCTTCACCACCGGCACCGAACTCGTCGTCGACGGTGGGTACACGGCGCACTGACTCGTTTCCCGCGCCCAATGTCACACTGGTTCAGTCCGACTGCACCGGTGTGACATTGGGCGAGCCCGTCAGTCGAAATGCCGTACCAGACGGCGATGCCGGTGGGCGAAGAACGCGCCGAGGACGCGGGCGAGCACCGGCGTCAGCGGCACCAGCGGCAGCCTCGGCTCGAACGTGATCCGGTCGTGGACGCCGGTGCTCCCGTCATCGAAAGGCCGCAGCGTCCGTTCGTGCTCCCACCGGCGCATGCTGAGCATCGTCGACTTCTCGTGGAACCGCCGGTACGGTTCGAGCTCGGCGATGGTCAGATCGTCGTAGTCGAACGGGACGAGCCCGAACAGCCGAAGCCACGCCCGCCCGAGCGGCTCACCGACCGGAACCGACTCGATGGTGAGCGACTCACGACCCCGCGGGATGCTCATCGTCATCCACGGACGCATTTCGTCATTGATCCCCTCCGGGTCGACGACCCTCGCCCACACCTGTCCAATCGGTGCGCCGACGACGGAACTGCGTTCGATGATCACAGTCCCATCTTCGTTCGATCACCGGAGGGTGTGCAACGGCTTCGTCCCTACCTCCGACCTCCGACCTCCGACGAGATCAAGCGACATCCTGACAAGCCGACTGGGCGCAGTGCCGACACTCCGGTGACGACGTTCGACAAGGGAAGTGGGATGGGAAGGGGTACGGCAACTACACCGGTCGAGGGTCATTCAACCGATGATGGTGCGCCCATCGGGTCGTCGAGCACGGGGCGGCTCCATGTCTGTTGCGGACCTTCGCCTTTCGCGACGAGGCTCAGCTCGCGCAGCTTGGCGATCGTCATCATGGTGTTGAACATGGGGTTCGGGTTCGCACCCGAGACGCCGAGCGCCTGGGAGCGTGCAATGAAGGCGGCGACGAACGCCGGAAGGTCGTCGATGCCACGGCTGAGCAGTGCCTGTGCGGCGCCGTCGAGCGCCGAGGCCTGATCGAGCAGCGTCGACAGACGCTCGGCTGCGGTCGGGCGATCGAACACCTCGAACGCATGGCCTTCGGTGACGATGTCGACAGCATCGGTCTCGACCAGCGTCAGTGCCTGGGCGAGCGCGGCGAAGATATTCATCTGGTTGGCGTCGTGCATCGCGCCGCACGGGCCGTTCGGTTCGTCGGACAGGTGCAGCAACCGCGCTTCGGGAAGGTGGACGACGACCTGGCCGGCGCAGTGGCCGTGGGTGCGGATGACCTGAACGGCACCGTCGCCGAACGACCAACCCGACATGTGTTGAGAGCCGATGACGAGGTGCTCGAGCGGGAGTTCCTCGTAGGTTCGGGTGATGTCGGTGATGGGAACGTAGGGCCGGTACATGGCGAGGAGACGGCGAGCTGCCGCAGCCGGATCCTCGAAACCTGGTACCAGACCGGACACGCGTTCAAGGCTCGTTGTCCAGTAGGGGAGCCCGTGATCGTGGTACTGGCTCGCATCGTGCGCGCTGACGAAATGGTGCACGTTCGAGGGGTCGAGCCCGTCGCCGAGGTCTGTGATGATGTCGTTGTTCCCGACATGGTCGGGGTGGCCGTGGGTGGTGAGCAGCAGGATCTTCGACCACGGAGCGAGGTCGTCGGCAGCGGATCGGATCGCGTCCCGGACCACGGTTGTTACCCCGCTGTCGACGAGCACCAGGAGATCTCCGGCTCGGTGAACGATCACGTTGCCCACGTCTGGCTGGTGAGCGGCCATATCTAGCTCTTGACCCACAATCATGCGTGTCCGAACATCGATCTCGATCTGTTCGCCGAGTGCCACTCGTTCGTTCTAACACGCCACTCGACTTGTGTGCGGCAGTTCCCGACATCTGCATCCGATGAAATGCGGGTCTATCGGTAGCCCTGCATATTCACACTGGCCGCGTTGGTACTCGGTCTATAGGGGAGCGGGCCGGCGGTGCGGGCCGAATCGTCAGGCCGCACTCCCGCCCAACGCGGCTGTAGTTCCCCTGCGTGTAGTCGCCGTCACAGAAGTTGAAGGTTCAGCGCTCGGATCGGCGGGTCATCCGCGTGCCTCGGCCAAGTTCAGTATCTTGAGCTACGTCACTATATGTACACGAAGGGACAGGCCCATATGACCCGCACCATCGCAGTGGTCAACCATAAAGGTGGCTCCACCAAAACCACGAGCGCGGTCAACCTCGCCCAAGCCCTCGTCGAAGCCGGCTACACCGTCCGCGTCGTCGACCTCGATCCGCAATGCAACGCCACCACCTGGCTCGGCGCCACGCCCGAAGCCGTCGACAACGATGTCCTGTCGGTGCTCATGATGGTGGCGAGCATCGAAGATGCCACCACCATCACCGCGTCCGGGATCCACCTCGTTCCTGCCACCAAGGAACTCGATTCCGTCGGGCCCTATTTCCTCAAGAAGCCCGGTGCGCACGGCGTCCTGCGCAAAGCCCTCGCGGGCGCCCCCGACGTCGATTTCAACCTCCTCGACTGCCCTGGAGACTTCGACCACCTGACCATCAGCGCACTCGTCGCCTGCACCGAAGTGCTCGCCGCTGTCATGACGGGAGCCATGGAACTCGAAGCGCTCATGCGGATCGAGAACTACATCACCGAGCAGGTCGAGTTGCTCAATCCCAGTGCGCGGCTCAATCACATTCTGTGCGGCCGCGTCGAACTCGGCCAGGTCATCGACCAGCAGGTCCTCGCCGCGCTCCGCGAGACCTACCCCGACCAGACGATGCGCACCATCATCCCGAAGTCCGTCCGCGTCAGCGAAAGCTACAGCGCCGAAGAACCCGTCGTCAGGTGGGCACCGTCCTCCGCCGCAGCGCGCGCCTACCGCGACGCCGCCCAAGAACTCGTCGAAAGGGACATCCGATGAGCGTGACACGTAAGCCCGGACTCGCCAACAACCCGCTCGAACGCCGCCCCCAGCCCCGCACTGGCGCGCACCAGGACGGGACGCACTCGAGCACTCGTCGCACGGACCTCCTGACGAGCGTGACACGTAAGCCCGGACTCGCGAACAACCCCCTCGAACGCCGCAAGCCACGACTGCCGAACCTCGTCGAACAGGGCGTGGACGTCGCAGGGCTCGCCAACAACCCCTTCGAACGCCGCAAGAGACGACTGCCGAATCTCGTCGAACAGGGCGTGGACGTCGCACAAGAAGCAGCCACCATCGCCGAACCGGTGGCCCTCGGCGAGGAGAAGAAGACCACCAGACGGGTCCCCGCAGACAAGAAGCAGGAATCCGTCTACATCAACCGCGCCAAGGCCGAAAACGGCAAGAATGCCGTCGCCGCCATCGGCCATATCGCCGGCGCCCCCAACAGTTGGTCCACCCTCGTCGACGAAGCCCTCGCCCACTACCTCGCCGTTCTCGAACGCACATACAACAACGGCGAACCTTTCCCGCCGCGCAAGGCCGAACGCGCCCGGGGGCCACGCATCAACTAGTCCGTCCAGGAGCAGCCACAATGACAGTGAGCACGACCGACTCGTCGGGGACAGCCACATTTTGAAGCGGAGTTTCCGGATTGCTCCCGTCCCATTCCCGAGCGGAGCCGGATCTGCGCGACGGCGCTCACCGAGTACACCATCGAGATCGTGGCACCGAAGGAATCGACGAACACGGCTGTCCGCGCGGAATGGTCATCGAACCGTCGACGGTGACGAAGTCTGCCGGTGACGTCTTCCCGGCCCGGGGTGCCGGCCGGAGACTGTCAGGCGTCCTGCGGCCGGACGGGTTGTGCGCCCACCCGCGGCGCCGTCCGCCTTCACCGATCCGGGCCTGCCGGCGTCACCGTACCGGCGCTCGGACTCCGTGGTACCACCCCAGATCCCGAACGGCTCGCGCACCGTCTGCGCGTGAGTGCGGCATTGCTCGAGGACCGGGCAGGTCTGGCAGATCCGGGTGGCGAAGTCTACCCGGTATCGCCGGGCCTCCCGTGTCTCACCTTCGGGGGAGAAGAACAGATCGGTTCCCATGCTCCGGCACGTGGCGTTCATCTGCCAATCCCACAGTTCGGTCGAGGGCGCGTAGAGGTGTGTGGTCAGGGCGGTGGACTTCATGACTACTCCGATCTTGTCCAGAGGGTGTGAGCGGCAGCAATATCGACGGTGGGTTCCCCTCCCGTGTGGACGACGCCGGCAGAGGACTGCGGCGCCCGCCCTGTGCAGAGAACAGGGCGGGCGCCACGTTTCGCACGACGGTCGACGCCGGGCAGGACGAACCTCGGGATGAACTATCGACCGTGGTTGTGCATGACGTGCTTGGTGCGTGAGTAGTCGTCGAGGGCATAGATCGACAGGTCGCGTCCGTAGCCGGATCCCTTGAACCCACCCCACGGAACTTCGTTGGCCAGCACGAGGTGGGAGTTGACCCACACCGTTCCGGCGTCGATCCGCGCGGCAACTTCGTGGCTGCGGCGGGCGTTCTCGGTCCAGACCGATGCCGAGAGGCCGAACGGAACATCGTTCGCGCGGCGGATCGCCTCGTCCTCGTCGGTGAACGTCTCGACGGTGACCACCGGGCCGAAGATCTCCTCGCGAGCGCATTCGGCGCCGTCGGGTACGCCGACGAGCACGGTCGGTGCGACGAAGTACCCCGGTCCGTCCAGTGCAGATCCACCGATTGCGGCGGTGATTCCCTGTTGCGCCGCACGTTCCAGATATGCGGTGACCCGCTCGAAGTGCGCCTTCGACACCAGAGGGCCGATTTCCACGGTGTCACCTGCTCCTGGCTCGCCGACCACGAACGTGCTCACCTGTTCGACCAGCTTCCGGGTGAACTCCTCGGCGACGGACTCGTGCACGAGAATCCGGCATGCTGCGCCACATTCCTGGCCCGAGTTCCAGTAGCTCGCCGCACGCAATGACACCGCGGCGTCGTCGAGATCGGCGTCGGCGAAGATCACCACTGGTGCTTTGCCGCCCAGTTCGAGATGGACGCGCTTGAGCGTGTCTGCGGCCCCACGTGCGACGGCTTTGCCGCTGCCCACGGATCCGGTCAGGGCGAGCATGTCGACGTCGGGATGCTCGGTCAGCCGCGCTCCCACGGTCGGCCCGAGTCCGGACACCACATTGAACACGCCCACCGGAAGCAGGTCACCGACGAGTTCGGCGAATTTCAGTGTCGTCAAGGGGGTCTGCTCGGACGGCTTGATCACCACCGTGTTTCCGGCTGCGAGGATCGGCGCGATCTTCCACGCCGCCATCAGCAGCGGATAGTTCCACGGGGTGACGACGCCGACCACACCGAGCGGCTCACGCAGGATGACCGACAGGTGGTTCTCGGCGTAGTCTCCGGCGGCCATCGACGTGGTCGCACGCAGTGCGCCCGCCATGAACCGGAAGGTGTCCACAGTGCCTGCGACGTCGTCGTTCGAGACTTCGAAAGGTTTTCCGGTGTTGGCGGATTCGAGCCGCGCCAGTACCTCGGAGTTCTGTTCGATTCTGTCCGCGATGCGGTGAAGCAGAAGGGAGCGTTCCTTCGGAACGAGTCTGGCCCAGTCGTTCTTGGCCGCGACCGCGGCTGCGACCGCTCGGTCGACATCGGCCGCGGTCCCCTGGGGTACCGCGGCGATGACCTGTTCGGTACTCGGGTCGACGACGTCGGTGCGGGGACCGGAGTTGTCGACGGCGTCGAACGCTCCTGCGATGTAGTGCTGGGTCGGAGGCAGGTCGTCCCGGACGTTCAAGGAACCTCCGGGTGCTCGGCTGACGGCGACATGTCCGGTGAGGGTGGTGTTGGGCATCTGGAAGAACCTCCAAGATCGACTGGGATGATGTGGGCCGGCGCGAGAAGCGCCGGCCCGCAACGGGTTGCGCTGGATGATCCGCTATGGCGTGACGGACAGTTGCGGCAAACTCCTCACCGGGAGACGCTGTGTCCGGTGACGGTGTTCGCTTCCCAGAACTCGGCTCCGTCGATGCCGAGCGCTGTGGGATCGAACGCGGGGTCGAGTCCACGCTTCTTCTGTTGCTCGTAATCGCGGTACACCCGGTAGACGAGCGGGAAGAGCAGTACCAGGCACATCAGGTTGACCCAGGCGATGAGCCCGAGCCCGATATCGCCGATCGCCCAGACGAGTCCTGCGTTCACGACGGAGCCGACGAATACGATCGCGAGCGTGCCGAGTTTGAGGACCAGCTTGGATACCGGCCCCTTCCGCCCGTTGAGCAGGAACAACAGGTTCGAGTTGGCCACGTAGAAGTACACGATGAGGCAGGTGAAGCCGAACAGGAACACGGCTACTGCGATGAACGCCGCGCCCCACCCGGGAACCAACGTGTCGATGGCCTTCTGGACCCAGTTCGGACCGGCCTCCACACCCGGAAGGTTCTGGACAAGGTAACCACCCGAACCATCGGAGACGTTGTACTGTCCGGAGACCACCATCATCAGCCCTGTTGCCATGCAGATCAGCAGCACGTCGATGTAGATGCTGAACGTCTGGACGAGACCCTGCTTGCCGGGGTGGGACGTCCGTGCCGCCGCCGCGGCGAACGTCGCCTCACCGATTCCGTTCGCCGACGCGAAGACTGCCCGGCGCACTCCCCATGCAACTGCAGCGCCCGCGATGCCGCCCAGCACAGGGTCGATACCGAACGCCGAGTTCACGATGAGCGTGATCGCTTCCGGGACATTTTCGATGTTCGCCGCGATCACCGCCAGCGCCAACGTCAGGTATCCGATTGCGAGAATCGGTACGAGAGTCTGCGTGACCTTGACGATTCGAGTGGTGCCACCGAAGATCACCAGAGCGATCAGCACGGTGATGAGCACTGCCGGCACCCAGGTCGGTGTTCCGAATGCCATCTCCGCACTCGAGGCAATGGTGCTGACCTGGAATCCGGGGAACATGAATCCGTAGCCGACCAGCCCGAGGAACGCGACGAGGCCCGCGACCTTGGGAAGCTTCAGTCCGTACTTGATGTAGTACGGCATGCCGCCGATATCCTCGTTGGCCTTCTTCCGGTCCTCGTCCTCGACCTGACGTTTGAACACCTGCGCGAGGGTTGCCTCGGCGTACCCGACGGTGCAGCCGACCAGTCCTGTCACGGCCATCCACAGCAGGGCACCCGGTCCACCACCGCCGACTGCTGTTGCGACACCGGCGATGCTCCCGACACCCACACGGCTGGCGAGCGCAAGGACAAGCGCCTGGAAGGAGGACAGTCCTCCTTCGCCTTCGCTGGATTCCTTCAGCTGTCGGATCATGTCCGGGATGCGTCGGAACTGAATGCCTCTGGTGGCGACGGTGTACGCCACCCCGAGGCCGAGGACCACGTAGGCCATCGGTCCCCAGATGGCGTCCGCCACGGTCGTGAGCATCTCGGCCCAGTCCAGGCCTGCCATGATTTACGCAGTCCCCTCTGCGAGCCGCTTCAGTGCCTGTCCGATCTTTTCGACCTGCTCTGCGGGGAGTTCTGCGGTGGGCCGGCGGGGCGCTCCTACCGGTTCTCCCTGCAGAGCGAGACCGGCTTTGACGGCGGAGATGAAGGGAACGGAGATCATCGCGTCGATCACCGGGTACAGGTTCTTCCATTTGGCGAGCGCGCCGTGCAGGTCGCCCTCGCCGATGAGCCGGTTCACGGCGACGATCTCGTCCGGAACGACGTTTGCGGCACCTGCCATGACCCCGGCAGCGCCCTCGACCAGCGCGCTGTAGATGTAGGAGTCCCAGCCGATGAAGGTGCCGATCACGTCGCTGTGGTGGTGGATCAGCTGCAGTGCCTGTTCCCAGTTCGCGCTCGAGTCCTTGATGTACCGAATGTTGTCGACCTCTTCGGCCAGGGAGCGAACAGTGCTCGGGTCGAGGTTCACACCCGTGACCGCGGGGATGTTGTAGAGCATGACCGGCAGCTCCACGGCGGAAGCGACATCCTTGATGTATGCCACCGTCTCTTCGGTCGAGAGCGGCTCGTAGAACGGTGTGATCAGCATGAGCACGTCGGCGCCCGACTTTTCGGCGGCGCGGGAGAGCTGGATGGCCTCTGCGGTCGTCGTGGCACCGGTCTGGGCGATGACGGGAACCCGGCCGTCGGTGTGCTCGATGACCGTGTCGACGAGACGCAGGCGCTCGTCCGACGACAGCGCCCCGACCTCACCGGTCGATCCTGCCGCGACGACACCGTCGACGCCTGCCTTGATCGAGCGGTCCACCACGAGCTTCAGCTTGTCCGTGTCGATGAGTTCGTCGGCGTCGAACGGGGTGGTCAATGCTGTGAGGACACCGCTGAGTTGCTTGGACATGAAATGACTCCTAGATCGTTGACGAGTGTTTGGTGTGGGGAAGGTCAGGCGCTGGCGGGCTGAACGGTGAGCATCTTCGGTTGACGAGTCTGGCGATGGGTGGCGAGCACGCTGGCGACCTCTTGAGCAGCGGAGAACCCCGAGGTGATCGACGTTTCCGTGTAGAGCGTTCCGAGATAGTCGCCGGCCAGGAAGACTCGGCCGGCACCGCGCGTCAAGGTGGGCTGAAGCTTTGCGCGACCGGGGAAGCTGTAGGGCGACGCGTTCTTCCACCGTGCGGCCTTGGCTTCCACGACGGTGTCGGAGAATCCGGGCCCCAGGATCTGCTCGAGGTCGGCGAGGTGAGTGTTCACTACTTCGTCGTCGCTCTTGTCGAGCAGTGCGCTACCCAGCGCCGCAGGCGAGAACGTCATGAAGCTGCCGCCGGGCTGCCGGACGGACTCGGTGCCGCGGACGATGCTTGCCTGGTTGAGCGCGATGGCGAACGAACGCTTGGGGGCGGCGATGGCGTAGATGTCGTCCCACGGCCGCGCCGTCGTTTCGTCGGTGAGAAACGCCGAGCTGACGTGTGGGCCGTACTTGATCTGAGAGAGCGCGTCGCGCAGGTCGTGCGGCAGGTCGACCCCGACCCGGTGGGACACGTCCGCGGTGGTGGCCAGCACGACCGTTCGCGCCTCGACTTCGTGGTCGCGTCCGTCCTGGCGGTAGCGAACGATCACCGAGTCCTTCTTGTGCACGACCTCCTGCACGGCGGCACCCAGCTGAACGCGGTCGCCCAGCGACGCGGCGAGGGCTTCGGTGAGTGTGGACGGCCCGCCGACGATGCCGCGGCTGAGGCCCTGCCCGAACCCGAGCACCAGGCTGAAGTATCCGATGCCTGCGCCCGCCGAGATCTGGTCCATGTTTCCGGCGGACCGGGTGACGGTGGTCTTGAACAGCGCGGCCGCGTCCTCCGGCAAGTCCCCGACGAAGTCGAGGAAGGATTCGTCGTTCGCGAAGTCGTAGATCCGCTGCTGGCGCATCGCTCCCGACTCACCGGCGCGCTTGCGTACCACTCCGGTGTACTTTCCGACGCCCGCAACGATCTTCATGCCGGCGCGCATGGTTGCCACCCGAGCCGAGAGCGACATCGGGATCCGGAACGGATAGGTGGCGATGTGCCCCTTGCGGAGGAACTTCCCGTTCATCGAGAGGGCCTGCAGCGACCCGGGGATGTCGACCGACATCACCCCGGCCTCGTTGAGCAGGGCTTCCGTGGACGATCCGGGGCCGGCGAAGACGTGGCCACCCCAGTTCAGCCAATACGACCCGCGACGTTCGGAACGGATGCGTCCACCGACGCGCTCCTCGGACTCCAAGACAAGTGTGTCCCAGTGACGCAACCGCCAGCCTGCTGACAGACCGGCGAGGCCGGCACCGACTACAACTACATCTCGCACTTCGATATCTCCTTCACTGGGGCCATGTCGCTCGCCGGGGAGTGGTGGCGTGTTCGTGGCAAGTTGTGATTCGGGACGCGCGCACCTGCCGTGCAGTGGTTGCGTGCGATGCACGCAGTCCGGACGCGTCGTTCTCTGGGATAAAACAGTGATGCCGGTCATACCCGCTCCATTGAGGATAAAGTGTGATCACAGATCACACAAGCGGATGGTGTGATCGGCGGCGCATCGTGCGCGAAGGCCCGACAGCGATGGTTCGGGCTACGTCGAGATCAGGGCGAAGGGCGAGGGCCATATGACTGCGACGGAACCGGTGACTCGTGAGGGCGAACGGTCTGCGAGCCGTGCGACCCAACGCCCGGGAGAGTCCTGCTCAGGCCCCGCTGGGATCGCCCCGGTGACCGTTCCGCAGAAAGTCGAGCCGACTCTCCTGACGGATCAGGTGTACTCGATGATCCATCAATCGATCATGAATGGCGATATGCCTGCCGGGACGAGATTGCGCATCCGCGACCTCGCGGCCCAGGTCGGCACGAGTGTCATGCCGGTTCGAGAGGCAATTCGCCGGCTAGAGGAGGCAGGTCTCGCGGAGCGGGTCCCGCACCGGGGTGCTGTCGTGAAGGGACTGAGCTTCGCAGAGTTGGTCCATGTCTACGACGTCCGACTGTTGTTGGAGGTCGAGGCTGCCCGGCTCGGTGCCACTCGAATCACCCGCGCCGACGCCGAGCGAATGAAGACCGAATTCGAGGCGATGAGGGTCGCGATCGTCGAGGGCCGGGTCGTGGAACTGTTGGAACACGACGAGGAACTGCTGTCGATTCTCTACCGTGCGAGTGATAACCCGGTACTCGTCAACATGATTCGCAATCTGTGGCACCACTGCAGGGCCTACAAGATCGTCGGTGCCCGGGGCACGCTGGACTCGGGAGACGTCGAGTCGTTGGTGGTCTTTCAAGAGCGTCTCGTCGAGGCTGCGCTTCGAGGCGACGACGTCGCGGCAGCGAGCGTCAATCACGATTCGCTCGTCGATGCGACCGATCGAATCCGGGCTCTCCTCGAAGCGCAGCACCGAGATCAGGCGTAGATGTTACGACCGGGACGCTCGTGCGGGCGATACCGGTGAGCTGGCGATCCCGAGCGAGGCGCTCTCGGTCAAGGACAGTCCTCGGGTTTCCGGTGCCCAGAAGTGGGACAGAACCGCTCCGAGCAACGTGATCACCGCTGCGATGAGCATCGTCGCTCCGATCCCGAGGCCGCTGAGGGACAGTGGTACGAGGAATGTTCCGATTGCTGCACCGATGCGGCTCAGAGAGGAGGCCATGCCTACTGCGGTGCCACGAATCTCGGTGGGGAAGAGCTCGTTCGGGTAGACCCACTGCAGGATCTGCGTGCCGCCGATCAGTACGGCGTATGCGGCGAAGAGAACCATGATGATCGTGGTAGGTGCCTCGGGAAACGCTCCCATCAGCAGCAGTGCCAGACCGGCCCACAGGAAGCTGTGAATGAGGAGGGGGCGGCGTCCCATGCGGTTGACGAGGAACAGGGCGATGATGCATCCGACCAGGAACAGGATCGTGATGACAGCGGAACCGATATGTGCCGCATCCTCTTCCAGTTTGAGAGCGCCGAGAATGGCAGGCGCAAACGCGTAGACGGCAAACAGGGGGATGATCGAGCAGGTCCAGAACAGGGTGATGAACGCCATCCGCTTTCCGTATCCGGAACGGAGGAGCTCCTTGACGCTGACGCTGTTCTCGTCCTCCGCGGGGAGGTCGGCGACGGAGACGCCGGGGCCGAACACCTTACGCAGCACCTTGTTGGCTTCGTCGATCCTGCCCTTGCCCACCAACCAACGCGGCGACTCGGGAGTGCCGACGCGGGCTACGACGATCAGCACCGCAGGCACCGTGGCGCTGGCGAGCATCCAGCGCCAGGCGTTGTCGTTTCCTGTTTCGGCAAGTACCTGGCCCACTACGTACGCCGCTGCAGCGCCGACGAACCACATGGCGACGAATGCGCCGAGGAACGGCCCGCGGTACTTGCGAGGGGTGAACTCCGTCAGTAGCGACGTGGCGATCGGGTAGTCGGCGCCGACCGCCATGCCGATGAGCAGGCGGAGCACGATCAGCCAGATCACGTCCTGGACGAAGAACTGTGCGACCGAAAATGCGGCGATCGCGATCAAATCGACCGTGAACAAGACTTCTCGCCCGAAACGATCGGTCAACCAACCGCCGGCGAATGCACCGAGGAGAATACCGATCAGCGACGATGCGCCGACCAGTCCCTGCTCCACGGACGACAGGCCCCACTGATCCGCGATCTGGATCATCGCGACACCGATGATGGACAAGACGAATCCGTCCAGGAACGGTCCTCCCGACGAGAACACGGCAAGCTTCTTGTGAAACCTGGACAGCGGCGCGTCGTCCAGCGGATTGGTGACCATATCGAGCTCCTCGTTGACGTTTCTGGTCTGGCTTGACGTGGACCCCTGTAAGACGTGTTCGGGGTGCCTGTCGTGGTCGGTGTGAAAAGAGATGAGTCGAGCCTCGAGCGCGACGGTCCTGCACTGGCGCTCTGGTGAATCCCGATGCACTGAAGGGCAGCGGTATCTGCACCGTGAGACGCGATGAAGATCGATCACCGTCCGAGCCGGCGATCGTGGTTCGAACCTTCACGTCGATGTGATGTGCGTCTCGTCACACAGAATAGGATGAGATCACAGATCACACAACCCTGAATGTGATTTCTCGTGCCCGGGACGCGGGTCGATACGACGGCCCCGGTATCGCCTCCCCAACCCCACTACCTTGCATGATGCTGATAGCCATGTAGTGTTGTACTGATATATCAACACCCTGAGGAGATGAAATGCGCCAGACCTGCACGCTCACGCGCAGTTGTCCGGAGCGTTCGGGCATCGTGCATGCCGTCGGCTCGTTCTCTCCCGACGGCAGCGATCTCCCCGTGCGGTAGACGATTTTCGGGAAGGTCGCGGACAAGTTCACGACCTCATTTTTCGGTGGGACGCGCGCATCCTCGGGGACGACTTTGTCACCGTCTCCAACCGCGAGCACTTGCGGCCGATGGCCGGGGCGCGACTGTTCGTGAGTGTCGACGTGCGACGCCGATCCGGCCGTTCGCGCCGGCTACACGCGTGTCATGTCAGATGACGCCTACCGCCGGCTACGCGGACGTGCCAACAACATTCAGCACTCTGTCCTGCCCGGATTCAGTGTTCACCCGGCGCTCGAGCGCCGAAATCTGTGCGAGTTCAATCGGTCTGAACGTCCCGTGTCCCGGCAGTGGTGTGTCTCACGCATCAAACGCCTTGTCGCATATGTGATCACAGATTACATTCGTATTACCGCAATGTAAGCGGCGGTGTCATCGACTGTCGGTCTGCAACCGAGACCCTCGGTTGCAGTGGTAGTCATCTCCCTGCGCGACAGGGCACGAAACTCGTTGCATTCCGGTCGAATCGGTACGAGCGACGGTGTCACCGAGAGTTCACGAGCACGGTAAAGGAGGAGTGTTGTTGTGAGAGCGACCAAGTCGAGCGGAAGTGCCACCGCGGCGGGGCTGTTGGCGATTGTGTTGTGGAGTTCGATGGTCGGAATGATCCGTCTGGTCACCGATAGCCTGGGGGCGATCGGCGGCGCCGCGATGATCTACTCGTGCTGCGCGATTCTGTTGTCGGTGACTGTCGGATGGCCCAAGCTCAGAGACTTCAGTCGGACGTATCTCGTCACCGGTGCCGTGATGTTTGCCGCGTACGAGGTGTGCTTTGCCCTCGCAATCGGACTGGCGGACACTCCGAGGCAGGCAATCGAAGTCGGAATCGTGAATTATCTGTGGCCGAGCCTGACGGTGGTGTTCGCGATCGTGTTCGCCGGACAGAAGGCTTCGCGCCTGATACTGCCCGGCATCGTGCTGTCGGTAGTCGGCATTGCCGTCGTTCTCGGCGGTGACGCCGGACTGGACGTCGCAGGCACTGTCGACAACGTGCGCTCGAATCCTCTGAGCTATGGGCTCGCGTTCGCCGGCGCAGTGATCTGGTCGGGCTACTGCACCGTCACCAAGATGTTCGCAAACGGGAACAACGGCATCACCCCGTTCTTCGTGCTGACGGCCGTCTCGTTCTGGTGCATGTACCTGTTGTCCGGTCGCGAGCCGATGCACCTGAGCTTCACCGCGGTCGCGGCGACGGTGGTGGCGGCCTGCGCGATCGGCTTCGGCTACGCCTTGTGGAATGTCGGAATCCTGCGCGGAAACATGACCTTGCTCGCCGCTGCCTCGTACTTCACGCCCGTACTGTCCGCCGCATTCTCGTCGTTGATGTTGGCCACGGCACTCGGCCTCACGTTCTGGGTGGGAACTGCCGTGGTGTGCCTCGGGGCAATCCTGTGCTGGTTGGCGACGCGCGGACCGAAGGCGACCGTCGAAGTTTCCGAAGAGGTCGGGTCGCTCGACGAGCAGAGCATCGAGGAGCAGTCTCTCGACGAGAAGAGCATCGAAGAGCCCACCGTCGTTCGTTCACTTCTCGGTACGCGAGTGGAATGCGTGGTAACCATCGCCAGTGATCACCGTTCGGCGCCTCGTGTGCCGATCGACGTCGGGTCGGGAAGCTAGCGATGCTGCGGATATTGATACTGTTCCAACCGATTTCACCGGGACTGTCGGTTCCTCCGTCGATGATCGGTCGGCTCGACGTGCACGGCGGGTAGAGCGGCACCTCAGACCTCGCGAGCCGAGCGTTCGACTCTGCGCGATCGTAAGTAGTGCCCCCACGTGGCCCGTTCGCCCATCGTGGTGTCGACATAGTCGACGCACCGAGGAGCAGGCACGTGAGCAGTTCAACGATCGAGGCCGAGGCAGTGACCGACCGCGAACTCGAAGACCGGTTCCATCCGATCTTCGACCGGATCGCCGAGGGGGCGCTGGGCCGGGAACGGGATCGCCGGTTGCCGTTCGACGAGGTGGGTCTGCTTCGCGACTCGCGGTTCGGTGCCCTGCGCGTCCCCGTCGAGTTCGGCGGGTTCGGGGCGTCGGTCCGACAGCTGTTCGGTCTGCTGATCGACCTGGCTGCCGCGGAATCCAATCTGCCCCAGGCGCTTCGGGTGCACTGGAGCTTCGTCGAGGACCAGCGCCTCGCCGCGCCCACCGACAACCGTGAGCGGTGGCTGCGCGCGGCGGCGGAGGGGACACTGGTCGGCAACGCCATCACCGAACCCGGGGTGGGAGCCGCCGACCGGTACCAGACGACGCTGCGCCGCGGCGACGACGGCACCTGGGTTCTGGACGGCGTGAAGTACTACAGCACGGGCAGTCTCTACGCCGATCACATCCTCGTCGCGGCCGACCGCGACGGCGAGCGGGTGTCGGTGCTGGTGGACGCCGACGCTCCAGGCGTGACCCAGACCGACGACTGGGACGGTTTCGGACAGCGGCTCACTGCAAGCGGCACGACCACGTTCTCGGGTGTCGTGGTGCCCGAGGAGCGGATCCTCGGGCCCGGATACGGCGCGCCCGGCCGCACCTACGCGACGTCCTACCTGCAACTCGTGCAATTGGCCGTCCTCGCCGGGATCGCCCGCCGCGCGGAGACGGACACGGCGGAATGGGTTCGTGCCCGTACCCGCACGTTCACCCACGCCGCCGCCGACCTGCCCCGGCACGACCCGCTCGTGCAGCAGGTGATCGGCAAGCTGTCCGCCGCCGCGTACGGCGCCCGCTCGACCGTGCTCGCCGTCGCCGACGAACTCGACCGCCTGCTCGACGCCGGTGGTGAGGACCCTGAACTCCTGGACCGTGCCGAGGCCGCCGCGGCCCGCGCACAGTCCGTGGTGATCGGCCTCGTCCTCGACGCGACCGCGCAGTTGTTCGAGGTGGGGGGCGCGTCGATCACCTCCTCGGAACTCGGTCTCGACCGGCACTGGCGCAACGCACGCACCATTTCGGCCCACAACCCCCTGATCTACAAGCAGCAGTCGGTGGGGGCGTACGTCCTGAACGGTGACCCGCTGCCGTACGCCTGGAGCGCCGGGCAGCGGCAGAGCGTGCGCGATGCGGACGTGCCGGCATGACCCGGCAGATCCGTTTCAACGCCTTCGACATGAACTGCGTCGCCCACCAGTCGCCGGGGCTGTGGCGGCACCCGGACGACCAGTCGCACCGCTACACCGACCTCGGCTACTGGACCGACCTCGCCCGGCTCCTCGAACGCGGGCTGTTCGACGGCCTGTTCATCGCCGATGTGCTCGGCACCTACGACGTCTACGGCGGAACGGACGAGGCCGCGCTGCGGCAGGGCGCCCAGATCCCGGTCGCGGACCCGTTGCTGCTCGTCTCGGCCATGGCAGCGGTCACCGAACACCTCGGTTTCGGCATCACCACGGGGACGGGATTCGAGCACCCGTATCCGTTCGCGCGCCGACTCTCCACCCTCGACCACCTCACCGGGGGTCGGATCGGGTGGAACGTCGTGACGGGTTACCTGCCGTCCGCGGCCCGGAACTTCGGTGACACCGATCAACTCGACCACGACACCCGGTACGACCACGCCGACGAGTACCTCGAGGTGCTCTACAAGCTGTGGGAAGGCTCGTGGGAGGACGACGCCGTCGTGCGCGACACCGAGCGCGGCGTATACGTCGATCCGGAGAAGGTGCACCACATCGGCCACCGCGGAACGCATTTCACGGTCCCGGGCATCCACCTGTCGGAACCGTCGCCGCAGCGGTCGCCGGTGATCTACCAGGCGGGGGCGTCGCCGCGCGGTGTCCGGTTCGCCGCCGAGAACGCCGAGGCGATCTTCGTGGGGCCGCCGTCGAAGCGGGTGCTGAAGGACACCGTCGCACGGATCCGCCAGGCCCTCGTCGACGCCGGCCGCGACCCCTATTCGGCACGGATCTACGCGCTGTCCACCGTCATCGCGGGCAGCACCGACGAGGCCGCGGCCGCGAAGCAGGAGGAGTACCGGCGATACGCGGACCTCGAGGGCGCACTGGTCTTCACGTCCGGCTGGATGGGGATCGACCTGTCGCGGTACGACCTCGACGACCCGATCGGAAACGTCGAGAGCAACGCGATCCAGTCGGCCGTCGCCGCATTCCAGGAGGCGGCCGACGACGGTCGCGAGTGGACGGTGCGCGACATCGCGGAGTGGGCGAGCATCGGCGGTCTCGGGCCGCGGTTCGTCGGCTCCGGCGAGACCGTCGCGACGCAGTTGCAGGAGTGGGTGGCCGACACCGACGTCGACGGGTTCAACCTGGCGTACGCGATCACGCCGGGTTCGTTCGAGGACGTCGTCACCCACGTCGTGCCGGCGCTGCAGGCCCGGGGTGCCTACCCGACGGGCTACACCGACGGGACCCTGCGCCACAAGCTGTTCGACAAGGGCGACCGGCTTCCCGCCGACCACCGGGGCGCGCGGTACCGCCTCGGCGGCGACCTCTCGACGCGGACCGACCGCTACCGCGCGTACACGAACACCTGAACGACCACCACAACCACCGGGAGGACCCATGAGTACACCCCGCACCGCCGCCGTCGTCGGAGCCGGACTGGCCGGCACCACCGCCGCGCTCGGTCTCGTCGACGCCGGTTTCACCGTCACCCTCTACAGTGACCGCGACCGCATCGCCTTGCGCAACGACGTCCCGGCCACCGGCACCGCCGTCTACTTCGGTAAGTCCCGTGAGGCCGACGCCCGCATCATCGAGGACCTCTACGCCGACGGTCCGCACTCGACCGGGATGAGCACCCGCCTGCACACAGGGGAGGGCGACACCCGCGCCGACGTCCTCGAGTTCGACCCCGACTTCCGGTACGTCGCGCAGGGCGTCGACGTGCGGTTGCGGGCCGACGACCGGCTCGGCCGGTTCCTGGACCGCGGCGGCCGCTTCGAGGTCCGGGCGGTGAATCCCGACGCCCTCGACGCGATCGCCGCCGACCACGACCTGACGCTCGTGGCGACCGGAAAGGGCGGGCTGTCCGCGCTGTTCCCGGTGGACACCGAACGGACCGTGTACAGCGAACCGCAGCGCCGACTGCTGCTGGTGACGTTGCAGGGCCTGGGACACGACGCGGACACGTTCGGCTACCGGTCCGCGGCGGGCGGCGCGCACAATCTCTTCAACCTGCACACCGACTTCGGTGAGGCCTGGCTCGGCCCGTACCTGCACAAGGACGCCGGCGCCACATGGAGTTTCCTCGGCTTCGCGAAGCCGGGCAGCCCCTGGGAGGACCGGTTCGAAGCGGTCACCGACGTGCACTCCGCGCGGCAGACCGTCGTCGACTTCTACCGCGACTACTTCCCGCACGACGCCCCCGAGATCGAGCGGTTGCAGGTGATCGAGTCCGACCCGCACTCGTGGCTGAAAGGGGCGGTCACCCCGACGGTGCGCCGCGCGGTCGGGACGACCAGTAGCGGCCACGTGGTCGCGGCGATCGGTGACACCGCGATCGCGTTCGATCCCCTCGCCGGACAGGGGGCCCAGAACACCGCCGTGCAGGTGGCCGCGCTCGTCGACGCGGCACGTGCGCACGACGGCGAGTTCACCGCCGACTGGTTGTCCGAGCAGTTCGAGAAGCACTGGCACACAAGGGGTCACGCTGCTGCCGAGGTCACCCGGTTGTTCCTCGGCGATCCGAAGTACGCGGTCCACGCCGAATTGCTGTTCCCGGCGGCGACCGTGAGCGAACCCGTTGCCGCGGCCCTGTTCGGGTTCCTCTCCGAACCCGACACGTTGATCGGTCTCGACACCCGGGAGGACGTTCTCGCGTTCATCGCCGCCGCGGCCGGGGAACCGGCCGAGGACGTGCTGGCACGGTTCGCGCCGAGCGCCGGATTCACCGCGTCACCGGCGGCGGCCCGAGCCTAGGCAACTCCTCGCTGTCCCGCACGATGATCGGGCGCCGGTGGTGGCAGTCAGCTGCTGACCGCCACCACCGGTCGGCCGAACGACCAGGTCGGCCAATGGACCCTTCGCCGGATCGTCATCGACTCCTCACCCGGCGTCTGTGGGGCCCGAACCGGGGCGATCCTGCTGTTCGCGACGGCGTCGGGCGCGAAAGTTCGCCACGTTGACACGGTTTCCGCACACCTGGGGCATGCAGAACCGGCGCCGCCCAGCCCGGCTGGTGTCGACGAAAATGCCGTTGCACGAGGGGGATTCGCACGACCGGAACCGGTTCGGTCCCAGCGAAGCCACTGTTCCGAGCAGGCCCGTTCCGATGACGACGGCCAGGTCGTCGGCGAGCGTCGACTCGGGTGCGGTCTCGAGGTGCCACATCCATGTGCCGTCGTGGCGCCCGAGGAAGGGGACGGTGTGGGCGACGCGTAGGAGTTGGTTGGCCCCGTCGACGATCGCCTCCTCGTTCGGCGCGGCCACGACGTCGCGCACCCGTGTCCGCAGCACACGGACCTCGTCCAGATCGGTGCCGGTTGCGGGCCGGTCTCCGCGGGCGATGCCGTGCTCGGTGAGGAAAGCGTGCAGCGACGCGCCGTCGGTGAGGGCGTCACCGGTCGCGACGAGCACCTCCGGGGCAGTGAGGACGAGCGCCGTCGCTACCGATGCCCCGAAGGTGTAATCGGTGAAAGTCAGTTGCATCACTTACAGCCTCCGCCTAGCGTAATGGTTACCAAGTCAGTTTAACCATTACGTCTCGGGAGGATGTTCATGACCCGACAGCAGATCTCCAGCACAGCCGACACCGACCGGTGGCACCTGCCCGACCGCCTGACGGTGGACGGCGCCACCATCGCGGCCGGAGTCTTCGGCGACGGACCACCCGTCGTTCTCGTGCACGGCACGCCCTCGTCGTCGTATCTGTGGCGCGCGGTGATTCCCCGGCTCGCCGAGCAGAACACGGTGTACGTCTGGGATCTCCCCGGCTACGGTGACTCCCCATCGATTCCCGGCGAGCCGGTGGCGATCCGCACGCACGCACGCGTGCTGGCCCGGCTGGTCGAACACTGGGGGCTCGACCGGCCTGTGCTGGTCGGCCACGACATCGGTGCGGCGACGGTGCTCCGCGCACACCTCGTCGAGGGAGTCCCGGTCCGGCGCATCGCACTCCTCGACGCGGCGGTGCTCTCGCCGTGGGTGACGCCGGTAGCGCAGCACATGCAACGCCACCTCGACGTGTACCGCACGATGCCGACGCACGTCTTCCAGCGGATCACCGAGGCACACCTCGACACCGCGACGCGCCGTCGGCTGCCGTCGTCCGTCGCGGAGGCCTACCTCGGTCCTTTCGCGGGCGCGAGCGGGCAGCAGCGTTACCTCGACCAGGTCCAATACTTCGACGAACGCGACACCGCCGACGTCGTCGAGAAACTCGGCACCGTGAAGGTGCCGGTGCAGATCGTGTGGGGTGCGGACGACGAATGGCTGGACCGGTCGTTCGCCGACGATCTCGCGCGCCGCATCCCCGGGGCGCGAGCGACACTCGTTCCCGGCGCCGGGCACTTCCTCACCGAGGACGAGCCCGACCTCGTGGCGCAGGCTCTCGCCGACTTCCTCGCGCAGAGTTAGCTACTTCGACCTGAAAAAGTCGGGGTGTGGCGGTGCGTGATCAGCCAGTCCTGGAACGGGAGAATGGCCTCAACCCGTTGGGCTAGAAGGGATCGAGGCGATCGTGTTCCGTACCGTAGGCGATCAACCGTCCTTGTTCGAGTCGGTGCTGCCGCAGGAGTTGCTCCGGCTTCCCGCGGAGCTCGAGCGAGTGGATGCGCTGTTGGATGATCCGGCGTTCTTCGCACCGTTCGTTCCGTACTTCGACCCGCGGATCGGTCGTCCGTCGACGCCGATGGAGACCTACCTGCGGCTGATGTTCCTCAAGTTCCGCTACCGGCTCGGCTACGAGAGCCTGTGCCGCGAGGTGAGCGACTCGTTCACCTGGCGCCGGTTCTGCCGGATCCCCTTGGACGGGTCGGTGCCGCACCCGACGACGTTGATGAAGCTGACCACCCGCTGTGGCCCGGCGGCGGTGGTCGGGCTGAACGAGGCGTTGCTGGCCAAGGCCACCGAGGCCAAGGTGCTGCGCACCACCACGTTGCGGGCCGACACCACCGTGGTGCCCAGCAACGTGTCCTACCCCACCGACTCCGGTTTGCTGGCCAAGGCAATCCGACGGATCGCGGTCACGGGCAAGCGGATCCAGGCCGCCGGTGGAGCGACACGCACCACGGTCCGGGACCGATCCCGTGCAGCGGGCAAGCGGGCGCACTCGATCGGTTTCAAGCTGCGGTCGCGCAGCGCCGCCGGACGCGACGAGGCCCTGGCGGCGGTCCGGCGCACCACCGGGGAGCTGGCCGACCTGGCCGAGACCGCCGCCACCGATGCCGAACGGCTGCTGACCAACGCGAAACACGCGCTGCGCCGGGCACGCACCAAGGCCACAGCCCGGAAGGCCCAGGGCGAGCACGACGGGGCCGCGGGCCGCCGGCGCGGACGCCTGGCCCGCGCCATCGACGACCTCGAGGACCTGGTCACCGCCACCCGGCAGATCACCGCGCAGACCCGACAGCGGCTGGCCGGGCAGACCCCGGACGGAGCCACCCGGCGAGTCAGCCTGCACGACCCCGACGCCCGGCCCATCGCCAAGGGACGGCTCGGCAAACCGGTCGAGTTCGGCCACAAGACCCAGCTCGTCGAAGGCGACGACGGCGTGATCGTGGACCACAACGTCGAACGCGGCAACCCGGCCGACGCACCCCAGCTGGCCCCAGCCGTGGATCGGGTCCGCACACGCGCCGGCCGGCCACCCCGCACGGTCACCGCCGACCGCGGCTACGGCGAGAAAGCCGTCGAGGATGACCTCCGTGACCTCGGCGTGCGCAACGTGGTGATCCCTCGCAAGGGCAAACCCTCAGCTGGCCGGCGAGCCGAGGAACACCGCCCGGCGTTCCGACGAACAATCAAGTGGCGCACCGGAGTCGAAGGCAGAATCAGCGCCCTCAAACGTGGATATGGCTGGGACCGCACCCGCATCGACAGCACCGAAGGCGCCAAGATCTGGGTCGGCCACGGGGTCCTGGCGCACAACCTGGTCAAGATCAGCACCCTGGCAGCGTGAAAGGCGCCGATCGGGGGGAATTGCGGCCAACCCAATCCCGACCGGCCGAGAACGGCCGAATCATGCTCACCAAGGCGCCTCGTTTTTCAGGTCGAAGTAGCTATTCGTCTGACTGGATACCGGGGTATTTCTCCGTGGATGATCGACCGACCCGATTCCGAATCCTTCCCTCCTCCATCGTCGTTTTAGAGGCGACCCATCACCGGCGTCCATTCGAGAATTCGATGTTCTGGTACGAGTCCGTGGATGACGAAGGGATCGTGCGTGAAGAGCAGTGCCACCGTGTCGGTCGTATCGGACTCGACGAGGATGAAGGCACCTCCGTCATCGGCGTACGGACCGCAGGCGATGACGATCTGGCGGTCGACCAGTTCGGAGAGCCATGCTCGGTGTTCGGATCGGTGCGAGTCACGGCCTGCGGCGGTCTCGGCTGAGTAGGTGTAGTCGACGACGAAGAGCGGCATGGGTTCTGATTCCTCGTGGGTTGCGTCAGGGGGTGGATGCAGCAGTCGAGCGGCACACTGCGGTGTGCAGTGTGCCGCCCAGCGTCGGTGTCAGCCGAGCAGTTCGTAGATCAGCAGGCCGGACAGGGACAGGATCGAGAGGAATCCCAGGGCTCCGATGATGTTCTTCCACCAGGTGTTGCGGAGGTTGCCCATCAGTTGGGAGTTGTTGCTCATCACGAAGAGCAGGAGTCCGAGGAACGGTGCGATCAGCACGGTCAGTGCCTGGGCGAAGATGATCAGCTGGACAGGGGATTTCGTGAACAGGATCGTGATCAGGAGTCCGAAGCCGAGGATCACGGCGCTGGTGCGTTTGGCTGTCGGTGTGCTGGGGGACGGTCCTTTGCCGAGCGCGTCGGAGAGCATGGTGCCTCCGGCGGTGGCGTTGGCGACCATCGCGGAGAACGCGGCCCCGGACAGCCCGAGCGCGAAGATCGTCGATCCGATCGGGCCGGCGATGGGTTCGAAGATCTTCGCCAGGCCTGCGAGGGTGGTTGCTTCGGTGTTCTGGCGGCCGAGGACGGCGGCGGCGACGATGATCACGAGCGAGGTCATGATGCCGGGTGCGACGATGCCCGGGATGGTGTCGGCGATGGTGGTCTGCCGGTATTCGGCTGCGGTGCGCTTACGTTCGTGGGTGCCGTAGGAAGTGAAGAAAGCTGCGTTGAGGGAGAAGTTGGTGCCTACGAGGGCGACGACGAGCAGTTGTCCACCCGGCGGGATGCTCGGGACGAGTCCGTGCACGGCCTGGAACCAGTCGGGCTGGGCGATGACGGCGCTGAAGACGAAGGTGGCCGCGAGGAGGGCGACGATCACCAGCAGGACGCGTTCGACGGTTCGATAGACGTTGCGGAACAACAGGATCAGTCCGACGAAGACTGTGCAGACAGCGGACCACACTATCGGGGACCCGCCGAAGACCATCGACAGTCCCAGGCCGGATCCGACGGCGTTGCCCACGGAGAAGCACAGGGTGATGATGAAGACTCCGACGCCGGCGGAGACGCCCACGCGTCGGCCCAAAATGTCCTTGACCGAGCTGATCATGGACGCGGGGGTGCGGATGCCGAGGCGGACGCTCATGTCGGCGTAGACGAGCATGAAGATGGTCGAGACGGCGATCACCCAGATCAGGGAGTAGCTGTACTCGCTGCCGGCCTGGACGGCACTGGCGAGGTTGCCGGGCCCGAACTGCCACGCTCCGGCGATGAATGCGGGACCGGCCATGGCCAGGGTCCGAACCCAGTACCGCCGCTGGGGCCGGACGCGACCTCCGGGCGGCGGAGGGGTGTCTGCGACCACTGAACCGCCTCCGACGGGATCGGCTGATGTACTCATCGATGAGCCTACTTTCTGGTGTTCGAACCGCAGACGAGGAGTGTGGCGCAACTGACGATGGGGCATCCGACGCTGCCGGCTCGGAAGGGGCGAACGGAACCTGCGGCCGGGAGTGGGCCGGGTCTGCTGCGGGCAGTGCCGGCCGGCCCGGGGTGTCCGGGCCGGGCGGCAGAACCGGCACGCGACGCGGTGGCACCGCGTGCGGCGGATTCGGTGAATCCGAGGTGACGGGTCGAGCGGGGTCAGGCGTGGGCGACGACCGAGGTCAGCTCGGCCGACTGCAGCGCAGCGGCGATTTCGGCACCTGCGCCCTCGGCCAGTGGCAGCAGCGGTGAGCGCACGGTGGCGTGTTCGAGGATTCCACGGGCGACGAGGCCTTCCTTGAGGGCGACGGTGCCTTCCATGTGCGAGCCGCGGTGGTAGACGTTCGCTGTCACCGGCAGGAGGCGGTCGTGAATCGCCCGGGCCGCGGGGTAGTCCTTGGCCTTGCCTGCCGCGATGAGTTCGACCAGCGGCTCGGGCGCGAGTCCGCCGTAGCCGACCAGCAGGCCGTCGACGTCGAAGATGGTGTGCAGCAGGTACTCGTCGTGGCAGCTCAGGATCTGCAGGTCGGGGTTCTCGCGGCGCAGGACCGGGATCTCACGGTCCCAGCGGCGCATGTTCCGCACACCGTTCTTGGTGGCGAACACACCGGGCTGGGCGGCGATCTCGAGCTGGGTGTCCAGGTTGTACGTGGCCTTGGTGGCGTCGGGGTACTGGAACAGGATCAGCGGCAGCCCGGACCCTTCGTGAATCGCCTTGTACCGATCCTGCGGGGCGCCGTCCTGGTAACCGAACCGCAGCCATCCGTGGGAGGGGTACACGAGGCCGGCCGAGGCGCCCGCGTCGACCGCGCGGCGGGCCTCCTCCACGGAGACCGCGGTGCCTTCGCCGGTGATGCCGGCGATGATCGGCAGCCGGCCGTCGACGGAGTCCTTGAAAGCGGCGATGACGCGAACCTGCTCGTCCTGGGTGAGGAATGTGCCCTCGCCGGCGTGGCCGAGAACGACGAGGCCCTTGACGCCGTCGACACTGCCGAGCCACGAGCCGAGGCGCTGGATGGCGTCGTAGTCGACGTCGCCGTCACGGGTGAAGGGCGTCACCGGCGCCGGGGTGAGGCCGCGGAGGTCGAGTGTGCTCATGATCGCTCTTTTCCATCGAAGGAGACGTTTTGCAAACGTTCCCGGGAACGTTCCCGTGAACGATTTCATCGTGCGATACGATCGTGTCTGTGTCAAGGGTCACGTTCCGAATCGGATGTGATCAGGCCTTACCTCACGCGCGGAGGGCCGGGCCGAGGCGGTAGAGAGGAAGACCATGGAAGCCAATGGGAGCGCGCCCCAGCGGGCGCGGGACGGTAAGCACGTCGTGACGCTGCGTGAAGTGGCGGACGCGGCGGGTGTGAGTACCTCGACCGTCAGCCGAGTGCTCGACGATCGCGTGCCGCCGTCCCGCTCCGCGACTGCCGAACGAGTGCGGGCGGTGGCCGATCAGCTGGGCTACCGGCGCAACACCTTCGCCTCCAGCCTGCGCCGCGGGCAGACCGCGACGATCGGCGTCCTCGTCCCACGGTTGAGCGACACCGTCATGGCCTTGATGTACGAGGCGATCAGCCGGGCCGCGACCCGCCTCGGCTACTTCACGGTCGTCGCCACGACGGGGGACAACCCCGCCGACGAGTCCGACGCGGCGAGGACGCTGCTCGCCCGGAACGTGGACGGCCTGATCGTCGCCTCGAGCCGGCGCGACGACCCCCTGCCGCGCGAGCTCCGGGAGCGCGGCGTGCCGCACGCGCTGGTGCTCAGGACCGACGGGATCAGTCCGTCCTCGGTCGGCGACGACGAGGCGGGCGGCTATCTCGCCACCCGCCATCTGATCGACCTCGGGCACACCGACATCGCCGTCCTGTCGGGCCCGTTGTTCGCGTCCACCGCCGTCGGTCGTCTGGCCGGGGCACGAAAGGCGCTGCGGGAAGCGGGAATCGCGGAAGTGCCCGAGTGGATCGTCGAAACGACGTTCGGCATCGAGGACGGCGAGGAGGCCGGGAACCGGCTCTTCCGCTCCGCGTCCCGTCCGACCGCCGTCTTCGCCGCCAACGACAACCTCGCGCTCGGAGTCATGGCCGCCGCGCACCGAAGCTCGTTGACCGTCGGCGACGACGTCGCCCTGGTCGGCTACAACGACATCCCACTGTCGCAACGTCTTCCGGTCCCGCTCACCTCGGTGCGCACCCCGTTCGACCAGATCGCAGCCACCGCACTCGATCTGATGCTCGCCACCACCCCCGTCGACGATCCGATCCGGCGCGCGATGCCCACCCTGATCCCGCGGCGCTCGTCCGGATCGCACCGGGCCACGACCGCGGCACGCCCGAAGACCGCCGGTGTCGTGCACCCTGGCGAATAGTGGCTAACGACTGATGTCAGCGAGGCTGGTCCGTGGGATGGATCGAGTCGTGGCACTCCGAAAGCGTCCCGAACGACTGCTAACATGATGGTGAAGGACGGCGATGCCCCGGGTGCGCCTCGCCGTGGAGATCCGCCGAGTACGGCACCTGGATGAGAGGAGCGGACCATGACCGAGGTTGCCGTGCAGCGTCGGCCACGAAACCGCAAGCAGCTCATCGTCGCCGCTGCGGCGAAGCAGTTCGAGCGCCGGGGTTTTCACGATGCCGCGATCGCGGACATCGCGGCCGATGTCGGTATCACCGGTCCGGCGTTGTATCGCCATTTCCGAGGTAAGCAGAATCTTCTTGCCGCCGCGGTCGAGTTCGAGATCGAGGGGCTCGAGGCGGCCTACGCTGCCCCGCAACCGGGGCTTCGGGACCTGCTCGAGTATGCCGCGGGGAAGTCGCTGGGGCAGAATCGCGCGAGCGCGCTGTGGGAACGTAATCAGGCGTATCTCGATCCGACGATGGGCGCCGAGTTGCGCGACCGCTATCAGAAGGCGATCGCCCCGTTGCGCGAGGCGATACAGACCGCCAGGCCCGGTCTCGACGGACCGTCGGTGGAACTGCTGGTGGGAGGCGCCCATGCGGTGCTGAGCAGCAATCGGTTGTTCCGTCGGGGAAAACTCGAGCCTTCCCGAGCGCGAATGCTGATGACCGAGGCGGCCTCGGCGGTGTGCGAGATGACAGACCTGGGTGTTGTCGATCAAGCGCAATCCGTGCATGGCGAGGCGGGGGGTCGGATCATGCCGGCGTCGCGCCGCGAAGCGATCCTCGAGGCGGCGGTGACCCTGTTCGCCGAACGTGGCTATCAGGCCGTGGGAATGGACGACATCGGTACTGCGGCAGGGATTACCGGCCCGACTCTCTACCATCATTTTCCCGGAAAGTCGGCGATCCTCGTCACCGTGATCACTCGGTGTCTAGACGCGCTGTACTTCGATGTCTCCGGGGCACTCTCGGGCACGGATGATCCTGCCCTCGCGCTCGACGCCGCGCTGGCGTCCTTCGTCCGGATCAACGTCGAACACGGGGACGCGCTGAGTGCGTTGCTCACCGAGGTCGTCAACGTGCCGGAGGACGAGCGCGCACCTATCCGTCGCCTGCAACATGATTACGCCAGCGAGTGGGTTGCGCTGTTGATCCGGGTCCGCCCAGAACTTGCCGCGCCGGAGGCCGAAGCGCTTACCCGGACCGCCCAGTCCGTCATCAACCGGATGCGGAGGCAACTGCGCGGCGACCCGGTGGAGGTCCGGAACCAGTTGAATGGTCTGGGCAGTGCCGTCCTCGGGCTGACCGGGCCGACGTCGTCCGGGCACCAGTAGGCGGCCCGCGGCGCTCGATGGCTGGTCCTCGGACCGATCAGTGGTCGCCGGCGGTCAACCGCCCAGTCTCGGAACCGCCAGTTGTCAACTCGCGTGCCCGACGGCCGCAGCCACTTCGGGACGACGCCGCGCGGGATCTGCCTTGACCTCGACGACCAGCGGGTAGTCTCCGTTCTTCACCAGCGCCGCGACCTGCGCGAAATCGTCGACCTCCCGGATCGTGACCGCCCGTGCTCCGAGTGCGCGCGCCGTCTCCGCGAACCCCGGCCATTCGACCTCCGAATGCGCGGGTTTCAAATCGAGATTCGCGAGCTTGAGGTATTCGGCGCCGTAGCAATTGTCGTCGAGGACGACAAGCACCAGCGGCAGGCGATGCCGGACCGCAGTGCTCACCTCCGTCAGTCCCATCATCGTGCCGCCGTCCCCGGCCACACAGACCGTCGGTACGTCGCGGCGACCCGCGGCAGCGCCCACCGCAGTCGCGACGCCCAGCCCAATCGACCCGAATGCACCGGGAACGGTGAACCGACTCGGCTCGACCGGCAGATACTTCCACGCCGCGGTCGAGAACCGTCCGATGTCGGTGACGACCTGCGCCCCTGGCGGGAGCAGCTCGGCGAGCCGGGCCATCGCGTCTCGCATGTCGACGGTGCCGCCGCCGGAGATGCTGCGGTATCCCTTGTGTTCGAGTTCGCGGACCGCTTCGGCGAGTTGCGCGACGCGGCGCCCGGACGGTGCCGCTGCGTCGGCTTCGGCCAGGCGCTCGCACAAAGCGTGCACCACACCCGCGGCGTCACCCGGAATCGGGAGCGACACCGGCGCGAACCGCCCGAACGCGCTGGACCGGTCGTCGATCTGGATGACGAACTTGCCCTCGAGTAACGCCGTGTTGTCGGTCGTGAACGACGACAAGGCCGCGCCGACGACGAGCATGCAGTCGACGCGACCGATCTCCTCGATCGCCACCGCATGTGACAACGACCCGTGCACACCGAGATTGTCGGGTTCACCGGCGAAGAGGTCCTTCGCGAGCAACGTCGTCATTACCGGCGCGTCGATTGCCCGCGCCAGGCGCAGGATATCCTCGCGGGCACTGGATTCGACCGCCCCGCGGCCGGCGAGGATGAGCGGGCGTGTACTGCCGAGCAACGCGGCGAGCGCGTCGTCGACGAGCTCGGGGTCCGGCGCACCGGCTACCGGGGGCGAGGGCACCGCGCGCGGCAACTCACCGGTCACCGTGACCTCGAGCAGGTCGTAGGGCAGGTCGAGCACCAGGGGAGTCCGGGTGGTGGCCACGCGCGCAAGAGCTTCGGCGATATCCGCGCCGACCGCGGTGGCCTTGCGAACCCGGCGGTATTCGGCGCCGGTGAGGCGGGCGAAACCCTCGAGGTCGAACTCCTGGAAGTGATCTCGCACGTCCGGGGTGCTGCCCGTCAGCAGCAGCACGGCGCTGCGCGACCGCACCGCCTCGACAAGGGCGGTCGTGCAGTTCGTGACGGCAGGGCCGTGCGACACGGACGCGACGCCGACGCGACCGGTCGTGCGGGCATATCCGTCTGCCATCGACACCGCCCCACCCTCGGCCACGGCCGCGACGAACTCGCCGTCCCGGTTTTCCACGAAGTCACCGAGATACGCGAGGTTGGCGTCTCCCATGAGTCCGAAGACGGTGCCGACACCGAACTCGGACAGGGCGCGGGCCGCAAGCTGGTAGGTCTTCATGGGATTTCCTTCGTGATCATCGGTGGGCGGCCCGCGCCACTCGGGCCCGGGCCGCCCATGGCTCGCGACAGTGCAGTCGGATCGGAGGGCGCTCTACAAGACCGACGCTGCCGTCGGGTTGTACAACGCGTCGATCTGGTCGGCGTACTTGGTGTTGACGCGCGCGCGGCGCACTTTCGTGGTGGCGGTGAGTTCTTCGCCGTTGACCTCCCAGAACGCGGGGAGCACGGCGTAGGCCCGCACCTGCTCGACTCGGGAGAGACGCTCATTGCCGCAGGCGACGCCCTCGGCGACCGCCGCCAGTACCCGGGGATCCGCGGCCAGGGCCTCCGGGGTGCGGTCCTCGATCGCGTGAGCGTCGGCAAAGGCGTTGGCCTGCTCGGGATCGAGGATGAGCAGCGCCGCGATGTGCGGTCTACCATCGCCCACCGCGACTACGGCTCCGAGCATGGGGCACTCGAGCTTGATCGCGTTCTCGATGTTCGCCGGGGCGAGATTCTTTCCCGAGGAATTGATGATCATGTCCTTCTTGCGGTCGACGATGGTCACGTAGCCGTCGGCGTCGATGGTGGCGATATCGCCGGTGTGCAGCCAACCGTCGGCGTCGAGGGTTTCGGCGGTCTTCGCCGGGTCGTCGCGGTAGCACCGCATGACACCCGGGCTGCGCAACAACAGTTCCCCGTCGCTCGCGAGCCTGGCCTCGACGCCGGGACGTGGTTGGCCCACGGTCCCGATCCGGATACGGTCGGGATGATTGCCGATGCCGGACGCGGCGGTCTCGGTCAGGCCGTAGACCTCGCAGACCCGCACGCCCAGCGCAAGGAAGAACTCGAGTGCTTCCGGAGCTATCGGGGCGCCGCCGGAGGTGGCGAATCCCAGGTGATCGACACCGAACTCGCGGCGCAGCGGGGCCAGGACGGTGCGGTCGGCCAGTTCGTGAAGAGCGGCCAGCCGTGCCGGGACGGGTTGCCCGGCGAGTTCGAGCCGCACCTTGTCGAGACCGAGCGACAGCGCCCACTCGGCCTGTTCCCGAGCCGGTTGCCCGGACCCGGCCACGGCGGTGTCGATCATCGCCTTGAGCCGGTACCAGATCATCGGAACGCCCATGAACGTCGTCGGGTGCACGTCACGGAAGACCTGCAGCACAGTCTTGCCGTCGCGCACATCGGTGACGGTGGCACCGCTGGCCATCGGCACATAGTGCGCTGCGAAACGGTTCGCGAGGTTGGCGTCGGGGAGATAGGACAGCACCCGCTCGGTAATCTCCGATCCGAGGGCCTCACGCTGACTTGCCACCTTCGCCGCGACGGCGAAGAGAACATTCTCGTGGGTGAGCTCGACGCCCTTCGGCGCTCCGGTAGTGCCGGAGGTGAAGATCAGTGCCAGGAGGTCGTCGCGGCTCACCGCCTGCCAGGAGGCGTCGAAGTCGAAAGACGGGTCACCCTGAGCCACCAGGTCTTCCAGCGAGATCGTGTCGTGGCCGCTGCCGTCGACGCACACGATGTGCTCGACGGGACGGACCACGGCGGCCTGGCGAATCTTGTCGACGAACTGCTCCTCGCACACGATCACCTGGTTTCCGGCGCTGGTCCACAACTGCGCGATCTGTTCCGGTGTGAACGTGTTGTAGACGGAGAACGCCGTCGCACCCAGGTGCATCACGGCCGTGTCGACGAGGTGGAACTCGGGCCGGTTGGTGAACATGATCGCCACCGTGTCCCCGCGACGGACTCCCAGCTCTGCCAGGCCGGCGGCGATCTGCCGCACCTGCTGCCCGTAGGCCCGCCAGGTGATGGTCCGGTCGCCTTCCGCGGTGCGGAGAGCGACCTCGTCGGCGCGGGCGCCGACCATGGTCTGGAAGACCGCACACAGGCTCTGTGCTTCTTCTACCTCATCCAACGACATCATGGGCGTGCTACCTCTCTTCGGTGACTTCGGGTGACATCGTCAGGCGTGTGCACGAGCCGCCGACTTCGCGAGTTCCCTTTGGGCGAGAAACGTTTCCACGGCGCGGGCATGGTCGCCGGAGGCGAAGCACTCCTTCTCGCTGAGGAGTGCGGCGTCGAGGACGAGGCTCGCGGTGTCGCGAAGGATTCTGTTCAGCGCCGCCTTGGTGCCCTGGATCGCACGGACCGGGCTCTCCGCCAGCCGGTGGGCGAGGGCGTGGGCCTCGTCGAGGAGCGCATCCGGTTCGACGACCCGGTTCACCAGGCCGATGCGCTCGGCCTCCACTGCGCCGACCTTGTCGCCGGTGAGCAGGTATTCCTTGGCGCGCGACATTCCGGTCAGCCACGGCCAGGCCACCACTCCGCCGTCGCCGGCGACGACGCCGACGGTCACGTGCGGGTCGGCGATCACGGCGTCGGTGGACGCGTACACCACGTCGCACAGCAGGGCGAGGGTCGCGCCCAGTCCCATGGCCGGCCCATTCACGGCGGCGATGATCGGCTGGGGGAGTTCGAGGAGTTCGATGATGATGGAGCGGGCGTCGAGGAAGAACGCGTCGAGCTCGGGTCCGGCAGTCCTGCGCGGCCCCTTCAGGTTTCCGCCCGCCGAGAACGCCCGTCCGTTGCCGGTCAGAACGACGGCACGCACGTCCGCGTCGCGACGGATCTGCCCCCACAGCCGAATGATTTCGGTGTGCAGGTCGTGGTTGATGGCGTTGTAGTCGTCCGGCCGGTCGAACCGGACGGTGAGGACTCCGTCACGCTGGTCGATCTCCAGATTGGCGTAGTCGTAGGGTGCGGTGGTGCCCATGGTGGTGTTCCTCGAGTTCGTAGGTGTGAGTCGGATCATCGCGGGTCTGCGCCCAGTAGGGCGCCACAGCGGCAGAATCTGCCCGGACATGTACGCGGAGGCGGGTGACACGAGGAAGCGGACCGCCTCCGCGACGTCGTCCGGTGACCCGATCCGCGAGAGGATGTCCGCGCCGGAGTCGGCCCGCTCACGCAGGCGGTGCTGGGCTCGGCCGGTCGCGATCAGTCCGGGCGCGACGCAGTTGACGCGGATCCCCTCCGGCGCCAGGTCGTTCGCGAGATAGCGGGTGTAGTGCATCACCGCGGCCTTCGTGATGCCGTAATGGGCATACGTTCCGGTGGGCTTCGCTTCGACACCGGTGATCGACCCCATGGTGACGATCGAGGGATCGGTGGCCCGGCGGAGCGCGGGCAGCGCGGCGCCGACGGTGATGATGGTCCCGTGCAGGTTTCGGCGCAGGACGTCGTCGAGGTCGGCGAGGTCGATCGCGGAGGCCCGGTTGCCGTCGAACGCACCGGATCCGCCGCCGGCGTTGCAGACCAGTGCGCCGAGCGCCGACCATTCATCGAGGATGCGTGCTCCGAGTTCGTTCATCGCGTCGACGTCGGCGGTGCTGGCTTCGACGGCGATGACCGGGACACCGTGACTTTCGAGTTCGTCGACGACGCTGGTGTTTTCGTCGTCGGCTGCGAACTCGCGGTACCCGTCGAAATCGGTGTCGACGACCGCGACGGCGTATCCGTCCTTGGCTAGGCTCACGGCGATCCGGCGGCCGATGCCGCGTGCTGCTCCCGTGACCAGAGCGGTCCGTGCCGCGGTCATGACAGCAGCTCCAGGATGGTGGCGTTGGCCATGCCACCGCCCTCGCACATCGACTGCAGGCCGTAACGAACGCCCTGTTCACGCATGTGGTGGACCAGTGTGGTCATGATCCGGGCGCCGGATCCGCCGACGGGGTGTCCGATGGCCATCGCTCCACCGTTCGGGTTCATCTTGGTGTAGTCCGCGCCGGTCGCACGCAGCCAGGCGAGAGTGACCGAGGCGAAGGCCTCGTTGATCTCGAACACTCCGATGTCGTCGAGTGTCAGCCCGCTCTTCTCCAATACCTTGGCAGTGGCGGGAATCGGACCCTCCAGCATGGTGACGGGGTCGGTGCCGGCGACGACCGCGGTGTGGATACGGGCGAGCGGCGTCCACCCCTGGGCCCGGGCGTACTCGCTGGTGGTGATCAGCAATGCGCCGGCGCCGTCGGAGATCTGCGAGGCGTTGCCCGCGGTGAGGGTGCCACCCTCCCCGAAGGCAGGTGCGAGTCCGCCGAGTTTTTCGAGGGTGGAACCGCGCCGCACGCCCTCGTCGGTGTCGAAGGTGCGTTCGGTGCCGTCGTCGCCGGTCACCGTGATGGGTGCGATCTGGTCCTTGAAGCGTCCCTCGTCGATCGCCCGGGCGGCGTCGGCGTGCGAGTCGAGGGCGTGCTGGTCCATCTCGGTGCGGGAGATTCCATATTTGTCGGCGATCATTTGCGCGCCCACGCCCTGATGGAATCGTCTGTCGTCGTAGCGCTTCCACACGTCGGGACCGAAAGGCTGACCGTACTGCCCGTCGGCGAGAGTGGCGCTTGCAGGCACGGCGCTCATGATCTCGACGCCACCGGCCACGGCGACGTCGTACTGGCCGGCGATGACACCGGCCGCGGCCTGGTGTACCGCCTGCTGGGAGGATCCGCACTGACGGTCGATGGTCAGGCCGGGAACCGATTCGGGCCAACCGGCGGCGAGGACGGCTGCGCGGCCGATGCAACCGCTCTGCATGCCGACTCCGATGGCGCAGCCCCAGACGACATCGTCGACGACGGCGGGGTCCAGATGGTTGCGTTCGGCGAGGGCGGTGAGGACGTGGGCGGACAGGGTGGCGGAGTGAAGCGTCGCCAGTGATCCGTTCCTTTTGCCGACGGCGGTGCGTACCGCATCGACGATGACGGCATCACGCATGGTTGCCTCCGAGGGAGTGAGGGGCCCGGCGGGCCGATGAGGGTTTCGGGATTGCGGTCGGCACGGGATCAGCGGGAGCCGGCGTCTACGGTAAGACATTGCCCGGAAACGTAATTCGTTTCCTGCAGGCAGAGTGCGTAGACAGCGCCGGCGGCCTCGGCGGGTGTGCCCGGCCTGCCGAGGGGGTTGGTGCGCTTGACCGAATCCATGACGGCCTGACTGACCCCGACCTTGATCTTGCGGCCTTCGATCTCGACGTAGGCGTCGTCCGAGGCGACGGCCTCGGTCATTCGGGTGAGGATGAACCCGAAGGCGACAGCGTTGACGTTGACCCGGTAACGGCCCCACTCCTTGGCGAGGGTCTTGGTGAGCCCGATGACCCCGGCCTTGGCGGCAGCGTAGTTGGCCTGCCCGGGGTTTCCGAAGACACCGGAGACCGAGGAGACGTTGACGACCTTGCGGTGGTGATCGGTCGGATTGGCCTTGATGTACGGCTGGGCGGCGCGCAGAATCCGGAACGGCGCCTGCAGGTGCACGTCCAGCACGTTCTGCCATTGTTCGTCGGTCATCTTCTGGATGACGTTGTCCATGATGTAGCCGGCGTTGTTGACGATGATGTCCAGGCCGCCGAAGGTGTCGGTGGCGGTTGCGACGAAGCGGTCGGCGAAGTCGAGGTCGGTGACCGAACCGACGCAGGCCACCGCCTTTCCGCCTGCGGACACGATGTCGGCGACGGTCTCGTCCGCCGGCGCCTTGTCGACGTCGTTGACGACGACGCTGGCGCCTTCGGCGGCCAGTTTGAGCGCGACTTCGCGCCCGATGCCGCGCCCGGAGCCGGAGATGAGTGCGACGTTGCCGTCCAGGGTTTTCATGATGGGGGTCCTTGTGTTCGGCGGAATCAGTGGGTGGTGACGACGGCGGTGCCCGAGAGGGTGACGGTTCCGTCGGGGAGAGCGACAGTGAGATCGAGGTGGGCGAGGCCGTCCTCGACCTTGGCGACGGTGCCCGTGCAGGTCGGTGTGGTGTTGACCGGTGTGATCGCGGTGAACCGAACGTCGAAGCAGCGGAGGCGATCCAGCGGGAAGGTCGCGGTCAGCAAACGGCCCAGGTAGGCCATCGACAGCATTCCGTGGGCGAAGACGTCCTCGATTCCGACGGCCCGGCAGGCGTCGATGTCGATGTGGACCGGGTTGTGGTCTCCGGAGGCGCCGGCGTACAGGGCGAGGGTCGTGCGGGTGATCGTGGGGCAGTCGAGGGAAAAGGAATCTCCCGCGGTCAGGTATGCGGTGTTCATGCGGCCGACTTCGGGTCGCGGACGACGATGGTGCTGGTCAGTGTTGCGATGGGGGCTCCGTCACGGCTGACGTGAGTGTCGCGGACGATGAAGTCGAGGGCGCCGCCCTTCTTGTCGTAGACGTCGGTGACCTCGGTCCAGAAGGTCAGCGTGTCACCGGCGTAGGCCTGGGCGTGATACTGGAATCGCTGTCCTCCGTGCAGGATTGCGCGCATGTCGACTCCGAGGTCGGCGAGGAATCGATGCCGGTCGGGGTTGTCCATCTCGAGGCAGAACAGAAACGTCGCCGGGATCGGGAGATCGCGGTACCCCGCGAGCCTCGCGGCGTCGAGGTCGGTGTACGCCGGATCGGGCTGTCCGGTCGCCTGCGCGAAGAAGCGCAACCGGTTACGCTCGGCGGTGGTCTGGAATTCGGGGGTACGGGTGCCGACGATGGTCGGGTCGATGGGCATGATTCAGGACAACCTTTCGAACAGGGTGATCACTCCGGCGGTGCCGAGGCCGAGGTTGTGCTGGAGGCCCAGGGTGGCGTTCTCGACCTGTCGATCGCCTGCCTCGCCGCGTAGTTGCCAGGTGATCTCGGCGGTCTGTGCGAGACCGGTGGCCCCCAGCGGATGTCCCTTGGACAGCAGACCGCCGGAGGGGTTGGTGACCACCCTTCCGCCGTACGTGTTGTCGCCGTCGAGGATGAACTTCTCGGCCCCGCCCTCGTCGCACAGGCCGAGCGCCTCGTAGGAGAGCACCTCGTTGACGGTGAAGCAGTCGTGCAACTCGACGACCGCGATGTCGGCGGGGTCGACACCTGCCTGCTGGTACACGTCCCGGGCGGCATTGCGGGTCACGTCCGTGCCGACCAGCGACATCGCACTCTTCTCGGCGAAGAGGTCGCCGCTGTCCGACTGCAGAGTCTGCGCGGCGATAGCGACCCTCGGGGTCAGTCCGTTCGCGCGGGCGAACTCGTCCGAGCAGACCACTGCCGCGGCGGCGCCGCAGGTGGGTGGGCAGCATTGCAGCCGGGTCAGCGGGCCGGCGATCTGCGGGGAGCCGAGCACCTGTTCGAGCGTGATCGGATCGCGGAACACGGCGTAGGGATTGTTCGCGGCGTGGCTGCGGGCTTTGACGGCCACCGCGGCGAAGGTCTCCGGGCTTCCGCCGTACTTGTCGAGGTACTCGAGGCCGGCCGCCGCGAAATATTGCGGAGTCATCGGGACGGCGGGATCGATGTCGTAGATGTCGCGCAGTGCCCCCACGAAGTCGCTCAGTGGCGCAGGTCGGTCGGTCCACTTCGCGCTCAGCGCACCGGGTGGCATCTGCTCGAAGCCGACGGCGAGCGCGCAGTCGACGGCGCCGGATTCGACCGCCTGACGGGCCAGCCACAACGCGGAGGATCCCGAAGCGCAGTTGTTGTTGACGTTCAGCACCGGTACCCCGGTCTTGCCGAGCTGATACACGACCCGCTGACCACTGGTCGAATCACCATAAACATACCCGGCGTAGACCTGCTGCACGCGGTCGTAGCTCAGCCCCGCGTCCGCGAGGGCGGTGGTCACCGCCCTCGGACCTTGGACGTCGTAGGTCTCTCCGGCGCTCGGTTTACTGAACGGTGCCATGCCTACGCCGGCCACCAGTACTCTTCGAGTCATTTTGTCTCCCTATCGCTCTAACGATGATTCACTTTCAAGGATCGGTGGTGAGCCTGTCAAGGGGTGCGTGCGAATTTCGACGCCGACCTGCGTCAACGCTTGCGCGCGACGCGGCACTCGTCAATATGTGACAGTTCGTTAGGCAGAATTGAGAAACCGTTGAAGGGCACCAGTCCAGGCGTAGTGACCGGGTTGAACTCTGCATATGGACTCCGATCGAAGATCCTGCCCTTGACATCGAACGGAATAAGTGAAGTATGGTTTGAGCAGAAACCGATGGCGAGTGAGCTCGCCCGTGACAGGAGAGTTCCCATGCTCGACACCACCGAAGCCCCGGTATTTCCGATGCAGCGCAATGTCGCCCGGTGCCCCTTCGACCCGCCCGCACCGCTCGCGGAATGGCGCCGAGAGGGGGCGCTCAGGCGGGTGCGGATCTGGGACGGTAGTGAGCCGTGGCTCGTGACCCGACACGAAGACATCCGCGCCGTGCTCAGCCACCCCACGATCAGCGCCGACACCGACAATCCGGGCTACCCCCACTCCTCGGCCGCCATCAAGGCGCGCCGGGCACGCGCGAAGACGTTCTTTCAGATGGACGGTCCCGAGCACGACCATCCCCGGCGGATACTCGCCCGCGATTTCACCGCGAAGCGGATGCAGGCACTGCGGGACCACATCCAGCAGATCGTCGACAGCCTCACCGACGAACTGCTCGCAGGTCCGAAGCCGGTCGATCTGGTGGAGGCATTCGCGCTCCCGGTGCCGTCGCTGATGATCTGCGAGCTGCTCGGGGTGCCGTACACCGATCACGATCTGTTCCAACGATTGAGCAAGGTTTTCGTCGCCAAGACGTCGACGCCCGAGCAGACCACCGCGGCAGCGGAGGAACTGATCGGCTTCATCGCCGGTCTGGTCGATGCGAAAAGCGCGGACCCGGGCGACGACGTGCTCAGCCGTCTCGCGGTGGAACAACTGAACCCAGGCCTGATGACGCGCGAAGAGGTTGCGCGGATGGGCCTGCTGTTGCTCACCGCCGGCCACGAGACCTCGGCCAACATGATCGCCCTCGGGACGGCCGCACTGCTCGGCAGGCCGGATCAGGTGGAATTGCTTCGCACGAGCGAAGACCCGGCATTGCTGGCGGGTGCCGTCGAAGAATTGCTTCGCTACCTGACCATCGTTCACAGCGGCCTGCGCAGAGTGGCCACGCAGGACATGGAGATCGCCGGGACCATCATCCGGCAGGGTGAAGGTGTCATCCTGTCTCTCGATTCCGGCAACCGCGACACGTCGGCCTTCCCCGGTGACACCGCGGAGGGTCCGGACGCCCTGGACATCAGCCGTCAGGCACGCCACCACCTCGCCTTCGGCTTCGGTGTCCACCAGTGCCTGGGGCAACAGCTGGCGCGCGTGGAACTGCAGGTCGTGTTCGGCACGCTGTTCCGCCGGATCCCCACCCTGGCGCTTGCCGAGCCGCTCGACGAGGTCGCCTTCAAACATGACATGTCCATCTACGGGGTGCACCGCCTGATGGTGACCTGGTGACCGGAAAGGGCCACAGCACATGAAAATTCACATCATCGAGGACAAGTGCGTCGGTGGCGGGCAGTGCGTGCTCGCGGCCCCCGACGTATTCGACCAGCGTGACGAGGACGGCGTCGCCGTTCTGCTGGTCGAGGATCCGCCGGTCGAGTTGCACGACGGGATCCGCGAGGCCGCTCGCCTGTGCCCGGCGGTGGCCATCGAACTCGCCGAGCGGGCCGAGACGTGACCACGGCTACGACGCCGGTGGAGGTCGACCAGAGCATCGGTGCCGGCCCACCCGAGGTTCGGTGGGGAACGGGACTCGTGGACTTTCTGCGCGTCGAACGCCTGGACCTGAACCTGTTCCGGGGATGGTGTCACGGCGGCTCGCCGATGCGGGCGATGGGAGGGCAGGTGGTCGCTCAGGCGCTCGCCGCTGCCGGGCACACTGTCGATCCGGAGCGCAAGGTGCATTCACTGCACGGGTACTTTCTCCGGGGCGGGGATATCCACAGGCCCGTCTACTACACCGTCGAACGCCTGCGTGACGGGCGTAGTTTCTCGGCCCGCCGAGTGGATGCAACCCAGGACGGCCGGCCCATCTTTACCCTGACCACGTCATTCAAGAGCCCCGAGGAGGGGGCCGAGCGGCAGACGACGATGCCGGACGTCCCTCCGCCGGACGATCTGACCGACGCCTTCGAATGCTGGGCCGAACTCAAGCCCGAGAGTTTTCTCGAGTCGAAGTACGCCCATGTGACGTCCATGCGCGTCGCCCCGTTGTCACCGAACGGTGCCACGTGGGCCGAGGAGGACGGTCAGCTCCGGCAGGCGGTGTGGTTCCGCACGAAGGACCCGTTGCCCGACGACCCGTTGCTGCACGCGTGCGCTCTGACCTATTGCTCCGACATCACGTTGCCGCAGACCTCGGGCCTGAATCTCGAATTGCTCTACCCGCTGCGGGCGGAGCCGTCGAAGGTGACCCTGGCCTCCCTCGACCATGCGGTGTGGTTTCACCGGCCCTTTCGAACCGACGACTGGTTGCTGTTCGCTCAGCGCAGCACCTCGAGGGTCGATGGGCGGGGCTTCAACCTCGGCGAGTTCTGGACCCGGGAAGGCACATTGGTCGCCTCCGTCACCCAGGAAGCGGCGATTCGTCCGCGGAGATCCGCGGGCCCGGCCGAGCCGAAAACCTAGTGAACGACCCCGACGGGCAACCCCCGACGGGTTGAATCTGTGCAGAAAGGAAGAATTCATGGGACAGCTGCATAATCGCGTGGCCGTCGTCACCGGGGCCGGTGGCGGCCTGGGCCGCGCGCACGCATTGCTGCTCGGCGCCGAAGGTGCCAAGGTGGTCGTGAACGACCTCGACGGCACTCGGTCCGTGGTCGAGCAGATCCGCTCCGCCGGCGGGGAAGCGATCGCGGTCGAAGGGTCGATCGCCGATTCCGCCACGGCAGAGCAGCTCGTCGCTGCTGCCATCGAGTCCTTCGGCGACCTTCACGTCATTGTGAACAACGCCGGTGTCGTTCGTGACGCAATGCTGTGGAACATGACCGATGAGCAGTTCGACCTGGTACTCGACGTACACCTCAAAGGCGCGTTCGGGCTCACCCGGGCGGCGGCACGGTACTGGAGGGACCAGGCGAAGGCGGGCGCCGTCGAAGACCGCTCGATCGTCAACACGACGTCCGCCGCCGGGCTGCACGGCAACGTAGGCCAATGGAATTACGCCGCAGCGAAGGCCGGTCTGGCGATTCAGGCCGTCGTCGGGGCAGAGGAATTGGGCCGATTCGGGGTTCGCGCCAATGCGATCTCGCCGGCGGCCCGCACCCCGATGGTCGCGACCGCACCGACTCTGGCCGCGGCGGTCGCGGCACCGGAGGACGACACCGCATTCGACCGGTTCCACCCGCGCAACGTCTCGGCGCTGGTGGGTTACCTGGCCACTGCACGGTGCCCGTTCACCGGTCAGGTCTTCTCGGTCACCGGCGGCCATGTCGGGCTCTACGCGGGTTACTCCCTGGCCCACGCCCTCGACACCGACCGTGGGTGGTCGGTCGGCGACCTGGCCGAGCTGATGGGCGCTGACTCCTTCCCCAAGTCGGCCGAGGTCACTCGGCCCAGCCTGATCCAGCTCGAGGGTGTGGGCCCATGAGCACCGCGGATTCCTGCACCTCGGCCACCATTCACCTGCCCCGGCGGCTCCGCCGGACGGAACATCGGGAGTTGCCGTGTTTCTGACCCACGCCTTACACCGCGCCCTCGCACAGCGGCCCGATCAGACCATGACTGTCGACGGCGACCGATCCCGCCCCACCCGCGAGGTGGCAGACCGGGTCGCCCGCCTGGCCGGGGCGCTGCAGCGGGCCGGAGTCGGAGTCGGCGACCGCGTCGGGATCGTGGCGCTCAACTCCGAACACCACCACGAGGTGTTCTTCGCCAGTTGGTGGGCCGGGGCGGTGGCGAACCCCATCAACACCCGTTGGTCGCCGGCCGAGATCGCGTACGCACTGACCGACTCGGGCACCGAGGTGCTGCTCGTCGACGATGCGTTCGCCGGATTCGGGCCCGAGCTGCGTGAGCGAGCCCCCGGCCTGCGGACCCTGATCTACTGCGGCGCAGGGCCGGCGCCGGAAGGCATGCTGCCCTACGAGGAGCTGGTTGCCGACACCGCTCCGGTGCCCGAAATCCGTCGGGGCGGTGACGATGTGGCGATGCTGCTCTATACCGGCGGCACCACCGGCAAGCCCAAGGGCGTGATGGTCACCCACCGTTCGTTCATGACCTCGCTGCTGAGCTATCACCTCGCCGGTTCCTCGGTCCGTCCGGGCGGGGTCACGATGCTGACGGCGCCGCTGTTCCACATCGGTGCGCTGTTGAGCTGGTATGGGCAGACCCTGCTCGGCGGGACGCTGGTGTTTCTGCCCACCTTCACACCCGAGGGTGTGCTGAGCGCGATCGACGAACACCGCGTCACCGGGTGCGCGCTCGTACCGGCCATGATCCAAAGGATCTGTGAGCACCCGGATTTCGGCACCTACGACGTCAGCAGTCTCGAGTTCATCGGCTACGGCGCCTCGGGTACCCCGCAGAGTCTGCTCGACCGGGCGCTGGAACACTTCCCGTCGGTCAACTTCATCCACGTCTACGGAATGACCGAGACCGGTGTGCTCACCGTGCTGGGCGGCGCGGAGCACCGGGCAGGCGGAGCCAGATTGCGATCGACGGGCCGAGCCACCCCGATCGTGGAGATCGCGGTGATCGCACCGGACGGTCACCCTCTGCCACCCGGGCAGGTCGGCGAGGTGGTGACCCGGGGTGATCATGTGATGGCCGGCTATTGGGGAAAACCGGAGGACACCGCGACCGCACTCAGGGACGGCTGGATGCACACCGGGGACGGGGGATACCTCGACGACGCCGGCTACCTCTACATCGTCGACCGGCTCAAGGACATGATCATCACCGGCGGAGAAAACGTGTACTCCGCGGAGGTGGAGAACGCCCTGGCCGCCCACCCCGCGGTGGCCTCGTGCGCCGTGATCGGTGTCCCCGATCCGGATTGGGGCGAACGGGTGCACGCCGTGGTCGTGCCGCGCCCCGGCCACTCGGTCACCGCCGAAGAACTACGAGCCCACGCCAAGACCCTCATCGCCGGTTACAAGGCCCCGCGCACCGTCGACTTCGTCGGCGCACTGCCGGTGTCCGGCACCGGCAAAATCCTCAAGCGCGAGCTCCGCGCGGCGTTCGCAGAGAACGACGCCGCCGCGGTCGCCGCCACGACTTCCCATAAGTGAGCAGCTGACATGAAACGCACCGTCTACGACGCGGACCACGAAGAATTCCGGACGATGATCCGGGACTTCATCGGCAAGGAGGTCCTCCCGCACTACCCGGACTGGGAAACGGCCGGCCAACCACCCCGCGAACTGTTCCACAAGCTCGGTGAGATCGGAGTCACCGGATTCGGCATTCCCGAGGAGTACGACGGCCCGGGGGACACGAGCTACAAATTCCAGGCGATCATCTCCGAGGAGAGCGCCCGCGCCGGCATCATGCTCGGCCACTACGGTCTCAGCACCGGAATGGTGCTGCCCTACCTGCTGGCGCTGGCCACCGAGGAACAGAAGAGGCGCTGGTTGCCGGGTATCGCGGCAGGCGATCTGGTTCTGTGCATCGCGATGACCGAACCGGGCACCGGCTCGGATCTGGCCGGCATCCGGACCTCCGCGCGGCTGTCCGAGGACGGCACCCATTACGTCCTCAACGGCGCCAAGACGTTCATCTCCGGTGCCCGCAACTCCGAGCTGTGCGTCGTGGTGGCTCGCACCTCGTCCGCGACCGAACAGGACCGGCGAGCCGGACTGAGCCTGCTGATCGTGCCCACCGACAGCGAGGGCTTCGAGTACGGCCGCAACCTCGAAAAGATCGGCCTCAAGGCGAGCGACACCAACGAGTTGTCCTTCACCGACATCCGGGTACCCGTCGAGAACCTTCTCGGTGAGGAAGGCAAGGCCTTCTCCTACCTGGGTCAGAACCTGCCGCGCGAACGTCTCATGGTCGGCGTGGACGCCGCCGCCCGCGCTGCCGCGGCTGTCGAACTGGCCAAGGCGTACGTCACCGAGCGCAACGTCTTCGGACGGCCCGTGGCTTCGTTTCAGAATACCAAATTCGTTCTGGCCGAATGTGATACCGAGGTCGAGGCCGCGCAGGCGCTGGTGGACCGAGGGATCGAACTCGAACACGAAGGCGCGTTGTCCCCGGCCGATGCGGCACGAATCAAGTTGTTCACGACCGAGACCGCCGGCCGCGTCGTCGACAAGTGCCTGCAGTTGCACGGGGGGTACGGATACATGCGCGAATACTCCATCGCCCGGCTCTACACCGACGTGCGCGTCAACCGCATCTACGGCGGATCCAGCGAGGTGATGAAGACCATCATCGCCAAAGACCTCGGCCTGTAGACGAGAGAGCCGAACGTCGTGAGCGAACCGAACCGAAGGAATATGCGATGACACTCCGAGATGTCGTCGTCGTCGGCGCATCGGCGGCGGGATTGACCGCCGCCGAAACACTGCGCCGGGACGGCTTCGAGGGGCGGCTGACGGTGATCGGCGACGAGCCGCACGCCCCCTACGACCGACCGCCCCTGTCCAAGCAGGTGCTGCGCGGCGAGTGGGAACGTGAGCGCGTGGCTCTGCGCGCCCAGGAGTCGCTCGACGCCCTCGACGTGGACTGGTTGCTGGGCACCAGAGCCCAGCGCCTGGATGTGGGTGCGCGCACCGTCGAGTTGGGCGACGGAACACGTGTGCCCTTCGACGGACTGGTCGTCGCGACCGGAGTGCGGCCCCGGCGACTTCCGTTCGGCCACGATCTCGACGGAGTGCATGTGCTGCGCGGCGTCGACGATGCGTGGGAACTGCGGGAGGCGCTGCAGGAGCGCCCGCCCGTCGTGGTCGTCGGTGCCGGATTCCTCGGCGCCGAGGCTGCGGCAGTAGCCCGAGAACTAGGCTGTGCCGTCACGATTGTCGATCCGCTGGACGCGCCGATGGTGCGCCAACTGGGCGCCGGCATGGCGGACCGGGTCGCCCGGCTGCACATCGACCGCGGAGTGGACCTGCGGTGCGGCACCGGAGTCGTCGGCTTCACGGAAGACGACGGACGGGTTACCGGTGTGCGCCTCGGCGACGGCACGGGAATTCCTGCCCGGGTGGTCGTCGTCGCGATCGGCTCGGTACCTGAGGTCGACTGGCTGCGCGACAGCGGTCTGCCGGTCGGCGACGGACTGCTGTGCGACGAGTACTGCGAAGCCGCACCCGGCATCGTCGGCGCAGGCGACGTCGCCTCGTGGATTCATCCCCGGTTCGGCCGAATTCGCGTCGAACATCGGATGAACGCGACTGAGCAGGGGATGGCCGCGGCCCGGACGCTGCTCGGCCACCGGACGCCCTTCGCCCCGATCCCGTACTTCTGGACAGACCAGTACGACAGCAGGATCCAGGTGTACGGACGCATCTCGACTGACATCGAGTTCACGGTCGTCGATGGTGATCCGGAGGTCGGTCCGTTCGCCGCCGTGCAGTTCGATGCGCACGGCCGGCCCCGCGCCGTGGCCGCCTGGAACATGCCGCGGACCGCGCGCACGTGGCGAGCACGACTCGTCGACGCCGCGTCGGCCCCGCAGCCCACACCATCGACGGCGGGCGTCGGCCCGTCACACATCACAGACGCTGAGTAGTGAGGACACAACCATGACCGAGACGGTCGTATACCGAGAAGAAAACGGTGTCGCGACGATCGCGATGAACCGCCCCGAGCGCCGCAACTCCTTCACGATCGAGATGGCCGACGGGCTGCTCGACGCCCTCGAACGGGCGGAGAACGACCGCGGCATCCGAGCGGTCGTCATCACCAGCACCGGCGACCACTTCTCCGTCGGACGCGACAACGCCGACACCAACCCGCCGCCGTACCCGGCGGGGGACCACCTGCGGGGCCGCACCTCGCTCATGCGCTATACGCGCCTGGTGACCTGCATGCACGATATGAACACGCCGACCATCGCGGAGATCCGCGGTGGCTGCGCCGGAGCCGGAATGTCCTTCGCGCTCAACTGCGATTTCCGGTACGCCTCGACTACGGCGGTGATGAGCACCGCGTTCGTGAAGGTCGCCTTCGGCGGTGACCTCGGCGGTGTGTGGCACCTGACCCGGCTCGTCGGTCCGCTCCGGGCCAAAGAGTTGCTTCTGCTCTCCCCGAAGCTGCGCGGCACCGAACTGCTCGACTGGGGACTGGTCAACGACGTGGTACCGCCCGAGGAACTTTCGGCGAGGGTGATGGCCACCGCTACCGAGATCGCGTCCTACTCGCCCACGGCGGTCGCAGCGGCGCGGCGCAATCTGCAAGCCGCGACCAGTCTGTCCCTGGGAGACTACCTGCCCCTCGAGGCGGAGCAGTTCGCCGTCTGCGCGGCCTCGCCGGACTCCGAGGAAGCGCGAATCGCCTTCCTGGAGAAGCGTATTCCTCGATTCGCGGCCGTCTGACGTGTGCGCGCACACCTCGAACAACTCCCACCGAGAGGTACTGCCATGACCTCTTCGCCCCGCACGCGTGACCCGATGGACCAACGCGGTCCGCTGTCCGGCATCCGTGTCCTCGAACTCGGCGGCATCGGACCCGGACCGTTCGCGGGCATGCTGCTCGGCGACCTCGGCGCCGAGGTCATCCGCGTCGACCGCGTGCAGGACGCGGGAAAGTCAGACCCGCATCCGATCCTGCACCGCAATCGCCGCTCCGTCACGATCGACCTCAAGGATCCGCGGGGCGCCGACGTCGTGCTGGCGCTGGCCGAGACCGCGGACGCTGTGATCGAGGGTTTCCGTCCCACAGTCGCGGAGCGGCTGGGCGTCGGCCCCGATGCCCTGCTCGCCCGGAACCCGGCACTGGTCTACGCACGGATGACCGGCTGGGGCCAGGACGGACCGCTGGCCGCGGAACCGGGCCACGACATCAACTTCATCGCCCTCACCGGGGTACTCCATGCGATCGGGCCGGCCGACGAGCCGGTCGTACCGCTCAACCTCGTCGGCGACATGGGAGGCGGTGGAATGCTCCTCGCGTTCGGACTGCTGGCCGCAGTCGTCAACGCGCGGAGCACAGGCCGCGGCCAGGTCGTCGACGCGGCGATGACCGACGGATCGGCAACCCTTCTCGCCATGATCCACGGCTTCCTCAACGCGGGAGCGTGGCAGGACGAGCGTGAACGCAACTCCATCGACGGTGCAAGTCCTTGCTACGGCGTCTATCGGTGCTCCGACGACCGCCATGTCGCCCTCGGGGTGGGGGACTCGCGTTCGTACACCGCTCTCCTCGAGGTTCTCGGCCTCGCCGACGATCCGGACTTCGCCGACCGGCGCAACCAGGGGGCGTGGCCTGTGATGCGCAAGAAGCTCGGTGAGGTGTTCTGCACTCGGGGCCGGGACACCTGGGAGCAGGTGTTCGCCGGTCGGGGAGCCTGCGTGACTCCGGTACTCTCCCTGACCGAAGCACCCCGGCATCCGCACAACGTGGCCCGAAACACCTTCCGGACCAGTCCGGAAGGACACATCGAACCTGCTCCGGCGCCGCGGTTCTCGGGGACCCCGGCCGCCGAACCGTCCCGTGCGCCCGTCGTCGGTTCCGACACCGACGGAGTGCTCGTGCACGCCGGCTACGGACCGGACCGCATCGCACAACTGAGAGCCCGGGGCGTCGTCGGATAGCTCGAGGTAGCGACACCGTCGAACACGACGGACAGCAGCAGGCGACCGCCTTGCCCGTGGATTCATGGGCAAGGCTATCGGTCGTTCGCGGCCCGGCGCAGCCCGTCTCCTGCGATTTAGTGATCAACTGTTAGAGAACATATCCAGACTTCATAGCTGTGAACATTACAAATTGAAACAAGTGAATCGATAAGCGGCTGAAACCTTGCGCCGGCAAAGTGTGGCGTGCTTCACTTCTGGAGAGACGCGAGCCCGTGATGTGTCACCGGGACAGGCGAACTCGACGTGGGAGCGCTCCCACCATCAGATAACTCATCCGAGGAAGGTCGCTCAATGACTGTTGACCAGTCTTCTCCGGCAGCACAACACTCGTCCGGGACCCGCGTCCCGGTGTCCCGGCGCCAAGCCTGGACGATTGTGGTGCTGCTCTTCACGTTCCTACTGCTCAACTACGCAGACAAGGCGATCGTCGGCCTCGCCGGCGTCGAGATGATGGACGATCTCGACATCGATGCCGGTGCGTTCGGCCTCGTGCAGAGCGCCTTCTTCTGGCTCTTCGCCGTGGGCGCGATCCTCGGCGGCTACTTCGTCGGCAAGGTGCCGGCCCGGTGGCTGGTCGGCGGCGTCGCCCTCCTGTGGACACTCAGCTTGGTTCCGATGGTGTGGAGCACGAGCTTCACCGTCCTGATCATCACTCGGATTCTGCTCGGATTCGCCGAAGGGCCCAGTGCTGCAATGGCCTTCGGTATCACCCATACCTGGTTCGCCCCGGAGAAGCGTGCCCTGCCGACCTCGATCGTCGGTGCAGGCGTCGCAGTCGGTCCGGTCGTCGCCGCACCGGTGATCACCGCGCTGATCACCAGCTTCGACTGGCACGCAGCCTTCGCGGTCGCGGCGGCGGCCGGTGCACTGTTCGTCGCAGCATGGCTGCTCCTCGGCCGGGACGGCCCCGAAGCGGTCGGGCACCAGCAGTCCTCGATCGCCCTGCTGCCCGAGCACGTGCCCTACCGGCGGCTGCTCACCTCCGGTACGGTCGTCGGGGTGGCGGTGCTGTTCTTCGCCACGTTCTGCACTGCCGCGACGAAGATCAGCTGGCTGCCCTTGGCGCTGCGTCAGGGATCGGGCTACGACGCGAAGACGGCCGGCTGGCTGGTGTCATTGACGTACCTGGCCAGCGCAGTCCTCATGATCGCCTTCGGAGCGGTCTCGCGGGCAATGACCAAACGGGGCGCGAGCGTTCGCACGGCGCGAGGGTTGTTGCCGTGCGCACTCGTCGGGATCGGCGGCCTCAGCACCAGTGTGTGGCTGGTTCCCGATCCCGGACCGCTGCAGACCATTCTGCTGATCGTCGGTGCCGCACTCGTCGTCGGCGCGCAAGGAGTGGCGTGGTCGCTGCTTTCCGACGTCGTTCCGGCCAAGCAGCGCGGCACCGTAATCGGCACGATCGTAGCCTTTTACAGCATGGGCGGGATCATCGCTCCGTTGATCCTCGGTGGCTTCGTGACGGGCGCCTCGACGCCGCTCGCGGGCTACCAGTCCGGGTTCGCCCTGCTCGGAGGAATCTTGGTCGTCGCGGGAGTGGTCGGTGCCCTGCTGATCAGGCCCGAGCGCGACGTCGCTGCGTTCGCGGCGGCCGACAAGTAGTTCACAGGTCCGGCGGCATACCCGGCGCGGTGGGTCCCGATCGTGTGATCGCGGCCCGCCGCGCCGGCGATGTTCGGTCACCCGCCCATGAAGGAGTGAGAAAAATGCAGTCAACGTCGGTGAGCGATACGCACTCGGAATTCCGGTCGACGGTCCGCGATTTCATCGCGAAGAATGTCGTTCCGTACCAGGAGGAGTGGGAAGATCAAGGCCGTCCACCGCGTGAATTCTTCCGGCAGCTCGGTGATCTGGGGATCCTGGGCATCCAAGTGCCGGAGGAGTACGGCGGCAGCGGAGAGGCGAGCTTCCGGTTCAGCAGCATCGTGTTCGACGAGGTTGCCCGCGCCGGCGTCTCGTTCGGCTCCTACACCGTTCACTGCTGTCTGATCCTGCCGTATCTTCTCGAGTACGCCACGGACGAACAGAAGGCACGGTGGTTGCCGGGCTTCGCCGCCGGCACCCTCATGACGGCGATCGCGATGACCGAACCCGGAACCGGCTCGGATCTGGCGAGCATCTCGACCACGGCAACGCTGTCCGCGGACGGAAGGCACTACATCGTCAACGGAGCGAAAACGTTCATCACCGGAGGGGTAACGGCAGATCTCGTCCTCACCGTGTGTCGGACGGTGTCGTTCGACCCCGAGAATCGGCGTGCCGGGCTGTCCATCCTGTGCGTTCCGACGGACAGTCCGGGATTCTCGGTCGGGCGAAACCTGAAGAAGATCGGACTGCGTCAGCAGGACACGGCCGAACTCTTCTACAACGACGTGAAGGTTCCGGTCGAGAACCTGCTCGGCGCCGAGGGTGTGGCGTTCGACTACCTGACTCACAATCTGCCGCAGGAACGGATGAGCATCGCGCTGAACGCAGCGGCGCACGCGGAGGCGGCGATTCGGCACGCGACCGCATACGTGCAGGATCGCAAGGTCTTCGGAAAGCCGGTCGCCGCATTCCAGAACACCAAGTTCGTACTCGCCGAGTGCTCGGCAGAAACGCGTGCCGCACGCGTGTACGTCGACCACTCCCTCAATCTTCTCGACCGCGGGGAACTGTCCGTCGCGGACGCCGCGCGCACCAAGTTGTTCTGCACCGAGGTGGCGGCCCGAGTGATCGACAAGTGTCTCCAACTCCACGGCGGATACGGTTACATGACCGAGTATCCGATCGCGCGTCTCTACGAGGACACGCGGGTCAGCCGCATCTACGGCGGGACCAGCGAGGTCATGAAGTCGATCATCTCCAAGGATTTGGGGCTGTGAGCGTGAGTGCTTCGAATCCGCGCGACCGCCGCGGATCAACCCGTGGACGTCGACGAAGTCGCCCCGCTATCCGGCGACGGGTACCCGTGTGCCGACGGTGGTGGCTGCGCGGCGGACTTCGGGGATCAGTTGGGCGATTCGGGTGTCGGTGAGGGAGTCGGCGGGTCCGGTGACACCGAGGACGGCGACCAGGGTGCCGTCGGAGGCTCGGACGGGGGCGGTGACGGAGGCGATGCCGTAGAGGCGTTCGCTGACCGACACGGCGAAGCCGTCGCTTCGGATCTTGTCGAGTTGGGCGAACAGTTCCGCTTTCGAGATGGTCGACCCACTCGCCAGTGCCATGTCACCGATACCGCCGACGATTTCCTCGACCTCCGCGGTGTCGAGATGAGCGAGGATCGTCTTCCCGGCGCCGCCCAGGTAGAGCGGTAGGCGTTCGCCCACGGGGAGGATGTAGTTGAGAGGGTTGTCGCTCTCCACCCGGGCGATGAGCACTCGGGAGGACTCGACCTTCACGTACATCGACGCGGTGAACCCCGTGCTCGCGGCGAGCTGCTGCAGCGTCGGCTGAGCGAGAACGCTGAGCGGGTTGGTGACCATGAAAGCGTGCGCGACCGCGAGCGCGGCCGGGCCGGCGGTGTAGGTGTCGCCGATCCGGGCGGCGTACCCCCGTTCGAGGAGCACCCCGAGGATCCGCTGCACGGTCGCGACGTGCAGCGAGGAGTGACGCGCGACTTCACTGAGTCGCAGAGGTTGTTTTGCCTCCTGGAGGACGCCGAGCACGTCGAACGCGCGGTCCAGAGATCGCATGTTGTTGGTCGGCGCCGCCATGTTTCCTCCTCGATTCACCTACTTTCGATGAAACTTATCATTGTGCGATAAACCTGTCAGCGAATGGCGGTCGCGTTGCAGGGCGAACCGACCCCGCCAACGAAGTTCAGTGGCTTGACGGTGAGTAGGGCGTCCCAGGTGTGGGTGCGGCGGCTGTCCTCGACGAGTGCAGTGAGGTTCCACAGTTCTCCTAGCGGGACGCCGAGTTTGCCGATCAGTTCCTGGTGCATCATGCCGGCGTCCTCGGGGGCGGACTCCGCGAACGGGCTGTCGGGGAGGACCGGGAGAACTTCGACGGCGAAGGTGTCGGTGCCGCAGAGCGCGATCTTGTTGTTCCACAACCACTGTGCGAGGTAGCGGCTCTGTGCGAAGCCGGTGGAACGGCGACCTGCACGGACCTCGTTGCGTTGGTCGTCGGTGGCGGTGAGGTACCAGTGCGCCCAGCCGGTGTGGACGAGAATCATGTCACCGCAGCGGATCTCACAGCCCTGGCGGTGCGCGGCGGCGTCCAGATCGGCAGGGTCGAGCGCCGGACCCTGGGCGTGGTCGAGCGGATGCCCGCGTTCGGCGTGGAGCGCTTCGAGGTCGAGGAGCAAGCCGCGGCCGACGATCGGGTCCTGCGACCAGGCCTGGATCCCGAGAGCCGGACTACCTTCGGTGACCTGGTCGTCGGGGACGCCGCCGTAGAAGCCGTGCCCGGACACCCGCCGGTGGCGGAGTCCGTCGAGATGGCTGCTGGCCTGCAGGTAGAAGCCATCGAGGAGGTCGTCGCGGGATTCGGCGTGCGCGGAGACGATGGTGTGCTTCGGCGCCGTGCGCGAGCGGGCCATAGGTGGGTCGAACGCCCCGAGCGGGTAGTCGAGGGCGAACACCGCACCCCGGGTGACCAGGGTGGCGGCGTCGCGGACCTGTTCGGGTCCGGCGAAGTTCGCCGTCCCGCGGTCCCGGTTGTCGAAGACTCCCCAGCTCGACCCGGCCGGGGCGTCGTCGGTGCGGGCGCACAGGTCGGCGTAGGTGGAGTCGGCATCGATCGTGTTCACGGGCCTGGTCATCCGACGTGCTCGGCGGTGCGGGCGGGAGAGTCCTCGTTTCCGAGGGCGTCCTCCTCTCCGCCGTGGTGGAAGTACGACAGGACGAAGGCGAGTAGTCCGGCGATGCCCGCGGCGCCGTAGGCGTAGGGGGCGAGCAGTTCCTCGACGTGGGTGACGACGACGCCGTCGCCGAGGATCAGTCCGACGGTCTGGCCGAGCACGATCGCCAGTCCGCCGAGCAGGAACGCGACGACGCTGATGCGGAAGAGGGTGGAGAAGGATTTCTGAAACATGACGTGTCCTGTCGCGGGATTAGACGGGGAGGAGGCCGAGGGCGATCAGTACCCCGATGCCGAGGATGGGAACGCAGTAGTACTTCAGGAGCGGCATGAAGATCTTCGACGGGTCGATCCGGGCGATCCCGGAGGCGACGTAGATGGGGGCACCCGAGGGCGGGGAGGCGCCCTCGGTGGACGCGAAGACCAGAACGGCGGCCGCGGCCACCGGGGCGGCGATGCCGGTGCCGACCAGCGCGGCGACGGCGACGGGACCGACCGAGGCCATGGTGGCAGAGGCGGTCAGCGGGATCGCGATGACGACGATGATGATGCCGACGAGAATCGCCATCAACCAGGATGGCGCGCTGAGGCTTTCGAGCATGGAGGTCAGTTGCTGGGGCAGCTTCAGCTTGGCGAGCACCGCCGATGCGGAGAATGCGGCGACGATGGTGATGCCGATGACGCCGAACTGGGGAGCGGCGTCGCCGAGGACCTTCCACCAGCCCGTGGTCGTCTTGGGCAGGTGCCGGCGTCCGAGGAAGAGCACCAGCAGGATCATCAGGACCGGGATCCAGGTGATCAGGCTCAGGGCACTCGACATCACCAGGTCGGTGTAGTGCGCGATGGGTGCGGCGATCGGCCCGCGAGTGAGCAACAGCGGGATCAGGATCGGGACGAACAGCAACAACGAGGTCCACCCGACCCGCAGGCTCCGCTTCACCGGGATGCGGTCTTCCGGGGCGATCGGCTGCAAGCCGTTCTTGCGGACCAGGTAGTAGCTCAGGACCAGTCGGTAGCCGAGGCACCAGAGGCCGGCGATGGCGAGGGGAACGATGATGTCGTCGGCGGCCATCATCCCGGTGACGGTGCTGGACCCGACCAGGATGAACATGGTCGCGCTGAACGGGAACGTCACGCCCATGCCCGCGCAGCCGGCGACGACGGTGGCGGAGAGTTCGCCGCTCACGCCGGAGCGTTTCATCCACGGCACGGTCACCGAGCCGACCGCGGCGGTGACCGAGGCCCGACGTGGGCGATGGCACCGAACATGCCGCCGGCGACGGTGGACGTGTAGATCGGACCGCCGCGCAGGCGGCCGAGGAACGAGTTGAGGATGTCGATGAGCCGGTCCAGGACGGGGGTCTTCGCGAGGATGAAGCTCATGAAGATGAACGCCAGCCCGGCGAACGTCACTTCCTCCTGCATCGAGTTGACGAAACCCTCCCACATGTATTTCGGGGCGTCACGGCCGGCGAAGGCCCCGACGACGACGAACCCGACGATCATCGCCTCGCCGATGTTCCGTTTGAGCACCGCGTTCCAGAAGACGATGGAGGCGATGAACGCCAGCAACGCCCAGATGGCGATCATGCCGCGACCTTACGGGCGGCGATGATCGCGGCGCGGCGCTGCGCCTCGTCGGCTTCGACCGCTCGGCCACCGGCCAGGCTGGTGAACGCTTCGGCCGCCGGGATGATGATGACGCCGTCGTCGTCGGCGACGACGAGGTCGCCGGGGGCGCAGACGACACCGCCGACCGCGACCGGGACGTCGATCTTGCCGGGGCCGTCCTTGTAGGGGCCCGAGGGGTTCACCGCACGCGCCCACACACCGAAGCCAATTTCCTGCAGGACGTCGATGTCGCGGGCGGCGCCGTCGATGATCATGCCGACGCAGCCGCGGGAGCGGGCGCGTTCGGCGATCAGCTCGCCCATCAAGGCCCGGTTCTGGTCGCCCTGTCCGTTGATGACGATCACCTCACCCGGTTGTACCTTCGCCAGCGCCTGGTGCAGCGCCTTGTTGTCGCCGGCCCGGGTCCACACTGTGCGGGCACGCCCGACGATGCGCGCACCTTTCCACATTGCGTGGATACCCGAATCGACCATGCCCATGCGTTGGCGGGCGTCGCCGATGTTGGCGACCGGGAGCCCGGCGTAGGCCTCGAGCAACTCGTCGGTGGCGCGGCCATTCGCGTCGGCGAGGGTGCGGTGCACCTCGGCCGTGGCGGACGCGAGGACCGGGCGGACCCCCAGGGTGTCGAGGAGTTCGACCGAAGCGGCCGCCTCCACCGAGCGCCGGGCGGCGTGCTTGCGGGTGCCGTCCCGCAACCGGTCGAGGGCTGAGAAGCTGCCGGACAGTTCACCGGCGATCTGCGCACGCACCCACTGCTCGGCGTCGGCGGCGACCCCTGCATCGACCGATTCGACGATCAACGCGCCGAGGCCCTTCATGAACGTGCTGCGCAGCAGCTTGCGGTTCGAGGCGTCCCCGGGAGCGCCGGCGATGTCCTCGACCGAGGCTCCGAGCGCCTCGAAATGCGCGGTCGCCGAGGCTGATCCGTCGCCGCTGATCACCAGGGCGGTACGCGCCCCGTGGGTGGGGACTGACCCGACCACCGCGACATCGGCGAACGAGGCGCCTGCCGCGCCGACCACGTCGGCGACCTGCGCCTTGATCTCGGCCGGCGCGGCGTTCATGTCCGCGTAGCAAACGCCGGCCGACAGATGCGGTGCGGCGTCGGTCGCTGCCCGCACCGCCACCTTCGCGCTGGTCAGGCTCAGCACCAGATCCGCACCCCGCACGGTGTCGGCGACATGGTCGAAGCGGAGCACTCCCGCGGGGGTGGCGGTGTCGGCCGGGTCGAACCCGGTCACCTCCCAGCCCTTCGCGAGGAATCCCGACGAGTACAGACTTCCGGCTTCACCCAAGCCGAGGATCGCAACCTTCATAATTTCCTCTCATACTGTGATAACCTCTATCACATGATGCAGTAATGGTGGTCACAGTGAGACGTGCTTGTCAAGGCGGGGGAGGTCCAGAGAATTCGGCCGAACAGTGGTGTGGGCAGCAGATGCCACGCGCCATTTCGGCATGTCGAACAGTCGGTGAGCGGAAGGTCGACGGGCTCCAAGCCAGGTCCAGTGCGCTCCGGCCACGCGCCGCGGAATCGACATCGTCAACGAACGGGTGTCAGCCACAGAGATCGAAAGTGGCGGCTAGTCGTGAATATGCTTGGTTCGGGCCTGTTTTCGTCTCGGCCCACTCGCGCGCTCACGGGAGGTCTATCGGCGGTCGATCATCACGTTCGCCGATACCACCGGATCGCGAAGGCGGTAACGGGGGAAATTTCTACGCAGTGAAGAAGTCGATGAGTTCGCGGGCGATCTGTTCGGGCGCGTTCTCCGTGGGGATGCGCCCCGCGTTCGGGATGCGGATAAGCGTGGTGTGCGGGACCTCCGAGGCGAATCGCTCGGCGTACTCCACCATCTCGAAGGGGTCGTCCTCACCCCAGATCAGCAACTTGGGCGTCGTGGACTGCCGCAGCGCTGGAACGAGATCGAGGGTGTAGCGACTTGTCGGCCGCACCCGCGAGAGCCCTCCATGAACTGCGAACCCGCATAGCAGACCACGGATCCAGATAGTCCACGATCCGCCGCTCGGTGGCGGGGTGAAGGTCGACCAGGGGACCACCGTCCTCGCGTGGTCGAACACCACATTCCAGGGCACGGACGGCACGGGCTCGGAGACGACGGCGGAGTTGGTCACCCACGGCGTCGGCAGGACCGAACAGCGGAACCACGAACAGGAGGTCTGACAGTGAAGGTGCTGGTTACCGGGGGAACGGGTCGGATCGGCGCATTCGTCGTCGACGCGCTGAACACAGAACGAGGTGATCGTCGCGTCGCGGTCCAGCGCTCTCGACGTGGACCTGCGCGACGGACGGTCGATCGACCGCATGTACGACCGAGTCGGCACAGTCGACGCCGTGGTGAGCGTCGCGGGCGTCACCCCGTTCCCGTCGTTCGCCGACACCACCTCGGCCGACTTCCGGCAAGGCTTCGACGACAAACTGCTCGGGCAGATCGAACTGGTTCTCCGGGGGCTGCCCTTCGTCGCCGACGGTGGCTCGTTCACCCTGATCACGGGAGTGCTTGCGCGGGAAACCATCCGCTCCGGTGTCGTCGCATCGACGGTGAACGGGGCACTCGAATCGTTCGTCAAGGCTGCAGCGGCCGAACTCCCGCGGGGGATGCGGATCAACGCCGTCAGCACGTCGGTGATCACCGAGACGCTCGATGTCTACGGTGACTACTTCCGGGGTTCGCTTCCGTCCCCGCTGCCGACGTAGCACGTGCCTTCGTCAAATCAGTGCACGGAATCCACACCGGCCAGGTGTACGAACTCGGCTGACCCCGGTCTCACGAGCGACGCTGCGGAACCACGCTTTCCGCAGCGTCGCGGCGTCGAGGCGTCACTTCCCCCCGACGATGCCGCTGTCGAGGAGTTTGGCGATGTCGGAGTCGGAGCTCCCGAGGAGGTCCCGGAGCACGCTGCCGGTGTCGTCGCCGACTGCGGAGGCGGGTGCGACGGTGGCGTGGTGGCCGTCGAACGACGCGGGGTGCCCGGAGGCGAGGTAGGTGCCGATGCGCGGCTGGTCGAGGGGGGCGAACATCGGGTTCTTCTCGAGTTCACCGGACTTCACGACTTCCTCGAAGGTGCGATAGCGCTTGGCGAGCACGGACGTCTTCGAGAGTGCCTCGGCCACTTCGGTTGCGGTGTGTTCGCGGAACCAGCGGGCGAACAGGGCGGTGAGGACGTCGCGGTGGGTGAAGCGATCGGTGTCGCGCGCGAAGTCGACGTCGAGTGCGGTTGCGAGTGCCTCCACGGCGGCGGTGGTTCCGGTGACCGCGACCAGGTCACGGAAGTGGCGGGGGGTGAGGGCGACGATCATGAACCGTTCGCCGTCGCTGGTGGTGAAATCCGTTCCGTACGTGCCGTAGACGGAGTTTCCGGTCGCCGGCCTGCCGGTGCCGTTGATCTGGACTTCGGTGAGGTAACCGAGCGTGCCGGCGGTGGCGAGCGCGACGTCCTCGAGCGGCAGGCGGATGTGGGTGCCCTCGCCGGTGGCGTCGCGGTGCCGGACGGCGGCCGCGACGGCCAGCGCGGCATACAGCCCACACACCACGTCCCACGCGGGCAGGACGTGGTTGACGACGCCGGCATGATCGGTGGGACCGGTGATGGACGGGAAACCGAGCCCCGCATTGACGGTGTAGTCGACGGCGGGGGAACCGTCGGTGCCACCGAGGACCTCGAGGGTGATGACGTCGGGGCGCAGGGCCCTGAGCGAATCGTGGGCGAGCCAGTCACGACCACCGGAGTTGGTGACGAGAATTCCGCCGCCCGCACCGGGGGCCGCGACCAGTTGCTGGACGAGCTGCTGCCCCTCGGGGCTGCGCATGTCGACGGCCACGGACCGCTTGCCGCGGTTGAGACCGGTCCAGTAGATGCTCTCACCGTCACTCGTGACCGGCCAGCGCTTGTAGCAGGCGGAGCCGCCGATGGGGTCGACCCGGATCACCTCGGCCCCCAGTTGAGACAGCGTCAGCCCGCACAGGGGCGACGCGACGAAGCTGGAGACCTCGACGATCCGAAGTCCGGCAAGGGGAGTGTGGGCAGTCACGAGAGAAGCTCCTTGATGGTGGAGGTCAGGCCATGAGGGCGGTGAAACGCCAGTCGAGGACGGGAACGTCGGACGCTGCGGCGTTGTGCGCGAACACGAGTGAACGCAGATGCAGAACTCCGCCGCCGCCGGGCAACGCCTCGGCGCTCTCGATTTCGAGTTCGCTGGTGAGGGTGTCGCCCTCGTGGACGGGACCGGTGTGGTCGCAGGACTTCCAGCCCAGGAAAGTGACGAGGTTGGGCAGAGCGCGTGTGGCCTGCCCGAGCGCGATGCCGATGGTGTGCCCGCCGTAGACGAGCCGCCCGTCCGCACCGACCCGTTCGTCGTGATGGGTGGCCGCGATGTTGAGGGTGAGGCGCGCCAGTTCGGGGGCGCTCGAGACCACGTCGCCGCTGCTCCGCAAGACGGTGCCGGCGAGGTCGGGCGAGAAGTGCTGTCCGGGAACCTTGTCGCGGTAGCGGTCGAGGGCCCAGCCCTCGGGGGCGGCGAAGGACTGCTCGGTCTGCGGGCCGATCGCGGACAGGTCGTCGGACTTGCGGACGCGGTCCTCGTCGGGGTTCTCGCTCAGCGGGAGCATGGCGCAGCGGTAGAAGTCGAGGACGGTGCGGCCGTCCTGGTCGGTGGACGTCATCCGGAGTGCCGCCAGCCCGGTGGGTTTGCGTCCGGGCTTCGCCGAATTCTCGCGCAGGCCCACTACTTCGGTGCGGGTGTACAGGGTGTCGCCGAGGTGCGGGAAGTGGTGGAAGCGGAGGCCGCGGTAGAACAGGTTGGCCTTCACGTGGTGCGTGGCGAGCGTGGACTGTCCGATGGCGACGTCGCAGACGAGGCCGGGATTCGCCACGGCGTCCCCGGATCCGGTGACGGCCCGGGACAGGTGCGCGTCGAGGGGCAGCCGCAGGCGGTCGCCGAGGATGGCCTGATGCGCGGCGGCGAGGCCGCTGGTCAGGGTGACGGCGGGGGCGGTGTCGAACACCTGCCCCACTTCGAGTTCGTCGAAGTACGGTCCACCGACGTAGGTCTGCGTGATCGTCACTGCGCACCTACCTGGGCGAGGACCCGTCGTGCGGCCACCGCGACGGCCTCGTCGAGCATCTGCCCGTCGAGTTGCGCGGCCCCGCTGCCCGCGGCCTCGGCGGCGGCGAGTGCGTCGATCACGCGGCGCGCGTCCTCGACTGCGGTGTCGGTGGGGGTGAAGGCCGACGCGGCCGATTCGACCTGGGCGGGGTGGATGACCCATTTCCCGTCGAACCCGAGCGCGCTGGTCCATGCGGCCGAGTGGCGGAAGGCGTCGTCGTCGGCGATACCGAGGAACGGTCCGTCGATCGCCTGGATGCCGGCTGCGCGGGCGGCGACGAGGACGCCGTCCTGGATCGCGAGCCAGTGTTCGGGGAGGGCGGAGCGGGAACGGCCGAGGGCCGCCCCGAGATCGGCGTAGCCGATGATGACGGATTCGAGCCGGGCCACGGACCGGGTGATGTCGCCGATGTTCTGCACCCCGACCGGAGTTTCGACGAGAGCCTGCAACCCGATGTCGGTACCGGCGAGAGCCTGATCGGCGTGGGCCAGATCCTGTGCCGTCTCCGCCTTGGGAACCACGATGCTCGTGAGGGAGGCGCCGAGGGAAGCGCACAGGGCGAGGTCGTCCTCGGCCCACGGTGTGGTCAGCGCGTTGATGCGGACCGAGACGGCGCGGGAACCGGCGGACTCGCGCACGAGACGGCGGACGAGGTCGCGGGCGTCGGCCTTCCTGGCCGGGGCGACGGCGTCTTCGAGGTCGAGGACCACCTCGTCGGCGGTCGACGCGAGCGCCTTGACGGCCTTGCGTTCGTCGGATCCGGGGGCCACCAGAACGGCGCGCCTGCGGGTGAGGTTCTGCACGATGCTTCATTCCTAGGGTCCGGGAGCCCGGTTCGGGCTGGATATGTACGGCCAGCCCGGTAGGGCTGCGCTGCTGATGCTGGCAGCGGCGTAGCCGTCATGTCAAGACCGATCGTTGACTTTAAACAGACATTGTCGGATTATGGCCGTACAAATGTTGTGCGAGTGCGAGGTGGAGTGATGGGCAAGCTGAACGAGGAAGAGGCGTACCTGGTCGAGACGGTGCGCGCCTTCGTCGACCGCGACGTGAAGCCGACGGTGCAGGCGGTGGAGCACGCCAACGAGTACCCCGAGAAGTGGATCGAGCAGATGAAGCAGATCGGGATCTACGGTCTGGCGGTCCCGGAGGAGTACGGCGGATCACCGGTGTCGATGCCCTGTTACGCGCAGGTGACCCAGGAACTGGCCCGCGGGTGGATGAGCCTGGCCGGGGCGATGGGTGGGCACACCGTCGTGGCGAAGCTGCTGTCGCTGTACGGCACCGAGGAGCAGAAGCGGCAGTATCTGCCGAAGTTGGCGACCGGCGAGATCCGGGCCACGATGGCGCTGACCGAGCCCGGCGGCGGGTCGGATCTGCAGGCGATGTCCACCAACGCCAAGACCGACGGCGACGATCTGGTGATCTCCGGTTCGAAGACGTGGATCTCCAACGCCCGCCGGTCCGGGCTGATCGCGCTGCTGTGCAAGACCGATCCGGGCGCGTCCCCCAAGCACAAGGGCATCTCGATCGTCCTGGTCGAGCACGGTCCCGGCCTGACGGTGTCGCGGGATCTGCCCAAGCTCGGCTACAAGGGCGTCGAAACCTGTGAGCTGTCGTTCGACAACTACCGGATCTCGTCGGACGCGGTCCTGGGTGGCACCCCGGGCAAGGGGTTCGCGCAGATGATGAAGGGCCTCGAGACCGGCCGCATCCAGGTGGCCTGCCGGGCCCTGGGTGTGGCGACGGCGGCGCTCGAGGACTCTTTGGCGTATGCGCAGCAGCGGGAGAGCTTCGGCAAGCCGATCTGGAAGCATCAGTCGATCGGCAACTACCTGGCGGACATGGCGACCAAGCTGACCGCGGCCCGGCAGTTGACCTGGCACGCGGCCGAGCAGTACGACAGCGGTGACCGGTGCGACATGGAGGCCGGGATGGCGAAGCTGTACGCGTCCGAGGTGGCGATGGACATCGCCCTGAACGCGGTGCGCATCCACGGCGGCTACGGCTATTCCACCGAGTACGACGTCGAGCGGTACTTCCGGGACGCCCCGTTGATGATCGTCGGCGAGGGCACCAACGAGATCCAACGCAACGTCATCGTCTCGCAACTCGTGTCGCGGGGCGGTCTGTAGTCCGGCAACCTGCACGTAGGATCGGTGCGCGATGAACGGTAGGGAACGAGAACGAGAGACGGAGCCGGCGTACCAGCTGGTGTCGAAGCAGCTCCGTGAGCACATAGCCGCGGGCAAGTACCGCGGCGGCCTCAAGCTCCCTACCGAATTCGAGCTCGCGGAACAGCACGGCGTGAGCCGGCAGACCGTGCGACGCGCCTTCCAGGACCTGGTAGCCGAGGGCATCGTCTACCGGGTCCCGGGGCGCGGGACGTTCGCCGCGGAATCCGACGGCCGATACCTGCGTCAGCTGGGGTCGATCGAGGATCTGATGAATCTGTCCACGGACACGACCATGGAGGTGGTCTCCCCGCTGCGCCGCCGGGTCGACATCGAGGCCGCGAGCAGGCTCCGCCTCGACACGGACCTCGTCCACACGGTCGTGTTCCGGCGACGCCACGACGACACCCCGTTCGTGCTGACCACCGTGTACCTTCCCGACGAGATCGCCCGGCTCGTCGTCGACGCGCCCGAGATGTCCGAGGGCGCCGTCAGCGCGTACACGATCATCGGTCTGCTGGAGCCGCACCTGCGCAGCCCCATCGTCGAGGCGGCGCAATCGATCACGGTCGCGCCCGCCCCCGCGGACGTGGCCCGCGAACTCGGCTGCCCCGAGGGCCATTCGATGCTGCGGGTCGACCGTCTCTACTCCGATTCGGAGGGGCGGACCGTCGAGTTGGCGGTCAGTTACTTCCTGCCCGAGCACTACACCTATCGCGTGACCCTGCGACGCGGCGGACGCTGACCGTCCGCGTCCTCGTCTGAATCCGGCTACGCCGGCAGATTCTCGCGCGCCCAGGCCGTCAGGGCGTTCAGGGACGGCAGGAGCGCCCGGCCGGCCGGCGTGAGTTCGTACGCGACCGAGACCGGTGGGCCCTCCTCCACCGAGCGCAGGACGAGTCCGGCCGCGGCCAATTCGGCGAGCCGGTCGGACAGCACCGAATCGCTGATACCGCCCACTCCGCGGCGTAACTCGGAGAACGTGGACGGTCCCTCCATCAGCACGCCGAGGATCACACCGTTCCAGCGCTTGCCGAGGAACGTGAAGGCGCGAGCGAGTGCCGCGTCGCAGGCACGGGGTTCGTGCGTCACTTCGCCGTCGTCAGCCACACCTCCACCCTATCAATGGTGCTAGCATCGGCCCTGCAACTAGTATTTTAGAAGTAACAAGCAGAAAGGGAGTCGATGAGCCACGCAATCTCTACAGGTAGAGGACTCGACGAGGCGGCACGGGCGCTGCTCTACACGGAGGCGCGCACCGCCAACAGCTTCGCTCCGACGCCGGTGAGCGACGAGGAACTCGCGCAGATCTGGGAACTCGCGCGCTGGGCGCCCACGGCGGCCAACACGCAGCCGCTCCGGGTCCTGTTCGTGCGCACCGACGAGGGCCGCGCTCGTCTGGTCGAGCACATGAACGAGGGCAACAGGGCGAAGACCGCCTCGGCGCCCGCCGTCGCCGTCCTCGCGGTCGACCCACGTTTCCACGACCACATCCCGGCACTGCTGCCGTTCCGTCCCGAACTCCGCGACGTGTTCGAGGCGAACGAACCGATGCGCAAGCAGACCGGGGACTTCAACGCCGCCCTCCAGGCCGGCTACTTCATCCTCGCCGTGCGCTCGCTGGGTCTGGCGGCAGGCCCGATGGCCGGATTCGACGCCGACGGTATCGACAAGGAATTCTTCCCCGACGGCCAGTGGCATTCGACCCTCGTGGTCAACATCGGCCACCCGGGCGAGAACCCCTGGTTCGACCGGCTGCCCAGGCTCGACCCGGAAGAATCCGTCTCCTGGGCCTGACGATCCACGTCTACGTGTCGTCGGGGGCGGTGCCGGATCCCCAGGTCCCGAACTGGCCCACCACGCCCCTCGTCGGCGGGCGGAGACCATAGGTGCAGTCGGCGGGCCGGGGGCCGGGCACGAACGCCCACAGGAGCGGTTCGCCCAGTGCCGCAGCCTGTTCGAGGCGCCGGGCGAGGCCGTTCCACTGATCGCCGGGCAGCGGAACGCCGTCGGCGCCGTAGTCGTGATACTGCGCGACGTCGACATACGGTGACGCCGAAACGAATTGGTACTCGTCGCCCCGGGTTCCGCACTGGCCGCCGCCGGTGAACCCCGCAGTCAGTGCGACGGTCGCGATCACCGCGGCGAGGGTCGTGATCCGCGGAACCCGTCCTGGATGAATGGTAGAGACCGGTCGGTACCAGCAGGGGTCCGTCCCGGCACCTCGAGCGACCGTCCAGTCCCTCTGCCAGGGGATGACGCCTCGAACTTCACCCCCTCGACCCGATAGTGTGCACGGCGGGGGCAAGCGCACGTCATCACCGAGAATTCGCAGAGGTTTACATTGTCGAGTCCCGAAAACGACGCCGAGCTCGCAGGCCGCGTCCAGCGCCTGCTGCAGTTCCTGCGCGAGATCGTCAGGGCTCGCACGAAGCCGGTTCTCCGCGTCGACCAGCACGAACAGGTCGAATGGCTGCATCAGGAGGGTCGGACGATCCAACTCGATTCCGACGCCGCGCAGGGCGACATCGTTCTGCGCGTGCCCCTCATCGGCGTCGAGGATCCGCCGGAACTGCCCACGGTCCTGGCCGGCTGGGTGGACGCTGCGGCCCGCTCCGACAGCTCGCGTTCCGACCTCGAACTGAACGCGTCCGACGCCTACGCCGAGGACTCCGACGAGGAATACGACGTGCGCCGCGCGTACGACGTCCGGCAGGCGTTCGACGCGTACGTGCCGCGCTGGCAGACGTGGGCGAAGGCAGACCGTGAGCGTCGCCCGCACGCCGATCTGTACCAGTCGCTGCAGCGGATGCTGCAGGAGCTGAACGCCCGACCCGAGTCGATCGAACTCGTCGTCGCGTCCGGTCTGCTGACCCTGACGGGCGCAGGCCCGGACGGCGTCCAGACCCACCTGGTCACCCAGTCGGCGAGCATCCACCGCGATCCCCGGACCGGCGACCTGCTGGTGCGGCTGATCGCGGGCTCCCAGCCCCGGCTCGAAGACTCCCAGCTGTTCACCGGACTCGACGTCTACGACAGCGCGCACGCGATGCCGCTGCAGAAGCAACTGCAGGACACCGCCGCGTCGCCCCTGGGCGACGGCGTTCGCGCACTGCTCGCGGAGTGGGCGCCGAAGTCGCTGATGACGACGGTCACGACGCGCGAGACCGTCCGGCCGCCCGACGCCGACGCCGACGGCACCCTCACGCTGTCGCCCGCCCTGGTCCTGCGCAAACGCAGTGCCTTCGCGCTGGTCGAGTACTACGAGCAGATGATCTCCCACCTCGAACGCGACGGCGCGACCGTTCCGCTCGGGCTCGCGCAGCTGGTCGAGGCGATCGAACCGGCAGACCGGCTGTCGTGGCTCGAGCGCACCGGCGCCGCCACCTCGTCGACGCTCGCCGAAGACCCGCTTTTCCCGCTCCCGGCCAACGCCGAGCAGTCGCAGATCATCGAGCGGCTCGGCGGGGACAGCGGAGTTGTGGTCGAAGGCCCGCCCGGCACGGGCAAGACTCACACGATCGCCAACCTGGTGTCGGCGCTGCTCGCGCGCGGCCAGCGGGTGCTCGTCACGAGCGAGAAGGCGCAGGCGCTCCGGGTGCTGAGGGACAAGCTTCCGCCCGAGATGCAGGAACTGTGCGTCTCCATCACCGACCTGTCCCGCGGCGGCTCCGACGAGCTCACCCGCAGTGTCGCGACGATCGCCGAACGGAAGTCGTCGTTCAACCCGCACAGCGAGGGCCAGAAGATCGCCGATCTCCGTGCCCAGCGGGACGAGGCCGTGCAGAAGCGGGCCGTCGTGCTCGAGCAGGTGAAGGCGCTGCGCGAGTCCGAGACCTACCTCCACGACGCTGTCGCGGACGGCTACGAGGGCACCGCCGCCACCATCGTCCGCAAGGTCATGGGCCTGCAGGACGCCTTCGAGTGGCTTCCCGGTCCGCTGCTGAGCGAGCAGCCGCCCCTCACCGGCACCGAGGTCGAGACACTGCGCCGGCTGTCGGTGACGGCGTCCCCCGAACGGGCGCAGCGGTCCCGTCAGACGCTTCCCGCGCTCGACTCGCTGCTGCCCAACCGGGCCGAACTCGAACGGCTCTGCTCGCGGGCCTCGACCAGTGTCCCCATCGACACCCCGCAGTCGGCGCATCTGCTCGAGGTCCTCGGGGGCGTCGACCCCGGGACCGCGTACACGGTTCGCCGGCACTGCAAGGAACTGCAGGCGCGGGCATACGACGTCCTCGACCTCGACGGCCAGTTCCAGAGCCTCGCCGACACCGTCCTCTCCGGCCGGGCGACGCACCTGTGGGGTCGTCTGGACGCCCTGCCCGCGATCGTCGAGGCGGCTGCGGCCGCCGACCGCTACATCGGCGCGCACGACGTCCAGTGCGCCGTCATGACCCGACCCGCCCTGCAGGCGATCGGTGCACTCGCCGTCGCGATGGAGTCCGGCGCCGTCGAGTGGAAGACGCGCTTCCGTCGCAGCGACGAGCAGAAGGCCGTCGAAGAACTCGGCCTCGACGCCACCGTCGACGGTGTATCCGCCACGACCGCCGCCACCGTGCGGCTCGTGACCGAGCACCTGCGCGCCCACGACGCCGCGCAGACCGCCGCCACCCTGCTGGCGGACCTTCGGATTCCGGTGGACATGAACGGCTCCCGTGCCGTCCAGGTCGACAGCCTCAACATGATCGTCGGCCGGGTGGCCCGCGTGCGCGCCCTCCTCGTCGCGCGTGACGCGCTGGCCCGCGAACTGTTCGCGCTGTCCCCGAACGCGCCGCGGATCCGCACTCTCGCGGACGCCGTCGCGGTGGCCGGGGCCGCAGAGGCGATCACCACCCGAGCCGACGTGGACAGTGCCCGTGCGGAACTCGACGCCATCGTCTCGGCCGTCTCCACGGCGGTCGACGCGGGACCGTCGCCGGAAGGCACCGCCCTGGTGGCGGCACTCGATCAGGCCGACAACGAGGCCCTGTCGGATGCCCTCAGCCGTTACGCGATCGCCCGCGTCGAGCAGCAGGATCAGCGGCTGTTCGACGAACTGTCCGACAAACTCTCACCCGTCGCCCCGGCGCTGTACGAACTGGTGCGCAGGACGGCGGCGCTCACCGAGTGGGACGAGATGAGCTGGCAGATGTCGGAGGCCTGGGCGTGGCGCCGTGCCCGCCAATGGGTCACCGAGCAGCACCGTGGCGGTCGTGAACAGGAACTGGAAGCCGAACTCAACGCCGTCGACGCGGATCTCGCGCACCTGACGGCGCGGCTCGCGGCGGCCACCGCCTGGCGCGACTGCCTCGAATACCTGACGGCAGATCAGGTGCGGGCGCTGCAGACGTACCGCGAGCACATCTCCAGCATCGGTGCCGGCGCCGGTAAGTACGCCGAGAAGTACCGCAGCGCAGCACGATCCGCGATGGGTGAGGCGCAGGGCGCGGTGCCCGCGTGGGTGATGCCGCTGCAACAGGTCCTCGCGTCGATCCCGCCCGTGCCGGGCAGCTTCGACGTGGTCATCGTCGACGAGGCGAGCCAGGCCGACATCACCAACCTGTTCCTGCTGTGGCTGGCGCCGCGGGTGATCGTCGTCGGCGACGACAAGCAGTGCGCACCCGCCGACATCCCCACCACCGGCACCCTCGACGACGTGTTCACCCGGCTCGACGCCTACCTGCCGGACCTTCCGGAGTACGTCCAGGCCACGCTCACGCCGCGGTCGAGCCTGTTCTCGATCCTGCGCACCAGCTTCGGGCAGGTGGTCCGGCTCCGCGAGCACTTCCGCTCGATGCCCGAGATCATCAACTGGTCGAGCACCCAGTTCTACGGCGAACTGCCGCTGGTCCCGGTGCGGCAGTTCGGCGCCGACCGGCTTCCGCCGCTGAAACATACGTACGTATCCGACGCCACCGTGTCGGGCAAGGATGCGACGCTCACCAACCACGTCGAGGCCGCCGCCCTCGTCGACCAGCTCATCGAATGCCTCGTCGACCCCCGCTACGACGGCAAGACGTTCGGAATCGTCGTGCTGCAGGGGCAGTCCCAGGTCGATGCCATCCGGACCGAACTCGTCAAACGCATCGGCATCGAACAGTGGGAGCAGCGGCGACTGCGGGTCGGGACGCCGCCCGACTTCCAGGGCGACGAACGCAGCGTCGTCTTCCTGTCGATGGTCGTGGGACCCGAGCAGAACTTCGCACCGCTGACAGCGAACCAGTACAAGCGACGGTTCAACGTCGCGGCGTCACGCGCGCAGGACCAGCTGTGGCTGTTCCACTCCGTGACCGTCGACGAACTGAAGCGGGCCGACCTGCGGAACTCCCTACTCAGCTACATGATGTCGACGTCGCCGGCGCCGGCCGACCCCATGCCGCAGGACGTCGACCGCGACGTCCGGATCCCGCCGTTCGACAATCTGCTCGAGCAGCGCGTGTTCAACGACATCGCCGAACGCGGCTACCACGTCAATTCGCAAGTCGAGGTGAACAATCGGCGCATCGATCTCGTCGTCACCGGTGGCACCATGAGACTCGCCGTCGAATGCGACGGCGACGCGTTCTCGACCACCCCGGAACAGCGGATCGCGGACCTCGAACGCGAGCAGGAACTCAAACGGTGCGGCTGGACATTCTGGCGCGTCCGCGAGTCGGAGTACTACCTCGACCCGAAGGCGGCCCTGTCGAGTCTGTGGGAGACGCTGGACAACCTGGGCATCGCGCCGCACGCGGTGGATCACGCGATCGCCATCGAGGCGGCCGCCGCCGAGCGGGCAGCGCGCGACGCCGCCGCGTCCGAGCGCGGAAAGCACGCGGCCCCCGTAAGCGCTGCGCACCCGTGAGTACTTGTTAACGTCCCGCGGTTAACAAGTACTCACGGGCGCGGCTGCGCACGACTGTCGCCGCGGAACTCGGCGACGACGTCTTCGCCGCGCCGGACGGTGACGTCGTAGATGCCGTTGCGCCCGTAGCGGGCCCGTTCCACGGCCTCGGCGACGAGCGTGTCGCCGAGGCGGGTGGAGGTGAGGAATCGGATGTCGGCGCGGGCGGCGACGGCGGGCGTGTCGTATCCGTTGCACGCCATCGCGAATGCGGTGTCGGCGAGGGTGAACACGAACCCGCCGTGAGTGATGCCGTGGCCGTTGACCATGGTCTCACCCACGACCATCGACGCGACTGCGTGGCCGGGGCTGAGCTCGAGGATCTCGATGCCGAGCGCCTGGGACGCATTGTCGGCTTCGAACATCTTCCGCGCGATGCGGCATTCCGCGGACGCGTCGACAGTCATGGTTCTCCTACTGGTTGTAGACGGATTCTTCTTCTTGGACGTACATGGTGACGCCGCCGGTGGCGAAGTTGGGGACGTCCTTGCCTGCCTGCTTCATCTCCTCGGACTGCAACCCGGACTTCATGGTGTCGGCGTCGGGGAAGACGAGGCTCGCGACCGCGTAGTACGGCGGCGTCCCGCCGTCGAGGGCACTGCACTTGCCCCACGTGAAGTCGGTCAGGCCGGGGATCTTGCGGGCCAGCGGCATGTGGGTGTCGCGGTAGTAGGCGTCGAACGCCTCGGGGTCATCGGGCTGGCCGTAACAGACGGCGACCTTGAAGCTCATGCGTTTTCTCCTTTGGCGACGAGGGTGAGTACGTCGTACGTTGCGACGGGATCGCCGTCCTGGTTGACGACGATTGCATCCCAACGGACTTCACCGTAGTCGGCGCTGCTGCGCGGCGTGATGAGCTTCGCGGTGAGCGTGACGGTGAGGCTGTCGTCGGCCTTGACGGGGGTGAGGAACCGGAGGTTGTCGACGCCGAAGTTGGCGAGGACGGGGCCGGGATTCGGTTCGACGAACAGACCGGCGGCGAGGGAGACGACGAGGTATCCGTGGGCGACGATGCCGCCGAACAGCGGGTTCGCGGCCGCGGCCTCGGGGTCGGTGTGGGCGTAGAACGTGTCGCCGGTGAACTCGGCGAAGTGGTCGATGTCGGCGAGGGTGACCTGGCGGGGGCCGCCGACGATGGTGTCGCCGATCCGCAACTGCGCAAGGTTCTTCCGGAACGGGTGGACGCCGTCGTCGTTGCGCTGCGAACCGGTGACCCACTTGTTTCCGACCGCGGTCAGGATGTCGGGGGTGGCCTGGACCGCGGTGCGCTGCATGTGGTGCAGGATGCCGCGGATACCGCCGAGTTCCTCGCCGCCGCCTGCGCGTCCGGGGCCGCCGTGCACGAGGACGGGCAGGGGTGAGCCGTGGCCGGTGGATTCCTTGGCGTCGTCGCGGTTGAGGACGAGGACGCGGCCGTGGAACGGGGCGAGGCCCAGCACGATGTCGCGGGCGAGTGCGGAATCACGGGTGACGAGGGAGGCGACGAGGCTGCCCTTGCCGCGGGCGGCGAGTTCGATGACCTCGTCGGTGCTGTCGTATCCGATGACGGTGCTGACGGGACCGAAGGCCTCGATGTCGTGGGGTTCGGTGGCATCCTTGTCGTCGGAGCGCAGCAGGATCGGCGGCAGGAACGCGCCCGTCGCCTTGTCGGCGCCGACGACGTCGAAGTTCTCCGGGTCGCCGACCACGATCTGCGCCGACTTGGTCAGGCCGCGGAGCGATTTCAGGACCTCGTCGCGCTGTTCGAGGCTGGCGAGCGCACCCATCGTGACGCCTTCGGCGTCGGGGGCGCCGACCACGACGCGCGACAGCCGGGCCTCGGCAGCGGCGATGACGTCGTCCATCAACGCCGACGGCACGAAGGCGCGCCGGATGGCGGTGCACTTCTGGCCGGCCTTCACCGTCATCTCGGTGACGAGCTGCTTGACGTAGAGGTCGAATTCCTCGCTGCCCGGTTCGACGTCGGAGCCGAGGATCGACGCGTTGAGCGAATCGGCCTCGGCGTTGAAGTGGACGCCCTCACCGACGACGTTCGGGTGCGCTCGCAGGGTGGCCGCGGTGTCGGCGGATCCGGTGAACGCCACGGAGTCCTGCCCACCGAGGTGGTCGAGCAGCCCGCGGGCGCTGCCCGACAGCAGCTGGACCGAACCCTCGGGCAGCAGCCCGGACTCGATGATGCGACGGAACACGAGTTCGGTGAGATAGGCCGACTGGCTCGCAGGCTTGACGATGGACGGGACGCCGGCGATGAACGCGGGGGCGAGCTTCTCGAGGAAGCCCCACACCGGGAAGTTGAACGCGTTGATCTGGACGGCCACGCCGCGGCGCGAGGTGTAGACGTGCTGGCCGAGGAACGTGCCCTTCTTGCCCAGCTGCTCGAACGCGCCGTCGAGGTAGACGGTGTCGTTGGGCAGTTCCCGCCTGGCCTTGCCGGCATAGCTGAGGAGGGTGCCGAAGCCGCCGTCGATGTCGACGCCGGAGTCGCGCTTGGTGGCGCCGGTCGAGGTGGAGAGGGCGTAGAACTCCTCCTTGCCCGCCATGAGGGTGAGGGCGAGCGCCTTGAGGACAGCGGCACGCTCGTGGAAGGTCAGCTTCGCGAGCGCCGCTCCGCCCACCTCGCGGGCGTAGGTCACCATCTCGCCGAGGTCGAGTCCGGTCGCGGAGATGCGCGCCACCTCGGAGCCGTCGACCGCGCTCAGCAGCGGCGTTCCTTCGTCCGGCGCGGTGTACCAGCGTCCGGCGGCGTAGCTTTCCAGTAACTTGCTCACGACAACTCCATTTCACCGTACGTTCGGTCGGTTAACAGAATCGTCGCTTCCGCCGCTGGTTGTCAAGGGAGCATCGCAACTTTTCGTCCATCACCTCCCCTTGCGTACCGACCGAAGATTCGGTTATTAATAGACGGCACCCCCGTGAAGGAGAAGACTGTGGCCGAAGTGTTTCTGGTGGACGGAGCCCGTACCCCGCAGGGTCGATACGGCGGAGCGCTCGCAGGAGTGCGCCCCGACGACCTTGCCGGTCTCGTCGTGGCCGAGGCCGCCCGCCGGGCCGGAATCCCGGGCGACGCCGTCGACGAGGTGATCCTCGGGGCCGCCAACCAGGCCGGCGAGGACAACCGGGACGTCGCCCGCATGGCCGTGCTGCTCGCGGGCCTGCCCGACAGCGTTCCCGGCTACACGGTGAACCGCCTGTGCGCGAGCGGTCTGACCGCCGTCGCGTCCGCCGCGCACACCATCCGCAGCGGCGAGGCCGACATCGTGATCGCCGGCGGCGTCGAATCGATGACCCGCGCACCCTGGGTGATGGCCAAGCCCGGCACCCCGTGGGCACGTCCGGGGGAGGTGGCCGACACCTCGCTCGGCTGGCGCTTCACGAACCCGCGGTTCACCGCGACAGACCGTGACGTTCCGGCCGGGGCCGGACCGGACGTCCGCAAGGTGACGCTGTCGATGGGCGAGACGGCCGAGGAGGTCGCCGCGCTCGAGGGCATCACCCGCGCCGAGAGCGACGCCTTCGCGCTGCGCAGCCAGGAGCGGGCGATCGCGGCGGTGGACGCCGGCCGGTTCGAGCGCGAGATCGTGCCCGTGCCGGTGCGCGACGGTGAACTGACCGCCGACGAAACCCCCAGGCGGGGAACCACTCTGAAGAAGCTGGGTTCGCTGAAACCGGTGTTCCGCACCGGCGGCATCGTGACCGCCGGCTCGTCCTCCTCCCTCTCGGACGGCGCCGCGGCCCTGGTCGTCGCGAGCGAGGCGGCGGTGGAGAAGTACGGCCTGACCGTCCGCGGCCGCATCGTCACCAGTGCGAGCGCGGGTATCGCCCCCAACGTCATGGGTCTGGGGCCGGTCCCGGCCACCCGCAAGGCCCTTGCCCGCGCCAACTGGTCGATCTCCGACCTCGGCGCCGCCGAACTCAACGAGGCCTTCGCGGCGCAGTCGCTCGGGGTGATCCGGCAGTTGAAGCTCGACGAGTCGATCGTCAACGCGGACGGCGGCGCCATCGCGCTCGGCCACCCGCTGGGCTGCTCGGGTGCGCGGATCCTGCTGACGCTGCTCGGCCGGATGGAACGCGAAGGCGCCCGCCGCGGACTGGCCACGCTGTGCGTGGGCGTCGGCCAGGGCGTCGCGATGTTGATCGAGGCGCCGTGAACACACTGAAGATCGAGGACCGCGACGACCGCATGGTGGTCACGCTGCATCGTCCCGCACAGCGCAACGCGATCAACGCGGAGATGATCGGCGAACTGCACCAGGTGTGCGCGTCGCTGGAGGCGACGCCGAAGCCGATGTTGCTGACCGGCGAGGGCGATCACTTCGCCGGCGGCGCAGACATCGCCGAACTGCGTGAGCGCGGCCGCGACGAGGCGTTCGCCGGCATCAACCGCAACTTGTTCGACCGCATCGCGAAGCTGCCGATGCCCACCGTCGCCGTGGTGAGCGGGTACGCGCTCGGCGGCGGCGCCGAACTGTCCTACGCCTGTGACATCCGCATCGCCACCGAGACCGCGGTCTTCGGGAACCCGGAGCCGGGGCTGGGCATCATGGCCGCGGCCGGGGCCAGTTACCGGTTGCCCGAATTGGTCGGCACGTCCGTCGCCAAGCAGGTTCTGCTCGGCGGCCGGAACCTCGACGCGCAGGACGCGCTGCGCAGCGGACTCGTGATGAGTGTCGTCGCACCCGGCGAGCACATCGATGCAGCGCACAAGGTCATCGACCGCATCACCCGATCGGCGCCGCTGGCGCTCAAGCTCACGAAGATGATCGTCGACGCACCGGGCTCGCACCCGTTCGCCGACGACATCGCGCAGGCGGTGCTGTTCGAGAGCCGCGACAAACACGACCGCATGACTGCCTTTCTGGAGAAGAAGAAATGACGAGCACAGCACCGAAGAACGTCGGAGTGGTCGGCGGCGGCCGGATGGGCGCGGGTATCGCACAGGTCTTCGCCACCCTCGGCTCCACCGTCATCATCGCCGAGAGCGGCGACCGGGAGGCGGCCGTGAAGCGGGTGTCCGACGGACTCGACCGCGCGCACGAACGCGGCAAGCTCGGCGACGTCGATCCCGCGACGATCCTCGGACGGGTCTTCACGGTGGCCGCCCCCGATGCGCTCCCGCCGGCCCTGGATCTGGTGGTCGAGGCGGTGCCCGAACTGGTCGACCTCAAGCTATCCGTGCTCTCGCTCGTCGAGAAGACGGTGTCGCCCACGACGGTAATCGCCAGCAACACCAGTTCGATCTCGATCGCCGAACTCGGCAGTGCCCTCGGCGACCCGGCCCGGCTGATCGGCATGCACTTCTTCAATCCGGTTCCGGCGTCGACGCTCGTCGAGATCGTCCGCGCCCCGGCCACCGATGCCGGCGTCGTCGAGAAGGTCCGGGAGTGGGTCGCCCAGCTCGGCAAGACCGAGGTGCTGGTCAACGATTCTCCCGGCTTCGCGACCAGCCGTCTCGGCGTGTGCCTCGGGCTCGAGGCGATCCGGATGCTCGAGGAAGGCGTCGCCGACGCCGAGTCCATCGACCGGGCCATGGAACTCGGCTATCGCCACCCGATGGGACCGCTGCGGTCCACCGATCTGGTCGGACTGGACGTCCGGCTCGCGATCGCCGAGCACCTGGCGAAGACGCTCGGCGACCGGTTCGCGCCGCCCGCGCTGCTGCGCGAGAAGGTCGCCAAGGGCGAACTCGGCCGCAAGACCGGCCAGGGGTTCTTCACCTGGTCCTGACGGGCCACCCACACCACAACCAGCAGGAGGCACATTCTCATGAGCACTGACGACGTGGTCGGACTTTCCGTGGACGCGGGACTGGCCACCATCACCCTGCGCCGTGCGGGCGCGTCCAACGCCCTGGACCGCGCGGTGAAGGAACAGTTGCTGGCGGCGGTGGAAAAGGTCGCCGCCGACGACAGCGTGCGCGCCCTGCTGCTGCAGGCGGAGGGGAAGAACTTCTGTGTCGGCCAGGACCTGGCCGAGCACGTCGCCGGGCTGGAGGCGGACCCAGCGCACGCGATGGACACCGTCGCCGAGCACTACAATCCGCTGCTCCGGGCGCTGGCCGCGGTCCGCGTCCCGGTCGTCGTCGCGGTCGGCGGCGCCTGTGTCGGGGCGGGGCTGGGCATCGCCCTGGCCGCCGACATCCGGATCGCGGGGGAGGGAGCCAAGTTCGCCACGGCGTTCACGGGGATCGCGCTGGCCGGTGACTCCGGGCTGAGTCACACCCTGGTGCAGGCGCTCGGACCGAGCCGGGCGACCGGGCTGATGATGCTCGGCGACCGGTTCACGGCGGCGCAGGCGCTGGACTGGGGGCTGGTGCACCGGGTGGTGCCCGATGCCGAACTCGGGGACGCGGCCGCCGCGCTGGCGCGGAAGCTGGCCGACGGTCCCACGGCGGCGTATGCGCAGGTCAAGGCGCTGGTCTCGGCGGCGTCGACCGGGCTGTCGGAGGCGCTCGAGCGGGAGCGTGAGGCCGCGGAGCAACTCGGCCGGTCGAAGGATCACCGCAGCGCGGTCGACGCGTTCCTCGCGAAGCGCACGCCCGCCTTCGAAGGCCACTGACGTAATTCGGCGCCCGCCCTTGTGTGGGCGGGGGCTGACATGCATACTTGATACCAACCGATCATTCGGTAATAGAGGTAGGACATATGACCACGTCACACGCTTCCGATGAGCTGCAAGAGCTCTTCGATGACACCATCGCGGCCGACCAGAGGGTCGAGCCGAGGGACTGGATGCCCGACGGCTACCGCAAGACGCTGATCCGGCAGATCGCGCAGCACGCGCACTCGGAGATCATCGGCATGCAACCGGAGGGCAACTGGCTCACCCGCGCGCCGTCGCTGCGCCGCAAGGCGATCCTCATGGCGAAGGTTCAGGACGAGGCCGGGCACGGCCTGTACCTGTACTCGGCCGCCGAGACGCTCGGAGCCGATCGCGCCGACCTCACCGAGAAGCTGATCGAAGGCAAGCAGAAGTACTCCTCGATCTTCAACTACCCGACGCTGACCTACGCCGACGTCGGCGTGATCGGCTGGCTCGTCGACGGCGCCGCGATCTGCAACCAGGTCCCGTTGTGCCGCAGCTCCTTCGGGCCGTACGCGCGGGCGATGATCCGGGTGTGCAAGGAGGAGTCGTTCCACCAGCGTCAGGGCTTCGAACTGCTGATGACGATGATGCGCGGCACCGACGCCCAGCGCGAGATGGTGCAGGAGTCGGTGAACCGCTGGTGGTGGCCGGCGCTGATGATGTTCGGACCGCCGGACGATCAATCGCCCAACTCCGAGCAGTCCATGAAGTGGCGCATCAAGCGGCACACCAACGACGAACTCCGTCAGCGGTTCGTCGACATGTCCATCCCGCAGGCCGAGGTGCTCGGCGTGACGTTCCCGGATCCGGACCTGAAGTGGAACGCCGAGCGCGGCGCTCACGACTTCGGTGAGCCCGACTGGAGCGAGTTCATGCAGGTGATCAAGGGCAACGGCGCATCGAGCGTCGAGCGCGTCGCCAACCGGCGGGCAGCACACGAGAACGGGGCGTGGGTGCGGGAGGCCGCGACGGCCTTCGCCCGCCGCGAGAGCAGCAAGGAGAACGCACGATGAACACGGACGACAACGCAGTGCGCGCGGACTGGCCCCTGTACGAGGTGTTCTTGCGCGGCAAGCGCGGACTCAACCACGTTCACGTCGGATCCCTGCACGCCGCCGACGACGAGATGGCCGTCCGGCACGCCCGGGACGTCTACACCCGCCGCAACGAGGGCGTGAGCATCTGGGTGGTGCGGTCCAGTTCGATCGTGGCCTCCAGCCCGTCGGAGAAGGATCCCTACTTCGCGCCCAGCGGCGACAAGGTGTACCGGCACCCCACGTTCTACGAGATCCCCGACAACGTTCCCCACATGTGAGGCTGACGATGACCGACCACGACAATGCTTACGAAGGCCTCGTCGACGAAGACAGCCACGGCCAGTGGGCGTTCGGCACCAGCTTCGACGACCCCCTCGCGGGTGTCGACACCACGGTTCCGGAGGACGTCGACCTCTCCGCGCTGGCCGGCTACTGCCTGATGCTCGGTGACGATGCACTGATCAGCTCACAGCGTCTCGCCGAGTGGAGCACGCGCGCACCGGAACTCGAGGAAGAGGTTGCGCTCGCGAACGTCGGGCTCGACCTGCTCGGTCAGGCGCGACTGCTGCTCGCCCGGGCGGCCGCGGCGGACGCGTCGGTGGTGCCGTACATCTCGGAGACGAGCCCCATTCCCGCCGAGGACGCGCTCGCGTTCTTCCGGGACGAGAATCGGTTCCGCAACACCCGGCTGGCCGAACTCGACAACGGCGACTTCGCTCAGTCGATCACGCGACTGCTGGTGTTCTCGACGTGGCGTCTCGCGCTGTTCGATCGTCTCCGCACGTCCCGGGACCCGGTCCTCGCGGCGGTCGCGGTGAAGGGCGTCAAGGAACTCACCTACCACCGCGACTACGCGGCCCGCTGGGTTGTGACGCTCGGCTGCGGCACGGAGGAGTCGAAGACCAGGATGGAAGCGGCGCTCACCCACGTGTGGCCGTATGTCGAGGAATTGTTCGTCCCGACCACCGAGGAGCTCGCGCTCGCGGCGGTGGGGGTGGGCGTCGACCCGCGGGACGTGCGTGAGGAATTCGATTCCGTGCTCGAACAGGTGCTGCGCGCCGCCGAGCTCACCGCACCGACCGGCCGGACCGTCGGCACCGTCGGCGGCCGGGCAGGACGGCAGGGATTGCACACCGAGTCGCTCGGACTGCTGCTCGCCGAGATGCAGAGCGTGGCCCGGGCGCACCCCGAAGGAGTGTGGTGACATGACCACCGCCGTGCGCAGCGACGCCCGTCGCCTCGCCGAATCCGTGCTCGACCCCGAGATGCCGATGCTCACGCTCGCCGATCTCGGTGTGCTGCGCGACGTCGAGGAATACGCCGACGGGTCGGTGGTCGTGACCATCACCCCCACCTATTCCGGTTGCCCCGCGATGGCCACCATGCGGGACGACATCGAGCACACCCTGCAGGACGCCGGGTTCGGCAGCGTCGAGGTCAGGACCGTTCTGTCGCCGCCGTGGAGCACGGACTGGATCAGTGAGAACGGGCTGCGCAAGCTCCGCGAGAACGGCTACTCGACACCCGGTCCCGCGCCGCGACGCACATCGGGTCCGGTGCCGTTGACGCTCACCGTCAAGCCGCGACCCGTGGCATGCCCCAAGTGCCACTCGGCGAACACCCGGCTCGACTCGGAATTCGGGGCGACGCTGTGCAAGGCGCTCTACCGGTGCCTCGACTGCCTCGAGCCCTTCGATCACGTGAAGGAAATCTGACCATGACCACAGCGGTCTCCCCGAAACCCGGTGCGGCGTTGCGCAACAGGGCGTTTCACACCCTCACCGTCGCCGACGTCGAATCCCTGTGCGACGACGCGGTCGCGGTCACGTTCGACGTTCCGGCCGAGCTCGCCGACGAGTTCGCGTTCGGTCCCGGACAGTCGCTCACGCTGCGGCGGACGATCGACGGCGTCGAACACCGCCGCTCGTACTCCATCTGCGCGCCTTCCGGTTCCGCGCCGCGGGTCGGTGTGCGCGAGGTGTCCGACGGTCTGTTCTCGACGTGGCTCGTGCGCGACGTCCGCCCCGGCGACCGGATCGAGGTGCAGGGTCCGAGCGGAACGTTCGTCGCCGACCCGGCGGCCGGCGGTCGCCACGTACTGATCGCCGCCGGATCGGGCATTACGCCGATGCTGTCGATCGCCGCGTCGATGCTCGCCAACCCGGAGGCCGAAGTCGTTCTCCTGTACGGCAACCGGCGCACCCGCTCGGTGATGTTCGCCGAGGAGATCGCCGACCTCAAGGACACGTACGGGTCGCGCTTCGACATCATCCATGTCCTGTCCCGCGAGCCCCGCGAGGTCGAACTGTTCACCGGCCGTCTCGACGCCGACCGGCTCCGGGCCATCTTCGACGCCGTGGTCCCGGTGGCCGACATCGATCACTTCTGGCTCTGCGGCCCGTACGGCATGGTCACCGACGCCGAGACCGTTCTCGGCGACCTGCAGATCGACAAGAGCCGCGTGCATCACGAACTGTTCTTCGTCGACGACGTGCCCCCGCCCATGGAAACCCACCGCGAACCCGGCGTCACCGGGCCGAGCAGTGAGGTGACGCTCGTCCTGGACGGTCGCTCGACCACCGCGACGCTGCCGCGGGACGAGTCGATCCTCGACGCCGCCGAGAAGTACCGCTCGGACCTTCCGTTCGCCTGCAAGGGCGGCGTCTGCGGAACGTGCCGCGCCAAGATCACGTGCGGTGACGTGGACATGCGCCGCAACTACGCGCTCGAGGACTACGAGGTCGACTCCGGCTTCGTGCTGACGTGCCAGACCTTCCCGGTCAGCGACAACGTGACCGTCGATTTCGACGCCTGACCATACCCAGCCCGCACACCCCGGAGACTAGAATGACCAGTATCGCCACCCCCTCGCAGGACATCGAGTTCGCCACGCGCGACCGGATCTCGTCGCTGCAACTCGAACGTCTGCAGTGGTCACTTCTCCACGCGTACAACAACGTTCCGCATTACCGGAAGGCGTTCGACGACGCCGGTGTGCACCCGAGTGACCTGAAGGACCTGTCCGATCTGGCGAAGTTCCCGTTCACGGCGAAGGCGGACCTGCGGGCGAACTACCCGTTCAAGATGTTCGCGGTGCCGCAGGAGAAGGTTTCGCGCATCCACGCGTCGTCCGGGACCACCGGGCGCCCGACGGTCGTCGGGTACACCACGGGCGACCTGAACAACTGGGCCGATCTGGTCGCCCGGAGCCTGCGGGCGGGTGGCGTGAAGCCGACGGACAAGGTGCACGTCGCGTACGGGTACGGGCTGTTCACCGGTGGCCTCGGGGCGCACTACGGTGCCGAGCGGCTGGGCTGCACGGTGATCCCGATGTCCGGTGGCATGACGGACCGCCAGATCCAGCTGATCGAGGACTTCGAACCCGACGCGATCATGGTGACGCCGTCGTACATGCTCACGATCGTCGACGCGATGATCAAGAAGGGCATCGACCCGTCGAAGACGTCGCTGCGGACCGGTGTGTTCGGGGCGGAGCCGTGGACCGAGGAGATGCGCACCGAACTCGAGAAGCAGCTGAACATGGACGCCGTCGACATCTACGGACTGTCCGAGGTGATGGGCCCGGGCGTCGCGATGGAATGCGTCGACACCAAGGACGGCCTGCACATCTGGGAAGACCACTTCTACCCGGAGATCATCGACCCGGTCACCGGGGAGGTGCTGCCCGACGGTGAGGAGGGCGAACTCGTCTTCACGTCGCTGACCAAGGAGGCGATGCCGATCATCCGGTACCGCACCCGCGACCTCACCCGGCTGCTGCCGGGGACGGCGCGGTCGGTGCGGCGGATGCAGAAGGTCACCGGGCGCACCGACGACATGATCATCCTGCGCGGGGTGAACCTCTTCCCCACCCAGATCGAGGAGCTGATCCTGGCGGTGCCGGCGCTGGCCCCCCAGTTCCAGTGCATCCTCGACCGCCCGGGCCGCATGGACGAGCTGACCGTGCGGGTGGAATCGCGTCCGGACGCCGTGACCGACGACCACGCGCGAGCCGCGGGTGAACTGCAGAAGCTGGTGAAGAATAGGATCGGCGTGAGCGTGAAGGTCGACGTCGTCGCTCCCGGCGACCTCGAACGCTCACTCGGTAAGGCACGTCGACTGATCGACAACCGCTCCGCTCTGTGAGGTGATCGAAGGTGCGTCTCGGTGGTGGGCCCGCGCGTGACGACGGGCAGTTCGAGCACTGGCGTCAGGCCGTCTCCACGGCGTTCGTCCCGCTCGCCGTGGTGTCCACGGCGGAGGACGGACCGGGGCGCTTCACCGGGACCCTGCGCACCACCGCGCTCGGCGGGTTGCAGCTCAGCGAGGTCGGGGGACACGCGGTCGACGTCCGCCGGACCCGCACGTCGATCAAGCGGTCCGATCCAGGCCTGGTGAAGGTGGGCCTGCAACTGTCGGGCAGCGGCGTCATCGTCCAGGACGACCGCGAGGCCGTGCTCGGGCCCGGCGACTTCGCCGTCTACGACACCAGCAAGCCGTACGACCTGCACTTCGCGGGCGACTTCAGCATGTTCGTGCTGATGTTTCCCCGCGAACTGCTCCGCATCGCCTCGCGGGAACTGGGCACCGTCTCGGCGCGCCGCATCCGCGGCAGCACCGGGATGGGCGCGCTCGTCTCGCCTTTCCTGACGAACCTCCACCACTCCGTCGTGACCGGCACCATGCCGACAACCCCCCTCGTCGAGGACGCGGTGCTCGACCTGCTCGGTGCCGCGGTGCAATCGGAGGCGCCCGCCGACGCCACCGCTCCCGGCGCGTCGTTGCTGCTCGCTGTGAAGTCGTTCATCGACGCGCACCTGCACGACCCCACACTCGACACGGCCGCAGTGGCGGCCCACCACCACGTGTCGACGCGGCATCTGCAGAAGATGTTCGAGGCGGACGGACACACGGTGGCCGGATGGATCCGCCACCGCAGGCTCGAGAAGTGCCGCCGCGATCTCAAGGACATCCGATTCCGCGGCGACAGCATCGGAACCATCTGTGCCCGGTACGGTCTCGTCAACTCGTCGCACTTCTCGCGGCTGTTCAAGGAGACGTACGGGGTCTCGCCGCGAGCCTTCCGCGAACAGGAACTGCTGTCGACCACCGACGTGACGGCGGCAGAAATTCGGTCGCGCCGCACCGCCCCTCCAGGTCAGACTGAAACGGTCGTCGCGACCTGAGGAGTGGGACCGCTGGAACTGCACGAGTACACCAGGTTCGACGCCGTCGGCCTGAGTGAGCTGATCCGGGCCGGTGAGGTGACGGCGATGGAGGTCGAATCCGTTGCGCGCGAAGCGATCGCGCAGGCCGATGCCGACCTCGGGGCACTGACCCTGCCCATGTTCGATCCGGCCCTCGACCACCGGACCGACGGTCCACTGGCGGGGGTGCCGTTCGTCATCAAGGACAGCGGCCCGTTCGCGAAGGGCGTGCCGTTCACACTCGGTAGCCGCAGCATCCGCGGTACGGGCCGACGCGCAATCCGTGGGCACTCGATCGGGGAACCGGCGGAGGATCCGCCGCGCTCGTCGCCGCGGGGGCGGTTCCGCTGGCGCACGGCAACGACGGCGCCGGTTCGCTACGGGTGCCTGCCTCGTGCTGCGGGCTCATCGGCCTGAAACCGAGCCGCGGCCGAATCCCGTGCGGCCCACTGGTCGGCGAGGTCGGGTTCGGGCACATCTACGAGTTCGCCCTCACCCGAATCGTCCGCGACACGGCCCATCTGCTGGACGCCGTTGCCGCCCCGGCGGTCGGTGAAAAGTACGGTATCGGAGGCCACGGTCGTCGCCGGCACGATCCTCGAATGGATCGGCCACACCGTCACGGAGACGCGCCCGCAATTCGACGCGGAGGACGTCGTCGAAGCGTCGACACTCACTGCGATCGCCACGGGCGCGGCGATCCTGCGGGCTCCACGCAGGCCCGATCCCGCTCTGCTCGAGGCGGTCTCGCGGACGGTGCTGCAGGAGACCCAGGCGTTCACCGCACTCGACGTCGCGGCTGCACTCGACGCGCAGCACCGGGTCACCCGGTCCATCGGGCTGTTCTTCACCCGATTCGATCTGCTCGTGACACCGACCGTTGCGTGGCTGCCGGTGCCGCTCGGCACCCTCGACTACGACGACCCCCGGCACAGCGTGCGCTCGTGGCTACGCCGCATCTTCGAGTTCGGGCCGTTCACCGCACCGTTCAACGTGTCCGGAAACCCCGCGATCAGCCTGCCGCTCGCGCTGAGCCCGGAGGGCCTCCCCATCGGGATCCAACTCGTCGCGGCCACCGGCAGAGAAGATCTGTTACTGGAGGTGGCCGCGCAATTGGAGCAGGCGGCGCCGTGGAAGGAACGCCAGCCGTCGATCTTCGTCGACTGACGCCTTCCTGTCGTTGTCAGAGCACGGATTCCAGCCACGCGGCTGTCTCGAACAGGCGCTGCTCGGCACCGGGACGTCCGATCAGCTGCAATCCGAGGGGCAGGCCCGCGCCGTCACGCTTCCCGGGGATCGTGACCACCGGCAGTCCCAGGGCCTGCCACGGTCGGCTCAGAATGGGCGTCCCGGTCGCGCCGTGCCCGGGTGGAGCGGCGCCGAGAGCCGCGGGCCCGAGGATGGCTTCGTCCTCGTCCAACGCCGCGAGCAGCAGCTGTCGGGTCTCGCGGATGCCGGCGAGGGCGGCACGGTAGTCCGCCTCGGTGGCCGCCGCCCCCGCGGCGAACAATTCGGCGAGGGGTGCGCTGATCTTGTCGGTCTGCGCGGCCTCGGCGGCACGTTCCCCGGCCGCCTCGTACGCCATCACCGTGTGGTGATGTTCCGTCAGCGCCACGATCGTTGCGGCGGCGTCCAACTCACGGCACTCGATCCCCGCCGACTCTGCGGAATCGGCGGTCGCCCTGAGCGCCGCCGTCATCTCTCGGGACAGCTCGCCGAGCTCGAACCCACTCCACAGGCGAAGCCGGCGCGGCGCGGAAGGCACGAGGACGGGCGCCCGCGTGCCGTCGCGCAGTGCTGTCCACGCGAAGTGGAGATCGGGCACGGTCCGTGCCAGCAGCCCCACCGTGTCGAGACTGGGACTCAACCCGGTGATGCCCGCGGTCGGGAGTTCGCCGTGGGCGGTGACGAAACCTGCGACTCCGCAGAACGACGCCGGCCTCGTCAGCGACCCCGCGGTCTGCGTGCCGAACGCCAGCGGCACCATGCCGGCGGCCACCGCTGCCGCCGAGCCGCTCGACGACCCGCCGGGCGTGTGGTCCAGGGCACGGGGATTGCGGGTCGGGCCGGGCTTGAAGTACCCGAACTCGGTGGTGACGGTCTTGCCGAACGGGAGCGCGCCGAGTGCGCGCGACCGTGCCACACAGTCGGCGTCCGTCGTCACCGGATCCGTGCTCCGCCGCTCACTACCGCAGCGCGTCGGCATCCCGGCGACGTCGATGAGATCCTTGACGCCGACAGGGACGCCCCAGAGTGCGCCGTCCGGGCCGCTGTCCTGGATCCGGGCGGCCGCGGACCGCACCGCGTCGGCGTCGAGGTGGGCCCAGGCGTGGATTTCCGGATCGAGTTCCGCGATCCGTGCGAGTGCCGCCTCCGCCACGTCGATGGGCGTCGTCGCGCCCGTCGCCAGCTGCTCCGCCAGGTCCCGGAGTGGGCTCGGTGACCGTAGTTCCGTCTTCATTGCATCGCCACCATCGTGTCGTCGTCCGTCGTCTCGGTCTGCCCGGTGAGCGCTCGGGTGCGCATCACCGAGAAGAGTCGATCTGCTCGCGCTTTCGTCTCCCCGGACGGCGCCGACACCAGCGCGACGATGATGGACACCGCCAGCGAGAGGGGTGCCACGGCGAGTGCCGGGTTCGAGAATCCGAGAATGGAGTCCGGTCCCTGCACGACCGGGCTGAGCAGGATGACGGTGACCGACAGGACGAGCCCGACCACGATGCCGGAGATGACGGCACGCGCCGTCATGCGCTTCCAGTACATGGTCAGCAGCAGCGCCGGCAGGTTCGCGCACGCGGCGATGGACATGCCCAGTGACGCGAGGAACGCGACGTTCTGCTTCTGCGCCGCGAACGCGATGGCGACACCGATGACGCAGGTGGCCACCGTCGCGACCCGGGCTGCGCGGTGCTGAGCCTTCGCCGACACCGACCCGTTCCTGATCACCTGCCCGTACAGGTCGTGTGCGATCGCACCCGAGGTTGCGATCACCAGGCCGGACAGTGCGGCCAGAATGGTCACGAACGCCACGGCCGCGACGAACGCCAGCAGGACGCCGCCGCCGACCGTCTCGGCGAGCTGGGCGACCGCGAGGTTGCCGCCCCTGTTCTCGGACTTGATCACCTCGACACCGACCAGCTTGGCGGCGCCGTAGCCGAGCACGGGTACCAGCAGGTAGAAGGCGAAGAAGATCCAGATCGCCGTGTAGGCGGACGTTCTCGCCTGCTTCGCGTCCGGAACGGTGAGGAATCGGATCATGACGTGCGGCAGGCCGAGCACGCCGAGGACGAGCCCGACGGTCTGCGACAACTGATCGAACGACGCGGCACCGGACGTGCGCTGCGGCGCGACGAACGATTGCCCGAACTCGGCGAGCGCCGTGCTGAACGGGCCGAAGGGGTTGAAATCGAACCGCACCAGCACGAGAACGAACAGCACCACGGCACAGACCATGAGAAGACCGGTCTTGATGATCTGGATCCAGCTGGTGGCGAGCATTCCACCCACCAGTGTGTATGCGGTGGTGAGCGTTCCGATGATCAACACGGCCACGGCGTAGTCGAGGTCGAACAGCAGCGACACCAGAAGCGCGGCCCCGACCAGCTGCGACACGAGATAGACCACGCTGATCACCACCGTGCTGATGGCCATCATCGACCGCACGTCCTTGCCGGGGAACCGGGTGGCGAGGACATCTGCCAGCGTGAAGCGGCCGAGGTTGCGCAGGGGTTCCGCGATCAGGAGCATCGCGAGGACGAACGCCACGGGCACGAAGACCGCGAGATAGAACCCGTTGAAACCGGTCAGGGCGATCGCACCGGTGACTCCGAGAAACGAGGCGGCAGAGATGAAGTCGCCGGCGATGGCGACACCGTTCTGCCTGCCGGTGAGGCTGCCGCCCGCGACGTAGTGATCGGCGGCGGACTTGTTCCTCTTGGAAGCCCACGCGGTGATCATCAGCGTGACGGCGACGAGGGCCGCGAAGAGCGATGCGGAGACGAGGTTCATGGCTGTTATCCTTTCGCCCGCGAGGCGGTCCGGGAGTCGAGTTCGGCTGCCCGTGCCATGTAATACCGGGCCACGACGATGGCGACGACGAACTGCGCGACCGCGTAGAGCCACGCCACGGTGACACCGCTGAAGACGACGCCGTCCAGCAGCGAGGTGAACCCACCGAGGATCGGCAGGGGCAGGAACAGTGCGAGGACCAGGGCGCTGAGACGAAAGGTCAAGGCGGCGCGCGTGTCTGCGAGCACCTGCAGGTCGGAATTCTGTGGGACTTGTTCGGGCGGTGACGAGGTGACCATGGCTATTTACCTCCGGCTGCGGCGGGAACGAGGGTGGGCGTCACGGTGATCGGGTCGGACCATTCGTCGTAGAACAGCCAGTCGGGGGACTCGACCGGAACCGACAAACGGTGGAACTTCCGTTGGAAGTAGACGAGGCTGTCGCCGTGTTCGCGCGTCTGCACGCGGTCCAGTTCGACGAACAGCACCGAATGCGACCCCACGGTCTTGCTGTCCGCGATCCGGCCGGCGAGCACCACGTGGGCGGCGCGCAGGATCGGAACACCGTCGCCGGTGTCTTCCTCCCAGATGTCCCAGCGGAAGCGGTCCGCCATCGCGACTTTCGTTGCGCCCGCGAAATGCATGGCCAGCTCTTCGTCGTCGCCGGAGAGAACATTGATTCCGACTCGGCCGTTGTGCCGGAACACGTTGTGCATCGCACTGTTCTGATTCACGCACACCAGGGCGGTGGGCGGGGAGTCGGTGACCGAGCAGACGGCGGTCACCGTCATTCCGCAGCGCCCGGCAGGGCCGTCGGTCGTCACGATGTTGACCGCGGCGGGCAGGTTCGCCATGGCGGTGCGAAAGCTCAATTGCATGGTAGTGAGTTCGGGCATTTTCAGCCTCCGTGAGTTGGAACAGGAAGTCGTGTCTTTCGTGGTGCGCCCGCGTTCCCCGAGAAGAATAGGACGAATCACCTGGGTGGGAACATTGGCGGCGACGCTACTTTCTCGCAGTAAGTCGCCTACCCGGGTAGGGGATTCCTTCAGTTGCCTACCGCTTCCGTTACGGTCGGTGTTCACTGGACGAGGAAGCAAGTCATCTGTGCGAGGCAGGATTCGATGGATCAGCAGGAAACACGGGTTTACATCGTCGACGACGATCAGGAGTTGTGCGCATCGCTTGCATGGCTGCTCGATTCGGTCAACATCACGTCGGAGTACTACTTCTCGGTGCAGTCCTTCCTGGACGAGTACCGTCGCGACATCCCGGCCTGCCTCGTTCTGGATGTCCGGATGCCGGAAGTCGGCGGATTCCAGCTCCAGGAGGCACTCCTCGCCGACGAATCCCCGATCCCGATCATCTTCGTGTCGGCACACGGTGACATCAAGATGTCGGTGCGGGCGCTGCAGCGGGGTGCGCTGACGTTCATCGAAAAGCCCTACGATCCGCAGCACATGCTCGACGTGATTCAGGATGCGCTCCGGGTCGCGCGTCAACGATTCGGCGAGCGACGCAACAGAACAGAGTTGCAGGGCCGGATCGACACGCTGACGGTGCGCGAAAGGGAAATTCTCGCACTCGTCCTCGACGGATTGCCCAGCAAGAACATCGCCAAGGAGCTGGGTATCAGCGTGAAGACGGTCGACGTGCATCGCACCCGTATCAAGGAAAAGACCGGAGCAGAAAGCATCGCCGTTCTCGTCCGCGATATTCTGCAGGCCGGAATTGCCGTGACCTGAAATTATTCGGCACTTTCAGGGAAGTTCGACGACGAGCCGGTCGGATTTCGCGCGCGACACACACGCGGCAATTCTGTCTCCCGCCTTTCTCTCACTCTTGGTGAGGCAATTGTCGCGGTGGTCGGGTTCGCCCTCCAGCACGTCCAGGACGCATGTGCCGCAGATACCCTCCCTGCAGGACGTGTCGATCCCGATGTCGTTCTCTTCGAGTACGTCGGCGATGGATTTTCCGGCAGGCACTTCGAACACCTCGCCCGTGTCGAGTTCCACCTCGAACGCCGTGTCCGACCCGGTCGCTACAGGCGTCGCCGCCTCGAAGTGTTCGAAGTGGACCGCGTCTTCACCGACCGCGGGTTCGGCCAGCCCGCGGACCCGATCCATGAAACCTTCGGGGCCGCAGGTGTAGACGTGGGTGGCGGCCGACGCGTCCGCCACGATCTTCTCGAGCGCGCAGAGCTGATCGTCCCTCGTCAGGCCGAAGTGCAGGTGCACGTCCCGGCGGAAATCCGCGCTCTCCAGCAGGTCGACGAACGCGGCCTGCGCCCTCGTCCGCGCGAAGTAGTGCAGGTCGAACTGCTGTCTCCGCCGGTGCAACGCGAACGCCAGACTGAGCATCGGGGTCAGCCCGATCCCCGCCGCGACGAGGATGTGCCGGTCCGCGTCTTCGGCGAGCGTGAGCAGTGTGCGGGGCCGGCTGATCTGCAACTCGCTGCCGATCCTCACACGATCGTGCAGCGCGGCCGAGCCACCGCGCGGGCCGGTCTCGCGTTTGACGGCGACAACGTACGATTCGGACTCGTGCGGCGGGCTGCACAGAGAGTACTGGGTGAGGACCTCGGTGGGACCGAGAATGTCGATGTGGGCGCCGGCCGGGTACGGGTCGAACGGTGACCCGTCCGTCCGAACAAACCGGAACGACTTGATGTCCGGCGTTTCCTCGACAATGTCCGCGACAGTGACAGTGAACATGCTCATGGTGATTCTTCCTCCGGTGCTGCGACCCGTCGCCCGCGGGCGGGGGTCAGCGCATGTACAGGCCGCCATTGACGTCCCAGCAGGCACCCGTGACCGACGCGGCCGTCGGCGATGCGAGCAGGGCAACGGTCTCGGCAATGAAATCGGGCGAGCCCAGGGTGCCCACCGGAATCGTGGTGAGGATGGCGGCCAGCTTCTCCGCGGGCACCGTCTCGCGCACGACCGGCAGGTCCAGCGGTCCCGGGGAGACCGCGTTCACCGTGACACCCGACGGGGCGAGTTCGCGTGCGAAAACCTTGGTCAGGGTGCCGACGCCGCCCTTGGCCGCGGCGTAGTGCGCGCCGGTCGCCGTGCCACCGTTCTGTCCCGCCAGCGACGCGATGTTGACGATTCTGCCGTATCGCTTCTCGGCGAAGTAGCTTCCGAACACCTGGCAGCCGAGAAAGGCCCCGTTGAGGTTGATCTCGACGATGTCGGAGAATTCCTCCGGCGCGATGTCCATCAAGGAGCCCGTCTGCGACCGGCCGGCATTATTGACGAGGACGTCGATGCCGCCCCACTCCGCGATCACCCGGTCACGGACGGCTTCGAAACTCGTCCTCTTCCGAACGTCCAGTTCCACGCCGATGGCCGTGTCGCCGTCCGGATCCAGCTCCGCCGCAGTCTCTTTCGCGGCACCGCTGTCGATGTCCGTGACCGCGACGCGGTATCCGCGGTCGTGCAATTGCTGTGCGATCGCGGCACCGAGGCCGCGTCCGCCGCCGGTGACTACTGCGACAGAATCCACGTCGAGCTCCTGTTCGATCGATAAGGTTCGGAAAGTGCTGGTCAGAGTAGGTAGCCGGAGGCGTTGACCGCTGCCTGGGAGTTGACGAGCCGGATGACCTTGAGGTCCAACCGCGGCCCGCTCTCGGTGTAGCGAACGCGGTGCGTGACGTCGGCGGCGAGGGTCTGCTGGTCGTCGCGCTTGAAGCCCACGAGGATCTGCGCAGACCTCACCGTGATCGAGTCCTCGGTCCGTTCCTCGACCGTGAACCGCGAGACGGTGCGGACCGTCCGGGCGGCGGCGAGCGCGGACATCGAGTAGCCGGAGGTCAGGCGTTCGATACGCATGCGCCGCATGCGAGTGTCGTCGTTGACCATGTTCAGCGATCCGTCGAAGTCGTCGGTGTCCGGGTCGATGGGGATGACGTACCGGCCTTCGTCGGTCCAGAGGGCGTCCCAGGTCTGGTAGTCCTTGGCGTCGAGGAGGGCCGCTTCGTGCCAGATGAGTTCGATCGCCTGCAGTACGCGGGTGTCGGCGAGTTGGGCGGTCATCAGGTCAGTGCTCATCGGTCATCATCCTCTTCCACATTGCGTAGGCCTCGCGCATCCCGGTTTCGTCGGTGACGTGCGAGGTGCGGTGTCCGTCGCTGTCGAGCGCTTCACGACCCAGACCGCGGTTCACCATGATCGGCATTCCGGGTGCGCCGCGGGACCCGCGTTGGACCCGGTCCCAGGCCTCGGAATCGTCGGGGCTGCCGAACCCGAACGGGCCCTGGAAATGTTCGTGGATGCGGAGGCGTTCGCGGTTGACGATCTCCGGTCCGCCGTCCATGCCGAGGGCGATGTGCCGGATCTCGGTCTCGTCGACGGAGATCGGTCGCAGCACCCGGAAGAACGACATCGACATCGCGACGTTGGGGAAGATGTTCAGGTTGAACCCGGCGCCGTGCATGGAGCGGACGATGCGGCGGACCTTGTCGGCGGGCATCGTCTTCGACAGTTCTTCGACGATGTGGTCGAAACGCGCCTGAATCTTCTCGGTGCCGTCGTCGTGGTCCAGGTCGACGTGCTCCGGGACCATGATCGCGACGCTGTGGCCGTTTCCGAGAGCGTGGGTGACGGCGTTGTCGTCGGTCATGAAGGAGAGCATGTCGGCGGTCTCGGCGTCGACGGAGGACATCCAGGACCGGTGCACGATCGGGAAGTGGTATCCGTCGGTGGTGTTCTCCAACTGGATCTTCCAGTTCCCGCGGAAGCGGAAGCAATGTTCGCCCTGCGTCTTGACGGGGTATCCGGCGCCCTGCTTCATGAACAGGTCCATCCACACCTTCGCGTCGCCGAGGAAGTCGTCGAGGGGTTCGACGTCGGGGTTGAAGCTGGCGAAGATCATGCCGGCGTACGACTCCACCCGCAGACTCTGGAGGGGGAGGTCCTTCTTGTCGAGGTTCTCGTCGTAACCGTCGGGGTACGGAATTCCGCGCAGACGACCGTCGAGGGCATACGACCAGCTGTGATACGGGCAGGTGAACCCGTTCGCTTTGCCCTTGGGGACCTCGCAGACGCTGGCCCCGCGGTGGCGGCACCGGTTCAGCAGGACGTTGAAGTTTCCCTTGCGGTCGCGGTTGACGATCACCGGTTGCCGGCCGATGGTCGCCATCTTGTAGCTTCCGGCCTCGGGGATCTCGCTCTCGTGGGCAACCCATACCCAGGTGCGGTAGAAGATCCGCTCGAGTTCCACCTCGAACATATCGGGGTCGGTGTACAGCGATCCGTCCACGCGGTCGTCCGTGGCGAGGTCCGCGAAGTTGGTGGGATCCAGCGAAGTGGTCATCACGTTCTCTTTCCATTCGATTCGAGCAGTCGTGTCGCCTCGTCGAGGCGAGTGACGAACAGCTTCTCGGTCGTGAAGTGCTTGATTCGGGCGGTACCGCCCCGGACCTCACACTCGGCGGTGATGCGGACGACGAGCAGTTCGGCCGATCCGTCCTCGTATCGCGACAGCTGCTGCATGATCCACCGCCCCTGGGCCTCGGGGCCGTCCACCTCGATCTGCTCATTGCCGAGCAAGTGCACATTTGCGCGGAAATGGGAGTTCGGTGGAAGGTACGCGGTGAGCATTCCGACGATCTCCGGCAGGCCCCGACGCGTGCCGAACTTGTGCGCGTACTCGGTACCGATGCCTTCCCACACCGCGTCGGGTGTGAACAGCGAGGCGAGTTCCTCGACCGAAAACGCCACGGAGGGAACATCGCACAGTTCCATGTAGCGGCACATCACGCGGTGCACGGCCGCACGGCTCTCGACGAGCTCGGCCGCGGTCGTAGAGTGCATACTGCTCACGCGCCGAGGTCGACGTCCTCGCGGACGGTGAGTGCACGGCCGATGCGGGCTTCGATCTTCGCGTATCGCCACAGCGTGTACTCGCCGACCGGGGTGGTGCGGAAGAGGTTGCAGACGGCCTTGACGGTCTCCTGGGTGTCGACGTCGGCGAGGATGTAACAGGTCCACGGCCAGCCGTCCGACGGTCCGACCATGTGGCTGTCGTCGTCGATGTCCCCGATCACCCGGACGCCCGGTGTGTCGGCCACCGCGTCCATCATCCCGGAGAACGCCTTCCACACCAGCCCGCCCTGGCCGGTCGGGAGGTCGAAGAAGTTCTGGTTGATGCCGATGCAGAACAGGACTCGCAGCGGTGCGGTCTTGGTGTCACTCACGATGGTCTCCTCGATTCGAACGGGGTGGTCAGATGAAGCCGGGGAACGGCGGGATGTCCATGAGCACCGCACCGGCGCTGTCGTAGATGCCGTCGCCGAGGAAGGCGTGCTGCGGCGGGACCAGGGCCTCGCGCATGTACCGCTGCATCGCGTTGCCGTCGTAGATCGCGCCGGTGCCCGACAACTGGAATGCGGTGTGCACGGCGGACGCGCCCGCCTTGGCCACGTGCGTCGAGGACAGGCGAAGAAGTGCCGCAAGCTTGTCCGGGACGGGGTCGCCGGCGACCACCGTGGCGTACGCCTCGTCGGTGACCTCGTAGAAGAAGGCACGGGCGGACCTCAGTGTCGCTTCCGCCTTGGCCAGGTCGATGCGATAGTAGGCGCGATCGGCGAGCTTGGGCGCTCCGGTGATTCCCGTGCGTCCCGCTCCGACCTTGATCGCGTAGTCGAGCGCAGCACGGCCCACTCCGAGATTGACGACGGCCAGGACCTGGGCGGCGTACGCGATGGAGGGGTAGCGGTAGAGGGGTTCGTCGACGGTGGGGGTCCCGCCCCGGATGAACGTCCAGTCCTCGGGTACGACGACGCCGTGGACCTTCAGTTCGTGGCTTCCGGTACCCGACAGACCGACCACGTCCCAGTTCTCGACGATCTCGACGTCCTTCGGCCACAGCAGGGCGGTGCGAGGCTTCCCCGCCGTGGAGTCGCCGCCGCGAATCCCGACGCCGAGAATGTCGGCGCCCTTGCATCCGCTGGCGAATTTCCACTGCCCGTGAATCTTCAGACCTCCGGGCACCTGTTCGGCGGGTTGCACCGGGAACAGCCCGCCCGCGAAGACGAGGTCGGGGCTGTCCTTGTACAACTCCGCCTGCGTCGCGAGCGGCAGTGCCGCCAGGTAGACGAGCGCGGAGCCGAAGCTGGCAACCCAGCCCGCCGACGCGTCCACCGCGGAGATGCGTTCGATCATCCGCAGAAACTCGCTCGGGGGGAGCGCGTCGCCGCCGAATTGGCGGGGTGTCGCCGCGCGGTAGATGCCGATCTGCTTGAACTCGTCGATCATGTCGCGAGGCACGAACTTCTGGCGAGCGAACTCTTCCCGCCGCAATGCGACGTGCTCGAGGACGTCCTCGAATGACAGCGTCCCGTTCGCGGCGGCATCTGTCGTGTCGAGGGTCGGTGCGTTGGTCATCAAATACTCCGATCGACGCGAAGTAGAAGGGGTGTGGCGTTTTTCGTGTCGAATTGACGCTATTGCGGTGGCGGGCATCACTCAATCGGTGCTTCCTCCCGCGGACGTGCAGAGATGTCGCCTCGGAGTAAAGGATTTCCCTATCGCGCTCCCGGTCCGACCGCTCAGTAGACTCGAGATGAGCCGAAGGAGGCTGCATTGTCCGATCTCGCGCCGTCCGACTACGAACGACTCGTCGAGTCCCTTCGCTACTGCGTCCTGGTCCACGATGCGGCCACCAAGGACATCCTCTGGGCGAACCGGGCGGCGTCCGAACTGCTCGAGTTCACGGTCGAAGAGCTCAAACCGCTCAAGGCGCCCGATATGAGTTCCCCGGCGAAGCGGTACCGCAGGTCGGTGGGACGGCGGTGGCTGCAGGAGGCCGTCGACAACGGGGCGGCGGTCATCGAATGGGCGTATCGCGCGAAGAGCGGGCGAGAAGTCCTGACGGAGGCGATCGCGATCCGGGTCGAGTTGAATGCCCGGACCGTGGTGATGGTGCAGTTCCGCGACATCGAGCAGGAAACGTCGATGCGCCGCGACCTCACTCGCACCGAGGCCGACCTCACCCGTACCGAGGCCCGGCTGGCCGCGTTCCTGCGGAACATGGCCGAAGGAATCCTCGTCCTGGACGACGACAGCCGGATCACGTATGCGAGCGAGGCGGCGTCGGAGCTCCTGAAGGTTCCGGTGGCATCGCTTGTCGGCGAACGCTTCACGGAATTCTGCCGGGCGGGTCAGTCACGGGAGAGCGTGCGACGCGCCCTGGAACTGACGACCGCCGACGGGGGTTCCCAGAGCCTGCGCTACGAGGTGGAACTGACACCCGGCGAGCGCCGGTGGCATGCGGGGAGCTGCCAGCACATCGGTATCGAGAACGATCTGAGCGGCCACCTCCTGCTCTTCCACGACGTCACCGAACACGTCCGCACCGAGCAGGAGCACGAACGGGACTCGCAGTACCTCAATTACCTGGCCCGCTACAACGCGATGGGCGACATGGCCATGGCCATCGCCCACGAGTTGGCCCAGCCGCTCGCGGCCGCCACCAATTTCATCGCCGGTACGCAGAGCCGCCTCGACGACGGCCGGAGCGGTCACGACGAGGTGAGCTGGGGCCTCGGGGAGGCGCGCAAGCAGATCGACCGGGCCAATCAGATCGTCCGGAGTCTGCGTGAATACGTGACACAACTCGAGGAGTCCCAGCAGATCGTCGATCTCAACGACATCGTCGACGAATGCGCGTATTTCATCGACATCCGGGCGCGGCAGAAGGGAGTTCACGTCGAGTACCTCCGGGCGCACGACACGGTTGCCGTCGTGTGCGAACGTGTGCTCACCGGGCAGGTCATTCTGAACCTGTGTTTCAACGCCATCGACGAGATGGCGGAATGGCCGGCAGCCGACCGCATCGTGACGGTACGCACCGACATCACCGAGACGGAGGGCGTCGTGAGCGTCGAGGACCACGGCAAGGGTCTCTCGCACATCCCGGACGGCCGAATCTTCGACGGCGCGTTCACCTCGAAGTCCACGGGTCACGGAATCGGGCTCGCGCTGAGCCACCGCATCATCTCCCGCCAGGGCGGGACACTCACCGCGCGCGAGAACGATCCGCACGGGGCGGTCTTCACGTTTACGTTGCCCGCCGATCCGAACCGTTGAGCGACCGACCCTCACGCAGCTAAAGGTTTCTTGGATTCCGTTGGGCGCGATCCGGTTCTAGCGTGGTGGGAAACACCACCGCGGCCCCGGAGGTACCTCGTGGACTATTCGCATCATCACCGAACATTCCTGACCTGTTACGCCGACACCCACCGCTACGGGTGGCACCACGTCGACCTCTTCGTGCACGACGAGGACGGCAACGAAGTGAACTGGGTCCACTGGCAGACCCGCGAGGACGGACCGGACGGCGCCGACGCGGCCACCGCGCGCGTCGAACCGAACCTGAGACGGACCACCGACTGGCAACGCGGAATCAGCGCCGACGGAAGCGAGTACTGGATCGCGGAGGCAGCATGGGCTCAGTGAACCGGCAGATGGGGTAGGACGCAGAACTGCCGGTTCGCCGACCGAGCGGCGAACCGGCAGTTCTGACGTATCGATAGAGGCTTTACGCGACGCTTTCGGCGACGCGCTGGAACACGACCTCCCCACCCAGCACGGTGGCGACGACCTGCATTGCCGGGATGTCGTGCGGGTCGATGGTCTCGAGGTCGCCGTCGAGGATGCACAGGTCGGCCACCTTGCCGGCCTCGAGGGATCCCTTCCAGTCCTCGGCGAAGTCCTGCCAGGCCGCGTTGATCGTGTAGGTGCGGACGGCGTCGGCGAGGCCGATGCACTGGTCGGGCCCGCTCACCGCACCGCTGGCCTTGCTCTCGCGCAGGATCATCGTCGAGATGCCCTGACGCCAATCGGGCGGTGTGACCGGTGCATCGGAACTGCTCATCAGGTGCACCCCGGATTCGACGGCGCTGCGATACGGCCATTCGTAGGCGGCTCGTTCGGTCCCGACCACCCCGACCTCCAGGTCGGCGATCGTCCACTTGATCGTAGGGTTCATGTTGACGCCGATGCCGTTCTCGGCCAGTCGCTTCAGGGTAGCTTCGCTGATGAAGTCGCCGTGGATCAGGTAGTGCCGGGCATCCTCGCGGGGGTGCGCGTTCTGCGCGGCGATGATCGCGTCGGCGACGGTGTCGATGGCACGGTCACCGGTGACGTGCACACCGATCTGGTAGCCGGCCTCGTGGCCGATGCGGACCATCTCGGTCACCTCGTACACCTGACGCTCGTCGGTGTCGCCGCCGACGCAGAGGGAGCCGCAGCCGCCGCCGATGTACTCCTCGTGCATCCACGCGGTCTTGCTCGGCGGGATGCCGTCGGCGAACACCTTCACCCCGAGAACCCGGAACATTTTCGGGTCCACCGATTCCGGAACGTCGATGTTCGCGAGGTTCTGTCCGAAATCCTCTGCAGATCCGGACATTCCGGTGGGCAGGAGGAGAAGGTTGACGCGGGCGCCCAGTTCTCCGCGGATGGCGAGATCGGCGTACACCGCGAGACCCTCGGCGCCCATCGCCCCACCGGCGAGGGCCTCGCCGCCGGGGCCGATCGCGGGATCGGTGAAGCTGGTGATGCCCTCGCTCTGCAGGATCGAGATCGCCGAGCGGAGTGCCTCCTCCCGGCGCTCCCGGGTGAGGGCCGGGAGAACACGCTGCACGAGGGCCTGCGCACCCTCCATGACGATGCCGGTCAGCAGGCCGTCCTCGCCGACGGGCATGAGGCTGCCTGGCGGGAGCGGCGTGGTCTCGTCCACCCCGGCGAGCGCCAGCGCCGCGCTGTTCACCCACGACGTGTGCCGCGAGAAGTCCTGCAGGAACACGGGATTGTTCGGGGACACCTCGTCGAGATCCCAACGGTTCGGCGTCCGACCGGCCTCGGCGAGGCACTCGTCGAGATACCCGTCGTCCCAGCCGGTTCCGATGATCCACTCGCCGTCCTCGGCCGCAGCGGCGGCCTCCCGCACGAGTTCACGGACGTCCGCGATCGACCGGACAGCAGGAAACGACACGTCCAGCGACAGCGGCGGGGTGTCGAGCCCGTAGGCGATGGCGTGCAGGTGCGAGTCGTTGATACCCGGGAGGATCGTCTTCCCCCCGAGGTCCGTGACCACGGTGTCCGGTCCGATCAGGGTTTCGATCTCTGCATCGCTGCCCACCGCGTGGACGAGTCCGTCACGCACCGCGAGGGCGGTGGTGATCGTGAAATTCGCGTCGACGGTGAAGACCTTGCCGTGGATGTAGACGGCATCGGCGTAACTCATCGGTTCCTCCAGGTTGCTTTTTTGCGAGAGCGGTCAGACGGCCATGGGGGCCATGCCCAGGATCATCAGTGCGGATCCCGCCGCCGCGGTCCTGACGCCGGACCGGCGCTCGCGGCGCGGGGTGGAGCGAAAGAGATGCAGTGTCAACAGTGCCCAGCACACGAGCACGAGGAGTGGGAGCAAGCCCGTCGAGAATCCAGCGCCACCGTGGTGGTGGCCCGACGGCACCGGCGCCGACGCCGCCGGGGCGGGAGCGGACGTCGGGGCCAGGAGCAGCAGCACCCCCATGGCGGTGAGGTCCACCGCGCAGGGCACGGCGGTCCGGCGGTGCATGGTCTCACCGGTGACGAACACGGCGAGGGCGATGAGGACGGCACCCCCCAGCAGGTGAATCCCCGCCGGCACGCCGGGGATCATCATCGCGACCATGGACACCGCCATCGCGCCGTGCGCGATGCGCACCCGGCAGTCCGTGCCGTGTGCCCGCCACATCGGCACGATCGCGCCGACCGCTCCGACGAGCATCGCCGCGTGCACGGCAGGGATCTCGAACATCGCCGGACTCAGATCGTGGGGGTGAGTTCGCGACGCTGCCCGACATCCGCCCGGCTCTGCCGGGTGACCCGGGCGACGACCAGTCCGGCGACGAAGAACAGAGCGATCACGGCCAGCAGGATGTCTGCGAGCAGTTCCGACCCGCCGATCAGCGTGGTGAAGTTGTCAAGCACCAACCCGGTGACGGCCACCAGGCCCACGCATCCGAGCACCGGAGCGATGCGAGTGTGCCAGAGCCGGGTATCCAGCCGGGTGCGGGCGAAGAACGCGATGATCGCGACGCTGGTGAGCACCATCAGCACCAGGATGCTCACGGTGGCCAGACCCGCCATCCAGGTGAACAGTTCCAGCACCGGGTCCGCGCCGACGAGCGCGAACACCCCCACGACCACCGTCGCGGAGATCGTCTGGGCGACCGAGCCGATATGCGGGGAACCGTGCTTGGCGTGGGTGCGGGACAGTGCGCGCGGTGCCGCGCCCTTGCGGGCGAGGGCGAACACGTACCGGGAGATGGCGTTGTGGAAGGCCAGGAGCGCGGCGAACAGGCTGGTCACAAGCATGATCGCCATGACATCGGCCGCGGGTCCGCCCAGGAACTGCGCGGCAGCGGCGAACGTCAGCCCGGCAGGGTCGGCGGCGGCCGCCGCCGAGACGTTGTCGCTGCCGAACGCGAGCACCACCGCCCAGCTCGCCAGCGCATACACCAGTCCGATGACGATCACGGCGGCGTACGTCGCGATCGGAATCGTGCGCCGGGGGTTGCGGGCCTCCTCGCCGTAGATCGCGGTCGCCTCGAAGCCGATGAACGACGCGATTGCGAACATCAATGCGACACCGGGAGATCCGCTGAAGAACGACGTCGGGGTGAACGACGCGAAGTCGATACCCGCGGCCCCGCCCCGCACCAGCACGCCGAAGGACAGCGCGAGGATGATGCCGATCTCGAGCACGAGGAGCACCCCCAGGACCTTGGCGCCGAGGTCGATGCTGCGGTATCCGAGCACGGCCACGAGAGCGATGAGTACCAGCGCCCACATCCACCACGGCAGGTCGGGTCCGCCGTACTGGACCACCAGGCCCTGAATCGTAGCGGCGGCCAGACCGTATACGGCGGCCTGGATGGCGGTGTAGGTCAGCAGAGCGAGGCCGGCCGCGCCGAGCCCACACGATTCGCCCAGCCCCTTGGCGACGTAGGCGTAGAACGCGCCGGTGTCGACCATGTGGCTGCTCATCGCCGCATATCCGACGCTGAAGACGAGCAGGACCAGTGCGGCGATGAGGTAGGCGGTCGGGGCGCCCGCGCCGTTGCCGATCGCGATCATGACGGGCAGAGCGCCGCCGATCGCGGTCAGCGGCGCCGCCGCGGCGATGACGAGGAAGACGATCCCGACGACGCCGATGGATCCGCGTAACTTGCCGGCTCCCGAACCCGTGGTGGTGTCAGACATCCGATCCCCCGTCCGCGTGGCAGCTGCCGCCACCGGTCGAGCAGTGCTTCGACACGGTGCGGGGAACGTCGAGTGCGGGGTTGCGGTCGAAGAAGCCGTTGGGCTTCAACGTGAATCCGGTGTAGTCGACGGGCATGATCGGCCAGTCCTCCGGCCGCGGGAAGTGAGTGAGGCCGAACGTGTGCCAGACGACGACGTCCTCGTTCTCCAGATCACGGTCGCCGGCCACGAAACTCGGCAGTCCGGCGCCACCCGCGTGCTGGTTCACGAAATCCCCTGCCGCGTAACGCTCCTTCTCGTCGAACCGGGTGACCCACAGGTGCTTGGTGGCGAACGTCGCCCGCGCCGCGATCGAGGAGTCGTCGTCGGCCAGCAGGATCGGCTGACCATCCGGGTGGAGTGCGTACGCCACCGGCTTGCCCAGACGGTTCAGCTTGTTCGGGTTGCTGATGTGCCACACGCGCCCGACGCTGTTGTCCGCGAGGCGCTGCGCCTCGGATTCCTTCGTCAGCGGCGTGCGCTCGAGGGTGAACGCGTTGCCGTGCAGGTTCCCGGGGCCCATCTTCACCCGCTTGGTCTGCACCTCCTCGACGGAGTTGCGGTCGCCGTCGATCATCATGTCGAGGCGGGCGCTGAACAGGTGCTGGTGGTACGGGGCGCCGAGGCCGGGAGCGATCTCCGAGGCGTACGGGTAGTCGCCGCCCGGGTGACCCGACGTGAAGACGATGCCGGTGGCCTTGACCTCGAATTCGATGGTGCCGTCGAGGTAGAGGTACCAGAAGAACCCGTAGTCGTAGTTGCCGATCGTGGTGAAGAAGGAGATGACGAGACGGCGCTGGCGGCGGGTCTCGGCGGAGCCGGCCCACAGGTCGGTGTGCTTCCACAGCACGCCGAAGTCCTCCTCGTGCATGCACACGGCGTTCTTCAGCGTCTTGGGGGTGCCGAACTCGTCGGCGATGACGGCGTCGAAGTAGGTGATGTCACCGACGCAGTCGCAGCCGAGTTCGAGGGCGTTCGCGTACCGGCCCACCATGTACTCGCCGGTGTCGAAGTAGTTCTGCCACGACCGGACCGGCGAAGGGTCGCCGTAGGGCACCACCATCTCGGCGATGGACGCGCGGTGGATGATGGGGCGGACCCGGTCGCCGTCGGCGAATCCGAGCTGGTGGAGGACGAGACCTTCGCGGGCGTCGAAGCCGACGCGGAACGACCACTTCTCCCAGTCGACGTGGTTGCCGTCGACGACGAAGCTCGGTCCCTCGGGCTGGGTGATCTCGATGGGCTTCTGGGTGGTGCGCAGGGGGCCGGTGACGGTGACGTCGTCGAAGTTGCCCGACTCCTCGGGGATCGGGACGGCGCCGAGGTCGAGAACGTCGGTGACGGTCCGGTTCATCACGTCGACGAATCCGACGAGCCCGTCGATCGGGTGGGCCCAGGCGTGGTCCTTCGGGTGGTCCTGGCGGAACGCGAGCCCCCGGAGGATCCGCGTGCCCGTCTCGCCGGGGTAGTCGAAGACGCCGGCCGAGAGGGGAGCGACCCGGACGTCGGCGACGTCGAGTCCGCGGGCGGCGAGCGCGGCGAGCCAGCGTTCGTCGGCGGCCAGCACCTGTTCGACGAGCTCGAACTCCTCGTCCAGGACGGGCATCTGACCGTCGCGGGCGGCGTCGAGGGTCACCGAGCTGATCACCGACCGCTGAGTCACGGACACCACGACGTCCACCGCGTTCGGCGACGAGATGTCGTGCAGCAGAACGCGGAATCGGCGATCGGTCTCGGGGGTCTCCGCCGTGTACAGCGCCGACTTGTCCGGTTCCTCGAGGCCGACGTAGACGAATCTCGTCTGCTCGGTCAGCGCGTCGGCGGCCTCGAGGATCTCGCGGAGGGAGGCGATTTCTTCGACGGTCGGCAGCGACAGCGGGTGGTCGATACGCGCAGGGGAAAGGGTGGGCATGTCGCGATCCTTTGGTTCTACGGGTGTTGAATAAAAAGCTTAGTGACGTACGTTACAGCCGAGGTGCCCTCGTGTAAACAGTGAGTTTCACGCCCGAACATACTGACCGTTCGGTCAAAAAAGATGTTCTATCGGATTCCGCGGCAACGGCTTTGGCCGGGCGACGGAAAGATCAGAGTGCGGCGACGAACTGCTCGAGCATCTCCAGCTGACGCTCCGACGACGTTTCGCCCGGCGTGAGGACACCCAGAATCTGCATGCCCATCATCATGTTCAGGAGTTGCTCGACCACGATAGTGACGTCGATGTCGCCGACAGAGCCCTCCTCGCGCGCCTGCTCGAGGAAGATCGCCATCTGCTCACGCCAATTGTCCATGGTGCGGCGGTTGGTCGCGGCCATCTGCTCGTCGTACATGGCCCGCGGCCACAGCGAGGCGGCGATCCGGGCCTCGAGGAGTTGCTCCTCGTTGATCGGCATCACTTCGCGGCAGAGGATGCGCAGTGCGTCGAGGCCGGTCGCGTCGCCGAGCGCCTCGGCGATCCGGCGGTCGGTGGCCTCGGAGATGTGCTCGTACGAGGTACGGAGGATCTCGTCCTTGCCGGCGAAGTAGTGGCTCAGGGCGCCGTTGGTGTATCCGGCCTCGGTGGCGATGTCGCGCATGTTGGCAGCCTCGATACCGCGAGCGGCGATCAACCGCCAGGCGGCGGCGGTGATGCTGCGCCGACGCTCGTCGTGATCCACGAGCTTAGGCACGACGCGTACCTGCCCCACCAGCGATCATGCGACCACGGTATCAATGTGCTCCGCCGAGATTGAGAACGACCACTCCCGAGACGACGAGACCGGCGGCAATCGCGGCAATCAGGAACACGTACGGCATGGGGACAGGGAACCATGCCGGGAGCGGAGAGGCGTGCAGCGCCCCACCGCTCCCGACTGTGCCGATCTACGAATACATGATGACGCCGCGGACGTTCTCGGCCTTCCGCATCGCCTCGTAGCCGTCGTTTATCTGATCGAGTGTGTATGTCCTCGTGATCATCTCGTCTAGCTTCAGCTGACCCTCCATATACAGGCGCAGCAGATGAGGGATGTCGAACCGGATGTTCGCGTTGCCGAACCACGCCCCCTTGAGGGTCTTGCGCATCGCCGTCAGATCGAACAGGTTCAGATCGACGTCGTTCTGCGTGACGTCGCCGACCGACACGTGGACGCAGGTGCCGCCCTTGGCCACCAGGCTCATCGCCGGGGCGATGATGCGGCCACTCGCATTCGCGACGGTGATGAGCACCTTGTCGGCGAGCTGGCCCCACGTCAGATCCTGGAGGAGGGGGAGCGCCTCGTCGATGCTCGCCGCGGTGTGGGTCGCGCCGAAGATCTTGGCCTGCTCCCGCTTGAATTCCGCCGGGTCGACGACCACCACGTGCCGGGCCCCGGCGAGCGCAGCACCCTGAACCGCACCGCACCCGACGCCGCCCATGCCGATCACGACGACGGTCTCACCGGCCTGGACGCCGGCCGCATACACCGACGACCCCCAGCCGGTGGTGACGCCGCAGCCGACCAGCGCCGCCTTGTCGAGGGGGATGTCCTTCGTGATCTTGACGCACGAAGCCTCGTTGACCACCGTGTACGGCGAGAACGTCCCGATCAGGCACTGGATGGCGGCGTCCTTGCCGCGAACGTGGTGCCGGGCCGTGCCGTCCGAGATCTGCCAGCCCTCGAGCAGGTGGGCTCCCAGGTCGCAGATGCTGGACTGGCCGGTCGCGCACTGCCGACATCGGCCGCACGCGGGGATGAATCCGAGGGCGACGTGATCGCCCTTCTCGACGCTGGTGACACCGGGCCCGACCTCGAGCACGACGCCGGCGCCCTCGTGGCCACCGATGAACGGGTAGTACTCGAGCGGCAGGCTGCCGTCACGGACATGTTCGTCCGAGTGGCACATTCCCGACGCCGCCAACTGCAGAAGCACTTCACCGTGCTTCGGCGGGTCGAGTTCCAGTTCTTCGATCTGCCACGGCTGACCGGGCTCCCACAACACTGCGGCCTGGGTCTTCATAGGTCCTGCTCCTGTCCGACGACGTCGATGCTGTGGGCGATCAGAGGATGATCGTGACGACCTTCTCCTCGGTGTTGGCTTCGATTCCGGCCCAGCCGAGTTCGCGGCCGGTGCCGCTGGTCTTCATGCCGCCCCAAGGCAGGGCCGGGTCGATGGGTGCCCAGCCGTTCACCGCGACCGCCCCGGCGCGGACCTTGCCGGCGAGGGTGTGGGCGTGGGAGACGTCGCGGGTCCAGATGGAGGCGGCGAGCCCGTAGTCGGTGGCGTTGGCGATCGCGATCGCCTCGTCGGTGGTGTCGAACGCGATGACGGTGCCGACGGGTCCGAAGATCTCTTCCCGGGCGATCTTCATGTCGTTGTTCGCGTCCGCGAAGATGGTCGGCTGGACGAAGAATCCGTCCCCGTCCGGGCGGCCACCGCCGGCGACGACCCGGGCGCCCTCGCTGCGTCCGGCCTCGATGTAGCCGAGGACGGTGTCGCGCTGCTTCGCGTTGACCAGGGCGCCCATCGTGGTGGCCGGGTCGAACGGGTCGCCGAGGACCTGTGCGGACGCGGCGGCGGCGAGACCGTCGACCACCTGCGAGTACAGCGACCGGTGCACCAGGATGCGGGTGCCCGCGGCACACACCTCGCCCTGGTTGAAGAACAGTCCCATCGCCGTGCCGTTGATGGCGGCCTCGAGGTCGGCGTCGGGGAGGATGATCTGCGGGGACTTGCCGCCGAGTTCGAGGGTGGTGCGCTTGAACGTGTCGGCGGCGCGCTTGGCGATGATCCGGCCGACGCGGGGGCTGCCGGTGAAGCTGATCTTGTCGACGCCGGGGTGGCCGGCGAGCGCGTCGCCGGCGACCTCGCCGAGGCCGGGCACGATGTTGACGGTGCCTGCGGGCAGTCCGGCCTCTTCCAGCAGCGTCGCGAGGTGCAGGATCGACAGCGGTGCGTCCTCCGGCGGCTTGACCACCAGGGTGTTTCCGGCGGCCAGCGCCGGGGCGATCTTCCACGCGGAGATCATCAGTGGGGTGTTCCACGGGACGATCGCGCCGATCACGCCGACCGGTTCACGGACGGTGTACGAGTGGGTGGGCTGGCCGAAGTAGCCGGCGGTGGGGATGGACTGGCCGGTGATCTTGTCGGCCCAGCCGGCGAAGTGCCGGAACGTGCCCGCGGCCATCGGGATATCGAGCATGGTGGGCTGGCCGACGGGCTTGCCGACGTCGAGGGCCTCGAGCCGGGCCAGGATCTCGCCGTCGCGTTCGATGAGATCGGCGACCTTGTTCAGGATCCGTCCGCGGGCGGCACCGGGCAGCGATCCCCATTCACCGTTCAGCTGGGTGCGGGCGGCGCGGACCGCGTCGTCGATGTCCTGCGCGGTTCCGGCGGACACGTCGACGAGCGGCTTGCCGGTGGCCGGGTTCAGATCCGTGAACGTTCCGCCGTCCGACGCCGGGCGCCACTGTCCGCCGATGAACAGCTGCGTAGCGGCTCCATCAGGAAGCCCTGTGGCACTGACGTTCTCGTGTACTGCGGTCATAGCGTCAACTCTCCCGGTGGTGTTGTGATGGCTGTCACAAGCATGCGGGCGCGGGCGCGGCGCCGTCTTGCACGCAAGCGCACGGTTGTTGCTCGTATGCGCACCGATTCGCCGTCCGGCGTGGTGAGTCGCGGTTTCCTGACAGTAAACGGCGCTGCTACGATGCGGACGTGACCACTCGACCCGAGACCGAGGTCCACCGCGACACGGGAGACCCCGCCCCCGTCGAGCGTGAGGTGCCGTCCGATACGCCCACCGGGCCCGATCTCGAAAAGGTGATCGCCAGGCAGGTGCGGTCGCTCCGCAAAGCCAGTGGACTCTCCGTCGGAGACATGGCGGCCAAGGTCGGAATCTCGAAGGCCATGCTGTCCAAGATCGAGAACTCGCAGACCTCCTGCAGTCTGTCGACGCTGGCGCGTCTGGCGGCCGGACTCGACGTGCCCGTCACCTCTCTGTTCCGGGGCGCCGACACCGCCCGCGACGCCGTGTACGTCGAGGCGGGCCACGGTGCGGTCATCGTCGGGCGAGGCACCCGGGTGGGCCACCACTACGAACTGCTCGGCGCACTGCGTGGGCAGCACAAACGACTCGAGCCGGTGCTGGTCACGCTCACCGACTCCAGCGAGACGTTTCCGCTGTTCCAGCATGCCGGCACCGAACTGCTCTACATGCTCGAAGGCGTCATGGTCTACGGGCACGGCGAGGCCGAGTACACGCTGCGACCAGGAGATTCGCTGCTTCTCGACGGTGAAGGTCTGCACGGTCCCAACGATCTCGTGCGGTTGCCCATCCGCTTTCTCGCCGTCACTGCCTACCCCGATCACCACGAGGACTGACGGCGGTATCGGGATTTCGACCTTCCTCCGCCTCCACACCGGGCGTAGAGTGGCGGTTGGTTCGAAAGGTCGTGGTTACGGTGATAGCGACAGTGCAGATAGCGTCCGACGTCCAGTCCGCGCTGCCCTTCGACCGCCTCGAGCCGGTTCACCTGGCCACCGCGGGCACGATCGGTGTCTACTATTTCGACTACGGCACCGATGCGCGAATGAACTCGGATGATCTCGGCGACTTCTACGTCGTTCAGATCCCGCTGTCGGGTACGGCCCGAATTACTTCTGGCGCAGAGGAGTTCGATTCGACCATGTCGGTCGCGTCGATTCTGCAGCCGGGACGCTCCGCCACCATGCAGTGGCACGAAGGGCAATCTCAGCTGATCATCCGGCTTGCGCGCCGAAGTCTCGAGGAGCACTTGCAGGAAATTCTCGGGAGCACACTCGGTGAACCGCTGAGATTCGAGCCGCAGATGGAACTCGGAAGACCCGCGATCCGCGGGTGGCGTGAGTCGGTCGAACTTCTGGAGCACGAAGTGGCGAATCATGCCGCGATTACCGCAGATTCGGCCGCCATGGAGGAGTTCGACACGATCGTGCTGAGTCAGTTCCTGTCCGCTCAGCCGAACAATTACAGCGCGAGGCTTCGGAGTCTGGCTCAGAGCCTGACCTAGCTGGGCACACCAGTGGCCCTGCCCCGCTGAGTGCTGCGGGGCAGGGCCATTGTCTGTGTCGGGCGCGGAATCAGGCCTTGGCAGGGTCCGCAGCCCTGGTCGTGATCGCTTCTGCGCCGAGAACCGCGTCGGCGCCGTGCTTGGAGGCGCCGGTGAGGCCGACGGCATCGAGTACGTAGGCCGTCTCGCCGTGGACGGACACGTCGAGGCCGTCGTATTCGCTGTCCTGGTCGGCGCGAATGCCCATGAATTTCTTCAGTGCGAGGACGATCACGAGCGTGACGACGAAGGAGTACGCGAGAACGGCTGCCACGGCGACACATTGGCGCCACAGGACGTCGACGCCACCGCCGTAGAAGAGTCCCGCGGCGCCGCTGGGAGCAGCCGGATCTGCGAGGAAACCGATCAGAACGGTACCGAGGATGCCGCCGACCAGGTGCACGCCGACGACGTCGAGTGCGTCGTCATAGCCGAGCCGGTACTTCCAGGAGACCGCGAAGCAGCAGACCGCGCCGGCCGCGCCTCCCACGACGAGCGCGCCGAGGGGTGAGACGGCCCCACAGGCCGGCGTGATGGCGACCAGCGCCGCAATCAGACCCGACGCGGCGCCCAGCGACGTGGCGTGGCCTTCGCGCAGTTTCTCGACGACGAGCCAGGCGCAGATACCGGCGCACGACGCGGCGACCGTGTTGAGGATGACGACGGATGCACTGTTTCCGGCGGACAGAGCCGAGCCACCGTTGAACCCGAACCAACCGAAGAACAGGATCCCCGCGCCGAGCATGGTCAGGGGAAGGCTGTGCGGGCGCGGCGAGACGGGGAATGTCTTGCGCGCCCCGAGGACCAGGACGACCGCGAGAGCGGCCACGCCGGCATTGATATGCACGGCCGTGCCGCCGGCGAAGTCGACGGCGCCGAGCGTGTTTGCGATCCATCCACCGATCACCGACCCGTCCTCGGAGTCGAACGCGAACACCCAGTGGGCGACGGGGAAGTAGACGAACGTGGCCCACAGTCCGGCGAACACCATCCAGGCACCGAACTTCATCCGGTCGGCCAGCGCTCCGGAGATGAGCGCGACGGTGATGCCGGCGAACAACAGCTGGAATCCGGAGACCAGCGCGGGCGGGAGTCCGGGTTCGGCGGGGGCCTCCAGCAGCGAGCTGGAGCCGAAGTACTCGAGGGGGTCGCCCAGGACGCCGAGACCGCCGAGGGAGTTACCCAGCACGGCGGAGTAGCCGAACACGATCCACAGGACGCCGACGACGGCGAACGCGCCGAACGTCATCATGGCCATGTTGAGGGTGTTGCGCACGCTGACCATTCCGCCGTAGAACATGGCCAGACCGGGCACCATGAGGCTCACTGCCGTGAAGGCCGCCAGAATCCAGGCGGTATCGGCCGCAGCGACTGCTTCGTTCATAGTCGTCCACCTTGATCGAAGATGGCGTGACACCTGTAGTGTCCGCCTTTGGGAATCAATGTCTAGTGACAGTGAACCAAAGCGGAGATTGCGGAAATAGTTCGCCGCGTGACAACTACGTAACGGAATTCGGTGTGCGCCTGCGTATCGTTTTGTGAAAAACAGTATCGTGACAGTGGACTTGCTAGGTAAGGAGAAGGAGTGACCACAGGTCGCGAGGCCCACATCGTCCGGCGCTCGGATCGCCGGACCATCCCGTGGGCCAACGGCGCGGGCACCACTGCGGAGATCGCCGCCGGTGCCGCGTCGCGGTGGCGTTTCAGCGTCGCGACGCTCGAGGCGAGCTCGACGTTCTCGCCGTTTCCCGACATCGATCGGATATTCACGGTGATCGGCGACCATCCCGTGTCACTCGACTTCGGCGGCGTCCCCACCCTGATTCCGCGCCTGAGTCCGACGGCCTTCGCCGGTGAGCGCAGCCCCGACTGCGTGGCGGAAGGTCCGACCGAGGCGTTCAACGTCATGGTCCACAGGTCCACCACCGCGGCGTCCGTGGACATCGTCGACATCGGAGCGGCGCAGGACGTGACAGCCGACGGGCGGCTGGCCGTCCTCGTCCTGGTCCTCGGTGGGCGGCTCACGACGGACCTCGGTCCCGTCGAGCCGGGCGACTGCCTCCTCGTCGAGCGGGGATCGGTGCGGCTGTCCGGGCAAGCGTCGGTCGTGGTGGCGAAGATCCTCGCCCGCACGTGAGTGGCAAAGCGTGCCGGGGCACACTTTGCCACTCACGTGCGGGGACTACCTCGCGGTCGACAGGATTCGGCGTAGCCGCTCGATCGCGCGCTCGGTCGCGGGACGATCCTTCGCGACGAGCTGGTGCATGATGAATCCCTCGATCGCCGAGTACACCAGCAGGGTCAGGTCTTCGTCGGCGGTGATGCCCAGCCGGGTCAGTGCCTGCGACGTCGCCTCGATGTACGTGGCGTACAGCAGTTTCACGTGCGGGTCGAGGCGCGGGGTCCGCCGGGACTCGAGCATCAGCTCGTACTGGAAGACCTGGAGGTCGGGGTCGCGGGCGACGAGGTCGGTGAGGTGCTCGACGAAGTTGTCGAGCGACGAGCCGGCGGCGATGTCGGCGAAGACGCTCGCGCTCTTGTCGAGTGCGTAGCGGAGCGCGGCGTCGAGGAGGGCGTCCGTCGACCCGGCGCTGCGCAGGACGGCCTCGTCCGAGACGCCGGCCTCCCGGGCGACGGCCTGCATCGTCAGCCCACGCAGGCCGTCGCGGGCGATCACGGAGACCGTCGCGAGAACGAGGTCGAGAGCCACCTGATCGCTGTGGGGCGCTGCCCGCCGCCGCCCGTCGGTGAGCGTCACGGTTCCACACTCCCGTGGTTCAGCAGCCATCTCATGCCGGGTTCCCGGGTACGACTGATGCCCTTGTATTCCGCCATGTCCACCGGAAGATCCTCGAGCACCCGGTACAGTCGTTCGCCCCATTCCGGAACGGTCGCGACGTCCCGGAACGGAAGCAGATACGTCCGGATCAGGAACATGACGGCGCCCGAGTGAGCGAGCCGGATGAGATGCTGCACTTCGGTTCTCAGGAACAGGCGGTCCCCGACCTCGTCGAGCGGGCCGTCGGCGAGGGTGCGCCGGTCCATCCCCCACTCGGGGTAGGTCTCGGTCGATGTGTCGAGTTTGCCGTCGACGGTCAATGTCCAGTTGGTGCGCCGGTAGCTCTGGCCGGGCTCGAGCCGCATCAGGAAGTTGTGTGCGCGGGTGATGATCTTCTCGCTGTGAATACGCGGGACGGGGCCGTGGATCTCGAGGAAGCTCATGCCCACGTCGAATCCGAATGACCAGTCGGCCGCGAAGGTCACCAGTCCGGCGTCGCCCCACAACGCGCCCTCGCGCTGGTCGAGGAGCACGACGTCTTCCTGGATCTGGCCGCAGATGTACACCAGCGGCGGCGCCGGCAACGTGTCGAGGTCGCCGAACACGAAGGTGTGCTCGATGCCGAGAAGGTCGTTCTTCCAAAACCACCCGTCTTCGCGCCGCTCGAGGGTCACGGTGTCGGGGTATTCGTCGGCGAGGGTGCGCATCAGCGTGAGCATCGCGTCCCAGGCGGCGGGGACCATGTGGGGCAGGCATTGGTGCCGCGACGGATCCTCCGCCAGGATGCGCTCGCGTTCGGCGAGTTCCCGGTGGTAGTGGGCGTCGATGGCGATGCGGGTGTCACCCCAGCTGCCGGCCACGGTGTCGGTCGAGTGTCCGGCCGGCTCGACGTTGGTGCTGTAACGGTACTGGTCGCGGGGAAAGGGGAAGGGAAAGCGCATGATGTGGTCGGCACGCGATTCGGTGGTTGTCACAGATCCAGCTCCAATCGGTCTCCTGCGGAACGTGATACGCACGGCATGATCGAATCTCCGCAGGCCTTCTCCTCGTCGGTGAGGAACAGGTCGCGGTGTTCGATCTCGCCGCCGCGGACCGACAGCCGGCATTCGCCGCACACACCCTGCCGGCAGAGGTTCGGGACGTTGATTCCCTTGTCCAGCAACGCCTCGAGGAGGGTGGTCCCCGACGGCACGGGAACGATCATTTTGGTGCGCCCGAGCGTGGCGGCGAAGGGCGCACCCTCGGGCAGCGGGCCCGCACCGAACGCCTCCGAGTGCACGCGCCCCGGCGGCCAGCCGCAGTCGCGGGCCCACTCGGCCACCGCCGCGATCATCGGCGCGGGCCCGCACGTGTAGATGTGGGTGCCGAGTGGCTGGTCCGCCAGTGTGGGAATGAGGCGGTCCGCGAGTTCTTCGGGCGCCGAGACGGTGACCAACCGGTCGCCGCACAGCGCCGCCAACTCGTCGGCGTGCGCTCCCAGTTGATCGCGAAAGGAGTAGATCACTTCGAACGAACGACCCCACTCGAGGGCCGCCCGGACGTGCGACAGGATCGGCGTGACGCCGATTCCACCCGCGATCAGGAGGTGGTGCCGCGCAGTGAGCGCGGGAGCGAATGCGCTGCGCGGAAGGCTCACGCGGATGCGCTGATCCGGCTGGAGGTCGTGGAGCCAGCGCGAACCGCCGTGGCCGTTCTCGTCGAGCCGGACCGAGATCGCGTAGTGGTCCGGCTCGATCGAGGGGCCGGTGAGCGAGTAGGAATTGTGCCGACCCTCGGCCCAGGTGACGGCGATGTGGCTGCCCGGGGTGAACGACGGCAGGGTGCGGCCCGCCGGGTCCGCGAGCACGATGTGCCGGATGCCCGGGCACAGCAGCCGTGCCTCGCGCACTGTCAGAGTGAGCCCTCCGGTGATGCTCTCGCCCGCAACTGTTTCGAGTGCCGTGGTCATGGAAGTTCCTCCGAGTCGGCTCGATATCCCAGGTAGGCGCTGTGGCGCCGGGAGTAGTGGTAGTAGACGGTGAGTTCGGCGGAACAACCGCCGCACGGCGCGCGGCCGCCGATGGCTACCGGCACCGAGGACGACGTGGTGTGGCAGTGCGCGCAGAACACGTCGCGCACCGGGGCGTCGGGGTGGGGCATCGCGGCGATCTCGGCGGGCAACGCGCCCGCGGAGATCAGCCGAGAACGCACCGCCCCCACCATGTGCTCGGGGCCCGCCACGACGAACCGCCACCCGATGCGCGCCTCGGACAGCAGTTCGCCGAGACCGCCGAACCCGGATCCGGCCGCGTCGTCGACGATCACCGTGCGAGTGGGAACGGGCGCCACGCGCTCGGACAGCGCGCGGAGGACCTGCGCGCTGACCGAACGCTCCGCGACCAGTACGTAGCGGGTGACGAGAGCGCCCGCTGCGAGGTCGTCGACGGCCGAGTAGTCGGATCGCCACCGGGGGACGCTGGTCGACCTCATCGATACCGCCATCGCGGATCAGGGAGCGAAGGAACGGTGGCCGACGAAGTAGGCCAGCGCGCGGTCGGGGGTGGTGAAGCGGATACGCGAACCCTTGGGGAAGAAGATCGCGTCCTTCGCCTTCGCCACCTCGACCTGGCCGGTGTCGAGGTTCTCGAGGGTGAACTCCCCTTCGAGGACGACCTTCATCTCGTCGTAGGCGTAGTAGTAGTCGAGCGGGGCGTCGGTGCGCTGGAGTTCGAAGTAGCCGGCCGACATCTCCGATCCGTCCGGGTTGGCGAAGACGTCGTCGATGTATCCCTTGGTGCCCGGGTACTCCGAGACCGGCATCTGAGGCAGGTTCTCGTGGAATCCGGCGGTGACGCGGAACGGGACGGCGGTGGGCTTGTCGGTCGTGGTCATGGGATCTCCCTGAAGGCGTGGGGACTGAGTTCGCAACCTCCTCGGTATGAAACGAGGAGTAGCAACAGGAAACCACAAGGCATATTTCGATGACGTAAATCAATGCGGCGGTGCTGAAAACATGCAGATCAGCACAGTGATCGATGTTCAAAGCGCATATGAGTGGCGGGATTTGGTGATGCACCAACAACGTTGCTGTAACACGATCGACATAGTGGAACTGTTTCATAATGAACAACAGCGATTCATGAGGTGAAACGAACCGCTACCCAAGCCGCAGCGCCCGAACATCCGGCCGAATGAAGGAAGCAACGTGACACAGACAGTAAAGTTCGTGATCGTCGGTGGGGGACTCGAAGGTCTCGCCATCGCCTGGTCGCTTGCGGACCGCGGCGAGACCGATGTGCTGGTCCTCGAGCGTGACACCCTGTGCTCGGGCATGACCGGAAAGTCCAGTGGCGTGGTCCGGTGCCACTACGGGACGCCGTCGCTGGCGGCGATGTCGTGGTACGGCGTCGACATCTTCACCAGGGCCACCGAGATCTTCGGCGACGACATGGCGTTCCGGCAGTGCGGGTATGTCGTCGGCGTCGGCGAGAACAACATCGACCCGCTGAAGGCGAACGTCGCGATGATGCAGGGCCTCGGTATCGACGTCGACTACATCGGCCACGACACGATGGCCGAACTGTGGCCGGGGCTGCACCTCGACGACTTCGCCGCCTTCGCGTACGAGCCCCTCGGTGGCCGCGGTGAGGCGTACATGGCGGGCATGGCGTTCGGTGCATCGGCCCGCAAGCTGGGCGTCAGAATCCGTCAGAGCACGCCGGTGGCATCGCTGCTGCAGAACGCGGACGGCCGCGTCTACGGGGTGACGCTCGCCAACGGCGACGAAGTGCACGCGGAGCAGGTGATCCTCGCGACCGGTCCGTGGGCCCCCGAACTCGGCGCCGGCGTCGGTGTCGACATCCCGGTCAAAGCCCAACGGGCACAACTCGTCCTGATCGATCAGGGTGTTCCGACGCCGGAGGTGCCGGTGCTGTCGGACCTGGCCGGCCTGCAGTACATCTGCCGCGAGCCGAACGGCGAACTGCTGGTCGGCAACAGCGACCACGCCGCGCCCGAGTACATCGACCCCGACAAGTACAGCAACCGCGCGGACGACAGCACCATCGAGAAGAACATCGGCAAGCTCGGGAACCGTCTGCCCGACATGCCCGACCCGCGGATCACCTCGAGCTACGTCGGCGCGTACGACGTGACGCCCGACTACAACCCCATTATCGGGCCCGCACCGGTCGACGGACTGTTCCTGGCCACCGGGTTCTCCGGTCACGGTTTCAAGATCTCGCCGGCGGTCGGCCGCCTGGTCGCCGACATGCTGCTCGACGACGGCAAGACCGGCCTCCCGAACGTCGAGCCGTCCGACTTCCGCTACTCACGCTTCGAGGAGGGCGACCTCCTGTTCAGCCTGCACCCGTACGAGGGCGCCGGCGAGATGCGCTGACCCACAGACCCCCTCACCCGTAGACCACCAGTTCAGGAGCTACCCATGGCTGTCGACACTGCCGACGCGTTCACCGCGCAGAACATCGTGACCACCCCACCGCAGACCTTGTCCGAGGTGGCCCGGGCCACCGGAACCACCTTCATTCTCGCCCTGTTCGTGACGCTGTCCGGCAAGCCGTGCGCCAAACTGGTCCCGATCGAGGCCGTCGAGCAGCTTCAGGACGACGGCGTGGGCTTCGCCGGGTACGCGGCCGGGCACATGGGGCAGGAGCCCAAGGACTCCGATCTCGTTGCCGTGCCCGATGTCTCGTCGTTCACGCCGATCCCGTTCGTGAAGCCCGGATTGGCGATCGTGCACTGCGACCCGCACGTGGAGGGAAAGCCCTGGCCGTATGCGCCGCGGGTGATCCTGAAGGAGACGCTGAGGAAGGCGTCCGATCTCGGCTTGTCCGTCAACGTCGGCGCGGAGATCGAGTACTTCCTCGTCCACCGCACCGGGGACGGCGCCCTCACCACCGCGGACACGGCCGACGTCAGCCGTCAGCCGTGTTACGACGCCCGCGACGTCACCCGGATGTACGACCATCTGACCGAGGTGTCCGCGGCCATGAACGCGCTCGGGTGGGGCAACTATGCCAACGACCACGAGGACGGCAACGGGCAGTTCGAGCAGAACTTCGACTACGCCGACGCCCTGACCACCGCCGACCGGGTGATCACCGCCCGGTACCTGCTGTCGGTGATCGCCGAGAAGCGTGGCATGAAAGCCACGTTCATGCCCAAACCCTTCTCCGATCGCACCGGTTCCGGCATGCACCTGCACCTGTCGCTGTGGAACGACGCCGGTTCGGTGTTCCCGGACGGCGACGATCCCAAGGGGCTGGGACTGTCGAGGACGGCGTACGCGTTCATCGCGGGAATCCTCGAGCACGCGTGCGCGCTGCAGGGAGTGATCGCGCCGACCGTCAACTCGTACAAACGCACCGGGGCCACGTCCACCAGCAGCGGTGCCACCTGGTCGCCGCGCTACGCCACGTACGGCGGCAACGACCGCACCCACTACCTCCGGGTTCCGGACAGGAACCGGGTGGAACTGCGCGGCGGCGACGGCTCGGCCAACCCCTACCTCGCCGCGGCCGCCGCCATCGCCGCCGGCCTCGACGGCATCGAACGGGATCTCGACCCCGGCACCCCCGGCTCCGGCGACAGTCCCAGCGACATGCTGCCGATGACGCTGCTGCACGCGATGGACGCCCTGGAATCGGATCCGGTCGTCACGGGCGCCCTGGACATCGCAGGCCCCGGGGTCGCCGAGTACTTCGCGAAACTCAAGCGCGAGGAGTTCTTCGCCTGGCACAACACCGTCTCCCCCTGGGAACTCGACCACTACCTGACAGCGTTCTGAACGACCTCCCGAAAGGAGACATCCATGTGTGGAATCGTCGGACTTCACCTGCGTGAGCCGTCCCTCTACCCACAACTCGGCGCCCTGCTCACCGACATGCTCGGTCAGATGTGCGACCGCGGACCCGATTCCGCAGGCATGGCGATCTACGGCGACCGGACCTGGTCGCCGGTCGGTGAGTCGACGGTCTCGCTACTCGACTGCCCCGTCCCCGCAACGGAACTCGCCGCAACGCTGTCGGCGTCACTCGACACCACCGTCACCGGAATCGACCTCGACCCGACGACGATCCTGCACGGCGTCGTCGGCGCGGCAGATCTCGCGGCGGCCGTGCGCAGCGTGGTGCCGTCGGCACGGGTCATCGGCTTCGGCGACGACCTGACCGTCCTCAAGGGGGTCGGAAACCCCATCGACCTGGCGAACCGGTTCGGGCTGCCGTCGGCGAGCGGCTGGCAGGGTGTCGCGCACACCCGCATGGCCACCGAATCCGCGGTGACCGCCGAGGGGTCGCACCCGTTCTCCGTCGGCCCCGACCAGTGCCTCGTCCACAACGGCTCGTTCTCCAACCACATGAGCATCAAGCATCAGCTCGAACGTGACGGCGTCGTGTTCGACAGCGCCAACGACACCGAGGTCGGGGCGCGGTTCGTCGCCAGGCAGCTCGCCGAGGGCGTCGACTTGGAGAAGGCGCTGCTGATGCTGAACGAGAAGTTCGACGGTTTCTACACCCTGCTCGTCTCGACGGCCGACTCGTTCGCCGTGGTCCGGGACGCCATCTCCTGCAAACCCGCCGTCATCGCCGAGACCGACCAGTGGGTCGCGATGGCGTCCGAATACCGCGCCCTGGCGAACCTGCCCGGCGTCGACAACGCCCGAATCTTCGAGCCCGAACCGGAAGAGGTGTACGTATGGCACCGGTAGCCACCACCGAAGCGACTGTCCTGAACCTCGAGACGTCGAGTACCCGTGCCGTCAACGAGCGGCTCACCTCGCCGGAGGCCCCGAAGAAGGTCACCGTCACCGGCCCGCAGGGCGCGCACGCACTGGCCTGCGGCCTCGACTCCGACATCGACGTCACCATCGACGGACACGTCGGCTACTACTGCGCCGGCATGAACCAGCACGCGACGGTGACCGTCACCGGCAACGCCGGAGTCGGCGTCGCCGAGAACATGATGTCGGGGACGGTGCACGTCAAGGGTGACGCGTCGCAGTCCGCGGGCGCCACCGCCCACGGCGGCCTGCTCGTGATCGACGGCAATGCCGCCGCCCGCTGCGGAATCTCGATGAAGGGCGTCGACATCGTCGTCGGCGGCAACATCGGCCACATGTCCGCGTTCATGGGTCAGGCGGGGCGGCTCGTCGTCCTGGGCGACGCCGGTGAGGCCCTCGGCGACTCGCTGTACGAGGCCCGCATCTATGTGCGTGGCACCGTCGCCTCCCTCGGCGCCGACTGCATCAAGAAGGAGATGCGCGAGGAGCACCTGACGGAACTGCGGGAGCTGCTGGATCAGGCCGGTTTCGACGCCGACCCGTCCGAGTTCACCCGCTACGGCTCCGCCCGCAAGCTCTACAACTTCCACGTCGACAACGCCAGCGCGTACTAGGAGAACCGTCATGACTACCCCGAACCCGGCCCTGCGCGAATCGGCGACGTTCGACCGCGGCGTCATCTCCGAGATCCAGCGGGCCGCCGAGACCGGCATCTACGACATCCGCGGCTGGGGTGCCAAGCGCAAGCTGCCGCACTTCGACGATCTGCTGTTCCTCGGTGCGTCGATGTCGCGGTACCCGCTCGAGGGCTACCGCGAGAAGTGCGACACCGACGTCGTGCTCGGCGACCGCAACGCCAAGTTCCCGCTGCACCTCGACATCCCGATCACCATCGCCGGCATGAGCTTCGGTGCGCTGTCCGGGCAGGCGAAGGAAGCGCTCGGCCGCGGCGCCAGCGAGGTCGGCACGTCCACCACCACCGGTGACGGCGGCATGACGCCCGAGGAACGGGGGCAGTCGAAGAACCTCGTCTACCAGTACCTGCCGTCGCGGTACGGGATGAACCCGGACGATCTGCGCAAGGCCGACGCCATCGAGATCGTCCTCGGGCAGGGCGCCAAGCCCGGCGGTGGCGGAATGCTGCTGGGGCAGAAGATCACCGAACGTGTCGCCGGGATGCGCACCCTCCCGATGGGTGTGGATCAGCGGTCAGCGTGCAGGCACCCCGACTGGACCGGCCCCGACGACCTCGCCATCAAGATCATCGAACTCCGCGAGATCACCAACTGGGAGAAGCCGATCTACATCAAGGTCGGCGCCACCCGCACCTACTACGACGTGAAACTCGCCGTGAAGGCCGGCGCCGACGTCGTCGTGGTCGACGGCATGCAGGGTGGCACTGCCGCCACCCAGGACGTGTTCATCGAGCACGTCGGCATCCCCACCCTGGCCGCGATCCCGCAGGCGGTCCAGGCGCTGCAGGAACTGGGTGTGCACAGGAAGGTGCAGCTCATCGTGTCCGGTGGCATCCGCAGCGGCGCCGACGTCGCGAAGGCGATGGCCCTCGGGGCGGACGCCGTCGCCATCGGCACCGCAGCCCTGATCGCGCTGGGCGACAACAGCCCCCGCTACGCGAAGCAATACGAGGAGCTCGGCTCCGCGGCAGGGTTCTACGACGACTTCCAGGCCGGCAAGGATCCCGCCGGCATCACCACCCAGGACCCGGAACTGTCGAAGAACCTCGACCCCGTCGAGGGCGGACGGCGGCTCGCGAACTACTTGCGGGTGCTCACCATGGAGGCGCAGACCCTCGCCCGCGCCTGCGGCAAGTCGCACCTGCGCAACCTCGAACCCGAGGACCTCGTCGCCCTCACCGTCGAGGCGTCGGCGATGGCCCGCGTGCCCCTCGCCGGAACCACCTGGATCCCCGGCACCCTGTAGGGCGGCTCCGCCACCCGTGCGCGGTTAAGGAGTCCAGGGACTCGCTAACCACACACGGGCGCGAAGCGCCTGCCGGCTTGACACTATGAGTAGAGGACCGAGAACATGACTACCTTCGATTCGCTGTGGGCGACCATCCTCGATGTGGGACAGCACAAGTCGACCCGGGGCTACCGAAGATTCGCGTGGAACGACGCCGACATGACGCTGCGCGAATGGTTCTCGGACTGTGCGCAGGCACGCGGCATGAGCGTCGAGGAGGACCGCAACGGCAATCTGTGGGCGTGGTGGATGCCCGACGGCTGGGACGGCGACCCCCGCGACAGTTTCGTCACCGGATCGCACCTCGATTCGGTACCCGACGGCGGCGCCTACGACGGACCGCTGGGCGTGGTGTCCGCGTTCGCCGCGATCGACCTCGTGCGGAAACGGGGGATCGCTCCAACCCGTCCGGTGGCGGTCACTGCCTTCTCCGACGAGGAGGGCGCGCGGTTCGGTGTCGCGTGCGTCGGCTCGCAACTGTCCACAGGGGCACTGGCACCCGAACGCGCCCTTGCGCTGCGGGACAACGACGGCATCAGCCTCGGTGAGGCCCTGGTCGGTGCCGGCCGCGACCCGCACCTTCTCGGTGAGGACCCCGACCTCGTCGACCGCGTCGGCGTGTACGTCGAGTTGCACGTCGAGCAGGGGCGCGCCCTCGACCTGATCGACAGCCCCATCGCCGTGGCGTCGTCGATCTGGCCGCACGGCCGGTGGCAGTTCGTGTTCTCCGGGGAGGCCAACCACGCCGGCGCCACCCGACTCGTCGACCGTCGCGACCCCATGCTCGCCTTCGCCTCCTCGGTCCATACGGCCCGAACCGCCGCGACGCTGCACGAGGCGGTCGCGACGTTCGGCAAGGTGCGAGTACTTCCCAACGGTGCCAACGCCATTCCGTCGGAGGTGCGGGCGTGGCTGGACGCGCGGGCCGCCGACGAGGAGACGTTGACCAAGCTGGTGCAGCAGATCACCGCCGAGGCACAGGCCTACGCGGCCGCCGACGGTATCGGTCTCGAGGTGGACGCCGAATCGGTGACGCCGATCGTCGAGTTCCCGCACTCCACCCGGGAACGGCTGCGCCGCTCACTCGCCCATCTCGGTGACATTCCCGTCCTCCCGACCGCTGCCGGGCACGACGCCGGGATCCTGTCCGCGAAGGTGCCCACGGCGATGATGTTCGTCCGCAACCCCACCGGGGTGTCCCACTCGCCCGACGAGTTCGCCGAGGCCGACGACTGCAACCGCGGCGCCGAGGCGCTGGCGGACGTCATGGCGGACTGGGTCAGCGGGCACCAGCGCACGTGAGTGGCAAAGCGTGTCGGGGCACTCTTTGCCACTCACGTCAGGAGGTGGGCCGCCATTCCTCCAGCTGCTCGACGGCGGTGTTCGCGACCGCGACGGCCTCGTCCCGGTTGACCCGCGACAGTAGGAGCGCGCTGACGGACAGTGACGTCAGGAGCCGGGTGCGGTGGGCCAGGGTGGCGGTCGACGCGTCCGGGTCGTGGGCCCGGAGTGCGTGGCTGAGCGCCCCGGACAGTTCGCGCTGGTATGCGTCGACGACGGACCGTTGTGTGTCGTCGTGCGCGGCGAATCCGGCGGCACTGTTGAGCAGTAGGCAGCCGCGTCCGGGGGTTTCGTCGGGGAGGGCCGCGAGGGCGCCTGCAAGGCTGCGGTAGTAGCGCACGGCGGCGTCGGGGCGGGTCGGTTCACCGGTCAGGATGCGGAGCCGGGGGCGAACCACCCGGTCCAGGTAGTCGTGCACGGCGGCGTCGAAGAGCCCGCGTTTGCTGGTGAACGCGTTGTACAGGCTCGACCGATTCAATCCGGTGACGCGCTCGAGGTCGGGTATCGAGGTGGCTTCGAAGCCCTTGTCCCAGAACAGGTCGCGGGCGCGGCCGACCACTTCGACCGTGTCGAAATCCTGCGTGCGCGGCATGACGATCCTCACTCCTGGTTGTGAAACGACCGTTTCAGTATATATTGAAATGGTCAGTTCAGAACGAGGAGGGATTTCGTATGGTCGCCGCGGGTCTTGTTCTTGCCGCACTCGCCAGTGCGCTGCACGTCTACATCTTCGTGCTCGAGTCCGTCCTCTGGACCTCGCCGCGCACCCGCGCGACGTTCGGGACCAGTGCCGAAGAAGCCGGCGCCACCAAGGAGCTTGCCTTCAACCAGGGCTTCTACAACCTCTTCCTGGCGATCGTGACGGCAGTCGGCATCGTCGCCGTGATCATCGGCGCGACCGCCGTCGGTGCGGCCCTCGTATTCGCCGGCGCGGCATCGATGCTGCTCGCAGCCCTCGTGCTCCTGCTGTCGTCGCCCGACAAGGCTCGCGCGGCGATCACGCAGGGAACACTTCCGCTGCTCGCGGTAATCCTCCTCGCGCTCGGACTGGCGCTGTGACCTCAGAAGTATCGAAAGGAACACCATGACGCCCAGCACCCAGATTCAGCTGATCAAACGGCCGGTGGGCTGGCCCACCCAGGACGACTTCCGCACCGCCACCGTCGAGCTGCCCGACCTCGGGCCCGACCAGGTGCGCGTGGCCAACGAATTCGTCTCCGTCGACCCGTACATGCGCGGCCGGATGAACGACGTGAAGTCGTACATCCCGCCGTTCGCGCTGGGCGAGACGATGACCGGCGGAGCTGTCGGTCGCGTCGTCGAATCGACCGCCGCCACGCATCCGGTCGGCTCGGTAGTGGTCCACGATCTCGGGTGGCGGGACCTCGCGCAGGGTGACGCCTCGGCATTCCGCGTCGTCGACGAGATTCCGGGAGTGTCGATCTCGGCCTATCTGGGGATTCTCGGACTGACCGGGCTCACGGCGTACGTCGGACTCGTCCACATCGCACACCTGAAGGCCGGCGACTCTGTGTTCATCTCCGGCGCCGCGGGTGCGGTGGGGACGGCCGCCGGGCAGATCGCACGACTCGAGGGGGCGTCCCGCGTCATCGGATCCGCCGGGTCCGCGGAGAAGGTCGCGCTGCTGACCGATCGTTACGGATACGACGCCGCCTTCGACTACAAGCAGGCGCCGGTGCGTGAGCAACTCCGCGGACTCGCGGGCGACGGCATCGACGTCTACTTCGACAACGTCGGCGGCGACCACCTCGAGGCCGCACTCGACGTCATGCGGAACGGCGGCCGGGCCGCGCTGTGCGGCGCCATCTCCGCGTACAACGCCACCGAGCGCACACCGGGCCCCGACAACATGGTGAACATCATCAGCCGGGGGCTCACCCTCGAGGGCTTCACCCTCGGCAACTACACGCACGTCTTCCCCGAGTTCGCCGCCAAGATGGGACCGTGGCTCGCATCCGGCGACGTGGTCCACGACGAGACCGTCGTCGACGGCATCGAGAACTCGGTCGACGCCTTCCTGCAGCTCATGCACGGCGGAAATGTCGGGAAGATGCTGGTGAAGGTGGCGTAGCCACCCGTGCGCGGTTAAAGAGTCCAGAGACTCGTTAACCGCGCACGGGCGCGTCAGCGCCTCACGGAGGAATACCGTTCGCGCACTTGGGGTGCCGGGTCGGCCTCGTAGCGCTGGGTGGACGTCTGATCCCACTTGGGTGGTTCAGGGGTCCCGGCCAGCGTCCAAGCCGCCTGCCTGCATGCGCCGATCGCGACGTACTCCGCCGGCTGCGGCACCAGGACCGGGGCCCCGAAGATGGCGGGCGCGAGTTCGCACAGTGCCTGGGAGCGGGCGCCGCCGCCGACGAGGAGGATGCGACGCACCGTGACGCCCTGGGCGGTCAGGTGGTCGATGCCTTCCGCCAGGCCGCACAGCAGCCCCTCGACTGCCGCGCGGGCGAGGTGGGCGGGGGTCGAATTGGCCAGCCGGAGTCCGTGAACGGAGCCGGTGGCATTGGGACGGTTGGGGGTGCGCTCACCCTCGAAATACGGCACCATCACGAGCCCGCCACTGCCGGATGGCGCCGACAGCGCCAGCCGCGACAGCTCGTCGTGATCGACACCCAGCAGCGAGGCGGTCGCGTCGAGTACCCGGGCAGCGTTCAGCGTGCACACGAGGGGAAGTTGACGTCCGGTGGCGTCGGCGAAGCCGGCGACGAAACCGCCCGGATCGTTCGCCGGGGTCACCGATACCGCGGATACGACGCCCGACGTTCCCACGGAGACGACGACGTCACCTTCCTGGGCGTCGAGAGCGAGTGCGGCGGCAGCATTGTCGCCGGTGCCGGGACCGACCGCGGCGCCCCATCGGGTTTCCCCGATCTTCTCGGCCGGGCGGGCCACCCGCGGCACGGCGGCGGTGCGTCCGCGCAGTGCCAGCGACAGCAGGTCGGGTCGGTAGGAATCCGTGGCCGCGGAGAAGTATCCGGTGCCGCTGGCGTCGCCGCGGTCGGTGGCCAGGGTGCCGAGATCGGACCTGCCGGTGAGTTGCCAGCCGAGCCAGTCGTGCGGCAGGCACACCGCGGACGTCCGGTCGGCGTTGGCCGGTTCCGAATCGGCGAGCCAGCGCAGCTTGCTGACGGTGATCGCGGCGAGCGGCACCACACCGACGGCGTCCGCCCACGCGTCCGGACCACCGAGGTCGTCCACCAGCTGGGTGGCGGCGTCGGCGGAACGAGTGTCGTTCCACAACAACGCCGGACGCACGACCGTCCCGGTGTCGTCGAGGCACACCATGCCGTGCTGTTGCGCGCCGACCGACACCGCGGCGACGTCGTCGAGTCCGCCGGCGGCGGCGATGGCGTTGTCGAGGGCCGACGCCCACGCCTGCGGGTCGACCTCGGTGCCGTCCGGATGCGAGGCCCTGCCCTCGCGGACGAACTCACCGGTGTCGGCGTCGCAGACGATCACCTTGCACGACTGGGTGGATGAATCGATGCCCGCGACGAGGGTCATTGCCGGACACCTGCCGCGCGATCCAGTGTTTCGCGGCTGGGGAGGTCCGCCCCTGCGCGCGCGACGGTGAGACCCGACATAAGTACCGCGTTGTCCAGCACGTTCCGCACCTCTTCCGGGTCGATCGCGTGGAGGGCGTCGCGGCTCTCCGCGCCGAGGAATCCGTGCGCCCAGAACCCGTCGAGGAGCCCGGCCATGAAGGCGTCACCCGCGCCGACCGTGTCGACCACCTCGACGTTGCGGGCCGCGACCTCGACGAGTCCGGCCGCGCAGACCGCGAATGCGCCCTCGGCGCCCTTCGTCACCGCGACCAGCGCCGGTCCGCGGGACAGCCATTCGCGGGCGATGTCGTCGGGATCCCGTTCGGGGTCGTACCAGCGGAGGTCCTCGTCGCTGACCTTGACGATGTCCGAGATCGACACGAGGTGCTCGATCCGCTGCCGGGCGCGTGCCTTGTCGGTGATCAGCACCGGTCGCACGTTGGGGTCGTAGCTGATGGTCGCCGACGAGCGGCGGCGGTCGAGCATGTCGGCGACGACGTCGCAGCCGGGTTCCATCACGGCAGCAATGGAACCGGTGTGGACGAGCGCCGGGGTAGACGACCCGCTGGGGGAGGGGAGGTCCCACTCGATGTCGAACTCGTAGGTGGCGGATCCGGCGGAATCGAGGGTGGCGTGGGCCGTCGCCGTTCGCTGCGCGGTGACGCTGCCGGGCGCGAGGCTCACTCCCGACTGCTCGAGGTGCCGGACGATCGCGCCGCCTCTCGTGTCGTCGCCGATCCGGGTGACGAATTCGACCGGACGACCGAGCCGGCCGAGACCGACCGCGACGTTGAGCGGGCTGCCGCCGACATACTCGGTGGTGGCGCCGCTGCTCGCCGTCACGATGTCGATGAGGGCTTCACCGATGACCAGACTCATGACTGCACCTTCTCACGCAGAGCCTCGAGTGTCTTCCGTGCACCGACGCTGTGCAGTGAGTCCAGCGCCCAGAGGTACGCGGTGACGAAGCGCGGATTGTCGGCCAGGTCGCCGAAGACCGACTGATTCTCGATGAACGCCGTGCGGTTCTCGTGCTGGCTGCGCGCGATCGGCACGAGGGAGTCCTTCAACTGGTCGACGACGTCGATGGGCTCGCCGTCCTCGTCGACTCCCTCGGCATACCGGGCCCAGCTCGCGACGATCGCGGCCGACAGCCGGATGTGCCGGTCGGCCAGCAGGTTTTCACGGATCACCGGCAGCAGCCACTTCGGGATGCGGTCGGACGATTCGGCGCACAGGCGGGCGACGGTGTCGCGGATCTCGGGGTTGGAGAAGCGTTCGATGAGCGTGCGCTTGTACTCGTCGAGATCGACGCCGGGCACCGGCGCCAGGGTGGGCGTGGCCTCCTCGTCCATGTACGCGAGCAGGAAGTCGGCGAAGAGTGGGTCCTGCGCGACGTCGTGCACGAGCCGGTATCCCGACAGGTAGCCGAAGTAGCAGAGGCCCTGGTGGCTGGCGTTGAGCAGACGCAGCTTCATCAGTTCGTACGGTTCGACGTCGTCGACCACCTGGACGCCGACGTCCTCGAATGCGGGGCGACCGAGCGGGAAGGCGTCCTCGAGCACCCATGACGTGAACGGTTCGGCGGCGACGGGCCACTGGTCGTCGATGCCGAACCGCGACGACAGCGCCTCCGTCACCTCGGGGGTGGTGACGGGCGTGATGCGGTCGACCATCGAGTTGGGGAACGACGTCTCCTCGCGCATCCACGCCGCCAGTTCGGGATCCTTCAATTCGGCGTACGCCAGGAACATCTTGCGCGCCACGTCGCCGTTGCCCTGAATGTTGTCGCAGGACATGATGGTCGGCGACGCCAGCCCGCGCGCTCGGCGCCGGGCCAGCGCCTCGATGACGAGTCCGAACGTGGTCCGCGGTGCGACACCGTCGGTGAGATCGTGTACGACATCCGGGTTCTCGGCATCGAACTCGCCCGTGTCGTGGGTGAAGTTGTAGCCGCCCTCCGTGATCGTCAGCGAGACGATCTTCGTGGACTCCGCGGCGATCTTCTCGATCACGGCCTCGGGGTCGTCGGGGGCGAAGAGGTAGTCGACGATGGACCCGATGACGCTGACGTCCCAGGTGCCGTCCGGGTGCCGCAGTGCCAGCGTGTACAGGCCGTCCTGCGCGTCGAGGACGTCCTTCATGCGCCGGTCACCGGGCAGGACCCCGACCCCGCAGATGCCCCACTCGCGGGCCTCCCCGCGCCGCAGCAACCGGTCGACGTACATCGCCTGATGCGCGCGGTGGAATCCGCCGACACCGAAATGCACTATCCCTACGGTGATGTCGCTTCGATCGTAATTCGGCACCTGCACGGTGTCGTCGAACTGTTGCAGTGCCTGCGCGCACAATTGCATCGGTCTCTCCTCATTCCTGGACGCGCACGACGGCCTTGAGGCTGCCCGGCGTCCGGTCTGCGTTCAGTGCTTGCTCCGCCTCGGCGAGCGGAAATCTTCCGGTGACCATCGAATCGAGGTCGACCCGTCCCGACCGCGCGAGGGCGATAGCCGTCGGCCAGGTGTTGGCGTAACGGAATACCCCGGTCAGCACCAACTCCCGGTTCTGAATGGTCTGGACCGGCAGCGTCATCTCGGGGGCGCCCATGCCCACCAGAACCACGGATCCCGCGGGCCGGACGGCCTGGATCCCGGCCAGCACCGCACTCGGGGCGCCGGACGCGTCGACGAACGCGTCCACGTGGAGTCCCGCGACGTCCTGCTCGCGCGGGTCGAGCACCGCGGTGGCGCCGAATTTGGTTGCGACGTCGCGGCGCCGGGGATCGAGGTCCGAGACGACCACTTCGGTGGCACCGAACGCGAGGGCGGTCTGCACCATGGCGATTCCGATCGGTCCCGCGCCCGCGATCAGAACACGGGATCCGGCGGTCACTCCGGCTTTGCGGGTGGTGGCGATGGCCACGGACAGCGGCTCGCACAGCGCGGCCGCGTCCTCGGACATCTCGTCCGGAATCGCGTGGGCGAACGCCGAGCCGATGGTCACGTATTCGGCCAGCGCCCCGTCGATCGGCGGGGTGGCATAGAACTGCATGTGCGGGCACAGGTTGTAGAGACCGCGCCGGGATTCGTCGGTGTCCGGGTCGGGGCGCTGCGGTTCGATGGAGACGCGCTGCCCGATACGCGTTGCCGGGACCCCGTCGCCGACACCTACGACCGTGCCCGACGCCTCGTGGCCCAGCACGATCGGCTGTTCGACCACGAACTCGCCGATGCGGCCCTCGCGGTAGTAGTGGGCATCCGATCCGCAGACGCCCACCGAGGCCACGCGGACCAGGACGTCGCCGGGAGCGGGAGTGGGCACGGGGCGTTCCCGGATCTCGATCACGCCCGGCTCGACGAGCACGCTGGCACGCATCGTCCTGGGGATATCCGAAGGGAGTGTTGTGTGGGTCACACTTCGATGCTAGCGTATTGAGCAGATGAACGCATAGTGATCATTTGCTCACGGTTTCTCGAGGTTCCGAAGACACACACGACGGACCCGGGATCATGGCGAGGAGAACCAGTGACGTCCCCCAATTCGACGGCCCCGACGCCGTCACTCATCACGGCACCACCGCCGTCCACGACGGAGGATCTGCGCCTCGCGTTGCGCGCTGCAACGCTGTACTACCTCGACGGAATGACCCAGGCCGAGGTCGCCACACGACTCGGTGTCTCCCGCCCCACCGCGGGCAGGCTGGTGGCGCGAGCCCGCGCCCAGGGCCTGGTGCGCATCGAGGTGCAGGCACCCGCGCATCTGCGGGATGCGCTGCGCTCGGACGAGGAGCGCGCGCTCGAGGAGAAGTACGGACTCGTCGAGGCGGTGGTGGTCGCCGATTCCGTCGACGCCGCCGGTGCGATCGACGACCACAACAGCTTCGCCGGTGTCGGGCGGGCCGCGGCGTCCCTGCTGGTTCGCCGGATTCGCGAAGGCGACACCCTCGGATTCACGTGGGGGCCGGAGACGGTCGCAGTCGCGCAGGGATTGCCGTCCGGGGCGGCCACGTGCGCGTCCGTCGTCCAGCTCGACGGTTCGGTGAGTGCCATCAATTACCAGACCGGAACGGAGTACGTCCTGGGTAGATGCGCAGAGCAGCTGCAGGCCAACACTGTTCGGCTTCCCGTTCCGCTGTACGCGGACGCGTCGACCGTGGTATCCATGCGGGGCGACTCCGTCATCTCCAAGGCGCTCGAGGCCGGGCGGACCGCGGAAATGATGATGTTCGGAACGGGTGCCGTCTCCACGTCGACCACCCTGTTCGAGGGCAGCTTCATCGACACGGACATGCTGTCCGTGCTCACCGGCCTCGGCGCGGTCGGCGAAGTCGGTGGACGCTTCTACCGGCTCGACGGAACCGAGGTTGCCGGCCCTCTGGACGAACGGGCCATGTCCGTTCCTCTCGACGACATCCGCGCGTGCGAGGGGTCGATCCTCGTCACGGGTGGCGTCGCCAAACACCAAGCGGCACTGGGTGCCCTCCATGGCGGACTGGCCAAGATGCTGGTCTGCGACATCGAATGCGCGCGTTGGCTGCTCGATCAGTAGCACCACGCAAGAGAGGTGAAGATCGGTGAAGAAACACAGGAAACCAGCGACGATGCTGGTAGCCGGAGCGGGAGCGCTCTGCCTCACGCTGAGCGGATGTGCGGGCGCCGGATCGCTGGGCGCGTCGGACCAGACCATCACCATCGCGATGGTCTCCAACTCGCAGATGCAGGATGCTCAGAAGCTCGCCTCGCAGTTCGAGGAAGAGAATCCCGACATCGACCTGAAGTTCGTCACGCTGTCGGAGAACCAGGCGCGCGCGAAGATCACGGCGTCCACGGCGACCGGTGGCGGCGAGTTCGACGTCGTGATGATCAGCAACTACGAGACCCCGCAATGGGCCAAGTACGGCTGGCTGAAGAACCTGTCGGAATACGCCGAGGCGACGGAGGGTTACGACGAGGCCGACTTCATCCCCACCCTGCGCGAGTCGCTGTCCTACGAGGGGAACATGTACTCGGTGCCGTTCTACGGCGAGTCCTCGTTCCTGATGTACCGCAAGGACCTGTTCGAGCAGGCCGGAATCACCCTGTCGGAGAAGCCGACGTGGACCGAGGTCGCGACGGCGGCAAAGCAACTCGACTCCGAGGACATGGCCGGCATCTGCCTTCGTGGCAAGCCGGGCTGGGGTGAATTGCTCGCACCCCTCGACACGGTCATCAACACGTTCGGTGGCCGTTGGTTCGACGAGGACTGGAACGCTCAGCTGACCAGCCCGGAGGTGGAACGCGCGGTGCAGTTCTACGTCGACCTGGTGCGCGAGTACGGGGAGCCCGGCGCCGCGACGAGCGGTTTCGGTGAGTGCGCCACACAGCTGGCCCAGGGCCAGGTGGCGATGTGGTACGACTCGACGTCCGCGGTGTCCACGCTGGAGGATCCGGCGTCGAGCGCCGTCGTCGGCAAGATCGGGTACGCCCCCGCGCCGATCGAGGTGAAGGACAACTCCGGCTGGCTGTACAGCTGGTCGTTGGGAATTCCCGAGAGCAGCGAGAATCCCGACGCGGCGTGGAAGTTCATCTCGTGGATGACCGACAAGCAATACATACGCACGGTCGGTGAGGATCTGGGCTGGGAGCGGGTGCCTCCGGGCAGCCGGCTGTCGACCTACGAGATTCCCGAGTACAAGGAAGCCTCGGCGGCCTACGGTCCGCTGACGCTCGAGGCGATCGAGGACGCGACACCGAATGCGCCCACCGTGCAACCGGTTCCGTACACCGGCGTGCAGTTCCTGGCGATCCCGGAATTCCAGGATCTCGGAACCCGCGTCAGCCAGCAGATCAGTGCGGCGATCGCAGGCCAGCAGACCGTGCCCGAGGCGCTCGCCCAGGCACAGCAGTACGCCGAGGTGGTCGGCGCGACATATCGGGAGGACCGATGACAACCATTGCCGAGAAACCCACCGCGAACGACACCGCCGACCGGGTGCGGGAACTGCGGGAGGCCAAGGACGACAGCGTCTCCCGCGCCGAGGGATGGCGTCGCCGGGGGCCGTTGCTGCCCGCTCTGATCTTCATGATCGTGGTGACCCAGATCCCGTTCCTGTTCACGCTGTACTACTCGACGCAGTCCTGGAACCTGGTGCGTCCGGGCTCCCAGGCGTTCGTCGGACTGCAGAACTACGTGGACGTGTTCCAGGACAGCCAGTTCCGTGAGGTCGCGGTCAACACCGTGATCCTGATCGTCGGCACCGTGCTGATCTCGGTGGTGCTCGGGTTGCTGCTCGCCCTGCTGCTCGACCGTGCCTTCCTGGGCCGCGGCATCGTGCGCACGCTCCTCATCACCCCGTTCCTGGTGACACCCGTCGCCGGTGCGCTGCTGTGGAAGACCACGATGTTCGACCCGGTGTTCGGCATCGTCAACTTCGTCCTCTCCCCGTTCGGGGTGGGACAGGTCGACTGGGTCAGCAAGTTCCCGCTCGCCGCGGTCATGGTGAACCTGATCTGGCAGTGGACCCCGTTCATGATGCTGCTGATCCTGGCGGGTCTGCAGTCCATGCCGCGCGACATCCTCGAGGCGGCACGGGTGGACGGCGCCAAGCCGATCGCGATGTTCCGCGAACTGACGCTCCCACATCTGCGCCGGTTCATCGAACTCGGCGCGGTGCTGGGCGCGATCTACCTGATCAACACGTTCGACGCCATCTACATGATGACCCAGGGCGGGCCGGGCACCGCCAGTGCCAACCTGCCCTTCTACATCTATCAGCGCGCATTCCTCGGTTTCGACATCGGGCAGGCCGCAGCGATGGGCGTCATCGTCGTGATCGCGACCATCGTCGTCGCGACCCTGGCGCTGCGCCTGATCTTCAAGAGCTTTACCGGTAACGAGGAGGCAGCGTAATGAGTACCGACACTGCGGCGGCGCCGGTGGAGTCCACCCCCACCGCGCCGGAGACGAAGCGGGCGCGCAAGCACCGCAAGTTCAGCCCGTGGAGCGTGGTGGCGTGGATCGTGGCGCTCGGCTTCTTCTTCCCTGTGGCGTGGATGGTGCTCACCGCGTTCAAGCAGGAGGGCGACGCCTACACGACTCCGCCGAAACTGTTCTTCACGCCCACCCTGGACCAGTTCAAGGCAGTGCTCGACAGCGGAATCGGCACGGCACTGCTGAATTCGGCGTTCGCGACCGCCATGTCGACGATCCTCGTGCTCGTGCTCGGTGTGCCGGCGGCGTTCGCGCTGTCGCTGCGACCGGTCCGCAAGACGAAGGACGCCCTGTTCTTCTTCATCAGCACGAAGATGCTCCCGATCGTCGCCGCGATCATCCCGCTGTACGTGATCGTCAACGACATCGGTTTGCTCGACAACATCTGGGCGCTGGTGATCCTGTACACGGCGATGAACCTGCCCATCGCGGTGTGGATGATGCGTTCGTTCTTCCTCGAGGTCCCCGGTGAGCTGCTCGAGGCCGCGAGCATGGACGGCGCGAGCCTGTGGACGTCGGTGCGCGAGGTGATCCTTCCGCTCGTGTCGCCCGGCATCGCGGCCACCGCGTTGATCTGCGTGATCTTCTCGTGGAACGAATTCTTCTTCGCAGTCAACCTCACCGCCGTTCAGGCGCAGACCATTCCGGTGTTCCTCGTCGGATTCATCACCGGTGAGGGCCTGTACTGGGCCCGGCTGTCGGCAGCGGCGACGCTGGCGGCGCTCCCGGTCATCCTGGCCGGCTGGGTCGCACAGAACAAACTGGTCCGCGGCCTGTCCTTCGGTGCGATCAAATGATCACCCCGGCAATCACTTCCCCCGACTTCGGTACCCGCAAGAGGAGCAATCATGGCTGACATCGCGTACAAGGGCGCATCCTGCATCTACGAGAATGCCGACACGCTGGCGGTCGACACGCTCGACCTCGACATCGAAGACGGCGAGTTCATCGTCCTCGTCGGCCCGTCCGGCTCCGGCAAGAGTACGGCACTGCGGATGCTCGCCGGCCTCGAAGACATCGACGAAGGCACCATCGAGATCGGTGGCAAGGACATGGTGGGTGTGCCGTCGAAGGACCGTGACATCGCGATGGTATTCCAGAACTACGCCCTCTACCCCAACAAGACGGTGGGCGAGAACATGGGCTTCGCGCTGAAGATGCGCGGAGTCGGTGTGGAGGAACGTAAGAAGAAGGTGGCCGATGCCGCCAAGCTGCTCGACCTCACCGACTACCTCGACCGCAAACCCGGCAAGCTGTCCGGTGGTCAGCGCCAGCGCGTCGCGATGGGACGAGCGATCGTGCGTGAGCCGCAGGTGTTCTGCATGGACGAGCCGCTCTCGAACCTCGACGCCAAGCTGCGGGTCCAGACCCGCACGCAGATCGCGGCGTTGCAGCGCCGGCTCGGCACCACCACCGTGTACGTCACCCACGACCAGGTCGAGGCGATGACCATGGGTGACCGGGTGGCCGTCCTCAAGAACGGCAAGCTGCAGCAGTTCTCGGCGCCGACCGAGCTGTACGACCGGCCCACCAACGCCTTCGTCGCCGGCTTCATCGGTTCGCCAGCGATGAACCTGATGACCATGCCCATCGTCAGCGACGGCGTGCGCCTCGGGAACTCGACGCTCGCGCTCGAACGCGACCAGCTGTCGGCGCTGCACGCCGCCGGACTGGAGACCGTCACGGTCGGAGTGCGTCCCGAGCAGCTGGAGTTGTCGACCGGCGAGGGTGGCATCGAGGTCATCGTGGACCTGGTCGAGGAACTCGGGAGTGAATCCTACGTCCACACCCACATCGCCGGTGACGGTACGCAACTCACCGCCCGGTCACTGACCCGCACCCCCGCACGGCTGGCCGACACGGTGTCCCTGCGCAAGCGGGACGGAGCGGTGCACCTGTTCCACCCGGAGACGGGGGAGCGGATCGGCGACTAGAGCGTGCGTGGGCGCGGACCCGATCCGAGATCGGGTCCGCGCCCACCCTGTTGTCCCGATCGTCGAATTAACTGTTGGACAGCCGTTCCGGTGCCGGGCTCTCGTCGAGGCGCGTGGCGGTCAGTGCCCCGGACGCGATCGCCTGCTGCACACGGAACTTCTGAATCTTGCCGGTGGGCGTCATGGGGAGTCCGTCGGTGAAATACCACAGCGAGGGCGTCTTGTGTGCCGCGATTCGGTCGCGGCACCAGGCCTTCAATGCGGCCGCATCCGGCCGATCGGCCGGGTCCGCCGGTCGCACGACGGCGCCGATCTGCTCGCCCCACTTCTCGTCCGGAACCCCGACGATCGCCACCTCGGCCACGTCGGGGTGCTGGAACAACAGTTCTTCGATCTCGCGCGGGTAGGTGTTGAGTCCGCCCCGGATGATCATGTCCTTGAGGCGTCCGGTGATCCGCAGAAATCCTCGTTCGTCCATCGTGGCGAGATCACCCATGTGCAGCCATCCGTCGGTGTCGATCGTCGCGGCCGTTTCGTCCGGCATGTCGGAGTAGCCGAGCATAGTTTGGTATCCGCGACAGCATATTTCACCCTGCTGGCCGATCGGCACAACCTCACCGGACACGGGATCGATGATCTTCACTTCCAGCTCCGGCAGTGGCTGGCCGACGGTGGTCGCCTGATCGGCAGGGTCGTCGGTGACCCGGGTCTGGCTGATGACTCCGTGCATCTCGCTCTGCCCGAACAGAATCGTGAACTGGCAGTCGAGTTCGTCGATGACCCGTTCGACCAACGACTGGGGAACAGCGGCGGCTCCCGACAGGACGGTATGGAGGCTCGACAGGTCACGACTTCGGCGATCCGGATGCTCGAGAAGCGAGATGAGCATCGTCGGGACCATCAGTGAGTGTGTTCCGCGGCAGGTTTCGAGCATCTCGAGCATCAGTGCGGCATCGAAGCCGGGCAGGACGACGTAGGTTCCGCGCGCAGCGAACGTCCCGAGTTCGGTGACGGCGCCGCCTCCGATGTGGTACATCGGCATCGCGTTGACGCAGACGACATGGTCCACCATCCCGGCCCTCTCGAACACGAAGGTGGCTTCGTTGACGATGCCTTTGTGATGCAGCAGTGCCCCTTTGGGGAATCCGGTGGTCCCGGACGTGTATTGGATCTGCACCGGGGCGGTGGGTGCGACAACGGGAAACTCCGTTGCCGGATCGCTGGTTGCGACGAATGCTCGCCACTCGTTCGTCGGGACGACCTTGCGGAGGGCGGGCAGCGATGGCCGGACCTCCGTCAGAACCTTCGTGAGGTCCGCCCCGCGATAGGTCTCCCGGTAGAAGAGTCCGACACTGCGGGACTGGCGCAGGATGTACTCGAGTTCGTGGGCGCGGTAGGCGGGATTCACACCCACCGCCACCATCCCGGCCATCGCGATCGCTTGTTGCAGGATCACCCAGTCGGCGCTGTTGGGTGCCCATATCGCGATCCGGTCGCCGGGTTCGAAGTGGGCGAGCAATGCCCTGGCCGTATCCTCGACGTCGGCGAGGAGTTGGCGGTACGTCCATTCTCGCCGATCGACCGCGTCGGGAGTTCCGTCGACGAGGGCGAGGCGGTCGGGTTCGACTGTGGCGGCCTCGCGCAACAGGTCACCGACGGTGATGTCGCGGACGCCTGAGCTCGGTGTCGCCGGCCAGAGAGACTTTTCGAGGGGCATGATGCAATCCTGCCTTCGGGCTGTGCGGTGTGCTGGGGAGTTGGCGGTGGGGCGAGTGAGCGCCCGCTACCGGGAAGCCGGAATCGGCTGTGACATGCTGTCTCGGTCAGGAGCAATGTAATACATACTTGGAGCGGATAGCTGCGAATCAGTCAAATTATTTTGGTGGGGCTGCCGGCGGCCACCGATCCCTCACCCGGCCGAGATGCCGCCGTTCGGACTCACCGCTTGACCGGTGATCCGACGGGCCTGCGGGCTGCACAGGAATAACACGAGGTCGGCCACGTCGGCCGGCTCGGCGACCCCCAGCGACGCCAGTCGGGCAGCCTTCTCGAAGAGCTTCGCGCTGAACGGCTCGGCCACGACGCGGTCGTAGGCGCCTGTGTCCCGGATGAGCGACGGCGTCACCGCGTTGACGCGGATGCCGTCCCGTTTGGCTTCCATCGCAAGAGTTTTGGAGAACATCACGATTGCGGCCATCGCGGCCCCGATGACGGACTCACCGGGGGTGGGGTGCTTGGCGGCGTCGGAGGCGATGTTCACGATCGCGCCGCCGTGCTTCGCTCGCATGTGCGGAAGTACGGCGCGGCACATGTTGAGGGGACCGAGGGCCTGCTGCAGCAGGATGGCGGGAACGTCTTCGGGTGGCGTCTCGTGAAAGAGCTTCGGCGTGAACGCGCTCACCGTGCTGTTGATCAGGATGTCGGCAGGTCCCAGCGACGCACTCAGTTCCTCGGTCACCCTGGTCGCTTCCACCGGGTCGTTCACGTCGCCTGCGGCGAAGAATGCCCAGACGCCCGAGGCGAGTGATTGGACCTCCGTCGCCGCCTTCTCCCCACGCTCGACATTGCGGCCGACCAGACCGATGCGCTGGGTGCCCGCCCGGACCAACTGACGAGCCACCTGCAGGCCGACTCCGCTCGTCCCGCCCACGATGTAGACGGTGGCCTCGGACAGGTCCGGCACCCAGACTTCGCGTGTGTCCGTACTCATCGCATGTTCCTTTGCAGTTCGAGGGGCACCGGTTCGCCGGTGCCGGGATGGGGATGGCCGGGGCTGCCGTCGCAGTCCTGGCAGTGGGGTGTCCCGGCCGACAGACTCACCTGGACTTGCTTCTCCGTCGCGGCGTCGGATGGTGCCGGTGGGACGGATCCGCCTGCGTAGTCGTCACGCGCCAGCAGTCCGGCACCGTATGCGCCCGCGATCTGGGGCTGATCGAGTACTTCCACCGGGTGTCCCAGCGCACGCGAGACGTGCAGACGCGCGGCCGGGTTCTTCGCCACTCCGCCCGTCATCACCGTCGGCGTTGCCTTACCCACCTGCGCCACCAGTCCGAGTGTGCGCGCCGCGACCGCTTTGTGCACCGATGCCGCGATGTCTGCCTTCTCGCGACCCTGTGCCAGCAGTGAGATCACCTCGGTTTCCGCGAACGTGGCACACATGCTGCTGACTTCGAGGGTCTCGGAACCAGCGAGGGCGAGTTCGCCGACTGCGCTGACGTCGACTTCGAGTGCCCGAGCGAGCACATCGAAGAAGCGGCCGGTCCCGCTCGCGCACCGGTCGTTCATGGCGAACCGTTCCACGAGGCCGTCGTCGTCGACGATGATGGCCTTGCTGTCCTGTCCACCGATGTCGATCACCAGTCGCACACCCGGGTGCAGGGCCGCGGCGCCGCGGGCGTGGCAGGTGATTTCGGTGAACGTGCGGTCGGTGCCGGGGACCAGCTTGCGCCCGTAACCGGTGCTGATGGTGCGGCGGATGTCGGCCTGCGCGACGCGCGCGGCGGCCATCGCACCGTCCATCGCGCGGGCGACCGCCTCGCGGCTCACCGCGCCCATCTGGACGACACTCGACCCGACCAGGGCACCGCTCTCGTCGACCACAGCGGCCTTCGCCGTCGTCGACCCGAGATCGACGCCCATGACGAACCAACTTCCGGTAGCCATGCGCTAGCCCACTGACTTCATCCGTTGTACGTCGATGGCCTCGAGCATGGCCTCCAGACGACTGTCGAACAGTTCGTCGTTGTAGAACGACGCGTCGGCGACGTCGCCCTCGAAGAAGAACGACTTGACGCCACGCTCCGACTCGGCCGCACGGGCCAGCATCGTCTGCGGATTGGTCATCGCCCGGCACGTCCGGGTCGAGTGGAACGCGATCCCGTCGATGGAGTACTCGTCCAGGCGCCGGAGCAATAGCTCCTGCAGGTTCTTCAATCCGTGGTTCAGTGGGCAGAGCAGGTAGTGCTGGGCCATGCCCCGGAGGGGATTGTCCACGTCGATGAGCTGAGGCTCCTGCCAGAACGACTCGTGGGTGTAGCGGCCGGCGACGACGGCGACGTCGTACTCGGCGAACTTCCGGGTGAGGAAGCCGAGCTTGTTCCAGTTCATGATGCCGTCGAAGTACACACGGTAGCGTTCGTCCGCGACCGCGCTGACCCCGTCGGCGACCCGCTGTTCGAGTTCGGCCTTCACCCCGGCGAAGTAGTCGACGAGCCCCTGGTTGCCGGGCAGGAAGTTGATCGGTGCGATGCTCGCGACCCAGTCCCAGTAGGTCGCCGGAGTGGGGGCCTGCGTGCAGAGTGCCATTCCCTCCAGGCGCAACTCGGACGCGCGTTTGATGTAGGACATGCTCTCGCTGAGCGCATCCCAGTCGAACGGCCGACCCGTCTGGTGCTCGAGGAAGGCGATCAGCTCGCGCAACTGCTCCTCGACGTACTTGCCGACCTCGTCCCACTCCTCGCCCCGCATGTAGCCGGCGTCGGGCTTGTTGCCCCACAGCATGGGAATGGAGACGTTGAACAGCGGGAGCTTGCGATCGAACACCCGGTACGTCATGGCGTCCCACTGCTGTCCGGTGCTGCATCCGGCGTAGCCGTTGACGAAGAAGTCCGGGGCCGGCAGTTTGCTTGCCAGTTCCTGCTGGTCGACCATGCCGACCACACCGGTCTCCCGTTCGGCGGCGGATTGGTGTGTCAGCACGGCGCAGCCCAGATGTGTTCGCGCGTAGGAGCAGAGCTCACCGATGTAGCCGTACTCGGCACCGGCCGCCTGGGCGGGTCCTTCGAGGTGCTGGGCGGCCAGACGGGCGGCGAACGCTTCGCCGTGGCACCACTCCAGGCCCGCGGCCTGAAACAGTGGGTTCAGTGCGGCGCCGTTGTACCAGACGACATGCTTCCCGCGTTCCTTGGCGGTGAAGATGTTGTCCCAGTAGTCGGCCACCATCTTGCCGCCGACCCGTGTACTCGACAAACGGCGGGCCTTTTCCTTGCTGGTCTGTTCGATTGACATTGCAAACTCCTCTGAGGGTGAGTCGATTTCAGGACGGGACGGGTGCGGGCTGGCGGCGAATGCGCTCCACGAAGGTCTCGATCTTCGTGCGGAGTGTCTCGACGGGGTTGCCCTCGTGCTCGGTCTCGAGGAGTAGCAGCGGAATCCCGCGCGCGTCGAGCGCCTTGCGCAGCTCCGGGTAGTAGAGCATGTGGGGTTCGCAGAACTTCGCCATCAAGACGACGACGCCGTTGGAGCGACTCTTCTCGAGTGAGTCGATCAGGTAGGTGTCCCAATCGACCCCGACGGTGACTCGTGTGGGGCACGGGGCGTTGTCGTTGCGGTCCAGGTACCACTCCGACAGCGCCGCCAATGGGTCGCCGTGCTCGGGCACGTCGGTCGAGATGTACCGGAATCCGGTGTACAGGTCGTCGTCGACGACGATCACTCCGGATTCCTCGATCACATCGAGGATTTCGGGGCGAGGGGCGTGGCAGAAGTGACCGGAGAGATGCAATCGCACCAGATCGTCGGGTGCGTCGGCATGGGGATCGAGGCGATCGAGGAGGCGGCCCAGCGCGGCATTGTGTTCTTCGATGTCCATCACCATGCTCGACTTCACCAACACCTGCATGTCGCTCGCGGTGATGCGCGCACGGCCGGTGCGCCGCAGGTCGTAGAGTTTCCGGAGCAGGCGTCGATTCGTATTGAACACCCGGATGCTGTGGGCGAGAGTCTCGTCCGTGATCGTGGCGCCGACGACGTCTTCGATCTCGTGCTTCAGTTCGTGCACTCGGCCCGCTACCCGCGGCTTGGTCCACGGATCGTCCATCGCGCTGGTGAATTGTGCGAAGTGCACGGGTTTCTCGGGTCGCGCCCAGCGGATCACGTCGACCGCGCCGAGGAGTTGCACGCAGTGGTCGGCGGCGACGAAGCCGTCGAAGACGTCGAGTTCACCGACCGCGGCCTGGTCGGCGACGCTACGTGTGTAGCCGCAGTAGAACTCGGCAAGCAGGTTGCGCCCCTCCGTGATCGGGGTGCGGCTCTCCTGCACGATCACCGGCAATGCGCCCGCCGCGTGCACGATCTCGGACGGAAAGTTCATCGGAAAGGAACCGATCACCTGCTTCCCGCGCTTCGCTTTCCACGCCTGGGCGTAAGTGACCGGGTCATCGGCAGTGGCTCGCAGCGACGACATGACGGTCGGATCCAGTTCGCTCACATCTAGCCTCTCGACTTCGTGGACGGTGACACTGCGACGACTGACGAACTGCGTCGCGGCGACCTGACTTGAGATATTACGTTATTGGATAGATAGTAGCCAGAGTTGTCAAACATTAGCCGCTGGAGAGCCGCGGCGTCCCCCTCGGAGGTTCCTGTGAAACGTGTGCTGGATGGACTGAAGATCGTCGAACTCGCCGGGATCGGCCCGTCGCCGCACGCTGCGATGCTGCTCGCGGACCTCGGTGCCGAGGTGGTGCGAGTCGAGCGTCCCGGGGGCGTGACGCAGTTGCTGCCCGTGGACAAGGACGCGGGACTGCGGAATCGCCGCTCCGTGAGTGCGGACCTCAAGGATCCCGCCGACCTCGCGAAGGTGCTGAAACTGGTCGACAAGGCAGACGTCCTCATCGAGGGATACCGGCCGGGTGCGGCCGAGCGTCTCGGCATCGGTCCCGACGTGTGCCGCGAGCGGAACCCTCGGCTCGTGTACGCCAGGATCACCGGGTGGGGCCAGGACGGCCCCCTCGCGCCGTACGCCGGCCACGACATCAACTACCTCGCACTCAGCGGTGCGTTGAACGCCATCGGACGGGAAGGTGAACGACCGCTCGCGCCGCTCAACCTGGTCGCCGACCTGGGCGGCGGTTCGATGCAGGCAGTCATGGGCATTCTCGGTGCCCTGTACGCGCGGGTGCAGACCGGGGTCGGAAATGTCGTCGACATCGCGATGGTCGACGGGGTGAGTGCGCTCATGACGATGTTCTGGACACTCACCGAGAACGGGCTGTGGTCCGATCGGCGGGGCACCAACGTCATCGACGGCGGAGCACCCTTCTACGACACGTACGAGTGCGCCGACGGGCGGTACATCGCGGTCGGCGCAGTCGAACCGGTCTTCTATGCCCAGTTGCTGGAGGGGCTGGGACTCGACCCGGCGGGTCTGCCGGATCAGTACGACGAGTCGGCCTGGCCGACGCTCCGGAAGAGCTTCGCCGAGGTATTCGCCACGCGGGACCGGGACTCGTGGGTACAGGCGTTCGCCCGGCTCGATGCCTGCGTGACACCGGTGCTGTCCTTCGACGAAGTGCCGGATCACCCGCACATCTCGGCGCGCAACACGATCGTGAGTGCGTTCGGACAACGTCAGCCGGCCGCGGCACCGCGGTTCGCGAGCGCGCACGACGCAACATACGACGCGCCCCGAACGCCCGGCGCCGACACCGAGGCCGTCTTCCGTGACTGGGGTGTCGATGACGATCGATGACCGGCCCACAAGGGGTGTCGTGGCACAGGGGCGACCCGATGCGCGACGATGACACTCATGTCTGACTCGAAACCGTCCGACTCGAAACAGGTGCCCGCACCCGACAAGGAGGTGGCGTCGACCGGCAGTGCGCGGTCCGTCCTCGTCACCGTGCTCGGTGAGCTCGTCGAACCCTACGGGCAGCCGGTGCGGACGGCTGCGCTTCTCTACGTCCTCAAGGGACTCGGATACGGGGAGCATGCCGCCCGGCAGGCTGTCGCGCGGACGGGTTCCGCGGGTCTGATCGCCGCAGACCGGAACGGTCGCGAGACGCTGTGGACGTTGACGGACAAGGCGCATCGGCTCTTCACCGAAGGGGAACTCCGGGTGTTCTCCACCGACGTGGACACCACGCAGTGGGACGGGCGGTGGCTCGTCGTGAATGTGCCGATCCCGGAGTCGCACCGCTCGACCCGCAAGAAACTGTATGCCGCGCTGCGGTGGGCCGGCTTCGGGAATCCGACGCCCGGCGTCTGGGTCACCCCCCACGTCGACCGCGCAGCGGAAGCGGCGAGAACCATCGAGGCCCTCGGATTGGCTTCCAGCACGGTCTCGTTCGTCGGGGCGATCGCCGTCCCCGGGATCCCCGAAGAGGAACTCGTCCGCCGCTCATGGGATCTGGACGCCGCCGAGAAGGAGTACGACCGACTCCTCGATCGATTCGACGCGCGCACATTCGAGCCGCGCGACGAGCTGCTCTTCGCGCACCTGGAGCTCGCGGACGCGCTGCGGCGTTTGCCCTACATGGATCCCCGGTTGCCCGAGGTGCTGCTGCCCGACTGGCGCGGGCTGAAGGCCGCGCGGCGCCTGCGAGACCTGCGCGCGGAGTGGACCCCCACCGCGCACGCGCACTGGCGTCGTATCGCCGGTCTCGACTGACCGCGCTCGGTGGTGGGCTTCACCCCGTGCTGCGGCCGTGCGGGTGTCGCACGACCGCGTCCACCGGGTCAGCGAACGTCGAGGTAGATGCTCTTGAGCTGTTGGTAGCTCGCGAGGCCCTCGGGTCCGAGTTCGCGGCCGAGGCCGCTGTTCTTGATGCCGCCGAAGGGGGCGGTGGGGTCGTTGGAGTAGCCGTTGATGCCGACGGTTCCGCTGGCGACGTTACGGGCGAATTGGGCTCCGCGTTCGGGGTCGGCGGTCCAGATGGAGCCGCCGAGGCCGTAGTCGGAGTGGTTGGCGATGGCGATCGCTTCGGCTTCATCGGTGTAGGGGATCACCGACAGGACGGGTCCGAAGATTTCCTCCTGGGCGATGGTGTGACCGGTTTCGACGTCGGCGAAGACGGTGGGTTCGATGAACCAGCCGTGGTCGGTGTTGTCGGGTCGTCGGCCGCCGGTGGTGACGCGTCCGCCGTCGGAGCGGCCCTTGTCGATGTAGCCCTCGACGCGGTGACGTTGCCGGGCGGAAACGAGTGGTCCCATCTGGGTGGCGTCGGACAGCGGGTCGCCGACGGTCAGTCCCTTGGCGAGGTCGGTGATGGTGTCGACGATCTCGGCGTAGCGGGATCGGGGTGCGAGGACGCGGGTGCCGAGCCAGCAGATCTGACCGTTGTTGAGCAGGGTTGCGGCGTAGAAGGATTCGAGGTCCGATGCCAGATCGGCGTCGTCGAGGATGACGGCGGCGGATTTGCCGCCGAGCTCGAGAGTGACCGGGCGGAGCAGTTCGCCACAGGTGCGGCCGATGGCGCGGCCGGCGGCGGTGGAGCCGGTGAAGGAGACCTTGTCGATGCCGAGGTGGGCGACGAGGTACGCGCCGAGGTCGCGTCCGCCGGGGACGATGTTGAGCACGCCTGCCGGAAGGCCGGCGGCGATGGCGGCCTCGGCCATGAGGAACGCGTCGAGGACGGTCTCGGGGGAGGGTTTGAGGACGACGGTGCACCCGGCGGCGAGGGCGGGGGCGAGTTTGAGGAACGTGATTGCCTGCGGCACGTTCCACGGGACGATGGCGCCGACGACGCCGATCGGGGAGCGGGTGACGAGGGTGGAACCGCCGAGCATGCCGGGCCGGATCTCGTCTTCCTGCTTGGCCGCCATCTCGGCGTAGTAGCGCAGCAGGACGGGCGGGAAGCCGCCCTCGAACTGCCGGGCGAGGGTGATGGGCATGCCGTTCTGGCTGCTCACCCGGGTGGCGGTGTCTTCGGCGCGGGATTCGAGTTCGTCGGCGAAACGGCCCAGCACCTCGGCGCGCTGAGCGGCTGTCCACGACGCCCAGTCGGTGAGCGCGGCGCGGGCGGCGTCGACGGCGTCGTCGATGTCGGTCTCGGTGCCCTCGGGGACGGAGCCGATCCGCTGCTCGGTGGTCGGGGAGATGACCGGGATGGTCGCGTCGCCGGACGGCCGTGCCCATCCGCCGCGGATGTAGAGATCGGGGTAGTCGATCGTCATCGGGTGTCCTTCGTGAGTGGTTCGGGGGGCGGGTGGTCAGTCGTGGACGAGGACGGGTTTGAGGACCTCGCCGCGGTGCTGGGCGTCGATGGCGTCGTTGATCTTCGTGAAGGGGAACGTGGTGACGAGCTTGTCGAGGGGGAATCTGCCCGACTTGTAGAGCTCGACCAGTTCGGGGATGAACTCGTCGGGGACGCTGTCGCCCTCGATGATTCCGGTGATGGTCAGGCCCATGGCAAGGGAGTTGATGATGTTCAGCGGCACCGACGACTCCGGGTCGGCGGGCACACCGATGAGACCGATCTTGCCGTGGAAGGTCATGGCGCCGACAAGCGATTCGATGACGGCGGCAACGCCGGAGGTGTCGATGGCGTAGTCCACCCCGGCGGGGATGATGGCCCGGACCTGCTCGGCGAGGGGGCCTGCGACGGGGTCGATCACGTGGGTGGCGCCGAGTTCGAGGGCGAGCTCACGCCTCGACTGGTGCGGTTCGACGGCGATGATGGTGCTGCAGCCCCGGACGACGGCGCCCATGACGGCGGCCAGCCCGACGGATCCGGCGCCGGCGATGAGGATCGCCGATCCGGGTCGGCAGTTCAGCGAGCGCATGACTGCGCCTGCGCCGGTCTGGATGCCGCAGCCCAGGGGTGCGAGGAGTTCGGCGGGGACGTCGTCGGGGACCTTCACGACGTTGCGTTCGAACGCGAGGCTGTGGGTGGCGAAGGAGGATTGTCCGAAGAACAGGCCGGTCAGCGACTCGCCGTCGGTGGTGGTGATCGGACCGGTGCCGTCGTCGCGGACGCCGTCGTAGGCGAGGTGCATGAACTGGTGGCAGTACGAGGGTGCCCCGGCGGTGCACGACGGACAGGTGCCGCAGCTGTTGAAGGTGATGGCGACCCGGTCGCCGGGGGCGACCTTGGTGACGCCGTCGCCGACGGCCCGGACGACACCGCACCCTTCGTGGCCGAGGACGGCGGGCAGTGCGGTGGGGAGGGCGCCGTCGCGGGCGGCGAGGTCGGTGTGGCAGATGCCGACCGCCTCGATCTCCACGAGCACTTCACCGGCCCGAGGACCCTCGATGGTGATCGGTTCGAGGGTGAACTCGGTGTGCGGTTCTCTCGCGACTGCTGCGAAAGCTTCCATCGTCAATACTCCATGTCTTGTGGGCCGGCCGGAGATGGCCGGCCGGAATCGAAATGCTCAGAGAACGGTTTCCCGCAACGCGACGACGGGATCGGCGAGGGCAGTGGCGTCGACCTTGGTGCGATTGCCGATGAACTTCTTGCCCGCCATGAATTCTGCTGCGGCGTTGACGGTCTCGACGGCAACGGGTATCCCGTCGCTGTCGAGGTGGAACAGGGCGAAGGAGGAGTCGGACGGGCTGCCTCGCAGGACCGCCCGGGTGTCAGGACCGACCATCCCCGCCATCTTCATCTTCAGGTCGAACTGATCGGACCAGAACCACGGCACTTCGTGCGGCGGCAGGGGTGCGTTCATGATGACAGCCGTCGCCTGCTTCGCCTGTTCGACTGCGCTGGGGATGCTTTCGAGCCGCACCATCTTGCCGAGCGTGTCGTGCAGGCGGTAGGTGACGTCACCGATCGCGAGGATGTTCGGATCGCAGGTGTGTGCCGAACCGTCGACGACGATACCCGCGAGACAGTCGATGCCCGATTGGCGTGCCAGAGCGTCGTTCGGGATTGCGCCGACACCCACCAGCACCAGGTCGCAGGGGATTTCGGTTCCGTCTCCGAGCACGACACCGTCGACTCGACCCGCCGTCCCGATGATCTCCCGAACCTCCGCGCCCGTGCGGATGTGGGTCCCGCGGTCCCGGTGGAACTCGGTGAGGACCGTCGACAGTTCCGGACTGGCCACCCGCGCCAGCACCCGGTCCTCCCGTTCGATCACCGTGACCTCGCATCCACGAGCGCGGGCCGACGCTGCGACCTCGAGACCCACGTACCCACCGCCGATGATGGCGAGTGCCGATCCGGTGTGCACGGCGTCGCGGAGCAGGGTGGCGTCGGCGAGGGTGCGCAGGCTGAGGACACCCTCGAGGTCGCTCCCCGGCAGCGTCAGGGTTCGCGGCGCGGCGCCCGTCGCGAGGACGAGCGTCGTGTACTCGAGGACTGTGCCGGACGCCGTCGTCGCGGTTCGGGCGTCGCGGTAGATCCGGACGACCGGATCACCCAGCCGGGTTTCGATCTGATTGTCGGCGTAGAACGTTTCCGGTTTGAGCCACTGGACGAACTCGTCGTCGGCGTACTTCTTCGACAGCGGTGGGCGGTGATACGGCGGATGCGACTCTTCGCCACAGAGGACGATGCGGCCGTCGAACTTCTGCTGCCGCAGCATGCCGGCGAGTGTGCCGCCGGCATGTCCGGCCCCGACGATCACCACGGTGGGTGTGGGGTGTGGCGTGCGCATCGTGCTAACCGGTGAACTCGATCTTGACGGGCATGTTCTTGAGCCCGCCGACGAAGTTGGTCTGGATCATCTTGGTGTCGTCCACCAACTCGAGCGACTCGATGTGGGGGAGCAACTCCTCGAACATGATTCGGAGTTCCAGCTTCGCCAGGTGCTGGCCGATGCACATGTGCGGGCCGTAGCCGAAGGCGATGTGCTTGTTGGGCCTGCGGGTGTAATCGAAGCGGTCGGGATCCGGGATGGCGTCCGCGTCGCGGTTGCCCGACTGGTACAGCAGCATGAAGCGGTCGCCCTTCTTGATGTCGCGACCGCGGAGCGTGTAGTCCTGGGTTGCCTGACGCATGAAGTGCTTGACCGGCGACGCCCAGCGCAGTGACTCGTTGACGATGTGCGGCGCGAGCGCCGGGTCCGCTTTCGCCTTCGCGAGCAGGTCGGGGTTGCGGCCGAGTTCGAGCATGCCGCCGGCGAGGGTGCTCGACGTGGTGTCGTGCCCCGCGGTGGCGATCGCGATGAAGTATCCGTAGGCCACCTCGTTGGGGTAGTACTCGCCGCTCTCGTCGCGGGCCACCGAGATGATCGTTGCGAGGTCGTCGCGGGGGTTGGCGCGCCGGTCCTGCAGCAGCCTCCCGAAGTACGCGTAGAAGTCCTGGATCGTGGCCACCCACTGCTTCGCGGCTGCGTCCGGGGTGAGCGGTTCGACGTCCTCACGGGCGGCGTCGGGATCGGCCGTTCCGAAGAACTCCTGCGTGAGTGCCATCATGCGGGGCTCGTCTTCCTCGGGCACCCCGAACAGGCTCATGATGACGTGCAGTGGGTAGTGGAGTGCGAAGTCCTTGACGAAGTCGACCCGCCCATCCGTCTCGCGGAGCCTGCCGACGGCGGCCTTTGCCAGGTCGCGGATGACCGTTTCCCACTTCGCGAGGTTGGTCGGCCGGAACCAGTCCAGCGCGATGTCCTTGATCGCGGTGTGCTCCGGCGGGTCGAGGTAGGTGAGGGTCTCGAGGATGCGAAGGCTGCCGTTGTTGATGCTCTTGGTGAATTGGTCGCCGGCCTGGTTCGCCAGGATCGGGTTGACGGAGCCCTTGTCCTCGCCGCCCGCGCTGGTGAAGATGTCGGGCTGGCGTTCGATCTCCATGATGTCGGCGTGCTTGCTCACCAACCAGATGGGGTCGTAGCCCTCGATCTCGGCGCGGCCCAGGGGGTTGTTCTCCCGTAGCCAGCGGTAGGCCTCGAACAACGCGTCGTTGTCCCGGTGTCCCTCGGGTAGAACGATCTGACGGGCGACGGTGTCCGGAATCAGTTCCGTGACCTGCTCTGTAGTGCTCATCAATTCCCCTTTGTGGTGCAGTGAGTTCCGGCGCCGTCTGTCGCGGCGCCCTCGCCGACTGGAGTGACTTCAGCCTGTCAGCCACGAGAGTGAGGGGCATCACACCATTGATCGAAAGTCGTCTACCTAACGGGGTATGTGTGCTGGGTCACGTGGACGGCGGCAGCCTCCTGTGGCGCAACTTCACCCCACCGGAGGGGGGTAATCCGTCGAAGTGGTGATGTGCCGGACCAGTGACCCGCGACACAATTTTCGGTACAGAACGCGGCCGGAATCCCGAGTCGGCAACCAGCTCGGCGAGACGGTCTCGCGGATGTCCACCGATCGATCAGAAGGAGTCGCCATGCCCACCGTCGTATACCAGCTCCCCGACGGCTCGACGTCGTCCGTCGACGTCCCCGCCGGCCAGAGCGTGATGGACGGGTCGGTACGTAACAACCTTCCTGGCATCGTCGCCGAATGCGGCGGTAGCTGCTCGTGCGCCACGTGCCACGTGTACCTGGACGGGGATTCCGCGCCGGCCTTCGAAGAGCCGACATTGGAGGAACAGGATCTTCTCGAGTTCCTCGACGGCGTCCAGCCGTGCTCTCGCCTCGCGTGCCAGCTCGTGCTGACGCCGGACGTGGACACCGTCACGGTGACCGTGCCGTCCTCGGACGCCTGACGCCTGACGCCTTCCGGCCGAGTCACCGGGTGGAGGACTGATACTTCGCGATCAATTCGGCGCGGTTGGTGGCGCCGAGTTTTCGGAGGATGCGTTTCACATGCGACTTGACCGTGTCGACCGTGATGAACAGTTCGGCGGCGATTGTGGAGTTCGACGCCCCGGTGAGAATCAGCCGGACCACGTCCGCCTCGCGTTCGGTCAGCGGGTCGAGCAGGCGCCGCTCGGCGTCGTCGTGCTCGGTACTGGCCGGCGCGAGGTCGGCAGACCCTGCGGTCACTGCGTCGAACTCGTTGTCGCTGCCCCACTGCTGGGCGGTTTCCCGGAGGAGGGCGTCCTGGCGGTCGCGACGGGATTCGAGCCCGACCCGCTCGAAGCATCCGCCGAGCACCTCGGCGAATACGCCCAGGGCGTGGCGTCGTGACCCGTCCAACGGTGTCCCGACGTGAACGAGCGCCGCAGCAGTCCCGTCGACGACGACGGGCACGACGGTGAAATCGTTCGCGCCCAGAGCCTCTCGCAGTTCGACGGGAACCTGGGAACCGACCGTGACCGTGTTCGTCTCGAGGGCACGCGCTTCGGGCGAATCTGCCGGAAGGCCGAACTCGGCGGGCAGCGCGGGCGTCCTGTCGGGGTCGGCGCTGAACGAGGCGAGGGGAATGATCCGGTCGCCGTCGAGTCGCGAGAGCACAACCTTGTCCGCGGAGCAGAGTTCGGCGACGCGCTCGCACGCTCGCCGCACGAGTTCCGCACTCGAGGCGGCGTCGTCGAGTGCGTGGACGGCGCGATCGATACCCTTCGCGAGTGCACCGATATCGGCGGTGCGCGTCGCGGCGAGTGCGTTCCTGCGGTCGAGGAGATCGACCAGACGCCTCCCGAGTTCGACGGCGTGCTCCGAAGTGGCCGTGCGCATTTCGGCGAGGGTGTCCGAGATGGCCCGATCGAGCTCGTCAGCCACCGTTCACCGTCTTGGCATGGGCACACAGCGCCGCCACCTCGGCTCGCGTCGAGACGCCGAGCTTCTTGAAAATCCGCTGGACGTGGGATTTGACGGTGCCGTCGGAAATGCACAGCCGACGGGAAATGGCCGCGTTGGTCGCTCCCGTCGCCATCAGCGTGAGTACTTCCCGCTCACGAGCGGTCAGCGTGTGGGCGCGGGGAACGATCGCTGCCTGCGTGGTCTCGTCCACGCTCGCAGCGCCGGCGCGCGGCAGCTCGGAGGTGGCCAGGTCCGGCATCGTGACGGGAGCCTGTTCGAGGTGTCGCAACGCCCGGGTGAGCCGCTGGACCTCGGCGTCGACGTGCTCGTTGCGCGCAAAGATCTGTTGTCGCAATTCGGCGCGCTCCCTCACCGAGGCGCAGACACCCGCCAGCGCTCCGACCATGTGGACGTCGGTGTCGGTCAGGCTGTCGCTCTGACGGTCCACGTGGATGATCGCCACCGCGCGCGAGTCGACGACGATGGGCACCGCGAGGTATCCCGCAGGACGCGACAGATCGATGAGAGGGCGGTACGTGTGCCGGTAGGTGTCCACGCCGTCCACGGCATACGGCCGGCGGCGCCGGACCAGTTCGGCCTCGCGGGGCGCCTCGCGCAGCGAGATCTCCCGGCCGTCGATCGCCGTGACGAGTTCGTGGAAGTCTCCGGTCAGCTCGGGATTGACAGCTAGCGCGATGGGAGACCAGGTGGAACCGCGAACCACGGAGAACATCGCCTTGCCGTACCCCAGGTTCGTGCAGAGTTCCTGCGTCACGATGCGGGCGATCTGGTCGGCGCCCGCGTCGATGGCGCGGACCACCTGCTGCAACGCCTCGAACTGCTCGGTATGTACGCGGAGCCTTCGAGCGATGTCGTCGCGGCTCGCGGTGTCCAGTCGTGTCACGAGTTCCGCGAGGCGCAGGGCCTGCTCGGGTGAGTCGAGGCCTTCCCGCAATTTCCGGGCCGCGAATGCGCGGATCACGGTCGGATCCGGTTCGCCGTCCGTCAAGCGGATGAGGTTCGGCTCGCTCCCGAGTAGCTCCAGCAACTCTGCAACTGCCTGCTCGGCAAGCTCGAACGAACTCGTCGAAATGACCACTCACCACTCCTTGCGCCGCGGCTGCCGCACCTGTGACACAACGCACAGTATAGAGAAGGTGTCACCTGGGCGTTCGTTACCGTCGGCAGCGTCAGTATCAATGTATATGGTCAGTCCAATTGCGTCACGCATTCCGGGAAAGTCCTTCGAATGAGTTCTTGTTCCCGACGGCAGGCCCGTACTAGGGTCGAATGGTACGACCAAACTGGAAGGATCGGCACTATGGCGCACCCTGTGCGATACGACGTCGACGAGCACATCGCCGTCGTCACCCTCGATCGCCCCGAAACCCGCAACGCGCTGTCCGACGACCTGCTCGACGAACTTCTCGCAGCGCTCGAACGTGCCCGTGGGGACGAAGACGTGAGGGTTGTCGTCCTGGCCTCGTCGCACGAGAAGATCTTCTCGGCGGGCGGTGATCTCAAGGCATTCGCGAGCGACGCCCCCACGATTGTCAAATACGCCGGACTGGACCGATTTCCGAAGCTCTACCAACTCATCGGCGGCCTCGGGAAGCCGGTGATCTGCGCGGCCGGTGGCGACGTGCTGGCGGGGGCGTTCGGGCTTGCGCTGGCCTGCGACTTCGTGCTCGCCAAGGAGTCGGTGCGGTTCGGGTGCCCGGAGATCAACGTCGGTGTCTTCCCGTTCATGATCTCCGCCTTGATCTATCGGAACGTCGGGCGGCTCAAGGCGAACGAGTTGATGATGTGTGGCGAGTCGATCACCGCCGCGGACGCACTCGAGCTGGGACTCGTGAATCGGGTGATTCCGGATGACGACTTCGAGGCGGAGGTTCGGGAGTGGGCGCGCCGGCTCGCGAGTAAATCGCCGCTTCTCATGCGTCTCGGCAAGGAGGCGATCAACAACACCCGCGACATGTCGCTGCCCGACGCCCTCTCGGCGCTGCAGTCTCAGCTCGCTCTGGCATTCACCACAGACGACATTGTCGAGGGTGTCACTGCCTTCCGCGAAAAGCGTTCTCCTGTATGGAGCATGCGGTGACAGCCGCCATCGGAATTCGTTGCGCTTTCGGTCCAACCATTATATTGTGAGGGCCAACACAGGGTTTCTATTCCCCCTCCACATCTGCGCTCAGAGGAAGGCCTCCCATGGCGTTCGCATCGGTCACCGATCGCTATTCGGACGAACAGATCCGAGAGTTCTATGCCACCGGGCAGTGGCACCGTGACACGTTCTTCGACCTGCTCGAGGCTCAGGTCGCCGAGCGGGGCGACCGCGTCTTTCTGACCGACGACACCAGCGGCGGTATCACCTTCCTGCAATTGCGGGACAGGGCGCTGTGTCTGGCGGTCGGTCTCCGGCGTCATGGGATCACTGCCGGCGACCGCGTGTCGGTGCAGGTTCCGAACTGGATCGAGTTCGCGATCATCTCCGTCGCATTGTCGCGACTGGGTGCCGTCCTGGTGCCGATCATGCCGATCTACCGCCGCGACGACGTCGAATACATCCTGAAGAATGCCGGTGTCCGGCTGGCGATTACGCCGCAACAGTTCAAGAAGTTCGATTACGCCGGCATGTACACCGAGATCCTGGGTGCGGTCGATTCGCTCGAGGACGTCGTCGTCGTCCGCGGAAGCGACGAACTGCCGGACCGGTCGGTATCGTTCGAGTCGCTGTCGGTGGATCTGAGCCCGGAGGAGGCCATCGCCGAACTCGGCCCCGGTGTCGGCCCCGACGAGCCGTTCGTCATCGTCTACAGCAGTGGCACGACATCCCGGCCCAAGGGGTGCATCCACACGTTCAACACTTTGGCCTGTGGATCTCGTTTGCTGGCCAAGGGATTCGCCTACACGCCCGATGACGTCCAGTTCGGCCCCTCGCCGATCACCCACACCACCGGACTGGTCACCAGCATCATCCTTCCGCTCGTTCACGGCGCGGCGTCGCACCTCATCGAGGTGTGGGAGCCGGTCCGTGGAATGGAGCAGATCAAGGAACGTGGGTGCACTGTCGCGGTCAGTGCCACGACGTTCCTGCAGATGCTCATGGACGCCTACGATCCCGCCGTGCACGATATCGGCAGCATGAGGCTGTGGGTCGCCGCCGGCTCCCCGATCCCCGGCAGCTTCGTCACCCATGCTGCCGAACAGTTTCCGGGCCTGCAGGTGCTCAGCCTGTACGGACGCTCGGAGAACGTCACCACCACCATGTGCACGGTTCGCGACGACGCTCAGCGGTCGATCACCTCGGACGGTCGCCCGCTGCCGATGCAGTCGGTGAAGATCGTCGACGAACTCGGCGACGAGGTTCCGCGCGGCGAAGAGGGCGACATCGCCTACAAGGGCGCCATGCACATGCTTGCCTATCTCCACAACGACGAGGAGACGGCCAAGCTGTTCACGCCGGACGGCCACTCCCGCTCCGGCGATCTCGGCCGGATGGACGAGGACGGCTACGTGCGCGTCACCGGCCGGACCAAGGACATCGTGATCCGCGGCGGCATGAACATCAGCGTCCGGCAGGTCGAAGACCTCTTGGCGGCGCATCCCGCCGTCCGCGGGGTTGCAGCGGTCGCGATGCCCGACGAGCGGCTCGGCGAGGCGGTGTGTCTCTACCTCGTTCCCGCGCCCGGGTACGGCGACATCACTCTCGAGAAGATCAAGGCGTACCTGCTGGAGCAGGGAGTGGCCATCCAGAAGGTTCCGGAGCGGCTGGAGATCGTCGAGGCGTTGCCGACGACGGCGACGGGCAAGATTCAGAAGCACCTGCTGCGCGCGCAGATCGCCGCGAAGATCGAGGCAGACCGCGAGGCGCGGGCCGTCGTCTGATCGAATCGAAAAGGGGGCGAGGCCGATCGGCTTCGCCCCCTTTCGGCGGTATGAGCAGGGTGGTCAGGTCGTGGCTACCACGACGGTCGCGGATCCGGTGACGACCGGACCCTTGGTCCCGGACACGACGAGGTCGAGGTTCGCCCGCGACTCCCCGTCCGTCTCGGCGATCGCCACAACCGTCCCACCCACGGTCAGGGTGTCACCGAGGAAGACCGGGGCGACGAACCGCACGCCGAAGGAGCGCACATGTTCGACGCCGAACGTGTCGGAGACCCAGCCCGCCAGAATCCCGGCCTGCATCTGGCCCATCGCGATGACGCCGGGAAATCCCGAGGTGGCGACGAACTCTGGATCGTGATGGAGGGGATTGAAATCGCCTCCGGCTCCGGCGAATCGGACGATGTCGGTTTGGCTCACCGGGCCGACCACCCGGGTGTCGGGTACGTCGCCGACGCGGACCTTCGCCGGGGTTCTCATCGCTGTTCTCCTCGTTCGATCAGGACTTCCTCGAGCCGCACCACGGGCACACCGTCGGCGTCGACGTACTCGGTCTCCAGGGTGACGATGCGCATCGTCCCGCCGCGCTTGCCTTCTCGCTGCACGTCGTCGACGACGCGGCGGGTGCCGACGACGTGGTCGCCCGCGGTGAGTGGTCGCAGGTACGTCCACGTGACCGAACCGACGACCACCCGTTCGAGCGCCAGGCCCAGTGCGTCGACGAACGCGCGCTGGTCGCGCTGGTGTCCGGCGACAACCGTGTGCGTGAGAGTGGCCGGCACGCCGCCGAATCCGGCGTCGCGCGCAGCGGCCGGATCGGTGTGCACGGGATCGGTGGTGAACGTGGCGCGCGTGAATTCGCGGATCTTGCCGCGTTCGACGTCGTATTCGACGCGGTCGACGACGCCGGCGGGGAGTGGGTCGGGCATCCAGGCCTCCTTTTTGGACTGACCTATAGTATCATTGAGCCTAAATTCGTGAGGAGGGTGCAATGGAGCTCGCTGATTCCCCAGACGAGGCCACATTCCGTGCAGAAGTCCGGGAGTGGGCCGAAAAAGCGGTCCCGACGCTGCCGTGGCCGGAACCGGTCGATCTGGTCGACAAGGTGCCGTTCTGGCAGCAATGGCAGCGACTGCTCTTCGACGCCGGCTACGGCGGGATGTCGTGGCCGCAGGAGTACGGCGGTCAAGCCGCCGACCCGATCCGCAAGGCCATCTTCACCGAGGAAATGGATCGGGTGGGAGCGCCGGAGCGTCTCAACACCATTGGCGAGGATTTCGCCGGCCCGACCATCATCGACTTCGGGACACCCGCCCAGAAGGAACGGTTTCTCCGGCCCATCCTGACCGGTGAGGAAATCTGGTGCCAGCTGTTCTCCGAGCCGGACGCCGGTTCGGACCTCGCCTCGCTCCGCACCAAGGCCACGAAGGTGGACGGGGGCTGGAAGGTCAACGGGCAGAAGATCTGGACCAGCCGCGCGCACATCGCGGCGCACGCCATCCTGCTGGCCCGGACCGGCGGCGGCGCGCGGCACAAGGGCATCACGTTCTTCCTGGTGCCCATGGACAGTGAGGGCATCACGGTGCGGCCGCTCGCGCACATGCTCGGCGAGGCGGAATTCAACGAGGTGTTCCTCGACGACGTGTTCATTCCCGACGACCTTGTCGTCGGCGAGGTGGACGGCGGCTGGAAGGTCGCGATGGGCACGCTCGCCTACGAGCGGGTCGCGATCGCAACGGGCCGCGTCAACACGAAACGTGCCGTCGACGACATCGTCACCGACATCGCGGGGATGACCGATGACGCGGGCCGACCGCTGGGCGAGGATCCGGTGATCCGGCAGAAGGTCGCCGATCTGTACGGCCGGGCCCTTGTGCACTACCTCATCGGCCAGCGCGTCATCACACTCGCGGCCAACGACGGGCCGCCCGGACCCGTCACCTCGATCGGCAAGCTGTTCTTCTGCCCCCTCGTGGAGGAACTGGCCGACTTCCGGCTGTCCCTCGAAGCGGTCGGCGGGCAATTCGCCCTCGACGAGGTGGGGCAGCGGGCAGCGCGGTGGCAACGGCTCGCCTACCAGGCCCGCGGTACCGCCATCGCCGGTGGTTCCACCTTCATCCAGCGCAACATCGTCGCCGAGCGCATGCTCGACATGCCGAGGAGCTGACCGTGTCCGACTACACCTGGCACCCCACCGACGACTACGTCGAGAACGCCAACGTCACCCGGCTCGCCCGCGCCAACGGCCTCTCGGGTCTGGGTGAGCTCCGTGCCCGTTCCGTCGCCGACGTGCGATGGTACTGGGACGCGGTGGTCCGCGACCTGGGTCTGCCGTTTCAATCGCCGTACCACGAGGTGCTCGACACCTCCCGGGGAATCGAGCACCCGGACTGGTTCGTCGGGGGCAGGGCGAACGTCGTCGACGCGTGTCTGCAGCGTTGGCTCGCCGACCCGGCGGCCGCCGATCGGGTGGCCGTCACACACGAGGCGGAGGACGGCACAGTCCGCAGCCTGTCGTATCGCGAGCTCGCGGCGGACGTCGAGCGCGCAGCGGCAGGGCTGCGTGAGCTCGGCGTCGGCAAGGGTGATGCCGTCGCCCTGTTCCTGCCGATGATCCCCGAGGCGGTCGTATCGGTGTACGCGGTCGCCCGGCTCGGGGCGGTCCTCGTACCGCTCTTCTCCGGATTCGCGCCGAGTGCGATCGCGTCCCGCATCCAGGACGCGGACGCGAAGGTGGTGATCGTCGCGGACGGAACCGTGCGGCGTCGCAAGACCGTAGCGATGAAGCCGGCACTCGACGAAGCCCTGGCTGCCTGTCCGACGGTGCAGTCGGTCGTCGTGGTCGAGAACGTCGGCGCCGAAGTGGATTCCACCGGCCGCGACATCTCCTGGGTCAAGCTCCTCGGGAACGGCGGCGACCCGGGTCCGGTCGAGGCGATGGATGCCGGCGAGCCGTTCGCGCTGGCCTACACGTCCGGCACGACCGGCAAGCCGAAGGGCGCCGTCCACACCCATGCAGGGTTTCTCGTCAAGACGGCCAGCGAGGTCGCGTACTCGTTCGACCTGAGGCCGGGCGGCGCGTTTTGCTGGATCACCGACATGGGCTGGATCATGGGCCCGCTGTCGATCGTCGGCACCCACGCCAACGGTGGAACTCTCGTGCTGTACGAAGGCTCCCCGGACGTGCCGGACACCGACCGGCTGTGGCAGCTCGCGCAGCGGCACCGAGTGACGATGCTCGGCGTCTCCCCGACGCTGATCCGCACCCTCCGCGGGCGGGAGACGGATGTCGCGGCACGGTACGACCTGTCCTCGGTGCACACGATCGGGTCCACGGGTGAGCCCTGGGATCCGGATTCGTACGACTGGCTGGCACGGGACGTGTTCGGCGGGCGCGTGCCGGTCATCAACTTCTCCGGCGGCACCGAGGTCGGTGGGTCGTTCCTCGCGCCGTACCCGGTGGAGCCGATCCACAGCTGCTCGCTGGGCGGGCCCTCGCTGGGTATGGACGTGGACGTCGTCGACGACGCGGGACGTTCGTTGCGGGGCGAACAGGGCGAACTCGTCTGCAGGCAACCGTGGCCGTCGATGACGCGCGGGGTGTGGAAGGACGAGGAACGCTATCTCGAGGCGTACTGGTCGACGTTCCCCGGCATGTGGCGGCACGGCGACTACGCGCTCGTCGACGACGACGGCCAGTGGTACATCCGGGGCCGCTCGGACGACGTGATGAACGTGGCCGGCAAGCGTCTCGCGCCGGCGGAGGTCGAGGCGGTGCTGACCGCACATCCGGCGGTGTCCGAGGCGGCCGCGGTCGGTGTCCCGGACCCGAAGAAGGGCGAGGCGGTGTGGGCGTTCTGGGTTCCCCGCGCGGACGCCGACGGTGACACGGACATCTCGGCCGAGTTGGTCGCCAGTGTGGCAGCGGAACTCGGAAAACCGTTCGCGCCCAGCGTGGTACACCGGGTGTCACGGTTGCCGAAGACCCGGTCGGCGAAGATCCTGCGGCGTGCGGTGCGGGCTGCGGCCCTGGGCACCGATCCGGGTGACCTGTCGGGTGCCGAGAATCCGGAGGCCGTGGACGAGATCCGCGCCGTGGTTGTCACCAACTCGGCGACGTGAGTGCGACGAGGGCCCCACACCGTGCGGTGTGGGGCCTCGTCGCGACTGCTGCCGCGACATTCAGTCGTCGAGGGGAATGTCGGTGCGCTCCTCGAAGTCCTTGATCGACTCGGCGTACGAGTGGACGTGCCGGCTCATGCGCCGCACGGCGGCATCGGCGTCCTTGTCGCGAATGGCCTTGGTGACCGAGCGGTGTGCGCGGACGGTGATGTCGCGAACCTTGTCGTCGATGAAGCCTTCGTTTTCCGTTGCGGCATAGATGGCGCGCGAGAGCGAAATCATCAGGCCCGACAACAGTTCGTTGTGACTGGCGCTCGCAACGGCGACGTGCCAGTCGATGTTCGCCTGCAGAAAAGCGTCGAGGCTGTCGCCCGCGCCCGCGATGTCGTCGTTGGCGGCGTCGAGTCGCGCGAGATCCTCATCGGTGCGGTGACGGGCGGCAAGTTGGGCGCAGAAGGGCTCGATCGCCTCGCGGGTCTCGAGCAGCGCGGCGAGACGGATCTGACGACCGCGGATGAGCAGGGCCACCGTGTCCGCCATGGACTGTTCGCCCGGCCGCTGAACGAAGGCACCCCCGGCTCGGCCCGCCTTGATGCGCACGAGTCCCTGCACCTCGAGGATGCGGAGGGCCTCGCGGACGGTGGTGCGGCTCATCTTCGTCTGAACGACGAGTTCGCGCTCCGGCGGCAGCGGTGTGCCTTCGACGTAGTCCCCGCTGAGAATGCGCTCGCGCAGCTCGTTCGCGAGGACGTCCGACGCCTTCGGTACCGCCATCGGTGTCAACTGGATGGAGGAACGTCCGTTCCGGGTGGTGTTCGGCACGGCTGATGGCATGGCTCCCCGCCCTCTCTGGTCTAACGGTCAGACCTAATATACCATTGGGTTCTCGCTGCGTTCGTCTTGCAGCCTATTCTTCGTCTCATCGAGAGGGCCAGTTGTATGCGCTGGGAACTGTCAGAAGAGCAGGAAATGTTCACCGAAGCCCTCGACGGCTGGCTCGGGCGGTTCGCCGCTCCGGCGAATGTCCGCAAGTGGGGTGAATCGGGTGATCCTGCCGAGTTCGAGCAGAAATTCGCCGAGGAGGGCTGGTTCTCCGCCGGCCTCGCCGAGGACATCGGTGGTCAGGGCGGTGGTCTACTCGAATTGGCGTTGACCGCGGAGGCGCTGGCCCGGTACGCCGCGCCGTCGAGTGCCTGGACCGCGTCCGTCCTCGCCGCGCCCCTGCTGCCCGCCGACGTCGCCGCCGACGTACTGGCGGGGGGTGGGTTCGCGGCCGTTGCCGTCGATGTGACCCGACCGTTCGGCGTCGCCGATTCGGTGCGCGCCGACGAGGGCGGCGCGCTGACCGGCAGTGTCGCAACGGTGCTCGGCGCCGAACGGGCGAAACTGCTGGTCGTCCCGGCTGTGGGCGCCGACGGAACGGCGGCCCTGTACCTCACGCGCGTCGACGATCCCGGTGTCACGGTCGAACCGCGGCGGTTCCTCGACCCGTCCCGCGCGGCCGCGGATGTCCGGTTCGACGGCGTCACCGGACAGCGTCTCGACGTCGAGGCGGCCGCGGCCCTCGAGGACGCCGGACTGCGTGCGGCCGTGTTGGTGGCCGCGGATTCACTCGGGGCGATGGACCGCCTGCTGCATCTCGCCGTGGACTACAGCAAGCAACGCCAGCAGTTCGGTGTGCCGATCGGGTCGTTCCAGGCCGTGAAGCATGCTGCGGCAGGCATTCTCGTCTCCGTCGAGGCGGGCCGATCCGTTGCCTACTTCGCCGCGGCGTCGGTCGACCTGGGTCTGCCGGATCGAGCGATACACGCCGCCGTCGCCAAGGCGCAGGTACCGCGGAATGCGGTGCAGGCCGCCGACAGTGCCCTCGTGATGCACGGTGCGATCGGCTACACGTGGGAACACGACCTGCACCTCTACTACAAGCGCGCCAAGCTCGACGAGAAGTTGTTCGGCGGCTCGGGTGTGTGGAACGAGCGCCTCGCGCGGGATCTACCCCTGTTGCCTGCCGCAGGATGAACCATCGTTGACTTTTTGGTCTGTCCTTTAGTAACTTAAGTCCAAACGGAACCAACGACGACGGGACGTGCTGTGGACTTTGATCTGACCGAGGATCAGGCGACGATCCGAGATGCGGTGCGAGAGCTGGCCGGCAAGTTCGACGAGCAGTACTGGGTGGAGAAGGACAGCGAGCACGAGTTCCCCACCGAGTTCTACGACGCGTTCGCCAAGGGCGGCTGGCTCGGCATCACCACACCCGAGGCGTACGGCGGGCACGGCATGGGAATCACCGAGGCCTCGATCCTGCTCGAGGAAGTCGCCGCGTCCGGCGCCGGCATGAACGGCGCAAGTTCCATGCACCTGTCGATATTCGGGATGCACCCGGTGATCGTGCACGGCTCCGAGGAACTCAAGCAGCGCACCCTTCCTCGGATCGTCGACGGCGACCTACACGTCTGCTTCGGTGTCACCGAGCCCGGCGCCGGTTTGGACACCACCAAGATCACCACCTTCGCGCGACGTGAGGGCGACAAGTACATCGTCAACGGCCGCAAGGTCTGGATCTCCAAGGCGATGGAGTCGGAAAAGATCCTTCTCCTCACCCGCACAACGAAGTTCGAGGACGCAAAGAAGAAGACGGACGGTCTGACCCTGTTCCTCACCGACCTCGACCGCTCGAAGGTCGACATCCGCCCGATCAAGAAGATGGGGCGGAACGCGGTCACGTCGAACGAACTGTTCATCGACAACCTCGAGATTCCGGTCGAGGACCGGGTGGGCGAGGAAGGCAAGGGCTTCAAGTACATCCTCGACGGCCTCAACCCGGAGCGCATGCTCGTGGCATCCGAGGCCCTCGGTATCGGCCGGGCCGCTCTCCGCCGCGGCGTCCAGTACGCCAACGAGCGTGAGGTGTTCGGTCGCCCGATCGGCATGAATCAGGGTCTGCAGTTCCCGCTCGCCGACTCGCTCGCCCGACTCGACGCCGCCGAACTCGTCCTGCGCAAGGCGACGTGGCTCTACGACAACGGAAAGCCGTGCGCCCGCGAAGCCAACATGGCCAAGTACCTGTGCGCCGACGCCGGGTTCCAGGCGGCCGATCGCGCCCTCCAGACCCACGGCGGCATGGGCTATTCGGAGGAGTACCACGTGGCCCGGTACTTCCGTGAAGCCCGTCTGACCAAGATCGCCCCGCTCAGCCAGGAGATGGTTCTCAACTACCTCGGCGAGCACGTCCTCGGCCTCCCCAGGAGCTACTGATGTTCGAACTCACCGGAAAGTCCGCCCTCGTCACCGGCGCGGGCAGTGGTATCGGCGCCTCGGTGGCGCATGCCTACGCGCGAGCAGGTGCGGCCGTGCTCGTCACCGACGTCGACGGCGACGCCGCGGCGGCCGTGGCCGCGGAGATCACTGCTGCCGGCGGTTCGGCGAAGTCGGCTGCCCTCGACGTCCGCAACGGCGATCAGGCGGCCGCCGCAGCAGAGCAGGCCGCCGCGCTGAACGGTGGCATCCTCAACATCCTGGTCAACAACGCGGGTGCGATCGCACCGGCGATGTTCCCGAACCTCGAGGAGGAGGACTTCCGCCGCATCGTCGACATTCATCTCGTCGGCAGCTTCGTCTGCAGCAAGGCAGTCCTCCCGTACCTGCCGTCCGACGGCAGCGGCCGCATCATCAACGTGACCTCCGCCGCCGGCCTGGTGGGCACCATCGGGCAGGCGAACTACGGTGCCGCGAAGGCGGGCATCATCGGACTCACGAAGTCGCTGGCGCGGGAACTCGCCAAGAAGCAGGTGACGGTCAACGCGATCGCGCCGCTCGCCGCCACCAAGATGACGGAGAACATCCGCAGCAACGAGAAGCTCTCCGCGAAGACGCTCGCGCGAATCCCGCTGGGCCGCTGGGCGGAACCGGACGAGATCTCGTCCAGCTTCGTGTTCTTCGCGTCCGACGGCGCGTCGTACATCACGGGCCAGGTACTGCCCGTCGACGGCGGAACGGTGATCTGATGGCCGAGAAACGCAACCCCTTCCAGCGTTCCGCGCGCGAGGTCGTCATCGCGGAAGCGGCCCGCACCCCCATGGGCAAATCGCACCCCGAGCGCGGCTGGTTCCGCGACACCCACCCCAACGACATGCTCGGCGTCGTCTACACGGACCTGATTCGACGCAGCGGCCTCGACCCGGCCGTCGTCGAGGACCTCGTGATCGGCTGCACCGCACCGTTCGGCGAGCAGTCCCGCAACATCGGCCGCAACGCCTGGCTGCAGGTGGGCTACCCGCCGGAGGTCCCGGCCGTCGTCCTGGACCGCCGCTGCGGGTCTGCCCAGACCGCGGTCGAGATGGGCGCCGCCCTGGTCGGCTCCGGCACCCACGACGTCGTCGTGGCCGGCGGTGTCGAACACATGGGCCACGTGCCGATGAACTCACCGGCCAAGATCTCCGAACTGTACGGCGACCCGTGGCCGGAAGCGCTGCGCGACCGGTACGACTTCGTGAACCAGGGCGAGAGTGCCGAACTCATCGCGGACCGGTGGGAGATCTCCCGGCAGGAGATGGACGAGTTCGCCGTCCGCTCCCATCGTCTGGCGACCGAGGCCATCGAGGCGGGCCGCTTCGACGCCGAGATGATCCCCCTCGAACTCGCGGGCGAGACCCGGTCCACAGACCAGACCATTCGCCCCGGAACGAGCCTGGACAGCCTGGCCGGGCTGAAGACGGTGTTCCGGGAGAACGGCCGGATCACGGCGGGCAGTTCGTCGCCGATCTCGGACGGGGCGGCCGGTGTGCTGCTCGCTTCCCGCGAGGCCGTCGACGCGCACGGACTGCGGGCCCGGGCCCGGATCCTCGATCAGACGACAGTCGGGGTGGACCCGATCATCATGCTGACCGGTCCGATCCCGGCGACCCGGAAGTTGCTCGACCGCAACGGGATGAGCATGAACGACATCGACCTGTTCGAGGTCAACGAGGCGTTCAGCTCGGTAGTCCTAGCCTGGGAGCGGGAACTGAAGCCCGACATGGACCGGGTCAACGTCAACGGCGGCGCGATCGCGCTCGGTCACCCCGTCGGCGCGACCGGTGCCCGGCTCATCGCCACCATCGTCGCGGAACTCGAGCGGCGCGACGCCGAAATCGGTCTGGTGACCATGTGCTGCGGCGGCGGCCTGGGAACGGCGACCCTGATCCAGCGGATCGACTGATGATCGACCTGACGCCGCACATCCGGCCCGGCGACGGAATCTGGTGGAGCCAGACGAGCGCGGAACCCACCCCGCTCGTCCACGCCCTGCTCGACCAGGTGTCGTCGATCGGCCCCGTCCGGGCATTCGTGGGACTGACCTGGAATCGGCGGCTGACGAGCGAATTGCCCGACGAACTCTCTGTCGTCTCCTACGGTGGTCTCGGCGAACTCCGCCGCCTCGCCCGACTCGAGGTCGTGCCCTGCCACTACGGAGCCCTGCCGCGGCTGTTCGCCGAACGGCGGCTGCCGTGCGACGTCGGGTTCGTGCAGGTGTCACCGCCGGACTCGGCCGGGAACTGCTCGCTCGGGGTCGGTGTCGACTACATCGCCGACGCCCTCGATCACACACCGGTCCTCATCGCCGAGATCAACCGGCGCATGCCCGTCACTCTCGGCGCACCGAAGATTCCGCTGTCGCGGTTCGCCGCGGTGGTCGAGACCGACCGGCCGTTACTCGAGGCGCCGGACCGCCAGCCCGCGGACGTGGAACTGGCGATAGCGCGGAACGTCGCCGATCTCGTCGCCGACGGAGACACGATCCAGATCGGCGTCGGAACACTACCGTCCGCCGTCCTCACCGCACTCGAGGGACACAGGGACCTCGGGATGCATTCCGGCATGATCTCCGACGCGGCGCTGCGGCTGATCGACCGAGGTGTGCTGACCGGGGCGCGGAAGGAAATCGACCCCGGACTGCACGTGGCGGGTGCCGCGCTCGGCACGGCGGCGCTGTACGACCGGCTGCCGGGTCTTCCGGTGGCCTTCCGCCCGGCGAGTTACACCCATGCGCCGCAGGTGCTCTCGCAGCTACGGTCGTTCGTGTCGATCAACTCGGCGATCGAGGTCGACCTGACCGGTCAGGTCGGCGCGGAACTGCGCAACACGACCTACGCAGGCGCCGTCGGGGGACAGGTGGACTTCTCGCGCGCGGCGGCGATGACCGGCGGCCGGTCCATCATCGCGATGCGCGCGGATTCGCGCGGGGAGTCGACGATAAAGACGGCCCTCCAGTACGGGGCGGTCACCACCGCCCGCGCGGACGTCGACTTCGTGGTCACCGAACACGGTGTCGCGGCCTTGCGCGGGTGTTCCCTCGGGGAGCGTGCGCGTCGCATGATCGCCATTGCGGCGCCCGAGCACCGCCCCACACTGGAATTCGATCTCGAGGAGTACGACCTTGCATCCGCAACGGAGTGAGGGGAAAGGAGTCGACGCCATGACGCGTCCCCACCAGGTCCAGATCCGGGAGGTCGGACCGCGTGACGGTTTCCAGAACGAACCGGAACGCATCCCGACCGACGACAAGGTGCGGTTGATCAACGCCCTCGGGCGGGCGGGATTCACCCGGATCGAGGTGGCCAGCTTCGTGCGGCCGGACGTGATCCCCCAACTGGCCGACGGCGTCGAGGTTCTGGGGCGCATCGAGGTCCCCGACGACACCAAACTGATGGTGCTCGTCCCCAACAGCAAGGGGCTGGACAATGCACTGAAGGTGCGCGACAAGTTCCACGAGGTCGCGATTTTCGTCAGCGCGTCGGAGACCCACAACAAGAAGAACGTCAACCGCACCGTCGACGAGACGATGGCGGACAATGACGTCATGGCCAAGCGGATCGTCGCCGAGGGCCTCGACTGCGCCGCCGTGATCGCGACGTCGTTCGGCTGCCCGTTCGAGGGCAAGGTCGACCTGACCCGCGTGCTGGACCTGGCCGAACGGTTCGCGGAGGCCGGCGCCACCGAGATCGGCTTCGGTGACACCACAGGCATGTGCAACCCGGCGTACGCGTCGGAATTCTTCGCGGCGGCGCTCGACCGGCTGCCCGGCGTGGAGGTCACCGCGCACTTCCACAACACCCGTGGCCAGGGCCTCGCCAACGCGTACGCTGCACTCGAAGCTGGTTGCGCGAGCTTCGAATCGAGCTTCGGGGAGCTGGGCGGCTGCCCCGTTCCGGCGGGCTCGACGGGCAATATCGCCACCGAGGACCTGGTGAGCATGTTCCACGAAATGGGCGTCGAGACGGGGCTCGACCTTCCGCGCGTCATCGACGCGGCCCGGGAAGCGCAGAGCGTGCTCGGCCGCAAACTCACCAGTCACTCGATCGTCGCGGGCCCCATCGAATGGGCCGCGAGCCCGCGCTGACCGCTTTCCACCACGAACACCACAAGACGGAGAAGAACATGAGTAATCGAGTCGCATTTGTAACGGGCGGTGCACAGGGCATCGGCAAGGGCATCTCCGACGCCCTCGGGGCAGCGGGCTTCCGCGTCGCGGTCGCCGACCTCAACCTGGAGGTCGCCGAGGAAACCGCCGCGGGAATCCGCGACGCCGGCGGCCAGGCGATCGCCGTCCCCGTCGACGTCACCGACACCGCGTCCGTGCAGGCCGCGGTGAAGCAGGTCGCCGAGCAGTTCGGCCCCGTCGAGATCGTCGTGAACAATGCGGGCTGGGACGACTTCATGCCGTTCCTGAAGACCGACGAGGCGTTCTGGGACCGGATCCTGGACATCAACTTCAAGGGCCAGCTGCGCGTGATCCAGGCGACCGTCCCGGGCATGGTCGAGCGCGGCTGGGGCCGGGTCATCAACATCGGTTCGGACGCGGGCCGCGTCGGCTCGTCGCTCGAGGCCGTCTACTCGGGGGCCAAGGGCGGCATCATCGCCTTCACCAAGACCCTCGCCCGTGAGGTCGCGACCAAGGGTGTCACCGCGAACACGGTGTGCCCCGGCCCGACCGACACTCCTGCGCTCCGCAAGTTCGCCGACAGTTCGGGTCAGGAGGCCGACAAGGTGATCGGCGGCATGACTCGCGCCGTGCCGATGAAGCGGCTCGGCAAGGCGGAGGACATCGGTGCCGCGGTGGCGTTCTTCGCGTCCGACGCGGCCGAATTCGTCACCGGCCAGACCCTGTCGGTCAGCGGTGGTCTGACGATGTCCTGACGGGCACATCCATACGGAAGGTGCGGCTCGGTTTCCGGGCCGCACCTTCGGCATTCGCGGGCTCGGTCGGTAACGATCGTTATCGGGTGTGCCTATGATCGGTTCATGACGAACAACGGTGATACAACGGATTTCGTGTCCTGGACGGCAATCGGTGAGTTCGAGGACATCCGATACGAGCACAGCGGCGACGGGATCGCGAAGATCACGATCTGCCGTCCGGAGGTGCGCAACGCGTTCCGTCCGCAGACGCTGATGGAGATCTCCGAGGCGTTGGTCGACGCCCGCGAGGACTCCTCGGTCGGCGTCATCGTGCTGACGGGGGAGGGGCCCGACGCGTTCTGCTCGGGTGGCGACCAGCGTGTGCGCGGCGATACCGGCTACCTCACCGAGCCGGGCAAGGCGGGCAGCGTCGGCCGGTTCCACGTCACCGATCTGCAGATCCAGATCCGCCGCCTGCCGAAACCGGTGGTGGCCATGGTCGCCGGCTACGCGATCGGCGGTGGGCACATCCTGCACCTGGTCTGCGACCTCTCCATCGCTGCGGACAACGCCCGGTTCGGTCAGGTCGGCCCGAAGGTCGGGTCGTTCGACGGCGGCTACGGCGCGGGGTTGCTCGCCGAACTGGTCGGGGTGAAGAAGGCCAAGGAGATCTGGTTCCTGTGCCGGCAGTACGACGCGCAGCAGGCGCGTGAGATGGGCTTGGTCAATACCGTTGTTCCCCTTGCCGACCTCGAACGGGAGACGGTGCAGTGGTGCCGCGAGATGCTCGAGCTCTCGCCGTTCGCGCTCCGGCTCATGAAGGCGAGTTTCAATGCGGCCGAGGACGGCATTGCGGGCATCCAGCAACTCGCCCACGATGCGAACCTGCTCTTCTACTCGACGGACGAGGCGAAGGAAGGCCGGGAGGCGTACAAGGCCAAGCGGCGCCCGGAGTTCGAGAAGTTTCCGCGCCGTCCCTGATCTTCCATTTCGGTCCGACAATTAGTATGGTTGGGTCAATACCCCACGTGAGTGGCAAAGGGTGCCGGAGCACTCTTTGCCACTCACATGGGACTGAACCGAAAAGGATGGTGTGCATGTCGGAAACCGCAAATCCCGCAGTCGCGTGGAGCGACGTCGATGCCGGCGTCATGACGATCACCCTGCAGCGCAGGCCGGCGAACGCGCTCGGGCTGCCGATCATCGACGGGCTGAACGCCGCCCTCGACGCGGCGGACGCCGACGGCTCGGTGAAGGTGATCGTCGTCCGCTCCGACATTCCGGGCTTCTTCGCGGCCGGCGCCGACATCAAGCACATGTCGTCCGTGGACGCGGAGTCCTTCACCGCGTACGGCGATCGACTCCGTGGGGCGCTCGACCGGCTCGCGTCCGCCGACCGCATCACGATCGCCGCGGTGGACGGCCTCGCACTCGGCGGCGGCCTCGAACTCGCCATGGCCTGCACCCTGCGGGTCGGCGGAGCGGACGCGAAGTTCGGGCTTCCCGAGGTCAAGCTCGGCCTCATTCCCGGAGCCGGTGGAACGCAGCGACTTCCGCGCCTCGTCGGCCGTGGCCGCGCCCTCGACATCATGCTCAGCGCCCGTCAGGTCCTCGCCGCCGAGGCGCACGCGATCGGGCTGATCGACCGGCTCGTCGACGCCGGCACGGCGACGGACGCCGCGCTGGCGCTCGCCGCCGAGTTGTGCACCATGTCGCTGCCCGCGCAGCGCGCCGTCATCCGCACCGTCGACGCGTCGTTCGACACGCCGCTCGAGGAGGGCTTCCGGTTCGAGGTGGCCCAGGAGCAAGATCTGTTCGAGAACGGAGAGGCGAAGGAGGGCATCACCGCCTTCCTGGAGAAGCGCGCCCCGCGCTTCTCCTGAACGCCATGGCGTCCGCCCGCGTAGGAAGAGGTGCGATCGCGTTCGCCCTGTTCCTCGTCTACGTGATCTGGGGATCGATCTATCTCGCGATCCGCCTGGTGATCGACGAAGTCCCGCCCCTCGGCTCGATGGGTGCGCGGTTCCTCCTTGCCGGCGCGCTGATGGCCGCCTTCCTGGCCTGTCGTGGCGGCTGGCGGCGGCTGCGCCTCACCCGGCGGGAAGCGTCGGGTGCGGCGTTTCTGGGGGTGCTGCTGCTCGCGTGCGGGAACGGCCTGACCTCGGTCGGCCAACTGCACGGAGTGCCCTCCGGGGTGACGGCGCTACTCGTCGCCATGGTGCCGCTGTGGATCTGCCTCTACCGCACGCTGTCCGGTGACCGCCCGCGGATGCTCGAGTTGGCGGGTGTCGGGGTGGGCCTGATCGGCCTCGCCATCCTGGTGTTGCCGCACGGCGGCGAGCGGCCCGGACTCCCGATCGTCGGCGTGGCCGTCATCGTGCTGTCCAGTCTGTCCTGGTCGTTCGGGTCGTGGATCAAGCCGAGGGTCCGGTTGCCTCGGGACGTGTATGTCAGTGCGGCGTACCAGCTTCTGGCAGCCGGAGCGGCCATGTCGTTCGCGTCGGTGGCGACGGGTGAACGGCTGGACTGGGCGATCGGACTCCGCGCGTGGGGTGCGTTCGGCTACCTCGTCGTCTTCGGCTCGATCATCGGTTTCACCGCGTACGCGTGGCTGCTGCATCACGCTCCGTTGTCGCTGGTGGCCACACATACGTATGTGAATCCGGTGGTGGCCGTGGCGCTCGGGTCCGCCGTTCTCTCCGAACCCGTCACTCCCGCCCTCATGGTCGGGGGCGCCGTCGTATTGATGTCTGTCGTGCTGGTCGTCACCGCGCATGCCCAGCCGCGGCGTCGGGGGGATTCCTCCGTGAACGATTTCAAGGTATTATTATCAGACCAAAGATCGGCAGGAGGTGGGTAGATGGTGCGGGATCACTCGAAACGCTCGTTCACCGGGCCGCTGTCGGGCCTGAAGGTGATCGAAATCGCTTCGATTGGGCCGGGTCCGTTCTGCGCCATGCTCCTTGCCGATCTCGGCGCGGACGTGGTTCGCGTGGATCGCGCCACAGGTTCGGGGCTGGTGGGGCCGAACGGTGACTTCCGCACGGAACTGCTGCACCGCGGTCGCCGGTCACTCGCCGTCGACCTCAAGCATCCCGACGGCGCCGCGGTGGTGCTCTCGCTCGTCGCGGACGCCGACGTCCTGATCGAGGGCTTCCGCCCCGGGGTCGCCGAGCGGCTCGGCATCGGACCCGACGACTGCGCGCCCCGCAACGGCGGGTTGATCTACGGCCGCATGACCGGTTTCGGGCAGGACGGCCCACTCGCTCAGCACGTCGGCCACGACATCAACTACGTGGCGCTGAGCGGTGCCCTGTCGCTGATCGGGCGCCAGGGCCAACCGCCCACCCCGCCGCTCAGCCTGATCGGTGACTTCGGCGGCGGGGGAATGCTTCTCGCGCTGGGCGTCCTGTCGGCGCTGTTCGAGAGGCAACGCTCGGGACTCGGGCAGGTGGTCGACGCCTCGATGGTGGAGGGCGCCGCACTCCTCGCGACGCCGTTCTTCGGGTTCGCGCAGACCGGGGTGTGGGGCGAACGCGGCACCAACATCGTCGACAGCGGTGCGCCCTACTACGACGCCTACGAGACCGCGGACGGCAAGTGGCTGGCCGTCGGCGCCATGGAACCGCATTTCTACGCCGACCTCGTCGCGCTGCTGGAACTGCCCGACGACCTGCCGGACCAGAACGACCGCGCGCAATGGCCGCAGATGAAGAAGGTCTTCGGTGACGCCGTGCGCGGCCGCACGCTGACGGAATGGCTCGCCGCCGCCGAGGGGCTGACGCCGTGCATCGCGCCTGTCCTCGACGTCGACGAGGCGCCGTCGCACCCCCACCACGTCGCCCGCGGCGCGTTCGTCGACGTCGACGGTCTCGTCCAACCGGCGCCGGCACCCCGGTTCAGCCGGACGGCCGCCACAGTGGACCGCCGTCCGCCGATGCCGGGGGAACACACCACCGAGATCCTGACCGACTGGGGAATCGACCCGGACCGCAGCGCCGAGTGGCTGCGCTCGGGCGCGGTGCGCGAGGCCGCAGCAGAGACCTGACCCGCCGGGCCGTTGACGTCCGGACCACCACGACACGTGTGGCGACCACCTGGGATCGCCGAACTGAGAAGGAGTGCACTCGTGACCGAGCCCACGACATGGGAGACGTTCACGCTCGAGCGGCCGGAACCCGGCATCGCCGTCGTGACGTTGAATCGTCCCGAACGGATGAACTCGATGACGAACACCATGTTCGTCGAACTGGAGAAGGTCGCGCTGCAACTGGACCACGAGCATGACCTTCGCGTCGTGATCCTGACCGGTGCCGGTAAGGCGTTCTGTGGTGGCTTCGACCTCGACGATGCCGAAGGGCTGTCGTCGATGACGCCGATGGGCATGCTCGACCAGCAGGAACTGGCCGCGCGGGCACTTTCGGCGATCCGCAGCATCCGGGTCCCGGTGATCGCGGCGGTCAACGGTGCGGCCGCCGGTGGCGGGCTGTCCCTGTCTCTCGCCGCCGATATCCGGGTCGGTTCGCCTGCCGCGCGGTTCAACGCGGCGTTCGTGCGGATCGGACTGTCGGCCGGCGACCTGGGGGCGTCGTGGCACCTGCCCAGGCTCATCGGTCCGGCGCGGGCCGCGGAGTTCGCCTACACCGGCCGCTTCATCGAAGCCGTCGAGGCGGAGTCGCTCGGGCTGCTGAATGCGGTCGTGCCCGCCGAGTCGCTGCTCGACGAGGCGCTCGCGATGGCCCGCCTGATCAGCGTGAATTCGCCTGCCGGAGTCCAGCTGTCGAAGCGTGCGCTCCACGCGAACATGGAGGTGTCGTCGTACGCGGCGGCGCTCGAACTCGAGAATCGCGGTCAGGCGTTGCTCACTCGCGGCGACGACATGCCCGAGGCGCTGGCCGCGTTCAAAGAAAAGCGCAGCCCGAAGTTCACGGGAAGGTGAGCCAGATGACGCAGACCGAAGTGCGGGAGAATACGGCGGTGCTGAGCAATTACGAGCCGCCCCAGTTGGACACTCTCACCCTCGAGGTGCTCGAGGGCAAGATCGTCGTCCTCACGATCAATCGGCCCGACCGGATGAACTCGATGGTCGTGAAGATGTTCGAGGAGTTCAACACCGTGGCGTACGCGTTGCGTGACACCGACGCGCGGGCCCTGATCATCCGGGGCGCGGGGGACCGGGTGTTCTGCGCGGGCTTCGACCTGGACGAGATCGCCGTGATCACCCGCATGGGTGTGCGTGAGTTCCTCCGGTTCCAGGAGACGGCGACCGGCGGGCTGGCGGCACTGCACCACCTGCCGTTCCCGGTGATCGCCGCGATTCACGGTGCCGCATCCGGCGGTGGGCTGTCACTCGCGCTGGCCGCCGACATCCGCCTCGTTGCGCCCACCGCGAAGTTCAACGCGGCGTTCGTCAAGGTCGGACTGTCCGTCGGAGAACTCGGCACGTCGTGGCAGCTCACCCGGCTCGTCGGGCCCGGCCGGGCGGCGGAGATCGCGTACACCGCGCGTTTCGTCGACGCGGAGGAAGCCGCCCGAATCGGGCTGGCGAACAGGGTGGTGCCGAGCGAGGACCTGTTCGACGAGGCCGTCGCGGTGGCCCAGGCCATCGCGTCGAACTCCCCGGGCGGGATCCGGATGTCGAAGCGTGCGCTGCAACGGAACCAGGAAGTGACGTCGTACGCGGCGGCGCTGGAGTTGGAGAACCGGGGTCAGGCGCTGCTCACCCGCTGCGACGACATGCCGGAGGCGCTCGCCGCGTTCAAGGAGAAGCGGGCGCCGCGCTTCACCGGGCAGTAGGAATCTACGAATGACGACACGGATGGAGGCGAGCGCATGACCTGGGAATGGACGCCCGACACGCTCGGTGCGCTGGAGGCGTTCCTGCGCGAGCGCGGGATCACCGAGGGCCCGCTCACGACCGCCCGCATCGGCGACGGGCATTCCAACCTGACGTTCCTCGTCTCCGACGGGGTTCGTCAGGTGATCGTCCGCCGGCCGCCGCCTCCGCCGGTTCCGCCGGGCGCCCACGACATGCTGCGGGAGGCGCGTCTCGTCGGCGGCCTCGCGGGCAGTGGCGTGCCCGTGGCGGACGTCCTCGCCGTCGGCCAGACCGGCGACGTGCTCGACGTGCCGTTCTACGTGATGGACTACGTTGCGGGTCCGGTGGTCACCATCGAGACACCGCCGGCGCTCAGCGCGCCCGCGGACCGCCGCCGGATCGGTGAGGCACTCATCGACACCCTCGCAGCGCTGCACGCGGTGGACTGGCAGGCCGCCGGACTGGGTGATCTCGGCCGCCCGGAAGGATTCAACGAACGTCACCTGCGCCGCATGGGCAGGCTGGTCGCGGCCGAGGACGGGACACCGCCGCCGGAGTTCGCGGACATCGACGCGTGGCTCGGCGACCACGTGCCCGCCGAATCCGGTGCGGCGATCATCCACAACGACTACCGCATCGGCAACGTCATCCTCGGTCCCGACTCCCCGGGACGTATTGCCGCGGTGCTGGACTGGGAGCTCGCGACGATCGGCGACCCCCTGTTCGATCTCGGCTACTTCCTCGCGTCGTATCCCGTCGCGGGGGAACAGCGCACACCGACGGAGGACCTCGGTGTGGCCGTGCTCGAGGAGGGATATCCCACCCGCGACGAACTGGCTCAGCGGTATGCGGCCGCCACCGGTGCCGACCTGTCGAACCTGAACTGGTACACCGCACTGGCCCTGTGGAAACTGGCGGTGCTGTACGAGTACGGACGTCGCCGGGCCGTCGCCGGAGTAGGCGACCAGTACTACCGCGACGGCGCACTCGTGCGTGCCTTCCTCGACGCGGCACACCGCGCGGCAGGGTTGGCGCCGTCGGTGGCCTGAAGGCACACCGGGCGGTCGGTACACGAGTAGACCTCGTTACCGACCGCCTCAGTCGTATCGGGTCAGGTGCGGTGGCACGTGACCGTCGCTGTCGTGCAGGTCTTTCCGGATCGGTTGCGTCCGACGACGTGGATGACGGCGAAGGTGTGGCCGCGGTGGATCACCCGGGGTGCGAAGGTGATCGGCTCGGTGCCGGGGCAGGGCCGCACGAATGCCATGGCGATCGATGTCGTCTGGAATTCCGCGTGCGGTGTTACAGCGGAGTGGCCCGCGATCTCGGAAGCGCACAGGAGGACGCCGCCGTGGACGTTACCCAGCGGATTGCAGAGCGACTCCGACGGATCGAGTTCCAGTCCCGCGCCGGCGTTGTCCCGTCGGTGATGGGCGCCGAGTAGTTCGACGATCGACGTCGCGGTCGCCCGTGCACGGACGTCGTCGGGCACGGATCCCGAGGGCGCCGCCGCGGCGACGAATCGCAGGCGGGCGCTCCCGAGGGCCACGACCCGTCCGCTCTCGTCGAGGATCCGGCCGGTCGCCACCCCGCCGTCCTCGTCGACGGCGACGACAGTGCTGTCCGCCCGCAGGATAGAGCCGTCGAGGGCAGGGCCGCGGGTGAAGTCCAGGTGAAGTTCCGTCGTGACGGCCCATTGTCCGTCCTGACAACGTGCGGTGATCGGGTAGCCGGTCACGTCGTCCATCAGGACACCGAATGCGCCGCGGCACGGCAGGCCGGACTCGTCGGACAGCCACGGTCCGGTCTGCATGTGGGTCCTGCCATGGGCCGCGTCGCCGGTCACGGGAGCTACCCGGAACAGCGCTTCGACGCCGGTTTCGACGAACGGAAGCGCGGTGATGTTCTCGATGCTCATGTCTCTCCTGGACGGCTGGTGCGATGCGGAATGCGTGGCACATGGCGAAGGCCTGCCGGCCGGGACTGTGTCGTCACCGGCAGGCAGGCCTCGTATGTGGGGGGTCAGACTCCGCGCTGCGCCTTGGCGGCTTCGCTGGCGGCCTTGCTCTTCTCCCGGGCGGTGGCCCAGTCCTCGTTGCTCATCGATGTCAGGCCGGCGAAAGTGCCGGGGCCGGCGAGCATCTGACCGCCGTCCATGGCGATGGTCTGGCCGGTGAGGTAGTCGCAGGCGTCCGACAGCAGGAAGATGGTGAGATTGGCGAGTTCCTCCATCGTGCCCATCCGGCCCATCGGCACCTGGTCGGCCTGGGTCGCGCCGACGGCACTCTTTTCGGTCGGGTTGAGCATCTCCCACGCGTAGTCGGTCGGGATCGGTCCCGGTGCGAGCGCGTTGAGGCGGATGCCGTAGCGCGCCCATTCGACGGCGAGTGACATCGTCATCGAGTGCACTGCGGCCTTCGCCATCGCGGACGGGACGACGAACGCGGATCCGCTCCAGACCCAGGTGGTGAGCGTCGACAGGACGACGCCCTTGGTCCCGCCTTCGATCCAGCGGCGGCCCGCTGCGTGCGTGGTGTTGAAGGATCCGTTCATCACGGTGGAGGTGACGGCCTCGAAGGCGCGCGGGCTGAGTGATTCGGTGGGGGCGATGAAGTTCGCGGCGGCGTTGTTGATCACGCCGGTCAGTGGGCCGTGGAGCGTCCAGATCTCGTCCATCGCCGACGACACCAGGTCGGCGTTGCGGACGTCGACGGTCTGCCAGTGGACCGAGCCGGGCCGGGAGACGGACGCCTCTGCCGCGGCTTCCTCGAGTACGGCGGGACGGCGGCCCCATAGGTGGACTTCGGCGCCGTGGTCGACGAGATGCCGGGCGACGCCGCGGCCGAGGCCGGTGCCGCCGCCGGTGATGAGCACGCGCTTGCCCGCGAGGGCGTCGGACGCGAAGGGAGAAGTGGTCATGCGGTGGTCCTATGGTCGGGAACGAGGGCTACAGGCCCAGGCTCTTACTGATGATCTCGCGCTGAATCTCGTTGGTGCCGCCGTAGATCGGCGGAGCCAGGGAGCGGCGGACCTGTTCCTCCATGCCGTATTCGCGGGTGTAGCCGTACCCGCCCATCATCTGCATCGCCTCGAGTGCGGTCTTCTTCGCGATCTCGGTACATTTCAGCTTAGCCATCGACCCCTCGCGGTTGAGGTTGTCTTCCTCGCCGGCATCGATCCGCTCGGCCACCTCGTACACGAACGACTTCGCGAAGGCGATCTCCGTGGCGAGATCCGCGATGCGGTGACGGATGGCCTGGAAACTGCTGATCTTGTGACCGAACTGCTCACGCTCGGTGACGAAGGCGATCACGTCGTCGAGCGATCGCTGTGCTCCGCCGAGTGCCATCGTCGCGATGATGAGGCGCTCGACACTGAGCCCCCGCATGAGGTGACGCCACGCCTGGTTCGGAGTACCGACGACAGCGCTCGCCGGAACCGCGACGTCGGTGAAGTACAGGTCGTTGCAGGTCCGGGCCTCCATGGTCTTGATCTCGTGGATCTCGAGGCCGGGTGTGTCGGTCGGCACCATGAACAGGGTCAGGCCCTGGTGTTTGCTACCGGTCGTGTCGGTCCGGGCGAGGAGGAGGATGTGCTCGGCGATATGGGCCGCGGAGATCCAGGTCTTCTGCCCGTTGATGACGTAGTGGTCGTCGACCAGTTCCGCTTTGATCCGGACACCACCGAGGTCGGAACCCGCACCGGGCTCGCTGAGGGCGATCGCCTCGAGCTTGCCGGACGCCATGTTGCCGACGATCGTGCGCTTCTGTTCCTCGGTGCCGTAGCGCAAGTACGTCTGGGCGGCGGTGAGACCGGTGGAGTAGGCGGTGATGGGGGCGAGGCCGCGTGCAGACTCCTCGAGGAAGATGCATTCCTCGACCATTCCGGCGCCGCCGCCGCCGTACTCCTCCGGCAGCGACACGGCGAGCCAGCCGAGGCCGGCGAACTTGTCGAGAATGACGGGGCTGTTGGCCAGGGTGCCGCCGTCGGTCAGCAGGTCGCGCTGCTGCAGGGTTTTGCATTCGGCGTCGCAGAACTCGCGGACGGCAGCCGCGAATTCTCGTTGTTCTCTGGTGAAACGCATAGCGGCGTCAGCTCTCTCGCGTGGGGGGAGGGGTTCGGGTCGACGCGGCCGGCGGGAGGCGGACCGGGTATGCCCGCCTCCCTGATCCGTCAGGCGCCGCGGAACTTCGAGAAGTCGGGCTTGCGCTTCTCGTTGAACGCGCTGATGCCCTCGATCGCCTCGGCGGACTCTCCGAACAGCTTGAGCGTCGAGTAGGCCATGTTGCCCTGCGCGATGAAGTGCTCGGTGTCGGCGTTCAGGGACTGCTTGAGCACCTTCAGCGACGTCGGCGACAGCTGCAGGATCTCGTCGGCCCACGCGCGGACCTCAGCCCGCAACTGGTCACCGGGCACCACCTTGTTGACCAGGCCCCAGTCGAGGGCCTGCTCGGCGCTGTAGCGCCGGCAGAGGAACCAGATCTCCCGCGCCCGCTTCTCGCCGATTGCCCGCGCCAGGTAACCGGTGCCGAGGCCGGCGTCGAACGACCCGACGCGCGGGCCGTTCTGCCCAAAGATGGCGTGCTCGGCGGCGATCGACAGGTCACACAGCAGGTGCAGCACGTGCCCGCCACCGACTGCGACACCGTTGACCGCGGCGATCACGGGCTTGGGCACGTCCCGAATCACCCGGTGCAGTGCCTCGACCTCGAACAGTCCACTGTCGGACGGGCCGTAGTCACCCGTTTCCATCCGCTGCTTCTGATCGCCACCGGAGCAGAACGCCTTCTCGCCGGCTCCGGTCAGCGCGATCGCCCCGACCTCGGAGCTGCCCCACGCCTTCTTGAACGACTTCACCAACTCGTCGACGGTCCGCGCTCGGAACGCGTTGTACCGGTCGGGCCGGTTGATCGTGATCCAGGCGAGTCCGTCCTCGACCTCGTACGTCACATCCGTGAACTCACTCGTGAAGTCACTCATCGACCTACTGGTCCTTTCCTGTTGCACGCGGAACGGGAGACCGTCCGCGAAATTCTTTTGGTCTAACCTTATGACGAAGGTAGCGCTGATAACGAGCGTTTTCAAGAGCGGCGGTGAAAATCGCTCTTACCTGCGGTGATGGATTCGCATTTCTCTGCAAAGGTGGGATGCGACCGAGAGTGGGGTTGAGCAGATCGCCGTCGCGGCAGGCGGCAAACACCCCGTCGGCTCCGGGCGGGGGTGCGTGAACCGGGAAGGTGTACGTCTGTCCGGCCGCTGTGAGAGGAGTCCGGCTCAGCGGGCGGCCCGGGCGCGTATGCCCATCGCACCGCAGACGGGGGCGGGCCAGTCGATGTCGGTGCCGGCCCGTTCCCGGTCGACCGCACCGGCGACGTCGTCCGCGAACGGGACCACCCGGCGGCTGGTGAGGTCGACGTGGGTCGCGGCGACCTCGAGTGTGCTGGCGAGGCGTTCGGTGGTGTCGTCGACGAGAAAGGCCATGGCGTGGACGACCTTGTCGGAGCGTTCGACGATCCGCGCGTGCACCGACACCCGGTCGCCGACGTGCACCTCGGCGTAGTACCGGATGTGGTGCTCGGCGGTGAAGAAGCCCTGGCCACGCGTGGCGCGGTAGTCGTCGGTGATGCCCATCCGATCGAAGACGACGGCGATCGCCTGCGCCTCGAGATCGAAATAGTGGCGGATGTTCATGTGGCCGTTCTCGTCCTCGTAGTCGGACGGAATGGCCACCGGCCCGCACTCGCGGGGCAGGGCGATCACCTGGGCGTAGGAGGGGATTCCGGCTGGTGAGGTCATCGTCTTATCATAACGATCGTTCACAAGCCGGTGCTAGAATGCAGCTGTGGACCGGAACAGGAAGATCCTCGACACCGCCGCAGAGCTGTTCTACGAAAAAGGCTTTCACGGAACGAGTGTCGACGAATTGGGGTCGCGGGCCGGCCTGAGCGGTCCTGCCATCTACCGCCATTTCTCCGGCAAGGACGAGATCCTGGCCACTCTCTTCGACGAGGCGATGGACGAGCTGATCGGGGCCACCGAACCGGTGCTCGACGACGCAGACCTCGATCTCCAGCGGATGATCCGTCATCACGCCCTCTTCGCCGCCCGGCACCGCCACCTCGTCAACGTCAGCCAGCGGGAGGACCGGTCGCTGGTCGATCCGTGGCGGAAGGCGATCAATCGCCGGCGCAAGCAGTACGTCCAGGGCTGGGAGGCTGCGGTGGCGCGGTCCATCCCCGCCGCGTCACCGGCGCAGGTGTCCGTGGCCACCCAATCCTGCCTGGGCATGATCTTCTCCATCGCATACTGGCCCACCAAGGTGACCCGCACAGCCGGCCTCGCCGACCACATGGTGCGAATGGCGAGCGAGGGCCTGGACGCCTTCCGTCACTAGTGCTGCCCCTGCACCTACGGCAGGTGCAGGGGCAGCGACGGCGTCGGATTATGGTGCGAGGCTGGGGCGGTAGGTGTAGGAGGACGACCGCGACAGTGCGAATTCGAAGATCCCGTAGCCGGTCTGCCCGTTCCACTCGAACGCGCAGCAACGGTCGGTCAGGGCCGAGTCGAGAGTCTTCGGTCCCACAGTCCCGTCGAGTGGGTAGGCGTCGAACTCTTCGTGGTCGCGGCCACGAACCTTGCCGTGGTGCCCGCCGTAGCCGCCGCCCGCCATGTAGCCGCCGCCGGCGGAGGCGTCCGCGTCGACGCGATAGGTCGCCCCTGCCGCCGTCACGACCTCCACCGCGCCACTGACGAGATCGTTGCCCGCGGTGAACACCAGGTCGTGCCGGACGTCGGTGATGTCGTCGAGTCGGCCGTCGTCATGCATGACGGCACCCTCCAACAGGATTCGCTCGCCATCCCGATCCTCGACGAGCAGGAACCCGAACGTGCGGTCCGGGAACTGTGCCTGGTACCAGATGTGCAGGCCCTGGCCCCCGGACATGGTGCGCACCCCGCGGGAGCGGTCTCGCAGTCCGTACCAGCCGCCGACGTGGGTGGTGGTTCCGTCGAGGGTAAGTGTGCCCTCGTACCGGCCGGGCTGAAAGAGGTGGTCGAACGAGGTGACGTTTCCGTCGGTGTTCTCCACATCCACCGACCCGAGCCAATACGGTGCGCGGGCGTGCCACACAAGATCCAGTTCGAGTCCGGTCTTGTTCTCGCCCAGCTGGATTCGCCAGGTCGAATTGTCGTCTACCGTCTCCCACTTCAACGGTCCGACGGAGGCGCCGTCGGTCTCGGAGTGTTCGGTGGAGTAGCGGAGATTGCGCTGCTCGGTCCCGGTGGTGAGGACGACGAAACCGTCCACGACGTTGCGGGGCGGGTAGACCCCGGCGCCGAGGATCACCGACGGCGCGGTACGTCCGTCCGGATGAAGGTTGAACATGAACCGGTCGAAGAACTTCTCCGGCATGTCCTCGGTGGCGCGAGTCACCAAGGCGTCGTGAAATCCGTCGGTCATACGTGCTCCTTTTCTTCGACGGTGACATTGTCGGCGCCGATCTCGCGATGGTCCAGAGTGAAGCGGTAGGAACCCACCATCAGCAGGCAGGCGATGGCGATTCCGACCAGCACGATGATCGGCAGCGCGCCGGCGCTGTAGGAACCGGTGGCGCTGTAGACCTGTCCGAGCAGGAAGATGCCGAACGCCGACCCCTGCGCGTAGAGGAAGTAGATGAATCCGAGAACCCGGCCGTAGGAGTGCTTGGGGAAGTAGCGGCTCACCATGTAGGCGGCGAGATCACCCTCGGACCCCAGGCCCAAGCCGATCAGGGCCGCGCCGACGAACAGCAGACCGGTCTGCGACGAGGTGATCATGAAGAAGACCCCGACCCCACACAGCGCGAAGATGATCGAGCCGATGGCGGGGGCGTAGAACCGGTCCAGCAGGTAGCCCACCAGCAGTCGTGCGCCGATCGACGCCAAGCTCAGCACGGACAGGATCGCGACGGCGGTGCCCTGGCTGATGCCCTTGTCCGTGGTCATGGGCACGACCTGGGACATCAGCCCGAACGTCGCGGAGGACACGAGGAAGATGGCAATGGACAGCAACCAGAACTGCCGGTACTTCCTCGCCACGGTGAGCAGCGATTCCCCGGCCATCCGGCCTTCCAGGCGCGCGGCCTTGCGCTCGGCTTCGTGTTCGGCGGGCATCCGGGTGACGAAGGCGTAGACCGCGGCCGGGATGACCGTGCACAGGGCGCCGATGACCAGGAACGCCATGCGCCATCCGCCGATGCCGAGCATCCAGTTGGCGAGATACGGCATGAGCACCCCGCACGAGCCGAGTCCGGCCATGAGGATGCCCAGCGCCATGCCACGACGGTCCTGGAACCACGCGCTCACCACGGTCGAGTGCGCCACCGGGTTCACGGCGCCCGCTCCGGCGCCGATCACCACGCAGAGCAGGTAGAAGACGAGTTGGTTGTTCGGCAGGGCAGCCATCAGCATCAGGCCGATTCCGAACGCCAGCGACATCGGAACCGAAGGGATCTTGGGACCGTACCGGTCGATGAGGAAGCCCAGGATGACGATGCTGATACCCACCAGCACCGTCTCGATGGACAGACCGTTGCTGATGACGCTTCGTTCCCAGCCGAACTCCGCGGTCATCGGCTTGCCCAGGATGTTGAACAAGACGTTGACCGCGGTCGTGCCGAACAACAGAGTCACAAAGCCTGTCACCACATACCACCAGCGGTTCAGATGCCGCGTGGGCGCCTGCAAACCAGTCGTGCCGACTGCGCTCATGGAAGCTCCTGTCGATTGTTATCGGTAAGTCGGGGGCGGCGATGCCGCGCAGGGGAACCCACCGGTAGTGGCCTCCGTCACAGATAACACCATATGGACAGTCCAAAGTAAAGGACAGTCCAAAAGGCGCTAGCGTGGGGACGAGAAGTCGAACATTCTGCTCGCGATGCGGCGCAGCTGCAGCTCGTCCGTGCCCTCGGTGATGCGGTAGCGACGGTGGTGGCGGTAGATGTGCTCGAACTGCTTGTGGCGGGAGTATCCGACGCCGCCGTGGATCTGGATCGCGCGGTCGGCCGCCCGGCAGGCGAGCTGGTTGCTGCGCAGGTTCACCATCGCGACCTTGTCGGTGACGGCCGTCTTCCCGAGCTCGTCCATCATCGCCGCGGTCTTGTAGATCGTGTTGCGGATCAGTTCCGCATCGGTCTGGAGTTCCACCAATTGCCACTGGATGCCCTGATGCTCGTGCAGCGGTTTCCCGAAGACGACGCGTTCCTGCGCGTACCTCACGCTCTCGTCGATGCAGTACTGCGCGGCACCGAGCGACGACGCAGCCTGCCGGATCCGGTTCTCGTGGACGAACAGCTGCGCGCAGTCGAGACCGCGCCCGACCTCCCCGACCACGGCACTCGCCGGGAGCCGCACGTCGTCGAGATGGACCTCGGAGTGGTCGCTGGGCATGTTGAACGTCCAGTGGTTGAACGGAACAGAGAAGCCCGGTGCGTTCGTCGGTACCAGGAACGCGGTGATCCCGTCCGCCTTGCCTGCCTGTCCGGACGTGCGGGCGAACACGAGGTCGACCTCGGAGCAGTCGACGAGGCTGTTGAAGCGCTTCGCCCCGTTGATGATCCAGTCGTCGCCGTCGCGTCGGGCCGTCGTCTCCAGATAGGTCGCGTCGCTGCCGTGTCCGGGCTCGGTGAGGCCGAACGCGATCTCGATGTCGCCGCGAATCAGTGGTTCGAGGTACTGCTCCCGCTGTTCGTCACTGCCGTACTCGTGGAGCACGAGGGCGAGCGGCAGGTTCGCGACCACCGACGCCTCGTCGGAATGGGGGAAGTGAAGACCGGAGCCCCTGGTGAGAAGGTGTTCGCGGACGACGGCCATCGCGAGGTTGCTGCCGTCGTTCCCGCCGAGGGCCTGCGGCAACGGGAACCGGAAGAACCCGGCGGCGTCGGCGCGACGACGGGCCTCGAGCAGCAGTTCGCGCCATTCCTGCTTCGGGAACCCGTCCCGTTCCCAGTCCGTGCGGGCGTACTCGCGTCGGTGGTCGAAGAACTGCGGGTTCTTGGCCTCGAGCGGTGCGATCTCGCGATCGATGAACGCGTCGAGGTCGGTGACGAACTGCTGCACGTCGTCGGGAATGGTCCAGTCCATGGGGCGTCCTCCGATTCGGGATCCGATGTGTCGGACGGTAGGGAGCAGCTGGACGCACGGCGAGGGCGGCGAGGCGCAGCACTGTTGATTTCTCCAGTGCCCGGTCCGTACTTCGTGTCGACACCGCGGCCGCCGTGGTTGCATGCGGTCATGCTGAAGCTGAACGGGATCGACAAGCTGATCGCGCGGGTCGGCACCGACCTGGGCACGACGGAGTGGTACGACGTGACACAGGAACGCATCACGGCATTCGCGCGGGACACCGACGACTTCGAGCGCATCCACCTCGACCCCGCGCGAGGCAGGGAGGCCGGATTCGGCGGCACGATCGCCCACGGGTTGTTCACGCTGTCCCTCGGGCCGAAATTCCTCTACGAGATCTTCGAGATGACCGGGCACTCGCTGGGACTCAACTACGGGTTCGACACGGTGCGGTTCCTGAACCCCGTCCGGGTCGGTTCCCGGATCCGCATGACGGCGCGACTGCTCGACGCGCGACCGATCGACGGCGGATACCGATTCACCATCCGGCAGACCTTCCAGATCGAGGGTCACGACAAGGCAGCCTGCGTCGCGGACGCGGTCGTGGCCTACTTCCACTGAAGCAGAAGGAGAGACGTCCATGCGCGCAGTCGTCGTCGAAGAGCTCACCGGTCCGCAGGCCGCGACACTGGTGGAGATACCCGAACCGCACGGCGCCCACCCCCGGGCAGACGGGCAGCGACTACTCGTCGACGTGCACGCCGCCGGGCTGTCGTTCATCGACCCGTTGCAGACCTGGGGTAAGTACCAGAATGGAGTGCCCACGCCGTACGTGTGTGGCAGCGAGTACGCCGGTGTCGTGGTCGAGGCGCCGGCGGGAGCCGAGTTCCGGCCGGGCGACCGCGTCGGGGGAATCGTCTGGCACGGGGCCCTCGCGGACCGCGCGCTGGCACTGCCCGACTACACGGTGAAGATTCCGGCGTCGATGTCGTTCGTCGAAGGCGCGGCGCTCTACCTGAACTACTCGACGGCCTGGTACGCACTCCACCGGGCGCAGGTTCAGCCGGGCGAGTACGTGCTCGTCCATGGCGCCGCGGGCGGGGTGGGTACCGCGGCCCTCGATCTCGCGGAGACGTTCGGTGTGCAGACGATCGCCGTGGTCTCCAGCGATCGAAAGGAAGAGGTCGCGCGACAATGTGGAGCGAATGCGGTGGTGCGGTCGGACGGGCCGTGGCTCGACGAGGTGCGCGCCCTCACCGACGGGCGCGGTGTGCACGTGGTGATCGACCCGGTGGGCGGTGACCGGTTCACCGACTCGCTTCGCGCGCTGCGCCAGGGCGGCAGGCTCGTCGTCGTCGGATTCACCGGTGGCTCGATCCCCACCGTCAAGGTGAACCGTCTGCTCCACCGCAATCTCACCGTCACGGGAATCACAATGGACAACATGGAAACCGAGTACCCCGGGACATTGCGGATGGTCCGGGACGCCGTCGAATCACTGGCCGCCGACGGGCGGCTACGACCGTATGTCGGCGCGACGTTCCCGCTCGAGCAGGCGGCGGCCGCACTGCGCGCGCTGGACGACCGGGCCGCGCTCGGCAAGGTGGTCGTCGAGGTTGTGCCGCCGGCCTGACGGCACAGACTCAGGGAACCGCCGGGGCGCCGAGGACGGCCAGCCCTCGTTCGACGACCGCGGTGAGGCTTTCCGCGGCGACGACCAGGGCGGGGTCCGGGTCGGACCGCCTCCGGTTGCGCTTGACGAAGACCGACATCGTCGACGCGGTTTTGTAGTAGCAGTAGGCCAGGAACCAGTCCAGGTCGGCAGCCGGAACGTCGCGCTCGGCGCGGTAGGCGGCCAGTAGTTCTCCGCGGGACGGCATGCCGGTGCCGGCCGCGAGGTCGGCCGCGGGACGGGACTGTCGGAACCGGTGCGCAGGGTCGGTGTGCATCAGCAACCACGCCAGATCGGTGCGGGGATCGCCGACCGACCAGATCTCCCAGTCAATGATCGCGGTGAGGTCTTCGCCGGCGAACAGCATGTTCGCGAGTCGGTAGTCGCCGTGCAGCAGAGTCGGAGCGACCGGCGCCGGGATCCGGTCCGCCAGCGCTGCATGCAATTCGGCGTGACGAGGCGCGATGTCGTCGTCGACGGTGTCGAGCAGACGCTTCCAGCGGGCGAGTTCCTCCGCGATCGGGACGACCGGGTCGGTTCCGACACCCAGCGCAACGGGGTCGAGGTTCTGCATCCGGGCGAGCATCCCGGCGGCCGCGCGGGCGCGGGAGGCGACGGTGTCGGGGCCGGGCGGCGAGCCGGCGACGTCGAGCAGCGGCTCGTAGGACTGCCCGTCGACGAGAGTCATCGCGAAGAGGGGTGGCCGTTCGAGAGTCCCGTCCTCCTCGAAGAGAATCGCGGGGACACGGACGCCCGGCGCCGTTCCGAGGAGGCGGATGATCCGCGCCTGCCGGAGCACGTCACGGTTGCGGATCGGTTCCAGTCCGGGCGGCGCCATCTTGAGGACGATGGCCGTGTCGGGCCGCTCCGGCCGCGTGAGGGTAGCCCGGTAGGTCAGGCTCGACACCCCACCCGGCAGCGCCGACGGGGCGGACACCACGGCTCCCGGCCATCGGCGACCCGCGGCCGCCGTCGCCCGTGTGGTCAGTGTGTTCACGTCGAATTCCGTCACGTCTCCACGATCGGGCCGGTCGGCCGGTACCGCAAACACGCGCACGACTGTCGCTGAAGAAATCCACAGTGGCCTCTCGGTGGTTGCTTCGGTTGATCTCCGGTGCGTGGTAGCGCTTGCCTACGACCTCGATCAGCGGAGGTCGCCGTCAGTGCTGCGCCACCGAGGAGGTGACCGTCCGGGTGTTGAGACCGTCGCCCGCGTCGACGGTGAGGAACTGGCCGGTGACGCTGCGAGCGGTGGGGGAGGCGAAGAACGCGACGGCATCCCCGATGTCGGCCGGGTCGACGAAGCCATTGGGCATCGAGGCAAGCCACGCGTCCTGGATGTCCTGCGGCATGGACAGGATGCCGGAACTGGCCGTCATCCCCGGCAGGACGGCGTTGGCGGTGATGCCGAGGGCGACGTTCTCGGCCGCGACGGTCTTCACCAGACCGAGTAGGCCCGCCTTCGTGGTGCTGTACGACACCTGAGCGGGCATGCCCTGCGTGCCTGCGGTACTGGAGATGACGACCACGCGGCCGTATTCCCGTTTGCGCATTCCCGGCAGGCACTGCTGCAGCACTCGGAAGGTCCCGGTGAGGTTGACGTCGAGATCCTTCCGCCACTTGTCGATCGACAGACTGTGTGCGGCACCGAACATCGTCGTCAGACCAGCGTTGGCCACATAGACGTCGATGTCGTCGAGGGGTGGTAGTTCGTCGGTGGACATGTCGGCCTGGTACGTGCACCCCGGTGCGCGGTCGAGAGTGACCACTTCCATCCCGTCGGCTTCGAGTCGGGCGACGATTGCCCTGCCGATGCCGCCCTCGCGTGCGGCACCGGTCACCAGGGCCTTGCGGCGCGGGTCGGTCATGCGGATCTCCGTTCGTCAGGCAGTGTGCCGATGCGCTTCGGTTCATCTGTTTCAGCACAGCGACTTTCGATGTGGAAAGCCGGGTGGTCGCGAAGCCGGAGGACGAGAAGCGCGGCGTGGATGCTCAGTTGATGGGACGCGTCGCCAGTAACATCCAGGCCGGTAAGGGCGTGCACTCGCGACAACCGGAGGCGCACCGTGTTCTCGTGCACACCCAGCCGGGTGGCGGTGCGGCGCATGCCGCGATTCTGCTCGAACCAGACGGCCAGTGTGCGAACCAGTTCGGTCGACGCAGCGTCGTCGTCCAGTAGCGGCCCGAGCATGTCGTCGATGAAGTGCCGGATGGCCGAGACCTCGCCGTTCGCCAGGAAGAGGCGTGACGGTCCCAGATCATCAACGGCGAGAACACGATTCCCCGTTCCGTGGGTGAAACGGTCGATGCAGCGCACGACCTCCCGTGCCTCCCGGTAGGCGCGGGCGAACGATTCGGGTTCGTACACGGACGACACTCCGGCGATCAGCCCGCCGGTGGGGCTCAGTTCGGTGGCCGCGATCTCGAGGGTCGCGGTGATGCGGGCGACGACGGTCGGGGATGCGACGTGCTCGGGTGCCTCGATGAGCAGGAGGATTCCCTCCGAACCGCGAGTAGACAGCACCTCCACACCGAGAGCCCGCTCGGTGTGCTCGGCGAGGGAGCGGTCGAGGTCCTCGGGCGTTCCATCGGATTCGCGGATGTACACCAGGGACCGGCGGGCGTGGACGTTCACGCCGAGGTATTCGGCACCGGCCGCGAGATCGGCCCAAGCGCCGGAGCCGCGAACGAGCTGGCGGGCCAGGGCGGACCGCGCGTTCCAGGCAACCCGGGTGATGCGACGCTGGGTGAGGAACTGCGCTCCGATGCGGCGGGCGCAGCGCAGGGTCACGTACTCGTCCGGGGGATGGAACGGCGTGGGTTGTTCGTCGACGACGAGCCATCCGAGGTGTTCGCCGCGTTCGACGATCGCGCTCAGGATCTTCCGCCGCGACAACCCGGTGCCGAGTTCTGCAGGCAACACCACGGGATCCGCGCTGGTCGGGGTGGTCGTGTGCCCGCGCACGATCTCGCGCAGTGGTGGGAAGGTGGTCTGCCTACCGGCATCGGGCCGGGAGGACGCGACGACGTGTCCCTGACGGTCGAACAGCGTGACTGCTTTGCCGGTGGCCTCCGAACAGACCTGGACGATCGCGGACAGACAGTCGACGGCCACCGCGGCGTCGTCGAGAAGCTCGTCCAACGCGCTGAGCGGAACGTGCTTACGGCCGGTGCGCTCGTCGGGGGTGGACATCACACGGTCAGCGGTGATGATCGAGGAGCAGCGCGCGGACGGACGCCGCGTGCTCGATGGCCGACTCCATCGACGTGGTGGCCGGCACCAGGGTGATGTTGTCGGCGCCTGCCTCGACGAACGAGTTCAGCCACTCGGCCACCTGCTCGGGTGTTCCGGCGGGCGCCAGATGGCGGAATTTGTCGCGTGGCAACTGATACAGCGCCTGCATCTTCTCGCCGACCAGTCGGTCCGCGACAGCGGAATCCTTGTCGAGCCCGCACCACACGTTGACGCCGAACGAGGCGGGGGCACGATCTTCCTGCGCGGCGGCCTCGAGGATCGCGGTGCGAGTCTCGGCGAACCGTCGTGGAGTGCAGAAGATTCCGAGCCAGCCGTCGCCGTAGCGGGCGGTGCGGCGGATGGCGGATTCGCCCCGGCCGCCGATGAGGATCGGCACCGCCGGCTGCGGCGCAGGCAGGATGCGTGCGCGGTCGAGGGTGAAGAACTCACCGTGATGGGTCACCTCTTCACCGGTGAGGACGGCGCGCAATACTTCGAGGGTCTCGTCGAGGCGACGGCCGCGGGTGCTGGGGTCGACGCCGCTGTTCGAGATCTCGGACCGGTCCTCGCCGCCGACGCCGGCACCGAGAACCAGTCGGCCGGGGGCGATCTGCGACAGTGTCGCGATCTGGCGGGCTGCGAGCATCGGATGGCGCAGGCCGAGCAGGTAGACGCCGATGATCACGGACAGGGTGTCGTGGCTGGACAGGACGGACGTGGCCGAGACCATGCCGTCGAACCCGGTCCCGCCGTGAAAGCTGATGTGGTCACCGACGGTGATGTGGTCGAGCCCGGCCTCTGCCGCGGAATCGAGGAGAAGCCGCCGATCCGCGGGTTTCGGGACGAGGAGTGCGTCCGTGACCGACAATCCCACTCTGATCGACACGCTGATCTCCTCTCATGTGAATGGACTGACCATAATCTTGTCTCCCTGGCGGTGGCAAGGGGCGGGGCGAAATTTGATAACGATCGTTCCCGTTGTGGGTAGCGCGGTACGTGTCAGCCGTGCGACAGGACGACCTTGCCGAACCCGTTACCCTGTTCGAGGTGTTTGTGTGCGGCTGCTGCCTCCGCGAGCGGGAACACCGCGCTGATGGGTACGGGCGGAACGGTTTCGGTGTCCAACAGTGTCAGTAGGCCCGCGAAGTCCCGCGGGCTGCCCATCGTGGTCCCGATCAGTTCGTACTGGCCGAAGTAGAACTGGCGGACGTCGAGGGTGGCGAGTTCGCTGCGCGACGCACCGAGCACGACCGCACGGCCACCCGGCCGCAGTGCGGCGATGGACCGTTCCCAGGTCCCCACCGAATCCAGGACGAGATCGAATCCCTGCCCGCCGGGGGAGAGTCGGCGAGCGGCGTCCGGCCAATCGGGGTCTTCGTACAGCACGCCGTTCGCCGCGCCGAGTTCCTGCGCCTGGGCGATCTTGGAGTTCGACGACGACGTGACGGTGACGTTCGCGCCCACCGCGGATGCCAGCATGACGGCCATGGTCGCGACCCCGCCGCCCGCGCCCAGAACGAGCAAGTTCTCGCCGGCTCGGAGGCGGCCGCGCGTGAACAGCGCGCGGTAGGTGGTGAGTCCGACGAGGGGCAGTGCGGCGGCCTGCTCCCAGCTGAGTTCGCGGGGTTTCGGCGCGACGCAGTCTGCGGGAACTCGTACCGACTCGGCATAGGTGCCTCGGTGGTGATCGCCGAGGATCTCCCACTGTGCGCTCGGCGCGGCGTCGCGATCTCCCCACCACAGCGACGGGAGGACGAGAACCTCCTCGCCCGTATCGGTGCGAATACCCGCGCCGTCGGCGCCGAGTACGTGCGGCAGCGGTGACGAATACCTGCCCTGGCGGACGAGGACGTCGTGCCAGTTGAGTGCGGCCGCCTTCAGGCGGACGGTGACCCAACCCGACCTCGCGACGGGGTCGGGGATCGACTCCATCTTCAAGACGTCCGGTTCCCCGAATTCTCGCAACACCACGGCGTCCACAGCTACCCTTTCGGTCGTACCATTTGCAAAATAGCATGGTTTGGCCGAGGGGTGAGCAAGGCTAGAGCGGATAGTGCGTCAGCACCCCCATCGGATCGTGCCTCTGCCGCAGTTCGCGCAGTCGGCGAAGGTTCCCGCCGTAGGCCGCGCCGATCTCGGCGCCGGTCTCGGGGAAGCCGGGCCGGACTTCGACGCTGTAGACGCCGATCGTGTGGGGTGCGAGGGCGTCGAGGGTGCCGCCCGCCCACGACAGGCAGGCGGCGCCGTCGTAGGGGTCGGACCAGATGGCGTTGAGCGGGATGTTCCACTCGCCGCTTCGGCCCCAGAATGCGGTGTCGTGGTCACCGACGTCGGCGAGGGCGCCGCCGGTGTGCTGGAAGTCGATACGACATTCCCGCGTCGGCGCCCCACGGATCTGGGTGGCCAGGGCCTCCGCGAGTTCGGAGTCGAGGGTCGGTCCGGTGAAGACGGCCTTCCCGAAGAACGATCCCCGGCGCTCGCCCGGTTCGGGCAGCCGGATTGGTTCGGGCTCTTCGCCGTCGGCGCCGGGTGGCGCAAATTCGGGTAGCCCGGTGAGGTACGTGCCGGTCGTCTCGGATCGGTACAGCACGGTGCCCGACACGTCGGCGACCGTGGTGGCGGCGGCCCTGGCGCGGTCGATGGCGGATTCGTCTCCGCTCGCACACGCGGTGTACACGAAGAGGACGGGTTCGTCGGAAGACAGTGCGCTGTAACCGAGTACCGCGCCCATCGTCGTGTCCCGCGGAAGCGTCGGTGCGACACGGAAATAGGTGGCGAGTGCTTCGAGTCCGAGCACCATCCGGTCGACCCACACCGGCCCCACCGGGTGCGTGCGCAGCACCGCCGACGTCACGACGCCGAAACATGGTGCGCACCCCCGGACCGCCCACCACAGGTCCGCCTCGTCGCCGGTGCTGGCATCGGACAGGTGGACGACCTCGCCGGACGGCAGCACGAGTTCGACCTCGACGAGCTGATCGAGCGTCAATCCCAGACTGCGCGTGAGGTATCCGACACCGCCGCGGGTGACGAGTCCGAACCCGGCGTGGCCCACGATTCCCACCGGCACCACCCGGCCGGTGGGTGCGAGGGCGTCCAGCATGGTTTCCACTGTGGCGCCGCCGGCGACGACCACCCGGTCGCCGTCGGGTCGGGCCGTGTTCAGGTGCGCCGACAGGTCGAGCATGACGGCGTCGTCGGCGACGCAGTTGGAACTCAGCCCGCCGCCGCGGACGGTGACGGTGCCGCCCGTCCGGTGCGCAACCCTCATGACGGTGGAGACCTCCTCCACGGACACCGGTTCGACGACGCAGGACGGACGGCGTCTCGCGGCATCGGGAAAGAACACTCTGCCCAGCGCGGTGCGGTAGTCGCCGGTGTCCGGCAGATGAACCCGGTGCGGGAGGACCGCCTTCAACTGCGCGACACATTCCGCGGATGGTGAACTCACGAGCGCCTCCTATCCCGTTGCGTTACCTGCCTGCCACTGGTCCCACGGGACCTCCCAGTCACCGTACGTGTCCCACACGGGCAGAAGCGGTCCGCCCGAGTTGGTGATCTCGACGACGTCGCCGATACCGAAATGGTCGAACATCCACTGGGCGTTGGCGGGTGCCAGGTTGACGCAGCCGTGGGAGACGTTGCTGCTGCCCTGATCCCCCACCGACCACGGCGCCGAGTGGACGAACTCGCCGTCGTTGGAGATCCGCAGATTGAGATCGACCTTTTCGCGGTAGTAGTCGGGATCGCCGGCGCAGACCCCGTACGTGCAGGAGTCCATGATGATGCTCTGCTGCTTGTCGGAGATCACGTGGGGACCCTCGTGCGAGGGGTGGTCGGGGGTGCCGAGACTCATCGGCATCGCGTTCTCCTGGACGCCGTTGTGGAAGACGGTGAGCATTTTGCTCGCCCCGTCCGCCTTGGCCACCCACGAGTCGTGCACGGTGTAGTCGGCAGAGTTGTTCTCGGCGCCGAAGGCCCCGTCGCCCAGATCGACGCCGTACACGTCGGCCTCGATGTGGATCTTGGTGCCGGGCGCCCAGTATCCCGCCGCTCGGTAGTGCGCGTTCTGGTCGTCGGTCCAATACCAGGCGCCGGGCTGCGGCGGTGTCGTCGTCACGTGCAGGCGCTGCTGGACCTCGGCCTTGTTCGCGACCGGTGCGGTGAACTGGAAGACCATCGGCTGGCCGACGCCGATGCCGGTGTCCGCCACGACCTCGGGTGCCGGGACGACGTTCGCGTACGCCGTGGTGCCGGGCGTCAACGTCGTGACGGTGAAGGTCTGCTCGACCGGTGCGCCGTCGGGGTTGACCGCGTCCGCGACGACTGTGTACGTGGAGCCGTAGCCGAGTGGTCGGCTGCTCGTCCAGTTCGTGCCGTCGGGTGTGAGATTTCCGGCGACCGGGGTGTTCTGCTCCGCGGGATTCGTGACGGTCACGGCGGTCAGCTTGCCGCCCGTCGCGGTGACCACGATCGGGGTGGTCGGATTGATCGGCGCCCCGTCGGCAGCGGGGACGGCAATCGAGGCGGGCGCGGACTGTGAGGTGGTCGGGGGTTCCGACGTGCCGGTGTCTCCGATGGTGCACGCCGTGGCCAGGAACGTCAGGGCCACCACCGCAACAATGCCGGCTGTCCGTGTGCGAAGAGTCACGACCACCTTCTTTCGGATCTGGATCAGCGCTCGCCGTCCTCATACTGCCAGCGATAGCCTCGGAGTTTCCTGTGAGACGCGTGCCCCGCCCGCCCCACCTGCAGGAATTCGAGCGCGCGACGCCTCCCCTGAACAAATTAGACAGCAGTGCTGATGAAGTTCAGGGCTCGGAACGGCGATCGCTCAGGGTAAATGAACTATTGAGGTTCGCAAATAAAACAGCTAGACTGGCTAATGAACCTGACCAGCGAGAGGGAGGCCACCGCATGGACCAGAAGGTCGATCAGCTTCGCGAGGACGTCGTTCTGTTCAGCCGACGCATCCGCGCCCAGCGCGCCGGGCACCTACTCACCCCCTCGCAGCTCCAGGCCCTCGCGCATCTCGACCGGGAAGGACCGATGAGTGCGCGCGCTCTCGCCGACCGCGAGCAGGTCGCCCCGCAGTCCATCGCGCGGACCGTCTCGATCCTCGAGGAGTCCGGGATGGTCTCCCGGACCGTGGACCCCCAGGACGCGCGAGCGAGCATCGTCGCGATCACCCCGCTGGGGTTGCAGACGCTCGTCGACGACCGGTCGCGGCGAAGCGAGTGGCTGACGGCCGCGCTCGCCGCCGAATGCACCGATGTCGAACGTGACCTCCTCTTCATCGCCGGACGGCTGCTCCGCCGACTCGCAGGAACTCCCGAGCCGGCGCCGCAGCAGGAGTCACTGATGAACTCGTGAGCGCGACCGTCGCCGATACCGGCCTCGCGCAGAAGTCCCCGTCCGTACCGTTCCGGGTCAGCGGCTCCGTCGCCACCGGGAGCATCCTCCAACCGCTGAACTCGTCGATGATCGCGGTGGCGATCGTCGGCATCGCCGCCCAGTTCGGCTCCTCGTCCGGGATCACATGGGTGATCTCTGGGCTCTACATCGCCACGGCCGTCACCGCCCCGATGGCAGGCAAGCTCGGCGCGCTGCTCGGAGCCCGGAAGGTCTACCTCGGGGGCCTCGCCCTGGTGGCGCTGGGCTCGATCGCCGGTCTGCTCGCACCCAGCGTCGGCTGGCTCATCTTCTCCCGAATCCTCGTCGGAATCGGAACCGCCACACAGTATCCCAATGCGATGACGATGATTCGCGGGTACGCGGAGCGACACGGCGCGCAGCCGCGCACCGCGATCACGACCCTCGCGATCTGCAGCCAGGCGGTCGTGGCACTGGGCCCGACGCTCGGCGGGCTGCTCGTCGGGGCGTTCGGCTGGCAGTCGATCATGTGGATCAACCTGCCGATCGTCGCGTTCAGTGCGGTCGCGGTCACGAAGTTCGCGAAGGTCGGCTTCGTCGGCGGCATCTCGGTCAGCGGTCGGCAACTGCTGCACGCGCTCGACATGGCCGGGGTCGTCCTGTTCCTCGGGCTCGTCTCGTCGACGATGCTGTTCCTGCTGTCGCTCACCACCGATCCCGTCTGGTGGCTGATCCCCGCGTGGGCGCTGGTGTTCGCCCTGTTCGTCCAATGGGAACGACGCGCGGACGAACCGTTCATCGACGTTCGGGCCCTGGCCCGGAACCGTGCGCTCAGCGCCACACTCGCCCGCACCCTCCTCACCTACACGGCGTTCTACTGCGTCTTCTTCGGCATCCCGCAGTGGTTGCAGTACTCCCGCGGAATGAGCGCCACCGAGGCGGGTCTGACGATGCTGCCCGTCGCCGTCGTCGGTATCGGCTCCACGTTGTTCGCGTCACGGACGTATCGGCGGTACGGGGTGCGTCGAACGCTCACCGTCGGAACGTGTGCGCTCCTGGTGGGTGGCCTGCTTCTGGCGTCGGTGGAGAGCAGTACGGCCCCGATCGTCGTGCTGCTCCTCGTGGCGGCAGTGCTGGGAATTCCCAATGGATTCAACAATATCGGCAATCAGAACCTGATCAGCTCGGTCACGTCCGTCGAGGAAGTGGGCACGGCGATCGGGATGTACCGCACCGTGCAGTACATCGGGGCGAACCTGTCGGCCGTCGTGCTGCAGACCACCGCCGGTCACGTCATCGGCGACGACGGACTGCACCGCACGGGCTGGTTCATCGCCGTCGCAGGCGTTCTCCTCCTCGTCGGTGTCCTGATGTCACGGAACATGGGGGACCGGCGGTCGGCGAACGCGTCGACGGCGTAGCAACCGCGTCAGGTCGGCGGCACCCCGCCGACGGCCCGCCAGATCAGTGTCGCGGTCCGGGCCGGCCAGTCGGCGGGTGGGCGATCACCGGCCAATGCCCGGCCGTACCAACTGCCGGTGGTCATGGTGACGGCGACGTCGAGATCGGCGTCCGCGTCGATCAGCTTCAGTTCGGCGGCGCGGTCCAGGATGGCGCGGATGCGGCGCCGGCGTGGCGCCACCACCCGGGCGCGGTATTGCGCGCGGACGTCGGCGTCCGTCGTGTCCTGGAGCATCGTGCCGACCAGCGACAACCGGCCGCTCCGCGACACCCCGCGCTGGAAGTCGGTCAACTCGCGCACCAGATCCCCGAAGGGATCGGCCGACGACCGCCCCGGCTGTTCGTCGGCCAACTGCGCGACGACGGCCGCGGCGAGCTCCGACTTCGACGCCCACCGCCGGTACAGCGCCTGCCGGGTGGTGCCGGCCTCCGCGGCGATCGCGGCGATCGACATCGCGTCGTATCCGACCCGGGACAATTGCCTGCCCGCCACTTTCAGCACGCGGGTGTCGATGTCGGTGTCGCGGCTGCGCCCGGTCACGGTCATGTTCGTTCCTCGTTTCAATCCAATACTGATGTGTATTGTAATGGAGACGACGGAGATGAGGAGCTCCCATGAGTGATCAGGAAACACCGTCCCTGTACGAATGGGCGGGCGGTGAGCAGTCGTTCCGGCGGCTGATCGACGCCTTCTACGACCGGGTCGAGCGCGACGACCTGCTGTCCCCGATGTTCCCCGGCGGAGTGCACGAGGAGCATCGCCGCAACGTGACGCTGTGGTGGTGCGAGGTGTTCGGCGGTCCACCCGGCTACACCGACCGACTCGGGGGTTACGAACGGATGCTGCGACACCACATCGGTCTGGGTATCACCCCGGAGCAGCGGCACCGCTTCGCTGCGACGATGAGCCTCGCCGCCGACGACGCGAAGTTGCCGTCCGATCCCGAATTCCGCTCCGCCTTCATGGCATACGTCGAGTGGGGGACCAGGCTCGCGCTGCAGAATTCGAGCCCCGGAGCCGAGGTGGTCGAGCACGCACCCGTCCCGCACTGGGGGTGGGGCGTGGCCCCGCCCTACCGCGGCTGAGTAGGGCAGGGTGTCAGCCTGTCCGATCAGAACGGGTACTGCTGAATCGGCCCCTGGATGGTGGCCCACTGGAGTTCGGTGAACGCCTCGAGGTTCGCTGCGGCGCCGCCGACTCGTCCGCCGTTTCCGGAGAATCCCATTCCGCCGAACGGGATGTGGGCGTGGTCGCCGACGGTCTGATCGTTGATGTGCACGAGCCCGGTGGGAATCTGCTGCGCAACTTCCCAGGCCGCCATCGCATCCGAGCCGAGGACGCTCAGCGACAATCCGAACTCGGTGTCGCGCGCGATCTCGACGGCCTCGTCGATCGTCGAGTAGCGCAGCACGGGAGCGACGGGGCCGAACACTTCCTGGCAGAACGCGGGGGTGTCGCGCTGCACGTGGTCGAGGACGGTCGGGCGGTAGAACAGCCCGTCGTGGGTGCCGCCCTCGACGAGGGTCACTCCGGCCGAGACGCTCTCGGTCACGAGTCGGTGGATGCTGTCGCGCTGCACCGCGTCGATGATGGGGCCGAGTGCCACCTCGCTGGTGTACGGGTCGCCGACGGGGAGCGCTCGCGCCTTCTCGGCGAGCACCGCCACGTATTCGTCGGCAACCGATTCGTGGACCAGGTGCCTGCCTGCGGCCATGCAGATCTGGCCCTGGTGGAGGTATGCGCCCCAGGCTCCGGCCGACGCAGCCTTGGTGACGTCGGCGTCGGGAAGGACGATGAGGGCGTTGTTGCCGCCGAGTTCGAGGTGTGCCCGCGTGAGGTGCGCGGCCGCGGCCTGGCCGACCTTCCGTCCCGCCGACGTGGAGCCGGTGAACGCGATGACGCGGGTGTGCCGGTCGGTGACGAGGGCGGCACCGGCATCGGCGCCGCCGGGCAGCATCTGGAAGACGCCGTCCGGCACCCCGGCGGCCGCGAACACGGCCGCCAGCACCACACCGCCGCACACTGCGGTCCGGGTGTCGGGTTTCAGAATCACTGAGTTACCCAGTGCCAGTGCGGGTGCCACTGCGCGGATCGAGAGGATCAGGGGGAAGTTGAACGGAGCGATCACGCCGACGACACCCGCTGCGATCCGACGGCTGAAACTCAGACGTCCGTCGGCGGACGGGAGCACCTCACCCTTGGGATGCGAAGGCAACGCCGACGCCTCGTAGCATTCCTGCGCTGCGACGTGCGTCTCGAGGCTCGCTTTCGCGCGAATCGATCCGGCCTCCCGGACGATCCACGTCTCGATCTCGGCTGCGTGCTCCTCGAAGAGCTGGCCTGCGCGGCGCAGGATCGCGGCCCGATCCTCGAAAGGCATTTTCTCCCAGCGGCGCTGGACCTCGGCGGCCTTGATGCAAGCCGCGGCGACGTCGGCGGCGGTCGTGGTGCCGACGTGACCGAGGGTGCTACCCGTCGCGGGCTCCACGACCTCTGAGAACGCGCCTTCGGTGGCGGTCCAGCTGCCGGTGAAGACCTTCTTCTCCCAGTCGATGTCGAGCAGGCTCATGGTCGATCCTTCTTTCGGTGAGGTCGGTCAGGACGCGAATACGGGTGATGGCGCCGCGGATTCGGTGCGGGGTGAGCGGAACTTCCGCTTGGCGACGATTGCCACCGCGACCGCGCCGACGACTCCGGGGACGGCGACGGCGAGAAAGTTCTGCTGGAACGGTAGATGAAGAGCGAGGAGCGCGCCGCCGAGGGTGGGGCCACCGATCGCACCGATCCGTCCCATGCCCGCAGCCCACCCGACGCCGGTCGACCGTACCTCGGTCGGGTAGAACTCGACGGCGAACGCGTGGATGATGGCGAGCGCGCCGATGGTCGCCGCACCGGCGACGAACAGCAGCACGTTGAGCAGTGCGGCGGCTGGGTCGAAGGACAGTCCCACCAGCGACAGGGATGCCAGGGAGAAATACGTGATCAGGGTGTTGCGGTAGGACCAGCGGTCGGCCAGCCAGCCGCCGAATATCGCGCCGGCGATGCCACCGAGATTCAGCACCACCAGGGTCCACAGCGCGGAACTCAAAGCGTAGCCGGCGGTCTGCATCAGTTTCGGTAGCCACGTGTTGAGCCCGTAGCTCAACAACATGCACATCGCGAAGAAGACCCAAATCAGGAAGCTGTTCAGGGCGTTTCCGTTGGTAAAGAGCTGCGCGACGGGCGCCTTCCGAGCTTCCGGACGTGGCGTGGCCACGACGTCGCTCAGGTCGCGACCCGGGTCGACCTTGGACAGCACAGCCTCCAGCTTGTCCTGACGACCGTTGATGGCGAGGAACTCCGGCGACTCCGGCAGGCACCTCAGCAGAACGGGTAGCAACAGGAGCGGCAGACCGGCGACGTAGAACACACCGCGCCACGTCCAGAGCGGCTCCACGTTGATTGCGAACACCGCGGCGGCGATGCCACCGACGGAATAGAACGACGACACGAACGTGACGAGCAGTGCCTTCGACGTGCGTGGGGCGAGCTCGGCGATCAGTGCCGTGAAGTTGGGTACGAGCGCGCCGAGCGACACACCGACGACGAGGCGGAGAATGCCGAGTTGCGCCGGGGCGCCGGCGAAGGCGCAGCTGAACGACGCCACGCTCGCCACTGTCACGCAAATGAGCATGAGCGGACGGCGGCCGTACCGATCGGCGAGCGGGGCGACGAACAGTCCGCCGATCAGCATGCCGACGAGCGCCGCGGATCCGAGGGTACCGGCGGTGACCGGGTCCATGTTCCACTCGTCCATCAGATGGACGATCACGGTGCCGTACGAGACCATGTCGTATCCGTCGATGATCATCAGCAGTGAGCACAGGGCCACAACACCATAATGGAACGGCCGCAGTCGGGCGTTGGAGATGATCGAGGTAACTGTGTTCTGGGACAGCGGGTTCTGGGACAGCGGGTTCTGGGACAAGGGCATACTCCCGATGCGGGGCAGCGTTGCTGCCGTGGGAACGAGTGGGGCTATCACGGCTCGGTGAGGTCGGTCTCGACCTCGATCACGGCAGGCTTTCCGCTGCCGAGGGCGGTCTTGAAGGCGCGGACGAAGTCGTCGCCGGTCCGTACCGCGGTGGCCGTCACGCCGTACCCCGCAGCGATGGCGGTGAAGTCGATCCCGGGAACGTCCATGCCGGGGGTCTCGCCGGACCCCAGCACCGTTGAGAACCAGCGCAGTGCGCCGTAGGTCCCGTTCTTGAGGATGACGATGATCACCGGAATGTCGTACTGCGCGGCCGTCCACAGGGCGGTGATGCCGTAGTTGGCCGAGCCGTCTCCGATCAGGCCGATCACCTGACGGTCCGGATTCGCCAGCTGGGCACCGACTGCGGCGGGCAGTCCGAATCCAAGCCCGCCCGATGCGGGGAAGAAGTAGCTGCCTTGGCGGGAGACGTCGGCCTGCGACCAGAACGCGCCGGTGGTGGACGTCGACTCCTTGACGTACACGGCGTCGTCCGGCGCAGTGCCGCGCAACAGTTCGAACAGCTCCTCCGGATGCACGCGCTCGGACGACGTCCTGGCCTGTGGGATGTCGGGCAGCGGCGGCAGGACCGGGCGGCGGCCCGGCGTCACGCTGTCGGCGAGGCGGGACAACGCATCCCGCACACCGCCGACCAGTGCGTCACCCATCGGGGCGCGGGCGGCCTCGCCGGGATCGCTGGTGAGGTGGATGAGCCGGGCGCCGTCGGGCAGGTACTCGCCGGGGACGAACTGGTGGTACCGGAACACGGGTGCTCCCGCGACGAGGATCAGGTCGTGCCCGACCAGTGCGTCGGTAATGCCCTGGACGGCGGCTGGCAGGACCCCGCGGAAGCTGCGGTGGCGGGTGGGGAACGGGCATCGTGACGGGGACGGAGCGATCCAGACGGGGGCGCCGAGTGCGTCCGCGAGACGGACCGCGTCGTCATTGGCGTACTCGGCATCGACTTCCGGTCCGAGTACGAGGACCGGGTTCTCGGCGCGGTCGAGGGCGTCGACGAGGGTGGCGAGTTGATCCGCACTGAGGGAACCGGCAGTGGTTGTGGCGCGGGTGAGGAGGTGCTTCGTCTCGGCGGGTGCTTCCTGCGCCCAGTCGTCGTACGGCACCGACACATAGACCGGACCCTTCGCGGGCAGGTTCGCGATGTGGATGGCCTGGCTGATCGACCGCGGCACGTCCTGCGCGCACGTCGGCTCGCAGGACCACTTGACCAGGGGTTTCGGCAGCGATTGCGCGTCCACGTTGGCGAGCATCACCTCCTGGCCGATGGTCGAGCGGACTTGTTGCCCGGCGGTGATGATCAACGGGCTGTGGGAGTAGACCGAGTTCGTGAGCGCGCCCATCGCGTTGCCGGTGCCCGCGGCGGCGTGCAGATTGACGAAGGCCGCGCCGCCACGGGCCTGGGCGTACCCGTCGGCCATGGCCAGGACGGCGCCTTCGTGCAGACCCAGGATGTAGCGGAAGTCGTCGGGCATCCCGGCGAGGAAGGGGAGCTCGTTCGATCCAGGGTTGCCGAAGATCGTGGTCAGGCCATGCGCCCGCAGTAGGTCATAGGTCGCTTCGCTGACGTCGGCCATCAGGTGTTCTCCATTTCTTCGCATGGTTCTCGCGGTGTGACGTGAACCACGGTAGGGAGCCGCGTCCTATAGGTCCAATGAATACTGTCGATCAGCACATAGACAGGATCTATATTATCGGTATGGCCGACGTGGACCTCAACCTCATCAGGACCTTCGTGCTGCTGTATGAAACGCGGAGCGTCACCCGTACGGCGGAGCTGCTGTTCATCACGCAGCCGTCGGTGAGCCATTCGCTCCGCCGACTGCGGCGGCAGTTCAACGACGACCTCTTCATCCGGTCGTCGGACGGCTTGGCGCCCACGGTTCTGGCGGCGAGTATGTACCCGCAATTGCATCAGGCGCTGGAGGTCATCGACGAGACCGTCTCCGGTGTCGGTCACTTCGACGCCGAGACGTCGGACCGAACCTTTCGGATCTGCGCCACCGATCTCGGGGAGATTTCACTGCTCCCCGGAGTGCTCGCGGCGCTGGAAACCCGCGCTCCCGGCTGCGCCGTGCAAGTAACGCCGCTCGATTTTGCCAGTGCTGCAGAGGAATTGCGTCAGGGTCGTGCTGACGCCGTCATCTGCACACCGCGCATCGACGCGCCGGATCTGCGCCGCGACCCCCTGTTTCGGGAAGGCTATGTCGGACTGTGCGCACTCGGGCATCCGCGGATCGGAGTCGAACCCGGACTGGACGATTTCCTTGCCGAACGGCACATCGTCGTCGACGCCGCCGCCGGGCACGTGGACGCTGATCAAGCCCTCGCGAGGATGGGGCGTCGCCGTGACATCGCCGTGCGGGTACCGCACTTCGCGGTGCTGCCGGAACTGGTGGCGCAGACCCGGCACCTCGCCGTGGTGCCGAGCCGGGTCGCGGAACTGTTCACCCGGTCCTCGCCCGTCCGCACGTTCGCGCTACCTGTCGAGATACCGAACGTCGAGGTGTCGCTCTTTACCGTGCGGCGGGCTCTCCCGTCGCCGGGCGTCGATTGGTTGCGGGAGTTGATAGCCGACGTCCTACAGGCTCCCGCCGCCGATTGGACATCCTGATGCAGTGGCGGCCGGGAGAAAGTTCGGGCGGATGTCCATGTCGGGTGCGTCGTAGAGCCGGTGAAACGTCGGAGTGAGTGCCGCCGACATCGGCGGGTTGATCCACGACCAGTCGGTGGGGCACTTCCGGCCGAGTGACTCTTCGCGTTCGACGTGGCTGATGAACTGCTTGGCGACGGTGTGATGATCGACCATGTGCACACCGGCCTGCCGGTAGCTGTGGATCACGGCGCGGTTCAGTTCGACCAGTGCGCGGTCGCGCCACAGCGTTCGCTCCGACGTCGTGTCCAGGCACAGCCGTTCGGCGATGGCGGGCAGCATGTCGTACCGATCCTGGTCGCTGAGGTTGCGGGCCCCGACCTCCGTGCTCACGTACCACCCGCTGAACGGGGCGAGGGGGTAGGTCAGCCCGCCGACCGAGAAACTCATGTTCGACACGGCGGGCACCGCATGCCACTTGAGACCGAGATCGGCGAACCAGGCGTAGTCGGGGTGCTCGATCTCGACCTCGAGCACCAGGTCGGGGGGAACGTCGTACCAGCGCAGCGGTTCGTCCGGGGTGCTGATCAACAGCGGCAGCACGTCGAACGGCGTGCCTGCGCCGCGCCACCCCATCTTCGTCACCGCCTCGGTGATGCCCACCTGCGCGGGGTCCCCGGTCACCGTCCCGTCCGCGTTGCGATAGCCCGCGTACCGGATCAGTTGCGGGCTGACGATCTTGTACTCGCGTCCGTCCGCCAGCGGTAGCGGACCGACCGTGATGACCGAGCGCAGGGCGCCGCCGTTCGTCGCGACCCGCAGGTGCTCCCAGCACGCCTCCGCGATCTCGTCCGCGGTGGTGACGTGCCGGGCATCGATCAGCTTCAGCGTGCGCCAGTGCTTGCGACCGACGCAGCGGGCGTGATTGCGCCACGCCAGCTGCGAGCCGACCTCGAGTTCCTCCACGGTGTGCTCGTAGCGGCCCGTCTCGGCCAGCGACTCCAGTGCGTCCGCGAGGCGGGCGGTGGGCAGGTGGGCCAGCTCGGGCTCGCTGAAGAATTCTGCGCACTCCCGCATCTGCGCTGCGGACCGCGACGTGACGTCCAGCGAGTACGACATAGTCCCTGTGCTGCTCACCCTTGACCTCCCGGCGATCGTGGATCCTGCGGCGGTCAGTATGTCAGCGAAGCGGGCACACTCGTCCACCGAGTGCGGACGGGGTGAGGAAATACCGCCGGCAGGCGGACCGTTGCCCCGGGGGTGAAGCTGTCGATTCTGGACCGGTCCCGCACGCGCCGGGGTGCGCCCGACTCTGCCGCGTTGACCGGAACGATCGAGCGTGCGGTGCATGCCGAACAGTGGGGATTCCATCGGTTCTGGGTCGCCGAACACCACGCCGTGCCGGGAATCGCGAGTGGGTCGCCGCCGGTGCTGCTCGCTGCCCTCGGTGCCCGCACCGACCGGATCCGGCTGGGCTCGGGTGGTGTGATGCTGCCGAATCATCAGCCTCTCGTGGTGGCCGAGCAGTTCCTGGTGCTCGAGGCGATGTACCCGGGCCGGATCGACCTGGGCGTCGGGCGGTCGCTGGGATTCACGAAGCCGGTGCGCGAGGCGCTGCGCCGCGACCGCAACGCCCCCGACACGTTCGCCGCCGATCTCGACGAGGTGCGGAGCTACCTCGAGGGCAAGGGGGCCGTGACCGCCCGGCCCCACGTGACGAGTCCACCGCCGATGTTCGTTCTCGCTACCCGGCGCGGGCTCGACTTCGCCGCGCAGGCGGGTCTGCCGGTGGTGGTCGGTGGGCCGATCCTCGGCGGATCGGGCGCCCGCGTTCCGGAACTGGACCGGTACCGCGACAGCTTCGTCCCGTCCGCGGGTAACCGGTCCCCGTACGTGATCGTCTCGCTCGAGGTCATGATCGCCGAGGACGAAGACCGCGCGCGTGAGCTGCTGCTTCCGGAGGCGTGGGCGCTGGCACAGTCGAGCCGGACCGGCGAGTTCCCGCCGCTCGAATCGGTCGCGGACATCCGGGGTCAGGCGTGGACTTCGCGGCTGCGCGAACAGGTCGACGCGTCGATCGCGAACTCCATTCACGGCACGGCCGAGCAGGTGAGAGTCGCGCTCGGGGCCCTGGCCGCGCGTACCGGTGCGGACGAACTACTGGCCTCGACGTCGACGTTCGACCGGGCCGCGCTGTTCGAATCCGATCGGCAGTTGTCGCTCCTGGACGTGTGAACACGCACGACGCACACGCTTGCCGCAAGCCTTGCGCAACTATTGACAATCTTGCGCAAGACGGTGGATAGTGTGTGTCGGCAGTCACAACGAACAGCGAGGCGGTAGCACCGTGGCACCCACCTTGACCGAGGTCGCACAACGCGCAGGGGTATCCCTGTCCACCGCGTCACGGGCATTCAGTGCCCCGGACCGGATCGGACCGGACACGCTCGCGCGGATCATCGCGGTCGCCGACGAGATCGGCTACCGGGCGGCGTCACCGACCCGCACCGACGTCGTGCGCCCCACCGCCACCACCGTCGCGGTCGTGGTACCCGACATCGGGCACACCGTGTTCGCGAGCTTCGTGAAGGCGGCGCAGGCTCAGGGGTGGCACCGGCGCCAGACCGTGCTCCTCACCGACACCGACGGCAGCGCCGACCGTGAGCGTGAGGTTCTCGGCGAGTTGCAGGGGCGCGTCGACGCACTCGTGGTCTGCGCTCCACGGCTGCCCGCATCGGACATCGTGCAGCTCGCCGGCGACACACCCTTGGTGCTCGTCAACCGCTCGTCACCCGAATGCGATTGCATCGTGGCGGATTCGGAAGACGGAATTCGCCAGGCCATCGACTATCTCGTCGCCCTCGGACACGAGCACCTGGCGTATGTCCAGGGCTCGCCGCAATCCTGGTCGAACCAACGCCGCGTCGCCGCGGTCGAGGAATTCTGCAAGGCCCGCGACGTGCAGCTGAGTCTGCTCGGCTGGCAGCAGGAAACCCTCGCGGGCGGTCACGCCGCGGCCGCGAGCGTGATCGCGACGGGTGCGAGCGCCGTGATCACGCACAACGATCCGATGGCCATCGGAGTGATGAACGGCGTCCGCGCAATGGGCTTCTCGGTGCCGGCCGACCTGAGTGTCGTCGGCATCGACGACTCGCCGCTGGCCGAACTCGCCAGCCCTGCACTCACGAGCATCAACGTGCCGATGGCACGAGCCGGTGTGCTGAGTCTGGACCTGGTGTTCCAGCGCGCGAACGAGCCGGACTCCGATATCCGAGAAATCCATCTCCCCACTCAACTGGTCGTCAGAGCTTCGGCCGGACCGGCGCACGATCGGGTGTTTCGCCCCGGAAAAGAGAGTCGCTAGATGAAAATCGTTGTTGCCGACAGCAACCTGATCCCGCACCGCCCCCGGCTCGAGGCCGCAGTTCCGTCGGATACACGGTTGTCGTGGCACGACAGCTTCGACGAGGCCGCCCTGATCGAGGATCTGGGCGACGCCGACGTCTACGTCGGGGGAAAGTTCACACCGTCCATGGCATCGGCTGCCGAGCGGCTGCGTCTGGTCCACGTCGCCGGTGCCGGCACGGACAACATCGCCTTCGATACCCTGACGCCGGACGTGCTGGTGGCGAACACCTTCCATCACGAGAAGTCGATCGCCGAATACGTCGTGGCGGCCACCGTGATGCTCCGGCGCGGCTTCGTCGCGCAGGACACGGCGCTCCGGCAGGGCGTCTGGGCGACCTCGGTCTACGACGACCGTCTCACGCAGTCGAATTCGCTGCAGGGCGCGCGAGTGGGCTTCGTGGGGTTCGGCCACATCGGCCACGCCACGTGGAACCTGTTCCGGGCATTCGGCGCGACAGGAGCGGCCGTGACCGGTCGTGGCAACGTCGACGCGCCGGGTGCGGGACTGGACTGGGCTGCCGACGTTTCCCAACTCGGGCGTCTCCTCGTCGAATCCGATGTCGTCGTGGTGTCCGCACCGCTCGACGACCGGACGCGGGGAATGATCGGCGCCGACGAATTGCGCGCGCTCGGCCGCGACGGGGTGCTGGTCAATGTGGGCCGCGGACCCCTCGTCCAGGAGCAGGCCCTGTTCGACGCACTGTCCTCGTCGACCATCGCGGCCGCGGCCATCGACGTCTGGTACGACTATCCCGGACCCGACGGTCGCGGGACGCCCAGCGCTCTGCCGTTCTCCGAACTCCCCAACATCCTGATGACACCGCATTCTTCCGGGGTCTCACAACAGACGTTCGTCGGCCGGGTCGACGACATCGCCGACAACATCACTCGACTCACGCGCGGTGAGCAACTGCGCAACGTCGTCGCTCCCGCCGTCGGCTCGAAAGGATCACGAGCATGACCGACAAGATCATCTCCGCGGACGTGCTGGTCTGCAGCCCCACCCGCAACTTCGTCACCCTGAAGATCACCACGGCCGACGGCGTCGTCGGCTACGGTGACGCCACGCTCAACGGCCGCGAACTGTCCGTCGCGTCGTACCTCCGGGACCATGTCGCGCCCTTGCTGATCGGGCGCGACCCGGCGCGGATCGAGGACACCTGGCAGTACCTCTATCGCGGCGTGTACTGGCGGCGCGGGCCCGTCACGATGGCCGCGATCGGCGCCGTCGACGTCGCCCTCTGGGACATCAAGGGCAAGACCCTCGGCCAGCCCGTCTACCAGCTGCTCGGCGGCGCCGTCCGCGACCGGGTGCTGTCCTACACCCACGCGACCGGGTGGGACGCGCCCGCGTTGCTCGACTCCGTCGATGCGAAGCGCGCGAAGGGCTTTCAGGCGATTCGGGTGCAGTCCGGGGTTCCCGGCCTGGATTCGGTGTACGGCGTGCACCAGGGCGCCACCGGATACGAGCCCGCGAGCCGCGGCGCCCTCCCGGTCGAGGAAGTGTGGGACACCGACGCGTACCTCAACCATGCACCCCGGATCCTCGAAGCCGTCCGTGAACACGTTGGCCCCGACCTCAAATTGCTCCACGACGCCCACCATCGGCTCACCCCGCAGCAGGCCGCGCGGCTGGGAAAGTCGGTCGAACACGTGGACCTGTTCTGGCTCGAGGACGTCACGCCGGCCGAGAACCAGGACGCGCTGCGACTGGTGCGCAACCACACCACCACACCCCTGGCGATCGGGGAGGTCTTCAACACGATCTGGGACTGCCAGCACCTGATCACCGAACAGTTGATCGACTTCATCCGCGTGGCCATCGTCCACGCGGGCGGAATCAGCCACGTCCGCAAGATCTTCGCGCTCGCCGAGGTGTATCAGATTCGTGGCGGCCCGCACGGCCCGTCGGACGTCTCGCCGATCTCCCTGGGTGCGAGTCTGCACCTCGGGCTCGCGACGCCGAACTTCGGAATCCAGGAGTACATGGGTTACGACCCGCTCGTCAGCGAGGTCTTCCCCCACGCGTGGTCGTTCTCGGACGGGCACCTCACCCCCGGCGACGTTCCGGGCATCGGAGTGAGCATGAACGAGGAACTCGCGGAGCAACATCCGTACGAGCAGGCCTATCTCCCGGTCGCCCGGCGCCGTGACGGCTCCATGACGGATTGGTGACGAGCATGTCCGAACCGACACTCTCGCGCCGAAACGTTCCCGCCGCGGCACTGATCCACCGGCGGGTGCCGGAAGGCACCGGGATCGTGCACCTGGGCCTCGGCAACTTCCACCGCGCACACCAGGCGGTGTACACCGCGCTCGCGATGGAACGCGAATCCGGACCGTGGGGCATCCTCGGTGTGGCGAGCCGCTCGAGTACCGTTGCCGATGCGATGAACGCGCAGGACCTCCTGTACGGCGTCGTCGAGATCTCGCCGGAGGGTTCTCGTGTGAGCGTCCCGGGTTCGCACACCGGAACCCTGGTGGCCGAACAGGACCCGGAGTCCGTCGTCCGCGCGATCGCGGACCCGGCGACGAAGATCGTCACGATAACGGTGACCGAACACGGGTACACGGTGTCGCCCGAGACCGGTTCCCTCGACCTCGACTCCGACGCCGTTCGCCGCGACCTCCGCGAGGTGCGGACGCCCCGCACCACGATCGGGCAGGTCGCCCGCGGACTGGCCCTGCGGGCGAGCACACACGCCGCCCCGGTCACGATCCTCAGCTGTGACAATCTGCTGTCCAACGGGCGTCAGACCGAAAAACTCGTCCGCGAGTTCGTCGGAACGTTCGCGCCGACTCTCCGCGATGAGCTGCTGTCCTGGATGGACTCGTCCGTGACGTTCCCCAACTCCATGGTGGACCGGATCGTGCCCTCCGGTTCGGACCGCTACAACGAGACGGCACTGGCACACCTCGGCGTGCGTGACACGATCGCCGTCCCCGCGGAGCCGTTCACGATGTGGGTCATGGAGGAGCGGTTCGCCGCCGGCCGTCCCGCCTGGGAGCACGGTGGCGCGCTGTTCACCGACGACGTCGAGCCCTACGAGCTGATGAAGGTCCGGCTGCTCAACGGGACGCATTCGCTCATCGCCTACCTCGGCGCACTCGACGGGCGGGCCACCATCCCCGAATCCGTCGCGCAACCGTTCGTCGAGGCCGCAGCGCGGCGCATCCTGTGCGACGAGTACCTGCCGACGGTCACCGTTCCCGAATCGGTGGACACGGACGACTACATCCGGCAACTCTTCTCGCGTTGGTCCAATACCGCTCTGGGACACCGCACCTCGCAGGTCGGATCCGACGGATCGGTCAAACTGGCGCAGCGCATCCCGATCCCCGCGCTCGAACACCTCCGCCGCGGTACTGTCCCGCAGTACCTTTCTCTCACAGTCGCGGCATACCTCTGCTGCATCGCCCCGCCGCCCGGGTTCGACCCCGGCCCCCACGCACGATCCATGACCGACCCCGCTCGAGCGCGCCTGGCAGGAATGGCCGACAACGCCGCGTCCACTACCGAATTCGTTCGCTCCGTCTTCGTCGACGGAGGTCTGTTTCCCAGCACTCTCGCTTCGCACACCGAGTTCGTCTCGCGAATCGCCGACTTCGTCGACATCATCGTCCGTCACGGGCCGGCAGTCGCCGCAGGCGAAGCATCCGATCCGGTCCCGGACCTCCGGACGATCACGTCGCTGCGGTCCAGCGCGACCATCTGACTCCCTCACCCCTTGCCCGGACAATTCCGGGAACCATCAATGGAGGAATCCATGGACACTACACTCGACCCCACGGTGAACCCGAAAACTCCCGGCCGCGCAGGCGGTACATCCCAGGCAGACCCGTCCGCGGTCCGCCGGGCGGCGTGGGCGGGGCTCATCGGCACCACGCTCGAGCAGTACGACTTCGTCATCTACGGCACCGCTTCGGCGCTGATCTTCAACACCCTGTTCTTCCCGAACATCTCGCCCGCGGCGGGCATCCTCGCGAGCTTCAGCGCCTACGCCGTCGGGTTTCTCGCCCGGCCGCTCGGCGGCCTGTTCTTCTCGCGGTACGGAGAACGTCTCGGCCGCAAGTGGGTGCTCGTCGCGACGCTGATGCTGATGGGCGGCGCGACACTGGGTATCGGCCTGCTGCCCACCTACAGTCAGGTCGGGCTGCTCGCACCCGCTCTCCTCGTCGCATGCCGATTCTTCCAGGGGTTCGGAGCGGGAGCCGAACAGTCCGGTGGTGCAACCCTTCTGACGGAGACGGCGCAGATAGGCAGGCGAGGTCGGCTCGCCGCCCTGGTGATGACGGGAGCCGCACTGGGCACGGCGCTCGGCGCAGTCGCGTGGATCGCAGCGCAGCTCCTGCCGGAAGAGCAGCTCATGTCCTGGGGTTGGCGTCTCGTCTTCATCAGCAGTCTGTTCGTCACGGTCGCCGCGTTCGTCATTCGCCGCAAGCTCAACGAGAGCCCGGTGTTCCAGGAACTGAAGGAGCAGCACCAGGTTCCGAAGACGCCGGTGAAGGAGATCTTCGCGAACGGCAAGAAGCCGCTATTCATCGTCATGTTCATGACCATCGGCATCAGCGCGCAGTCGTACACGTACCAGGTGTTCATGGCGTCGTACCTCAAGAACGACGTGCACGTCGACCCCACGTTCATTCCCAAGGTGCTGCTGGTCGGGGCCATCTGCGGCGGCATCGCGGCATACGGGTTCGGTCGTCTGTCCGACCGGGTGGGCCGCAAGCCGGTGTACATCTCGATCGTGATCGCCCTGATCATCCTGCCGGTGCCGACCTTCCTGGCCCTGAACACCGGCTCACACCTGCTGATCACGATGGCGATGATCGTCGGCTTCATCCTGGCCTGCCAGGGCGCCGTCGGCGTCACCATGAGCTACTTCCCGGAAATCTTCGGCTCCCGTTACCGCTACGCCGGCGTCACACTCGGCCGTGAATTCGCCTCGATCTTCGGGGGCGGTGTCGCACCACTGATCTGCGCGGCCCTCGTCACGGCCTTCTCCGGCTCGTGGATCCCCGTGGCCGTCTACATGATCGTGATGGCCGTGACCGTTCTGATCGCCTCGACGATGGCACCGGAAACCCGCGACCGCGACCTCACACTGGCCGCCAACTCCACCGACCGCGAGGTGACGGCGGCATGACCTCCTCCGTCATCGCGGTGCTGCGCGCCGCGCACGCCGACCGATACGCCCCCGTGGTGACCGTCCTCGCCAAGAACGGGGTGCGCGCCGTCGAGCTGACGATGAGCACGCCGGGCACCCTCGAGTCCCTGAACAGCATCCGGCGCGCCGCACCCGACGGCGTCGAGATCGGGGTCGGGACGGTCACCACCGTCGACCAGGCCCGCGCCGCCCTCGACGTGGGTGCCGACTACCTCGTGACCCCGACGACCAACCTCGACGTCATCGCCACCGCCGTGCGTGCCGGAGTTCCGATCTACCCGGGCGGATTCACCCCGACCGAACTGTGGAACGGATGGCACGCGGGTGCGACTGCCGTGAAGCTGTTCCCGGCGTCGGTGGTCGGGCCGGAGTACATCGGGCACCTGCGCGGCCCCTTCCCCGACATCCAGGTGGTTCCCTCGGGTGGGGTGGGCATCGAGGACGTCCCCGCGTGGTTCGCGGCCGGAGCGGCGGCGGTCAGCCTCGGCGGCCCGCTGATCGGGGACGCACTCCGCGGCGGCGACCTCGGGCAGCTGGCCGAACGATGCCGGCGCCTCGCCGACGTCGTCGCCGAACTGGAGGTCGCGTGATGACGGTGCTGACATTCGGCGAGACGATGGCCCTCACCAGGGCGGTCGACACCGGACCGCTCGCCCACACCTCCACGCTCCACGTGGGAATCGGCGGCGCCGAATCGAACTTCGCGATCGCGCTGCGGCGACTCGGCGTCGACGTCACCTGGATCGGGCGCGTCGGCCAGGACAGTCTGGGCGACCTGATCGAACGGGAACTCCGGGCCGAGGGAATCACCGCCGACGTCATCCGCGATCCGGATGCTCCGACCGGACTGATGGTGAAGGAGCGGCGAACCGCCACCGCCACCCGCGTCTGGTATTACCGGACCGGCAGCGCGGGGTCGCGGCTCACGATGTCGGACATCGCGGACGACCGCCTCGAGTCGGCGTCCCTGCTGCACGTCACCGGCATCACCCCTGCCCTGTCCGACACCGCCAGGAAGACCACCCTGCACTGCGTCGAACGGGCACGCGCACTGGGCATTCCGGTGTCATTCGATCTCAACTATCGCCGCGCGCTGTGGTCGCCGGACGACGCGGCCCCCGTCTTCCGTGAGCTGATCGCGTTGTCGGACATCGTCTTCGCAGGTGAGGACGAGGCCGCGATCGCGGTGGGCGACGGCACCCCCGCCGAACTCGTCGCCCGTGTCCGCGACCTCGGACCACGCGAGAGCATCCTGAAACTGGGGGCCCAGGGATGCCTGGCGATGATCGACGGAGAGACGTACTCCCTGCCCGCGGTGCCGGTGAGCGTGGTCGACTCCGTCGGGGCCGGAGACGGTTTCGTCGCCGGCTACCTCGCGGAACGACTGGCCGGCGTGGCACCCGCCGACCGGCTGCAAACCGCTGTGACAGTCGGGGCGTTCGCATGCACCGTGTCCGGCGACTGGGAGGGCATGCCGCGCCGGGACGAACTCGGGCTCCTCACCACCGCGGAACCCGTCACCAGATGACAGGCTCCGACCTCCGACAGAACTGGACTTCACCGATGAACACCAGCCCGACCACCGCTTCACACGCCATCGAGGTTCCGACGCACGCGCAGGCGGTCGTCGCCCACGGTGCGCAAGACCTGCGCGTGGAGGAGGTGCCTATCGCCGCACCGAAACCGGACGAAGCGGTGATCCGCATCGCCTACGGCGGGATCTGCGGATCCGATCTCCACTACTGGCAGCACGGCGCCGCCGGCGAATCGATCCTTCGCGCACCCATGCGGCTCGGACACGAGGCGTCGGGCACCGTCCTGATCGGTGCGACAGACGGAAGCGGTCCCGGCGCCGGCACCCCCGTCACCATCCATCCTGCGACCCCCGGCGGCGACAGCGCGAAGTATCCGGCCGATCGCCCCAATATCTCGCCCGGATGCACGTACCTGGGCAGTGCGGCGCATTTTCCGCACGCGGACGGGTTGTTCGTCAGCCACGTCGCCGTGCCGACCCGCATGCTCCGGGTCCTTCCCGACGGACTCGATCTGCGTCTGGCCTCACTGGCCGAGCCGGCGAGCGTGGCGTGGCACGCGGTCGCGCGGGCAGGGGAGGTGAAGGACCGGTCGGTCCTCGTCATCGGGGCCGGACCCATCGGCGCGCTCGTGGTGGCGGTACTGAAGCGTGCGGGCGCCGGGAAGATCACGGCGGTGGACATGCACGAGTACCCGCTGAGGATCGCGCGCGCCGTGGGCGCGGACGAGACCCTCACCGCCACCGCCACCGACGCCGACGCCGTCGCGGCGGTCGAAGCGGACGTCACCATCGAATGCTCCGGCAACCATCGTGGTCTCGCATCGGCGATACACGGCACGGCCCGCGGCGGCCGGGTCGTCATGGTCGGTCTACTTCCCTCCGGCGATCAGCCGGTACCCGTGTCGATCGCGATCACCCGGGAACTGGACCTGGTCGGCTCCTTCCGGTTCAACGACGAGATCGACGAGGTGGTGGCCGCCCTCGCCGACGGCTCCCTGGTGGTGGATCCGATCGTCACCGCCGAGTACGACGTCGCCGATGCGCTCACCGCCTTCGCATCGGCCCGGGATGCGTCCTCGTCGAGCAAGGTGCTCCTGCGCTTCTGATCCGGGGAACTTCGCCCCGGCCTCGTCTGCGGGACACGGTTGTCGCATGATGGTCTCGACGCACCCCCGAGGTCAGGAGAGCAAGCTGATGAAGGAATTCACCGCCTGGATCGCTCGCGAGAACGAGGGCGCCATCGGCCTCTCCCAGGAGACGGTCGACGAGTCGTTCCTGCCGCAGGGCGAGGTCACGATCCAGGTCGAGTACTCCAGCGTGAACTTCAAGGACGCGCTGGCTCTCACGCCGAAGGGTGGAGTGGTCCGCGAGTACCCCATCGTGCCCGGCATCGATGTGGCAGGCACCGTCGTCGAGTCGCAGTCCCCGGAGTTCTCCGTCGGTGACACGGTCGTCGCCCACGGCTACGACATCGGCACCGCCCGCCACGGCGGGTACGCGCAGTTCGCCCGTGTCCCGGCGGACTGGGTGGTGAAACTCGACGGCATGTCCACCCGCACCGCCGCCGCGATCGGGACCGCCGGTTTCACGGCCGCGATGAGCGTGGAGGCGCTGCTGTCCCGTGGTGTCGAGCCGGGAAACGGTCCGGTGCTCGTGACCGGTGCGAGTGGCGGCGTCGGCACCGTCGCCGTCGACCTGCTGTCGGCGGCGGGCTTCGAGGTGGTCGCGTCGAGCGGAAAGCCGGAGAAGGCGGCACTGCTCACCGAACTGGGCGCGAGCACGGTGATCGGACGCCTCCCGGAGCCCGACACGAAACCGCGTCCGCTCGGCAAGGCCCAGTGGGCCGCCGCCGTCGACTGCGTCGGCGGCGCCACCCTGGCGCACGTGCTCAGCACCATCGAATACGGCGGCGCGGTCGCGGCGAGTGGACTGACCGGCGGACCGAAGTTGGAGACCACGGTCCTGCCGTTCATCCTGCGGGGTGTCAGCCTGCTCGGCATCGACTCGGTGCAGTACCCGATCGACCAGCGGCGCCGGCTGTGGGGCCGTCTCGCGTCCGACCTCGCACCGTCCCGGCTCGAATCGATCACCCACGATGTTCCGATCGCGGACGTCGTCTCGGTGATCGACCAGGTGCGGGCAGGCACCTACTCGGGCCGGGCCGTGGTGGGCGTCGCCCCCGTGAGTACTTATTAACGTCCCGCGGTTAACAAGTACTCACGGGCGCCGGAGGCGCACGATCCAGGCACGGGAGTCGGCCGGGTCGATGACGTCGTCGAGTTCGAAGATCGTCGCCGCGTTCAGGGCCTTCCCGTGCTGGTAGGCGGCGTCGACGAGTTGTGCGAACGCGGTGTTGCGCTCGGCGGGGTCGTCGATGGCCTCGAGTTCCTTCCGGAATCCGAGCCGCACCGCGCCTTCCAGTCCCATGGCCCCGATCTCTCCGGTCGGCCACGCGACCGTGAACTCGGACGCGTGGAAGGAACCGCCCGCCATGGCCATCGCGCCGAGGCCGTACCCCTTGCGCAGGATGATCGTCCCGTACGGCACGGTCATCCGCGCGCCCGCGACGAACAGCTTGCCGAACCGGCGAACCGTGGCCTCCTTCTCCGAGTCGGGGCCGACCATGAATCCCGGTGTGTCGCACAGCGAGACGACGGGCAGGCCGAACGATTCGCACAGCTCCAGGAAGCGGGCCATCTTGTCCGCCGCGACCGCGTCGATCGCGCCGCCGAGGTGGTGGCTGCTGTTCGCGACCAGCCCGTACGGCGCCCCCTCCACCCGGATCAGCGCGGTGACGATGCCGACGCCGTGGTCGCGGCGTAGTTCGAGGACAGAGCCGACGTCGGCGATGGCTTCCACGGCACTGCGAACGTCATAGGCGCGCAACCGGTTCTCCGGGACGACGTGGCGTGCGAGCCGCTCGTCGGGGGCCTCCCACTCGGGCAGCGCGCCCTGGAAGTACGACAGGTACTTCTTCGCCAGTTCGACGGCGTGCGCCTCGTCCCTGGCGAGCAGATCGATGACGCCGTTTCGCCGCTGCACGTCGACGGGTCCGATGTCCTCCGGCCGGTACACCCCGAGTCCGCCGCCCTCCACCATCGCCGGGCCGCCCATGCCGATGTTCGCGTCGGGGGTGGCGATGAGGACGTCGCAGACTCCGGCGAGGGCGGCGTTGCCCGCGAAGCAGCGCCCGGAGACGACCGACACCAGCGGGACCTTCCCGTTCAGCGCCGCCAGCGACCGGAAGGTGTTCAGGTCCAGTCCTGCTGCCGGGCCGGCGTCGGTGTCACCCGGCCGTCCGCCGCCGCCCTCGGCGAACAGGACCACCGGGACTTGCTTGCGGCCGGCGAGTTCGATCACCCGGTCGGTCTTCGCGTGGTTGCGCATGCCCTGGGTTCCGGCGAGCACCGTGTAGTCGTACGACAGCACCACCGCCTGCGCGTCGCGCGAACCGAATACGTCGCCGTTGACGGTGGCGAGCCCGGCGACGAGCCCGTCGGCGGGGGTGTTCTCGATCAGGTCCTGCTCGGAGCGGCGGCTGCGCTGCGCGGCCAGGACGAGAGGTCCGTATTCGACGAAGCTGCCGGGATCGACCAGATCGTCGATGTTGGCCCGTGCGCTGCGCCGCCCGAGCTTCGTGCGCTTCGCGATCGCGGCGGGCCGGGCGGCGTCGAGGGTCACCTCGTGTCGCTGCCGGATCTCCGCCAGGTCTGCGCGCTCACGATCCAGATCGGTTGCGCTGTCGGCGACGTCACCGGCCTCCGATCCCGTGCGGCGGATCACGACCAACGGGTCGCCGGCGTTGACGTTCTGCCCGGGCGACACCAGATTCCGCTGGACCACCGCACCGGCGGGCGCGGCGATCACGTGCTGCATCTTCATGGCTTCGAGCACCACGAGCTGAGCACCCGACTCCACGGTCGCACCTTCTCCGGCAGCCTCCACGACGGTCCCGGCCATGTGGGCGCGCAGCACGTCCTCACCCGCCCGCAACTCGAGTGTTTCCGACGCCACCTCCGCCGGCTGGTGCACGTGCGCGGCGTCGACGAGCGCGCTCATCCGCTCGGCGAGATGGTCGGTGCCGACGACGCCGTCGGCGAAGCCGGGATCCGCCAGAATCGCCCGGAGGAAGCCGATATTGGTGGGGACGCCCTCGACGACGAACTCGGCGAGCGCCGCATCCGCCTTGCGTACTGCGGCCGAGAACGACGGGCCTCGCGAATGCACGATCACCTTCGCGAGCAGCGAGTCGTACCGCGGGCTCGGCGACAGTCCGGGCCGGCCGTAGGTGTCGACGCGCACACCCGGTCCCGTCGGCGGCGAGAAGACGGACAGGGTGCCCGCGGCGGGAACGGCCTGACCGTCGGGGCGCATCGTTTCCATGTTGACGCGGGCCTGGACGGCGATTCCACGCGCGGCGGCGGGGGTGCCCGACGTGTCGAGCCCCACGGCGCTGACGCCGTCGGGCAGCGACAGGTCCCCGTAGTCCGCACCCCGGGCGACGTCGATTTGCACGGCGACGAGGTCGACCCCCGTCACCTCCTCGGTGACCGTGTGCTCCACCTGGATTCGGGGATTGACCTCCAGGAACACGAAGCCGTCCCGGAACACCAGGAATTCGACGGTGGCGAGTCCCCGGTACCCGACACTGGCGCACAGCCGAGCCGCGGCCTCGTGCAGTTCGCTGCGCAGTCCCGGGTCGAGCCCCTGCGCGGGGGCGATCTCGACGAGTTTCTGGTGGCGGCGCTGCACGCTGCAGTCGCGGTCACCGACGGCCAGGGCCCGCGTCACACCCGCCTGCGGTGCCGCCACGACCTGCACCTCGATGTGCCGGGCGCCGTCGAGGAGTGCCTCGGCGAACAGTGCGGGGTTGCCGAATCCGAGTTGCGCCTCGGACGCGCACAGCCGGTACTCCTCCTCGACCCGGTCCGCGCTGCGGACGGCACGGATGCCGCGACCACCGCCGCCCGCGAGCGCCTTGATCATGATGCCGCCCGGGTGTTCCGCGAAGAACGCGCGGACGCCGTCCAGGTCGGTGGGACCGGTGGTCGCGGTGAGCACCGGCACCTTCGCGGCCACCGCGGCCTCACGTGCCGACGACTTGTCGCCGAAGATGTCGAGCACGTCGGGGCTCGGGCCCACGAAGGTCAGTCCGGCCTCGGCGCAGGCGCGTGCGAAAGCGGCGTTCTCGCTGAGGAATCCGTAGCCGGGGTGCACTGCCGTGGCACCGAACTCGGCGGCCGCGCCGAGAATGGCCCGGGGGTCCAGATACGCGGACGGGCCGGAACCGCGGAGCGCGACCGCTTCGGTTGCCGCGCGCACGTGGGGACTGTCCGCATCGTCCTCCGCGTAGACGGCGACGGTGTCGACCGACATCTCCTCGGCGGTGCGGATGATGCGGAGCGCGATCTCGCCACGATTGGCGACCAGCAGGGTCACTTGTACTCCTCGGCCAGGGCGAACAGGTCGGCCTTGCGGACCTTCCCGGTCGCCGTCATGGGTAGGGCGTCGAGCACCTCGACGGTGGGCACCTTGTAGGTGGCCATGTTCCGGGCGGCCCACTCCTGCAGTTCCTCTCCCGAGACCTGACGGTCGGGCAGGAGCTGAACGAACGCGAACGGCACCTGGCCTTTGCCCGGATCGGGCTTCGGCACCACCGCGGCCGACTGGATGTCGGGGTGCAGCATGAGCAGTGCCTCGACCTCGGAGGGGAACACGCTCATTCCGTTGGTCTTGATCATTTCCTTGTTGCGCGCCAGATAGTGCAGTGCGCCTTTGCCGTTCAGCTTGCCGACGTCGCCGGTCTGGAGCCATCCGTCGCGGAGCGCGGCAGCGGTGGCGTCGGGTTTGCCGTAGTAACCGGTGAGCAGCGACGGACTGCGCACGACGATCTGTCCGGCTTGCCCCACCGGCACGGGCGCCCCGGCATCGTCGACGATCAGCACGTCGGTGCCCGGAACCGGAAGTCCGCAGAACACGGGTTCGCTGAGCAGGTCTTCGTCGTCGGTCTGGAAGCCGAGCGTGATGGTGTCGGCGGTGTGCGTCTCCGTCATCCCGTAACTGGCTTCCCGTAGCACGTGGCCGGTGGCGTCGCGCCAGCGGCCGCGAATCGCGGGGTCGAGCTTCAGCACGAACGACACGGCCATCGCGTTGTCCAGCGTGGAGAAGTCTCGTTCGGCGAAGCCGGGCAGATCCATCAGTTCGACATAGTTGTCGACCGTCCCGACCATCGACGTCACCCCACGACTGTCGACGAGGGTCGCCGCGGCGTCCGGGTCCCAGCGGTTGAGGAGCACGACGGTGCCGCCGTTGATCAGCGGGTACAGGATGCCGAAGTCCTCGCCGGCGATCCAGAAGATGGGCAGGAACCCGAGGACCACCGGGGGAGCCTCGCCCACCTGCCTGCCGCCGGCCAGTGTCGCGGTGGCGGCGGTGTAGACCATGTGCGCCTGCGTGTGTTCGCAGCCCTTCGGCATCCCGGTGGTGCCGCCGGTGTAGTTCAGTGCCGCCAACGCGTCGGGATCCATCGGAATCGGCTCGGCGCGAACGGAGTTCATGATCTGCGCCCAGTCGGTGGGTGCGGAGGTGAGGGGGAACGGCGGTGCGACGCTGGGTTCGGCGGGCAGCAGGTCCGACAGGGCGGTGATCGCGACGTGCCGCAACGCCGTCTGGTCGAGCACGGAGTCGACCATGGCCGCGAACGAATCCTGCGTCAGCAGGATCTCCACGCCGGCGTCGTCGAGTACGTACGCCAGTTCGTGCTCCCGGAACAGCGGATTGATCGGGACGTGGACGGCGCCGATCTTCAGGATCCCGAGCATCGCCACATGGAACTGCGGACAGTTGGTGAGATGGACGCCGACGCGGTCGCCGGCGGCCGCGCCCCGCTGCAGGAGCCAGCCGGCGAAGCGGTCGGACAGTTCGTCGAGTTCGGCGTAGGTGATGGCACGACCGTAGAAGTCGATCGCGACGGTCTGCGGTCGTTCCGTCGCCCAGTGCCGCAGGTAGTCGATCACGGTGCGGCCCTCGATCGGGTACTCGACTGTCCGCGGTACCTGCGGTGGCCACGCGGCGTCCTGGAGTTCGCGTATCTCGGCGAGGGCCGATTCCAGGGCCGTGAGGTCACTCGAAGGCGAAGTGGGCATACCGAACTCCCGATTCTGTGCGGATTGTCGTTGCTAGGCGAAGCCGATGAGTCTTTCGGAGATAGCGGTCAGGTCGGCGGTGTACCTGCGCTGTTCACGGGCCGTCGCGTCGACCAGCCGGGCGGCGCCCGCGAGCTGGGCGTCGGCGAGGGTCTGCGCGATGCGGGCGGGCGGCGCGCACGGCGTGACGTCGCAGGTGGCGTTGATGCGCTCGATGAACCGGGTATAGCGGCGGATGAGCCGGGTCTGTACGGTGGTCCAGCTTCGGCCGACCTCGGGGTCGAGCCGGGCGCGGTGCCTGATCAGTTCGAGGACGCGTCCGTTGGTGTACACGGCTTCCACGAACGCTTTCGTGGTGGTGCGCAGCACCTCTCGCAGGTCCTCGCTCGCCGGTCCTTCCACGTGCTGCGACTCGAGGAACTCCTCGCACACGTCGGCGGCGACGGCGTGGAACACCTCCTCCTTCGACGAGAAGTAGGCGTAGAACGTTGCCCGCGACACTTCGGCCTGAGTGGTGATCACCTCGACGGTCGTTCGGTCGTAACCGAGTTCGGCGAAGCAGGCGCTCGCGGCGCGGAGGAGTTCGCGGCGGCGGGGACCGTCGTTGTCTTTCCGCGCCGATCGTGCCCGCTCCTGAGCCTCACTTGTGGTCACGGTCACAGTATGTGTTGATATTGACGTCAATGTCAATCTTCGGGTGTCACCTGCTCGATGCGGAGCGGGAGCGCGCTGTGGCGCCGCACGGACAAGCTGGGGACCCAACGTGGCTCGGAGTCCGCGGCGAGGGCGAAGCGGCCGGTGCGCGCGAGCAGTGCGGTGGTCGCGGCGAGCGCTTCCATGCGGGCGAGCGCCGATGCGACACAGAAGTGAACGCCCTTGCCGAATGCCAGATGCGAACGGATGTGCGGCCGGTCGAGCACTATCTCGTCCGGACGCTCGAACACGGCCGGATCCCGGTTGGCCGCACCCCACAGCAGGAGCAGGTGGCTACCGGCGGGCAGTTCGGCGCCGCCGAGCGTGGTGTCGGCAAGCACGTGCCGGTGATGCCCGCGGAACTGGGACGCGAGACGAAGCGCCTCGTCGAGGAACGCGTCGACGAGTGCGGGTTGTTGCCGGAGCCGGGCCTGAAGTCCGGGGCGGGTGGCGAGGAGGCGGGCGGCCCCCCGATCAGCCCCGCGGTCGATTCGCCGCCCGCGCCGACCAACTGGACCAGGACGAGTGTCGCCACGTCCTCGGAGAGTTCACTTGCATTGCATGCGTGCGCGAGGACACCCAGGAGATCCTCGCGCGGATTTGTCCTCGCACGCACGAGGTCGGCCCGCGGATAGCCGGCCAGTTCGGCCGCGGAGGTGACGAGGGGGCGGAGGCGATCCGCGGTGACGACCCCGCCGAGTATTTCCGTGCTGTCGTAGGCCCACGTCAGGAGCTGGGGTACGTCCGACTCGGTCAGACCGATGAGATGCGCGACCATCGCCGGCGGCAGTCGGTTCGCCATCGCGGACGCCCAATCGATCTGCCCGTCGCGGAGCCCCTCGTCCCACAGCGTGTCGACGAGCGAGTGCACGGTCGGGGTCAGCGCGCGGATGCGGCGGCCGAGCGTCGTCAGCACGAGTGTGCGATGGTGCAGGTGCGCCGGGTCGTCGGCGGTGGCCGCGATCGAAGATGTCGATTCCGCGGGTCGGCGTGTGGGTCATCGACAACGTCCATGGTGATCCCGCAAGCTCGGACCTCCACCGGGACGAGATCGGCGCCCAGCGCGCACCCGCAAGGGTTGGCGCTCGTCTCGATAGACGATCCTTGGGTTCGTGCGGTGATCGCAACACCACTGATCAAAGGGTGTTGCACATGGCGAAATATTCTCATCGGATGGTTCCGGAGATCTTTCAGACGTTCTGGTCGGGGATGGCGGCGGGTGAGTTCATCACGGGCGCGGCCGAGGCGGCCGGCTCGTATCGCAAACAGGGTGCTCGGTGGCTTGCGGCCTGTGGTGGGGTGCGTCCCCGGCGTGGCCGCAACCTCAAGGGCCGGTGTTTGACGTTCGCGGAGCGGGAAGAGATCGCCATCGGCATCGCCGCAGGTCACACGCTTCGTGAGATCGCGAAAGCCTTGAACCGGAGTCCGTCGACGATCTCACGCGAGATCGCCCGCAATTGTGAGCCGTCCGGGCGGTACCGAGCCAGATCGGCTCACGCAGCCGCCTACCATCGGGCCTCGCGGCCCAAGCCGTCCAAGCTCGCCATCAATCCGTCGCTGCGCGAGACGGTCGAGAATTCCCTGACCGAGCGCCACTCACCCGAGCAGATCGCGGGCCGCCTCCGACTCGATTTCCCCGACGATCCACAGATGCGGGTGAGCACCGAGACCATCTACCAATCGCTCTACCAACCCTCCCGCGGCGGACTCGAATACACCCTCACTCGATCGTTGCGGACCGGACGTGGGCTGCGCCGACCCAGTCGGAAGGCCGGCCAGCGCAAGAATCGGATCCCCGATATGGCCAACATCGCGGACCGCCCCAAAGACGTGAAAGACCGTGCAGTACCGGGACATTGGGAGGGTGATCTCATTGTCGGCAAACGGAATCTGAGCGCGATCGGCACACTCGTCGAACGTTCGACCGGCACCGTCATGCTCGTTCATCTGCCCGACGGATACAAGCCCGAGCAGACCGCGCCCGCGTTGACCGAACAGCTCGAGACGCTGCCCACGAGCCTGCGCCGGACCCTGACGTGGGACCAGGGTTCGGAGATGCGGGACTGGAAGAGCGTCAGCGCGGCCACCGGGATCGACATCTACTTCTGTGATCCACACGCACCCTGGCAGCGCGGGACCAACGAGAATACGAACGGCATTCTCCGTCAGTACTTCCCCAAAGGTTCGGACCTGAGTGTGCACTCGAAAGCAGACCTGGAGTGGGTCTCACGGCAACTCAATGAGCGCCCCCGGAAACGGCTAGAATTTCGCACACCCATCGAAGAGATGGAACGACTGCTGTTGCGATGACCGCCAGAATCCGCCGATCCCCAAACGGCCTCTCGGAGAGACTCGATGTCTGGCACGTTCTCGACGCTTCGGTGGTGTTACTGGTGAAACCACGGACGTCAGAACGGTCACACTGGTCGAATGAGCATCACACGGTGTGTCGATCTGTCGGCCGCGCGCTGGCTCGAACAGCGGGACGAGGACTGGCGACGGCTGGCGGCTCGGGGGCCGGTCGCCTTCGACAAGTACGCACGCCTACGGTTCATCCCAGACCCGGCCTATCCGGCACAACCGGAAGGCGATGCCCAACGCGACTCAGAGGGTCTGTCCGACAACAAACAATTCGGGGTCGTCCTGGCCGAGCCTGCCCGTCACACCGGCAGGCCTGATGACTGCTACTTCTGCATCTGGGACGGGTGGCCGAGTTTCACCGCCGACGATCCGACGCCGAAGATCTCGATCCCGAACCGCGACTACTTCTTGTTCCACGGCACCCTTGCCGACGTCGCCGACTGGAACGCCCAGATCAAGTCACTGCTGGATGACGTGGGGGACCAGGTGACGCACCTCCCCCCGCGTTCGTGTGGCCATCCGATCACGCGTGGTGCGTGACCTGCGACGTCGATCCTCACTTCGCGTCGATCGGCGCAAGCCCGGACGCGATCGATCGGCTCGTGGCCGACTCGCGTGTTGACGTCGTCGTCGACGATCCCGACACCGAACCCCCGTACTACTCCTGAGTGAAAGCCCTTTCTTGGTTCAGGCGTGGGATCGACCTGTTCACCGGACGAGTCCGGCGACAGATAGAGGCGGGGGTGGAATTGGGAAGGGCCGATTGAGGATCCGCTTACGGAACCACCTGTCCGCCGGCGCGCTGTCGGTCGGAGTGCCCCGCTGGTGGGTCGGCTACTGGCCTGTGCGGCGCCGACGATCCGTGGGCCAGGGGCCACCCCGGAGCGGTCGGTCGGCGAGCGTGCGTTTCTCGTTGTCACGGAACCGTGGTTCGTAGTGGTGGAAGAACACCTTGCCGACCAGGTCGCGGCGGCTGTGCACGCCGGTCTTGTCGAAGATGCTCTTCAGATGTTGCTGCACGGTCTGTGCCGACACGTGTAGTTCGGCGGAGATCTGCGAGGTCGACGCCCCTTGCAACACCATCGCGGTGACCTCCTTCTCGCGCTGGGTCAGCCCGTACGCCGACATCAGCAGCGGATACAGGCGGCTCGGATGGGCCGGCTCCACGATCACCGCGATCCGCCGCCTGCCCGTCGATGTCAGGCATGCCCCGTGCAGCACCAACCACGCCCCCGACCTCGACAGCACCCGCGAGATGGCCACGTCGCCCAGCCGGTCGCGGTCTTCCACACACCGCAATACACGACCGGCGAGAGTGATCACCGCGGCCGGCAACTCCCCCCGATCCCAGTCCCCGCCCGGCAGATCCACCATCCACCGGTCGACCCCGGGCGTCGCGGATTCGATGTTCCAGTTCTCGTCGAGGACGAGCAAACCCGGCGAATCGGCATACTCCGGTTCCTCGGCCTGCCCGTACAGCAGTGCGCGGCGGGCCCCGCCCGCGAGGATCGGCGCGATCTCCTGCACGAACGACTTCTCGGTTTCCGAGAACATCGGCATCCCCTCGTCGCGATAGAGGCTCAGCGCTCCCCACGTTTCTCCCGTGCGCGTGCGTAACCGTGCGATCAACTCCTGGTCGCCGCCGAGTGTCCGGTTCCGGCGCCAGCGCGGACTTCCCGACGGATCACCGTGCGCGGCTTCGTGCAACGTGGAAATCCCTTCGGCCGAACGCATTACGTCGGGGATGGACTGAACGTCGTCCTCGTAGTACTCCGCGGCCAGCCATTCGCCGGGAAATTCGTCCATGCCGAAGTGATAGTGACTGGTCATCAGCATGGACACGGGGTCGAGGGTGAACCAGCACGGCGTCCAGTAGTACGGGACGACACCGGCGACGACGTCCGACGCGTCCCGCCACAGCGAGACCAGGCCGCGTGGTGCGGCGCACAATCGTGCGACCTTGTCTGCCGCGCACTGCACGGAATCCACGCTCACGAGTCAATCGTACGAGCGCGGATCGGCGCCGGAAATACCAGAATTGTGGAATGGTGCCCCCACCGCGCCGACCCTAGCGTCGGTGACATGTCCAAAACCGATACCACGAATGTGCGGCTGAGCCCGCCGCCACCCCAATTGATGCGGCTGGTCAACCCGTTGGTCCGGCGGGTCCTCACGACCCGGTCACTGGGGCGGCGCATCCGGCGCCAAGCGCTGATCGAGTTCACCGGCTGTCGTACCGGGCGCACCCTGCGGGTGCCGGTGTGCCTGCACGACGTCGACGGTCAGACGCTCGTGTTCACCGAGCGTCCGTGGCGGCGCAACTTCGCCGGCGGCGCACCCGTGACGGTCACCCACCGGGGCCGTGTCCGCCGGGGCCGGGCCCTGCTACTCGAGGCCACCCCCGCCGAGGCAGGCGCCGCATTCCGTGCCGCGCTCGACGACGGGGCCACCCCGTTCGAACTGGGCCTGAAGGTCCCGCGGGGATACGAGCCGACCGAAGCCGAACTGGCCACGATCGCCCGGTCACTGATCCGCGTCGACTACGACGACTGAGGAGAGTTCCCATGCGTATCAACAAAATCCGACGTGATATCACCGCTCTCAGCGATGAACTGGAAGTACCGGGGATCGGGCACCTACCGGTGAACGCGTACGTTCTGCACGCCGCCGAACCCGTCGTCGTCGACACCGGACTCAGCCTGCCCGGACGCGGCTTCATGGACACCCTGGGCTCGGTGCTCGACCCCGCGGACGTCGAGTGGATCTGGCTGACACATCCGGACCGCGATCACACCGGCGCACTGTTCGACCTGCTCGACGCGGCGCCGCACGCCCGCCTGATCACGACCTTCGCGGGCGTAGGCATCATGTCCTGCGCACGGCCCGTCCCGATGGACCGGGTCTACCTGCTCAATCCGGGTCAATCCCTCGACGTCGGCGATCGGACACTGACGGCGCTGCGGCCCCCGCTGTTCGACAATCCCAGCACCGTGGGCTTCTACGAAGACCGCAGCGGCGCCTACTTCTCGTCGGATTGCTTCGGGGCGCCGATGGAGACCGCCGAACTCGCCACCGCCAACGACGTCGGGTACGCCACACCCAACGCCGTCCGTTCCGCGCAGCACCTGTGGGCCACCGTCGACAGTCCCTGGGTGCACCTGGTGGACGAGACGAAGTTCCTGCCCACCGTCGCCGCGCTGCGCGCGCTCGACCCGCGATGGATCCTCAGCACCCACCTCCCCCCGGCGGACGGACGCACCGCCGAGTTTCTGGACATGCTCGCCGAGGCACCGAAGTCAGACCCCTTCATCGGGCCCGACCAGGCCGCACTCGAGCAAATGCTGGCAGGCTTCGAACCCGCTCGCTGAGAGTCCTCCGGGGTGGAGCACGACCATGGTCCAGCCGTCGTCGCTTCGTCCGGAGCTCGAGCAGGCCGCACACCGGATGTTCTCGCGAAGCCGGACGGCGCCGGCGCGATATCGAAATCGGGCGGGATCGAGATCGGCAGTATTGCGCCCGTATCGGCAGCTTCGTGAATTTCGTCGACGCCGACAACTACAACTCCGTCCCTTCGATAACCGGGTGGATCTACTCGCCGGACCGCGTATCCGATGACGACGGACGGCTCCTCGTTTCCTGCCCACAGCGGCAGGCCCTGGTACGAGTTCGAATACTGGGCCGCCCTGCGGGTGAACCCGGAGCCGCTTAGGGATCGATGACCGGGCAACGATCCGTTTTCGGAACGGCTCTCCTGCGGGGTTCGCAGCTGCCACCATAATCAGATGTATGAGTCGACGTTCGAGCTTGTCGACCGGTTCGTGGTCGCCCTCCCACGATACGAACCTTCCTGCCCGCACCCCCGACCCAGCACTAGTGTGGCGAGGACTTCGCCCGGCGCCGCCGCGCCGGCTCCGCACACACGTGAGAAGATCAGGCAGGTCGTACACGGACAGACGCGGTGGTAGGCGCCGTTCCACCACCACCGGTGTGCTCCCACCAAGCAGTCATCCCGCGAAGCTGCCGTCGGGCTAGTGATGCCGTCCCCATTCCCGAGGTACCTGACTCCGGCCTCGAATGGCCCTCGGGGGTAGGGGACGCTCTGGCGTTCTACGGTTGAACAACGAGACGGGAGGGCACGGTGTCGCCGCGCAAGCTCGAGTCCGTGATCCTGCACCACGATGTCCTCAGGTTCGTCGACGTCGGAGAGGGACCGCCGGTGGTGCTCGTGCACGGCCTGCTCGGCTCCCATGAATCCTGGGCACCGCAAATCAGTAGGCTCGCCAAGAAGCATCGCGTCGTGGCACCCGACCTGTTCGGGCACGGCCAATCCGACAAACCCTCCGGTGACTACTCCCTCAGTGCCCACGCGGCCACCCTCCGCGACCTGATGGATCATCTCGGGATCTCCTCCGCCGCGTTCGTGGGCCATTCCCTCGGCGGCGGCATCGTGATGCAGCTGTCGTACCTGTTTCCCGAGCGAGTCGACCGTCTGTGTCTGGTGAGCAGCGGCGGCCTCGGCCGCGAGGTGAGCGTGTTCCTCAAGGCGGCCACTTTGCCTGGCAGCGAACTGGTCCTGCCCCTCTTGGCCTCCGACCGACTTCGGCGCACCACCGAGAACATCCTCAAACACCTGGGCCGGCTCGGGCTGCCCGTGCAGCCCAGTCGCAGCGCCACCGAAACCTGGCGATCCCTCGAGACCGTGTCCGACAAGTCTTCGCGAGCCGCGTTTCTCGCCTCCACCCGTGCCGTCGTGGGACTGCGCGGACAGACTGTCAGCGCCAAGCAACACTTCTCGAAGTTCGAGTCGCTTCCCTCGCTGCTGGTATGGGGTGGCCGAGACAAAATGATTCCCGCGTCACATGCCGAGAACCTGCGCCGAGTCGTACCGGATAGTCGCGTCGAGATCTTTCCCCGCGCAGGTCACTTCCCTCAACTCGACGAACCGGAACTGTTCTTCCGCGTACTCGACGAATTCCTCGGTCCTGCTTCGGAATTCCCTCGGTGACACCGGTGCGGGCCCGGGCTGGCGGCTGCGGCGCGCGCAGCTTCGCGCTGGACAAGGAGTGGGAGCGCGCGGACAAGTCGACCCGGACTCGAAGTCACGTGAGACACAGCCGGGCCAAATCCGGAACAGCAGTCGCGAAAACCCTGACACCGACCCCCGAGGTCTCCGGCAGTCCGGGGCTCGGACCCGTGAGCACCGACGCCGCCCCCACAATCGCTGCGATGCGCTCTATCGCCGTGTTGTAGCACGCACCGCTGGTGGGTTGATGGTTGCACGATTCATCCCCGTGTTCGGTCCATGGAAAGTAGCATCGCCCATCGTGACAACAGTGGGCACATTGCCGATGGCCCTGCTGCGGCTGCAGTACCGGCTGGCTCGGATCCCGTTGCAGCTCGTCGAGGATCTCGCGGTCTCGCAGCTCGACGAGCAGGCACCGAGTCGGCTCGTCTACGAGCGGTTTCTCACCGGCTGCGACGCAGCCGCCGCGCACTGGCTCAGCGATGACGCCGCCCGGGAGCGCGCCGCTGACCTCCGGCGACATACAGCGGCGGTGCGGCTGCTCATCGCGCGAGAGCAGCACCGAATTCGGCACCGTGGCGTGATCCTGCTCGACGAGCAGCGTGAACGGTTCCTCCGTCGGCGAGGGCAGCAGCATCCCACCGACCGCGTGTGACTGTTTGACTGCGCTGAGGCCGCAGCTCGCTCGGCCTGGCCGGTGTTTTCGATGGGGTCGACCGTCCGGTGGGCGGAGCGACTATTTCGCGCGCACCAGGATGGCCGGCAGCGCTGGACCCTTCGGAGCAACCGTTTGTCTCAGGGGCGCCAGGGTGGTCGCCCGACCGGCGGGCTGTGCAGCGCAATGGCCGTTTCCGAATAGGCCGCTCGGGTACCCGTTCGAAGGACGAGGAGGTCTGAGGAAATGCCTGTTTGGGGATGGATCTTGATCGCGGTTATCGTCGTGATTGCCGTGGTGGCGGTCATCGTTGCGCGTTCGGTCAGCAGCCGTCAGCGGACGGAACGGCTGAGGGGACGGTTTGGTCCCGAGTACGAGCGGACCGTGGGAGAGGTCGGCAACCTCGACGCCGCGGAGGACGAGCTCACCGCCCGCGAACGAAAGCGGGAGAAGCTCGATATCGTCCCGTTGCCGCCCGAGGCGCAAGCGAAGTACGCCGACTCGTGGCGGACGGTGCAGATCGAGTTCGTCGACAATCCGTCCAGTGCGGTCGGGGCCGCGGACCGGCTCGTGATCCAGGTCATGCGCGAGCGCGGTTACCCGATCGACGACTTCGATCAGCGGGCGGCCGACATTTCGGTCGATCACCCGAAGGTTGTCGAGAGCTACCGACGGGCGCACAGCATTTATCTGGCGCAGGAGCGGGGCGACGTCGGTACCGAGGATCAGCGTGAGGCGTTCGTGCACTATCGGGCGCTGTTCGAGAAGTTGCTCGAGACGGATGAGAACAAAGACAAGCCGAAGGAGACGCGCGCATGACCACCCCAGATCAGCAACCCGAGAGCACCAGCCCGACCAGGGGGACCGAGACCACGGATTCGACCGAGACCACCGGCTCGATCAGGACCGAGCCCTCGACCGGGACAACCGAATCGTCGACCGAGGCTCCCGGCCCTGCGGCCGAGAGCACCCAGCGGTCCACGGACGCCTCCAGTTCGCCGGTTGCGGACCAGCGGGCGACTGATGAGCCGGTCCGCTCGACGGAGAACGCCCATCCGTCCGCAGAGGAGACCGAATCATCGGCTAATCAGACACTGTTCGCTGAGGACGAGTTGTCGGTCCTGCGCTTGCGGTGGGACGAGGTTCAGGCGGGCTTCGTCGACGATCCCAGAGAGTGTGTTCAGAAGGCCGATGGTCTCGTGTCCGATGTCGTCGATCGGATCACCACCGGATTCTCGGAGGCGCGTTCGCGGCTCGAGGAGCAGTGGGCTCGGGGCGAAGAGGGCTCGACGGAGGACCTTCGTCTCGCGCTCAAGCGGTACCGCGAATTCTTCCAGCGGCTGCTCGCACTCTGAGGAGCGAGGAGCAAGGAGTAAGGAGTCTGGCGTTCTCGGTGACAGGGCTAGAACGATTGACACGTTCGAAGAGTTCGTTGAGCACCGGGAAGTGAGACCGGTGGTTGGTGCGGGGATGGGGTGAGCTGATGGATGCGGCGCCGGCTTGTCAGATAGGTGGAATGAGTGGAATGAATTGCGGGAACCTGTGCTGGACATTGTGAGCGCCGGACCACCGACCACCCAGCTGCGGGTGAGCGCAGCCCTGGATCAGTTGCCGATAGTCCTGGCGGCGGCGCGGACGTTAACCCGCCGCCGCGGATTCGCGCTCGAAGAGGTAGCGGAGGTCACCCACGCGATCGATGAGGTGGGCGCGATGTTGATCGATGCGGCGTCGATAGGGTCCCCACTGCGCTGTTCGTTCGTCGTCTCGGGCTCTGTCTTTCTCATGACGAGTACCGTCACCTCGCGCCGATGCCTTCCGCGGCACCCCGATCCGAGGTGGAGGGTGCTCGAGGCGTTGACCGATCGCGTGCTGACCACCGACCTTCCGGGGGAGTCGGAGGGCGAGTACGAAATCGTGGTCGGGTTCGTCACACGACGGCATGGGTGCACCTGAGACGGTCACCGTCCGCCGCTGGCACACCTCACTCTGGCCTTCCCGTCCCCGCCCGAGGGGTGGGCCACCGGTGAGCCCGGGTGGTCTGTTCGTCGGGGTGCTCGTGTGCGGTCAGGAGCAGGTGGTCGAACCGGGCACGAGACGCCGCGGGGAGGTCGCCTCGGCGGTGAGGGTATCGACGAAGCGATCGGCGAGGACGCGGTTTGCTGTTGGTCTGCCGTGGCGCCAGGTGAGGATGCCGAAGACTCGTTCGGGGGAGAGGCCGTAGGCGAGCATGAGCGCACCGTTGGCCTGTTGATCACCGCGCGGGATTGCTCGAGTTCGGCGACCGCGTGGGTGAGCGCGGCGTCGACGATCAGGGACAACGCTGCCCCACTCCTACCGAATTTCTGACCTGAGCTCTGGTGTTCTCCGGCGTAGCGGTCGCCCGTGGAGTCGGGCGGGGTGGATGGATTTCGGTGGGGTGTGCGGGTCTACTCGTGGGGTTGGGGGTGTTCGGTGAGTTGGTGTCGGAGGTGGTCGCGCATCTGGTGCGGGCTGAGGGCGGTGAGGTGGGTGAGGATTCGGGTGCCGGTGCAGGTGGTGTCGGCGAGGAGGGCGAGGAGGAGGTGTTCGGTGCCGATGGTGTGGTGTCCGAGTAGGGAGGCTTCTCGCAGGCTTTGGGCGAGGGTCTTTGTCAGGGTCGGGGTGAAGGGGGGTCCGGCGCATTCGGTGTCGGTGTTGGGGTATGCGGGTATCTCGTCGAGGGCGCTGTCCAGGTGGGGGCTGGTGATCCCCCAGTTGGTGAGGGTGGCAGCGGTGGGGCCGCCGGCGGCGTGGATGCCGGTGAGGAGGTGTTCGGTGCCGAGGTGGTTGTGGTGGTGGGTGCGGGCCGCGTCGGAGGCGAGGACGACGACGTGGCGTGCTTGATCGCTGAATTTGTCGAACACTGTTGATCACCCTCTCGGCGCGAGCCCTGCGGATGGGTGGAGCCGTCGCCCTTCCAGTATCCCCGTGTGGTGTGGCGCTGAGCCTGCCAAGATGCGGCCCCGTGATCTCGGTGCGCCTGCAGGCGTGGGGAGGCGCCGTGCGGGCTATGTGGGATCGCATGGACCACGGCGCGTGCAGCCGACCCCCGATAACGAGTCCGCGACGTGATCGGTTTCGTTCGGGGACTGGTATTGCGGAGGGTGCCCGCCGCAGGTGTGCGAAGCCCGGGGACGGGCGGATTCAGGTCCGCAAACTGGACGGGCAACGGAGTCGTTGCACCAACTCGTTGCCCGCGGCAATGATTGACGGCTCCGACCATTGCGGAGCGGTGATGCCGACGCTGACAGACCAGGCCTTTTTGGGGCGTGTCAGGTGGCAGCCACAGGCGTCGCCGCGCGACGGCCTTCATGCGCTCGAGCAGGTCGGGGCGCAGGGGAGTGGGCGGGGACAGTTCCAGATACTCGGCCAGGTGCCGGAAGAACGCGGCGGCGTCCATGCCGAAGTCGGTCATGATCGTCTCGGCGGGCCCACCGCCGAGGGGCGCACCACCGCACTTCGAACGCGACCACCCGATTCACCCGAGCGGCTTCCACGGTCGTCGCCGTATCTGCGACGGCCGTGCGGCGCCCGCATCCACGGTCCCGACCTCGCCGCCGCGGTCGCCGCGCGCCTTCCAATCGAGGTAATGCTTGATCCACGCGGCCGACCACCCGGACGGCGGGGATGGGTGGGGAGACGGATTCGTCAGGCGAGGAGGCGGGTTCGTCATGGGGCGATGCCTTTCCGGTCGAGTCCTGTCGTGGCAGGGACGGCGGCGAGGGAGCAGTGCACCGAATGGGGTCGGTCGAGCATCGGAAACGTCGGTGCGTGTTCTGCGGTGACAGCAGGGTGGGCGAGTGCTGCGTGGAATGCGTCGGCGACGGTGTCGAAGCAGGACACCGCCGTGCTGAGTCCGAGTCGGTCCAGGGCGGAGTGCAGGTCGGCTGGCTCGGTATCGTGATCGCGGTTCCGGCACTGTGGCTGGTCGCACACACCGGCACGCAGGCTGGACCCGTGCTGTCGGCCGCGGCCCTCGACGGCCTCATCGCGGGACTCGGGATTGCGGTGCAGTATGTGGCGTTGGCGCAGGCCGGCGCGGGGTCAGGATTGTGGCCCGTGGCCGCTGGGCGGGTTGCGGCGATCCTCACCATCGCGCCGCTGCTGCCGAGTTCGGGAGGCGCACACATCCGGTGGTCCCTGGTCCCGGCGTTGGCCGCCGGGTTCACGGGCGCGGCAGCGGCACTGGCGCTGATCGCGTATCTGCTCGCCGCGAGGGAGCAACTCGCCGTGGTCGCGGTGGTTGTATCCTACCTCTACCCGGTCGTCCCCGTACTGCTCGGCGTCACCGTCCTTGGAGAACGCCTCATCCCGAGACAGGCAGCCGGGTTACTCGTCGCCGCGTCCGCGGTCACCCTTCTCGACACCAGCTGACCCTTTCGAGCGCACCCATTGCGCCGCCCACACGGAGGGCGACGGCGGCCGCGCCCCTCGAGGGGAGTGGGTTGACATCAGCGTTCGGCGCCAACACTGGCCCGCGGGTGCCGGCGGTCTCTTGGGCCGTGCCATCGAACGTCGCTTCCGCTGTGTGGCAATGGGGTTGGGGTTGGTCGTCGGCATGTCACCGCGGTGGTTCACGGGAGGTTCGACGAGATTCGGGTCGAGCATCGGTCGAGCGTTGTTTGCTCTCGGACGGGCACCGGATCAGTCCTGGGCGGCAAACCGCTTGATGACGAAATTCATCCCTGTGCTGGGTCGCGGGCCGGCACGGCCTACGTCCAGGCGCCTCGTAGGCGAGTGCGGCGCGGTGATAGCTGTACCCCGTGCAGCGGACTACTGTGCCTTGCGAGTGCGAGAGTCCGCTACCGCTCTTGTCTTGAGAAGGCAATCAACGGGCCAGTGCCTCCAGGTAAGTCAGGAGGGCGGTGATCGCGATGGTCAGTCCGATCGCGATCGTTCCCGCTCGTTCATCGTTGTCGGCATTGTTCGCGGCCATCGGTGCCCCTTCCGTCCGTACTTCGTCACCCCGGTCCGGCAACCGCGGTGCGGTGCGCGCGTGTCATGGTGAGAACGGGTTTGTCCGTGCACCTGTGGAAGCGTCTCGGTGTCCCTGGCACCAGACGCCCGAGGTTGATGGTGATGGGGTAATGCCGGCGTGCGTCGTTGGTGTACGCCGGCATCTCGGGGTTGGGGTACGTGTGCTTGACCGGGTCCGGTCAGTGCTCGCCCACCCGTTAGGTGAGGTTCTGGGTGTAGAACTCGGTCAGCTTGTCGAACGGGATCATCTCGGCCCGGTCGTAGAGGTCGACGTGACCGGCACCGGGCACGATCACCAGTTCCCTGCGGTCCCCGGCGAGGCGGTAAGCCTCTTCGGTGAACTCGCGCGAGTGCGCGTTTTCGCCGGCGATGAACAGCATCGGGCGGGGTGAGATGGTCTCGATGTCGTTGAACGGGTAAAAGTTCATGAATTTGACGTTGCTCGACAGTATCGGCTGAGTGGTGGTGTCGGGGCTGTTCCCGCGCGCGGTGCGGTAGAAGTCGTAGAACTCGCGTTCGATCGGGCTGGATTGATCGGTCAGCTGCTCGGGTGTGCCGCCGGTGTATTCGGTGGGACCGCCGGTGAATTCGACGTCACGCTGGGCTGCGGCTCGGGCCAGGGCGGCTTTGCGCTGATCGGGGGTGACCGAGTGGCCCAGCCCGTTGCGGGTGGCACCGCCCATGTCGTACATGCTGACCGTGGCGACGGCCTTGATGCGGGGGTCGATCTTGGCGGCGCTGATGACGAAGCTGCCGCTGCCGCAGATTCCGAGCGCGCCGATGCGTTCGGTGTCGACGAAGGACTGGGTGCGCAGGAAGTCCACGCCGGCACTGAAGTCCTCGGTGTAGATGTCGGGGGCGACGGCATTGCGGGGCTCGCCGGCGCTCTCGCCCCAGAACGACAGGTCCAGCGAGAGCGTCACGAAACCCTGCTCGGCCATCTTGGTGGCGTAGAGGTTGGCGCTCTGTTCCTTGACCGCACCCATCGGGTGCCCGACCACCATGGCTGCGTTCTTGGTGTTGCGGTCGAGGTTCCTCGGAACGAACAGGTTGCCGGCGACCTCTATCTGGTACTGGTTCTTGAACGTCACCTTCTCCATGGTGACCTGGTCGCTGGTGTAGAAGTTGTCGGCGCCGTGGGACAGATCGCCGGAGGCCAGGTTCGCCACCGGCGACACAGGGGCGGCCGAGGAGGAGCAGGCCGAGGCGGCCAGGACGGCGAGCGTGGCGATACCGGCGCCGGCCAGCTTCATCGAGCGGCGAGTGCCTCGCCGTGTGCGGAGGGTGTTCATCGTTGTCGTGCTCCTGGTGGTGGGTGTCGTGTCAGAGGGTGAGCAGGGTTTTGATGGCGCGGCGCTCGTGCATCACCTGGTAGCCCTCGGCCGCCTGGTCCAGCCGGAGGGTGAGGTCGAAGACCTTGCCGGTCGATCTCGCGGCGCCAGATCAGGTCGATCAGCTCCGGCAGGAAGCGGCGGACCGGTGCGGGGCCGCCCATCAGATGTCGTTTGGGGTGGTCAGGTTGCGGTGATGGTGAGGGTGTCGGTGCCGTCGGCGTCGGTGATGGCGTCGAGTCCGGTGTCGATCTCGCCGATCATCACGATCCCGTGATCGGGAATCGTGAACCCGTCTTCGCGGTAGTAGACGGCCAGGTCACTGCTGGGTGCCCAATAGCCGAGTTGTCCTGCCCGGTAACTGCTCTGGCCCTGACCGTCGGCGAGTGTGCGAGGCAGCGGTCCGGCCTTCTCGCGGCCGCCGAGGTCGTGCAGGGTGATCGTGACGGGTAGCAGGGAGGCGAAGTCTCGGGCCGTGGCGTTGTCGTAGAGTCGTGCGCTCGCCTCCGCCGCGCCGATCCTCAACCGTATCTGCATGACTGGTCCTTCCTGGCCAGGTTGCGGCGTCGCGGGTTGCGCGGTCGGTGACGCCGGCGGCGAACTGCTTGCGGCCGAGTCCGATGTGCTCGCGCAGGCGGTGAGCCCGGCGACGACTGTGACGGCTGTCGTGAGGACCACCAGCCCGGTGATCATGGGACGCATTGTTTTTCTCCTGTCGATACCGGTGTTCAGCCGCGCTTCAGCTCACGGACGTGGGCACCCGCAGCGTCTCCTCGGAGGGACGGGGCGGCGGATTCCCGGCCGCGGGACGCGCCCAGGTGGTGGACAGCAGAGCGATCGGTATCAGCCCGGTGGCCGTGATCGCGGCGCCGAGGACCGCCGGCCCGAGCACACCCAGTGACGTCGACAGGGTGGTCGCGGCCAACGCAGATCCGGCGGCGGTGCCGAGGTTGAAGGCCGCGGTCGCCAGCGACGACGCCAGCCGGGAGCCATGTCCGGCGAATCGCAGGGTCTGGGCGATCAGCACCGGGTTCGCCCCGAGCCCGGAGGCACCCAGGACGACGATCACACCCACCACGATCGCCGAGTGGCTCGCGGTCGCCGCCAGGATGAGCAGCAGAACCGAGGTCAGTGCTACCGCCGCGGCGATGGTCGCCAGCGGCCACCGGTCGCCGATCCGACCACCCAGCGCGGTCCCCACCAGGGCACCGACGCCGAAGCCGGCGAGGACCAGCGGCATCAGCGCGGCGGAGATGCCGGCGCGGTCGGTCAGCAGAGGGCTGATGAAGCTGTAGGCGCCGAGGAACCCGGCCTGCGCCAGCGTGATCGCACCCAGCACCGCCCATACCCGCCACGGCCGCACGGTCGAGATCTCCGAGCGCGCCGACACACTCAGCGTGTCCTCGGTCGCGGTGCCCGGAGCGAACCGAAGAACGGCGACGATCGCGGGGATGGCCAGCATGGCCAGCATCCAGAACGGGCCCCGCCACCCGGTGTACTGGCCGGCGAAGGTGCCCAACGGGACACCGGCGACCACGGCCAGGCTCAACCCGCCCGAGAGCACTGCCAATGCCCGCGCGCTCGCCCCGGGGCCGGCGACCGCGGCCGCCACCACCGCGCCGGTCGCCCAGAACGTGCCGGTCGCCAGCGCGGTGAGGACGCGGGAGGCGGTGACGACGGTGAACGAGTCACTCACCGCCGCTACCACGTGCCCGGCGGAGAACACTGCCAGCGCCCCGACCAGTGTGGCCCGAGCGGGCAACCGCAGCGTGGCCAGCGCCATGACCGGTGGGCCGATGATCATGCCGACCGCGAACGCGGTGACCAGCAACCCGGCCCGGGCGAGGTCCACACCGAGGTCGGTGGCGACATCGGACAACAGTCCGGCAACCATGAACTCGGTCGTGCCCATCAGGAAGATCCCGGCCGCCAGCACATACACCAGCACAGGCAGGCCAGTGCTGGTGCTCGGTTGGACAGGCGTTCGCGTGGTCATGGCACCTCGTCGATGTCGAAGGGTTCGGTCGCAGAGCACCTCGTGCTCGCAGCATCCATGCAACGCGGTCAGCCGCCCGCGTGGGAGGCGAAGATCAGGGGGGTGCTGGCAGCACCCCCCTCACAGCACCTGGCAACCGGCTTCCCGCGGGTCGTAGCCTCGGGTGTGTGGAGTCCACCAACCGAGTCGCTGAGATCGGCCAATTCCTGGCGTCGCGGCGGGCCAAGATCACCCCCGAGCACGTCGGGCTGCCGGTTTACGACGCCGCCAAACGCCGCGTCCCCGGTCTGCGCCGCCAAGAGGTCGCCACCCTGGCAGGGCTCTCGGTCGACTATTACACCCAGATCGAACGCGGCAAGGTCACCGGCGTCTCCGAGTCGGTGCTCGACGCCATCGCGCGTGCCCTCGAACTCGACGAGGCGGAACGGTCCCACCTGTTCGATCTGCACCGCAGCGCCCTCACCCGCCCGCAACGCGTTCGCTCACGCCGCACCACCAAGGCGGTGCGGCCGATGGTGCAGCGACTCCTCGACGGCTACGCCGGGCCCGCATTCGTGCGCAACGCCCGCCACGACCTCGTCGCCGCGAACCGGCTCGCCTACGCGTTCTATTCGCCCCTCTACCCGGACCAACTGCACCCCGACCCCAGCAAGGCGGTCAATTTCGTCCGGTTCTGCTTCCTCGACCCCCGCGCCCACGAGTTCTACCCCGACTGGGACCAGATGGCCGACGGCGCAGTCAACCTGCTGCGCACCGACGCCGGCCGCGACCCGTACGACCGCGGCATCTCCGACCTCGTCGGTGAACTGTCCACCCGCAGCGACGAATTCCGGGTCCGCTGGGCCAAGCACAATGTGCGCCTGCACTACACCGGCACCAAAACCTTCCACCACCCCGTCGTCGGTGACCTCACCATCGATTACGAAACAATGCCGTTACCCGCCGACCCCGGCCTGGTCCTGACCCTCTACAGCGTCGACCCAGGCAGCCCGTCCGCCGACGCCATGACCCTGCTCGGCAACTGGGCCGCCACCACACTCGCAACCACGGCCGCAGCCGCAGCCGAGCAGCCGACACACAGTACCGGCGAATAGCTCTTCGGCGACTCCACCCGTGTCGGAAGGACGACTATGACGACGATTGCAATCATCGGGGCCGGCCGCGGCTTGGGCGCGGCGACGGCCAGACGTTTCGGGCGTGAGGGATTCACGGTCGCACTGATATCGCGGACCCAGGACAACGTCGACCGTCTCGCGGCCGAGCTCGCCGAGCTCGCCGAGCACGGGGTGCAAACGCGTGGATACGCCGCAGACGTGCAGGACCGGCCGACGCTGGCCGGCGCGCTCGAGCGGGCAGCCTCCGAACTCGGCCCGATCGAGGTGCTGCAGTACAGCCCGGTCCCTCGCAAGGACTTCCTGCGCCCGGTACTGGAGACGACGGCCGCCGACCTCGTCGCTGCCGCCGAGTTCTCCATCCTCGGCCCCGTTACCGCCGTCCAACAAGTGCTTCCCGGGATGCGATAGTTGGGACGCGGGACAATCCTTTTCGTCAACGGTTCCAGCGCCGCGACACCGAACGTTAACGTGGCGGGCACCTCGATCGCCTTCGCCGGTGAATCGGCCTATGGCGCAATGCTCCACGAAGTTCTCGCGCCGAAGCGTATTCACGTCGGGCAGCTCATTATCCCCGGCGCAATCGGCGGCGGGGACCCGCTCTACGCCCCCGATGCCCTAGCCGATCGGATCTGGAACATCCACGCCCAGCCAAGGCCCCTTCCGAACCACAGCCGGGCACGGAATCTGTGTAGCCACTCCGGGTCAGCTCAACCGGGCATTTGGTCTGTAGCCACGGAGGATTCGGTCCAAAGAGGCCACGCCGTCCCCGATGTCACGTTCCTTGATTCCGGCGTAGCCGAGCAGAAGGGCCGGTGGCAGGTCGGCTTCGACGCAGTGCGTCGAGAGGGGCCAGAGGTGGAGACGCTGGCGCGCGGCGAGGTCGGCGACCACCTGGTCGTCGTGCCCTTCCGGGAGCCAACCGACCAGGTGCAGTCCGCCGTCGGGGTCCTCGATCCGCAGGCGACTCCCCAGCCGGCGCGTGGCCTCGGCCACCAGCAGTTGCTGCCGTTTGCCGCAGAGGACGCGCATCCTGCGCAGGTGCCTGGTGAAGTGCCCGGCCTCCATGAAGTCGGCGAGCACTGCCTGGTCGAGCAGGTGGGCGTGCATGTCGGTGCTCAGATGCGCTGCGGCGAAGCCGTCGACGAGCTCGGTCGGGGCGATCAGGTAGCCCAGCCGGAGCCCGGGGAACATGATCTTGCTGAAGGTGCCGACGTAGATCACCCGTCGGTGTTTGTCGATGGCCTGCAGCGCGACGAGCGGGCGGCCGCGGTAGCGGAATTCGTTGTCGTAGTCGTCTTCGACGATCCAGGCGCCGGCTTGGGCGGCCCAGTCCAGCAGTGCGAGTCGGCGCTCGAGGGAGAGGGTGACCCCGAGGGGGAACTGGTACGAGGGGGTCAGGACGGCCAGCTTCGCGCTCGGTTCGCGTGCGATGCCGGCGGCCACGTCGATGCCTTTGCGGTCGACGGGCACGGGCACCAAACGCGCTCCGGCGGAGATCAGGGCCGCCTTCGCGCCGAGGTAGCAGGGGTCCTCGATCCAGGCCGGGTCGCCGGGGTCGAGCAGGATCCGGCCGCAGAACTCCAAGGCTTGTTGCGATCCGGAGACGATGACGACTTGGTCTGCGGTGCAGCGGATTCCGCGTGCCGGGCCGATGTAGGAGGCGATGGCCTCGCGTAGTGGGTGGTATCCGCGGGGGTCGCTGTAGCGCATCAGGTCGCGGGTCGATTGCCGCAACCGGGCGCCGTACATCCGCGCCCACAGCTCGGCGGGGAAGCTGTCGAGGGCGGGCAGGCCGATCTGGAAGGCGGTCGCCTCGGCGGGAACGCCGGTGACCTCCGGAAGCGGCATTCTGCGGGTGTCGGCGATCGCCCGGCCGCGGTGCGAGAGCCTGCCGGTGCCGTCGTCGACGGCGGAACCGGTCCACGGAGCGTGATTGATGGTGAGCATGTGTTCGGGCAGGACGTCGGCGACGTAGGTGCCCGATCCGGGACGGCGGTCGAGGTAGCCCTCGGCGTCGAGCTGCTCGAACGCGGCCAGGACGGTGTTACGGGACACGCCCACTTCGGCGGCGAGACGGCGGCTGGCCGGCAGCGGCGATCCCGCTTTCAGTTGGCCGCTGAGGATGCCCGCCCGCAGCTGTTCGTACAGGCGGCGGTACGCGGGCGCGGGTGAATCCGGCCCGTCGGGGGTGTTACTGGTGGGTGACAAATCGGTACCTCTAACTCACTCAAAATTGGATCTGTTGGACCGGTCGGATCAGGTCAACTATAGGAACCACACACAGATCAGTGTGAACGCAATCACAGAGCGAAGAGCGACGTCAGTGCGAGCGCTGGAGTCGACGCCCGCAGCCCCGGGGCGCCCCGAGAACGCACTGTTTCGAGAAGAGGAAGGTTTCACCCCGTCATGGCTATCTACCTGAGCATGCAGCGTGTGCGGTTCTCCAGCCCGGACGCGTACGAGAAGTTCAAGGTGGTCTTCGCCGACACCCGGCATCACCTGATGAAGCTGCCGGGCTTTTTGCACCTGACCTGGTGGGAGCACCCGGACGACCGGATGTGGTTCAACGAGTGCAGCTTCTGGGCGAGCAAGGAGGCGCTCTACGACTGGCACACCGACACCTATCACAAGCACGCCAAGGCGTGGGCGGCAAACGGCGCCATCATGGAGGACATCATCACCAACTTCGAGTTGGTGGGGACCCGGTTGTTGCGAATCTGTCCGTGCTGCAACGAACTTCAGGACAAACCGTACGACCTCGGGCAGGAGCAGGCGGTGCTGCGTGAGCAGTGCCCGAACTGCGGATTCCACTTCCCGTACATGACCGAGCAGGAATCGAGCTTCGGGGTCTTCAAGGACCTGGCCCCAGGTCCTATCTCTGTCAACGGCAAGGAGCCGGCCGCCGCACAGGCGAACGCCTGATCCTCGCCGCTTCAATGTTTCACCCCACCCGAGCCCACCGCGGCACCCACTGAAGGAGAAGGAACACATGACGACACAAGAAACCACCACTGGCCGTGTCTACGGCGGCTCGGCCGACCCGGCCAAGCACGAGTGGGAGCCCTTCGAGTGGGAGGAGCCCGCACTCGGGAGGACCGACGTGCAGGGCGAGATCGCCGTCTTCCGCCCGGACGGGACGAGCGGCAACCTGCTCGCCGGTTTCTGGCGGTATCACGCCGGCGCACCGGGAGCTGGTTCCGACGGTTCCGGCTCGATCGTGTGGTCGTCTCCGCTGGGTGACGAGTGCGCGGTCGTCCTGGAGGGCTCCGCGACCATTACCGTCACGGCGACGGGCAAGCAGTATGAGGTCGGGCCCGGGTCGATCATCTACGAGCCCAAGGGCCTCGAACAGATTTGGGACGTCAAGGGCCCCTACTTCAAGAAGTTCTGGGTGATCTTCGATGGCCCGAACCCCACGGGCGCCACCAGTGATGACCTGATCATCGCGAACGTCAACGACAACCCGGACACGTGGACCCCGTACGACTTCACCGAACCCCTCGAAGGTGACCTGACCAAGGGCGAGCTGGTCATCCTCCGCCCGGAGGGCAGCAGCGGCACCGTGCTGTCGGGGCTGTGGCGCTCGGGCAAGGGCATCGCCGGCAGCGAACCCGACGGAACGCTGGTCACGCCGTACACCGGAACCCTCGGCGACGAGACGATCCTGCTGCTCGAGGGCGAGGTTCACGTCCGCAACGACGAGACGGGCGAGGAATGGGACTTCAAGGCCGGCGATCTGATCGCCCTGCCGTCCGGCGTGCACGTCACCTGGACCTCGAAGGGCCCGTTCGTGAAGAAGTTCTGGGTCATCACCAAAGCGGACCTGCCCGCGTAACAAAGCGGGACACCAGAACACACCCACCTTTTGCAGAGAGTAGGGAAATGACCTCCACCATCAACCCCACCGCGGGATTTTCTCCCACGGTGGCCGACTTCCTCAGCCGACCGATCGAGCACCTGATCGACGGCTCGAACGTGGCCTCGGCAACGGGCGAAACGTTCGCCACGCTCAATCCGTCCACCGGCACCACGCTGACACAGGTCACCCGGGGATCAGCGGAGGATGTCGACCGGGCCGTCGCCGCGGCACGGCAGGCTCTCGACGGCCCGTGGGGCCGGTTGAGCGCCTCCGCACGCAGTAAGATCCTCTGGCGGGTCGCCGATCTCATCGAAGACAAGCTCGAGCAGTTCGCGATCCTCGAGGCCATCGACAGCGGCAAACCTGTCACCTACGCCCAGTTGGTCGACGTGCCGCTGGCCATCGACTGGTTCCGCTACTTCGCGGGCTGGCCCACCAAGCTCGAGGGCACCACCATCCCGGTGTCGGCGGTCGCAACGCCGGGCGACTACTTCGCCTACACCGTCCGCGAACCCGTCGGTGTGGTCGGGGCGATCATCGCCTGGAACTTCCCACTGCTGCTCGCCGCCTGGAAGCTCGCCCCGGCCCTGGCCGCCGGGAACACCGTCGTCCTCAAGCCGGCCGAACAGACCCCGCTCAGCGCGGCCTTGCTCGGTGACGTGCTCCGGGAGGCCGGCGTTCCCGAGGGGGTAGTGAACATCGTCCACGGATACGGCGACCAGGTCGGTGCGGCACTGACCGCCCATCCCGGGGTCGACAAGATCTCCTTCACCGGATCCACCGAGGTCGGCCGGCAGATTATCGCCGCATCCCGCGGGAACCTGAAGAAGGTCACCCTCGAGCTCGGCGGCAAGTCCCCGAACGTGATCTTCGCCGACGCGGACATCGACGCCGCGATCGCCGGCGCCGCGAATGCGATCTTCTTCAACCAGGGCGAAGCGTGCGAGGCGGGGTCCCGGCTGTTCGTGCAGTCGAAGGTGTACGACCGGGTGGTCTCCGGTATCGCCGAGGCCGCGACGCAGATCAAGGTCGGTGACAGCTTGGCCGCGGATACTCAGCTAGGACCGTTGGTCTCACAGCAGCAACTCGACCGGGTGCTCGAATATCTCGACAGTGGCCGCACCGATGGCGCCACCGCTGTCGCCGGCGGCGGCCGCAAGGGCGACACCGGCTACTTCGTCGAACCGACCGTGCTCGTCGACACCAAGCCCACCATGCGCGTGGTCAAGGAAGAGATCTTCGGGCCCGTCGTCACCGTCGCACCGTTCGACGATGTCGACGAGTTGGTTCACGCCGCCAACGAAACCGACTACGGTCTCGCCGCCGCAGTGTGGACCTCGGATGTGGCCAAGGCGCACAACCTGGCCGCGAAGTTCCGGGCCGGCACCGTGTGGATCAACGCCTACCACATCCTCGACCCGGCTTTGCCGTTCGGCGGCTACAAGCAGTCCGGCTGGGGCCGCGAGCACGGCTCGTCCGCCCTCGATGGGTACACCGAAATCAAAACCGTGATCCTCAAGAAGGGATAGCAATCCACCACAGAGGTCGGGGCGTCGCCACCCGCCCCGGCCTCTGCGCGCCCTGCACGACAACGACATGCACCGAACAGACACGAGCAGCCATACCGCCCACCCGGTGCGGCAGCTGACCCCTCGACCCCAGCCGCCCGGGGTGTCGATCTCTCGGGATGACGACCCCATGCTCGTCAACCTCGCGGTCACCTGGCTGCCTTACGGGGGACCTCCGCCAGGAGAAATCTGGATCCGCTTCGGCCTGCACCCCGACCAGTACTGGAGCCGCCTCTGCTACCTTCTCGCGCTGAGTTCATGGCCTCGGCAACTCGGCATCGAAGCGGGCGAACAGATCCGAACACTCGCCCTCGCACATCTTCACCCCACGAGCCAGAGGACTCGCCCTACGCCGACGAAGTGACAGCACCGATCGGACACGCGCACTCTCGAGCGGTGGGCGAGCGAACGAACCTGGGTGAGTGAACGAACCTGACTCTGATCTCGCACGGATGGAGTCCATGACGGTCCCTCGGCACGCGACACGGGCGCTACCAGGTCTGCGACTCGCGCGGTGGTGCAGGGTCGGCGAACTCCGCGCGCCCGACTTCCGCGGCCGCGCGCAGGGGCGTGTTCAGGGTGTTGTACATGGCGACCAACGCATCGACTGCCCACTGGCGGGCCACGTCGCGGTCGACAGGGTCGTCGAGATCGACCGGCCTATAGGTAGCGATGCGTGATGCACGTTTGTCGTCGAACCGCTCCCATGACAGCTCCAGTCCGAGCTTGGTCTGCCAGGAGGCGGCGTCGGCAGCGAATTCGTCGAACAGGGCGTTGTTGACATCGCGGTTGTAGGTGTCGATGTAGGCATCGACGCGCAGGCGGCAGTCGCTGACGGTCAGGTCCCAGTTCCCGAATGGTCCGGAGGCGAAGGAGATCCAGTTGCCTTTCCCCGGTGTCGGAACAGAGATGGCGGGCTGGCGGGTGTTCGCGTCGGTGAGGATGTCGGTGAACAGGGCTTGCCGGGCGGCATTGACCGGAGTGCTCACGCGGGCTTCGGCGGCACTGCCGGCGGTCTTGACCGTTTTCTGCCAGTCGTTGGGGCGCGAGACGATGTCGAAGACCGGCGCCGGGGGCCCGTGGCCGATCTGCACGATGCCGACCTCGACCCCGAAGAAACCGAGTTCGCTGTCGGTGCGTTCGTTGAGCCAGTCGAGGGCGCTGCGGAATTCTTCCCGGAAATTGGGGGCGACCCAGATGACGGTGGAGGCGTCCAGACCGGAGGCGTAGACGAGGCATTGCCCGAGGTGTCCGTGGTCGGTGCGTTCGAGTTGGTTCTCGATGACGACGGAGCGGTCGTTGCCGTCCTTGGCGTGGATGTCGAGGCGGAAGTCACCGATCCGGACTTCGGTGTCGACGACGATCAAGGACATGCCCAGGGCGTCCGCGAGACGTCGATGTTCTCGGCGAGCCAGGGGGTGAAGTCCCCGGACTCGGAGGTCCACACCGACCTGGCGTCCGCGATCCGGCGCAGCCTACCCAGGTTCTTGCTGTCGAGTTCGTCCATGTCGACTCGCCCGACTTCCGCGCACGGTCCTTCGCTGTGGGGTCAGCGTACGGCCGACCGACCGGTGTCGGCGCCGAGTTCATGGCCGGAGGTGGCCTGTGTGTGGTGCAGATAGAACGCAGCCACGCACGGACAGCGGGGTCCGCGGTCACCAACGCCCCTTTTCGCGGCATCGGTGCCCTGGGGTGCGGTATGGATGCTGTGCGGCGTAGTCGTCCACCGTCCCTTGCCGCCGCGGTGGACGAGGGGTTCTGGCGCGTGACTTCCCGCGGAGCGGGGTCATATTCCCTGGGCGTTCGATGAGGGGCGTGTGGGTTGGGCGGGCCGTCGGAGGTGAGGGTGAGTGTCCAGTCGCGGCGTTCGGTGACGGCGCGGTGTAGGTGCTGCGCCCAGCGGCGGCGTTCGTCACCATTGCGATCGTGGGTGATGGTGATTCGCCGCGTCCACCTTTCGGGCAGCCCGCGGTCGTTGATCGCCAGCCCGATGACTACCCGAAGATCGGGATCGGGCGCTCCGGTGACCCCGATGCGGCCGGGTTCGCCGCCAATCTCTATCCGGCCCCGAGCACCGCGGCGACCACTTCGGCCACCTCGAGCACGGACTGCGCCCCGACCACGTCGATGTAGTCGACTTCGGTCATCTCGGTCCTCCATTCCGTGCCGGCTGGGCCGCAAATCGCCGGCACCGTGGACCGAATCACATCCCGCACCTCGGTGGGTTGGTTCGAGTGGCACCGGCGGCCCATGCATCAGCAGACAGGAACGGGTTGGGTTTCACCGGTACGGGTCGGGGTGCACGCGCCCACGGCTACCGAGCACACCGTGCATTGCGCGTTATGCGAGGAGCGGCCCGCGGTGCGCCAACCCCCCCGCCGGTGACCTACGACGGCGCCCCCGTTCTGGTCTTCTCGTTGCCGCCCAACCGGGATTCGGGCCGGACGGAGGGCGGGAGTGGTGCAATGAAGGTGTGCGACGAGGTGAGTGAGCGATGAAGCAGGTCCTGAAGGCGGTGCTGGTGTGCCTGGTCGTCGGCGCCGCAGTGCTGGCGGTGTGGACGGTCGCGTCGCGACCGGACCCGCCCGAGCCGCCGCGCCCGCTGCCTGATACCGCGGTCATGGTCCACGGCCGGCCGACGACGTGCAGTGAACTCTTCGGGCAGCCCTGTGATTTCGGGTTGCAGTCCGCCTTCAACCGGTGGGGGCCAGGCCTCGGCCCGTTCGTCGATTCCGGGGTCCTGGGCCCGTACGCCGAGAGGATCGGGTTCGTGGCGTCGGCGAAGCTGAGTCTGGACGCCTGCGCACTGTCGCACACCACCGGAAAGACGGTCCTCGAATTCGTCGAGCAGGCGCAACGGCAACACCCGGACGCCGGCAGCCCCGAGTTGTTTCCGTTCTGGAACCGGACCCGGCAAACCCTGTGCCCCCTGTGACCCGCACCGTCGACGACGGCACGGCGTCGGGCAATGGTGACGCCGCCTCACTTGTCGCAGGCGATACCGTCCTTGTCCCGGTCGAGTTTCGTCGAGTAGCCGGGCTCGCCTTGGTAGATCGGCGCAGCGCCGACTGCTTTTGCGTCGGCGCAGGACGCCGACTTCCTGCAGCACCAGGCGATCGTCGGTCTCCACGATGCCCGGATCGGTGCCGCCGCCCGTGGGCGCGCGGTCGTGGGCGGACTGCGCGCCGGCACGGTGCGCGTTCTCGGTCGCCTGCGCGAGGTCGCGCTCGAGGCCGGCGTTCCGGTCGAGCAGGGTATTCGCCTCGCGTTCTTTGACCACGAGCATCTCTCGGAGCGCCTTGATGGTGACGCTGGGATCCGGACTGGTCATCGAGTAATCCCTTTGGCCCGTTAGCCGCGGACGCCGCGGGTGTTGACGACGGGGACCAGGTCGTGCGGATTCTTGGAGACGCCGGCACACAGGTGGTCCAGGGTGGCGCGGGCCTCGACCCTGGTCAGGTCGAGGTGGGTGAAGGTGTCGCGGTCGGTGGCCAATTGCACCAGGGTGATGGTGGTGTCGTGCCCGGTGCCGGGGTCGATCACCCGGGTGCCCAGTTCCATCGAGATGGTCTGGATGCCGTCTCGGTCGGCTTCGAAGATTTCGTGTACCGATCGGGTGGCCACTTCGGAGATTGCTTTGGCGTAGCGGTCCTTGCGGGCCTTTACCGTGAGCGGGGTGCTGGTGATCGAGTCACTGGCCTTGACGTACTTGAAGGCCTTCTCCGCCGGGAGGGCGGACGGGGCGGGCACGGTGCTGGAACGACGACTACGCACCCGGCGGCTGGGACTACACCACCTTCCGGCAATTCAACGACGGACGATCGGACGTGGTGTTCATGGCCTACAACCCGCACGCGGTCGACTCGACCTACTTCCCGGAACCGGCATGTACGTCGAGGACTACGACCACGGGGTGCACGCGGCCCGCACACACTCGGACCTCGGTCAGTAACCCAAGTGCCGAACGACCACCGCGCCGGTCTGGGTGGAACTCGATTCACCGATGTCGGCCCCGCGTACTGACCCATCCGGATGGCGCACCGCCTCGAATCACCACGGTGCGAGTCCCGCAGCAAGCGGTGCGGCTCGAGAAGGTGAGATCGGATATGGCTTCTGCTCCTGACCCCACACCCGGCCCTGTCGGGGAGCCACAACAGCGGCCCACGCTGACACCACGCGAGCTGGAGATCCCCCGCCTGTGGCTGCGCAGTGAATCGACGACCGTTGCCGCATCCAACCTGGGAATCAGCCTGGGCACGATCAACACCCACCTGATTCGGATCCGAGCGAAGTACGCTGTCGCCGGGCGCCCTGTCGCGGACAAGTCGGGCCTATTGTTCCGGGCGCTGCAGGACGGGCTGGTGTCGCTCGCCGAGCTCTGACGCGACTGGTCCACCTGGCGGCTTCGCCAGGGCGGAGCGCCGCAGAGGGGCCGACTTTGTCGATCTTGCAGTGTGGAGTGGGGCGTCGTGGCTGGAACTCTGCGCAGGGCACCGGCGCCGTGCGCGACGACCGCAGGCGGCGGACAGTAGCGGTCTATTCCCGTCACTAGTTCCACTCGTCGGTCTAGAGTTTTGGTGTAGCCATCCCATCGCGGTGGGATCGGAAGTGAGCTGCAGGATTACTCGCCGGATGACGAGGCCTGCCACGTCTTCGGTGCCCGCGGGTGCTGTTACCGGCCCACTGAGGGCCTCGTTCACCGGTTCGATCGTCACCGGCGCAGGCTACCGGGGTGCATCGACACGCTGCAGGCAAAAACGCGCTGACCTCGCAGTTTCGGAGGATAGCTGCGATAACTGAAATTATCGTGCCCGAGTGCTCACAAACCGTGAGTGACATAGAGCGGAGGTGTCCCGACAGTGCGTCTGATGCCGTGTAGGTTTTGCAACCTGGTGTTCTCCAGAATCCGTATGTCTCATGAGCCATACGGATTCTGGCGCCGACGCTGGTCAGCGAGGAATCTGCCGGGCGGTCGAACCGCTGTCTCGACAGGCTCGTGAGACGTCGCCTACCGGCCGATTGTCAGGGACTGGCCCCACGGTCTCGAGCACAGGGTTTAACGGTGGTATCGGTAGAGCGGTTCGGCGACGCAGACGGGTTTGTCGGTGGCGCTGCATTCGACGGTGGCGGCGACCACGATTTGGACGCCGCCGCCGATGTCCTGGGCCGAGATTATCTCGGCGTTGAGCCGGACCTTCGATCCCGCGGGGACCGGGGCGGGGAACCGGACCTTGTTCAGGCCGTAGTTCACCGCCAGGGAGGTGCCCTGAACGTCGAGAACCTGTGCGAACATGACGCTGAGCAATGACAGGGTGAGGTAACCGTGGGCGATGGTACGGCGGAACGGGCTTTCCGTGCTGGCCCGTTCCGGGTCGACGTGGATCCATTGGTGATCGTCGGTGGCGTCGGCGAAGGTGGCGATTCGGTCTTGGGTGATCTCGAACCAGTCACTGGGGTTCAGTGTGGTGCCGATGAGGGTTGTCAACCCGTCGACGGTGGTGGTGGTGGGCATGGTGGCTACTTTCGGCGCGATGGGCTTGCGGGGTGTGGTGCGGTCAGGTGATGGTGATGCCGCCATCGACGGCGAGGGTTTGTCCGGTGACGTAGCCGGCGGCGTCGGAGGCGAGCCAGACAAGGGTGGCGGCGAGTTCGGCGGCATCGCCGGTGCGCCCGAGCACCATTCGTGACGCGAGGCTGTCGAGGTAGCCGTCGTGATATTGGTCGGTCATCTCGGAGGCGAAGAAGCCCGGGGCGAGCGCGTTGACGCGAATTCCCTTGCGGGTGCCCCATTGTTGGGCGAGGTCTCGGGTCAGACCGATGATTGCGGCTTTGCTGGCGCTGTAGGCGGCCTGGGGCAGGCCGGCGGTGGTGAGCCCGAGGACGCTGGAAATGTTGACGATGGAACTGCCGGGTTGCATGACCTTCCCGCACGCCTGGGCGGTCCAGTAGGAGCCGCCCAGGTTGATGTCGATCACCGAGCGGAACTGGTCGGGGGTTTCGCGGGTGGCGGGGTGGGCGCTGGCGACGCCGGCGTTGTTGACGAGAACGTCGACGCGGCCGAACTCGGTCATTGCCGCGTCGACCAGGGCGGCGCACTGATCCGGATCAGCGATGTCGGTGGCCACGGGCAGGGCCCGTCGGCCGGTGGCACGGACCAGTGCGGCTGTGTCGCCGAGTTTTTCGACGCGACGAGCCGCGAGGACGATGTCCGCGCCGGCCTCGGCGAGGGCCTTGGCGAAGGCCACACCGAGACCGGACGAGGCGCCGGTGACGATGGCCACGCGGCCGTCGAGGCGGAATTTGTCGAGCACACTCATGTGGGATGCCTCCTGGGTCAGAACCAGTTGGGGTTCATGTCGAGAGTGGTCCGGTCTCCGCTGGCCAAGAGATCGAGTTGCGGGCCGACCTTGGGTAGCTCGTGGGTGTAAAAGTAGCGGGCGGCGTGGCGCTTTCCGTCGTAGAAGTCACCATTCTTACCCTCGGTGGCGATGAGCTGTTCGAGCCACATCCACGCGATGACGGTGTGTCCGAACGCTTCCAAATAGACCGATGAGTTCGCCAACGCGGTCGTCGCGTCACCGGCCGCCCACAAGGCGGCGGTGATGTCGACGATCCGGTTCCAGACGGTGTCGAGGGCGTCGGCGTGACCGGTGGCGTCGCCACCGAGGGACCGAGCCCGCGCGATGGTCGCGGCGATCTTCGATCCGAGTAACCTCAGCCCGGCACCGTCTTGCATGGTGACCTTGCGGCCCAGCAGATCCAGACCCTGGATCCCGTGCGTGCCTTCGTGGATCGGGTTCAATCGGTTGTCGCGGTAGTACTGTTCGACGTCGTAGTCGCGGGTGTAGCCGTATCCGCCGTGGACCTGGATCGCGAGGCTGTTCGCTTCGAGGCACCATTGCGAGGGCCAGCTCTTCGCGATCGGGGTCAGCACGTCGAGGAGCAACGTCGCCTGGTCGCCGGTGGCCGCGTCGAGCGCAGTGTCCTGTTCGTCGACCAGCCGTGAGCAATACAAACCCAGGGCGAGGGCCCCTTCGACATAGGACTTCTGGGCCAGCAGCATTCGGCGGACATCGGCGTGATCGATGATCGGAACCGGTGGGGCGGCGGGGTCCTTGGCGCCGAGAGGGCGGCCCTGGGTCCGCACCCTCGCGTAGTCGAGCGACTTGCGGTATCCCACGTAGCCGAGGGCGATCGCGAGGAGTCCGACACTGATCCGGGCTTCGTTCATCATGTGGAACATGTAGGACAGGCCGCGGTGTTCTTCGCCGACCAGGAAGCCGACTGCCCCGGCATCGCCTGCGGGGGTGTGGGTGCCGTCACCGAAGACGAGCAGGGTGTTGGTGGTGCCGCGGTTGCCCATCTTGTGGTTGAGACCCGCGAGGGTCACGTCGTTGCGTTCGCCGAGCCCGCCGTCGGAGCCGGGGAGATATTTGGGCACGATGAACAGTGAGATGCCCTTGACGCCGGGGCCACCGCCCGGGGTCTTGGCCAGGACTAGGTGCACGATGTTCTCGGTGAGTTCATGGTCGCCACCGGAGATCCACATCTTGGTTCCGGTGACCCGGTAGCTGCCGTCGTTCTGGCGGACCGCGCGGGTGGTGATGTCCGCCAACGATGATCCGGCCTGCGGCTCGGACAGGCACATGGTGCCGAACCAGCGGCCCTCGAGCATCGGACGGACGTAGTCGTCGATCTGCTGCTCGGTGCCGTACTCGGCGAGCAAATTTGCGTTGGCGGTCGTCAGGAACGGATACGACGAGGTGCTGGCGTTGGCGGCCTGGAACCAGGCCATCGCCGCTCGCGCCACCGTGGTGGGCAGCTGCATCCCGCCGACGCTCTCGTCGAATGATCCGGCGATCAAGCCGGCCGCCGCGTAGGCGTCGAGTGCCGTCTTGACCTCCGGGATCATCTCGACGGTGCCGTCCGGGCGCATGGTCGGCTCGTGCGCGTCGGCCTTCTTGTTGTGCGTGGCGAAATGCTTGTGCGCGAGGTCCGCACTGAGATCGAGTACCGCGTCGAACGTGTCCTTCGAGTGTTCGGCGAACCGTTTGCGGGAAGTCAACGAGACGACGTCGAGCCATTCGTAGAGCAGGAAATCGAGATCGCGGCGAGACAGTACATCAGTCATGAGAATCAGTTCCGTTCAAAGGTGGGCTCGCTCAGATGGAGATGCCGCCGTCGACCGGGAGGACGACGCCGGTGACGTAGCCGGCTTCCTCGGACGCGAGGAAGCAGATGGCGTCGGCCATCTCGGCGGGGTCGGCGAACCGCGAGATCGGACCGGTGACTTCGGCGATCTTCTCCTTCGGAATGGAGGCGGTCATCCGGGTCGCGGCGTTCGGGGAGATCGCATTCACGGTGACCCCGAAAGCGGCGAGCTCTTTCGCGGCGGTCTTGGTGAACCCGATGATCCCGGCCTTGGCGGTGGCGTAGTTGGCCTGCCCACGGTTGCCGTGCAGTCCGGTGTAGGAGGTGATGTTGACGACCCGCCCGAATTCCTGGCTCCGGAAGTGCGGAACACAGGCCCGGGTGAACCGAAACGTGCCGCCCGCGTGGACATTGAGGACCTGGTCCCAGTCCTCGTCGGTCAGCTTCCACAGCACCTTGTCGCGCAGGATCCCGGCATTGTTGATCAGAATGTCCACCCGCCCGGTCTCGGCGATCACGGTAGAGACAACGTTCTCGACGTCACCGGTGTCGCTGACGTCGGCGGGGATGCCGATGGCGCCGACCTCGCGGGCGGCCTTGTCGAGTTCGTCCTTGTCGAAGTCGACCATGAACACGGTCGCCTTGGCCTCGGCGAAGTGGCGGGCCAGGGCCTGGCCGATGCCGCGGGCGGCGCCGGTGACGATGACCGATTTGCCGGTGAAGTCGTACGTGATGTTGCCCATCGAGGTTTCCTGTCTTTCTTCTCAGCTGAGGCGTTCGAGGACCATGGCCATGCCCATACCGCCTCCGACGCACATGGTTTCGAGGCCGAACTGCTTGTCGTGGGTGGTCAGGTTGTTGAGCAGGGTGGCGGTGATGCGGGCACCGGTCATGCCGAACGGGTGACCGAGGGCGATCGCACCGCCGGACACATTCAGCTTGTCCTCGTCGATCCCGAGTTCCCGCGCCGACCCGAGCACCTGCACGGCGAACGCCTCGTTGATCTCGACGAGGTCGATGTCGGAGATGCCCAGTCCCGCGATGGCGAGGGCACGCTTGGACGCCTCGATGGGGCCGAGACCCATGATCTCCGGCGACAGACCGGACACCCCGGTGGACACGATCCGGGCGAGCGGGGTCAACCCGAGTTCCTTGGCCTTGGTGTCGGACATGATCACCAGGGCGGCGGCACCGTCGTTGAGCGGGCACGCGTTGCCGGCGGTGACGGTGCCGTCCGGGCGGAACACGGGCTTGAGCTGGCTGACGGCCTCGTAGGTGGTGCCGGCGCGGGGGCCGTCGTCCTTCGTCACGACGGTGCCGTCGGGCAGGGTCACCGGGGTGATCTCCCGGTCGAAGAAACCGGCGCCGATGGCCTCCTCGGCGCGGTTCTGCGAGCGCACCGCCCACCGGTCCTGCTCCTCGCGGGTGATGCCGGTGATCTGCGCGACGTTCTCGGCGGTCTGGCCCATCGCGATGTAGGTGTCGGGGACCAGGCCTTCCTCGCGGGGGTCGACCCACTGCTGGCCGCCCTGGGCGAGCTTCTCGGTGCGGGTCTGCGCGTCGGCGTACAGCGGGTTCTGGGTGTCGGGCAGCGAGTCGGAGTTGCCCGCGGTGAACCGGGACACCGTCTCGACGCCGGCGGAGATGAAGACGTCGCCCTCACCGGCCTTGATGGCGTGCAGTGCCATGCGGGTGGTCTGCAGCGACGACGAACAGTACCGGGTGATGGTGGTGCCGGGGATGAAGTCGTAGCCGAGCTGGACCGCGACGTTGCGGCCCATGTTGAACCCCTGCTCGCCGCCGGGCAGGCCGCAGCCGAGGATGAGGTCGTTGATGTCGGTGGGGTCGAGGGCGGGCACCTTGTCGAGTGCCGCCTGGACCATCTGCGCGGCGAGATCGTCCGGGCGCATGCCCTTGAGCGATCCCTTCATGGCGCGACCGATCGGGGAACGGGCGATGGAGACGATGACGGCCTCGGGCATGAGGAACTCCTGGGTGCGGGTCGCCTGGCGACGGTGATGGAAGGCTATGTAGCCAAAAAATATGCAACCGCATATTTTCTATGCGCTTGCATATACTGACGGTGTCGGCGGAGACCTGTCAACCCCCGCCAACCGAGAGGCAACAGTGCGATGGATGCATCACTAACTGCAGCGGTCGGCGAGCTGGGTACCTCGAAAGCCGCTGCGCGGATACGCGCCGCGGCCATCGAGGTGTTCGCCGCCAAGGGGTACGGCGCCACCACTACCCGGGAGATCGCCGCCAGCCTCGACATGAGTCCAGGAGCGGTCTACCCGCACTACAAGACCAAGGAATCCCTTCTCTACGCCATCAGCCTCGAGGGCCACCATTCGGTACTGGCGGCCATCACCGCCGCTGATTGCCCCGACGTCGCGGCACCCGACCGGCTGACGTCGACCGTGACGGCCTACGTGATCTGGCACGCCGACAACCGCGCCAGCGCCCGGGTCGCGCAGTACGAACTACGCTCGCTCTCGCCCGAGCACTTCGCCATCATCGCGGACATCCGCCGGTCCACCACGAAGGTGTTCAAGCGAATCATCGAAGCCGGCGCAACGGCAGGCGACTTTCATCCCCTCGACATCGAGGCCGCCGCGCTGGCTATCACGTCGCTCGGCGTCGATGTCAGCAGGTGGTTCCCCTCCCACGCCTACTCCGACCCAAGCATTATCGCGGCTCGCTACGTCGAACTTGCCCTTCGCATGGTCGGGTGCGGCGACCGGCAACCCCGCGACAAGCCTTCGTGACACATGTTGCTGGACTGCAGGATTCGAGAACGTCTGTCACCGAAGTTGGCGAGACCTGCGCCGGAGAACAGCCCCGCCGCGGCGTCCGCCTAGATCTCGCGGTGCTCGCCGTAGTCGGTGTCGTCGACCGGTCCAGCCGCTATGCCGAACCCGCCGGCGATGAAGGAGCGGTTCATCCCTCGGCTCCGCGGATCGTTGACATGAAAGCGATCGTTCTCTATCGTTCGAGAAGCGGCACTACGGCAGTTTGTTCGAGCGCATCCTGCGCGAGGAGTACCTCGCCGGCCGCGAATCCAGCCTCGTCTGAAGGAGAGCACTACATGAGCACGCTTGCAGGAGACCTGGCGCGCGCGTTGGGCGATGTCGAAGCGATGCAGCAGCTGTATTCCGACGACATCCGCTGGACACTGCCTGTCACCCTGGGCCGGATCGGCGGTACCCATGAGGGCAAGGACGCCGTCATCAAGTTCAACAAGATTTCCCTTGCGGCCTACAGCAAGTCCGCTGGCTTCAAGGTCGACATCCATCACGAATTCGGTGACGGCGAGTTCAGCGTGGCCCGTTTCACGTGCCGCTCGACCGTCTCGGCGACCGACGAGACCTACGAGAACGAGTACGTGCTCTTCGCGCGTGGGCGTGACGGCAAGATCACCGAGGTCGTCGAGCACCTCGACACGCTCAAGGTCATGCACTACGAGGGACTGCGAACCTTCCTTCCGCGTATCCCGGGGGTCGTCGTCTCATGAGTGTGGTGAACCGGACGTGGCGCGTCGCGGGCATGCCCAGCGAACATCTGGAGACCTCCCACTTCTCGTTCGAGACCGAGGACCTGCACGAGGCGGGCGACGGGCAGGTGTTGTGCCGCGTGCTGTGGATCTCGATGGACGCGGCGCAACGAGCGTGGTTCCAGGCGGCCACGTATCGTGCTGCGATCCAGGTCGGCGACGCCATGCCCGGGTTTTCGCTCGCCCAGGTGGTGGATAGTCGCTGCGACGATTTCGCGGTCGGCGACATCGTCGCCGGTGATCTGGCATGGCAGGACTACGTCGTCGCCGAGCCGAACACTCTGCGTCGGATCGTGCCGAACCGTCCGCTGTCCAACTACCTCAGCGTCTTGGGAATCACCGGCCTGACCGCCTACTTCGGCCTGCTCGACATCGGTGAGGCCAAGCCGGGGGAGACCGTCGTGGTCTCCGGGGCGGCCGGGGCGACGGGCACCCTCGTCGGGCAGATCGCGAAGCTGCAGGGGTGTCGTGTGGTCGGCATCTGCGGGAGCCCCGAGAAGCAGGAGTGGCTCACCTCCGAGCTCGGATTCGACGCGGCGGTGAGCTACCGTGACGAATCGTTCCGGAAATCGCTGCGCGAAGCATGTCCCGACGGCATCGACGTCTTCTTCGACAACGTCGGCGGCACGACGCTCGACACCGTTCTCGGGTCCATGGCGTACCGCGGACGCGTCGTCTGCTGCGGTGTCGTCTCTCAGTACGACACCACCACTCCCGTGCGCGGTGCGCGCGGCGTCCCCGGCGTGCTGATCATCAAGAGCATCACGATGCGCGGATTCTTGGTGATGACAGACTTCGCCGATCGGTGGGACGAGGGGCTGAAGGTGCTGGAGGGGTGGCTCGACGACGGTTCACTGAAGGTCCGCGAGGACACCCTCGAGGGACTCGAGAAGGCGCCGGAAGGCCTCATCGGGCTTCTCAACGGGAACAATGTCGGCAAGCGAATGATTCACGTGGCCGACCCGTCCTGACTTCGAGCAGGCGGGATCGGCGAGATGATCGAGCGGTGGTTGACACCGCGAGCTTCGCGACGCCGAAACACCGCGGCGGACTGGCGTCGTGACCGAGCCAGTCGGCCGCGGTGTCTTGACCAGCCGATCGTCGGCGCCGGCCGTGTGCGTCGGCTCGAAATTGGGTGGGGCCCTCGCCTTCACACCTTGCGGGGGCGCGACCAAATAAATTGAATAGCCTCCCGCGGCCCGAGTAGATGGTTTCCGTCCATGAATTCACACGAGCATCGCCGATGGCTTCAGAGGCGACATGCCGCATGGGTCGAGGTCGACCGCAAGCATCGCGACACCGACGCGGAGTTCCTCATCGAGTTCGCCAGTAGGTGGGCTCCATACGGGGGCCCGAGCGACGAAGAGATCCTCGTTCACTTCGGCCTGACAAGGCCCCGCTTCATCGAGCGTTTGTGGCAAATCATTCCTGAATCCCACTGCGCTCACGAGGAGAAGCTTAAATTTGCGAACGTATACCCGCGTCGGCGTCACCTGCGAACAAACACTCGTCCACGCTGAGTGGTGTGCAGTCCACTCTGGAACCGTGCTCGTCGCACACGAACGCGACGGAGCCGTGAACGATCTTCGGGTCGACCTCCCGCCCGGCTACCCGTTCAACGATCCTGAAGTCGCCCAGTTCGGCGTGCACAACGCGGTCATGCCGTAGACGCCGATGGTGATCTTCGGTCGAACGGCCTACGCTGGATCTTCACGGCAAGCGCAACATGCCCTCACCGCTACACGCAGAGGAGCTGATCGCACATGACGGGGACTGTAGAGGCCACGTCAGACTGGTCGCCACTTCAGTGAGCCGCGTCGTCGACGCGATAACCCGCGGGTAACGTGTCCGGCACCTGGTCGTTGCTCAGGCTGTGCGAGTGGAGTGTGTCATGGCAGTACGGTCTGGGAATGGACCGTCCGGTGTTCCAGCGGAGCTGACCAGTTTCGTCGGCCGCCGGACGGAGGCTGCTGAGGTACGGACACTCCTATCGACTGCGCGGCTGGTGACTCTCGCCGGCGTAGGTGGCGTCGGGAAGACGCGGCTAGCGCTGCGGGTGGCAAGCGACGTCCGCCGCGCCTTCCCCGACGGGGTCTGCCTGGTCGAACTGGCAGCCTTGAAGGATGCGGCCCTGTTGCCACACACCGTGGTGAACGCACTCGAGTTGCTGGAGCAGTCCACGAGGCCTCCCATAACCGTCCTGGCGGACCATCTACGCGGTCGGCAGATGCTCCTGATCATCGACAATTGTGAGCACTTGCTGCAGGCTGTCGCTGACCTCGCTGAGCTTCTGCTCAAGATGGCACCGGAACTGAAGATCCTCGCTACCAGCCGGCAAGCCCTCCGGATCACTGGCGAGCACATCTATCTTGTCCCACCTCTCCCAGTCCCAGACCCGAGAGCTCCGCACACACCTGGCATGGCTACGGGCTTTCCGGCAGTTTCTCTGTTCGCCGACCGAGCCTCGTCGGCAGTGCCCGGCTTCACCATCAGTCCTGCCAATGAAGCGGCAGTCATTCGCCTCTGTCACAGGCTGGAAGGCATCCCGCTCGCGATCGAGCTGGCCGCCGTCCGACTGCGCGTGCTGGATGTCTCGGACCTTGCAAATCGGCTCGACAGCAGGTTCGAGTTACTTCTTTCGGGGAGCAGGAGTGCACCGAAACGGCACCAGACCTTAAAGGCACTAATCGACTGGAGCTACGACCTCTGTGCCGTGCGCGAGCAGGAATTGTGGGCGCGTGCCGCAGTTTTCGCAAACGGCTTCGGACTCAGTGCCCTCGAAGCCGTCTGTGCGGACGAACAAATTCCCCCCGAGACCATTCTCGACACGGTTGCCGAGTTGACCGAAAAGTCAATCTTCGTGCGCGAGGAGCATGGGGGACGCGTCCGTTTCCGCATGCTCGAGACCATTCGAGAGTACGGGCAGGCTCGGTTACGTGAGAGCGGATCCGAACCGGTGTTTCGCCGCCGCCATAGGGACTGGTGCCTCCAGCTGGTGGAGCAAGCCGCCACCGAATGGTTCGGCCCACTACAGGAGGACTGGGCGAGTGTTCTTCAGGACGAGCACGCGAACCTGCGTGGCGCACTCGAATACTCCCTCACGGAGCCAAGCGAGATCGGCGTCGCCCTTCGCATGGCTGGTCTTCCTTGGTTCATGTGGCTCGCTCTCGGATTCATGACTGAGGGTCGCCACTGGATCGAACGGGCCCTTCAAGCAGACAAGACGCCCAGCCACGAGCGCGCCTGGGCCTTAGCGACCTGCGGTTACATCACAACCCTCCAAGGGGATACGGAAGCCCAAGCAGCGCTTCTCGCGGAAGCCCATCGGCTTGCCGTGGAACTCGACGACGATGCCGCTCGCGCCTACGCGACGCACTTGCTCGCAATGCAGGGCAACTTCAGTGGCGAGCTCGCAGCCGGGATTCCGCTTTTCGTCGAAGCCCTGGAACGCTACGCCGCCGTCAACGTACCCCAGGACTACCCCAATTCACTTCGCATTCCACTGGCCATCACGTACTTGCTGCTGGGCGAGTTGGACAAGGGCTCGGCCGTGGTCGACGAACTCGAGCGGCTGTGCAACGTAGCCGGCGAACGCTGGCTCCTCTCGTATGCGAAATGTGTCCGCGCCTTCCTCCACTTGCTGAGTGGCCGCCTAACGGAAGCAGAGACACTTCTGCTTGAAGCACTGAGAGTCCGGCGGCCCATCCACGACATCTTTTGGCGTGCGATGGCTTTAAACTTCCTTGGTTGGGTCACCGTCGCGAAGGGCGATTGCAAACGCGCAGCAGTGATTCTGGGCGGCGCCGACACGCTCTGGCAGACTATCGGTGCGCCGTTATTCGGATCAATCCAACTCCAGGCCCGGCGCCGACAATACGAGGCTACCGCAAGAAAGGCCATCGGCGACGACGCGTTCGACAGCGCCTTCAAGCGGGGACATGGCCTAGACGGAAACGCTGCGGTGGCATTCGCCTTGGGCGAACCCCTCCGCGAGCGGCAACGGGCCGGCGCAGGTCGCTCCGAAGCGGAGCCAGACCCCAGCGAGCTTACCCGGCGCCAGCGTGAGGTTGCCGAACTGGTGACGGACGGATTGACAAACGGTGAGATCGCCTCACGGCTCTTCATTTCTCCGCGTACCGCCGAAGGGCATGTGGAAAATATCCTGACCAAGTTGGGCTTCACATCCCGTGCGCAGATCGTGAACTGGTTGGCAGCACAGCGTTTCGCATCGATCAACGACTCCCGCTAGCTGCTCGCGTAACCGCCCGCTGAAATGGCACCGGCATCGGGGGCGCGACGAGCGCACGCAATTGATACTGCAACGACTGTTTGTGATGTCGATGTTTGGAGTGGCTGGCGCGCGCTCCGGCCTGGCTGGCGCGGCGCCGAAAGAAAGTCAACATTAAGGAGACCGACTGTGTAACGTGCCTACTGGCACCTCGTGGACCTGCTATGGATCGTGCTGTTCCCCTTGCTGTATCTACTGCCGGGGTAGAGCCATGTTGGTGATGCGTCAGCGGGTGACAGCAGTCTGGGCGCTGTTGCTGGCAGCTACCTGCGCCTCCACGTGGCTGTTGTCGAAGGATGCCTTCAGTCCGACCATCGCTGTCGTCGGCACTTTCCTGATCGCTGCCGTGAAAGTCCGGTTCGTGATGCTGGACTTCATGGAGCTGCGACATGCGCCGCTGCCGGTACGGGTCGCGTTCGAGGATGGATCGTGCTGGTGACATGTCTGATCCTCGGGTTCTGGTTCGCCACTCCGGCGATCCCCGGCTGACAACGCATCTACGGTCTATCCCACGGCTCGTGGCCGCATGGCGACGTTCCCTCGCAAACCGACTCCTTCGCAGCTTCTCCAAGCGCCTGCGAAGGAGTCGGTTTGCGCCGGAGACAGGTTGCGGTGCTGCGGATTTCACGTCTTCGGGCGCTGGCGTGCCGATCCCGACGGGTCGAGCCCGCGGACCTCGGCCTCGTCGGGACCCGGTCCGTCGCGCGGCGGATGTGGGGACGACAAGCCCCTTCCCGCGATAGAGAGCGCTTGCTATAGTGCGATGATGACCACCTCCCCCCTGCCCCGAATCCGTCAAGCCGTACTTGTTGCCCGTGACCGCGAATCTGCCGTCAAGGCGCTGCGGGCTCAGCTCCCACTCGGTGACCCGTTCAACGATCCCGAGGTCGAACAGTTCGGAGTTCACAACGCGGTCATGCCGCTCGGTGACACGTTCGTCGAGGTGATCTCACCGTTCGAGGAGCGAACCGCGGCCGGCCGCCATCTCGATCGGCTGGGCGGTGACGGCGCCTACATGGTCATGTTCCAGGTCGACGACATCGCCGCCGCCCGCACGCGAATCGACCAGCTCGGATTGCGCACCGTCTACGACCTGGAACGCGACGGCGATACCGACATTCATCTCCATCCCGGCGACGTGCCGGGCGCGATCGTGGCGATCGACTCGATGAAGTTGCCGGAGTCGTGGCGCTGGGCCGGCCCGAAATGGATCGCAACGGCACCGGCCGAGCTCGGCCCGGGCCGTGTGACCGGAGCGACGGTGACCGCCCGCGAGCCCGCTGCGCTCGCGAAGACATGGGCAGCCGTACTCGGCGTGGACGCCGTTGGTGACCGGATCGCGCTCGACGGCGGCGAGCTCCGCTTCGTCCAGGGCGAGCGCGACAACATCGCCGCCTTCCACATCGCCGGAGTAACTGCCGACGCCTCGATCGGCGACTTCCGCTTCGTGTACGTGTGAACCCGGCCGCGACATGAGAGTCGAGGAGCTGGGGCTCACGCCGCTGACCCGGATCGGCTCGACGGCGGTCACCGGCCTCTCCCTGGAAAAGCTCAACGTCAACGGCGGCGCAATCGCCGTCGGCCACCCGTTCGGCATGGCCGGAGCCCGCATCGCCACCACGCTCATAAATTCCCTGCAGTGGCACGACAAGCGCTTCGGCGTCGAGTCCATATGTGTCGGTGGCGGTATGGGCATGGCCATGGTCATCGAACGTCTGAAGTAAGAGGAACTGACATGAACAAGCGTTTCGAGGGTAAGACCGCGATCGTCACCGGAGCGAGCCGTGGTATCGGGCTCGCCATCGCCGAGCGGCTGGTCGCCGACGGCGCCCGCGTCGTCATCACGGCGCGCAAGAAAGAGGCCCTGGACGAGGCCGTGACCCACCTCGGCGGTCCGGATGTCGCGCTCGCCGTCGCGGGCCGCGCCGACGACGCGGACCACCAGGGCGACGCGGTGCGGCAGGCGGTCGAAACCTTCGGCAGCATCGACTTCCTGGTCAACAACACTGGGATCAACCCCGTGTACGGTTCGCTCGTCGACCTCGACCTGGCGGCTGCCCGGAAGATCGTCGAGGTCAACTGCATCGCCGCGGTCTCGTGGGTCCAGCAGGTCCACAAGGCCTGGATGAAGGAGCATGGCGGCGCGATCGTCAACGTCTCCTCGCTCTCCAGTATTCGTACGGCACCAGGCATCGGGTTCTACGGCGCCAGCAAGGCGATGCTGAACTCGCTCACCGAGTTGATGGCGGTCGAACTCGGCCCGGACATCCGGATCAACGGGGTCGCTCCGGCGGTCGTGAAGACGCGGTTCGCCACGAAGCTGTACGAGGGCCGCGAAGACGCAGTCACCGCGGCGTACCCCCTCGCGCGGCTCGGCGTACCGGAGGACATCGGCAGCGTCGTCTCCTTCCTGCTCTCCGACGATGCCGCATGGGTCACCGGACAAACCGTCGTCGTCGATGGCGGCGTCAGTCTCCAGAGCATGGGTGAGTGAGCCGGTGCGAGAAATCGATGCGGTCCTCTTCGACTACGGCGGCGTGCTCACCAGTCCGGTAAAGCACTCGATCGCCGGCTGGCTGGCAGCGGACGGAATCGAGCCCGAGTCGTTCTCGCACACGTTGCGCGCCTGGATGTCCCGTGACGCCGCAGACGGTACGCCGGTCCACCGGCTGGAGACCGGTGCGCTCCCGGTCGCGGATTTCGAGGCTCTTCTCGCAGCCGAGCTGCGGACCACTGACGGGCGCGCAGTCGCGCCGGACGGGATGCTCGGCCGGCTGTTCGCGGGCATGCAGGCCGACTCGGCGATGTTCGGGCTGGTCGAAGACCTGCGCGAAGCCGGTCTCGAGGTCGGCCTTCTCTCCAACAGTTGGGGCAACACCTACCCGCGCGCACGGATCGACGAACTGTTCGATCCGGTCGTGATCTCCGGCGAGGTGGGACTGCGCAAGCCCCACGCCGCCATCTACGAGCTGGCCCTCAACAAACTCGGCGTACCCGCAGACCGGGTGCTCTTCATCGACGACGCCGAGCCCAACGTGTTCGGTGCGCGGGCAGCCGGCCTCCAATCCATGCTGCACATCGACCACGCGTCGACGCGCGCCGCCCTGGCCGAACTGGTGCCAGGCCTCAATTCCCACCCCACAGGAGTCACCGCATGACCACACCCACCACGACCCGGACCGCCATCGTGACCGGAGCCGCCCGCGGCATCGGCGCCGGTGTCGCGCAGCGCCTCGCCGCCGACGGCCTCGCCGTTGCCGTCCTCGACCTCGACGAGACCGCCTGTAAATCAGTTGTGGCCGAGATCGAGACGAGCGGGGGCCGGGCACTTGCGGTCGGCGTCGACGTCGCCGACGAAGAGGCGGTCCAGGCCGCGGTCGAGCGGGTCGCCGCCGAGCTGGGCGAGCCGACCGTGCTGGTCAACAACGCCGGCATCCTCCGCGACAACCTGCTCTTCAAGATGACCACCACCGACTGGGACGCGGTGATGAACGTCCACCTGCGCGGCGCCTTCCTCATGACCCGTGCCGTGCAGAATTACATGACCAAGGCGAACTGGGGTCGCGTGGTCAACCTGTCGAGCACCTCCGCGCTCGGTAACCGGGGCCAGGCCAACTACGCCGCAGCCAAGGCGGGGATCCAGGGCTTCACCAAGACGGTGGCCATCGAGCTCGGCAAGTTCGGCGTGACCGCCAACGCCATCGCGCCGGGATTCATCGAGACCGAGATGACCAAGGCCACCGCGGACCGGATAGGCGTGCCTTTCGACGACTTCAGGACCGTCTTGGTCAAGGAGATCCCGGTCGGGCGCGCCGGCCAGCCCGCCGACGTCGCGCACGCGGTCTCGTTCTTCGCCAGCGAGGGCGCCGGCTTCGTGTCCGGTCAGGTGCTTTACCTAGCGGGCGGGCCGAAGTCATGAGAGTCTTCGACGGCATCGCCGACCTCGAGAAGGCCGCGGGCACGCACCTCGGTCACTCCGAGTGGCACACAGTCAACCAGGACCAGATCGACGCCTTCGCGGCGGCGACGGGCGACCACCAATGGATCCACGTCGACCCGCCGAAGGCGGCCGAGGGGCCGTTCGGATCGACCGTCGCGCACGGCTTCCTCACACTGAGCCTGGTGCCGATGCTCACCTGGCAGGTCTACAAGGTCGAGGGCGTCAAGATGGGCGTCAACTACGGCGCCGACAAGCTCCGCTTCCCCTCACCGGTGCCGGTCGGCTCGCGCGTCCGGGCGGGCGTGGAGCTGACCTCGGTCACGCCGAACAAGCTGGGCTACCAGGTTGCCACCCGGGTGACGATCGAACGGGACGGCGGCGACAAGCCGGCCTGCGTCGTCGACATGCTCGCGGTCGTGGTGCCGTGATGGCGACCGCGCAAACGCCCCTCGGCCTCGATCTCGACGTCCTCGGCGCGTGGTTCGCGTCCGAAATCCCGGGCTCCGGCAGCGATCTGCGGGCGACCCTGATCGCCGGCGGGAGGTCCAATTTGACCTACATCGTGACCGACGGCCGGCAGGAATGGATCGTCAGACGGCCACCGCTCGGTCATGTACTCGCGACCGCCCACGACATGAACCGCGAGTACCGGGTCATGTCCGCGCTCCAGAACACCGGGGTACCGGTCCCACGGACCTTCGCGTTGTGCACCGATCCTGCGGTGCTGGGCGCGGATTTCTACGTCATGGAGCGGTGCGCCGGTACGCCGTACCGGACGGCGTCCGAGCTCGAACTACTCGGCACCGAGCGGACTCGTACGATTTCCGAACGCCTCGTGGACACGCTCGCCGCGCTGCACGCAGTCGAGCCGGCGTCGGTCGGGCTCGGCGACTTCGGGCGCCCGCAGGGGTTCCTCGGCCGCCAGGTCGCCCGCTGGAAGAAGCAGCTCGACGCGTCCTACACCCGTGACCTGCCCGCCGCCGACGAGCTCTACCGCAGACTCGCGGAGTCGGTGCCGAACGAGTCCGCTGCGGGCATCGTGCACGGCGACTTCCGGCTCGACAACGTCCTGGTAGACAACTCCGATCAGGTGGCCGCCGTCCTCGACTGGGAGATGGCCACGCTCGGTGACCCGCTGACAGATCTGGCGTTGATGCTCGTCTACTTCCGACTCGATGCAGACGCCGGCAGCGACTCGGCGGGCAATGTGTCGACTGCGCCCGGGTTCCTCGACGAGCGTGCGGTGATCGAGCGGTACTCACGCAGCAGTGACCGCGACCTCTCCGGGTTCGGCTTCTATCTCGGCCTCGCGGCCTTCAAGCTCGCCGCGATCATGGAGGGCATCCACTACCGCCACCTCCAGGGCCAGACCGTCGGCGACGGCTTCGACGGGATCGGCGAATCGGTCCACCTGCTGCTCGACGCAGGACTCAACGCACTGAAGGAGAACACGTGATGGGCTTCCAGGATCTCGAGCACCGCTTGACGTGGGAACACCCGACGCACCTGTACCTGAAGAAGGCGAAGGCCGACCAGGTCGCGGTCGGCACCGCAGGCGCACACCGCGCCGGCCTCGTCGACCTCCCGGTGGGGGAGGCGCGATGATTGTCGGAGTGCTGAAGGAGGCGCGTGCCGGGGAGACTCGGGTCGCGGCAACGCCGACGACCGTCGCCGCGTTGCAGAAGCTCGGCTACCAGGTGGTGGTCGAGCCCGGTGCCGGCGAACCTGCCGGCTTTACCGACGGCGCGTACGCCGAGGCGGGCGCCGAGCTGAGGGATCCGCTGGCGGCCGACGTGGTCATCGGGGTGAACCCGCCGACGCTCGCGCAGCGGGACCGGTTGCAACCGGGAGCCACGCTGATCGCGATGCTCAACCCGCGGCTGGACGACGGAATCGTCGCGGACCTGGCGCAGCGCCCGATTACGGCACTGTCGATGGACGCCGTGCCGCGGATCTCACGCGCACAGTCGATGGACGTGCTGTCCTCGATGGCGAACGTCGCGGGCTATCGCGCCGTGGTGGAGGCCGCCCACGAGTTCGGCCGGATGTTCACCGGGCAGGTCACCGCGGCCGGCAAGATTCCGCCCGCACGGGTCTTCGTCGTCGGAGCGGGCGTCGCCGGACTCGCCGCGATCGGTGCGGCGTCCGCCATGGGCGCGATCGTCCGTGCTTTCGACGTGCGCCCCGAGGTGGCCGAGCAGGTCGCGTCGATGGGCGCGGAGTTCGTCGAGATCGACTTCGAGGCCGAGGTCAGCGCCGACGGTTACGCCAAGGAGATGACCGCCGAGCAGGAGATCGCCACCGCGGCGATGTACGACGAGGAGGCGCGTGCGGCAGACATCGTCATCACCACCGCGCTGATCCCGGGTCGCCCCGCCCCGAAGCTGATCACCGAGGAGACCATCGCCGCCATGCGCAACGGCTCGGTGATCGTCGACATGGCTGCGGCCAACGGCGGCAACGCCGCGTTGACGAAGACCGACGAGCGCGTCGTCAGCGACAATGGCGTCCGAATCCTCGGCTACACCGATTTGGCAGGCCGGCTCGCCGCCCAGGCGTCACAGTTGTACGGCACCAACATCGTCAACCTGCTCAAGCTGCTCACGCCCGGTAAGGACGGGGAGCTCGTCCTCGACTTCGATGACGTCGTGCAGCGTGGCATCACCGTCGTGCGGGACGGCGAGTCGACCTGGCCGCCGCCGCCCGTGCAGGTCTCGGCCGCACCGCAGGTGCCGGCCGCGGCAACCGTCCCCGCCGCCGAGCCGAAGGAGCCGATGAGCCCGGGTCAGCGGCTCGGCGTCGTCGCGGCCGCGGCTGCGGTCCTGTTCCTGTTGATCGGCGTCGCACCGGCACAGCTCCAGCTGAACCTGACTGTGTTCGCACTGGCCATCGTGATCGGCTACTACGTGATCGGGCACGTGCACCACGCGCTGCACACCCCGCTCATGTCGGTGACCAACGCGATCTCCGGGATCATCGTCGTCGGCGCTCTGCTGCAGATCGGCAAGGGTGATACCGCGATCACGGTGATCTCGTTCGTGGCAGTCCTGCTGGCCTGCATCAACATCTTCGGCGGGTTCGCGGTCACGCGTCGCATGCTCGCCATGTTTTCTAGGAGCTGACCGGCATGGACATATCTTCTGCATCCGTGGCGGCCTTCCTCGTCGCCGCCCTCCTCTTCGTGCTTACGCTCGCGGGGCTCGCTCGGCACGAGTCCGCCAAGCTCGGCAACTATTTCGGCATCCTCGGCATGGCGGTCGCGCTGGTCGCGACCACCGCGCTGGCCTTCGATGGCGGTGTCGACGGCCTCGGTGCCGTCCTGCTCGTGGTCGCGGTCATCCTCGGCGCCACCATCGGCCTCACGTTGGCCCGCAGGGTCGAGATGACGGGCATGCCGGAGCTGATCGCGCTGTTGCACAGTTTCGTCGGCCTGGCCGCCGTGCTCGTCGGCTGGAACGGCTACCTGCACGTCGAGAACCACCCCGGCGGCCACGAGTCGGCGGTGCTCGAGGCCGCCGGACTGCTCGGCATCCACAGTGCCGAGGTCTTCATCGGCGTGTTCATCGGCGCGGTCACCTTCACGGGCTCGATCGTCGCCTACCTCAAGCTCTCGGCGAAGATGAAGTCCGCGCCGCTGGTACTGCCGGGCAAGAATGTGATCAACCTCGGCGCGCTCGTGGTCTTCGCGGCCCTGACCGTGCGGTTCGTCATCGACCCGCAGCTGTGGCTACTGATCGTGATCACGGTCCTCGCGCTCGCCCTGGGCTGGCACCTGGTCGCGTCCATCGGCGGCGGCGACATGCCGGTCGTCGTCTCGATGCTCAACAGCTACTCCGGTTGGGCCGCAGCGGCATCCGGCTTCCTGCTCAACAACAACCTGCTGATCATCGTCGGCGCACTGGTCGGCTCCTCCGGTGCCTACCTGTCCTACATCATGTGCAAAGCGATGAACCGCTCCTTCATCTCGGTGATCGCCGGCGGGTTCGGCGTGGTGGCCGGACCGGCGGACGACACCGACTACGGCGAGCACCGCGAGATCCAGGCGGACGCCGTGGCGGAGCTGCTCTCCGGCGCGACGTCGGTCGTGATCACCCCGGGCTACGGCATGGCGGTCGCGCAGGCGCAGTACCCGGTCGCCGACCTCACCGCGAAGTTGCGGGCGAGGGGTGTCGACGTGCGCTTCGGCATCCACCCGGTCGCGGGGCGCCTACCCGGTCATATGAACGTGCTGCTGGCCGAGGCGAAGGTGCCCTACGACATCGTCCTGGAGATGGACGAGATCAACGACGACTTCTCCGAGACCGACGTGGTTCTTGTCATCGGCGCGAACGACACCGTCAACCCGTCCGCGGCCGAGGACCCCTCCTCCCCGATCGCCGGGATGCCGGTACTCGAGGTGTGGAATGCCAAGGATGTCATCGTGTTCAAGCGTTCGATGGCCGCCGGTTACGCCGGGGTGCAGAACCCCCTGTTCTTCCGCGACAACAGCCAGATGCTGTTCGGTGATGCGAAGCAGCGGGTCGACGACATCCTCAGCGTGTTGTGACCTTCGGGGACGTGTGACGCCGCCGAACCGATCGGGTGAATGGGGGCCCTGCAATGGGCGCTCACGCTTGAGTCGACCAGCTGCATCGAACGTTTGTGTCTGGCGGACTCGGAGTTTCGTTCGGCGTCGATCACGTCGATGGTCTTCACGATGTGGTCACGCATGGTGGTCGCATTGTCGGTCGGGAACGCGTTGTCGGTCGGGAACGCGTTGTCGGCCGGGAACGCGCTGGCGAGCGGATTGGTGATCCCGACGGTGTTGATGGGAAGTCGGACATATCCCACATGCGCTGGCTGGTCTCCTCGAGTAGCCGCGCTCCGGGCAGCCGTCACGGCTGACGCCCTGAAGTGACTCGCTGGGCTGACCCCATGAGCACCGGGTATACCGAGAATGTCAGCCGTGGGCGTGGAAGGGGGCCACCGGCCCGCCACTCGCCGTGGGATTGGCGATGGTTCTCGGCTAGCGACGGCGAGCGACGCTCACTACACGCGTTGTGGCGTTGAAGGCGGCCTTCAACGCCCGATCTGCAATCGATCCGTCGGGCGGTAGCAGCTTGATCTGGCGGGCGAACTCCATTTGGTCGTAGCGCACCGTGTTAGTGACGACCTTCCCGTCCTCGATGACGAAGTGGTCGAATCCCTCGAAGTCGATTCGCCGCCCGGTGGCGGCGATGCCGATAAAGGTGCCAACGTGCCGTCCGGTCAAGTGCCAGTGGACCAAGACGTCGTTGCCGGACTCGGCGATCGAAACCATCTCGAAGGCGAAGTCGGTGACCGCGGCGAAGACCTGGTCGAAGTAGGCGGCGAGCTCGGCGCTCCCGTGACATGTCCCGGTCGGGAAGTGCACGGTGGAGTCAGCGGCCCAAAAGAATTTGCGCAGGCTCTCGACGTCCTGGGCGTTGATGCGGTCGAAAGCCCACCGGACGAGTTGCGCGTTCGAGACGTCGTTCGGCGGAGCGATAGGGGTCGAGGTAGGGCTTGGATCGGGCATTTCTACTCCACGCACGTTGGCTGAGGCACGTTGGCGAGCAACCGTAAGGGTCTCTACTGTCAACGCTAACATCGCAGATCGTCCGACGCGTGAGTAGCCGAACTACTCGACAACGACGTCGGGACGGTGCCAACGGCCTCTACGCCATTAGACATCCGGGCTGTAAGTCGTCAAGCAGCTTGGGTGGTGCGTCGGTGGCCTCTCGGATCAGGCCGTTCCCCCAGAACCCTCGCCCTAGGCGACGACGTGATCATCTTGTGGAGATGCGTGGCCAGCGGCCCTCGTCGGCTGCCCAGCATCGTCGAAGCCCGTGTGTTGCCCCCGATACTCTATCGTGGTCTCATTTGCTTGCCAGGCGGCGATATCCTGAAGGCACATTCTCCTCCAGGTGTGGCAGGTTGCCTCATCGAGAATCGGATCGTTCAGTCCTGTTCTCGCTCTGCGGGGAGACGGTGAGGACCCTCCGATGGCCGCAGGTGATCCGTTCGAGACCCAGCGCGGCGTGGCCCACACGGTCACGGCGGAGTTGAGCGCCGAGGGATTCGAGGACGCCCACGAGATCGGCCGGGGCGGGTTCGGTATCGTTTACCGCTGCGTGCAGCCGGCGCTGGACCGCACTGTTGCGGTGAAGGTCCTCGCCGCGGACCTCGACGAGGAGAACCGGGTTCGGTTCTTCCGCGAACAGCGGGCGATGGGCCGCCTCACCGGCCATCCGCACATTGTGAGCGCACTGCATGTCGGTGCCACCGACAGCGGTCGCCCCTACATCGTGATGCCCTACCATTCGCAGGATTCGCTCGACGTCCGGATCCGCCGCGACGGCCCACTGCCGTTGGAGGAAGCACTCCGGCTCGGGGTGAAGATGGCCGGTGCCCTCGAGACCGCACACCGTCTCGGCGTCTTGCACAGAGACCTCAAACCCGGAAACATCCTCCTCACCGACTACGGGGAGCCGGCGCTCACCGATTTCGGCATCGCCCATATCGTCGGCGGATTCCAGACCGCCACCGGCACCGTGACCGGGTCTCCGGCCTTCACCGCGCCCGAGGTGCTCAGCGGCGAATCGCCGACTGAGGCCTCCGATATCTACGGTCTCGGTGCGACGGTGTTCTGCGCCGTCACCGGTCATGCCGCGTTCGAGCGCCACAGCGGTGAGCACGTGGTCGCCCAGTTCCTACGGATCACCACCCAACCGGTCCCGGACCTGCGTGAGCACGGCGTCCCCGACGACGTGTCCGAGATCGTCGGCCGGGCGATGGCCGCCGATCCGCGGCAGCGTCCTGCCACTGCCGCCGACTTCGGTGATGAACTGCGGCGGATCCAGCTCCGCCACGGCTTCCCCGTCGACGAGATGGCCCTGTCCGCGAAACAGGGCGCCTCACGGCGCGATCCGGACCCGGCCCGCGCCCAACGTGCAGGGACCACAGCGGCTCCGCCACCTCCGTCGATGGCACCCGCCGTGAGGACTCCGGTGAGTAATCTGCCGCTCGAGCTCACCAGCTTCGTTGGGCGCCGCCGTGAGTCGACCGAGGCGAAGCAGCTGCTGTCGGCTGCTCGTCTGGTGACGTTGACCGGGATCGGTGGTGTCGGGAAAACGCGTCTGGCGCTTCGGCTGGCCGCCGATGTCCGGCCGGGATTCGGTGACGGCGTCTGGTTGGTCGAACTGGGCGAGTTGCGGGACGGGTCCCTCCTGACGGACACGGTTGCCGCGGCCCTGGGGCTGCGGGATCAGCCCGCGCGACAGCTCGACGACGTGGTGGCGGAGTTCCTCGCCTCCCGGCACCTGTTGCTTGTACTGGACAACTGCGAGCAGGTGGTGGAGGCGGTCGCGGTATTCGCCGAGATGCTGCTGCGCACCTGTCCGCAGCTGCGGATCTTGGCCACGAGCCGCGAACCCTTGGGTATCGGCGGGGAGGCGGTGCTGCGGGTTCCCCCGCTGAGGGTCCCGGCCCCGGACCGCGAGCCGTCGCTGCGCGGGCTGACCGGGTACGACGCGGTGACGTTGTTCGCGCAGCGGGCCGCGGCCGCCGTGCCCGGATTCGAACTCACTGAGGACAACCGGATGGCGGTGGTCCGAATCTGCCACCAACTCGACGGCCTACCGTTGCCGATCGAGCTGGCGGCGGCACGGTTGCGGGCGATGTCGCCCGAGCAGATCCTGCGGCGGCTGACCGACCGGTACACGCTGCTGACCCTCGGCAATCGCGGTGCCCCGACACGACAGCAGACCCTGCGGCTGTCCATCGACTGGAGCCACGAGCTCTGCACATCTCGGGAACAGCAGCTGTGGGCCGAGCTGTCGGTGTTCGCGGGAAGTTTCGAACTGGATGCGGCCGAGTCGATCTGCGGCGAGGACCTAACTCCGGAGGAGTTGCTCGACACAGTGACGGCATTGGTCGACAAGTCGATCCTGATCCGGGAAGACGCCGGCTCGGCGGTGCGGTTCCGGATGCTCGAGACCCTGCGCGACTACGGCAAGGAAAAGGCCGAGCAGACCGGTATCCGTCCGGTATTGCGACGACGGCACCGGGATTGGTATCAGCACTTGGTGTTGCAGGTGGAGGCCGAATGGGTCAGTCCGCAGCAACTGGAGTGGATTGCGCGGCTCGAGCGGGAACAATCGAATTTGCGTGAGGCGATGGAATTCTGCCTGTTGGAGGAGACCGACACCGGTGCCGAGGCCGGGCTGCGGTTAGCGGCCGCCCTGTTCCGGTTCTGGCTCTCCCGCGGACTGTTCAGGGAGGGGCGGCACTGGCTCGACCGCGCCCTGGCGCATAACCCCGAGCACCCGACCGCTTCACGAGTCGGGGCGCTGTACGCCGCCAGCGTGTTCGCGGGCGTTCAGGGTGACCTTCCGGCCTCGAGGGCCCTGGTGGACGAAGCTCAGGCGCTGATCCCGCAGATAACCGACCCGCTGGTCCGCGCACGCATCACCCACGCCGACGGTCTGCTAAGTCTTGTCAGCGGCGACCTTCCTCACGCATGCACGCGTATGGAGGAAGCCCTGGAGGTGTTCGGAGCCCGCGGCGACCTGTCATCGCGGGTATGGGTCCTGATGATGCTCGGGTTGGTGTACGAATTGCAGGGAGATGTGCCCCGGGCGGTCGGCTGCCATCAGCAGGTTCTCGGCATCACAGAATCACACGGTGAATCCGTATACCGGTCCTACTCGCTGTGGGCGCTGGGAGTGGCGGCCTTGCAGCAGGGCGATCGCGGCCAGGCGGGAGAACTGCTGAAGCAGTGCTTACGGCTGAACCGGTTGGTGGACGATACGTTCACAGCCGCGATGACCTTGGAGGCTTTGGCATGGATCGCCGACACGGAGCATGGTGCCCGACGTGCCGCCATCCTGATGGGGGCCGCAGAGGCGCTGGGCCGTGCCCTGGGAAGCACCTCGGTGCTGTTCCCCACCCTGCTCGTCCGCCACGAGGACTGCGAGCGGCTCACTCGCACTGCACTGGGTGAGCGCGCATTCGAGGCGGCCCGCAGGGAAGGAGCGCTCCTCGGATTCGAGGGAGCCGTCGCCTACGCCCTCGGCGAGCGCACCGAGGCCACAACACAGCCCGCCGGTAGCAGTGCGACGGGCCTGACCAAGCGGGAGCGGGAGGTCGCAGACCTGGTCGCACAGGGCCTGACCAACAAGGCCATCGCCGCCAAGCTGGTGATATCGCCGCGCACCGCGCAGGGGCACGTCGAACACATCCTGACCAAGCTTGGGTTCACCTCACGAACACAGATCGCGGGCTGGGTCGTGGAGCATTCGCAGGACGAGCGCCCCTGACCGACCAAGCCACACACGTCAGGGTCGAGCACTGTCCTGCCGCTACGAACGCCCTGTGTGAGACTGCCGGCACCGCCGAAGTGCTCTATGGTCGACGGAAGATGACCGCCATCACGACATCGACCTCGCTGCACTCGCCGCGAGTGTTGACGGTAGCCCGTCTTCGGCGAGTTGCGGACGAGACGTGAAAGCGGCACGACAGAAACCAACCCTCAGACACGCCACGGGGTGGGGCACGACGGTAATTGCTGCGGGAACACCACCGAGTTTTGAACGTGACCGAGATGATCCGGACACTTGCGGCGGTGTTAGTTAGTTACTTCGACCTGAAAAACGAGGCGCCTTGGTGAGCATGATTCGGCTGTTCTCGGCCGGCCGGCCGGCCGGTCGGGATTGGGTTGGCCGCAAGTCCCCCCGATCCGCGTCCTTCACGCTGCCAGGGTGCTGATCTTGACCAGGTTGTGCGCCAGGACCCCGTGGCCGACCCAGATCTTGGCGCCTTCGGTGCTGTCGATGCGGGTGCGGTCCCAGCCGTATCCACGTTTGAGGGCGCTGATTCTGCCTTCGACTCCGGTGCGCCACTTGATTGTTCGTCGGAACGCTGGGCGGTGTTCCTCGGCTCGCCGGTCAGCTGAGGGTTTGCCCTTGCGGGGGATGACGACGTGGCGCACGCCGAGGTCGCGTAGGTCGTCTTCGACGGCTTTCTCGCCGTAGCCGCGGTCGGCGGTGACCGTGCGTGGCGGGTGCCCGGCGCGTGTGCGGACCCGATCCACAGCTGGTGCCAATTGGGGTGCGTCGGCCGGGTTGCCGCGTTCGACGTTGTGGTCCACGATCACGCCGTCGTCGCCTTCGACGAGCTGGGTCTTGTGGCCGAACTCGACGGGCTTGCCGAGCCGTCCCTTGGCGATGGGCCGGGCGTCGGGGTCGTGCAGGCTGACCCGCCGGGTCGCTCCGTCCGGGGTCTGCCCGGCCAACCGCTGTCGGGTCTGCGCGGTGATCTGCCGGGTGGCGGTGACCAGGTCCTCGAGGTCGTCGATGGCGCGGGCCAGGCGTCCGCGCCGGCGGCCCGCGGCCCCGTCGTGCGCACCCGTCCCCTTCAGGGCTGTGGCCTTGGCGCGCGCCCGGCGCAGCGCGTGTTTCGCGTTGGCCAGCAGCCGTTCGGCATCGGTGGCGGCGGTCTCGGCCAGGTCGGCCAGCTCCCCGGTCGTGTGCCGGACCGCCGCCAGGGCCTCGTCTCGGCCCGCGGCGCTGCGCGACCGCAGCTTGAAACCGATCGAGTGCGCACGCCTGCCCGCCGCACGGGACCGGTCCCGCACCCGGGTGCGAGTCGCTCCACCGGCAGCCTGGATCCGCTTGCCCGTGAACGTGATCCGTCGGATTGCCTTGGCCAACAAACCGGAGTCGGTTGGGTAGGACACGTTGCTGGGCACCACCGTCGTGTCGGCCCGCAACTTGGTGGTGCGCAGCACCTTGGCCTCGGTCGCCTTGGCCAGCAGCGCCTCGTTCAGCCCGTCCACCGCCGCCGCGCCACAGCGGGTCGTCAGCTTCATCAACGTCGTCGGGTGCGGCACCGACCCGTCCAAGGGAATCCGGCAGAACCGCCGCCAGGTGATCGAGTCGCTCACCTCGCGACACAGGCTCTCATAGCCGAGTCGGTAGCGGAACTTGAGGAACATCAACCGCAGGTAGGTCTCCATCGGCGTCGACGGACGACCGATTCGCGGGTCGAAGTACGGAACGAACGGTGCGAAGAACGCCGGATCATCCAGCAACGCGTCGATCCGAGCCAGCTCGTCAGGGAGCCGGAGCAACTCCAGCGGCAGCACCGACTCGAACAAGGACGGTTGATCGCCTACGGTACGGAACACGATCGCCTCGATCCCTTCTAGCCCAAGGGTTTGAGGCCATTCTCCCGTTCCAGGACTGGCTGATCACGCACCGCCACACCCCGACTTTTTCAGGTCGAAGTAGTTAGAGGCCGAGATCGCGGCCGATGACTTCGCGCATGATTTCGTTGGAGCCCGCCCAGATCTTGGTGACGCGGGCGTCCTTCCAAGCACGGGCGACGCGATATTCGTTCATGTAGCCGTAGCCCCCGTGGATTTGTACGCAGTGGTCGAGGATGTCGTTTTGGATGGTGGAGCTCCACCACTTGGCCTTGGCGGCGTCGACGGCGGTCAGTTCGCCGGCGATGTGGGCGGCCACGCAGGTGTCGACGTGAGCCTGGGCGACGTCGAGTTTGGTAACCAGTTCGGCGAGCAGAAATTTATTCCATTGCATGGAGCCGATGGTCTTACCGAAGGCCTTGCGGTCCTGGGCGTAGGTAACGGTTTCTTCGAGGATGCGGCGAGTGTGGGCGAGGTAGGCGACTGCGCCGCTGATGCGTTCCTGGGGGAGCAGGTTCATCATGTGGATGAATCCGCGGTCGAGTTCGCCGATGATGGCCGTGTCGTCGACACGGACGTCTTCGAAGAACAGTTCGGCGGTATCGGACTCGGGTTGGCCGACCTTGTCGAGTTTGCGACCGCGGGTGAAGCCGGCAGTGTCGGCGTCCACAGCGAACAAGGTGATGCCCTTGGAGCCCTTTTCCCGTGTCGTGCGCGTGGCCACGATGATCAGATCAGCTTGGGTGCCGTTGGTGATGAATGTTTTAGAGCCGTTGATAACCCAGGTAGCGCCGTCTTTGACGGCGGTGGTCTTCAACCCGGCCAGGTCCGAGCCGCCCGACGGTTCAGTCATGGCGATGGCGGTGATGAGTTCGCCGGTGCAAAATTTCGGTAGCCAGCGTTGTCGTTGTTCCTCGGTGGTCAGGGTGACCAGATATGGTGCGACGACGTCGAATTGGATGCCGAAAGACGATGCGGCGGCAGCGCTGGAGCGGGCTAGCTCTTCACCGAGTACGGCATTGAACCGGTAGTCGCCAGCGGCGCTACCGCCGTACTGTTCGGGAACCTCCAAACCCAGGTAGCCGTTGGCGCCGGCCTCGAGCCAGATCCCACGATCGATGTAGCGCTGCTCGATGAACTTCTCCTCGTTGGGCACCAGATGACGGTTGACGAACTCGCGTACCGAATCCCGGAACGCATCATGATCGGAATCGAACAAACTGCGCCGCATTTAGAAGTACCTTTCAGGTGTGGTTGACGGTCATGCGCCGGACCGGACCGGCGGTAAGTAAGGTGCGCACGGCGTTGCGCAGGTCGCGGACATACCAATTCGCGGGCGGGGCCGCCACACCCCGAGGGCTCGGTGAACCGCCGCCCATGGATGGAGTCAGGCCGGCCACCGTCTCGACAGCCTGAATCCTGCCGTCGGGCTGCACGATGGGATGAGATGTCAGCGCGATATCGAACGCCGCGGGCGGTGTCAGGTCGTGTGCGGCGAAGACGAGCGGCAGGCCGTCGAGCGGATGCATCGAACATCGTTTCCACAACGCGGCCCCTGCTCGGGAGGAGTCCGTCGTAGAGGTGCACATCGGCCCCGGCCGAGGGCGTCTTGCCCTCGACCGGCAAGAGCACTACCCGAGTCGGATCGCCGTTCAGGTTCGCTATCGTTCTTGCCGGCGCGTCGAACACGGACGTGGGCTGTTGTGGATCGTCGGTACCCAATCGGCGTACCGGCTGGGCTGTGAGCACTGCAGCGACATGGGTTGTTTGGGCACCGGAGGGTGGGTCGTTTCAGGCACCTACAGGTACGTCGGGAGAGCGTGATTCGTCACGGGACGAGGTCGGCTGCGGAGCTCTGCGCGTCGCGAAGCGCGATGACACTCATGGCGGAGAACTCCAGCGACCAAAGATTTCCGTGGTCCGGGTACTTGGCCGACATGGCGTCGATGAGGTCTTCGGCGCCCTTCGCGGTCTCGTAGGCGGCCGCGAAGTCCTGGATGTAGGCGCGGGTCTGCGCGATCATGGTCTCGGTCGCGTAATCGTCGCCGTCGGGCCGGCGGTGGCCGGCGACGATCATCCGAGGGTTGAGCTTCTCTACGAGGTCCACGGTCTCGAGCCAGTCCTGCCACTCCTTGGGCGTCGCCAGGCCGAGCATCGGGTGGATCTCGTTGTAGACGGCGTCACCGGCCACCACGGCATCGATCGCCGGGATGTGCACGATCGAGGTCGGGTGGATGTCGGCCTGCTTGACCTCGATGATCTTCAGTGGTGAGCCGTCGACGTACAGCGTGTCGCCCTCGATCGGGTCGGGGAGCGCATCGCTGACGACGCAGGCGTCGCCGAACATCATCGCCCACTGCTGACGGTGTTCCTCCATGTTTTCCTTCATGGCCTCGACGACCTGGGGCAGCGCGACACACTTCGCCTCCGGGAACCGCTCCATCAGGGGACCGATGCCAAGGTAGTGATCGGGGTGCGCATGCGTGATGTAGATCGTGGTGAGGGTCTTCCCGGTGCGTTCGATCAGGTCCCCGAGATCCCGGACGTCGTCCTCGAGGTACTGGGCGTCGATGAGAACTGCCTCGGTCGGGCCGCTCACGATGGTGGCGGTGGTCGGCGAGAAAGTCCCGGTGGGCATTTCGGGCCAATCATGCGGGACCCGGGGCCAGCGGCCGACGTAGGTCGTCGCACGGATCGGCGGTGCAGCCGGCGACGATCCTGAGCCTGCGCTAGGTGAGTGAGCATCGATGGTCACGGAGTACCTCCAGGGTTGCGGGTTGGGCAGCGCGTCTTCGCGGGGGCGTCGGGTCGGCGAGGCCGTCTAAGAGAGAGTAATCTCTACCACATGGCAGGGCAAGAGCATGGCGCGGATCCAGCCGGACCGCCTGGGACGGTCCCGGCCCCATACGACAACGGGCCCCGACGCGTGCGCCTCACACATTCGATGTGTGATATAGCGCTCGCTTTTATGTGTGAGATAGTGCTCGCTCGCTAAGATGGTGGCATGACAGCAACGAAAATCTCACCGCGAGATCGCCTCCTGAAGGCCGCGGATGATCTCTTCTTCAAGGAGGGCATCCGCGCTGTGGGGATCAACCGCATCCTGGACGAGGCGCAGACGCCGATCATGACGCTGTACCGCCACTTCGGGTCGAAGGATGGGCTGGCCGCGGCCTACCTCGAGCGTCGCGGCGAGCGTAATGCCGAGGAGGTCGCCAGCGAGCTCGCGCGACGTGCGTCCACGCCGCGGGAGAAGATGCTGGCGACCTTCGACATCATCGTCGAGGGTCTCGAAAAGGGAGAGTTCCGGGGCTGTCCCTTCATCAACGCGACCGTCGAGATGGCGTCACCGGACCATGAGATCGCGAAGATCGCGCGCCGCTACAAGGATGCGGGGCGACAATGGTTCGCCGAACTCGCGGCCGAGGCCGGGGTGCCTGATCCGGCGGGACTCGCTATCCAGCTGACGGTGCTGCTGGACGGTGCGGCCGCGGCCGCGGCCCTGTATCAGGATTCCTCGGGTGCCACGTACGCCCGCTCGGCTGCCGAGGCCCTGGTCGACGCCGCGCTGGCGGCCGCCTCGACCGGCGACGACGTACGCGCTGCTGCGGTAGCAGACTGATCCGGAGCAGGAGGTAGTCGCCGGGCACTCCGGACTGTTGCGCACCGGCGCGTCAGCAACGGGGCACGTTCGCCCTCGCGGCGTACGGGCCCCGGGTCGGGCAGGGGATGTTGCGTGCGCCGCGGGGAGCGCGGGGGTCGGCTCGGCGTCGACCACCGACAGCATCGCGGCGACCTCTCCTCGTGCCCGCGCCTTGCTGGGGGAACGAAGTGAGATCGCCGCGATGACAGACCCCGATCTCAGACCGGTGCCGGGACCACCTTCTGTGCCAGGTGTTCGAGGAACCAGTCGCGTGCCGCGCCCGAGGAGAGCTCGAAGCTGTGACCGGTATACGCGTCGAAGTGGCCGCCGGGGATCGAGACGAGACGCTTGGGCTCCGCCGCGGTCTCGTAGGCCTCCTTGGCCCACTCGCCCGGCGTCACAACGTTGTCGTCCTCGGCGATCACCATGAGCAGCGGGGTGGGAGCGACGAACTTGAGGAACTCGCCGGCCTCGTAGCCCAGCTCCGTCGAGCGTAGCGTGACCTCGTTGCGCCACGCGGTGCCCTCGTAGGCCGAGAAGAACGCGTAGGCATCGGGCGTCGGCATGACGGCCGGCTGCGTCGGGTCCGCGGTGACCACCGGGATCATCGCGGGCGCCTCTCCTCGGGCTCGCGCGAGGCGATCGGCGGCCTGCCCGTCCCAGGCGGCCTGCCAGAATTCCTTCGGCACGTTCGCCTCGAAGGTGCGCCGCCCTGCGACCGCCGGCACCTGACCGCATACGGCCTTCACGCGGCGGTCGATCGCCGCGACGACGAAGGCGTTGCCGCCCGCGTAGCTCGAGCCCCACACCCCGATCCGTGAGGCGTCGACATCGGGCCTGGCCTGCGCGTAGGTGATCGCGTGCTGGTAGTCGCGGACCTGGTCCCACGGGTCGATCTCCTGCCGCGGCTTGCCCGGGGCGGTGTCCGAGGCCCCGAACCCGCGGTGGTCGTAGACCACGCAGGCGAGCCCCGCGGCGCTGAACGCCTCGGCGTAGGGTTCGAGACCCATTTCCTTGGTGCACGAGAACCCGTGCGTCATGATCACGCACGGCACTTCGCCGGACACGCCTTCGGGCTTGTAGAACCAGCCGCGCAGCGTCACACCCTCAGCGTCGAACTCGATATCTTCACGCATCGGCGTCTCGCTTTCAGTAAACGTCATGTGAATGCTTCTCAGGATGGTTCGGGGTGCGTGCCGCATCGCGGCACGCACCCCGGGTCATGCTGGGTGGTCAGGCCCTCGCGTACTGCCCGTACGGCGAGCTCTTGTTGTCCTTGCCCCAGCGCAGTTCGTCCTCGGACCACGGCTCCGGCGGGACCATGCCGTCGATCCGCCACGTCTCGAACGGCGCGGCCTCGGCGTGGAACTCCAGCTCGTATCCCCGGTCCGCGATGTACGGCTTCAGCACATTGTCCATCTGCTCGAAGTACCGCCGGAGGGTCTCCTCGGGCGTGATGCCCAACTTGGCGGCGGACGTCTCGACCGTACGGGCGATGTGGACGACCTCGATCTGGACGAACTGGTCGCGCGGCTCCCCGCCGACGAAAAACGACTCGGCCTTGATCTCGTGGAAGATCACCGAGGTGTAGAACTTCGGCAGCACGAAGCCGAAGTTCTCCTGCGAGAAGTCGGACGAGTAGAGGTCGACGATCTTCCTGGCCATATCGGCCTTCTCTTCGGAGGTGTAGGCGTTCTCCGGGGTGAACAGCTGCCACAGCGGCATGGGGTGCTCCTTGTGATCTGGTGGACCAAAAATGCAAACGGTTCGTCAGCGGCGCCGACCTCGAACTCTTCGCCGTGGTGAACGTTTAGCGGGATCGCGCGGGGTGCGCCGGTGTGCCTATTCGGTGATCGGGTCGACGGTCAGGCTCCCTCGTGGGGTCTGACCGGGAGTCGTCATCAGCACATTCCCGACAGTAGAGTGAGCAATCTCTCTTGTCAATGATTTGCGTTGACTTCATCACAGATGGCCCGTGTAACTGCCCGCAAGGTGCAGGAGAGCCCGCTGCCGGCGAAAATCGTCACACCTCCGACCGTCGCGCACATTGGTATGAACCGAAAGGGAATGTGGCACTGATGTTCTAGCGAGCGGTGTCGGGTACGTGTGCCGGCAAGCGGCCAGCCTCGATTCTGCCCGAACTGGTGGCGATCCTGCACCGTTCCACTCGCATCGACAACGACACCGCCGCGCTGCGGTGAGACACGTCGGCGGCCACCAGCGCCCGCCGTCTGGCTGCCGGATGCAGGAAACATCAGCGCGAGGGCGTTGGTGCACCGACCGAGCACACTGCTTAAAAGCAGTGTGCTGGTGTTGAATTGGGTGCCCGGGATGACGCGGCGTCGGTTTTTCGGGATCGACCGGTGCCCACGACGACGGAAACACCGTCGGGGATCACCGGGACGCCGACCGTCACCGACAATCGCTCCGGGCTGGCGGGGACCGCAGCATGCGCACCAAGGCCGAGAAGTGGGTACGACGGCTGCCACGCGGAGCAGAAGAGCTGGGCGATCGTGCGGATCGTGATCGGCTACTAGCGCTATGGCACCGAGGCGGAACTGTTGGAGCTCAACTGGTATGGGCGCTGCAGTCGTTTCCGACGAACTGCTTCCACCCACGGTAGAAGCTGATCTCCAAGACCTGCTCGACGATCAGCAGTGGACCCGTCGGCCCGTTGAGGACGGGCGCTTCGCCGGGTCAGTGATCCGCGTCCCGGTGCATGCCACGCTTCAGTGGGGCGCGTGCTTCGCCGTTGGGGTTGTGGGAGCTGTCGCCGCGCTCGTCCGATGGTTACTTCGCGTAGAGTTCCTCGATCTGTGTGGCGTACTTGGTGACGACGTTCCTGCGTTTGATCTTCATGGTGGGGGTGAGTTCGTCGCTGCCTGGTAGCCACGGCTCGGCGACGATCGTGAACTTCTTGATTTGTTCGACGCGGGAGAGGTGGCTGTTGGCGTGCTCCACGCCGGCCGCGATTTCGGCGATGGTGGCGGGATCGTCTGCCGCTTTCCCTGCGGCACCCTCGGGGTCGAGCGCGATCAGCGCGACGTTGTACGGCCGGCCGTCGCCGATGCACGCAGCCTGGCCGATCAGGGGGCTCGAGGTCCTCAGCCAGGTCTCGATGTTCGCGGGCGACATGTTCTTGCCGGCCGAGTTGATGATGATGTCCTTCTTGCGGTCCACCAGCCGCACGTAGCCGTCGTCGTCGATCGTCCCGATGTCACCGGTGTGCAGCCACCCCTCGGAATCGATGGCCTCAGCGGTCTGCTCGGGCTTGTTGCGGTAGCCCCGCATGACGGTCTCGCTGCGTACGAGCAGCTCTCCGTCGGGGGCGAGCTTGACCTCGAGCCCGGGGATCGGCACTCCGACCGTGCCCACCCGGTTGCGGTCCTTCGGGTTGACGGTCATGACGCATGACGTCTCGCTCATGGCCCACAGCTCGCAGATCGGGATCCCGACGGCCGCGAAGAATTCGAACACATGGCGCGGGGTGGGCGCCGATCCGGTCAGGAACCATTCGGACTGATCCAGCCCCAGCTTCCGGCGGATCTTCGAGCCGACGAGCGCGTCGGCGATTTTCGCCTGCAGGTCGAGTATCGGACCGACGGACCGGCCGTCCTGCTCGGCGCGGGCTTTCTTGATCCCGGTGTCGATGGCCCAACGCGTCAGCGTGCGGCGCGCTACGTTGGGGTCGGCGTCGATGTCCGCCTCCACGGCCGCCTTCGCCTTCTCCCACATCCGCGGCACCGGCAGGAACACCGTCGGGCGAAGCTGCTGCGCGATCTCCATCACCTTGCGCGCGTCCGCGCACGTGGTGACGGTGAAGCCCCACACCGCCAGCGGCGAATAGTGTCCGCTCCACCGATCACCGATGTGCGCGGCGGGCAGGAACGAGATGGTGCGCCCACCCGGCGTGACCGGCAAGATCTGCTGCAGGGCGCGGATCTTGGTCATCATGTTGTGGTGGGTGAGTTCGACTCCCTTGGGTGGTCCCGTGGTGCCGGAGGTGTAGATCAGGGTGAGGATGTCGTCGGGGCCGACCGCCGACCAGGCTGCCTCGAAGTCGAAGTACGGGTCGCCGCCGGCCTCCACGTCCTCGAGGCTCAGGGTGCCGTCCGGTGCGCCGTCGACGACGATGAGGTGATCGATCGGGGTGCCGCCGTCGCGGACGGCGGTCAGCCGGTCGACGAACGCACGCTCGGTGATCACGATGCGGTTACCGGCGTCAGCGAAGAGATACTCGATCTGATCGTGCGCCGAGGTGTTGTAGATCGAGAAGGCAAGGGCGCCCAGGTGCATGGCAGCGAGGTCCACCAGATGGAACTCGGGCCGGTTGGTGAGCATGATGCCCACCGTGTCCCCGCGCTCGAGGCCGAGGGCCGCGAGACCGGCCGCGACCCGCCGCACCCGCTCGGCGAGAGTGCCGAACGTCAGCGAGACACTGTCATCGGCGGTGCGCACGGCAACCTGGTCCGCGCGGGCGGCCGCGGTGATCTGGAACGCCTCGCACACAGTGTTCGCGTGCAGCGCGCGTTCGAACGCCTCACCGGGAGATGTGTCGGCGGTGCTGGTTGCCTGCATGTGTGATGTCTGCCTCTCGCTTAGTGCCACGGCCGCTACGATAGAGAGCGATCACTACCGAGTCAATACCGTGACGAGTAGGGGGTGACGGCACCGCTAGCGCACTCCTGTCGTTGAAGCGAGGAGAACGACGCCGGGTCCGTACAAGTGGTAAGAGGAGCTTTCGCCTTGGTGCCTGCCGGGATTCGGGATCCGATGATTTATCAGGCGATGAACCCGCCACCAGGTGTTGGTGCCGACCTTCTCGACGATCTCGGACGCCGGTCCTTAGATTGTCATCGAGTGTGCCCACTTCTGCTTACACACCGATGTGCGCCACGGAGGCCCCCGAGCGCGCCGAGTCAGCGCGCGGTCGCCGGTGAGAGCGCACCAGCGCCGATGAGTACGCCGGGTAAGTCATCCCGGGGAAGATCTGGAGGCCCGTGACATGGTCTGGGTCCGAGTCCCGGTCCGCGGCCACCACCCTGGGATCGGGCCGTGCGTTGTGGGTCTCAGGGTTGTGCGACCGGGTCTTCGAGCCTGGGTTCTGTGGCGACTTGGCGGGACTCAGGTGGGTGGGCACCGCGTGGGCGTCGGTTCGGTGTCGTGGGCGTCAGGGGGTCAGGGTTGGTCGGCGATCCAGTCGTTGTAGAAGTCGGGCATCTCGGAGGCGTGTCCGTGGAAGTGGGGTTTCCGTTTCTCGAGGAAGGCGGTGACGCCTTCTTTGCCGTCGCCGATGCTGGTCCAGAACATGGCGAGTGAGTCGATTCGGTGGGCCTGGTCGGGGTGGGTCAGGGTGGCGTTGCGTCGTACCATTTGTCGGCTCAGGGCCACGGCGACGGGGGAGCGGTCCCGGGTCCAGGCGTCGGCGATTGCGGCGGCCTGGGTTTGCAGGTCCTCGCCGGGGTGGATTTCGTCGACGAGTCCGACGGCCAGTGCGGTTTCGGCGTCGAGGATGTCGGCGCGCAGGACCAGGTCGAGTGCTGCGGAGGGGCCGACGAGTCGGGGTAGGTACCAGGTCGAGCAGGCCTCGGGCACGATGCCGATGCGGCCGAAGACGAGTCCGATTCGGGCGGAGGTGGACATCAGTCGGCGGTCCATTGCCAGTGTCATCGTGGCGCCGATGCCCACGGCTGGGCCGTTGAGGGCGGCGATGACGGGTTTGCGGCAGTCGTGGATGGCGAGTGTGCAGCGTCCGCCGGTGTCGCGGACTGCGGCGATGGCCGGATCGTCGAGGTCGGCCATGTCACTCAGGCCTGGTGTGCGTTGCTCGTCGAGGCCGAACACGTTGCCCTCGCCGCTGAGGTCCATGCCGGCGCAGAACGCGCGACCGGCTCCGGTGACGATGACGGCGCGGACGGAGTCGTCGTCGTTGACGGCGCGGAAGGAGTGCTCGAGTTCCTCGGCCATGGTGACGGTGAAGGCGTTGAGGTGTTCGGGTCGGTTCAGGGTGATCGTGAGGATGCCGTCGTTGACGTCGTGCCGGATTGTCTGGAAGTCCATGCTCAGACCGCCTGGGCTGCGGTACGGGCGGTTGCCGGGATGGTGTGGCCGAGGCCGGTGATGATGCGGTCGGCCTCGTCGATGATGCCGTCGACGATTTCCTGGCAGCTCTGCACGGAGTCGATCAGGCCCTGGGCTTGGCCGGCCCACCACATGCCGTCGTGCATGTCGCCGTGGGTGAGGACGCGGTCGCGTCCGCGTGCTCCGGAGGCGAGGTCGGCGACGTCGGCGAAGGTGGCGCCGGGTTGTGCGGAGCGGCGGGCGATTTCCTCCGAGATCGTGTTGCGGGCCACTCGTGCGGTGTTGTTGAACTCGCGGAATACCAGTTGGGTCGCGCGTTCGTCGTTGGCGACGATTTGGTCTTTGACGTTTTGGTGGACGGGGGCTTCGGTGGAGGCGACGAAGCGGGTGCCCATGTTGACTGCGGATGCGCCCAGGGCGAGGGCGGCGACCAGGCCGCTGCCGGTGGCGAAGCCGCCGCTGGCGATCAGGGGGATCCGAACCTGGCGGGCGGCTGCGGGGATGAGGACGAGGAAGGGTCGGGACCCGGGACCGTTCCGGCGGAACGGCGCCTCGATGTTAATTCGGACCGTTGGTCCGTCAAGGGACTTGTAGATTCCCGGTTCGCTGTGAACTGTGTAGTTGAATGCGTCGGTTGCGAGCGAATGGATGGAGAATGAACTCCTCATCGGCGCGGAGTCCCCGGTCGTCTGCGTCGGGGCCCCGGACGGCGCGGTGTGCACCCGCGCCGCACCGTCCGGGTCGTCACTGCCGTCCACGACAAGCACACGGACAGGCTTCACGCTGCCGATCTCGCGGTCCGCCTCGAAGGAGTTTCGAACCTTTGAGCGTCGACGAGGGGTCAGCTGGGCGACTATTGGCCGGAGGTCGCGCCAGCCGTGGTTCGCATCTCTATCGCGCTGAAGGCCGAGAACGTCAGGGTCCATACGTTGCCGTGGTGCGGGAACTTCGCCGACATGATGCCGATGAGGTCTTGAGCATCCTTCGCTACGTTGTACGCGGCCGCGAATTCTTTGATGTAGGAACGGGTTTGTTGAATCATCATGTCTACTGCGTAATCGTCGCCGTCGGGTCGACGGTGTCCGGCGACGATCATTCGCGGCTTCAGGTTCTCCACGACGTCGACGGTTCCGAGCCAGTCCGGCCATTCGTCTGCTGTCGACAACCCGAGCATGGGGTGGATCTCGTTGTAGATCGCGTCGCCGGACACAACAGCGTCGATGGCCGGTATGTGCACGATCGTAGTGGGGCTGATGTCGGCTTGTTCCACCTCGATGATCTTCAGCGGCGAGCCGTCGACGAAGAACGTGTCACCGTCGAACGGGTCGGGAAGAGCGTTACCTGTCACGACCGTGTCGCCGAACATCTGTCCAAACTGTTCGGCGTACTCTTCGTTGTTCTCTTTCATGGCCTCCACGATGTGTGGCAGCGCAATGCATTTCGCATCGGGGAACCGTTCCATCAGCGGGCCGATCCCGAGGTAGTGGTCGGGATGTGCATGGGTGACGTAGATCGTGGTGAGTGTTTTCCCGGTGCGCTCGATCAGATCGCCGAGGTCCCGGACGTCCTCTTTGAGATATTGGGCATCGATGAGTACTACTTCGGTAGGACCGCTCACGATGGTCGACGTGCAGGGCGGGAAGGTACCGGTTTCCGGCCCCGGGAACGGGCTGGGAAATTCGGGCCACCTACCGACGTACACCGTCGCGCGAATTGACGGTGCGACCGCAGTGGGGTGAGCGTCGATGGTCATGTGTCCTCCAGAGGTTCGGGGTTGGTTTGCCTTGGGTGGCCGTGGTTTGCCGGCCAGCGTTATGGAGAGAGTAATCTCTATCACACTCAAAAAGCAAGGGGCCCAGGACTTTCGCATATCGCGGGGGCCTGAGCACACACCGCTTTCGTGATGTTGCGTCACAGTGCCCGTCGGACAGAATGGTGAAGAGTCACCGAAGGTGGAACGGCAGAACGAAACTGCCCTTCTCAGGAAGTCGCCACCGGCACGACTCGTTCGTCGACGGGTGTTCGTGCGTTCAACGTCGCCCCCTGTGCCGGGCACGTCTATGTCGAGTAGAGGTCGTCGATCTGAGTGGCGTACCTTGTCGTGACATTCCTGCGTTTGATCTTCATCGTGGGTGTGAGCACGTCACTTCCGGGCAGCCAGTAATCCTCGACCACCCTGAACTTCTTGATCTGCTCCACCCTGGAAAGTTGAGAGTTTGCAAGATCGACCCCGGCTGCAACCTCGGCGATAACGGCGGGATCGCTTGCCGATCTCCCGGCAGCCGTGTCGGGGTCGAGGGTGATCAACGCGACGTTGTACAGCCGTCCGTCACCGATACAGGCGACCTGCCCGATCAACGGGCTGCTCGACCGCAACCGTGACTCGATATTCGCCGGGGACATGTTCTTACCGGCCGCATTGATGATGATCTCCTTCTTGCGATCGACGATCCGCACGTAGCCGTCCTCGTCGACCGTCCCGATGTCACCGGTATGGAGCCACCAATCTTTATCGATTGCCTCGGCGGTCTGGTCGGGCTTGTTCCGGTAGCCACGCATGACTGTCGCCCCACGGACGAGCAGCTCCCCGTCCTCGGCGACTTTCACCTCGATTCCGGGCAGGGGTAGCCCCACCGTGCCCTCCCGGATGGCGTCGCGCGGATTGACGGTGATGGCAAGGGACGTTTCGCTCATGCCCCACACTTCGCAGATGGGAATACCGATTGCCGAGAAGAACGCGAACACGTCGCGGGGAGTCGGGGCCGATCCAGAGAGGACCCAGTCTATTTTCTCCAAGCCCAGCATTCGACGAAACCTGTCGCCGATGAGCGCGGCCGCGACCGATGCCTGAATGTCGAAGATCTTGCCGAGAGAACGGTTGTCGCGTGCGGCCTGTGCCTTCTTGATCCCGATGTCGATGGCCCAGCGCATCAGTGCGCGCCGTGCCCAGTTGGGGTCGGCCTCGAGCTGAGCCTCCACTTTGGCCTTGGCCTTCTCCCAGATACGGGGCACCGGCTGGAACACCGTCGGACGCACCTGCTCCACGACGTCCAGTATCTCGCCGCCGACCGGATGTGGCGTGACCGTGAATCCCCAGATCATCAGAGCGCAATAGTGCGCACCCCACCGATCACCGATGTGCGCGGAGGGAAGGAAGGAGACGAAGCGACCGCCCGGTGTGGTGGGCATTGCCTGTTGGAGCGCGCGAACTTGACTCATCAGGTTGTGGTGAGTGAGTTCTACACCCTTGGGTGGGCCTGTGGTGCCTGAGGTGTAGATGAGTGTCAGGAGGTCATCAGGAGCGACCGCCGACCACGTTGCGTCGAAATCGAAGTCCGGGTCGCCCGCTGCTTCCACGTCCTCGAGGCTGAGCGTCCCCTCCAGTGCGCCGTCGACCACGACGATCAGGTCGAGCGGGGTGCCGCCATCGCGCACGGCCACGAGGCGTTCGACGAACGCTCGCTCGGTGATCACGATCCGGTTTCCGGCATCACCGAACAGATATTCGATCTGATTGTGTGCGGACGTGTTGTAGATCGAGAACGGCAGGGCACCGAGGTGCATGGCGGCCAGGTCGACGATGTGAAACTCCGGCCGATTCGTGAGCATGATGCCGACGGTGTCGCCGCGCCGAACACCCAGCGCCGCCAAGCCGGCCGTCAGGCGTCGGACTCTCTCCGAGAGTGCGGCGAACGTCAGTGAGACGCCTCCGTCGACAGTGCGCAGAGCGACTTGGTCGGCCCGCGCGGCCGCGGTGATCTGGAACGCCTCGCACAGGGTCGCAGCGTGTAGTGCGCGAGTAAACGCCTCGCCGGGATCGTTGGCGACTTCGAGTGCGTGCATTGTGATTTCTGCCTCTCCATGTGATCGCCCGCTACCGTAGAGAGCGATCCCTACCATTTTTAAAAGCCAATAGTGTCATTCGTCTGCCACGTCGGCTACTGCCGAGAACACGGGCCCTCACCAGATCCGCCGAGTTACTCGACGGCCTTGCTGACCGTGTCGCATTTCGACCGAAGATGCCGACAGCTGACCCGGCAAGCGCAAGCATCCGGGCTACCGACCACTCGATGTCCGATGAGCCGCCCGTGACGAGCATGCGCGGAGCCGGAAAATGTTGATCGGTCCAACTTTCGCCTCACACTCGAACATCGGCCACGACCACGACCACGCAAGCGCACCAGACTTACGGCCAGGTCGGGATCCTTGGTGGTCTCGAACGTGAGCAGTTGCCTACCGGTGGCCGGATTGAGGGGCACGTAAGGCATCGGTTCTCGCCTTCTGCAGTTGCTCGAACGGGCCGACGGCCCGAGTCTGTGGGGGCACAGAGACCCGGGCCGGGATCACGGAGCGTTGGTCAGACTGTGGGTCGCTAGGTATTCAGCCCCTGGGATCGACCAACCCCACGATCTGGCCATCCGCGTTAAGACCGACCGTTTCGGTCCAGTCGTACGGGGATGATTTGTTGTCCTTCATCCACCGCTTCTCCGCCGGCGAGCGGAACGGCGGCGGAGTGAGCCCGTCGACCCTCCACAGCTCGGCCGGCATCTCCCCGATGCTTATTTCCCAATCGTGTCCCCGGCCGTCGAGCCAAGGCCTGATGGTCTCGGTCAGCATGTCCATGATGAACTCCTGCATCACCTTGCCGTCGATCGCTCGTGCGATGTGTTCCACCTGGAGGCGAACAAAGTTGTCGACGGCCTCGCCACCCCTGAACGCGTTCCTTTTCTCCACCTCGTAGAAGAACACGTCGCAGTAGAAGGCCGGCATTTCTGCCGCGTAGCGAGCTGTGATGGCCTTCGCGAAGTCCTCCTTGTCCTGGTCGGTGTAGGCCCCAACAGGGTGGTGGATTCTCCAGAACGGCATGACTATTTCTCCTTTTTCGTCGTGAGCCGAGTGCTCACACTTTCGATGACCACGCCCGGATTGGACGAGGCGTGTTGATTCGGGATGCGGACTGCAATCACCGCGAGATCGCAAGAAGCGGGGCATCTTGTCGAGGGCCTCATGCACCGATGTAGTTGCCGTCGCGGCGCTTGGGTTGTTTCCTACCGCCACAGCACCTCCGCGACGAGCGGAACGGCGGCGGGGAGAACCCGTTGATCTTCCGGATCGGCCGGCAACTCGCTGATGATCATTTCCCAGCCGTAGTCCCGCTCCGTACCCGCTTATTGCCAGGACCGCAGCGGGGTAGACCCCGGATGTCAGACCGATGCCGGGGCGACCTTCTGCGCCAGGTGCTCGAGGAACCAGTCGCGTGCCGCGCCCGAGGAGAGCTCGAAGGGGTGACCGGTGTATGCGTCGAAGTGGCCGCCGGGGATCGAGACGAGACGTTTGGGTTCTGCCGCGGTCTCGAACGCCTCCTTGGCCCACTCCGCCGGCGTCACAACGTTGTCGTCCTCGGCAACCACCATCAGCAGCGGGGTAGGAGCGACGAACTTGAGAAACTGGCCCGGCTCGTAATTCAGCTCCAACGAGCGCATCGTCACCTCGTTGCGCCACGCGGTCCCCTCGTAAGCCGAGAAGAACGCGTAGGCATCGGGCGTCGGCATGACGGCCGGCTGCGTCGGGTCCGCGGTGACCACCGGAATCATCGCCGGTGCCTCTCCTCGGGCACGCGCAAGCCGATCGGCGCCCTGCCCGTCCCATGCCGCCTGCCAGAACTCCTCGGGCACACCCGCCTCGAATGCGCGCCGCATCGAGACACCAGGCACCTGACCGCACACGGCCTTCACGCGGCGATCGAACGCCGCGACCACGAACGCGTTCCCGCCCGAGTAGCTCGAACCCCACACCCCGATCCGCGAGGCGTCGACCTCGGGCCGGCCCTGCGCGTAGGTGATCGCGTGCTGGCAGTCGTGGATCTGGTCCCACGGGTCGATCTCCTGCCGGGGCTTGCCCGGCGCCGTGTCCGAGGCACCGAACCCCCGGTGGTCGTAGACCACGCAAGCGAACCCCGCGGCGGTAAACACCTCGGCGAAGGGTTCGAGACCCATCTCCTTGGTACACGAAAACCCGTGCGTCAAGATGATGCACGGCAGCTCACCGGACGCGTCGTCAGGTTTGTAGAACCAGCCGCGCAGCGTCACTCCCTCAGCGTCGAACTCGATATCTTCACGCATCGGCTTCTCCATTCCAGTAGGTGTCTTGTGGATTGCCTGTTCAGGCAGGCGCCACGATCAGTTCTTCGGCGCTGTTCGACGAGCTCCGGTTCTCCTCGAACCAGCGCGGCCTCGACGGCCGACTCCGGCGGCGGGCCAATAATTCAAATGGTTCCTTCAACGGTGTAGGCGTTCTACGGGGTGAACAGCTGCCACAGCGGCATTGGTGTGCTGCTTCTATCTGACGGGCGTAAAAGTGTGCAAAACCACATTGCGTACTGGGCTCGAGCATGCCCGCTGGGCCTGCTGCGGCACACGCGGGTATATACCTACGTAGGTACCTGTTGAGGGGCCCATCGTCGCCACGGCCGCGACGCGGTGGCGGTGCTGCCGTGCTGGAGCAACGGGTCATGGTCCGCCGAGAACGACGACGGGAACGGGTGCGGCGGCTCGGTCTTTGGTACTGCAACGACAGTTTGTGACCGAGACCGTTGTGGTAATTGATCCAATGGGCAGTCAGAGGTGCTGGAGTGGTCAGCGGGGTTCACCGCGTTCTGGGCGATCGAGGAGTGCTTCCGAACCACCAAGAACGAGACCGGACTCGACCACTCCAGGTGCGTGCGTACTCGGCCTGGTACCGGCACATCACTTTGTCGATGACTGCGGCTGCCTTCCTGACGATCCTGCGCCGCGGCGCTCAAAAGGGGGATCTCCAGTCGGCGCCCGAGATCTAATACCTCTGATAGTCAACGAGATCCGGCGATTGTTTGGGCCGTGTCGCCCCTCCGGTCGAACACGCCCTCGTGCATGTCTGGCACCGATCGAACTGGCGCCGCGCCAGCCAGGCCGGAGTGCGCGCCAGCCACTCCAAACATCGACATCACAAACTGTCGTTGCAGTATTAGCGCTCGTCGCGCCCCAATGCCGGTGCCATTTCAGCGGGCGGTCACGCGAGCAGCTAGTAGGACTTTGTTGCGCTGTCCATCGCGGCGAGGACCGTAGTGGTATCAGCGAACTGCAAGAGGAGTACGGGATCCGCAGCCTGAATACCGTGCGCGCCGCGCAGCAGTGTGTCGCCGAGGAAGGACTGCTCGAAGCCCGCCAAGGAGTCGGCGCCTTCGTCGTGGCACCGAATCACTGACGGCACCCGAAGTGCACGGAGAACTGGCACAAATCCGGGATCGACTCTCGAGTGGGCCGAAACGGCAGACCGACTCCGGCGGAAGGTCGATGACGCCCTGTGAGCTCCGGCGAGCCGGGCCACGACGTCCTCGACCGAAATCCACTCTGAAAGGACCGCAATGGTATTGCTGACACTGCACACCGACCGACTCGACCGACTCACCCCTAGCCAAGTCAGCGACGGCTAATATCTCGCCGGACATTGGCTTCTGCAGAAGGCCGTCGACGCAGAGATGATCACCTGGGACAAAGCGGTGTGGGGGCACCTGCTGCTCGGGGTCGAACCCGAGAATAAAGACGACCTACGTCCCCGCGAACTCGTGATCAGTTACATGGTCTCGAAGGACGGGCCGACGATCACCTCGCGGTACTCGTCGTAGGGCACGGGGGTGAGCGTCGGGAGGATCGTGAGGTTGACGCCGAACGGGCGGTCGGTCATGGTTCGGCAGCGTGCGATCTCCTTGGCCAGCGCCTCGGGAGTCGGTTGGGTGAGTGCCGTGAGGAACCCGAGGGCTCCGGCGTTGGCCACCGGCGCGATCAGGTCGGCGGTGCCGACGGCGGTCATTCCACCGCACACCATGGGGTGCTCGATCCCGAACCGTGTCGAGAGCATGGCGTCCTTTCATTCGTGCCTGAGCTCGGCCGGGCCGTGCGTCCTCACTCCAACCACCCCACGGCCGACCAGGGGCGCTCCGACGACCCGATCCGCCACGAGGCGGATTGTCAGGAACTGTCGACGGGACGAGATGAATCCGTTTTGGCGGCCACAGGAAGTCCATCGACCGGCGCGTCCCTGCGCTGCGTCGGCCATGCGATGTGGTGCAGGCTCCACGAGGACCGGTGTATCGATCTGCTGGGCCCGGGCGACCGGTGGTGTGGACCGCCTCGCAGCGCGACTTCGAACGGACAGGAGCCTCGACGGTGCCGGCTGCCTGTACGAGACGCGCCTGCCCCTTCCATTATCGTCATTCACCGCTACGATAGAGAGCGATAACTATCGCGCAAATATTGCGGCCCTTGCACTTGAACTTGACGCCAGATTCGGACTATACGAAAAAGGGACGCGAGTCACAGTGCACGGCGAAGGAGAGGAAGCCTCGTGAAGGTTGCACGGAAGGTCGCCATCGTGACCGGCGGTGGAAACGGGATCGGCGGAGCGATCGCCGAACGTCTCGCCGAACGGGGTGCGCGGGTACTTGTGGCCGATCTCGACCCGAAAGCAGCCACCGCGGTTGCGGACCGCATCAATGAACGGCACCCCGGATCGGCTCTCGCGGAAGGTGCGGATATCGCAGACTCCGAGCAGATTCGGCGCGTCATCGAGCGGGCAGAGACCGAATTGGGTCCGGTGGACCTGTACTTCGCCAACGCCGGGATCGGGGGAGCGCCGGGCCTCGATGCCGACGACGCCGCCTGGGATCGAGCCTTCGACGTCAACGTCCGCGCCCACATTCGCGCCGCCCAGCAGTTGGTGCCCATGTGGATCGAGCGCGGTGAGGGTTACTTCGTCACGACGGCGTCTGCAGCGGGCTTACTCACGCAGATCGGCTCCGCCACCTATGCAGTCACCAAGCACGCGGCTGTCGCATTCGCCGAATGGCTGTCGGTGACGTACGGAGACCGAGGAATCCGGGTGAGCTGCCTCTGCCCGATGGGAGTGGAGACGAAGTTGATGCGCTCGGGTGAAGACTCGGGGGATCCGCTCGGTGTTGCGGCCACACGGGCCGTGATCTCTGCGGGGGACGTGCTCCAGCCGGCGGAGGTCGCCGACATTGTGCTGGACGCCGTCGACCGGGATACATTCCTGATCTTGCCCCACGAGCGCGTCCTCACCATGTACCGGCAAAAGAGTTCCGACTACGACCGCTGGCTGCGCGGGATGCGCCGCTACCAGAGCTCACTGCTGGAACACGCATGACGGGTGGGCAACAGGATTTCGTGCTCGCCGAGCGTCGCGGACCGGTGCTGGTTCTGACGTTCAACCGGCCGTCGAAACTTAATGCCTGGACGGACGAACTCGAGGACCGTTATTTCGATCTGCTCGACGCAGCCGAAGACGACCCGGACGTGCGTGCTGTCGTCGTGACGGGGGCAGGTCGCGGGTTCTGTGCCGGTGCCGACCTGACGCATCTGCAGGCGGTGGGTGATGCCACCGACCTGCTGGATCGTCGGCCGCGTGACGTCCCGCTGCGGCTGCGCAAGCCGCTCATCGGTGCGGTCAACGGCGTCGCGGCGGGGCTCGGGATGGTCGAGGCGCTCTATTGCGATGTCCGGTTTGCTTCACCGGCTGCGCGTTTCACCACCGCCTTCGCTCAGCGTGGGCTGATCGCCGAATACGGCATCTCCTGGCTGCTGCCACGGTTGGTCGGACGAAGCCGCGCGGCGGACCTGCTGCTGTCGAGTCGGATGGTCGACGCAGAGGAAGCGCTTCGGATCGGACTCGTCGATCACCTGATCGTCGATGGAAACGTGCTCGCCGCGGCGGTGTCGTACGCCCAGCAGCTGGCCACGCAGTGCTCACCGACCTCGATGGCTGTGATCAAACAACAACTACAGACCGACGCGGACGGCACCTACGCCGACTCCGTGTCCCGCGCGGAAGGTCTGATGTTCGACTCTTTCCGAGGCGAAGACCTCGTTGAGGGTGTACAGAGCCACCTCGACAAGCGCACACCCACATTTCCCTCCCTACCTACAAGGAGTTCCCGTGTCCCTGTTCGACATCTCTGACCGCGCGAAGAAGTACCAGGCCGATCTGCTGGAGTTCATGGACTCCCACGTGTATCCCGCGGAGGCGGTGTACGAAGAGCAGATGCGCGAATCGGGCGATCCGCACTTCCAGCCGCCGATCCTCGAGGAGTTGAAGGCGGAGGCGCGTAGCCGCGGGTTGTGGAACCTCTTCCACCCCCATCCCGACACCGGGCCAGGGCTGACGAACCTCGAGTACGCCCCGTTGGCGGAGATCATGGGCCGCAGCCACATCGCCCCGGAGGCGTGTAACTGCAACGCACCCGACACCGGGAACATGGAAGTGCTCGAACTCTTCGGCACCGAGGAGCACAAGGAGAAGTACCTCAAGCCGCTGCTCGACGGGACGATGGCCTCGGCATTCGCGATGACCGAGCCGGCGGTGGCAAGTTCCGACGCCACCAACGTCGAACTCTCGATGGTCCGCGACGGCGACGAGTATGTGCTCAACGGCCGAAAGTGGTTCGCGTCAAATGCGTTACACCGCAACTGCAAGGTGCTGATCGTGATGGGCAAGACCGATCCGTCGGCGGCGCCGCACCGGCAGCAGTCGATGATGGTCGTCCCCATAGATGCGCCCGGTGTCACGGTGATGCGGGGACTTCCGGTGTTCGGATACCAGGACCGAGAGGGCCACGCGGAGATCGACTTCGCCGACGTGAGGGTTCCGGCCAAGGATGTGCTCAAGGGTGAGGGCGAGGGATTCGCGATCTCCCAGGCGCGCCTGGGGCCGGGCCGGATCCACCACTGCATGCGATCGATCGGGATGGCCGAGCGGGCGCTCGAGCTGATGTGCCGGCGGGCGTCGTCGCGGGTGACGTTCGGGAAACCGGTCAGCGAGAACGCGAACATCCAGGATTGGATCGCCGAGGCCCGGATCGAGATCGAGATGATCCGATTGCTCACGTTCAAGGCGGCTCACCTCATGGACACGGTCGGGAACAAGGAGGCGCGCACCGAGATCGCGGCGATCAAGGTGGTGGGGCCGAACGTTGCGCTGAAGATCATCGATCGGGCGATCCAGGTGCACGGCGGCGCCGGTGTCACCGACGACTTCCCGCTCGCCATGGCCTGGGCGCACCAGCGCACACTGCGACTGGCGGACGGCCCCGACGAGGTGCACAAGCGGTCCATCGCGCGCCAGGAACTCCGGCGGTACCGCGATTCGGCGCCCGCGTCCTCGACCAACGGCCACAAGGTTGCGGTGAGCTGAGATGACCGGACTCGACCTCACCGGACGCACCGCCATTGTTGCCGGCGCCTCGCGGGGCATCGGCCTCGCGGCCGCCCAGGCCATCGCCGCCGCCGGCGCCAACGTCGTGCTCACCTCTCGGTCGCAGGACTCGGCGGACGCCGCCGCAGCACAGGTCGGGGGCACCGCGATCGGTGTCGCCGCCCATGCCGTCGACGAAGACGCCGCCCGGCGGTGCATCGATCTGACTCTCGAGCGGTTCGGCAGTGTGGACATCCTCGTCAACAACGCGGGAACAAACCGCGCGTACGGTCCGATCGTCGACCAGGACCACGAGCGCTTCACCAAGACCTTCGATATAAACGTGTGGGCACCGGTGCTGTGGACGGGTCTCGCCACAAAGGCATGGATGGGTGAGCACGGCGGCGCCGTCGTCAACACCGCCTCCATCGGCGGTATGGCGGCCGAGGCGAACATCGGCGTGTACAACGCGTCGAAGGCGGCGCTCATTCACCTCACGAAACAACTGGCACTGGAACTTTCACCGAAGGTGCGGGTCAACGCCGTCGCCCCCGGCGTGGTGCGGACCAAGCTCGCCGAGGCACTGTGGAAGGAACACGAGTCGGCGGTGTCCGCCTCAACGGCCCTCGGGCGGATCGGTGAACCCGAGGACATCGGCTCGGCTGTCGCGTTCCTCGTCTCCGACGCAGCCAGCTGGGTCACCGGCGAAACTCTGGTCATCGATGGCGGGCAGGTGCTCGGTGACGTTCTCCCGTTCCGGCAGGAGGTCCAGCTCGGTGTCTAGCGTGGGTATCGTCGGAATCGACACCGCCGCCGTGGCCCGATGGTTGCACACCACGGGCGTCGATTACACGGGCACACTGACTTTCGACCGGATCGGTCTCGGTCAGTCGAACCTCACCTACCTCGTTCGCGACAGGGTCGGTGGGCGGTGGGTGCTGCGGCGCCCACCGCTGGGGCACCTTCTCGCGTCGGCACACGACGTGGCCCGTGAGGCCCGAATACTCTCCGCACTGCAGGACACCGCGGTGCCGACCCCGCGGGTGTTCGGCTTCACCGAAGACCCGGCGGTCACCGACGTGCCGCTGCTGCTGATGGAGTTCGTCGAGGGGCAGGTGGTCGACCGGATGTCGGAGGCGCAGGCGCTGACACCCGAGCGACGGCGGGCGATCGGCCTGTCCCTACCCCGCACGCTCGCGAAGATTCATGCGGTCGACCTCGAGCAGACGGGGCTGATCGATCTGGCCAGCCACAAGCCGTATGCGCAGCGTCAACTCAAACGGTGGGCGGGGCAGTGGGAGCAATCGAAGACCCGCGAGTTGCCCGCCCTCGATGATCTGACGCGTCGGCTCGTCGAGTCTGTGCCCGAACAACACGAGCTGACATTGGTGCACGGGGACTTTCATCTCCGCAACGTCATCACGTCCACTGACACCGGCGACGTCACCGCGGCACTCGACTGGGAATTGTGCACCCTGGGCGATCCACTCGCCGATCTCGGCAGTCTGCTCGCCTACTGGCCCGAGCCCGGCGAGACGTTCGGTGGTGAATTCCCGGCTTCGACGCTCGACGGCTTTCCCGACCGAGCCGAGATCGCCCAGGTGTATTTCGACGAGACCGGGCGCGATTTGAAAGACCTCGGGTTCTGGCATGCGCTCGGAATGTGGAAGGTCGCGGTCATCGCCGAGGGTGTCATGCGTCGGGCGCGAGATGAACCGCAGAACAAAGCAGCAGCAGGAACGCCGACGGTGGAGCGTATCGACGCGCTCGTGGAAAAGGCGTGCGACATAGCAGCCCGAGCCGGAATCTGACTCGGGTTCTGGGCTGGTGAGTGATGACTACCAAGACCACGCCGTGGGTCAGCGGCGTTCTCGGACAAGCACTGTGCACCTGCAGGAGAACAGGTTTCCGGTTCACCTCAACAGGTTCGAGGTATCACTCGGATGCTAGCCGCCGAGGTTGAGTGGGAGACTGCCGAATGGAGTCGGTCCGCTGTTCAACACGGACCGACTCCATTCGTCAATCGACCAATTCCCACCGAACGACTACGACACGCACTACCGTGAACAGCCCCACCGCCGCCTCGATCCTCGAGATGGCCTGAACGAAGTCTCCACTTACGTCAGGGCGGATCAATCCGCGTATCGGACATTCAGGGCGATCACAGCTATGCACACATGTTTAGATCGCCACCGCAGAGTGAGAGACCAATGACGAACCGGCACGACATACCTAAAACGGACGAAGTAGCGAAAAGAGGAAAAATACGCGGCCTGATTGCCGCGTCCACGGGAACAATCGTCGAGTACTACGACTTCACCGTGTACGCCTATCTTGCAGTGGTAGTGGCTCCGTTGTTTTTCCCCTCCGCTCTGGTCGGGAATGTAGTTGCGGGTCAGTAGATGATTCGATCTCGTGCTGACCACAGATTTTCCGCGAGCGAGTTGTCGAGCCTGTCTCCGACGCTGCCGATGGACGGGGCGATGCCGGCGTCCACGAGCATCTGTGTGAACCGCAGCGCCCTGTGGCGGTCCCTCGAGGTGGCGTGCCACCGGGCTCGCACGACAGCGATACGTTCGACTTCCTGGCCTTCGCCTTCTCATTGCAGCAGGTCTTGATGAGCGGAAGAAGATGCATGTGCTAACTAGTTGATGTGAAATGGTCGTGATTGATGTCCGCGAACGTACTAGCTCCGCCTGTCACCGGTAGTACCGGTAGCCCTGTTCTAATCACCGCGACGCTCGCCGGATGCGGGGTGATCTGCTCGTTCATGCAGACGCTCATGATCCCACTCGTCCCCGAACTTCCGCGGTTGCTCTCGACGAGCCCTTCCAATGCGTCGTGGATCGTTACCACCACGCTCCTGGCGGGCGCCGTCTTCACCCCGATCTCGGGACGCCTCGGCGACATCTTCGGTAAGAAGAGGGTGGCGCTCGTCCTGCTCGGCGCGATCCTGGTCGGCTCGCTCCTGGCGGCAGTGACTACCACCCTTATCCCGATGGTCGTGGGTCGAGCCTTCCAGGGTGCCGGCCTGGGCATGATCCCGCTGGGAATCGGCATGCTGCGCGATACCATCCCGCCCGAGCGACTGGGCCGGTCCGTTGCGTTGATGAGCTCCACACTGGGAGTGGGTGCGGCCGTGGGAATGCCGCTGTCGGCGTTCGCTACACAGCATTACAACTGGCACATGTTGTTCTGGATGTCGGGTGCGCTCAGCGTCCTCGGTGCGGGGGCGCTGTGGGTGATCGTGCCGGCGGGTCCACGGCATCTGGACATGCGCTTCGACATTGCGGGGGCGCTCGGATTGGCCGTCGGGCTCACGGGACTGCTGCTGGCGGTCTCCAAGGGCAGTGATTGGGGCTGGGCCGCCGCGCCGACCCTCGTCTGCGCCGTGGGAGGACTACTCGTGCTGGTGGTCTGGGGGTGCTACCAATGGCGCTCACATAGTCCGCTCGTCGATCTACGCGTCAGCATCCGTCGTCCGGTGCTGCTGACGAACCTCGCGTCGGTCGCTGTTGGTTTCGGTCTGTTCGCGTCGTCGGTGGTGCTGCCGCAACTGCTCGAGATGCCCGCCGTCACCGGGGTCGGGTTGGGGCAGTCGATGGTGGTGGCGAGCTTGTGCATGGTCCCGACCGGTCTGATCATGATGGCCGTCTCGCCGCTCGCCGCACGGGTCTCCGCCGCCCGTGGGCCCCGCACCAGTCTGATCATCGGCGCTGCGACGATCGCGGCCGGATATGGTGTGGCACTGGTGTTGATGACGCAGGTGTGGCACATCGTGCTCGTCGGCTGCTTCATCGGTGTCGGGATCGGTTTCGCGTATGCGGCGCTGCCGACACTGATCATCCATTCGGTTCCAGAGCATGAGACTGGTGCCGCCAACGGCTTGAACACCTTGATGCGGTCGATCGGTACCTCCACCGCCAGTGCTGTCGTCGCCGTGCTCCTCGCGCAGAATGTGGTGGCGGTGGGCGGCCACGAGTACACCACCGCAACTGGTTTGCGGCTTGCTTTCGCGGCGGCCGGGCTCGCGACGTTGGGAGCACTCGCCATCGCCTGGTTCCTGCCGCGGCGCGAAAGGGTATATCCCGACGCAAGCGTCGCAGTCACCTGATAAGTGCACAAAATCTGACAAGTAAGCGGCGAAGTCGCCCGACTCTTGCTGGAATAGCCTGCGATGGGCTGGTGCCGGACTGCGCCGTGTCAACGGCGTATTGCGCGCGGCGAGTGCGTATTCGCGTCCGAGATCAACCCGCGTCACCCCGGTCGTGGGGAACGCCCGAGATCTCACAACTGCCGAACACGCTACCAAAGACTGTCCGCCCACCACCCGGTGTGGAAGGCGGGAGCGCCGTGGGGCTTGCATTCACCGAGGAGCACGAGGACGTGCATGAGTTCGTACATTCCTCCTAGGCCAGCACGCAGGCGCCAACCAACTCCACACTCCCGAGGCATACCCATTCGACGCGAACGCGTGGTTGACGATGGGCGGACAACTGTGGATCCAAGGCCTAGTGGTGTTGGAGGGTCCGGTGCGAACGCGCTCGAGGGCGCGATCGTTGTCCGAGGATGAGGAGCGCTCTACAAGGCTCCGACTCTCCACCTCCTTTTGGACCCGGCTGCTGCGCCATGACAGCATCCGGCGTACAGGAGCGGGCAAAACGAGTCGAAACCGTCTCCCGAGCGGGTGCCCGGCGTGCCCCGAAGATCTCGACTTCAAGCCGACTGACGTGGCCCTTCGGAAGGCCCCAGCCGGCTGTCAGCTCTTGTCGGTGGCTTTCCTCCTGGAGGGGTGATGCGCGATGCGCAACCCATTGCACCACAGCCGTGTCGCGGTGTAGACGAGCTCCTCGAAGTCGACCCTTTCGTTGAGCACGAAGGTGGAGAACGCAATCCTGCTCGTCATACCGGAGAGCGCGCGCGAGGCCATCACGGAATCGAGGTCGGGATCGGCAAGACCTCGCTCCTGGAGATCCTTGATCCCAGAAGCGTTGCGTTCGACGAAGACCCGGCTGCGAGCCTGCCGCAACTCCCGGACATTGGGATCGATGTTCGCCACCTGCTCGAGTAGCTGCATGAGCTTCGCGTTGCGGCGGTAACTCTCGAAATAGGCACGATTGCTCGCCTCGATGATCGCGGCCGGATCATCGACCCCATCGACGTGCTCCATCCGGGGGTGGAGCATCTCGTTCTTCGTCGCTTCCATGACAGCGGCAAAGATCGCCTCCTTATCGTTGAAGTACGTGTAGAAGGTTCCGGTGGAGCAGCTGGCTTCGGCGGTGATGTCGGTCAACCGAGCGGCGAGATAGCCGTCGCGCTCGAAGATGACTCGCGCAGCGTCGACAAGGGATTGGCGGGTGCGGATGCCCCGGCGTGTCACCGGTGGCCTGCGAGCGGTGTCTTCGGTCACGGAACGTCCTTAGGGCGTTGGGAATCGTCGTCGGGTGAACCATCCGCGAAATTCTGACCGGCTCCGGATAGATCGATGCGGACGTGTGGTGGATGCCGGTTCTCGTGCGGCGCCGTTGGATGTCGTCGATGCCGATGCCGATGCCGATGCCGATGCCGATGCCGATGCCGCCGGGTACGTAACCAGACAAACCCTCGCGTCGATGGCGGTATGACCATCACCTGATCGCACCGTACCCACAAGCCCATCGCGTCGAAAGTAGCCGCCATGCCCACAACCACCACCGTCGACGGGTTGAAGAGCCTCGTCGGCACCACACTGGACCCCAGTGACTGGTTCGAGATTGCCTACTGTGCATAGAGCTCACCGATCTGGGAGCATGCTTCGCCGCCTCGTTCTTGCGCTTGACCTTCAACGTGGGCGTGAGTTCGTTGCTCCCGGGCAGCCACTGCTCGTCGACGACTTTGAACTTCTTGATCGGCTCGACAGTGAAAAGTGGCTGTTGGCGAACTCCACACCGGCCACGATCTCGGCGATGGTGGCGGGATCGCTCGCCGACTTCCCGGCGGCGGCGTCGGGATAGAGGGCGATCAACGCAATGTTGTACGGCTTGCCGTCACCGATGCACGCCGCCTGACCGATCAGGGGACTGGAGGACCTCCGGCATGGCTGGATGTTCGCGGGGGCATGTTCTTATTGGCAGTTTTGATGACCGTGCTGCTACTTCTGTTCTCGTGGGTCAGTGAGTGTCAGGCTGGCGCGGAGTTGCTCACGTCATCCGAGGTGTCGTGCCGTCGCGATAGGTAGGCGTGACACCTCGGATGACGTGGAGAGTCCGGCGGCAAACGTGGAAGGGGCACGAAAACACAGGCTTTCGCGTCTGCAGGCATCACAGTCACGCGGAGCGAATCTCGCCTTCGAGCGGTCGCGACCGCATCACTTCCGGTGCGCAGGCGCTGAAGCAGAGGCCCGGCCCGCCACCCAGTCGTTGTAGAAGTCGGGCATCTCGGAGGCGCGTCCGTGGAAGTGGGGTTTCCGTTTCTCGAGGAAGGCGGTGACGCCTTCTTTGCCGTCGCCGATGCTGGTCCAGAACATGGCGAGTGAGTCGATTCGGTGGGCCTGGTCGGGGTGGGTCAGGGTGGCGTTGCGTCGTACCATTTGTCGGCTCAGGGCCACGGCGACGGGGGAGCGGTCCCGGGTCCAGGCGTCGGCGATTGCGGCGGCCTGGGTTTGCAGGTCCTCGCCGGGGTGGATTTCGTCGACGAGTCCGACGGCCAGTGCGGTTTCGGCGTCGAGGATGTCGGCGCGCAGGACCAGGTCGAGTGCTGCGGAGGGGCCGACGAGTCGGGGTAGGTACCAGGTCGAGCAGGCCTCGGGCACGATGCCGATGCGGCCGAAGACGAGTCCGATTCGGGCGGAGGTGGACATCAGTCGGCGGTCCATTGCCAGTGTCATCGTGGCGCCGATGCCCACGGCTGGGCCGTTGAGGGCGGCGATGACGGGTTTGCGGCAGTCGTGGATGGCGAGTGTGCAGCGTCCGCCGGTGTCGCGGACTGCGGCGATGGCCGGATCGTCGAGGTCGGCCATGTCACTCAGGCCTGGTGTGCGTTGCTCGTCGAGGCCGAACACGTTGCCCTCGCCGCTGAGGTCCATGCCGGCGCAGAACGCGCGACCGGCTCCGGTGACGATGACGGCGCGGACGGAGTCGTCGTCGTTGACGGCGCGGAAGGAGTGCTCGAGTTCCTCGGCCATGGTGACGGTGAAGGCGTTGAGGTGTTCGGGTCGGTTCAGGGTGATCGTGAGGATGCCGTCGTTGACGTCGTGCCGGATTGTCTGGAAGTCCATGCTCAGACCGCCTGGGCTGCGGTACGGGCGGTTGCCGGGATGGTGTGGCCGAGGCCGGTGATGATGCGGTCGGCCTCGTCGATGATGCCGTCGACGATTTCCTGGCAGCTCTGCACGGAGTCGATCAGGCCCTGGGCTTGGCCGGCCCACCACATGCCGTCGTGCATGTCGCCGTGGGTGAGGACGCGGTCGCGTCCGCGTGCTCCGGAGGCGAGGTCGGCGACGTCGGCGAAGGTGGCGCCGGGTTGTGCGGAGCGGCGGGCGATTTCCTCCGAGATCGTGTTGCGGGCCACTCGTGCGGTGTTGTTGAACTCGCGGAATACCAGTTGGGTCGCGCGTTCGTCGTTGGCGACGATTTGGTCTTTGACGTTTTGGTGGACGGGGGCTTCGGTGGAGGCGACGAAGCGGGTGCCCATGTTGACTGCGGATGCGCCCAGGGCGAGGGCGGCGACCAGGCCGCTGCCGGTGGCGAAGCCGCCGCTGGCGATCAGGGGGATCCGAACCTGGCGGGCGGCTGCGGGGATGAGGACGAGTCCGGGGATGTCGTCGTTGCCTGGGTGGCCGGCGCACTCGAAGCCGTCGATGCTGATTGCGTCGACGCCGATCGCTTCCGCTTTGAGGGCGTGCCGCACGGCCACCGCTTTGTGGATGACTTTGATGCCCGCTTTCTTGAACGCTGCGACATGCTCTGCCGGATTGGACCCGGCCGTCTCGACGATGGTGATGCCGCTGTCGATGATCGCTTCGCGGTACTCGTCGTAGGGCACGGGGGTGAGCGTCGGAAGGATCGTGAGGTTGACGCCGAACGGGCGGTCGGTCATGGTTCGGCAGCGTGCGATCTCCTTGGCCAGGGCTTCCGGAGTCGGTTGGGTGAGTGCCGTGAGGAACCCGAGGGCTCCGGCGTTGGCCACCGGCGCGATCAGGTCGGCGGTGCCGACGGCGGTCATTCCACCGCACACGATGGGGTGCTCGATCCCGAATTCCTCGGTGAACTGTGTCGAAAGCATCCGCGTCCTTTCGTTGGTGACGTGCCCGGCCGGGCCCGTGCGTTTTCGTGTCAAAGAACTGATCAGCCCACCCGGCGGAGGCACACCCGAGCATTCGATGCACCGAGAGGTGCAGTGCGGGAGGGGGTGTGCGAGAAAGACACGCTGGAACCGACCGCCGGTCATGGGAAGTCGCCATTTCCGCTCCCCATGCCTCCGCTGCTCTCATATGATAGAGAGTGATTACTATCAGGTCAAGGATGCGTTCGTTGGGTCCGATGTCGCGGCAATTGACGGTAAAAGGCGGTCCTGCTGGATGGGGCAGCCGCGCCTTGCTCTTGCCCTGCCATGTGGTAGAGATTACTCTCTCTTAGACGGCCTCGCCGACCCGACGCCCCCGCGAAGACGCGCTGCCCAACCCGCAACCCTGGAGGTACTCCGTGACCATCGACGCTCACTCACCTAGCGCAGGCTCAGGATCGTCGCCGGCTGCACCGCCGATCCGTGCGACGACCTACGTCGGCCGCTGGCCCCGGGTCCCGCACAATTGGCCCGAAATGCCCACCGGGACTTTCTCGCCGACCACCGCCACCATCGTGAGCGGCCCGACCGAGGCAGTTCTCATCGACGCCCAGTACCTCGAGGACGACGTCCGGGATCTCGGGGACCTGATCGAACGCACCGGGAAGACCCTCACCACGATCTACATCACGCATGCGCACCCCGATCACTACCTTGGCATCGGTCCCCTGATGGAGCGGTTCCCGGAGGCGAAGTGTGTCGCGCTGCCCCAGGTCGTCGAGGCCATGAAGGACAACATGGAGGAACACCGTCAGCAGTGGGCGATGATGTTCGGCGACGCCTGCGTCGTCAGCGATGCGCTCCCCGACCCGATCGAGGGCGACACGCTGTACGTCGACGGCTCACCACTGAAGATCATCGAGGTCAAGCAGGCCGACATCCACCCGACCTCGATCGTGCACATCCCGGCGATCGATGCCGTGGTGGCCGGTGACGCCGTCTACAACGAGATCCACCCGATGCTCGGCCTGGCGACGCCCAAGGAGTGGCAGGACTGGCTCGAGACCGTGGACCTCGTAGAGAAGCTCAACCCTCGGATGATCGTCGCCGGCCACCGCCGGCCCGACGGCGACGATTACGCGACCGAGACCATGATCGCGCAGACCCGCGCCTACATCCAGGACTTCGCGGCCGCCTACGAGACCGCGAAGGGCGCCGAAGACCTCATCGACGCCATGTCGGCCAAGTACCCGGACCACGGAAATCTTTGGTCGCTGGAGTTCTCCGCCATGAGTGTCATCGCGCTTCGCGACGCGCAGAGCTCCGCAGCCGACCTCGTCCCGTGACGAATCACGCTCTCCCGACGTACCTGTAGGTGCCTGAAACGACCCACCCTCCGGTGCCCAAACAACCCATGTCGTTGCAGTGCTCACACAGCCCAGCCGGTGCGCCGATTGCGGTACCGACGGTCCACCACCGCCCATGCGAGAGGGTGGCCGACGCGGCGTCGCGGCGGCCGCGCGACGCGCTCGGAGAGGTTCCCATCGCGTTTATCGTCGCAGCAGATGACAGCGGCATCGATGAGGACGATCTGCGGAGTCGCTGCCCGGCGGCGTTGTCCTACTTCAAAGTCCCCGCTGAATTCATTGCCGTACCAGGGATTCCACGTACCGGCTCGGGAAAGATTCAACGCCACCGGCTGCACCGTCCACAATCAGTCGTCGCCGACTAGTCCCGTTGATTCCGCACATCCGCGTTGCCGGTAGAGCGGTCCGCAGCCAGTGCTGTGAGACGCCGCAGAAGGGAAACACACACATTATGAAGATTCGCGGAGCCGTTCTCGAGGCGAGCGGCCGTCCACGGCCGTACGCGGACTCCACACCGATCTCGATCACCGAGCTCGAACTCGATTCGCCGGGACCCGGCGAGGTCCTCGTCCGGATCGAAGCGGCCGGAATTTGCCATTCCGACCTGTCCGTCGTCGACGGCAACCGGCCGCGGCCGATCCCCATGCTGCTCGGCCACGAGGCGGCAGGCCGGGTCGAACAGCTCGGCGACGGCGTATCCGGTTTGGTCGTCGGGCAGCGCGTCGTCATGGCCTTCCTGCCGCGCTGCAACAATTGCGCCGAATGCCGAACCGACGGCAAACTGCCCTGCTCCCCAGGCAGCGCAGCGAACAACGCGGGCACCCTCCTCGGCGGCGGTATCCGCCTGCACCGCGACGACACTGACATCAAACATCACCTCGGCGTCTCTGGTTTCGCCACACACGCTGTCGTCGACCAGCATTCGGTCGTACCCGTCGGGGACGACGTTCCACCCGACATCGCCGCCGTACTCGGGTGCGCCGTCCTCACCGGTGGCGGCGCGGTCATCAACGCCGGTCGCCCAACCCCGGGCCAAGCGGTCATGGTCGTCGGGCTCGGCGGTGTCGGCATGGCGGCGCTGATCACCGCGCTATCCCTCGGGGAGGGCGAGGTGATCGGCGTCGACTCGAATCCCGACAAGCTCACCCAGGCAACAAAGTTGGGTGCGTCCGCGACCTACACTCCCCAAGATGTCGCCGAGCTGAACATCCAGGCGCCGATCGTCATCGAGGCGGCAGGGCACCCACGCGCCTTCGAGACCGCCCTCGCCGCCACCGCCCCCGGAGGCACCACCGTCACCGTCGGACTCCCGGCCCAGGACGCCCGGTCGTCGATCTCGCCACTCGCTCTGGTGGCCGGCGCGCGGACCATCATCGGCAGCTACCTCGGCTCCGCGGTACCGTCCCGCGACATTCCGGTCTTTGCGCAGCTGTGGCGCGACGGAAAACTCCCGGTCGAGAAGCTGATCTCGTCCCGGATCGCACTGTCGGACATCAACTCCGCCATGGACCAACTCGCCGACGGCAACGCCATCCGGCAAGTCATCATCTTCGATGAGAAGTGAGGAAGCCTTGACCAGCACCCAGACCTCCCAGCAGGCGCTACTCGAAGCGGTCCCGACCGGACTGTACATCGGCGGGCAGTGGCGTCCGTCCGAGACGGGGAACACCTTCCCCGTGCACGATCCGGCGACCGGCCGAGAACTCGCCGTCGTGGCCGACGCCACCGTCGCCGACGGAGCCACCGCCCTCGACGCCGCGGCCACCGCTCAGAAGGCCTGGTCACGAACAGCTCCCCGCGAACGTGCCGAACTTCTGCGGGCGGCGTTCGACGCCGTCATCGCTCGATCCGACGACTTCGCGATGCTGATGACCCTGGAAATGGGCAAACCGCTCGCCGAGGCGCGCGGCGAAGTGACCTACGGCGCCGAGTTCCTCCGGTGGTTCTCCGAGGAGGCCGTCCGCGTGTCGGGCCGATACTCGGCAGCACCCGACGGGAAGACCAGACTGCTGGTCCACAAGCGTCCCGTGGGCCCCTGCCTGTTCATCACCCCGTGGAACTTCCCGCTGGCCATGGCGACCCGCAAGATCGCCCCCGCGATCGCCGCCGGCTGCACCATGGTCGTCAAGCCCGCCACGCTCACGCCCCTGACCACCCTGCTGTTCGCGCAGGTCCTCGAAGAGGTCGGGCTGCCGGCCGGCGTGCTCAATGTCATCCCCACCTCGCGCGCCGGAGCGGTCACCGGCCCGCTCATCGCCGACCCCCGGCTGCGGAAGCTCTCGTTCACCGGATCGACCGAAGTCGGCCGGCGGCTGCTCGCGGACTCGGCGGAGCAGGTGCTGCGGACCTCCATGGAACTTGGCGGCAACGCGCCCTTTCTCGTGTTCGCCGATGCCGACATCGACGCAGCAGTCGACGGCGCCGTGATCGCCAAACTCCGGAACATGGGGGAAGCCTGCACGGCGGCGAATCGGTTCATCGTGCACGAGTCCGTCGCGGACGAGTTCGCGACCAAGCTCGCCGGCAAGATGGCGCGCCTGGTCGTCGGACCCGGTATCGACGCGGACTCCCAACTCGGCCCACTGATCGACGAGGAGTCCCGGGCCAAGGTTCACGACCTGGTCCAGGACGCCGTCGCACACGGCGCCGCGATCGTCACCGGCGGTCGACCGGTGCCGGGCGATGGCTACTTCTATTCCCCGACGGTGCTGACCGGCGTCACCACCGATGCGCGCATCCTCCGCGAAGAGGTCTTCGGACCCGTGGCCCCGATCATGACCTTCCAGGACGAGGAGCACGCCATCCAGGTCGCCAACGACACCGAATACGGACTCGTCGCCTACGTCTACACCCGCGATACCGCGCGCACCCTCCGCATGAGCGAGGAACTCGAATCCGGGATGCTGGGAATCAACGTCGGCGTCGTGTCCAACCCGGCCGCACCCTTCGGCGGGGTCAAGCAGTCGGGTCTCGGCCGCGAGGGCGGCTTCGAAGGAATCGACGAATACCTCGACATCCGGTACGTCGGGCTCGCAGACCCCTATGCCTGACCAGGCGCGACATCGGAAGCCGGTCGCCGCCACCGAACGAGTCGACCGCATGGTCGCGCTCGTGGCGAAGGCGTGCGACGTAGCAGCCCGAGCCGGAATCTGACTCGGGTTCTGGGCTGGTGAGTGATGACTGCCAAGACCACGCCGTTGGTCAGCGGCGTTCTCGGACAAGCACTGTGCACCTGCAGGAGAACAGATTTCCGGTTCACCTCAACAGGTTTGAGGCATTACTCGGATGCTAACCGTCGAGGTTGAGTGGGAGACTGCCGAATGGAGTCGGTCCGCTGTTCAACACGGACCGACTCCATTCGTCAATCGATTAATTTCCACCGAACGACTACGACACGCGCTACCGTGAACAGCCCCGCCGCCGCCTCGATCCTCGAGATGGTCTGAACGATGTCTCCAATTACGTCAGGGCGGATCAATCCGCGTATCGGACATTCAGGGCGATCACAGCTATGCACACATGTTTAGACGCCACCGCAGAGTGAGAGAGACCAATGACGAACCGGCACGACATACCTAAAACGGACGAAGTAGCGAAAAGAGGAAAAATACGCGGCCTGATTGCCGCGTCCACGGGAACAATCGTCGAGTACTACGACTTCACCGTGTACGCCTATCTTGCAGTGGTAGTGGCTCCGTTGTTTTTCCCCGGAAGTGATCCGACTGCTGCGTTGTTGGCCAGCCTGGCCGTTTTTGCGTCGGCTTACCTCATGCGTCCGCTCGGCGGCATCTTCTTCGGTCGAGTAGGCGACCGCAGCGGGCGGAAGACGGTGCTGCTGCTGTCCGTGCTGCTCATGGGAGCCTCGAGTCTCTTGATGGCCTTTCTTCCGACGTATGAGACCGCAGGCATTATTGCGCCCATTCTGCTCGTGCTGGCCCGCCTCGCTCAGGGCTTCTCGGCCGGCGGCGAATTCGGCGGCGCCATGACGTATGCCTACGAGATCACCGGACCGAAGCGGAAAGGGTTGGCGGCTTCCTTCGTCTTCCTGGGTGTAACCGGGGGGTTTGCGCTAGCCGCAATCTGCGTTGGTTCGGTGTCGAGCCTGCTGTCCGCGTCGCAGATGGCGTCGTGGGGTTGGCGCATCCCGTTCCTGTTGGGCGTTCCCCTTCTTGCGATCTGTCTATGGGCTAGAAGCAAAATCGACGATAGTTCCGAGCACGAAAAGTCTGTTCAGGATGGCGCGGTGGAGAATTCTCCACTTCTGACATTACTCAAGACACAGACCGTGAGAGTCCTTCAATCTATTGGTATTTCGATCCCCGCCAGCGCCTGCCTGTATATGGTTTTCACGTACCTCGGTATACATCTCGCGAGGGAAAATGATCTGGGGACTAGCGAAGTTGCATGGATCTCAGCAGGCATCATCGCCTGCATTACGATCCTGATGCCGGTGTACGGGTTGATCACCGACCGTGTCGGGGCGCTCAAGGCGTATACAGGTGGGATTATCGCGTGCGTCGTGTTGGTCTTCCCGGTTCTCCACCTGACAGCGACGGGAAGTCGAACGGTTGCGGTCGGTTCCTTCCTGGTGTTTGGACTGGCAATGGCGATAGTGGTCGTAGCCGTATCGGCTGTCTTGCCATCTCTATTCGACTCGCGCACACGAGTAACCGGTGTCGCTCTGGCCAATAACTTCGCGAATCTCGTGACCGGCGGAACGGCAGCTTACGTATCCACATGGCTGATCAGAGAAACCGGTAGCGCTGTATCCCCGGGATTCTTTATCACTGCTTCCTGCTTCTTCGGTTTCGTTGCTCTGCTCTCGATCAGGAGTGCAGCATCGACGATCAAGAACTCCCAAGTCATGCAGTCCGCGCCTGCAGAATCGGTCGACTCCTGACTTCTACAACCCTTGCACGCCGTGCTCGGAGGAATGTTCTCGCTGGCCCGGGACCCTTCCGCCGCCGGAATCCCCGTCGCGGCGTGCTGCCGGATGCCGGGATTCTCCCGGCAAGCGTTCTACGAGGGGACCCGATCCCGTGTCCCGACGGGAGCGGGACGACGACCATCTGATCAACGCCGCGTTCGCTATCCCCGGCGACGATCCAGAGTTCGGGTAGCGGTTCATCGCCGACGAACTACCCGCGCACTGGATCGTCGCCGGCGAGAACCGTGTCCGCCGATTGTGCTCGCAGCAGCGGGTCCTCTCGGTGTTCGCCAAGTAGTGAGGACTTCATCGTCGATCCGGGCCGCCGGTCCGTGACGACCTCGTCTGGGGCCAGTTCAGCGTCCAGCAGCCGAATCGGCTGTGGGTGAGAACATCACCGAGCACTCGACAGATGACGCTCACCTATTTCTGCGATCAAGGATTGCTAATCTGTTCGGATCGTTGGTCATTCGATCGTCGACCGAATGACTGCGGACCTGGCGCGTGTTCGGCGCCCACAGAACGCGATCGCGCTCCGCAACCCGGACGGCACGTGGTTCATTCCGATCGGGGTGGCCAGGGCGATTCCATCGGTGGTCGCAACACCGTATCGTGAGGTCGAGCGTACCTGTGCGGCAGACACTTCCGCTGGCGTTCTGCAACCGTGGGCTTCGGAAATCACCTCAGTGAAGGGTCTCGAGGAGTGCCGCGTCGTACGGTTCGGCGTCTTCGAGCCGCCCGTCGAGCGCCTTGCGGGCCCACTCGGGGTCGGCGATCAGGGCACGTCCTACCGCGACGAGGTCGAATTCATCACGTCCGGCACGGTCGAGAAGTTCTTCGATACTCGTAACGGCTGACCGGTCCGGACGTCCAGCCGGACCCACGAACTCCTTGTCGAGACCGACGGATCCGACTGTGACGGAAGCCTTCCCGGTGACGTTCTTGGCCCAGCCAGCCAGGTTGAGGTTGCTGCCTTCGAACTCCGGAATCCAGTACCGTCGAGTGGACGCATGGAAGACGTCGACACCTGCGTCGGAGAGAGGTGTTAGTATCGCCTCCAATTCCGCGGGTGTCTCGGCAATACGCGCGTCGTACTGCCCGGTCTTCCACTGCGACAGTCGGAAGAAGACCGGGAAGTCGGGCGCGATGGATTCCCGGACGGCCGCGACGACCTCGGCGGCGAAGCGGACCCGGGAGGCGAGGTCACCGCCGTAGGAATCCGTACGCTGATTCGTCCGTCCCCAGAGGAATTGATCGACGAGGTAGCCATGGGCACCGTGCAATTCGACGCCGTCGAAGCCGAGCTCCTGCGCGGCGGCAGCGCCGGTCGCGAAAGCGCCGATGACATCGTCGATATCGGCTGTACTGAGGGCAACCCCCGCCGGCAAGCCATCGAGGGCGAGACCGGAGGGTCCGACGGGCGGCGCCGTACGGACGGGTCCGACCCCCTCGGTACGCGTGGAGCCGACATGCCAGAGCTGCGGAATGATCTTTCCGCCGGCCTCGTGGACGGCCGATGCGACACCGCGCCAGCCAGCGAGCGATTCTTCGCCCCAGAAACGCGGGACCCGGTCGCTGGAGCCCGACGAGGGGTGCTGGACCAAAGTCCCCTCGGTGATGATCAGGCCGACATTCGCGGCGGCCCGGCGTGCGTAGTACTGCGCCACGTCGTGGCCGGGAACCCCGTCTGGGGAGAAGAACCGTGTCAGCGGAGCCATGACGATGCGGTTGGGCACGGTGAGGTTGCCGACGCTGAAGGAGCGGCCGAGAACCTGCGCAGTACGTACCGCATCTGACGCGATGGACATTTGTTCCTCCTTGGTTTCGGGGCGACTCGAGGTCGACAGCGACGTGATGGTTCGGAAACCCGATGCGCTTCTCGGCGTCGAACACGATGTAGGCCATTCTGCCACCCTGCAAGAGAGATGGCTCGCTCTCTTGTGGTGAGTTTGCCCACTCGGCTCTTCGGCGAGGGGGCTGCCTGCGACTCTCACGCTAACCGCGGCTCGCCCGGGCGAGCCGCACATAACGCCGCGCGCTTGTGTCCACGCTGCTGGTCGACGAGGTCGTACGGTCACAGCACGCTGAGGATGTCTTCGATCCGCTGCTTCGCATCACCGAACAGCATCTGGCTGTTGTCGCGGACGAACACGGGTGCGCGGCGGAGGGCGGATGGACCCTGCATGCTGCGGGGGCGGGCCCTGCAATCCACTAGTTGACATAATATTTGTTGTCGGCACATCGAAAGTACTGCCTGCCAGTGCATTTGTGACGATCATCGGTCGGATAGCGACGTGTGCCGACCCGTGAGCAACGCGTCGTGCCGGGTGCACGGCAGCCGGTCGCGGTGAAGTTCCGTGGGCGCCGACCGGGGTTCTTCGGCGCCCACGGCTCGTGATGCGCGATAGTGGCAGGGTTCGGACTCGGTCCGCCCGATGCAGGAGGTCTTCTGATGTCACTATCGCTGGCCCGGGTGCTGACTCGGGCGCCGGGGGAGTGCGTCGGCACCCGGTGACCTCACGGGTCGGGTGTCATCGGTATCGGTCGGGGCAGGCGCCCGGCGGCTATCGCCTGCGACCGAGCACACGGTGCAGTGCGCGCGTCATGCGAGGAGCGGCTCGCGTTGGGGGCCCGGCGGTGACCTACGACGACGCTCCAGTTCTGGCCTTCTGGTTGTCGTCGGGCCGTGTGTCAGCGGGCCGGAGGGCAGGAGTGGTGCAATGAAGGTGTGTGACGAGGTGAGTGAGCGATGAAGCAGGTCCTGAAGGCGGTGCTGGTGTGCCTGGTCGTCGGCGCCGCGGTGCTGGTGGTGTGGGCGGTGGCGTCGCGACCGGACTCGCCCGAGCCGCCGCGCCCGCTGCCCGATACCGCGGTCATGGTCCACGGCCGGCCGACGACGTGCAGTGAACTCTTCGGGCAGCCCTGTGATTTCGGGTTGCAGTCCGCCTTCAACCGGTGGGGGCCAGGCCTCGGCCCGTTCGTCGATTCCGGGGTCCTGGGCCCGTACGCCGAGAGGATCGGGTTCGTGGCGTCGGCGAAGCTGAGTCTGGACGCCTGCGCACTGTCGCACACCACCGGAAAGACGGTCCTCGAATTCGTCGAGCAGGCGCAACGGCAACACCCGGACGCCGGCAGCCCCGAGTTGTTTCCGTTCTGGAACAGGACCCGGCAAACCCTGTGCCCCCTGTGACCCGCACCGTCGACGACGGCACGGCGTCGGGCGAGGGTGACGCCGCCTCACTTGTCGCAGGCGATACCGTCCTTGTCCCGGTCGAGTTTCGTCGAGTAGCCGGGCTCGCCTTGGTAGATCGGCGCGGCGCCGGCTGCTTTTGCGTCGGCGCAGGACGCGTAGCTGACCGATGATTGCGGGGCGGCCGGGATCACGGCGGGGGCGGGCGGGGGAGCAACGGCCACCGTTGTCGTGGGCGCGACCGGCGGGGCGACGGCCGACGTCGTGGTCATCGGCAGGGCGGCGGTGGTCGTGGCGGGCGCCGCGCTGGTGGTGGTCGTGGGTCGTGCGGTCGATGCGTCGACCAGCCGGGCCAACGAGGCCGTGGTGGTGGGCGACATGCTGCTGGACGGCGCGCCGCCGCCGCAGCCGCTGATGAGGGCGGAGATGACTATCACCGATTTGGCGATTCCGGCGCGCGCCGTTGTGCCACCCAGGTCGCGATCTGAGTGCGGGAGTTGAACCCAAGTTTCCCGAAGATGTGCTCCACGTGTACGTCGACGGTGCGTCGGGAGATGACCAGCTTCGCTGCCACGTCCTTGCTCGACATTCCCTGCGCCACCAGCTCCGCGACCTCACGCTCTCGAGGTGTCAACAAGCTGTCGGCCTGTCGGGGCTCGACGGGGGAGACTCGGTGCTCTCGGAGCGCGAAGGTCAGCATCTCCTCAACGGTGAGCTGGCCTCCACGCGCAAACGCGGTGTCGAAGCCGGGGTTGCCCATCGCCTGCCGAGCCATGTTCTCGAACTGTTCGCGCCGCGCGAGCAGGTGTTTCGCTCCGAGCAGTGGGACGCCAATGGTCTGCCAGGCCTGGTCCGATGCGCCGAGGAGCACGGCGGCCCGCTCGCAGTCGCCGCTCGCCGCGGCGGTCCAGGCGAGAACGTCCAGGATGAACGCCAGGCCCAGACTGTCCTGGGTGAACCGCTTGAGCTGGAGCGCCTCGCACAGATCGGCTTCGGCCTGCTCGAGCTCGCCCTGGAGGAGCCTCAAGAACCCCTTCGCCCACATGGCGTAGGACAACAGCCAACGCTCGCCGGCCTGCTTGCACTGTTCGCATGCCTCCTCGACCACTTCGGCGGCTCTGTCCAGCTCGCCCGACAGCACGTAGGCCATGGTCAGTGCAGGCCGCACACTGTTGGGGTAGTCGGCGGGTACGTCGGCGCACCCATATCGCTCGAGCGCTTCAACCAACAGTGGAATCGCAGCGCTCGGGTCGGTGCCCAGTTCGCGTAGGCCGAGCATATGGGTTGCGTAAGCCAGGCCCTGTGGGTCGCCCAGTCGGCCCGCCAGATCGTGGACGGCGTCGATCAGTGCAGTAGCAGCAGCCTCATCGCCCTGGAAGACAGCGATGTCAGCGGCGGTGCCCAGCGCCCAAACCCGCTCGAGACTCGGTTCTTGATCCATTGCCAAGGCCCGGTCCAGCCACAGGCGGCCTTCGGTCATGAAGCCGAGCGCAGTCCAGAGGAACCAGGGCAGGCCCGCCATCCGCAGTCCGACGCGCACCTCGTCTGGCCGCGCGAGGCAGAATTCGAGCGCCGAGCGCACGTTCGGATGTTCCACACGGAGCAGGGCCGCCCAGGCCTCCTGTCCCGGACCGAACCACTCCGCGGCAGCCTTCTCGATCACCCGCCAGTACCAATCTCTGTGCCTGCGCTGCACCTTCGCTTCGGAGCCGGACTCTCGTAGTCGGGCGTGACCGTACTCCCGGATAGTCTCCAACATGCGGAACCTGACACGCCCGCCGTGCTCGCCTCGGATCAAGATCGACTTGTCGGTCAGCCCGGCCACCGTGTCGAGAATGACCTCCTCGGCAAGCAACTCGTCCGCGCAGACAGCCTCGAGCGCGTCAAGGCCGAACCCACCAGCGAACACTGATGCGCGCGCCCACAGCGTCTGCTCGGCCGGAGTACACAGCTCGTAGCTCCAGTCGATCAGTGCCTGAAGAGTCCGATGCCGCTTCGGCAAGTTACGACTGCCCTCGCGAAGCAGCTCGAACCGACTATCCAGCCGATGCGCGAGCTCCTCCACCGTGAGCACGCGCAACCGTACCGACGCCAGTTCGATCGCCAACGGGATCCCCTCCAGCCGCTGACAGAGCCGGATGACCGCCTGTTCATTGTCGGGGGTGATCTCGAACCCGGGAACGACCGCAGCAGCCCGGGCGGCGAACAGGTCGACAGCCGCGAACTGCGTCGCCGAGCCGGGAGCGAGACGGACATCGACGTCGGGCACCGGGAGCGTCGGAACCGGGTACACATGCTCACCGGCGATCATCAGCGCTTGTCGGCTCGTGGCGAGGATCCGCAGTTTCGGCGCCGCCCGGAGCAGCCGGTCCACCAGGTCCGCGGCTGCCTCGAGTATGTGCTCGCAGTTGTCGAGGACCAACAAGGTGTGCCGGGGGCGCAAGTAGTCGGTGAGGACCAACGGGGCAGGGGCTGACTGCTCGCGAATCCCGAGTGCATCTATCAGCGTGTGCGGCAGCAGGTCTGGGTCCTTCAGGGACGCCAGTTCGACCAGCCAAACCCCATCCGGGAAGGCGCGGCAGACATCACGGGCAACCCGCAGTGCGAGGCGGGTTTTGCCGACCCCGCCTACCCCGGTCAACGTGACGAGCCGGTCGGCGGAGAGGAGCTTTCGGACAGTCTGGGTCTCGGATCGACGGCCTACGAAACTCGTCAGATCCGCGGGCAGGTTGTCCGGCTGGTTCGCCGACAGTGAAGCCATGGTCCGACCAGACTAACGCTCACGTCCGACCGGGAGCGGTCGGGCCGCAGCGCGAATAGGTAATGGAATACGTGATTCACACAATGCCCCCCGTGGTGGTCCACAGGCAGGCTGTACAGGCACATCAAACCTAGTCCACTGCTTTGGGAGGCCCCGATGACCGCGTCCGCAGCCACCGAAATCGAAGTCCTCGACGTCGAGGCGGCCGGGCCTGGGGCCCGCTGGGAGACTGCGGTCCGCGATGTCTCGGGGCCCATGACGGTGCAACACCGCAAGAGGTGGGGCAATGCCACTCGCTTGCGTTCGCGAGACGTCGGCGACCTCCAGCTCGCGGACTGGGACTGCCCGCCCCTGCACAGCGTGCTGTCGCTGGGTAAAGATCGTGACGCTGAGCGCGATGTCGTCGTGGTCGTGGCAGGTGACTGGGGCGACGAGCGACTTTCCTTCGCGGGCACGGATGCCGCGCTGGTGAGCGGGACAGTGGTCGTGGCCACCGGCGGTTACGACGGTGACGGCTTCGCGGTGCCGGAGCGGGTCAGGAAACGCACGCTGACCCTGCCGCGGGCCGCGCTGCTGGCAGCTGGTTGCGACGCGAACATTCCCGGCTGCCTCGTGCTCGAGCAGGACCGGCCGCTGGTCGGCGTCCTGTTTACGACCCTTGACCAGGTCTGGAGCCGGCTACCAGCCATGCATCCCTCGGAGATCGAGGCGACCCGCCGGGCGCTGGTGGCACTGACTGCCGGCATCATCCGCGCAGAGACCGGCTCTGTCACAGGTCGATCGGCCTTGGCTGCTTTGCGCGCGCAGATTGACAACTGGATCACGCGCAATCTTCGTAGCGGTCCGATCCATATCGAGGATCTTGCGGCCGCCCACAACGTCTCGACACGAACCATCCACCGGGCCTTCTCCCTGACCGGGGACACCATGACCGCGGTCGTGCGCGCACGGCGAATGGCCGCGGTCCGCGAGGAACTTGTGAACTCCAACATGACCATCGCGACGATCGCTCACCGATGGTGCTACTACGACCCCAGCCACCTTCGCCGGGAGTTCCACCGCTGCTTCGGGGTCTCGCCGAGCGAGTACCGGGAAAGCCACGGCTGCTGATGCCCGTCCTGACTAGCAACGAGCGAAGAAGGGTGCAGATATGGATTTCGGAATGGACGCGACCGTGGAGTTGAGTTCGATCGGACCCGGGGACGTGGCCTGGTCGCCCTCGGCAGAACGGATCGCCGACGCCCGGATCAGTGACTTCATCGACTGGCTGCAGGCGACGGGCCGATTCGAGGCCACCTCCTACCAGTCCTTGTGGGACTGGTCGGTGACCAGCCCGGAGGAATTCTGGGCGTCGATGAAGGACTACTTCGGAGTGCGCATGACCGGCGTTGGCCCGGTGCTGGCAACACGGGAGATGCCCTTTACCGAATGGTTTCCCGGCAGGCGGGTGAACTATGTGGACACGGTGCTGAGCCACGCCCAGTCGTCCCGCCCGGCGATCATCGACGACTCCGAACCAGGCGGGGCCGGGCCGCGGACGGTTTCCTGGACCGAACTCGCCCGCCAGGTGACCGCGCTGGCGAACTGGCTGCGCGCCCGGGGCGTCGGAGAGGGCGACTGTGTGGTCGGATACCTCCCCAACGTTGCCGAGGCAGTCATCGCCTTCCTCGCCACCGCGAGCGTCGGAGCGACCTGGTCGTGCTGCGGACAGGACTACCAACCCGAAGCGGTTGTCGACCGCCTCGGACAGCTCCAACCGGTGGTCCTCGTCACGGCCGACGGCTACCGCTTCGGCGGACGCGAGGTCGACCGGCTCGCGGCCCTGCCAGCCCTGCAGGCTGGGATGCCGACGCTGCGTGAGGTACTCGTCGTCGGCCGACTTCACTCTGGTACGAGTGTTCCCGCAGGCACCACGCCGTGGGTGGAGGCAGTCACAGGGGGTGGGCCGGCCATGACCCCCGCGCACGTGCGGTTCGACCACCCCCTCTGGGTGCTGTTCTCCTCGGGTACGACCGGGAAGCCGAAGGGGTTTGTTCACGGCCACGGTGGAGTCGTGCTCGAGCACCTCAAAGCCCTGGCTCTCCATCTCGACCTGGGGCCTTCCGACACGTATCTCTGGTACACCTCGCCGAGCTGGATGGTCTGGAACTCCCTCGTGAGCGGCCTGCTGACCGGCGCGACGATCGTCTGCTACGACGGAAGTCCGTCGTACCCGACCGACGACGCACTGTGGGCGCTCGCAGCCCGCCACAAGGTCACCGTGCTGGGCACGAGCCCGGCATACCTCCAGGCCTGCGCCCGAGCGGGTCGGTCACCCGGCACCGACCACGATCTGCGTCGGCTGAGGACCCTCGGGGCCACCGGCTCCGTGGTCCCTCCCGAGCTGCACTCCTGGGTTGCCGATCACATCGGCCGCGATGTGCCGCTCGCCTCGGTGACAGGGGGCACCGATGTCGCCAGCGGCTTCGCGGGCTTCGTGCCGATCCTGCCGGTGCGGGCCGGGGAGATCACAGCCCCATACCTGGGCGTGGCCCTTGACTCGTGGGACGCCGACGGCCGAAGCCTGCGCGATGCCGTGGGCGAGCTGGTGGTCACCCAGCCGATGCCGTCCATGCCGACCCGATTCTGGAACGACGGCGACGGGGCCCGCTACCGAGAGACCTATTTCGAGAGCTACCCGGGAGTTTGGCGGCATGGTGACTGGGTCACCATCACCGAACGAAACACCGTGATCGTCCACGGACGCTCTGATTCCACGCTGAACCGTAACGGGATCCGGTTCGGTACCGCCGACATCTATCGCGTCGTCGAAGAACTCCCGGAGGTAGCGGAAGCCCTCGTCATCGGGGCGGAGCAGCAGAACGGCGAGTACTGGATGCCGCTGTTCGTCGCATTGTCCGATTACGCCGTTCTCGATGACGCGCTCCGCGAGCGCATTGTCGGGCGGATCCGCGAGGCGGTCTCGCCCCGCGTCGTACCGGACGACGTGATCGTCGTCAGGGCGATCCCGCACACCCGAACGGGCAAGAAGCTCGAAGTCCCGGTCAAGCGCATCCTGCAAGGGAACGACGTCTCCGCGGTTGCCGAAGCACGATCGATCGACGACCCGTCCCTGCTGGAAACCTTCGCCCGCTACGCAGCCACTCGTGCTGCGACCTCACCGATGCAGGGCGCGTGAGAACCACGACCCGCTGGCGTTGGGCCTGTCGGTTGAGTCACGCCCAGCGAATCGTGGCGGCTGTGTACCCGTGTCCGGCACGGTCGACCTATGTCCCGGAAACGGTGCGCTCATACCGTTGAACTAACCGCGGTGGGCCGGAGGCCCACCCGATGCCACTGACCAATCACTCCCATTCTGGAGGCGCTTCATGGATACCGACACTCGCCCGCCCGCCGCAGCCGCCCCGCCGATCCGAGCGACCGTGTACGTCGGTCGCTGGCCCGAGATCCCCGCGGGAGACTGGCCTGATGTTCCCAGCGGGACGTTCTCGCCCACCACCGCGACCCTCATCAGCGGTCCGACCGAAGCTGTGCTCATCGACGCCCAGTACCTCGAGGATGACGTCCGGGACCTGGGGGACCTGATCGAACGCACCGGGAAGACCCTCACCACGATCTACGTGACGCACGCCCATGCCGATCACTACCTTGGCATCGGTCCCCTCATGGAGCGGTTCCCGGACGCGAAGTGCGTTGCGCTGCCCCACGTGGTCGAGGCCATGAAGGAATCCATGGAACTACAACGACAGCAGTGGGCGATGCTGTTCGGCGACGCCTGCGTCGTCAGTGATGCGCTCCCCGACCCGATCGACGACAACACGCTCTACGTCGACGGCTCGCCTCTCAACATCGTCGAGGTGAAGCAGGCCGACATCCATCCCACGACGATCGTGCACATCCCGGAGATCGATGTCGTCGTGGCCGGTGACTCCATCTACAACGAGATCCACCCGATGCTCGGTCTGTCGACGCCCGAGGAATGGCAAGACTGGCTCGAGACCGTGGACCTGGTGGAGAAGCTGGCACCCAAGGTGATCGTCGCCGGCCACCGCAGGCCCGACGGCGACGACCACGCCGTCGATTCCATGATCGCCGAAACACGGTCCTACATCCAGGACTTCGCCGCTGCCTACGAGGTTGCGGACGATGCGGAGGATCTGGTCCGCATCATGTCGGCGAAGTACCCGGGGCACGGAAACCTCTGGACCTTGCAGTTCTCGGCCATGAACGCGATCCAGCTTCGAGACGCAGGTTCGACCGTGGCGGACATCCGGCCGTAACTTCCCAGGCTGGACCCCGCGCGCAGCGAATGACGCCCGCAGCTCGGGACTCGCAGAACAGCGAGCCCCACGCCTCGACGCGGGTCCCTCCTGCCCCGGCCCATCGCCGCGAGGGGTGCAGTTCTAGGCGTTCGGCTCGAGCACCGCCACTCGATACCGCGCGGTGGCCGCGAGACATTGTGCAACGCGCTCACCGCGCAACGGCACCACGGTCGAGTCGTACGTCGCGCCGTGAAACAGGCCGGGCCGAACCGGGTGCGTCTCGACGGCCGGCCCCCTCCCGAAACGGATTCCGATGGGATTTCGCGGCCGGGGTAACGGCAAACCGCACGTGGCGGACGTGTACTCGGATTGGGCGCAAGCATCCCTTCAACGGTGTGTCCCACGTCACTACCTTCTTCAACAAGCGTACAAATTTCGGAAGGATCTCCAATGCCACGTGAGGATATTGAATTCTCAGCGGACGATGTCACCTTGCGCGGGTGGTTCTATCCCGCGGAAGGGGCCCAGTCCAAGGGCCCAGTGGTGGTGATGGTCCATGGACTGTCCGCCGTCAAGGAAATGTATCTCGACGACTACGCCGAGTCCTTTTCCCAAGCGGGACTGAACGTTCTGGTGTACGACCACCGAAACTTCGGCGCCAGTGACGGTGCTCCGCGCCAGCACATCGATTCGATCACCCAGGCCCGCGACCTTCGCCACGCCATCACGTATGCGACTGGCCGCGAGGACGTCGACCCCGGCCGTGTCGGCATCTGGGGATCGAGCCATGGCGGCGGCCTCGTGCTGAGCGTGGCTGCGGTCGATCGTCGGGTGCGAGCCGTTGTCGCCCAGGTCCCCTTCATCAGCGGGTCCGGCCAGATGACGCGGCTCGTTCGTCCGGACTTCCTGCCGACGGTGCGCGCCCAGCTGGACGGCGAACGACGCAACCTCTACCACGGCGGGGAGCCCACGCTCATGCCGGCCGTCGACGCCGATCCGCTGGCTCCCGCGCTGATGTCCAGCACCGAATCCTGGGAGTTCTTCACCAAAACCGCGCAGGACAGGGCTCCGTCCTGGCGCAACGAGGTGACCCTCGGGTCGCTCGAGCGGATCGTCGAGTTCGAGCCCGGCGACGGAATCCACCGGATCTCACCGACCCCACTACTGATGATCGTGGCCGACCAAGACATCAGTGCATACGCAGAACTCGCCTTCGAGGCCTACGAACGGGCCCTGCAGCCCAAGCAGTTGCTCGTACTGCCGTGTGGCCACTTCGACGTGTATACCGGTGCCGCGTTCGAAGCATCGTCAAAGGCTGCGGGCGAGCACTTTGTGCGCGCCCTGGCGTAGGACCCGTCCGCGACTACGGGTCCATAAAGAACCTTCGTGCGGGCAACATCAGACCTCAGTTAGATGAGCCCATTCGGACCGTCCGACCGAAGCAATCGCTATCGCGGCACAAGTCCCGCCGCACCAATCCAATGAGAGGAAACCGCGCCATGCCGTACTGGGAGATCTTCACGCCCGAGAACGCCTTCACCCCCGAGGACAAGGAGCAGCTGTCCGAGGCGATCACGTCGATCTACGTGGACTACGTCAACCTGCCACGGTTCTACGTGGTCGTCCTGTTCAAGGACATGCCGAAGGAGACGATGTATGTCGGGGGAAAGGCGAACAACAACTTCGTCCGGATCCGACTCGACCACATCGCCCGGCAGATGGAGACCGCAGAGGTTCGCGCCTTGATGATGACAGTGGCCGAGGAGAAGCTCGCGCCCTTCATCAAGGAGCGCGGCTACGACTGGGAGATCCACATCGACGAGACCCCCATGGACCTCTGGCGCACGCAGGGTCTGGTGCCGCCGCCGCCGGAGTCGGACATGGAGAAGCTCTGGGCCAAGGAGAACCGACCCATTCCGTACGACGTCGCTGCCTCGTGACTGAGGATTCCGCGGTACGTCTCCGGACGGCGAGATGTGAACCCGCATGCCATCGGAGTTTGGGGGGTCCAGCCTTGCCGGCGGACACGCGCTCAGTGTGGCGGCCGTGGACCGCCGCATCCGCGCTGCGGTCGCCCAGGTTCCGTTCATCAGCGGCTCCGGCAATCTCACCAGGCTCGTTCGCCCCGACTCCGTGAAGACCGTTCGACAGCGCGCCCGCCGAGCTCGCCTTTCAAGCCTACGAACGAGCGCTCGAACCGAAGCGGCTTGTCGTCACGGACGGTGGGCACTTCGATCCCTGTATGGGCGTGATCTTCGACCAGGCCGCGCGGGCAGCCTGCGACCATTTCACGGCTCATCTGCCATAGCGGTTTGGTCGACTCCGGCGGTTGCTCTCGACAGACTGTCTGGATATTCGGCTGGGAAGGTTGTACGGCGAAATGCAAGATATCTCTTACGAAGAAATAGGCCACGTCGGGGTGATCACGCTGATGCGGCCCGAGGTGCACAACGCGTTACGGCTCGAGACCTACGCCGAGCTGACCGAACTCGTGCACAACGCGACGGCTCGCGTATTGGTCATCACCGGTGCCGGACGATCCTTTTGCTCGGGCGACGATGTCCGAGCGGTGAGCGGTGGCGCAGGTCCGGTGTTTGACGACGAAATCACTCCGGCCGCGGGGGCCCTGTTGGCCACAGATATTCCGGTCATCGCGGCTGTGAATGGCACCGCCGTGGGATGGGGATGGAGCTTGCGCTGCTGGCCGACATCCGCATCGCGGCACGGAGTGCGCGTTTCGGCGAGCTGTTCGTCAAACGGGGGTTGTGCAGTGACGTAGCGGGGCTCGGCCGCCTTACGCAGATCGTCGGGCGCGAGCTGGCAGCAGAGTTGCTTTTCACTGGCGAGATGATCGACGCGGAGAGGGCCCGGCAGATTGGGCTTGTCAGCCGAGTCGTCGACGACGAGCAGGTGATGCCGGTCGCACTCGAGCTGGCGGAGAAGATCGCGGCGAACCCGCCGTTGGCTGTCGCCGCGACCAAGCGCGGCCTCCGCCTTGCACTGGATCCTGACTGGAATGAATTCGGACGCTGGGTGACCGCCACTCAGACGTCGTTGTTCACCACCGTAGATCACCGTGAGGGTGTCCGCTCATTCCTCGAGAAGCGCGAGCCTCGGTATGTCGGTCGATGATCGCGTCGGCCGCGAGGAAGGCGTTCGCAGCGGCGGGTCGGTGAGCGATCGCCACACCCTCGATACCGAACGCATAGCCAGGGCTCGTTCCCTCATGGGATTGAACGGCCACGTGATCAACCTTCCTGTTTCTGCTGATGAATCCACATGAATTGATGGAGAAGTATCACTTTCTGTGGGAGGTCGAGCAGCCATTTCGGAAGGCGAAAACACGCGGGCGGGCCGATTTTCAGTCACACCCGAGATTCGAGCGAGGCGCACTTGACTATCTGTTCGCTGCGTTAGCGATCTCGCGCAATCTGCAGGCCGAGATGTCGATCCGCAAGATTGTGCGCACACCGCCCTCGATCCACTCACGGCTGATGCCGCGAGCCTCCCTCATTCCTTCGAAACCCCGAATCTCCGGCAGGATTGGCACATTGGTGCAACTCGGGTAGGGCACGGGTTTGCAACGAGCTGTCACTTCTATCCAAGGACTCAGGATATTTGAGTACTTATAGCCGGTAGGAACAATACGCGCGTCCGTCCTGGCGCTGAAGTCACACGAATCGTCTTCCTGAATGCGGACTTGGCCGTGCTGACGCTACTCGTGAACTGCGCCAAACCGACCCATCGTGCATACATTCAGGTCGAGTGCACCGGACTGACTGGAACCAGCTACATCGTCTAATGGAAAGGAAGGTGGCCATGCCTGCATCACTCGAAGGCAAGGTCGTGATCGTCACTGGATCGGGCGGCGGAATCGGCGCTGTGATCGCCGCCCGGTTCGCGAAGGAAGGCGCTCGGGTTGTCGTCTCCGATCGACACCGCGGAGCCGCCGAGGCAGTTGTTTCCCGCATCCCCGGCGCGAGCGCAATCCCGGCTGATGTGACCCGCGAGCAGGACGTTTCTGCACTGATAGAACGGACTGTCGAAGAGCATGGGGCTTTGCATCACGTGGTCGCCAACGCTGGGATAATCAGCGCATCGCATCCGATCGCGCAGACGCCGCTCGATGTTTGGCGATCCACCATGTCAGTGAACCTTGACGGTGTCTTCCTGACCATCAAGCACAGCGCGGCGGCTATCGCGAATTACGGTGGTGGATCGATCCTCACCCTCTCGTCCATTTCGGGGACCGGGGGCACACCTCTCGCGGCGGCTTACGGGGCGTCGAAAGCTGCAGTTCGTAACCTCACCGCAACAGCTGCAGGTGAACTCAGAGCACAGAACGTCCGAGTCAACGCCCTGGTGCCCGGCTACGTTGATACTCCGCTCATTGACTCTGAAGTCCCAGTTTGGGAGTCCACCATGGGCCTCGCCCCTGGCGGTTTCGCTCAGGTAATCGACCAGAAGCAGGGGCGGTTGATATCCCCAGAGGATATCGCAGATGCGGCTCTTTTCCTCACTTCGGACCAAGCTTCGATGATCACCGGGAGTGCCTTGACCGTCGACGGCGGTTTCACGAGCCAATTGTTCTGAAAAGTTCATAGGATGGGTTGTGTCACGGGAGTCCAACGTGAGGTCACCATAATTCAATGCCCGGCGAAATACAGCGGACTTCCCGGGAAACCGTTCCCCGGGAACCGCGGCTCGACGGCAGTCCGCAGGCGGCGAGACCCTCGACCGCTGACCCCTTCGGCCGAGGGCCGTCACCCGTCGCGCGTGGACCGAGGACGAATGATCGAACCCACCTCCTCGGGCCCCGCGCGGCCCGGCGCGAGATCATCCTCACCCCCTTCGATGAACTCCTTGACCTTCGACATATCGTGGCGTTGAATTCCCTGCTCTGCCCGGCAATGTTGGGTGGTGGTGGAATCGATCTTCCGAACCTCCTTCACCCCTCCATGAACTGAGGAAACGACAAGGGCACTGGGGAATGAGGAATCTGATCCAGATACGCGAGTTGACTGGATAAGGGACTTATCAAGTTCTGTCGATCACATGGCGGGGAGTCGCTCATCGTTTGGGGTGTTTGATCGCGGGGGTAGCTCCCTCGAACCGGAGCGAATCTTGCGGTCCGGCCGCAAGGGTGCCTTGGCGGTGTGGCGTGATGCGGTGGCGTTCAAAACCCTCTACGGAGGGGCCTGCGCCGCAACGAAGTCCGGCACCTGCAGCTGGTCGATCTCTCCCGCAACGCCCGGGCACCCATCCAGTCCCTCAGTCGCTGCAAATTCTGCATTCGAAATGCATATCCTGCAATGGCGCGAGGTGAACACACAGGTCAGAGGCTGTTTCGTTCGCTCGGCTCGGCTGCCCACGTACTGCGTATCGCAAATGTCACCGCCTCACCCAATTCACCAGGACCGCAGGTGAATACCCTCGGAGACGGCAGCGGAGTAGCGTTACCACGAGTGGTCGGTTATTCGCGGGCCATGCGAATAACCAACTTACCAGTTTACGTAATATTGCTACTGAGCAAATAGAAATTCCTGTCTGCCAGCGCATTTGGAAGGCGACACTGCCGAAATAGTCGTGATCGCCGCAAAGGCCGGGACGAGCCGCGTCCAGGATCAGCCCTTCGCGGAGAACGCCTACGAGCTGACCGCTTTCTGCCGGCACGAATGCGCCCGCGACCGTCACGATCGATCGTCGGGAACCGCCGACAGGCCGGAGCCGGACCGTCGGCCCGTGTCGGGATCAGTGCCCGGAGCCCGGACAGACAAGGCCCGGGGCACGGCGACGCCCTACCCCGGGATCCTCAGTCACGAGGCAGCGACGTCGTACGGAATGGGTCGGTTCTCCTTGGCCCAGAGCTTCTCCATGTCCGACTCCGGCGGCGGCGGCACCAGACCCTGCGTGCGCCAGAGGTCCATGGGGGTCTCGTCGATGTGGATCTCCCAGTCGTAACCGCGCTCCTTGATGAAGGGCGCGAGCTTCTCCTCGGCCAATGTCTTGCGTTCATCGCCTAGCAGTGCGGCCCGGTTTGGGTCGCGCCACTCGGACGCGATCCAGGCCGGCGCCTCTAGCCGAATCGGCTAGGGTGTCAATGGTTGAACCGGTCGATGAGCCATTGCACGGCGGTCGGATTGTCGAGGAGAAGCCCGGCCCCATGCCCCGCGGCCCCGAGTTGCGGTAGCAGCGGAGGCGTGTCGCGGTGTGCCACGGTTACGTCGGCGCCGGCGCCACGCCAGGCGTTCTCCAAGGCGTAGGTGTCCGCGGCGGGGGTGACGTCGTCGTTGATGTTCTGAGCAAGGAGAACGGGATCAGCGGGGGCTGGTGTGCCCAGGTTGAAGCTGTCGAGAACAGACCGGATCGCGGGATGGGCTTGCAGTTCGTCGATGATGGGTCGGCCCCTGACCGTCAACGAGCTGGTGGGCTGATAGGCATGGAATAGGGCGTTCACGTCGCATTCGGTTGCGGTGCGGTGCAGGAAGTCGATCCCGTCGGAGTTGAGCATCGTGGTGACCGCCTCCGTGAATTCCGGGTGGCTGGCCAGCAGGCCGTTGAGGAAGAACCCGATTACATCGGTGAGCGCTTTGCCGTCGACGTTCGACAGGGTAGAGGCCACGTTCGCCGGCGGTGCGCCGACAACGGTGCCCGCGAGGTTGAGTTCCGGAGCGTAGCTGCGGGCGAGTTGTGCGGCGCCACCGGCTGCCGAGCCGCCTTGCGAGTATCCCCAAATTCCTACCGGCGCATGCGGTGTCGCCGCGCCGAAGCGAATGGCGGCCCTTGTTGCGTCAAGCACGGCGTGCGCTTCGGGTATCGGTTGCAGGTACGTGTGTGCGCCCGGGGTACCGAGCCCCTCATAGTCGGTGACCACGACCGTGATGCCGCGTGCCAGCAGCGGCACGACGTCGAGAATGTATAGGTTGGGCATCGGTGTTCCGGCGCCATCGGTAGTGATGCCGTCGGCGATCAGTTTCGAGGGGGCACAATTGTCGCCCGCGCCGATGGTGCCGTAGGTATAGCTGACGAGGGGGCGTGGCCCGGACCCAGGCCACGCCGCGGTCGGCTCCAGAATCGTTCCGGTGACCGCGACCGGCGCGCCGACGGTGTCGGAGGAGAGATACATGATTCGGGTTGCGGACGCGGCCGGTACCAGAGCCGCCAATGGCGAAGCACCCAGCGGGCGGAAGGGTTCGCTGCGGATCAGATCCCCACTGTTGCCGGCGGGCAACGGATGCGGTGGAAGATAGAAGTCCGCCGCGGCTGCGGCGGTTAGCGGTTCGGCCACCACTTGTCCAGCCGACCCGAACATGGCCACCGCAGCGAGCGTGACTGCCGCGGCGGTCACGGCGCGAAAACGATGACGTTTCATCCGAACCCTCCTAGGGGTATTGGTGATATGGATCACAACTCTGGCATGGCTCGATATAGCACCCAAACCCCCGAATGGGGGGCGCGGAAGAACCTCTGCTGCAGGCGATGCGCCGCGGTTCCGGGTATGCCGTGTGGAGGTCGACATTCTCTGGTACTCGGAGACGGGCTGGCAACGCAGCATGAGCATCCGCGGTGTTCGTAGCTGCCGAGCATGAGCAACCGGCATGGCTGTTTCACTCCACGGCAACAATTTTGCGCCGATATGGTGGCGATCGGCTTCATCTTTATGACACGTGCCACCGGCGGCTGCCCGTCCCGTGCCCCACCACCGGGACGTCTCAGTTTCGCCGGTCCCGTGGTTGTGGTCACACTCACGACCGATCGCCGGCGCCGAAAGCCTGGTCAAAAGCACGGCCGCTAGCGGGAGGGTTCTGTGGTGGACGCGTGTGTACCGTTCGCATCGGTCCCGGTCTATCCGATGTAATTCTGGCCAAGTCTCAACCCAGTGCAGACATTTGGGTGAGGAAGTCGTGGTGGTCGTAGTAGACGGTGTAGTTCTTCACCCGACCGTCGGCGAGTGTCCAGAATTCTCCCAGGGTGATGTCGAGGGACCGACCCGTCGGTGGAATGCTCGAGCCGTCCGGCAGCGGGAGGTCTTCCGTGTGTGTCCCGGTCACGCGCAGTTCGAAGGCGATCTCGTCGCCATCGACCACAACGCGGCGTGGATGATGGCGGAGGTCGGGAAACGTGGCGAAGAACCCCGCCATCCACAGGCACACATAGGGGGCGCCGACCTGGGTGAAACCAGGAGCGACAATCTCGCACTCGGGGTCGAGCATCGATTCGACCCGGTCGAAGTCGTGCGCATCGACGGACGCGAAGAAGCGCTGGATGAAGTCAGCAGTGACAGCAGGGGTGTCGATAGGCATCGAGTCAGATCCTTCGTGGTTGAACACGGTGATGTGTTGGTGGATGGGGTTTGTGTACCAATGGTTGGGGCCGTGGTCCTGAGCCCAGAAAGGCACTGCGCCGGTTGGTGCGAGGTGGCGTGGGCGGTCCCGTTGCGGACCGCCCACGCGGCGTCACACGGAGGAGCGCGCAGGCCACGCTCCCGTGACTGGGGGTCTCGGAGGTGCACCGTTGACTTGTCCCACGTGTGGACATCGGCAGCTTCGTCATTCGTCCGGCCACGACGGGAGGAACACCCTCGCCACGAGGATCGAACATGTTTCCCGGCATCTAGTGCTCAGTCGAACACGATCACCGGTTTGATGACCGACCCCGCGGCAGCTGCCGCGAGGACCTCGTTGATCTCGGGCAGTGTGTAGGTCTCGATGAGTTTGTCGAAGGGGAACTGTCCGTTCTTCCACAGATCGACCAACTGTGGGATGAACTGGTGGGGGTCGACGTCGCCTTCTATGACCCCGGTGAGTGTGCGACCGAGTAGGAGATGGCCTTGGTCGATCCGAACTTCGTTTTCGAGGCCTTGTAGTCCGAGGGTGGCGCAGATGCCTGGGGATCGCAGCACTCCCAGCGCCTGCTGCACGACGGACTCGAGTCCTACGGCGTCGACGCTGAAATCGACACCGTTGGCACTGATGTCGGTGACCGCCCACACGATGTCGTCGATCGCAGAGGGGTCGAGGGTGTGGGTGGCGCCGAGTTCGGTGGCCAGGTTCAGGCGTTCCGGATTCGGATCGATCGCGATGATCGGTGTGCAGCCGAGCGCGTTGGCCGCCATGAGAGCGCTGAGCCCGACCGCGCCGAGACCGAACACCGCAATGCTCTGCCCGGGTTTTGCCCGCAGGACACTCATTACGGTGCCGGCCCCGGTCTGCAAGCTGCAGCCGAGGGGCCCCAACAGTTGCAGGGGCAAGGATTCGTCGACCTTGACGGCGTTGCGTGCGCTCGCGACGGCGTGGGTTCCGAACGAGGATTGGCCGAACCAGTTGCCGTGGACCGGTTCGCCGTCACGGCTCATGGTGGTCGAGCCGTCCAGGCGTGTGCCGAAGTAGTTCAGCGCCGCGAACAACTCACAGTAGGCCGGCCGACCCGAGGTGCATTGAGTGCAGGTTCGGCAGGAGTCGAAACTGACCACGACGTGATCGCCGGGTACGAGGGCCGTCACTTCGGCCCCGACCTCTTCGACGATCCCGGATGCTTCGTGTCCGAGCACCGCCGGCAACGGGAGCGGAACACCGCCACGCAGAGCGGTGAGGTCCGTGTGGCAGATCCCGACGCCGGCGACACGGATCCGGATCTCGTCCTCGGCGAGCGGACCGACCTGCACATCGACAACCGTGAGCTTCTCGTCCGGCGCCTCGAACAGCGCGACACGTGCGCGGCTCATCGGTTCACCGCCGCCTGGGCCGCGGGCAGGACAAGGTCGTACACCTTGCGGTCGAGGGAGCGCGAGAGGTCGACGTGGACGAACTTCTCCTCGGTGTACTCGTCGAGCGCGTGGGGTCCGAGTTCGCGGCCGTTTCCGCTCTGCTTGTAACCACCGAAGGGGTAGAGAGCGTTGACCATGTGCCAGTCGTTGATCCAGACGGTGCCCGACTCGATTCGCGCCGCGACGACGAGTGCCGCTTCGAGGTCTTCGCTCCACACCCCGGCCGACAATCCGTACTCGGAGTCGTTGGCGATCGCGACGGCTTCGTCGACGGTGCGGTACTTCAGAACCGACAGGACGGGACCGAAGATCTCCTCGCGGGCGATGCGCATGTCGGGTGTGACGTCGGTGAAGATCGTCGGGCGCACCCAGTGCCCTTGCTCGAATTGCGTTCCGGTGGGCGGTTCACCGCCGAACGCGAGGGCTGCGCCCTCCTTCTGGCCGATTTCGATGTAGTCGAGAATCCGGGCGTGCTGCGCGGCGGAAATGACCGGACCGATGTCGGTGTCGAACTCAGACGGGTCGCCGACCTTGATGGTCGCCGCCCGCTGCACCAGGCGGTCGACGAATTCGTCGTGCAGGCTCTCGGGCAGCAGCAGCCGGGTTCCCGACTCGCATGCCTGACCAGCGTAGAGGAAGCAGGCGAAGAGTGCCCCGTCGACCGCGGAGTCGATGTCGGCGTCGGCGAGCACGATGTTCGGTCCCTTGCCGCCGAGTTCGAGGGTGACCTTCTTGATGTTCTCCGCGGCAAGCTTGCTGATCTCCCGGCCGACCGCCGTCGACCCGGTGAAGGCGATTTTGCGTACGTCCGGGTGTGCGGCGAGACGGGCTCCGACCTCTTCGCCGGCACCGGTGACGATGTTGAGGACACCTTTCGGCAGCCCGGCCCGTTCCGCCGACTTGGCCAGTTCGAGCAGGGTGAGCGGCGTCTTCTCGTCGGGCTTGAGCACGATGGTGTTGCCGGCCGCCAAGGCGGGACCGAGTTTCCACACAGCAAGCAGCAGCGGGAAGTTCCACGGCACGATGCCGGCGACCACACCGATCGGTTCCCGGCGCACGATCCCGGATGCCAATGTCGGGTAGGACAATTGCGGCCCTGACCGCTCGAATTCGTAGGTGCGGGCCAGGTCGGCGAAGTACTGCAGATGCGAGATCGAGTAGCCGACGTGGAAGGCCATCGCCTGGCGGATGGTGACGCCGTTCTCCTTGACGTGCAGAGCAACCAGCTCCTCCATGCGCTCGGACAGGTCGGCGACAATCGCCGACAGGATGTCGGCGCGTTCGTCCGGCGTCTTCGTGCGCCACTCACCCCGGGCGTGGGCAGCTTTGGCGGCGGCGACCGCCTGGTCGAGGTTCTCGACGGAGCCACGGGCGGCGGTGGCGACCAGTTCGCCGTTCGCGGGATCGATGACGTCGAACGTGCGGTCGGTATCGACCCATTGACCGTCGATGAACTGGGTGTAGTGCGGTATGGCTGTCATGGTTGGGATGTCCTTGCTCGAGGCCGTGTGATCAGCTGTGCTGGGCGTCTTTCTCGGCGACCAGGTTCTTGTAGATCGGGAAGAGCGGCTTGGAGATCGGAATCAGCTTGAGGATCTTCGACACCGGGCCCTTGGCCTTGACCTGGCCCTTGGCCAACCCCACCGCGACGTTGTATTCACCGCGCCAGAACTTGTTGCCGTTGTCGGCGGACATCGCCAACCGGACGTCCGGGATGAGGTCGTTTTCGCCTTCGATCACCTCGATGCCTTCTGGCTTCAGTGTGACGGTGAGCGACGAATCGGGGTTGGTGTAGTCGAGTCGGAGGATGAGGTCGGCGTCCTTGAGCGCAGGGCCGGCGGTCGGTTCGTCGTTGGCTGCGCGGAAGACTCCGCCCAGGTAGCGGTAGACCTCGGAGGCGTCGGTGAAGTAGCTCATGGTGTTTTCCCTTTCGGATTGGGGTCTGTGGTTGGTGCTTGTCCGGATTCGGATCAGACCGATCGGCTGCGGCCGGCCCAATGTGGTGCGCGCAGATCGCGCTTGAGAATCTTTCCTGTCGCGTTGCGCGGCAGGCTCGTGACGATGTCAATGGTGCGGGGCCGCTTGTAACCGGCCAGATGAGCGGCACAGAAGTCGAGCAGTTTGTTCTCGTCGATGTCGGCGCCGCTCTTCGCGACGACGACCGCGCGGACCACTTCGCCCCATTTGTCGTCGGGGACGCCGATGACGGCGACTTCCGCGACGCCGGGAAACTCACTGACCACGCGCTCCACCTCGGCGGGGTAGATGTTCTCACCGCCGGAGATGATCACGTCCTTGACCCGGTCTTCGACGAAGAAGAACCCGTCGGGATCCCGTCGGCCGGCGTCACCGGTCCTGAACCACTCCCCATCGAAACTGGCGGCGGTGTCCGCCTCGCGCTGCCAGTACCCGGCCATCACCTGCGGTCCGCGGATCTGGAACTCCCCGACCTCTCCGCTGGGCAGCTCGTCGCCGGTGGCCGGGTCGACCACCCGGACTTCGGCACCCTCGACCGGCCGGCCTGCCGCGCGGAGCAGTTCGGGCCGGGCGGGGTCGCGGTGGTCCTGCGGCCCGAGTACGCAGAACACTCCGGACGCCTCGGTCATGCCGTAGACCTGGTAGAAGTCGACCTCGAAGGTGCTCATCGCCTCTCGTAGGAGGGCTTCGGGCATGGGCGATCCGCCGTATCCGAGGCAGCGCAGCGATCGGAAGTCTCGTGCGGACACACCCGGGACCTGCAGGAAGAACCGGATGACGGCGGGGACGAAGAACGCGTGGGTGACCGACTGGCGGGTGATCTGGTCCAGAACTACCGCGGGAACGACCTCGCGTACGAGGATCGTCTCCGCGCCCTGCGACATTGCGGCCAGTGCCCAGCTGGTGCCACCCACATGAAAGAGCGGCATGGCGACCATGTTCACGCTGTCCCGGGCGAAGCCGAAGGCGGCGCTGGCCGCAATGCTGTGGGCGCCCACGGAGCGGTGTGTCAGCATGGCTCCCTTCGGGTGCCCGGTGGTGCCGGAGGTGTAGAGCTGCAGGAAGCAATCCTCCGGATGGGCTGGATGAGCGATCTCGCGCGGCGGGGCCTTGCCGAGCCATGCCTCGTACTCGTCCGCCTCGCCACCGAGCACGATGATGGTGCGCACGTGGTCGAGGTTCGGCTTGATCGCGTCGACGACGTCGACGAATTCGGCGCCGAGGATCAGCAGTTCGGCACGGCTGTCGTTGATGACGTAGGCCAATTCGGACGGTGCGAGGCGGTAGTTCAGTACCGCGTTCACCGTTCCGGCCAAGGCGCACGCCAGTGTGGTCTCGAGGCTGGCGGGGTGATTCTTGTCCAGGAACGCGACCCGGTCACCGGGCGCCAGCCCGAGTGCGGACTGTGCTGCGGCGTTACGCCGCACCCGGTCCGACAACTGTTGCCATGTCCACGACTGGTCCTCGAAGCGCAGCGCGACTCGGGTGGGATCCTGCGATACCCAGTATGTGATCGGGTCGAAGACATGGTGGATGGGTGAAGCCATCAGGCACCTCTCGAGGGGATTGTTCAGTCCGTTTCGCCCGGCTCAACTAGTGACCGTACGCACGGTCAGTAAAGCAGAATCGTGACGTGCAGCACAAGGGGCCGCTGAACGGTTTGGGCGAAAAACCAAACATGGAGGGCGATCGGTATTGCGCCGCACAGTCGACGCATTGCCGATTTGCCGCGAGGACACCTACCGGCAGAAATCGTGTCTCGTTCGCAAGTTATTGCTGCGCAACCAGTTTCGTCGCTGTGTTCTTGCCGCCGGGTCGGCAGGGATGCGTACGCTCGGCCGCGGCCGCCTGACAAAGCTACGGCGTGCGATCTCTAGCGGGTGTCGCCGTGGTGAGTACCCCAATGCTTTTGGGTGCAGATCGGAAGCGTTCGAAGTGCGGTGGCGAGCGCTCCGGGCACCCGGGCGGTGCAGCGAGCTAGCTCGATACGGCTCTACTCGCAGCGGACTGACCGAACCCGAGCGGCGGTACCGGGTGGCGGGAGACAGCCTTCACCCGAAAAGGCGCAGTATCGAGCGGGGCCGATGCCCATGCCCCTTTTCCCGCTATGTATGTGCGTGCCGAATAAGCAGGCTTGGTCGACCGTCGTCGGCGGCGCTGATGTTGGTATCGGCGGCGGTCACGATACGGTGATCAGGATGCAGCGAGCCCGCTGTCGGATTCGGCGGACGTTTCGAGCAGGCACTGGCGCGCGGTCTGGGCGGCCAGTCCTCTCGGGTCCGACAACCCCGGTAGTGCCGTGCGACGGACCAGGAGACTGCCCAGCACGAGATCGACCAGTGCTGCCCCGACCTCTTCGACGGATTCGTCACCGCTCGGATCGAACCAGGTGTAGGCCCATTGCGCGGATCCGAACATCAGCAGTGACTGAATCCGCAGATCCGTTTTTCGAAGCCGTCCCGCGGCGATTCCGGCTTCGATTACGTCACGCACCAGCTGGATGTATTCGGCGCGTAGTTCGAGTCCCTCGGTGTCGATATCTAGCGCTGCCAGGCGCATGACCTCGCGCTGGAACGCGATCGTGGCGTCGCGGTCGTGCTCTTGGTAGAGGATGAACGCGAACAGCAGTCCCGCGAGTTGCTGCTCGGGATGATCGAGTTTGCCGATCAGTAGCTTCGCTTCGGTGAGGCGGCGGCGCATGTAGGACGTGTGCAGGGCGGCGAGCAGGCGATCCTTGGTGCCGTAATGATGGACGATCGTGCCCTTGGAGATCGACAACTCGTTGGCGATGTCGCTCAGGTTCGTCCCGTCGTAGCCGAACTGCGCGACGTTGTGCGTGAAGACCTCGAGGATCGCGTTGGCTTTTCCGGCCAGCCGGGTACCGGCCTTTGCCATTTCGCTACCTCCACCTCGTTCACGGTCCTGATTGTGCAGTCAGTCTAAGCGCTGTGTGATCACTCGTGGATCCGGCGCACCGTCGATGTGATGGTCAGGTGGCGAGAACGAACGTGGGAATCGCTTCACCGTCGGCAAATTCGGTGATGCGCAACCGCACCGGTGTGGATACCGGGACGTCGGACGCGGTGGCGACGTCGAGGATGCGGCTGGCAAACCACGGTCCTTCTCGGAGCTCGACCAGCGCAAGGACGGTGGGCTCGGGCGCACTCGCGTGGTCGACGACTGCGGACACCACCACCCCGTCACCAGTGGAGCCGACCCACGTGAGCTCGTCGCTGTGGCATGAGCTGCAGCTGAGGGTGTCGGGCCGGCAGACGTGCCCACATCGGGTGCATGACCGCAAGACCAACCTGCCCTCCCGGAGGGCCTCGAAGTACGGTGCCGAGGTCTCGTCCCGGACGGCGGGAAATGTCATCGTGTTCCTTCTCCGTTGCGGGTGTTCACGCCGAGCTGGTGGCGAGAACCAGGGTGCCGTGGTGGTCGAGAATGCCGCCGTTGCCGCTGACGATGGCGGTGGCGTGCTCACGGACCTGCCGTCGGCCGCCTTCTCCTCGCAATTGCGTGAGGGCTTCTATCAACGGGGTCATGCCCCACAGATAGAAAGAGGACAGTTGCCCGCCGCCGGTGTTGGTGGGCAGGGTGCCGCCGGGGGCGAGTGCCCCGCTGGCGGCGAGCTCCCCGGCTTCGCCCTTGCCACAGAATCCGTAGTCCTCGAGCGTCACCAGGAGGGTGTAGGTGTAGCAGTCGTAGATTTCCCGCAGATCAATGTCGTCGACGGTCATTCCGGCCATCTTCAGCGCCGCCGGCCCGGATGCGGCGGCGCCGGTCACGAGGCCGAAATCGCTGTCACGTTCGAGGACGTATCCCGGGTGGGCTTGACCCCAGCCGCGGACGTACACCGGTGTGTTCGGCAGATCCCGTGCCCGCTCCGGGGTGGTCACCACGATTGCGGCACCACCGTTGGAGACGAGGCAGCAGTCGAGCAGATGCAGCGGTTCGACCACCCAGCGCGACTGGTGGTACTCGCCCAGGGTCAACGGCGTCCGCATCTGGGCCACCGGATTGTCGAGTGCCCACGCCCGCTGAGACACCGCTACGGCGCCGAGGTGGGAGGAGGTGAGCCCGTAGTGGTCCATGTAGCGGCGCGCGGCCAGTGCGTAGCGGTGATTGACGCTGGTGAACCCGGCGGCGGTCTCGGCGCTGCGGAAGCCCGTCGCCGTCAGGGAGCTGGTCCGGTACGCGTGCGCTCCGCCGGTGTCCTGCTTCTTGGGGTCGTCGGCGAACACGCACACCACGACCTCCGCTTCGCCGGACAGCACTGCCTTCGAGGCCTGGGCGATCATGATGGCGGCCGAGGCGCCGAATGCATTGATCTCGCTGAGCAGCCGAAGATTCCCGAGCCCCAGGGTGCGAGCGAGGGTCAGGTTCAGATCGGTGCCCGCTCGGGCGTTGACGAGGAGCCCGTCGACGTCGCCGAGGGACAACCCGGCATCGGCGACAGCCAACCGGACCGACTCCGCGGCGAATCCACGCGCGGTCTTCCCGAAGACCTTGCCCACTTCGGTGAGGCCGTATCCGACGATGGTGGCGTTGCGCTCTGGCATCGACCCTCTTTCTGCAGTGTGTCCGGGTGAGCCCTGATGAGTCAGCGGGCCGCGTCGAGCGGCTCGTCCTTGTGCTGGCGAGTGCGCGCGTAATCGAGCGCTTGCTCCCAGCTCGCACGCTTGGCGATCAGGGCACGATATTTCATGATGTGGGTCTGGTGGTCGAGGGCCAGCGCGCCCACGACCCGGTCGCCGCGGCGGTAGAGCGCCACGAACTGGCCGTCCTCGAGATGTCCGGTGACGGTGCGTATTTCGTCGGCCTCGGGCACTCCCACGAATTGGATCCGGGTGTCGTACCAGTCGGACCAGAAATACGGCACGGTGCTGTACGGCTTCGCGGCCTGTGGGTCGAGCGCGTTGCGGACGGCGAGGGCTCCCTGCTCTGCGGCACTGGTCCAGTGCTCGAGCCGCATGGATGCATCGAACAGCGGATTGTGCCAGCGGGCGACGTCCCCGGCGGCGTAGACCCCCGGCAGCGAGGTCGCCATGGTTTCGTCGCAGACGACACCGCTTTCGAGTGTGATGCCCGAGGTCTCGAGCCACTCGGTGGCGGGGTCCGCGCCGACCCCGACCACGACCAGATCTGCCTCGAGAGTTGATCCGTCCGACAATTGCACTGCCTCGACGTGTCCGTTGCCGAGGACCTTCTCGACCCCGACGCCGCAGCGCAGGTCGACTCCGTTGCGCCGGTGAAGGTCCGCGCAGGCACGGCCCATGTCCGTACCGATCGCGCGCACCAGGGGGACCGGCAGGGCCTCGACCACGGTGACGTCCAGGCCTCGTTTGCGTGCCCCCGAGGCAACCTCGGAGCCGATGAATCCGGCACCGACGACCACTGTGCGGGCCCGGTTGTCGAGGGCGGTGCGCACGGTGACTGCGTCGTCGAGTGTGCGGAGGGTGACCACGCCGGCCATGGCAGCCGTGCCCGGCAGCATCCGCGCCGACGATCCGGTCGCGATGACGGCGATGTCGTAGGGCAGTGAGCCGCGCGAGGTGTGAATCATTTGCTCGTCCGGGTCGAGCCGGGTGGCGACGGTGCCGAGACGGAGGTCGATTCCCACGTCGTCGAGGGCGTTGAGGGCCCTGAAGGTGGTGTCCGGTGGTGTCGGCGACGGGTCGAGGTACGCCTTCGACAGCGGGGGACGGTCGTAGGGCAGGTGTTCCTCGGCGCCGACGAGGGTCACCGATCCGGTGAAGCCGGCCTTGCGGGCCGCCTCGGCGGCGCGCAGGCCCGCCAGTGACGCCCCGACTACCACGAGATTCTGTTCGGTCATGGTCGGTCAGTCCTCGATGAGCGTGAGTGCCTCGGTGGGGCACCCCTCGATGGCGGCGCGGACGTCGTCGATGACACTGTCATCGGCGTCCTCGCGCAGCAGCAGCAGCCCGCCGGCATCGTCGATCTCGAAGATGTCCGGGGCGAGGGATTCGCAGATACCGAGGCCGGTGCACTTGGTGCGGTCGACACAGATCTTCATGACGTGGCCTTTCCGAGGTGAACGGGGAGCTTCTTGATCCCGTGGATGAAGTTCGACCGGAACCGGTCCGGGGGTCCGGTGACCTGCCAGTGCGGGAAGCGCGTGAACAGGGCTTCGAGCAGCACCTTCGCCTCGAGGCGGGCGAGGCTGTTGCCCAGGCAGAAATGGGTGCCGGCGCCGAAGGCGAGGTGATTGGCGGCGCCGCGGTCGATGCGGAAGGTGTCCGGGTCATCGAATTGTGCTTCGTCCCGGTTGGCCGAGACGTAGAAGATGACGACCTTCTGTCCCTCGTGCATCTGCTTGCCGCCGAGTTCGGTCGACCGGGTCACCGTGCGCCGGAACTGGATGACGGGGGAGTGGAACCGCAGCACCTCTTCGATGGCGTTCGGCAGCAGCGCCGGATCGTCGGCGAGCTTCTCACGTTCACCGGGGTGTTCGCCGAGGGTGAGGATCGCGCCGGTCAGCAGGTTGCGGGTGGTTTCGTTTCCGGCGATGACCAGTAGTTGAAAGAACCGGTTGAGCTCTTCGGGGGACAGCTGGGTGCCGTCGACCTCGGCATTGACGATCAACGACCACACGTCCGACCCGGGTTCGGTGCGCTTGGCCCTGGTCTGAGCCGCGGAGTACTCGAACATTTCGATGAATGCAGAAAGGAAAGCCTCGCGGCCTCCGTAGGAGGGATCGTCGAGGCCGACCATCCGATTGGTCCAGTCGTAGAGCAGGTGCCGATCTTCCGACGGCACACCGAGGACGTCGGCGAGGACCCGCAGCGGCATCTCCGCCGAGACGTGTTCGACGAGGTCGATCTCACCGTCGTCGGGCAATGCATCGACGATGGCGCGAGCGTGATCAGCGATGCTGTCGAACATCCCGCGCACCATCTTCGGAGTGAAAACCTTGCTGACGATCGACCGCATCTGCGAGTGGTCCGGGGGGTCGAGGTTGAGCATCATCTGCTGCAGGGCGGCAAGATCCTGAGGGCTCTGATCGCGCAGGAACGACGCACCCTTGTGGGAGGAGAAGACGTCCGGCTTCTTCGAGACCGTCATCACGTCGTCGTAGCGGGTGACTGCCCAGAACCCGGGACCGCCGGCGAAACCCTCACCGGCCGGCTCCTCGATCCAGGCCACCGGCTCGTGGCGACGGAGCTCGGCGAATACCTGATGGGGAACTCCGTGGATGTACGCGTCGGGACTTCCGAGGTCGGTGTGCAGGGCCGATAACGTCATGGCGTTTCCTTCAGGGGCTGGCAGGAAGGGGATGGTCGAGCAGAGGATCAGCAGAACATCTTGACTGACCGTACGTACGGTCTAGGGTAGAGAGCAGCTGTCCGCGGGTCAAGACCGGCTCGGTTCCGTAAATCCGGCCGACGGGGCAGCGGAACGACACTGATTCCTCACAGCCAGGACGGACCTGCCATGCACAGCACCATGCAAGATGTCGATCTCCTCGTGTCGGATTTGTTCCTGCACGGCCTTCGCACACACCCCGACAGTGCGGTTCTGCACTATCGGGCGGGCGAGGTACGGCGAGGGTCGTTCCGGGAGTTCGGGACGGCGGTGACCTCCCTGGCCGCCGGTCTGCGCCGCCTCGGCGTGTCCGAGGACGATGTCGTTGCCACGTTGTGCTGGAACAGCCCGGCGCATCTGGCCGCCTATTTCGCGGTACCGGGAATGGGGGCGGTGCTGCACACACTGAACCTGCGACTGCACGACGATCAGATCGTCTACATCGCCAACCACGCCGCGGACAAGGTGATCCTCGTCGACGCGGACCTGGTGCCCCAGCTGCAGCGGGTGATCGACCGGTTGCCCACCGTCGAGCACGTGATCGTCGCGGGCGAGGCGGACCTGGCCGTTCCCACCGGTGTGCAACTGCACCGCCTCGACGACATGCTGGACACCGAGACCGACTTCCGGTGGCCGCGCCTCGATGAGCGCAGCGCCGCCGCGCTCTGCTACACCACCGGGACGACCGGCGACCCGAAGGGGGTGGCCTACAGTCACCGGTCCATCTACCTACACGGCCTGCAGATCTCCACCGGAAGTGCCTTCGGCTTCTCCGACGCCGACCGGGTCCTGCCGATCGTGCCGATGTTCCACGCCAACGCCTGGGGCTGGCCCCACGCCGCCTGGACGAGCGGGGCCGACATCATCCTCAACGACCGATATCTCCAGATCGACCACCTGGCCCGCATCATCACCGACCTCGCGCCCACCGCCGCCGCGGCCGTGCCGACACTGTGGACCGGCCTCGACGAGTACGCCCGAACCCACCCGGTCGACTTCAGCAGCCTGCGTCTGGCCGTATCCGGCGGCTCCCCGCTGGCGGCTGCCTTGGTCCGCAGTATGCAGTCCCGACACGGCGTCCGGTTGACCCAGGGATGGGGGATGACCGAAACCAGCCCCCTCCTGACCTTCTCCCGGCCACCCCACAACACACCCGACGCCGACGTGGCGCAGTGGGCGAGCCTGACGGGGCGCATCGTCCCCGGAGTGCAGGCGCGCATCGTCGACGAATACGGCGACGAGTTGCCCTGGGACGGCGAATCCATCGGGGAAGTCCAGTTGCGCGGCGCGACGATCGCGGGCACCTATTTTCGCACCGCCGCACCGGACAAGTTCGACGACGGCTGGTTGCGCACCGGTGACCTCGGGGTCCTGCACGAGGGCGGCTGGATCCAGCTCAAGGACCGGCTCAAGGACGGCATCAAGAGCGGCGGGGAATGGATCTCCACGGTCGAACTCGAGAACGCACTGCTCGAGCACGACGCCGTCGCCGAGGCCGCGGTGATCGGAGTACCCGACCCGAAATGGGAGGAACGCCCGTTCGTCTGCATCAAACTGGCGCCCGGAGCTACCGCCACCGCACCCGAACTGCTCGCCTTCCTCGACGGCAAGGTCGCCCGCTGGTGGCTCCCCGAACGGTGGGCCTTCGTCAACACCCTTCCCAAGACCAGTGTCGGCAAGCTGGACAAGAAGGACCTGCGCCGGAGCTACGACGCCGACGGATTGGTGGTCAACGACCTGCGGACTGTCCGGACGAGCGACAGCGCGCTTCCACCATCTCAGTAGGCACCACCACCGGATCCGCATACCTCGACAACAAGACACACCAATGACGACGAAGTAAGGACAAGCAAACAATGAAATTGGGATTCCACCTGGGCTATTGGTCTACCGCGCCGTCGGACGACGAACGAGCGGCCTTCTCCCTTGCGGAGAGTCTCGGCTACGACTCGGTCTGGACTGCCGAGACCTACGGATCCGACTGCTTAACCCCCTTGGCGTGGTACGGCGCCTCAACCAGTACCGTCAGGTTGGGCACCAATATCCTGCAAATGTCGGCGCGGACCCCAGCGGCGACTGCCATGGCGGCGATGACACTGGACCACCTGTCTCGAGGCCGCTTCATTCTGGGTTTGGGCGTCTCCGGGCCACAGGTCGTCGAGGGATGGTACGGGCAGCCGTATCCCCGACCGCTCGCTCGCACACGTGAATACGTCGAACTCGTCCGTAAGTTCGTGCGACGAGACGAACCCGTGAGTCACGACGGTTCGTTCTACCAACTCCCGCTGCAAGGTGGCTCCGGCCTCGGAAAACCACTTCGGTCCATGATCCACCCCATTCGTACCGAGATCCCGATCTATCTCGGGGCCGAGGGGCCAAAGAACATCGCACTCGCCGCCGAGATAGCCGATGGGTGGCTGCCGATCTTCTACTCGCCCCGAATGGACGACTTCTATCGAGGAGCGCTGGAGGAAGGATTCTCGAAACCCGGGGCTCGCCGATCTCTCGACGATTTCGACATCGCCGCCACGGTCCCCGTTGTCATCGACGACGACATCGAGAAGGCAGCCGACGTGATCCGGCCCAACATTGCGCTCTACGTGGGTGGAATGGGCGCGAAGGAGGCCAACTTTCACAATCAAGTGTTTGTGCGCATGGGTTACGAAGCGGAATGCGCACGCATTCAGCGTCTCTACCTGGAGGGGCGCAAATCCGAAGCAATCGCGTCGGTGCCCCTGGCCATGGTCGAGGATGTCGCCCTCGTCGGATCACGAGACAAGATCAAAGAAGACCTCGTTCGATGGGAGAAGACTGCGGTCAAAACGCTGCTACTTCAGGGCCTCGGTTACTCCTCGATCGAGGCGGTTGCACAACTTCTCGCATAATGAGACGTGCAGCACGCGGTGGGGCAGGGTAGCGCCCCGATGGTCGATAAGTGATGACCACATGTTCGACGAACTACGAATCGCAGTGTTGCTCAACTGCTTTACGTGACAGCGGCAGCGGGTGTCGTGACGACGATGGGGGAGGGGCTCGCGTCGCGATCCCCTGGGCGTCCCTCGTGGCGAATGCGTTGAAGAGGCGCTCGATCGCGTCCTCGCAGTCCTGCACGATATCGAAACGCATGGACCTGGTCTAGCGACCTCGTCAACGACTATTGACCGTACAGACGGTCAGTCTGTACGTTCTGGTTACGCACCGAACAGAGGGAGCATTCCGATGCGCATCGAAGCCGCAGTGCTACGTCACCACGACGCACCGTTCGAGATCGAGACGGTGGAATTGGCCGACCCGACCGGCGGCCAACTACGGGTTCGCATCGCCGGTGTCGGGTTCTGTCACACCGACGTCCTGCCCAGAGACCTGTCATTCCTCGCCCAGCCGCCGATCGTGGTCGGCCACGAGGGCGCCGGAGTCGTCGAGGAAGTCGGCGCCGGCGTCACCGGCATCGAGGCCGGTGACCATGTTCTGTTGTCGTTCGATTCCTGCGGGCAGTGCGAAAACTGCGCAGGTGGGCACCCGGCGTACTGTTTCGCGTTCTTCGCGCGCAATCTGTCCGGCCGCGGCCCCGAAGGGCCCGGCCCGCTCACCGACATGAACGGCAACGCCCTTACATCACGGTGGTTCGGTCAGTCCTCCCTGGCCACCCACGCGGTCGTCAGTGCCCGCAACGTCGTAGTTGTCGACAAGGATCTACCGCTGCATCTGCTGGGCCCGCTGGGATGCGGGATCCAGACCGGCGCCGGGTCCGCGCTGATCGCCCTGAAGGTGGGCACGGGCACGACGTTCGCCGTCTTCGGTGCCGGCGCGGTGGGTCTGTCGGCGATCATGGCCGCCCGCGTCGCCGGCGCCTCCCGGATCATCGCCGTCGACCTGCACGCGAATCGCTTGAATCTCGCCCTCGAACTCGGTGCGACGGACGTGATCGAAGGGTCCGCTGACGATATCGCGCGACAGATTCGGAAGCTGACCGGAAGCGGAGTGCACGCCGCCCTCGACACCACCGGGGTCCCGCAGGTCATCGCGTCGGCGATCGACAGCCTCCGGCCCACCGGAACCGTCGGCCTCGTCGGCGCCGCAACCCGCGAACTGGTCCTCGCCCCGGCCGCGCTGGCAGCCGGGAAGAACATCATGGGAATCCTCGAAGGGGACGCTGTCCCGCAGTTGCTGTTGCCCCGACTGATCGAACTCTGGCGTCAGGGCCGGTTTCCGTTCGACCGGCTGATCCGCACCTACCCGCTCGCCGAGATCTCAGTCGCCGAGGCGGACGCCGCCCGTGGCGACGCCATCAAACCGGTTCTTCTCCCACATCCCTGACCGCGCACCACGACGACCGAGGTTCCCCACATGAAGTACACCCGATCGCATCTGTTCATCGACGGCAGATGGCATACGCCGTCCACCTCCGACCGCATCACGGTTATCTCGCCGACCACCGAGGAACCCGTCGGGTCGGCGCCGGACAGTACCCCAGCCGGCGTCGACGCCGCAGTTTCCGCAGCCCGCCGGGCCCTGCGTGCACCCGAGTGGTCTGCGTTGGAACCGGCTGAACGTGCCGACCTCCTGCGGCGATTCGCCGATGCGCTCGACCGGCGCCGAATAGACACAGCCGCCATCGTGACCGACGAGAACGGCATGCCGGCAGCGATATCCCTAGCGGCCGAGGGGAGCGGCCCGGCAGCGACGCTCCGGTACTACGCCGATCTGACCGAGAAGACACCCGTCGAGACCCCGCGCATCGCCGCAAACGGTCGGTCCACCACGATCGTGCGCCGCGAGCCGATCGGCGTTGTCGCCGCGATCATTCCGTGGAACTTTCCCCAGTCGCTGACCATGTTCAAGCTTGCCCCCGCACTCGCTTCCGGATGCACCGTGGTCCTCAAGCCTGCACCCGAAACCGTGCTCGACGCCTTCCAACTCGCGGACGCGGCCGAAGAAGCCGGGCTGCCCGGCGGTGTGCTGAACATCGTGACCGGCGGCCGAGAGATCGGTGCCTATCTGGTTGCTCACCCCGAGGTGAACAAAATCGCTTTCACCGGGTCGACCGCCGCCGGCAGGGTGATCGGGGAGACCTGCGGTCGCCTGCTGCGACCGGTGACCCTGGAACTGGGAGGCAAGAGCGCCGCCATCATCCTCGACGACGCGGACCTGGTGAGCGTCGCCAGGGGACTGTCCTGGGCGAGCCTGCTCAACAATGGCCAGACCTGCTATCTGTCCTCTCGAATCCTTGCTCCCAGGTCTCGTTACCGCGAAACAGTCGACGCGGTCGCACACCTCGCGTCGGAGCTCGTGGTCGGGGACCCTGCCGACCCCGCCACCCGGGTGGGACCGTTGGTGTCCGAGCGCCAACGGCGCAGTGTGGAGGCGTACATCGACACGGGTAGACGAGAAGGCGCCACCGTCGCGGCCGGAGGCGGCCGGCCGAAACACCTCGACCGGGGATGGTTCGTGGAACCGACCGTGTTCGCCGACCTCGACAACTCGGCGACCGTCGCGCGGGAAGAGATCTTCGGGCCGGTCCTGACCGTCCTGCCGTATGACGACCTCGACGACGCCGTCGCAATCGCCAATGACTCCGAGTACGGGCTGGGCGGAACGGTCTGGACCTCCGATCCCGAAAAGGGCCTCGACCTGGCCCGTCGGATCGAGACCGGCAGCGTGGGTGTGAACTTCTTCGATCTCGACATCGGAGCCCCGTTCGGGGGAGTCAAGGCCAGTGGTCTCGGCCGTGAACTGGGACCGGAAGGTCTGGACGCATACGTCCGCACGAAATCGATGTACACCCGCTGATCAATCCGCCGGGTGCAGCGCACGAATTCGCTGCCCCGCAATACGCGCCGCTCTTGCACCCGTCCTTGCGCGAATGAAGAGAAGATGAGGGACTTCGTTCTCGGATCACGCGCCACTAGTCACGAGACCCGCCACGAGGAGGTAGAGGTGGCAGCTTCACGCGCCGAGGGTCCACCTTACTGCGCTGAGGGCTCAGCACGGTTGCTCCGACCGCGAGATGACGATGCCCTTCGCGCCGAGCTACGCGTCATCGCAAAGGAGTTTGTGACACCCGCGGTCGTATTCGGCGGCCCCGTGTCCGAGGGAACACTGGCCCATAGTGAGTACGATCGAAACACTGATTCGCCGTGGGCTTCGGTGGTGTCCAGCACTCGCTCATGGCAGGCGATGGCACGGGGAGCGTCACCCTGCAATTCGTAGGCCAGCCCGAGCATCAAAAGAATCCACACCTGGTCTGACAGGTTCCTGCGTGCGCCGAACACCGCGAGTGCTTCCTCCAACCGGGCGCAGGCGCGGGGTATGTCGCCGCTGTAGAGGGCCAGCAGTCCATCGGCGTGGGCGATGCGCGCGTGGACCACGGGGTCGGCCAGCTGCTCGTCCAGGGCCTGCGCCTCCTCAACCAGGAGGCTGCCCGCCGTAAGGTCGCCCTGTACGTCCGCCAGCACGCTGTCGGCGTACAAAGCTTCGACTCGTGCCGTGGTCGGCAGCCCGGACACACGGGCGAGGGCGCGGTCGAGCCAGTGCCGCCCCTCGCTGAGCAGGCCGCGGGAGAGCCAGAACTGAACCAGGGCGGCGGCCATCGCGAGCCCTGCGGTGGCGTCGTCGCCGGGCTCGGACAGACACGATCCCATCACCTCGCGCAGATTCGGCAGTTCACGCTCGAGGCGGGCGATCCACTCCCGCTGCCGGAGACTGATCCTGTTCAGGCGCAGTCGCGGCAAAGTTGTTGCCCAGCGTCGGCGACGCGGCTGCGGTGGTGGACGAGGAAGCAACTGGCGCAGGTGAATTCGTCCGCTGCTTGATGATGGCGCGGACGGTGAATTCTTCACCGGAGAAGTCGGCGCCGGGCAGTTCGAAAGACTCGGCGGTGTCAGTGTCTTCGACGTCGACGACGGGGGACTGGGTGTCTTTCCGGCCGGCGGTGAACTGTTCGAGGGAGGTGTCCGGCTCGTCGGATTCGGTGACAGGTCGGTGGCCGTGCCTGCTGCTTTCTCATTTTCTGGGGTGTTCGGACCGCCACCCACCGGGGTCCGGCGGCCGCGTCACGCCCTTGTGGTCTGGTGTGCTGTGGTTAACCTTTTGGGGCGGTGAGGGGATCGCGAGTCGCCAGGTTCGGCTCGACACGTTGCCGTTGCCGTTGTCTGGGCTTTTCCGGTCGGTGCCGGTTTCTCGCATGCGGTCAGTGCCCATGTCGGTGTTCGGTCTCGCGAGCGTGCTCTGACGGGGGCCGGGCTGGGAGACTTCTTGTCATGCAGCAACTTCTCGCCGCTCACGAATCCCTCGTCACCGTGGTGATGGTTGTGGTCGTCGTGGCGCTCGCCGCCGCCGCGGTGTGGACGATCTTCCGCTGACCGGCACGGTGGTGGATCGTACGGCGCGGCGACCTGCACCCAGGCCCCTGCGTGAGAGTGCCGGCCACCGCCCGGGCGACCGGATCGTCGGGCTGTTCCCGTCGAAGTCGGCGTCGCGGGTCTGGAGAGTCCACCGAAGAGCAGCTGCTCGACCTCCTCGTGGACGGTGCGCTTCCTTGATGCGATTGCGGATTTTTCGGATGGGCGGTGCGCTGACCAGCCTCTGTTGCGTTCTCTACGGCTCTCTAGCGCAGGCTCGGGATGGTGCCTTCGACGCCACCCCGAGACGCCCATCCCGAGGCGCTCACCGGTGTCTCGGGATGGCCTGGCTTCAGATGCTGCCGGGGATGTGAAGGACTTCGATGCCGGCCGTCTCGTACAGCGCATCCCAGAGGTCGGTGCGATCGGGCAACGCGTCGGTGCCGAGCACGGTGAAGTCTGTGGGGATCGCCACCGTGCTGGTCTGGTCCCCACTGGGCGCGAACAGGGCGTAGCAGGCGTGCACGTGCGTCAGTTCGTGCCGCGCCCAGTAGCGGATTCCGTCGAACCCGGCTGCACGGAACGCGTGCGCCCATTGCTGGGTGAGGGCGTAGTCGGTGGTGGTCGAGACCTCGGATGTCATGCCGAATCCGATTGCGGCGTTCGAGGTTGCGTCGGCGAGGTGCAGGTCTCGGTTGACTGCTACCGCGGAGATGACGCGGTGTGCGATCTCCGGGCTCGGGATGATCGCGATGCCGCACCAGGTCTCGATGAGGGTGATCAGTCCGGATCTGCGGTGTAGCAGGTTCAGTCGGGGCCGGGGAGGTCGAAGCGGCCCCCGAGGCTGGTGCCGAACCACCACGGGGCGAACTTGGCCCCGTGGGTGCGGTACGTCGTCGTGCTGGCGGGCACCGTGCACACAGAACCGTCCCCGGAGTGTGTCCGGGGACGGTGAGACGCCGAGGTGTGGTGTCGCGCGGGATACGCTCACGAAGCCAGCCGTTCGGCTGCCTGCCGGGCGAGCGTCACGACATCGGCGGTGTCGCCGTCGAGGAGGGCCTGTCTCGGGGTGCGGTCGTCGAGTTCGGTTTGTGGGCTCGACAGCCACGAGGCGATGGTCCAGGACTGGACGTCGGCGTGCGCCCAGACCTTCAGGACGTCTTTGATACCCCGGATTGGGACGTGGGGCGCGGTGTCGGTCAATCCGCCCGACCAGTAGCCGATCGTCCCGTCGGCGGCCTCGAGACGTAGAATTCGGGTTTCTTTGACGGCTTGGCTGAGGGCCTGCTTCGTCCAGCCGGTGGCGTCGACGGCCTGCTTGTGGGTCAAGATCGCGCCGATGTGGTTCTCCCATGCGCGACGGGCTTTGAGGTTCGAGAGCACGTTCTTCACGCCGGCGGCGACGTATTTGGCGTCGTCGTCGTCGAGCTGTTCCGCGGCCATTCCGCTGGCGGCGAGCTGGTCGTCGACGACTTTCTTCAGTGGTGTGCTCATGCCACCATGGTCCTCGGTCAAGTAGGTCAAGTCAAGAGGTCAAGTAAATCGTTGTGTGGCAGGGCCCCAGTGATCTGAGCAGGGAGTTCTTCACACACAGTGGGTGGGTGAGGGAATGCGGGCAGGGTGAGGTGCACGCTCAGAAGCGCCGTCCACAAGCACCGTCGCGTCCCTTGCGCGGTGGGAGGCTGTTCGTTCCGGCCCGCTTCCGCTCCCGCCGTGGTTCACGATCGGTAGGCCTTGCTGATCCGCCTGTGGCGGTGAACTTCGCAGTCGGGGCACTGTGGTTCCTCGGTTTAGGATCGCCTGTGGCAGGGATGGTTAGGGGCGAGGCGATGGGGAACAGCGAATGCTGCCGGGTGGGGAGGGTTCGCTGTTGTGGCTCGCGGTGGGGCAGGAGCTGTTCCCGAGGATGACCCGGAGACAACGATGTGTTCGGCGAACTCCCAGCCCACTGCGTCTCAGTGGTGTGCGCTCTAGCGAGGCCACACCGGGACGGCCGTCGCCGGCCGCGCCTGCTCGAACCACCGGGCGATTTGAAGGAGCCTGACGTCATCGAATCGCCGGCCGGCAAACTGGGCGCCGACGGGGCGGCCGTCTGCGGTGAAACCTGCGTTGACCGTCGCGGCCGGTTGTTCGGAGAAGTTGTAGGGCACCGTGTACACGATGTCGTGAAGAGCGGTCGCGGGATCATTCGTGGGTCCGCACCAGTCCGCCGGGAACGCGGCAACGGGTGCCACCGGCGAGAGTATGACGTCGTAGCTGCGTGTTGCTTGAATAACGGCGCCGCGCATTGCCTGCACAGTGTCGTATGCGTTGAGCAGTTCCGTCGCAGACAGGTCGGCAGCCCCGAGCGCCCACTGCACGAAGTAGGGCAGTGCCGCTTCGCGACTGGACCGACTCAGATTTTTGACCTCGCGCCACGCACGCGCGCGGAAGAACAGGCACAGCATCTCGAATTGGTGAGGCGTCATGATCGGATCGATCTCCTCCACGCACGCCCCCGCTTCTTCGAATGCTTTTCCGACCGAGTGGATCACGGCACGGATTTCGGGATCGGTCGGCAGTCCGCAACCCGCGTCGGTGTGGATTGCCACTCGTAGTTTCGCGATATCGGATTCGTCGTACGGGGAAGACGCGACCGCACCCCAGTCGGCGGGACGTTCCTGGTAGGTGTAGTCGCGGTACCGCTCGTCTGGCTGCGCGATGACCTGCATCGCCCGTGCGAGGTCGTCGATTGTCCTGGCGAGGGGTCCGACGTGCCGGCCGATGTACGGAACATCGACCGGCACGATGGCGTATGTCGGTTTCAGGGCGGCTAAGCCAGTCCAGTTCGCCGGCAGGCGAACCGATCCGCCGATGTCGGTGCCGATATGGATCGGACCGAATCGTGCTGCGGCTGCGGCCGATGACCCGGCACTCGAGCCGCCCACCGTCCAGTCGAGGTTCCACGGGTTTCTCGTCACACCGTGGAGGCTGGAGACGCCGGACGTCAGCATCCCGAACTCAGGCATGACGGTCTTGCCGAGACGGACAGCGCCCGCTGCCGACAGCAGTTCCGCTACCGGGCCGTCTTCGGTCGCAGGTGCGGCATCGGCGCGTGCGGCGGTGCCCGCAGGTGACGGTGTGCCCACGGTGGCGAGGTTTTCCTTGAGCGTGATGGGCACACCGTCGAGTGCCGTGTTTGCCCGTCCAGCGGTCCATCTCGCAGTGCTCTGATCGGCGGCTCTTTCTGCGGCGGCGTGCTCGCGGACGTAGAACGCGTTGATCTCGGGGTTGTGTTGATCGATGCGATCCTGGATTGCCGCGAAGACTTCTGACGGGGTGAAGTCCTTCTGTCGGTAGCCGTCGATCAGCTCAGAAGCTGTGAGCGCTGCCAGCTCGCTGATGTGATCGGTTGACGCCATGGCGAAGGTTCCTAACTGAGGTGGCCGGTTAAGGGTTCGTGATCGGGTGGCAGCTATGTCTCCTGCTCGTCGAGTTCGACGATCAGTTCGACCTCGACGGGGGCGTTCAGTGGGAGGTCGGCCACCCCGACGGCGGAGCGGGCATGCTGGCCCTTGTCACCGAAGACGGCTAGCAGCAGGTCGCTGGCGCCGTTGACGACGGCGGGTTGGCCGTTGAAACCGGGTGCAGAGGCGACGAATCCGACGACCTTGACGACCCGGATGATGGAATCGAGGTCAACCAGGGCGGATATTGCGGCGAAGGCGTTGAGGGTGCAGATGCGGGCGAGTTCGGCGGCGTCCTCGGCGGACACGTCCGCGGCGACCTTTCCGGTGTGCGGCAGGGCTCCGTCGACGAGGGGAAGCTGCCCGGAGGTGTAGAGGTAGTTGCCGGTACGGACCGCGGGCACGTAGCTGGCAACCGCACTGGATGGGGCGGGGAGTTCGAGTCCCAGTTCCGTCAGGCGTTGGCGGATGATGGTGTGCTGGGCTGTCTGTGTCGGGGTCATCGTCAACTTTCGAATGTGGGTGCTATTTGCAGAAGCTGGCTGCGGTGTCGGTGAGGATCTGCGTGACACGGGCAAGGGAGTCGATCTCGATCCATTCGGTGGCCGCGTGAGCACCGCCGCCGTCGACGCCGAACAGCAGTCCGGGGATCCCCGCGTCGAGGAGGAGGGCGGCGTCGGTCCAGTACGGCTCGCCGCGGATTACCGGTGGCTTGCCGGTGACTCGTTCGACGATCGGCAGGATCGTTTGAACGAGGGGGTTTTCGCTCGGCACGCTGAACGGGTTCCGCTCGAGCCCCGGGGTGATGCTGTATTCGAACTGCGGATCCACGGCTTTGATCGAGTCGAGGATCTCGCGTAGCTCGGCTTCGACCGTTTTCGACGATTCGCCCGGCACGGTGCGGCGTTCGACGGAGATGGTGCACTGGGCGGGGTAGCTCGAGATTTCTTCGCCACCGGTGATGACGGAGGCGTGGATGTTGCCGCTGCCGAGGGTGGGGTGGCCGGGGGTGCGGGCGAGCTTGTGGGCGAGTTCGTCGAGTCCGGTCAGGAAGCGCCCGGCCTTGGCGATGGCGTCGATCCCGAGGTCGGGGCGGGAGCCGTGTGCGGCGACACCGTGGATGGTGACGTCGAACCAGGCGAAGCCGCGGTGGGCGAGGACGATTTCCTCGTGGGTCGGTTCGGAGACGATGGCCGCGTCTGCGGTGTAGTGCCGCAGAACCTCCTCGGTCCCGGCACTGGCGTACTCCTCGTCGGCGACCAGGGCGACGAGGATGTCACCGGCGTGTGGTCGTGCGGCCACGTCGGCGGCGGCGATCATCATCGCCGCGACGCCGGCCTTCATGTCGAAGGTGCCCCGGCCGAACATCTTGCCGTCCTCGAGCATCGGTGCGAGGGGGTCGCCGTCGTAGCCGGCCAGTGTCACCGTGTCGAGGTGGCCGTTGAACATCAGGCTTCTCCCGCCGCCGCTGCCGGCCGCGATGGCCACGATCGAGGGGCGTCCGGGAGTCGATTCGAGTCGGTCGACCGTGAATCCGTGGTGGGTGAACCAGGTGCTGACGAAGTCGGCGATCGCGGGTTCTCCGGCCGCACCGGGAACGAGGTCGGGATTGACCGAATCGATGGAGATGAGTTCCCGGAGGAGCTCAGTCGGGTCGAGTGTGGTGTTCATGTCGTCCTCGGAAGAGTAGGGAAGAGAAGGAAGGGCGGCCAGGTTCAGCGGCCGTCGAGTGGGTTGGCGGCCAGGCCCTCGGTGCTGATCAGGACGACCACGGATTCGGAGCCCAGACCCAGGGCGCGTCGCCGGTCGGCATCTGAGAGTGCCGCCCGCACGCCGGCGAGGGACGCGGCCCCGCAGGGGCCGACATCCTGGCCGAGGTCGGTCAGATCGGCGACAGCGGTGCGTGATTCATCGTCGCTGATGCTGATCGCCGCATCGAGCCCCTGCTGCAGGGATGGCCACCCGATCGCCGACGGGGTGCCGCAATTCAGCCCTGCCATGATCGTCGGAGTCAAGGTGTCGACGCTGGTCGGTGTCCCGGCGACGAGGGATTCGGCAACGCAGGCCGCGGTGGTCGGCTCCACGCTGAGCAGACTCGGGTGTGCCCCGCCGCTGCGATAGTGGTCGACCATCGCGTGGGCCAGGGAGCCCACACCTACCGGGCACGCGACCAGATTGGGTTCGAGCCCTTCGGCACGCAACGATTCGTCGACCTCGGCGAACAAGGTGATGTACCCCTCGACGATCCACTGCGGAACGTCGACATAGCCGTCCCAGGACGTGTCCTGGATGAGGAAATCCAACGGCCTGTCCGCGGTGGAGGCGTTCGCTGCCGCGACGACCTCGTCATAGCTGCCGTCGAAGGCAATCACCTGCGCGCCCTCGCCGCCGATCGCATCGACGGCCGCCCGACTCAATCCCGCCGGGATGTACACCCGTGCGGAGACTCCGAGCAACGCCGCCATTCGCGAGACTGCCCGTCCATGGTTGCCGTCCGTCGCGGTGACGAGCGTCAGGTCCTTCGGATTCGTGACTACTTCGCGCAGGCGTGCCGACAACCGCGGGACCGTCATGGTCACCGGATCCATTCCCAACCAGTCGCTGAGGGCACGGCAGGTCGCCCACGATGCTCCGAGAATCTTGAACGCCGGCAACCCGAGCCGGTTCGACTCATCCTTCACGAACACCCGGCCGACCGACAGCTCGGCAGCAAGAGAGGGGAGCTCGGTCAGGGGTGTAGGTGCGTAGCCGTCGAGGGTCCGGTGGAATTTAACTGCGGACCCGGGCGCCTGGGTGCGCCAGTCGCGAGCAGCGCTGTGGGAGTACCACCGGGTCGCTTCAAGGGAAGTCATGCCACCCATGGTTACGCATCCATCAGTGAAGGTCCAGTGACCATATATGCGCAGTATTGAACGCTATTACTTACCATTCTCGGATGTAGTGTGACCCACTTAGCACGTACTGGCTTAAGAATAGTCATCAGAAATCGGCGCTTTTCTCGATGGAATGTGTCGTGGAACATAGTGGCAGTTCGATCGACGGTGACGAGGAGTGCTCCGGCCCGGTCCACCAGGGCGGAAACGGACTTCACGCGAAAAGGCAAGACTCGGGCCGTCGTTCAGGTCCACGGATGCGGAAGACCCGACCCTCGACAGGGTGATGCGGCCGCACTCAGCGCCTCGGGCAGCCCTAGTGCACGACAAGGAGTGGCTCATGCAGAACATAGCTGAAGCGTTCGCGCCACCACCGGATACCGCGGGCCAGTTGAGTGATATCGAACTCGCGGTGGTGCTCGCCGTTCTGACAGGAGACTCGACGCCGCTTCTGCAGTTGTCCGGTTCCACACGACACCGTTGACCCGATCCTCGTCCTGTTCGTCCCTACCAGTCGCGTGCCCGGGGCCGGCCTGACGGCCCATATCCTGCACCTTTCAGTAAAGGAACCCTCCCCATGGACAATCCACCCCCGATACAAGCCGCTCCGCCAGCGGTGCATACGGCAGACGACGGCTACCGCAAGGCTCTCAGCAATCGCCAGATCCAGATGATCGCCATGGGAGGGGCGATCGGGGTCGGGCTGTTCCTCGGAGCGGGGTCGCGGCTCCAGGCCATGGGCCCGTCGCTGATCCTGGCCTATCTGGTGTGCGGTACCGTCGCATTCTTCGTGATGCGAGCGCTCGGCGAGCTGGTCATGTACCGACCCTCGTCGGGAAGTTTCGCCAGCTACGCCCGCGAATTCATCGGTCCGGGAGCGGGATTCGTCTCCGGGTGGATGTTCTGGTTCAACTGGGGGGTCGGCGGAGTCGCCGAACTGACAGCCATCGGTATCTATGTCCATAAATGGCTTCCCGACTTGGCACAGTGGGTGACGGCGCTGATTGCCCTCGCCATTCTGCTCGCGGTCAACCTTCTCTCGGTGAAAGCATTCGGCGAGTTCGAGTTCTGGTTCGCGATCGTCAAGGTTGCGGCGATCGTCTGCTTCCTGGGTGTCGGTATCTGGTTGGTCGCCACCGGCGCGCAGATCGGTGGTGGCACCGCCGGACTGGGCAACCTCTTCCGCGGTGACAGTGTCTGGACCAGCTTCTTTCCCGCCGGCTTCGCAATCGCTCTTCTGAGTCTGCAGTCGGTGATCATGGCCTACAACGGCATCGAAATGGTCGGCATCGCGGCCGGTGAGACCGCGCAACCACGCAAGGTCATTCCCCGGGCGGTCAATTCCGTCGCACTGCGCATCATTCTGTTCTACTGCGGGTCCGTGCTGCTCCTCGTCATGATCATGCCGTGGACTGCGTATGGTGCCACCGAATCTCCCTTCGTCCTCGTCTTTTCCGAACTGGGCGTCCCGGCCGCCGGCCACATCATGAACATCGTCGTGATCACCGCCGCGTTGTCCTCGACGAACTCAGGCCTGTACTCGACGGGACGAATCCTGCGCAGCATGGCCGAACGCCAGCAAGCTCCGCGAATCCTCTCGCACATGAGCCGACGCGGTATTCCTGCCGGCGGAATCATCTTCACCGCCGTCGCGGCCCTGCCCGGTGTGGCCTTGAGCTACGTCGTTCCGCACGAGGCGTTCGACATCATCCTCGCCCTCGCCGGCCTGGGCGCACTCTGTACCTGGACGACCATCCTGGCCTCGCACCTGGGCATGCTGCGCCAGCGGCGCCGCAACGGCGAACAACGCGAAGCCTTCAGGATGCCCTTCGCCCCGTACTCCAACTACATCGCCATTGCCTTCCTGTTGATGGTCGTCGTCTCCCTCGGATTGGCGCCCGACCTGGCTGCGCGGGTCGCCCTGTGCGCAATCCCCCCGATCGCACTGGTCCTCTTCCTCGGCTGGCGATCAGTGCGCGGACGCGTTACGACCCAGGAAGTCTTCATAGCGACAGAAGACCGCACACCCGGACTATAACGCTCCAGCACCCTCACCGGTTCGGCCCTGTGGCAGCACTCGCCGCCACAGGGCCAGACTCGTCTGTAGTGCACACTCACGATTCGACGCCCGACTGGGCCAAAACGTCCGCGCCCCGCTTCAGGGAAGCGCGCACGGCGGCGATAGTCGGGCTGTTCCTCGTCGACGAACGGCTGGCCACGAGGACCTCCCGATAGGCCAATCCCGCTCCGGTGGGGAAACGGGCAACGCCCGAGCCCAGCTCGGCGAGCGCCAACCCCGGCAGCACGGCGACCGCGAGTCCCGCTTCGACCAAATGCCTGTGCACCAGCAGATCCTCGGACCGGCAGATGATCGATGGTTCGAAACCAGCCCTGCGACAACGATCGATCACCCACATCCCGGGAACAGAATCCGCCAACTCCATCGCCCAATTCGCTTGCGACAACTGGGCGATCAGATCACTGTTGGCGTCCAAAGGAGACGCGAGTTTCTCCGACATCACCAACCACAACGGATCGGTCATCAGCTTGTCCACGTCCACCCCCTCCGGGATGCGTTCGGGATAACCGGGATAGCTCTCGACGATCACCAGATCGAACTCGGACGAGACGAGACCAGGCATCGTTGTGGGTGGTTCGCCCTGGGTGAACTCGATCTTCACCAGTGGGTAACGCTGTTGCAGATCTTCCATCGCGAATGGGACGAGGGTGAGTGCGGCGGTTTGAAATGCGGCGACGCGAACGGTCCCGCGTACCTCACCGAGAGACGCGGTGACGTCCGATTCCGCTTCCTCGAGCAGGCTCAGGATTCTCTCGCCGTGCTGCACCAGTATCAGGGCTTGCTCGGTAAGCCGCACCCCGCGCCCGGCAGGCTCGATGAGCGGCACACCTATCTCTTTCTCCAACTGACGCAACTGCTGCGATACCGCAGAAGGGCTGTAGGACAGCACATCTGCCACTGCAGCGAGGGTTCCGCGTCGGTGCAGTTCGCAAAGAAGGCGTAACCGCTGAACATGAAGCACGACCAACTCGATTCATTCGACAATCTAATTAATTTCATCTTTGAACGGATCGATTATCTACGCAAACCGCGGAGAGATGCGGGTTGCACCCCTTGATCCGCTCGGACGGTGGGTCAGGTCATACGCCGACCTTCACACCGCCAGGCGTCGATCCTCTGAACTAGGCAGATGGTACGTCCCCGTGACGGCCGAAGAACCACGCCCACAACGCGATACTGTCCACACAACGGCCAGGCAGCTCAGACGATGGGGGACTCCGTGACCGATGCAGCAACCACGCCGCCACTCGGGAAGATCCTGACCGCCGACGAGACCGCCCGGCTCGTGGCCCGAGTCGCATACCCCACCAGCCCGCTGGTGAACGAGGAACTCGCCCTGCCCGCCCCGGTCCGAGCCTACGGTTATCGGCGGGTGCCCTCGGCCTGCCGGACCTGGCAGAGAAGGCGCGCACGCTTCTGCCCGAGGCAGCCGACGGCCGCGCCGCGGCCGACACGGATTACTGATTCCGGGCCCGGCGCGTAGCGACCACCCTGCTCGGTTCCCGGCCGCCGGCACCTCAAGGGTGAGAGGGTGCGGGGTATGACATTCCGGCTGTCGACCACCCTCGCGACCGACTCGGACGCCGCGGCGATCGCGGCACTGAAGAGGTACTACGGCCACCCGTACCTGGGCGACGACGCCTACGTCGGTCGGCGCGCACCTCGACGCCTGGTCAAGCACCGGTAGTCGGGCCGGGGAGGCGGACCGGTCGACCGCGGACGACCTGGTCGCGGAGGGTGTTCCTGTCCGTGCAGGTCGCCCCGACGGCGGCGCGGGCGATCCTGTACACCGAGGCGGAGGCGCTGAACGTCCCTTCTGACGGCGATAGGCCCGGATCGGGACCTGGTTCGACGAACCGGACCCGCTCGCCTCGGGATGGCCCGCCTGGGACCTGGAAACGGCCCTGTGGGCGCTGCCGGGGATCGGCCAGACGAAGGCGACGAAGCTGATCGCCCGCAGACGCCCGCGGCTGTAGCCGATCTGGGACTCCGTCGTCAGTCAGGTCCTGGGCACCGAGCGAGCACCTCTGAACCCAGTCCGTGAGGCACTTCGCGCCGACGACGGGGCATTACATAACCGGCTCGAGTCGCTCTGCGAGGAGGCCGGCCTCCCCGAAGAGATCTCGGCACTGCGGGTGTTCGATGTGATCGCGTGGATGGACGGCAAGAATCGCGGCCTCGGAAAGCGCTCTGACCTGCAAAGATGACACGTCCCGGTGTCCTCCCGTGAGTCAGGTTTATGGTGCCGTTCATGCATGAGCTGTTTGTCGTGATGCATCCGCATGCTGAGCACACCGAGCGTGACCTGGTGGGCGGCGCATCGGTAGCTTGATGGTGTAGCTGCCCACATCGGACCGCCGGCAGTGAGTCGCATGTCGTCAGCGATCGGAGGCGTGTTGATGGGCGAGTTCAGGTTCGGGCAGGACTTGGTGCGGGCGTTGCTGCGGGATCAGCATCCGGATCTGGCGGACCTCGTGCTCCGAGACACAGGTCTACGAGTCAGACCATCCGATTGTTGTGCAAGCGAAGAAAGAAGTTGCTGCATATTCCGCGAGGCTTCGCAAATTGGATGAGTGAGGACCAGTTCGAAAAGTCTAGGAGGTGGATTCTCGGTACCTGTCTCGGTACTCGCGAAAAGTGCAAAATGTTCCGGGGTATTCCGTGGACGCAATCGATGATCCAGCGCAGCGGTGACGTCCACGAGCACGGTCGTTAAGCTCGGGCAAACGGACTCGCTACTTCTGCCGTAGCCGGGAAGATATGCCATCCGTCTCACGGTGAGACACAATGACAACGACGTTTCGGACGGCGGCGCGGGTGGAACACGCGGATTGGTTGACCGGCGGCAACCGGCGGGCGCTGGCCGCCGAGCGTCGCGCCGTCGAACGCTTCGTGGAGCCGGTCTTCAGGATTCGCGACTCTCGGTAGCCGAGCGGGTGGGCTCGAGCACGAACAGCCGGAACTCACGTCCACCGGACCGGCGATGCTCCATGAGGTAGCCGGGCCAGTAGTCGACCACCAGTTTCCAGAGATTCTCGCGTTCGTCTCCGGTGATCATCCGGACGCTCATCCGGGATTCGTGCGACCCGGCCTTCACCTGGGCTTCGTCGGCCGCACGCAGATTGACCGACCACGTCGGATGCTCGGGACGTCCCCAATTCGAGCCGGTGACGATGTACCCGTCCCCGTACGGAATGCACAGAAGGGCTGTCGTGCGCGGGGTTCCGCTTTTGCGCCCGGGGACCGTCACCTGCACGGACTGCAGTCCGGCGATGCCGATCAGGCTCACCCGGTTCCCGGTCCACGCGCGCAGGTGCGACTCCAGCCAGATGATGATCGGCGCCATCCGCATCACCCATTCGCGGGTGCCGAGCCAGCGCGCGAGTATGCGGAGGGGGTTGCGGAGCCCCCGCGGTCGGGAAGGTGGCTTGGGGGCAGAGTTCATAGTCGCCATCATCCCTCAGATGACCGACCGGGGCCGACCGCGATGAGTTTTGCGTTCCGCCCGGGTCTACCTGTTCGGGTCTCACCGAGAGCCCTCGATTTCAGGCCTTGACCCAAACAATGGTTGAGGTTGCAGGATCGGTCAGTAGCACTTCGAGCCACTCGACAGGGAGAAACGAACATGTCCAGCACCGGAACCACGATTTCTGCAACCACGACCTCGCGGATCAACCCGATGACGCTCGAACTGAGCCGCCCGTGGGCGATCGCCGCGACTACGATCGGCGCGCTCGTCACCAACCTGGTGATCTGGCTGCTGGGATTGGCTGCCGGCGGTTCGTTCGAGATGACGGATGCCGGCAAGACCAGCAGCGTGGCGCCCGGCGGAGTCGTCATCCTGACGGTCGTTCCGATACTGATCGGAATGACACTGGCCGCGCTGATCTCGCTGAAATGGGTGGCCGTCATCCGGCCGGCCGAAGTGATCGGCGCCCTGCTGCCGCTCGCGACGATCGCCCTGACCATTCAGGCCGACTTCGACACCGCCAGCACCACCGCGCTCTCGGCCATGCACGTGGTGATCGCCGTGGCAGTCGTCGCGGGCCTGGAAGCGATGCGGCGACCCCTGGTTCGCGGCGAGCACGTCTAGGGGGTGCTGTTCACCGGCGCATGAGCCTCGATGGTGAGTGCGATGTGCTCGACGATCCGCTTCTGCGAGATCTTCGGGCTCCCGGTGAGCCAGCGCTGGTACAGAAAGGCGATCGCCCCGAACAGGGCAATCGCGTTCAGCTGGGTGTTGACGGCGTCGCGAGGTGCGCCGTCGACACCCAGGATTGTCAGTGCCGCAGCCATGGGAGTCGTGAACTCGGTGACGAGTTGTTCGCCCCGCTGGGCCAACTCCGGCACCGACTGCGCTTCGACGAACATGATGCGTCCCCGCCGCCGGTCCTGGGCGATGTAGCCGGTGAACGCCTTCACGACGTGGCGGACGAGCTCGCCCGGATCGGCAGGGCCCGTCTCGAGAGCCCCGATCAGGGTGTCCCTCGCGCCCAGGACGACGTGGTCGAGGAGGGCGACGAGTAGCGCCTCCCGATTGTCGAAACTCTCGTAGAAGTAGCGCTCGGTGAGGCCCGCCTGGCGGCAGGTCGCTCGCATCGTCGTCGCGGCCGTTCCCTCGGTTCCCATGAGCTGCAGGCCGGCCTCGATCAGTGCCGCACGCCTCGCCGCGCGCCGGTCGTCCGGCTCCTGGCCGCGCCATTTGCGCGGCGCTCCGCGAGGGTTGTCGCTGTCGGTCATTCCGTCATCGTCTCATCGATCCCGGTAACGATCGGGGAACCCCCGCGCTCCACTGTTGACATCATGCGATGTCAACAGTCATTCTGAATTGCACCACGTTCCATATCGAGCGGCATCTGGAGATCGCCATGACCACCACGGAGCTTCCGTCCCAACGCCGTTCGGCGCTGCCGTCGCTCGGGCCCGACTCGCTGACGTGGCACCGGTTCGGCGACTGGCGAACCGCGCTGCTGATCTCGTGGTCGGGCACGCTGCAGGTGATGCATCCCGTCATCGACACCGCTCTCGTGCAGCACTCGGCAGTATTCGGCAACGAGTTCGCCCGGTTGGCCCGTTCCGCGGGGCCGATCATCCGCGCGCTCTACGATCCGACGGGCGCGGAGGCCCAGATGATCCGCGACATGCACAAGGACATCAAGGGCACGACGGACGAGGGGCGGCGGTATCACGCGCTGAATCCCGGTCCCTACTTCTGGGCTCACGTCACGTTCCTTGGCACCCAGTACGTGGTCGCCGAATACTTCGGTGAACCGCTCGGCGACTCCGAGAAGGAACAGCTGTATCAGGAGTCGAAGCAGTGGTACGCGCTCTACGGGGTGTCGGCTACCAACCTGCCCGAGGCATACGCCGATTTCGTGGACTACTGGGACGAGATGGTCTGCACGGTTCTCGACAAGACCGAGACGGTGCGCAGATCGCGCGTGCTCAACGGGCAGCCGACACCCCGTCCCGACGATCGCATCCCCGCGGTTCTGTGGCGTCTCGTCGGTCCCGTGCTCGGACGGCTGCTCGTGTGGATCGCCCGCGGAACGCTGCCTCCGGTCGCCCGCGACAAGCTCGGCTGGGAGTGGTCTGCGGACGACGAGCGCAGGCTCCGGCGATTCGGCGCGGCAGTGCGGCTCGGATTCCGGTTCGTTCCCGAGCGATGGCGGCTGACGCCGGTCGCGCGGAGGGCATGCGACGGAATGGTGTCACGCGGGCCGTTTCCGACCTCTTTGATCCCTACGCTGTAGATTATGACCAACGACGGGCTCGATCAGGCCACGAAGAACTCGACGACGTGGGACGTGCTGAATGCCGCGCACGCGATGCTGCGGACGGTGGTGCGTGGAGTGGACGCCGACGGCTGGACCCGCCCGACGCCGTGCGAACAGTGGACGGTGACCCAGGTGCTGCAGCATGCGGCGGGCGATCAACTCGCCTTCGCCGCAGCGATTACGGGAGGCCCAGGTCCTGCCGAGAATCCGTTCGCTCCGTCGGGAACCCTCGACGCGGACCCCCTGGAATTCCTCGACACCTCGCTCCTGGCCGCGGCAGACGCGTGGGCGGGCATCGACGCAACCGCCGAGTCGGCCGCGACCCCGCTGCCGCAAGGCGCACTCGCCCCGCGGATCGGTGCGGGAGCGTGCGCCCTCGACGCCGCCGTGCACGCCTGGGACATCGCCGTCGCGACCGGGCAGCCGTCGCCCCTGTCTCCCTTGGTGGCCACTGAGCTCCTGTTCGTGGCGCGCGAGATCGTCGAGCCGCTACGGCAGTACGGTGCGTACGCCCCGGTGGTCGACGGATCGGACGGCGACGAGGTCGCCGACTTGCTGCGGTACCTCGGGCGCACGCCCGACTGGGAGGCCTGACAGCTCAGGTGCGGCGTAGCCCATCGAACGTCAGCTCGACGACGGCATCCGCGAGGTCGGCGACCGTCCCGCCGGTGCGCGGGCGGTACCACTCGATAAGCGAGTTGACCGTGCCGAACACGAGCCGGCTGGTGAGCGCGGGATCGATGCCCGGCCGCAGGTCTCCCTCTTCCGCCGCCGCGACGACGAGATCGCTGACGAACGCGTCGAACTCGCGGCGGCGGGCGAGCGCGCGACGCTCCACCGCGGTGTTGCCCCGAACGCGCAGGAGGAGCGTCACGTAGGGAAGTTCGGCGGCGAGGACCTCGACGCTGCGGCGGACGAGGTATTCGAGACGGTCGATGTACCGGCCGCTCGTCGCCTTCTCCTCGGTGGTGACCGCGAAGAGGGCGTTGAGCGCCCGCGACAGTGCCAGTTCGAGCAGCTCCGACTTCCCGGACACGTGGTGATAGATCGACGACTTCGTGATTCCCAGGCGCTGGGCCAGCACCTCCATGCTGGTGCCGTCGTAACCCTTGTCGTTGAAGACCTTGACAGCGACAGCGAGCAGCGAGTCGAGGTCGTAGCCGGGACGTCCGGGTGAACCGGTCTTCCGTGCGGGGCGTGCCGTCGTCATGCGCGCAATCCTTCCAGGTGCAGAACTCCGCCGCATCGGTGCGCCGTCATCCACGGTAGCCGACCGAAGGTTCGGTTGAAGTGAGAATACCGTGACGACCGCGTCGGCGGTGAACCACGTATGGCGTCCGAATCAGCGGCCCGTGGTCTGGGCCCGGCCCTCCTTGCGGGCCTTCGCCAACCCTCGCCGGGCCAGAAAGCCGTTGGCGAGGAGCAGGAGGGTCTTGTTCGGCGGCGCCGCGAACCCGGCCTGGGTGTGGGGTGCATACAGCGCCTCGGTGCCCGTGACCTCGATCCAGCCGGTGTTCTGACGTGACTCGAGGCCGACGAGCTCGGCGCGATAGGCGTGGGCGAGCAGCCCTGCGCGGCGGCCGCCCTGCGGCACTCCTGCGGGCACTGTCAGACGCACGCCCTCGCTGCTCGAAGAGGTCACGTCGACCGGTACGACGGCCGGATAGCCGTCCGCCTGACGGTAGGCGAGCAGCCGGTGCGACAGCTTCGCCGCGCGCTCCCCGGTCTTGGTCGCATCCACGCGGGGGCCGGTGCCCTTCTTCGGCGGGGTCTGGGTTTCCGCGTCGACCGCGGGCAGCGGTGCGCCGAACACCTCGGGCGGACCGGTCAGGTGCAGGTCGGGCCAGGCGACTACTCGTGTCACCGTCACGGTGACCGGTACCCGGTCGGCGTAGTACGCGCTGAGCCACCGGTCCCAGAACACGCCGCGGCGTGGCTCGCCCGTGTAGGGGGTCGAGCGCCGGCCGATGTCTTCGAGTAGTTCCGGGTCGGGGGTGGGGTCGAACGTCGCGTCTCCCTGCACGAGCACGTAGCGCTGATTGGTGGAGTCGCCGATCCCGTGCTCGCGGGCGTGGTAGGCGAGCGCCACCCGGGGCTCACCGGTGATGCGTTCGAGCTTGCGGCCGAACCCCAGTGAGGTGGTGAAGCCGACCGTTCCCCGCTCGCGGTCGCGCAGCCCGAGGGGCGCCACCGCAGTCACCACGGCCCCGCCTGCGGGCGTGATATACGCGAACCCGCAGGTCAGATCGCCGCCTATGACGTCATCGACCTCGTCCGACCAGGTGATCGGCATGAGTCGAGCCTACTCAGCCGATGCGGCACCGGGCCAGCGGTCGGGGGTTGACGACACCCCGGGGTGAATATAGCTTCACTCGAAGTGAGTAGTTGCTCACAAATAGTGATCGTGTATTCAACACGGCATCGAGGAGTATCCATGGACCTGACACTGACCGCGGAGCAGGAGGAGTTCCGGCAGCTGGCCCGCGACTTCTTGAACAAAGAGGTCGTCCCGCACCGCGCCGCGTGGGACCGCGCCGAATCGGTCGACACCGCGATCGTCGAGAAACTGGCCGACATCGGCTTCTTCGGCATGACAATTCCGGAGGAGTACGGCGGCCTCGGCGGCGACTACATCACGTACTGCCTCGGCATGGAGGAACTCGGGCGGGCGGACTCCGCGGTCCGGGGCATCGTGTCGGTGTCGATGGGGCTCGTGGGCAAGGTGATCCTGTCGCACGGCACCGAGGATCAGAAGCGCGAATGGCTGCCCCGCATCGCGTCCGGTGAGGCGCTCGCCTGTTTCGGGCTCACCGAGCCGGACAACGGTTCCGACCCCGGCAACCTGAAGACCCGGGCGGTACGCAGCGGCGACGACTACGTCATCAACGGTTCCAAGATTTTCATCACCAACGGCACGTGGGCGAAGCTGTGCCTGGTGTTCGCGCGCACCGGAGGTTCGGGGCCCAAAGGGGTTTCGGCTTTTCTGGTTCCGACGGACACCCCGGGATTCGAATCGCGCGAGATCCACGGAAAGCTCGGGCTGCGCGGGCAGGCGACGGCCGAGTTGTCCTTCACGGACGTGCGCGTGCCGGCGAGTTGCCTGCTCGGATCCGAGGGGCAGGGTTTCTCCATTGCCATGCACTCGCTGGACAAGGGCCGTGTCTCGGTGGGTGCGGGTTGCGTCGGAATCATCCAGGGCTGCCTCGAGGCTGCCGTCGACTACTCCCGCGAGCGCACGCAGTTCAACCGTCCGCTCGCCTCGTTCCAGCTCGTGCAGGACCTGATCGCCGACATGTCCGTCGACGCCGACGCGGGGAGGCTGCTCACCTGGCGGGCGGCCGACCTGATCGAGCGCGGTGAATCGTTCGGGACGGCTGCGTCCAAGGCGAAGTACTTCTGCAGCGAGGCCGCGGTTCGCGCCGCCAACAACGCAATTCAGATCTTCGGGGGGTACGGGTACGTCGACGAGTATCCCGTCGCCAAGTACCTGCGTGACGCGCGGGTGATGACGCTCTACGAGGGCACCAGTCAGATCCAGAAGCTGCTGATCGGCCGTGCGGAGACCGGGGTCAGCGCTTTCCTGTAGCGCACCGAGCGCCGAGTGACCCTTGACACATACTTCGGCGTGAATGTACGTTCAATTTCACCGAATAGATGTTCACAATTCATGAACGCAACCTCATTGCACAATTCACAGAGAGGAATCACCGTGACCGACTACGAAGACATCACCTACGAGGTCGACGGCCCGGCTGCGGTCGTGACGATCAACCGCCCCGCGCGCTACAACGCCTTTCGTGGCAAGACGGTCGAGGAGCTGATCAAGGCCTTCCGCTCGGCGTGGGCCGACGACGCGGTGCAGGCCATCATCCTCACCGGCGCGGGGGAGAAGGCGTTTTGCACCGGCGGCGACGTCAAGCAGCGCGCGGAGACCGGCGACTACGGCCCGACCGAGAGCGGAATGTTCGAAATCGGCAACCTGCACAAGCTGATCCGCGACGTCCCCAAGCCCGTCATTGCGGCGGTGAACGGCATCGCCGTCGGCGGGGGACATGTGCTCCACGTGCTCTGCGACCTCACCATCGCGTCCGAGACCGCGAAGTTCGGCCAGGCGGGTCCCCGAGTCGGTTCGTTCGACGCAGGCTTCGGGTCCGCGTTCCTGGCGCGCGTCGTCGGCGAGAAGCGCGCCCGGGAGATCTGGTACCTCTGCCGCCAGTACGACGCCGTCACCGCCGAACGGTGGGGCCTGGTCAATTGGGTGGTCCCCGCCGACCGACTGCTCGACGAGGCCAAGGCCGTCGCCGCGGAGATCGCCGAGAAGAGCCCCACCACCCTGCGTTTCCTGAAGCAGTCGTTCAACGCCGACACCGACCACCAGGCCGGACTGAGCAACCTCGCGATGTCTGCGCTGGACCTGTTCACGCACTCGCCCGAGGGTCTCGAGGGGGCGGCGGCGTTCGCGGAGAAGCGCAAGCCCGATTTCAACAAATACGTGAACGCCTGAGTCCGACAGCACGGGAAGTGGGAAATACCATGAGCAACACCATCGCAGTGGTCACCGGCGCGGGATCCGGCATCGGCCGCGCCATCGCGCTCGCGCTCGCCGAGCAGGGCGACACGGTAGTCGTCGCCGACCTCGACCTGCAGGCCGCGGAGAAGACGGCAGCCGAACGGCCCGACCGGCTCCTTCCGATGACCGTCGACGTCGCCGATCGGGCGCAGGTCGATGCCCTGCGGGACCGGGTGACGGCCGAGGTCGGCGTCGCGAACGTCCTCGTCAACGCGGCGGGATGGGACCGCACCGACCAGTTCCTCAATGCCACCACCGAATTCGCGGAGAAGGTCGTCGCCATCAACTACCTCGGGCCCGTGCACATGTGCAGTGCATTCCTCCCCGGCATGGTGGAGGCGGGGAACGGCGGGCGCGTCGTCAACCTCGCGAGCGATGCCGGCCGTGTCGGCAGTGCGGGGGAGAGCATCTACGCCGGTGCGAAGGGCGGTGTGATCGCGCTGTCGAAGTCGCTCGCCCGGGAGATGGCCCGGTACCGGATCAACGTGAACTGCGTGTGCCCCGGTCCGACCGACACCCCGCTGTTCCAGGCGCAGGCCGAGAAACTCAAAGAGGCTCTGGTGAAGGCTATTCCGTTCCGTCGGCTCGCGCGCCCCGAGGAAGTGGCGGCGCCGGTCCTGTTCTTCGCGTCCGAATCCGCATCGTTCATCACGGGCCAGGTGATCAGCGTCAGCGGTGGCCTCACCATGGCCGGCTGACCGGCACCGGGACGGAGGACTCATCATGACGTACACGTACGATGCGCACGCCTATCGTCAGTACTTCGAGCACGATTTCACCTATCTGAACGGTTTCCGGCGCAACACCCACCGGTATGCCGATCGACTCGCGATGCAGTCCCCGTCGACCGGCGAGAGCTGGACGTACGCCGAACTCGGTGATCGCGTCGACCGGCTCGCCACCGGGCTTGCCCACGCCGGCGTCACACCCGGCGACGTCGTGGCCTACCAGTTGTTCAACGGTCCCGAATTCGCCCAGCTCTACCTGGCGGGGCAGGCCTGCGGTGCGGTCGGAGCCCCGATGAACTTCCGGCTCGCATCCGGGGAGACGGCGTGCATCCTCGACGCGAACCGCCCTACGGTGTTCGTCTACGACACCGAGATCGGCGAGATGGTGCGGGATGCTTTGTCGCGCGCCACACACAAGCCTGCGCTCGTCGTCGCCGTCGGATCCGGAGAACCGCTGCCGGGAAACGGTTTCGAGGTGATTCGCTTCGAAGAACTGGTGGCGGAGTCGGCCTCACCGCCGAACGTGAGTCGCACGGTGTGGGACGAAACCACCCGGCTGTTCACGTCCGGAACCACAGGGATGCCCAAGGGGGTTCCGCTGAACAGCATGATCGAGATCTTCAGCGCCCACGACGTGATCATGCACTTCCCGATGACCGCGGAAGACAAGACCCTGAACATGACTCCGTGGTTCCACCGCGGCGGACTGTACTGCGCCGGGCCGAATCCCACGTTCTATCTCGGCGCCTCGCTGGTGGCGCAGCGCAGCTTCGACGCCGAGGTCACCCTCGACTACGTCGAGGAGTACGGGCTGACGTTCCTGATCGGTGCCCCGACCAACCTGGCGATGCTCGCTCGCGCACAGGAGAAGAAGCCCCGCGACCTGTCGAGCCTCAACGGCATCGTGACGATGGGCGCGCCCCTCGAACGGGAAGCGGCACTGCACTATCAGAAGGTGCTGAATCCCCGCATCTTCAACGGCTACGGCAGCACCGAAGGATTCTGGAACACCTTCCTCCGGCCCACCGATCTGCCGGAAATGGCCGGGACCGCCGGGCGGGCCTGCATCGACGACGACGTCGCCGTGGTCCGGCTGTTCGACGACCGCCTCGCCGACGCTCACGAGACGGTAGCCAAGGACGGCGCCGAGATCGGTGAGGTCATCGTCCGCTCACCGAAGGGCGCCAACGCCTACTTCGATGCCCCGGAACAGGAGAGACGGAAGTTCCGGAACGGCTGGCTCCACATCGGCGATCTGGCCACGTGGGACGGCAAGGAGTTCGTGACGATCGTCGGCCGCAAGGACGACATGCTCCTTTCCGGCGGCGAGAACGTGCACCCCGTGCAGATCGAGGAAGCACTGGGCGAACATCCGGCGGTCACGGATTCGCTGGTGGTCGGGGTTCCCGACGACAAGTGGGGGCAGGTCGTCGTCGCATACGTCGTCACCGCCGCACCGGCCCCCTCCGCGGACGATCTGGACGACTTCTGCCGCAGGCACCCGATGCTGTCGCAGTTCAAGCGCCCCCGCGCCTACCGCTTCGTGGAGTCACTCCCCGTGTCGGCGACGGGAAAGAAGTTGCACTACAAGGCCACCGACACCGCGCGCCGGGAATTCGAGAGCGGGGCATTCGTGGTCCCGAGTGCCCGCGGATCCCACACCCTCAGCTCGTAAAGGACACCGTCATGACCATCGAATTCGAGTCCGAGCACCACCAGTTCCGGGACAGTGTCCGCAGCTTCGTGCGCGAGCGGATCGTCCCGCGGCACGAGCAGTGGGAAAGTGAAAGCTGCCTCGACCCGGCACTGTTCACCGACGCGGGTAAGCAGGGGCTGCTGGGTTTCCCGGTTCCCGAAGCCTACGGCGGCCCCGGCGTCGAGGACTTCCGCTACAACGCGATCGTCGTCGACGAGGTCAACAGGGTGGGCGCCGCCGCCGCGGGCATCGCGTTCTCTCTGCAGAACGACGTCGTGCTGCCGTACCTGACGGACATGACGACCGAGGAGCAGAAGGCTCGCTGGCTTCCCGGAACCGTCACCGGTGAGACAATTCTCGGCATCGCGATGACCGAGCCGGGCACCGGCAGCGACCTCACCGGAATCCGCACCACGGCAGTGCGCGACGGCGACCATTACGTGGTGAACGGCAGCAAGACGTTCATCTCCAACGGTCAGAACGGCACGCTCTTCGTCGTCGCCGTGCGCACGTCGGCGGACAAACACAAGGGGCTCTCGCTGCTCGTCGTCGAATCCGACACACCGGGGTTCTCCCGGGGCCGCAACCTCGAGAAAATCGGGCTGCACGCCCAGGACACGAGCGAGCTGACGTTCACCGACATGCGCGTGCCGGTCGCCAACCTCCTCGGCGAGGAGGGGCAAGGTTTCTATCAGCTCGTCCACAATCTGCCGCAGGAGCGACTGTCCTTGTCCGTCGGCGCGGTCTCGGCCGCCGAGGGCGTACTCGAGCAGACCCTGGAATACGTGAAGGAACGCAGCGCCTTCGGAAAGCCGATCGCCGGTTTCCAGAACACCCAGTTCGTTCTCGCGGAACTGGCCACGGAACTCGATCTGGCCCGCACCTATCTCGACGACTGCATCCGGCAGCACGTACGCGGAGAGCTGACGCCGGCCCGTGCGGCGCGGCTCAAGTGGTGGACCACCGAACTGCAGGTTCGCGTCGCCGACCGCTGCCTGCAGCTGCACGGCGGCTACGGGTACATGCGCGAGTACGCGGTGGCGCGCGCGTTCGTGGACTCCCGGATCCAGACGATCTACGGCGGTACCACCGAGATCATGAAGACCATCGTGGCGAAGGATCTCGGTATCTGACCCGGGCCCGACTGCGGATCCGGACCCGTGCGGGATACTGTGAATACTCGTTCACCGCAGGTTCTGCCAGCAAGGAGAGGTCATCTGTCATGGCGAAGGACACGCCCGCCCTTCCACTCGACGAAGCCGTCCGCGCCGTCCGCGTCAGCTCGAGGCGACGCCAGGTGCTCGACGCCGCGGTCACCGTGATGCAGCGGACCGGCTTCCACCAGATGTCCATGCAGGCGCTGGCCGACGAGGCCCAGGTGAGTGTCGGGCTGATCTACAAGTACTTCGGCGGCAAGGAGGACATCCTCCTCGCCACGATCGTCGAGATCCTCGACGCCTTCCGCGATCAGCTCGAACCCGCGATGGACGCAGCGGGAACCGACCCCGTCGAGCGGCTCGTGGCCGGGTTTCGGCGCTATGTGGAGATCGTCGACGAGAATCTGGATGCCGTCGTGCTGACGTACCGCGAGAGTCGGACACTCGACCAGGACGGGCGTGAGCGGATCAAGGAACTCGAGGTGGCGACGTCCAAGCCGCTCCACGACGCCCTCGACGCCGCGATCGCCGCGGGTATCGCGAGCGATCTCGACGTCGACCTGACGACGTTCGACATGATGATGCTCGCGCACGGGTGGGCGCTCAAGCACTGGCACTTCGCGGCCCGCTACACGGTGGACCAATACATCACGGCGCAAACACGATTCATTCTCCGCACCGTGCTGTCGGAACGGAGCGCCGACACGTACCGACACCTGACGGAGTGACCGCGCATACGCTGGCCGGATGACCCGATGGCAGTTCGACGGGGAGATCACGGGCCTGGGCACCGGCTCGGGCGTGCGCATCGTCGTCGGACACTGGTCGCGATCGCCGTTCGGTGAGTTCACGGACGTCATGGTCGAACTCGCCGACGGTCACCGCGTGCTCCTCGCCCCGTCCGATGCGGTGCGTGACTTCGTCACCGCGACCTACGTCTTCGACGAGACCGTGATCACGCCTGTGCGGCGCTCGCGGTCCGGCGGCACTCGGACCGTCGACGCCGGGGACCTGCGCGTGAGCGTCCAGGTCGGCGCCCGCACCACGCTCGGGCGCCTGCTGAACCTGATTCCGCGCGCCGTCGCGAGTGCACCGTGGTTCTGTGTGGTCAGCGACCCGATCGCCCGCGTCGCTCTCCGCGGTGTGCGCACCCGTGGCACCGCAGGCAACGGGCGTCGCGAGTACTACGGCGCCGTCGATCAGCGGCGGCTGGTGGGAATGTCCGGATCCTGGCGCGGCCGGGACCTCGGCCCGTTGCGGCCCGTGGATCCGCCCGTCCGCTTCGGGTTCGGCTCGACGCCGCGGACCCCGGCTGCCACGTCGATCGTCACCACGATCGTCGACTAGTCGAAGAGGGTGGGGGCCTCACCCGGCTGTTCCCGGTCGGCCGGTTCGACCTCGCCTGCCGGGCTCGTCGCCTTGTGCACCACGGACAGGGTGGTCGTCCGAACCGAGAGCCGATGTCCGTCGGGATGCTGCAGCGACGCCATGCCCTTGCTGACCTCGACCACCAGCCAGGGACCGGCGTGACCGGACGCCTGCACCAGATCGCCCACCTGTATCTGTACGGCTACCACCGCTTCCTCCCAAGGTCTACTGCATCGGCCTAGGCCCAGCGTAGCGACATCGGCGGGTGTCAGCCGAGTGACGGGAACTCGATCGGATGAGACCGGACCGGCAGCTCGATATGATGCTCATCGAGGTCTGTCCGAGAACTCCACGACTGATCCGAGCATGCACGATGACGCGACAGTGGTCACGGCGGTCAATCGGAGCGCTGACCCGGCGCGGCGCAGCGTCCCCACGGGCGGTTTTCGATGCGGACGCGCACCAGATGCCTGCACGTCTGATATCTCTCCTGGTGCGCCCGACCACCCCGCCGTTGTGGCTGGGGATCGTGGTCGCCGCCACCGTGATCACCGTGGAAACCGTTGTGGTGCATCAACTCGACAAGGTCGCGCCGCATAATGCATTCGGTGCGGTGTTCCTGCTCGGAGTCCTGGTGGTCTCGGCCCGGTGGGGATTCGCGCTGTCGGTGATGACGACGCTGGTGAGCGCACTCGTCTATGTCTACTTCCACCTCCAGGTGGAGGGCACCCTCGTTCCGGCCAAAGCGAGCGACTGGGTGGCCGTCGTGGTCTTCCTGCCCGTCGCACTCGTAGCCAACCTCATGGCGGGACAGGCCAGATTGCGCACAGCGGAAGCGGTATTGCGGCGCCGAGAGGCAGAGGCGAGCCGGGACGAACTCGCGATCCTCGCTGAACACCAGGCCGCGCTACGCCGAGTGGCAACATTGGCAGCGCGTGGTGTGAGCCCGACAGAGGTGTTCACAGCGGTGGCCGAAGAACTCGCGCTCTGGCTGCATGTGGTCGACGCCGTGTTGCTTCGCTACGAGGGAGACGGAACCGGGACATTGGTCGCCGTTCGATACGAGCCGGGGGAAAGTCGGATGCCCGTCACCGGAGACACGATCTCGACGGAGGGCGACGACGTCGGGGCGATCGTATTGCGCACCGGCCACGGCGCCAGGATCGACAACCACGCACACGTCGGTGGGGCAGTCGCGACGCGCATTCGTGCCGAGGGCTTCGGATCGATCGTGGGAGTCCCGATCGTCGTGGACGGACGGGTGTGGGGCGCGGCGATCGTCGGATCGCGGCGCACCGTGCCGCTGCCCGCGGACACCGAGACCCGACTCGGTGATTTCGCCGATCTCGTCGCGACCGCGGTCGCCAATGCGGCAACCCGTGCCGAACTGATCGCGTCGCGGGCCAGGATCGTCGCGGCCGCCGACGACGCGCGGCGCCGCCTGGAACGCGATCTGCACGACGGGGCCCAGCAGCGGCTGGTGTCGCTGGGACTGGAGGTGCGTATGGCGGAGGCGTCGGTGCCGGCCGAGTGGGTGGACGTGAGGGAGCAGTTGTCGGCCATCGCGTCGGGGCTCACGGGCGTGTCGGAGGATCTGCGAGAGCTCTCCCACGGAATCCATCCGGCGATCCTGTCGAAGGGCGGGCTGGGATCGGCGGTGCGGACGCTGGCCCGTCGTTCGGCGGTCCCCGTTGCTCTCGATGTCGCGCTCGAGGGCCGGTTCACCGAATCGGTCGAGGTGGCCGCCTACTATGTGGTCGCCGAGGCGCTCACCAATGCCGCCAAGCACGCCCGCGCCTCCGAGGTGGCCGTGTCCCTGCGGGCGGAGGACGGCACTCTGCACCTGGTGATCGGGGACGACGGCGTCGGCGGCGCCTCGTCCGGTGCGGGCTCCGGGCTCATCGGACTGCACGACCGTGTCGAGGCACTCGGCGGCCACATGCGGATCACGAGTCCACCAGGTCACGGGACCACGCTGGACATCACCATCCCGGTGGTCGGCGAGTGACCGAGGAGATCTTCCTGTTAGCGGGAATGCGTACCGGTGAGTACCGGGTCGACCATGGAACTCATGGTGTTGCAACTCGGTCGTCTACGGTGCCTGATCGTCGACGACAGCCCACGTTTCTCGGATACTGCCCGGCGACTGCTCGAGCAGCAGGACATCACGGTCGTCGGCACGGCGTCGAACACCGCCGACGCGGTCCGGGCGGCTGCGGAGTTACACCCCGACGTCATTCTGGTCGACGTCGAACTCGGCGCGGAGAGCGGATTCGACCTCGCCCAGCGGCTCGACGACCGGGCGCACCCGTCAGCGGTGATCCTGATTTCCACCCACGCCGAGCAGGACCTGGCGGAGTTGATCTCCGGGAGCCCCGCGGTGGGCTTCGTGTCGAAGTCCGATCTGTCGTCTGACGCGATCCGGGACGTGCTCCGCGCCGGTAACGGAACCGAAGGGGAGCGGGTGGCCCCGGTCAGCGGGCCTCGAGGAAGGTGACGACCGCGAGTACTCGTCGGTGATCGTCGCCGGTCTCCGGGAGGTTCAGTTTGGTGAGGATGCTGCGTACGTGTTTCTCGACGGTGCCTTCGGTGACCCACAGCCGGCGAGCGATGCCGGCATTGGAACGTCCTTCCGCCATGAGGGCCAGTACCTCCCGCTCCCGCGCACTGAGTGCGGCGAGCGGGTCGTTGCGCCTGCGGGCGGAAACCAACTCCTGCACCAGCGCAGGGTCGACGACGGAGGCCCCCGCGGCGATGCGCTGGAGAGTATCGATGAAATCGTCCACGTCGGTGATGCGGCTCTTGAGCAGGTAGCCGATTCCCCGGCCGCTGGCCAGTAGCTCCATCGCGTGTTCGACGTCGGCGTGCGCCGACAGGACCAGGATGCCGACTTCGGGGAACTCGTCGCGGATCGCCCGGGCTGCGTCGAGGCCTTCGGTGGTGTGGGTCGGGGGCATTCGGATATCGACCATCACCAGGTCGGGCGCTCGCTCCCGGACCAGGTCGAGGAGTGTGGTTGCGTCGCCTGCCTGTTCCAGGACGTCGAAGCCGGAGCGGGTGAGCAGGCTCGCCACACCCTCGCGGAGCAGGACGTCGTCTTCGGCCAGGATCACGCGCAGCCGTGTCGTCACCGGACCGCTCTCCGGACTTCCGCCTGGAATTCGGCCATCGTCGACCCCGAGTGTCCCCGTTTGTGAGAAAAACGCCCGATCACCGTCGGAGTGACCGACTTCGAGAATACTTCATCGGCTCCCGGCCCGACACGCCATGACGCCGGCTTGCACACACCGAACAGTCATGGAATTGCAGCTACCTGGAATACCGAGATTGCAGCTGGTTGCACCCGCAAGCTCCTGCTGGCAGTGGCGACGACGGGCACCGTTTCCGCGACGATTTACATCAATGGTCGTTCGATCATCAACCCATCACCTGCTCCCCGCAAGTCGGTGCAGCACAGAAAGAAAATGAAGGTGAGAACAATGAACAAGTTCGCAATCCGCGCGTCGGTAGCCGTCGCTGCAATCGCACCGCTGATCGCCCTCGGTACCGGAACCGCTACCGCCGCAACAGTACCCGATGGAGTGGCTACACCTGCTGCTCGCGTCGTGCCGGATGCAGGTCCCGTGACGGACGTTCCGAATTCGGGCTTCCCGTGGGGCTGGCCGGGAGCGACAGGTCCGTTCGGACCCGGACGGGGGGATGTGGGGCCTTTCCACGGAGGGTTCGGCGAATTCGGGGGCTTCGGTCACTTCGGTCACGGTGGGTTCTAGCGGAGGTGTATCCCGGAGCACCGCACAGGGTCTACGGCGACAATCACGAGGAACTCGACCAGGGTATTCGCGACATCGCCGTTGAACAGACTCTGCGCCAACGACTTCGGGGCGTACTGGTTGGTGTGGACCGCCGGTCACCAGCCGAAGGGATCACGGTCCGCGCCGGGCACCCACGTATTGCCGGTGTCGGTCCACTGACGCTGTTTGATCATCTTGCGGGCTGCCCGGTGATTGCGTCCGATGAGCCGGTCGAGGTAGAGGTGCCCCGCGAGATGATCGGTTTCGTGCTGCAGGCAGCGGGCCAGATAGCCGGTGCCCTCGACGGAGATCGGTTTGTTGTCGACGTCCACGCCGACCACTCGCGCCCAGTCGGCTCGGCCCGTCGGGTAACGCTCGCCCGGAACGGAAAGGCATCCCTCGAGGTCGTCCGGGTCGGGCATGGTCTCGGGCCGAGGCGAAGTCTCGAGTACCGGATTGATGACGTGCCCTCGATGCCGTCGGGCGTCGTCGATCAGGTCGTACACGAAGATCGCTCTCGGGTCTCCGACTTGGTTGGCGGCCAGTCCGGCCCCGTGAGCGGCGGTGTTGGTCTCGTGCAGGTCGTCGACGAAGGCGGCGAGTTCGCTGTCGAACGCGGTGACCGTCACCGCTGGTGTGGTCAGTCTGGTGTCTCCGGCAATGAGGATCGGTCGAATAGCCATGCGAAAGAGGGTACTCAAATATGAGTACTCCAGTAGAACTGATGGCATGAATCCCACGCGGCTGTTCGTCCTCGGCGCTCTCGCCAAGCGGGGACCCATGCACGGTCACCAACTGCGTCGAGACGCGCGTCTGGATCGAGCCGAACTGTGGTCACAGGTGAAGCCCGGGTCGCTCTACGGTGCGTTGCATCGGCTCGCGGACGAGGGTCTGATCCGGCCGTTGCGGACAGAGCAGGACGGTGCGCTGCCCGCGAGAACCGTGTACGAGATCACGGCGGAAGGCGCCAGGGAACTACGAGCGCTTCGCGACGAGGCGTTCACCGAGTTCGAACTCAAACCGGACCCCGTCGACCTCGCACTGGCTGTGAGCGAAGATCTCGACCGAGGGGTGCTTCGCGGCTACGTCGAGGACCGCATCGCGGTCCTCGCGGCACGCGAGCTGCAGTTCGATCACCAGCTCGATCGCCGATGGCCCGACCAGAGTGCGGCGGACGATCTCATCGTCGCCCACGCCAAGATGCGCATCCAGACCGAGATCGCCTGGCACAAGAAAGTGCTCGCCGACATCGACAAGCTGGAGGCACGCTGATCCGCGGAGAGGAGCAAGCGGTCAACGGCGCCCGCCGGAACGGAGTCGTCGGGCGTGCCGCCTACGGTCGGCTTCGGTCATCCCGCCCCAGATTCCGTACGGTTCGTCGGCTGCCAGGGCATGGTCGCGGCACTGGGTGAGCACAGGGCAGTCCTGGCAGATCTGCTGGGCGTTCGCTTCGCGACGGGCGCGGGCATGACCGCGCTCGCCGTCGGGGGAGAAGAACACCGACGATGCGACTCCGCGGCATGAGGCCAGCTCGCGCCAGTCCTCGGCATCGGGTGCGGCCTCGGGGGCCGGTGTTCGTGACGTTTCTGCCAACAGCAACTGCGTTCCTTCCGTTCCCGGCTCGTGGAACAGGGCCACGTGTCGGGAAACAGATATCGATGTTCTTCGTGTGAGCGTCGGTATCGGTTACGGGCGTTTCCAGTAACAAACCGGACGGCCTGTTTCAAAGATATACCGGACGACCACTCGCCTGCGCCACCGGGTCGGATGTCCAGCAGTGCGGGGTGCGGGAGCCGGTGGAAGCCGGTTTCCGCGATGCAGGTCATGGACGGGCCGCGACGACGAGCGACGCCATCGCCCTCAGTCCTTCGTGGGTGGGGTGCAGGGGCATGGTGAACGATCGGGGTACGAGGCCTTCGAACCACCGTCGGTCGGATCCGGCGCACGCATCGTGTCCCACCGCGGCGGCGGCCACGTCGACGAAGTACGCGCCATTGCGCCGCGCCGCGTCGGCGAGAACGTCGTTCATTTTCACGAAGAACTGCACGACGAAGGCGGCGTCGGCGTCGCTCGTGGGGATGTAGGGCCAGCAACCGCGGTCGCCGAAGATGCCCCCGTGCCCCACCACGAGCACCGTTGCGGCGGGGGACTTCCCGGTGATCGCAGCCAGGGTGGCGGACACCTTCGGGCCGAGCACAGTGAGGGCGTCGTTCATGCGCCGGGCAGTGGTGGCGTCGGAGCGACAGTTCGCGTCGAGTCCCGGGACGAATGTGTAGCAGGGTTCCACCAAGGACGACCACGCGATGTCGTTTCCCCCGATGCTGACGGTGACGAGCGTCGTGTCCGGCTGGAGTGCCCCGATCTGCGGTGGCTGCGCTCCGGTGATGGTGAATTGTGGTGTATTCGTGATGTTTTCGGTCTTCGCCCCGGCGCACGCCCGGCTGACGTAGGATGCCGCGCCCAGAGTGTCGGCGACGATCTGCGGGTACGCGTCCGATGTGCGGAAGCACCCGTCTCGAATCGACAGCGGGTCGTGAGGCGACCCCGTGGCCCGCGAATCACCCAACGCGACGTACCGGATGGCGGAGTCCGGCGCGGCGTCGGCAATGGCGACATGCGACCACGGGAGTGCGAGCGCCACCACGCACCCGGCGAGGGCCGCCGACAGCGCCGACCTCACGGGAACGCTTCGAGGACGACCGGATGGTGGGGGACCGGCGGGTTTTTCGTCATTACTCATCATATTGCGGTGCACCGGATATCGACCTGACTTCGACGGACTCGGCTCCATGCGAGTCTGCGAAAGTCGCGGACTTCGCGTCACGCTGAGTCCAATCGGTGACATCCGTCGCCGCGTTGTTGAAGGCTGAACTAAGACTTCCGACCGATCAAGGAGCCACACCATGTCTCGTGAACTACACCTCGCCGGCTTCCTCATCGCCTCGCACGTCACCCACTCCCACGCCGCCTGGCGGCACCCGGCGTCGGAGACCGACTACCTCGGACCCGATTACTACCGGCGCGTGGCGCAGACACTCGAACGCGGAAAGTTCGACTTCCTGTTCTTCGCCGATCTCCTCGCCACGCCCGTTCGATACGGCAACGACATCCGTGTCCCGCTGAGCAGTGGAACGCAGGCGTCGGCGACCATCGATCCCTCGCTGGTGGCGGCTGGCCTGGCCAACGTGACCGAGAAGATCGGTCTGGCGATCACCAAGTCCACCACCTACTTCCACCCGTACGAGGTGGCGCGGATCTTCGCCACCCTCGACCACCTGTCCCGGGGCCGGGCGGGCTGGAACGTCGTCACCTCGCTCAATCAGGCGGAGGCCCAGAACTTCGGCATCGAGAACCACCTCGGTCACGACGAGCGGTACGACCGCGCCCAGGAATTCCTCGAGGTCGCATTCAAGCTCTGGGGGAGCTGGGATCGTGACGCCCTGGTGCGGGACAAGGCGTCGGGTGTGTTCGCCGATCCCGACAAGGTGCGCACCGTCGACCACGAGGGCGAGTGGTTCAAGACGCGCGGACCGTTGACGGTGCCGCAATCACCGCAGAGCCGTCCCGTGATCATCCAGGCCGGGTCCTCCTCGGTCGGTAAAGACTTCGCTGCCCGCTGGGCGGAGGCGATCTTCGAGATCGACCCGACGAGTGAGGGCCGCAAGGCCTACTACGACGACGTGAAGTCGCGTGCATCGAACTTCGGGCGCAACCCCGAGGACATCAAGATCTTCCCGTCGTTCGTGCCGTTCGTCGGGGAGACCGAGTCGATCGCGCGGGAGAAGCAGGCGTTCCACAACGAACTCGCCGACCCCATCTCCGGCCTGATCACGATGTCGGTGCACACCGATCACGACTTCTCGCAGTACGACCTCGACGCCCCGATCGAGGATGTCGTCGTGCCGGGCACCCAGGGGTTGTTCGACGTCGCGCGCCGGCTCAGCGTCAAGGACAACCTCACGTTGCGCGACATCGGCAAGCTGTATGCCCAGGGTGTGCTGCTGCCGCAGTTCGTCGGGACGGCGTCGCAGATCGCCGATCAGATCGAGGAAGGATTCCTCGGCGGGGAGGCGGACGGGTACATCCTGTCGGCGGCCCAGGCGCCGGGAACGTTCGACGACTTCGTCGACCTCGTCGTTCCCGAGTTGCAGCGGCGTGGACTCTTCCGCACTGACTACACCGGAAGCACCTTGCGCGACCACCTCGGTCTGGGCGGCGCGAGTCTCACTCCCGCACCGCGCGGAGTGGCCGTCGGCGCCTGACGTCGGCAGGTCGAGCGAGATCTCCAGGAGGGATTCGGGCTACCGACGTAACTCAGATACTGCTAGTCTCCGAAATATGAACATCTTCGGCGGTCGGAACTATCCCCGGATCGACCTGGACGGCGCTGCCGTCGTCGTGACCGGGGGAGGGCGGGGCATCGGTCGCGCCACCGCCGAACTGTTCGCGGCCAGGGGCGCAACCGTGTGCATCGGTGACCTCGATCGCGCGGTCGCCGACGAGACCGCGGCGGAGATCGGTGCCCGCGCGTACACAGTCGATGTCACGTCCGCGGAGTCGTGGCGGCGGTTCGTCGATGCGGTGCTGGCGGACTGCGACCGCATCGACGTGCTGGTCAACAACGCCGGCGTCATGCCGCTCGGTGGCTTCCTCGAGGAATCCGACGCAACCAGCCGGATGACCATGAACGTCAACGTGTGGGGTCCGCTGCACGGGATGCGAATGGTGTTGCCCGGCATGGTCGAGCGCGGGCGTGGTCACATCGTCAACGTCGCATCCATGGCCGGCAAGCTGCCCGTGCCCGGGATGGCCGTCTACAACGCCAGCAAGTTCGGGGCGGTGGGACTCTCCGCCGCCGTCCGGGCCGAGTTCGCTCCCGCCGGAGTCAGTGTGAGCACCATCCTTCCCAGCGCGGTGCGCACCGGACTGTCTTCCGGTGTGCCGCTGGGCGGCGGGATGCCGACCGTCGACCCGGAGGATGTGGCGGAGGCCATCGTCCGAACGCTCGACCATCGTCGCGCCGAAACCGCTGTGCCCCGTTACCTCGCCGGGTGGGATCTGATCGACGCCGTGGTCCCGGAGCGTCTCCTCGATCTCGGCCGCCGTCTGATCGACGACCGGCGGGCGCTCACTGCCGTCGACCCCGTCGGGCGGGCCGACTACGACCGCCGGCTCGCCCGCCAGTCGCAGACGCCGTAGCGCTACGCCATCAGCGGGGCCAGTCGTTCCGCGTGCTCGCGCAGCGACGGGACGTGGCGCAGCATGAGGTGTTCGTGATCGACGTGTCCCGACAGGGCGAGACTGCCGACGAGTGCGCCCGTGCCGGACCGGAGGGGGACCGCGACGCAGGCCGACGCGTCCCGGAGCTCCGCGAGTTGGGTGGCGAAGCCCTGGCTTCGGATCAGGTCCAGATTCGCGAGCAGCTCGCTCCGCGCGACGATCGTGCGGGCCGTCAGCGCCCGTGGCTCCCACCGCGGAATCACGGATTCGAGTTCCGACTTCTCCGCGAGAAGGAGTTTGCCGACCGCGCACGCGTAGAGGTGCTGGTTGAGAAACGACTCGTCCTCCGGCGGCGGGTATTCGGGGTCGGCGTCGGCTGTGCGGACGGCCACGTTGGTGTAGTAGAACAGGTGGACTCCGAAGCGCACCGACAGTCGTAGTTCGGCGAGAACCTCACGCGCCGCCGCACACACGGTGGGCACGACGGCGGCGTCGACGAGGATCCCGATCTTCTGGCCCAGCGCGAACCCGGACAGGTCGGGGAGCCGCACCACATAGCCTTCGCCCACGAGAATGTTGAGCAGTCGATACGTGGTCGCCGACGGCATCGACAGGCGGGCCGCGATGTCTTTCGCGGTCACACCCGAGCCGGCCCGGGCCACCTCCTCGAGCACCCGCAGCGCGCTGGTGACGGCCTTCGGCTGCCGCCCCGACAGGGCTCTGTCGTCGGCGCTCACCGGCGGACCTCCCACGGGCGGTACCGGCCCAGCAGGTCTTCGGCCACGGCCTCGTCGTACACACCCATCCGTTCTCCGATTCCGGGGGATCTCCTGGCGCGGATCGCGAAGACCGCGGCGCCGACAAGCATCAGAAGCACGTAGACGGCGGTCGCCGCGCCCGCGACATACGTGCGCGAGAACGCCGCCCACCCGACCAGGGCGACCATCGCCGTCGCCGTCAGCACACCGATGATCAGGGGAAGCCGAGTGAGTTCGCCGATCCGCCGGAGGAACGCCGGCGTCGCGACGCACAGCAGCACGTACGCGAGGACGTAACCGTGGGCGGACACGGCGAGGAGTCCGATCAGGACTTCGCGGCTCGAACCGCTGACGAACAAGTAGAGGACGGGCACCGCGACGACGACCGGCATCGCCGCCGTCAATGCCACGTGCGGGGTGTGGAACCTGTGGTGCGTCCGGCCGAACACGCTCGGGACCACCCCTTCGCGTCCCATCGCGAACAGGGTCCGCGACAGCGCCGTCGTCGAACCGAGGACGCATGCGAACCAGGAGGCGGTGATGCCGAGTTCCATGACGATCGACAGCGCCGACGAACCGGCGCCCGACGGGTCGGGCAAGGTGAGGACGATCGGCAGCGAATCGACTCCCTGCCGCACCGGCTCCGGCAACTGCAGGGCGGCCGCGAACACGTAGAGAACGCCCAGGGCGATGGGGGTCCACCGGATGGCGCGCGGGACGGCGACGAACGGGTTGCGGGCTTCCCGCGCCACCGTGCCCGCACTCTCGAAACCGACGAACGACGTGATCGCGAGCAGCACGGCGAACCCGACCGCGGAACCCGATTTCGCGCCGCCCGCGGTCGGGGTCGCGCCTTCGCGAACCGATTGCACGAACGCGACCACCAGCGCGGCGGAGGCGGCCACGATCGCGAACACCTCGATGGCCAGCATGATCCGCGCCGACAGTGTCACGCCCCGGACCATCAGGAGAAGGGCGAGAAGCCCGACGATCGCGGCGAGGACCGCGATGAGAGGCGTCCCCGCCGGAAGCCCGACTCGCCCGAGCAGCGCGGCGAGGTAACTCGCGGCACCGAGCGTGCTCGCCATGGCCGCGGCCGCGTAGCCGACGAGCAGCGACCAGCCCCCGCCGAAACCGGGCACCGGCCCGAGTCCCTTCACGATGTAGCTGTAGAGACCGCTGACCGCCACCATGCGGGTGGCGAACTGTCCGATGCAGTAGCCGACCGCCGTCATCAGAATCGCCGCCGCGACGAACACCGCGATGGTGGCCCGGCCCGCGTCGGGTATGACGAGAGCAGGCAAAGTGACCATCACGGCCGACGGTGCGACCGCGGACACGGACTGTCCGAGCACCTGGACGAAACTCAGACGCGCCCGCTCGAGACCGGCGACCGGTGATCTAGTTCTGATTCTCGGTGTACCGGACACCACGCACCTGCTCTCCACACTTTCCGGCCGGCCCAGCGCGAGTGATCAACCCGGGGCTGCATGAGTTGCACGCTAGCGCAGGAGACGAGCGCGATGCGCCGATCGGAATTAATTTTCGATCACCTCGAATGAGAATGGCCGGGGAATTCGTTCCCGATTCCGGGGCCTGCGACGCCGCACACGGCGGATCAGCTGCACCGACCCGAAAAGCCGGAATGAGAATCGGCGGCGCGGCGGCCGGAAAAGTCGAATGAGAATGCCGCAGCCGCTGATTCCCATCCGGATTTAGTAGTGACCGGCGACACATCCGGGGTTTATCGTGGGTTCAGGCCGCAGCACGACGAGGTGAACTCATCCGCCAAAAGTGTTCTGCAGAAGCCGGATTCATTCACAGATTCATTCACTCCACCGAAGAGGACATGATGACTGCAGTCGTTCACACCCCAGCCGGACTCGACCCCCGGGTCGTCGACTTCTTTTCGTCGCCGAAGCGCATGTTCGTCGACGGCCGATGGGTGGACTCGGCGTCGGGCAGGACGTTCGAGACGGTCGATCCCGCCACCGGACAGGTGATCACGACAGTGCCGCACGCCGGAATCGAAGACGTGGACCGGGCGGTAGCGGCGGCCCGGCGGGCCTTCGAATCCGGGCCGTGGCGCTCGCTCACCCCCGCGGAACGTCAGCGGATCCTCTGGAAGATCGGCGAGGGGATCCTGGCCCGGGCCGATCAGTTCGCGCAGCTCGAGTCGATCGACAACGGCAAGTCCGTGGCGGTGGCGAAGGCCGTCGACGTGACGTGGGCAGCGGAGATCTTCTTCTACTACGCCGGCTGGGCCACCAAGATCGAGGGCCGCACCATCCCCGTGTCGGTGCCGTGGGCGCCCGGAGCACGTTTCCACGCCTTCACCACCCGTGAACCGGTCGGTGTGTGCGCACAGATCATCCCGTGGAACTTCCCGCTGGTGATGGCCGCGTTCAAGGTGGCGCCCGCGCTGACCTGCTCGAACACCATGATCCTCAAGCCTGCGGAGCAGACCCCGCTCACCGCGTTGCTCCTCGCCGAGGTGATCGCCGAGGCCGGCGTCCCCGACGGCGTGTTCAACGTGCTCACCGGTTTCGGCGACATCGGCGCGGCGCTGTCGAGTCACGACGACGTCGACAAGGTCGCGTTCACCGGTTCGACCGAGGTCGGAAAGAAGATCGTCAATGCCGCGTCGGGGAACCTGAAGAAGGTGTCCCTCGAACTCGGTGGCAAGAGCCCGCAGGTGATCTTCTCCGACGCCGACCTCGAGGCTGCGATCCCCGGCGTGGCCGGCGGGTTCCTGTTCAACCACGGCCAGGCCTGCACGGCCGGAACGCGCCTGCTCGTCGAAGACCGGATCTTCGACGAATTCACCTCCGGTGTAGCCGATTTCGCGAAGTCGCAGAAGATCGGGCCTGGGCTCGACCCCACCAACGACGTCGGCCCGCTGATCTCCCAGGAGCAGTTGGGCAAGGTCACCGGATACATCGACGCCGGACTCGCCGACGGTGCCCGCGCGCTCTCCGGTGGGCACCGGCACGGCGACACCGGCTTCTACGTCGAGCCCACCCTGCTGGTCGACGTGAACCGCGACTTCAGCGTGTACCAGGAGGAGATCTTCGGCCCGGTCGCGGTGGCGGTGCCGTTCAACCGGGAGGAAGGCGTCCGCGCGGCCGCCAACGACACCCCCTACGGCCTCGCCGCCAGCGTGTGGACCCGGGACGTGTCCCGCGCCCACGAGGTGGCCGCCGAGATCAAGGCGGGCACGGTGTGGGTGAACTGCCACAATGCGTTCGACACGGCGCTTCCGTTCGGCGGCTACAAGCAGTCCGGGTGGGGACGCGAACTCGGTGAAGGCGCCATCGCCGAATACACCCAGAGCAAGTCCGTCAACATCGCACTCTAGATTCCTCGACCGGATTCGAAATGAGAATCGTCCTGCGTGCGTTCTCATTTGCTGTCGACGGACTGTGACGCAGCGGCAACTGCGCCGACAACTCGCAGTCACATGCTCGTTCCAGAGCTCACCGCGGATCCTCCACGCAGACCCTCTCCTCGTGAAAGTCGAAGGAAGCCATGACAACCAACGCCCCCACGCACTCGAGTGCGGTCAGCGACGGCGCCACTCGCAGACTGGCAGGCACCCTCGGTCCGGGTGCCATCGTGTTCATGGTCGTCGCGGCGGCGGCCCCGTTGACCGTGATCGCCGGAACCGTCCCGCTGGGCATCGCAGCGGGCAACGGTGCCGCCTATCCCGCGTCGTACATCGTCTGCACGGTGGTGCTGCTGTTCTTCGCCGTCGGATTCACGGCGATGGCCAAGCACCTCCCCGGCGCCGGCGCGTTCTACACCTACATCACGCAGGGCCTGGGCCGGCATGCCGGTCTCGGCTCCGCATTCCTCGCGTTGCTGTCCTACACGGCAGTCCAGGGTGCGGTGTACGGATACATCGGAGCCGCCGTCAACGATTTCGTCACCGCTCACGGCGGCCCCGAACTTCCCTGGTACGTGTGGGCCCTGGCTGTGACGGCCGTGGTTGCGATCCTCGGATACCGGCACATCGACCTGTCCGGCAAGGTGCTCGGCGTACTGCTCGTCTGCGAGGTCGGAATCGTCCTCGTCATCGACGCCGCCGTCATCGTCCGGGGCGGCGGCGACGAAGGATTCTCGACGGCGGCGTTCCACCCCGCCGAGTTCTTCTCCGGAGCACCCGGCATCGCACTGATCTTCGCCATCGCCGGGTACATCGGATTCGAGGCCACCGCCGTCTTCCGTGACGAGGCCCGCGACCCGGGCCGCACCATCCCCCGGGCCACCTACCTGGCGTTGCTGGTCATCGGCGGTTTCTACGCACTGTCGAGCTGGGCGATGGTCAGTGCGTGGGGCGACGAGGGTGCCGTGGCCATCGCGACCGAGAATCCGGAAGGGATGATCACCGAGACCGCCACCCGCTATGTGGGCGCGATCGCCGGCGACCTGGTTCAGATCTTCCTGATCACGAGCCTGTTCGCGGCCCTGCTGTCCTTCCACAACGTGCTTTCCCGGTACATCTTCTCCCTCGGGAACAGTGCGGCCCTGCCCGCGGGATGCGGCCGCTCGCACGCCAAGCACGCGTCGCCGTACATCGCATCGGTCGTGCAGACGGCATCCGCTCTCGTCCTGATCGCCGCGTCCGCCGTCGCCGGACTCGACCCGGTGACCGAGGTGTTCGCCTGGTTCGCCGGCGTGTCCTCGGTCGGCATCGTCGCACTGATGACCCTGACCTCCGTGGCCGTCCTCGTCTACTTCGGCAGGACGCGGGTGGACCGGCGGGTGTGGAACACCGTCATCGCACCCCTGCTCGGCCTCGTCGGCCTGGCCGGGCTCCTGATCATGACCGTCGCCAACCTTCCCCTTCTCGTCGGCGGGTCGAGCACTCTCGCCGCCGTCATCGGGGTCCTGCTCGTCGGAACCTTCGCCGGCGGGGCAGCCGTCGCCGTACTCCGACCCCACGCCGCACGCCACGACACCGCTCTACCGCAGCACGACACGAACGACACCATCATCGACAAGGAGATCGCACGATGAGTACCGCCACCACCGAGACCCCGGCCACCGTCGGTTCCGCCGCCCCGGATCATCCGCTCACTCCGTTGTCTGCGGACGAGATCCGTTCGGCGAAGGCACTCCTCACCGACGAAGGGCTGATCGGCGAGAACGTGCGCTTCGTCTTCGTCGCGCTTGCCGAGCCGCACAAGTCGACGGTCCTCGCGTTCACCGCGGGCGACCCGATCGAGCGACGCGCCCGGATCCTGCTGCTCGACCGCTCCACCGGCATCGGCACCGACCTCGTCGTGTCGGTGACGGAGAACCGCGTGATCAGCTCGACTACTGTCGATTCCGCCACCGACGGCCACGTGCCGATCCTCGACGAGGAGTTCGAGGACATCGAGGCGTTCCTGCTCGGCAGCTCCGACTGGCTCGCGGCGATGGCCAAGCGCGGCATCGAACCGTCGAAGGTCCGGGCGGTTCCCCTGTCGGCGGGCGTGTTCGGTCACGAGGACGAGGTCGGGCACCGCATCGTCCGCGTCCTCGCCTTCCACCAGGAGGACAAGGCGGACCTGCCGTGGGCGCACCCCATCGACGGGGTCGTGGCCTACGTCGATCTCACCGCGCGTCGCGTCGTGAAGGTGGTCGACGAGATCGAGCTTCCCGTGCCCGCCGAGCGCGGCGAATGGAACGCCGAACCGCACGCGACAACCACCCGCACCGACCTCAAGCCGATCGAGATCACTCAACCCGAGGGCGCCAGCTTCTCCGTCGACGGCAACGAGATCACGTGGGCCGACTGGAAGTTCCGGTTCGGTTTCGATGTGCGCGAGGGCCTGACGCTGCACCAGCTCTCGTTCGACGACGGGGGAGTGGAACGTCCCGTGATCTATCGTGCCTCGATCGCCGAGATGGTGGTTCCCTACGCCGATCCGTCCCCGGTCCGGTACTGGCAGAACTACTTCGACCAGGGTGAGTACCTGTTCGGCCGGTACACCAACTCGCTCGAACTCGGCTGCGACTGCCTCGGCGAGATCCAGTACTTCGACGTCACGATCGCCGACGAGTCCGGTGACCCGCGCGTCATGAAGAACGCGATCTGCCTCCACGAGGAGGATTACGGTGTCCTGTGGAAGCACACGGACATGTTCAACGGCATGACCGAGACGCGCCGCTCGCGCCGCCTCGTCATCTCGTTCTTCCTCACCATCGGCAACTACGACTACGGGTTCTACTGGTACCTCTACCTCGACGGCACCATCGAACTCGAGGCGAAGGCCACCGGAATCGTCTTCACCTCCGCCTACCGCGGCGCCGAGGGATTCTCCACCCAGATGGCACCCGGGCTCGGCGCCCCGTTCCACCAGCACCTCTTCTCCGCCCGGCTCGACATGGCCGTCGACGGCAACGTGAACACCGTCGAGGAAGTGGATGCCGTGCCCGTCCCGATGGGTCCGGAGAACCCGTGGGGCAATGCCTTCCGCTGCCAGAAGACCAAGCTGACCACCGAATCAGAGGGGCAACGCACCGCCGACAACCTCAAGGCCCGGGTCTGGCACATCACCAATCCCACCAAGCAGAACCGGCTGGGGCAGGACGTCGGGTACGCGCTGCACCCCGAAGGTCAGCCGGTGCTCCTGGCGGACCCGTCCAGTTCGATCGCCTCCCGCGCCGCGTTCGCGACCAAGCACCTGTGGGTCACGCAATACGACGAGTCCGAGCGTTATCCCGCAGGCGACTTCGTCAACCAGCACCCGGGACAGGCGGGCCTGCCGACGTTCGTGGCGGGCAACCGGGACATCGAGGGCGAAGACCTGGTGCTGTGGCACACGTTCGGGCTGACGCACTTCCCCCGGCCCGAGGACTGGCCGGTCATGCCGGTCGACTATGCCGGGTTCACGCTGAAGCCGGTCGGATTCTTCGACCGCAACCCCGCGCTGGACGTGCCGGCGAGCACCGCGAAGCACTGCTGCGAAGGCTAGAAGTCGTGTCCGCCGTCTTTTCTCCGATCGCCCGCCGCACCAGTCATTGGTTGCGGCGGGCGGCCGCGGTCCTCGCGGTGGCCGCGGCAGGGCTCCACGCCGCGTCGCTCGGTGAGCATGCGACGTCGTCGCCGATGGTCGGCCTGGTGACCGTCGCGATGATCTTCGGATGCCTGTACTGCGCGCGGCACCTGTGGATGCGTGGATCGCACCGGGATTGGGGTCTCGTCGCGCTGATGAACGTCGGCATGATCGCGTTGCACGTCACCGTGATGAGTCCCGGATCCGGTGGCGGCGGCCACCACGGGCACGCGATGCACGCGGCGGCGTCGGCTCCGATGGGTCATTCGATGTCGACTCCGATGGCGGCGGCACTCGCGACGGCCGCACTCGAAGCGGTCGTCGCCGTGACGGTGCTGTTCTACCAGACTCGGCTCGACGCTCGAGAAGTCCCGGCCTGACGGAGAGGATTAGTTTTGCACTGGCGCAAGATCGTTCGCCACCAGTGCGAGAATGTCGTTCGCGTGACTGACGGCAATGAAATGACCACCACCGCTGATCGGGTGCCAGACAGCGCCGGGAGTCTTGTCCGCTACCGTCTTGTTGATGATCTCAGGCACCAGGGTGTCAGCGCTGCCCTGCCAGAAGTGCACGGGGCGCGTCACTTTCGTCACGTCGAACGGCCAGGCCTTGTAGAGCATCGTGGCGTCGACGACGAGTCCGTCCGCGCCATGCCGAAAGCACTCGCGCCCTGCCCTCAGGAACGCGTCGAGGACCTTCTCGTCAGACAGCACCTCCCGATCCGCGGTGCACGCCGACTGCGTGATCGCCTTCGCGTAGCGGTCCGCGAAGTGGGTGGCACTGATACCGAGCACGTCGTACATCAGTGTGAAACCAGGGTGGAAGTGAAGTGCCAGGCGGCCGCCCAGCGCGTCGACGCTGCTGAGATACTTGGCGGCCCAGTTCGATCCGAACGTTCCGTAATTGCCACCGGCGATGCACACGACATTCACCAGGCGCGCGGGGTCCAGATACGCGGCGGCCGCCAGGGCCCACGGTCCACCCTCGGACCAGCCGGTCACCGCGAATCGCTGTGCGCCGAAGGAGTCGGCCAGCAACAGGAGGTCATCGGTCCAGCCTTCGAAGGTGCGGCCCGGTTGAGGATCGGACCCGCCGATGCCAGGCCTGTCCGCGCACACGAATCTCAGTCCGTTGGCCTTCGCATGCGAATCGAACAGCTCGGCCTCCAGTCGGCTCGAGGGTCCGCCGTGGTTGTGCAGCACGAGTGGTCCGCCCGGGTCACCGGCTTCGAGATACGTGATGGTCCGGTCGCCGACCCGGATACTGGCCTCTCGCATCACGTGGACTCCTCACAGCGTTGGCCGGACGCCGAAAGTGGATTGGCGGCGTCGAAACTGCAGGTACTCCGATCAATCCCCATTAGACATCACCGGCGGGCAGGCGGTACACCCGTCGTGCGGTTTCGCCGAAGAAGAGTGCTTGTTCTGTCGACGGCAAGCCGCCGAGTGCTGCCTGGACGGTGGACACCATGGTTTCGGTATCCCACAGCAGATGGTCGATCGGGTAGTGAGAGGCGAACATGCATCGCCCGGCGCCGAAGATGCTGAGGGCCGTCCGGACCCACCGACCGATCGCCTCCAGGGATGTTCCGAAAATGAGGGCGATTCCCTGCAACTTGAGGACGACGTTCGGAAACTGACTCACTGCCGCGAGGCGTTCCTCCCAACGGGTGAAGCCCTCCGTAGTGAGGTCGACCGGCCAACCGGCCGCTTCCAATACAAACGTGGTGTCGGGATACGCGGCGATGAGTTCGTGCGTGGCGGGTAGCTGCTCGTCGTAGACGAGCAGATCCCACACCAGCCCCGCATCGGCGACCTGCTCGAATCCACGCAGCCAGGCCGGGTCTGACAGGTAGTCGCCGCGCGCACCCAGGCGCTTGATCGGGTCGGCCGCCCAGTACAGCGGCTGACGCACAGCCCGGACCACCGGGAGATCCCCGTATCGCGCGAGAACGCCTGTCAGATCGCCTGAATCGAGCTGCACGGCCGCGATGAAGGCGTTCGGCACACCGGCACGGTCGGCGCAATGCTGAATCCAGACGGCCTCCGCGACTCCGTCTGCAGCACCGAACTCGCACGCGACCGAGGCCGTGACGGGCGTTCCCTCGACCTGTGTCCGATAGTCGTGAGGCAGGTACCGGTGCGCAGCGTCATAGTAGTTCGGCAGCAAGGCGGTGAGCGGGGGTGGGCGACTGTCGATCCACGGGTACGCGAGGTCGGGCAGGTTGATGAAATGATGATGAGCATCGACAATGTCCACCTCACGCAGCATATTTCAGTCGTCGACGTGGGATCGGGCAATTGGTCGAGCGCGGCGCGTGTGGTCGCGTGGATCGTTAAGGTGTCGACATGGAACGCCGGATCGACGAAGCCCTGGTCCATTACGTCGAGCACGGCATCGGCGTGCCGCTCGTGGCTCTGCACGGAGCCGGCGTCGATCATCGTGAGATCGAGGCGGCGATCGAGGCCGTCGTTCCCGGCACGGGATACCGACGGATCTACCCGGACCTGCCGGGGATGGGCCTCTCGACAACCGGCGGCCTGACCTGCAACGACGATGTGGTGACGCTGCTCGGTGACTTCATCCACAGTCTGGGTGCGGGCCCGGTGTTGCTGGTCGGACATTCCTACGGCGCGTACCTGGCACGCGGGGTGGCCGCACAGCGACCGGACACGGTGCGCGGCCTGGCGTTGTTGTGTCCGGTCACCGAGCGGTCACGACACGTGCCCGATCACGCCGTGGTTCGCCAGGACGCCGATGCCTACGACGAACTCGAACATGCGCAGAGGGCGGGGTTCGACGAGTACTTCGTCGTGCGCACGCCGGCCACCGCTCGCCGCTACCGGGACCATGTTCTGCCGGGTACGACGCTCGTCGACGAGGATGCCCTCGGGCGCATCTTCGCCGGGTGGACGGTCGACGTCGGGTCGAGTGCGTTCTCGGGACCGACGTTGCTCGTGGCGGGCCGCCGCGATTCGGTCGTCGGGTACACCGACGCGGCCGAATTGCTCGAGCGCTACCGGCACGCCACCCTGGCCGTCGTCGATGGCGTCGGTCATGCACTCATGCACGAGCGGCCTGAACTACTCGCCGCCCTGTTCGGCGACTGGTTGGATCGGCTGACGCGCTCGGCCGATGGTTCTACCGGGACGTTTCCGTCCAGGTGACCGGCAGTTCGTGGACGCCGTAGATGTTCATGTCGGTCCTGAGTTTCACGTCGCCGGCGGGGATGGCGAGCCCCAGGGTCGGGAAGCGGCGCAGCAGTCCCTCGAATCCGGCGCGCATCTCGAGACGGGCCAGTTGCTGGCCCAGGCACAGATGGACGCCGTGGCCCAAGGACAGGTGACCGCGGGCCTTGCGGCGGATGTCGAGGGTGTCGGGGTTGTCGAAGCGCTGCGGGTCGCGGTTCGCGGCCAGCAACGAGACGACGACCGTCGATCCCGCGCGGATTGTTTCGCCGCCGAGTTCGATGTCCTCGGTGGCGTAGCGATAGAAGATGTCGGCAACGGACAGGTAGCGCAGAAGTTCCTCGACGGCATCGGGGAGCAGGTCCGGGTCGGTGCGAAGTTCCGTCAGCTGCTCGGGGTTCTCCAGCAGCGCGAAGGTGCCCAGCGCCAGCATGTTGGCGGTGGTTTCGTGGCCGGCGAGCAGCAGCAGGAAGGCGGCACCGGTCAGCTCCTCGATGGTGAGGTCGTCATCGCGGGCCAGATCGGACAGTATGTCGTCGCCGGGGGCGGCGCGCTTGTGTGTGACCAGATCGGCCAGGTACGTGCTCAGTGCGCCGTACGCGGCCATCTTGTCGTCGAGCGGCTGGTCCTTGATCAGGAACTTGGCGGAGTTGACCTGGAAGTTGTCCCGGTCCACGTAGGGGACACCGAGCAGTTCGCAGATCACCAGCGAGGGCACCGGCAGCGCGAACTCCTTGACCAGGTCGACCGGCGGGGTCAGGCGCGCCATCGCGTCCAGTTGCCGCTCGGCGACGTCGATGATGTGGTCTTCGAGCTGCTTCATGCGTTTGACGGTGAAGGCGCCGGTGAGTTTGCGCCGCATCCGGGTGTGGTCCGGCGGGTCCATGGCGATGAACACGCCCGGCATCTGCGGGGACGGCTCGGTGGCGGCTGGCATGCCGGGGGTGTCGTACGGCACGTGGAGAATGCCGATGTCCTGGCGGGAGCTGAACCGGGTGTCGGCCATGAGCTGGCGGACCGCGTCGTAGCCGGTGACGAGCCAGCCCTCGTGACCGTCGGGGAAGACCATGGGACTGACGGGACGAGTCTCGCGCAGCCGGGTGATCTGCCGGGGCGGGTCGAAGGGGCCCGCATCGCGTTCCATGGGGAGGCCGTACGGGACGGCGACCGTTTTACTCATCGGATGTCCTTTCGTGGCAGTGTCAGTTGCGGGCCGTGCCGCTACCGCGAGTACTCGCGGTTGAAAAGCCTTTTCGACCAGAGGTATCCGCCGAGGGCGATGACGGCGCACCAGCCGAGCGCGATCCATGCGTTGTTCCCGATCGGGGTACCCATGAGCAGGCCGCGCAGGGTTTCGATGATCGGGGTGAACGGCTGGTACTCCGCGAACCAGCGCAACCCGGCAGGCATGGAGTCGGTGGGGACGAACCCACTGCCGAGGAAGGGCAGCAGAACCAGCGGCATACCCACATTGCTCGCGGCCTCGACGGTCTTGCTCACCTGGCCGAGCGCGACGGAGAGCCAGACGAGCGCGAACGTCACCACCACCAGGAAGCCGGCAGTCGCCAGCCACGCGCCCACCCCCGCGGTCGGCCGGAAGCCGACCAGCAGTGCCACTCCGATCACGATCGCGACGCTGAGCATCGCCTGGATCACGCTGCCCAGCACGTGTCCGGTCAACACCGAGACGCGTGCGATGTGCATGGTGCGGAACCGGGCGATGATGCCCTCGGTCATGTCCATCGCGACCGAGATCGCTGTGCCTTGGACCGCGGCCGTCACGGTCATCAGGATGATCGCGGGCACAACGTAGTTGACGTACTCGGCGCGCCCGCCGGACACCCCGCCGAGCCCTGCGCCCAACGTGCCGCCGAACACGTAGACGAACAGCAGCAGGAAGACGACCGGCATTCCGACGAGAGTCACGGTCATCGACGGGTACCGCAGCATGTGATCGAGGTTGCGGCGCAGCATCGTTGCCGAGTCGCGCAGCGGGTGGAACCGGAGGTCCGCGGGGGCCGGCTCGGCGAGGGTGTGGGCGGGGGCGCTGATCATGAGGTCACCTTCTCGTTGTGGGGGTTGCCGGTGAGGGCGAGGAAGACGTCGTCGAGATCGGGGGTGTGCACGGACAGCTCGACGACCTCGACGGCCTCGTCGTCGAGCCGGTCGATCAGGGTCTTGAGCGAGCGGAGGCTGCCGTCGCTGGGTACACGGAGGGCGAGCGCGTCGGGGTCGCGCGAGACCTTGTCGAGGACGCGCTCGGCCGCTTCGAGGCCGCGTGGGTCGGCGAACTGCAGGCGGACGTGGCTCCCGGGGATGCGGCGCTTGAGCTCGTCCGCGGTTCCCTCGGCGACCAGGCGGCCGTGGTCGAGGACCGCGATCCGGTCGGACAGTTCGTCGGCTTCCTCCAGGTACTGGGTGGTCAGGAAGATGGTGACGCCGGTGGCGACCAGGTCCCGGACGATCTGCCACATGGCCCGGCGGCTGCGTGGGTCCAGGCCGGTGGTCGGTTCGTCGAGGAAGATCACGCGCGGGCTGCCGACCAGGGTCATCGCGAGGTCGAGCCGCCGCCGCATGCCTCCGGAGTAGGTCGAGACCGGCTTCGAGGCCGCGTCGGCCAGGTCGAACTGTTCGAGCAGCTGCGCGGCGCGCCGCCGGCCGTCGCTGCGGGCGAGGTGGTGCAGATCCGCCATCAGCAGCAGGTTCTCCTTGCCGGTGAGCAGGTTGTCCACCGCCGAGAACTGGCCGGTGACACCGATTGCGGCGCGCACCGCGTCGGATTCGCGGGTGAGGTCGTGGCCGGCGACTCGGGCGTCACCGGCGTCGGCGCTGATCAAGGTGGACAGGATGTTGACCGTGGTGGTCTTCCCGGCGCCGTTCGCGCCGAGTAGGGAGAAGACCGTTCCCTGCGGGACGGTCAGATCGATGCCGTCGAGCACCACGTGGTCGCCGAACGACTTGCGCAACCCGGTCACCGCGATGGCCGGCTGAGATTGCCTGGTGGTCATGGTTTCCCTTTCTCGAAGTCCAGAAGTGGATCAGGAACGACGGATCGTGATGCCGCCGAACGAGGTGTGCGCGCGGATCTCGACGGTCTCGTCGGACGCCTCGGGCCGGGTGGTGTTGTCCAGCAGGTTGCGTACCTGGCCGAACTTGGTGTTCACCTCGAGCCAGGCGGCGGTGCCCTCGGCGATGCCGATCTCCAGGTCGCCCATCGCGGTCCCGAGCTCGACCGAACCGCGGGCCACCTCGCCGAGGCGAATGCTGCCGTTGGACGTCTTCGACTCGACACTCGCGCCGGCCCGGTCGACGGAGATGTCGCCGTTCGCCGAGCGCACGTGGACGTCGCCGGTGACCGCGGCGATCACGGTGTCACCGTTGGAGTTCTTGACGATTGCGGAGCCCTCGATCTCGCCGATGCGGACCTTCCCGGAGCCGGTGCGGATCTCGGCGTTGCCCGCGACACCGTCCGCGGTGACGTGACCGGCCGCGGTGTCCACTCGCAACGGACCGGTCTGCTCGAGCCGGACGTTCCCGGTGGAGGTCTTGAACCGGCACTGCCCGAGCCGGCCCGTGCTGCTGAGGTCTCCTACCTGCACCTCGCCGGAAACCTGCGAACCGCTGGGCAGGTCGATGGACACCTCCACCGACCTGGACTTGCGGGAGAAGTCGAGAACGCGCGCTTTCGGCCCCATGACCTGGAGCACGCCGTTCGCGTAGTCGACGCGGACCCGCTGGGCGGCCTGCACGTCCGACTCGTCGGATTCGTCGCTCGGGCGCACGTCGACGGTGGTGTCGGTGCGGTCGCTCCCGGTGATCCGCACATTGCCGACGCCGAGCTCGATCGTGACGGAAATCGGTTCGGGTGTATCGAAATTGGGCATAGCTGTCCCCTCAGGATGAGTTGGTGAAACATCCCCGCAGGTCGGGGACGTGGTGTGGGTAAGGCGGTGCGGCTAGCGCACCCAGCCGGTGAGGCTCTGCTTGGTCGGTTTGCCGCGCTGCTGGGCGTGCTGGACGCGGTCCGGTTGCTGCAGCGCGGACGAGGCCGCGCGGACCAGCCAGGCGTTGACCGAGCGCCCCTCCTTGGCTGCGGCCTCCTCGACCGCGGCCTTGAGCTGTTCGGGTAGGCGCACGTTGATCCGCGCGGTCGGGCCGTCCTCGGCGATCGGGGTGCCACCGTCCGCCGGTGCCGCATCGTCGTCGGCCGGTTCCTCGATCGGCTCGGCGGGCCGCGCGGTCACGACGAAGTTTGGGTCGCGCCCGCGCAGGCGCAACTCCACCGATCCCGGGGCCAGATCCTGGGTGATCTCGTCCGTGGCGGCGGACAGTGCGTCCAGCAGCGTCATCCGGATCGCCGATTCGAGCGACCCGGTCAGGCGCTCGACCAACGCACGGGATTCGTCACCGCCGGCTTCGGCGAGGGTGGCGAATTCACGTCCGAGGTTGCTCACATACGGTGTCAAATCCATGGTGCCATCGTGGCACAGCAATGGCACCATGGCAAGGGTTTAGTGGCTCAATGATGGTGCCACATGGCACCACCGGGCTCCTCTCGGATGAAAATTGCTGGTTGTTGCCCCTCGGCCAGTCGATCAGACGTCTCTCGAGGTCAACGGTGACGGCCGAGCGCCGTCCACGTCCGTGATGTCATAGCGTTCGGCCATGGCGGCCGCGACCAGCACCTGTCCGGAATGCGTCATTATTTCGGTATCGGCGGCCAGCGCGGCGATGACACGGCCGATGAACTGTGGCGACTCGGAGTTCGACAGGTCGAGGTACGCCGCAGCCTCCATCACCTTCTCCGTCCGAACGAGTCCCGGATAGAGCGAGACGACGGCGATGTCGTGTGACAGGAGTTCGTATGCCATGTCAGCGGACAGCTTGTCGGTCGCGGCCTTCGAGACGCCGTACGGCACATTCGCGATGTGCTTCTGCGCGGCCCAGAACGAGATGTTCACGATGAGCCCGGATCGCTGGGGGACCATCATGCGGGCCGCGAATTTGCCGGCGACGTAATGCGCTCTGACCCCGGCGGCGAACATCGCATCCCATCGCCAGATCGGTTGCTCCCAGAAGGGAAGGCCCCACGTGAACCGGCCGTCGTCGACCATGCGCTCGTAGCCACCCCACACGTTGTTCACCAGTAGATCGAGTCGCCCCGTCTCCGCGGTCACGCGGCGAAAGACAGCGGAGACCTGTTCGTCATCGGTGTGATCGCAGGTGGCCGGGATGCATCCGGCCGGCAAGTGCGCGTCGTGCACCGTGCGTCCGGTGACGTACACCGTCGCTCCGGCCGATGCCAAATGTTCCGCTACGCCTCGGCCCACTCCGCGGCTGCCGCCGGTCACGAGCGCGACCTTGCCGTCGACCAGGTGATCGCCCATGAGTACGAATGTCGGGGACCGGGCGGCGCGTGTCAACGGCACGGTGCCCTGCGAATAACGGCCGGAACCTCCCTGGGCAACGGCAGTCTGCGCCTAGAATCCCAGTGAGCAGCGACTCCCACTCGACCTCTGCGTACGAAGGGATCGACCCCATGAGCTTGTCGACTCGTAGCCGGCTGCGTCGAACGGCCACCGCGCTCAGCATCGTTCTTGCCCTCGCCACCGTTTCGTGCGGATCGGACGATCGCGGCGGCGAACAGCAAGCAGCGGAGCACGGTCCCGACGTCGCGCACACCGATGCTCCCGACGCCGACAAGATCGTCGATATCGTTCGCGACAAGCTGACGGAGCTCGATCTCAGCGGCGCCGTGTTCGGTGTGTGGCGCGGCGACGAGGAGATCGTCGCCGGGGCGGTGGGAGAGTCGCCGCTCGGCGTTCCCGCGACGCGTGACATGCAATTGCGAGTCGGCCAGCCGATGGAACCGATGCTGTCGACCGTTCTGCTGCAGCTGGGCGAGGCCGGAACGCTGAGTCTGGACGAGCCGATCGCCAAGTGGGTGCCCGACTTTCCGCGGGCCGACAAGATCACCCCGCGGATGCTCGCCAACAGCACCACCGGCATTTCGGACTACGTGACCAACCCCGATTTCCTGAAGATCTTCTACGCAAATCCGATCAAAGGCTTTACGTCTCAGGAGATCTTCGACCTGGCCAACGCCCGCCCGCCGCTGTTCGAACCGGGGACCAGCTTTGCCTACGCGCACAGCGACCTGTGCCTGCTCGGTGTGGTACTCGAGAAGGCGGCGGGAAAGCCGTTGGGCGACCTCCTGAAGGAGCGGATCTTCACGCCGCTGGGGATGGACGCGAGCAGCGTGGTGCTGACACCCCAGATCAGTGAACCCATCCTGCACGGCTATACCAACGAACGTGGCGTCTTCGAGGACTCCACGTTCTGGAATCCCACGGCGTTCCTCAACAGCGGCAACATGAACTCGACGGTGGCCGAAGTCGCGCGGTGGGTTCGGGCACTCGGCACCGGCGAACTCCTGTCCGACACGGCGTTCACGGAGATGATGGCGGACAAGACCGCCGGGCTGGGCCCGCTGACTGCGGACAAGTACTTCGCATTCGGAACCGTTCACCTGGGCAGTTGGCTGCTCATGAACCCGGCATTCGGGGGCTACAACGGCATCGCCCTCTACGAAACGGAGTCGAAGACCACGATCGTCGTCTACGCCACGCTCGGACCGACGGCCAATGCCAACGCCAATAACACTGTGCCGATCGGCAAGGAGATCGGTGCCCTCCTCTTCCCCGACAACCCGCCGAAGGTGCCCTGACGCTCACCGCGCAGGTCGACGGGAGGACCCGGCGGGTCCGCGAAAACCGTTGTCGCTACGGCTAACCGGCATCCTCTTGGGCGGCGAGTTGCACCCTGATCCGCGACGTCGCGTTGATCAACGACTCATTGTTGACGGCGGCCGCAGCGTCGGCGTCGCCCTTGCGGGCGGCCTCGACGAGACGTTCCTGGTACCTCCACAACGAGTCGTCTCCGGGCGTGTCGAGGGTGCCCTGCGCACCGACGATCTTGTAGGCACGGCAGTGTTGCCACAGGGTGCGGATGGAATCGACCAGCACGGGGTTCGCTGATGCTTCGTAGAGAATCGTCAACAGCGCCTCGTCGTGATCGAGCAGCGCCACCACCCGGCGTTCGGCGATAGCGGCCTGCATGAGCTCGTACTCGGTGTGCATCCGCTCCACGTCCGCGGGGCTGATCTGCTGGGCGCCCAATCGTGCGGCTTCCACCTCGAGCAACCGTCGCACGTCGTAGACGTGGACCAGTTCGGCCAGGGTCAGGCCTTTCACGACCGCGCCCTTGTGGGGGACGCGCTCGGCCAGACCGGCTTCCTCGAGCCGCCGGATCGCCTCGCGCACCGGCATCACGCTCGTCCCGACCTGCGCGGCGATGTCGCGAATGCGCAGGCGGGAGCCGGCAGGCAGATCGCCGTTCATGATCGCCTCGTGCATCGTCTCGTAGACCTGGTCGGTCAACAGGGACGTTTCGGCGCGCTTGGTCATTACCACAGCTCAAATATAAACCGCACGAGGGGCGCAGCCGTGCGGCAGACGACCTGCGCGAGTCTGCGAGCCGCGCCGCACACCGGTGCCGCGACACACCGGCAGCCTGAGTTGGTCGTGCGTCCAGAGCGTTTACGCTCGTCGGAGGTGCTCGGGGCGGAGTGACGGACGGCGGGTGGGCTGTGAAACACAGGGCGCGTAGATCAACTCTGGTGGTGGTGACGGCAGCGGCCGCGGTACTGACACCGATCGTGGCGTCGGCCCCGGTGGCAGCGGATCCGGTCGGGTTCACGAAGACCACGCTCCATTTCCAGGTTCTCGTCGGACCGAACCGGGACGAGCCGTGCGACGTGATCGGCGACGTGTACAAACCCGACTCGGCGTCGGCGTCGTATCGGGTGCCCGCCGTCCTCACCACCAACGGCTTCGGCGGTTCCAAGAACGATCAGGCCGGTATCGCCTCGTTCCTCGCGTCCCGCGGTTACGCGGTGCTCGCGTACTCCGGGCTGGGCTTCGGCGGTTCCGGCTGCAAGATTCACATGGACCACCCCGACTACGACGGGCGCGCGGCGAGTGAACTGGTGAGCTTCCTCGGTGGACGCGACGGCATGGCGTTCGTCGATCCCGCGCACACCGTCCCCGTCCCCGGTCTCGACTACGTGGTGCAGGACCCGACCGCTCACCACGGCGTCGCCGAGGCGCACGATCCGCGGGTCGGCATGGTCGGCGGTTCCTACGGCGGGGCCGTGCAGTTCGCCGCGGCCTCGGTGGATCCCCGGATCGACACGATCATCCCGATGATCACGTGGAACGACCTCAGTTACTCGCTCGCGCCCAACGGCACCGACCAGATCACCGGGGTCAGCACGTCGGTTCCCGGTGCGTCGAAGGTGGTGTGGTCGCTCATGTTCGGGGCCATCGGCGTGACCAACCCCCGGGCCGTGGGCTACGCGCAGGACCCTGTGCGGGCGTTGGGTTGTCCCAATTTCGCCGACCCCGCGTGCCCCGCGCTGACGCAGGCCGCGGTGCAGGGCTATCCGGACCCGGGGTCCGTCGACTTCCTGCGCCGGTCGTCCGTGGTCTCGTACGCGGACCGGGTGAAGATTCCGGCGTTGATCATGCAGGGCCAGCAGGACACCCTGTTCGATCTCAACGAAGCGACGGCCACGTTCGAGACCCTGCAGGCGCAGGGCAACGACGTGAAGATGATCTGGCACAGCTGGGGGCATTCCGATCTCACTCCCGCCGAGGGCGAGATCAGCATGAAGGATCCGAACCCCGACACCCAGTACGAGACGGGCCGGATGGTCGACTGGTTCGACCACTATCTGAAGGACAGCGCGGTCGACACCGGGCCGGTGTTCAGCTACTTCCGCAACTGGATCGACTACACCGGCAACGCCGCACCCGCGTACGCCGAATCCTCGGATATTGCGGTAGGCCAGGACTATTCGCTCTACCTCTCCGGCGACGGCGCACTGACCGACCGACTCGACGGCATCGTTCCCGGCTCGCAGACGCTGAACACGCTGCCCGGCGGCCTCCCCACCGACCGGGAGGCGCCGGACACCCGGCCGGGGAACCAGGTCCCGCAGGGCATGATCTCCGGCACCCAGGCCGAATGGTCGTCCGGCATCCTCGATGCCCCGCTGGACGTGGTGGGCGCCCCGACGCTCGACGTCCGTGTCACCGCTGCACCCGCGGTCACCGGGGTCGAGGACTCGGTCGTGGTCTTCGCGAAGCTGTACGACGTGGCTCCCGACGGCACCGAAACGCTGATCAACGGACAGGTCGCTCCCGTGCGCATCGTGGCACCCGGTGAGCCCCTCGAGGTCACGATGCCGGCCATCGTCCACCGCTTCGACGAGGGGCACCGCGTTCGCCTCGTGGTGTCCGGGGGAGATCCGAGCTTCCGCGGAAGCCTGGTGCCGCACCAGGTCACCATCGCGTCCGGTGACCCGGGGCAGGCGCTGGTGCTGCCGGTGACCGGCAGCTGAGGTTCGGGCTCGTCCTGCTCACTCCCGCATGATCATCAGGGCGGCTTCCCGCTCGAGATCGAGGTAGGGCTCGCCGCTGACGTCGATCGCGACCCGATTGATCGTGCCACCGGTGAAGCGGTGGGGTGATTCGCCCGGGTAGTCGTCGGTGATCGGCTCGCCTGGGTGGCGGCCGACGTACGCCCCGGCACCCGCGATCGCGAACGCACCGAGCTGCGTCTTGATTCGCCCCTCTCCGACCTTTCGGTCGGCGTGGTACAGCGACAGAATTCCTGTGGTGAACGTCGGCTCCTGCCCATCCTTGTCGAACGAGGCAGACAGGATCAGATCCGTTCCGAAGGGGATGTCCTCGGAGCCGACGATCATCTGTTCTTCACTGCCCACGAAGTTGTTGACGTAATGCAGCCGTTTGTTCTTCACATACAGTGCGTGGCCACCGAAGCGGGATCCGATCGCGAAGAGGACGCCTTCGGCTCCCGGCGCCGGGATGTCGACGAGCGCACCGATCACGAACGATCGGCCGCGGGTGTTGACCGCTTGCCACTCGGACACTGCGGCGACGTCCGGGTAGTACACGTACCGGTTCCGCGTCGCTGTGAGCTGGGGTCGGGGCGTGTTCATGATCTCGACACCTGATCGATCGTCCAGCGGGAACGCCGCGTTCGCACCGGCTTCGGCGAACCAGAGGTTCACCATCTCCCGCAGCTTGTCCGGGTGCTCCGCAGCCAGGTTGTTCACCTCGGCGCGATCGATGTCCGTGTGGTAGAGCTCCCATTCGTCGTCGTTGAAGTGGCCCCAGCCCGCCAGAGTCGGATGTGTCGTGACGGCTTTCCAGCCTTCGTGCCAGATCGACCGCGACCCGAGCATCGCGTAGAACTGTGACTTGCGCGCCGAGGACGTGGATTTGTCGTCGATACTGCTCCGCATGCTGACGCCGTCGAACGGGCTCTGGACGTGTCCCTTGATCGTCTCGGGGGCGTCGATCCCGAGGATGTCCAGGATCGTCGGCACCACGTCGATCGCGTGATGGTACTGGTCGCGGATCTCGTCCCGGGCCTTGGTACCGGCCGGCCACGAGATGATGCAGGGGTCGGCGGTTCCGCCGTTGAACTCGTAGCGCTTCCACATCTTGAACGGGGTGTTGAACGCCATCGCCCAGCCGTTGGCGTAGTGGTTATATGTCTTGGGTCCGCCGAGATCGTCGAGCTTCGCGAGGTTTTCGGCGAGGTCGTCCGGGATGCCGTTGGCGAACTTCATCTCGTTGACGGAACCGTTCGGACCACCTTCACCGCTCGCGCCGTTGTCGGAGACGACCACGATCACGGTGTTGTCCAACTGATCGTTCTGCTCGAGATAGTCGAGCAGACGCCCGATGTGATGATCGGCGTGGGCCAGGAAACCTGCGTAGACCTCGGCCATTCGCGCGAAGAGGCGCTTCTCGTCGTCGTTCAGGGTGCTCCACGGGCGGGTGTAATCGAGTTCGGGGAACGGTTCGCCCTCGGGTCCCGACCGGGTTTCGGGGGTGCCGATCGGGTTGATCGGCGGAAGCTCGGTGTCCGCGGCGACGATCCCCAGCTCCTTCTGCCGGGCGAGGGTCTGTTCACGGATCGCGTCGTAGCCCATGTCGAATTTGCCCGCGAATTTCTCGATCCATTCCTTCGGGGCGTGATGCGGGGCATGACATGCGCCGGGCGCGTAGTAGAGGAAGAACGGCTTCTCCGGTGCGATCACCTTGGCGTCCTTGATGAACTCGAGTGCCTTGTCCGTGATGTCTTCGGTGAGGTGATAACCCTCCTCCGGTGAACGCGGCTGATCGACCGGGTGGTTGTCGTAAACCAGATCCGGATACCACTGGTTGGTCTCCGCGCCGAGGAAGCCGTACCAACGCTCGAAACCTCGCCCACTCGGCCAGTTCCGGCGAGTGGCGGCCAAATTCATCTCATCGGTCGGGCAGAGGTGCCATTTGCCCACCATGTAGGTGTTCCAGCCGCGCTCGGCGAGTATCTCCGGGAGCATGCCGTTCTCCGGCGGGATCGTTCCACTCGCGTTCGGGAATCCGATCGAAGCCTCGGTGATGCAGGCCATGCTGTTGCGCGTGTGGTTGCGTCCCGTCAGCAGGCAGGAGCGGGTGGGTGAGCACAGCGCCGTGGTGTGCCATTGGGTGTAGCGAACACCCTTGGCGGCGATCCGGTCGATGTTCGGCGTTTCGATCGGCCCGCCATAACAGCGCATCGCCGAGAAACCGACGTCATCGAGGACGATATAGACGACGTTGGGCGCATCGGCGGGAGCCTTGGGTGGCTCGAAGGGGGCCCAGTCCGGTACCGAGTCGCGAATGTCGACGTTGACGACACCCCGAAATGGCTTGCCCATGGCACGGCTCCTCACGTGTAGTCCTGGGTTTCAGCGTCGGCCTCCGCGCCGTCGCGAACCTCACCCGGCACGGGTGAACCCGGTGAGCGCCCGACCGCGGCGGGACCTCGCGAGAATGGGCATCGAAGTGATTGACATCACAGGAGGGCCTGGCCCACACTGGAACCCTAAATTGAACCCGATGTCAAGATCAATATTGCGTCGGCTGGTGGAGAGGAACCACAGGTGACCAAACTCGGAGGAGTGTGCGACAAGCGCTTCACGGCGTTGCAGGAGGCACTGAAGGACAATCTCGACTCCGGTGAGGAACTCGGCGCGTCGATCGTCGTGACCCTCGACGGAGAGCCGGTGGTCGACATGTGGGGCGGATGGTCCGACACCGATCACACCACCGAATGGGAGCGCGACACCATCACGAACGTGTGGTCGTGCACCAAGACGGTTACCGCGCTCGCCGCATTGATGCTCGCGGACCGCGGACTGCTGGACGTCTACGCGCCCGTCGCGAAGTACTGGCCGGAATTCGCCGCGGCAGGCAAGGAACGCGTCGAGGTCCGCCATCTCCTGTCACACACGTCGGGTGTGTCGGGGTGGGATCAGCCGATCACGGTCGAGGACACGTACGACCTGGCAGAGTCCACGAAACGGCTTGCCGCCCAGGCGCCGTGGTGGGAGCCGGGCACGGCGTCCGGGTATCACGCGCTGAACTACGGCCATCTGATCGGTGAAGTCGTCCGCCGAATCGACGGGCGCACGCTCGGCCGTTTCGTCGCCGAGGAGATCGCCGGGCCGCTGGGGGCCGACTTCCACATCGGATTGGACCCGTCGGAGTTCGGCCGGGTGTCGAACGTGGTCCCGCCGCCGCCGTTGCCGATCGATCTGGCCTCCCTCGACCCCGCCAGTGTCATCGTCAGGACGTTCACCGGCCCCGGACCGGACGCGTCCGCGTCCTGGTCCGACGAATGGCGCAAGGCGGAGAACGGCGCGGCCGGTGGCCAGGGCAACGCCCGGTCGCTCGCCCGGATCCAGTCCGTAGTGGCCTGCGGGGGAGAACTCGACGGCGTCCGCCTGCTGTCGCCGGACACCATCTCCCTGATCTTCGAGGAGCAGTCGAACGGCGTGGATCTGGCTCTGGGGCAACCGATTCGATTCGGCATCGGGTACGGTCTGCCGACGCCCGTGTCCGTGCCGTTCGTCCCCGAGGGACGCATCTGCTTCTGGGGTGGCTGGGGCGGCTCACAGGTCGTCGTCGACACCGAACGCCGGATGACCATGACGTACGTGATGAACAAGATGGGGCCGGGACTTCTCGGCTCCGACCGGACCGCCCAGTATGCGACGGCGACGTTCGATGCGCTGAGCTGACGCACCCGTCCGTGGCACCATGCAAGGAGTCACGGGCGCGAGCGACCTCGGAGGCAGGCATGGAGAACGACGTCGAATTGGGGCATCTGCGGCGGTGCGTGGAGTTGGCACGGGAGGCGGTGGAGGCGGGCGACGAACCGTTCGGCTCCGTCCTCGCCTCCGCGGACGGCGTCGCTCTCGCCGAGGATCGCAACCGGGTCGCCGGCGGCGACGCGACCCGCCACCCCGAGTTCGAGCTCGCCCGGTGGGCAGCGGAAAACATGCCGCCCGAGGAACGCGCGAGAGCCACCGTCTTCACATCGGGCGAACACTGCCCGATGTGTTCCGCCGCGCACGGCTGGGTGGGGCTCGGACGCATCGTCTACGTCAGTTCTGCCGCGCAGACGGCGCAGTGGCTCGCCGAACTGGGTGTCCCGCCGGCACCCGTTCGGCCGATCCCCGTCCAGGACATCGCGCCCGACGTCGAGGTGGAGGGTCCGATTCCCGAACTCGAGGAGGCGATCCACGCACTGCACCGGCAATGTCACGCCGGGGCGTGATCAGGACGCCAGCCCCTTGTCCTGCAGCCATTCCCGGGCGATGTCGCCCATGTCCTCGAGGTCGGCCACCCGCTGGTTCATCTCGATGAGATCCCCGGTCGTCAGTGCCGCCGACACGTCGGCCAGGACGCCGCGGACATCGTCGCCTGCCTTGTTCTCGTTGATGATCGGTGTGATGTTCTCCGCCAGGAACAGGTGTTTGGTGTCCTCGAGTGCCACGAGGTTCTCCGAACGCATCGCCGGGTCGGTGCTGAACACGTCCGCCACTTCGATCTGACCGCTCAGCAAGGCGTTGAGCGTCAGGGGACCGCCGGCGTCGAGTGCCAGGAACTCCTTGAACGTCAGGCCGTATTTGTCCCGCAGGCCGGCGACGCCGTTCTCCCGGGTCTTCCATTCGGGCGGGCCGCCGAGGGTCAGCTCGTCGGCGTGGGGCACGAGGTCCTCGATCGTCTCGAGCGAATACTCGTCCGCGGTTTCCTGTCGCACCGCGAGCACGTCCTTGTCCTCGGCGGGGGACGGTTCCAGTGCGATGAGCCCGGCGGGCAGCTTGGCCTTGATCTCCTCGGTCACCTCGTCCGACGCGGTCGCGGTGGTGGCGCTGTCGAGGTATTGGAGCAACGCACCCGAGTACTCGGGCAGCAGGTCGATGGAGCCGTCCCGGATGGCCGGGACGTACACCTCCCGGCTTCCGATGTTCAGCTTCTCGGTGACGTCGATGCCGTTCGCGCGCAGCGCCTCCGCGTAGATGGTCGCGATCAGCTGGCTTTCGGGGAAGTCCGCGGAGCCGACGACGATGGCACCGTCGCTGCTTCCGCCGTCGTCGGATGCCAACGGGTCCTTGCCGATCCCGCATGCCGTCAACGACATCAGGGTGGCGCCGGTCAGCGCGACGATCAATGCCTTCTTCATGATGATGTCCTTCAGATCAGCGAGGGCTCGGGAGCGGACGCGGGTCGGGCTGCGACGGCGGTGTCTTCGGAATCGGATCGCTTCTTCGCGCCGCTCCGGTCGCGTCGCGTCAGACCGGGTGAGACGACCCGAACCGTGAGGAATCCGATCGCCAGGTCGAATGCGAGCGCGAGGAGGGACACGAGGACCGCTCCGGCGGCCATCTGGGCGTAGTCGCTCTGCGCTTTGCCGTCGATGAGGAGACGTCCCAGTCCGCCCAGCGAGATGTAGGCGGCGACGGTCGCGGTCGAGACGATCTGCAGCACGGCGCTGCGCACACCCGACAGCATCAGCGGCAGCGCGCAGGGCATCTCCACCTCGGTGAGGATGCGCATCGACCGGAACCCCATGCCCCGCGCAGCGTCCACGGCGGCCGGGTCGACCGAGCGGATGCCCGCGTAGGTGTTGGTGAGAATCGGGGGGATGGCCAGCAGCACCAGCACGATCAGGCTCGGAATCAGATAGGCCAGCTTGGTCGAGAACGACGGTGCGATGACGAGCACCAGCAGGATCAGCAAACCGATGGTGGGAAGGGCGCGCAGCGAGTTGGCCAGGCCCGCGACGACGACCGCTCCGCGACCGGTGTGCCCGATGTACAGGCCGAGCGGAACCGCGATAAGTGCCGCCGCGAACAGGGCGAGGAACGTGTACATCAGGTGCTGGAGGAGGAGAGCGGGAATGCCTTCGGGTCCGGTCCAATGAGCACCGTCGAGCAGAAAGTCGATCATGATGAGACCACCTTCGGGGTCCACGGTGTGAGTAACCGATTGGCGAGCACGATGAGTAGATCGAGAACCAGCGCCAGCAGCAGGCAGAGCGCGATACCGGTGATGATCGGTGTGTAGAAACGCAGCTGGAAGCCCTGGGTGAACAGTGAACCGATCTGCGGGATTCCGAGAAGCGCGGCGAGTGAGACCAGGCTGACGTTCGACACGACCGCGACGCGCAGTCCGGCGCAGATGACGGGAACACCCACCGGCAGCTGGACTTTCAGCAAAGTCTGGTACGGCCGGTAGCCCATCGCGGTGGCGGCGAGCACCGTCTCCTGCGGCACCGAATCCAGGGCGTCGGCGATGACGCGCACGAGGAGGGCGACGGTGTAGATCGTCAGTGCGACGACGATGTTCATCGGATCGAGGATCTTCGTTCCGAGGATCGGCGGGAGCAGGACGAACAGCGCCAGCGACGGGATCGTGTAGAGCAGGCCGGCCGTCCCCACCACATAGGGGTTGATCCGGCGACTGCGATGCGCCAGCCAGCCGATCGGCAACGCGACGATCACACCGACGACGAGCGGCACGAGCGAGAGAAGGATGTGCCAGCCGACCAGTTCGGCGATGCGATCGGACTGGCGGCCGAGCCATTCGATGTTCATCGGGCCATCGCCTCCGTGGCCACGAGATCCGCCGACTCGATCGCCGCGACCGCCGCGTGTGCCGTCACGGTTCCCACGAGCACACCGTCGCCGTCGACGACGACACCGCGTTTGCTGGGTGCGGACAGGGCGGCGTCGAGCAGGGCCCGCATCGTTCCGTGCGCATCGGCGACCGTCCCGCTGAGATTCACGTCGTCCGGGCGAATGCGGTCGACGACCTTCGCCGGTTGCACCCAGCCGATCGGCTTGTTCGCCGGGTCGACGACGAGCAGCCAGTCGTCCGTGGTCCGGGTGAGGGCGTCGGATGCCGAATCACCGAGACGGGCAACGGGTTCGGCAATCGTCTCCACGCGGCCGCCGAGGTTCGAGAAACCCAGCGAACGGTAGCCGCGGTCGCGTCCGACGAAGTCGGCGACGAACTCGTCGGCGGGTTCGGTCAGCAACTCCAGCGGCGTCGCCGCCTGCGCCAGGATCCCGCCGGTCCGCAACACGACCACCTGGTCGCCGAGCTGGAGTGCCTCGTCGATGTCGTGCGTGACGATGATGATCGTCTTGCCGATGTCCTTCTGCAGTCTCAGGAATTCGTCCTGGAGCTGGCTCCGGACCACCGGGTCGACAGCGCTGAACGGTTCGTCCATCAGCATGAAGGCCGGGTCCGCGGCGAGGGCGCGCGCGACCCCCACTCGCTGCTGCTGGCCACCCGAGAGCTGCCACGGATACCGATCCGCGAAGTTCGCCGCGAGACCGACCGTCTCGAGCAGCTCCATCGCCCGGGTTCGGGCCTCCTTCTTCGTCTTTCCCAGCAATCTGGGCATGGTCGCGACGTTGTCCACGATGGTGCGGTGCGGGAACAGTCCGGCGTGCTGGATGACGTACCCGATCCGCCTGCGCAACAGCGCGGGATCCATGTCCGCCGTGGATTCGCCGTCGAGGGAGATGGTTCCGGACGTCGGTTCGATCAATCTGTTGATCATGCGGAGCGACGTCGTCTTGCCGCATCCCGACGGCCCGACGAGTGCTGTGATCTTCCCGCTCGGGCACTCGAGGTCCAGTTCGTTCACCGCTGTCGTGCCGTCCGGATATGCCTTGGTGACTTTGTCGAATGTGATCATCCGCGTGCTACTTTCGTGTAATCCGAGTGGAGACACACTCGGAAGTTCGGTGTCGTGGGACTGCTTTACCGAGTTGTGTCTTTCTCCGGATTGGGCATCTGTTCCAGAAACTTCACCGCTGCTTTCAGGTCGTCGCTCAGAGGACGGTCGGTCGTCCGCGGGTCCAGGCACGCGCGTGCCCGGTCCAGGTACGCGCCGAGTTCGGTGGTCGTGTCGAGGTCGTGGTCCTGCTGGCCGAGGGCGCGCACCGCCGAGATCAGTTCGCACGCGAGCACGATGCGAGACTGGGCGAGGATGTCGGTGAGCTGTGTGGCGGCCTGCGACGCGAAGCTCGCATGGTCCTCGGTTCCGCGGGAGATCACGGTGTGTCCGAGAGAGCCCGGCGCCGCGGCCATCCGGATCTCGGCGATGGCCGCGGACGTCGTGTACTCCAGCAGCATGGTGCCGCTGCTGCCCGCCGGACCGTCGGCCAGGAACGGCCGGAGACCGGTGACCACCGGATCGGAGAGATTGGCAAGTCTGCACTGCGACAACAGCGCCGCGCTCGACAGCGCGAGTTTCGCCTCGTCCACGGCGAGGGCGATCGGCATTCCGTGGAAGTTCCCGTTGTGGAACACGGCGTCGTCCTCGACGGAGATGAGAGGGTTCTCGGAGGACGAGTTCATCTCGATCGCGAGCGTGCCCCGCAACCGCTGCAGCGCCTGCCAGGTCGCCCCGAGGATCTGCGGCAGGGCGCGGAACCCGTAGGAATCCTGCACGCGGGCAGCCTGTACGCGGTGGCCCGCGAGGAGTTCCCGGACCCGGCCGGCCACCTCCTCCTGGCCGAGGTGCCTGCGGGCAGCCTGCACCCGTGCCGCGAACGGTTCGACGGAACTGCGCGTCGCCAGTAGCGATAGCACACCGACGATCAGCGAGTGCTCCAGCCAGTTCGCCACGCTGTCGGTGGCCGACGCCGCGAGCGCGACCGTCATCGCGTTGGTCGAGATCAGTGGGAGTGCGTCACCCTGGTGTGCGGTCCACCGGGTGACGAGTCGACCGTCCCGCAGCGGTGCCTCGCCCATCAACCCGAGCGCGATCTCGGAGAACGCGCTGAGGTCGCCGGTGCCTATCGCCCCGCGAGCGTGCACGGTGGGCTGTTCGTCCGCCGCGACGGCATCGATCAGCGCGGTCACGATGTCGGGGTGCAGACCGGATCCGCCGTTGAGAATCTGGTTGACGCGAATGATCATGGCGGCGCGGACGACGTGATCCGGCAGCGCGGGGCCCGAACCCGTGGCGTGGCTGCGGAGAAGTCGAAGATCCTGGTCGACGCCGTCGGAGACGGAGGTGTCCCGGTTGCCCCCGACACCCGTGGTGCGTCCGTAGATGGGCTGTCGTTCGGCGATGCGCACGGCTGTCTCCCACGAACGGCGTGCGTGGTCGAGCGCTGCGGGGTCGGGCTCGATCACGACGGGTTCCCGGGCGAGCGCCGTGAGCTGGTCGACGGTGAGCTGGGCGCCGTCGAGCACCACCGGAAGGGGCGGGTGCGGTTCCTCGGTCGAGCTGGAATCTCTCCGGGTCATCAGAACTCCGTGATCGATGTGGTGTGCCTCACTCTTCGAGATGTATAGTCCTGTATATACCGCGGCGTGTCAACCGTCAGTTTCCTGCCATGACCTCTGCCGCAAGACCTCAGTGAGCGGCTGGCATTCCGGCTAGGTCAACCTCTCACTTCGATCAGTCCCTCCGTGAACTTCCGGGACGTAAGGTCTCGGGAGAGGTGCATTTATGGCCATGCATCGATCCCGCTATGACTGATCGACCGAAGGAATGAGTCCAATGCCGCAGCAGGTACGAGGCGTCATCGCCCGCTCCAAGGGTGCCCCCGTCGAGATCGCGACCGTCAACATTCCGGACCCCGGTCCCGGAGAGGTGGTAGTCGACATCGCGGCATGCGGTGTGTGCCACACGGACCTCACCTACCGCGACGGCGGGATCAACGACGAGTTCCCATTCCTGCTGGGCCACGAGGCTTCCGGCATCGTCGAGAGTGTCGGCGAAGGCGTCACGTCCGTGGCGGTCGGCGACTTCGTCGTCCTAAACTGGCGCGCCGTCTGCGGTCAGTGCCGCGCCTGTAAGCGCGGCCGCCCGCAGTACTGCTTCGACACGCACAACGCCGCGCAGAAGATGACGCTCGAGGACGGCACCGAACTGACTCCCGCCCTGGGGATCGGCGCGTTCGCCGACAAGACGCTCGTCCACGCCGGACAGTGCACCAAGGTGGATCCGTCCGCCGACCCGGCAGTCGTCGGACTGCTCGGCTGCGGCGTAATGGCCGGCCTCGGTGCCGCCGTGAACACCGGCAACGTCTCCCGCGGTGACACCGTCGCCGTCATCGGCTGCGGTGGTGTCGGCGACGCCGCGATCATGGGCGCCCGCCTGGCAGGCGCCGTGAAGATCATCGCGATCGACCGGGACGACAAGAAGCTCGAATGGGCGAAGGACCTGGGCGCGACGCACACGATCAACGGCGGCCAGGTGGACGCCGTCTCGGCCGTGCAGGAACTCACCGGCGGTTTCGGCGCCGACGTCGTGATCGATGCGGTCGGCCGCCCGGAGACGTGGAAGCAGGCGTTCTATGCCCGCGACCTCGCCGGCACCGTCGTGTTGGTCGGTGTCCCGACCCCCGACATGACCCTCGAGATGCCGCTGATCGACTTCTTCTCCCGCGGCGGATCCCTGAAGTCCTCGTGGTACGGCGACTGCCTGCCCGAGCGCGACTTCCCGGTGCTCGTCGACCTGTACCAGCAGGGCCGGCTGCCGCTGGACAAGTTCGTCACCGAGCGCATCAAGATCGACGAGGTGGAAGCGGCGTTCCACAGCATGCACGCCGGTGAGGTGCTGCGTTCGGTGGTCGTTCTGTGAGCGGGCAATTGCGGATCGAGCGGGTCGTCACCGAGGGAACGTTCGCCCTCGACGGCGGAGAGTGGAACGTCGACAACAACATCTGGCTGATCGGTGACGACACCGACGTCGTGATCGTCGACGCCGCCCACACCGCGCAGCCGATCATCGACGCGGTCGGAGGCAGGCACGTGAATGCCGTGATCTGCACGCACGGTCACAACGACCACGTCACCGTCGCCCCCGAACTGGCCGAGCGTCTGCACGCCCCTGTGCTGCTGCACCCCGGCGACGACGTGCTGTGGAAGATGAGCCACCCCGACGCCAAGTACTGGCATCTCGAGGACGAACAGCGGATCGCCATCGCGGGCACCGAGATCCAGGTGATCCACTCGCCCGGTCACTCACCGGGGTCGGTGTGCCTGTACCTGCCCGAGGCCGGGGCACTGTTCTCCGGCGACACCCTGTTCTCGGGCGGTCCCGGCGCCACGGGCCGGTCGTACTCGGATTTCCCGACCATCATCGGGTCGATCCGCGACCGGCTGTTCGCTCTTCCCGAAGAAACGCTCGTCCACACCGGACACGGTGACGGAACCACGATCGGCACCGAGGCCCCACACCTCGCCGAATGGATTGCACGAGGAAACTGACTCCATGACCGACACCACCGACAGGTACACCTTCGACGAGGACGATGTCGTCGTCACGCACGAGAAATCCTATGCGGCAGGTGTTCCTGCGGTGTTGGTGTCGTTGCGTCGTGGGCTCGAGCAGATGGGACCGGTGCGCACGGCCCGGACGTTGATGAAGTTGAATCAGCGGGAGGGGTTCGACTGTCCGGGGTGTGCGTGGCCGGAGACTCCGGGGCACCGCAAGCATGCGGAGTTCTGCGAGAACGGTGCGAAGGCGGTCGCGGAGGAGGCGACCACCCGCAAGGTCGGCCCGGAGTTCTTCGCGGCGCATGCGGTGTCGGATCTGCTGGGTCGGACCGAGTTCTGGTTGGGGCAGCAGGGCCGGTTGACGCATCCGATGGTGCTGCTGCCGGGGTCGTCGCACTACGAGCCGATCGGCTGGGACGCGGCGTTCGCGATGATCGCCGGGGAGTTGCGGGCGTTGGCGTCGCCGCACGAGGCGGTGTTCTACACGTCCGGGCGCACCAGCAATGAGGCGGCGTTCGTGTACCAGTTGATGATCCGGGCGTTCGGAACCAACAACCTGCCGGACTGCTCGAACATGTGCCACGAGTCGTCGGGCAGTGCGTTGGTGGAGACGATCGGGATCGGGAAGGGGTCGGTGTCGGTTCCCGACCTCGAGAACGCGGACCTGATCCTGATCGCCGGGCAGAACCCGGGCACCAATCACCCGCGGATGCTCTCGACCCTGGAGAAGGCGAAAGCCAACGGGGCGAAGGTGATCGCGATCAACCCGTTGCCGGAGGCGGGGTTGATGCGGTTCAAGGACCCGCAGAAGGTGCACGGGGTGGTCGGTGACGGTGTGCAGATCGCGGACGAGTTCCTGCAGATCCGGATCGGCGGCGACCAGGCCCTGTTCCAGGGTTTGGGCCGGTTGCTGCTCGAGGCGGAGGACCGCAATCCCGGGACGGTGCTGGACCGGGAGTTCATCGACCGGCACACCGCGGGGTTCGAGGAGTGTGCGGCGCATCTGCGGCAGGTCGATCTGGGCACGGTGGCGGCGGCGACCGGGCTGACGCTCGCGCAGATCCAGCAGACGGCGGACGCGTTGATCTCCTCGAAGAAGACCATCATCTGCTGGGCGATGGGGCTGACGCAGCAGACGCACGGGGTCGCGACCATCCAGGACGCGGTGAACCTGCTGCTGCTGCAGGGGATGATCGGCAAGCCCGGGGCCGGGGTGTGCCCGGTGCGCGGCCACTCCAACGTCCAGGGCGACCGGACGATGGGGATCTGGGAGAAGATGCCCGAGTCGTTCCTGGCCGCCCTCGACGCCGAATTCGGCATCCGCTCGCCGCGCGAGCACGGTCTGGACGCGGTCGACTCGATCCGGGCGATGCGGGACGGGAAGGCGTCGGTGTTCCTCGGGATGGGCGGCAACTTCGTCTCCGCCACCCCGGACACCGAGACCACCGAGGCCGCGTTGCGGGGGTGCGCGCTGACCGTGCAGGTGTCGACGAAACTGAACCGCTCGCACCTGGTGACGGGGCGGACCGCGCTGATCCTGCCCTCGCTGGGCCGCACCGACAAGGACGTGCGGTCCGGTAAGAAACAGCAGGTCACGGTCGAGGATTCGATGTCGATGGTGCACCTGTCCCGCGGCAGCCTCACACCCGCGAGTGACCAGTTGCGCAGTGAGGTCGCCATCGTGTGTGGGATCGCGCAGGCCCTGTTCGGTCCCGACCATTCGGTGCCGTGGTCGGAATTCACCGCCGACTACGACCGCATCCGCGATTCCATCGCCCGGGTCGTTCCCGGGTTCGAGGACTTCAATGCCAAGGTCCGTCAACCGGACGGGTTCGGGTTGCCGCATCCACCCCGCGACGAGCGCCGGTTCGTGACGGACACGGGGAAGGCCAATTTCACGGTCAACGAGCTGTGCTGGCTGCCGGTCCCGCAGGGGAAGCTCATCCTGCAGACGATGCGGTCACATGATCAGTACAACACCACCATCTACGGTCTCGACGACCGCTACCGCGGCGTGAAGGGCGGTCGGCGGGTGCTGTTCATCGCGCCCGAGGACATCGCCGCGTTCGGGTACGCGGACGGGGACCGGGTGGACCTGATCTCCGAATGGACCACCCCCGACGGGACGGTGCAGGAGCGCCGCGCCGACGACTTCCGGCTGGTGCCGTACCCGACGCCGCGGGGGAACGTCGCCGCCTACTACCCGGAGACGAATCCGCTGATCCCGCTCGATCACGTGGCCCGGACGTCGAACACCCCGGTGTCGAAGGCGATCACGATCCGTCTCGAACGGCGTCTCTGATGGGGCGTGTGACCACCCGGACCCCGGTCACCCGGATCACCGACACCCGGCAGTCCACCCGACCGGACACCGTGGTGGTGGAGGAGCCGCTCGAGATCCGGGTGAACGGGACACCGCTGGCGGTCACCATGCGCACCCCCGGTTCCGATGTCGAACTGGCGCAGGGGTTTCTGCTGACCGAGGGCATCATCGCCGACCGCGCGGACATCGCGTCGATCCGCTACTGCAACAGCGTCGACGACAACGGTGTCAACACCTACAACGTCCTCGACGTGGACCTCGCGGCCGGGGTGTTCCTGCCCGACACCGGTATCGAACGCAACTTCTACACCACCTCGTCGTGCGGGGTGTGCGGGAAGGCGTCGCTGGACGCGATCCGGCAGCGGACGAAGCACTCACCGGCCACCGACACGGTGCGGGTGCCGGCCGCGACGATCGCGGAGCTGCCCGACCGGCTGCGGGCCGCGCAGCGGGTGTTCGAGACCACCGGGGGCCTGCACGCGGCCGGATTGTTCACCCGCACCGGGGAACTGCTCGCGATCAAGGAGGACGTGGGACGGCACAATGCCGTCGACAAGCTGATCGGCTGGGCCACCGAACAGAACCGGGTTCCGCTGCGGGGGAGCATCCTGCTCGTGTCCGGCCGGGCGTCGTTCGAACTGGCGCAGAAAGCGGTGATGGCCGGCATCCCGATCCTCGCCGCCGTGTCCGCACCCTCGTCGCTGGCGATCGACCTCGCCCACGACACCGGGCTCACCCTCATCGGGTTCCTCCGCGGCACCACCATGAACATCTACACCCACCCGGACCGCATCACCTGACGTGAGTGGCAAAGCGTGCGCCCACATACTTGCCACTCACGTGCGGGGGTCAGCGCCCGATCGGCGGCGTCGCGACGCTCATGCGTGCCTGCCGGTGGTGTCGGCGCGGATGCCCGCCTCGAGGGCGATCGCGCCCGCCTCACCTCGGGACGCCACCCCGAGCTTCTTCAGCACACCCGCGACATGGAATTTGACCGTGCTCTCGCTGATGCCGAGGCTGTCGGCGATCGCCTTGTTCCGCTTGCCGGTCGCGAGGTGACCCAGGACCTCGAGTTCGCGGGGGTTGAGGTCGCCGAGTTGCTGTTCGTCCGGTCGCGCCACCGGTACGTCGAGGGGGATCGCGACGGCCACCCGGGACCCCCACCCGTCGACCGACTCGACGTCGATCCGGCCACCGAGCGTGTGCACCCGGCCGGACAATTGCCGCACCAGCGCATCGGTGTCGAGACCGCCGTCGCCGTCGTCGCGGACCTCGACCAGGAGGTTCGCGCCGTCACAGTCCCAGGCGATGCGGATTCGCTCGAGGGCGGCCTGCGCCGCGAATGCCAGGACGGCGCTCCGGACGACGGCCCGCGCCGCACTGGCCACTTCGCCGGGCAACGCCCGGCCGTCCACCGGCGGATCGACGTAGTCGACGCGCACGGGACGGTGCTGGAGCAGCGGCCGCAATTCGCCCTGCAGCCGGGCGAACGCGGTGGTGACCGCTTCCTCCGCGAGGTTGCGGTCGGATTCGCCCGCGGAGCGCAGGGTCACCAGCGCCGAGGACGCCGTCTCGCTCGCCGTGATCCGCGACCGACGGTCGTCGAGGTCCTTGGACCGGAGAGTCGACAGGATCGATTCGAGCGTCGCCGCGTGCAGGTCCGTCAGCTCCACGATGGTCCTGGCCCGTTCGCTCGACGCCGCCCGCGACTCCGCCAGGTACGCCGGGCTCGCCTGCGCCACCTGGTGCCGGATCGACACGGCGACGACGCCGAACGCGCCGGCGACCAGCGGGACCTCACGAATGCGCTGCCGCGGCTTCGGGAGAACGAGGAGGAGAGTCCCCGTCGCGTCCAGCAGCGCCCACACCTTCCGCTTCGCGCCGGCAATCACGGTCTGGTCGTCGAAAGGAGTGCCTTCCGTCATGCGGGTGCGCAACGCATCCAGTTCGGCGATGGTGACGCGCTCGACCACCGACGGATCTCCGCTGACCTTGCGGGGACGTCCCGTGCATTCCCGGGTGAAGATCACGAGCGCGGTGTGCGGCCAGATGTCGGCGAGGAACTTGGAGAAGCGGACGGCGATGTCGGGCAGCGGACCGTCGATGACGTCCCGCATGGAACCGAGAACATCTGCAGGGGACACAGAAGTCGAGCTGGGAAGAACCACGTGTCGAGCCTATCCGCGCAGGCGGCGACTGCCGGGCCTGGGCCGTCCGCTCACGGTGCCGGCTCGGCGCGGGCGGCATCGACGACGTCGGATCGGACGAGTTCCAGCAATTCCAGTGCCCGCGCCGTGGTGCCGTGCGTGATGGTGGCGACGGCTGCGACGAGGTCGGCTCCGACGATCGGTCTCCGTTCCGACTTCGCGAGAGCCACCGCATTGCGGAACGCGGCCTGGGCCGGTTCGGTCAGTCGCAGCGGTCCGGTGCGGGGGCGGCTCAGTGCGCTGGTGGCGACGCCCGCGTCCGTCATGCCTGCCGCCGCGAGGGCTTCCCCGTGCACGCGAATGACCGCCTCGCGCAGTGCGTCCCGGTTCGATCCGAGACGCTCGAATACTCGGGTTGCCGTACCGTCCGGCAGCGCGAACGATGCGAGCAGCAGGTGCTCGAGACCCGGTTCCCGGTCGCCCAGCCGGTCGGCCTCGGCTTCCGTTTCGGAGAACAGCGTCTTCATCGTCCGCATGTCGCGCCATGCCCGGGTGAGTTTCATCGTGTGCCCCTCGTCTTCTTGGCGGAGGATCGTCCGGGACCGAGGCGTTTGTGCGCCGCCTGACCCGAGACGCCGAGAGCGTGGCCGATGTCCGCCCAGGTCCAGCCGGCGGACAGTGCGTGTGCGACGGCGTCACGCTCGAGCTGATCGGCCTGACGCCGCAGCGCGACGACGGCAGCGAAAGCGGTTGCCGGGTTCGGATCGTCACTCACGGTATCAACTTAAGTTGATGAGGCGAATCCGTCAACCTTCGTTGATACCGGCCCTGGCGCCCGCCGCCCCGCCGGCGGTGTCGCATCCCGCCGCGATGGGGAAGAATCAGCTCCGGTCGGGAGGTCCGTGCCGCACACGCGGTCGTCGAGGGGAACGGAAGAATGGCGGCAGGGTCGCGGGTCGGCACGCAGTTCGGGCAGTACCAACTGCGCGCGCTGCTGGGACGCGGCGGGATGGGCGAGGTCTACGAAGCGTTCGACACGGTCAAGGGGCGCACCGTGGCCGTGAAACTCCTCGACCTGGAACTGGCGAACGACGCGACCTTTCAGCAGCGTTTCCGCCGCGAATCACACGTCGCGGCGAGGTTGCAGGAGCCGCACGTAATCCCAATCCACGACTGGGGCGAGATCGACGGCGTCCTCTACATCGACATGCGCCTCGTTCCGGGCCAGGATCTGCGGTCGTTGCTGCGTTCGCAGGGCCCGATGGACGCGTCGCGAGCAGTCGTCATCGTGGAGCAAATCGCGTCCGCCCTCGACGCTGCACACGCGGACGGCTTGGTCCACCGGGACGTGAAGCCCGAGAACATCCTGGTCACTGCCAACGATTTCGCCTACCTCGTGGACTTCGGAATCGCCCACTCGAGTTCGGACCTCCGGCTCACCACGCTCGGCAGCGCTGTCGGCTCCTACGCGTACATGGCGCCGGAGCGATTCGACAACGCCCCGGTGGACGGTCGGGCCGATGTCTACTCGCTGGCGTGTGTGCTGCACGAGTGCCTGACCGGGGCGATCCCGTTCCCGTCGAACAGCATCAGCAGCGCGATCCGGGCGCACCTGGCGGCTCCTGCCCCGCGACCGAGCGCCGTCCGGCCCGACATCCCCGCCGCGTTCGACGGCGTCGTCGCGACGGGTCTCGCTAAAAGTCGCGATGCGCGCTATCGCACCGCGGGCGCATTGGCCGCCGCAGCGCGCGCCGCGCTGTCGGGGCGGCCGCCTGCCCGGACCGAGGTCGCGGGCCTGCACGCACCGACCCGGATCGACAGTGTCGGACGGCCACCGGAGTACCCGTCGACCAGCGTTCCGCAAGGCCCGCTCGCTCCGCCCCCGCACCACCCGCCGCCGCGTTCGAGCTACGCGGCCGGTCCGCCTCCGCAGAAGAGGCGATCCACCGCCGTGCCCGTGATGGTGACGCTGCTGGTGGTGGCGGTCCTTGCGCTGGGAGGGGTGGTCGGCTGGCTGGTCCTGGACCGAAACCGGTCGGACGACCCGTTGACAGCCGCGGTCACCACCATTGCGCAACCACCCGTCGTGCGGATGTCGACCGAGTCCGCGGCACCCGCTCCGCCTCCGACAATTCCGTCCGCGACCACGAGGACGACGACCACGAGGACGACGACCACGCGAACGACGGTGGCGGCGCCGCCGCTGGTCGGGGAGGTGTCCGGCACGGACGGGCAGGGCTTCATGTCGCCCGCGGACGCGCGCTGCAACCACACCAACCCGGCGGCGTTCATCGGGCGCACCACGAAATCACTCGTCGTCGTCTGCCAGACGGGGGTCGGACGGTACTACTACCAGGGCGTACGCATCAGCGACGGTGCCGCCATTTCCGTCGACGACCCCGTTCCGAACGGGTCCGGGTTCGTCGCCACCAACGCGGGCAACGGCACCCAATATCGTGTGACGCCGACGGCGCTGACCATCGTCGGTGGCGACGGGCAGGTCATCGCGACCGAACCGATGGTCGAATCCGCGTACCGCTGAGGTGGGGTTCCGATCAGAGCGCGGCGTTCTTGTCGAACTCGGTGCCGAGTTCCTTCGCCACGCGCTTGAGCAGCGGCACGATGTGGTCCGCCGACTCGAGGGTGACGCGGGCCGCAGGCCCCGAGACGGAAATGGCGGTGGGGGTCGGAGCGTTCGGCACCGGCACCGAGAAGCACCGGACGCCGATCTCCTGCTCGCCCTCGTCGATCGCGAACCCGCGGTTTCGGCTCAATTCGAGATCGGCAATCAACATGTCGGGGTCGGTCAAAGAGTTCTCGGTGTACGTCGTCATTCCGGTCCGGCCGACCAGTGAGCGCACGGCGTCATTCGACAGCTGCATGAGGATGGCCTTGCCGACGCCGGTGCAGTGCGGGTAGACGCGTCGGCCGACCTCGGTGAACATGCGCATCGCGTGTTCGGACGGCACCTGCGCGACGTAGACGGCCATGGTGCCGTCGAGGACGGCCATGTTCGCGGTCTCGCCGGTGCCTCGCACCAGTTCGGACAGGTGCGGTCGGGACCAGGCGCCGATCAGCTGGGTGGCGCTCTCGCCGAGGCGGATGAGCTTGGGCCCGAGCGCGTACCGCCGGGTGGGTAGCTGCCGCACGTATCCGCGGTTCATCAGGGTGCGGATGAGCCGGTGGATGGTCGGGAGGGGGAGTCCGGCCAGGTCGGCGAGTTCGCTGACCCCGATGGACCCGCCGGCGCTCGCCATTATCTCGAGTATGTCGAATGCGCGCTCGACCGACTGCACGCCGCCGGCCGGACTCTGACCGTTCGTCATGTCTGTCTCCATCCTCTGACTGCCCGAGAGCCCCCACATTCTTTCCGTCAGGCGGAAAGGGCGCTCCGTATGACGATAGCGCGGGAGTGGCGGATCGCGACGATTCCTTCGCTACATCGGTTGACAAAACTCGGTGTGACGGCGTTCACTATATCGAGATACGAAATACAACTTCCATAATATGGAAAACACCGAGCCCCGAGGGAGGGCCCCGTGTCTGAAGTCGAAATCGCTGCGAAACCCACAAAGCAGCGTTGGTACAGATCACTTTTCGTCCAGGTCCTGATCGGAATCGCCCTGGGCATCGCCACCGGAATCCTGTTTCCGGAGTTTTCCCATCACCTGGCGCCACTGGGTGAGGGCTTCATCAAGCTGATCAAGATGGTCGTGTCCCCGCTGATCTTCCTGGTGATCGTCACCGGCATCGCCAAGGTCGGCAGCATGAAAGCGCTCGGAAAGATCGGCGGCAAGGCGCTGCTCTGGTTCACGGCCGCGACGACCTTCGCGCTCGGGCTCGGCCTGCTCGTCGGAAACCTCGTCAAGCCGGGCAGCGGGCTCAACATCGACCCGGCCACGCTGGACACCAGCGCCCTGGACGAGAAGACGCAGGGCGGCCACCTGCCGGGTGGCGTCGAGTTCGTCATGCACATCATCCCGACCAGCGTGTTCGATGCGTTCGCGCAGAACAACCTGCTGCAGGTGCTGCTGTTCGCGATCCTGTTCGGTGTCGCGCTGGCGTCCTTCAGTGAATCGGCTCCGCCGATCCTGATGGATGTGATCGACCAGACGCTGCACGTCATCTTCCGCATCGTCGGCTACATCATGTACCTGGCACCTCTCGGTGCGTTCGGTGCGATGGCATTCACCGTCGGCAACTACGGAGCCGGCTCCCTCAAATCCTTCGGAATGCTCATCCTCGCGTGCTACGGAGCGGCACTGGTCTTCATCGTCGTGCTGTCGATCGTGGTCAAGCTGATCACCGGAGTGAACGCGTGGAAGTTCATCAAGTACTGCCGCGAAGAATTCATGCTCGCCCTGGGCACCGGATCGTCCGAGGCGGTCATGCCCCGCATCATCAAGAAGTTGGACAACGCGGGATGCGACCGCGCGGTCGTCGGTCTGGTGATCCCTACCGGCTACTCGTTCAACCTCGACGGCGCCGCGATCTACCTGTCGCTGGCGATGATGTTCCTGGCGCAGGCGGTCGGGGTGGACCTCGGCTTCGGCGAGCAGCTCGCGATCATGGGCATCCTCATTCTCAGTTCCAAGGGAATGGCGGGTGTGCCGGGGTCGGCCTTCGTCGCCCTGTCCGCGACCGCTGCCGCGATCGGCGCGTTCCCCGTGGCCGCCGTCGCGTTGCTGCTCGGCGCCGACCGGCTCATGGACTCCATGCGCGTATTCACGAACCTGCTCGGTAACTGCCTCGCCACGTTCGTGGTCGCGAACTGGGAGGGCATGCTCGACAAGGACAAGATGCGAGCGGTTCTCGACGGGAAGGTCACGCCCGACGACCCGGACGACGTCACCATCCACCCGCACCCCGGGCACGAACACCTCCAGGACGCCTCGGCACGGCCGGCGATCGAGAGGCCCGAAGCGCTGACCGCGAACGGGGCCTCGGAAGGAACGGTGAACCACCATGCCTGACACCCAGCCCACCGTCGGAGTGCTCGGCACCTGGGGATACCACGGACTCCTCGACGACGCCGAACAGGTCGACATCGACACCCCGTACGGGCCGACGTCGGACAGCATCGTCCTCGGGTCGTCAGGGGGCCGCCGGCTCGCGTACCTGACCCGCACCGGGCGACACCGCAACATCCCGCCCCACCGCATCAATGCCCGCGCCAACATCTGGGCCCTGCACAGCCTCGGCGTGCGCACGATCCTCGCGCCCACCCCGTCCGGCTCGCTGCGCCCGGCGATCGGCGTCGGCTCGGTTGTCGTGCCCGACCAGCTGGTCGACCGCACGGGCCGCACCGACGACACCTTCCACGACGACGACGTCCACATCTCCTTCGCGGACCCGTTCTGCGCCCACGGGCGCCGAGCGGTGGTGTCGACGCTCCGCAGGAACGGCTGGGTGGTCAACGACGGCGGTGTGATGGTTGCGATCCGCGGCCCGCGCTTCTCTACCCGCGCCGAATCACGTTGGTACGCGGCCCAGGGATGGGACCTGATCAGCATGACCCCGTATCCCGAGGCGGCGCTGGCCCGCGAACTGGGCATGTCCTACACCTGCATCGCTCTGGTCACCGATCACGACGTCATCAGCGACACCCCGTGGCCGGTCACCCAGGACCTGGTACGCGAGGGGCTCGACGCCAACACCAAACGACTACGCGAAGCCCTGCTTCAGGTAGCGATCGAACTCGCAGGCACGTCCGACGCGGCGACACCTGCTTACGGAAGAAGGAGCTGACAAGATGACCGAATTGTTCTGCAACGGTGGAGCGATGCGTGGCGGAAACCTGCATCACAACGTGTCTGCACACACGTTCCTCGGCACGGTTCGGACCGCACCGAAGTACCGATTCTTCTCCGTACGTGACGAATTCCCCGCACTGCTGCTGACGGAGACCGGGGGAGCCTCGATCGAGGGCGAACTCTACGACGTACCGATCGGCGACATTCGCACCGACTTCCTCCCCGAGGAGCCCGAGGAACTCGAGCTCACCGTGATCGAACTGTCCGACGGACGTTCGGTTCTGGCGGTAGGCCTGCGACCGGGCCTCCTCGAGAGCCGGGCCGGCGAGCTCACCGAGATCACCGATCACGGCGGCTGGCGACGCTACCGAGGCCTGCCCGAGCCCGACAACACCGCAGTCTCCTGAACACCCCGAAAGCGAAAGAACAACCGATGGATACCTTGGCCTACACCCTGAACTGCTCGATCCTGCTCACCGACGTCCCACTCCTGCAGCGCCCACAGGCTGCCCGGGATGCCGGATTCGACGCCGTCGAGTTCTGGTGGCCCTTCGACACCGCCGTGCCGCGGGACAGCGACGTCGACGCGTTCGTGGCCGCGATCGAGAACGCCGGAGTGCAGCTCACCGGGTTGAACTTCGCGGCGGGCAACATGCCGGCGGGGGACCGCGGACTGCTGTCCGACCCGGCGCAGGTCTCGGCGTTCCGCGACAACATCGACATCACCGTCGGAATCGGAGAACGGCTGGGCACCAAAGCTTTCAACGCCCTGTATGGTAATCGTATCGACGGGACGGATCCGAAGATTCAAGACGGCACGGCCACCGAGAACCTCGCCCAGGCCGGCAAGGCGGCAGATCGCATCGGTGCCGTCGTACTCGTCGAACCGGTCAGCGGCACGCCGGCGTACCCGCTGAAGAGCGCGGCCGACGCGATCGCCGTGATCGACCGGGTGAAGGCGGACCACGGTGTCGATTCGCTCCGGCTCCTCGCGGACCTCTACCACCTCGAGGTCAACGGCGACGACGTCGGCGCCGCGATCGACACGTACGCGGACCGCATCGGGCACGTGCAGATCGCGGATGCTCCCGGTCGCGGAGAACCCGGCACCGGAACACTCGACATCGACGGCTACCTGAAGAGGCTCGCCGGACACGGCTACCGCGGATATGTGGGGCTCGAGTACAAGTCCACCCGACCGGACACCTTCGACTGGCTGACCCGTGAGCTGCGCGGCGCGCGGCGCGTCGAGGCCTGACACCTTCCCCCCCAACGAACGACGACTTCGAGGAGACCTCATGAGCACCATTGCATTCATCGGACTCGGAATCATGGGCAGCCCCATGGCCGTTCATCTCGCCAACGCCGGCCATCAGGTGGTCGGATACAACCGCTCGCCCGAGCGCACCGCGGCACTCGTCGAGGCCGGCGGCACCGCAGCGGACTCCATCGCCAAGGCCGTTGCCGGCGCCGACGTCGTGGCCGTGATGGTCCCCGACTCGCCCGACGTACAGGCGGTACTCGCCGGTGAGGGCGGAGTCTTCGAGCACGCCCCGGCAGGCGCGCTGATCATCGACTTCTCCAGCATCCGGCCCGACGTCACCACCGCACTCGCCGCGCAGGCGGCCGAGCGTGGATTCCGGCTGATCGACGCCCCGGTGTCGGGTGGCGAGGCCGGGGCGGTCAACGCCGCACTGTCGATCATGGTCGGCGGCGCCCCCGAAGACTTCGAGTCGGCCCGCCCGATCCTCGACGTCGTCGGGAAGACCGTGGTCCACGTGGGCCCGAACGGCTCCGGACAGACGGTGAAGGCAGCGAACCAGCTGATCGTCGCCGGCAACATCCAGCTCCTCGCGGAGGCGATCATCTTCCTCGAGGCCTACGGTGTCGACACCGCGGCCGCCGTGGAGGTACTCGGCGGCGGGCTCGCCGGATCCGCCGTCCTGAACCAGAAGGCGCAGAAGATGCTGGACCGGTCGTTCGAGCCCGGATTCCGCATCGACCTGCACCACAAGGACCTCGGCATCGTCACCAGCGCTGCCCGTGAGGCAGGCGTCGTGACACCCCTCGGCGCCGTCCTCGCCCAGCTGATGGCCTCCGCCCGTGCGAACGGTGATGGTGGCCTCGATCATTCGGGCCTGCTGCGCGGAGTGGAGCGGCTGTCCGGCCGCCCCTCCCAGTGACCCGCCTCAACTCGTAATCCTCGATGGAGAACTGATATGCCTCGTATGCGCGCCGCTGACGCAGCGGTCAAGATTCTGGAACTCGAAGGTGCCACCCAGGCCTTCGGCCTCCCCGGTGCGGCGATCAACCCGTTCTACGCAGCAATGCGTGACCACGGTGGGATCAAGCACGTCCTCGCCCGCCACGTCGAGGGCGCATCCCACATGGCCGAGGGATTCACCCGGGCCAAGGCCGGAAACATCGGTATCTGCATCGGCACCTCCGGGCCGGCCGGGACCGACATGATCACCGGCCTGTACTCGGCGATGGCGGACTCGATCCCGATCCTCGCGATCACCGGGCAGGCCCCGGTCGCGCGCCTGCACAAGGAAGACTTCCAGGCCGTCGACATCGCCGCGATCGCGGGTCCGGTCACGAAGATGGCGATGACGGTGCTCGAGCCCGCCCAGGTTCCGGGTGCGTTCGCGCAGGCATTTCACCTGATGCGGTCCGGCAGGCCCGGACCGGTTCTCATCGACCTGCCGATCGACGTGCAACTGGCGGAGATCGAGTTCGACCCGGACACCTACCAGCCGCTGCCCGTGTACAAGCCGGCGGCGACGCGGGCGCAGGCGGAGAAGGCCCTCGACATGCTGGGGGCCGCCGACCGCCCGCTGATCGTCGCCGGCGGCGGCATCATCAACGCCGACGCCGCGGATCTGCTCGTGGAACTGGCGGAACTGCTGGACGTTCCGGTGGTGCCGACGCTGATGGGCTGGGGCACCATGCCGGACGACCACCGCCTCGCCGCGGGCATGGTCGGTCTGCAGACCGCACACCGGTACGGCAACGCGACCATGCTGGCCTCGGACTTCGTCCTGGGCATCGGCAACCGCTGGGCCAACCGGCACACGGGCGGCCTCGACACCTACCGCAAGGGGCGCAAGTTCGTTCACGTCGATATCGAACCCACCCAGATCGGGCGCGTGTTCGCACCGGACTACGGGATCGTCTCCGACGCCAAGGCGGCGCTCGAACTGTTCGTCGCCGTCGCGAAGGAGCGCAAGGCCGCCGGAACCCTGGCGGACCGCAGCACCTGGGTCGAGGACTGTGCCACCCGGAAGCGGACCATGCAGCGCAAGACCCACTTCGACGACGTCCCGGTCAAGCCGCAGCGGGTGTACGAGGAGATGAACCGCGTCTTCGGGCGCAACACCCGGTATGTCAGCACGATCGGGCTCTCGCAGATCGCCGGCGGCCAGTTCCTGCACGTCTACAAGGCCCGCAACTGGATCAACTGCGGGCAGGCCGGGCCGCTGGGCTGGACCATCCCCGCCGCTCTCGGAGTGGTTGCCGCGGAGCCGGAGACCCCCGTCGTGGCGCTGTCCGGTGACTATGACTTCCAGTTCATGATCGAGGAACTGGCGGTGGGCGCCCAGTTCAACCTGCCGTACATCCACGTCGTGGTGAACAACTCCTACCTGGGACTGATCCGGCAGGCGCAGCGCGCATTCGACATGGACTTCTGCGTGCAGCTGGGCTTCGACAACATCAACACCCAGGAAACCACCGAACACGATGTGCTGCCCGCGGTCCCGAAGGGCTACGGCGTCGATCACGTCAAGGTCGCCGAGGGTCTGGGTTGCAAGGCGCTGCGGGTCACCGAACCCGGCGAGATCGCAGGCGCTCTCGAGAAGGCCCGTGAACTCGCCGGTGAGCACAAGGTGCCGGTGGTGGTCGAGGTCTTCCTCGAGCGGGTCACCAACATCGCGATGGGAACCGAGCTCGACAACGTCGCCGAGTTCGAGGACCTGGCGGAGAGCTGGGAGCACGCTCCCACAGCCCTCATGCTGCTGGACTAGGGGGCACCGTGACACGTGTACTGGTCGCACCCGACAAGTTCAAGGGATCCCTCACCGCCGCGGAAGTGGCGGACGCCCTTGCCGACGGACTCGTCGCCGGTGATCCCTCCTGGGTGATCGATCGTGTCCCGGTCGCGGACGGCGGCGACGGTACCGTTGCGGCGGCCGTCGCGGCAGGGTGGTCTCCGGTCGCGGTCGCCACCACGGGGCCGACGGGTCTACCCGTCACCTCGTCCTACGCGGTGCGCGGCTCGACCGCGGTGGTCGAACTGGCATCGGCCGTGGGCTTGGTACTGCTCCCGAACGGTGTGGCGGATCCCTTGGGTGCCAGTACATTCGGACTCGGCACCGTCGTCAGGCACGCGCTGGAGGGGGGAGCCCGCGAGATCATCGTCGGTCTCGGGGGCAGCGCGTCAACCGACGGCGGTGCCGGCTTGTTACAGGCCCTCGGCGTGCATGTCCTCGACGCCGGCGGCAACGAGGTCGCGCAGGGGGGAGCGGCGCTGCTCCGGGCCGCCCGGGTCGACCTGACCGGTCTCCACCCGGCGGCGCGTGCGGGGCACTTCCGGCTCGCCTGCGACGTCGACAATCCGCTCCTCGGCCCGACCGGCGCCACCGCCGTGTACGCAAGCCAGAAGGGCGCCGCCGCAGGAGAACTGGTCGTGCTCGAGGACGCCATGACCCGGTGGGCGCAGGTCGTGCGCGCCGCGACCGGCCGCGACGACAGCCGGATCGCGGGAGCGGGCGCCGCGGGAGGCGCGGCGTTCGGCGCGATCTCGGTGCTGGGGGCGGACACCCGGCCCGGCATCGACACGGTCCTCGGGCTCGTCGACTTTCCCGGGAGGCTCGCCGGGGCAGACCTCGTCATCACCGGTGAGGGGTCGCTCGACGAGCAGAGTCTCCACGGCAAGGCGCCGATCGGCGTCGCCACCGAAGCACGCAGGGCCGGAATCCCCGTCCTGGCCGTCTGCGGCCGAAATCTGCTCAGCGACATCCAATTGCACAGCGCCGGCATCTCCGCGGCATACGCGCTCGCGGACCTCGAACCGGACCTTCATCGATCGATCAGAGATGCGGCGGAACTACTGCGCCGGATCGGCTGCACGATCGCGGCATCGACTGCCGAACTCGCACCACTCAGCACACGAGGAGAATCATGACGTCAACCGACTTCACCGCACTACCCGACCTCGCCTCACGCGCCCTCGGCGGAAGCGTCTCCGCGGCCAACGACGAACTGTTCGCCCAGCGGGAGAACCTCATCAAGGCGGAGGCCCCGTTCTTCGACCCGTCCGATTTCGGGCACAAGGGCAAGGTGTACGACGGGTGGGAGACCCGCCGCCGCCGCGACGACGGCCACGACTACGCGATCGTCCGCCTCGGGGCCGCGGGCATCATCCACGGAATCATCGTGGACACCGCGCACTTCAAGGGCAACTACCCGCCCTTCATCTCCATCGAGGCGGCGTCGATCGAGGGCTACCCGTCCATCGAGGAGGTCATGAAGGCGGACTGGCAGACCATCGTCGAGAAGTCCCCGGCCGAGGGGCACGCCGCGAACGCCTACGCCGTCGCCGACCGGCACCGGTGGACACACGTGCGGCTGTCCATCTACCCCGACGGCGGCGTCGCACGGTTGCGGGTACACGGTGAGGTCGTGCCCGACCCCCGGTTCCTCGACGGGACGGTGGACCTGCTGGCCGCGGAGAACGGCGGACGCCTCGTCGGCTGCTCCGACGCGTTCTACGCGTCGCCCGCGAACATCATCCTTCCCGGCCGGGCCCGGAACATGGGGGAGGGCTGGGAGAACTCCCGGCGTCGTGGCGGCGGCAACGACTTCGCTGTGTTCTCGCTGGCCGCGGCAGGCAATCCCCGGCACGTCGAGATCGACACCAGCTACTACGTGGGGAACGCGCCCGGCTGGGTGCGGCTGAGCACCGCCGACGCGCGGACCGCCGACATCGCCGACGAGAGCGCGTGGACCGAACTGCTGTCCCGCACAGCCGTTCAGCCCGACACGAGGCACCGCTTCGTTCTGGACGCCACCGACGCGGCCACGCACCTGCGACTCGACGTCTACCCCGACGGTGGCCTGTCCCGGCTGCGGCTGTTCGGCGACCTCGACGCGACAGCGCTGTCGGAGACGCGACGCACCTGGTGGGAAGCCCTTCCCCAGAGCCATCAAGCGCTCGTAGCCGACCAGGCACCGCGCTAGTCCGAGCACCGGCGCGCTCTCCACCCCTACCTGACGAACCCGAGGAAACACGCATGCCCAATCCCAGTCCCGGTTACTCCATCACCGTTCGCGTCACGGCCCCGGTCGGCGCAGGTACCACCTCGACTCTCGCGGGGGCGGTGGCCTCCGTGAAGGGCGCCATGACCGCGTTGGACGTGGTGGAGAGCCACCCCGACCACATGGTCATCGACGTGACGTGCGACGCCTCCGACGTCGAGCACGCCGAGCAGATCGCGTCCGCGATCGCCGACGTGCCCGGCGTCGTGGTCGGCAAGGTCAGTGACCGCACGTTCCTGCTCCATCTCGGCGGGAAACTCGAAGTGGTGCCGAAGGTTCCGCTCAAGCACCGCGACGACCTGTCCCGCGCGTACACCCCCGGCGTCGCCCGGGTCTGCACCGCGATCGCGGAGAACCCCGAGGACGTGCGGCGGCTGACGATCAAGCGCAACACCGTCGCGGTCGTCACCGACGGCTCGGCCGTGCTGGGGCTGGGCAACATCGGCGCCGCCGCGTCGATTCCCGTGATGGAGGGCAAGGCGGCCCTGTTCAAGCAGTTCGCGGACGTGGACGCGTGGCCGGTCTGCCTGGACACCCAGGACACGGACGCGATCGTCGAGATCGTCCGGGCCCTCGCACCGGTGTACGGCGGAATCAACCTCGAGGACATCTCCGCCCCACGCTGCTTCGAGATCGAGGCACGGCTCCGCGACATGCTGGACATCCCGGTCTTCCACGACGACCAGCACGGCACCGCAATCGTGGTTCTCGCCGCCCTGACCAACGCCCTGCGGGTGGTCGAGAAGAGCCTCGACACGGTGAAGATCGTGGTGTCGGGTGTCGGCGCCGCCGGACACGCGATCATCCGCCTGCTGGTCGCGCAGGGGGCGACGAACATCGTGGCGTGCGGGCGGAACGGAATCCTCTCGCCCGACGACACATCCGACTCCTTCCGGTCCTGGATCGCGAACAACACCAACCCGGAAGCGCGGTCCGGATCGCTGCAGGACGCAGTGGTCGGCGCGGACGTGTTCATCGGTGTCTCGGCGCCGGACATCCTGACCGGCGACGACATCGAGACGATGGGTCCCGACTCGATCGTGTTCGCCCTCGCGAATCCGGTGCCCGAGGTCGATCCCGTCGCCGCCGGCAGGCACGCGGCCGTCGTCGCGACCGGACGGTCGGACTTCCCGAATCAGATCAACAACGTGCTCGCGTTCCCGGGCGTGTTCCGGGGCCTGCTCGACGCGCACGCCGTCGAGATCACCGACGACATGCTCATCGCGGCCGCCCGCGCGATCTCCGATTCGGTGTCTCCGTCGGAACTCAACCCCACGTACATCGTGCCGAGTGTGTTCGATGCCGCAGTCGCCCCGGCCGTGGCGGCGGCGGTGCGCAGCGTTGCCGACGCAGGTGGTGAACACGATGTCTGACCGGCTCGACCTGCTGTTCCGCGCCCCGCGGGTGATCACCGCGGCGGGGGAGGTCGCCCGCTGCGTGGGTGTGCGGGACGGCCGGATCGTCGTCATCGAACCGTTCGGCGCCCAACTCGACGCCGAGGTCGTGGTCGAACTGGGCGACGACGAGGTGCTGATCCCCGGTCTCGTCGACACGCACGTGCACGTCAACGAACCGGGCCGCACCGAGTGGGAGGGGTTCGCGAGCGCGACCCGGGCCGCGGCCGCAGGCGGGGTGACCACGATCGTCGACATGCCGCTCAACAGCATCCCGCCGACCGTCGACGTCGCGGCACTGGACGTCAAACGCCAGGTCGCCGCCGATCAGGCGTACGTCGGTTAACGGTGGCAACTCGTCGAGTGCAACAGGAAGCATATCAACTACTCGGCCGTGAGGGGCCGGGTTTGCTGCTCACGTTCCCACTGGCTGTGGGAGGGGTGGCTGCTATGGGCGCGGTTGATTGGGCGGCCCTGTAGGTGCGATGTCCGAGTGCGGCGATGTTGCGGGCCGCATTGTGGTCGGCGTGACCGGTCCACTGGCAGTAGCGGCATCGGAATGTTGCTTGCGAGACCCGGTTCGCTTTGTCGCAGTACCCGCATTGTGAGCAGGTCCGCGATGTGTTCCGGGGGTCGACGACAGCGACGGGCACCCCAGCCCTCTCGGCTTTGTAGGTGATCTGTGCCCGTAGCTGGGCGTATCCCCACGAGTGGAGTTGGGTCCGTTGCCGTCGGGCTAGCCGTACCCGGTCGCGGATACCTGACAGGTCTTCTATCGCGTATCGCGATCCCACGACCGGTGCGTTGTGCTCGGGCAACAATAGTTTTCGACAGTTGATGGTTGATGTCGGTGGCGAACCGCTGTTCCTTTCGTCGCCGTGTCTTCAATTTCCGTTTCGCTGATTTCGTGCCGACTCGCTGCAAACTTGCGCGCATCGCGGCGTTCTTCTTTCGGCGCGCCGTCACTGCCCCGGCGGACCACCGCACGTCGAGGGCGGTCGGATCGTCGTCAGTGGTGACAGCGAGGTTCACGATCCCCAGATCCACACCCAACCAGCCAGCGGCGGTGTCCGGCGGCTCGACCGGTTCCGGTGCGGGTTCGTCGACAGTGGCATACAGGTAGAACAGGCCGTCGCGGTAGACGAGGTCCGTTTCCCCCTTACGGGCGGCCAGGAGTGTGCGTTGCCACGGCGCGCACACGAACCGCACACCCCGCATCCGGCCCGCCGTGGTCCAGATCGACACAGTCGAGGAATCCACTTGCCACGACAGGCACCTGTCGTCGAACGGTTGCGCAGCATGCGGCCGGAACTCGACCGCGGTCCCGGCCACCGCCGTATACCGAGTCGACCCCGGTCGACCGTAGTTTCCGTTGCTCAGGTTCGCCTGCCGGGTGGTGTACGCGTCGGCAACTTTCCGCAGAACATGCAACGCCGGCTGCGCGGAGAGGCCCCGGGTCTTCACCATCGGATACAGCGCGACCTGCAATGCCCGCCGCGACCGCAATCCCCTCGAGTGAGCCCACCCGGCAAACTCATTGGCAACCTCATTGCACAACACCAACGTCGATTCCAGCGCCGCAGACTGATCAGGACTGGGGACGAGCTTGACCACGACAATCCGTTTCACTTCGCACTCAACACCTTTGATGGCCGAGGAGCCTTCACCGCTCCGATGCCGACGCGGTGTCACCAGATCATGACAGAGGGGTCCGACAAGTCCGGGGTACCCTCACCGAATTCGACGGCGACACCGTCACGTGCACTGCGATGGGAGTTCCCATACGCAAATAATTGTGGGGCAACCACTTCTGGTCGTCGCATACTTCGTCGCGCTGCGAGTGGAGCGCGCTGTCGATCATTGCCGCAAGCCTTACCATCAGAAACGACTCGACTCGCCAACCACACCCACCCACCTCCCTCCCGAAGCGGCCCCGCACCACAGATCAGCTTCTTCACGGGCTTGGACGGGCGGTATTCCGCTGATAGCTCATTTGGACTCGAACACGCCCGCGTCGTGCAGGGCCCGTAAAGTCCGGGACGTTGGGGGTACGGCGCGGCCAGGAATCCGACGTCGACGCGCGAACTGGCGCTGAAAGAGATCGCCGGGTTCGGCGCGGCGTAATCGTGCACGCAGCCCTCGCCGGCGTCGTGCGCAGTACCTGGCTGGCCGGCAAGCGGATCGACCTCGACGAGGCGCCCCGGGGCCGACTGCTCAGCCGCGGACTGGCCTGACGCCGCCGCACCCTTGCATGGCGATGGGTCCGAAAGATCTAGTGCTACAGCGGGTTTGTCGTGTTCCAGGCGGTACGGCACCAAGATATATCCTGCCGAAATCATTGACCGCCCACTGTTGCCTGGCTCACACTCGAAGGGACCAATGGAACAAACTTTCCGTGATACGGAAGTTCGTTCGCCGCCACGCAAGGACAGGCACATGCTCATAGACGACACAGTCTCGCGGCACACCACCACCGTCGCGCCGCCGGCGCCGCCAGCGACCCAGACGAGTACCACACTCTACAACCTGGACCTGGCGCCAACGAAGGCCTCGGGTCGCCGCTGGGGTAGCTACAGCATCTTCACGCTGTGGACCAACGACGTCCACAACATCGCCAACTACTCCTTCGCCATCGGCCTGTTCGCGCTCGGGCTGGGTGGCGGCCACATGATCCTGTCGCTCATGATCGGCGCGGTCATCGTCTGCGTCGCGATGACCTACGCCGGGTTCATGGGCCAGAAGACGGGTGTGCCCTTCCCCGTGATGAGCCGGATCAGTTTCGGAATCCGCGGCGCCCAGATTCCCGCCATCGTCCGCGCGGTCATCGCGATCGTCTGGTTCGGAATCCAGACCTACCTCGCGTCGATCGTCTTCCGGATCTTCCTCGTCGCCGTGGCGCCGTCGCTCGACCGCTTCGACCAGAACTCGATCCTCGGACTCTCCAGCCTCGGATGGATCTGCTTCATCGGGATCTGGGCGATCCAGATCGTCGTCCTCGTCTACGGGATGGAGGCCGTGCGCCGATTCGAAAGCCTGGCCGGTCCGCTGATCCTGGTCACGGTCGGCTCGCTCGCCCTGTGGATGCTGTTCCGCACCGACTTCTCCATCGCGTGGACGTCCGATCAGCCCGCCTCGGGTGGGGAGATGTGGCGGCAGGTCTTCGCAGGCGCGGCCCTCTGGATGTCGATCTACGGCACCCTGATCCTCAACTTCTGCGACTTCTCGCGGCGCTCCCCGTCGAAGACCGCCGTCGTGCGCGGCAACTTCTGGGGCCTGTTCGTCAACGTCCTCGCGTTCGCCGTCATCGCGTTCATCCTGTGCGGCGCCCAGTTCCAGATCGATGGAACCATCATCGACAGCCCCACCGACATCGTCGCGGCGATCCCGAACACCCTGTTCCTGTCGCTGGCCTGCCTCGCCCTCGTGATCGTGACGATGGCCGTCAACGTCATGGCGAACTTCGTGGCACCGTCGTACGTGCTGTCGAACCTCGCCCCCGAGAAGATCAGCTTCCGCAAGGCCGGCATCATCAGCGCCTGCATCGGCGTGGTCCTGCTGCCCTGGAATCTCTACGACAGCCCGGTGGTGATCAACTACTTCCTCGGTGGCCTCGGTGCCGTCCTCGGCCCGCTGTTCGGCATCATCTTCGTCGACTACTGGTTCATCCGCCGCACGAAGGTCGACGTACCCGCCCTCTACTCGGACAGTCCGACCGGAACCTACTACTACCGCAAGGGATTCAACCTTCGGGCGATCTATGCCCTCGTTCCCGCCGCGCTCGTCAGCACCCTGTTCGCGATCGTCCCCGCCTTCCATCTCGTCGCCCCGTTCTCGTGGTTCATCGGAGCCGGCCTGGCGGCGGCCATCTACGCGGTCGTCGGCGACCGCACCCGGCGGTACGTGGACGTGTCCGGCGAGTCCATCGCCGTGGACAGCGGCCACGGCGACCACTGACAGGAGCTTTCGATGCGTATTCTCGTCGTCAACGTCAACACCACCACGTCGATCACGGACGCCATCGCCAAACAGGCCGAGGCCGTCGCGGCACCCGGCACCGAGATCGTCGGGCTCACACCGGAGATCGGTGCGGAATCCGTCGAAGGAAACTTCGAGAGCTACCTCGCCGCGATCGCGGTGATGGACCGGGTGCGGTCGTACCCGGAACCGTACGACGCGGTGATCCAGGCCGGGTACGGCGAACACGGCCGGGAGGGCCTGCAGGAACTGCTCGACGTCCCCGTCGTCGACATCACCGAGGCGTCCGCAAGTATCGCAATGATGCTGGGACACAAGTACTCCGTCGTCACCACCCTCGACCGCACCGTGCCGCTCATCGACGATCGGCTCCGGCTCGCGGGCCTCGACACCAAGTGCGCGAGTGTACGTGCGAGCGGTCTGCCCGTCCTCGCCCTGGAAACCGACCCCGAGCGCACGATCGAGGCGATCGTCGACGAGGCCGAAGCTGCTGTGCGCGAAGACAAGGCCGAGGTGATCTGCCTCGGCTGCGGTGGAATGGCCGGCCTCGACGACCGAATCAGGGAGCGCACCGGCGTTCCGGTGGTCGACGGAGTCAGTGCGGCTGTGAAATTGGCGGAATCTCTTGTAGGGTTGGGTCTCTCGACCTCGAAGGTGCGCACCTACGCGCCCCCGCGTCCCAAGCAGATCACGGGATGGCCGCTCGCGAAACCGCAGTAGTCACCTGATGCAGTGAGTTGTACAGCTTCGTCCTCACCCCGGACGGCCGACACGGCGCCTATCCCGCGCCCGCAACGATGGAGTATCCCTTTGCTCGAACAGACCACGACCTCCGTAGACCCTGGCCGCGCCGGTTCGGTTCGCGTCATCCGTGAGGGTGTTGCGTCTTATCTGCCGGATATCGACCCGGACGAGACCACGGAGTGGTTGGAATCGTTCGACGGACTGTTGGACCGGTCCGGACCGACTCGTGCCCGGTATCTGATGTTGCGGATGCTCGAGCGGGCCGGGGAGAAGCACGTCGCGTTGCCGGCGTTGACGTCGACCGATTATGTGAACACCATCCCGACGGAGAACGAGCCGTGGTTCCCCGGGGACGAGGAGACCGAGCGCCGGTATCGGGCGTTCATCCGGTGGAACGCGGCGGTGATGGTGACCCGCGCGCAACGCCCGGGGGTCGGGGTCGGCGGCCACATTTCGACGTATGCGTCGTCGGCGGCCCTGTACGAGGTGGGGTTCAACCACTTCTTCCGCGGCAAGGACCATCCCGGGGGTGGGGATCAGATCTTCATCCAGGGCCACGCCTCGCCGGGCATCTACGCCCGCGCGTTTTTGGAGGGGCGGATCCCGGCGGAGCGGATGGACGGGTTCCGGCAGGAACACTCGCACGCCGATCAGGGCGGCGGGTTGCCGTCGTACCCGCACCCGCGGCTGCTGCCGGATTTCTGGGAGTTCCCGACCGTGTCGATGGGGTTGGGCCCGATGAACGCGATCTACCAGGCGAGGTTCAACCACTACCTGCACGACCGCGGCATCAAGGACACCGCCGATCAGCACGTGTGGGCGTTTCTGGGTGACGGGGAGATGGACGAACCCGAATCCCGCGGTCTGGCGCACGTGGCGGCCACCGAGGGCCTCGACAACCTGACCTTCGTGGTGAACTGCAACCTGCAGCGCCTCGACGGCCCGGTCCGCGGCAACGGCAAGATCATCCAGGAGTTGGAGTCGTTCTTCCGCGGCGCCGGCTGGAACGTGATCAAGGTGGTCTGGGGCCGCGAGTGGGACGCGCTGCTGCACGCGGACCGGGACGGCGCCCTGGTCAACCTGATGAACGTCACCCCGGACGGTGACTACCAAACGTACAAGGCCAACGACGGCGGGTACGTGCGCGAGCACTTCTTCGGCCGGGATCCGCGGACGAAGGAACTGGTCGCGAACCTGTCGGATCAGGACATCTGGAACCTCAAGCGCGGCGGCCACGATTACCGCAAGATCTACGCCGCGTACGCGGCGGCGATGGCGCACAAGGGGCAGCCGACGGTGATCCTGGCGCACACCATCAAGGGCTACACCCTGGGTAAGCACTTCGAGGGCCGCAACGCCACCCACCAGATGAAGAAGCTGACCCTCGACGATCTGAAGAATTTCCGGGACCTGCAGCGCATCCCGATCTCCGACGCCGAGTTGGAGAAGGACCCGAAGATGCCCCCGTACTACCACCCCGGCCCCGATGCCCCGGAGATCCAGTACATGCTCGACCGCCGCCGCGCGCTCGGTGGGTTCCTGCCGCAGCGCCGCACCAGCCCGGCGCCGTTGCCGATGCCGCCGGATTCGACCTACGACGTGGTCCGCAAGGGCTCCGGCAAGCAGCAGGTCGCGACCACCATGGCGTTGGTGCGGATCATGAAGGAGCTGTTGCGGGACAAGGAGATCGGCAAGCGGATCGTGCCGATCATCCCGGACGAGGCCCGCACCTTCGGGATGGACTCCTGGTTCCCCTCCTTGAAGATCTACAACCGCAACGGCCAGCTGTACACGGCGGTGGATGCGGACCTGATGCTCGCCTACAAGGAATCGGAGATCGGGCAGATCCTGCACGAGGGCATCAACGAGGCCGGCTCGACCGCCTCGTTCACCGCGGTCGGCACCTCCTATGCCACCCACGGTGAGCCGATGATCCCGCTGTACATCTTCTACTCGATGTTCGGGTTCCAGCGCACCGGCGACGGCCTGTGGGCGGCGGCGGATCAGATGGCCCGCGGATTCGTCCTCGGCGCCACCGCCGGCCGCACCACCCTCACCGGCGAAGGCCTCCAGCACGCCGACGGGCACTCGCTGCTGCTGGCCTCGACCAACCCGGCCGCCGTCGCCTACGACCCGGCGTTCTCCTACGAGATCGCGCACATCGTCAAGGACGGACTGCGCCGGATGTACGGCGGCACACCGGCGGCCGATGGAACGCTGAAGCCGGGGTTCGGTGGGGAGGACATCTTCTACTACATCACCCTCTACAACGAGCCCTACTCCCAGCCCGCCGAGCCCGCCGACCTCAACGTCGACGGCCTGCTCAAGGGCATGTACCTGTTCAAGAAGTCGCAGGCTTCGGGCCCGAAGGCGCAGATCCTGGTCTCCGGTGTCACCATGCCCGAGGGGCTGCGGGCACAGGAACTGCTCGCCGACGAGTGGGGTGTGGCCGCCGACGTGTGGTCGGTCACCTCCTGGGGTGAGCTGCGCCGCGACGGCATCGAATCGGAGCGCCAGGCCCTGCGCGACCCCGGCACCGACGCCCCGCTGCCCTACGTCACGCAGGCGTTGTCCGACGCCGCCGGCCCGTTCGTGGCGGCCTCGGACTGGATGCGCGCCGTCGCCGACCAGATCCGTCAGTGGGTGCCCGGCTCGTACACCACCCTCGGCACCGACGGGTTCGGCTTCTCCGACACCCGCCCCGCCGCCCGCCGGTACTTCAACGTCGACGCCGAATCCATCGTCGTCGCCGTCCTGTCCGCCCTCGCCGGCGAAGGCACCCTCGACCGCTCCAAGGCCGTCGAAGCCGCCAACCGGTACCGCATCGACGACGTCCGCGCCGCCGCCGTCTCCTACGCCGACACCGGCAGTGCATAGAACGGAATCGAAAATCCGATGACAGCAACAGTTTCCGAATACCTCGGCACACCCGGCCGGGAGGCGCCCGCGTCGGCGAGGCGCGCGAAGATCGTGTGCACCCTCGGGCCCGCAACGGCAACCGGCGACCGCATACGCGAACTCGTCGACTGCGGAATGGACATCGCACGGCTCAACTTCAGCCACGGCGAACATTCCGATCACGAGGAGAACTACCTCCGGGTGCGGGACGCGTCCGAACTCGCCGGCCGGGCAGTAGGTATTCTCGCCGATCTTCAGGGCCCGAAGATCAGGTTGGGGCGTTTCGCCGAAGGCAGCACAGTCTGGTCGGACGGCGACCTCGTGCGAATCACCGTCGACGAGTGCGAGGGCACCCACGACCGGGTCTCCACCACCTACAAGCAGCTGGCCGAGGACGCCGAGCCCGGTGACCGGTTGCTCGTCGACGACGGCAAGATCGGATTGGTCGTCACGGACGTCGACGGCAACGACGTGGTGTGCCGGGTCACCGAGGGCGGACCGGTCAGCAACAACAAGGGTGTGTCCCTGCCGGGGATGAACGTGTCGGTTCCGGCCCTGTCGGGCAAGGACATCGCCGACCTCGAGTTCGCGCTGCGTCTCGGCGTCGACCTCATTGCCCTGTCGTTCGTGCGATCGGCCGCAGACATCGAACTCGTCCATGCCGTGATGGATCGGGTCGGCCGCAGGGTCCCGGTGATCGCGAAGCTCGAGAAACCGGAGGCGATCGACAACCTCGAGGCCATCGTGCTGGCGTTCGACGCGGTGATGGTCGCCCGCGGCGATCTGGGTGTCGAACTACCCCTCGAACAGGTGCCGCTCGCGCAGAAACGGGCCATCCAAATAGCCCGCGAGAATGCGAAGCCGGTCATCGTCGCGACGCAGATGCTCGAGTCGATGATCGAGAACTCGCGGCCCACCCGCGCCGAGGCGTCCGACGTGGCCAACGCCGTCCTCGACGGTGCCGACGCCGTCATGCTGTCGGGCGAAACGTCCGTCGGGAAGCACGTGATGGAAACGGTCCGCACCATGGGCCGCATCATCAGCGCAGTCGAGGAGAAGTCCACGCACGTTCCGCCGCTGGCGCACGTACCCCGCACGAAGGGCGGAGTGCTGTCCTACGCCGCGCGCGACATCGGGGAACGATTGGGCGCGGCGGCGCTCGTCGCGTTCACCCAATCCGGGGACACGGTGCGGCGGCTGGCGCGACTGCACACTCCGCTGCCATTGCTGGCGTTCACCCCGCTCCCGGCGGTGCGCGCTCAGCTCGCGCTGACGTGGGGGACCGAGACGTTCCTCGTCGACCCCGTCGAATCGACCGACCAGATGATCCATCAGGTCGACCACGCGCTCCTCGGCCTGGGACGGTACCAGCGGGGTGACCTCGTCGTCATCGTCGCGGGATCGCCTCCGGGCACCGTCGGCTCGACGAACCTGATCCACGTTCACAGGATCGGCGAGGAAGACCACTGATCGGATGTGACGCTGTAACCGTACGCCCGTCCGCTATTGACAGAACTCGATGGACACGGTTTTCTTGATGTCAAGATACGAAACTGTGTTTTCGCATCGTGGAAGTTTGCCAAGTGCGGAAGGTGAGTCATTTCATGACTGAGCGTGTTGAGGTCGGCGGTCTGCAGGTCGCGAAGGTGCTCTACGACTTCGTGAACGAGGAGGCGCTGCCCGGGACCGGGGTGGACGCCGACGGGTTCTGGTCGGGTGCGGCCGCGGTGATCGACGAGCTGGCGCCGAAGAACAAGGCGCTGCTGTCCACCCGCGACGACCTGCAGGCCCGGATCGACGGCTGGCACCGCGACCGGACCGGGACGGCGATCGACGCGGCCGAGTACAAGGCGTTCCTGACCGAGATCGGGTACCTGGTGCCCGAACCGGCCCCCTTCGAGGTGTCCACGGCGAACGTGGACACCGAGATCACCGCCACCGCCGGCCCGCAGCTGGTGGTCCCGGTCCTCAACGCCCGCTTCGCCCTGAACGCCTCCAACGCCCGGTGGGGGTCGCTGTACGACGCCCTGTACGGCACCAACGCCATCCCCGACGACGGCGGCGCGGAGGCGGGCGCCACCTACAACAAGGTCCGCGGCGACCGGGTCATCGCCTGGGCCCGCACCTTCCTCGACACCGCCGCCCCCCTCGCGCAGGGGTCGCACGCCGACGCCGCCCGCTACACCGTCGACGGCACCGCGCTGACCGTGCAGCTCGCCGACGGCACCGTCACCGGGCTGGCGGAGCCGGGCAAGTTCGTCGGCTACCTCGGCGACCCGGCCGCCCCGGCCAGTGTGCTGCTGCGCAATCACGGGTTGCACGCGGAAATCCAGATCGACCCCACCTCCCCGATCGGGTCCACCGACGCGGCCGGGGTCAAGGACGTGGTGCTCGAGTCCGCGGTCACCACCATCATGGACTTCGAGGACTCCGTCGCCGCCGTCGACGCCGACGACAAGGTGATCGGCTACCGCAACTGGCTGGGCCTCAACCGCGGCGACCTGACCGAGGAGATGACCAAGGGCGGCACCGCGTTCACCCGCCGCCTCAACCCGGACCGCACCTACACCGCCCCGGACGGGTCCGAGCTCACCCTGCACGGGCGGTCGCTGCTGTTCGTCCGCAACGTCGGGCACCTGATGACCACCCCGGCGATCCTGCACGGCGACGGCACCGAAATCCCCGAGGGCATCCTCGACGCCCTGATCACCTCCCTGTGCGCCGTCCACGGACTCAGCACGGGCGAGGCGACGGGGCCGTTGGTCAACTCCCGCACCGGGTCGATCTACATCGTCAAACCCAAGCAGCACGGCCCCGACGAGGTCGCGTTCACCACCGAACTGTTCGGCCGCGTCGAGCAGGTCCTCGGGCTGCCCGCCAACACCCTCAAGGTCGGCATCATGGACGAGGAACGCCGCACCACCGTCAACCTCGCCGCCTGCATCAACGAAGCCCGGGAGCGGGTGGTGTTCATCAACACCGGGTTCCTCGACCGCACCGGCGACGAGATCCACACCTCGATGGAGGCCGGGCCGATGATCCGCAAGGCCGAGATGAAGAAGCAGACCTGGATCACCGCCTACGAGGACTGGAACGTCGATGTCGGGCTCGCCTGCGGGCTGCAGGGGCGGGCGCAGATCGGCAAGGGCATGTGGGCGATGACCGAGCTGATGGCCGAGATGCTCGACCAGAAGATCGGCCACCCCAAGGCCGGCGCGAACACCGCGTGGGTGCCGTCCCCGACCGGGGCCACCCTGCACGCCACCCACTACCACCAGGTCGACGTCGTCGCCGTCCAAAACCAGCTGAAGGGCACCCGGCGGGCCACCCTCGACGAGATCCTCACCATCCCCCTCGCCCCCAGCACCGACTGGTCCGACGCCGAGAAGCAGGAAGAACTCGACAACAACTGCCAGTCCATCCTCGGCTACGTGGTCCGCTGGATCGACGCCGGCGTCGGCTGCTCCAAGGTCCCCGACATCCACGACGTCGCCCTGATGGAAGACCGCGCCACCCTCCGCATCTCCTCCCAGCTGCTGGCGAACTGGATCCGGCACGGCGTGGTCACCGCCGACCAGGTCGTGCAGTCACTGCAACGGATGGCCCCGATCGTGGACCGGCAGAACCAGAACGACCCCACCTACCGGCCCCTGGCCCCGGACTTCGACACCAACATCGCCTTCCAGGCCGCGAAGGAACTCATCCTCGACGGCACCACCCAACCCTCCGGCTACACCGAACCGATCCTGCACCGCCGCCGCCGCGAATACAAAGCAGCCAACGCCTGACCGGTAGTTTCCCCACGTGAGTGGCGAAGCGTCCCGCGGGACGCTTCGCCACTCACGTGTCAGGTGAGGTTCACCGTCGCGAAGATGTCGCCGGTCGGCTGGGTGGAACCGCCGGGCGGTTCCACACTGAATCCGAGTTCCGTGGACTGGTCGATGTCGTTCACGACCGCGGTGGTCGACGGTGACACGTCATCGGCTTCCATGATTCCGGCGGACACCGGCTCGTGTGACGGTCCGAGCAGCCACATCTGATACACCGAACCCGGTGCGGGCGGCGGGACGTCGTTCATCACCAGCACTCCGGCGTCGACGTCCTTGGAGTACACGACTGTGGCCGAACCGCCACCGGCGATCGGTGCCACCGCCGTGCGGACGTCGTCGGCCGCGAGGATCTGCGCGGGCACGGGTTGGCCGTCCTCGCTCTGCAACTGCTGGGCGACGGTGATGCCACCCACGGCGAGGACGATCACCGCGGCCGCCGCACTCAGTGCCGCCACGAGACGCCTGCGCTTGCGCGCACGAACCTCGTCCAGTGCTATCGGTGCGGGTGCAGCGGCGGTGCCGGGCAATGCATCGAGGATGCGCCCGAGCAGGTGAACGGGCGGCTCGACCGCGGTGGACGCGGACTGGGCGGCCATCGTCTCGTGCACATCGCGCACGGCGGTGTCGAATTCGAGGCGAACGTCGGGCGGTGCGCTCTGCACCGCGGTGTCGATCTCGCGGCGCTGCTGATCGTCGACGGCGTCGAGGGCGTACACCTGGGCGAGGTCGAGGATTTCGTGCTGGGACTCATCCATCGAACTGCACCCCCAGACATTGCTTGAGCCTGATCAATCCGTCTCGAATTCTTGATTTCACCGTCGGAAGCGCCACCGACAGCCGTTCCGACACCTCTCGGTACGTCAGGCCTCCGTAATAGGCGAGGACCACGGTTCTCTGCTGGACTTCGGTGAGCGTGCCGAGGCAGTCGACGACGTCGCTGGTGTCGCCGCGTCGGGTGACTTCCTCCGACACCGCGTCGAACGGCCCGTACCAACTCGAGGCGCCGTAGGCGGCCTCACGTTCGGTGCCGGACTGCTCCGACCGCACCCGGTCGACGGCACGGCGATGAGCGAGGGTGATCAGCCACGACAGCGGCGACCCCTGCTTCGGATCGAATTTCTCCGCGTTGTTCCAGACCTGCAGGTACACCTCTTGGGTGGTTTCCTCGCTGTATCCGGGATCGCGCAGTACCCGCAGCACCATGCCGTACACCCGCGCGCTGGTGCGCTCGTAGAAGTCGCTGAAGGCATCCCGCTCACCCTGCGCGATACGCGCCAGCAACGCCGTCAGCGTCACGTTCTCCGTGTCCCTGTCGACACCGGTCATCGGCCCATTCCGTTCATCGATCCACAGCCTAATAGCAGGTTGCGGCCGGTGTGACCACGATGGGATCCGAGGGGATGCGAGCGATGCCGGCAAAGCACTCACCGCTTCGGCGGCAAGGGAAGGAAATAGCTGGTGCGCTGCTGGTATTCGGGGTAGCCGGGACGCTGCGACATCGACTTCTCGAGCAGCCTCGCCCCGGTTGCGAACACCAGGAAGTACGTCATGACCACGGGAGACAGCACGGTGACGGCGCCGGGCCACACGCTCGCCGCGATGAGCCACAGTCCCCACCACACGCAGGAGTCGCCGAAGTAGTTCGGGTGCCGCGTCCATGCCCACAGGCCGACGTCCATGATCACGCCCTTGTTGGACGGGTCTGCCTTGAACGCCGTCAACTGGTGGTCGCCGACCGCTTCGAACACGACACCGACCACCCACAGGAGGGCGCCGAGCACCCCGACGACCGCGCCGAGCCCGGATGCGGGACCGAGCACTGCCGACACCTGCAGCGGCAGCGACACGAACCACTGCGCGAGTCCCTGGGTGAGAAAGATCTTCCTGACGACGACCCAGGGCGAGTTGCCGCCCGCCCTGTCGAGCATCTCCACGTAGCGGGGGTCCTCGCCCTTGCCCGCCGACTTGGCGTACATGTGCCAGGTCAGTCGCAGACCCCACACCGCGACGAGCACCACCACCAGCCAGCGGCGCAGTGCGTCGCCGTCGCCGATGACGGCGGCCACGAGCGCTACCAGGACGAAACCGAGGCCCCAGGACACATCGACGACGTTGTAGCGTCCGATCCGCCGGCCGACGAGGAACGTCGCGGCCTGGAGGACGGCGAGCACGAGAAGGCTCGCCGCGGTGACGGCGCCGAAGTTCGACCAGCCGAATCCGTTCATCGGAGCACGCCGGATCCCGCGGAGTCGACCCGCACAGCAGGCATCATCGACTGACCCGCCGCGGTCGGCTTCACGGCCAGGATCTGATCGACACCCATGCGGCCCTGCTCGAAGCTCATCCCGCCGCCGACGAGGTACAGCCGCCACACCCGGGCCATCTCGAGTCCGACCATCTCGACGACGTCGTCCCAGCGGGACTCGAACTTCTCCAGCCAGGCATCGACGGTCCAGACGTAATGCTCACGGAGACCATGCACGTCGCGCACCTCGAGCCCGGCTCGTTCGAGGTACGCGACGCTCTCACCGACGGGACGCATGGTCATGTCGGGAGCTATGAACGACTCGATGAACGGGCCGCCGCCGGGATGGCGTCCGGTGCGCACCATCTGCTGGATCAGCACCCGCGCACCGGGTTTCGCGTTGTCGTAGAGGGCCTGCGCATACCGGGCGTAGTTCTTCTCGCCTACGTGCTCACCCATTTCGAGGGACGCGACGGCGTCGAACGGACCGTCGGGGACCTCGCGGTAATCCTGCAGACGGATCTCGACGCGGTCCTGCAGCCCACGCTCGGCGATCCGCTTGTCAATGAATGCCTTCTGCTCACGGGAGATGGTGACACCGACGACCTGTGCACCGTATTCGGCCGCGGCGTGGAGGCTCAGCGATCCCCAGCCGCATCCGACGTCGAGCAGCCGCATGTCGGGTTCGAGTCCGATCTTGCGGCACACCAGGTCGAGCTTGTCCCGCTGGGCATCCTCGAGTCCGTAGTCCGAATCCTGCGGCGTTCCCGGCGCATTCCGGGTGAAATAGGCGCACGAGTAGGCCATCTGCGGGTCCAGGATCAGCGCGTAGAAGTCGTTGGAGAGATCGTAGTGGTGACTGATCGCGGCACGGTCGCGCATCAGGCTGTGCAGCGGGCCGCGGATGTTCGCCTGTGTGGCGGGTGTGGGAAGCGGCCCGCCCGTGACACCCAGCTTCGCGGCGACGCGCAGCACCTTCGCGACCGTCCACGGGCTCGGCCGGACTCCGCTGAGTCCTCGCTCGCGCGCCACCGCCCACACGTGTGCCAGGGCCTCGCCCAGGTCGCCCTCGACGTCGATCTCACCGGTCACGTAGGCCTGTGCGGCCCCGAGTTCCCCGGGGCTCCACAGCAATCGGCGCACGGCGTCCGGGCTGCGCAGCACCACCTTCGGTGCCGTCGCCGGCCCGGCGGTGCTGCCGTCCCACGCGGTCAGATGCACGGGCAGTTCACCGCGGACGAGCGGGCGCAACGCCTTGTCGAGTTCGGCGGCAACGGTCACGGTCGTGCTCCCGTCTTGTCGAGGACGAGCTGCTGGACGTCGATGTAGCCGGAGCGGAACCCGGCCTCCGAGTAGCAGAGGTAGAAATGCCACATGCGGCGGAACGTCTCGTCGAATCCGAGTTCCTCCGCCTGCGCGCTGTGCGCGGCGAACCGCTCCTTCCACAGCCGCAGCGTCTCCGCGTAGTGCTGTCCCATGCTCAGGCGTTCCCGTACCCGCAGCGCGGTGTGTTCGGCGGTGACGGATTCGATCGCCTCGGTCGACGGGAGGAAACCGCCCGGGAAGATGTACTTGTGCACCCAGGTGTAGGTGTTGCGGGTCTGCAGCATCCGATCGTGCGGCATGGTGATCGCCTGCAGCGCCACCCTTCCGCCCGGGGCGAGGAGCTTGTCGAGCACCCGGAAGTAGGTGGCCCAGTACTGATGTCCGACGGCCTCGATCATCTCCACCGACACGATGGCGTCGTACTCGCCGTCGACGTTGCGGTAGTCGAGCAGGTCGATCTGCACGGTGTCCGAGTGGCCGGCCTCGGCGACCCGCAGGCGGGCCAGGCTCTGCTGTTCGCTGGACAATGTCACCGAGCGGACCACGGCGCCGCGTTCCGCCGCCCGGATGCACAGTTCTCCCCAGCCTGTCCCGACCTCGAGCAGCCTGGTGCCCGCACCGACGCCGGCCTCGTCGAGCAGCCGATCGATCTTGCGGCGCTGCGCGTCCGCGAAATCCCCCCACTTCGGGGTGACCTGTGGGACGGGTGCCCGCAGGACCGTCACGTCCCGTACCTGACCCACCCGGGTCGGCGTCGACGCGAACAGTGCGCTCGAGTACGTCAGGGTCTCGTCGAGGAACGTCTCGAACATCTCGTTGGACAGGTCGTAGTGCCGGGAGATGTTGGAGCGGGTGTTCTGCTTGGTGTTTCGTTCCTGGGCGGGGTGTTTGGCGACATAGAGTGCGCGCAACCGTTGCAGCGGGCGGGGAACGAGGGTGGCCATCCTGGAGGCGAACACGCTCAGCACCGCGGCGAGATCCGGCGACGTCCAGTCGCCGGCCATGTACGACTCGCCGAAACCGATGAGGCCGCTCGTTCCGACGCGCCGGGCGAACGCGCCCGGGTTGCGGATGATCATGCGCGGCAGGATCTCCGGTTCCCGGCGCGCCCCCACCAGGGTGCCGTCGGGGTACTCGATGCGGACGTCGAGGTCGGCGGCCGCGCGGCGGAACAGGCGGTCGGCGACCTTCGCCGACACCGAGGCACGCAGACCGGTCGGCACGTCGGCCAGCCCGGGCCAGATCCGGTTGTCGATCCGCGGATCCTCGACGGTGAACGCGAGGTCGGCGGTACTGACGGCAGGCGATGCGTCCATGTCGGTGTCCTTGTTCCTTCTCACTGAACTGTCTCCTTCTGCCGGCCGTCGGGCCGAGTCGTGACGGGGAGTCCACGGGCCCACAGAGTGATTCCCTGGATGCGAATGCGAGCCGACACCACGAGAGGTGCCAGGGGAGTGCGTAGTTGGGTCTTCAGGACCGTGCGGTGGGTGGCGGGCTGCCGCGTTCCCCGCACCGTCGCGGTGAACGGGGCGTGTCCGTCCCGGTGGAGTACCACGTTCAGCGAGAGCGTGTCGCCGGGCTCGGGGAACCGCATCTCGTAGCGGCCGCTCACGTCGTTGAACGGGGAGACGTAGAACTGCTTGTCCACCTCGGCGCGGTCGCGGCTGTCGGGCCGGATCAGGTAGCTGTGCCGTTGACCATAGGTGTTGTGTACCTCGGCGATCACACAGCGGAGGGTGCCGTCGACGTCGTGGCACCAGTACACGCTGAGCGGGTTGAACACGTATCCGAGCACCCGCGCGTTGAGGAGCGCCGTCACCGTCCCGCCGCGGAGGTCGACTCCGTGGGTGGCGAGGAACGCATCCACCCTGGCGCGCAGCGTGTCCGCGCCGGCACCGGGGACCGGCTCGAAGTGATCCTCGGCGCGGAAGCGGGCGAACGGGCCGAGCCACCCGGGCAGGTGCGGAAGGTCGTCGACGTCGACGTACCAGCAGTAGCTCGAATACTCGAAACTGTTGCGGACGGGTCCGGTGCGAGCGTGCCGGATCGTCGTCGAGTAGATCGCCGGCGCGGTCACGACACCGTCTCCCGTTCGCGGTGTCGTCCGGCGTGCGTATCCCACGATCCACCGATCCGTTCGGCGGCGCGCAGGCCCGAGAGCGCTCCGTCCTCGTGGAACCCCCAGCCGTGGTAGGCGCCGGCGAAAGCGAACGTGCCGGAGCCGAGTTCGCTCAGCCGCGACTGCGCCGCCACGGATTCGGGGGTGTAGACGGGGTGCTCGTACGTCATCTCGGCGACGACCGTCGTCGGGTCGACGAGGTGCTTGCCGCCGAGCGTGACGAGGAACCGCCGGTCGTGCACGGTGTCCAGGCGCATCAGCCGGGTCATGTCATAGGTGACGATGACGCCCGTCGCGTCCGTGCTGTCGGCGGGAGTCAGGTAGTTCCACGAGGCCCGGGCGTTCTCCGCGCGGGGGAGCAGCGACTCGTCGGTGTGCAGCTGAGCGTGATTCACCGAGTACGGCATGTCGCCGAGGATCTCGGTCTCGAGGTCCGAGGCGTCGCCGAGCAGGGCGAGCGCCTGACGGGGGTGAAGGGCCACCACCATGGCGTCGAAGTACCGGACGTCGCCGCTGCCGTCGACGACGCACGCGCCGCCGTCCGGAGTGCGTTCCACCTGCTGCACGGGGGCGCCGAGAAGTATCTCGTCGAGGTGTGCCGCCACCTTCTCGACGTAGCGGGCGGAGCCGCCCGTCACGGTCCGCCACGTGGGTGATCCGAAGACGGTGAGCATTCCGTGGTGCTCGAGGAACGTGAACAGGTAGCGGGCCGGGTAGTGCGCGGCCGTCGTGGGATCGCACGACCACACCGCCGCGACGAGCGGAGTCATGAAATTCTCGACGAAGTACGGACTGAAACCGTTGCGGCGCAGGAACTCGCCCAGCGGTTCCTGCGCGCCCGCCTCGTCGGCCGGGGTGTCGAGCACGGCACGGGCGCGGCGGTGGAACCGGAGGACCTCGCCGAGCATCCGCCAATACCGCGGCCTGGCCAGGGTGCGGGCAGTGGGGAACAGCCCGCGGATCCCCTTCGCACCAGCGTATTCGAGCCCGCTCGCATCGGATCGGATCGACATCGACATGTCCGAATCCTGGGTGGCCACGTCGAGTTCGGCGAACAGGCGCAGCAGCGTGGGGTAGGTGCGGTCGTTGTGCACGATGAAGCCCGTGTCGACGTCCACTTCTGCGCCCGAGTCGAGCGTCAGATGGTGGGTGTGGGCGTGGCCGCCGAGACGGGCGTCCGCCTCGTAGAGGGTGACGCGGTCGTGGCGGGACAGAACGTAGGCGGCGGTCAACCCGGCGACGCCGCTGCCGATCACCGCGACGTTCCTGCGTTCGAGCTTCTCCGAATCATGCATGGCGACCTGCTTTCCGGTCAGTCGGTGCGGCGACGACACCTTCCGCGGCGAAGGCGTCGAGAACGAAATCGGCGGTGATGCGATGCCACCAGCGCGGCCGGGTGAGCATGAAATGTCCGGCTCCCGTCAGGGGAGTCCACGAGGCGTTCACCCCGCGAGCCAGCGCCTGCTCGGTCTGCACCCGGGACGAGGTGGGATCCGTCCAGCGGTCGGCGGTTCCGTGCGCGACCATCAGGCTGCGGTCGGCGGGCACCAGTTCGCCGTCGGATGCGGGCCACCAGGGTGCGAGCGCGGCGATCGCCCGGACGTTGTCGAGGGCGGCGAGGTGGGCGGCGACGCGGCCGCCCATCGAATGCCCGACGACGGCGACGGGGACGTTCCCGAACCGCAGCCGGGCCCGTTCGACGACCACCCGGGCGTCGTGCACCGGACTGGCCTCGGGGGCGTTCCATCCGCGGACCCGGTACTGCAACCGCTCCACGACGATTCCGTGCCGCCCGAGCCTCGCCCTCAGAGACCAGGCCATCCAGGTCATGCGCAGATTCGACAGGTGCCAGCACCGCGAGGGTGCCTGACTGCGTGGTTTGCCGCCGGGCAGTACCAGTACGTACGCCGGGGCGGTGGGTGAGCCTTTCTCCATAACCGTTATTCGGAGCTGAGTTTGTGTCGGATGGGCGGACCCCCACCCGCTCACGTGAGTGGCGAAGCGTGCCCGAGCGCACCGTGGCACTCACGTGGGAGCACGCAAGAACCCGGCGGCATCGGTGTGGGACCGATGCCGCCGGTCGCGGAGATCTGTCAGACGAGCGTGCTTACTGGGGCATCAGGACGGTGTCGACCAGGTACACGGTGGCGTTGGCGGTCTGGACGCCACCGCAGATGACGCCGGCGTCGTTGACCTTCAGGTCGTCGCCCGAACCCGTGACGGTGACCGTGCCACCCTCGACGGTCGTGTGCTGGCCGTCGATGTCACTCGGCGCGATCTGGCCGGGGACCACGTGGTAGGTGAGGACCTTGGTGAGCAGCGCCGGGTCGGTTTTGAGAGTTTCGATCGTGGCGGGGTCGACCTTCGCGAACGCGGCATCCACCGGCGCGAACACCGTGAACTGTCCGCTGTTCAGCGTGTCCACCAGGTTGACCTGCGGGTTGAGCTGACCGGATATGGCGGCGGTGAGGGTGGTGAGCAGCGGGTTGTTGGACGCGGCGGTCGCGACCGGATCCTGCGCCATGCCGCTGACCGAACCGGCGCCGTCGGGCACCGTCTTCGCGTACTCGGCGCAGCCCGGACCGACCAGGTTGGCGGCGGGATCGGCCATCGCGGACGAGGTCGTCGAACCGGACGACATCGACTCGGACGTCATCGCCTCCGAGGCGGAGCCGCTGCTCGACGAGTCGCTGTCGTCCGACGAACACGCTGCGCCCAGCAGGACGAGGGACGTGCTCGCTGCGACTGCCAGAACTCGTGTGGTGATGTTCATGGGTTATTGCCTCTCTCCGGTGTGGGTGCGGATGAGCACCATCGACAGGCATTCGGAGCGGTCTCCGGAACGGATGGGTGGAACGTTTTCCCGGATCGGCCCATCCGATCCGGAAGTGGCGTCGAATGCCCCGAGAGAGGGTGCTGCACAGGCCCTCTGTTCAGGCTGCCCGTTTCGTCGACGCATGATCGTGAAAGGACCCGAGATGACACTCTCGAAGGCACGTGGATTCGCCGCAGGACTGCTGACCGCCGCTGCGGCCGTGGTGCTGGCCGCGAGCCCGGCACAGGCTCAGCCCGGTGCGCTCGCACCCGTCCCGTCCCTCGACGTGCCGCGGTACCTCGGCACGTGGTATCAGTTGGCCGCTGTGCCACAACCGTTCAACCTGGACTGTGCGCGGGACACCAGGGCGACGTACGGGCTCGTGGACTCGTCGAACGTCAGCGTCGCCAACTCGTGCACCACCTGGGCGGGAGGGACGAACGGCATCAACGGCAATGCGCGTGTCAACGACCCGGTCACCAATGCGCAACTCCACGTGAGCTTCCCGGATGTGCCGTTCCAGAGTTCACCGGACGGTCCCACCAACTATGTGGTCACCTACATCGCCGACGACTACTCGTGGGCGCTCGTCGGTGACCCGGCACGGGCTTCGGGTTTCGTCCTCTCCCGCAACCCGGCGGTCGACGACGCGGGATGGACGCAGATCCGGCAGGTGGTGGAATCGCGTGGCTACAACTCGTGCCTGCTGCTGACGTCCCCGACCACCGGCGGCCGAGAAGGAATTCAGCCGCTCTGCACGGTCTGACGGGCCGCGGATCCGGTGATGTTCTCCATCATGCCTTTGAAAATGATTCCGTGGAACGGCATGATGGAGTACCAGTACAGCCGTCCGGCGAGGCCTTTCGGGAAGAAGATGGCCCGCTGATCGAGTCGGGACCGGTCGGAATCCACACTGTGGACGCACCATTCGAGCCACGCCCCGCCCGGCGCCCGCATTTCGGCGCGCAGTCGTAGCAGGGACCCCCGGTCGATGCGTTCGACTCGCCAGAAGTCCAAGGGGTCGCCGGTGTTGAGTTGCTTCGGGTTCCGGCGTCCGCGGGTGAGACCGACACCGCCGACCACGCGGTCGAGCCAGCCGCGCACCGACCACGCGAGCGGGAACGAGTACCAGCCGTTCTCACCGCCGATGCTCTCCACGACGCTCCACAGCGTTCCGGCGTCCGCGTCGCAGTCCCTGGTGCGTTCGTCGGTGTAGACGACTTCACCGGCCCAATCGGGGTCGGATGGCAACGGATCGGACGGGGCGCCGACCGGGGACGCACTCGCCCACGTCGTCTCCACCTCACCGTTGTCGATGCGCCGCAACGCCAGTCGCACGGCGTCCCGGTATGTCGTCAGGCCGGCCTTCGGCGGTGGAATGACGTCGTCGATGTCGTGCTCGGAGGCGACGGCGTCGTTCTGCAGCGATTCGATCAGCGCCCGGCCGAGCGAGCGGGGGATCGGGGTGACCAGACCGATCCACAGACCGGCGAGCTTCGGGGTCAGCACGGGAAGGACGAGGATGCGACGCTGACGCAGACCGGCGACCTCGGCGTACGTCTGCATCATCTCGCCGTAGCGGATGACGTCGGGGCCGCCGATGTCGAACGTGCGACTGTGCGGCAACGATGCCTCGGCCGCGGCAACGAGGTAGTGCAGCACGTCGCGGACCGCGATCGGCTGGATCTTGTTGTTCACCCACCGCGGGGTGGTCATCACGGGGAGCCGGTTGGTGAGATGACGGATCATCTCGAACGACGCCGAACCGGAGCCGATGACCACCCCGGCCTGCAGAACCATTGTGGGAACACCGGAGTCGACGAGAATCTGCCCCACCTGTGTGCGGGAGCGCAGGTGCGGAGAGAGGTCCACCGAGTCGGGATGCAGCCCGCCGAGGTAGACGATCCGGCCGACACCCGACGTGCGGGCCGCCTCGGCCACGTTCTCCGCGCTGACGCGTTCGGCCTCCTCGAACTCGTCCGCACCACCCATCGAATGCACGAGGTAGTAGACGACGTCCACGTCCGTGAAAGCGGCAGAAAGGGTTTCGGGATCGCTCAGGTCGCCGCGGGCGATCTCGACGTCGGACGCCCACGGGACGTCGGTCAGCTTCTCGGGTGAACGCACCAGCACCCGCACCCGATAGCCGGCTTGCGAGAGCCGGGGAGCGAGGCGTCCGCCGATGTATCCGGTGGCACCGGTGACCAGTACACGTAACTGCGTCATTCCCACACGCTACCCGTCGTTGTCACCGCCTCGCCCGCCATCGCGGCTAAGGTCGGGTCATGGGCATCGTGCATTCGAGTGTGGTCGAGGCCTCACGGGACGAGTTGTTCGCCTGGCACACGAGGGCCGGGGCGTTCACCCGGCTCTCCCCGCCGTGGCAGCCGCTCAGCCTCGCGAAGGAATCCGAGTCTCTGAAATCGGGTCGTGCAGAATTGCGCCTACCCGGCGGCCTGACATGGATCGCGCAGCACGACGCCAAGGAGTACGACCCCCCGCACCGGTTCGTCGACTATTCGGCCGCGCTGCCGCTGCGCCTGCTGGTGCCGTGGCGGCACACCCACACGTTCGACGTCGTGTCCGAGGGCCGGACCCGGGTCACCGACCGGGTCGACACCATCGTGCCCGGCCACTTCCTCCGTTCGACGTTCGTCTACCGGCACCGCCAGCTCGCCGACGACATCGGCCGGCACCACTGGGCGTCCACCCTGCTGCCCGGTCCCCTCACCATCGCCGTGACGGGGAGCTCCGGTCTGGTCGGCTCCGCCCTCACCGCGTTCCTCAGCACCGGCGGGCACCGCGTGATCCGTCTCGTACGGCGTGCTCCCAGCACACCCGACGAGCGGCGCTGGAACCCGGACGCTCCCGCCGCGGATCTGCTCGACGGAGTCGACGCGGTGATCCACCTCGCCGGCGCGTCCATCGCGGGTCGGTTCACCGACGGTCACCGCCGGGCGATCAGGGACAGTCGTATCGAGCCCACCCGTCGGCTGGCGGAAGTGGCGGCCACGTCCGGGCAGGGGCCGAAGATCTTCGTCAGTGCGTCCGCGATCGGGTACTACGGCCCCGACCGGGGCGACGAGGTGCTGCACGAGCAGGACCCGCGGGGCGACGGCTTCCTCGCCGACGTCGTGGCGGACTGGGAGGACGCGGCGACGCCGGCCGCCGACGCCGGACTTCGGGTGGTCCACGTCCGCACCGGGATCGTCCAATCGCCGAGCGGCGGCGTGCTGCGACTGCAGCGGCCGCTGTTCGAGGTCGGGCTCGGAGGCCGTCTCGGTGCCGGAACGCAGTGGCTGTCGTGGATCGACATCGACGATCTGATCGACGTCTACCACCGCGCCGTCGTCGATTCGGGATTGAGCGGTCCGGTCAACGCGGTGGCGCCGAATCCGGTTCGCAACGAGGAGTACACCGCAGTCCTGGCGTCGGTGCTGCACCGTCCGGCCTTCCTCCCGGTCCCCGATTTCGGGCCGAAGCTCCTGCTCGGGGAGCAGGGTGCGCGCGAACTCGCCCTCGCCGATCAGCGCGTCACCCCGGGCAAACTCCTCGACCGCGGTCACCGGTTCCGGCGCCCCGACCTCGACACGGCGCTGCGCCACCAGCTCGGGCGGTTCAAGACCGACGAGGGGTAGTGCGCCCCGCGTCGTACGCCGCCACGACCCGCTTCGGGGCGGTGAGACGCCAGGCCTCCTCGACGAGTTCGGCCAGTTCTTCGGGGTCGACGCGGTCGAGGACGACGTCGATCCAGCCCCACCGCCCGAAGAACGGTGCGACCAGGAAGACGTCGGGATCCTCCTGCAGCAGAGCCGCCTGCGTCTCCTTCGTCGCTTTGAGGCAGACGGTGGGGGCGCCGTAACCGACGAGACCGAACATCTTCTTGCGCACACGGAACGTCGGCTGGTCGCCCCAGTTGGCGATCACCACCTCGTGCGCTTCGGGCAACGCCAGCATCATCGCGCGCACGTCGTGTTCGGTGGGCATCACAGCTCCTGGGCCGGCGGTCGGTGGTCCGGGACCTTTATATCCCCGGCCACCGACAGCCCGGACTGCGGTAGGGCTGACACTCAGTGGTCCGAGGCCGGTGGGTGCTTCGTCGTCGACTCGTAGAGTGACTCCCGAACACGTAGGCGTTGTGAACAGGAGTGAACCCATGACCAGTGAAGAACCCGGGAAGCGGAGTCCGGCCGTCGAGGCGGGGCTGACGGTGCGGCGTGAGGTGATGGGCCCCGACTTCGTCGAGCGGGCGCTCACTCGCACGGCGGGGACCGACAGCGAGCAGCTGCAGGAGTTCGTCACCGAGCACGTCTGGGACGCCGTGTGGAACCGGCCGGGGCTGGACCGGCGCAGCCGCAGCCTCCTCAACCTCGGCATGCTCATCGCACTGCGTGCGCACGGTGAACTGAAGGGCCACGTGCGGGGTGCACTGCGAAACGGTCTGACCCGCACCGAGGTGGTCGAGGCGGTGATCCACGCGAGCGCCTACTGCGGCGCCCCCGCCGGGTTGTCGGCGATGGCGGTGGTGCAGGAGGCGCTCGACGCGGAACTGGGACCGCTGGAAGCCGAAGGCTGAGGCCGCGCGACGCGAATCAGCCAGTGACGCCGGTGATCTCGTTCGGGGTCTCCGGCAGGTCGGCCTGCCCGGATACGGTCCAGGTGTCCAGGTCGATCGCGTGGATCCTCCTGTGCGCGGGGTCGGTCGCGTAGGCGGTGTGGTCCTGCACGTACAGCGCCGGCCGCGGCGACTGCCACTTGTCCGGCTCGGTCCACGGATCGAGGACGTCGACGGTGCGGCTCACCGCCTTGGTGTTCGGGTCGATCACGTGCACGGCGCCGTCGGTGCCGAGGACGAGGGCCTCACCGTGCGGGGCTCGCCCGAGCGAGCGGAACGTGTAGCTGGTGCCCAGGTCGACGAGGGTGAGTTGTCCGGTGACGGTGTCGGTGAGCGAGACCCGTTCGGGGCGTTCGAGTTCGGCGTCGGGATCGGTCTTGTAGTCGCCCAGGATCATCGGTGAATCCTCGTCGCCGGCCTGGTTGCCGATGCGCCCGTAGGGGTCCGGGCTGGTGACCTTGGTGATGACGCCGTCCCGGTAGATCAGCAGACCGTTCTGGCATCCCACGACCACCGTCTCGTCGGCGGCGACGGCCTCACCGTGCACACCCGGGCAGTCCTCGTTGCGCGCGATCTCCCTGCGGTCGCGGTCGAGTACGACGATGCCGGTGCGTTCGTCCTCGTTGCCGACGGTGGTGAGCAGGCCGCCGTCCGAGAGTTCCACGGCCACTCCGTGATGCGCCTCGGGCGTCGTGAACTCGGTGGTGTCCGGTGTGCCTTCGGAGAGTCCGGCCGGATCGAACACGCGCACCAGTCCGGTGCCGTCGTCGAACAGCACGGTCTTGCCGTCGTGCCGGACCACGTGGCCGGGCGTCTTCGCCTCGAACGTGACGTCGGTGAGGGCGGGTTCGGTGGTGTCGAGGGCGGTGAAGCTGTTTCCGGTGCTGACCAGTACGTGCCGGTCGTCGCCTGCGGGGTTGAGCCGGGTGAAGCCGTCCACCTCGGCCGAACCGACCACGTCGAGGCTCTGCGCGTCGAGAACCAGCACGCCGCCGTCGTAGCTCAGTGCCAGCCGCGGTGTGGCCGAGTCGGTGGTGGTCGCTTCGGCCGTGCCGGAGTCGGTGGAGCAGGACGTGAGAAGTGTCGCCGAGAGTGCCACGGCGGCAACGGCGGTGGGGAGAGGACTACGCATAAGGGTCACCCAGGAGAACTAACTCTTATTGCAAACGGTTGTCAAAGTCGGAAGTGTGCATGTGTGAATGCATCGCTATTTCAACCCCTCCGTGATCGCCAGGGAGTTCGAATCCATCATCTCGATGTACGTGCCCGCGCCCGAGCCGTTTTCGCCCAGTGATTCCGTGAACAGCGCGACGACGTCGACGGGAACACCGGCCTCCGAGGCCAAGACCTGCGCGAGCCGATCGGGCTGGGAGGAGTCGACGAAGATCGCGGGAACCCGCGACGCGGTGATCGTCGCGGCGAGGTCCGAGAGGTCGGACGCGCTGGGCGACGCCAGGGTGGTTCCGCTGGGAATCACCGCCCCCACGGTGTCGAAGCCGAAACGTTCGGCCAGATAACCGAAGACGTGATGATTGGTCACGAGCTTTCGCCGATCTGCGGGGACCGTCGCGAACCTGTCCGACATCCGGGCTGTGAGTTCCTCGAGCTGCCGGGCATAACTGTCCGAGTTCGTGCGGACGGCCCCCGCGTCGATCTCCGGCACGTGGTCGATCACCGCGTCGCGGATCAGTGCGACGGCCTCTCGCATACGGTCCGTATCGGTCCAGACGTGCGGATCCAGGGTGCCCGTGGACTTTCCGGAACGGTACTCGATCGGCCGCACGGCGTCACCGACCTGCAGAATCGGAACTCCCTCGGAGTGTGCGGTGTCGACGGTCTTGCCGATTCCCTCCTCGAGTCCGAGACCGTTCGACACGAGGAGGTCGGCGCGCTCCACCCGCGCGGCGTCCGACGCGGAGATCTCGAACGAATGGGGATCGGCGCCTCTCGGCATCAGCACCATCACGTCGGCCTGGTCGCCGACGACGTTCTTCACCACATCACCCAGAATGTTCGTGGTCACGACCACGATCGGTCCGTCGGAGGCGCCCGGGGAACACGCCGTCACGGACAGCGTCACGACTGCGGCCAGCAGGGTCAGCGGCAGCAGGCGCCGCATCCCGGTCACAGCCCGACCACGCCGAGGGTGGACGCGGCGACTCCGACGTCGAGAGTTCGCGCCACCCGCGCGTCGTCCCTGAAGTCGATCTCGGTCACCGTCTTCGATGCGGGATCCGAGACGTACGCGCGAGTGCCGCCGACGACGACGGCAGGCAGCGTTGCGGACTCGTCCCTTCCGTCGTAGGGGGCGGCCAACACGTGCGAGGACGCGGTCTCCGCGCCGGTCGTCGTGTCGTACACGCGAAAGGTGCCGTCCGCGAGGACCGCGAACACGGAGCGACCGTCGCCCGCCAGTGCGACGCTCAGCGCGCGATCCGGCGTCCGGACGTGCGTCCACCCGCGGGTGCGGGCATCGAAGACCAGCACCCCGTCGTTGGTGGCGGCGGGTCCGGCGGCGGCGACGTGGATCGGCAGGCCGTCGTGTCCGCGGATCGACGTGGGCCGGGTGGCGGCGCCGATGCCTGCCGGGTAGGGAACCTTCTCCGACGTCCACGCCCCGGCGGCGGTGGTCGCGAGGAACAGCCCGTCGTCGCACGCGGCGAGTACGTTCGTGTCGGACACCGCCGTGCCGTGCATGTTCGGGCAGGCGGTGTCGAAGCTCTGCTCGACCTCCCCGTCCGCGGTGTGGACCTCGAACGTGCCGGGGCGGGAGTCGGTCCCGTTTGCGACCGAGTGCGACACCACGAATCGGTCGGCGATCGGCAGGGCGACGCCGTGGTGCGGTGCGTCGGCGTCCACGACGGCCTCGACGTCGATGCTGTCCTTGCGGAGGGCGGCGAACTCGATCACGCGGGCGAGTCCGTCGCCGTCGAAGAACGTCGCCACCTTGTCGTCGCCTGCGATCACGTGCGCCGGCTTGCCGCCCTCGAGGGCGCCGAGTTCGACCGGTGGCTTGGTGTACGAGTGGGTGTGATCACCGTGGTTGATGGTCCAGGAACCGGCGTCCACGACATGCACCGCGCCGCCCGCGCCGTCCACGGCGAACGCGTAGCGGTCCTTCACCGTCGTCACCCGCGTCGGGTTGTCGAACTCGAACGACTGGAGAGTCTCTGCCGTCGCGAGGTCGAGCACGTCCACGCGGCCGGAATCGGCGTCCGACACCACGAGCCGGGGTTCGGGTCCCTCGACCTCGGTGGATCCGGCGTCGGCGACAAGGTCGCTACCCGGTTGGCTCCGGCCGTCGGGGGACGCGGACTCCTCCTGGGGAGATGCGCAGCCGCCGAGGGCCAGCGCGGCGACCGCGGCGATTGCTGCGTGGGCGAGGGTCGTGTTCGGCATTCAGGGTCTCCATCTATCGAACGGTATCGGGGTCGGCACAAGGGCAGGCCGAAGTCGTCGCGCCGCCGACCGGGCGAGGGCCGCGACGAAGAACTGGAGCACGGCGATTCCGGCGATCGTCGCGCCCGCAGCGGTGTCGGCATTCCACGACACGATCAGCCCGGCGAACGTGGCGGACCAGCCGAGGAGCACGGCAATTGCCATCGTCGCGCCGATCGACCTGCCGAACAGTGCTGCGGTGGCGGACGGGGCGACGAGGAGGCCGAACACGAGCAGGGTGCCGACGATGCGGAACGAGGCGACCACCGCGAGGACCACCAGTGCGAGCAGTGCGAGGTGCGCCCATCGCGGCTGCAGGCCCAGGGTGTGGGCCTTGCGTTCATCGAAGACGAGGGCGACGAACGGGCGGTACGCGATCACCGAGACGATCCCGGCGACCGCGGCCGCCGCCGCGAGCCAGAGCAGATCTCCTCGTGTCGCCGACAGGACATCGCCGAACAGGAAGGCTGTGAGATCGACCGCGAACGACCGTGCGCGCGAGACGATCACGACACCCAGCGCGAGCATGCCGACGAACAGCAGGCCGATCCCGGTGTCCTCGGACAGTCGCGAGTTCTTCGAGACCCAGGCGACGCCGAGGATCATGACGACCGCACTCACGGCCGCGCCGACGAGGAGATTCGCGCCGGCGAGATAGGCGACGGCCACTCCGGGCAGCATGCCGTGTGAGATGGCCTCGCTCATGAACGCCATGCCGCGCAACACGACCCACGTGCCCACAAGCCCGCAGAGGACGGACACCAGCATTCCCGCGAAGAGCGCACGCCGGACGAAGGACACCATCAGGGGGTCGAGTAGCCACTGCGCTCTGCTAATCTAACGATAATGATTGTCGTAAGCGAAATCGCGGTTCGGTACGGCCCGACCCCGGCGTTGAACGGTGTGAGCGTGCGGCTCACGCCGGGCACCGTCACGGCCGTCGTGGGGCACAACGGCTCGGGAAAATCGACGCTCCTGCAGTGCCTCGCGGGCATCGCGCGACCGACGGCGGGACGGATCGACGGCACGAAGGGGTTGGGCACGGCGTATGTGCCGCAACGCAATGCGGTGAGCGATCAGCTACCGCTGACAGTGCACGAGGTGGCGGCCATGGGAGCCTGGCACCGGCGTGGCTTGTGGCAACGACTCACGCCCGGAGACCGGGAGGCCGTCGACGAGGCGCTGAACAGGCTCGGTCTCGCAGACCTCGGCCGGCGGCGGATCGGCACACTGTCGGGCGGCCAGCGTCAACGTGCCCTGCTCGCGCAGGCGCTCGTGCAACGCGGCGACCTGTTACTCCTCGACGAGCCGACCACCGGTGTCGACGCGGAAGCCCGCGCGGTGATCGGCGACATCGTCGGCGAAGAGGCCGCGCGCGGTGCGACCGTCGTCGTGGCCACACACGAATCCCACGACGCGGAACGCGCCGACCAGGTGCTGACCCTGTCGTCGGGGGTGCAACTCACCCCACTTCGACGATGACCAATTTGTTGCCGTCCGGGTCCCGGAAGTAGAACATGGGCGGCACGTAGTCGCCCATCCGCAGCACCTCCGCGTCCACGTCGACGCCGTTCGCCGACAGGGTCGCACGGTCGGCGTCGGCGTCCGAGGTGGTCAGGCGGATGCCCGTCTCGACGCCCACCGGGACGCCGTCACGGGTCGGGACGAGGGCGATCGACGTCGCCGAACCCGGCGGCGCCACCTCCACCCACCGCTGACCGGGGCTGAACTCTGCATCCATGCGGCGCTCGAAACCGAGTGTGCCCACATAGAATTCGAGCGACCGATCCTGATCGGTCACGGGAACCGCGACCGTGTGTACCCCGTTGATGTGGGTCTTGCCGTCCGCGTTCATGCCGTCCACCTTCTCGTCGGCAGGCGTCACGCCTGCTCGGCCGCCTTCTCGAGTTCGGCGACGTCGAGTTTGCGCATCTTCAGCATGGCCTGCATGGCGCGCTGCGCCTTCGCGTCGTCCGGGTCGCGCATGAGTTCGTACAGCCGCTCGGGCACCACTTGCCAGGACACGCCGAAACGGTCCTTGACCCAACCGCATTGGCTTTCCTCGCCTCCGTCGGTGAAGGCGTCCCAGTACCGGTCCACTTCTTCCTGGTCGGCACACAGGATCTCGAAGGAGATGGCCTCGTCGAACGTGAACTGCGGGCCGCCGTTGAGCGCGATGAACGGCTGCCCGTTGATCTCGAAGGACACCGTCAACACCGCCCCCTCCGGACCGGGAGTGTTCGGACCGTAGTGGGTGACCTCCGTGATCCGCGAATTCGGAAACAGGGACGTGTAGAACTTCGCGGCCTCTTCGCCTTGGGTGTCGAACCAGAGGCAGGGGGTGATGGGTTTCATGGCGCAGTTCCTCTCGCAGGTCCTCGTCGATTCATCCTCGCCGATATAGACCGCGCCCACTCCCGAAACTCATCGGACGGCTGTCAGGAGTTCAGCGCACCGTCCGCGTCGACGAGATGGCGATCGCTCCGAACAGTCCTACCAGGGCGAATGTGTAGAAGCCCCACGGAACCGCGTAGCCGGCGCCCAGCAGGACGCCGCCGAGGATCGGACCGCAGATCGCGCCCACCCGGCCCACACCGGCCGACCAGCCGAGCGCGGTGGCGCGGATCTGCGGCGGGTGGTTGGCGCTCGTGAACGCGTACACGAGCACCTGTGCGCTGAACACGAAGCAACCGGCGAGGAACACCAGGGCGTAGATGCCGAACGACACCTTGACGCTGAGCAGGGCGAGGAACACCGCGGCGCCCGCGAACCAGATGATGGCTGCGGTGCGCGGGCCGATCTTGTTGGCGACGCCGCCCGCGATCAGCAGTCCGACCACCGCGCCCGCGTTGAGGATCAGCAGGAACGTCAGCGACGCGCCGAGGTTGTAGCCCGCCTCGCGCATGATCGTCGGCAGCCACGTGTTGAGGCCGTAGACGAGCAGCAGTCCCATGAACGACGTGACCCAGATGGCGATGCTGTTGCGCAGGAACGGACGCGAGAACAGGGCGCGCACCGGGTTCGCCGAGGCCGCGACGGGAGCGTCGGCGGCGGGTGCCGCCTCCAGTTCCAGGCCGTACTGCTTCGCGACGGCCTCGGCCTCGGCGCGCTTGCCGTGCGCCAGCAGGTACGACGGGGACTCAGGGAGGTACCGCAGCATCAGCGGAATCAGGACCACGGCGGGCAGTGCGCCGACGACGAACATCGAACGCCAGCCGAACGGTTCGATCAGCACGATCGCCAGCGCAGCGGTTGCGACGGCGCCCACGTGATATCCGGTCATCAGCAGCGTCGACGCGGAACCGCCACCCTGCCTCTTCGAGAACTCGTTGACCAGGGCCAGCGCCGTCGGCAGTGCGCCGCCGAGTCCGACTCCCGCAAGGAAACGGAACAGTCCGAAGAAGAACGGATTGGGTGCCACCGCGCAGAGGAGCGTGAGAACGGAGAAGGCCGCAACGGCATACAGGAGGGCCCGCCGGCGTCCGATGACGTCGGTGAGCGTCCCGATGACCAGCGCGCCGATGGTCATGCCGACCAGGCCGAAAGTCGAGATGAACGTGATCGTTCCCGTGGTCAGACCCCAGTCCTCGTAGTCGAGGAGGGAAGGGATGACGGCGCCGAGGACCACCAGGTCGAAGCCGTCGAGCAGCACGGCTACCCAGCAGAGGGGCGCGACCCAGAGGGCGGTGGAGGCGCGGGCGGCGCTTCGTTGGGAAGTGGTCATGGTGTCCTCGACGTTCGGCGGTGATGTGCGCTGTTCGCGATGCGAACCCTAGTTCTATAGGCGGACTTATTGTGTGGCGCGCCATAGTTGCCTGTCAAACATCGGCTACTCCACACCCCGGTTGGTCAAGAACTGGTAAACCCCGTGTGGATAATCGATCGGGTACCGAGTCGATGAGCAGGGACGGATTGTGAGACCCAACCCCCAGGTGGCTGCGAGCCGTCCGAGCCACGCCGCGGCGTCGGCCGTGAGCGGTTACCGGTACGACCTCGACGGTCTCCGCGGAATCGCGATCGCGCTGGTCGTGGTCTATCACGTGTGGTTCGGGCGGGTGTCCGGCGGCGTCGACATCTTCCTGGTCCTCTCCGGGTTCTTCTTCACCGGCATGCTCGTGCGACGTGCCGGGGCGGATTCGGGTCCGTCGATTCCCGCCGTCCTGCGGCGCACCGCCCGCCGGCTGCTGCCCGCACTCGTGGTGGTGTCGGCCGCTACCGCGGTCGTGACCGTGATCCAGCGGCCGTTCACGCAGTGGTCGGCGATCGCGGACCAACTCCTCGCGTCACTGCTGTACGTGCAGAACTGGCAGCTGGCCCGGACGGCGTCCGACTACGCCGCCGCCGACGCGTCGGTCAGTCCGCTGCAGCACCTGTGGTCGATGTCCGTTCAGGGGCAGTTCTACGTGCTCGCCCTCGCGGTGGTGGCAGGTGTGGCCTGTATCTGCCGCCGCCGGATCGGTCTCGTGCGTCCCATCCTCGGCGGTGTGCTCGGTGCGGGGTTCGTGGCGTCCTTCACCTACGCGGCCGTGCTGTCGCAGGACCGGCAGTCGTGGGCGTACTTCGACACGTTCGCGCGACTGTGGGAGCTGCTCGCGGGCGCACTGCTCGCGCTCGTCGTGCACCGCGTCGCGCTGCCCCGGCGGTGGCGGACCGTCCTCGCGGTGTCGGGGTTCGCCGTTGTCCTCGGGTGTGGGTTCCTCGTCGACGGCGCTGCCCTGTTCCCCGGACCGGCGGCCCTGATCCCGGTCGGTGCGGCGGTGGCGCTGATCCTCGCGGGCGCCGGCCGGTCCGAGCAGCCGGGGGTCGTGACGATGATGGCGTCGCGGCCGTTCGTCGAACTCGGTGGCCTGGCGTACTCGCTGTACCTGTGGCACTGGCCGATCCTCATTTTCTACCTCACGTGGCGGGAGCGGCCCGCGGTCGGAGCGCTCGGCGGACTCGCGGTGATCCTCGTGTCGATGGTGCTGGCCTGGCTCACCCAGCGGCTGATCGAAGCGCGGTTCCAGACCGGGTTCGCCCGTCCGAGGCGGGTGATGACCGCGCTGGTCGCGATCCTCGGCGTCGCCGTGGTCGGGACCGCGTCCGGCTGGCACGTGTATCTGGTGCGCAACCCCGAGACGACCGCCCGGGTCGGTGAGCTGGACCCGTGGCTGTACCCGGGTGCGGCGTCGTTGACCGACGGCGCGTTCGCGCCGCGCACGAACATGCGACCCACCCTGCTCGAGGCGTCGGGAGATCTTCCGCAGCCGACCCTCCACGGTTGCATCTCCGATCTGAGCACACGCGACGTCGTCACCTGCGTGTACGGCGATCTCACCGCCGACCGGGCGATCGCCGTGGTGGGCAGTTCCCACGCCGAGCACTGGGTGCCCGCGCTCGATCGGATCGGGCAGCAGCGCGGCATCCGGGTCGAGACGTACCTCAAGATGGGGTGCCCGCTGACGGTCGCGGACGTCCCGCTGCTCGCCGGCGAGCCGTATCCCGACTGCGGCGACTGGTCCCGCGACGTCCTCGACCGTCTTCGTGACCACCGGCCGGACTGGGTGTTCTCGACGTCCTCGCGCCCCAACGAGGAGGGCGCCGGCGACGTCACCCCCGACGACTACGTGGGCCTGTGGGCGCGGCTCGCGGATTTCGGGCTCCCGTTCCTCGGCATCCGCGACACTCCGTGGCTGCACGACGACGGCGTCCCGTACTCGGCCGTCGACTGCCTGGCCGACGGCGGCCACGCCGACAGCTGCGGAATGCCCCGCGACGACGTGCTGGCCACGGACAACCCCACACTCGAGGCGGCCCGCGACCTGCCGTCGGTGTATCCGCTCGATCTCACGGACGCCGTGTGTGACGTGGCGATCTGCCGCGTCGTGCAGGGAAACATTCTCGTGTACCACGATTCGCATCACCTCTCGGCGACGTACGTCCGGAGCCTCGTCCCCGCACTCGACCGGCAGATCGGCATCGCCACCCGCTGGTGGTGACCGGGATACTGGCGGCATGGCCGAAGACGACCGCAGCATGCTGGGACGTGCCTTCCTGGTGCTGGGTTCGTTCACCTCGGAGCGCCCTCGGTTATCGCAGTCGGAGCTGAGCCGGCGCACCGGACTGCCGCTGCCGACGGTGCACCGGCTGTGCCGTCAACTGGTCGACAACGGCGCCCTCGAACGCGTCGACGACGGGCACTACGAGATCGGGGTGCGGCTGTGGGAGTTGGGTGCGCTCGCGCCCCGCGCCCACGGATTGCGGCAGGTGGCGTTGCCGTACCTCGAGGACCTGTACGAGGCGACGCGCGAAAACGTCCAGCTCGTGGTCCGGGAAGATCTCGAGGCGCTCTACATCGAACGGCTGTCGGCGCGGGGTGCCGTGACCGTCGTCGGGAGGGCCGGTGGCCGGTTGCCGCTGCACGCGTCGAGCGGCGGCCTGGTGCTGTTGGCGTTCGGCGGCAAAGACCTGCTCGACGAGGTCCTCGCGGCGGGCCTCGAACGCTTCACCCCGTCGACCATCACCACCGAACATCGGCTGCGCAGCACCCTCGACGACATCCGCCGGACCGGGTGGGTCACCTGCCGCGAACACCTCAACGTAGGAACGCTGGCCGTGGCCGCGCCGGTGTCGCGGTCGACGGGTGAGGTGGTGGCCGCGGTGTCCGTCGTGGTTCCGGCGGAGAAGGATCCCGCCCCCCTGATCCCGGCGGTGCGGGCGGCCGCGCGCGGCATTTCCCGCGGTGTCGCGTAGCTCGCCTTTCACTCAGTGAAAGAGGGGGTGTTGCGATCACACGGCGGGCAGCACAGTGACTGGTGTCACGAACTACGCGAGGAGTCTGCTCATGAACACACAGGTCGGGATCGTCGGCGGGGGTCCCGCAGGACTGATGCTGTCCCATCTCCTGCACCTGAAGGGCATCGATTCCGTCGTGCTCGAAAGCCGCACCCGCGAGGAGGTGGAGGGCACGATCCGGGCCGGTGTGCTCGAACAGAACACCGTCGACCTGATGGTCGACACCGGACTCGGCGACCGCGTCAAGCGTGAAGGACTCACCCACCACGGCATCGAACTGCGGTTCGGCGGTCGCGGCCACCGCATCGACTTCGACGAACTGACCGGTGGCCGCGCCGTCACCGTCTACCCGCAGCACGAGGTCCTCAAGGATCTCATCGCCCGGCGTCTCGACGACGACGGCGACATCCGCTTCGGCGTCTCCGACGTACAGGTCCTGGACCACACGTCCGACAACCCGAAGATCACCTACCTCGACGCCGACGGCAACGAGCAGACACTCACCTGCGCACTCGTCGCCGGCTGCGACGGCTCGCGGACCACCACCCGCGGTCTCATCCCCGAGACCACCGTGCGCACCGACCACTTCCGCCAGTACCCGTTCGCCTGGTTCGGCATCCTCGCCGAGGCCCCGCCGTCGTCCGAGGAACTGATCTACGCCAACCACCCCCGCGGCTTCGCGCTCATCAGCACCCGCACCCCGGAGGTCCAGCGGCACTACCTGCAGGTCGACCCGGACGACTCCGTCGACAATTGGTCCGACGACCGCATCTGGTCGGAACTGCACGCCCGCGTCGACGGCGAAGGCGCGGAGATCAAGGACGGCAAGATCTTCCAGAAGTCGATCCTGCAGTTCCGCAGCTTCGTGTGCGAACCCATGCAGCACGGCAACCTCTTCCTCGCCGGCGACGCCGCCCACACCGTGCCCCCCACCGGCGCCAAGGGCATGAACCTGGCGATCGCCGACGTGTACTTCCTGTCCAAGGCGATGGCCGAATACTTCGCCACCCGCAGTCGGGCTGGGCTCGAGGGTTACACCGACAGCGTCCTCCCACGCGTGTGGCGGACCCAGCACTTCTCCTGGTGGATGTCCTCGATGCTGCACCGACTCCCCGACGACACCGGATTCGGCCACAAGCGGCAGGTCGCCGAACTCGACATGGTCACCCGCTCCGTGGCCGGCCGCACCCTCATCGCCGAGAACTACGTCGGCACGCCGCTGGGCTGACGCCCCCGTGAGTACTTATTAACGTCGGGGGGGCTGTTTCAAATTTCCGGGTCGGGGTGTCCGCGTGCCGCGGCGCCCCGACCTGATGTTTCTTGGATAATGTGTTGGTGGCCAAGGGGTATCGACCGGTGAATCGTGATCAGCAGTTTTTGTTGCCGCCGGACATGCGGGAGTGGGTGCCGCCCACGCATCCGGTGTGGACGGTGATCGAGATCGTCGACACCCATCTCGACACCAGCGCCTTTCACGACTCTCGCCGCACCGGGGGTGCCGGGCGCGCCGGGTACGACCCGGACATGCTGGTGACCCTGCTGATCTGGGCGTGGTCGCGGGGGGTGCGGTCGTCGCGGCAGATCGAGCGGGCCTGCTCGGAGGTGGTGTCCTACCGGGTGATCTGCGCCGGCGACACCCCCGATCACGTGACGATCTCACGGTTCCGCAAGGACAACCACACCGCCTGCGAGGCCCTGTTCACGCAGGTCCTGATCCTGGCCGCACGGTTGGGTCTGGGCCGACTCGAGACGATCGCGTTGGACGGGGTGAAGATCGCCTCGAACGCATCGAAGGACGCCAACCGCACCGAGGACGGGCTGCGCCGGGCAGCCGAGGCCGAGGCCGCGCGGATCGCCGCCGCCGCGGTGGCCGCGCACGCCGCCACCGATGACGCCGAGGACGACCTCTACGGCGAGGACGATTCGGGCCCGGGACAGGTGCCGGCGGAGTTGGCCGATCCCAGCACCCGCTCGGCCCGGATCGCCGAGGCATTGGCCCAGCTCGACGCGGAGAAGGACGCCGAACAGTGCGAGCGGGAGGGGAAAGCACAGGACTATCTGGCCCGGCTCGACGCGGGCCAGACGGTGATGGGCCGGGTGCCGGTCGGGGCCGAGGTCGCCGCCGCCGAGCGGCGTCTGGCCGAGGCGGTCGCCGCCCAGCAGGCGGTGATCGAGCGGTTCCAGGGTGGCACCGCGGCCGGGGGCGGGGGCACCCGGTTCGCACCGAAGCCGGTCGACGAGCACCACCTGGTCCGGCGCCGGCGCACCGAACTCGACACCGCCCTCCGCAAACAGGGTGAGCGCGCCGCCGCCGCCGGGCAGCGGCGCCGCAACACCACCGACCCCGACTCGCGGTTGCAGCCGCTGCGCGGCGGCGGCTGGGTGCAGGGCTACAACTGCCAGGCCTTCACCAGCGAGGACGGGTTGATCCTGGCCACCGGGGTCGGGACCGGCCCGGCGGACTACGACTATTTCCCCGAGATGGTCGACAAGGCCGGGGCGGCCGCGCACCTGATCGACGCCACCCGACGTGGGAAGGAACCGACCGGCACGAGCCCGGAGGAGCTGATCGGGGTGATGCTCTTCGACGCCGGCTACTGCTCCCGCGAGAACCTCACCGCGCCGGGCCCGGACCGGTTGATCGCCACCGGCAAATCCCGTCACCTCGAGGCCGCCGCCACCGCTGATCCGGTCACCGGACCGCCACCGCCGCAAGCGGATCCGATCCAGGCCATGACCCACCGGCTGCGCACCGAGGCCGGTATCGCCACCTACCGCAAACGCTCACCCATCGCCGAAACCGTGTTCGGGCACGCCAAACACAACCTCGGATTCCGCCGCTTCACCAGCCGCGGCCTCGACCGCGCCCGCAGCGAATGGGCGTTCCACGCCACCGTGCACAACCTCGGCAAGATCCTCACCCACCTGACCGGAGGCACCCCGCTCCCGGCCACCCCCTGACCCGGCGGGGGCCACCCCCGCACCGGCACCCACCGCGGCACGAGACACCCGCACCCGGACCGCCCTCACTCAATTCCGCAACAGCCCCCGGGCGGTTAATAAGTACTCACGGGTGGCGGCGCCGCAACGAACGGGGCGAACAGCCGGGCGGTGTTCGCCGACGCCGCCGCGGTGTCCTCGGGTGGGTTGGCGATGAAACTCAAGGCGAGCCGGACGATGGCGTGCGCGATGATGTCCGCGTCGTCCGGGGACGAGTTCACCCACGACCGTTGCAACGTCTGTGCCAGCCGTTCGGCCGCGGGGCGGATGATGATGTTGCTGTCCGTCGTGATCAGGCGCAGCAGATCCTCGGGTGCCTTCCCCTGGTGCAGCGACATCACCAGGGGATCGGCTCCGCTGAGTTCGAAGAACGTCGCATAACCTTCCCGCAGAGCAGTTGTCGCGTCGCCGGGGTTCTCGTACAGAGCGGATTCGATGACGGTGACGAGGCTGTCGGTCAGCCGAAGTGCGTACCCCTCCGCCAACCCGCGCCGCGATCGGAACTCTTTGTAGATCGTCTGCCTGCTCAGCCCCGCGGCGACCGCGACGTCGGTCACGGTGATTGTCGGCCAGGGACGTTCGAGCAGCAGTTCCCGAAGCGCATCGAGGGTTGTCTCCCGCATCAGCGACGTCGCGGCCAGCCGGTATCGACTCTGTCGCTCGGTGCGGTCGTCTGCGGACATGACCTCGATGCTAGCGGGCGGCCGCGACCCGACCTTCCCGCTCGCCGGCGAGCACGTCGGTCAGAGCAACCGACTCGTCCGCCAGCGCGGCGCGGTCGACTGTGCCGCCCCGGGCGATCATCGTGCGCACGGTTCGGAGGTCTTTCGGGCGGCCCACGGCGATGACCCCGACCGGCGTGCTCCCACGGACCGCGACCGCTGTGAAATCGCGATCGTCGATCGAACCGCGGATCACGTAGTCGTCGTCGAAACGGGTCGCGCCGGCGAACTGCACGTTGTGGCCGTACTGCGTGGACCACCCCCACGGAACGTCGGTGAACGGCATGGGCTTTCCGAGGATGGAGTGCGCGGCGGCAATCCCCTGCGCCTGAGCGCCGTTCCAATGTTCGGAACGGTATCGCTCGGAGTCACGCGCACCGGGGATGTTGGCCGCGTCTCCGGCCGCGTAGACGCCGTCGGCCGAGGTGCGAAACTGCCCGTCGACGGTGATGCCGTTGTGCACGCGCAGTCCCGCCGCGACCGCGAGCGTGACCTCGGGGACCGTTCCGACCGACACGAGGACGGTGCCGGCACTCCAACTTCGACCGTCGTCCGCGGTGGCGCGGGCGGAGCCGTCGTCGCTCACGTCGAGCGAGGACAGGGCGACATCCGTGCGGACGTCGACGCCGTTCTCGGAGTGCAGCGACGCGATCATCGTCGAGATTTCCGGGGGCACAATTCGACTGAGGAGTGACGGGTCCCGTTCGAGGACGGTGACCTCCGCGCCGAGCGACCGCGCCGTGGCCGCGACCTCACATCCGATGAGACCTCCGCCGATCACGAGCAGGGAACCGGTGCGCCGAATCGACTCGCGAAGGGAATCGGCATCGGCCATCGACCGCAGAGTGAACACGTGCGCACCGGAGACACCCTCGAGTTTCCGGGCCCGGCCGCCGGTCGCGAGCAGCAGGGCACTGTACGACAGTGTTACTCCGGACGAGAGCGTCAGCAACTTCCGCCGGGTGTCGAGTTCGACTGCCGTTGCACCGGTGATCAATTCGATATCTCTTTCCTTCCAGAAAGAGTCCGGTTTCAGCGCGGTCTTCTCCGCGGCCGTGGCACCCGACAGGAAGTCCTTCGACACCGTCGGCCGCCGATACGGCGGTGCGGGTTCGTCTCCGATCAGGACGACGCGCCCGCTGAAGCCTTCCGACCGGAGCGTCTGCGCGGCGCTCGCACCTGCGATACCGGACCCGACGATGACCACCGTCGACAGTTCCGTGGAAAGGTTCGACAGTGCGCTCACGCCCGGCTGACCTCGACCATGTCGAAGTCCGCCTTGGCGGCCCCGCAGTCGGGGCACGACCAGTCCTCGGGAATATCGTCCCACCTGGTGCCGGGCTCGATGCCGTCCTCCGGCCATCCCTCGGCCTCGTCGTATTCGAATCCGCATTGGGCGCAGCGGTAGAGCTTGAAATCGGTACTCATGTCACGCCACCTTCGGGTCGAAATCGATCTTTTCGCGGACCCCGCAGTCGGGGCAGCACCAGTCGTCGGGCACATCGGCCCACGCGGTGCCGGCGGGGAATCCCTCACGCGGTGCGCCGGACGCCTCGTCGTAGACGTAGTCGCAGACCGGGCACTGGTAGGCGGCCATCACCGAACTCCGCCGCTGTACTTGGCCAGCACCTTCTCGCGCTTGCCGGGTTGGATGTTCACGCGCGTGATGTCGCCGTCGTAGTGGTCGAGCACGCGGTGATCCATCACCTTGCGCCAGAGCGGCGGGAAGTACGCGAGCGTGATCATGCTGGCGTAGCCGCTGGGCAGGTTGGGGGCGCCGTCCATGCTCCGGAGCGTCTGGTACCGCCTGGTCGGGTTCGCGTGATGGTCGCTGTGACGCTGCAAGTGGTACAGGAAGATATTGGTCACGATGTGGTCGGAGTTCCAGCTGTGTGAGGGAGCGCAGCGCTCGTAGCGGCCGCTGGCGGTCTTCTGACGCATCAAGCCGTAGTGCTCGAGGTAGTTGACCGTCTCGAGGAGAGAGAAACCGTAGACCGCCTGAATGATCAGGAACGGGATGACGACCGGACCGAAGATGGCGATGAGCACACCGAACAACGCGACCGACATGAGCCAGGCATTGAGCACATCGTTGTGAATGCTCCACGTGCTCTTGCCGAGTCGCTGCATCCGCGTCTTCTCGAGCTCCCAGGACGACTTCAGGCTTCCCCAGACGCTGCGGGGCAGGAACGTCCAGAAGCTCTCACCGAAGCGTGAACTCGCCGGATCCTCCGGCGTGGCAACCCGAACGTGGTGGCCACGGTTGTGCTCGATGTAGAAGTGACCGTAGAAGGTCTGCGCGAGAGTGATCTTGGCCAGCCACCGTTCGAGCTCGGTCTTCTTGTGGCCCATCTCGTGTGCGGTGTTGATGCCGATGCCGCCCATGACGGCGACGGTGAACGCGACGCCGACCTTCGACACCAGCCCGAGGCCGCCGTCGATGCCGAGCCAGGAGAGGTTGTCCGCCGACCAGAGGTAGCACGCGAACACCAGGCTCGCCATCTGGAACGGGATGAACACGTAGGTGCAGTACCGGTAGTACCTGTCGTTCTCGAGCTGTTCCATCACTTCCTCGGGAGGGTTCTGGCCGTCGGGCCCGAAGAACCTGTCGAGGAGTGGAAGCAGTCCGAACAGCAGCAGGGCGCCGATCCACCACCACACCGGAGCCGCCGCCGACCATCCCAATTGGTTGAAAGCCCACACGAGCCCCGCAGCGAGGAACAGTGAGGTCGGGGGAATCAATCCCATCAACCACAGGTAGCGCTTGCGGTCACGCCACGCTTCCGGTGGTGCCTCTCCTGTCATCCCGCTGATATTCGACGTCGTCACGATCCGAACCTCCTCGTCCAGTGGCCGTACCGGTATGAACCAGCTCACTCTCATTTGGACAGTACACGGACTTTGATCCAGGGTCTAGACAAATATGAAGATTTGTAAATCTCGCGAGGTGCAGTGCTCTAACGCCGGGGTCTTCGCTGCCGATAGAGAGATCGACACCGTTGCGTACTGAGGAGGCCCTTGATGTTCCGCGACCCCGGACTTCCCGACTGGCTCGAATTCGTCCTCGGCCTGCTCGGGTACCGCTGGTAGCTTCACCTGTGAGTACTTATTAACCACGGGCGGTTAATAAGTACTCACAGGTGAAGCATCGCGGCAATGTGCCAGAGCCGGGGCTGGTCGATCGACCCCTCCACGCAGCGCGCGAACAGCCACAGGCGCAACCGCTCGCGGTCGAGGCCGAGCAGGCCCGCTATCCGGCTCGCGAATCCGACGGGGTCGGCGGCGAGGCGGTCGACATGGTCGAGCATGTGCTGCAGCACGTCGTACGTCGGATCGCCGACATACGGTTTGGGATCGATCACCAGCCACGGCTCGCGCGCGGCAGACAGCACGTTGTCGGGGTGAAGGTCCGTGCACAGCAGCCGCGACTGTGTTGCCGTCCTGGGTAGTTCGCGGAACAGCTCCATACCGGTTCGCGCCAGGCTCGGATCCAGGTGCGGTGCACGGGCGAGTTTCTCCTCGAACTCGTCGGCCCACACGTCGCACATGCTGGTGAGCGGGTGCCGGGTTCGGAGGCTTCGAGGAGCAGCGCCGTGGTGTGGTCGAGCACGCGGTGGTCGAGCAGTCGGAGGGCGCCCTCACCGTTCCAGGCCGCGAGTCCGTCCGCCTCGTGCAGTGCCTCGTCGTGTCGCCAGCCGATCTTCAGCACCACGCGTTCGCCGGCGGCGGTGCGTGCGGGCGCCGTCCAGGACGTCACGCCGCCGGGTTGGAACGGGCGACCGACGTCCAGCGACCACTCCCGACTCACCGCTTCGACGACGGCGGGGAGGTCGGCCAGCCACGTTCGGCACGGCGCGTCGGGTGCGTCGTACTCGGCCATCTCTCGCACGAGGTTCGTCGGCAGTTCAAGATCCGGCACACCCGCACTGTGCCTCGCGGATCGTCGGGTCACCGCCTTCCGCGGTCCCACACGCGCTGCGTCTGCTCGGCGATGTCAGGGTGGTGGGTCTGCTGGAAGTTGCGTCCACCGCGGGCGAAGGTGTGCACGGTCGCGGGCGGTACGTCGAGCTCGGCGACGGGTGCGTCGAGCCACTCGCAGTCTCGGAGGTGCACCAGATCCACAGCCGCGGCCTCCGGACTCGAGTCGTAGCGCCACGGACCGTCGATCCGGCCGAGGAGGTAGAGCCCGTCGGCGTCACGCGACCAGACGAACGATCCGTCCAGCACCTGCGTGAAGCGTTCGAGCCGGCGTGCGGCCGGATCGCCGTAGGTGCGCTCGGTCGCATCGAGCGCCTCGCTCAGATCGGCAGGAGGTGGGGCCAGCAACCCGCCGATTCCACACACGTCCATCGCGAGCGCGCGCTGCACCGCGAGCTCTGGGTCCACGTCGTCGCGACGGGAACGCATCGGTGCGCGGTAGACGTCGGTGGGTGTCATACGTATGGATTCTCCCTGACGCCGAACCGCGACGGCGCTCTTCGTCAATCGTCCACCCGGGTAAACTAGAACCTGTTACATTCGCGGGAGGGGTGCTACTTCTGGAACTCGGAGAGAACTCATGAGATACCGCGTCGTCGAATGGTCCACCGGTACGGTCGGGCGTCACGCCATCGCAGGGATCGACGCCCGCGACGACCTCGAACTGGTCGGCGTGTGGGTGTCCAATCCGGAGAAGGTCGGGAAGGACGCCGGGGAGCTGGCCGGTCTCGGAAGAGAACTCGGGGTGAAGGCGACCGGCGACAAGGCGGCACTTCTCGCCCTGAAGCCGGACTGCATCGTGCACACCGCGATGACGGACGACCGCATCTTCGACGCCATCGAGGACCTGATCTCCTTCCTCGAGGCGGGTATCAACGTCGTGTCCTCGGGACCTGTTCTGTTGCAGTACCCGATCGGTGTGGTCCCGGACGAACTCGTCGACCGCATCCACGACGCCGGCGAGCAGGGAGACGCGAGCCTCCACGTGAACGGTATCGACCCCGGATTCGCGAACGACGTTCTGCCGCTGGCCATGACGAGCCTGTCGCAGCGGATCGACGAGGTGCGATGCTCCGAGATCGCCGACTACTCCACCTACTACCAGCCGGTGGTGATGACCGAGATCTTCGGTTTCGGTAAACCCGTCGAGGAGACGCCGATGCTGTTCCAGCCGGGCGTGCTGTCGCTGGCGTGGGGGAGCGTCGTCCGCCAGATCGCTGCGGGACTGGACCTCACGCTCGACGAACCGCTGGTGGAGAAGTTCGAACGCATCCCCGCCGAGCAGGACCTGGACATTCTCTCGTGCCACATCGCGAAGGGAACGGCGGCGGCGGTGCGGTTCGAAGTCGTCGGCACGGTCGACGGGGTGCCCCGCGTGGTCCTCGAACACGTCACCCGCACCCACCCCGAACAGAAACCGGACTGGCCGAAACCCACCCGCGGCGACGGGTGCTACCGCATCGACATCACGGGCGAGCCCGTGATGACCGTCGAGTTCACTCACCACGGCGAGCACGGCGACCACAACGTGTCAGGGATGATCGTCACCGCGATGCGGCTGGTGAATTCGGTGCACGCCGTGGTCGAGGCGAAGCCCGGGCTGGTGACCGCACTCGATCTTCCTCTCATCACCGGTCGCGCTTCGCGCCCGTGAGTACTTATTAACCGCCCGTGGTTAATAAGTACTCACAGGCCGAAGGCACCGAGGGCTGTTCGGAGGCCGTCCGGGCGCTCCGCGAGGGGAAGGGGTTCGACGAGTGCGAACGCGCAGCCCACGTTTCGGGCCGCGCCGTCGGCTTCCTCGCTGTCGCCGATCATGAGAGTTCGTTCGGGCTCGGAACCGAGTGCGGCGAGGGCGTGCTCGAAGATCTTCGGGTCCGGTTTGATCGCGCCCACCTCGAACGACAGCACGAACGCGTCGACGAGATGCTCGACTCCCAGGTCCGCGAACGCGGGCCGGATGTCGAACGCGATGTTGCTCAGCACCGCGACCTTGATTCCCCGGTCCTTCAGTGACGCAAGCACTTCTGCGGTATCGGGGTATGCGCTCCAGCATCCCGGGTCGATGACCCGCTCGTACAGCCCGACCGCCTGGTCCTCGTGCGCGACCCCGGACTTGCGCAGGACGTCGAGGTACGCCTGCCGGTGGAACCGAGGGTCGAGGTCGCGGTTCGTCCACGCGTGGTGCTCGGCGGCATCCATCTCGACGGTCTGACCGACGGGCGCCGTCATGCGCCGCATCAACTCGGCCTGCTGGTGGAGGTCGAACGGTTCACCGTCGTGGTCGGTGAGATCGGCCATCCAACTGTCGTCCTCCTCCAGCCGGAACAGTGTGCCGGAGAAGTCGAAAATCACTGCGTCGAATTCGGTGAGATCGGAAGCCACGTGTCCAGGCTAACGCGCTGTGCACGCGACTTCAGGGTGAAGCCGGGCGGGGTCAGTCGACTTCGAGTTCACCCATCAGCGACCACTCGGTGCCGTCGATCGTGGTGTTGATGATCCGCGGCGTCTGCGCGAGGGCGGGTTTCAACTCGCGCATGGCGTTCCGGAAATGCTCGCTCTGCACGTGGGCGACGGCGGCGTCGTCGTCACGGAATGCTTCGACGAGGACGTACAGATCCGGATCCTCCACCGCCCGCGACCAGTAGAACCACAGGTTGCCCGGTTCGTTTCGGGTCGCGTCGGTGAACGGCTGCACCAGGTCGAGCCAGCCGTCCGCGTGGTCCGGTTTCACGGTGAAGTTGACGACGATGAAGATCACGGCTGCCTCACTTCTCGAGTTGACGCATTCGAATCCTACGCGCGCGATGTCGTCGGATCCCCGACCGAGCGGCGTAGCCGGGTGAGGATGCGCGTGAAGCTGTCGGGGTCGTCCAGGGCACGCGCCAGGACGAGCGCGCCCTGGATTCCCGCGACGACCTCCTCGGCGAGCGGCCGCGACGGCCTGCCGTGGCCTGCGTCGGCGAGGGCGCCGGCGAGCGAATCGACCCAATCGGTGAAGTAGGCGCGGACCCGGTCGGCGAAGCGGTCGCGTTCGAGGCCGAGCGCGAACGCGCCGAACAGGCAGATTCGGCGACCCGACCGGAAGTACGTCTCGACCTCGTCGAACATCCGCTCCAGACGGGCGGCGGCGGGCTCGGACCCGCGCAGCGGCAGGTATACGGCGGTCTGGAACCAGGCGTCGACCTCGTCGAGGACGGCCTCGGCCATCTCGTCCTTGCCGCGGGGGAAGAAGTTGTACAGGCTGCCTTTGCCGAGTCCGGTGTGCTCGGTGATGACGGCCAGGCTCGCGCCGTCGAACCCGTGGGATCGGAACACCTCCGCCAGCACGGGGACGACGTCGCCGCGCTCGGCTACTGCTCGGGGCATGACTACTCCTCGTGTGCCGGTCAGAGGCCGAGATCGCTCAGCCCGGGATGATCCGACGGTCGCACGCCGGACATGTCCCAGAAGAACTTGCGGTCGGATTCGTCGATCGGCACGTCGTTGATGCTGGCGTGACGCCACCGCATCAGACCGTTGTCGTCGAACTGCCAGTTCTCGTTGCCGTACGCGCGGAACCACTGCCCGTCGGTGTTGTGGAACTCGTACGCGAACCGGACCGCGATCCGATTCCCGTCGTGCGCCCACAGTTCCTTGATCAGACGGTATTCCAGTTCGCGGTCCCACTTCCCGGCGAGGAAGTTTACGATCTCGCGGCGCCCTTGCAGAAAGGTGGACCGATTGCGCCACCAACTGTCCTCGGTGTAAGCCTGCGCGACCTTCTCGGGATCACGAGAATTCCAGCCGTCCTCGGCGGCGCGAACCTTCGCGATCGCGGTGTCGCGCGTGAACGGTGGGACGGGTGGTCGAACGGACATGGTGAGCGCTCCTTCGGTAGGTCTTGTACCTTTCAGTACAGACTGTACCGATAGGTACAGGAGCTGTCCAGGGTCGCGCCGGAACCACGTCACGGCCGCTGCCCCCGCCGCGATGGCGACGGCAGCGGCCGAGCGTGAAACCTAGTGCGTCTCGGCGAGTTCCGCGCCGATACCGGTCTCGGCTCGAACCAGCATCTCGGCGAACTTCTCGTCTCGATCCATCGAACGTCCGTGAAAGCGTTCGCCGGCGAGTGAGCCGATCACAGCGGCGGCCAACCCGAGCGGCATCGTGATGATCACCGGCAACTGAATGGTCAGCGGCGCCGGACCACTACCGAGCCAGAGCGCCTCCGTGAACATCAGGCTGACCACGGTGGATGCCAATCCGACCGAGATGCCCCACACGGCGCCTGTGCTGTTGAACCGCCGCCAGTTGAGGCTGAGCAGCAGGCTGGGCAGGTGCGCACTGCCGGCGACCATGAAGGCCATACCCATGAAGTAGGTGATATTTGTAGTGTCGCCGATCGCCATCGTCAGTCCGATCGCGACGACGCTGAACGCGACCGCCGCATACCGGGCGATCTTCGCCTCGCGGGCATCCGCAGTCTCCGTGCCGGCGTCGGCCGACTTCCGGCGGGTGAGGGTGGGCCACACGTCGTGGGCGAACGTTCCCGCAGCCGAGATCACGACGCCCGCGACGACGGCGACGATGCTCGCGAACGCGACGGCAGCCACCATGGCCAGCGCTATCGAACCACCGATGGTGCCGACGCCTCCGCCCAGTTCCGTGACCAGCGTGGGTGCCGCGAGATTGCCGCCGGCGCCGACACGATCCGCCCCGTCGGGACCGAGAAGCGCGGCGGTGCCGAAGCCCATGACGATGACGATCAGATAGAAGATGCTGCACAGTGCGACGGTCCAGCCCAGCGACTTCCGGGCCGTCGCGGCCTCGGGGACGGTGAAGAAGCGAATCAGGATGTGTGCCATACCGGCCGTGCCGAGCGCGAACGCCAGGGAGTACGAGATCAGGTTGATCGCACCGGTCTGCCCGAAGATCAGACCCGGCGAGAGGATCGCGTCTCCGGCTGCCGCGTTCGAGGTTGCCGCCCCGAGCATGCCGGGCACGCTGAAGCCGAACTTCGCGAGGATCCCGAGGCACACCACGATCGCCAGGATCGACAGGATGGACGACTTGATCACCTGAACCCACGTGGTCGCCAGCATTCCGCCGACGAAGACGTAGATGCCCATGAGTGATCCGGCCACCACGACGGAGAGCCCGAACGGGATCCCCGAGACGGACTCGAGCAGGACACCCGCCGCCACGAGCTGGGCGAGCAGCACGAACGTGCCGGTGACGATGGTGCTGAGCGCAACCACCACCCGGACGCGTCGTGCGCCGGTCCGGAACACCAGAACATCCGCGAGCGTGAACTTTCCGACGTTCCGCATCTTCTCGGCGAGGAGGAAGAGGACGGGGAGGAAGGAGACCACGGACGTGCACAGAATGACGGCGCCGTCGACGCCCTTGTAGAAGATCAAGCCGGTGGTGCCCAGGAAGCTACCGGCGGAAATGAATTCGCCGGCGATCGCGAAACCGTTCTGCCAGCCGGTGATCGAGCGTCCCGCAGCGAAGAACCCGGTGGCGCTCCGGCTTCGGCGCGATGCGGCGAAGGTCACCCACAGCGTGAGTGAGATGACGGCAGCGCAGATGCCGATGGCGAGGAAATCGGCGTCGCCGGTCATGAGGCAACCTCCTGATCACGTTGCGCGATGGCCCGGACTGCGGCATCGGCTGCGGGTTGGATATAGGTTCGGGAAAGCCGGAAGTACGCGTACACGAGCACCCAGGTGCCGGCGAACTGGGAGAAGACCACCCACAGCGACAGCGGAATGCCGAACGCCGAGTTGTCGCCGAGGAATTCGGGGAAGAACGCGAATCCGACGAGAAAGCCTGAGAACAGTGCGATCGCGATCAGGCCGAGTCCGGCAGTGACCGCCCGGCGTCGACGCCGCAGTTCGACGAACTCCGGCAACACGAGAATCGGTGACCAGACTGCTGCGCTCGCCGCGGTGGCGGGGGACTCGGTGGTCACGCGTTCACCGCCGCACGTCGCGCCGAGTCGAGCGCGAACTGGTTCTCGTCCCAGCCCTCCGCGAGCGGACCGAAGTAGTGGAAGCGCACCTGCTTGACGCGGTACAACCAACGGCCGTCGACTTTGACGGCCTCGTCCGTGTAGCGGCCGGCGGCGATGGAGGCGTTGCCGTCGGACACGCAGGGCTGCCACAGGAACGAGCGGACGGTGGCGCGATCGCCGTCGAGGTCGATTTCCAGGTTGGTGATGAAGTGCCAGAACGCGGTGAGCCCGCCGGGGGCGAGGCCGGCGAAGAACGCCCGCATCTCGCTCTTGCCGTTCGGGTTGGACAGCCCGTCGAATTCGCCGTCGTCGGTGAACAGATCCATCAGGGCGTCCCAGTTGCCGTCGTCGAGATGGCGGCAGTACTGCGCGTCGAGGTACCGGATGGCCTCCAGGTCTTCGAGGCGGCGGATTCGTTCTTCGAGGGTGCTCAAGGTGGCATACCTCCACGGTGTGAGGAGCGGAATGCGCGAACCGGCAATTAACAACCGTTCACGTGATCTGGACCATAACCGACGCGCTACCGTCGGTCAACACCGTGCGCCGTTCGCCCCGTTCGACGTGCGTGAAGCATGGTGAGCTGCATTTTCTGCCGGGTGTATTGCCCGCGCTGTGCGCGGCCCCTACCCTCCGAGGGATGAACACTCGGTCAAGCGGTGCGGTGATTCCCTCCGTCCGGCAGCGGATCCTGGACGCGGCGCTGGAGGAGTTCTATACCGCCGGCTTTCATGCGGCGACCATGCGCACCATCGCCAAACGCGCGGGCTGCAGTGCCGCCAACGTGTACAACCACTTCGAGAACAAGGACGAGCTCCTGGTCGAGATTCTGCGGTCCGCCAGTGACGAGCAGTTCACCGCCACCCGGACCGCTCTGCGGAAGGCGGGGTCCGCGCCGGCGGAGCAGTGGACGGCCGCGGTGGTCGCGCATTCGCTGTACACCGCCCGTAACCAGCAAGCCTGCCTGGTGGCGAATACCGAGCTGCGGTACCTCGACGAGGTGGACCGTAAACGGGTCGTGGGCTCGCGCGACGCGCAGGAGCACCTGTTCGTCACCATCGCGGAGGCGGGTGTGGCCGGCGGTGACTTCTACGTCCCCCATGTTCACCAGGCGGTGACCGCGGTGCTCACCATGTGCGCGGGAATCGCGCTCTGGTACCGCCCGGACGGACCGTTGTCCGCGCAGGCGGTCGCGGACTCATATGGCGTTTATGCGCTCAACCTGGTCGGATACCGTCCCGCCTGACTCGGGGAGATTCGGCATTGACGGTGCGTTCCCGTCCGTGCTCTACTGGGTGAACAAGCGTTAATGTGATCCCGGGTGTGGAACCGCGAGTTCCCCCGAGTCACGCGCCCCGTAGTTCGAGTGGATGAGGAGTGTCCATGACTCACCGGCCGTCACAGCCGCGTACCGACTCGCCGCGGTATCTGACCGAGGACCGGGTGGCGATCCGCGACCTGGCACGCGATTTCGCGATGAAGCAGGTGCTCCCGATCGCCAACGAACTCGACCCGGTGCAGGGCACCATCCCTGACACGTTGAAGAAGGCGATGGCCGAGGTCGGGTTCTTCGGGATCATGATCCCCGAGGAGCACGGCGGTCTCGGTCTCGGAGTGTTCGAGTACTGCCTGGTCGCCGAGGAGTTGTCCCGGGCGTGGATGAGCGTGTCGGGGCTGCTGGCCCGCGGCAACGGGATGGGCGGCGGGTTCACCCCGGAGCAGGAGGCGGCGTTGCTGCCGAAGGTCGCCCGCGGTGAATACCTCGGTGCGTACGCCCTGTCGGAGGCCGAGGCCGGATCCGATGTGGCGAACATTTCCTGCCGCGCCACCCGCGACGGCGACGACTGGGTGATCAGCGGCACCAAGATGTGGTGTACGTACGCCGACGAGGCCGACTACCTGGTGCTGTTCGCGCGCACCGACCCGAACAAGGATCCGGCGAAACCGCACCGGGGGATCAGCGCGTTCCTGATCGAGAAGCAGCGCGGCGGGTTCCCGGTGGGGATCAGTGGGACGAAGATCCGCAAGATCGGGTATTTCGGGTGGAGTACGTGGGAGCTCTCGTTCGACAATTTCCGGGTGCCCGCGACGGCCATGCTCGGTGAGGAGGGCAAGGGCTTCTACCTGGCGGTGTCCGGTCTCGAGGTGGGGCGGGCGCATACCGCGGCCCGGGCGATCGGTCTGGCGCGGGGCGCGTTGGAGGATTCGATCGCGTACCTGCACACCCGCCGGCAGTTCGGCCACGAGTTGGCCGATTTCCAGCATCTGCGGTTCAAGATCGCGAAGATGGCCGCCGACATCGAGGCCGCCCGGCAATTGATGTATTCGGTGGCCACCGATATCGACACCGGCCGGCGGTGTTCGCTGGAGGCGTCGATGTGCAAGCTGGTGGCGACGGAGATGGCCGAACGGGTGACCAGTGAGGCGGTGCAGATTCACGGCGGCGCCGGGTACACCACCGACTTCCAGGTCGAGCGGCACTGGCGCGATGCGCGGCTGACGAAGATCTTCGAGGGCACCAGCGAGATCCAGATGCGGATCATCTCCGACGAACTGCTGGGGAGGGCGGGCGAATGAGCACACTCACCACAAGTATCGCCGTCGGCGATCGCACTGTGAGCGACGCCCGGCGCGTCTCCGAACTCGGACTGTCGCTGCCGGAGGCGTCGCTGACGGGAATCGTCGTAGCGGGAGTACTTGCTCCGGCGACGACGTCCGGTGCCACACGCACCGGGCTGCAATGGAATTCGCAGTTCGCGGTGACGGGTGCCGACGTCGTCCACGTCGAGTCCGTCGTGACGCGCGTCGAACAGTCCGAGACCGGAGCCGTGTTCGATCGTCACGTGCGGCTCGTCGACGAGGCCGGGTCGATTCGCGAGGAGGGAATCGAGACGTGGCGTTCGCCCGAACCGTCCGCCGTTCGATTCGATCCCGCTGTCGATTTCTGCACGCCCGCCTGGGGAGAGCGTCTCCGCGACTCACTCTCCACCGATACGGCCTTCGCGTCCTCGTTGTCGACTTGGGACGGCACCGTGGGGCTGCGTTGCACCGACTCCTCGGGCCGGGCCCGCGAACTGCAGCTGCGGATCTACCGCGGACGCATCATCGACGTCGCCCGCCGCGTCCCGGGTGGGGCAACGTTCACGCTCATCGCCCCGGCCGTCACCTGGGTCGACCTCGTGTTCGCCGAACGGAACGAATTCATGCGCCGCGCCATCAGTGGTGAATTCTCCTCCAGCGGTGACGGGTACGAGTACCTGCGCCTCACCAAACCACTCGACATCATCATCGCCCATGCCCGCGGAAGGGAGGCCCGGCCATGATCGAGGCCCGATACCTGGAGATCGACGGAGCGCTCGGCTTCGTCGAGATCATCACCCCCGACAATCAGCCGGCCACCGAGGCGCCCACCGTTCTGTGCCTGCACACCGCAGGCCAGAGCGGAGTCCAGTGGCGGCACGTCGCGTCCGAACTGGCAGACCGGGGCTACCGGGTGATCGTCCCCGACCTTCCGGGGCACGGACGCTCCGAGCCCGCGGTCGACGGTCCCGTCACCAGCATTGTCGCCTTCGGAGACTGGCTCGGGAAGGTCCTCGATGCGCTCGCCGTCGAAAGACCCTTCGTCGTCGGGTGTTCCATCGGTGGCAAACTGACACTCGAGCTCGCCACGCGGTCGTCGAGGCCGCTGGCCGGAGCGATTGCGATGGCAGCGGAGGCCGGTCCCGGTCGCGTCAACGTAGGAGGGTTGCGCCGCGAACTCGAGGATGTCGCCGGGCCGAGCCGTGCCGACCGCACCTACCTGGGCACGCTCGCCTCCGTCGGACATGCCGTGCCCGAGGCGAAAGCGCACCTGATCGCCACGATGCACAAGCGTGAGGACCCGGAGATCTCGTCGTCCGACCTGATCGGCTGGGGCACGCACGACGTGCGCGACCGGATCGCCGAGATCACCTGTCCTCTCAGGCTCGTCGCCGGAGCGCAGGACCCGTGGATCGACGCCGGACGCGTCGAGCAGTCCGTGTCGGCGCTCGACGCCGCCCGTCCCGGACTTGCGTCGTTCACCCTGCTCGAGGGCATCGGCCACTACCCCATGGAGGAGATCGACGACTTCGCCTCGGTGGCGGACGAGTGGTTGACCGAACTGCGTGCGGCGGTGGTGCTCTCGTGACGGCGCACGATACGGCGACGCGTCGTGACACACTCGCCTCGCTGCTCGACGAACTCGTGACCGCCGACCCGGGTGCCGCCGCCACCCTCGACGTCGTCGAGGGCGAGCCGGTCGTCACCAGCCGCGCCGAACTTCGTGCCCGCGTCGACGCGCTGAAGTCGGAACTTCTGCGGGTAGGCGTCCGGCGCGGGCAGTGTGTGGCCGTCCTGCTGCCGAACTGGTCGGACGCGATCGTCTGGCAACTTGCCGCGTCCGCTGTGGGTGCACACGTCATCGGCGTCAACACCCGCTACAACACGCACGAGATCGCACACATCCTCACCTCGGCGCGTCCGGCGGTGGTGGCCGTGGCCGGCCACTTCCACGGTCTCGACCTGTTCGGCCGACTCGAAGAGGCACAGCACTCCCTCGACCTCCCGGCACCGGCAGTCGCCGTCGTGTGCGGACCTCGAACGGCGAGTGCCGCTCCCGACCCGGCGCGATTCGACCTCGGCGGCGGTGCCTGGGCAGCGGGCAGCGCGGACACCGGAACCGTCCAGGTGCCGGGGACACCCGACATGGCAACCGTCACGGCTGCCGGCGAGCGGGCCGACCCGGACGACGTGCTCGCAGTCGCGTTCACGACGTCCGGATCCACCGGTGTTCCCAAACTCGCGGCCCACCGCGAATCGGCGGTGGTCCGGCACGCGCGCGCCGACGCCGTCGTTCTCGCCGTCGAACCGGGCGACGTCACCCTGTGCGTCCTGCCGGTGTCCGGGGTATTCGGATACTCCACTGCTCTGGCCACTCTCGCGGGCGGCGGAACGTTGCTGATGGAACCCGTCTTCGACGCCGCGGCCACGCTGGCCCGCATGGAATCGGCGAAGGTGACCCACGTCGTCGGCGGTGACGATCTCTTCACCCGGCTCCACGACACGTGGCACGCGGGTAACCGCGCCGACCTGTCGTCGTTGAAGCGCCTCGGGATCGCCGACTTCCTCGGCCGGTCACACGAGGTGGCCGCGTGGGTGCGCGACGAATTCGACGCCGTCACCACGGGCGTCTTCGGGTCGTCCGAGGTGTTCGCCCTGATGCTGCTGTGGGATGCCGCGGACCCGGAATCCCTGCGCTGGAACGGCGGTGGGCGTCCGGTCGAAGCCGGTATCGAGGTTCGCATCGTCGACCCGCTCGACGACTCCCTCCTTTCGGACGGTGAGCAGGGTGAGCTCCAGGTGCGGGGACCGAACGTCGTCGACGCCTACCTCGGCAATCCGGATGCGGCGGGTCGGGCGTTCACGAGGGACGGGTGGTTCCGCAGCGGCGACCTGGCCGTCGCGACCGGCGACGGCGGCTATACGTACGTGTGCCGGATGGGGGACGTGCTCCGGTTACGCGGATTCCTGGTGGACCCCGCCGAGATCGAGCACCGGCTGGCCGAACACGATGCCGTCCACCTGACGAAGGTCGTGGGCATCACCGGCTCCGGCGGATACACCGAGGCGGTGGCGTTCGTCGTCCCCACCGACGGTGCGTCGGCAGACGCAGCCGAGCTCAAGGCCTGGTGCGCAGAGTCGCTGGCGGCGTTCAAGGTTCCCGCAGCGGTGCACGTGATCGAGGAAATGCCGACCACCGTGGGCGGCAACGGAGCCAAGATCCGAGCGGTCGAACTGCGTGAATGGGCGCAGCGCTGGACCGATCACGAAAGGGATTTCCGCAGTGCCTGAAAATACGAATGCCCAGGCGGACGATGTCGTCGTCTGCGAGCCCCTGCGCACCCCCGTCGGCCGATACGGCGGACAGTTCAAGGACGTGCCCGCCGCCGACCTCGGCGCTCGGGTGGTGTCCGAACTGCTCGCACGGACGAAGGTCGATCCGGGCCGCGTCGACGACGTGATCTTCGGTCAGTGCTACCCGAACGGTGAGGCGCCTGCCATCGGCCGCGTCGTGGCCCTGGACGCGGGAATGCCGGTGACGGTTCCCGGTCAGCAACTCGACCGTCGTTGCGGATCCGGTCTGCAGGCGGTGCTCGACGCGGCGATGCGGGTGCAGACGGGGATCGCCGAACTGGTGATCGCCGGCGGCGTGGAATCGATGAGCCGCGCCGAGTACTACACCGAGTCGATGCGCTGGGGAGCCAAAGGTGCGCCGGCAGTGCTCCACGACCGGCTCGCCCGCGGCCGCGTCACCGCAGGCGGACGCAATTATCCGGTGCCGGGCGGCATGCTCGAGACGGCGGAGAACCTGCGCCGCAAGTACGACATCAGCCGCCTGGAACAGGACGAGCTCGCGGTGAGTTCCCACCAGCGGGCGGTTGCCGCGATCGACTCGGGAAAGTTCGCCGAGGAGATCGTTCCGGTGGAAGTTCCCGTCCGCAAGGGTGATCCGCAGGTCGTCGACCGGGACGAGCACCCCCGAGCCGGCACGACAATCGAGTCGCTCGCTCGGTTGCGACCCATCATGGGCGGCACCGACCCCGACGCGACCGTCACCGCCGGCAACGCCAGCGGACAGAACGACGGTGCGGCAGCATGCCTCGTCACCACCCGGGCGCAGGCTGAGCGTCTGGGGCTCCGGCCTCTCGCGCGCCTGGTCACCTGGGCGGTCGCGGGGGTGGAGCCGTCCGAGATGGGTATCGGACCGGTGCCGTCCACCGAACGGGCCCTGAAACGCGCCGGGCTGACCCTCGCCGACATCGACCTCATCGAACTGAACGAGGCCTTTGCGGCGCAGGCGCTGGCAGTCACGCGCGAATGGAATTTCGGTGCACAGGATTTCGACCGCACCAATGTCAACGGCTCGGGAATCTCGCTCGGGCACCCCGTCGGCGCGACGGGAGTGCGGATCCTCACCACACTGCTGCGCGAGATGGACCGTCGCGGAGCCCGTTACGGCCTCGAGACGATGTGCATCGGCGGCGGCCAGGGACTGACCGCGATCTTCGAAAGGGTCTGACCACTCAGCTGTCGAGAGCCTGAATCCAGTCGGTGAGCGCCCGCACAACCTGTGCGGGCGCTTCCGGCATGAGCGCATGGCTCGCGTTCGGGATGACGGTCACGGTGACCAACTCGCCGAACCGATCCCGCAACTCGTTCGCCGTCTCACGCGGACGGAACGGATCGAGAGCGGACTGCAGGTCCAGGATCGGCTGGTGCGCGACCTCCCACCACTCGTCCTTGGGTGTGGCGGCCGAGGCGGCGAGCTGCCGCTTCGACACCTCCGGATACCAGCCGGTCAGCCACTCGGCTGGATCGTTGCCGGGGGCGAAGAATCCGGTCTGCAGGTAGCCGATCCGCTCCACCTCGGGCAGTGAGGAATCGGAGCATTTCACCGCCAGCGCCGTCAGCGCGGCCGGGTAGTTGCGGGCACCCGCCGCAGCCACGACGACGCCGCGCACCAAGTCGGGCCTGTCGGCGGCGAGCATCCGGGCGACGTAGTGCCCGAAGGCATGACCGAGAACGACGGCCGCACCGTTGTCCTGTTCCTCGATCACCGCTCCGACGTCGGCGGCCAGGTCGTGCAACGTGATGTCCTCCAGCGGTCCGGTGCTCCGGCCGATGCCACGCGGCTGGGGGCGGCACACCCGGAAACCGTTCTGCGCGAGTCCCGTCGCGACGTCGTCGTAGTCGTACGACTCGCGGCCGAGGGAAGGCAGCAGGATCACCGACGGACCGCTGCCCTCGACGACCACCTCGATCACGGCCGTCGCGGTGTGCACGAACTCCGTCGTCCGCGCCGGTGATGTGCTCGGCATGATGTTTCCTCCACAAACGTCGATCCCCCGGGCGACACGAACTTTCGCGTCGCCCGGGGGAGGGTGGGTGTCTCAGTCCGCGGCGGGATCGAGCGCGAAGTCGTAGCTGACAACCTTACGCCCGGCGTCGTCGAGCTGCGGATCGAGAAGGAGTTCGGGTTTGGTTGCGGTGGCGACGTCGTCGTCGATCCAGTCGCCGCCGGCGAAGTACAGTTGGGTGATGATCGGCTGCTTGCCCGGGGACGTCACCCGCAGGTGCAGGTGCGCCGGCCGCCACGGGTGCCAGCCGGCGCCATTGATGAACTGACCGGTCGGGCCGTCGGTCGGGATCTGGTACGGGGCAGGTTCGATGGTGGTGATCTCGTACCGGCCCTCGGGGTCGGTGACGATGGTCCCGCGCAGGTTCCATTCCGGCAGGTGCGGGGCGAACTGCGAGTAGTAGCCCTCGTCGTCGGCGTGCCACAACTCGATGATCGCCCCGCCGAGGCCGGCCCCGTCGAGGTCGGTGACTTCGCCCCGGAGGACGAGCGCGGGGTGCGCCCGGTCCTCCTCGCGCATCGGCAGGGAGCACCGTGCCGGGAGTTCCGGTGCGCCGGGCACGTAGTACGGTCCCTCGATGCTGCCCTTGGTGCCCCGGAACCTGGTGGAGTTGACCTCCTCGATGTCGTGTTCGACGAACACGTCGAGCAGCAGCGGCCACTCGCCGCCCTCCCCGACCTCGATCAGCCACTGCTTGAGGACCCGGTACTCGGGGTAGGTGACGGCGTGCTTGTGGATCAGGGCGCTGAGCCCGGCGAGCACTTCGGTGGCGATCGCCGACAGCCGTTCCGGGGAGGTGTCGGCGGTGAATCGGGCACCCTTGAACTTGTCGGTGGCGGCGTTGCCGGAGCCGACTGCGGTGGGACTGTCGATGGTGGTCATGACGTTCTCCTGATGCTGGGAGTTAGCTGCGGCCGAAGTAGGACACGTCGTCGTTGCCGATCAGGTCGGGGACCGTCCACCCGTCCAGGTCGTACTCGGCCAGGCACTGCTCGGCCAGGCCCTTCATCGAGCTGACCGTGCCCCGGTTCTCGGCGAACATCAGCAGTTCCGCCTTCACGCCCTCGTGGTTGCCGGCGTAGTTGCGTTCGTACAGTTCGTGGCGGCCACCGAACTCGCTGCCGATCGAATCCCACAGCGCCTTCATGATCTTCACCCGCTCGACTGCCGTCATGCCCTCGGAGCCGCGGACGTACTTGTCCAGGTACGGGCGGACGTCGGGGCTCTTGAAGTCGGCGGACGAGGACGGCAGGTAGATCAGCCCGGACGCGACGTCCTGTTCGATGATCTCCTTGATCCGCGGGTAGCCCTGCTGCATGAACATCCGGTACGTCAGCCCGTATTCGAGCTTCGGGATGACGGTGTCACCCACCCACGGTTCCGGGTCGCGGACCATCGATTCGGTCAACGACCAGAACAGGTTCCGCCAGCCGATGACCTCACCGACGCGGGTCTGCACCCCGCGGAACCCACCCGCCCCGGTGGCGTCGAGGGCCTTCATCAGCAGCCCGGCGATGAAGTCCAGTTTCACCGCCAGGCGGGTGCACCCTTGCAGGGTGAAGCGGGGCAGGAACCCGGACTGGGGGAAGAATGCGTTGATCTTGTCCACGTCGCCGTACATGAACACGTTCTCCCACGGCACCAGCACCTTGTCGAAGACGAAGATGGTGTCGTTCTCGTCCATCCGCGAGGACAGCGGGTAGTCGAACGGGGAGCCCATGACTGCGGCCTGCTGGGTGTAGGAGGTGCGGCAGATCAGCTTCACGCCCGGTGCGTCCATCGGGACGGTGCAGATCAGTGCGAATTGCTTCTTCTTGATCGGCAGCCCGTAGTGGGCGATGAAGTTGTAGTTGGTGATGGCCGAGCCGGTGGCCACGACCTTCGCACCGGAGACGATCAGGCCGGCGTCGGTTTCCTTCTCCACCTTCATGAACACGTCCCCCACCTCGTCCGGCGGGAGCTGCCGGTCGACGGGTGGGTTGATGATCGCGTGGTTCCAGTACAGAACCTTCTCCTGCGATTCCTTGTACCAGCGTTCGGCGTTGTCCTGGAAGGGCGAATACAGTTCCTTGTTCGCGTGCAGGGTGCCGAGGAAGGATGCCTTGTAATCGGGGGACCGGCCCATCCAGCCGTACGTCATCCGCGCCCAGGTGGCGATCGCGTCACGATCCTTCAGCAGATCGTCGGAGTTCTTCGGCGCCCGGAAGAACGGCATCGTCACACCCCCGCTGCCGGTGTCCGTCGGGGTGGTCAGGGTGTCGACGTGCTCGCCGGTGTGCATCGCGTCGTAGAGGCGGGCGGTCATCCGGATCGGGTTACGGAACGCCGGATGCGTCGTGACATCCTTGACACGCTCGCCGTGCAGGTAGATCTCGCGATCGTCGCGCAGCGACTCTATGTATTCGTCACCGGTCATCGGACGGGTGGCGAAGTTCGCGGTCCGGTTCGCCTCACAGTCCGCGGCGACATTGACCTTGGTGCGGTCGACGTCGGCATCGGGGGCAGCTTCGGTGGTGGTCATGGTGTTCCCTTTCGGTCAGGATTACGAGGCAGCCTGGGCGAGCTGCAGGTGGAGCGGTGTGAACGACGCGGCGGCGTCGAACCATCCGCTGTGGGGGTCGTCGAGGCAGCCGTTCCACGCCGTGGTGCCCGACGTGGCACCCAGATCGTGGAAGGTGCTGCGGTAGAACAACAGTGGGTCCCTGCTTGCGTCGACGGACGCATCGACGATCTCGCCGATGAAGATGATGTGGTCACCGCCGTCGTAGGAAGCCCAGGGCGAGCACGTGAGCGTCGCCGCGTTGCCGGACAGTGCGGGAGCGATGCCTGAGGAGTCCCACACCGGTTCCGTCCGTTGCGGTTTGCCGGCGAAATGCATGGCCGTGTCGAGCTGATCGGCGGCCAGAATGTTCACCGCGAACGGTGCATCACCGAGGTAGCTGCATGCCTTCGATTTACGGGTCAACGTCACCTGGCACAGCCGCGGCTCGATCGAGACGGCGGTGAAGGCGGTGACGGTCGCGCCGTGCGGCTCGCCGGCGGCATTGGCGCACGTGATCACGGTGACGCCACTGGCGAACTGGCCGAAAATGTTACGCAGAGTGCGCTGGTCCATTTCTCCTGACCGCCTTTCTGCACGATTCGTGCGATAACCCCTGCGATTGGGGACCTGAACAACGTATGACGGCCGTCACAGTCCGTCGATCCGCATTGCGAAGGCGGGATCCGGAACGCGAAACGGGTTTGCCGGACAGGGGTCGGACCCCCTTGCAGTGACGTGAGTCACAGGCGATGCTAGGGTCGGGAGTTGCCCATGCGCGGTCGTGGCGCGAGGTGAGAGGTCTGGACGTACGCATGCGAGGACAGCTGGAAGGTCCCGGTTTCACCGACTGGGACGAGGTTCACGAGGTGGTCGCGGACGCGTACTTCCCTCACGAACTGCGTCCGCTGTCGCGGGACACCGCGGCGCGGTCTTCGCTGGAGTCCTCCCAGATGGGCGCGTCCAGGCTCGCCCGGATCGGTTTCGGGGCGCCCGTGTCGATCGAGTCCGACCATCCCGGTGCATACGGCATCAACATCCCCCTGGCCGGCCGCATCGTCTCCGTCACCGGCGGGACGGAAGTGACCTCGACGCCGGGGCTGGCCACCATCTGCCCGCCCGACACCCGGACCGTCATCACCAACTGGAGCAGTTCCTGCGAGATCATCGGTTTCAAGGTGGACCGGGACTACCTGCAGCGCGAAATGGACCGCGTGCTCGCACGGCCCGGGCAGGAGTTGCCGCGGCAACTCGACCTACGCACCGGCGCCGGCGCCGACTGGCTGAGGTTCGTCCGCTCCGTCGCCGACCAGGCGTTGCGCGACAGCGTTCTCCTGCACAGCGATCAGGTGTCGCAACAACTGTGTGGAGCGTTGACCACCGCGCTCGTGCTCACCGCGATGCCGGACGACGACACGGGTGCCGCGGGAATCCGGCCGCGCATCGTCAAGCGGGTCATCGACGCGATCCAGCAGGACCCGGCCCACCCGTGGAGTGCGGGGGAGATGGCCGAACTCGTCGGCGTGAGTGTTCGGCGCATGCAGCAGGGGTTCCGTGAATACGTGGGCATGACACCGATGGAGTACCTCGTCGACGTGCGCCTCGAGCGTGTCCACGCAGAACTCACCGGAAGCGGTTCCTGCGCAACTATTTCCGAAGTCGCGACACGCTGGGGCATCATGCACACCGGCAGATTCGCCGCCGCCTACCGCCGGAAGTACGGCGTGACGCCGTCCGAGTCACTCCGCGATCGCGGGCTCTGATCGGTTCGGTGAGAGGTCGGAGTTCGCGTCCGAAACTTGTCGGACCCCCGCGATAGTATTCGCACATGAGTTCGGCTGGGGGGTCGGTGGGTAGCCGGGTGGCGGAGTATCTGTCGATGTTCGCTGCCGCGGTCGACGGGCTGCTCGATTCCGGGCTGGCGAGTTGTCGGACACTGAGCTCGTCGAGGTGATGTGCGGAATGGAACAGTCCCTTCGTCGTGCGGAGGTGATCTCACACCGATTGGTCGTGGAAGGCGTCGAACGCTCGGTCCCGGCGAGTCTGGGGTATACCTCGCCGAAGAAACTCCTGATCGACGTGCTGCGGATCTCGGGCGCGGACGCGTTCGCTCGGGTCACCGCAGCCCGTGAGCTCAGGGTGTGGCACACCCTGGCCGGCGAACCGATGCCACCCGTCTTGCCGGAAACCGCTGCGGCACAGGCCGACGGCGACATCGGCGCGGATCATGTGCGGGCGATCGCGAAGGTGATGCGCTAAATTCCCCACGCCGTCGACAACGACGCGGTGGCCGACGCCGAGGCCGTACTGGCCACGTTGGCGCGAAGCGGTACCCCGGAGGATGTGGAGCAGGCGGGGCATCGGCTGCTGGCATATCTCAATCCGGACGGGAACCTCGGCGACGACCGCGACCGGAAACGCCGGCGGGGCATTTCGATCGGCCGTCAGGACACCGAACTGATGTCGAGAATCTCCGGTGAACTCGACCCTGTCGCGCGGGCGATGCTCGATCCGATGCTCGCAAAATGGGCGCGGCCCGGAATGAACAACCCGGACGATCCCGACTCACCGGCAGGCGACGGCGAGAACCCGGCGATCGATCGTGACGTGCTGGCGGCCGCGGCCGCACGCGATACCCGCACCGCAGCGCAGCGCAATCACGACGCGTTCAGCGCGGTATTCCGGGCGCTGCTCGAGTCGGGGGTGCTCGGGCGGCACCGGGGTCTACCGGCCACAGTGATCGTGACGATGACTCTCGAGCAGTTGGAGCAGGCGGTAGGGGGTCTTGCCACGACGGCCACCGGTGGGCTGCTCCCGATCGAGGACGCATTAGCACTGGCCGAGGACGCACATCCGGTGCTCGCACTGTTCGACCATGCGGGTCGTCCACTGCACCTGGGGCGGCGGCGCCGTCTGGCCAGCGCCGATCAGCGGCTCGCTCTGATCGCCTCGGACGGGGGTTGCACTCGGCCGGGGTGTTCGGCGCCGGCGAGTCTGTGTGCGGTGCACCATGTCACGGATTGGCGCAAAGGTGGGCACACCGACATCGAGGGTTTGGCACTGGTCTGCGACGGCTGCCACGCTCAGATCAACGACGGTCCGGCTGGGTGGGCGACGAGGTCCGCGCCCCACCATTCCGCATACGCGGGCCGGACCGAATGGATCCCGCCACCACACATCGACCCCACCCGAAGACCGCGCATCAACCACCGACACCACCCCGGTGAGTTGATCGAGCATGCGCGGCGGCAGCTCACCCACAGTCCACCAGCAGGTGCCGGGGGCCTCGCAGCACCGGGTTGGGCCGGTAGGGCGGCGGGTCCTCGACGAGGCGCGGATTGGGGAGGCGGCGGATGAGTTCGGCGAGCGCCATCTGCCCCTCGAGGCGGGCGAGGGGTGCGCCGAAGCAACTGTGGATGCCGCTGCCCAGACCCACGTGCTGGTTGTCCGCGCGGTCGGGGACGAACTTGTCGGCGTCGACGAAGCGTTCGGGGTCGCGATTCGCCGACGCCAACGCGAGGACGAGGGGTGAACCCTTCGGGACGGTGACACCGCCGATTTCGATGTCCACGATCGGCGTTCGCTGGCCCAGGAGATGCACGGGCGGTTCGAAGCGGAGCAATTCCTCCACAGCCTGCGGCATCAACTCCGGTTCGGCGCGAAGACGTTCGAGAACGTCGGGATTACGCAACAGCGTCAGCATGCCGTTGGTGATGAGGTTGACGGTGGTCTCGTGCCCGGCGATGAACAGCAGGATGGAGTTGGTGACCAACTCGACGGTGTTCAACTGACCGTCCGGCCCCGAATCGTTGGCAAGCCCCGACAACATGTCGTCACCGGGATCGCGGCGACGGTCCTCGATGAGACCGGCCATGAACATGGCCATCTCCATCTGCGCCTTCTGCGCCACCTTCACCTGCTCGTTGTCGGCGCCGGCACGCCGAGGGTCGATGGCTGCCACCAACGCATCGGCCCAGGCGTGGAACCGGGGTTCCTCCTCATGGGGCACCCCGAGCAGTCGGCAGATCACGGTGACGGGGAAGGGGTACGCGAAGTCGTCGACGATGTCGATGCGCTCCTTACCGTCCAGCCCGTCGACCAGCTTCGTGACGAGTGCGGCGAGTTCGCCACGCATGGAGTCGATTCGGTCGGGGCTGTGCGGCGGACCGAACTGTCGCGTCGTCAGTCTGCGCAGTCGATCGTGCTCGGGCGGGTCGAGTTTGAGGAAGGACTCCGGCCCGTCGCCGGCACGATCCGCTCCGGGGAGGCCGGGCCCACGGTTGTGCAGGTCGGAGCTGATCCTCGGGTCGTGCAGGAGCGCCTTCACGTCGTAGTACCGTCCGACGAGGAAAGAACCGTTGTCCTGCGGCGCCACCCGAGTCTCACGAAGTTCCTCGTACAGCGGATACGGATTCGGCCGGCTCGCCTGGTCGGTGATCCGCTGGAACAGCTGCGCACGCGACATGGACACTCTCCCTGTTACTTCGGTAACGAGACGAACTCGACGCGACGTTCTGTGGGCAGATGGCCGGTCACCGCGACGGTGGGTCCGTGGCTGAGAACGGCCGGGTCCGGCAACTCCGACGCACGCACCTCGAACGGTTCCGCCCGGTCCATGACGTCGAAGTCGGGGGGAAACGCCGCGGCAGACTCGATCAGTCCCCGGTAGAAGTCGAGCCACTTACCCTGATTGAACGCCACAGCGGCCGTGACGCGTCCGCGGAAGCCGTATGCCGCCACGAAACGCCGGTCGGCGACGGACCCCTGCGTGATCACCACCTGATCGGAGTAGGTGGGGATGCCCACGGACTTGATGTTGACGCCGAACTGGCTGGACCAGAACGCCGGAATCTCGAGGTGCGGCCGCCGGCGGAGACCGTCGTGGATCATGTTGTGCGCCGCCACCTCGGCCTGGCCGATCGCGTTTCCCCAGTGCTCCAATGCCAGCAGCTGGTAGTCGTAGAGCGGATGTGGTTGCCGCGCAACGTCACCGGCGACGAACACGTTGTCGGTGACGATGCCGTTGATGTCGAACGCCCGGCACCCGGCGTCGCACGTGACTCCGCGGGGCCCGGCGGCGAGACCGGAGCCGAACATCCAGTCGGTGTTGCGGATACTGCCCTGCGCGACGATCGCCACGTCGACGTCGAGTGTGGTCCCGTCCGACAGATGCGCACGGCACAGTTGCCCGTCGCCGTCCCCGTCGAGCCCGGTCACTGTGACCCCGGTGCGCAGGTCGACGCCGTGCTCACGTTGCATGTCGGCCGCGACCGCTGCCACCACTCCGCCGAGCGCACCGACCAGCGGTGCCGGCCCGCGCTCGGTGACAGTGACGGACAGCCCGCGCTCCCGGCACACCGACGCGATCTCCGAGCCGGTGAACCCTGCCCCGATCACCAGGACATGACTCGGTCCGGTAGACAGTCGCTCGTTCAGCCGGCGGGAGTCGTCGCAGGTTCGGATGGTGAAGACGCCGTCGAGTGCGGCCTCGGACGAATTCGACCACGGCCTGGCGCGGACGCCGGTCGCGATCAGCACCTTGTCGAACTCGACGGTGTCGCCGTCGCTGAGAACCACCCGGTTGTTCTCCAGATCGAGACCGGTGGCCCGCACACCGAGCCGCCACTGCGCGTCGAGGTCCGGGCGGAAGGGCAGCGCCGCGTGGTCGGGCGGCATGATTCCGAGGAGCACGGCCTTCGACAGCGGGGGCCTGTCGTACGGCTCGTAGGGTTCGTCGCCGATCAGGGTGAGGGAACCGTCGAAGCCTTGCCCCCGCAGTGCCTCCGCGGCGCGCAGGCCCGCGAGCGACGCACCGACGATGACGATCCGCACGTCACTGCCCATCGCGGCGGTCGGGGATGTCGGTGGTGATGGCATGCACCGGGCAGGCGGCGGCGGCTTGCGCCACGTGGTCGCGTTCGTCGTCGGTGGGGCCCGCGTCGTAGAGAAGAGCCTCTTCTCCGTGCAGGGTGAAGACGTCGGGTGCGAGGAACACGCATTGCGCGTAACCCTGGCACCGATTGAGGTCGACGACGAGTTTCACGTCAATCATCCCGATTCTGAACAGTTCTGGTCACACGGGTCCACAGGGACTGCGCGGCGCACGGCCGTCCGATCGCGTCGGGCGGAGACCTCCACCCGGAAACCAGTATTGCGGAATGGACGGACGGTTCGGTTTCGATCCGCTGTTCTGGAGCCATTCAGAAATGTGGCGCCGCCCGCCCCTACCGACGGGTAGAACCCCGGAGTAGTAACGAGAGTTACAAGTATCTTGCCGGAATTCGTATCCTGCTGTCGAGAAACAACTTTCGGACACGGTCTCGATTCGGCGACACGGACGTCCGGATCGTGATGTGATGTGGTGACAAGAGACCGGCAACGCCCAGTGGCGACACCTCAGAGGCGGAATATTGACGATCGAAGCTCACCGCGACACCCGCGCGACACGGCACCTGTCCGCTTTGGACGCTGCCATCCAGATCCTGATTACCGCGCGCGGAAGCTCGTACAGCGCGGACCAGGCCTTCGACGAACTGCTCGATTCCTCCATGCGGCATCAGGTCGATGTCGGGGATCTCGCGGAAGCCCTCGCCGATCTCGCCGACGGAATGCACCCCGACGCCGACGACCATCGACGCGCACGGGACGTGGCCACCCGGGAATGGGGAGCCCTCCTGCCCGGTGACACCGGCTAACCGGCGCAGTCGATACAGGTCTGCGCGGCAGGTAGCGCGTCGAGTCGCACATCGGCGATCGGCAGACCGCACCGAATGCAGAGGCCGTACGTCCCAGTGTCGAGTCGCTGCTGCGCCGCCGTCAGGTCCTCGACCTCGCGCTTCGCGTCGGCCAGCAGTGCCGACACCTGGGCCCGTTCGAAGGCGATGGTCGAGCCCTCGGGGTCGTGTTCGTCGTCGTCCGTGGTGAATTCCGACCCCTCCACAATTGCAGTGAAACGGCCGGTCAGCGAGGCGATGCGGCGTTCTGCGTCGGCGCGTTCCTCGGCGATTCGGGTGCGGTGTTGCAGCAAGTTCATGCCTGGATCAACATCGACGAGGGCCCGGTGCTTCCCCGGTAATCCGCTCGATCGATCCGGGACTTTCTGTCAGGCTTCCCGGCATGGCACGCACATTCGAGGAGTTGGTGGCCGAGGCGGAATCCGTGTCGGTGGACGGCTGGGATTTCTCCTGGCTGGACGGCCGGGCCACCGAACAGCGGCCGTCGTGGCGGTATCAGCGCCTGATGGGTGAACGTCTCGCGCGCGCGAACGCCGCTCTGGACATCCAGACCGGGGGAGGGGAGGTCCTCGCCGGTGCAATGACGATGCCTCCCGTGATGGTGGCGACGGAATCGTGGCCGCCGAACGTCGCGACGGCGCTGCTGCATCCGCTCGGTGCTGTCGTGGTGGCCGACGCGGACGAACCGCCGCTGCCGTTCGCCGACGGCGCCTTCGACCTGGTGACGAGCAGGCACCCCGCCACGGTGTGGTGGGACGAAATCGCCCGCGTCCTGCGACCCGGAGGCACGTACTTCTCGCAGCACGTCGGGCATGCGAGTGTCTTCGAACTCGTCGAGTACTTCCTGGGGCCGCAACCCACTCGACCCGCTTCCTCATCGAGGCCCGCAAACGCGGCTGACTCAGCCCATCGACTTCGACCCGTCGAGGGCCTCCCTGATGATGTCGGCGTGCCCGGCGTGCTGGGCGGTCTCCCCGATGATGTGGAGCAGGACCCGGCGCGCGGACCAGCGTGATCCCGGTTCGAACCACGGCGCCTTCGGCAGCGGATGCGAGATGTCGAGGTCGGGCAGCGAGGCCACGATCTCGTCGGTCCGGTGTGCCACCCTCGCGTAGCGGTCGAGGACGTCGGCCAGCGTCTCGTCGTCGCGGAGGGTGAACTCCTTCTGGCGATTGTCGGTGCCGGTGCCGTCCGCGGGACCGCCACGCACGGCGTCGGTACCGCGCACGATGAAGTCGGCCCACACCCGTTCGACGTCCGACACGTGTTTGACGAGTCCGCCCAGACACAGTTCGCTCGCCGTCGTGCGCTGGGTCGCCTGTTCGTCGGTGAGGTCCCGAACGGTGTAGCGGAGGAAGTAGCGGTGTTTCGCCAGCGACTCCAGCAAGTCGGCACGCTCGCCGGTAGTCGACGTTCTCGCGGTAGAGGTCACGGTGATCACCTGCTCCAGCCGGTCCGATGATGCGCATTCGACGGTAGCGGTCAGCCGCCGTGCGCGGTGACATAACCGGTCGCGCGGCCGTGGGTGTCGAGTTCCCACCCCATCCGCTTCCGGGACCGGAGCGTCACCGACGAGTCGATGATCTCGAGGCTGGGGGCCCGGCTCTCCAGCCACTCCTGCACCCGCAACAGGTCGGGCAGCGAAGACACCCACATGCTGACGAGGAAGTTCGCGGGGCCGGTGAGAGACATGCACAACCTCAGTTCGGGCCGGGTGTTGACGATCTCCACGACTTCCCGGTGTGCACGCACGGGCAGGCGGCACCACCACGTGACGGTGATGGGCCACCGCGTCGCATCCTGGGCCACGTCGCAGCGCAGCACCACGGCCCGGGAGCGCAGCAACCCCGCGAGCTGCCTGCGAACCGACGACGCGGGCCGGTCGATGACCGAGGCGATCTCGCGCGCGGACGCCCTTCCGTTCCGGGTGAGCTCGCGGACGAGCGCGCGGGCGACCTCGTCCGTCAGGCTTTCCGGCCGGGCCGATCCGGACTGCGGCGGAGTGTTCTCCAGTGCGGCGATCGCCGCGGACTGTGCCGTGTCGAGGGAATCGAGGCGCCAGCGGCTGCCCTCCGCGTGGAGTGCGGTGCACGTGTGGGTCCGGGTCGAATTGACGCTCGGGTGGCCGGGCAATTCCTCGAGCACCAGGTCCGACAACTCGTGCAGGGATCCCGTCTGCACCGTCAGGATGAGGTCCCGCCCGCGCGCCGCATGTTCGATCGACGCCACCCGCGGGTCGCGGGTGAGCGCCTCGACCAGTGTCTTCGTGCCGCTGAGATCGCACGTCACCTCGATCATGGCGGTGAACGCACCGGCGCCCGTCATCGGCGCGGGGTACGCGGTGATCCAGGCCAGTCCGCGTTCGGTGATCGACTCCCACCGCCTCGCCAGCGTCGCGGATGTCGTCCGCAGGATCGGGGCGAGCTCGGACCACGTCGCCCGCGGACGGATCTGCAACGCGTGAATGAGCGAAAGCTCGGATTCGGTCAGCATTTCGCGCATAGAACACTTTCTGGGTCGGCACAGGTGATCGTTTTCGACGTTCTCGGTGGTCCGTCGTTTCGCGGATCACAGCATATGACCACCGACGCATTCGGTCGAGAAAGTGACCACCGACATAAGGGAGAGCAATGAATCTCGTGGACGACGCCCGCGCCCTCCAGGGCGACCTCGTGCAGTTGCGTCGCGTGCTGCACCGCGAACCGGAGGTCGGACTGAGCCTGCCGCGCACGCAGGAACGTGTCCTCGATGCGTTGGCCGGCCTGCCGCTCGAGATCTCGACGGGAGCGAACACGACGTCGGTGACCGCGGTGCTCCGCGGCGGCAGGCGTTCGGTCGACGCCGCGCAGACGGTGCTGCTGCGCGCCGACATGGACGGACTCCCGGTCACCGAACAGACCGGACTCGACTTCGCGGCGCAGAACGGCGCCATGCACGGGTGCGGGCACGACCTGCACACCGCTGCGCTGGTCGGCGCCGCCCAACTGCTCAGCCGTCATCGCGACCACTTGGCGGGCGACGTCGTCCTGATGTTCCAGCCCGGTGAGGAGGGGTGGGACGGCGCGAAGGTGATGGTGGACGAGGGCGTCCTCGACGCCGCCGGCCGCCGCGCCGATACCGCCTACGGCATGCACGTCTTCTCCTGCCAGAAGCCGCAGGGGCGGTTCTTCTCCAAGGCGGGGACGCTGCTCGCGGCGTCGTACAAGCTGACGGTCACGGTGCGCGGGGCGGGTGGACACGGGTCGTCCCCGTCGACCGCCCGGGATCCGATCACCGCGATGGCCGAGATGATCACGTCGCTGCAGACCATGATCACCCGGACGTTCGACGTCTTCGATCCCGTCGTCGTGACGGTCGCGAACGTGCAGGCCGGGTCGCGGCACAACATCATTCCCGACGATGCGCGGTTCGAGGCGACGGTCCGGTGCTACTCGCCCGCCACGTACGAGAAGGTGCCGGCGGCGCTGCGCCGGGTGCTCGAGGGGGTGGCGTCCGCACAGCGGGTCGAGGCCGACGTCACCGTGGCCCCGGAGTTCCCGATGACGATCAACGACGTCGACGAGGTCGCGTTCGGCGCCGAAGTGGTCAGCGACCTCATGGGCGAGGACCGATACGAGACGGTCACGCATCCGATGGCCGGGTCCGAGGACTTCTCCTACGTCCTGCAGGAAGTGCCCGGCGCGTTCATCGGACTGGGCGCGTGCATGCCCGGCGCGGATCCCGCTGCCGCTCCCATGAACCATTCGCCCCGAGCGCAATTCGACGACGCGGTACTCGCCGATGCCGCCACCATCTACGCCGGACTGGCCGTTCGACGGCTGGACAAGGCCCGGTCCGACAATGCTGCTGTGGCGGCGGGGAGTGACGCCCGATGAACGAGATCGCCACCGAGAGTGGGACCGTGAACACCGTCCAGCAGAGGTCCGAGCGCTGGGAGAAGGCCCGCGCGATCGTCGGCGTGGGCACGGGAAACGGGATCGAGTACTTCGACTGGACCGTCTACGCGACGTTCGCCGCCTTCTTCGCCCCGCAGTTCTTCCACACCGGCTCCGCGGTCTCCGACCTGCTCGCGTCGTTCGGCGTCTTCGCTGTCGGATTCGTTGCCAGGCCGTTCGGCGGTCTGCTGTTCGGCTGGCTGTCGGATCGGCGGGGACGCAAGCTGTCGATGACGCTCGCCGTCGGACTGGCCGCGGTCGGCAGCCTGATCATCGGCCTGACCCCGACCCATCAGACGATCGGTGTCGCGGCGGCGGTGGTCCTCGTCGTGGCGCGCCTCGCGCAGGGTGTCGCGCACGGCGGTGAATTGCCGTCCGCGCAGACCTATATCGTCGAATTCGCGCCGACGGCCCGGCGTGGACTGTGGTCCAGTCTCATCTACATTTCCAACACCACCGGAGTCGTCGTCGGCACGCTTCTCGGCGCACTGCTCACGACGACGCTGAGTTCGGAGCAGATGGCCGACTGGGGCTGGCGGGTGCCGTTCCTGCTGGGCGGCGTGCTCGGACTGTTCGTGCTGTGGATGCGGTCGCGGATGAAGGAGACCGAAGTCTACGAGGAGTCGGGTGACGAGACCGCAAAGCAGTCGATGTGGCAGCTGTTCGTGGCGCACCGGCGGCAGGTGTTCCAGATCCTGTTCTTCACGGTCGGCGGCACCGTCGTCTACTACGTGTGGGCCGTGTCGGCGCCGGCGTACGCGATCGCCGTCCGGGGCATCGATCCGTCCGGCGCTTTGTGGGCGGGGGTCGGCGCGAACCTCGTACTGATTGCGTCGCTGCCGTTCTGGGGTGCGTTGTCGGATCGGATCGGTCGCAAACCGGTGCTGTACATCGGCAACGTCGGTATCGCTGCCCTGCTGTTCCCGCTCAACGCCATGATCGGGCACAGTGCGGTCACGCTCTTCTTCGCGATGGCGATCGCCCTGTTCGTGATGGGCGCGATCCTGTCGGTGATGCCCGCGATGATGGCCGAACTGTTCCCGACCGGATTACGTGCTGCCGGCGTCGGAGTGCCGTACTCGGTCGGTGTGGCCGCGTTCGGTGGGACGGCCGCGTACGTCCAGACGTTCTTCGCCGACCGCGGTACGCCGGACCTGTTCGAGTGGTACGCGCTCGCCCTGGTTGCGGTCTCGATCGCCGCACTGTTCACGATCCCGGAGACCCGGGGACGGGATCTCGCGTCCCAGACGTAGCGCACGCGAGTGACAAAGTGTGCTCCCGCACGCTTTGCCACTCAGGTGCGGGGAGGCTCTATCTTGAAGCGGTGAAGACACACTCGGTACGTATGGCGCGAGCCGCGGCAAGTGTCGCGATTGCATCCCTGACGGTGGGCGGCACCTGCCTCGCCTCCCCGGCCGCGTTCGCCGACGAGGCCGAACGCGCGCCGGGGAGCGTCGTGGAGGTCGAGCCGCTACCGGCCGACCTCTGGCTCCCCGGCGCTGCCGACGCGCAGCGAATCACCTACTGGTCGATCGGGTCCGACGGGAGTCCCGCACTCAGCAGCGGCGCCGTGTACGTGCCACCGGGGGAGGCGCCCGTCCGGGGATGGCCGGTGGTCGCGTGGGCGCACGGCACGTCCGGGCTCGCGGACGACTGTGCTCCCTCGCTCGTCGGGCCCGCGCTCCCCGAGCGTGACTACCCGTACCTCGGACACTGGCTCGAACAGGGATATGCCGTCGTCTCCACCGACTACGTCGGCCTCGGCACGCCCGGTGTGATGCCGTACCTCGACGGAAAGGTCGAGGCGCACAGCGTCGTCGACTCGGTGAAGGCCGCCCGCGCCGTCGACGAGTCCCTGTCGAACAAGTGGGTGGTGGTCGGCCAGTCGCAGGGCGGCGGCGCCGCGATCACCACCGCCCGTTACGCCACCGAGTACGGCGGCGAGACGCTGGACTACCGCGGGGCGGTGGGAACGGGTGTGCCGGCGAACATCGAGCTGACACTGCTGCCGCTGGGGCCGGGGGTGCCGCCCACGGCGATCCCCGCCGGCCTCACGTCGTACCTGTTCTACATCCTCGCTGGACTGCGGTCGGCGCATCCCGAGATCGACCTCGACTCCTACCTCACTCCGTTCGGCGCCCGGTACGTGAACGCCGCCGAGCAGCTGTGCGTCAACGACCTTCACGATGCCGCGGAAGGTGTGGTGGTCGGCGACCTGTTCAGCAAGCCGCTGAACCAGATCCCGAACTTTCACGGGCTGCTCGTGGACTACATGGGTGTCCCGACGAGTGGGTACGACCGTCCCCTGTTCATCGGGCAGGGGCTCACCGACATCGACGTGCCCGCACCGTCGGCGTTCTCGCTGGTCGCGGCACTGACCGCCAACGGTGAGCCGGTCACGTTCAAGACGTATCCCACCGACCACAGCGGCACGCTCGTCGATTCCCAGGCGGACACTATCGCGTTCGTGCGTGGGCTGTTCGATTGAGAGAAGGCGGCACTGTCCAGAATCCGGACAGTTGCTCGCCGCGCCCACAGGCACTATGGCGTGGGTCACACTGTGTGGGTACGTTCGGGTGTGAGTCGTGCACCGGTGCACGACCGGACCCGCGCGCGGCAAGGAGTCGAGGTTGGAGTTTGGCGGCATGACCGGGCACGTGGCGATGCGGCCGGAGATCGCGTTGTCCTGGAAGCGTTCGGCGCTCAGCGGTCTGGAACCGAGTTCGACGCCGACCGATGATCCCTGCTCCGACCTGGACAAGTCCAGTCGCCTGCTGCAGGCGGCCCGTCCCGTGCTCGATGAGATGGAACAGCAGATCCAGGGCACCGGCTTCTGTGTCCTGCTCGCCGACCGTGACTGCCGCATCGTCGCCCGGCTCTTCGACGGCCCCCGACTCGAGCGCCTGATCGACGGCGCCGGGGCGGTGCTGGGGTCGCGGTTCGACGAGGACTGCGTGGGGACCACGGCGCTGGGGACGCCGATGGAGGTCCGGCGTGGCGTCGTCATACACGGCGAGGAGCACTACCTCGAGCGGTTCAAGGAACTCAGCTGTTACGGACACCCGATCGTCCATCCGGTGACGCGCCGCGTCGAGGGCATCCTCGACATGACGGGTGTCGCGTCGCGCGCCAACCCGCTGTTCGCCCCGTTCCTGGCCCGAGCGGCCGCGGACATCGAACGACGTTTGCTCGAGGGGGCCCGGGTGTCGCAGCAGCGGCTCGTGGACGCGTTTCAGCGGGTGTCGCCGCAGAATCTGATGGCGGTCACCGCGATCGGCGAGGACATTCTGCTCAGCAACCGGGTGGCGCTCGACCTGCTCCAGGTGTCCGATCACGCGACGCTGCGGGGGCTTGCCGCGGACCTGCGTCCGGATCAGTCGAAGACGGTGCGGATCCAACTGTCCTCGGGCGAACCGGCGTTGGTCCGGGCCGACCACGTGTCAGGCACGGACGGCGGGGCCGTGTTCGTCGTCCGGCCGGACCGCCGGACCAGCACCCCCATCCGGCGCGGCAAGTCCCCGTCGAGTTCCGTCGTCGAACGCAGCAGGTCGGAGTTGTCGCGGCTGCGCGAGACCCGGGATCCGGTGGTGATCAGCGGCGAACCGGGCATCGGCAGGACGACGGCGGTTCGCGATCTGGCCGGCGACAAGTCGCTCGTATGTATGGACGCGGCCGCCATCGCCCTCGACGGCGCCGACGCCTGGATCGACCGACTTCTCACGCTGGCGGCCGGACCCGCCGCGGTCCTGGCGATCGAGGAAGTGCAACTGCTACCCGAGTCGATGCTGCCGCTGGTCGTGAAGATGCTGGCCGCCGACGCGGGCCCACGAATCGTGATGACGAGTTCTCCCCTCGGCGACCTGCCACCGGGCGTTGCGGGTCTCGTCGGCCGCTGCCCCGGACAGGTGGTGCTCCCGCCGCTGCGTCAACGCACCCGCGAATTCGCGGACATCGCGCAGGGAATCCTCGATTCCGTCGATCCCGGTCTCCGGCTCACCGCGAGCGCGCTCGACGCTCTGATCGCCCGCGACTGGCCGGGCAATATCGCCGAACTGTCCGTCGTGCTGCAGGCCGCCGCGGGCAGACGCAGCAGCGCGAACATCGCTGTCGCGGATCTACCCGACCAGTATCGGACGCCGACCCGGGTGTCCCGGCTGGCCGGCCGCGAGCGCGCCGAACGCCAGGCCATCGTCGACGCACTGCAGGAGTGCGGCGGCAACAAGGTGCATGCCGCGGCCGCGCTGGGCATCAGCCGCAGCACGCTCTACGTCCGGATCCGAGCCCTCGATATCACCGTCTAGCTGCAGTTTCATCCACCGATCCGCGACCGTCCGGAGGTGTCCGAAGTCAGGACAGTTAGTGATATGGCAACCAGTGCACTATGAGCCACGTCACATTCACAACTTCGGAGGTTTTGATGACAGCGACGATCGAACCCAGCCAAGCGGAACTCTTGCCGTCGGTACGGAACTTTCTGTCCGGCACCAAGCGATTCCTCGTCGGAGGGCAGTGGGTGGAATCGGCGAGCGGCGAGACGTTCGAGACGATCGACCCGGCCACCGGGCAGGTGCTAACCACCGTCGCACGCGGCGGTGCCGAAGACGTAGACCGCGCGGTCCGGGCCGCTCGTACGGCATTCGACGAGGGCCCGTGGGCCACCATGAAGCCCAACGAGCGGGAACGGCTGATCTGGCGGGTCGGCGACATCCTTTCCGAGCGCGCCGAGGAATTCGGTCAGCTCGAGGCGCTGGACAACGGCAAGTCGGCGGGCATCGCCGCGGCTGTCGACGTCGCCTGGTCGGCCGACATCTTCCGCTACTTCGCGGGCTGGGCCACCAAGATCGAGGGCAGCACGGTAAACGTGAGCATGCCGTTCGTCCCCGGCGGCCAGTTCCATGCGTACACGCTGCGCGAACCCGTCGGCGTCTGCGGTCTGATCGTTCCCTGGAACTTCCCGCTGCTCATGGCCGCATTCAAGCTGGCGCCCGCGCTCGCCGCAGGCAACACGGTGATTCTCAAGCCCGCGGAGCAGACCCCGCTCACCGCGATCCTGCTCGGCGAGGTGTTCGAGGAGGCCGGCTTCCCGCCCGGCGTCGTCAACATCGTCACCGGCTACGGCGACGCCGGCGCGGCATTGTCCGCCCACGACGACGTCGACAAGATTGCGTTCACCGGCTCCACCGAGGTCGGGAAGAAGATCGTCGACGCCGCCCGGGGCAACCTCAAGAAGGTGTCGCTCGAACTCGGCGGCAAGAGCGCCAACGTCGTGTTCGCGGACGCCGACTTCGACGCCGCCGTCACCGGATCGCTCAACGCCTGGCTGTTCAACCACGGCCAGTGCTGCGTCGCAGGCACCCGGATGTTCGTCGAGGACAGCATCTTCGACGACTTCACCGCAGCGGTCGCCGAGGCCGCCAGCCAGGTCAAGATCGGCCCCGGACTCGACCCCACCACCCAGCTCGGACCGCTGGTGTCGCAGGAGCAGTTCGACAAGGTCACCGGCTACCTGGCCGCCGGACTCGCCGACGGCGCCCGCGCCCTCACCGGCGGAAAGCGCTGGGGCGATACCGGCTTCTATGTCGAGCCGACGGTGTTCGTGGACGTGAAACCCGAGTTCAGCATCGTGGAGGAGGAGATCTTCGGCCCCGTCGTCGCAGCGCTCCCGTTCAACGCAGAGGAGGGAGTCGCGAAGGCGGCGAACAGCAGCATCTACGGCCTCGCCGCCGGAATCTGGACCAAGGATCTGTCCAAGGCGCACCTCACGGCCCGTCAGCTCAAGGCCGGTTCGGTGTGGATCAATCAGTACAACGGGTTCGACACCGCCATGCCGTTCGGCGGATACAAGCAGTCCGGTTGGGGACGTGAGCTCGGGGCGACCGCCATCGATCTCTACACCCAGACCAAAGCCGTCAACATCGCACTCTGACCGTCACTCAACGAGGAGAAGACATGAAGACCAAAGCAGCGGTTCTGTTCGAAACGCACAAGCCGTTCGAAATCGTGGAACTCGAGCTCGACGGTCCGGGCCCCGGCGAAGTGCTCATCAAGTATGTCGCGGCAGGCCTGTGCCACTCGGACCTGCACCTCACCGACGGCGATCTGCCGCCGCGTTTCCCGATCGTCGGCGGGCACGAGGGTTCCGGCATCATCGAGGAAGTCGGCCCCGGTGTCACCAAGGTGAAGCCCGGCGACCACGTGGTCTGCAGCTTCATCCCGAACTGCGGCACGTGTCGGTACTGTGCCACCGGCCGCCAGAACCTGTGTGACATGGGCGCCACCATCCTCGAGGGGTCGATGCCCGACGGCTCGTTCCGGTTCCACTCGGGCAAGCAGGATTTCGGTGCCATGTGCATGCTCGGTACGTTCGCCGAGCGCGCCACCATCTCGCAGCACTCGGTGGTGAAGGTGGACGACTGGCTCCCGCTGGAGACCGCCGTCCTCGTCGGCTGCGGTGTGCCGTCCGGTTGGGGCACCGCGGTGTACGCCGGCGGAGTTCGCGCCGGTGACACGGTCGTCATCTACGGCATCGGCGGTCTCGGCATCAACGCCGTGCAGGGCGCGGTCAGCTCCGGCGCCAAGTACGTCGTGGTGGTGGATCCGGTGGCGATGAAGCGGGAGGCCGCGCTGAAGTTCGGCGCCACCCACGCGTTCGCGGACGCCGCGACCGCGGCGGAGAAGGTCAACGAACTGACCTGGGGTCAGGGCGCCGATCAGGCCCTCATCCTGGTGGGCACCGTCGACGAAGAGGTGGTGCAGAACGCGACCGCCGTCATCGGCAAGGGCGGCACCGTCGTCATCACCGGCCTCGCCGACCCCGCCAAGCTCACCGTGCACATCTCGGGAACCGACCTGACCCTGAACCAGAAGACGATCAAGGGTTCGCTGTTCGGTTCGGCCAACCCGCAGTACGACATCGTCCGCCTGCTGCGCCTGTACGACGCGGGTCAGCTCAAGCTCGACGAGCTGATCACCACCAAGTACACGCTCGAGCAGGTGAACGAGGGTTACCAGGATCTGCGGGACGGAAAGAACCTGCGTGGCGTGATCGTCCACCAGCAGTAGGCGGCTTCGCCGCCCGTGCGCCTTTCTGGTTGTGCTAGCTACCAGAAGGGCGCACGGGAGCTCCGCGCCACACGTCGGCGAGCAGGTCGTACGTCTTCAGCCAGGACTCGGTGTTCTCGGCATGGGAGGCGACGATCAGCTCGTCGGCCTGCGCGTGCTCGGCGAACTCGTCGAGGTACGTCTTGACCTCGGTCGGCGTTCCGACGGCGGAGTAGCGCACCATCTGCGCGACCTGCTGACCTGCCGGGGACGTCATGATGAGGTCGACCTCCTCGGGGGTGAATTTCTGCCCGCGACCGACCATCTGCACCACCCGCCGCCGCAGGGACGCCTCGAACTGCCGGTGCGCGTCCTCGGTGGTGTCCGCGGCGATGGCGTTGACGCCGGCGATGACGTACGGCTCGGACAGATCCTCGGAGGGCTCGAATCTCTCCCGGTACAGCGTGACGGCGTCGACGAGCGAGTCGGGGGAGAAGTGGGACGCGTTGGCGTAGGGGAGTCCGAGCTTCGCGGCGAGCTGTGCGCCGAACGTCGAGGACCCGAGGATGTAGAGGGGAACGTTCGTACCCTTGCCGGGGATCGCGTCGACGCCGGGAACCCGTGACACACCGCGGAGGTATGCCTGGAGTTCCAGCACGTCCTGCGGGAAGCGGTCCGCGGACGCCGGGTCGCGGCGCAGCGCATACATCGTCTTCTGATCACTGCCCGGGGCGCGTCCGAGTCCGAGGTCGATGCGACCGGGGTGCAGTGTCTCGAGGGTGCCGAACTGCTCCGCAATCGTCAGCGGCGCGTGGTTCGGCAGCATGATGCCGCCTGCGCCGAGCCGGATGCTCTCGGTGTGCGCGGCGACGTGCGCGATGAGGACGCTCGTCGCGGACGAGCCGATCGACGGCATGTTGTGGTGCTCCGCGTACCAGATGCGGCGGTACCCACGGGTCTCCGCGAGTTGCGCGAGCTTCACGCTCGCATCGAAACTGTCCCGCGCCGTGTCGCCCTCGCGGATGTAGGCCAGATCGAGAATCGACAGAACAGCGCTCACGAGATTCGTTACCTTTCGTCACCAAGAACAGGCGCGAGAGGTCAGCCTCACGCACTACCTCTGGGTGTAACCGCAGAGGTAGTGCGCGTATTCCGGGCGGCCGGAGCGGTCAGGCGTCGACCAGGGGACGCAACGTGCGCCCGGTGAGTTCGACGATGCCGGGTTCGTGCCCGTTGGCGACGAGGTTGAGGACGATGCCGTCGATTCCCGCGTCGAGGACACGGGTCTTCAGCTGTTCGGCCACCTCGTCGGGGGCACCGCAGAACTGCCGGTCGGTGGCGGCGGCGCGTTCCTCGTCCGACGCCGTCGACAGGTCGACGCCCTGCGTGAGCAGGAACTCGTGCTGGAGCTGCCGGGCGCGGTCGCCGTCCTCGTCGATGATGACGAAGGCCAGGTAGCTGGTCTCCAGCGTGGACCGGTCGCGACCGATCTCCGAGCACCGGGTATCGAGAGCCTCGAGCTTGCGCGGCAGTTCGCGGGCGTTGCAGATGATGTTCAGATGGTCCGCGAACCGGGCGGCGAGCCCGAACGTCTTCTTCTCACCGCCACCTCCCAGCATGATCGGCAGGTCGTCGCGGATCCGCGGCTCGTTGATCGCGTTCTCGACGTGATACCACTTGCCGTCGAACGTCGGACGTTCGCCGTGCAGCATCGGCGCAATGATCTGCAGTGCCTCCTCGAGCCGTTCGAATCGGTCGGTGAACGTTCCGAACTCGTATCCGTACTGCGTGTGCTCGAGTTCGAACCAGCCGGCGCCGATTCCGAGGACGGCCCGCCCGCCGCTGGCGACGTCCAGGGTGGTCACCGCCTTGGCGAGCATGGGCGGGTTGCGGTAGGTGTTGCCGGTGACCAGTGCGGACAGCTGGATGTTGTCGGTGGCCGTGGCGAGGGCGCCGAGGGCGGTATACGCCTCGAGCATCGGTTCGTCGGGCGCACCGATGCCCGGCAGTTGATAGAAGTGGTCCATCACGAACGCGGTGTCGAAGCCCGCGGATTCGGCCTCACGGGCCTGCGCGATAACGGTCGGGAACAGGTCCGCGACGGGGGTGGAGTAACTGAAATTCGGCATCTGGTATCCAAGGCGAATAGTCACCCGTTCGACGCTACTCGGATGGCGGCGCGGGCACCTCCCCAAATTCGAGGGTAGGCGGGTGCGCACCCTGGGGTGCCTGGTGAAGGCGGTGTGGGGCGAGGAGGCTGATGGTTGGTGCCATAGCAGTCGCCGATCCGACATCCGCGACGACTCTGCGCAGTGGGGTGATGGAGTGCAGAGCGCAGCCTGAGGGGGAAAGATGAATTTCGATTTCGATTCGCAGCAGCAATCCGGCGGCACGGCGTGCGCCTGCCCGGAAAGGCCCGCACCTGTCCGGCCCGACGTCGCCATCGTGGAACGCCCACTCGGGCGCCCGGCGCGCCCGGCGCGAGCGGCCGTGGGCGCCTTCCCGCTGACCGCGGCGCAGAGATCCATCTGGTTCGCGCAACAGCTCACGCCGGAGATTCCGTACGTCATCGCCCACTACGTCGATCTGCGCGGTCCGGTCGACCTTGCCGTTCTGTCTGAAGCCACCCGGCGCGCGAATCGCGAATTCGGCTGGGGAGCGGTGCGCCTGGTGGACATCGACGGGCAGCCGCATCAGGTCGTGGACCCGACCGTCGACGACCGGGTGCCCACCACGGACCTTCGCGGCGAGGACGATCCCGTGGACGCTGCCCACCGCTGGATGCGGAACGACCGGAGCGCTCGCACCGACATGTACGACGGACCGCTCCTCGTCTCGCGCATTCTGCAGCTGGGCGACGATCACTACTACTGGTACTCCCGCGCTCACCACATCGTGTCGGACGGGTACGCCGCGATGATGCTGATGAGCCGCACGGCCGAACTGTATGTCGCCGCCACCGAGGGCAGGGAGCCGCCGGACAGCCGGATCGTGGGGCCGGAACGTCTCGTGCGGGAGGACGCGACCTACCGTGCCTCGACCCGGTTCGCCCGGGACCGCGACTACTGGCGCGACTCCGGCGGCGACCTGGCGTCGGTCCTCAGTCTCAGCGGTCGCACGGCGCGACCGGACATCGACGCCCGGACGGCGACCGGGCACACGAGCCCGAGCGGGAGCTCACGGAATTCGACGGCGGTGACGGTCGCCGCCTTCGCCTCGTACCTCGCCAGGATGACCGGCGTCGACGACGTGGTCCTGTCGCTTCCGGTGTCGGCGAGAACGACGGCCCGCCTCAGGTATTCGGGCGGTTCGGTCTCCAATGTGATTCCGTTGCGGCTGAAGGGAATCGGCTCTGCCACCGTCCGTCAGGCGGTCGGAACCGCCGAGACGGCGTTGACAGCGGCACTGCGGCATCAACGCTACCGCCGCGAGGACATCGGCCGGGACCTCGCCACTGGCGGTGTCGAACTCCTGCATTTCGGTCCGGTGGTCAACGTCATGATGTTCACGAAGAAGATCACGCTCGGCTCCGTGAACGGGACGGTTCGGGTACTCACCACCGGTCCCGTCGCGGACCTCGCCGTCAACATCTATCCCGGGGCCGAGGGCAGTGCCGCCCGCATCGACTTCGAGGGAAATCCGGCACTGTACGACCACGCCGAACTGACCGGACATCATGCGCGTTTCCTCGCCTACCTCGACAGGTTCACCGCATCGGTCGAGTCGGAACGACCGGTCGCCGACCTCGACGTCTTCCTCGCCGGCGAGCGCGGAGAATTCGCTCCCGCGCAGGGACTTCCGGATGCCGACCCGATCACACTCGACCGTCTCCTCGCGGGGACCGTCGCCGACCACCCGGAGGCGATCGCGATCCGCGACCGCGGCCGCGAACTGTCCTACGGTGACCTGGACCGGCTCGCCTGCCGGCTCGCCCGGCTCCTGACCGGCCGGGGCATCGGACCCGAGAGCATCGTCGCGGTCTCCATCCCGCGGTCGCTCGAGTCGGTGCTGGCGTTGTGGGCCGTCGCGAAGGCCGGCGCGGCCTACGTTCCGATCGATCCCTCGCACCCGAGCGCTCGCATCGCGTACGCACTGGACGATTGCGGTGCGACAGTCGGGCTGACCGTCCGCACAGAGCGCGCCCGACTGCCCGGCACCGTCGCATGGTTGACCACGGATATCGACGACCTCGAAAACCTCTGTGAAGAAGCCCTCCCGGATGCGGAACGGACCCGTCCGCTGCTCGTGGACCATCCCGCGTATCTGATCTACACGTCCGGGTCGACGGGGGCGCCGAAGGGCGTCGTCGTCACCCATCGCGGCCTTGCCAACCTCGCCCAGGAGATTCGGGACAAGTACGCGGTGTCCGCGCGTTCGCGTGTCCTGCATTTCGCCTCGCCGAGCTTCGACACCGCGCTCGTCGAAGTGCTCGCGGCCTGTGTCGGCGGCGCGACGCTCGTCGTGACCCCACCCGGGGTGTTCGGCGGCGAGGAACTGTCACGGCTGTTGCGTGACGAACACGTCACCCACCTCCTGATGACGCCGTCCGCCCTGGCCGCCGTCGACTCCTGCGTCCTGGACGAATTGGAGTTGGTGCTGGTCGGAGGGGAGGCGTGTCCGCAGGAGCTGGCGCGGCGGTGGGCCGGTGGCCGGACCATGCGGAACGCGTACGGTCCGACGGAGACGACGTGCAGTGTCACTCTCACGGATCCGCTGTCACCGGACGAGCGGATGACGATCGGCTCGCTCATGCGGGGCGTGGACGCGGTGGTTCTGGATCACCGTCTACGCCCGCTTCCGCCGGGTGCTGTCGGTGAGCTCTACCTCGCCACCCCGGCACTCGCCCGGGGCTACCATCGGCGCCCCGGGATGACCGCGTCCCGGTTCGTCGCCGACCCGTTCGGCCGCAGCGGCTCCCGGATGTTCCGCACCGGGGACGTGGTGCGGTGGACGGCGGCAGGAACGCTCGAGTTTCTGGACAGGGCGGACGACCAGATCAAGATCCGAGGTTTCCGTGTCGAGCTGGGCGAGATCAACGCCACGCTGAACGCGCATCCGGGCGTCGCCTTCGCCGCGACGGTGGTGCAACGGAATTCGGCCGGAGATCCGACCCTGGTGTCCTACATCATGGCCGAGGGGGACGCGTCGATCGATCGCGAAATGTTGAAGGCGCACCTGGCACGATTGCTGCCGGACTACATGGTTCCGAAATCGATCATGCTCGTGAACTCGATCCCGTTGACACCGACGGGGAAGCTCGACCGGGCGGCGCTCCCGCTGCCGGAGTTCGGCTCGGTTTCGGTGCCTCATCGTGACCCCGAGACCCCGGCCGAGCGCCGCGTCGCGCGGGTGTTCGCCGCGGTACTCGGCGTGGATACGGTCGGCGCCGACGATTCCTTCTTCGATCTCAGCGGCGATTCGCTGTCGGCCATCCGGGTGGTCGCGACGATCAACGCCGAGCTGGGAACCACGCTGGGCGTGCGCGAACTCTTCGATGCACCGACGGTCGCGGCGCTCGCGCGGACGATCGCGGACGCCGGGGCACGCCCGCAGAGCGCGGGGCGGTCCGGCGGACCGAAGTTGGGCGCCGCACCACTGCCGGACCGGGTGCCGCTGTCCCCGTCGCAGTACTTCATCGACCGCGCCAGAGGGGAACGCGCTCTCCACAACATCCCGTTCACGGTACGAGTACGCGGCGCATTCGACGTCGACGCCCTGAGCTCGGCGATGGCGGACGTCCTGCACCGGCACCGCTCGTTGCGAACGGTGTTTCCCGACTCGCCGTCGGGGCCGTACCAGCGTGTGCTCGACGTGGCCGATGTGTTGCCCGACCTGACTCCGGTGGAGTCCGGCGGCGCGGACGTGGCGGCGCAGACGTCGGAACTGCTGTCCGCAGGATTCGACGTGCGGCGCGAGCCTCCGCTGCGCGCCCGGCTGTTCCGGATCGGCGACGGCGACCACCTTCTGGCCTGCGTCATCCACCACATCGCCGTCGACGGCTGGTCGCTTGCACCATTGGCACGAGATCTCGCCGACTCCTACCGTGCCCGGGCGAACGGCAGTGAGCCCGTGTGGGAGCCGCCGATCGTGCACTACGCCGACTACACCGTGTGGCGCCGGGCATTGCTCGGTGACGAGGCCGACCCGGGCAGTGTCGCGTCCCGGCAGATCGCCCACTGGACGAAGGAGCTGTCGGGACTTCGGGGGGAGCTCGCGCTGCCCACCGATCGCCCCAGGCCGCACCGGTGGACCTACCGAGCGGGACGACTTCCGTTCTCCCTCGACGAGCATGCGCACCGAGGCCTGCTCGCCACAACGCACGAGCACCACGCCAGCCTGTTCACGGCGCTCAGGTCGGCAGTGGCGGTACTGCTCGCCCGCGTCAGCGGCGACCCCGACATCGCGATCGGAACTCCGATCGCCGGCCGGGGAGACTCGGCGCTCGACGACGTGGTGGGAATGTTCGTCAACACGCTGGTTCTGCGAACCCGGGTGGACCCGACGATGACGCTGTGCGACATCGTCGATCGATCACGCGGCGTGGAGCTTCGGGCTCTGGCGAATGCCGACGTGCAATTCGAGCGACTCGTCCAGGTACTCGACCCGCCGAGGTCGCCGTCCCTGCACCCGCTGTTCCAGGTTGCGTTGTCGCTGAACAACTTCGCTCCCGCGGCCCTGAACGTGTCCGGGCTCGACTTCGAGGTCACACCCCGTCCACTCGACATCGCCAAGTGCGATCTGCACTTCCACTTCACCGAACGTCACGACGTCGACGGGAGGCCCGCCGGAATCGATGCCGAACTGGTGTATTCCGCCGACCTCTACGACGCGTCCACCGCACAGGGTTTCGTCGACACGCTGCACACCATCGTCGACCCGATCGGTAGGTGACCCCGGGGAATCGACGTGGTAGAGATAGCTCATGAGCGGCATCCGGAGATGTAGTCGGGCAGCGGCGCTCGTTGCGGTCGTCCTCGCCTCGGCCGCCTGCTCCGACCAGACGGGCACCGCGGTGAGCGAGCCGTCGACAACGACGACCGTCACCGCCGCGGACACGCCCGGCACCGAGGCGACCACGTCCGCGGGCCTGCCCTACACGGAGACCGAGTTGCAGGTCACGGGTTCCACCGGCCGCGTCGGCTACGACGTGCTCATCCCACAGATCGAGGGTGGAAATCCGGCCGTCACCGCCGAGTTCAACGAATCGATGCGCGCCGCACTCCAGGACCAGATCGACGGCTGGGGCACCGACGCCTTCACGCTGAGCAGCCAGGAGCACAGCGTCGCGCACATCGGCGAGCACGTGATCAGTGGGCTGCTGGTGACGTCGTGGAACGCGGACCCACCCGGTGCGCATCCGACACCGATCGTCGCGACGGTGGTGGTGAATGCCGATACTGCCGCGCCGATCACGCTCGGCGATCTCTTCCCCGACCTGCCGGCGGGACTGCAGACGCTGTCGGACGAATCCGCGCGCCTGCTCCCCACGACGGTCGCCGGAGCGGACTTCGAGCGCAGCGGCATCGAGCCGACCGAGGCGAACTTCGCGAACTGGCTTGCCACCCCGGCAGGCATGGAGATTCATTTCAACGACTACCAGGTGGGACCGCACGCGATCGGACTCGTCACCGTCACCGTGCCGTGGGACGCCCTGGCCGACGTGATCGACCCCGCTCTCGCTCCCGTCGTGTCGAGCTAGGCGCCGCCCGACCGCTCACCGGGAACGAACCTGTGGCTGCCCCGGTGCCGCGACCTACCGTCCCAGACAGGCCTTTGCTGCCGAATGTGTCTGTCGAATGGGAGAGGAGCGCGCCCGTGAGTGCACGCACCGAAGTTGATGCTCGTGCGAATCGGATCGGCGACGTGGACGCGGTTGTCGTCGGCGCGGGATTCGCGGGACTGTACGCCGTCCACAAGTTGCGGAGCCTGGGTCTGACCGTCCAGGGTGTGGAGGCGGCGGGAGGCGTCGGCGGAACGTGGTTCTGGAACCGCTATCCCGGCGCCCGGTGCGACGTGGAAAGCGTCGACTATTCGTACTCGTTCTCGCGGGAACTCGAGCAGGAGTGGGACTGGAGCGAGAAGTACGCCACCCAGCCCGAGATCCTGGCGTACATCAATCATGTCGCGGACCGGTTCGACCTGCGCGACCGTTTCCTGTTCGGCACCCGGGTGACCTCGGCGGAACTGGACGAGGAGTCGCTGCGGTGGGAGGTACGCACCGACCGCGGCGACGTCCTGTCCGCCCGGTACTGCATCTTCGCGACCGGTGCGCTGTCCACCGCGAACATGCCGAACATCGCCGGCCGTGAATCGTTCACCGGGGACACCCATCACACCGGTCAGTGGCCGCACGAGGGTGTCGACTTCACCGGCAGGCGGGTCGGGATCATCGGCACCGGTTCCTCGGGAATTCAGTCGATTCCCCTCATCGCCGAGCAGGCCGAACACCTGTACGTGTTCCAGCGCAGCGCCAACTACAGCGTCCCGGCGGGCAACCAGGCGTGGGACGACGAGATGCGGCGCGCGATCAAGGCGGGTTACGAGGAGCGCCGGAGGCTGTCCAGGGAAAGCGGTGGCGGCTCGCCGTACAACGCCCACCCGAAGTCGGCGCTGGACGTCTCCGACGAGGAACGTCGCGAGGCCTACGAAACGCGGTGGAAGCTCGGCGGGGTGCTGTTCGCGAAAACCTTTCCGGACCAGACGAAGACCGAGGCCGCGAACGCGACGGCACGCGAGTTCGCCGAGGAAAAGATCCGCCTGCTCGTCGACGACCCCGCCGTCGCGGACAAGCTGATCCCGAACGATCACCCCATCGGGACCAAGCGGATCGTCACCGACACCCACTATTTCGAAACGTACAACCGGCCGAATGTCACCCTGGTGGATCTGAAGGCGGCGCCGATCGAATCGATCACCCCGTCGGGGATCACCACCGCCGACGCCGACTACGCCCTCGACACGCTGGTGTTCGCCACCGGATTCGATGCCATGACCGGCGCCCTCGACCGCATGCGGATCGTCGGACGCGGCGGTGTGCCGCTTTCCGAGTACTGGAGTGAGGGGCCGAAAACCTATCTCGGTCTGGGTGTTCCGGGGTTCCCGAACCTGTTCGTCGTGACGGGGCCGGGAAGCCCGTCGGTGCTGGCGAACATGGTGCTCGGCGCCGAACAGCACGTCGACTGGATCGCGGACTGCATCGAGCACCTGTGGGAGAAGGACTACGACGCGATCGAGGCGTCCGTCCCCGCCACCGAGCAGTGGGTGGAGCACTGCCGCGACCTTGCCGCGCAGACCCTGTTCCCCTTGGCGAACTCCTGGTACATGGGCGCGAACATCCCGGGCAAGCCCCGCGTGTTCATGCCGTACCTCGGGGGCTTCGGCGCGTACGGGCGGATCTGCGCGGACGTCGCCGAGGAGGGGTTCCGCGGTTTCGAGTTCAGCCGGTCCCGGACGAGGCTGGCCGACCCGGTGGGATAGTTTCACAGACGATGGTCAGCCGCGCAGGCAATTGCCTGCGCGGCTGACCAATTCGTGGGAGAACGAGGTCGAGCTCAGTCGGGCAGCGCGTACGTGGCCCACGCCTGAGCGAGCACGGCATCGCCCCGTGTGCACGTGACGGTGACGTCCGCCATGCGTGCGCCGTCCTGGACGTACGTCTGCCGCAGCGACGCGGAGAAGTCTGCCCCGGACGGCACGGCCTGCCGGATGCGGGTGCGGAACCTGCGGAGAGTCCCTGGGAACTGCTCGGCGCAGTAGCGCTCCAGCAGGTCCACCGACTGGTCGTCGGACGTCGGAGTTCCGGTGAAGCTGTTCGTCCAGAACTCGAAGACCAGCTGCTCGTCGCGGTTGCGGAAGCGGACGAGCAGGTCGTGGTCGCCCACCCTCCGGACCTGCGGGGACAGGGCGTCGTGTGAGGTCCGGTGCGGTCGCAGCAGGAGGAAGTCGTGCTCGACGGCCGCCCCCGGCTCGGGTGCGACGACCACCCCGCTCGGAACGGCGTCGGCGCAGAGCCGGCGAACCTCCGCTGTGTACGGCTGCGAAGAGATGAGTGCGGCCATCGTTCCTCCCAATTTCCGGGTATGTGATCCGGACGGTAGTCGCCGCGGCCCGTAAACGGGGGGTGTGGTCCCTGTGATCGGGACGCCGAACTTCCGCTCCGAGGCGTGGATACGAAAGCCTCTCGCTGAGTGGGAGAGTCGGGTACCGCAGCCGACCGCGTACGCCGACTATGAGCTACACCACACCCCGAGGGTGTTCTTGACGTACAGCGAGGCGGAGGTAGACATGGCGCGCAACAGTGCCGTTGACGGCGACGAAGTCCGGATGATCGAAGTGGGATCGGCACCAACGCGTTTCGCGCGGGGGTGGCATTGCCTGGGTCTGGCGAAGACCTTCAGGGACGGCACCCCGCATCAGATCGATGCGTTCGGGACGTCGCTGGTGGTGTTCGAGACGTCCGACGGGACCCTCAGTGTGCTCGACGCCTACTGCCGCCACATGGGTGGCAACCTGGCGCACGGCACCGTGAAGGGCGACTCCATCGCCTGCCCGTTCCACGACTGGCGCTGGGGCGGCAACGGCAAGTGCACGGGAATCCCGTATGCGCGACGTGTCCCGCCGCTGGCGCGGACCCGGGCCTGGACGACCATCGAGCGCAACGGGCAGCTCTACGTCTGGAACGACCCGCAGGGCAACCCGCCGCCCGCCGACGTGACGATCCCCGAGATCGAGGGATTCGGCTCCCCGGAATGGACCGACTGGACCTGGAATTCGCTGCTCGTCGAGGGCTCGCACTGCCGCGAGATCGTCGACAACGTGGTCGACATGGCGCACTTCTACTACGTCCACTTCTCGTTCCCGCGCTACTTCAAGAACGTCTTCGAAGGGCACGTGGCCACCCAGTACATGCAGTCGACGCCCCGCCACGACATCTCGGTGGGCACCAGTTACGACGACCCCAATTCGACGCTGCGCTCGGACGCGTCGTACTTCGGCCCGTCCTACATGATCGACAAGCTGTGGAGCGAAGCGAACGGCATGATGATCGAGACGGTGCTGATCAACTGCCACTACCCGGTCACCGCGAATTCGTTCGTCCTGCAGTGGGGCGCCATGGTGAAGAAGCCCGAGGGGCTGTCCGACGAGGTGGCGAACGGCATGGCGGCGCAGTTCGCCGAGGGCGTGGAACTCGGATTCAAGCAGGACGTCGACATCTGGCTCAACAAGTCGCGCATCGACAACCCGCTGCTGTCGGAGGAGGACGGGCCGGTGTACCAGCTGCGTCGCTGGTACCAGCAGTTCTACGTGGACGTCGAGGACATCACCGACGACATGACCAAGCGCTTCGAATTCGAGATCGACACCACCAGGGCGGTGCAGAGCTGGGAGGCGGAGGTTGCCGACAACCTCGCCAACGGCGTCGTGCCGCTCGACACCAACGCCTGAGCCGGCTCCGAGAAGAAGGACACGACAGATGACCCACGAGGTTCTCGACAACATCATGGCGATCGCGGATCAGCTCCGCGATCAGGCGCCCGAGGCCGAGCGGATCGGCCGGCTGCCCGACGACACGGCGAAGAAGCTCCGCGAGGCCGGGCCGATCAAGCTCCTCCAGCCCGGCAAGTTCGGCGGCTACGAGGCTCATCCGCGCGAGTTCGCGGAGACGGTGATGGCCGCGGCGTCCCTCGACCCGGCGACCGGTTGGGTGTGCGGCATCGTCGGCGTGCACCCCTGGCAGCTGGCGTTCGCCGACCCGAAGGTGCAGGACGAGGTGTGGGCGGCCGACAACGACACCTGGATGGCCTCGCCGTACGCGCCGACCGGGATCGCGACCCCGGTCGACGGCGGCTACCTCTTCACTGGACGCTGGCAGTTCTCGTCGGGAACCGATCACTGCGACTGGATCTTCCTCGGCGCGATGCTCGGCGACAAGGACGGCGCCATGGCCCTGCCGCCGAAGATGCTGCACATGATCCTGCCGCGCAGCGACTACGAGATCGTCGAGGACTCGTGGAACGTCGTCGGGCTCAAGGGCACCGGTTCCAAGGACATCATCGTCCGGAACGCGTTCGTCCCCGACTACCGGGTGATGGACGCCGACGAGGTCATGAACGGCACCGCGGTGCAGAAGTTCGGGCGCACCGAGACGCTGTACAACATGCCGTGGTCGACGATGTTCCCGCTCGGGATCTCCTCCGCCGTGGTGGGAATCGCCGAGGGCGCCTTGGCCGCTCACCTCGACTACCAGCGCGACCGCGTCGGCGCGCAGGGCACCGCGATCAAGGACGACCCCTACGTCCTGTTCGCCGTGGGCGAGGCCGCCGCCGACATCAACGCCGCACGCCAGGAACTGCTCGCCAACGTCGACAGGATCTGGGACCTCGTCGAATCGGGCAGAGAAGTCACGTTCGAGGACCGTGCGGCCGGGCGCCGGACGCAGGTGCGTGCCGCGTGGCGTGCGGTCACCGCCGTCGACCAGATCTTCGCCCGCTCCGGCGGCAACGCGCTGCGCATGGACAAGCCGCTGCAGCGGTACTGGCGGGACGCGCACGCCGGCCTGGCGCACGCCATCCACGTGCCGAGCACCGTCTACCACGCCTCGGCGCTCAGCTCCCTCGGCCTCGACCCGGCCGACAACCTCAAGTCGATGATCTGACCGCCGTCGGACCTCGAAAACAGCAGAAGGACAACACATGACAGACATCAAGGGGCTTGGCTACGTCAAGATCCAGACCAACGACCTGGAGCGGTGGCGCACGTTCGCGTTCGACGTGCTCGGATTCGCCGAGGGATCGGGCCCGGACGAGGACGCCCTGTACCTCCGCATGGACGAGCGCGCGGCCCGCATCGTGATCGTGCCGGGCGAGACGGACGAGGTCGTCACCATCGGGTGGGAGGTCCGCGATCATGCGGGCCTGGTCCGCGTCCAGGAGGCGGTCGAGGGTGCCGGGATCGCCGTCAAACCGTTGTCGGTGGAAGAGGCCGACGCCCGCCGCGTCGAAGAGGTCGTCACGTTCCAGGATCCGACCGGTGCGACGATCGAGATCTTCCACGGCGCCGTCCTCGACCACAGCCCGGTGGTGACCCCGTTCGGCGCGAAGTTCGTGACGGGGGCGCAGGGTCTCGGCCACGTGGTGCTGCCGGTGATGGATTTCAGCGGGGCGTTCGACTTCTACACCGAGGTGCTCGGCTTCCTGCCCCGCGGCGCCTTCCGCATCCCGGCACCGCCGGAGTTCGGTCCGATGCGGGTGCGCTTCCTGGGTGTCAACGAGCGGCACCACAGCCTGGCCCTGTGCCCCGCACCGCACGGCGGGGCGCCGGGTCTGGTGCACATCATGGTGGAGGTCGACACGCTCGACGCCGTCGGGCAGGCGCTCGACCGCGTCGTCAAGGACGGGTTCTCCGTCTCCTCGACCCTCGGCCGCCACACGAACGACAAGATGGTGTCGTTCTACGTGCGTGCCCCCGGCGGATGGGACATCGAGTTCGGCACCGAGGGCATGAAGGTGGACGAGAAGTACTACTCCGCGGAGGAGATCACCGCCGACAGCTACTGGGGCCACGACTGGTCCGGAAGCGAGCCGCTGGCGGCCATGTAAGGGGTGTCCGGGCCCGGTGTGCGTATCCACTCGATGCGTGTACCGGGCCTTTGGGCTGTTCGGGGTCGTTCAGGCACCACTATTGCAAATAGGCATATGCCTATTTATAGTAAGTGTCGCCAGTCACACACCGCGTCGCCGCACCGAGCAGCGCCGCTACGGAGGTCCCCATGACGACGACACTCAGCCCCACCCCCACCGCCGGCCTCGATCGCGCCGCCCTTCTCCTCGACGCCTTCGACGGCCCGGGCAGGCTCACGCTCGCGCAGATCGTGCGCCGCACGGGGCTTCCGCGCTCCTCCGCGCACCGGATGCTCGAACGTCTCGTCCAGCTGCGGTGGCTCCGCCGGGAAGGCCGGGACTACGAACTCGGCATGCGGCTGTTCGAACTCGGGTCGCTGGCCGTGCACCAGGACCGTCTGCACCGGGCCGCCCTGCCGTTCCTGCACGAACTCCACCGGCTCACCGGGCACGCCGTGCACCTCGCGGTGCTCGAGGGGATCGATGTCGTGTACCTGGAGAAGATCGCCGGACGGTTCGGGGTCGGGTTGCCGTCCCGCGTCGGCGGCCGCCAACCCGCGCACTGTACGAGCGTCGGCAAGGTGCTGCTGGCCCACTCGCCCGAGTCCGTGGTCGACCGCGTCGTCGAAGCGGGTCTGCCCCGCAGCACACGATTCAGCATCGACTCGCCCGCGGCATTCCGTGCCGAGTTGCAGAAGACCCGGGAACGCGGAGCGGCGTACGACCGGGAAGAGGATCTCGTGGGCGTCAGCTGCGTCGCCGTGCCGGTGGGCACCGAGGACAACGTGGTCGCGGCCATCTCCGTGTGCGGTCCGAGCAGCCAGATCAAGCTCGATCACCGCCTGACCGCGCCGATCCGCATGTCCGCCAAGGGCACCTGGCGCAACTACATGTCGACCGCGACGCCGGCCGCCGGACGGGCCGACCGATACTCCGCCTGAGGCGGGACGAAGGAGCACGAATGCCGCTCGACGAGCAGGCCGAAACCATCCTCCGGGGACTGAACGAGAACTTCCCCCGGGTGGAGACCATGACGGGCGCGCAGGCGCGGGCAGCGACGAGGGCGGGACGCAAGGCCGTCGCCGACCCCGAGCCGGTCGGTAGTGTGTGCGACCGGGAGATCCGCGGCGATGCCGGACCGATTGCCGTGCGGATCTATTTGCCGGCAGGGCATCGCGCGGAATCCCTGCCCGTCGTCGTCTTCTTTCACGGCGGCGGGTTCGTGATCTGCGACCTCGACAGCCACGACGGCTTCTGCCGCGCGATGTGCAACGGGATCGGCGCCGTCGTCGTCTCCGTCGACTATCGACTCGCCCCGGAATCGCAGTGGCCCGCCGCAGCGGACGACGCCTACACCGCGACGTGCTGGGTCGCGCGGCACGCCCGTGAGTTCGGCGGCGATCCGGACCGTCTTCTCGTCGCCGGCGACAGCAGTGGGGGCAACCTCGCGGCGGTCGCGGCGCTGATGGCCCGGGACCGGGAGGCCCCCGCCGTCGCCGGACAGCTACTGATCTACCCCGTCATCGAACCGGTCTTCGACACCGAGTCCTACGAGCTGTTCGCGGAGGATCATTTCCTCACCCGTTCTGCGATGCAATGGTATTGGGATCAGTATCTGCCCACCCACCGCGAGACCGTACCCGCCTATGCCGCCCCGGTCCGGGCCGAGGACCTCGGCGGGCTCCCACCCGCGATCGTGATCACCGCCGAACGCGATCCCCTCCGGTACGAGGGGGAGAAGTATGCCGGGGCGCTCGCCGACGCCGGTGTTCCCGTGCAGTGCCGGCGGGTCGAGGGAATGTTCCACGGATTCTTGACGATCGACGCGATGGCCGCGGCGCAGACCGCGCGGCGGGAGCTGTGGCCTCGGCTCCGGACTCTGGTGGCCGAACCGGCGTCGACTCCGGTCGACTAGTCTTCGCGCTCGGCCTCGTCGTCCGCGTCCTGAGCCGCCTTCATTGCGGCCTGGTACTCCTTCTGCGCCTCGCGGGAGCGCCGGATCGAATGTGATGCGGTCGGTTTCGGCACACCGGGATGTTCCGGCGTCCCTTCACCGTGCATACGCTCGACTGCCTCGTCGATGTCGGCGAGCATCTGCTTCGCGAGCTCGCTCTCGGCGGCGTAGTACCGCTCGGACCACTTGTTGACCATGTGCGCGAACGCCCACGTGGGTTCGACGTCGGAATCGCGGGCGTCGAGCGCGGCCTGCCTGCTCATCCCCTCCACGTACGAGATGTGCTCCTTCAGGGCATCTTTGAGCTGCTCCGGCTCGGTGAGGTGACCGAGCCACATGCGCAGCATCACGCCGTGCTTGAGGACGGGCGGATCGATCGGCGCCTCCCGCGCCCAGCTGCGCATGACGGCCATGCCCGCGTCCGTGATCTTGTACAGGCGCTTGGGTTTCACCCGTGCCTCGTCGTCCACGACGGTCCGGGACGTCACGTATCCCAGGTCTTCCAGCTTCTTCAGCTCCGAATACACCTGGCTGAAGGACGGGCTCCAGTAGAAGAAACGCACACTGTACGACGCCCACTTCTTCAGGTCGTAACCGGACAGTTCCTCGCCGAACGACAGGATGCCGAGTACCGGCCAGCTCGTCGATCGGAGGCCGGCGAACCCGGAGCTCTGTGTGGGGTCGGACGATGGCATTTCCCGAGCCTATCAACCGTGCGCCGACCGCCGGACACGCGAAACCCTGCCGCTGGGCGGGACGGGGCATTCCCCGCGGGCAGGCGCCGCGGCCAGGCTGAACGCAACCCGTCGATCCGAGGAGACACGATGACCCGAACCGAAGAACCCGTGCCGCCGACGGCACGACGCATCGACCCCGCCGAGCTCAGGTCCGTGCTCGGGCACTTCTGCACCGGCGTCACGGTGATCACCGCGCACGACGGCGAGAGCCCCCACGGCTTCACCTGCCAGTCCTTCGTGTCGCTGTCGCTGGACCCGCCGTACGTGTCGTTCAGCCCCGCACGGACGTCGACCAGCTGGCCGCGACTGCGCGCGAGCGAACACATCTGCGTCAACGTCCTCGCCCACGACCAGCGCGACGTGTGCGGGACGTTCGCGACCAGCGGTGCCGACAAGTTCGCCGACGTCGGGTGGTCGCACGCCCGCAACGGTGCCCCGGCGCTCGATGGCGTGCTGGCCCGGGTGCAGGCCACCGTCGAATTCGAGCACGACGCCGGTGACCACACCATCGTCGTCGCGCGCGTCACCGGCCTGGACGTGCTCAGGGATGCGCCGCCGCTCCTGGTGTACCGCGGCGGACTCGGCATCTTCACCGCGGCCACGTAGCCGCTCTTCTCCCGCCCGGCGGCGGCGCCGCTTTCTCCCGCCCGGCGGCGGCGCCGCTTTCTCCCGCTCCGCGGGAAGGGCTGTGGGAAAAAGCAATTGACACCGGCAGGGTGTGATCGAGACCACTTCGGAAGGTGTGCACGATGAGCGTAGACGAGCAGAACTGGGACCGGGAGGTAGATCTCCTGGTGATCGGCAGCGGTGCCGGTGGAATGACCGCCGCCCTCGCCGGGGCCGAGCGAGGGCTCGACACCCTCGTCGTCGAAAAGTCCGGGGTGTACGGCGGTTCGACGGCACTGTCGGGTGGCGCCCTGTGGATTCCCAACTCGCCGATCCTCGTCCGTGAAGGCCGCGCCGACGACCCCGGCGACGTCCGGAAGTACCTGGAGTCGATCGTCGGCGACAGCGTGCCGGCCGAACGCCTCGACGCGTACATCGAGCAGGGCCCGGCCATGATGAGGTTCTTCGAACAGAACTGCCCGCATCTCCGGTTCTCCTGGTGCGAGGACTATTCCGACTACCACCCCGAGAACGTGGGCGGACGGCCGAAGGGGCGGACGGTCGAACCGTTGCCGTTCGACATGAACCAGCTCGGTGCCGACGGCGACCTGCAGCGGCCGAACTCCCTCGCGATGCCGGGTGGGCTGTACATGACGTCCACCGAATTCCGCCACCTCAACATGTTCTTCCGCACCTGGGCCGGACGCAGGACCGCGCTGGGTGTCGGCTGGCGTTCGGTCGTGGCGATGCTGCGGCGCAGGCGGATGGAGACTCTGGGGCAGGCCCTCGTCGGCCGGCTGCGGCTCACGCTCCAGGAGGCCGGGGTTCCGCTGTGGCTGAACTCCCCGCTGAAGGGTCTGGTCACGAACCAATCCGGAGCTGTCACGGGCGCGGTCGTCGAGTCCGGGGGACGGGAACTGCGCATCCGTGCCCGCCGCGGCGTCATGGTGGCCACCGGCGGATTCGAGCAGAGCAAGGAGATGCGCAAGCGGTACCTCCGGGAAGGCGGCAAGGACAACTACAGCGCCGGCTCACCCGACAACACCGGAGACGGAATCGTCGCCGGCGAGCAGGTCGGCGCGGCCGTCGATCTGATGGACGACGCCTGGTGGATGCCGTCGTTCCGGCGGCCGGACGGCATCATGCACGTCCTGGTATCGGAGCGGTCGATTCCGCCGTCGCTGATCGTCGACCAGAACGGCAAGAGGTTCACCAACGAGGCGTCCCCGTACGTGTCGTTCGTTCACGACCAGATCGCCGGGGGCCACGACCCGGTGTGGTTCGTGTTCGACTCGAAGGCCAAGAGCCGCTACCAGTTCGGTGGTGTGATGCCCGGGCAGAAGTTCCCCGCGGAATGGTTCGAGACGGGGCTGATGCAGCGCGCCGCAACCCTTGGCGAACTCGCGCAGAAGATGGGCGTTCCCGCGGAGTCGCTGACCGCGGAGATCGCCCGGTTCAACGGATTCGCGCGGGCGGGGGTCGACGCCGACTTCGGCCGCGGCGACAGTGCCTACGACCGGTACTACGGCGACCCGCGACTGCCCAACCCGACCATGGACGAGGTGGAGAAGGCCCCGTACTACGCGGTGCGGATGGAAGCCGGCGACCTCGGCACCAAGGGCGGGCTCGTCTGCAACGAGCACAGCCAGGTGTGCCGCAGCAGCGGCGAACCGATCCCCGGCCTCTACGCCACCGGCAACACGTCGGCGTCCGTGATGGGCAACGACTACGCCGGGGCGGGCGCGACGATCGGTCCCGCGATGGTGTTCGGCTGGGTCGGCGCTCGGCATGCAGCCGGGGCGGTGAGTTGAGTGCTTCCGGTCGAATGCCGGCGCTGCGGTAACGCGGTGCTCGTGGAGAAATACAGCGAGGCGCACACGAGCGTGCAGTGGCTGGACGACGCCGAGCAGACCTGCCCGGAGTTCGCCCGGCGTGCGCAGGAGGGGGAGCACTCGATGTTCGTCCCCACCTGCGGCGCGCTGCGCGGCTCGATCGACGACGCGGTGGAGGACGGGCGGGTGGGGCTCTCCCTGCGCAGCTACCCGACTCCCGGCCGCCTGGACTAGAAGGGACAAACCGATGTCACGGATGGCAGGCAAGGTCGCCTTCATCACCGGTGCCGGGAACGGCATGGGACGCAGTCACGCGGTCCGGCTCGCGGAGGAGGGCACCGACGTCGTCGTCGTCGATCTGCCGTCGGCCGAGGCGGATCTCGCCGAAACCGGAAGGCTGGTCGGTGAACTCGGCCGGCGGGCGGTGCTCGCGCACGCCGATGTGCGCGACCCGGCGGCGTTGTGCGCGGCCGTCGACGCCGGAGTCGCGGAACTGGGCCCTCTCGACGTCGTCGTCGCGAACGCGGGTGTCTGCGACAACCCCGGCGCGGCGTGGACGATCGACGACGCGGTGTGGCACCGATCGCTCGACGTCAACCTCACCGGTGTGTGGAACACGGCGAAGGCCGCGGTCCCGGCGATGCGGGACGGCGGCGGTTCCGTCGTGATCGTCAGTTCGACCGCCGGAATCAAGGCGGTGGCCGGGGCCGCCCACTATTCGGCGTCCAAGACCGCGGTGGTCGGGTTGGCCCGGACCCTCGCCAACGAACTCGGCCCGCAGTTCATCCGGGTCAACGTGCTGCACCCCGGCGCCGTCGGCACCCGCATGACCTTGAACCCGGAGACGATGGCACGGCTGCGGCCGGACCTCGCGAATCCGACCCGGGACGACGTCGTCCCCGTCCTCGCGGCGAACCACATGCTGCCCGTTCCGTGGCTGGACTCGCGGGACGTCAGCAATGCGCTGTTGTTCCTGGCCTCGGACGAATCGCGATACATCACCGGCACACAACTCGTGGTCGACGCCGGACTGACCCAGAAGGTGTAGAGATGACAGGTCGAGTGAACGGAAGAGTCGTCCTGGTCACCGGTGCCGCACGCGGGATCGGCCGGGCGCAGGCGTTGCGGTTCGCACAGGAGGGCGCGGACGTCGTCGCCGTCGACCTGTGCGGCCCGGTCGGCACGGTGGTGACGCCACCGGCGAGTCCGGAGGATCTCGAGGAGACCGCGAAACTGGTCCGGGACACCGGTCGCCGGATCGTGACCGCGCAGGTGGACGTGCGCGACGGAACGACGCTCGCCGAGGCGGTCACCGCGGCAGCCGGCGAGCTGGGCGGGCTGGACTTCGTGTGCGCCACGGCGGGCATCACGTCCTCGGGTGCCGCGCTGGAGCTCGACTCCGAGACGTGGCAGACGATGCTCGACGTCAATCTGACGGGGGTGTGGCGCACGTGCACGGCGGCGGCTCCACACCTGATCGAGCGGGGCGGCGGGGCGATGATCCTCACGAGTTCCATCGCGGGTCTGCGCGGGCTCGTCGGCGTCGCCCACTACACCGCGGCCAAGCACGGGGTGGTGGGGCTGATGCGGTCGCTGGCCAAGGAGCTCGCGCCGCACCGGGTGCGGGTCAACAGTGTGCATCCCACGAACGTGGACACGGACATGATCCAGAACGACATGGTGCGGAGGGCGTTCCGGCCCGACCTCGAGCACCCCACCCGTGAAGAGTTCGCGGCGGCCGCCGTGACGATGAACATGCTGCCGATTCCGTGGATCGAGCCGGTCGACGTGGCCAACGCCGCGCTGTTCCTGGCCTCGGACGAGTCGCGATACATCACTTCCGTCGCCCTGCCGGTCGACGCCGGCAGCGTCAGCCGATGACCGCCTCGGGCAGCGTCGGCCGGTAATCCCCGAGTCCGCCCCCACACCTGGCGATCCGTGGTAGAACAGGTGTCAGTTTTGGGGGCGGACGAAGGGTGAATTCCGTGGATCTCGAGGCCGTCGCCGCGATCAGCAGGCTCAAGTACGCGTATCTGCGGGCCCTGGACACGAAATGCTGGGACGAGTTCGCCGACACGCTCCTTCCCGACGCAACGGCGAACTACGGTGAGCATCTCGCGTTCGAGTCGCGGGACGCGCTGGTCGAATTCATGAAGTCGAATCTGGGGCCGCAGACCATCACCGAACACCACTGCGGTCACCCGGAGATCGACGTCGACGGCGACACGGCGACCGGACACTGGTACCTCTCCGACACCGTGCTCATCCCGGAACACGACATGGTGCTGCGCGGGGCGGCGTTCTACTCCGACTGCTACGTCCGCGGACCGGACGGCCGATGGCGGATCGCCCACACCGGATACGAGCGCACCTACGAGGCGGTGATGTCGCTGTCCGACATTCCCAGCTTCCGGCTGACGTCCAACCGGTGGGCAGCCGATACGGAACCCGGCAAAGGAGACTCGTGATGGGGACACTGGACGGCAAGGTCGCACTGATCACCGGCGCCGGTCAGGGAGTCGGCGCCGGGATGGCGTTCGCACTGGCCAAGGAGGGCGCCCGGATCGCGGTGGTCGGGCGAACGGAGGCGAAACTCGTCGACACATGCGCTGGCATCGCCGACTTCGGCGGCGTCGCCGAGCCGATCGTCTGCGACGTCAGCAAACGCGATCAGCTGGGCCCGATGGTCGACCGCGTCGTCGATGAATTCGGTGGCATCGACATCCTCGTCAACAACGCCAACGCGAGCGCACTCGGACCGCTCCTCGACATCACTCCGAAACTTCTCGACCGCGCCATGGCCGTCGGCCCGGTAGCCACCCTGCTCCTCATGCAGCTGTGCTACCCGCACCTCAAAGCCCGTGGCGGCGGTTCGATCATCAACCTCGTCAGCTCCTCGGCCGTGCGGTGGGACACCAGCGGCTACGGGCTCTACGCGGCCACCAAGGAGGCGATGCGCTCGCTCACCCGGACCGCGGCCAGCGAATGGGGACCCGACGGAATCCGCGTCAACGCGATTGCACCGCACGCACTGTCCCCGGGCCTGAAATGGTGGACCGAAAACAATCCCGAGGAGGCCGCCGAGTTCGTGAAGTCGATCCCACTCGGCCGGATCGGTGATTGCGAGCAGGACATCGGACGTGCCGTCGTCTTCCTCGTGGGCCCCGACGCCGGGTACCTGTCCGGTGCCACCATCCCGCTCGACGGCGGCCAGGCGCGCTGGAGCTGATCGCCGCCGATTGCCCCGAGCTTGCTCATTTCCCTCCCATCCGGTAGGAATTGCTTCGTGCATACGACTCACCTGGTGCGACGCCTCACCGTCGACCTGTGCCGTACGTGCGCCAACATCTGTTGTTGCTGATGGTCCGGCGCGCGTACCGCGTGCTGTCCACTCCTCGGTAGCCTCCGGCATCCGGTCATTCCTCACGCATTCTCCGCGTTCGCAGGTCCGGGCCGGTACGCCCGTCTCCAGGCACCATCACCTTCGCGGAAAGACATCATGAGCACTGCATTCGAAACCAGAACACCGTCGCTGACCCTCGACAAGTTCGGCCCCCACTTCGGCGCCGAGATCATCGGCCTGGACGTCGCGTCCGCCACCGACGACGAGGTGGCCGCGATCCGTTCGGCGTTGACCGAACACAAGGTGCTGGTTCTGCGCGGTCAGTCACTGGGCGACGCGAGCCACATCGAGTTCGGTCGCCGTCTCGGCCGGCTGACCGCGGGGCATCCCGTCCACGACAGCGGCGACGTCGCGCAGGAGGTGTACGCGCTCGACAGCCAGGACAACGGTTTCGCCGACGTGTGGCACACGGACGTGACGTTCATGAAGCGGCCGCCGCTGGGGTCGATCCTCCGTCCCGTCGTCCTCCCGCCGCACGGCGGCGACACCAACTGGGCCGACAGCCAACTCGCGTACGAGTCGCTGTCGCTGCCGGTCCGGCAGATGATCGATCAGCTGACCGCGGTGCACGACGGCAACCGCGAGTTCGGGTACTACCTCGCGCAGAAGCGTGGAGGCAAGGGAAACGTCTGGGACGGTGAGGAAGTCACCGCGCTCGTGCCCGTCGAGCATCCTGTCGTGCGGGTTCACCCGGAGACGGGACGCAAGGGAATCTTCGTGAACCCGGGCTTCACGTCCCACATCGCCGGAGTGTCCGAGGCGGAGAGCCGGGGAATCCTCGACTTCCTCTACGCGCACCTGACCAAACCCGAGCACATCGTGCGGCACCGCTGGCGCCTCGGCGACCTCGTGTTGTGGGACAACCGCAGCACCGCGCACTACGCCAACCGCGACTACGGAACCCAGCACCGCGTCATGCACCGCATCACGCTGGAAGGTGACGTGCCCGTCGGCCCGCAGTAGAGCAACCTGCGCATTCGCCGGGCGGGCGGCGTCCGCAGCGACTACCGTCACGATCCGTGACCCCGGCATCGGACATCTCACGACGCAAGTTCCTCGCCTCCGCCGCGGCGGCCGGTGGCGCCGCCTTCCTCAGCTCGTGGGCGGGCCCGGTGATCGACCGCGCCTACGCGCAGGACCCGGGCGGTAGCGGGTCGCTGAACGACATCGAGCACTTCGTCTACCTCATGCAGGAGAACCGCTCGTTCGACCACTACTACGGCACGCTGTCGGGGGTGCGCGGCTTCGACGACCCGTCACCGGCGTGGCAGCAGTACGGCTGGACGCCGGGTGCCGGGCCCACCCCGACCGGGTTTCTCAACCCGTTCCGGCTCGACACCACGCAGGGCACGCACCTCGACGGCGAGTGCATCAACGACCCCACCCATTCGTGGGGTCCGCAGCACGACGCGTGGAACGGCGGCGCGATGGACCGGTGGATGCCGGTGCACATCGCGCACGAGGGGCCGCTCAACGGTCCCGCGACGATGGGCTACTACACGCGCGCCGACATCCCGGTGCACTACGACCTCGCCGACGCCTTCACGATCTGCGACCACTACTTCTGCTCGGTGCTCGGGCCGACGGACCCGAACCGGCTGTACTGGATGACGGGCACGATCGACCCGGACGGGCTGGCCGGCGGGCCGCTGGTCGAGACGCCGACGGTGATCCCCAAGTTCGTCTACTCCTGGCGCACCTATCCGGAGAACCTGCAGGAGGCGGGCGTCAGCTGGAAGGTGTACGCCAACAAGGACCTCGGCCCCGTGTCGAGTGTCGCGCTCGACGGGATGCTCGGCTGCTTCACGCAGTACAGCGACCCGAATTCGGAACTCGCTCGCCGCGGTCTCGATCCGACGTACCCGAACGACTTCCGGGCCGACGTCGCGAACGGCACCCTGCCCGCGGTGTCCTGGATCGTGCCCAACATCTTCACGTGCGAGCATCCGGCGCTGCCCCCGGCCGCGGGCGCGGTCGGGATCGTCGAGGTGCTCGACATCCTCACGTCGAACCCGGCGATCTGGGAGAAGACGGCGCTGATCATCAGTTACGACGAGAACGGCGGCTTCTTCGACCACGTCACTCCACCCACGCCGCCGCCGGGCACCCCGGGTGAATATCTGACGGTTCCGTTGAACACCGTGTCGGAGAGCGAGAACAATCCGGGACCGATCGGCCTCGGATTCCGGGTGCCGTCGCTGATCATCTCGCCGTACAGTCGCGGCGGCCTCGTCGCGTCCGACACGTTCGACCACACGTCGCAGCTCCGGTTGCTGGAGAAGCGGTTCGGCGTGCCCGTCCCCAATCTCACCGAGTGGCGCCGCGGCGCCGTCGGCGACATGACGTCGGCGTTCGACTTCTCGTCGGCACCGAACGCCGGCGTTCCCGCGATGACGGACCCCGGGCCACGCCTGCAGGCGGCGATCGCGCAGTGCGGGCCGAACGTGGCCGCGGGGACGCTCAACGCCGGTGCGCCCTACCCCGTCCCGCCGAATTCGATGCCCGTGCAGGAACAGTCGCCGCTGCGGCGTCGCCCCAGCGGGCTGATCATGTAGCGGCCTCTCCTCAGAGGCGCACCGCCCGGCCCTCGTCGATCGACTGCAGGACGGCCAGTGCCGCGGTCACCGAGCGCAGTCCGTCGTGTCCGGTCGCCACGGGCGTACCGTCCCCGCGGACGGCGTCGACGAACGCCCGGATCCCCGGTGCGTACAGGTTGTCGACGATCTCGAGCGGGACGGTCGTGTCCTGACCGTCCGCGACGACCCGCAGCGTTCCGGTGGGATCGGGGCGCATGCAGTCGCCTGCGACGAGAGTTCCCGATGTTCCGTGGATTTCGAATCCAGTGACGGCGCCCGGGACCGTGTACGCGTCGTGGAGCGAGAACAGGGTGGACGTGCCGAGCACGCCGCTGGTCATCACGGCGTCCGCCGGACCCTCGCTGAGTCCCTGGCACACGCCCACCGCCGTCACCGTGGTCGGTTCCATCCCGGTGACGAAGCGGAGCGTGTCGATGTCGTGCACCGCGAGGTCGAGGACGACCCCGCCGCCGACGCCGTCGAGGCGCCACCCACGCAGGGCCTGGCGGAGCAGGATGGCGTTGCTGACGCGCACCGACAGGAGGTCGCCGATCGCACCCTCCGCCAGCAACTTTCGCGCTGCACGATGAACGGGATGAGTGCGGAGATGATGGTTCGTCGCGAAGACCACCCCCGCGGCCGCGGCCGCGTCGACCATCTTCTGCGCCTGAGTGACGTCGAAGGAGAGCGGCTTCTCGCACAGCACGTGCAGACCCGCGTCGATCGCGGCCATGGCGTGGTCGAAGTGCTTGTCGTTGGTCGAGGAGATGTAGGCCGCCTGGACGTCGCCGCCCACCGCGTCGCGCAGGTCACCGGTGGCGGACTCGATGTCGTGGGTCCGCCGGTAGTCGTCGGCGCGTGCCGCGTCGCCGCTGAGCACGACGGCTGCGGTCTGCCCGCACTCCCGCAACGCGGGGAGCACGCGTGTGGCAGCGATGTTGCTCGCGCCGAGAATCGCCCACCTCATGAGCTTCGGTCCTTCCTCGGGCCGGTGGGTCCGGCCTTTCCTCGGCGGGACTGTACGCCGAGTTCCGAGAGCGCACTACTGTTCGATATACGAACAGTTCGGCGGATCCGAGCTCAGGGGCGGAGGGCGTCGACCTCTTCGCCGGACGGCGAGGGATCCGGGGTCTCGTCGATGGTCCCGCGAGTGCGCTGACGGTAGATCCCGATTCCGACCACGACCACGGCGAGTCCCATCGAGACGTACATCTGGCTCCTGGTCTCCGGCAGCACCAGCATGCCGACGCAGAGCGCGATGATGGCGGCGATGGTGCACCACGTCAGGTACGGGAACAGCCACATCTTCAGCGACAGGTCCTTGCCCTCCGCCTCGAGGCTGCGCCGCATGCGCAGCTGCGACACCGAGATCGCCAGCCACACGAACAGGGCGATCGCGCCCGAGGAGTTGACGAGGAACAGGAACACGGTGTCCGGGTACAGGTAGTTCAGACCCACGGTCAGGAACCCCACGACCGTCGAGACGAGGACGGCCTGGCGGGGAACACCCGACGAACCGATCTTCGACAACGAGGCCGGGGCGTCGCCGCGGCGGGAGAGCGAGAAGATCATGCGGCTCGCCGTGTACAGGCCGGAGTTCAGGCAGGACAGCACGGACGTGAGCACGACGACGTCCATGATGTTGCCGGCCGCCGGGATGCCGAACGAGTCCATGACGGCGACGTACGGGCTCAGCGCGACGGAGGCGTCGTCCCAGGGGAGCAGCGTCACGACGACGGCGATGGAGCCGATGTAGAAGATGAGGATGCGCCACACGACGGAACGCACGGCGTTGCGCACTGCCGCCACGGGGTTGGCGGATTCACCGGCGGCGATGGTGGCGATCTCGGCGCCGAAGAACGAGAACACGACCACGAGGACCGCCGCGAACACGGCACCTGCCCCGTTGGGGAAGAACCCGCCGTGGCCGGTGAGGTTGGTGAGTCCGGGCGCTTCGACGCCGGGCAGGGCTCCGCAGATCGCGAGGACGCCGAGCACCAGGAAGATGACGATGGCCGCGACCTTGATCGACGCGAACCAGAACTCGAACTCGCCGAACGACTTCACGGACGCGATGTTCGTCAGCGTCAGCAACACCATCAGGATCAGTGCCCAACTCCACTGCGGGACGTCGGGGATCCAGCGGTTCATGATGACGGCACCGGCCGTCGCCTCGATGCCGAGGACGATGATCCAGAACCAGGCGTAGAGCCAGCCGATGCTGAAGCCGGCCCAGCGGCCGATCGCGCGGTCGGCGTACGCCGAGAACGATCCCGTCTCGGGGTTGGCGGTCGACATCTCGCCGAGCATGCGCATCACGAGGATGACGACGATGCCCGCGAGCGCGTAGGCCACGAGAACGCCGGGGCCCGTCTCGCGGATCGCGACCCCGGAGCCCACGAAGAGGCCTGCGCCGATCACCCCCGCGATAGCGATCATCGAGAGGTGCCGCTTCTTCAGCGTGTGCTGAAGCTGCGGATCGGTGGTTCCTGACATGGAGAAATCCCTTCGGCGCTACTCCGGGTGTGATGTGCGTCGCTGATTCGGAAAAGTGTGTACGAGTGGCGGGGGCTCCGGAACCGCCGATTCGGTGAAATTCGTGACGCCGAGATAGACGAAACGGCAGTACCACGCATCTGCGCCTTCTTGACAACGCGGAAACGCTATGGCTACCGTCACATTATTCAACTAGCGGACATTCGTTCGGTATGCGAACGCGGTTTGTCCGGCACCAACGTAGACGGGACATCGGAATGAGCGATCACGCCTTCACCCCGGCAGCCGAGAAGCAGGCGCGAAGAGCAGCGCTGAGCAGTTTCGTCGGCGCGGTCATCGACTGGTACGACTTCCTGCTCTACGGGCTGGTCGCAGCACTCGTCTTCAACTCGGAGTTCTTCCCGAACGTCAGCCCGGCGATCGGCACGCTCGCCGCGTTCGCGACGTTCGGCGTCGGGTTCCTGTTCCGGCCGCTCGGCGGCGTCGTGTTCGGCCACTACGGCGACCGCATCGGACGCAAGCGGATGCTGATCCTGACCGTGCTGATCATGGGCACGAGCACCGCTCTGATCGGGCTGCTGCCGTCGTTCGGGTCGATCGGCTGGTGGGCACCGGTCCTGCTCGTCACCCTCCGCGCCGTCCAGGGCTTCGCCGTCGGCGGCGAGTGGGGTGGAGCCGCGCTGATGGCCGTCGAGAGCGCGCCGCCGAAGAAGAAGGCGTTCTACAGCAGCGGAGTGCAGGTCGGTTACTCGGTGGGGCTCATCCTCGCCACCGGATTCGTCATGCTCATGAGCAACCTGACCACCGAGGACGCGTTCAGCCAGTGGGGGTGGCGGGTTCCGTTCGTCGCCAGCGTCGTCCTGGTCGGTATCGGTCTGTGGATCCGCGCCGGCGTGCAGGAGAGCCCCGAGTTCGTCGAAAAGGTCGAGAAGGTCGAGGAGGAGCAGACCGCGCAGGACAAGAAGCGGATTCCGCTGGTCGAGGCACTGCGCAACCACCCGAAGGCATTCCTCCAGATCATCGGTCTGCGTTTCGCCGAACTGTTCTCCATGTACATCGTGACCACGTTCGCGTTGAGCTACTCCACTCAGGAACTGGGGATGGAGCGCAACTTCATGCTCAACGTCGGTCTGCTCGTCGGTGCGGTGGGTATCGGCACCATCCCGCTGTTCGCGTGGCTGTCCGACAAGCACGGCCGGCGGCGCGTCTACATCCTCGGCGCCCTGATCGGCGCGTTGTGCGCGATCCCGTTCTTCATCTTCCTCGAGAACGGGTCGATGATCGGCACCGTCATCCTCGCCGTGCTCCTCGTCAACATCTCGCACGACATGGTCGTCAGCGTGCAGCAGCCGCTGTTCACCGAAATGTTCGGGGCCGAATACCGCTACAGCGGCGCGGGCGTCGGGTACCAGGTGGCCAGCGCGATCGGCGGCGGCTTCACCCCGTTCATCGCGGCCGCCCTCGTCACCGCCAGCGGCGGGTCCTGGCACCTCGTGGCCGTGTACCTCGCCGGCGGCTGCATCGTCAGCGCCCTGATCGCGTGGCGACTGCAGCCCGATGCCAGTGCCGACACGACGGACGCCGCCACACCCGCGAAGCTCGAGAACGCGCACTGAACATGGCGGCGTGCCCCCACCCTCGGCGGAGCCGGCATGAACGTCTTCCAGGCGGCCGACTCGTTCCAGCTGTTCACCGGTGTCGCACCGGATTTCGAGCGCATGTACGCGCACGTGCTGGAACTCGTCGAACGGCAGAGCAGGCGCGCCGCGTAAGCGATCAGCCGAGGGACAGGTCGGAACCGATCCGCTCCGCGGTCGCGACGAGTTTCGGCACCACCGACACCGCGACGTCGTCCCGCGTGTACTGGGTGCCCTGCAGCGAGGAGTTGAGGGCGGCGACCACGGCGCCCGTCCGATCCCGGATGGGAACGGCCGCGCCGCGAATGCCGATCTCGAGCTCGTTCTCCGACATCGACCAGCCGTCCTCGGCGACCTTCCGGACCTCGGCATGCAATTGGTCGACGTCGGAGATCGTGTGCGGTGTGAAGGCCTGGAATTCGGTGGTCTTCAGGTAGTCGTCGAGCGCGTCGGCTGAAAGTCCCGCCAGCAGAACCCGCCCCGTCGACGTCGCATACGCGGGGAACCGCATGCCCACCGTGATCGAAATACGAATGATCCTCGGCGAGCGGACCCGTGCCACGTACACCACGTCGGGACCGTCGAGGATGGTGACGGAGATGGTCTCGCCCAGTTCCTTCGCGAGAGCCTCGATGTGCGGGTCGGCGACCTGCGGCAGTCGCAGCGCGGCAAGGTACGAGAAGCCGAACCGCAGCACCCGCGGTGTGAGCGAGAAGTTGCGTCCGTCGAGACGCAGGAAACCCTTGTCCACCAGGGTGAGCAGAATACGGCGCGCCGTGGACCGGGTGATCCCGACAGCCTGCGCCACCTCACTCAGCGTGCGTTCCCGGTGCTGCTCGTCGAAGCATTCGAGAACGCTCAGGCCACGGTCCAGGGACTCGAGGAAATACCGTTCCCCCGACGCCGGCTGCTCGGCCACCTCAGCAGCCACCTGTTTCGCACACGCCGTCATGTTACCGGGCGGCTAGGCGTGCCGGAGTCGGCTGAACGCCGCGTCCAGTGAGGGTAGTCCGCTCGTGTCGATGAGGAAATCGGTTTCGAGACTGCCTCGCAGTTCGTCGACGGTCGCCAGTTCGCGCCGCTCGGACGTCCCGCCGAGGTGGTGCACCGTCAGGCGCGTACCGACCAGGGCGTAGCGGCGGTCTTCCGTGGCTCGCGCCGCCATCAGTCCGGTCACGAAATGCGATCCGGGCCAGGTCGACAGGTACCAGTTGGGGGCCTCGTAGTCGACGGGGAACTGCCTGGTGAGGTCGAACCGGTAGATGGTCCGCCACTCGTCACCGACGAGTGCCTGCATCGCGTAGTCGCCATCGATGTCGACCAGGCGGAACGGTTCCAGCGGAGTGTCCTGCACGGTGTCCAGTTCGAGGCGCAGCGTGGTGTTGAGGGTCATGCCGCCGAACCCGACGTCGATGAGCCGCCGCTCGCCGGCGACGTCGACGAGCAACAGCATGTGCGAGCGCGGAGTGATCGCATCGATCGGAGATCCCCACAGAACCCGCGCGGCGAGCGGCGTGACGTCGAATCCGAGGTCGAGCAGGACGGCCCGCAGCAGGAGATTCTGCTCGAAGCAGTAACCGCCTCTTCGTGATTCGACCAATTTCTGTTGCAGTGACGGTAGATCGAGCCGGTTCGGTGTGCCGAGGAACGGGTCGAGGTTCTCGAACGGGATCGAGCGGGCGTGATGTGCGGCAAGCTCGTTCAGCGTCGCCGTCGACGCGGATCGGTCGCCGTCGTACCCGATCCGGTCGAAGTACCGCTCCAGATTCAGATCGCCCGCAGTGGCCATGGAGCACAGTGTAAGTGCGGCGAATGACCGATCAGGGGCCGTCGGGTGTTGCCGCGAGGTAGGCGACGCCGCGCGGCGAATCCGGTACCCGACGTCGAGGCTGTGCGTCAGCCCCAGGTTCTTCAGCTTCCGGACGTCCCGCTTGAACGGCTCCGTCTCGCGGCCGAGGCTTGCGGCGAGATCGGGTGCGCGGCGGCCGGGGTTGTCGGCGACGGAGGCGGCCCCGGACCCCCTGCGCGATCTTCTGCGGAAGGATCACCCGCCGTCACCTCCTCACGTGAGTGGCGATACGTGGTCGAGGATACTTTGCCACTCGCTTGGGGGAGGATGGACAGGGTGCGGTCACGTGACGGGAGGACACCCATGGGGCGGCGACTTTTCTGGGCTACGGCGTTGCTGGTGGTCGTCACGTGTGCGGCTTGCCAGTCCGAGGGGAGTTCCGCGCAGCCGTCGACGACCACCGCCGTCGCCGCGCCGGCAGGCACCGAGCCCACGGTGATCGCCGCCGACCTCGACGTGCCGTGGGGGATCGCGCTCCTGCCGGACGGGACGGCGCTGATCGCGGAACGGGACAGCGGCGCGATCCGGCACCTGCAGGCGAACGGCGACACCACCGTGATCGGCGAGGTGCCCGGTGTGGCGGCGCGGGGCGAATCGGGACTGCTGGGCCTGGCCGTCTCACCGGCCTACGCAACGGACCAGACGATCTACGCGTACCTGACCACCGGCGACGACAACCGGGTGGTCGCCCTGCGCTTCGACGGTCGCAGCCTCGGCGAGCCGGCCCCGATCCTGACGGGCATCCCCGCCGGATCCATCCACGACGGCGGGCGGATCGCGTTCGGTCCGGACGGCAAGCTGTACGTCGCCACCGGTGAAGCCGGCGACCGGCCACGCGCCCAGGACCCGTCCTCACTCGGCGGCAAGATCCTGCGGATCAACCCCGACGGGTCGATCCCGGCCGACAACCCCACCCCCGGATCACCCGTGTGGTCGCTCGGGCACCGCAACGTGCAGGGCCTCGCGTGGGACGACGCCGGCCGGCTGTGGGCCACCGAATTCGGGGCGAACACCTGGGACGAGGTGAACCTCATCGAACCCGGCGGCAACTACGGATGGCCGGAGGTCGAGGGGCGGTCGGGCGACGCGGGCTTCGTCGATCCGGTGGTCCAATGGTCCACCGGCGAGGCGTCCCCGTCCGGGCTCGCGTTCCAGGACGGCGCGCTGTGGGTCGCGGCGCTGCGCGGCGAACGCCTGTGGCGGATCCCCGTGGCCGGTGACGGCTCGCTCGGCGAACCGCAGTCGCTGCTCGAAGGCGAGTACGGGCGACTGCGCACCGTCGTCGCGACACCGGACGGTGCCGTCTGGTTCAGCACCAGCAACCGTGACGGGCGCGGCGATCCGGGGGAGGGCGACGACCGCATCCTCATGCTCCGCCCGTGAGTACTTGTTAACCGCCCGTGGTTAATAAGTACTCACAGGTCAGTCGGTCCAGGGGACGATCGGCGGCTTCACCCACATGATCTTCTCGTCGCGGTGCGCCGGGGTGGCGGCGGGATGGTCGGGGTAGCGCTCCGCCCACGCCGACTTCTGGTCGAGCAACTCGACCACGGTCAGCCACGTCTCCATGGTGCTCGGCGGGTTCGATCCGGCCGCCCGGGCGAGTTTCCGCAGCGTGCCGTCGGTGAGGTCGAGGAGCTCCTGACCGCTGATTCCGCGATCCCACACGTACCGCGCGAGTCCCATCGCCTTCTCGCGACGTCGCTTGGCAGCGCCTTCGGTGTGCGCGAAGTCGACTTCCTGAGGTTCCATCGTCTTCCCTTCTCGTGCGCGTCACAACGGTAGGTCACCCGTGTCTCGTCCCGGTATCGTGGGATGACGATTCTCGCAGCAGACGCGAGCGGACGGCGCGAGCAGTAGGGAAGACGGACGATGGGCAGGCAGCGCGGCGGTCAGGCTGCCCGGACAACCGACGGGGGTCCCGTCGCCGGCGTGTACCCGATCGACACGGGCACGTGCGAGCTCACCGAAGACCACCTCAATCCGCACGGCTGGGTGCTGAAGGTGAACGGGGTCGAGAGTTCCCACATCGACCTGTCGGACCCGACGCACCTCGATTTCGAGTACATGCGGTGGATCGCCGAACTGGTCGCTTCGCACTGGGGGACGGATCAGCGGGTGCGGGCCCTGCACCTCGGCGGGGGCGCCTGCTCCCTTGCCCGGCATCTCGCCGCCCGGTATCCGGACGCCCGGCAGGTGGTGGTCGAACTCGACGGCAAGCTCGCCGAGTTGGTCCGCGAATGGTTCGACCTCCCGCGGGCACCGTTGCTGCGACTGCGGGTGGGTGAGGCGCGGGCGGTCACGGAGACGCTGACGGAGTCCAGCCGCGACCTGATCGTGCGCGACGTGTTCGCCGGGAACACGACTCCGGCGCCGCTGACGACGACGGAGTTCACCGGACATGTGCGACGGGTGCTGGCGCCCGGCGGGATCTATGCGGTCAATTGCGGCGACACCCGCGACCTCGTCCTGGCGCGCCGGGAGGCGGCGACCATCGGCAGCGTGTTCCCGCACACCACGATCATCGCCGATCCCGCCATGCTCAAGGGCCGCCGCTACGGCAACATCGTGATCGCGGGCAGCGACGTGCCGATCGGCGACGACCCCGCGCTCGTCCGCACGCTGCTGGGCGGTGGTGTGCCTGCCCATGTCTGGGACGACCGGCAGGTGCGGACGTTCGCCGGTGCGGCGCGGGTGCTGCGCGATGCGGACTCCGGGAGCTAGACGAGCACCCAGATCAGCGAGGCCATCGCGAAGCCCACCACCGACAGGATGGTTTCGAGTACCGTCCACGTCTTCAGGGTGTCTTTCACCGACATGTTGAAATACCGTGACACGATCCAGAATCCGCCGTCGTTGACGTGGCTGGCGATGATGGATCCGGCCGACACGGCGATCACGATCAGGGCGATCTGCGGGGACGAATAGTTTCCGGCTGCGATCGACGGCTCGATGACGCCTGCGGTGGTGACGATGGCGACGGTCGCCGAACCCTGGGCGATGCGGAGTGCGCAGCTGATCAGGTACGCGGACAGGATGACCGGGAGACCGAGTGCGTCCATCGAGTCTGCCAGGGCCTGTCCGACTCCGGTGGCCCGCAGCACCGCGCCGAAGAACGCACCGGCACCGACGACCAGCAGGATCATGCCGACGGGCTTCAACGCCGCCGCGGACATCGCACCGATCTCCTGCGCCGTGATTCCGCGCCGGGTCCCCAGCAGGTACAGCGCCAGCAGGACGGCGATGGTCAGCGCGATCGTGGGCGTGCCGAGGAAGATGAGGACCGACAGCAGCGTCGAGCCCTCTTCGAGGACCACGTTGCCGACCGTCGCACCGAGGATCAGCACCATCGGCACGAGGATGATGAACGAGATCAGCCAGAGCGGCGGCGGGTTCTTGTCGGCTTCCTTCTCCTCCGGGATGAATTCGTCGGGGACCTCGATGATCACCCGCTTGCCGATCCAGCTACCCCAGACGACGCCGCTGACGAACCAGGCGGGGATACCGCAGGCGAGGCCCATGATGATGATCCAGCCCATGTCGACGTGCAGCAGCCCGGCCGCGGCGACGGGGCCCGGGTGCGGCGGCAGGAACGCGTGCGTCATGGACAGACCGGCGAGCATCGGCATCGCGTACATCACCAGCGACTTGCCGCCGCGCTTCGCCGCCACGTACACGAGCGGGGCGAGGATGAAGATGCCGATGTCGAAGAACACCGGGATGCCGAGGACGAGGCCGGTGACACCCATCGCGAGCGGAGCGCCCTTGGGCCCGAACAACTTCAGTAGTCGTTCGGTCAGGACGTCGGCGCCCCCGGAGCGTTCCATCATCGCGCCGAGGACGGTGCCCAGGCCGATGATCGGGGTGATATGCCCCAGGATGCCGCCGAACCCCTTCTCCAGGATCGAGTCGGCCGCCGACGTCGGTGTGCCGACCAGTTCGACCACCGACACTCCCGCGATGAGCGCGACGCCGACACCGACGACGATCAGCGCGATGAACGGTTCGAGCTTCAGCTTGATGATGAGGATCAACAGCACGGCGATGGATACCGCTGCGAGAGTGAGTAGTCCGGCTGTGTCGTGCTGCAGCCAGTCGACGAACGACGTCATTGCGTCTCCAGGGGAGGTGGGTGGGGTCGGGCGAGAGTGGGTCTAGTTCGAGAGCGCGGCGACGAACGATCGTGCGCGGTCGGTGATGTCGGTCCAGTTGCCTGCCGCGACGCTGGACGGTGGGACGACGCTGGTGCCCGCGCACACGGCCAGCGCGCCGGCGTCGAGGAACTGGCGGGCGTTGGAATCGTTGATCCCACCCGACGGCAGGAGTTCCACGCCGGGATACGGGCCGTGCAGGTCCGACAGGTAGTCGGGGCCGAGCCGCCTGGCGGGGAAGATCTTGACCGCGGCCGAGCCGAGGTCGACGGCCATGGCCACCTCGGTGGGGGTGAACGCGCCGAGGAAGACGGGAACCGACCGTCCCGTCGCGACTTTCGCGACGTCCGGACGGATGCCGGGGGTGACGAGGAACCGGGCGCCGGCGTCGATCGCGGCGGCGGCCTGATCGCCGGTCATCACGGTTCCGACGCCGAGGATGCTGCCTGCCGCGGCTGCGGCGTCGGCGGCGCGGCCGAGATGATGGAGCACATCGGGCGTGGTGAACGTCAGCTCGACCGTCCGGATTCCACCCTCGGCGAGTGCGTGGCACAGGTCCGCGGCGTCGGGGATGGTCTCCGCTCGCACCACCGTCAGTACCCGGTCGGCACGCAGAATGTCGATCTCGGTCATCGAACTGCTCCTTCTTCGCGGCGCAACGATCTTCCGGCGGTCGCGCCGGTGAGGCGGCCGTCCTCGAGGGCGAGGCGGCCACGGACGAATACGTGGGAAATACCGGCCGCCGCCTGGCGCGGCTGCGCGTAGGTCGCGGTGTCGCTGACCGTGTCCGGATCGAAGAGCACGAGGTCGGCGGCGTAGCCGCGGCGGACGAAGCCGCGGTCGACGAGCCGCAACCGGGTCGCGGCTCGGCCGCTGAGGTGACCGACGCACTCCTCGAGGGACATCAGGCCGAGGTCGCGGCTGTAGTGCCCGAGGTAGCGTGCGAACGTTCCCCACCCGCGCGGGTGCGGTTTCGCGCCGACCAGCAGTCCGTCGCTGCCGCCGGTGTGCCGGGGGTGCTGCATGATTGCGCGCACGTTCTCCTCGTGGCCGACGTGTTGCAGGATGCCGCTGCCGAGCTGGTCGCGGATCAGGATGTCGATGCAGACGTCGAAGGGGTCGCGGTTCTCGGCGGCGGCGATGTCCGCGACGGTCTTCCCGACGTAGTCGTCGAGTTCCGTGTTCTGCACGCCGCTGATCTCGAGCGTGTGCCACTCGGCGATCACCCCGTGGCAGCCGTCGGAGCCGGTGACCTCGAGATGCTCCCGGATGCGTTCGAGCGCAACCGGATCCCGGAGTCGATCGAGCGTCTGTTCCATGCTACCCGCCGACGCCCAGCTGGGCAGGATCGCCGACAGCGTGGTGGCGCCGGGAAGATAGGGGTAGGTGTCGAGGCTGATGTCCGCGCCTGCGGATTCGGCCGTGTCGAGCAGGGCGAGCAGTTCCGGGGCGCGGCCCTTGTTGGGTCCGAAGTTCAGCGTGGCGTGGGCGAGATGCAGAGCGCACCCGGCCCGCGACGTCAGGTCGACCATCTCGGCGTAGGCCTCCATGGCGCCGGCGCCGTAGGACCGGTGGTGCGGGGAGAAGTAGCCGCCGTACTCGGCGACGGTCCGGCACAGTGCCAGCAACTCCTCGTTGTCCGCGTACATCCCCGGCGTGTAGGTCAGCCCTGCGGACAACCCGACGGCACCCTCCGCCATGGACTGCGCCAGGATCCGCTGCATTTCCTCGATCTCCGACGGTGTCGCCGGCTGGTCGTCCCAGCCGACCACCAGCGCCCGCACGACCCCGTGCGGGACGAGATACGCGACGTTGGTAGCGATACCGCGATCGAGTCGGTCGAGGTATTCGCCCACACTCCGCCAGGAGAAGTCGAAATCCTCGGGATCGGTGTTCCACCCCGCGATCTTGCGCCGGACCACCGCGAGCACGTCGTCGGTGACGGGTGCGTAGGACAGCCCGTCCTGCCCGAGCACCTCGGTGGTGACGCCCTGGGTGATCCGCGACGGGTGCTCGGGGTTCAGCAGGATCTGCAGATCCGAGTGGGCGTGCATGTCGATGAAACCGGGCGCGAGCACCAGGCCGTCGGCGTCGATCACACGATCCGCGCGGGGGTGTCCGGTCTCGGAGTGATCTGCCTCGGGCCGGATCTCGGCGATCCGGTCACCGTCGACGAGCACGTCGGCGCGGTACCGCGGCGCCTCCGAACCGTCGACGACGGTGGCGGAACGGATCAGAGTGGTCATGGTGTGTGTCCTCGGCCGGGGATCAGAAGAACGTGCGGATCAGGTCGACGACGACGGGATCGTCGGAGTCGTCACCGACGACGGGAATCCAGCGCCACTTGTCGAACGCGGTGCACGGGTGGGAGAGACCGAGCCGGACGACGTCCCCGACACGCAGATCGTGTTCGGGTCGTGCGGGATCGAGCCGCAGGAACGCGTGCTGGTCGTTGACGGCGGTCACTTCGGCGCCGTCGAGGGGCCGTGGCGTCGCCCCGAGTTGGCCGGCGACGGCCTGCGCGGTGGGGAGTCCTTCGTCGAACGGGACGTCGCGCTTGCCGGCGTCGAGCAGGGCGAGGCCCGGCTCGGGGCGGGACACCACCCGGGCCCACGTGTGCATCGCCGACGTGAGCCGACGCGCCTGCCTGTCTTCGCCGCGGCCGAACGGTGAGATCCCGGTGTAGAAGCCGTCGTCGTGGATGATGTATGCGCCGGCGCGGACCACCACTTTGGTTCTGCCACCGGCAAGTTCGGCGAGCACCTCGGCGACCACGTCGAAGTAGGCGCTGCCGCCCGCGGTCACGTACACGTCGCGACCCTCGGGATAGCGGCCCTCGGCCTCGAGCCGGCGATGCAGTTCGGCCATCGACCGGAGGTATGTGCGGACCCGGGCGAGGGACTCCTCGGAGGCATCGTGTGCGAGGGCTCCCTCGTAACCGGAGACGCCGGCCAACCGGAGTGCGGGGCTCTCCCCGATACGTTCGGCCACCTTCACGGCCTCGGCCACGGAGCGTGCGCCGGTGCGTCCTCCCTCCCCGCCGAGTTCGACGAGCACGGGCAGCGGTCGGACCACCGTGACGTCCGCGAGCGCCGCGGTCATCGCATCGACCGTCTGCGGGGAGTCGGCCCACATCAATACTTCGAGTTCCGGATTCGCGTCCATCTGCTCGGCCAGCCACCGCAGCGCGGTCGGGTCGACGAGCGAGTTCGCGATCTGCACCCGGCGCGCGCCGAATCGCACCGCCACCCGGAGCTGACCGAAGTTCGCCAGCGTGATGCCCCACGCGCCGCTGCGGATCTGCCGGTCCCACAGCACCGGAGACATCGTCGTCTTCCCGTGCGGAGCGAGGTCGACCCCGTGCGCCTCGCACCAGGCCGCCATGGTGTCGAGATTGCCGGCGATGGCCGTCTCGTCGAGGACCATCACGGGTGTGCTGAAGGCGGACAGCCGCGGCTGCGTTCCGAGGAATTCGGTCTTGGTGAGGCCGTTCGCCGTGGAGGGGAGAGCTTTGTCCACGTCGGACAAGCGCAACTCGTCGAGCTCCGCCAAGGCACCGGAATCGAGTGTGTCCGGTCCGCTGATCGTCATCGTCGATCCTGTCGTTCGGGTTCTGTGGGGCTGGCCTTCATCGGGGGAGTGCCGTGAAGTGCAACGTTGCGCTCTATGCAACGTTGATTGCGTTTTTGAGTCACCTATGTCTAGCATTGGCCTGGGTCATCGTCAACGGTCCGGTGTGGCATGCATCGCCGGGGCGAGGGCTCTCGAAACGCAACTCCAGTGCCGGTCCGAGCAGTCGTAGAGGTAACAAGTGCAGGAATCGACCCCCATCCCCGAGTCCGGTGTCGCGTGCCTCGGTGAGGCGATGGTCCTGGTGGCCCCGGACTCGACACTCCACCTGGCCGGCGCCGAGGCGAACGTCGCCGCCGGGCTCGCCGCGCTGGGTGTCCCCGCCGCCTGGGTCGGACGCCTCGGCGACGACGAGTTCGGCACCCTCATCCGCACCGAACTGCAGGCCCGGGGTGTCGACGTCCGCGCGATCGAGGTCGATCCCGACAGGCCCACCGGGCACTACTCGAAATCCACCGCCCTCGACGAGCACGGCGAGCCGCGAACGGACAGCCTGTATTCCCGCGCGGGTTCGGCGGCGTCGGCCATGGATCCCGGCTTCCTCGACAGGCCGGCGGTCGCGGACCTGTTCGGCCGCGCCGCCGTGGTCCACTGCAGCGGAATCACACCGGCCCTGTCCGATTCGTGCCTCGCGCTGATGCGGAGACTGCTCCGCGACCGGCCGGGAATCTCCGGTGTGGTCAGCTTCGACGTCAACTGGCGTGAGCAACTGTGGCCGGACGGCGACCCGCGGATGGTCGTGGAACTGGCGAATCTCGCCGATCTTGTTCTCGTCGGCGCGGACGAGGCCCTCCGTGTTCTCGGCACCGCGGATCCGCACGAGTTGCGGCTCATCCTGCCCGCCCCGGCCACCGTCGTCGTCAAGGACGGAGCGCACCGGGCGCTGGCTGTCGACCGCAGTGGCCGCAGTGTGGCTGTTCCCGCGCTCCGCGTCGACGTCGTCGAACCCGTCGGCGCGGGCGATGCCTTCGCCGCCGGATATCTCAGCGGTGTGGTGCGCGGCGAGGATCAGGCGCGGTGCCTGCGCCGCGGACACATCGGTGCCGCCGTCACCCTGACGGTGGCCGCGGACTCGGCGCCACCGCCGCCCGCCGAACTGCTGGACGAGTTGCTCCGGTGCTCCGAATCGGACTGGGCGGCAACGAGCGTCACCGCCGACGGTTTTTTTCCCGAGAAAGTGGAGTGAACGGATGAGTCAGAGTGTCTCCCGCGCCCTGCACCTGCTGGTGCAACTCGGCAACGGTCCCGCCAATCTCGACCAGCTGGCCGAATCCACCGGGGTCCACAAGACCACCGTGCTCCGGCTGCTGCGAACGCTGTCCGACGAGCGGTTCACGTTCCGCGACAACAGCAACCAGTACCACCTCGGTTCCCGCATCTTCGAGCTCGCCGCGCAGGCCACCGATCAGCGGGAAGTCCGGCGCATCGCGTCGCCGCACCTCGTCGCGTTCAACCGCGAATACGGGCGCACCACGCACCTCGCGGCGATGGAGGGCGGTGACGTGGTGTACATCGACAAACTCGAATCGCACGACCAGATCAGGATGTACTCGCGAATCGGACTGCGCGCCAACCTCAATTCCACCGCGGTCGCGAAGGTGATCCTCGCCGATCTGCCGGACTCGGAACTGCGGCCCATCGTCGACTCGATGGACTTCTCCGCCCGCACCGCCAACACGATCACGACGCCCGAACGCTACCTCGACGAGATCCGCACGGTCCGGGAGCAGGGCTGGGCGCACGATCAGGAGGAGAACGAGCCGTCCGTCAACTGCATCGGGGTGCCCATCCGTGGCGCGTCCGGCCGCGTCGTCGCCGCCGTCTCCGTCTCGGTGCCCGACGTCGTGCTCAGTTACGAAGGCGTCCTCGACCTGCTCGAACCCCTTCAGGCCGTGGGGGCGCGGATCTCCCGCGACTGCGGATACCGTGCCCAGCCCTGACCGTCCCCCGTCCACCCGAAAAATAACGACACACAGGAGAGTCGATATGTCCGACACCACCGTCATCCGCACCGAAGGCGCCCCCGCCCCCGCGCACACGTTCAGCCAGGGCATCAAGAAGGGCAACCTGCTCCAGGTGTCGGGGCAGGGTCCGATGGACCCCGTCACCAACAAGTACATCGCGGAGGGCGACGTGCGCGAGCAGACCCGTCGCACCCTCGAGAACGTCAAGGCGATCCTCGAAGCCGGCGGCGCGAGCGTGGAAGACGTGCTGATGTTCCGCGTCTACCTCACCACCCGGGACGACTTCGCCGCGATGAACGACGTGTACGGAGAGTTCATCGCGGCGAATGTGCCGAGCGGACAGCTGCCGTGTCGAACCACGGTGTTCGTCGACCTCCCGCACGAGGTCATGCTCGTCGAGATCGACGCGCTGGCAGTGACCGGCTAGTCGTCAGGCGGTGACGAGGTGCCGACAGCTCATCCGCGGCGACACGGGCAGCTCGGTGAACACGGGCTCGGACGATTCCGTCGTCGGCACCTCCAGGTAGAGGTGGCTGCCGTCCGCCACGACCCCCTGCGGTTGCAGGCCGATCAGCTTGGCCACCACGTACGTGGCGCTCAGGCTGGTGACGTCGCGGATGATGCCGAGCCGCAGCAACGACCGCGTCTCGGCGATCGCCTCCTGCTCCCCGGCCCGCAGGACCAGCCGCAGCCCGGGCGACAAGGCCTGTGCGGCCACGGACACCGCAATGTTGTCCAGGTCGTCGGAGCCGACGGCTGCCAGCGCCAGGGCGCGGCCCACGCCCAGTCGCTCGAGGAGTTCACGGTCGCCGCCGTGCCCCACGACGGTCGGGATGTTCATCGACCGCACGAGCCGCAGGTTCTTCGCCTGGGGGTCGCGTTCGACGCCCACCACCGCGACACCGAGAGCCTGTAGCTCCCGGCACAGCCGGAGCCCGACCTGGCCGAGGCCCACCACGATGACGTGGCCGGAGCGGGGCAGGACGCGGCTGCCCACCAGGCCGACCAGGCGGGGGCCGAGCAGGCGCTCGATGATTCCGGCGGTGAACATGGCCGTGAAGACGACGGTGAACAGCATCGCCACCGAGGCGAACACCGCGTAGGCGGGGCTGCCGTGGGTATCGGTTCCCGGGCCCACGGTGGTCACCACCCGCACCGCCTCGTTGAACGCGTCGAGCGGTGCCACGTGCTGGCCGAGCATCAGCCACAGCCAGTCGGCGAACAGGACCGCGAGGAGTCCCGCGAGCCCACCGAGCAGGATGCGCGTGCCGATGTCGTGCGACCGCAACAGTCCGGTCGCGCCGGTCGCCGCGGTGCGCCACCAGTTCCGCCGGGGCAGGTCGACGTGCGCGCCCTCGGGGTGGCCGTCGATCATGCGGACCGTCAGCATGTGCTCGCCCGCGTGCCTGGCCGCGACGAGTTCGGGTTCCAGGCACGGACCGGCGAGCGTCGGTGCGGCGAGATCTGCGGGTGACGTCACCTCGCACTGCGGAAGCAGCTGGGACAGCTGGTCCGCGACCGTGCGGTCGAAGATCGTCACCACCAACGGGATCGACGCCGAGATGTGCGCGGCCGCCAGCGCGTAGCGCAGCGCGACGACGTCGTCGCGCACCAGTACGGCCATACCGCGGGGTTCGTCCGCCATCGCCAGGCGGAGTTCGTCGTCGTCGGGGGCGACGAGATGGCGTACGTCGAAGTCCCTTTCGCGGAGGGATGCACAGACCCGTCGGGCCACGGTGGTTTCGCCGATGACGAGATATGGGTCGTTCACGTGTGGTCCTTCCGGCTCGGGATCACGAGAGCGTACCCGAGAAGAACCGCAGATCCCACACGAGAACGTCTACCGGTGAGTAGCCGGAACACGTTATCGGCCAATGATTTTGCGACATGTTCGCTCTACTCGTCGGTAGGAGCGCGCTGTATCGCCAGGACGAGTCTGCCGAGGGTCGCCGGGAACACCGCCTCGGTGACCGTGGTTGGGTGAGATATGACCCTCGATGCGAATGACGACCGGCGCCCACTTCTCGACCTCGTTGCCGCACACAACCGTGCGGTCCTCGCGACGATCAAACGCGACGGGCGCCCGCAATTGTCCAACGTGATCTATGCCTGGGACCCCGCAACGCAGACCGCGAGGGTGTCGGTGACGGCGGATCGGGCCAAGACCCGGAACGCCGCCCGCGACCCGCGGGTCTCGCTGCACGTCAGCGCGACCGACTTCTGGAGCTACGCGGTCGTGGAGGGAGACGCGGAACTGAGCGCGGTCGCGGCCGATCCGCACGATCCGGCGGCGGACGAGCTCGTCGACGTGTTCCGGTTCGCGTCCGGAAAAGAGCACGACGACTGGGAAGAGTTCCGCCGTGCGATGGTGTCCGAGCACCGGCAGGTACTCCGGGTCCGCGCGTCGAAGGTGTACGGCATGGCCCAGTTGTCCTGAGTGTGCGAAACGTAGCTGTGGCAGCCGGTCGGAGCCGGTGGGACGATTGAGTCATGCGCAGGAGACGGTGGCCGGCGGCACCGCCGCCTGCCACGGAGGGAATCGTGGTACACGGGCCGGTGGAGCTCGTGACGAGCCGCGACTTGAGCCTGCGACTGGCGGAGGTCGTCGCGCACCCGACGGGCATGCTGCTGCGCGTCGAGCTGACGGCGAGAGGCAGATCCGCTGATCTCGCGCGGCACGAGACGCGTCCGCTGGACGATCCCGACGACCCCTCGGCACGGTGGTCGTATCTCGCGGTGAACGTGCAGGTCGACGACATGGAGGGTGTCGCCGATCCACGCCACCCGCATTCGACGTCGAAGTCCGACGCCGCGGACGCGTCCGAATATCACTCCGCGCCGCACTACTGGATCAGCGACTACCCGGAGTCGGGGACGATCACGCTGACCGCGGGGTGGAAGGAAATAGGACTTCTGCCGAGAACCCGGACGATCACGCTCGGCCCGAATCCGAGTATGCGACCCGCCCGCTAGTCGTCGCGGGTAGACATACGAAGGTGCCCTTCGGCGCCGTGGGAGCGTCGAAGGGCACCTTCGCCCTGCGAGGGGAACGCAGATCAGGGCAGGGGAACCCAGGTGCCGAAGAACCAGAATCCGTGCGGGCTCGGCGCGGGGGCCTGCTGCTGCGGAGCGTGCTGCTGCTGCTGCGCCTGAGGCTGCGGTGCCTGCTGCTGCTGGGCGGGGGCGGGGTTGTGGCCCACCGGGTCGGCGCTGGCAACGCCGGCTCCGATGCCGAGGGCTGCGAGGGCGATACCACCGGTTGCGACGGCCTTGGTGACGACGGACTTCATGCGGTTCCTCCTGGAACGTATCGGATGCGGTGTCAGAACTTCCTGACACAGATGAGATTGCTCCCCGTCCCTGCCACAACTCTTCGCTCAGCCTGTCAATCTCCTGGGTGTCAGCGAGGCTGCTCCGCCAGTTTGGCGGCGATCACGCCGTTGAGCCGTTGCAGACCACTCGGGGTGATGCCGTGGATCTGACCCTCGATGCTGCGCACGACATGCGTGTCGCTGAGGACCTTCTCGCTCGACTGGATCAGAACCGTTCCGGCGCCGGTGAAGTCGAACTGCCGTTCCTCCCCGGAGTTGATTCCCATCATGTGGGCGCCCGCCGCGAGGAAGTTGCTGATCCACCCCTGGTCGTAATGGTGGCTCGGGGACGGGCAGTCGGCCCACCCGACGAGCGCCTCGGGGTCGATCCGCAGCGGCGGCTCGGCGAACATCACCGGGCCGTTGGACGACGCCAGGAACTTGCCGGTCCCGATGAGCGTCAGGAAGCCCGGCACGATGGACTGGTTCAGGGCCAGACCCGGTTCGAACGCAAGGAGATTCGACGCCCGGATGGTGAGGTTGCCGTCGTCGAGGTCGTACGAGTTGATGTCGTAACCGCGGTCGCCGATGATCAACTTCCCGAATCCTTCGGCCACCGCGTAATCGCCCATGTACAGCGGCGCGGAGAACTGGTTGGCGACCATGTGCAGTGCGGCGCCGTGCAATCCGTGGGTCAGTGCCTGGAACTGCATCTGCCCGTAGTAGGCGATCATCGCACCCTTGCGGATGAACCAGGGCGCGGTGAGGTCGATGCAGAATGCGTAGCTGTTGTCGGGAATGTTGTCGCTGGCGCCGAGAGTCGACGGATTGTGGATGGCGGTCACAGTTTCTCCTCCGAAGCCTGAACGTAGACGATGCCCTGACCCGTGCACTGCAATTGCATTGCTTCCCCGACCCCGCGGCCCATGGCCTCACGCCAGCCGACGGCGGATTTCAGTTCCACCTGGACGCTCCCGTACGTGCCGACGAAGGCGTCGGGGTCGACGAAGACCGGATTCGGGCCGCCGACAGGGAGTTCGATGAAGCCGCCGTGTGCGAGGAGGACCGCCGACCCGTATCCGGACAACTGCGTGGTGAACATTCCGGTACCGGAGAGGGCGCCTGCCGCCGCGCCGCGCAGGGCGCCGAGCATGCCGCGTCCGCCGCCACCACCGCCCTGACTCGTCACGGAGATCACCGAACTCTGCAGTCCCGCATTGTGAGCGAGCAGCCGGGAGGCCTCGACGCACAGCGCGCCGCCCTGCGACATGTCGACGACGTGCACCTCGAGCCCGGCGTGACCGTAGTGCACCTCGCCCTGCCCCTGCGCGAGCATCGTGCGTTCGTGCTCACCCTGCATCATGCGTCCGGCCATCCGGGTGAATCCACCCATGCCCGCCATCGACTGGGAACCCGGCACCTGATGCGGCGAGAACTGCACCCGACCCGTGTAGAAGAGCATCGCACCCGTGCGCGCCACCACACCGCCGGCGGCGCCGACGTCGACCTTGACGACCTTCGAGTTCACTTTCGAGAAGACCATGGGGCTCACCGCTCTGCCGGTTGAATGGAGACGACGCCGTGACCGTCCCACTTGAGGGAGAAGGCCTCACCGTTGCCCTGGCCGACGGCGTTACGCCACGACACGTCGGTCACGAACGACTGCGTCACCTGCCCGCGCGCCGAGACGAACGCGTCGGGATCGACCACCAGCGGGTACTGCGGCGACACCTCGAGGTGGATGAGTGGCCCGCCCGCCGACAGCAGTGCCACCTGCCCCTGGCCGGAGACCGTCGTGGTGAACAGGCCCTGACCGCCGACCCCGCCGCGCAGTCCGGTGAACGTGACGTTGGTGTTCAGGTTGCCGCTCAAGGCGAGCAGCTGCTGCGACTCCACCTGCAGGGTCTCGTTCGCCAGGTCGACGACGGAAACGTACTGACCGCCCACCGCGAGGTACACGACACCGTGGCCGGAGCATTCCATCAGCGACAGCGCCTCGCCCGTGGCGCGCCTCTTCATTCCGGCGAGCACACCGTCACCGCCACCGAAACCTGCCGACTTGAAACTGACATTGCCCTCGTAGGCGATCATCGAACCCTGTATCGCCCGGATGGTGGTTCCGGCGAGCTGCGCCTCCACCACCTTCTTCGACTTGTCGAGCAGCCGCCCCATGGGTGCCCTTTCCAGTGTCGAGCGGCAGTGCCCGTGACCGGGTCACGAGCACTGCCGCTGGATGTGAGTACAGGCAGAACCTAGCCGACGGACACCGGGTCCTGCTCGTCCACGTCGTCTTCCGCTCGACCCGCCGTCGCGACGGCCTTGCGGTTGCGGACGATGCTGGAGATGAAGGCGGCACCGATGAGGGCGACGCCGACGAGTCCGGTGACGTTCTCGTTGACGTGGTAGCCGATGGACACCAGCAGGATCACGGCCAGTGCGCCGATGGCCCAGTGGGCGCCGTGCTCGAGGTACACGTAGTCCGACAGGGTTCCCTTGCGGACCAGGAACACCGTGATGGAACGGACGAACATCGCGCCGACGAAGCCGAGGCCGAGGGCGATGATGATCGGGTCGGACGTGATCGCGAACGCGCCGATCACACCGTCGAAGGAGAACGACGCGTCGAGGACCTCGAGGTAGAGGAACAGGAAGAACCCGGCTTTACCGGTGGCCTTGGCCAGCTCGGTCGGTCCGCCCTTGGACCCTTCGACCAGTTCGCCGTCTTCGTCTCCCTCGGGAGTGTTGAACAGCTCACCGAGACCGTTGACGGCGATGTAGGTGACCATGCCGAGGACGCCGGCGATCATCACCGTGGAGACGGTGTCCTCGGGGGCGATGTACGCGGCGGTGATCAGCAGCAGGGCGCCGGCGATGATGACGGCGAGCTGGTCGAGCTTGCCCGCGCGGGCGAGGGGCTTCTCCAGCCAGGACAGCCAGGTGATCTCCCGCTCTTCCAGGATGAAACCGAGGAACAGCATCAGCAGGAACATGCCGCCGAACGCCGCGATCTGCGGGTGGGCGTCGGTGAGCAGGGTTTCGTAGCTGGCGCTGCCGTCGGGGAAGTACGCGGCACCGTCGGCGGGCGGGTTGAGTGCCAGGTCGAGGGCGGCGACGGGGCCGAGGCCGGACGCGAGCCACACGATGACGAGGGGGAAGACCAGGCGCATGCCGAACACCGCGATGACGATGCCGACGGTGAGGAAGATCTTCTGCCAGAACTCGCTCATCCGGCGCAGCACGGTGGCGTTGATGACGGCGTTGTCGAAGGACAGCGAGATCTCGAGGATCGACAGGATCACCACGAGGAGGACGGCCTGGGGGCCTCCGTAGATCGCCGCGATGATCAGGGAGATCACCGTCACGGCGAAGGAGAGACCGAATATTCGCAGAACCACGAAGCGTGGCCTTTCTCTAGTGGGCATGCAGGGTGGCTACTGCAGGAGGACGAACACCGGGGGAGGGTTTCACGTCAGGGCCGTGAAACCCTCCCCCGGCTGGAGAACGAAACGACTGTCAGACGTTGACGCCGTAGTCGCGCGCGATACCGGCCAGCCCGGACGCGTAGCCCTGGCCGATGGCACGGAACTTCCACTCCGCGCCGTTGCGGTACAGCTCGCCGAAAACCATAGCGGTCTCGGTCGACGCGTCCTCGGACAGGTCGTAGCGGGCGAGCTCGTTGCCGTTGGCCTGGTCGACGACGCGAATGTAGGCGTTGCGGACCTGACCGAACGACTGCGAACGGGTCTCCGCATCGTAGATCGAGACGGGGAACAGGATGCTCTCGATGTTCGCGGGGACCGCCGCCAGGTTGACGTTGATCACCTCGTCGTCACCCTCGCCCGCACCGGTGGTGTTGTCACCGATGTGCTCGATCGAGCCGTCGGGGGAACGCAGGTTGTTGAAGAACACGAAGTGCTGGTCCGACACGACCTTCTTGTCGGCACCCGCACCGATGGCGCTGGCGTCGAGGTCGAAGTCGGTGCCGGTGGTCGAGCGGGCATCCCATCCGAGTCCGACAGCCACCGCGGTCAGGTTCGGCGCCTCCTTCGTGAGAGAAACATTGCCGCCCTTGGTCAAGCTGACGCCCATTCAGGGGTCCTTTCGAGAGGAGGTGGGTGGACCCTCGACAACTGTCGAAGTTCCGGGTTCGTCGTGCAACACCACGATAATGAATTTGTCCGACTTGTCCCATCCCGCGAACTGTCCACAGGTTTGTGCACAGGCAATTCCGGACCACTCGGTGTTGTCGGCCCGACCAGTACGATTCAGGACGTGACGAGCGGATGGGCGGGGCGCTTCCGAGGAAGAGCCCGGGGCGACGACTCGGCTCGTCGCGCCCACGACACGATGGTCGCAGCGTTTCTCGATATGGACAACCGGCAGAGCATCGCCGCCGCGGCCGTGGACGCCTCGGACCAGCTGACTCCGGAACGCGGAATCCGGCGGGCCTGGGAACCGGTTCGCGACGGGTGCTACCAGGCCGCGACGGCGTATCTGGCGGCGGAAGACCAATTCGAGAACGTGCAGACACCCGCGGCGGCCGCCGCGTACGAGCAGGTGACGCGGCAGTTGGTGGCGGCGACGCAGTCTCTCGACGAGTTCTATCGCACACATCGGGGCCATCTCGAGGAGTCGACCGCGATGCTGGCGGCCGTACCCCAACTCGCCCAGCAGGCGTTTCAGGTCGCCTCCGCGGCGCAGCAGCGGGTGCAGACCGAGGGCGGCGCGTACGCCGGCTACCCGTCGGTGCGCGATCGGGGTGCGGCACTCGACGCCGCAGTCGTGGCGCTGCAGGGTGCCCGTGGAGCCAACCCGGTCCGGGAAGCGGCAGCGCGTGTGCGGGAGGAGTCGGCGGCGCTCGAGAAGGCACTGGCCGCGGCCCCGTCCAAGGAACTGGACGCCGCTCACGCCGTGTCGTCGGTGACGACGAGGATCGCCGCGGTGCAGACGCGGGCGGAACGGCTCGCGCCCGCCTACTCCGCCCTGCTGCGCGAGTTCAACGCGGCCAGTTCGGCGGATCTCGTCCACAACGACCGCGAGAGCCGCAGGCACATCGAGCAGGCGCAAACCGATCTGCAGCAGGCGCAGAGGGCTCTGACCGCCGGGAATCCGGAGGGGGCGCTCGATCTGACCGCCGCCGCGCGGACCCATCTGGTCGACGCCGAGGCGAACGTCGACGGCGTCACCGATCGCCTGCTGTTGCTGCGGGAGGTCCGCGAGAACCCGCGGGCCAAGGAGAACGAGATCAGATTTCGCCTCCGCGACGCCCAGATGCTGGCTGTCAATCGTGGTCTCGTGCGGGAATGGGGGTCGGTCCTCGACGCTCAGCTCGAGCGGATAGACCGAATTGCAGGGACACTGACCGGGAGGCATCCCGACTACTGGGCGTACGTCGCCCAGCTCGATGCCGTGTCGGCGTTCATCGCCGAGGTGGTTCAGAAGATGAGAGGACGCACAGGACAGCGATGACACGGGGGGACGATGAGCATTAGCGAAGAGGTCACGACGGCGGCGGTGCGGCATGTTCGGCACTTCCACCACCTCGATCCCGAGACGCACGGCCGGCTGTTCCTGCACGCTCCGCAGGCGCTCGGGCCGGACGAGGATCGGACGGTGCTGGCCGTCGCGCTGGGCGCGACGCTGTACGTGCCTGCGACGAGGTCCGACCTCGCGGACACGATCCTTCGCCGGTCCGGTGACGGTGTCTGCTCGATGGTCCTGGACCTCGAGGACGCGGTGGCCGACGACCAGGTGGAAGCGGCGCTGCTCAACGCCGTCGACGCGCTCGATCGGCTCGCGACCCATGGTGGTGCGCGGATGCAGTTGTTCGTCCGGGTGCGGGCCGCCGAGGACCTTCGGCGGATCGCCGACCTGCTGACCACCGGCGTCGAGGTGTTGTCCGGATTCGTGATTCCGAAGTTCGGTGGTGCGACGGGACGTGCGTTCCTCGACGAGCTGGCCGCGGCGTCGGAGCGGCTCGGCAAGCACCTGTACGCGATGCCGGTGCTCGAATCGCCGGCACTGGTGCACCGGGAGACCCGCGACGACGAACTCGCGAAGATCGGCGAACTGCTCGTCGAACACCGCGAGCGGATCCTCGCCGTGCGCATCGGCGCCACCGACATGTGTGCCACGTTCGGCATCCGCCGCGACCGCGACCTGACGATCTACGACGTGCGAGTGGTCGCGGACGCGATTGCCGGCATCGTCAACTTCCTGGGCCGCGCCGACGACACGGGACACGTCATCACCGGTCCTGTGTGGGAGTACTTCGCCGACCACGAGCGGATGTTCCGGCCGACCCTGCGCGCCACGCCGTTCGAGGAGCACAACGAGGTGCGGTTCCGTCAGCAGCTGGTCAGCCGGGATCTGGACGGTCTGCTGCGGGAGATCGCCCTCGACCGCGCCAACGGCATCCAGGGCAAGACGGTCATCCACCCCACGCACGTCGCGGCCGTGCACGCCCTGTCCGCGGTGACACACGAGGAGTACCACGATGCGCTCGACATTCTCGGCGCCGAGAGCGTCGGCGGCGTCCAGGCGTCGGGGTATCGCAACAAGATGAACGAAATGCGCCCGCACCGCAGCTGGGCCGAGAAGACACTCGTCCGGGCGAAGGTGTTCGGCGTGACAAACGAGGGAATCACGTTCGTGGATCTACTGACCGCACTGGCCGTCCGATGAGCTCACCCACTGCCGTGCGCGCAGTGCCCTGGGCCACGGAACACCTGGGGTTGACGCTCGCCCACGTGGGTTCGGGCACGGGGCTGACCATCCCCGAACTCGTCGAGCCCGGCCTGCGGCGCAACCCGCGACGTGCCCACCTGCTCGTCTCGACGGTCCTCGGCAAGCACGTGCCCACCGACCCGGGTGCCGTGATCGGCGCAGGCGACCGCCTCGGCGATCTGGTCGCCGAGGTTCTCGGACCGGATGCAGATCCCGTGGTGCTCGGATTCGCCGAAACCGCAACAGGTCTCGGGCATTGTGTCGCGGCCCGGCTGCGCGCCCGGTGCTACCTGCACTCCACGCGCCGGGACGTACCCGAGATCGGGACGTCCGCCGGGTTCGAGGAGGGGCACTCGCATGCAACCAGCCACCAGTTGCAGCCGACGTCCGTCGAGTTGTTCACGGGCGATCGCCCTCTCGTCCTCGTGGACGACGAGATCTCCACCGGCGCCACCGCTGTGGACGCGATCCGCGCGCTGCACCGGCAGAATCCCCGTAGCCGTTACGTCGTGGCGTCGCTCGTCGACATGCGCGAGCAGGGCCACCGGGACGCCGTCGACGCCGCAGCCACCGAATTGGGAGTGCAGATCGACAGCGTGAGTCTGGCGGTGGGGCGCACCGAGCTTCCCGACGGCCTGATCGACTCGGTCGGTGCCCTTCCGCAACCGGTGCTCAACCCCATCGGTGAGCGGACCGGGACCGTCGATCGTGCCGACATACCGTGGCCCGCAGCGGTTCCGGAAGGTGGTCGGCACGGATTCCTGCGGGAAGACACCGAGGAGTTCGATGCGGCCGTCGCGTCGGCGGCCGCGGTGCTCCGGGACCGGCTCGACCCGCAGCGGCCGGTGATCGTCGTCGGACACGAAGAGCTGATGTACCTGCCCCTGCGAATCGCGGACGCGCTCGCCACGTCCGGTTTCCGGGTTCGATTCCAGACGACGACGCGGTCACCCGCCTACGTGCTCGACCAGCCGGGCTACCCGCTGCGCCGAGGATTCCGCTTCACGGCGCCCGAGAACGGTGAAGAGCAGCCGCGTTTCGTCTACAACGCCCAGTGGCCGGGCGAGGACGCCGTCGTGGTCGCGGTGATCGACACCGCGGCCGACACCGACCGGCTCACTGCGGCCGGCGGACTCCTCGACGTGCTCACCGCGTCGGGAACGGATGTGCTCCTGGCCGTCGTGTCCGGCGCCGACCCGCGGTCGCTGCGCGCCGCACGTGCGGGAGCGTCGACGTGACGGCGCCGCTGACCGGCCCGGCGTTCGGTTCGTACTCCACCGACGAGGTGGGCTGGCTGCTCAAGGATCTGTCGCACGTCGACCTCGAAGCCGATGTCGCCGAGCGGGAGCGCCGCATCCAGTCGGGTGAGTCCCACTACGCGGAGACGCTGCCCATCGAGTACCAGCCCGACGCGGAGTACCGCGAGCTGTTCGAGAAGGTGCTGCAGGACAGCTCCATCCGGCTGGCGCGCGCCGTGGGGACGGTCACCGACCTCGTGCTGGCCGAGCGGGGCCGCGACGTCACCCTCGTGTCACTGGCGCGTGCGGGAACCCCGGTGGGGGTGCTCATGCGCCGCTGGGCGCGGGACGTCCACGGGTTGACGCTGCCGCACTACGCCGTCTCCATCGTCCGCGACCGGGGGATCGACGCCGTCGCGCTCGACTACCTTGCGCGTCATCACGACTCGAAGAACGTGGTGTTCGTCGACGGCTGGACGGGCAAGGGCGCCATCGCCCGCGAGCTGTCGCAGGCACTCGCCGAGTACCGCGAAGCCGGTGGCGCCGACTTCGACGACGACCTCGCCGTCCTCGCCGATCCCGGGCACTGCGCTCGCACGTTCGGCACCCGCGACGACTTCCTGATCGCCTCCGCGTGCCTGAACTCCACCGTGTCGGGCCTGGTGTCGCGGACCGTCCTCAACGACACGCTGATCGGACCCGGCGACTTCCACGGCGCCAAGTTCTACGCGCACCTCGCGGGCGAGGACGTGTCCAACCACCTCCTCGATTCCGTCAGCGCGTCCTTCGGGGACGTGCGCGAGCACGTTCCCGGCGACGTCGAGGACCTGCTGCGGTCGGACCGCACCCCCACCTGGGACGGTTGGAAGTCCGTCGAGGCGGTCCGGGAGCAGTACGGGATCTCGAGTGTGAACTTCGTGAAGCCGGGCGTCGGCGAGACCACCCGGGTGCTGCTGCGCCGGGTGCCGTGGCGGGTGCTCGTCCGCGACCTCGACGCCCCGGAGCACGCACACATCCGGCTACTCGCCGCCGCGCGTGCGGTCCCCGTCGAAGAGGTTCCCGGCCTGGCATATTCGTGTATGGGCCTGATCAAGGATGTGACATGACCGCGCTGATCGCGACCGACCTCGACCGCACCATGATCTACTCGCGCGGGGCCATGGAACTCGCCGTCACCGAGAGCGACGTGGCCGAGCGGCCCGGCGACGAGGACCTCCTCTGCGTCGAGGTGTACGACGGCAAGCCGCTGTCCTACGTCACGTCGGCCGCCGAGGCCATGCTGCGCCGGCTCACCGCGTCCGCCGTGATCGTGCCCACCACGACGCGCACCGTTGCCCAGTTCCAGCGCATCGACCTGCCGGGGGCGCCGTGGCGGTACGCGATCACGACCAACGGCGGCAACATCCTCGTCGACGGGGTGCCCGATGCGGGTTGGCGGTCGGGTGTCGACATCGCGATGGCCGAAGGTGGAGCCTCGCTGGTGGAGGTCGGCGCCGAGCTGAGCCGCCGCATCGACGACAGCTGGGTGCGTTCGTCCCGGGTGGCGGACGAGTTGTTCTCCTACCTGGTCGTGGACCTCGACGCGATGCCGTCCGGCTTCGTCGAGGAGTGGAACGACTGGTGCGTCGACCGGGGATGGGGAGCGTCCCGCCAGGGTCGCAAGATTTACACGATGCCCGACGCGGTGTGCAAGGGCCGCGCGGTCGCGGAGGTCCGTACGAGGCTCGTCGACGACGGAGTGCTCGAGCCGGAAGCGCCCCTGCTGGCGGCCGGGGACGGGGCCCTCGACGCCAACATGCTCAGTGCCGCCGACGCCGCCATCCGCCCCCGGCACGGCGAACTCGAAACCCTCGACTGGCAGCACCCGACCCTGTCGGTCACCCGCAGTAGCGGTATCGCCGCTGGTGAGGAGATCCTGCGCTGGTTCGCGGATCGGGTCGCGCGGGGTGCGGGGACGACGGCCTTCGGCTCTCTTTTGTAGGTTGTAGGCAAACAGACCAAACGGGACAAACCCGACGCTCCCACAGTGAAGGAACCACCGCAGTGTCCACTCCGCTAGCCAAGGGTCAGAACGGCCCGCTGAGCGTCGACGACGTCATCGTCTCCCTCGAACTGACGGCCGCCGCCGACCTGTCCGCGCTGCTCGTCACGGACTCGGGGAAGGTCCGCTCGGACGCCGACTTCGTTTTCTTCAACCAGCCGACCGGTCCCGGGGTGCAACTCGTCCCCGGAGCCACCGGACAGGCGGCCTCGCTGAAGGTGTCGCTCGGCGCGGTGCCTGCCGACATCGCGCAGGTGCGCGCGGTCATCACCCTCGACGACGCCACCAGTAGCTTCGGCCGCTCCGCTCCGCCGACCGCCCGGGTCGCCGACGGCGCCGGAAACTCGCTGTACGAGTACAAGATCGAGGGGCTGAACTCCGAGTCGATCGTCATCGCGCTCGAGCTGTACCGACGCCAGGGCGCCTGGAAGGTGCGGGCCGTCGGGCAGGGCTACGCCGGCGGGTTCGCCGCACTCGTCACCGATCACGGCGTGTCCGTTGACGACGCTCCCGCACCCGCCGCCGCTCCCGCACCCGCCGCCGCTCCCGTCCAGCAGCCGCCGGCTCCCGCACCGGCACCGCAGGCCGCCTACCCGCCGCCGGCCGCACCGGTCGCGCCCCCGGCTCCCGCTGCACCCCCCGCGCCAGCCGCCCCGTCGGCTCCGGCCGAGGTCAGTCTCACCAAGGCGCGACCGGTCAGCCTCTCCAAGGGGCAGAAGGTCACGCTCCGCAAGGACGGTGGCGTCGCACTGACGTACATCCAGATGGGACTCGGCTGGGATCCGATCGAGAAGCGCGGCATGTTCGGGAACCGTTCCGCCAACGTCGACCTCGACGCGTCGGCGGTCCTGTTCGCGGACAACAACATGGTCGACGTCGCCTACTACGGCCAGCTGGCGTCGAAGGACGGATCGATCCGGCATCAGGGCGACAACCTCACCGGTGAGGGCGCCGGCGACGACGAGGTGATCCTCGTGGATCTCACCCGCATTCCGCCGCACATCTCGACCATCGTGTTCATCGTGACGTCGTACCGCGGGCACACGTTCGAGCAGGTGAAGAACGCCTTCTGCCGCCTCGTGGACACCACGTCGTCGGCCGAACTCGCCCGGTTCACGCTGCAGGGCGGGATGCCGTTCACCGGAATGGTGATGGCCAAGGTGTACCGGGTGGGCGGCGAGTGGAAGCTGCAGGCTATCGGTGAGGGTATTCAGGCCAAGCACGCCGGTGAGGCTGCGCCTCAACTCGGCCGCTTCCTCGGCGTGTAGGGGCGGCGGTGACGGTCCACCTCGTTCCGGGGCAGAACGCCCCGCTGCCGTCGCGCGTCCTGCGTTTCCGCGCGGTCGATGCGACGCCGATCGACGTTTCCGCGCTGATCGTGGACGGCGATCTCCGCACGCTGTCCTCGGACCACTTCGTGTTCTACAACCAGCGGCGCGCCGCCGGGGTGGAACTCGAGGCGGACGGAACGGTCCGGCTGCAGCTGGACGAGGTGGACGCCGCTGCGGCCGGTGTGCTCTGCGTGGTCAGTGTCGATCCGGCGTCCCCGAACGGTCCGTCGACGCTGTCCCGGGAGGGGCTGTCGGCCACTCTCACCGACGAAAATGGTCGTCCGCTGGTCGTTTTCGATGTTCCGCTGGTCGGTTCCGAGGCGGCCGCGATCTGCCTCGAGATCTACCGGCGCGGCACCGAATGGAAGGTGCGGGCCGTCGGGCAGGGATACGACGGCGGCCTCGCCGAACTCGTCACCCGGCACGGCGTCGAGGTGGACGAACCCGCACACCCTGTCGCCGAGGAGGTTCCGGCGACACCCGGTCCTGCGGGCATACCGCTCGACCCGGCCCACTCGTTCGAGAGAGCGTGGATGATCTTCGAGGACGCCGCCCGGTCCGCGGCCTCCTTCCGATCCTCCCGCGACTACGCGCAGGCGCGGCTGGACGACGAACTCTCCGAGTCGGTGGCCGACCCGTCCACACGCAACAGTCCGGCGGTCGTGCAATCGCAGGCCAGGGCGCAGGAGCGGTGCGATGCCCTCGTCGCCGAGGCTCAGCGCAAATTCGACGGCGAGACTTCGCAACTGGCCGACGAACTCCGCGCCATCGACCCGCTGCTGCCGCGGTCACTGGCCACCTTCGAATCCGCCGCCTGGACGAGCCCCGTCACCGGCAGCGCGGTAACGGACGGGCTGAGGCTCGGCGAGCTCTCCGCACCCGATCTCGGTGAGCTGCGGGTGCCGTTCTGCGTCCATTACCCGTTGGGGCGTCCGCTCTGGATCGTCGGCGATCCGGCCGAGGCCGCACCGGTGGTCGCGGCGCTGGCGGCGCGCATGCTGGTCGCGTCACCTGCGGCACAGCGGTTGGAGGTGGTCGACCTCAGCGGCTCGCTGCGCACGTTCACCGAACCCCTCGGCGCACTTCTGGCTTCGCCCGTCGTGTCCTCGGCGTCCGACATCACCGCCCGCCTCACCGCGCTGTCCGAGAGCGTCGACCTCGCAGAAATGGCGGCCCGCAGCGGAATCCGCGACACCCTGCCGGAGCCGCAGCTGGTGATCCTGGGCGACTTCCCGCACGGGTTCGGCGCCGAGGACGCCGCCCGCATCGTGCACCTCGCCGATCACGGTCCCGCGGTCGGGACGTCGCTGATCATCGTCGGCGACAGTGCCTCCGCGGATTCGGATCCGGGTGTCGCGGTACTCGAACGCATCGCGCAGCAGGTTCCGACGTCGGGGGTCCTCACCGTCTCCGACCCGTGGACCGGCAACGACTGGATCCTGACACCCGACCGGCTCCCGGACCACCCCCTCCACCGAGCCTCGGTGCTGGATTCACTGACCGGGCAGTAGATCCCTCGCCGCGAACTCGCGTCACTCGTCGGGCAGTTCGACCCCGAGTTCGAGGGCCTTCGCGGCGACGGCGTCCGGGAAGACGTTGCGGAACAGGAACAGGTCCTGCCCGATCACCCAGCCGGGGGCGAGTTCGGTGGCGTAGCGCTCGAAGTAGCCGAGCTGCTTCCCGAACAGGACGAGTTCCTCGGGGCTGGCGACGCCCCATTTCTTGCCGATGCCGATCAGCGCCATGATGAGTTCGCTGAGCCGCAGCTCACCGAGGTCCCGGCCCAGTAGCGGTGCGAGGGCGGCGGCCACCTGGAGTCCGATCTCGTCGTCGGTGGCGTCGTTGTCCGTCGCGTAGCCGAGGCTCCGGATTCCGCGTGCCATCCGGGAGAAGTCGCCGTCGATCAGAGTCGCGTAGAACATGTCGCGCAGGATCTGCCGCCACGAATCGGGGAGCTCACCGACGATGCCGAAGTCGAGCATCGCGATGCGTCCGTCGTCGAGGACCCACAGGTTGCCGGCGTGCACGTCGCCGTGGAACGGGCCGTGGAGGATGACGGACTCGATCCACACCTTGACGCCGCGGCGGATCAGCATGCGGGTGTCCATGTGGACGAGGTCGGGGAACCGGTCGAGCGGCAGGCCGTACATGCGTTCCATGCAGATGACGTGCGGGCCGCAGTAGTCCCAGTACACCTCGGGGGTGGTGACGCCCTTGTTGTCGCCGAACGCCCCGATGTTGGTCCGGAACCGGGCCTGCCGGTCGGCCTCGACCGCACTGTTGAGTTCGGTCATCGTGGCCGCGTGGAGGTCGCGGATGATGGCGGTGGCGTTGGCGATGCGGAAGAACTCGAACAGCTTCTCGAGGATCCGCGCACCCCAGTACGCGGTGCGCAGGTCCACCACCATGCGCCGGAAGATGTCGGGGCGTTGCACCTTGATGACGGCTTCCCTGCCGTCGGGGAGTACGCAGCCGTGGACCTGCGCGACGGAGGCGGCGGCGAGGGGGACGTCGTCGAACGACGCGAACAGCGCGTCGACGGGATGGCCCAGGTCGGCTTCGATGACCCGGCGGGCCTCCTCGGCGGGCACCGGCGGCACGTCGTCGAGACATCGCAGACACGCGTTGGCCAGCGGGGCGGGGAACACCCCGGAGGACGACGCCATCAGCTGACCGACCTTGACGAATGTCGGCCCCAGCACTTCGAAACCGTTGACCAGGCCCTCCGACGCCGCGTCCGCAAGGGTGCGGCCGCGACGTCGGACAGGCCAGGTGACCAGCGCGAACAGGGTGTAGGCGACGACGACCACGCCGATGACGAGCGCCCGCCACAACTCCGCGGCACGGAAATGGTCGAGGCTCGCGGAGTGCACGGTCAGGGCTGCAGGTGGCGGCCCCGAAGCGTACGGGCCGACTGGACGTGCCGTTGGCTCTTGCACAGTTCCTACCTTGCGTTCAGTCCCGCCTGCCGTTCAGAAGGGGACCATACCCCGACCGTTTCGGCGAACCCCTTTCGGTATGCGGTACCCGCCATCACATCATTTCGTTAGCAGAACTCAGAGTCCCAGCGCGCCTGCGAGTTCCCGCAGGGCAGGCACCGGATCGTCACCTGCGGGGAGTACCTGGATGGCCACGTGATCGGCGCCCGCGTCGAGGTGTTCCCGGAGGCGACCGGCGACGTACTGCGTGTCGCCGTGGGCGACGAGCGCGTCGATGAGGTCGTCGCTGCCGCCGTTCTCGATCTGCTCGTCGGTGTACCCGAGCCGTTTCAGATTGTTGACGTAGTTGCGCAGGTGCAGGTACGGATCCTCGACGGCCGAACGTCCGATGGGGCGAGCGCGTTCCGGATCGGTGTCCAGCACGACCTTCTGCTCCGGCGCGATCACCGGGCCCGGGCCCAGCAGTTCCCGCGCTTCACGGGTGTGCTGCGGCGTGGTCAGGTACGGATGGGCGCCGGCGGCGCGGGCTGCGGACAGTTCGAGAACCTTCGGACCGAGGGCGGCCAGGACGCGTCGTCCCGCCGGGACGCCGGCACCATCGAGGGCGTCGAGATACTCCACGAGCGCGGCGTACGGCTTGCTGTAGTTCAGGCCGGGCTGTTCGGGATGGCCGACGCCGATGCCGAGGAGGAAGCGCCCTGGATGACGCGCTTCGAGCCGGTGAAACGAGGTAGCGACCTCGTCGGCGGGGGCGGTCCAGATGTTCACGATTCCGGTCGCGACCGTGATGGTGGATGTCGCGTCGAGCAGGCGCTCGGCGACGTCGAGGTCGGCAGGCGGGGAGCCGCCGATCCAGATCGCGCCGTAGCCTGCCGATTCGATCGCCGCACCCACCTCAGGGGCCAGTCCGCCGGCGTGACGCCAGACGCCGAACTGTCCGAGCTGCGGGGTTTCTGCTGTGGTCTCCGTCATGTGACGTGCAACCTTCCCTCGTGGACATTCATTCCGGTGTTTCGGATTGAGGCTCTCAGGCCTGATGCGGCCAGGAGCGGAACAGGAGCGCGGCGATCAGCCCGAGAAACGCGAAAAACCAGGCCACCATAACTCGGTGGTGAACGGGTTCACCGACGTCGAGTCGGCCTGGTCAGTTGACATGGCTCGACGCTATCGACCGACTCCGCCGCCGCACATCATCCTGCAGAACGATATTCGCTACCGCAGGGTGGTCGATCAGCTGCCGGGTGCCCGGTACTCGGCGTCCCGGCGCACCGCGTCGTCCACCTGCTCCGGCGTCAGCAGCACCACCGATTCGGATCTCGCCGCACCGGAAGCGGTGGTGCGGATCCCGAGCGCGGCGGCCGCGACGTCGTCCGGCACGTCACCGATGACGAACAGATCCCGGCCACCCAGTGCGAAGTAACAGGATTCGACTGTGCCCCCGACGCTTTCGACCATCTGCGTGATCGCCTCGCGTCGTGCGGTGCCGCCTTCGGCGAGTAAACCCTTCGCGCCTTCGGGTGAGTACGTGACCTGCCAGAGATATCTCGGCATCAGTGCCTCCTCGATTGTGGGGTCCTCTCATGGTTCTCCCGGGACGGGCCACATGCAATAGGTTCCGGCGCTAGGGTCGTGAGATGGCTGAGGCCCGCATAGGTATCTCCGGCTGGACGTATCCCGGTTGGCGCGGTGACTTCTACCCGGACGGTCTGGCCCATCGCAAGGAGTTGGCCTACGCCGCGGGGCGATTGACATCCATCGAGATCAACGGGTCCTTCTATTCGTTGCAGCGACCGACGAGTTACGCGAAGTGGCGTGACGAGACACCGGAGGATTTCGTCTTCGCCGTCAAGGGTGGTCGCTACATCACGCACATGAAGAGGCTGGTCGGCGCCGAGACGGCGCTGGCGAACTTCTTCGCATCCGGGGTGCTCGCGTTGGGCCCCAAGCTCGGACCGCTGCTGTGGCAACTGCCCCCGACGCTCGCGTTCGATTCGACGAGTCTCGCAGCGTTCTTCGACCAGCTGCCGCGGACGACCACCGATGCCGCGACGCTCGCGTCTCGACACGACGACAAGCTCACCGACGACAGGGCATGGACGGAGACGGACGCCGATCGCCCCGTCCGCCACGCCCTCGAGGTCCGGCACCCCAGTTTCGACACGGAGGAGGCGAGGGAGTTGCTCCGCGCGCACGACGTCGCGTTCGTCGTCGCGGACACGGCAGGCCGGTTCCCGTACGTGGAGGCGGCGACGAGCGATTTCGTCTACGCCCGGTTGCACGGGGACAAGGAGTTGTATGCCAGCGGCTACACGGACGAGGCGCTGGACGAGTGGGCCCGCAAGTTCGAGCGATGGCTCGGGCAGGGCCTCGACTGTTTCGCGTACTTCGACAACGACATGAAGGGGTACGCGCCGTTCGACGCGCTGCGGTTGATCGAGCGGCTGCGCTGAGTGTCGGAGCCTCGTGGCACAGTGAGCTTCGGTTCGACGAAGACGAGAAGAGGATCTACCGGATGTGGCCCACTCATTGGCCTGCTGTCGCGCGTGACATCGCCGAAGCATTGGACGCCGCCATCGTCGCAGCGCGTGCGTCGGACGCGGCGGCGCTGACCGAGGCGACGGAGGAACTGGCGGCCCTGCCTGCGGAGCAGGTCGGTGCGGTGCTGGCGGGGGTGGTCCGGGAACTGCTCGAGACGTTGCACCCGGACGGTCTGACGGGGGAGGACGTGCAGGACGTCCTGACCCGCTGCGCGCGAGCGGCGGCACTCTGGTTTCCGGCCGTCGACGTCGACTCGCTGGTCACGGTGCTGACCGGTGCCCTCGGCGTGGCCGATGTCGAGGAGAACCCGCGCAGACCGGAGCGTGCGGTGGAGGCCGCGATCCTGGTGATCGCCGATCTGCTGAGTGCGGCGGAGGTTCCCGCCGACGGTTACGTCCGTCGGGCGCTCGACGAGATCGCGCGCGCCGAAACCGTCGAGATGCCCTGATTCGTTCAGAGTTCGGTGCGGATGTGATCGGCCAGCCGGGCGATCCGGTCCTCGTTGCGGCGGTAGTGGGTCCACTGGCCGATCCGATGGCTGGTGACCAGTCCGGCGCTCTGTAGGGCGGCCATGTACTGCGAGGCCGTCGATTGGGAGACCTCGGCCCTCGCCTGAATGTGCTTCAGGCACACGCCCACCTCTTCCGCGGGTTCGAGTTGCGGGGGAAAGCTGTCGGGGTCCTTCAGCCACTGCAGGATGCGTACGCGGGTCGGGTTCGACAACGCTTTGAAGACGAGGGCCAGGTCGGTCGCGTCCGGAAGTTCACTCACAGCCCCACCGTACCGTCATATCGCGATTTTTCGATATGTGTGCTTCACTCGGTATATCGCAAATTCGCGATATACCGATAGGAGTCGAATGATGGCGAAGCGCAGAGTGGCAGTGGTCGTCGGTGCGCGCGGGGTGATCGGCGGAAATCTGATCGACCACCTCGAGGCAACCGGGGAGTGGGAGATCATCGGACTGTCGCGACGCGGCGGATCCGACACCGACCGGGTGCGGCACATCGCGGTCGATCTGCTCGACCAGCGCGACGCCGCCGAGAAGCTGGGTGAACTGCGCGACGTGACCCACATCTTCTACGCCGCCTACCAGGACCGCCCGTCGTGGGCTGAGCTCGTCGCGCCCAACGTCGCGATGCTGGTCAACACGGTGAACGCGCTCGAACCCGTGGCTGCCGGGCTCGAGCACATCAGCCTGATGCAGGGGTACAAGGTCTACGGCGCCCACCTCGGACCGTTCAAGACGCCGGCGCGCGAGAGCGACCCGCCGCACATGCCGCCCGAGTTCAACGTGGATCAGCAGCAGTTCCTCGAAGGCCGTCAGCGTGGCAAGAGGTGGACGTGGTCCGCGATCCGCCCCTCGGTCGTGTGCGGATTCGCTCTCGGCAATCCGATGAATCTCGCGCTGGTGATTGCCGTCTACGCGACGATGTCGAAGGAACTCGGCGTGCCACTGCGGTTCCCGGGTAAGCCCGGCGCGTACACGAGTCTGATCGAGATGACCGACGCCGGACTGCTGGCGGAGGCGACCGTCTGGGCCGCGACCACCCCCGAGTGTGCGAATCAGGCTTTCAACATCAACAACGGCGATCTGTTCCGCTGGGACGAGATGCTGCCGAAGATCGCGGATTTCTTCGACCTGGACGTCGCACCGCCGCTGCCGATGTCGATGGACGTCGTCATGGCCGACAAGGAGCCGGTGTGGAACGACCTCGTCGCGAAGCACGGGCTGGAGCCGACGCCGTACTCGGACGTCTCGTCGTGGGCGTTCGGCGACTTCGTCTTCGGCTGGGACTACGACGTCATCGCTGACGGTTCCAAGGCGCGCCGGCTGGGTTTCCACCGTCACGTCGAGACCGAGCAGATGTTCCTCGACATCTTCCGCGACCTTCGGGCCCGGAAGATCATCCCCTGAAAGACAAGGAACTACCGGCGAATCCCGGATTCGACGTTGGCGGCGATCCGCCGGAGCAGCCCGGCCAGGACGGCGCATTCGTCCTCGTCGAGCCCGGCGAGAAATTGCCGATCGCGTTCGACGCGCTGCGGGAACTCGGTGTCGACGAGTTGCCGCCCGGGCTCGGTCAGGTGGAGCAACACGACGCGCCCGTCGCGTTCGAACGGTAGCCGTTCCACGAGGCCCAGCCGGGCGAGGCGGTCGACGTGCTTGGTGGTGGATGCGCCGCTGAGCATCGTCACGGCGGTGACCTCGCTGGCCCGCAGTGGCCGATCGCTGCGGGCGAGTACGCACAGGACGTCGAACTCGGCGCGCGAGACCCCGCTCGCGTCCAGGGCGCGGTCGAGTTGCTGCAAGGCCTGGGATCCGATCCGGGTGATACGGCCCATCACTTCGATCGGTGACGTGTCCACTTCGGGATGGGTCTCGGCCCATTCGCGTCGAACGCGATCGGTGAAGTCCTCATCCGGGCGTGGGGCAGTGCTCATGAAAACCATCGTAGCGACCAACTTCACACTAATTCAGAACTATTTTACTAGTGAAGTATAAGGTACGCTGAGGTCATGCAGGCTTCCCCTCGATACGCACCCGACCTCAGCCGGCTCCATCACTCCCGTGGGGCGCTGGCCTACTCGGTGGCGCCGTCGACGTGGCGTCGTGCGTTCGAGGTCCGGAACGCCGATGCCACCATCGCTCCCGCACTGCGGGTGGGTGCGGCGACGGCTCTGGTGCTGGTCATCGGTGGTCTCCTCGGGCACGGCAACCTCGCGGGTTTCGCGGCACTCGGTGCGCTGACCGCCGCGTTCGGTCGATACGAGCCGTACCCGCGGCTCGCCCGCAAGGCGGGACTCGTCGGTGTCGCGCTCATCGCCTTCGTTGCCGGTGGAGCGCTCCTCGGTGCAGCGGGACTGTCACTCTGGCTCCAGATAGCGGTCATGTCCGTCGCGTCGGGAGTCGCCGCGTGGCTGCTGGCGGCGTTCCGTATCGCCGGTCCCGGCCCGGTCATCCTGGTCTTCGCGGCGACCGCGGCGGTCGGCCACGCGACCCATCTCTCCGATCTCGGACCGGCCGTCGTGGCCGTGGCGATCGGTGTCGTCGTGGGCTGGCTCGCCGCCATGACGCCCTGCCTGTTCGTTCCTCTCGGTCCCGCCCGGCTGGCGGTGGCGCGGGCACTCGCCGCGGCCGCGGAACTGCAGCGTGCACACGACGCCTCCGCGATCGCGTCCGCACGCAAGGCCATCGACAACGCGCGTGACGTGATCGCCCACAGCGGGCGGGGTCGGGACGGGCACTCCCACCAGTTGTTCGCGCTTCTCGCCGAAGCAGACACGGTCGTCGATCGGTGGGCGCACGAGCGTGACCACGACACCCTGCGTGCGCTCGTCGATCACGAGTCCGAACTGCGTAAGGTGAAGCGCCGCAGCGATCTTTCGGCCTTCGGTGCGGAGACCGCGGTGCTGCCGCGGCCGGGTGGCTTCTTCGCAGACGGTCTCCGGGCGCTGCGGTCGCGAGTGGGGATCGTCAACGCGGCCCGTATCGCCGCTGCCGCCGCGCTGGCCGGATGGATCTGTGTGGCAATCGGATTGGAGCATCCGCTGTGGGCGTCGATGGGTGCGATGGCCGCGATGCAGGGTTTCAACTTCAGCCAGACCGTGCAGCGGGGAATTCAGCGGCTCGTCGGTAACGTGGCGGGCGCCGTCCTCGCCGCCGGGCTGATCGCCGCCGCGATGGGGTACTGGCAGACCGTCGTGGTCATCGTGGTGCTGCAGACCGTCACCGAGCTGGTGGTCATCAAGAACTACGCGTTCGCATCCGTCGCCATCACGCCCATGGCTCTGCTGCTCACCGGCCTCGGGTCGGCGGTCGCACCGGACATCGCGGTGAGCCGCATCGTCGACACGCTCGTCGGTGTGGTGGTCGGGGTGATCGTCTCCGCTGTCGCGATCAGCCGGACCGACCACCATCACGTGGGCTGAGGCCGCTCAGATCCCCGTCGCGGAGACGTAACCGGCGAATCCGATCGCGCATGCGCCCGCACAGAGGATCAGGGTTCCGCACGCCACCGGCCATGCGATCGTGCGCCGCGCGATGCGTGCGATCGTGACCATTCCGCCGATCACCGTCACGAGTGCGGCGACCGCGAGCGCCACGCACACCGCGATCCACGCGTTCTCGGCGCTGCACGTGGCGGGCGGGCAGTAGTCGAGGAACAGTAGCCAGAACAGCCCCGCGACTGCGGAGATGCTGGCGACGGCGACCGCGACGACGAGCGCGGCCGCCGACAACGCCACGTCCCAGCCGTTCAGCCGCGGCTGATCGTCACCCGTACGCGGGTGATTCCATGGATGTGACTGAGGCCCCCCTGGCTGCATACGCGTCACAGTTTACTTCGGGGGGATCGGCGGTGGCAGCGCAGCCCCGTCCGGGCGCAACCCGGCGAGGAACACCGTGATCAGCCGCGGAACGAGGTTGGCCGTCGTGTCCTCGAACATCAGCACGTGGGGCCGGGTGAGCATGGCGATCCCCATGATGATCTCGAGCGGCACGACGTCCTCGCGCACCAGCCCGACGTCCTGGAGCCGGCGAATGAAGTCGGTGACCGTCGCCTTCGTGAGCTCTCTCGCCTCGCGGACGTCGGGCGGCAGCTCGTCGAGGCTGTTGACCAGTGCGGGAACCAGCGCTCCCATCCGCAGTTCGACCACGGCGTCGACGAACCGCCGCCACGCTCCCTCGGGGTCGTCGCCGCAGTCGTCCAGTCCCCGGACGGCGAGTTCGCGGACTTCGGCGAGCGTCGTCCGGGCCACGGCGTGGGCGAGCTCGTCCCGGCTCGGAAAGTTCCGGTAGAGGGTGGCGATCCCGACGCCGGCTCTCGCGGCGATGGCGTCGAGCGGGGCGTCGTGCCCGCGGTCGGCGAACACCACGCGGGCGGCCTTGATCAGGGTGTTGCGTCGTTCCAGCGCGTCTGCCCGCACGATTCCACCTCTTCCGTTGACAACCCAGCATAACCGGAGGAATATTCTCCACAAGTAACGGAGGAATTTCCTCCACTTCATGAAGGGGAGTCCGATGACCACCTCGGATACCGGGACACTCGCGCCGCACACGGAGCCCGCCGGGCGGTCGGCGCACGGCCCGTCCGATCCCGTGAAACTGACCGCTGTCGTGCTGGGGCTCACCGCGGTGATCGCGCTCATGCTGCTGGCGTTCGCGTTGCCGGCCGTCAACAGCGGCCCGCACGACCTCCGGCTGGGCGTCGCCGGACCCGACGCGGCCGTCACCCGGATCGACAGCGCGCTCGCCGCGGGACACCCGGGCGCGTTCGTCACCGAGCGCTTCCCCGACGCCGATGCGGTCCGGACGGCGATCGAACACCGGGAGGTGGTCGGCGGAATCGTCGCGACACCGGACGGCATGGCGGTCCTGTCCGCCGGCGCAGGCGGGGCGCCCGTCGCGCAGACGATGAACGGCCTCGCGGCGGGAATGAGCAAGACTGCGGGACAACCCGTTCCGGTCGAGGACGTCGTTCCGCTGACGGTCGACGACCCCGCCGGCGTCGGTCTCGGCGCCTTGGCGCTTCCCCTGGTCTTCGGCGGCATGATCCCCGCGCTCGCGCTAATGCGGCTGTTTCCGCGCAGTGTCGGTCGACGGGTGGCCGGGGCGGTGCTGTTCGCGGTGAGCGCCGGGGCGGTGCTGGCGGCAATTCTGCAGTTCGGCCTCGGAAGCGTCGACGGCAACTACTGGACGACCACCGGTGCCGTCGTGCTCGGCATCGCCGCCATCTCGCTGACCGTTCTCGGGCTCGAATCGGTGCTGGGCACAGCGGGGTTCGCGCTCGGAGCGGTGACGATGATCTTCCTCGCCAACCCGCTGTCCGGACTGGCGACCTCCGCGGCGTGGCTGCCGTCGGGGTGGGGCGCACTCGGTCAGCTGCTGCCACCGGGAGCGGCGGGAACCGTGGTGCGATCGACGGCGTTCTTCGACGGACACGGAGCCGGTGCGGCGGTACTCGTGCTGACCTGCTGGGTTCTGTTCGGGCTCGGCCTGTGCCTGGCATCCGGACTGCGGGAGCGGCGCGCCGGGGAAGAACCGGCCGTCGCCTGACGCTGTGGTTTGATGGCGGCATGGGGGAACGACGGATCGTCCGCCGACTGGTCGGCATCGGAGCGGGTCTCGGCGCGCTCGCCGTCGTCGTCGTCGCGGCCTCGACGGTGTGGATATCGCGGGAGGCCTCCGGCCACGTCTACGACGTCGACGACGCACCCGAGGCGCCGGTGGTCATCGTCCTCGGTGCGCAGGTGCGCGACGGCAAACCCCGCGAGTATCTGGCCGGACGCCTCGACGTCGCCGTCCGTCTCGTGCAGGACGGTCGTGCGCGGGCGGTCCTCGTCTCGGGCGACGGCGCAGGCAGATCCGGCGACGAGATCGCCGCGATGACGGACTACCTGGTCGAGAAGGGCATCGACCGCAACAAGATCGTCGGCGACCGGTACGGGCTCGACACCTACGACACGTGCGCTCGCGCCGTCCAGACGTACGGAGTGACCAAGGCGCTGATCGTCACGCAGGGTTTCCACGTTCCCCGCGCGGTCGCGCTGTGCCGCGGTGCCGGGATCGACGTCGCCGGTGTGAACGCCGGATGCGAATGCCGCCCGATCACGATGGCCAGGAACACCGTGCGCGAATCGCTGGCCCGGCCGAAGGCCGTCCTCGACCTGCTGTCCGGGCGCGATCCCGTGGTGGTCTCCGAACCGGAGGACTCACTCGGGAAGGCGCTCGCCGCCGAGGGCTGACCTCGAACCGCCGCGCGGGGAGTGGCTGGTCGGTACGCTTCTCCCGTCGACGATCGGGAGGCTGACGATGGTTGGTGCACGACCGGATCCCGGTCCGCGGGAAGTCCGGAAATGGCGTCGCTACCTCGCCGACGAACGCGCCGAGGCGGCCGTCTACCGCGACCTCGCCAAACGCCGGAGCGGTGAGGAACGCGAGATTCTGCTGGCACTCGCGGACGCAGAGGGACGGCACGAGGCGCACTGGCGCGGGCTGCTCGGCGAACACGTCGGCAAGCCCGTGCGCGGTGATCTCCGCACACGCATCCTCGGTGTGCTGGCCCGGCGGTTCGGATCGGTGTTCGTGCTCGCCCTCGCGCAGCGCGCGGAGACCCGGTCGCCGTACCCGACCGACGTCGACGCCACCGACGCCATGGGCGCGGACGAGCGGATCCACGAAGAGGTGGTGCGGGCGCTGGCGGCGCGCGGGCGAAATCGGCTGTCCGGCACGTTTCGTGCCGCAGTGTTCGGTGCCAACGACGGCCTGGTCAGCAACCTCGCCCTCGTGCTCGGCATCAGTGGCAGCGGCGTCGACAACCACATCGTATTGCTGACCGGCCTCGCCGGCCTCCTCGCGGGCGCGTTGTCGATGGGTGCCGGCGAGTACGTGTCCGTGCGCTCGCAGCGTGAACTGCTCGAGGCGTCGGCGCCGGGGCAGGGCGCCCGTGAGGCGGTGCCGCTCCTCGACGTCGACGCGAACGAACTCGCACTCGTGTACCGGGCGCGGGGCATGCCCGCGGAGGACGCCGAGAAGCGCGCGGCCGACGTGCTGCGGAGAGCCGTTCAGCCCGACCCCATTTCGAGTACGGAAACCGCCGACGAGCACGAGGCCATCGGCACCGGGCTCGGTGCGGCCGCCGCGAGTTTCTGCTTCTTCGCGTCGGGTGCGGTGATCCCCGTGCTGCCGTATCTCTTCGGCATGGAAGGCACCGCCGCGCTCGTGGTCGCGGCCGCGCTGGTCGGCGTCGCACTGCTCGGGACCGGTCTGGTGGTGGGATTGCTGTCGGGTGGCCCCCCGGTCAAGCGCGCGTTACGCCAGCTGGCCATCGGGTACGGCGCCGCCGCCGCCACCTACCTGCTGGGCATGCTGTTCGGGACAGGCGCCTGAGAACGTCATCATCACCACGGGTGTGGAACCGTAGCCGGGGACGGGAAATGTGCGCACCGTGTGCCGGGACCAGGACCCGTCGGAGAGGGCGACACGGGCGACACCGGGAACGCCGGCCGTGATCCGTTGCCGCACCGCGGCAAGGTCTTCGCCGTGCAGCAGTCCGATCTGCCCGCCCTCCGCCGCGGCAGACAAACCCGCCAGCGGTGCGGTGATCCATTTGATGGCGTACCCGTGCTGTGAATCGACCAGTGCCGCATGAACCCCCGCGACCGCGTGCACGGTCGACGCGATATCGGAGTCCACCACCCGGATCGCCAGTTCGCGGACAGGAACTCGCCGTCCCGCGCATTGTCGACGCGTTCCATCAGCACCGCGATGTCCGAGAGTCGCGGCACCCTCCGGTACAGGTCGGCGAGACCGAAATGGCCGTGGTCCGGCCGGGTGTCCGCCACCCCGTACAGAAACCGGAACTCACTCGTCCATCGTGTGCGTCGCGGACCCGCCGACACGGACAGGTTCCACTCCCACCCCGCCGCCCGGTGCGGTTGGGGCACCGGACTGTCCGCACGACCGGTGAAGATCTGCACCGCGAGGACGTCTCCGCCCGGACCGAGCACCGGTTTCCCCACGACGAGATCGATGTCGCCGACCGTCTCTCCGAGAGTCACCTGCACCGGCTGTCCCGACGACTTGACCGTGTCGATGGCTCCCGCCACCAGCGTCGGCATCCTGCCGCGGTAGACGTTCCCGAGCGGCCGGCACTGCCGCTGCTTGATGCCCTCCGCGATCACCGTCGGTGCGTCCCCCAGGATTTCGACCAGAATCCAGCCGTCTCCGCTTCCCCGTTGTTCCACTCGTACCGCCCCCCTCATGGCGCACGATCATCGCAACGGCGGCGATCCGGATGCTCGGCGAGACTTCGCTGCGACGGCGTTCAGTCCGGTGCGGCCGCGACGGCGTCCAGGAGACCGGGGAAGCGGGATTCGATGTCGGATCTGCGCAGCTGAGCCATCCGCGAATTGCCGCGGTCGACCTGCGTGATCAGCCCGGCCTCACGCAGCACCTTGAAGTGGTGGCTGCGGGTCGATTTGGACACCGGCAGCCCGAACGACGTGCAGTGACGTTCCGCCCCGTCCGCCTCCACCATGAGCTTCTGCACGACCTCCAGTCGCAGGGGGTCGGCGAGAGCGGCCAGGACGGAGACCAATTCGATCTCGTCGACCGCGGGATGTCCCTCGGCGTCGGGCACGGCGCACCTCCAGGTTCGGGTCGTCGACCACCAGAGTGAAGGTTCGTCTTGCATCGAACCTAACTCTGGTGCATGGTTCGTATTGTATCGAACCTCTGGTGCACGGGGGCCGCACTCTTCAGGAATGATCGACATGACCTCGGAGCTGACGGGGCTGGACCGTCCTCAACGTCAATCACGCCGGCTTCAGTCGCATCATCACGTTCGACCTCGGTGGTCCGCACGAGGATCATCGCCGGCCCCTCACCGCGGAGGAATTGCAGGAGACGGTCGACAGATTCGCGGGCCGTCCCGTTCCGTTCCGCGACGCGCGGTCGCTGTCCCGCTTCAGCGACTATTCGCGGCTGGTCGACGACTACCGGCTCGGCCGGGTCCTCCTCGTCGGTGACGCTGCGCACGTGCACTTTCCGCTCGGCGGGCAGGGCCTGAACCTCGGTATCGGCGACGCGATCGGCCTCGGCTGGCGCCTCGCCCTCGTCGCGCGGGGACAGGCCGACCCGTCGGTGCTGGACGTGTACTCGCGGGAACGGCACGCGTGCGCGGCCGGGGTGATCGCCAACGTCGCGGATCAGCGTGAGCGTATGCGAATCGGAGTGGACGGTGACCGCCTGCGACACGAACTCGGCGTCCTGCTGGAGGACCGCGACCGCAACCGGGCGCTGGGTTCCGCGATCAGTGCGCAGAGTCAGCCGGCGCCCAGCGCTCTCCAGGACGCGGCGCGCGGCGACTTCGCAGCGAACACCGTGATCGAGACGGACACCGGGATCACCGACCTGATCAGGTTGCACGTCGCGGCGGGGGACCGGGGGCTCCTGCTGTGCGGGGACGCATCCGAATCCGTCCGCGCAGTCGTCGAACCCCCGTGGGGTGAACGGGTGCGGCTGATTCGGGCGCGGAACCTCGGGCCCACCACGGTGCTCGTGCGACCGGACGGCGAAGTGGCCTGGTCGGGGGAGCTGGGAGACGGCGGCGAACTCGTCGCCCGGGTCGCGGAGACGTTCGGCGGCTCCGCCGCCCGTGCGCGGTTGACGAGTGCAGGGACTCGTTAACCGCGCACGGGCGACCACGTTGTCGAACGAATGTCGAGCCACCACCCGAGGCTCGACCCGCTCGTGCAACGGATGCGGACGGGCGGGATCGAGCTGCAGCGGTGCCCGACCCTTTTGCCGGAGGCGGTCCCACGCGTCGCCGGGCATCCACTGGATGGTCATGGTGGCGCCGCGGCAGATCCGTCCAGCGCCAGTGTCATTGCGAGCGTGATTCCGACGATGTCGGCGCCCCGTCGCTTCTCCGCGGTGATCGTGGCGTCCAGGACCTCCGCGGCGGGTGCGGGGCCCACTCTCACGGAGTCGAGGTCGATATTGTGATCGCTGTAGTAGCTGTGGACTCTGGGGAGCTGCACACCGAGACGAAACTGTGGGTAGCTCTCGCAGATGATGTCGGTGAGGAAGACCTCGCAGATCGCCGCGCGGTGCACGTGCGCGCGGGGGATGGACGACGAATAGGACAGGGTCGGTTCCAGGACGGCGGTCATGTCGATTCCTTTCGTTGACAGCGGAATTCGCACGGGTCGATGCCGCCGAGCGACGATGGTGGTGATCGGTGGAATGCGGGACCCGTGCAGAACGGTGGTTCGCGCTGGAGCGGAAGAACGCGGGCGGGCCCGCAGCGCAGAGGGCGAGGAGCTCGGGGTCTCGTCGCGGGCCGGGAATCCGGTGGATGCGCACGATCAGTGAATACCGGGCGATCCCGGAGCGTCAACAGATGCAATCGGGTGTTCACCGATCCCTTGACGGTGTTCGGTACGCGAACACACCGGTCGAAAGTCGTTGGCCTGCGGTATCGGTGACTCGGCGTACGAGTAACTTCCACTGTCGCGTGGCAGGAGTCACAGCCCCGGTCCGGATCGAGTCGGAAATGTTACCGCCAGGTATGGCGTGTGGTAACCGGCGAGCGTAGAAGGGCGATGCTATGTTCCCCTCGCCGGGAGTGGCCGGAGTTGACGGAGGGGTCGGGGATGTCGAAGAGGTGGGTCGCGTCGGTCGCGGCAGTGGCGATCGGCTCGGGCATGATCGCCTACTCGAACCAGAACGCTGCTGTCGCGGAACCAGAGCCGGTGTCCAACGGCCTACCCGGCAGCGGTCCCTGCGCGAGCGAAGTGTCGAACGAAACCCATTCGCTGATACCGGAAAAGCTCGAGATTCCGATCCCGTACCCGAAAATCACGACGGTGCCGTACCCCGCCCCCGTCACCGAGCCTGTCCGCGTGTCGCAGGCGTTGCCCGCCGACACGTGCACCGATCCGTGCCCCGACCTCACCGACGAGACCGACCAGGCCCCGGGAAACCTGTCGAGCGTGCTGAACATCCCGGACGTCAGCGTGAAATTCACACCCTTCCACTTCGGCATTCCCGTCCCGGGCGCCGACATCCAGTTGCCCCCACCGCCGCCTCTCGTGCACCCCGCGACCGAGGAGGCGCCGCGCAGCGCGGCCCCGGCCACCCCGAAGATCGGCGACGTGACCCGCGTGGCCAAGGTGACCGGATCCGGCTCCGTCAGCCGCACCGACAAGCGTTACCAGGTCAACGGCACCGACCTCGGCATCATGTGGGAGAGCGCCCCCGACCAGATCGCCGTCGCGTTCGGCGACACGGTCGGCAAGGGATTCCAGCCACCCGGTGGCCAGGGCGACGACTGGCGCAGCAACGTCCTCGGTTTCAGCTCCGACCGCAACCTGTCCGACGGCCTGAGCCTCGACAGCATGGTCCAGGACAGCCGGTGCCACGCGGCGGAACTGCTCGACAGCCGCAAGCTCGACAACATCGAGATCACCACCATCCCGACCTCGGGTTTCGCCGTCGGGAACCGGCAGTACATGAGCTACATGTCGATCCGCACCTGGAACAGCATCCCCGCCACGTGGTGGACGAACTACGGCGGCATCGCCTACTCGGACGACGGCGGATCGACGTGGACCAAGGACCCGTACGCGAAGTGGGACAACATCTTCGGGGTCACCAAGTTCCAGGTCGCGTCGATGGTCCCGGCCGGCGACTACGTGTACATGTTCGGCACCCCCAACACGAGGCTCGGTGCCATCGGTCTGGCCCGCGTCCCGGCCGCCGATGTGCTGAACACATCCGCGTACCAGTACTGGCAGAACGGCAACTGGACGCCCGTCGGTGGTTACACGGAGGCGACGCCGATCGTGGACGCCCCCGCCGCCGAATTGTCCGTGCGCTACGAGGAGGCCACCGGCAAATGGCAGATGGCGTACCTCGACACGTCCAAGGCGGCCATCGTTCTCCGTGAGTCCGACTCGCCGCAGGGAGCCTGGTCCGACGGGGCACCGATGGTCAGCGCCGTCGAGTACCCGGAACTGTACGGCGGGTTCATCCACCCGTGGTCGAGCGGCGACGATCTGTACTTCACCATGTCGACGTGGTCCGACTACAACGTCTTCCTCATGAAGGCGGACATAGGCGCGTAGCGCCCGTGCGCGGTTGACGAGTCCAGGGACTCGCTAACCGCTCACGGGCGGCGGAGCCGCCTACAGCAGGCCGTGACGGGGTGGGACGGTGCCCGACAGTGTCCACCGGCCGATGTGCTGGATCTTCCACCGCGTGGGGTCGTGCAGGGTGTGGGTGCGGGCGTCGCGCCAGTACCGCGACAGGTTGGACGTTTCCGACGCACTGCGGGTGCCGCCCAGTTCGAACAGCACGCTCGACGCCTCGAGTGACGCGCGGGCGGCAGCGACCTTGGCTGCGGCGGCGTCGATCGAGGCGACCGCGGCACTCTGCGCGGTGAGGTCGCGCCGCGCTGCGTCGATGCTGCGCGCACCCTCCCGGAGGAGTGCCGTCGCGGACCGGACGGTGACCGCCGCCTCACCGGCCAACTGGATCAGCAGGGGATCGTCGACGGCGTCGGTGACGCCCGCCTCGAAAAAGGGCCGTGCCTGACGCGCGGAGCGCACGCCCTCGTTCAGGGCCGCTGCGGCGATCCCGGCGTCGATGGCGGCGTGCAGGATCTGGGCCTGCGACCCGTACGTGGTGGGTGCGTCGAAGATGGGGGAGAACGGCACGACGTGGAATGCGGGCACCCGGACGGCGTCCAGAGTGACGGTTCCGCTCGCCGTGGTCCTCTGCCCCATGCCGTCCCAGTCGTCGACGATCGACAGCCCGGCGGCGGTGCTCGGCAGGTAGGCGACGGCCTTGGCGGGTTTCCCGGTCGGCGTCGTCGTCCCCGGAATGGTGGCCCGTACCGCGATCCAGTCGGCGAACAGTGCGCCCGTGCTGTAGAACTTGCGACCGTCGACGACGAAGTCGCCGCCCTGCTCGGTGAGCGTCGTGGCGTCGATATCGATCGTCTTGGTTCCGCGCTCGCTCTGGGCGTTGGCGAACCGGCGCCCCGCGAGCACCTCGGGGTAGAAGAATTCCTGCTGCGCGGGCGTGCCCTGGTGACGGAGCACCTCGAGGAACGTGTAGTGGCTGTGCGGGATCTGCGCGATGCTCGGATCGCCCTCGGCGAGAAGGCGGAAGACTTCGGCGAGGGTTTCGGTCCGCGCGTCGATGCCGCCGTGCTCGCGGGGAACACCGAGCGCGAGCAGTCCCGACGCGGCGAGAGCGCCTACCTGTTCGTAGGGGAGTTGCCTCCCGGCATCACGGCCTGCCGCCTCCTCGGCGAACTGTGCGGCGAGATCGGCAGCAACGGCGAGCGCTTCGGCCTCGTCACTGATGCGGTGGGCGCTCTGGACGGCGGTCATGCCTGACCTCCCTGTACTGCTGTCATGCCGTCGAACCTCACACGGACCCGCGAGCCGGGTGAAGGGTTGTACGCGCACTGATTGGAAGGGTGGGCGTGCGCTGTATGGGCGGGTTGCATGCTGGGTATGTCAACCGAACACATCGCTGAGCAGATCAAGTTCGCCTACTGGGTGCCCAACGTCAGTGGCGGGCTCGTCACGTCCGACATCGAACAGCGGACCAGCTGGGATTACGAGTACAACAAGAAGCTCGCCCAGACCGCCGAGAACAACGGTTTCGAGTACGCGCTCAGCCAGGTCCGGTACGAGGCCAGCTACGGGGCCGAGTACCAGCACGAGTCGACCAGCTTCAGCCTCGCACTGCTGCTGGCCACCGAACGGTTGAAGGTGATCGCTGCCGTCCACCCGGGTCTGTGGCAGCCCGCCGTGCTGGCGAAGCTGGGTGCCACGGCCGACCATCTGTCGAACGGCCGGTTCGCCGTCAACGTCGTGAGCGGCTGGTTCAAGGACGAATTCACCCACCTCGGGGAGCCGTGGCTCGAGCACGACGAGCGGTACCGGCGCAGCGCCGAGTTCCTGCAGGTGCTCCGAAAGATCTGGACCGAGGACGACGTCGACTTCCGCGGCGACTTCTACCGCATCCACGACTTCACCCTCAAGCCGAAGCCGCTGAACACGCCCGACCGTCCGAACCCCGAACTGTTCCAGGGCGGCAACTCGGCCGCCGCACGGCGGAACGCGGGCCGGTACTCCGACTGGTACTTCAGCAACGGCAAGGACTACGACGGCGTCACCGAACAGCTCGTCGACGTGCGGAAGGTGGCGCGCGAGCACAACCGGGAAGTGAAGTTCGGGCTCAACGGATTCATCATCGCCCGCGACACCGAAAAGGAAGCGCGCGACACCCTCCGCGAAATCATCGAGAAGGCGAACAAACCCGCGGTCGAGGGATTCAGGTCCGCCGTTCAGCAGGCCGGCGCGTCCACCGCCGACAAGTCGGGAATGTGGGCCGATTCCACGTTCGAGGATCTCGTCCAGTACAACGACGGATTCCGCTCCCAGCTGATCGGGACGCCGGAGCAGATCGCCGAGCGCATCGTCGAATACCGCCGCCGCGGAGTCGACCTCATCCTGGGCGGATTCCTGCACTTCCAGGAGGAGATCGAATACTTCGGCGCCAACGTCCTGCCGCTGGTCCGTGAACTCGAGGCTTCCGAGAGGCTCGCGCCCGTGAGTGGTTAACGAGCCCAGGGACTCGTCAACCGCGTACGGGCGGCGGAGCCGCCTACAGGTGCCGGGCCAGCGCGCGACCCGCGGCCCGGCCCGAGAAGATGCAGCCGCCGAGGAAAGTGCCCTCGAGTGCGCTGTAACCGTGGACGCCGCCGCCGCCGAATCCGGCGACCTCACCGGCGGCGTAGAGACCCTCGAACGGTGTGCCGTCGGGCCTGATCACCTGCGAGTCCAGGTTGGTCTCGAGGCCGCCGAGGGTCTTGCGGGTCAGCAGGTGCAGCCGGACCGCGATCAGGGGGCCGTTCTTGGGGTCGAGCAGTTCGTGGGGGCTCACGACGCGGGTGATCTTGTCGGCCAGCAGGTTCCGTGCATTGCGGATCGCCATGATCTGGAAATCCTTGGTGTAGCTGTTCTTCACCTCCCGGTCGCGGGCCACGATTTCACGTTCGAGGTCCTCGTACTTCAGCGGCGCCTCGGGGGTGAGGGCATTCATGCCGTCGACGAGGTCACGGAGATTGTCGCGGACGACGAAGTCCGCACCGTGCTGTTTGAACGCCTCGACGGGACCGGGCGCGCCCTTCTTCAGGCGTTCGGCGAGCAGTTTGAAATCGCGCCCGGTGATGTCGGGGTTCTGCTCGGAGCCCGACAGCGCGAACTCCTTCTCGATGATCTTCTGGTCGAGGACGAACCACGTGTGGTGGTGGCCGCTGTTCATGATGTGGTCGAGGGTTCCCATGGTGTCGAAACCGGGGAAGTTGGGGCTGGGCAGGCGTTTGCCGTTGCCGTCGAACCACATCGACGACGGTCCGGGGATGATGCGGATGCCGTGGTTCGGCCAGATCGGGTCCCAGTTCTGGATCCCCTCGGTGTAGTGCCACATCCGGTCGCGGTTCACGATGTTGCCGCCGGCGTTCTCGGTGATCTCGAGCATGCGGCCGTCGACGTGCGCGGGGACGCCGGCGAGCATGTTCTCGGGAGCCTTGCCGAGGCGCGCGGGCCAATTCTTCTTGACCAGTTCGGGATTGCCGCCGATGCCGCCGGACGTGACGACCACGGCCTGCGCGGCGATTTCGAATTCCCCGACCGGGGTCCGCGAACTCTTCACACCGCGTGCTTCGGTGGACGGTTCGAGGACGGTGCCGCGCACGCCGGTGGCGGCGCCGTCGGTGACGACGATCTCGTCGACCTGGTGACGATGCTTGAACGTGACGAGGCCCCGCTTCGACGCGGCCATCACGCGGGTGAGGAAGACTTCGACGACCCCCGGTCCGGTGCCCCAGGTGATGTGGAAGCGCGGAACGGAATTGCCCTGTCCGAGAGCGGATCCGCGTCCGCGTTCGGCCCACCCGACGTTCGGCATCAACCGCAGTCCGAGGTCGTGCAGGTATTGCCGCTTCTCGCCTGCCGCGAACTCGACGTACGCCTGGGCCCACAGCCGCGGCCACTGGTCTTCGCGGGCTCGATCGAAGGCCGCGGTGCCCATCCAGTCCTGGATCGCCAGTTCGTACGAGTCCTTGATGCCGAGGCGCCGCTGTTCGGGGCTGTCGACGAGGAACAGGCCGCCGAGCGACCAGAAGGCCTGCCCGCCGAGATTCGCGGAACTCTCCTGGTCGACGACGAGGACCTTCCGGCCCGCCTTGACCATCTCGTAGGTGGCGACGAGTCCGGCCAGTCCGGCGCCGACGACGATCACATCAGCCTGTTCGGTCACGAGGACCCCTCTTTTCGGTGTGTGTGGGTGTGGGTGGTGTCGGGTTCGGTGTACGCGGCCACGACGTGGGTGAACAATTCGAGACGTAGTTCCCGGGCGGACGCGTCGTCGTCCTCGATGAGGCACTGGACGCTCGTGCCGTCGTGCAGGGCCACGAGCGCGCGGCCGAGCACCCGCGGATCGCCGACGACGCGCCGCCCGAGCCGGTGCAGCGCCTTCTCGAGGATCGGCACGATGGTCGCCAGAATGGTGTCCTCACGTGCTGCGAGGGCCTTCTTCAGCGACGGGTTGCGCAGGGCGTGGGCGGTGAATTCCGCGTTGATCCGGTACCACTGGTCGTCGACGGGGACGACTCCGAGCACCAGTTCGGTGCCGGCGCGCAGCTTTTCGGCAGGCGTGAGCCCGGACAGGTCGATGCTGGACGAGTCGGCGGCGAGCCGGATCTGTGCGAGCATCGCGCTGGAGCGCTCTTCCCACATGGCGAAGAACATCTCGTCCAGCGATGCGAAGTTGGAGTAGAAGGCGCCGCGGGTGTAGCCACCGCGTTCGCAGATCTGCTCGACCGTCGACCGTCCGAAGCCGTTTTCGGCGAACACCTCGACCGCGGCGTCGAGCAGACGCCTGCGTGTCTGGCCGCGCCGTTTCGTCACCCGGCGGGGTGTGTCGGTGGCAGGCTCGGTGGAGCGCGCCGGCGGCGTCGGCATGGGCACTCCTCCGATCGGGTCGACAGCAGCCGTCGATACACTAGCGTATCGGATACACCAGTGTATCGATCTCGGCTGTCAGAGCCCGTTCGGAGCGTTCGGCGCCCTCAGAGGTAGAGGTCCTGCTTTCGGATCAGAGCTGTGGCCACGACGCTGACGACCGAGGTGGCGACGAGGTATCCGCAGGCCAGCCAGGGAGTTCCGCTGGCGACGGCGATCAGGGCGGTGAGGATCATCGGCGTGATGCCCGACGCGTAGATTCCGGAGAACTGGTACACGACGGACAGGCCGGTGTAGCGGATCTCGGTGGGGTACAGGCTTGCGTACAGCGTGCCCTGCGCTCCGTAGAAGAGGGCATGGACGACGCCGAACACGAGCACCATCGCGACGCCGAACAGGATGAGATTCTCCGTGCCGAACAAGGAAAACGCGGGGAAGACCGCGAGCCCGTAGGCCCCGATGCCGATGAGGTAGATCCTCTTGGCGCCGTAGCGGTCGACCAGCAGTCCGGAGAACGGCAGGAGCACGGCCATGACCGTCGCCGCGATCGTGACGACCAGGAGGGCGGGAATCTTCGCGAACTCCAAATTCTTGGTCGCGTACGTGATCGCGAAGACGCCCCAGGTGTTGAACGCGGCGCCCTCACCCCAGCGAGAGAGCAGGCCGAGGATGGTGCCCCGGCGCACCCGGCCGCGGAACACGTCCTTCAGTGGAGCGGAGGAGCGCTTCGAGAGGTCGTGCACTTCCTGGAACGCCGGGGTCTCCTCGACCTTCAGCCGGACCACGAATCCGACGAGTACGAGAATCAGGCTCAGCAGGAAGGCGATCCGCCACCCGTAGGAGAGGAATTGTGCGTCGTCGAAGATCACCTGCAACGCGGCGAAGACGCCGGTGCCCAGGGCCAGGCCCAGCGCCAGGCCGATCTGGGGGATGCTGCCGAAGATGCCGCGCTTCTTCGCGGGACTGTGTTCGACGGCGAGCAGCACGGCGCCCGCCCATTCACCGCCCAGTGCGAACCCCTGCAGGATGCGCAGCAGGAGCAGCAGGATCGGCGCGATCATCCCGACCTGCGCGGCCGTGGGCAGCACACCCATCAGGGCGGTGGCGATGCCCATGATGAACATGGTGAGCGCGAGTGTCTTCTTGCGTCCGATGCGGTCGCCGATGTGGCCGAAGACGACTCCGCCGATCGGCCGGACCACGAAACCGACCGCGAACGTGGCGAACGCCAGCATGGTGCCGACGAACGAACTCTGATCGGGGAAGAACAGCTGGTTGAACACCAGGCTGGCAGCCGTCGCGTAGAGGAAGAAGTCGTACCACTCGACTGTCGTCCCCAGGAGGCTGGCGGCGACGACGGTGCGGAGCCGCTTGCGCCGCTCGAGGTCGGATTCGGTCGAAGGTGTGTACGGGGCGTCGGACAGCGTAGTCATAGCGCGGCGACCGTAACCCTGCCCACTGCGGTCGGGCACGATTCCGAATCATGGTGATCGAAACCCTCGCGCCCCGGCTTCGTCGTTGATGAACTGTCCTGTGGTGCCCATCTGTCGTCGACAAGAGGATCGCGCGTGTCTCTGCATTTCCACTGGTTCCTTCCCACCTACGATGATTCCCGCAACCTGATGGCGGGTGGTCACGGGAGTTCCATGGCAGGAGACCGTCCCGCCACGCTGCGGTACCTCAATCAGATCGGCGCGGCGGCGGAGTCGAACGGCTTCGAATCGGTGCTGACGCCCACCGGTGCGTGGTGCGAGGACGCCTGGCTCACCACGGCCATGATGCTGGAGACCACCGAGACGTTGAAGTTCCTGGTCGCGCTGCGACCGGGCCTGCTCAGCCCCACGCTGGCCGCACAGATGGCGGCCACGTTCCAGTGGCAGTCGCAGGGGCGGCTGTTGCTCAACGTCGTCACCGGTGGTGAGGACCACGAGCAGCGCACGTACGGCGACTATCTCGACAAGAACCAGCGCTACGCCCGCTGCGGCGAGTTCCTCGACGTCATCCGTCAGCTGTGGGCGGGAACCGGACCGGTCGACTACGCGGGCGACTACATCCGGGTGGAGAACGCCCAGTTGCAGCGCATCCCCGACCCGGTGCCGCCGATCTTCTTCGGCGGGTCGTCGCCGGCCGCGGGCACCGTCGCGTCCCAGTTCGCCGACACCTACCTCACCTGGGGTGAGCCGCCGAGCGCCGTCGCCGGGAAGATCGCCTGGATCCGCGACCTCGCCGACGTCCAGGGCCGCACGCTCGATTACGGCATCCGGCTGCACGTGATCAGCCGCGACACGTCCGAGGAGGCGTGGGCCGAGGCCGACCGCCTCCTCTCCGCCCTCGACCCGGCGACGGTCGAGCAGGCGCAGCAGAGCCTCGCCCGGTCGGGTTCCGAAGGTCAGCGCCGCATGCGCGAACTGCACGGCGGGGGAAGCGCCTACTCGAAGGACGCCGGAGCGCGCGCGCTCGAGGTGTCCCCCAACCTGTGGTCCGGTGTGGGGCTGGTCCGCGGCGGCGCCGGCACCGCGCTGGTCGGCTCCCACGAGGAGGTCGCCGACCGCATCGCCGAATACGCGGCGCTCGGACTCGACCACTTCGTCCTCTCCGGCTACCCGCACCTCGAAGAGGCCTTCAACTTCGGCGAAGGGGTCCGGCCGATCCTCGAACGCCGGGGGCTGGTGCAGTCGCGCAGTCACCGCCCCGGCGACCTGTCCGGGTCGACGGCGTTCCTGTCCTCGAGTCGGTAGCCACTGCCAGACTGGGGGCATGGTAGAGACTGCGCGAGTGCCGGGGGAACTGCTCCCGCACCTGCGCCGTGCCCGCGACCTCGCCGACCGTGACTACGCCCGAACGCTCGACCTCGGAGAACTCGCGGCGACGGCAGGGGTGTCGAAATACCACTTCCTCCGGTGCTTCGCGGCGGTCTACGGCAGGACGCCGGGTGTCTATCTCGCGGAGCGCCGCGTCGAGCGCGCCCAGGACCTGCTGCGGGCGACGAACCTGACGGTCACCGAGATCTGCCACCTGGTCGGGTACACCAGCGTCGGGTCGTTCAGCGCCAAGTTCTGTCAGCTGGTCGGCACGTCACCGTCGGTGTACCAGGCGAAGTTCGCCGAGCACGGGGCACCGCGCATTCCCGGCTGCTATGTGTTCATGCACGGGCTGAGCGATCGAAATGCCGCAATTTCCGAGAAGCGCGGTCGGTCGCGCCGGACATAGGTTGGTCGCATGATCACCAACGTTTCTCTCGTCACCCTGTGGGTCACCGACCAGGACGATGCGAAGAAGTTCTACATCGACACGCTCGGTTTCGCCGAGGGCACTGACGTCACGATGGGTGACGGGTTCCGGTGGGTGACGATCCTGCACCCCGATCACCCGGAACTCGAGGTCACGCTCATGAAGCCCGGGCCGCCGCTCGACGCCGACATGGCCGAGGCGATCCGTCGGTCGCTGGCCGCGGGGACGATGGGCGGATTCGGGCTGACCACCACGGACTGTCACGAGACGTACAAGGATCTGGTTGCCAAGGGCGTCGAGTTCACCCAGCCGCCTGCCGAACGCCCCTACGGCGTAGAGGCGGTGATGCGGGACAACTCCGGCAACTGGCTGGTGCTCGTGGAGAAGCGGGAGTTCACCGGAGAGGACTTCCCGCACTGAGCGATACGGGTCAGCGCGCCCGGTGGCGTCGAACGGCGTCACGGTTCGCGCACTTCGGTGAGCAGTACCGCTGACGGCCGTTGCGGGACGTGTCGGCGTAGATGGCGGTGCACTCCTCGAGTGCGCAGCGGCCGAGCCGGTGCATGCCGCGGCCCACGAGGTGCAATGCGGTGCCGACGGAGAAGAGCGCCTCGAGCACGCCTGCCAGCGACTGCTGGTCGTCGCGATAGTGGAGGTGCCAGCCGTCGCCGGCGTGGTTGGTCAGTCGCGGGTAGGCGGATGCCTTCGTGAGCATGAGGTTGACCTGTTCGGCGCGGGCTTCGTCGCTGGTGGTGTCCGCAATCGACGCCCACCGGTGGAGCATCGCGAGCACGTCGGCGAGGTCGTCGTCGGTGACGGGGAAGTCGACGACGATGCCGGCGTCGACGCATCGATCCACGAGTTCGCCGGTCGAGCCGGGCGGGTGATTCGTGAGGTCGGCGGCGAGTGTGACCGCGTACTCGCCGTAAGGGTTGAGATGCACAATGCCATTACATCACGCTGGGTGCATGAGCGAACATCACGAACACGACTGGCAGGAATTATCTCGACATCGGACGAGCACAGGAGTTGTCACGTACCTCGGTTGCTCGTGCGGGCGGTGGCAGTTATCGCTGCTCGAGGCATCGATAGGGGAATCTAGCCATATCTACGTCTGATCGCAGATCTGAATAGATTTGCCTACGAACCGCCGTGTGCCGGGTCGAGGGTCTGGCGTTTTCGGCGCGAGGCGCACATAATCACCACGTGAGCCAAGTAACTGTTACTCCGAGTTCACCCATTCTTGCTCAATCGGGCGGAGAGGGTGGCGGTGCGGCGTTCGATCAGATCATCGGAATCTCGGTGGCGACGGCGATCATCACTGTGGGTCTGCTGTGGATCGCGTACCTGCACCGCACACGCAAGATCACGTGGCTGCAGACGGCCGCCGACACGGCGGCACGCGCGCTCGACCGGCCCCCGTGGGTGGCCCTGCCCCTGGTGACGTTCGTCGGGACCATCCTGACGGCGTTCTTCGGTTTCATCTGGGACGTCAGCCTGCACATCGGGCGAGGCCGCGACGACGGGCCGCTCGCGAACCCCGCGCACTACTTCATCCTCGTCGGACTCTTCCTGCTGTTCATCACCGGAATGCTGGCGATGATCCTGCCGCGCGACGAGAAACCCGGTCCGGCGGCGATCAAGATCACGCGCACCTGGTACGTCCCGGTCGGCGGCGTCCTGGTGGCCGGGGCGGGGCTGTACGCCCTCATCGGGTTCCCCCTCGACGACGTCTGGCACCGCATCTTCGGTCAGGACGTCACGCTGTGGGGGCCGACGCACCTGATGCTGATCGGCGGTGCGGGACTGTCGCTGATCGGCGTCCTGCTCCTGGACTACGAGGGCCGGATGGCGACCCCCGGTGACACGAAGCAGGACAGCAGGCTGATCTGGTTCCTGCGGTGCGGCACATTCGGTGGCCTGCTCATCGGCCTGTCCGTCTTCCAGATCGAATACGACTTCGGCGTCGAACAATTCCGCCTCGTCCTGCAGCCGATGATGATCGCCGGCGCCGCCGCGTTCACCCTGGTGGCGGCGCGCATCGTTCTCGGACCCTTCGCGGCGATCGTGGCCGTGGCGGTGGCCGGCGTCGTGCGTGCGATCACGGCACTGATGGTGGGGCCGGTTCTCGGCGCCCCCACGAACGTGTTCGAACTGTGCCTCGGCGCCGCGGTGCTGATCGAACTCCTCGCCCTGACACCGCTGATCAAGAATCGGGTGGCCTTCGGTGCCGTCGGCGGACTCCTCGTCGCAACGGTCGGGCTGTGGCTCGAGTCGCTGTGGATCGACGCCGTGTACATCTACCCCTGGCCCACCAGCATGTGGCCGGAGGCGCTGGCCATGGCCGTGCCCGTGGGCATCGCGGCCGGGGCCTGCGGCGCCCTGCTCGGGCGGGTGCTCCGATCCGAGGGACTTCCGCGTCCCGCGATCAGTCGCACCATCGTCGTCGCCACGGTCGTGGTGATCGCCGGTGCCACGGCCAACGGGCTCGTCGCGACCGTCCCGGAGAACGCCACGGCGACAATCGCTCTCACGGAGGCCGCGCCGGACGGCGGCCGGATGGTCGACGCGGAGGTGCGCATCGACCCACCCGATCTCGCCAGTGACAATCCCGCCTGGGTGTCCATTCTGTCCTGGCAGGGCGGCACCGGACTGGGCAACGGATTCACGGTCGACCGACTCGAACGCACCGGGCCCGGCACCTACCGGACACACGAACCGGTGCCGGTCCACGGAACGTGGAAGACGTTGCTGCGCGTGCAGGACGGGCGCACGATGACGGCCGTCCCGATCTACCTGCCCAGCGATCCGGGCATCGGCGCCGAGGAACTCCCCGCCGTCGCATCCTCGACCCGCGACTTCGTCCCGGAGATCACCATCCTGCAGCGGGAACGGAACTTCGATCACCCGTCCTGGTTGTTCGGTGCCGCGTCGCTGGTCGTACTCCTGTGCACTCTTGCGCTGATCACCGCGCTGGCCTGGGGAGCGGGCCGGATCAGCAAGTACACGCAGGGGCAGGCGGCCACCGGCACCCGCGAGGACGTGACGGTGACATGAATCCGGTGACCGATCCGGACGTCGTCTACCTCGCCGATCACTCGGTGCTGCTGGCGATTCCCGCGTTCGTCCCTGCGTTCCTGGTGGCAGGCCTGGTCATCTACCTGGCGGTCCGGGACCGCAAGGCGGAAGCGGCCGAGAATGCCGAGAGCGCGAAACACGGCCCGAGTGAGAAAGACGAGGAGAATTAGGTGATCAGGCGGTTGGCCGGAGTTGTCGTGGTACCTGCTGTCGTCGTCGCCCTGGTGTCGGGCTGTGGAGGCGACAACGACACGCCGGCAACGGACGACGGTGTCGTGATCGACGTCGTGATCGACGCAGGCTCGGTCACACCGAGCAACGAGCGCATCGAGGCCGCGGTGGGGGAGACCGTCACCGTGCGGATCGAGAGCGACGCCGACGACGAACTGCACGTGCACGCCGTGCCGGAGCATTCGTTCGAGATTCACCCCGGAACCCAGGAAACCCAGTTCTCCGTGGACGTTCCGGGCCAGGTGGCGGTGGAATTGCACGACACGGGTAAGACGGTGGCCACCCTGCTCGTGCGTCCATGACCGTTGTTCTCGCGCACGGCCTCGGCGGATCCACCGACCTTCCGATCCCGTTCACGTATGCGCTGATCGGGGCGAGCTGGGCGCTCACCGTGTCCTTCGTGGTCCTGGTGTTCGCCTGGCGCACACCGAAACTGGACCCGGACAGTCCCGGGCGCCGATTGCCCGGCTGGGTGACGCGGTTCGCCGACGCGCCGATCACGCGGAACGTGCTGGCGGCGTTCGGTGTGGTGTTCGCGGTGTGGGTGGCGCTCGCGGCGTTCTTCGGACCCTCGGAGTCCTCGGCGAATGCCCTGCCGGGCGTGTTCTACGTGCTGCTCTGGGTGGGGCTGGTTGCGGTGTCGCTGGCGTTCGGACCGGTGTGGCGAGTGTTCTCCCCGGTCCGCACGCTTCACCGATCGGTGTGCGCGGTGATCGGGCGCTCCCCGGCCGAAGGCACTGCGCGGTACCGCAACTCGTGGGGGTACTGGCCCGCGGTCGCGGGACTGTTCGCCTTCGTCTGGCTCGAGCTCGCCTCCGGCGACCCGGGTTCCGTTGCCGCCGTACGTACCTGGCTGCTGGTGTACGTCGTGGTCACGACGGCCGGGGCCTTCACCTGCGGTGAGCGCTGGTGTGAGCGGGGCGATCCGTTCGAGGTGTACAGCACGCTGGCGTCGCGGTTGTCTCCACTGAGCCGGGATCGACACGACGGCCGGATCGTGCTGCGCAATCCGCTGGACCACCTGGGATCGATGCCCGTTCGTGCCGGCTCCGTCGCGCTGATGGCAACGCTGCTGGGATCCACGGCCTTCGACAGTTTCTCGGCGTTCCCCTGGTGGGCGCGGCTGGTGGACGGAATCGGTTCCCCGATCGGCGCGACTCTCGCGCGCACGGCCGGGCTGCTGGTGTTCGTCGGCTTCGTCGGGGTGTCGTTCTGGGTGGCTTCGCGGGCCGCGGGTGGATTACGGCCGGAGCAGCGCGCCGCCCTCCCGGGGCTGCTGTCGCATTCGCTGATCCCGATCATCATCGGCTACGTCTTCGCCCACTACCTGACGTATCTGGTGGAGAAGGGGCAGGCGACGGTGATCCTGCTGACCGATCCGATGGGTCGGGGATGGAACCCACTGGGACTCGGCGACGCGGAGGTCTGGTACGTCCTGTCCGAGCATCCGGCCGCGACGGCGTCGATCAAGGTGCTGTGCGTCCTTGCCGGTCACGTCCTCGGAGTGATTGCGGCACACGACAAATCCGTACGGGTCCTGCCCCGGGGTCATCAGCTGACCGGGCAGCTGGCACTGCTGTTCACGATGGTGACGTACACCTTCGGTGGGCTGTACCTGCTGTTCGGCGGCTGACGACCCCGGCGTGCGTCAGCGTGCGAGGACGACCGCCGCCTCCGCGGTGAGCGAGGCGAACGTGAACGTCTCTTCGAGGTAGAGCGTGACGTCGGTGGCGGTGTGGCTGTCGTAGCCGATCGACAGGTCCGTGCCGAGGGTCAGCTGGTTGTCGCCGCCGCGAGTGGACAGCACGTATCCGCCGCTGATGGCGGGCGCCCAGATGATGTCGCCGGTGACCAGGTCGCGCAGGTGGTGGAACACGGGATGTCCCTCGTCGCGGGTCTCGCTGACCGCGGTGTACGCGTCGGCGTCGAGTACCACCGAATACGGTCCCTCGACACCGGCGAGTCGCAGCGCCGACAACGCGGACGCGACAGCGTCGGGGATGAGCAGCGGATCCTCCGGCAGACTGAGAACCGGGTTGTCGCTGGACGGACCGAGACCGCGGATGCCCGCCTCGTCGAATCCCTGGAAGATCGACTGGTCTTCCGCGAACGCGACGGCCTTCGCGGCGTCCTTGACGGGTTGCCAGTCGGAGTCGAGGGAACCCCGGGCGACGTCGTCGACCTCGGCCCGGCTGAGGGTGAACGGGAATCGGAGTTCGACGAGCGGGTTCACCTGCCGCTGCTGCGCCCGGATCCTGCTGTCCGACGTCTTGATCGGGGTGACCCGGCCGAGGTTGTGGGCCGAGTAGGAGTATCCGAACGGTCCCGCGACGTCGACGACGCGTCGACCGGCGACGTGGCGCTTGAACGTGCGGGCGGCCTCTTCGCCGATCTGCTGCCAGGCAACCTCGGTGACGGGTGCCAGGTTGCGGTGCAGATTGCTCGAATCACTCATTGCGATACTCCTTTGAGACCACCGATTTTCAGGGACAGGTCGTACGGGCCGGCTGCGGCGGGCTCGACCGGGTCTTCGGGTGCCGACTCCGCGTCGGCCGGCTCGTCGCCGAGCGATTCGAGCACGTCCCGGCTCGGCACGAAGAACAATGTGCCGGTGGCCGCCGTGGAGAAGTCGAGGACGCGGTCGTAGTTGCCGGGCGGTTCGCCGAGAAACATGCGTCGCAACATCAGCTCGGTGACGGCGGGGTCCTTGGCGTACCCGATGAAGTAGGTGCCGTATTCCGCCTCGCCGAGGCTGCCGAATGCCATGTTGTCGCGGAGGATGTCGTGTTCGACGCCGTCGTCGTCGACGATGGTGTTGAGGGTGACGTGCGAATTGCTGGGCTGGGCGTCGTCGTCGAGTTCGACGTTCTCGAGCTTGGTGCGCCCGATGACCCGTTCCTGTTCCTCGGTGCTCAGCGTGTTCCACTCGCTCATGTCGTGCAGGTACTTCTGCACGATCACGTAACTGCCGCCCCGGAAGTCGGGGTCCTCGTCGCCGATCAGGGCGGAGTCCGCGGCGTCGTCGTCGGTGGGATTCTCGGTGCCGTCGACGAATCCGAGGAGGTCGCGGGAGTCGAAATAGCGGAAGCCGTGCACCTCGTCGACCACGGTGGCGGCGGAGCCCAGCGCGGAGACGATCTGGCGGCCCAGTTCGAAGCACAGGTCCTTGCGGGCGGCCTTGATGTGGAACAGGAGGTCACCCGGCGTGGAGGGCGCGCTGTGGACCGGCCCGGACAGCGGGACGAACGGATGCAGGTGCGCCGGCTTCGACGACGCGCTCACGCGGTCCCAGAACTGCGCACCGACACCGACCACGCAGGACAGGGAACCGGCGAGTTCGCGGAATCCCACCGCCTTGAGCGGTCCGTCGATCCCGGAGATCACGTCGCACACCGTCGCGCGGTCGTCGTCGGAGTCCCCGGCGACGAGCACCAGGAAGAGGGAGGCGGCGCTGGGCGGAGTGAGGACTGCTTGTGGTGCCAATCTCGCGACTGGGCCTGGCATCTGTGTCTCCGTTCACCTCGACGTACGACGCTGCACTGTCCGGAACCTCACGTCCCATCTAACCGTTTCGAACCGCCAGGTTCCATTCAATCGGTTCGCCGCGCCGGTGCGGGGCCCCGGAATCTGTCGGTGGTGGCTCCTATCGTCGGGGTCATGCCATTGTCTGTGTCCGAGCGCGAACAGTTCCTGTCCGAGCCGCACATCGCGGCGCTGTCGGTTTCCGCCGGTGAGAGCCGCGGACCTCTGACGGTCCCGATCTGGTATCAGTACGCCGCGGGCGGTGATCTGTGGGTACTGACCGGCGCCGGTTCGGAGAAGGCGCGCCTCATCGAGGCGGCCGGGCGATTCACCATGATGGTCGAGCGAGTCGACCCCACCGTCCGGTACGTCTCCGTCGAGGGCGCCGTGGCGCGCACTGTCCCGGGAACCGACGCCCAGTTGCGGGAGATCACCGAGCGCTACCTCGCGCCGGAGAAGGTCGACGCCTACCTCGACTTCGCCCGGGCCGAACTCGGCGAACAGGTCGCGATCTACCTCCGCCCCGAGCACTGGCGATCGGCAGACATGGGCGCCGCCTGACCGCGGGTCACATCGTGTACGGAGCCGTCGCGTTCTGTAGCTCCTCGAGAAAGTCGGAGGGCACCGTCGCCCAGTCCGGCCGCCACTCTCCGGCCAGCTGATCGGCCCGCAGATCCGCGACCAGCGCGACGACGAAGGGTCCACCGTCGGGAAGCACGCGGTGGAGTCCACGTGCCGCGCAGATGGAGGCGATGGAGGCGAGGGCCTGCTTCGCCTCGTCGTCGCGGCCCGCGGCGGCGAGGCACGCCACCCGGAGGCGCTCGGCCAGCAGGTGGGCGCGGTTGCGGCCGGTGCCGGCCAGCCGGTCGGTCCACTCCTGCGCCCAGGTGCACGCCAGCTCGATGTTTTCGCGCGCCCCGGTGGCGAGCAGCATCCGAATCGCGGTGGTCTCCTCGACCTGCGCGACGATCTCGTCGATGCCCGACACCGGGCGCCGCCGGTCTTCGTGCCGGAGCGGGTCCGGAGCCCGCAGCGAGGGATGCGGGGTGATGCCGAGCCGCCGGCGTTCGTTCTCGATGCGGGCCCGCAGGCGGGCGAGGGAGTAGGTCTGGGCCACCTCGAGTCCGGCGTGCAGGCGTGTCGTCGCCTCCTCACGGTCACCCCGCAGCGCCTTGACGTGAGCACCGGTGACGAAGCGGGCGACCTTGAAGTCCACCCCACCGGTCTCGACGGCGAGGGTGTAACCGTCGTCGAGGAGTCGTTCGGCTTCTTCGACGTCCCCGCGTTCGTAGAGCACCTCACCGAGCAGCGACCCCGCGAGCCGGGCGGATGGCGCTCGCGGCCCGCCCAGTTTCCGCCCGGCTCGGCGGGCCCGCCGGAAACGGTCGACGGCGTCGTCGATGTCGAGCTGCTCGTAGGATGCGACACCCAGATAGCTCTGACCGTGAACGACGTTGTGCGGTCCGGTGTTCCGCTCGTAGTAGGGCCGGGCCACCTCCTGGATCCTGCGCACCTCCGCGAAGTCGAACCGGTACACGGCGGCGAACGTCGTGACGTTGAAAGCGGCGCACACCACCCACGGGGTCATGGCCTCCGGCCGCGCCAGGCAGTCGGCGGCGAGTGCGTCGATCCGGTCGCTGCGGTCGTTGCGCAGTTCGGCCACCGCACGGACGACGCCCGCCTCCGCCCGCAGATCCGCCGTGTCGCTCGCGCTCGCGCCGCTGTGTTCGAGTGCCCATTCGGCTCGCTCGAGCGCGCGTTCGGCGGCCATGGTCCGGTTCGCCATCGCATGCGCCCACGCCGTCGTGACCTGCAGCCGGGCGCTCGCGGCGACGAGAGCCGGTGGCAGCTTGTCGACCACCGCCGACAACGTCGCCGCCTGGGACTGCTCGAGCAGTATCAGTCCGTCGGCCTCGACGAGTTCCACGGCGCGTTGCTCTTCGCCGCCGGCGATGGCGTGGTCGACGGCCTCGCGGAGCAGGCTGTGGTCGCAGAACCAGCGGGACGCGATGCGGTGCAGTTCCCGGACGCGGTCGGGTTGGTCGCGTTCGAGCCGGCGGCGCAGGAACTCCGCGAACAGGGTGTGGTACCGGAACCACGTTCGCTCGTCGTCGATGTGGCGCAGGAACAGGTCCCGGTCCTCGGCGGCCTCGAGCATCGCCTGCCCACGCGCGGTGTGCGCGAGGGCGCCGGCGAGGCTGCCGCACGTGCGCTCGGTGATCGAGGTGGCCAGCAGGAAGTCGAGCATCTCGGGTTCGAGGGTGTCGAGGACGTTCTCGGCGAGAAATTCGCCGATCGCGTGGTGACGGCCGGACAGTCCGGCGATCAGCTCGGAGGGATCCGCTCGCCCGCGCAGCGACAGTGACGCCAGTTGGAGAGCCGCGACCCACCCGTCGGTGGAGTCGCGGAGCTCGGTGACGTCCTCGCTGTCGAGGGGCAGGCCACCGAGGTCGACGAGGAACGAGCGGGCTTCGGAATCGTCGAAACGCAGTTCCGAGTAGTCGATTTCGACGAGTTCGTCCTTGACGCGCATGCGGCTCATCGGCAACCCGGCCCTGGTTCGGCTCGTCACCACGACCTGCAGGTGGTGGCACCCGTTGTCGAGGAGGAACTCCAGGGCGGCGATCGTCGCGGGTTCGGACACGCGCTGCCAGTCGTCGATGATCAGGGCGATCCGTTCGCCGCTCTCGTGGATCTGGTTGACCAGTGAGGTGAGCACGTAGCGTTCGGCCTCGTCGTCGTGCTCCTCGAGGACCTGGCCGAGTTCCTCGGCCAGGTTGGGACGCACGCGGCGGATCGCCTCGATGAGGTGCGCGACGAACCAGACCACGTTGTCGTCGTCGTTGTCGACGGTGAGCCACGCGACGGCCACTCCCTCGTCGGTGAGGACGTTCCGCCACTGGGCGGCCAGGGTGCTCTTGCCGAATCCGGTGGGGCCGTGGATCACGGTCAGCAGGCGCCGGCGTCCGGCCCGCAGCAAATCGATCAGCCGGTTCCGGTCGACGAGCTGACGGGTCGCGGCCGGCGGCCGGAACCGGGTGGCCGGCGCGGGCGGCGGCGTCGACGGGTATCGCGCCCGTCCCGTCGTGGACGTGCGGAACGGACCGGAGATGGTCGAGACGGCCCCGTGTGCGGAATCCTCGACGTGGTGGACCCCGGCGTCGACGGGCATCGCCATCTCGTCCACGGCCAATCCGTGGTGGCGTTCGACCTCCCGCAGTTCGTCCCCGAACGCGGCGGCGGACGCGGGGCGATCCTCCGGTTTACCGGACATCGCCCGCTGGATCACGGCGCTGAGGTCCTCGGGGAAACCCTCGGTCCGCAGGTCCGGGACGGGTTGGGTGGTGATGCGCAGGAACTGCGCGATCACCTCCTCGCCGTTGTGCCGTTCGAAGGCGGCGTGCCCGGTGATCGCGCTGAACAGGGTCGCACCGAGGCTGTACACGTCGGAGGCGGCGGTCGGGGTCCGCCCGGACAGCACCTCGGGAGCGGTGAACGCGGGGGAGCCGGTGACCGTGCCCGCCGTCGTCTCGAACGCCCCCGACATCCGCGCGATCCCGAAATCGGTGAGCTGCGGTTCGCCGTACTCCGTCAGGAGGATGTTTCCAGGTTTGACGTCCCGGTGGAGGATGCCCACCCGGTGCGCGGTTTCGAGCGCACCGGCAAGTTTCACCCCGACACGCAGGGCGTCGCTCCAGGGGATGGGCCCGCGCCTGCGGATCTGCGCGTCCAGCGAATCGTGGGGATGGTACTGCATCACGATGTACGGACGGCCGGTGTCGGTCGTCCCGACCTGCATGATGTTGACGATGTGCGGGTGGCCGCTCAGCCGGCCCATGGCGCGCTGCTCCCGCAGGAACCGCTCGAGGTTCTCGGCGTCGAGCGCCGCGGTGAGGACCTTGACCGCCACGGTTCGATCGAGTTCCGGTTGCGCACACCGATAGACCACCCCGAACCCACCGTGCCCGATCTCCCTGGCGTCCTCGAGACCGACTGCGGACAGCTCGGATATGAGGGTTTTCGACACAGACTCACGCTGGGTGGCGAGCGGGTCAAAATCGGTCATTCCACCACCTCTTCGCTCGTCATCGAGCATATCGCGGTACGCGTGACCCCGAGGCCGGACAATCGAGCGATGCCACACGTGCGGAAAATCGTGGATCTGTCACACACCATCGGGCCGGGCATGCAGGTGTATCCCGGCGACCCGGTGCCGACGCTGATCCGGCACTGCACCCTCGAGCGCGACGGCTACAACGTGCTGGACGTCAGGATCGGTTCGCAGTCCGGGACTCATGTCGACGCACCGGCGCATCTGAAGGCGGGGGCCGCGACCGTCGAACGGCTGGCACCGGACCTGTTCGTCGGCCGCGGCGTCGTGTTCGACCTGCGCGAGCTCGTTGCGCGACAGCGGATTACCCGCGAACTGATCATGTCCCGGGCGGACGACGTCGGGCCGGGCGACATCGCCGTGTTCCATACCGGGTGGTCTCGCCACTACGGAACGGATGCCTACTACACGCATCCGTTCCTCGACCCCGAGGCGTGCACACTGCTGCTCGACCGGGGAGTGCGGACGTTCTGCCTGGACGCCCCGAGCATCGACGAGACGCCGGACGAGGACCACGCCGACGCCGGATACCCGGTTCACCATCTGATCGCCGACGCCGGCGGAGTGATCGGCGAGAATCTGTGCCGGCTCGACCGGATCGACTTCCCCGACCCGCTCCTCAGCCTCCTGCCGATCGCCCTGGCGGCCGGCGACGGAGCACCCAGTCGGGCAGTGGCGATGGAGCTGGCGGAGTAGTCGCGCTCAGCCGCCGGCCACGGACTGCAGAATCTGCAGTTCCTGCCCGGGCGTCACCTCGGTGCCGACACCGCCGAGGAGCCGGACGTCCTCGCCGTCCACGTAGACGTTGACGTACCGCCGCAGGGCGCCGGTCTCGTCGCGAATCCGGCGGCCGAGAATCGGGAACTCGCCCGCGAGGACGTCGAGCACGTGGGACACCGTCGAGGCGGCGTCGAGGGGCACGTGCACGGAGCGTTCACCGCCGACGATCGACGCCAGCGCCCGCGGAACCCGCACGGTGACTCCCTCGCTCATGATGCGACCACCGCGGCCCGCACGCACAGGACGTCGGGCAGATGCGCCGCGACCGTGCCGAACGAGGCACCCTCGTCGGCGCTCCCGTAGACCTCGCCGCCGCGCGTGCCGAAATACACGCCGACCGGGTCGGCGGTGTCCACTGCGGCGGCGTCGCGGAGCACCACGTTGTAGTCGCGTTCCGGCAGCCCGCTGTCGAGGCGGGTCCAGCTGTTCCCGGCGTCCTCGCTCCGGTATACGGCCAGCCGGCCGTCGGGTGGGATCCGTTTGCCGTCCGCCTCGATCGGAACGACCCAGATGGTTCCCTCGCGGCGGGGATGGGTGAGCATCACGAAGCCGAAGTCCGTCGGCAGTCCGTCCGCAATCGATTTCCACGTGTCGCCGCTGTCGTCGGAACGGTAGACGCCGTGATGGTTCTGGGCGTACAGCCGGTCGGGAACGTACGCGTCGCGGGCGATCTTGTGGACGCACTGGCCGAACTCCGGGTTCGGGTCCGGCAGGAAGTAGGCCGTGATCCCGGTGTTGCGCGGCTCCCAGGACGCGCCCCCGTCCGTGGTGCGGTAGACACCTCCGGTGCTCATCGCGACATGCACCGTGTTCTCGTCCTGCGGATGAGGGACGACGGAATGCGCTGCGGCGCCGCCGTATCCGGCTCCCCACTCCGGCCGGTGCGGATGGTCCCACAGCCCGCGTTCGAGCTCGAAATGCTCGCCGCCGTCGACCGACCGCCACACCGAGATGGGTTCGCATCCCGCCCACACGACGCCCGGACGGTCGTCCGTGTCGGGTCGGAGCTGCCACACCCGCTCGAGCGCGGCGCCGTCACCGTCGCCGAAGCGGATGGCCCCGTGGTCCGGTTCGGTCCAGGTGGCACCCAGGTCGTCGGAGTGCGCGACGGTGGGACCCCAGTGCTCGGACCGGACCCCGACCAGAATGCGGGTGCCGCCGGCCCGCGTGTCGATCCCGATACTCGGAATCTCGTTCATCAAAAAGTGCGGGCCCGACAACGCCCAGGTGGTGCGGTCGCGGCTGGTGGCCAGCCACAGGCCCTTCTTCGTTCCGATCGCGACCAGGACCGTGTCGGGTGCGCTCATGAATCCATCGGACCACTCGGCCCTCGCAGTTGGCAACGACGGGGCGGGAACTCTCAGCGGGCAGGCCCGTGCCCGATCCTCGCCCGCAGGTGGCTCAGCGCCCGGTGCTGGGCGACGCGGACGGCGCCCGGCGTGGTGTCCAGGACCCGTGCGGTCTGCTCGGCCGACATTCCCACGATGACGCGCATGAACAGGATCTGCTGGTGCCGGACCGGAAGGGTCTCGACGAGCTGGCCCATCTCGCCGCGCAGTTCGCGGCGCAGGACGTGATGCTCGGGGCCGTCCTCGACGTCCACCACGTGATGTGCGGCAGCGCCGCGTGCGGTGGTCGGTGCGGACAACCGGGTGGCGCGGCGCCGCGCGTCGGACACCTTGTGCGCGGCGATGCCGAAGATGAACGACAGCAACGACTTCCCCTGGTTCTCGTATGTCCGTAGGGAGCTCATCAACGCGAGGCACACATCCTGGGTGACGTCGTCGGCGGTGGCGTGCGGGTGATCCACCGACTCGAGCCTGCTCGTGCAGTAGCGGTGCACGAGGGGGTGCGCGATGCGGAGAACCTCTTCGACGGCGTCTTCGTCGCCCGTCGCGGCGTACGGCGCGAGTCGTTCCAACTCGGCTCTGGCGTCCAATTCGATCATGGTGTTCTCCCTGTTCCTGCGGCTGCATCCAGCCTCGGGGGAACGCGCGATAGTCGATAGGCACCGAAGGGTGCGGAAGTCGCCACCCCCGCTACGACTTCATAGCGGGATCTAGGACACGCGCTAGATGAGCGCAGATTCGCCAACAGAGGTTGTTACCTTCGTGGCCATGGACCCTGTCCGTAACCCCTATGCGCCCGGCGCGGGGCAACGCCCGCCGGAGCTCGCGGGCCGAACCAGGCAGCTCGACGCGTTCGACGTGGTGCTCGAGCGGATCGCGCGCGGTCGCCCGGAACGCAGTGTGATGCTGACGGGTCTGCGCGGCGTCGGGAAGACGGTCCTGCTGAACCACCTGCGGTCGGCCGCCATCTCGCGGCGGTGGGGCACGGGGAAGATCGAGGCCCGACCGGATCAGGATCTGCGGAGGCCGCTGTCGTCGGCGTTGCACATGGCGGTTCGGGAGATCGCGGGTTCGCATCGCGACCCCGACCGGGTGGAGGAGTTCCTCGGCGTCCTGAAGTCGTTCGCCCTGCGCGCGACGGCCGACAAGGGCATGCGGGAGCGGTGGCAGCCGGGCATCGACGCCCCCGCGGTGAAGGGGCGCGCCGATTCCGGGGACATCGAGATCGACCTGGTGGAACTGCTGCTCGACGCGTCATCCCTGGCCCGCGACGTCGGGGTCGGGATCGCACTGTTCATCGACGAGATGCAGGACCTCGGCGCCGCGGACGTCTCGGCGGTGTGCGGGGCGTGCCACGAACTCAGCCAGGACGCGGCGCCCCTGATCGTGGTCGGGGCAGGACTGCCGCACCTGCCCGCCGTGCTGTCGGCGTCCAAGAGTTACTCGGAGCGGCTGTTCAGCTACCACCGCATCGACCGGCTGGACCGGGTGTCGGCGGACCGGGCATTGATCGCGCCCGCCGAGCGGGAGGACGTGAAGTTCACGGACGAGGCGCTCGACGCGTTGTATGCCGCCGCGGACGGCTACCCCTATTTCGTCCAGGCCTACGGCAAGGCGACGTGGGACGTGGCCGCAGCCAGCCCGATCACCGAGGAGGACGTGCGGGTGGCCGCGCCGACCGCGGAGGAGGAACTCGCGGTCGGGTTCTTCGGATCGCGATACGAGCGCGCGACGCCTGCCGAGCGGGAGTACATGCGGGCGATGGCCGACCTGTCCGGGGACGACGGACCGGTCGCCACGTCGGCGATCGCGTCCGAGCTCGGCCGCAAGCCCGCGTCGCTGTCACCGGCGCGGGACGGGCTGATCAAGAAGGGCCTGATCTATTCGGCCGAGCGCGGGTCGATCGGATTCACCGTGCCGCACTTCGGCAAGTATCTGCGCGCGCAGAACGACTAGCGGAATCTAGCTTTCTCTACGAATTTGCCTAGATAGCCAAAGATTGTCCTGTCGAGTGCCGGACGTGTTCCGGGCGCTGGCCGTTGCCGTGGCTCCGGCGCATCCTGGAGGTACGACGAAGGGATCAGCAATGTCGGACACTGTCGCCCGCAAGGTCATCGGTGCGCACCTCCTCGACGGCCGGATGGAACCGGGGGAGGAGATCTCGATCCGGATAGACCAGACCCTCACCCAGGACGCCACCGGAACCCTGGTGATGCAGGAACTCGAGGCGCTCCACCTCGATCGCATCAAAACCGAGTTGAGCGCGCAGTACGTCGACCACAATCTGCTGCAGGCCGACGAGAAGAACGCTGAGGACCACGAGTTCCTCCGGACGGCTGCCCTGCGGTACGGGCTGTGGTTCTCGAAGCCGGGCAACGGGGTCTCTCATCCCACCCACATGCAGCGCTTCGGTGTTCCCGGCAAGACCATGGTCGGGTCCGACTCGCACACACCAGCGGCGGGATCGCTGGGCATGCTCGCGATCGGCGTCGGGGGGCTCGAGGTCGCCATGGCGATCGCGGGTCAGCCCCTGCATCTGCGGATGCCGCAGATCTGGGGTGTGGAGTTGACCGGCAGGCTCCCCGACTGGAGTTCGGCGAAGGACGTCATCCTCGAGATGCTCCGCCGCCACGGGGTCAAGGGCGGGCTCAACAGAATCATCGAATACCACGGTGAGGGGCTCGCGACGTTGACGGCGATGGATCGCCACGTCATCGCGAATATGGGAGCCGAACTGGGCGCCACGACATCCATCTTTCCCGCAGACGACGCCGTCCGTGATTTCCTGCGCGCCGAGGGCCGGGAAGACGACTTCGTGGAACTGCTCGCCGACGCAGGCGCGGCGTACGACGTGCACGAACACCTCGACCTGTCGACGATCGAGCCGCTGATCGCGAAGCCGTCGTCGCCGGGAAACGTGGTGCCCGTCCGGGAGGTTGCCGGTGAGGACGTCAGCCAGGTGGTGATCGGGTCGTCCGCCAATCCCGGACTGCGCGACTTCGCGATCGCTGCGGCCATGGTGTCGGGGAGGCAGACCGACCCGAGTGTGAGCTTCGACGTCAATCCGAGTTCGCGGGAGATCCTCTCCGACCTGACCAAGATGGGCGCCACGCTCGAACTCGTCGTGGCGGGCGCGCGAATTCATCAATCCGGGTGTATGGGCTGTATCGGCATGGGCCAGGCGCCGGCGACCGGCCGGAATTCACTCCGGACGATGCCCCGCAATTTCCCGGGGCGTTCGGGCACCCGCGAGGACTCCGTGTGGCTGTGTTCACCCGAGACGGCGGCCGCGTCGGCTCTCACCGGGGTGATCACCGACCCGCGGGACTGGGCGGAGAAAGTGGGGATGCCGTACCCGGAACTCACGCTTCCGGACGAGGCCACCGTCAACACGGCCATGTTGGTGGCTCCGCTGCCGGAAGAGGAGGCTCGGCACGTCGAAGTCGTGAAGGGACCCAACATCTCGTCCCTGCCCGAGTTTCCGCCCCTGCCCGACCGCATCGAGGCACCGGTCCTTCTGAAGGTCGGTGACAACATCTCCACCGACGAGATCTCTCCGGCCGGGGCGCGGGCCCTGCCGTTCCGCTCCAACATTCCCAAGCTGGCCCGGTTCACGTTCACCCAGGTCGACGAGACCTATCCGGCGCGCGCGGAGGAGACGGCGAAGACCACCGGGCATTTCATCGTCGGCGGCGACAACTACGGGCAGGGGTCCTCACGTGAGCATGCCGCGATCACCCCTCGGTACCTCGGGTTGCACGCGGTGATCGCCACCTCGTTCGCCCGTATCCACTGGCAGAACCTCGCCAACTTCGGTGTGCTCGCTCTCGAATTCGAGAACCCGGACGACTACGACACGATCCGGCAGGACGACGTGCTGATCCTCGACGGAGTTCGGGAGGCCATTCGTTCCGGCCCCCGTCTGACCCTGTTCGACTCGACCCGTGACGTGGAGATCCCGGTGCGTCATCGGCTGTCCCCACGTCAGGTCGACGACGTGCTCGCGGGCGGATTGATTCCACAGCTGGCACGCAGGGAGTGATCAGCCGGTCGCCGTACACTCGGCGCCGATGAATGGAATTCACTCGTTGTGGGAGCGCATGAGCGCCGTCAGCCCTGCGCCGGCTCCCTGGATCGTTCAGGTCACGGCGGTGGTGGCGGTGATACTCGTCCTCGAACCGCACGCCTGGCGACTCACCCGCAACGTGGTCACCATCGTGCACGAGGGCGCGCATCTGGTGGTCGCCCTGCTGTTCGGCCGAACCCTGAAGGGGGTGCGGCTGCACTCGGACACGTCGGGTGTGGCCATCTCGTCCGGCAAACCGACCGGGCTCGGTGTGGTCCTCATGACATTCGCGGGCTACGTGGGCCCCGCCGTTCTGGGGCTCGGCGCGGCCTGGGTGCTGGGCACCCAGCACGCGGTTGCGGTGCTGTGGATCGGTGTCGTGGCTCTCGCCGCGATGCTGATCCTCGTCCGGAACCTGTACGGGTTGTTCTCCCTCACCGTGGTCGGGGCGCTGCTGTTCGGACTCGTGTGGTTCGGGACGCAGGACCAGCAGGTGGCCGCGGCGTATCTGATCACCCTGTTCATGCTCGTCGCCGCGCCGCGCCCGGTCCTCGAACTGCAGCGGCAACGCGCCCGCGGCGCAGCACCGGAGTCGGATGCGGATCAACTGGCGCGACTCACCCGCGTTCCCGGCATCGTCTGGGTGGGTCTGTCCCTACTCGTGACGCTGAGCTGTCTCGCGCTGGGTGGGTGGTGGATTCTCCGTCCCGTCGGTGGCTGAGGCGCCCGCGAGGTATTCGGCGAGGATCGGTCCGATGACGGCCAGTGCCCCCGGGTCGGTCATCCGCGTGTGTGGGCGGTCGACGGTGTGCGCGATGACGTCCCCATCGATCCACGGCCGCCACGTCTCGCTCGCCGGAGCGGGCTGGGATCCGTTCCCGGCAGCGCCGAAGAACACCAGGTCGCCGTCGAAGTGTCCCGGTACGAAGTCGGCGGCCGCGTCGACGACGTCGACGTAGTCCTCGTACAACCGGGTCAGCTGCTCCGGCCCGAGGTGCTCCGACGCTCCGCCGCCGAATTCCGTGAGCAGTTCCGGCAGTGTCGGTGCCGGGGTGTCCCGCTCCGCCGCCGCGTAGCTGTCGATCATCGCGAGCACGCCGACCTCCCCGCCGCGCGACCGCAACTCGACGGCCATCGCGTGCGCGATCACGCCGCCCACCGAGTACCCGAGCAGGTGATACGGCCCCCTCGGCTGCACACGGCGAATCTCCTCCACGTATCGATGGGCCCGCTGCGTGATCGACGCGAATCGTTCGCCGGGCACGGTCACGGCGGGCGACTGCACACCCCAGACCGGGCGGTCCGGGCCGAGATGCGCACCCAATCCCGCATAGCACCAGGCCAACCCGATGGCCGGATGGATGCAGAACAGCGGCTCCCGTCCGCCGTCCGGATGCAGCGGCAGCAGCACCCCGAGCCCGGCGGAGGCGGCGGAGGCCGCCGCGAAACTCGACGAGATTCGCGCGGCGATGCTCTCCGCGGTCGCGTCGGCGAAGAACCATTCGAGCCGGACCTCGACCCGAGTCGATGTGTGCAGCCGCGACGCCGCCCTGGTCGCGGACAGGGAGTTGCCGCCCAGTTCGAAGAAATTGTCGTCCAGTCCCACCAGACCCGTACCGAGAACGTCCGCGAATACCGCGGTGACCAGTTTCTCGGTGCGGGTCGTCGGGGGACGGAACCGCTGCGCCCGTGGCACCCCCGGGTCGGGAAGTGCTCGCCGATCCAGCTTGCCGTGGGGTGTGGACGGTAGCGCCCCCAGCACCACGATCTGGTTGGGCACCATGTACCGGGGCAGCCGCTGCGCCAGCTCCGCCGACACGACACGGGCGTCCACCACCATGTCCGGATGCGGCACCACGTAGCCGACCAGCCGGGCCCCCGTGCCGGCTGATTCGTACACGGCCGCCGCGGACTGCGCGACGGCGGCATGGCGTCGCAGCGCCGTCTCGATCTCCTCCAGTTCGACGCGCTGACCGCGGATCTTCACCTGGAGATCGCGCCGGCCGAGATAGTCGATCGTCCCGTCTCTGCGACGACTCACCACGTCGCCGGTCCGGTACATCCGCTGACCGGGCGGTCCCCACGGATTCGCGGGGAATCGGGCGGCTGTCGCCCCCGGCTGCCCGAGATAGCCGCGCGCCAACTGGGCACCGGCCAGGTAGAGCTCACCCGGAACGCCGATGGGCACCGGATGCAGTCGCGAATCCAGCACGAGCACGCCGACGCCGTTCTGCGGCACACCGATCGGGACGGTCGCGGCCTCCGTGCCGACGACCGTGCGGGTCACGGCGACCGCCGTCTCGGTCGGGCCGTACTCGTTGTACAGCACGGCATCCGGGCACCGCGCGTGGACACTGTGTGCCGTGCCGGGCGGCAGGACCTCCCCGCCGCAGGACACCTGCCGCAGAGACGTGAGGTCCGCCTCGGGGATCGCGAGGATCTCGGCCAGCATCAGGGGTAGGAAGTATCCCGCGGTCACCCGGTGCCGTCCGATCAGCTCGGCGAGATGCCGCGGGTCGCGGTGGCCGTCCGGTCGAGCGATCACCAGCCGCGCACCGGCGATCAGCGGCCACCAGAACTCGCGGACCGAGGCGTCGAACGTGTACTGCAACTTGAGCATCACCGTGTCGTCCGCGCCGAGCGGGTCGGTGTCCTGGCGCCAGCTGAGGAAGCTCACGACGGCAGCATGGGTCACGATGACCCCCTTGGGGGTGCCCGTCGATCCCGACGTGTGGATCACGTACGCGGGGTGCTGAGCGAGCAGGGGAGCGATCCGGTCGAGGTCGGAGATCGGCGACGGATCGACGCCGGACAGGTCCACCCGGTCGATGACGACGAGCCGTGTCTCGGCGGGCAGGACGTCGGAGAGGTCGAACCGATCGCGCTCGGTGGTGAGGACGACACGCGTGGCGGACGACCGGATGACCTGGGCATTGCGCTGCCCGGGCTGATCGGGGTCGATCGGCACGTACGCCCCACCCGCCTTCGCGACGGCATACATTCCGACGAGGAGGTCAACGGAGCGGCGAATCGCCAGTCCCACCATGGACTCCGGGCCGACGCCGGCGCCGATCAGGTGCCGGGCCAGGCGATTGACCTGCTCGTCGAGTTCACGGTAGGTGAGTGTTCGGTCTCCGGAGACGACGGCGATCGCGTCGGGTGCGGCGGCGACCTGCCGCTCGAACAGATCGACGAGGGTCTCGCCGGAGGACGGCGTCGCGGTGGGGACATCCGGGTCCGGATCGAGGAGGGCGAGGTCGCCGACGGCCGTATCCGGTTGTGCGACGGCCTCACTCAACATCCGGATGAACCGTTCACCGATGTCCGCGACGGTGTGGTGGTCGAACAGATCGGTGGCGTACGTGAACACCGCCGCATGCCGGGTACGTTCCGTCGACGGGTCCGGCTCGGCGGTCACGGTGAGTTGCAGGTCGAATCGGGCCGACCGGGTAGGGGGCGTCATCTCCGACACCCGCAGTCCGGGCAGGGTGAGCGGGGTGTGGTCGAGATTCTGGAACGCCAGGGCCACCTGGAACAGTGGATTGCGTGCACGTGACCGGGCGGGATCGAGCACCTCGACCACGGTTTCGAACGGAACGGTGGAGTGCGCGAACGCGTCCAGGTCGACCTCTCGCACCCGGCCGAGCAGTTCCGCGAAGCTTTCCGCGGGAATCACCTCGGTGCGCAGAACCAGGTTGTTGACGAACATGCCCACCAGGTCGTCGAGGGCCTGATCCCCGCGTCCCGCGACGGGAGTGCCGATCACGATGTCGGTGGATCCGCTGAGTCTCGCGAGCAGCACCGCGAATGCCGCGTGCACGATCATGAACGGGGTGACCGCAAGGGCAGTAGCGGTGTGCTCGACCGCGCGATAGAGAGCGTCGTCAATCGCGAATTCGACTGTGCCGCCACGGTGCGACGCAATGGCGGGATGCGGTCGGTCTGCAGGGAGGGACAGCTGTTCCGGCGCACCCGACAACGCGTCCTTCCAGTACGACAGTTGCTGCGCGGCAACGGACTGCGGGTCGTCGCGGTCGCCCAGCAGCTCGTGCTGCCACAGGGTGTAATCCGTGTACTGGACCGGTAAGTCGGCCCACCGCGGTGCCTCTCCCGAGACCCGCGCCTCGTAGGCGGTCATCACGTCGCGGACGAGCACCGGCACCGAGAATCCGTCCGTGCTGATGTGATGGACCATGACGGCGAGCACCCATTCGTCGGGGGCCGGGGCGAACAGCCGGGCACGGAACGGCGGTTCGGCGCCCAGGGCGAAACCCTTCGATGCGAACGTCGCAACCCGCGCGGCGACGTCGCCGCGGGACACGGGTATCGGTCGGAGTATGGGAGCGGCCCGCGACACCGGGATCAACTGCTGGTACGCCACGCCGTCACTGTCGGGATACACGGTGCGCAGCGGTTCGTGACGGCTGATCACGTCCGCGACGGCCGCGGTGAGCGCGGCGACGTCGAGTGCCCCGGTCAGCCGCAATGCCATCGGGATGTTGTATTCGGGGGAGCCGGGTGCGAGGCGGGCGAGGAACCACAGTCGTTGCTGTGCAGGCGACAGCGGCACACGGGCCGGGCGCGGACGCACGGTGAGTGCGACGTGCGTCGCGCCGTCGGTCTGCTCGGTGACAAACGCCGCGAGCGCCGAGACGGTCGGCGTGTCGAAAACCGCGCGCACCGGCACCGTCGTCTCCAGTGCGGCACCGATCCGGGACGCGGCGCGCGTGGCGGACAGGGAACTGCCGCCCAACGCGAAGAAGTTGGCCTCACGACCCACGAGATCGAGCCCGAGCACCTCGGCGAACACTGTGGCCACCACCCGTTCGGCGGGCGTGTGCGGGGCCTCGAATTCGGTCGCCGCGGGAACGGGGTCGGGCAGCGCCGAGCGGTCCAGCTTCCCGTTCACGGTGAGCGGGACGGCGTCCACCACGACCACGATCGCGGGCACCAGCGGCATCGGCAGACGCGTCGCCGCGAAGCGGATCAGCTGATCCGGATCGACCGTCTCGTTCCGTGCCGGGACCACGTACGACACGAGTGCGTCGACGCCGTCCCGCAGCTCACGCACATCCGTCGCCGCGAATCGCACGGTCGGATGGGCGAGGAGGGTGGCGTCGATCTCGCCGAGTTCGATTCGGACGCCGCGCAGTTCGATCTGCGAGTCGTTGCGGTGCAGATACTCGATCGACCCGTCGCGACGCCATCGACCCACGTCGCCCGTCCGATACATCCGCTCCCCGGAGGCGCCGAACGGGGAGGCGACGAAGCGTGCGGCGGTCAGCGCGGGCCTGCGATGGTAGCCGCGGGCGACGCCCGGACCACTGATGTAGAGTTCGCCGGCGACTCCCGTCGGAACCGGGTGCAGACGCGAATCCAGCAGGAGTACGGCGGCGCCGCGGATCGGACGGCCGATGGTGACCGGACCGCCGGCCGCCATGGGATCGCTGATACTCGTCATGACCGTCGTCTCGGTCGGACCGTATCCGTTGTACATCTGCTCCTGCGCCGACCACACCGCGACGAGTTCCGTTGGGCAGGGTTCGCCGCCGGCCACGACGACCCGGAGGTCGTGCAGGCCGCGCGGGTCGACCGTCGCCAGAACCGTCGGCGTGGTGAACACGTGGCTGACCCGCTCGCGGGCCAGCAGGTCCGTGAGTTGGTCGTCGGCCTGGACTGTCGGTGGTGCGAGCACCATGCAGGCGCCCGCACCGAGCGCGAGCAGTATCTCCAGCACCGAGCCGTCGAAGCTGGGAGACGAAGCGTGCAGCGTGCGCGACGACGCCGTCACCGAATACCGCTCCCGCTGTTCCGCTGTGAAGTCGGCGAGACCGGTGTGGGTCACCACCACTCCCTTGGGGTTTCCCGTCGAACCGGACGTGTAGATCACGTACGCGGGGTGGCGCGCATCCAGCGGCCGCGCACGGTCGGCATCGGTGACCGGGGCCGACGAGTAACCGCGACATTCGGTTCGGAAGTCCGGGTCGTCGAGCAACAGCCAGTCGGTACCGTCGGGCAGGGCCTCGCGGTCCGCGGCGGTGGTCAGCCCGAGGACGGCGCCGGAGTCGTCGATCAGATACCGAACCCGCGCGGCGGGGTAGTGCGGGTCGACGGGCACGAACGCGGCACCCGTCTTCGCGACCGCCCACACGGAGACGACGGACAGGACCGAGCGCGGCACCCCGAGGGCCACGAGCGCCTCGGGTCCCACCCCGCGCCGCATCAGGGCGCGGGCGAGCCGATTCGATTCGGCGTCGAGTTCGCGATACGTCATCGACCGGCCGTCCGCCGTCAGCGCCGGTCCCCCCGGGTTCTGCCGGGCGGCGGCGGACATCAGGTCGGGCAGGGTGCGCTGCGGCACCGAGGGCGGTCCGTGATGCCGCGCCTGCTGCTCCGCGAGGTCCCGCACGTCGATGTCGCCGATCACGACGGACGGCTGTGCGAGCGCGGCCCGCAGAATACGCTGGAACCGGTCCGCGAATCCCGAGACCGTGGCGTCGTCGAACAAGTCGGTGGCGTAGGTGAAGACACACGACAGTGGTGCCGGGGCGTCTGCGTCGTCCACTGATTCGGTGACCGTGAGCTGGAGGTCGAATTTCGCGGTGTGCGTCTCGATCTCGACGATTGTGGCGGAGACCTCCGGCAGGTCGATCACGACCGGCGCCGTGTTGTGATAGGCGAGCGCCAGCTGGAACAGCGGATTACGACCGCGGGACCGAGCGGGAGCGACCGCCTCCACAACCTCCTCGAACGAGACGTCCGCATGGGCGTACGCGGCCAGATCGACGTCCCGCACGCGGCCGAGCGTGTCGGCGAACGTGGTGTGCAGCGGGACGTCTGTCCGTAGCACCAGTGTGTTGACGAACATCCCGACGAGATCGTCGAGTGCGCGGGGCCCGCGTCCCGCGATCGGCGTGCCGACGACGATGTCCGACGTGTCGCCGAGTCTGGCTGCGAGGACGGCCAGCGCCGTGTGCACCACCATGAACGGAGTGGCGTCGTGTGCACGCGCGAGAGCACGAATCCGCCGATGAATCTCGGCGTCGAGAATGAACTCGACGTTCGCGCCGCGGTGCGTCGCGACGGACGGGCGCGCACGGACGAACGGCAGGGGGAGCAGCTCGGGCAGCCCGGACAGGGTCTGCGTCCAATACGCCAGTCCGCGTTGCCCGTCCTGCAGTTCACGCTGCCAGAGGGCGTAGTCGGCGTAGCGGACGGGGAGGGGCGTCCAGACAGGCGCGTTGCCCTGCGCCCGCGCGCGATATGCGGCCATCACATCCCGGGCGAGCGGTCCCAGCGAGAACCCGTCCGCACTGATGTGGTGGACGACGAGGGTCAGCACCCACTCGTCGGCGCTCACCGCGAGAAGTTCGGTGCGAACCGGGGGTTCGGTGGCGAGGTCGAATCCGGTCGACAGCAGGTCGCGGACCCGGCCGACCGGGTCCGTCGTCGTCCGCACCGTGCACGGCGGCACTGCGGAGGCGGGAAGAACCTGCTGGCAGGGGATCCCGTCGTGCTCGGGATAGACGGTGCGGAGGGGTTCGTGCCGTTCGATCACGTCACCCACCGCCGCGCACAGTGCCGATTCGTCGAGCGTGCCGGTGAGGCGGAGCGCGACGGGAATGCTGTCGGTGGCCGAGCGCCCGTCGAGCCGGTTCAGGAACCACAGTCGCTGCTGTGCCAGGGACAGCGGCACGTGGGCGGTCGGGGCGCGGGGGACCAGGGGCGCCCGCCCGGTCCGGTGCGATCCGTTCGCGAGATACTCCGACAGTTCCGCGACCGTCGGGTGGTCGAACAGTGCGCGGATGTCGACGGAGGTTCCCAGCGCCGCTCCGACGCGGGCGACGGCCTGCGCCGCGGTCAGCGAGTTTCCGCCCGCCGCAAAGAAGTTGTCGTGCCTGCCCACCCGGCCGGTGCCGGTGACCTCCGCGAACACGAACGCGACCACGTCCTCGGTGGGGGTGGCGGGCGGGTCGAAAGCGGACGCGACGGGCGCCGGTTCCGGTAGGGCGGCGCGATCCAGCTTTCCACTGGTGGTGAGTGGCAGTGCCGGGAGCGGGACGACGGCGGAGGGAATCATGTAGGCGGGGAGCAGACCGGCGAGACGGTCGACGATCCGGCGCTCGTCCGGCGGCACACCGTCCGCGGCCACGACATAGGCGATCAGCCGATCTCCCGCTTCCGCGTCACGGTGCACCGTGACCGCCGCGTGGGTCACCGCCGGGTCGGACGTGAGCGCGGACTCGATCTCGCCGGGTTCGACGCGTTGGCCGCGGAGTTTGATCTGGAAGTCGGTGCGCCCGAGATACTCGAGCCGGCCCGACTCGTTCCACCGCACCACGTCGCCGGTGCGGTACATCCGTCCACCGGTTTCGCCGAAGGGATCGGCGACGAAGCGTTCGGCGGTCAGGTCGGGACGTCCGGCATACCCGCGCGCCAAGTATGCACCGGCGAGGTACAACTCGCCCCTCGTTCCGACTGGCACCGGTCGGAGCCGGCTGTCGAGTACATACGTACGTATGTTGTGAATGGGGCGGCCGATGGCGACCGAGGTGCCGAACTCGTTGCCGTCCAACGACTCCGAGGTCGCCGCCGCCGCCTCGCACGGGCCGTACCAGTTGTACAGCGCGGCGGCACTGCGCTCCTCGAATCGCGATGCCGTCGCCGCGGACAGGGGCTCGCCCGCCGAGTACACGCGGCGCAGCGGGGCGAGCTCCCGCGGCCCGCACTGCTCCAGAAAGGCGTCGAGCATCGACGGCACGACATGGAGGGTCGTGATCGACTCCTGCGCGACGATCCGCGCGAGGTAGCGGGGATCGCGGTGGCCGTCGGGTGCGGCGATCACCACCCGCGCACCGGTGTGCAAGGGCCACAGAAGTTCCCACGCGGAAATGTCGAACGTGAGAGGCGTCTTGTGGAGTACCGCATCGGAACCGTCGAGCGGCGTGAGCGTCTGCGCCCAGCGGAACTGGTTCACCATCATCTCGTGCGTCACCGTCACGCCCTTGGGCCGGCCCGTGGAACCGGACGTGTAGATGACGTACGCGGCGTTCGCCGGATGCAGCGGTGCGCGTCTCTCGGAATCCGTGATGGATCGGGCGTCGTACCCGGTGAGGTCGAGCAGATCGAGATCCACGACGGCGACTCCGTGTGGGACCGCGCGATTGTGGGAATCGGATGTGAGGACCAGCGCGGGTGCGGCCGAGTCGATGACGAGCGCCGTTCGTCCGAGTGGGTGCTCGGGGTCCATCGGCAGGTAGGCACCGCCGGCCTTCAGTACCGCGTGCAGCGCGACGAGAAGCTGAATCGAGCGGGAAACCGCGACACCGACGACGGTTTCCGGTGCGATTCCCTTCGCGACGAGATACCGGGCGAGCCGATTCACCCGTGCGTCGAACTCCGCGTACGTCAGTCGATCCGGGCCGAAGATCACCGCAACGGCCTCCGGAGAACGCTCGACCTGCGCGTCGAACAGGTCCACCAGGGTCTGCGAGGGTACCGGTGCGTCCGTCGCGTTCCAGGTGCGCAGCACCCGCTCGCGCTCCTGATCGCCGAGGAGATCGAGCCCGCCGAGGACGACGTGCGGATCCCTGCCGATGCACTCGAGGACGCGGCCGACCCGGGCGAGCAGGGCTTTCTCGTCGTACCGGTGTGACCGGCACTTCGCCGTCAGCCGGACGGTCCGGGACACCGTCACCGCCAGCGTCACGGCGTAGTGCGACGCATCGTGTGCGCGGACCCCGTCCAGCGTGAGTCCGTCGACGGGTTCCGGCAGCGCGGTGCGGTCCACGGGGTACGACTCGAACGCGACCAGCGTGTCGAACAGCGGCGCCACGCCGACTGCATGCTGGATATCCGCCAGGCCCAGATGGTGATGTTCCAGGAGGCGCACGTGGTCGGCCTGCAGGCGGGTGACCAGCGTGGCAGTGTCGATATCGGGGTCCAGCGGGATCCGCACGGGCACGGTGTTGACGAACAATCCCACCGCACACTCCACCCCGGCGACGTCCGCGGGCCTGCCGGAGACGGTCGCGCCGATCACGACGTCGTCCCGGGCGGTCGCCTGCCCGAGAACGATTCCCCAGGCTGCCTGCACGATCGTGCTCAGCGTGACTCCCACCTCGGTCGCTCGCGCGGTCAGCTTCCGTGTGCCCTCCTCGCTCAGCTCCAGCACCGCCTCGGACGTGGTGGGGGTCGGCTCTGCCGCGACGGCGGGCTCGGTGATGCCGTCGAGAGCCGCAACCCACGCCCGCGCCGAGGCCTCGGTGTCCTTCGCCGTCAGCCATTCCAGGTAGTCGCGGTACGGGCTCGAATCCGGTGACTCGGTGCGGACGTCGTCGCGTGGGTAGGCGGTGAAGAGTTCGCGCACCAGCAACGGCATGGACCAGCCGTCCAGCACGATGTGGTGGGCGGTGATCGCCAGGTCGGCACGGGTCGGCCCCCGCGACAGCAGGGTGAACCGAATCAGCGGTGGGGCAGACATGTCGAATCGGGTGGTGCGGTCGTTGCGCAGGATGTCCTCGGGATCCTCCGTGACGTCCGTGAGGTCGATCTGCCGCCACCGCAGCGGCACGTCGTCGAGCACGAGTTGCACCGGGACGCCGCGACTGTCGCGCACGAACGCGGTGCGCAGGTTCGCGTGCCCCGCGAGCACGGCGCTGCATGCGCGCCGGAGTCGATCCTGATCGAGGTGTCCGGACAGGCTCAGGATCACCTGCATCGCATACGGATCGGCATCCGTGCCCGTGAGCGCCGCGTGGAACAGCAGGCCCGACTGCAACGGCGTCAGCGGCCACACGTCGAGCAGACCCGGACGGTCACGCTCCCACTCGTCGATGTCGTTGCGGTCCACGGCGACGAGCGGCAGATCGGACGGGGTGAGCCCACCGGCGTGCGGAGACCGCGGCACCGCGGCGAGCGCTGTCAGCGCCTGCTCCCAGAGATCGGTCAGGGCCCGCACGTCCTCGGACGCGATCGCACCCGTCGGGTATGCGAAGGTGGCGTCGAGGACGCCGCGGGCGGTGAACGCGGTGATATCGATCAGCGCGGTGACCGGCATCGACGGCTCCGCCGACGAAAACACGGCGGCGTCGTCCCGTACGGGGCGCCAATCGTGTTCGGTCTCCGCGGTATCGAGCCGGCCGAGGTAGTTGAAGGCGACCTGGCCGGGGTCGTCCCCCGGATACCGCAACAGCCCGTAGCCGATGCCCTTGTCGGGCACCGCACGCAACTGTTCTTTGACCAACTTGATCGCGGTGCTCGCGGCATGGCCGCCCGCGAACGCGTCGTCCAGGTCGACGTCCCCGAGGTCGAGGCGGATCGGGAAGATACTGGTGAACCACCCGACGGTGCGGGAAAGGTCGGCGCCGGGGAGCACCGCTTCCTCGCGGCCGTGCCCTTCGAGCCGGATCACCGGCGCGGTGGCCGGTCGTCCCCGGCGGCGCTGCCATTGCGCGAGGGCGAGGGTGAGCGCGGTGAGCAGTGCGTCGTTGACCTCACAGCGGAAGGCGGCCGGGAGATCGGTGAGCAACGAGTGTGTGACGTCCGCAGAGACTTCCGTGTGGACCCGATCCACGGTGGAATTCACGTCACGCCCCGCGTCGAGTGGGCGGGAGCCGAGCGGCGAATCCTCGTACGCGGTCATCTCACGCCAGAACGACAGCTCGGACCTGCGGCCCGGCCGCTGCGCCTCCTCGACCAGGCCGTGCGACCACCGGCGCAGGGATGTGCCGATCGATGCCAGAGTAGGCGGTACCCCCGCCTTCACCTGCGTCCACGCTGCGGCGAGATCGCCGATCAGGATTCGCCACGAGACCCCGTCGATCACCAGGTGATGGGCGACGAGGAGGAGGCGCCCGCGGCGGGTGGTGTCATCCGGCCCGGGATCGAGCCAGACGCACTGCACCATTACGCCCGCAGCAGGATTCAACCGGCAGACTGCGGCCTCGTGTTCGTCCCGCGTACGCTGCGCCGGGTCGGCATGGGCGGGCAGCGGGACCCGCAGGATCGTGCCCACCGGCAGCGGTGCGCCTGCCGGACGCACAGTGAGGAACGCCGTGCCGTCCGCGCCGCACACGAGGCGCGCGCGCAGTGCGTCGTGCCGTTCGACGACGGCGCCGATCACACTGTCCAGCGTGTCGGGATCTATAGCGCGTGGCAGTTCCACCACCACCGCCTGTGCGTACCGGTCGATGACGCCCGCCCGGTCGAGGAGGAATCGGGCCGCCGGGGTGAGCGGCAGGTCGCCGACCCCGCCGCCGGGCAGTTCCGCGAGGACCGGTCTGTCGCAGGCGCTCCCCGCGACTTGGCCGAGACGGGAGATCGTGCGATTCTCGAATACGTCGCGCGGAGTGAACGAGATTCCCGCACTTCGTGCGCGAGAAGCCAATTGGATGGCCATGATGCTGTCGCCGCCGAGCGCGAAGAACGACTCGTCCACACCGAAAGCGGACGTCCCGAGAATGTCGGCGTACAGGGCGTGGAGTGTACGTTCGCGCTCATTTCTGGGGGCGGTCCGGGAGCGTGACCGGCGGCTGTGCTCGGGGAGGGCAGTGCGGTCCAGCTTGCCCGACGGGGTCAACGGAATGTCGGGGAGCACGACGACGGCGGCCGGCACCAGATGCGGTGGCAGCTCGGTGCTGAGGAACGACAGCAAGTCCTGCTCGGTCACGGTGTCGGCGCCCACCACGTACGACACGAGTTGATCGCCGGCCCCCCGCGAGCGAATTACGGTGACAGCGAACCGAACCGCCGGATACCGGAGGAGTGTCGCGTCGATCTCGCCGGGCTCGACGCGCAGACCCCGCAGGTTCACCTGTTCGTCGCTGCGTCCGAGGTACTCGAGTTCGTGGTCGTAGGTCCAGCGGACCGTGTCGCCGGTGCGGTACATGCGGGTGCCCGGTGGTCCGTACGGGTCGGCGACGAACCGTTCCGACGTCTGCCGGGCGTTGCGGTGGTACCCGCGGGCCAGGGCGGTCCCCGCGACGTACAGCTCGCCGACCACTCCGACGGGGACCGGACGGAGCCGGTGGTCGAGGACCACCGCCCTCGCTCCTCGGATCGGCCGGCCGACGGTGACGGGTCCCGGCTCGGCGAGGGGCTCGCTGACGGTCGCCATGACGGTGGTCTCCGCCGGACCGTACGCGTCGATCATCCGGCATCGGGATGCCCACCGAGACACCAGTTCCGGTGGACACTTCTCACCGGCGACTACGAGTGTGCGCAGGCCTCCGACCTCCCCGGGGTCCATCGACGCCAGGACCGACGGGGTGATCACCGCGTGTGTGACGCGTTCGGTGGTCATCAGCCGCGCCAGAGGGGATCCACCGAACACTGCGGGTGGGGCGATGACGAGCGCAGCGCCGGAGCCGAAGGCCATCAGCATCTCGAAGACGGAGGCGTCGAAGCTCGGCGATGCGACATGCAGGACCCTCGCCGCGCTGTCGAGGTCGAGTCGGGTGCGCTGCGCGGAGACCAGATTGGCGATCCCGCGGTGGGTGACCACGACTCCCTTGGGAACTCCGGTGGATCCGGACGTGTAGACGAGGTAGGCGGCGTCGTCGAGTCGTATTGTCGGCGTGGGAAAATCGTGGACGTTCGAGCCGCCCGACTCGTCGAGCAGTAACCACTCGGTGCTGTCCGGCAGCGTGTTCGTGTATTCGGCGGACGTCAACCCGACTGCCGCGTGGGAGTCGCCGAGCATGTGCCGAACACGGGAAACCGGGTAGGTCGGATCCACCGGAAGGAATGCCGCCCCCGTCTTCGCGACGGCCCAGACCGCGCAGACGTAATCGGAGGACCGAGGTAAAGCCACCGCGACGACGTCGCCGGACCCGACGCCCAGCCGTGCCAGCGTCGCAGCGATCCGATCCGATCGTCCGTCGAGTTCGCGGTAGGTGATCTCGCTGCCGGCGGTGACGACGGCGGTCGCGTCCGGATGCTGTGTGGCGGCGGCGCGGAACACGTCGGCGAGCGTGACGGGCACGCTGTCGGGCGGCCCAGGGAAGGGGACCAGTGCCGCGGTTTCGTTCTCCGTGAGGACCGGGAGTTCACCGATCGGATGGGCGGCATCGGCGTCGAGGAAGTGCCGGAAGTACCGCAGGAATCTCGTGTGATGCCCCTCGAGCTCGTCCTGCGAATACAGTCGCGGGTTCGCCTTGAAATCGAGGTGCACACGTCCGCGGGGACCGTACCGGTACAGATTCACCAGGAGGTCTTCGATCGGACCCGAAGACAGCACATGCAATTGGCTGCGCAGCGAACCGAGATCCAACTCCTCGGGGAACAGCATGATATTGACGGCGGGGCCGAACAGTCGCGACCCGGACACCGCGCTTCCCAGGTCTGCGCGAATGTCCTCGTGCCGGTACCGCTGATGTCGTAGGGCACCCGACATCACGAGGCGCGTGCGGGACACCAGATCGCCGACAGTCCCCGTTCCCGCGGACGTGATGCGCAGCGGCACCACGTTGGACACCATGCCACCGGACCGACGCAGCGCCGCGGTCGTGCGGGCCGACACCGGCAGGCTGAGCGTGACGTCGTCGGCGCCGGTCATTCGCGCCAGATAGCCCGCGACCGCGCAGACGGTGAGCGTCGCAGGATTGACCCCGTGCGCTGCCGCGCACTTCTCGAGTTGATCGACGGCCTCGGTGGTCAACGTTCCGCCGACGTTCCGGGAACCGGCGGTCGCCGGCGCGGAGCCGCGCGCGAGGGTGCTCGCGTGGGTGACACCACGCATCGTCTCGGTCCAGTAGTCCCTGTCGGATTCCCGGCGGGCGGAGGTGCGGTAGTCGGTCTCGAGTTCGTGGATGCGCCGCAGACCGACCGGACTGCTCGCGGGTGGTGGCAGTCCGTGCACCGCGGCGGTGTAGAGCGCGGCGATCCGGTAGAGCATCGTGACGGACCCGAAACCGTCCATCGCGAGGTGATGGGCGCGCGAATACCAGAAGTAATGGTCGTGTCCGACATGGAGAAGGAACGAGACCGTCAGACGGTCGCGTTGGATGTCGATCGGATCGGCGGTCTCGGTGCGCATCCACGCGTGCGCCGACGCCTCCGGGTCCGGTTTGTCCCGGAAGTCGAGGTAGCCGACGGAGGCGTCCAGGCTCGGGTCCACCCATTGCAGCGGTTGCCCGTCGATGTCGGAGACCTTCAGGAAAAACGACTCGAACTCGGCGGCCGCTCGGACACACGCGTCTGTCAGGACGCTCCGGTCCAAGTCGCCGTGGATGTCGACGTACTGGGCGACCGACACCGGAACCGTGGGGTCGACGTGCTGTGCGAGCCACATCCCCGTTTGCGCGGGTGACAGGGGGAACGCGCGCGCCGACGAGTCTCCGGGACCAACCGAGGTCGGTGAACTCATCGCTGACTTCTCTCACGCATACGTCCCCGCACGACGCTGCTTGCTGGGGTGCCTCCATTCAGGAGTCTGCCCCAGTTTTCTAGGAGATTGCTTAGAAACGTCTAGATAGTGCTACTTCCGGTTGCAGTTGTGCGGTCACGCCACCTCGTGCTCTCCGCCGGCAGCGACTTTCCGCAGGCCACGATAGGCGCCTTCCGGCGTCTGCCGACCCGCGACCACCGCCTCGACCTCGGCGGCAATGGGCATCTCCACGTTGTAGTCGCGGGCCAGTTCCATCACGGTGGGGGCCGTCTTCACGCCCTCGGCCACCTGCCCCAACTTGGCGACCGCCTCGTCGACCGTCATGCCGCGGGCGATGTACTCGCCCACCCGCCGGTTACGCGAACTCGGGCTCATACAGGTGGCGATCAGGTCTCCGACCCCGGTGAGTCCCGCGAACGTCCGCGGGTTCGCGCCCATCGCCTCACCCAGCCGGGTCATCTCGGCCAACCCTCGCGCCAGGACCATCGCGCGCGTGTTGTCGCCGACGTCCAGTCCGTCGGCCATGCCCGAGGCGATGGCCACGATGTTCTTCAGCACGCCGCCGAGTTCGCAGCCCAGCACATCGGTGTTCCGGTACACCCGGAACACGGCGGACGCGAACAACGGCTGCAAGGCGGTGGCCACCCGGACGTCCTGGGTGGCAACGACCGACGCGGCCGCCAGTCCGTCCACGATCTCCCGCGCAATATTCGGGCCCGCGAGAAGCCCGACCGGATGCCCGGGCAGGCACTCGGCGATCACCTCGGTGGGTCGCAGCCGTGTTCCCGGCTCCAGCCCCTTCGCCAGAGACAGCACCGGCACCCACGCCCGCACCTCGTTGGCGATCTGGGCGAGGGTGCTGCGGACCGCGTGCGACGGCACCCCGACCACGAGAACGTCGGCCTCGTGGGCCGCTTCGACCAGGTCGGCTGTGGAGCGCATGGAGTCGGGGAGCGGGCGGTCGCCGAGGTAGCGGGAGTTGCGGTGCTCGTTGTTGATCTCGTCGGCCGTATCCGAGTTCCGCGCCCACAGCAGAGTCGGTGTGTTGTGGGCGGCGAGACCTGCCACCGTTGTCCCCCACGAGCCGGCGCCGAGCACGACGACGCGTACCGGGCGGGCCATTACCGGTCACCCATCGAGTTGATGCTGTCCATGACCTCAAGCCTGGCACTTGCCGGGCGTTCACGAAGCTGATTCGGCAAGTCCCGGTGGCCGCTAACATCCATTCATGCGTGGACGAATTGCAGGATTTGCGGCGTGTGTCGGTGTGCTCGTTTCCATGGCAGCCGGTGAAGCGCACGCCGCGCCCCCGCCGCTCGGCCACGTGGCGGCAGTGCGAGCCGCCCTCCAGTCGGCCGCCATGCCGATCAGCACTCGCACCGCGCAGTCGATCACGACCACCATCGAGCGCGTCGCCGCCGGTACACCGCGCTACAACTACTTCCCCCGATCGGTTCATCTCGTCGAGGGCACGGCCCAACCGTTCCTGTACGACACCACCGCTGCCGACTGCCTCCCTGCAGGCTTCGGTGAGCAGAACGATTCGGTCGGTATAGCTCGCGCGATAGCAGGCCCCGCCGTCGACGAGAACCTTCCTGTCCCAGTCATTCCGCCGGGGAAGGTCAATGTCTTCTTCAGCGGGTTGAACACGGCAATGTCGTCGCCACTGCAGGGCGACCTCGTCGAGGTCGCCTGGCTGAACCTCACCACCATGCAGTCGGGGCGAGCGCCGCTGTATCAGGAGCGGCCTGCCGATTACATCGTCACGCTGTCCAATACCCTCGAGACAGGCAGGGGCACAATCGTGTTCGTCGTCTTCGGGAGCATCCTCGACAACACCAGCCGGGCATTGCCGCCATGTGATTACGCCCCGGTGGTCGGCGTCGTCCAGGCGTGATCGCGCTGTCACGACGCACGCACGTGTGCGATGAGCATCGCCTCGACCTCCGACTGCCTCGCTGCGGCCGGGAGCGGCGGGGCCGCCGACCGGTAGTGGTGCCCGGTCGGGGTGCCCAGGTCGAGGAGATGGGTGCGGCCAGGGCGGTGTATCGGGCGGGCCGTCCACCCCGGTGCCTCCTTCGCATAATTGCAGGCCTCACACAGCCCGGACCCGTTGTGCACGCTGGTCGCCCCGTGCTTTCGGCGTGACCGGATGTGGTCGTGGTGCCGGATGGGCGCGTCACACCAAGGGGTGCGGCACGTCCGATCCCTCAGGTCGATCAGCTTTCGCAGGCCCTTCGGGAACGTGCGCGACTGCGACTCCATCGCCGTCAACGCCCCCGACTGAGGACACGCGTACACCCGCCGCAACGACGTCTCCGCGTCGGCATCGACAGAATCGGCCACCAACTGCCGCGCGATTGCCGCCGGCACCGGCCCGAACCCCTGCAACTGCGCCGCCTCGTGCCCGCCCGCCAGCAGGGTCTCGTCCGAGAGCACCAGATTCACCGCCACTGGAACACCACTAGCAGCGGCCCGGCCGGTGCCGCGGTCGAACAACAGATCCACCATCAGCTGATTGCGGGTGCGGCCACGGCTGTTCCCGGTCGCGATGAGACTGTCCGCGTCCCGTCCCAGCGTGGCCTGCAGGCAGATCGCCTGTTCGACCGGCATCAGCACGCTCAGGTAGGCCATCGAGTCCGGCGCCGGCCGTGTCGTGACCCGACGCTCCGACACCGCTTTGCGATGCCGGGCCACGACCGCCGCGGCATCGAGTTCCACCGCCAATGCTTTCGCCCGTGCGATCAGACCGCGGTCGCCGGCGCCGTCGAGTGTGGCCGGGTCCGAGCACAACCGGCGGTCCACGATCGCCCGATCGGCGGCCGACAGGCAGGCTGTTTCGCGCACTAGCAGGGTGGCTCGCCATTCGTTCAGCCGGCCGGTCTGCAACATCGCCAGGGTGTGCGGCATCTCGTGCACCAGAGCCTGCGCAAAACCCAGATGCCGGCCGCCGCGGTTCGGGGATTCCCTGCGCGCCAACGCAATCTGCGAGGCGATGCCGCGGTCCCACTCCGCCCGCGGCAACCCGGCAGCCTTGCGGTCCGCGCGGATACTCGTGGCGACGTCGTCGGTGATCACCGCCTGCGCCGCGCACCCGACCGATTTCAACGTCTCGATCGCGTCGAGCAGATCGATGCCCAATCCCGCATCGCCACTTGCCGCCTCGGCACATTGCAACCGCGCCGTGAATGCGCGCAATTCCTCGAGAAGTAATGCCCCCACAACCAACCTCCCCCAAGGTCGTTCGATACATGTTCGACTCTAGCAACCCGGTCCGGACCGGGCAATACCCAAGTTGCCGACTGGGTAACGTGTGCGTGGTCGGGGTGGAGGGGGAGGGCGATGACCCAGCGGGTCGAGTCGAAGTGGCGCAAGAGCATCTGGATGGACGTGACGGTCACGCGGCCGCCCGGTGCGCCATCACTCGAGTTCATCGCCACCACACCTGGCGTCGAGCCGTGAGCATCATCGACCCGGCCGACCGACGGGGTGCCACCAAGCTCGGCCGGCGTCCGTCCGCGAAGAAGGCGGCGGCCGTGCTGGTGATGTTGTTCGTCGCCGGCGCGGCGATCGGTTACGCACTGTCCTTTCTTGCTGCAGGCGGGTTGCATTGGCAGAGGTTGGGGGCGTTCCTCGTCGGTTGTCCGCTCACCTTGCTCGGGCTGATCAGCTGGATCAGCATGTGCGTCAAGTACGGTCGCGGAGGTCTGCTGTACGGTCCGACGACCGCTGTTCTCGGGTTCGGTGCGGTGTTGACGGCGTTGGCTGCCGCGACCTCCGTCCGCCGCGGGCGACGCCGACGGGAAGCGGCACGCACGGTGCGATCGGGAACGCCGACGGTGGGGACCGTGACGGGCAAGGGGTATCGCGACTTCACGCCGCGCCCGTTCGGTCCGAGCACGATCCTGACAGTCGTGACGTTCACGTTCGTCGACGCGAACAATGTGCAGCGCTGGGTCCGGCGGCAAATGCTGATCAGCAGCGACGCACCGGTCGTCGACGGTCAGACGACGACGATCTGGTACGACGCTGCCGACCCGGGCAACGAGAGCACGATCGTGGTCGACCTCGCTACCACTTCCGTGCGGTGAGGAGGAGGTACTCCCAGTTCATCACGGTGCCGCCGGTGCCGTGGTCGAAACGGCGTGCGAGGTCGGCGAGTTCGTGATCCAGCGCGGCGACCCGGGCGGGGTCGTCGGCGATGTTCCGGTACACGGCGATGGTCGGACCGTAGTGGGATTTGAAGTAGTCACGGAAGTCCTCCGGCGACCGGAATTGATCGATGCGCACGGTGTGCCGGGTTGCCACGACGTCGGTGACGCGATGGCCGAACAATGCCCGGACGTGTTCCTCGCGACCCCACAGTGGCGGGGGCTGCGCGCCCGGAGGGGGCGGGGGTGCATACGGTTTCATCGTTGCGAACATCTGGCCGATGAAGCCTTCGGGTGTCCAGCTGAGTAGACCGATCGTTCCTCCCGGCCGGCAGACGCGGACGAGTTCGTCGGCGCTCGCCTGATGGTGCGGGGCGAACATGACGCCGACGCACGACAGCACGGTGTCGAACTCGTTGTCGGCGAACGGCATGGCCTCGGCGTCGGCCTCGCGCCACTCCACCCCGGCTCCGAGTTCGGCGGCCCGGCGGCGTCCGGCGTCGAACAGTTCGGGGGTGAGGTCACTGGCCACGACGCTCGCGCCGGACAGCGCCGCGGGGATGGCGGCGTTGCCTGAGCCTGCCGCGACGTCGAGAACACGGTCACCGGGCCTGACCCGGCTTGCGCGGACCAGGGCGGGCCCGAGGCCGGCGATGATCTCGGTGGCCAGGGCGGGGTAGTCGCCGAGAGCCCACATGGCGCGGTGTTTGTTCTTCAGGTCGCGGTCGGCTTGGACTGCGTCGATCGTGTCATCCATTTCGGTACTCCGGCGGGTCGGCTGCATCGGTCGAGATCCAGCCTGGCCGGACGGCGGTGCCCGGAACAGGCACCCTCGGGTTAGGTTCCCGTCACCTCGGCTGTCAGTCCTGCTCGCGGAACTGCGCCGCGAGTTCGCTGCGCGAGCGGATGCCGAGCTTCGCGTAGACCCGGGTGAGGTGGTACTGCACGGTCTTGACGGACAGGAACAGTTCGCCGGCCGCCTCCTTGTTGCTGGCTCCGCCGGCGACGAGTTCGGTCACGGCCCGCTCTTGCGGAGTCAGTTCCTCGAGTGTGAACCGGCTGCGTTTGAGGTTGAGGCCGCCCGCCTTGAGTTCGCGGTCGCACCGCTGCACGTAGGACGTGGCTCCGAGCGCGAAATATCCCTCCCGGGCAGCCTGCATGACGGCGTCCGCTTCACGCCGCTTGCCTGCCCGGCGCAAAGTCTGGCCGTACGCGAAGTTCACGCGTGCCCGATCGTAGGGGAGGGGAAGGGTGTCGAGGTGCGTCAACGCCGTCTCGAACACGTCCCGGGCGGCATCGATGTCGCCACGCGCACCGGCGACGCGACCGCGGGCATAACCGAGACGAGCCATCGCCGACCGGTGCCCGCGCTCCGAGGCGCGTTCCTCGTGCGGGGTGAGGAAGGCATCTGCGTCGTCGACGCGACCGGCCATCACGAGCGCGTTCGCGTAGACGTCGGGCCACTGCCAGAAGCCGGGCTCGTCGATGCCCTCCCGTGGGTGCAGGCGGGTGAGAGGCTCGAGCGCCCTGATCACGGCGGCGTAGTCGGCCTGCACTTCGGCGCACTGGGCGCGGGCCAGGGAGGACGGAATGAACATCATCGGGTAGTCGTGCGAACTCGCCGCCGCGAGGCGGAGGTGCTCCTGCGCGGCGGGCCAGTTTCCGCGCAGCGCGTGTGTCTGTGCGCCGGTCCAGTGCACGAGGGGCCGGACGAGGTCGAGCGCGGCGTCCTCGAGCTGGTGTGCCGCACGGTCGACCGTGGCGATCGCGCCGCTCCAGTCACCGAGGGCGAATTGCGTTCGCGCCAGCCAGGCCTGCGCCCACAACGAGATGCGGGTCGAGCCCATCCGGAAGGCCGTGGGGACGGCGCTCTCGAGTTCCTGACGCGCCGATTCGGGATCGTCCAGCGCCAGGTCGAGCCAGCCCCTGGCCATGTCGAAGCGCTGGGATTGGGCACCGAGGGCGATCTTCGCGGACAGCGTGTCGTAGGCGGCCCGTGCCTCCACGATCCGACCCGTGGCGGCGAGTCCGAGTCCCATGATCGCCGCGGATTCGACGGCCGACGGATCGCCCGGATCGACGAGAGCTACGGCCCGGCTGGCCCATTCGACGAGGTCCGGTCCGTGCCAGCGGACGAGGGAGTCCAGGACGCGGCGCTGGCAGATCAGCGCGGCGGTGGCCGGATCGGTATCGGGGTCGCATGCGGTCCACGACTGGGTGAGCAGCAGATCGGCTTCCGCGGGTCGTCCTCGGAGGATGGCGAGGTAGCCGAGTACGGCGTCGCGTAACGGACTTTCGGGGAAGCTCTCGATCTCCGGCGCGAAGGCCAGTGCCTGGGGAAGGTTGCTGGCGCCGACGAGAGCGTCGACGGCCCGGATGAGGCGTTGTTCGCGTTCGCCGCGGTCCGCGGTGAGGCGGCTCGACTTGATCAATGCGTCCGCGACGGTCGACCACGCCCCGACGGTCGCCCTCTGCGCAGAGTAGGTGTCCAGTTCGTCCGCGAGCGCCGGATCGGCGAACGGGGCGGCTGCGGCGCGATGGTCCAGTCGCCTGCCCTCGTCCTCGACGATCCGTGCGGCATGATCGTGCAGGTCACGCAGCCGGATGGGCCCGAGGCTGCGGTAGACGGCGGCCCGGGTCAGCGGCGACGGGAAGGTCAGCACGGTCACGCCGCGATGCTCGCCGACGGTGAGGAGGCCGATCCGATGGATTTCGTCGAGCGCTTCCACCGGGTTCTCGATGGCGGCGAGCGCGGCAGCGTCGGCGAATCGGGGATCCCCGGCGAGTACCGCCGCCGATTCGACGAGGGCCCGGGCAGGCGCCGAGCACGCGGACAGTTGTGACTGCACTTTCGCGGCGAACGTGCGGGGTACGGGGAGCACCGGCTGCCACTGGCTCCACGCGCTGGGATCGACTTCCTGCAGAAGTTGCGTGAGGTGCCGCGGATTCCCGCCCGTGTGCTGAACGAGCTGGTGCGCCACCGGGGCCGGAAGGTCGATATGCGCAAGGGTATTCGCAAGTCTGCGGGTGTCGGACGCGTCGAGCGGACGGACGTGGAGCCGATGCCTGCGATGCCGGTCGAGGAGGTCGAGGACGTCCGCAGGAACACCGTCGGGAGGTTCCGAATTCGTGACGAGGACGATCATCGCCGGTCGGTCGAGCAGGTGCACGGCGGAGGTCAGCGCCTGCAGTGAGGCGAGGTCTGCCCAGTGCGCATCGTCGAGCACGAAGACGAACGGCGCGTCACCAGCAGGCGGATCCACCGCCGCGACGAGTTCGCGGGCGACGTCCAGGGGGTCCTTCGACGTGACTGCCGCACCGAGGAGTTGTTCGGCGACGCCGAAGGGATGGCCCGACGCCCACGGGGCGCAGACCGCGGAGAACGCCGGCAGGTCGGGATGCGCCGCGAGGAAGTGCTCCACCAGAGTGGTCTTGCCGATGCCCGGCACGCCTTCGACGACCACGACGACGGGCGCGTTCTCGCCCGCCTCACGGAGGATCGACTCTAGTTCGGCGAGTTCGCGGGAACGCCCGACGAGCTCGATGTTCCCCGGGTCACTCACACCCCTCACCGTATCGCGACGCCTGATTTCGGCGTGTTCCTGGCGAAAACTGGGAACGCTTGTACCGTGAGGTTAGAAGCTGCTGGTCAGAACGACTACGAGTCGAAGGATTCGGTGCATTCATGACGACGGAGGTTAACTCCACGAAGCTGGAACGGGTGGCGATCCGCTTTGCCGGAGACTCCGGCGACGGCATGCAGTTGACCGGCGACCGGTTCACGTCTGAGGCGGCGGCGTTCGGCAACGACCTCGCCACCCAGCCCAACTTCCCCGCCGAGATCCGGGCGCCTCAGGGCACCCTCCCCGGGGTGTCGTCGTTCCAGATCCAGATCGCGGACTACGACATCCTCACCGCCGGCGACCGCCCGGACGTCCTGGTCGCCATGAATCCGGCGGCGTTGAAGGCGAACCTGGACGATCTGCCGCGGGGCGGCATGATCATCGTGAACACGGACGAGTTCACCAAACGGAATCTCGCGAAGGTCGGATACGCCACGAGCCCCCTCGACGACGACTCCCTCGAGGACTACGTGGTGCATCCGGTAGCGATGTCGACGTTGACGGTCGGCGCGGTGGAACCCGCCGGATTGAGCCGGAAGGACGGCGAGCGGGCGAAGAACATGTTCGCGCTCGGACTGCTGTCGTGGATGTACAACCGTCCCACCCACAGCATCGAGCGGTTCCTGCAGACCAAGTTCGCAGCGAAGCCGCAGATCGCGGAGGGCAACCTGCTCGCGTTCAAGGCCGGGTGGAACTACGGGGAGACGACGGAGAGTTTCGCGACCACCTACGAGGTGTCCGCGGCGACGCTCCCACCGGCCACGTACCGCCAGGTCACCGGGAACACGGCCCTGGCCTACGGGGTGGTGACCGCGGGACGGCTGGCGTCGCGGGACGTCTTCCTCGGCACCTATCCGATCACCCCGGCATCGGACATCTTGCACGAGCTGAGCAAGCACCGGAATCTCGGCGTCACCACGTTCCAGGCGGAGGACGAGATCGCCGGAATCGGCGCGGCGCTGGGCGCGTCGATCGGGGGTGCGCTCGGCGTGACGAGCACGTCCGGACCCGGACTGGCGTTGAAGAGCGAAGCCATCGGGCTGGCGGTGATGACGGAGGTCCCGCTGCTCGTCATCGATGTCCAGCGCGGTGGCCCGTCCACTGGGCTCCCGACGAAGACCGAACAGTCGGACCTGTTGCAGGCGATGTACGGGCGCAACGGCGAGTCTCCGGTCGCCGTGATCGCGCCGCGCTCACCCGCGGACTGTTTCGATGCCGCGGTCGAGGCCGCCCGGATCGCGTTCACGTACCGCACACCGGTGCTACTGCTGTCGGACGGCGCCATCGCCAACGGCAGCGAACCGTGGGCCATCCCGGACGTGTCCGAACTGGACCGGATCGACCCCGGCTGCGACACGGCACCACCGATGGACGGCGAGTTCGCACCGTACGCCCGCGATCGGGAGACGCTCGCCCGTGCCATGGCGATACCGGGAACGCCCGGGCTCGAACACCGCATCGGCGGACTCGAGAAGGCCGACGGCAGCGGCGACATCTCCTACGATCCCGCCAACCACGACCTCATGGTGAGGTTGCGCCAGGCCAAGATCGACGGAATCGACGTTCCCGACGCGGTCGTCGACGACCCGTCGGGTGAGGCCGACCTGCTGCTCGTCGGGTGGGGCAGCTCGTACGGACCCATCGGCGAGGCCTGCCGGCGTGCTCGCCGTGAGGGCAAGAAGGTGGCCCACGTGCACGTGCGCAACATCAACCCGCTGCCCGCCAATCTCGGTGCGGTGCTGCGCAGCTACGGGACCGTCGTCGCACCGGAGATGAATCTGGGCCAGCTCGCGATGATTCTCCGCTCGAGGTTCCTCGTCGACGTGCACTCGGTGACCAAGGTGCAGGGGCTCGCGTTCCTCGGCGACGAACTGCACGAGGTGATCGATTCCGCGCTGGCCGGAACGTTGCGTGAGCACGAGCTCGCGAAGACCGCCGACGCGCTCGCGTCGGCTACCTACCGATCGACCGGACCCCGGCAGGAGGAATCGGTGTGACACGGATGATCAGTCGTGTCGGTGCGGATCTGGGCCTGAGCGCCACCGCGCACGTGCCCAGGACTGACGAACCGCAGAAGGCCAAGGACTTCACGACGGACCAGGAGGTCCGTTGGTGTCCGGGGTGCGGCGATTACGTCATCCTCGCCACGATCCGGAGTTTCCTGCCGGAGTTGGGACTCCGACGCGAGAATCTGATGTTCGTCTCCGGCATCGGATGCTCGAGCCGGTTCCCGTACTACCTGGACACGTACGGCCTGCACTCGATCCACGGTCGTGCGCCCGCCATCGCGACGGGTCTCGCGGTGACGCGCCCCGACCTGTCGGTGTGGGTGGTGACCGGCGACGGCGACGCACTGTCGATCGGGGGCAACCATCTCATCCACGCCCTGCGGAGGAACGTCAACATGACGATCCTGTTGTTCAACAACAGGATCTACGGGCTGACCAAGGGGCAGTACTCGCCGACGTCGGAGGTCGGCAAGGTCACCAAGTCGACTCCGCTGGGGTCGGTGGACCACCCGTTCAACACACTGTCCCTCGCGCTGGGAGCCGAGGCCACCTTCGCGGCCCGCGCCATGGACTCGGACCGCAAGGGGCTGACGGAGGTGCTGCGGCAGGCTGCGGCCCACCGCGGCACGTCGTTCGTGGAGATTTACCAGGACTGCCCGATCTTCAACGACGGCTCGTTCGACGTCCTACGCAAGGACGGTTCCGAGCAGCGCCTCATCCCGCTGACCCACGGCGAGCCGATCGTCTTCGGCGGAGCAGGCGAATACTGCGTCGTCCGATCGGGTTTCGGTCTGAAGGTGGTTGCGACCGCCGACGTCGACCGGGACGACATCGTCGTGCACGACGCCCACACCGACGACCCCGACTACGCGTACGCACTGTCGAGGCTCTCCGACCAGGACCTCACCCACACCGTGACCGGTGTGTTCCGCAGCGTCACGCGGGACACGTACGACGACATGGTGCGCCTGCAGAACGAGATCGCGCAGGAGAAGGACCCCGTCGACGACGGCTCGCTGCAGCGACTGCTGACCGGTCACGACACCTGGACGGTGGAGTAGGCGGCTGCCGGCGCAGCGCGGGTGACCCGTGCGCGCGGAACGAAGAATGTCACGATCCCGCCCAGGACGGCGATGCCCGCGAAGACGTAGAACGCCACCTGGCTGCTGATTCCGGCGCTGATCAGTGCTCCGCCGATCAGGGGGCCGAAGATGCCGCCCAGCCGGCCGAATCCGGCGCACCAGGCCACCCCGGCGCCGCGCGCGGACGTCGAGTAATAGTTGGAGACGAAGCCGTAGATCAGGACCTGGGTGCCGATGGTGCCGACTCCGGCGACGGCGACGGACGCGAGGAGCACCGGGAGCGGGAATCCGAGCGTCAGCAGGATCAGGGCCAGCGCGGCGAGACCGAACGTCGTGGCGACGACGCGTTGCGGTCCGATGCCGTCGGCGACCTTGGAGGCAATCAGGCCGCCGAGGATCGCGCCGCCGTTGAGGACGAGCAGGAACGACAGCGAACCCTTCGCGTTGAAACCGGCGTCTTCCATGATCTTCGGAAGCCACGTGTTGAGTCCGTACGTGAGCAGCAGACCGGAGAAGCTCATCATTCCGAGAAGAGCAGTGCCCCAGGCGTAACGGCGCGTCGCGAGTGCGGCGAAGCCGACCTTCTCGACCGACGCCCGTTCCGCGGCGATCTCGTCGGCGTCGGGCATCGGGATGCCGGTGCGTTCGGAGATGCGGCGTGCCTTGTCCTCGTGGCCGCGGGCGACGAGCCACTTCGGCGACTCGGGCAGCTTCACGAGAGCCAGCGGAAGCAGGATCACGATGGGCAGTGCGCCGATCCAGAAGAGGCCGCGCCAGCCGATCGTGTCGCGCAGGACGATCGCGAGGAGGGAGGCGAGCACCCCGCCGGCGGGGACGCCGCTGTAGACGATGGCGTTGTACAGGTTTCGCTTCCCGGGCGGTGCGAACTCCGCCACCATCGCCCCGGCAGTGGCGACGAGGCCACCGACTCCGATGCCGGTGAAGAATCGCAGCAGGCCGAACATGGTCACATTGGTGGCCAGCGCGGCGAGTCCCATTCCGATGGAGAACCAGACGATGTTGACGAGCATCATGCGCCGCCGGCCGAGGTAGTCGCCGACGGCGCCGGCGGTCAGTGCGCCCACCATGACCCCGATCAGCGCGTACGAGCCCAGGGCCCCGGCCTGCTGCGCGGAGATCTCCCCGAGTTCGCCGGGATCGTTCATCAACGTCGGGAGGATGGTGCCGTACACGACCAGGTCGTAGCCGTCGAAGATGATCGCGATCGTGGCGATCGCGACGACCCACGTGACGGCACTACGGTGTCTCGGACTTGCCCAGGTTTCGGGGGTGGTGGATGGGTTCATGGTAATCTCCGCTCGGTGGGTGTGACGGGGAACCGGGTAGTACTCGTAAGTGCGCTGTGTCACAATCGAATTCGGCTAAAGAAGTGCCCCAACGGCGAGACGATGCAATGCGCCCCGCCGATGAGGCGGTCGAGATCTGTGGGCTGCTAGCCGAGGTCGCCACCGGCGACGGGCAGCACCGTCCCGGTGATATAGGTGGCCTCGTCGGAGGCCAGGAAGACGATGGCCGCGGCCTGCTCGTCCAGCGTTCCGTACCGCTTCAGCAGGGACGAGTCGACGGTCTGGTCGACGATCTGCTGGTACCAGGCCTTTTCCTGGTCGGTCTCAGCGCCGGGACCGCGGGGAACACGGCGAGCGGGCGCCTCGGTGCCGCCGGGAGCGGTGGCGACCACACGGATTCCGTACTGCGCGGCTTCGAGAGCCAGGGAGGCGGTGAGGGCGTTGACCCCGCCCTTCGACGCCGCGTAGGGCACGCGGTTGACGCCCCGCGTGGCCACCGAGGACACGTTGACGATGGTGCCCGACTGCTGCGCGATCAGGTGGGGGAGGACGGCGCGGCACGTCCACAGGGTCGGGAACAGCGACCGCTGCACCTCCGCCTGGATCTGCTCCGCCGTGTAGTGCTCGTACGGCTTGGCCCAGATGGTGCCGCCGACGTTGTTGATCAGTACGTCGAGCCGGCCGTGCTGCTGCCGCGCCTCGTCGATCGCCGCCTCGGCGTCGGCGAACTGTTCCAGGTCGGCGGTGATGCTGTGCGCGTCGGTGCCGTTCTCGCGCAACCCCTTCGCGACCTCGTGGACGATTTCGGCCCGGTCGATCAGGATCAGCGACGCACCCTCGGCCGCGAGTCGGGTCGCGACCGTCAGGCCGATGCCCTGCGCTGCGCCGGTGACCGCGACGACCTTGCCGTCGAAGCGGTGCGGAGTGACGAGTCCGCTCATGCGACGGCACTCCTTTCGATGGCGCGGCACATGGTGGCCTTCGCGTGCGCGCTGTGGCTGACGATCAGGTCGTGGGCGGCGGCCCGGTCACCCTTTTCGAACGCGGTGACGATGTCGAGGTGGTCGTGCTGGATGTGCTCGTCCACCCAGTCCGCGGTGCGGAGCACCTTCGTCATGAGCTGCGTGACCTCCAGGCGGTTGTACGCCTCGAGGAGCACGTCGTTGGCGGTGCACCGGAACAGGAATTCGTGGAAGGCGGCGTTGGTGTCGGTGAACGCGCCGGCGTCCGTGAAGTGGTCGTTCTCGATCGATTCGCACGAGGTCTCGGCGAGGATCCGGTACTCGGACAGCTGTTCCTGCGTCATCCGGCCGATGGTCAGTTCCATCGCACCGAGTTCGAGCGCCATGCGGGCGTCGAACTGTGCGTCCGACTCGGACAGAGGCTGGTGTTCCTCGCCGATCTCGTACTCGGGGGCCGCCTCGACCGTCTCGGCCGCCGGCGGTGCGGACGCCTCGGACCCACTGGGCGTCGCCGCGTTGTTGAACTTCTCGAAGTAGAAGTTCGCCGGCGTGACGCCCTCCGACTTCAGGTGGTCGCGCACCGCCTCGACCATGGGAGGCGGACCGCACAGGTACACGTCCACATCGCCGTCGTTCAGGTGTGCGGGCTCGAACAGTCCGGTGACGTAACCCTTGTTCGGCGCACTGCTCGCCGGGTCGGACACACAGTAGTCGAACGTGAACTGGGGCAGGGACTTCGTGTATTCCTCGAGCTTGTCCAGTTCCACCAGGTCCGCGTCGGACGAGACACCGTAGACCAGGTGCACGGGGTGGTCGGCGGCGTCGGTGCGCATCTTGTCGAGGATCGACAGCAGCGGGGCCAGCCCGGTGCCGCCGGCCAGCAGCAGGGCGCGACGCTTCTGCTCGCGGAGGAAGAAGCTTCCCATCGGGCCGGTGAACTCGAGGGTGTCGCCGACCTGTGCGCGGCTGCGCAGGTACTCCGACATCAGGCCGCCGTCGGTGATCTTGACCAGGAACGACAGTTCCTTCGACGTGGGTCCGGTGCTGAACGAGTACGAGCGCGTCGCTTCGGTTCCGGGAACGGTGATGTTCACGTACTGGCCGGGGAGGAAGACGAGGTCGTCCCGGTTCGCGATCTCGATCGTGAACCCGATGGTGGTGTCGGAGAACTTGCGGATCTCCGTTACCGTCGACGTGAACGTGCCCGCGGCAGTCTTGGCGACGTCGGACGTGGTCGGGATCTGCAGTACCAGATCGCTTTCCGGCATCATCTGGCACGGAAGGCAGTAACCGTGCTCCGCCTCTTCGTCGGTGAGCGCCTCCTCGATGTAGTCGCCGCCGTCGTACGTGCCGGATTCGCAGAGCGACTTGCAGGTGCCGCACGCCCCGTCTCGGCAGTCGAGGGGAATGTTGATGCGCGCGCGGTAGGACGCGTCGGCGACCGTCTCGTCGCCGTCACACTTGATGAAGCGGGTGATCCCGTCCTCGAAACTCAGTGCAACTTGGAAAGTCATGGAAAACAGCTCGATTCGCGAAGAATGGGGAAGAAATCAGATGTGGTAGATGTCCACCACGTGGTGGATGTAGTCGTTCTTGAGCACGACCTTCTTCTTCAGGATCAGAGGCTGCTCACCGGAGAAATCGATGGTGTAGAACGAATTCCCGAAGTACGTGTCGACCGTGTTGTACCGGAAGTAGAGCGTGAACCAGTTGAACCGGACGTCCACGACGTCGCCGCGACGCTCGATGACCTCGACGTTCGAGATGTTGTGACCGGTGCGGGGTTCCGGCAGGCTCGTCGCGCTCGACCGGTCGGTCTTGATGCGGAACACCCGGTCCTCGATGCCACCACGGTTGGCGTAGTAGATCAGGGAGATCTCGGTCATCGGGTCGGTGGTCAGTTCACCGTCGTCGGCCCACGCCGGCATCCAGAACTCGGAGGCGGGGTGGTAGCACTCGATCCACTTCTCGAACTCGCGGTCGTCGAGGTAGCGGGCCTCACGGTAGAGGAACTGTTCGATGTCGTGCTGGGTGACAGTGCTTTCGGCTACTGCGGTCATGTTTCTCGTCTCCCTCAGCGGTTGTTCGCGGCAACGTCGGCGTCGAGCGCCTTGGTGAGCGCTTGCACCCAGTAGCCGTGCTGGATCGGGTACAGGCCCTCGTCCTCGGTCTTCACACCGCTGGAGATGGGGTTGATGCCGATCTTCTTCGCGTCCTCGTCGGGGCCCTGGAGTTGGTGGGTGACACCGCGGCTCAGGTCGTTGAACGGGGCGGCGCCGGCCTGGTACGTCTTCTGGCAGGAGCGGAACTCCTCGAGATCGTCCGGGGTGGCCATGCCGGTGGCGTTGAAGAAGTCCTCGTACTGGCGGATGCGGGCGGCGCGTGCCGTGCGGCTCTCACCCTTGGGGGCGATGCAGTAGATGGTGACCTCGGTCTTGTCGACGGAGATCGGACGGAAATGCCGGATCTGCGAACCGAACTGGTCCATCAGGTACACGTTCGGGTACAGGCACAGGTTGCGCGACACGCCGATCATCCAGTCGGCGCGGTCCTCGCCGTACTCGGCGACGAGTTCGTCGCGACGCTCGTTGAGGGGACGGTTGGCGGGGTCGGCCCACTTGGTCCACAGCAGCAGGTGACCGTTGTCGAACGAGTAGTATCCGCCCTGCTGCTTCGACCACTTGCCGGCGTCCATCGCCTTCGTGGCGTTGGTGGACTCGCCCGACTCCCGGCGCGACGTGGTCGCGGCGTAATTCCAGTGGGTGGCGGACACGTGGTAGCCGTCGGCACCGTTCTCGGTCTGCAGCTTCCAGTTGCCGTCGTAGGTGTAGGTGGACGCACCGCGCAGGACCTCGAGGCCGTCGGGCGACTGGTCGACGATCATGTCGATGATCTTCGTGGTGTCACCGAGGTGCTCCTCGAGCGGCGGGACGTCGGCATTGAGGCTGCCGAACAGGAAACCGCGGTAGTTCTCGAACCGCGCGACCTTGGTGAGGTCGTGGGAGCCGTCCTTGTTGAACTGTTCCGGGTAGCCGGCCTCACGCGGGTCCTTGACCTTGAGGAGCTTGCCGGAGTTGTTGAACGTCCAGCCGTGGAACGGGCAGGTGAACGTGGTCCGGTTGTCCGTCTTGCGCCTGCAGAGCATGGCGCCGCGGTGGCTGCACGCGTTCACCAGGGCGTTGAGTTCGCCCTCCTTGTTGCGGGAGATCACGATCGGCTGGCGGCCCATGTACGTGGTGAAGTAGTCGCCGACATTCGGGATCTGGCTTTCGTGGGCCAGGTAGATCCAGTTGCCCTCGAAGATGTGCTTCATCTCGAGTTCGAACAGGTCCTCGTCCGTGAATACGCTGCGTCGCACCTGGTAGCGGCCGGTTTCCGCGTCCTCGATCAGCGCGTCGGCCAGCTTGGCGCGCACGTCGTCGGACGGCGCTGTGTACAGGGTGTCAGTCATGGGATCCTCCAAGATCTCCGGGGGCTTGCGCCCTGCGAGGGCGCCCGGGTCCGGCAATGAATTCCACTCTTGCAGCCTGTGCGCTGCATCACACTAGGCATTTACCGAGTACTGACTAGGACGTGTCCGGCATGCGTACGCCGAGGCTCGGAGGGCCTCGGCGTACGCATCGGGGTGCGGTCGTCACGCGGCGGGCGTGAACTTCTCCCGGAAGATGCGTCGAGGAGCCATGCGCCGGCGCTTGAACGCCTTGACTCCGGCGTCGACCATCGCCGGAGGCCCGCACAGGTACCCGGAGTAGCCGCGACAGGTGTCGAAGTCCTCCACGAACGTGTCGGTGACGAAGCCCGTCCGGCCGGACCACGTCGAATCGCTCAGACACGGAACGTATCGGAACCCCGGGTGCGCGCGTTCCCACTCCCGAAACAGGTCGACGTCGTACAGGTCGGCTGCTTCCCGCACGCCGTGATAGAGGTGGATCGCGCGTTCCGGTGTGACCGTGAGTGCCTGGCGGACCATCGATTTCAGCGGGGCGAGCCCGGTTCCGCCGCCGAGCAGGATCATCGGACCCTCGTCCTCCGGATCGAGACGGAAGTCGCCGAGCGGCCCCGTCATCTCGACTCGCTCGCCGACGGACAGCGTGCCGAAGACCCAACCGTCCGTCGCGACTCCACCCGGTTGCCTGCGGATGTGGAACTCGAGCTGTTTCGACTCGCCCGGCGTGTTCGCCATCGAGTACTGGCGGCCGTGGTCGGTGCCGGGTACTCGCAGTTCGACGTACTGCCCTGCGGAGAATTCGAGCGGGCTGTCGAGCGTGACGAGAACCCGCCGCGTGTCACGGGCGACGTCCTCGATCGCACTCACGGTGCCGATGAGGTCCCGCAGGGCGTGGACGGTGCCCGCCGGCGCCGTGTCCAGGCGTTCCACCACGGTGTCACTGCACGGTGTGGCCTGGCAGGCCAGGGCGAAACCCTGCTCGCGGTCGGCCTGGGTGAGCGTGTCCTCGGGCGAACGCCCATGATCGACCGATCCCGACACGACCCGCAGCTTGCACGTTCCGCACGTGCCCTGGTTGCACGAGTTCGGCATCCACACGCTGCCCCGGAGGAAAGCGTCGAGTATCGGCTGGTCGGGGCGGCATTCCACCCTGTCCGCGGCGACCGAAACGGTGAAGGTCACGGCTACACCTCCCACGTGGCCCGGAGGGCGGTCGGGCCGCGGAAACCCCAGCCCCAGAACTCCACGTCCGCGCCGGAGTCACGTTCGAGGTTCGGGATCGCCTCGAACAACTCCTCCAGGCCGATGCGGCAGACGTGGTTCGCGAAGTAGATACCCGCGCACGCGTGGTTGCCGGAACCGAACGCCAGGTGGGGGAGCGGAGGGCGCGTCATGTCGTAGTCGGAGGGGGCGTCGTAGACGGCGGTGTCGTGGTTGGCCGAACCGTAGGACAACAGGACCACGGATCCTTCGGGAAGGAACACGTCCCCGAGCGTGACGTCCTTGGTGCTGATGCGGGCCGTGGCCGACCAGATCGGGGAGGTCCAGCGCATTCCCTCGGATATCGCCCGCGGAATCAGGGCAGGCTCGTCGATGACGGCCTCGAGCTGCTCGGGGCGGGTGAACAGGCCCACGAGTGTCGATGCCATTCCGTGCCCGGGTTCCTGCATCGCGCCCAGCAGGTAGACGAAGAGCGTGGGGTAGATGTACTCGCGGTCGCGGACCTGTCCTTCGGGCATGCCGTCGTGCAGCCAGTGCGAGATGGCGCTGTCGTCGGGGTGGACGGTCCACTTGTCGATGAGCGGATCGACGACGGCCCGGATCTCTGCCTTGGCCTCGTCGCCCTGCACGAATCCCTCCGGGTTCGTGAACTCGCCGTCCGCATCCACTCCGGCATTGGTGAAGGAGTTCGACAGCCGGTGGAACCAGTCGCGCAACGTGTCCGAGCTGACCTCGTTCAGCCCCAGGAGGTCACCGAGCGCGCGCACGCTGACGGGTTCGCAGTACTGCGAGACCAGATCGGCCTTGCCGTCGTTCTCGAACTGCTCCACGTAGCGCCGCGCGATGGGGCGGACGAGTCCGTCGACCCAGCGGTCCACCTCCGACGGTTGCAGTGCGGGGTCGACCATCGAGCGGAGATCGCGGTGGATCTCGCCGTTGACGCCGATCACCGCAGGGTGACCGAACGTGCGGCCGCCGGCTTTGGTGATGATCCCCTCGAAGTCGGGGCTGTTGGCGATGGTGCGGCACAGGTCGGCGGTGGTCGCGACGAACGAGCCGAGGACCGGCACGTAGGCCAGCGGCGCCTCGGCGCGCAGCCGCTCGTAGACGGGGTACGGGTTGCGCTCGAGTTCCGTCATCGTGATCTCGTCGAGCCAAGACAGGGTGGCGGTCATCTGAATCTCCTCATTCAAAGCAACTGCTCGGAAACAACTTTCGTTGTGTGAGCGGGGTGAGGAAGAAGGTAGGCCGTCGCAGGAGGGTGGTCTAGCCACTCTGCGCGGTCTCTGGACCATCTGCGCGACTACTTGTGATTGCGGTCTCAGTTATCCTCGACTAGGCGTGACGACACGGTTTCAATGAGGTCGGAACGATTCTTCAGTGAGGCAGGTGCATGACGATGGCATCGACGATCACCGAAACCCAGGACTGGGATGCGGCGTCGAGGGCGGTGGCCGGTGCGTACTTTCCCCACACGTTGACCGACTTGTCGCCGAACGGAGCGATGAAGCTGTCGATGCGGACCGTTGACCTCGGCCCCGTCACTCTCGGGAGGCTGGGCTGGGGTGCCGACGTGTCGATCGAGTGCGACTATCCGGATGCGTACGAGATCAACATTCCGCTGTCCGGTTCGCTGGAGTCCTGTTCGCAGGGCGACACGGTGCTGTCTCGGCCCGGTCAGGCCACGGTCTTCCGGGCGGACGAGCCGACCCTGATCACCCGGTGGAGCGGCGACTGCTCGGTGCTCGGCGTCAAATTCGACAGCGCCTACCTCGAGCAGGAGGCTGACCGGATCCTCGGCTCCGACCTGCGGCCCGGGCTGCACCTACCGTCGCAGATCGATCTCACCGAGGCCCCGGGGCACAGCTGGTTTCGTCTGGTGCGCTCATTGACCGCGCAACTGCGGGAGCCGGCCGACCTCCTGGCCAACCCGGTGGTCGGCCCACAGCTCGCCGGCGCGATCACCTCGGCGTTCGTCCTTGCCGTCACGCCCGACGAGGAGGTGCGCGGGGGCGCACCCCGACCGCGAATCGTCAAACGAGTGCTCGACGGACTCAACGACGACCCGGCCCGCGCCTGGACGGCAGCCGACATGGCCGAGCTGGCGGGTACAAGCGTCCGCCGGTTGCAGGAAGGGTTTCGCGAGTACGTCGGGCGCAGTCCGTCGGAATGCCTCCTCGACATCCGCCTGAGTCGCGCCGACGCCGACCTGAGGGCACTGGAACCCGGTGTCACGGTCTCCGAAGTCGCTGCCCGGTGGGGGTTCACCCATGCGGGCCGGTTCTCTGCCGCGTACCGCCGGCGATACGGCAAATCCCCGTCAGAGCTGATTCGCTTCTGACGGGGATTGCGCGGCTGTGCGGTTACTTGTTGCCGAAGTACGAGACGTCGTCGTTGCCGATGAGGTCGGGGACCGTCCAGCCGTCGAGGTCGTATTCGGACAAGCACTGCTCGGCGAAGCCCTTCATGGAGGCGACGTCGCCACGGTTCTCGGCGGCGAACAGCAGTTCCGCCTTGACGTTTTCGTGGTTGCCGGAGTAGTTGCGCTCGTAGAGTTCGTGCCGGCCGCCGAACTCACTGCCGATCGAATCCCACAGTGCCTTCATGATCTTGACACGTTCGACGGCGGTCATGCCGTCGGAGCCGCGGACGTACTTGTCGAGGTACGGGCGGACGTCGGGGCTCTTGAAGTCGCGGGCGCTCGAGGGCAGGTAGATCAGACCGGACGCGACGTCCTGTTCGATGATCTCCTTGATCCGCGGGTAGCCCTGAATCATGAACATGCGGTACGTGAGGCCGTATTCGAGCTTGGGGATGACGGTGTCGCCGATCCACGGCTCGGGGTTGCGTGCCATCGATTCGGTGAGTGACCAGAACAGGTTTCGCCAGCCGATGACCTCACCGACGCGGGTCTGCACGCCGCGGAAACCGCCCGCGCCGGTGGCGTCGAGGGCCTTCATCAGCATGCCGGCGATGAAGTCGAGCTTCACGGCGAGACGGGTGCAGCCCTGGAACGTGAAGCGGGGCAGGAATCCGGACTGCGGGAAGAAGCCGTTGATCTTGTCGACGTCGCCGTACATGAAGACGTTCTCCCACGGTACGAGCACCTTGTCGAAGATGAAGATGGTGTCGTTCTCGTCCATGCGGCTCGACAGCGGGTAGTCGAACGGGGTGCCCATCACGGCCGCGTTCTGGGTGAACGAGGACCGGCAGATCAGCTTCACGCCCGGTGCGTCCATCGGGACGGTGCAGATGAGGGCGAATTCCTTCTTCTTGATCGGCAGGCCGTAGTGGGCGATGAAGTTGTAGTTGGTGATGGCCGAGCCGGTGGCCACGACCTTGGCGCCACTGACGATGAGGCCGGCATCGGTCTCCTTCTCCACCTTCATGAACACGTCGCCGACCTCGTCGGGCGGGAGCTGGCGGTCGACGGGCGGGTTGATGATCGCGTGGTTCCAGTAGAGAACCTTTTCCTGCGATTCCTTGTACCAGCGTTCTGCGTTGTCCTGGAACGGGGAGTACAGCTCCTTGTTGGCATGCAGGGTGCCGAGGAAGGAGGCCTTGTAATCGGGGGACCGGCCCATCCAGCCGTACGTCATGCGCGCCCAGGTGGCGATGGCGTCGCGTTCCTTCAGCAGGTCGTCCGAGGACTTCGGTGCCTTGAAGAACGGCATCGTGACGCCGCCGTTGCCGGTGTCGGTGGGGGTGGTGACCTTGTCGACGTGTTCGCCGGTGTGCATCGAGTCGTAGAGGCGTGCGGTCATCCGGATGGGGTTGCGGAACGCCGGATGCGTGGTGACGTCCTCGACACGCTCGCCGTGCAACCAGATTTCGCGGTCGTCGCGCAACGACTCGATGTACTCGTCGCCGGTCATCGGGCGCGACGCGAAGTTGGCGGTGCGGTTGGCTTCGCAGTCTGCGGCCGGGTTGACCTTCGTCGGGTCGAGCGCGGTCTCGGGAGCATTTTCGGTGGTGGTCATGGAATGTCCTTTCGGATCGGGCGGTCAGTTGGCGGGCTGAAGATGGAATGGGGTGAAGGAGGTGGTGGAGTCGAACCAGCCGTTGTTCGGATCGTCCATCGATCCGTTCCACGCGGCCGACGCGGACGGTGAGCCGAGGTCGTGGAAGGTGCTCCGGTAGAAAAGCAGCGGGTCCTTGCCGCTGGATTCGGCCGCGACGATCTCACCGATGAAGATGATGTGGTCGCCGCCGTCGTACTCGGCCCACGGCCGGCACGACAACGTGGCGGCGGCACCGCAGATGATGGGGGCGGTCGGTCCGTCGGCCCACACGGGTTCGGGGTTCTGCGGTCGCCCGGCGAAATGCATCGCGGTGTCCACCTGGTCGGCGGCGAGAATGTTGACAGCGAACGGCGCCTTGCTCAAGTAGTTGCAGGCCTTGGACTTTCGGGTCAGGGTGATCTGGCACAGTCTCGGCTCGATCGAGACGGCGGTGAAGGCGGTGACCGTCGCTCCGTGCGGCAGGCCCTCGGAGTTGGCGCACGTGATGACCGTGACTCCGCTGGCAAACTGCCCGAAAATGTTCCGGAGTTCGCGTTGCTCCATGGTCGGAGCCTCCCTTCCTGTCCGGGGCGCTGATGAGATACGGACGAAAGTACGACCGTGGGAACGGTGCGTCGATCCGCTGAGCGCGGAGGTGATCCGCTTTGCGCGGTGACTTGGATCACGCCGAAAATTGCAATCGAAGGTGTCCGTAGTCACACTGGTGCCATGCTGCCCGCGTCCAAGCTGATTCGCCCCGAAGATTGGGACGAAGCGTCGCACGTGGTGTCGGACGTGTACTTCCCGCACCGGCTGACCCCGCTGAACAGGTCGAACGCGGGCAACACCGTCGCGGAGGCGGTGGAACTCGGGCCCGTGAAGATCACCCATATCGGTTGGGGCGCCGACGTGTCGATCCAAACCGACCACCCTGGCGCGTATGCGATCAACGTGCCGCTGTCGGGACATCTGGAATCGGTGACCGGCAAGCACGAGGTGTCGTCCGTGCCCGGGGAGGGAACGATATGCCCACCCGACACGACGACGCTCATCACCGACTGGAGCAAGGACTGCTCGATCATCGGCGTGCGCGTCGACCGCGACTACCTGCACCGCGAGATGGCGCGGATCCTGGCGCGGCCAGGGCTGCGACTTCCCCCGCAGCTGGACCTGACCAGCGAGAACGGTGCCAGCTGGCTGGCCCTGGTGCGGTCACTGCTCGACCAGATGCTGCGGTCGGGCGGCATCTACACGAACCCGCTCGTCGCCGAGCAACTGTCAGGGGCGGTCACCACGGCACTGGTCCTGGCGGCGATCCCGGACGACGAGACGGCCGGTGCCGGTACCCGGCCGCGCATCGTCAAGCGCGTCATCGACGAGATCCACGCCGACCCCGCGCGGGCGTGGACGGCGGCCGAGATGGCCGGGATCGCGGGTGTCGGGGTCCGCCGCCTGCAGGAGGGATTCCAGGAGTACGTCGGGGTGAGCCCCCGCGACTACCTGCTGAACGTGCGGCTCGAACGCGTCCACGACGACCTGCTGCGCGCGGACGGTTCGTCGACGGTCGCCGAGGTCGCGATGCGCTGGGGTTTCACCCACACGGGCCGGTTCGCGGCGGCGTACCGCCGGAAGTACGGCGTGGCGCCCTCGGAAGCGCTCCGGGGCTGACGGTGCGGCGTCAGCTCACGTAGGAGAAGATCGTCGCCATCCCGGCGGCAAGGTGATAGTCGTTGTGGCAGTGCGTGATCCACTGACCAGGGTTGGTCGTGTCGATGTCGGCGGCGACGGTCTGCCCGGGAAGCACGATCACGGTGTCCTTCCGCGGTCCGGAGCCGTCCGGCCGGGCCACGGCGAACGTGTGCCCGTGCAGGTGCATGGGGTGGAACATCATCGTGGGGTTCGTGTAGACCAGCCGCACTCGCTGGTCCCGGTGGACGGTCAGCGGCGTGTGGTCGGGATAAGCCCGGCCGTTCACCGTCCACACGTACTGCTTCATGTCGCCGCCGAGCGACGCCTCCAGGGTGACACCCGGGTCGACGACGGGGAGCCGGACGGCGTCGGTGGCCCGCAGGTCGGCCACGGTGAGCGGGGGAGGGCCCAGTTCGCGGGGCACCACGGCAGGGTCGGGGGCCGCGCCACCGCCGGTGCGCACCACCGCGAATCCCTGCGCGCCCTTCCCCTCGGCGACCGCAACCAGCGGGAACGCCCCGTCCTGCAGGGTGACGACGGCGTCGTACCGCTCGCCCATGCCGATCAGCACCGAGTCGGTGTCGACCGGTTCGACGGGGAAACCGTCCGTATCCGTGACGGTCAACCGGTGGCCACCCAGCGCGACCCGGAACGCGGTGTCGTCACCCGCGTTGATCAGCCGGATACGGGCGCGTTGCCCCGGCCGTGCCGTGAAGACGGCCGGATCGCCGGGTGGTTTCCCGTTCAGGAGGTACACCGGGTACCGGACGTCGCCGGAGTCGCCGCTGAGCACGGGCGACGTCATCTCGGCCATGGACGTCATCCGCCCGCCGCGGAGTTCGTCGAAGACCTGCGACGGCGTGCGGTCGGTCAACCAGTCGGAGAGCACGACCACGAATTCGGCGTCGTAGTTCGCGGGTGCCGCGGGATCGTCGACGATCAGGGCCCCGTACAGCCCCCGGCCGCGCTGGAGGTCGCCGTGCGTGTGGTACCAGTACGTGCCCGGGTCGGGCGGGATGAAGTCGTACACGAACTCTGTGCCCGCCGGTATCGGAGCCTGGGTAACGTCCGGGACCCCGTCCATGTCGTTGCGGATGGCCAGCCCGTGCCAGTGCACGGTGGTGGGATCCGGGAGCTGATTGCGAAACCGCACCTGGACCCTGTCCCCGACGTCGGCCCGCAGGATCGGGCCCGGCAGTTGCGTGTTGTATAACCATGCGGCGGTGCGGGTACCTGCGATGTCGACGTCGGACTGCGTCGCGGAGAGTTCATAGGCGATCGGTCTGCCGCCGGGAAACCGGCGTTCCTCGGACTCGGCGTACGCGCGCACCTCCGGGGAGTCGGGTCCGATCGCAGCCTCGGTGTCGTCGCTGCGGGCGCAGGCCCCGGTGAGCCCGAGGAGTGCGGCTCCCGCTCCCCACTGCAGCACACGCCGCCGGGACAACTGCGGGTCGAGTGGACGGTTCCCGGGCATCCCCCGCTCCTTCCGCGGGTAGACCGTTTCCCGTGACGCTACTCGGGCGGATTACGCCAGGGCGCCGATTCGCGCCCGGTCGCGGAGGGCGATGAGTTCGCGGGCGTGCGCCTCCAGCTTGCGGTCCTCGTCGGACTGGGGCACCCACTGCTGCACTGCCGTCGCGGCGCCGTCCTCGTCGACGGCGGCGACGACGGTGAGGCAATGCGTGGTGAGGTTCATTTCGCGGGTGCGCGGGTCGCCGGACCGCACGTGCACCGAGATGTGCATGGTCTGCGCACCGGTGTGCAGCAGGCGGGCGTCGACCTCGACGACGTGACCGATCTGGATCGGGCGGTAGAAGCGCACCCCGCCGGCGTAGACGGACACGCACGGCGTGCCGTTCCACGACGTGCCGCACAGGTAGGCGGCCTCGTCGATCCAGCGCATCACGGTTCCACCGTGCGTCTTGCCGCCCCAGTTGACGTCGGTGGGCGCGGCGAGGAAACGGGTGAGCGATTCCGGTGCGGTGCCCGCGTCGGTGTAGTTCTGCTTGCTCATCGCCTCTTCGATGTCGGCCCGCAGGCCGATTCGCATGACCGCCTCCTCGGACTCGGCGCGGTCGGTGGCGGTGACGGGCTGCCACGGCGGCACACTCGTCGGCTTACCGGAATCGTCGACGGCGACGAAGATGATCAGGCAGTTGCTGGCCTCGGTGAACTGTCCGGTGCGCGGGTCGGCCGACGACACGGTGCACTGGATGTGCATGCTGGAGCGCCCGGTGTGGACGAGCCGGGCTTCGACCTCGACGAGGTGTCCCGACTCGATGGACCGGGTGAACTTGATGTTTCCCACGTAGGCGGTGACGCAATAGCTCCCGCTCCAACCGACCGCGCAGGCGTAGGCGGCCTTGTCGATCCATTCGAGGATCCGGCCCCCTTGGACGGCCCCTCCGAGCGTCGCCACCTCGGTGGGTGCGGCCAGGAAGCGGAGGGTGATGCTGCGGGGAGGCGTGGTCATCGATGTGATCCTCGGGAATTCGACGTGGCCGGCACGAGGGCGCGAACCGGGGACGGCGAAACGTCGTTGTCCGCCGGTGGCGGGGAAATTATCCCACAGATGCACCGGGGCGACCCGTCCGCGATGTGAACGGACCGAGGTTGACGAATGCGTGTGACCACGCGCACACTCGACATCGACCGCACAGCGTTCTAAATGTACGCACAGCGTACGAGAGGATCGGATCAGGTGATGACCTCGACATCGACGACGACCGCACCTCACGTGGACCAGGCAGGCCTCGACCACGTCGACCGGGAGTTCTACCTCCCCGCGCAGCGAGTGCTGCCGTGGAAGGCGAACCTCGCGGCACTTCCCGGCGAACCGGGAACTCCGCTCCGCATCGCGGGAATCGTGCGCTCACGCGACGGCGAACCGCTGTCGGGGGCGGAGCTCGAGATCTGGCACGCGGACGCCGACGGTTGCTACTCCGGGTACTCCGTCGAAATTCTGCGCAACAACCTGCGCGGCATCGTCGTCACGTGCGCCGGGGGCCGCTTCGACATCTCGACCGTGCAGCCCGCGCCATGTGAATTCTCTAGCGCCCGAGGCGAAGCCGATATCGGACACGTCAACGTCGTCGTACACGCGCGCGGCTTCCGGCCGCTCGAGACACGCCTGGTGCCGACCCCGGGCGCGTCGCGAGAAGTGGTCGCGTCCGCCGTCGAGTCGCCCGTCGACCTCGGTGCCGGCGGACAGGTCTCCTGCGACTTCGTGCTCGACCCGATCTGACCGACGTGACGCCGTCAGCCGGCGAAACCCATGTCCGCGCTCAGGGCGGCCGCGGCGGCGAGGACGCAGGGAACGGCCTGTTCCCGGAACTGCGCCGGAGTGTTCCGTGCGGACGACGTGGAGCACGCGACCACGCCGACCACTGTGCCGCCCGCGTCGTGGACGGGGGCGGCCAGCGAAATCAAACCCTTCTCCAACTCCTCGGACGTCAGGGCGAACCCCTGCTCGCGGACCTTGGCGAGTTCCCGCTCGAGTTCGGCTGCCGTGCCGATGGTCTCGGGTCCGAGTTTCTGGAACGTGGACTCGGCGACCACCCGCTCGACGACATCCGCGGGGGCCCAGGCCAGGAGCGCACGGCCCATGGACGTGGCGTAGGCGGGGACGCGGGTGCCGACGGAGACGTTGATGCTCATGATCCGGCGGACGGGAACGCGCGCCGCGTAGACCACGTCGGCGCCGTCGAGCACGCCGAGCGACGCGGACTCCTGGGTCTTCTCGGCCACCTCGAGCAGGCGGGGCATCGCGGCCTCGATCAGTGCGTGCGACTCCGAGTAGTGCTGTCCGATGCTGAGCACGCGAGGAGTGAGCGACCACCGGCCTCCCGAGCCGGCGACGTACCCCAGCTTCTGCAGGGTGAGCAGGATCCGGCGAACCGCGGGGCGCGACAGTCCCGCTTCGGTGGCGAGTTCGGCGAGCGTCGGGTTCGGACGCTGCGCGTCGAACGCGAGAAGCACTGCGAAGCCGCGCTCGATGCTCTGGATGTAATCGCGATCGCTCTCGGTCATTGCGGCCTCCACCAGCGCTTCGTGTGCAAATTCGGACTCGGGGTTGACATTTCAATGTGACTGCGCGCACAGTAGTGGTGTACGCACAGCGTGATATTAGTACGCATAGCGTACACGTGCAAGGCCTCCGGCGCGTGAACACCCACCGCGTCGCCCAAAACTCGATATCAGCCCAATCCGATCCCCTCCCAGCCCAAGGAGAAACAAATGACCACCACCGAGAGCCCCACCGCCGCCGGATCCGGCTCCGCCGCCACCGACAAGTTCAAGGCCGAGCGCGTCACGGCCGACACCTCGCCGGAGCGGCTCGCGGCCATCGCCAAGGATGCGCTCGGCGCACTCAACGACGTGATCCTGAAGCACGGCGTCACCTACCCCGAGTACCGCGTGTTCAAGCAGTGGCTGATCGACGTCGGCGAGGGTGGCGAGTGGCCGCTGTTCCTCGACGTGTTCATCGAGCACTCCGTCGAAGAGGTTCTCGCCCGCAGCCGCAAGGGCACCAAGGGCAGCATCGAGGGCCCGTACTACATCGAGAACTCCCCCGAACTGCCGTCGAAGTGCACCCTGCCCATGCGTCCCGAGGACGAGAAGATCACCCCGCTCGTCTTCTCCGGCCAGGTCACCGATCTGGACGGCAACGGCCTCGCGGGCGCCAAGGTCGAACTGTGGCACGCCGACAACGACGGCTACTACTCGCAGTTCGCCCCGCACCTGCCCGAATGGAACCTGCGCGGCACCATCATCGCCGACGAAGAGGGCCGCTACGAGATCACCACGATCCAGCCGGCGCCCTACCAGATCCCGACCGACGGCCCGACCGGTCAGTTCATCGAGGCGCAGAACGGTCACCCGTGGCGTCCCGCGCACCTGCACCTCATCGTGTCGGCACCGGGCAAGGAATCGGTGACCACGCAGCTGTACTTCAAGGGCGGCGAGTGGATCGACAGCGACGTCGCGTCGGCGACCAAGCCGGAACTGATCCTCGACCCGAAGACCGGTGACGACGGCAAGAACCACGTCACCTACAACTTCGTGCTCGACCCCGCGTGACCCGTTCCACCCGTAGAGAAAGTGATCCGATGACCGACCTGTCGATCGTTTCCATTGAAACGACGATCCTCGATGTGCCGTTGGTGCGTCCCCACAAGTTCGCCACCACGTCGATGACGGCGCAGCCGCTGCTGCTCGTCGCCGTCACGACCGCGGGCGGCGTGACCGGCTACGGCGAGGGCGTCGTCCCCGGCGGCCCGTGGTGGGGCGGCGAATCGGTGGAGACGATGCAGGCGATCGTCGAGAAGTACATCGTCCCGGTGCTGCTGGGGCGGGGCGTCGACGAGATCACCGGCATCATGTCGGACATCGAACGAGTCGTCGCCAATGCACGTTTCGCGAAGGCCGCCGTCGACGTCGCGTTGCACGACGCCTGGGCCCGCAGCCTGGGTGTGCCCGTGCACACGCTGCTCGGCGGCGCCTTCCGCAAGGGCGTCGACGTCACATGGGCCCTCGGCGCCGCACCCGCCGAGGAGATCATCGAGGAGGCCCTCGGTCTCGTCGAGTCGAAGCGGCACTTCAGTTTCAAGCTGAAGATGGGTGCGCTCGATCCCGCCGTCGACACTGCGCGGGTGGTCCAGATCGCGCAGGCTCTGCAGGGCAAGGCCGGCGTCCGCATCGACGTCAACGCCCGCTGGGACAGGCTCACCGCGCTGAAGTACGTGCCCCGCCTCGTCGAAGGCGGCGTCGAACTGATCGAGCAGCCCACGCCAGGTGAGCAGCTCGAGGTCCTCGCCGAGCTCAACCGCCTCGTCCCCGTCCCGGTGATGGCGGACGAGAGCGTGCAGACTCCGCACGACGCCCTCGAGGTCGCACGCCGCGGCGCCGCGGACGTCATCGCCCTCAAGACCACCAAATGCGGCGGACTGAAGAAGAGCCGCGAGGTGGTCGCGATCGCCAAGGCAGCCGGAATCGCCTGCCACGGAGCCACGTCCATCGAAGGCCCGATCGGAACCGCGGCGTCCATCCACTTCGCGTGTGCGGAACCCGGCATCGACTTCGGCACCGAACTGTTCGGACCGCTGCTGTTCAGCGAGGAGTTGCTGCAGGAACCGATCCGCTACGCCGAAGGCCAGGTGTTCCTGCCCGAAGGACCCGGCCTCGGAATCGAGCTGAACATGGACGCAGTCAAGACCTGGACCAGGAACTAAGGAGCACACCACCCGATGGCACTCTTTCACGTCCGCATGGACGTCGCCATTCCCCGTGACCTCGACCCGAAGGTCCGGGACGAGACCATCGCCAAGGAGAAGGCGTACTCGCAGGAGCTCCAACGCTCCGGCAAGTGGCCCGAGATCTGGCGGATCGTCGGCCAGTACAGCAACATCAGCATCTTCGACGTCGAGTCGGCCGACGAACTGCACGAGATCCTGTGGAACCTTCCACTGTTCCCGTACATGACGATCGAGATCATGCCGCTCACCCGGCACGGTTCCGACGTCAAGTAGGCCCTCCGGGCCCGTGTGTGGTCAGCGAGTCTCTGGACTCGTCAACCGCTCACGGGCGCGGAGAGCCTGCGAGTAGCCGATCGACGGCGCGCACGCTGAGGACGTGGTCGAGCGCCATGGTTGCGCTTCCGACCACTCCCGACAGTTCCCCGTGCGTCCAGGGGAGGATCTGAAGCTGTTGGGTGGCAACGGCGATCGCGTTGCCGTAGAGGGTTTCGCGTAGCCCCGCGACGAACGTGTCGTAGGCCTGCGCCATGTCGCCGCCGACGATCACGACCTCCGGGTTGAGGAGGTTGATCGCGCCCGACAGCACTTCGCCGATCTGCCGTCCGCTCTCACGGATCATCCGCCGGGCCTCGGCGTCCCCGGCCAGGGCGAGGGTGATGACGTCGCGGATGTGGGTGACTTCGCGTCCCTGCTCCTGCAGATTGCGGACCAGCGCCCACCCGCCGGCCACGGCCTCGATACACCCCACATCACCGCAGCGGCACACCACTCCTTGTGCCGCTGCGGTTTTCGTGTGCCCGATCTCGCCCGCCGCGCCGAGGGCGCCCCGCTGGAGAACGCCGCCGGACACGAGTCCCGCGCCCAGGCCGGTCGACGCCTTGATGAGCAGCATGTCGGCGAAGTCGCGGCGTTCTCCGCGCCGTTCCGCCAGGACCATGACGTTGGCGTCGTTGTCGACGAAGACGGGTGCGTCGGTGACGTCGGCGAGGAACGGCTGGAGGGGGACGCCGTCCCAGCCCGACATCATGGGGGAGTTCAGGCTGCACCCGCGTTCGGTGTCGACGGTGCCGGGGAGGCTGATCCCGATCCCGACCGTCCGTCCCGCGGTCTCGCCCAGACTCTCGCGCAGCGCGATTAGGCGTTGCGCGATGACGGGCATCAGCTCGGCCGGGCTGGTGCCGATCTCCTGCTCCACGTCCTCGGCGACGATGACGTCGCCCGCGAGGTCGCAGATGGCCAGCTGGGTGCGGCTCCGGCCGATGGCCGCCGACAGCACGACACCGGCCTGTACGTGAAACGAGAGCTTCACCGGCGGGCGACCCCCGGTCGAGACGCCCTCCTCGCGTTCGACGACGAGCCCCGACGCCTGCAGCGAGGAGACCCGCGCCGCGACCGCGGTGCGGGAGAGGCCGGTGAGGGTGCCGATCTCGGTGCGCGTCGTTGCTTGCCCTGCGCGAATGAGGGCGAAGACGTCGCCACCCGTCGCCGGGGAGGTCGTCGAGCGAGGCGTCCGCATGCTGGCCATTCAACCAACCGGACACGCGTCTGACAACGTAAGGCCGTGATCTTTGTTCTCAGAAATACGTAAGTCTGTATTGATCGAAAGCCAAAGGTCGCCTACTGTCGTCTGTGACGGCCCACACATCCGGCTTTCAGAGGGAGATGACATGTCACCAGCGACCACCGTGGAACCGTGCGATTTCGTCGTGTTCGGCGGGACCGGCGACCTGGCGGTTCGTAAGCTGCTTCCTGCGCTCTACCTGCGCGACAGGGACGGCCAGCTGCCCGCAGAAACCCGCGTGATCGGTGCCTCGCGAGCCGGTCTCGACACCGACGGCTACCGCGACAAGGTGCGAGGAGAACTCGCGCGGTTCGTCTCCGGCGATCAGCTGGATTCGGACACCTGTGAGCGATTTCTCAATCGCCTCGAATACGTCTCCGTCGACGCCGGGGACCCCGAGAACTGGGCGGGCCTCAGCGAGTGCCTCGCCGCGCGGGAAGGGGCGATCCGGGTCTTCTATCTGGCTTGCGCTCCCGGACTGTTCGGGCCGATCTGTGACAACCTCGCCCTGAACGGTCTCGCCGACGCACAGTCCCGCGTCGTGCTGGAGAAGCCGATCGGACACGACCTCGCCTCGGCCCGCGCCGTCAACGACGCAGTCGGCGCCGTGTTCGAGGAATCGCAGATCTTCCGCATCGACCACTATCTCGGCAAGGAGAGCGTCCAGAACCTTCTGGTCACGCGATTCGCCAACACGTTCCTCGAACCGCTGTGGAACTCCTCGTCGATCGACCACGTGCAGATCAACGTCGCCGAGTCGCTCGGAGTCGGCAGTCGCGGCGGCTACTACGAGTCGGCGGGTGCCCTGCGCGACATGCTGCAGAACCACCTCCTGCAGATGCTCTGCCTCGTCGCGATGGAACCGCCCACCTACGTCGACCGCGAGACCGTGCGAGACGAGAAGCTCAAGGTCCTCCAGGCCCTCAAGCCGATGAGCCCGCAGGACGTCGAACGCTGCACCGTCGCAGGCCAGTACGGCCCCGGCCTGGCCGACGGGATCGCCGTCCCCGGATACCAGGAGGACGTCGAGAACCCGGAGAGCACCACCGAGACGTTCATCGCCGTCAAGGCCGAGATCCAGAACTGGCGTTGGGCCGGCGTGCCGTTCTACCTGCGCACCGGCAAGCGCATGGACCGACGCTGCTCGGAGATCGTGGTGCAGTTCAAGCCCGTTCCGCACCCCATGTTCCCCGGCAGCGAGGGCCACAGCGAACCCAACCGCCTGGTGATCCAGTTGCAGCCTCACGAGGGCATGCGGTTGCACATGACGGCGAAGGAACCCGGCCCCGGCGGTATCCGGCTCAAGCCCGTGTCGTTGGACCTCAACTACATCGAAACGTTCAAGCGTCCGTCGCCCGACGCCTACGAGCGGCTGCTGATGGACGTGGTCCGGGGTAACCCGACCCTGTTCATGCGCCGCGACGAGGTCGAGGCCGCCTGGGAGTGGGTCGAGCAGATCCTCGTCGGCTGGGAGAAGTCCGAGCGCGCCCCGCGCCGCTACCCGGCGGGCACCAACGGACCCACCGACGCGACCACCCTGATCGAGCGCGACGGCCGCGCCTGGCACGAAGGAGTCACCGCATGACCGACGCACCCACACCGACGGCCGACGTGCACCCCGTCCTCGCCGCCGTCACCGAACGCATCATCGAACGCAGCAAACCCGAGCGCACTGTCTACCTGAACCGCATCCGGGCGGCGGGCGACCGCGGCCCGGCGCGCGGCAAGCTGGCCTGCGCAAACCTCGCGCACGGCTTCGCCGCATCCGGCCCGGCCGACAAGAAGGCGCTGCGCAGCTTCGTCAAGCCCAACATCGCGATCGTCTCGTCGTACAACGACATGCTGTCGGCGCACCAGCCGTTCGAACACTTCCCGCGGCAGCTGAAGGCCGCGGTCATGGAGGCCGGTGGCATCGCCCAGTTCGCCGGCGGTGTCCCCGCGATGTGCGACGGCATCACCCAGGGCCGCGACGGCATGCAGCTGTCGCTGTTCAGCCGCGACGTCATCGCGATGGCGACGGCGATCGGACTGTCCCACGACATGTTCGACGGCGCCCTCATGCTCGGTGTGTGCGACAAGATCGTGCCGGGGATGCTCATCGGCGCACTGGGTTTCGGTCACCTACCGACGATCTTCGTCCCGGCCGGGCCGATGACGTCCGGTCTGCCCAACAACGAGAAGTCGCGTGTGCGGCAGTTGTACGCGGAGGGCAAGGCCGAACGCGAGGAGCTGCTCGACGCGGAGGCGGCGAGTTACCACGGCGCAGGCACGTGCACGTTCTTCGGCACGGCCAACTCCAATCAGCTCCTCATGGAGGTCATGGGCCTGCACCTGCCCGGATCGAGCTTCGTGAACCCCGGTACCCCGCTGCGTGACGCACTGACGTCGGAGGCAGGAAGGCGCGTCACCGGTCTCACCGCACTCGGCGAGGAATACACGCCGGTCGGCGAGGTCGTCGACGAGAAGGCCGTGGTCAACGGTTGCGTGGCGCTGCTCGCCACCGGCGGTTCGACCAACCACACGATGCACCTCGTGGCGATCGCCCGCGCCGCCGGAATCACGCTCACGTGGGACGACCTGTCCGAGTTGTCCGCGGTGGTGCCGCTGCTCGCCCGGATCTACCCCAACGGCTCGGCCGACGTGAACCACTTCCACGCGGCCGGCGGACTCGGCTACGTCGTGTCCTCGATGCTGGACGCGGGACTGCTGCACGAGGACGTGAAGACCGTCGTCGGCCCCGGGCTCCGCCGCTACACCGAGGAACCGAAGCTGTCGGGCGAAGGCGTCGAATGGCAGCCGGGCACACGAATCAGCCTCGACACCAACGTGTTGCGCGGACCGGAAGATCCGTTCGACGTCAACGGCGGGCTCAAGATGCTCACCGGAAACCTGGGTTCGTGCGTGATGAAGACGTCCGCCGTCCACCCGGATCACCGCGTGGTGACCGCTCCGGCCAAGGTCTTCGACGATCAGCTCGACTTCCTCGCCGCGTTCGAGGCGGGCACGTTGACCGGCGATTTCGTGGCCGTACTCCGGTACCAGGGCCCACGCGCCAACGGCATGCCCGAATTGCACAAGCTCACCCCGGTGCTCGGCGTTCTGCAGGACCAGGGCCGGAAGGTCGCGCTGGTCACCGACGGCCGGATGTCCGGCGCCTCCGGAAAGGTCCCCGCGGCCATCCACCTCACCCCCGAGGCGGCCGCCGACGGACCGCTCGCGCGTGTGCGGGACGGCGACGTCCTCACCGTCGACGCCGTCACCGGATCCGTGAACGTGCACCTCGACGACGAGGAACTGGCCGCCCGCCCGGCGACCGGTCGTGCACTGGGTGCCGACGAATGGGTCGGCACGGGGCGCGAACTCTTCGCGGGTCTGCGCGCCGCTGTCGGACCGGCGACCCAGGGCGCCAGCGTTTTCCACCCCCAACCCGTCTAAGGAGAAATTTCAGTGACGAACAGCCCCTCCCTCCTCGGCCTCGTCCCGGTCATCCCCGTCGTCGTCGTGGACGACCTCGGCGACGCGGTGCCGGTGGCTCGCGCGCTGGTGGCCGGCGGCATCCCGATGATCGAACTGACCCTGCGCACGCCGTGTGCCCTCGACGCCATCAAGGCGATCGCGAGCGAGGTGCCGGAGATCTGCGTCGGCGCGGGCACCATCGTGGAACCGGTGCAGGCTGCGCAGGCCTCCGACGCGGGAGCACAGTTCCTGGTCTCGCCGGGTAGCACCGAAACTCTGCTGAAGGCCATGACGGACACCGGACTGCCGCACCTCCCGGGCGCGGCCACCGTCTCCGAGGTCCTCTTCCTGCTCGAGCACGGCTACCGCGAACTCAAGTTCTTCCCCGCCGAGGCGTCGGGTGGCGCGAAGTTCCTCGGCTCGATCCACTCACCCGTTCCGGCGGCACGATTCTGCCCCACCGGCGGCATCTCGACGTCGAACGTCGGCGACTACCTGTCGCTGCCCAACGTCGGTTGCGTCGGCGGATCCTGGCTCACGCCCGCCGATGCCGTGAGGCAGAAGGACTGGGACCGGATCAGCGGCCTCGCGCGTGAGGCGGCGGCACTCGCCCGATAGCAGGAGAAGCGGCGCGGTACGGTGAATTCGTGCGCGACAGTGACAACGGTGACTCTCAGAGGCCGGGTTCTCAGTCCTCGCTGAAGTCCGCCAACCAGCACCGTGTGGTCCGCGCACTCCAGACGTCGGGTGAGCTCACCCAGGCGGAGATCGCGCGTCGCACCGGGTTGGCTCCCGCCACCGTGTCCAACATGGTCAAGGAATTGACCGCGGCCGGGATGGTTGCCGTGCCGGGCGGCGACCACCCCGGCCAGCGGGGCCGCGCGGTGAGACTGACCCGCAAGATGGGGCTCGCGGTCGGGATCGACTTCGGGCACCGGCACCTCACCGTGGCCGTCGCCGACATGGCACACCAGGTGCTTGCCGAGGAGCGCGTCGAACTCGGTGCGGGGCACCGCGCCGAGGACGGCGTGGTGCTGGCGGGCGCTCTTCTCGACGCGGCCCTCGATCGACTCGGCTGCGACCGTTCGTCCGTCCTCGCGGTCGGCATGGGTCTGCCCGCGCCGCTCGAGACCGACACCGGCGAGGTCGGCGGCCCGTCGATCCTCCCGGGGTGGGTCGGTGTCGACGCGGCGGCCATCGCGTCGGAGTATCTCGGCACCGCGGTGCACGTCGACAACGACGCGAACCTCGGCGTGCTCGCCGAACACATGTGGGGAGCGGGCCGGGGGACAACCGATCTCGCCTACATCAAACTGTCCGACGGTGTGGGAGCCGGGCTCGTCCTCGACGGCCGGCTGTACCGCGGAAGAGGCGGCACCGCAGGCGAAATCGGCCACCTGACACTCGACGAGTTCGGTCAGGTCTGCCGCTGCGGCAACCGCGGCTGCCTCGAGACCCTCGTCGCCTCGCACGTCGTGATCGGGCTGCTCGCACCGAGTCGCGGCCCCGATCTCACCATCGCCGACATCGTCGCGATGGCCGAGGGCGGAGACGCCGCCTGCATCCGGGTGCTCGCCGACACGGGGCGGCACGTCGGGGTCGCGGCGGCGAGTCTGTGCAACCTCGTCAATCCCGAACGGCTCGTCATCGGCGGCGAACTCGCGCTGGCCGGTGAACTGCTGCTCGGGCCGATGCGCGAGGTCGTCGGCCGCTACGCGGTGCCCAGCGCAGTTCGCTCCCTGGACATCCGCGTCGCCGAACTCGGCCCCCGGGCGCAGGTGCTCGGCGCCGTCGCGCTGGGTCTGCGATCCGCGCTTCCGGCCTGACCGTTCGCCGCTGAAGTCTCCCACCAGTTTGTGGGGTGAACTCTGCGCTCGTCACGGCAAGCGAGTTCATTCGTGAACATTTATGCCGTGACATTCGTCTGTTTGTGTTCACATCTTGACGGTTCCCCGTTTCGTTGCCTACTGTGTTCCGCACCACAACGAATTCGCTCTCACGCAGGCCTCGGCTCGATCCGAGACCCGATCACCCCCTTGCTCACGAGGAGTCCCATGACTGAAAACGTCCTGTTGCCCGGCGCGGAATCGCCCGGCGACACAGCAGAGGGCACTTCGGTTCCCGTCCGTATCGCGGTGGTCGCCGCACTCGGCGGGTTGCTGTTCGGCTACGACAGCGCAGTCATCAACGGCGCGGTGTCGGCGATCGAGGGCAAGTTCCAGGTCGATTCCGCTCTCCTCGGATTCGCGATCGCCTCGGCACTGCTGGGCGCCGCGGCGGGAGCGATGCTGGCCGGGCGGATCGCCGACCGGTACGGACGCCTCGTCACCATGCGGGCCGCTGCGGTGATGTTCCTGCTGAGCGCCATCGGCACCGGATTCGCGGCCAACGTCGAGATGCTGGTGACGTTCCGAATCGTCGGCGGCATCGGTGTGGGTCTGGCCTCGGTCATCGCACCCGCCTACATCGCCGAGATCTCGCCCGCCCGGGTGCGTGGACGTCTCGGGTCGCTGCAGCAACTCGCGATCGTCACGGGCATCTTCGTCTCGCTCCTGGTCGACTACGCTCTCGCGGCCATCGCCGGCGGGTCGCAGGAAGAACTCTGGTTCGGGCTCGAGGCCTGGCGCTGGATGTTCCTCGCGATGTGCGTACCCGCACTGGCCTACGGACTGCTGTCGCTGACGATTCCCGAATCTCCCCGCTACCTGATCGCCCAGGGCCGCCTCGGTGAGGCCCGCGGCATCCTCGCGGTCCTGCTCGGCGAGAAGGGTCTGGACCTCAAGATCGAGAGCATTCGCTCGACGCTGGCCCGGGAGACGCAACCGTCGATCCGTGATCTGAAGGGCTCCGCGTTCGGCCTTATGCCGATCGTGTGGATCGGTATCGGACTCTCCGTCTTTCAGCAGTTCGTCGGTATCAACGTGATCTTCTACTACTCCAGCGTCCTGTGGCAGGCCGTCGGCTTCGACGAGGGCAGCTCACTGCAGATCACGGTCATCACGTCGGTGGTCAACATCGCCACCACCCTCATCGCCATCGCCTACATCGACCGGGTGGGCCGGCGACCGCTGCTGATCATCGGCTCCGCCGGTATGGCTGTGACACTCGCGACCATGGCGTTCATCTTCGGCACCGCGTCCACCACCGTGGTGGACGGCGTCACGACGCCGCAGCTGACCGGACTGCAGGGTCCGATCGCCCTCGTCGCCGCCAACCTCTTCGTGGTGGCCTTCGGAATGTCGTGGGGCCCCGTGGTGTGGGTCCTGCTCGGCGAGGCGTTCCCCAACCGCATCCGGGCCGCCGCCCTGTCGCTCGCCGCGGGCGCCCAGTGGGCAGCGAACTGGCTGATCACCGTGACGTTCCCGTCCATGAAGGACTTCTCGCTGGGAATTTCGTACGGCTTCTACGCGGTGTGCGCGGTGCTGTCCCTCGTCTTCGTGTTGCGCTGGGTCAAGGAGACGAAGGGCGTGGAACTCGAAGCCATGCATTCGGATTCGGTCGCGTAAGACCTACCGCGCAGCGCAGGAGACACCCGCGAGTACCTCACTCGCGGGTGTCTTCTTCGTCCTTCATCTGCTCGACCGCCGTCGCGGATTCGCTGACGATGGCGCGCATGGCCGTCTCCGCCGCGTCGGCGTCGCCCATCTGAATAGACGACGCCACGACGCCGTGCAGGCGGATTGCTTCCGTCTCGGCGACGTGCGGCATCAGTGAGTGCCGGGTGCGGCCCTCGAGCACTTCCACGACGATCTGCGACATCGCACGCAACAGCGGATTCCCCGACGCAGTCAGCAGTGTGCGGTGAAAGTCGGAGTCGTGGGCCAGGTAGGCGTCCGTGTCCGCGGCGCGGGACGTCGACGACATTCCGATGACGGCGGCGGTCAGCGCCCCGCACTGTTCCGGCGTCGCCCGTGTCGCCGCGAGACGCGCGGCGAGCGGTTCGATACCCGATCGCAGCTCGCTCAGGCTCGACAGCTGTTCGAACCGCTGCGGGCCGGCCAGTTTCCACCGAATCACGCTCGGATCCAGTGAATTCCAGTGCTCCTCGCCCAGGACGGTGATCCCGACGCGCCGTCGGACGGCCAGCAGTCCGAGGGATTCGAGGACGCGGACCACTTCGCGGACGACGGTGCGGGAGACGGAGTACTGGGTGACCACGTCGTCGGCGGAGATCCGGGTGCCGGGTGCGACGACACCGGCCACGATGTCGCTCCCCAGCCGATCGAGCACCGTTTCGTGCAACTGCCGGTACTCGCCGCCGTCTGCGTTGGTCATCCGCCGATGTTCCCACGGTTGCCCCCATTGAACACACGTTGGCGCGCGATACTGACTCTAAGTAGTACTTAATCGAGTACAGCCTTGAAATCATATGGTTTATGAGGCAGAGTGATTTGAGTCACGAACAAGGGTCATTCCATCACCGATCTCCCTGGAGCAACAGAATGAGTACCGCGTCACTACTCGCAGCGGCCGACAGTGCCGGCCACGACGCGCGGCTGATCACGGCTGCCGTCGTCGGCGTCGCCGTCATCATCGCGCTGATCACCTGGCTCAAACTCCACCCGTTCCTCGCGCTGTCGATCGGCGCCGTCGGCGTCGGTATCGCCGCAGGTCTGGGCGGGCAAGACTCGGTGAAGTCGTTCGTCGAGGGCTTCGGGGCCACGATGGGCAGCGTCGGAATCCTCATCGGATTCGGTGCCATGTTCGGCAAGCTGCTCGCCGATTCCGGTGGCGCCGACCGCGTCGTCGACACCCTCGTCGGACGGGCAGGTCCGCGGACGCTGCCGTGGATGATGGCGCTGGTCGGCGCAGTGATCGGCCTGCCGATGTTCTTCGAGATCGGCCTCGTGCTGCTGATGCCCGTCATCATCCTGGTCGCGCGGCGTTCGGGACTGTCGCTGATGCGGATCGCGATTCCCACGCTGGCAGGTCTGTCGGCCATGCACGGTCTCGTTCCGCCGCACCCCGGGCCCCTGGTCGCGGTGGCGGCCCTGAACGCCAACCTCGGACTCACCCTCGCGCTCGGCGTCCTCGTCGCGATCCCCACCGTCGTCATCGCCGGACCGCTGTTCAGCAAGCTGGCGGCACGCTGGGTGGACGTCCCCGTCCCCGAGCTCTACGTGACCGTCGAAGACCGGGAAGGCGCCGAGGCTGCCGCCGAGCGTCGCCGGCCCAGCTTCGCGGCCACCCTGTCCGCGATCCTGCTGCCTGTCGTCCTGATGCTGGGCAAGGCGATCGCCGACGTCATCGCCGCCGACTCGGAGTCGCCCGCGAAGGCGCTGCTCGACTTCCTCGGTACACCGGTCGTGGCCCTCGGGCTCGCGGTGCTCGCCGGGATGGCGCTTCTCGGCCGCGGTGGCGGCATGGACCGCAAGGCCATCGCCGTCTCGCTGGAGCGTTCGCTGCCCCCGATCGCCGGAATCCTCCTCATCGTCGGCGCCGGCGGCGGATTCAAGCAGGTCCTGATCGACACCGGCATCGCCGATGTGATCGCCGACGCGATCAAGGACAGCGCCCTGCCCGTTCTGTTCCTCGCCTGGCTCGTGGCCGTGCTCATCCGCGTCGCCACCGGATCGGCCACCGTCGCGACGGTCACCGCGTCCGGCATCCTCGCGCCCGTCGCCGCCGAACTGACCTCGACGCACGTGTCGCTGATGGTGCTGGCGATCGGCTCCGGCTCGCTGTTCCTGTCGCACGTCAACGACGCGGGATTCTGGCTGGTGAAGGAATACCTCGGCGTCACGGTGGTACAGAACCTGAAGACGTGGACGGTGATGGAATGCATCATCTCCGTCACCGGTCTCGCCGGGGTCCTCGCACTGAGCGTATTCATCTAAAGGGGGCTGAGAAATGTCGAGTGAGGTTGGTGAGATGCACGTGAGTACGCGCGAACCTGCAGGACGCACGCCGCAGACCGTAGACCCGGTCCTGGTGCTCATGGGGGTGTCGGGGTCCGGGAAGTCGACGGTCGCGGGAATCATCGCCGGCGCCATGGGCTGGGACCTGCAGGAGGGAGACGCCCTGCACCCACCCGCGAATGTCGCGAAGATGGCGTCGGGGCAGCCGTTGACCGACGAGGACCGCTGGCCGTGGCTCGATGTCGTCGCGGGGTGGATTCGGGAACACACCGAGAACGGTCTTCCCGGGGTCATCACCTGCTCGGCGCTGAAGCGCAGCTACCGCGACGTGTTGCGGGGCGACAACGTCGTCTTCGTGCATCTCGCCGGGTCGCGGGCGCAGATCGGGGAACGGCTGACCGCCCGGCTCGACCACTTCATGCCCCCGTCGTTGCTGGACACACAGATCTCGACGCTCGAACCGATCGAACCGGACGAGGATGCGATCGTGGTGGACGTGGGCGGATCGCCCACCCAGGTGGCGACCGAGATCATCGCTCGGCTGGAGCAGCGACTGGGTCGGTGAACCTCGGGCAATCGGACGAAATCGGTCGAAGTCGCTCGGCAACGGGCGACTTCGACTTACCGTGGCGGGGGGTCTCGGGGAGCGGACGTGAGGAGTTTCGGGTGCGTTTCTCTCCGGATCGCCCTAGGGTGTCCACTTGGCTGGACAAGCGTCCGATACAACGGAGGGCAGTATGCGAACGCGTGAATCGATCGTGTGGCACTGGGATGTCAGTCGCCGGGCGCGCATGACGTTCTGGTTTGCCAGGGCTTTCGTCAAACCGCTGTTCACGATATGGCCGACTACGGACCGCGGCATCGAACTGCTGGCGACCCTCGACGAGCTCATCGACCGGCTTCCCAAGCCGAAGGGCCTCGACATCGAGGCGATCTCGCTCGGCGGGGTGCCGTGCGAGAAGATCACCCATCCGCGCCCCACGATCATGTCGATGGACGGCGCCACCATCCTCTACTTCCACGGCGGCGGATTCGTGTTCTGCGGGCTCGCCACCCACCGGGCACTATGCGGACTGCTCGCCGCACGTTCGGGTGCGCCCGTCGTCTCGGTCGAGTACCGGCAACTTCCCAAGGGTGCGATCGGTGCGTCGCTGGTGGACGCCATGACCGCGTACACCGAGGTGCTGAAGGTCTGCGACGACCCCAGCAGGGTGATCGTCGCGGGGGACTCGGCGGGCGGATATCTCGCGATGAAGGTCGCGGAAGTGGCAGCGTTGCGGGGCCTCACCCGCCCGGCGGCCGTCATCGGGTACTCCCCGCTGCTCAACCTCGACCTCGAGGATCACGACCCCGATTTCATGAAACGCGACGCGTACCTGCCGATGTCGCAGGTGGCCAAGCTGAAGGATCGCTGGCTGGCCGGGCCCGATCAGATTCCGGGCGCCCAGTCTCCGGTGAACGCGGATCCGGCGCTGTTCCCGCCGGTCTTCCTCACCGCCGCCGAATACGAGATCATGCGGCCCGACGTCGAGATCATCACGGACAGGTTCGATCGGGAGGGGCGGCAGATCGAGACCCACATCTGGAGTGGGCAGATCCACGCGTTCCCGGTGATCGGCAAGGTGCTGCGGGAGAGTCGCACGATTATCGGACTCACCGTCGACTTCGCGTCCCGCGCGCTCACGGACTCGAAGCGGCACTCGGCCTGAACGACGTGAACGGCAGAACGGGTGGGCCTGTGCCCACCCGTTCTGCCGTTCGGGCCTCACGCGGGGTTGAGCACCCTGCGCAGCAGCGGTGACAGCGTGATCAGCAGTCCCAGCAATGCGACTCCCGTGACGAGTACGAGGCCGGAGTGGAACTGGTGGAACCCGGTGCCACTGATACCCGTGGCCGTGTGCGAGCCGGCGGTGACGAGTGCGGTGGTGAGTGCCAGCACGAGTGCGGCACCGACCTGCGCGGACGTCTGCACGAGGCCCGACGCCAACCCCTGCTCGGAGTCGTCGACGCCCGACGTGGCCTGGGCCATGATCGACGTGAAGCCCAGTGCGAAACCGACGCCCAGCAGCAGCACGCTCGGCAGGATCGCGACCGCGTAGTGGGGCTGGTCGCTCCCTGCGAAGAGGAACCACAGGTAGCCCAGGCTCAACGAGGTCAGTGCCGCGATGATCATGCGTGCCGTGCCGAACGCGTCGATCAGGCGCCCGACGAACGGCGATCCGAAGGCCACGATGATGCCGGCGGGCAGGAGGCCCAGCGCCATCTCCAGTGGCGACCATCCGAGCACCGACTGCAGGAAGATGGTCATCATGAACTGGAAGCTCAGGTAGGAGCCGAACAGTGCGACGATGCTGAGGTTCGCCCGCACGATCGAGCCGACGCGGAGGATGCTCAGACGCACCAACGGGTGCGCCACCCGGTTCTCCACGACGAAGAACGACGCCAGCAGGGCCGCGGCCAGTGCGAACGAGCCCAGCGTGAGCGGATCGGCCCAGCCGCGGGCCGGTGCCGACACCACGGTGTAGACGGCGAGCAGCATTCCCGACACCAGCGTGGCGGCGCCCACGATGTCGTGTCCGCCGTTGTCGGCGGCGCGGTCGCGGGGGATCAGGACGGCGCCCGCGACCAGGGCGAGGACCGCGAAAGGCACCGGCATCAGGAAGGTCCAGCGCCACCCGGCGCTGGTCAGCAGTCCGCCCAGGATCAGGCCGGACGAGTAGCCGCTGGCTCCGAAGACGGAGAAGATCGACAGCGCCCGGTTGCGGGCGGGCCCCTCCTTGAACGTGGTGGTGAGGATGGACATCGCGGTCGGTGCGGTGAACGCCGCGGCGAGTCCCTTCACGAAGCGGCTCGCGATCAGCAGCGTGCCGTTGTCGACGAGTCCGCCGACCAGGGACGCGATCGCGAACACGGTGAGTGCGATGAGGAAGACCCGGCGGCGGCCGAGGAGGTCGGCAGTGCGTCCGCCCAGCAGCAGCAGACCACCGAATCCGAGTACGTATCCGTTGATGATCCATTGGAGCGAGGTGGTGGACAGCCCCAGCTCGGTTCCGATGGAGGGCAACGCAACACCCACCATCGAGACGTCGAGACCGTCGAGGAACATGACGAGGCACAGCACGGCCAGGACGCCCCAGAGGCGGGGTGTCCAGGCCTGGTCGGTCGACGGGGTCGCGGTGGCGCCCGACGAGATGGCGAGGTCCGGGGTGGCGTCGCTGATAGTCACAGGGAGAATGTAGATGCACGTGCAATCAATGCGCAAGCACTAATTTCGTTTGCATTTAATTCGCTTGCACCTTTTGCGTACGCGCGCTAGGGTGCGGGACATGAGCTCTGAAGCAGACCTGCGCGGCACGTGGCGGCTGCTCGCGAGCAGATACAACTCCATCGCCTGCGAGTTGGATCGTGAGATGCAACACGCCCACGGCCTGAGCATGAGCGATTTCGAGACGCTCGATCGACTCATGGACGCCACCTGCGAGCGACCCCGGATGCAGGACCTCGCGGCCGAGATGTACCTCAGCCCCAGCGCCCTGTCCCGGAGCGTGGCCCGGCTGGAAAAGGCGGGTCTGGTCGCGAGGGCGCTGTGCGAGGCGGACCGGCGAGGCGTGTTCGTCGACGTCACCGACGCCGGCCGTGAGGTGCACGCCGACGCCAAGAAGATTCAGGTGGGCGTGCTCACCGAAAGGCTTTCGGACGCAACCTGACCCGTCAGGTCAGCGAGGTGGGTGTCGCATAGTCGTCATACGGGAATTCGCCGTCGACGACAGCGGTCACCACGGTGTTCTCGAGCGTGATCGCCCCTCCGTGATTGTCCAGGAACGCGGTGTCCGCGGCGTCGCGACCTGTCGCGATCCGCAGGAGTGCCGAACGCGGAGCCAGTCGGGTCGCGTCGACCACACGCCATTCGTCATCGACGAACGCCTCGACGACAGCATGGAAGTCCATCGGATCGCACCCCGGCGCATACACGGCCACCAGCCTCGCCGGAATGGTGACGGCCCGCAGAAGCGCCACCGTGAGGTGGGCGAAGTCACGGCACACGCCCGCCCCGGACAGCATCGTGTCGACGGCGCTGTCGGTGGATCTGCTCGAACCCGCCTGGTACAGCAGTCGCGATCCCACCCACGAGGTGATGTCCTGCTGTAGTTCCGGCTGCGGCTTGGACAGATTGAATTCGCCGCCGGTGAAACCGAAGAACTTGTCCGCCTCCGCATATCGGCTCGGGCGCAGATACTTCGACAGGTCGTAGTCGGTGACCGGAGGCGAATCGGCCTTACCCACAACCGAAGCCGAGTACTCGACGCGCAGCGAGCCGGGAGCACTGTCCAGGAGGTGGACACGAGTGCCGTGCTCCGCCAGCATCTCTCGTGCCTCGACACGGTTACCGTCGAGGGTGAACGTCAACGATTCCGACAACTCCGAACCCGGGGTCCGGGCCACCGCGATCTTGAATTCGAGACTGGTGGCGTCGGTGACCTCGATATCGAGAGTGGCGCTGACGTGACGTTTCATCAGCCCATCCTGGCATCCATCGTCCACGGGTGCAGAACACCCCCGACGAAGTCAGGCCTGCACGCGCGGCCGCAACCACTCGACGAGGTCGTCGAGTACCTCCTCGTTCTCCGGTTCGTTGAACACCTCGTGGAACAGGTTTTCGTAGATCTCCACCGTGAGATCCTCCGAACCGACGTACTCCGCGATCAGTTCCGTGCCGTGCACACTCGCGAGTCCGTCGTCCTGGCCGTGCTGGAGAAGCAGGGGAATCGTCAGCGACGGCAGACGTTCCGGCAACCGTTCGGCGGCGAGGATCATCCCGCGCGCAATCCCGGCAGGCACCTTCCCGTGGTGGACGAGGGGATCCTCCTCGTAGGCCGACACGACCGCAGGATCGCGGGAGACCAACTTCGCGTCGAGCGACTCGACGGGCACTCCGGGAAGGAAGCGACCCACCAGCTTGCCGATCTCCACCACGATGCGCGGCGTGCCGCTCGTCACGTCGACCGCAGGCCCGGACAGCATGAGTGCCTTCAGGTCCTGCTGGTGGTCGAGTGCGTAGGTCAGCGCGATGGAACCGCCCATGCTGTGCCCGAGGAGAAACCGGTCGGTGCCGGGCCAGTCCGTCGACGCGATGCCGAACAACTGGTGCAGGTCGTCGGTGAACTCGGTCCAGTCCTTCAGATGGACCCGTTTGCCGCCCGACCGCCCGTGCCCACGGTGGTCGGGCGCGTAGATCGCGAGGTCGAGTTCCCCGAGCCGTTCGATCACATGGTCGTACCGCCGGGCATGCTCGCCGAAGCCGTGGCACAGAACCAGCACGCCGCGCGGGCGCCGCTCGGGGAGCCACACGTCGTAGACGATGGGAATTCCGCCGACGCCGGCGAAGGATGATTCTCGATGCTGCATGATGCCCCTTCGTGGTCCGAATTCGACGACTCAGATCATTGCACGGTGAGGTACCCCGACACGCGACAAACTAGGGTATCGGTCCCGTCGACAACAGGTCGATCACGGCGCGCGACGTGCGCCACCGCAGCCACCCGCGCGGTCCGTCCTCGCCGAGCGCGGCGCGGTCTCCGAACGGGACGTGCCCGGCCCCGGGCGGAAGACCAGCTGCTGATGGAATTGCGCCGTCCCGCCGTTGACGGCGCCACCCACGAGATTCGCGTCGGCCGCCTCGAGATCCGACGGGCGCTGGACGACCCGTCCGACGACCCGCTCCGAGAAACCCGGTGCATGCGCCTCGAGGACCTTGTCGACTCGTGCGGCCAGCAGGTCGGCGGACGCGTCGTCGGTGATGTCGCGCGGTAGATGCGTATACGCCCAGGCGCTTTCGGTGCCCTCCGCCGACCTGGGGGATCCGCGGTCGTCATCTGTCCGAACAGCAGGAACGGGCTGGCCTGGACGGTGCCGGTGGTCAGGTCGGCCATCCAGCGGACGAGTCCGTTGTCGTCGGCACCCAGGTAGACGGTGCCCGCACCGCTCAGGCTGGGCGAACGCCACGGAATCTTCTGCGACAAGGCGTAATTGACCTTCAGGACGGGCGTGTCCCACTCGAAGTGCTCGAGGTCGGCCCGTACGCAGGCGGGGACGGCGTGGTCCGGAAGCAGCGACCCGTACAGTGCGGGCGCAGAGACGTCGGCGATCACCGCCCGACGTGCCGTGTAGCGGACACCCGACGCCGTCCGCACCCCCACGGCGCGACCCGATCGAACGTCGATCCCGGTCACGGCGTCGCCGAGTGGAAGTGCGCGCCCGCGTCCTCGGCGCGCCGACCACGCGGCACCGTCACCAGGTTGACGGCGTTCGAGGTCGGCGGCCGTGTCCGCGGGGTCGGGATGGATCACCGGCGCGTCCTCGCCGGCGGCCGAGCGGGCTTGCCCGAGCGCGCGGGGCGCGTGACTCCAGCGCAGTCCGTGCGACTCGAGATCGAGACCGCGGAGCGCCGGCGACACGGTGGACAGGGGATGGAACACGCTGAACAGGTCCGACGTGAATCCGGGGACGAGTTCCGCCGACCTCACCGCACCGCCGGGCGTCGGCTGCGCCTCCACTGACCGCCACATCCCAGCCCGCATCTGCCAGGGTCGCGGCCGCGACGAGTCCGTTGGGACCGGATCCGATGACCACTGCGTCGACGTTGTTCACCCGACCAGGCTGTCAGGAAAGGCGGCGCTCCGCTCAGAGGGACGAGGGCGTGAACGTCACCGGCATGTGCTTGAGCCCGTTGATGAAGTTGGAGCGCAGGCGCTGCGCCGGTGCGGTCTGTTCCATATCGGGCATGCGACGCAGAATCTCGCTCAGCATCACCTTCATCTCCGCGCGAGCAAGGTTGGCGCCGAGGCAGAAATGGTGACCGCCGCCGCCGAACGCAATGTGCTGGGAGTAGTGGCCGGTGGGCCGGTCGATGTCGAACGTGTAGGGGTCGTCGAACACCGCCTCGTCCCGGTTCCCCGACATGTGCCAGATGACCACCCGGTCGCCCTCGGAGATCTCGACGTCGTGCAGCACGGTGTCCGTGGTTGCTGTCCGGCGGAACTGCATGACCGGTGTGGCCCAGCGCAACCCCTCCTCGATCAGAGCGTCGAGCTTGGACGGATCTTCGAGCACCTTCCTGCGCTCCTCGGGATGCTCCATCAGCGCCAACTGGGTGTGTGAGATGGCGTTGCGGGTAGTCTCGTTACCCGCGACCGCGAGGAGCATGAAGAACATGTTGAAATCCAGTTCGCCCAGCTTCTCGCCGTGCACATCGGCCTGGATGAGAGCTGTCGCGATGTCGTCGCGGGGGTGTTTCTTGCGGTCCTCGAACATCTCCAGGCTGTACGCGAACATCTGGGCCGCCGCCGCGCGTTCCTGACCGTCCTCGAGATGGAATTCCGGATCGGACGAGCCGATCATCTGATTCGTCAGGTCGAAGATCAGCTTGCGATCCTCCTGAGGCACGCCCAGGAAATCGGCGATCGCCTGAAGCGGGAGTTCGGACGCGACATCGACGACGAAGTCGCACTCGCCGCGCTCGATCACCGCGTCGACGATGGTCGTGGCCCGCCGCGCGAGAATCTCGTGCAGTTGGCCGATGCGGCGGGGCGTGAAACCTTTGCTCACGATCTTCCGCAGCGCCGTGTGGTCCGGTGGGTCCATGTTCAGCATCATCAACTGCTGGCCCGCCAGGTCGTCCGGGCTCAGGTCGTCGATGTAGGTGGCGCCCCGCCACGACGAATACGTCTCGGCGTCCCGGTTCACCGTCACGATGTCGGCGTGCCGGGTAACGCACCAGAACGGGTCGCCGCGCTCGTCGAGGTGCCGGTAGACCGGGGCCTCCCGCCGCAACACGGCGAACATCTCGTGGGGCACGCCCTTCGCGAAGGTGTCCGGGTTGTAGAGATCGACGTCGGCGAGCTGCACTGTCCCTCCTGAGGCCTCACGTACGAGAATACGTTCTAGTCCTGGAGGATGTGGAACAACGAAAACGGCTCCGGAGAATTGAATCTCCGGAGCCGTTTCCAGTGGTAGCGGGGACAGGATTTGAACCTGCGACCTCTGGGTTATGAGCCCAGCGAGCTACCGAGCTGCTCCACCCCGCGTTGCATTGACAACACTACACCCTTCCCGGAGTGCTCTTGACCAACCCCGGGGAGGGCTGGGTCACATCAGCCGGAACTGGACCATTTCGATGGCGTTCTCGATCGCCTCGGACACCTCCCGCAGGCGTTCGTCCGCGCCCGCAGCCGCGAGGATCTGCAGGCGGTCGGCGTCCCCCATCGGAATGTAGGTGGCGATCTCGTAGAGCCTCGTGCCGAGCGACCCGCGGAAACCGCCGATGACGGGAACGTCGGGCGGAACGTTGCCGGTTTCCGTCGCGAGACGGCGGAGGAGGCCGTACAGGAATTCGAGTCTCTCGATGAGGGAGGGGAATTCGTAGTCCGCTGTCTGGGTGCCGGTGTTCTCGTCCGGCCACACATCGACCTCGGCGATCGGATACGGGTTGTCGGGCAACCACTTCGACACCTTGATCCGTTCCTCCGTGCGGCAGAACAGCTCGTACCGCCCCTCGCCGATCGACGCGTGCGACTCGATCCGCGCGATAGTGCCGACATCGTGGCGGATGTCGCCGCCGCCCACCTCGTTGCCGCGGGCAATGAGAACGACACCGAAGCGGGGACCGTCCGGTGCGTCCAGGCAGTCGCGGACCAGCTCCTGGTAGCGGGGTTCAAAGACGTGGAGGGGGAGCTGCTGACCGGGCAGCATCGTCGAGCCCAGCGGGAACATGGGAAGCAGAGTCATCAGGGGATTCTCAATCGGGGTACGGGCGTCGCCGGCAGCGGGTCGACGCGATCGATCTCGTCCGTGAGGTGTTCCGACCACGTCAGGAGGCCGGCGATGTCGAGGCCGTGCGGCGCCTCCACCTCGTAATGCCGGATCCGGTCGTGGCCTTGGCGCAGCAGTGACCGCGCGCCCGTCTTGTTGCCCCGCATCAGATGGGTGAGACCCACCGCGAGCTGGGCGAGCCCCTGCCACAGTTCCCGCTCGTCCTCGGGGGCGATCTTCCACGTACCCTCGAGGATCTCGTGTGCATGAAACGGCATGCCGTGGTCGAGGAGCCGCTGAGCCTCGGTGATCGCCTCGTCGGGCGGTAACCGCAGGTCGTCGGGGATACGCGGTACACCCTCGGCGTCGTGCGGCAGGGGTCGGCCGAGTTCATCGCGGGGGCGTGCGTTGAGGGGTTTCCCCGTCCCGTCCCTGTCCCGATCGGTCATGGGACAAGGGTAACGCTCAGTCGCGGGTCGGCGAAGGGTTGGCGAGGGCCGCCGACACGCGTTTCGACAGCTCGTCGCGAACCAACCGGACTGTCGCGGACCGCAGGTGAACACGGTCGCCCTGGTGATAGAGGTACCGGCCGTCCGCTTCGACGTCGATCCACGTCAGTTCACCCAGAACGGGCTCGTCGAGCCCGCTGCGAGCACCCCGGATGCAGATGTATCCGATTCCGGTCCGCGGTCGGCCCACGATCCTTCGCAGGAGAGTGCCGTCGGAGGCTCGGGCGTTCTGCAGGACGGAAGTACCGCTGCTTCGGTTCTCGAGGTCGTCGGGGTGCGCGGTCAGGGACGGGGTCCGTCCGGGCGCGCAGCCGGGCAGGTCTTTCAGGAGTTGGGTGGTCAGCCAGTCGACGCCCTCGGTACCTGCGTCGATCCGGATGTCGCCGCGGCCCGGTGCCCCGCGCAGCTGTTCGGCGACGACGGCGACCCGGCCACGGATGCTGCCCCTCCGGCGAAGCCCCGAGTCGAGTACGGGGGAGGGGGCGAACACCGTGACGGACAGGTGCGGGTCCCGGAGCGCCTGGATCGCGGCAATCAGTTTCGGTTCGTCGAGCGCAGTCCGCCACTGCTCCAGCTCGCGTTGCTGGACGGCATACTGGTCTTCCGTCGCGGCCGCGGACCGGTACTGCAGAGGGTACGGCATCCGGTCGAGATCGGTTGCCTCCCAAAGGCACATGAATTGGGCTGACGTCAGCCGCCAGTTCATGCGCCGATCACCGGGGGTGCGACGGGGTCGAGTGTGCCGATCAGTTCGTTGCCGTTGTCGACGGTGATCAGGTAGCTCGGCGTCTGATGCTCCGTGTCACCATCGCCGTTGCCGCTTGCTCGGCCGGGTGCACCCATCATCCCGGGTGCCATACCCATTCCTGGTCGACTCATGCTCGGTTTCACCGGAGTCGCCGCGGCAGCAGCGGCAGCCGCTCCGGCGCCGGCCGCGGCACCACCGGACAGGATCGGGCCACCCGGAACCACACCGCTCGAGGTGGACTCGAAATCGCGCTTGTCATTCTTCCGGCGCGCGCTCGATGCCGAGCCCCCGATGCCCGATCCGCCGGCACCGGACCGTGAACCTCCGACGAGTCCGCCGCCATAACCCGCGGCGCCCGCGCCCGTGCCGGACTGCGAACCCGCGCCGGCCGCATTCTGCGCATTCGCGGCGGCAGTCTGTGCGGCCGAGACGGATCCAGCCCCGGCGCCCTGATTGGCAGCGGCTTCGGCATTCGCCGCCGACGTGGCCGCGGCATCATCCACTGCGGAATCCCCGTCCGCGGGGTTCTCCCCGTCCGCCGACGAATCGCCCTCGCCCGACGCGGAGGAGATATCGCTGTCGGTTGTGCCCCAGGGGTTCGAACCGGGAGGTAACGTTCCATGAGCATTCAGGACACCGTCGGGCCCGGCACCGTCTCCAGAAGGGGCGTAAGGCTCCGGGAGTTGCGGAACGTTCGTGCCGACATCGCGGTAGTTCGGCACGTAGATCGCTTCCAACCTCCGAACCGCCTCGAGGCGTGCGGCTTCCCTCGAAGTCTCGGACGTTTCCGCCGCAAGCGGACTCAGCGGGAGTTGGGACAGGACGCCTTCGGAACTAGCTGGCTGAGGCACAGACGCTTTCACGTCCGCAGCCGCGCTGCTCAGGATATCGAGCTTCACCGCGATTGCCGCGATACTCGATGTGAGCTGACCGCTGGTTGCAGCGAGATTCTCGGTCGCTTGTGCCGCGGCATCCGCCGCGGCACCCTCCCAACGTTCAGAAATCGTATTGCGGAGGATCGCGAATCCGAAGGCGAGTGGGAGTGAGTTCGAGATGCTGTGGCAGGCCTGGGCGAGTTGACCGATGGCGTCGGGAACCATGGTCTGAACTTTTGCGTACATTTCTTCGTGCCCCATACCGTGGAAACTCTCCATGGTGCGGATGTACGGGTCATCTGTTTCTGCGCCCGCAGCGAGCCTGTCCGCCGAGCTCTGGAGGCCTGTGCGTCGTTGCTCGCCTGCGCCATTCGGACTCAGTGAGCCGAGGACCGCTGTCACAGGATCGTTGGGCGGCATGGCTCAGCCCTCCTTCGGAATGTAGCGCTCAAAGATGCGGGCGGTGTCTTCGAGGCCAGCGCACCATTCCGGGTGGGGTGCGGACCCAGCGTAATCGGGGAAGATGCTTCGAGTTAGTCCGAACATGCCGTAGGCGGTTTCCATGCTGAGATCGCACGCATTCCTTACCTCAGGGTTGAACTTCAGAAGTGCCCGGCGACCGTTAATTTCAATCTGCGTGGCGTGGTCCTTGGATTTTTCTTGCTCTTCGGCCCAAGTGATATTTCCGGACAACGCGTTCATCCCGTAGAGGTCGTCGGTGGAATCGTACGAACAGCCCAAGAAGGTGTAACTCCCCGCAGGGAAGTCCGCGTTCTCTTCACTACCCGGGTCGTACCCCGCTTCCAGCAGAGCTTCGTCGGGAATGTCGAGGCACGGATCGAAGGCAACCTGAGGGCGAGTCGATTCGTCTAGGTGGCGCGGAACTCGGGTGGATGAGGTTTGTGGATCCGACTCAGTCGTCGCGCTCGCCGTGCACCCCACCAGCGCTATGGCGGTCGACGCAATGCCGATCCATGAAAGAGAACGCCTCATGCTGGAATGTCCTCCTGGATGGCAGCGAGGGCTTGTCGGATTGCGCTGTCAGCGTTCCCGAAGGCTTCGCCTCCGGCCGCGAAGGTATCGCGCATCAGAATTATTGCGTCACGGAACTGACTAAGGCGTTGATGCACTGACCCAGCGTCACCGGTGAACTTCGATTGATATCCAGCCTGCAGCTCTTGCGCGGAGGTGAATCCTCCGAAGCCGGTGACCATGCGAAGGCTGTCTGCTTCCTTCATCGCATCACGCACCTGCTCCAGCATCGTGTTGCACACGCCGACGCATTTCTCGATTGCGTCATCTTCCAGACGCAGTGTTTTGCTCATCCCCATCCCCCCAGTACTCGACAGGACCCCCACGGCCGCGTGCGGAGATGCTACCGCACAGGTGTGTCACTCGGTCTAGTGCGCAGCGCCCCGATGTTCAGGCCGCGTGGAGGTATTCGATGAGGATGCGTTCCACTGGTGAGCTGATCTGAACCTCACGGAGCGGCAACGGTTTCGGTAGTGGTGGTTCGGTTGATCGGTACCGATGTCCGGTGGGGGTGCAGATCTCGATTTTGTGCAGTCCGCCGGGCAGTTGGTGGGGCTTGGCGTTCCATCCTGCGCCTTGTTTGGCGTAGTTGCAGGCCGCGCACAGGCCGGCGCCGTTGTGTGCGGTGGTCGGGCCCTCGTATTCGCGGGGTTGGATGTGGTCGTGATGCCGGATCGGCGCATCGCACCATGGTGTCCGGCACGTTCGATCGCGCAGATCGATCATCCTCGCCAACCCGGCGGGGAAGCGGCGGGCCTGGGACTCGGTTGCGGTCAGGGCTCCGGAGTGCGGGTTCGCGTACAGGCGGCGCAGAGTCACCCGTGCCTCGTTCCCGGTTTCCGGATCGATCGTGGCCTGGACTGCCTCATGTATCCAGTGCCCTGCCAGTGCCGCGGGGACGGGACCGTACCCCTGCACGTAGGCGGGTTCGGACCCTCGGTCGAGGAGCGCGCGGTCGGAGATCACGAGGTTGACGGTGATCGGAGGTGCCGTCGCGGTGTGGGGCGCGCCGGTCACTCGGGAGACGAGGAGGTCGGCCATGATCTGCGACCGCGTGCGCTCGTCACCGGCGGCGAGGATGGAATCGGCGTCACGGGTGAGAGTCGCGTGCACCGCGACCCCTTGTGCCACCGGCAGTAGGGCGCTGACGTACGCCATGGTGTCCGGTGCGGGACGGGAGGTGACCCTCCTGTCCGATACCGCTTTGCGGGCCCGTCGCACCATGGCCTCGGCGTCGACTTCGGCGGCGGCCGCGCGAACTTTCGCGCACACCGCCTGGTCGCCGAGCCCGTCCAATGTTGCCGGGTCGGCGCACAGCAGGTAATCGAGTGCGGTGCGGTCTTCTCGGGTGAGGCACGCGGTTTCGCGGACGAGGATCGTTGCCCGCCACTCGCTGAGGACCCCTCGTTCGAGCAGTGCCAAGGTGTGGGGCATCTCGTGGACAAGAGCGGTGGCCATGCCGAGATGACGGCCACCTCGAAACGGTGAGTCCCGTCGTGCCAACGCCACCTGGTTGGCGATACCGCGCCCTCGATGTGCGACCGGCACTTGGCGGTCTGCTCGTGCGGTGCGGATGGAGGCGTCGAGGTCTGCGGTCACCCGGGCTTGCACGCCCGCACAGGCGGCTTTCACCTCTTCGAGTGTGCGAAGTACGTCGATGCGCGTCGCATCGTCGATATCCAGGTCGAGTTTCGGTAATTCGGCCAGAAACGCGTTCACCGCTGCTGCATCCACCCCGACCCCCCGGCTGCCGTCGATTCCCCCGAATCGAACGTATGTTCTACATTAGCCGACCCCACGGGACCTTGGCAATACCTAGCCGGCACCCACCATGCGCATGGCGAGGTCGGCGTAGAGGTCTGCGACGGCCTCGGGCTCGGTGTAGGCGCCGGCCGGGAACCAGCGGCAGATGTCGACGCACAGAGACATGAGGGCGAGGGTGACGCCTTCGCCGTCGGGGACCGTGAATTCGCCGGATGCGGCCCCTGCGTCGACGACGGCGCGGACGATGTGGGTGATGTCGCGGCGCAGTTTGACCACGTCGCGGTAGTGCTCGGGCGTGAGGGCGTTGAGTTCGTACTGCACGACGCGAGCCTGTGCGTGGTGCGTGGCCTGCCAGCTCGCGAATGCGCCGATCAGCGCCTGCAGCCTGATGGAGGGCGCCTCGTCGGGGAGGTCTGCACTCACGACAACGTCGAGCGCTGCGGTGTGGCCTTCGTAACTGATCGCGAAGAGCAGCTCTTCCTTGGATCGGTAGTGCGGGTACATCGCGGCGGGGCTCATCTCGAGGCGGGCGGCGATCTCGCGGGTGGTGGTGCCCCCGTAACCGCTGGTCGCGAACGCGTCGACGGCTGCGGCGCGGATGCGGGCGGCAGCCTTGGAAGGGCTGATCACCTGGTTCGGTGATTCGCTCATGTCTTTCTCCATCCTCGGCTGCGCGGCTGTTGACAATACCGCGCCGCACCCTCAGTATAAGCAAGCGCTTAGAAAATAAGCACACGCTTACATGCTGGAAAGCGTGGACACAGTCAGCTGGATTTCGACAAAGGAGCGGTCATGCGACGCACCCTGTACGGCCCCGATCACGAGGCATTCCGCGAATCGGCCCGGGAGTTCGTGAACCGCAACCTCCTGCCGGTGGCCGACAAGCTCATCGAGCAACGCTTCATCGACCGCGAGATCTGGCTCGAAGCGGGCCGCAACGGATTCCTCGGCCTCGAGGTCCCCGAGGCATACGGCGGAAGCGAGGCCGGCGACTACCGGTTCAATGCGGTTCTCGCCGAGGAGCTTTCGCGGGCAAGTGCCGCCGTGTCGTCGAGCTTCGGCATTCACGCCGACGTCGTTGCGCCGTACCTCGTGCAGCTCACGACCGAGGAGCAGAAGCAGCGTTGGCTACCCAAGTTCTGCACCGGTGAACTGCTCACCGCGATCGGCATGACCGAGCCTTCCGGTGGTTCCGACCTCGCCTCGCTCAAGACCACTGCGGTCAAGGACGGCGACGACTGGATCATCAACGGTTCCAAGACGTTCATCACCAACGGCTACAACGCCGACCTGGTGATCGTCGCGGCGCGCACCAGTCCCGAGAAGAAGTCCAAGGGCATCACCCTGTTCGCCGTCGAGACGGGCATGGAGGGCTTCGAGCGCGGCCGCAAGCTCGACAAGGTCGGCCAGCACGAGTCGGACACCGCCGAGCTGTTCTTCGAGAACGTGCGTGTGCCGTCGACGAACATCATCGGTGAGATCGACCGCGGATTCATCCACATGATGGAGATGCTGCCGCAGGAGCGTGTCGGCGCCGCCGTCTCGAACATCGCGCACGCCGCGCCGATCCTCGAGGAGACGATCCAGTACGCCAAGGACCGCAAGGCATTCGGCCAGCCCATCGGCTCGCTCCAGTGGAACAAGTTCCTCCTCGCGGACCTTGTCACCCGTGTCGAGGTCACCCAGGCCTACGTCGACAACTGCGTCGCCGCACACGCCGACGGTGAGCTCACCGCAGTGGACGCCGCCAAGGCGAAGTGGTGGACTGCTCAGGTGCAGAACGAGGTCCTCGACCACTGCGTGCAGCTGCACGGTGGCTACGGATTCATGACCGAGTACCGTGCCGCCCGTGCATGGATGGACGCCCGTGTCACCAAGATCTGGGCCGGTTCCAACGAGATCATGAAGGAACTGATCGGTCGCGACCTCGGCCTCTGAACCCGTACCCCGTAGCCCGACGACAAAGGAGTCGCTTCGTATGTCCGTTCTCGACAAGTTCAGCTTGACCGATCGGGTGGTCGTCGTGACCGGTGCGTCGTCGGGTCTCGGGGTGGCGTTCGCGCAGGCCGCGGCGGAGGCCGGCGCCGATGTGGTGCTGGCGGCGCGCCGCACCGACCGTCTCGAGAAGACCGCCGAACTGGTGCGGGCCGCCGGACGTCAGGCGCTGTGCGTTGCGACGGATATCGCAGACCCGGCTCAGGCGCAGAACATGATCGACGCGGCCATGGAGAAGTTCGGCCGGGTGGACGTGCTCGTCAACAATGCCGGCGTCGGTACGGCAGTCCCCGCGACGCGGGAGACGCCGGAGCAGTTCCGGCAGGTCGTCGACATCAACCTGAACGGTTCCTACTGGGCCGCGCAGGCGGCGGGGAAGGTCATGAAGCCGGGCGGCGCGATCGTGAACATCGCGAGCGTGCTCGGTCTCACCACCGCGGGACTTCCGCAGGCCGCGTACGCCGCGAGCAAGGCCGGGGTCATCGGTCTCACCCGCGACCTGGCGCAGCAGTGGGGTGCCCGCAAGGGCATCCGGGTGAATGCGATCGCTCCCGGATTCTTCGAGACGGAGATGACGGACCAGTACCAGGACGGGTACCTCGAATCGATGAAATCGCGGCTCGTTCTCGGTCGCCTCGGTGACCCGGAGGAGCTCGCCGCGACCGTCGTCTGGCTCGCTTCGGACGCTGCCGCGTACGTCACCGGTCAGACGATCGCGGTGGACGGCGGCATCACCATCACCTGAGCGTCGGGTTGGGCGGGGCTGCGGTGCTGGCGTATAAGTAGGAAATGACCACGCGCACCGTCCATGAAGAGTGGGACGACCAGCCCGCCCCGTCGATGGCGGCCACCGATCTGTTGCGGGAGCCTCCGGCGACACCGCGTGGTGCACGCACGCGCGCGGCGTTGGTGGCGGCCGCGCGGACGGTGTTCGAGCGGTCCGGGTACCTCGATGCCCGGCTCACCGACATCACGAAGGAAGCCAACTGCTCGACGGGGTCGTTCTACACCTACTTCGACAATAAGGAGCAGGTGTTCGCCGCTGTGCTCGAGGTGGCGCAGGAAGACATGATGCACCCGGGCATGAAGCGGGTGCAGGACACCGACGACCCGTACGCCGTCCTGGAGGCGAGTAACCGCGCCTACCTGGAGGCCTACCGGCGTAACGCCAAGCTGATGGGGCTGCTCGAGCAGGTCGCGCACATCGACCCGGCGTTCGCGGACCTGCGGCGTCAGCGGGCCGACGCGTTCATCGCGCGGAACGCGCGGGGCATCGCGGAACTGCAGGCGCGGGGCATCGCCGACAAGGAACTCGACCCGATGCTGGCGTCGCGTGCGTTGTCGGGGATGGTCAGCCGGTTGGCCTACAACGTGTTCGTGGCCAGCGTGAACGGGACCGACGGCACTCCCGTCGACTTCGACGACGTCGTGTTCACCACGACGCGCATCTGGGCAAACGGGCTGAGGTTCCCCGAGCGGAGCTGAGCGCCACCCGACGGCGTGAGGGCGTGGGGCACCCAGGTCAACGAAACTGAATCCGACACCGGATTCAGGTGATTTCTGTGGAAGACTGGGATCACATCCGTGTCCCCTCGAGGAGGAATCTCGTGCAGGTTGCGCAGAAGGTCGCCATCGTCACCGGTGGCGGAGGTGGAATCGGCGGCGCACTCGCGGAGCGGCTCGCCGCCGAGGGGGCCAGGGTCGTCGTCACCGATCTCGATGCCGCATCGGCCCAGGCAGTGTCGGACCGGATCAACGCGACGCGTCCAGGGGCCTCGATCGCCCGCGGTGCCGACGCGTCCGACGACGCACAGATCGGCTCGGTCATCGACGCTGCGGAGAAGGCTTTCGGCGCCGTCGACCTCTACTTCGCCAATGCGGGCGTCGCGGCGGGGGAGGATCTCGAACCCGACGACGCGGTGTGGGACCTCGCCCTCGACGTGAACGTCCGAGCGCACATCCGGGCGGCACGCCGGCTGGTCCCCGGCTGGATCGAGCGCGGCGAGGGGTACTTCGTCAGCACGGCCTCGGCCGCCGGGCTACTCACCCAGATCGGTTCCGCCCCCTACTCGGTGACCAAACATGCGGCCGTCGGATTCGCCGAATGGCTGTCCGTCACGTACGGCGACAAGGGCGTCCGTGTCAGCTGCCTGTGCCCGATGGGCGTCAACACCAAGCTGCTCACCGACGACGCCGCCCTGTCGGCCACTGCCGCACGCGCCGTCACCACCGCGGGTACGGTTCTCGAAGCGTCCGAGGTGGCCGAATGTGTGCTCGCCGCAATGGAAGCCGAACAGTTCCTGATCCTTCCGCACCCCGAAGTGCTGGAGATGTACCGGCACAAGGGCGCCGACTACGACCGATGGATCCGGGGAATGCGCCGCTACCAGGCCTCGCTCCTCGCCCAGCCGTCCTGACCCGACCGCACGAGGAGCCCGCATGTCGCTGTTCGACCTATCCGATCGCGCCCAGCAGTTGCAGACCGATCTGCTGGAGTTCATGGATTCGCATGTGTATCCGGCGGAGGCGGTGTACGAGGAGCAGATGCGGGAGTCGGGGGATCCGCATTTCCAGCCGCCGGTGTTGGAGGAGTTGAAGGCGGAGGCGCGGCGGCGGGGGTTGTGGAATCTGTTTCATCCGCATCCGGGGACGGGTGCGGGGTTGACGAATCTCGAGTATGCGCCGTTGGCGGAGATCATGGGGCGCAGTCATATTGCGTCGGAGGCGTGCAATTGTAATGCGCCGGATACGGGCAATATGGAGGTGCTGGAGTTGTTCGGTACGGCCGAGCACAAGGAGAAGTATCTGACGCCGTTGCTGGAGGGGACGATGGCGTCGGCGTTCGCGATGACGGAGCCGGCGGTGGCGAGTTCGGATGCGACGAATGTGGAGTTGTCGATGGTCCGGGACGGTGACGAGTATGTGCTGAACGGGCGGAAGTGGTTTGCGTCGAATGCGTTGCATCGTAATTGCCGGGTGTTGATCGTGATGGGGAAGACGGATCCGTCGGCGGCGCCGCATCGGCAGCAGTCGATGATGGTGGTGCCGATCGATGCGCCGGGGGTGACGGTGATGCGGGGGTTGCCGGTGTTCGGGTATCAGGATCGTGAGGGGCATGCGGAGATCGATTTCGCGGATGTGCGGGTTCCGGTCGAGGATGTGCTGAAGGGGGAGGGGGAGGGTTTCGCGATTTCGCAGGCGCGCCTGGGTCCGGGTCGGATTCACCATTGCATGCGGGCGATCGGGATGGCGGAGCGGGCGTTGGAGTTGATGTGTCGTCGGGCGTCGTCGCGGGTGACGTTCGGTAAGCCGGTCAGTGAGAATGCGAATGTTCAGGATTGGATTGCGGAGGCGCGGATCGAGATCGAGATGATTCGGTTGTTGACGCTGAAGGCGGCGTATCTGATGGATACGGTGGGGAACAAGGAGGCGCGGACGGAGATCGCGGCGATCAAGGTGGCGGCTCCGAATATTGCGCTCGAGATTGTGGATCGGGCGATTCAGGTGCACGGTGGGGCCGGCGTGACCGACGACTTCCCCCTCGCCATGATGTACGCCCATCTGAGGGCATTGCGTCTCGCGGACGGACCGGACGAGGTCCACAAGATGTCCATCGCGAGAAGAGAACTGCGTAAATACCGCACGAAGACCGAGAACAACCAGCATGGAGGAAACAAGTGAGCCAGGAACGTAGAACCGCCATCGTCACCGGATCGGCCCGGGGAATCGGCGCCGCCGTCGCGAAGCGGCTGGCCGAGGACGGCTACGCGGTCGCCGTCCTCGACCTCGACGAGTCCGCATGTGCCGGCACCGTCGACGCGATCACGTCCGCCGGCGGAAAAGCGCTGGCCGTGGGCGCGAATGTCGCCGACGAGGAGTCGGTCGCTGCGGCAGTCGAGCGGGTGGCGACCGAACTGGGCGCCCCGACGATCCTGATCAACAACGCCGGGATCACCCGCGACAACCTGCTGTTCAAGATGACCGTCGACGACTGGGACGCCGTGATGAACGTGCACCTGCGTGGTGCGTTCCTGATGTCGCGGGCCGTGCAGAAGTACATGGTGGACGCCAAGTTCGGGCGCATCGTGAACCTTTCGAGCACCTCGGCGCTCGGTAACCGCGGGCAGGTCAACTACTCCGCCGCCAAGGCGGGCATGCAGGGCTTCACCAAGACGCTGGCATTCGAGCTCGGCAAGTTCGGTGTCACCGCGAACGCGATCGCGCCCGGCTTCATCGAGACCGAGATGACCGCCGCGACCGCCGAGCGGGTGGGTGTCGGATTCGAGGACTTCAAGAAGGCCGCGGCGTCGCAGATCCCCGTGAACCGCGTCGGGCAGCCCGAGGACATCGCGCACACCGCATCGTTCTTCGTGAGCGAGGGCGCCGGATTCGTGTCGGGTCAGGTCGTCTACGTCGCCGGTGGACCGAAGGACTGATCGATGAAGGCGTGGCGTGTACACGAATTGGGCCAGCCGCGGGACGTTCTGACGTTCGAGGACGTCCCCGACCTCGAACCGAAGCCCGGCGAGTTGCTGGTCAAGGTGCTCTCGGCGGCCGCCAACTTCCCGGATGTGCTGTTGTGCCGCGGCGAGTACCAGATCAAGCCGCCGCTTCCGTTCACTCCCGGTGTGGAGCTGTGCGGCGAGGTGGTGGGCCTGGGTGAGGGTGTCACCGAGTTCGCCGTCGGCGACCGGGTGATCGGCATGCCGAGCCTGCCGAACGGCGGGTTCGCCGAGCTGGCCGTCATGTCCTCGGCCACCGCGTTCCCCGCTCCGGAGGCCCTCGACGACGCCGAGGCGTCGGCGCTGTCGATCGGCTACCAGACGGGATGGTTTGCGCTGCACCGCAGGACGCAGATCCAGCCCGGCGAAACGCTGCTCGTGCATGCTGCGGCAGGTGGTGTGGGCAGCGCGGCCGTGCAGCTGGGTAAGGCGGCAGGCGCCAAGGTGATCGGCGTCGTCGGCGGACCCGAGAAGGCGGCGTATACGCGGGAACTCGGAGCCGACCTCGTGATCGACCGGCACAGCGAGGACTTCGTCCAGGCCGTGAAGGACTTCACGGACGGCCGCGGTGCCGACGTCGTGTTCGATCCGGTGGGCGGCGACTCCTACACGAAGTCGACCAAGTGCATCGCGTTCGAGGGTCGCATCATTGTGATCGGGTTCGCGAGTGGCACCATCCCGTCGCCCGGGCTGAACCATGCGCTGATCAAGAACTACTCGATCATCGGGCTGCACTGGGGGCTGTACAACGCCTACAACCCCGCTGCGATCCGGGAGTGCCACGACGAGCTGACGAGGATGGCCGCGGCAGGCGAGATCAAGCCGATGATCAGCGAGCGGCTCGGACTCACCGACGTCGCGGACGGCATCGCGAGACTCGGCGAGGGGACAACGGTCGGACGGCTGGCTTTCCTGCCCGGACGCTAGCGGTTGCGCTTCGCGTACAGCTCCTCGAGGTTGTGCCGCAAGGTCACCTCGGTGTTCTTCACGGCCGTTTCGACGAACGGTTCGACGATGAGGCCGAGGGCCTTGCCGGCGAGACCGCCGGGGAGTTTGTACGCGAAGTCCACGCTGATCTCGGTCTTGTCCTCACCGTGAGCGGTGAACTCCCAGGTAGAGGAGTTGGCGGCGCCGTCGAGCGACGCCAGGGTGATGACCCGGTCCTGTTCCCACTCGGTGACCTCTAACCGGGACCGCAGCGTGGTGGGGCCGATGTGGATCGCGGCGTCGAATGTCGACTCCATCCCCTGGTCGAATTCCCCGATCGGACGGAACTCCGAGACTCCGAACATCCAGTCGGGGACCGTCCGGTAATCGTCGATGTACGCGAACGCCACATGGATGGGCACGGCTGCGATCGCGGAGTGGCGGACGTGGATCATCAGGTGGTCCCTGGCTCTCTGTCGGAGAAGGCTGTCGATCTGGGCGACCTCGTTCGACTCTAGTCAACTCCCGCGACCGCAGCAGGGGAGCGGCGGGTGCCTGTTCTACCGTAGGACCCATGACGGTAGAGGGCACCCAGCGCGGCAGTTCCTGGCGTGAGTACACCGACCAGGGCTTGTCCAAGGTTCTGGCCGCGGCGCTGGCGGCGTTCGTCGAGAAGGGGTACGACGGCGCGTCGATCCGTGAGATCGCGTCCCGCGCCGGTCTGTCGGTCCCCGGTCTCTATCATCACTACCCCTCCAAGCAGGCGCTGCTGGTGGGGTTGACGAACGCGGTGATGCGCGAACTCCTCGATCGCAGCCACGCGGCGGTGGCCGAGGCGGGCCCGACACCGGGCGAGCGGTTCGACGCGGTCGTCGAGTCGTTGCTGCGGTTCCACATGTACCGGCGCGAGCAGGCGTTCGTCGCGTCCCGGGAGACGCGGAGCATGGAACCGGAGAGCCGGAAGGCGTACATCGCGCTGCGCGACGAGCAGCAGGAGATGCTGGACGACATCGTCCGCGAGGGGGTGGCGGCCGGGCTGTTCCGGACGCCGTTCCCGGAGGACGCGAGCCGCGCCGTCGTCACGATGTGTGTCGCGGTGTCCACCTGGTACCGGGAGGACGGGCCGCTGTCGCCCGACGAACTGGTCGAGCGGTACCTGGCGATCGCGAGGAGCACGGTCGGCGCGTCCGGCTGAGTCTTGACCGGCCTTCGAAGGTGTGGAATTGTCGGGGACGACTTCGACCGAGCGAGTGATCGGTCGGTACCGGAGTCGTCGTACTGACTGGAGGTAGTTGTGGCGATCGATCTGTCCTACGCACCCGAGGTGACCGCGCTCGTCGAGAAGACCGAGGCGTTCATCCGCGAAGTCGTGCTGCCCATCGAGGACGAGCACGGCGGCGACATCACAGCTGCCGGTGGCGACACCCTGCGCGTGGAGCTGCAGAAGGCAGCCAAGGACGCCGGAGTCTTCGCCCCGCACGCACCCGTCGAGTACGGCGGGCACGGCCTGAACATGACCGATCGCGCGCCCGTCTTCGAGGCTGCGGGCTATTCGCTGTTCGGTCCGACGGCCCTGAACATCGGGGCACCTGACGAAGGCAACGTCCACATGCTCGCGCACATCGCCAGCCCGGAGCAGAAGGAGCGGTTCCTCGCCCCGTTGGCGCACGGCGACATGCGGTCGGCGTTCGCCATGACCGAGCCGTCGCCCGGAGCCGGCTCCGACCCCTCGGCGCTGACCACGCGCGCCGAGAAGGTGCCGGGCGGGTGGAAGATCAACGGCCACAAGTACTTCATCACCGGCGCCGACGGCGCGGGATTCTTCATCATCTTCGCCCGCACCTCCGGCGTGCCCGGCGACCGCGGCGGCGCCACGATGTTCCTCACACCGGCCGACGCCGAGGGGCTGAGGGTGGGACGCCACATCGACACCCTCGACCGGGCGATGATCGGTGGGCACTGCGAGGTGTTCTTCGAGGATCTGTTCGTCCCCGACAGCGGGGTTCTCGGCGAGGTGGACCAGGGATTCGCCTACGCCCAGGTCCGGCTCGGGCCCGCCCGGATGACACACGTCATGCGCTGGCTCGGTGCGGCGCGCCGCGGCCACGACGTCGCCGTGGCACACGTCGCGCAACGTGACGGTTTCGGAGGCAAGCTGGGCGATCTGGGCATGGTCCAGAAGATGGTCGCGGACAACGAGATCGACATCGCCGCCAGCCGGGCGCTGTTGACGCGGGCATGCTGGGAACTCGATCAGGGCGGCCACGCGAGCAACTCCACGTCCATCGCCAAGACCTACGCATCGGAGGCCATCTTCCGGATCGTCGACCGCTCCATCCAGATGTGCGGCGGTCTCGGCGTGTCCGGCGACCTGCCCCTCGCCCGGCTGTCCCGCGAGGTGCGACCGTTCCGCGTCTACGACGGACCGTCCGAGGTGCACCGCTGGGCCATCGCCAAGCGTGTCGTGGGTGCCGCGAAGAAGGCCGCGCGGGAGGCGGGCGCATGAGCGAACATCGGGGGCTCGATCTCGTTGCGCTGCGCAAGTTCCTGTCCGAGTCGGGCGTTCCTCTCGACGGTGACTTGCGGGCCGACCTGATCGCCGGCGGCAAGTCCAACCTCACGTACGCCATCTTCGACGACTCCTCGCGGTGGGTGCTGCGAAGGCCGCCCACCGCGGGGCTCACACCGTCGGCGCACGACGTTGCCCGCGAGTTCCGCATCACGTCGGCGCTGCAGGGCACCGACGTCCCGGTGGCCGCCACCGTCGCACTGTGCGAGGACGACAGTGTGATGGGCGCGCCGTTCACGGTGGTGGAACATGTGACGGGTCAGGTGATCCGGACCAAGTCGGATCTCGAGGCGCTGTCCGGCGACGACATCGACTCGTGCACCGACGAACTGGTCCGTGTGCTCGGTGCGTTGCACAACGTCGACTACGACGCCGTCGGCCTGGGCGAGCTCGGCCGCCCGGACGGGTACGTGGCCCGGCAGGTCAAATTGTGGGCGAGTCAGTGGGGGCGGGTGAAGACGACGGACTCCGCGGACGTCGACCGCCTGCATGCCGCGCTGGTCGAATCGATTCCGCAGCAGTCGGAGTCGTCGATCGTGCACGGCGACTACCGCATCGACAACACCATCCTCGCGTCCGGCGACGTGAGCACCGTCGCGGCGGTCGTGGACTGGGAACTGTCGACCCTCGGCGACCCCCTCACCGATGTCGCCCTGATGTGCGTCTACCGGCATCCGGCTCTCGACCTGGTGCTCGGCGAACCGGCGGCCTGGACGAGCCCGCGACTGCCGTCGGCCGACGACCTCGCGCAGCGTTACACCGTGGCGTCGGGGCGCGAACTGGTCCACTGGAACTTCTACCTGGCGCTCGCGAACTTCAAACTCGCCGTCATCGCCGAGGGCATCAACCACCGCTACCGTGTCGGCGCCACCGTCGGTGAGGGGTTCGACAAGGCGGGCGACGCGGTGCCCGAATTCATCGCGGCCGGCCTGCGCGCCCTGAAAGGACAGACCGTATGAGTCGCACCGCACTGATCACCGGTGCCTCACGTGGTATCGGACTCGGCATCGCCACCCGTCTCGCCGAACAGGGGTACGGACTGACGATCACCGCCCGCGATCGTGATCGGCTCGAGTCCGTGGCCGCCGACCTGCGGACCGCAGGCGCGAAGGACGTCGTCGTGGTCGCCGGTGACCTCGCTGACGAGGAATCCGCGGGACGCGTCGTCGAGGCGCACGCCGACGCCTACGGTTCGCTGAACGCGCTGGTACTCAATGCCGGGGTCGGAACCGCGGGCCCCATCGGCGAGTTCCCACTGAGCCGATTCGACAAGAGCCTCGGAGTCAACCTGCGGGCGCCGTTCAGCCTGCTGCAGCAGTCGCTGCCGCTGCTCCGGACCGGTGCGGCGGAGAACCCGGGGCGCGGGTCCAAGGTCGTGGCCCTGGCATCGATCACCGGCGTGTACGCCGAGGCGGGGCTCGCCGTCTACGGGGCGACCAAGGCCGCGCTGATCTCCCTCACCGAGACGCTGAACGTGGAGGAGTCGGGCAACGGCGTCTCCGCGACCGCGCTCGCCCCGGCGTACGTCGACACCGACATGTCCGCGTGGATCCACGACACGATCCCGCCCGAGGCGATGATCGAGGTCGACGACATCGTCGAACTCGTCGACGCCCTGCTGCGGCTGTCGTCGCGCGCGGTGGTCCCGAAGATCGTCGTGGGACGCGCCGGAACGGACGGCTACCGCGCGTAGTCCTCGTCCTCCTGGGCCTCGCCGCGCCTGCGGAAGAACTTGAACCCGGGGACGCCCTGGATCGCCTGGCGCACGCCCTGGACCTCCTCGAGGAGTTGGTGGATCTCCGGCGACACGGTGTCGAGGGTGGCCAGGATCGGCAGCAGCCCCTCCATGCGGAGGGTCAGCTCGGGCAGGTGGTTCACCAACCCGATCGCGGCGTGAATCTCCTCCTCGGTGAGGTCGTCGACGAACCGCTGTGCCAGTGGGGCGGCCTTCGTCGCCAGCGGCTCGTACAGGCCGATGAGGGTCTGCGCCGACGCGGACGCGTGGTCGGCGGTGGAGACGACGGTCGCCGCCGATTCCGCCACCGCGTTCGCCCTCGACACGGCGATCTCGGCGCCGTCGCTGATCGCCTCGATGCGGGCAATCAGCACTTCGACCTGGTCCAGAAGGGTGCCGATCCGGCCGGGAAGGGAGACGACGAGTTCAGCGGTGTCCGCCGACCACCGGACGATCCCGGTGACGGTACGCACCAGGTCGCGGGTGCCGAGTTGTACGAGAGCCATCGGCCCATCCTGCCTGATGCTTTTCGCACCTCACGTTTCGGTCGTGGCAGACGTCTACCTTTCAGAGGCCCGTACACCTGGAAGGATTGGCACCGTGAATGCCGACCGAGCAGCACACACAGTCATCGATTCACCGATCGGCCCCCTGACGCTGGTGAGCGTCGACGGGGTGCTGAGCGGCATCTACATGGTCGAACACCGGCATCAGCCCAATCCCGCTACGTTCGGGGAACGCGACACCGCAGGTTTCGACGAGGCCATCACCCAGCTCACCGAATACTTCGACGGCAGGCGAACCGAGTTCACCGTCCCGCTCGCCGCGCGTGGCACCCTGTTCCAGCAACGAGTGTGGGACGCCCTGCGCACCATCCCGTACGGCGAGACGTGGACGTACGGTCAGCTGGCCGACTCCCTCGGCACCCCGACCGCGGTTCGTGCGGTGGCGGCGGCGAACGGCAGAAATCCGATCAGCATCATCGTTCCGTGCCACCGCGTCATCGGGAGCAACGGCAGCCTGACGGGGTACGCGGGCGGGCTCGACCGCAAACGGTTCCTGCTCGAACGCGAAGCGGAACGGGCGGGACTCCGGCTGAGCCGATGACCCTGAAACCGTTCGAAGACGTCGTGGCCGAGCACGGCCCGACGGTGCTGCGGGTCTGCCGGGCCGTGGTCGGTCCGGTGGACGCCGAGGACGCCTGGTCGGAGACGTTCATCGCCGCGATGCGGGCGTACCCCGACCTGCGTCCCGGGAGCAACGTCGAAGCATGGCTGGTGACGATCGCGCACCGGAAAGCGCTCGACCACATACGTGCGCGTGACCGGCGGCCCGTCCCCACCGACGAGCTTCCCGAGCAGACCACCGACCGCGGACTTCCCGGCGGTCACGACGCCGAGTTGTGGAACTCGGTCGGCGCCCTGCCGATGAAGCAGCGGGCTGCGGTGGCGTATCACTACCTGGCCGGGCTGCCGTACACCGAGATCGCGGTGATCCTCGGCAACTCCCCGGACGCGTCGCGGCGGGCGGCCGCCGACGGCATTGCGGCGCTACGCAAGACCCTCTCGATCTCTGTGAGTGGAGACATCACATGAACATCCCCGACATCGTCTACGCCCTGTCCACGTCGGACTCCGCGGTCGAGCAGAAACTGCGTGAGCGGCTCGCCGCCCTCGCCGCCGAGGCAGGTCTCCTCGACGTCGCGTACCGGACACTCGACACCCCCGTCGGTTCGCTCCTGCTCGCCGCCACCGATCGCGGGCTGGTGCGGGTCGCCTTCCCCAGCCAGGATCACGACGCCGTACTGCAGACCCTCGCCGAGCAGATCAGCCCCCGGATCCTGCGCGCACCCGCCCGACTCGACAGGGTGGCCCACGAGATCGACGAATACTTCCTCGGCGAGCGCACGAGTTTCGACATCCCGCTGGACTTCAGGCTGTCCAAGGGATTTCGGCTCGAGGTTCTCCACCATCTTCCCGAGATCGACTACGGGCACACCGCGAGTTACGCCGCGGTCGCGGCGGCCGCAGGCAGTCCGAAAGCTGTGCGCGCGGTCGGAACCGCCTGCGCGCTCAACCCGCTCCCCGTCGTGGTTCCCTGCCACCGGGTGGTCCGCAGTGACGGCAGCATGGGGCAGTACGCGGGTGGGCCGGAGGCCAAGTCGATCCTGCTGACATTGGAGGCAGCGGCATGACCATTTTGACGCAACGCGTGAACGACCTGGATTGGCAGGGTCTCCACGCCGAGACCGATGCCGCCGGATGCGCGCAATCGGAGCAGATCCTGACCGCCGCGGAATGCGGGCAGATCGCGGACATGTACGAGGAGGTCGAGCGTTTCCGGTCCACCGTCGACATGGCCCGGCACCGTTTCGGCTCGGGACAGTACCGGTACTTCGACTACCCGCTACCGGAGGTCGTGGCCGAACTCCGCGCCGCCTTCTACCCGAAACTGCTTCCCGTGGCACGGGACTGGGCCGCCAAGCTGAGGCATCCCTCGCCGTGGCCGGACACCCTCGGCGAATGGCTGGACATGTGCCACGACGCCGGCCAGAAACGAGCGACACCCATCCTGCTCAGCTACCGCGCGAACGACTGGAACGCGCTGCACCGCGACCTCTACGGTGACCTCGTGTTCCCGTTGCAGGTGGTGATCGGCCTCGACCGTCCGGGAGTGGACCACGAGGGCGGCGAGTTCATGCTCGTCGAGCAGCGGCCCCGCGCCCAGTCCCGGGGCACGGTGACGACGCTGCAGCAGGGGCACGCGCTGATCTTCACCACCAGGGACAGACCCGTGCGCTCGACCCGCGGTTGGTCGACGGGACCGGTACGGCACGGTGTCAGCACCGTTCGGCGCGGCACCCGCCGAACCCTCGGCCTGGTCCTGCACGACGCCGAGTGACCGTGATGTCCGCCTTGATACCCCGCCCCCGAACCGAGGTGGCGCCCGGCGCCGTCCACGTACCCGACTGGCTCACGCCGGCCGCGCAACGCCACCTGGTGGCCGAATGCCGGCGCTGGGCCACCGCACCGGTCCCGATGCGGGCCGCGCAACTGCCGACGGGGCATCGCATGTCGGTGCAGACCGTGTGCCTAGGCTGGCACTGGAAACCGTATTCCTACTCGCGCACCGCCGAGGACGCGGGCGGTGGCCGCGTCGCGCCGGTGCCCGGCTGGCTGGTCGAACTCGGCCGGCGGGCGGTGAGCGAGGCCTACGGGCAGCCCGCCGACGGGTACACACCCGACGCCGCGCTGATCAACTTCTACGACGACACCGCGAAGATGGGCATGCACCAGGACAAGGAGGAGCGGTCCGATGCGGCCGTCGTGTCGTTGAGCATCGGCGACACGTGCACATTCCGCTTCGGCAACACCACCACCCGCACCAAGCCGTACACCGACGTCGAGTTGCTGTCGGGCGACCTCTTCGTGTTCGGTGGTGAGTCCCGGTTCGCGTATCACGGAGTGCCGAAAGTGTTTCCCGGCACGAGTGATCCGGCCTGTGGGCTGACAACGGGCCGACTGAACATCACACTGCGGGTGACGGGACTCGAGGACGCATGAGAGTGCAACTGCCCTACCGGGGTCCGTTCACCCATGCGCCGCTGTGGCGCGCGCTCCGCGCCCACACCGTGTCCGGACTCGAGCGACACGACCCCGACGGAACACACACCCGGGTGGTGAACGGTCCGCACGGGCCCGCTCTGGTGTCCGTCGTCGTCCGTCCCGCCGACGGGTACGTCGAGGCGCACCTGACACCGGCGGATCCCGGAGACGTCGAGGCTGTGACAGCCGCGGTCCGGCGCTGGCTCGACCTCGACACGGATCCGCTGCCGATCGACGCCGCGTTGAGCCATCATCCGCAACTGGCTCCGCTGGTGGCGCTGCGTCCGGGTCTGCGGCGCCTGGGGAGCGTGGACGGGTTCGAGACGGCCGTTCTGACTGTTCTCGGACAACAGGTTTCGCTGGCAGCGGCCCGGACGTTCGGCAGCCGGCTCGTGCACGCATACGGCCGGCCGGTCCACGACGGATTCTTCGCGTTCCCCGAACCGGAGACGCTGGCAGCGCTCTCACCCGAACAGTTGCGCTCGACCCTCGGCCTCACCGGCGCCCGGGCCAGGACGGTGCTCGCGCTGGCCGAGGCGGCGTCCGACGGTCTGAGTCTCGGCGCGGACACCGACCCGGCCGAATTCCGGGCCGGTCTGCTCGCACTGCCCGGCATCGGTCCGTGGACGGCGGACTATCTGACGGTGCGGGTGCTGGCCGACCCGGATGCGTTCACACCCGACGACCTCGTCCTCAAGCGCGCGCTGGGGGTCAGGACCGGCAGGCAGGCAGCGGAACTGGCCGAGCCGTGGCGGCCGTGGCGGGCCTACGCGCTGTTCCACCTGTGGACGGACGAAGCGTATTAATCCTTTGCTTTCGCCAGCGCCGACGGCCACCAGATCTTCTTGCCGATGTCGTGCGAGAGCGCCGGGACGAGGATGCTGCGCACGATGATCGTGTCGAGCAGCACACCGAACGCGACCGCGAAACCGACCTCGGCGAGGAACACCAGGGGCAGCACACCCAGCACCGCGAACGTCGCGGCGAGCACGACACCGGCCGACGTGATGACGCCACCGGTCACTGCCAGCCCACGCAGCACACCGGATTTGGTGCCGTGTTCCTCGGTTTCCTCGCGGACCCGGGTCATCAGGAAGATGTTGTAGTCGATGCCGAGCGCCACGAGGAACACGAACGCGAACAGGGGGAACGCCGGATCTGCATTCGCGAAATGGAAGACGTGGGTGAAGAAGAGTCCGCACACCCCGAGGGTGGCTGCGAACGACAGGACCACGGTGGCGATGAGGATGATGGGCGTGAGCAGGGCCCGGAGCAGGAGGGCCAGCACGACGAAGATGACGACGAGAACGATCGGGATGATCAGGTTCCGGTCGTGCACCGACGCCGTCTGCACGTCGAGAGTGGTTGCCGTGCTGCCACCGACGAGCGAATCGGCACCGGGCACGGCGTGCGCTGCGTCGCGCAGTCGCTTCACCGTCTCGAGGGCTTCCGGGGAATCGTACGAGTCCGCGAGCGTCACGTTGACGACCATGCGGCCGTCGATCGGTGCGGCCGTGAGGAAGTCGGGTGCGCACCCCTGCCCGGCCGCCGACGCCACCGCGGCCGGATTGGACTTGACGAGTGCAGACAGCTTCTCGACATCGACCTGCGGGCACACCGCGCCGGGATCCGTCGACACCCCGTCCACACCGCTCACGGCCGCGATGACCGCGTCCGTCTGATCGGCATTGGTGACGATGACGGCAGGCGCGCCGGCACCAGGATCGAACTTGGAGTCGTACAACTCCTGACCGACGACGGCGTCGGGCCGGTTGGTGAAGTTCTCCGACGACGACAACCCGTCCGTCTTCAGACTGCCGATGCCGACCAGGAACAGCACGGCCAGCAGCACCGTCGTACCGATCCAGAGGGGGCGGTCCTTGCTCCCGACCTGGGCGGCGATCCTGCCCCACAGACCGTGCGTGGTGAGGTCTGCGGCCTCGTCCACCTTCGGTTTCCGCGGCCAGAACACCCACCGCCCCGCCGCGGACAGCGCCACGGGCAGGAACGTCATCATCACGAGGTACGTGCACGCGATGCCGATCGCGGCGACCGGCCCGAGACTCTTGTTGGAGTTCAGTTCGGAGAACGTCAGGCACAGCAGACCGAGGATGACGGTGACCGCCGACGCCGTGATGGCGGGGGCGGATTCCTTCCACGCCTTGATCATGGCGTCGAACCGGCTTGGATAGAAGTGCAGTTCTTCCCGATATCGGGAGATCAGGAGGAGCGCATAGTCGGTGCCCGCACCGATCACGAGGACGAACAGGATGCCCTGGCTCTGTCCGGTGAGTGTGAGCACCTCCGCCTTGGCGAGGAAGTAGATGACCATCGACGCCAGGCCGAGCGCGAGTAGCGCCGAGAAGAGCGGGAAGAACCACAGCACCGGGGAGCGGTAGACCACCAGCAGGATCAGGACGACCACGAGCAGCGCGGCGCCCAGCAGTGCACCGTCGAGTCCGGCGAACGCGTCGATGAACGCCACCAGGAGGCCACCGGGACCGGCAGGAAGCACCTCGAGCCCGGCGGCCGCGTTCTTCGCGGCGGTGAGGACGTTCTCCTCGGTGGCGGCGAGCACATCGCCGGCGACCGCCGTGCCGTCCTCCTTCGCGACGAGGGGAACGAAGATCGATGCCGTGGTGCCGTCCTGGGAGAACTGTGTCTGGGCCATGCCTTCGGCGTCGACCCCGTCGACTGCCGCGATGGCGTCACGCGCCTGGGCGATGGCGGCCTTGTCCTGCTCGGTGAGCGGGGAGTCGCTGTGGAACAGCACGAAACCGGGGATGGTTTCGACGGTGAGGAACTTGGACGATTCGTTGGTGACGATCGTCGATTCGGCGGAACTCGACAGGTAGGCGGCGTTGTCGTTCTTCTGGACCTCGGTGAGCTTTCCCTGGAAGGACCCCCCGAATCCGCCCGCGAAGAACGCGATGATCGCGATGGCCACGATGGTGAACGCAGGCCAGCGGAATCTGCGCGGCGTCTCGCCGCTGGTGCTCGAGTCCGTCGAATCCAACTTCGTCATGGGTTCTCCTTCGCCGCCCCCGCCAGCAGTGCGTCCCAGTACACCATGTCGAGCGCACCCGCGACACCGGAAATCCGCGCGCGTCAGGCCTCGTCGGAGGTTTCGGCGTAGCAGTCCCGCACCGCCACATCCATCGGGAACCGCACCCGCGTCTCGCCGAACAGCAACCGGGTGGCTACCTCGACCGCGCCCAGAACGTGCCGCGTCGCCGAGTCGGGGTCCCGGGTATGCACCATCACCTCGTCGTGCTGGAAGAAGACGAGTTCACTGTCCGGGTCGTCGGCCAGCCGGCGCCGCAGGTCCGCGAGCACGCACAGTGCCCACTCGGCTGCCGTGGCCTGTACCACGAAGTTTCGAGTGAACCGGCCGCGCGACCGGGCGTCGCCGTGCGACCAGAAATCGGGTGACGGCGGTGGGCACGCCCGGCCGAGCCACGAGTGCACGACCTCGCCACGTTCACCGGCACGGGCCGCCCTTTCCACATATTCGACGGCGACAGGAAAGCGGGTGCGCAGCAGGGTGAGCAGCGAACGGGCCTCGCCCGCGGTGGCGCCGTACAGAACACCGAGGATCGCGACCTTGGCCTTGCCACGATCGCCGTCGAACGTCTCCGCCGCCACCGGTGCATACAGGTCGTCGGCGCCCGCCGCGGCGACCATGCGGGCGTCACCCGACATGGCGGCCAGGATGCGGGGTTCGAGTTGGCCGGCGTCGGCGATGACGAACGTGTGACCCGGGTCGGCGATCACGCTCGACCGCAGCGGTTTCGGAATCTGCAGTGCGCCGCCGCCGCGGCTCGCCCAGCGGCCGGACACCACGCCGCCGGGGACGTAGACGGGCCGGAACCGGTCGTCGCGGACCCAACTGTCCAGCCACTGCCAGCCGTTCGTGCTGAACAGCTTGGACAGATCGCGGTGGCGCAGCAGCAGCGGCACGGCGGGATGATCGACCTCGCGCAGCAGGTGTTTGCGGGTCGACGCGAGTTCGATGCCCTCACGGCGAAATGCGTCGACGACCTCGACGTGGGACGCCGGGTTGATGCGACGGCCGAACGCCGACCCGATCTCCACGGTCACGTCCTGGATGCGCTGCGGCAGGTCGTACCCGGCCGGCCGCGGCCCGAGCGCCGCCTCGAGGAAGGCGCGATGGGTACGGGTGGAGAACGGCAGGCCGTCGACGCTCATCTCCGCCGCGGCCAGCGCACCCGCGGACTCGGCTGCCACCAGCAGGTCGAGCCGTGCATCGTCACCGATCGTCTTCCGCTGTTCCGCGAAGTCCGCCACCACCTGCGCCGGATCCGTGGTGGGTGCGGTCTCGAACAGTCCGGGGCGTTCGTCGACGGGTTCGTCCGGCGGCGGCGCGGGAACACCGTCGCGCATGCTGAGGATGGCGTGGGTGAGCGCGAGGTCCTGGCAGCGCCGCACGCGCACCCCGGTTCGCAGCAGCGCCGGATAGACGGCCGCGGTACTCGTCCAGACCCAGCGGGGGTGCTCGGTGGCCTCGATGTCACGGACCGCGGCCACGACGTCGGAGTGACGACGTGGCGACTCGACCGGAACGCCCGCGGGATCGGTGCGAACGGTCATCGCGCCACCGTCGGCGTCGGGAACCAGGACCATTCTCACGTGCCCAGTCTGCTCCGCGTCACCGACAGCTGTTAATCCGCCGTCGGGTGGGGGTGAACCCGCAGGTCGGCACTACACTGAACGCAGACGCTTCTCGCCGGAAGGAGGGGCATCCGATGGCAACCATCGAAGAGTTCGAGCAGACGGTGACCGACAAGGTGATCGCCGGACTGCACGACAAGTTCGCCGACTACGAGCGCCGCGGAGTCGGACTCGCGGAACTCGGCGACCCCGATCGGTTCGTCGAACGGATCCTGGCGGCGGTGCCCGCCCCGCATCCCTGGTACGAACAGTTCGGCACGGCCTGGTCGTCGACGCCCGCGTGACTCACGCCCCGGCCGCGTCCACCGGTTCGGGTTCGGTCTGCGCCTTGTGGCGGCGATGCAAACCCTTGCGGTCGTAGAACCGGGTGATGACGGCGCCGAAGACGAGGCCGATGAGAAGGCCGGCGAGGGTCATCCACACCGCGTGGATGAGCCCTGCGTCGCCCGCTGCGCCGAAGAACATGATCGCGCGCACCCCGATGTAGATCTGGTGCATCGGTTCGAACTCACCGAGCCAGGTGTACAGGCGCGGCGCCGCCTCGAGCGGGATCGTGCCGCCCGACGAGGGCAGCGCCAGGACGACGAACACCAGCAGGTTGATGAGCAGGCCCAGGTTGCCGAACGCGGCCATCACGGACATCGCCGTGATCCCGACCGCGGCGATCGCGAAGGCGCCGTACTCCCACAGGGCGAGCGGGTCGGTGATCGGCAGGCCGAGGGCGGAGCTGATCCAGAGGTACAGACCTGACACGATCATCGCCAGCACAACCATCACCGCCCACTTGATCAGCAGGGTGTTGAACCGTGAGATCGGGACCGCCTCGTTGTGGAGGTACAGCGGCCCGACCTCGGTCGGAGTGAATCCGAGCATGCCGTCGATGAGGGTGCTCGCGATGGTCGCACCGGTGAAACCGGCCAGGACGATCAGGAGCGCGTAGTAGAACGCCGCCAAGCCGAAACCGGTGCCGTCGGGCAGCGGGTTGTGGGCCACGACCCGCACGTCGATGGGGTCGTCGAGCACGAGCCGGCTGGCCCCCGACAGCTGGAGGTCGGGGGCTGTCGCCTGGAGTTGCTGCGTCACCTGGGTGGTGAGCTGCTGGCCCATCGTCTGATTGGCCTTGTCCAACGCCATCTCACCGATGTTCTGGACGAGGTTCGCACTGATCGTGCCTGCGCGGGGGTTCGTGTAGATCGTGATCACCGGACGCTCGACGTCGCCGGGAATCACGCCGGCCTGGGCGAGGATGAACGTGCGCTTCGTGAAGTCGCTCGGTATGACGATCGCGCCGTAGATTTCCCCGTTGTCCAGCGCGGACTGGGCCTGCGCGATCCCGATCTGCCGAAGTTCGACCTTGTCCGGATCGACACCCTCGACGAGCCCGGCGGCGATCTGGTCGCCGAAATTCTGCTGCTGCGGCGGGTTGGAATTGGGTGTGGTGTCGCCCTCGTCCTGATTGACGAGCGCGATGGGGAAGTGGTTGAGGTGCTTGGTGGGGTTGAGCATTCCACCCATGTACAGCGCGGCCAGCAGGGACATGACGACGGAGACGAGGAGCAGGGGAGCGATCCAGAACCGGGGTGTCCGGAGCACGCTCATCCTGCCTGTACCGCTGGTTTCGTGAGCCATGTCCCCTCGCATCCTCCCGTGTCCGGGCCGACCCTGGGATCGACCAGCGGGATCAAGAGTAGGCGGTGGGACCGCTCAGCGTGCTGCCGTCACCTCGAACCAGGCGTCGAGTGTCGGCTCGCCGACGAGGTCCACGAGATCCACCTGCACACCGTCCGCCCGCCATCGTTCGACCAGCGCCATCACGCGCACGGAGTCCATTCCCTCGTCGAGCAGGTTCGCGGAATCGTCGATCTCGGCGACCGGGACGTCGAGCACGTCGGCTACGTCGGCGCGGATTCGGTCGCGGGTCGGAACTGTGCTGGAAGCGGAACTCACTGTCATCCTCCGGTGCGGCGGTCGAACCACGGCCCGTTGAGCCGATTCGACGACATGGGGTAGGTTGCTGGGTTAGTGAAGCCTAAGCATAGTTGCTCTCCACGCGAACGGCGAAACGGAGAGCTGTTGCAACCGAATGTGAATGGATGACAATGGCCGGATTATCGCGATACGCAATCGACTTGACGCCTCTACGGACGAGTCGCGAGTTCCGATACATCTTCATTGCCCGCACGATCTCCATCTTCGGTCTGGGTCTGCTGCTGGTGGCAGTGCCGCTGCAGGTGTACGACATGACGAATTCCACACTGGCAGTGGGCGCGGCGAGCATCGTCGTGGGCTCCTCGGTGTTCATCGGCACCCTGTTCGGCGGCGTGATCGCCGACCGGTACGACCGCAGGCCGGTCATCTCCCTCGCCCGTGCCGCAGCGGGTCTGGCCTTCGCGATCCTCGCGGTCAACGCGTTCCTGCCCACACCCCAGTTGTGGATCATCTACCTCTGTGGCGTGATCGAGGGCCTCGCCGGCGGCATCTCCGCGACCGCGCTGATGGCGGTGATCCCGTCGCTGCTCCCCAAGGACAAGATGGCCGCCGCCGGTGCCCTGATGACCGTGATGGCCGACCTCGGCACGGTCGCGTCGCCTGCCATCGGCGGTGTGATCATCGCGGCGACATCCGTGGGCACCAACTACGTTCTGGCCGCGGTGTCCTCGGGAATCACCGCGTACTGCATCGCCCGGCTGCCCTCGCTGCCGCCGCCGGTCAAGAACACCGAGAGTCCGCTGCGGTCGATCGCCAGCGGCTTCACCTATGCCGCCAAGGACTCCGTCGTCGGCGGGACGCTGCTGGTCGGGTTCTGCGCCATGATGCTGACCGGCTGGAACGTGCTGCTGCCCGCCTACGCGAGCCAGGTCCTCCATGCCGGACCGGCGGCGACCGGACTGCTCTACAGCGCCCCCGCCGTCGGCGCCCTCACCGGATCACTCACGAGCGGCTGGACGGGAACTGCTCGTCGCGGTGGCCTGATCGTGTTCCTCGCGGCCATGATCGCGTCGGCCGGGCTGATCGGCGTCGGCGCCGTCCCGATGATCGCGGTCACGTTCCTCGGGCTCGCCGCACACGGATTCGGCCGCGTCCTCGGTGACATCCTCCGGTACGCCGTCATCCAGACCGAGACGCCCGAGGAATACCGCGGACGCGTCGCCGGTGTGTGGGGCGCCCAGATCTCCACGGGCTCGGCCGCCGGAGCGCTCGTCGCCGGCGCCGTCGGAGCCGCGGTGGGTCCGCGTGAGGCGTTCCTCCTCTACGGGGCGGGCGGCATCGTGGTGCTTGCGGTTCTCGCGCTGACCTTGAAGGGGTTGCGCACCTACAGCAGTGCCGCTGCCGAGGAGGACGACCTCTCGGCAGCGGCACAGTGACGCGCTCAGGTGGGAACTAGCTGGCCTGAGCGTTGTTCGCGGCCTGCGACAGCTGCGGGAGCAGCTTGTCCAGCAGCCACGGCACGCTGAGCACGTTCGGCGAGCTCGACGCGAACACCAGCGGCGGATCGGTCAGACCCACGTAGGCGTTGTCGCGCACGGCCTTCATCCCGGCGAACAGCGGGTTCGACTGGACCTCGTTCTGCAGCTCGGGCGACAGGTACCACGCGAGCAGCACGTCCGGGTTGTACGTCGGCAGCAGTTCCAGGCTGACGGGAGCCGCGAACTTGGTCTGGTCACTGCTCTCGCGCAACTGCTGGGCGAGCGGGTCGACCGTGAAACCGAGGCTGGCCAGCATCTTCAGGCGAGGATCGGTGTCGAAGTAGAAGTTGTACGATCCCGGCTCGGTGCCGCTACCGAATGCCACCGTCTTCCCGGCGAACTCGGGGTGCTGCGACTTCGCCTGCGCGAGGGTGTCCTGCGTCTGGGTCACCAGTGTCTCGGCCTGTGCGGACCGGCCGAGGGCCTTGCCGACGGTGGTGATCTGGTCTTCCCAGCTGGTGGCCCAGCGACGCTCCGGGTACGCCACGGTGGGGGCGATGGCCGAGAGCTTGTCGTACTGCTCCTGGTTCACGCCCGAGTGGACAGCCAGGATGACGTCGGGGTCGAGTGCCGCGATCTGCTCGTACGGCATCTCCTTGCTCGACGCCGTCAGCAACGTGGGTTCCGCGTTCGGGTCGAGCTCTTCGAGCTTCGCCCGCGACCACGGCAGCAGGCCGTCGTCGGTTCCCGTGTCCGACTTCATGTTCTGCACGGCGACGGGCACGACGCCGAGCGACAGTGCCGCGTCCTCGCTGCCCCAGCCGATCGTGACGACGCGTTCCGGTGCCTCCGTGATCTCGGCGGTACCGAGCGCCGACGGAATCGACACGGGGAAGGCCGACGCGTCGGCCTGTCCGGTGGCGGATCCCGCCGCGTCGGTCGAGTCGGAATTCGACTCGCTGCAGGCACCCGCGAACAGCGCGGTTGCCGCAATCATCACGATTCCGGCTCTACGCCAGTATCTTCCGGACGTTTTCATCGATCTCCCTGTTCTGTGTTGATGGGGTTCATGCGCGAGCCGAACGAGGCGAGGGCCTCGTTCACGACGGAGCCGACTTCGCCGATCCAACGGGGCTGGGTCATGTCCTTGTGCTCGCAGTCGAGGTCGTGGTTGACGATGGTGCCGGTCAGGTAGGGCCGCCACAGGTCGTACGTCGCCGCGGTCGCGGGATTCCTGGCCGCAGTGAAGAAGAGCATGTCGGAGTCCACGACGATCTGTGAGGGTTCGGATTCGAGGCGCACGGCGTTCGCGAAGTTGTCGATCATCGCGGCCGGGGTGTGCTCGTTGATCCCGGCGAGCGCACTGCCTTCGCCGCGCAGGATGTCGATCACCTGCTGCCGGTCCAGGCCGCCGCCGCGGTGCGGCTCGGTGTCGGAGGCGAGCAGCGGCTCGGGGTCGTAGCCGACCATGTAGAGCAGCGCGGCGAGCGCGTCCTGTTCCGTCGGCATCGAGGCCCACGCGTCCGACGGGAAGGAGTCGAGCATGACGAGCATGCCGAGTTCCTCACCCTGGTTCTGCAGCGCACCGGCGATGGCGTGCGCGACGACGCCGCCCAGCGACCATCCGAGGAGGTGGTAGGGGCCCTCGGGCTGCACGGTCCGCATGTGCTCGATGTACTCGGCCGCCATGTCCTCGAGCGTTTCCGGCGGCCGCTCGGACGTCGACAGGTTGGAGGCCTGCACGCCGTACAGCGGGTAGTCGTCGTCGATGTGCCGCAGCAACCCCGAGTAGCCCCAGCTGATTCCGCCTGCGGGGTGGAAGCAGAACACCGGTGGCTTGGACCCCTCGGTGCGGAACGGCAGCAGGACGGCCAGCGCGTCGGCGTCGTGATCGTCGTCGAGACGGCCTGCCAGCTGGGCCACGGTCGGCGCCGCGAAGAGCGAGGCCACGGTCGCGGTCACGGACAGCCGCTTCGAGATCGCGCTCATCAATCCGGCGGCCATCAGCGAGTGACCACCGAGGTCGAAGAAGCTGTCGTCGATGCCGACCCGCTCGATACCGAGAGCCTCGGCGAACAACTGGCACAGCACCTCTTCGCGCGCGGTGCGCGGCCCCCGCTCGGACACCTGCAGTGACAGGTGCGGAACGGGAAGCGACGACTGGTCGAGCTTGCCGTTGGGGAGGGTGGGGAACTCGTCGACGGCGATGAACGCGGCCGGAATCATGTAGTCCGGCAGCCTGCTGGCGGCACGACGGTGCAACTGGTCGGGGTCGATCCGGCCGCCCGGCACCGACGTCGCGTACGCGACCAGTCGCTGATCGCCCGGGCGGTCCTCGCGGACCACGACGACGATGTGCTCGACGTCCGGGTCACCGGACAGCACCGCCTCGATCTCGTTGAGTTCGATGCGGAATCCGCGCACCTTGACCTGCGAGTCGGCGCGGCCGGTGAAATAGATCTGACCGTCCCGGCCCCACCACACCACATCCGACGTCCGGTACATGCGACTGCCCGGCACCGCGAACGGGTCGGCGATGAAACGTTCCGCCGTCTTGGGACTCTGGTTGCGGTATCCCCGGGTGACGCTGTCGCCCGCGAGATACAGCTCGCCGGACACACCCGGAGGCACCGGCCGCAGCGCGTGGTCCAGGACGTAGGCGTGCTTGCCCGGATCGACGACGCCGATGGGGACCGGACCTTCGTGCCCCGGTTCCACGAGGGCAAGCGTGGCGTTGACCGTGCACTCGGTGGGACCGTACGCGTTGAACAGCCGGCGGCCGGGGGCGTACCGCTCGATCAGCTGGGGTGTGAGCTTCTCGGCGCCGAGCATCAGGTCGACGCCGTCCGGAATGGGATGCTCCGGCGGGAACGCGGCGGCGAAAGACGGTGGCACGCCGACGAAGTTCACGTCGTGTTCGTTGATGACCCGGGCGAGCGGCTCACCCGGGATGCGGTCGGCGTCCGTCGCGACCACCAGTGTTCCGCCCGAGAGCACACCCCACATGATCTGCCAGAACGCGAGGTCGAAGCTGATGGACGAGAAGTGGAGCGCCCGAGTGGTGTGGTCCATGCCGATCACGTCCGACTGCAGCGACAGCAGGTCCGCGATGCCCCGGTGGGGGACGACGACGCCCTTCGGCACCCCCGTCGATCCGGACGTGTAGATGAGATACGCGGCGTCGTCGAGTTTCAGCGGCCTGCTCCGGTCCGCGTCGGTGGGGGCCGTGACCGGCTGGGTGTCGAGCAGGGACTGCAGGCCCGGATCGTCCAGGTCGAGAATGGGCACGTCGGTGCCCAGCGGGGTGCGGTCGGGCACACCGACGGAAGACGTGAGGATCGCGACCGGTGCGCCGTCGGCGAGCATGTGCGCGATCCGGTCGGCCGGGTACGTGGGATCGACGGGAAGGTACGCGGCACCGCTTTTCAACACGGCGAGAACGCTGATGATCAGCTCGGCGGACCGGTCGAGTGCGAGCGCGACCACGTCACCGGGGCCCGCGCCACGCGAGATCAGCAGGTGGGCAATCCGGTTCGCCCGCTCGTCGAGCTGCCGGTACGTGAGGGAGACCGCGGGCCGCACGCTCGCGCCGACGGCGAGAGCCTCGGCGTCGGGTGTCTCCGCCACCTGCGCCGAGAAGTACTCGTCGAAGGTGCGGGCCGGAACGGAGTGCTCCGCATGGGACCATTCGCCGAGCACTCGGCCCCGCTCCTGCGGGGTCAGGATGTCGACCCGGGCGATCCGCTGCTCGTGGTTCGCGACGAGCCTCTCGATCACCACGGCGAGGCGGTCCGCGAAGGATTCGACGGTCGCGGCATCGAAGAGTTCGGTGGAGTACTCGAACGTCACGTCGACCCCGCCGCTGTCCGGGCGTTCCTGGAAGCGCAGCGCCAGATCGAATTTCGCGGACGTCGCGTCGAGCATCCGCACCGCGGCGGTCGTCCCGTCGAATCGCGCCGCCGCACCGTCCTGCTTCCAGTGCGACAACATCACCTGGAACAGCGGGTGGCGGGCCGACGACCGTGGGGGATTGACGAGTTCGACGATACGGTTGAAGGGCACGTCGGCGTGGTCGACGGCGTCGAGGTCGACGGCCCTGACCCGATCCAGCAGGTCGTCGAACGTCGGGTCACCCGAGACGTCGGTCCGCAGGACCACCGTGTTGATGAAGCAGCCCACCATGGCGTCGAGGTCGGGGTGACTGCGACCGGCGACGGGCACGCCGAGGGCGATGTCCTCGCCGGCGCCCAGCCTTTCGAGCAGCACGGCCACGGCGGCGTGCACGATCATGAAGAAGCTCGCACGCTGCTCGGCGGCGAGTGACTCGACGGCCGCGTGCAGCGATGGCGACAGCGTGCGGTGAACGCTTGCGCCACGGTTGGTGGGCAGGGCCGGTCGGGGTCGGTCGGTGCGCCAGCCCAGTTCGAGCGGCAGACCGGCGAGTTGCTCACGCCAGTAGTCGAGTTGGCCGGTCAGCAACGGGGTCGCGTCGTCGCCGGCGCCGATGCGTTCGCGTTGCCACACGGCGACGTCCGGGTACTGCAACGGCAGCGGCGTGAACTCCGGTGCCCGTCCGGCGCGGCGGGCGTTGTACGCGAAGGCGAGATCGTCCAGCAGTCTCGACTGCGACCACTCGTCGCCGATGATGTGGTGCAGCAACAGGACCAGCGTGTGCTGCGGTTCGTACAGCACCGCGCGCAGCGGCGGCTGGTCGGTGAGCCCGAGACCCACCGTCGTCATCGCCGCGATGTGCCCCTCGATGTTGCCGACGTTGTCGACACGTTCGAGCCGAACCTTCGCATCTCCGGCGGGAAGCACGACCTGGTGGGGTACCGAGTCGACGAGGGGGAACACCGTCCGCAACGACTGATGCCGGGTCACGACGTCCCCGAGCGCCGCGGACAGGACGTCGGGTTCGAGGCCTTCCCCGAAGTCGACGGCCAGTGCCAGCAGGTACGTTCCGCCGCCGGCGGCGCTGTCGAGGAACCACAGACGTTCCTGCGCGGGTGACAGCGGCACCGGCGTGCCCTCGGGGAGGTCCCGCGGGGACGGCCTGCTCGCCGCTACCCGCTCGCCGGCGTCCTCCAGTTGCGCGGCCACGGCGGCCACGGTGGGATTCTCGAAGACCGTGGCAACCCGCAGTGGCACGGCCAGTTCCGCGGTGATCGCGGACACGAGAGCGGCGGCGAGGAGGGAGTTCCCGCCGAGTGCGAAGAAGTCGTCGTGGACACCGACCTGCTCGGCGCCGAGCACCGAGGTGAACAGCGGGAGGATCCGGGCTTCGGTGTCGGTCCGCGGTGTGTCGCCGGCCTGTCCGAGCCAACGGGGGGCGGGCAGCGCGTCCTTGTCGACCTTGCCGTTGTGGGTCAACGGCAATCGGTCGAGCATCACCAGTGCGGACGGCGTCATGTACCCGGGAAGGGAGCGGACCAGGTGCGCCCGCACCTGCTCCTCGACGGCGTCGTGCTCGCCGCCCGGACGGGGAACGACGTACCCGACGATCCGCTGGTCGCCGCCGGCCTGCTCGTGCGCCGTGGCCACCGCCGCCTGCACGTCGGGCACCGCGGTCATCGCGGCACCGATCTCGCCGAGTTCGACACGGTAACCGCGCAATTGGATCTGGTCGTCGATCCGGCCGTGGTAGTGGAGCGTGCCGGTCGCGTCGTACCGTGCGAGGTCGCCGGTGCGGTACATGCGCGTGCCGCCGGGGGCGAACGGGTCGGCGACGAACCGTCCCGACGTCAGGTCGGGACGCCCGAGGTAGCCCGGGGACAGTCCGGGGCCGGACACGTAGATCTCGCCGGTCACGCCGGGCGGCACCGGACGCAGCCCCGGCCCGAGGACGTACGTGCGGAGGTCGCCGAGCGGAACCCCGATGTCCACCACGTCGGCTGCGGTGACTTTCGTGGCGGTGACGTGCACGGTGGTCTCGGTGATCCCGTACATGTTGACCAGTTCGGTTCCCTCATCCGAACCGGTCGCGGCGAACCAGGCGCGCAGGACGGCGGGATCGAGAGCCTCACCGCCGAACACGACGTACCGCAGTCGCAGCCGGTCGAACGAGTCCGCGCGGACGAGAGCGTCGACGAGATGCCCGAACGCAGAAGGCGTCTGGTTCAGCACCGTGACACCCTCGTCGACGAGGAGCCCGGCGAGGTCGGCCGGTGACGTCAGGGTGGCCTCGTCGACCGTGACGAGGCGGCCGCCGTGCAGCAGCGCACCCCAGATCTCCCAGACGGAGAAGTCGAACGCGTACGAGTGCAGCAGGGGCCAGCAGTCGTCCTCGGTGAACGTGAACCATTCGCGGGACACGTCGAACAACCGCATCACGTTACGGTGCGGAATCGGAATGCCCTTGGGGACACCGGTGGATCCGGACGTGTAGATGACGTACGCGATGTCGTCCGCCTGCACGGCGTTGTCGAGTTCGCCGGACGCGGACTGTGCCGAGTCCTCCTCGACTCGCGGGAGGTCGCCGAGCAGGTCGGCGGATCCGATTCCCAGCGACGGCTGCGCATCCCGCAGGATGAACCGCGCGCGTTCGGCCGGGGACGACGGATCGATCGGCAGGTACGTGGCGCCGCTGCGGAGAATCGCGAGGACGGCGACGATCAGGTCGGTGCCGCGGGGGAGGCTGACGGCCACGACCGTGCCGCGGCCGGCGCCGGCCGACCTCAGCTGCCGGGCCAGGGCGGCGCTGCGAGTCGAGAGTTCACGGTAGGACAGATCGTTCACGGCGACGCGGTCCGGGTGGGTGCGCGCCTGGGCGAGGAAGGCGGAGACGATGTTGTCCGGAAGGGTCGCTGCCGTGCCGGTGGTCCGGTCGAGGCCGGCCGCGGACCGCCACAGGTGCAGTTCGTCCGGAGCGCAGACGTCGACCACGGAGACGGGTTCTGCTGCCACGGAGATGGTTCGGAGGTAGTGCGCGAATCGGTGTGCGTGGTGCCGGATCTCGTCGTCCGTGTAGACGTCGGGATTTCCGGCCCATTCGAGCGTGAGCTCGTCGCCGGCGCCCGAGGCGGAGATGACCACGTCCTCCACCGGACCGGTCGCGAGTTGATGCACCGCGCCGAAGGTGGGACCGAAAGCGATTCTGCCGGCGAACGGTTTGACGTTCACCACCGCTCCGCCGGTGGCGCGTCTGCCTGCCTCCCGGACGCGCTGGAACGGACGCGTCTCGGACAATGCGGCGGCCACCCTGCCGATCACGTCGGCGAACGTCGACCGTGCGTCGAGCGGAATGCGGAGCGGCACAATGTTCGTGGCCGTCACGGGCGACGCCAGCTCGATCCCGTTGCGGGCGAGCACCGGAACCCGGAGCGTCACCTCCTCGGCTCCCGTGTGGGCGCCCAGGTATGTGGCAGCGGCCGCGTACACCGCTTCCGCCCACGTGGTCGCCTGCGCGGTGGCCGCCTCGCGCAGGCTCCTCGCGACGTCGGGGTCGATCGGGATCGTGTACCGACGGGGGTCGGGGACGGGCCGGCGCACCGTGTCGCTGAATCCGACCGGATGCGAAGCCGACTGCGGCGCGCTGTCCGGGGCCGCGGCATCGAATTCCCGTGCGGCCTGGACGTGCGTCCGCAACGGCGGGAACTTGGCCGGCCGGGGTTCGGTGCCCGCGAGCCGGGCCGCATACAGCGCCGCGACGCGGCGGGTGAGCAGCGAATACCCGTAGGCGTCGAGCAACGCGTGCGGGGCGCGGAGGTACCAGAGCACACCGGATTCGGTCGTGATCAGTGCCGTGCGGACGAGGGGAGCGGAGTCGAAGTCGAGCGGTCGGCGCACGTCCTCACGCATCCACTCCAGGGCGGCGGCCCGGTCGAGTTGGAGACGTTCGAGTTCGGGGGCGTGGCGACGATCGTGCACCTGGACGACGTCGGCCGAATCGGCACCGGGTTCGGCCTCGAAGCGGACCGAGAGAATCTCGGCCTCCTCGATCACCGTGCGTACCGCCGCCGCGAGAGCGTCGATGTCGACGGGGGCGGCGACCTCCACGTATTCGGCTGTGGTGAAGGCCGACCGGGTCGGGTCGAGCTGGTGCCCGGACCACAGCTCGCGCTGGGCGGCGGTCAAACAGACATCGGCCGTGTCCTCCCCGGTCTGCAGGGTGGACGGCGACGAAATCGAAAGGGACATCTAACAGGCACTCCTGATGCTTTCGGCTTTCGGGCTCGGGCTTTCGGGCTTTCAGCTACTCAGCGTGTCAGGTTAGCCTAACCACATGAGCTGTGGGGATCCGACTGCCGACGCACACCGACGCACGCCTCGGGACGAAGCGCTGCGCCGGAGTGGGGTCTTCGGATCGATTCAACCGACTTCGAGTGGAGACAGCGCCGAGACCAGCGCGTCCGTGGTGGTCACCGAACCGCAGCGCTTCGCCGCGTAGGTGAGGGCCATGAGGTGTTCGTCACGGCTGAAATCCGCAGTCGCGTCGGAGACCAGGAACGGCTGCACATCCGACATGAACGCCTCGGCGGCACTCAGCATGCAGCCCATGTGCGCGTAGACGCCCGTGACGATCAGCTGGTCGCGGCCGTGGTGGCCGAGCAACTGCCGGAGGTCGGTGCGCTGGAACGCCGAATACCGCCATTTGGTCACCTGGATGTCGCCCTCGCGGGGAGCGAGCGGCTCGACCACCTCGGTGTCGCGACCCGACGTCAGTCCAGGGCCCCAGAAGTCGGCGAGGATGCCGCGACGCGACGGGTGCTGGTCGCCCGGCTGCATCGTGTAGATCACGGGAATTCCTGCTTCCGAGCACAGTTCGCGGATCCGGACCATGTTCGCCATCGCAGTCGACATCGGCTCCGCACGCACGTCGTACGCGTCGATGAAGTAGTTCTGCATGTCGTGGACCAGCAGTGCGGAACGCCGGGGGTCGAGGCGCCAGGACACCTTCGATTCGGGGACCTCGTGGATCTCCGGGATCGTGTAGGTCGAAATGGGCGGGATGGCCATATGGTTCCTCACTCTCGGTCTTGTCGACGTCTGGGCGAATGCCGCGCGAATCTCGGTGAACGACAGCGCTCCGCTCCACCGCTCGCGCGTTCGGTTAGGCTAGCCTTTGCTACCAGGCTCTGCAATCGCTAGGTGTGTGGGTGCGCGGCGCACAGTAAGGTGACTGAGCGGTGGGGGCCGGGCGCCGGTCTCCCGTGCCGGAGCCGCTGACCAGGAGAGACTGTTGACCACGCTGCTGTTACTGCTGCTGATCGTCGTCGTGATCGTGGGCATCGTGCTGATCCTGCGGAATCGGGCCGGGAAGAAGTCCACTCCTGCTGCCCGGGTCGATCCACTCGCCGACTACCCGGAGGTCTACGACCCGTACAAGATCGGAGTCGGCGACATCATCACGTACGCCGGAATCGATCACGTCGTGCGCGGCACCATCACCCTCGACGAAGAGGGATACATCTGGCACGAACACCTCCTCGACGGGTCTACCGGTCAGCGATGGCTGACCGTCGAGAACGACGAGGGAAACCTCGACATGACGCTGTGGATGCGCCGCGAGGGCACGGGCCTCGAACCGGGTGGTGACGTGATCCTCGACGACAGGGTGCACCGGCAGATCGAGCGCGGCACCGCGTCGTTCACCGCGGAAGGCACCACCGGGACGGCGCCCCAGGGCATCGTCGACTACGCCGACTATGCGACGGCAGACAAGACCGGCCTGCTGTCGTTCGAGCGCTGGGCGCGGACGCAGTCGTGGGAGGTTTCCACGGGCCGCGCCGTCACGCGCGGTGAACTCACCGTGATCCATTCCGGTCCGCCGCAGTGACACTGCACGTCCTCGACATCGAGTCGCGCGATGTGACGGCCGAGGCGCTCGGTCTCGTCGTCAACGCCGAAACACCGTGCCCGCTCGCCGAACTCACCATCACCCACGGTGACGACCGAGTGACACTCGCGGTTCTCGGGGCGTCGCACGCGGTGACGGCGTCCGCGGCGGGCAGCCGGATCACCGAACAGGTGTCGTGCGACGCGGTCCGGGCAGGCGGCAGGCCGCTGCCGGTGTCCGACAGCGCGAGCGGGTACCGGTTCCACTCGACCACCGACACCGTCGACCGCACCCACCTCGAGCAGACCGCGGACTGGCTGCGGCGCCAGGCCACCGAGGTGGACGGGTGGATCTGCGGGGCGTTCCCCGGCGACCACACCGCGCTGACCGCGCTCACGGCGGCGAAAGATTCGGGCGGATGGGTCTGGCAGACCTGGCATCTGTACCCAGGCGACAAGGGCGGGGTGATCGTGAAGACTCGAAGCAGGTGGCAGCCGTGAGCCGGTTCAGTGCGCGCGTGCGGCTCGCCCCGATACTGCTCCTGGTGTTGGCCGCGACCGCGTGCGGCGGCGGCGTCCGCGACTACATCGCCGACACCTACGCCCTGCAGAACACCGCAGGCGACGCGAAGACGTACACGTCGAACGACCCCGTGGGGACGACCGTCTCGAACATCGTCGCCGAAGAAGAACCGGCGGCGCGGAAGGCCGACGGCGGCAGCGAATACCTGCGCTACGACGACGACATCGTGACGGTCAGCGCCGGGCCGGGGGGCGGCAGCCTCGTCCGCGTCGAAGACATCGACGGACGCTACCGAAGCGGTGGATTCGCCTATCTGGGGCCCGGTTTCAACCCCGGCTCGCCGGCAGGCGGCGCCAGCGGCAGCGGCGGATCCGGGAGCGCGAAATGACAGAGAACACTCGACTGGGGAGAAGCGCGTGAACACCACCTACACGGCGGCAGCAACGGAAATCGGCAGCGTCGACGTCGGACTGCTCGCCGTCGGCATGCTCGGCACCCTGGCGTACTTCGTCATCGGCATCGCCGTCCTCGGAGTCGGCTTCGCGGTACTCGACCTCGCCACCCCCGGCAATCTCCGGCACCAGGTGTACATCGACAAGAACCCCAACGCGGCAATCCTGCTGGCGTCGAACCATCTCGCCCTCGCCGTCGTCGTGGTCACAGCGATCCTCACCAGCTCCGACGGATTCGCGCAGGGACTCGCCGACTCCGCAGTCTACGGCCTCTTCGGTGTGCTGCTGCAGGTCATCGCGCTGCGCCTGATGAACCTGCTGCTGCCGGGGCAACTCGTCGGCCTGGTCGGGAACCCGCAGATGTGCGGTGCCGCATGGGCGGTCGGTGCGAGCCTCTTCGCCATCGGCCTCGTGAACGCCGCCGCACTCACCTGATCCCATGACGACCACCGCGGCAGAGCCGAATACCTCCACCACCCGCGCGCTCGGCGGGCGGGCCAGGGCGTTCCTGCTCGCCGCGGTGGCCGCCTGTGCGGCGTGCGGGCTGATCTACGAACTGGCCCTGCTGACACTGTCGGTCAGTCTGACCGGCGGCGGGATCACCCAGACGTCGCTGATCGTCGCGGGTTTCGTGGCCGCACTCGGAGTGGGTGCCCTCGCCGCCAAGCCGCTGCTCTCCACCGCGGCCGCGTCGTTCGTGGTCGTCGAGATCGTCCTCGGACTCGTCGGCGGGTTCAGCGCGGTGACGCTGTACGTGACGTTCACGTTCTTCGGTTCCAGCGCAATCGTTCTGGTGCTCGCCACCGCACTGATCGGTGTGCTGGTGGGCGCCGAGGTGCCCCTGCTGATGACGCTGCTGCAGTCGGGCCGCAACGACACCGACGCCGAGAGCACCGGAAAGGTGCTGGCAAACCTCAACGCAGCCGACTACGCAGGCGCCCTGGTCGGTGGCCTGCTCTGGCCGTTCGTCCTGTTGCCGATCGCCGGAATGATCCGCGGCGCCGCCATCACCGGCATCATCAATCTCGTTGCCGCCGCGGTGGTGGCGCTGATCCTGCTGCGGTGGCAGCTGAGTCTGCGCACCCGCCTGTTCGCCGTCGTGGCGCTGCTGGTCGCCGCCGCGTGCATCGCGGTGCTGCTGGTGCGCGCCGACGGCATCGAGACCACGTCGCGGCAACGTCTCTACACCGATCCGGTGGTCGCCGCGGAAAGGTCGCAATACCAGGAGATCGTCGTCACCGAGCGCGGGGGAGACGTGCGGCTCTTCCTCGACGGCGACCTCCAGTTCTCCAGCATCGACGAACATCGGTACACCGAATCGCTGGTGTACCCCGCGATGGCGGACGACCCGAAACGGGTGCTGATCCTCGGCGGGGGCGACGGCCTCGCCGCCCGAGAGGTCCTGCGACTGCCCGGGGTCGAGGAGATCGTGCAGGTGGAACTCGATCCGGCGGTCATCGAACTCGCGAACACCCGGCTGTCCGGGCTGAATCAGGGAGCATTGCAGGACACGCGCGTGCACGTCGTTCTCGACGACGCATTCCGGTGGCTACGCGACGCACCCGATTCGGGTTTCGACGCCGTCATCGTGGACCTCCCCGACCCCGACACCCCGGCGCTCGGGCGCCTGTACTCCACCGAGTTCTACGGTCTCGCTGCCGCCGCCCTGAACCCTGGTGGACTGATGGTGGTGCAGTCGGGAAGCCCCTATTCGACGCCGGACGCGTACTGGCGCACCACGTCGACGGTCGCGTCCGCGGGTCTGGCCGTCACGCCGTACCACGTGCTGGTGCCGAGCTTCGGGGATTGGGGATACGTCCTCGCCCGGCGCGGACCCGAACCGCCGGCCCTGCGCCTGCCCCGCGACGTCCCCGAATTGCGCTTCCTCGACGAGCCGACCCTCGCCGCGTCCGCGATCTTCCCGCGCGACCGTCCCCGCCGCGAACTCGAGCCCTCCACCCTCGACCGCCCGCGTATCGTCGACGACATGCGGAAGGGCTACGAGCGCTGACGCGCCCGTGAGTACTTATTAACGTCCGGGGGGCTGTTTCAAATTTCCGGGTCGGGGTGTCCGCGTGCCGCGGCGCCCCGACCTGATGTTTCTTGGATAATGTGTTGGTGGCCAAGGGGTATCGACCGGTGAATCGTGATCAGCAGTTTTTGTTGCCGCCGGACATGCGGGAGTGGGTGCCGCCCACGCATCCGGTGTGGACGGTGATCGAGATCGTCGACACCCATCTCGACACCAGCGCCTTTCACGGCTCTCGCCGCACCGGGGGTGCCGGGCGCGCCGGGTACGACCCGGACATGCTGGTGACCCTGCTGATCTGGGCGTGGTCGCGGGGGGGTGCGGTCGTCGCGGCAGATCGAGCGGGCCTGCTCGGAGGTGGTGTCCTACCGGGTGATCTGCGCCGGCGACACCCCCGATCACGTGACGATCTCACGGTTCCGCAAGGACAACCACACCGCCTGCGAGGCCCTGTTCACGCAGGTCCTGATCCTGGCCGCACGGTTGGGTCTGGGCCGACTCGAGACGATCGCGTTGGACGGGGTGAAGATCGCCTCGAACGCATCGAAGGACGCCAACCGCACCGAGGACGGGCTGCGCCGGGCAGCCGAGGCCGAGGCCGCGCGGATCGCCGCCGCCGCGGTGGCCGCGCACGCCGCCACCGATGACGCCGAGGACGACCTCTACGGCGAGGACGATTCGGGCCCGGGACAGGTGCCGGCGGAGTTGGCCGATCCCAGCACCCGCTCGGCCCGGATCGCCGAGGCATTGGCCCAGCTCGACGCGGAGAAGGACGCCGAACAGTGCGAGCGGGAGGGGAAAGCACAGGACTATCTGGCCCGGCTCGACGCGGGCCAGACGGTGATGGGCCGGGTGCCGGTCGGGGCCGAGGTCGCCGCCGCCGAGCGGCGTCTGGCCGAGGCGGTCGCCGCCCAGCAGGCGGTGATCGAGCGGTTCCAGGGTGGCACCGCGGCCGGGGGCGGGGGCACCCGGTTCGCACCGAAGCCGGTCGACGAGCACCACCTGGTCCGGCGCCGGCGCACCGAACTCGACACCGCCCTCCGCAAACAGGGTGAGCGCGCCGCCGCCGCCGGGCAGCGGCGCCGCAACACCACCGACCCCGACTCGCGGTTGCAGCCGCTGCGCGGCGGCGGCTGGGTGCAGGGCTACAACTGCCAGGCCTTCACCAGCGAGGACGGGTTGATCCTGGCCACCGGGGTCGGGACCGGCCCGGCGGACTACGACTATTTCCCCGAGATGGTCGACAAGGCCGGGGCGGCCGCGCACCTGATCGACGCCACCCGACGTGGGAAGGAACCGACCGGCACGAGCCCGGAGGAGCTGATCGGGGTGATGCTCTTCGACGCCGGCTACTGCTCCCGCGAGAACCTCACCGCGCCGGGCCCGGACCGGTTGATCGCCACCGGCAAATCCCGTCACCTCGAGGCCGCCGCCACCGCTGATCCGGTCACCGGACCGCCACCGCCGCAAGCGGATCCGATCCAGGCCATGACCCACCGGCTGCGCACCGAGGCCGGTATCGCCACCTACCGCAAACGCTCACCCATCGCCGAAACCGTGTTCGGGCACGCCAAACACAACCTCGGATTCCGCCGCTTCACCAGCCGCGGCCTCGACCGCGCCCGCAGCGAATGGGCGTTCCACGCCACCGTGCACAACCTCGGCAAGATCCTCACCCACCTGACCGGAGGCACCCCGCTCCCGGCCACCCCCTGACCCGGCGGGGGCCACCCCGCACCGGCACCCACCGCGGCACGAGACACCCGCACCCGGACCGCCCTCACTCAATTCCGCAACAGCCCCCCGGGCGTTAACAAGTACTCACGGGCCGAAGGCATATAGTTCACAGATATACTAAAAGCGGAAGTGGTGGGCGCTGGGCCCGCCACCGGCTCGCGATAGGGTTCCCCCATGACCGATGACGCAGCGCCGGTGCCCGTCGAGGTACCGGACGGCCTCGACTTCTGGTCGTTCATCGAACTGGCGAACCGGCGCCTGAGCACGGAATACGGCTCGACGCACGAACTCGCCACCCAAGTCCTCCTGACGTTGAACCGCGCGTCGAACGTGGTGACGTACGACCTGGAGTCGTCGATCCACCGCCCGCGCGGCCTGTCGTGGTCGGCGTTCCGGCTGATGTTCGTGACGTGGCTGGCCGGACCCGTCGAGTCGAAGACGGCGGCCAAGCTCACCGGCATGAGCAGGGCGGCCGTCTCGAATCTGACGAAGACGCTGGTCGGTGGTGGTCTGATGGAGCGGACCCCGGACGAGCGGGACGGCCGGTCCGTCCAGTTGTCGCTCACCGAGAAGGGCCGGAGCGAGATCGGTGAGATCTACCGTGAGCAGAACGAGCGGGAACATGCCTGGGCGAGTGTTCTCACCGAGCCGGAGCAGCGCATTCTCGTCATGCTGCTGGACAAGCTGATCACCAACCGCAGCCAGTTCGACGTCCGCGGGCGTAACTGACCCTGCTGTGCCTCCCTCGAAATCTGTGCTTGCCATCACGCCCGTAATTTAGTTAATGTGTTTACTACTAAGGACACGCACTTCTAGGGAGGCCGGTCATGGCGTTCTATCGGCACGTGGGCAACATCCCGCCCAAGCGGCACACCCAGCACCGTGACGACAACGGTCAGCTCTACTTCGAGGAATTGATGGGAGAAGAGGGCTTCTCCTCCGACTCCTCACTGCTCTACCACCGCCACATCCCGTCGGCGATCGTCGATGCCACCGTGTGGGAGCTGCCCGACCAGAGCACGACTCCCAATCATCCGCTCAAGCCGCGCCACCTGAAGTTGCACGACCTGTTCCCGGACACGGTCTGGGCCGACACCGACGTGGTCACCGGACGCCGGCTGATTCTCGGCAACGCGGACGTCCGCATCTCCTACGTGGTCGCCGCCAAGGAGTCGCCGCTGTACCGCAACGCGATCGGCGACGAGATGGTCTACGTCGAATCCGGTGCCGCCACCGTCGAAACCGTGTTCGGCGCGCTCGAGGCGAAACAGGGCGACTACGTCCTCATTCCGATGTCGACCACCCACCGTTGGATCCCGCAGGGACCGGAACCGTTGCGCGCCTATGCGATGGAGGCCAACAGTCACATCGTCCCGCCGAAGCGCTACCTGTCCCGGTTCGGTCAGCTGCTCGAGAACGCACCCTACTGCGAGCGCGACCTGCACGGGCCGTCCGACACGCTGCAGGTCGAGGGCACCGACGTGGAGGTGCTCGTCAAGCACCGGACGTCGCACGGAATCGTCGGCACGCGAATGGTGTACCCGCACCACCCCTTCGACGTCGTGGGCTGGGACGGGTGCCTCTACCCCTACACGTTCAACATCTCCGACTACGAACCCATCACCGGGCGAGTGCACCAGCCGCCGCCGGCCCATCAAGCGTTCGAGGGCAACAACTTCGTCATCTGCAACTTCGTGCCCCGCAAGGTCGACTACCACCCGCTGTCGATTCCGGTGCCGTACTACCACTCGAACGTCGACTCCGACGAGATCATGTTCTACGTCGGCGGAGACTACGAGGCGCGCAAGGGGTCCGGCATCGGCCAGGGTTCGATCTCGATTCACCCCGGCGGCCATGCGCACGGTCCGCAGCCGGGTGCGTACGAACGCAGCATCGGGGCGGAGTTCTTCGACGAGCTCGCCGTCATGGTCGACACGTTCCGCCCGCTCGAACTCGGCGAGGGCGCCGTGGCGTGCGAGGACTCGGGCTACGCGTGGACGTGGGCAGGGCGGGGGCCGACGCAGTGATCTCCGCCCTCTTCGCCGGCCTCTGCGACGACGCCGCCCTCTTCCCACCCGGAAACGCGCCCCTGCCCGACGCCCTGCCCGCGCACGCCAGACACCGGTCGGCGCCGTACGCGGATCTGGTCGGTCCCTTCGTCTTTCCGGTCGCCCGACTGGGCGAATTGACTCCCGGTGCGCTCGAACTGAGCCTGACGCTGCCCGGCGGCCCGGCCACGCTCGAACCCGCACTCGACCGCCTCGCGCAGATCGACGGTGCCACCGCGGTGGCACTCGAGATCGCGGTGCCCGCAGACCAGACGGCCGCGGAGTTCTTCGCCGCGATGGACGCCGTCGAGGCGCTGACCGCCGGCCTGGACGTGTTCGTGGAGATTCCGCGCGGCGAGCGCCGACCCGACTTCCTCGCCGCACTGACCGGTGGCCCGTTCGCGGCGAAGTTCCGCACGGGTGGCGTTGTCGCCGAGGCCTACCCGGACGAGGACGAACTCGCCGCTGCGCTGCACGCCGTCATCGCGTCGGGAGTCCCGTTCAAGGCCACGGCCGGGCTGCACCACGCCGTCCGCAACACCGATCCGCACACGGGATTCGAACAGCACGGATTCCTCAACGTGCTGCTCGCTACCCGTCACGCACTCGGCGGCGCCGACGTCGACCAGGTCGTCGCCACCCTCGCCGAACGTGACGGCGCACTGCTCGCCGGCGAACTGCGCGACCTCCCGGTCGACGTCGTCGACGGCGTTCGCACCGCCTTCCGATCCTTCGGCACGTGCAGCATCCTCGAACCCCTGGAAGATCTCATCGCACTGCACCTCGTGCCGTCTTCCGCCCTCGCCTCCGCAGATCAAGGAGCCCACACATGACCGTCCTCGACATCCCCGCAGATTCCCTCTTCGGAATCGAGAACCTGCCGTACGGCGTGTTCTCGACGGCCGACTCGGCCCCACGGGTCGGAGTGCGGGTGGGAGATTCCGTCGTGGATCTCGCCGCCGCACTGGGTGACGACGTTTTCGCGCAGCCCACCCTCAACGCCTTCATGGCGCAGGGCCGGGCCCGCTGGACCGAGGTCCGCAGGCAGATCACCGAACTCGTGCAGGGCGATGTCGCCGACACCGCGGTGTTCGCGGTCGACGACGTCACGATGCATTTGCCGGTGGCCGTCGCCGACTACGTCGACTTCTACGCCTCCGAGAATCACGCCGCCAACCTCGGACGACTGTTCCGCCCCGACTCCGAGCCGCTGATGCCCAACTGGAAGCACCTGCCGGTCGGATACCACGGTCGGTCGAGCACCGTCATCGTGTCGGGCACCGACGTGATCCGGCCCTGCGGGCAGCGCAAGACCCCGGACCAGGACGCCCCCGACTTCGGGCCGTCCCGCCGCCTCGACATCGAGGCCGAGATGGGCTTCCTCGTCGGCGTCCCGACGAAGCTGGGGGAGACCATCACCCCGGATCAGTTCGCGGAGCACGTGTTCGGTGCGGTCGTCGTGAACGACTGGTCCGCCCGCGACATCCAGGCCTGGGAGTACGTGCCGCTCGGTCCGTTCCTCGGGAAGAGCTTCGCGACGTCCATCTCGCCGTGGGTGGTTCCCCTCGACGCGCTCGAGGCGGCCCGCATCGACACCCCGGCGCAGGATCCGCAGCCGTTGCCGTACCTGCGCGGCGAGGAGAAGTGGGGCCTCGACATCGACCTGGCCGTCGAGTGGAACGGACACGTCGTGTCGCGTCCGCCGTACGCGCAGATGTACTGGTCGCCGGCGCAGATGCTCGCGCACACCACGGTCAACGGCGCCGCCGCCAGCACGGGCGACCTGTTCGCGTCGGGCACCATCTCCGGACCCGAGAAGGACCAGCGCGGTGCGTTCATCGAGTTGACCTGGGGTGGACAGGAACCCGTTGTCGTGGGGGACGAGAAGCGCACGTTCCTCGAGGACGGCGACGAGATCGCCATCTCCGCCACCGCACCGGGCCCGAACGGCACCCGCATCGGCTTCGGTGAGGTGCGGGCCCGGGTGGTAGGCAGTAGTCATGACTGAGAACTTCGTCGAGACCACTGCCGAGCCGGACACCGGCGTCGCGTTCCTCACCCTGAACCGCCCCGAGCAGCGCAATCCGCTGTCGTCCGAGGCCATGCGGGACGTCACCGCGGCGCTGCGGAAGCTGGGCGACGACGACACCACCCGCGTCGTCGTCATCAGGGCTGCAGGACCGGTGTTCTCCGCGGGCCACGACCTGAAGGAGATGATCGGCCGCACACTCGAGGACGAGCAGGCCATCTTCGACACCTGTGTGGAGATGATGCAGACCGTGCAGGACATTCCCCAACCGGTCATCGCGTCCGTCCAGGGTGCGGCCGTCGCGGCGGGCTGTCAGCTCGCGGCGTCCTGCGACCTCGTCGTCGCGTCGTCGAACGCCGTGTTCGGGACGCCGGGGGTGAAGATCGGACTGTTCTGCTCCACCCCGATGGTGGCCCTCAGCCGCGCGATCGGGCGTAAGCGCGCCCTGCAGATGCTGCTCACCGGGGAGACGATCGGGGCGGAGACGGCCGCGGACTGGGGGCTGGTGAACCTGGTCGTCGCACCCGAGGAGCTCGATGCGCAGACCCGGGCTCTCGCCGCGAAGATCACGAAGGCCAGCCCGCTCACGGTGAAGATCGGCAAGCAGGCGTTCTACCGGCAGATCGAGCTCCCTCAGGACGAGGCCTACGCGGCGATGGCGGAGACGATGGCCACCAACGCGATCACGTGCGACGCCCAGGAGGGCATGCAGGCGTTCGTCGAGAAGCGCACTCCGCAATGGCAGGGAAAATAGCGCACGCTGTCTGCATTGCGCGGTCCAGCGAACCGGCGAAGGATCAAGTGTGCAGTGGCTGCGGCCGCGGGCCGTCGGTGCCCGCTGACGGTGGACCGCGACGGGTCGGTCACCGAGATCGTTCTCACTGCGGGGCGACCGTCCCGCGGGAGGTGACTATCGATGTTCATCCAGGTTATTCAAGGAAAGGTGTCCGACGAGGCCGGCCTACGCCGGTGCATGGACCGCTGGACGGAGGACGTGCGCCCGGGAGCGACCGGCTTCCTGGGCTGCACCCAGGGATTGTGCGACGACGGAACGTTCATCGCACTCGCGCGGTTCGAATCGGCCGAAGCCGCCCGGCGTAACAGCGAGCGTCCGGAGCAGGGCGCGTGGTGGGCGGAAACCGAGAGGTGCTTCGAGGGAGCCGTGTCGTTCATGGACTGCCCGGACGTGATGGAGTGGATGGGTGGCGGCTCGGACGACGCGACATTCGTTCAGGTCATGGAGGGGCACACCGCCGACGCGAGTCGGATGCGGGAGCTGCTGGAACAGGCCGAACCCCAGGTTCATCAGCTGCGCCCGGAGATCCTCGGTGGAACGTTGTGCACGTACGGCGACGGCGGGTATGTCGAGGCGGTGTACTTCACCTCGGAATCGGAGGCCCGCGAGCACGAGAAGGTCGAGATCCCGGACGACCTGAGGTCGTTGTTCGAGGAAGAGGGGCGGTTGATGGGGGACGTGGCGTACTACGACTTGCATTCGCCGATGCTGGTGCCTGCAGGGCGGTAGCACGAAACCTCTGGCAAGGTACTTGGACGTCCTATAACCTTCGTGCATGAGTCTGGATGCGCGTACCGACACCGTCGACGGAGTGCTGCGGCGCTCGGCCGCCAAGTTCCCCGACCGCAGGGCGCTGACCTTCGAGGACCGCGCGTGGACGTACCGTGAACTCGACGACGCGGTGAGCCGGGCGGCCGCCTACCTGCGGTCGCTCGGACTGTCGGCCGGTGAGCGCGTCGCCGCGTACGGCACCAACTCGGACGCGTACACGATCGGGTTCCTGGCCTGCGCGCGTGCGGGTCTCGTGCACGTGCCCGTCAACTATGCGCTCGAGGGCGACGAGCTGACCTATCTGGTGTCGCAGTCCGGGAGCGCCGCCGTGCTGGTCGATCCGGCGCTGACGGGCACGCTCGACTCGGTCCGCGGCGCCCTCGATCTGCGCCACGTGGTTCCCCTGCGCGACGCCGAGGATTCGCTGCTCGCCCACAGCGGCTCCGGCGACGTCCCCGTGCTCGCGGAGCCGGTCGCAGCCACCGACCTGGCACAGTTGCTGTACACGTCCGGGACGACGTCGAAGCCGAAGGGCGCCATGATGACTCACGGCGGGCTCGTGCACGAGTACGTGTCTTCCGTGATCGCCCTCGCACTGAGCGACGGCGACAATCCGCTGATCTGCATGCCCCTGTACCACTCGGCGGGCATGCACGTCTTCATGATGCCGTACCTGTCGGTGGGCGCCTCGGTGAATCTGATGCAGACCCCGGACATTCCGGAGATTCTGCGCCGCATCGAGGCGGATCGCATCGGCTCGCTGTTCCTGGCGCCGACGGTGTGGGTGCCGCTCGCCGGACATCCGGATCTCGAGACCCGCGACCTGTCGTCGCTGAAGAAGGCGCAGTACGGCGCGTCGATCATGCCGGTGACGGTGCTGAACAGGTTGCGCGAACGCTACCCCGACCTCGGCTTCTACAACTGCTTCGGACAGTCCGAGATCGGTCCGCTCGCGACGGTGCTGCAGCCCGAGGAACACGAGGACCGGCCGTCGTCGTGTGGCAAGGCCGTGTTCTTCGTCGAGACGCGGGTGGTGGACCCGGACGGCAACGACGTTCCGGACGGCACGCCCGGTGAGGTGCTCTACCGTTCACCCCAGCTGTGCCTGGGGTACTGGGACAATCCCGACGCCACCGCGGAGGCGTTCCGCGACGGGTGGTTCCACTCGGGTGATCTGGTGACGCGGGACCCGGAGGGGTACATCACCGTCGTCGACCGCATCAAGGACGTCATCAACACCGGCGGCATCCTGGTGGCGTCGCGCGAGGTCGAGGACGCGGTCTACACGCATCCGGACGTGGCCGAGGTCGCGGTCATCGGGACGCCGGACGACAAGTGGATCGAGGCGATCACCGCCGTGGTGGTGCTGCGGGAGGACGCGGCCGGCGTGACACCGGACGGGTTGATCGCCCACGTCAAGGAGCGCATCGCGCCGTTCAAGGTGCCCAAGCAGGTGGTGTTCGTGGACGAACTGCCCCGCAACCAGAGCGGGAAACTGCTCAAACGGGAACTGCGGGCAACGCTCTGATTACTTTCCGGTCGATGCCCGCTCGATCAGCTCGACCGGGAGCTTCACCGATTCCACGTCGTTGCCCGCGATGATCGACAGGAGATGACGCACACCCGTCGCGCCGATCAGGCGCGCGGGTGACCGGACGGTCGTCAGCGGCACCGGAAGTTGGGCGACCACCGGAATGTCGTTGTATCCGACGAGTGCGAGGTCGTCGGGGATCCGCAGTCCGAGGTCCCGGGCGACGCCGAGGACGCCGATCGCGATGGTGTCGCTGACGGTGAAGATCGCCTCGGGAGGCGAATCCGACTCGAGGAGAACGGTTGCCGCGGCGACACCGCCGGACACGTCGAAGTCGGAGCGGACGACGCGATCCGGGCGGAGTTCGATGCCGTTCTCGGCCAGTGCGGCGCGGAATCCGGCGAGGCGGTCGCGGGAGGTGCTCGCATGGTCGGGCCCTGTGATGACGGCGAGCTCGGTGAACCCGTGGTCGAGGAGATGGCGTCCGGCGAGGTAGCCGCCCCGGTGGTCGTCGCCCGACACGAACGGCAGACCGACGTCGGCGTGCCGGTTGAGCTGCAGCATCGGCAAAGCCCCCACCGACAGTGAGTCGACGAATTCGCGGCCGGGACTGTGCAGGCTGCTGAGCAGCAGGCCGTCCACCTGCCTGCTGACGAGGAACTCGATGGCGCGGCGCTGGGCGTCGAGGTCGTCGGGTGGGCTCGACAGCAGCACCGAGTAGCCGGCCTGCGTGGCCGTCTCCTCGATGCCCTGGAACATCGTCGCGACCACGCCGTCGGTGAGTCGCGGCATTACCACGCCGAGGGTGGTGGTCTTGCGTGTCCGCAGGCTCGCGGCCCACAGGTTGGGCTGGTAGCCGAGTTCCACCGCCACCTCGCGCACCCGCAGCGCGGCCTCGGACCAGCCGTCGGCGGGTTCGGGCTGGCGGAGCACCCGGGATGCCGTCGACACGTGGACGCCGGCGCGTTCGGCGATCTCGCGGAGGGTAGGCGGACGCCCGGAGGTGCGTGTCGGGCGGTCCGGCTGGTTCACGGGCAATCCTCGCGCTCGGGGACGGGGGCCGGTGGTGTCGTGGTTGACGGCCGCCGGAATGCGCCTTAGTCTACGTGACGAAATCGTTCGTGCAATCGTTCTCGCGAACGTTTGCACACCAGCCCCACCGGCCTCGTGGAGGAACAATGTCCGACCCGCAGTCCCTGACCCAGCTGTTCGCCCTCGACTCGCTGCTCGACACCGAGGAGATCGCGATCCGCGACACCGTGCGCCGATTCTCGGACGAGAAGATCCGGCCCCACATCGGCGAATGGTTCGAAGCAGCGGCACTGCCGGTGCGTGAGCTGGCGGAAGGACTGGGCGAACTCGGCGTGCTCGGCATGCACCTCGAGGGATACGGCTGCGCCGGCATGAGCGCCACCGCCTACGGCCTGGCCTGCCTCGAACTCGAGGCCGTCGACTCCGGAATCCGCAGCCTCGTGTCCGTCCAGGGTTCGCTGGCCATGTACGCGATCCACCACTACGGCAGCGAAGACCAGAAGCAGGAATGGCTGCCCCGCATGGCCGCCGGCAAGGCGATCGGCTGCTTCGGACTGACCGAGCCCGACTTCGGCTCCAACCCCGCAGGCATGCGCACGGGCGCCAAGCGGGACGGTGACGACTGGATCCTCAACGGCACCAAGATGTGGATCACCAACGGATCCGTCGCCGACGTCGCGGTCGTGTGGGCCCGCACCGACGACGGCATCCGCGGATTCGTCGTGCCCACCGCCACCCCCGGCTTCTCGGCGCCCGAGATCAAGCACAAGATGTCGCTGCGGGCGTCCGTCACCTCGGAGCTCGTGCTCGAGGACGTGAGGCTGCCCGAATCCGCGATGCTGCCGGAGGCCAAGGGACTGTCCGGTCCGCTCGGCTGCCTCAACGAGGCCCGGTTCGGCATCATCTTCGGTGCGATGGGCGCCGCCCGCGACTGCCTGGAATCCGCAATCTCCTACGCGCAGGACCGTCAGGTCTTCGACAAGTCGCTCGCCGCCTACCAGATCACGCAGGTCAAGATCGCCGACATGGCCCTCGAGGTCGGCAAGGGCCACCTGCTGGCGTACCACCTCGGACGTCTCAAGGATCGCGGCGTGGCACGTCCCGAGCAGGTCAGCACGGGCAAGCTGAACAACGTCCGCGAGGCCATCGCCATCGCCCGCGAGTGCCGCACCATCCTCGGTGCCAACGGAATCACGCTGGAATACCCCGTGATCCGCCACGCCAACAACCTCGAGTCCGTGCTCACCTACGAGGGAACGTCCGAGGTCCACCAGCTCGTGATCGGCAAGGCGCTGACGGGCGAGGCAGCATTCCGGTGAGCAGGTCACTCGAGTCGGCCGGGAGTGCATCCCTGGACGGCCTGCTGATCGCCGACTTCGGACGGGTGCTCGCCGGGCCGTACGCCACGATGCTGCTCGCCGACCTCGGTGCCGACGTCGTCAAGATCGAGCGCGCCGGCGTCGGCGACGACACCCGGCAGTGGGGGCCGCCGTGGGTGGGCGACGAATCCACCTACTTCCAGTCCGTCAACCGCAACAAGCGGTCCTTCGCCTGGGATCTGCGCGACCCCGCCGACCTGCAGCAGGCGCGGGAACTGGCCGCCCGGGCGGACGTGGTGGTGGAGAACTTCCTTCCCGGCACGATGGACCGGCTCGGGCTCGGCTACGACGCCGTGCGGGAGATCAATCCCGACGTCGTCTACTGCTCCGTGACCGGGTTCGGCGGCGAGAACAACCTGCCCGGGTACGACCTGCTCATCCAGGCCGTCGGCGGGTTGATGAGCATCACCGGTCCCGAACCCGGCGTTCCGACGAAGGTCGGGGTGGCCGTCGTCGACATCATCACCGGACTGCACGCCGCGGTCGGGATCCTGGCGGCGCTGCGCCACCGCGATCGCACCGGGGAGGGGCAGCGGGTCGAGGTGAACCTGCTGTCGTCGCTGCTGTCCGCCCTCGCGAACCAGACGTCGGGGTACGTGGGCGCCGGTGTCGTCCCGCAGGCGATGGGCAACCGGCACCCCAGCATCGCGCCGTACGAGGTCTTCCGGACCGGCGACCGGCCGCTGGTGCTGGCGGTGGGCAACAACCGTCAGTTCGCCTCTCTCGTCGAGGTTCTCGGTGTGCCCGAACTCGCCGACGACGAGCGGTACGCGACCAACACGCAACGGGTGGCGCACCGCGAGCAACTGGTCCGGGACATCACCGCGGCGCTGTCCGCGGGCTCGGCGGACGAGTGGTTCGAGAAGCTGACCGCACAGGGTGTCCCGTGCGGTCCGCTCAACGACATCGCCGACGCGGTGGCGCTCGCCGAGCGCCTCGGGCTGAATCCGGTGGTCGAGATCGACGATCCCCGCAGGGACCGGCCCGTGCGTCAGGTGGCGAATCCGATCCGGCTCAGCGCCACCCCGGCGAGCTACCGCAGCGCGCCGCCGCGGCTCGGCGAGGACACCCCAGCCGTGAGTACTTGTTAACCGCCCGAGGTTGACAAGTACTCACGGGGGCTCTTCCCTAAGGGAGTGTTAGGAAGGCTCCGCGGCCCTTCCGTATCGATGTGACGTGACCCACTGTGGTGTGAACGCAGAGATCCAGGGCATCGAGAGGAGTCCCGCGTGAGCACGACATCGACGGGTGAGCGCCGAGTCATCGGCAATGTTTTGAAAGGTTCGGTCGGCAACCTGATCGAATGGTACGACTGGTACGTCTACGCGGCGTTCAGTGTGTACTTCGCGAAGGAGTTCTTCCCGGAAGGCGACACCACCGCCCAGCTGCTTTCCACGGCAGCCGTTTTCGCGGTCGGATTCCTCATGCGGCCGATCGGCGGTTGGATCATGGGACGGTACGCCGACCGCCGCGGTCGCCGATCGGCGCTCACCCTGTCGGTGACCGTGATGGCGGCGGGTTCGCTCGTCATCGCGGTCACGCCGTCCTACGCGAGCATCGGGCTAGTGGCACCGGTCCTGCTGGTGATCGCCCGGATGCTGCAGGGACTGTCGGTCGGCGGCGAGTACGCCACCAGCGCCACGTACCTGGCCGAGGTCGCGTCGCCGGGCAGGCGCGGGTTCTACTCGAGCTTCCAGTACGTCACGCTCGTCGCCGGACAGCTGATTGCACTGGGTGTGCAGATCATCCTGCAGCTGACGCTGCCTGCGGAGGCCATGCAGGCGTGGGGCTGGCGGATTCCGTTCCTGATCGGCGCGGCCGGTGCCGTCGCGGTGATGTGGCTCCGTCGCACGATGGACGAGTCGGAGGCGTTCACCGACGAGGTGGAGGCGAAGCGTGACGCAGACACTTCGGACGGTGGGCCGAAGGAAGGTTCGCTCCGGATGCTGCTGCAGTACCCCCGCGAGTGCCTGCTGGTGTGCGCCCTGACGCTCGGTGGTTGCGTGGCGTTCTACACGTACACCACGTACATGCAGAAGTACATGATCAATACGTCCGGCATCTCCAAGGACACGGTGGCGTGGATCAACTTCGCGGCCCTGCTGGTGTTCATCGTGTTGCAGCCGATCGGCGGCGCACTGTCCGACCGCATCGGTCGCCGGAAGCTGCTCATCTTCTTCGGGATCGGCGGAACCGTCCTCACCGTGCCCCTGATGACGGTGCTCGGGACCACGACGAACCCCCTGGTGGCCTTCGCGCTGATGATGCTGGGACTGATCGTCGTCACCGGGTACACGTCGGTGAACGCGATCGTGAAGACCGAGCTGTTCCCGACGAAGGTTCGCGCACTCGGCGTCGGGCTGCCGTACGCCCTCACGCTGGCGATCTTCGGCGGAACGGTCGAGACCGTCGCCCTCGCCCTGAAGCGGGCCGGCCACGAATCGCTATTCTTCTACTACGTGACCGGATGTATCGCCATCTCGCTCGTCGTCTACTTCTTCATGCGTGAGACGTCGGACGGTTCGCCGCTCGACCGGACGACCAGCCGGGAGGACACCCCGGACGACGACGTCGAACTGGTCGACTCACGGAGCTGATCGAAGGGAAGAGAAGTGCAGATCGCGGTGGTCGAGGACGACGACGGAGTCGGCGACGCACTCGTGGAAGCACTGGCCACCCACGGCCACGAGGCGGTGCGCATGCGGCGCGGTTCCGATCTCCTTCTCGGCCATCGCGGTATGGACGCGGTGATCCTCGACCTCGGTCTCCCCGACGCGGACGGCCTGCAGGTGCTCCGGCAGCTGCGGGCCGTCAGCGACGTTCCGGTGGTGATCCTCACCGCCCGCGACGACGAACGGTCGGTGGTGCGGGGACTGCGGGGCGGGGCGGATGACTACCTCGTCAAGCCGGCGCGGCTCGCGGAATTGCTGGCGCGGCTCGACGTCGTGACCCAGCGTCGCCGCGCGACCGCGGCCTCGGCCACGCAGACGGTCACCGAAGGTGATGTGGTGGTCGATCTGGCGGCACGCGAAGTGGAGGTCGGCGGAGCTCCAGTGGCGTTGACAGCCAAGGAGTTCGAGCTTCTCGAGGTGCTCGTCACCCGTCCCGGCGCCGCCGTGAGTCGCCAGCAACTGATGGATGCCGTGTGGGGTGACGCGTACGTGGCCATCTCACGCACCCTCGACGTCCATATGACCGGGTTGCGCGCGAAACTCGGCCGGCCGGGGCTCATCTCGACCATCCGCGGGTACGGCTACCGCTGGGGCACTTGACGTGCGCCGCCGTGTGCTCGCCGTTCTGCTGGTGTTCGCGGCCGTCGCGGTGGTGGCCTTCGCCGTCCCGCTGGCGCTGGCCACCAGCGCCGGGAGAACCCAGGCTCTGCGGCTGAGCCGGGAGGCGGATGCGACGCATTTCGCCAGCCTCGCCGGACAGACCCAGGCCCCGGGAAGTACCACGCTGCTGCGGGAGGAGGTGGCCCGCTACCACGAGTTGTACGGCGAGGGCGTCCTCATCGTCGACGCACGAGGCAACCTCCGCGCGGGCGCCGGACTGTCGCCGGACGACGCCGACGTGGCCGCGGCGATCACGGCGGGACTGCGCAACCAGAAGCAGGGGATCAGCGGTTCGCTGACACCGTGGTCGGCGGACCGTGTCCTGTCGGCCGTACCCGTCGGCACCGGAGCGCAGGTGGACGGTGCCGTGGTCCTGGACGTGTCCACCCGCGCCGCACGGGAATCCATCCGGACGTCGTGGCTGGTGATCGTCGCGGGGGCGCTCGTCGCGCTGGCGGCGGTCACTGCGGTCGCGATCGCGCTGTCCCGGTGGACCGTTCGTCCGCTCGGGGCGCTCACCGCCAGGGTCGGCGCACTCACCGACGCCGTCCCGTCGCCGCGTCCGCGGGTGCGTCGCAGCACCGGTCGGCCGTCCGGCAGCTACAGCGGGCCACCGGAGGTCCAGGAACTCGCGAAAGCGTTCGACACCATGTCGGGCGCAGTCCAGGCGTCCGGTCAGGCGCAGCGGCAGCTGATCGCCGACACTGCCCATCAGCTCCGAAACCCTCTCGCGGCCCTGCACATCCGGTTGGACTCCCTCGGCCCACACGTCTCCGAAACCGGGGCCGAAACCTACCGCCGCACGGGGATGGAGGTCGATCGGCTCGGCGGGATCCTCGACGGACTGCTGGCGCTGGCCGTCGCCGAATCGCCCGCGGACTCCGCCGACGACGAGACCGCGCACGGCGGATGCGACGTCGGTGCCGTCCTCGCGGACCGTGCCGACGCCTGGACGGAGGCTCTCGCGGAATCGGGGATGGACCTCGTGCTCCGGGAACCGGCCGAACCGCTGGTCGCCGACTTCCGGTCCAGTCACCTGGCGCAGGTCCTGGACGTCCTGCTCAGCAACGCGCACGCGTACGCCGGTCGAGGTTCGACGGTCCGGATCGACTCGGGACGGTCGGCCGCGGGAATCGAGATCCGGGTGAGCGACGACGGGGCCGGGGTGGGTGAGGACGAGATCGGCAAACTGTCGTCGCGTTTCTTCCGCGGGTCCGGGGCGGCGCAGCAGGGCACCGGGCTCGGGTTGTCCATCGCGACCGCGCTCGTCGAGGGCGGCGGTGGGGCGCTGACGATCGCTGCGGAGCAGCCACACGGGCTGCGGGTGACGCTGACACTTCCGACGGTGGCGCCGTGATCACCCGACGTGCACTTCTGCGCGGCGTCGTCGCCGCCGGGGCGACCGCGGCCACGGGTTCGGTGCTCGCCGCGTGCTCGGACAGCGGCCGCGATCCGCTGCGGCTCGCGGCCGGTGAGGAGGGCGGATTCTTCTGGGAGTTCGCCCAATTGACGGCCCAGGCGGCGGAGCGTGCCGCACTGCCGGTGAGCATCGTCCCGGTCCGCACCGCGGGGTCGGTGGACAATCTGGCGGCGCTGGCGTCCGGAGACGCGGAACTGGCACTGAGTCTCGCCGACGCCGCCGTATCGGCTCTGGGGGCCGGCGCCGGGTTCACCGCCATCGGCAAGGTGTACGAGAACTACATGCAACTCGCGGTGCGCGCCGATTCCGGGATCGCGGACACCTCGCAACTGAGAGGCACCCGAATCAGCTTGGGTGCCACAGGCTCCGGTGCGGAACTGACGGGCGAACGGATCCTCGAGGTGCTCGGTCTGGCGGGTCCGGGAGCCGTGACGCGTCTGCACCTGTCGATGACCGATGCGGGGCAGGCGCTGCGTGACGGCACCGTCGACGCGGTTCTGTGGGCAGGCGGAGTGCCCACCCCGTCGTTCGCGGATCTCGGGATCCCGCTGCGTCTACTCGACCTGTCCGCCGAACTGGAATTGCTGCGGGAGCGGTTCGGCCCCCGCTACGAGCCGGTGCTGATTCCGCCCGGCACGTACGGACAGCAGACGTCGGTCGCGACGATCGGTCTCGCGAACCTGCTGCTCGCCGACCCCGCCGTCTCGGACAGCGCCGCCGGCGCCCTCGTCGAGGTGCTCATCGACCACGCGGCGGAACTGGTGCCGGATCAGGCGACCGGCAGCCAGTTCCTGGACCGGCAGTCGCTGATCGTCACCGCGGGGGTGCCGCTGCATCCCGGCGCGGCCGCGGCGTACCGGAGACACCACGGCTGAGCCGGTCGATCACTCCAGCCGGTCGATCACTCCAGCCGGTCGATCACTGCACCTGGGCGACGACGAAGATGCGCCGGAACGGGAAGAACGTGCTGCCGTCCGGTCGCCGGGGGTACGCCTCGTCGAGGAGCGGGGCGAGTTCTTCGCGGAACAGGTCCCACTCCGGCGCCGAGAGGGCGTCCTTGACCGGGCGGAGCGCGGTGCCGGTGATCCACTCCAGAACCGGGTTCTCCCCGGTCAGCCGCTGCACGTACGTGGTCTCCCAGGCATCGACGGCGCACCCGGCGTCGGCGAGGAGCCCGGCGTAGTCGGTGGGATCGTCGACGACCGTGCTCGCACGGAACGGCACGTCCGGCAGCGACCGCGACCACCGTTCGCTCGAGGCGAGGTCACGGACGATCGTGTGCGACGGCGCGTCGAAGTTGCCGGGAACCTGCACCGCGATCCACGCCCCCGACGGCAGTTGGGTCGGCCAGCGACGCAACAACTCCCGGTGCTCGGGCACCCACTGCAGAGCGGCGTTGGAGACGACGACGTCCGTGTCGGGCTTCGGCGTCCACTCGCGCACGTCCTGCCTGCCGGCGTCGAGGCCGCGTTCACGCGCGGCCTCGACCATCTCGGGTGAGCTGTCGGAGGCCTCGAGGACGGCGTCCGGCCATCGTTCGGCCAGGCTGACGGTCAGGTTTCCCGGGCCGCAACCGAGGTCGACGACGCGGCGCGGTGACCGCGCGTCGACTCGCGACAGCAACTCGTAGAACGGGCGCCCGCGATGGTCCGCGAAGGCGAGGTACTTGTTCGGATCCCACATGTAGTCCTCCTCGCCTGAAACAGTACGCCCATACTGTTGGCGTGTGGGGTCAGAGGCCGAGATCCTTCGCGATGATCGTCTTCATGACCTCGCTCGTGCCGCCGTAGATGCGGGAGACACGGGTGTCCGCGTACAACCGCGCGATGGGGTACTCGAGGATGTAGCCGTATCCGCCGTGCAATTGCAGGCACTTGTCGATGACCCGGCCCGCGGCCTCGGTGCAGAACAACTTCGCCTTCGCGGCATCCGGGACCGTGAGTTCGCCGGCGTCGTGCAGTTCGAGCGCGCGGTCGGCCATCAGCTGGATCGCCTCGACCTCGGTCGCGCACTCGGCGAGCACGAACTTGGTGTTCTGGAATGCCGCGACGGGTTTGCCGAACACCTTGCGCTCCTTGACGTACGCGATCGCGTGCTGCAGCGCCGCGGCCGCGGTCGCCGACCCGCCGAGCGCGATGGAGAGGCGTTCCTGGGCGAGGTTGTGGGTGAGGTAGCTGAAACCGGCACCTTCGTCGCCGAGGCGGTCCGCCACGGGCACCGTGACGTCGGTGAAGGACAGTTCGGCGGTGTCCGAGGCCTTCAGGCCGATCTTCTCGATCTTGCGACCCACCGCGAAACCCTCGGAGGTGGTGTCGACGACGAGGATGGTCAGACCGGCCCGGCGGTCCTCGGGGGTGCTGGGCGCGGTGCGGCACACCACGAGGATCCGGTCGGCGAGCGCGCCCCCGGTGATGAACGTCTTCGCGCCGTTCAGGACGTAGTGCGACCCGTCGTCGGACAGCTTGGCCGACGTCGCGATGTTGGCGAGGTCCGAACCGGTGCCCGGCTCGGTCATCGCGATGGCGAACATGATGTCACCCGACGCGAATCCGGGGAGCCACCGCTGCTTCTGCTCGTCGTTCGCGTATTCGAGCAGGTACGGCAGGATCAGGTTGGTGTGCACGGAGTAGCTGCCGAACGTGACTCCGGCGGCCGCCGTCTCCTCGCCGACCACCGCCGCGAACTTGAAACTCTTCTCACCGCCGCCGCCGAACTCCTCCGGCACCTGGATGCCGAGTACGCCGAGCTCCCCGAGACGACGGTAGAAGTCGCGCGGGGGATGCCCTTCGCCCTCCCACTCGTGGTGGACGGGGGCGACTTCCTTGGCGATGAAGTCGCGGATCGTCTTCCGGAACGCGTCGTGATCTTCGTTGAACACCGTACGCTGCACGGGCTTTCTCCTTCGAATTACAGTGCGTAACTGCGTAGTACGACCTTGCCGATGATTATCTTCCGAACCTCGGAGTGTTCGTCGGATCGAGAGTCCGGGCGGGGGCGGCTCATGTGATGAGAATGCCCGATCCGCGGGGGCCCGGCTAGGGCCGTTCGGCTATCGGTCGGATAGCGCAGTCCAATGCACGCGAGGCACCTCGAATCTGCCGACACATAGGCAGACGTAGCCGGTGCCTTCGCCGAGTGCGTATTGATCGCGGGCACCCCGGTACGTTGAATGAACCGTGACACTGTGACCCACGCCACCACGCTTCCGAAGGGATCACCACGTGACCCGCTCCACTGCCATCCTCGACCGGACCGTCGCCATCGGTTCCGAGTCCCGCAGCCGCGCTTGGGGCCTGACCGGGCTCCTCGTGCTGCTCTACGTCGTCAACTACGCGGACAAGGCCGTCCTCGGCATCATCGCCCAACCCCTCGCCCACGAGCTGGGACTGAGCGCCTCGCAGATCGGGCTGGTGGGCAGCCTCTTCTTCCTGACCTTCACCGTCGGCGGGTTCTTCGCCGGCGCGCTGAACCGCTGGATGTCGCTGCGGTGGGCGCTGCTGCTGCTCGCGATCGCCTGGTCCGTCGCGATACTCCCGCTCGTGGTCGTCGCGTCTTTCGCGGTGTTGCTGGTCAGCCGCCTGCTGCTCGGGCTCGCCGAGGGCCCGAGTTCCGCGCTGCTCCACACGGCGGCGTACTCGTGGCACGCACCCGCCAAGCGCGGACTGCCGAGCGCTCTGCTCGCCGGTGCCGCGTCCATCGCCAAGATCGCCGTCGCGCCTGCTCTCGCATTCGTGACCGTCACGTTCGGATGGCGCTACGCGCTGGTCGCGCTGGCGGTCATCGGCGTCCTGTGGTGCGTCGTGTGGCTGACCGTCTGGAGCGAGGGCCCGTACATTCGCAGCGGCAAGGGCGCCGATTCCGCGGCCCCCGGTGACGCGGGCGAACCGGCGGTGCCGTGGGGTCGCATCTTCCGGACCCGGACGTTCATCAGCGGCGCGTTTCTCGTCATGAGCGTGTATGCACTGGTTGCCGTGGTTCTGACGTGGCTGCCCTCGTACTTCGAGGTGGGCCTCGGATACAGCCGCCTCCAGGCCGGCTCCATGTTCGCGTTCCCGAGCATCGCCGGGCTGATCCTGATGCTGCTCTCGTCCGTGATCGGCGACCGTCTGCTCGCACGCGGCTCGACGTCCCGCGTCGTCCGCGTCATCGTCCCCGCCGTCGGGGTGCTGATCTGCGGCGCGATTCTGCTGGCGCTGCCGTCCATCACCGCACCCGCCGTCGCCGTCCTCGTCGTCTCCGTCGGCTACGGCTTCGCCGCATCGGTGTTCCCGCTGCTCAACGCGGCGATCTCGGAGATCTGCCCGCCCCGTCAGACCGCGGGCACCCTGGGCGTCTTTCTCGCCGTCATGGCGATCGGTGGCCTCGTCGCCCCCTACGCGACAGGTCTGATCGTCGACGCGGCGGCCTCGCCCGCCGCGGGCTATGCCACCGCGTTCCAGGCGCTCGGACTCGTCGCCGCCGTGTGCGCCGTCGGCGCGCTGGTCTTCGCGAACCCCGAGCGCGACAAGAAGCTGGTCCGGGGCGACGCTGCGGACATAGGCACGAACTAACCCTGCGTTCGGCCGAAAGTCGTTGTGCCGACGACATCGCCCGTGATTGATTCGAGTGACCCCCTCAGATCGAAGGAACACACCATGCGCGATGCAGTGATCGTCGACGCCGTCCGCACGCCCATCGGGCGGCGTGGCGGTTCCCTGTCCGGAATCCACCCCGCCAATCTGTCGGCGCACGTCCTCGAAGCCCTCGCGGCGCGTACCCGTCTCTCCCCGGAGGAGATCGGCGACGTCGTGTGGGGCTGCGTCAGCCAGGTGGGGGAGCAGGCAGGCAACGTCGCCCGCACCGCCGTCCTCGCCGCCGGCTGGCCGGAGACGGTTCCTGGCACCACACTCACCCGGGCGTGCGGATCGAGCCAGCAGGCCGTGAGCTTCGCCGCCGCCGCCGTGATCGCCGGCCACGAGGACGTCGTCGTCGCCGGTGGTGTGGAGTCCATGAGCCGGGTTCCCATGGGCAGCGCCAGCAAGAATGGCGAGCACTTCCCGGCGGCCGTCCTCGACCGGTACGGCGTCGACGGGTTCAGCCAGGGCACCGGCGCCGAGATGATGGCCGCGAAGTGGGGGCTCTCCCGTCAGGTGCTCGACGAGTACGCGCTGCGATCCCACGAACTCGCGGCGCACGCCGCGGACCGGGGAGCATTCGATGGGCAACTCGCACCGCTCTCCGACGTCCTCGCCGGGGACGAGGGGATCCGCCGCGGCGGCACACTCGACTCTCTCGGCAGGCTGAAGACCGTGTTCAAGGAGGACGGCGTGATCCACGCGGGCAACTCCTCGCAGATCTCCGACGGCGCCGGCGCACTGCTCGTCACGACGAGCGAGAAGGCCGCGCAACTCGGTCTGACCCCGATGGCCCGCATCCACACCTGCGCCGTCGCCGGCGACGACCCGGTGATCATGCTGACCGGACCCATCGCCGCGACGGAGAAGGCACTGACCCGGTCCGGACTGAAGATCGACGACATCGGCGCATTCGAGGTGAACGAGGCCTTCGCCCCCGTCCCGCTGGCGTGGCAGGCGGAGACCGGCGCCGCAACGGACCGGCTGAACCCGCTCGGCGGCGCCATCGCCGTCGGTCACCCGCTCGGCGGTTCCGGCGCGATCCTCATGACCCGACTCGTCCACCACATGCGGGACAACGGCATCCGGTACGGACTGCAGACCATGTGTGAGGCGGGCGGCCTCGCCAACGCCACCATTCTCGAACTTCTCTGATCCGACAACACTTTTCGAAGGGAACACCCGCACGATGGAACTCGAGGGAATCTCGACCGCGGTCACCGGCGGTGCGTCCGGTCTCGGACTCGCGACGGCACGCCGCCTCGTCGACGCAGGCGCTCAGGTCACGCTCATCGACCTCCCGAACTCCAACGGTGAGGCGGCAGCGAAGGAATTGGGCAGCGCAGCGCAGTTCGCCCCCGCCGACGTCACCAGTTCCGAGCAGTTCGCGGCCGCACTCGACGTCGCCGACGACCGCGGTGGCCTGCGCGGCATCGTGCACTGCGCCGGGGCCGGCCGTCGGATGCGCATCCTCGACTCCGACGGCAAGGCAGGCTCCGTCGAGGACTTCGAGTTCGTGATCCGGCTCAACCTCGTCGGCTCGTTCAACGCCCTGCGCCTCGGGGCGGAACGGATCGCGCGGCAGGAGGAGATCGACGGCGAGCGCGGCGCGGTCGTGCTGACGGCGTCCGTCGCCGCATTCGAAGGTCAGATCGGGCAGATCAACTACACCGCATCGAAGGCCGGCATCGTGGGCATGACGGTCACCGCGGCCCGTGACCTCGCCAGCCGCAACATCCGGGTGTGCACCATCGCCCCGGGAATCATGGACACTCCGCTCCTCGCCCGGCTACGCGACGACGTGCGTGCGTCGCTGGAGAAGTCCGTGCCGGGCCCGTCGCGTCTGGGCAAGCCCAGCGAGTTCGGGCAGCTCGCCTGCCAGATCCTCGAGAACGGCTACCTCAACGGTGAGACCATCCGCCTGGACGGTGCCATCCGCATGGCACCTCGCTGACGAGTAAGGGACCGAACGTGAATTCTGCTGCACCGGTACTGCATTACCCCGACCTGACGTTGGCGGCGTTTCCGTCCGCCATGGCGGACCTGTACGGAGACAAGGCCGCAGTGGTCGACGGCGACACGGTGTGCACCTACCGCGAGCTCGACCAGCGGTCGAGCGCGTTCGCCGCCGCCCTGCGGGACTCGGGGGTGGCCGAACGCGACGTGGTGCTCCTGCACCTCGGCAACTGCATCGAATTCGTCGCGGCATACTACGGCGCACTGCGGGCCGGCGCGACCGTCACCCTGGTCAACCCGCTGCAACCCGGCCCCGGCCTGCGCTCGCAGATCGTCGACACGGCGGCGGTCGCCGCCGTCACCCAGCCCGCACAACTGGACACCCTCACCGAGGCGGCGAGCGGCACCACCGTCCGCACCATCGTGGTGGCAGGCCTCCCCGCGGGCGTAGGTCGGGGTCAATTCGGGTTCGAGGAGTTCGTCCGCGGGTACGCCACCGCACCGTTCACCCCGAAGGTGTCCGGGGACGACGTCGCCCACCTCGCCTACACGGGCGGCACCACCGGATTGTCCAAAGGTGTACGGGTGCTGCACCGCAACGTCCTCGCCAACGTGACCCAGATGATCGCCTGGCGTGCGGGTCACGAGGTGCGCGCCACCGCCGACGGCGGAATCGAACTGCGACCCGTCGAAAGTCTCGGGGACAGCGGTGTGGTGCCCGGCGCAGGCGCAACCGTCGTCGTGTCGCCGCTGTTCCACGCCCACGCGCTGATCAACATGTCGTTCCTCCTGCTGTCCGGGGCGACGCAGGTGTTCGCCGGACGATTCGAGCCGGGCCGCATGCTGGAGTTGATCGAGACGCACCGCGCCACGTACATCACCGGCAGTCCGGCGATGTGGCATGCCGTCGCCACCCACCCCGACGCCGTCGTTCGAGACACCGACTCGGTGCGGGTCGTGTCGTCGGGTGCGGCGCCGATCGATCACGTGACGCTCGAGGCGCTGGGCCGGGCGTTCCCGTCGGCGAGCGTGGTCGAGGGGTACGGGCTGACCGAGGGCACCTGCCTCGTCGCCTCCGCGCCGTTGACCGGCTCCGTCGCGTACAAGCTCGGCAGCGTGGGGTTGCCGGTGTTCGACACCGAGGTGCAGATCCGTGCCCAGGACGACTCCGGCGCCGTACTGGAAGCCGGCACCCGCGGCAAGTTGTGGGTCCGCGGCCCGCAGGTCACGGACGGCTACCTGAACCATCCGGAAATCACGGCGCAGCAGTACGTCGACGGCTGGCTCGACACCGGCGACATCGCCTACCTGGACGAGGACGGGTACCTGTTCATCTGCGACCGCACCAAGGACATGCTGATCTACAAGGGCTACAACGTGTATCCGCGTGAGCTCGAGGAGATTCTGGTCTCGCATCCGGACGTGTCCTCGGCTGCCGTCGTCGGCAGGGAGGCCGGCAGCGTCGGTCAGGAACCGGTGGCGTTCGTGGTGCCGATGCCGGACGTGACGATCGATCCCGATGCGGTGTCCGCGTTCGTCGCCGAGCGGGTGCTGCCGTACAAGAAGGTACGCGACGTCGTGGTGGTCGAGCAGCTGCCGACGTCGGCGGCCGGGAAGATCCTCAAGACGAAGCTGCGCGAGCAACTCGCCGCCGCGACGACCTGACATCGTCCTCCCGCTGGGTGGAAGCAACTCTGTGAGGCGCTCCCTTCTTCCCCCTACCGTCCTGGTGGGGGGAAGAAGGGAGCGCAGATGGTATCGGCCGAGTCGATCGTGTACATCGTCGACGAGATGGTGGTCGAGCCCGGGCAGGCTCGCGCGTTTCTCGCCGACTACCTGGAGCGCTACGTGCCCGGCGCGATTGCGCGTGGCCTGACGCTCGATCGCGTGCTCGTCTCGCCGCCGGTGTGGCTGGAGGACCAGTCGAACACCCTGACCGTCAGCTGGACTCTGCGGGGCGCTCGCGCATGGTGGCAGCAAAGCCTCCTCGCACGCCACGATGCGGAGGTGCTTCGCTGGTGGGCCGACGCCGACGAGTTTCTCACCACCCGGCGACGCACCGTCTCCTGCTCGCCCGCGGACGTGGAGGCGATGACCGATGTTTAAGGTGACCACACTCGTTCACCTCGTCCCCGACGCGGATGCCTCCACCGGTACGGCGTTGGCCGGCAGGCTGCGCGAGGTCGCTGCGCCCACGGCCCGGCGCGTTCTCGTGACACCGACCCTGCCCGGCGGAATCGACGGGGGCGACGTGATCGCGCACCTCCACTTCGACGACGAATCCCACTGGCATGCTGTCGAACCAGGTATCACCGCACAGCTACGCATCCCCGAGATCAGGCACATCGACAGCGTCGGCTACGCGGGCGTGCCCACTCCCGGCCCAAGGCATTTCGAACCGACCGTCTACCGGACGCTGTTTGTCGCCGTGGACGATTCGGTCGACCCGGCGGTGGTGGAGCGCTTCGAATCCGAGACGCGGGCGATGCCGAACCATATCCGCACGATCGGGACCTCACAGCTGAGCCGGGTGCGCGAATCGTCCGGTTCCGCGCGGTGGACCCACGTGTGGGAGCAGGAGTACGCGAACCTGGACGGGCTGCTCGGGCCGTATATGACACACCCGTATCACTGGGCGCACATAGATCGGTGGTTCGATCCCGAACGCGGGCCGCGGATCGTCACTCGGCTGTGCCACAGCTTCTGTGCGATCGACGGCGCGATTATCGCGGTTGCGGCACCTGCCACTCCCCGCTGAACGCAGGGGGACGCTTCTCGATGAATGCGCGGAGCGCGGCCGGAGCGTCGGTGGCAAAGTTGACCGCTTGCGAACGCGCCTCGTTCTCGAGTGCCTCCCGCAACGACGACGTCGTGCTGTCCTCGATCAGTCGCGTCGACTGCATGACGGCCACCGTCGGCGCGGCCGCGAGACGGGTGGCGAACCGGGCGACCGTGGCGTCCAATTCGTCCGGCTCGACGAGCTCGCTGACCAGTCCCAGCGCATCCGCCTGCTCGGCGTCGATCATCTCGGCGAGCATGACCAGACGTTTCGCGCGGTGCAGTCCCACCATGCGCGGCAGGAGCCACGAGCCGCCGAAATCCACCGACAGGCCACGCTTGGCGAAGATCTGACTGAACTGCGCGTCGCGCGAGGCGATGAGCAGGTCGCACAGCAACGCCAGGTTCCAGCCGGCTCCCACGGCGTAGCCGCGAACCTTCGCGATCAGCGGCTTGGGGAACTCGTCGACTGCCAGCGCCGTCGCGTTGATCTGGCGCATGCGGTTCAGCGGGTGCATGGGTGTGCGCTTGTCGAGATCAGCGCCGGTACAGAAGTCGTCGCCCGCTCCGGTGAGAACCACGACCCGGGTGGCGTCGTCGAGGGCGAGTTCGCCGAGCGCCTCGCGCAAGGCGATCCACGAGTCGAGGGTCATGGCATTGCGTCGCGTGGGCCGGTTCAGGGTGATCGTCGCGACCGCGCCGTCCCGGCTGATCAGAACGTCGTGTTCAGCGGATTCGGTGTCTGTGGTCGAGGTGACGGTCTCGATGCTCATACGCGGCTCCCGATGTCGGCGCGGCTCTCGGCGGCGCCCGGGTGGCCGGCGCCGTGCCGCTCCGCCAGTCGATCACCGGAGACGTCCTGCCACAAAGTCGTTCTGGGACACGCAGGATGAGGCGAAACCTATGAGCTGTGTTCAGGTCTGCGAGGTGTGCGCCTGCACGAGTTCGACGAACGCGTGCCCGACGGGGGAGAGCATGTCCGGATCGAATGCGATCCCGAAGGTGCGGGCAATCGTCGGCTCCGCGCGGCGGACCACCGCACGGTCCTGGGCCGCCTCCGCGATCGACCGTTCCAGCAGGGTTCCGCCTATACCCGCGAGTACCAGGGGAAGTCGCGCCTCGCGGTGATCGGACAGCGCCGCGAGAGTGGGGCGTGCCCCGGCGTGACGGATCGATTCCTCGATCTCGTTGGCGACGGAGTGGCCGCGGGGGACGAAGACCATCGGGATGTCGGGGAGCGCGGCGAGCGGAACGGGACCTTCCGGCAGGTCGGTGCCCGGGGGGTACACGAGCCAGTACTCCTGTTCGCCGAGTTCGACGACGTCCAGGCGGGCGTCGTCGAGCGGCAGGTGCGCCACCACGAATTCGCAGTGGCCGTCCTCTATCAGCGATCCGGCCTGCGCCTCGTCTTTCAATTCACCCAACCGGACCATCACATTCGGGTGGGTCCGCCGGAATTCGGTGACCAGGCCGACGAGGGGCCCGATCGCCAACGCCGGAAACGCCATGATGTCCAGTCGGCCGGCGAGTGCCCCGTCGGAGGTCGCGAGGAGGTCCTCGACGGCGGTGACGTCGCGCAGGATCTGCCTGCTCGGCCCGACCATGCTGCGCCCTGCGGCGCTGAGCACCATGCCCCGGCCGATGCGGTGGAACAGCTGCACACCCAGTTCCCGCTCGAGCCCGCGCAATGCCTGCGAGATGGTGGGCTGTGCGACGCCGAGCGACGCGGCGGCCCCGTTGATGCCTTCGTGTTCCACGACGGCGAGAAAGTACTCGACCTGACGCAACTCCATGTGCTCAGTTCCTCACTCGGGTGCCGGTGTTCGGGTGGCCTGTGCGATCGCGACGAACGCCGAGGCCGCCGGTGATCCCGGCCCGGACCGCTGGACGAGACCGACGGGGCGGGTCAGCTTCGGCGTCATCGACCGGATCGAGACCCCGCGCAACTGTTCCTCGGCGACGAGGCGGGGGAGGACGGTGGCCCCCGCGCCGCGCATCACCAGCTCCCACGTGGCGCCCGGGTGCGTGCAGTCGATGACGACGTTCGCGGGCTCGCCGACGAGGTCGGTGATCAGCGCCGCGTCGCTCTTGTCCCCGAGATCCTGAACGAGCGGAATGTCGCGGACGGCCGAGCGGGGCACCGGATCGGGGAGGGTCTCGGCGAGTGCATCGGGCAGGGCGAGTACCAGCTCCTGGTCGCCGATGGGGACCGAGCGCAGCGCGCTGTGGTCGACGGACAGGTCGATCACCCCGAGTTCGGCCTCGCCGCGGCGCAGGGCGCCGAGGACGCCGGTGGGGCCGTCGGCGTCGATGATGCGGACCGTCACGCGGGGGTACTGCTCCCGGAACCGGCGCACCAGGTCGACGATCGGATCGATCGAGAACGCCGCGTACGTGACGACGTCGACACGGCCGGACACGAGTTCGCGCACGGCGGCGACCTTGGCCTTGGCCCGCTCGACGTCGGCGAGGATTCGGCGGGCGGCGACGTCGAGGGTGCGGCCGTCCTCGGTCAGCTCGAGACGCCGCCCGGTGCGGTCGAACAGGGTGACACCGAGGCGGCGTTCGAGTGTGCGGATCGCCTGCGAAAGCGACGGTTGCGAGATGTAGAGGGACTGCGCGGCCCTGGTGATCCCGCCGTGATCGACTACCGCGACGAAGTAGGTGACGAGATGCAGGTCCACGCGGTCATCGTACGGAAGCCGTGATGCGGGCTGTGCCGATCATGCGACTAGCGGCCACGCCATACCGGCGGGCGCTTCTCCGCGAAGGCGCGCGCACCCTCCTGGGCGTCCTCCGAAGCGAACACCGGATCGAGGAAGCGGCGTTGCCCGGTGAACGCGTCGGGGTCGGTGTAGTTGGCGGACATCGCGACGACCTGCTTGGTGGCGCGCACCGCGAGGGGACCGTTGGCGGCGACCCGTGCCGCCAGTGCACGGGCGGTGTCGAGGGCCTGCCCGGGTTCGGTGAGCCGGTTGACGAGTCCGTGCGCGTGCGCCACCTCGGCGGTGAGGGGGTCGCCGGTGATCGCCATCTCCATCGCGATCGGGTACGGCAGCACCTTCGGCAGTCGCAGCAGGCCACCTGCGGCGGCGGCGAGCCCCCGCTTGACCTCGGGGATGCCGAACTTGGCGTCGCGGGCGGCGACGATCAGATCGGCCGACAGCGCCAATTCGCAGCCGCCGGCCAGGGCCCAGCCCTCCACCGCGGCGATGAGCGGCTTCGTCGGCGGGGCCTCCGTGATCCCGCCGAAGCCGCGGCCGGGCAGCGACGGCCGCTCCCCGCGGGTGAACGCCTTCAGATCCATCCCCGCACAGAACGTTCCCCCGGCGCCGGTGAGGATCGCGATCGTCAGGTCGGGCCGCGCCTCGAACTCGTCGATCGCGGCGGCGAGTGCCTTGGCGACCTCGAGGTCGACGGCGTTCTTCGCCTCCGGCCGGTTCAGGGTGATGACGGCGACGCCGTCGGAGAACTCGGTGAGAACCACGCTCATGGGGTGTCTTCCTTACGGTGTCGGGGTCCAGCGTTCGGGGTGCCCGCCGAGTGAGCGGATGCTCCCGCGGTCGGCCAGAACGAGCAGGTGGGCATGGGTTTCGCGGACCGCGAGGCGGAGCAGGCGGTCGGACATGGATTCGAACGGCCGCGACCACGAGATGTGTTGCGAGATCTCCCACGCCGTCGATTCGGGGTGCACGCCCAGGGCGTCGACGATTTCGGCGAAGCGTTCCTCGTGATGACCCATCAGTTGCCGGGCGCGGTCGGCGATGCCCCGGAAGCGGTACTCGTGGGCCGGCAGCACCTCGCCGTCGGGCATGGCGGTGGTGGCGTGCAGCGACAGCAGGTAGCGGTGCAGCGGGTTCGTCAGTTCGCCGGGGACCGTGGAGATGTTGGGACTGATGCGGGGCAGCATGTGGTCGCCGCTGAACATCAGCCCGTGGGTGTCGTCGACGAAGGTCAGATGACCGGGAGTGTGCCCCGGGGTCCAGACCGCCCGCAGATCCCAGCCCGGCAGGTCGAGCGGAGTGCCGTCACCGAGCACGACGTCCATGGACTCGCCCGCTCCCAGGCGAACGAGGTCGACGCGGGCGGCCGCGAGGATGTCGGTGGGGGCCCCGAGTTGGGCGAGCTGGGTGTTCCACAGTTGTTCGTCGCCGGCGGCGTCCTCCGGCGAATGATGGCCGAGCAGTGCGGCATCCGCGCCGTGCATCGCGAGCGCGGCCCCGCTGACCTCCCGCAGCCGCGGCGCGAGACCGAAGTGGTCGGGATGGAGATGGGTGACGGCGGCGTACCGGACGTCGGTCACGTGGTGCCCGGTCTCGGCGATACCGCCGACGAGGGCCCGCCAGGATTCCTCGGAATCCCAGCCGACGTCGATCAGGGCGAGACCGTCGGGCAGCGCGAGCGCGTAGATCAGGACGTAGCGCAACGGGTTTCGCGGCATCGGAACCGGGATCGACCACAATCCCGGTCGTACCTGTTCGACCGGTGGCAGGACGCCGCGGGCCCAGGCCTCGCGCTGGACGGTACCGACGTCTTCGGTGACGATCACGACGGCACCTCCGTGGCGCGGAGCCCTTCGCGCAGGGTGCGTTTGAGGATCTTGCCGCTCGCTCCGCGCGGAAGTTCGGCGACGTAGACGATCTCCCGCGGCTTCTTGTACGACGCGAGCCGGGCGGCGGTGAACGCGATCAGGTCCTGCTCGTCCGGTGGATCCGCCGGATCGACGGGCCGGACGACCGCCGTCACGGACTCACCCCACGTCCGGTGCGGCACGCCGACCACTGCCACCTCGGCGACAGCCGGATGCTCGGCGAGCACCGATTCGACTTCGATGGGGTACACGTTCTCGCCTCCCGTGATGATCATGTCCTTCACCCGGTCGGTGACGAACAGGTAGCCCTCCTCGTCGATGTGCCCGGCGTCGCCGGTGCGCAGGAAACCGTCGTGGGTGAGCAGTTGCGCGGTCTCGTCGGGCCGCCGCCAGTAGCCCGCGACGTTGTTGCGTGAGCGGCACACGATCTCCCCGGATTCGCCCACCGGGAGCCGGGCGCCGGTGACCACGTCCCGGATCTCGATCTCCACACCGGGCATGGGTTTGCCGGCGGAGCGCAGCAGGTGCGCGCGTTGCCCGGACGGGTCGTGGTCCTCGACGGCGAGGGCGGTGACCGAGCCCGTCGTCTCCGTCATTCCGTAGCGCTGCACGAATCCACAGCCGAGGCGATCGATCGCTCGCCGGAGCAGAGTGATGGTGATCGGCGCCGACCCGTAGGCCACCAGTTCGAGGCTCGACACGTCGTAGCGGTCGAGGTCGGGCACGTCGAGGAGCATCTGAATGGTCGACGGAACCAGGAAGGCGTGGGTGATCCGGTGCCGTTCGACGAGTGCGGCGACCTGCCGGGCGTCGAACGCGCCGAGCAGCACCACGTGGACGCCGGCCGACAAACATGTGCTCAACCAGCCGGCACCCGCGATGTGGAACAGAGGCATGGCGTCGAGTGCCACCGAGCCGGGCTTCCAGCGATAGATCAGCAGGCCCTCCGGCTCGTTGTGCAGGTTGCGATGCGTCGCGACCACGCCCTTCGGGAAGCCCGTCGTGCCCGATGTGTAGAGCTGCAGCACCTCGGCGTCGGGGTCGTCCCCGAGACCCGGATCGGTGGCGGTGCCCGACATGACCAGCCGGTCCCACGTCCAGGTGCCGGGCCGAAGAACGTCGCTGTCGGCGGCGTCGACGATCACCACGACCACACTCGGGAGCGCGTCGCGAACGGCGTCCGCGGCGGCAGCGAATTCGGATTCGACGATGAGCACCTGGAGCTGGGCATCGACCGCGATCGCGGCGGCCTCGGCGGCCGGGAGTCGCCAGTTGAGCGGGACGAACACCAGCCCCGACTTGGCGGCGGCCACGAACGTCTCGACCCCCTCGGTGCGCATCCGCAGCAGTGCCCCGACCCGGCCGCCGCCGGATGTCAACGCCGACAGCGCGGTTGCGATCCGATTGGTCCGCCAGTCGAGCTCCGCGTACGTCAGCGTGGTGTCACCACACGTGACCGCCGGTGCTCCGGGCCGTTCTGCGGCATGGTGCCGCACGCGCTGGGGAAGATGCAGACCGCTCACATCACGCTCCTCGATGACTCGTCGACGCCGCCGGGGAACCGGGTGACGCGTGCTGCCAGTCGACCACCCGTGTGAGGCCGGAAACAAAGTCACAGAGCCGAACGGACAGTGAGGAATCGCCTATGGATGCCGGGCCGAGCGGCCTCTCGGCGTTTGTAGACTGGCGTGATGGCCGCCACCCCCGCCCTGAACCCCGAGGATGTTCAGCGTGCTGCGGCGGCACTGCACACTCCCGACATCGACGGGTGGGCCAATCGGTTCGAACTGCTGTCCGACGGCAACCGCCTCCGACTGCTGCTGTGCCTGCACCACGCCCCCGACATCTGCGTCGGCGACCTGGCGGCAGCACTCGACATGACCGGCACCGCCGTCTCGCACGCGCTGCGACTGCTCCGCAACCAGGGGTGGGTGTCGGCGACGCGGGACGGTCGCTCGATGCGGTACCGGCTCACCGACGACACCGTGCACGAACTGCTGCACACGATCGGGGCCACGCACTATCACAATCACACGGGTGCCGAAGAGGAAAGGTGAATCCCGACATGGAGAACGACCCCGGACTGCTGCCGCTCGACGGCATCACCGTCGTGGCACTCGAGCAGGCCGTGGCCGCTCCGCTCGCCACCCGCCATCTCGCGGACATGGGTGCGCGGGTCATCAAGATCGAGCGCGTCGGAGAGGGAGACTTCGCCCGCAACTACGACGACGCGGTGTTCGGGCAGGCCTCGCATTTCGTGTGGCTGAACCGGTCGAAGGAGTCGCTCGGCGTCGACCTGAAGTCCGAGGTGGGTCGGGACACCGTCGCGAAGCTGATCGCGAAGGCCGACGTCTTCATCCAGAATCTCGCCCCCGACGCCGCCGACCGTCTGGGGTTCGGCGCCGACGAGTTGCGCGCCGACCACGAAGAACTGATCGTCGTGAACATGTCGGGCTACGGATCGGCGGGGCCGCGGCGCGAACGCAAGGCGTACGACATGCTGGTCCAGGCCGAAACGGGGATGATCTCGGTGACCGGCACCCCCGACACCGCAACCAAGACGGGTGTTCCGGTCTCCGACATCGCGGCGGGAATGTACGCGATGACGTCAGTCCTCGGAGCCCTGTTCCGACGGTCACGAACCGGGGTGGGGGCGCGGATCGACGTGTCGATGTTCGACGCGACCGCCGAGTGGCTGGGCCACCCGATGTACATGAAGATGTACGGCGACAAGCAGATCCCGCGCGTCGGGCTCGGTCATGCGGCGATCGTCCCGTACGACTCGTACCCCACCCTCGACGGGCAGATCCTCATCGGTGTCCAGAACGACCGCGGGTGGCGGCAACTGGTGACCGACGTGTTCAAACGACCCGAACTCGCCGACCATCCCCGGTTCGCGACCAACATGCTGCGCGTGCAGCACCGCGCCGAGGTGGACGCCCTCGTCGCCGAGGAGACTCAACGCTTCACGAGCGCGGCTCTCGACCAGGCGCTCGCGGACTCCGGGATCCCGGCGGCGGAGCTCAACGACATGGGCGGGCTGATCGAGCATCCGCAGCTGGGTCTGCGCGACCGCTGGCGTGACATCGGCACCGAGGGCGGACCGATCAGGGCGATGCTGCCCCCGATGACGTTCTCCGACGTGGAGATGCGGATGGGCGACGTGCCCGCGCTCGGCGCGCACACCGATCGGATCCTCGGTGAACTGGGCTGGTCGGCCGAAGATATCGCGACGATGCGCGACCAGGGCGTCGTCGGCTGACGACGCGCCGCAGCCCCGGCCCGAGTGAGGCCGGGGCTGCAGCTCGCTCTTCGCTCAGGGTGTGGCGAAGAACTGCTCTACGGCCGGCTGTGCGTTGGGATTACCCACACCGATGCCGATGACGGCGCCGGCGATGGTGCCGACCACTGCGCCGACGATGCAGCCGGCAATGAAGTTCGGGAAGATCGACACGCACCCGATGGCCATGCCCACGTTGGAACCGATCGCCATGCCCTGCAGGCCCGCGTTGTTCCAGCCGGTATTGATCTCGTTGGTCATCTTGTCGAAGGCGTCCTGCTTCACTTCGTTCTCCGGGAAGAACTGTTCGGCCACCTGGCTGCTGCTGCCGTCGGCTGCCGGGGTCATCAGCGGCTGCGACCAGTCGATTCCCTGAGGTGCGGGATCGGCATACGCAGTGCCCGCCCCGACGGCCATCGCGGAGACGACGAATATGGACAATGCCAGAGTTTTCAAGAGTTTCATGGAAATTCCCACCATGTCGTAGGACGAACACGGCCCCCACCTGAGTGCACCGAACATCGTTGTGCGTGGACCATATTCGCTGGAAAACCGGAACGGCTACATGCATATGTGGGTGCGCGGTGATGCTCCCCGTGTGCGAACTAACCCATAGCCCTCCCGAAATCGTCTTCGGAGTCGGACGGAAAGCCCCGCTACGGGGTTCCGAGGAATTCGTAAACCGCTGGTGGCGCAGCGGGGTTCGCGTTGCTGATACCCGTGACGGCGCCGATCGCTGCGCCCACCGCGGCACCGGGGAGGCACCCGCCGAGGATGAGGAAGATGCACCCGACGACGAATCCGATACCTGCGCCGATCGCGGTCGCGGTCCCGCCGCCGTTGTCCCAGCCGATCTGCAGCTGCTCGACCATGTTGTTGTACGCCGAATCCTTGTCGACCGGGGTGAGGGCCAGTGTTCCCGCGACAGGGGTCGTCGTGGGTGTCAGGTTCAGGAACCGGCCGGCGTCGGTGATGAGCGGATCGATCGCGAACTGCACACCGGCGATCGAATAGCGCAGGGGGATCGTGCCCACCGGGGTACCCGAATCGTTGACGATGTCGACGGCGGCGGCCGTCCGCGACAGGGTGAAGTGCCCGGCGTCGAGTGCCGTGCCGACCGATCGGCCGTCGGCGCTCAGGCTGGTGTGCGAGATGACGGCCTGGTCGGCGGGAGTGGGGGCGGCATACGCGGTACCCATTCCGACACACAGGGTGGCGATCAGCAGCGCTGCCGGTGCTGTCACTCTATGCAGTTTCATGGTGTTTCCCATGCGTAGTAGCGGATGACAAACGACAAATCTGGTTCGACCTGGCGCTTCACAGTTGCCCCGACCGGCGAAAGCGTCCGTAACCTGCCTACTGCAGACATCTTCCCCCTTCGGATGCCCCAGTTTTCGGCCTTTCCGCAAAATACGTGCGTATCGGGGTGCCGGTGCAGGGATTACACCGTGAGCCGGTAGAACCGGAAGAACGCGAAATCCTCGATCGGGAGGACGTCCATGGTGCCGAAACCGGCCGCCTCGGCGTAGCCGCGCAATGTGCTCGGGCGCATGACCGTTCCGGTGCCCGCGCTGGGTGTGTGGTTCATGCCGTCCGGAAGGCACACGGTGAGGCTGAATCCGTACATCAGCCGCTCGACGTCGCTGCCCGGCGCGGAGAACTCGTCGTCCACCGCCTCGTCCATCACGATCATCGCGCCACCGGGAACCAGTGCCTTGCGGACCGCGGACAGCACGTCGACGGGCGCGGGCATGTCGTGGATGCACTCGAACGCGAACGCCGCGGTGTAGCTGCTCTCGGGGATCCCGGCCGCATCCGATTCGGTGATCGTGATCCGATCGGCGACATCCGGCCGCTCGCGCACATTGGACCTCGCGAGTTCGACGGTCGCGGTGTCGATGTCGTAGCCGTGGAGCCGGGCGTCCGGGTAGGCACGCGCGAGTGCGATCGTGGACCAGGCGCCACCGCATCCGACGTCGGCGATGGTGGCACCGGGCGTCCGGAGCAGTGCGTCCACCTCGGGAACCGATGCCAGCGCGCCGGGAAGAACCTGCTCGTACCACGGCCGATTCATGTCGGCTTGCGACTCACGGGCATCCGCGCCGTACTGTGCCCAACCCACACCGCCGCCCGTGCGGTACGCCTCCAGCAACGCGGGCATCTGCGTGGTCGCGGCGACGAAGATCCGCGCCAGCGGTGCAAGATAGTTGAGACTCTGCTCGTCGGTGAGCACTTCGGCGGCGCCGGCCGGAAGCGTGAACGTCGGTGGCTCCGAATCGTCGAGGGTGAGAAGTCCCGACACGGCCTGCTGTTCGAGCCATTCCCGCGCGTACCGCGGATGGGTGGAGGTGCGTTCCGCCAGTTGGTCCGCGGTCGCCGGACCGTCCGACGCGAGACTGCGGTACCAGCCGAGACGGTCGCCCAGATGGACGGCGAGGAGGTCGATCGCCCCGAGCGATGCGTCGAAAATGCGCTGGGACACGGCCCCGGCGTCGGCTTCGGGTATGGACATCGCTGACCTCCGGTGGGGAGTGCGGGCGAAGCTTCGTCTCCCCATCGTGGGCTACCCGATCGGCGGTGTCACGGATCGTTCGCCGGGCGAATGAGGGTCGGTCGCGGGAAGCCGGAAACCCCAGGGCAACTCGAGACGATGCTCGGCGAGCAGCGCGGGGTCGCCCAGCAGTTGCAGGACCGGACCGTCCGCCACCAGGTGTCCCTCGTCGAGGATCACCGCGCGCGTGCACAACTGGGCGGCATACGGCAGGTCGTGCGTGACGAGCAGGTGCGTGGTGTCGATACCCAGGAGGACGTCGGCAAGTTCGCGTCGGGCGACGGGGTCGAGATTGCTCGACGGCTCGTCCAGTACGAGGACGTCCGGGGCGCACGCGAGGACCGTCGCCAGCGCGACGCGGCGACGCTGACCCACCGACAGGTGCGCGGGATTGCGATCCGAATGGGCCGTCATGTCCACGGCCGCCAGCGCGTCGTGCACCCGCTCGTCGAGCGCGGTCCCGGTGACCCCGAAATTGACCGGACCGAACGCGACGTCCTGCGCGACGGTCGGCATGAACAACTGGTCGTCGGGGTCCTGGAAGACGATGCCGACGCGGCGCCGGACCTCCCGCACCGTGTCCCGGGACGCCCCCCGCGACAGCTCCAGCCCGCCCACGGTGACACTGCCCTCGGTGGCCGTCAGAATGCCGTTGAGGTGCAACATCAGTGTGGTCTTCCCCGCCCCGTTCGGACCGAGGACGGCCACCCGCTCGCCGGCCTCCACCGTGAGGTCGATCCGGTGCAGCGCGGCCCTGCCGTCCGGGTACGCGAACGAGACGCCCTCGAGATGCACGGCCGCGGTCATCGGAGCACCCACGCCGTGACACAGATCCCCACCGCGCACACGGCGGGCACCAGCCCCGCCCGCCACATCGCAGCGGTCGCCGGGGGCGCGCCGATCGTGGGAACGGAACCCGTGAATCCCCGCGACAGCATGGCGAGGTGGACGCGCTCGCCGCGCTCGTAGGACCGCACGAACAAGCCCCCGACGCCCCGGGCGGTGGCACCGATCTGCCGGAACGTCCGGGGGTCGTCGCCGCGGGCGAGCCGGGCGGTGCGCATCCGCTCGGCCTCGGCGGTCAGTAGGTCGAGGTAGCGCAGCATCAGCACCAGGATCGTGGTGAGCATCGCGGGCACGCGCAGCCGCGCCAGACCCAACGGCAGGTCCCGGGCCGGCGTCGTCGCGGCGAGTGTCAGGGAGATCAGGACGCCGAGCGTGCCCTTCGCGAGAATGCCCCAGGCGGCGTAGAGGCCCGCGACCGACAGCGACAGCCCGAGGACGGTGACGCGCCCACCGCCCTCGGCGAACGGCAGGAGCAGCGCGAGCGTCACGAACGGCAACTCGATCAGCATCCGCGGCCCGATCCACGTGAGCGCAATGCCGGCGATCCGCCAGATCACGATCAGGATCGCGAGATGCCCGGCGAACGCCCAGAACGCCTCGCGGGGTGTCGCGACCACCGCGAAGACGAAGACGACGGCGCAGACGATCCCGACCTCGGCCGGCAGCCGGTGCACGGGGGACGTGCCGTCGAGGTAGAGCGGATGGGCGTGGCCGGCTCCCACGGTCAGGGGCTCGTTCGGTTCCGGCGCACGCGGGCGAGCAGCCAGAACAGGCCACCCGCGACGACGAACGTGGCGGTCGCGCCGATCACGCCCGCGACCCCGGTGAGATGCGACCGGCCGCCCACCGTGTAGTCGGCGAGCGGCGAGTCCGACAACGGATGGGCGGATGCGTTCTGGGCGATGCAGTCACCCACGAGTGTATCCCCGGTATCGGTTTCCACGGTCTCGCACCCGCGCGTGGTCGCGGCATCCAGACCGTCCGGACTCGAGCTGGCGAGGTACGAGACCGCGCCGGCGACGAGCAACGCCACCAGCGCGAACCCGAGGAGGAATCGGCGCAGCGAGACCGGCGACGACGTGCTCATGCCCGCACCTCGACTCGGCGGGGCGCCGTCCGCAGCAGGTACACGAGGTCGGGGCGCGCCTTCGCGACCGCCGTCACCGTGACGGCGGTGATGAGGCCTTCGCCGATGCCGATCAGCACGTGCGCCCCGAGGATGTAGGCCGCCACCGCGCCCAGCGACGTCGAATCTCCGGACGTCGCATGACCGCCGATCGCGTATTCGAGGACGAAGCCCATCGACGCCGCCACCGTTCCGCACAGTGCCGCGGCGAACGCGAGCCCACCGAGGATCCGGAAGTGCAGTCGCTGCTGTCGCATCACGAGCGGGCGCAGGGCGACCGCGACGCCGTAGCCGACGACCACCCCGATGATCGCCATGTTGGTGATGTTCGCTCCGAGCGCCGTCAGCCCACCGTCGGCGAACAGCAGGGCCTGCACGATCAGCACGATCGAGACGCAGAGCATGCCGGTGTAGGGGCCGACGAGGATGGCGGCGAGCGCGCCGCCGAGGAGGTGCCCGCTCACACCGGGAAGGATCGGGAAGTTGACCATCTGGACCGCGAAGATGAAGGCCGCCACGAGACCGGCCATCGGGGCGGTGCGTTCGTCGAGTTCCGAGCGCGCACGCCACGCGGCGATCGAGAGTCCCGCCACCGCCACCACGACGAACAGCAGGGAGGTCGGCGCATTGATCAGGCCGTCGCTCATGTGCATTGCCACGGGTTCCACGGCGTCTCCTCCGGCCGGCAGCTGATCCTTCGAAGTCTAGTTTCTCGTATGAACACTTGAACAGGTGTTCATGGGTACCGGTAGACGCGCTCGGGGGTCTCCGCGGAGCCCGGGTCAGTGCCAGGTGTGGTCGACGAGTGCCGTGCGGGGCCCGAACTTGGGTTTGACGGCCTGTCCGCTCACCACCAGCAGGCGTACCGCGCGATGGCGGTGCGGCTGCAGCGGAGCCAGGTACTCCACCATCTCGGCGTCGTCGAGGGGCTTGCCGAGCAGCGACCACCCCACCATCGCGGCGAGATGATAGTCGCCGACCGACAGGGCGTCGGGGTCGCCGAGCGCACGCTGCGACACCTCGGCGGCCGTCCAGATCCCGACGCCGGGGACGGACATCAGCCGGCGATTCGCTTCCTCGCGGGGGAGGTCGACGATCTTCTCGAGCCGGTCGGCGACCTGCGCGCAGCGGACGATCGTCCGGGACCGGTTGGGGTCGACGTTGGCCCGGTGGAACTCCCACGACGGAACCCGCCGCCACACATCCGCGGTCGGGGGCAGTCGCATCCCGTCCGGGGCGGGACCGGGCGCGGGTTCGCCGAACTTCCACACGAGCCGCCGCCACGACGCGAACGCGGCGAGGCCGTGCACACGCTGCTCGAGGATCGCGGGAACGAGGGCCTCCATCACCCGGTCGGTGCGGCCGAGACGCAGGTGCGGGAATCGGCGGTGGGCCTCGACGAGGATCGGATGGTCGGGGGCGAAGTCCGCGCAGTCGTCGTGGTCGCCGACGAGGCGGCCCAGTCCGGCGGACAACTCGTGGGCGCCCGCACCCCACGCCTGACAGCGCACCGAGTGGCGGTCGACCTGGGTGAGGCGATACGTGACCGGGCCCGACTTCTGCACCGACGTCCGCCAGATCGAGCCGTCGGCCGTCCGGCGGTGGCAGGGGTCGCCCTTGCCGCGTTGCAGTGGCTGCAACGACATGGCGACGTCCAGGGGACGTCGCGCGGTCACGGTGGTCTCGACCACCTCCAGCGAAACCGTCATCGAATGCAGCGTATCCACTCCGAAGGCGACCGCTACCGGCGGATGTCGGAGCGCGCACGTAAAGTCCCAGCCATGATCATCGTGAGTACCGACGGATCCTGTCTCCGCAACCCCGGTGGGGCGATCGGCTGGGCATGGGTCAATCACGAGGGTCCCAGCCAATCGGGTGGCGAACCCTCCGGGACCAATCAGATCGCCGAGCTGCGGGCCTTGCTCGAAGCGATCACCGCGCATCCCGGGGAAGATCCGTTGCTGATCGAGTCCGATTCCCAGTACGCCATCAAGTGCGCGTCGGAGTGGCTGCCCGGTTGGAAGCGCAAGGGCTGGAAGACGGCGGGTGGTGCTCCCGTCAAGAACCTCACACTGGTGCAGTCCATCGACCGGGCCATCAGCGAACGGCCCGGGCCCGTGCGTTTCCGCTGGGTTCGCGGGCACGTCGGCAACCACTACAACGAGATGGCCGACGTCCTCGCCGGCGAGGCGGCCCGCGCCGTCGCGTCCGGTGCGCTCGCGCCGGCGCCGGTCTCTGTCCCTGCCCCCGCGCCTGCACCGGCAGCCGTCGCGCCGTCCACCCCCGAAGCCGAGGACGCGTTCACGCTGTTCTGAGGCGGCCCCTGTTCTGATCTGCCGGGGTTCTGCGTCCGGCACTGTGTCGAGGAGAAGACTGTTGTCCGAGGATCTGCGGGTGCAGGAGTTCTGGCGTGCGCTGGGGCTGCCCGGCATCATCGACGTCCACACCCACTTCATGCCCGCGAACGTGATGGAGAAGGTGTGGAGCTACTTCGACGCAGTCGGTCCCCTCACCGGACGTGAGTGGCCCATCCACTACCGGCACGAAGAGGATGTCCGCGTCGAACACCTCCGTGGGTTCGGGGTCAGGCGGTTCACGTCGATGATCTACCCGCACAAGCCGGAGATGGCCGCGTGGCTGAACCAGTGGTCGGTCGAGTTCGCCGAACAGACCCCCGACTGTCTGCGGACGTCGACGTTCTACCCGGAGGAGTCCGCGGCCACGTATGTCGCCGAGGCGGTCGAGTCGGGGACGCGCGTCTTCAAGTCACACATCCAGGTGGGCGACTACTCGCCGAACGATCCGCTCCTCGACCCCGTGTGGGGTGTACTGGAGGAGTCGGGTGTCCCGGTGGTCATTCATTGCGGGTCGGGGCCGGCGCCCGGCACCTACACGGGCCCCGGCCCGATCGCCGAGTTGCTGTCGCGGTACCCGAGGCTGCACCTGATCATCGCCCACATGGGTCTGCCGGAGTACCGGGAATTCCTGGACTTGGCCGACCGGTACGGCAACGTGTATCTCGACACGACGATGACGTTCACGGACTACACCGAAGCGGCCACACCGTTTCCGCGCGACCAGGTGTACCGGTTGGCGGATCTGCAGGAACGCATCGTGTTCGGCAGCGACTTCCCCAACATCCCGTATCCCTACCTCGACGCACTCGAGGGGCTCACCCGATTCGACCTCGGCGAGCCGTGGCTGCGAGCGGTGTGCCACGACAACGCGGCGCGGCTCTTCGCGATCGACTGACGACCGGGAGTGCCGCGTCGATCCGTTTCCGTGTCACCGTCATTACCGAGGTGGCGCGGCCTCGATCGCAGTGGCATAGACCTCGTCGACTTCGCTGTCGCTGCCGACGCTGAGATACGTACCGTGCCCGACGGTCTCGCCGGGAGCGCCGGCCGGTCGTAATCGCCGTCGTCGCTGAAGACCATGATGGCCGCGTCGCCTCGTCGCAATTCGGAATGCATGATCCAGCCGTTGTCGTCCGGGAATTCGAGGGTGGTCTCGAAACCGAACGCGCGCTCGAGCCAGCGCAGAGCGGCCGGGGCGTCACGGTAGGCGAAATAGGAGTGCAGGGCGGCCGGGCGGTTCTCTGTCGTGGTCATGCGGCGACGATACGAACTATCGCGGTCAGCCACGGTCCGCAATAACCGGCTTCCCGGAATGTCGGTCGGCGCGGATCCCGCTGACCGAGCTACCGTGCGCTAGAAAGGATTCCACCAATTGATGAAGGCGATGTACAGATTGGTCGGGAAGAAGAACTCCCAATCCAATCCCATGTACGGCAGGTCAGGCAGCATGCCGATCATGATCCCGTCCCGTTGTTCGTCAGCGCGGCCAACGGGTGCAGCAGGTTGGCGATCGGCGGTGGGAAAATGCCGATGTCCACCCAGTTCATGAGACTCTCCTCGGGTCGTCCCGACCTACCCGGCGTATCGGCCGCGGCGTGATCTGCGTTACCGCAGCGGCGGCGCGACAACAGTGTGCAGTGCGGACTGCCGCAGGCAGGAGAGTGCCCTCGGCAGGATTCGAACCTGCGACCTACCCTTTAGGAGAGGGTTGCTCTATCCCCTGAGCTACGAAGGCGCGGTGCACGCGCGGGGCGCACACCGAGGTGAGTGTAGCGGGAATGGTGGTGCGCTCGCGATGGGGAGGGCATGGTTGTCGCAGATGTTCTGGAAGTGACGACGGAACGGGAGACGCACATGTCCGAGATCGACTTGACCGACCTCGCTGCGCGGCACGACGGTTCGCTGAACTTGCACGGTTATCTGGCGAGGCCGTCCGGTGAGGGTCCGTGGCCGGGGGTGGTGATGGTGCACGAGGCGTTCGGCTTGGACGAGGTGATGCGCCGGCAGGCGGACAGGCTGGCGGCTGCGGGGTTTCTGACTTTGGCACCGGATCTGTTCAGTGCGGGCGGTGCGCGACGCTGTCTGGTGTCGACGATGCGGGCGATGCTCTCGGGGAAGGGCCGGGCGTATGGCGACATCGAGGCTGCCCGTCAGTGGTTGTCCGGCTCGTCGGACTGCACGGGGAAGATCGGTGTCATCGGATTCTGCATGGGCGGCGGGTTCGCCCTGATGACCCTGCGCACGGGGTTCGATGCGGCGGCACCGAACTACGGGGTCCTGCCGCGCGACCTCGACGCGGCCGTGGCGGGTGCGTGCCCGGTGGTCGCCAGTTACGGCGGCAAGGACTTCGCTCTGCGGAATGCGGCGGCCAAGTTGGAGTCGGCGCTGACGAAGGCCGGCGTGGCTCACGATGTGAAGGAGTACCCCACTGCCGGCCACGCGTTCTTGAACGACGAGGTGGCCGGACCGAAGGTGCTGCGCCCCCTGGTGAAGGTCGCGGGGATGGTGCCCGACCCGGAAGCCGCCGCCGACGCGTGGAAGAGGATCGACGGCTTCTTCGGGGAGCACCTGGGTTGATCAGTGGATGTACTGGCGGGCGCTCGACGAGGCGTGCCGGTAGTCGAGTCCGCATGCCCGGACAACCTGCCCGAGACTGAGGTAGCCCTCGACGCTCGTGGCCTTCGCGAATTTGCCGTCGGCCCGCACCGTGACCGTGACGCTGGACGCGGCCGAATCGACCCGGGCGAGTTCGTACTCGTCGACGCCGTCGGCGGCCTGAGCCACGCAGGTGACTGCGCCCTGGGCGTACGCGATCTCGATCAGGTCCTCGATCATGTGCAGGCTCCTCGCCTCGAAGTAACGAACTGAGGTTAGCCTTAGCTACTCGGCTTCTGTCAAGTCCCTCGACGCGGAATGCCGTCCTCGATCGTGGTTCGCGAGCGGTCCCGGCGTAACGTGACCCACGCTTTCGGACGGTGACAGCAAGGACTGAGAAGGGTTGCAGGTGTTCCATGGCTGACCGCACTTCCTCGACGGGCTCGATCGGATCGGAACCGGGTGATAGCTCAGGGACGGGACCGGCCGGTGAGCCGCATCTCTCCAGGCAGCTCGCCAACCGGCACATCCAGCTGATCGCGATCGGCGGAGCAATCGGCACGGGTCTCTTCATGGGATCCGGGAAGACGATCTCGCTGGCCGGACCGTCGGTGATCTTCGTCTACATGATCATCGGCTTCATGCTGTTCTTCGTGATGCGGGCGATGGGTGAGCTCCTGCTCTCCAACCTGCATTACAAGTCGTTCTCCGACTTCACCGCCGACCTGCTCGGCCCCTGGGCCGGGTTCTTCACCGGGTGGACGTACTGGTTCTGCTGGATCGTCACCGGCATCGCCGACATCATCGCGATCTCCGGTTACGTGCAGTACTGGTGGCCCGACCTCCAGCTGTGGATCCCGGCGCTGGTCGCCATCGCGGCGCTGCTGCTGCTGAACCTGCCGACCGTGCGGGCGTTCGGTGAGACCGAGTTCTGGTTCGCGCTGATCAAGATCATCGCCATCGTCAGCCTCATCGTCGTCGGACTCGTGATGGTGTTCACGCACTTCACGTCGCCCAACGGGTCCGAGGCCGGCTTCGACAACCTGTGGAACGACGGCGGCATGTTCCCGACCGGGGCGATGGGCTTCGTGGCTGGATTCCAGATCGCGGTCTTCGCGTTCGTCGGTATCGAGCTCGTCGGCACCACCGCGGCCGAGGCGAAGGACCCGGAGAAGAACCTGCCGAAGGCCATCAACTCCATCCCGATCCGCATCCTGCTGTTCTATGTGGTCTCGCTGATCGTGATCATCTCGGTCACGCCGTGGCGTGAGGTCGTGCCCGGCGAGAGCCCGTTCACCGCGATGTTCACTCTCGCCGGTCTGGGGATCGCGGCCGGAGTCATCCAGTTCGTGGTGCTGACGTCCGCGGCGTCCTCGGCGAACTCGGGAATCTATTCGACGTCCCGGATGGTCTACGGCCTCGCACAGGAGGGTGACGCGCCGGGCCGGCTCGGCAGGCTCTCCTCCCGCAAGGTCCCGGCCAATGCGCTGATGTTTTCGTGCGCCTTCCTGCTGTCGGCGATCGCGTTGCTGTTCTCCGGCGACTCGGTCATCGAGGCGTTCACGACTGTGACGACGATCTCATCGGTGCTGTTCATGTTCGTGTGGACGATGATCCTGGCCAGCTACATCGTGTACCGGAAGCGGCGGCCCGAACTGCACGAGGCGTCGAAGTTCAAGATGCCCGGCGGTGTGGTGATGTGCTGGGTTGTCCTGGCGTTCTTCGTGTTCCTCATCTGGGCGTTGACCCAGGAGGCCGACACTCTCGAGGCTCTCCTCGTCACCCCGGTATGGTTCGTCGTGCTCGGGATCGCGTGGGCGGTGATCCGCAGGCGCGCCCCGCACCGCGCCCGCTACGCCGCATTCAAGGCCGAACTCGAGGACCGCCGAACATAAACGTTCGGTAACGGTGGCGCGGACCTATATCGTTTTGTTACATTCGTCGCCAGACAGAGGAGCCCACCCCGGACGGGGAGAGCTGCAATCCGACGACTGACGAGGTATTTACTGTGGGTTCCCACCACCGGGCGAACGGGTCTTCCATTCGCTTCGAGATCGATCCGGACTCGGCGCGCGGACGCCATCGCAACCAGCAGACCGGAGCGGGTGTGGGCATCAAGGCCGCGACTGTTGCGGCCGCCACCGGAGCCATCGTGGTCGGCGCAGCCCAGCTGGGCGCCGGAAACGCTGCTGCCGCCCCCGTCGACTCCCACGAGACGAGCGGCGCGCAGACCCTGCCGGGTCTGCCGTTCGAGATCCCGGCCGGTGTCCTTCCCGCCGGCTTCGAACTGCCCGCAGACCTCGGTGCTGCCGCCCAGAACCTCGGCGGCCCGGACCTCGGCGCTCAGGCGCAACAGTGGCTGTCCAACGTCAACCCGGTCAAGCCGCACGCGGTTCAGCCGGTGTCGGGCAAGCTGACCTCCAACTTCGGTTCCCGCTGGGGAGCACACCACGGCGGCATCGACATCGCGGCGCCCATCGGCACCTCGGTGCTCGCGGCGGCCGACGGTCAGGTCATCGACGCCGGCGCGGCATCCGGTTTCGGACTGTGGGTGCGTCTGCTGCACGACGACGGCACCGTCACCGTCTACGGACACGTCAACGACTACACCGTGAGTGTGGGGCAGCGCGTCACCGCCGGGCAGGAAATCGCCCACGTCGGCAACCGCGGCCAGTCCACCGGACCGCACCTGCACTTCGAGGTACACGACGCGAACGGAAACAAGGTCGATCCGGGGCGCTGGCTGCAGGACCGCGGCGTGGCCGTCACCTGGGGCGACGCAGGCGCCAACGCGTAAGGGCCTATTCCGGCTCGAGGTCGTCGTCGTTGCGGAACACGAGTGGTCCGCTGTCGAGGGCGATCGCCCAGCGTCGTGAGACGGCCCAGTCCCGGCCGTACGAATCGTTGCTGATGTCCTGGACGCCGGCGAAGTCGTCGACGATGACGCCGGCCTCCAGGGGCCACTTCTTCTCGGCCAGTTCGTGATCGGCCGAATGCCGCGTTTTCACGCGGGTGCCCACGGAGAACTCCGGCTTCTTCTTGGAGTCGGTGTCAGGCGTCATCTCAAGTCCTTCCGCTCACCAGCGTCTGGTTCGAGGTTAGTCCGCCATCCCGCATTCGCGCGGGATGAACGGATATGCTCCCCCGTGAGCGCAGTTCGACGCGCAGTTGGGGAGTGGTATGGGTCGCGAAGTGACGTCTCGGACATTCACCCGAGCAGACCGGCGCCTGTTCCGGCAGAAGGTGCTCATGTGCGTCGACGCGCTCGAGAGGATGCTGCGGGAGGGAGCGTTCGCCGACGACGTCGACCCGCCGCGACCCATGCTGGGCATGGAGATCGAGTTCAATCTCGTTCACGCCGACATGACACCCGCGATGTCCAATCTCGCGGTCCTCGAGTCGATCGACGACGACGCCGTGTTCCAGACCGAACTCGGTCAGTTCAACGTCGAGATGAACGTTCGGCCGGGTCCTCTGATCGGTGAGGGGACGTTCGAACTCGAACGCACCCTGCGGGCGTCGCTGCACGTCGCCGACGCGCGAATCCACGGGCACGACGCCCAGCTGGTGATGGTGGGCATGCTGCCGACGCTGCAACTCGAGCACCTCGGCCGGGAGTGGATCACCGCGAATCCCCGCTACGAGCAGCTCAACGATCAGATCTTCGCCGCGCGCGGGGAGGACATCGAACTCGACCTCGAGGGTGTGCCGCTCGAGGGCCGGCTCGCCGAACAGCTGAAGGTGGACGCCAATTCGGTGCTCCCGGAAGCCGCGTGCACGTCGCTGCAGCTGCACCTGCGCGTCGCGCCCGACGAATTCGCCGCACACTGGAACGCCGCGCAGTGCCTGGCCGGTGCCCAGGTGGCCCTCGCCGCGAATGCGCCGTTCATGGCCGGCAAGGCGCTGTGGCACGAATCCCGAATCCCGATCTTCGAGCAGGCCACCGACACCCGTCCGCTGGAGCTGAAGAACCAGGGTGTGCGGCCCCGCGTGTGGTTCGGGGAGCGATGGATCACGTCGGTCTTCGACCTGTTCGAGGAGAACTCCCGATACTTCCCGGCGCTGTTGCCGGAGGTCTCCGACATCGACCCGGCGGCCGAGCTCGACGCGGGCCGGGTGCCGGACCTCAGCGAACTGCAGATGCACAACGGCACCATCTACCGGTGGAACCGCCCGGTGTACGACAGCGACGACGGCAAGCCGCACCTGCGGATCGAGAACCGGGTGCTGCCCGCGGGCCCGACCGTGCTCGACACGATGGCGAACGCCGCGTTCTACTACGGCGCGCTGCGCGGACTCGTCGAATCGGATCGGCCCGTCTGGTCGCAGATGTCGTTCAATGCGGCCGAGGAGAACCTGCACGCGGGCGCGAAGTACGGCATGGACGCCGAGTTGTACTGGCCCGGCGTCGGGTTCGCGGGCGCCGACGAGCTCGTCCTGCGGCGGCTGCTGCCGATCGCCGACGAGGGGCTCGCCGCGTTCGGGCTGTCCGCGAAGGCCCGCGACCGCTACCTCAGCGTCATCGAGGGCCGGTGCGTCACTCGGCAGACGGGGGCGTCGTGGCAGCGTGCGCAGGTGGTCCGGCACGAGAACGCCGGTCTGAGCCGCCCGGAAGCCCTGGCCGCCATGTTGCGTCAGTACGTGGAGAACATGCGTGAGGGCAGCCCCGTCCACACCTGGCCGGTGTGAACGGCGCCGCCGTGGCTCTCACACGGTGGCCGACCAGCTGTCGGGGCCGAACACCTCGTAGTGGATGTTCTCGGCGGGCACGTCCTTCGCGAGGAGCTCCTCCCGCATTCCGAGCATGAACGGCAACGGACCGCACAGGTAGGCACGCGTGCCGGGCGCGATCGCGACCTCGCCGAGGTCCGCGCGTCCCTCCCGCAGGCTGCCCTCGGGACGCCGGGCGCCCAGGTCTTCGTACCAGCGGTGCATCACCGCGAACGGCAGACGTTCCACCAGTTCGGTCAGCTCCGCGCGGTGCGCGTGACTGCTCGCGGACCGGTCGGCGTGGAGCACCGAGATCGGTCGGCTGTCCTCGGTGTCGGCGAGGTGGCTGAGCATCCCGATCATCGGCGTGCACCCGATTCCCGCGGACACGAGCAGCAGCGGCGCGTCGTCGTCCTGCAGGACGAGATCGCCGAACGGCGTCGACACCGTCACGATGTCGTCTTCGAAGACGTTCTGGTACAAGAAGTTCGACACTTCGCCCGCTCGTTTCACCGAGATCCTCCAGTCGCCGCGTGACGGGGCCGACGACAGGCTGTACTGGCGGATTTGACGCGCGCCGTCCGGCAGGTGCACCGCCACGGACAGGTACTGCCCCGGAGCGAACGACGGAAGCGGCGAGCCGTCGAGGGACGTGAGCACGAACGACACCGTGTCGGCGGACTCGTGGCGGCGCTCGCGGACCCGCACGTCCCGCCACACGTCACCGACCGCCACTCCCGCCGAGGCGTAGAGGCCGGCCTCCATCGCGATCAGGGTCTCCGCCATCAGCCAGTACACCTCGTCCCAGGCCGCAGCGACCTCGGGAGTGACGGCGTCCCCGAGGACCTCGACGATGGCCGCGAACAGGTGCGTGTGCACGATCGCGTACTGCGTGGGCTCGATCCCCAGTGAGGCGTGCTTGTTCGCGATTCTCGACAGGATGAGGTCGACTCGCGCCTGATCGGGCTCGAGCTGGAGTGCCGCGAACGCGGCGATCGCTCCGGCCAGCGCTTTCTGCTGCTCGCCCTGTTTCTGATTTCCGCGGTTGAACAGGTCACGTTCGAGTTCGGGGTGCGCGTCGAACATCTTGCGGTAGAACAGCGTCGTGATGTCCGAGATCGCGGCGCCGACCACGGGCAGGGTGGCGCGGATGACGTCCGTCGAGGTGGGCGAGAGCATGTCATTCTCCGATCGTTCGGGAAATCTGGGAAGTTGTGGCGGCGGTTACGCGCGGGAGGGCGAGCAGCACGGTTCCGGTGGGGGACCGGGTGAGGTCTTCGATGGTGAGCGCGTCCAGCGACTCGAAGAACGCGTTCTGCGCGCGTCGCAGCGCCGACCGCAGCAGACACCCCGATCGCAGCGGGCACGGTTGGGCGCCGTCGCAGTCGACGACCTCCGCATCGCCTTCGAGTCGGCGGGCGAGCCAGCCGACGGACGCGGTGCGCCCGAGTTCGGTGATGGCCAGGCCGCCCGCGCGTCCCCGGCGTGCGTCGACGATGCCGAGCTCACTCAGCCGGGTAATGACCTTGGCGGCGTGGGCGTACGACACCGACAGTTCCTCGGCGATCGCCCGGCTCCCCGGTCGTTCGCCGTCCCCGGCGACGGCCAGTCGCATGACGACCCGCAGTCCGAGGTCGGTGAACTGTGTGAGTTGCATGACCCGAACGTAGTTTAATTCTCATCCTGGATACCACATTTGTGACCGACGTCGCTCCGATGGAACTTGATCGAAAAATGCAGTGGCCCAGTATTATTCGTGTTGGGCATACGACCCCACCTTCTCATCATCGCCGAAGTCGGGCGCCGCGGCTACGGGCGGAGAGCCCGAGATGGTGGGGACTTAAGTCCCTCGTCGAAAGGCGAAGGGCGGCAGACGCGAAGCGGAAGCCGGGGATAGTGTGAAGTCATGAGCACACGGGACCGCAACAGCGTCGTCGTCGGTGTCGACGGATCGGACACCTCGAAGTCCGCTGTTCGGGTGGCCGCCGAACTGGCCACCGAACGTGGACTGAACCTGAAGATCATCCACGCACTCGATTTCGCTCCGTACGGGTTCGGCGGTCCCTACATGGATTCGGGCGGCGTGTACGAGTGGGTGGAAGCGAGCGGCAAGGCGATTCTCACCGAAGCGCAGGAGCAGGCGTTCGCGGTCAATCCCATCATCGACGTCCACACCGAACTGTCGATCGGCAGCAGCGCCCAGTGGCTCGTCGAACTGTCCGAGAACGCCCGGATCGTGGTCGTCGGCGCGTCCGGGTCCGGAGCGGCCGCCACCGCACTGCTCGGGAACACGGCGATCAACGTCACCAGCCACGCGCACTGCCCGGTCGTCGTGGTCCGCGGCGACGCCCATGCCGGCGGGCCCGTCGTGGTCGGCGTCGACGGCAGCCCCACCAGTGAGCGGGCGATCTCCGTGGCCTTCCAGGAGGCGTCGCTGCGGAATGCGCCGTTGGTGGCGGTCCACGTCTGGAGCGATCTCGGACCGAAAGCGTTCGAGGACCCGCGGGCCGCGGCTCTGGTGCCGCAGGGACTCGAGGAGGACGAACATGCCGTTCTCGCCGAGAGCCTCGCCGGCTGGCAGGAGAAGTACCCCGACGTGCAGGTCACCCGGGAGGTGTACATCGACAATCCGCGGGCGCGATTGCTCGAGTGGTCGAAGAAGGCGCAACTGCTGGTGGTCGGCAGCCGGGGGCGCGGAGGATTCAAGGGGATGCTGCTCGGATCGACCAGTAACAGCCTGGTCGGTGGTGCGCATTGCCCGGTAGTCGTCGTGAGGCCTGCACGTCCCTGATGCGGTTGTTCGCAGTAGTGTCTGGGTTGAAGCAGGAACAGGTTGCAGATAACGCCAGGATTGGGGAACGACGTGCGCATTGGTATGGGCTTGAATTACAGCGGCGGTTTCGCCGAGACGGTCGACGAGGTCGCCGACCTGGAGAAAGCCGGGCTCGACATCGCGTTCGTGCCCGAGGCCTACTCGTTCGACGCGGTGAGCCAGATCGGCTACCTCGCCGCCAAGACCACGACACTCGAACTCGCGTCGGGCATCTTCCAGATCTACACCCGCACGCCCAGCCTGACCGCCATGACGGCCGCCGGCCTCGACTTCGTGTCGGACGGACGCTTCGTGATGGGCCTCGGCGCTTCCGGCCCGCAGGTGATCGAGGGCTTTCACGGGGTCAAGTACGACGCCCCGCTCGGGCGCACCCGCGAGGTCGTCGAGATCTGCCGCAAGGTGTGGCGCCGCGAGAAGGTCGAGTTCCAGGGCAAGTACTACCAGATTCCGCTGCCCGCGGAGAAGGGCACCGGGCTGGGCAAGCCGCTGAAGATCATCAACCACCCTGTGCGTGATCGCATCCCGATCGTCATCGCCTCGCTCGGACCGAAGAACGTGGAGCTCACCGCCGAGATCGCCGAGGGCTGGGAACCCATCTTCTACCACCCGGAGAAGGCGGCGAGCGTGTGGGGCGAGCCCCTGGCCAAGGGCAAGGCGAAGCGCGACCCGAGCCTCGGTGAGCTGCAGGTCTTCGCGTCGCCCGCCCTCGCCATCGGCGACGACGTCGAGCACATGCTCGACTGGGTCCGCCCGGGCCTGGCGCTGTACATCGGCGGCATGGGCGCGAAGGGCAAGAATTTCTACAACGACCTCGCGGTCCGGTACGGCTACGAGAAGGAAGCCGAGACCATCCAGGACCTCTACTTGTCGGGCAAGAAGGACGAGGCCGCCGCCGCGGTGCCGGACGATCTGGTGCGGGCCGTGTCGCTGATCGGTCCGGAGAGCTACGTCGCGGAGCGGGTGGCCGCCTTCGCCGAGTCCGGGGTCACCACGCTCACCGTCACCCCGCTCGCCGCGGATCGTGCGGGACGCGTCGCGTTGGTCGAGAAGCTCCGCAAGATCTGCGGGTAGCCCCCTAAACCCAGCAGTGCCCAGCCGGAAGAATCAGGAAAGGTGACCATGACCGGAATCAAGCCGATCGTCGTGGGTGTGGACGGATCCGAGGCGGCCTCGGCCGCAGTGGCGTGGGCCGCGCGCGCCGCCGCCGCCCTGTCGCTCCCGCTGCACATCGTGACAGTGGTGCACATTCCTGCCTTCTATTACACCGAGCCGTACCTGGCCGAGAGTTTCAAGGAAGAACTCGAGGACACGGCGAAGGCCCGGTTGGGCAGTGCGCGGGTGCACGCCAAGCAGACGGTGGACGAGCCGCTCGACATCACCACCGAACAGCACGAGGGCAAGGTGAGTCAGACACTCATCGAGCTCTCCGCGCACGCGCACATGGTGGTGCTCGGTTCGCGCGGGCACGGTGAGTTCACCGGTCTGCTGGTCGGATCCACCACCTCCGCGGTCGCCGCGCACGGCCATTGCCCGCTGGTGGTCGTGCGGGGGCGGACCATGGACGGGCAGCCGCCCACGGAGGGGCCGATCGTGGTCGGCGTCGACGGCTCGGAAAGCAGCAAGGCGGCGGTGGAAGTGGCGTTCGAGCAGGCCGCCGCCCGCGGTGCGAGCCTGGTCGCGGTCAATGTGTGGAGCGATGTCAGTGTGCAGCCGTCGCTCGGCGCCAGCCCGGAGGACCCGCTGTGGAGCAGCATCCAGACGGGTGAAGAGGTGGTGCTGTCGGAGCGTCTCGCCGGATACCAGGAGCGGTATCCCGACGTGACAGTCGAACGCGTCGTGGCGCGGGATCGTCCGGTGCGGGTGCTCAGCGAGTTCGCCGAGAAGGCGCAGCTGATCGTCGTGGGCAGCCGCGGCCGGGGTGGATTCAAGGGAATGCTGCTGGGCTCCACCAGCAATGCGTTGCTCCACACCGCGGATTGCCCGGTGATGATCGTCCGGCCGGAAAGCTAGCCTGAACTTTTCGTGCAGGAGCGCGGATCAGGGTGGGTAGATAAGCGAAAGTGCCTGTCCTGCACGGCATAATGGGACTTCTCTACGGTTCCACAATGCCAACGGGAAGGCACTTCGCAGGTGAAGAGTATCGCAGCGGGTTCACGGGTGAAAGTATCGGCCGACGGACGGGGTGTGGTGTCGCATGCCGGTGTGGGGATGCTGCGGGAAATGGCGGACCTGACTGGGCTGTCCGCGCAGGTCACGGCAGTGCTGGCCGATACCTACCGCGGGCAATGGGCGCATGCCCCGGGTGCGGTGTTCGCCGACCTAGCCGCCGCGGTCGCCGACGGTGCCGACTGTGTGGACGTTGCCGCACGTGGTTGTGGTGGCCGCGAGCATGTGTTCGGTCCGTCGGCGTCGACGACCACGATGTGGCGGCTGGTTGACGAGCGGATCGATGCCGCGCACCTGCCCGGGATACGCGCCGCGCGTGCCCGGGCCCGGGAGCAGGCGTGGGCGGCAGGGGCCGCTCCGAAGGCGGAGTGGCTGCGGATCGACATCGATGCCACCATCACCCTCGACCATTCCGATAACAAGGAGAACGCAGCTGCGACCTGGAAGAAGACCTACGGATTCCACCCGCTGCTGGCCTTTCTGGACCGGCCCGACATCGCCGGCGGTGAGGCGTTGGCCGGGTTGCTCCGTCCGGGGAATGCGGGAAGCAACACCGCAGCCGACCACGTCACCGTCCTCGGGTGGGCACTGGACTCGCTGCCACCGGCGTATCGGCCCGATCCGACCGACCCTGCCGGGCAGAAGATTCTGGTGCGCAGCGACTCGGCCGGGGCGACCCACGGATTCGCCGACGCCTGCCGAACCGCGGGGGTGGGGTTTTCCTTCGGATTCGCCGTCGACGACCGTGTCCGTGCTGCCACCGAAACACTCAACGCGAAGGCCACCTGGGTGCCGGCGATCGACTCCGACGGCGAGGTCCGCGACGGCGCCTGGGTCGCCGAGGCCACCGATCTGGTCGATCTCGACGCCTGGCCGGAGGGAACCCGGTTGGTGCTGCGCAAGGAACGCCCGCACCCGGGGGCGCAGCTACGGTTCACCGATTCCGACGGGCACCGGATCACCGCGTTCATCACCGACACGCCGAAAGGAGTGGTGCCCGGTGGACTGGCCGGACTCGAACTGCGGCATCGGCAGCACGCCCGGGTCGAGGACCGGATCCGGCAGGCCAAGGCGACCGGGCTGCGGAATCTGCCGTGTCAGCGATTCGACGCGAACGCCGCCTGGCTCGAGACCGTCCTGGCCGCCACCGACCTGGTCGCCTGGGCGAAGCTGATCGGCTTCGGCGACCACCCGGACCTGGCCCGCTGCGAGATCGACACCTTCCGCTACCGGGTCTTGCACGTCGCGGCCCGCATCACCCGCGGCGCCCGGGCGGTCCGGGTTCGGATCGATTCGAGTTGGCAATGGGCCCAAGCGATCGCCGCAGCGTGGTATCGCATCCGCGCCGCCTTCACCTGACCGCGGCCTCCTGCTCCTACGACTCACGAAAGCCAACCCGGCCAGTGGAACCGGGCACCACCCGAGCGACATCGGGCGCGCCCTTATACCCACACACCAATATCTGTCCCGCACCAGCACATCCCAGCCGAAATCCACACCTCAGGCACACGGCACGAAAAATTGAGGCTAGCGCCCCCGATCACGACGACTGTGCGGTAGCCTTCGCGCGACTTCGCAGAGGAGGTTCGAGTGCCGACACGGGAACTTTTCTGCGCCTGCCTGCGCGCGATTCGAACGTCGGTGTCAGCACACTCGAACTGGTGGATCGCGATCGCGACCATCCATGAACGCCCGGCCGTGCGCGATCCATCCGGGTGACGGTCACCTATCCTGCCGGATTCGCCGCGGGCGAAACCCGCTCCCTTCCCGTCGTCAACGTCGACGGAGCGCTCCTGTACGCGAACACGGCGAGCCCGATCGTCTCCCAGGATCCCGGCACCCCACTGCTCAGCGTGCTCAACTCGCGTCACGCCGAGAGCCCCGAAGGCCGTGACAGGTTCTGGGGGCAGAGCATTACGCCCCGCAGGCGATCCCCGATCCCCCCGGAATGGACGTGCCCGCCGGCTTCAGCCTCGGCACGGCTCCCCGCCAGGAGGTGGTCGACACGACCGACGACCTCGTGGCAGGGATGTTCGACCGCTTCCTGAAGGGGGCTCCGGCGCCCGAACTCGACGACGCCGCGTCGCGGTACCCGCCGGTCTTCGAGGTGCGTTAACGGGCCGCGACGCGTTCGCCGCGGCGTGCCTCGCGGGCGAGCGCGCGATCCCGGGACTCCTCGAACCGGGCGGCCTTGCCTTCCAGGTTCTGCAGGAACGCCGCGAGTTCGTCGCGGCAGCGTTCACCGTCCGGTCCGAAATCGTTACGCTCGAACATGTTCCACTTGCGGAGCACGGGCAGGACGACGTCGTCGAGGTGCTGGCGGAGGTCGTAGATGCCGCCCTTCGCGATCAGGACCGCGTTGCGGCGGAAGTTGTGCATGCCCGCGCCGGGCATCTGGAAGTTGGTCACCACCTTGTGGATCGCGGCAATCGCCTGATCGGGTGCGACGTCCAGGGCGGCACCGACGATGTTGCGGTAGAACATCATGTGCAGGTTCTCGTCGGCCGCCACCCGGGCGAGCATCCGGTCCGCGATCGGATCACCGCACGCCTTACCCGTGTTCCGGTGCGACACCCGGGTGGCCAATTCCTGGAACGTCACGTACGACACCGAATCCAGCATGGACCCGCCGCCGGGATCGAAGCCCTGGGTCATGTGGTCCATTCGGGCCTGCTCGAGCGCTACCGGGTCGACCCCTCGCGTCACGACCAGATAGTCCCGCATCACGATCGAGTGCTTGTTCTCCTCGGCGGTCCACCTGCCCACCCACGTGCCCCAGGCGCCGTCGAGTGAGAAGTGCTGGGCGATCTCGCGGTGGTAGGACGGCAGATTGTCCTCGGTCAGCAGATTGGTGATCATCGCCGCCCGCGCGGTGTCGCTGAGCTGGGACTGCTCCGGATTCCAGTCGTCGCCGCCCAGCGCCGCGAAGTTGCGGCCGTCGTCCCACGGGACGTAGTCGTGGGGATGCCAGTCCTTGGCCATGACGAGGTGCCGGTTGACGTTGTCTTCGGCGACGTCCTCGAGTTCGTGCAGCAGTTCGCGGTCCGTGAGTACGCGGCTCACAAGGGCACTCCGTTTCTGTTCTGTCAGTATCCGATTCGCAAGATCAGTTGTGGATGGCCAGGCACGTCGAGTCGACGTGCCAGCCGGCGCGCCGAATCGTCGACGCGAAGCGGGTGGGAGAGAATGGAGGCGCCCAGCCGGGCGTCGACGGCGGTCAGCCACGCACGTTCGACCGCGATGCCGGTGCGGACCAGGTCGATCGACTCCTGTGTGTCCGATACGAACACGAGGACGGTCTCGCTCTCGATGGCTGCGGCGAGCCGTGCGGAGTCGTGGACGCCGCGGGTGACGACGGTGTGGATCGCGTCGACCGACTCGTGACCGCCCTGCGGCAGCCAGTGCGACGTCCACGGAAAGAGGTCGCGCTGGTGGCAGGGATCCTGCCGAACCCGGTCGGCGGAATAGAGAAGGACGTCGGCGAGCGCGGGCGCCTCGTCCGCGGCGAGTAGCCGAGCGCGGACGCCCTCCGTCTCCGCCGCGGCGACGATGTCGGCGATGGTTGCCGCGGGAACCGGTATGTCGGCGAACGCTTCTCGATGGCTCCGGCGGCGGGCCATCGCGGAGAACAGCCTCAGATCGGTGCTCGACGGGGAAGCTGTGCCCACGGCCCGAACGGACGCAACGAGGTCGGGCCTGCGTGGATCGGGCAGCAGGTCGGTCTCGATTTTCTTGCCGAGCGCCCGCAACGCGAGTTCCACGTTCGCGACACCTGCACCGCACGAGATCAGGCGGTCGGCGCGTGGTGTGTCCGTGAATCCACGACGCTCCGTGACCTCCGCGCACCTGCCGTCGAGCCGCAGATCCCATGGCTGCGTGTCGTGGACCGACGGGGCCGAGACGATGGCGCGGGAGACCACCTCGATGTCACTGAGCGACCAGCTGTTCATCGCGACCTCCACTTGTGGTGTCCGGGTGTTCCCCCGCAACCTCAGCTTTCCGCGCGCCGCGGCGCCTGCGCTTGGGTCGAAGGTCCCGAATGCGTGAGGGAGAGGTCCCGGAGGGGTGGGCACCGGTCGCCGGCGCGGTACGGTTCGAGGAGAAGACGGTGGAGGTGCAAATATGACCACGCGGGTGTTCCTGGTCGACGACCACGAGATCGTGCGACGAGGCCTGGTCGATCTACTCGGCAGCGTGCCCGACCTCGAGGTGGTCGGCGAGGCTGCGTCCGTCGGCGAGGCGATGGCACGGATCCCGGGCAGCGGCGCCGACGTCGCCGTGCTCGACGTCCGGTTGCCCGACGGGAACGGCGTCGAACTGTGCCGGGACCTCCGCACGGCCCTGCCCGAACTGCGGTGCCTGATGCTCACGTCGTACTCCGACGACGAGGCGCTGTTCGACGCCATCATGGCAGGCGCGTCCGGATTCGTCCTCAAACAGATCCTCGGCACCGACCTGGTTGCCGCCGTGCGGACGGTGGGGGAGGGCGGTTCGCTGCTCGACAGCAGGGCGACGTCGGCGCTGATGAACCGGATCAGGTCCGCGCGCCGGGAAGACCCCCTGGCGGAACTGTCCGAGCAGGAACGCGCCGTGTTCGAGTTGATCGGCGAGGGGCTCACCAACCGGGAGATCGCCGAGCGGCTCTTCCTCGCCGAGAAGACGATCAAGAACTATGTGTCGCGGCTGTTGTCCAAACTCGGGATGCAACGACGCACGCAGGCCGCCGTGCTGGCCACCGAATTACGCAACCAGCGCTGAATTCTTTCTCACGTCAACGGAACCCGCCAGGTGACGACGGTTCCGCCACCCTCGGCGTCGACGGTGCAGACGCCGCCGCAGTGCTCGGCGCGCCGATCGAGGTTGTCCAGTCCGCTGCGCCGGGCGCCGTCGGCGATCCCGATGCCGTCGTCCGCGACCGTGACGGTGAGGTCGTCCCCAGCGACCACCGAGATGTCGATGGTGGTGGCCCGCGCGTGCCGCAGCGCATTGCTCAGGGCTTCCCGCAGCACCGCCTCCGCGTGCTGGTGAATGCGGCTGGGCACGAGAGTGTCGATGGCGCCGGAGAACTGGACGTTCGGCGCGATCGGTGACTGGGAGGTGAGGTCGCCGATCACGTCGAGGAGGCGACGGCGCAGACTGGTCGCGGACGCGATGCCGGTGGCCTGCAGATCGAAGATGGTGGTGCGGATCTCGCGCACCGTCCGATCGAGTTGCTCGACCGCGGTGGCCACGATGGAGCGCACGCCGTCCGGAACGTCCCCGACCGCGTGCGTGCTCTGCAGGCTCATGCCGGTGGCGAACAATCGCTGAATGACGTTGTCGTGCAAGTCGCGCGCGATACGGTCGCGGTCGGCGAGCACCGACAGCAGGCGTTGCTTGCTCTGCTGATCGGAGAATTCCACCGCGACAGCAGCCAGGTCGGCCACCGATTCGAGTCGGGCGACCTCGTCCGGATCCCACGCGGTGTTGCCGCGCGCCGTGACCACCAGGACCCCGCCGACCCCCGACGCCGTCGACAACGGCAGCACCGCGGCCCGGCCCGCCTCGGCGGAGAACGGCTCGAGACCGTCGAGACCCGTCAGCAGTGCGGGAGTGCGGGAGCGCAGCACCTCGGCGAACGGCTCGGCCTGGGTGGCGATTCGGAAGCTGTTGCGAAGCGGCCGCACCGTGCTGTCCGCGCCGACCACCGCGCCCTCGCCGAGCGTGACGACGATGAAGACCTCGTCGCCGCTGGACAGTTCGCGTACCTCGGCGGCGAGTGTGTGGAGTGTTTCGTCGAGTGATCCGCCGACCATCAGCCGGGACGTGATCGCCGCGACGGCCGTCAACCACCGCTCCCGCGTCCGCGATTCCTCGAACAGCCGCGAATTCTCCACCGCCACGCCTGCCGAGGTCGCGAGCGCACGAAGGATCACCTCGTCCTCGTCGGTGAACTCGGGTCCGCTGAGTTTCTCGGTGAGATAGATACTTCCGAAAACCTTGCCCCGCATCATGATCGGCATGCCCAGAAAGCTCTTCATCGGTGGATGATCGGGCGGGAAGCCGATCGACCCCGGGTGATCGGCCAGGTTGGCGAGGCGCACCGGGCGGGGGTCGTGGATCAGCAGTCCCAGCAGACCGAGGCCTTCGGGCAGATGGCCCATGTGCGCGCGCTCTTCCGGCGTGATGCCCTCGTAGACGAACTCCGAAAGCCCCCCGTCGGGGGCGTGGACGCCGAGCGCGCCGTACCGGGCGTCGAGGAGGGACGTGGCGGAAGTGACGATGCGTTGAAGGGTGGAATCCAGTTCGAGTCCCGACCCGACCACGAGGACCGCCTCGAACAGTCGCTGCAGACTTCGGCGGGTGGGGATCACGTCGGCGAGCCCCTCCCGAAACTCACTGATCCTCGCCTGGTGCCCACCGTCCGATCCCATGTCTGCAGCATAGGTCGGGGGACGGCGTAACGCCGCGAACCGCGGCGTCGATAAGGGCTCGAGTGTTTACTCATTCGAACTAATGCTTACCCATTGACGTGACGAGGGAGAAGAAGAATGAATCGACGGCACTTCGGACGACGGGTCGCGGCAGGTCTGACCGCTGCAGTGGCAGCGACGATGATGTTCACCGGTGTCGTGTCGGCGCAGCCCGCAGATTCCGCCCCCGTCGTCGATCCGGCCACCGCGATCGCGACGCTGCGCACCGTCGCCGCCGGTAACCCCGAGGCCGAAGCCGCCCTCGAGCGACTCGCCGCGTCGCCGACCGACACCGCGGCAACGAACATCGCCCTCCCGGGCCAGATCTTCCAGATCCCCGCGTACTCCGACACCGGGCAGGGCGGTCCGGTCCTCGGACAGCTGTACGGCGCGGGCGTGGCGACCAACATGAGCAACCAGTTCCGCTTCGGATTCTTCGGCGGACCGGGCGTCATCGCGAACGACCAGACCGGCGCCGAACTCGACGTCGTCTACTACAGCTTCGCCACCGGTGCCAGCGGCATCGTGAAGCTGGACCAGAACAACGTCGCGGTTCCCACGGTCGTCTCCTCGCCGCCGGTCGCCGGGCTCGGCAGCGGTCTGGTCGTGGCGGCGGTGTACGGCTCGCTGAACCATCAGGTGGGACCGAACGTCGTCAAGAGCACGATCTGGTGGCCCACGCTGGGCACCGTGCTCGCCTGACCGTTTCGAGAACTCAGGTGGCAGGTCCGGCTCCCGGCCGGGCCTGCCACCACTCTCTCCAGCGCTCTTCGAGTTCGGCCCACTCCTCGTCGTCCAGGTCGTAGGCCGCCAGCAGGATCTGCGCACCGCCGTTGGGGCGTGCCGCGTTGACGGGCTGCTCGCCGAACTGCAACAGTCCCGGGCCGAGGTCGTCGACACTCACCGCTGTCTGGTGTTCGCCCACGAAACACACGACCCCGTGCAGCAGATCGCCCGTCTCGGCGACCACGGTGAAATGATCGCCGACCGCCATGCCCTCGAGTTTGTCGAGGCCGAGCAGGTGCCGCGCCGAATCACCCTCCGCGACCGGGCCTTCGAGGAACAGCGTGCGACGCTCGTCGAGTCCGTGCCGCTCGATGCCGAACTTGAGGAACTGCAGGAACGTGGTCCAGCCCTCGGTGACGTCGTCGTACCAGTCGTCGGCGGCGGGGTCGCCGCTTCGGGGCGGGCGGGTGATCCGCACCAGCGTGGTGCCCTCGTGCTCGTGGAGGCTGAACCTGTCGGCGCCGTTGAGGGCCAGAGTGAAGGCGGCGGCGTCCTCTTTCACGTCGTCGAAGTAAATTTCCCTGATCTCGTCGGCCAGGCCGGCGTAGTCCCAGCCGTGCCAGCGCCGGATCAGCTCCGGGTCGCGCAGGGCAGGCCACACCACCGACGGCGCCGCGGCGACGGACACCTCGATCACGGGCTGGGATTCGGTCACGCGTTCTCCTGCGTCTTCGCTGTTGCCGGTCCGACATGCACCACCGACCGCCGGAGATGCACCACCATGACGACGAACGCCACGCACCACACGGTGAATGCACACCACAGTTCGGCACTACCGACGATACCGACGAGTGGAAGATGGTCCGCACGCCCCAGGTAGATGCCGGCGACCGCGGACATGCCGAGTGGGAAGACGATGCTCCACACGGTGGCGTCGTAGCGCACCGGAACCTTGTTCGCGACGTGACGCCCGATCACCCAGATATCAGGTCGAACCCGCCCAGCTTCATGCCCACCGAGATGATGCCGCTGGCCATCACGATCGCGAAGTAACCCGGGTTCAGGCTTCGAACGGACTCCTCGACACGATCGAGCACGACCGTCACATGGCGACGGTGAGCAGGAACGCGACGTCCTCGATCGCCTCGACGCTGTGCCGATCGGTCGGAAGGACCAGCAGGTCGCCGGTGGAACCCTTCCACGAGTCCTCGCCGGACACGAGGTTCAGTTTGCCGCTGAGAATGAACAGCGTGGCCTCGCCCGGGCTCTCGTGTTCGGCCATCTTCTGACCCGCGGCCAAGGCGATGACGGTCTGTCGGAGGCTGCGCCGATGCCCGCCGTACACGGTCTGCGAACTACGGCCGCTGGACGTCCCGCCTGCCAACTTCAGTTGCTGACGGGCAAGGGCGGTCAGTGACTTCTTGTCCATGAGGTGAGTATGAACCACTGCGCGCACCGTCACCCGTCGAATGGGGTAACGGTGCGGCGGCAAAGGGGGGCCGGTCAGCGCCGGGTGACGGCCCAGCCCTGGGCTGCCGCGAACGCGCCGACCACCACTGCCTGCAGCAGCACCCAGACGACGCCGACGGTGGTGAGGTGCTGCCACTCCGTGAGCACCAGGGCCACGCTCGCGCCCACCCAGACGACGTTCGCGACGACGACGGCCTCCACCGCGGCCCGCGAGGGACGGTCGGGCACGCTCACCGCCCACACCCCGGCGGTGAAGACGAGCAGGAAGACGCCGATGGCACGCAGGAAGCCGGCGGTCGGGCCGAGGACGTCGTCGAGCACGGTGGCGGCGGCGAGGTAGGCGACGCCGTTGGCGCCGGTGACGACGGCGTCGACGCGGAGGGCGAGGCGCAGTGGGGAGAGAGCGGTGCGGGTTTCGAGTGCGGCGATCATGTCGGCGGTCCTCACGTGAGACGAGTGAACGGGTACGTCACTCAGACTCGCGCCGAAGCCGAATGCTCTCAATTACCTCGCAGGTAATGCTCGCGTGTAGGTGATCCACCGGTACCGGGTGCCGTTCTTCGCCGACGTGAGCCACTCACCGGTGTCCTGCGCGTGCCAGGAGTCGTCGATCGGGGGTGCCCAGGCGTCGCCGTCGATCGTGACGTCGATCTCGGAGACCAGCAGTTGGGTGGCGAACGGCATTGCCGCCGTGTAGATCTGGGCGCCGCCGATGACGCAGACGTCCTCGTCGGTGAGCGCGAGCGCGGAGCCGAGCCCGTCGGCGGACTCGGCGCCCTCCGCAGTCCAGTCGGGCTGACGGCTGATCACGATGTTGCGCCGCCCGGGCAGGGGCCGGAACCTCGGCGGCAGCGAGTCCCACGTCCTGCGGCCCATGATCACCGGGTGACCCTGCGTCACCTGCTTGAAATACGCCATGTCCTCGGGGACGTGCCACGGGATCGTGTTGTCGAGGCCGATGACGCCGCCGACGCCCTGGGCCCAGACCAGCTTGACCTGCCGCGCCGCCACTAGACGGCCACCGGCGCCTTGATGGCGGGGTGGTGCCGGTAGTCGACGATCTCCACGTCCTCGAAGGTGTAGTCGAAGATCGACTCCCGCTTGTTCAACTTCAGCGTGGGGTACGGCAACGGCTCCCGGCTCAACTGCTCGGTGACCTGGTCGACGTGATTGTCGTAGATGTGGCAGTCGCCGCCCGTCCAGATGAAGTCGCCCGGTTCGAGCCCGGCCTGCTGCGCCACCATGTGGGTGAGGAGCGCGTAGCTCGCGATGTTGAACGGCACCCCCAGGAACAGGTCGGCGCTGCGCTGGTACAGCTGGCACGACAGCTTGCCGTCCGCGACGTAGAACTGGAAGAACGCATGGCACGGCGCCAGCGCCATCTGCGGGATGTCGCCGACGTTCCACGCCGACACGATGATGCGACGCGAGTCCGGGTTCGACTTCAGCGTCTCGATGGTCTGGGCGATCTGATCGATGTGCTCGCCCGACGGGGTCGGCCAGCTGCGCCACTGCACGCCGTACACCGGGCCCAGTTCGCCGTCCGCGTCCGCCCACTCGTCCCAGATCGTGACACCGTTGTCCTGGAGCCACTTCACGTTGGAATCGCCGCGCAGGAACCACAACAGTTCGTAGACGATCGACTTGAGGTGCACCTTCTTCGTGGTGATCAGCGGAAACCCGTCCGCGAGGTTCCAGCGCATCTGATGACCGAAGACGCTCTTCGTGCCGGTCCCGGTGCGGTCTGCCTTCGGGGTACCCGTGTCCATGACGAGTCGGAGCAGGTCTTCGTACGGGGTCGGCACAGTCACGGCGTCCAGTTTAGGCGGCTCCGCCGCCCGTGAGTGGTTTGCGGGTCCCTGGACTCCTTGCGCACTCACGAGCGCTAGCCTTCGCCCATGCGTGAACTCTTCGTGATCGGCATCGGCGCCGGCGACCCCGACCAGGTGACGGTCCAGGCGATCAAGGCGATGAACAAGGCCGATGTGTTCTTCGTCATCGGCAAGGGCGACGAGAAGCAGGACCTCGTCGATCTCCGCACCACGATCCTCGAGGAGCACGTCGCCGGCCCGTACCGCGTCGTGGACGTCGTCGATCCGCCCCGCGACCGCACGCCGTCCGACTACGAGGGCGTGGTGGACGACTGGCACGAGCGCCGGGCGGCGCTGTTCGAGGCCGAGTTCGCGTCCGAGCCGGGGGTCGGGGCGATCCTGGTGTGGGGTGATCCCTCTCTCTACGACAGCACGCTGCGGATCGTCGAGCGGGTGCTCGCCCGGGGCAACGTGTCGTTCGACTACTCGGTGATTCCGGGCGTCACCAGCGTGCAGTCGCTGGCCGCGCAGCACCGCATCGTGCTCAACCGGATCGGCGAACCGGTGCACATCACGACCGGCAGGCGACTGGCCGAGGGTCTGCCCGACGGCGTCGACAACGCGGTGGTCATGCTCGACGCCCATTGCACGTTCACCCAGGTCGCCGGCGACGACGTCCTGATCTGGTGGGGCGCCTACCTCGGCACACCCGACGAGGTGCTGATCTCCGGTCGACTGCGCGACGTCGAGGACGAGATCCAGCGGGTTCGCGCCGAATTGCGCGAACGCAAGGGCTGGATCATGGACACCTATCTCCTCCGCAGGTGAGTGAGAAAGCGTGGAGGACCACACTTCGGCGCTCCGCTACCGTTAGCCTGGGACCATGCCCGAGCTGCCCGAGGTGGAGGCGTTAGCCGAGTTCCTGCGTGAACATGCCGTGGGAGCGGTCGTCGGCCGAGTGGACGTGGCGGCCCTGAGCGTGCTCAAGACGTTCGACCCCCCGATCACCGGCCTGCAGGGCCGCGACGTGACGGGTGCGGCCCGGTTCGGCAAGCACCTCGCGCTCGACTGTTCCGGGTTGTGGCTCGTCACCCACCTCTCGCGTGGGGGCTGGTTGCGCTGGACCGACAACCCGTCGGCGGCGCCGCCGAAACCGGGGAAGGGTCCGCTGGCGCTGCGGGTGCACTTCTTCACCCCGGAGGGCGCGACGCCGGCGTTCGACCTCACCGAGGCGGGCACCAAGAAACGGCTCGCGGTGTGGGTGGTGCACGACCCGCAGGAGGTGGAGGGGATTGCCCGGCTCGGACCCGACGCCCTCGCCGTCACCGAACCCGAGTTCGCCGCACTGCTGTCCACCACGTCGGCGCGTATCAAGAATGCGCTCGTCGACCAGTCGCTGCTCGCCGGCGTCGGTAACGCGTACTCCGACGAAATCCTGCACACCGCAAAGATTTCCCCGTTCGCCACGTCCCGCACCCTGCCGGAAGACCAGGTGCACGTGCTGTACGACGCGATGCGGTCCGTGTTGAGCGACGCCGTCCAGAGGTCGCTCGGCCAGGACGCGGCGCGGCTGAAGGGGGAGAAGCGATCCGGGATGCGGGTGCACGCCCGGACCGGCCTCCCCTGTCCCGTCTGCGGCGACACCATCCGGGAAGTGTCGTTCGCGGAGAAGTCTTTTCAGTACTGCGCGACGTGTCAGACCGGAGGCAAGGTGCTCGCCGACCGCCGGATGTCGCGACTGCTGAAGTAGGCGTCGGCGCGAAACGGTGCCCGCATATAGTTGTGACCATGCGTGAACAGGCACCCGTACGGTTCGGTACACCTCTGACGGCAGGCGCGACGCGCGTGATGCTGCTCGGGTCGGGTGAGCTGGGCAAGGAAGTGATCATCGCCCTCCAACGGCTGGGGGTCGAGGTGATCGCCGTCGACCGCTACGACAACGCGCCGGGCCACCAGGTGGCGCACCGCGCGCACACGATCGACATGAGCGACCCGGAGGCGCTGTTGCGTCTCGTCGAGGAGGAGCGACCCCACTTCGTGGTCCCCGAGATCGAGGCGATCGCCACCGATGCGCTGGCCACGGTCGAGGAGCGCGGCACCGCGGTGGTCATCCCCACCGCACGGGCGACGCAGCTGACCATGAACCGCGAGGGGATCCGGCGCCTCGCGGCGGAGGAGCTGGGGCTGCCGACGTCGCCCTACGAGTTCGCCGAATCGCTCGAGGAGGTCCGGGCGGCCACCGAGCGGATCGGCTTTCCCTGCGTGATCAAGCCGGTGATGTCGTCGTCCGGAAAGGGGCAGTCCACGGTGCGCGACACCGGCGGCGTCGAGACGGCCTGGGAGTACGCGCTCGCGGGCGGCCGCATCAATTACGGCCGCGTCATCGTGGAGGGGTTCGTCGACTTCGACTACGAAATCACCCAGCTCACCGTCCGGGCAATCGGCGCCGACGGCGAGGTGGGCACCTTCTTCTGCGAGCCCATCGGGCATCTGCAGGACTCGGGCGATTACGTGGAGTCGTGGCAGCCGCAACCGATGAGCGACGCGGCACTCGCCCGGTCGCGGGAGGTGGCCGAGAAGGTGACCGCAGCGCTGGGTGGGCGCGGGATCTTCGGTGTGGAACTGTTCGTGAAGGGCGACGACGTCTACTTCTCGGAGGTCAGTCCGCGACCGCACGACACTGGGTTGGTCACCCTTCGGACACAACGACTCTCGGAATTCGAACTGCATGCCCGCGCCATTCTCGGCCTGCCCGTCGACACCACCCTCACGACACCCGGTGCGTCCGCGGTGATCTACGGCGGCGTCGACGCCACCGGTATCGGCTTCGACGGCGTCGCCGACGCGATGGCGGTCCCCGAGACGGACCTCCGCCTGTTCGGCAAGCCCGAGAGCTTCGTGCGCAGGCGGATGGGTGTCGCCGTGTCCACGGGACCGGACGTCGAGACCGCGCGCAGCCGTGCGCGGGAGGCGGCGTCCCGCGTCGAGCCCGTCGCGTGAGTCCGGGCGCCGAACTCCTCGTCGGCCTGGCCGTCGTCATCGGGCTCGTCGGAATCGTCATCCCGATCCTGCCCGGCACGATCCTCATCTTCGCGGCAATCCTGGTGTGGGCCATCATGACCGGTGGCGCGACGGCGTGGACGGTGTTCGCGGTCGCAACGGTGTTCCTCGTGATCAGCGGCGTCGTCAAATACACCTGGCCCGGTAAACGGATGCGCACCGCCGGGGTTACCGGCAGGTCGTTGATCGTCGGCGGACTGGCCGGGATCGTGGGGTTCTTCGTCGTTCCCGTGGTGGGGTTGTTCCTCGGTTTCATCGCGGGAACGTATGTGGCCGAGCTCTACCGGTTGCGCGCGCACAACCGGGCGTGGGTGTCGACGTGGCACGCCTGCAAGGCCGTCGGACTGTCGATGCTGATCGAACTGCTCGGCGCCCTGATCGCCTCGGGTGTGTGGCTGGCAGCGGTGGTCGCGACGTAGGTCGTTCGAAATCGTCGCGGAGGGGTATCCAGAAGCGCCCTCCACCTGCGATGATGAAATGCGGATGTTGATCTTCCCGGCCAGCGGAGGAATACGCCGTGAACAAGAAGACGACCTGGATCCTGGTGCCCCTCGCTGCCGTGGCCCTCTCCCTGAGCGGCTGCGGCGACGACTCGTCCGACTCGGCGGCGCCGAGCACGACCAGCGCGGCCGCCACGAGCAGCGGCGAAGCGGCGCCCGCGTCGAACATGATGGAGAAGGTTCCGTCACCTTTCGTGATGACCCCGCAGATGGAGCCGACCTACGTCGGTGCGGTCGACGGATCCGACGCGTACGTCGCGCTGGCCCGGTCCGGGGACGACATGATCGCCTTCCTGTGCGACGGTGATCAGATGTGGAGGTGGATGACCGGCACCATGGACGGCGACAAGGCGACGTTGTCTTCGCCGGACGGAGCCACACTCACCGCGTCGATGAGTGACGGCACCGTGACGGGGCAGGTCAGCGCGCCGGGCATGCCCGACAAGGCGTTCGTGGCCCACCCGGCCGCTGCGGAGGAAGGCATGTTCCGCGCAACCACCAACCACGACGGCGCCGATTACACCCTCGGCTGGATCATGACCGCCGATGGCGTCCGGGGGCTCGAACGGCAGGCCAACGGATCGAGCACCGGTGCCATCGCGGTCGACCGGAACGACGACCAGATGGACGATCGGCAGCGTGAGCGGCGGCAGGAACGCCGCGAACAGCTGGACTGCGACGAGATGCAGAACTACAACACGTGGCTGGTGGCGCAGCCACAGACGCCGCCGGTGGCCGACATGGTGTCGATGAACGGCGTGCAGATGGAAGGCTGTTGACGCGGGTCCTGCGTGCTAGCAGGTTCCTCCGGGAGCGTCGCAGCGGTACCAGGCGCGTGCGTTGCCGCCCATGACGGCGTCGAAGTCGTCGCCCACCGCATCCGCGACGATGTCGATGTCGCTGTCCTGGAACACTCTTCGGGAACGACTACCCGGAAGGTCGGTGCCGAACATCAGCGCCTCGGGGTTGACGGCATGGATCTTGCGCAGCACGTCGCCGACGTCCTCGATGGTGGTCCGCCCGAACCCGGTGGCCTTCACCCGAACTCCGCGGTCGACCAGGTCGAGCAGGTACGGCAGACCCCGTGTCGACATCCCCAGGTGGTCGATGCACACGGCGGGGAGCTTCGCGAACACCGGCTCGAGCGACAGCAGCAGCGTGGCGTCCACGTAGAACTCGGCGTGCCAGCCGGCCAGCTCGTATGCGCGCAGGGCCTGTTTGGTGAGGAGCTTCACGTCGGTCGCGCTGCGCCGGAGATTGAATCGGAGGGCCCGCACCCCGGCGCTGTCGAGTTCGAGGATGCTCTCGTCGGTGGCGTCGGGCTCCATCTGGGTGACGCCCACCCAGCTGGGGCCGAGTTCCTCGAGCGCCGCCTTCAGGTAGTTCTGATCGGTGCCCTGATACGAGGCCGTGACGACGGCGCCGCCGTCCACACCGAAGCCTTCCGTGCGCGCCCGGTAGTCGGCGATGGTGAACGGCTCCGGCAAGTAGCCGTGGTTCTCGACCACCGGGAACCGGGGGTCGATGATGTGAACATGGGCGTCAAACACGACTTATATCCTGCCTTGTGCGGGGGACACGCTGCGTGGCGGAGCGGTGCGCGAGTGCTGGTACAAGCGTCCTACACATACGTCTCAGACTCTTTAGGGTGAGGTCATGGGAAATCGCGAAGACCTGATCGACGGTGCCGCGCGCAGCCTGTACGACAAGGGCTACTCGCGGACGACTGCCCGGGACATCGCGTCGGCCTCCGGGGTGAGCCTCGCGGCGATCGGCTATCACTTCGGCACCAAGGAGGCGCTGCTCCACGCCGCCCTGTACCGGGAGATGGAGCGCTGGGGTGACGACCTCGCGACGGCCGCCGCGAAGAAGATCGAACCCGGCATGAGTCCGACCGAACGATTCGAAGCCATCTGGACCGGTGTCATCGAGTCGTTCACCGCCCATCGTCGGTTGTGGATGCTGCAGTTCGAACTGCTCGGGCACCTGGACTCCCTGCCGGAGTTGAGAAAGAACCTGGTGGCGTCGACCGCCGACGCCCGCGAAGGGCTGGTCGAACTCTTCGGTGACGCGGGCATCGAGCCCGGCCGGGCACACACTCTGGGCGCTCTCTACCAGGCGCTGCTGCTCGGCGTCGCGGAGCAGTGGCTGGTCGACCCCGACCACGCGATGTCCGCCGGGGAACTGCTCACGGCGTTGCGGGCGCTGTCGTCACACCTGGCCTGAGACGACGGAAGGGAACCCCCGCAGGAGGTTCCCTTCACACCGATTCGGAAGATCAGGCCTTGTCGGGCTCGCTGGCCTTGAGCATGTCCTCGCGCTCGACGACCTTGATCCGCTCACGGCCCTCGGGCTCGCCGAGGCTGCGCTCGTGCGCATCGAGGCGGTACCAGCCCTGCCATGTGGTGTACGGGACCTGCTTGCCCTCGAGGAACTCGATGATCGCGTCCTCGGACGGGTTGGCGGGCTCGGCGAAGCCGGACCGGTCCTCGAGCAGGTTCGCGACGGTCTCGTTCGCGTCGCCCTTGGTGTGGCCGATCAGGCCGACCGGGCCGCGCTTGATCCAGCCGGTGACGTAGGTGGCGGGCATGAACCGGTCGTTGCCCTCGGCGGTGTCGTCGGCGATGACGCGTCCGGCCTCGTTCGGGACGGTGCCTGCCTGCTCGTCGAACGGGAGCTTGGCGATGTTCTGCGACAGGTAGCCCACCGCGCGGTACACGGCCTGCACGTCCCAGTCGTTGAACTTGCCGGTGCCCTTGACGTTGCCGGTGCCGTCGAGCTGGGTGCGCTCGGTGCGCAGGCCGACGACCTTGCCGTCTTCGCCGAGCACCTCGGTGGGCGATTCGAAGAAGTGCAGGAACAGCTTGTGCGGACGGTTGCCCACGTCGCGGATGGCCCAGTCCTGCAGGGTGTTGGCGACCATGTCGACCTGCTTGGAGTTGCGGCGCGCCTGCTCGGAGCCCTCGTCGTAGTCGATGTCCTCGGGATCGACGATGACCTCGATCGTCGGGGAGTGGTCGAGTTCACGCAGCTCGAGGGGGGTGAACTTGGCCTGCGCCGGTCCGCGGCGGCCGAACACGTGGACCTCGACGGCCTTGTTGGCCTTGAGTCCCTCGTAGACGTTGGCGGGGATCTCCGTGGGCAGCAGTTCGTCGCCGGTCTTGGCGAGGACGCGGGCGATGTCGAGGGCGACGTTGCCGACACCGAGGACGGCGACCTTCTCGGCCTCGAGGGGCCAGGTGCGCGGGACGTCGGGGTGGCCGTCGTACCAGGAGACGAAGTCGGCGGCGCCGTAGCTGCCGTCGAGTTCGATGCCCGGGATGTTCAGGGCACGGTCGGCGTTGGCGCCGGTGGAGAAGATCACCGCGTCGTAGAAATTGTGCAGGTCTTCGAGGGTGATGTCGCTGCCGTAGTCGATGTTGCCCAGCAGGCGCACCGACGGCTTGTCGAGCACCTTGTGCAGGGCGGTGATGATGCCCTTGATGCGCGGGTGGTCGGGTGCGACGCCGTACCGGATCAGACCGAAGGGGGCAGGCATCCGCTCGAAGAGGTCGATGCTGATCCCGCCGTCAGACGCGGCATCGGATTTCATGAGAGCGTCGGCTGCGTAGATACCGGCGGGGCCGGCACCCACGATCGCAACGCGCAACGGACGTGTCTGATCAGTCATCTGGAGGGAACTACCTTCTGATGGGCGGACAACGAAACCTCAGCTTAAATTAAGCCCAGCCTAATCGGGTGGCCGAGGTGCGGCAGACAGGGCAGAGCCCATTCTCGGGACGCACCCCTGTAGAGGGTAGTCGTCTTCGCGTTGGGGGGTCACAAAGAAGATTTGTAGGGGCTGCTCTATACACTCGTGGCCACGCCGAGATCGAAGGGAAGTCATGTCCGGTTCGAGCGAATCGCCCCAGCGCGACGCGGGAGGCACCGAAGATCCGGTGGATCCCCGCCGCACCACGGCGGTGCCGTTCATCGCCGCCGTCACCGTCATCGTTGTCATCCTGGTTGCCATCGTCGTGTCCAGCAGGCTCTCGCCCGCCGACGAGAACGTCACGGAAGCGGACCGCATCAACCGCTCGGTCGCCGACTTCATCCAGGCCCACAACCACGACGACGCCGATCTGCAGAAGACGCTGGTCTGCTCGTCGTGGTCCGACGACCGGTCGGTGCTCCGCGACCGGGAAGGCGAGATCACACTGAAGGGCGTCGAATCGTCCGAGGTCAACGGGGATCGTGCCCGGGCGGAGGTCCGGGTCAGCGCCGACGACGGCAAGGGCGAGACGACGGATACCTGGCAATTGACACGGGACGGCGAGACATGGGTCGTCTGCAACTGACCGTTGCCCGGAAGGGCATACCGAACAGGGTTGTGAAAAGCTGACATGGTGAGTTACGCAGGCGACATAACGCCGGAGCATGCCTGGGAGCTGCTCCGCGAGAATCCCGACGCTGTGCTCGTGGATGTGCGGACGGACGCCGAGTGGAAGTACGTCGGAGTCCCCGACACCACCTCGCTCGGGCGGAAGACCGTGCTGATCGAATGGGTCAGCTACCCGACGGGCACTCGTAACGACAACTTCGTGGACCAGCTGAAGGAGGCCGGGATCGCGGGCGGCGAGAACGCCCCGGTGATCTTCCTGTGTCGCTCCGGCCAGCGGTCCATCGGTGCGGCGGAAGCCGCGACAGCGGCGGGCATCGGCCCGTCGTACAACGTGCTCGACGGTTTCGAAGGCGGCCTGGACGCCGAAGGTCATCGTGGGGCGGTCGGCTGGCGGGCGCTGGGCCTGCCGTGGAGGCAGTGGTGAGTGCAATTCCCCGAGGCGGTGCGTTCGACAAGGCGCTGCCGGACGACATCGGTCAGGGCACGATCAGCGTGCGCGGAGGAACCCTCCGTTCCGGTTTCGAAGAGACGTCCGAAGCGATCTTCCTGAACTCCGGCTTCGTGTTCGAGAGCGCGGGAGCGGCCGAGGCGTCGTTCACCGGCGAGATCGACCACTTCGTCTACTCCCGGTACGGCAACCCGACCGTGAAGATGTTCGAGGAGCGGCTACGCCTCATCGAGGGCGCAGAAGCGTGTTTCGGCACCGCCAGCGGCATGTCCGCGGTGTTCACCGCACTGGGCGCGCTCCTGAAGGCCGGCGACCGGCTGGTCGCGGCGCGCAGCCTGTTCGGCTCCTGCTTCGTGGTGTGCAACGAGATCCTGCCCCGCTGGGGCGTGGAGACGGTGTTCGTCGACGGTGAAGACCTCGACCAGTGGGAGAAGGCTCTGTCCGAGCCGACCACCGCGGTATTCTTCGAGACGCCGTCGAACCCGATGCAGACGCTCGTCGACGTGCCCCGGGTGGCGGAGCTCGCGCACGCCGCCGGCGCAAAGGTCGTGCTGGACAACGTGTTCGCGACGCCTCTGCTGCAGCACAGCCTGGAACTCGGTGCCGACATCGTCGTCTACTCCGGCACCAAGCACATCGACGGCCAGGGCCGTGTGCTCGGCGGGGCGATCCTCGGACCGCAGGACTACATCGAAGGTCCCGTCCAGAACCTCATGCGCCACACCGGGCCGGCGCTCAGCCCCTTCAACGCGTGGACGCTCCTCAAGGGACTCGAGACGATGCCGATCCGGGTGCGGCACTCCGTCGGCTCCGCACTGGAGATCGCCCAGTTCCTCGAGGGCCACTCCGCGGTCGACTGGGTCAAGTACCCGTACCTCGAATCACACCCCCAGCACGAACTCGCCAAGCGGCAGATGAGCGGCGGCGGCACCGTCGTCACCTTCGCGCTGAACGCATCCGAGAGCGAAGCGAAGAAGCGGGCATTCGAACTCCTCGACGCCCTGCGGCTGGTCAACATCTCCAACAACCTCGGCGACTCCAAGTCGCTCATCACCCACCCGGCCACCACCACCCACCGGGCGATGGGCCCGGAAGGTCGTGCAGCCGTGGGCATCACCGACGGCGTCGTCCGGCTGTCCGTGGGACTCGAAGACACCGCCGACCTGCTGACGGATCTGGAGCAAGCGCTGGGATAGGCGCCCTACAGGTCTAGGCTCGTCGCCGGCGCGACCGCGTCGAGGCGTTCGGCGGTGGCTCCGTCCTGGGTGTCGTACCGGCGTGCGCACTCGGCGAGGTTCGTCGACATCTCGGCCACAGTCCGCTGCAACAACTCCCGCCGATCGTCCAGGTAGGACGTGAACCGGCCGAACGCGGCGCCGGCCGCCCCCGGCCACGCGGCACCCGAGTCGGCGAGGGCCGCGTCGGTGGTGTTCAGCTGTGAGGACGCATCGTCGAACAGGACGTCGAGCTGACCGGCCGCCGCTCGTAGGGCCGCCGTGTCGACGTGGATGGAACCGCTCATTTTCGATCCTTCGTGTCGGTCGAGACGAGATCGGACTCCCGCGGACGCGATCGATCCGTTAGGGTACGGGCATTATGCATCCTGGGGGGGATCGTGAATCTGAGGGACATTGCCCAGTGGGACACCCGCGCGCTGCAGGCCGTGCAACGGTCGCTGTCGGTGCGGGCGGCGACGATCCGTTTCGTGCAGGACGGTCTCGCCGACATCGGCCGGTTGCCGGCGTGGCACGACGACGCCGCGAACGCCGCACGTCGGCGGTTCCGGATCGTCGCGGAGGATCTGAGCGGTGAGGCCGCGGCGATCACCGTCGTCGAGAAGTTGACCCGCGACCTGGTCGACGCGGTCACGCACCTGAAATCCGAACTCGACGGCCTCCGCGAAGCGGCCGCCGCCCACGGTATGGCTCTGCCGGACAGCGGGGACATCGCCGAGACGCCGGGACCGCCCGGCGACACCTCGGGGACAGCGCGGCGCGACGAACTCCGGGCCGCGGCCCGGGCGCTGATTCTGCAGGCGGAAGACCTCGTCGCCGACGCGGCCGCGGTCCTGACGCGGGCCGCGGACGGCGTGGCCGAACCCGGTGAGGCGGATCGCCCGGGCACCGGACTGTCCGCCCCGGCGCCCCCGCGGGACGGCTCACCTCTGGACAACCGCGAGTACTGGGACGCCCTGCCGGCAGCCCAGCGCCGCAAGGTGATCGAGCAGCATCCCGAATGGGTGGGTGATCGCGACGGCATCCCGTCCGCGGTGCGGCACGAGGCGAACGTGAGCCGGTTCGACGACGAGCGGTCGCGGTGGGAGAGGGAACGGGACCGGCTCCGGGAAAGGCTGGACCGCAGCATGTTCGGTGGAGCGTTCACCGACGACGACGCCGAGTTGTGGTACGCCGAGCAGAAGTTGCGGGACCTCGACGACCTCGAGAAACTCGTGCGCGATCACCCGGACGGCAGGCTGATGCTGCTGGACCTGCAGTCGGGTGACCGGACGATGGCCGCGTTCGCGCTCGGCGACCCGGACACCGCCGACCACATCGCCGTCACCACGCCGGGCATCGACACGACCGCCGCTTCGCTGCGCGGGATGACCGAGGAGGCGGCGGCGCTGAGCGCCGAGACCGAACGGCAATTGGACCTGGCAGGCCGCACGAGCGACACGGTGTCGACGATTGCGTGGCTGGGGTATCAGCCGCCGACAACCACCGGTCCGGGCAATTACGACGTGCCGTTCATCGACCAGAATCTCGGGCGCGGGTGGCTCCTCGATTCCTGGCAGTCCGACCGCGCGACCGCCGGTGCCCCGAAGCTCGCCTCGTTCTACGAGGGTCTCGACGTCGCCTCGCAGACGCCCGATCCGCACATCACCGCGCTCGGCCATTCGTACGGTTCGTACACCCAGGGCCTGGCCCTGCAGCATGCGGGACCGCGGCAACCGGTCGACGACGCCGTGTTCTACGGTTCGCCCGGGTTCGACGCGAACGACGAATCGGATCTCGGGTTGGCGCCCCGGCACGGGTTCGTGATGCGCGCGCACGACGACCCCATCACCGTGGCAGACGGGTTCGGCAGGCTCGGCCCCGATCCGGTGCAGACGGACCTCGAGCAACTGTCGGTGCGCGAGGCGGCGACCCCGGACGGCGTGCGGCGGGAGGATGCCAGCGGGCACAGCGAGTATCCGCGGCCGAGTGGCAATGGGGAGCTACGGACGTCCGGCTACAACATGGCGGTGATCGTCGCCGGCATGCCGGACCTGGCTGTCCGGTGACGGTCCGCGGCGAATGGGCAAGGAAGGCGGTCGCCGTGATCGGCGCGGCGATCCTGACGAGCGGATGTGGTGGCGTGACGGACAACCCGTACAACTTCAGCGACCAGGAGGTTGCGGCGGCGGCAGCGAGACTGAGCGACCGGCCGACACTCGCGGTCACCGAGCGGCAGGTCACCGACGCGCTGATGCGGATCAGCGAGGCCGTCGCAGCGATTGCACCGGATGTCCGGTGGCGGTGGCATCGCGAACGCAGCCAGGGCGGCGGATGCCCGGGACCGTATGCGTACACGGAGGGGCAATCCGTCACCACGCCGGTATTGCTGTCCGACACCCCGATCCGCGACGCCGACTGGCCCGCCGTGCTGGCCGCGGCCCGTGCGATCACCGCCGACGCCGGAATGGACCGGCTCGACGTGCAGGCCGACCGACCCGGACATCACGACGTGACGTTCGCCGGTGGGGACGGGAACCGGATCACGTTCGGGACGTACAGGGCAGCGACGATCAGGGGCAGCACCGGCTGCCGCCACCCGTGAGTACTTGTTAACGTCCCGCGGTTAAGAAGTACTCACGGGCGGCGGAGCCGCATCGCCGAACGGATCCGACGTGCGGCCGACCAGATCGCCGACCGATTTGAGCACCGCGGTGGGACGGTACGGGAACAGTTCCACCGAATCCCGCGTCGAAATTCCGGTGAGGACGAGGATGGTCTGCAGCCCGGCCTCGAGCCCGCAGACGATGTCGGTGTCCATGCGGTCGCCGATCATCAGCGTGTTCGCGGAGTGCGCGCCGATGGCCCGCAGCGCCGAGCGCATCATCAGAGCATTCGGCTTGCCCACGTAGTACGGGTCGCGACCGGTGGCCCTGCTGATCAGTGCGGCAACGGATCCGGTGGCCGGAAGGGAACCCTCCCGGGACGGGCCGGTGGGGTCGGGGTTGGTGGCGATGAAGCGAGCGCCCCTCTCCACCAACCGAATTGCGGTGGTGATCGCCTCGAAGGAGTAGGTGCGGGTCTCGCCGAGGACCACGTAGTCGGGATCGTTGTCGGTGAGGACGTACCCGATGTCGTGCAGTGCGGTGGTGAGCCCGGATTCGCCGACGACGTAGGCGCTGCCACCGGGTCGCTGGCTCGCCAGGAACGTCGCGGTGGCCAGGGCGGACGTCCAGATCGATTCCTCGGGAATGTCCAGGCCGGTGCGGAGCAGACGGGCGCGGAGATCGCGCGGAGTCCTGATCGAATTGTTGGTGAGGACGATGAACGGGGTACCCGACTCCCGGAGTTCGGCCAGGAACAGGTCGGCCCCGGGGACCAGGTGCTCTTCGTGGACGAGAACGCCGTCCATGTCCATCAGATAGGTCCAGCCCGGGTGCTCTACGTCTTTGCTCACCGACTCAGTATGAGGGAGCGGGAGGGTGCGTGCGCGACTATGCGAGCAGCCGGAACAGACCGATGAGGCCGACGACGACGATGGTTCCCCGCAATGCGGTCGGCGACAGCCTGCGGCCGTAACGGGCGCCGAGGACGCCTCCGAGCAGCGAGCCCACCGCGATCAGGCCGGCGGCCGCCCAGCTGATCCGGTCGAAGGCCACGAGCGTGTACGCGGTCGCGGCGACGACGTTGACGATGAGCGAGAGCAGGTTCTTCGCGCCGTTCATCCGTTGCAGGCTCTCCGGCAGGATCGCGCCCATCACACCCATCAGCAGGATGCCCTGCGCGGCGGTGAAGTATCCGCCGTACACTCCCACGGCGAACGTCCCGACGGTCAGCAGGGTGAGGCGCGCCGGGCTCAGCCCCGCCTCGTGGCTGCCGCGCTGCTTCGCCCAGGCCTGAATCTTCGGCTGCAACACCACCAGGATCAGGGCGAGGATCAGCAGCACCGGGACGACGAGTTCGAACACAGTTTCGGGTAGGTGGAGCAGTAGCCACGAGCCGAGAACCGCACCGCACAGTGACGCCGGGATCTGCCACCGCAGCCGCGGCCCCTGCCCGGCCAGTTCCCGCCGGTACCCCCACGTGCCGGACACGCCACCGGCGACCAGGCCGATCGCGTTCGACATCGTGGCAGTCACCGGAGGGAACCCGAACGCCACCAGGGTGGGGAAGGTGATGAGCGTGCCGCTGCCGACGATGGCGTTGATCGCGCCCGCGCCTACACCGGCTACCAGGATCGCGATGACTTCGAGTGGTGTCACCGAGGCGACGTTACAAGGGCCTCGGAAGGCCCGGCAGCCGGGTCGCACGACCACGGAGATACAGGGCTGCACGCATCATCCAACCGCATGGATCTCCGTCTGTCAGTACTTCTGCGCACGGTGATTCTTGCGGGCGATCGGCACCATTTCCCCTGTGTTGCAGGGAAATACCCCGTGTTGACGGGGTTCGGGAATGCGGCTAGTGTTCGCTTCAACCATCCAGAGCGACCGAGAGACCTGGCTCGTTGACGTCGCAGCAACCCTTCCGAATTTTTCGGGTGCGGGTGCTACCGCCGGGATCGATGGAAGGCAGCACATGAACTACCTCGCGCGCCCTGCGTGGCGCAGACGGCACATCGACCTGTGCCGGACCACCTCCTGCCACTGTTGACGAGGTCTCACAGCACGCTCACCGGGCATTTCGCCCCGGTGAGTGCCTGACGCGCGCCCGCATCCCGCGGAAGACGCGCCCTCCTGCAGTCCCGTTTCCAGGTGAAAGGCCGCCTCAGTGATGTCTGTCGTAAGTGGTGAGGGAGCGTGAGCGCCCCCGTCCGGGCGCGTTCGGCCGCGCCCCTCGATTCAGTGCCCTCCGGCGACGGGGACGCCGCGCTGGAAGTGGCGCGGAGGTGGCATCCGTGGCGGTGGGTCGTCAGCGCCGCCGTGCTGGTACTGCTCGCCCAGTTCGTCCACGGCCTCGCGACCAACCCGGGATGGGACTGGGCGACGTTCGCCAAGTACTTCACCGCCGGCTCCGTGCTGCAGGCCCTGTGGATGACCGTGAAGCTGACACTGTGGGGGACGATCCTCGGATTCGCACTCGGTGTGGTGCTGGCGGTCAGCCGCTTGTCGCACAACCCGGTGCTGCAGGTGATCGCCTGGGTGTACATCTGGGCGTTCCGGTCGATTCCGCTGATCGTGCAGCTTCTGTTCTGGTTCAACATCACGTACCTGTATCAGACTCTGTCGCTGGGCATTCCGTTCGGTCCGGGCTTCTTCACGTTCGAGGTCAACGGTGTCATCAGCGGCTTCACCGCCGCCGTCATCGGTCTGGCCCTGCACCAGGCCGCGTACTCCGCCGAGATCATCCGCTCCGGCATCATCTCGGTGGACCACGGGCAGATCGAAGCGGCGCAGTCGCTGGGCATCCCGCGCCGACGTCAGTTCTTCAAGATCGTTCTGCCCCAGGCGATGCGCGGCATCCTGCCGAACGCCGCGAACGAGGTGATCAGCCTGTTCAAGGGCACCTCGATCGTGTCGACGATGGCAATTGCCGAATTGTTCTACCAGGTTCAGGTGATCTTCGGCCGCAACGGCCGCGTCGTGCCACTGCTGATGGTCGCGACGATCTGGTACATCATCCTGACCACGCTGTTGTCGATCGGCCAGTACTACGTCGAGCGGCACTACGCACGTGGATCGGCACGGGCGCTGCCGCCGACTCCGTGGCAGAAGCTCACCCGAAAGTTTGCCGAGATCCGTGACGCCGGCGTCTCCGTACCGAGAGGTGCCACGAAATGACAACCGAAGCCCATCCGGCGGAGTACGCGGTGGAAGTTCGCGGAGTCCACAAGTCCTTCGGCGCACTCGAAGTCCTGCGGGGTGTGGACCTGCTGGTCCGCAAGGGCGAGGTGACGGTGATCCTGGGGCCGTCGGGTTCCGGCAAGTCCACGCTGTTGCGCACGCTCAACCACCTGGAGAAGGTCGACCGCGGCACCATTCGCATCGACGGCGACCTCATCGGTTACCGGCGCAAGGGCAGCAAACTGCACGAACTGCGTGAACGCGACATCCTGAAGCAGCGTTCCCGGATCGGATTCGTCTTCCAGAACTTCAATCTGTTCCCCCACCTCACGGTGCTGGAGAACGTGATCGAGGCGCCGGTGTCGGCGCAGGGCCGCGACCGGGCCGAGGTCGAGGCCGAGGCGATTGCGCTGCTCGAACGGGTGGGCGTGGGTGACAAGGCTCACGAGTACCCGCGACAACTGTCCGGCGGCCAGCAACAGCGGGTCGCGATCGCCAGGGCCCTCGCACTGCGCCCGGCGGTGATCCTGTTCGACGAGCCCACGTCGGCCCTCGACCCCGAACTGGTGGGCGAGGTCCTCGCCGTGATCAAGCAATTGGCACGGGACGGCGCGACCCTCGTGATCGTCACCCACGAGGTGGGCTTCGCGCGGGAGGTCGCCGACACGGCGGTCTTCATGGATGCCGGCGTCGTGGTGGAACAGGGCCCGCCCTCGCAGGTCATCGACAACCCGCAGCACGACCGCACCACAGCATTCCTCTCCCGAGTTCTCTGATTCTCCACACCTCGGTGTGGAAACCCGAAAGGCACACATGTCCACCGCACGGTTCCGTACGAAAATTCTGGCCTCGGCCCTCACCACCGTCGCGCTGCTCGCCGCCGCGTGCGGGGGCGGCGACGTCGAGGACGAGGGATCGGGGCCGACCTCGGCTGCCGGATACAACCTCACCGCCGACCAGAATCGCATCACCACCGACGAGGTCGAGTCGATCGCCGCGAAGGTCCCCCAGCAGATCCGCGACCGCGGCACCCTCATCGTGACGGGCAGCGCCGGTTCCGCCCCGCCCCTGCGTTTCTACGCCGACGACGACAAGACGCTCATCGGCTCGGAGACCGACTTTGCGTACCTGATCGGCGACGTTCTCGGGTTGAAGGTCGATCTCCAGGCCGCGGACTGGGCGCAGAACTTCGTTCGCATCGATTCGGGGGAGGCCGACGCTTTCATCTCCAACGTCACCGTCACCGAGGAGCGGAAGGAGAAGTACGACTTCTCGACGTACCGCCTCGACACGGTCGCGTTCGAGACGAAGAAGGGCAGCGGCATCCAGATCAAGGAGCCCAAGGACGTCGCGGGTCTGAAGATCGCGGTCTCCTCCGGAACCAATCAGGAAGCGCTGCTGGTGAAGTGGAGTGAGCAGAACGTCGCGGCGGGGCTCGAACCGACCGACATCACGTACTACCAGAACGTCACCGACTACTACCTGCCCCTCGCGTCGGGCCGGATCGACGCCTACTTCGGGCCCAACCCGTCCTCGTCGTTCCACGTGGCGCAGGCCGGGGAGAGCGAGATCGCCGGAACGTTCTCGGGGGCGGGCGACGCCCTCCAGGGTGAGATCGCCGTGCTCACCAAGAAGGACAACGGACTGGTGACCGCCGTCAACGAGGCCATCAACCACATCATCGAGAACGGTACGTACGCACAGGTTCTCGACCGTTGGAACATCGCGAGCGAGGCCGTCGACACGTCGGTCGTCAACCCGCCCGGACTCCCGAAGACCAGCTGACAGGAGGACCGGTGACCGAGAGGACCGAATCCGTGCAGACCGTGTTCGTCGATCAGGCCGATCCGCTGGCCGCGCCGCTGCTCGAAGAACTGGCGATCGAGTACAGCACCCGGTACGGGCGCACCCGCGACGAGATCTACGACGATCTCAGCACGTATCCGGCGGAGGAGTTCGCCGCACCGGGTGGCGCGTTGCTCGTTCTGGTCGAGGACGGGACATCCGTGGCGGGCGGGGCGTTCCGCCGCTACGACGACACGACGGCCGAACTCAAACGGATCTGGACCTCGTCGGCGCACCGCCGTCGCGGCCTCGGACGAATCGTGCTGCGGGAGCTCGAGGCCGCGATCACCCGAGCAGGGTATTCCCGCATCTTCCTCACCACGGGGCCGCGGCAGCCCGAGGCGGTGGCCCTGTACCTGGCTGCGGGGTACACGGCGCTGTTCGACCGCTCCCTCCCACCGCAGGACGTCGGAATCCACGGATTCGAGAAGATCCTGCACACCCCTACCGCTCTGCCTTCCGCCTGGGCCGCAAAGGAGTACGAGTCTGTATGAAGTTTCTGTTGATGAGCCTGATCACCCACCACCCGGACCCGGTGACCGGGGAGAGGATCGGCACCGCGGCCAGGCTGCAGGAGGTTGTGGACTCAGCCGTCCTCGCCGAGCAACTGGGGTACGACGGGTTCGCGGTGGGCGAGCGCCACGAGCATCCTTTCCTGTCGTCGTCCCCGCCCGTGGTGCTCAGCGCCATCGCGGCGCGCACCAGCACGCTGCAGTTGTGGACGGCGGTGACCACGCTGAGCCTGCTCGACCCGGTCCGCGCGTTCGAGGACTACTCGACGCTGGACAACCTGTCGGGCGGCCGGTTGCAGCTCATCATCGGCAAGGGCAACGGCACCGCGCAGGCGGAGCTGTTCCACGTCACCCCGGACGACCAGTGGGACCGCAACCGCGAGGGCTACGAACTGTTCCGGCAGTTGTGGGAGAGCGAGGACGTCACGTGGGAAGGCACGTTCCGGCCGTCTCTCGAGCACGCTGTCGCCCTTCCGCGCCCGCTGCAGCGGCGGATCCGGATCTGGCACGGCAGCGCGACGAGCAAGGAGTCGGTGGATCTCGCCGCCCGCTACGGTGATCCGATCTTCTCGGCGAACGTCACGTATCCCATCGACTCGTACGCCGAACTCGTCCGGCACTACCGCGAACGGTGGGCGCACTACGGTCACGATCCCGCCGACGCCCTCGTCGGCGCTGGAACGGCCGGGTTCTACGTGACGGCGAACTCGCAGGATGCGCTGGACGTGTGGCGGCCGATTCACGCGGCTCGCCTCGACTTCGCCCGCAGGGCAGGGCTTCCGGTGGTGTTCGAGACCGTGGAGGACTTCGTCGAACGCAGCTCCGCACTGATCGGCAGCCCGCAGCAGGTGATCGACAAGGTGCAGCGTTACCACGAGCAGTTCGGCCACGAGGTGATCCACCTGAGCGCCGACCGCGTCGGCAGCGACAAGCAGCACCGCGAAAGCCTGGAGCTGTTCCAGGCCGAGGTGGCACCCACGCTGCGCGAGACCATTCCGAGCCGCCCCCTCGCGGCCGGCACCGAGGAGGAAGACGCATGAGCCTGTTTCTGGGCATCGAACTCGATGGCGAGGGTGCGCATCCCGAAGCCTGGCGGCGCGCCGCGCACACACCCGACCGGTTGCTGACCGGGCGAACGGTGGCGGACCGCGTCGCGGCAGCCGAGAACGCCGGCTTCACGTTCGCCTCCTTCGACGATTCCCTGCTGCCGCCCGGCGCCCACGGGGGACCCGTCGGCCGGATCGACGCGGTGAACCGCGCGGCGTTCGTTGCCGCGACCACCAGCACGATCGGACTCGTACCGGTCGTCGGCACGACGTACGCCGAGCCGTTCCACACGTCCTCCCAACTCGCGACGCTCGACTACGCGTCGCGTGGTCGCGGCGGCTGGATCCCGGCACGCGACACCGACCCGCGGGTCGCGAGCGCACTGGGCCGGGCCGAGGTCACCGCACCCGCCGACCTCGCGCGGGAGGAACGGGACGCGATCACCGTGGTCCGGGACCTGTGGGATTCGTGGGGGGACGACGCGGTGATCCGCGACTACGCCACCGGGCGTTTCGTCGACCGCGACCGATTGCACTACATCGACTTCCGGGGCGAGACGTACTCGGTGAAGGGTCCGGCCATCGTGCCCCGGCCACCGCAGGGGCAATTGGTGGTGTTCGGCGTCGAGGGGGACACCGATCCGTCGCTGGTCGACGTGGTGCTGGTGTCCGGACCGACACTCGAGGACACCGTCGAGGCCGCCGGGCGCGCGAAGGTCGGCGGCGCACCGCTGGTGGTCGCCGAACTGGATGTCGCGCTCGGCTCGTCGACGCCTGCCCCGCCGAGCGGACGGTTGTCGTTCGCCGGCGATGCCAGCGGGCTGGTGGAACTGTTCCGCGCCCTGGATGCGCACGTCGAGGGTGTGCGCCTGCATCCCGCCGTCGTCGACGAGGATCTTCCGGTGCTCGCGCGGTACGTGGTCCCGGCACTTCTCCGTGCCGGCATCGCCCACCGTCCCGTCCCCGGTTCGACCCTGCGCAGCACGCTGGGCCTCGACCGTCCCGTCACCCGATTCCAGGCCGAGCGCCTCGAAGACTCTTCTCGCTGAAAGGTTGTGGAGAACATGACCGACAACTCGTACGCCAGACCCGGCGCCCAGGTGCACTTCGGTGTCTTCTTCCAGGGCGTCAACCACACGACGATCTGGTCCGATCCGTCGAGCGGATCGCAGATCGACTTCGAAACGTTCCGGCGGGTGGCACTGACCGCCGAGCGTGGCCTGTTCGACGCCTTCTTCCTCGGTGAGGGCCTGCGCCTGCGGGAACAGGGAGGGAAGATTCTCGATCTCGACATCGTGGGCAGGCCCGACGCGATCACCCAGCTCTCGGCGCTGGCCGGCATCACCCGGCACATCGGGTTGGTGGCCACCCAGAACACCACCTACAACGAGCCGGCCGACCTCGCCCGGCGGCTGTCCGGGCTGGACCTGCTGTCCGGTGGCCGTGCCGGCTGGAACGCCGTCACCACGGACAACGCGTGGACCGGTGAGAACTTCCGGCGCGGCGGCTTCCTCGATCACGCGGACAGGTACGAGCGGGCCGGGCAGTTCCTCGACACCGCCCGGGCGATCTGGGATGCGTGGGCCGACGGCGCGGTCGCGACGAGCACCGACGCACCGTCGTGGTCGACCCCGGACGGGGTGCGGGAGGTGTCCCGGCGCACGTCGCAGTTCGACGTCACGATCACTCCGACGCTGCCGCGCAGCGCCCAGGGGCATCCCGTCATCTTCCAGGCCGGCGACTCACCGGCGGGCCGGGACTTCGCGGCCGCGCACACCGACGTGATCTTCTCCCGGCACGGAACGCATTTCGACGAGGCGCTCGCTTTCGCCGAGGACATCAGGGCGAGATTGCGTCGTGCCGGGCGTCCCGAGGACGACGTCAAGATTCTGCCGGGCACGCAGATCGTGCTCGCGGAGAACGCGTCCGAGGTGGAGGAGAAGGTGCGCTGGGTTCTCGAGGGCCAGTACACCGGGCAGACGGCGTTGTCGCTGGTGGGTCAGGTGTGGGGCCGCGATCTGTCCGATCGCGACCCGGACGGCCCACTGCCCGAATTCGATCCGGTGCCCGCGCCGATCTCCGTCACCCGTGGGGCGGCGCGTGACGGAAAGGATCCGCTCGCCATCGCCCGGGAATGGCGGGCCCTGGCAGAGGCGCAGAGCCTGTCGCTGCGTCAGGTTGCGATCGCGACCACCCAGCGCTCCGGTTTCGCCGGTACTCCCGGGCAGGTCGCCGACGAACTCACCCGGTGGGTTCGCAGTGGCGCCACGGACGGGTTCAACATTTCGCCGTATCTGGTGCCCACCGGACTCGACGAGATCGTCGACCTGCTGGTGCCCGAATTGCAGGAGCGAGGTTCGTACCGAACGGAATACGAAGGCTCCACCCTGCGTGAGCACCTCGGGCTCCGGCCCGCCCTGTCGCGGCGGGAGGTCGAGTCCCGGCAGGTGGTCGGGTAGCGGGGGTCCGTGTGGCGCCACGACCGGCGATCTCTTACACTCGGTAACGACCATCCAGAGCGACCGAGAGACCTGGCTCGTTGACGTCGCAGCAACCCCCCGCCCTGCGGGTGCGGGTGCTACCGCCGGGATCGATGGAGGAACGATGTTGACCGAAGGTTTCGTGAGCGCCTGGGGGCGCCTGCACGTCGATCTCTGCCGGCTGTCCACCTCGATCTGTCACAGCTGACCTGCCACCCCGATCCCTCGGGGTTCCGGCTCTTCACACCGCATCCGCGTCGGATCCGGTGTCCTTCACCTTCCTGTGCGCGTGAGCGCTGCCGATACGACGGGCAGCGCGCACGGCACTTCTTCGAGATCACGGAGTTCTCGGTGCCATCAGTGCTTTTGTCCTCGCCCCACCGCGGTGCCCGCATCGCAGCAGGTATCGGCGCCGCCGCCGTGCTGGCCACGGCGCTCACCGCCTGCGGTGGCGGTTCCAGCAGTTCCTCCGCGGATGCGGGCCCCGCACAGCCGGGCGGAACACTCCGCTACGGCCTCTCCCAGGCACCGACGTGCGCCGACCCCGCGCAGTCGGGCACGAATCAGACGATCTACGTGGCTCGTCAGGTGGTGGACTCGCTCACCGACCAGGACCCGGAGACGGGCGAACTCAAACCGTGGCTCGCCGAGAACTGGGAAACCGACGCCGACGCGTCCTCCTTCACATTCCACCTGAAGGAGGGGGTCACGTTCAGTGACGGAACACCTTTCACCGCGGAGTCGGTGAAGAAGAATCTCGACGCCATCGTGAAGACCCTCTCCGGCGCCAAGGCCCCGCTCGGTGCCAGCTACCTCGCCGGTTACACCGGTACCACCGTGATCGACCCGTTGACCGCGCAGGTCGACTTCGCCGCACCCAACGCGCAGTTCCTGCAGGCGTCGTCCACCCCGCAGCTGGGCATCCTGTCCGATGCGTCCGTCGCGAAGTCCGCCGAAGAGCGGTGCACCGGCAACATCTCGGGCACCGGGCCGTTCACGTACGCCGACTACCAGCAGGACAAGTCGGTGACCCTCGCCAAGCGCGCCGGATACAACTGGGGTTCGGACGTGTTCGGCCACGACGGCGAGGCGTACCTCGACACCATCGAGTTCAGTGTCGTGCCCGAATCCGGTGTCCGCACGGGCAGCCTGTCCTCGGGACAGCTGGACGCGATCAGTGACGCGTTGCCGCAGGACGCCCCGCAGATCGAAGGCGCGGGCGGGCAGGTGCTCACCACGTCGAACCCCGGGACCCCGTTCGGCTTCCAGCCCAACGTGACTCGCGGACCGCTCGTCGACCCCGTCGTGCGCAGCGCGCTGGTCCCGGCGATCAACCGGCAGGAACTGGTCGACACCGTACTCGGGCCCAACTTCAAACCCGCCACCAGCACGCTGGCCAGCCGCACCCCGGGCTACGTGGCGCTGCCGGACGTGACGTACGACCCGGAGAAGGCGAAGTCGATCCTGGATCAGGCGGGCTGGGTTCCCGGTGCCGACGGCATCCGCGAGAAGGGCGGTCAGAAGCTGAGCTTCCCCGTTCTGTTCAGCTCCGTGTTCGCCGGCAACCAGGCCATCCTCGAACTGGTGCAGCAGCAGCTCAAAGAGGTGGGAGTGGATCTGCAGCTCAATCTCGTGTCCACTCCGGAGGCCACCGCCCGCCAGAATTCCAAGGACTTCGACGCCACCTACTACAACAGCACCCGCGCCGACGGTGACATCCTCCGCACCCAGTTCGGCCTCGACGGCCGCAACCTGAACAACCGCGGACCCATTCCCGCGCTCGACGACGTGCTCGCGAAGCAACTCGCCGCCACCGACACCACCGAGCGGAGCGCGCTCGTCGCCGACGCCCAGCAGCAGGTGCTCGACAACGGCCTGTGGATCCCCACGGTGGAGTTGTCGCAGGCGATCGGCGCCGGCCCCAACGTGCAGGACCTGAAGTTCGAGGCCTCGGCCCGGCTCCAGTTCTTCGACACCTGGATCAGCGGACGCTGAGCCATGATTCGCTACCTCGGACTCCGCGTGCTGCAGGCGATCGCCGTCCTGTGGGCGACGTTCACCGTGTCGTTCGCCGTGCTGTTCCTGCTGCCGTCCGACCCGGTGAGCATCGCCGTCGACTCGGCGTCCACCGGAACGACGGTCGACGCGGCCGCTGTCGCGGAGCTGCAGGCGCGGTACGGCCTCGACCAGCCCGTGTGGGTGCAGTACTGGAACTCGCTGAGCCACGCCGTCCGCGGTGACTTCGGGTACTCGATCGCCACCGGGCAATCGGTGACCGAGGCGATCGGGAACGCGGTCCCCAGCACGCTCGCGCTGGCGTCGGCGGCGCTGGTTCTCGCGGTCGTGGTCGGGGCAGCGGTCGCGTTCCTCGCCACCTACACCAGGGTCCACTGGGTGCGGAATCTGCTGTTCTCACTGCCTCCGCTCGGTGTCGCGGTGCCGACGTTCTGGGTGGGATTGATTCTGCTGCAGCTGTTCTCGTTCCGGCTGAAGGCGTTCCCGGCGTTCGGTGACCAGGGGGTCGCGACGCTGGTGCTCCCCGCGGTGACGCTCGCGCTGCCGACCGGCGCCGTGATCGCGCAGGTGCTCGCGGCGAGTCTGCAGACCACGTGGCGGCAGCCGTTCATCGAAGCCGCGCGGGCGAAGGGTGCGTCCCGCTGGCAGATTCAGACCCGGCACGCGCTGCGCCTGTCGAGCATTCCGGCGTTCACCATCGCCGGTGTGCTCGTGGGGAATCTGCTGGCCGGATCGGTCGTCGTCGAGACGGTGTTCTCGCGCGCCGGCGTGGGGCGGCTCACCCAGACGTCCGTGATGGCGCAGGACATTCCGGTGGTCCAGGGAATCGTGGTGCTGAGCTCGGTCGTCTACGTACTCGTCAATCTCGCCGTCGATCTGCTCTATCCGCTGATCGATCCCAGGATCGTCGAGGGCAGACGCAGTTCCGGCTGGAGCACAGACTCCGCGGATGTGGAGGAGAAGGTTCATGTCTGACATCCTCACCAGGGAACTGATCGACGAGGCCGAGGGGTTCGGCACTCCGCCGGTCGAACCGCCTCCCGTGATCGCGTCCGAGTCGGACAGCCGCGGACGCCGCGTGGTGACGTGGCTGCGTCGCAATCTCGTGCTGGTGGCCTCGGCCGCCGTGCTCCTCGTCGCGGTCGGATTCGCGGTGGCGCCGTCGGTGTTCGCGAGCGGCGACCCGCTGGTCGGGGTGCCCGCCCAGAAACTGCAGGCGCCGAGTGCCGCGCACTGGTTCGGCACCGACAACATCGGCCGTGACGTGTATACCCGCGTGGTCCACGGCGCCGGATTGTCGCTGACCGCAACGCTGTTGGCCGTGGGCATCGCACTGGTCGTCGGTTCGCTGATCGGCCTGCTGTCCGGTGCCGTCGGCGGTGCGCTGGACGCCGCCCTGATGCGCGTCGTCGACGTCCTCCTGTCGATCCCCGCCCTGCTGCTCTCGCTCGCTCTGGTGACCGCGCTGGGGTTCGGCACGGTCAACGTTGCCATCGCGGTGGGCGTGTCGCTGATCGCGAACTTCGCCCGCGTGATGCGTTCGGAGGTGCTGCGAGTGCGCCGGTCGCTGTACGTCGAGGCGGCGTTCGCGTCGGGTGTCCGCTGGCACACGGTGCTGCGCCGCCACGTTCTGCGGAACTCGTACGCGCCCGTCGTGGCACTCGCCGCCGTCGAGTTCGGGATGGCGGTCCTCGCGGTGTCGTCGCTGAGCTTCCTCGGGTTCGGCGCGGTGCCGCCCACCCCGGAATGGGGCTCGCTGATCTCCGAGGGCCGGAACTACCTCGCCACCGCGTGGTGGATGACCACCCTGCCCGGACTGGTGATCGTGGCCGTCGTGCTGTCGGCGCACCGACTCGGACATGCACTCGAACAGAGGGAAGTGCGATGAGTTCGACTACTAGTGCTGAGGCAGGTGCCACGGCGCCGCTCCTCCAGGTCTCCGGACTGCGGGTGGCGTACGGGAGCGTGAGCGATCCCGTCGTGGCCGTGAAGGGCGTCGACCTCACGGTCTCGCGCGGAGAAGTGGTGGCCGTGGTCGGCGAGTCCGGCTCCGGAAAGTCCACCACGGCGCACGCCATCCTCGGACTGCTCAGCGGATCCGGGCGGGCCGTGGCCGGCACCGTGACGTTCGACGGTGAGCGTCTCGACACCAAGTCGGAGCGCGCACTCGAGCGGGTCCGCGGCGCCCGGATCGGCCTGGTTCCCCAGGACCCGACGACGTCGCTCAACCCCGTCCTGCGGGTCGGCACCCAGGTGGCGGAGGTGCTCCGGATCCACGGTCTCGCCGACCGCCGGACGGCAGGCATCGAGGCGGTGCGCATTCTCGCCGAGGCCGGGATCGACAAGCCCGAGGTGCGGGCGAGGCAGTACCCGCAGGACCTGTCGGGCGGGCAACGGCAGCGCGTACTGATCGGGATCGCGCTGGCGTGCAGCCCCGAACTCGTGATCGCGGACGAGCCGACCAGCGCACTCGATGTCACCGTGCAGCGCCGGATTCTCGATCACCTCGACGCGCGGATCGCCGAGGCCGGCACCGCGGTCCTGCTGATCACGCACGATCTGGGTGTCGCCGCCGACCGTGCCGACCGGATCGTGGTGATGAGCGAGGGCGAGGTGGTGGAAGCGGGCCCCACCCGCGAGGTCCTCGAGAACCCCCGGCACGAGTACACCCGCACCCTGCTGGCCGCGGCGCCGAGTCTCGCGGTGGGACGGGGGCCCAGCCGCGCCGCGGAGACGGGAGCCGACCCTGCTGTCCTGCTGCGGGTGTCCGGGGTGTCCAAGACATTCCGGATCGACCGGCGCACTGCCATCGACGCCGTCCAGGACGTGTCGTTCGAGGTTCCCCGCGGGCGCACGCTGTCGCTGGTGGGGGAGTCCGGGTCCGGCAAGTCCACGGTGGCGCGGATTGCGATCCGGTTGGAATCTCCCACCGCAGGCCGCGTCGAGTTCGACGGCCGGGACATCACCACCCTGCGCGGCGGCGCGCTGCGAGCCCTGCGCCGCCGAGTGCAGATCGTGTACCAGAACCCCTACGCGTCCCTCGATCCGAAACTGGCGATCGCGGACATCGTGGCGGAACCGCTCGGCGCGTTCGGTGTCGGCACCCGGGCGGAACGGGCGGCACGAGTCACCGAACTGCTCGAACAGGTCGCGTTGCCGCGGATCTACCTCGAACGCAGACCGGCGGAGCTGTCCGGTGGGCAACGGCAGCGGGTCGCCATCGCCCGCGCGCTCGCGCTGCACCCGGAACTCGTCGTGCTCGACGAACCGGTGTCCGCACTGGACGTCTCGGTGCAGTCGCAGATCCTCGGGCTGCTCGAGGGCCTGCAGCGGGAACTCGGGCTCAGCTACCTATTCATCTCGCACGACCTCGCCGTGGTCCGGCAGATCAGCGACACGGTCGCGGTGATGCGGTCCGGTCGCATCGTCGAATCGGGCACCGCGGCAGAAATATTCGACAATCCCCGCCACGACTACACCCGGCAGTTGCTCGACGCCATCCCGGGACGATCCGTCGTGCGTCCACGTTCCGCACAGCTGGAGGAATCGATTCATGCCTGAGCCACACGACCCGCTCGTCGCCGTCGATCTGTACGGCACGGGGATTCACCCACAGTCCTGGCGTCGTCCGGACTCGCGCGCCGAGGACCTCTTCACCGCCGGCTACTGGACCGGCCTGCTCGGGCTGGCCGACTCGGCCGGAGTGGACCTCGCGTTCGTCGGCGATACCTTCGCGATCGCCACGACGGGACATGCCGAGCAGCGTGGGCAACTGGACGCCGTGGCGATCGCGGCACGGGCCGTCGCGTCCACCGAGCGGATCGGGCTGGTTCCCACGGTGACCGTCACCCACACCGAACCGTTCCACGTGTCCAAGGCCATCGCGAGCCTCGACCACGCGTCGCTCGGCCGCGCCGGATGGCAGGTGGACGTGTCGGCCGGTCAGGCGCAGGCGAATCTGTTCGGACGCAAGGATGCACAGGATGCCGAGAGTCTGTGGGCGGAGGCGGCCGACGCGATCGAGGTAGTGAGCCTGCTGTGGGACAGCTGGGAGGACGACGCCGAGATCCGCGACGTCGCCACCGGCCGCTTCATCGACCGGGACAAGCTGCACTACATCGACTTCGAGGGCACGCACTTCTCCGTGAAGGGTCCCTCGATCACGCCGCGGTCGCCGCAGGGGCAGTCGCTGATCGTGATCGGCGCGCGGGACGAGCACTCCACCCGGGTCGCCGCGGCGCGCGCCGACGTGATCCGCATCGGCGCACCCACCGTGGACGCAGCCCGTGACGTCGCGGACCGCGTGCGACGTGCCGCCGCCGAGGCCGGCCGGGACCCCGCTTCGCTGCGGATCCTGCTCGACGTCGAGGTGGTGATCGCCGACACCGCCGACGCCGCGGAACGCGACCTTGCCCAGCTCGAGAACTGGTCCGGCAGCCGGTACGAGCCGGCGTCGATTCTCCACCGCGGCGACGCGCCGGGCCTCTCCCGCCTGATCACCGACGTGGTGGGCGCCGGGGGCGTCGACGGCGTGACCCTCCGGCCGCTGGCGCTGGCGTCCGGCCTGAACGAGATCACCGAGCGCGTCCTGCCGCTGCTGCGGCCGGGCGACCGAGCGCCCGACAGCGGAGTGCTCCGGGAGCGGCTCGGCTTCGCCCGTCCCGTCAATCACTTCGCCGGACAGGACTGACATCATGAGCAACCAGCGCAAGCAGATTCATCTCGCCGCGCACTTTCCCGGCGTCAACAACACCACCGTGTGGAGCGACCCCGAATCGAAGAGCCAGATCGACTTCGACTCGTTCGTGCACCTCGCGGAGACCGCCGAACGCGGATTGTTCGACTTCTTCTTCCTTGCCGAGGGCCTGCGCCTGCGTGAGCACCGAGGACAGATCCACGACCTCGACGTGGTGGGCCGCCCCGACACGTTGACGGTGCTCGGCGCACTCGCCGGAGTCACCACGCATCTGGGCCTGGCGGGGACGATCAACACCACATTCAACGAACCGTACGAGCTGGCAAGGCAATTCGCCTCGCTCGACCATCTGTCCGACGGCCGGGCCGCGTGGAACATGGTGACGTCCTCGGACGCGTTCACGGGGGAGAACTTCCGGCGCGGGGGATACCTCGACAAGGCCGACCGGTACGTCCGCGCAGGCGAACTGATCGAGGGCGCCCGCAAGTTCTGGGACAGCTGGGATCAGGATGCGCTGCAGATCGACCGCGCCCGGGGAGTGTTCGCCGCGGACAACTCGATCCGCGACGTCACGCACTCCGGCTCCCAGTTCGACATCCGGGGACGGTTCACGATTCCCCGGAGCCCGCAGGGGCACCCGGTGCTGCTGCAGGCGGGCGACTCCGATCAGGGCCGCGAATTCGGCGCCGCGCAGGCGGACGCGATCTTCACGATCCACGGGTCGCTCGAGGACGGCCAGAAGTTCTACACGGACGTCAAGAGCAGGCTGGCGAAGTACGGGCGCAGCCACGGCGATCTCAAGGTGCTGCCGGCGGCGACGTTCGTGCTGGGCGACTCCGCGGCGGACGCGGCCGAGCGCGCCGTTCACATCCGGCACCAGCAGGTGGGCCCACAGACGGCGATCGCGTTTCTCGAACAGGTCTGGGGCCGAGACCTTTCCGCGTACGACCCGGACGGTCCGCTGCCGGACGTCGAACCGGCCGACGACACGAACATCACCCGCGGCCGGGTGCGGCACGCGAAGGACCCACGCGAGATCGCTGCCGCGTGGCGGGCGAAAGCGGAAGCCGAGAAGCTCAGCATCCGGGAACTGATCATCGCGGTCACCACCCGCCAGCAGTTCGTCGGCACCGCCGCCCAGGTGGCCGAGGAGATCGACCGCTACGTGCAGGCGGACGCGTGCGACGGCTTCATCCTGGTACCGCACCTCACTCCGGCCGGGCTCGACGAGTTCGTCGAGAAGGTGGTCCCGGAGTTGCAGAACCGCGGCAGTTTCCGCTCCGAGTACTCGGGGACGACCCTGCGCAGTCATCTCGGACTGCGCCATCCGCATCACCAGACAGAAGGAGTTCGGGCATCATGACCGCAGTCACGGCAGGCGCGACATTCGAGCAGGACTGGCAGGACTGGCATTCGGGGCGGGAGGAGTCTTTCCGCGATCCGCTGGGATGGCTGAGTCTCACCGCCCTGCACTGGCTCGTCGAGACCGACACCACGTTCCCCGACCTGCCCGGGAAGTGGCGGGCCGACGCGGACGGTGTGGTGATCACGGCGACCGCCGACGCCGGGCTCGAGGTCGACGGTGAACCCGTCGACGGCACGGCGACCCTCGCACCCCTGGAGGGTGCACCCGGTCTGCTCGTGCGGCACGGGAGCCGCAACATCGAGGTGATCCGGAGAACCGGTGACGTCGCCCTCCGGATCCACGACCCCGAGGCAGGCACCCTCGCCGCGTTCACCGGCATCCCGACGTTCCTGCCCGCGCGGCAGTGGGCCGTGCCGGCGACGTTCAGCCCGTTCCCGCAATCGCGCGTCGTCACGACGGGTGCGGTCGTCGAGGGGCTCGAGCACCACCACACGGCGCTGGGGACGCTGGAATTCGAGTACGACGGCGCCGCACACGAACTCGTCGCGTTCGCAGGCAAGAACGGTGGGCTGCACGTTCTGTTCACCGACGCCACCAGCGGGGTCAGCACGTACCCTGCGGCGCGGTCACTGGCCGTGGACGCTCCCGCCTCCGACGGCCGGGTGATCCTCGATTTCAACCGGGCGGCCAACCTGCCGTGCGCGTTCACCGACTACGCCACCTGCCCGGTCGCGCCCGCCGAGAACCGGCTGACGCTCGCGGTCGAGGCCGGCGAGAAGAACCCGCGGTAGGCATGGCCGAGAAGCAGGTCGTGCTCGGGGCGGCGGCACCCGCCGGCCGGACGGACTTCGCCGTCCTCGCGGATGCCGCCCGCACCGCGGAGCGGGGGAGATTCGACTTCTTCCTCGCCGACGGCGTCACCGCGGCGAACGCGCTGGCCGGGTTCACCGACACGGTGGGGCTCGCGGCGACGCTGGACACGACCTCTGCCGAACCGTACGACGTCGCCCGCCGGCTGGCCTCACTCGATCACCTGTCCGGCGGGCGGGCGGCGTGGAACACCGGGGCCTTCGGCGACGAGCGGGCCGCGGAGTTCGTCGACACCGCACGCATGCTGTGGGATTCCTGGGCCGAGGGGGTCGTGACCATCGACCGCGGCGCGGGGCGATTCGTCTCGGATCCCACCGCAGGCGCGTTCTACCACCGGGGCAGGCACTTCGACATCGGTGGACGCTTCACCGTCCCCCGGAGCCCGCAAGCGCAACCGGTGGTGATCGTGTCGGGTGACGGCCCGCAGGCCCGGGATCTCGCCGCCCGGCACGGTGACGTGATCATCGCGCCGCTCGGCACGTTCGAGGCCGGTCGCGAGTTCTACGACGACCTCGCACGCCGCACGGTCGAGGCAGGCAGGCCCGCCGGTGCGGTGAAGGTTCTGTCCGCCACGCCGTTCGCGGGTACCGCCACGTCCGTCGCGGACCGGATCGTCCGGTGGGTCCGCGAGGACGCAGCGGACGGGTTCGTCCTGCCCTCCTCTCTCACCCCGGACGAACTCGCCCTGTTCGTCGACACGGTCGTGTCGTTGCTGCAGGACCGCGGCGTCCTGCGCACCGAATACACCACCGCCACGCTGCGGCAGCACCTCGGACTCGGTGCCCCGCGCAGCCATCGCGCTGTCAATCCCCGCTCTCTCCAGAAGGTGCCCTCATGACCACTCCGTTGTCCGTCCTCGACCTGTCGCCCGTCAGCGAGGGCACCACCGCCCGCACCGCGCTGCGGAACACCGTCGACCTCGCCCGGCACGCCGAAGCGTGGGGATACAAGCGGTACTGGGTTGCCGAACACCACTTCGTGGGCGTCGCCAGTTCCTCGCCGGCCGTGCTCGTCGGGATCCTGGCCGCGGCGACCAGCACCCTCCGGGTCGGCGCCGCCGCGGTGCAGTTGGGCCACACCACCGCAGCGGCCGTGGTCGAGGCGTTCGGCACCGTCGACGCGCTGTACCCGGGTCGTCTGGACCTCGGGCTCGGACGGTCGGGTCAGCGCCGGGCCGAGGCGTTGAAAGCGGTTGCGGAACGCAACAACCTGCCGGCCCCGCCCCGCCGGGAAACGGAGATCCGCGACGGCGTCGTGATCCCCGCACCGTTCGATCCGTCCGGGCTCCTGCTGTCTCCGCGGCTCACGGCGGCGCAGTCGGTACTACAGCAGCCGGGCGCGCTGTCGCCGGCGTTCGACCAGCAGGTCGACGACATCCTGGCACTGCTCGGCGGCACGTACAGCACCCCGGACGGGATCGAACTTCACGCCAGCCCGGGCGAGGGCGCCGACGTCGAGGTATGGGTGTTCGGCAGCAGCGCAGGGCCCAGCGCCGAACTGGCCGGGCGGTTGGGGCTGCCTTTCGGGGCGAACTACCACGTGAGCCCGTCGACGACCATCGAGGCGGTCGAGGCGTACCGCGCCGCGTTCCGCCCGTCGCCGAACCTGCAGAAGCCGTACGTCGTCGTCTCCGCCGACGCGGTCGTGGCGGAGGACGACGCGACGGCGAAGGAACTGGCGTCGACGTTCGCGCACTGGACGCACAGCATCCGCAGCGGCCACGGAGCAATCCCGTATCCGGACCCGGCGCACACGGCACCGCTCGGCGAGGCGGAACGCGCGGCGGTCGAGGACCGGCTGATCACCCAGTTCGTGGGGGCGCCGGCCACCGTCGCGGACCGACTCGACAGTCTGCGAAGGCTCACCGACGCCGACGAACTGGTGATCACCAGCGTCACCCACGATCACGGCGACCGGTTGCGCTCCTACGAGCTGCTCGCAGCGGAGTGGGGACTGCCGGGCCTGCTGGCCGCCTGAGGGCACGATGATTGAACGCTGGTCCAAATGGGAATCCCACGCCCATGGACACAGCAAATGCCCCTGTGCCCGAGTCCCGTGACGAGCTGGTCGAGCAGCTACGGCAGTACCTGAGCTCGATCACGTCGACGGAACTCGGTCCCGACGACGACTACTTCACTCTGGGATTGGTGAGTTCGTTGCGGGCCCTGGAGATCGTCACGTACATCGAGGGCTCCCACGACGTCGTGGTCGAGGTGGAGGATCTCGATCTCGACAACTTCCGTACCGCAGCGCGGGTAGCGGGCTTCATTCGGAGAAAGCGGGGCGAGCAGCTTCGTGCGACGGACGGGGCGTCGCCGTGATCGGTATCGACACACTGGTCGCCTCCGCCGAGACCGACGCCGGCACCTGGGACGAGACCGGGCTGCCGGTCGACGTCATCGAGGCCGCCGCGCGGGCGGGGGTCCTCGGGCTGGACCGGACGACGGACTGCCGGGGACTCGGCCTGAACGCGGCCGAACTCGGCTCGGTCGCAGAAAGACTCGGGGCGGTCTGCACGTCGTTGCGTTCGCTGCTGACCGTGCAGGGGATGGTGAACGCCGCCCTCGACCGGTGGGGCACCGCCGAACAGCGGGCACAGTGGGTGCCGGCCCTGGCGACCGGCGAACTCCTCGCCGGATTCGCCGCCACCGAATCCGGAGCCGGCAGCGACCTCTCCTCTGTGACTACCCGTTTCGAAGCGCACGGCTCGGATCACCGGATCTCCGGACGGAAACTGTGGGTCACGTTCGGCGAGGTCGCGGACGTACTGCTCGTCCTCGGCCGGTCGCAGGCCGGGCTGACGACCGCACTGGTCGAAACGGACGCACCCGGAGTGACCGTCGAACCGATCCACGGGCAGCTGGGCATGCGCGGCGCCCGGATCGCACACATCGCGCTGGACGGCGTCGTCGTCCCCGCCGACCACCTGATCGCACCGCCGGGATTCGGACTGTCCCACGTCGTCGGCACCGCCCTGGACCACGGCCGGTACACCATCGCCTGGGGGTGCGCCGGAATGTCACGCGGGTGCCTCGCCGACGCCGTCGCGCACGCGTCCACCCGGGTGCAGGGCAGCGCCGTGCTGTCCGAGCACGACTCGGTCCGCGCGATCCTCGGTCGCAGCTGGGTCGATGCCGCCGGCGCCCGCGCACTGTGTGAACGGGCCGCCGAGCAACGCGACGCCCACGAGCCGAGCGCGCTGTTCACGACCATCGCCGCGAAGTACGCCGCGGCCCGCGTCGCCGCGTCGGTGAGCCAGCAGGCGGTCCAGGTACTCGGGGCCGTGGGATGCGCCCCCGGCAGCAGGGTGGGGCGCTTCTTCCGCGACGCCAAGGTCATGCAGATCATCGAGGGCGCGACGGAGGTCGCCGAACTCCAGATCGGTGACTACGTGCTCGGGGGAGGTGCGCCATGACGGCCGACCGACCGGTCACGATCGACTCGGTCGCGCTCTGGTTCCCGGACGACGAGGTCACCGTAGCCGGACTGCCCGAGCTCGACGAACTGCCGATCGCGCAGCGCGAGCACGCATTGGCACTGGGCATCGACACGGTGCGGATCGGAATCGGGCTCTCCGAGGTGGATCTGGCGCACGCCGCGGCGGACGAGGTACTCCGGAAGGCGGGCCTCGACGCCACCCAGCTCGATGCGCTGCTGCTCGTCCAGGGCCGGGTTCCCCAGTATCTGCTCGCGTCCGAGGCCACGCGCCTGCAGCACCGGCTCGGCGCGACCCAGGCGTTCACCACCGGTGTGGGTGACCTTGGGTGCGTGTCCGTCTCGGCGGCGTTCGCGCTCGCGTCGGCGTTGCTCCGCGGCGACCCCCGGTGCCAGAACGTCCTCGTCGTCGCAGCGGCGAAGACCCCGACCCGGTCGCGGTACCGGTCGCCGATGACGCTCCTGGGCGACGGCGCCGCCGCGGTCCTGCTGACGACGTCGGAGACCGGGCGGTACGAACTCGTCGACCAGATGATCCGCAGCGACGGAAAATACGCCGACCTGTTCCACATCGACTACCGCGACGTGCGCGAAGCCGACTGGGTCGAGGAATGCGCCGACGAACCCACGTACTCGTTCCGCCTCGCGGTCGAGAGCCGGAAGCGGTTCACGGAGATCAACGCGGACCTGCTGGCCCGGAACGGGCTGCAGCAGGACGCGATCGGCGTGTTCCTGATGCAGAACCTGTCGCTGGGCGCGTTCACGTTCTGGCAGGAGGCACTCGACGTCACCATCGATCCCGTCTGCCGCGACAACCTGGCCCACTTCGGCCACCTCGGATCCGTCGACGTCGCGGCGAACCTCGAGCGCGCGGCGTCCGCACAGGCGCCCGGCGACTACTGCGTGATCATGAACAGCAGCCCGGTCGCGGCCTGGAGCAGCGCACTGCTCCGACGCCTGCCCGATCGACCCGGGCACGGGAAGTGATCGCGATGGAGCAGACGGTCAAGTGCGTGGTCTGGGATCTCGACGACACCATCTGGGACGGCGTCGTCCTCGAACAGGACGCCCCGGTGCCGAAAGCGGACGCCCTCCGCGCCCTGGATGTGCTCGACCGCCGCGGCATCCTGCACGCCGTGGCGAGCCGCGGCGAATACGAACCCGCCGCCGCGCACCTGCGCATGCACGGCATCGAGGAACTGTTCTGCGCCGTCGACGTCGGCTGGGGCCCGAAGTCGGAGGCAGTGCGCCGCATCGCGGAGACACTGAATCTGGGTCTCGACACCATCGCGTTCGTCGACAACGATCCCGTCGAGCGGGCCGAGGTGTCCGAGGCGCTTCCGCCGGTGCGCTGCTATCCCGCCGAGCAGATCGCGTCGTTCCCCGACCTTCCCGAGTTGACGCCGCCCGCCGTCACCGAGGAGGCGAGGCAGCGGAGGTCGCTGTATCGCGCCGAACGGATCCGTCAGGTGAGCGAACAGGAATTCCACGGGTCCAACTCCGAGTTCCTGGCCTCGCTCGAACTGGTCATGACGGTCCGCCGGGCGGCCGAGGACGACCTCGAACGCGCCCACGAACTGACGGTCCGGTCTCATCAACTCAACACGACGGGACGAACTTTCGGCATCGACGAACTGCGCCAGCTGTGCGCCTCGGACGACCACGAGGTGCTCGTCGCGTCGCTCGGCGACCGATTCGGCGGGTACGGCACGATCGGTCTCGCGGTCTCGGAGATCCGCGGCGACGATTCCGTCCTGCAACTGCTGCTGATGTCGTGCCGGGTGATGTCCCGTGGGGTCGGGACGGCGCTGATCCGGCACGTCGTCGAGCGGGCACGCGCCCACGGCAGGCGGGCGCTCGCCGAGTTCGTGCCGACGGACGTCAACCGGGTGATGCTGGTGACCCTGCGATTCGCGGGCTTCGACGTCGTCGACCCGAACCCCGATCGGATGCTGCTGCTGTGCAATGACGTTCGCAGTGCGGCGGCACCGAACGCCGATCACGTCGCGGTCCTCTCGGAAGACGTGGCGCCATGACGGACGTGGTCGCGAACGGTGGGGTGATGACCGGGATCCTCCGCCAGTGCGCGCGGGTTCCCGGCCGGATCGCGATCGTGGTGGGCGACCGGGCGCTGACGTATCGCGAACTCGATTCGGCGAGCGAGGCACTGGCGCGGCAACTCGCCGCCGTGGGCGTGCGGCCGGGGCAGGTGGTGCTGATCCACCAGCGGCAGAGCGTCGAGACGGTGGTGGGGATGATCGCCGCGCTGCGGCTGGGCGCGGCGTGGTGCGTGATCGAGCCCGGGCATCCGGTGGGTCAGCTCCGCACACTCCTCGGCGACATCGACTGCGGTGCCGTCGTCTTCGGGTCCGCGGATCCGAAGACGTCGCCGGCGTGGATCCACGACCTGGCCCGCAGCGCGGTCGGACATGTTCTCGCACTGCACGACCGGGACGCCGAGCACCGGCCCGTCGCCGAACTCGCCGATCTACCCGAGGACGTGCCTGCGGGCACCGCCGCCTACGTGATCACCACGTCCGGGTCGACCGGCGTCCCCAAGGCCGTCGTCGCGAGCCGCGCCAACCTCGCGAGCATGGTCGACGGTCGCAACTACGACTTCGACGACGGCGATCTCGTCACGTTCTCCGCGTTCCGCCTCACGTGGGACGGTTCCCTGCTGAAGACCCTGTGGGCGTTGTGCACCGGCGGCACCAGCGTGCTCCCGGACTCTCGCGAATTGATGGACGCCGAGGCCGTCGCCGCGCTCGCCCGGACGTGGCAGACCACCCACCTGGTCGCGACCCCCTCGTTCTACCGGCTGCTGCTGCCGCATCTCACCCCGCTGCGCGACCGTCTGCGGTTGGTGACGCTTGCGGGAGAGGCCCTTCCGGGCACGCTCGTCGAACAACATCGTGCGGTGCTGCCCGGGGTCCCACTGAGCAACGAGTACGGTCCGACCGAGACGACCGTCAGCTGCCTGGCTCATCCGGTGCGCGACGTGCCCGCCTCGATCGCGCCGATCGGCAGACCACTGGGCGCGAGCACCGCCTACGTCCTCGACGCGAAACTGGTCGAGGTGCCGGACGGAGCGGTCGGGGACCTGTACGTCGGCGGTCCGCAGATCTCCGAGGGCTACGCGTCCCGCCCGGCCGCCACCGCGGCCCGCTTCGTCGCCGACCCCTTCGCGGTGCGGCCCGGTGCGCGTATGTATCACACAGGCGACCTCGCACGGGTCGATCCGCACGGCGACATCGAATTCTGCGGCCGGTTCGACGGACAGGTGAAAGTGCGCGGCGCCCGGGTCGAGAGACACGCGGTGGAGGCCGTGCTGGAGAGTCACCCCGCGATCCACCAGGCGGTGGTTCTCGCGACCGCCGACGAACACGGGGAGACGGTGTTGACCGCGTTCTGGGTGCCCGCGCCCGCGGCCACCGTACTGCCCACACCACGCGACCTGATCGCGCACTGCGCCGAGCGGCTCGTCGCGCAGGCGGTGCCCGACCGCTTCCTCGCGCTCGGTGCCCTTCCGCTCGCACCGAGCAGCAAGGTGGACGAGGCGGCGTTGCGCCGGTTGCTGCCCAGCGGAGGTGGTGGCGTTGCGTGAGCACCATACCGAGGCCGCCGGCAGCGCCGAAGTACCGTTCCCGCTGTCGTCGGCCCAATACGAGGCGTGGCTGGCCCAGCAACTGGCCCCCGGCGTGCCGCTGTGCATCGCCCAGTACGTCGAGGTGCACGGCGACCTGGACGTCGACCTCCTGCGCGTGGCCACCCTCGCGACCGCCGACGAATTCGGGTCGCCGTTTCTCCGGTTGATCGACAGGGACGGTCAGCCGTTCCAACTGGTCGATCCGTCGGCGGACCGGTCGATCGGCCTGAGGGACTTCCGCGGGGACGCCGAACCGGTGGAGGCCGCCCGCCGATGGATGCGCGCCGACTGCGAGACCCCACTGGATCCGACGCGCGATCGCCTCGTCGAATCGTCGATTCTTCGCGTGGGCGACGCGCACTACCTGTGGTACAGCAAGATTCACCACGTCGCTCTGGACGGCTACGGTGCGATGACGATGCTCAACCGCATCGCGGCCCGGTATACCGCAGAGGTGCTCGACCGGGAATTGCCGCCCAACGAGGCCGTGGACCCCCGGCATCTGTACGACGCCGATCAGCAGTACCGGTCGTCGTCCCGCTTCGCCGCGGACCGGCAGTTCTGGGCCGAACGGGTCGGCGGCCTCGGACCCGGATCGAGCCTGGCCCGACGGACCGGGCCCGCGGTCGCCACGAGCACCGACGTCACCGCGCCCCTGCCGGACGCGGCGGAGCGGGCGCTCGGCGACGCCGGCGCCCACGGGACCGCGAAGATCGTCGCCGCATTCGCCTGCTACCTGTCGAGAACGACCGGACACCGGGACGTGCTCGTGAAGATCCCGGTGTCGGCGCGCACCACCGCGACCCTGCGACGGTCCGGCGGAATGGTGGCGGGCGTCGTGCCGCTTTCCGTGCAGATCCGCCCCGGGGACACGGTGGCGCAGTTGGTGGAACGGGTGCAACTCGATCTGATGGGCGTGCTGCGACACCAGCGTTTCGGGCTCGGCGACATCCGGCGCGACGCGGGCGCCGATGCGGCGCAGTCGCTGTCGGGTCCGATGGTCAACGTCATGCTCTTCCACCAGGAACTGGTTCTGGGGCCGCTCGTCGGCGAATACCACATCGTCACGTCCGGGCCGGTCGAAGACCTGCTCGTCAACGTGTACCGGAGCGGCACACCGGTCCGGACCTTCGTCCACTTCCTGGCCAACCCCAACCGGTACGACGCCGACGAGGTCGGCGCGCATCACCGGCAATTCCTGGAACTGCTCGGCGACTTCGTCACGGCCGACGCGGACGCCGCGCTCACCACCGTCCACGAGGAGACGGCCCGGCTCGACTTCTGGACGCGCACACTGGCGGACGCGCCCCCGGTGCTGGACCTGCCCACCGACCGTCCGCGGCCCGCACGACCGTCCCACCGCAGCGCCGCCGTCGACGTCGCACTCGACCCGGATCTGCGGCGCGGGCTGGACGCGTTGGCCGCCGCACACCGCACGGACGCCGCCACCGTGACCCATGCGGTGCTGGCGCTGGTGCTGGCACGGTCGGCCCGTACCGACGACGTCGTCATCGGCAGGCGGACGGACACCGACCCGGTGGTGCTGCGGACCCACGTGCGCGGCTCGGATCGCGTCGACCAGTACGTCGGCACCGTCCGGGACGCCGACGCGGAGGCGCTCGCCCACCGCGGAGTGCCCGTCCGGCGAATCGTGGACGCGCTCGACCCGCTGCGGTCCGGGTCGCACGCACCGCTCTTCCAGGTGCTGCTCGAATTCTCGGCCACCGGAGGGGAACTCGGCGACCTCGATCTGCGGGTGACGGTGTCGGACACGACGGCCCGATTCACCTACGCGACAGACCTGTTCGACGCCGCCACCGTGGAGGGACTCGCTCGGCGGTTCGTGCGGACCGCCGAGGCCGCCGCCGCGGATCCGTCCGCCGTGATCGGCGACATCGACCTGGTCGAACCGGCCGAACGCGCTGTGCTGGCGGACTGGTCGGCCCGTCCGGCCGATGCCACCGACCAGACGACACTCGGTGAGCTGTTCGCCGCCCGGGCAGCGCGGACCCCCGACGCCACCGCCGTCGTGTCGGGTGGCGAGCGACTGAGTTACGGCGACCTCGACGCCCGGTCGAACCGGCTTGCACGACACCTGCTCTCGCGGGGTGTGGGTCCGGAGTTTTCGGTCGCGGTCGCGATGCCGCGCTCGGCGGCGCTCGTCGTCGCGCTCGTGGCGGTCGTCAAGGCCGGGGCCGCCTACGTCCCGATCGATGCGGACCATCCCGGTGAGCGCTCGGCGCTCGTCCTCGACGACGCCCACCCGGTGTGCATTCTGGCCACCCGCGACACCGCACACGCGCTGCCGGCGTCGGACGTCCCCGTCCTGCTCCTCGATTCGACGGACACGGATCTCGGCGGCAACTCCGCGGACCCGCTGACCGACGCGGAACGGCCACCGGTCGATCCGAACTCGTTGGCCTACGTCGTCTACACGTCGGGATCGACGGGACGACCGAAGGGCGTCGCGGTGTCGCACCGCAACGTGGTCTCGCTCTTCACGAGCACCCGGGACCTGTTCCGGTTCGGGGACACCGACGTGTGGACGATGTTCCATTCCCCGGCATTCGACTTCTCGGTCTGGGAGGTGTGGGGCGCGCTGCTGCACGGCGGGACGCTCGTCGTCGTCGACTTCGACACCACCCGGTCGCCCGCCGCGTTCCTCGCACTGCTGCGCCGCGATCGGGTGACGGTGCTGAGTCAGACCCCGACGGCGTTCTCGCAGCTGATCGAGGCCACCGATACGGAGGACGGCGCGGGCCCACCGCCGCTGCGCTACGTCGTGCTCGGCGGCGAGGCGCTCGACTTCGGGCAACTCGAACGCTGGTACTCCCGCCACGGCGAGGACGCACCCGTGCTGGTGAACATGTACGGCATCACCGAGACGACGGTGCACGTCACGCACCTCCCGCTCGGTCGCGGGCTCGCCGCCGCCGCGTGGACGAGCAAGGTCGGGCGGCCGATTCCCGGATTCCGAGTGTCGGTGCTGGACGCGCGGTTGCGTCCGGTGCCGATCGGTGTGGCCGGCGAACTGTATGTGGCGGGACCGCAGGTCGCTCGCGGCTACCTGGGCCGCGCCGGGCTCACGGCGTCCCGCTTCGTCGCGGATGGGTCGGGCGCCCGGATGTACCGGACCGGGGACGTCGTGCGGTGGCGACGCGACGGGAGTCTCGACTACCTCGGACGGGACGACCTGCAGGTCGAGATCCGCGGATTCCGGGTGGAACTCGGCGAAGTGGAATGGGTGCTGGGCCGGTGCGACGGGGTCGCGCAGGCGGTGGTGACCCTGCACGAGGATGCGGTGACCGGCCCGGCCCCGGCGGCGTACGTGGTGCCCGAGGCGGGGGCCATCGTCGACTCGGGGGCCGTGCTGGAATTCGCCGGAGGCGCGTTGCCGTCGTACATGGTCCCGGCCTCGGTGACGATCCTCGAGCGGCTGCCGCTCACCGGCAACGGGAAATTGGATCGGGCGGCGCTTCCGGCGCCCGTCACGGCTTCCCGCGCCGAATTCGTGGCACCGGGCACTCCCGTCGAGGAGTCGCTCGCGGTCATCTTCGCCGCGCTGCTCGGCGTGCCCGCGGTCGGGATCGACGACGACTTCTTCGCGCTCGGCGGCAATTCGCTGATCGCGGCGAAGGTCGTGGCGCGGATTCAGGGTGTGCTCGGTGCGGGTGTGGGAGTGCGCGACGTCTTCGAGGCGCGGACGGTGCGGTCGCTGTCGGCTCGGGTGAGCCGGGCGGCCTCGGCGGACCGGCCGCCGCTGGTGGCGACGGACCGGTCCGCGGCGGCGCCGGTGTCGCTCGCGCAGACGCGGATGTGGTTCCTCGACCAGTTCGACACGACGTCGCCCGCCTACAACATCGCGGCGGCCTTCCGGTTGCGCGGCCCTCTCGACGTCGCGGCGCTGCACGCGGCGCTGACGGACGTCGTGGATCGGCACGAGGCGTTGCGAACGGTCTTCCCGATGCGGGGTGACACGCCGGTGCAGTCCGTGATCCCGGCGTCGGCCGCGGTGCCCGGTCTCCGCGCTGTCACGGTGTCGGGGGAGAGCGACCTGCGGGACCGGCTCGCGGCGGCGCTGTCCGCGGGCTTCGAGGTGACCGCGCAGGTTCCGTTGCGGGCGCACCTGTTCGAGGTCGGGTCGCGTGATCACGCCCTGGCCCTGGTGGTGCATCACATCGCTGCGGACGCGCTGTCGCTGGGCCCGCTGGCCCGCGACATCACCTCCGCGTACACGGCCCGGGCTCGGGGAGACGCGCCGGACTGGGTGCCGCTTCCGGTGCAGTACGCCGACTACAGCATCTGGCAGCGGGCGCTGCTCGGATCGGAGGACGATCCCGGCTCCCTGATGTCCCGCCAGCTCGGGTACTGGCGTTCCGCGCTCGCCGACGCGCCGGTGGTGACGGACCTGCCGATGGATCGCGCACGTCCCGAACACCGGTCGCTCGCCGGCGCGCGGGAGTCGTTCGAGATCGGGGACCGCCTGCACCGGAAGGTGGTTGCCCTTGCCCGCGAACACGATGCGACCGTGTTCATGGTGGCGCACGCAGCGTTCGCGGTCCTGGTGTCCCGCTTGGGAAGCACCACCGACGTGGTGATCGGATCCGCGGTGGCGGGCCGCGGCGAGGCCGTCCTCGACGACGTGGTGGGGATGTTCGTCAACACCCTGGCGCTGCGCACCCCCGTGCACGGCGCCGACTCGTTCACCGCGCTGCTCGCCGCCGTGCGGGACTGCGATCTGGAGGCGTTCGCGCACGCGGAGGTGCCGTTCGAGCGGGTGGTCGAGGCGCTCGCTCTGCCGCGCACCACGGCCCACGCGCCGTTGTTCCAGGTGCTGTTCGAATTCCAGGACGTCGTGCGGCCCACTCCGAGCCTGCCGGAACTGGACGTGGAGGAGATCGACCTCGGTGTCTCCGTCTCCACGTTCGACCTGCAGCTGACCCTGGCCGAACGATTCGGAGAGGACGGGGAACCCGCCGGGATCAGCGCCGGATTCACCTATGCCACCGACATCTTCGACACCGCGACCGTCCGCAAATTCGCCGAACGATACGTGCGGCTCCTCGACGCGGTGGTCGCCGACCCCGACGTTCCACTGGCCCGCTTCGATCTGCTGTCTCCCGGCGAACGCGAGGCCCTCGTCCCGGTGCGCGGGCGGCCCACCGGCACGACCCGGCTGCTGCCGGAGATCCTCTCCGCCGCGGCCGCCCGGGACCCACACGCCGTCGCGCTGTCCTACGGCAACGCGGTGATGTCGTATCGTGAACTCGACGACTGGTCGAACCGGCTGGCCTGGGTGTTGATCCGCCGCGGAATCGGACCGGAGGACCACGTGGCGATCGGGCTCGTCCGGTCGGTGGAACTGGTGGTGTCGGTGTGGGCGGTGGCGAAATCGGGTGCGTCGTTCGTCCCGGTGGATCCCAATCTGCCGCCGGGGAGAATCGCCGACATCCTCGCCGACTGCGGGGCGGTGGCGGGACTCACGGTCGCCGAACAGCGCGACCGGATGCCCGACGGCGTGGAGTGGCTGCTCCTCGACTATCCGGGTCCGACGCGGCGATGGGAGTCCCGTCCGATCACCGACGACGACCGGGTCGTGCCGCTGCGACCGGGCCATCCGGCGTATCTGATGTACACGTCCGGGTCGACGGGGGCACCGAAGGGCGTCGTCATTCCCCATGCGGGGCTGCAGAACTTCACGATCGATCAGCGCGCCCGGTACGCGACGACGAATGCCTCGCGCGTCCTGAATCTCGCGTCACCCGGATTCGACGCAACGATGCTCGAATACCTCATGGCGTTCGGTGCCGGTGCGCGACTGGTGATCGCGGCCCCCCACGTGTACGGCGGCGCCGCACTGACGGAACTGCTCGCGGCCGAGCGGATCACACACGCGTTCGCCACCCCCGCGGTCCTGGCCACCATCGACCCGCGGGGTCTGCGCCTGCTCCGCGCGCTCGTCGTCGGCGGCGAACGCTGCCCGCCGGAGTTGCTGGCCCGCTGGGCGTCCGGGCGCACCCTGCTCGTCGGCTACGGCCCCACCGAGACGACGGTGATGTCGAACATCGGCGACCCGATGACACCCGGCGACCCCGTGCGGATCGGTCACCCGATGCGCGGTGTCCGCGAACTCGTCCTCGACGAGTGGCTGCGTCCGGTGCCGGTCGGTGTGGTGGGTGAGCTGTACGTGCTGGGGGAGGGTCTGGCGCGCGGCTACCACCGGCGGGCAGGAACCACCGCGGCCTCGTTCGTGGCGAACCCGTTCGACCGCCCGGGCTCACGCATGTATCGCACCGGCGATCTGATGCGGTGGACGAAGGAAGGCAGGCTGGAATATCTGGGCCGCAACGATTTCCAGGTCAAGTTGCGCGGCCAGCGGGTCGAACCGGGGGAGGTGGAGGCGGCGCTCACCCGCTGCCCCGGTGTCGCGCAGGCGGTGGTCGTGGTGCGCCGCACGCCCGCGGCCGAGGCGGTCCTCGCCGGATACGTCACGGCCGAGGACGGCGCGGACCTCGACACGACCGAGGTGCTGCAGTTCGCCGGATCCGTGCTCGCACCCTTCATGGTGCCGGCCTCGGTGACGGTCCTCGACCGGCTGCCGCTCGGGGCCAACGGCAAGGTCGACCGGCACGCGCTGCCGGACCCCGAATTCGCGCCCCGCATATTCCGCGCACCCGGCACACCGTTCGAGTCCGCGGTGGCCGACGTGTTCGCCGAGGTTCTCGGGACCGGCGTCGTCGGAGCAGACGACGACTTCTTCGCGTCCGGTGGCAACTCCCTGACCGCGACGCAGGTGGTCGCGCGGATCAACTCCGCGCTCGGCACCGACGTCGGTGTGCGGGACGTGTTCGAGACCCCGACCGTGCGGGCGCTCGCGGCACGGATCGCGCGCGAGAGCGCGGGCGGCGAAGCCCGGCCCGCGGTGACGGTGCCCCGGCGCCCCGACCCGGTGCCGCTCTCGTGGGCGCAGCACCGGATGTGGCTCCTCAATCAGTTCGACCCGTCCTCACCCGCGTACAACGTCGCAATGATCGTCCGGCTGTCGGGTGACCTCGACGTCGACGCACTGACCGCCGCCCTCGCCGACGTGGTGGACAGGCACGAATCTTTGCGCACCCGGTACCCGTACGGCGATTCGGGACCCACCCAGGTGATCGTCGGTGCCGGCCACGTCGCGCAACTCACCTCGTCGGCGTCCGACGATCCGGTACGCGAACAGATCTCGGAACTCGTGTCCGCGGGTTTCGACGTCGCCACCGAAGTCCCGATGCGGGCCAGGCTGTTCGAACTCGGCGACCGCGAGCACGTTCTCGTCGTCGTGGTGCATCACATCGCGGCCGACGGGTTCTCGATGGCTCCGCTCGCCCGCGACGTGATGACGGCCTACACCGCACGGTCCGAGGGCTGCACGCCGGGATGGGAGCCGCTGCCGGTGCAGTACCCCGACTACGCCGTGTGGCAGCGGGAACTCCTCGGCTCGGAGGACGACGCGGACTCCCTGCTTTCGCGGCAACTGGACTACTGGCGATCCGACCTCGCCGACGCGCCGGCCGTCGCCGATCTGCCCACGGACCGTGACCGCCCGCCGCGGCGCTCTGCCTCCGGCGACCGGGTGACGTTCGGGATCGGCGCCGACCTGCACCGGGACACGGTGGCGTTGGCGCGGACCCGGCGGTGCACCGTGTTCATGGTCGTGCACGCGGCGCTCGCCGTGTTGCTGGCCCGCTCGGGCGGTACCGGCGACGTGGTGATCGGGTCGCCGGTCGCCGGCCGCGGCGAGGCCGTCCTCGACGACGTGGTGGGAATGTTCGTCAACACCCTCGTGCTGCGGACCGACGTGTCGGGGACCTTCGACGAACTGCTCACCCGGGTCCGTGAGACCGACCTCGCGGCCTACGCCCACGCGGACGTGCCGTTCGAGAGGGTGGTGGAAGCGCTGAACCCGCCTCGGTCCCAGTCGCATTCACCCCTGTTCCAGGTGTTGCTCGAGTTCCGGAACACCGAACACCCCGATCTCGCCCTCCCGCACCTGGAGGCCGAAGTCCTCGAACCCGACGTCGAGGTGTCGCTCTTCGACCTGCAACTGACGGTGCGGGAGAAGTACGACGAGTGCGGAACACCGGAAGGGATGATCGCGGGATTCACCTACGCCACCGACCTCTTCGATGCGGCGACCGTGCAGGCCCTGGCCGACCGGTTCACCAGGATTCTCGCCGCAGTCGTTGCAGATCCGAGTGTCGCCGTCGGAGACGTCGACGTGCTGGCCCCGGACGAGCTCACCCGGATCCGTGAATGGAGTGCGGCGGCCGAGACCGTGGTGCTCGATCCCCGGTTGCAGCTCACCCCCGAAGGCGTGACCGGTGCGGTGTACCTGGCCGACACGCGGGAGCACCACACCTCGGCGCGGGCGGCGGCCACGACGTTCGTGGCAAATCCGTTCGGCGCCCCGGGCACCCGGATGGTCCGGACGGGCGCACTCGCGCGATGGCATCGGTCCGGACGACTGCTGAGCGTCGGCGCCACCGGATCCCCGGCACGGTCGGTCACCGACGTCGTGGAGAGTCACCCGGCGGTCCGCGAAGCGGTGGTCCTCACAACCGCCACCGGTGTCACCGCCTTCTGGGTCCCGGCGGCCGCGGCGGCCGTGCTCCCGATGGCAGAAGACCTGCGGGAGTTCAGCGCCGGACGGCTCGACGCCCGATCGGTCCCCACGCGGTTCGTCGCACTCGGCGCGGTCCCGCGAACGCCGGACGGCGAGGTGGACGAGAACGCGCTGCGCGCACTCGTCTCCGACACGGAGCCTGCGCGCGGCGAGTCGCGGCAACGCTGGACCGCGCTGCAACGGTCGGTCGCCGACCACTGGGCGGCGGTGCTGGGGCACGACGACTTCGGTTCCGAAGACGGGTTCTTCGACGTCGGCGGCAACTCGCATCGCGTCGTGGAACTGCAGCGTCGTCTCGACGAACAGTGGCCCGGGGCTCTGCGCGTGGGCCAGCTGTTCGACCTCGTCACCGTGGCGGCGCAGGCCGAAGCGATTGCGCAGTCCACCGACACGAGCGAGGCGCCCGCGCCCGCCACCTACGAGTTCTGACGAGCCGGGAGGAGACAACCGTGAGCGTGCGACATCCCACACCGGGTGACGACGACATCGCCGTGGTCGGCATCGCCGCGCGCTACCCCGAGGCAGCGAACCTGGCGGAGTTCCGAGCCAATCTCGCGGCGGGCCGGGACTCGGTGCGTCCGCTGTCCCGGTCACGGGCGAAGGCGACCGGGCTGGGGCCTCCCTCCCACTACCACGCGATGGGTTTCGTCGAGGACATCTCCACGTTCGACTACGCGTTCTTCACCCTGTCGAAACGGGAAGCGTCGCTGATCGACCCGCAGCAGCGTCTCGCACTGGTCCTCGCGTATCAGGCGGTCGAGGACGCCGGTTATTCGGTGGCCGAGTTCCGCGACAGCGCGACGGCGGTGGTGTTCAGCGCCGCCACCTCGACGTATCCGGCGATGTGGGCGGAACCGGGTGTGCTGAGCACCCTGGGCAACGTTCCGTTCGCGGTGCCGGCCCGGATCGCGTACCAGCTCGGCCTCACCGGACCTTGCTACGCCGTCGATTCGGGGTGCAACGGGTCGCTCATCGCGGTGCAGCACGCCTGCCGGGAGCTGCGGTCGGGTGACGCCGATTTCGCCCTCGCGGGCGGAGTCAGTCTGCGAGTGAACGGCCTCCGCGCGGACATGGCGGAGGGATCCGCGGAACTGATGTCTCCCGGCGGGCGCTGCCGCGCGTTCGACGCGAACGCGGACGGCACCGCGGTCGGGGAGGGTGGGGCGGCTCTTCTCCTCACCACCATGGCCCGCGCCCGCGCGGATCGCGTCCCGATCCACGCCGTGATCCGCGGCACCGCAACGGTATCCAGCGGGCATTCGTCCGCAACCATCAGCTCCCCGAGCGCGCGGGCGCAGGTGGCCGTCATCTCCCGGGCCTGGCAGAAGGCGGGTCTCACCCCGGACGATGCCGGGTACCTCGAGGCCCACGGATCGGGAACTCCACTGGGCGACGCGGTCGAACTCGAAGGGATCACGTCCGCGTTCCGGGACCGTCCCGGCGTCCTGCCGATCGGTTCGGTGAAGACCAACATCGGTCACCTCGACCACGCCGCCGGGGTGTCCGGTCTCGTGAAGGCGATCCTGAGTGTCGAGCACGGCGAGTTGTACCCGTCGCTGCACTTCGAACGACCCACCGGCGGAGTCGACCTCGCGGGCAACGGAATCGAGGTGGTCACCGAGGCCCGGATGTGGAGCGACGAGACCGGACCCCGGCGGGCCGGGGTGAGTTCGTTCAGCCTCGGCGGCATCAACGCACACTGCGTGGTGGAACAGCCGCCGGAGCGTGCCGCCGGATCCCGCGCCGGCACGACGACTCGGCTGGTCGGGGTGTCGGCGAAGAGCGTGGGCGCCCTGGCCGCACTGTGTGCCGAACTGGCGACGGCCGTGCGCGGGCAGGACCTCGACGATGTGGCGTTCACCCTCAACCGCGGCCGCCCGCACCACGACCACCGGGTGGCGGTGCACGCACGCAGCATTGCCGAACTCTCGCAGTCGCTCGCTGCGCGCGCCGCCGAACTCGTCGCCCGCGGCGAGGACTCCGCACCGCCCACCCGGCAACGCCCCGCCGTGGCGTTGCTGCTGTCACCCGACCGGATGCCGCCCGCATTGCGTGGCCGCAGCCTGCCGTCGGAGCTTCCCGCCACCGGCGACGAGGCGGACCTCCTCGCAGGCCAGATCGCCGTCCACCGGGAACTCCGCGCCGCCGGCGTCACCGTCGACGCCGTCCTCAGCGGTGGCGTGTCCCGGTACGCGGCCCGGTATGTGCGGGACGCACTGTCGGCGGTGGAGACCGCCGACATCACCGCCGCGGCCGCGGACCCCTCGATCGACACGGACCGGCTCGTCGCCGTCGCGAAGGGCATGCTCGCGGACGGACCCGTCGTCTTCGTGGAGCCGAGCCCGGAGGGACGCCTCGGGGCACTGCTCGCCGACGCCCTCCGCGACACGCCAGATGCCGAAATACTTCGCGCGACGGACACATCCGACGCGGTCACACACCTCCTCGCCGGGCTCTACGAGCGCGGAATCGACCTCGACTGGGCAGCCGTCGACCGCGGTGACGACTCTGCCTGGCGAGTGCGCCTACCCGGACACCCGCTGCGCGGTTCGCGGTGCTGGTTCGACCTCCCGGGCCAACCCGACTGGGCCGACGCCCCGGACAATCCGTCGGCGGAACCGAGCGCGCAATCGGCGACGGCCGCGCCGGAAGACAGCCTCGACTGGTTGCAGACGACACTGCGCGAGTTGCTTCACAGCGAAAGGGACGTGGGCGCCGACGACGACTATTTCGACCTCGGTGGAAACTCGCTCATCGGCATGCAACTCGTCGACCGGGTGTCGGACCGATACGGGGTCCGGCCCAAACTTATCGACCTGTACGAGCGGCCGAAGGTCGCAGACTTCGCCGCACTCCTCGCGGACGGCACGTCCGCGTCCGGTGGGCTGCCCCCGATCATGCCGCGGGGGCGGCACGTGATGTCTTTCGGTCAGGTACGTATGTGGTTCCATCACCAACTCGACGCCGTCACGACCATCTACAACCTGCCGATGGTCAGCGAATTACACGGGCCGATCGATGAATCCGCCGTCCGGGGTATGTGGGACGATCTCGCCGCACGGCATCGGGTGCTGCTGTCCAACTACGTCGAGGTGGACGGGGAGCCGGAACTGCGGATCCGCGAATCCCTCGGCGACTTCTTCCGCACCGCCGACGTGTCGGGCGAACCGGATCCGGTGGCCGCGGCCCGGGCACTCGTACACGAGGCCGCGGTGGCACCGTTCGACCTGGCCACCGACCCGCTCGTGCGGGCACTGCTCATCCGGATCGGCCCCGACGAGCACGTCCTGCAGGTCACCACCCACCATTCCGTCAACGACGGGGGTTCGCCGAGGATCTTCGAGCAGGAACTGCCCGCCCTGTACGCGGCACGCCGAGCCGGTCGCCGCGCCGACCTCGCCCCGCTCCCCATCGAGTACTGGGACTACGCCCTGTGGCAGCGGGAACTGATCGCGAGCGCCGCGCTCGACCCCGAACTCGAATACTGGAGAACCGTCCTGGAGGACGTTCCGCTGCTCCGGCTGCCCACCGACTTCCCACGCCCGGAGCGAAAGAACTTCACCGGCGCGTTCCACACGTTCACCGTCTCCGAGGACCTGACACGGAGCCTGCGGGCCGTGGCACGCAGGGAGTCCGTCTCGCTGTTCGTGGTGCTGCTCTCCGCGTTCTACCTCCTCATGGCGAGCCGCAGCCGCCAGCGCGACCTCGTGGTCGGCACACCGACGACCGGACGTAACCGACCGGAACTGTCCGGCATGATCGGGTACTTCAACAGCACGGTGGCGCTGCGCGCCGACCTGTCCGGGGACCCGACCGTCGCGGAATTGTGCGCACGCGTGCGTGATGTGGTGCTCGGCGCCCTCGAACACCAGGAGATCCCGTTCGACCGCGTCGTCACCGCACTCACCGGCGACCGGGACCTGAGCCGGACACCCCTGTTCGACGTCTGCCACGTCCACCAGGAACTGCCGGCGCTGCAGTCGCAGCAAGGACTCATCGAGACGCTGTTCGACCAGGAGGATCCCGCGGCCATCGCGTTCGGCGGGGTGCCATCCGGCACGGCCAAGTTCGATCTCACCCTCGTCACCACGGAGCGGGCCGGCGAGGACGGCATGGCGGCCGGGCTCGAGTTCAGCACGGAACTGTTCACCGAGCAAACTGCCGCCGCGTTGTGCGCCGAGTACGTTCGCATCCTCGACGGTGTCGCGGATTCTCCGCGTACACACCCCATTTCCGTGTTCCTGACCGACGCGGCTCCGGCGCCGGCGTCGCGACTCGTGTCGCCGCCCCTGGTCCCGGCGGATCGGCCGCGGCAGCCCTCGACCGGTGCGGAACCGCCGCGCTATTCGACCGCACGGGTGACTGCGGCGCTCGACGGAGAGCCGGGGCATCCGGAACTGCTCGCCGCCTGGCTCACCCTCCTCGCCTGGTACACGGCGCAGGACGAGGTGGCGGTGGGCACGGCCACAGGGCCGGAAGCCTCGCCGCGGCTCGTGGCCGTGGACCTGTCCGGCGACCCCACCTACCCGGAACTGGTGGAGACCGTACGCCGGGAGCTGTCCTCGGACAATCGCGCGGCCGGCACGGCGACGCAGCACTTCCCGGTGCGCTACGACGGAGAGCGCGACGACAATGCCGAGCCGGCCGACCTGTCACCCGTCGAACTCGGGCTGTCGTGGACCCGCGGCACCACGGCATTCACCCTCGAACTCGACTACGCCACCGACCTCTTCGATCGGAGCACGGCCACCGCGATGCTCACCGACCTCCGGCGGCTGCTGCCCGGACTCGAGGCTCACCCCGACCTGCCCACCCAGGAGGTGGCAATGGAGTACGTGCACCAGGACGACACCGGCTTCACCACGGAGGCAGTGCGATGACGAGTGGCAGCGTGATGAGCGTCGGTGTGGTCGGGGCGGGAACCATGGGTGCCGGGGTGGCCGAATGTCTCGCGCAGGCCGGCCACGACGTGATCGTCGTCGACCCCGACCCGCAGGCTGTCGACCAGGCCCGGTCGCGGATGCGCGACTCGCTGCGGCTGGCGATACTGCTCGGCAGGGCCGGTGGCCCGAAACCCGCCGAGGTCACCGCGCGGGTGCACTGGACCGGGGAGATGACCGATCTGCGGGACGCCGCCGTCGTCATCGAATGCGTCCCCGAGCGAATCGACCTCAAGGAGCAGGTCTTCGCCGAACTGGACCGTGTGTGCGTACCCGACGCGCTACTCGCGTCGTGCACCTCCGGCATCCCCGTCGACCGTCTCGCGGACACCACCACGAGGCCGGAACGGGTTGTCGGACTGCACTTCATGAACCCCGCCCCGCTCAAGGACACCGTGGAGGTGGTGCGGGGGCCGCGGACGTCGCCGCAGTCGCTGGACCGCGCGCTGGCGCTCCTCGCCTCCTTGAACAAGACCGGGATCGTCGTCGGCGACGGACCCGGATTCCTGCTCAACCGTGTCCTCATGCTGTGCATCGCCGAGGCGGCAGCCGCGCTCGGCGACGGAATCGCCGACGCGGAGACCACCGATGCGTTGTTCGAAGGCTGCCTCGGCCACCCGATGGGACCACTGCGGACCGCGGACCTGATCGGCCTGGACAACGTCCACGACACGATGACCTCGCTGCGCGAATTGACCGGTGACGACCACTACCGCCCGCCCGAGTCGCTCGTCGCCCTGGTCGAGGCCGGTCATCTCGGGCGTAAGACCGGGCGGGGATTCCATGAGTACCGGTGAGGTGCTGCCCCTCACCTACGACCAGCTCGCGGTGCTCCGTGCCGGGTCGCGCGACGCCTCCTTCGGTCAGTATCTCGAACTCGACGGGCCGCTCGACGAAGACCGATTCTGCCGGGCACTGCAGAAGACGTTGGCCGAATGCACCGGACTGCACAGTACTTTCGTGCTCGACGGCCCGGAACCCGGCCAGGTCACCGGCGCCGCGGTGACCGGCGCGGACGTCCTCGACGCCGCCGCGTCCGACGATCCCGGCCGACTCGTGACGACGTGGATCGACCACGAGCTGAACCGCCCCATGGACCCCGGCACCGGGCCGCTGTACGTGCACGTCCTGTTCCGGCTGCCCCACGGCAGATACGGGTGGTTCCAGCGTTACCACCGGCTGGTGAACGACGAATTGGGCATGACGGCGATCGTCCGCCGCACCGCCGAGGCCTACGAGACGGGGGCCGCCGCTCCCACCTCGCCGCCCGAGTCCCGGCCGTTCGTGTCGCCCTCCGTTCCGCTGACCGCCGATGCGCGATACCGCGAGAGCGCCGCGTGGGCGGACGACCGCCGCTACTGGGAGCACCTGCTCGCCGGAGCGTCGCGACACGAGACCCCGCCCGGACCGATCGCCGGAGGGGAGAACCTCGGCCCGTTCACCGTTCCCGCCGACGGCGCGCTCGTGCGGCTCGCACGCCGCAGCGGCGGTGGTCCCGACGCTGTCCTGCTCGCCGCGCTGGCGGTGTACTTGCACAGCCGCACCGCCGTCGACGACGTGCTGGTCGGGCACCGGTCGCACGGGTCCACCACACCCGTGAGACTTTCCCTCGCACCGCAACTCACGTTCGACACGCTGACACGGCACGTGGGTCTGCAACTCCGGCGATCCCGACGACACCGGTACCTCGCTTCCGAAGATGGCGCGGCGGACTCCTGCCCGGTGGCGGGCGGCATGCGCGAATCGCTCGGCGTCGAGTGCATCGGCGCGGGTGCCGTCGCCGTCGTGAAGCGATGGGACTCCGGCGGCGACGGGATGGTCGTGGACGTCGACGACCGCGACGGGTCCTGGACCGTCGACGTGCACGGACCCGGCGACGCGCAGCGCCTTTCCCACATCCTCGCCGCCGCGGTCGGGGCACCGGATACACCGCTCGCCGGGCTGGATGTGTTGGGTTCGGGTGAGCGGGGGGTGTTGGTGCCGGTGCGGGGTGGGGTGGGTGTGGGGGTGCGGTTGTTGCCGGAGATTTTGGCGGGGGGTGTGGGGTTGGGTGGGGGGGGGGTGGCGGTGTCGTGTGGGGGTGTGGAGTTGTCGTATGGGGAGTTGGATGAGTGGTCGAATCGGTGGGCGCGGGTGTTGATCGGGCGGGGTGTGGGTCCGGAGTTGGTGGTGGGGGTGGCGGTGCCGCGGTCGGTGGAGTTGGTGGTGGCGGTGTGGGCGGTGGTGAAGTCGGGGGCGGCGTTCGTGCCGGTGGATCCGGTGTTGCCGGAGGTGCGGGTGCGGGAGTTGTTGGTGGATTCGGGTGCGGTGGTGGGGTTGTCGGTGTCGGGGGTGGTGTTGCCGTCGGTGGTGGAGTGGTTGCGGGTTGATGATGTGTCGGTGGTGGAGGGGGTGTCGGGGGGTGTGGTGTCGGATGGGGAGCGGACGAGGCGGTTGGTGGGTGGGTGTGCGGCGTATGTGATGTATACGTCGGGGTCGACGGGGCGTCCGAAGGGGGTGGTGGTGACGCATGGGGGGTTGGCGAATTTGGTTGAGGAGGTGCGGGTTCGGTTTGGTTTGTGGTCGGGGTGTCGGGTGTCGCATGTGGCGTCGCCGAGTTTTGATGCGTCGGTGTACGAGTGGTTGATGGCGTTTTCGGTGGGGGCGCGGTTGGTGGTGGCGCCGCCGGGGGTGTTCGGGGGTGCGGCGTTGGGGGAGTGGTTGGGGGTCAATGGGGTGACGCATTGTTTTGTGACGCCGTCGGTGTTGGCGACGGTGGAGGAGGGGGCGTTGGGGTCGGTGCGGGTGTTGGTGGTGGCGGGGGAGGTGTTGGGGTCGGAGTTGGTGGCGCGGTGGGCGCCGGGGCGGGAGTTGTTCGATGCGTATGGGCCGACTGAGGTGACGGTGCAGGCGACGGTGAGTGATGCGTTGGTGGCGGGGGGTGTGGTGACGGTGGGTGGTCCGGCGGTGGGGGTGGAGGTGGTGGTGCTGGATGGGTGGTTGCGGCCGGTGCCGGTGGGTGTGGTGGGGGAGTTGTATGTGGGGGGTGCGGGGTTGGCGCGGGGGTATTTGGGGCGGGCGGGGTTGACGGCGGCGTCGTTTGTGGCGGATCCGTTCGGGGGTGTGGGTTCGCGGTTGTATCGGACGGGGGATTTGGTGCGGTGGGATGGGTTGGGGTCGTTGGTGTTTGTGGGGCGGGCTGATTTTCAGGTGAAGGTGCGGGGGCAGCGGGTGGAGTTGGGGGAGGTGGAGTCGGTGTTGGGGCGGTGTCCGGGGGTGGCGGCTGCGGTGGTGGTGGTGGGTGAGGGTGGTCGGTTGGTGGGGTATGTGGTGCCGGAGGTGGGGGTGCGGGTGGATCCGGGTGTGGTGGTGGAGTTTGCGGGGTCGGTGTTGCCGGGGGGTGTGGTGCCGTCGGTGGTGGTGGTGTTGGGGGAGTTGCCGGTGACGGCGAGTGGGAAGTTGGATCGTGCCGCACTCCCCGCACCCGTCGTTGCCCGCGGACCACACCGCGCGCCACAGACAGCAGCGGAGCACACGCTGGCGTCGGTGTTCGCCGAGGTACTGGGGCTCGACCAGGTCGGGTTGGACGAGTCGTTCTTCGCGCTGGGCGGCGACAGCATCCTGTCGATCCGGCTCGTATCCCGTGCCAAGGCACGAGGATTGGTGTTCACGCCGCAGCAGGTGTTCGAGCACCGGACCGTGGCCGCGCTCGCGGCGGAATCGGAGATCGCGGACGGTGAGACCACAATCGCCCTCGCCGAACTCGCGGGCGGCGGAATCGGCACGTTCCCGCCGACGCCGGTGGTCCGGTACCTGATCGAGCGCGGCGGGCACTTCGAGCGGTTCAGCCAGAGCGTGCTGCTCGACCTCCCGGACGGCATCGACCCCGACCGGCTCCTCGCGACGATCACGGCGGTGCTCGCACGACACGACATGCTGCGGTCGCGGCTCTACCAGGACGCGAACGGGCAGTGGCAGATGGAGACTCGTGCCGCAACCGAGATCGACACCGACACACTGGTCCGACGCATCGCCTTCGACCCGGCGACCGATCCCGGCACGCTGGCAGACCTGATCGCGACCGAACACCAGGCGGCCGTGGAGAGATTGCGCCCGTCCGACGGGGTGGTCGTCCAGTTCGTGTGGCTCGACCCGGAGCCCTCCGCCGCGCCCCCGGCCCGGACGGGACGAGTGATCGTGGTCGCGCACCACCTCGCGGTCGACGGGGTGTCGTGGCGGATTCTGCTGCCCGACTTCGCCGCCGCCTGGTACCAGGTCAGCACAGGGAGCGTGCCGTCCCTCCCGGAACCGGCGACGTCGATGCGCCGATGGGCGCACGCGCTGGCCGACGAAGCTGTCCGAAGCGAGAGAGCCGCCGAACTGGTGTGGTGGCAGAACGTCGTCGACGGACCCGACCCGCCGATCACCGAACGCCCCCTCGACCCGGGCCGGGACCTCGCGACTGCGCTGCGGGACGTGAGTGTCGAGACCGCCCCCGACGATACGTCTGTTCTGCTCACACGCCTGCCGGGGCTGTATCACGGGGGTGTCCTCGACGTCCTGCTGACGGCGCTGGTGGTGGCGTCGTCGAGGTGGCGAGCCGGGCGGGGGATCCCGGGAACGTCGATGCTGATCCGGCTGGAAGGGCACGGCCGGGAGCAGCAGGTGGTGCCGGGCGCCGACCTGTCCCGCACCGTCGGCTGGTTCACCACGGTCTTTCCGGTCCGCGTCGATCTCCAGGGTATCGACCTCGACGACGCGCTGACCGGCGGCCACGACATGGGCAGCGCCGTGAAACGCGTGAAGGAACACCTCCGGGCAGTGCCCGACATGGGGATCGGCTACGGACTGCTCCGCTACCTGAATCCGGACACGGCCGGCAGCCTGCCGAGAACCGAACCCGGGCAGATCAGCTTCAACTACCTCGGACAGGTTCCGGATTCGGCGGATCACGACACCGCGGTCGGCTGGAGCCCCGCCGACGGGTTCGGCGACCTGCGGTACGTCCCGGACCCCGACATGCCGGCGTCTGCCGCCATCGAGGTCAACGCGATCGTGATCGGCGGACGACTCCGGGTCGGGTTCGGTTTCCCGGACACCCTGCTCGCACATGCCGAGGTGGACACGCTGGCAGAACGGTGGCGGGAAGCGTTGTCCGCATTGGTGTCCCACGCTCGCGGCGGGGACGCAGGCGGACTCACACCGTCGGACGTTCCCCTCGTCGACGTGACCCAGAGCGACCTCGACACCTGGGAGGAGCGCTTCGGCGCGCTCACCGACGTGTGGCCGCCCGCACCCCTGCAGGCCGGGTTGCTGTTCCACGCCCTGCTCGCGAAACCGTCGATCGACGCGTACACGGTGCAGGTGGAACTGCACCTGAAGGGGGACGTCGACCCGGACCGGATGCGCCGCGCCGCACAGGCATTGCTGGATCGGCACGCGAATCTGCGGGTGGCGTTCGTCCCCGCCCGAGACGGAACCTTCGTCCAGGTGGTTCCCGCTGCCGTCGACCTGCCGTTCCGCGAGATCGACCTCACGGACCTGCCCGAGGCCGCGCGCACCGCCGAACTGGACCGGGCCCTCACCGCCGACCGGGCCGCGCCGTTCGACACCACCCGGGCCCCACTGGTGCGGTTCCTGCTCGTGACGACCGGCAGCCACGAATCGCGGCTCGTGTGGACCAATCACCACACCCTCCTCGACGGATGGTCGATGCCGTTGGCGATCCGCGAACTGCTCGCGCTCTACATGGCCGGAGACGATGGGTCGGCGTTGCCGCGACCCCGGCCCTACCGAGACTTCCTGTCGTGGCTGCATCGCCGGGACCCCGCGGAAGCACGAGCGGCGTGGGCGACCGCGCTCGCCGGCGTCGACGGTCCGACACTGCTGCTGGCGGACGCACGGGGACGGCCGCTGTCGGCCCCTCCCGAGAGCGCCCTGTTCACCCTGCCCGAGGATCTGACCGCCGACCTCACCACCCTGGCGCGTACCCGCAACACGACACTGAACACGGTGACACAGGTGGCGTGGGGCATCGTGCTCGGCGCTGCGACGTCCCGCCACGACGTGACGTTCGGAAGCACCGTGTCCGGGCGGTCGCCGCACCTGACCGGCGTCGAATCGATGATCGGATTGTTCGTCAACACCGTGCCCACACGCATCACGCTGAACCCCCGGGAAACGCTGGGCCGACTGCTCGACCGGACACAAGCGGAACAGGCAGCCCTCCTCGACCACCACCACCTCGGTCTCGCCGACATCCAGCGAGCAGCCGGCCCCGACATCGGGTTCGACACGGCAACCGTCTTCGAGTCGTACCCGATCGACCGGGGAGGCCTGACCGAGAACACCGACCTCGCCGGCATCCGGGTGGTCGACGTGCGCGGCGTCGACGCCACACATTATCCGCTGAGCGTCGCCTTCTCGGTGGACACGCAGCTGCGCATGACGTTTCACTACCGACCCGACCTGGTCGACAGGGCCACCGTCGACGCGATGGCAGGCCGGGTCACCCGGGTGCTCGAGGCGATGGCCTCCGATCCGGATGTCACGGTGGCTCGTGTGGATGTGTTGGGTTCGGGTGAGCGGGGGGTGTTGGTGCCGGTGCGGGGTGGGGTGGGTGTGGGGGTGCGGTTGTTGCCGGAGATTTTGGCGGGGGGTGTGGGGTTGGGTGGGGGTGGGGTGGCGGTGTCGTGTGGGGGTGTGGAGTTGTCGTATGGGGAGTTGGATGAGTGGTCGAATCGGTGGGCGCGGGTGTTGATCGGGCGGGGTGTGGGTCCGGAGTTGGTGGTGGGGGTGGCGGTGCCGCGGTCGGTGGAGTTGGTGGTGGCGGTGTGGGCGGTGGTGAAGTCGGGGGCGGCGTTCGTGCCGGTGGATCCGGTGTTGCCGGAGGTGCGGGTGCGGGAGTTGTTGGTGGATTCGGGTGCGGTGGTGGGGTTGTCGGTGTCGGGGGTGGTGTTGCCGTCGGTGGTGGAGTGGTTGCGGGTTGATGATGTGTCGGTGGTGGAGGGGGTGTCGGGGGGTGTGGTGTCGGATGGGGAGCGGACGAGGCGGTTGGTGGGTGGGTGTGCGGCGTATGTGATGTATACGTCGGGGTCGACGGGGCGTCCGAAGGGGGTGGTGGTGACGCATGGGGGGTTGGCGAATTTGGTTGAGGAGGTGCGGGTTCGGTTTGGTTTGTGGTCGGGGTGTCGGGTGTCGCATGTGGCGTCGCCGAGTTTTGATGCGTCGGTGTACGAGTGGTTGATGGCGTTTTCGGTGGGGGCGCGGTTGGTGGTGGCGCCGCCGGGGGTGTTCGGGGGTGCGGCGTTGGGGGAGTGGTTGGGGGTCAATGGGGTGACGCATTGTTTTGTGACGCCGTCGGTGTTGGCGACGGTGGAGGAGGGGGCGTTGGGGTCGGTGCGGGTGTTGGTGGTGGCGGGGGAGGTGTTGGGGTCGGAGTTGGTGGCGCGGTGGGCGCCGGGGCGGGAGTTGTTCGATGCGTATGGGCCGACTGAGGTGACGGTGCAGGCGACGGTGAGTGATGCGTTGGTGGCGGGGGGTGTGGTGACGGTGGGTGGTCCGGCGGTGGGGGTGGAGGTGGTGGTGCTGGATGGGTGGTTGCGGCCGGTGCCGGTGGGTGTGGTGGGGGAGTTGTATGTGGGGGGTGCGGGGTTGGCGCGGGGGTATTTGGGGCGGGCGGGGTTGACGGCGGCGTCGTTTGTGGCGGATCCGTTCGGGGGTGTGGGTTCGCGGTTGTATCGGACGGGGGATTTGGTGCGGTGGGATGGGTTGGGGTCGTTGGTGTTTGTGGGGCGGGCTGATTTTCAGGTGAAGGTGCGGGGGCAGCGGGTGGAGTTGGGGGAGGTGGAGTCGGTGTTGGGGCGGTGTCCGGGGGTGGCGGCTGCGGTGGTGGTGGTGGGTGAGGGTGGTCGGTTGGTGGGGTATGTGGTGCCGGAGGTGGGGGTGCGGGTGGATCCGGGTGTGGTGGTGGAGTTTGCGGGGTCGGTGTTGCCGGGGGGTGTGGTGCCGTCGGTGGTGGTGGTGTTGGGGGAGTTGCCGGTGACGGCGAGTGGGAAGTTGGATCGTGCCGCACTCCCCGCACCGGACGCTCCGGTGCGTCGATTCCGGGCTCCGGCAACCCCGTTCGAGGCCGTCGTCGCCGAGGTGTACGGCGACGTCCTCGGTGTCGACCGCGTCGGTGCCGACGACGACTTCTTCCGGTTGGGCGGAGATTCGCTGTCGGCCACCCGGGTCGTTGCACGGGTCGATGCCGCTCTCGGCGTCGACGTCGGCGTGCACGCTCTGTTCGAGGCGCCCACCGTGACAGGGTTCGCGGAGCGCGCGGCGAAAGCAGGAGTGCTGACGCACCGGCCGGAGTTGCGGGCGGCGCCGCGCCCCGAGCGTATTCCCCTGTCCCTGGCCCAGACCCGCATGTGGTTCCTCAACCAGTTCGACACCTCTTCGCCCGCCTACAACATCGCCATGGCGTTCCGGCTCACCGGCGCACTCGACCTCGACGCACTGCGGTCCGCGATGACCGATGTGGTGGAGCGTCACGAATCGCTCCGCACCCGGTTTCCGATGGCCGGCGACGAACCGGTGCAGGTGATCCTCGCGGCTGCGGATTCGGTGCCGGACCTGCCCGTCGCGACCGTGTCGAGCGACGCGGAGTTGCAGGAAGGGCTGTCGGCGGCCGTCTCGGAAGGGTTCGACGTCACCGGGCAGATCCCCTTGCGGGCAGCCGTGTTCGAGACCTCCGACACCGACAGGGTGCTGCTGGTCGTGGTCCACCACATCGTCGCGGACGGCGTGTCGATGGTCCCGCTCGCACGCGACATGATGGTGGCGTACACCGCGCGGGCGGCCGGGCACGCCCCGGAGTGGCATCCGCCGACGGTCCAGTACGCCGACTTCACGCTCTGGCAGCGCCAACTCCTCGGGGCGGAAGACGATCCGCAGTCGATGGTGTCGCAGCAACTGGACTACTGGCGCACCACGCTGGCCGGTCTCCCCGCCGCCCTGGACCTGCCCTCCGACCGCCCGCGGTCGATGCAACGCACGCCCGACGGGAGCAGGGTCGGATTCGAGATCGACGCCGGTCTGCACCGCCGGCTGCTGGCGACGGCGTCCACGCACCAGTCGACCGTGTTCATGGTCGCGCACGCCGCGCTGGCCGCCTTCCTCGCGAGGATGTCCGGCACCGAGGACATCGCCGTCGGCACCCCGGTGGCCGGGCGCGGCGAGGCCGCACTCGACGACGTCGTCGGAATGTTCGTCAACACCGTGGTGCTGCGGACCCTCGTCTCCGACGCGAGCCGGTTCTCCGAACTGCTCGAGCAGGTGCGTGACGTCGATCTCGGTGCGTACGCCCACGCCGAGGTGCCGTTCGAGAAGGTCGTCGAAGCGCTCGATCCGCCCCGCTCGACGGCACATTCACCGCTGTTCCAGGTGCTGCTCGAGTTCCAGAACGTCGAACGCCCCGACCTTTCGCTGCCCGGCGTCGAGGTCGAGGGCATCGACCTCGGTGCCACGATCGCCAGGTTCGACCTGCAACTGACGTTGTCCGAGGAGTACACGGACGACGGAACGCCGGCAGGCATCACCGCCGGTTTCACCTACGCCACCGACCTTTTCGACGCCGAAACCGTCGCCGGCCTGGCCGACCGGTTCGTCCGGATGCTCGATGCGGCCGTCACCGACCCGTCGATCCGGGTCGGCGACCTCGAGATCCTCGATGCCCTCGAACGGGACGAACTCGTGCCCGTGCGCGGCTTCCCCGCGGTCGCGGAACGCACCCTCCCGGACGTCCTCACCGCCGGCGCCGCGCCCGCCCCGGGGGCCACCGCAGTGTCGTGCGACGGCGTCATCGTGACGTACCGGGAACTCGACGAGCGGTCGAACCGGCTGGCCAGGGCCCTGATCCGCCGAGGTGCCGGTCCGGACGCGTTCGTCGCGATCGGCGTGCCGCGATCGATCGAGTGGGTGCTGTCGGTGTGGGCGGTCGCGAAATCGGGGGCGGCGTACGTGCCGGTCGATCCCACCCTGCCGCCCGCGCGCACCGGCGGCATGCTCGAGGATTCGGGTGCGGTGCTCGGGCTGACGGTGACGGCGTACCGTGACCGGTTGCCCGGGGTGGTGCCGTGGCTGCTGCTCGACGATCCCGAGGTGGCGAACGGATACTCCGGCGACCCGGTGATCGACGCCGATCGTCTCCGCCCGCTGAGGGTCGAACACGCGGCTTTCCTGCTCTACACGTCGGGGTCGACGGGAACACCGAAGGGGGTCGTGCTCACGCACGGCGGACTCGCGAATCTCGCAGTCGAGGAACGGGAACGGTTCGCGTCCATGCACGGTGCGCGGGTGTCGCATCTCGCGTCGCCGAGCTTCGACGCGTCATTGTTCGAACTGCTGATGGCGTTCGCCGTCGGCGCGACACTGGTCATCGTGCCACCGACCGTCCTCGGGGGACGGGAACTGGCCGAACTCCTCGCGAGCGAACACGTCTCGCACGCATTCTTCACCCCCACGATCCTGGACACCCTCCGTCCCGAGGACCTCCCGTCCCTGCGGATTCTCGCCGTGGCGGGCGAGCGGTTCCCACCCGAACTGGCCGACCGCTGGACCCAGGGACGATTCGTCTTCAACGGATACGGACCCACCGAGGCGACGGTGCAGACCACGGTCAGCGAGGTGCTGTCCCCCGACGAACCGGTGAACGTCGGAGGTCCCGGGCGGGGCGTCGAGGTGATCGTGGTGAACACCTGGTTGCAGCCCGTTCCGGTGGGCGTGATCGGGGAACTGTACGTCGCGGGGCCGGGGCTCGCGCGCGGCTACCACCGGCGGTCGGCGCTGACGGCCGGATCCTTCGTGGCGAACCCGTTCGGCGAACCCGGCTCCCGCATGTACCGGACCGGCGACCTCGTGCGGTGGAGCGAGATCGGCAGGCTGGAGTATGTGGGACGCAACGACTTCCAGGTGAAGATCCGTGGCCAGCGGGTGGAACTCGGCGAGATCGAATCGGTGCTGGCCCGCTGCGACGGTGTCGGCCGCGCGGCGGTCACCGTGCACAGCGGCACCGGCGACCGGCTGGTGGGATACGTGACGGCCGAAGCCGGTGCAAGTATCGACACCGCCGAGGTACTCCGGTACGCCGGATCCCACCTCGCGCCGTACATGGTGCCGGCCCAGCTGGTGGTGCTCGACCGGCTGCCCGTCGGCCGCACCGGCAAGCTCGACCGGCGAGCGCTACCCGCACCGGTGCTCGCGCCCCGAGAGTTCCGGGCACCCGCCACCCCGGTCGAGGAGGCGGTGGCGGAGGTCTTCGCCGACGTCCTCGGCATCGACCGCGTCGGGGCCGACGACGACTTCTTCGAATTGGGCGGGAACTCGCTCGTCGCGACCCGGGTGGCGTCCGCGCTCCGCGACCGGCTCGGCACCGACGTCGTCCTGCAGTGGATCTTCCGCAACCCCACCCCGGAGGGCCTGGCTCGCCGCATCGTCGACCCGTCAGCCCTCGGAAGCGTGCCCGCGGACGACGTGCTGAACGTCGTCGTTCCGTTCCGGGCGTCCGGTGCGCAACCCGCGCTGTTCTGCGTGCACCCGGCAGGCGGGCTTGCGCTGGGATACGCCGGACTGATGAAGTACGTCTCGCCCGACCGTCCGGTGTACGGGCTGCAGCTGCCGATCCTCAGCGGCGGAACGACGTTCGAGTCGATGGCGCAGCTCGCCCACCGGTACGTCGTCGAGATGCGCGCGGTGCAGCCCCACGGCCCCTACCACCTACTGGGCTGGTCCCTCGGCGGCGTCATCGCCCAGGCCGTCGCCGTCGAACTCCGTGAGTCCGGCGCCGAGGTCGGCACACTCGCGATGATGGACAGCTACGTCGCGGAGGGCGACAACTTCGGTGACCTCGAGGTGAACGCCGAGGAGTGGCTGCACGGGCTGGGTGTCGAGTTCGAGGGCGAGGGCGGCGACACCGGCACGTCGTACCGCGAGCAGTTGGTCGAGATGCTCGGACGATCCTTCGGCCGCGACCCCGCGTTCGCGTCGACCCTCCTCGGTCGCATCAGCACCGGCCTGGAGAACTCGAAGGAGATCTCCACCGGATACCGGCCGCGGGTGTTCGACGGCGACCTGGTGTTCTTCAGCGCCGCGCATTCCGCCGACGGGGAAGAAGGCGAACGGCCGTCGCCGAGCGTGTGGCAGCCCGCGATCACCGGCGTGATCGTCGAGCACAAGGTGGAATGCGACCACCTGCGGATGACCACGCCGGAAGCGCTCGCGGTCATCGGGCCGATCCTGGAGCGCTCCCTGGGGTCACGCCCCGATCGCACCGCCGATGACGGGCCAGGACTCCCGTAACTCGGTCTCGAACAGCCCCCACGAATGCGTGCCCTGCGAGACGTAGGCGAACGTGGCGGGAATCCCCAGCGAATTCAGCCGCGACTGGAACGCGGCCGCACACACGTTGGTCACCATCTCGACGACGCTGCCGCCGATCGTCTGAGGCACCACCAGCACCGGGTCGTGGTTGTCGATGCTGCCGGGAAGTCCGTTGCCGCTCGAGACGAACAACTCTGTGCCCCGCAGACGTTCGGCGTTCAGCATCGGGTCGTGCACCCGCCACCGCGGGTCCACGACGGAGCCCCACATGTTGGCCGCATTGCCGCCGCCCCGCAATTCCACCATCGACCGCACCATCGCCTGGCCCAGCAGTCCGCTCGTCGCGGCACACCCGCTGTACGAGCCGACGGCCCGGTAGAACCCCGGAACCTGGACGGCGAGGTCGAGTACCGCGCCGCCCGCCATCGACACCCCGCCGATGGCGTTCGACCCGGTGGTCGCGAACCGGCTGTCGACGGCCGCGGGGAGTTCGCTCGTCAGGTACGTCTGCCACTTGTTCCGGCCGAGGACCGGATCGTCGGCATCCCAATCGGTGTACATGCTGTACTGGCCGCCGATCGGCATTACCACGGTGACATGCTTGTCGGCGAAGAAGTCCCGCACACCGGTGTTGTTGAACCAGGAGATCCCGTCCGACCCGCCGCCGATGCCGGTGAGTAGGTAGAAGGTCGGCGCCGGACCGTCAGATGCGGGAGAGATGACGTCGTTGGCCACCCACCGGCCCATCGACTCCGAATACACGTCCACCCTGGTGATGCGGGGCTCCGCCGAAACCGACGGCGGGCCGAGCGCCGCCCACCCGGAAACGACCAGCAGCATCACCGCCAGTACACGCAGAGAGAACGCGGATCGCAGAGCTTCGAACGGTCGCATGGACGCCCCCTGGCTGTGGCCTGCCCTTCCAATCTAGGACTGCGGGGCACCTGCTTGGTGCGGTTCCCGTGAACCGGTGTAAAGATGATTCGGTGACCGACAACGACCGGCCCGACGAGCGTTTCACCCTCGCAAGCGAGCGGACGTTCCTCGCCTGGATGCGGAGTTCGCTCGCGCTCCTGGCCGGTGGCATCGCGATGATCCACCTGGTCCCCGAATTCAGCACCGGGTGGGTGCGGACGACCCTCGGCCTGATCCTGATCGGTCTCGCCGCGGCAGCCGCCCTCGTCGGAATGCGGCGGTGGTCGCAGGTCGAGAAGGCCCTGCGTGACGGCGCACCGATGCCGCCGCCCCACGAGTTGTGGCTGTTCGCGGTGACACTGACGGTGGTGGCACTGGGAGCGGCGCTCGCCAGCCTGGTGGCCGCGCTCTAACCTGCAGAAGAGGTTTGCATCTCGCGAACCGGACGTGAAGACGAAGGAGTACACGGTGGCCCACGAACTCAAGCTCGGTTACAAGGCGTCCGCGGAGCAGTTCGGTCCGCGGGAGTTGGTGGAGCTGGGTGTTCTGGCAGAGGCGCACGGTATGGATTCGGCGACGGTGTCGGATCATTTCCAGCCGTGGCGGCACGAGGGCGGTCATGCGCCGTTCTCGTTGGCGTGGATGACGGCGGTCGGGGAGCGCACGTCACGGTTGCAGTTGGGGACGTCGGTGATGACGCCGACGTTCCGGTACAACCCGGCGGTGGTGGCGCAGGCGTTCGCGACGATGGGGTGTCTGTATCCGGGGCGGATCATGCTCGGGGTGGGTACCGGTGAGGCGCTCAACGAGATCGCGACGGGTTTTGCGGGGGAGTGGCCGGAGTTCAAGGAGCGGTTCGCGCGGCTGCGGGAGGCGGTCCGGTTGATGCGTGAGCTGTGGCTCGGTGATCGGGTCGATTTCGAGGGTGAGTACTTCACCACGAGGGGGGCGTCGATCTACGACGTGCCCGAGGGTGGGATTCCGGTGTACATCGCGGCCGGTGGTCCGGTGGTGGCCCGGTACGCCGGTCGGAGCGGCGACGGGTTCATCTGCACGTCCGGTAAGGGCATGGAGTTGTACACGGAGAAGTTGATGCCTGCGGTCGCGGAGGGGGCGGAGAAGGCCGACCGTGATGTGGCGGAGATCGACAAGATGATCGAGATCAAGATTTCGTACGACACGGATCCGGAGTTGGCGCTGGAGAACACGCGGTTCTGGGCGCCGTTGTCGTTGACACCGGAGCAGAAGCATTCGATCGACGATCCGATCGAGATGGAGAGGGCGGCGGATGCGTTGCCGATCGAGCAGGTGGCGAAGCGGTGGATCGTGGCGTCGGATCCGGATGAGGCGGTGGCGCAGATCCGCCCGTATCTCGATGCCGGGTTGAACCACCTGGTGTTCCACGCTCCCGGGCACGATCAGAAGCGGTTCCTGGAACTCTTCGAGCGGGACCTCGCGCCGCGGCTGCGGGGGTAGGCGGCTTCGCCGCCCGTGCGTGGTTGACGAGTACAGGGACTCTTCAACCACGCACGGGCCCGAAGGGCCTCAGAGCATGTTCACGCGCTTGAAGAGGTGCCGGGAAGGACCGCCCAGCAGATCAGCGTCGTCCAGGAACCGCATGAGCGGCTGCGAACTCTCACGGATCTTGTCCGCCCGGAACCGGTTGTTCTTCGCCTCACGCAGCGCGCGTTCGGTGTCCAGTCCGGCCGCCGCGTAGACGGCGGGATTTATCATGCTGGAGACGATCAGATTCGACGCGATCGCGATGCAGGCGCGACTCGCCGCACGGTGCGCCTTGCTCATACCCTGGGCTCGTCGCAGTGTCTCCTCCCGGGCGAAGCGCATGTGCCGGGCTTCTTCGACCACGTGAATCTTGCTGGTGACGCGGACGATCGGCTGGACGCGTGTGTCCTTCATCCAGTCGCGCTGCATGACGTCGAGGATCTCCTCGGCGACGAGAATGCCGGCGTATGCGACCTCCCCCGAGGCGAGCGCCTTGAACCCGCGACCCAGCGTCACTACCGACTTGCGGGGAACGTAGGAGGGGCAACCGAACTTCTCGGCGGTGCGAGCGAACATCACCGAGTGCCTGCACTCGTCGGCTACCTCGGTCAGTGCGAACTGGAAATGGGCCTGCGACGCGTCCTTGGCGTACATGTCCCGGATGACCATCTGCTGGAGGATCATCTCGAACCAGATTCCGGTGCCCATGATCGAGGACACCTCGTGCTTCGTCAGCGTGATCTGCTGCTCGAACGTCATCTCGTCCCACATCGGCGTGCCGTACAGCGAGGACCACTCGGGCGTGAGGCCGTACAGGTCGTCGGGGACGGGCGCGTCCCAGTCGACCTCGACCGTCGGGTCGTACGACATGCGGGCGGAGGACTGGAGGAGCCGGTCGCCGGTGTCCTGGCGATCCGTGATCTTCGGATTGCGGATAGCGAGCGTCGAGCGTGCCATGAAATCCTCCATGTCAGTGTGTCTAGCAGTTACACCTAATCATGTCGAAGAAAGCTCTTTACGTCAATGCCTCTGGTGTATAAAGAGTAGACAAATCACGGTAGTTCTTCGGGCGTCAAGATCTCGGTGATGATCCCCACAACTCCGACACAAGGCTTGCTCAAAATTTGCCGATCGTCTGTAGTGAGTTCTCGGCAGCGGGCCCGGATGATCCCTTGCCCTGGCATCACCCTGCAGAAAGCGGAATGAACCCATGTCTGATCAGAAGAGTGCCGCCCAGCCCCACAGCCCCGACGTCGTCGTCGGCGCTCGCGTTCGGGTCCGCCGCGACTCCGACGCTCCCGCGCCCGGTGTCGTGATCGAAGATTTCGCGGACCTGTCCCAGTCGGAGGGACTCCTCGGACGTGATTGGGCGCCCGTGCACCGCTGGGCCGTCGCTCTCGACGACGGACGCCTCGTGTTCGCCGACGACGGCGAACTCGACCTCGACGCCGACGCACCGCAGGCGGCGCGCGGCTGATTCAGCCGAGTCCGTCGCCGACATCCTGAAGTTGCTCGACGGTGCCTGCGGCGATGGTTCGCACATGATCGGTGACGACGGAAATCGGCCAGTCCCACCACGCGATCCGCACCAGCGCGGCGATCTCGGATTCCGAGTAGCGGTCTTTGATGTGGACGGCCGGATTCCCGCCCACGACCGCATGGTCCGGCACGTCCCGCGTCACCACCGAACCGGTCGACACAATCGCGCCGTGCCCGATACGCACCCCGGGCATGATCGTCGCATTGCCTCCGATCCACACGTCGCTACCGACGACGGTGTCGCCGCGCGACGGTAGATCGGCGAGCAGATCGGAATGCTGGGCCCACGACCCTCCCATGATCGGAGACGGGAAGGTCGAGACTCCGCTCATGCGATGATTCGCGCCGTTAATGATGAACGTCGTCCCGGTCGCGAATGCGCAGAACTTGCCGATGATCAGCCGCTCCGGCCCGTGGTGCAGGACATTGCGTGTTTCGAACTCCTCCGCGAACTCGGGGTCGTCGTAGTAGCTGTACTCCCCGACCTCGATCAGCGGGTTCTCGATCAGCGGTTTGAGCAGGACCACCCGAGGCTGACCCGAAACTGGGTGCAGGGTCATCGGATCCGGTGCGGTATTCGTGGGCAACTACTTCTCCATTCCTCGGCGCGGGGCGCGCGATCTCTTGTATAGCGCCGTACGGCGCTGGGCTGCACGCACTATTGCGGCGTGCGGCTATTGCCATTGTTCACGAGCTGTTGCTAGAGTCGAACAAAGTTTCGAATGTCCTTGGGGGAGGTTGGTTGTGGGGGAATTGGTGGCGCAGGATCTGGAGGAGTTGCGTGTATTCACGGCGCGGCTGCGGAGGGTTTCCGTCGACGGTGACGCGGGGTTGGGGATCGAGTGGCTCGACGCGATCGAGGCGTTGAAATCGGTCGGGTGCGCGGCGCAGGCGGTGATCACCGACGGCGTCGTCACGTCTATCCGTGCAGATCGCAGGGCTGCGGGGGTGCCACGGGTGGAGTGGGACCGCGGCATCGCCTCGCAGATTGTGTTGGCGCGCAGAGAGTCCCCGTACCGCGGGGGCCGGCATGTGGGGTTCGCGTAGGCGCTGGTGCACGAGATGCCGCACACCCTGGCGATGTTGCGGTCGGGCCGGTTGAACGAATGGCGAGCCACCCTGCTGGTGCGGGAGACTGCATGTCGGTCGGCGACGGATCGGGCGATCGTGGACCGCCGGTTGTGCTCGGACCCGGCCACTCTCGACGGTGTCGGAGCGTCGGGTGACGACACGGCCGGCGCCGGACTCGATGGCGTATCTGAGCGTGCTGATGCCGGTGGAGCAGGCGGTGTGTCTACAGGCGACGTTGGGACGGAATGCGGACAGCTTGATTGCCCCGGGAACAGCGGCGGCCGTACCCGCAATCAGCTAATGGTGGACTTGTTGTTCGACCGTGGCACCGGGCGGGCGGTGGCGTCGGGTGTTCCGGTGGCGGTGAATCTGGTGCTCTCGGACGAGACCCTGCTGGCGGGCGGTCACGAGGCCGCGCACTTGCAGGGGTTCGGGCCGGTGCCGGCCGGGATCGCGCGGCAGCTGGTGGCCGACGCCGTCGACCGTGACACCGAGACAGCATTGCGGCGGGTGTACGCGTGCCCGCAGTTGGGTTCGTTGACGGCGATGGAATCGCAATCCCGCACGTTCCCGAAGAGCCTGCGACAGCTGATCGACCTCCGGGATCAGACGTGCCGCACCCCGTGGTGCGACGCGCCGATCCGGCATCACGACCACATCCGCTCACACCGAGAATCCGGTGCCACGACGGCGGACAACGGGTCCGGGCTCTGCGAGGCCAGCAACTATGCGAAGGAAGGCGACGGATGGTCCGCCCGCCCCGTACACAACCCCGCTCGCGGAGGACACTGTTCGCGCTGCCCCACCGGACGTCGGGAAGGGTGATTCGGCCATAGGCCATCTGACCGCCCGGCGGGTGCGGTGTCAATCGACGGGCGGCGGTGGCCGGATACGCTATGGCCATGGCTGCGCCAGCGACACCCTCACCCGTGAATCCGCCCGCCCGATCCCAGCCCTCGAGCGTTTACATCGCCTCACCGGAGGGGGACACCGGCAAGTCCACCATCGCGCTGGGTGTCCTGCAGATGCTCTGTGCGTCGGCGGCGAGGGTGGGCGTCTTCCGTCCCATCGCCCGATCGACGCAGGAAACCGACTACATCCTCGAGTTGCTGCTCGAACACACGACGGCCGACGTCGGCTACGAGGAGGCCCTCGGGGTCACGTACGAGCATGTCCACGCCGATCCCGACGGGGCGCTCAGCGAGATCGTCTCCCGGTATCACCAGGTGGCGGCGCAGTGCGACGCCGTCGTGGTGATCGGCAGCGATTACACCGACGTGGCGAGCCCGAGCGAACTCGGTTACAACGCGAGGATCGCCGCCAACCTGGGCGCACCGGTGCTGCTCGCAGTGAAGGGAGCGCGGCGCACCCCCGAGGAGGTCGCGCAACTCGCCCAGCTCGCGATCGGTGAACTGACTTCTCACCACGCCCATCCGCTCGCTGTGGTCGCGAACCGCTGCGACCCGGATGAGCTCGATGCGGTCACCGCCGCGTTGGCGTCCACCGGTGTGCCCGCGTGGAGCCTGCCCGAGATCCCGCTGCTGGTCGCGCCGACCATGGCCGAACTCCTCGAGTCGATCGACGGCAGCCTGTTCAGCGGCGACCCCGAGCTTCTCCACCGCGAGGCGCTGCGGGTGATGGTGGGCGGAATGACGGCGGAGCACATTCTCGAACGGTTGACCGAGGGCACGGTGGTGATCGCCCCTGCCGACCGTTCCGACGTGCTGCTGGCGATGGTGAATGCGCATGAAGCCGAAGGTTTCCCGTCGCTGGCGGGCATCATCATGAACGGCGGCCTGATGCCGCACCCGGCGATCGCGAAGCTGATGGCCGGCCTGAAGCCGCGGTTGCCGATCCTCACCACCGGACTGGGCACGTTCGACACGGCCAGTGCGGCCGCGCAGACCCGTGGCCGGGTGGCGGTCGGTTCGCAGCGCAAGATCGACACCGCCCTGAGCGTCATGGAACTGCGGGTGGACGCACCCACACTGCTGGAGCGCTTGAAGTTGCCGATCCCCTCGGTGGTGACTCCGCAGATGTTCGAATACCAGCTGATCGACCGTGCCCGCCGCGACCGCAAGCACATCGTGCTGCCGGAAGGCGACGACGACCGCATCCTCCGCGCGGCGGGGAGACTGTTGCAGCGGCAGGTGGCGGCGCTGACCATTCTCGGCGACGAGGTGCAGGTGCGGCGCCGCGCGGCGGAACTCGGCGTCGACCTCGGTGACGCACAGGTTCTCGACCCCCGGACGTCCGACCACGCCGGGCCGTTCGCCGAGGAGTACGCACGGCTCCGCGCCCACAAGGGCATGACCGTGGAGCGGGCCCGCGAGGTGATGGCCGACATCTCGTACTTCGGAACCATGATGGTGCACTTGGGAATCGCGGACGGCATGGTCTCCGGTGCCGCGCACACCACGGCGCACACCATCCGGCCGTCGTTCGAGATCATCAAGACGCAACCGGGGGTGTCCACGGTGTCGAGCGTGTTCCTGATGTGCCTGTCCGATCGGGTACTCGCGTACGGGGACTGCGCGGTGGTGCCCGACCCCACCGCCGAACAGTTGGCCGACATCGCGATCTCGTCGGCGCAGACGGCGGCTCAGTTCGGCATCGATCCGCGGATCGCGATGCTGTCGTACTCGACCGGCGACTCCGGGAGCGGCGCGGACGTCGACAAGGTGCGCTCCGCGACGAAACTCGTCCGCGAGCGTCGCCCGGACCTGTTGGTGGAGGGCCCCATTCAGTACGACGCCGCCATCGAGCAGAGTGTGGCCGACAAGAAGATGCCCGATTCGGCGGTGGCCGGGAAGGCGACGGTCTTCATCTTCCCCGACCTCAACACCGGGAACAACACGTACAAGGCCGTGCAGCGCAGTGCCGGCGCCATCGCCGTCGGTCCGGTTTTGCAGGGCCTCAACAAGCCCGTCAACGACCTGTCGCGAGGGGCGCTGGTCGAGGACATCGTGAACACCGTGGCCATCACCGCGATCCAGGCGCAGGGAGCAGAGAAGTGACCGAGGGGTCCGTACTGGTAGTCAATTCCGGTTCGTCGTCGATCAAGTTCCAGCTGATCCACCCGGACACCGGTAAGGCCTCGGCGTCCGGTCTCGTCGAGAGGATCGGGGAGCCCGAGGGGCGCATCGTCTATCACCACCGCACCGGATTGGCGGAGCGTCACGTTCACATCGCCGACCACCGGGCCGGGCTGAAGATGGTGTCGGACATCGTCGCCGAGGTGGGCCGACCGCTGAGGGAGGCGGGGATCGTCGCGGTCGGTCATCGCATCGTCCACGGCGGCGACGTGTTCTTCGAACCCACGATCATCGACGACGCGGTGGTGCAGTCCATTTCGGAACTCTCGAACCTTGCCCCACTGCACAATCCGGCGAATGTGATCGGGATCGAGGTGGCGCGGGAGGAGCTGCCGGACATCCCGCACGTCGCGGTGTTCGACACCGCGTTCTTCCACACCCTGCCCGCGGAGGCGTCGACGTATGCGATCGACCGGCAGGTCGCGAAGGAGCACTCCATCCGGCGGTACGGCTTCCACGGCACGTCGCACCAGTACGTGTCGGCCCAGGCGGCCGAGTTACTCGGCAGGGACCTGTCCGAGCTGAACCAGATCGTGTTGCACCTGGGGAACGGTGCCTCGGCGTCCGCGATCCGCGGGGGACGGGCCGTCGACACGAGCATGGGGCTGACCCCGCTCGAGGGGCTCGTCATGGGCACGCGGTCCGGGGACGTCGATCCCGGTGTCATCCTGCACCTGCACCGCAGCGGGATGGGTGTCGATCAGATCGACGACCTCCTGAACCGGCACTCCGGACTCAAAGGCCTGTCGGGGGTCAACGACTTCCGGGCGCTCCTGACGCTCGTCGGCGAGGGCGACGAGGCCGCGGCGTTGGCGTACGACGTGTACGTGCACCGACTCCGCAAGTACATCGGCGCCTACCTGGTGGAACTGGGCGGCGTCGACGTCATCACGTTCACCGGAGGAGTCGGCGAGAACAATGTCGACGTCCGCCGCGACAGCCTGGCCGGGCTGGGGCGCCTCGGCATCGTCGTCGACGACGACCGCAACCGCGCGGATTCCCGGGACGCACGACGTATCTCGGCGGACGAGTCCGACGTGGAGGTGCTGGTCGTGCCCACCAACGAGGAGTTCGCGATCGCCCGTGCTGCGGCGGACCTGATCGGGGCCTGAGCGTTACAGCAGGCTCTTGGGCCGGATGGCGTTGGCGAGATCCACCAGCGTGTACCGGTGAGTGCGCTCGGGGGCGTTGCGGGCCAGCGCCCGCAGGCCTGCCTCGGCGCCCTTGCGGAGGCCCCGTTCGGTGAACGGCACACCGAGGATCTGTTCGCGTTCCGTCGCCGACGTGTGACCGGCACGCATCCAGTCCAGTGCGGTGCCCAAGACGAGCGTGCGCATCTGCAGTGCCCGGCTCTCCTCGGGTGCGAGCGCGGCGACACGGAGTGCGGCCTCCCGGAGGGCTGCTTCGTCGATCTCCTCGATCGGCTTGCCGGACAACAGCATCAGCACACTCGTCATCCGGGCCATGGTGAAGTGCCGGGAGGTCGCGGGAACCTGATCGAGGGCGGCGATGGCGCCGGGTAGGTCGCCGCGTTGGGTGAGTTGCCGCGCCAGCCCGAATGCCGCACTCACCATGCTGTGGTCGGTCCGCCACACCGTCCGGTAGTACTTCTCGGCGAACGTCCGCCACTGATGGGGATCGGAACTCTCCCAGTGCTGCAGAATCAGTTCGGCGGTGGCGGCCAGAGCAAGCTTGGGAGCCGTCTCCCCGGGCATCGCCTTCAGCACGGATTCGAAGCGGGAGAACGCCGTCTCGTATTCGCCGTCGATGAGCGTCGCGAGTCCGGCGTACCAGTCGACGCGCCAGTTCCCGCCCATGTCGCCCTCCACGGCGCGGAGGAGTTCGGTGGCGGTGGCGGCGTCACCGAGATCGAGGTGCGCCTTGATCTCGGCGAGTGTGAGTTCCCGGGAGAACGACACGTCGAGGTCGCCGACGACTCGTTCGATACCGTTCTCGCGCGCGTGCCGAATGGACTCCAGTGTCTGCTGCGGTTCGCTGTGCACCGCGGCGGCCAGGAGTGGGGCGTTGGGATCGGTCGGGTCGATCAGGGGCACCGCCAACGCCTGCGCCACGGAGTGCGGATCGAGATTCTCGTCCCGTTCGACGCCGTCGACGTACACGTCGGTCTGCTCGACGGCCTCGTTCGTGCCGAACGTCGTTCTCTGCTTGCTGAACACGGTCGACAGTCCGGGATGCTCCTCACCGGTCTGCTGCGCGAGCACCTCCCGCAGTACCGCTGTGAGCTGACCCGCCATCTCCTCGGCGGACGCGAAACGCCGGCTCGGATCGGGGTCGGTTGCGCGCAACAGGAGTCGGTGGAAGAACTCGTATTCCGCGAGGAGCGGCGCCTGCTCGGGGGACGGGATCCCGTCGAGGTACCGGCCCTTGTCGGACGGCATGTCGAGCGTCAGGACGGCGAGTGTGCGCCCCACCGTGTAGATGTCGGACGCCACGGTCGGGCCGGTCTTGACGATCTCCGGCGCCTGAAACCCGGGTGTGCCGTACAGGTAGCCGTAGTCCTCGATGCCCGCGACGGCCCCGAGGTCGATCAATTTGAGGGCGTCCTCGGTGACCATCACGTTGTCCGGTTTGAGGTCGTTGTACACCAGGCCGGTGGAGTGCAGATATGCCAGTGCGGGAAGGATTTCGAGCACGTAGGCGATGGCCTGCTCGACCGGCATGCGCTCGGGCTTCTCGTGCGTCGACAGGACGTCCCGCAGCGAGTGACCGCCCACGTACTCCATGACGATGTACCCCATCGGGGTCCCGTCCGATCGGGGATGCTCCACGAAGTTGAAGATCTTCACGATGCTCGGGTGGGCCACCTCGGCGAGGAACTGGCGTTCGGCGACGGCCACGGCCTGAGCCTCGGCGTCGCCGAAGTGCAACAGGCCCTTGAGAACCACCCACCGGTCGCTGACGTTGCGATCGATGGCCAGGTAGATCCAGCCGAGGCCGCCGTGCGCGATGCAGCCCTGCACCTCGTACTGGCCGCCGATAAACTCGTTCGGGCCGAGAAGCGGCCGGAAGTCGTACGTGGCTCCGCACGAGGGGCACAGACCGAACTCGGAGCCCTCGGACGTGGCACTGGTGCGGCCGACCGGTTTGTTGCATTTCCAGCAGAAGCGCTTGCTCTCGGGGACTTTCGGGTCGGTCATCACGGCGGACGCCGGGTCGAGCGTCTTCACGACGGGAACCTCGACGAGACCGCCGCCGAGTCGCAGGCGCTGCCCGGACCGGGTGCGCGGTGAGCGCGTCGAGCGGCCGGTGCCGGACGCGCCGGACGGCCGGGACGTCGGCGTCGCCTGGGTGGCCGGACCCTCGTCCGGTTCTTCCCGGACCGCGGCCTGCGTGGCCTCCTCCTCCGGCTCCCGGACGGCGGCCTGGGTGGCGATGTCCGGGTCGGTGGACTCCGGGTTCTTCGAATGTTGCGGCATGCGTCCCCTCAGTCCTGGTACACGGCGGACGGCGGGGCGGGGGACGGCCCCAGCATCGACAGCCAGTGGTCGTACATCCTGGTCCAGGTACCGTCGCGGCGGATCCGTTCGAGCGTGCCGTTGACGAACCGCACCAGGTCCTCGTTCGCCTTGGTGATGCCGACGCCGTACGGCTCGGCGCCCATGCTGTCTCCGACGATCTCGAGATACGGGTCCTGGGATGCCAGGCCGGCGAGGATGGTGTCGTCGGTGCTCACCGCATCGACCTGCCGTTGTTGCAGGACCACCAGGCAATCCGACCACATGGGGACCGTCAGGATGTCCGCGGTGGGCGCCACCTGCTGCAGCCGTGTCAGCGACGTCGTGCCGCGGACGACGCAGACCCGCTTCCCGTCCAGGTCGGCGGCGCTGCGGATCGGGGAGCCCTTCACGACGAGAACCCGCTGCTGTGCCTCGAAGTACTCGGAGGAGAACGCCACCCGTTCCTTCCGGTCGCAGGTGATGGTCATCGTCTTGGCCACGATGTCGACCATCGACTCCTGAAGTGCCTTCTCGCGATTCGCCGACGTGAGGATGCGGTACTCCAGCCGGTCGGGATCGCCGAACAGGTCCCGTGCGATCTCCCGGGCGATGTCGACGTCGAAGCCCTGGACGGCCCCGGTCGCCGGATCGCGGAAACTCATCAGATTGCTGCCCGTGTCGAGGCCGACGACCAGACGCCCCCGCGCGCGGATGGCGTCGACCGTCGGCATCGGCGGTGCGGCGTCGGTGTCGGGGAACGGGCGCAGGCTCGCGGTGGGATCGCCGCAGTCCTTCTCCGGGGTCGGCGGCGCAGCGCTCGTCTCGGGCGCCGGCGTCGCGGCCGCGGGTAGCGGGGGCTCGGTGTACGACACGCTCGGCGATCCGACGTGCGCCGGACTCGACTCGGCGCACCCGCCGATCAGCAACGTGGCCGCCACCAGCACCAGCGCGATCCGGCGCCCCCTCACTGGTATTCCCGCAACCGAGGCCACAACCCGATGATAATTCCGCCGAACGCGATGAGCGTCAGGACGAGGGCACCGGAACCGAGCGCGGTCAGCACGCGGGCCGCGGATTCGACATGCGACCGCAGACGGTCGCGGGCGGTGCCGATTCCGTCGGTGAGCGCGTCGTCGACGGCGGTGAACTGCGCCGCGGAATCCGACGGTCCCGGTCCGATGGCGACCGTTGCCGCCGAGGCGAAGTCGCCCTTGGCGAGGATCTCGTTCATGCGGTCGTGCGCCGAGGACCAGAGCGTCCACGCCTCCTGCGCCCGCGCCACCTCGTCGTGGCCGACCGCGCGGTCGCCGTCGTGGGGGTAGCTCGACAGCAGGGTGTCGAGCTGACCGGACTTGTCCTCGAAGACGGCGTCGTAGTCGCCGTTCGAGTCGCGGCGGACCAGTTTGAGGGTCTCCTCGGTGCGGGCCTGCTGGGCGAGGATGCGGGCGGCGGTCAACTCGTGCATCGGGCGGGCACCCTCGGTCAGTGCCCGCTTGGTGTCGACTGAGGAGACCAGACCGGCGACCAGCATCCACACCAGGAGGATCGCCGTGCACGACGACGCCACGATCAGCCCGAGATTGAACGTGCGCCGACTGAGTCTCGCGATGACTATCTGGGCGACGAGCAGCGCGACGAGTGCGACGAGGATCAGGATCAGCGCCAGCCAGGGTGGGCGAGAGTAGTCCCGTTGCGTGTCCGCGACGGCGGCTTCCTGCTGGGCGTGCAACTGCTGCGCCATCGGCAGCATGCTCGTCTGCATCAGCGTGGACGCCTCGCTGAGGTAGGCCGCGCCGACGGGATGGCCGGTGCGATTGTTGGCCCGTGCAGTCTCGACGAGACCGGCGTAGACGCTGAGGTCGCTGGAGATGGAGGCGAGCAGTCGGCGGCTGTCCACGTCGCTCGCCGCGAGACCGCCCGACGCGTACACGAGGTCGGCGGAGGCGGTGCCGATCGCCTGCGCGTAGGTGTCGCGGAGTTCGGGAGGTTCGAGACCGCCGGAGATGAACGCCGTCGTGGCCGCGGCGTCCGCCACGGACAGGGCGCTGTAGAGGTTCTGCGCCGAGAACGACAGCGGTTCGGTCTCCGCGAGGACACTGTCGAGGGTGGCTTCCCTGCTGTTCGCCGTCGAGGCGGCCACCAACCCGGCTGTGAGTGTGAGCAGAATCAGGAGGGCGCCGAGGGCGGTGAGCTTGGCGGGAGTCGATGCCAGGAACGCGCGCAGTTCCTTGCGGCGCGCCACCGCGGGGTCGACGTCGTCGTCCGCGGCGGCAGACAATGCGCGGCTGCCGTGGGGTTCGATCGACGGTGCCTCACGCAGAACCACCTCGCACCCCTCCCGTGTCATGGCCGCACCTTGTGGGGAGCATATAAGCAGCGGTCGGTTCACGACTGCCGACGGGCAGTTCCGGAAGAAACCGTTAGTGTGAGGGAACTGCAGGGAGACCCATCAGGTCGGACAGGGGTAGTCGATGCGTGGTGACGGTGACGGCTGGGCAACCGGGCCGGACGGCAGTCGTCATTGGGGCAAGCACGGTGCGGCCGGGTTGTTGCTGCGTGCGCCGCTCCCGGACGAGACGCCGGCCGTGCTGCTACAGCACCGTGCGGCCTGGAGTCACCAGGGTGGCACGTGGGCGTTGCCCGGCGGTGCCCGGGACAGCCACGAGACCACCACCCACGCCGCGGTACGCGAAGCGCACGAGGAAGCCGGCATCGAGAGCGCGGCCATCCGCGTCCGCACCGAGGTCGTCACGATGAAGGCCGCGAGCGGCTGGAGTTACACCACGGTGATCGCCGACGCGGAGCGCCCGCTGCCCACCGTCGCGAACGGCGAGAGCACCGAACTGCGCTGGGTGCGGGAAACCGACGTGGCCGGGCTGCCGCTGCACCCGGGATTCGAAGCGGGGTGGCCGCAACTGCGCACCACGGAGGTGCGTTTGCTGCTCGACCGGCACGACGTGCTGGGCGAACGCGGCGCGCTGGCGCAGTTGTCGAAGGCCCTGCCCCGCACGGTGCACCTGCCCGACGGCACCTACGGGTGGTTGCCGCGCGTCGAGGTGCTCGAAGCCCTGGACGCGGTCGGCCGCAGCGCCGAACCGGCCGGCCACGGCACCACGCTGGGAACGGTGACGGCCGTCGTCACCACCGACCCCGACCTGATCGAACAGTTGCCGGCCACCGTCGTCGTCCTGCCGCCCGCCACGGTGCTGGACTGGCTGGACCAGCCGTAACTACGCGTTCTGCTGCAACAGGGCGGACAGCGAGCGCGCGGCGGCCTGCGGGTCGCGGGCCTCGGTGATGGCCCGCACGACGACGATGCGGGAGGCCCCCGCGGCGAGGATCTCCGGAACGCGGGACTCGTCGATGCCGCCGATCGCGAACCACGGGCGGTTCGGCTCCGAGTCGGCGGTCGATCGCACCAGATCGATGCCCGACGCGGTCCGCCCCGGCTTGGTGGGGGTGGCCCACACCGGTCCGGTGCAGAAGTAGTCGACGCCGTCCTCGATCGCCGCGAGACTGGCCTGCGCGCGACTGTGGGTGGAGCGGCCGATCAGGACATCGGAACCCACCACGGTCCGTGCGTACGGGACGGGCAGGTCGCCCTGGCCGAGGTGCAGCACGTCGGCCCCGGCCGCCAGCGCCATGTCGGCGCGGTCGTTGACCGCGAGCAGCGCTCCGTGCCGCCTGGCCGCGGCCGCGAGCACCGACAGTGCCGCCAGTTCGTCCCGGGCGTCCATCGTGCCGAACTTCTTCTCTCCGGCCGAGCCCTTGTCGCGGAGCTGGATGATGTCGACGCCGCCGGACAGCGCGGCCTCGGCGAACTGCGCCAGGTCGCCCTTCTCGCGCCGAGCATCGGTGCACAGGTACAAACGTGCTGTTCCGAGGCGGCGCCGACGGTCCGTGAGGTTGCTGTGATGCGAGGTGGTCACGGCATGACGGTAGCCTCTACGGTGAAAGTGCAACACGGGAGTCCCGGGGAACGTGGGGCTGAGAGGGGCTCACGCCGAGCCCGACCGTCATACCTGACCCGGATCATGCCGGCGCAGGAAGTGAGGTGGAGTTCAATGGCGAGATCGGTATCCGTCGTCGGAGGCGGAGTGATCGGCCTGTCCATTGCGTGGCGAGCAGCCCGCAACGGCTGGTCGGTACGGCTGTACGACCCGTCGATCGGTTCGGGGGCGTCCTGGGTGGCGGGCGGCATGCTCGCCCCGTTGTCCGAGGGCTGGCCCGGCGAGGAGAGCGTCCTCGAACTGGGAAGCGCGTCGCTCGACCGGTGGCCCGAATTCGGGAAGGAACTCGAGGCCGGGGCCGGCGTCGAGCTGTTCACGTCGCAGAGTTCGCTCACCGTCGCGCTGGACGGCGCCGACGCGGAGGACCTGCGGACCATCGCCGAATGGGTGGGTGCCCAGGGGCGGGAACTGCAGATCCTGAGCCGTGTGGAAGTCCGCGCGCTCGAGCCGATGCTGGGGCGCGGAGTCAGGTTGGGACTCTTGGCCGTCGACGAACTGGCCGTGGACAACAGGCTGCTGTTGCAGGCGTTGCAACGGTGCGCGGTCGACGCCGGAGTGGAGCTGATCGGGGAGGCCGTGCACAGCCTCGACCGGCTGGGCACCGACCAGATCGTCGTCACCGCGGGCATCGCGTCGCCGGCCCTGTGGCCCGGGCTTCCGGTTCGCCCGGTGAAGGGCGAGATCCTGCGGTTGCGCTCGCGTCCCGGGGTGACCCCCGCGCCGGGCCGCACCATCCGCGGCAGTGTGCACGGCAGGCCCGCCTACCTGGTGCCGCGGGCCGACGGCATCGTCGTCGGTGCCACCCAGTACGAGTCGGGCAACGACACGCAGGTCACGGTGGCCGGCGTGCGCGACCTGATCGCCGATGCCGAAGCGCTGATGCCCGCCATCGGCGAGTACGAACTGCGCGAGACCTCGGCGGGTCTGCGTCCGATGACTCCGGACAACCTGCCGCTGATCGGCCGGGTGTCCGATCGGGTCGTGGTGGCGACGGGACACGGCCGTAACGGCATCCTGCTCACGCCGGTGACCGCCGACGCGACGGTGGCATTGTTGGAGGGCTCGGCACTGGTCGAGGCGAAAGCCGCCGACCCCGAACGTTTCGAGAAAGTAGCGAGGTAGATATGAGTGAGCAGCAAGTAGTGGTGCCGATCGGCATCAGCGTCAACGGCGAGGACCACGAGTTCACGGAACCGTTGACCGTCACCGGGCTGCTGGAGGTGCTGAACCTGCCCACCAAGGGCATCGCGGTGGCAGTCAACGGCGCCGTGTTCCCGCGCGCCCGGTGGGACGAGCTCGTGGTCCGGGGCTGGGAGATCGAGATCCTCACGGCGGTGCAGGGTGGCTGACGCGACGCCCGGCGTGCAGAAGGGCCTCACGATCGCGGGCCGCACGTTCGGTTCACGGTTGATCATGGGCACCGGCGGCGCAGCCAACCTCACGGTGCTCGAAGAGGCGCTCGTCGCGTCCGGCACCGAGCTGACCACGGTCGCGATGCGCCGCGTCGACGCCGCAGGCGGCACCGGTGTGCTGGACCTGCTGCGCCGGCTCGACATCGCGCCGCTGCCCAACACCGCCGGGTGTCGCGGTGCGGCCGAGGCGGTGCTGACGGCGCAACTCGCCCGTGAGGCACTCGAGACCGACTGGGTGAAGCTCGAGGTCATCGCCGACGAACGCACCCTGATGCCCGACGCCATCGAGTTGGTCAGCGCTGCAGAGCAACTGGTCGACGACGGTTTCGTCGTCCTGCCGTACACCACCGACGACCCGGTGCTGGCCCGCAGGCTCGAGGACGCCGGCTGCGTGGCCGTGATGCCGCTGGGTTCGCCGATCGGCACCGGGCTCGGTATCGCGAACCCGCACAACATCGAGATGATCGTGGACGGTGCAGGGGTCCCCGTCATCCTCGACGCCGGCATCGGGACCGCCAGCGACGCGACCCTCGCGATGGAACTCGGCTGCGACGCCGTACTGCTGGCCACGGCTGTGACCAGGGCGAAGGACCCGGCACTCATGGCGTCGGCGATGCGCGGGGCCGTGGTGGCGGGTTACGAGGCACGTCACGCAGGCCGCATTCCCAAGCGGTTCTGGGCTCAGGCGTCGTCGTAGTTCTCGGGGTCGCGTCGGGGTCTCGCTCAGGGTCCGACCGGTACCAGGGGACGAGTCAGGTGTAGACCTGCGGCCGATGCGCGACGGCCGCAGGTTCGGGCATCCTTCTCACCATGATTGAAGTGAGGGGACTTTCGAAGACCTTCGGTGCGACGAAGGCGGTGGACAACCTGACGTTCAACGTGAAGCCGGGTATGGTCACCGGCTTCCTCGGCCCGAACGGTGCAGGCAAATCGACGACCATGCGCATGATCCTCGGGCTGGACCGCCCCACGGCGGGCAGCGCGTTGATCGACGGCAAACCGTACAGCGACCTGGTGCAGCCGCTGCGGACGGTGGGGGCGCTGCTCGACGCGAAATGGGTGCACCCCAACCGCTCGGCCCGCGCCCACCTGCAGTGGATGGCGGCGTCCAACTCGCTGCCGAAGAGCCGGGTCGACGAGGTGCTGCACCTCGTCGGGCTCACCGAGGTGGCCGGGAAGAAGGCTGGCGGGTTCTCGCTGGGCATGTCCCAGCGTCTGGGCCTGGCCGCCACGCTCCTCGGCGACCCGAAGGTGCTGCTGTTCGACGAGCCGGTGAACGGGCTCGACCCGGAGGGCATCGTCTGGATCCGGAAGTTCATGCAGCGCCTCGCGGCGGAGGGACGCACCGTGCTGGTGTCGAGTCACCTGCTGTCCGAGATGGCGCTCACCGCCGAACATCTGGTGGTCATCGGCCGGGGGCGGCTGATTGCCGACACCACCGTGTCCGAGTTCGTCAGCAAGTCGTCGGAATCGACGGTGCGCGTGCGGAGCCCACAGCTGGACGCGCTGCGTAGCGCGCTCACGTCCAACGGGCTCACTGTGCGTGAGGACGGATCCGACGGGCAGCAGGCGCTCGTCGTGGTGGATTCGTCGACGGACGTCGTCGGCGGGATCGCCGGTTCGCAGGGCATCGTCCTGCACGAGTTGGCATCTCAGCGCGGATCGCTGGAGGACGCCTTCATGAAGTTGACCGGAGACGACGTGCAGTACCACGCAGAGGGCGTCGAAGATGTGATGAGGGGTGCACTGTAATGGCTGTTCTCAATGCCGAACGGATCAAGATCACGTCGACGAGGTCGCCGTGGTGGTGCACGGTCGTCATCATCGTGCTGGGCCTCGGCCTCGCCGCGGTCATCGGGCTGAGCGCGAAGGCGAGCATCAACTCCTTCAACAACCAGATCGCCGACGGTAAGCAACCGGATTTCGATCCGTTCCTGCCGCAGATGTCGGACGCGGTCGGCGGGGTCTCCGGATTCGGCGTGCTGGTCCTGATGATCCTCGCGGCGCTCGCCGTGACCAGCGAATACCGGTTCGGCGTCATCCGCACCACGTTCCAGGCCATCCCGAACCGGGCGTCCGTCCTCATTGCGAAGGCAGGTCTGATCGGTGCGTTCGGCGCCGTGCTGACGTTCGTGCTCACGTTCGGCGCGTATGCCATCGCGAAGGCGACCGCGGGTGACGAGGCCGGAGCGGCGCTCACCTTGTCGGGTGACGACGCGTGGCGGTCGATCTACGGCGTCCCGATCTACGCGTTCCTGTGTGTGGTTCTCGCCGTCGGTGTCGGCACGCTGCTGCGTCAGTCGGCCGGTGCGATCGCCCTGCTCCTGCTGTGGCCGCTGCTGATCGAGAGCCTGTTCAACCTGTTCGGCTCGTTCGGCGAGAAGATCATGCCCTTCCTGCCGTTCCTCAACGCCAACAACTTTCTGGGGGCGCCGCAGGGGGTCGAATTCCACTGGGGCCCGTGGGGCAGCCTGGTGTACTTCGCGGTGTTCGTCTTCGTGATCTTCGGGGCCGGCCTGGTGGTCGTCAACAAGCGCGACGCCTGACACCCGATACAGTACTTTCGCCCCGCTCCTCCGCCAGGTGATCGTCGGGAGACCTGGCTGAGGGTGACGGTGGGGCGGGAGCCTGTGGGCCGGTGCGAAATCCATTCGCGCCGGCCCACCGGTGCTTCTGCGTTAGGCTCCCGACATGCGACTACGGGGAGCCTTCACAGTCGGAGTGGCCGGTGCGATGATCGTGGCCGGATGCTCGTCGACGAGCGAACCCGATTCGCCGCCGGTCGACGCGAGCGCTCTCGCGGCCTCGGTCACCGAGGGCGGTGTGGTGGGGCACCTGGAGCAACTGCAGACGATCGCCGAGAACAACAACGGCAACCGCGCGGCCGGAACCTCCGGCTACGCCGCCAGCGTCGATTACGTCGCACAGGTGCTGGAAGACAAGGGCTTCGACGTCGAGACCCCCGAATTCGAGTTCCACAACTTCGACGTCCGGACGGAGGCGCTCAGGTCCGGCGACCGCGACGTCGAGGTGCGTGCGCTGGCGTATTCACCGTCCACCGGTCCGGAGGGGGTCACCGCCCGCCTGGTACCCGCCCCCAAGGACGAGAGTCCGGGATGCGAGGTCACCGATTACGACGGCCTCGACGTCACCGGGGCGATCGTCCTCGTCAACCGAGGGGTGTGCCCGTTCGCGGCCAAGCAGCAGTTCGCGTCCGAGCGCGGCGCCGCGGGCGTGATCGTCGTCAACAACGAGGACGGACCGATGAGCGGCGGAACCCTCGGCGACCCGGACATGGGCAAGGTGCCCACCGGCGGAGTGAGCAAGGCGGACGGTGCGGCACTCGAGCAGGCCGGGGGTGACGTCACCCTCACCCTCGACACCACCACCGAGTCGAGTACCGCTCGCAACGTCATCGCCCAGACGAAGACCGGCTCGGTGGAGAACGTCGTGATGGTCGGCGCCCACCTGGACAGCGTCCCGGACGGTCCCGGCATCAACGACAACGGCACCGGCGTCGCCGCGACCCTCGAAACGGCGGTGCAGCTCGGCGGTTCGCCCGACGTCGACAACGCGGTGCGCTTCGCGTTCTGGGGGGCCGAGGAATTGGGTCTGCTCGGTTCGGAGGCCTACGTGAACAGCCTCAGCGAGGACCAGCGGAACGACATCGCGCTGTACCTGAACTTCGACATGCTCGGTTCCGAGAACGCCGGCTATCTGGCGTACGACGGCGACAACTCCGACAACGTCGGTGAGGGGCCCGGACCGGAGGGTTCCGCGGGCATCGAGCGCACGTTCACCGAATTCCTTCAGGGTAACGGGGTCGCCGCGGACGGCACGGACTTCGACGGCCGATCCGACTACGGTCCGTTCATCGAGCACGGCATCCCCTCGGGCGGCGTGTTCAGCGGCGCCGACGAGACGAAGACCCCCGAGCAGGCACAGAAGTGGGGCGGCACCCCGGATGTGGTGTACGACGAGAACTACCACAGCGCGACCGACACCCTCGAGAACGTGAACCGGGCCGCGCTCGCCAAGAATGCCGCCGCGGTCGCGTATGCCGTCGGGGTGTACGCGGAGTCCCTCGCCGGACCGAACGGTGTCCCCATCGGCGCGGACCGGGAGAAGGCGCGGGCCGCGGAGTGATGTCCGATTCGTCACGAGTTTGTGCATGTGACGCTGGGTTACCCTTACTCCCGTGAGCGACGACCCGGCCGAAGAGAACAGTGCCGAACTCGACGCTGCGCAGACACCGAAACGAGGCGACAAGGTTCTGGGCTGGGTGGGATCGATCAACCGGCAGCCGCAGCTGATCGAGGGGCTGCGCAGGTTTCGTCGCGCGCTGCCCGGTGATCCCGCGTTCGGCGACCCGCTGTCCACGGCGGGACCCGGGAGCGCACGGGCCATCGCCCGCGTCGCGGATCGCTTCCTCGACCACCAGCCCGGCGCGTCCCGCGAGATGAGCCTCGGCGCGCTGCAAGTGTGGCAAGCGCTGCTCGAGCGCACCGGACGCGGTCGGGGAACGCAGGAAGTGACCATCGTGTTCACCGACCTGGTCGGCTTCTCCAGTTGGTCGCTGCCCGCCGGTGACAGCGCCACCCTCGCCTTGCTGCGCGACGTCGCCCGAGCCGTCGAGACCCCCATCGTCGACCGCGGAGGACACGTGGTGAAACGCCTGGGGGACGGCGTGATGGCCGTCTTCCCCAGCCCGGACCGCGCGATCGACGCCGTCTTCGCCGCACAGGAAGCGCTCGCGGAGGTGGAGGTGGACGGCTACCGCCCCCGCATGCGCGTCGGCATCCACACCGGTGTGCCTCGGCAGATCGGCAGCGACTGGCTCGGCGTGGACGTGACGATCGCGGCACGCATGATGGGACTGGGCGGCGACGGCAACGTGATGGCGTCGTCCGCCACGCTGTCGAGTCTGCAGCCGGGCACCCTCGACGAACTGGGTGTCGGCGTCAAGCCGTGGCGACGCGCCTTCTTCGCCCCCGCGCCCAGCGGGGTGCCCTCCGACCTCGGTATCTGGCGGTTGCGGCTCCGCCGCCCGTGAGTACTTCTCAACCACCCCGGACGTCAAGAAGTACTCACGAGTGACGAAGTCGCCACAGGGGAGAGACGGGGCCGTGACCGGCGCCCAGGTCGTACGACGCCTCCAGGCACTTGGTGACCCATTCCTTACCGAACGCCACCGCGTCGGGCACGGACCACCCGTGGGCGAGAGCGCTCGCGATGGCGGCAGCGAGGGTGTCGCCGCCGCCGTGGTCGTTGCCGGTGTCGATGCGGGGACTGCTGAACTCGAGGAACCTGTCACCGTCGAACAGCAGATCGGTGCTCGACGCCGATGTCCGGAGATGCCCGCCCTTCACGATCGACCACTGCGCCCCGAGCGCGTGCAACGCTTCGGCTGCCCGGCGCGCGGTCACGTCGTCCACCACCTCGATGCCGGTGATCAACCGGATCTCGTCGAGGTTCGGGGTGACCACTGTGGCGATCGGGATCAGCGTGTTCCGCACGGCGTCCAGTGCCTCGGCATGCAGGAGTGGATCTCCGTGCATCGACGCGCACACCGGGTCCACGACCAGCGGGACCGGTTGGTCGCGGCCGATCCCGACCTCCGTGCACACGGCGGCGACGGCCTCGATGATGGCCGTCGACGCCAGCATGCCCGTCTTCGCTGCCCCGACCCCGATGTCGTCGACGACGCACCGCACCTGCGCGGCCACCGTCTCCGGCGGAATCTCGTGGAAACCACTGACGCCCACCGAGTTCTGCACCGTCACCGCGGCGACCGCGACACATGCGTGGACGCCGCACAGGGCCATCGTCCGCGAGTCGGCCTGGATCCCGGCGCCACCGCCGGAATCGGTGCCGGCGATGGTGAGGACTCGGACGGGGGTCTGGCCGTCGGGGGTCAGGGGCAGCAGCTTCACGAAGGGGACCTTACCGATTCTCTGAGGTGACGGATTCGACGGGCAGATACACGCGACCACCTGCGTCGACGAACTCGCTCGACTTCTCGGCCATGCCCGCCTCGATGGCTTCGACCGAATCGAGTCCATGTTGCTGTGCGTACTCGCGCACGTCGGCGGAGATCCGCATCGAACAGAACTTCGGGCCGCACATCGAGCAGAAGTGGGCCGTCTTCGCCGGCTCGGCGGGCAGCGTCTCGTCGTGGAACTCCCGCGCGGTATCCGGGTCGAGGGACAGCGCGAACTGGTCGTGCCAGCGGAATTCGAACCGCGCCTTCGACAGCGCGTCGTCCCGCTCCTGCGCCCGCGGATGCTGCTTCGCGAGGTCCGCGGCGTGCGCCGCGATCTTGTACGTGATGACCCCGGTCTTGACGTCGTCCCGATTCGGCAGTCCCAGGTGTTCCTTGGGGGTCACGTAGCAGAGCATCGCGGTGCCGGCCTGCGCGATCATCGCCGCGCCGATCGCGGACGTGATGTGGTCGTACGCCGGCGCGATGTCGGTGGCGAGCGGCCCGAGCGTGTAGAACGGCGCCTCCTCGCACAACTCCTCCTCGAGGCGCACGTTCTCCACGATCTTGTGCATCGGGACGTGCCCGGGACCTTCGATCATCACCTGCACCCCATGGGATTTCGCGATCCGCGTGAGCTCGCCGAGGGTGCGCAGTTCCGCGAACTGGGCTTCGTCGTTGGCGTCCGCGATGGAGCCGGGGCGCAGGCCGTCACCGAGCGAGAACGTGACGTCGTAGCGGTGGAGGATCTCACACAGTTCGTCGAAGTGGTTGTACAGGAACGATTCCCGGTGATGGGCCAGACACCAGGCGGCCATGATCGACCCACCGCGGGAGACGATGCCGGTGACCCGGCGTGCGGTCAGCGGGATGTAACGAAGCAGTACACCGGCGTGGACCGTCATGTAGTCGACGCCCTGCTCGCACTGTTCGATCACGGTGTCGCGGTAGATCTCCCAGGTGAGCGCGGTCGGGTCGCCGCCGACCTTCTCGAGCGCCTGGTAGATCGGCACCGTTCCCACGGGCACGGGCGAATTGCGCAGGATCCATTCCCGGGTCTCGTGGATGTTCTTTCCGGTGGACAGGTCCATGATGGTGTCTGCGCCCCACCGCGTCGCCCACACCATCTTCTCGACCTCTTCCGCGATCGACGACGTGACCGCGCTGTTGCCGATGTTCGCGTTGATCTTCACCGCGAACGCCTTGCCGATGATCATCGGCTCGAGTTCGGGATGGCAGCGGTTGGCCGGGATCACGGCGCGCCCCGCCGCGACCTCGGTGCGCACCGTCTCGGGTGAAACACCCTCGCGTGCAGCGCAATACTGCATCTCGGGGGTGACGACGCCGGCGCGGGCGGCGTCGAGCTGGGTGCCCTCCCGGTCGGCGATCCACGGTGCGCGCAGATGCGGCAGTCCCGCTTCCAGGTCGATCGTGGCGTCCGCGTCGGTGTACGGACCCGACGTGTCGTACACGTCGAGGTGCTCACCGTTGGTGAGGTGGACGCGCCGGACCGGCACCCGGACGTCGTCGGCCGACAGCAGGTACTGCTTGGTGCTGCCCTCGATCGGTCCCGTGGTGACGGACGTGGCTGTAGATACGTTTGTGCTCATCGATGATGCTCCCTACGCCGGCATTACCCGGACAGGTTCGACGGTCGACGGCCCTAGCCGTCCTCTCAGCCCGCTGGTGCGAGCCCCCGTGGATGTGTAGTTGTCACACAAACTGTAACCGAGATCTCTGTGAGCAATCATTCGGGTGAAACTTGGACAGCGGTTCCCGGCATCGGTATAAAGGGTGATGAACATCACATTTCGATTACGACACACCCCCAGGAGATAGCCATGCTGACGGACGCGCAGGTTGTGGACGTGATCGACAACGCCGATCAGAACCGATTCGAGCTACGCCTGAGTGGTGACCTGGTCGGCATCCTCGGGTATTTCGACCTCGCGGACACCCCGCCCGGCGCCGGTGCCGGCGTGGGCGTGGTGGCCGCCCGACCGCCGGGCCCGAAGAGTCGGGGGCGGCAGGTGCCGGTGGTCTCGTTCATGCACACCGTGATCGTGGAGGACTTCGGCCACCGCGGACTCGCCGCCCTCATGGTGGGTCGCTCCCTCGACCTCGCCCGCGGGTACGGCTGGAAGGTCCGGCCCGTGTGCACGTACGTGCAGCGCTTCGTTTCGGCGCACCCCGAGTACCGCGACCTCGTCGTCCCGGTGGAGGGCTGACGACGGTCGGGGCACGAATCGAGCACCCGTCGGCAACGAAACGGTTCCGGGAGCGGCGATTCCGCTCGCGAGGATGCCGCCTTACTGATTCCATGAGTGGCATGGATCACATTTCGAACAGTTCCGAGTCGTCGGGGAACATCACGGCCGCTGATGCTCGCGTGCTCGACAACCCTGCCCATGAACGATTCGATCTGTGGCTGGGGGACGAGTTGATCGGCATCCTCGGCTACCGGGACGAGGACGACATTCCCGGATTCACCGCGAAGCCGGGCGAGGTGGTCGCGTTCATGCACACGGTCGTCAAGGAAGAGTTCGGTGGACGCGGGCTGGCTGCGGTCCTCGTGGGCGAGGCGCTCGGCTCGGCGCGTCGGCGTGGCTGGAAAGTGCGTCCCATCTGCACGTATGTCCAGCGCTACCTGGCGCTGAATCCAGAGCATCTCGACGTTCTGGTGGCCGAGTAGCCCTACTTTCGAGAGCACTGCTCTTGCCATCTGCGACTCTGCTGTGAATACTGCTCTGTATAGAGAGCGGTGCTCACAATGAAGGAGTCGTCATGACCGTGTCGGATCGGATCGAGAGTCGTACCGGGGTCGCACGGATCTGCGCCGCGGCGCTGTTCACCCTCGCCGGTGGCCTGTTCGTCGTCTACCCCGTGGTGCGTCCCTACGCGGCGGGCGGGTCGCCGGACGGACGGGCCGAGTTCGCCTCACCGTGGTGGCTCGTCGCACACCTCGCCGCCGTCGGCGGGTTCATCGCGTTCGGGCTTGCGCTCGTCGCGCTCAGCGGCGTGCTGAAACGGACGGGTGGCGAACGGGCGGCGGTGGTCGCAGTGGCGGCGTCGTGGATCGGGACAGGGCTGACGCTGCCGTACTACGGGGCCGAAACATTCGCGCTGCACGCCCTGGGCGGCAGCGGCCTGGACGAGGGGACCGTCACGACCCTCGCCGAGAGCGTGCGGATGGGCGCGGCGCAGGCGACGCTGTTCGCCGCAGGACTGCTACTCATCGCAGTCGGCGCAGCCGCGGCCGCCGTCGCGATCGCCCGATCCCGGCTGATCGCCGGCTGGGCGGGGATCCCGATGGCAGTGGGATTCGCTCTGTTCATCCCGCAGTTCTACGTCGACGCCCCACTGCGCATCGGGCACGGAGTGCTGATCGGGTTCGGGTGCGCGGTCGTAGCGCTCGGTGTGCTGCGTTCTCAGTCGCCGAGGTCGACGATGACCGGCGCATGATCGCTGGCGCCCTTGCCCTTGCGTTCGTTGCGGTCGATCTCGGCCTTGTCGACGCGGCCGGCGAGGGCAGGCGATCCCAGCACGAAGTCGATGCGCATTCCCTGCTTCTTCGGGAACCGCAACTGGGTGTAATCCCAGTAGGTGTAGACACCGGGACCCGGGGTGTGTGGCCGGACGACGTCGGCGAATCCGGATTCGACGAACGCCTGGAACGCCTCACGCTCGGGGGCGGACGTGTGCGTCTTGCCCTCGAACAGCGCCGGATCCCAGACGTCCTCGTCGGTGGGGGCCACGTTCCAGTCGCCGACCAGCGCGATCTGCGCGTCCGGGTTCTGCCCCAGCCACCCGACCGCGTCGGTGTGCAACTTCGCCAGCCAGTCGAGCTTGTACGTGTAGTGCGGATCGGCCAGCTCACGGCCGTTGGGGACGTACAGGCTCCAGATGCGGACGCCGTTGCACGTGGCGCCGATGGCGCGGGCTTCCTGTGCGGGCGCGACCTCCGGGTCCTTGTGGAAACCGGGCTGATCCTCGAACCCGATCTGCACGTCCTCGAGACCGACGCGGGACGCGATCGCGACGCCGTTCCACTGGCTGAGGCCCACGTGTGCGACCTCGTAGCCCAGTTCACGGAAACGCTCGTACGGGAACTGCTCGTCCTTGCACTTGGTTTCCTGCATCGCGAGCACGTCGACGTCGGACCGCTGGAGCCAGTCCAGGATCCGGTCGGTACGGGCACGAACAGAGTTCACGTTCCAGGTTGCGATGCGCACGGCAGCCACCCTAGCGGCACTCTCCGACAGGTCGTCAGCCGACAGGTTCGGTGGCGTAGCGGTACCGGTGGTGCGCCATGAAGCCGAGGTTGCGGTACATCGCCTGCGCGCCCTCGTTCTCGACGGCGACCTGCAGACACGCGTGGGTCGCGCCGTGTTCGCGTCCCCAGTTGATCATGTCGCCGCAGATGAGGCTGCCGATTCCGTGGCGGCGGTGAGCCTCCGCGACCTCGACCGCGGTGAGCCCGACCCACCGGCGGTCGTCGGGCGCGGACGTGACGGATCCGCGGGCGACGGCGAGGAGCGTCGAGTCGGCGGCGCCGATCCGACCGAACCCGAGGGTGCCGCCGCGGACCGAATCCAGCACGTCGACCGCGAAGTCGGGGAGCGCGGACCCGCGGTAGCGATAGAGGGCGAGCCAGTCCGGATCGGGGTGATCGGTGACGGTGGTGGTTCGGGGGCCCTCGGGCAGAGCCAGGTTGTCGATGTCGGCCGCCATCACGACCACTTCGTCGCTGACGTTCCAGCCGAGCGGTACCTCGCCCAGCCGGTCGGGGATCAGCAACCGCAGCGGGCGGTCGCGCTCGGCGTACCACTCGCGCAGACGGTCGAGCGTGCCGCCGGGGGAGGCGTCGTCCAGGCTGCCGACCGACCCGCGGTCGCCGAGCGGGGCCGCCGAGTTGGCGCGTCCGGTGAAGCCGTGACCGTAGCGGGCGAGCCACCCGTCGATCCATGCGTGCTCGACACCCGGCCAGCCGTCGGCGGAGGCCAGTTCGAGGGACCGGATCTCGCTCGCGCGCACCGGTCGCGCGGGGACGGCCTTCAGCGCGACCACCCGCTCCGGATCCACCTCGACGACCGAGCCGTCCGCGGCGCGGACGACCACCACCGGTTCGACGCTCTCCAGCACCCCGATGACGTCGGTCATCGGATGGCTGTGGCCGGGTGGAAGCTGATATCGCAGCACCACCCGACTTCCGAGCGGAATGTCAGTCGTCATGCCCGAACGGGTCTTCGACCGTTCCCGGCACCCAGCTGAGACCGGGAACGCCCCAGCCGGCGCGCTTGATGGTTTTCTTGGCGGCGCGCGCGTTGCGGCCGACCAGCATGTCGACGTAGAGGAAGCCGTCGAGGTGACCGACCTCGTGCTGCAGCATGCGTGCGAAGAAGCCGTGGCCCTCGATCTCGACGGCGTTGCCGTCGGCGTCGGTGCCGGTGACCTTCGCCCACTCGGCCCGCCCGGTGGGGAACTGTTCGCCCGGCACCGACAGGCAGCCCTCGACGTCGTCGTCCGGATCCGGCATGGTCTCGGGTCGTTCCGACGTTTCGAGGACCGGGTTGACGACGCACCCCCGGCGGCGCAGCGCCCTGCCGTCTCCGTCGACGTCCGGGCAGTCGTAGACGAACAACCGTAGCGGCAGGCCGACCTGGTTGGCGGCGAGCCCGACGCCGTTGGCGGCGTCCATCGTGTCGTACATGTCGGCGATGATCTCAGCGAGTTCCGCAGGTGACTGGGACACTGCCTCGGTCGGTTCGTGCAGTACCGGGTCGCCCACGATCCGGATGGGGAGGATGGCCATGGTCGTCAAGGATAGTGCGGCGCGCCCGAGCCGTTCGCACTGCCCGCGGCGTTCGTCATGGTTGAATAGTCGCTGAAGAACAGCGGTGTAATTCGTTGCTCGGTCGGCCACGCGATCGAGGAGCCGGGGGAACGTGGTTTCGCTGAGGTCGAGCGAGAGCTAGTAGTCGAGGAGTGAGATGGACGGCGCAACAGCGCGTAGTCGGAACCAGTCCGAGCGCATCGACGGCGACAACTCGGCGGGGGTCAAGGACGTCGGCGACGACGGCCTCTCGCGTCGCGAGCACGACATCCTGTCCTTCGAGCGCCAATGGTGGAAGTACGCCGGTGCGAAGGAAGAAGCGATCAAAGAGCTGTTCGACATGTCCGCCACCCGGTACTACCAGGTTCTCAACGCGCTGGTGGACCGGCCGGAGGCACTGGCAGCCGACCCGATGCTCGTGAAGCGGCTGCGACGGCTGCGCGCGAGCAGGCAGAAGGCCCGCGCCGCCCGTCGCCTCGGGTTCGACGTCACGTAGCACCCGGTCGCTAAGGTCGACATCGTGAGTACTCCGAAACCCGAATCGTCCGGCCCGCCGTTACGCGCCCTCGCGATGGTGCTGATCGCCCTCGCGATTCTGTTCGCGGGTCTCGGGTTCGCCTCCCTCGGAGGCTCCGACTCGGAGGAGACCGCCGCCACCGTCACGACCACGGCGGCCGCCACGACCACTCCCGCCGCGCGCTCGACGACGGCCGCCGGAGCGGCGGGTGCCACCTCGGCGTCCGCGGCGAGCACCGCGTCCGGCGCCCCGAGCACCTCGAAGTCCGCCGACGCGGCGTCGGTCCCGGTACGGGTGCTCAACAACAGCAATGTCACCGGTCTCGCAAGCCAGACGGCCACCGAACTGATGTCCTCGGGGTGGACGGTGTCGGAAACCGGCAACTACAGCGACGGCACCATCTCCGAAACCACGGTGTACTACGGGACTTCCGCCGCCGAGAAGGAAGCGGCCACGGAGATCGCCGCGCAGCTCGGGGTGTCGGCCCAGCCGCGGTTCCCGGGTATCGCGAATTCGTCTGCCGGTGTGATCGTCATCGTCACCTCCGCGCAGTAGACCGGACGGTCGGTGCACCGTCGCCGCGGTTATGATCAGATGCACTTCTTCGCCACCTCAAAGGAGCGGTTTGATGGCCTCGAGTTCTACCCGTCGGATGTCCTGGCGCATTGTCACCCCGGTGGTGGCCATTGCGGCACTCGGACTGACCGCCTGCAGTAACAACGAGGAGCCGACCGACGTTCCCGGAACCACTCCTCCCGTCTGGACCGGCGCCGCCGATCCCAGCGCCGCAGGCGTTCCCGGCGACGCCGAGAGCGGTTCCGGTGAATCCGCGGAGAGCGGCGCGGTCAGCGCGACGCTGAAGAACGCCGAGGGTGACGACGTCGGCACCGCCACGTTCAAGCAGGCAGGTAGCCACGTCGAGGTCACCGTTTCCGTCAAGGATCAGACGCCCGGATTCCACGGTTTCCACGTGCACTCCGTCGGCAAGTGTGAGACGAACTCGGTGGCACCGACCGGGGGTGCGCCCGGAAACTTCCTGTCGGCTGGCGGGCACTTCCAGGCCGAGGGCCACTCGGGGCACCCCGCGAGCGGCGACCTCACGTCGCTGCAGGTGCTGGCCGACGGCACGGCCGAATTGGTCACCACCACCGACGCCTTCACGGTCGAGGACCTGAAGAACGGCGACAGCGGCACCGCGGTCATGATCCACTCTGGTCCCGACAATTTCGCCAACATACCCACCCGTTACGCACCCGCCCCCGATCAGGAAACCCTGAACACCGGGGACGCAGGCTCCCGGGTGGCCTGCGGTGTCATCGGCGCCAGCTGAGTCGCGTGACATCCCGGCTTCGGCCGGGATGTCGGTGCGCTGCCGCGCACTGCGGCCTGTGGTTGGATCGAAACCGTGGTAGTTCCTTTTCCCGGTTCGCCGCGGCCGACACTGGGCGTCGAGTGGGAGATCGCGCTGGTCGACAGGGTCACGCGGGATCTCTCCAACACGGCCGCGGAGGTATTCGACGCGGTGGCGAATCTCGCCGGTCCCGAGGATCCGCGGATCACCAAGGAGTTGCTGCGCAACACCGTCGAACTCGTCACCGGTATCCACTCCACCGTCGGTGAGGCGATGGATGACCTCGACGAGTCGCTCGACCTGTTGCGGCGGGCGGCGAACCCGCTCGGCGTGGATCTGATCTGCGCGGGAACGCACCCGTTTGCTCAGTGGTCGACCCAATTGGTCACGCGCACACCGGATTACGACGAGCTGATCGAACGTACCCAGTGGTGGGGCCGTCAGATGCTCATCTGGGGTGTGCACGTCCACGTCGGTGTGTCCTCGCCGCAGAAGGTGTTCCCGATCCTCAACGCGCTGCTGCAGCGGTACCCGCATCTGCTCGCGCTGTCGGCGTCCTCACCGATGTGGGCCGGCGTCAACACGGGGTACGCGAGTAACCGTGCGCTGATGTTCCAGCAACTCCCCACCGCGGGACTGCCGTACCAGTTCGCGAACTGGGGGCAGTACGAGGATTTCATCAGCGACCAGATGAAGACCGGGGTGATCACCAAGATCGGCGGGATGCACTGGGACATCCGGCCGGCGCCGCGGTGGGGCACCATCGAGGTCCGCGTCTTCGACGGCATCTCCACCCGCGCCGAACTCAGTTCCCTCGTCGCGCTCGTGCACTGCCTGATCGTCGACCTGGACCGGCGTTTCGAGGCGGGTGAGAACCTGCCCAACCTGCAGCCGTGGCACGTGAAGGAGAACAAGTGGCGGGCCGCGCGGTACGGGCTCGACGCCGAGATCATTCTCGACGAGGACAGCAACGAGCGGCTCGTCACCGACGACCTGAACGACCTGCTCGAGAAGCTGGCCCCGACCGCCGTGCGTCTCGGCTGCGCGGACGAATTGGCCGCCGTCGCCGAGATTCCCCGTCGCGGAGCGTCCTACCAGCGGCAACGTCAGGTCGCGGAGGCGACCGGCGGTGACCTGGTGGCCGTGGTCGATGCGTTGGTGAAGGAGCTCGGGACCTGAAAGACGGTCTCGGGCAGGACACTCGTCCACTTCCCGTTCACGTGTTGTTTACACTTGGCGGGTGTCGATCGACGATGTTGCCGTTGTACGGCCGGGTGGGCCCGTCGATCGTTCCCGCATGTTCGTGGCGGGCGGGGCGCTCGGTGTGGCGATCCTGCTGGTGGTGGTCCAATCGGTGGCGTCCATACAGGGTTTCCAGGGTCCCCTCGAAAGCCTGTTCCACGACTACGTCCTGACCCCCAAGTCGGCGTCGGTCCCGTGGGCCGGCCTCGCGCTCGCGATGGTCGGGCTCACCAATCGCCAGCGCGTCGTCACACTCTCCGCCGCAGCCGGCATCGACGTCGTGGTCGCCGCGGTGCGCTACCTGTCCGGTGGACCGCTGACCGTCGGAAACGGCGCGACCTGGGTACTCACCGCGGTGGGCGTGTACGCGGCAGTCCGCTGGACCGGCGACCACCGGCGCAGCGCCCTCAAGGGTGTCGGCCTCGGTGCGCTGCTGATTCTCGCGACCAAATTCGGCGACGCCTGGCTACAGGTCACGATCATGGCCGGGCCGATGGTCCTGGACGAATACGCCCAGCTGGCCGATCACGCGCTGGGCAGCCCGTCGTGGCACCTGGGGCAGTTCGTCGACGCCCTCGGACCCGTCGGCTACGGCATCCTCCACTGGGTCTACATCGAACTGCCGGTCGCGGCCATCGCGGTGGCCGTCTACCAACTGCGGAACGGCTGGCCGTCGCACTACCTGGTGCGCACGTTCCTACTGATCGGTCTCATCGGGCCCGTGTTCTACGTGTTGTTCCCGGTGGTCGGACCGATCTTCGCGTTCGGCACCGAAGGTCAGGGGTTCCAGGTCAGCGACTACTGGCCCAACATCGTCCCGACACCCGACTTCGCGCCCGAACCGATGTCGTTCGATTCGGTGACCCCCCGCAACTGCATGCCGAGCCTGCACACGGCGTGGGCCCTCGCCCTGTTCATCCACTCCCGGCAGGGCGCCTGGTGGCTGCGCCTCGGCGGCACGTTCTGGCTGGTGTGCACGCTGACGGCGACCCTCGGCTTCGGCTACCACTACGGCGTCGACCTGGTCGCCGGCGCCGTCCTGTGCCTGACCATCGAATCCGCGTTGCGCGACCCCGAACGGGGGTGGGGCTGGTTCCGGGTCCGTCTCGTCGGGGGCGGCGCGCTGGTGCTGGCCGGACTGCTCCTCAGCTACCGCTACCTCGCGGTGCCGATGGGCCGATTCCCCGAGGTGTCCGGACCGCTCGTCCTCGGTGCCCTCGCCGCAATGAGCCTCGGGTTCTACGCGACGTTCTTCGCCCGGCCCGACACCGCACTCGCGCGGTGGGGCAGCGGCGCGAAGGCAGCGGTCACTGATGTTCTGGCGGCTCCAACTCGTTGATCATCAACAGCCCGTCCTGATCTCGCTGCTCCCGGTACGCGACCCGGCCGACGCTGTGCGCGATGACCGGCGCGGTGAAGAGGGTGAAGATGCCGACGAGGATCAGCATCCAGATGTCGACGTTGCCACGCAGTTCGAGGACGGCGCCCGCGAGAACCATGATGAGACCGACCACCTGCGGTTTGGTGGCGGCGTGCATGCGGCGCAGAGTGTCCGGGAATCGGACGATGGCGATGGCGGCCGTCAGTGCGAGCAGGGAGCCGCACAGCATGAGCGTGGCCCCGATGACGTTCAGCACGGTGGTCACGACTTGTCACTCACCCGGAACCGGGCCACCGACACCGAACCGATGAACCCCACCAACGACAACGCGACGATGGCGGGCACGATCGTCGTGTCTCCGGTGTACGCGGCCCACACGGCGAGCCCGCACATGGCGAGCGCGATCAGGGTGTCGAGGGCGACGAGGCGGTCCAGCGAGTTGGGCCCGTCGAGCAGCCGGAATGTCGTCAGGACCCCGGCGACGACCAGGACGATTCCGGATATGACCGAGACGACTGTCATGAGCTGCCCTCCTGAGTGGGGTCGTCGTATTGCAAGTCGCGGTTGTGCCAGGGGCTCGGTTTCCAGTCGGAGTCGCGTTCGAACGCCTCGATGAACAACCGCTCCAATTGCGCGACCGTGCGGTAGAACTGGCTGACCGCCTTCTGCGATCCCATGTCCAGGACGTGCACGTAGACGATCCGCCGCACCTGGTCGATCTCGAGGACCATGGTGCCCGGAATCAGGTTCAGTACGTCGATGCACAGCGTCAGGACGAGGTCCGACTTGATTCCCAGCTGGTAGCGCAGGACCCCGGTGACGGGCGGCGGCCCGGGCCGGAGTGCGAGCCACGCGATCTGGAGGCTCGACTGGAGCGAGTAGTACACGAATATCACCGCCAGCCGGAGCAGCGGCAGGACGTGCACCCGGCCTTCCACGGGCACCCGCGGCAGCGGCATGAGCACCATGATGAGCGCGCCGACGGCGAGCCCGCCGAGGATGTTGCCCCAGCTGACGTTGCCCCACAACAGGATCCACACTGCCATCAGCCACAGCAGCGCGCCGAACTGGAGAAGTCTCTCGCGTTTCATCGCGGTGCCTCCTGCGCTTCGCCGCCGGGGTGCCCGCCGAGGACGGCGTCGATGTAGATGGACCGGTTCTGCAGATCGCTCGCCGCGCGATCACTGATCTGGATGATCTGGCCGGCGAACACCGTCATCGCCAGCCCTACGGCGACGAGGGCGACGGTGGGGATGAGCATCATCGCGGGGATACGGCCCACGTCGGCGCGGTCGTCGAACGAGATGTCGGCCTCGGACTCGTCGAGCAGCGCCGACGGGCTGACGTCCGCGAGGTCACCCTCGGGGGCGTCGGCGCGGGCCCGCCAGAACGCCTTGGTCCACACACGGGCGACGACGTACAGCGTGAGAAGGCTGGTGAGGGTGCCGCCCCCGACGAGGATCCACGCCAGCACGCTCGCATCCGCCGAGCCGGCCTGCAGCAGCGCGACCTTGCCGATGAACCCGGAGAACGGGGGAATGCCACCGAGGTTGAGGGCCGGAACCAGGAACACGATGGCCAGGACGGGGCTCGCCGCGGCGAGCCCGCCGAGACGTCGCAACGACGACGACCCGGCCTGGCGTTCGATCAGACCGACCACCAGGAACAGTGTGGTCTGCACCAGAATGTGGTGTGCCACGTAGTAGATGGCCCCCGACAGCCCCGACTGGGTGGACAGCGCGATACCGAACACCATGTACCCGATGTGGCTGACCAGGGTGAAGGACAGTAGTCGTTTGATGTCGCTCTGCGCGATCGCGCCGAGGATGCCGACGAGCATCGTCAGGAGGCCGCACACCATCAGCACGTTGTCGAGTTCGCCCTCCGGGAAGAGCAGCGTGTGCGCGCGGATGATCGCGTACACACCCACCTTGGTGAGCAGGCCGGCGAACACGGCGGTGACGGGGGCGGGCGCGGTGGGGTAGGAGTCGGGCAGCCATGTCGACAGCGGGAACACCGCCGCCTTGATGCCGAATGCCACGAGCAGCACACCGAAGATGGCGGTGCGCGTGCCGGACGGGATGCCGTCGAGGCGGGTGGCCATGTCGGCGAGGTTGAGGGTTCCGGTGGCCGCGTAGGCGAACGCGATACCAGCCAGGAAGATCAGCGACGACACCATCGACACCATCACGTACGACACACCCGCACGGACGCGGTCGGCGCTCGCACCGAGCGTCAGCAGCACGAAGCTGGCGGCGAGGAGCACCTCGAAGCCGACGTACAGATTGAACAGATCGCCCGCCAGGAACGCGTTGGAGATGCCCGCCGTCAGCGCCAGATACGTCGGCAGGAAGATCGAGACGGGCTGGTCCTCACCGCCGTCGCGGATGCCCTGACCCACGGCGTACGCCATGACGGCGAGCAGCACGATCGACGAGACCACCAGCATCATCGCGGACAGCCGGTCGACCACCAGCGTGATGCCGATCGGCGAATCCCAGCCACCCACCTGGATGGCCGTCGTCCCGTCGCGGTCGGCGAGGAACAGCAGCAGTCCGGACACGACGAGGACACCGATCAACGCGACGAGCGTGATGATCCGCTGGGCCCGCGGACGCCGGCCGAGCACCAGCGTGGCCGCCGCGGCGAGCATCGGGACGAGAACGGGCAGCGGCGCGAGGGCCGTGATGATGTGCGGGGAAATGGTCACGACTTCTCCCCGATCCCGGCCTTGTCGGAGTCCTCTTCGTCGTCGAAGTCACCCTCGTGCAGGTCTTCGTAGCATTCGAGGTCTTCGAGGTTCTTCAGCTCTTCCAGGGGAATGGGGTTTCCGTCCTTGTCGAATGCGTCGCCGCTGAAACTCGGCTCGCCGGTGACCGGGTCGTCGGAGCGGTCGCGGTCGGGAGCCTCGGCGGGCGACCGGCGCCGCAGGACCTTGGTGTCCTCGGGGTCGTTCTCGACGGCGTCCTGCGTGGTGATCTTGAACGACCGGTACGCGAGCGCGAGCACGAAGCCGGCGATGCCCATCGTGATGACGATCGCCGTCAGGATCATCGCCTGAGCCAGCGGGTCGGCCATCGACTCGTGAATGGACTCGCGGCCGACGATGGGCGGATTGCCGTCCGTACCCCCGGACGTGAGGATCAGGAGATTGATGCCGTTGCCGAACAGCAGCAGTCCCAGCAGCATGCGGGTGATGCTGCGTTCGATGAGCAGGTAGACGCCGGCCGACACCAGGACGCCGATGATGACGAGAAATCCGATGTTCGCGCTCATCGCTGGTTCACCTCGATCTGTGCGTCGAGACGTGCGCCGAGACTGCGGAGCACGTCGAGTACGAGCCCGACCACGATGAGATACACACCCAGGTCGAAGAACAGGGCGGTGACCATCTTGACGTGGCCGACCAGTGGCAGCGTCACCTCGAACACCGCGGAGGAGAGTGCCGGGGCGCCGAGGAACAGCGACGCCAGCGCGGTGCCCGCGGCAAGGGTGAGCCCGAGGCCCAGGATCTTGCCCGCGTCGATCGGGACGGTTTCGCCGAGTTCGTACCGTCCGCCCGCGAGGTATCGCAGGACCAGCGCGAGACCGGCCGTGAGGCCGCCGGCGAACCCGCCGCCGGGTGCGTTGTGGCCGGCGAAGAAGAAGTAGACCGACAACACCATGATGGTCGGGAAGATCAGCCGGGTCGTCACCTCGAGGACCAGGGACCGGTGTTTCGGATCGATGAGATCGCCGCCGAGCAGCCACGTGGTCTCGGAATGCGACGCCGACGAATCGGCGGTGACCGCGGGGGCGTCGGACACTCGGGGGGCGCTGCCGAAGCGGCGGTTGCGGAACACCAGGCTCGCGACACCCGTGGCCGCCACCAGCAGCACCGAGATCTCGCCGAGCGTGTCCCAGGCACGGATGTCGACGAGCAGGACGTTGACGACGTTCTTGCCGTTGCCGAGGTAGTACGCGGCGTCGGGGAGTCGCTCGTAGATCGGCACCGAGTTCCGCGCGTTGATGGCGTACGCGCCGATCGTGGTGATGGTGGCACCGACCGCGACCGCCAGCAGCGCCCGAGGAATCTTGAATCCGATGGCCCGTCGCTCGTCGACCTCGGCGGGAAGTTTCCGGAACACGAGCACGAAGATGACGAGGGTCAGCGTCTCCACCAGGAACTGGGTGAGTGCGAGGTCGGGGGCGCCGTGGAGGGCGAACAGCACACCGCAGCCGTAGCCGCTGAGACCGACAAGGATCACGCCCGCCAGACGGTTGCGCATCACCGTGGCGGCGAGCGCGGCCGCGACCATCATCAGCCCGATCACGAACTGCACCGGCGAATCCCACAACCGGACGTCGGCGCCGGTATTCGTGCCGACGACGAGCAGTACCAGCGGCACCACCACGAGGGTGCCGAGGATGGTCGCCTGGGTCAGCGGCAGCGAACCGCGCTGGGTGGCGCCGGTCAGCCGCATCGACAGCGCGTCCATCCCGCGTAGCGTCGCGTCGTAGATGCGGTCGGCGTTGCCGAGCGGCGGATGCTCGAACCGCAACCGGTTGACCCAGCGCTGCGCCACGAAGAGCGCGGTGCCGACGGCGAACACCAGCAGGGTGAGCGCCAGCGCGGTGTTCATGCCGTGCCACAGGGCGAGGTGGTAGTCGGAGACGCCCTCGGCGGGCAGGGTCTGCGAGTACGGCGTCAGCAGCTTCTCGAGCTGCGGCGCCGCGAGTCCCGCCGCCAGGCTCAGCACCGAGAGAACGGCGGGCGCTGCGAGGAACAACGGTCCGGGTGCGTGCATGCCCAGCACGGCCGGGCTCGGCCGCGCGAGCCGCTTGCGACCGAAGGCGCCCCACATGAACCGCACGCTGTAGGCGAGCGTCAGGATCGAACCGAACACCACGACGCCGACGGTGACGATCCGCGCCGGGTCGGCGAGGACGGTCGTGCTCAGCAGGGAGTCGAATGCGGCTTCCTTGCCGACGAACCCGAGGAACGGGGGAAGCCCGGCCATGCTCGCCGCGGCCAGTGCGGCGACGACCGCGAGCGCGGGCGCACGGTCACCGAGGTGCGCGAGTTTGCGGAGGTCGCGGGTGCCTGTCGTGTGGTCGATGATCCCGACCACCATGAACAACGCGGCCTTGAACATCGCGTGGGCGACCACCATCGTCATGCCGGCGAGCGCGGCGTCGCGGGTGCCGAGGCCGACGAGCACCATCATGAAACCGAGCTGGCTGACGGTGCCGAACGCGAGCACCAGTTTGAGGTCGAAGGCGCGCATCGCCCGCCACCCGGCGAGGACCATCGTCAGCAGGCCGAGCGTGATGATCGTGAATCGCCAGGGCGCCGAGTCGGCGAAACCGGGCGACAGTCTGGCCACGAGATAGATGCCGGCCTTCACCATGGCCGCGGCGTGCAGGTAGCCGCTGACCGGGGTGGGGGCGGCCATCGCTCCGGGCAGCCAGAAGTGCAGCGGCACGATCGCGGACTTCGACAGGGCGCCGATGAGGACCAGCACGACGCCGACACCGGCGAGCCAGCCGCGAGGTGCGACCTCGATCAGTTCGGACAGGTTGTACGTGCCACTCACCTGGCCGAGGATGATGATGCCGACCAGCATGGCCAGACCACCCGCGGTGGTGACGAGCAGCGCTTGCGTCGCCGCCCGGCGACTCGACGCGCGTTCGGCGTAATGCCCGACCAGCAGGAACGACAGGACCGTCGTCAGTTCCCAGAACGTGTACAGCAGCAACATGTTGTCGCTGGCGACGAGGCCGAACATGGCGCCGGCGAAGGCCACCATCTCGGCGGCGAAGATGCCGAGCCGGGGTTCGTCGTCGGTGAAGTAGCGCGCGCAGTAGACCAGGATCAGCGTGCCGATGCCCAGCACCAGCACCGACATGATCGCGGCCAGCGGATCGAACCAGAAGTCGAGGTCCATCGACAGGCCCGGAGCCCACACGATGGACACGGTCTGCTCCGTGCCCCAGTTCGCGATCACCCATCCGAGTGACGCCAGCGGGACGAGGGAGAGAGGGTAGAAACCGTTGCGGCCGAACTTGCGCACCACAAGCGGAGCCAGAACGGCGGCAACGGCATGGGCGAGCAGAACAGCAAGCAAAAGGCACTCCGTCGGGGGTCAGCGGGCGGCGGGGTGTCGGAACGAAACGAACCGAGTCGTGTAGACCGTTCGCTTAGCTAGCGAATTGGGCTACGGGGTACATCCTACTGGGTCGATTATTCGGACTCACAATCGCGGCAAATCGGACTAATGGGGCGCATTGTGTTATGGGCGGCCTGCCGGATTGTTCTATCTTGTGACGGTGCCTGCCGAGATCCGAACCGCCGCGCTCGCCCACATCCGCGACCGGAAACTCCTCCAGACCCGATCGGTGGGGAAGACCGCGTTCTACATGGCAGGCGGAAAGATCGATCCGGGCGAGAATGCCGAACAGGCTCTGCACCGCGAGATCCGGGAGGAACTCGACGCCGGAATCGTCGACGGGACGCTCGAACATCTGGGGGTCTTCGAGGCGCCCGCGTACGGACATCCCGAGGGCACCGACCTGCACATGACCTGCTTCCTCGCCGAACTGAGCGCCGAGCCGCGGCCGACGAGCGAGATCGCCGAACTCCGGTACTTCACCGTCGACGAATACGCGGCCATGCCCGACGTCGCGCCCGGCTCGATGCTCGTGTTCCGCCGGCTGCAGGCGCTCGGCCTCCTCGACTAGCTGCCGTCCGGCGTACTGCGCCGCTCGTGCACCGAGTAGACGCAGAACGCGACGACGAGCAGCATCACGAAGCCGACGAGATGGTCGGACGCGGCGGTCGAGGCAGGCGACGATGGCAGACGGTGTTCGCTGCTCGCACCCGAGTAAACCACCCGGCTGCGGGGAACAGTGGTCGCCGCCACGAACACCAGCGACGCGAACGGCAACGCGAAACCGAGTACCGCGACCGGTGCCGACCCCGGCAGCGCGGCGGCGAGCGCGAAACCCGCACCGCAACCCAGCACGGCCAGCCGGATCAGCAGAGCGACTCCGTCGTCGCCGAAGTCGGGCCACACGGCGGCGAGCAGCGGAACGACGGCGGCAAGGCAGAGTCCCCACTGCGGGCGCCGCCACTTCGGCGGGACCCGGACCGCCACCGCGATACCCGCGGCGAGAGCGACGACGCCGACCGCCAGCAACGCAGGCGCGGGCGTCGTCACCCGCGGAGTCCGCAGGTCGTCGAGGACGAGCACGGCCGCGGCGGTGACACCGGTCGCGGCGAGAAGGAAGCGTCCGTCGATCCCCGGGAACCGGCGTGCGATTAGCACCGTGGCCGTCAGAATCACGGCGAGCGAGAACGCGACGATCAGCCAGACCGTCAGGGGTTCGCCGAATTCCTGATCGTCGATCCACGCCCCGAACAATCGGTTGAGCAGGGCGAGAGCCAGGGCCCCGACCAACGCGGTCAGCAGAGTCTTCCGGTCCGGACGCTGCACCCGGAACTGCGACCGCGCCACCACGGCCGATGCGAGCGCGAGCACGAGAACTCCGAGCAGCAGCCACTGCGGGGGTTCGCCGATCGCGGAGGTGCTCATACTCGCGGGCTCGACATACGCGGTGTCACTGCGCGGCAGTCGCTGCACACTCGCGAGAAGGAACGCGCTCGTGACACCGAGAGTCAGCGCCAGCTGCGACACCCAGCGACCCCACACCGCGGCGACCGCCGCGCCGAGCAGGAACCCGGCGGTCGCGGTCTTCGCGAAGTGCAGGGCGATCAGCGTGTCGACCCCGCCGGCATTCGGCACCGCCCAGCGCGCGCCGATCAGGGCGAGCGCGCACGCCGCCGCCAGGATCCACGACACTCGCCGGGAGCCGGACCGTTGCAGACCGGCCACCGCGACGACGGCGAGAACGAGAGCCACCACCACACCCGTCGGCTGGCTGCTGAGCCACCGCTCGATCTCCCGGTCGGACGCGTTGATCGTCCAGGCCCGGTTGCGGGGATTGGTGAGGACGAAACCGGCCAGTGCGCCGGACGCGAGAGCAGCTGCGGCCGACAGAGGTTCCCGGAAGTCCATTCGCTCACGGTACTCGAGCGGGTAGGAATGGAAATGGCGAACCCGGCGTTGGCACCGAAGGCGTGCCCGAGAACGACTCCGATCGAATACAACCGAGGCGAGGAGCCCACCTATGACGTCGATCAACGAGAAGGCCACCACCCTGCTGGGGCTGCACCAGCCCGGCAACCCCGTCATCCTGCCCACCGTGTGGGATGCCTGGTCCGCGAATCTGGCTGTGTCCGCTGGGTTTCAGGCGCTGACAGTCGGAAGCCACCCGGTATCCGACTCGATCGGCAAGCCCGACAACGAGGGGATCACGTTCGACGAGCTGCTGCACCGCATCTCGCAGATCACCGCAGCGGTGGAGTTGCCGCTGTCGGTCGACATCGAATCGGGATACGGGCTCGAGCCCGCCCGGCTGATCGAAGGTCTGATCGGCGCGGGAGCCGTGGGCCTGAACATCGAGGACACGGTCCACAGCGAGGGCGGGCGTCTCCGCGAACCGCAGGAGCACGCCGACTTCGTCGGAGGGCTGCGGCAGGCGGCCGACGCCGCCGGGGTCCACGTGGTCGTGAATGCGCGCACCGACCTGTTCGTGAAGCAGGTGGGCGACGAGTCCGACCGTGTCGACCGCGCGATCGCTCGGCTGAAGCTCGCCGCCGAGGCCGGGGCCGACGTGCTGTACCCCGTGGGCCGTCACGACGACGCCACCCAGAAGCGGCTCACGTCGGAGCTGCCGCTGCCCGTCAACGCCATCGGTCTGCCCGATCAGGACGATCCGGCGACCTTCGGGCCGCTCGGCGTCGCGCGGGTGAGCTTCGGGCCGTTCTTCCAGGCCGCCCTCGCCGCACACGCGGCCACGCTGCTCGGCCGCTGGTCCTGACCCGTGAGTACTTGTTAACCGCCCGCGGTTAACAAGTACTCACGGGCGCGACAGCGCATAGGACTCGAGGTGCGCCACTTGCTCGGGATCGAGTGAGGGGCGCACCTTTTCGCGTGCCTCGGCCACGTCGGCCGCGGTGACGTCGGCCGCGTCGATGTTCCGGCGCATGGCGGCCAGCGCGGCTTCCCGCAGCAGCGCCGAGCAGTCGGCGGCCGAGTAGCCGTCGAGGTCGTCGGCGAGGGCGTCGAGGTCGACGTCGTCGGCGAGGGGCACCGACTTCCCGGATGTGCGCAGGATCGCGCGGCGGGCCTCGCCGTCCGGCGGCGGCACGAACACCAGCCGCTCCAGGCGGCCGGGGCGCAGCAACGCGGGATCGATGAGGTCGGGACGGTTGGTGGCACCGACGACCACCACGTCGCGCAGCGGTTCGACGCCGTCGAGTTCGGTGAGCAGGGCGGCCACCACCCGGTCGGACACCCCGGAGTCGGAGCTCTGGCCGCGCCGCGGCGCGAGGGCGTCCACCTCGTCGAGGAAGATCAGCGACGGGGCCGAATCCCGTGCCCGCTGGAACAGTTCGCGGACCGCCTTCTCGGACGCGCCCACCCACTTGTCCATCAGCTCGGCGCCCTTGACGGCGTGCACACTCAGATGTCCCGAACTTGCCAGCGCCCGAACGAGATAGGTCTTGCCGCAACCGGGCGGACCGTACAGCAGCACTCCGCGCGGGGGATCGACGCCGAGGCGGGCGAACGAATCCGGATGCTGCAACGGCCACAGGACCGCCTCGGTCAGCGCCTGCTTGGTCTCCACCATGTCCCCGACGTCGTCGAGGGTGAGGGTGCCGATCGCGAGTTCCTCGCTGCCCGACCGCGACAGCGGGCGGATGACGTCGAGTGCGCCGAGCAGGTCGTCCTGTGTGAGTGCCGGGTCGACGGGTTTCCTGGCCGCGCGTGAAGCGGCGCGCAGGGCCGCTTCCCGGCACAGCGCGGCGAGGTCAGCGACGACGAATCCCGGTGTGCGGGCCGCGATCGCCTCGAGGGCGATGCCGTCGGTGGGGACCTTCCGCAGAAGCAGTTCCAGCAGCGCCCGGCGGGTGGAGCCGTCGGGCAGGGTCAGGGTGAGTTCACGGTCGCACAGGTCCTGCCCGCGCAACCTGGCGTCGACCGACTCCGGGTGCGCCGACGTCGCCACGAACGCGACCCCGACGGTGTCGACTGCGCGGCGGAGTTGTTCGACGATCAGCGCGGACACCGGCTCCGGGGTGGCAGGCAGCAGGGCATCGATGTCGGTGATCAGCAGGACGCCGCCGCTGCGGATCGCGTCGACCGCCGCCGTGACCCGCTGCAACCGTGAGTCGGCTTCCAACGCGCCGGCACTGGGCCCGTCGAGTTCGACCAGTCGCCGGGATGCGAGTACCGCTCGGGCGAGCGTCGCCTTCCCGACACCGGCGGGCCCGGTCACCAGGACACCCAGATGGGGTGAGGCCCCGAGCTTGCGGAGCAGTTCGGGTTCGTCGAGTGCCAGTCCGAGCCACTCGGTGAGTTTGGCTGCCTGCGTGTGGGCACCCACCAGGTCCTCGACCGGAACCGGGGGCACCTCCTCGGCGGGCCGGACGGGCGGCGCGGGCAACCGGGTCGGGGCCGCGGACACCGTTGCGCGCACACCCTCGCCCCACCCGACCGCGGTGTTGGGCTGCACGCTCACCGGACCGCCGGCCGGGTCGACCCCGGTGACGGTGAGCAACTCCGATGTCCACGCGACACCGAACGTCCGGGACAGTGCCTGCGTCGCGGGGGCGGTGCTGGTGCCGGGGCCCAGATCGCGGGGGAGCAGCGACACCGTGTCGCCGACCGTGAGGACCTTGCCGAGCAGGGCGTGACGCAGGGTGACGTCGGAGACGGAGTTGACGGCCAGATTCGACCCGCTGACCGTCACCGTCTTCCCGCCGTACACCGTCACCGGTGTCACGACGACCGTGCTGTTCTCCGTCAGCCCGGCGTTGGACAGCGTCACGTCGTCGAGGAGCGCAGTCCCGGTGGGGGTTCCGGCGGGCGCGCGACCCGCCACCGCGGCGGTGCGGCGCGCGCCGACGAGGGCGATCGCGTCCCACTCGCGGAGGCCGAGCGCGGCCAGGGCTTCCGGATGCAGCCGGACCACGCCGCGCCGGGTGTCGGCGGCCGAGGTGTTCAGTCGGACTGTGAGCGCGAGTTCCGGTGAGGTCACGCCGTCGAGCCTACGTGCGGGAGCGAACTATCGGGCCCGGGGACGGCGCAGTCCGAGCCGTGCGGCGGATCGCCTGCCGCGGGCGTCGGGCTGACGCCGGATGGCCCGCCGCTCTGACGGCTTGATGTCCCACGTCTCGGGTCGCGCGGCCACCCACCGCTTGGAGTGGACCGCGAACGGAATGTGCCCGAGGTACACCGCGACGAGCGCGATCAGCAGGATGTACGGGTAGGTGACCAGAGCCGCCGCCGCGAGCGCCACGAGGACGAGCAGACCGGCCGCCATGTGCGGGGGCACCGACACCGTCTTCAGCGCGAGCGTGGGGATCCGGCTGACGATCAGCGCCGCGGAGATCACGGTCCACGCCACGACGACGGGATACGACGACCACCAGCCGTCACCCCACTGCGCCGCGGCAGCCAGCGGGGTCAGCGCGACCAGCGCACCCGCGGGCGCCGGGACACCCGTGAAGTACTCGTTGGCGTAACCCGGCATGTCGTCCTCGTCGAGGAGCGTGTTGAACCGGGCCAGCCGCAGCACGATGCTCACCGCGTAGATCAGGGCGATGATCCAGCCGAAACTCTGACCGTCCAGCAGCGTGACGTAGAGGACCAGGGCCGGGGCGACGCCGAACGAGATGGAATCGGCGAGCGAATCCAGTTCGGCACCCATCTTGCTGGTGGCGTCGAGCATGCGCGCGATCCGGCCGTCGAGCGAGTCGAGGACCGCGGCCGCACCGATCATGGCCAACGCTGTTCCCAGGTCGCCGTCGAGCGCGAACTTGACGGCGGACAGCCCCGCGCACAGCGCGAGGATCGTGACCACGCTCGGCAGGAGCCGGACCGCCTGCTGGGGTCGACCTCTCCGCTGTTGCTTCGCGTTGGCGATCACGGCAGTTGAGCGATGACGGTCTCGGCACCGATCGTCCGTTGCCCTCGCTCGGCGAGCAACGTGGTGCCCGCCGGGAAGTACGTGTCGACGCGGGAACCGAACCGGATCAGGCCGTATGTGTCACCGATCGGGAGGGTGTCGCCGACCTTGGCGTCGCAGACGATCCGGCGGGCGAGCAGACCGGCGATCTGCACGACGGCGACGTCGTGGCCCTCCGGGGTGTGCAGCAGCATGCTGTTGCGTTCGTTGACCTCGCTGGCGTCGGCGAGATCGGCGGAGAGGAACTGGCCCGGCCGGTGGACGACCTTCGTGACCTCACCGCCGACAGGACTGCGCTGGACGTGCACGTCGAGCACGGACAGGAAGATGCTGACCCGGGGGAGCGGCTCGGTGCCCATGTCGAGTTCGGACGGCGGGACCGCGGAGTCGACGAGCGCGACCTCGCCGTCGGCGGGTGCGACTACGACGCCGACGCGGTTCGGCGGAACGCGGTGCGGATGCCGGAAGAACGCGGCGCACGCTGCGGCGGAGGTCAGCGCTCCGCGCCGGACCCACTTGCGCTTGCGGCCGAGGACGGCCACACCGAGGGGTGCGAGGACGAAGGGCAGCCCGGCCGGATGCAGGGGCGGAACTGCTCCGCGGACGAGGTCGACGATGTGCCCGACGCTCGTGGGTTGCTGGGTTCCGGGGGGTGTGGGCTTGCGTGCCACGGGCTCCTCTAACTGTGTCGGACGGACGTGCTGCCTGCGCGCCATCGCGCCGCACCCACAGATTACGTGAGCGCTACCGGCTGCAACGGCATCAGGAGAGAGTACGCACTCGCGCGGTCCGATGTGTGAATCGATCGTGGCCGGATGGCGAGGGGCGTGATGGGTCCACCCACCTGGAACGTCAACTGCTCACCCGGCAGCGCGTCGACGGCTTCGAGGAGAAAACCGGCATTCACCTGCACCTGGAAGAGTACGGGCTGCTCCGTTCCCTGCCTGCCGACGACGATCTCGCCCGACTCGAGAACGCCGAGATCCACCCGGTGGCCGGCGTCGGCGAGGAGTGCGCGCAGGTCCGCCGAGGAGAAGGTGTACTCGATTCCGCGGTCGAGGGGCGACAGACTGCGATGGTCGGGAAACGCACCGTCGACGAGACGGGTGCCGAGCTGTTCGGCGCCGCAGCGGAGGGTGATGCTGTCGGCGCCGACGACGACGGTCGCCGTGTCGTGGCGACGCAGCAGCCCGGCCGCGTCGTCCAGGAACGTGCACGGGACGACGGCGGAGATCGGTTCGTCCAGCGGTTCGAGGAGGGTCGCCGTTCCCACCGCCAGCCGGTAGCGGTCGGTGGTGACGAGCCGCAGCACGTCGTGGTCCGTTTCGAGGAGGCAGCCGCGCAACACCGGGAAGTCCGAGTCCGGGTCGGCGGCGAACCGCACCGAGCCGAACGCGGTGAGGAGGTCGGCGGTGCGGAGGACGACCGTGCACTCCCGGGTCGCTCGCGCCTCGAGCAGGCGGTGAATTTTCGTCAGTTCGCGCCGGGCGTCGTCGAGCCCCTTCTCGAGCCGGCCGAGATGCCGGTCGAGGAGTCCGTGGGCGTCCGTCCCGCTCAGCACGGCCGCCATGTCCTTCACCGGCACACCCACCCGGCGCATGGCGGCGACGAGGACCGCGGCGTCCACGTGCCGGTCGGCGTACCAGCGGTAGCCCGTCCGCGGGTCGACCGCGTGCGGGGTGAGCACGCCCGCCTTGTCGTAGAACCGCAGCGCGCTGACCGACAGACCGGACGCCCGGGCGAGTTCACCGATGCTGAGCACGGTGCTCACTCTGCCCCTGCGGTCCGACAGCCTCCGCGTCGAGTTCTGCGCGGAGTCGCTCGACGGCCCCGCGGATCATCCGGCCGTATCCGTTGTCGGTGAGGTGTTCGCAGCTCTGTGTGGCCCGATCGAGATGCTGGCGTGCCTCGGACGTCTGGCCGAGCGCGTGATGAGCGGCCGCGACGTTGAGGTGCAGCGACGGGTAGAACCCCGCGACCCGCAGCGAGGAGTGGTGCTGCCGAGCTCGGTCGTCGGTCAGCGAGTCGGCGGCGTGGAGGGCTCGCAGATCCCAGCGCAGCTCCTCGACGGGGTCGGTCTGGACGTCCGCCATGTAGTGGGCCAGCGTGACGACGTGCAACGGGTCCGGTGTGTCGGCGCCGGGACCGGCGAGGGCGTCCCACACCTCCTCGAAGATGCGCCGGGCGCCCTCCCGGTCACCCGCTACTGCCAGTTCCTGCCCCTGTGCGATCCTCGCCATGACGGCGTCCGGTGTGTCCATGCGGACCACGCTGGGGCCTCGACCAGGTCGAGGGTCAACCGGACTACGTGCGCTCGGCTGCCGACTTGATGCGGGCGAGGGTGGTGTTCATGCCGTTCACGAGGTCGACCTCGAAGTCCTCGTTGCCGCCGAGGACGGTCTTGACCAGGAACTGCGACACCTTCGACGTCCCGGTCGGGGCTTCGCGGCGCTCGGTGACCTTGGTTCCGCCCGCTGTCGGCTCGAGTTCGTACGACCAGATGGTGCGGTTCTCGAGGATCCGGAACGCGATGGCCTTGTTCGGCTGGAACTTCACGACCTTCGACGTGGTCGGCCACACGAGGAAGCCTTTGCGGTTGATGTTGACGGTTTTGGTGCCCTCTTCGACGACGCCACCGAGGACGCGCATCGTGCGGCACTGGGGGCTCCATTCGCCCATCCGCTTCAGATCCGACACGACGGCCCACACGTCTTGCGGGGTCGCGTCGATGTCGATGCTTGCTTCGAGGGTGTTTGCCATCGGCTGTCTCCAGTCAGGGAAGGTGGTACGTGAGGTAACAATTACTTTGGCGCCATACTAGGCGCTCGGGCCCGGGCCGTGTGCGGTAGGTCACTGAATTCTCCTCCGACCGCAGTTTTTCCAGCACTTCCGCGCGCCTCATCGAAACCGTGTAACCAAAGGGGCACGATGGGCGATGAGTCAAGAGCGCGACGAAATGTCGCCGGTGCAATGGCGCAAATGGAAAGTTGTCGAGTCGGTGTTCGGAAGTGATCGGTAGTGAATGTTCATTCGATCCTGCGGTGGGACCGCAGCCCTCTCCCTCTACTCGAATCAGCCCGATTGCAAGGACGTCCGTCCTCGTGGCCGAGTGAAAAACTCGAACGTCTGATGACGCCACGCGAAATCGAGGAAGCTCTCCGCGGCCGGTTGTAGACGCCGTCGTCGCTCCCGCAATCTCGTCACGCTCCTTCCGGCCCCGGGGGAGACTGGGGTTGTGGGAGCCGAAGAGTCTGTCGTGGTCGGGACCGGAGCGGTCTCCGCCGAAGAAGTGATCCGAGTGGCGCGTCGAGGCGCCCCGGTGCGGATCTCACGGGACGCGATGTCGGCCATGGCGGAAACCCGGAAGCGCATCGAGGCGCAGGCCGAGGACCCGAAGCCCGTGTACGGGATCTCGACGGGTTTCGGGGCCCTCGCCACCCGGCACATACCTTTTGCGCTCCGGACGCAGCTGCAGCGCAGCCTGGTCCGCTCGCATGCCGCCGGAAACGGCCCCGAGGTGGAACGCGAGGTGGTGCGGGCGCTGATGCTGCTGCGGCTGTCGACCCTGGCCACCGGCAGGACCGGCGCGCGGCCGGAAGTCGCGCAGGTGTACGCGTCGCTCCTGTCGGCCGGCATCACACCCGTGGTCCACGAATACGGGAGCCTCGGATGCTCGGGCGATCTGGCGCCGCTGGCCCATGTCGCGCTCGCGGTGATCGGTGAGGGCACGGTGCGGGATGCGGACGGAGCACTCGTGCCCGCGGCGACGGCACTGTCCGCTGCCGGCATCGAACCCGTCGTGCTCGAGGAGAAGGAGGGTCTCGCCCTGATCAACGGCACCGACGGCATGCTCGGCATGCTGCTGCTGGCGTGCGAGGACCTGCACGGGCTCCTCCGACTGGCCGACGTCACGGCGGCGATGAGCGTGGAGGCGCTGCTGGGCACCGACCGGGTGTTCGCCCCGGACCTGCAGGCGCTCCGGCCGCACCCCGGACAGGCCCACGCCGCCGCGAACATGGTCCGGTTGCTCGCCGGCTCGGAGATCGTCGAGAGTCACGCCAATCCGTCCTGCACCGTGGTGCAGGACGCCTACTCGTTGCGGTGCGCCCCGCAGGTCGCCGGGGCGGCGCGGGACACGCTCGCGCACGCCGAGCGGGTGGCGTCGTGGGAACTGGCGAGCGCGATCGACAACCCGGTGGTGACGCTGGACGGGCGGGTGGAGTCGAACGGCAATTTCCACGGGGCGCCGGTCGGGTACGTGCTGGACTTCCTGGCGATCGTCGTCGCGGATGTGGCGAGCATGAGCGAGCGCCGCACCGACCGCTTCCTCGACGTGGCCCGCAATCACGGGCTGCCCCCGTTCCTGGCCGACGACCCCGGGGTGGACAGCGGCCACATGATCGCGCAGTACACCCAGGCGGCGATCGTCTCGGAGCTGAAGCGGCTGGCGGCGCCGGCGAGTGTGGACTCGATTCCGTCGTCGGCGATGCAGGAGGACCACGTGTCGATGGGGTGGTCGGCGGCCCGGAAGCTGCGCCGGGCCATCGACGGACTGACCCGGGTGCTCGCCATCGAGGCGTTGACAGCGGCTCGCGCGCTCGACCTGCGTGCCCCGCTCGCACCGTCACCGGCGACGGGTGCGGTGCGGGACACGATCCGTGAGCACGTCGCCGGACCGGGGACCGACCGTCACCTCGCGCCGGAGATCGAGGCCGCAGTCACCCTCGCCTCGTCCGGCGCGCTGGTCGCGAGCGCGGAGTCGGTGGTGGGAAAGCTGGACTGACCGGGGCGCTCGACGGCTCCGTTGATGTCGCGAGTCTTGCGAACTACCGTGGAATGCAGGAGATGGTCCTCATGACTCTCGCGGAGTTCGACACACGCAGGAAGACCGTCGGCACGGACCGTGGTCCGGTCAGCTACTTCGATTCCGGCACCGGCCGTGTGGCGTTCTTCATCCACGGCGTCGGGACCTCCGGCTACCTCTGGCGCAACGTGATCAGTCAGCTCGAGGGAGAAAGACGGTGCGTCGCCCTCGACCTTCCGCTGCACGGTCACACCCCCGCCGCGCCCGATCAGGACTTCACGCTGGGCGCACTCGCCGACGTCGTCGCGGCCACGTGCGACGCCCTGGGGCTGCTCGAGGTCGACGTGGTTGCCAACGATACCGGCGGAGCGGTCGCGCAGATCTTCGCGGCCCGGCACCCCGACAGGTTGTCGTCGCTGACGTTGACGAACTGCGAAACCCATGACAACGTGCCGCCGAAGGCGTTCCTTCCCGCCGTGCTGCTCGCGCGGGCGGGACTGCTCGCCCGGATTGCGCCACCACTGGCGAGGAACGTGTCGAGGGCTCGTAAACTGTTGTACGGCAGTGGGTATCAGAACGTGCGATCACTGCCGGAGGAAGTCGTGGCCTCGTACGTCGAGCCGCTCCTCGGCACCCACGGCCGAGCGTTGCTCTTCCAGCGCTGGATCGCGTCCCTCCATCCACGCGACCTACTCGCGGTCGAGCCGGACCTCGCGGCACTCGAGGTCCCCACACTCGTCGTGTGGGGCACCGGAGACAGGTTCTTCCGGACGAAGTGGGCCTACTGGCTGCGCGACCTCATCCCGGGAGCACGGGAAGTCGTGGAGATCCGGGGTGGCAAGTTGTTCTTCCCCGACGAACGTTCGCGCGAACTGGTCGTCGAGTTGCGCAGATTCTGGGCAGCTCGTTCCTGAGCCGCGCTCAGCGCAGCGGGTCGAAATGCCGCATGACGCCGGGAACCTCGCCGCCGGTCATGGAGTCGGCCATCATGCGCCCGGTGAGCGGGCCCAGGGCGATGCCCCACATTCCGTGACCGCCCGCCACGTGCACGCGGGGGGAGCGGGTGGCGCCGACGAGCGGAAGTCCGTCGGTGGTGCAGGGCCGGGATCCGACCCACTCCTCCTGACGCGACTCCCAGTCGATGCCGGTGAACATGGGCGTCGCGGCCTCGATGATCGCCCGGACCCGACGCGGGTCGAGAGGTGCGTCGGGACTGCGGAATTCCATCATTCCGGCGACACGGAAACGGTCGTGCAGCGGCGTGCACGCCACTCGCTGGGTGGGGAAGTAGATCGGGTTCTTCGGCATCTGCTCGGGCTGGACGCTGAAGCTGTAGCCGCGGCCGGCCTGTACCAGGGCGCGGACACCGAACGGGCGGGCGAGAGCATTGAGGCGTGCGCCGCTGGCGATGACGACGGCATCGGCGGCGACCGCGTCGCCGGTGGCCGAGACCAGGCTGACCCCCGACCGTCCTCGATCCTGCACAGCGGCCACGTCGAAACCGGACCTGATGTCGCCGCCCCGGGCCCGGACGGCGTCGGCGAGTGAGTGCACGAAGCGCGGCGGGTCGATGAAGCGCTGGTTGCGCAGCCTCAGACCGGAGTGCACGCCGTCGCCGAGACTCGGCTCGAGAGAGTGGATCTCGTCCCTGTCGACGCGGTCGTACTCGACCTCGCCGCCTGCGGCCTCGACGTGACGGAACTCGTCGACGAGCGCTTCGCGGTCCTCGTCCGACTTGAACGCGGTGAGGAACGGGTCGGCGAGATGCGTGTGCTCCCGCACGCCGCCGTCCGCGAGTTCGTCGTAGGCGCCCAGGGAGATCCGGTTGACCTCGGCGTACACCTTCATCGCGTCCTCCCACCGGGAGGGCGTGCAGTGCCGGGCGAAGCCGACGAGGAAACGCACCAGGCGCAGATCGGTCGTGAAGGGAACGTAGACCGGCGACGACGGATTCAGCATTGCGCGCAGCCCGTACTTCAACACGGCGGGCTCGGGCAGCGGCAGCGTCAATGCCGGTGCGAGCCAACCCGCGTTGCCCCAGGACGCGTCCGACGCGACACTCTCACGGTCGACGACCGTGACGCGCACGCCGCGCTCCTGGAGGAACCACGCCGTGGACAATCCGACGACGCCTGCTCCGACGATCGCGACGTGGTCAGGGCGCTGCACTGTGCTCATGACTCCATCATGGGTCGGCGACGGCGCCGGGGGAGTAGCCGTTCGGCCAGTCCCCGACAGTGCCCCCTGTGCAATCGGCCAGGGGTCACATGGCCCGCAGTCCCGTCAGCTTCAGATGCAACATCAGGATGAGCCGGGTGTCCGCGTCGGAGAGGTCCACGTCGCACGAATCGACGCAGCGTCGCAGCCGGTTCCTCAGGGTGTTGGGGTGCACGTGCAGCGCGGCCGCCGCATCCGCGACGTCGCCGCCGTGGGTAAGGAAGGCGCGGGCCGTGGCCACGAGATCGGTCCCGTGCTGCTCGTCGTGCCGGGTGAGCGCGGCGAGCGGGGTGAGCTCGCCCAGGCCGTCGAAGATGTCCGCGACACGCAACGCCAGCACGGACGCGAGACTGTCCCGCATCGTCCCGACGACACCGCCGGACCGGGCGTGCTGCAGGACGGTGAGGACCCGGTCGGCGTCCCCTCGCGACAGGTGAGCCTGGCTGGCCGTCGTCACTTCGCGTCCGACGGCGACCACGAACGCCGCCCCGCTGCGGGCGCGACCGAGGAAGTTCTCGGCGAGGCGCCGGACGTCCTTCTCCGACGCGGCGATGACCACGTAGATGACGTCGTCGAGCTGGGCGGCGACCGAATCGACCGCCAACGTGTCGAGGTACAGGCCGAGGGAGGCGAGCAAACCGGACGGCAGCGAGCGCCCGATCGTGACCGGGGCGGCCGCCGCGACGGTCAACCTTCCCTCCAACCGGAGGTCGTCGGCGGCGCGGAAGGCGGGCTCGCCGCCGTTGATCAGCGCACGCACCCGATCCACCTGCATCCGGCGCGTCACGTCCACCCGTTCGCGCTCCGCCGCGATGTGCTCTGCGACGACAGGCACCGCGGACCGCAGGATCGATTCCTGTTCCGGGGTGGGGGCGGACGTCATCGCCGCCCAGATGGACCCGACCGACCGTCCCGCGTCCCGCACCGCGATCACCGCGCGGGGAGTCATGTTCGGCATCCGCATGTCCACGTAGAAGACGTCGGTGTCGCGGTGCAGGCGCTCGAAGACGCCGGCGTCCGCGAGGAGCTGCCGATACTTCCCGGGCACCTGCCGTCCCAGAATGGTCTCGATGCGGGCTTGGTCCACGGCCTGCTCGCCGCTCGAATAGGCCAGAACCGTCGAGTTCTCGTCCTCGATCGTGATCGGCGCGCCGATCAGCTCGGCCAGCGACCCCGCCACCGTGAACAGGTCTTCACCGCGCAGGTCCATGCCTGGGAGCCTAGTTGCCGGGGACGGTCCGGCCCGGTCTTCGCGGCGACACCGTGTCCTCGAGACACGGGCCTCCTGGTTCTGGCGGTGGCCACCCCACACGGGCATTGTGGGGGTATGGCGGCGGCGCAGGGCGGAACCGGAACGATGGCCGCGTGGCGCGTGGTCGCGCCGGGCCCCGTCGCGGGCCACCCGGTGGAACTCGGACGCGAGACGGTTCCCGAGCCGGGAACGGGCGAACTTCTCGTGAAGGTGCTGGCGTGCGGAGTGTGCCGCACCGACCTGCACGTGACCGAAGGGGACCTGCCCGTGCACCGGCCCCGGGTGATTCCCGGCCACGAGGTGGTGGGGGAGGTTGCCGCACTGGGCGATTCGGTGTCGGGGTCCTTCGCTGTCGGCGACCGGGTGGGAATCGCCTGGCTGCGTCACACCTGCGGACACTGCGCGGCCTGCTTGCGCGGCGCGGAGAACCTGTGCAGGCAGTCGCAGTACACGGGATGGGATGCGGACGGCGGATACGCCGAATTCGCGACGGTCCCGGCCGACTACGCGCTGCACCTGCCGGAGGGCTACTCGGACGCCGAACTCGCACCCCTGCTGTGCGCCGGGATCATCGGCTACCGGGCACTCGAACGTGCCACGGTCCCCGACGGCGGCGCACTGGGCATCTACGGGTTCGGCGGCAGCGCGCACCTCACCGCCCAGGTCGCGTCGATCCGCGGCGCCCGCGTGCACGTCATGACGCGTGGGGCGGAGGCCCGTGCGCTGGCGCAGCGACTCGGGGCGACGTCCGTGCAGGGTGTGCGCGACGTGCCGCCGGAACCCCTCGACTCCGCGATTCTGTTCGCGCCGGTAGGCGATCTGGTGCCCGTGGCGATGGAGGCGCTCGCCGACGGCGGCACCCTCGCGGTCGCGGGGATCCACCTCACCGACATTCCCGCGCTCGAGTATCAGAAGCATCTGTTCCGGGAACGGCAGATCCGCAGCGTCACCGCCAATACCCGTTCGGATTCCGTCGAATTCCTGCGCATCGCAGCGGAACACCGGCTGAGTATCGACATCCACCCGTACCCACTCGACCGCGCCGACCGGGCCCTGCGCGACCTGGCCGGCGGAAAGTTCAGCGGTGCAGCAGTTCTCGAGCCGTAGAGGGAGAGAGATATGAGCGAACATGCAGGGGCGCCCGTGGTCGTCGGTATCGATGGTTCACGCGCCGCGCTCGACGCGGCGCGCTGGGCCGCGGGCACGGCGGTCCGGCTCGACGCCCCACTCCTGCTCGCCCACACCTACCCGGACGAGGCCACGTTCTACAACGGCACCGCGATGATGATCGACGCCCAGTTCATCCAGGAACTGCGCGAGGACGGCAACTCGATGCTCGACGCCACCACCGCTGCCGTCCTGCAGGACCACCCCGGACTCGCCGTCGAGCGCGACGTCCGATCCGGGTCGGCGGCGTCCCACCTGATCGAGTTGTCGAGGGCGGCGCGGATCGTGGCGCTCGGCGCGCAGGGTGCCGGCGCGGTCACCGACTACCTCCTCGGGTCCACGGTGCTCCGGACGGTCAATCACGCGCACAGTCCCGTCGCGGTCGTCCGGGGAGCGCCCGCGACGGCCTCACCGGACACCCGACCGATCGTCGTCGGCGTGGACGGCAGCCAGGTCAGCGAGAAGGCCGTCGAGGAGGCGTTCGCACTCGCGTCCGCGTTCGGCGTGGGTCTGGACGTGGTGCACGCGTGGAGCGGTGAGAAGCAGCACGGCCTCGCCCATGCGTCGAAGTACGTGGACTGGACCGCCTACGAGGAAGGGGAGAAGGCCGTCGTGTCCGAATGCCTCGCCGGCATCCGGGACGAGTACCCGGACGTGCCGGTGAACGAGGTGACGACACAGGGGGTGTCCGCCGACGTCCTCCTGCGGCACGCGACGACGGCGCAACTGCTGGTGGTCGGAAGCCACGGCCGGGGCAAGGTGATGGGTGCCCTGCTCGGATCCGTCAGCCAGAATCTGGTGCACCGCGCTCCCTGCCCCGTCCTCGTCTGCCGGGCTGGGCAGTGACACCGTCCGAGCCGGGCTCGGCAGTGACACCGTCCGAGCCGGGCTCGGCAGTGACACCGTCCGAGCCGCGCGGATAGGCTCCTGTCATGGCTGGGGTCGAGGGTGTCCTGCTCGATATAGACGGGGTTCTGGTTACTTCGTGGCATCCGATCGACGGGGCCGCGGCGGCGGTGCGGGAGGTGCGCGAGCGCGGACTCGCGTGCGCCTACCTCACCAACACGACGTCCCGGACGTGCGACGAGATCGCCGACGCCCTCCGTTCGGCGGGCATCGAGGCCGACTCCGGCGAGATCGTCACGGCGGCCCGGCTCACCGCGGAGTACGTCCGGTCGACCTACCCCGGGGCGCGGGCCTGGGTCCTCAACAGCGGCGACATCATGGCCGATCTGTCCGGGATCGAACTGGACGACGAGGACCCCGAGGTGGTGATCCTCGGTGGCGCCGGGCCGGAATTCACGCATGACGCTCTGAGCCGCGTGGTGGAGCTGATGCTCGACGGCGTCCCCGTCGTCGCGATGCACCGGGCCACCACATGGGCCACCCACGACGGGCTGCGCATCGACACGGGCACGTATCTGCCCGGTATGGAAGAGGTCGCGGGAACCAACGTCGTGTCGGTGGGCAAGCCGTCGCTCGCGGCGTTCCTCACCGCCACCGATCTGATGGGCACGGAACCGGACGTGACAGTGATGGTCGGTGACGATCTGACGAATGACGTCCTCGCCGCGCAGCGGGTGGGACTGACCGGCGTTCTGGTGCGGACGGGCAAGTTCCGCCAGTCGGTTCTGGACCTCGCCCCGCAGCGACCGGACCACGTGGTCGACTCCGTCGCGCAGCTGCCGAAGCTCCTCGACGAACTCGCCTGACCGCGGTCCGGGACTAACCGGCCGCGAGCGGGTACTCTCGCGGCGAATCCTCCAATTCGTCGTTCCCAGAAGGAGCTTCCATGCTCGCTGTCTCCACGCCCGTCACCTCGACCGCCTCGGTATCTCGTACTCGTATCTCGACTCTGTTCGGCCGACGGCTGGCACGCGTGGGAGCGGCGATGGCCGTGGGTCTGGGCGTCGCGGCGGGAATCTCGGTGGCCGGTGCGGGCATCGCCGGTGCCGCCCCCGTCAACTGTGTCTCCCCGCCGTCGGCCAACGACGTCCAGGTGTCGGACACCGCGAGTTGCGGCGCCAAGGCGTCCGAGGCCGGCGTTGCCCACGCGATGGCCGCGGACAGCGGCACCGCGGTGAGTGTCGCCAACGGACACAGCGGCGCCACGACGTACGCCAACGGATACGGAACGTCGCTCGGTGCGTCGACCGGCTCGGGTCAGGCCTACGCGCTCGCGCTCGGCGGTGGCATCGCTCGCTCCGGTGCGGCCGACGGCACCACCACCGTCGCGATCGCCGGCTGGGGTTCGGGCGCGACTGCCGACGCGAACGGCGTCGACTGCGTCGGTGCCCTGTCCCTCGCGTTCAACGTGAACACCGGCCAGGTCTGCGCGATGCGCTGATCGCCCGGGCGCACCGGTTCCGTCCCGACCTTGCACTCACCCTGTCCGAGTGCTAAAAATGCACTTGGCACTCACGACGCGTGAGTGCCAGGTCGGGACGGTGAGACCGGGAACCAAAGACACCCCTGGTCGTCCGTCGCGGGCACCGAACTCGGCCGAAGGCGTAAATGAGGCGACCCGACTAGCGGTCGCCTTGTGTGTCACCCCCAATCCGGAGGATCACTTCGCAATGGCCAAGATCATCGCGTTCGACGAAGAGGCCCGTCGCGGCCTCGAGCGGGGACTCAACGCCCTCGCCGACGCAGTCAAGGTGACGTTGGGCCCCAAGGGTCGCAACGTCGTGCTCGAGAAGAAGTGGGGCGCCCCCACGATCACCAACGATGGTGTTTCCATCGCCAAGGAGATCGAGCTCGAGGACCCCTACGAGAAGATCGGTGCCGAGCTGGTCAAGGAGGTCGCCAAGAAGACTGACGACGTCGCCGGCGACGGAACCACCACCGCTACCGTTCTCGCCCAGGCTCTCGTCCGTGAGGGTCTCCGCAACGTCGCTGCCGGCGCCAACCCGCTGGGTCTGAAGCGCGGCATCGAGAAGGCCGTCGAGGCCGTCACCGTGCGTCTGCTCGAGACCGCCAAGGAGATCGACACCAAGGAGCAGATCGCTGCTACCGCTGGTATCTCCGCAGGCGACCCGTCCATCGGCGAGCTCATCGCCGAGGCCATGGACAAGGTCGGCAAGGAAGGCGTCATCACGGTCGAGGAGTCCAACACCTTCGGCCTGCAGCTCGAGCTCACCGAGGGCATGCGCTTCGACAAGGGCTACATCTCGGCGTACTTCGCCACCGACCCGGAGCGTCAGGAAGCCGTCCTCGAGGACGCGTACATCCTGCTCGTGAGCTCCAAGATCTCCACGGTCAAGGACCTGCTGCCGCTGCTGGAGAAGGTCATCCAGTCCGGCAAGCCGTTGGTCATCATCGCCGAGGACGTCGAGGGCGAAGCCCTGTCCACCCTGGTGGTCAACAAGATCCGTGGCACCTTCAAGTCCGTGGCCGTCAAGGCCCCCGGCTTCGGTGACCGTCGCAAGGCTCAGCTCGCCGACATCGCCATCCTCACCGGTGGCGAGGTCATCAGCGAAGAGGTCGGCCTCTCCCTGGAGACCGCCGGACTCGAGCTGCTCGGCCAGGCACGCAAGGTCGTCATCACCAAGGACGAGACCACCATCGTCGAAGGCGCGGGAGACCCCGAGGCCATCGCCGGTCGCGTGGCGCAGATCCGCGCCGAGATCGAGAACAGCGACTCCGACTACGACCGCGAGAAGCTGCAGGAGCGCCTGGCCAAGCTGGCCGGTGGCGTTGCAGTCATCAAGGCCGGCGCTGCCACCGAGGTGGAGCTCAAGGAGCGCAAGCACCGCATCGAAGATGCCGTGCGTAACGCCAAGGCTGCCGTCGAAGAGGGCATCGTCGCCGGTGGTGGCGTGGCTCTGCTGCAGTCGGCTCCCGCGCTCGACGACCTGAAGCTCGAAGGTGACGAGGCCACCGGTGCGAACATCGTTCGCGTCGCCCTCGAAGCACCGCTGAAGCAGATCGCCTTCAACGCGGGCCTCGAGCCCGGCGTCGTTGCCGAGAAGGTTCGCAACCTGCCCGCAGGTCACGGCCTCAACGCCTCGACCAACGAGTACGGCGACCTGCTCGAAGCCGGCATCAACGACCCGGTCAAGGTCACCCGCTCCGCGCTGCAGAACGCAGCGTCCATCGCGGCTCTGTTCCTGACGACCGAGGCCGTCGTCGCCGACAAGCCGGAGAAGGCCGGAGCGCCCGTGGGCGACCCGACCGGCGGCATGGGCGGTATGGACTTCTAAAGGCGGCTACGCCTCCCGTGAGTGGTTGAGGAGTCCCCGGACTCGCCCACCACGCACGGGCACGAAGTGCTCCGAAAGAGCCCGGGACACCATCTGGTGTCCCGGGCTCTTTCTTGTCTGTGGCCGTGGATTCTTTCCACGGCCACAGTGCTTTTCGGTGCTGCCGCCTGGGTCGGTATCAGTGTCCGGCAGGCATCAGCATCCAGGCGGCGAGGTAGACGAGAGCTGCGGTGCCGCCGGTGACCAGCGTGGCGACCACGGTGAGCAGTCGGACGAGGTTGACGTCCACCGAGAAGTATTCGGCGATGCCGCCGCAGACGCCTGCGAGCATCTTCTGGTTGTCGGAACGGGTGAACTGGCGGGGAGTGTTGCTGTCGAATGTCATGCGTCCATTCTGTTTCGGCGGTACCTGCCGGCACATCGGGATGTACCCCGATCTCGACCCTGGTCTTTCACCCTGAGCGCCCGCTCCATGCCGCCGGATGCTCGTGCCTCGAGTCGATCGCCCTCCGTGTCCGCGCCGCGCCGAAAAACTCGATATCCCACACTTGGGGTCAAATAGATGCCAAGATTGAAACTTTTGCCATCTAATTATGAATTGCGAGACAAAGAGGATGCGTTCACCGGGCAAAAGGAGAGATGCTCGAATTCGTCCACGCCTCGTTACTCCGCAGGAGAATTCAAGGGCAGTGGCAAGAAAAAGTCCGGAAACAATGCAGCGAGGTATGTTCTGTCGCTCTTCGATTACGAGAACGTGGATCCGGAGATCGTAGTCACCGCATATCCGCAGGTAAATGAGCATGCCCTGAAGATAATTGAGAAGTAGCCAGTGCTGATTTGCGGGTTCGTCGTTAAGTCAACGATTGCAAATGTTTACCACTTTGTGCTTATTCGACGTAAAAACTCGGGTACAAATGACGGAGCCCCTGAAGGTGGGGGATTTCGAATCCGCTGAATCGCCAAAAGGAGTAAGAAATATGTCGACCATCATTACGTCCTTGCTCGACGCACTCACCACCCTCATCGGCTTCCTCGGGTCCGTCGAAGGATAGGGGCACTCCGTTTCGGCCCCACTTCTCGACGAGAGCTGGAGTCCACATGACATCATGTGGGCTCCAGCTCTCGCCTCTTCGGAGTCGGGCAGGTGACGTCGCAGCGAAGGAGAACGATGGTCAACCGCACTGCAGCGGGTAGGTACGGGGTGCGGCTTGCGCTCGCGGTCGCCCTGACGGCGGCGATTCCGTGCCTCGGAGTCCAGGCGTCCGCTTCCGCCGATCCCACCGGAGATGCCACTGTCGCGGACGGTGGTTCCCACCTGGTGAGCACCGACGAGATCGACGACCGGCAGTTGACCATGCAGGTGTACTCGGCCTCCATGGACCGGGAGATCCCGCTGCGGGTCATCACCCCCGCGGACACGAGCGAACCGAGGCCCACGCTGTACCTGCTCAACGGGGCGGGCGGCGGCGAGGACTCCGCCACGTGGCAGGCCAGGACCGATGTCGTCGGCTTCTTCGCCGACAAGAACGTCAACGTGGTCACTCCGATGGAGGGCGCGTTCAGTTACTACACGGACTGGGAGCAGACCGACCCGGAACTGGGCAACAACAAGTGGACGACGTTCCTCACGCAGGAACTTCCGCCGATCGTCGATTCCGCGCTCGGCACCAACGGCGTCAACTCGATCGCTGGTATCTCGATGGCGGGCAGTTCGGTGCTGAGCCTGGCACAGTCGGCTCCCGGCCTGTACGAGAGCGTCGGCGCCTACAGCGGCTGCGCGATGACCAGCACGGACCCCGGCCGCACGTACGTGCGGCTGGTCGTCGAGGGCCGCGGCGGCGGCGACACCTCCAACATGTGGGGGCCGGAAGACGGCCCCGGCTGGACGGCGAACGACCCGTACGTCAACGCGGAGAAGCTGCGCGGACTCGACATCTACGTCAGCAACGGATCTGGACTGCCCGGGCCCGGCGACCAGCTGAACGGACCGGGGATCAACGGCGACGTCGGCACGCTCGCCAACCAGATCCTCCTCGGCGGCGCCATCGAGGCGGCCACCAACCAGTGCACCCACGCGCTCGCGGACAAGCTGAATGAACTGCAGATTCCCGCCACCTTCGACTTCCGGCCCGTCGGGACGCATTCGTGGTCGTACTGGGAAGAAGACCTGCACAAGTCGTGGCCGATGCTCGCTGCGTCGATCGGCCTGTAGTCACCGGTCTCGGATGAGACTCGACCCCCGCAGATCCCGGATCTGCGGGGGTCGAGCCGTCTAGTCTGACGAAGTGGAGACAGTACCGATCCAGATGCCCGACGGAACCACCACTCCGGTTCGCCTGTTTCCCGGTCCGGACGAGGCCCCCGTCATCGTGGTGTTTCCCGGCCTGGGAATTCCCGCCGGCTACTACGAACCCTTCGCCGACGAGCTCGTGTCCCGGGGGTTCAACGCGGCGATCGGCGAACTCCGTGGCCAGGGCGACAGCCGTCCCCGTCCGAGCAGCACCAGCACGTACGGCTACCACGAACTGGTGGCTCTGGACTTCCCCGCGATCTTCGAAGTGGTGCGGGAGCGTTTTCCCGCCGCGACGCCCTTCCTGCTGGGACACAGCATGGGTGGTCAGCTCGGCGTGATGTACGCGGCCCGGATCCGCGGCCGGCTCGGCGGGATCGTGCTCGTCGCGTCCGGGTCGCCGTATCACCGGGGATTCCCAGGGATACACGCCCCGCGGATGCTGGTGGGCGCCGCGGCGATGTCGATGACCGCCAACCTGGCGGGGTTCTGGCCCGGCGACAAACTCGACATCGGCGGGTTCGGGCGGCAGTCGAAGGCGCTGATCACCGACTGGTCGCGATTCGCCCGCACCGGCAGGATCGAACCCGACGGCGCCGACATCGACTACGAGGAACGCATCGCCCGGCTGAAACTTCCGGTGCTGTCCGTGACCGTCGAAGGAGACGATCTGGCTCCGGAATCCTCGGCGAAGAACCTCCTCGCGAAACTCCCCAACGCCGACGTCACGCAGTGGCACCAGCCGGAGCCGCTGGGCCACAACGGCTGGATCCGCGACCCGGCCGGCACCGTCGACCGGATCGTCGAGTGGGTCCGCGACCACACCTGACCGGTGCGTCACGGGCGGGTGAGCTGCTCCCACAGGAACGTGAACGTGAGCGCCGATTTGAACGCGGCCTGGGCGTTGTCCGCGGCCCCGCCGTGCCCGCCCTCGATGTTCTCGTAGTACCAGACCTCGTGGCCCTGCTCCTCGAGCAGCGCCGTCATCTTGCGGGCGTGGCCGGGGTGGACGCGATCGTCGCGGGTGGACGTGGTGACGAGGATCGGCGGGTAGTCCGCGGTCGCGTCGGTGTTCTGATACGGCGAGTACTCGCTGATGAACTTCCAGTCGTCGGGGTTGTCCGGATCGCCGTACTCGGCCATCCACGACGCCCCGGCGAGCAGCAGGTGGTACCTCTTCATGTCGAGGAGCGGAACCTGGCACACGATCGCCCCGAACAGTTCCGGGTAGCGGGTGAGCATGACGCCCATGAGGAGTCCGCCGTTGCTGCCGCCCTGGATCCCGAGCTGCTTCGACGTCGTGACGCCCCGGGCCACGAGGTCGCGAGCGACCGCGGCGAAGTCCTCGAACGCCTTGTGGCGACCTTCCCGCACCGCCTGGGTGTGCCATGACGGGCCGTACTCGCCGCCGCCGCGGATGTTCGCCACCACGTATGCGCCGCCGCGTTCGAGCCACGCGAACCCGACCGAACCGCTGTACCCCGGGACCATCGAGTTCTCGAAGCCGCCGTATCCGTACAGCATGGTGGGGCAGGGCCCGGTGACGTCGTCACGGCGCACTACGAAGTAGGGGATCTCGGTTCCGTCGTCGGACACCGCGAAGTGCTGCGACACCGACATGCCGTCCGCGTCGAAGAACGACGGCGCCTGCTTGACGGGTTCGAGCGGTCCGCCGACCGTGCCGTACAGCAGCGTCGCCGGCGTCGTGAATCCGCTGGAGTTGACGAAGAAGCTGTCGCTGTTGCGGGGGTCGGTGCTGATGATCCCGCTCGCCGTGAGTTCCGGTACGCCGTCGAGAGGCTTCTCCTCCCACCCGGTGTCGTTCGGTGTGAGCACCGACAGCTTGGTCTGCACGTCCGACAATCGCACGAGGAGGAGGTGGTTCCGGGTCCACGTTCCCTGCTCCAGTGATGTGTGCTCGTCCGGGGTGAACAGTGGCGTCAGCTCGCGTGACCCGGCGAGGAAGTCGGCGTAGTTCGCGGCGAGCAGCGACCCGGCCGGGTAGACGGTGCCGTCCACGTCCCAGTCGGTGCGCGGACGGATGGTCAACCAGTCGCGGTACACGGACGAGCCCGCGTCGTCGGGGGTCTCGATCCGGACCTTCGAGCCGTCCGGGAGCAGCTGGTAGCGCTCGGAATTGTAGAAGTCCATGGACCGGCCGACGAAGTGCCGCTCGTATCCGGGAGTGTCGTCGTACGAGGCGCCGACGGACACGTCGGTGGTCTCGCCCTCGAAGACGGTGACCGCCTCGGTGATCGGGGTGCCGCGATGCCAGCGCTTCGCGATTCTCGGGTAGCCGGAATCGGTCATCGAGCCTTCACCGAAGTCGGTCCCGACGTACACGGTGTCCTTGTCGATCCAGCTGATGCTGGTCTTCGCCTCGGGGACGTCGAATGCGTGGTCACCGCCGACGAATTCGCGCTTCTCGATGTCGAATTCGCGCACCACGGACGCGTCGGCGCCACCGCGCGAGAACGACAAAAGGGCGCGCGACTGCTCGGGTCGCAGCACGCTGGCCCCGGCCCACACCCAGTTCTCACCCTCCCGTTCGGCGAGGGCGTCGACGTCGAGCAGGACGTCCCACTCGGGGTTCTCGGTGCGGTACTGCTCGAGCGTGGTGCGCCGCCAGATGCCGCGCTTGTGGTCGCCGTCGCGCCAGAAGTTGTACAGGTACTCGCCGCGCATGCCGGCGTAGGGGATCCGGTCGTCCGTGTCGAGTACGTCCAGGATCCGGCTCTCGAGCCCGGAGAACTCGGCGGTCTCGGTGTACTCGGCGAGAGTGCGGGCGTTGCGCTCCCGCACCCAGTCGAGCGACCGTTCCGCGGTGACATCTTCGAGCCAGAGGAAGGGATCCGTCATGGCGCCATTCTTGCAGGCGGTGTCATGCCTGGTCGCGGCGGCAAAGGTGTGACGGGTGAGGCTACTCATGGGTAATACGACCGCGTGGCGACAGCGATTCCGGACGGGACTACCCTGAACAACCGTGACCTCACACTATGACGTCGTTGTCCTCGGAGCCGGTCCCGGTGGGTACGTCGCTGCTATCCGCGCGGCACAGCTGGGATTGAGCACCGCCATCATCGAGCAGAAGTACTGGGGCGGTGTGTGCCTGAACGTCGGCTGCATCCCCTCCAAGGCACTTCTCCGCAATGCCGAACTTGCGCATCTCTTCACGAAAGAGGCCAAGACGTTCGGCATCTCGGGAGAGGCGTCCTTCGATTTCGGCGCAGCCTATGACCGCAGCCGCAAGGTCGCGGACGGGCGTGTCAAGGGCGTTCACTTCTTGATGAAGAAGAACAAGATCACCGAGTACGACGGCAAGGGGTCGTTCACCGACGCCAACACCCTCTCGGTCGAGCTGTCCAAGGGCGGGACGGAGACGGTGACGTTCGACAACGCCATCATCGCCACCGGTTCCACCACCAAGCTGCTGCCGGGCACCTCGCTCAGCGAGAACGTGGTCACCTACGAGGAGCAGATCCTCACCCGCGATCTCCCGGAGTCGATCCTCATCGTCGGTGCCGGCGCGATCGGCATGGAGTTCGGGTACGTCCTGAAGAACTACGGAGTGGACGTCACGATCGTCGAGTTCCTCGACCGTGCGCTGCCCAACGAGGACGCGGACGTCTCCAAGGAGATCGAGAAGCAGTACAAGAAGCTCGGCGTCACGATCAAGACCGGTGCCGCCGTCCAGAGCATCGACGACGACGGCAGCAAGGTCACCGTCTCGATCAAGAACAACAAGTCCGGCGACATCGAGACCGTCGTGGTCGACAAGGTGATGCAGTCGGTCGGATTCGCGCCCCGCGTCGAGGGCTACGGCCTCGAGAAGACCGGTGTGCAGCTCGATCGTGGTGCGATCGGCATCACCGACACGATGCAGACGTCGGTGCCGCACATCTACGCCATCGGTGACGTCACGATGAAGCTGCAGCTGGCGCACGTCGCCGAGGCGCAGGGCGTCGTGGCCGCCGAGACGATCGCCGGCGTCGAGACGCTGCCGATCGAGGACTACCGGATGATGCCGCGGGCCACGTTCTGCCAGCCGCAGGTCGCGAGCTTCGGTCTGACCGAGCAGCAGGCCAAGGACGAGGGTTACGACGTGAAGGTCGCGACGTTCCCGTTCACCGCCAACGGCAAGGCGCACGGCCTCGGTGACCCGACCGGTTTCGTCAAGCTGATCGCAGACAAGAAGTACGGCGAACTGCTCGGCGGACACCTGATCGGACCCGACGTCTCCGAGCTGCTGCCCGAGCTGACCCTCGCGCAGAAGTGGGACCTCACGGTCAACGAGCTGGCCCGCAACGTGCACACGCACCCGACGCTCAGCGAAGCCCTGCAGGAGGCCATCCACGGTCTCGCCGGGCACATGATCAACTTCTGACCCGAACACCGAGAGGGCCCGCACAGTCTCTGTGCGGGCTCTTTTCGTTTCTCACCGAGTTGCTTCCGCGATCCGATGGCGAACTGTCCGCTGCGATGGCATCGTGGGAAAGATGACCATGCCGGACAGCACGCCAGAAGGATCCGAGGGCGAGTACAGCCTGGACGAAGAGGACCAGTTGCAGCCGGAAGACACGTTGGTCGACCGAGGTGTGGACGACGTTCTCGACGAGGGCTATTCGCCTCCGGAGAGGCCGCTCGGGCTGGACGCGTACGGGACGACGGCCGCCGAGCAGCGCGAGGGGGAGACCCTCGATCAGCGGCTCGCGGAGGAGGAGCCGGACCCGGCTCTGGAAGACGACGACAACGCGGAGATCCTCGACGACAACGAGGTCGGGCGGCTGCGGTCGGGCCGGCTCGTCGCGGAGGACGAGGGTGTGGGCGAGGACGAGGAGAAGGACCTCGTGGCGTCCGACATCGGCATCGACGGGGGAGCGGCGTCGGCCGAGGAGGCCGCGGTCCACATCGTCGACGAGGAAACCGAACTCGACGAACTCAGCTGACGCCGCGTCCGGCGTCGTATTTCTCCTGTGCTGCCTGAACGTCGGGCACGCGCGATTCGACCAGTTCGATCAGGCCGATGAGGCGTGAACCGACCTCGGCGCCGAGCGGTGTCAGGCTGTATTCGACCTTGGGTGGAATGGCCTCGAGCACCTCGCGAACGACGAGGCCGTCTCGTTCGAGGGCCTGCAGCGTCTGCGACAGCATGCGCTCGCTGACGCCGTCGACGCGTCGGCGGAGTGCACTGAATCGGTAGTTCCCCTCGGTCAGCGCCGCGAGTGCGAGCACCCCCCAGCGACCGGTGATCGTCTGCAGGGTCTCGCGCGACGCGCAGTTGCGTGCAAAGACGTCCGCCTCGAGGGTGACGTCCTCGGCTTCCTGTGCTGGCTGTGCGAGCTCGGACATACGTCCAGTCTACCCCACACGAAGGAAGTGCTTACTCTAACATTTGCACTTACGAAAAATTAGTGCATGATGATAAGTGAGCTTGAACAGTCAACTCGCCCACTCACGCGCTAGGAGTTCGTCATGACCATCGCCGTCACAGGAGCAACCGGACACCTCGGTCGACTCGTCGTCGAGGCACTACTCGACAAGGGCACCCCCGCGGGCGACATCGTCGCCGTCGTCCGCACCCCGGCCAAGGCCGCAGACCTCGCCGACAAGGGCGTCGAGATCAGGCAGGCGGACTACAGTGATCGCGCCGCACTCGAGTCCGCCTTCGCCGGCGTCGACAAGCTGCTGCTCGTCTCCGGCAGCGAGGTCGGTCAGCGGGTTGCCCAGCACGCCAACGTGATCGACGCCGCGAACACCGCCGGAGTCGGCTTCGTCGCCTACACCAGCATCCTCGACGCGCAGAACAGCCCGATCGGATTGGCCGTCGAACACCGTGCCACGGAGGACCGGCTGACGCAGTCCGGAATCGACTTCGCGCTGCTCCGCAACGGCTGGTACTGGGAGAACTACCTCGGCAGCATTCCCGCCGCGGCCGAGACCGGTACGCTGTTCGGCAGTGCCGGAACGGGTGTCGTCGCCGCTGCCGCCCGCAAGGACTACGCCGAGGCCGCCGCCGCGGTCCTGCTCGCCGACGGGCAGGCAGGCAAGGTGTACGAGCTGGGTGGCGACGAGCGCCTGACGTACAGCGAACTGGCGGAGGCCATCTCCTCCGTCCTCGGAAAGCCTGTGTCGTACAAGGACCTTCCGCAGGCTGAGTACGCCGCGGCGCTCGAGGGCGCCGGACTGCCCGCACCGATCGCGAGCATGCTCGCCGACTCCGATGCGGGAGTCGCCGTCGGCGCTCTCGACACCGAGAGCGGCGACCTGCAGAAGCTGATCGGCCGCAACTCGACTCGCGCCGCCACCGTCCTTGCCGTGAGTACTTCTTAACCGCGGGCGGTTGACAAGTACTCACGGGCGTAAGCAACCCAACTGCCGAACTCGGTGATGTCCGTGGCCCCGTCGACCGCGTCGTGGGTGCAGCTGAAGCCGACCACGGCGCGGCCGTCGGACAATTCGACGCTCGTGAGCGCCATCGGGGCAGGTAGCGCGGCGAGGAAGGTGCCCAGCCCGGCGGGTGACACCCGGAACAGTTCCCCGACGATCGCCGCTCCGGCGCCGGGGCCGCGACGGACGAGGCCGGGCTTGGGCGGCGTGGTGGCGAGCGCGGTGAGCCGGTACGCGTCCGTGGTGGTGACGGTGTCCACGAACCGTGCACCGATGTCCTCGAGCTGGAAATGCAGTGGCTGTCCGCGCAGGTGGGCTCCGAACACAGCCAGTTCCACACCGTCCTCGACGAGGGTGGGCGCCGGTGCACCGACGAGACGGGCCGCGAGGTCCACGGCCACCTGATCGGCGAACGCCGGCACCACGAACATGACACCGAACGGGTCGCCGGTGGCGGTCGGGGCGCCCGGGACCGCGACGGCGGCCATGTCGAGCAGGTTGCAGAAGTTCGTGTACGTGCCCATCCGTCGGTTGATGTCGATCGGATCGGCTTGCACGGCAGCGATGGTCGGGTGTTCGGTGGTGGTGGGCAGCAGGAGGCCGTCGAAACCGGCCAGCAGTTCCCGCGTCTGCGCCTTGACGCGGGTGAGCGTGTCGAGGTCGGCGGCGAACTCGTGGCCCGCCGGCTTCCTCGCCGACTCGACGATGGCGGTGACCACCGGATCGGCGCCCGCCGGTGCGGTGTCGAGGAACTTCCCGACAGCGGTGTACCGCTCGGCGACGACGGCGCCGTCGTACAGCAGGCGGGCGGCGTCGAGGAGCGGGGAGATGTCGACCGCCTCGACGGAGAAACCTCCGTCCGTCAACGACGCCACCGTGGCGACGAACGCCGCGCGGTACTCCGGTGTCAGCAGCGCGAGGTTCTCTTCCGCGGGAATCGCGACCCTCGGCTGTGCGGGCGCCGCCAGGCGGACGTCGGACGGCCACGCGCGACTCCGCGGGTCCGCGCTGCCCGGGCCCGACATGATGCGGGCGGCGGTCACGGCCGTGTCGAGTTCGGCGGCGAAGACGGTGACGCAGTCGTAGTCGACGCAGGCGGGCACCACGCCGTCGGCGGGGATGACGCCGAGTGTCGCCTTGATTCCGACGAGACCGTTGAACGCGGCCGGGACCCGGCCCGATCCCGCTGTGTCGGTGCCGATTCCGATGTCGGCGATGCCGAGGGCGACGGCGACGGCGGAACCGGAGCTGGATCCGCCCGACACCCGTTCGGGATCCCACGAGCACCGGACGGCGCCGTACGGACTGCGTGTCCCGACCAGCCCGGTCGCGAACTGGTCGAGGTTCGTCTTCCCCAGCACCACAGCGCCCTGCTCGACCAGGCGGCGCACAGCGCTCGCGGTGACGTCGGGGAGGTAGGCGAACTCGGGGCACGCGGCCGACGTCGGCAGTCCCGCGACGTCGACGTTGTCCTTGACCGCCACGACCTTCCCGGCCAGGGGGAGGTGTTCGCCGGCGTCGAGACGGGCCTGCACGGCAACGGCATCCGCGTGCACGTCCTCGGCGGGCCGGAGGGTGATCCACACCTCCGGACGGTCCACCTCGGCGATCCGCCGGAAGGCGTCCTCGACACGGGCGGTGGGGGAGAGGGTGGTCTGTCCGCGGTTCACGGCACCGACAGTCATCAGTTTTCTGCTCCAATCACGACGAGGGGGGTGCCCGGTTCGACGATCGCGCCCGGTGACACGAGGACTTCGAGGACTGTTCCGGACGTGGCGAACGCAACCGGCATCTCGAGTTTCATCGCCTCGAGTACCACGGCGTTCTGGCCCGGTTCGATTCGTTGCCCGGCTTCGACTTCGACGCGCCACACGGTGCCGACCATGGGAGCCTCGACGACGGCAGCCCCGGGCGGAAGGTCGACCCGTGCCGACGGCTCGGGTGCGGGCGCCTGCTCGACGCGGTCGAATTCGCCCGACGCGCGCCACGCGGACTTCTCCGCCTCGAACGCCGCGGACTGCCGGGAGTCGAACTCGGCGATGGATTGAGCGTTGTCCCGCAGGAACTTCAGGTGGTCGGCGAACGCGAACGTGCCGTCGGAGATCTCCGCGTCGAACCGCCCCGCGACGGCCTGCTCGCGGTATTCGCGCAGCTGTTCCGGGGTGACGGGTTCCCACACGATGCGGTCGAAGAACCGGAACATCCACGGTGTGCCCTCGTCGAAGGGGCGGTGCTGCCGGTAACCGGACCAGATCGGGACGGTGCGCCCGATCAGCTGGTAGCCGCCCGGCGACTCCATGCCGTAGACGCACAGGTACTTGCCGCCGATCCCGACCGCGTCGGACGGCGTCCACGTGCGCGCCGGGTTGTATTTGGTGGTGACCAGGCGGTGCCGGGGGTCGAGGGGCACGGCCAGTGGTGCGCCGAGGTAGACGTCGCCGAGCCCCAGCACCAGGTATTCGGCGTCGAACACGGCGTCGCGGACGTCGTCGACGCTGTCCAAACCGTTGATGCGCCGGATGAACTCGGTGTTCGACGGTAGCCACGGCGCCTCGTGGCGGACACCGCTGCGGTACCGGTCGATGGCCTCGGCGATGGACGGGTCGTCGAACGACAGCGGCAACCGGACCGTGCGACTCGGCACCACCAGATCGTGTGTCGCGGGCAGCAGTTCCTCGATGTCCTGGAGGATGTCCAGCAACCGGTCGGCGGGAAGTTCGTCGGCGTCGAAATGCAGGTGCAGGGAGCGCACACCCGGAGTGATGTCGATGATGCCCGGGACACGACGCCGGACCAGCGCTTCCGACAGTGCGTGGACGCGCATGCGGAGTCCGAGGTCGAGTTCCCGGTCGCCGTACTCGACGAGGATGTTGTCGTCCCCGCCGCGTCGGTACGCGACCTCGGGACGGTCCAGTACGGGCGGGAGGCGGCGCAGGACCCCGCCGTCGCTGTTCGACGAGCGGGTTGCGGTGGGCGGAAGATCCAGTTTGCGCGACGAATCCGAAGCCCGCAGCTCGTGCGCACCGTCGTCGGAGACGGCGACGAACCGCACTTCGTCGCCGGGCCTGATCTGTCCGAGTTTCCACCGGTGCGCCTTCACCACGGTGAGGGGGCACGCGAAGCCGCCGAGGCTCGGTCCGTCGGGGCCGAGCAGGATCGGGGTGTCGCCGGAGACGTTGAGCGCTCCGATGCTGTACGGGTTGTCGTGCAGGTTCGACGGGTGCAGCCCGGCGTCGCCGCCGTCGGTCCTGGACCAGACCGGCTTGGGGCCGTCGAGTCGGAGGCCGGTCCGGTTCGCGTGGGTCTGGACCTTCCAGGTGGTGTCGTAGAACTGCGCCATGTCGGAGTCGGTGAAGTAGGCGGGCGCCGGCTGCGGTCCCTCGGTGACGGCGAGATGCCACACGTGCGTGAACTCGGGACGCGAGTCCTCCGGGACGGGATGCGGTGCGCCGAGACCCGCGGTGTTCTCGAACAGCGAGTCGTCGAAGAGTCCCAGCACGTCACCGGTGGTGACGGCCTTGCCGGTGATGCCGCCGAACCCGCCGAGCGTGAACGTGGACGCGCTGCCGTGGTACAGCGGCGCGTCGATGCCGCCCCGGAACGCGACGTACGTGCGCAGGCCGGTGTCCGCCGGAGTACCGACGTCGAGAACCGATCCGGCCGGCGCTTCCACCGGTTCCCACAGGGCGACCGGTTCGCCGTCGAGAGTGACCGGGGTGTCCGCGCCACCCACACAGATCACGGTGGCATCCGAGAACACGAGGCGCGGCCCCTGCAGAGTGCATTCGAGCCCCGGTGCGCCGACCGGATTGCCGACCGCGGTGTTGACCAACTGGAACGACAGGTCGTCCATCGGTCCCGACGGAGGAATTCCGACCTCCCACAGTCCGATTCGGCCGGGATGGTCCTGCACGGTGGTCATCGTCCCGGCGCGGAGCACGTCGACACGGCGGCCGGTGGGCCGCAGATCGGCCAGCGACTGCGTGGTGTGCTCGGCGCCCAGAACCGTGTCGGCGACGCAGATCCGCCGCAGCTGGGGCAGGTTCGTCTGGACCCCGTAGATGTGCGTGTCGGCGAGTGCCTCCGCGAGGGCGGCGAACGCCGCCCTGCGCCGGTGTCCGCGGGTGATCACCTTCGCCAGCATCGGGTCGTAGTAGGCACTCACCTCGGTGCCCGTGTCGACCCACGTCTCGACCCGCGTGTGAGCCGGGAACTCGACCCCCGTGAGTCGTCCGGCGCTGGGACGGTAGTCGTGGCCGGGGTCCTCGGCGTAGATACGGGCCTCGACGGCGGTGCCCCTGATCTCGGGTCCGGAGTCGGGGAGCCCGTCGAGCATGGAACCGTCCCCGCGGGCGAGCCTGAGCATCCACTCGACGAGGTCCACCCCGGTGACCTCCTCGGTCACCGGGTGCTCGACCTGCAGTCGTGTGTTCATCTCGAGGAACGACGCCTCACCGCGGTCCACGTCGTAGACGAACTCGACCGTTCCCGCGGACCGGTAGTGCACCGACGACGCGAGGCTGCGGGATGAGCTGAGCAGTTGTTCCACCACGTCGTCGGAGAGCCCGGGCGCCGGGGCCTCCTCGACCACCTTCTGGTTGCGGCGCTGCAGTGAGCAGTCGCGGGTGCCGAGGCTCAGCGTGCGGCCGAGCCCGTCGCCGAACACCTGTACCTCGATGTGCCGGGCGCGGGCGACGAAGCGCTCCAGGAACACCCCGGACGAGGAGAAGTTGGCTTGGGCGAGGCGCTGGACGCGATCGTAGGCTTCGCGGAGTTCGGCGGCGTCGAAGCACGCCTGCATCCCGATGCCCCCGCCGCCACCGACCGCCTTGATCATCACCGGATAGCCGACGTCGGAGGCCGCGGACAGGGCGGCGTCGACGGAGTCGAGGAGTCCGCTGCCCGCGACGAGCGGGACACCGACGGCGCGGGCGGCCTCGCGCGCCGTGTGCTTGTTCCCGAACGTGCGGAGCTGTGCGGGGGTGGGGCCGACGAACGCGATCCCGGCGGATTCGGTCGCCGCTGCGAACGTGTCGTTCTCCGAGAGGAAGCCGTATCCGGGATGAATCGCCCCCGCGCCCGTCGCCAGGGCGGCTTCCACGACGGCGTCGGCCCGCAGATACGACTCGTGGGCGGGAGCCGGGCCAAGCCGGACGGCGACGTCGGCCATCTCGACGTGCGCGGCCGCCGAATCGGCGTCGGAGTACACCGCGACCGTCTTCAGCCCGAGGATGTGCGCGGATCGCATGATCCGGCAGGCGATTTCGCCCCGGTTCGCGACGAGCAGAGTGTCGAAGGAGTACTCGATCGGCGGTGTATTCATCCCTGTGGACATGGTTGTATACGCTAAGGACGGGGTGTTTCACCGAGATTTCTCGAGGTAAAGCGTGGGTTAGTAAGACCTCTCACGGGCCGCGCGAACCGGGTCACGGTGAGGAGGGCTGCACCGGGGGCACGAACTCGAACGTCGTCCCGAGCAACCACACCAGGAGCAGGACCACCGGCAGGTGGAACATGAACTGCAGGAACGTGAATCCCACCAGGTCGCGCGCCTTGAGCCCCAGCACCGCGAGGAGGGGCAACATGAAGAACGGGTTGATCAGGTTCGGCAGCGCCTCGGCGACGTTGTACACCTGGACCGTCCAGCCCAGGTTCATCCCGACGTCGGTGGCCGACTGCATGACGTAGGGCGCCTCGACCAGCCATTTTCCGCCTCCGGACGGCACGAAGAGACCCAGCACCACCGTGTAGAGGGCGATGACGACGGTGAAGCCTCCGCCGCTGCCGATGTTCGTGAAGAACTCGGCCAGGTGCTCGGAGATGGTGAGGCCGTTTCTGCCCTCGGCCTTCGTGAGGATCGCGGCCATCGCGGCGTACAGCGGGAACTGGACCAGGATGCCCGCAGTGGCGGGGACGGCCAGCGCGACGGCTTGCAGGAACTTGCGCGGCGTCCCGTGCAGCACCAATCCCAGCATGAGGAAGACCAGCAGATAGGCGTTCAGGCTACTGACGACGGTGAGCACGGGTTTGGTCACCAGCTGGGAGATCAGCCACCCCAACGTCATCAGACCGGCCAGCGCCGGCAGGATCCGGCTGTACTCGAGCCACTCTCCCGGTCGCGTTCGGGGTGCCACCTCCTTCGGCCGGTCGTCGAGGTCGACGTCCAGATCCTGTGCGGTGGTGACGGCCGCACCCCTCGGCGCGGAGAAGTGGGCGATGACCACGGTCAGGGCGATGATGATCACGCACATCAGCAGCGACTGCCAGGTGAAGATCGTGGTCCCGAAGTCGAGGACGCCGGTGATCTCCAGCAGCGCCGGCGGCAGGGACGCGGCGGTGGCCTGCAGTTGCGCGGCGGACGAGGACATGCCGAGCGCCCACACGGCGCCCAGACCCATGAAGGCCGCCGCGCCGAGCGCACGGTAATCCACTCGCAGGTCGGACCGGCGGGCGATCGCCCGGGCGAGCAGCCCGCCGAACACCAGACTGAGCCCCCAGTTCAGGAAGGAGACCGACATGGACAGGAACGCGACGAAACTGACTGCGGTGCGCGCCGACTGAGGCACCAGTGCCAGGCGATCGATCAGCCGGGCGACCGGCGGGGACGTGGCGACGACGTATCCGGTCAGCACCACCATCGCCATCTGCAGGGTGAACGCCGTCAGATCCCAGAAACCGTCACCGAACGCGTCCACGACCGTCTGCGGAGACGAACCGTTGGCCAGTGCGGCCACCGAGACGACGAAGACGCCGACGAGCGCGAAGACGTAGGCGTCCGGGAACCACTTCTCCGTCCAGCCGGCCAGCGACTGCGCGACCCGCGCCAGTCCCTTCTCGGAACGGACTTCTTCGGTAGCGGATGTCATGCGGCCGTTCCTCTTCTCTACGCGATGCGGAACCTACGAATAGTCGCGTTCGATCCTCAGAGTCCCGATGGTGGTGGCCAGGGCGTCGTACTGGGTCACCAGAAAGCAGAATTCGATCATCCGGCGGTCGTCGAAGTGGGTGCTCAGCGCCGACCACGCGGCATCGTCCAGGTTGTCGGTGGTGACGAGTTGGTCGACGGCGGTGAGGATGGCGCGGCGGCGCGCGTCCCAGCCCTCCGCACCCGGACCTTCCAGCACCTGTTCGAGGAGCGCCGGGGTGACGCCTGCCCGGCGTCCGAGGCGCACATGGTGATCCATCTCGTAGCCGCACTTCCGCAGGTGTGCCACGCGAAGGATGATCAGTTCGGTCTCGTACCGGGAGATCTGCCCGCCCGGCATCAGCTTGCCGGAGTACTGCAGCCACGCACGGAAGAGGCCCCTCGTGCGGCCCACCGTGCTGAACAGATGTGCGTCCGGCACACCGGCGACACGGGAGATGATTCGCCACAACACCCAGTTGACGGGGCCGAGTTCCTTCAGACGTCCGGGTGGAATGCGTGCGGTCACGCCGCCCCCTCTCCTTCTACTCGTCCCCTCGTGGGAACGGCTGCGTGCGCGCGTAGTTCGATCGAACGGGTCATCTCCGTGGCCCGAAGTGCGAGCATACGCACAGAATCCGTCCCGGGTACCCGGGACGGCGCGTATATCCGATTCTTCCGTCCCGCGATTGCCCGCTCGAGTGCGTCGACCGCCACCGTGATCGAGGAGGTCCGGGTCAGTGCGCTGCCGCGGGGTGGAGGAACCGCGACGCCGTCGAAATCGATCAGGGTCCGGTCCGTGTCGATCTCGCCGAGGCGGGCGATGCCGACCCGGGTCCCCAGCGATTTCATCTCGTCCCGCAGGGCCTCGCCGAGTTCCTCGGCACCGCCTCTCGTGGCGCCGTGGACACCGCGCAGCGGGCTGAACGTCGTCGACGACGCCACGACGAGCGCGTACCCGTTGCGGTGCCCGATGTACGGTCCCGCGGCCCGCAACGTGTGGTACGTCCCCAACACGTTCACCTCGATGGCATACCGCATCACCTCCGGATCACCCTCGACGATGTGCGCCGGGGGCGTCACGCCCGCGTTGGCGACGACGACGTCGAGGCCGCCGAGCCGGTCGGTGAGGTAGTCGAACGAGTCCTCGACGGCTCGCCGGTCGCGGGTGTCGCAGCGACGCCACGGCGCCCGGCCGCACGTGGTGGCGGTCTGTTCGAGGAGTTCGGGTTCGAGGCCGAGCAGCCCGACACGGGCGCCCCGCTCGTGAAGTCTTCTGGCGAGTCCGGCGCCGATACCCCGGGCTGCGCCGGTGATCAGGACGCGGCGTCCGACCAGATTCTCTTCGAGAGTGCGTGACATGAAGCGAGTTCCCAACCTGTGTTACCGAGCGGTAGCAAGACGCTAGCACCCGCTCGGTTCATTGGTGGGAAAAATGTCCAACAGAGTTGGACAACTGTCTCAATCCCGGATCGCCCACGCCATCCGTGCGAGGGAAAGTGCCTGCTCAGCACGCTCGATGACCACCTCACGCGACTCGCTGATGTGCGCGAGCAGCGTGTCGTACGCGGAATCCAGCTTGCCGTCGAGGGCGAGCTCGGCCACCGAGATGTGCTCGTCGACGGTCGCGCTCATGCGGTCGGGGGTGAGGTAGTCGAACATCCGGACCGGCCGCACCTTCGCGTTCACGTTGACGAGCGCATCCGACAGCGCCCGGTTCCCTGCCGACCGCAGCAGAACGGTGTGGAACTGCTCGTCGAGCGCCACGAACCCGGCGTCCGGCTCGGGGTTCTCCTTCCGCAACGCGTACCACCGGTCGAGCTCGGGTCCCAGAACGTCCGGGTCGTGCGACAGCGACTCGTCGGCGCGGACCCGGGCGATTCCCTGGAGCTCGAGCGTGATGCGCAGTTCGTACAGTCCGGCCAGCTCGTCGATGCGGGGGCGGTACGGAAACAACCCGCCCACGTCGCGCTGGACGAGTCCGTCGGCGAGGAGCCGGGCCAGGGCCTCCCGCACCGGCGTCCGCGACACCCCGTAGGTGTCGGCGAGACGCTCCTCGCCGAGACGCTGTCCCGGTGGGATCCGGCCGCTCATCAGGTCGGTGCGCAGCGACAGATACACGTGATCGCTGAGGGAGCCGGCCGGTTCTCGGCGTGCCATCAGATGGCCATCGCCGCGCGGACGTCGGAGACCGCGGTACGGACGTCGGAGCCGGGTGCGGCGCCACCGGCGCCGGAGGAGGTGACCCGCCCCGACTCGAGGACGTGGTAGCTCTCGGCGGATTCGAGAGCGAACCCGATGTGCTGTTCCACCAACAGGACTCCGAGTCCGCCGCGGCGGGTGAGTTCCATGATGGTGCGCTCGATCTCGGCCACGACGGACGGCTGAATGCCTTCCGTGGGTTCGTCGAGGATCAGCATCTTCGGTTCCGTGATCAGGGCCCGCGCGATGGCGAGTTGCTGACGCTGCCCGCCGGAGAGGAGACCGGCACGCCGGTCGAGCAGGCCGCGCAGAGCCGGGAACAGATCCAGCACCTCGCCGACGAGTTCCTTTCCGCGCTTGCGGCCGTCGGCCACCACCTGAAGATTCTCGGCGGTGGTCAGCTGACCGAACGACTGCTGGCCCTGCGGCACGTAGGCGAGGCCGCGCGCCACCCGGGCGCTCGGCCGCAGCGCCGTGACGTCCTCGCCGTCGAACAGCACCCGCCCGGAGTCGACCTTGATCAGTCCGACCGCGGCCCGCAGAAGCGTCGTCTTGCCCGCGCCGTTGTGTCCCATCACCGCGGCCACACCGTCCGACGGGACCGTCAGCGAGACTCCGTGGATCACTTCGGTTCGGCCGTACCCGGCCCGGATGTTCTCAAGCTCGAGCATCGCTGTCCTCCTTCGAAACCTCGGGCTGCAGTTCGGGGGCGGCACCGGCCGCGGCGGTCCCGAGGTACACCTCCTGCACCCGTGGATCGGCCTGCACCTGCTCCACGGTTCCCTCGCTCAGCACCTTCCCGGCGTGCAGCACGGTCACCGACGTCGCGAACGCGCGCATGAAGTCCATGTCGTGCTCGACCACCACGACGGTCCGCTCACCGCCGATGCGGCGCAGCAGGTTTCCCGTCTCGTCGCGTTCCTCGTGGCTCATGCCGGCCACCGGCTCGTCGAGCAGGAGGACGGAGCAGTTCTGCACCAGCAGCATTCCGATCTCCAGCCACTGCTTCTGTCCGTGCGCGAGGATTCCCGCCGGGGTGTCGCGCAGCGTGCCGAGACCCGTGACGTCGAGCGCCTCCTCGATGGCGGGGAGCACCGTCTTGCGTCGGCGCAGCAGTGTGAGTGCGGACCGGCACGCGCCCGCCGCGATGTCGAGGTTCTGGAGAACCGTCAGCTCCTCGAACACGCTCGCGGTCTGGAACGTGCGGCCCACACCGAGCCGGGCGATGCGGTGCACCTTCTTGCCGATCAACTCGACACCGGATTTCGTGACCGATCCCGTCGCGGGGACGAGCCCGGTGACGGCATCGACGAGAGTGGTCTTGCCGGCGCCGTTGGGACCGATGAGGAACCGCAGATCGCCTTGCATCAGGGTGAGGTCGACGCCGTCGACCGCCTTGAAGCCGTCGAAGCTGACCCGAAGGTCCCGGACCTCGAGATACTCGCTGGACATTCCGGCGTTGCCGCCGAGCACCGGCACCTTGGCCGTGGCGGGAATCGTCATCGGGCCATCTCCATTCGTTCCGTCGGCTCGGTCTCGTCTTCCGGTCCGGGCGGGGCAGGTTCGTCGGAGGAGGCCTTCTTCTTCCGCTTCAGCAGCGCGAACAGTCCCGCGACACCGGCCGGGAAGAACCCGACGACCACGATGAACAGCAGGCCCTGCGCGTACGTCCAGCCGGACGGGAACGACTCCGAGAACGCGCTCTGCGCCCACGCCACCCCGATGGCGCCGAGCACCGGGCCGAGGAGCGTGGAACGTCCGCCGATGGCCACCCCGATCAGGAACGCGATCGACGGGACGATCCCGACGTCGGCGGGGGAGATGATGCCGACGATCGGCACGAACAGCGCGCCGGCGAGGCCCGCGAAGAACGCGGCCGTCACGTAGGCGACGAGTTTGATGTTCGCCGGGTCGTACCCGAGGAAGCGGACGCGCTCCTCCTGATCCCGGACGGCGACGAGCAGTTCGCCGTAGCGGCTGTTCATCAACTGCCGGGTGATCGCGACCACGGCCAGCAGCACGCCGGCGGCGATGAAGAACAGCATCTGCTTGTTGGCCGGATCGTTCAGGTTGAAACCGAAGAACGTGCGGAACCGGTTGAGGCCGTTGCTTCCTCCGGTGCTCTGCTGACCGACCAGCAGGATCGCGAACGCGGCTGCGAGCGCCTGGCTGAGGATCGCGAAGTACGCGCCCTTGACGCGGCGCTTGAACACCCCGAGCCCGAGGACGAACGCCACCAGCGCCGGGATCAGCAGGATTCCCAGGATCGTCACGATCGGCGACGTGAACGGCACCCAGTAGCCCGGCAGCTCCCGGATGCCCGCGATCTGCATGAAGTCGGGCACCGTGTCGCCGCGGAGTTCGGCGTCGGCGATCTTCAGATGCATCGCCATCATGTAGGCGCCCAGCCCGAAGAAGACACCCTGGCCGAGGGTGAGCATGCCGCCGCGGCCCCATGCCAGGCCGATACCGACCGCGACGATCGCGAAGCACAGGAACTTGCCGAGCAGACTCAGCCGGAAGTCGCTGAGAACCGCGGGGGCGACGACGAACAGAAGCAGTGCGGCCAGTGCGAATCCCGCCCACGCGCGGTAGCGGCCACTCGTCAGGATGCTCATACGAGACTCCTCGTCTTGACGGCGAACAGGCCCTGCGGCCGAACCTGGAGGAACACCACGATGACCACGAACACGATGACCTTGGCGATCGACGCCGTGGTCGAGTACTCGACGAACGAATTGAGGATGCCGAGTGCGAACGCGGCGATCACCGCGCCCTTCATCTGCCCCAGGCCGCCGACCACGACCACCAGGAACGCGTCGATGAGGTAGCTCTGCCCGATGGTCGGGCTCGTCGAGCCGATCAGGGTGAGCGCCACACCCGCGACACCCGCCAGACCGGAACCGATGAAGAACGTCGTCACATCGGTTCGGCGACTGGAGATCCCGCTCGTCTCCGCGAGGTCACGGTTCTGCACGACGGCGCGGATACGGCGTCCCATCGGGGACTTCTGCATCGCCAGCGACAGCGCGACGACGGCAACGACGGCCAGAACCAGGATGAACAGGCGCGTCTTCGGCACCACCGCGCCCAGGATCTCCACACCACCGGAGAGCCACTCCGGTGCGGCGACGTTGACGGCGGGCGCACCGAAGACGTCCCGCGCCAGCTGCTGCAGGATCAACCCCACACCGAACGTCACCAGCAGCGTGTCCAGCGGCCGGTGGTACATCCGCTTGACGAGGGTGACCTCGAGGAGGACACCCATCGCGCCACCGACCACGAAGCCGACGAGCAGAGAGATGAACAGAGAACCGGTGGCGCTCGACACCACCTGCTGCACCACGTAGGCCGTGTACGAGCCGGCCATGATGAATTCGCCGTGGGCCATGTTGATGACGCCCATCTGGCCGAACGTCAACGACAGCCCCAGCGCCGCGAGCAACAGGATCGATCCGATACTCAACCCGGTGAACAGCTGTCCGATCACTACATCCATCGATGTATGTCCTCTCTCTTCCCTCGTGCTCGTCGGACCGTGTTCTAGCTACCCAGCGACTCGGCCCACGGGTAGGACTTCAGGTACGGGTCGGGCTGGATCGGGGTGCCCGAATCCCAGACCGTGTAGATCAGGCCGTCGTTCCGGATCTCACCGATGCGCGCGGTCTTGGTGATGTGATGGTTGGACCCGTCGATGGTGACCAGACCCTCCGGCGCGGCGAACGTGACGCCGTCCGCGTTGTCCTGGATGTCCTTGGTGGCGAAGGAGTTCGCCTTCTCGACGGTGTTCTTCCACAGGTACACGGACGTGTAGGCGGCTTCCATCGGGTCGGACGTCGGCTTGTTCGCGCCGTACCGGGCCTTGTACGCGTCGACGAACTTCTTGTTCTCCGGCGTGTCGATTGTCTGGTAGTAGTTCCAGGCGGTCAGCTGGCCCTCGATGTTCTGGACGCCGATACCGCCGACCTCTTCCTCGGCGATCGATACGGACACGACGGGCATGTCGGCGGGCTTCAGGCCGACGTTCGCGTACTCGCGGAAGAACGCGACGTTGGAGTCGCCGTTGAGGGTGTTGAAGACGGCGTCCGCATCGGCGGACCGGACCTTGTTGACGATGGTCGAGAAGTCGGTGGAGCCGAGCGGGGTGTAGTCCTCACCCTTGATCTCGATGCCGTTGGCCTCCGCGTACGCCTTGATGATGCGGTTGGCGGTCTGCGGGAACACGTAGTCGCTGCCCACCAGGTACAGCGACTTGACGCCCTTCTCCTTCAGGTAGTCGAGGGCGGGCACGATCTGCTGGTTGGTGGTCGCCCCGGTGTAGAAGATGTTCTTCGAATCCTCGAGGCCCTCGTACTGCACGGGGTAGTAGAGCAGCGAGTTGTTGTCCTCGAACACGGGCAGCATCGCCTTGCGGCTCGACGACGTCCAACCGCCGAACACGGCTGCGACGCAGTCACTGCTGATCAGCTTCTCCGCCTTCTCGGCGAACACGGTGGGCTCCGAGGCCCCGTCCTCCGCGACGATCTGGATCTTCTTGCCGAGCACGCCGCCCGAGTTGTTGATCTCGTCGACCGCGAGCGCGATCGAATCCCGGACGGTCACCTCGCTGATGGCCATCGTGCCCGACAGCGAGTTCAGCGACCCGACCTTGATCGTGTCCCCGGAGGTGTCCACACAGGACGCCGCGGTGGACTCGCCTGCCGTGTCGGACGCCTTGCTGCCACAACCGGTCAGCACGAGCCCGATGGCGGCGAGCGCGGTCGGTGCAGCGAGGGCGCGCTTGGAGAAGGTGCGCATGTACGGGCCTTTCCGTCGGAGGACTTGGGACCTCCGCAACCCGGGACATGTATCCGCCCCACGTATACAGAGGTGTATTCGTGGGGCGAACATTAAGCGGCCGTTGTTGCGCCTGAATGTCTGTCGGTGACGTGTTCGTGACGCGAATTACGGTTACGTGAACAAGCGCTCACAGCGCTCCCGGCGGGGCCGGATGCTGTTGCCGCTGCGGCCAACGTCACACCGGTTCAGTCGGATTGAAGCGATATGACATCGGACGAACCATGAGGAGTCAGCGGATCAGGTACGGGGAGACCGAACTCTGGTGCTCACTGATATCGAGTTGCTTGCCGAGCGGCGGGAATGCGCGCTGCGGGCAGTTGACACGCTCGCACACCCGGCAACCGGCGCCGATCGGAGTGCCCGGGTTGGAATCGTCGAGGTCGAGACCGTCGCCGTAGACGAGGCGGTGGGCGTGCCGGATCTCGCAGCCGAGCCCGATCGCGAAGATCTTGGCCGGCTGGCCGTAGCGCTGGGCGCGACGTTCGACGGTCCGGGCGATCCACAGGTACCGGCGGCCGTCCGGCATCTGTGCGATCTGGTTCATGATCTTGCCGGGGTATGCGAACGTCTCGTACACGTTCCACAGTGGGCACGTGCCGCCGCTGGTGGAGAAGTGGAACCCCGTGGCGGACTGCCGCTTCGACATGTTCCCGGCCCGGTCGACACGGACGAACATGAATGGCACACCGCGCAGCTTCGGACGCTGCAGCGTCGAGAGACGGTGACAGATCGTCTCGTAGCTCACCGAGTAGAACGCGGACAGCCGCTCGATGTCGTACCGGAAATCCTCGGCCACGTCGTGGAACTGGCCGTACGGCAGCACCGTGGCCGCAGCGAAGTAGTTGGCCAGCCCGAGCCGGGCGAGCGCGACGGACTCGTCGCTCGTGAAGCCACCCTCCGCGACCAGCTTGTCGAGCAGGTCGCCGTATTCGAGGAACGCCAGCTCGGTCGCGAACTTGAACACCTGCTGGCCGCCCGACAGGTGCGGCGAAATCTCCAGCAGCCGGGATTCGGGGTCGTACCGGTGCAGGACGTTCTCGCCCAGGTCGATGCGCTTGACGATCTGCACGTCGTGCACGGTCTGCAACCTGCGGGCGATCTCACCGCCGACGTCGCCGCGGTGGAATCGCATGCGCGCGGTCAGTTCCTCCGCCGCCGTGTCCAGTTCGTGCAGATAGTTCTGCCGCTGATAGAAGTAGTCGCGGACCTCTTCGTGCGGCATCGTGATCGAGCCGCTACCGCTGCCGTCGCTGTAGCGGTCCTCCGTGGCGAGCGCCAGCTGCGCGGTGGTGTTGCGGAAGCGGCGGTGCATGTTGACCATCGCCTTCGCCAGGCCCGGATGCGACGCCACCATCTCGGCGATCTCCTGGGCGTCCGCGTCGATGCCCATCTCCTGATCCAGCGCCACCTCGCGCATCTCCGCGATCAGGCGCGTGTCGTCCTGGGACGAGAAGAACGTGGTGTCGACGCCGAACACCTCGCTGATCCGCAGCAGCACCGGCACCGTCAGTGGCCGCACGTCGTGCTCGATCTGATTGAGGTAGCTGGCGGAGATCTCCAGCGTCTTCGCCAGCGCCGCCTGGCTCAGTCCACGCTCGGTTCGGAGCTGACGCAACCGGGTGCCGACGAAGGTCTTGGACATACGGCAATGGTACCGGCGCAGGTCAGATGTGCGAACGGAACCTTCGCAAGATTTACTCGCGCGGGTCGGGACGCGGTGACGCGGGGCGAATGTACCTCTGGGCGCACTGGAGGCGCTGAAAGGTACATTCGCCCGCAGCTCAGGCCTTGTTCTCCGAGCGCGGCGCGCCGACGCCCGGGTCGATCCGGAACGGACCCGACGCGGACGGTGCGACGGGGAAGTCGAACATCGCCGTCGGCAGGTACACCGTCGAGCAGGAGTTCGGAATGTCCACCACCCCCGACAACCTGCCCTCGATCGGGGCGGCGCCGAGCAGGAGGTAGGCCTGCTCGGGGCTGTACCCGAACTTGGTGAGGTAGTCGATCGCGTGGAGACACGCCCGCTGATACGACAGGTGCGAGTCGAGGTACTTCTGTTCCCCGTCGAGGGTGACGGACGTTCCGGAGAACGCGAGCCACTCCGAATACTGCGGATCGGTGTTGCCGGGCATGAAGATCGCGTTCTCGGACACGCCGTACGTGTCCATGCCGCCCTTGATGATGTCGACGCGCAGGTCGATGAAGCCACCCATCTCGATGGCGCCGCAGAACGTGATCTCACCGTCGCCCTGGGAGAAGTGCAGATCGCCGACGGACAGGTTCGCGCCGTCGACGAACACGGGGTAGAAGACGCGGCTGCCCTTGGTGAGGTTCTTGATGTCCTGGTTGCCGCCGTTCTCGCGTGGGGGCGCGGTGCGGGCGGCCTCGCCGGCGACGCGGTCGAAGTCGGCGCCCGACAGAGACCCGAGGACGGCGTCCTGCGGTTCGGGCGGCAGGGCGAGTGGGGGAACCCGGCCCGGGTCGGTGGCGATGAGCGCGCCCTCCCTCGCGTTCCACTTCGACAGGAGGGCGGCCGACGGCGCGGTGCCCATCAGTCCGGGGTGGACGATGCCGGTGAACGAGACGTGCGGGACGTGCCGCGACGTGGCGGTCTGACCGGAGAAGTCCCAGACGGCCTTGTAGGCGTCGGGGAACTGCTCGGTGAGGAATCCGCCGCCGTTGTGGCGGGAGAAGATCCCCGTGTATCCCCATCCCTGGCCGGCCAGCGGGCCGGAATCCTCCTGGGGGATGGGTCCGACGTCCAGGATGTCGACGATCAGCAGGTCGCCGGGCTTCGCGCCCTCCACGGCGAACGGCCCGGACAACGTGTGGACCGTGGTGAGGGGCGCGTTCAGGATGTCGTCGGCGGAATCGTCGTTGTGGATGGCGCCGTCGAACCATTCGCGGCAGTGGACGCGGAAGGAGTCGCCCGGTTTCACCGTGATCGCGGCCGGGATGTCGGGGTGCCAGCGGTTGTGGCCGACGATCGCCTGATCGGTGAACTTCTTCGAGGAATCGAGCGGAAACAGCAGTTCGGGCATGTGCGCTCCTTCGGTGGCCGGTCAGGGACGAGGAAGTCGGCGGTGCAGCGGATTGCTCGTGACGGATGAACGTCCGGCCGTGGCCGGGGGCGGCGGACCGGTCACGACGTCCGGTTCGTGAGCCGACCTCTTCGTGCGGTCGAGGAGGTTCATCGCGGACGACGACCCGTGCCCGAGCCGCGGCGGGGACACACGCCGGACGGCGTCGCGATCGCACCGGGGGCAGCGGGTGGTGCCGGGTACGTCGACCATCGGGAACGACCGCTCGAACGGGCCGCAGTCGGCGGCGCATCGGAATTCGTACAGCGGCAACGTGGTGCCCTTCGCCGGAGGAGACCATTCGAGGTCACGGTAACCGACCTGATTGGTGATTGCAGTCACAACGGGCGCGTCGCGGGGTGTGCCGCGGCGGGAAGGCGAGGGTCGCTGGGGCGGAAATATCTGTGTACGGCGAGTTGCGTGCATTTGGTTCACGACCTGCGACTTTTTGCTACTGGCGAGTATTTTTCCTCTCCGATCGGGCAGGTATGGCATCGAACTTTCTTAACAGTCTTTGCAAGGCGCTGTGAAAAGCTAGCCAAGATTGGCATTAGCAACAGGTAGACGGCACTTTTTGCGTGTGTCATTCTCGGTAAGTACATACGAAGGGCCTGGCAAGGATGTGAAGCAGTACATCTGTACCGGACCAGCAGATCGAAGAGAGTGGAGTCTTGATGTCGACCACCGGCACCCCGAAGACCGCAGCTGAAATCCAGCAGGATTGGGACACCAACCCGCGCTGGAAGGGAGTAACCCGCAACTACACGGCGGAGCAGGTCACCAAGCTCCAGGGCACCGTTGTCGAAGAGCAGACCCTCGCACGCCGTGGTTCCGAGATCCTCTGGGACCTCGTGAACAACGAGGACTACATCAACTCGCTGGGCGCGCTGACCGGCAACCAGGCCGTGCAGCAGGTCCGTGCAGGCCTCAAGGCCATCTACCTGTCCGGTTGGCAGGTCGCCGGTGACGCGAACCTGTCCGGACATACCTACCCCGACCAGAGCCTCTACCCGGCCAACTCGGTCCCGCAGGTCGTGCGCCGCATCAACAACGCGCTGCTGCGCGCCGACGAGATCGCCAAGGTCGAGGGCGACACCTCCGTCGACAACTGGCTCGCCCCGATCGTCGCCGACGGAGAAGCAGGCTTCGGTGGCGCGCTCAACGTCTACGAGCTGCAGAAGGCCATGATCGCGGCCGGCGTCGCCGGTTCGCACTGGGAAGACCAGCTCGCGTCGGAGAAGAAGTGTGGCCACCTCGGTGGCAAGGTCCTCGTCCCCACGCAGCAGCACATCCGCACCCTGACCTCGGCTCGCCTCGCCGCCGACGTCGCGGACGTTCCCACCGTGGTCATCGCCCGCACCGATGCCGAGGCCGCGACCCTCATCACGTCCGACGTCGACGAGCGCGACCAGCAGTTCCTGGACGGAACCCGCACCGCCGAGGGCTTCTTCGGTATCAAGAACGGCATCGAGCCCTGCATCGCGCGCGCCAAGGCCTACGCCCCGTACGCCGACCTCATCTGGATGGAGACCGGCGTGCCGGACCTCGAGGTCGCCAAGAAGTTCGCCGAGTCGGTTCGCAGCGAGTTCCCGGACCAGCTGCTCGCGTACAACTGCTCGCCGTCCTTCAACTGGAAGGCGCACCTGGACGACGCCACCATCGCGAAGTTCCAGAAGGAGCTCGGCGCGATGGGCTTCAAGTTCCAGTTCATCACCCTGGCCGGCTTCCACTCGCTCAACTACGGCATGTTCGACCTGGCGCACGGCTACGCCCGCGAGGGCATGACCGCCTTCGTCGACCTGCAGGAGCGCGAGTTCAAGGCCGCCGAGGAGCGTGGCTTCACCGCCATCAAGCATCAGCGTGAGGTCGGTGCCGGCTACTTCGACAGCATCGCCACCACGGTCGACCCCAACACCTCGACGGCTGCCCTGAAGGGCTCCACCGAAGAGGGTCAGTTCCACTGAGCCTTGGCCTCCAAGGTTTCGACCGATCAAGGTTTCACCTGATCAACCCGACCCCGGGGAGGGGCCTGTAACCGGGCCCCTCCCCGGGCGACGACTCCACTAGACGATAAGGAGCTGACGTGACCAGCGAAAAGATTCAGCGCGTCGGCGTGATCGGCGCCGGGATCATGGGTGCCGGAATCGCAGAGGTGTGTGCTCGCGCGCACGTCGACGTTCTGGTGTTCGAGCAGACCCGCGAGCTTGCGGCGGCGGGGCGTTCGCGCATCCTGCGGTCGCTCGACCGCGGAGTGAGCAGCGGCAAGATCACCGAGCGGGAACGTGAGCAGGCCGCCTGGCGGCTGCGGTTCACCTCCGATCTCGGTGATTTCGCGGATCGGCAGCTCGTCGTGGAGGCCGTCGTCGAGGACGAGAAGGTGAAGAGCGAGATCTTCACCGAACTCGACCAGGTCGTGACGGATCCGAACGCCGTGCTGGCGTCCAACACGTCGTCGATCCCGATCATGAAGCTGGGTATCGCCACGAAGTCCCCGGAACGGGTCATCGGGATGCACTTCTTCAACCCCGTTCCGGTGCTTCCCCTCGTCGAGTTGGTGACCACGCTCAAGACGAGCAAGTCGGTGTCCGAGCGGGCCGAGGCCTTCGCGAGTGATGTGCTGGGCAAGCAGGTCGTCCGTTCCGCGGACCGTTCCGGATTCGTCGTCAACGCCCTCCTGGTGCCGTACCTGCTCTCCGCGATCCGCATGGTGGAGTCCGGGTTCGCCACCAAGGAAGACATCGACAAGGCAACGGTTCTCGGCCTCGCACACCCGATGGGTCCGCTCGCGCTGACCGACCTGGTGGGCCTGGACACGGTCAAGTCGATCGCCGACTCCATGTACGAAGAGTTCAAGGAGCCCCTGTACTCGGCGCCGCCGCTGCTGCTCCGCATGGTCGAGGCCGGGTTGGTCGGCAAGAAGTCCGGCGCGGGCTTCTACGAGTACGGCGACAACGGCCGTGCCAGCAAGAAGGCCAGCTAGTAGGTAGGTAGGCGACTACACCTGTGCGCCTTTCACGACCACTGGCGGTTGTGAGAGGCGCACAGGTGCATCGAGCCCAGAGGCATTCTCAGCCACTGGACTGAGCCCAGAAAGGTCGACCGCATGTCCAGCACCGCAGCATACGGATCCAGCATCCTGGGGTATCCCCGCATCGGACCTCGCCGCGAACTCAAGCGTGCCCTCGAGTCCTACTGGCACGGCACGAGCACGAAGGAAGAACTCGTGACCGTCGCCCGGGATCTGCAGGAGGAGACGTGGAGTGAGCTCGCCGCGACCGGTCTGACCCAGGTCCCGGGCAACACGTTCTCCTACTACGACCACGTACTCGACAACGCGCTGCTGTTCGGTGCCGTGCCCGAGCGGTTCAAGCCGCTCGAGAGTCAGCTCGATCCGCTGGACTTCTACTTCACGCTGGCGCGTGGCCGGCCGGACTTCCCGCCGCTCGAGCTGGTGCGGTTCTTCGGTACCAACTACCACTACCGTCAGCCCGAACTGGACGAGAACACCGAGTTCGCGCTGCGGTCCGAGACCGTGATGGACGAGTTCGAGCGGGCGAAGGCGCGCGGGATCGAACTGCGTCCCGTCGTGTTGGGGCCCGTGTCGCTGCTGCTGCTGTCGAAGGTCGGTCCGACGTCGAAGCGGCACGGCTTCTCCACCCTCGACCTGCTGGACAAGGTGCTGCCGGAGTACGAGCGGCTGTTCGAGCAGCTCGCGAAGGCGGGCGCCACGTGCGTCCAGCTGGACGAGCCGTCGTTCACCGAGGACCGCACACCCGAAGAACTGGCCGCGCTGGCAAAGGCGTACGAGAAGCTGTCGCACGCACCGCTGCGGCCCCGCATCCTCGTCACCGGTCCGTACGGGCATCTCGGGGAGGCGCTCGCCATCCTTGCCTCCACCAAGGTGGAGGCTCTGGGCCTCGACCTCGTCAGTCACCGGCTGAGCGCCGACGAGCTGGCGAAGATCCCGGGCATGAAGCGCAAGCGCATCTACGCCGGTGTGGTCGACGGCCGCAACGTGTGGCGCGTCGACCGGTACAACACGCTGACGTACCTGAACACGCTGAAGGACGTCGTGCCCGATCTCGTGGTCTCGACGTCGACGTCGTTGCTGCACGTGCCGTACGACGTGTTGTCCGAGTACGACATCCCGGGTGATGTCGCGGATCGGCTCGCGTTCGCGAAGCAGAAGGTCGGCGAGGTGGTTTCGCTGGCCAAGGCGCTCACCGAGGGTCCGTCCGACAAGTGGCGCAAGCGTCCCACGTCGGTGCACTTCAAGCTCAAGCACGCGGTGCGGGCACGGGTCAATGCGATCAAGCCGGGCGACCGCCTCCGGGTTCCGTACGAGGAGCGGCGGCTCGCCCAGCAGGAGCGACTGAATCTGCCGCTGGTTCCGGCGACGACGCTGGGCTCGTTCCCGCAGACGGACGCGATCCGGCAGGCGCGGTACGAGCTGGGTGAGGGACGCCTCGAGTGGGAGGAGTACTACAAGCGGATCCAGGCCGAGATCGAAAGCACGATCCGGTTGCAGGAAGACATCGGGCTCGACGTCTTCGTGCACGGTGAGCACGAGCGCAACGACATGGTGCAGTACTTCGCGGAGCTTCTCGAGGGGTATGCCTTCACCCACAACGGGTGGGTGCAGGCTTACGGCTCGCGGTGTACACGTCCGCCGATCCTCTACGGGGACGTGTCGCGGCCGAAGCCGATGACCGTCGAGTGGATCTCGTACGCGCAGTCGCTGACGGACAAGCCGGTCAAGGGCATGCTCACGGGTCCGGTGACGATGATCGCGCGGTCGTTCGTCCGCCAGGATCAGCCGCTGTACGAGACGGCTGACCAGTTGGCGCTGGTGATCCGTGACGAGATCGCCGACCTCGAGGCGGCGGGTATCGCGATCATCCAGGTCGACGAGCCGGCGATCCGGGAATTGCTGCCGTTGCGCGAGAACGGCCGCGAGGCGTATCTCGAGTGGGCGGTCGACGCCTTCCGTCTCGCGACGGGCGGGGCGAAGCCGGAGACGCAGATCCACACGCATATCACGTACACGAGCCGGGCGTCGGTGGTCGACGCCATCGAACGGCTCGATGCGGACGTGACGGCGATCGTGGCGACGCGCTCCATCACGTGGGTCCTCGATGCCATCAAGGAGCGGGCGCTGACCCACGGTGTCGGTCCGGGTGTGTACGAGAGCCGGTCGGCCCGGATTCCGGACATCGACGAGTTGGACGAACTGCTCACGGAGGCGAGCGAGTCGATCTCACTCGAGCGGTTGTGGGCCAACCCGGACGGCGGACTGAAGACGCGTCACTACTGGCAGCTCGAGCCTTCGCTGCGCAATATGGTGGCGGCGGCGAAGCGTCTCCGCAGGCGGGCCGAGAAGGAAGAATCCGAGGCCTGATTTCTGAGGCGTGTTCGGGGTCACCGCGTCAGCGGTGGCCCCGAACGTGCGTTCGGTCGCGCAAACATGTAGGCATGTAAGCATGGTTACCGCAGCCGCATACGCAGTCACGTCCAGCGCAGGACCCTTCGAGAAGACCACCATCGAACGCCGCGAGCTCGGACCGCTCGACGTGCTCATCGAGATCAAGTTCGCCGGCATCTGCCACTCCGACATTCATACCGCCCGCAACGAGTGGGGCAGCACGCACTATCCCGTCGTCCCCGGTCACGAGATCGCGGGCGTCGTGAGCGCGGTCGGTTCCGGCGTCACGAAGCACCGGGTCGGCGACCGGGTCGGTGTCGGCTGCTTCGTCGACTCCTGCGGCGAATGCGACGCCTGCCGGGCCGACGAGGAGCAGTACTGCGTCAACCGGGTGACCGGCACGTACAACGCCAAGGGGCGCGACGGCGAGTGGACGCAGGGCGGCTACTCGACGCACATCGTCGTGACGGAACGATTCGTCCTGTCCATACCCGACGGCCTGGCACTGGACGTCGCGGCGCCGCTGCTCTGCGCCGGGATCACGCTGTACTCACCGCTCGCACACTGGGGAGCCGGACCGGGCAAGAAGGTCGCCGTCGTCGGGATGGGCGGTCTCGGACACGTCGGTGTGAAGATCGCGCATGCGATGGGTGCCGAGGTCACCGTGCTCAGCCAGTCCCTCGGCAAGAAGGACGACGGCCTGAAGTTCGGTGCCGACCACTACTACGCCACCGCGGATCCGATCACGTTCACGCTGTTGCGCGGACAATTCGACCTCATCGTCAACACCGTCTCGGTGAATCTCGACATCGACGCCTACATGTCGATGCTCGCGATCAACGGAACCCTGGTCGAACTGGGGCTGCCGGAGAAGCCGATCGAGGTGCGCGCGTTCAGTCTCGCAGCCAACCGTCGCAGTCTCGCCGGTTCGATGGTGGGCGGGATCGCGCAGACGCAGGAGATGCTGGACTTCTGCGCCCAGCACGGTATCGGCGCCGAGATCGAGGTGATCTCGGCGGACGAGATCGACGGCGCCTACGACCGCGTGGTCGGCAGCGACGTGCGGTACCGATTCGTGATCGACACGGCAACGATCTGACCTACGCGTCACCGAGTTGATCTCGCAGTGATGCCAGTGTCTTCGCCAGCAACCGGGACACGTGCATCTGCGAGATACCGACCCGGTCGGCGATCTGGGTCTGTGTCATGTTGCCGAAGAATCGCAGCATGAGGACGGTCCGCTCCCGTTCGGGCAGCGATTGGAGCAGGGGGCGCAGGGTTTCGTGGTTCTCGACGTCGTCCATCGCGGCGTCGTAGTCGCCGAGTGTCTCCACCATGGACAGCTCGCCTGTCCGGTCCGACGACGTGTTGTCGACGGAGACCGTCTGGTACGCGTTGCCGGCGAGGAGCCCCTGCGCCACCTCCTCCTGTTCGAGGTCCAGGTGTTCGGCGAGTTCGCTGACGGTGGGCGCGTGGCCGAGACTCTGGGACAGTTCGGCGACGGCCTGGCTCAGCGCGAGGTGCAGTTCCTTCATCCGGCGGGGCACCCGCACGGCCCACCCGGTGTCGCGGAAGTGCCGTCGTACCTCGCCCATGATGGTGGGGACCGCGAACGACACGAAGTCGGATCCCCGCTCCACGTCGAACCGGTCGACCGAGTTGACCAGGCCGAGGCGCGCGACCTGAACCAGATCGTCGTGCGCCTCGCCGCGGCCGTCGAAACGGCGAGCGATGTGCTCGGCGAGCGGGAGGCAGCGCGTCACGACGGCGTCACGCAGTCTGCTGCGCCGGGGATCGTCCTCGTCGAGGGCTGCCATCTGTTCGAAGAGTGCTGTGACGTCCTGATACTCGTCCGGCCAACGGGCCGTGTGCCCCCCACTGTGAGTATGGGACGTCACAGACTCAGGCCGTTCTTCACCTTGGTGAATTCCATGGTGGTCACGAAACCCGCGGTGGCTGAGTCGGGCTCCTGTTTCAGATCGACCGAATCGGTGAGGGCGTTGAGTACGTGCCAGGCGAACGAACGCTCGCCGAGGGAGTCGACCGAGGTGGTGGTGCTCGATACGTCGACTCGCAGGGTGTTGTCGAGATACTGCAGCCGGCACACCAGGACCGCATCCGGTGTCGCGCGGACGATCAGCTGGGTACAGATCTCGTCCATGGCCAGTTTGATGTCGGCGATGGAGTCGAGGTCGAAATCTTCGTGAATGGCAACGGTTGCTGCAAGGGCGCGCAGTACGGAGAGCTGATCGGGCGTTGCTCGCACGCGCAGTTCGACGACGGGATGTGTGTGATCCTGGTCGGGTTCGATTGTCTTGGCGATGGCCATGAGACCTCCGGGTCGGGCGTACCGTGCTGTCGGCGGGCGGTGGGTCGGCTCGCGCTGCTGAGAAGTCAGGGTAGCGATCCGGCGACACCGCAGGTGGAATACCGCAGAACAGGACCGATCAAACCAGTCCGATCAGTACGTTTGCCCGAGTAATGTTGGCGGCACGATCAGCGTTCCTGAGGCCCTCGGCAGGGTCATGGTGGTCACGGGAGACGAGTGGGATGCCTGACGAGATTCATCTGCACACGTTGACGAGTGACGTCGAGACCGCAGACGCCGACGCGGTCACCGTGTCGCTCGACGCTGTGCTCGAGTTGCTCGAGCCCGAGGACGAGACCGACGTCGTGCTGCACACGCTGTGCCGTCGGATGGTCGAGGTGTTCCCGGGTGCGGCGATGGCCGGGATCACCGTTCTCGGGCCGACGGGTCCCGTCACGGTGGCCGCGACGTCGGACGAGCTCGCGGCGCTCGAGGAGTTGCAGTACCGCTTCGGTGAGGGGCCTGCGCTCGACGTCGTGCGCTCCCGCGAGACCGTGCGAGCCGACCGCGCCGCCGCGTACGAGAGGTGGCCGGCGTACGCCGCGAGTTCCGAACCGGCAGGCGTCCACAGCTATCTGTCCGTGCCCCTTCCCGTCGCGGAGCAGTCTGCCGCCCTGAATCTGTACGGACTGTTGCCGCACGCCTTCCACCGCATGGACGAGTCGGTGCTCGAGCTCTACGTCGAGGCGGCAGCGGTCGCGGTGCGCAATGCGCGGCGGTACGGCGAGGCGAGAAATCTGATCGAGCAACTTCGTATCGCCCTCCGTTCCCGCGCCGTCATCGACCAGGCGAAGGGAATCGTGATGGCGTTGCGGGGTCTCGACGCCGAGACCGCATTCGAGGTCCTCGTCACGCGTTCGCAGCGGGAGAACGTCAAACTGCGCGTGGTCGCTGAACGTGTCGTCGCGGCTGTTTCGGCGCGTACAACCATGCGTAACGGTTTGTAATCGCTCACCAGGGCAAATGAGAGCTCGAGTATCTGTTATTTCCTTGTGACACATCACAGGCGGGAGTAGTCTCGAACCGAGGTTGAACACACAGCCGATGTCGGGAAGCGCTGCCGTAGCAGACGGTGTCATGTGTCCGAGGTCGGGTCTGTCTGCAGGTGCTCCGCTTCCCCTCTCAATGTTCGAGATGGGGTGAGCCATGTCTGTTGGTCCAGGGGTCCCAGAACCTGAAATGGCGTGTTCGGGCACGGAGTTCGGTACCACGTACAGGCCGAGGGTAACGCTCTCGGCTGTCGGTTCCGCTCCGACACGCTGTGCGAGCGCGGAATTCACTTCCGAGCGAGTCGGGTCCGGGGTGATGTTGGTAGGGGTGCGAGGCGAGATCGACCTGTTCAGTGCGCCGGGGTTCCGCGACTACGTGTGCACGCGGATCTCGCCCGAGGGTCAGTTCATCCTCGACATGTCGAAGGTGGATTTCATCGGAACCGCGGGTCTGTCGGTGCTCGACACCGTCCACGCGACGAACGTCCGGGACGGCCGGACGTGGGCGATGATCTGCGGCCGGCCGGTGTATCGACTGCTCAGAGCCGCGGGCCAGGAGTCGAGCTACCCGTGCTTCGCTTCCGTGGACAGTGCCCTCGGGGCCTGGCACGGCCGAACGGCCTGAGCGTCCGAACCGGCGCCCGACGTCAGGGGGCGCCGGTTCGACTCGTGCGCGGAGGGGCCGACACGCAGCGGCCGTAGGCGCGGAGGGTGTCGGTGGCGACCCGGTCCCACGAGTAGCGGGCGCGGGCGCGATCGCAGCCCGCCATGCCGTATCCCGTGCGCAGGGCGTCGTCGTCGAAGATCTGTCGCAGGGCCTCGGCCAGGCGGACCGGGTTGCGCGGTGAGATGAGGCGTCCGGTGATGCCGTCGACCACCGTGTCCCGCATACCACCGACGGCGGACGCCACAACCGGTGTGCCACAGGCCATCGCCTCGAGCGGAACCATGCCGAACGGCTCGTACCAGGGGGTGCACACCACGGCGTCCGCCGACCGCAGCAGCGAGGGCATGGCGTTTCTCGGCACGCGCCCGACGATCCGTACCCGGTTACGCACCTTCGTCTCCCGGGCCAGGGTCAGCAGTCGCGATGCTTCGGGGTCGTCGGCGACCTCGTCGGCGGCCGGCCCACCCGCGATGACGAGTTCGGTGTCGGGGAAGTGGGAGAGCGCCTCGATCGCGGTGTCGAACCCCTTGCTCGGCGCCAGCCGGCCCACCATGACGAGGCGATGGCGTTTGCCCTTCTCGTCGGCGCGGCCGTCGGGCGTGAACTCGGCGACGTCGACGCCGGACGGAACCACGGACGTGCGCGAGCGCGGCAGGCCGAGGTGGGAGAGTTCGAAGACCTCGTCCGTGCACGTCGCCACCACCCGGGTGGCTCCGCGGGCGATCAACTGTTCCAAGTGAATTCGGTTGTGGGTGCTCGACGAATCCGCACGCTCGAACCGCTGCTCGACCACCCCCAGCGCATGGAACGTCTGGACCACCGGAATGCCGAGAGTGCGGGCGGCGAGTTGCGTCGCGATCCCGGACATCCAGTAGTGGGCGTGGACGATGTCGGGCCGTTCGGCTTCCCATTCGGCCTTCAGGACGCTGCCGAACGCCCCCATCAGCGGCAGGATCTCGGCCTCGGACATCCGCCGCGCGGGCCCGACAGGCACGTGCACCACGGTGTACCCGCCCGGCGTCGTGACCCGCTCCGGGGCGTCCTCGCTCTCCGCCCTGGTGTAGACGGTGACGTCGTGACCTTCCCGCGTGAGGGCTGCCGACAGTTCGGCGAGGTGAATGCTCTGCCCCCCGACATCGGCGCCGTCCGAGACCTCGAGGGGACTGGCGTTGGCCGAGACCATCGAAATCCTCAATCGTCTCGAGGTGCCGACGGCTGCCGTTCTCATCGGTTGCCCGCCGCACACGGGAGGTCTGGGTTCGCGATGAATGGCCGTCATGCCACGGGGATTCCCGAACTTCGGGTTTGTAAACCGACCGGCTAGCACTCTGTCACAGGACAGGTTGCACAGGCCTGCCGGTGTTGCGTTCTAATACCAGCGCCGCCTGCCGCCGACCGCACGCCCGGTGGCGCCGAGAATCCACAGGATCGCGCCGATCACCAGGAGGATGATGCCGATGGTCCACAGCCAGGTGAGGCCGGTGAGCCATCCGATCAGGAGCAAGATCAGTCCGAGCACGATCATGACGTTCCTCGATTCTTCATCCCACCGGGGCGAGGGGAGCGTCCGATCCCGGACCCTCCCGCACCCCGTCGACTCCTGCGCCCATTGCGTAGGTCAGATGCCCGCCGAGCGCGCCGCCGACGCCGATCGCGAGTAGTCCCGCGGTGCTCGTGACGACAGCGCGTGCGTCCGTTCCGTGCCTGCGGCGAAGGTAGGACGCGAGCATGGCCGTGATGCCGATGGCGTTGGCCTCGGCGTGGATCAGGCCGACGCGGCGCTGACGCGTATCGCGTTCGGACCAGTCCGCCCAGCCGGTCACCAACGTCGGGGGAGTGGCGAGCAGTCCCAGGCCGATCAGCCTGCGTGCGCCGACGTGATCGCGGAACGCCAGATCGAAGACGGTCGCGCCGACCCACGCACCGATGGGGAGGCTGACGAGAACGGGATGCACGGGGTGCCCGAGCCAGGATCCGCGCAACACCGCACCCGCGCCGGACGAACCGAGCGCCCCCTGGATCCGCTGTTGCAGGAACCGGCTGCCGCCGTCGAGGAACCCGGCGGATTCCGCCTTCCGGAACAGGCTCTCGAGGTTCATGACTCCCGGTTACCCAGGGCGGCGCGAAGAAAACCGGCCTGCCTTGTCGTCGATGCAGGTCGGGCGTAGCGTCGGGACCACGTTCTCGAAGGTGAGGTGAGTGCCGTGAAACTCAATCTCTTCGCTGCTTGGGTCAGCTTCGCTCTCGTGTTGTTGTCGGTGGTCTGTCTCGGCGGGTTCCTCGTCGCCGCAGGCTCGGGGCAGGGCGGCTGGGCGGTGATCTCCGGATCTCTGTGCGTCGTCGCGCTGGCCGGAGCGATGGCGCTGTACGGAGGAGCCGTGCGTCACGATCACAGGCTGCACCACGAAACGCCGCACCTCTTCTGACGGCGGCATTTCCGGAGGGCTCAGGAGTCCGCGAGCCTCCGCTTCTCCGCGTCGATGTCGAAAGTGGCGGGCGGCCAGTCGAGGTCCAGCTTCTCCAGGGCATCGATCAGCAGCTCGGTGACCGCGATGCGGCTGTACCACTTGCGGTCGCAGGGAACCACGTACCACGGCGCGTAATCGGTCGACGTCTCGTCGAGCATCGCCTGATACGCGTCCTGGTACGCGGGCCAGAGCTTGCGCTCGTCGACGTCCGAGGGGTTGTACTTCCAGTACTTGTCCCGGCGTTCCAACCGTTCGCGCAGCCGCGACTTCTGTTCGTCGAGTGAGACGAACATCGCGACCTTCACCAGCGTCGTGCCGCTGGCGACGAGTTCCTTTTCGAATTGGTTGATCTCGTCGTAGCGGCCGCTCCAGATTTCCGCGGGCACGAGATCGTGAACCCGGACCACCAGCACGTCCTCGTAGTGCGACCGGTCGAACACGCCGAGTTGCCCGCCGCGGGGCAGGGCGTTGTCGATCCGCCACAGGAAGTGGTGGCGCTTCTCCTCGGGTGTGGGCACGCCGAACGACGCGTGATCCACGCCCTGCGGATCCACGTGCCCGATGACGTGACGGACCATCCCGCCTTTGCCCGCGGTGTCCATGCCCTGGAGCACGAGGAGCACCGACCGGCCGTCGCCGGATCGTCCGTTGGCGTAGAGCTTCTCCTGGAGGGACGACAGCACCGCACCGCGTTCCTCGAGCAGCGCGACCCCGTCCGACTTGTCGCCGACGAACCCGGGTGTGCTCCCACAATCGAGTTCGGCGATCCGCTGGCCCGGACGCGATCGCAGGGCCTCGATCGCCGGCGTCTTCCACACTCCGCGTGCCTTGTCTGCCATGTACAAACAGTGCCACAGGAGCGTTACATGGAGTCGTGGGCGGCGAGGTGCACCGGTGTCGTGTCCTGGTGATCGGGACGGGATTTTCCGGTCTGGGCACGGCCATCCAACTCCGCAAGCGGGGACGCGACGACTTCATCCTGCTGGAGAAGGCGCGGGAGGTCGGCGGCACCTGGCGGGAGAACACGTACCCGGGTTGTGCGTGTGACGTGCCCTCGCACCTGTACTCGTTCTCGTTCGAGCCGAACCCGGACTGGACGCGGATGTGGTCGGGACAGGAGGAGATCTTCGACTATCTGCGCGGCCTGGCCGACAAGTACGATCTGCGGCGCAACATTCATTTCGGCCGCACGATGACGGGCGGGCACTGGGACGCCGAACGGCGACGGTGGCACGTCCACACCGAGTCGGGCGACGAGTACGTCGCCCAGTTCGTCGTGTCCGGGATCGGCGCCCTCCACATCCCGAACGTCCCGGATCTGCCCGGCGCCGACACCTTCGAGGGAACGGAGTTCCACTCGGCGCGGTGGAACCACGGCTACGACCTGCGGGGCAAGAAAGTCGCGGTGATCGGTACGGGCGCCAGCGCCGTCCAGTTCGTTCCCGAGATCGTGGGCGACGTCGCCGAGCTGCACCTGTATCAGCGGACGCCGCCCTGGGTGATACCCGGCCTGAACTTCGGCATTCCGCCGGAGGCGCGGCGCCTCTTCGGCCGGGTCCCGCTGGCCCGTCGAATGGTGCGTGCCGCGGTCTACTGGACCTACGAATCGCTCGCGCTCGGGTTCAACGGGCACTCCCGCCTGATGCGGCCGATCGAGAGCGTGGCGCGCAAGAACCTGAACAGGACCGTCGCCGACCCCGAACTCCGCAGGAAGCTGACCCCGTCCTATCGCATCGGTTGCAAGCGGATCCTGGGGTCGGACGTGTACTACCCGGCGCTGATCTCACCGAAGACGGTCGTGATCACCGAGGGCATCGCGGAGGTGCGCCCGCACAGCATCGTCGCGGGCGACGGGGCGGAGCGGGTGGTGGACGCGATCATCTACGCCACCGGATTCCACGTCACCGACGGTTTCGACAATGTCGAGCTCACCGGGGTCGGGGGCCGGCGCCTCGCCGACGAATGGGAGGAACACGGGATCCGCACCCACCTCGGTATCACCGTCGCGGGTTTCCCCAACGCGTTCTTCCTCTTCGGCCCCAACACCGGGCTCGGTCACAATTCGGTGGTCTTCATGATCGAGTCGCAGATTCGTTATGCACTGGAACTGATGGATCTCGTCGACCGGCGCGGCGCCGATTCCGCGGCCGTCCGGCCCGCGGTGCAGAGCGGCTTCAACGCCGACATCCAACGGAAACTGGCAAGGGGCGTGTGGTCCACCGGCGGGTGCGTGAGCTGGTACTTGGACTCGCACGGCGTCAACCGCACTATCTGGCCGGGTTCGACCGTGCGCTACTGGCAACGGACGCGGTCGGTCGAACCGGCGGACTTCGAGTTCACACCCGGCTGAACGGCGGGGGCGTCACTCCGTCGACGAGATGGCTTCCCCAGAGGTCCACCCCGGTGATCCGGGCGGTGGCCGTGCCATCCGGGCCCGTGATCTGCAGCTCGGTGCCCGCGGACAGGTCGGCATCGGCGCCGAGGACGTCGGTCAGGGTGCGGACGCGGCCGTGCCAGACGTACCGACCGCTGATGGGTTCGAAGTTTCCCGCCAACTGGACCTGCACGGTCACGGCGGGACGGTCGCCGACGACGACGTCGGCGGGGCCGCGGTAGCCCTCTTCTTCCTCGTGTTCGTTCACACAGGCAAGTTTACCTGTAACTGCTAGTTACACAAGAAACGTTCGGCGCTAGTCGGCCTCGGCCGCAGGCGGGCGCAGCGGGTGCGGGATCGCGTTGAATCGCGCGGGCGAGCCGTTGACGGCGGCGATACCGGTGACGCCACCCCAAGTCATCATCGTCAGGTAGTTGATCAGATCCTCGACCGACATGGACCGGTTGGAGATCCACCAGTGCGTCGCCAACTGCACACCGCCGACGATTCCGTACGCCCAGGGGACGGCGCCGCCGGAGTCCATCTCCATCTGCCGCAGCCGCTCGCCGAGAACGGTGGAGAGCACCTCCGCGATCATCCGTTCCGAGTCCGCGACCGTTTCGCGGCCCGGGCCGGAGCCGTTGGCCATGATGTACAGGTAGACGTCGGGATCCGATGCCACCGTCTCGACGTACGCCGTGATGGTGGCGCGGGTGAGCTCGAAGTCGTCGAGGTCTCCGCCGATCGCCTCGTAGATCCGCGGGGCGAGCGTGGTTTCCACGTAGCGCGCCATGGTCGCGTTCGTCAGATCGCTCTTGTCCGCGAAATATCGGTACAGCACCGTCTTGGAGACACCGATCTCGGAGGCGATCTCGTCCATGCCGATGTCCCGTCCACGCAGGCGGATGGCGGCGATCGTTCCGTCGACGAGTTCTTCTCGGCGTGCGATCTTGTGCTCACGCCAGCGGCGCTTGCGCCCATCGGGCTTTGCTGCCTTGTCCAGCTTCGTCATCGACTCGGTCACCTGCTCAGGATCCTTCACGCCGTCGTTCGCCACTGACTCTCTTCACATCCGTTTCGTGTCACGATCTCCTGTCAGCTTAGTGCTCGGGTCTTGTCGCCCGGCACAACGCCGCCTGTGCGGGCGCGGCTCCGGCGGCTGGGCTGCCGCCTCCGTGCCGACCTTGGGCACAATGGCGTCTGTGGACCAATTGAGCCTTTCCGCCTTCGACGACGACGCGAAGCGCCGCGATCTCCGCAAGATGAAGGCTGTCGCGACGGGCTTCCTCGTGTTCGCCACCGTGGTCTACCTCGTGTGCAGGTGGCAGGAATCGCGGGGCGCGGGGGCGTGGGTCGGCTACGTGCGGGCCGCGTCGGAGGCAGGCATGGTCGGTGCGCTGGCCGACTGGTTCGCGGTGACGGCCCTGTTCCGGCATCCGCTGGGGTTGCCGATCCCGCACACCGCGATCATCAAGCGCAAGAAGGACCAGCTGGGGGCGAGCCTCGGCAACTTCGTCGGCCAGAACTTCCTCGCCCCCGAGGTGGTGTCCGCCAAGGTCGAGGCCGCGGAGATCCCGCTGCGGCTGGGCAGGTGGATGGCGCAGCCCAAGCACGCCGCGCGCGTCGCTGCCGAGACGGCCACCATCCTGCGCGGCTTCGTCGAGATCCTGCGCGACGAGGACGTGCAGCAGATCATCGACAGCACGCTGGTGCGCAGGCTGGCCGAGCCCCAGTGGGGGCCGCCGATCGGGCGTGTGCTCGGCGAACTCCTGCGCGAGAACCGGCAGCTGCCGATCCTGGATCTGCTCGCCGAGCGGGCGCACCAGTGGGCGCTCGGGAGTCAGGAGACCATCGACCGGATCGTGAGCCGCGATTCGCCCGCCTGGTCGCCCAAGTTCGTCGACGCCATGCTCGGCGAGAAGATCCACCGCGAGCTCGTCGAATTCACCTGGAAGGTGCGATCCAACCCGGAGCACGAGGTGCGGCAGGCGGCCAACCGCTTCCTCGTCGACTTCGCCGACGACCTGCAGAACGACCCCGCGACCATGGAGAAGGCCGAGAAGATCAAGGCCGAGATCATGGGGCGCGAGGAGGTGACCGGTCTCGCCGCGGCGACGTGGACGGTCGCCAAGCGCCTGATCATGGAATCCGTCGACGACCCGAACAGCACGCTGCGCACGAAGGTCGCGGAGAACGTCGTGCGCTTCGGCGAGCGGCTGCGCGACGACCACGAGCTGAGGGTCAAGGTCGACGGGTGGGTGCTCGCCGGCACGCGCTACGTCGTGGTCCATTACACCGACGAGATCACCGCGATCATCTCCGACACCGTCGAGCGCTGGGACGCCGAGGAGGCGTCCAAGAAGATCGAGCTGCAGGTGGGACGGGACCTCCAGTTCATCCGCATCAACGGCACCGTCGTCGGGTCGATCGCGGGTCTGCTGATCTACACGTTCTCGACGTTGCTGTTCGGCTGACAATCGCCTCGACGGAGGGTCCGCTAGCTGGGTGCTAACAGAGTGCTTGCAATTGCTAGCACCCTGCTTTAGGCTTGGTTCTGCCCAGCAACACGGAGGACTGATGGCAAGCGATGATCGCGACGCAGCCGGTGCAGGAGATCTGGCAGCTCGCGTAGTCAGCAACGCCGCTCACGACATCGGAGGTTTCATTCGTGCCCAGCGCGAAGCAGCTCAGGTGTCGATGCGGCAGCTGGCGCAGCTGGCCGGTGTCAGTAATCCGTATCTGAGTCAGATCGAGCGTGGGTTGCGCAAGCCCTCGGCCGAGGTGCTTGGGCAGATAGCCAAGGGTCTCCGGGTGTCTTCGGAGGTCCTGTACGTCCAGGCGGGTTACCTCGAGCAGCGGCCACACGGTCCCCTCCGTGACGCTCTGCTCGCGGATACGGCCATTACCGAGCGGCAGAAGCAAGTGCTGCTCGAGATCTACGAGTCGTTCTGTCGTGAGAACGAATCGGCGGAAGCGGCCGAATCCCGGACGTCCGAGCTTCGGACAGAAGAACACCAGCGTTCTGATTCCCAGACGCCGGAACCAGAACCCCCCACCGTTGAACAGGAGAAAGCCGATGACTGACCAGAAGACCATCGACAGCGTCAAGACCTCGCTGTACGCGGCCGTAGGCGCCGGAGACGTCGTCGTGCAGGCCGTGGCCGACGTCGTCGCCCAGGTCCGCTCGCGCGCCGAGTCCACCCAGGGTGACGTCGAAGAGCGTGTCGGCGGCGCCAAGGAGCGCATCGCCGGACTCCAGGAAGAGGTCACCGAGGGTGTCGAGAACCTTCGCGACCGCCTCGCCGGACTGCCGTCCGAGCTGCCCGAGGAGCTTGCCGAGCTGCGTGAGAAGTTCACCGCCGACGAGCTGCGCAAGGTTGCCGAGGCCTACCTGAAGGTCGCCTCCGACCTGTACACGTCGCTCGCCGAGCGCGGCGAGGACACCGTCGAGCGCATCCGCAAGCAGCCGGTCGTCGAGGAGGGCATCGGCCGCGCCGAGACCGCCTTCGGTGACGCCGTCGAGCTGACCGAGGAAGCTCTCGGCACCGTTGCACGCCAGACGCGCGCCGTCGGCGAGCAGGCCGCAAAGCTCGCGGGCCGCGCTTCGGGTCGCATCTCCGACACCGCCGAGGGACTCGGCGAGGCCATCGCCGACGCCGGCGACGAGGCTGCCCTGAAGGTTCTCGACCTGGGCGACCAGGCCGAGGAAGCGTCGAAGGACGCTGCCGATCGCGTCACCGCCACCGCGGCCGACGTCCAGGCTCGCGCCGACAAGGCTGCCCCGGCCAAGCACGCCGCTCCCGCGAAGAAGGCTGCTCCGGCCAAGGCTGCGGCAACCCCGGCCCCGGCCCCGGCCAAGAAGGCCGCCGCTCCGGCCAAGAAGGCTGCTCCGGCCAAGAAGGCTTGATCCTTCACGCTTTTCGGCCCCCGCACGTTCGGTGCGGGGGCCGTTTGCGTGTCGACCTCGTAGGATGGGGCTGTGATTCAAGTTGACGGCGTCGTCTCGGTGATCTTGTTGGTGATTCGTATCGTCGCCCTGGGCGGTGCTGCCTACGCACTGTTCCACGCGGCTCGCCAGCGCAAGGACGCGTTCACCGCCGTGGACAAGTTGAGCAAGCCGATCTGGCTGAGCATTCTCGCCGTCGCATTCCTCGTCCTCCTGCTGTTCCCTGCCGTCCAGTTGTTCGGCATCGTCGCGGTCGTCGCGGTGTGCGTTTATCTCGTGGACGTACGCCCGCGCGTCGACGACGTGCAGCGCGGGCCTCGCTGGTAGCCGCTCCCACCCCATGGGTATGTGAAGACGTGGACCTCTCGCGGCCAAACGATGACAATGGGCATTGTGACAATGCTATTGTGGTTACACGGCTACCGAGGAGCTGACATGTCCGTCGTCCACACACGTGACTCAGCGAGCGATGCCCACCCGGCCGCGGGACTCGTCGGCGGCCCGTCCCGGCTGCTGCTCCGACGGGCGCACATCGTCTGATGAAGGAATACCGGATCGACGACCTCGCACGCGAGGCGCGGGTGAGCGTGCGGAACGTGCGCGTCTACCAGGACCGCGGACTGCTCCCGCCGCCACGGAAGCAGGGGCGCACCGGGTGGTACAACGAATCGCACCTCGCCCGCCTGCACCTGATCGGGCGCATGCTCGATCGCGGCTACACGTTCGCCACCATCAGCGAACTCCTCACGGCTGCGCACTACGGACTCCAGGTCAAGGACGTTCTGGAGACCGACGACCCGGGCAGCCGGTGGAAGAAGCGCAGGCGAGCGGCCCGCCTCACGATCGCCGAGCTGAAACGCATGTTCGGTGCGCAGACCACCGAGGCCAACATCGCCAAGGGCACCGAACTCGGTGTGCTCGTTCCCGCCGGGGACGACTACTCGGTGAACGATCCGCGACTGGTCGAGGCGGCGCAGGTCCTCGTCGACGCCGGCATCCCGCTCGCGGCCGTCCTCGAACAGACCGCGGCGGTGCGACGAGACCTCTCGGACGTCGCCGCGCGGTTCGTCGCCGTCGTCGCGGACCGCTACCTCGCCGCCGAGGGCGAGCCGCTCGAACTCGACGAGGCGAAGGTCTCGGAGATCGCGCGGCTCGTCGACCAGATGCGTCCCCTCGCACACGACGCCGTCCAGTCGCTGTTCGAAGAGGCGATGGAGGAACAGATCTCCAAGGCACTCGAACGGGCGGCCCGGCAACTCGGTGAGACACCGGGCCCGGCGACGAGCACAGACACCAACAGAGCAAGTTAGACAGGACAGGGGCAGGAATGACCAGCAGTTCGCGCACCATCGCCTTCCGGGCACTCGCCGGCGCAGCCGGAGTGGGCGCCGTCGTCGCCGCGGCAACGGCGATCCGCCACAAGCGCGCCACCCGCGGGTTGACGTTGTCGACCGAGGTCGCGCCGAACGAGCTGCTGCGCACCCCGAACCTGCGCCCGGACGTGACGGAGATCCTCACCGACGACGGAGCGACGCTGTACGTCCGCGCCTACGGTCCGGTGGACGGCGATCCCATCGTGCTGAGCCATGGCTGGACCTGTTCCACCGAATACTGGTACCCGCAGGTGAACGCGCTGGCGGACGAGTACCGGGTCATCACCTACGACCAGCGTGGGCACGGCCGCAGCACGGTCGGCTCGCTCCCGCTCGGCCCGGACGTCCTCGCCGACGACCTGTCGGAGGTGTTGAAGGCGACGGTGCGTGACGACAAGAAGGCCGTGCTCGTCGGTCACAGCATGGGTGGCATGAGCATCATGGCGTGGGCAGGCCGGCACCCCGACGAGGTGAAGAAGTACGCGTCGGCAGTTCTGCTCGCCAGCACCGCCTGCGATCGGCTCATCGCCGAGACCACCGTCATCCCGCTGCCGAACCGTTTTCCGCGCGTGCCGGTTCCAGTCGGCCGTGCCGTCCTGAGCACCCCGGTTCCGTTGGTGTCGTCGCCGGTGATGACGCGCGCACTCCAGTACGTGTCGATGTCACCGAACGCCTCCCGCGCCGAAGTCCAGTTCTGCGAGAACATCGTCCGGGACTGCAAGCCGCGCATCCGCGGCGGCTGGGGCGCCGCGCTCAGCGGCCTCGACATCCACGAGGCTCTCGACAACCTCGACGTCCCGACCACGGTGCTCGTCGGCTCCATGGACCGACTGACCCCGCCGGTCCACGCCCGCAAGCTCGCTCGCGTCCTGGACGAGGCCGGTCACCTCGAGCGGCTCATCGTCCTGCCCGGCGTCGGCCACATGAGTTCCGTCGAGAGCATCGACGAGTTCGACAAGGAGATCGTCCGGCTCCGCAATCTCTGATCCGACAGTTTCATACGGATTGTTCAGGCTCACACGCAATAGCCTGTGAGCCTGAACAATTCGTCGCAATCTACTGGTTGGCGACCACACCGAAGCGGCGCAGCGACAGCGCCGGGTTCTTGGCGCGGACCTCTGCGATGCGCTCGGGGGAGACGGTGCCGATCGCGATCCCGACCCGTTCACCGAGGGACGCGATCACCACCCCCATGGGATCCACGATCATCGACGCACCCGAACCGGCCGGGGCGCTCTGATCGGCCGCGGCGACGTAGATGGTGTTCTCGATGGCCCGGGCGCGGACGAGCGTGGTCCAGTGGTCTTCCTTGAGCGGGCCGGGCACCCACTCGGCGGGCAGGACCAGGACGTCCGCGCCCGTGTCGACGATGCGCCGGGTGACCTCCGGGAACCGCAGGTCGTAACACGTCTGCATGCCGAAGGTGACACCGTCGACGGTGAACGTCTCGGGTTCGCCGATCGAGCCGGCCTGCACGAAGTCCGACTCCTTGTAACCGAATGCGTCGTACAGGTGCAGCTTCCGATACGCGGCGGCGATACTGCCGTCGGGGGCGACCGCGACGAGGGTGTTGAAGATGCGGCGCTCGCCCGGGATCGCTTCGTTGATCCCCGCGACGAGGGTCAGCCGGTGCCGGGCGGCGATCTCGCGGAGCCCGGTGACGAACTCGCCGTCGAGGGATTCCGCGGAGTCCACGAACCGCTCGTCCATCGTCGGGACCGTGAACATCGCGTATTCGGGTGCTGCAAGTACCCGGGCGCCGCCTGCCGCCGCCTCCTCGGCGAACTTCGCGATCCGGCCGAGGTTGTCCTGCTTGTCCGAACCCGGTGCGAATTGTGCGATTGCGATGTCGACCATGTCAGTGCCTTTCCGAAGTGACGGGTGCGGGCATCCGTTCGATCTTGCCGAGCACCACGGTGTAACAGAAGATTCCGCCGATCAAGACCGCTCCGGTCGCGAGGAAGGCCCCCGCGAACGAGCCCGTGGAGTCGACCACCATGCCGGTCACGATGGGCGCCGCGATCCCGAGGAGATTGGCGACGAAGTTGACTATTCCGCCGAGCGATCCGGTGTACCCCTGCGGGGCGATCAGGGCGACGATGCTGGAACCGGCGGGAACGGACACGGCCAGTCCGGCTGCGCCGATCGACAGGAAGATCAGCGCGACGGCGATCGATCCCGCGTACGCTGCGCCCGTCACCGCGAGGGACGCGAGCAGGCTGACCACCAGCACGGTTCGGCGTACCTTGGTGACGTCGCCGGTCCGAGCCAGCCATCGGTCCATCAGGATGCCCGCGATGAGGAACTGCGCGATGACGGCGACGAGCCACGGAATCATCGTGTAGATGCCGCCCTTGAGCAGGTTCACCCCGAACTGCTTCTCCAGATAGGCCGGCAGCCAGGTGAGCAGGACGTAATAGGCGTAGGTGTACGACGCGTAGCCGAGCGCCAGGCCCCATGTCTTGCGCCGGCGCAGCAGGTAACCCAGTCCGTTGAGCGACCCGGCCGTCTCGGCGTCTTCGTCCTCCGCGCCGCCGGCCCGGATGAAGTCGAACTCCGCCTGGCTGAGGCGGCCCTTGGCTAGGGCCTGTTTCGGGGTGAGGTAGAGCAGCCACCACACGGCCAGGTAACCGACGGACAGGATGCCGGTGAAGATGAACGCCGCGTGCCAGCTGAACGTGGTGACGAGGAATGCCATGATCGGGATGCCGATCACGTTGGAGATCTTCGCGCACCCGTCGAAGATGGCCGTGGCGGTGCCACGCTCCTGCCGGGGGAACCACTGACCGATGGCCTTCCAGCCCGCGGGCACGGTCGGCGCCTCGCCGACGCCGAGGACCAGACGGGCGACGAGCAGCATGCCGAGACCACCCGCGGCGGCGGACGCGAACGAGGCGACCGCCCACAGGAACGCCGCCGCCCGGTTGACCCACCGGACGCCGATCTTGTCGATGAACGATCCGATCGGCATCTGGAGCATCGCGTACGTCCAGAGGAATGCCGAGGACACCATGCCCATCTGCGACGCACTGATCTCGAAGTCGCGCATGATCTCCGGGGCGGCGATCGAGAGGTTGACGCGGTCGATGTAGTTGACGAACATTCCGACGCCGAGAACGCCGGCGATGGTCCACCGGGCACGGCCCACCTTGGGGTGGGCCGCCGCTTCTGCGCTGTCGGGGGATACCGGTCCCGACGTCTGGGTCGTCATCGTGACTCCCTGATCTGCTTGATCTGCTCGAACGGTGCCGCAAATCCTGCGGCGAGTGCGCCGTGCTGCATGATCAGCGCCATCTGGTCGGCCCCGTGCTGCACCGCGAACTCCTTCTCTTCGACGCTCCATGCCGGGAGCACCCAGGGCTTGCCCGCCTCGGCGGCGGCCGTGGCCACCGCGGCGAGGTCGGTGAAGTCACCCTCTTCGCGTGAGTATGCCCCGCGTTCGCGGCGGAGGGAGAGGTCGGACGGTCCGACGAACACGCCGTCGACGGTGTCGAGTGCCAGCATCTCGGCGATGTTCTCGATCGCTCCGGCGTCCTCGATCATCGGGTAGCACCGGGTGAACGTGTCCTGCTCCGTGACCCACTCGTCGGTGAAACCGCCGTAGTTGGTGGTGCGGCCGCCCGCGAAACTCCGGTCGCCGAGTGGCGGGAATTTCGCGAATGCCGTGACTTCCTTTGCGTGAGCGGCATTCTCGATGTGGGGGATGACGACAGCCGTCGCGCCGAAGTCCAGCGCCTGCTGGATGGGCCCGCGTTCGGGTCCGAGCACCTTGGCCAGGACCTCCATGCCGAGGCTGCGCAGGAACGGGATGAACCGTTCGAGATCTGCGAGGTCGAAGGATCCGTGCTCGATGTCGAGGACCACGGCGCCGTAGCCGATGCCGCGCGCGATCTCCGCTGCGGCGAAGCTCGGGTCGGACAGCCAGATCGCGTAACGCCGATCGGCGGGGGTGCTGTACATGCTGGTGGTCTCCTTTTTCGGGGGTCACTTGCCGGAAGCGGGTGGCTCTCGGCGGTCACCGCGCTGTGACCGCTCCCACATCCGCTCTGTATATGTCATGTATACACAGAGAATACTTGGTGTGTCCATAGCTTGTATGATCAATTTGTTACGAGTCCGTCAATCCGATGGACCGTTCGACGAAGGGATCGAGATGTCGGCATCGACGCTCGCCGGGCCCGCCGGTGAATCCGGACCGGCACGAGATCGGGTCTACGTCTGGCTGCGGGACGAGATCATCCGCGGGTCCATCGAAGGCGGCCGATTCCTCGACGAGCTCTGGGTCTCCGGGACGATGGGAGTCTCACGCACCCCGGTGCGAGAAGCGTTTCACCGGCTCGCCGCCGAACGGTTCATCACGCTGCTTCCGCGCAAAGGTGCACAGGTGCGCACGGTCACCGGTCGCGAACTCGAAGAGGTCTACCAGACCCGGCTGCTGATCGAAGGCCATGCGGTGTCCACCCTGTGCGCGCGGGGAGTCGGCGCACCCGCGCACATGGTCGATCTGATCGAGCCGATGGAAGCCGCGGGCCGCGAACAGGACTGGTTCGCGGTGTCCGGCCTCGACCGCGAATTCCACCTGGCCATGGTCAGCGCAGCGCAGAACTCGGTGCTCACCGAACTCTACGATTCGCTGCGGTCGCGGCAGCAACGCGTCGCCGTCCGCGCGCTGAACGTCGGACCCCAGCGGCTCGACACCATCAACGCGCAGCACCGGGCGCTCGTCGCCGCACTCGACGCCGTCGACGCCGACCAGGCGCTGGAGATTCTCACCGCCCACCTGCGGCCAGTCCCGGAGGTGCTGGCGTTGCTGCCGTCCCAGTAGCGGGACGACGAATCTAGCTGAACACCACCGTCTTACGGCCGTGGACGAGGACGCGGTCCTCGAGATGCCAGCGCAGACCGCGGGACAGCACGAGCTTTTCGATGTCGCGACCCTGCCGGACCATGTCCGCGACCTCGTCGGCGTGGTCGACGCGGATCACGTCCTGCTCGATGATGGGGCCCGCGTCGAGTTCGGCCGTCACATAGTGGCAGGTGGCGCCGATCAGCTTCACACCGCGGGCGAATGCCTGGTGGTACGGGCGGGCGCCGACGAAGGACGGCAGGAAGCTGTGGTGGATGTTGATCGCCCGGCCGGCCCAGTGCTCGCACAGTGCCGAGGGCAGCACCTGCATGAAACGCGCCAGCACGACGGCATCGGGGTCGTGGGCGTCGACCAGTTCACGCACCTGCTCGAACGCGGGTCCGCGTTCGGCGGGATCCTTCGGGAACGGGACGTGATGGAAGTCGATGCCGTGCTGCCTGGTGACGGTTTCCAGGTCGCGGTGGTTGCCGATCACTGCACAGATGTCGGCGGGCAACTCGCCTCCGGCCGCGCGCCCGAGCAGGTCGTGGAGGCAGTGCGCCTCCTTGCTCACCAACAGCACCACCCGCTTGCGCTCACCGGTGTCGGACACGGTCCATTCGGTCTCGGGGCCGAGTTCGGCGGCGACGGCCGCGAAGCGCTCCCGGAGTTCCTCGATCGACATGTCGACCGAGGATGCGCGCACAGCCTGCCGGGTGAAGAACCAGCCGGTGTCGGCGTCGGCGTGGTACGCCGCCTCGACGATCCAGCCGCCGACCTCGGCGAGGAACGTCGAGATCCGGGCGACGATGCCGGTGCGGTCGGGGCAGCCGAGAGAAAGAACGTACCGGTGGTCCTCGGTCGAAGCAGCGCTCATGGGCAACAGTCTTTCAGGTCGGGCTCCGGCCGTTCACCACGGCGGTGCCGACGAGGGTGCCGGCGTCGATGTCGTGAATCGCGCGTTCGGTGAGCAGCTGCAGGAGATCGAGACGAATCTGCTCGACCGTCCCGGCATCGAACGGGGCGAGCGCGCGACGGAAGTTCCCACCCAGGACGAGGTCCCAGGCGAACTCGGGGGTGGCGGGAATGATGTTGGACAGCTCCCGGACCTCGGTCGAGTGCGCGCCCAGCTCGCCCAGCCACTGGTGGAGCGCGTCCGGGGTGTCGATGCGTTCGAGTGGATCGAACGGCGACCCGGCCGGTTCGGGCTCGGGTTCCCGGTGCCGGGCCACGGCGTCCTGGAACGCGCTCGCGAAGTCGCGCAACGCGCCCCGCCGCCACACCGTGATCCCGACCTTGCCGCCCGGCCGGACGAGGCCGGCGAGCCGGGTGAACGCGGCATCCATGTGGGGCAGGAAGAACACGCCGTACGAGCAGGCGAGCGCGTCGTAACCCGCCTCCGGGACGGTGCTCGGCGGCTCCCAGGTGGTGGCGTCCGCGCAGACGAACTCGATGTTCTGCAATCCGCGCTCCGACGCCTTCACCCGCCCCTGCTCGAGCAGTTCGTCGGCCAGGTCGACGCCGTGGACGAGGCCCGACGGACCCACGGCGGTGGCTGCGGGGAGCGCCGAAGACCCTGCGCCGCAGCACACGTCGAGGACGGCGTCGCCGGGACGCAGCCCGAGCTGGAAGGCGAGTGACTGCCCGGCCGGCGTCCACACGGCCGTCGTCAGCCGGTCGAACTCCAGCCGCGCCTCGTCGAAGATCGATCCCGGATCACTCATACGGCGATGCTAGGCCGTGCCGCAAGCCCTGGAAGCCATTGTGCGAAGCTCACAGGTATGTCCGACGTTGCACTGACCCGCTCCCAGGTGGCCGACCTCGTCGACCACACGCTCCTCAAGCCCGAGGCCACCACCGACGACGTGACGGCGCTGATTGCCGAGGCGCGCTCGCTCGGTGTGCTCGCCGTCTGCGTGTCGCCGTCGATGCTGCCGGTCAAGGCGCCGGGTCTGGTGACTGCGGCGGTGGTCGGGTTCCCGTCGGGCAAGCACCACTCGCTGGTCAAGGGGGCCGAGGCCCGGCTCGCCGTGGACCAGGGCGCGCAGGAGATCGACATGGTGATCGACATCGGGGCCGCCGTGGCCGGCGACTTCAACGCGGTGCTGGCCGACGTCCTCACCGTCCGCGAGGCAGTCGGCGACCACACGGTCCTGAAGGTGATCCTCGAGACCGCCGCGCTCAGCGACGAGGCGATCGTGGAAGCGTGCCGGGCCGCCGAGCGGGCCGGGGCGAACTTCGTGAAGACGTCCACCGGATTCCATCCTGCCGGGGGAGCGACCGTGGAGGCGGTGCGGCTGATGGCGCAGACCGTCGGCGGGCGGATCGGCGTGAAGGCGAGCGGCGGGATCCGCACCGCACAGGCCGCGCTCGACATGATCGCGGCCGGTGCGACGCGGCTGGGACTGTCGGGTACCCGTGCCGTCCTGGACGGGCTGCCCGACTGACCCGACGGTCGATCAGACCAGGAGGCCGCAGCTGCTCTGCTGTTCCTGCTGCTGTTGCTGGCTGCCGGCGGCAGGCATCGTGTAGGCGCCACCCTCGAGGGTGATCTCGATGGCGTCGTCGGTGACCTTCAACGACGTCGGCTGCATGCCCAGCGGGTAGGTCTGCAGGCTCGAGGTCAGGGTCTGGACGACCCCGTCCACCAGGTCGGTGGGAAGACCGAAACCGAGGATCTCCGCACCCACCGTCTCCACCTTCACGGTCCCGTTCACGACCTCCGGTTTGACGGTCAGGTCCGCGAGCCCGGCCGGGCCGACGGAGAACCTCAGGGTTCCCGCGCTCGAATCGGCGGTGACACCGCTGATGAGCGAGCCGAACGCCTGCTGCTGCAGCGTCGCGAGGATTCCCGCGGTGGACCAGGTGATGTCCGCGTCGGAACTGCCGATGGTGCCGCTGCTGTCCGCGGTGTTCTCGATCCGGATGTCGTTGACCTGAGCGTGGACCTGCATTCCCTGGGCGGGGCCGAACTTGGTGTCGTCGCTGTCGATGGTGATGTACGGGACGTTCTTGTCGACCGACTGGAGCAGGACCGGCTTCCAGCTCAGGCCCACGTCCACCTGCGAGCCGAGTTGGCTCTCGAACTGGTCTGCCATGCAGGTCTTCACTCTGTTGCGCACGTAGAGTTCGCCGCCGACGAGGACGGCCACGAGCGCGGCGATGACGACAAGAGAGATGACGAGCACACGGTTACTTCGGGGTGCGGAGTTCGTTCGGGCTGCCATTGCAGCGATTCTTCCCGACAACTCTGAACAAATTCTGTGAATGCGCCCGCGGCGGGTCGCCGAGATCCGCAGAAATTGTGATGCGTGCCACAAACGCCCAGTAATCTAGGGGAATGTCCGGATGGTTGGCTCCACGTCCCGGTGACCCGGAGCGCGAAGGTGTCGGTGAAGAGCTGACACGCGTCGCGACGGCTCAGGCGGGTTTTTTCACCACTGCGCAAGTGCTGCGCCTCGGTTTCGCCTCCGACGAGATCGATGAGCGCGTCGCCGACGGCTCGTGGGTCAAGGTCGAGCGAGATCTGTTCCGCTTGAACGATTGCCCGCACTCCGATCTCGAGGAGTTCGCGAAGTGGTGCACCTGGTTCGGTGCCGCCGCCGCGGTCTCCCACCAGAGTGCCGCCGAACTTCACGGCCTCGGGCACCTGTACCCGCGGTTCATCCACCTCTCGACGGTGCTGTCACCGCCTTCGCCGACGCAGCAGCTGGCGCTGCACCGGCGTTCGCTCCGCCCGGAGGACTGCGAGCAGGTCGGCCCCCTGCGCATCACCACGCCGCTGTGCACGGCACTCGACCTCGCGGCGAGCGGCATCTCGCAGGAACTGCTCGACGAGGTGGTCGCCGACGGCGTTGCGATCGGGCGGCTGAATGCGCGCGCATTGCACGGGGAGTGCGGATCCCTGCCGGCGCAGGTGGCGCAGCGCGTCGAACACGCACTGGCCACCTGCACCTGACGGATCACCGCTCCGGGATCAAAACGGCCACTCGCCGTTCCGGGTGCCCTCCAGGAGCGGGATCATCGAGAATCCCGCGTCCGACAGTCCGCCGAACGTGTGGCGGTTCGCGGACCCCGTCGGCCCGTGTCCGTGGCGGTAGCCCGCCACGTTCCACGTGTACACGGGGACGTCGGCCGGGACGTGCCGCGTCGGATCGCCCCACGCCGCCTGCTCGTCGGTGACGATGACGACGCGATCGTGGTCGCGGTAGTGCTTGCGCACCGCCGACGCCGTGTCCGTGCCGCCCAGATCCCCGAAACTGTCGACGACCCGCAGCACCGGCTGGTGCTTGAACGGCACGAACCGGCTGTCCGAGCCGAACTCGACCAGGTTGGCCCGCTCGGCGCGCGCCGCCAGTACGGTGCCGAACACCGCGGCCGCGTCCGCCCGCGTCAGTTCCGACCGCGCCGAGACGCGGCTGTAGAACATCGATCCGGACCGGTCGACGAGCACCAGGGTGCGGCCGGGCAGCGAGGGGACCGCCGACAGCGAAGCCCCGAGTGCACGCTCGAGTGCATGTCCCCACCGCAGGCTCGGCGCGTTCCGGTAGGCCGCGAGGAACCGCATCGGGAGCTGCCGCGACTTCGCGACCTCCCCCGGATCAGCGATCCGGGCCGCTACCTGTTCCGCGACGTGGTCGGGGATCCCGGCCTCGTCGAAGTTCCTCAGGTTGCGAAGAAGCGCCATGTATCCCATGGACGGGATCACCGCCTGCCACGCCGCCGCATCCATCGGTCCCTGCAGCCAGCCGGCGAGCGACTCCCACGTCATGCCGGCCGCGGACAGCCGCTCCGGAGTCCGGAGGACGGCACGCCGGTCCTCCGGCGGGAGTGCCGCCAGCGCCGCCCGTTCCGTGAGCATCCGCAGGCCGATGGGGATCGTGTTCTCGTGTCCCTGCCGGCGGTCGATCGCGTGCCGGAACAGCTCGCCCTGCCACGTCGCCGACGGCGAGGCGTGGGTGAGCTCGAGGACGTCGCCGAAGCGGACGTCCCTCGAGTCGGAATCCCACTTCAGCAGTGAGCGTTCCGAGTACAGGCGGACAGCGGCGTCGGCGACACCGCGCTTGACCGGCTTCGGGATCGAACGACCGTGGTGCGCAATCCAGTAGGCGAGGATCTCACCCGGCTCGTCGGCCCGCTCCAGCGCCGACGAGATCACGGCGCGGTTGCCGCCGTGCAGACCGGCGCCCAGCCGGGCCCGGACGAACTCGGCCGCGGCCACCACCGACGCCGAACGCAGATGTGCGTCGCGGCGCAGCCACCCGATCAGTCGGGCGGTCCACTCCGGGTCCGACAGCGTGACCTCGTGGACGAGCTGGACGAACCGGCCGTCGCGGTCCGGAGCCGACTCGTAGAACGTGTGCTCACCCACCATGTTGGTGACGGCGAGGAGGAACAGCTCGCTCTTCGCGTCGCGGGCGTAGCCGCTGCCGCCCTCGAACGTGCGGCCGGCCGGTTGCGTTTCCGACGTGACGGGGCTCTGTACCTTGGTGCGGCGCAGCGTCTTCAGGTTGAACTTGCTCATGGGTGTTCCTCCTTCCGGGAGGTGTCGGTGCTCGTGGAGTGCGCGCCACCCGAGATCGAGGCGACGACGGGGTGCGGAGTCGAACCGCGTGCTTGCGCACTTCGCCAGAGAAGTATCCGTCGTCTACGCACCGGGTGGCGCGCACGCATGTCGTGCCGAGTTCGGAGTCGGCGGAGGCACGGACGCGCTCTACCACTGAGCTACAGGGACCTGCGTCCCTGACCGGATTCGAACCGGCGACCACGCGATCCACAGTCGAAGTAGCCCTCGCCTGCGCACCGGCACAACATGTTTCGTGACGTGACTCTACGGCGCGCTGTGGGGGATGTCGCGTGAATTAATTCGTGCCGGAACCGGGCGCCACCAGGTGCCACGGAACGGTGAGGATGTTGTCGCGGAGCCGGCGGCGCTGGGGTTGCACGGGAAGTCCCTGCGCGCGCAGCAGTTCGAGGGCGGCCCGCCACCGCACCCGCGGTCCGAACGAGCCGTGCGGCGCCGCGGTGGCCCACGCACGATCCGCTGCCGCGAGGAGGGCGTGGACCGGTTCACCCGGGACGTTGCGATGGATCAGCGCCTTGGGTAGCCGTTCGGCGATGTCCGACGGCTTCTCCACGGCGAACGGATCCCACGCCAGCGTCAGCGACAGCGGGCGGGTGGCGTCGAGCAGCACCCACGCGCAGCGGCGGCCCAACTCGTCACATGTGCCGTCGACGATCAGCCCGCCCGGTGCGAGCCCGGACTGCATCCGCGCCCAGGCAGGCCCGACCGCATCCTCGGGATACTGCCGAAGCACGTTGAACGCGCGGACCAGGACGGGTCGCAGTCCGGAGAGCTCGAACCCGCCGCGGGCGAAACTCACTCCGTTCCTGCTCTCGACCACACGCTCGGGATCGATCTCGAGCCCGACCACCCGGCGGTCGCCGCGCACGGCGGTCAACCGGTCGGCGAGCTCGAACGTGGTGTGCGGCCGTGCGCCGTACCCGAGGTCGACGACGAGCGGGTCGGCGGACGCGTGCAGCGTGCGGCGCACCAGCGCGTCGTGGACGAGCCAGCGGTCGCTGCGTCGCAGCCGATTGATGCCTGTCGTACCCCGGGTGATGACACCGTGAGGCCGCTTCAGCGTCGCTGAAGTCATGGGAAATCCGTGCGGTGGTTGCTAGTGCTGCGACAACCACGTTTCGGTGATCTCGGCCTCGGCGCGGAAGAGGTCGATCAGGTTGACGAGCATTAGCTGTTCGAGCTTCCCGCCGATGAACGGCAGATACACCTTGGCCTCGGACGAGGTGCGGAACGTGCAGCCCGTCTCGGTGGCGAACAGTTTCATGGTGCCCGTGAGGCTGCCCGGGCCTGCGGGGATCGACGCCTCGTACGTGCCCGTGGTCGGCTCACCGAAGGGCGTGTACGACTCCTTGCGCGTGATGACCATGTCCTTCTTCATCACGGTCTGCGCGATCTCGGGAAGTTCCGACCGCGGCAGGATGTGGTGCAGGACGATGTCGATCCCGTCGTCGTTCACCTCGAAGTGCTCGATGTGATTCTCGGAGTACTTCCGCATCTCCTCGATGCGCGCATCCCAGTAGTCACGGTTGGTGAACGCGTTGTACACCTCTTTCGGGGTGTGCTTGTAGCGGGCTGAGTAGTCGATGCGGCGAGCCATGATCGCCAAGGTTACCGGCTGTGACGGAACGCAATGGACACCCGCCCCAGGTCAGCCCTGGAGCCACTGCTCCGTGAACTCCTGCTCCTTCGCGATCAGCCGGAGGACCTCGTCCGCGATCGCGCTCTCGATCTTGCCGCCGATCAGGGGGATCCTGACGTCGGCCTTGCCTTCGACCTGCACTTTCGACCGGGAACCGTCCTCTGTCAGCGTCTGGGTCCCGGAGATCGTCGCAGGCGCACCCACGACCTCGGCCGTGAACGTGCCCTCGGCGTGATCGCCGTCGAGCGTGCCCCACGTCTCCGTGCGCTTGATCACGAGATCGCCGGAACGGACCTTCGAGACGATGCTGGGCAGGTGCTCGGCGGGGATCGACTGCGACATGGCCACCGAGATGGTGCCGGGGCCGGTCGTGACCTCGTCCAGGGTTGCCCCCGGTCCTCCCACCCGGTCGAGACGGTCGCGCCAGTACTGCTCGGTGATCAGGCCCGCATGGACCTGGGCGACGGGAAACGCATAGGACGACGAATGCTCGATGCGGCGACTCACGATCCGCAGGCTACCGTTTGCGGTTGTGTGGGACGTGAGCATTGTCAGTCAACTCGTCGATTCGGGCGCACACGCGACCGAGAACCTCGAACTGTCGGGGATGACCACGCTGCGCGTGGGCGGGCCGGCGCGGATCGTGGCGGAATGCCCGACCACGCAGGTCCTCGTCGACGTGGTGCGTCTCCTCGACGCCGCGCACATCCCGACACTGATCCTCGCCGGCGGCTCCAATCTGGTGGTCGGGGACGACGGATTCGACGGTGTGGTCGTGCGTGTGTGCAACACCACCGTCGGACTGGAGGAGGGATTCGTCACTGCCGAGGCGGGCGCCGAGTGGGATCAGGTGGTCGCGCAGACCGTCGCCGCCGAGCTGGGCGGGCTCGAATGCCTGTCGGGGATTCCCGGGTCGACCGGTGCCACCCCGGTGCAGAACGTGGGCGCGTACGGCGTCGAGGTGGGGTCGATGCTGCGGCGGGTCCACCTCCTCGATCGACGCACCGGTGAGGCGCGCTGGGTCGAACCCGACGCCCTCGGTCTCGGTTACCGCACGAGCGTCCTCAAGCACTCCGACGCCGCCCTGGTGCTGGCCGTGGAACTGACCGTGCACCCCGACGGACTCGGCGAGCCGCTGCGCTACCGCGAACTGGTCTCCGCGCTCGATAGTGCCGAGGGCGACAGGTTGCCGTCGACGCAGGTCCGCGACGCCGTGCTGGACCTGCGGCGGGGCAAGGGCATGGTCCTGGATCCCGACGATCACGACACCTGGAGCGCGGGCTCCTTCTTCACCAACCCCGTCGTGCCCGACGGGGAGTTGGTGAATGTTCTCGCAGCAATCGAGACCCGCCTCGGCGACGTCGCCGTTCCCCGGTACCCGGCCGACGGCGGAACCAAGTTGTCTGCGGGGTGGCTGATCGAGCGGGCCGGCTTCTCGAAGGGGTATCCCGGCGAGAACGCTGTCGCGCGGCTGTCGACCAAGCACACCCTTGCGTTGACCAATCGAGGTGCTGCGAAGAGCGAGGACCTGCTGGCATTGGCTCGCGATGTACGGGACGGCGTCCAGTCGGCGTTCGGTGTCCGGCTCGAACCCGAACCGGTGACGGTGGGCTGCGCGATCTGAGACAGGTCCGTAGCGCAGGTAACCTGTTAGCTGTGCATGAACTGGGTTCTCGGACAAGTCGGTCGCGCGTCGCGTTGATCGCGACGGCGCTGATCGCGTTTCTCGTTGTGCTGACCGGATGCACGGTCGGCTCCGAGTCGGGAACCGCCACCGCGCCGCCCGAACCGGCAGTCGAGGTCACCCAGAATCCGGCGTCGGGCACCGAGGACGTCAATCCGGTGGCGCCGATCTCCGCGACCGCGTCGCAGGGCACGTTCACCGACATCTCCCTCGTCAACGCCGAGGGGCGTGCCGTGCAGGGTGTGCTGTCACCCGACCGGACCACGTTCACCGTCGGGGAGGCGCTGGGCTACGGCGCCACGTACACGTGGAAGGGCACGGCGCTCGGCACGGACGGCAAGTCCGTCGCCGTCGACGGCAGCTTCACCACGGTCGAGCCCGACGAGACGATCGGCGCCACACTCAACATCGCCGACGGTCAGGAAGTCGGCATCGCCGCCCCGATCATCGTCCAGTTCCACGAGTCCGTCGAGGACAAGGCGGCGGTCGAGAAGGCGATGACCGTCACGACCAACCCGCCCACACCCGGCTCGTGGGCGTGGCTGCCCGACGACAACGGGTCGCGCGCGCACTGGCGTCCGCAGAACTACTGGGCACCCGGCACCACCGTGAGCCTCGACGCCCGGCTGTACGGACTGGACTTCGGCGGCGGCGCGTACGGCGCGGAGGATCTGTCGCTGAACTTCACCGTCGGTCGCAGCCAGATCGTGATCGCGAACGCGCCCAGCCACCGCATGCAGGTGGTGCGCGGCGGCGAGACCATCATGGACATCCCCGTCAGCTACGGCGAAGGCAACGAGGCCCGCAACGTCACTCGCAGCGGCATCCATATGGTGACCGAGAAGCACGAGGACTTCCTCATGTCCAACCCGCCGTTCTACGAGAACGTGCGCGAGCGCTGGGCGGTCCGCATCTCCAACAACGGCGAGTTCATCCACGCGAATCCCGAGACCATCGGCGTCCAGGGTTCGTCGAACGTCACCAACGGCTGCATCAACCTGTCCCTCGGGGACGCCCAGCAGTACTTCGGCACCGCGATGTACGGCGATCCCGTCGAGGTGACCGGAACGTCCATCGACCTCTCGGCCGCTGACGGCGACATCTACGACTGGGCCCTCAGCTGGCCCGAATGGCAGTCCATGTCGGCCCTCGCATAGGCGAGCGAACTTTCTTCACAGCCGGTGGAACCGAAACCGGGGCCGCTGCGTCTACCTGAATGAGGACGCGTCGACGGCGCCGTGTTCTCGGTTCACACAACTGTGGGGAGTCGTCCGCTGTCGAGGGGTCGACGGACGACCCCGACAGTCCGTTTCGATCGAAAGTCGCTGATCGGCAGGGGGGGCTGTGGGATGGGATGGATGTTGCTGGGGGTCGTGACGATCGTGGCGGGGCTGTGGACCGTGGTCCTGGTGCTCGAGCACCAGGACCGGCGGACCGCCGCGAACGCGCCTACGTCGTGCGGTGAAAACGCCCGGACGAAGCCTGATCTCGTGGCTTGACGACGATCTGGTCGATATTCACGTGGGAGGGCCGCGACGCGACGAACCCGACGACGTCCGCGATATCCGCGGCGACGAGCGGGGTGATGCCCTCGTAGACCTTGTCGGCACGCTCCTGGTCGCCTTCGAAACGCACCAGCGAGAATTCGGTTTCCACTGCGCCCGGCGCAATTTCGGTGAGACGGACCGGCTTGCCGAGCAGTTCTCCGCGCAGCGTGCGGTGCAGGACGGCCTCCGCGTGCTTGGCGGTCGTGTATCCGGAACCGTTGTCGTACGCCTCGAGCGCGGCCAGCGACGTGATGGTGACGATCAGACCGTCACCCGACTCGATCAACTTCGGCAGCAGCGCCTTGGTGATTCGAAGGGTGCCCAGGACATTGGTCTCCCACATCCACCGCCAGTCGTCGAGATCGGCCTCGGCGACGGTGGCCAGTCCCTTGGCGCCGCCCGCATTGTTCACGAGCACGTCGACCCTCGGCAGTACCGCGCTGAACGCGTCCACGGAATCCTGGTCCGTGACGTCGAGTTCGAGCGCGGTACCGCCGATGTCTTCGGCGATCTTCTCCAGACGATCCAGTCGCCGGGCCCCGATGACCACATGAAATCCCTGCGCGGCCAGGGTGCGGGCGGTGGCTTCTCCGATTCCGGAGCTCGCCCCGGTGACGACGGCGATGCGGGTGTCAGGTGAAAAGGTCATGCCGACATGTTAGGGCTCGTCGATGACGGAGTAGGCACTTGCGTCGCCGGCGACGCTGCGGCTGCGCTCGCCCCGGATGTTGACGGGGACGTCGCCGGCCAGGGTGATGCGGTTGAGTCGCCGGTACTGATCGTCGTAGTCGGCGACGGCGTAGTGCTGAGTGGCACGGTTGTCCCAGATCGCCACGTCGCCCGACTGCCAGTTCCACCGGGTCGTGAACTCGAGCGAGATCGCGTGATCCTGCAGAACCCGGAAGAGCGCCTGCGACTGGGTGCTGCTCAGACCGACCAGGCTCTTGACGAAGTGACCGAGCAGCAGCGTGCGCTCGCCGGTCTCGGGGTGCACCCGCACCACCGGATGCTCCGTCTCGAAGTACGTGGACTGGAACTCGGCGCGGTACTCCTTCGACTTCTCGTCCTGCGTGCGTTCCGCGCTGGTCGCCGCGTAGTCGTAGACGTTGGTGTGCGTCGCCCACAAGTTGTCGGCGAGGACCTTCAGCGGCTCGGGCAGCGCGTTGTAGGCGGCGACACCCGACGCCCAGGTGGTGGATCCGCCGTACGTGGGGAGTTGCACGGCGCGCAGGATCGACGCCTTCGGGATGCGATCGACGAACGTGACGTCGGTGTGCCAGCTGTTGGCCTTGCCGTAGTCGGAGTCGATGGGCAGCACCTTGGTGCCGCGCGACGTGACGGTCGGATGCGCCGTGGTGGGGGAACCCAGAAGCTCCGCGAACTCGTACTGCGAGTCGTCGGTCAGATGTTCCTGGCCACGGAAGAAGATCACCTTGTGCTCGAGCAGGGCCTGGCGGATGAGCGACACGGTGGCGGGGTCGAGGTTGCCGCCGAGCCGGACGCCGTCGATCCGGGCGCCGATGTGGGCACCGAGCTTGACGACGCTCGCCGCGTTCGGGGAACCCTCGGCGTCTGTCACGTGCTCGGGCGCGAAATCGATGGACATGGTGAGCCTTTCGGATACCGGAGACGGTGTGGAGTCCCGTAACCGAACCATCGGGCGGTGTGTCGCCGGAAGGCTTTGCGTCACCCTGATCGCAACGGGCCGCGGACCTTCCGCGTGATCGCGACGACGCAGAGCAGGCTGAGCAGTGTGACCGCGGTGAGGTAGACCGGTCCGACAGCATCGACGCGACGGGGATGACGATCAGCCATACGAACGAGGCGATCAGGGTGAAGACGAGCACGAGTGTCTTGCTCATGCCCAGGACCTTCGTCGAGTAGGACAGCAGGTACGCCATGAAGATGTATCCGACGGTGTTGATGCCGATGAACGCGCCCGCGGCGAGCAGCACTTCGCGCCGGTTCTCCCGCAGGACGGTGACGATCGGCAGTCGTTGATCGCGGTGGGTGCTCTTGACCTTCTCGAAGTGGGGGCTCTCGGTGACGGTGAACCGGATGACGAGCCCCATCAGCACCATCGCGGCGCTGGCCAGGAACGGGACCCGCCAGCCCCAGGAGAGGAATGCGTCCTCGCTGAGGCTCGTCGAGACCCCCAGGAACACGAGGTTGGCCAGGATCAGGCCGCCGGGCACGCCCATCTGCGGGAAGCTCCCGTAGAAGCCTTTCTTGTCGGCGGGGGCGTGCTCGACGGCCATCAGTACCGCGCCGCCCATCAGCATCAGGGACAGCACGAGCATGGATTTGCGTCCGATGCGGTCACCGAAGTGGCCCACCACGACGCCGCCGATCGGCCGTGCGATGAAGCCGACGGAGAACGTCGCGAACGCGGCCAGCGTCCCGGCGATGGAGGAGAAGGACGGGAAGAACAACGGGCCGAACACGATTGCCGCGGCCATGCCGTAGATGAAGTAGTCGTACCACTCGAAGGCGGTCCCGATGAGGCTGGCGCCGGCCACCTTCAGTGGCCGGACGGTGGCCCGGGGTGTCACGGAGATCTGGGTGGAGGTCATGTCGATTTCCTCCGATGGTGCGAACGACTGTTCGGTCAGGATGGCGGTCTCTGCCGTCTGATCAGCGTCATCGCGGAGCCGACCACATCGGCATCCCGCTCCTATAACCGTACGTTCGGTTGGTATCTCGGCGTATTGTGTCGTGAAACACTGTTGCCATCAAGAGTGGTGATGCTCTCCGATGTGCGCCGCAGGCGGCGCCTCGCAATGGCGGGAACTGCGGAAGTGGCGCGGCGCGGAGCCACACGCCGACGCGCCCTCCGATTGGTGAAACCGACCGAAGCTGCTAGTTTCGTGTCATGTCTTCAGGCCAGTCGACCGCTCCGCGGGTCACCTATGTGACGTCCGCGCTGGGCTCGCGGCTGCCCTTGGCGCGGGAACTGTGTTGTCGCTGTCTCAGCATCTGCAGCTAATTCGCGCAGTCTTCTCCTGATCGATCGTCCTCGGTCGTCCCACTCTCGGCCCGGGACGGATGCAGCGTTCGGACGAAGGTGCGCACCGCCTCCGCTTGCAAGGACTGCCACGTGTCTACCCCCACTCTTTCCAGCCCCACCCGGACCGGCTCCGCATCTCGATTCCAGCGGCCCGTGTCCCGTCCCCGTCTCCACATCGTTCCCCCTGAGCTGCGGATCAGCGACGGCCCGGCCGCCGGTGTTCTGCGGGTGGCCCGGTCTCGCGGGCCGCTGTCCAGGGACGTCGCCGCGAAAGCGACCGGCCTGAGCATCGCCACCGTCAACCGTCAGGTGTCGGCGCTCCTCGACCTCGGGCTGCTGCGCGAACGTGGCGACCTCACGCCGTCCGGCGCCATCGGTCGTCCGCGGGTTCCGTTCGAGGTCAACCACGAGCCCTACCTGACAGTGGGCATCCACATCGGCGCGGTCGTGACCAGCATCATCGCCAGTGACCTGCGCGGGAAGGTCCTCGGCGCGGTCGAGGTACCCACCCCGCAGGGAGCGTCCGCCGACGCACTCGCCGGCATCGCACGCAGCGCGCGGGCCTTCGCCTCCCGCTGGCATCGGCGTCGCCCGCTGTGGGCGGGTGTCGCACTCGGCGGTCGCGTCGATCCGCAGACCGGTGTCGTCGACCATCCCCGGCTGGGATGGAAGTCCGCCCAGGTCGGCGCCATCATCGCAACCGGACTCGGGTTGCCCGTCTCCGTCGCGGCGCACGTCGAGGCGATGGCCGCATCCGAACTGCTGCTGAGCCCGGACAGCGAAGACGGTGTCGCGCAAGGCGAAACGGGCCTGTACTTCTACGCCCGCGAGACGGCAGGCATCGCGATCACCATCGACGGCCGCGTTCACACTCCGTCGAGCGGTCCCGGATCGATCGCGCACTTGCCGACGGGCTCGTCGGCGCAGTGCTCGTGCGGTTCACGCGGGTGCCTCGAGGCGACGATCAGCGATCGCGCGGTCATCTCCGCCGCCCTCGATGCGGGCATCCTGGCTGAGTCGAACCAGCGGCCGACGATGAGTGCGCTCTACAAGGCGGCGTCGTCGGGTTCCGTTCCCGCGCACGAACTTCTGGTGGAACGTGCTCAGGTGCTCGGGAAGACGGTCGCCATGCTGCGGGACCTGTTCAACCCGGACCGGGTGATCCTCGGAGGCCAGGCGTTCACCGAGTACCCGGCCGGTATCCCGCACGTCGCCGAGGCCTTCGCGCAGGCATCGTCGCTGGAGCGCAGGGACATTCGCATTTCCGGATTCGGCAACCGGGTGCAGGAGTACGCCTCGACGGTGGTGTCGCTGAGCACCATCTACTCCGATCCGGTCGGAGCGATGCGCCGGACGTCGATCTAGCTCACAGTACTTCGTCAGCCGCACAGGTAATAACCTGTGCGGCTGACGAATTCGTGTGCGTCCGTCCGGGTGCTCGCTCCCCGGCAGGTCTCAGAGTTTGCGCAGCCCGTCGAGGACGCGTTCCATCAGTTTCCGGTCCGGGCCGGTGGACCCGGCCGTCTCGTTCACGGTGACCGCCCCGACCGCCGCGAGGTCGCCGACAAGTACGCGCGCGACCCCGAGCGGGATCGACGCGAGCGACGCGATCTCGGCCACCGACCGCGGTTCGGCGCACAGCGCGAAGACGCGGCGCAGTTCGTCCGGTGCAAGCATTCCGTCTACCACGGTGTCGCCGTCCGCGCGGGCGACGATGACCGCCTCCAGTGGCAGATCGACCCCGGACTCGGTCCGCCCGCCCGTGAGAATGAACGGCCGGACGATGGAGACGGTGCCCTCGGGCGCCACCCACTCGGTGGACTCGACAGCAGGACTGTCGGCCACCTCGGGAGTCCGATCCGCGGGTTCGGACACGGGGCCGACCTGCTCGGGAGCGTCCTCGGCCGGGGCGGGTTCCACCCATTCGGCCGACTGCGGTGGGCTCGGGTCCTGCTCTTTCCTGGCGCTGCGGCGCCGGCCGGCTGATCCGAAGCGCGCCCCTGTCGCGCCGATCAACGGCCAGTTCTCATCGCTCACAGTCATCGGTTGGGACCCTTCTCGCACTACCCCACCCACTCCATGGTCCCAAACTCGCGTTTCGTGTGAACGAACCGGTCCCTGTGATTCCCGCTACAGGGTGTGCGCGAGCGTTAGATTTGCTGCGTGACCCACTGGCGGCAGAACTCGGATCCGTTCCTCGCTCCCGATCTCGGCCGGTCCGCGCTGCTCGTCGTCGACACGCAGGTGGACTTCGTGGACGGCGGGACGGCGCCGATTCCCGGCACGTCGGCGGTGTTGCCCGCGATCGCGCGTCTCGTGGACGCCTACCGGGAGGCCTCGGCCCCGATCGTGCACGTCGTCCGGTTGTACGAGGGCGACGACGTGGACCTGTGCCGGCGCCGCATGATCGCGGCCGGACTCGTCATCGCCAGACCGGGCACCGCGGGCTCCCAGGTGGCGCCGGAGCTGGGGGTGCCACCGCTCGACCCCGAGTCGCTCCTCGGCGGCAGGCTCCAGACCGTATCGCCCACCGAGCACATCCTGTTCAAACCCCGGTGGAGTTCGTTCTACCGCACCGAACTCGACGACCGCCTGCGCCAGTGGCGGGTCGACACCGTGGTGATCGCGGGATGCAACTATCCCAACTGCCCGCGCGCCACGATCTTCGACGCCAGCGAACGCGACTACAAGGTGCTCGTCGCCGCCGATGCGATCTCGGGCGTCGACGCGCGTCACCTGGAGGAGGCTGGGCGAATAGGGGTTCTCCACGCGGAGACCGACGAGATCGTCGAGGCATTGCAGCCACCCGAGCTCGAGGTGATCAGCTGAGCGGCGGCGCCGATGTCGCGTCCGGTGGCGCACCCCGCCTGCGCAGCTCGGCGCGGGCCCGCTCGATACTCGCCGTGTTCCAACGCGGCGAGTGGTGATTCGTCGGCCCAGACGAGCTCACCGCGACGGCGGACCGTCACACTCATCGAGCCGGCGAGGTGCTCGAGGGCTCCGGGGATGTTGCGACGCTCGGCGGGAAGTGGAACCGGCAGCACGTGTGCCGAGCTCAGCGGGGAACCGCCCTCGATTTCGACGCTCCACGTGCGATTGCGGCCCCGCAGCGACCACCGATCGTCCGTGACGTGCGCCCGGACGGGGGAGGTGACCGGGTTGCCGAGGCGGAACACGGTGCCGTCGGGCAGCGCGACGACGACGGCCGTGACCTCGGTGTGCAGCCCGCCCGCGGTGATCTCGCCGCCCGCGAACGCGACACATGCCTGCCGGTCGGCGAAACCCTGAGCCTGGCCCCACCACCAGGATTCGGGGAATCCGCCCTTGCCCCAATTCTTTTCGCCGTAGACCTGGGCACCGTCGAGGTCGATCTCGGTGCCGCCCAGCACGGCCGTTCCCTCGGCCCGGCCGCCGAGTAGCCACGGGTGCCAGTACTGGTTCAGTGCGGGCACGGTCTGGAACACACTCGACCCGCCGAGCCTGCGCCGCGGCCACGGAACCTGGGCGCCGACCCGGACGTCGAGGCGGGCGTCCGGCCCGAGATCCACCCACACGCGGTCGACGGACCCGCGGAACGCGTCGCCTGCGAACGCGCCGAGTCCGGCCGGGTTGGCGTAGCCCTCCGGATGCGCGGCGGTCCGCAGGAACCGGGTGGGATGACCGGCGAGACCGAGCGTCGCCCAGTGCCCGTCCGCGGCCCGGTTGATACCCGCCAGCGCGATGACGACCTGTCCCGTCGCGGGCTGGGTGAACCGCCAGAAATAGCCTTCCATCGCGACGTCGTGCGCGGCGAGGAGGTTGCCGAACGGCAGATCCGCTCCCGTGGCGCGGTACGTCCGCAGCAGTCGCGACATCGGTCAGCTTCCCGGCTGGGGGTGCAGCACCGCCTGCGACTGCGTCACCTGCGCCACGAGATGGTCCTCGTCGTCCCGCAGTTCGGTGACGACGGCGACCGTGGTTCGTCCGGCGTGCAGCGGACGCGCGGTCGCGGTGACGGTGCCCTTGCGGACGCCGCGGGTGAACACCGTGCTCGAACTCGTGGTCGAGGTGGACGCTCCCGCCGGGAGATTGAGAAACGCGCAGACGGCTCCGACGCTGTCGGCAAGCGTCATCAGCGCCCCGCCGTGCATGCCGTTTCCCGCGGTCGTGCGGTGCTGTTCCCACTCGAGGTGCCCGACGACCTCCTCGGGGGCGGCCTTGGTGAGGCGAACCCCGGTGTGCACGGCGAACGGCATGGTCGCGACGAGATCAGGGGGATTCATACCCGTGGATGCTAGGCGCGGAACCAAACCCGCGCAGGCGGTTCGCGGGGCTGGATTGGCGGGATGTCCAGTCTGTCGGAAGCTGCCCGCCGGTCGGGCCGGGCGCGGGGGAGCGCCGCCGCGGTGGTCGGATTCTTCGCCGCAGCCTGGTTCGGCTGGGCCATGGCCGTCAACCTTCCCCGCCCCCTCACCGTGCTCCTCGACGCCGCCATCGTGGTGGCGCTCGTCGTCGCCATGCTGGGAGCGGTACTCGCCGTGCGTAGTCCCGCCGAGAGTTCCGCGTTGGCGGACCGGGAGGTCCGGCGGCGGTACACCCTCGTGGTGGTGGTCGAGTTCGCGGTGATCTGGGCAGGCGCCGCCGTTCTCGGAAACACGAGTCTGTCGGCGTGGATACCGGTCTGGGTGTGCTTCACCGTCGGCGTCCACTTCGTGCCGTTGCCCGGCGTACTCGGCGAGTCGTCGCTGACCGTGCTCGGTGCGCTGCTCGTCGTGGTCGCCGCGGCCGGGCTCGTCGTGGGTCTGACGACCACCGTGGCACCCGGCACGGTGACCGGGATCGGGGCGGGCGGATGCCTCCTCGCCGCAGCCGTCCTCACCTTGGCGGGGAAGAGGTTCTCCGGCAGGAGGACACCCGGCCCGGTCGATCAGAGGGGCAGCGAAGACTCCGCGAGCCCGGCCGGTGCCCCGCGACGGCGGAACCATTCCTGACCGAACGCCGCGCGCAACTGCTCCTCGGGCATCTGCAGGAACGGGCCGAAGTCCCCGATCTGGGTGGCGTGCGCGTGCATCGCGGCGCGCTTGGCGTCCATGGCCGACGTGACGTCCACGACCGTGGTGATCTCGGAGTCCGGCAGACCGAACGTGTCGAGGTCCGGTGGCTGGGTGTTCTCGGACCATTCCGGATTCGCGGCCATGAGTCGCCGGATGTGGTCGCGGCTGACGGCGGCCTCGTAGACGTGCGGCACACCGGCCAGTTCGGCGGCCCGGATGCCCACGTGGTGGACCTGCACATGATCGGGATGGCCGTAGCCGCCGTTGGGGTCGTAGATGGTGATCACGTCGGCGGATTCCTCGACGAGGATCGCGGCCAGCCTGGCGGCGGCCTCCTCGACGTCGACGTTGCAGAACGCCGCGGGGTTCTCGTTCTCCGGCGTTCCCGCCATCCCGGAATCCGCGTAGTGCAGCAGCACCACACGCTGGGCGCCGAGCAGCGACGTCGACTCCTCCAGCTCGCGGCGCCGGCGCTCGGCGAGTGATTCGCCGTCGGTCAGGATCCCGTCGGGGGCCTCGCCGAGCGCCCCGTCCGTCGCGGTGACCACGACGACGCGATGACCGGCGTCGGCGGCCTGACGCATCACGCCGCCCGTCGTGAACACTTCGTCGTCGGGATGGGCGTGGAAACACACCAGGACACTCATGAGCGCAATACTTGCACGTGCTGGAAGTCGCGGCCACGATCTGTGAGGCTCGACGCGTGCTCGGTACCTATTGTCAGATCTTCGCCGCCCCCGGCTCCGCAGCGTTCTCGGCCGCAGGATTCGTTGCGCGCGTACCGATCGCCATGGTCGGCATCGGCATCGTCACGATGCTGTCAGAACTGCGCGGCGACTACGCACTCGCCGGTGCCCTCGCCGCGGTGTTCGCGCTGACCTACGCGTTCATCACCCCGGTCGTGTCCCGGGCGGTCGACCGGTACGGGCAGTCGCGAGTCCTTCCCGTCGCGTCGGGGATCAGCGCGACGTCCATCGCTGCGATGCTGCTGTGTGTCCGGTTCGGGACGCCCGACTGGGTGCTGTTCGTGTGGGCCGTCCCCGCCGGCTGCATGCCCACGATCGGTGCGATGGTGCGCGCCCGCTGGACCGAGCTGTACCGCGGCACGCCACTGCTGCGGACGGCGTTCGCGTTCGAGGCGGTGGTGGACGAACTGTGCTTCATCGCGGGACCCGTGGTCTCTGTCGGATTGTCCGTCACGGTGTTCCCCGAGGCGGGACCGCTCGCGGGCCTCGTCCTGCTGGTGGTCGGCACCCTCGCGCTCGTGGCGCAGCGCGGCACCGAACCGCCCGTGCATTCGGCAACGCACGATGGACGCCCGTCCGTCGTCCGGACGCCCGCCGTGTGGATCCTCGTGGCGGTCATGGTGTCGATGGGCACGATCTTCGGCGTCATCGACGTCGGTGCCATCGCCTTCACCCGAAGCCACGACGCACCCGCCTCCGCCACCGTGGTGCTGGCCCTGTTCGCGGCCGGTTCCGCGGTGGCGGGCATCGTGTTCGGCGCGATCCGGGTGTCGGCGTCGCTCCGGAAACAGCTGATGGTCGCAGTCCTCGCGGTGGCGGTTCTGACGGTTCCGCTGCTTCTCGCCGACAGCATTCCGGCGCTCGCCGTCGCCTACGCGGTGGCGGGGATGACGGTGGCGCCGATCATGATCGTCACGACCGGTCTCGTCGAGCAGATCGTGCCCGCGGCCGCGCTGACCGAGGGCATCACCTGGATCGTCACCGGGCTGGGTGTCGGCGTCGCGGTGGGGTCGGCGCTCGCGGGCCGGATGATCGACGAATTCGGCACGACCGCGGGTTACGCGGTGGCGGCGGTCGCCGCGCTGCTGGCCTCTATGGTGACCCCATGGCTATTCGTGAAACAGTCGGCGTCGACGGAACGCCCCTCGTCTACTCGGTGACCGGTGCCCCCGACGCGCGGACCCTGGTCCTCCTGCACGGTTGGGCGCAATCCTCGAAGTGCTGGGGCCCCGGGGTACTCGACGAACTCGCGGCCCGCCACCGCGTCATCGCCGTCGACCTGCGCGGACACGGCTACTCGGGTGCGCCCGACGCCGGCTACGACGATTCCGCGATCTGGGCCGGGGACGTCGACGCGGTGCTCACGGCCGAAGGCGTCACGTCCGGCGCCGTGCTTCTCGGCTGGTCCTACGGCGGCCTCGTGATCTGCGACTACCTGGCGTCGCACGGCACGTCCGCCGTCGACGGCGTTGTCCTCGTGGGAGCCATCACCAGCATCGGTCGCGGGGAGGCAGGCGGCAAGGTCGGCGCGGCGATGCGCGCGGCGATCCCCGGCGCGATGTCCGAGGAGCCGCGCGAGGCGATCCGCGCGCTGGGCGCCTTCGGCAACGCGCTCACCGGACCGCCGGAAGGCAAGGGCGCACAGTCGCAGGCGCTGTTCGGAGCCAGCCTCGCCACCCCGCCCCGGGTGCGGGCCGCCCTCTTCAACCGCTCCGCGAGTCACGACGACCTGCTCCGGTCGCTCGACGTGCCGGTGCTCGTCCTGCACGGCACCGAGGACTCCGTCGTCGACGTCTCGGCTGGTAGGCACGCTGCAGAACTGATCCCGCAGGCGCGGGCGTCGTTCTGGGAAGGCTGCGATCACGGGCCGTTCGTGGAGGATCCCGACAGGTTCGTGAAGGAGGTCGGCGAGTTCGTCGACAACCTCGGTTAAAGGGGCCGATCGGTGAGGGAGCACTATGGAGTGGTGACGCCCATGCACAACTCGCGCCCCCGCAGGGTGGCCGTCCTCTCGGTCCACACCTCACCGCTGGCGCAGCCCGGTACCGGCGATGCGGGCGGCATGAACGTCTACGTGCTGCAGTCCGCCATCCAGATGGCGCGGCGCGGCGTCGAGGTGGAAATCTTCACCCGGGCCACGTCGTCCGCCGACGCACCGGTCCAGGAAGCGGCGCCGGGGGTCCTCGTCCGCAACGTGGTGGCCGGCCCGTTCGAGGGGCTGGACAAGCAGGATCTGCCCACGCAGCTCTGTGCGTTCGTCGCGGGGGTGCTCCGCGAGGAGGCCCGCCACGAACCGGGTTACTACAACCTGGTGCACTCGCACTACTGGTTGTCGGGGCAGGTCGGCTGGCTCGCCCGCGACCGCTGGGGTGTGCCGCTCGTGCACACCGCGCACACGCTCGCTGCGGTCAAGAATCTGTCGCTGGCCGACGGTGACACTCCCGAACCGGCCGCCCGCCAGATCGGCGAGCAGCAGGTGGTGGCCGAGTCCGACCGGCTCGTGGCCAACACCACCGAGGAATCCGATCAGCTGGTCCGCCACTACGGCGCCGACCCGAACCGGATCGACGTGGTGGCGCCGGGCGCCGATCTGACGCGATACCGGCCGGGCGACCGGGCCGCCGCCCGGGCGAAGCTGGGGCTCGACCCGCGCGAGACCGTCGTGACGTTCGTCGGACGAATCCAGCCGCTCAAGGCGCCCGACGTCCTGCTCCGCGCCGCCGCCGAACTGATCGCCCGAGATCCCGAATCGACACTGCGGGTGCTCGTGGTCGGCGGCCCGTCCGGCTCCGGGCTGGCCCGGCCGGACGCCTTGATCGAACTCGCGTCCTCGCTCGGCATCGCCGCGCGGGTGACGTTCCTCCCGCCGCAGGCGCCCGACCGGCTCGTCGACGTGTACCGGGCTTCAGATCTCGTTGCGGTGCCGAGTTATTCGGAGTCGTTCGGGCTGGTGGCCATCGAGGCGCAAGCCTGCGGCACGCCGGTGATCGCCGCGAACGTGGGGGGTCTCGGTGTCGCCGTCCGGAACGGCGAAACCGGGCTTCTCGTGGACGGGCACCGCACCGAGGACTGGGCGACGGCGCTGCAGTCGCTGGTGTCCGAGCCCGGCAGGCTCGCCGCGCTGGCCGCCGAGGCTCCGCGTCATGCCGAGAATTTCTCCTGGGAACACACCGCCGACGGTCTCCTCGAGAGCTATCGGATGGCGACCGTCAACTACAACTACGGACACGGCCCCAGCGAATTCGCCCCGCGACGTGCGGGCGGATTGTGGAAGCTGCGCAGGGCCGGGGGAGTGCGCGCATGAGCGAGCTGGCCGACGTGATCGAGTCCGCCCTGACCGAACGTGAGATGGACTTCACCAGGAAGGACTCGACGCATTTCATCGTGGAGTTGCCCGGCGAGCGCAAGCTCAAGACCACCACGCTCCTGACCGTCGGCAAGCACGGTCTGCGCGTCGAGGCGTTCGTCTGCCGCAAACCCGACGAGAACTTCGAAGGCGTCTACAAGTACCTGCTGCGGCGCAATCGCCGGCTGTACTCGGTGGCGTACACGATCGACAAGATCGGCGACATCTACCTGGTCGGTCAGATCGCCGAGCACGCGGTGACCGCGGACGAACTGGACCGGATTCTCGGGCAGGTGCTCGAGGCGGCCGACGGCGACTTCAACACCCTCCTCGAGCTCGGATTCGCCGAGTCCATCAAGCGTGAGTGGGAGTGGCGCGTCTCACGCGGGGAGTCGCTGGCGAACCTGAAACCGTTCGAGCATCTCATTGAGGACTCGCAGCCCTGACTGCTGGTCGACCGCCCGCGGACGGGAAATACGCGCGGGTAGAGTTGCGGCGAGCTTGTGACTGTTGTCACAGGTTAGGTACATGTGTCTGATGTTCACAGAAACTTGTACCGACAACTGCTGCTGCAACACTTCGAGGGAGAGGCCCCAGTGAGCTTCAAGAGCCCGTTTCCGGACGTCGAGATTCCGAACCTCAGTGTCTACGATTTCCTCTTCGGCCAGGTCGACCCGGCCGACCTGGACCGGCCCGCGCTGATCGACGGTGCCTCCGGCGCGGTCACCACGTACCGGTCGCTGGTCGCCCAGATCAACGGGGTGGCCGGGGCGCTGGCCGCGCGCGGTCTCGCCGTCGGCGAGGTGGTGGGTCTGCACTCGCCGAACGTTCCGGCGTTCGCGTCGGTGTTCCACGGGATCCTGCGGGCCGGTGGTGTCGCGACCACCATCAACGCCCTCTACACCGCGGAGGACATCGCCAAGCAGCTCACCGACTCGAAGGCGAAGTTCCTGTTCACCGTCTCCCCGCTGCTGCCGCAGGCCAAGGATGCGGCGGCCCGCGTCGGGATCCCGGTGGAGAACGTGATCGTCCTCGACGGCGCCGACGGGCACCCGTCACTGACCGATCTGCTGGCCGAGCGCGCCCCCGCCCCGGAGGTGTCGTTCGATCCGGTCACCCAGCTGGCGGTGCTGCCGTACTCGTCCGGGACCACCGGCCGGCCGAAGGGGGTGATGCTCACCCACCGCAACCTGGTGGCCAACGTGTGTCAGATCAACCCGCGGATGGGCATCGGCGCCGACGACAAGCTCCTGGCGGTGCTGCCGTTCTTCCACATCTACGGCATGACGGTGCTGCTGAACGCCGCCCTGTACAACCGGGCGAGCTTGGTCACGATGCCGAAGTTCGACCTCGTCGAATTCCTGTCGATCGTCTCCGGCCAGAAGTGCACGTATGTGTTCATCGCCCCGCCGGTCGCGGTGGCGTTGGCCAAGCATCCGCTGGTCGACGATTACGACCTGTCGAGTGTGCATTCGATCTTCTCCGGCGCCGCCCCGCTGGATCAGGAACTGGGCAAGGCCGTCGCGAACCGGCTCGGCTGCCGGGTGCGGCAGGGCTACGGGATGTCGGAGATGAGCCCGGTCTCGCATGCGATTCCATTCGACCGTGACGACATCGCCCTGGACTCGGTGGGTCCGTCGATCGCGAACATGGAATGCAAGCTGGTCGACCCGGCCACCGGCGAGGAGGTCGCCTACCCGGCCGACGGGGTCAGCGCACCGGGTGAGTTGTGGTGCAAGGGCCCGAACATCATGGCCGGGTACCTCGGCAACGACGAGGCCACCGCGGAGACCCTGGACGGGGACGGGTACCTGCACACCGGCGACATCGCGACCGTCGACTCCGAGGGGGTGGTGACGATCGTGGACCGGATGAAGGAGCTGATCAAGTACAAGGGCTACCAGGTGCCGCCCGCCGAGCTGGAGGCATTGTTGTTGACGCACCCGCAGATCGCCGACGCCGCCGTCATCGGTGTTCTCGACGACGAGGGTGAGGAGGTGCCGAAGGCGTTCGTCGTCCGCCAGCCCGGTGCCGAATTGGACGAGGCCGCGGTCATCGCGTTCGTCGCCGAGCGGGTGTCGCCGCACAAGAAGGTCCGCAAGGTCGAGTTCATCGACCTGGTGCCGAAGTCCGCCGCGGGCAAGATCCTCCGCAAGGATCTGCGGGCCAGCGAGGCCGGCCGAAGCTGACGGCAGGGGTTCACGGCGCGAGGGTTCCGGGAGGCATGCCAGGATGAACGGCATGAGTACCGGAACCCTTGTGCTGCTCCGCCACGGCGAGAGCGAATGGAATGCGCTCAACTTGTTCACCGGCTGGGTGGACGTCCACCTGACCGATAAGGGCATCGCCGAGGGCAAGCGCGCCGGCGAATTGCTGCTCGAGCACAATCTGCTCCCCGACGTGCTGTACACGTCGCTGCTGCGCCGCGCGATCAGCACCGCCAACATCGCGCTCGACACCGCCGACCGGCACTGGATTCCCGTCATCCGCGACTGGCGTCTCAACGAGCGTCACTACGGCGCCCTGCAGGGGCGCAACAAGGCGCAGGTCAAGGAGAAGTACGGCGACGAGCAGTTCATGCTGTGGCGCCGCAGCTACGACACCCCGCCGCCGCCGATCGAGGCAGGCAGCGAATACAGCCAGGACACCGATCCCCGCTACGCGAACCTCGACAAGGTCCCGCTGACGGAGTGCCTGAAGGACGTCGTCGTCCGCCTGATCCCGTACTGGGAGGACACGATCTCCGCCGACCTGAAGGCCGGCAAGACCGTGCTGATCACCGCGCACGGCAACTCGTTGCGCGCCCTCGTCAAGCACCTCGACGGAATCTCCGACGAGGACATCGCGGGCCTGAACATCCCGACGGGCATCCCGCTGCGCTACGACCTGGACGAGAACCTGAAGCCGCTCAACCCCGGTGGCACGTACCTCGACCCCGAGGCCGCCGCCGCGGGTGCCGCCGCGGTCGCGAACCAGGGCGGGAAGTAACTCGTGCGTCCGGCCGGACGTCCCGTTCGCGGGACGTCCGGCCAACGGCAGGTTAACTGCGGACGAAGACTCCGGTTCCCGCGTGTGACGTGCGCGGAAATGCCTGGACCCTGCGTAACCGGACCGCCGCGCGAACGTACGATTCAGGCGTGAGTGTTGTTCAAGCCGTCTTGCTTGCCATCGTGGGCGGCTTCGTCGGTTACCTCGTCGGTGGCGTGCTGATCCCCATGCTGTCCACCCGGCAGGCGCAGCGGATGGAAGAGAAGTCCGGGCTCACGATGTCGCAGGTGCTCGACCTGATCGTCCTGGCATCCGAGAGCGGCATCGCCGTGGTCGACCAGTTCCACGACGTCGTCCTGTTCAACCCCCGGGCGGAGGAGCTGGGCCTGGTGCGGAACCGGCTCGTCGACGACCGTGCGTGGGTGGCGGCACTCCGGGTCCTCGAAACCGGCGAACCCGTCGAGGTCGACCTGAGTACCAAGAACCCGCAGCGGGGACGGGATCGGATCGCGGTGCGCGGCACCGCACGTCTGCTCAGCAAGGAAGACCACAACTTCGTGGTCCTGTTCGCCGACGACGACTCCGAGCAGGTGCGGATGGAGGCGACCCGCCGCGACTTCGTCGCCAACGTCAGCCACGAACTCAAGACCCCGGTCGGCGCGATGGGTCTGCTGGCGGAGGCGCTCCTCGAATCGGCGGACGACCCCGAGTCGGTCCGGCACTTCGGCGAACGCGTGCTCAGTGAATCCGTCCGGCTCGGCAAGATGGTCACCGAACTGATCGCCCTGTCGCGGCTGCAGGGCGCCGAGAAACTGCCCGACCTCGAGGCCGTCTCCGTCGACGAGGTGGTGGACGAGGCGCTGCAGCGCTGCAAGATCTCCGCGGAAGCCGCCGGGATCGCCGTCACCACGGACCACAGCAGCGGCTACGAGGTGCTCGGCGACCGCGCCCTGCTCGTCACCGCCCTGTCCAATCTGGTCCAGAATGCGATCGCCTATTCCCCGAAGGGCGCCCCGGTGTCGGTGAGCCGGTCGATCCGCGGCGACAACGTGGCGATCTCGGTGACCGACCGCGGCGAAGGCATCGCCAAGGCCGACCAGGAGCGCGTGTTCGAACGTTTCTTCCGCGTCGACAAGGCGCGCGCCCGCGCGACCGGCGGAACGGGACTCGGTCTCGCGATCGTCAAACACGTGGCCGCCAACCACAACGGATCCATCGACCTGTGGAGCAAGCCCGGAACAGGTTCGACGTTTACCCTGCAGATTCCTGCACACATCGAGACAGTGGACGCCGAGAGCGGAAACGTCGGGAAGAGAGAAACCGGTATGGAGGCCAAGCGATGACAAGTGTGCTGATCGTGGAAGACGAGGAGTCACTGGCCGACCCATTGGCATTCCTGTTACGTAAGGAAGGGTTCGAGACGACGATCGTCGGCGACGGACCGTCCGCGCTCGCCGAGTTCGACCGGGCCGGTGCCGACATCGTCCTCCTCGACCTCATGCTGCCCGGCATGAGCGGCACGGACGTCTGCAAGCAACTCCGCAGCCGCTCCGGTGTCCCCGTCATCATGGTGACGGCACGGGACAGCGAGATCGACAAGGTGGTGGGACTCGAACTCGGCGCCGACGACTACGTGACCAAGCCGTACTCGGCGCGGGAACTGATCGCCCGCATCCGCGCGGTGCTGCGCCGCGGCGTCGACAGCGAACTCGACGTCGCGCAGGACTCGGCCGTCCTCGAGGCGGGACCGGTCCGGATGGACGTCGAACGGCACGTGGTCCAGGTGAACGGCGAGGCCGTCACGCTGCCGCTCAAGGAGTTCGACCTCCTCGAGTACCTGCTTCGGAACTCGGGACGGGTGCTCACCCGCGGGCAGCTGATCGACCGGGTGTGGGGGGCGGACTACGTCGGCGACACCAAGACCCTCGACGTGCACGTCAAGCGTCTGCGCTCGAAGATCGAGACCGACCCCGCCAAGCCGGAACACCTCGTCACCGTCCGCGGCCTCGGCTACAAACTGGAGGCGTGAGCGGACGCCGATCCGCCACAGTTGCAGACGAATTCGTCAGCCGCACACGCAATTGCCTGTGCGGCTGACGAATTCGTGGGCATTCGTCAGAACGGGTTGTACACGTACACACCGCGGAACGGCGCCGAGATCACCTGCGTGAGGGCGTGCTCGCGACCCTGGTCGTCGAACTGCCTGCAGTAGACCGCGACATAGTGTCCGTCGCCCTTGCACTCGATGACCCGGCCGGTGCCGTACGGGCTCAGCACGAGCGCCCGGTCACCCTTGTCACCAAAGGCACCCGGATCGAACGGTGCGACGAAGTTCGCCGTCTTGTCGTAGAAGGTGTTCCAATCCGGGGTCGGCTGGGCGGACGCGGCCGGCGCGAGGGCGAGCGTCGCGGCGGCGGTCAACAGGGCACCTGTCAGAATTCGAGCGAACATGATCTCTCCCGTCATGGCTGTGCCCGGAATGGGGCCGTGACGGGTAAATCGACCGATGGGTCTGGTGCGTTACTCGGCGGCCTTCCGCTGAGCGGCCGCGGTGGCGGGGTGCACGGCGACGAGGCCGAGACCGGCCCTGCGCTTGCACATCTTCGCCAACTCCGAGTACGCCGCCTTGCCGAGCAGTTCCGTCAGCTCGGGTGCGTACGACTGCCAGACGGCCTTGACGCCGACGTGGGCGTCGGGGGAGCCGGAGCAGTACCAGTCCAGGTCGGAGCCGCCCTCGCCCCAGCCGCGCCGGTCGTACTCGCTGATGGTGGTCTTGAGGATCTGCTCGCCGTCCGGGCGTTCCACCCACTCCTGGGTGCGGCGGATCGGGAGCTGCCAGCACACGTCGGGCTTGACCTCGAGAGGCTCGATCCCGCGTTTGAGGGCCATCGAGTGGAGCGCACACCCGACGCCGCCCTCGAAGCCGGGACGGTTCAGGAAGATGCAGGCGCCGTGGTAGCGGCGGGTGCGCAGCGCGGGCTCGTCCTCGAGGTCGTCCTCCTCGACGTAACCCTTCTTGCCGAGACCCTTCTCCATGAACTGCCAGTCCTCGGGTGTGAGCATCTTCACTGACGTGTTCAGCTTCTCCAGGTCCTCCTCGTCGGAGAGGAACGCGCCGTGGGAGCAGCAGCCGTCGTCCGGCCGGTCGCCGATGATGCCCTGGCAGGCGGGGGTGCCGAACACGCAGGTCCAGTGGGAGAGCAACCATGTCATGTCCGCGGCGATGATGTGCTCGCTGTTGTCGGGATCGGGAAATTCGACCCATTCGCGAGCGAAGTCGAGGGGTACTTCCGGGCTGGGTGTCATCTTGTGTGAACGCCCTGCTTTACGTGCTGTCACAAAGCCCGACGGTAGACCCAGTACCGTGTCAATGTGCGACTAGGGGTACTCGACGTCGGAAGCAACACCGTCCATCTTCTCGTAGTGGACGCCCACAGGGGCGGCCACCCCACACCGATGAGTTCGACCAAGTCGACTCTGCGGTTGGCGGAGAACACCGACGACCGGGGCGACATCACCTCCCAGGGTGCGGATCGCCTGGTCTCGACGGTGGCAGACTTCGCCAGCATCGCGAAGACGTCGGGGTGCGGTGAGCTGATGGCCTTCGCCACGTCCGCCGTGCGCGACGCCAACAATTCGGACGCCGTGCTCGAGCGGGTACACGCCGAGACCGGGGTGACGCTCGAGGTTCTGTCGGGTGTCGACGAGGCCCGGCTGACTTTCCTCGCCGTGCGCCGCTGGTTCGGGTGGAGCGCGGGCCGCATCCTGAACCTCGACATCGGCGGCGGATCCCTCGAGCTGACGACGGGCGGCGACGAGGACCCGGACGTGGCGCTGTCGCTGCAACTCGGCGCGGGACGGCTCACCCGGGACTGGCTCGAGGCCGACCCGCCGGGCAAGCGCCGCGTGGCGGTGCTGAGGGATTGGCTGGACGCCGAACTGACCGTCCCGTCGAAGGAACTGCGCGCGGCGGGGCAGTGGGATCGGGCCGTCGGCACGTCCAAGACTTTCCGCTCGCTGGCCCGGCTGACGGGCGCGGCGCCGTCCGGCGCCGGCCCGCGGGTCAAGCGCACCCTCACCGCCAGCGGTCTCAGGCAACTCATAGCTTTCATTTCGCGGATGACGGCCTCGGACCGTGCAGAATTGGAAGGGGTGAGCTCCGACAGGTCGCAGCAGATCGTGGCCGGAGCACTCGTTGCGGAGGCCAGCATGAGAGCACTGGGCGTGGAGGAACTGGAAATCTGCCCCTGGGCTCTGCGTGAGGGTTTGATCCTCCGCAAGCTCGATACGGAAATGGGCGGTGAATTGATGGTGGGTGCTCGATGACCGAGGACAGTCAGCAGATCTCTGTGTCAGAGCTGCTCAAACGCAACGGGCAGCAGGTGGAGTCCCGGGGCGGGCGGCGTCGTCGCGGCGTCAAGGGGGGAATCTCCGTTGCCGAGTTGACCGGTGAAATTCCGGTGGTCCGGGATCCATCCGATTCGCGGGCACTCGAACCCGAACCCGAACCGGAACCTGCCGCGCCCGAGCCGCCCCGCGCGTCCGCACCGGCGGCGCCGTCCGCGCGCGCCGACGAGCGCACCGCAGCGTTCAAGGCTCCCGTCGACGACGACGATGACGACGATGACGACGAGCCCATCGCCAGTCGCCCCGCCGGCCGCGGCCGCGGAGTGGTGTCGGGTGGGGCGTCGCGTGATCACCAGGGAACCTGGGTCAGCCGATCCGTCCAGAAGGAACGGCAGGCGCCCGAGGCCGCCGCGCCCGCACCGGCGCCCACCGTGGCCGCCCCGGTCGTGAAGAAGCCGGAGCCCGCCCCGACCGTCGCCGTTCCCCGCGTGAAGCCGGCGCCGAAGCCCGACACCCCGGCCAAGGCCGAACCGGCGGCGAAGTCCGACGCGCCCGCCAAGCCCGAGGCACCGGCGAAAACCGAGGCACCGGCGAAAACCGAGGCACCGGCGAAAACCGGAACCCCCGCGAAGGCGGGTCCCGCCGCGCCGACGAACGCCGCGTCGACGTTCGTGAAGACGCCGAAGCCCGGCGCTCCCGCCACGGCGAAGCCGGAACCCGCACTGCTGTCCGGCTCGACGCTGGCCGGCGACCTGATGCGGCAGTCCCGGGACGCAGACGCGGCGAACGCGGGCGAGGAGACGGAACTCATCGAGGCCGCCACCGACGCCGGGGACACGGAGAAGCACGAGGGCGACACGCAGAAGCCCGAGAGCCCTCGCCGTTCCCGCAAGGAGGCGAAGGCCGAGAAGGCCGAGGCCGCGAAAGCGGAGAAGGCAGGCAAGAAGGACGAGGCAGGCGAGAACTCCACCCGGGAGTGGGCCGTCCTCATCGGTCAGGGCGTCGTAGCCGTCATCGCCGGGGCCCTGCTCTTCAAGGGCTTCGAGAAGCTGTGGGACGTATTTCCGTGGGTCGCGCTGATCCTGGCCCTGCTCGTCATCGTGGGCCTGGTCGCGATGGTCCGCGTCCTTCGTCGCACCGACGACATCACCAGTTTCGTGATCGCCGTCGTGGTCGGGATGATCGTCACTCTGGGGCCGTTAGCCTTCATGCTTGCGTCGGGCTGAGTTGCTCATGGTCGGGGACAGTGGGCACGGGCAGGTTCGACGGTCACCGCGCGGGCGGAAGGTACTGGTGGGCCTGTCGACGGCCTCGGTGTACCCGGAGAACACGGAGGCGGCGTTCCGGTACGCAGCCGATCTGGGATACGACGGCGTCGAACTGATGGTGTGGGCCGAATCGGTCAGCCAGGACGTCGGGGCCGTGGCCGGGCTGGTGCGCAGGTACGCGATTCCGGTTCAGGCGATCCACGCGCCGTGCCTGCTCATCTCGCAGCGGGTGTGGGGCGCCGATCCGGTCGCGAAGCTGGAGCGTTCCGTCCGCACCGCCGAGTCGCTCGGGGCGACGAGTGTCGTGGTGCATCCCCCGTTCCGCTGGCAGCGCCGGTACGCGGAGGGTTTCGCCGATCAGGTGGCCGACCTGGAGCAGCGCAGCGACGTGATCGTCGCGGTGGAGAACATGTTTCCCATGCGCGCGGACGGCTTCTTCGGCAGCAAGGAGCGATCCGCACAGCGGCTCCGGAGGCGGGGCGGACCGGGGGCGGCGCTGTCGGCGTTCAGCCCGTCCTACGACCCCACCGATTCGGGACACGCCCACTACACCCTCGATCTGTCGCACACGGCCACGGCCGGCATGGATGCCATGAAGCTGGCGGAGCGCATGGGGGAGGGCCTCGCGCATCTCCACCTCGCCGACGGCCGGGGCGCGTCGATGGACGAGCACCTCATCCCCGGTCACGGTGCCCAGCCCTGCGCGCAGTTGTGCCGTCATCTCGTCGACACCGGATTCGACGGGCAGGCGGTGATCGAGATCAACACTCAGAACGCCCGGACGCAGCGGGAACGGTCGTCGATGCTGGCGCAGGCGCTGGCCTTCGCCCGTGAGCACCTCGAGCCGGGCCGCGCTGCCTCGGGGTCGCCCCGCAGCCATTCCGGTGGCGATCACGACGACACCTGACAACTCTGCCGCCTTCCTGCTGCGGTAAGCTCGTCGCCATATTGGATAGTCTTAGTATCTAGTGCTGGGGTATCCGAGGTCGAGAGTCGATGAGCCGAAGGAGGGGCCGTGCGCGTTTCCGAGTTGGTCGCCCGTACCGGCGTTCCGCTCGCGACGGTGAAGTACTACCTGCGCGAAGGTCTGCTGATGCCCGGCGAGGCGACGAGCGCCACCCAGGCCCGGTACGGCGAGAAGCACGTCGAGCGACTCGGCCTCGTCAAGGCGCTGGCCGGGGCCGGACTCCCGATTCCGCGCATCCGGGAGATCCTCCGGCTCGTCGACCATCCCGACGGCTCGCTGTTCGAGGTGCTCGGCGAGGCCATCGCGCAACTCCCGCCCTACCTCGACGCCGCCGTCGACGACGGGGACGAGTTCCCGCGGGCACGCGCAGTCCTCGACAGGCTCGGGCAGGTGTACGACCCGCGGTACGTCGCGGTCGGCCAGCTCGAACGTGCGCTCGAGGGGCTCGAAGAGGCCGGCATCCCGATGACCGAGGAGCGGCTCGACGCCTACGGTCGGCACGTGCGCGGGATCGCCGAGATCGACATCGGGCTCATGCCCACCGAATCGGCCGAGGACGCGATCCGCTACGCGGTGCTCGGCACCGCCATCTACGAGCCGGTGATCGCCGCGATGCGCCGGCTCGCACACCAGGACGTCGCGCAGAAGCGCCTCCGGAACCCCGAAGAACAGGATCAGCAGTGAGCTCAACTCCCTTCCGCGACCTCAACGTCCTCACCGCTGCCGGTGACGGGACCTATCAGGCATCGATCGACCCGATCTGGACGATCGGCCCCAAGGTGCACGGCGGCTCGATGATGTCGCTGTGCGCGGCCGCGGCCCGCAGGCGGCTGCTCGACGAGAACAGCGACGCCGAGCTGTCCCGGGTGCAGCCCCTCGCGGTCGGGGCCAACTACCTGTCTGCTCCCGACCCCGGCGAGGTGACGCTGTCGACGACGGTCCGCAAGCAGGGCAAGCAGGTGTCGTTCGTCGACGTGGAGCTGAAGCAGGGCGACCGCGTCGCCGTGCATGCGTCGGTCACGCTCGGCGTCCCCGACGCCGGGGAGCCGCAGTACAGCGGAGACCACGCCCTGTCCCAGCTCCCGGTGGAACCGCCCGCCGACGCCGTCGTGCTCACGGCCGACCATCCGATGGCGAAGATCGTTCACGTGTCGCAGGGCTGCGACATGCGGGTGGACGGGACGTCGGCGCACTTCCTCACCGGCAACCAGGGCGAACCCGAGGTGCGCATGTGGGTGCGACCGCGCGCGGGCGACGAGGACGATCCCGACACGGCGGCCCTGTTCGCGATCATGACCGGAGACATCAGCGCCCCCGTGACGATGAACCGCGGCATGTTCGGCTGGGCGCCCACGGTGCAGCTGACCACGTACCTGCGTAGGCAGCCGGCGCCGGGGTGGCTGCGCGTGATGGCCAGCAGCACGGTGCTCGGCGGTGCGTGGTTCGAGGAGGATCACACCGTGCTCGACTCGACCGGGGCGATCGTCGTGCAGAGCCGGCAGTTGGCGATGATCCCCCGCTAGGAAGGCGCCGCGGAGCGTCGTGGCAGGCTGTTCGGCATGACGAGAATTGCGGTAATCGGAGGCGGCAAGATCGGCGAGGCCCTCATCTCGGGGCTTCTGCAGGCAGGTCACGCCGTCAAGGATCTGGTGGTGGCCGAGCAGCATCCGGCGCGCGCCGACGAGCTGGCCGCGGCGTACGCGGTGCGGGTCACCACCCCCTCCGACGCCGCGGAAGGCGCCGACGTCATCGTGATCGCCGTCAAGCCGGGCGACGTCGAGGCCGCGCTCACCGAGGTGTCCAAGGTGGAACTCGACGGCGAGCGCGAGCAGCTGCTCGTGTCGCTCGCTGCCGGTATCCCCACTGCCTTCTACGAGACGAGACTGCCCGCCGGGTTCCCGGTGGTCCGGGTCATGCCCAACACGCCCATGCTGGTCGGTGAGGGCGTCAGTGTGCTCGCCCCCGGCAGGCATGTGAAGAAGGAGCACCTCGAACTGGTGCGCGGCGTCCTGTCGTCGGTCGGCAAGGTCGTCGTCGTCCCCGAATCGCAGATCGACGCCGTCACCGCCGTCTCCGGCTCCGGTCCTGCCTATTTCTTCCTGGTCGCCGAGGCCATGATCGACGCGGGCGTCGGGCTGGGACTGACCCGGGCGACCGCTTCCGAACTGGTCGTGCAGACCATGGTCGGCTCCGCGGCGATGCTCGACAGGTCGGGGGAGAGTGCGACCGAACTCCGTGCCGCCGTGACCTCGCCCGGCGGAACCACCGCGGCCGCGATCCGCCGGCTGGAGGGAAACGGGCTCCGAACAGCCTTTTTCGACGCTCTCGAAGCCGCGAAGATTCGTTCCGCCGAACTCGGTACGTCGACCGAATGAATATTCGATTGCCCACACCCGTCGCAGTAACCCCATCCGTCCCGCTAAGCTCGAAGTAGCACGTGCGTGTCTGTTCCGCCGGAGGGGAAGCCGGCGGCGCGAGACGTGCCGGAGGTAAGTGGTTGATGACGTCTGCAAAAAAGCCGTCCAAGGGCTCGGCCCCGGACGGACAACCGGCCCTGGCCGGAACGCAATTTCTCACCGTCGCCGAGGTAGCGACGCTGATGAGAGTGTCCAAGATGACTGTGTATCGGTTGGTGCACAGCGGCGAACTGCCCGCCGTCCGTGTGGGCCGCTCGTTCAGAGTGCATGCGAAAGCAGTGCACGACTACCTCGAAACCTCGTACTTCGACGCCGGTTGACCGATCGGCACGAAGAGGGTCATCTCGGTTTCGCCGGTAACGGTGCGACCTAGTTTTCAGAGAGCGGACCCGCACCGGTACGATTAGCGACTGTCGTACCAGCCAGCTGGTGTCGTAAGGCGCTGAGCTAGTTAAAACGAGGCCCAGGCGCCAGAGCGGCGCAGGCGTACGTGACCGGCGTGCGCAGGAACGCTAGAGAAGAACGTGAGGGACACCCGCTATGGGTTCAGTGATCAAGAAGCGACGCAAGCGCATGTCGAAGAAGAAGCACCGCAAGCTGCTTCGCCGCACCCGAGTGCAGCGCAGGAAACTCGGTAAGTAAAAGAGTTGCGTCTGGATGCCCGTCACCTCCGGTGGCGGGCATCCGTCGTTTCCACGGCGCCCTCCGCGTAGTGGGCGACCGACCAATTGTCGTTGTGCGGAGCGCCATCCCCCTCCTGCACGTATCGTTGACGTCACTCGCTACGTGATCGGGGGTTCTAGTGGTTGTGAGTGACGGAGACAGTACTACGCGGACGGCGGTGCCGCGCGTCGTGCTGGTCACTGGGGCAAGCAGGTTTCTGGGTGGGTACCTGGTCACCCGGCTCGCTCAGAATCCGGACATCGAGCGGGTCATCGCGGTGGACGCGGTCTCGCCGAGCAAGGACATGTTGCGCCGCATGGGCCGCGCCGAGTTCGTGCGCGCCGACATCCGGAATCCTTTGATCGGCAAGGTCATTCGCAATGCCGAGGTCGATACCGTCGTGCACGCCTCGACGCTGGCGCGCCCGCCGAAGTCGGGCAGTCGCGCGGCCATGAAGGACATGAACGTCATCGGTGCGATGCAGTTGTTCGCCGTCTGCCAGAAGGCGCCGACCGTCCGGAAGGTAGTGCTGCGCTCGGCCTCCGTGGTGTACGGCTGCAGCGCCAAGGACCCCGCCAAGTTCACCGAGGAGATGAGCGCCCGGCGGCGTCCCGCGGGCGCCTACGCACGGGACTGCATCGAGATCGAGGGTTATCTGCGGGGAATGGGGCGCAGGCGCCCCGACATCGCCGTGTCGATTCTCCGCCTCGCACCGCTGGTCGGGCCTCGCCTCAACGCGACCGTCGCGCAGTACCTCACCTCACCGGTGGTGCCGACCATCCTCGGACGCGACGCACGCCTGCAGGTGCTACACGAGGAAGACGCGCTCGCCGCACTGGAACGGGCCACGGTGTCGGGCCCGGCGGGCACCTTCAACGTCGCCGGCGACGGCGTGGTCATGATGTCCCAGGCCATCCGCCGCGCCGGGCGGATCGAGGTCCCGATGCCGTTCGGGTTGTTCCGCAACGTCGGACGTGCGCTGATGGGTCCGGTGATGCGGTCGTACACCACCGAGCAACTCGAGTACTTCCACTTCGGTTGCGGACTCGACACCACCCGCATGCGAAGCGAACTATCCTTCGAGCCACGGTGGACCTCGATGCAGGCGCTCGACGACTTCGCTCGCGCGGCAGGCGTCAAGGCGATCATCAAGAACGAATGGGTCGACGCAGCAGAAAACGCACTACTCGCTCTTACCGGCACGGCGAAAGGGGAGAGGTGAACGAAGTGGCGAAGGTCATTCCGCTGCACGGTGCGACAGCCGCGCGCGGGGCCGCTATCGGACGTTCGAGGCGTGAGCAGAGCGAGAGCCGACATCCGTCCGCAATGCCTCCACCCGCCGTGATCACCCCACCCGAGCCCGTCACCGAGACTTCGGCCGTCGACGCCGTCCGCAACGCCCTGGCCGAGCAGATCGTCAACACCGCCGAGTTCGTGCGACGCCGGCTGTCGGGCGACTATCACGTCGACGACTTCGGCTACGACCCGCACTTCGCCGAGAACGTGTGGCTCCCCATCCTGCGGCCACTGTTCGACAAGTGGTTCCGCGTCGAGGTCAGCGGTCTGGAGAACATCCCGTCGACCGGTGGCGCGCTGGTGGTCGCCAACCATGCCGGTGTCCTGCCCATCGACGGTCTGATGACGTCCGTCGCCGTCCACGACCATCACCCCGCGCATCGCCCGCTGCGGATGCTGGCCGCCGACCTGGCCTTCGAGATGCCACTGGTCGGCGGGGTCGCCCGCAAGGCCGGGCACACCCTCGCGTGCCACCCGGACGCCGTGCGCCTCCTGCAGGACGGCGAGGTCGCCGCCGTGTTCCCCGAAGGTTTCAAGGGCATCGGCAAACCGTTCAGCGAACGCTACAAGCTGCAGAGGTTCGGCCGCGGCGGCTTCGTGTCCGCCGCCATGCGGACCGGTGCGCCCATCATTCCGTGCTCGATCGTCGGATCCGAGGAGATCTACCCGAAGATCGGCGAACTCGGGACGCTCGCCCGGCTGCTGGGAATGCCGTACTTCCCGGTGACCCCGCTGTTCCCGCACTTCGGACCGCTCGGCCTCGTCCCGCTGCCGTCGAAGTGGTACATCGAGTTCGGCAAGCCGATCGTCACCGACACCTACGACGCGGCGGCGGCTGACGACCCGATGGAACTGTTCGAGGTCACCGACCACGTCCGGGAGACCATCCAGCAGACGCTGTACCGGCTCCTCGCGAAACGCCGGAACGTGTTCCTCGGCTGAATCGCTGACCGCCGCGCGGCTCAGGCCGCCTGTTCGCGGCGGCGCGCGACGATCGCGGCGAGTGCGCCGCCGGCAGCGCCGAGGAGCAGCGCCGTGGGGACGCCGATCTTGGCGGCCTTGCGTCCGGTCCGGAAGTCTCGGATCTCCCAGCCCCGGTTCTTGGCGAGCTCGCGCAGATCGGTGTCGGGGTTGATCGCGACGGCCGTGCCGACCAGCGACAGCATCGGCACGTCGTTGTGGCTGTCCGAGTACGCGGTGCAGCGCTTGAGGTTGAGCCCCTCGCGGACGGCCAGGGCGCGCACGGCGTGCGCCTTGCCGAGGCCGTGCAGGATGTCGCCGACCAGACGTCCCGTGAACATCCCGTCCTCGCTCTCGGCCACCGTGCCGAGGGCACCGGTGAGGCCGAGGCGCTTCGCGATGACCTGGGCCAGCTCCACCGGGGTCGCGGTGACCAGCCACACCTGCTGCCCGGCGTCGAGATGCATCTGCGCCAGCGCGCGGGTGCCGGGCCAGATCTTGTCGGCGATCACCTCGTCGTAGATCTCCTCACCGAGCCGGGCGAGCTCGGCCGTCGACCGTCCGGAGACGAACGAGAGGGCCTTCTCCCGGCCGGAGGCGACGTCGTCGCTGCTCTCCTTGCCGGTGACGCGGAACTTGATCTGCTTCCACGCGAAGTCGACGAGGTCGGACGTCTTCAGGTACTTGCGGGCGGCGAGTCCGCGGGCGAAGTGGATGATCGAGGCGCCCTGGACCATCGTGTTGTCGACGTCGAAGAACGCGGCCGCCGTGAGGTCGAGGGGAACGTCGTGTTCCACCAGCTCGGTTTCCTCGCCGGACGCGACTTGGAGTGCGAGGGCCGCATCGGCACTCGCCTCACCTGCGACATTGGCACGTACCTCGGCTTCGCTGGGTCCCAGCGGATTCCTGAACTGGCGTCGGCCCGGGAGGATGATCCCCGCCAGACCTGAACCGAAACCCGTGCCGTTCGGTAGTGATCGCGCAGGCACTCGCACCTCCCGTATCGCAGAAGCCTCTGGGAGCAGCCTATCCCCCGAATCGGGGACGGGGCGGGTGGATGGCCGCGCTGAGGGAACTGTGTGACGTTCATCTCGGAGCCGATTGGCGTCTGTGGACTCCGAAACGGCACAGTGACTCCACCGGAGGCGTCGAAAGGAAGTGACGAGGATGAGCACGGGCGGACACGAGGTGACGCTTCTCACGAGGGCGGGGTGCGGTGCGTGCGCGCCGGCCCGCGAGCTGCTGCTGGTTCTGTGCGAGGAGTTCGGGCTGGAACTGACGTGCACAGACGTCGACGAGGCGGCGGCAACGGACCCCGAATTGCGGGCCGAATTCGGCGACCGATTGCCGGTGGTATTGCTCGACGGACGTGAGCACAGTTACTGGGAGGTCGACGAAGAGCGCCTTCGCTCGGATTTACGCAAGTAAGGGAACCCTAAAAGTGGGATCTTCCGATGCCGTGCAGGTAGGACCGCATGTCGCGCAGTCGCAGCGACTTTGTGCATGGGTTCACAAGCAGTTACCGTGGTGTGAACAATTCCCCGGAGCATCGTGAAGAACGGCATCGAATGCCGGTCGGACGAGGAGCCAACGACGTGACCGAAACGCACCAGACGCATGGGTCTGTGGCCCCTGGCGTCACGGGGGCGGTCGGGCAGTCGATGGTCGGGTCTCCGGCCCCCTCGGTCGCCGGCGCGGCTCCGCTCCCCGAATCGCGGGACATCCCCCAGGCTACGGTGACGCGCCTCGCGACGTACCTGCGGGTCCTCGGAGTGCTGACGGAACGCGGCACGATCATCGTCTCGAGCGAGGAACTCGCCGCCGCTTCCGGTGTCGGCTCCGCGAAGCTCCGCAAGGACCTTTCCTTCCTGGGGCCGAACGGTGTGCGCGGCGTCGGCTACGACGTGACGCGCCTGCGGGCCCGCATCGAACGCGCACTCGGCCTGGACCGCGGACACAAGGTGGTGCTCGTCGGCGTCGGAAACCTCGGCCAGGCGCTCGCCGGCTACGGCGGCTTCGGCCGTCGCGGGTTCTCCATGGTCGGTCTGTTCGACAGCGACCCGGCGCGGGTCGGTGCGCCGGTGGGCGACCTCACCGTGCGGCACGTCGACGAACTCGAGCAGGCCTGCGCCGAACTCGAGGCCACCATCGGCGTCATCTCGACGCCCGACGAGGCGGCGCAGGAAGTCGCCGACCGCTTGGTGCGCGCCGGACTGCGGTGCATCCTCAGCTTCTCGCCGACTTCGCTCGACGTCCCCGATCACGTCGAGATGCGCCGCGTCGACCTCGCGGTCGAAATGCAGGTCCTCTCGTTCAACAGCGCACGCAATACGGAGTCGGTCCCCACCGCTCCCCGCGTCCGCATCGGACATTCGGCTGTCCCGTCCACCGCACCAAGAAACGGATCAGTGATCGCGCCGTGAGTGTTCTGCTTGTCGGGGTCTCGCACAGGACGGCCCCGGTGCCGGTTCTCGAGCGGGTGGCTGTCACCGACACCGATCGCCCGAAGTTGACGGACAAGCTTCTGGCGTCGTCGCACATCTCGGAGGCGATGATCGTCTCCACCTGCAACCGGGTGGAGATCTACGCCGTCGTCGATGCGTTCCACGGTGCGCTGGCCGAGGTCGGCGAATTGCTCGCCGACCATTCCGGACTGGATCTCACCGATCTGCACCGGCACGCGTACGTGCGCTACAGCGAGGCTGCGGCGGAGCACCTGTTCGCCGTGGCCAGCGGCCTCGACTCGATGGTGATCGGCGAGCAGCAGATCCTGGGGCAGATCAGGACCGCCTACGCGTCGTCCGACGCGCAGCAGGCCGCGGGCCGCACGCTGCACGAACTCGCCCAGCAGGCGCTGCGCGTCGGCAAGCGGGTGCATTCGGAGACCGGCATCGATTCGGCGGGCGCCTCCGTCGTGTCCGTGGCCCTCGACCGGGCCGCCGGCATCGTCGGCGACGGCGGACTGACCGGACGCACCGCCGTCGTGGTCGGTGCCGGATCCATGGGCGGCCTGTCGGTCGCACACCTCACCCGTGCCGGGATCGGCCGCATAGTCGTCGTGAACCGCACCAAGGAGCGCGCGGAACACCTCGCCGACACGGCCCGGTCCAACGGCGTCGAGGCGGAAGCCCTCGAACTGAGCGAACTCCCGGCCGCGATGGCCCAGGCGGATGTCCTCGTGACCTGTACCGGCGCGGTCGGCGCCGTCGTCACGCTCGCGGACACCCACCGCGCGCTGGCACAGCCCGGCCGCGACGCCGAACGCCCCCTCGTCATCTGCGACCTCGGTCTGCCCCGCGACGTCGAGCCCGCAGTGTCGGGTCTGCCCGGGGTCACCGTCCTCGACATGGAATCGCTGCAGCGCGATCCCGCCGCAGGCGCCGCCGCATCCGACGCCGACGCCGCCCGGACGATCGTCGCCGCCGAACTCGCCAACTACCTCGCCGGCCAGCGGCTGGCGGAGGTCACGCCGACCGTCACCGCCCTGCGCCAGCGCGCTGCGGACGTGGTCGAGGCGGAGTTGATGCGACTGGATTCGCGTCTGCCCGGACTCGACGACCCCGAGCGCGACGAGGTCGCACGCACCGTGCGGCGAGTGGTCGACAAGCTCCTCCACGCGCCCACCGTCCGGGTGAAGCAGCTCGCCTCCGCACCCGGTGGCGACTCCTACGCCGCCGCCCTGCGCGAGCTGTTCGAACTCAGCCCCGGATCCGTCGAGGCCGTCGCCAAGCCCACCGACCTCGGCGGCGCCACCGACCTGAGCGCCATCGACATCACGGACGGTTTCATCGCCGGCCAGGACCCGCGCCTGCGCCGCTTCGTCACAGACGACAACCATGGGAAGGAATCGCAGGCATGAGCGCCGTCGGCACCCGTACGCTGCGGATCGGAACCCGTGGGAGTGAGCTCGCGACCACCCAGGCCGGGACCGTGCGCGACGCACTGATCTCGGCCGGACACGACGCCGAGCTCGTCATCATCAAGACCAAGGGCGACCAGTCCATGGAATCGGTGGAGAAGATCGGCGTCGGCGTCTTCACCGCCGAACTCCGGGAAGCGCTCGCCGACGGCCGCGTCGACGTGGCCGTCCACTCCTACAAGGACCTGCCGACCGCCCCCGACGAACGGTTCACCATCGCCGCCATTCCGCCGCGCGAGGATCCCCGCGACGCGCTCGTGGCCCGCGACGGACTGGTCCTCGGTGAACTGCCCGCCGGTTCGAAGGTCGGCACGTCCGCACCGCGGCGCACGTCGCAGCTCCGGGCGCTGGGCCTCGGCCTCGACATCCGTCCGCTGCGCGGCAACCTGCAGCGGCGCCTCGGCAAGGTCGAGTCCGGCGAACTCGACGCCGTCGTCCTGGCCCGCGCGGGCCTGGCGCGGATCGGACGTCTGGACCTGATCACCGAGTCCATCGAACCGGTCCAGATGCTGCCCGCACCCGCACAGGGCGCGCTCGCCGTCGAATGCCTGTCCGCGAACACGGCACTCGTCGCGATCCTGTCGGAGCTCGACGACCCGAACAGCCGCGCCGCCGTCACCGCGGAACGCGCACTGCTCGCCGAGCTCGAGGCCGGCTGCACCGCGCCCGTCGGCGCCATCGCCGAGGTCGTCGAATCACTCGACGACGACGGCCGCATCTTCGACGAACTGTCCGTCCGGGGCTGCGCCGCAGCCATCGACGGTTCCGACGTCATACGCACGGGGGCCGTGGGCTCCCCGGAGAACGCCGAAGAACTCGGCCGCTCCGTCGCGCGTGAGCTTCTCGAGCTCGGTGCGCGGGAGCTGATGAATGTCACCGAGGCCGGTGATGCCGATGTTTGATGTGCGAAGGCCGACTGATCGGCCGATCCGCTTCCTGTACCCATCTCGACACATGATCGCACTGGAGAATTACCGATGAGCCGAGTCCGTAAGAACACCCCCGGACGAATCCTGTTCGTGGGATCCGGACCGGGCGATCCGGCACTGCTCACCGTGCACGCACGGGACGTCCTTGCCGCAGCAACCCTCGCCTTCACCGACCCCGACGTCGACAAGGGCGTCACGGTCCTGGTGGGCACCGACCTGGGCGTCGACGCCGAGACCGGTGAGCCGCTCGCCGAGGTCCGTCCCGCGCTGGGTGAGCCGGCGGAGGTAGCGAAGACCCTCGTCCACGAGGCGAGGAACGGCCACGACGTCGTGCGTCTGGTGTCCGGCGACCCGCTGACCACCGACTCCGTGATCGCCGAGGTCACCGCCGTCGCCCGTACCCAGGTGCAGTTCGAGGTCCTGCCGGGCCTGCCGTCCGCGTCCGCCGTCCCCTCCTACGCCGGTATGGCACTGGGATCGGGGCACACCGAGGCCGACGTCCGCGGCGAGGTCGACTGGGCCGCCCTGGCCGCCGCACCCGGACCGCTGGTCCTGCACGCCACGTCGGGTCACCTCGCCGAGACGGCGAGCGCCCTCGTCGAGCACGGCCTGGCTCCGCAGACCCCGGCCGCCATCACGGTCCGCGGCACCACCCGGCAGCAGCGCACCGTCGAGGCCACGCTCGCGACCCTGAACGAGGCCGGTTCCGAACTGGTCGGTTCGCTGGTCGTGACGGTCGGCAAGGTCGTCGCCCAGCGCAACAAGATGTCCTGGTGGGAGTCGCGCGCACTGTACGGCTGGAAGGTCCTGGTGCCGCGCACCAAGGATCAGGCAGGCGAGATGAGCGACCGCCTCGTCACGCACGGCGCCATCCCGATCGAGGTGCCCACCATCGCCGTCGAGCCGCCCCGCAGCCCGGCGCAGATGGAACGGTCCGTCAAGGGCCTCGTCGACGGCCGCTACCAGTGGGTGGTCTTCACCTCCACCAACGCGGTGCGTGCGGTGTGGGAGAAGTTCGAGGAATTCGGGCTCGACGCCCGCGCGTTCTCCGGCGTCAAGATCGCCTGCATCGGCGAGGCCACGGCCGCCAAGGTCCGCTCGTTCGGAATCAACCCCGAACTCGTGCCCTCCGGTGAGCAGTCGAGCGAAGGCCTGCTGGCCGAATTCGCCCCCTACGACGACGTGTTCGACCCGGTCAACCGCGTTCTGCTGCCCCGCGCCGACATCGCCACCGAGACGCTGGCCGAGGGCCTGCGCGAACGTGGCTGGGAAATCGACGACGTCACCGCGTACCGCACCGTCCGGGCCGCGCCGCCGCCGGCCGAGACCCGCGAAATGATCAAGACCGGTGGGTTCGACGCCGTCTGCTTCACCTCGTCCTCGACCGTCCGCAACCTCGTCGGCATCGCCGGAAAGCCGCACGCGCGCACCCTCGTCGCCTGCATCGGTCCGAAGACCGCCGAGACGGCCATCGAGTTCGGCCTGCGCGTGGACGTGCAGCCGGAGACCGCTCAGGTCGGCCCGCTGGTGGAGGCTCTCGCCGAGCACGCCGCGCGCCTGCGTGCCGAGGGCGCACTGCCCCCGCCGCGCAAGAAGTCCCGCGCTCGGCGATAGGCGCTACGCGCCCGTGAGTGGTTGAGGAGTCCAGACACTCCTCAACCACTCACGGGCCCGACGAAGGAGGGCATGTCCTTGTTCCCGACCCACCGGCCGCGACGGCTCCGCCGGACACCGGCCCTGCGTCGTCTCGTCGCCGAGACTTCGCTCGAGCCACGGCATCTCGTGTTGCCGATGTTCGTGGCGGACGGTATCGACGAGCCTCGTGAGATCTCGTCGATGCCCGGCGTCTTCCAGCACACGCCCGACTCGCTGCGTCGGGCGGCGACGGAAGCGGTCGAGGCGGGACTCGGTGGACTCATGCTCTTCGGGGTGCCCCGTCCCGACGACAAGGACGCCGAGGGGTCCGGCGCGTCAGACCCGGACGGTATCCTGAACCGCGGATTGCGCTGGCTCGCAGACGAAGTCGGCGATGCGACGGTGATCATGGCGGACACCTGCCTGGACGAGTTCACCGACCATGGTCACTGCGGCGTTCTCGACGAGAGCGGTGCTGTCGACAACGACCTCACGCTGCAGCGGTACGTCGAGATGGCGGTCGCGCAGGCCGAGGCCGGTGCGCATCTGCTCGGTCCGAGCGGAATGATGGACGGCCAGGTCGCCGCCATCCGCAAGGCCCTCGACGACGCGGACTACACCGACGTCGGGCAGCTCGCGTACTCGGCGAAGTACGCGTCGGCGTTCTACGGCCCGTTCCGGGAAGCCGTCGGTTCGTCGTTGCAGGGTGATCGCCGTACCTATCAACAGGATTCGGCCAATCGCCGGGAATCGCTGCGGGAGGTGGACCTCGACATCGACGAGGGCGCCGACATGGTGATGGTGAAGCCGGCGATGTCCTACCTGGACGTCCTGCGTGAGACGGCGGACCGCTCTCCCGTCCCCGTTGCGGCGTATCAGATCTCGGGCGAGTACTCGATGATCACGGCCGCCGCGCAGAACGGCTGGATCGACCGGGACGCCGCGATCCTCGAATCGCTGACCAGTATCCGCCGCGCAGGCGCGGACGTCGTGCTGACGTACTGGGCGACCGAAGCGGCCGGCTGGTTGTGATCGTCTCGTCGGCGGATACGGTAGTGCCATGACCCAGCAGTGGCCACCGACACCGCCGCACCAGGCTCCGCAGCAGCAGAGCCCGTCTCCGCACGATTTCCCGTACCCCCCGCCGGTGCCGCAGCCGAAGCCCGAACGCCCGGCACCGGTCGATGTGGGCACGGCGGCCCAGTTGCTGTGGGCGGTGGCCGGGCTCGGTCTGATCCAGGCACTGGCCGCGATGGTTCTGGTGGTGGGGGAGAAGTCGACGTTCGTCGACGAACTGATGAACAACCCCAGCGTCACATCCGGAGAGGTCGACATGAGCCGCGACAGCGTGGAGTCCCTCTTCTACGTGGGTATCGGGTTCACGGTCGTCCTCATCCTGATCCTCACCGGGCTGTTCCTCCTGTTCGTGCACTTCATGCGCAAGGGCCGGAACTGGGCCAGGATGCTGCTCACCATCGCGTGCGTGATGATGGTGGTGTGGACCGTCCCGGTGCTCTTCGGCATCGGATCCGACGGAAGCGGCACCGCGCTCGCTCTCGGCGGCGTGCAGATCCTCCAGGCCGTGGTGGCCGTCGGAGCCGTCGTGCTGATGCACCGCAAGGATTCCAACAGCTACTTCCTGAGGTTGCCCCCCTCCGACGAGTAGCTTCGATTTGCTCGTGAAATATAAAGATGTACCGTGAAGTACGTCACAAGGGCAGACCGCAGACTTCATTTCGACCGAAGGACTTTTCTCCATGCGCGCTGACGATCGAGCACACGGGTCTCGTAAAGAAGCACTGATGTTCGCCATCATCGTGGCCTTCGTGCTGCTGACTCTGTTGCTCGTCGTGATCCCGGGCGCCCTCTCCTGACGTGCCCCACGTTTTCCTCGCGGGCCACGATGTCGCAGGATGAGCGTGTGAGCGAACCAGCCGTCCTGTTCAGTGAGCCCGGCGCCCGCTGGCGGATGGTGGCGTTCGGCCCGGTCTTCTGCCTGATCGCCCTGATCATCGAACTACTGACCGGCCCGGTGGTGCACTGGTTCGCGCTGTCGCTGTTCGCGGTGCTGCTCAGCGGTTTCGTCTACGTGCAGGTGGTGGCCGCCCGTAGGCATGCCAGCGTCGAACTCACGACGTCGTCGTTGCGGCAGGGCACCGAAGACCTGCCGATCACCGAGATCCTGAAGATCATGCCCCCCGCCGACCCGGAGTCGTACGAGCAGCAGCCGTGGGAAACCGCCCGGAGTCTGGGGGAGTTGTCCACGGTTCCCCGCCGGCGGACGGGCATTGGGCTGCGACTGCGGGGCGGCGCCCTGGTACAGGCGTGGGCGAAGGACGACGAGGCACTGCGCGCGCAGCTCGAATCGCTGCTCGCGAAGTCGGCGGGCGGGTCGGCGGAATGAACCGCCGGACCGCGGTGGTGGCAGCGGAGTGGATCGGCGCCGTGGCCGGTGTCGTGGCCGCGGTGTGGTGCTGGAACCACGCCCAGGTCACATCGGAGTTCGGTCCCGTGGCGCCGGGTGCACCGTCCTTCGACGGAACCGAGTACTCGGGGTCGTGGATCGCCGTCGCCGCCGGCCTGGTGACGGTCGCGGGGTTGCTGGTGATCGACTCGGTGCGCCGGCTCCGGTCCGGCTCGGCGGGCGAACCCGCCGAGCCGTCCTCGTCACCGGAAGATCTGGGTCTTGCGGACGGTGTCGGTCCCGGGACCGTCGAGCATCGCGGAGCCGAGTAGCGCCTCGGGAACCCCGAGTCCCTCGATCAACGTCTGCGCGTGCGGCCGCAGCGACCGGCAGCGCTCGTTGATTCCCCGCTGCACCGCCTTCGACCGCTCCACCGACAGCTGCCGGTGCTCCATGAACCACGCCTTGTCTTCCTCGATCACGCTCAGCGCGTAGAGGTCGCAGACATCGCTCAGCAGGTCGCGGGCGTCGTCGTCCTCGCATTCGTCGATGCCGGCGACGAACGCCTCGAGCACGATCCGGTCGATGTGCGCCTGCGCGGCATGCAGCACGTGATCCTGCACGAAATTGAAGGCGTCGAACGGGTTCTCCTCGCGCTTCTGCGCACCCTGGAGGCGACGGGCGGCGGTCGCGAGCAGGTACTGCTCGCGGTCCTCGAACATCGTCAGCTGGGTGCCGCGGTTGAAGAGGCTGCCGTCCTCCTCGTTGTCCTGCCTCGTGTCGAGGATCGTCTGGATGATCTGTTGCGCGGCGGTGCGCTTCTTGACGACGTCGGAGACCGTGGTGGCAGCGAAGCGCATCCATTCGACGGGGCTCATGCCGCGCACCTCGTCCGCGTAGGACGTGAGCAGTTCCTTGGCCACGAGCTGCGTCAGGACGTGGTTGTCGCCCTCGAACGTGGTGAACACATCCGTGTCGGCCTTGAGTGCCGTGAGGCGGTTCTCGGCCATGTACCCGGCGCCGCCACACGCTTCACGGGCCTCCTGGATCGCACGAGTGGCGTGCCAGGTGTTCGCAACCTTGAGCCCGGCGGCGCGGCCCTCGAGCTCACGCTGTTCCTGGGGGTCGGCGTCGGCGCTGCTCTGGATTTCGTGCATCTTGGCGACGAGCTCGTTCTGGGCGAACTGCAGAGCGTAGGAGCGTGCGATCAACGGGAACAGCCTGCGCTGGTGGACGAGGTAGTCCATGAGCAGCACCTCGTCCTCGGCCTGCGGGGCATTGAACTGCCTGCGCTGCAACGCATATCGGGTGGCGATCGACAATGCGACGCGGGCTGCGGCGCCTGCGGACCCGCCCACCGTGACGCGTCCCCGCACGAGAGTGCCCACCATCGTGAAGAATCGGCGGTTCGCGTTGTCGATCGGTGAGGTGTACGTGCCGTCGGGTTCGACGTCGGCGTACTTGTTGAGCAGGTTCTCCCGCGGAATTCTGACCTGGTCGAACGTGATCCGGCCGTTGTCGACGCCGGGAAGTCCGCCCTTGTAACCACAGTCCGACGTGTGGACGCCGGGGAGGTCGTTGCCGTCCTCGTCCCGGATCGGCACCACGAAGCAGTGCACGCCCTGCGACTCGCCGCCCGTGATCAACTGCGCGAACACGGCCGCCATCGTCGCGTGCTGCGCCGCCCCGCCGATGTAGTCCTTGCGCGAGGACGGCGTGGGGGAGTGGATGACGAATTCGCCCGCGTCCGCGTCGTACGTCGCGGTGGTCTCGAGCGCCTGCACGTCGCTGCCGTGACCCGTCTCGGTCATCGCGAAACAACCCAGCAGATCCAGGTCGACGAGACGCTTCACGTACGCCTCGTGATGGCGCGCCGTACCGAGGTTCTCGATCGCGCCACCGAACAGTCCCCACTGCACGCCGGCCTTCACCATCAGGGACAGATCCGACATCGCGAGCATCTCGATGCTCGTGACTGCGGCGCCCGCGTCACCGGTGCCGCCGTGGTCTTTCGCGAATCCGTCGGCGGCGTAGCCGTTGCTCGCGAGCAGACGCAACTGCGCCAGCGTCTTGGCGCGGGCCTCGTCGAGGTCGGGGGTGTAGTGCGGTGCGAAGTCGGGGGAGCCGGACAATTCCGCCCTGACGCGCTCGCGTACCTCCCGCCAGCGTCCGTCGAGTGTGCTTCTCAGGTGGTCAGCTTTGGTGGCCATGACTCGACACTAGCCGTCGCTCCGAGGCGCGTGATGTCGGTCGAGGAACAGGTCCGGCGATCAGGGCACATCGAACGTGCCGAAGCCCGGGAGCAACGACTGTGGGTACTCGGCCGGCGCCGTCGTGCTGACGACGATTCGTCCGGCGCCGGTGGCCACATCGACCTCCGGGCGAGGCGAGTCGGTCGAGCCGACGGTGCCGATGGGAATCGTGGCCGCGCCACTCGCTCCGGTGTTCACGTTCAGCCAGTGCACCCGCACCGCGTTCGCCCGCATGGAATTGCCCGGGCCGGGTATGCAGGTCTGCTGCGCACTGATCGAGTTCAGGAGGTAGCACTCGCTCACGGTCCGCAACAGAACGACTCCGGGAGCACGACCCGTGACTGCCTCGACCGTGAAGTAGGCGGCCAGAACCGGGCTCATGCCGATGGGCGGAACCTGCAGGGTGGTCACGCGCTCACCCGGCGGGGGAGCGTCGGGGGCTGCGGCTGCGATGCCCGTGCCGGTCATGGCGACCGCCGTTGCGATACCGATACCTCCGAGAAGCATTCGTACTCTACGCATCTGCGATCACCTTCCTCTGGCCGACCGTAACATCGGCGATGGGCGTTGCACTCTGTAATGTCCTGGGTATTCCGGTGTGGTGAACTTTTCCCGCATACTTCGCGCCGCCGTCACGGGCCCGGCCTTCCGGTGGACCTCCGCACCGAGTGGCACCGCCCGCCACCCGATCAGTATCACCACGGCATCGGTGTCACTCGAACAACAGCATCGGGTACGGGTGCGCAAGTACGTGATCGTGGCGTCGTTCAGGTTTCTCGCTTTCCTGCTGTCCGCGGTGGTCTACGGTCTGTCCGGCAACCCGTGGGTGGCTGTGGCGATCATCGGTGTGTCGCTGCCCCTGCCGTGGCTCGTTGCCCTGATCGTCGACGACCTGCCGCCGTGGGAGAAGGACGAGTCGCACGGGTAGTGGGTGAGGTCCGGGATCGAGTGGCCGCTCGTCACCGGCGGCCCGCCGACGTTGTCAGAACGGCAATCCCATGAACAGTCCACCCACGACCATGACGACGAAGCCGGCCGCGATCGCCAGTGGATCTCCGCTCAGAAGCCCGGCCTGAAGCCAATGGCCGATCCCGGCGGCCAGATCAGCCGATCCCGCGACTACCTCCCCAGTGTGTTCGATCTTGTTCAGCGGATGCTCTCGGTCCATCGGCGCCGAGAGCCGATTCGTTAGCCGGGCGGCCTTCGATGCCGGAACCAGGAGTGGACCAGTCGAGTCAGGCCGACGTGCTGATCATCGCGAGATATCCCACGGGGTCGCGCCAGAAGGCGGTGATCAGGTCGGTGAGTGCGGCCGGGTCGGCGATCAGTGGTGTGATGTGGCCGGCGCCGTCCACCGTGGTGGCCCCGGCGTGCGGCATCGTCGCCGCGGCGGCCCGTGCCTGCTCGAGGGAGATCATCGTGTCTGCGCGGGGGACGACCATCAGCGTCGGCGCCTCGATCCGGGGGAGGAGAGGGTCGAGGCCCTTGCGGTGCAGCATGATCGACTCCATCGCCTGGTGCATGCCGCGTCGTGGTACCTGCCGGAAGGTCCTGGCGACGGCCTGGAACTGTTGCGGGTGGGTTCGTGAAAGCTCCTTGCCGAGAAGGACGTTCATCACCGCGGTAGTGAGCGGTGGAATCGGCCCGGCGATGCGGTAGGCCCACACCATCGGCACGATCCTGGCGCGTTCCCTGCGCGTGAGGGCTTGGGTCGGTGTCCCGATGGTGACCAGGGTGCGGCACCGGTCGGGAGTGTGGGCGGCCGCGACGAGCCCGACGTGTCCACCCCAGGCATTGCCCACCCAGTCGGCGGGCTCGATGACGCCGAGCACGTCGAGGACGGTGATCGCCGCCTCCGCGCACTCCTCCATCGTGAACCGCCGCTGTACGGCGGTGCTCGCTCCGCGGCCGGGTCCGTCGATCGATATCACTTGCCGGTGCCCGACCAGGTGGCTGCGCAGAGGCGCCCACGTCGTCGAGTCGACGAAAAGGCTGTGCCAGAGCACGGTCGGCGGTCCGCTGCCGGTGACGTGGACGGCGAGGCTCCCGACGCTCGTCGGGACGGTCCGGGTGATCGATTGTGTGTCCATGGGATGCCCCAGGTGCGTGTGCTCGAGTATTGCTTCGGAAACCGAAACTTCGGTAACCGTCGTATTCTCCTGTGTCATGGAACGGTCAAGGGGTCTGCCGTCCGATCGCCCTGCGGTGGGGCAGTTGCTGGTTCGTTTGCTGCACGAGTTCCGCCGGGAGTTGAGCGAGCCGATGGCAGAACGCGGTTACGGCGACATCCGCCCGCCGCATCTGCAGATCTTCGGCAACATCGGCTGGGACGGGCGTCGGTTGACGGAGATCGCCTCCCGTGCCGAACTGAGTTTGTCCGCCGCGTCCGAACTGATCAACGATCTCGAGGATCTCGGGTACGTCGAGCGGGTTCCGGACGCAACGGACCGGCGGGCGAAACTGGTCGTCCCGACCGCGCGGGGACGGCGGGCGCTGCAGGACGCCGCCGTGCGGGTCGCCGAGATCGAGCACCGCTGGGGCGGCATCGTCGGCCACGACCGGTTCGACGACGCCTGCTACGTGCTCAGTTCACTGCTGGACGAGCTGAGTCCCGAGGATCGCTGACTGTGGGCGGAGGAACCGCCGCCCGGACGAGCTGCTCGTGACGCAGGGCGATCTGGGTCTGCGTCGCGATGACGGTCGACGAGCGAAGGACGTTGTGCCCGTCCACGATCGAGTTGATCACCCGCTGCAGGTCGGCGTGGGTGCGCGCCACCACACGGACCAGGACGTCGCCGGCTCCGGTGATCGTGTGCGCCTCGAGAACTTCGGGGATGGCGGTCAAATGCTCGACGACCGCGGCGTGCCCGTTGCCCTGGGCGATCTCGAGGGTGGCGAACGCGACCACCGGAAACCCCAGTGCCTCCGGGTCGAGGGTCGGTGCCGAACTGGTGATCACGCCGGTGCGTTCGAGCCGGTCGAGACGCGCCTGAACGGTGCCGCGCGCCACGCCCAGGCGTCTCGACGCCTCGAGCACGCCGACTTTCGGCTCGGCATGCAGCAGGTCGAGTAGCGCGGCGTCGAGGCTATCGATACTCATGGCGTCCCTGGTCAATATGTAGGGTCGATCCGTCTTTTGATCCAGCAAACTGTACAGATTGAACAGCGTCAAGAGGCACCGTTGCGCAGTGCTGTGTGCTGGATCACAGTGAGGTATGACTACCGCCGACATTCGCCTGACGCCCCGCGAGGTGGCCGCACATCTGGAGACCGACGAGCTCCGGCAGTTGGTCGGGCTCGTCGAACACGACGACGCGTCGGATCCGTTTCCCGTGGTCGCGATGGATGCCGTGGTGTTCGTGTGCGGCAACGCGACGCAGAGCACGCAGTACTTCGTCTCCACGTGGGGCATGACCCTCGTCGCCTACGCCGGGCCGGAGACCGGTCAGCGCTCGCACAAGTCCTTCGTCCTCGAGTCGGGGTCGGCACGGTTCGTGCTGCACGGCGCCGTCGATCCGAAGAGCCCGCTCGCGGACCATCACCGGGCGCACGGCGACGGCGTGGTGGACCTGGCGATGGAAGTTCTCGACGTCGACCGCTGCATCGCGCATGCACGCTCGCAGGGGGCCACCATTCTCGAGGAGCCGCGCGACGTCACGGATCAGTTCGGCACCGTGCGGCTCGCGGCGATCGCCACGTACGGCAGCACCCGGCACACCATCGTCGACCGAAGCCGGTACGACGGCCCCTACCTCCCCGGATTCGTCGCGCGCTCCAGCGGTTTCGCGGCGCGACCGGGTAAACCCCCGCGATTGTTCCAGGCGCTCGACCACGCCGTCGGCAACGTCGAGATGGGCCGGATGGATCACTGGGTCCGGTTCTACAACCGCGTCATGGGCTTCACGAACATGGCCGAATTCGTCGGCGACGACATCGCCACGGAGTACTCGGCGCTGATGTCGAAGGTCGTGGCGAACGGCAATCACCGGGTGAAGTTCCCGCTCAACGAACCCGCGGTGGGAAAGAAGAAGTCGCAGATCGACGAATATCTCGAGTTCTACGGTGAGCCGGGCTGCCAGCATCTGGCCCTCGCGACCGGAGACATCCTCGCGACGGTGGACGCGTTGCGGGCCGAGGGTGTCGAATTCCTGAACACACCCGACGCGTACTACGAGGACCCACAGCTGCGCGCCCGGATCGGCAGGGTGCGGGTGCCGGTGGAGGAACTGCAGAAGCGCGGAATCCTCGTCGACCGCGACGAGGACGGATACCTCCTGCAGATCTTCACCAAACCGCTCGGCGACCGGCCGACCGTGTTCTTCGAGGTGATCGAACGGCACGGTTCGCTCGGGTTCGGGGCGGGTAACTTCCAGGCCCTGTTCGAATCCATCGAGCGTGAGCAGGCGGCGCGCGGCAATCTGTGAACCTCCGATCGGCACGCAGTGCATCATCGACTGATGGATGACAGGGATCGGGGAACGTTCGCAGGGAAAGTCGCTCTCGTCACCGGGGCCTCCTCGGGGCTCGGGCACGCCGTGGCCCGGCTCCTCACCGAGCGGGGAGCCCGCGTCTTCGGGGTCGCGCGGGACGGGGATGCGCTGCGGCAGGCCATGATCGAGATCGCCGGACCGGAGGCCGCGGGGCACTGTGCGCCGGCGGACGTGGCGTCGCCGGAAGCATGCAGCGTGGCCGTGGCAGCCTGCGTCGCCGGGCTCGGCGGTCTCGACGTCCTGATCAACGTCGCCGGTTCGCACACCCTCCGGCACACCGCTGACGTCACGGACGAGGACTGGGCACACGATCTCGCCGTGAACCTGAACGGGCCGTTCTACCTGTCACGGGCAGCACTGCCGCATCTGCTCGAACGCGGAGGCAACATCGTCAACGTCGCGTCCGTCGCCGGATTGCAGGGGCAGGCGTACTCGGCCGGCTACTGCGCCGCCAAACACGGACTGGTGGGTCTCACCCGCGCGATGGCACTCGAGTTCACCGGCACACCGCTGCGGATCAACGCCGTCTGCCCGGGCGGGATGATGACGCCGCAGGTCTCGAATTTCGCCTTCCCCGACGGCGTCGATTTCGAGCTCGTCCTGAAGTCGGCCTCCCCGCGAGGGCTGATGGAACCAGAGGACGTAGCGAAGACGGTGGCCTTCCTCGCATCCGACGACGCGTCCGCCATCCACGGCGCCGTGTACTCGGTGGACAACGGGAAGATGGCATGAGCCTCGTCGCAGGCCCGATCTTCCAGATCTGCTGGGTCGTCGACGACATCGAGTCGGCGGAGCGGTACTTCACCGATCAGCTCGGCGTCGCGCGATGGTTGCGGCTCCCGGACGTGCACTTCGGACCCGAGCACTGCACGTACCGCGGGCAGCCCGCCGACTACGTGGTCCACGTGTCGCTCGGATACGCAGGCGGACAGCAGCTCGAGCTGATCCAGCCGGTGTCGGGACGCAACCTCTACACAGAACAACTGGAGACGAGCGGTCCCGGCGTCCATCATGTGGCCTGGGTCCCCGACGACTTCGAGGCCACCCTCGCCGAGGCCGGGTGCCGGGGACTGCCGGTGGTGCAGCGGGGCCGGTTCGAGGGCGTCGGGATGGAGTTCGCGTACCTCGAGGGCGGCCCGCTCGGCGGATACGTGGAACTGATGAAACTCTCCGAGGAGATGCGCGCGATGTTCGCCTCGCTCGTCCCGGAACCACCCGGTGCGGCGGATCGGGCAGAGTGATCCTGGCCACCCACTACACCCTGTCGTTGGCAAATTCGACAGAACTGGGACACTGGAGGCCGTGACTGTTTCCTCCGGTGACCCCGACGTGCACGCATCCCGCTCCGCCCAGCTCTTCGAGAGGGCTGATCTGGTCATTCCCGGCGGCGTCAACTCCCCGGTGCGAGCCTTCCACTCGGTCGGCGGCACCCCGCGGTTCATCAAGGAAGCGTCCGGTTACACGCTCACCGACGTCGACGGCAACGACTACGTCGACCTCATCTGCTCCTGGGGACCGATGATCCTCGGGCACGCGCACCCCGCCGTCGTCGAGGCCGTGCAGAAGGCGGCCGCCACCGGCCTGTCGTTCGGCGCGCCCACCGAGGGCGAGATCGAACTGGCCGAGGAGATCGTCGGCCGGGTCGCGCCGGTGGAGAAGGTGCGCCTGGTCAACTCCGGCACCGAAGCCACCATGAGCGCCGTCCGCCTGGCCCGCGGATTCACCGGCCGAACCAAGGTCCTCAAGTTCTCCGGCTGCTACCACGGACACGTCGACGCCCTGCTGGCCGATGCCGGTTCGGGGCTCGCCACGTTCGGCCTCCCGACATCACCCGGCGTGACGGGCGCGCAGGCCGAGGACACCATCGTCGTTCCTTACAACGACCTCGACGCCGTCGCCCAGGCCTTCGCCGCGAACGAGGGCCGGATCGCGTGCGTCATCACCGAGGCCGCCGCCGGCAACATGGGCGCAGTGGCGCCGCAGCCCGGATTCAACGAGGGCCTGCGGAAGCTGACCAGCGACAACGGCGCGCTGCTCATCATGGACGAGGTGATGACCGGATTCCGCGTCAGCTCCGCCGGCTGGTTCGGACTCGACGGCGTCGCCGGTGACCTCTACACGTTCGGCAAGGTGATGAGCGGCGGTCTGCCCGCCGCCGCATTCGGTGGCCGCGCCGACGTCATGGCCCATCTCGCCCCGGCCGGACCCGTCTACCAGGCGGGCACCCTGTCCGGGAACCCCGTCGCCGTCGCCGCCGGGCTCGCCAGCCTGCGCGCCGCGGACCAGGGCGTGTACGACGCACTCGAGCGCAACAGCGCCACGCTGCGGACCCTGCTGTCCGACGCGCTGACCGCCGAGAGCGTGCCGCACCGGGTGCAGACCGCAGGCACGATGCTCAGCGTGTTCTTCAGCGAAGACCCGGTGACCAACTACGCCGAGGCCAAGGCCGCCCAGACCTGGCGCTTCCCCGCGTTCTTCCACGGGCTGCTCTCGCGCGGGGTGTACCCGCCGCCGAGCGCATTCGAGGCGTGGTTCGTCTCCGCCGCCATGGACGACAGAGCCTTCTCGATCATCGCCGACGCCCTGCCGCACGCCGCGAAGGCCGCCGCCGCGGCCGTCCAGCCCTGACGTGACGTCTCCCCTCGCGGCCGGCAGCCTTGCCGCCGACACCCACCCGCCCTCCCGTCCCGACCCGAGGAACCGCAACGTGACCGAAGCCGATCATCCCGACCACACACAGACCCGCACCATCGTGCACGTGCTCCGGCACGGCGAGGTGCACAACCCGCGGGGAATCCTCTACGGCAGGCTCCCCGGGTTCCGGCTGTCGGTGACGGGTGAGGCGCAGGCCCGCGCGGTGGCGTCGGTACTGGCCAAGCACGACATCACCCACGTGGTGTCCTCGCCGCTGCAGCGGGCGCAGGAGACGGCTGCCCCGATCGCCGACGCACACGGCGTCGAGCTCGCGACCGACGAGAACCTCATCGAGGCGGGCAACGAATTCGAGGGCCTCAAGGTGTCCGTCGGCGACGGCGCGCTGTCTCGCCCCCGGCACTGGTGGAAACTCCGCGACCCGTTCACCCCGTCGTGGGGCGAGCCGTACCTGCAGATCGCGCACCGCATGCTGGCCGCCGTCAACAGCGCCCGCGTGTCGGCGGTGGGTCACGAGGCCGTCGTCGTCAGCCACCAACTCCCCGTCTGGACCCTCCGCCGGTTCCTGCAGGGGGAGCGGCTGTGGCACGACCCGCGGCACCGTCAGTGCGGTCTCGCGTCGCTGACCTCCCTCGTCTACGAGGGCGACACCCTCATCGACATCGTGTACTCGGAGCCCGCGGGCGCGTCGGATCCGAGGGTGACCGGGGCATGAGTCGGGGGCGCTTCGCCGGGCTTCTCGCGGTGATCTGTACGGCCGCGGTGTCGCTGACGGCGTGTGCGTCCGGCGACGACGCCGTGGCCCAGGGCGGCACGTTCGACTTCGTGTCGCCGGGCGGGCAGACGGAGATCTTCTACGACCCGCCTGCCGACCGCGGCACCATCGGCACGGTGTCCGGACCCGACCTGATGACCGAGGGCAAGACCACCTCGCTCGACGATTTCGAGGGGCAGGTGGTTGTCCTCAACGTGTGGGGGCAGTGGTGCGGCCCGTGCCGGGGTGAGGCGAACGACCTCGAGCAGGTGTACGAGGAGACCAAGGATCAGGGAGTGTCGTTCCTCGGGATCAACGTGCGGGACAACCAGCAGGACAAGGCGCAGGACTTCGTGATCGACAACAAGGTGTCGTATTCGTCGATCTACGACCCCGCCATGCGGACGATGATCGCGCTGGGGCAGAACTACCCCACGAGCGTCATCCCCACCACGATCGTGCTCGACCGGGAACACCGCGTGGCCGCCGTGTTCCTGAAGGAACTGCTCGCCGAGGACCTGAAGCCGGTGGTCGAACGGGTGGCACGGGAATCGTGAGCACCAGCACCACCCTTCTCGCCGGCGGCGTCGGCGACGCCTTCCAGTCCACCGCGGCATCCGGACCGCTGCTGCTCGCGCTCGGTGCGTGCGTCCTCGCCGGTCTGGTGTCGTTCGCGTCGCCGTGCGTCGTGCCTCTCGTTCCGGGATACCTGTCCTACCTCGCAGGTGTGGTCGGCGCGGACGCACCGGCCGTCACCGCGGAGGAGGCGGCCACCCGCACGAAGACTGCCGCCGACGGACGGCTGCGGGTCGCGGGCGCCGCGGCCCTGTTCGTCGCCGGTTTCACCGTGGTATTCGTGCTGGCCACCGCGTCCGTGTTCGGCGCCATCTCGGCCCTCGCGATCAACCGCGACGTCCTGATGCGGGTCGGTGGGGTGGTCACCATCGCCATGGGCCTGGTGTTCATCGGTCTGATCCCGGCCCTGCAGCGGGACACGAGGCTCGAGCCGCGCCGGATCTCCAGCCTGGCCGGGGCGCCTCTCCTCGGTGCCGTGTTCGCACTGGGCTGGACCCCGTGCCTCGGCCCCACCCTGGCGGGTGTTATCTCCCTGGCCGCAGGCACCGACGGTGCCACCGCCGCCCGCGGAGTGGCCCTGATCGTCGCGTACTGCCTCGGCCTCGGGCTGCCGTTCGTGATCCTGGCGCTCGGCTCGTCCCGCGCGCTGCGCGGTGTCGGCTGGCTGCGCCGCAACGCGCGCACCATTCAAATCTTCGGCGGAATCATGCTGGTGGCCGTGGGCATCGCCCTCGTCACCGGCGCGTGGGACCAGTTCGTCGGCTGGGTTCGCGACGCCTTCATCTCGGAAGTGACTCTCCCCATATGAGCGATACCCAGACCCCCGAGGCCCCGGAAGCCGCACCGGTGCCCCGTCAATCGCTGCCGGGTCGCGCGTTCGCGCTCGTCCGCAACACCTGGCGTGGCCTCACGTCCATGCGCACCGCGCTGGTGCTGCTGTTCCTGCTGGCCCTCGCGGCCATTCCGGGCGCCCTGCTCCCGCAGCGCAGCCTCAACGCGGGCAAGGTCGACGAGTACATCTCGAACCGGCCGACCCTCGGCCCGTGGATGGACAAGCTCGAGCTGTTCGACGTGTTCGGCAGCTTCTGGTTCACCGCGATCTACGTCCTGCTCTTCATCTCCCTCGTCGGCTGCATCCTTCCGCGCTGCGTCGACCACGCCAAGGCGCTGCGCACCCGTCCGGTGCCTGCCCCGCGGAACCTCGCGCGACTTCCGCACCACCACGAGGACCGTGTCGACGAGACACCGGAGGAACTCGCCACCCGCATCCGCGCTCACCTGAAGGGGTGGCGGGTCGAGACCCGCGAGGGCGGGGAACGCGCCGCACACGCCGGCGAGATCACCATCTCGGCGGAGAAGGGGTACTTCCGCGAACTCGGTAACCTCGTCTTCCACCTGTCGCTCGTCGCGTTGCTCGTCGCGATCGCCATCGGCAAGCTGTTCGGCTACGAGGGCAACGTCATCGTGGTCGCCAACAACGGTCCCGGCTTCTGCACCACGTCGCCCGCGGTCTTCGACTCCTTCAAGGCGGGCAACACGCAGGACGGCACCGGCATGACGCCGCTGTGCGTCAAGGTCAAGGACTTCGCGGCCGACTACCTCGACAGCGGTCAGGCCGAGATGTTCACGTCCAACATCGCCTACCAGGCCGGCGACGACCTCGAGACGAACACGTGGCGGGACGGACAGTTGCAGGTCAACCACCCGCTGCGCGTCGAGGGTGACCGCGTCTACCTGCAGGGGCACGGGTACGCGCCGACGTTCACCGTCACGTTCCCGAACGGGGAAACCCGCACGGAGACGCTGCAGTGGCGGCCCGACGACGCGACGACGTTCCTCAGCAGCGGCGCGATGCGGTTCGACCCGCCCGGCGGCTTGTACACGGACACCGACGAGCGCCGGAAGAATCAGATCGCGATCGAGGGACTGTTCGCCCCGACCGCGCTGTTCCACGGCAATCTGCTGGCGTCGAGTTACCCGGCCATGAACGACCCGGCCGTGGCCATCGACATCTACAAGGGCGACACCGGCCTCGACACCGGCAATCCGCAGTCGTTGTTCTCGCTGAACACCGAACTGATCAACCAGGGCCGGCTCGTGAAGCAGGACCGGGTGAATCTGAAACCGGGGGAGAGTTCGACGCTGGCCGACGGCACCCAGGTGCGGTTCGACGGTGCCGTGGACTTCGTGAACCTGCAGGTGTCGCACGACCCGGCGCAGCAGTGGGTGCTGGTGTCGGCGCTGACGATGATGGCCGGATTGCTCGTCTCGCTGCTGGTCAAGCGTCGCCGCGTCTGGGCTCGCATCTACCCCGCGGGCGCTTCCGATCTTGACCCACGACGTACTGTAGTAGAGCTTGGTGGACTCGCCCGGACCGATCAGGCCGGCTGGGGCGACGAGTTCGGCCGACTCTGCACCCGTCTGCTCACGGACGACACGAAGCCTGACGCGCAGGAGAGCCAACGATGACGACCAACGAGACACTGGCGCAGTACAGCGACTGGGCCTTCCGATCAGCCTTCACCGTGCTGGTGCTGGCACTCGTGCTGCTCATCGTGCAGTACGCGTCCACCCGGGCGCAGGCCGTGCAGGACCGGGAACTCGTGTCGGCAGGCTCCGGCACCCGCCCGGCCGATGCGCCCTCGGTTCCCGGCCGAGTGGTCGAGCAGCCGAAGAAGCCCATGTCCGAGCGCTTCGGCGGGATGGGCGCGGCCGTGCTCGTCGTCGGCACGGTGCTGATCTTCGCGTCGATCGTGCTGCGCGGATTCGCCACCGAACGGTTCCCGCTCGGCAACATGTACGAGTTCGTGACCATGGCCTGCGCGGCCGCACTCGTCGTCGGTCTCGCACTCCTGTCGAAGCCGGCGTACCGGTCGATGTGGGTGTTCCTGCTCGTCCCCGTCCTGATCCTGATGTTCCTCGCCGCCACCGTGCTGTACGCGGACGCGGCGCCCGTGGTGCCCGCACTGCGGTCGTACTGGCTGCCCATCCACGTCACCATCGTGAGCGTCGGTTCCGGTGTGTTCCTGGTGTCGGGCATCGCGAGCCTGCTGTTCCTGCTGCGCATGCGGTACCCGCGCGGCGAGGAGGGAATGGGCGTGTTCGCGCGGATCGCGGAGCGGCTGCCCGACGCGCAGACCCTGGACCGGCTGGCGTACAAGACCACCATCATCGGGTTCCCGCTGTTCGGTGCGGGCGTCATCCTCGGCGCCATCTGGGCCGAGGCCGCCTGGGGCCGATTCTGGGGCTGGGACCCCAAGGAAACGGTGTCGTTCATCGCCTGGGTGATCTACGCCGCCTACCTCCACGCCCGCGCGACGTCGGGCTGGCGCGACACCAAGGCCGCATGGATCAACGTGGCGGGCTTCGTCGCGATGCTGTTCAACCTGTTCATCATCAACATGGTGGTGTCGGGATTGCACTCGTACGCGGGCCTCAACTGACGGTAGTCACCGACTGATATCCTTCCGCCGCGACGTCTCCGACCGGTGTGAAACCGGTGGGGACGATGGAGACTTCACGAGGGGGATGTTCAGCCATGTCCGAAAACAACGCCGGCATGTGGGAGCCGGTACGGCCTGCATCGAATCCGCCCTTGGACGACCACGCATCGGCCGCCGCATGGAACGCCGCGCGGCAGGCCCCGTACGTCCAGCCGCAGGGTCCCAACCCGTTCGCGCAGCCCGGTGTCCAGGCCCCCTCCGCCGCACCCGCGCGGCCGCAGACCCAGGCCCCGGCCGCCGCACCCGTCCCGCAACAGGCGCCTGCCCCGCAGCAGGCCCCGGCTCCGCAGCAGGCTCCCGCGCAGGGAGCGTTCACGCCGCCGCAGCAGGCGCCGATCCAGCACACACCCCAGCATCCCCGCCCCCACGACACGAATGCCGATCAGCAGTACGCGGTATCGGCGCGTGACCTGTCGACGTCGCTGCTCCTCAAGCAGGTCAAGCCGGCCCCCACCACGGGGTGGCGCAAGGCGCTGTATCAACTGTCCGGCCGCTACATCAACGTCGGCAACAGTGCGAAGGAACAGCGTCGGATCGAGCTGACCAAGCAGGTCAACCAGCCGCTGCAGGGTTGCTACAAGATCGCGCTGCTGAGCCTCAAGGGCGGAGTGGGCAAGACCACCACCACCGCGACCCTCGGCTCCACGTTCGCGTCACTGCGCGGCGACCGCGTCATCGCCGTCGACGCCAACCCCGACCGGGGCACGCTCAGTCAGAAGATTCCCCTCGAGACCCCGGCCACGGTGCGCAACCTGCTGCGCGACGAGCAGAGCATCGAAAAGTACAGCGACGTCCGCAGTTACACGTCCCAGAGCAGGCACCGGCTCGAGGTGCTCGCATCCGACAGCGACCCGGCGGTGTCGGAGGCGTTCAGCGCGGACGACTACTCGCGGACCGTCACGATGCTCGAGAAGTTCTACAGCATCGTCCTCACCGACTGCGGCACCGGGCTGATGCATTCCGCCATGCAGACCATCCTCGAAGAGGCCGACGCGCTCGTGGTGGTCAGCTCGGGCTCCGTCGACGGCGCCCGCAGCGCCTCCGCGACCCTCGACTGGCTCGACGCCCACGGATACCGCGAACTGGTGTCCCGGTCGGTGGCCGTCGTGAACGCGGTGCGACCACGGTCGGGCAAGGTGGACCTGCCGAAGGTCGTCGAGCACTTCGAGCAGCGGTGCCGCCTCGTCCGGCTGATTCCGTTCGATCCGCACCTCGAAGAGGGAGCCGAAATCGAACTCGAGCGGCTGCGTCCCAAGACGCGCACCGCTCTTCTCGAACTGGCCGCCGCGGTCGCGTCGGACTTCCCGGCGTCCAGTTTCGCGCTACAGGATCGTCGATGAGGCAATGACGCCGAGGGTGCCGGGTCGACCGGCACCCCGGCTTCGGCTCACCCGGCGGGGTCCGCCGGACCGGCCTCGGGTTCGTCGGACTTCTTCCGACGGGTCTCCCGATCCACCTTCCAGAGGAAATCCGGGTCGTCGTCGGGTCCCTGCACCCGATTGCTGAGCACGGGCCTCGTGTTCGGGCCGAATGCCTTCCAGAGCAGGACCGCCACTGTCACGAGCCCGATGAGTGCCAACAGATAGATCACCGCGCACCTCCTTACACCGCTCGAGGGTAGCCGGTATCCCTGAGCGTAGCCGCGTCGGCGGCAGAGGGCACCTGCCCGGTCGCAGTGCGTCCCGGGTAGTGCGGTCGCGGTCAGCCCTGCGGCTGCCCGCCCAGCGTCAGGGTCGGCCTGCCTCCGTCGTGAGGGAGCGGAGCAGCTGCATGACCTCGGCCTCGCGGAAGCGGCGGTGCCCGCCGGGGGTGCGCAGCGATCCGAGCCGGCCCGCGTGCGCCCATCGCGTCACGGTCTTCGGGTCGACATGGAACAGGGCAGCCACCTGGCCCGGGGTCATGAGGGCTTCGTTGGATCCGCTGAATCCGGGTCCGTTGTAGGTGGGTGCGCTCATCGACGGTCCTCCACTGCTTTCGACTGGTCTGTGCTGAAGCCGGCCGCTGTTGCGACTGATCTTCGTCATCGTGGCATCTGGCACCCCGGGTACTCGAACGATCTAATGTTGGTAAAGGGGAGGTAATAGACAAATCGGATAAGTCGGACGTGTGAGGAGTGGCCTCGGCGATGGGTAACCTGGGAGCGTGAGTGAGTCATCCGAGAAGCCAGAAGACCAGGTCGAGCGCCCCGTCGCAGCCGATTCGAGCGCACCGGCGAAGCCGGACGGGCGGGTGACCAAGGGGCAGTTGGCGCGCGACGTCGCGATCTATTCGATCGCCCGGCTACTGCTGGTCGTCGTCATCGGCGCCATCATCCTCGGGGTGGCCGCACTCGTCGGAGTCGCCGTGCCGCTGCTCGTCGCGGCCATCTTCGCGGTCCTCATCGCGCTCCCGCTGTCGCTGCTCCTGTTCGCGAAACTCCGTCGGCGGGTCAACGAGGGGATCGCCGCGTTCGACGCGCAGCGTCGCGCCGACCAGGCCGACCTGCGTGCCAGGCTCCGCGGTGAGGGCACGTCCCGGTGACGGACGGCGACTGCGTCGTCATCGACCGGAGCTTTCCGCGTGACTGGGTGGACAACGCCGTCCGCCTCATCGACGCCGATGCGCAGCGCAGCGCCGACACGCACCTGCTGCGGTACCCGCTGCCCGTCGAATGGGGTGTGCAGCTCTATCTGAAGGACGAGTCGACCCACATCACGGGCAGCCTCAAGCATCGCCTGGCCCGGTCGCTGTTCCTCTACGCGATCTGCAACGGATGGATCACCGAGGGGACGACGGTCATCGAGGCGTCCTCGGGGTCCACGGCCGTCAGCGAGGCGTACTTCGCGAAGATGCTCGGTCTCGACTTCGTGGCCGTCATGCCGCGCAGCACGAGCGGCGCGAAGATCGCGCTCATCGAGGCGCAGGGCGGTCGCTGCCACTTCATCGACCGGCCGCCGGAGATCTACAGCGAGGCCCGGCGGCTCGCCGCGGAAACGAACGGTCACTTCATGGACCAGTTCACGCACGCGGAGCGGGCCACCGACTGGCGGGGCAACAACAATATCGCCGAGTCGATCTACCACCAGATGATTCGTGAAGAGCATCCGGTGCCGGACTGGCTCGTCATGAGCGCCGGAACCGGCGGCACCAGCGCGACGCTGGGCCGGTACATCCGCTACCGCAGGCACGCGACCCGTCTGCTCGTGGTCGATCCGGAGAACTCGGCGTTCTTCGGCGGCTACGACTCCAACTCCTGCGACTACGCGACGGGGATGCCCTCGCGCATCGAGGGCATCGGCAGGCCGCGGGTGGAGCCGTCGTTCGTCGGGCAGGTCATCGACCGGATGATGCGGGTGCCCGACGCCGCGTCCATCGCCACGGCTCGGCACGCCAGTTCGGTGCTGGGCCGCCGGGTCGGCGGCTCCACGGGAACGAACCTGTGGGGTGCGTTCACCGTCGTCGCCGAGATGCTCGCGGCCGGACGGTCCGGCAGTGTGGTCACGATCCTGTGCGACGGCGGCGAACGCTACGCGGACACCTACTTCGACGACGACTGGGTGGCCGGGGAGGGTATCGACCTCACGGGTCCGGCCGCGGTGCTCGACCGCTTCGCTGCGACGGGGGAGTGGCCGGGTCAGCCCGGCTGAGGCGCGGTCGCGGCGGTCCGCACCGGCGCCGTCACCGGGCGGGACATCGTGACCCGCGGCCACGCGGCGAGGCCGTGCCGGGCCTCGTCGGCGCGGATGCGCGACAGGCCCGGGGTCAGGGTGTCTTCCGGCAGGGGACGGAAACCCAGCCGCTCGTAGTAGGGGGCGTTCCACGGGACGTCGACGAACGTGGTGAGGGTGAGGGCGGGCAGTCCGCGGACCGCCGCCCACGACGAGATCTCGTCGAGGAGCAGGGCGCCGAGCCCCTGGCGGGCGTGGCCGGGGTGGACCGACACCTGCTCGATGTGGGCGGCTCCGTCGACCACGGCGACGAGTGCGTATGCGACCGGTGCGTCGTCTGCGTCGACGGCGACCCAAATGCATTCCAGCTGGAGGTATTCGGTCAGCTCGTCGAGTGTGAACGGGGGATCGTCGGCGACGGCGTCCATTCCGATGTCACGAAACGGCGCACCCGCCGCGATTTCGATGTCTTGCAGAGCGGGCAGGTCGGTGGAAATGGCCGGGCGGATCACAGGTCTTTTTTACCCGAAATCGTGCTGTTCGCACAGTTTCCCTGCACTTTCCCAAACTTACTCCACCGTAGGCTACGCAACCGTAGGTTGGTAGCCTGGCGATAGGACGACGGATCGGGGACGAGGATGGACAAGCCCGAGGTAACTCTCGAGAACTACGAAGCGGTGTACGCGTACTACCGCGACCATCAGCAGAATCGGGCGCTCGCCAAGCTGGCGTACGCGTCGCTGTATGCGAAGTACCGGCCGCGGATCACGTACGCCGACGACGCGAAGGCGCAGCTGGCCGGGCTGGTGAAGTCCGGCAGGGTGCTGATCGTCGCCGCCAATCACATCACCCACAGCGATCAGTACACGCTCGCGGCCACGGCCTGGAAGACGCCGCTGCGCCGCGCGATCGGACGCACCCGGGTGCTCGCGAAGGACGAATTGTTCGTCGATCCCGACCTGCACAAGAAGGTCGACATGATGGGCGGTATCCCGGTGTTCCGCAGCAAGAACTACGGTCTGCGGGCGGTCGCCGATGCAGGCAGGCTCATGATGGACATCTCCGCCGAACGGCTGTGCCGCGGTGACAACCTGGCGATCTTTCCCGAGGGCACGTGCAACGAGGACGACCCGACCCGCCTGCAGCACATCAACAGCGGCATCGGTCACATCGCGAAACGTGCGGCAGATCGCGGAGTCTCACCCGTGCTGCTGTCCATCGGCCTCAGTTACGGGCCGGACGCCGATGGGCCCGATACCGAGAACGTGAAGTCGGCCAGCGTCTTCGTCGGCGAGCCGCTGTTCGACCTTCCGGCGAAACCGATGGACATCGCCCATGTCGTGCAGAAGGACCTGCAGATCGCCGTCGACGGGGCGGTCGCGGCGTACTGACGACCGCCCCCGGGGATCTGTCAAGGAGGGTTGACACCCGATCGGTGTCAACCTAGATTGACATGCATGACCGAAGCAACCACGCTCGCCGCAGCAGCGGGCAGCCCAGACCCCGCCGAGGGGTTGCGGGCCGTGCGTGCGCTGCGGCGTCTCCTCGAACGGCTCGAGGCCATCCAGGTCGCCAACGCCCGCGCCCAGGGCTGGTCCTGGCAGGCGATCGCCGACTCCCTCGAGGTGAGCAGGCAGGCCGTCCATCAGAAGCACAATCGGAGAGGGAGGTAACGGCGCATGTTCGAACGATTCTCGACGGACGCTCGGGCCGTGGTGATCGGCGCGCAACAGGAAGCGCGCGTACTGAAGTCGCCACAGATCGGGCCCGAACACCTCGTGCTCGCGCTGCTGTCCGTCAAAACCGAACCCGTCCACGGCATCCTCGCCGACGCCGGCATCGAGGAGGAGAAGTCGCGATCGACCGTCGCGACGCGCGGCACGGCCTTGAGTGCCGCCGACGCGGAAGCGCTCGAATCGATCGGCATCGACCTCGACGCGGTGCGTCAGAGCCTCGAGCGGAACTTCGGCAAGGGCGTCCTCGATCCCGAGGAGCCGTCGGAGAAGCGCGGCTGGTTCGGCCGGAAGTCGGGGCACATCGGGTTCACCCGCGACGCCAAGAAGGCGATCGAACTGTCACTGCGGGAGGCGCTGGCGCGCAAGGACGATCACATCGGCGCCGAGCACATTCTCCTCGGAGTGCTGCGAATGGCCGACGGCACGACGCGGGAGATCCTCGAGGTCCAGATCGGTGTCGGCGAACTCCGCCGTCGCGTCCACGCGGCACTCGACGACCGCGCCGCCTGACCGTCCGGTCCCGGGTTATCCGGTTCCCGTTTGTCCGAACGGTGTGCCAGCATGCACCCATGACCTTCTTGGTACGCCTCGTCATCAACGCGTTCGCGATCTGGCTGGCGGCAGCCTGGGTGTCGGGCATCGACATCTCCAGTTCGGGCAACGGAACCGGATGGGACATCGTGGTGCTGCTCGGCATCGCGGCGGTGTTCACCGTCGTCAACATCTTCGTCAAACCACTGGTGAAGCTGCTGTCGCTGCCGTTGCTGATCCTGACGCTCGGCCTGTTCACCCTGGTGATCAACGCCCTGATGCTGCTGCTCACCGCATGGTTGAGCTCCCAGACCGATTACGGACTGACCGTCGACGGCTTCTGGACCGCCGTGTGGGGAGGCCTGATCATCTCGATCGTCAACTTCATCCTCGGTATCGTCCTCCCGGACGGCGACTGACCCGGCGGGCCGCTCAGGCGGCCGACAGGGCCACGGCGGTGGCGGCGCCCCAGATCAGCATCGCCAGCCCCGAATCCCGAAGCGCGGGAATCAGTGCGAGGCCCAGGCCGCCGGAGCGGACCGGCGCGTTCGCCCGGACCGCGAGAGGCAGCGCGAGCAGCCCGACGAGCGACCAGGGGGTGCGCAGCACCAGGACGAGAGTCACCACGAACGGAACCGTCAGCGTGACGAGATGCAGGATGCGGGTACGCGAGTCGCCGAGCCGGACTGCGAGCGTGCGCTTGCCGGACTCGGTGTCGGTGGGAATGTCCCGCAGATTGTTGGCGACGAGAACCGCGCTCGAGAACGAACCGACTGCGATCGCGGACACGAGACCGGCCCAGTCCACCGTCTCGGCCTGCACGTACTGGGTGCCCAGCACGGCGACGAGACCGAAGAACACGAAGACGGCGACCTCGCCGAAGCCGCTGTACCCGTACGGCTTCTTGCCGCCGGTGTAGAACCAGGCGCCCACGATGCAGAGGGCGCCGATCAGCACGAGCCACCAGGCGGTGGTGACGGCGAGGGCCAGACCGGCCACCGCGGCGACGCCGAAGCAGGCGATGGCCGCAGCCTTCACCGCCGACGGTTTCACCAGCTTCGACCCGACGAGCCGCAGCGGCCCCACCCGCTCGTCGTCGGTGCCGCGGATCCCGTCCGAGTAGTCGTTGGCGAAATTGACGCCCACGATCAACGCGAGAGAGACCACCAGTGCCAACACTGCCTTCCACCACACCGCGCCGCCGAGCGACGCCGCGGCGCCGGTGCCCACGAGCACCGGGGCGATCGCGTTCGGGAGGGTGCGCGGTCGAGCGCCTTCGATCCATTGAGCAGCCGTTGCCATGTACCGATCTTTGCACCGAGCGAGAAGACGCCCGCACCCACGCCGTGCAATACCATCGAACGCGGTGGACCAGCACATGAGCGTGGACGAGAGGGTGGCGCCGGCGAGCACACCGATCCAGGTCGCCTTGTTGGGTGAGGTATCGACGTGGCGATCGGGCGTGCTCGCACCGCTGCCCGGCACCCGCGCGCGCAGTCTGCTGGTGGCGCTCGCCCGCGATCCCGGCCGGAGTCGGTCGGCGCAGGCCCTCATCGACGAGGTGTGGGGCGACGATCCGCCGCGGTCCCCGATGAACGCGCTGCACACGCAGGTCTCCCGTCTGCGTGCGGCGTTGCCGGACGGAGCACTGGAGATCGGCCCGGCCGGTTACCGGCTGGCGGTGCCCAGGGATGCCGTCGATCTGGCGCGCGCAGAAGACGTGGCACGTCGGCTGCGGGGCCGGGGGAACGGTCGCAGCGTCGGGCCCGACGAGATCCGCGACGTCCTCGCGCTGTGGCGCGGCGACCCCGGCGCCGACCTTCCCGGCAGTGCCGCCGCAACGGAACTCGCTGCCGACGCCGCCGTGATCCGGGCGCAACTCGAGGCCGCGGAACTTGCTGCGCTGGTGAAGGTGGAGGACTGGGACGCCGCCCTCCCGAAGGCGCTGGCCCACGTCGCCGCCGAACCTCTCGACGAGCAGGCGCACGCGCACCTGATGCGGGCGCTCGCCGGGCTCGGACGGGACAACGAGGCGCTGGACGTGTTCGCGACGTTCCGCAAGCGGATGGTGTCCCGGCTGGGGTCCGATCCGTCGCAGGCGCTCGTCGCCCTGCACACCGAGATCCTGCGGGGCGGACGTTCCGATGACGTGGCGGCTCCGCACCTCGCGTCGCCGGATCGGACGGCGATCGGGCTCCGCGCGGCACCCAACGCGCTCCTGGGACGCGACTCGGACATCGAGGAGATCGAGAAGCTGCTCACATCCTCGCGGGTGGTGACCGTCCTCGGGCCCGGCGGTGCCGGCAAGACGCGACTCGCCCACGAACTGGGCGCGCGGGCAGCCGCGGGAACGTCCGTGGCTCTGGTGGAACTCGCGTCGCTGCGCAGCAGCGAGGACGTCGTGGCGGCGATCAGCAGCACGCTCGGGCTCAGCGAGGTCGACATCGCTCCGGGCCGGCTCACGGTCAGCCGCGTCCATTCGGCGCGGGAACGGCTCCGGGAAGCGCTGTCGGCAGGGCCCATGCTCCTGATCCTCGACAACTGTGAGCACGTCATCGGCGCCTGCTCCGAGGTCGTGGCCGACCTGGTGGCCGCCGGCGACCAGCTGACCGTCCTCGCCACCAGCCGGTCCCCTCTCATGCTCGCGTCCGAGGCCGTGTACCCGCTGCCGCCGCTGGCGATCGACGACGACGACGCGCCGGCCGTGCAACTGTTCACGGCGCGGGCTCGCGCCGTGCGGCCCACCGCGCGCCTCGACCCGGAAACGGTGCGCAGCGTCTGCCGCACCCTCGACGGTCTCCCGCTCGCGATCGAACTCGCCGCGGCCCGGGTGCGCAGCATGAGCGTCGAGGACATCGGCCGACGGCTCGAGCACCGGTTCGCGCTACTGCGATCCCACGACCCGACGTCGCCCGAACGGCACCGCACCCTGCACGCCGTCATCGACTGGAGCTGGCAGCTTCTGGGTGAGCAACAGCAGATCGCGCTGCGCAGACTCTGCCGGTTCCCGGCCGGGTTCACTCTCGACGCCGCCCGGACGATCGCGGAGTGGGACGGCGTCGACGACGTCGTGGACGCCGTCGAGGGCCTCGTCAACCAATCGCTGCTGTCCGTGTCGGAGACGTCGGACACACTGCGCTACTACATGCTCGAGACGGTGCGTGAATACGGCGAGGAACAACTCGCGGCGGCCGGCGAGGGAACGGAAGTGTTTGCTCGCCAAGGGGTCTGGGCAAGCCGATTCGCTTCCGATGCGCTCCGCCGGTGCCGTGCCGACCAGGTCGCGCTCGCGGACGACATCGACGCCGACCACGACAACCTGCTCGCGGTCCTCCGGTGGGCGGTCGAGCGCGACGACGCCGAGACGGTGGCGACCGTGTTCCCGGTGCTGGGCGGACTGTGGGCCATTCGGGGCGCGCACTCGGAAGTGATGAACTGGACCCCACGGATTCTCGGGTCGACGGCGGACGCCGACCTGACGGACGTCGGTTCGGAACTGGTGGCGTACACGTTCCTTCTCGCGGCGATGCACCTGGTGTTCGGTGGCCAGACACGCACGCTCGCCCGTGCCCGGATCCGGCTGCGTCACGTGCTCCGGGAGCGCCCCGACCTACCGTCGGTCACCGGGTTCGCGGTGCGACTCATCCTGTCTCTGGGTTCGGGTCGGCGCCTGGCGAGGATCGTCGCGGAAGGCGTGCGGTCCGAGGATCCGGAGACCCGCGCGGCCGCCGTCTCCGCGCGGGCCAGTATGCGGGAGAACCTCGGCGACTTCCGCGGCGCGATGAAGGATGCCACGACCGTGTCCGAACTGTGCGGGGCGATCGGTGACGTGTGGGGCACGGCGATGGCGTCGCAGTTCCTCGGTTCGCTGCAGAGCCAGTCCGGTGAGTACCGGGACGCGGTGCGGCACTATCAGGATGCTGTCGACGGCATGCGGAAGCTGGGTGCGCAGGAGGAGGCCGATCAGCTGTGGGGCTTCCAGGCCTCAGCGCTGATCGCCGCCGGTGACGTGGAGGCCGGCCGGAAGGTGCTGGCCGAGACGGTACTCGAGCATCGCGGCGCGGGCACCGGGACCGGGACCGGGACCGACGACCATCGGCCGGACGAATGGCGGGCCGCCGCCACCGGCAGTCTCGCGGAAATCGATCTCGCGGACGGCGACGTCGAACGCGGGCTCGCCCGCTACCGCGAGGCGCTGGACATGGTGTATCCCCGGATGTTGACCGAGCCGCACGCCGATCCGTTCGGAATGATGCTGGCGGCGTCGGTGGTGTGCGCCCACGTGCTGCACGGCCGGTCCGAGATGATGGTGGAGTTCGTGCCGAAGCTCGCGGAGGCGGCGCTGTCGAGGCTGGGACAGGGTGCCTACCAGGATCTGCCGGTCACCGGAACCGTCGCGGCCGGGGTGGGGTGCTTCGAGCTCGCGCACGGTGATCAGGATCGGGGCCTCGCGCTGCTGGCGCTCTCCGCGAAAGCCCGTGCCCGGCAGGACATCGCGTCGCTGCGACACCCCCGGCACGTCGCGTTCGTGCTCGAGCGCGTGGGCCAGGACCGCTGGGAGTCGGCGCAGGAGCGGTTCGGCAACTGGTCGCGTCGCGCGGTGCGCGCCGAAATCCTGGACATGCTCGCCGGTTCGAGGTGAGTGGCGGCCTCAGGCGGGGACCCGGCCGCTCACCCTGGCCGCGCACGAGCGCAGGAGGTCGGTGAGTTCGGGATCGTCGACGGCCAGGCGTCCGGTCTTGCCGATCGCCGCAAGACAACCGGCCACCGCGTTCTGCGCATCGTGCACCGGGACGGCGACCGCGCTGCGGCCCACCCGCACCTCGTCGACTTCTCGGGCCGAACCCGTGTGGCGGACGGCGTCGAGTTCGCCCTGCAGCGCGGCGATGTCGGTGATGGTCCGCGACGTGACCCGGCGCAGACTCGGCGGCACCAGGTCCGGACGGGACGCGAGGAGGATCTTGCCGATGGCGGACGCGTGCAGGTGCGCGGCAATCGTGTTCTCGCCGCTGAGTTCGTGGTCGGGGTCCCGATCGATCAGTCGTACCCGGCCGCCCGCGAACGACGCCAGATGGATCCCGAAACGCACCTGCCCCCGCAGTTCCTCGAGCACGGCGTGGTGGTCGACCGGATCCGGCGCCTCCGCCCCCGCGAGCTGCCTGGTCCGCCGGCCCAGCGCGAACCCGGACAGGTCGGCGATCCGCACCAGATAGCCGTCGGCGGTCAGGAGATTGAGCAACCGGTACGCCGTGGCCTGGGGGATCCCCGCGTGCGCGGCGATGTCTCGCGCGGTCGCCCCGGACCCGAGCTGAGCCACGGCCTCGAGCAGGGCGAGCGCCTTCTGCACGGCGCGTGGTTCGTGGCCCGCGATCTCCCCGGCTCGGGCGCCCATCACCAAGACCCGGGGGTGCGTCCAGCCGCCGTCAACGCGAGGTTTCCGGCGGCGTCCGTGGCGAACACCCCGGCTCCCGGCAGCACATCGTCCGTTTCCGCCGTGTCGAACACACCCATCGACCGCAGACTCGCCGGGTGGCGCCATCGCAGGTACAGCTGCCACGCCGAACCCGACAGCAACAGGGTCAGCACCACGGTGGGGACCATCGCGAAGCCGTGGGCCACGTTGACGAACAGCATGTAGGCCAGGACGATTCCGCCGGCGGCGCTGCCCGCCACTCCCGCCGCAAGGACGAGAGGGGTGTGTTCCCCGATGCGACTGAGGAACCGCACCGATGCCACGGCCACCAGCACGTACGCCGCGACCACCGCGGTCCTGGCGATCAACTGCACGTGAGAAAATCCGGTCGATTTGCCGACGATGCCGAACGTCGCGGCACCGACACAGACGGCGCACACGATGACCGCCAGTGCCGCGTACGGGGTGCGGTAGCTGCGGTGCACGCGGGCGAACAGACGCGGGACGACCCGTTCGATCCCCATCGAATACAGCAGGCGCGACGCGGCATTCGACGACGCCATCGCCGACGCCAGCCACGACGTGCCCAACCCGAGGTTCAGGGCGATCACCACGGCCGGGTCGACCCCGGTGCCGGTGCCGTGCAGGTACGCGTTGACCAGAGTGTCCGTGCGACCGGACCAGGCGGCCCACGCCGAGAAGATGAACAGGCCGCCGCAGATCATCGGCGTGAGCATCACGGTGCGGGTGACGGTGGCGAGCGGGCGCTTGGCCTCCGGGCCGAAGAACGTCGCGCTCTCGAAGCCGGCCAGGGCGAACACCGCGGCCAGCGTCATGAGTAGCGGCCCGTACGCGGAATCGGACGGCGGCACTGCGGCGTGCTGGCCGCCCGCGCCGGTCACGATCATCAGACCGACGATGAAGAGCAACGAGCACGATTCCACGGCGAGGATGGCGAGGGCCGCGAACCGCACTCCGCGGACCAGGCAGCCGAGGATCACGATCGCGATCCCGGCGTACACGAGGAGACGTTCGGCGGGTTCGCGCAATTCCAGCCCGAAGAGGCCGAGCGTCGCGATCACGGCCTGGCCACCGTGGTACAGCGTCATCACCGCACTGCCCACGTACTTGGTCAGCATGGCGACCCCGGCGGTCAGCGCGGCACGCGTGCCGAGGCCCTGGAACACGAAACTGTAGAGGCCGCCCGCGGCCGCCATACGTCGCGTGAACTGCGAGACGCATACCGCGATCAGGGAGACCACCACCGTGGCGATGACGATCGTGATCAGACCACTCAGCAGCATCTGGTGGGTGAACATGGTGACGGGCAGGACCACCATCGACACCGCCGGAGCCGTCGTGGCCACCGACTGGGCGAGAACCTCGAAGCCCGACAACTGCCGCCGGCCCAGCGCACGCAGCGGCGATACGGCCTGACGTTCGGGCTCGCCGGTGGCGAACGAACGCGCGATGGCGTCGGAAAGGGCTGACATGCGCGTGAAACTAGCCGCGTCGTGTTGCCGGAAAGTTTCGGTTTCGGGTCGAACTGCGCTTCGGGAGTGAGAACGGCCCGCGCCCGTTCTCGCTCGCCGGCCTCAGACTGTTTCGCCGCCGACAACTTCCCGACTCGCGTTCCTCCCAGGATGAATCCGGACAAGTTACCCGGGTCGCCGGGCGCAAGAATGGGAGCGCGAATTGGCATTCACACGTAGATCTTTCATGAAGGGCCTCGGGGCCACCGGGGGCGCGGGACTCGCGTACGGCGCGATGTCGACGCTCGGGCTCGCACCGTCGACCGCCGCTCCCGCCCGCGCGTTCCAGCCGCTCGCGGCCGGCGACCTGATCGGGAAGGTGAAGGGCAGTCACTCCGTGGTCGTGCTCGGCGGCGGCCCCGCCGGTCTGTGTTCGGCGTTCGAACTGCAGAAGGCCGGGTACACGGTGACGGTCCTCGAGGCCCGCACCCGGCCCGGCGGCCGCGTCTGGACGGCCCGGGGCGGCACCGAGGAGACCGACCTGAACGGCGAGACGCAGAAATGCACGTTCTCCGAGGGGCACTTCTACAACGTCGGCGCCACCCGCATCCCGCAGAGCCACATCACGCTCGACTACTGCCGCGAACTCGGCGTCGAGATCCAGGGCTTCGGAAACCAGAACGCCAACACGTTCGTGAACTACCAGAGCGACACGTCGCTGTCGGGCCAGTCCGTCACCTACCGCGCCGCGAAGGCCGACACGTTCGGCTACATGTCGGAGCTGCTGAAGAAGGCCACCGATCAGGGCGCCCTCGACCAGGTGCTGAGCCGGGAGGACAAGGATGCGCTGTCGGAGTTCCTCAGCGACTTCGGTGACCTGTCCGACGACGGCCGCTATCTCGGATCCTCCCGTCGCGGTTACGATTCCGAGCCCGGGGCCGGCCTGAACTTCGGCACCGAGAAGAAGCCGTTCGCGATGCAGGAAGTGATCCGCAGCGGCATCGGCCGCAACTTCAGCTTCGACTTCGGCTACGACCAGGCGATGATGATGTTCACCCCGGTCGGCGGCATGGACCGGATCTACTACGCCTTCCAGGACAGGATCGGCACCGACAACATCGTCTTCGGCGCCGAGGTGACGTCGATGAAGAACGTGTCCGAGGGCGTCACCGTCGAATACACCGCCGGCGGCGCGAAGAAGTCGATCACCGCCGACTACGCGATCTGCACGATCCCGCCGCACCTCGTCGGACGACTGCAGAACAATCTGCCCGCCGACGTGCTCACCGCACTGAAGGCGGCCAAGCCGTCGTCGTCCGGAAAGCTCGGCATCGAGTACTCGCGCCGGTGGTGGGAGACGGAGGACCGCATCTACGGCGGCGCATCCAACACCGACAAGGACATCTCGCAGATCATGTTCCCGTACGACCACTACAACTCCGACCGAGGCGTGGTCGTCGCCTACTACAGCAGCGGCAAGCGTCAGGAAGCGTTCGAATCCCTCACTCACCGCCAGCGGCTCGCCAAGGCGATCGCGGAGGGCTCGGAGATCCACGGCGAGAAGTACACCCGCGACATCTCGTCGTCGTTCTCGGGCAGCTGGCGTCGCACCAAGTACTCCGAGAGTGCCTGGGCCAACTGGGCGGGCAGCGGCGGCTCGCACGGCGGGGCGGCCACTCCCGAGTACGAGAAGCTGCTCGAACCCGTCGACAAGATCTACTTCGCCGGCGACCACCTGTCCAACGCGATCGCGTGGCAGCACGGCGCCCTGACGTCCGCCCGCGACGTCGTCACCCACATCCACGAGCGCGTGGCCCAGGAAGCCTGACCTTCCCCTCGAACAAGGAGTTGTGAACTGTGAAGTCTTTTCGTACCAAGGCCGTGACCGCCGCGCTCGCAGCATCCGCTCTGATCGCCGGGGCGACATCGTGCTCCTCCGAGGAGGCGGCGGCGGAGGCGCCCGGCAGCACCTTCGTGTCGAAGTCCGTTCTCGAAGCCGGCGAGGCGAATCCGATGATCGCGCAGGGTGTGGCCATCGGCGGCGGCACCGCCGTCTACAAGTCGAGCGGCATCGGCCCGGGCGCGTCGAACAAGACCGCACCCGAGGGCACCCCCGAGTCGTACATCGACACCGACGTGTTCGCGGGCGGCGCACTCCCGGCCGGAGTCACGATCACCGAGGCGCAGGGCATCAACGCGCTGAAGCGGATTCGCGACAATCTCGAGGCGCAGGGACTGACGCTCGAGGACGTCGTGACCATGCGGGTGTTCCTCGACAACGCCCCCGGCACCGACCGCGCCGACTACGCCGGCTGGAACCGCGCCTACCGGCAGTTCTTCGCGAACACCAACCTCGACACCGGGGACACCGAACTGGTCCCGCTCGGCACCGCGGAACCGGCCGCGCCGATGGAACGGAACTCCGCGCGTCCCAGCCGGTTCGCGCTCGAGGTCGCGAGCCTGCCCGCCGCGGGCTGGCTCGTCGAGGTCGAGGTGGACGCCGTGTACCCCGACGGTGAGGAGCCCCAGTAGTGGGGGCGCTGAGCCCGAGCCACTGGGCGATCATCGCGATCGTGCTCGTGGTGCTGTTCGGGTCGAAGAAACTCCCTGACGCCGCCCGCGGCCTGGGCCGCTCCATGCGGATCCTCAAGACCGAGGTGGGGGAGTTGCAGGCGGACGCCCCCGAACTGGAGAAATAGACGAAGCGAGCCGGTGGACCCCGCGTCCACCGGCTCGCTCCTTCTTCGGTTGTCAGGCCTTACGCATGTACGTCCGGACCGTCAGCGGAGCCATGATCGCGACGATCACGGCGGCGCCGAGCAGCGACCACACGACGTGGACACCGAAGTGGCCGTCGTTGACGAGTTCACGCACCGCGGTCACGACGTGCGACACGGGGTTGACGTTCACGAACGCCTGCATCCAGCCCGGCATCGTGTCGGCGGGCACGAACGCGTTCGACATGAACGTCAGCGGGAACAGAATGAGCATCGAAATGCCCTGCACCGAAGACGCTTTGCTCATCAGGACACCCATCAGGGCGAAGATCCAGCTGATCGAGAAGGCGCAGACGATGACGAGCGCGCCGGCCGACACCACCCCGACGACACCGCCGCCGGGCCGGTAACCCATCGCGATACCGACGGCGAACGTGATGGTCGTGGCGATGCCGTACCGCACGACGTCGGCGAGGAGCGCACCGGACAGCGGCGCGATGCGGGCGATCGGCAGGGACTTGAAGCGGTCGAAGACGCCCTTGTCCATGTCTTCCCGCAACTGGGTGCCCGTCACGATCGACGTGGTGATCACCGTCTGGACCAGGATGCCCGGGATGATGATCGGCAGATACGACGCCACGTCGCCGGAGATGGCGCCACCGAAGATGTATGTGAACATCAACGTGAAGATGATCGGCTGGACGACGACGTCGAACAGCTGCTCGGGGTTGTGCTTGATCTTGAGCAGTCCCCGGTACGCCATCGTCAGCGTGTTCGCGACGGACTGCTCGAGGCTGATCCGGTTCCGGGCCTCCGGAATCGGTTGGGGACCCGCGTGAGTGCGGGATTCGAGGGTGGTGGTCATGCGACGCTCCGTTCGGTGTCGGCCTCGGTGGCGTCTGCGCCGTGGCCGGTGATGGTGAGGAAGACCTCGTCGAGACTCGGCTTCTGGACGGTGATCTCGTCGACGGCGATCCCGTGGTCGCGCAGCCGGATCAACAGTTCCACGGTGAGCGACGGATCGGTCATCGGTGCGGTGAGGCGGCCGATCTCCGGGGTGATCGCCACCTCCACACCGAGAGTGTGTGCGATCACCGACCGCGCGTCGTCGGTCTGCCCGCGATCGACCAGGGTCAACTGCAGCGAGGAGACGCCGACGGACGCCTTCAACTCGTCGGCCGTGCCGTCCGCGATCACCTTCCCGCGGTCGATGACGGCGATCCGATCGGCCAGCTGATCCGCCTCGTCGAGATACTGCGTGGTGAGCAGCACCGTCGACCCGTCCGCGACCAGCCTGCGGATGGTGTCCCACATCTGGGCGCGCGTCCGAGGGTCCAGACCCGTCGTCGGCTCGTCCAGGAACAACAGCGGAGGGTGGGCGATCAGGCTGGCCGCCAGGTCCAGACGTCGACGCATGCCGCCCGAGAAATTCTTGAGCGGCTTCGTCGCCGCCTCGGTGAGGTCGAACTCCTCGAGCAGTGCCGTGCACTTCCGGCGGGCATCACCCCGGCTCAGGCCCAGCAACCGGGCGAAGATCACCAGATTCTCGACCGCCGACAGGTCCTCGTCGACGGACGCATACTGGCCCGTGACCCCGACCAGCGAGCGCACCGCGTTCGGTTCGCGCACCACATCGTGACCGAAGATGCGGGCCTCGCCGCCGTCCGGACGCAACAGCGTCGCAAGCATCCGCACCGTCGTGGTCTTGCCGGCGCCGTTCGGGCCGAGCACTCCGTACACCGACCCGGTCGGAACGGACAGGCTCACGCCGTCGACGGCGCGCTGACGGCCGAAGAGCTTCACGAGCCCGTCGGCCTCGATAGCTGGGGGAGTTGCAGTGAGGTTCATGCCGTAGACGATGCAGCCCACCCCTTGCAGCGGGCTTGCACGCCTCTTGCACGGGCTTGCGGACACCGTCGTCCTGAATCAGGGGCGATTGCGCCGGAATCTGGCGAATGTCTCGGCAAACGTTTGTCAACGCCGGTGCTCGGCACGCGCGCAAGCCCTGTCGAAGCGCGCCTTGACGGCAGCGAAGTCGAACAGGTCCCGCCACGTCCACCGGACGACCTCGTACCCGGCGTCGCGGATCGCGTCCTCCCGGAGCTTCTCGCGGTGGACCGCGACTGCCGCCTGGCCACCGTCGACGCCGTACCCGACCACGCCGAATTCTCTCCAGAAGACATCGACTCGGCCGAGGAAGGTACCGGTGCCGTCGTGGAGCACGTGCTGGAGTTCGGGAGACGGCAGGTCGTGCTGGCGGATCCGGATGCGGATCAGCGATTCCCCAGGGCTCTCGCTGCGACCGTCGAGGAAGCTCGCCGCCCGCCGCGCCGTCGCGAGGCCCTTGCGAGGTCCCGCTCGGCCGACCTCGTCCAGAATCTCGTCGAGCGCGACGAGTCGACGGTGCAGGGCCGAATCGCCGACGACGACGGCCTGGTCGAACGTCGAGATGCGTGCGGTGTCGACCACGGTCCGGGCGGGGGAGGTGACCGCCAGCCCGCCCAGGGTGACGACGTCGGGCGCGTCCAACGGTGTGGCGTGGACGTGGACTCCCGTGGTTCGGCCACCGCCGGAGGCGTGGTTCCTCGTCAGATGCACCCGTTCCAATGGGAGGTCGCCGAGGTCCATGCCGTGCAGCAGTGCCGCAGAGGTGTGGCTCACCACGACGCCGGGTGGGCGCGACTGCACGGCCGCCGCAATGCGGGCCCGGTGCAGCGCAGGCGCATCGAGTGCGGCGAAGTGCTCGTCGGGAACGTACGCACCCGCCGCGATTCGCACGAGACGCCCGGAATCGCGTGCACGCCGGATCTCGGAGTCGGTGAAACCGTCGGCCAGGGCTTGGCGTCGGAAGATCACGTGGTCGCTCATGGCGACATCGTGCCCCACCCCACAGCGGTGATCGGTTCGCTCACCTGGGCTTTCGCGGAGCCTGTGGATAGAGGTCGGCTTGTGGACAACAGCATCCGCGTGGATTTTGGCCAGACGCGCGGAAATTGCGGGCGCATCTGGCCAATGTCTCCGCGGGCAGGCGGACCTGCTAGCCGAACCGCGATTCCAGGGCGCGCCGGTCGACCTTTCCCGGGCCTCTGAGGGGGAGGGTGTCGACGAGGTGCAGTTCGCGGGGTGCGGCGGTGGGGTCGAGGGTGCGTTCGACGAAGGAGCGGAGTTCGGCGAGTGTCGGTGCGGTGCCGGGCTCGGCGACGACGACAGCGGTGACGCGGCGTCCCAGTCGCTCGTCGGGGAGGCCGATCACCGCGCATTCCCGGACGGCGGGGTGCGCGACGAGAGCCGCCTCGACCACTTGCGGGACGACGGTGAGACCGCCGGTGGAGATGGCTTCGTCGAGTCTGCCGGAGATGCCGAGGACGCCGTCGGTGACGGCGCCGGCGTCGTCGGTGCGGAACCAGCCGGGTTCGGCGAACGCGGGATGGTCGGGGAGTCCGCGGTAACCGGACGCGAGCATGGGCCCGCCGAGGAGGACGCGGCCGCCACCGTCGATCCGCACGCGGGCGCCGTCGAGGGGCACCCCGTCGTACACGCATCCACCGCACGTCTCGCTCATGCCATACGTACGGACGACGGTGATGCCGGCGTCGACGGCGCGCCGGAGAACCGGAGCGGGGGTGGCGGCTCCGCCGAGGAGGACGGCGTCGAGTGCGGCCAGCGACCCGACGGCGCCGGGGTGGTCGAGGGCCTTGACCAGCTGGGTCGGAACGAGCGAGGTGTAGCGGCGGGGGCCGCTCATCGACGCGACTGCGGCAGGCAGCGCACCGGGGTCGAAGCCGTCGGTCACGTCGATCACCACCGGCTCGGTGCCCGCGAGGACACTGCGCAGCAATACCTGCATGCCCGCGATGTGGTGGGCGGGAAGGGTCAGCAGCCAGGAGCCCGGACCGCCGAGCCGCGCGTGTGTCGCGTCACCGCTGGCGCGGAGGGCGGACGCGGACAGCATGGCCCCCTTCGGCACTCCCGTCGTCCCGGACGTCGCGACCACGAGGGCGACACCGTCGTCGATCGGCTCCCCGGGGCGCAGTGCGTCCGTCAGTCGGCGGGTCTCCCGCTCGTCCGAGGCGGGGACGGGGAGCGTGGCGGGGGCGGTTCCGTCGAGGATCGCCGACAGCTGCGGCAGGATGCCGAGAACCCCGACGCCCGACGGGACGGGCAGGACCTGCAGTTCGCTCACTGGGCGGGCCCGGCCAGCGGCCAGCCGCCGGCGGCGAGGTTGCTGCGCACCCGGTCGACGTCCGATTCCAGCGGCAACTCGTCGGTGACCTTGGTGATGAGCACCTGGATGTCGGTCTTCTCGATGGGAATGTCACCCTCCTCGACGAGCGCGTCGGCGACGGCGTCCACCTCGTCTTCCGACAGGCGGCGGGTGAGCAGCGCGAACAACGGAATGTAGTCCTGCTCGGGCACGCCGTTGGGGTAGCCGGCTCGCAGCCAGCCGATGATGGAGGAGAGAAACGGTGGAAGGCTCATGGCTAGCCTGCGTCGCGGGTTTCTTCCCCGTCGCCGGAGCCTTCGCCGCATTCGGCGTCGGTTCCGACCGGCCACCCTCCGGCCTCGAGGTTCTCCGTCACCCGGGCGACGTCCTCCTCGGAGGGTTCCTCGTGGGTGATCTCGCTGATGAGGCGGCGGATGTTGTCGTAGTCGACGTGGCGTTCGGGTGTCTCGTGGGCCGTCTCGATGGACAGTGCGACGACCTGTTCGATTTCCTCGTCGGTGAGACGGCGACGCAGCACGGCCAGCAACGCGAAATGGTCCTTCGCCGGGATTCCCTCGGGGTACCCGGCGCGTAGCCAGTCGAGCACGGAGCGAAGTGAATTCTTGGGCACGCGTTCGGCTTCTTTCGTCGGTGGAACGGGACTCGTGGTCGCCGCTCAGAAGATGTGGATACCGAAGCTGCTGGCCAAAAAGCCCTGCATCAAGAGAAGTATCCCAGTGATGATCGCGATCAGCACCACGGCGAAGCAGGCCCAGGCGCCGATCCGGCCTGCGGCGGTCGGCTGCGAGACGCCCTCGCCGGTGTCCGTGCCGCCGAGCGAGCGCAGTCCGAGCGCGAAGATCGCGGGTAGGCCGGCACCGAACAGCAGACCGACGAGGATGACCTGCCAGAGCGAGTTGACGGTGGTGGTCAGCAGTGTCATGGCGAGCCCCTCAGCGGCTCGTGGCGGGACCGGCGGAGTCCGCGGTCTCGGCCACACCCGGCTCGGTGGGTTCGGCGGGAACGTCGGCACCGCCCGACTCCCACTCCGCGTTGACGTTGCCGGACGTCACCGGCTGCAGGCGGGAGCGCAGGTACATGAACCCGGCGAGCACGATCAGGGCGGCGAACACGACGAGAACACCGGGCAGGCCGCCGATCATGTGGGCGATGACCCAGCACACGGCTCCCACGATCGCCGCGGACGGCAGCGTGACGAGCCACGCGACGGCCATACGTCCGGCGATGCCCCAGCGGACCTCGGCGCCCTTGCGGCCGAGGCCGGTGCCGAGGATGGAGCCGGTCGCGACGTGCGTGGTGGACAGCGGCAGTCCGAGGTGGCTGGACGTCAGGATGATTGCGGCGGACGACGACTCCGCGGCCATGCCCTGGGGAGCGGCGATCTCGACGAGTCCCTTGCCGAGCGTGCGGATGATGCGCCAGCCGCCGAGGTAGGTGCCGAGCGCGATGGCGATGGCGCAACTGAGCTTCACCCAGAACGGCATCTCGTCGTCTGCTGACAGGCTTCCGTGCGCGACGAGTGCGAGGAAGATCACGCCCATCGTCTTCTGGGCGTCGTTGGTTCCGTGGGCAAGCGATACCAGGGATGCGGAACCGATCTGGCCGATGCGGAACCCGTGCTCCTTGGTGTCCTCCGGCACGCCGGAGGTGATCCGGTAGACCAGCTTGGTGCCCGCGGTGGCGACCAGCGCTGCGACCACGGGGGCGAGGACGGCGGGAACGACGACCTTGCTGAGCACGCCGCCCCACTCGACACCGCTCATGCCGATGGACGCGATGGCCGCACCGATCAGTCCGCCGAACAGTGCGTGGGACGAGCTCGACGGCAGGCCCAGCAGCCACGTCGCCAGATTCCAGATGATCCCGCCGACCAGCCCGGCGAACACGATGAGCAGCAGATCCTCGCCGCCGACTTCTCCCAGGTTCACCACGCCCTTGGCGACGGTCGCCGCAACCTCCACGGACAGGAACGCGCCGACCAGATTCAACGATGCGGAGAGCGCGACAGCGGCCTTGGGTCGCAGAGCTCCCGTCGCGATCGAGGTGGCCATTGCATTGCCGGTGTCGTGAAAGCCGTTCGTGAAATCGAAAGCGAGGGCGGTGACGACCACCACCAGGAGAACTACGAGCTCTGCGGTCACACCCAGATTGTGCGGATTTCAACCGAGAATGTACAGCTGACGTCCGGTGTACAGGATCACTCCTGCGTATGGCCTTCCGTCAGTTCTCACCCTTCGGACGGGTGTCGCGGCGGATGGGGTGATCCTCCGGGATCTGCACCAGAACGATCGGGATTCCGTCGGGGTCCGCGATCCACATCTCGAACAGCCCCCACGGTTCCTGCCGGGCTTCGCGGTCGATCTTCACCCCGGCCAGAACCAGCTCGGTCTGCACCGCCGTGAGATCGCGAACCTGCAGCCACAGGGCGCCGTCGAAGGAGGACGACTCGCCGGTTCCCCCGTGCGCGGCAACCTCGATCAGGCCCTGACCGGCGAAGAACACCGTGCCGCCGGGGTATTCGCGGGCGGTCGCGAGTCCGAGGATGTCGCGGTAGAAGCTCAGCGTCGTCGTGTAGTCGCGGGGCCGCAGAATCGTCCTGCTGCTGAGGATCTCCACGCCTCACCCTCCTTCGCCGGGACGGGCTTCGTGCCCCGTCCGGCCGTGTGTCCGTCGATCTTCCTTCATCTCCGCCTCGAACAGGTGCCGCCGTCCGTCGGCGAGTTCGTGACGTGCGTCACGCTCGTGCTCGCGCAGCGGCGACCAGTAGTGATCGTCGAACTCCTCGACGATCTGGAACGTCCACCGGCCCTCGACGACGTTGCGTCCCACGAGTTCGGTCTCCACCCGGTCCGCGACGGCCGCGTGTCCCGCGGCGCGGAGCGCTTCGACGGCTTCGCCGAGCTGAAGATCGGCGTGTCCGATCAGCTGATGGAACGAGTAGAGGTGCCCGCGGGCACGCTCGACCGTTTCGAGGGCCTCCGACAACTTCCCGAGCGCGGCGACGGTGTCGTCGCTCACTCCGGGGGGACGGCGATGTTCCGGTGCGGGGAGCTCGCGGTCGATGCTCATGTGGGTCAGTGTGCCCGAATCGGAGACCCCGCGTGTCCTCTCCTGCCGAGGCGACGAATCGGCCCGCGTATTTCACCCTCCGTGGGTCTACTCGTGCGCGACCGCCCGATGTTGGACTGGATCGACAGCATCGGACGACGAGGGGACCGGGCCATGACATCGAGCGTGACAGGCAAGCCGATAGCGGGCGGCGAATCGTTACCGTTCCCGCCGACACCGTCGGGAAGCATCGCCGGCCGGACCATGCAGGAGTCGGTGTACAGCCCTCGTCCGAAGGAGCGGCGGCTTCCCGACGACGCCCCGAACATTCTGATCGTCCTCATCGACGACGCCGGGCCGGGCCTGCCGAGCGGCCTCGGCGGTGAGGTGAACACCCCGACGCTCGACGCGATGTTGCAGGACGGTCTCGGGTACAACCGATTCCATACGACCGCAATGTGTTCGCCGACCCGGGCGTCGCTGCTGACCGGACGCAACCACCATCGCGTCGGCAACGGGCAGATCGCCGAACTGGCCAACGACTGGGACGGCTACTCCGGCCGCATCCCGAGGTCGAGTGCGACGGGGCCCGAGGTGCTGCGCCACTACGGGTACAGCACTGCCGCTTTCGGGAAATGGCACAACACACCGGCCGAGGAGACCACTGCCGCGGGCCCGTTCGACAACTGGCCGACGGGTCTCGGGTTCGAGTACTTCTACGGCTTCCTCGCCGGCGAGGCGTCGCAGTACGAGCCGAACCTGGTGCGGAACACGACGGTGGTGCTGCCTCCGAAGACCCCGGAGCAGGGATACCACCTCAGTGAGGATCTCGCCGACGATGCCATCGGCTGGCTGCGCAGGCACAAGGCGTTCGACGCCGACAAACCGTTCTTCATGTACTGGGCCAGCGGCTGTCTGCACGGACCGCACCACATCATGAAGCCGTGGGCCGACAAGTACGCCGGGAAGTTCGACGACGGCTGGGATGCCTACCGGGAGCGGGTCTTCACGAGGGCGAAGGAGAAGGGCTGGATTCCCCCCGAAGCGGAGCTGACCGACCGGGACCCGACGATGGCCGCATGGGACGACATTCCCGAGGACGAGAAACCCTTCCAGCGCCGGCTGATGGAGGTCGCGGCCGGGTATGCCGAGCACTGCGACGTCCAGGTGGGCAGGTTGTTCGACGAGCTCGACCGTCTGGGCTACAGGGACGACACATTGGTCCTGTACATCTGGGGCGACAACGGCTCGTCGGGTGAGGGTCAGAACGGAACGATCAGTGAACTGTTGGCGCAGAACGGCATTCCCACCACAACGGCCCAGCACATCGCGGCCCTCGAGGAACTCGGTGGCCTCGACGTCCTGGGGTCGCCGAAGACCGACAACATGTATCACGCGGGCTGGGCGTGGGCGGGCAGCGCGCCGTACAAGGGGATGAAGCTGCTGGCGTCCCATCTCGGTGGCACCCGCAACCCGATGGTCGTGCGGTGGCCGGCGAAGGTGACACCGGACCCGACGCCTCGCACGCATTTCCTGCACTGCAACGACGTGGTACCGACGCTGTACGACATCGTCGGAATCACCCCGCCGCGGACGGTGAACGGTGTTCCGCAGGACCCGGTGGACGGCACCAGCTTCGCGCAGACGCTCGTCGAACGCGACGCCACCGGGGGAAAGCTCACCCAGTACTTCGAGATCATGGGCAGCCGGGCGATTTACCACGACGGTTGGATGGCGTCCGCGTTCGGGCCACGCGCACCCTGGGCGGCGGGTGTGCCGGGCGGCATCCGCGACTGGAGCCCGGACGACGACGTGTGGGAGCTCTACAACCTGGACGAGGACTGGACCCAGAACCGGGATCTCGCCGAGCAGTATCCGCAGAAGCTGGCGCAATTGCGGGAACTGTTCGCGATCGAGGCTGCGAAGAACAACGCGCTCCCCGTCGGCGGCGGGCTGTGGGTCATCGCGCTGCATCCCGAGCAGCGGATCACGACGCCGTACACGAGCTGGGAGTTCTCCGGCGACACGATCCGCATGCCCGAGTTCTGCGCTCCCGCGCTGGGGAACAAGAACAACCGGGTCACCCTCGACCTCTCCGCGCCGGACAATCCGAGCGGAGTGCTCTACGCGCTGGGGAGCAACGCCGGCGGACTCACGTGTTTCGTCGACGACGGCTACCTCTGTTACGAGTACAACCTGTTCATCCTGATGCGCACCAAGATTCGTTCGACGGTGCCGATCCCGCCGGGCACCCGCACGGTGCAGGTGGTCACGGAGTTCGTCGAGGCGCGGCCCGGTGGACCGCTGAACGTGAAGCTCTGTGTCGACGGCGATGTCGTCGGGGAGGGGCAGGTGCCGGTGAGCGTGCCGTTGCTGTTCACAGCCAACGACTGTCTCGACGTCGGCACCTGCCTCGGTTCCCCGGTGTCGCTGGACTACTACGACCGGGCGCCGTTCCCGTTCAACGGCACCATCGACCGGATGGCGGTCGAGTACACGTAGGCGCTCAGAAATACGGGATGCGGGTCGCGTCAGAAATACCAGGGGTAGGGCTTCCAGTCGGGTTCGCGCTTTTCGAGGAAGGAATCGCGGCCCTCGACGGCCTCGTCCGTCATGTACGCCATGCGGGTCGCCTCGCCGGCGAACAGTTGCTGACCGACGAGGCCGTCGTCCTGCAGGTTGAATGCGTATTTGAGCATGCGCTGGGCCTGCGGGGACTTGCCGTTGATCTTGGTGGCCCAGTCGATGGCCACGTCCTCGAGTTCGGCGTGGTCGACGACCTTGTTGACGGCGCCCATCTGGTGCATCTCCTCCGCGGTGTACGTCTCACCGAGGAAGAAGATCTCGCGGGCGAACTTCTGGCCGACCATCTTGGCGAGGTAGGCGCTGCCGTAGCCGCCGTCGAAGCTGCCGACGTCGGCGTCGGTCTGCTTGAAACGGGCGTGTTCGCGGCTGGCGAGGGTCAGGTCGCAGACCACGTGCAGGCTGTGACCGCCGCCCGCGGCCCAGCCGTTGACGAGGCAGATGACCACCTTCGGCATGAACCGGATCAGCCGCTGGACCTCGAGGATGTGGAGACGTCCGGCGCGGGCCTTGTCGACGGTGTCCGCGGTTTCCCCTTCCGCGTACTGGTATCCGCTGCGTCCGCGGATGCGCTGGTCGCCGCCGGAGCAGAACGCCCAGCCCTCGTCCTTGGGGCTCGGACCGTTGCCGGTGAGCAGCACGGCGCCCACGTCGGACGTCATCCGGGCGTGGTCGAGCGCCTTGTACAACTCGTCGACGGTGTGCGGGCGGAAGGCGTTGCGCACTTCGGGACGGTCGAACGCCACCCGGACGATTCCCTGGGTGACATGCCGGTGGTAGGTGATGTCGGTCAGGTTCTCGAAACCGGGAACCGGTCGCCAGTGCTGCGGGTTGAAAGTCACGGCTCCGAGGTTATCGGGTGCCGTTGGTGGGTGTCCGCGCGCGCACGAGTTTGCCCGGGTTTACCGTGCAGGTATGAGCGAACAGGCTGCCGACGTCACCCGTCTCGACGGCAAAGGCGACGACCAGTACGAGCACCACGGCGGGTTCCCCAAGTACGAGCCGGTGACACCCGGCCCGGACTGGCCGCGGTTCGTCGAGGGAATGCGCACGTTGCAGGACCTCGCGGTGTCGGTCGACGCCCCGGACGACGTGCTCACGCAGGCCGCGGACCAGGTGGAGAAGCTGGCCGAACTGCTCGGACCGTACGTCGTTCCCGAGGGGCGGTCGCCGGCGGGCCGCACGATCGAGTTGCCGGGCCGGGGGAGTCTCCTCATGCCGCCGTGGAATATCGAGAAGTTCGGGCCCGAGGGGGTGCGCAGCGCGGGCATGTTCCGGCGCTACCACCTCGGCGGCAACGGCGCCGCGCACGGCGGCACGCTGCCGCTGCTGTTCGACGACCTGATGGGCATGATCGTCCACGCGTACGGGCGGCCCATCAGCCGCACCGCCTACCTGCACGTGAACTACCGCGCGATCACACCGCTCGACACGCGTCTGACCGTCGAGGGCAGCGTCGACCGAGTGGAGGGTCGCAAGACGTTCATCACCGCACGGTTGATGCAGGACGACACGTTGCTCGCCGACTGCGAGGCCCTCATGCTCCAGTTGCTGCCCGGGCAGCCCTGACCTCGTGACGTCCCTGCCCTCCGTGGAGGAGGTCCTGGCCGACGCCGTCGTGGTGAGTCTGCCCATGCGCGTGCGGTTCCGCGGCATCACGACGCGAGAAGCGTTGCTGCTGCGGGGCCCCGCGGGGTGGGGCGAGTTCGCGCCGTTCCCCGAGTATGCGGACGACGAGGCGGCGCACTGGTTGCAGTCGGCGATCGAGGACGCCTGGCTGGGGCCGCCGCCCGCGGTGCGCACGCGGGTGCCGATCAACGCCACCGTCCCCGCCGTCGACGCCGCGCGGGTGCCCGCCCTGCTCGAGCGTTACCCCGGCGCGCGGACCGCGAAAGTGAAAGTGGCCGAACGTGGTCAGACCCTCGACGACGACGTCGCACGGGTGCGGGCGGTCCGCGCACTCGTTCCGAACGTGCGCGTCGACGCGAACGGGGGATGGTCGGTCGACGAGGCCGAGGCCGCGCTGCGGGCACTGACCGTCGACGGTCCGCTCGAATATGCCGAGCAGCCGTGCGCGACTGTGCCCGAATTGGTGGAGGTCCGCAGGCGGATGCCCGATGTGCGGGTGGCCGCCGACGAGAGCATCCGGCGCGCCGAGGATCCGCTGAAGGTCGTGCGGGCAGGCGGTGCCGACGTGGCCGTCGTGAAGGTCGCCCCGCTCGGGGGGATGCGGCGGCTGCTGTCGCTCGCGGACGAGTTGTCTTCGTACGGTGTGCCGGTGGTCGTGTCGAGTGCCTTGGACACCGCTGTCGGCATCGCCGCCGGTGTCGCCGCTGCCGCCGCCCTCCCCGAATTGCAGTTCGCGTGCGGTCTGGGTACCGGGGGACTCTTCGAGGCGGACGTGGCCCGCCCCCGCGAACCCGTCGACGGCGAACTCACCGTCGAAGCGGTGGTACCCGACGTCGAACGCGTCACGGCTCTCGCCGCGTCCGCGGAGCGTTCACGCTGGTGGATCGAGCGGGCACGCCGGTGCCATGGCCTGCTCGAACAACGCGGAGTCCGGTTTTTCGTATAGTGTCTGGCCGGACCTGATCGCTCAGTCAATACGGAGGCATTGAAAGTGGTTGCAGCTCTGAACGAAACCCTGCTCGACGAGTCGCGCGTTCCTGCGGTCATCGCAGACGTCCAGGCTCTCATCGACGCGGAGGTTTCGGACAAGTCGGGGGCTTCGGGACTGGCACTCAAGGGTGGATACGGCGCCGTCAAGAAGGTGGGACCGTCGATCGTGCCGGACGCCATCGAGGGCCTGCTGCCGGCATTCGTCACCAAGCTCGAGCCGTACTGGCAGGCCTTCACCGCCAGTGGTGAGGCCGGATTCTCCGAGTACCTGGTCGCGCGTGGCGACGAGGTCGCGGACTCGCTCCTCGGCGTGACCGACGAGCGCATCGCGGGCAGCGACCGCGGTGCTGTCAAGAAGGTGTACTCGTCGCTGCGTCCGTCGGCGAAGAAGAATGTGATCGAGGCACTTCCGCGTCTGGGCGCCCTCGTTCAGAAGCACGCCAACTGAGAAGCCGGGTGAGTGGCACGGCGCGCCCCGGGCGTGCCGTGCCACTCACCTGTGGTCAGTTGGCAGCGTGGCCGTGGCGCCAGTACCCGGTGAACGCGATATCGGACTTCGGGATGTGGCGCTCGTTCACGAGGTGGCGCCGCAACGCCGTCGTCAGCTCGCTCTCGCCGGCCACGAACGTGTAGGACGGCCCGGCCGGCAACTCCGCCTGTTTCACGGTGTTCAGCGCGAGCACTCCCGGACGGGCATCGGCGTCCTCGCGCACCAGCCAGTGCACGTTCACGCCGTCACCCACCGAAACCTCCTGAGCGTCTTCGGCATCGGGAATCTCGACGAACACTTCGGCCCGCAGGTCCCGCGGCGCCGACCGCAGGATCCCGACGATGGCGGGAAGCGCGCTCTCGTCACCGACGAGCAATTGCCACTCCGCATCCGGCGTCGGGTTGTAGATCAGCCCCTCGTCGAGGATTGCCGCCTCGTCACCGGCCGCGGCCGAGTTCGCCCACGCCGACGCGGGACCGAGGTCGCCGTGCGAGGCGAAGTCGATGTCGATCTCGGTGGTGTCGCCGAACGTTCCCGTTCCCGCCACGCGGATCTCGCGGATCGTGTAGTTGCGCACGACCGGCCGGGTGTCCTTGGACATCAGCTTGTACTGCGCGTACCAGAGGTTGCTCGCGCTGGTCGGAAGGCGCAGCGTGCTCTGTCCCCGCTGGGGGATGAACATCCGGAACCACTGGTCGAACCCCATCGGGCTGACGGAGTCGAGTTCCTCGCCCGCGATGGTGACGCGGACGAAGTTCGGGCTGATCTGCTTGCCCGCGACGACGCGTGCGGACGCGATCCGGCGACTCCGAGGTTTGACGAACTTGCTGCGTTGAGCCATGGCGTTGGTTACTCCCCCGGTAGCGGTGCGATTTGTCAGGTAAGCCTAACCAATCGATCGGTCATGCGGGTCGATGCGGCCGGTCGAGCATCACGACCTTCGGCGGCAGACCCCACTCGTTGCGGCCGAGCCGGCTGAGCGGGGCGAGTTCCGCGAAGTCCGGAAGCCCGTCGTCGGCGAGCGCCTCGGGCCGCACCGCGACCGTGACGACGTCGCCCATCACCACGAACGAATCACCGACAGGTATCACCTGGTGCAGGGTGCACTCGATGGCGACCGGCGAACCCGCGACCCGCACGGGACGGACCCGCTCGCTGGGTTCGGTGTCGATGCCCAGCGCGGCGAACTCGTCGACCTCGCTGTCGAACGGGGCAGAGCTGGCGTTCACCGTCGAGATCAGCGGCTCCGTCGCCACGTTGATCACGAACTCTCCCGTCGCCTCGATATTGCGGAGGCTGTCCTTGCGGGTCACCGAGGTGAACTGCACCACCGGCGGGTGCGTGCTGGACACCGAGAAGAAGCTGTACGGGGCCAGGTTGGCCACCCCGTCCGCCGAGACGGTGGACACCCACGCGATCGGCCGGGGCACGATCGACGCGGTCAGCACCTGATACATGCGGTGTGGGGGAAGCTCGGCGGGATCGAAGACAGTGCGCATGCGTTCATGGTGTCAGCGCCCGCGATGTGGCCGTGAACTCACCCGGCGAGGTCGCCGGACGGACCTGCCGGAGTATCTGACACTCTTGATGTCGTGAACCCGTCCACTGCACAAGCCACCGCGGTCGTCGACGAACTGGTCCGCGGGGGAGTACGCGAGGTCGTGCTCTGCCCGGGTTCGCGCAACGCGCCGCTGGCGTTCGCCCTGCAGGCCGCCGACCTCGAGGGCCGGCTGCGTCTGCACATGCGCATCGACGAACGCACCGCGGGATTCCTCGCGCTCGGCCTGGCCGTGGCCGGCAAGCGCCCCGTCCCGATCGTCATGACGTCCGGCACCGCGGTCGCCAATCTCGGACCCGCGGTGCTCGAGGCGAACTACGCCCGGGTGCCGCTCGTGGTGCTCAGCGCCAACCGCCCGTACGAGATGCTCGGCACGGGCGCCAACCAGACCATCGAGCAACTCGGACTGTTCGGCAGCCAGGTGCGCGCAACCATCAGCCTGGGCCTGGCCGAGGACGATGCCGGGCAGAACAGCCAGTGGCGTTCGGCCGTGTGCCGGGTCCTCGCCGCAGCGCGCGGCACGAGGTCGGGCAACGCCGGTCCCGTGCACTTCGACATCCCGCTCCGCGAACCGCTCGTTCCCGACGTCCACGCGCAGGGACCGGTCCCGCAGGGACGACCGGGTGGGGCGGCGTGGACCACCACCCAGCACGCGACCCTCGACGTGCCGATGGACCTCGACCTCACCCCCGACACCATCGTGATCTCCGGGCACGGGTCCGCGCTGCGGCCGGAGCTCGCCGGACTTCCCACGGTCGCCGAGCCGACCGCGCCGCTGCACGGCATCCCGGTGCATCCGATGGCGTTGCCGCAGCTCAAACCGCGGCAGGCCGTCATCACCGGGCGCCCCACCCTCCACCGGTCCGTGTCGAAGGTCCTCGCCGATCCGTCGGTGGCCGTCTACGCGCTCACCACCGGCCCCCGCTGGCCCGACGTGTCCGGCAATGTGCTGGCCACCGGCACCCGCGCGGTCGTGTCCGGTGAACCCGACCGGGCCTGGATCAATCGGTGCCGCACGCTGTCCGAACACACCGACAAGGCGGTGCGCGCGCAGCTCGCCGCGCACCCGAAGGCGACGGGACTGCACGTGGCGGCCGCCGTCATGGACGCCCTGACCGACGGTGACCAGTTGCTGCTCGGGGCATCCAACCCCGTGCGGGACGCCGCGCTCGTCAGCTATCCGGCGCCGAAGATCCGGGTGCTGTCCAATCGGGGTGTCGCCGGCATCGACGGCACCGTGTCCGCCGCCGTCGGGGCGGCCCTGGCCTACGAGGAGGGGCGGACGGTGGCCCTGCTCGGCGACCTCACGTTCCTGCACGACGCGTCCGGGCTGCTCATCGGTTCGGGCGAACCGCGGCCCCGGGACCTGACCATCGTGGTCGCCAACGACGACGGCGGCGGCATCTTCGAACTGCTCGAACAGGGCGATCCCCAGTACGCGGGGGTGTTCGAGCGTGTCTTCGGCACCCCGCACGGGATGGATCTCGCCGCACTCTGCGCTGCCTACCGGGTGGAGCATCACCTGGTGGGGCTGGGTGAGCTGTCGACGCGGCTGAGCGCGCCGGAGGCGCCCGGCGACCGCGGCATCCGGGTGCTCGAGGTGACCACCGAACGTTCCGGGCTGCGCGAACTGCACGCCGCGGTGCGGGCACAACTGTGAATACGCGGGTGTCGCGGCGCGTCCGGCGGGGGGTGCTGGTGACGGCGATCGGCATCTCGGTCCTCGCCGTGCTCCTCGTGCTGGCCGCCTGGCGCAACGACCACACCATCCAATCCGACCGGGGCGTGGCCACGGCGGAGGTGCTGTCGGCGGGATCGCTGCGGTCCGCCATCAGCTTCGTCACGCCCGACGGGGTGACGCACAACCCCGAACTGGGCGTGCTGTACCCGACCAAGCTCACGGTGGGGCAGCGGATCGACGTCGAGTACGCGCGCAGCGACCCCGACCTGGTGCGGGTGTCCGGACGCGACGCCAGCGTGGCCGTCGTCCCCGCCGGTTCGCTGATCGTCGTGACCTGGCTGATCGCGGGACCGGTGATCTGGTACCTGCGGCGGCGGGAGAGTTCGCCGGAGGCCCAGCCGGCAGTGTCATCCTGAGTTTCCCGGAACTTCGCGCGACGGTCACGTCGATCTCGCTGCTGTGACCACGAGCACTGCCACGCTGAGCGCGTGAGAGTAGCCATCGTCGCGGAATCGTTTCTTCCCAACATGAACGGTGTGACCAACTCGGTGCTGCGGGTCCTCGACCACCTCCAGCGCACCGGACACCAGGCGATGGTCGTCGCCCCGGACACGGTCGGATCGCTGACGTCCGCGCCGACCGAACACGACGGTGTGCCGGTCCACCGGGTGCCCGCGGTGATGGTGCCGAAGGTCAGTTCACTCCCGGTCGGTCTGCCGCAGCCCGGACTCACCGCCGCGCTGCGGGCGTTCGACCCCGACGTCGTGCATCTGGCGTCGCCGTTCCTCCTCGGGGCGGGCGGGCTCGGTGCGGCGCACCGGCTCGACGTCCCCACCGTCGCGGTGTACCAGACGGACGTGGCGGGTTTCGCCGAGAGCTACGGCCTCGGCATCACCAGCCGTGCGGCGTGGGCCTGGACGCGTCGCATCCACCGGGGCTGCACCCGCACCCTCGCGCCGTCCACGTCGGCGGTCGAGGCGCTCGCCGAGCAGAGGATTCCGAGGGTCCACCGCTGGGCCCGCGGCGTGGAGACCGCTCGGTTCGCGCCGTCCCGCCGCAGCACCGGTCTGCGGGACTCCTGGCTGGACGGCTCGGACCGGCTGGTCGTCGGATTCGTGGGCAGGCTCGCACCCGAGAAACACGTCGAGCGGCTGGCCGCACTCGCCGGCGACCAGCGGGTCCGGCTGGTAATCGTCGGCGACGGTCCGGAGCGGGCGCGCCTGCAGCGGTTGATGCCCGATGCGGTGTTCACCGGTCAGCTCGGCGGTGTGGAGCTGGCCGAGGCCTACGCGAGCCTGGACGTCTTCGTCCACCCGGGCGAGCACGAGACGTTCTGCCAGGCGGTGCAGGAGGCGCTGTCCAGCGGGGTGCCGGTGATCGGACCGGATGCCGGGGGGCCGCGCGATCTGGTCGCGCACTGCCGCAACGGCTACCTGCTTCCGGTCGACCGGTTCGGCGAACTGCTGCCGAGCGCCGTCGAGGCGCTGTGCGACCGCCGCATGCGGGCCCGCTTCGGGGAGGCCGCCCGGCAGTCGGTGCTGCACCGCACGTGGCCCGCGATCTGCGACGAGCTGCTGGGCCACTACGCGGCGGTCGTCGGCGGGGAGGGCTTTCGCGAGACGCGAGCGGCCTGACCACCGCATCGATACCGGTGGGGAATTCGAGAGGTCGTCTCGTGGTTGCCCGGAGTATGGCCAAGTACAAGACTGTCAATCCCGCGACCGGTGAAACCGTCCGGGAATTCACGACCTTGGACGATGCAGGAGTGGAGTCGGCGCTCTCCCGCGCCCACAACGGATATCTCGACTGGCGGACGACCCCCGCCGAGGAACGCGCCCGGGTCCTGAGCCGAACCGCCGATCTCTACGCGGAACGTGAAGACGAACTGGCGCGGATGATCGCCCTCGAGATGGGCAAACCCGTCCGCGAGGCCAAAGGCGAAGTCAAGCTCTCCTCGGCGATCTACCGCTACTACGCGGACAACGGCCCCGCACTGCTCGAGGCGGAACGGCTCGACGTGCCGGGCGCGGACGAGTCCGTGGTCTACCGCAGGCCGATCGGTGCGCTCGTCGGCGTGATGCCGTGGAACTACCCGTACTACCAGGTCGCCCGCTTCGCGGCGCCGAACCTCATGCTCGGCAACACGGTGCTGCTCAAGCACGCCCCGAACTGTCCGCAGTCGGCACTGCTGATGGAGGAGATCTTCCGGCAGGCCGGTCTCCCCGAGGATGCGTACATCAACGTGTTCGCCACCAACGAGCAGATCGCCGACATGATTGCGGATCCGCGTGTGCAGGGCGTCTCCCTCACCGGCAGTGAGCGGGCCGGGACCAGCGTCGCCGAGACGGCGGGCCGCAACCTCAAGAAGGTGGTGCTCGAGCTCGGCGGGTCCGACGTGTTCGTCGTCCTGGACACCAACGACATGGACGCCACGGTCAAGACCGCGACCCGTGCCCGCCTGTCCAACGCGGGCCAGGCCTGCAACTCGCCCAAGCGATTCATCGTGACCGAGCCGAACTACGACGAGTTCGTCTCGAAGCTCGCCGAGTCGTTCAAGGCCACCCCGACCGGCGATCCGCTCGACGCGAAGACCGTCCTCGGGCCGCTGTCCTCGCAGAGCGCCGCGGATTCGCTGATCGAGCAGATCGAGGACGCCGTCGCCAAGGGTGCGACGCTCCTCGCGGGCGGGAAGAAGATCGACGGCCCCGGCTCGTACGTCGAACCGACACTGCTCGTCGACGTGACCCCCGAGATGCGGGCGTACAGCGAGGAACTGTTCGGACCGGTCGGCGTCGTCTACAAGGTCGCCACCGCCGACGAAGCCGTGGAACTCGCCAACTCCTCCTCTTACGGGCTCAGCGGTTCGGTGTGGAGCACCGACCTCGACGGGGCGCGGGAAGTCGCCGACCGGCTCGACGTCGGCATGGCCTTCGTCAACGAACACGGCACGACGCTTCCCGGGTTGCCGTTCGGTGGCGTCAAGCGCTCCGGCGTCGGTCGCGAACTCGGTCCGTGGGGGATGGACGAATTCGTCAACAAGAAGCTGGTGCGGGTCTCCAAGAAATAACCGCCTCGCCCCCGCGCCCGGCGCCGACATCGGCGCCGGGCGCGGTTGGTAGCGTTTCGGGCGTGGCAACTACACACGGTTCGCGGGCGTCGCTCGAAAAGGATCCGCACGAGGTCGCGTCGATGTTCGACGGCGTCGCGAAGCGCTACGACCTCACCAACACGATCCTGTCGTTCGGTCAGGACCGCAGCTGGCGCAAGGCGACGCGCTCGGCCCTGGCACTGAAGCCGGGGGAGCGCGTTCTCGACCTCGCGGCGGGGACCGGCGTCTCGACTGTCGAGCTCGGACGGTCGGGTGCGTGGTGTGTGGCCACCGACTTCTCCAAGGGAATGCTGCAGGCAGGCAGCGGGCGCCACGTCCCGATGGTCGCGGGCGACGCCATGCACCTGCCCTACGCCGACGCCGTGTTCGACGCCGCAACCATCTCCTTCGGGCTGCGCAACGTCTCCGACTTCGACGCCGGTCTCCGCGAGATCGCCCGCGTCACCAAGCCCGGCGGACGCCTCGTCGTGAGCGAGTTCTCGACCCCGGTGTTCGGGCCGTTCCGCACGGTCTACATGGAGTACCTGATGAGGGCGCTGCCGCGGGTCGCGCGCGCCGTCAGCAGCAACCCCGACGCCTACGTGTACCTCGCGGAATCGATCCGCGCCTGGCCGACCCAGCAAGAACTCGCGCTGCGCATCGAGGCGGCCGGATGGCGGAACGTGCAGTGGCGCAACCTCACCGGCGGTGTGGTGGCCCTGCACCGCGCCACCCGCTGAACCTCAGCCGAACAGCGGCCGCGAGTCGACCTTCGTCGACAGCAGACCGGACGCCCGCCACGCGCGGGCGGTGAGGTCGCTGTCCTCCTCGGTGACGAGGTTGCCCATGACCCGGACCGCGATGGTCATCAGCGCACGGGACCGCATCGCCACCGGACCGGAGGCGGGCAGAACCCGGGGGACGGTCAGCAGTCCGGCGAGTCGCCGCGCCACGGAGAACGCCCGGCCGTACCGCTCCCGGAGGATCGCGGGCCACAGCTCCGTCAGGTCGTCGGAGTCGAGGATCTCCGCGACCAGGCGCCCCCCTTCGAGCCCGTAGTCGATGCCCTCGCCGTTCAGCGGATTCACGCACGCCGCCGCGTCGCCGATGATCGCCCAGTTCCGGCCCGCGATGTGCGAGACCGCACCGCCCATCGGCAGCAACGCCGACGCCACCGCGCGCAGCTCGCCGTCCCACTTCCACTCGTCGCGCCGCTGCGCCGTGTACAGGTCGAGCAGCGGTCGCAGCGCACCCGGGGCCGGACGTTTGGCGGTGGCGAGGGTGCCGACGCCGATGTTCACCTCTCCGGTGCCGAGGGGGAACACCCAGCCGTAGCCCGACTGCAGCGTCCCCGCACCGTCCCGCAGTTCGAGGTGCGAGGTGATCCACGGGTCGGCGCTGCGGTCGGTGGCGATGTACGCGCGGGCGGCAACACCGTATGCCGTGTCCCGGTGCCATTCACGGCCCAGCTGCTTGCCCAGCGTGGACCGGACGCCGTCCGCGACGATCAGCGTCCGGCAGCCGATGGTGTGGGCTCCGTCGGAGGTCTTCAGGGCCACCGCCGTCACCCGGTCGCCGTCCCGTTCGACTCCGATCGCCTTGGCGCCCTGCACCATGACGGCCCCCGCGTCGACGGCGGTCGCACGGATCCTGTCGTCCAGCTCGGTGCGGGCCACCGCGCTGCCGACGGCCGGGAACGACCGTCCCGGCCACTCGAGTTCGAGCTCCTGGCCGAACCCGCTGAGCCTCAGCCCGCGGTTGGTCCCCTTCGACCGCACCCAGTCGCCGAGACCCAGATGATCGAGCTCGGCGACGGCACGCGGAGTGAGTCCGTCGCCACACGTCTTGTCACGGGGAAACACCGCCGCGTCGGCGAGCACCACGTCACGTCCGGCGCGCGCCGCCCACGCGGCAGCCGAGGAACCGGCCGGACCAGCACCGATGACCAGGACATCGGTGACGGTGGGAAGCGGGGATCCCGCGGGCGACTGTTCTGCTGCGACCACACCTACATCCTGTCAGGCTTCGCTATGCGACCGCGGCGAGGCCGACGGGCAGCGGAACCGCTAGGTTCACTACCGTGGTAGCCGAGCCGCCACCGACGGCGCGGGAACCGAGCCGTCACTGACGACAGGAATGGGTACTGAGAACGTGAGCACCGAGGGCGCAGCACACACCGCTGCCGACGCTGTAGTGGGCACTACGGTCGCCGGGATCGATCTCGGCGACCCGCAGCTCGCTGCCACGGTCCGTGAAGGACTGAAGCAAGTCGAGGAACTGCTGGTCAGTGAGCTCTCCGACGGGGAGGACTTCCTCACGGAGGCGGCGTTGCATCTCGCGAAGGCGGGAGGCAAGCGTTTCCGCCCGCTGTTCACGGTGCTCACCGCCCAGCTCGGACCGAAGGCCTCCGACCCGTCGGTGGTCACGGCGGCCACCGTCGTCGAGCTGGTCCACCTCGCCACGCTGTACCACGACGACGTGATGGACGAGGCGTCGATGCGCCGCGGTGCACCCAGCGCGAACTCGCGGTGGGGCAACAGCGTTGCGATCCTCGCCGGCGACTATCTGTTCGCGCACGCGTCCCGTCTCGTCTCGACGCTGGGACCCGAGGCGGTGCGCATCATCGCCGAAACGTTCGCCGAACTCGTCACCGGCCAGATGCGCGAGACGATCGGGCTTCGCGGCGAGCAGGATCCGGTCGAGCACTACCTCAAGGTCGTGTGGGAGAAGACGGGCTCACTCATCGCGGCGTGCGGACGCTTCGGCGGCACCTTCTCCGGCGCGGACGCCGACCACGTGAAGCGGCTCGAACGCCTCGGCGACGCCGTGGGCACCGCTTTCCAGATCTCCGACGACATCATCGACATCTCCTCGGTGTCCGCGCAGTCCGGCAAGACACCCGGAACCGACCTGCGTGAGGGCGTCCACACGCTGCCCGTCCTGTACGCACTGCGCGACGAGGGACCCGACGCCGATCGCCTCCGGGTGCTCCTCGACGGCCCCGTCACCAACGACGACGACGTCGCGGAGGCGCTCGCGCTCCTCGAACGGTCGCCAGGCATGGCCGCCGCCAAGGCGAAGCTGGAGGAGTTCGCGGTCCAGGCGCGCGCGCAGCTCGCCGAACTGCCGCAGGGCCCCGCCAACGACGCCCTCGTGAAGCTCGTCGATTACACGATCGAGCGCGTCGGCTGAGCCGTATCGTCAGTACCTGAACTCGTCTTCACCCGATTCTCGTCGTCCGTGCGGGAACCGTCCCGCCAGGGTGTTTCGTTGAATGATCAAGATCCCGAAACTCGGGTGACGTGATCGGGTGACAACGACAAGGAAGGCGTGACGTGCGCTACGCAAACGGGGCGAAGACTCTGGTTCTGTTGGTCGGCATGTCGGCGCTGATCGTGTTCATCGGCGCGTTGTTCCGCAACCCCACCATCCTGCTGCTGGCGATCGTGTTCGCGGTCGGAATGAACGCGTACGTGTACTTCAACAGCGACAAGATGGCGCTCAAGGCCATGCACGCCCAGCCGATCACCGAGGTGCAGGCGCCGGTCATCTACCGCATCGTCCGGGAACTGGCCACCACCGCGCACCAGCCGATGCCGCGGCTCTACATCAGCCCCACGTCCGCGCCCAACGCGTTCGCCACCGGGCGCAGTCCGCGCCACGCCGCGGTGTGCGTCACGAGCGGCATTCTGCAGATCCTCAACGAACGAGAGTTGCGGGCCGTGCTCGGACACGAGCTGTCGCACGTCTACAACCGCGACATCCTGATTTCCTCCGTCGCAGGCGCCATGGCCGCCGTCGTGTCGGGACTTGCGAACTTCGCCATGTTCGCCAACATGTTCGGCGGACGCGGCGGGGGACAGGGCGCCAACCCGATCGCGCTGCTGCTGGTGTCGCTGCTCGGGCCCATCGCCGCGACCGTCGTCAAACTCGCGGTGTCGCGGTCCCGGGAGTACCAGGCCGACCAGTCGGGCGCAGAACTCACCGGAGACCCCCTGGCGCTGGCGTCCGCGCTGCGGAAGCTGGAGCAGGGCACCCAGGCTGCGCCGCTGCCGCCGGAGCCTCAGCTCGCCGCGCAGTCGCACCTGATGATCGCCAACCCCTTCCGCACCGGCGAGAAGATGAGCCGGATGTTCTCCACCCACCCGCCGATGGCCGACCGGATCGAGCGGCTCGAGCGGATGGCGGGGATGTAGGCGGCTTCGCCGCCCGTGCGTGGTCAACGAGTGCAGGGACTCGTCAACCGCGCACGGGCGCGGAGCGCCTCTACCGGTAGTTCACGAACTGCAGCGCGATCCCGAAGTCCTCGCCCTTGAGCAGGGAGATGACGGCCTGCAGGTCGTCGCGCTTCTTGCTGCTCACCCGCAGTTCGTCGCCCTGGATCTGCGCCTTGACGCCCTTGGGGCCCTCGTCGCGGATCTTCTTGGTGATCTTCTTGGCGTTCTCCGTGGTGATGCCCTGGACGAGGCTGCCCGACAGCTTGTAGATCTTTCCGGACTGCGCCGGCTCGCCCGCGTCGAACGCCTTCAGGGAGATGTCACGCCGGATCAGTTTCTCCTTGAACACGTCCAGGGCGGCGAGCAGTCGCTCCTCGGTGTCGGCCGTCAGGGTGATGGTTTCCTCGCCGGACCATTCGATCGATGCTCCCGTGTTCCGGAAGTCGAACCGGGTCGACAGCTCCTTGCCGGCCTGATGCAGGGCGTTGTCCACCTCTTGACGCTCCACCTTGCTCACCACATCGAAGGACGAATCAGCCACTTCACACTCCCGGTTTCGTCTAGTTCTCCCCGCCGCGACCCGGCCGGGGGCCCGCCGAATGCCGGCGAGCAGATTCGACGCTATCGGTTCGCAACCGCCCGTATCCACCCGGTTTGCAAAACGGGGGGCCGTTCGTTGTATTCTTCTTTCCGCAGCGGAGAGCGATTTCGCACAGATTTCGCGCTCCTCGTGCAACCCCGGCAGATTGCCCGAGCGGCCAATGGGAGCGGACTGTAAATCCGTCGGCTTATGCCTACGTAGGTTCGAATCCTACATCTGCCACACACAGAACCCCGGTGAGCGACAGCTCACCGGGGTTCTGTCGTTCGTGGCCGGGACCGGTTTGTCCGGCCGGTACCCCGGTCTACGTGGGTTTGCCGACCCGAACTGTCGGGTGCAGCGACATACGAAAGCCACTGACCAGGCAATTTGGTTCTGGACGCGAACTCTGTGTAATCTCGTCAAGGCTTCAGCGCGCAGCGATGTGCGAGCGAAGCACGCCCCCTTAGCTCAGTCGGCAGAGCGTTTCCATGGTAAGGAAAAGGTCAACGGTTCGATTCCGTTAGGGGGCTCGCTGGATTGAAGTGGAGCGCCTAGTGCGCGACACTCGACACCGAGGCGGTGTAGCTCAGTTGGTAGAGCAAACGACTCATAATCGTTGCGTCGCCGGTTCAAGTCCGGTCACCGCTACACAATATGCATGATCCACCCTGATTGTTCGTAATCAGATTCACCCGAAAGAAGGCATCCCGTGGCCTCCTCGACTGACGTTCGGCCCAAGATCACTTTGGCCTGCGAGGTATGCAAGCACCGCAACTACATCACCAAGAAGAATCGGCGCAACGACCCCGATCGCCTGGAGCTCAAGAAGTTCTGCCCGAACTGCGGAACTCACCAGTCGCATCGCGAGTCCAAGTAACACGGTCCGGAACTAGGACTGCGTTCGCGAAGGGAGTCCTCTAGGCTGCCCTCACGCGCTGACGCCAAGGGTAGAAGAGGTTCTTTCGCGTGACTGACACTGTGACAGAGACAGAGGCATACGTGCCCGAGGCTGTTCCTGCTGATCCTGCCGCGCACGCACTGGCAATGGTCGGGCACCACTACCGCGTCGACGACTTCTACGAGGTCGGACGCGAGAAGGTGCGAGAGTACGCGCGTGCCGTGCAGGACTGGCACCCCGCTCACCACGACGAGGAAGCCGCGAAGGGCCTCGGCTACGACGGTCTCCTCGCTCCTCTGACGTTCATCTCGCTCGTCGGCATCATCGCCCAGGGACGTCTCTTCAAGGAGATCGTCACGGGCTACGACCCGAGCCAGATTCTCCAGACCGATCAGCGGCTCGAGTTCCACAAGCCGATCAAGGTCGGCGACCGCCTGGTCTGTGACGTGTACCTGGAGTCGTTCCGTCAGATGGGCGGCAGCGACATCATCGTCACCAAGAACATCGTCACCGATCAGTACGACGAACTGGTCCAGACCACGTGGACGACGCTCGTCGCGCGCACCGGTGGCGAGGTCGACGAGAACATCGCTCACGCAGTCAAGGACGTGATCATGCATGGCGCTTCGTAAGTTCGAGGACGTCTCGGTGGGTGAAGAACTCCCCGAGCGCATCGTGAAGCTCACGCGTGGCGACCTGGTCAACTACGCGGGCGTGTCCGGCGATCCCAACCCGATCCACTGGAGCGACGAGGTCGTCAAGCTTGCCGGTCTGGACAACGTGATCGCGCACGGAATGCTCACCATGGGTCTCGGCGGCGGCTTCGTCACGTCGTGGCTCGGCGATCCGGGTGCCGTCAAGGAATACAACGTTCGTTTCACGAGCTCGGTCTACGTCCGCGAGGACGAGGCCGCGCAGGTCGAGTACACCGGTAAGGTGAAGTCGCTCGACGAAGAAAGCAAGACAGCAGTAGTCGCGATCGTGGCGCGTTCCGAGGGAAAGAAGATCTTCGGTCGCGCCACCGCAACGGTCCGTCTGGCCTGACAGCCGGGTGGATTGGGTTTGTTCCGGGGCTTTGAAGTACACTGAGATTTCTGGGATTACTCAGCGCTGCGCGCTGCCCTACGGTGCTGTACGGCCGGCAAGGGTGGCGCGCGTGTCATGTAATCACAGAGAGGTCGGTCAAGTATTGGTCCGAGGCTAGTTTCGGACCAGGTCTCCCGACCAAAGGGGCGTAGCTCAACTGGCAGAGCAGCGGTCTCCAAAACCGCAGGTTGCAGGTTCAAGTCCTGTCGCCCCTGCCCCCGGATGCCAGCGACTGAGAGGAACGACGTGAGCGAGGAGCGCGCCAAGCGCGACGGCGACACTTCAGGGTCGACGCGCCCGGACGGTGCCGACGACACCGCGGCCGACGCCACCACCACGCGTTCCGCCACTCCCTCGGGAAAGCCCAGCGGTAAGCGCCAGGGCCGTCGTTCGCAGGCAGGTACCGAAGTCGCCGCGAGTTCCGTGAAGTCACCGGAACTCTCGAAGTCGGACACGACCACCAAGGTCAGGCCGGCAAAGAAGGATCGCGCCGACAAGCCGCGCAAGGAAAACATCTTCAAGCGCCTGCGCCGGTTCCTCCGCGAGGTCATCGCCGAGCTGCGCAAGGTCATCTGGCCCAATCGCAAGCAGATGATCACCTACACCAGCGTCGTCCTGGTCTTCGTGGTGTTCATGGTGACGTTCATCGGCGTGCTGGATCTGGTGGTCATCAAAGGCGTCACCTGGTTGTTCGGTTGACGGAATCCGCCCCGGTGGATCCGAAGTATGTGAGTGACGAGAGGAAGCGAGTGCCCCAGTGAGCACCCCCGAGAACGACACGAATGAGGCTTTGGCCGAAGAGCGTGTTTCTGCCGAGGCGGCAGCCGAAGTGGATGTCGAGGCTGCCGACGAGGGCACCGAAGCCGCGGAAATCGTCGGTGACGACGGTGCAGAGGACGCCCCGGCCGACGAGATCGTCGAGGACGAGGCGACCGCCGAAGAGGCTGTGACCGCTGACGAGGCTGTGTCCGCCGACGAGGCAGTGACGGCCGAAGAGCCCGAGGACCCCGTTGCGGAACTCAAGGCCGCTCTGCGTCGCGCACCCGGTGACTGGTACGTCATCCACTCCTACGCGGGTTACGAGAACAAGGTCAAGGCCAACCTCGAGACCCGTGTCCAGAACCTCGACGTCGGCGATTACATCTTCCAGGTGGAAGTTCCCACCGAAGAGGTCACCGAGATCAAGAACGGACAGCGCAAGCAGGTCAACCGCAAGGTTCTGCCCGGCTACATCCTGGTCCGCATGGATCTCAACGACGAGTCCTGGGGAGCTGTGCGCAACACGCCCGGCGTCACCGGATTCGTCGGTGCGACGTCGCGCCCGTCCCCGCTTACCCTCAACGAGGTGATCAAGTTCCTGCTCCCGCAGCAGGAGCAGAAGAAGCAGGCCGCCGCGGCAACCGTCTCGGCAGGCGAGACCGGCGGAGAAAGCTTCGCGAAGCCGCTCATCGAGGTCGACTTCGAGGTCGGCGAGTCGGTCACCGTCATGGACGGCCCGTTCGCCACGCTGCCCGCCAGCATCAGCGAGGTCAACGCCGAGCAGCAGAAGCTCAAGGTCCTGGTCTCGATCTTCGGTCGCGAGACCCCGGTCGAGTTGTCCTTCACGCAGGTCGCGAAGATCTAGCGCCACATACTTGCACTGCAGTAGCAAGAAACACACCCAGCAAGAATTAGGAAATCGAGATGCCCCCCAAGAAGAAGAAGCTCGCAGGGCTCATCAAGCTTCAGATCCAGGCCGGTCAGGCTAACCCTGCACCGCCCGTGGGTCCCGCGCTTGGTCAGCACGGCGTGAACATCATGGAATTCTGCAAGGCCTACAACGCGGCGACTGAGTCCCAGCGCGGCAACGTGGTGCCGGTCGAGATCTCGGTCTACGAAGACCGGACCTTCGATTTCAAGCTGAAGACCCCTCCGGCTGCCAAGCTGCTGCTCAAGGCTGCAGGCGTGCAGAAGGGCTCCGGCGAGCCGCACAAGACCAAGGTCGCTTCCGTGACCATGGATCAGGTGCGCGAGATCGCGAAGACCAAGCAGGAAGACCTCAACGCGAACGACATCGAGCAGGCCGCGAAGATCATCGCCGGCACCGCACGCTCGATGGGTATCACGGTCGACGGCTGAGTCAGCCCTGATCGATCGGCGGCACCGCCGTCGGCGATCGACTGACGGCACCGCCGTCGAAGAAAGCGTGGGAGGGCCGGCCAGGCCCAGACCACTACTGAACCATTCACCATCGCAGACAAGACACACACTGCGGTGAGAAGTTAGGACAGAAGAAATGGCAAAGCGCAGCAAGGCGTATCTCGCCGCCGCTGAGAAGATCGACTTCGACAAGCTGTACAGCCCGCTGCAGGCTGCGAAGCTGGCGAAGGAGACGTCGTCGAGCAAGATGGACGCGACCGTCGAGGTTGCAGTCCGCCTGGGCGTCGACCCCCGCAAGGCGGACCAGATGGTCCGCGGCACGGTCAACCTGCCGCACGGCACCGGTAAGACCGCCCGCGTCATCGTGTTCGCAGTCGGAGAGAAGGCCGCCGAGGCCGAGGCAGCTGGAGCCGACGCCGTCGGTGCCGAGGACCTCATCGAGCGGATCCAGGGTGGATGGCTCGATTTCGACGCCGCCATCGCGACTCCCGATCAGATGGCCAAGGTCGGCCGCATCGCCCGCGTCCTCGGACCGCGTGGCCTGATGCCGAACCCGAAGACCGGCACCGTGACGGCTGACGTCACGAAGGCTGTCGCGGACATCAAGGGCGGAAAGATCAACTTCCGCGTCGACAAGCAGGCCAACCTGCACTTCGTGATCGGCAAGGCGTCGTTCGACGACGCCAAGCTGGTGGAGAACTACGGCGCCGCGCTCGACGAGATCCTGCGTGCGAAGCCGTCCTCCGCGAAGGGCCGCTACGTCAAGAAGGTCACCGTTTCGACCACCACCGGCCCGGGCATCCCGGTGGACCCGAACCGCACCCGCAACCTTCTCGAGGATGCCGACGCGTAAGTCATGCTTCACACAGTTCGGCCGGTACGGAAATCTCCCGTACCGGCCGAACTGCTTTTTCCGGGATCAGTCTTCGTCGCCCGTGCCCGATTCGGACTTCTTCCGCCACGCCAGCATCACGGAATCCGTGCGTGCCGGCGCCCAGGGCATGAAGATCGCGACGACGACCGCGCAGACCACCACCGCGCCCGCCGCGACGAGCGACGCAGTGTGCGACCCCTGCAACACCGTTGTCTTCATGGTGAGGATGAGATTTTCACGCTGCTGTTCGAGGAACGGCGGGATCTCCCGTTTCCGGATCTCGAGCACACTCAGGACCGTCGCACGTGCGAAGCCCTTCTCGTCGTCGTTCATCAATGTGGCAGGAATCCTGTCGAGCACCGGACTTATCGTCGTCGCGTAGTACGACGCGACGATCGATCCGAGCACGGCGACACCCAGCGTTCCACCGATTTCCCTCGTCGTGTCGTTCACGGCGGAGCCTGCTCCTGCCTCGTCGAGAGGCAGCGATGCCATGATCGACTCGGTGGCGGGCCCCTGCACGATGGCCAAGCCGAGCGCCATCGACACCATCGACGGGAGGACGTCCGTCAGGTAGCTGCTGTCGACGGCCACCTGACCGCCGAGGTACAGCCCGACACCGGTGAGGAGGAGGCCGAACACGATGACCGGGGTCGTCCCGACTCGCTGCGCCAGAAGTGTGGCGACGGGGGCGCCGACCGCCACCGACACCGCGAACGGCAGCGACGCGACACCGAACTCGAACGGCGTGTACTCCCGGACGCCCTGGAAGTACTGCGTGATGAGGAACAGGAAGCCGAACATCGAGAAGTACCCGATGGCGATCGCGAGGGCGGGCAGGGAGAACCTGCGGTTGCGGAACAGCCGCAGGTCGAGGATCGGGTGCTCGGTGCGCAGTTCCCAGAGGACGAACCCGACCAGGACCGCGATCGACACGGCGATGGCGCCGACGGTGACGGACGACGTCCACCCGTGGTGAGGGGCCTCGATGATGGCCCACACGAGGACGGTGATTCCGGTGATCGAGGCGGCGATTCCGACGAGGTCCATGCGTCCGATGACGGAGGCGCGTGATTCCGGCACCAGGAGCAGCGTCGCTGCTGCCACGACCACCGCAATCGGAACATTGATCCAGAAGACGGAGTGCCAGCTGAAATGCTCGAGCAGCCACCCGCCGGCCATCGGCCCGATGGCGATCGCGAATCCGGCCATCGCAGTCCAGGCGGCGATGGCCAGCGCCCGTTCGCGGACGTCGGTGAAGATGTTGATGACGAGGGCGAGGGTCGCGGGGAAGACTGCGGCCGCGAAGACACCCATCGCCGCGCGGGCCGCGATGACCTGCCCCAGACTCTCGGCGTTGGCGCCGGCGATCGACATGACGGCGACGCCGATCAGCCCGATGACCATGACGCGTCGACGACCGTAGCGGTCGCCGAGGTTGCCGAATGCCAGGAGCAGGCCCGCGAACGTCAGCGTGTAGGCGTCGACGACCCACTGCAGGCCGCTGACACTGGTGCGGAGTTCGACACCGATCGACGGGAGAGCGACGTTGACGATGGTGTTGTCGAGCACGACCAGCAGTTCGGCCAGGCAGATCACGGCGAGCGCGAGGAAGCGGCGTGTCCGGGATCCGGTCGCGACGGCCCGGGCTTCGAGGATTGTCATGAGGAAAAGCTAGCTCATATATGTTACGTCTCGTAACAGATAATGGGCGCAGCGGCAGTCTGATGAACCACACCCCCGCATGCCGAGTGACGCCGGTTACTATGACGGTCGGGGTCCGGCCGCGATTTGGCGGTTGTGCAGGCCATGCCGTAATCTGTCCTGCGGAGTTCAATGCAGTAGTTGAACTTCACCCCAAATCATGTTCTACCCAAGACCGTTGGTGATCACTCCCGCAAGGGTGTGATTGAAAGTCCGGGAATGTCCGGCGGCCCACGCAGGAGGACGAGGTAGGGGGATGCGTATCGGTTGAGGGCTCGCGCCCTGACCGTATCGTTTCCTTTCACGCCCCGTGTGCCCTGCACCGGGGCGTTTTGCATGTCGTGGATTGTGTGCTCCGGGATTCCGGCGGTGCGCAGCGGTTCCGAAGTGGGATAACGACTGTCATGAGAGGAGGCGAAGTATGGCAAAGCCTGAGAAGGTTTCCGCGGTTGCGGAGATCACCGAGCAGTTCAAGGGTTCGACCGCTGCTGTGATCACGGAATACCGTGGTCTGACGGTGGGCAACATCACGACACTGCGACGCGCTCTCGGAGAAGGTGCCACCTACTCCGTCGCCAAGAACACCCTGGTCAAGCGTGCCGCTGCTGAAGCGGGCGTCGAGGGCCTTGATGACCTTTTCGTCGGTCCGACCGCCATTGCATTCATCAAGGGCGAGCCCGTCGATGCTGCGAAGGCTCTGAAGAACTTCGCTAAGGACAACAAGGCGCTCATCATCAAGGGCGGCTACATGGACGGCGCTGCGCTGTCCGTGGACGAGGTCAACAAGATCGCGGACCTCGAGTCCCGCGAAATCCTGTTGGCCAAGCTTGCCGGCGCGATGAAGGGCAACTTGGCAAAGGCCGCAGGCCTGTTCAACGCTCCTGCTTCGCAGGTGGCCCGACTGGCTGCTGCACTGCAGGAAAAGAAGGCCGCAGAAGGCGGAGCTGCCGAAGCTCCCGCCGAGGCTGCAGCCGAAAGCTGATCCGCACCCGCGCATCACTGCTATAACCCCGCCCGGTCGCGGATCAGCGACATGGGACTTACAGGAAGGACCGCCACAATGGCGAAGCTCAGCACCGAAGAGTTGTTGGACCAGTTCAAGGAGCTCACCCTCCTCGAGCTCTCGGAGTTCGTGAAGGCATTCGAGGAGACCTTCGAGGTCACCGCCGCTGCCCCGGTCGCCGTTGCCGCTGCAGGCGGAGCACCGGCTGCCGCCGAGGCTGCTGAGGAGCAGGACGAGTTCGACGTCGTCCTCGAGTCGGCCGGCGACAAGAAGATCCAGGTCATCAAGGTCGTCCGTGAGGTCGTTTCCGGCCTCGGCCTGAAGGAAGCCAAGGACCTCGTCGAGGGTGCTCCGAAGGCGATCCTGGAGAAGGTTGCCAAGGACGCGGCCGACGCCGCCAAGGAGAAGCTCGAGGCTGCCGGCGCGAAGATCACCGTCAAGTAAGACGGTCTCTTCCGCGCTGCTCACCGAGCAGACGAAGAGGGCCACTCCCCATCCGTGGGGAGTGGCCCTCTTTTGCGTCCGCGGACGGCTTCGGAGTGTCGAGATTCCTGGCCGAAAGCTGGACGCGCGCCCAGAAATTTCGCTACCGTTATCCCAGTTCAGACGCGTTGTTTTGCATAGTGGGACCCGCTGTTGGCATGCTTCCTTACTCATGAGTAGCATCCCTTGTCACAGGTAACACGTCGATGCGATAGAGTGACCCAACCCACACGGGGTGAGTGCATCGAACGGTCGCGGAGGTAATGGTGGGAGTCGAGGTATCCGTCGAGGGACTGACCAAGTCGTTCGGCTCGCAGAGGATCTGGCAGGACGTCACGTTGACCCTTCCCGCCGGTGAGGTCAGTGCGTTGCTCGGGCCGTCGGGTACGGGTAAGTCGGTGTTTCTGAAGTCGCTGATCGGTCTGCTCCGCCCGGAGCAGGGCTCGATCGTGATCGACGGCACCAACATTCTCGAGTGCTCCAGCAAGGAGCTCTACGAGATCCGCAAGCTGTTCGGTGTGCTGTTCCAGGACGGCGCCCTGTTCGGCTCGATGAACCTGTTCGACAACGTGGCGTTCCCGCTGCGCGAGCACACCAAGAAGTCCGAGTCCGAGATCCGCAAGATCGTCATGGAGAAGATGGAGCTCGTCGGCCTGCTCGGGGCCGAGGACAAGCTGCCCGGTGAGATCTCCGGTGGTATGCGCAAGCGTGCCGGCCTGGCCCGCGCCCTGGTGCTGGACCCGCAGATCATCCTGGTCGACGAGCCGGACTCGGGTCTGGATCCGGTGCGTACCACCTACATCTCGCAGACGTTGATCGACATCAACGCCGAGATCGACGCGACGATCCTGATCGTCTCGCACAACATCAATCTGGCGCGCACGGTGCCGGACAACATCGGCATGCTGTTCCGTCGTCATTTGGTGATGTTCGGTCCGCGGGAGGTGCTGCTCACCAGTGAGGAGCCGGTGGTCAAGCAGTTCCTCAACGGCACCATGATCGGTCCGATCGGCATGTCCGAGGAGAAGGACGAGGCCACCATGGCGCAGGAGCAGGCGATGGTCGACGCCGGTCACCACGCCGGTGGTGTCGACGACGTCGAGGGCATCGTCCCGCAGATGAAGGCGACGCCGGGGATGCCGTTCCGGCAGGCGGTCGCCCGCCGGCAGGAACGCGTCCGGCACATCATGCACACCCTGCCGGAGAATGCCCAGATCGCCATCCAGGAAAGTCTCGACGAGACTTCCGGCGGAAACGGCGGCGGCGGCTACGACTACGCATACAGCCAGGAAGACACTCAGGTCATCCCCGCATACCGGGGCGAAGGATACGAAAACACCACTCACGGGCAAGGGTAGGCATATCGGATGGGGGTTACCCGCAGCTCGGTCTTGCGGCCGGTCAACGGTGCGCTGACACAGGCCGGAAACATCGTCGAGCTCTTCGTCGACGTTGCACGAAACACGTTCAAGCGGCCGTTCCAGTTCCGCGAGTTCATCGAACAGGCCTGGTTCATCGCCAGCGTCACGATCCTGCCGACAGCAATGGTCGCAATTCCGTTCGGCGCAGTGGTGTCACTGCAGACCGGATCGCTCATCAAGCAGCTCGGTGCAGAGTCGTTCACGGGAGCGGCCAGCGTGCTCGCCGTCATCCAGCAGGGTTCCCCGCTGGTCACGGCACTACTGGTGGCCGGGGCTGCGGGCTCGGCCGTCACGGCGGATCTCGGTGCGCGGACGATCCGCGAAGAGATCGACGCCATGGAAGTTCTCGGTATCAACCCGATCCAGCGACTCGTCGTGCCTCGGGTGCTTGCCATGGTTCTCGTCGCGATCCTGCTCAACGGCCTCGTGTCCGTGGTCGGTATCGCCGGCGGGTACTTCTTCAACGTCATCCTCCAAGGGGGTAATCCCGGTGCGTACCTGGCATCGTTCTCGGCCTTCGCGCAGCTTCCCGACATCTGGGTCGGTGAGCTCAAGGCGGCCGTCTTCGGTGTCATCGCCGGTGTCATCGCCGCGTACAAGGGGCTCCATCCGAAGGGTGGACCCAAGGGCGTCGGTGACGCGGTGAACCAGTCGGTGGTGATCACGTTCCTGCTGCTGTTCTTCGCGAACCTGATCCTGACCATGGTGTACCTCCAGATCGTTCCGGCGAAGGGATCGTGACCCCATGACAATCGCCAAGGGACGCGGTGACCGGACTCTGATGGCGGCACGCCGAGTCGGTCGTGCGCCGCTCAACGTGCTCGACCGGGCCGGCGAGCAGATGTCGTTCTACGCCAGGGCAATCGCCTGGTCGCCCCACACTCTCGTGCACTACCGCAAGGAAGTGCTCCGGCTGCTCGCCGAGGTCACGTTCGGCAGCGGCGCGCTCGCCGTCATCGGCGGCACCATCGGCGTCATCGCGATGATGTCCGGCTTCACCGGCGTCGTCGTCGGACTGCAGGGTTTCGCCGCGCTCGAACAGCTGGGCAGCTCGGTGCTCACCGGCTTCCTGTCGGCCTACGTCAACACCCGTGAGATCGCGCCGATCGTTGCGGCACTCGCGCTGTCGGCAACCGTCGGTTGTGGTTTCACCGCGCAGCTCGGCGCCATGCGGATCTCGGAAGAGATCGACGCGCTGGAGGTCATGGCGGTGCCGAGTGTGCCGTTCCTCGTCACCACCCGCATGATCGCGGGATTCGTCGCCGTCATCCCGCTGTACATCGTCGGTCTGCTCGCGGCCTACCTCGCGTCCCGCATCATCAGTACCGTGTTCAACGGCCAGTCGACCGGCTCGTACGACCACTACTTCAACTTGTTCCTGCCACCGCAGGACGTCCTCTATTCGTTCGCGAAAGTGCTGGTCTTCGCGTTCGTGCTGATCCTGATCCATTGCTACTACGGCTATCACGCCTCCGGCGGTCCCGCCGGTGTCGGTGTGGCCGTGGGTCGGGCGGTTCGCACCGCGATCGTCACCATCGCCGTTCTCGACTTCTTCCTGAGCCTCGCCATCTGGGGCACGACGACCACAGTGAGGGTGGCCGGATGAGCAACACGACATCTGTTGTGGGCCGACGGGTGCTGGGGCTGGTGTTCTTCCTCGTCCTCGCGTTGTTCCTGGCCTTCACCATCGGCATGTTCAACAAGACGTTCACCAAGGTCGTCAAGATCGACCTCCTCACCGATACCGCCGGAAATGCCCTGCCGCCCAACGCTGACGTGAAGGTCCGTGGCCTCATCGTCGGCGAGGTGCGCTCCGCGTCCTCCCAGGAGGGCGAGGTCACCCTGGCTCTCGCGATCCAGCCGGACAAGGCGCCGCTGATTCCGTCCAACGCGACGGCGCGGTTGCTGCCCAAGACGCTGTTCGGTGAGCGTTATGTGTCGCTGATCGTTCCCGAGGGCGACACCGCTCCGCCGATCCAGGCCGGCGACACGCTGCGTCAGGACAAGAGTGGCAACGCCGTCGAGGTCGGTCAGGTTCTGGACGGTCTGCTGCCGCTGCTGCAGGCGATTCCGCCGCAGGACCTGGCGAACACGCTCGGCGCGCTGTCCCAGGGACTGAGCGGCCGCGGCGCCGAACTCGGCCTGACACTCGACCGTCTCGAGGAGATCTTCGGCGGGCTGAACACCGAACTTCCTGCCATCCAGGAGGATCTGCGCGGTCTGGCGGACTTCTCGCAGACGTATTCCGAGGCGGCACCCGACCTGGTCAACGCCCTCGACAACCTGCGTACCACCGGAAACACCGTGGTGGAGAAGCAGGGCGAGATCTCGACGCTGCTGGCGTCGCTGACCGGAACCGCGTCGAGCACCGCGGACCTCCTGCAGACCAACGCCGAATCGATCGTCAGTATTGCCGCCGATTCGCGTGAGGCGCTGCAGATCCTGGGCCGTTACTCGCCGAGCTTCGGCTGCACGTTCGCGGGCTTCGCGAAATCCGCTCCCGTCGCCCGTGAACTGCTGGCACCGGACGATCCGTACCCGGGAGTGCGTGCCAGCGTGCAGTTCGTCAATCCGAAGGGTCGCTACGTGCCCAACCAGGACGAGCCGCGGCTGCTCGACAACCGCGGACCGGCTTGCTACGACAACGTCACCGCTCCGGGTGGAAAGTTTCCGCAGTACCCGGGCGGGTCGTCCTACAACGACGGCGCCTACCAGGTGCCCTCGCGGAATCCCGGCCCGTCGACCATCGACTTCCTCCCGGCGCCCGCCGGGGTCCCCGATCAGGTCCCGGGGTACGGAGCCGAGGTCACGCCCGCAAGTTACGCGGGTTCGAAGATGGAGCAGGACACGTTGGACGTCGTCTACGGCGAGGCCGGGGGCATGGCGCCGGAGGACGTGCCGAGTTGGACGACACTCGTCGGCGCGCCGACCATGAGGGGGACTGAGGTGAGCTTCAAGTGAGGGGCCTGACCGCACCATTGGTCAAGCTGATCGTGTTCGCCGTGGTCACCATCCTGGCGACCGCTCTGCTGGCCGCCACCATCGCCAACTTCGGTGGCGGCGGTGGCACCAAGTTCAACGCGATCTTCTCGGACGTCACCTCGCTCAACGAGGGCGATGAGGTCCGCATCGCCGGTGTGCGCGTGGGTCAGGTCGAGAAGATCGCGATCCATGACGACCGCGAAGCCGAGGTCCAGTTCACGGTGTCGGAACGGGACTGGCTGCCCGCCAGCACCACCGCGACCATCCGCTTCCGGAACCTCGTGGGGCAGCGCTACATCGCGCTCGAACAGGGGGAGGGCCAGCAAGGGATGAAGATGAGCGGCGGCGACACCATTCCGATGGAGCGGACCAAGCCTGCCGTCAACCTCACCACGCTGTTCGACGGGTTCCGTCCGCTGTTCCAGACCCTCAGCGCCGACGACGTGAACAAGTTGTCGTACCAGATCATCCAGGTGTTCCAGGGTGAGTCGGGAACCATCACGGAACTCGTCAAGAACACGGCAAGCCTCACCAACACGGTCGCCGACAAGGATCGGGTGATCGGTGCGGTGATCAACAACCTCAACGACGTGCTGGCCACGGTGAATCAGCGTGACGATCAACTCGATTCGCTGATCGTCAACACCCAGCAACTCGTCACGGGCCTGGCGAACGAGCGGGGCACCGTCGGCTCGGCGGTGACGTCCCTCGCGGGACTCACCGACGCGACCGCCGACCTGCTCGAACCCACCCGACCGTCCATCCAGGAATCCATCACGTCGCTGAACACGCTGGCGACGACGTTGAACCGTAACTCCGACACGGTCAACAGCGTTCTCCAGACGCTTCCGGTGAAGCTCGAGAAGCTCGGCCGGGCAGCCAGTTACGGATCCTGGTTCCAGTTCTACCTCTGTGGAGTCGACATCGTCGCAGGACCAGGTACCGCGCCCCAACTGAACCTGCCCACGGGCTTGCCCACCGTCAACCAGCCGCTCTATACGAACTCGGCGAAACGGTGCACGCAGGACGGCCTACAGGAGTTGCAGACACGATGAGCAGACGTCGCAGCCCGGCAGTGGCTGGTGCCCTCGGCATTCTCGTGGTGCTGTTGGCCACCCTGTCGGCTTTCTTCCTCGATTCGCTGCCGTTCATCGGCGCCGGATCCACCTATCACGCCGAATTCACCGAGGCGGCGGGGCTCAAGCCCTCCAACGAGGTCCGGATCGCCGGCGTGAAGGTCGGCAAGGTCACGTCCGTCGAACTCGACGGCGACCATGTGGACGTCGCCTTCAAGGTGTCGGATGCGTGGGTCGGCAACGAGACGTCGGCGTCCATCCAGATCAAGACGATCCTGGGCCAGAAGTACCTGGCCCTCGACCCCCGCGGCTCGGACACGTTGAATCCGAGCGACGTGATCCCGTTGGACCGCACCACGTCTCCGTACGACGTGATCGAGGCGTTCTCGGCCGCCGCACAGACGGTGGGTGACATCGACTCCGATCAGCTCGCGCAGAGCATGGTCACGCTGTCGCAGGCGTTCGAGGGAACTCCCACGGAGATCCGTGCCTCCCTCGACGGTGTCAGCAGGCTGTCTCAGACCATCGCCAGCCGCGATCAGGAGTTGCAGAAGTTGTTCGACGCGACGGGCAAGACCACCAAGGTCCTCGCCGACCGCAACGCCGAATTCAACCGGTTGATCAGCGACGCCGGTCTGCTGCTCGGTGAGCTCAACAGCCGTCAGCAGTCGATTTCCCAGCTGCTCACCGGAACTCAGCGGCTGTCGCAGCAGTTGACCGGACTCGTGCGCGACAACGAGGCCGCCATCGGTCCCGCGCTCGAACAACTCGACGGTGTCGTCGAGATCCTCAAGGCCAATAACGAGAACCTGGACAAGGCGATGAAACTGTACGAACCGTTCGTCCGCCTGTACACGAACGTGGTCGGTAACGGTCGCTGGTTCGACCAGGTCGTGGTGAACCTCCTGCCGCCGGGTCTGCCCGACATTCCCGGTCCGCGCGATCCCGTCCGCACGCTGGGGGGTAACTGATGGCAGACGTCGATAATGGAGCCGAGCGCGGAGGACGCGGCACGATCGCCCTCATCGCGGGAATCGTCATCGTCGCGCTGGTGATCGCGGGCGCCCTGTGGTGGGTGTTCACCCGCGCAGGCACCACGAAAATCACCGCGTACTTCGACAAGTCGGTGGGCATCTACGAGGGTTCCGATGTGCGGATCCTCGGTGTGAAGGTCGGATCCGTCGACGGTGTCGAACCGCAGGGCGACCAAGTGAAGGTCGACCTGCGCGTCGATCGTGGCGTCGACATCCCCGCCGACGCGAAGGCCGCGCAGGTCACGCCGTCGGTGGTGTCCGACCGCTACATCCAGCTCGCGCCTGCCTACACGGGCGGCGACAAGATGCAGAGCGGCGCCGTGATCTCGCGTGACCGCACGGCCACCCCCGTCGAGGTGGATGAGCTGTACGCGAGCATCGAGAAGCTGTCCACCGCCCTCGGCCCGGACGGGGCGAACAAGGAAGGCGCGTTGTCACAGTTCGTCGAGACCGGCGCGGCCAACCTCGACGGTAACGGAGAGGCGCTGGGGCAGAGCATCAATCAGTTGTCCGACGCCGCACGCACGCTCAACGAGAGCCGCGGCGATCTGTTCGACACCGTCAAGAACCTCCAGGTGTTCGTGGGTGCATTGGCGGCCAACGATCAGCAGGTCCGCGACTTCAACTCCCAGCTGTCCGACCTGTCGGGATTCCTTGCGGGGGAGCGGGAGAACCTCGGTGCCGCCCTGAACCAGCTGGCGATCGCCCTGGGTGACGTCTCGAAGTTCGTGGCCGACAACCGGGAGATCCTCGCCGAGAACGTGGACGATCTGGTTCCGGTGACGCAGACCCTCGCGGACAACCGCGAGTCGCTGGTCAATTCGCTGACCCTGCTTCCGCTGGCGATCAGCAACCTGGCCAACTCCTACGACGCGGAGTCCGGCAACCTGGCCTCGCGCCTGGCGCTCCCGGATCTGCAGGACCCGGCCGGCGTCGCGTGCAAGTTGATCGACCTCGGCAAGCTGGTCCCCGGCGATCCGCGCTTCGAGCAACTCGGGCGTCAGATGCAGCCGCTGATCGACAACTGCACCAACATCACGTCGCAGATCACGCAATCGGCGAAGACGCCGTCGCTCGTGCTTCCCTTCGGGATCATGAGTGCGGACAACATTCAGCGGACGGTCACGCCCGGCACGGTGCCGGGTGTCGTGTCGCCGCGATTCGAAGGCGCAACGGGTGGTGAGGGCGAATGAAGCGGTCGGTAATCCTCGGCGCCGGTGCGTGCGCCGTGGCCATCGCAGTGACGTCCTGCTCGTCGGAGGGAATCTACGGAGTTCCGCTGCCGGGCGGTCCGGATATCGGTGACCACCCGATGCACCTGACGATTCAGTTCGACGACGTCCTCGACCTCGTCCCGCAGTCCGCGGTCAAGGTCGACGGTGTTCCGGTGGGCCGGGTCGAAACGATCAAGGTGGCGCCGGACGGCTGGACGGCGGACGTGGAGGTCGTCCTCGACTCGTCCGTCGATCTCGCGGCCAACGCGGTCGCCGCCATCGAGCAGACCAACCTGCTCGGCGAGAAGTTCGTGCAGCTGTCCGAACCGCCGGAAGACAAGGATCCCGCGCGGCTCGAGGACGGCGACACGATCTCGCTCGATCGCACCCGGCACGCCACGGAGATCGAGCAGGTACTCGGCGCGCTGTCACTGCTGCTCAACGGCGGCGGCGTCGGCCAGTTGCAGCCGATCGTGCACGAACTGACCACCGCACTCGACGGGCGTGAGGATCGTGTCCGGGGACTTCTCGAGCAGGCGAACACGCTCATCGACGGTCTCAACCAGCAGCGCGACGACATCACCCGCGCCCTGGACGGCCTCGACGCCCTGACCACCCGGGTGAACGAACAGAACGAGAAGATCGGGCTCATCCTCGACCAGCTCCCGATCGCCGCCGAAGTGCTCAACGAGCAGCGTCCGCAGCTCACCCAGATGCTCACGCAACTGGACCGGCTCGGCACCGTCGGCACGGACGTGATCAACCGGTCGAAGAACGATCTGATCGCGGACCTCCTCGCGCTGCGGCCGACGCTGAAGGCGCTCGCCGAGTCCGGCGACGACCTGCCCAATTCGCTGGCGTTCATCCCGACCGTTCCGTTCCCGGACGGCGTCGAGAAGATCGCGCTCGGCGGATCGGTCAACCTGTTCCTCACGGTCGACCTGCAGATCGGCGATGCGCTCAGCGCCCTCGGCGTCGGTCAGGGCGATCCGGTGTACGTGCCGCCGAAGTTCGGTGAGCCCAAGCCGATCGTCGATCCCTCGAACCCGTACTACAACGGCAACGGACCCAAGCCGGGATGGCCGACGGTGTCGCTGCTGCCGATTCCGCCGATCATCCCCGCCCCGACGGGCCTGCGGATCCCGGGTCTCCCCGGCACCGCGCCTGCGGCAGGCAACGGTGGCGCAGGGAACGGCACGACGGACGGCGCAGCGCCGTCGCCGCAGAACCCGCTCGGGGGACTGCTGGAGCAGTTCGGAATAGGGGGTGGACAGTGAGGTCACGACTGGTCAGGATCCAGCTCGTCGCGTTCGCCATCGTGGCGATGCTCGGGCTGGTCTACGTCGGCGCCAAGTACGTCCGCCTCGACAACCTGCTCGGGTTCGGTGAGTACGACGTGAACGCGCAGTTCAAGGACTCCGGCGGGATCTTCACCAATGCCGAGGTCACGTACCGCGGAGTTCCCGTCGGCCGTGTCGGCGACCTGTCCCTGACCGCGGACGGAATCAATGTCGAGTTGAAGATCTCCTCGGGTGGGCCCGACATCCCGGCGTCTGCCAAGGCCGTCGTCGCCAACCGATCCGCGATAGGTGAGCAGTACGTGGACCTTCAGCCCGACAGTGACCAGGGGCCGTTCCTCGAACAGGGCTCGGTGATCACCGAGGCCGACACGTCGACACCGGTTCCGGTCGAGCAGGTGCTGATGGCTACCGACGGTCTGGTCCGGTCGGTTCCGGTCGATTCGCTGCGCACGGTCGTCACCCAGCTGGGGACGGCATTCAACGGCAAGGGCGAGGATCTGCAGACACTCGCGGATTCTCTGTCGACGCTGACGAAGGACGGACTCGACGTTCTCCCGCAAACGCTGGCCCTCATCCGGGACAGCCAGACGGTGCTGGCGACGCAGTCCGATCAGTCCTCCGCGATCGTCCAGTTCAGTTCGGACCTCGACGCGGTTGCGGCGCAGCTGCGGACCAGCGACCCCGATCTCCGCGCGATCATCGACAAGGGAATTCCGGCGAGCGACGAGATCGGTCTGCTGGTGAACCAGATCGGTCCGAGTCTCACCACCGACCTGACGAACCTCGCCGCGGTCGGCGACAAGCTGGCTCCGCAGGCGATCGCGCTGCGGCCGATCCTGATGTTCCTCCCTGCCATCGCGGCGTCCGCGTCGACCGTGGCCCCCGGCGACGGCACGGTGCATCAGGGCATCGTCCTGGAAACCAACAATCCGCCGCCGTGCACACTCGGTTACGAAGGGACTCAGGAGATCCTGGCGGAGATGAAGCGGCAGGACCCGAACTTCGACGACACCCAGCAGGACTTCCCGTACAACACGAAGGCCAACTGCGACGCTCCCCAGGGAAGCGTGACGGGTGTGCGAAGTGCAGACCGCATCGTGTTCGCCGATCCGGACACGATCCAGCCGTGGGATTTCAAGCCGAAGGTCATGCCTGACACTCTCAACTTGAATCCCATCGCAACGCAGCTCGCGCCGCTCCTCGGGGTTACTCCCAAGTAGTATTCGGTCCCGACCGAGGGCGAGTAGAAGAAAACAATCAGTAGGGTGTTGGTGTGACGCGAATTACCACGCCCCCGGAGTCGGGACAATCGACTCCGGGGAAGGACAGAACTCTGAAGGCCTCGTTTGCTGCGGTGACCGCACTGGTGGTGATCGCGGTTGTCGCAGCCGGATGGTTTGGCTTCGGGTGGGCGCGCGCTCTCTTCGTGGACAAGCCGATCGCCGACGCACGCGATTCCGCGTTGACAGGCGCACAGCAGGCCGCGATCAACCTCAACTCGGTCGATTCGAAAGACCTCGACGGATCCTTCGAGAACATGAAGTCGTCGATCACGGGCGACAAGATGAACCAGGACCTCCAGGCGACGATGGACGGGTTCACCGACCAGATGCGTCAATCGGGTGCGGCGAGCAAGGCCGAGCTGATCCAGGGCACACTCACGGAACTGAACACCGACGACGGCACCGCGAAGGCGCTGGTCGTCGTGGCAGTCACCACCACGTGGCCCGACCGCTTCGACAAGGCCAAGGTGACGATGCGGATGGACGTCCAGGACGTGGACGGGGTCTGGAAGGCCTCGTCGGTCGAACCGGTGGGCGGGCGTATTCCGCTCGAGAGCGGTCCCGTGCCCGCCGACGGCGCTGCCCCCGCCCCTGCCCCTGCCGAACCGGCTCCCGCCGAGCAGGCGCCGGCCGAACAGGCGCCCGAAGGCGACAGCGGCGGTCAGTAGTCCTGATGTGCCGCGGCGGCGTGTCGCTGCGGTGTCCACGTCGACGACAGCTCGTCGTGCAATGAGAAAGTGGTGAACTATGCCCCCCAAGCGCCGAAACAACGTGCCGGACAGCGCTGCAAAGGGCAGGCGTCCGCGCGTGGCGGGGACCCGTCAGGCAGCGTCCAAGCCGCCTCGATCGGAAACCCCGGTCACTGAGACGGAGCCGGTGACGACGACGGAACCGGCGAAGAAGACGGAACCGGTGGCGAAGGCCGAGGCCGCGACGACCGCAGCAGCAGCAGCCTCCTCGACCACGTCCGCCGAGACGGCGAAGACCCCCGACACGGACACGACTGTGTCGTTGGCCAAGCCGGTGTCGACGGCGAAGGCCGCGTCGGTGGGAAAGGCGAAGGTGCCCAACCTTCAACCGCGCATCAGCAAGCAGCAGGCGCCCGCCGCCGCCGAGACCGCGGCGGCCGACAGCGGGTCCAGTCGGATCACCTGGAAGCTCGTCGGGATCCTCGGAGCTGTGGCGGTGGTGCTCGGGGTGTTCGCGGTGGTCGCGGCTTTCAAGCCCGGCGCAGACATCACGAACATCGCCTGGGTCGACGAAGGTGCCACCGCCGAGGTGACCAAGGCGGGAACCGAGGCGATCGAGACGTTGTACACGTACAGCTACGAAACGATCGATCAGGACTTCGAGAAGGCGCGCGGCTACCTCGACGACGCCAAGCGTGACGAGTTCGATTCGACCGCCGACACCACCAAGCAGGCGGCCATCCAGACCAAGACGGCCACCCAGGCCTCCGTCACCGACATCGGGGTCACGATGCTCGACGGCGACCGCGCCGAGTTGCTCGCGCACATGAACGTCAGCGCCACCGGTGACGCCGTGGCTCAGGGCAGTGCTGCGACCCCGTTGTCGATCAAGATGGAGAAGATCGACGGCAAGTGGGTGCTGTCCGACATCTCCGACAGCGAGGGCTGATCTGCCACCCGGAAAGAATTGAGCCGGAACGGGATCCGTGTGCTCCGGAATGGGTGGGCGTTGAATAGCCCTCTCCGGCAGAGCGAACCGATTCCCATCCGATCGTCTTTCACGATTGGATGGGAATCTGTTGTTGCGGTGACGGTTTCGGATCCTCCGGTGAACCGCGGGTAGGTGTCTTCCGCGCCAGGAATCCCGGCGCCCACCAGTTTGCCTCACCCATCAGCTTCACCAGGGCGGGCACCAGCATCATGCGGATGACGGTGGCGTCGATGACCAGCGCGACGATCATGCCGAGCCCGATGAATCGCATCATCGTCAGTTCCGAGAGCGTGAACGCGCCGGTGACGACGATCAGCAGCGCGGCGGCCGCCGTCACGATGCGTCCCGTATGTGCGGTGCCGATCCGCACGGCCTCCTCGGTCGACGCACCGTTGTCGTGGGCCTCGACCATCCGTGACATCAGGAAGATCTCGTAGTCGGTGGAGAGCCCGAACACCACTGCGATGATGAGGACGACCATCGTCGCGGGCAGCGGCCCCGGCGTCACACCGAGAAATTCGGCCCCGTGACCGTCCTCGAAGATCCACGTGAGCACGCCGAACGAGGCGGCGAGGCTCAGGGTGGCCATCGCGATCGCCTTCAGGGGCAGCACCACGGACCGGAACGCCAGCAGCATCAACACGAAGGTGACGGCCACCATGATCCCGATCATCCACGGCAGTCCCGCGGCCATCGCGTCCAGTCCGTCGGCGGTCAGGGCGTTCAACCCGCCCAGCATCTTCTCGGTGCCCTCCGGGGGCGGGAGGTCGCGCAGTGCGGCGGCGGTCGCCATGGCCCCCGTGGTGCGGTCGGCGTCGTCGAAGATGGCCCGGATGGCGACGAACGTGTCGGTCGCGCCGACCGGGACCACCCGCTGGACGCCGTCGACCGCGGCCGTCGCCCGGAAGAACTCCGCCGTTGCGGCCGGCGGCGGTGCCTTGCCGTCGCTGCCCTGCAGGACGAGCGTCGCCCCGTTGTTGGCGAGTGGAAAGTCGGTGGCGAGATCCTGGACGGCGAGCCGGAGCGGGTGAGCCTCGGGCAGTCCGGTGTGGTCGAGATCACCCAGCGACGCGCCTGTGAGCGGCGCGGCGAGCACGAGCAACCCCGCGACGATGGCCGTCGCGATCGGGACGGGTCGCCGCATGACGCGGGCGGCGACGCCGCCCCAGAACCGGTGCGCCCGGTCTTCGCCGCGTTCGACCACACCCGTTCGCCACGTCAGCGAGTTGATGCGCGGCCCGAGCAGCGCGAGTGCCGCGGGCAGCGCGGACAGCGACAGCACGGCGGCGATCCCGATGGCTGCCATCCCGCCGTAGGCGAACGACCGGACGATGGCCTGGGGGAACACGAGCATGCCCACGAAACCGCACACGAGGAGGAGAGCGGAGAATCCCACGGTCCGGCCGGCCGTGGCGAGGGTCCGGCGGACGGCGTCGTCGGTGCGGGAGCCGGACCGCAGCTCCTCGCGGAACCGGGTCACCACAAACAATCCGTAGTCGATGGACATGCCGAGCCCGACGAGGCTCGCGATGTTCACCGAGAATGCGCTGACCTCGGTGAAGTACGAGATCACGCGCAGGGCGCCGAGGGCGCCGAGGATCGCGAGGCCGCCGACGCACAGCGGGACGGCCGCGCCGACGAGGCCGCCGAAGATGACGAGCAGAAGAAGCAGCAGAAGCGGGAACGAGACCGCCTCGGCTCGCAGCAGATCACTCTCGGACACCTCGTTGAAGGCGTTGGCGGCAGCGCTGAAGCCGCTGAACTCCGCATCCGTGCCGTCGATGACCAGCAGGGGTCCGAGATCGTGGTACGCCGCGATGCGAGTGTTCTCGTCGCCGCTCAGCGACAGCACCACCAGTCCCTCGGTGCCGTCGGTGGACCTCAGGAACTCCTTCGCCTGCGGCGGCGCCGACCAGTACGACAGGGGAGTGCTGGCGAGCATGCCGGGGTCGATCTGCGCGAGGTGGGCGGCCACCTCGGGCCCGAGGTCGTCGATCGTCGAACCCGGACGTGCGTGGTAGGCGACCGCCAGATCGGGGGTCTGCCGTCCGAACGTCCCCTCGATCAGGCGCTCGACGCCCGCGGACTCGCTGCCCGGATCGGTGTACCCGCCGAGGCTCAGCCGGTCGAACACGCCCGATCCCCACGCCCCACCGAGCAGCACCAGCAGCACCGTGGCGGCGAGTACCAGCTTCGGACGGGCGACGACGAACGAACTCCAGCGCGTCACGGCTCTGCTTCCCTCGCGAAATCGACGGCGATCGCGTGCGCATATTGTTCACCGCCCGTCAGCGGCTGGGAAGGGGCGGCGGGAACAGTCCCCGGGCCTCGCGAAACGACGCGACACGCCCCCTAACTCTTGACGCCGCGATGATCACGCGTCACTCTGATGCGTGAACATGCGCAGTGACGCGTGGCCAAGCGCCCGGCTGGGTGCTGTTTCGGGTGCCCGACTCGACATCTACTGAGTTTGGGTGTACTTTTGGACGTTGCGCTGGCTGCCTCCTGTCCACCCCTCGTCCGCACCGCTGCGAAGTGATTCACTCTTCAGCAACTGTGACGAGTTTCGTTCGGGTTGTGACCAGCGAAATTCGAAGCAGATACAGCGGCGGTCGCAACAGCAAGAGCGGCCCGCGTGAGGTGCTGGAAGGACGCATCTTGGCAGTCTCTAGCCAGACCAAGGCAGTTTCCGGAATCCCCGGAGCCCCGAAGAGGGTTTCGTTCGCAAAGATTCGCGAACCCCTCGAAGTTCCCGGGCTTCTTGATGTACAAACCGATTCGTTCGAGTGGTTGATCGGTGCGCAGAGCTGGCGCGAACGCGCCGCCGCTCGTGGCGACAGCGCAATCTCCGGCGGTCTCGAGGACATTCTCGCGGAGCTTTCCCCGATCGAGGATTTCTCGGGCTCGATGTCTCTGTCCTTCTCGGACCCGCGCTTCGACGAGGTGAAGGCCTCGACGGACGAGTGCAAAGACAAAGACATGACCTACGCGGCGCCGTTGTTCGTCACCGCGGAGTTCATCAACAACAACACCGGTGAGATCAAGAGCCAGACGGTCTTCATGGGCGACTTCCCGATGATGACCGACAAGGGCACGTTCATCATCAACGGCACCGAGCGTGTCGTGGTCTCGCAGCTGGTGCGTTCCCCCGGCGTCTACTTCGACCACTCCGTCGACAAGGGCACCGAGAAGGACCTGCACAGCGTCAAGGTCATCCCGGGCCGTGGTGCATGGCTCGAGTTCGACGTGGACAAGCGCGACACGGTCGGCGTCCGCATCGACCGCAAGCGCCGCCAGCCCGTCACCGTGCTGCTGAAGGCCCTCGGCTGGACCACCGAGCAGATCACCGAGCGCTTCGGCTTCTCGGAGATCCTCATGGCGACGCTCGAGAAGGACAACACCGCCGGCACCGACGAGGCGCTGCTCGACATCTACCGCAAGCTGCGTCCGGGCGAGCCGCCGACCAAGGAGAGCGCGCAGACGCTCCTGGAGAACCTGTTCTTCAAGGACAAGCGCTACGACCTGGCTCGCGTGGGTCGCTACAAGATCAACAAGAAGCTGGGCCTGAACCTGGGACAGCCGATCGTCGCGTCGACCCTCACCGAGGAAGACATCGTCGCCACCATCGAGTACCTGGTGCGCCTGCACGCCGGTGACACCGAGATGACCGCCCCCGGCGGCAGTGCGGTGCCCGTCGAGGTCGACGACATCGACCACTTCGGTAACCGTCGTCTGCGCACGGTCGGCGAGCTCATCCAGAACCAGATCCGCGTGGGCCTGTCCCGCATGGAGCGCGTGGTTCGTGAGCGCATGACCACCCAGGACGTCGAGGCGATCACGCCGCAGACGCTGATCAACATCCGGCCCGTCGTGGCTGCGATCAAGGAGTTCTTCGGAACCTCCCAGCTGTCGCAGTTCATGGACCAGAACAACCCGCTGTCGGGGCTGACGCACAAGCGTCGTCTGTCCGCCCTCGGCCCGGGTGGTCTGTCCCGTGAGCGCGCCGGCCTGGAGGTGCGAGACGTTCACCCGTCGCACTACGGCCGCATGTGCCCGATCGAGACCCCTGAGGGTCCGAACATCGGTCTGATCGGTTCGCTGTCGGTGTACGCACGGGTCAACCCGTTCGGCTTCATCGAGACGCCGTACCGCAAGGTCGAGAACGGCCAGGTCACCGACCAGGTCGACTACCTGACCGCGGACGAAGAGGACCGCCACGTCGTCGCCCAGGCCAACTCGGCCCTCGACGCCAACGGTCACTTCACGGACGATCGCATTCTGGTCCGTCGTAAGGGTGGCGAGGTCGAGTTCGTCTCGTCCGCCGAGATCGACTACATGGACGTCTCGCCGCGACAGATGGTGTCCGTCGCGACCGCGATGATTCCGTTCCTCGAGCACGACGACGCCAACCGTGCCCTGATGGGTGCGAACATGCAGCGTCAGGCGGTGCCGCTCGTCCGTAGCGAGGCTCCGCTGGTCGGTACCGGCATGGAACTGCGTGCCGCCGTCGACGCGGGCGACGTCATCGTCACCGAGAAGACCGGTGTCGTGGAAGAGGTCTCCGCCGACTACGTCACGGTCATGGCCGACGACGGAAGCCGCAAGACCTACCGGATGCGCAAGTTCGCGCGTTCGAACCAGGGCACCTGCGCCAACCAGCGTCCGATCGTGGACGAGGGACAGCGTGTCGAGTTCGGACAGGTCCTCGCCGACGGCCCCTGCACCGAAAACGGTGAGATGGCGCTCGGCAAGAACCTGCTCGTCGCGATCATGCCGTGGGAAGGCCACAACTACGAGGACGCGATCATTCTGTCGCAGCGCCTCGTGGAAGAGGACGTCCTGACCTCGATCCACATCGAGGAGCACGAGATCGATGCCCGCGACACCAAGCTCGGTGCCGAGGAGATCACTCGCGACATCCCGAACGTCTCCGACGAGGTCCTCGCCGACCTCGACGAGCGCGGCATCATCCGTATCGGTGCCGAGGTTCGTGACGGCGACGTACTGGTCGGAAAGGTCACGCCGAAGGGCGAGACCGAGCTGACCCCCGAGGAGCGCCTGCTGCGCGCCATCTTCGGTGAGAAGGCTCGCGAGGTTCGCGACACGTCGCTGAAGGTTCCCCACGGTGAGACCGGCAAGGTCATCGGCATCCGCGTGTTCTCGCGCGACGACGACGACGATCTGCCCCCCGGTGTCAACGAGCTGGTCCGCGTCTACGTGGCACAGAAGCGCAAGATTCAGGACGGCGACAAGCTCGCCGGCCGCCACGGCAACAAGGGCGTCATCGGCAAGATCCTCCCGCAGGAGGACATGCCGTTCCTGCCCGACGGCACTCCGGTCGACATCATTCTGAACACCCACGGTGTTCCGCGTCGTATGAACATCGGTCAGATCTTGGAGACCCACCTCGGGTGGATCGGCAAGACCGGCTGGAACGTTCAGATCGCCGGCGACGGCTCCCGTCCCGATTGGGCGGAGCAGCTGCCGGAGGAGATGCTGTCTGCACCTGCCGACTCCAACATCGCCACCCCGGTGTTCGACGGTGCCAAGGAAGACGAGCTCACCGGTCTCCTCGGTTCGACGCTGCCGAACCGCGACGGTGAGGTCATGGTCGCGTCCGACGGAAAGGCCACGTTGTTCGACGGTCGTTCCGGCGAGCCGTTCCCGTACCCGGTCTCGGTCGGCTACATGTACATCATCAAGCTGCACCACCTGGTCGACGACAAGATCCACGCTCGTTCGACCGGTCCGTACTCGATGATCACCCAGCAGCCGCTCGGCGGTAAGGCCCAGTTCGGTGGCCAGCGCTTCGGTGAGATGGAGTGCTGGGCGATGCAGGCCTACGGCGCGGCATACACGCTGCAGGAGCTGCTCACCATCAAGTCGGACGACGTGGTGGGTCGAGTCAAGGTGTACGAGGCCATCGTCAAGGGCGAGAACATCCCCGAGCCGGGCATCCCCGAGTCGTTCAAGGTGCTCCTGAAGGAGCTTCAGTCGCTCTGCCTCAACGTGGAGGTGCTGTCCTCGGACGGCGCGGCCATCGCGATGGCGGACGGCGACGACGAGGACCTGGAGCGGGCCGCAGCGAACCTGGGCATCAACTTGTCCCGGAACGAAGCGGCGACGGTCGACGACCTCGCGAACTAGGTTTCGGTCCCCGGGTCCTGAGAAATCAGGGTCCGGGGGCGTAGTTCACATTTGAATTGGCAGTCAGGAATCGGCGGGCGACCGTTGATCCACAATCCCTCTGGGGAAAGGAAGTTACGTGCTCGACGTCAACTTCTTCGATGAACTCCGCATTGGCCTCGCCAGTGCAGAGGACATCCGCAATTGGTCCTACGGTGAGGTCAAGAAGCCGGAGACCATCAACTACCGCACCCTCAAGCCCGAGAAGGACGGCCTCTTCTGCGAGAAGATCTTCGGCCCCACCCGGGACTGGGAGTGCTACTGCGGTAAGTACAAGCGTGTCCGCTTCAAGGGCATCATCTGTGAGCGCTGCGGCGTCGAGGTGACCCGCGCCAAGGTTCGGCGTGAGCGCATGGGCCACATCGAACTGGCCGCCCCGGTCACGCACATCTGGTACTTCAAGGGCGTGCCCAGCCGTCTCGGCTACCTGCTCGACCTGGCGCCGAAGGATCTCGAAAAGATCATCTACTTCGCCGCGTACGTCATCGTCGGTGTCGACGAGGAACTGCGTCACAACGAGCTGTCCACTCTCGAAGCCGAGATGCAGGTCGAGAAGAAGTCCGTCGCGGATCAGCGTGACGCCGACCTCGAGGCCCGCGCGCAGAAGCTCGAAGCCGACATCGCCGAGTTGGAAGCGGAGGGCGCCAAGTCCGACGTCCGCCGCAAGGTCAAGGACGGCGGCGAGCGCGAGATGCGTCAGCTCCGTGACCGCGCGCAGCGTGAGCTGGACCGTCTCGACGAGATCTGGACCACGTTCACCAAGCTCAGTGTCAAGCAGCTCATCGTCGACGAACTGCTGTACCGCGAGCTCGTCGACCGCTACGGCGAGTACTTCACGGGCGCCATGGGTGCCGAGTCGATCCAGAAGCTCATGGAGAACTTCGACATCGACGCCGAGGCCGAGAACCTCCGCGAGACCATCCGCAGCGGCAAGGGGCAGAAGAAGCTCCGTGCGCTGAAGCGTCTCAAGGTCGTCGCAGCCTTCCAGACCAACCAGAACTCGCCCATGGGCATGGTTCTGAACGCCGTCCCCGTGATCCCGCCGGAGCTGCGTCCGATGGTTCAGCTCGACGGTGGCCGTTTCGCCACCTCCGACCTGAACGACCTGTACCGCCGCGTGATCAACCGCAACAACCGCCTCAAGCGACTGATCGACCTCGGTGCCCCCGAGATCATCGTCAACAACGAGAAGCGGATGCTGCAGGAGTCCGTGGACGCGCTGTTCGACAACGGCCGTCGTGGCCGCCCCGTCACGGGTCCCGGTAACCGTCCGCTGAAGTCCCTGAGCGACCTGCTCAAGGGCAAGCAGGGTCGTTTCCGTCAGAACCTGCTCGGCAAGCGCGTCGACTACTCGGGTCGTTCCGTCATCGTCGTCGGTCCGCAGCTCAAGCTGCACCAGTGCGGTCTGCCGAAGCTGATGGCTCTCGAGCTGTTCAAGCCGTTCGTGATGAAGCGTCTGGTCGACCTGAACCACGCGCAGAACATCAAGTCCGCCAAACGCATGGTGGAACGTCAGCGCGCACAGGTGTGGGACGTCCTCGAAGAGGTCATCGCCGAGCACCCCGTGCTGCTGAACCGTGCACCGACGCTGCACCGCCTGGGCATCCAGGCCTTCGAGCCGCAGCTGGTCGAGGGTAAGGCCATTCAGCTCCACCCGCTGGTGTGTGAGGCCTTCAACGCCGACTTCGACGGTGACCAGATGGCCGTGCACCTTCCGCTGTCCGCGGAGGCGCAGGCCGAGGCTCGCATCCTGATGCTGTCGTCGAACAACATCCTGTCGCCCGCGTCGGGTCGACCGCTCGCCATGCCCCGTCTGGACATGGTCACCGGTCTGTACCACCTGACCCGGTTGGACGAGGGTGCGATCGGCGAGCTCGCAGCGTCGACCAGCGACGAGGCGGAGCAGGGCGTGTACTCCTCGCCTGCCGAGGCTCAGATGGCCGTCGATCGTGGCGCGCTCGTCGTGCAGGCGAAGATCAAGGTGCGGCTCACGCAGCAGCGCCCGCCCCGCGACATCGAGTCGGAGCTGTTCCCCGAAGGCTGGAACTACGGTGACGGCTGGACCGCGGAGACGACGCTGGGTCGCGTGCTCTTCAACGAGCTGCTGCCCGCGGACTACCCGTTCGTCAACGAGCAGATGCCGAAGAAGCGTCAGGCGACGATCATCAACGATCTCGCCGAGCGCTACCCCATGATCGTGGTCGCGCAGACCGTCGACAAGCTGAAGGACGCCGGTTTCTACTGGGCCACGCGTTCCGGTGTCACGGTCTCGATCTCCGACGTCCTCGTGCCGCCGGAGAAGGCTCAGATCATGGAGTCCTTCGAGGCTCAGGCCGACCAGATCGAGAAGAAGTACCAGCGTGGTGCTCTGAACAAGACCGAGCGCAACAGCGCCCTGGTCAAGATCTGGTCCGAGGCCACCGACGAGGTCGGTAAGGCCATGGAGGCCCACTTCCCCGACGACAACCCGATCCCGATGATCGTGAAGTCCGGCGCCGCCGGCAACATGACTCAGGTTCGTTCGCTCGCCGGCATGAAGGGTCTGGTGACCAACCCGAAGGGTGAGTTCATCCCGCGTCCGATCAAGTCTTCCTTCAAGGAAGGCCTGACCGTTCTCGAGTACTTCATCAACACGCACGGTGCCCGTAAGGGTCTGGCCGACACCGCGCTCCGCACCGCCGACTCGGGTTACCTGACCCGTCGTCTGGTGGACGTCTCGCAGGACGTCATCGTCCGCGAGGTCGACTGTGGAACCGAGCGCGGCATCGTCACCACGATCGCCGAGAAGCAGGCCGACGGCACGCTTATCCGCGATGCACACGTGGAGACGAGCACGTACGCCCGCACCCTGGCCGCCGACGCGGTCGACGAGAACGGCAACGTCATCGTCGAGCGTGGACACGACCTGGGCGACCCGGCTATCGACGCGCTGCTCGAGGCAGGCATCACGCAGGTCAAGGTCCGCTCGGTGCTCACCTGCACCACCGGCACCGGCGTCTGCGCCACCTGCTACGGCCGCTCCATGGCCACCGGCAAGCTCGTCGACATCGGTGAGGCCGTCGGTATCGTCGCCGCACAGTCCATCGGTGAGCCCGGTACCCAGCTGACCATGCGTACGTTCCACCAGGGTGGTGTCGCCGGAGACGACATCACCGGTGGTCTGCCGCGTGTTCAGGAGCTGTTCGAGGCCCGCGTCCCCAAGGGCAAGGCCCCGATCGCCGACGTCAGTGGCCGCGTGCAGCTCGAGGACGGCGACCGCTTCTACAAGATCACCATCGTCCCGGACGACGGTGGCGAAGAGGTTGTCTACGACAAGCTCTCGAAGCGTCAGCGTCTGCGTGTCTTCAAGCACGACGACGGCACCGAACGCCTTCTGGCCGACGGTGACCACGTCGAGGTCGGTCAGCAGCTCATGGAAGGTGCTGCCGATCCGCACGAGGTGCTGCGTGTCATGGGCCCCCGTCAGGTGCAGATCCACCTCGTCAACGAGGTCCAGGAGGTGTACCGGAGCCAGGGTGTGTCGATCCACGACAAGCACATCGAGGTCATCGTGCGCCAGATGCTGCGTCGCGTGACGATCATCGACTCGGGCGCCACGGAGTTCCTGCCCGGTTCGCTGACCGAGCGTGCGGACTTCGAAGCGGCCAACCGCCGTGTCGTCGCCGAGGGTGGCGAGCCGGCAGCCGGACGTCCGGTGCTGATGGGTATCACCAAGGCATCGCTGGCGACCGATTCGTGGCTGTCCGCGGCGTCGTTCCAGGAGACCACTCGCGTCTTGACCGATGCGGCGATCAACTGCCGCTCGGACAAGCTGATCGGTCTGAAGGAAAACGTGATCATCGGAAAGCTGATCCCTGCCGGTACCGGTATCAACCGTTACCGCAACATCCAGGTTCAGCCGACCGAAGAGGCCCGCGCTGCTGCGTACGCGGTTCCGTCCTACGACGACCAGTACTACAGCCCGGACGGCTTCGGCCAGAACACCGGTGCCGCGGTGCCGCTCGACGATTACGGTTTCAGCAACGATTACCGGTAGGCGCTCCGCGCCCGTGAGCGGTTGACGAGTCCCAGGACTCGCCGAGCACTCACCAACGACGAAGGCCCCACCCCACTCTCTTCGGGGGTGGGGCCTTCATCTGTTTCCATGCCTTGTCGCCGGGTGTTCGCCGTTGCTAGCGTCGGATGATGGCCCGGTCGAGGTTCGCCATCGCGCTCCTACTCGCCGTCGTCGTGGCAGCCGCGACCTCCTGCACGGGCTCGGACACCCAGGAGAGCGAGGCGACGTCATCGGCGACGCCGGCCGCGTCCGCCGGTCCCGCTGTGCTCAGTCCGGTGGTCGCGGATGTGGTGGCCGGACCGATCCCGGTGACGGGCAGCGACGGTCGCGTGCACCTCGCCTACGAACTGCGGCTGACGAACACTGGTTCGCAGCCGGCGACGATCACGTCGCTGCAGGTGAAGGGCGACGACCGCACGCTGGTGGACCTGAGCGGCGACGCGCTGACGCCGTGGTTCCAGGCACTCGGCGGAGGCCCGAAGACCGGCACCGTCCTCGCCCCCGGACAGCAGGGGCTGGTGTGGATCGACGCGACACTGAACAGTCCCGACGATGTGCCCGACAGTCTCGGCCACGTCGTGAACGTCAACTTTCCGCAGGCGACGTCACTCGTGCCGTCGCAGCTCGCCGAGAACGTGGCCGACACCGAAGTCGACACCCGCGACGCCGTCCGGATCCGCGCTCCCCTCGACGGTCCGCGGTGGCTCGACGGCACCGGCTGCTGCACGGTCACGTCCCACCGCGCGGCCGTGCTGCCGATGAACGGCCGGATGCTCGCGGCCGAGCGCTTCGCGATCGATTTCGTCCAGCTCGACGAGCAGGGACGCATCTACGTCGGCGACAAGACTCAGCTGTCGAGCTACGAGTACTACGGCGCACCGGTGCGCGCGGTGTCGGGCGGCAAGGTGATCGCCGTCGTGGGCGATCTGTCCGAACAGGTTCCGGGTGCCAGTCCGCAGGGACTGCCCCTCGACCAGTACGGCGGAAACCACGTCGTCCAGGACATCGGCAACGGGCGGTACGCGTTCTACGCACACCTGCGGCCCGGCAGTGTGGACGACATCAGCGTCGGCCAGGACCTGCGGGCGGGCGACCAGCTCGGGTTGCTGGGCAACAGCGGAAACACCGACGCGCCGCACCTGCACTTCCATCTGATGGACGGGCCGGACTATCTGGCGTCGAACGGCATTCCGTTCGAGTTCGAGAACTTCGACCTCGACGGGCGGGTGACGGGGGAGAGCCTCGAAGCTGCTGCGACCGCAGGCGCCCCGGTGGTCGACGAGGCGGGAACGCAGACCGGATCGCGCACCGACGAGATGCCGCTGTACCTCGACGTCGTGACGTTCCCGGGCAGTTAGCCGAGGAGCCCGCGCTCGACGAACCGGGTGAGTGCGGCGATGCCCGCATCGTCGTCGCCGTCCCACAGGTCGACGAAGGCGGTGGCCACCGCGGCGAGCAGCTGTGCACTGACGTCGGGGCTCGCGGGGAGGCGTGCGCCGTCCGCGGAGAGTGTGGTGAGGAGTTCGGCCCACGGCTTCATCTGCTCGATCCCGAAGCCGTGCATCCGCTGCGCGAACTCGGGATCGACGAGGGCTGCGTCGCGGAGCGCGGCCATCACGGGGCGATGCCGCGACTGCAGTTGCCAGAACACGGCGAGATGCGGACCGAGGTTCCGCAGATCGTCGGGAGAGGTGGTGATGAGTGCATCCGCGTCGTCGCCGATGTCGTCCGCGAGCGCGAGGAGCAGCGCTTCCTTGCCGTCGAAATGGTTGTAGAACGAACCCGCCGCCTTGCCGGCCTCGGTCGTGATGTCGGTAATGGTGGCGTTCAGGTAACCCTTGCGTTCGAAGACCACTCTGGCTGCGTCGAGCAAGTCCCGGCGCGTCTGTGCGGCCTTCTCCTGTCGGGTGGTCACTGCGCTTTCCCCATCTCCCTCGCCGCTGGTCTGCCCTCGCTCGACCGGGTTTTCGTCCCGTGAAGACTATCCTCGACCACACCTGTCCGATATGCGTGGTTCGCTGAACGGAGACGAGATGTCCGAGAAGAAGATCGATCGCGTCAAGACGGAGTCGGCACTCGAAGTGCTGCGGGAAAGCCCCACGATCGCACTCATCACCGTGGCACCGGCACTGGTCGTCTTCGGGGTGGTCTGGTGGCTGTTCGGATTCTGGTCGGCCCTCGTGCTGGTCCTGATTCTGGGTGTTGTCGCCGTGGTCGGCCGGAAGCTGTTCTGAGGCCGCTACCGCGGAATGTGGAACGCGGCGAGTGACGCCGCGCTCGACGTGAGTTCGTCCCACTCGCACGGCACCGTGAGAACGGCGAGCGCGGACGTCGGGAACTTCTCCCGCATCAGGTCGGCATCCCCGGTGTCGGGGTTGCCTGCCAGATCCAGTGCCGTCGACGGCATGCCGGGAACATGCCCGACCACGAGCAGCGTGCGCACCGATGACTCGACCCGCACGATCTCCATGAGCACCTCGGACGGGTACGCGCCGTACAACTCCTCGGCGAACCGGGCGGGAGCGCCGACCCGGGTCGCCTCCAGCGTTTCCCGGGTGCGGCGAGCGGTCGAACACAGCACGGCGTCGATCGGCGGCTGAGTCGACCGCAGCCACTCACCGGCCATACCCGCCTGCTTCCGCCCGCGGGGCGCCAACGGCCGCTCGTGATCCGCGACCCCCTCCGGGTACGCCGACTTGCCGTGGCGCATCAGGATCAGGGTGCGATTCCGCGACGAGCTGTGCGAGGCCATGGCTAGACGCTAGCGCCCCACGCCGGCGCGTTCACTGTCGAGTTGGGCCATCTGCGCGGGCGCGTAGCGGTCCCCGGCGACCGCGGTGTCGGGAACCGCTGCGGCGATGGCGGCGAGGTCACCGGCGCCGAGGTGGACGTCGAGTGCGCCGAGCGCCTCCTCGAGCCGGGCGACGGTGCGCGCTCCGACGACGGGCACGATGTCGTCGCCCTGGGCGAGAACCCACGCGATCGCCAGCTGCGCGACGCTCACACCGTGCTGCGCGGCCACGTCGGCGAGCGAGTCGACGAGGGTGAGGTTCTGCCGGAGGTTGTCGCCCTGGAACCGGGGGCTGTGTGCGCGGAAGTCGTCGGCCGCGAGGGTCTGATCGGTGCGCAGCGAGTCGCTGAGCAGGCCCCGGGAAAGTACGCCGTAGGCCGTCACGCCGATCCCGAGTTCCCGGCAGAGCGGGAGGATCTCGGCCTCGATACCCCGCGAGACGAGCGAGTACTCGATCTGCAGGTCCACGATCGGGTGCACCGCCGCCGCGCGGCGCAGGGTCTCGGGGCCCACCTCGGAGAGCCCGATGTGGCGCACGTAGCCGGCCTCGACGAGTTCGCCGATCGTTCCGACGCTGTCCTCGATCGGCACGTCGGGGTCGAGGCGGGCGGGGCGGTAGATGTCGATGTAGTCGACACCGAGACGCTGCAGCGAGTAGGCGAGGAAGTTGCGGATCGACTCGGGTCGCGTGTCGACTCCGGCCCACGTGCCGCCGGGGCCGCGCAGCCCGCCGAACTTGACGCTGAGGGTCACGTCCTCCCGTCGACGGCCCGCGAGGGCCTTGCCGATCAGGGACTCGTTGTGGCCCGATCCGTAGAAGTCCCCGGTATCGACGAGGTCGATCCCGGCGTCGAGCGCCGCGTGGATGGTGGCGGTGGACTCCGCGTCGTCCGTCCTGCCGTACATCCCGGACATGCCCATGGCGCCGAGGCCGAGCCGGCTGACTGTGGGACCGGTGGTTCCGAGTGCGGTGGTGCTGATCATGTTCTGCTCCGATGGTCGGTGTCTGTTCCGGACTGACACCAGCGTCGCCGTCGCCGCGAGCGGCAACCAGAGACCGGTCATCGGGGGACCGGCGATCCCTGGCAGCGTCCCGGTGGGTCCGGCACAGTTGATGCATGAACCGCTCCGAGTTGGCCGACTTCCTCCGCCGTCGCAGGGAACAGCTGGTTCCGGCCGACGTCGGACTGCCACCGGGTGTACGCCGGCGGACGCCGGGGCTCCGGCGCGACGAGGTGGCGATGCTCGCGGGAATGTCGACGGACTACTACACGCGACTCGAGCAGGCCCGCGGTCCGCATCCGTCGACGCAGGTCCTGGCGTCGATCGCGCGGGCGATGCGGCTGACCGACGATCAGCGAGACCATCTCTACCTGTTGTCGGGTCAGGTGCCGCCGATGCGGGCCGCGGGCAACAAGCACGTCGGGCCGGGACTGCTGCACCTGCTCGACAAGCTCGACGACACCCCGGGCTGCGTCATCTCGGACCTCGGGGAAGTGCTGGTCCAGAACCGCATGCACGTGATCCTGTTCGGCGACGCGTCCCGGTATTCGGGTCTCGATCGGTACGTGCCGTGGCGGTGGTTCGCGCACCCCGGCGAGCGCGGAATGTTCCCCGAGGACGATCACGAGCGGCTCGCCGGACATCACGTCGCGGACTTGCGGGCGACGGCCGCCCGGCGGGCCGGTGACGCCGACGTGACGGAACTGGTGGACCGCCTCTATGAGAGCAGCACCGAATTCGCCGCGCTCTGGGACAGGCACGATGTGGCCGTCCGCCGGTCCGACACCAAGACCGTCCTCCACGCCGAGGTCGGACGCATCGACCTCGTCTGCGAGACGCTGCTGACCCCGAGCGCCTACCAGCACCTGCTCGTGTACATGCCGCAGCCGGGCTCCGACGCGCGGGCCCGGCTCGACCTGTTGCGGGTGATCGGCACCCAGCAGATGGTCTGATCAGGCGGCGAGTGGCCCGATGCTGGCCACGGCACGCAGGGCGTCGTCGACCAGGAACCATACGGTCAGCGACGTGTCGTCCCGCCTCGAGCGCAGGACAATTCGGTCGGTCGACACGATGGGCGAGAGGTACTCGAGCACGGCGCGATGGGGATTGTCGACGAGGCGGCCGCCGCCCGGATGCTCGTGGTCGGCGAGCAGTTCTTCGACGGCCTGCCAGTAGACGGCGTTGTTGACGTGGTCGAACGGGTCGATGTCGGTGCGGCGTAGGACGAACTCGGTATCCACGATGCCGTCCTCGTCTGCGGCCGGCGCATTTTCGACGAGCCACCGCTTCCACTTGAGCCGGTGTTCCTCCGCCGACTCGCCGAGGCGTTCGATGAACCCGTCGTCGATGCGGGTGGGCATTCCCGTTTCGCCGCTGATGTGGATCCAGAAGCCTTCGGTCTCGATGAGGGCGCCCGCCTCACCCTCGATCTGGACCCGCATGTTCGTCCAGCGGGTCGAGAGCGCGGAGCACCAGCGCCGGAGGTGCACCCGCTCGGGCCATACCGCCGGTCGTACGACGTCGATGACGGTGCGCCGGACGATCCACAGTGGGTGGCTGTCGGCGGCGTCGACCGCGTCGAGGTTGTCCAGTCCGGCGTCCTGCAGATACCGCGCGATCCCGTCGAGGCGCAGGCGCTTGGCCGCATCGATGTCGCCGGTGCGGACCGGCCAGGACGTCTCGAAGAAGCGGCCGCGTGCGGGGGCAGCGGCGAGGGGTCGGTCGAGTGCCAAGATGCGGTTCCTTCGCTCGTGGACGGAGCCCCGATTCTTCCATCCCGGCGCCGGTGCTTGTTTGCGGACGCGATTCTCAGTACAGTTCATATAACTGTTACTACGTGTAACACAAACGAGTTCGATGCTCCGGACAGGTGTGAGGAAACCGCAATGGCATATGTCATCACCCAGGCGTGCTGCAACGACGCGAGCTGCGTCTCCGCATGCCCCGTGAACTGCATCCATCCGACACCGGAGGAGCGGGAATTCGCGCAGACCGAGATGCTGCACATCGACCCGGAAACCTGCATCGACTGCGGGGCCTGCGTCGATGCCTGTCCGGTCGACGCGATCTTCCCGGAAGACAAGCTCATCGGCTCACTCACCCGCTACAAGGACATCAACGCCGAGTACTACACGACCAACCCCATGCCGACGGGGTGGATCCCCCTCACGCCCGCGACGCCGCCGCGCCGCGACCTCGGCAAGCTCCGGGTCGCCGTCGTCGGCGCGGGCCCGGCGGCCTGCTACGCCGCCGGTGAACTGCTCGAACGCTCCGACGTCGAGGTCGAGATGTTCGAGAAGCTCCCGACCCCGTGGGGACTCGTCCGCGCCGGTGTCGCACCCGACCATCCCGGCACCAAGGAGGTGACCCGGATGTTCGAGTGGAGCCTCGACCGGCCGAACTTCGAGTTCCACCTCAACGTCGAGGTCGGCACGCACGTCACCCACGACGAGTTGCTGGAGAATCACCACGCCGTCATCTACGCCGTCGGGGCGTCGAGCGACCGGCGTCTGGGAATCCCGGGCGAGGACCTTCCCGGCGTGCACGCCGCCACCGAATTCGTGGCCTGGTACAACGGCCACCCGGACTACGCGGAGCGCACGTTCGACCTGTCCGCGAAGCGCGCGGTGATCGTCGGTAACGGCAACGTCGCGCTCGACGTGGCCCGCATCCTCACGATGAACGTCGAGGAGCTGGAACGGACGGACATCGCCGATCACGCCCTCGCCGCCCTGCGGCGCAGCAACATCGAGGAGGTCGTGCTCCTCGGCCGCCGCGGGCCCGCGCAGGCCGCCTACAGCAACCCCGAGTTCCTGGCGCTCGGCGACCTCGAGAACGTGGACGTCGTCATCGACGACGCCGATCTCGACCTCGACCCGGCCAGTGAGGCACTGCTCGACGATCCGGCCACCGCGATGAAAGTCCGGCTCGCGCGGGAGTTCGCGCAGCGTGCCCCGCGGCCCGGTCACAAGCGCATCGTGTTCCGCTACCTGACGTCGCCGCTCGAGGTCACCGGATCCGGCAAGGCAGAGGCCCTGCGCTATGGACGCAACGAACTGGTGGTCGACGACTCCGGCGCGTTGTCCGCCCGGGCTCGCGGCGAGGAGGGCTCGCTGGACACCTCGCTCGTGCTGCGCTCCATCGGCTACCGCGGCAACCGCGTCAGCGGTGTCGCGTTCGACGAGAAGCGCGGCGTGATCCCCAACGAGCACGGCCGGGTCACCGACCGGGTGTACGTGACCGGATGGATCAAGCGCGGTCCCAGCGGCGTCATCGGCACCAACAAGGCGTGCGCGAAGGAGACGGTGTCGTCGCTGCTCGCGGATTTCGAGGCCGGAAAACTCCTCGGCACGGTCGGCACCCGCAAGGACGTGAAGAAGCTGATCGAGCGGCGCCAGCCCGAACAGATCGGGTTCCCCGGCTGGCGGGCGATCGACAAGGCGGAGACCGGTCGCGCGGCGGGGTCCGGCCGGCCCCGCGTGAAGATGACCGACAAGGTCGAGCTGGTGTCCGTCGCCCGCAAGCGGAAGCGGCTGTTCGCTCGTTGACGCCTCTCGCCACCCCCGCGCGTCTACTGTTTCGAGCATGCGCGCAGTGGTGGTGACGGAGCTGTCGGGGCCGGGCGGCATGACGCTGCAGGACGTACCCGAACCGGCGGCCGAGGGGCTCGTCCTGATCGACGTCAAGGCCAGCGGCGTGTGCTTCCCCGACCTGCTGATCAGCTACGGCAAGTATCAGCTCGGCCCCGAGTTGCCGTTCGTTCCCGGCGCCGAAGTCGCGGGTGTCGTGGTGTCGGCACCGGCGGACAGTGGATTCGAGCCCGGTCAGCGGGTGCTCGCGGCGTCGCAGGTCGGCGGTTACGCCGAACGGGTCGCGGTGCCGCCGGCGCAGGTGCTGCCCATTCCGTCGATCCTGGATTTCGACGAGGCGGCGTCGCTGATCGTCAACTACCAGACGATGGAGTTCGCGCTGGAGCGCCGGGCCCGGCTGCGGGCAGGCGAAACCGTCGTCGTCCTCGGCGCGGCGGGTGGGGTGGGGACGTCCACCATCCAGCTGGCCAAGGCGCACTGCGCCCGCGTGATCGCGGTGGTGCGCCGGGACGGGGCCGAAGACTTCCTGCGCGAACTAGGGGCCGACGAGGTCGTCCGCCTCGACGACGGCTGGGGCGCCCGGGTCCGCGCGCTGACCGGCGGCCGGGGCGCGCAGATCGTGGTCGACCCGGTCGGCGGCGACGCGTTCGACGAGGCCGTCCGGGTGCTGGCCCCGGAAGGCCGGCTGGTCGTGATCGGTTTCGCGGGAGGGGCGATCCCCGAGGTGAAGGTGAACCGGGTGCTGTTCCGCAACATCAGCATCGTGGGTGCGGCGTGGGGTGAGTTCATCCGGACCGAACCGAATGCGCTGGAAGAGGTGCATGCCGCGCTGATCCGGCACGTCGAACGAGGATTGCGTCCCGTGGTCACTTCCCGGTATCCACTCGAGCGGGCCGCGGACGCATTGCGAGATCTCGAGGCGGGCCTCGTGCTGGGTAAAGCGGTGCTCGTCCAGGACTGAACCCGCAGGGCGAGGGTGTCGCCGGGGGGTGTGATACCTGACACCATTTATTCGGTTGCGCCATAGTTGCTCTTGGGCAATAGTTGCATGAGCGCTAGCATTCGAGGGTGCCCGACAAATCTCCTGATTTTCTCTTCGAACTACTCAACGACTTCTTCACCCAACTGTTGAGTGCGGGGGAGTCGGAGTCGATGGACAACCTCATCGAGCTGGACCTCACGTTTTCGCAGGTGCGCATGCTCTTCGCGCTGGTTCAGCACGGTGAGCCACTTCCGATCAACGAGGTGGCCGAGCGGTTGCGGCTCTCGGTGGCCGCAGCGGGTCGGAACGTCGATCAACTCGTGAAACTGGGTCTGGTCGTTCGCCGGGAGGACGAACGCGACCGGCGGGTCAAGCGGGTCTCCTTGTCGGAGGCCGGACATAAGGTCGCTACCCAGCACATCGAATGCAAGCGTGATCAATTGCGACGGTTCGCATGGCGGGTTCCGGAGATCGAGCGGACTCGGCTGATCGAGGCACTACAACCGATCCTCGCGGGGGAGTCCCTGCGAGAACTCAACCAGGAGATACTCGGATGACATCGCCGACCGCCGCGAACGCGGCGCCCGACAAGCTCGACGGCACGGTCCTCAAGATCGCGTCCGTGGTGGTGCTCGGTGCCATCATGTCGATCCTCGACGTGACCGTCGTCAGCGTCGCGTTGCCGACGTTCGCCACGGAGTTCGACACCACGTACGCCACTGTCGCGTGGACGATGACCGCGTACACGCTCGCCCTGGCCACCGTCATCCCCGTCACAGGGTGGGCGGCCGACCGATTCGGCACCAAGCGCCTCTACATGACGGCGCTCGTGCTGTTCGTCCTCGGCTCGGTGCTGTGTAGCTTCGCGTGGGACATCACGTCGCTCATCGGCTTCCGCGTCCTGCAGGGCCTCGGCGGCGGCATGTTGATGCCGCTCGGCATGACGATCATGACTAAGGCGGCCGGCCCCGACCGTGTCGGCCGGGTCATGGCGGTTCTCGGAATCCCCATGCTGCTCGGCCCCATCGGTGGTCCGATCCTCGGCGGCTGGCTGATCGAGGCGGCGAGCTGGCACTGGATCTTCCTGATCAACCTGCCCATCGGCATCATCGCCCTGGCTGCCGCGTTCATCATCCTGCCCTCCGACAACGCGTCGCCCTCGGAGTCCTTCGACTTCCTCGGCATGCTGCTGCTCTCGCCGGGTCTGGCTCTGTTCCTGTTCGGTGTGTCGTCCATCCCGGAGGTGGGCACGGTCGCTTCGGCTCGCGTGCTCGTGCCCGGTGCGATCGGCCTGGCGCTGATCGTCGCGTTCGTCGTCCACGCACTCCGCAAGGATCACCCGCTGATCGACCTGCACCTGTTCAAGAACCGGCAGCTGTCGGTCGCGGTCATCACGACCTCGCTGTTCATCGTCGCATTCATGGGTGCCGGTCTGCTGTTCCCCAGCTACTTCATCCAGGTCGGTGGTCACACCACGCTCGCCGCCGGTCTGCTGATGGCTCCGCAGGGTATCGGCGCGATGCTGACCATGCCGGTGGCCGGACGTCTCGTCGACAAGATCGGCCCCGGCAAGATCGTGCTGACGGGTCTGCCGTTGATCCTGATCGGTCTGGGTGTCTTCACGCAGGTGGCGTCGGACTCGCCGACCTGGCTGCTGATGGGTGCGCTGTTCGTGATGGGCATGGGCATGGGCTGCACCATGATGCCGCTGATGACGGCAGCGATCGTCACGCTGTCCAACGAGCAGGTCGCGCGCGGTTCCACGCTGATGAACATCGTCCAGCAGACCGCCGGTTCGATCGGTACCGCCGTCATGTCGGTGGTCCTCACCAACCAGCTGCTCGATCGCGGTCTCGACAGTCAGACGGTCGCGATGCAGCACGTGCCCGAGGTCGCCGCACAGGAGCCTCCCGGAATGGTGGATCAGGTCCTGAGCCAGGCCGCCGATGCGTTCGGCAACACGTTCCTGGTCGCCACCGTGCTGATCGCCTTGACGCTCATCCCGGCGTTCCTGCTGCCGCGGAAGAAGTCGGTCAACCCGAAGCTCGAGGCCGAAGGTGCCCCGACGGTCATGATGCACTGATCAGGTTCGTTCGATCCGAACGTCGCCGAGGGCGGCAAGCGCACTGCGCTTGCCGCCCTTCGTCGTTCCCGGAATAGGACGAGGTGGTTGAATGTTGCAATAGTTTCATGCAAACGCATGGAGTTCTGGCGCGAGAGGAACAGCTATGCAGTTCGGAATCTTCACCGTCGGCGACGTGACCCCCGATCCCACCACCGGCCGTACCCCCACCGAGCACGAGCGCATCAAGGCGATGACGACCATCGCCAAGCATGCGGAGGACGTCGGGCTCGACGTGTTCGCCACCGGCGAGCACCACAACCCGCCGTTCGTGCCGTCGTCCCCGACCACCATGCTCGGCTACCTCGCAGCGCAGACCGAGAAGATCATCCTGTCGACGTCCACGACGCTGATCACCACCAACGACCCGGTGAAGATCGCCGAGGACTACGCGATGCTGCAGCACCTCGCGGACGGCCGGGTGGACCTCATGATGGGTCGCGGAAACACGGCCCCCGTCTACCCCTGGTTCGGGCAGGACATCCGCCAGGGGATTCCGCTGGCGCTCGAGCACTACCGGCTGCTGCGCCGGCTGTGGGACGAGGACGTCGTCGATTGGCAGGGACAGTTCCGTACCCCGCTGCAGGGGTTCACGTCCACGCCGCGTCCGCTCGACGGCATCGCGCCTTTCGTGTGGCACGGCTCGATCCGCAGTCCGGAGATCGCTGAAATCGCGGCGTTCCACGGTGACGGTTTCTTCGCCAACAACATCTTCTGGCCGAAGGAGCATTACATCGCCCTGATCAACCTCTACCGCGAGCGGTACGAGCACTACGGTCACGGCCGCGCGGACCAGGCGATCGTCGGACTGGGCGGGCAGGTGTTCATGCGCCGGAACGCCAAGGACGCCGTCGACGAGTTCCGGCCCTACTTCGACAACGCCCCCGTCTACGGCCACGGGCCGAGTCTCGAGGACTTCACCGAGCAGACCCCGCTGACCGTCGGCACACCGGAGCAGGTGATCGAGAAGACCCTGACGTTTGCCGACTTCTTCGGCGACTACCAGCGGCAGTTGTTCCTCGTCGACCATGCGGGACTACCCCTGAAGACGGTGCTCGAGCAGCTGGATCTGCTCGGCGGCGAGGTCGTGCCCGTGCTGCGCAAGGAGTTCGCTGCCCGCCGACCTGCCGGCGTGCCGGACAACCCGCCGACGCACGCGTCGATGAAGGCCGATCGCGAGCCCGTCGATGCCGCCCGTCAGTAGGACCGAACGCGCGGCCGAGGCGTGGGAGGCACTCTTCCGCGCCCAGGTCGCGGTGATGCGCAACCTCGCCGCCGACGACGTGTGGGACGAGCTGAGCATGCGCGAATACGACGTGCTGTTCACGCTCGGCCGGGCCCCCGGGCGCAGACTGCGTCTGCACGATCTCAACCGGGAGATCCTGCTCAGCCAGCCGTCGCTGAGCCGGCTCGTCGAGCGGCTGGCCGGGTCCGGATTCGTCACGCGGGAATGCGATCCGGGCGACCGCCGGGGGACCGTCGTCGCTTTGACGGACGAGGGTGCTCGTGTGCAGAAGTCCGTCGGACGTCGGCACGCGGCGAGCATCCGGAGACACGTCGGCCCGGCACTGTCCGACGACGAACTCGACACGCTCACCGAGCTCTGCGCGAAACTGCGCGGCGCACAGGACTGACGGAAGGCACGATGGAACAGTGAGCAATCTGGAGACGAATTCGGTGGAAGAGCGGTGCGAGTCGCACCCCGACGGCGGGGGCATCCAGGTGCTCGGTGCGCGCGAGGTCCCGCTCGGCGGTCCCCGCGCGATGCCGGTCCGGCGCACCCTCCCGCAGCGGGAGCGGTCGCTGATCGGAGCGTGGTGCTTCGCCGACCACTACGGTCCGGACGACGTCGGGACGACGGGCGGGATGAACGTTCCGCCGCACCCACACACGGGACTGCAGACGGTGAGCTGGTTGTTCACCGGCGAGATCGAACACCGCGACAGCATCGGCTCGCATGCGATGGTGCGTCCCGGTGAGCTCAACCTGATGACCGCGGGGCGGGGGATCGCGCACTCCGAGGTCTCGACCCCGCAGACACGCATCCTGCACGGCGCGCAGCTGTGGGTGGCGTTGCCGGCGTCGGCGCAGGACGCGGATCCGGCGTTCGAGACGTACGCACCCGACCCGGTCGAACTGGACGGCGCGACCGTGCGGGTGTTCCTCGGGAGCACGGTGGGCTCCACGTCGCCGGTGCGCACATTCACGCCGCTGCTCGGCGCGGAGATCCTCCTGGCGCCGGGTGCGGACGTCACCCTCGACATCGAACGTGGCTTCGAGGTCGGGGTGCTCGTCGACGAGGGCGAGGTGCAGCTGCGCGGGACCACGCTGCGGTGGGCGGAACTCGGCTATCAGCCGCCCGGGGAGGCGCTGGTGGCGCTGCGCAACGCGGGCGGAACGCGGGCCCGGCTGCTGCTGCTCGGAGGTGAGCCGCTGGGCGAACAGGTGATCATGTGGTGGAACTTCCTCGGCCGCACCCACGAGGACATCGTCGGCTCCCGCCGTGAGTGGCAGTCCGAGCTCCGGGGCGCGGCGCCCGCGGACCCCCGGTTCGGCACGGTCGAGGGCTATGACGGCGATCCGCTGCCCGCACCCGAACTGCCGAACAGCCGGCTGAAACCGCGCGGCTGAGAAGACGGCGGATCAGTAGCTGGTCATCGACGTGTTGGCCCCGCAGAGCACCACGCAGAGCGGCTTGTCGTCGGCGGGGGCGAGTTGTCCGGTGACGATCGCGGCGAGCGCCGCGGCGGTGCCGTGCTCGACGACGATCCGGAACTCCTCCCACAGCAGTGTTCGCGCGTCGATCAGGGCGTCGTCGTCGACGATCAAGCTGGACACGGGCCGCGACAGGACGGTGTCCCAGGCGATGGAACCGATCTTGGTGGCGCCGAGGGAATCGCCGGCGATGCTGTCGATGTCGATGTCCACGGGTTGCCGGGCGGCGACCGCGGAGTGCAGCGTCGCCGCTCCGCTCGGTTCCACGCCGTAGATGCTGTCGTCCTCGCCGCTGCCTGCGACGACACCGGAGAGCAGTCCGCCGCCGCCGACGGCGATCACGTAGGACAGCGGCTCGTCGACGTCGTCCTGGATCTCTAGGGCGATGGTGCCCGCCCCGGCGACGATGTCGGGGAGATCGTAGGCGTGCAGGGCGAGAGCGTTCGACGACGTCGCGAGTTCGTCCGCATACTCGGCCGCCTCGGCGTATCGAGCACCGACCTTGCGTACGTCCGCGCCGAGCGCGATCAGCTTGTCGATCTTGACGTCGGGTGCGGTGACGGGGACGACGACCGTGCACTTCACACCCCTGAGACGCGACGCCCAGGCCGCGCCGATGGCGGCGTTCCCGCCGGACGCGATGACGACACCCGCGTCGTCGAGCCGCCCGTCCTCCTCGGCGTGGAGCAGCGCGTTGAGGCTGCCCCGCACTTTGAACGAGCCCCCGTACTGCAGGAACTCGAGTTTGAAGATCACCGGTACGGCGCCGTGCACGGTGGGGACGGTGGCGCGGAACGTGGGTGTCCTGCGGATCAGGCCGGTGATGCGCTCACGCGCCCTGTCCACGGATGCGCGGTCGACGGATTCAGCCATGGTCCCATCGTTCCATCCCGTGCGGCCGCGACTACCGCGGCTGCTTGACCGTCGCCGTGCCCTGGGCGGCGGCGCACAGTACCTCCGAGCCGTCGTCCTGCACCGCGTAGATGTCGCACCGGCACAACGCCTGTCGCCGGGTCGACGCGTCGGCTCGGGCGTCCGCCCGCAGCAGCACGCCCTGGGCGGGGCGGAGGTAGGTGATCGTGAAGCCGGCGGTCATGATGTTCGCGCCGAGCACGGTGCCCGCGGCGAACGTCAGAGCGTTGTCGGCGGCGTATGACAGGACACCGCCGTGCACGAAGCCGTTCTGTTGCCGCAGTTCGTCCCGGACCGGGATCTCGAGGGTGGTGCCGCCCTCCCCGAACTGGGTCATGCGGGCGCCGACCAGCACGCTGAACGGCTGGGCCGCCAGCACGGCCTGCGCGGTGTCGGCGGTGAGCGCGACGTCGACTGTCATCCTCTACTCCTGGTTCCGTAGCGAGTTCCATGCGGCGGTCGCCAGTTCGGGCGCCACGGCGGTGGGGTCGGTGGTCATGGCGCCCGCGAGCCACTGGCGGGAGTACTCCTGGGCCGGGCCCAGCCACAGCGCGTAGAGCACGTCGAACTCGAACCGGCGGACCGTTCCGTAGTGTTCGTGGACCCGCCACCAGTGGGTGACGTCGCGGAAGAACGCCGCGTTGGTGGAATCGGCCCGCTCGTCGATGCCCGGGGGCCGGGGCGCGGCGAGGATGGTGGCCCGCTGCGGGTTGCCGGACACCCACTGCAGGTGGCGGACGACAGCGCCTTCCACCCCGGACCGCGCATCCGCGCATTTCGTGAGCGCGGTCCGGAATCCGTCCTGATAGTCGGCGAGAGCGCGTAACCACACCTGGAGGTACAGCTCTTCCTTGTTCGGGAAGTGGTGGTAGACGGCTCCCACGCTGACACCGGCCTCGTGCCGGATGTCGGCGAGCCGCGTCGCGAGGACGCCGCGGCGGGCGAAGTGGCCCTCCGCCGCGTCCAGCAACAGACTTTGAATCGGCACCTACCGAATATAGTTCGGTTGGGGTCGCGGGGGAAGCGAGTTCGCAGGATTACGGCGAAGGGCGGCGTCGTTCCTGGGACGATGAGGGCGTGCGCAACCCGCGACAGCCCCGACGGATCACGCCCCGAACGGGACGTCTGGTGTCCCCGCCGCCTCGCCCGCTTCGACGCCCGGGTCCGCCGCCCACGCAAGTCCACGAGTTCGAGGCCGCCGGCCTCCTCGACGGACTCAGCGGATCGGATCGTTCTGCGCGGATGGGCGTCCTGAACACCCTGATCGAGGACGGGGTGTCGATCGACGAACTCCGCGCCGCCTCGCGGAACAATCGGCTCGCGCATCTGCTGCTCGAGCACGCGCTGGCGCCGAAGGGCCGGTACGGCATCGACGAGATCTCCGAGAAGACCGGCGTCACCGTGGAGGACGCCCGGCGGTGGTTCCGGGCGATCGGCCGGGGTGCGTCGGAGGACGGGACGTTCTACGACGACGGCGACCTCGACCTCGCGCGCGGACTCAAGCAGTACCGGGATCTGGGGCTCGACGAGAGCGGAATCTTCGCGGCCGCCCGGGTCCTCGGCCGCAACCTCTGGACGGTCGCCGACGCCGCGGACGCGCTCCTACAGGAGCGACTCGAGGCGACGCGGGATCACCCCGAGGTGGCCCTGCGGTACGCGGTCGAGGTGCGGCGCATCGCGGATTTCGAGGCGCAGATCCTGGCTCACCTCATCGCCACGACTCTGCGCCACCAACTGCGCTCCGATGCGGTGGGTATCGCCAGGGACTCGAACCTGCAGGTTCGAGGGGCGAAGGAGATCGGCGTCTGCTTCGCCGACCTCGTCGGATTCACGCTGCTCGGTGAGCAGGTGGCGCCCGCCGATCTGGGAAGGGTGGCCGAGCGGCTGGACGGGCTGGCCACCGATCTGGTGCTTCCGCCGGTGCGTCTGGTGAAGACGATCGGCGACGCCGTCATGTTGGTCTCGCCCGATCCCAACGCGCTGGCATACACCGCGCTCGACCTCGTGCAGGCCGCCCGCGCCGAGGGGCTTCCGCCGTTGCGGGCCGGGATCGCCTGGGGCACAGCCGTGCCGAGCGCGGGCGACTGGTTCGGCAGGCCCGTGAACATGGCGAGCCGCGTCGTCGCGGTCGCGCCGTCTCACGAGGTGGTCGTGACCGGCGAGTTCTACGACGAACTCGACACCGACGAGTTCTGGGGTGAACCGGCGGGCAGTCACCGCCTCAAGGGGATCGACGTCCCCCAGGAGCTCTTCGGGATCGGCCGCCGGTCCGTCGCCTGAGCGACGCGGCTCCGAAAACGTGTCGTACCCCCGCGATATCGTCATGGCACAGCTCACAGAAGCACATCGAGTGAGGCGCATCATGACTGGCGATTCGGGCGCAGACTGGCATTTCTACGCGGTGGTCGAAACCGCGGTGGACGGCGGTCATACGCTCGCCGCGTTCGGGCCGCGACCCACGGCGCTCGACGCGCTCCGGCTGGCCGTGCATTCGGTCAACCACACCGCGTATTCGGTTCTCGAACAGGGCATCGCGGGCGATGCGCGTGCCGAGGCGAGCGTCGTCGAGCGGTTGCCGATCACATCGTTCAGGATCAGGCGGCACCACCGCAGCACGAGCGAGCTCGACGCCCGCTGGATGCTGAACGGCGGCAGGCATCACCGGCAGGGCTACCGCGGTTCGGTCGTGAGGTAGTACTCGAGCACCGGCCCGACCCAGCGCATCAGCTGCTCGTGCGTCATGTCCGCCACGGGCGGCACCCGCAGTACGTAGCGCGAGAAGGCGAGTCCGAGGACCTGCGACCCGACGAGGGCCGCGCGTTCGTCCGGGCGGTCCGCCGTGACGACGGCCAGCGCGGGCGCCACCTGGCGGGCGAAGACCTGCAACATCGCCTCGGCGGCCCGCGGGCTGCTCGCCGCCGCGCGGAGCAGGGGGAGGAACGCGCCGTCGTTCTCCCACACCGCGAAGAAGCGCGGCATGAGCACGGTCGCGAGGTCCTTCGCGGGAACGTCGTGGAGGTCGGGCAGGTGCAGATCGAATTCGGCGGCCTCGGCGAACAGTGATTCCTTGTTGCCGAAGTACCGGACCACCAGTGCGGGGTCGACGCCCACATCCGACGCGACGGCGCGCATCGTCGTGCGTTCATAGCCGTCGGTGCCGAATCGGGCGCGGGCGGCGTCGAGTATCGCGGCGCGGGTGGCGACGGCGGAGCGGGCGCGGCGGTCGGGCATTCTCAGAGTGTAAGTCAACAGCTGTTGACCTGGCGTCGGGATGCGCCTACCGTTGAAGTCAACAGTTGTTGACTTAGCTGGGGCACTTTCGATCGGAGGCAACGTCATGAAGCACATCGACGTGGTGGTGATCGGCGCGGGACCCACCGGATGCATGCTCGCGGGAGAGTTGGCGGCGGCCGGCCGATCGGTGACGGTGCTGGACAAGCGCGCCGCGCCGTCCACCCTCAGCCGCGCATTCGGCGTCCACGCCCGCACCCTCGAACTGCTCGACGCCCGCGGACTCGCCGAGCGACTCGTCGCCACCGGTGCCGCCTCACCCGGTCTGAAGCTGTGGCGCGGTGCAGCGCTGAACCTCGGGCGCCTGCGGTCCCGGTTCCCGTTCGTCCTCGTCACCCCGCAGCGGAACGTCGACGCCCTCCTGGAGGAACACGCCCGGGACAGGGGCGCCGACATCATCCGCGGGTTCACCGTGACCGGGGTGGAGCAGGACGGGAACGGCGTGCGCGTTCACGGCCACGACAGTTCTGGACGCGACAGCACGTTCCACGCGACGTATGCGGTCGGTGCGGACGGCGCGCACAGCGCGGTGCGGACGATGATCGGGCAACCGTTCCCCGGCAAGGCCGTGCTGCGGTCGATCATGCTCGCCGACGTCGAACTCGAAAACCCACCGGACAATCTCGTGACCGTCAACGCCGTCCGCGACGGATTCGCGTTCATCGCACCTTACGGCGACAACCTGTTTCGCGTGATCGCCTGGAACCGGCGGCATCAGGTGGACGACACCGCGCCCGTCGACCGGGAGGAACTGCGCAGCACCATCGAAGTCGCCATGGGCACGGACTACGGCCTCGGCGACGTGCGGTGGCAGTCGCGTTTCCACAGCGACGAACGGCAGGTCCCGCAGTATCGGACGGGCCGGGTGTTTCTCGCCGGCGACGCCGCCCACGTGCATTCCCCTGCAGGCGGGCAGGGAATGAATACCGGCATTCAGGACGCCGTCAACCTCGGATGGAAGCTCGCGGCCGTGCTGGACGGCGCGGACGACGCGGTGCTCGACACGTACCACTCCGAGCGGCACCCGGTGGGCCGGCTGGTTCTGCGGTCGAGCGGTGCCACGATGCGGATGATGATTGTCAGGCCGTGGATCCTCCGAAAGATCCGGAACGGGGTAGTGGCGGCGCTTCTCGGCTTCCCGGCGATCGGCGACGCGATCGCCCGGATGTTCTCGGGGATCGGAATCGGGTACGGCCACGTCGCCGGCGAGAGCACCCTCGTCGGCCGACGCGCCGACGACCTGCCCACCGACGGCGGACGGCTGTACGAGGTGATGCGCTCGGGCGGTTTCGTCCTGGTCACCGAGGACGGGGTTCCTGTCCCGGGCGATGTCCGCGCGGTGACCCGGACCGACGAGGGCCCCGCACTGCTCGTGCGTCCGGACGGCTACATCGCCTGGGCGGGCGACAGTGCGTCCGGGCTGTGGCGGGGCGTCCTGGAACGGTGGACGGCCCGCACGTCGAACGGTGCCCGGCCGGTCAGCCGGTGACGTCCGAATGGCTGTTGAACGCCTGCGCTCGCAGGTCCCGGGAGAGATGATCCCGTTGCTCGAGCACCAGCCGTCGTAGCGCGGCGGGCGCATCGGCGTGGGTGGCGAGCCAACCGTCCGCCGCGTCGAGTGTGGGCTCGGACGGGAACAGCCCGACCACGATCCGCCGCGCGATTTCGATACTGCGCTCCTCCCACACCGAGCGGATCGAGGCGAAGTAGTCGGCAGCGTATCCCTCGACGAGGTCGTTCCGGGCACCTGCGCGGAACCCGGCGATGATCGCGCCGAGATGTTCGTTGGACAGTGTGCGGTCGTGGAAGATCGATTCCCAGGCCTTCGCCTTCACGTCCGGGTCCGGTCGCGAGAAACTCGCCCGCAGGTACGCGGTGCGGCCGGAGCCGGTGTCGTCGCGGCGCAGCTCACCGTCGAGGTCCGCGTCGTCGGCGTGCCCGGTGGCGGCGAGCGCGCCCCAGAATCCCCAGCGCAGATCCGGGTCGAGCGACAGGCCGGTCGGTGCCGGCCCGCCGGCCTCGAGAATCGACCGGATGCCGGCCGCGCGACTGCCGTCCATCGCCGCTGCAGACGCCACCGCCCGTGCCCAGGCGAGTTGGCTTCCCGAACCCGGCGTGGCGTTCCACAACGCGCGCCAGGTGTGCTCGAGCCAGTCGAGGCGGGCGGTGTCGCGCGAGGTCTCGGGGAAGAAGTGCTCGATCGCATAGGGGGCGTTGGCCTGCACCGACGTGAGGAGGGTCAGGTGCGACTCCGCCGGCGAGAACCGCTGGGCCATCGACAGATACCGCGTGGCACCCAGTTCGCTGTCGCGGGTCGCGTTCCACAGCGACGACCAGATCAGGCCACGCGCCAGCGGGTCGCGGACCCGGTCGAGGGAGGTCTCGACGGTGGTCAGCGATCGGTCGTCCAGCCGCACCTTCGCGTACGTCAGGTCGGCATCGTTGAGCAACACGAGCGGCGCGTCGGCGAGATCGATCGGGGTGTGGGCGTCGGCGAGGTCGACCTCGACCCGCTCCACGCACAGGAGGTCGCCGGTCCCGTCGAAGTCGTAGCGCCCGACGCCGAGGCGGTGTGGACGCGGATCGGTCTGCACGATCGAGGCGCGCCCGTCGGCGCCGCGCTGCAGGCTCAGTGCGGACACGCCGGTGGTCTGCAACCAGGCGCGCGCCCAGCTCGTCAGGTCCCGGCCCGACGTGGCCGACAGTTCCGTCAGCAGATCCGTGAGGGTGGTGTTCCCGAAGGCGTGGGCGCGGAAGTAGCGGCGTGCCCCCTCGAAGAACGCATCACGCCCGGCGTACGCGACGAGTTGCTTGAGGACGCTGGCGCCCTTCGCGTACGTGATGCCGTCGAAGTTCAGTTTCGCGGCCTCGAGATCGACGATGTCCGCGACGATCGGATGCGTCGTCGGCAACTGGTCCTGCAGGTACGCCCACGCCTTGCGACGGTTGGCGAAGGCCACCCACGCGTCGGTCCACCGGGTGGCCTCCGCGTTGGCCAGTGCGCCCATGTAGTCGGCGAACGATTCCTTGAGCCACAGGTCGTCCCACCACACCATCGTGACGAGGTCGCCGAACCACATGTGGGCCATCTCGTGCAGGATCGTGTTCGCCCGGCCCTCGTACTGGGAGTCGGTGGCGGCGCCGCGGAACACGTACGCCTCGGTGAACGTCACACAGCCGGGGTTCTCCATGGCGCCGAGGTTGTACTCGGGGACGAACACCTGGTCGTACTTGCCGAACGGGTAGGGGTAGTCGAAGTTCTCCGTGAAGAACCCCAGCCCCTGCCGGGTGATCTCGAAGATCGTGTCCGCGTCGAGGTACCGCGCGAGCGAGGCGCGGCACAGGACGCCCAGCGGGATCGTGACGTCGCCGCCACTCCATTCCGAGTCGACCCGGTGGTAGGGCCCGGCCGCGACGGCGGTGATGTAGGTGGAGATCGGCAGTGTCGGCGCGAACGTGACGACCTGCCCGCCGGTGGTGTCTTCCCGCTCGGCGACCTGCTGGTTGGAGACCACCTCCCACTCCTCCGGCGCGGTGACGACGAACGTGAACGGCGCCTTCAGGTCCGGCTGTTCGAAGCACGCGAACACCCGCCGCGCGTCCGCCGGTTCGTACTGCGTGTACAGGTACGTCTGCCCGTCCGCCGGGTCGAGGAACCGGTGCAGACCCTCACCGGAACGGCTGTACTCGCCCCGGGCGGCGACGGTCACGACGTTGGATTCACGCAGTCCGGTCAACGCGATACGGGCGCCGTCGTAGTCGACGGGGACGTCGGCGCCGTTGACCGTCACCGACTCCACACCGGCGCCGAGGAAGTCGAGCCAGGTCGTGGACGTGCGGGCGGTGAACTCGACGGTCGTGGTGGTCGCGAACGTCCCGATCTCCCGGTCGACGGCGCCGAGTACGTCCAGTTCCACCCGATAGCCGAGAACGTCGATCGCGCGGGAACGTTCGGCGGTTTCGGCTCGGGTCAGGTTCGCTGTGCTCACGCGTCGATCCTGCCAGCCCCGCCCGCAGGCCGTGCCGCTACCGGTTGCTCAGGACGGAGCCGACGCCGGCCGCGACGACGAGCGCGATCGCGGCCAGCGACTGCAGTCCGAGGACCTGCCCGAGCACGATCACCCCGGCGAGGGTCGCGGCCGCAGGCTCGAGCGCGATGAGCACGGCGAACACTTTTTTGCTCATCACCTGCAGCGCCCGTAGCTCGAGCGAGTACGGGATCACCGACGACAGCAGGGCCACCGCCGCGCCCACGGCCAGGATCCGGGGGTCGAACAGTGCGGTGCCGCCGGACATGGCGCCGAGCGGGAGCGTCAGGGCCGCCGCGACGATGCTCGCGCCGGCGAGGCCGTCCGCGCTGGGAACCGTTACCGCGAGGTTCGAGCCGGCGACGATGTAACCGGCCCACGCCGCCCCGGCGGTGAGCGCGAATGCCACCCCCACGAGGTCGAGGGACTCGGCGCCCGAGTTCTCGCGCAGGCCGAGCATGACCACGCCGGTCAGCGCCGCCAGCACCCACACACCGTCCCGCAGTCTTCGCGACAGCACGGCGGCGAGGGTGAGCGGACCCAGGAACTCGATGGTGACGGCGGTGCCGAGCGGGAGCCGCGCGAGGGCCTCGTAGAACGCCGAATTCATCACGGCCAGCGCCACTCCGAGTGCGAGGATGCCCTCGCGCTGCGTTCGCGTCCACCGTCGCCACCGCGGCCGCACGATCACCCCGAGGATGATCGCCGCGATCGTCAGCCGCAGCGACACCGCGCCACTGGCGCCCACCGCCTCGAACAGGGTGCTCGCGAAGGCGGCGCCGAACTGGACGGACAGCACCGATCCGAGGACCGAGACGACGGGAAGAAGCTGACTGCGCTGCTCGGCTGTCACCGGTGTGCGCCGCCCGGGTTCACTCGCCGGTGAAGTTCGGGCTGCGGCGATCGAGCATCGCGCCGACCGCCTCGTGATGGTCCGCGGTGTGATGGGCGAGCGACTGCATGGCCGCCGACAGTTCGAGGAGGCTCTCGAGGCTCTGGTGACGGCCTTCGCGTAGCAGCTTCTTGGTCATCCGCAGCACCTGCGGCGGGTTGACCGCCACCCGCTCGGCGAGCGCCCGTGCCGCGCCGAGGAGTTCCTCGGGCTCGGTGACCTGCGAGACGAGTCCCCACTCGAGGGCTTTCGCGGCGTCGATCGCGTTGCCGGTGAACGCCATCTCGCTGGCCCGCGCCATCCCGACGGCCTGCGGCAGGAACCAGGCGCCGCCGTCGCCGGGGACGAGTCCGACCTTGACGAAGCTCTCCGCGAACACGGCGGCCGTGGAGGCGATCCGCATGTCGCACATCAGGGACAGGTCGCATCCGGCACCGATCGCGGGTCCGTTGACGGCGGCGATGGTCGGCACCTCACAGTGGTAGAGGGCCAGCGGGATGCGCTGGATACCGTGCCGGTAGCCCTGCCGCAGGTCGGCGGGGGAGCCGCCGAACATTCCGGCGCGGTCGCGCATGTGCTTGACGTTGCCGCCGGAGGAGAACGCCGAACCCGCACCCGTGACGATCGCGACGCGCACGCTGGGATCACCGTTGACGTCGGCCACCGCATTCTCGAGCGCCTCGATCACGTCCGGCTCGGAGATCGGGTTGCGCGCCTCCGGACGGTTGAGCGTCCAGGTGACGATGTCGCCTTCGCGGGTGGTGAGCACGGCGTCGGTCATGGACGACTCCCTCGGGTGTGAGCGCGGATTCGAGACCGTCCCAGTCTGTCATTGCGCTCAGATGCCGGTGCGCCGTACCAGTGCATCGGTGGCGGACGGCGCGAACGTGCCGAGCAGCCGGAACAGTTCGGCGTAACCGGGGAGCAGTTCGATCGGCCGGGTGCGCACGGCGGTGACGAACCATTCCGCCGCCTGCTCTGGAGTCAGGGCGGCCATCGCGTCGTAGTCCGTGGTGGGCGCGATCATCGGCGTCCGGACCAAGGGAAAGTCCAGGGTGGTCACGGAGATTCCGCGGTCGCGCACTTCGGCGCCCAGGCTCCGGCCGAACGCGCCGACGGCAGCCTTGGACGCGTGGTAGGCGGAGAACTTGGGCATGACACCGGCAGGCACGCCCCACGTCGCGACATTGATGATGTGGCCCTTGCGGCGCTCGATCATCGACGGGAGCAACGCGAGGGTCAGCCGCGTCGAGCCGAAGTAGTTGACGGCCATGGTGCGTTCGAAATCGTGGAATCGGTCCAGCGAGTCCTCGACCGTCCGCCGGATCGACCGCCCGGCGTTGTTGACGAGTACGTCGACGGGGCCGATCTCCCCGAGCACCTGAGCGACGAGGGCGTCGACGGACTCCGGGTCTGTGAGGTCGCAGGGAACGGCGTGCGCGTCGCAACCGGACCGCAGGATGTCGTCGCGCACCGACTCGAGGGCGTCGGAGCCGCGGGCCACGAGGACGACCTCCGCGCCGAGCGCGGCGAGCCGGCGTGCGGCCGCTTCCCCGACCCCCGAGGAACCACCGGTGACGAGGATCCGTTTCCCGGTGATGCGGTGGACGGTTCCCGGTACGACTCGGGCGGCCAGTGCGCGCGGGGAGGGGAGTGGGTTGAGCGCGGCATGGGTGAGCAACTGTCGTATCACGTGACCAGCGTGGCACCTCGCCGGGCGATCCGCAGCCAAATAACAATCAATCGTGCTTGCTTTTTTCTGGGGCCGGTGTGATGCTGGTCGCATGGCTGAACTGCAGAGGTTCATCGACGACTTGTGCGCCGAGAGCGATTCACTGGACGCCCTGGTCGCCGACCTCCCCGACTCCCGCTGGGCCGATCCGACGCCGGCCGAGGGCTGGACCATCGCACACCAGATCGGACATCTGCTGTGGACCGACGAGGCCGCCCTCCTGGCGATCACCGACCCCGACGGCTTCACCGAGCAACTTACGGTGGCCGCCTCGAACCCGGCCGGCTTCGTCGATGCCGGCGCCGAGGAGCACGCCCGGCGGCAACCCGCGGAACTGCTCGCGGCCTGGCGCTCGGCCCGCGCCCGACTCGCGGAGGCCCTCCTGTCGGTGCCGCCCGGGCAGAAGATCCTCTGGTACGGCCCGCCGATGAAGGCGGCCTCGATGGCCACCGCCCGGTTGATGGAGACGTGGGCACACGGCCAGGACGTCGCCGACGCGCTCTCGGTGCCGCGCACACCCACCGAGCGGTTGAAGAGCATCGCCCACCTCGGTGTCCGCACCCGCGACTTCGCCTACGCCGTCAACGAACTCGCCCCACCCGCGGAGGAGTTCCGCGTCGAACTCACCGCCCCCGACGGGGTGTCCGTCTGGACGTGGGGACCCGAGGATGCCGCGCAGAAGGTCACCGGGCCCGCCGAGGACTTCTGCCTTCTCGTCACCCAGCGCGCGAACCGGGCGGATCTCGCCCTCGAGGCCACCGGCGCCGATGCGGACACGTGGCTGAACATCGCTCAGGCCTTCGCGGGCCCCGCGGGCGGCGGGCGTGAGGCGGGAACCCGATGACCGTGCGGATCGGCAACTGCTCCGGCTTCTACGGCGACCGGTTGTCGGCGATGCGCGAGATGCTCGAAGGCGGCGAGCTCGACTACCTGACCGGCGACTACCTCGCCGAACTCACCATGCTGATCCTCGGCCGCGACCGCATGAAGGACCCGAACCGCGGCTACGCAAAGACATTCCTCCGTCAGGCCGAGGACTGCCTCGGGTTGGCCCTCGACAAGGGAGTCCGCGTCGTCGCCAACGCCGGCGGCCTCAACCCGGCCGGTCTCGCGGACGCGTTGCGGGAGGTGAACGACAAGCTGGGGCTGCAGGCGAAGATCGCCCACGTCGAAGGCGACGACCTGATCGGCCGGGCCGCCGAACTGGGGCTGGGCAGCCCGCTGACCGCCAACGCCTACCTCGGCGCGTGGGGCATCGTCGAATGCCTGAATGCCGGCGCCGACGTCGTCGTCACCGGGCGTGTCACCGACGCGTCCGTGATCGTGGGCCCGGCGGCCGCGCACTTCGGCTGGCAGCGAGACGCTTTCGACCAGCTCGCCGGCGCCGTGGTGGCGGGGCACGTCATCGAATGCGGCACCCAGGCCACGGGCGGCAACTACGCGTTCTTCACCGAGATCGACGACCTCGACCGTCCCGGATTCCCGATCGCCGAGATCGACTCGGACGGTTCGTCCGTCATCACCAAGCACCCCGGGACCGGCGGCGCCGTGAACGTCGGTACCGTCACCGCGCAGTTGCTGTACGAGATCACCGGTGGCCGCTACGCCGGTCCCGACGTGACCGCGCGGATCGACTCCGCCGCACTGTCGCAGGACGGACCCGACCGCGTGCGCATCAGCGGTGTCACCGGGGAGGCGCCGCCGCCGCAGCTCAAGGTGTCGCTGAACACGCTCGCGGGATTCCGCAACGAGGCCGTGTTCGTCCTCACCGGCCTCGACATCGAGGCCAAGGCGGCCCTGGTGAAGCGGCAGCTCGAGGGGTGGCTTCCCGCCCGGCCTGCCGAACTCGACTGGTCGCTCGCCCGCACCGATCACCCGGACGCCGACACCGAGGAGGCCGCGAGCGCGCTGCTGCGCTGCGTGGTCCGGGATTCCGACGCCAACGCGGTCGGACGCGGATTCTCCTCCGTCGCAGTCGAAATGGCACTTGCGAGCTACCCCGGATTCACGCTGACGGCGCCGCCCGGGCAGGGGCAGCCGTACGGCGTGTTCACCCCGGGATACGTGTACGCCAAGGAGGTGCCGCACGTCGCGGTGCTGCCGGACGGAACGCGCGTCGACATCGAACCCGCCACCGACGTCCGGGAACTCGAGGACGTCGCCGAACCCGCGCTCCCGGAGCCGCGGGGCGCCGAACCCACGGTCCGGGTGGCGCTCGGCACCATCGCCGGGGCGCGCAGCGGGGACAAGGGCGGCAACGCGAATGTCGGTGTGTGGGTGCGTACCGACGAACAGTGGCGGTGGCTGGCCCACGCCCTGACCGTCGACGAAGTCAAGCGCCTCCTCCCGGAGGCCGCCGACCTCACCGTCACGAGATATGTGCTGCCGAAACTGCGCGCCGTCAACTTCGTGATCGAGGGAATCCTCGGGCAGGGCGTCGCGTCCCAGGCCCGGTTCGACCCGCAGGCCAAAGGTCTCGGCGAATGGCTGAGATCCCGGCACCTCGACATACCGGAAGCACTCCTTCCCGAAGGGACGACGTTGTGAGCGTGTGGGACACACCCGAACGGCAGGAACTGCGCAAGACGGTGCGCAGCTTCGTCGAACGGCAGATACTGCCGCACCTGGACGACTGGGAACGCGACGGCGAACTGCCCCGCGCGCTGCACCGGGAGGCCGCCGAGCTGGGACTCCTCGGCGCCGGCTTCCCCGAATCCGTCGGAGGCGAGGGCGGAGACCTCGTCGACGCCGTACTGATCTGCGAGGAATTCCATCAGGCGGGGGCCTCGGGCGGGGCGTTCGCTTCCCTGTTCACGTCGGGAATCGCCCTGCCGCACCTCGCCGCGGCCGGTGACCCGGAGCAGATCGAGAAGTGGGTCCGCCCCACCCTGCGCGGCGAGCTCATCGGCTCGCTCGCCATTACCGAACCCGGCGGCGGTTCCGACGTCGGCCATCTGCGGACCACCGCGATCCGCGACGGCGACCACTACGTCGTCAACGGGTCGAAGACGTTCATCACCTCCGCCGTGCGGGCCGACTTCGTCGTCACCGCCGTCCGCACCGGCGGTCCCGGCGCATCCGGGGTCTCCCTGCTCGTGATCGAGAAGGGCACACCGGGATTCGAGGTGGCACGCAAACTCGACAAGATGGGCTGGCGCGCGTCGGACACGGCCGAGTTGTCGTTCGTCGACGCGCGGGTGCCCGCCGCAAACCTGGTCGGCGAGGAGAACAGCGGGTTCGCGCAGATCGCGCAGGCGTTCCTCACCGAGCGCATCGCCCTCGCCGCGCAGGCCTATTCGAGCGCACAACGGTGCCTCGACCTCACGCTGCAGTGGGTGCGCGACCGCGAGACGTTCGGCCGTCCGCTGATCAGCAGGCAGTCCGTGCAGAACACGGTCACGGAGATGGCGCGCAAGACCGACGTGGCCCGCGTCTACACCCGAGCGCTGGTAGAGCGTTCGCTCGTGTCGAACGAGGACTTCATCGCGGAGGTCTGCTTCGCGAAGAACACCGCCGTCGAGGCGGGCGAGTGGGTGGCCAACCAGGCCGTCCAGCTGTTCGGCGGCCTCGGCTACATGCGGGAGAGCGAAGTGGAACGGCAGTACCGCGACATGCGCATCCTCGGGATCGGTGGCGGTACCACCGAGATCCTGACGGGGCTCGCGGCCAAGCGATTGGGGTATCAGTCATGACCACGTTGAAGTCCACGCTGGACACGGGTTCCGAAGAGTACGCCGCGGCGGCGAAGGCCATGACGGACAAGCTCGCCGAGATCGACACCGAGCACGCCAAGGCGCTCGCGGGCGGCGGCGAGAAGTACACCGAACGGCACAAGAAGCGCGGCAAGCTGCTCGCCCGCGAACGCATCGAACTGCTCCTCGACCCCGACTCGCCGTTCCTCGAACTGTGCCCGCTCGCGGCGTGGGGCAGCGACTTCCCGGTCGGCGCCAGCACTGTCGTCGGTATCGGCGTGGTGGAGGGCGTCGAGTGCCTGATCGTCGCCAACGACCCGACGGTCCGCGGCGGCACCAGCAATCCGTGGACGTTGCGGAAGGGATTCCGCGCCAACGACATCGCCCGGCAGAATAGGCTCCCCGTCATCTCCCTCGTGGAATCCGGCGGCGCCGACCTCCCCACTCAGAAGGAAGTGTTCATCCCCGGTGGTCGCATGTTCCGCGACCTCACCCAGCTGTCCGCCGCGGGTATCCCGACCATCGCCCTCGTCTTCGGCAACTCGACGGCCGGCGGCGCGTACATCCCCGGCATGTCCGATCACGTCGTCATGATCAAGGAACGGTCCAAGGTGTTCCTCGCCGGACCGCCGCTCGTGAAGATGGCCACCGGTGAGGAATCCGACGACGAAACCCTCGGCGGCGCCGAGATGCATGCGCGCAAGTCCGGCCTCGCCGACTACTTCGCGGTCGACGAGCAGGACGCCATCCGGATCGGCCGCAGCATCGTCAAGCGCCTCAACTGGAAGAAGCAGGGTCCCGCGCCGCGGGCCGAGGTCATCGAACCCCTCGAGGACCCCGAGGAACTGCTCGGCATCGTCCCCGCCGACCTCAAGATCCCGTTCGATCCCCGCGAGGTGATCGCCCGCATCGTCGACGGCTCCGATTTCGACGAGTTCAAGCCGATGTACGGATCGTCGCTCGTCACGGGCTGGGCCGAACTGCACGGATATCCGGTGGGCATCCTCGCCAACGCGCGCGGCGTGCTGTTCAGCGAGGAATCGCAGAAGGCCACCCAGTTCATCCAGCTCGCCAACCGCTCGAACACGCCACTGTTGTTCCTGCACAACACGACCGGCTACATGGTGGGCAAGGAGTACGAGGAGGGCGGGATGATCAAGCACGGGTCGATGATGATCAACGCCGTCTCCAACTCCACCGTCCCGCACATCTCGATCCTGCTCGGTGCGTCCTACGGCGCCGGCCACTACGGGATGTGCGGACGCGCATTCGACCCGCGCTTCCTGTTCGCCTGGCCCAGCTCCAAATCCGCAGTCATGGGCGGGGCGCAGCTGGCCGGGGTCATCTCCATCGTCAGCCGCGCCTCCGCCGAAGCCCGCGGGCAGGCGTTCGACGAAGAGGCAGACGCCGGCATGCGCGCCATGATCGAGAACCAGATCGAGGCGGAATCCGTGCCGATGTTCCTGTCCGGTCGCCTCTACGACGACGGCGTGATCGACCCGCGCGACACCCGAACCGTGGTGGGAATGTGCCTGTCGGCCATTGCCAACGCCCCGATCGAAGGCGCCGAGAACTTCGGCGTCTTCCGGATGTGAGGCCCGACATGATCCAGTCCGTACTGGTTGCCAATCGTGGTGAGATCGCCCGCCGCGTCTTCGCCACCTGCCGCCGCGCAGGCATCGGGACCGTCGCCGTGTTCTCGGACGCCGACGCCCTCAGCCCGCACGTCGCCGAGGCCGACACCGCGGTCCGGTTGCCGGGCAACAGTCCCGCCGACACCTACCTGCGCGGTGACCTCGTCATCGAGGCGGCACTGCTCGCCGGCGCCGATGCCATCCACCCCGGCTACGGGTTCCTCTCCGAGAACGCGGACTTCGCGCGCGCCGTCCACGAGGCGGGCCTGACGTGGATCGGCCCGCCAGCGCCCGCCATCGAAATGATGGGTTCGAAGGTGGAGTCCAAGAAGATGATGGCCGCCGCCGGAGTCCCGGTGCTGACCGAACTCGACCCGGACGCCGTCACCGAAGCGGACCTGCCGGTGCTCGTCAAGGCGTCCGCAGGCGGTGGCGGACGCGGCATGCGTGTCGTGCGTGAACTCGCGGACCTCCCGGAACAGCTGGAAGGGGCCCGCCGCGAAGCGCAATCGGCCTTCGGTGACCCGACCGTGTTCTGCGAGCGCTACCTGGAAACGGGCAGGCACATCGAGGTCCAGGTGATGGCCGACCGGCACGGAACCGTCTGGGCGGTGGGGGAGCGTGAATGCTCCATCCAGCGTCGGCACCAGAAGGTGGTGGAAGAGGCGCCGTCACCGTTGGTCGACGCCGTCCCCGGGATGCGCGAGCGACTTTTCGAGGCCGCCCGGCTCGCGGCGAAGGCCATCGACTACGAGGGTGCGGGGACGGTCGAGTTCCTGGCTTCCGGTCGAGCGGAGCGAGGGGGAGGTGACTCCGGTCGAGCGGAGCGAGGGGGAGATGACTCCGGTCGAGCGGAGCGAGGGGGAGATGACTCCGGTCGAGCGGAGCGAGGGGGAGATGACCCGGACCAGGGGAACTTCTTCTTCCTCGAGATGAATACCCGGCTGCAGGTGGAACACCCGGTCACCGAGTGCACCACCGGCCTCGACCTCGTGGACCTGCAGTTGCAGGTCGCTGCGGGCGGCAGGCTCGACCCCGAACCGCCCGCCGTGTCCGGCCATTCCATCGAGGTCCGGCTGTACGCCGAGGATCCGGCGCAGAACTGGCAGCCGCAGAGCGGACCGGTCCACCGTCTGGACCTGCCCGAGAACGCGGTCGAATTCGACGTCCTGCGCTCCCCGGGGATCCGCCTCGACTCCGGCGTGGTCGACGGCTCCACCGTCGGCGTGCACTACGACCCGATGCTCGCGAAGGTCATCTCGTTCGCGCCTACCCGCACGCAGGCGGCCACCCGGCTGGCTGCGGCCCTGGGCCGCGCGCAGATTCACGGACTGCGCACCAACCGCGACCTCCTCGTCAACGTGCTCCGCCACCCGGCATTCCTCGCCGGCGACACGGACACCGCGTTCTTCGACACCCACGGGCTGGACGTGCTGGCCCGTCCGCTGGCCTCGGCCGACACCGAGCGACTGTCGGCGCTGGCCGCCGCACTTGCGGACGCCGCGCACAACCGCGACGTCGCGACGGTGAACACCTCGCTGCCCAGCGGATGGCGGAACCTGGCGTCTGCGCCGCAGAGCAAGACGTTCGCGGGCAGAGGCGGTGACATCGAGATCCGGTACCTGCTCACCCGGTACGGGCTGAAGGCCGAGGGTTTCGACGACGTCGCGCTCGTGTCGGCCACGGCGCGTCACGTCGCACTGGACGTCGCGGGGCTGCGCCGCTCGTTCGAGGTGTCCCGGTACGGCGACGACGTGTTCGTCGACTCCGCCCTGGGCCCGGTGAGCCTGCACGCCGCACCGCGATTCACCGATCCGAGCGCCGTCGTCGCCGAGGGGTCGCTGCTCGCGCCGATGCCGGGTTCCGTCATCCGCGTCGGCGCCGCGGCAGGCGACTCCGTGACCGCCGGTCAGCCGATCGTGTGGCTCGAGGCGATGAAGATGGAACACACGATCAAGGCACCGGCCTCCGGCGTCCTCACCGAACTTTCCGTGACCGCCGGTCAGCAGGTCGACGTGGGAACGGTCCTTGCAGTAGTCGAAGCAGCGCAGCCTGAAGGAGAACTATGAGCTTCATCGAGACCGAAGAACAGAAGGAACTCCGCGCCTCCGTGTCGAGGCTCGGGGAGCGGTTCAACTACGTCGACTACGTGTTGCCCCGGGCGCGGCGCAGCGAACCGCTGACCGAATTGTGGAACGAGGCCGGCAAACTCGGCTTCCTCGGCGTCAATCTCCCCGAAGAATACGGGGGCGGCGGCGCAGGCATCTACGAACTCGCCCTCGTCCAGGAAGAACTCGCGGCCCACGGCGCCGGCCTCCTGCTGGTGGTCGTGTCGCCGGCCATCTGCGGCACGATCATCGGCAAGTACGGCACCGAGGAGCAGAAGCAGACCTGGCTCCCCGGCCTCGCCGACGGCTCGAAGATCATGGCGTTCGGCATCACCGAGGCCGACGCGGGTTCGAACTCGCACCAGATCACGACCACTGCGCGGCGAGTCCGGTCGAGCGAAGCGAGGGGTGATGGTCAAGCCGAAGACTGGCTGCTGTCGGGGAACAAGATCTACATCTCCGGGGTCGACCAGGCCGACGCCGTGCTGATCGTCGCGCGGACCGAGGACTCGAAGACCGGCAAGCTGAAGCCTGCACTGTTCATCGTCCCCACCGACGCCGAGAACTTCGTGAAGACGCCGATGGAGATGGACATCGTCGAGCCCGACCACCAGTTCATGCTGTTCCTCGACGACGTCCGGCTGCCCGCCGACGCGCTCGTCGGCGAGGCCGACGCGGCGTTGATGCAGCTGTTCGCGGGTCTCAACCCCGAACGCATCCTCGGCGCCGCCATGGCGATCGGCATGGGCCGCTACGCGCTGGACGCCGCGGTGCGGTTCGCGAAGGACCGCACGGTGTGGAAGGAGCCGATCGGCGCGCACCAGGGCATCTCGCATCCGCTGGCGCAGATCAAGATCGAACTCGAACTCGCGAAGCTGATGATGCAGAAGGCGGCCGTCCTCTACGACAGCGGCGACGACTTCGGCGCCGCCGAGGCCGCCAACATGGCCAAGTACGCCGCCGCCGAGGCCAGCATCAAGGCACTCGACCAGGCCGTCCAGACGCACGGTGGCGCGGGTCTCACCAAGGAATACGGTCTCGCGGCGATGCTCGGTGCGGCACGCATCGCCCGTGTGGCCCCGGTGAGCCGGGAAATGATCCTCAACTTCGTCTCCCAGCACTCGCTCGGGCTGCCGAAGTCGTACTGATGTCGAACGGACAGCACATGACCGACGTGGAAGCCGACCGGTACGTCCGGTACGAGGTGAACCGGGGGTTCGCCACCCTCACCCTCGATTCGCCCCACAACAGGAACGCCATCTCCGGCAGGCTCGTGGACGAACTGCTGCAGGGATTGCGGGACGCCGCCGCGGACAACGACGTCCGCGGCGTCGTCCTCACCCACACCGGCAGCACGTTCTGCGCCGGGGCGGATCTGAGTGAGACGTCCGGCGACGTCGGCTCACGCACCCGGCAGATGGCCGCACTGCTACGGGCGATCGTCGAGTTGCCGAAGCCGGTGATCGCCCGGATCGACGGTCACGTCAGGGCCGGGGGCATGGGATTGGTCGGGGCCTGCGACATCGCCGTCGCCGGCCCGCGCAGCACGTTCGCGCTCACCGAGGTCCGGCTCGGACTCGCCGCGTCGATCATCTCGTTGACCGTGCTGCCCCGCATCGATTCGCGCGCCGCGAGCCGCTACCTCCTCACGGGCGAGAAGTTCGGTGCCCACGAGGCGGAGGCCATCGGGCTGATCAGCGAGTCCGCCGAGGATCCCGAGGACACCGTCCAGGAATTGCTCGACCAGTTGCGGCAGGCCTCGCCGCAGGGGTTGGCCGAGTCGAAGACCCTCACGACCCGGAGCGTGCTCGCCGATTTCGACCGCTACACCGACGAGCTGACCGCCCAGTCGGCGAGGCTGTTCGAATCCGAGGAGGCGCGGGAGGGCATGATGGCGTTTCTGCAGAAGCGGCCGCCGAGATGGGCCTCCGGCCCCGTGCGTGGTTGACGAGTCTCAGGACTCGTCACCCGCTCACGGGCGCGCAGCGCGACGAGAGGAAGTGACACATGACCCGCGAACCGAAGCAGGACCGTAGCCGGGTCACGCGCGGACATCTCCTCGAGGTCACCATCGACTGCCTCGCCGAGTCGGGCTGGGGTGCCACCACGGTGAGCCTCGTGGCCCAGCGCGCCGGCGTGTCCCGCGGCGCGACCCAGCACCATTTCCCCACCCGCGAGGACCTCATCACCGCGGCCCTCGAGGTCATGTTCGACGCCCGGATGGAGCAGGCCCGCCGCGAGGCCACCGACCTGCCGAGCGGGGAGGGACGCACCGAGGCCGTGGTGTCGCGGCTCGTCGACTACTACACGGGCACCCTGTTCAAGGCGGCGCTGCAGGTCTGGACGGCCGCCGCCGCCGACCCCGAACTCCGGGCCCGGATCGTGCCGCTCGAGGAACGGTTCGGGCGGGTCGCGCACCGCACCGCCGTCGAGCACTTCGGGTTCGACGACGCCGATCCGGTGGCGCACCGGCTTGTCCAGGCCACCCTCGATCTCGCCCGCGGACTCGGTCTGGCCGACGTGCTCACGGACGACTCCAAACGACGGGCGGAGATCGTGCGCCAGTGGGCGGCGCAGCTGGACGCGGCACTACCGCGGAGCGGTGAATCGGTAGAGCCGCGGAGTCTCGACGTGGCCGTTCTCGACTGATCGGGCAAAGAGCGCGGGGATCGGTAGAGTCACCGACCATGGGCCGGAAATGGGGAGCGCTCGTCCTGATCGCCGTCGCGGCCGGTCTGGCCGGCTGTGGGGGAGACGGAGACGATTCCGGTACCGAACCCGCCGCGCAGCAACTCCCGCAGGTGACCGACCCGGGCCCGTTCTTCGGTCAGTGCGGTTCGGTCACCGACGACGAGGTGGCGAAGGCGTTCGGGATGCCGCCCTTCACCGGCGTGACGCGTAATTCCGTCGGCTGCGAGTGGGAAACCGCGGGAATAGGCGGTCCCAGCGTCACGTTCTCCTGGTACCGCGGCAGTCCCATCGGCCGCGAGCGGGCGGGTTCCGAGCTGATCGGCAGGCCGGCCACCGACATCGACATCCAGGGGCATCCCGGATTCATTGCGTCGTCCGAAGGAATTCTGTGCGAACTCGGTGTGGAGTTCGGGGGCGACTTCGTGCACTGGTCGGTGATGTACGCGGACGCGCAACCCGCGGCGGACCCGTGCACGGTGGCGCGCGATCTCGCCGAACTCAGCGTGTCGAGGGCCAAGTGAGCGGGGGAGTGATGAGCAGCGGGACGTGGCGTGCGGTGCGGGTACTGGCCGCGGCCACCGCGGTCGGGCTGATCGCGGGGTGCGGGTCGACGATCGAGGGCTCGCCCAGGGCGGAGGGGGCGTCCTCGTCCGGGGACACCGAACAATTCACGGCCCTGCTGGAGGAATGCAACGCTGTCGCGGACGAACAGATCGCCCAGACCGTCGGTGCAGACGCCATCGAACGGGGCTTCTTCGGCGCGATCTGCCGCTGGGACGCGGTCGGCGCCAACGGTCCCGTGAAGGTGACGTTCAACTGGTTCGAGACGGGTTCCCTCGACACGGAGAAGTCGACCGGCGAGAAGCTCGGGTACACCGTGGAGTCCTCCACCATCCAGGGCCGCAAGGCCGTCGTGATGCGTCCCCCCGGCGATCCGGGGGCGTGCGGAGTGACGGTCGGATCTCCCTCCGCGGGCGTCGTCGGCTGGTGGGTACAGTTCCAGACGGGGGCGGCAGACCCGTGTGAAGCGGCATCGACGCTTGCGGATCTGACGCTCAATCTGAGTAGTTGATGTGCCCGTGTCCGTACCGACAGCTCCGAGCAGTACCCCACATCGCAGGTCAGCCCTTACCACTGCCAGCCCACTTTGACCTTCCGGCGCGCCGCCGGGTATCGTTGTGGGTCGTGTCCGGCATGCCCGGGCCGATCTGTGTGCCTAGCGAGGTATTGCCGTGCGCGCGTTCGTGCAGATATCTGCATGGAACGAGCATCCGGCTGCCTGTGTGGGGGTATGCGACACACCCGACCTCGGGTGCAGCTCGAGGTGCGGGTGAGGGGCAGCAGCTCTCTTGCCCCAACTGCTAGATCCCTAATTTCAGAACAGCCAAGGTTGCTTGTCCAGAGCAGTCTGTTCAACACGAAGAAAGCCGGTAAATGCCAACCATCAACCAGCTGGTCCGCAAGGGCCGCCGCGACAAGACCGCGAAGGTCAAGACGGCAGCCCTCAAGGGCAGCCCGCAGCGTCGTGGCGTGTGCACCCGCGTGTACACCACCACCCCGAAGAAGCCGAACTCGGCGCTCCGTAAGGTCGCGCGTGTGCGCTTGACCAGCTCCGTCGAGGTCACCGCTTACATCCCGGGCGAGGGTCACAACCTGCAGGAGCACTCGATGGTGCTCGTCCGCGGTGGTCGTGTGAAGGACCTCCCCGGTGTGCGCTACAAGATCATCCGTGGCTCGCTCGACACCCAGGGTGTCAAGGGCCGCAAGCAGGCCCGCAGCCGCTACGGCGCCAAGAAGGAGAAGAGCTAATGCCACGTAAGGGCCCCGCTCCGAAGCGTCCGCTCATCAACGACCCGGTCTACGGTTCGCCCCTGGTGACGCAGCTCGTCAACAAGATTCTCCTGGACGGCAAGAAGTCCACCGCCGAGCGCATCGTCTACGAAGCACTCGAGCAGGCGCGCGAGAAGACCGGCACCGACCCGGTCGTCACCCTCAAGCGCGCACTGGACAACGTCAAGCCTGCCCTCGAGGTCCGCAGCCGCCGTGTCGGTGGCGCCACCTACCAGGTGCCGGTCGAGGTCCGTCCGGGCCGCTCCACCACCCTCGCGCTCCGCTGGCTCGTGACCTTCTCCCGGCAGCGCCGCGAGAAGACCATGGTCGAGCGTCTCGCCAACGAGCTCCTCGATGCCAGCAACGGCTTGGGTGCCGCTGTGAAGCGCCGTGAGGACACTCACAAGATGGCCGAAGCCAACAAGGCATTCGCCCACTACCGCTGGTGACGTCACGTCGGAGCAGTCACCTACCGTGACTGCTCCGGCGTCGTCGCACGTCGGGCCCCTACCGGGGACCGGCTGATCTACAACTCGAGACAATGGCCCCGCTGGTGGAACACCGGGGAGGCCGACACCCGATACACGAGCTACGAGCGGGGAAGAATCCTGTGGCACAGGAAGTGCTGACCGACCTGAACAAGGTCCGCAACATCGGCATCATGGCGCACATCGATGCCGGCAAGACCACGACCACCGAGCGCATCCTGTTCTACACCGGTGTCAACTACAAGATCGGTGAGACGCACGACGGTGCCTCGACCACGGACTGGATGGAACAGGAGAAGGAACGCGGCATCACGATCACCTCTGCCGCGGTGACCTGCTTCTGGAACAACAACCAGATCAACATCATCGACACGCCGGGCCACGTCGACTTCACCGTCGAGGTGGAGCGTTCGCTCCGCGTGCTCGACGGCGCCGTCGCAGTGTTCGACGGCAAAGAGGGCGTCGAGCCCCAGTCGGAGCAGGTGTGGCGTCAGGCCGCCAAGTACGACGTTCCGCGCATCTGTTTCGTCAACAAGATGGACAAGATGGGCGCGGACTTCTACTTCACGGTTCAGACCATCATCGACCGCCTCGGCGCGAAGCCGCTCGTCCTGCAGCTGCCGATCGGCGCCGAGGACGATTTCGACGGCGTCGTCGACCTGGTCGAGATGAAGGCTGTCACCTGGCGTGGCACGGTCGCCATCGGCGCCGAGCCCACCATCGAGGAGATCCCGGCCGATCTCGCCGACAAGGCTGCCGAGTACCGCGAGAAGCTGCTCGAGACGGTTGCCGAGTCCGACGAGAAGCTCATGGAGAAGTACTTCGCCGGCGAGGAGCTCTCCGTCGAGGAGATCAAGGGCGCCATCCGCAAGATGACGGTCAACTCCGAGCTGTACCCGGTGCTGTGTGGTTCCGCGTTCAAGAACAAGGGCGTTCAGCCCATGCTCGACGCGGTCATCGACTACCTGCCGAACCCGCTGGACATCGGCGAGGTCCAGGGTCACGCCCTGGGCAACGAAGAAGAGATCCTCACGCGTAAGCCGAGCAAGGACGAGCCGTTCTCGGCTCTGGCCTTCAAGATCGCTTCGCACCCGTTCTTCGGCAAGCTGACGTTCGTCCGCGTGTACTCCGGCCGGATCGATCCGGGCGCCCAGGTCATGAACGCGACCAAGGGCAAGAAGGAGCGCATCGGAAAGCTCTTCCAGATGCACGCCAACAAGGAGAACCCGGTCGACGAGGCCGTGGCCGGCCACATCTATGCGATGATCGGTCTGAAGGACACCACGACCGGTGACACCCTGTGCGCACAGGACGCGCCGATCGTGCTCGAGTCCATGAGCTTCCCGGACCCGGTCATCCAGGTCTCGATCGAGCCCAAGACCAAGTCCGACCAGGAGAAGCTGGGCACCGCGATCCAGAAGCTCGCCGAAGAGGACCCGACGTTCTCCGTCGAGCTCGACGAGGAGACCGGCCAGACCGTCATCGGCGGCATGGGCGAGCTCCACCTCGACATCCTCGTCGACCGTATGCGTCGCGAGTTCAAGGTCGAGGCCAACGTCGGCAAGCCGCAGGTTGCCTACCGCGAGACCATCACCAAGAAGGTCGAGAAGCACGACTACACCCACAAGAAGCAGACGGGTGGATCGGGCCAGTTCGCCAAGGTGATCATCGCGCTGGAGCCGTTCGTCGGCGAAGACGGTGCCACCTACGAGTTCGAGAACAAGGTCTCCGGCGGTCGTATCCCGCGCGAGTACATCCCGTCCGTGGATGCAGGCGCGCAGGACGCGATGCAGTACGGCGTTCTCGCCGGCTACCCGCTGGTGAACCTGAAGCTGTCGCTGCTCGACGGTGCTTACCACGACGTCGACTCGTCGGAAATGGCCTTCAAGGTCGCCGGTTCGCAGGCGCTGAAGGAAGCCGCCCGCAAGGCCGGCCCGGTCATTCTCGAGCCGCTCATGGCTGTCGAGGTCACGACACCCGAGGAGTACATGGGTGACGTGATCGGCGACCTGAACTCCCGCCGTGGCCAGATCCAGGCCATGGAGGAACGCAGTGGTGCCCGTGTCGTGAAGGCGCTGGTTCCGCTCTCGGAGATGTTTGGTTACATCGGTGATCTGCGGTCGAAGACCCAGGGCCGGGCGAACTTCTCCATGGTGTTCGATTCCTACGCAGAGGTTCCCGCGAACGTCTCGAAGGAAATCATCGCCAAGGCGACCGGCGAGTAACCTCGGTTCCAGCCGGCCGAAGCACGACCCAGTAATAACAACCGCACTGCTGCATACCGCAAGCATCAATCAGTCCAGGAGGACACACAGTGGCGAAGGCGAAGTTCGAGCGGACGAAGCCGCACGTGAACATCGGCACCATCGGTCACGTCGACCACGGCAAGACCACGCTGACCGCGGCCATCACCAAGGTTCTGCACGACGCGTACCCGGATCTCAACGAGGCCTCGGCCTTCGACGAGATCGACAAGGCTCCTGAGGAGAAGGCTCGCGGTATCACGATCAACATCTCGCATGTTGAGTACCAGACCGAGAAGCGCCACTACGCGCACGTCGATGCTCCCGGTCACGCCGACTACATCAAGAACATGATCACCGGTGCGGCGCAGATGGACGGCGCCATCCTCGTGGTCGCGGCCACCGACGGCCCGATGCCCCAGACGCGTGAGCACGTGCTGCTCGCCCGCCAGGTCGGCGTGCCGTACATCCTCGTCGCCCTGAACAAGGCCGACATGGTGGACGACGACGAGATCATCGAGCTCGTCGAGATGGAGGTCCGCGAGCTCCTCGCTGCGCAGGAGTTCGACGAGGACGCTCCGGTTGTCAAGGTTTCCGCACTCAAGGCGCTCGAGGGCGACCCGGAGTGGACCAAGAACATCCTCGAGCTCATGGCTGCGGTCGACGAGTCCATTCCGGACCCGGTCCGCGAGACCGAGAAGCCCTTCCTCATGCCCGTCGAGGACGTCTTCACGATCACCGGTCGTGGCACCGTCGTCACCGGTCGTATCGAGCGTGGCGTGATCAACGTCAATGAGGATGTCGAGATCGTCGGCATCAAGGAAACCAAGACCAAGACCACGGTCACGGGTATCGAGATGTTCCGCAAGCTCCTCGACTCGGGCCAGGCCGGTGACAACGTCGGTCTGCTGGTTCGTGGTATCAAGCGCGAAGATGTCGAGCGTGGACAGGTTGTCGTCAAGCCCGGCACCACCACCCCGCACACCGAGTTCGAGGGCCAGGCGTACATCCTGTCCAAGGACGAGGGCGGCCGCCACACGCCGTTCTTCAACAACTACCGTCCGCAGTTCTACTTCCGTACCACGGACGTGACGGGCGTTGTGACGCTGCCCGAGGGCACCGAGATGGTCATGCCCGGTGACAACACCGAGATGTCCGTCAAGCTGATCCAGCCCGTCGCCATGGACGAGGGCCTGCGCTTCGCGATCCGCGAAGGTGGCCGTACCGTCGGCGCCGGCAAGGTCACGAAGATCAACAAGTGATCTAGCTCCACCAACGCCAATGGCGCTCACCCTCCGGGGTGGGCGCCATTGGCGTTTTCGGGGTGTGACACTCAGCGGTAGTTCAACGCATCCCATTCTCGGATGTCGCTGGGATGCGCGATGCCCTCGAGGACGAACGGGTCGCGGGCGATGAATTGTTCTGCGCGCTCGCGGCTGCTGAAGACCGCCATGGACCCGTTGCTCGCCGGGTCGTCGAACGGTCCGATACCGAGCAGCCCACCTTCCGCGGCGAACGCGTCGAGGTACTCCCGGTGTCGTGGATAGATCTCCGGAATCCGGGCGGCGGCGGTCGGATCGGTCGCGTAGAACACCACGTATTCCATGGCACCGAACCTACCGAGACCGCAACGCCCCGTGTCAGCTTTCGACGTGCACCGGGTGGTCGGCGCGGTCGAGGTGGAGCAGGACCTGGGTGGCGACTTCTTCACCGCCGAGGGTCGATGCGACCCAGGATGCGACGTCCTCGGATTTGCGGGTGAAGTCGTACAAGTCGAGGGTGGGGTCGGCGGTCACGACGATAGACAGGGTGGGGAGTCCGCGTTCGATGACGGCGCGAGCGCGTGTCTGCCGGACGCCGGGGTACTGCGCGAGTTCGCTGGCGACCCCGTTGGCGAGGGAGCCGAGGTCGACGGTGACGTAGGTGCCCGATTCGCGATCCGGAACGGCGACGGGGGACGTGCGTCGCCGGGTGAGGTCCAGGGCGAGGAGCACGATCCCGAAGACCAGCCCCACGACGACCGTCGCGGCGAGCGCCCAGCCCCACCAGTCCTGGTCGGGGAGTGCGGTGACGCGCGCGCGGTCGTACCGCGACACCCATTCGCGGACGATCGGAACGTGCAGGTCCCAGGCGAGGGCGTACGCGCCGAATCCGAGGAGTGCGAGCCCGACGAGCAGGACGATGACCCGGTTGACGGCTGCGGTCCGATGTCTCACGGTTTCACCTGCACTCGAAGTTCGGGGGACGTGCCGAGCAGCGACAGCGTCGGTTCCACGGCCTCGCGGACGGAGATGGCCACGTCGCCGGCGGGTGTCGACTCGGTGCGCACCACGCGGACGGTGACGTGCTTGCGGTCGACCGTCGTGTGCGCCGACAGCACCCCGGGAACGGTCTTGGCGTGGCTACTGGAGTTGCGAGCGAGGTCGGTGGGGCGGAGCCAGACGATCGGGGTGTCACCGACTGCGAGCGGCAGGTGGGTGCGCGGCCGCGGTTTGAGGGCCGCGACGATGAACACGACCCCCAGCACGATCGCGCCTGCGGCGACGGGGACGATCCACTCGGACCAGTGCAGCCGGCCCAGCCATTGCACGGTGTTGCGGATCCAGGGCGCGTTGGCGAAGGTGCCGCGCATGATGAGCAGCTCACGCGCTGCGACGACCGAGAGACCGAGGGCTCCTACGGCGACGATGATCGCGGCGGGCACAGCGGCCGGGGTGGCGCGCGGCGTGCGTGGCCGGAGGGGCGCCACCGGAGCGGGTGGCACGGCCGGATCGCCTTGCTCGGAGTAGCGGCCTTCGGTCGAACTGTCCTCGGGGGCGGCGGATTCCGTTCCGACGACCACTATGTTGAGTTCGATGACCGGCATGCCCGTCATCTGCTCGACCTGACGGTGCACCTGCGCGCGGAGCCGGCGGTTGACGAGGTCGAGGTGGCACGGCCACTGCACGGCGATGTACAGGTTGATCGCGACGGCGCCCGCTCCCGTCGAGACGTCGGCGCGGGGGAGTTCCCGCCCCGTCAGGCGGGAGAGCCCACCGGACTGCTTGACGACGCCGGGTACCTGGAGCGCTGCGGCGACGGCGATCTTCACGACGGCGCGCTCCTTGATGACCAATTCGCCGCGCAGGGCGGTGTCGTCGAGCGCCGCGTCGTCGTGGGGACCGGCGGGGGGTGCGGTGAAGGGTTCAGCCACGGCCGCGGCTTCGGAGGATGGCGCCGAGGTCGAGGTGGCCGTCGCGGTGCGCGCCGACGGCCATGCCCAGCGCTCCGAGGAGGACGGCGAAGACGAATCCGCTGAAACCACCGAGGATGCCGGCGATGGCGAGAAGTAACCCGACGATCAGGCCTGTGATTGTGCTGTTCATTGAGATTGTCCTGTCTCTGTCAGGAGATCTTCGATGGTCACGTCGACGGGGACGTCCACCAGCGATTCCACTGCGGCCCGCACTCTTTCGGCGGTGTCGACGACGTTGGCGGGGTAGCGAGCCGCGAGGTGGACCGCACAGGACGTGGGGCCGACGGTCACCCCGGTCACCCGGCGTCCGGGCAGGTAGGTCGCCACTTCACCGAACGCGCCGCCGTGCATCGCTGCCACTCCGGGGGTTGCGAGGACGGCGGCGACGATGCGTTCGGAGATGTCCTCGGCGTGGGTGTCCGGTGGAAGTGGTCCGGTCACTGCACCCTCGGTTTGCCGTCGAGCTCGGATGCGGCCTCGGATTCGTCGAACAGCATGACGTCGAAGACGGTGATGTTCACTTCGGTCACTTCGAGCCCGGTCATGCGCTCGACGGCCGCGATGACGTTGCGGCGGATGCCGACCGCGAGTTCGTGCAGTGCGACGCCGTATTCCGCGACGATGCCGATGTCGATGGCGGCCTGTTTCTCGCCGACTTCGACGGCGACGCCCTGGGCGTGGTTGACGCGGGCGCCGGGGATCCGATCGCGGAGGGCGCCGACAGCGCGTGCGGTGCCGCCGCCCACGTCGTAGACGCCGTTGATCTCACGGGTGGCGATCCCGGCGATCTTGGCGACCACGGCGTCCGCGATGATGGTCCGTCCCTCGGAACTGACGAGTTCCGGCGTCGCCCCGGCACCGAACTGCACGCGGCTGCGTGCGCCTGAATCGCTGGTCATCGTGGATCCCCTTCGAGTCGCCTGGCTTCTCCTCAACAGTAATGATCACCGACCGTACGCGGGGTCTCCCACGCGCCTTTCCGTCCGCGGATCCCGTGACGGGAGGCACCCAAAAATATTTGATATGACTACCCGGTAGCATCTGACGTGATGCAGGTAACAAAGGCACCGCACGACGGAAGGAACCCCATGGCGGAAGAGCCCACCGGTGAGGACGCCGCTCCCCAGGCCAGGACTTCCGCCGTCACCGCGGGTGTGGCGGTTCTCGCCGTCCTCGCACTCGCATTCGCCGCGGTCAGCGGCTACTTCGGCTACACACACCGGCAGGCGGAGCAGGAGGCTCAGCAGAGATCCGAGATCCTCGAAGCAGCGCGGCAGGGCGTCGTGAATCTGACGACGATGGACTACGAGCGGGCCGACGAAGACGTGCAGAAGGTGCTCGACGGCTCGACCGGAGAATTCCGCGACGAATTCGAAGCCCGATCCAAGGACCTCATCGCGGTCATGCAGGAGGCCAAGGTCAAGTCCCAGGGGGAGGTGCGCCAGGCTGCGATCGAGACGCAGAACGGCGACTCCGCGGACGTGCTCGTCGCGGTCGCGCAGAAGGTGTCCAATGCGGGCGGCGCGGCCGAGGAGCCGCGCGGTCAGCGGATGCGGGTGACGATGCAACTCGAGGACGGCACGTACAAGATCGTGAAGGCAGGGTTCGTGCAGTGAGTACCGACGCATCGCCGAAGTCGCGCAGGCTCCTCCTGATCCTGGGCGCGCTCACCGTCGTCGCGGCCGTGCTGGCGGGGGTTCTGTACTTCACGCTCTACCGACCCGACCGGCGCGTCGACGACGCCGTCCGGGCCACCGTCACCGACACCGCGTCGCAGGGCGCGATCGCCCTGCTGACCTACAAGCCGGACACGGTGGAGAACGACGTCGGCACCGCGAAGGAACGCCTGACGGGGGAGTTCCTCGACTACTACACACAGTTCACGACGGACGTCGTCGTCCCGGCGGCCAAGGAGAGCCAGGTCGCGACCCAGGCGACGGTGGCCGCCTCCGGTCCCGTCGAGGTCGCGGCCGACACGGCGACGGTGCTGCTGTTCGTCAACCAGACCACCACCAGCGCCGCGAAACCGGAAGCGGCGGTGACGGCGACGAGCATCACCGTCGAGCTCACCAAGTCCGGCGACAACTGGCTGATTTCCGGCTTCGATCCGGTTCAGTCGTCCGGGTAGCGTTGGCGCCCATGAGTACTCTTCGAGAGGTCGGCGACCGCGAGTCGTGGCGTTGCTGGCTGTGTGACGAACCGGTGGACCCCGACATGTCGGTCAACGATCCGCGTGGCCCCAGCATCGACAGCGTCGTCACCGCGAAGAAGGCCAAGGCGAAGGGCGGCGTCGAACGCCTCGCGCACCGGGCGTGCAACACCAAGAAGGGTGCCGTCAAACCGGTCGTGCCGTGGCCCGACCGGTTGTTCGTCGTCGATCCCGCCCCGATCATCGGTGTCGTCGAACAACTCGGCCGCAAGGGCGGACGGGTCGCGGTGGCGCGGTGCCCGGGCAAATCGGACGCCGAGGACGCGGCGGAGTGGTTGCTGGACAGGTTGTCCCGCCTCGCACCGGAACTGAACGTCGAGACGCAGATCGACGCCGCCGGTGGTGCGTACCTGCTCGTCCTTCGCACCGCCTGACCCGTGAGCCGCACGAGGGAGTAACGTCGGGACCAGAACATGAATCCGACCTCGAGTGCGAAGGAATTCCGATGAATCTGGCCTTGACCGACGAGGAGCTGGCGTTCCGCGACGAGATGCGAACGTTCTTCACCACGCAGATTCCGGCGGAGATCCGCGAGCGGTATGCGCGTGGTGAAGAAGTGGGGAAGGAAGGGTTCATCGAGTCCCAGCGGATTCTGAACGCCAACGGGCTCGCGACGCCGCACTGGCCGGTCGAGTGGGGCGGCCGCGACTGGACTCCGGTGCAGAAGCACATCTGGCTCGACGAACTGCAGCTCGCCTCGGTGCCCGAACCGCTCGCGTTCAACACCAGCATGGTCGGCCCCGTCATCGCGGCGTTCGGATCGCAGGAGCAGAAGGAGAAATTCCTTCCCCCGACCGCCAACCTCGACATCTGGTGGTGCCAAGGATTCTCCGAACCCGAGGCCGGCTCCGACCTCGCGTCGCTGAAGACCCGTGCCGTCCGCGACGGCGACGACTACGTGATCAACGGCCAGAAGACGTGGACCACCCTCGCGCAGCACGCCGACTGGATCTTCGTCCTCGCCCGCACCAACCCGGACGCCCCCAAGAAGCAGGCCGGCATCTCGTTCATCCTCGTCGACATGAAGACGCCCGGCGTCACGGTGCGCCCGATCAAGCTGATCGACGGCGGCTACGAGGTCAACGAGATTTTCTTCGAGGACGTGCGCGTGCCGGCCGAGAACCTCGTGGGCGAGGAGAACCAGGGCTGGAGCTACGCCAAGTTCCTCCTCGGCAACGAGCGCACCGGGGTGACCCGGCTGGGATTTTCCAAAGTCCGTCTCGCGCAGGCGAAGGAACGCGCCGCCGAGATCTCGGTCGGCGAGGGGACACTACTCGACGACCCGCTGTTCGCCGCCCGCATCGCCGAACTCGAGAACGAGATCATCGCGCTCGAACTCACCCAGCTGCGGGTGGTCGCCAGTTCCGCCGACGGCAAGCCGAACCCGGCGTCGTCGCTGCTGAAGCTGCGTGGGTCCGAACTGCAGCAGGCCACACTCGAACTGCTCACCGACGTCGCGGGACCCGACTCCCTGCCCTTCGCCGCAGGTGACGGCATCTCTTCGCCTCTCTGGGCGCAGCGGACGGCTCCGACCTACCTGAACTACCGCAAGGTTTCCATCTACAGCGGATCGAGCGAAGTGCAGCGCAGCATCATCGCCTCCTCGATCCTCGGATTGTGAGGGCGTGACATGGACTTCGAACTGACCGACGAACAGAAACTGCTGCGCGACACCACCCGCGAACTGCTCGGGCGCAGCTACGACGCGGAGAAGCGCAACGCCGTCACCGACACCGAGCAGGGGTGGAGCCCTCAGGTGTGGAAGCAACTCGCCGAGGTCGGACTGCTGGGTCTGAGCTTCGACGAGGAAGACGGCGGTATGGGCGCCGGACCTGTCGAGGTCGCGTCGGTGATGACCGAGATCGGCCGCCGCCTCGCGCCCGAACCCGTCCTCGACGCCGTGCTCGTGCCCGGCGGCCTGATCGCTGCGGCCGGCAGCACGGAGCAGCGTCGCCGGATTCTGCCGGACGTGTCGGAGGGCAACCTCCTGCTGGCCTTCGCCGATCGGGAACCGGGTGTGCGCTGGCCGTCCACCCAGGTGTCCACGATCGCGAAGAAGGACGGCGACGCGTGGATCCTCACGGGCACCAAGAACCCCGTTCCGCACGGCGGCAGCGCGAACACTCTGGTCGTCACGGCGGCACTCCCGGACGGTGGGGTCGGACTGTTCCTCGTCGACGCCGATGCCAGCGGCCTGACCCGCACCGCCTACGCGACCCACGACGGACTGCGGGCCGCGCAGGTGGAACTGTCGGACACCCCGGCTGAGCCTCTCGGTACGGGCGGCGACGCGTCGTCGGCGATCGAGAGCGCGCAGATCCGGGCGCAGGCGGCACTGTGTGCGGAGGCCGTCGGCGCGATGGAGGAAGCGCTGCGACTGACCACCGAGTACCTGAAGACCCGCAAGCAGTTCGGTGTCCCGATCGCGAAGTTCCAGACGCTCACGCATCGTGCGGCCGACATGTACGTGCTGCTGGAACTGGCTCGTAGCATGAGTCTCTACGCGACGATGTCGCTGGCCGACGGAACCGTCGATCCGGTGGTCGCCTCCCGCGCCAAGCTGCAGATCGGCCGCTCCGCCCGCACGATCGGGCAGGAAGCGATCCAGATGCACGGCGGCATCGGCATGACGGCCGAGTATCCGGTCGGGCATTACGTGAGCCGGTTGACGGCCATCGAGCACACCCTCGGCGGGTCCGACGACCACCTGCGGGTGCTCGCGTCGGCGACCACCCAGGGGACCGTCAGCATCATCTAGCCGCGCCCGTGAGTACTTATTAACCGCGGGCGGTTAATAAGTACTCACGGGTCCAGGTCTCGGATTGGTATCGGAAAGAGCGTTTTCGACGTGTCGCACGGGGACCCCAGTGTGACGCAGCTAACGTTTTGCGCGCACACCAGAACTCACGGGGGATGTACGTAATCTCGGTGAAGGAGCATTGCCATGGGGTCCGGTCCAGTCAAAGCGATCATGTGGAGCCTGCTTTTCGTGGGACTCGTCGGTGCGGGAGTCGGGATCTCCGAACTGCACGTTCCCTGGACGGTCGCGTCGCTGATCGTCGCCTCGGTCTCCGGACTGGTCCTGCTCAGGATCCGCGCCGACGCGCACCCCGAACTGCACAGCGACCGCCGGATGGCCGCCGGCTGACCCCCGGTCACTCCGTCTGAAGACTGTCCGCCCACCTGCCGATGTCGCCGCGTTCGAGTGCGAGCGCCAGCAGTTCCGGGAACCTGTCCGGGGTGCAGGCGAATGCGGGGATGCCGAGCGCACCGAGGGCCGCCGCGTTGTCGTGATCGAACGACGGGGCGCCGTCGTCGGACAGCGCCAGCAGAACAACCACCTGGACGCCTACGTTTTTCATCGCCGACATCCGCCGCAGCATCTCCGCGCGGATCCCGCCCTCGTACAGGTCCGAGATCAGCACGAACAGCGATTCGGTCGGTCTGTCGATCAGTGACTGGCTGTAGGCGATGGCCCGGTTGATGTCGGTGCCGCCGCCGAGTTGCGTGCCGAACAGCACGTCGACGGGATCGGACAGCTTGTCGGTGAGGTCGACGACCGCCGTGTCGAACACGATCAGCGACGTCTTCAGCGCGCGCATCGAGGCGAGGACCGCGCCGAACACGGACGCGTACACGACGCTCGACGCCATCGACCCGGATTGGTCGATGGCGAGGACGACGTCGCGGTGCACGGCCTGCGATCGGCGGCCGTATCCGAGCAGTCGTTCCGGCACCACCGTCTTGTACTGGGGGAGGTAGTGCGCGAGGTTGGCGCGGATGGTGCGATTCCAGTCGATGTCGCGGTACTTGGGGTTGGTGATGCGGGCAGACCGGTTCAGGGCACCGGTGACGGCTGTCCTGGTCTTCTGCGCGATCCGTTCCTCCACCTCCCGGACCACCTTCTCGACGACCATCCGGGCGGTGGCCTTGCTGGTCTCGGGCATCACCCGGTTCAGGCTCAGCAGCGTGCCGACGAGGTGGACGTCCGGTTCGACGGCGTCGAGCAGTTCGGGTTCGAGGAGCAGCTGGGTGAGGCCGAGCCGGTCGATGGCGTCCTTCTGCATCACCTGCACGACGCTGCTCGGGAAGTAGGTGCGGATGTCGCCGAGCCAGCGCGCGACCTTCGGCGCCGATCCGCCGAGACCCGCGCCGCGACGGCGGCTCTTCGACCCTTCGCTGCTGGTGTCGTAGAGGGCGGCCAGAGCGCCGTCCATCGCCGCGTCCGCCTTGGACGCGAGACCTCCGGTGGATTCCTCGGCGGCGTTGCCCAGCAGCAGCCGCCACCGACGTAACCGCTCCGCGTCCTCGGTCACGACGTCACCCCCAGAATGTCCGCGACGGTCCGGATCGCGATCGTGCCCCGCCGAGCGTCGACCTCGGCGCGGGCATCTTCCGTGGACCCGCCCTCCACGGACTGCCCGATGGCCCGGCGTTCCCCGGTTTCGAACCCGCCGAACGTGCGCCGCAGCAGTGGCAGAACGTCGACGAAGTCCTGCTCGCGTAGTCCCGACACCCATCCGTCGAGCAGTTGAAGCAATTGCCGGTCGTGGACCAGCAGCAGCCCTCCGCCGCCGAGGAAGCCGTCGACCCACCCCGCCTTGGCGGAGGGATCCGCGCCGACGGACAGTGCCCGCGACAGTCGGGTGGCGGACTCGGTTTCGCTGACGGTGCCTGCGTCGCGGAGCAATCGGACCATGCGTCCGATCACGAGGCCGTTCACGTCGCTGCGGTCGACGAGGCCGGCGAGTGTGCCGAGCCACCGCGCCGACGCACGATCGTCGTCGCGCAGCATCACCGCCGCGTGGACGTCGTCGACGGCGCGGCGCAGGTCGAGTGCGCTGTCGTCGTCGAGACCCGATATCGCGGTGGGCAGTCCGGCGCAGATGCGGACGAGCAGGCTGTCGGTGACGCGGGTGAGGGACGAGACGTCGGTGCCGCGGACGTCTCCGTATCGCAGCGTGCGGGTGAGCGCGGGCAGGGCATCCATCAGGTGCATCACGTCGTGGTCGAGCGTGGCCGCCGTCTCCAGTGCGCGCAGCAGCTCGGCCAGCGCATCGCCGAGATCCGACAGCAGGGCCTGTTCGAGCAGCCCGGTGAGCTGGGCGAGGGAGACATCAGCGGACGACGCCCCCTCGCGCACCTTCGCTGTAGCCGCGGCCTCGACGGTGGTTCCCCACAGCGACGCCTCGATGATCGACACCGCCAGTTCGGGTTTCCAGGTGAGGGACCACGTTTCACGGAACGTGCCGGTGCCGCGGACGTCGCTGTCGGCCGGCGTGCCCCAGTCGACACCGAGGATCTGCAGGCGGTGCAGGAGCCGGGACCGCGCGACGTCGTTGTCTCTGCGCAGGTCGAGGTCGATGGTCTTCTCGGTGCCCTGCTGCTTGAGCCGCAGGGTTTTCGCCCGCGCCCGCAGGTCGGCGTCGAGGGGAACTGTCGGGGTGTTCTCCGGGACGGCGCCGAGTGCCTCGCCGACGACGAGACGACGCGTGATGAGGTCGAGCAGGACATCGTCGCCGTCGCACATCACGGCGCGGGTGGCCTCGGTGACCTCGGAGAGACCGGCGAGCGGCCGCGCACGCATTGCTGCCAACGTGTCCGCGAGACGGACGGATTCGATGACGTGCGCGCTCGACACCGGAAGGTCCTCGTCCCGCAGTACCCGCGCGACCTTCGTGAGCCATCGGGTGATCGTCCGGTCCGGTGCGGTGAACAGGTGGTGATACCAGCCGGGGGAGGTGATCCCGGCGCCGTACCCGGACGCGGCGGACAGCCGCGAGTGCGTCCACGGCACCCACGTGAGCGAGGTCTTGATCTTGGGGAGTCCCTTGAGGATTCGCGCGTCCGCGGTGGCCGGTCCGAGAGGTCCGGCTAGTGCGGGGGCGTGCCAGGCACCGCACACCACCGCGATCCGCTGCGCGCCGCCCTTGATCACCTTCCGCAGCGTCTGCCGCATGTACGCCTCGCGCCTGCTGGTGGGTTCGTCGAGTTCGACGGTGTCCCGCAGGGCGGTCATGGCCTCGGTGATCGCGTCGAACGAGTCGGGACCCGAACCCGATTCGATGACGGCGTCCCACCAGCGTTCGGTGTCGTCGTAGCCCGCCGCGGCGGCCAACTGGGTCAGCGGATCCTCGGCACGGGGCTCGGAGTCGTCGGCGGCGAGGGTATTGGCGGCGGGCAGGTCGCAGAAGCGGACTTCGACGCCGCGCCCAGCCGCCCACGACAGCGCCTGCCACTCCGGGGAGAACACGGCGAACGGCCAGAACGCCGCCGTCCGGGGCTCCCCGGTGGCATACGCGAGCAGGGCCACCGGAGGTTCCATGGTGTCGGAGGCGGTCAACGCGACCAGCGGATCGGCGTCCGCGGGCCCTTCGATCAGGACGGCGTCGGGGACGAATTCGTCGAGCGCGCGCCGCACCGATCGTGCCGAACCGGGCCCGTGGTGGCGGATGCCGAAGACACGGACGTCGGAGTTCACCCGGTGACCTCGCGGCACGCCCGGTAGAAGTCGGCCCAGTCCTCCCGTTCGCGGACCACGGCCTCGAGGTACTCCGTCCACACCACCTTGTCGGCGACCGGGTCCTTCAGCACGGACCCGAGGATGCCGGCGGCGACGTCGGACGGGCGGAGCACCCCGTCGCCGAAGTGCGCGGCGAGGGCGAGTCCGTTGGTGACGACGGAGATCGCCTCCGCCGTGGACAGCGTTCCGGACGGCGACTTCAGCTTGGTGCGGCCGTCGCCGGTGACGCCCGACCGGAGTTCGCGGAACACGGTGACCACGCGCCGGATCTCGTCGACGGTCGCCGGGATCTTCGGTAGTTCCAGCGAGGACCCGAGTTGCTCGACGCGCCGCGCGACGATGGCGACCTCATCCTCCTCGTCGGCGGGCAGCGGCAGGACCACCGTGTTGAACCGCCTGCGCAGCGCGGACGACAGTTCGTTGACCCCGCGGTCGCGGTCGTTCGCGGTGGCGATCAGATTGAAACCCTTGGCGGCCTGCACCTCGGTGCCCAGTTCGGGGATGGGCAGCGTCTTCTCCGACAGCACGGTGATGAGCGCGTCCTGCACATCGGCGGGAATGCGGGTGAGTTCCTCGACCCGTGCGATCCGCCCGCCCTGCATGGCCGTCATGATGGGGGACGGAACGAGTGCACCCGCTGTCGGGCCCTCGGCGAGCAACCGCGCGTAGTTCCAGCCGTACCGGATGGCCTCCTCCGGCGTCCCCGACGTTCCCTGGACGAGCAGCCTCGACTCGCCGGAGACCGCCGCCGACAGGTGTTCGGACACCCACGTCTTGGCGGTTCCGGGGACGCCGAGCAGAAGCAGCGCGCGGTCGGTCGCGAGCGTCGCGACGGCCACCTCGATGAGCCGGCGGGGACCGACGTACTTGGGGGTGATGACGGTGCCGTCGTCGAGTTCGCCGCCGAGCAGGTACGTGACGACCGCCCACGGAGACAATTTCCACGACGGTGGCCGGGGCCGGGTGTCGTGCGCGGCGAGGGCGGCGAGTTCGTCGGCGTAGGCCTGCTCCGCGTGGGGTCGTAGCAGGTCGGCCTGGGCGGCCGCGATCTCGGTCACTCGAGCTCCTTCAGGACTGTTCTGCGATGGTCGATGTTGGTGGCGACGGTGGCGAATGCCTGGTGCCAGCCGGGATCACGGGTGCGTTCGGCGGCCGCGCGGAGGAGCGGCGCCGCAGCGAACGGGAAATGCGTCTCGGCGCTGCGGAGGGTCGAGTAGTGGCTGTGCCGGGAGAACTGCCCAAGATCCTTGCCGGTCTCGGCGTGCCGCCCGGCGACGTCCTCGAGGCGGGCGATCACCCGCTCGGCCAGGTCGAGCGGCCAGGGGTGGGGCAGACCGTCCAACAGGGCGGCGCCGTCGACGCCCAGCAGGTAGGAGTCGGCGCGACCCGACAGGATGTATGCCAGGCGTTCGCGGGCGGGGACGATCGGTACGACGCGACGTTCGGTTGTCCGGCCCTCCCGGTGCAGCAGAGCAGACGCCCAGCGCGGATTGCGCTGCAGCACGGTCGCGGTGGTCCACGCCTCCGTCATCACCTCCCGCCACTGGTCTTCGATCCGGATCTCCCACGCGGTGGAGGCGGAGCCGATCATGCCTTCCCACACCGACAAGGGGGCGGCGGTGACCACCATCCGCAACCACCAGCTGCGGATTCCCTTGTTCTTGAAGTGGACGTCCTCGATGCCGTCGCGACGGGCCGAATCGTCCAGGGAGCCGGGCATGTTCACCACCAGACGGGTGCGCAGCGGCTTCTTCTCCACCCGTACCCATGCCCGGGCGCGAGCGGCCATGCGCCCGGCGTACGCGGAGTTCGGCAGCTGGCGCAGCAACTGGACCGCCTGCTGGCGCACTTCTTTCCGCCGGTCGTCGAGTGCGTGCTCGAGCAATGCGGAGTCGGCGTCGCCGAGCCCCGTTCCCAGAACGGCGATGAACGCCGCCCGGTGCTCGCCCCGTTCGGAATCCCAGGTGCGGCTCAGTTCGGCCATCGCGATCGCCGGGTTCACCGCCCGCATCGTCGTGAGCCATTGCAGTCGTTCCTGGTGTGCGCCGTGCGTCCACACGTCGGTGCGATCGGATCGGCGGACCAGCGTCGACCAGTCCGGGTTCTGCGCGGCGAGCCACTGGCCGCGGGGCCCCACCAGCCGGAGGATGCTCTCGCGGTGGGCGTCGTTGGTGCGGGCCACGGCCATCAGGTCGGCGACGAGATGATCCGGCGCGCGGTAGTTCCGCTCGGCCACGACCGCGAACCACTCGGTGAGCGTCCACGACTTGGCGGCGAGCAACTGCATCAGGTGCGACGCGGACGCCGGCGGCAACTGCAGCCGCGGGTCGTCCTCGGCGGGGGCGGGCAGCACGCGCGCGGAGGCGGCGACTCCGCCGTCGCGGTATGCGTTCTCGAGCGCGGCGGCGCCCAGCAGGGCCTCCGCCGGGTCGCCGCTGACCGCTTGTGCCAGTTCGCCGGTGGCCAGATCCTCGAACGAGGGGGCGGTCCGTGCCGTGCCGAGCAAGGCGGCGGACAGGAGTTCGCTCATCGCCGGCTCCCCGCCGCCGCGGCCGAGGGCGTGCCGGCCCCGAGCGGGTACACGTCGCCGCGATCGAACACCGACACGGGAACCAGCGATTCGCTTGTCCACTCCCCGAACAGGGTGACGGGACGGCCGCCGGACATTCCGAGGAGCCGCCACAGGACCGGGTCTTCGCCGGACAGCGGCAGCGCGCGCCCCTGCGCGTCGACGAGGAACCAGTGCCCGTCTTCGATTGCCGGGGTGACGCCGGTGAGCAGCGCCGGCCACGAGCGGACCCACGGGTCGGCGCCGACCGCGGCGGCGAAGTGGTCGAGAGCGGTGTCGACGTCGCTCGGTGCGACGGTGGTGAACGGTTCGGGGGCCTCGTGAGCGTCGCCGAACTGGGCGCGCAGCGGCGCGGCGCCGGGGTAGAAGTGCAGGGTGGCGTCGACGAGCGACCCGAGCGGCGGGACCACTGTCGAGAAGTTCGCGGAGCCGTGCGCGAAGTCCAGGAGGATCGCGCGGCGACCGTGGTCGCGGCCGATCAACCACACCTTGCGGGTGAAGAGGCGCTTCTCCTCGGTGGTCTGCATACCCAGGACCATCCACCGGTCGCGGACTCCCGGCTCGCTGCGCACGCGGTCGGTGGCCACCGGGTACCCCACGTGCGAGCGCACCGACGCCTGCAGTGGTTCCGGTAGCTCGTTCAGCCGGCGATGGGCGACGACGAGGAGGTGCAGCCTGGCGTACTCGCGGAGCAACCGGTCCGGCCAGTCGGCGCGGGTGGCCACGACGATCGGCAGGCGGCGCAGGGCGGACGCGATGCCGGGCGCCTGCGCGTCGACCATGCGGGCCGCGATGGCGTCGAACGCGGATGCCGAGATGTCGGCTGCGCCGAGCCCGCTACGGATCTGGTCGGTGAGCCACCGGTCGAGTTCGTCGAGGCCCGCCGTCACCCGCTCGGCCCGGCGTTCGGTGGCCTTCGCACCGGCCGTCGTGGTGGCCGCAGCCGCCGGCGCGGTTGCCCGCCCCGCCCGGCGGCTCAGCCACTCCGCCGCGAACGGCGGCGGTTCGGACTGCTCCGGGACCCGGCCCTGCGACCAGATCAGCAGCAGGCCGAGCGTGTGTTTGCAGGGAAATTTCCTGCTCGGGCACGAGCAGTTGTAGGCCGGGCCGGAGAGGTCGACGACCGATCGGTAGGGGCTCTTGCCGCTGCCCTGGCACAGTCCCCAGAGCGCGCCGCCGTTGCTGCCCGTCTCCGACCACGCGGTCGACAGCTTTCCGGCGGCAGCGAGCGAGCCGGCATCGGGGGCGACCGATGCGACCTGTCCCTCCGACCAAGGCGACGTCACTCCGCCACCGTAGGGGAGTTGTCCGACAGGAAGGGAGGAGGGTGCGCGGAATTGTCGGCCAACTTCGGTGTGGACGTCGGTCTCCCGTGTCAAGCTGTCGTCAGGTACGACAGCGAGGGAGTGGGCCGGTGATCCACGGAAGGTATTTCGAGTTCAAGGGTCGTCCCGCCGTGCGGTTCCGGTGCACGTACCCGTTCCCCGTCCCGAGGCTGTGGGAGGCGGTGTCGGAGCCCGACGAGCTCGCGCACTGGTTTCCGTCACGGGTCCGCCTCGACACCTACGCCGGCGGCGACATCGAGTTCTTCCCGGAGCCGCACAGCGACCCCGAGACGGGGACGGTCCTCGTCTACGGCGCCCCGTACACGCTCGCGTTCACGTGGGGCGGGGACGAGATCCACTTCGAGGTCGAGCCGACCGCGGACGGGTGCGCCCTGACGCTCGTCAACGTTCTCGAGGTCCGCAACACCGCAGCCAGGAACGCCGCCGGGTGGAGCGTCTGCCTCGCCGACCTCGACCGGCACCTCGACGGCTCCGACGCGCCCGGTCACCGTGGAGATGCGTCCGCGGACTGGCGGCCGTTCTATCAGACCTATTTGGGGGAGGGGATGCCGTCGGGTGCGCAGATCCCCGGGGAGCCCGCCTGACCGTGGCCGGCGGCGGTCCGGCGTCGAGGGCGTTCGAACAGGCTCTCCACGTCCGACGCCGGCTCGTCCGGCTCCTCGACCGCGATGTTCCCGCCGGTCCTCAGCCACCCGTTCCGCAGCGAAGATGTCAACCAGTTGTCCAGCGTGGCTTGGGTTTCGAACTTCAGCACGATCACGCAGACATCGGAGGTGCTGCTCTCCTTCAGCCATCCTCCGCCGAGGAATCCGGGAAACAGCCGGGCGAGCCCGAGTCCGGTCTGGATCCAGTCGGCGAACTCCTCGTCGCAGCCGGGAAGGACCCGGCGGACGATGGTCGTCGTGACGGACGCATCCACCGGCCCGGCTGTTCCGGCGCCCTCGGCCGCGTGCTCCATCGTTTCCTACCTCGGTTCCGCTCACCCCCGTGACACGTGCCACCTCAAACTACCAGCGGATACGACGTCACAGGTCGTAGAAGGGTGCGGCGTACCTGAACGTGCCGGTGATGCTCGGATTCCAGCGTGCGAGCCGGCGGACCTGGAAGTGGGACGACCACGAGGGCTGGTCCGGCTCGATCCCGACCGACGTTCCGGAGACGAAGCCGAACCGCGGGTAGTAGTCGAGGTGACCGAGCAGTGCCACCAGGGGTTCGTCCCTGGCGTCGGCGCCGCCGAGCGCGGCGTGCATCAGTGCCGAACCCACGCCGTCGCGCTGGACGTCGGGGAGCACGCCGATCGGGCCGAGCGCGAGTACGTCCGTGGAGTCGACGGTCGCGCGGGTCAGGCACACGTGGCCGGCGACGGACCCCGCCAGTTCGGCGACGAGGGACAGTTGCGGAATCCACGCGTCGCTCGACCGCAATCGGGTCACGAGGCCGACCTCGAGGGGTGCGTCGCCGTCGAAGGCCTGCCGGTGCACCTCCGCCACCGCGTCGATGTCGCCCGGATTCTCGCGTCTGATCAGCATGCGGACAGAGTGTATCGACGGGCCCGCGGCCGCAACGGATTTCTGACGGCGCCCGTTGTCCGGCCGGTAGCGGTGGACGGAAAGCGTTCTCCAATTGTGACCGTGTGACGATTCGGGCCGAATGAATTTCCGAACGATCGATAGCAGTATGGGCAGAACGTGAGTCGAGCGAAGGGCAACGGGAATCGGGGTGCGGGTGGTCGAGGCCAGGGTGGTCGGATACAGTTGCGGTGTGCAACACAACGAGGTCGAGCCGGAGGAAACGTCCGCGTCGGGCGTGGTGGCCGTCCATGACGAACTCGTCCGCCTCGTCCGTCAACTGGTTGCCGATGACCGTCCTCCCGTCGGATCCCCGACGTTCGCTCAACATTCGCTGCTCTCCTTCGTCGCCCGCAATCCGGGATGCCGGGCCACCCAGATCTCGGACGCATTCGGCGTGCACCGCTCCACGGTGTCGCGTCAACTCCGGGGCTGCATCGACGAGGGGTGGGTGCACGCCGAGCCGGGACCACTCCGCAGCGGTCATCCGTTGAGCCTCACCGACGGCGGCGTCGCGGTGCTGGCCGGCGCCGACGCACGCCGCGTGGAGGAAGTCCGCGACCGGGTGGCCACGTGGTCGGACAGCGAAATCGCCGCGTTCGCACGGCACCTCCGGAAATTCCGCCAGGGCGGCGACACAGACCACGACAGCATCGGAGACGACACCCGTGCGTGAGTACACCAGCGCCCCGACGTTCACCGTCTCCGACCACGAGAACGCCGTGCTGAGGGTGTTCGCGCACGCCGAGAGCCATCCGGATCGGGTGATGTACACGCGTCCGGAGTCCGGCGGGTGGGTCGACGTGACGGCCAAGGACTTCGGTGCGCTCGTCATCGGGGCCGCGAAGGGGTTGATCGCCAACGGTGTCCAGCCCGGCGACCGCGTGGCACTGCTGTCGTCGACGAGATTCGAATGGTCGCTGCTCGACTACGCGATCTGGGCGGCGGGCGCCGCGTCCGTCCCGATCTACGACTCGTCCTCGCACGATCAGATCCGGTGGATCATCGAGGATTCGGGGGCGGTCGCCGCGCTCGTGGAGACTCCGGCCCACGCGTCGAGTTTCGAGGGCGACGGCATCCCCTACACGCTGAAGCGCATCCTCACCATCGACGAGGACGCGGTGGGCACGCTCATCAAGGACGGATTGTCCATCGACGATTCCGAGGTGTTCAAACGCGTAGTGGCGCTGACCGCCAACGATCTCGCCTCGCTCGTGTACACGTCCGGGACCACGGGCCGTCCCAAGGGCTGCATCCTCACCCACCGGAACTTCCTGTCGGAGGTGCGGGCGTTGCTCGCGGCACCGATCGGTGACGTCGCACGGCCCGGCAACCGCGTCCTCACGTTCCTTCCGCTGGCGCACGTGCTGGCGCGCGCAGTGTCGCTGGCGATGTTCGAGGCCGGCGCGACGCAGGCACACTGGTCCGACTTCGGCACGGTCACGGGCGAATTCGAACGTTTCCGGCCCAACACCATTCTCGGTGTACCCCGCGTGTTCGAGAAGGTGCGGGACGGTGCGGCGCGCAAGGCGGCGTCGGCGGGCGGCCTGCAGAAGCGGATCTTCGACTTCGCCGAAGCCACGGCGGTGGCGTACAGCGAGGCCCAGGACACGGGCGGTCCGTCGCTGCGGCTCCGGCTCGAGCGTGCGCTCGCCGACAAACTCGTCTACGCGAAACTCCGCGCCGCACTGGGCGGCGACTGCTGGTGGGCGATCTCCGGCGGCGGCGCCCTCATGCCGAGGCTCGGTCACTTCTTCCGCGGCATGGGTGTTCCGGTCTACGAGGGTTACGGTCTCACCGAATCGACTGCCGCGCACTGCGTGAACGTTCCCGGCGCCCAGAAGATCGGAACGGTCGGTCAGCCACTGGGCGGCAACAGCGTGCGCATCGCCGAAGACGGTGAGATCGAACTGCGCGGCGGCGTCGTGTTCGGCGGTTACTGGCGCAACGAACACGCCACCCGGGACGTGCTGAACGACGGCTGGTTCCGCACCGGCGATCTCGGCGACCTGGACGACGAGGGCTACCTCACCATCACCGGCCGCAAGAAGGATCTGCTGATCACCGCCGGCGGCAAGAATGTGTCGCCGGGGCCTCTCGAAGACCGGCTTCGCTCGCACACCCTCGTCTCGCAGGCGGTCGTGGTGGGCGACGGCCGCCCGTTCATCGGTGCCCTGCTGACCGTCGATCCGCAGGAATTCGACAAGTGGAAGTCCGCGCACGGCAAGCCGTCCGACGCCACGGCGGCGGACCTGCGCGACGACGAGGAGCTGCGCGGGGACCTGCAGGACGCGGTGGACGACGCGAACACCACCGTCTCCCACACGGAGTCGATCAAACGGTTCGTCGTCCTCGGCCGCGACCTCACGGAGGCCGACGGGGAGCTGACCGCCACCCTGAAGATCAAGCGTCCCGTGGTGACCGAGCGCTTCGCCGACGACATCGCGAGCCTGTACCGGCGGGGCTGACCCGTTACGGTGGCGGCATGACAACAGCTTTCGTTCTGTCGGGTGGGGCGAGCCTCGGTGCCATCGAGGTCGGCATGTTGCAGACCCTGATCGGCAGGGGAATTCGGCCGGACCTCGTCGTCGGCACGTCCGTCGGCGCGCTCAACGGTGCCTGGCTCGCCGGCGGCTCCTCCGATGCAGATCTGCGTGAACTCGCAGACCTGTGGCGTGGTCTCACCCGCAGTGCGGTGTTCCCCACCGGACTGCTTACCGGATTCACCGGTTTCGTCGGCCTCCGGAACCATCTGGTGTCCAACCGCGCCATCCGGAGGCTGCTGGAGCAGAATCTCCGGTTCGAACGGATGGAAGACGCGCCCATCCCGCTGCACGTCATCGCCGCCGACGTGCTGACCGGCAAGGACGTCCGGCTGTCGACGGGGCCGGCCGTCGACGCCGTGACCGCCAGCGCGGCGCTGCCCGGCATCCTCCCACCCGTGGTGATCGACGGCCGGGCGCTGATGGACGGCGGGGTCGTCGACAACACGCCCATTTCCCATGCCATCGATTTGGGGGCCACGACCGTGTGGGTACTCCCGACCGGATATGCGTGCACCCTGTCGAAGGTTCCCGGAAGTGCCCTGGGCATGGGGTTGCTCGGTGTGACCCTCGCGATCAATCAGCGGCTCGCCCTCGACATCGAGCGGTACGAGAGCGTCGCCGACATCCGGGTGGTTCCCCCGCTGTGCCCACTGGACACGAGTCCCGCCGATTTCGGCGACGCCGACGAGCTGATCACGCGAGCTCGGGAGCAGACCGCGAAGTGGCTCGACGAGGCGCGGGTCGTCGAGGTCGGTCAGGCCGATCTGCTGTTGCCGCACGTGCACGGATAACCGTCAGCGGCATCCCGCGGGCGCCGGCACGCCGGCCAGTCGTTCGTCGATCCAGCGCACCACCTCTGGCAGCGCGAACACGGCCGCGGTGAGGTGCTCGCCGAACTGTGGGGCGTAGGTGACGTCGCCGCCACCGCGGCACCACTCCTGCTGCAGCGTGATCACCCCCTCCTCCGGAATCCATTCGTCGCCGAGGAACACTCGCGACGACCCGTGATACAGCAGCACAGGCGTGACCGGGGTGAGCGCGCCCATCCTGTTCTCGGCGACCACCGTTCGGGCCGTGGGATCGCCGAACGGGTCGGGTACGGCCGCGAACAGTTCGGCGGGAAGCAACGCGATCCCGGCCGGTGCGAGGGCCAGGATGCACTGGTCCTTCAGTGGGGACGTCGCCAGCAGCACACCGAGCGGATTCGCCAATGTCAGCATCTCCGGATATTCGCGGGCGAGCCCGAGGACAGCGGACAGGTACAGACCCGAACCGAGCTGGCTGTTCATCGTCCTGCGCAGCAAACCGAAATCGGCGGGGATGCCGCCCGCGGCGGCGCCGGCGAGTTCGACGTCCGGCGCGTACGACGGTTGCAGTTGCGCCGCCCAGCCGGTGGCGATCGCACCACCGCTGTAACCCGTCGCGGCGACCGGACTGTCGGAGAGCCCGAGGCCGGGCAGACGCTTCATGCCGCGGATGCTGTCGAGCACGGCATGACCGGCCATTCGTCCGGCGCTGTACGCCATCCGCGGCCCCTCGTGGTCGGGCACGAGCACCGCGTAGTTCTTCGCGAGGAACAGCGACAGCACCGGTGGGATGTCCAGGTCCAGGGTCTGCCAGTCGTGCACCATCTTGTAGGACGGGGTGCACCGGGCGCCCAGGGAGTCGATGGGCATGTTGTAGGCGACCACCGGTCTCGGTTCCGTCGCCGTCCACGCCGCGGTCGGTACCAGGACTGTCGCGGTCACCGGCACGGGACGGTGCTTGGAATCGTTGGAACGCACCATGATCTGGTGAGCCCGGTGCGGCACCAGTGTGTTCGGGAACGCCCGGAGCGTCACTTCCCGCGAGCGGATGATCTCACCGGCGTCGAACTCCGCGACATTCGGCGGCCACGCGAAGAAGTCGTCGTCCAGAATGGGGGACGGGAGAATGGATTCGGCGCCCAGGGGCTGGGCGGCGACACGTGGGGGATGGGCGCAGACGAACGCGGCCGCGCAGGTGGAGAGTGTCATCAGGACCACTGCACGAAACAGCTTCATCGCTACCACCGCCTGAGGTAACTGTCCCAGAATGTAACTGTAACTCCAGTCACATCTTCGCAGATCGACACGGGTACAGCGGTGGTTTGTTTTCGTCGCGGGGTGGTTACTGTGTGTGCATGGCGGTCACCGTGGAGCGGGCAGTACTCGAGCAGGCTGAAGACATCGTTCAGATGCACTGGGACGCTGAGGATTGGATCCTGGCAAGGGAACTCGACGCACCCGCCCGGGGTGAGGTGTCGCTCGCCGACGTTCGTGAACAGATCGAGTTCGGGGAATGGCGTGTCGCGCTGTTCGCGGGAATCGTGGTGGGGGCACTGCGGGTGCTGCGGTCCGACCCCGACGTGTGGATCGAGGACGACATACCGGCCGCCTACGTGGCCCGGGTCATGACCGACCGCCGGCACGCCAGCGCGGGACTCGGCGCCCAGTTGCTCCGGTGGGTCGACGAGCACGCCCGCTCCGAGGACGCGTCCGTCGTCCGGCTCGAGTGCGTCGAAACCAACGCCCGGCTACGCGACTACTACGAGGAGCAGGGTTTCTTCCTGGTGGGTCGCAGGGACTTCGACGTGGAGTGGCCGAGCGTCGTGCTCATGGAGAAATCCCTGCGCTGACCGTTCACAGCGGGTCGAGGATGCGGTGCAGGAACTGGCGCAGTCTCGGCCCGGTCGGGTTGGCGAGTACGTCTCTCGGTGTGCCGCGTTCGAGTACGACACCGTTGTCGACGAACAACACCTGGTCGGCCACCTGCTGCGCGAACCGGATCTCGTGGGTGACGATCACCATCGTCCAGCCCTCGGTCGCGAGATCCCGGATCACCCGCAACACCTCGCCGACCAGTTCGGGGTCGAGTGCGGACGTGGGCTCGTCGAACAACATCAGTTTCGGTTTCAGGGCGAGCGCCCGGGCAATACCGACCCTCTGCTGCTGACCGCCCGACAGCTGGTACGGGTACTGGTCCGCCTTCTCCGCCAGGCCGACCTGGGTGAGCAACCGCATCGCGTCCGCGCGCGCCTCGTCCTTGGGGCGTTTCTGCACCACAATCGGCCCCTCGGTGACGTTCTGGATCACCGTCTTGTGCGGAAACAGGTTGTGGGCCTGGAACACCATGCCGCTCTGCCCGCGGAACGCGGCCAGCGTCGACCGGTCCACCTTGGCGCCGAAGTCCACGGACACGTCGCCGATGGAGATCGTCCCGCGGTCCGCCACGTCGAGGGCGTTGAGGGTGCGCAGCACCGTCGTCTTGCCGGAGCCCGACGGCCCGATGATGACGGTCACCGTTCCGGCCCCGACGTCGAAGCTGATGTCGCGCAGGACGTGATGGTCGCCGAACGACTTCTCGACGCCGGATACCTGAAGCAAGGGAGGGGTGCCGGTCATTTGGCCACATACCTGTCGAGTCGGGCTTCGAGCCGGCCCTGGACGGCCGACAGGAAGATGCAGATCACCCAGTAGTACAGCGCGGCGACGCTGTAGAGGGCGAAGAAGTCGAACGTCGGCGCGGCGGCGAGCTGGGCGACGCGCAGCAGTTCGGTCACCAGGATCGTCGATGCCAGCGAGGTGTCCTTCACCAGCGAGATGAGTGTGTTGGACAGCGGCGGCACCGCGACCCGTGCGGCCTGCGGCAGGACGATCCGCTGCAGTGTGGTGGTGTACCCCATCCCGATGGTCTGCGCGGCTTCCCACTGCCCCTTGGGGATCGACAGGATCGCCGACCGGATCACCTCGGCGGCGTACCCGCCGACGTTGAGGCTGAACGCGATCACAGCCGCCGGGAAGGGGTCGAGAACCACGCCGAACTGGGGCAGCGCGTAGAACACGATGAACAGCTGCACCAGGAGCGGCGTGCCGCGGATGATGGACACGTAGAACCGGGCGATCACCGACAGCGGTCTGATCGACGAGATCCGGGCGAGCGCCACCAGCAACGCGATGACGAGCCCGATGGTGAAGCTGATGATCGTCAGCGGAATCGTCATGGTGACCGTGGCCTTCAGCATCGGCCACAGGTTGTCCAGGATCAGCTGGACTGTTGCGTCGTCCACAGGCAGGCTTTCAGTTGGTCGGTGCCGAGACGTCGGTGCCGAAGTACTTCTGCGAGATCTGGGCGAGCGTTCCGTCGGCGCGCAGTTCGTCCAAGGCCTTGTCGATGTCGGGCATCAGACCGCTGTCCTTGCGGGCCGCGAACGCCTGCTCGCTCGTGTCACCGGTTTCAGCGGCCACTTTCACACCGGTGTCGCTCGTCTGCTTCTGATATTCGGCGACGGCCAGATTGTCGTTGACGGTGGCGTCGACCCGGCCGTCCTTGAGCAGGGTGATGGCCTGCACGAAGCCCTCGACGGATTCGACGTTCGCGCCCGCGTCCCTGGCGACCTGCGCCCAGTTGCTCGTCGCGGACTGCGCCGTCGTCTTGCCGTTCAGGTCGGCGAGCGAGGTGATCGAGTTGTCGTCGGCGCGGGTGACGATCACACCCTCGGAGTAGGTGTACGGCGTCGACAGGTCGTACTTCTGGGTGCGTTCGTCGTTGACGGTCACCTGGTTGGCGACGAGATCGTAGCGTTTCGCTTCGAGGCCCGCGAAGATCGAGTCCCACGGTGTCTGCGTGAACTCGACGGAGACGCCGAGTTTGTCACCGACCGCGCGGATGACATCCACGTCGTACCCGGTGAGCTGACCGTCGGGGCCCTGGTAGCTGAACGGTGTGTACGTGCCCTCGGTGCCGACCTTCAGGACCCCGGCCTCGCGAACCTGGTCGATGACCGGCCCCGAGTCGGAGTTCCCACACCCCGCCAGCGACAGCGCGGTCAGGACGGTGATCAGGACGGCCGGAAGTGTGCGTCGCACGGGGTTCCTCCTCTGTCGGCGGATCAGCTAACCGTACTGGTCGAACGCTACCCGGATAGGATCTTCCGGTCTCCTCAGGAAGTAGGTTTGTCTCCCCGTGCCCTCTCTCGCTCTCCGACGGCCGGTGTGGCTGCATCCGACGGTGTTTCGTATCGAGTCGTTGTCCGCGCTCGTCGTGGCGATGGCCCTCATCCCGGAAGCGTTGTCGTTCTCCATCATCGTGGGGGTCGATCCCCGGGTGGGCTTGTTCACCGCCGCGATCATGGCGATGACCATCGCATTCACCGGTGGGCGTCCCGCGATGATCTCGGCGGCCACCGGTTCGGTATCGCTGGTGCTGGCCCCGCTCATGGCGTCACACGGTTTGCAGTACCTCATTGCGGCCGTCTTCCTCGGCGGTGCGATGCAGATCCTCCTCGCCGTCCTCGGGGTGGCGCGGCTCATGCGGTTCCTGCCTCGTAGCGTGATGGTGGGGTTCTGCAACGCGCTGGGAATCCTGATCTTCGTGCACCAGTTCCCGTATCTGACGAATGTGCCGTGGGCGGTGTACGCGCTGCTCGCCGCCGGTCTGGCGCTGCTCGTGTGGATCCCGAAGCTGACCACGGCGGTGCCCGCCCCGCTGCTGGTGATCGTCGGTCTCACCGCGTTCACCGTCCTCGCCGGTGTCGCGGTGCCCACCGTCGGGCACCAGGGTGAACTGCCAGACGGACTGCCGACTCTGATCGGGTTGCCGGACGTTCCCCTCACCGTCGACACCCTGAAGATCATCGCGCCGTTCGCGCTGGCGATGGCCGTCGTCGGACTGCTCGAATCGCTGATGAGCGCCAAGCTCGTGGACTCCGTCACCGATACGCACTCGGACAAGACGCGGGAGTCGTGGGGGCAGGGCGTCGCGAACATCGTGACCGGTCTCTTCGGCGGCATGGGCGGGTGCGCACTGATCGGGCAGACCATCATCAACGTCAAGACCGGTGGTGCGCGAACCCGGTTGTCGACGTTCCTGTCCGGTGCGTTTCTGCTGATTCTCGTGGTCGGGCTCGGCGACGTGGTGGGGACCATTCCGATGGCGGCGCTCGTCGCCGTGATGGTGCTGGTGGCCGCCACGACCTTCGACTGGCACAGCGTCCGCACGCTTCGGCGGATGCCGCTGAGCGAGACGATGGTGATGCTCAGCACCGTGGCGGGCACCCTGGCCACCGACAACCTCGCGGTCGGTGTGGGTGTCGGCGTGCTGGTGGCGATGGTTCTGTTCGCACGCCGGGTAGCCCACATGGTGGACGTGCGCGGCGAACTCGACGGCGACGTGAAGATGTACCGGGTGAGCGGTCAGCTCTTCTTCGCCTCGTCCAACGACCTCGTGTTCTCGTTCGACTACGCCGACGACCCCGGCCGCGTCGTGATCGATCTGTCGGGCGCCACCATCTGGGACGCGTCCACCGTGGCCGCGCTCGATGGCATCACCACCAAGTACGCGAGCCGCGGCACCGACGTCACCGTGGAGGGCCTGAACCCGGTCAGCGAGGAGCGGTACCGCAGGCTGACCGGCCGGCTGGGCGACTAGCCCGCGGTTTCCCGCAGGTACGCGAGGTCCTCGGCCAGCCCCTCCGACGGCGTCTCGAGGACGACGGGCGCATCGGCGGTGCGCACGACCTCGGCGAGCAGTTCGGCGTCGATGGTTCCCTCGGCGAGGTTGGCGTGCCGGTCGCGGGCCGAGTTGAACTCGTCGCGGGAGTTGTTGAGGTGCACCAGGTCGATGCGTCCGGTGATGGCCTTGATGCGTTCGACGACACCGACCAGTTCCTCGCCGCCCGCCCACGCGTGACAGGTGTCGAGGCAGAATCCGGCGCCGAAATCGCCGACCTCCTGCCACAGCCGGTCGATGGCGTCGAAGTGCCGTGCCATCGCGAAGTCGCCGCCTGCCGTGTTCTCGATCAGGATGGGGACCGGGAATCCGCCCTTGTCGGCCTGGCGTTCGAAGAGTTTGCGCCAGTTGACGATCCCTGCGGTCACGTCCTCGCCGTCGCGGACGTGCCCGCCGTGGACCACCAGGCCGAACGCGCCGATGTCGGCGGCGGCCTGCGCCTGCTGCGCGACGGCGTTGCGGGACGGCATCCGGAGCCGATTGTTGAGGCTGGCCACGTTGATCACGTACGACGAGTGCACGACGACGTCGATGGGACTGTTCCGGATCTCGTCGGTCCGCGGATGCGTCGGCGGTTTGTCCCACTTCTGCGGGTCCGTGAGGAACATCTGGATGACGTCGGCGCCGAGCCGTTCGCCGTATCCGATCGGATCTTCGTCCTGGCGGACGTGTGCTCCTATGCGCATGTATCCAGGGTAGGGGGTGGGTATGACGAGGTGCCTTGTGCTTGTGATCGCATGCTTAAAGCCGGAGGTCATCCATTTTCCGTTCTTCTCGCACCTTAAGCTTGCCATCGCAGTCATAGATATGGACTTCGAGACAGAATCGGCGCACACTGGCGTTAAGCATCCGTCGACAAGCATTGCACCGATCAGGGAGGCTTCATGGCAACCCCACGCCGCCGCGAGCGAACCGAGACCGGCGGGGTCGCCGACGGGTTCGTGGCGCGGCGACATCAGCTCGGGCTGACGCAGGCGGAGCTGGCCGACCTGGCCGGGGTGTCGAGGTCCAGCGTGCAGTCGATCGAATCGGGTCGGGGGACCGTGCAACTGGATCTCGTCGACGCCGTCGCGGATGCGATGGGCTGCCGTCTGGCGCTCGTCACCCGCTCGGGCGTGGAGGTGGCGTCCTGATGGTCGAGAACCTCAGCAACGTCGACCGTGCCGACGTCTACAAGGGTGAGCGCCTCGCGGGCAGTCTCGCGCGGGAGGGCGGCGACGTCGTCTTCCGCTACGACGCCACGTACCTGCAGGACCCCGGCGCCCCGCAGGTCGCGTGGACGATCCCCACGTCGTCGACCGAGGTGCGCGCGAGTGGGGGCAGCGTTCCGCCGTTCTTCGCGGGTCTCCTCCCGGAGGGAATCCGGCTGCGGGGTGCGGTGGCGGCCACCAAGACGTCCGAGGACGATCACCTCACGATCCTGATGGCGGTCGGGGCCGACACGATCGGCGACGTGCGCGTGCTTCCCGCCGGGGCGCCGCCGCCCGAGACCGCACCGGTGTTCGACCCCGACGCGGTCGAGCGCCAGGACCTGCGGGCGTTGTTCGAGCACATGTCGGGGCACGAGGCGGTGAAACTGGACCCCACCTCGCTGCCCGGTGTGCAGGCGAAGGTGTCGGCTCAGATGTACTCGACGCCGATCGCGACCGACAAGGGTCCCGCCATCCTCAAACTCTCGCCACCGCAGGGATATCCGCAGTTGGTCGAGAACGAGCACTTCTTCATGGGACTCGCCGCAAAGTGCGGGTTGCCCGTCGCCGACCATCAGCTGGTGCGCGACGGGAAGGGCAATGCCGGTCTGCTCGTCGCCCGTTTCGACCGGCGGGTCGATCCGTCCGGCCGCGTCATCCGCACACCGCAGGAGGATGCGTGCCAGGTAATGGGGATGTTCCCCGCCGCCAAGTACCGGCTGAAGACCGAGAGCGTGATCACCGCACTCGCCGGCGTGTGTGAGCGCGGCGGCGGTTCGGCCCGGGTCGCCACCTTGGAGCTGCTTCGGCTGGTGGCCTATTCGTACGCGATCGGGAACGGTGACCTGCACGGCAAGAACTTCTCGGTGCAGCTCGCCGCATCGGGGTTGTGGAGTGTCACACCGGCCTACGACCTGCTGTGCACCCAGCCGTACCTCGGATGGCGCGACCCGATGGCCCTCGACTTCTACGGCAAGGCGAACAAGCTGAACCGCAGGCACTTCGTCGAGTCCGGCGGGCGGCTGGGTGTTCCCGAACGCGCGGTCACCAGAATGCTCGACGGCGTCCGCAAGGGCATCGGGCGTGGCATCGAGGAGATCGAGACGATCGGCTTCACCGCGAAGGAGAACGCCCAGCTGCGCACACTGATGGAACGGCGCTCGGACGAACTGGGCTGAGCCGGCTCACCACACTCGAAACGCGCTGTCCGAGAGCGTGAATCCGTGGCCCGCGTCGCTGCGGCACGTGACCCCGGACGTCTCGTCGACGAGGCACGTCAAATCGTTCACGTGTAACGCGGTGCCGTACGACAGTGCGGGGGCGGCAGATCGGTCGAGCGGGTAGTACCGGGGGTCGCCGGCGCTGGCGAACTGGCCGGGGCGGCCACCGGCGACCTCGATCGCGTTGGGCGTCACCGGGGTGCCGGACGCGCCGGCGCCCGGAACCTTCGGCGCCGACGCCGGCATCGGGCCGTGACAGCCGGCGGTCGGGACGTCGCCGCCGGTGAGGATCGCACAGTGGAACTTGGTGCTCGGTGTCGTGAAGTAGTAGCTCCCCGCCGCGGTGCCCGCAAACGTCTGCGGGTTTGCCTGGGCCGGGGTGTTCGTGGTGGTGGTGGTCGTCTTCGGTGCGGTGGTCTTCGGTGTGGTCGTCACCGTCGGGGTGGTCGCGGGCCCCGCGACGGCGCCGGTCTCGGGGGATCCGTCGACCGCGCGACCGCAACCGGCCACCACCAACGCTGTCGCGAACAGAAGTACCGCACGCAACGTGAAGGTCATGAGGGAGAGCCTAGATCCGCACCCCGCCTCGAGTGGTCGCGGCGCGTCCGACGAAATTCTGGGACAGTGGTGACCAGTGAACGGCCAGGAGGTCCGATGTCGGAAAGCACCGAGTACGAGGAGCGGCGTGCACGCATCTCCCTGCAGGTCCGCCAATGGTGTGAACGATCCGCGATCACGGGCACGCACGCCCCGTTGTCGGACGCCGCTGCCGTATTGATCGCCGCCGGACACCTCGATTCGCCCACCCGGCAGGTACTCAGCCACCGGCGTCGCGCCGGCCGCACCATCCCGTCGATCGGCGGCTTCGGGGCGCTGCGCCTGCTGACGGACGAGTACCACCAGGTGGCGCGCCGCGCCGACAGTCTGCGTCCCGGACCGGCGCAACTACTGTTCAAATACCGTGCCACCGAACTGGCCCGCAAGCTGCAGTCGTCTCGGGCTGCGGTCGTGATGTCGCCGGCGCACTACGGCAACGGCGTCCGGGCGATGCGCCGGGATCGGCGTGAGGGTGTCCATCTCGATCTCGAACAGCGTGAGGCGCTGTTCCGGGCGCTGCAACGCACACCGGCGCCGATCGCCGGCACCGCGCTCGAACGTGCAGGCAATTACGCGCGCGGCACCGCGGCGGAACGCCTCGGCCGGGCCGCCGAAAACACCCCGATGGCCGCAGTCGGCCGCCGCGTCGCCGAGGCCATCGGTAAGGGCGTCGATCTCGACAACGACAGATTCGCCGACTCGTACGACACCCTGCTCTACCTGGCGGGGATGCTCTTCGACAGGATCGACGGTTCCGCAGTCTGGCATTCGGAGCACTTCGCGATTCAGCGGTACCAACTCGACCTCGCCGAGGAACTGACGCAGATCGCCGTCGATACCGTGGCGCTGCGCGGAATCCGGACTGAACTCGACGAAGCGCTGCGTGCCACCCATTCCGACACAGCCCGTCAACAGATCGAGGCCCGGCAGAACGCACTGAAGCCGGTGTGGGATCAACTGGTCGACCGCGTCGCCGCACTCGCACGAATCGGCGACCTGCTGTCCCGAGCCGAGGTGCAACTGCGGTCCGTGCTGGCGGTCAACCGGGCGATGAGTCTCGACAGCCGCATCGACGAACTCATCGCACGCTCCGGTGACCGCGAGCTGTCGGCGGAGAACACCCATCACGTCGGCGATCAGTTCGGCGGGGTGGAGGAGCTGATGCTCACCTACCAGTCGACGCTGTACGGAGACATCGCCGAACTCATGTCCTGGTCAGGTGGGAACAAGTGACATTCACCGCGCTGGGAGACGAATCTTTCGTCTCCCTCACCACGTTCCGCCGGTCCGGGGAGCCCGTGTCGACGCCGGTCTGGATCGCGCGCGACGGCGACGCTCTGGTCGTCACCACTCCGGAGGACAGCGGAAAGGTGAAGCGGCTACGCAACAACCCGAGCGTCGAAATTCGCCCCTGTTCGCGGCGGGGAAAAGTGGATGCCGGGATCGACCCGGTAGTCGCAGTGGCCGAGATCGTCACCGACGAGTCCACCAGCCGAAGGATGGCCGACACCATCCGGGACGAGTACGGGCTGGAATACCGGATCGTGATGTTCGTCGAACGCATCCTCGCGCGTCGGCAGAAGCCGCGGGTGCTGTTACGGATCACCCCGGCGACCGAGAGGGTAACACCCACCGCGTCATGACGCGCGTAGGTGCGCCGGGGTCGGGAGCGGCGGCGCGGTTGATCGGTAGTGGTGCCCGGTCGGAGTGCCCAGGTCGAGGAGGTGGGTGCCGCCGGGGTTGTGTACGGGGCGGGCGGACCATCCGTCGCCTTCCTTCGCATAGTTGCAAGCCTCGCAGAGGCCGGACCCGTTGTCGGCCGTCGTGGCACCGGATTCTCGGTGTGAGCGGATGTGGTCGTGGTGTCGGATCGGCGCATCGCACCACGGAGTTCTGCACACGCGGTCCCGCAGGTCGATCAGCTGTCGCAGGCTCTTCGGGAATGTGCGCGACTGCGACTCCATCGCCGTCAACGCCCCCGACTGCGGGCACGAATACACCCGCTGAAGCGACGTCGCGATATCACTGTCGACGACGTCGGCCACCAACTGCCGCGCGATTGCCGCCGGCACCGGCCCGAACCCCTGCAACTGCGCGGCCTCGTGACCGCCGGCCAGCAGGGTCTCGTCCGAGAGCACCAGATTCACCGCCACGGGAACACCCGACGCCACCGCGTGCCCGGTGCCGCGGTCGAACAACAAGTCCACCATCAGCTGATTGCGGGTGCGGCCGCCGCTGTTCCCGGTCGCGATGAGACTGTCCGCATCCCGACCCAACGTGGCCTGCAAACACACCGCCTGCTCCACCGGCATCAGCACGCTCAGATACGCCATCGAGTCCGGCGCCGGCCGTGTCGTCACCCGACGCTCCGACACCGCCTTACGATGCCGGGCCACGACCGCCGCGGCATCGAGTTCCACCACCAACGCTTTCGCCCGTGCGATCAGACCGCGGTCGCCGACGCCGTCGAGAGTGGCCGGGTCCGAGCACAACCGGCGGTCCACGATGCCCCGATCCGCCGCGGACAGGCACGCTGTTTCGCGCACGAGCAGGGTGGCACGCCATTCGTTCAACCGGCCGGTCTGCAACATCGCCAGGGTGTGCGGCATCTCGTGCACCAGCGCCTGCGCGAATTCGAGATGCCGCCCGCCGCGATTTGGGGACTCCCTGCGCGCCAACGCAATCTGCGACGCGATGCCGCGGTCCCAGTCGGCTCGCGGCAACCCCCGAGCCTTGCGGTCCGCACGGATACTCGTGACGACGCCGTCGGTGATCACCGCCTGCGCCGCGCACCCGACCGATTTCAACGCCTCGATCGCGTCGAGCCACTCGATCCCCAACCCCGCATCTCCGTCGACGGAAACCCTCCGCAGCCGCGCCGTGAACGCACGCAACTCGGCCAGATCCGCTGCAATCAATTCCCCCACAACCAACCTCCCCCAAGGTTCGAATGTATGTTCGACTTTACCAATCATGTTCGACCAGGGCAATACCCGGCTACGGTGGTGTGGGAACTCTCGTCGAGAATGATGTGGGGGCTGGGTGCGATGACCGATGATGCCGATCTGCAACGGGCGGTTGCGAACGAGTTCTCGGCACTCGCCGATCTGCTCGACGGCATCTCGGATGCGGAATGGGACACACCGTCGCTGTGCGAGGGCTGGCGGATTCGAGAAGTGGTCGCGCATCTCACCATGGCGGCGCGCTACTCCGAGGAGCAGTTCATGGCGCGCCTGCGTGAGTGGGAGTTCGATTTCACCCGGCTGTCCAACGAGATCGCCCGTAGCGACGCCGAATTGGCGCCGGAGGAACTCGTCGCCTGCCTGCGCGCGGACATCATGCGCCGCTGGACTCCGCCGGGCGGTGGCTACCACGGCGCGCTCAACCACGTGGTGATCCACGGTCTCGACGCCACCGTGCCGCTCGGGCTGCCGCGACACGTACCGGAGGGGACGATGCGGGTCGTTCTCAACGACCTCACGGCGGGTGGCGGGCACTCGAATTTCGGCGTCGGCATCGAGGGACGTGGCCTGCGGGCCACGGACCTCGACTGGTCGTACGGGTGGGGCGCCGAATTACGGGGAACGGGCGAGGATCTCGCGCTGATGATCTGCGGCCGCACGCTGCCGGCAGGACGGGTCGCGGGCGACCCGTTGTAAGTCGGGTTCAGATACCCGGAATGAAGCCCGGGTAGACGAAGTGTCCGGGACCTCCGCCGGGGAGGGTGGCGCCGAGCGATCCGGGGAAGTCCATGGACAACTTGACGAGTTTGTGTGGTTGCCCGTTCTGATCGGCTTGCCAGCAGTCGAGCAGCACGCCGTGGAAAGCGGTGCAGACGATGCGGTTGGCGGTTCCGAACGGCGACGTGAGCCGGTTCGCGCTGACGAACGGATTCCAATAGTCGAGATCGGTGGGGGTGAGGAAGTTCTGGTTGTCGAACGGCGCGACCGGACTGGGCTCGGTGGGTACCGGCGGCCATTCGTCGGCGGCGGCCACACCGGCGCTCCCGAGAAGGGCGGCTGCGGCGACGGCCACGGTCGCGGTGCTCTGTGTGAATCGGCGAGTAGCGGTAGTCATCTCCACCAGGCCAGGGTAAACCGGCGGCAGTTTCTACGTCCGCAAACCGGGATGACGGCTGGCCAGGACCGGGACGAGGAGTTTGTTCGGCGCGAGGTGGGCGAACACGGAGGCGGCCCGGTTCGCGAGGCCGGGGATGGCGATCATGTGCCCCTTGTCGAGGCCGTCGATTCCGGTCCTGGCCACGGATTCGGGGCTTTCCCACATGAAGCTGGGCAGTGCGGCTTCGGCGTCTTCCTTCGCGAAGCCGGCTGTCTCACCGAAACCGGTGTCGACGGGTCCGGGGCAGAGGGCGGTCGCCGTGACGCCGGTGCCCTTCAGTTCGCCGGTGAGGCTCTCGGTGTAGGAGAGGACGAATGCCTTTCCGGCGGCGTAGGCGGCTTGTCCGGGCAGTGGCTGGAACGCGGCCGTGGACGCGACGTTGAGGACGGCGCCGCGGCGTCGTTGCACCATGCCGGGCAGGGCGCGGCTGCAGAGGTCGGCGACGGCCATGACGTCGACCTCGATCATGTTCATCTCGGCGTCCGGATCGGACGCGGCCACCGGGCCGAGCGTGGACAGGCCGGCGTTGTTGACGAGGATGTCGAGGGTGAGTCCGAGCTCGCCGACCCGGTCGAGCAGCGTTCCGCGGGCCGAGCGGTCGGAGAGATCGGCACCCAGCACATGCGCCCGACCGCCGGCCGCCCGCAGTTCGGTGGCCAGTTCTTCCAACTTCTCGGCCCGGCGGGCGACGAGCACCACCTGGTGACCGCGGCGGCTGAGTTCACGGCTGAGGGCCGCGCCGATCCCGGACGACGCTCCGGTGACGAGCGCGGTGCGATCGGCGGCAGGGGTGGGCAGGCTCATGTGTCCAACCTACGTGCCGCCGTCGCACGCGCAAGGGCTCACCGGTCAGGCGTGGGTCCCGCCGTCGATGCGGATCTCGGTTCCGGTGACGAACGCGCCGTCCTCGGAGGCGAGCATGGCGACGACTCCGGCGACCTGCTCGGGTCCGCCCATGGCCGCGCCGCCCGATTCCAGGGTGGTGGGCAGGATGGGGGAGAGCTTGGCGAACAGGCTCCAATCGGCGTCGGACGGAACGTATCCGGATGTGGCGTCGGTGATGCCGGTCTTGATGCTGCCGGGTGCGACACCGACGGCGCGCAGACCCTGCTTGCCGTATTCGAGGGCCAGCGCGTGGGTGAACGACTGGATGCCGCCCTTGCTCGCGGCGTACGCGGCCATGTAGGGGTGCGCGAACGCGGCGGAGGTGGAACTGAAGTTCACGACGACGCTGCGTTCGTTGTTCAGCAGTGCGGGCAGGCATTCGCGGACCATGAGGAACGTGCCGGTGAGGTTGATCCCGATCACCTGATTCCACACGTCCAGCGACGTTTCGTGGGTGTGCGAGGCGCGGAGGATGCCGGCGGCGTTCACGAGTACGTCCAGTCCGCCGAGTTTCTCGACGCTGCTGTTCACGCCGTCGGTGACGGACTTCTCGTCGCCGATGTCGATTGCGGCCACGCTGAGTCGCCCTGCCGTGCCTGCCGCCTCGGCCAGTTCCGCCGTCCGCGCGAGGCCGTCCTCGGACACGTCGGCTGCCACGACGGTGCCGCCTTCCTCGAGCAGGCGGAGGGCGGTGGCCTGTCCGATGCCCGATGCGGCTCCGGTCACCAGGATCCGCCGGTTGTCGAATCGATTCATCGTCTGTGCTCCTCGTGTGTTTTCCGAATTCGATCTCATTGGCCCATGACGTATTTGACGGTCGGTCCGGCGGTCCATCCGCCGTCGACGGCCAGTTCCGCCCCGGTGACGTACGTGGACGCGTCGGACAGCAGGAATCCGACGGCGCCGGCGATCTCCTCGGGCACCCCGACCCGGGCCATGGGGGTGTTGGGGTAGTTGCCCTCGCCCTGCTGGATTCCGAGGCCCGCGGTCATCGGGGTGTACGTCATTCCGGGGTGGACGGAATTGACGCGGATCCGGTCGGTGCCCAGTTCCACGGCGGCGATCTTCGTGAGCCCGCGCACGCCCCACTTGGACGCGCCGTAACCGGCGGTGAGCGCGAGTCCCATCAGTCCGGCGGCCGACGAGATGTTGACGATCGATCCGCCGCCGGCGGCGCGCATCGGGCCGATCACGGCCTGCAGACCGTTGAACACGCCGGTCAGGTTGATGTCGAGGACCGTCCGGAAGTGTTCGAGCGGTTCGTGCTCGATGTACTGGCCGGTGGAGATGCCGGCGTTGTTGACTAGGCCGTCGAGGCGCCCGAACTCGCTCGTTGCGACGTCGACCGCGGCCTGCCACTGCTGCGGGTCGGTGACGTCGAGGTGGCTGTACCGCGCCCGGTCACCGAGCTGGTCGACGGTCGCGCGGCCGTCGTCGTCGAGAACGTCGCCGACCACGACGCTGCCGCCCTCGTCGACGATGCGCTGGGCGAAGGCCGCGCCGAGCCCCCGCGCCGCCCCGGTCACGATCACAACCTTCCCCGCCAGTTGCTGTGCGGTCTCGGTCATCTCAGCTCACATCCTCGTCGTCAATGAATCACGTTCGTCGGGCACGTCGGCTGCCGACGGCCCGAGTCTGCTGCGGGCGCCGCCGGCGGGAAACGGGTTCTCCCGGTGATCGGAACAACCCGTAGCCACGGGAAACGTCCGACCACTGTGATGTGGATTATCCGCTGATGTTCCGGACATGCCGGACGGGCGGATCTCCCCGACGGCCCATCGAAAGGCTTCCCCCATGTCTCGACGCGTCACCTCCGCCGCCGCGGCGCTGCTCACCGGCAGCGTCCTGTTCGCGGGTTTCGGCACGCCTGCGCTCGCTTCGGCGGACCCGCTGTCGCTGCCGGGAATCAGTCTCCCGGGATTCGGTTCGTCCGACTTCGGGAGCGCGGGCCCGGTCGCCGAGACTCCGCGACTGGCGTCGGTCGACAACTTCCGCGATGTCGGGGGATCGGGAAGGGGGTACGCCACCGCCCGCGGAGGACACGTCACGAGGGGGCTGTTCTACCGTTCGAACGCGCTGGTTCCGAACGATCAGGATCTCGCTGTTCTCACCGGGCTCGGCCTGACCGCGGTGTATGACGTGCGGACCGTCGAGGAGGTGGCGGCGAAGCCCGACCGGCTCCCGGCCGGGCCGCGGTACCTCGGTATCCCCATCCTGTCGGGAGACCTGGGGGCGGCAGTCGCGCAACTGAAGTCGCCCGCCGACGCCGTCGCGTTCATGCGGCAGATGAACCGCAGCTTCGTCGACGACGCGGCGACCCGGGCCGGGTTCGTGCAACTCCTGACGTCATTGGCCGACACCGAGGGGCCGCAGATCTTCCATTGCACGGCGGGCAAGGACCGCACCGGCTGGGCGTCTGCGCTGCTGCTTTCCATCGCGGGCGTTTCGCAGGACACCATCTTCGACGACTATCTGCTCACCAACGAGTACACGGCCGCGTCGATGAAGATCACGTACGACCAGATCGCCGCCAGCCGCGGTGAGGCGGTGGCGCAGATCTACCAGCCGCTGCTGGGCGTCGACCGGAGTTACCTCGAGGCCGGGCTCGGCCGGCTCACCGAGCAGTACGGGACGGTCGACCGCTATCTCACCGAGGGGCTCGGTCTGAGTGCGGCGACCGTCGACCGGCTCCGGGGCAAGCTGCTGAGCTGAGGTCAGGCGCCGATCGCGTCCGAGAGAGTCGTCAGCCGGCTGATCTCGGATGCGGTCAGGGTCACGGTGGGGGCGTCGAGTAGAGCGGGAAGTTGTTCGAGGCGGCTCGCGCTCGCGATCGGCGCGGTGATGCCGGGCCGCGTGAGGAGCCACGCGAGCGCGATGGTGGAGATCTCCGCCGAGTGCGTGTCCGCGATCTCGGCCAGGGCGTCGACGACGGCGAGGCCGGACTCGGAGAAGTAGCGGGTCGCCATCCGCTGGCGGGGCTGACCGTCCAGGTCGGCCTGGGTGCGGTACTTGCCCGCCAGGAAGCCGGCGGCGAGCGAGTAGTAGGGGAAGACGCCCAGGCCGTTCTCGGTGGCGATCGCGGCCACCTCGGGCTCGTAGTCGTGGCGGTGCACCAGGTTGTAGTGCGGCTGCAGCGCGATCGGGGCCGCGAAGCCGTTCTCGGCCGTCAGGGACAGCCACTCGCGGATGCGCTCGGGCGAGTAGTTGGAGAGGGCGACGTGGCGGACGAGTCCGTCGCGGACCAGTTCGTCGAAGGCGCCGAGTGTGTCGACGAGCGGAGTGTCGGCGTCGTCGAAGTGGGCGTAGTACACGTCGATGTGGCCGGTCTGCAGCCGCTTCAGGGAGGCCTCCGCCGCCGCGCGGACGTTGGCGGGGGCCAGGCCCTTGAACTCCGGGTGCTGGCTGACCTTGGTGGCGATCACCATGTGGTCGCGGTTACCGCGGGACGCCATCCAGTTACCGAGAACGGTCTCGGACTCGCCGCCGGAGTTGCCCTCGGCGAACGCGGAGTACGAGTCCGCCGTGTCGACGAAGTTGCCGCCGCCTGCGGCGAAGGCGTCGAGGATCTCGAACGACGTCGGTTCGTCACTGGTCCAGCCGAAGGTGTTACCACCGAGGGCCAGGGGAAAGATGTCCAGATCCGAGTTGCCGATCGCGACCACGGGTGCTCCGTTTCTAGGTGTGTCCTGTCCGGGAATGTGCGAAGAGTTCGCCTGACGACGCTATCGCAGCCGCTAGGCGCACGCGCGTCCGGCTACCGGACACAGTCTTCTCGGCGACGGATACCGTCGCGAATCGGACATGTGTGCGCGATCCCCGCCCACCGCGACTCCGACGGCATACCGTAAAGGGGGTGCGTTCGTTCCGGCGAGACACGGAGTTGAGTGATGCAGGACCAGTCGATCGATGACCTCTTGAACACGGGCCTGTTCGTCGACGGGCAGTGGATCCGCTCCAGCTCCGGTGAGACCCGGGACTGCATCAATCCGGCCGACGGATCGGTGGTCGCCACCGTCGACGAGGCGTCCCCGGAGGACGCGACCCGCGCCGTCGCCGCGGCCCGCGCCGCCTTCGACCAGGGAACCTGGCCCTGCACACCCGTCGCCGAGCGCACGGCGTTGGTCGCGAGGATCGCCGATCTCCTCGAGCGCGACAAGGAGACCCTCGCACGCATCGAGACGCTCGACACCGGAAAGACTCTGGAGGAGAGCAGGATCGACATCGACGACGTGGTGTCGGTGTTCCGGTACTACGCGCAACTCGCCGCGGTCGAAGCCGACGCTCTGGTCGATGTCGGCCGGCCCGAGGTGATCAGCCGGGTGGTGCGCGAGCCGATCGGCGTGTGCGTGCTCATCGCACCGTGGAACTACCCGCTGCTGCAGATCTCGTGGAAGGTGGCGCCCGCGCTGGCCGCCGGGTGCACCATGGTCCTCAAACCGAGCGAGGTGACCCCGCTCAGCACCATCGCGTTCACCGCACTGATCGCCGAAGCAGGTGTCCCCGCCGGGGTGGTGAACCTCGTGCAGGGCAGTGGCGCCGTGCTGGGCGCCGCGCTCACGGGCACCCCCGACGTCGACTTCATCTCGTTCACCGGCGGGCTGGCGACCGGACGCGTCATCCTCGAGACCGCGGCGAAGAACGTCACCAAGGTGGCGGTGGAACTCGGTGGCAAGAATCCGCACATCGTCTTCGCCGACGCGGACGGAGACGATTCGGTGGACCAGGTGCTCACCGGGGTGTTCCTGCATTCCGGTCAGGTGTGCTCGGCGGGAACCCGCCTGATCATCGAGGAGTCCATCGCCGACCGGTTCGTCGCGGCACTGGCCGCGCGGGCGGAGAAGATCCGGATGGGCAACGGTCTCGATCCCACGAGCCGAACCGGCCCGCTGGTGTCCGAGGCCCACCGGGAGAAGGTCGAACGGTACGTGGCGCTCGGCCTCTCCGAGGGCGCCCGGTTGGTGACCGGGGGAGCCCGGCCCGCCGATCCCGCGTTGGCGGACGGGAGCTACTACCTGCCCACCATCTTCGACCACTGCGACCGCACCATGCGCCTCGTGCAGGAGGAGACGTTCGGCCCGATCCTCACCGTCGAGCGCTTCACCACGGAGGAGGAGGCGCTGCGGCTGGGCAACGACACCGAGTACGGCCTCGCCGCCGGCGTCCGGACCGCCGACAGCGCGCGGGGCGAGCGGATGGTGCGCGGTCTGCGCCACGGCACGGTGTGGCTCAACGACTTCGGCTACTACACCGCGGCCGCCGAGTGGGGCGGCTTCAAGATGTCGGGGAACGGGCGCGAACTCGGCCCCACCGGTCTGGCGGAATACCAGGAGACCAAACATATCTGGCACAACACCTCGCCCACGGCGGCGGGGTGGTTCGACAACGGCTAGGTCGGCGCACGGAGAGGCGAGAGAACCATGGCTACTCGGCACGGAGCAGTGGGTGACGGAGGTGCGCCGGGGGACAGTGGACTCGGCGAACTGGGGTACAAACAGGAATTGGACCGCAGCCTCGGCAAATTCGCCAGTTTCGCGGCGGGAGTCAGCTACATCTCGATTCTCACCGGCACGTTCCAGCTGTTCTACTTCGGGTTCGGCACCGCCGGACCGGCGTACCTGTGGTCCTGGCCGATGGTGTTCGTCGGGCAGATGGCCGTCGCCCTGTGTTTCATGGAGCTCGCCGCCAAGTACCCCGTCGCCGGCTCGGTCTACAACTGGGCCAAGCTGCTCGGCAGCAGGATCGTGGGATGGTCGTCGGGCTGGCTGATGCTCACCGCGTCGATCGTGACCCTCTCGGCCGTCGTGCTCGCCCTGCAACTCAACCTGCCGAGGCTGTGGAGCGGATTCCAGATCATCGGTGACGGCAGCGGTGAGTACGACTTCGCCACCAACGCCGTCATTCTCGGCACCATCATGATCGCGTTCACCACGGCGGTCAACGCGTTCGGCGTCAAGCTGATGGCTCTCATCAACAGCACGGGTGTGTTCGTCGAACTGATCGCGGCCGTCCTCATCGCGATCATCCTCGCCGCCAACATCACTCGCGGTCCGGACGTGTTCTTCTCCACCCACGGGTACGGCGCCGGGGAGAGCGGTGGATATCTGACGGTGTTCCTCGTGGCGTCACTCGCCTCCGGGTACGTGATGTACGGATTCGACACCGCGAGTTCGCTCGGCGAGGAAACCGTCGACCCACGACGGACGGCACCCAAGGCCATCCTGCGGGCGATCCTCGCGTCGTTCGTCATCGGCGGGGCGATTCTGGTATTCGCCGTCATGGCAGCCCCCGACCTCGAGGATCCGCTGATCGGCAGCAGCGAGGGCGGCCTGCAGTACATCGTCGAGCAGGTGATGTGGGGACCGCTCGGGAAGATCTTCCTGGTCTGCATCGTCGTCGCGGTCACGGTGTGTTCGCTCGCGGTGCACGCCGCGGCCATCCGGCTCACGTTCGCGATGGCCCGCGACAACGCATTGCCCTTCGGGGAGCGGCTGGCCCACGTCAACCCGAAGCATCAGACGCCCGTGGTCCCCGCCATCGTGATCGGTGTGCTCGCGGCGTTCATCCTCGTCATCAACATCGGTCAGCCGCAGATCTTCACCGTGCTGACATCGATCGCGATCATCATGATCTACCTGGCGTACCTCATGGTCACCGGGCCACTGCTGAAGAAACGCCTGCAGGGGCAGTGGCCGCCGAAGGAACTCGCGGAGAGCGGCTATTTCACGATGGGCCGGTGGGGGCTTCCGGTGAACATCTTCGCCGTGCTGTGGGGAGTGGGGATGGCGCTCAATCTCGCGTGGCCGCGCCCCGAGGTGTACGGCACTCCCTGGTACAACACGTGGGGTGCGTTCGTCTACATCGGCATCATTCTCGGGCTCGGTCTCCTCTGGTATGCGGTGAAGGGCCGCAACCACATCGGCTGTCTCGCCTCGCACGCGGCGTCGTCGAAGGACGAGGCGGAGAGCGAACTGCCATGACGGACACCGTGTTCGACTATGTCATCGCAGGCGGGGGAACGGCCGGATGTGTGCTCGCCGCGCGGCTCAGCGAGGACCCCTCGGTGACCGTCTGCCTCGTGGAGGCCGGGCCGTCCGACGTCGGTGACCGCAACGTCCTCGAGCTGTCGCAGTGGATGCATCTGCTGGACTCCGGCTACGACTGGGACTATCCGGTGGAGCCGCAGGAGAAGGGCAACAGCTTCATGCGACACGCCCGCGCCAAGGTGCTCGGCGGATGCTCCTCCCACAATTCGTGCATCGCGTTCTGGCCACCCGCCGAGACACTCGACGACTGGGCGGCGGCGGGTGCCACCGGCTGGGGCGCGAAGGACGTGCTGCCGCTCGTGGCGCGGGTGGAGAACAACGACGCCCCCGGCGAGCAGCACGGCCGCAGCGGTCCGGTGCGGTTGCGCGACGTCCCGCCGCACGACCCCTGCGGCGTGGCCCTGCTCGAGGCCGCGGCGAAGGTCGGGTTGCCCACCGTGCAGTTCAACCGGGGCACGACGGTGCTCGACGGGGCGGGGTGGTTCCAAATCAACGCGTCCGAGGACGGCACGCGCATGTCGACGTCGCACGCCTACCTGCATCCGATTCTCGGGTCACGCCCCAACCTGGAGGTGCGCACCGACTGCCGGATCAGCGAGATCGTCATCGACGACGCGCTGGCGGCGACCGGCGTGCGGTACCAGCGCCCCGATCTCACCGGATACGACACGGTCTCGGCGCGCCGCGAGGTGATCGTCACCGCCGGGGCCATCGACACACCGAAACTGTTGATGCTCTCGGGTATCGGGCCGACGGTGCACCTGCGTGAGATGGGTGTGCAGGTTCGGGTCGACGCTCCCGGGGTCGGGCAGAACCTCGACGATCACGTCGAAGGGCTGGTGTTCTGGGACGCGTCCCGGCCGATGGTCGAGACGTCCACACAGTGGTGGGAGATCGGATTGTTCGCCACCACCGAGGAGGGGCTGAACCATCCGGACCTGATGATGCACTACGGCAGCGTGCCGTTCGACATGAACACACTCCGGTGGGGTTACCCCACCACGGACAACGGTTTCTGCCTCACCCCGAACGTCACGCAGGGACTCTCTCGCGGAACGGTACGTCTGCGTTCCCGCGACTTCCGGGATCGTCCGCGAGTGGATCCCCGGTACTTCACCGACCCGGACGGCCACGACGAGGCCGTGATGCTTGCCGGGATCCGGCTGGCGCGCCGCATCGCCGAGCAGGAACCTCTCCGCGGCTGGATCACGAGGGAACTGGCCCCCGGGCCGGAGGCGGTCACCGACGACGAACTGATCGACTACGCGCACCGGACGCACAACACGGTGTACCACCCCGCCGGGACCGCCAGGATGGGTGCGGCCACCGATCCGATGGCCGTTCTCGATCCGGAACTGCGAGTGAAGGGCGTTCGCGATCTGCGGGTGGTGGACGCGTCCGCCATGCCGAAACTGCCCTACGTCAATCCCAATATCACGGTCATGACGATGGCCGAGAAGTGCGCCGATCTGATCCGCGGAACCTGACCCGGCGACGTGTCGGAGGACCTGCGTGAACAGCCGGGTACTTTGAAGTCCTACTATCTCACCGTACTGGTAGAGAGACGGAAGGGCACGTCATGAATTCTCCTGAACCGATCGTGGTAGTCGACGGCGCGAGGACCCCGATCGGCAGCTTCGGTGGTGCGTTCAAGGACGTGCCCGCCCACGAACTGGGTGCCACCGCCGTCAAGGCCGCGCTGGAGCGTGCCGGGGTGCCGGGTGAGGACATCGACGAGGTGGTGATGGGCTGCATCGGTCAGGTCGGACCGGACGCCTACAACGCCCGCCGCGTGGCCCTGGCCGCGGGACTTCCGGAGAGGACCCCCGCGTACACCGTCAACCGGCTGTGCGGGTCCGGTCTGCAGGCGGTGTGGTCGGCGGCGCAGCAGATGCGCTGGGGCGGGGTGAACTTCGCCCTCGCCGGCGGTGACGAGAGCATGTCGCGGATGCCGTTCTACGACTTCTCCGCCCGCTCCGGCTACAAGCTCGGCGACCGCACACTCGTGGACGGCACGGTCGCGATCCTGACCGACCCGTTCGGTGGCGTGCACATGGGCCGCACCGCCGAGGCCGTCGCCCGCAAGTACGACGTCAGCCGGCAGCAGCAGGACGAGTTCGCCGTCGAATCCCAGCGCCGCGCCGCCTCCGAGGCCGCGAAGGTCGCGTTCGCCGAGGAGATCACCCCCGTCGAGATCGGGGGCCGCCGCCCGAAGACGATCGACGTCGACGAGCACCCCAAGCCCGACACCACCCTCGAGACCCTGGCGAAGCTGCGGCCGGCGTTCGAGGAGGGCGGGTCGGTGACCGCGGGCAACGCGTCCGGTATCAACGACGGCGCCGCGGCCCTGGTGCTGGCCACGCAGTCCGCCGCGCAGGAGAAGGGCCTGACCGGGCTGGTCACGCTCGAGGCCGTCGCGACAGCGGCGATGGACCCGGCTCTGATGGGGTACGCCCCCGTGCTGGCGCTGGCGAATCTGTTCGAGCAGACCGGCACCACCCCCGGCGACATCGACGTGATCGAGCTGAACGAGGCGTTCGCGTCGCAGGCCGTCGCCGTGATCCGGGACGCGAAGCTGAACCCGGAGAAGACCAACCCGTACGGCGGCGCGATCGCGCTGGGTCACCCGGTCGGGGCGACCGGCGCGATCCTGAGCCTGCGCCTGGCGAAGGACCTCGTGCGCCGCGACCTCGAACTCGGCATCGTCACCATGTGCATCGGCGGCGGCCAGGCCCTCGCCGCACTCTTCCGGCGCATCTAGAACCGAGGCAGACGATGAAGAAGCACATCCCGTCGTGGCACGACGACGAGGTGAAGGCCCTGTCCGAGCTCGCGGTCGGGTTCTTCGAACGCGAGGTGGTCGCGCACAACGAGAAGTGGGACGCCCAGCACCGCATCGACCGTGCGGTGTGGCTCGCGGCCGGCGAGCTGGGGTTGCTGTGCTGCTCGATCCCGGAGGAGTACGGCGGCGGTGGCGGCACCTTCGCCCACGACCTCGCCGTGTTCGAGGCCCAGGGCTATGCCGGCGACCTCGCGCTCGGCATCTCGGTGCATTCGGGGATCGTCGCGCACTACCTCCTCGAGTACGGCACCGAGGAACAGAAGACGACCTGGCTGCCGTCGATGGCGACCGGGGAGATCCTCGGCGCCATCGGCATGACCGAGCCCGGCGCCGGATCGGACCTCAAGGCGATCAAGACCACCGCCATCCGGGACGGCGACGAGTACGTCGTCAACGGGTCGAAGACGTTCATCACCAACGGCACGTCCGCCGACATGATCGTGCTGGCGGTCAAGACCGACCCGAAGGCCGGCGCCAAGGGGGTGGCGCTGCTGATCGTGGATCTGCGGGACTGCCCCGGGTTCGCCGTCGGGCGGGTGTTGGACAAGGTCGGTCAGCACGGCGCCGACACGTCGGAGTTGTCGTTCACCGATGTGCGGGTGCCGGTGTCGAACCTGCTCGGTGAGGAGGGGCAGGGTTTCGGGCAGCTGATGGCGCAGCTGGTGCAGGAGCGGTTGATCATCGGCGCGCAGGCGTCCGGGGCGATGACTCGTGCGGTGGAGGACACCGTTGCGTACACGAGGTCGCGGCAGGCGTTCGGGCACAGTCTGTTCGAGTTCCAGAACACGGCGTTCGAGCTCGCCGAGTGCCAGACCATCGCCCGCACGTGTGCGGTGTTCCTGGACCATTGCATCGAGGCGCACCTGCGTGGGGAACTGGACCCGTCCGAGGCGGCGATGGTCAAGTACTGGCTCACCGAGCAGCAGTGCGCGGTGATCGACCGGTGCGTGCAGTTGCACGGCGGGTACGGGTACATGCGTGAGTACCTGATCGCCCGGATGTACGAGGACGCCCGCGTCCAGAAGATCTACGCGGGCGCCAACGAGGTGATGAAGGGAATCATCGCGAAGTCGCTGTAGCCGACGCCGGCTCACGCGAGACGTCGTACGCCGCCTCGTCGAACCGGCCGAGCCGCTGCCGCATGCGGTCGGTCGACCACGGCCAGTTGAAGCTGTTGCGGCCGTTGACGTCGAGGAAGTAGCTCTGGCAGCCACCGGCGTTGTAGACGGTGGTGGCCAGGGCTTCCTGCACCTGGGCGTTGAACGCGTCCTGCACTTCCCGGCGCGGTTCCATCCTGGTCCACCCGTTGCTCCGAGCCGCGGTGACGGCCTGGATCAGGTAGTCGAGTTGCGCCTCGAGGATCATGAACGCCGACGTGTGGCCGGTGCCCAGCGCGGGTCCGAGGAGGACGAACGCATTGGGGAAGCCCGCGACGGTGGTGCCGAGGTAGGCCTGCGGGCTGCCCTTCCAGTGATCGTCGAGGCTGCGGCCGTCGCCGTCGAACACCTTGGAACCGATCGGCATGTCGAGGATGTGGAACCCGGTGCCGAAGATGATGGCGTCCACTTCCCGTTCGGCGCCGTCGCTGCCGACGACGACGTTCCCGCGCACCGACTCAACGGCGTTGGCGTGCACCTCGACGTTGGGGCGGGTGAGTGCGGGGTAGTAGGTGTTCGACAGCAGTAGTCGCTTGCAGCCGAGCGTGTAGTCGGGGGTCAAGGCCTTGCGCAGCTTCGGATCGCGTACCTGTGCGCGGAGTTGCGCCTTGCCGACCTGCTGGATCACCCGCAGGATCCACGGGTGCCGGAAACCGAGTCCGAGCGATTCCATGATCGCGTACTCGACGCGTCGCAGGGCGCGGATCGCACCCGGTACGCGGCGCAGGATCGCGCGCTCGACACCGGGCAGCGTGTGATCCGGTTTCGGTAGCACCCACTGCGCGGTGCGCTGGTAGAGATGCAGCGACTCGACCGTCGGCTGGATCGCCGGGACGAATTGCACTGCGGATGCACCGGTTCCGACGACGGCGACGCGTTTGCCCGTGAGGTCGTAGGTGTGATTCCAGCGGGAGGAATGGAACACCTCGCCGGTGAAGGTGTCGAGTCCGGGAACGGTGGGAACGAGCGGTTCGTTCCAGGGTCCGGCGGCGGCGATGACGGCGTTCGCGGTGAACGTGCCTGCGGACGTGTCCACCGTCCACCGCCTGCTCTGTTCGCTCCACTGGGCGCGCTGCATCTCGGTGCCGAACTTCACGTGTGCGGGGACCCCGTGTTCGGCGGCGGTGCGCTCGATGTACCGGCGGATCTCCTCCTGTCCGGCGAACAACCGCGACCACTCCCGGTTGGGTGCGAACGAGTAGGAGTACAGCGCCGAGGGGACGTCGCACGCACAACCCGGGTAGGTGTTGTCGCGCCAGGTCCCGCCCAGCGCGTCACCCTTCTCGAGGATGGCGAAGTTGTCGATTCCGCTCTGCTTCAGGCGAATTGCTGCTCCGATGCCGGAGATCCCGGCACCGACGATCAGAATGTCGTAATGCGTCATGCGCGTACTCCGTTCGCGAGCTGAGCGCGGGTGGTGACGAGGGAATGTTCGAGGGTGGCGAGCCGGCGCCGTCCGTCCATGAAGTTCGGACCCATGACGGCGAGGTCCTCGGCGGTCGCGTCGAGCCGGATCACCCGGGTGCCGGCCGCCTCCAGCTTCGCGATCTCGGCGTCCAGCCCGGAACTCATCCAGTTCCGCAGCATCAGGCGTTCGACGCGGGCCGCCCCGCGGCCCGCGATGCGGCCCGTCGACGCCATCGGTGCCAGCACGATCACCTCGTCGAGTTCGAGGGGCAGCACCAGGTCGGCGGATGCGGTGGACGCCGCACCGCCGTCGACGAACCGGCGGCCGCCGATGGGGACCGGCGGATACCAGCCGGGAATCGCCCACGACGCCCGCAGCGCCTCGGACAGGGTGGCGGTCGGTGCACCGGGTGAGCCGAATGCGATGCGCTCTCCCGTGTCGTAGTCCATGCTCACCAGCCACGTCGCGGGGTGGCGCACCCAGCCGGAGTGGCAGGTGAACCGCTGGGCGAGCCGGTCGAGCCACGCGGCATCGCCGCGGCCGTGGGGGAGGAGGCCGCTCGCGGCGGTCAGGGGTGGGAGCCCGCGGCGCAACAAGCCGGGCGAACCGAGGCCCGGTCCGGGGAGCGGCGGGAACCGTCCCGGTGCGGCGGCGAGGTGCCCGTCGAGCGCCGGGTGGGTGAGCCCACCGAGCTGCATCGCGAGCAGTTCGTCGACGCCCGCCCCGCCGCCCAGCATGGTGACGAGTTCGGCGCCCGCGGACGTGCCCACGAGTACGTCGGCGTCGCGCGGGTCCCAGCCCAGCGCGTCGCTCACGGCGACCAGGGCCGCCACGGTCCAGGCCGCGCCGAGCGTGCCGCCGCACCCGATCACCAGTCCGCGGCTGGGTTGTATGTCACTCGAAGTCATATCTAGAAGCTAGCAGAAACCAGATACCGGCGGTATATGAAAATTAGAATATTCTCGCATTGGCTTCGGAGAAAGGGTGAGCATGGCGCGATTGACCAGGTCGGAGAGTCAGGCGCGCACACGGGCGCATCTCGTCGCGACTGCCCGCGACCTCTTCCTGGCCGACGGGTACGCGGCCACATCGCTCGAGAAAGTGGCCGACGAGGCCGGCTATTCCAAGGGTGCGGTGTACTCCAACTTCAAGAACAAGAAGGAACTGTGCCTCGAGGTGCTGGGGCTCATCCACGCCACCAAGGGGCAGGAGATCGCCGAGGCGCTCGGCGGCGGCGACACGATGGAGGAGCGGCTCGAGGCGTTCCAGGCCTGGGCGGAGAAGACACTCGGCGACGTCGGTTGGACCATGCTGGAGTTCGAGCTGATCGTGCTGTCCCGGCACGATCCCGAACTCCGCGACGCACTCACCGCCACTCTCGGGGTGGCCCGGGAGATCACGGTGACACTGCTGAAGTCGTTCACCGACTCACTCGGGGTCGTGTTGCCCGTGCCCGCGGAGGATGCGGCAGGCAGCATCCTCAGTCTCGGTGTCGGACTCGGTATTCAGCGCGCCATCGATCCGAGCATCTCCGCTCGGGTGGTCACCGACAATCTGCGGGTGCTGCTTGCGGTGTCGCAGGAGGCTCCCACTCCGGGGTCCGTGCCGGGGTGAAATTGGCGCGAGGAGCCGATCCGAGTGGCGGCGCGCGCGTACGGTGAATTCATGAAGCGGTGGAACGCCCTGGCGATTCCGGCTGCCGCCGCGGCTGCGATCGCGTCGTACGACCTTGTTCAGCGACGTCACGCGCTACTCCGGAATTTTCCCGTGGTCGGGCACGGACGTTATCTGCTCGAGTCGCTCGGCCCGGAACTTCGGCAGTACATTACGACCGGCAACGACGAGGAACGTCCCTTCACCCGGGATCAGCGTCGCTGGGTGTACGCGTCGTCGAAGCGGGTGACCGACACGTTCGGGTTCGGTACGGACAACGACATCGAGTTCACCGACGGCTACACCATCATCAAGCACCGGACGTTCTCGGAGATTCCTCCCTCGGCGATGCCGCATGCAGACGAACATCTCGCGATTCCGTCGGCGAAGGTGCTCGGTGCCGCCCGCGGCCGGGCGCATGCCTTCCGCCCGCGCTCCATCGTGAACATCTCGGGGATGAGTTTCGGGGCACTGTCGTCGGCGGCCGTGGTCGCTCTGAACCGTGGTGCCGCTGCCACCGATTGCCTGCACAACACCGGCGAAGGAGGAATCTCCCGATACCACCGGAACGGCGCAGACCTGATCTTCCAGATCGGGACCGCGTATTTCGGCTGCCGTGACGAGGACGGCCGGTTCGACCTGGCGCGGCTTCGGGCGCTGGTCGAGTCGGCGCCGGTACGGGCCATCGAGATCAAACTCAGCCAGGGCGCGAAACCGGGCCTCGGCGGTCTCCTGCCGGGGGCGAAGGTGACACCGGAGATTGCCGAGATCAGAGGCGTACCGGAGGGCCGTGACTGCATCAGCCCGTCCCGGCACACGGCCTTCCGTGACGTCGACAGCATGCTCGACTGGGTGGAGCTCCTCGCCGCCGAGACGGGGCTGCCGGTCGGGATCAAGTCCGCGGTCGGTGACCCGACGTTCTGGGACCTGCTCGTCGAGGCGATGAGCAACTCCGGGCGGGGTGTCGACTTCGTGACCATCGACGGGGGTGAGGGCGGTACCGGCGCGGCACCGCTGGTGTTCACCGACGCAGTCTCGCTGCCGTTCCGTAGCGGCTTCGCGCGCGTGTACGCCAAGTTCGCGGAAGCCGGTTTGACCGACGGCATCACGTTCATAGGCTCGGGCAAGCTGGGCCTGCCCGACAATGCCGTGGCGGCGATGTCGCTCGGATGCGACCTGATCAATGTGGCGCGTGAGCCAATGCTCGCGGTCGGGTGCATCCAGGCGCAGAAGTGCCACACCGATCGGTGCCCGACGGGTGTTGCGACGCAAAACCCCTGGCTCGCACACGGACTCGACGCCGGCATCAAATCAGTCCGGGCCGCGAACTACCTGAGGGCGTTGCGCCGGGACGTATTCAAGGTGGCCGAGGCGTGTGGTGTCGCGCACCCCGGCCTGATCACCGCGTCGGACGTCGAGGTCGCGGACGGCAACCGGCATTCGATCACGCTCGCCGACCTCTACGGTTACCGGCTGGGCTGGGGGCTGCCCGGTGACGCCGACCGTGCCGAGATCACCCGCCTGATGACCGAGGCCGCCGCCGTTCCCGCGGGCGAGACCGGGTCACCAGGAGCGAAGACGGCGCCCTGAGGGCGTGTCCGTCCCGACTACAGCCAGTCGCGTCGGCGGAACAGGATGTAGAGCAGGCTGGCCGACGTCACGATCACGATGGTGCTGGCGATCATCCCCGACAGCTGCCCCACTCCGGGAAACAAGACGTTCTGACCGAACCACCCCGTCACCGCGGTGGGAACCGCGATGATGGCCGCCCAACCGGTGAGCTTCTTCATGACGGTGTTGAGCCGGGCATCCTGGAGCGACAGATTCGTCTCGAAGACGGTCACCACCATGTCGCGCAACGACTCCGTCCACTCCGCGGCGCGCGTCACGTGGTCGTAGAGATCGGTGTACAAGCTGTCGAGAACCGGTGACTTGTCGCGTCCTGATTCGGCGCGCCCGCGCATGACGGCGCCCACCACCTCCCGCATCGGCAGCACGACGCGACGCAGTTGCACCAGTTCCTTCCGCAGCCGGTACGTGCGCTGCTGAATCTCCCGTGTCCGCGCGGACTCGTCGAACAAGCCCTCCTCGAGCGCTTCGATCGCGTCGTCGATCGTCTCGATCGTCTCGAACTGCCCGTCCACGATGGCGTCGAGCAGTCCGTGCAGGAGCGCGAGTGCGCCGGAACCCGGTGTGAGCAGTGCGGGGTCCTCCTCCCAGCGCTCCACCACCTGCGACATGTCGAATCGATCGTCCCGCCGCACCGTGATGATCCCGTTCGACACCACGAACGCGGAGACGCGGCTGAGCCGAAGCCGAGAATCGAGGACGCCGAGAGTGCTGACGTCGTCGGTCTCGAACCAGGTGGCGTACGCGGTCACGAACGCATGGCCCGCATAGCGCGTCGCCTTCGGCCGCTCACCGCGGGCAACGGCATCCTCGATGGCGTTCGGATCGAGCGACCACTCGGCCGCAAGCTCGGCCAGGCACTCGTGGTCGGGATCGCACAGGTCGACCCACACGAGCGCATTCTCGTCCTTCACCTGTTCGGACACGTCGGCAAGCGGAAAATCCTTGCCGACGCACTCGCCATCGCGCCACACACGGGTCTGCACCAGGTTGAGGGTCACCCTCCCAGTCTGCCGAACCATTCCGGCAGAGAAGCGGTTATGACGCGCGATCGGACGAATACCCCCACAGCCAGTCGGTGTACTTGTAGCTCGACGTGTCGCGGGTGCGGAACAGTTCGTTGCGCGCGATGCGGGCGGTGCCGTCGAGGTGCCACAGCTCGCCCCACATGCGTCCGGTGGTGAGGATGCGGTTGCAGCGCGGTACGCGTTCGGTGTTGACCTCCTTCAGGATCTGCGGCCACGCGGAGTTTCCGCCCGTGGAGAAGTCTTCGGCGGCATAGTCGGCGAGGCACTTGGCGTCCTCGATCGCCATCACAGCTCCCGAGGCCAGGTACTGCAGTGGCGGGTGCGCTGCGTCGCCGAGCAGGATCATCCGCCCGTCCACCCAGTTCTCGATCGGCTCGCGGTCGTACATCGGCCACCAACGATCCTTCCACAGGTAGTCGATCCCGCGGCGGACGTTCTCGTGGCAGTGCGCGTAGGCCTGTTCGAGTTCCTCGGGTCCACCCCAGTTCTCGATTCCGTTCTTGAAACCGGGCGATTCGAACACCGCGACCTGGTTGAGCATCTCGCCGCCGCGCAGCGGGTACTGGATGAAGTGGCACCGCGGTCCGATGTAGCCGACCACGTCCTCGATGTCCTCGTCGAGTTCCACGTCCCGGTACGGGGTGGTGCCCCGGTAGGCGGCGTAGCCGGACGACACGGGTTCGTCGCCGGAGATCTTCTCACGCAGACGCGATTTGAGGCCGTCCATGCCGAGCGCGATGTCCGCTTCGTGGGTGCGGCCGTCGTCGGTGCTGACGATCGCCTTGTCACCCTCGGTGATCACGTCGGTGACGGTGACGCCCGTGTGCAGTTCGGCGCCCGCCGCACGTGCGGCGTCGACGAGTGTCGCGTGCAGGTCGCTGCGATGGGTCACGAAATACGGTCCGCCGTAGCGGGCGCGGAACTCGGAGCCGAGGTCGATCTTGGTGAGCACCTCCGCCGTGATCGCGTCGCGGAACACGATGTTCTTCGGCAGGAACGCCCGGGAGAGAACGTCGTCGAGCACGCCCCAGGAGTCGAGGATGCGGGCGCCGTGTGGTCCGACCTGCAGTCCGGCGCCGACTTCCCCGAACTCGGAGGCACGTTCGAACAGCGTGACGTTCGCGCCCTTCTGCGCGAGGGCCAGGGCGTTGGCCGCGCCGCCGATCCCGCCTCCGGCGATGATGATGCGTGCGTCCTGCAGATTCGACATGACAGTTCCTTCGTTTCGAGCGTTCGGGGCAGGTGAGTGGCAATGCGTGCCGGGGCACACGCCAACACTCACGTGGGGGAGGGGAAGCGTCGCCAGATCACGGTGAGCAGCAGTGCGGCGACGAGCGCGCTGACGCCGAAGAGGATGAAGTTGGAATCCGCGCCGAGTCCGGCGGCAAGGAGCAAGCCACCGATCTGCGGTGCGGCGACGGCTCCGACGCGGCCGACGCCGAGCGCCCAGCCGAGGGCCGTGCCCCGCAGATAATCGGGGTAGTAGGACGCGACCGCGGCGATGATGAGGCACTGGGTTCCGTGTGTCCCGACGCCGGCGAGCACGAAGATGACGTAGACCAGCGCCACCGGTGGGGCGGTGAGCAACGTCAGCAGGGCGAGACCCGCGAGGAGTGCGGCGACGACGCTCGTGGGGATAGTGCCGAACCGGACGCCGCCCCACGCGGTGACGAACGAGCCCGCGACGGCGCCGAGGTTGAGCGCGAGGGCGAACGTGAGCGCGCTGCCGAGATCGGTGCCCTCGCCCTGCATGAGTTTGGGCAGCCACGTGCCGAGGCCGTACCAGGCGAGCAGGGTGACCACCGTGGCGAGCGCGAACATGGTGCTGACGGAACGGAACCGGGTACCCAGCAGTGCGCTGAAGCCGGTTGCCGGCCGCACCTCCGTCGACGTCACCGCGGCAGTGTGGTCGGGCAGCGTCTTCCACGCGATCGGCACCAGCAGGATCAGCGGGACGAGCGCGAAGGCGAACATCGGCTGCCAACCCCAGTTCGGGATGACGGGGATGCCGAGCAGCGCCGCGATCGAACCGCCGATGGGAACACCGGACATCATCATCGTGGCCACCGCGGCGCGCCACTTCGCAGGTATCAGTTCCGCGGCAAGCGCATTGGAGGTGGGCACGAGGCCGCCCAGGCCGAGTCCGGCGATCAGACGCAACGCGCCGAACATGACGGGTCCGGTCGCCAGCGCACACAGCGCGGTGAACACGGACAGGACGATCGCGCATCCGATCACCGCACGCTTGCGTCCCACCACGTCGGAGAGGCGTCCCGCGAGCACCGCGCCGATCATCATCCCGAGGAATGCGAGGCTGCCGAGCGTGCCCGCGGTCGCGGCGCTGATGCCCCACTCCTTCTGCAGGCTCGGGATGACGTTGCCGTAGACGATGAGGTCGTAGCCGTCGAAGACCACGAAGAGCCAGCAGACGACGACGGCGATCGCGGCGTTGCGGTCCAATCCGACACGGTTCGTCGGCGGCACCGTAGTGGTGGCAGTGAAGGGCATGAATCGAGGGTGATGCGGCGCACAGCTCCCGTGCAATAAAGTTCTGCTGTGCAGAAGAAGCGAACGATCGAAAAGCCGACGTACATGTTGGAGTCCGTCGACAACGCGTTGCGCCTGCTGCAGATGCTGCGCGACGTAGGCGGGCTGCGGCTCAAGGACGCTGCGGAGGAACTCGGCATCGCGCCGTCCACCGCGCACCGGCTGCTGGCGATGCTGGTGTACCGGGGGTTCGCCGTTCAGGACGAGAAACGCATGTACCACCCCGGGTCGGCGATGGGCGCCGGCCCGGCCCAGCGCGGGTGGACGCGCGAGTTCAACGACCTCTGCAGGCCCCACATGGAAGCCCTCGCGATCCTGTGCGGCGAGACCGTCAACCTCGTGATCCGCGTCGGCACCCAGGCGCGCTTCCTGTCGTCCGCCGAGTCGACGGGAATGTTGCGCGTCGGCGACCGTCAGGGGCAGGTGCTCGACGCGGAATTGACTGCGGGAGGGCGCATTCTGCTGGCGGAACTGCCGAGGGAGACCCTCGAGCAGCTGTACCTGCGGCCCGTGGATCTGGCCGACGACGACCGTGAGTGGGGTGACCGCCGCCTGCCTGCCGACGAGTTCGAGCGGTTCTGGCGGGAGTTGTCCGCCGCCCGCGCCGTCGGATTCGCCGTCAACGTGCAGCAGACCGAGGAAGGGGTCGCGGCGTTCGGTGTCGCGATCCGGAACCGGGCTCGCACGGCCGTCGGGGCGCTGACGGTGGCCGTGCCGATCACCCGCTTCCGGCAGCACTCGCAGGGACCGCTGGTGTCGCAGATCAAGAACGCGATCCGCGAACTCGAGGTGGACATCGCCGACCTCGAACCCTGACAAGGTTTCTGCACAGAAGAATTATCTATCGGCTGGGACGCCGGCCCTCCTAGCGTCGACGCCATGACCGCTACCGAACCGCACGTCGACGACGCTCCGGAGCTGAAGCAGCTCTATACCGATTTCGAGGCCGAGCACCTGAATCCGTTGTGGACCCAGCTCGGTGATCTGATGCCGATGACGCCGACGTCGCGGGCGGTGCCGTTCGTGTGGAAGTGGTCGACGTTGTATCCGTTGGCGCAGCGGGCCGGGGATTTGGTGCCGGTCGGCCGTGGTGGGGAGCGGCGGGCGATCGCCCTGGCGAACCCCGGCCTGGGTGGGGTGCCGTATGTGACGCCGACGTTGTGGGCGGCCATCCAGTATCTGGGCCCGAAGGAGGTGGCCCCCGAGCACCGGCATGCGCAGAACGCGTTCCGGTTCGTCGTCGAGGGCGAGGGGGTGTGGACGGTCGTCAACGGGGATCCGGTCGCGATGCGGCGCGGCGACTTCCTGCTGACCCCGGGCTGGCATTTCCACGGCCACCACAACGAAACCGATCAGCCGATGGCCTGGATCGACGGCCTGGACATCCCGTTCGTGCATTACACCGACACCGGGTTCTTCGAATTCGGGTCCGAGAACGTCACCGACGACTCCACCCCGGACGTGTCCCGGTCGGAACGGTTGTGGGCGCATCCGGGGCTGCGACCGCTGGTCGGGTTGGACGCGAGGACGTCCTCGCCGATCGCGGCGTACCGGTGGGAGCACACCGACGCCGCGCTGCGCGAGCAACTGCAATTGGAGGACGAGGGGTATGCGGCGACCACCGAACCCGGTCATGCCGCGGTCCGCTACACCAACCCGACCACCGGCGGCGACGTGATGCCCACGATCCGCGCCGAGTTCCACCGCCTGCGCGCCGGCGCCCGCACCCGGCCCCGCCGCGACGTCGGATCCACCGTCTACCAGGTGTTCGACGGTTCCGGGCGGTTCGTTCTCGGCGGCCAGGCCCGCACCGTGGCCACCGGCGACATGATCGTCGTCCCGTCCTGGACGGAGTGGTCGATCGAGGCCGACACCGAGTTCGACCTGTTCGCGTTCTCCGACGCCCCCATCGTCGAGCGCCTGCACTTTGATCGCACGTACATCTCCGAAGGAGCCTGAAATCCCATGAAGCTTGCCACCCTGCGCCGCGCCGGTGCCACCGTCGCCGTCCGCGTCGATTCCGACACCACCGCCACGATCATCGACGGGTACCCGGACCTGTCCGCGCTGCTGACCGACCCGGACTGGGCGACGGTCGCGCAGAATGCGTCCGGTGCCACCGTCGATCTCGACGGGGCCGATTACGCCCCGGTGGTCCCGCACCCGGGGAAGATCATCTGCGTCGGTTTGAACTACGCCAACCACATCCAGGAGATGGGCCGGGATCTGCCCGAGTACCCGACCCTGTTCGCGAAGTTCAAGGAAGCCCTCACCGGCCCGTACGACGACGTGATCGTCCCGTCGTATGCCGCCGCGCAGTTGGATTGGGAGGGGGAGTTGGCGTTCGTCGTCGGCAAACAGGCGTACCAGGTGCCCGAGGCCGACGCCGAGCAGTACATCGCCGGGTATTCGGTGATGAACGACTACACGATGCGCGACTACCAGTACCGGACGTTGCAGTGGGATCAGGGCAAGACGTTCGAGAAGACCAGCGGCTTCGGGCCGTTCCTGACCACCACCGACTCGTACACGTTCGGCGGCACCCTGGTCACGAAATTGGAGGGGCAGGTGGTGCAGTCCACCACCACCGACGATCTGGTGTTCACCCCGGCCAGGCTGGTGGAGTACATCTCGCACATCGTGACGCTGCAGCCCGGTGACGTGGTGATCACCGGCACCCCGGGCGGGGTGGGGCACGCCCGTACGCCCGGTCTCTACATTCAGGACGGGCAGACCGTCGAGGTCACCATCGAGGGCCTGGGCACCGTCCGCAACACGACGATCGTCAAGTAGGGGTGCACCCGGTGGGTTTTAACGATCTTCCCCTGGCCGAGCGGTTGCTGATCGCCCGCCGCGGCACCGCGTACTTCGCGCAACGCCTCGCCGAACTGTCCGACGAGCAGCTGTCCGAGCCGACCGGGTTGGCGGGGTGGTCGCGGGCGCATCTGCTCGCGCACGTCGGCTACAACGCGGCCGCGTTGTGCCGGCTGCTGGACTGGGCGGCCACCGGGATCGAGACCCCGATGTATGCCTCGCCGGAGCAGCGGGGCCGGGAGATCGCCGAGGGCGCCACCCTGCCGGTGGCGGCGCTACGGAACCTGTTCGACCACACCGTCGCCCGCCTCGACGAGAAGTGGCGTCACCTGCCCGCCTCGGCGTGGGAGGCGCAGGTCCGCACCGCGCAGGGCCGTCTGGTGCCGGTGTCGGAGACGGCGTGGATGCGCACCCGGGAGGTCTGGATCCACGCCGTGGACCTCGGCAACGGCGGCCGGTTCGGCGACTTCCCCGACGTGGTCCTCGAGTCGCTGCTCACCGACATCGTCGGAATGTGGCAAAAGAAGGACCTCGGCGCCGGCCTCGTGCTCGCGGTCGACGGAGGTGAACCGGTTGCGGTGCAGCCGGATTCACCACCCGCCGAGAAGGTGTCCGGGCCCCTCGCCGCCGTCGTGCGGTGGGCCGCCGGGCGCGGCGCCGTCGGCATGAACGTCGACGGCGAAGTCGGGGAACCGCCGCGTTGGCTTTGATCCATCGACAGGCGCCGAGGCCGCGGCTGTGGATAGCCGATAACCTTCGACGAACGCCTGTAGGCCGCGAATAGTTGACTACCGCAGGTCAAGTCAATTGCATCGACAACTTGACGGACGTCGGATCGCCTCTCGCCGCTGAGCGGTCGTACTCATGAACCGTCGCCGGTGTGGGCAGTGTGGTCGGTTCGGGTCGGTTCTCCACGGACGGCGGCCACGAACTCGGCAGGGCAGTCGAGGTGGATCAGGTGTCCGGCGCCATTGATGACAACGGTGTCGATGTCCGGTCGCCGGCGCTGTACTCGCGTGTGCAGTCCGGTCATCCACGGTGAACTTTCCGAGCCGAGGACCCACGTGATCGGCATCGGCAGTTTCACCACGGCGCGAACCGAGATGTGCTCGGCCATGACTCCGAAAGGGTGCGGGTCCCATTCGGCCAGAACCGGTGTGGCGTTGCGGAGAATGTCGTTCCGGAGGCTGTCGTCGGCGAGGTCGTAGCTGTTGCCACCGGACTGTAGGGCGGTGGCGAACCGGAAGAACACCTCCGTCGCCTCCTGCGGGTGGCCGCGCAATTGAAGCAGTTTCAGGCGAACTGCGGTCGCGAGCACCGCCCGGTCGGCGTGCCGCAGTCCGTGAAATGGGGCTTCGACAACGACCAGCTCGGAGAACAGATCCGGGCGAGCGGTGGCGGATGCCAGCACAATGTTTCCGCCGGAACTCCATCCAAGCACCTTCGCCGGCTCTCCCACGGCTTGCTCGAGGACGGCGCAGAGATCTCGAGCATGGATACGGTGATCACGGACGGGCCTGTGCTCGGACTGTCCGTATCCGCGGCGATCGTAGACGGTGACGCGATGGTCGGAGGCCAGGTTGTCGATGACGCCGTCCCACGTGGTCATGTCTGTGGCCGAGCCGTGGACGAGAACCAAGGGTTTGCCGCTTCCGACGGTGCGGTAGTGCAGTCTTGCTCCGGGTAGGTCGATGCTGGGCATTTGCGCGCTCCTGTTCTGTGACCCCTTGTGTAGAAAATCGTTCAGCGCCGGGAGTGATTCTGAGCATCCGCCAATCTGGTGGCCGGCATCGCGTCGCCGTGGACCGGATCAATGCGCGTCTCGCGCCGCGGAACGAGTACTGCGGTCAGCGCGCCGAGCAGACCCACGATGGCGAAGCTGTAGAAGTTCCCGTCGACGCCGTTCGCATGGTCGAGCACGAATGCGCCGAGGGTCGGGCCCGCGATGGCTCCGAGGCGGCCGACCGACAGGGCCCAGGCGAGACCACTGCTGCGGTTCTCGGGGTCGTAGACGGACAGGATGTAGGCGTTGGCGAGGATCTGGGAGCCGATGAACCCGAATCCGCTGACGAACATGAGCAGGAAGAGCAGGAACGTCGGCGGCTGAAGACTCATGAGGACCAGGCTGACAGTTCCGGTGAGGAACGCGGTCGCGACGACGATGCGCGGTCCGAAACGGTCCGCGACGGGGCCGGCCGCGATGACGCCGACGAACACACCGAGCCACATGGCTGCGGTCTGGAGCAGGGCAGACCCGAGAGAGTAGCCGGCGGCCTGCATGATCGAGGGCAGCCATGCGCTGATGCCGAATACGAGCAGGAGGCCGCAGAAGGACATGGCCCAGAACAGCAGGGTGGTGGGGGCGAGTCGGCGTGTGAGCAGCGGGCCGAGGCCGAAGAGTCGGCCGGCCTGCTCGTTGGCGACGTGGCTCGAGGGAAGGCCGTAGCGGGTCTCGATCTCGGCGGCCTCCGCGCCGCGTCCGATGAGGCGCAGGTGGAATGGGCTCTCCGGAAGGCGGAAGACCAATGGGAGTGCGACGAGTGGGATGACGACACCGATCAGGTAGAGCCAGCGGAACGAGACCTCCGGAAGCAATGCGGCGCCGAGCAGGGGTGCGGCGAGCGCTCCGATGGCGTACCCGCTCATCATCAGTCCGATGTGTCGGCTGCGGCGCCGCGGTGCGCTGAGGTCGGCTACGTACGCGTTGAGGGTCGGAAGAACGACGCCCAGACCGAGTCCGACGACGAGACGTCCGAAGCCGAACGCTTCGGCGCTGTACGCGAAGGTTGAGACAAGCATGCCGACGGTGAAGACGGCGATCGATCCAACCAGGAGCCGTCGGGGGCCGATGCGGTGAACGATTGCGCCGGCCAAGGCGGCTCCGATGAGCATGCCGACGCCGACGAGCGAGCCGATGGTTCCTGCCTCGCTACGGTCCATGCCGAGCGAGGGCGTCTGGAGGAGCACTGGGAGGGTGGCGCCGTAGATCGCGAGGTCGAAGCCCTCGAGGGTCGCTACGAGCCAGGTGACCGCTAACAGTGTGCGGGTGGCGCCAGACAGGCGATCCGAGCGGGGAAGAGTGGGTGCGCGACTCATGGGGACGCTCCTGTCGAGAAGAGGGCGATGGCACCGCAGCGGGGTGCGTGCGTTCACGATTGGCAGCCACCCGTTGGACCGTTCACAACGGTCCAACCTCGGTGCCGCACTCGTCACAGATCTGACACAACACGTTATGACGCGAGTCAAATTTGAACATAGCGAAATGAATTCCGCAATAGTGAATCCCTGTCCGGGCATGCCTGGTCCCGTGAGGAGCGATGGAATCGCTCAGGCGATTGGGCCACCGGCCGCTCCGCCGACGCTGCCGTAGTCCTCCGAGATCGCCTTCGTCGTGCGCAGCAGTTCCAGCGTCACCTCGGCGACCGTGGCTGTGTCACCGAGCGACGACGGAAGTGCCACCGCCACTGCCAGGGGAATTGACTGACCGGCCGGGAAGACTGGTGCTGCGACCGACATGACGCCCGGGATCACCTCGCCCGAGATGGTTGCTACACCCTGCTCGAGCACGGTGGCCCGTAGCCGAGCCACGTCGCTCTTGCTTGGCGCGTTCGTGCCGAGTGTCTCGAGTTCGGTCTCCACGATGGATGTAGTCATCGTGGCCGGCAGATGGGCCAGGTAGACGCGTCCGATCGCGGAGGTGAGCAGCGGCATTGTCGCTCCCACCCGGATCGTGATCGGGAGTGCGTGCGCGCCGTAGTCCCAGCGCACGAGGACGGGACCGTGGTCGCCCCATACCGCGAGATTGACGGCGTGCCCGGTGCGATCACGCAAGTCGGGGAGATGTTCCGACGCCACGCCGACCTCGTCCATGCGGCGCAGTGATTCGATGCCCAGTCGACGCATCGCCGGTCCGAAGTCGTAGAGCCCGGATCGGTGAGACTGCACGACGAGCCCTGCGCGACCCAGGCTGACCAGGTAGCGGTGAACCTTGCTCGCGGCCATCCCGGAGGCGTTCGCGATCTGCGTGAGGCTCATGGGGCCGAGTCCGCTTTCGAGGGCCTCGATGACAGTCATGGCGAGCTCCACCGACTGAATGCCTTGACGGGGGCCGGCGCGTTCGGCATCTGCAGTGGGATCGGAATCCGCGGAGGTCGTCACGGGAAACCACCTTATGGCTCGACGAACGGTTGAGGGTGATGGAGAACTGATTCACTACTGTGCATTGACTTTACTAATCATGAACTCGTACGGTGTGGTTGCAATCACACGTGACGCGAAGTCACGAAAGTCGAAAGGAATAACGGCATGTCTGCCTTCGCACAGCCGCCGGGCGCGGGAAGAAAAGCAGTCGACGTCGCGATCGTCGGCAGCGGCCCTACCGGGATGGCACTGGCGGCGCTCCTGGGGTGCCAGGGCCGGAGCGTCGTTGTCCTCGAGAGGTACACGGGTCTGTACAACCTGCCGCGCGCCGCCGCGTTCGACGACGAGACCATGCGCACATTCCAGAAACTCGGCGTCGCGGAGAAGATGCTGCCCGGCACCAATGTCCAGCGCGGCTACGTATGGGTGAACGGCGACGACGAAGTGTTGCTGGACATCGAGTTCGACAACCCGGGCCGCTGCGGATGGCCGGCGCAGTACATGATGTACCAGCCCCACCTCGAATCCGTTCTCGACGAGCTAATTACGTCCCTGCCAACCGTCGAGATCCGCCGCGGGATGACGGTCGAGTCCGTCGACCAGCAGGACGGTGACGACGTGCTCGTCCGCGCCACCGACGTCGAGGGCAGCGCGTACCTGGTTCGTGCCCGCTATGTCGTCGGCTGCGACGGGGGGAACGGCGTCGTCCGCCAGTTCGCCGGCGGCGAACTCGACGACTACGGGTTCTTCGAGAACTGGCTCGTCTGCGACTTCCAGCTCAACCGCGACGTGCCGGACCTCCCCACCTTCCGTCAGGTCTGCGACCCCGCCGAACCGATCGCCATCGTCAACATCGGACCCCGCTTCCACCGATTCTCGTTCCGGCTCGAAAGCGCAGCGAATCGCGAGGAGGTTGTTCACCCGGACAAGGTGTGGCCACGCGTAGCGACGTATCTCACCCCGGAGGATGCGGAGCTCGTCCGCGTCGCCAACTACACGTTCCGGTCATGCATCACCACGCAGTGGCGTCACGGTCGGATTCTTCTCGCCGGCGACGCGGCACACCAGATGCCGCCGTTCCTGGCGCAGGGGATGGTGTCGGGAATCCGCGACGCACGGAACCTGGCCTGGAAGCTCGACATGGTGCTCGCCGGCCACCCCGACTCGCTGCTCGACACCTACCAAGCCGAACGTGAACCGCACGTCCGCTACATCACCGAGAAGGCAATCGAACTGGGTCGGGTCCAGACGATGCGGGACACCGCGCTCGCCGCCCAGCGCGACGCGCAGATGATCGCTGCGCGCAAAGCCAACCAGAAGCCGGACAAATTGCGATACCCCGCGTTGTCGGGAGGCCTGATCGCCAACCACGGCGACATGTTCCCGCAAGGCCTGGTGTCGACGTCGAGCACCACCGCACTCTTCGACGAGATCGCCGGCACCGGATGGCTCGTCGTCGCCGACGGACCACAGGTGTTGTCCGGCATCGCCGAAGGCGACCGCACCGCATTCACCGAAATCGGCGGCAAAGAGGTGATTTTCGGCCTCACGTCGATGTTCGACGGAGCGCCCGTCTCCGACACCGCCGGCGTGTACACCAGATGGTTCGCCGCCCACGAGTGCGTCGCCGCCATCGTGCGGCCCGACGGCTACGTCTTCGGACTCGCACGCGACGCCGCCGAGCTCGCAGGCCTCGCCAAGGAGCTCGTCGCCGCCGTCGCTCCCGTGCCGTCCCGGCCGCTGGCGCCCACGGCCTGACACCCCACCACCGACAAACACCTCGAGGAGAAAACTGATGCAGGGCAAGATCGCACTGGAAGAGCACTTCGCCATCCCGGAGACGCTGAACGACTCCGCGGGCTTCGTACCCGGAACCTACTGGGACGAGTTGCAGGCGCGGCTTCTCGACATCCAGGATGTCCGCCTGAAGCTCATGGACGAGCACAACATCGAAACCATGATCCTCTCGCTCAATGCACCTGCCGTGCAAGCCATCCCCGAACGGGAGCGCGCCATCGACATTGCGCGTCGCGCCAACGACGTACTCGCCGAGGAGTGCGCCAAGCGCCCGGACCGGTTCCGCGGCTTCGCTGCGTTGCCGCTCCAGGACCCCGACGCCGCCGCCGAGGAACTGCGACGCTGCGTCACCGAACTGGGCTTCGTCGGCGCACTGGTCAACGGGTTCTCCCAGAGTGCGACGGTGGACGGCGGCAGTACCCCCCTCTACTACGACCTCCCCCGGTACCGACCCTTCTGGGCAGAGGTCGAGCGCCTCGACGTGCCCTTCTACCTCCACCCGCGCAACCCGCTGAACCAGGACGCCCGAATCTACGAGGGCCACCCGTGGCTGCTCGGTCCGACGTGGGCCTTCGCGCAGGAGACTGCCGTCCATGCGTTGCGCTTGATGGCCTCTGGCCTCTTCGACGAGCACCCCGGCCTGCGGATCGTCCTCGGTCACATGGGTGAGGGCATCCCCGCGATGCTCTGGCGCATCGACCACCGCAACGCCTGGGTCGACGTGCCGCCCGCTTACCCGGCGAAACGTCGCATGGTCGACTACTTCACGGAAAACTTTTTCGTCACGACCTCCGGTAACTTCCGCACCCAGACGCTGATCGACCTGTTGCTCGAGCTCGGCTCGGAGCGCGTGATGTTCTCGACTGACTGGCCCTTCGAGAACATCAACCACGCCGCCGAGTGGTTCGACGCTGCCAGCATCTCCGAGGCAGACCGGCTCAAGATCGGTCGGACCAACGCCGCCACGTTGTTCAAACTCGACCGGTGAACCGGCAGGAGTGGGCGGTGCGGCCCTTCGTCCACAGCGGATCGCCAGCGCGCATCGTCTTCGGGCGAGGTGCCCGCGACGGCGTGAAGGAGGAAGTCGAGCGCCTGGGGGCACGACGGGCAGTGGTGCTGTCGACTCCGCAACAGAGGGAGAGTGCGGGGCGCCTCGCCGACGACCTGGGTGCGCTCGGTGTCGGCGTCATCGACCGCGCCACCATGCACACCCCCGTCGAGGTCACCGCCCAGGCACTGGTCGAGATCGAGCAACTCGACGCGGACTGCGTCGTCGCCCTGGGAGGCGGTTCGACCACGGGGCTCGGCAAGGCGATCGCGGCGCGGACCGGGCTTCCCCAGGTCGCTGTGCCCACTACATACGCGGGCTCGGAGGTGACCCCGATCCTCGGCGAGACCGAGAACGGGGTGAAGACCACGCGGCGGGGCCCCGAGATCTTGCCCGAGACAGTTGTTTACGATCCGGCCCTCACCGACTCGTTGCCGATTCCCCTCAGCATCGCCAGCGGATTGAACGCGATGGCACATGCCGCCGAGGGGGTATATGCGCGCGACGGGAGCCCGATCTTCACCCTCATGGCCCTGGAGGGCCTCGCCGCTCTGCGTGACGCCCTGCGTGAGCTGACGAGCGACCCTGTCGACCACGACGCGCGGGATCGCGCCCTCTACGGCGCGTGGTTGTGCGGGACCGTCCTCGGCGGCGTCGGAATGTCCGTCCACCACAAGCTGTGCCACACCCTCGGCGGCGCGCTCGACTTACCTCATGCACAGACCCACGCAATCCTGCTTCCGCACACGATCGGCTTCGTGGAGGAAACCGAACCCACGGTCCTTGCACCCGTCGCGGACCTGTTCGGGGGCAGTGCCGGCCGGGGCCTCCACGATTTCGCAGTGGAAGTCGGCGCTCCCCTCCGTCTCTCCGAGTTGGGGGTCACGCCCGAGCAGTTGGACCGTGTCGCGGACTTGGCGCTCGCCGCGCCCTACTGGTCCCCGCGCCCGTTGGACCGCGACTCCATCCGCCGACTGCTGCAGCACGCCTACGACGGCACCCGCCCAGAATCAACCCCGTAAGGAGGATCGGCATGACCACGTACTTCACCGAGGATCAGTCCGTCGACACTGTCAACGGTCGAATGGGGATCGACGCCGGTGACCGGGCCGCCGTCGTGATGGAAAGCCTTGTCCGACATCTGCACTCGTTCGTCAAGGATGTCGGTATCACCCAGGCCGAGTGGGACCTTGCGATCGACTTCCTGACGCGAACCGGACAGATCTGTGGGCCCGAGCGGCAGGAATTCATCCTGCTGTCGGACACCCTCGGGGTATCGATGCTGGTCGACGCCATCAACCACCGCAGGCCCACCGGCGCCACCGAGAACACCGTCTTCGGTCCGTTCCACGTCGAGGGGGCGCCGATCCGGCAGATGGGGGATGACATTTCCCTCGACGGCAAAGGCGAGTCCTGCCTCTTCGCGGGGCAGGTCCGTGACCTCGACGGCCATCCGATCGAGGGCGCATGCGTCGACGTCTGGTCGGACAATGCGGATGGCTACTACGACGTTCAGCAGCCAGACATCCAACCCCAATGGAACAATCGGGGTCGATTCCTCACAGGCGCAGACGGCCGATACCTGTTCCGCGGCATCAAGCCTACGGCTTACCCGATCCCGGACGACGGTCCTGTGGGGCAAATGCTCGACCGGCTCGGGCGGCATCCGTACCGACCCGCACACATGCACTTTCTCGTCACCGCCGAGGGCTACGAACGTCTGGTGACCCACACCTTCGTGGAGGGTGACAGCTACCTCGAGTCCGACGCCGTCTTCGGTGTGAAAGAGGCGCTGATCGCCACCTACGACAGAAACAGTGACGACCCCGCCACAGCATGGTCGTCCCAATACGACTTCGTACTCACGCGGGGCAGCAGCTGACCTCGTCGTCCAGAAGCCACACCGACAGGCAGCTCGCCGATCTCGCTGTCACCGCGACGTGTGGACCTGCTGAGATGTCTCCGGTGGCCGGAGACGGCAGAGCCGGGCAGTCCTCGGTGCTGAGGTCTCTGGGGCGGGCGGGCACTGGGCAGGAGTACGGGCCGCCGATAACCAGGCCTGGAGCCGAGCGAGTATCGAGCTAGTACGACGCCCGGCCACCGCTGGCGTCGTAGACGGCGCCGGTCGAGAAGCTGAGCGCCTCCGAGCACAGCCATGCGACGAGTTCGGCGATCTCCTCGGGCCGTCCCATCCGGGCCATCGGGGTCAGGCTCTGCGACCGCGCGAGGATCGCCGGGTCGGTGCCGGCATTCATCGGGCTCTCCACAGCGGCGGGTGCCACCACGTTGGCCAGGACACCGGTCTTCGCGACCTCCTTGCCGAGCGATTTCGTCAGCGCGATCACGGCCGCCTTCGACGCCGAGTAGGCGCTCTGGTTGGGATTGCCGTCCTTCGCCGCGATGCTCGCCAGATTCACCACCCGCCCCCAGCCGGCGCCGGTCATGGCCGGCACGAACGCGCGGCAGAGGAGGAATGTCCCGTCGACGTTGATCCGGAACGTGCGGCGCCAGTCCTCGAGGTCGACGTTCACCAGTGGAACGGACGGTCCCACGACGCCGGCGCTGTTGACGAGGATGTCGACGCGGCCGAGCCGGGCGGCGAGTTTCTCGACGGCGTCGGCATCGGTGACGTCGAGGTGCTCGTCGGCCCCCGTGGCGACGTCGGCGGTGACGACGCGGACCCCGGCGCCGGTGAGGCGCTTCGCGCACGCCGCGCCGATTCCGCTCGCGCCGCCGGTGACGAGCGCGGTGGCGCCCTCGGGATACGTGGCCATGGTGGTTTCTCCTCGTGACTGTGTGCGCATTAGTCTTGTTCTATGTGCGAAATCGGTATTATCCGTTTCACACTGTGTATGAATTGGAATATATGGGCTGAGCCACACTCGTCAAACTCGCCGAAGGGAATCCGATGGAGATTCGCTGGCTGCAAGCGTTCGTCGCCGTCGCCGAGGAACTGCATTTCGGCAGGGCCGCCGCGCGACTCCAGATGGCCCAGTCGCCGCTGAGTCAGACCGTGCGCAAACTCGAGAAGGACATCGGCGTGCCGCTGTTCGAGCGGAGCACCCGCAGCGTCGCCCTGACGTCGGCCGGCCACACGTTCCTGCCGCACGCCTACCGGATTCTCGAGAGCGTAGACATCGCGCGGCAGGCCACCCGCGCGTCCGCCGGGGGCGTGTACGGCCGCATCAAGATCGGCTTCACGGGCGTGCTCAATCACCTGTCCCTGCCCCCGCTGACCCGCGCGCTCCGGCAGCGCTACCCCGACATCGAACTCACCCTCGTCGGGCGCATCATGACCCGTGACGCCATCACTCAATTGGACAGTGGTGCACTCGATCTCGCGTTCGTCGGCCTTCCCGTCGAGACGGCCTCGGTGTCCACCCGGTTGATCCGCCGTGAGCCGTTCGGGGCCGTGCTCCCGGCGGACCACCCACTCGCGTCCGAGCCGGAGATCGACCTGCGCGACCTGGCCGAAGACGGCTTCGTCACGACACCGCTGTCGGCCGGCTCGGCATTGCAGGAGGTCGCGATGCGGGCCTGCGTCGATGCGGGATTCCGTCCCCGCGTGGTGCAGGAGATCACCGATCCGTACATGATCCTGATGCTGGTGGCGACGGGTGTCGGCGTGGCGCTCATGACGTCGGGCATTGCCGCGCTCACGCCCCCGGGCACGGTGTTCGTGCCGCTCACCGGCGAGCCGATCTACATGAATCACGGACTCGCCTGGTCACCGCGTCGGGTCTCCGACGCGCTCCGGGTGGCCCTCGCGGTATCGGAGGACATTCTCCCGACGCCCGATTAGGACATTTTCGGTCTATATCTAAGACTTTTTTTGCGCTGGACTGCGCATAGTTCGCCATGACACGCTCGTCACGGTCCGGAACTTCGTGTGAGGTGGATCACCTCCGAAGGAAGCCTCGCGGCGCACCGGATCCTTGGGACGAAAGGAACACCATGGCAAGCACTTCCACTCGCGACACCGGGGGACAACCGAACGGGAACGCCCGCCGGGCCGCCGTCTCGGGATTCCTCGGCAGCACGCTGGAGTACTACGACTTCTTCATCTACGGATCCGCGGCAGCGCTGGTCTTCCCGCGAATCTTCTTCCCGGGCGGAGGAGCCACGGCGACCCTGCTGTCGATCGGGACGCTCGGCGTGGCGTACATCGCGCGTCCACTCGGCGCAGTGCTGTGGGGACATCTCGGGGACCGATACGGGCGCAAGAATTCGCTGCTGGCCTGCCTCCTGCTCATGGGTGTCGCGACCGTGGTCGTCGGCTGCCTGCCCACGTACGACCAGATCGGCATCGCCGCGCCCATCATCCTGGTGCTCCTGCGACTGCTGCAGGGTCTGTCGGCCGGCGGCGAATCGCCAGGATCCTCCGCGTTGACTCTCGAGCATGCACCGGACAACCGTCGATCGTTCTACACCTCGTTCACCATGAGCGGCATCATGTTCGGCATCGTCATCTCGAGTCTGGTGTTCATTCCCGTGGCCGCCCTGCCGGACGACGCGCTCTATTCGTGGGGCTGGCGGGTGCCCTTTCTGCTCAGCATCGTCGTGACGGGTGTTGCGGTCTGGTTGCGTCGCAAGCTCGACGAGCCCGAGGTCTTCGAAGAACTGAAGGAACACGACGACACCGCGGGAATCCCCGTCGTCGAGATGTTTCGCTCGCACTGGCGCACCGTGATCCGGATCAGCCTCAGCGCGACGTTCGCGATGATCAACACCATCGTCAACGTCTTCGCGCTGGCCTACGCGGTGCAGGTCGCCGGGCTCGAACGCTCCACGATGTTGTGGGCCATCGCCGTCGCCAACTTCGTCGCGGTCCTCACCCAGCCGCTGTTCGGAATGCTCGCCGACCGGATCGGCCGCAAACCGGTGTTCGTGACGGGCGCCGTCGGTGCCGCGGGCATGGTGTTCGTGTTCTTCCACGCGATCGGAACCGGCAGCGCGCCGATGGTGTTCGCGGCAGGCATCGTCCTGATCGGCCTGTTCTATGCGATGCCCAACGGCGTGTACCCGGCGTACTTCCCCGAGCAGTTCCCCGCCAAGGTCCGGTACACCGGAATGGCCGTGAGCCTGATGCTCGGACTTCTGGTGGCCGGCTTCACCCCGGCCATCGCGCAGTGGCTGTCGGCGGGAGACACCGCGAACTGGACCCCGGTCGCATGGATGTGCCTGGGCTTCGCGCTGCTGTCGTCGGTCGCCGCACTCACCGGACCCGAGACGTACCGCACCCCCACCGAGCAGCTCGGCGAACCCGGCACGACGACGGTCGGCACCCGGTACCAGACGCTCGTCCGCAACGACGCCTGACCGGCCCGGACCTTCACTGCAGGAGATTGTCATGCACCCCGTATCCACCCGGCACCGGATCCGCCTCGTCGGGGCAGCGATCGCCACCTCCCTGTCGCCGGCGCTGCACGAACACGAGGCCGCCGCCCTCGGCCTGACCGACTACCGCTACGACCTGCTCGACGTCGCGGCGGAGGGCATCCCCGTCGACGACTCCGGCGACACGCTGCGGCAGGCCGTCGCAGCCGGTTGCACCGGACTGAACATCACCCACCCGTGCAAGCAGGTGGTCGTCGACTCACTCGACGAATTGTCCGACAACGCACGACTTCTCGGTGCCGTCAACACCGTCGTCGTCCGCGACGGCCGCCTGGTCGGTCACAACACCGACCACAGCGGATTCCTCGCGGCGCTGCGCCGGGGACTGCCCGATGCCAGGCTCGGCCGCGTCGTCCTCGCCGGTGCGGGCGGTGCCGGTTCGGCTGTCGCCTACGCGCTCGCCGCCGCCGGGGTGACGGACCTGCGGGTCGCCGACCTCGACCCGGCCCGTGCCGCGGACGTCTGCGCGCGCGTCGCGGCGGCCTTCCCGCAGACGCGGGTCACGGCCATCCCCCTCGACGCGATCGAAGCGACACTGGGGCACTGCGACGGCGTCGTCAACGCCTCTCCGATCGGCATGGTCGGACATCCGGGAACGCCGTTCGACACCGACGCGCTCCGCCCCGGACTGTGGGTCGCCGACATCGTCTACCGCCCGCTGCGGACCGAACTCGTCACGGCAGCAATCGCTCTCGGCTGCGACGTGCTCGACGGCGGTCAGATGCTCGTCGCTCAGGCGGCCGACACGTTCGCCCTCCTCACCGGTGTCGTCCCCGACCCCGACCGCATGCGACGTCACCTCGGCGAACTGCTCGCCGATCAGTGCGCCCCGACCGTTCTCGAGGAGTCCCGATGACCGCGCGTCCGTTCGCCGCACCACTCGACCTGGGGAACGTGCGACTGCGCAACCGCTTCGTATCGGCGCCGATGGAGCGCAACTACTGCGAGGTCGACGGCACGATGACCGACGAGTACGTCGCGTACCTCGAGCGCCGTGCGGCGGGCGGTGCCGCTCTCGTCTTCACCGAGGCCAGCTACGTGCGGGCCGACGGCAAGGGCCGTATCCGGCAGATGGGTGTGGACGTCGACGAACGCATCCCGGGCATCGCGAAGATGGCCGAGGCGATTCATGCGCAGGGCGCGCTCGTCGGCGTCGAACTCAATCACGGCGGCCGCACCGCGCAGGGTTCCGTCAGCGGATTCGTCCCCGTCGCACCGTCACCGATCCCGTGCGCGGTGGTCGGCGGCGAAATGCCCGAGCAACTCGACGGCGACGACATCGAGCACATCATCGAATGCTTCGGTGAGGCCGCCGCGCGCTGTCAGCAGGCGGGGGTCGACGTGATCTCGCTGCACGGCGGTCACGGCTACCTCATCCACCAGTTCCTGTCGCCGGCGTACAACCACCGCGACGACGAATGGGCCGATCCGGCGCTGTTCGTCAACAAGGTGATCGACGCCGTGCGCACAATGGCGCCGGGTATCGCTCTCGGACTGCGGTTCTCGGCGTTCGAGGCCGTCGACGGCGGTCTCGACGCCGAGACGACCCGCGCCCGCATCGACGCGATCGACACAAGCCGGCTCGACTTCCTCGACGTCTCCGCCGGAAACTACGAATCCGGGCAGTGGATCATCCAACCCGGCGAGTGGCCACGCGGCCTCCTCGCCCCGTACTCCGAGCCGTACACGCGGGACTTCGACCTCCCCGTCGGGGTCGCAGGCCGGATCAGCTCACCCGAGGTCGCGGCGCAGATCATCGAATCGGGGCAGGCCGACTTCGTCAGCATGGCCCGCACCCTGCACGCCGACCCGGACTTCCCGAACCGCGCGCTGGACGGCGGCCGGTACCGGCCCTGCATCGCCTGCAACTACTGCATCGACAGCCTCGCCGCCGGACCCGTTCCGTGCTCGGTCAATCCGTGGGTTGGCCGCGAACTCGAGCAGCCGTCGAAACCGGCGGACGTGGCGGTGCGCGTCGCCGTCGTCGGCGGTGGCCCGTCGGGGATGGCGGCCGCCCGCGACCTCGCGCTCGCCGGGCACCGCGTCGACCTGTACGACGAACGCGACAGCCTCGGTGGTGATTTCGCGCTGGCCTCCCGGCTGCACGAGTACCCCGAGTACGCGCGGATCGTCGACTGGTACCTCGCCGAGATCGCCGACCTCGACATCACCTGCCACACCGGCGCACGAGTCGACGCCGCAGCACTGGCGGAACTCGACTTCGACGCCGTCGTGCTCGCGACGGGCGGCCGCGGACCTGACGTCGACCTCCCGGGGGCACACACCCGGAGGGTCCGCGACGTCCGCGAGTTCCTGGAATCCGGAGACCCGGCACCCGAGGCGATCACGATCTTCGGCGCCGACCGGGAAGCGGCCGCGGTCGCCGACGACCTGCTCCGGCACGGCACGAAGGTGGTCATGATCGGCCCGCAGGAGACGATCGCCCACGACGTCGGCCGGCGCGGAAAGATCGTGCTGCTGCCGCGGCTCGCGGCGAGTGCGAACCTCACCACCCACCTGTCGTCGATCGTGACCCGGATCGAGGAAGACCGGGTGGTGATCTCGACCGCCGGAGAAGAGCGGGTGGTCGACGCCCCCGGCGAACTGCTGATCTCGCACGGTGTCGCGCCGCGCACCGACCTGCTCGCCGCAGTGCGGTCGTCGGCACCCCGACTCGGCGTCCACACGGTCGGTGACGCGAGTGGCAACGGCGGCTCCATCCACGCCGCTCTCGTCACCGCAGCCGACGTCGCCGCGAAGATCACCGCAGCCGCCGATGCTCTCGAGGAGGTCAGCGCATGATGGACATCCCGCCCCTCGGTCTCGGGACCTGGCCACTGACCGGCCCGGACGCCACCCGGGCCGTGCTGTCCGGCATCGAAGCCGGCTACCGGCTTATCGACACCGCCACGATCTACGACAACGAGGACGCCGTGGGGGTGGCGCTCGCGGAGTGCCGACTGCCCCGCGAGGAGCTGTTCGTCACCACGAAACTGCGGGGGAGCGACCACGTGTCGGGCGACATCCGCGGCGCGGTCGAGCGCAGCCTGAAAAACCTGGGACTCGATCGGCTCGACCTGTTCCTCATCCACTGGCCGCTGCCACGCCACAACCGGTACGTGGCGGCGTTCGAGGCGATGCTCGCCTGCCGCGACGCCGGCCTCGTCCGCCACGTCGGCGTCTCCAACTTCCTGGAGACGCACCTGCGTCGCGTCGTCGCCGAGACCGGAGAATCGCCCGCGGTCAACCAGATCCAGATGGACCCGTCGCTCGCCCGGCTGCCGGTCCGGCGCGCCGACGACGAACTCGGCGTGTCCACGCAGTCGTGGAGCCCACTGGGCCGCGGCGAGGTTCTCGGCTCACCCGTGGTCACCGACATCGCCCGGCGCCTCGACCGCACCCCCGCGCAGGTGGTCCTGGCCTGGCACTTCGCGCAGGGTGTCGTGCCGGTCGCGAGATCCGCGAATCCCGCGCGCCAGGCCGAGAACCTGGCCGCCCTCGACGTGCGGCTCACCGCCGCGGACGTCGACGCACTGAACCGTCTCGACCGCGGCGAGTCCGCGGCCCGGGACGTCGAAACGGAGGAGCACTACTGATGGCACTACGTATCGGCATCGTCGGCTGCGGAAAGATCGCCGGCAACCACGCGCGGGCCCTGCGGCAGGTGCCCGGCGTCGCGGTGGTCGGCTGCTGCGACCCCGACGTCGACCGCGCCCGCGAGTTCGCGGCCACGCACGGCATCGCGCGAGCCGTCGGTTCGGTGGAGGAGTTGACCGCCCTCGGCCTCGATGCGTGCACCGTCTGCACACCGCATCCCGTGCACGAGCAGGTGGTCGTCGCGGCGGCGGAGGCCGGGATCCACGTGCTGTGCGAGAAGCCGATCGCCGTCGACGTCGCGGCGGCCGACCGGATGATCGCGGCCGCCGACCGCGCCGGCATCACGTTCGGTGTGCTGTTCCAGCGCCGGTTCTGGCCGGCCGCGAGACGCATCAGAACGGCCGTCGACGACGGCCGGATCGGCGTTCCGGTACTCGGTGAGGCGTCGGTGCTCCTGCACCGCCCGCCGTCCTACTACTCCGCCGACGAGTGGCGCGGACGGTGGGACACCGACGGCGGCGGAGTCCTGATGACGCAGGCCGTCCACCAGATCGACATGCTCCAATGGTTCATGGGTGAGGCCGTCTCGGTGAGCGGCGTCATCCGCACCCACACGCACGGCGACCACATCGAGACCGAGGACAGTGCGTCCGCCGTCGTCTCGTTCGCGTCGGGCGGCACGGCGACCGTCACCGCGACCACCGGCGCCAACCACAACCTCGGCAACCGGGTCACCGTGATCGGGCAGACCGGTGCGATTGCGAGCGTCCTCGAGTTCCCGGAGGGCAGGGAGGGCGTCAACGAGATCTGGACGGTCCCCGGCGAAGTCGAGTTCCGCACCCCGTTCACCCCCGGCGTCCGTGCCAATCTCGACGTCACGGAAGTCAACGCCGGACTCGCCGACTTCCACACACTCCAGGTGCAGGACTTCGCGGACGCCGTCCTGACCGGTCGCGACCCCGCCGTCACCGGACGCGACGCGCGCGCCTCGCTGGCGATCATCGCGGCGATCTACGAGTCCTCGCGCACCGGCCGGGTGGTCGACCTCACGCCCGCACCGACTTTCGCAACAACATCCGCTCAGGAGACGCTATGACCCCCGAACACACCACCGCCACCTATGACGTCGTCGTCATCGGCTCCGGAGCGGGCGGTCTGTCCGCCGCCGTCGCCGCAGCCGACGGGGCCGCCTCCGTCCTCGTCGTCGAGAAGGCGGACACGTGCGGCGGCGCGACGGCATGGTCCGGCGGCTGGATGTGGGCTCCGCGGAACCTGTTCGCTCAGGCGGACGGCGTGAACGAGGACCGCTCGCTGCCGCGCACCTATCTCGAGCACCGACTCGGCGAGAACTTCGACGCCGCCAAGGTCGACGCCCTGCTCGACGGGGCACCCGAGATGGTGGAGTTCTTCGAGAAGAAGACGGCGCTGCAATTCGTTCCGGGTGCGAAGATCGCCGACATCCACGGCGACACACCGGGAGCGGGCACGGGGCACCGCTCCGTCGGGCCGAAGCCGGTGAGCCTGCGGAGACTCGGCCCCGACGTCGCGGCGCTCCTGCGTCGTCAGCTCTACGAGACGTCGTTCCTCGGCATGGGCATCATGGCCGGCCCGGACCTGCAGGCCTTCCTGCACTCGACGCGTTCGGCGAAGGCATTCGTGCACTGCGCCCGCAGGGTGTCCACGCACCTGCTCGACCTCGCCACCACACGCCGCGGCCAGCAACTCGTCAACGGCACCGCACTCGTCGGGCGGCTGCTGCGGTCCGCGCTCGACGCCGGTGTCGAGATTCGCGTGAGCACGGCGGCCACCGCGCTGACCACGGACTCCGCGGGCACCGTCACCGGTGTCCGGCTGGAGGGCCCGGACGGGGCCTACACCGTGCAGGCGCGCCGCGGAGTCGTGCTCGCGACGGGTGGCTTCAGTCGCGACGTCGACCGGCGTCGCGAACTCTTCCCCCGCACACCCACGGGACGGGAACACCGGACCCTCACCCCGTCCACGACCACCGGCGACGGCATCACCCTCGGCGAATCGGTCGGCGGGCGACTGGACCGCTCGGTCGCGTCACCGGTGGCGTACTGCCCGGTGTCGATCATCCGGTACCGCAACGGCAAGGAGGGCGTGTTCCCGCACATCCTCGACCGCGGAAAGCCCGGCGCCATCGGCGTTCTCGCCGACGGACGCCGCTTCGTCAACGAGGCCCTCGGCTACCACGACTACACCCTCGCGATGGTCGACCAGGTCCCCGACGGTGACGAGGTCTGCTCCTGGCTGATCGCCGACCAGCGGTACCTGCGGTATTTCCCGCTGGGCATGGCCAAGCCGCTGCCGATCCCCACGTGGCCGTACCTGAAGTCGGGGTATCTCACCCGCGGCCGCACCGTGCGGGAGCTGGCCGAGAAGATCGGCGTCGACCCCGACGGACTGGAAAAGACGGTCGCAGCGTTCAACGAGGGCGCCCGCGACGGCGTCGACCCCGAGTTCGGTCGTGGCACCACACCGTTCACCATCGGGTCGGGAGACCCGGACAATCCATGGCCCAGCGCCTCCCTCGCACCGCTCGAGGAGGGCCCGTTCTACGCGGTCAAGGTGGTGCCCGGCAGCTTCGGCACGTTCGCCGGACTGGTCACCGACGCGGCGTCCCGGGTGCTGAACGACGACGACCAGCCGATCGACGGGCTGTTCGCCGTCGGGGTCGACCAGTCCAGCGTCATGGGCGGCCACTACCCGTCCGGCGGCATCAACCTCGGCCCGGCCATGACGTTCGGCTACCTCACCGGTCGCCGCCTCGCCTCGACGACAGGAGATCAGCGATGACCGCCCCACTCGGCCTCGCCGCACTCACCGTGCTCGACACCGCGCCGCTGCAACAGGTGGACCTCGCCGAGAAGCACGGCTTCGACACCATCGGGATCCGGCTGCTGCCGGCCGCGCCCGGCACCACCGCCTACCCGCTGCACGAGGACGACGCCGCCCTCGACGCGCTGATCCGTCGTCTCGACGATTCGCCGATCGAGGTGTTCGACCTCGAAATCATCCGACTGGGAGCCGATTTCGATCCCAAGTCGTATGTTCCGCTGCTCGAGGCGGGCGCACGGCTCGGCGCGAAGGCCGTGCTCGTCGGCGGCGACGACCGCGACCGCGCCCGGCTCGCCGACTCCTACGCCCGGCTGGCGGAACTGTGCGCGCAGTACGGCATCGTCGCCAGCCTCGAATTCATGCCGTGGACGGCCGTGCCCGACGCGACCACCGCGGTCGAGATCGTGGCGCAGGCCGACGGGCCGGCCCGCAGCGTGTTGGTGGACGGGCTGCACGTGGGACGGTCGAGCACCACCCTCGACGACCTGGCAGCGATCCCGTGGGAATGGCTGCACTACGCCCAGATGTGTGACGGCTCGGTGCCCGCGCCGCCGGACGACGCCGAACTGATCCGTCAGGCCCGCGAGGAGCGCCTCGTTCCGGGGACGGGTGGCATCCCGCTCGCCGACATCTGGTCGACGTTGCCGGCGGGTCTCCCGGTGAGCATCGAACTCCCCAACGAGCCGCTCCGGCGGGCCGTCGGCACGGACGCGTGGCTCGCGCGGCTGGTCGCCGCCACCCGGGAGGTGCTCGCGCAGGTTCCGGCGGCCACCGGACGCTGAAATGTCCGCGCTACCGTTCTTGCATGCCCCGCCCCGACAACGTCCCCGTGTACACGATGCGCCAGCTGGCGGCGTTCGTGGCGGTCGCGGAGACCGGAACGATCAGTGGTGCGGCGGAGCGGATGCACCTGTCGCAGTCGGCGCTGTCCGCGGCGGTGACCGACCTGGAGAAGGCACTGAAGGCGCAATTGTGTGTGCGCAGACGCGCCCGCGGTGTGCAGCTGACCCCGACGGGGGAGGCGGTGCTGTCGCGGGCGCGCGCCCTGTTGCAGCAGGCGGGGGAGCTGCAGTCCGACGCGTCCGGGGAGGGCGGTGTCGTCGCGGGGCCGATCGCCGTCGGCTGCTACCCGGCGCTCGGCCCGACGATCCTGCCGTCGATGTTGTACGCGTTCACCGCCGAGTACCCGCGGGTGTCCGTGGAGTTCCGGGAAGACACGCAGAACCGGTTGCGGACGCAGCTCGAGGGCGGCGAACTGGACGTCGCCATCGTCTACGACCTCGACCTGTCCCCGGAGTGGCAGACCGTGCCGCTCATGACCCGGGAGCCGATGGTGGGGCTCGGGGCGGAGCATCCGCTGGCGGGCGTCGACGGGCCGGTGCGGCTCGCGGATCTGGCCGAGCACCCGATGGTGCTGCTGGACGCGCCACCGAGCACCAACCATGCGATGGACGTCTGCCGGGAGGCCGGTTTCGCGCCCCGGGTGGCGTACCGCACCGCCAACTTCGAGACGGCGCGGGCCTTCGTCGGACGCGGTCTGGGGTGGACGCTGCTTCTGCAACGACCCCGGGTCGACGTCACGTACGAGGGTCTGCCCGTCGTCGTGAAACCGATCGCCGAACCGAAACCGGCGTCGGTGGCCGTGGTCGTGGCATGGCATCAGGAGGCGACGCTGAGCCGGGTCGCGCGAGCATTCATCCGGTTCGTCACGTCCTGACCTGCGTATTCGAGCCTTCCACGATTTTTCCGCAATTCATGTGGGGATAGTCCCGCTTTTCAGACGTATGTGAGTCGGGTCATTGTTTTCCGGTAGCGCGATGAGTGTGCGCGCAGCAGAACCGGGAAGGCAGACGATGACGGCAATCACCGAGGCGACACCGCCGGTGTCTCACAAGGAAGCGCGCAGGGCAGTCCTGTCGAGCTTCGTCGGTACCGCGATCGAGTGGTACGACTTCTTCATCTACGGCACCGCCGCAGCCCTGGTGATCGGACCGCAGTTCTTCCCCGGCGCGTCGACGTTCGCCGGAACCCTCGCCGCATTCGCCACGTTCGCGGTCGGCTTCATCGCCCGCCCGATCGGCGGTGTCGTCATGGGCCACTTCGGTGACCGCATCGGACGCAAGTCGATGCTGGTGCTGTCGCTGACCATGATGGGCGCCGCGACCGTCGGCATCGGCCTGCTCCCGAACTTCGAGGCCATCGGGGTGGCCGCACCCATCCTGCTGGTGGCGTTGCGGTTCGTCCAGGGCATCGGCGTCGGCGGCGAATGGGGCGGCGCGGTACTCATGGCCACCGAGCACGCCCCCGAAGGCAAACGCGGACTGTACGGCGCGGCACCGCAGATGGGCGTCCCCGCCGGAGTGATCATGGCGAACGTCGTGTTCCTCGCCGTCACCCAGCTGCTGCCGGACGACGCGTTCCAGACGTGGGGCTGGCGGGTGCCGTTCCTGATGAGCGCCGTGCTCGTCGGCGTCGCGATGTGGATTCGGCTCGGAGTCTTCGAGTCCCCAGCCTTCGCGGAGGCCAAGGAGAGCGACACGATCGTGAAGATGCCGATCGTCGAGGTGCTGACGAAGAACTGGCGGACGGTGCTGCTCGCGGCCGGCACGTTCATCGCGACCAACGGCATCGCCTACGTGTTCATGGTGTACGTCCTGACGTACGGCACGAAGGAACTCGGATACAGCCGAGCCACGATGCTCACACTGCTGATCGTCGCGTGCCCGGTCTGGATGGCGGGCATGGCCCTGTCGGCCTCGAAGTCGGACGTGCTCGGCCGGCGCCGCGTGTACACGTGGAGTTCGATCGCACTCGTGATCGTGGCCGCGGTGTTCTTCCCGCTCATCGACACGGCGTCGATCCCCGTCATGCTGCTCGCGATGATCGTCATGGCGGCGGTGCTCGGTACCACCGCGGGGCCGCAGTCGGCACTGTTCGCGGAACTCTTCCCCGCCCACATCCGCTACAGCGGTGCGTCTCTCGGCTACCAGATCGGCGCCATCCTCGGCGGCGGGCTCGCACCGTTCATGGCGACGTGGCTGTTCGAAGCGTTCGGCAGTTCGACGGCCGTCACCGCCTACTTCGTGGTGATCGCCGTGGTCAGTCTCGTCTCGATCCTGCTGTTGCCGGAAACCAACACCAAGCGCCGGGAAGCGGAGGCCGCCTGACATGTCCACCTACTTTCAGCCACAGAAGTACCCGGTATCGGAATTCGCGTCGACCGGTGCAACCGACGAGGCCCTGCCCGTCGTCGTCGTGGGCGCGGGCCCGGTCGGCATGGGCGTCGCGCTCGGCCTCGCGCAGCGCGGGATCCCCGTCACCGTGCTCGAGGCCGCCGACCAGGTGTCGTTCGGCAGCCGCGCCATTTGTATCTCCCGGCACAGCCTCGAGGTGGCGGCCCGGCTCGGCTTCGGCCCGGAACTCGAGAAGATCGTGCTCCCCTGGGTGGGTGGGCGCAGCTTCTACCGCGACGAGCAGGTGCTGCACTTCGAGATGGCGCACGGCGAACACGACGTCCGCGGGCCCATGGTCAACGTGTCGCAGTCCGAGATCGAACAGATCATGACGGACACGCTGCTCGCGCACCCGCTGATCACGTTCCACTGGTCGTCGAGCGTCGCCGGGGTGCTGCGGTCGGACGAGGACGTGACGCTCGACGTCGACACCGCGTTCGGTGCGCGCCGACTCCGCGCGCGGTGGGTGGTGGCCGCCGACGGCGGCCGCAGCCGGATGCGCGAACTCGCGGGAATCCGGTTGCAGGGAAACAGCTATCAGGGCAACTACGTGATCGCCGACATCCACTGGGAATCCACGCTGCCCGCCGAGCGGATGGTGTGGTTCGACCCGCCGAGCAACCCCGGCTCGACGATCATCATGCATCAGCAACCCCGCGACATCTGGCGCATCGACTACCAACTCGACAGTTCCGACGACGCCGAACTCGAGACGCAGGAAGACCGCATCCGCGACCGGATCACCCGGCACCTCGACTGGCTCGAGAACGACGTGCCGTGGACCCTGGAATGGCACGGCTTCTACCGCGCGCACGCGCTCGCGCTGGACGACTTCACGCACGGTCGCATCCTGTTCGCCGGGGACGCCGCCCACCTGGTGCCGATCTTCGGTGTCCGCGGGCTGAACTCCGGCATGGAGGACGCCGAGACCCTGGCCTGGACACTGGCCGCCGTCGTCCACGGGACCGCGGACGAGTCTCTCCTGCAGGCGTATTCGGCCGAACGTCGCGCCGCCTGGCGGCAGAACGTCGACAACGCGGGCAAGTCGACGCTCATCATGTCGCCCGGCAGCCACGGGTACCGCACCACCCGCGACGCGGTGCTGGCGCTGGCCACGACCCGTCCGGAGTTCGGTCACCTCATCAATCCGCGGCAGTCGAGTGCGACGCACGCGCACCTGTCGCCGCTCACGTGGCCGGTGCCCGAGGGGACGACCGGCGTGCTGTCCGGGGATCCGATGGAGGACCGGCGCGTCCGCGTCGTCACCGCCGAAGGGTCGGTGGAGTCTTCGCTGAACCGGGTCCGGGGAACGGGTTTTGCGCTCCTCGGTGTCGGAGTCGACGCGGCCGGTGCCCGGAGGATCGCCGCACACGCGTCCGCGCTCGCGATGGCGCTGTCGCCAGAATCGGTGCGGGCGGTCGTCGTCCCGGCACCGGGGGCGGCGGTGGACGCGGCGGCCGACCTGACGGTCCTCGACGACCCCGACGGTGCGCTGCCGACCGCTCTCGGCGCGTCCGCGGGTGAGTGCTTCGTGATCCGCCCGGATGGACTCGTCCTGTGCCGGATCCGCGACCTGTCGCTGCTCGGCAACGTTCACGACCACCTGAAAACGGCAACCGCCCCCACGCTGGGCGTCGTCCCCGCGCACACGGAGGCGACGGCGGCACCGGACGACCTGCTGCGCGAGAACGTGTGGATGGGACTGTCGGAGGCGCTCGACCAGGCGGACGAATCGGACCGCGAGGGATTCCTGACCCGGCTCGCGTTGCTGCTCGGATCGCAATCGGGCCTGCGGGAGTTCGAGGAAGCACTGGCCGCCGCCTCCCACGTGAGTGGCAAAGTGTGCTCCGGCACTCCGCGGCACTCACATGTGGACGCTTAGCCTGGGAGCATGGCGCACCCACAGTTCCTGAACTCGCCCAAGTCCTTCGTCGTCGACGCGCTCCGCGGGGCCGTCGCCACCACCGACGATCTCGAATGGCATCCGGAACCGGGTTATCTCACACGGCGGGAACCGTTGCCGTCCGGGCAGGTCGCGTTGCTGTCGGGCGGCGGGTCCGGGCACGAACCGCTGCACGCCGGGTTCGTCGGCCGGGGCATGCTCACCGGAGCCTGCCCCGGCCTGATCTTCAGTTCGCCCAACGCGCTGCAGGTGCGGGCCGCCACCCGGGCCGTGGATGCGGGCGGCGGCGTCGTGCACATCGTGAAGAACTACACCGGCGACGTCCTCAACTTCCGCATCGCCGGCGAACTGGCGGCGGAGGACGGCATCACGGTCGAGCACGTGCTCGTCGACGACGACGTCGCCTCCGAACGGGAGGACGGACCCGGACGTCGCGGTACCGCGGCCACGATCGCGGTCGAGAAGATCTGCGGCGCTTCGGCCGAACGCGGCGACGACCTCGCCACCGTCGCGGAGTTCGGGCGACGCACCGCCCGGAATTCCCGCAGCATGGCGGTCGCGCTCAGAGCGTGCACCGTTCCGGGGGCGGACTCGCCGTCGTTCGACCTCCCGGAGGGGCAGATCGAACTCGGGATCGGCATTCACGGCGAACGTGGAACCGAACGAGTCGACGCGATGGGGGCGGCCGAACTGGTCCGCCGGCTCACCGACCCCGTCCTCGCCTCACTCGGCGTGGAGCGGGGCGAGCCGGTGATCGCGATCGTCAACGGGCTCGGCGCGGCCCATCCGCTGGAGCTGCAACTGCTGTTCGGTGAGCTCGCCGACCACCTCGCGGAGCGGGGTGTGGTGATCCGTCGCTCGCTGGTCGGGAGCTTCGTCACCGCCCTCGACATGGACGGCGCGTCCATCACACTGGTGCGCTGCGACGACAAGCTCCTCGACCTGTGGGACGCACCGACCGCCGCGCCGGGATGGCCGAACGCCCCGGCTGGGGAATTCCGTGGCATCGCAGACGAATCCGAGGTGCGGTTCCGGTCGAACGTCGCCTCCCGCGAGGACGAGGCGGAGGTGCCCGGCACCGCCGACACGATGGGCCGGGCAGCGGTGGGCGCGTGGATCGTCGCGTTCGTGGAGAAGGTGCTCGCCGAGGAACCGAACCTCACCGACCTCGATCGCCGCGCGGGCGACGGGGACTTCGGCACCAACATGGTGGCCGCCCTCGACCACGTCGGCGTGCCCGGGATCCGCGACCGCTACTCCCCGGCGACGGTGTTCGAGTCACTGTCCGACGCCTACCTCGGTCATGCGGGCGGCACGTCCGGCGCGCTGTTCGGTGTCTGGTTCCGGCAGTTCTACCGGGTGGCCGCCGACGCACCGCACGGACTGGACACGAAGGCGATCGCCGCCGCGGCACGAGCAGGCCTCGACACGATCCAGGAACTCGGCGGGGCGCAACCCGGCGACAAGACGATGATCGACGCCATCGCCCCTGCCGTCGCCGCCCTCGAATCGGCCGTCGCGGCCGGGAAGAGTCCGGCCGAGGGTTTGGCCGAGGCCGCGGACGCCGCCGCCCGCGGTGCCGCGGCGACCGCGGACATCACTGCGCGGCGCGGGCGGGCCAGCTACATCGGTGAGGCGGCGCGCGGCGTCGTGGACCCCGGTGCCCTGGTGCTGTCGTGGTTCTTCGCCGAGGCAGCCGAAGCGGCACGCGCGGTCGGGTAGTCACCGAAACCGGGCTCGGCACGTAAGGTGAGGAGAAGAACCCCCGAGTCGTGCTGTGCAAACCCGTCGCCACACCTCTCTCCACCTGCGTACGGGACGCAGAATCAGGGACGGACACGTAGACAGTGGAAGACACCGCCAGCCGGGGAATCCAGGCTTTCATCGCCGACGTCGTGGAACGGGGCGGCAAAGCCGTCCGGCTCACCCACTCGCGACGTAACCCCGTCCAGGTCTGGGGCGACGACGGCACGAGTCGCATCGTGCGGGTGCGCTCCAAGCTCAGCGGCGACTGGCAGGCCCGCAAGCAGGACGAATCGCTCGACGACGACGACACCGGCTCGCAGTTCTGGGTGTTCGTGGATCTCGCGAGTTCGCCGGAGGAGTTCTTCGTCGTGCCCTCCTCCGAGGTCGCCGACGACATCCGCGCCGAGGTGGATCTGTGGATGATGGACACCCCGGGCCGCACGCGGACCGGGCACCACGCGATTCCGCTGAGCCGGATCGCGCACGGACGCGGGCGCTGGGATCTTCTCGGGTTGGCGGGGGAGAAGGACCCCAGCCGGTACAGCGACGCGCAGCGCGCGACGACGGCGGCGGCGTTGCACGCTGATGCCGTCGCGCGCGCTTCGGCCCGGAAGAAGCCGGCCAAGGCGGCGGCAGCGTTGGAGGAACTGATCGATACCCGACTCGAGGTCGTGGCCGACTTCGAGGGATATCGGTTGGTCGGACGGTTCGACCCCGACACCCAGACTCTGGAGATCATGCGTGGTCCGATGCAGGGCCGCCGGTTCCCCGACCCCACGACTGCGGCGACCGCCGTTGCCAGTCACATCAGCGGAGACGTCGAGACCCACGACGGCTGGGAATTCTGGCGCACCGAACAGGGTGATCGAATTCCTATGGGACAGAACAGTATCCGGTAGGCGCTGATAGTTCCCTGAAAGTGTTCCGGCGTGCGGCGGTTGAGAATACCCTGAGGTGGGTACCGCAGACATGATCCGTCGTGCAACGGCGGTTGTGGCCACGGCCGATGGGAGCTCATCATGCGAATCGTCGACGGCACAGTGCACGCCGTGTCAGGTGCCGCGAACGCGACGACCAGTGCGGTCGGCGCGGTCGGAGGGGCCGCGATCGGTGGTGTGGTCGGCGGAGTGCGCGGAGCGGCGAGCGGGGTCCGGTCCGGAATGGAGAGCGGGAGTCATTCGACGCCTGCCGCCGCGCTGACCTTGGCCGCCGTCGGCGCGGCCGGACTGGTCGAGTGGCCGGTGCTCGTCACCGTGGGCGGGGCGGCGCTCGTGCTGCGGCAGTTCGGCGCGGGTTCCAGGCAGTAGCTGCCGTGGGACTCGGTCGATACGTCCGTGCCGCCGCCTCCCTGCCGGTGCGCGGCGCCGGTGTCGGACTCGGGGTGGCGTCCTTCGGAGGCGCGGTCGCAGTCGATCTGATATCCACCACCGCGCGGACCGCGACGCAGATCGCCACCGAGGTGCTCGGGGGAACCCCGGCCCGCCGCACGAGTTCCGGACACGGTCGTGCCTGGATCGAGGTCCGCGGACTCGACGGGCCTCGCGGGGATGACGTGGCCGCGACCGTTCTCCGCGCCGTCCGAGAGACCGCCGGTGTGGCGGGAGCGGAACTCAACCGCGCGCTGTCCCGACTGGTGGTGACGGTCGACGAGGACGGACCGTCGGTGGCCACGCTGTGTGCCGTGGTCGCGGGCGCGGAGGGTGTCGCGCGACCGATCGCCCGCGGTGCCGTCCGCGACCGGCCCCGAGAACTTCCCGGCGACGACGTCGCACTCGCCGAACGCGCCCTCGCACTCGCCGCCGTCACGACGGGCCTGGTCGCGGCCGTCGGCGTTCGCCTGCTTCCAATGCCCACCCTGCCGGCGGCGGTGCCTGCCGCCGCAGTCACGTTCGTCAACTATCAACCGCGATTGCGCAGCATGGTCGAGGACCGGCTCGGGCCGGACGCCGCCGAACTGCTGCTCGCCACCGCTCAGGCCGTCGGCGACGTGCTGCGGCGGGCACCTGCGTCACTCGCCGTGGACGTGGCACTGCGGTCGGCGATCGCGGCGGAGGCGTGGTCGGGCCGGCGGGTATGGCACCGCCGCGAACCCGAACTGGCCCGGGCCCCCGCGGACGACACGGATCGCCCCGCCCGCGCACGCGGCGCATCGGGACCGGTGGAGCGGGACGTGGACCGGGCGGCGATCGCGCAGTGGGTGGGCGCGACCGCGGTGGGAGCGGCGACCCGAAGCGTCGCGGGCGCCGCGGACGCGGCCCTGGTCGCCGCGCCGAAGGCGGCGCGCACCGCGCGTGAGGCCTTCGCCGCGACACTCGGCCGTGGACTGGCCGATCGACATGCCGTGCTGGCCCTGCGTCCCGGCGCGCTGCGCTGCCTGGACCGGGTCGACGCGGTGGTCGTGGACCCGGCGGTGCTGCACACAGCGGAGCTCCGGGTGAGCGGCATCCGTGCGGTTCGGGACGCCGACCGGACGAGAGTGTGGGAGGCCGCTCGATCTGCCGTCGAGGCCGGCGCCCTCGGGGTGGGCTGGCACGCGCTGACCGACCTGCCGGACGACGTCGCCGCGGCAGCTGTGGACGAAGATGCCGCCGTACTCGTGACGCCTGCCCACCATCCGAGCGCGGCGGCCGTGCTCGCGCAGGCGCGCACGTCCGGCGCCCAGGTGGTGTCGGTGAACGTGGACACGCTCGGCGGACTCCGCTCGGCGTTCGACGATCTGCTCCCCTCGAGCGGATCACTGGACGCGGACCTGCGCGACGCCGTCGCGCAGTTGCAGGCCAACGGCGCGACGGTGGCGGTGGTCGCAAGCCGGGCGCCGCACGCCCTGTCGTCCGCCGACGTCGGTATCGGTGTCCTCGCCGACGACGCCCCGCCGCCGTGGTGCGCGGACCTGCTGGTCGACGACCTCGTCGGGGTCTGGCGGGTGCTGCGGTCCCTGCCGGACGCGCGGACGGCGAGCCGGCGTGGCGTCGAGATCGCAACGGCGGCGTCGATGCTCGGTGCGCTCGTCATGCTGCCGGGAGTGCGTGGGCGCGGACCCGGACCCGTCACGGTCGGCGCGGCCGCAGGACTGTGGACGGGGCACTCCCTCGCGCGCAGTGTCCTGCGGGCCGAGGTTCCGCCCGCCGCCCCGGTTCACGCCTGGCACGAGATGCCGGTGACGGACGTGCGCCGGCTGCTGCCCGCGCGCGACGACGAGGAGGCCGCGGCGTCCCGGCGCCGGTCGGTGAATCTGGTGCTGACCCCGGTCGAGGCGATCGGGCGGCTCACCGCGTGGCCGGTCGGGCTGGCCTGGGATTTCGGCCGGGCCATGCGCACGGAACTGTCGGATCCGCTGACCCCCGTCCTCGCCACCGGATCGGCGGCGAGCGCCCTGCTGGGGTCGCCGATCGACGCGGTGCTCGTGGGGTCCGTGCTGGCGGGCAACGCCGCGCTGTCGGCCGTGCAACGCCTGCACGCGGAACGTCTGCTGAACCGGTTGCTGGCGGCGGGCGATCCGCCCGCGCACCGCGTCGCCGGGTCCCCGGAGCGCCGCGTGACCGAGCGGGTGGAGGCCTCCCGGTTGCGGCCGGGCGACGTGATCGAGATCGGCCCCGGCGAGGTGGTGCCCGCCGACGGCCGGCTCGTCGAGGCGTCGGGCGTCGAGGTCGACGAGTCCTCGCTCACCGGGGAATCGCTGCCGGTGAGCAAGCAGCCGTCGCCGACCCCGGGCGCGCCGCTCAGCGAACGTGCATGCATGGTGTTCGCGGGTACCACGATCCTCACCGGCACGGCGTCGGCGATCGTCACCGCGGTCGGCGACGCAACGGAAGCGGGACGCGCGGGTGCGCTCACCCCCGCGAGTGCGTCGCACGTGGGTCTGCAGGCGCAGCTCAGAAGCCTCACCGACCGGGTGCTGCCCGTCAGCGTGGGCGGTGGGGCCCTGGTCACAGCCGTGGGGTTCTTGCGAGGCACCGGACTGCGGCAGGCCGTCACGAGCGGCGTCGCGGTCGCGGTGGCGGCGGTTCCCGAGGGTCTTCCGCTGGTCGCGACCTTGGCGCAGCAGGCCGCCGCACGCAGACTGACGAAGTCGGGCGCGCTGGTGCGGGCACCGCGGTCGGTCGAGGCGCTCGGCCGCGTCGACGTGGTGTGCTTCGACAAGACGGGCACCCTGAGCGAGAACCGCCTGCGGGTTGTCACCGCCGTCCCGGAACCGGGGTTCGATCGCGAGGACGTCCTCGCGTGCGCGGGCCGGAGCGCCGTGACGCCCGACGGCGGTCCGGCCGCGCACGCCACCGACGTCGCGATCGCCGACGCGGCAGTGGGTCTGCTTCCGCGGGAGGACGACCGGAGCAGCGTCCTGCCGTTCCGCTCCGGCCGGCCCTACTCGGCCGCGCTGTCGGGGACGCAGCTGTCGGTGAAGGGTGCACCGGAGGTCGTGGTCGCGGCGTGCACCGGTATCGACGCCGACGCCGTCCACGACACCGTTCTCGGCATGGCTGCCGACGGATTGCGCGTCATCGCCGTCGCCCGCCGGACCGTCACGTCCTTCCAGGCGCGCCGCGCGGCCGACGACGCCGCGGTACTCGACGATCTGTGCGGCAGCGACCTGCACCTCGTCGGACTGCTCGGGCTGGCCGACACCCCACGACCCGAAGCGGCCGGACTGCTGCCGGACCTGGAACGGCTACAGGTCGGGGTCCGGCTGATCACCGGCGACCATCCCGTCACCGCCACCGCCATCACACGGGAGCTGGGACTGGCCGTGTCGTCCGAGCAGGTGATCAGCGGGACCGACTGGGACACCCTCTCGCACCGGGGGCAGGAGAACGCCGTCGAGAAGTGCGTCGTCTTCGCCCGGATGTCGCCCGAGAACAAGGTGCAGATCGTCCAGACCCTCGAACGCGTCGGTCACGTCTGCGCGATGGTCGGCGACGGCGCCAACGACGCGGCCGCGATCCGGGCGGCCAGCGTGGGGATCGGTGTCAGCTCGCGCGGCAGCGACCCGGCCCGCAGCGCCGCGGATGTGGTACTCCTCGACGGCCGCGTCGACGCGTTGCTCGACGCCCTCGACGAGGGCCGTCAGCTGTGGCGGCGGGTGCAGGCGGGGGTGTCCGTGCTGCTCGGCGGAAATGCCGGGGAGGTGGCGTTCGCCCTGATCGGCAGCGCGATCGCCGGACGGTCGCCGCTCACGGCGCGTCAGCTCCTGTTGGTGAACGTGCTCACGGACGCCCTGCCCGCTGCCGCGCTCGCGGTGAGCCCGCCCAACGAACAGGCCCGGGGAGAGGGCCGCGGACCGGACAGCGCTGCGCTGTGGCGGACCGTCGCGATCCGCGGCGCCGCCACCGCGGCAGGCGCGACGACGGCGTGGGCGCTGGCGAGCGTGACGGGCAGGCAACGCCGGGCGTCGACGGTGGGGCTGGTGGCACTGGTCGGCACGCAGCTGGGTCAGACGCTGATCGACTCGCGGAGCCCGCTCGTGGTGCTCACCGCGGGCGGATCACTGGCCGCACTCACCGTGATGGTCGGTACACCCGGGGTCAGCCAGCTCCTCGGCTGCACCCCGCTCGGACCGGTCGGGTGGGGGCAGGCGCTGGGATGCGCGGGTGCAGCGACCGCGGCAGCCGCGTTCGCACCGGGGCTGCTCGAAAAGCTTGCGGGCGATCAGTCGACGATGTCGATCACACCCGCCCGCAGCAGCACGGCGTACACCTCTCGCAGCGGCGGGGTGAGGACACGGGTGACCACCCCGGTCAACGGGTCCCCGGCGGCGGAGACGACACCGGCAGCGGTCTGGGCGACGGAACTCAGCACAGCTGACACGGTCCGCGATCAAGGTGGCTGACCGGGAAACGGCACGGACAAGGGAGACGAACCATGGCCCAACAAACGTCGGAGGCGGAGTCGCAGAGCGACGCCGTCCAGCGGGTGCGGGAGGCGCGCGGCTTCGCGGTGCAGCTACCGATCCTCGGCAGGGTGCCGCTGCCGAGGCCCGAGCAACTGGCGTTCTTCGCGGCGATCGGCTTGCTCGCCGCCGTCGAGATCATCGAATGGCCGGTTGCCCTGACCATCGCGGCAGGACACATCTTGATCACCGATCAGCACAACCGCGCCGTCCAGGAGATCGGGGAGGCCCTGGAAGGCGCGTGACGCGGAAGTCCGGATCAGGCGGGCGGGCAGGCCGGTGACGTCAGCTGCGCGATCGCCACGATGGAGCATGCCGTCGCCTTCGACAATTTCCACGTCCCGTTCTCGCCGGGCACGAAGATGGCGGGCAGGGTGTTCTGCTGCACCTGTCCGTTGATCGTCAGCTGCAGCTGCGCGCTGGCGCTGCCGTCACCGTTGTCGATCACCGGGTCCAGGACCGTGACCTGCGCACCCGCCTGTTGGGCGGCGGCAGCGACCTGATTGAACAGGTTCGGGTCCTGTTCCGAACCCTCCACCATGGCGATCTTCTCCTCGAGGGGAGTGGCCGGGTCGAGGCCCTTGGCCAGCAGGGCGTTGAGTTCGGCTGCGGTGGGCAGAACGAGGTCGTCGGTGGTCTCGGCCGCTGCCGTGGTCGTGGACGTGGTGGTCGCGCTCGGCCCGGACGGCTCGTCGGAACCACAAGCGGACATCGTGAGGGCTGCGGCGATCGCTACCGCGGCAACCGTGATTTTGCGGATCGTCAACTCAGTTACCTCTTCGTATCTCGGTGCGCTGGTCGTTCGGTCTCACATCGAGTCTGAAGGTTTGGGCAGCGTCGCGCCGTCGAAGCCAGAGAATTCTCAGACTTCGACCGAATTCACGCGGCCGTACCGAACGCGCCGCGGTACGGAGTGGCGTGGCTCCACTGCAGAGCGGCAGCCGTGACGTCGGACGCGGGAAGGTCGTGGTGATGGGTCTGGATGAACGCGATCAGTGCGCGGGCGGTGCGCGCGAGGGCGACCTTGTGTCGGCGGGACGTCTCCGCGAGTTCGGTGAACGCGTCGTTCTCGGAGCATCCGCGGAAGGCGATGAGAATGCCGACCGCGATGTCGACGGCCGTGCGGGTGGAGTAGCTGGGCGCTGTCATGAATGTTCTCCCAACCTGCGTCGGAATGGGTACCACTCCATCCTCCCGCACTCGGTAGCACGTCGAAAGGGTTCGAATCTCCTCGAGCCTTCCTCGTGCGAGTTCTTCACCGAGGTTTTCCCTTACGGTAGGGGCATGGCTACCGTCTGGACGATCCCGATCGACATCACTTCTCGCTGGCTCGACAATTCCGAGGTCCAGACTTTCCTCGCGTCCAACGACCTGGACAACGCGGCACCCGACCCCCGGGTGCGGTTCGCGCAGTTCGCGGACGTCACGAAGTCGCTGGAACGGCACATCGGGCACACCTTCTCCTCCGTGCAGGGCGCGGCCACCGCACTCTTCGACGGCATCGACGGCGGTGTACCCGTCGCGTTGAAACTGGCGGCGCTGCGCCTGATCCTGAAGGAGGTGTATCAGACCCGCCACGCGCCGCAGCCCTTCCCGAAGCGGGTCGGTGAGGAACTCGGCACCTACGTCTACGCGCTCCTCGATCCCCGCAACAGGTCGGTGTTCTACGTCGGCGCCGGGCGCGGCACCCGGGTGTACGGCTACGTGTGGGAGGCGTTGGCCGAGAACGAGCACCGGAAGACGCTCGAGGATCCGGAGACCGACACCGCCGAGGTGAAGGCCGCGACGATCGCCCGCATCCGCGAGATCTACGACTCCGGCCACGAGGTCGAGCACTACATCGTGGCGCATCGGATCGCCGACACCGGTGACGTCGCCGGTGCGGTGCGCAGCGGAGTCGTGGGAGCGCTCGGGCTGAACGACGGTGCGGTGCTCAGCAATCTCGCCGGTGGCGCGGGCGAGCATCGCGCGGTGCCCGTCGACGACCTCGTGTTGCAGTACGCAGCAGAACCCGTCCCGAACCTCCCCACCCCCTGCGTCGTCCTCGAGGTGCCCGCCGCGTCCCGGCGCGGCGTGACGCCGGAAGAGGTGTACGAACTGTCCCGCGGCGCGTGGGCGGCGGGCGCTGCCGTGCGCAACACCGACGACATCCCCGTGATCGTGTTCGCGGACAACATCGTTCGAGCCGCATACCGTGCCAAGTCCTGGTCGTCGGTCGCACGACCCGGTGACGCGGCGCTGTGGCGGTTCACCGGCGAGCCCGACACCGAACTGGAGAGCCAATTCGTGAACAAGCGCATCGTCCCCGCCAAGGTCGGTCTGAAGAAGTGGCCCACCCACGGCTGGGTCCCGCACCTCACCCAGGCGCGCCCCGGCCGCTGACGTGCGTGGCGAAGCGTGCCCCGGCACACTTTGCCACTCACCTGCAGAGTGGGCCTCCCGAGTCGGTGGGGTGTGGTAAGTCTGAGCCGACCGGAGTTGGGGAGCGAAGGGAGGCCACGTGCTCGTACTGCATCGCGCCGAGCGTTCCACCACTCTCGCGTCGGCTCTCGGCGACGTGCTCGCGACCCCGCTGTCCGATCCGTTCGCCCGGGAGGTCGTGGCTGTCCCGGCGAAGGGGGTGGAGCGCTGGCTCACACAGCGACTCTCGACCGCGCTCGGTGCCCGGCCCGGCGTCGGCGACGGGGTGGCCGCGAACATCGACTTCCCGTCACCGACCCGGCTCGTCGACGAGTGCCTCGCCGCCGCCACCGGGGTGTCCGCCGACGACGATCCGTGGAATCCGTCCCGGGTGCTGTGGGCGTTGCTCGGCGTCGTCGACGACTGCCTCGGTGAGCCCTGGTGCGCCGTCCTCGCGAAACACCTCGGGCACGGTGTCCCGGACCGCGACCCGGACGATCACCGGCCGGGCCGGCGCTACGCCACCGCGTCACACCTCACCGATCTGTTCCGCAGCTACGCCGCACAGCGGCCGGCGATGCTGGTCGACTGGGCCGGTGGTCGCGACACCGACGGTGCGGGCGGTCCACTCGACGACGACCTTCTCTGGCAGGCCGAACTGTGGCGGCGGCTGCGCGAGAAGATCGGCAGCCCCGCTCCCGCCGAGCGGCTCGACTCCGCCTGCGCCCGGCTGCGCGCGGAACCGGATCTCGTCGAACTCCCCGCCCGATTATCACTGTTCGGTCCGACGCGCCTCGCGACCGATCAGATCGCCGTCCTCGCCGACCTCGCCGTCAATCGTGATGTGCACCTGTGGCTTCCGCATCCGAGTCCCGCCATGTGGTCGTCGTTGTCGACGGCGGACAGCGTGCTCGCACGTGCCGACGACCCCACCGCGCTGTCCGTCGCCCACCCGCTGCTGTCGAGCCTGGCGCGGGACGTCCGCGAACTCGAGTCGAGGCTGACCCGCCTCGACGTCGACGACCTCCACCACGAGGGGCCTGCGCCCCGCGACTCCCTGCTGGGGTGCCTCCAGGCGGATGTCCGGGACGACCGGGCGCCCGCGCTCGCCGAATGCACGGCCGACACCTCCGTCCAGGTCCACGCCTGTCACGGACCGGCCCGCCAGGTGGAGGTCCTGCGCGAATGCCTCCTACATCTCTTCGAGGACGATCCGACTCTCGAACCGCGTGACGTGCTCGTCATGTGCCCCGACGTCGAGTCGTACGCCCCGCTGATCCGGGCGGCGTTCGGGCAGGACGTGCTCGGGCATCCCGGCCATCGTCTGCGGGTTCGGCTCGCGGACCGTGCCCTGCACCAGACCAATCCGGTTCTCGCCGTGGTGTCGACTCTCCTCGAACTCGCCGACGCGAGGGTGACGGCGAGCCAGGTCCTCGACCTGTCGGCGGCCGCGCCGGTGCGCAGGCGGTTCCGGTTCGGCGACGACGACCTCGAACGGATCCGGGAGTGGGCGACCGCGACAGGAGCCCGCTGGGGAATCGGTCCGCGGCAGCGCGCGGCGTTCGGTCTCGGCGACTTCCCGCAGAACACGTTCACCACCGCGCTCGACCGCATCCTGCTCGGTGCCGCCGCCGACGAGTCCGACGGCGAATGGCTCGCCCTGGCGCTGCCGCTCGACGACGTCGACAGCAACGACATCGACCTCACCGGTCGGCTCGCCGAATTCGTCGACCGGCTCGACGTCGCGCTGCGCGGGCTCGGCGGGCCGCAGTCGGTCGCGGACTGGTCGAGCGCGCTCACCCGGGCACTCGATCTGCTCGTCGACGTCAGCGCCGCCGACACGTGGCAACTCGCGCAGGCGCGACGAGAACTCGGGGCGGCGATGGAGCACGGCGGCGACGCGGTCCTGCGACTGTCGGACGTGCGCGCGATGCTGGCCACCCGGCTCGCGGGCCGTCCCACCCGAGCGAACTTCCGCACCGGCGAGCTGACGGTGTGCACCATGGTGCCGATGCGGTCGGTGCCGCACCGCGTGGTCGTTCTCCTCGGCCTCGACGACGAAGTGTTCCCGCGCGGGGTGAGCGTGGACGGCGACGACGTGCTGGCCCGTAATCCGCTTCTCGGCGAACGTGATCCGCGCAGCGAGGATCGGCAGTTGCTGCTCGACGCCGTGATGTCAGCGAGTGAGAAACTCCTGCTGTTCTATACGGGCGCCGACCCCGTCACCGGCATGTCCCGGCCGCCGGCGATCCCGCTGTCCGAATTGCTCGACGCGGTGGCGGCCACCGTCGGGAGCGACGCCCTGCCCGGTATCGTGACCCGGCATCCGTTGCAGCCGTTCGATGCACGCAACTTCCGGCCCGAGCACCCGTTCAGTTTCGATCGGGCGGCGCTGGCCGGTGCCCGTGCCGCGCAGCACCCGCCTGAACCGGAGCCCGCATTCCTGCCGGCACCGTTGGTGCCGCCGCCCCTCGGGGACGTCGATCTCGCCGACCTCATCGCGTTCCTGGTGCACCCGACGCAGGCGTTTCTGCGGCAACGGCTGGGGCTGCGGGTCCCCGACGTGGACGAGGACCTCGCCGACGCACTGGAGGTGTCGCCCGATCCGCTGGCCCGGTGGGATCTCGGCCAGAGGATGCTCGTCGCGAGGCTGACGGGAGTCGAACTGGCCGACTTCCGCGCCGCGGAGTGGCGCCGCGGGACGTTGCCGCCGTTCAAGTTGGGGGAGTCGGTGCTCGGGGGAATCGAGCACGCGGTCGAGTCGCTCGTCGCCGTCAGCGGGTCCGTGCACGTCGGGCGCGCGGAAACGGTGGACGTCGATGTCGATCTCGGTTCCGGACGGCGCCTCACCGGCACCGTCGGCGGGGTGCACGGGTCGGTGATCGCGACCACCACGTATTCGAAGTTGGGGCCGAAACACCGCCTCGCCGCCTGGGCGCAGTTGCTGGCGGTCGCGGCGTCCGACAACGAGACCGAATGGACTGCCGTGACGACCGGCCGCGGCGCGTACAGCCGTCCGGCGTGGCGCTCGACCCTCACCGCACCCGAGAACGCACTGGAGGAGTTGGTGCGACTCGTCGAACTGCGTGATCTGGGGCTGCACGCGCCGTTGCCGATCGCCACGGGCGCGTCGGCGGCGTATGCCGAACGACGCCACGGCGGCAGCAGCATGGAGGACGCGATCGAGGCGGCCCGGAAGGAGTGGAGCAGTGACTTCGGTGACTCGCGCGACCGGCACATCACGTACGTGTACGGGTCCTCACCGGGCATCGACGTCCTCGGCGACGCGGTGACCATCGAGAACTACGCCCGGCAACTGTGGGCGCCGCTGCTCGCCGCCGAGACGTTGGCGCAGCCGTGACCGGCGCGCGCGGCTTCGACCTCCTCGGTCCGCTGCCGGAGGGTACGACGGTGCTCGAGGCGAGCGCCGGCACGGGCAAGACGTACGCGATCGTCGGCCTGGCCGCCCGCTTCGTCGCCGAGGGAGGCGTGGACCTGTCCCAGCTGTTGCTGGTGACGTTCAGCCGGGCGGCCACGCAGGAGCTGCGGGAACGCACCCGTGAACGATTCGGTTCCGCCGCAGCCGCATTGGCCGATCCGGCAGCGGCACGGCTGAGCGCGGATCAGCTGATCCGGCATCTCGCCGAAGCCGACACCGGCGAGGTGACGCTGCGGCGCCGGCGCCTGCTGCAAGCATTGTCGGACTTCGACGCCGCCACCATCGTCACCACCCACAGCTTCTGTCAGCGCATGCTCGACGGGCTCGGCATCGCGGGCGAACGCGACCCCGACACGGTCCTGGTCGAGGCCGCCGACGACCTTACGACGGAGGTGATCGCCGACCTGTACCTGCGCGCCTACAGTCGCGTCGAGTCGGCGCCGTTCACGCCGGCGGAGGCCACCGCGGCCGCCCGGGCCGCCATCTTCGACCCGCAGGCCGTGCTCGCCCCGGAAGATGCTCGGGGCACTCCGGCCGGGGACCGGGTGGCGTTCGCCGAGGCGGTGCGCGCCGAAGTCGAACGGCGCAAACGCGCAGTGGGTCTGCGTGACTTCGACGATCTGCCGATGCTGCTCCACCGCGTCCTCAGCGATCCCGAGCACGGTGCGGCGGCCTGCCGGCGTGTCCGCGAACGCTACGGCGTGGTGCTCGTCGACGAGTTCCAGGACACCGACCCGCTGCAATGGGACATTCTGCGCCGCACGTTCCACGGCAGCGGAACGCTGGTGCTCGTCGGCGATCCGAAGCAGGCCATCTACGCGTTCCGCGGCGCGGAGGTGCTCAGCTATCTGGACGCGGTGCGGTCGGCCGACCGTCACCAGGAGTTGACCACCAACTGGCGCAGCGATCAGGAACTCCTCGACGGCCTCGAATATCTGCACGGCGGCGCCGCGCTCGGGCATCCCGAGATCGTGGTGCACCGCGTCGACGGTGCGAGACCGAAGTCGCGTCTGACGGGCGCCGCGCCGCTACGGCTGCGGTATCTGCCGAGGACCGGCGCCGGGCCGATCAACAAGTCGGGATACCCCGCGGTCGGGCCGCTCCGGAAGCGGATCGCGGCAGACCTCGCCGCCGACGTCGTCGCTCTCCTCGACGGCGGCGCGACACTCGACGTCGGGGGCGACACCCGACTCGTCGAACCCGGCGACATCGCCGTCCTGGTGCGCACCAACGCGCAGATCACACTGGTCCACGACGCCCTCGACCGGGCGGGTGTGCCGTCCGTGCTCGCCGGCGGGGCCAGTGTCTTCACCACTCCGGCTGCGCAGCACTGGCTCTGGATCCTGCAGGCCATCGAGCAACCGCACCGGTCCGACCGGGTGCGGCTGGCCGCGCTCACCCCGCTGCTCGGACACACGGCCGAGGAAATCGACGCTCGCGGCGACGACATCGTCGCCGAGGTCGGTGGGCAGCTCCGGGAGCTGGGCGCGGTGTTCGCCCAGTCCGGTTTCGCGGCGCTGTTCGAACGACTGTCCGCGGTCGCCGCACTGGAGGCGAGACTCCTGCGGGTGGCAGCGGGCGAGCGGGCACTGACCGATCTCCGGCACGTGGCGCAGTTGCTCAACGGTGCCGCCGTCGAGCAGTCGCTCGGTCTGACGGCCGTCACCCGATGGCTCACCGAGCGCATGAAGGATCCGTCCTCGGGTGGGGTGGACCGCAGCCGACGACTCGACAGCGACGCCGCGGCGGTGCAGATCGCGACCGTCCACGCCAGCAAGGGCCTCGAATTCCCGCTCGTGTACCTGCCGTACGCCTGGGACGCCGTCAAGATCTCGAAACCGAGCAAACTGCTGCTGCACGACGACGACGGACGACGCATCCTCGACGTCGGTGGTCCGGGCAGCCCCGGCTACGCGGACCGCAGGAACCGGCACGACGCGGAAGAGGCGGGGGAGGAGTTGCGGCTGCTGTATGTCGCGGTCACCCGGGCGATGTGCGGGCTCGTGGTGTGGTGGGCACCGGCGTTCACGACGGCGGGCGCGCCGCTGCACCGGATGATCCTGGGACGGCAGCCCGGGCAGCGGGAGGTACCGCAGAAGGTCACCGTTCCCGAGGATCCGGTTGTCGCGGAACGGTTGTCCGCGTGGGGGACGGCAGCTCCGGAGACGGTGACCGTCGAGGCGGTGGGTTCCGACCCGATCGTGCGGGTCGGGTGGACACCACAGCGGGAGCCCCGCGGAGACCTGGAAGCCGCCCGCTTCCGGCGGCTGCTCGACACGCGATGGCGTCGCACGTCGTATTCGGCGTTGACGGCATCTGCGCACGACGCGCCCGCGGTGGGCAGTGAGGCCGAGGTCGAGGAGAAGACGGACGAACCGGCCGAACCTCCCTTACAGGCGCCGGCCGACATCACTTCGGGGGTGGCGTCGACGATGAACGAGCTGCCCGGCGGCGCGACGTTCGGCACGCTCGTCCACGCCGTCTTCGAGATCGTCGACACCGCGGCACCCGACCTGGATGCAGAGGTTCTGCGGTGCTGCCGCGACGTGATCGCGTCGACGTTGTCGGACATCGACCCCGCCCAGCTGGCGACGGCGCTGCTGCCCGTGCTGCGGACGCCCCTCGGCGCGGGGGCCGAAACGACGCTCGCCGACATCGCACCCGCAGACCTGCTGGCGGAACTCGACTTCGAACTGCCGCTGGCCGGCGGCGACACGCCCTCGCTCACCGTGATGCTCGACGGCGTTGGCGAGCTGCTGCGCACCCACCTTCCCGTCGACGATCCGCTGCGGTCGTACGCCGACGCCGTGCAGACACTCGAACCGACCCCGCTGCGCGGATACCTCACCGGCAGCATCGACGCCGTGCTGCGACTGCCCGGACCGCGATACGTCGTCGTCGACTACAAGACCAATCGCCTCGCGCAAGGCGACCTCACCACCGCGCACTACACCCGCGAGAGCATGGCCGCCGAGATGGTGCGGGCGCACTATCCGCTGCAGGCATTGCTGTATTCCGTTGCGTTGCATCGCTACCTGCGCTGGCGGCAACCGAACTACGGTCCGGCGGTGCACCTCGGTGGCGTCCAGTACCTGTTCGTTCGCGGAATGGTCGGCCCCGACACCCCGCCCGGATGCGGAGTCTTCGACTGGGCACCGCCCGCCGCGTTGATCACCGAGCTGTCCGATCTGCTGTCCGGGTCGGGCTCCGAGCACGAGGGGACGCGATGACCGAGGTGCAGGTGGCGCAGCGCGGCAAGGGGATGCTGCGGGTCTTCAACGAGGCCGGTGTGCTCGCCGCCGCGGACGTGCACGTCGCGTTGCGGTTGTCGGCGCTCGGAGGCGAATCCTCGGAAGACGTCGTACTGGCCACCGCGCTGGCGGTGCGCGCGGTGCGGTCCGGCTCGGTGTGCCTGGACCTGACGCGGATCCGTGAGGTGACCGTCGACGAGGAGTCCGAAGTCGATCTCGACGCACTGCCCTGGCCGGACGACGGCATCGTCGTCGAGGCACTGCGGCGGAGTCCGCTGGTCACCGGTGGTTCGGCGGGTCCGTTGCGGCCGCTGCGGCTCGTCGACACGGCCGACGGCGGACTGCTCTACCTCGACCGGTACTTCCGGCAGGAAGCGACCATCCGGCGGGTACTCGACCAGCGCGCCGTCGGGTATCCCCTCGTCGACGAGCAGTCGCTGCGGGAGGGCTTGGACGCGTTGTTCCGCGACCAGCACGACGGCGGGGCGCCGGCTCCGGCACCGGACCGGCAGCGAATCGCTGCCGCGGTGGCCGCCACACAATGGACGTCGGTGGTGGTCGGCGGACCCGGAACAGGTAAGACGCACACCGTCGCCCGGGTGCTGGCGCTGCTGACCAGGCAGCCAGGGCCGGGCCTCCGGATCGCGCTCGCCGCACCCACCGGGAAAGCCGCGGCGCGGTTGCAGGAGTCGGTGCGCGAGCAGTCCGACGCACTCGGGTTGCCGCCCGACCTGGCCGCGATGACGCTGCACCGGCTGCTGGGCTGGCAGCGCGGACGTGGCAGCCGGTTCCGTTACAACGCGAACAATCACCTGCCCTACGACGCGATCGTGGTCGACGAGACGTCGATGGTGTCGCTGACGATGATGTGCCGGCTCCTCGAGGCGGTCCGCCCGGACACCCGGCTGGTGCTCGTCGGCGACCCCGATCAGCTGACGTCCGTCGACGCGGGCGCGGTTCTGGCCGATCTCGTGGCCCGGCCGGTGACGGGAACCGAGAATCCGGTGCTCGCCAGGATCGTCGGCGCCGACCTGGAGGCGGCCGACGACCCGCTCGAGGCCGCATTGAGCGCGGGGGAGCGGGACAGGTTGCGGGGCGGGGTGGTCCGGCTCAGCCGCGGGCGGCGGTTCGGCGGCGGCATCGCCCAGCTGGCTGTCGCGGTGCGGAAGGGCGAACCGGATGAGGTCATGAAAATCCTGTCGAGCGGTTTCCCCGAGGTGTCGTTCCACGGTCCGGAAGACCTGGACGCACTGCGGGCGGACGTGGTGGGGACGGCCGACGCAGTCACCGCAGCCGCGGAATCCGGTGATGCCTTTGCTGCACTGCGGCATTCGGAGGGGCACCGGCTGTTGTGCGCGCACCGGGAAGGTCCGTACGGCGTGCAGCGGTGGGCGCGGCAGGCGATGGAGTGGATTGGGGAGGCGATCGGGCAGCGGCTGAACCCGGATCGCTGGTATCCGGGCCAGCCGCTGATGGTGACTGCCAATGATCACGAAACGAAGATCTACAACGGCGACACCGGGGTGATCGTGCGCCGCGACGACGTCGAACTCGTCGCCGCGTTCGTGCGGGGCAACGAACCGTTCCTGTTGCATCCGACGCATCTGTCCGCGGTGCAGACGGTGTACGCGATGACGATTCACCGCAGTCAGGGCAGCCAGTACGACACGGTGTCCGTGGTTCTTCCCGGCGAGGCGTCGTCGCTGCTGACTCGCGAATTGCTGTACACCGCGATTACCCGGGCACGAAAGCACGTGCGGATCATCGGGTCCGAGGATGCAGTGCGGGCGGGAGTGCAACGCCGGGTGCTGAGGGCGAGTGGGCTTCGGAGGGTGATTCCGTAGCCCGGCTCCCCCGGTAAGCGATCACGACCGCGAGTGTCGCCGACACGAAGACGACCTGCAGGAGTGTCCGGGGGATCAGCGCTTCGAACGGTCCCGTCGAGAGTCCCTCCACGGCGGCGTACACGTTCGCCGGGAACATCACGATGAGCAGGGCGGTGAGGCAGCCCGCCGCCCACGGCGCGGTGCGTCGTATCAGCAGCCCTGCGGCGCCGGCCAGTTCGAGCAGACCGGTCACGGTCACCAGTAGCTCGGGGTTCGGCAGCGACGGCGGGACCATGGCGACGAGTTCCGCACGCATCCCGACGAAATGGGCCATGCCCGTCAGCGTGAACATGGCCGCGAGGCCGCCCCGCAGGGCAACAGGCCACGGCCGGCATCGGCGCACACCCGCCGCGCCTGCGACGAGGAGTGCCAGAGTGACGGCAACGAGGGCGATCAAGGGTTCCATGATTTCTCCTGAATTGATCACTGATCGTGGGTGTTGTTGCTGCGGGACAGCCGGTCTCGGGCTCGGCTGAACTTCTGTGTGACGGGCACACGTGCGGTGGCGCGGGCCAGCCCCATCGCCGGCGTGCCGACGTAGATCGACTCGGCATGGTCCACCGGATAGGTCTCGTGCCAGACGCCGACCGCCCCGGGTGCCTTGCGGGCCCGCCGGTTGAATGCGGCCCAGGCCGGACGATGCTTCGCTCGGCTGTCACTGGCGTAGGCGTACAGCTTGTCGACGGAGTTCCAGTACTGGATCACCGTCGGGCCGCGCCCCTCGAACGTCAGGCGGTAGCCCATCAGACCCGAATCCGGGTCCTCGGACAGTTCGCGCAGCATCCTCGGCATCGCGAGGAAAGTGGGCAGCCACAGGTCCGGTCTCCAGGGTCGGTTGATGGTCATCCCGATCAGGAAGACCACCAGTTCGCCGTCGTAGTGGTGCGTCGAACGGGTGGGGTCGATCGTCGTCATCGGATGCCTCCCAATGTTGGATACCGATACTATCTAATAGTGGATAGTGCGGGTATCCAATGTCAAGGGGTGTGGGCATACGAAAACCCGGACCGCGCAGTGCGCGGCCCGGGTTAATGGGTCAGGAGTGGTTTACGGAGCCGGAGGTGTCGGTGTCGGTGTCACCGGGACGACCGAGGCGAGTGCGCGCTCGTGGGCCTCGGTGGACCATTCGGGTTCGGTCGTGATGTTCATGTCCCCGACGATCGTGCCGAAGATGTCGATCTCGGTGCTGTACAGGATCACCGCGTTGCGCTGCGAATCCGTGAAGTTCGTGCCGGTGATGTTCGCGTCGCTCAGATCGGCGTACGACAGATTCGCGGCAGCGAAGTTGGTGCCGGTGAGGTTCGCCCGTTTCAGGTTCGCCCCCGACAGGTCGGCGAAGCTCAGGTTCAGGCCGGCCAGATTCGCGGAACTCAGATCGGCGCCCGGGCAGGTCGTGCGATCGTCGGGGTTCGGATTCGCCACGATCCTGCAGCCGTTGATCTCGGTGAGGACGTCCGCCGCGGCCGTTCCGGCGCCCGCAGTGAGTGCGGCACCCCCGGCCAGCGCGACCGCGCCCAGTGTCAGAGCCGTGAAATGTGTCCTGCTCATGCCGGACTGCCCCCTCGCGTAGTACCTCAACCGTCATCGCCGAACTTAGTGCCGAGCGCCGTGTGCCGCACGGGGAATGGCGACACCTGCACGACGGCCGAGGCGCCACGAAGCACACACGCACCCCTTCTCGGTAGGCGCACCCGGTCTCGGGCTCGACAAGGGGTGCGGGGGCGCAGAAGGGGTGCGTGTGCGGGAGGCGCGCCGATGATCGACTACTCGCAGGCGATGCCGTCGTTGTCGCGGTCGAGGTGCGGCGCGTAACCGTCCTGGCCACGGTAGATGGGCGTCACACCGGCGTTGCGGGCTTCGGTGCAGTTCTTGTAGCCCGCGCGAGGTGCGGGAGCCTGCGGGGCCGGCGCGACCTGCGGTGCGGGGGCCGGTGCTGCCGGAGCGGCGGGCGTGGGCGGCAGGAGGGGGTTCACGGCGTCGGCCGAACCGCTCGGAATCAGCGACGCAATCTCCGGGGGAAGGAAGTCGAAGATCGTCGCCGCCTGTGCGGAGGGCGCGGCTGCCATCGAAATGGCGGCACAACCGAGGACGCTGAGTACTAACCGTCGAGCCTTCATATTTACCTCGTTCAGGGTGGGTGGGGCCTCGACAGGACCACCGGCACATGCGCCTCGCGACTGTGCCTTCGTGATTTCGATCCCGTCTTCCGATGATGGTAGCCGCGACCGAAAGATCCTGTGACACAGGCGGCTCCGCTGTCGGTCATGCGAATGACAGCGGTAGTCGCGCCGCCCGCCGGATCTGAAACGCTGTCAGCGCTGCGGGAGAACGGTCATCCCGAGCTACCGTGGACGTTCGTCGACACCGTGCTCGCGGCCCCGCAGTAATCGTCCCGCGGCAACAGAGGCGCGGCGGCCATCCGCCACGGATCGAGCAGGGTGTCGAAGTGCGCGCTGGTGAAGTCGTGCCGCCCGACGAGATCCGCAACCGCGTGCGCTGCCGCCGCGTCGCGCACCGCGGTCGCGATGTCCGCGCACAGTCGCTCGTCCTCGCGCACTGTCGCCTCGTCCATGAAGTGCCGTTCCCAGGCGGCGTCCTGGGCGCGATACCAGGATGTGATCCGGCCCGCGTCCCAGGCCGCCTCACGTGCGCAGATCCAGGCGCCGAGCCGTCGACGGCTGTCGACGACACTTCTCGTCCGCGTCAGCGCACCGAAATTCTCGTGCAGGAGGGCTGCCGCTTCCACGGCATGTCGCACGACGTCATGCCAGTTCGGGCCGAAGCTCTGGTCGCATTCGTGTTCCGTCACGGCGAACGTGTCGAGGGCGGACAGTGCGTCGTCCACGACGTCGAGGTGGAGAAGGTAAGACCCGGGCAGCTCACATCGGCTCAGCAGTTGGAACGCGACGAACGCGTCGCCGCGGACCGGGGCACAGTGCACGAGGACGTCGAGCACCGACAGCCGGGTCTCGGGCGTGTAGTCGCCGCGCTCCGGAACCGGGTGCCGGCGGATGAACTGGGCAGCGCGGGCAGGGAGAAGGCGGAGTTCGTCGGTGATCATGTCAGCACTCGACATAGTTGACCGGGACGTTGACCGCCAGACCGCCGGTCGACGTTTCCTTGTACTTCGACAGCATGTCTGCGCCGGTCGAGCGCATCGTCTCGATCACCTGGTCGAGGCTGACCCGGTGAGTGCCGTCGCCGCGCAGGGCCATGCGAGCGGCGTTGATGGCCTTGCCCGCCGAGATCGCGTTGCGTTCGATGCACGGAATCTGCACCAGCCCTTCGATGGGATCGCACGTCAGACCGAGGCTGTGTTCCATCGCGATCTCCGCGGCATTCTCCACCTGTTCGATTGTGCCGCCGAGGATCTCCGCAAGCCCGGCGGCGGCCATCGACGCGGCGGAACCCACCTCGCCCTGACAGCCGACCTCGGCTCCGGAGATCGACGCGCGTTCCTTGTACAGCGATCCGACGGCGCCGGCGGCGAGGAGGAAGCGGATCGCGGTGTCGTCGGGATCCGACTTCCCGGCTGGGGTGTAGTGAACGGCGTAGTGCAGCACCGCGGGGATGATGCCCGCGGCCCCGTTGGTCGGCGCGGTGACGATGCGGCCGCCGGATGCGTTCTCCTCGTTGACGGCCAGGGCGACGAGGTTGATCCAGTCCTCGGCGAATGCGGGATCACGGTGCGGGTCTTCCTGATCCAGGCGGAGATACCAGTCCCGTGCCCGCCGGCGCACGCGTAGGGCGCCGGGAAGGATCCCGTCGCGCGCGATCCCGCGCTTCTCGCATTCCACCATGACGTCGCGGATATGGAGGAGCCGTTCGTAGATCTCCACGGTCGACCGCGTTTCGCGTTCGAACTGGAGCATCACGTCACTGATGGTGTAGCCGTGGCGGGCCGCGATGTCGAGGAGTTCCTTGGCGGACCCGAACGACAGGCCGCCGGTGGCGGTGCGTGGCGGCTGTGCGCTCTCCGCTTCGGTGACGACGAAGCCGCCGCCGACGGAAAAGTAGGTTTCGCGGTGGATCTCGACGCCGGCGGCCGTGGACGCGGTGATCCTCATCCCGTTCGGGTGCAGCGGCAGGATGGTCAGCGGATGGAGGACGATCTCGTCCTCGGCGAGCGCGACCTCGTGCGAACCGCCGACCCTGATGCGCCGGGTGCTGCGCATCTCCCCCAGACGTCGTTCCATCTCCTCGGTCTCGATCTTCTCGGGAAAGTACCCCTCGAGCCCGAGCAGCACCGCGGACATCGTTCCGTGGCCCGCTCCGGTCGCCGCGAGCGACCCGTACAGGTCGACGCGGATGTCCGCCACTGCGGACAGGGCGTCGAGGGCGCGGAGGTCGGAGACGAACCTCGCGGCGGCGCGCATCGGTCCGACGGTGTGCGAACTCGAGGGGCCGACGCCGACGGAGAACAGGTCGAACACGCTGATGGTCATGGGATTACACCGCCTCACTGAGTTCGTTCGCGTATTGCGCGGGGGTCAGAAGTCCGTATGCCGACGACGTCGGCGAGGGGAGGACGGCGAACAGCCAGCCACGGTGGAACGGGTCGTCGGTGACGAGTTGCGGGTTCTCGGCGGCGTCGGTGTTCGTCATCGTGACGAGTCCGCTGATCGGCGCGTACACCGTGACGACGGTCCGGGCGGACGTCCACACGAGGGCGCAGGGGGCGCCTGCCTCGATCGTGCTGCGCACTGTCGGAAGTTCCAGTCCGACCACCTCGACCTCGTCGAGTGCCGTGTCCGTGACCCCGGCCCGGAGCGGGTAGTCGGAGAAGCTCTGTCCCGGTGCGAGGGCCAACCAGCTGTGCGTTGCCGTGAACCGTCGATCAGAGGGAATCTTTCCAGCTCTCATGCCTTTTCCTTTGACAGTCGGGCGTAGTGGTCGCGGAGTCGCGCTGTGATCCAATAGGTCTGATATTGATATATCAGTGTGTGTAATAACAGTAGGTCAGGCATGGGGGTGGGTCAAGAGGCGGCTCGGAAACGTCCGGAAACGAAGTGGCTACGGCCGGAGGGTCGCGGGCAGCACGCCTTTGAGTGAGCTCGTCACGGCCAGCGCTTCAGCGGCCAGGAGATCGCCCGGCGTGAGAATGCGTTCGCGCATCAGCCCGCGGTCGAGCTGCCACGACCGCTCCACACCGGGCAGGCACCCCGACGCCAATGGTGGCGTCCACCAGACGCCGTCGATCCGGGCGGCGACATTCGCGATCGTGGTCTCGGTGACGTGCCCGAGCTCGTTGACCAGCACGACGTCGTCGGCCCCGGGATGGCGGTGTCGCCTGCGGTCGTAACGCTCACGCAGCGTCGTCTTGTGTCCGAGGAGGACGTCCCGGGAGTCGACGGGCTCGTCGTCGAGTACGAGAGACACCGACGCGGGTGCGACCGGCGGCCCGAAGACATCGACGTCCACCCCGCCGTCGCGGTGCAGGCGCACGCGGACCCGAGCCGCGCCGACGCCCGACAGCCGCTGCGCGAGGTGGCGCCGGACGTCACGTTCCCGGAACTCGTACCCGAGCACCGCCGCCGAACGGGCCAGCCGTCGCAGGTGACGCTCCGCGTGCCGCAAGCCGGTCCGCGGATCGTGGTACATCGTCTCCATCAGCTGGACACCGGCATCGATCAGCTGCGCTTCAGCGGGACCGATCGTCGCGAGACCGGCGGCGGACACGGAGGTGTTCACAGTGCGGAGACTCGATTCGACGCGTGACTGAAGCTGGCGGGACCACGATATACGAGTGCGCGGAGCACGGACACCGCGTCCACGGTGGCGGCGACGTCGTGCACCCGGAGGACGGCTGCCCCGTTCTGCGCGGCAATCAGAGCAGCGGCCACCGAGGCGGCCTGACGGTGCTCGACGCCGCGACCGGTGATCATGCCCAGCATGCCCTTCCGGGACAGTCCGGCCATCACGGGAACACCGAGATCGGTGATCTGCCGCAGCTCGGACAACAGCGCGAGGTTGTGGGCGAGGGTCTTGCCGAAGCCGAAACCCGGGTCGACCATGATGTGCTCGAGCGGAATTCCCGCGCCCCGGCAGGCGCCGACACGGTCGACGAGGAACCGGCGCACCTCGGACACGACGTCGTCGTACTCCGGCGACCTCTGCATCGTTTCGGGCTCGCCGCGCATGTGCATCAGGCACACGGGCACGTCCAGATCGGCCGCGGTCCGCAGTGAACCCGGAAGCCGGAGGGCGCGAACGTCGTTGATCATCGACGCGCCGGCGGTGACCGCCTCTCGCATGACGTCCGGTCTCGAGGTGTCGACGGAGATCGGGACCGACGTCGACATCGCGAGGGCCGCGACTACCGGCACCACGCGCGCGATCTCCTCCGCGACGGACGGCGGGCGGGACCCGGGACGGGTCGACTCGCCGCCGACGTCGAGTAGGTCGGCTCCCTCCGCGACCAGGGACAGGGCGTGTTCGACCGCGGCGGCGGTGTCGAGGTACCGACCGCCGTCGGAGAACGAATCCGGGGTCACGTTGACGATGCCGCAGACCAGGGGAACATTGCGTGCGAGGGCGTCGAGCAGTCGGCCGGGGCCGGTGGCGGTGAGTGCGGGGAACGGAACCATTCGGGCGCACCTCCTTCCAGGAGGGAAATCGGCCCGGTGGACGACGCTGTGCCGCCCACCGAGCCGACTGGCGATTACACGGGGCCGACGCCGAACTCCTCGGCGGCGTCGATCAGCCACTCCGCGAGATACCGGGCGAACGACGACCGCACGAGAATCCGGTAGTCGGTTCCCTCGTCGTCGAGCGCGATCAGGATCACGCCCGCGAGGCCGAGCATGGTCTGCGCTGCAGTGCCGCGGCCGTACATCCTCGGATGCAGATCCAGCGAGCACCCCTTCTCGAGGACGTCGCGGGCGTGAATCCCGCGCAGCCGCAGAGTGGTTCGCTGTCCGGAGACGTCGATCGCGGCGCCGCCGTGGGGGGTCACCGCCGCCCGTAGGTCCGACTCGAGCGCGGGCGCCGACTGTGACCGCGTGGTGATCAGCCATTCCTCGGGACCGAGCCACACGGCGGTGGTGGCGTCGGTGCCGGCGGACGTCGACGCCGCGGTGGGGAGGTCGAACCCGAGGACCGTCGCGGCGGGCTCGGCTCCCGGTCCGGCCGGGTCGACCCACAGGTCGACCATCGCGACGAACGGTTCCTCGGCGATCCGCACCGATTCGGGGAGTTCAGAGAATTTCTGGTCCCAGCCGTGCAGGGGGCTGAGGGGGACGAGGGTGTCAGCCATCGCGACGTGCTCCTTCGGGATCGACGAGGACGGAACTGGTGACCTCGACGGCGACCAGGTTTCCGTCCACCGGGACGTGCAGGGTGTCGCCGACTCGGGCCCGGCCGCCCTTGACCAGGGCGAGCCCGAACGGGCGGCCGAGTTCGGCGCTGAGGTAGCTCGAGGTGACGTGCCCGAGCATCGGCACCGGCGGGGGCGGCAGGACGCCGTCGGAGATTTCTTCGATGATCTGCGCGCCCTCGGGTAGCACGGTCTGCTTGTCGAGGGGCAGCAGTCCGACGAACTGCTTGCGCAGCGGGTTCTGGTTCTCCGCCCGGGTGAAGGAGCGCTTCCCGATGAAGTCGCGCTTCTTCTTCGACACAGCCCAGCTCATCCCGAGGTCCTGCGGCGTGACCGTCCCGTCGGTGTCCTGACCGATGATCGGGTAACCCTTTTCGGCGCGCAGGACGTGCATGGTTTCAGTGCCGTACGGGGTGATGTCGAACTTCTCGCCCGCGGCGATCAGGCGCGCCCAGACCGCGGGTGCGTGCCAGCCGTCGACGTTGACCTCGAACGCGAGTTCACCGGAGAAGCTGATCCGCGCGACCCGTACGTGGACGCCGCCGAGGGAGGTGTCGCGCCACGCCATGAACCCGAACGCGTCGTTGGTGACGTCGAGGTCGGGGAAGACCTCACCGATCACGTCGCGGGAGCGCGGTCCAACGACGGGGAACGTGGCCCACTGTTCGGTGACCGAGGTGAGCCGGACCCTCAGGTGCGGCCATTCGGTCTGCAGCCACTCCTCCATCCAGTCGAGGATCTTCGCGGCGCCGCCGGTGGTCGTGAAGACCTGGAACCGGTCGTCGTCCAGGCGCATCACGGTGCCGTCGTCGATGACCATGCCGTCGACCCCGCACATGACGCCGTAGCGGACCATGCCGACCTTCAGGGTGCTCATCATGTTCGTGTAGATCATGTCGAGCAGCACCCCGGCGTCGGGACCCTGGACGTCGATCTTGCCGAGGGTGGAGCCGTCGAGGATGCCGATGCTGCGGCGCACGGCAGCGCATTCACGCAGCACCGCGGCGTCCATGTCCTCTCCGGGCAGGGGGTAGTAGCGGGGACGCTTCCACTGGCCGACGTCCTCGAACACCGCGCCGCGGCCGACATGCCAATCGTGCAGTGCCGTCACCCGTTCGGGGTCGAAAAGGGCGCCGCGGCTGCGGCCGGCGAGGGCGGCGAACGCGACCGGGGTGTACGGCGGCCGGAACGTGGTGGTGCCCAGCGTCTCGATCGGCCTGCCGAGCAGTTCGGCCGTGATGCCGGAGGAGATCACCCCGGACGTCTTGCCCTGGTCGTGCGCGGTTCCGATGGTGGTGTAGCGCTTGATGTGCTCCATCGACGTCATGCCTGCGCCGACCGCGCGGGCGAGGTCGGCGACCGTCGCGTCGCGTTGCACGTCGACGAACTGGGTGTCCTCACCGGCGACGTCCTTCACCCGCCAGAGCACCAGCGGGGTGGACTGTTCGATCGCCGGTGCAGGTGCCGGGTCGATCGTGTGGTCGGGAACGGTGAAGCCGAGGTCGCGCATGATCGACTGGCCGGCGGTCTGGCCGTCGCGCAGGCACCCGTCCAGGTCGAACACACCGTTCGCGGAACCGGCGACGGAGACTCCGTCGAGGTCCTCGCCGGGCACGAAGGCGCCGAGGTTCTCGTCGTAGCGGAGCTTGCCGCGGGCCTGCGAGAACAGGTGCACGGCCGGGTTCCAGCCGCCGCTGACGAGCAGGACGTCGCAGGCGAGGGGGATGCGGAATCGGTGATCGGTGTCCGTGCGGTGCGACACGACCGCGTGACTGATCCGGCCGTTGCCGCGGGTGCCGGACACCACCGACGCCGTACGGATGGTGATGCCGCGCGCGTCGCATTCACGCTGCCAGCGGGCGGGTGCCTCGTCGCGGGCCTCGACGATCGCGTTGATCCGCACGCCCGCGTCGTGCAGGTCGATCGCGGCCTCGTACGCGCTGTCGTTGGTGGTGAACACGACGGCCTGCTCGCCGACCTTGACACCGTAGCGGTGCAGGAAGGTGCGGGCGCCGTGCGCGAGCATGATGCCCGGGCGGTCGTTGTCGGTGAAGACGACGGGACGCTCGTGCGCTCCGGCGGCGACGAGGATGTGCCGGGCGCGGATACGCCAGACGCGCTGGCGGCTCAGCGCGGCGGGGGCCTCGACACCGAGATGGTCGGTGCGGCGCTGCAGCGCGAGGACGAAGCCGTCGTCGTAGTTGCCGAACGCGGTGGTGCGCTGCAGGTGCAGCACATCCGGGTAGGTGGCGAGTTCGGCGACCGCGGCAGCGACCCAGTCGAGGGCGGGTGCGCCGTCGACGAGGTCCGTGGACCCGAGGAGGTCGCCGCCGGCTTCGCTCTGCTCGTCGACGAGCACCACCCGGGCGCCCGCCCGGGCCGCCGTGAGCGCGGCGGCGAGACCGGCCGGTCCGGCGCCGGCGACGAGGAGGTCGGTGTGGACGTGCTTGGCGTCGTACTTCGCCGAATCGGCGATTTCGGCGAGCCGGCCCTGACCGGGGATGCCGCGGGCGACGAGGCCGTCGAACAACTCGATGGTGGTGGCGAGCAGCATCGGCTCGGGGAACGGCTCCTCGATCTGCACGAGCCCGCCGGTGTCCTCCGCCCACGCCGCGGTGATGCCGCGTGGCCGGCCGAGCTTGATGCTGGTGGTGATCTGGTGGACGCCGTTCGCGAGCAGGGCCGAACCGAGCGTGTCACCGGGGTGACCGGTGAGTTCCCGGCCGTCGAACGTGAAGGTGTAGGAGGTGTTGCGGTCGAGGCGACCGCCCTGGCGGGTGCGGAAGGGTGCGTTCACGATATCGTCGGCTTCTGCTCGTCCAAGCGGTAGACGCTGTGGAATCGGTAGGTGGCGGTGTCGCGTACGGCGTTGAACCAGCGCCGGCAGCCGGCGCTGTGGTTCCACCGTTCCGCGAAAAGACCTTTCGGGTTCGCGCGGAAGAACACGAAGTGTGCCCACTGTTCGTCGGTCAGCGACTCGGGATCTTCCGGATAGACGACGTGGGCTTCGCCGCCGTAGTGGAACTCGGTTTCCTCACGGGACCCGCACCACGGGCATTCGATGAGTTGCATTGTGGCTCCTGAATTTCAGTGCGCGAGGTGGGATCAGTGCGCGACGGCCGCGGCGCCGTGCTCGTCGACGAGAGCGCCGGTGACGAACCGGTCGAGGCTGAACGGCGCGATGAACTCGTGCGGTTCGTCGTTCGCAATGGTGTCCGCCAGACACCAGCCCAACCCGGGGGTGGCCTTGAATCCGCCGGTGCCCCAACCGCAGTTGAGATACACGTTGTCGTACGGGGTGCGTCCCACGATCGGGGAGGCGTCGGGGCACACGTCGACGATGCCGCCCCAGGTGCGCAGCAGATGCGCGCGGGCGAAGACCGGGAACAACTCCACCGCGGCCGCCATCTGACGTTCGATGATGTGGAACGCGCCGCGCTGGCCGTACCCGTTGTAGGAGTCGACACCGGCGCCCATCACCAGTTCGCCCTTGTGCGCCTGCGAGACGTACACGTGGATGGCGTTGGACATCACGATGGTCGGGTGCACGGGCTCGAGGAGTTCGGAGACCAGCGCCTGCAGCGGGTGGCTCTGTACGGGGGTGCGGATGCCGAGCATGTCGGTGAGCGTCGAGGTGTGCCCGGCCGCGCACAGCGCGACCTGACCGGTCGCGATGTCGCCGCGGGTGGTGCGCACCCCGGTGACCTTGTTGCCGTCGGTGACGAACCCGGTGACCTCGCAGTTCTGGATGATGTCGATGCCCGCCTCGTCGGCGCGGCGCGCGAAACCCCAGGCCACGTAGTCGTGTTTGGCGATGCCGGCGCGCGGCTGATACGTCGCGCCGAGCACCGGGTAGCGGATGTCGCTCGAGATGTTCACCAGCGGGCACAGCTTCTTGACCTCGTCGGGCCCGACCCACTCGGCGTCGATTCCGTTGAGCTTGTTCGCCTCCACCCGGCGGACGCTGTCGCGGACGTCCTGCAGACTGTGCGCGAGGTTGAGGACGCCGCGCTGGCTGAACAGGATCGGGTAGTCGAGGTCGTCCTCGAGACCCTCCCACAGTTTCAGGGCGTGCTCGTAGATCTTGGCGCTCTCGTCCCACAGGTAGTTCGACCGGATCAGCGTGGTGTTGCGGGCCATGTTGCCGCCCGCGAGCCAGCCCTTCTCCAGGACCGCGACGTTGGTGATGCCGTGGTTCTTGGCGAGGTAGTGCGCGGTGGCGAGGCCGTGTCCGCCGCCGCCGACGATGACGACGTCGTACGACTTCTTCGGCTCCGGATTACGCCACAGGAAGTCGGGGTGGTCGGGCAGGTGGGCGCCGGGTGGCTGGGTGGCACTCATCAGTTCGCCTCCGTGAGGTCGGGGTAGAGCGGGAAACGCAGTGCGAGAGCATCGACGCGGCCGCGGAGTTCGTCTAGCCCGGCCTCGTCGGTGGCCGGCCGGAGCGCGTAGCTGATGATGTCGGCGACCTCGGTGAACGCGTCCAGGTCGAAACCGCGGGTGGCGAGTGCGGGGGTGCCGATCCGCACCCCGGAGCTGACCATCGGCGGACGCGGGTCGAACGGGACGGCGTTGCGGTTCACGGTGATTCCCACGCGGTGCAGCCGGTCCTCGGCCTGCTTGCCGTCGAGCTCGGACTCGCGCAGATCCACCAGCACCAGGTGCACGTCGGTGCCGCCGGACACGACGTTGATGCCGGCCTGCCGGGAGTCGTCCTTCAGGAGGCGGTCGGCGAGGATCTTCGCGCCGGCGAGCGTGCGCTCCTGGCGCTCCCGGAATTCGGGCTCGGCAGCGAGCTTGAACGAGACGGCCTTGCCGGCGATCACGTGCTCGAGCGGGCCGCCCTGCTGTCCGGGGAACACCGAGGAGTTGAACTTCTTGGCCAGTGCCTCGTCGTTGGTGAGGATGACACCGCCGCGGGGGCCGCCGAGCGTCTTGTGCGTCGTCGACGTGACCACGTGGGCGTGCGGGACGGGGGAGGGGTGCAGTCCGGCGGCGACGAGTCCGGCGAAGTGCGCCATGTCGACCATGAGGTACGCGCCGACCTCGTCGGCGATGCGCCGGAACGCGGCGAAGTCGAGTTGGCGGGTGTAGGCGGACCAGCCGGCCAGGATCAGCTTCGGGCGGTGCTCACGGGCCAGATGCTCGACCTCGTCCATGTCGACGAGATGGTCGTCCTCGCGGACGTGGTACGCGGCGACGTCGTAGAGCTTGCCGGAGAAGTTCAGCTTCATCCCGTGCGTGAGGTGACCGCCGTGCGCGAGGTCCAGGCCGAGGATGCCGTCGCCGGGCTCGAGCAGTGCCGACATCGCGGCGGCGTTGGCCTGCGCTCCCGAATGCGGTTGCACGTTGGCGAATTTCGCACCGAACAGCGCGGTGAGGCGGTCGATGGCGAGCTGCTCGATGACGTCGACGTGCTCGCAACCGCCGTAGTAGCGGCGGCCGGGGTAGCCCTCGGCGTACTTGTTCGTCAGCACCGACCCCTGCGCCTGCATCACCGCGAGCGGGGCGAAGTTCTCACTGGCAATCATTTCCAGGGTGCCCTGCTGTCGCCCCAGCTCGGCGGCGATCGCCTGGTGCACGGCGGGGTCGAGATCGGCGAGCGAATGCGTCAGCGTCGGGTTCGCTGCTGCCGCCTCGGTGAGGTGTGCGGTGTCCACGGTCATGGTTCGCCTTTCTGGAAGGTCAGTTGACTTCGAACTGATATATCAACTGGAAAGTAGAGTAAGGTCAGTGACGGACAAAGGTCAATAGCTCCGGAAAATCAGGGAGACGGAACATGAGCCTGGCGCATTCATCGGTCGCGGACACGGCATCGAACGGCGGCACCAACGCCGACCGTGCGTACGAGATCGTGCGCGAACGCCTGGTCATGCTGGACATCCGGCCCGGCGAGCCGATCAACGACGACCGACTCGCCGAGGAACTCGGATTCGGCCGGACACCGGTGCGGGAAGCGCTCAAGCGCCTCGAGCGGGAACGCCTCGTCGTCGCCTACCCGCGTCGTGGCACGTTCGCCACCGCCGTCGACATGACCGATCTCGCCGACATCTCCGAGATCCGCAAGCAACTCGAACCGACCGCGGCGGCCCGGGCGGCCCGGACCGCCTCCCCGGACGCGCGAGCCCGGCTGACCGCGCTCGCCGACGAGATCGCCGAGATAGACGACAGCGAAGACCCACGCGAAGTCCTGCGCAAGGACGTCCGCGTCCACCGCGAGATCTACCGAGCGTCCGGGAACCCTCACCTCGAGGACATCCTCGTCAGCCTCGACGCACACGCCACCCGCATCTGGTGCCTCTTCCTCGACCGGCTGCCCGACGTCGCGAGCCACGTCCGCGAGCACGTCGCCCTGCTCCGGGCCATCGTCGACGGCGACGAGAGCACCGCCTCGTCCCTCACCCTCGCCCACGTCGCGGGTTTCGAGAAGGCCATCCGCGACCTGCTGTAGGCGCTTCGCGCCCGTGAGTGGTTAACGAGTCCAGGGACTCGTTAACCACTCACGGGCGCGAAGCCGCCTCAGCTGAAGACAACCGTCCGATGACCGTGCAGCAGGACGCGGTTCTCGCAGTGCCAGCGCACGGCCCGCGACAGCGCGAGGGCCTCGGCGTCCTGCCCGACCGTGGCGAGTCGAGCCGGGTCGAAGGAGTGGTCGATGCGGATGACTTCCTGCTCGATGATGGGCCCCTCGTCCAGATCGGGTGTCACGTAGTGGGCGGTGGCCCCGACCTGCTTGACGCCGCGATCGAATGCCTGGTGGTAGGGCTTGGCGCCCTTGAATCCGGGCAGGAACGAGTGGTGGATGTTGATGGCCCGTCCCCGTAGCGCGCGGCACGCGTCGTCCGACAGCACCTGCATGTACCGGGCGAGGACCACGAGGTCCGCGTCGTATTCCTCGACGAGTTCGAGCAGCCGGGCTTCGGCCTGCGGCTTGGTGGCCGGGGTGACGGGGACGTGGACGAACGGCAGCCCGGCGGCCTCGGCCATGGGGCGCAGCACCTCGTGATTGGAGACGACGGCGACGAGTTCGGCGCCGAGGTTGCCCGCTCGCCAGCGGAAGATGAGGTCGTTGAGGCAGTGACCCATCTTGGAGACCATCACGATCACCCGGGGCAGGTCGGTGCCGTTGAAGTTGAACGTCATGCCGAATTTCGCGGCGACGCTCCCGAATTCCGCTGTGAGGCGTTCGATGTCGACATCTTCTGCCGACACGAACGACGTGCGGAGGAAGAACGCGTCGCTTCGGGTGTCGTCGAACTGCTGATGCTCGGCGATATCGCAGTTCTGCTCGAAGAGGAAGGAGCTGACTGCGTGAACGATCCCGGGACGCTGAGCGCAGCTGAGCGTCAGGGTGAAGGTCTGGGTCATGTGGGTCTCCTCGATGCCGGACCAATTGAGGTGTCAGTCCGAGCGAACTGATATATCAGAATGGGCCCATGCTATTTCAGGCTGGACGAGCGGGTCAAGGGGTGGAGGCGGAGTCAGACGCTGCTGCGGAACCCGGCGAGCACGGACTCCGATCGAGTCTGGGCGTACTGGGTCCCGGCGGCGTCGACCGTGTGATTGAGCAGCAACGCGGTGGTCACCGGGCCCACCCCTCCGGGGACCGGGGTCAGCGCGCCGGCCCGACCGTCGACGGCCGCGGCGTCGACGTCACCGAGCAGTTGGCCGTCCGCGGTCGCTGTGGTCCCGACATCGATGACGACGGCGCCGTCGGCGACGTGGTCGGCCGTGATCAGTCCGGGGATGCCGACCGCGACGACGAGGATGTCGGCGTCACGGGTGCCGGCGGCCAGGTCGGTGGTGTGCCGGTGGCAGACGGTCACCGTCGCGTTGCGCTGCACGAGCAGATGCGCGACAGGACTTCCGACGACAGTCGATCTGCCGACCACCGTGGCCGTCCTGCCGTGCGGGGAGATTCCGTGGTGATCGAGGAGGGCGATCACGGCCTGTGCGGTGGCGGGCGCGAACGCGGGCAGACGCGCGACGAGACGGCCGAGGCTGGCCGGGTTCGCGCCGTCGACATCCTTGGCCGGGTTGATCGCCTCCCGGAGGGCGTCGAGGTCGGTTCCGTCCGGCAGGGGTGTCTGCAGGATGATGCCGTGGACGTCCGGGTCGTGGCCGAGCTCGACGAGCGTGCTGCGGATCTGCTCGGTCGATGCCGCGGCGCCGAGATCGACGATGTCGCACAGGATTCCGGTGCGCTTCGCGGCCGACGCGATGGACCGCACGTACCAGGCGGTCGATTCGTCGTCGGTGGCCTGCACGACCGCCAGCTTGGGCCGGGTACCGAGGTCGTTGAGTGCTGCGGCGGCGACGGATGCGTCGTTGCGGATGGAGGTGGCGAGTTCGGCGCCACCGAGGCTTCTGGTCATGAAGTCAGCTGCTTTCGTACTCGTGTCGTGACGGCGTCGGCACGCTCGACGATCGCGTCGACGCCGGACAGGCATTCGGTGAGGGCCCGGCGGGTGTCCGCATCGGTGATACCCGGCAGGTTCACCTCGATGTTGACCCGGGCGGTGGTGGCGGCTGCGCGGGCAGCCTCGGCGGCGGCCGCGACGTCGCTGACGACGGTGCGGTTCGCCACCGGCAGCAGGACGTCGGCGAGTGCGACGACGTCGCCTGCCGCGACCACCACCTCGGCGGGGACCGCGGCCGCGCCGGCGAGGGCGGCCGCGATCGCCGACGTGCGGGCATCGGATTCGTCGTCCGTGTCCTGGGGGAGCCGGTAGGCGTCGATGACGGCCGTGAATGCCGCCATGTCGTCGTCGGCGAACTGCAGTGCCTTCTCGCGGAACGCATCGGCGGACGCGCAGATGCGTTCGACGAGCATCCCGTGGTCGGCGTACCTCTTGCCGGTGGTGTAGCGGGCGACCATCGAGACCAGCGCGGCTGCCTGGCCGAGGTGGAGCGCGCCGGTCGCGCCGCCGCCGGGCGCGGGAGTTCGATCGGCGAGCGAGTCCAGGAACCCGGCGATCGTGTCGTCTCGGAGGGTCATGACCGGATCTTCTTCATCTCGGGGTCGACGAGCGGCTCCGCCACGACGGTGGCCGCGATGCGGCGTCCGAAGTACTCGATCTCCACCGGGGTGTCGACGGTCGCGTTCGCGGGAAGCCAGGCGTAGGCGATCGGCGCCCCCACCGTGTGACCGAACGCCGCGCTCGTGACGTACCCGGCGGGTTGTCCGTCGACGAACACCGGCTCGTGCCCGAGGACCACCGACGTGCGGTCGTCGATCATGAGGCACGCCAGGCGCCGCTCCACCGTCTCGTCGGAGACGCCGTCGAGCGCGTCACGCCCACGGAAGCCGCCCTTCTGCAGTCGGACCGCGAACCCGAGACCGGCCTCGTAGGGATTGTGCTCGGTGGTCATGTCACTGCCCCACGAGCGGTAGCCCTTCTCCATCCGCAGGCTGTTGAACGCGGCGCGGCCGGCGGCGATCACATCGTACTTCTGCCCCTCCGCCCACAACAGATCCCACAGGCGCAGACCGTTGTCGGCGGACGTGTACAGCTCCCAGCCGAGTTCGCCGACGTACGACAGACGCATCGCCGTGACGGGAACACCGCCGATGCGGACCTGCTTCGCCCGGAAGTACTTGAAGTTCTCGTTCGTGAAGTCGTCGGAGCTCAACGCCTGCACCAGATCCCGGGCGCGCGGACCCCACAACCCGATTCCGCACGTGCCGCCGGTGACGTCCCGGATCTGCACACTGCCGTCGTCCGGGGACTGGCGGCGGAAGTAGTCGAGATCGAGGTTGCCGTTGGCGCCGACCTGGAAGACGGTGTCGGACAGTCGAGTGACGGTGAGGTCGCTGCGGACGCCACCGGCGTCGTCGAGCGCGAGCGTGTAGGTGACGGACCCGACGGACTTGTCCATCTTGCCGGTCGTCAGCCGGTCGAGCAGGGCCAGTGCGCCTGCGCCGCTGATCTCGAGGCGCTTCAGCGGTGTCATGTCGTACATCGCCACCGAGGTTCGGGTCTTCCAGGCCTCGGCCGCGGCGATGGGGGAGTGGAACATCGCCGCCCACGGTTCCCGGGCCGGCGGCTGCCATTCGGCCGGAAGGTCCTGCACCAGATGGGCGTTGGACTCGAACCAGTGCGGGCGCTCCCAGCCGGAGCTCTCCAGGAACACGGCACCGAGCTCCTTCTGGCGAGCATGGAAGGGGCTGACCCGCAGGTCGCGGGGAGACTCCTTGGGCTGCAGCGGGTGCAGCACATCGTAGATCTCGACGAAGTTCTGCTGCGAGGTCTCGCTGACATAGTCGGGCGCGAGCTGGATCTCCTCGAAGCGGTGCACGTCGCAGCCGTGCAGTTCGACCTCGGAGCGGCCGTCGACGAGCAGTTGCGCGACGGCCCGGCCGACACCGGCGGAGTGCGTCACCCACACCGCCTCGGCGATCCAGAACCCGGCGACGTCCGGGGACTCGCCGATGAGCGGTCCGCCGTCCGGGGTGAACGAGAAGACACCGTTGAAACCGGCGTCCAGTTTCGCGGATTCGAGGCACGGCAGCAGCAACTTGCTCTGCTCCCACGACGGCGCGAAGTCCTCTTCGGTGAACGGCAGCATCGACGGCATGGCGGACGCGGACACGTCGTCGCTCTCGTCGAGGTCGCGCAGGTTCACCGGCATCGGGCGGTGGGCGTAGGTGCCGATGCCGAGACGGTCGACGTGCTCACGGAAGTACAGATCCTGATCCTGGTGACGCAGGATCGGAAAGCCGGCCTCGGCGAGTTCGGTGTTGCGTCCGACGAGTTCGGGAATCTGCTCGGTCTTCGCGTACTGGTGCGCCAGCGGCAGCAGCGGGACGTCCATACCCACCATCGCGCCGATGTCGGGACCCCAGAAGCCCGCGCAGGACACCACGATGTCGGCGGGGATCACCCCGTCCGCGGTGGCGACGCCGGTCACTTTGCCGCCGCTCTGCTCGATGCCGATCACCTTCGTCGAACCCTGGAACACGGCACCGCGGGCCTCGGCGCGCCGGGCCAGCGCGACGACGACTCGGGACGCCTTCGCGAGGCCGTCCGTCTCCACGTACAGCCCACCGAGTACGCGCTTCTCGTCCAGCAGCGGGTGCAGCTTCGCACACTCGGCCGGGTCGAGGACGGCACCCTCGATGCCCCAGGACGTGGCCCAGCCCTGCTTGCGGTGCAGATCGGCGAGACGCTCGGGGGTGGTGGCCACCTCGAGCCCGCCGAGTTGGTTGAAGCACCATGCGCCGTCCACGTCGAGCCCGACGAACTTCTCGACCGTGTACCGGGCGAACTCGGTCATCGTCTTGGACGCGTTCGTCTGGAACACCAGGCCCGGTGCGTGTGACGTGGAGCCTCCGGTGAGCGGCAACGGTCCCTGATCGAGAACCGTGATCCGATCCCAACCGCGAGCGGTGAGCTCGTCGGCCAGATTCGCGCCGACGATGCCGGCTCCGATGATCACTACGCGCGGTGACCCCATGATGGTCCTCCTGTTGGGTGGGTGCCTGTGTGTGGCGAAGTAGCGGGAGATTCGGTGTTCGGTGTGGGCTCGAACGGCGCCGGAAAGAACTGTGAATTGCGAAACGGATCGGACTGATCCGAACCAATATCGACAACTGATATATCAACACATTAGGTCTGGGTGAGTAAGGGGGTCAACCCCGAATTGCGGGTAATTCCACGACGATTGGTCGAGGAAATGGCAGTAATTCCGCGATCCGTGGTGGAAATGCGCACCGACCCCGACTGTGATGACGCGGAACCGGGTGTGGATGGAGGTAACCGTCGCACGGTGATGTCGCCTATCCTGAAGTCGAGATGACTGAATTGGACGATAACTCGAATGGAGATCGGAGCCGGCCGTCCGGCGCTGTGCAGTCAGTGGACCGCGCTCTGGCGGTACTCGAAATCCTGGCGAGGCTCGGTACCGCCGGTGTCACCGAAATCGCCGATGAGTTGGGTGTCCACAAGTCGACCGCGTCGCGCCTCGTTGCCGTTCTGGATTCGCGAGGGTACGTCGCCCAATTGAAGAACCGGGGAAAATTCCAACTCGGCAATTCCATCGTCCGGCTGGCCCGCACCGCGTCGCCGGACGGCGATCTGGTGCGGCAGAGTCAGGAATTGTGCGCCGAACTGGCGGAAACTGTCGGTGAGAGCGTCAATGTGTCGATACTCGACGGCAATCGATCGGTCAGCATCGTCAAAGCGGACGGTCCGTCCGGCGTCGGTACCAATACCTGGGTGGGTCAAAGCAGCCCGGCGCATGCGACGGCGAGTGGAAAATTGTTGCTGACGGAATTGTCCGACAGTGAACTCGCGGAGCGCGTGGGAGAAACTCCGATTGCTCTCACGGCCAAAACTCTCACCGATGTGCCCGCGCTCGTGGAATCGCTGAAAGCCATTCGCGAGCGGGGATGGGCGGAGTCCGAGGAGGAACTCGAACTCGGGCTGAACGCGGTGTCCGTCCCGATCCGCGACTACACGTCGAAAATGATTGCTGCTCTGAGCGTGTCCGGCCCCGCCTACCGGCTGCTGCCGGAACGGTTCGAGGACGTCGCCCACGCCGCACTCGACACGTCCCAGCAGATCAGCAGCCGTTTGGGCTATGCCGTCACGTAGCGCCGGCATCAGGCCCGTGACCTGTCGAGTTGCTTCTTGTACCGGGTGAACAGCCGGGGACTGTTCATCGCGAACACGCCGACGGTGTCGCCGTCCCGGTCGTAGGTGGCCACGAACGTGCCGGTTCCGGGGTCGCCGTCGACGAACCGGACCTCGTCGGTGCTGTGTCTCGTGCCGGCGAACTGCAGCATCTTGCCGTACTGGTGGGACCAGAAGTACGGGATCGCGGCGGGCCCGGACGGCGTGGCCATGATCGTGTCGGCGACGGTGGCCGCCTGGGCGACGGCATTGCTCCAGTGCTCGCTTCGGTGGTGCACCTGGTGGGCGTCGTCGAAAGTCCGTGCGCAGTCACCGATCGCGTACACGCCGGGCACGTTCGTGCGGCACGACGAGTCGGTGAGGAAACCGTCGTCGATCATCAATTCCGAATCGCGTGCCCATTCGACGTTGGGGACGGCCCCGATTCCGACCACCACGGCGTCCGCGGGGAGGATCGTTCCGTCGCTCAGCTGGACGGCTTCGACCGCGTCGTCACCGAGCAGCGCGGCGACGACTGCCCCGGTGAGGAGACGGACGCCGTGTGCGGCATGCTGTCCAGCGCAGATCGCCCCGAGTTCGATGCCGAGCGGGCCCGCCAGCGGCGTCGGTGACGCCTCGACGACGGTGACGTTCAGGCTCATGCGGGCCGCGGTGGAGGCCACCTCGGCGCCGATGAACCCTGCTCCCACGATCACGAGGTTCTGCGCACGCGACAGCGAATCCCGCAGTGCGCGTGCGTCGTCGATCGACCTGAGTGTGTGCACGCCGGCGAGGCCGGAGTGTCCGGGCAGGGTTCGGGCCCGCGCGCCCGTCGCGACGACGACGGCATCGGCGTCGAAGTGGGACCCGTCGTCGAACGTGACGCGGTGGAGCCCGCCGGGGGAGTAGACCAGACCGGTGGCCGTTCTGTTCATGCGCCATTCGACGTCGAGGGTGTCGTCGTCGCTGTTCATCAACAGCAGATCCTCGTCGGTCAGGTCGCCGGTGAGGAATTCCTTGGACAGGGGCGGCCGGTCGTAGGGCAGGGACTGCTCGCTGCCGGCCACGATGAGGCGGCCGGTGTATCCCTTCTCGCGCAGTGCACGCACCGCCGACAGTCCGGCGAGGGAAGCGCCCAGTACCACAATAGAATTCGGGACAGTGTTCATCGGGCGTCGCCCTTCTGGTCGAGATGAAGCAGCACGGTGCCGTCGACGATCGACACGTCGTGTGTGCGAACCGCGATCTTGGCCGGCGGGCCCGAGGGCACTCCGGTGCGGAGGTCGAAGCACGCCTCGTGGAGCGGGCACTCGACGGTGCAGCCTTCCACCCAGCCGTCGGCGAGGGAGGCGTCCTGATGGGTGCAGGTGTCGTCGATGGCATACAGACCGTCGGAGGTGTGGAAGACGGAGATGGGAGCCAAGCCCGGCGGGGTCACCGTGACGACTTCGCCCACGGGCAGTGTCACGAGTTCGCAGACGGGGAACGCCGTGGCGCCGGGGTGGGTCACAACTGGGGAATCGTTATCGAGAATCACTCGATACCTCCGAAAGCGTCGGGGAGGAAGGACAAGTTGTGGAGCGGTTGTTGCGCTATGCGCGACGACTTGCAAGCTGTGCAACACAATGCTCTCCGGTGCTCCCCCGCGGTGTCAAGCATTCGCGTGTAAAAACTGCGTTCCGGAAGTCGGTGGGCATAACCTCGGGGCATGAGTGAATCCGAGGCGCCCGCGGCCCAGGGCGCAGAAGGAAAGGCGAAGACCGTGCACGCGGTGGAACGTGCCATCGACGTGCTCGAGATAGTCGCGGCCGAAGGCCGTGTCGGCGCCTCGGAGATCGCCGTGCGTCTCGGCGTGCACAAATCGACCGTGTCACGCCTGATCGCATCGCTGCAGCAACGCGGATTCGTGGAGGAGGCGGGCGTCCGCGGTAAGTATCAGCTCGGATTCGCGGTAGTGCGGTTGGCCGAGGCCACGGTCGCGCAGAGCGGGCTCGTCGAGGTTGCGCAGCCGGAGTGCGACCGCCTGGCCGACGCCTTCGGGGAGACGGTCAACCTCGCCGTGCTGGACGGTGCGGCGACCCTCAATGTGCTCGAGGCCCGCAGCGATCGCCACGTCGCGCTGCGCACGTGGGTGGGTCAGGTGACCCCGGCGCACGCGACCGCGACGGGCAAGGTGCTGGTCTCGGAAATGACGTCCGGCCAGCTCCGAAGCCGGTTGGGGCCGCACCTGAGCGCGCTCACTCCCAACACGATCACCGACTTCAAGGCTTTCGACGTCGAACTCGAGCACGTGCGGTCGCGAGGGTGGGCGTCCACGGCCGAGGAGCTCGAAGCGGGGCTCAATTCCATCGCCGTACCGGTGCGGAGCAAGGTCACCAACCGGATCGTCGCGTCGATCTGCGTGTCCGGGCCGGAGTACCGGCTGGCGCCCGAACGATTCGAGGCGGTGGCACTCGAGCTCGCCGACGCAGTCGTGCGGATCGAGGCGCAGCAATCCGTCGGCGCGGGTGACTGACCGCCCGGAAGTGCTTCTCCCTCAAGGCGGGACGAACGGATAGTCCTGTTTGCCCGGGTTTCGGCCGTCCGCGGTTAACGCGGTGTTTCGGTCGTGTCGCGTCCACGAAAGAAGTGTCGAATGTGATGTTTGACACGTCTGCTGGCGACGGTCTAAGTTGTGTGAATCGCATAGCGTTGCTGATGACGCAACAATGCTGACGCCGCGATGACTCGGCGGGAACAGCTGTCCGCTGTTCGGACGGTCGCCGCGGATCGGGCACGCATGTCGTCACACTCGGCAACGGCGCCCCTTGCGATCTGCGCCCCCAACGCACACAGACATCAGGTCACAGCTCGACCGACACGCATCTTTCCCGGCAACGAAAGAAACGGTGACATCTATGTCCGCTCCGGACGTTCAAGCCCCCGCCCCTGCCTCCGCGCCCGCACCGGCACTGATCCCCACCCTGGGTGGCCGGTACTACACCGACGCCGACATCTTCACGGACGAACAGGAGAATCTGTTCGAGGCAATGTGGTTCTGCGCCGTCCGCGCCGCCGATCTCGCCGACCCCGGAGCCTTCCGGAAGATCACGGTGGGCCGGGAGAGCGTGCTCCTCGTCCGCGGCCGCGACGGGGAACTGCGCGCCTTCCTCAACATCTGCCGGCACCGCGGCGCCATGCTGTGCACCGAAGACGAAGGGCAGATCCGCAGAAACCTGCAGTGCCCCTACCACGCGTGGACGTACGGACTCGACGGCAAACTGGTGGCCGCCCCCAACATGGCCACGCTGCGCGACGAGACCGGAGCCGACATCGACCGGGTGCGGTACGGGCTGGTGCCGGTCGCGCTTCGCGAATGGCTCGGCTACGCATGGGTGTGCCTGGCCGACGAACCTCCGTCGTTCGAGGACGAGGTCGTCGGCGCCGTCACCGAACGACTCGGTGATCCGGCCGCCATCGACCGGTACCAGATCGGAACCCTCGAACTCGGCCGCCGGATCGTCTACGACGTCGCGGCCAACTGGAAGCTGATCATCGAGAACTTCATGGAGTGCTACCACTGCGCGACCATCCACCCCGAGCTCACCGAGGTACTTCCCGAGTTCGCGGACGGCCTTGCCGCACAGTACTTCGTGGGGCACGGTGCCGCCTTCGGTGACGACGTCGAGGGATTCACCATCGACGGAAGCGGCGGATTCGAGTCGTTGTCCGGCATCAGCGAAGACCAGGACCGCAAGTACTACGCCATCACGATCCGGCCGCAGGTCTTCGTCAACCTCGTGCCCGACCACGTCATCTTCCACCGCATGTACCCCGTGTCCGCGGATCGCACCATCGTCGAATGCGACTGGCTGTACTCGCCGGAGGTCACCGCTTCGGGTCGCGACGTCTCCCGTTCGGTGGAGCTTTTCCACCGGGTCAACCAGCAGGACTTCGACGCCTGCGAGCGGACCCAGCCCACGATGGCGTCGAAGGCGTACCGGAACGGGGGTGTGCTGGTGCCCGCGGAACACCACATCGGCGAATTCCACGAATGGCTACTCGAAAGGCTGAGCGGGGATCCCCGATGACCTACGCCGGCGAACAACCGAGGGTGACCGACCCTCCCCGGGTGAACGGTGTCGATCCGCAACCCCGACACCAGGCGCAGGAGCAGCAGCCGTCCGACGGCGAGGGGCGGCGGAGCGTCGACAAGGTGGTGTTCGGCACGGCCGCGGCGCTCGGTGTCGGACTCATTCTGTGGGGACTGCTGGCACCGGAGAACCTCTCGATCGTGTCGACCGCGGCGCTGGACTGGCTGGTGGCCGACCTCGGTTGGCTGTTCATCGCCGCGTCGTCGGCGTTCGTCGTCTTCTCGCTCTACCTCGCGTTCTCCCGGTACGGCCGGATTCCGCTCGGCCGCGACGGCGAGAAACCGGAGTTCCGGACGGTGAGCTGGATCGCGATGATGTTCAGCGCCGGCATGGGCATCGGATTGATGTTCTACGGCGTCGCCGAACCGCTCGCCCATCTGGTGAGCCCGCCGCCGGGAACGGACGGCTCCGTCGGGTCGGCGATGGCCACGACGATGTTCCACTGGGGTCTGCATCCGTGGGCGATCTACGCGGTCGTCGGGTTGTCGATTGCGTACGGCTCCTACCGGCGCGGCCGCAAGCAGCTCATCAGCGCCGCATTCTTCCCCCTCCTCGGTCGCCGCTCGGAAGGCGCCGTGGGGAAGGTCATCGACATCCTCGCGATCATCGCGACGATGTTCGGCACCGCCGCGTCGCTCGGACTCGGCGCACTGCAGATCGGTTCCGGTCTCGAGATCATCGGCTGGATGGGCCATGTCGGCACGTTCGCGCTCGTCGCCCTCGTCGGGCTGCTAACGTTCGCGTTCGTCGGTTCGGCGGTGTCGGGAGTGGCGCGGGGCATCCACTGGCTGTCCAACATCAACATGGTGCTCGCGGTGATTCTCGCGCTGTTCGTGTTCGTGCTCGGTCCGACCGTCCTCATCCTCGATCTGCTCCCCACCGCGATCGCGGACTACGCGGCGCAACTCGCCACCATGTCGGGGCGGACGGCCGCGAGTTCCGGCGACGACACGGCGTCCTGGCTGTCGTCGTGGACGATCTTCTACTGGGCGTGGTGGGTGTCATGGACTCCGTTCGTCGGAATGTTCCTCGCCCGGATCAGCCGGGGCCGCACCATCCGGCAGTTCGTGATCGGCGTGATCGTCATTCCCACCTCGGTCAGCCTCGTGTGGTTCGCGGTGTTCGGCGGCGCCGGCATCGGACAGCAGCAGGACGGAGTCGACCTGGCGGCGCGTTCGTCGACCGAAGGCCAGTTGTTCGGGATGCTCGACCATCTGCCGTTGACGGGGTTCGCCACCGTGCTGGTCATGGTGCTGGTCGCGATCTTCTTCGTGTCCGGCGCGGACGCCGCCTCCCTGGTGATGGGCACCCTGTCGCAGCGGGGTGCACGCGAACCGAGCACGTGGGTCGTCATCTTCTGGGGAACCCTCACCGGGGGCACGGCGGCACTCATCCTCTGGACCGGCGGCTCGGACGCCCTGCAGGGTCTGCAGACGATGACGATCATTGCGGCCGCGCCGTTCCTCCTGGTGATGATCGGATTGTGCTTCTCGCTGTACCGGGACGTCTCCCGTGATCCGCTCATCGTCGGTTCATCGAAAAAGTATGCACACGAGAGGGTTTCGGACACAGTATGAAGATGACGGCACTATCCGCGGATCAGGGCGTCCAGAGGTTGTTCGGGAAGGTGAATTTCATCGCGGGGGAGTGGGTGGCGGCGACGTCGGGGCGCACCCGCGACTGCATCGACCCGGCAACCGGGAACGTGATCGCCACGGTCGACGAGGCGTCGCCCGAAGACGCGGCGCGAGCCGTGCAGGCGGCCCGGTCGGCCTTCGACGCCGGGGACTGGCCGGAGACGGCGGTCGCCGTGCGGTCGTCGCTCCTGTCGCGTGTCGCGGATCTGCTCGAGCGCGACAAGGAGGAATTGGCGCGTATCGAGACGCTGGACACCGGTAAGACGTTGGTGGAGAGCCGAATCGACATCGACGACGTCGTCTCGGTATTCCGGTACTACGCCCGGCTGGCCCTCGTCTCCAGCGACCGGGTGGTCGACGTGGGTGACCCCGCCGTCGTCTCCCGGGTCGTTCGCGAACCGATCGGGGTGTGCGTCCTCATCGCGCCATGGAACTACCCGTTGCTCCAGATTTCCTGGAAGGTGGCACCCGCACTGGCCGCCGGTTGCACGATGGTGCTCAAGCCCAGCGAAGTCACGCCGCTGAGCACGATCGCGTTCGCCCGGCTGATCGAGGAGGCGGGCGTGCCCGCCGGTGTCGTCAACCTGGTGCAGGGGAGCGGCGCCGACCTCGGACCCGCGCTGACCGACACCGGTGACGTCGACTTCATCTCGTTCACCGGTGGACTCGCGACCGGCACCACCATTCTGCAGACGGCCGCGAAGCACGTCACGAAGGTCGCCGTGGAACTCGGCGGGAAGAACCCGCACATCGTGTTCGCGGACGCCGAGTGGGAGTCGTCGGTCGACCAGGTGCTCACCGGCGTCTTCCTGCATTCGGGGCAGGTGTGCTCGGCCGGGACGCGGTTGATCGTCGAGGAGTCGATCGCCGACGACTTCGTCGCCGCCCTCGTCTCGCGCGCCGAGGCCATCCGCGTCGGCCCGGGGCTCGATCCCGGCAGCGAGACCGGACCTCTCGTGTCGACGGCGCAGCGCGACAAGATCGAAGCCTATGTGGCACTAGGCATCTCCGAGGGAGCGACACTCCGGACGGGTGGTTCCCGGCCCGCCGATCCCGCGCTCGACGGCGGCAGCTACTACCTGCCCACCATCTTCGACCACTGCGACCGGTCCATGCGCATCGTGCAGGAGGAAACGTTCGGGCCCATTCTCACGGTCGAGAGGTTCACCACCGAGGAGGACGCGGTCCGGCTCGGCAACGACACCGAGTACGGCCTCGCCGCCGGAGTCCGGACGTCGGACGCCGCCCGCGGCGAACGGGTGGTGCGCCGCCTGCGCCACGGGACGGTGTGGCTCAACGACTTCGGGTACTACACCGCGGCGGCGGAATGGGGCGGATTCAAGAAGTCCGGCAACGGGCGCGAACTCGGACCCGCCGGGCTCTCCGAATACCAGGAAGTCAAACACATCTGGAACAACACGACCTCGCCTCTCGCGGGTTGGTTCACCGCGACCTGACGTGCTCCCGGCAGGGGCGCGCGAGCAGGCCTACTCACCTTCTCAGGAAGTGATCGAATGACCAGTACCGACAATACGACCGGCGATCACGACAGTGGACTCGAGGAATTCGGCTACAGGGAGTCCCTCGATCGCAGTATCGGCAAGTTCGCGAGCTTCGCCGCGGGCGTCAGCTACATCTCCATCCTGACCGGCACTTTCCAGTTGTTCTACTTCGGATTCGGCACCGCAGGCCCCGCCTACCTGTGGTCGTGGCCGCTGGTGTTCGTCGGCCAGCTCGCCGTGGCGCTCTGCTTCATGGAGCTGGCCGCCAAATATCCGATCGCCGGCTCCGTGTACAACTGGGCGAAGACGCTCGGCAGCCGAATAGTGGGGTGGTCCGCGGGCTGGCTGATGCTCACCGCGTCGATCGTCACCCTGTCGGCCGTTGTGCTGGCGCTGCAGCTCAACCTGCCGCGGCTGTGGAGCGGCTTCCAGATCGTCGGTGACGGCACCGGAGAACACGACTTCGCCACCAACGCCGTCATTCTCGGGACGGTGATGATCGGCTTCACCACCGTCGTCAACGCGCTCGGCGTCCGTCTGATGGCGATGATCAACAGCGCCGGGGTGTTCATCGAGATCATCGCGGCGGTGCTGATCGCGATCATCCTCGCCGCCAACATGACCCGCGGCCCACAGGTGTTCTTCTCCACCCACGGGTACGGCGCAGGCGAAAGCGGCGGATACCTCGGTGCGTTCCTGGTGGCGACCCTCGCGTCGGGTTACGTGATGTACGGCTTCGACACTGCGAGTTCGCTGGGCGAGGAGACGGTGGAACCCCGACGGACGGCCCCCAAGGCGATCTTCCGCGCGATCCTCGCCTCGTTCGTGATCGGCGGCGCGATCCTCGTGTTCGCCGTGATGGCGGCACCCGACCTCGACGACCCGAAGATCGGCGCGTCGGACGGCAGCCTGCAGTACATCGTGGAACAGGTGATGTGGGGCCCGCTGGGCACGATCTTCCTGGTGTGCATCGTGATCGCGGTGACCGTCTGCTCGCTGGCCGTGCACACCGCCGCGATCCGGCTGACCTTCGCCATGGCCCGCGACAACGCCCTCCCGTTCGGTGAGCGTCTCGCCCGCGTCCACCCGCGCACGCGGACCCCCGTCGTGCCTGCGGTGACCATCGGGGTGGTGGCCGCGCTGATCCTGGTGGTCAACATCGGTCAGCCGCACATCTTCACCGTGCTGACGTCGATCGCGATCATCATGATCTACCTGGCCTACCTGATGGTCACCGGGCCGATGCTGAAGAAGCGGCTGCGGGGTGAGTGGCCGCCGCGGGACCTGAAGGAGGGCGGCTACTTCACGATGGGCAGATGGGGACTGCCCGTCAACATCGTCGCACTCGTCTGGGGAATCGGGATGGCCCTCAACCTCGCGTGGCCGCGCGAGGCCGTGTACGGCGAACCGTGGTACAACACCTGGGGCGCCTTCGTCTACATCGGCGTCATCCTCGGGTTGGGCCTGTTGTGGTACCTCACCACCGGCCGGCACCACATCGGAACGTTGACGTCACACTGCGCGGCGGTGGTAACGCCCGCGCCGGAATCCGAACCGAACGACAAGGAGCTCGCCCGATGACCGACGGCGAATCGAAGAGCACTGCAGGGGAATTCGACTACGTGATCGCGGGCGGTGGCAGCGCGGGCTGCGCTCTCGCGGCACGTCTCAGCGAAGACCCGTCGGTGACGGTGTGCCTGCTCGAGGCGGGCCCGTCCGACGTCGGGGACCGGGCGATCCTCGAGCTGTCGCAGTGGATGCATCTGCTCGACTCCGGGTACGACTGGGACTATCCCGTCGAGCCGCAGGAGAAGGGCAACAGCTTCATGCGGCACGCCCGGGCCAAGGTCCTCGGTGGCTGCTCGTCCCACAACTCGTGTATCGCATTCTGGCCGCCTGCCGAGGCACTCGACGACTGGGAGGCGATGGGGGCGTCGGGTTGGGGTGCGCGCGACATCCTCCCGTACGTCAGCCGGCTGGAGAGCAACGACGCCCCCGGCGACGGGCACGGCCGCAGCGGGCCCGTGCGGCTGCGGGACGTCCCGCCGAACGACCCGTGCGGCCGAGCGGTTCTCGACGCCGCCGCCGCGGTAGGGCTGCCGACGGTCGCCTTCAACCGCGGCGGAACGGTGCTCAACGGCGCCGGATGGTTCCAGATCAACGCGTCCGAGGACGGCACCCGGATGTCGTCGTCGCACGCCTACCTGCACCCGATCCTCGGGACCCGGCCCAACCTGGAGGTCCGGACCGGCTGCTGGGTGAGTGAGATCCTGTTCGACGAGCAGCAGACGGCGACGGGCGTCCGGTACCAGCGTCCCGATCTCACCGGCTACGACACGGTGTCGGCGCGACGGGAGGTGGTGGTGACGGCCGGGGCCATCGACACACCGAAGCTCCTGATGCTGTCGGGTATCGGTCCGGCGGAGCACCTCGCGGAGTTCGGGATCCCCGTGCGCGTCGACTCGCCCGGTGTCGGATCGAACCTCGACGATCACGTCGAGGGCCTCGTGTTCTGGGAGGCGTCCCAGCCGATGGTCGAGACGTCCACACAGTGGTGGGAGATCGGACTGTTCGCGACCACCCGGGAGGGGCTGAACCATCCGGACCTGATGATGCACTACGGCAGCGTCCCGTTCGACATGAACACCCTGCGGTGGGGTTACCCGACCACCGACAACGGATTCTGCCTGACACCCAACGTCACTCAGGGCCGCTCCCGCGGAACGGTCCGGCTGCGGTCGCGGGACTTCCGTGACCGCGCGAAGGTCGACCCCCGATACTTCACCGACAGTGAGGGCCACGACGACCGGGTGATGCTGTCCGGGGTGAAGCTGGCCCGCACGATCGCCGAGCAGAAGGCGCTACGCGGTTGGATTGCCCGCGAACTGGCGCCGGGACCCGACGCGGTGACGGACGCCGAGATCCTCGACTACATCCACAAGACCCACAACACGGTGTATCACCCCGCGGGCACGGCCCGCATGGGCGCCGTCGACGACCCGATGGCGGTGCTCGACCCGGAACTGCGGGTCAAGGGGGTTCGAGGACTGCGGGTGGTCGACGCGTCGGCGATGCCGAAACTGCCGCACGTCAACCCGAACATCACGGTGATGACGATGGCCGAGAGGTGCGCGGATCTGCTCCGCGGCCGGGCCGGGTCCGGGCTGCGGGCGGCGGAGTCGACGTTGTCCGAGGTCTGATCCGGGCGTCGATCGCCTCGGCGGTCCTTCGCCAGATCTCACTCTCCGGATCGATGACGGTGAAATGATCGCCGGGCCCCTCGATCCGGACGATGTCGTCGGGTGTCGCCGCGGCGGCGTCGTGGTACTCCCTGCTCATCTCCAGCATGTCCGGCTCGTCGTCGACGGCGCACACCACCAGCTGGGCGGTGCCCAGCGGCAGTCGCTCGATCGGTGACGACCGTTCGTACGTCGCCCGGTCGCCGGCCCGGTCGCCGCCGACCGCATCCGCCACCGCGCCCTCGCCGAGGTGGCGTTCGCCGGCGAGCCGCAGATTCAGCACCCCGGCGAGGCTGACGGCCAGCGCCGGACGAACCGCTGCGTCCTCGGCCGCGGCGTCGGCGGCGGCGCGGAGAGCGAGCTGAGCCCCGGCCGAATGGCCGAGGATCACGACCCGCTCCGGGTCCGCCTCCGGCACCGTCGCGACGGCCTGCACGGCATCGTCGACATCGGACGCCATTGCAGCCCAACGATTCTCCGCGCCGCGCCGGTACTCGACATTCCACGTGACGTACCCGCGGGCCGTCAGGTCGACTGCCAGCGCGTCCATCAGGTCGGACTCCCAACGCGGACGCCAGAATCCGCCGTGGATCAGCACGACGACGGGAAAGGGGCCGTCGCCGCCCGGAATCCGCAGTTCCACTCGCTGATCGGGGTGGTCGCCGTAGCGGACGATCCGTGCGGGGTGGAAGCGGTGGTGATACCAGCTGTCGACGGCGTAGCGGAGTCCGTCGAGTCCGCGCCCCCGAATGTGGACCCGGGTGCCCGGCGAGCGGTCGGCCTCGCACTCCCCGAGATCGACGCGGATCGCCCCGCCGGCCGGGGCGGTGAAGGAGGCCCCGGCACCGGGCACGGCGATGAACTCGCCTCGCCCCGCCGCCGACCGCACGGCCCGCTCCAGCCCGGCGGTGTCCGCGGCGAACGTCAACTCACCGGTCAGGCCGCGCGCATCCAATGCCAGGCCCACGAGTTCCTCCGCGGTTCCGCGGTGCGCCACCACGCCGGGGGCGAAGACGATGTCGACTCTGCGCGGTGGTTCGCTCACCCGGTCACCGTACGTACCCGTGACGACATCTGGCCAGGACACGCGAGATCCGTGCGCCAACCGCCGATTGGCGGCGGTGGTGCTGGTGCAATGTAATTCGGGTCTCGTTACGGTTGTGTGGCCCTCCCCCGGATGTGCTCGAAGGCGCCGTGAGATGCGCTGAGTGTCCCCGGGTGCGCCGAGGGTGTCTGGCTGTTCGTGTCGTGGGTGAGGTAGCTGTGTGCGTGGTCGCTCATCACATGCGCGCTGAGTCGGTGCGCACGGGTGGCGAAGCCGCATAATTGAGGGTGCGAGGTGAGACCGGTGCGGCAGACACCCTGGTTGGCGACGACGGTATTCGTCGGGTCGGTTGCTGTCCTGCTCACAGTCCACACCGGCGGCGGTGCGTCGAGCGAACCCGGCAGGGAAGCGACGCGCATGCTCGATCCCGCCGGGCCGATCCTCGTCCTCACTCCGCCGCGCGGGCAGCCGGGCGACCGCATCCAGTATCACGCGACGAGTCTTCCTACCTGTGGCGGGCCGTGGGCGGTGGAGTTCGGCGATCGTGTCCTGGGCGAGACCCGTCAGGTCGGCAGCGTCGCCGACTTCCGCGCGGCGGTGCCGAACCGCGGCAGTCGCGGTTTCCAGGTGGCCGGTCTGCGGTGCCTGCCGACCCCGTCCATGGTGGTGCAGACGACTTTCGAGGTGCTCCCGGTGACACGCTTGCCGGAGCCGACCACTACCTGGATGCTGCCCCCACCACCAGAGCTACCGACGCGGACGAAGAGACCCACACCGACGCCCACCACGACGATCACAGCTCCTGCTGACGCGGAGCGGTAGCGGCGGGATCGACTGCTGGGAAACCGTCGTCCGCCGAGGGCCCTGGGTGGTGTCCTCAGACGGTGTAGTGCAGCAGAGAGACGCCGTTCTGGAAGCCGCGGGCCTCCACCAGCTGCAGCCTCGGCATCTCGTACCCGTCGGGGAACAGCCTTCGTCCCCGACCTTGGACGACGGGGTACACGAACAGCCGGTACTCGTCGACCAGGCTGGACTCGATCAGGGCATGGGTCAGCTTGATGCTGCCCGTGACCACGATGTCGCGGCCCTCCTGCCCCTTCAAGGCCTGTACCCGGGCGATCCAGTCGCTCGTGAGCACGGTCGAGTTCCGCCACTGGGGGTCGACCATGGTCGAGGAGACGACGTACTTCTGAATCTGGTTCAGCTCGTCGGTAATCCCCGTCCGGTCGTCGGTCTGTCGGGGCCAATAGCCGCGGAAGTCCTCGAACGTCTGCCGACCCAGCAACATCGCATCCGCGCGCTCGGACTGACGGCGGGTCGCCTCCAGCAGCTGTGGATCCTGGTCCGCGGGGTCGAACCAGTCGCCGAGCATCTCGATGGAGCCGTCGAGGGTGATGTTCTGGGTGATCGCGAGTGTTCTCATACCAAATACTGACACCGTGACGGCCGAGAAATCATCGGCAGCACCTGCACACCTGACGACGGCGAACAGGGGGCACACGTCACGGTGAGCGAACGGAGCCTGCGAGTACGCTGGCGCGGTCGAGAAGGAGAGGTGTTGTGCCCATGAGTGAGCCGTACGCAGTCGTCGGAGCGACGGGTGGTCAAGGAGGCGCTGTCGTCGACGCGCTGCTCGAACGAGGGCGTGAGGTCCGCGCGCTTGTCCGTCGAAGCTCTTCTCGCTCAGATGCATTGCGCCTACGAGGCGTCGAGATTGCCGTGGCCGATATTACCGATCGGGCGGCGATCGCGTCTGCTGTCGATGGGTGTGCGGGCGTGTTCGCGATGACGACGCCGTTCGAGGACGGCCCGGAGGCGGAGATCGCTCAGGGTGCCGCGCTCGTCGGCGCGTTCAGTGATTCCGGTGTTCCACACGTGGTGTTTTCTTCGGTGGCCGACGCGGACAAGAGCACCGGGGTCCCACATTTCGACACGAAGGCTGCGACCGAGTCGTTGCTGCGAGAATCCTCGGTCTCGTACACGATCGTCGGGCCGACCTACTTCTATGACAACCTGCTCGGTGGACTCGACGGCATCCGCCATGGCCGACTCGATCTGCCTCTGCCAGTCGATACCCCGTTGCAGCAGTTGTCGCGGCGAGACCTCGGTCGGTTCGTCGCCCTCGTGTTCGACGATCCGGACCGATTTTCCCGGACACGAATCGACCTGGCGTCGGATGATCCGACGCCACGTCGAATGGCCGAGGTGCTCGGTGAGGTACTGGGCACGCCGGTACGTGCCCATTCGTCCGACGCGGACGCCATCGCGTCGCCGGACATGCGCGCTATGTTCCGCTTCCTCGCCGACACGGGGTACGACGCGAAGATCGGCGAACTGCGCCGGCTCTACCCCGAGGTGGGCTGGCAGAGCTTCGCCGACTGGGCAGCCGAGTTGGCGTGAGGTCTGCCGGGAGCGCCAGCGGTACCGATGGATCTACCGGTGTGGCACCCGGGGTGGCGCGTATTCGACAACTGTAGCGGTCGCCACGATTATGTAATATGGGGTTCGGGAGCCCGGTACTCGAACACCAGCAGTGAGGACGGTCATGGGCGTGCAGGCCAACACCAGAGCCATCGAGAAAGACATCGTCACCGACTTCAGCGAGCGGATGAGCTACGCCTCGTACCTCGACCTCGACACCCTGCTGAGCGCGCAGAAACCGGTGAGCCGCCCGGAGCATCACGACGAACTGCTGTTCATCATCCAGCACCAGACCACCGAACTCTGGCTGAAGCTCGTCCTGCACGAAACACTCGCGGCCCGAGCTGCTTTCGACGAGGACGACATCGGCAGGGCGCTCAAGTGCGTGGCGCGCGTCAAGCACATCCAGAAGACGCTGACCGAACAGTGGTCGGTCCTGGCCACGCTGACCCCCACCGAGTACTCGGAGTTCCGCCGGTTCCTCGGCAATTCGTCCGGGTTCCAGTCCTACCAGTACCGCGCCGTCGAGTTCGTGCTCGGCAACAAGAACGCCGGAATGCTTGCGGTGTTCGAGGCCGATCCCGCCGCCCACGACCTGCTCGGACGGCTCCTCGCCGAGCCGAGCCTGTACGACGCGTTCTGGCAGTGCCTGTCGCGGCTGGGGTACGACGTGCCGGCCTCCGCGCTGGACCGCGACGTGACCGCCGCCTACACGCTGAACGAGGACCTGCTGCCCCTGATCAAGTTCGTCTACGAGAACCACGACGAACACTGGGCCGTCTACGAGGCCTTCGAGGAGTTCGTCGACCTCGAGGAGAACTTTCAGCTGTGGCGCTTCCGCCACATGCGCACGGTGCTGCGGACCATCGGCATGAAATCCGGAACGGGAGGGTCCAGCGGAGTGGGATTCCTGCAAAAGGCGCTGGACCTGACGTTCTTCCCGGAACTGCTGGCCGTGCGCACCGAGATCGGACGATGATGACCACCTCGACCGATGTGCCGGCCGCCCGCGCCGCCGAACTCGACGCCGCGGACCCGCTGCGCCCGTACCGCGACCTGTTCATCGGCGCCGACGACCCCTCGGTGCCCGCCTACCTCGACGGCAACTCGCTCGGCCGGCCCACCAAGGCGAGTGCCGAGCGGATCAACGCCTTCGTCACCCAGTCGTGGGGCGGCCGGCTCATCCGCGGGTGGGACGAGGAGTGGTACGACCTGCCGATCACGATCGGCGACACCCTCGCGAGGGTGTCGCTCGGCGCGGCCGCCGGGCAGACCACCATCGGCGACTCGACGACGGTTCTGCTGTACAAACTCGCGCGAGGTGCGCTCGCGTTGCGGCCGGACCGCACCGAGATCGTCGTGGACCGCGACAACTTTCCGACGGACCGCTACGTGCTCGAGGCCGTGGCCGGAGAACTCGGGCTCACGCTCCGGTGGATCGAATCCGATACCCGGGGCGGCGTCACCGTCGACGACCTGACGTCCGTGGTCTCCGAACGCACCGCGCTCGTCGTGCTCAGTCACGTCGCCTACCGCTCGGGCTACCTGGTCGACGCCGCCGGCGCCGCGCGCGTGACACACGACGCCGGTGCGCTCCTGCTGCTCGACCTGTGTCACTCCGTCGGCTCGGTTCCCCTCGAACTCGACACGTGGGGTGTCGATCTGGCGGTCGGGTGCACGTACAAGTATCTGAACGGCGGTCCGGGCTCACCGGCGTTCGCCTACGTTCGCGCCGACCATCAGCAGGACTTCGTACAGCCGATCTGGGGCTGGATGGGCCGCGACAACCCGTTCGCGATGGAGCAGGGCTACCGACCGGCGCCCGGCATCCGGCGGGTGATCAGCGGAACGCCGTCGGTCCTCGGCATGATCGCGCTGCAGGACACCCTCGCACTCCTCGACGAGGTCGGCATGGACGCCGTGCGCGCCAAGTCGATCGCGCTCACCGAGTACGCACTCGACCTCGTGCGCGAGGTGCTGATTCCCTTAGGCGTGGAGATCGGGTCGCCGGAGGACTCCGCCGAACGGGGTGGTCACGTCATCATCGACCACCCGCGGTTCCAGACCGTCGTCGAGCGACTGTGGACGAAGGGCGTCATCCCCGACTTCCGGGCCCCGCAGGGGCTGCGGCTCGGCCTGAGCCCGCTGAGTACCAGCTTCGGTGAGGTGTTCGCCGGGATACTCGCGATCCGTGATGAACTCACCGACTGAACCGGCGAGCGCCGTCCTCGACGACTTCGATTCGCGGCCCGGCAGCGCGACGTCCCTGATCCGCACCGTCCTCGGCGCGTACGTGCGCGACCTCGGCGGGTGGGTGGCGATCGCCGACTTCGTGGAATTGATGCAGGCCGTCGGTATCCCCTCCGAATCGACGCGCATCGCAGTGGCCCGCCTGAAGAAGAAGGGGGTGCTGCGGCCGCTGACCCGCGACGGGCGGAGCGGGTACGAGGTGACCGAGCAGGCCGAGGCGATGTTCAGACGCGGCGATCCTCGGATCTTCGGCTTCCGTCAGATGTCGGAAACCGATCCCTGGCGGCTGATCTCGTTCACCATCCCCGAATCGCAACGGGCGGTGCGGCACCAGTTGCGCAGGCGACTCGGCTGGATCGGCTGCGGAACCGTGTCGCCCGGCCTGTGGATCGCCCCCGAGTACCTCGCCCGCGAGGTCCAGGACATCGTCGACGCGCTGGGCCTGTCAGAGTACGTGACCACCTTCGTGTCCACATCGGTGTTCGTCCCCGATTCGATGGGGGACGCGGCGACGCGGTGGTGGGATCTGGACGGCATCGCCGCGCGGCACCGCGACTTCCTGGACCGCCACCGGGTCGCTCTGTCTGCCGCAGAGGAGGTGTCGCCGCGCGAAGCGTTCGTCCGGTTCGTCCCGCTGCTCGACGAATGGCGCATCATCCCCTACATCGACCCGGGCCTGCCCGCCGGCATGCTGCCCGAGGACTGGCCCGGCGCCGACAGCGTCCGCCTGTTCGCGTCGGCACGGGACCGCTACCTCGACGGGAGCCGCGACTGGGTGCGGAGCGTGCAGTCGCGGCTCCCGGTGTGAGGTGCTATCCGAGGAATTCCTCGCCGATGTTCTTGGCCCACTCCTCGGCCTGATCCTTCGGGCGGATCGAGCTGGACCCGTCGTGCCTGCCGTGTTCGCCCACCTGGACCGCGCCGAGGGAGACGAGCTTCTCCGCGATGATCTCGCCGCCGCGGTTGTAGGTCTCCTCGTACACCTTGTCGCCGAGGCCGAACAGCGCGAACTGCAAACCGGTGAGATCGGGTTCGTCTTCCTCGAGACCCTCGAAGAAGGGTTCCGCGCCGGTGGGCAGCTCGCCCTCACCGTAGGTGGAGCACACGATGACGTGGAAATTCTCGGGGTCGAGATCGCCCGCGTCGAACTCCATCATGTCGTACAGGGACGTGTCGCCGTAGTCGCCGAGCACGTCGGCGATGTTGTCGGCCACCAGTTCGGAGGTCCCGCCCTCGCTGCCGTACAGAATCACCACTGCCATTGTTCTTGCTCCTCGTGAGTTGCTGCCGACGTGGTCAGTACACGTCGCGCAGGTAGCGCTTTTCCTTCTTGAGCTTGGTCACGTAGTCGGCGGCCTGCTCGGTGGAAAGGGTGCCATGGGTGGCGATGACCTCGTGCAGGGCCCGGTCGACGTCCTTCGCCATCCGGGTGGCGTCGCCACAGACGTAGAAGTGGCCGCCGTCCTCGAGCCAGGCGAACAACTCCGCGCCGTTCTCGACCATCCGGTTCTGCACGTAGATCTTCTCCGCCTGGTCGCGGGAGAAGGCGAGGTCGAGTCGGGTGAGGAGACCGCTGTCGCTCATCGCGCCGATCTCGTCCTCGTAGATGTAGTCCGACGCGCGGTGCTGGTCGCCGAAGAACAGCCAGTTGCGTCCCGACGCGCCCCGCGCCTGCCGTTCCTGCAGGAACGCGCGGAACGGCGCGATGCCGGTGCCGGGGCCGACCATGATCATCGGTGCGTCGTCGTTCGCGGGGACGCGGAACGACTTGTTCTTCGACACGAAGATTCCACCGCTGCCGCCCTCGGCGATCCGATCGGCGAGGAACGTGGAGCACACGCCGCCGCGGTCGCGTCCGGCCGAGCTGTGGCGGACGCTGGCGACGGTCAGGTGCACGCTGCCGGGGTTGGCGAGCGGGCTGGACGAGATGGAATACGCCCTGTGCTGCAACGGCTTCAGCAACCCGACGAACTCGTCCGCGGTCAGGGTCACCGACGGTTCGAGGAGCAGCAGGTCGAGCACGTCCTTGCCCCACAACCAGGCGTCGAGGGCTTCCTTGTCGCCGTGCCGCAGCACGTGGCTCAGTTCTTCGTCGCCCGCCCGCTTCTCGATCTCGTCGATGAATTCGTGGCTCGGCGTGGAGATCTCGTACCCGTGCAGCAGGAGGTCGCTGAACGGCCGCTCCTTCCCGGTGACGGCGGCGTCCGCCGGGATGCCCAGCCGGGACACCAGAGCGTCGACGAGCGCGGGATCGTTGATCGGCATCACACCGAGCGCGTCACCGGCCTCGTACTCGAGACCGCTGTCGGCGAGCGCGAACTCGTAGTGCCGGATCTCCTTCGCGGACGTCTCGCTCGACAGCCGCCGGTTCACGGAGAGCGTGGACGCGTAAGGGTTCTTGCGGTTCCACTGCGACCGCTTCCGGGCCGGCTTCGTCTCGGGCTCGGCGACATCGGCGACGGGGGACTCGCCGCGAATGCCCTCGACGGCCGCGAACAGGGGGAGGGTGTCGGCGACCCACGCGGCGGCAGTGTCCTCGTAGTCGACGTCGCAGTCGACGCGCGGAGTGACGCGGCGGGCACCGAGCTGCTCGAGCCTGGTGTCGATCATCTTGCCGGCCTGGCAGTACCCGTCGTAGCCGGTGTCGCCGAGCGCGAGGACGGCGAAGTCGGTGTTCTCCAGTCGCGGCGCGGTCTCCGCGGCCAGCGCCTGCCAGAACAGTTCGGCGTTGTCGGGCATCTCACCCTCACCGTAGGTGGAGGTGACGACCAGGACGCGTTGCATGGCGGCGAGGGCGTCCGTGTCGACGTCGTCGAGCGCGCTCACGACCGGCGCGAAGCCCTGCGAACGGGCCGCGGCCGCAGCGTCTTCCGCGACACCCTCCGCGTTCCCGGTCTGGCTGCCGTACAGCACGTGCATGGCGGGCAACTGCCCACCGGCCGCCGCGGCGGGCGCGTCGGAGCCGCCGACGACGAGGCGCGAGCTCATGCCGGCGAGGAAGCCGGTGAGCCACACGCGCTGGTCCTCGCTGAACGGGGCGTCCTGGGGGATGTAGGGCATCTTCATGAGGGGACCACGTCTCTCGTGGGGATGAGATCGGGGAGAGCGTGCTGCGCGAACAACTCCTCGAAACCGGGCAGCCGGCCGATCTTGTCGACGTTCTTGGCGTCCTGGTGCAGGATCCAGCCGTACGTGCCGGGGGCGTCGATGGACCGGACGTTGCGGCGGCGCAGCGCATCCTTGTAGTCGGCGAGACGCTTGGCCGCCACCATCACGGCCAGGTCCTCGTCGCTGTAGTCCTTCAACGCTTCCCGCGCGTACCGCTGCAACCGCTGCATGAGGAAGAAGTCCTCGGTGAGCAGCAGGTTGCGGACGGCCTTGTCGACCGCCGGATCGGACGGATCCGCGACACCCGGCAGCTTGGACAGCGCCATCTCCTGCGCCGCGTTCAGCACGGTGTAGTTGTTCAGCAGCGCGAACATGGCTTCGGTGTCGGCCTCGCCGTAGCCGGGCACGGCGCCGTCCAGCACCGCGTGACCGTCCCGGTAGTCCAGCTTGAACTTGCGCACCTGGTGCGCGACCAGTGCGGCGGCGAGTTCGTCGGCGAGCTCCTTGCGGGGCTTGGCCTTCAGGATCTCGTCGCTGTCCTGGTACTGCAGCAGTGCGCGCGGCATGCCGTACACGAAGTGGTGCTGTTCGGTCTCCCAGTTCTCGAGCAACCAGGCCGCCTTGGCGGAGCCGGTGGCCTCGAGGTGCCACCCGAGCAGCACGTGCACGGCCTGACGGTGCAGCGCCGCGTGCTCGTCGTCGCCGGTGATGGAGCCGAGCAGGATCGAGTCCGCGCTGGCCTTGCCGGGCAGCTTGCCCTCGGGGTCGTACTGGTAGACGAAGCCACCGCTCATCCCGTTGCCGACGCCCTTGCCGAAGCTGCCGAGGTTGAGGACGGCGCCGTTGGTCATGTACTCGCAGGCGAAGTCGCCGACACCCTCGACCACCGCGGTGGCACCCGAATTGCGTACGGCGAAGCGGTCGCCCGCCTGACCCTCCACGAACGTGCGTCCACCGGTGGCGCCGAACAGTGCGAAGTTGCCGATCAGCACATTGCCGCCGTGCCGGTCGGAGCCGCCACCGGGCGAGCGCACGACGATGCTGCCGCCGTTGGCGCCCTTGCCGACGCCGTCGTTGGCGGTGCCGGTGTGGACGAGGGTCATGCCGTCGTTGCAGAACGCACCGTACGACAGGCCCGCGGACCCGGACGTGGCGATCCGGACGCTGCCGTCGCGCAGGTAGCCGCGGCCGCGCTCGTCGCGGAGCACGGCGGGCAGTTCGACATCGGTGAGCTCGTGGTTCAGCATCCGCTCGATGTCGACCGCCAGCTGGGCGCCGACGCTCTTGTTGCGGTTGCTCAGGTGCACCCCGTCGCCGAGCTCGACCGTGGCCTCGCCCTGCTCGACCAGCGCGGCGCGCAGCTGCACGAGCCAGCCGTCGTCGAGCGTGTAGTCCTTCTCCAGGTACACCGGATCGCCGATGGTCACTTCCTCGACCACGGCGAGCATCGCACGCAGGTCGAGCTGGCCGACGCTCGACGGGTGGTCGAGGAGCTGCAACAGATCGGAGCGGCCCCGGGCCTCGCGCAGCGAGGACATCCCCAGCTCGGCCAGCACCTCGCGGGTCTCGTGCGCGATGTTCAGCAGGTACTGCGCCATCGCCCGCGGATCACCGTCGAACAGTTCGGGGTTGGTGGTCAGACCGGCGGGGCACTTGATGTTGCAGTTCTTGGCCATGACGCACTTGAGCATCATCAGCGCGGTGGTGCCGAACTCGAAGCTGTCGGCGCCGAGCAGCGCCGACTTCACGACGTCGCTCGCCGTCTGGTGCGCCCCGGAGCACCGGAGCAGCACCTTCTGCCGCAACCCGTTGGCGCACAACGCCTGATGGACCTCGGCGACACCGATCTCCGCCGAACGTCCGGCGTACTTGAGGCTGGTCACCGCGGCGGCACCGGTACCGCCGGTGTTGCCCGCGACGTTGATGACGTCGGCGCCGGCCTTCGCGACACCCACCGCGATGGTGCCGATGCCCTCCGAGGACACGAGCTTGACGATGACGCGGACCCGCGCCGCCTTGCAGTCGTGGATGAGCTGCGCGAGGTCCTCGATGGAGTACGTGTCGTGATGCGGTGGGGGAGAGACGAGTTCGACGCCGGGAGTGCCGCCACGCGCTGCCGCGATCTCGACGGTCACCTTGGGTGCGGGCAGCTGCCCGCCCTCGCCGGGCTTGGCGCCCTGCGCGATCTTGATCTCGAGTTCCTCGAGCATCGGGTCGGCCAGGTAGCCCGCCCACACACCGAAACGGCCGGACGCGAACTGCTTGATCCGGGAACCGCGGATGGTGCCGTAGCGCGAGATGTGCTCGCCGCCCTCACCGCTGTTCGACATACCGCCGACCATGTTGGTGCCGTGCGCGACGGCCTCGTGCGCGTTGGAGTTCAACGCACCGTGGCTCATGGCGCCGGACGTGAGGAACGGGGTGATCTCGCTGGCCTTCTGCACCTGACCGATCGGCACGCTCGCCGGAGCGGTGCGCAGCAGCGACAGACATCGCAGCGCCTCACCGGACGTGCTCACCACAAGGGCGTCGCCGTCCACGCTGTGGTCGAGGAGGTCGTCGCCGAACCGCATGACCAGCGATTCGCCGAGCGCCGCGAGCACACGGGACTCGCCCGCGTGGGGGCCGGTGAGCCGCAGCCGGAACCGGTCCTCGCCGATGGCCTCGGATTCGAGCCCGCGCACCGCGAAGCTGTTGTTGCCCTTGCGGGAGAAGCGGCCCATCTGCTTGCGGAACTCGGCTGCCGTGGTGAGGAACGTGACGTCGGCAGGCAGATCCAGCACGTCGCGCAGCGCTGCCGGACGACGGGTGCGCTCCTCGGCCATCGTCCGCGCGAAGGCGCGGTAGCCGGGGGTGATCTCGAAGCAGTCGATCGCCTCGGGTGTCAGCTTCTGGAAGCCGGCGTTGCGGTAGGCGTCGTCGTCGAGACCGAACGCGTCCTCGAGCCGGTTCAGCGGCAGCAGTCGCAGCGATTCCGTGTGGTCCTGCGTGCCCGCCGTGTCGAACGAAATGGGCTCCTCGGTGAGGTCGACGAAGCCGCGCACGGCCGCCGTGCCGTACGAGTGACCCGCGCCCTCCGCGCGCTCCTTGAACAGGCCGAGCAGCGGGACGTCCTTCTCCCCGGTGACCGTCAGGGCGCGCTGGTGCCAGTCGGCGACGGCCTGCGCGATGACGGCGAACCCGACACCACCCACCGGTGTCTTCACGTTCGCGAAGTAGCGGCGCAGCACCCGGTCGTCGGTGTCGAGGTAGTTGGGTTCGAAGAATTCGCCGCCGATGTAGCTTTCGGCGGTGCACAGGCCGACCCGGCCCATCGTCTTCATCAGCGACTTCTCCGCGGCCTTCGCGAACCGCTTGAACGCCACATCCGCCTCGTCGGCGAACTTCTCCTCGGCGCGCAGACGGACGGCGAGCGGGTAGATCGCGGCGGCGCCGAAACCGAGGGCCGCGGCCACGTGGTGCGACGACGAGATCTGACCGCTCTCGGCGACGACGGACACCCGCAGGCGCAGGCCCTCCTCGATCAGCCGCTGGTTGACAGCGGAGATCGCCACGATCATCGGCAGCGCGGCGCGGTCGGTGGCCACGTGACGGTCGGTGACGATCGCGATGCCGCCCTGCTCGCGGGCGAACGCCTCCACCTCGTCGCAGAGCCCGTCGACCGCGGCCTCCAGCGCAGCCGCGTTGGCGGCGGAGTCACCGTGGACGGGGGTGTACAGCATCGGGAAACGCTGCACCGGGGTCTCGGACTGCTTGCGGATCCGCAGCATGTCCATGTGGGTGAGGATCGGCGACGGCACCACGATCTGCGGCGCAGACTGCGCCCCGCTGTTCGGCTTGGCGCCCAGCGCGACACGCAGCGTCATGCCGTCGGCCTCACGGATGCTGTCGAGCGAAGGGTTCGTGACCTGGGCGAAACGCTGCGAGAAGTACTTGGCCACCCCGCCTTCCTGATCGGAGAGCGCGTTGATGGCGTTGCCGTAGCCCATCGCGGAGATCTTCTCCTGACCCGACGCGAGCATCGGGTCCATCATGAACTTGAAGCTTTCCTGGTTGTGCGAGTACGCGACGTAGCGCTGGGTGCGCTCGAGGTCGCCGTTGTACCGCAGCGGTCCCGGCTCGGCCTCGACCTCGGGCAGCGCCTCGATGGTCCGGCGGGCCTCCGCGACGAGCGTCGGGTAGTCGTTCCGGGAGGCGAGCAGCTCGAGTGCCTCGTCGGTGGAGTACGAGCGGCCCTCGCGGTGGTCGAAGTACAGCATGCCGCCGGCCTCGATGCGTCCGCGGTGCAGGACGGTCTCGGGGTCGAAGTCGATCTGCCCGGCCTCGGACGTGACGCACAGGTACTCGTCCGTCTCCACCGAGCGCAGCGGACGCAGTCCGAGCCGGTCGAGCCGCGCGCCGACGACGGTGCCGTCGCCGAAGATCAGCGCGGCCGGGCCGTCGTTCTTCTCCTCGTACAGCGAGAAGTACTCGAGCATCGCCCGGACCTCGGGCGACAGGGTGGAGTCGTTCTCCCACGCCGGCGGCATCATCGACACCACCGCGGTCACCAGGTCGAGACCGTCCTCCACCACCCGGCTCTGCAGCGTCTGGTCGAGGCGGCAACTGTCCGACTGGCCGTGCGGGCGGACGATCTCCCGGTTCCGGGCACGAGCGAGCGCCGTCTCGGACAGGCGATTCTTCTTGTCCGTGTTGAGCTCGCCGTTGTGCGCCATCAGACGGAACGGCTGCGCCATCGTCGGATGCGGGTCGGTGTTCGTCGAGAACCGGGTGTGGAAGTACAGGGTGTGGATGGCGTGCGCCGGGTCGACGAGGTCCTGGAAGTAGGGCATCACCTCGTTCGAATTGAGGCGGCCCTTGAGCACCTGGGTGCGGGCGCTCAGCGACAGCGGGTAGAGCCCGGCCAGATCGGGCTGGGTGTACGCGACGGCCTCGATCGCGAGCAGGGCGTCGTGGATGCGACGGTCGAACTCGGTCTCGTCGGCGCACGCGTCGGGCGCGGTGAACACCCACTGCCGGATCGGCAGCTGGTGCCGGATCGCGGCGGGCCGGAGCACGGTCGCGTCGACGGGCACGTCACGCTCGAGCAGCACGTGGAAACCCTGGTCGGCGAGAGCCCGCTCGATGACGGCCTCCGCGTCGCCGTGGAATGCCACGTCGGTGGGGAGGAAGAAGTTGCCGACACCGAACCGGCCGGCCTCGAGATCGTCCTGACCGGTCAGGGTGCGGAAGAACGGCACCGACAGGTCGACGCAGACACCGGCGCCGTCGCCGACACCCTCCGCCGACATGCCACCACGGTGAGGAACAGCACACAGGGCCTCATGGCCCCTGATGAGGACGTCATGGGTCTGAATGCCGTCCTTGCGGGTGATGAAGCCCACGCCGCAGCTGCTCTTGTCGAGCGTCCTGTCGTACAGGCCGGACTCGGTGGCACTCGTGTTCAACCGACTGTCTCCTCGCGATACTCGCCGAATATGGGGCCGTGCTGGGCGCACGGGTGGCGTCGGCGAGAGGAACACGGCAGAGAACCGGCCCCGAACCGATACGCCGGTGAGGCAGACGTCGTTGTCTGAGGTGCGGACCTTTTCCAGGTCCGCGCGAAATCGCAGATTAGCCGAGGCTAAGTCCCTACTGCAAGCTGCTCGATCCGCAGCCGCCGAGCGGTACCAAATCCGCGACGAGCGTGCAGCCGAACGCCGAGTTGCGAACATCACACCTGGCCAGGACGCTGGGCCGCGCTCGTAGACGCACGGGCATTGGTCAGATGCCGACGCTATTGCGGGTGCGGGTGACCATTCGGTGGGCGTTTGTCCCGCTGACCTCAGTCGGCGAGGTCGATGCGGACGGTCAGCAGGTCGGTGCCGACGGCCCGGACGGCGACGCTGTTCATCCGGGGAAGCTGCGCCAGCCGGGCGCGGGCGTCGTCGTCGGGGAGCAGCGTCGCGGTGCCGGCGTGCCACCTGCCGTGGATCCGCAGCCGAACGGCATTGTTCGCGCGGATGTTGCGGATGTAGTTCGACCGCTCACCGAACTCGGACACCAGCCAGAACTCGGTGCCCGTGCGCCGGCCGCCGATGGGCGTGACGCGGGGCTGCCCGCTGACGCGGCCGGTGGTCTCGAGGAGCGTCTGGCTCGACAGTCGCGTGGAGAGCGGGTTGGCGACGTGCCGCTGGAATTGCATGACGATCCGTCGTTTGATCGCGTCGAGGTCGGCCATGACGAGAGCCTTCCACGTGGGGAAGGCTCTCGTCGACCGTTTCGCTACTTCGCGGCGACCGCGTCGTCGTCCTCGAACGGGTCGCCGGTCCGTTCGGCGTTGTAGCGGGCTTCGTCGAGGATGCCTTCGCGCTTCGCGACGATCGTCGGGACGAGAGCCTGCCCGGTGACGTTGACCGCGGTGCGGCCCATGTCGACGATCGGTTCGACCGCGAGCAGCAGGCCCACACCGGCGAGGGGCAGTCCCAGCGTCGACAAGGTGAGCGTCAGCATGACGGTGGCGCCGGTGGTGCCCGCGGTGGCAGCGGATCCGATCACGGAGACGACGATGATCAGCAGGTAGTCGGTGAACGACAAAGGCACACCGTAGAACTCGGCGACGAAGATCGCGGCGATCGCGGGATAGATGGCAGCGCAGCCGTCCATCTTGGTGGTCGACCCGAGCGGCACGGCGAACGACGCGTACTCGCGGGGGACACCGAGATTGCGTTCTGTGACCCGCTCGGTGAGGGGCAGGGTACCGATCGACGAACGGGACACGAAGCCGAGCTGCGTGGCAGGCCACACACCGGAGTAGAAGGCACGCACCGACAGTCCGTGCGCGCGGATCAGGACGGGGTAGACGACGAGGAACACGATGGCCAGGCCGATGTAGACGGCGGCGGTGAACCAGCCGAGCGAGCCGATGGCGTCCCAGCCGTAGGTGGCGACGGCGTTCGCGATCAGCGCGGCGGTCCCGATCGGTGCGAGGCGGATGATCCACCACAGCACCTTCTGCACGATCGCGAGGAGTGACGCGTTGAACTGCAGGAACGGTTCGGCCTTGGCGCCGACCTTCAGTGCGGCGATGCCGATCGCGGCCGCGACGACGAGCAACTGCAGCACGTTGAAACTCAGCGACGTGCTGGCTGCGCCCTCGGTGAGGGTGGTCTTCGCGTTCAGGCCGAGGAAGTTGCTGGGCACGAGGCCGGTGACGAATGCCCACCACGAGCCGGTGGTGGCCGGTTCCTTGCCGGCGCCGGTGACGGTCGTGTGGGATCCCGGCTGGATGACGAGTCCGATGACGATCCCGATGACGACGGCGATGAACGCGGTGATCGCGAACCACAGCAGTGTCTGGACGGCGAGGCGCGCGGCGTTGGCCACCTCGCGCAGGTTGGCGATCGAACTGACGATGGCCGTGAACACCAGCGGGATCACCGCGACGGTAAGGAGTTTCACGTAACTGGAGCCGATGGTGTGGACGGTTCCGACGAGCCAGTTCTCGTTGCCGTCGGCGGCGACGGGCATGGCGCGGGCGACGAGTCCGAGGATGACGCCGACGACGAGACCGGTGACGATCTGGGGGGCGAATGATGTGGCCCACTGGGGTAGACGGCGTCGAGAGGTGGTCTCGGCGCGCGTGGACAGCGCGGGACTGGGCATGGGTGTGCCTTTCGCGTGGGGCCGTGGAACGTCGCCCGGTGGGGCGGATACGGCGAGAGAGAGTCCTGAGTGGAGAGGTGCGTCAGCGCGAGCGCGGACAGATTGCGCTCGCCTGCAGGCGGAGGTCGACGTAGCGCCGAGAGGTCAGGAACAACACTGCGGGAACAATACTCCCGGTGGCGGCGCGCGTTTACTCCGGTTCGGCCTCGTCCGGATACCAGCGGGCGTAGACGTCGGGGTGCGCGCGGGTGCGGCTCTTCCACGCGTTCTCGCCGTACGTGCGATAGAGCGGATTCGCCGGATCGAGTTCGATGCCGCGGGCGCGTTCGGCCAGGTGAGGCGGCAGCTCGATGGTCGGGACCGTGGCGTCGAGGGCGGGATTGAGGAAGTACGGCACGGACAGTCGTTCGGGCGCACCGGCGGGGGTGAGCACCCGGTGCCGGGTGGCCCTCAGGTACCCGCCGGTCGCGACCTCGAGCAGTTCGCCGATGTTCACCACGAACGAGCCGGCGCGGGCGGGTGCGTCGATCCAGTCGCCGGTCTCGGTTTCCACCTGGAGTCCCGACGACCCGGGTTCGAGGAGCAGCATCGTCAGCACGCCGGAATCCTTGTGGGCGCCGACGCCCTGCTCGCCGGTGTGGTCGGCGCTCGGCCGTTCCGGGTAGCGGACGACCTTGATCAGCGTGGCGGGGGCGTGCGCGAAGGCGTCGTCGAAGATCGCCGGATCGGCGTCGAGTGACGCGGCCCAGTGCCGCAGGAGCCGCATCCCGACGTCGGCGAGCGCGGCGTCCAGGGCCTCGATCGTCTTCTCGAGGTCGGGGAGATCCGCGGGCCATTGATTGGGACCCTGCAGTCTCAGGTAGCCGTCGGCGCCGGGGATCGGTTGCCGTTCGGGGCCGATGTCGATCTGTTCCCGCCAGTCGGTCTCGCCGTTGGTCAGTTCGTCGCCCACCCGGTTGTAGCCACGGAAATGGGGGCTGTTCAGCATCGCGATCGACTGCTTGGAGTCGTCGGGCAGGGCGAAGAATTCCCGCGCGACGGTGAACACCCGATCGAGCAGTTCCCGGTCCACGCCGTGCCCGTCGAGGTAGAAGAACCCCACGTGGTGGGTGATCTCCCGCAGCCGTTCCCGCCCGGCCGGAGTGTCCAGTTCGGCGAAATCGATGACGGGGAGCATCCCTCCACGGTAGCTCCGGTTGGTCGCGGTGTCAGGTCTCCCGGCGGCGCTCGAGCAGCATGCTGTCGTGCCAGACGCCGTCGATCTGTGCGAGTCGTTGCCGCACCCCGACCGTCCGGTAGCCGACCGCGTGGTGCAGTGCGATGGACCCGGTGTTCACCGCCAGCACCGAGGCCTGGAGCGTCCAGATGCCCGAGAAGTCCGCTTCGTCGATGAGCCGCCGCATCAGCGCGGTCCCGACGCCCGCGCCGCGGAACGCCCGGGCCGTGTACACGGAGTTCTCGGCCACCCCGCGGAAGCAGCGCCGCGAGGACACGGGGGACGTGGGGTGTCACGTTTCGGGGCGAATGTACCCGCGGGCGCTTCGGGAGCGCCGACGGGTACATTCGCCCGCCGAGGTCGGGGATCGGCACGGTGTCGTGACGCTCACTGCCGCAGCCGGATCCACGTCGTCTTCAGCCCGGTGTACTTGTCCGTCGCGTGCAGGGAGAGGTCGCGGCCGAACCCGGACTGTTTGAACCCGCCGAACGGGGTCTGCGCGCTGATGGCGTCGACGGTGTTGACGGAGACGGTCCCCGCCCGCAGCGCCGCGGAGACGCGGTGCGCCCGGTTCAGGTTCTCGGTCCACACCGAGGCGGCCAGGCCGTAGATGCTGTCGTTACCCATCCGGACGGCGTCGGCCTCGTCGGTGAACGTCTGGACGGTGAGGACGGGTCCGAACACCTCCCGGGTCACCACCTCGGCGGTGGGTGCGACGTCCGCGAAGATCGTCGGTTCGACGAAGGATCCCCGGCCGTCCACGGTGGTCTTGTTGCCGCCCAGCAACACCCGGCCCTCGGACCGGGCGCGGTCGATGAACCCCGTAACGGTGCGAGCGTGGTTCTCGTCGACGATCGCGCCCAGTGTGGAGGCGGGATCGAGCGGATTGCCGGGGCGGATCGACGACGCCCGGCGGACGAGGGCCTCGGTCACCTGTTCGGCCACCGACTCCTCGACCAGCAACCGGGAGTTCGCCGAGCACACCGCGCCCTGGTTGTAGAACGCGCCGAAGACCGCCTTCTCCACCGCCTCGTCGAGATCGGCGTCCGCAAACACCAGGTTGGGGCTCTTGCCTCCGCATTCGAGCCAGACCTGCTTCAGATTCGAGTCCGCCGCATACCGGAGGAACCGCTTCCCGGTCGCGGTCGAGCCGGTGAAGGCGAGAACGTCGACGTCGGGATGCAGGCCCAGCGCCGCTCCGGCGGTGGCGCCGAACCCCGGGACGACGCCCAGGACGCCGTCGGGCAGGCCTGCCTCGGCGGCGAGCTCGGCCAGCCGCAGCACCGACAGGGGAGCCTGCTCGGCGGGTTTGAGGACGACGCTGTTGCCCGCGGCGAGGGCCGGCGCCAGCTTCCACACCGCGAGGTCGAGTGGGAAGTTCCACGGGACCACCGCCCCGACGACCCCGAGGGGTTCGCGGGAGACGAGCGCGAGACTCCCGGGATCGGTGGGCGCGATCTCCCCGCCGATCTTGTCGAGGGCTTCGGCGTAGAACCTGAAAAGCTCGGCCGCCGAGGGGACGTCGACGGTCAGTGCCTCCACCACGAGCTTGCCCATGTCGAGGGAGTCGAGCAGGGCGAGCTCGTGCCGGTGTTCGAGGATCAGCTCGGCGAGCCGGAGCAGGACCCGCTTGCGGTGCGACGCCGGGCTCCGCGACCAGACGCCCGAGTCGAACGCCTCGCGCGCAGACCGCACCGCGGCGTCGACGTCCGGGGCGTCCGCGGCCGCCACCCGTGCCAGCAGCTCACCGGTGGCCGGGTTGATCGAGTCGAACGTCTCATCGGACTTGGCGGGACGGAACGCGCCGTCGATGAAGAGCTCCCGGCGCGGCGTGATCGTCGCGGCGAGCCGGGTCCAGTCGTCGAGTGTGGTCGGGTCAGGCATCGTCATCCCTCGTGCTCGAAAGTGGTGGTGTGGGATCAGGGAACATAGATGGCGAACTGTTTGAGCAGGGGCTCGTCGACGCGGTACTCGCCGCGCCACCCCTTGGTCAGGGTGAATGCGTCGCCGGGTCCGAAGGTGTGCGAGACGCCGTCGTCCGCTGTCAGCGTCACCGAACCCTCCAGCACCCGGGTGTATTCGTCGCCCGGGTAGGACTCGATGTACTCGCGATACGGCTCGGCGCGCCAGGAGCCGACGGTGAACTTCTCGTCGCCGCTGCTCAGGTGGATCATTTCGTGTTCCTTCGGATCGCCCGCCCGGAGCGTGTCCGCGGTGACGTACGCGCTGGGTGTCATCGCCGCGATGTTCCGGGCGTCGGTCGGGATCGGGTGCACTGCGGTCATGGTGGTGTTCCTCAGTTCTGTGCGTTGGCGAGCGGGGGGACGGAGAATCTCTCGACGGGTTCGATGGACAGTCCGGTGACTTCGCGTAGGAAGGCGACCGGGCCCGCGGCGGGTGGTTCGTCCAGTTCCTCGGCGTACCGGTGCCCGGACCAGACCGCCGCCGCGATCGTGGACGGGGCCCAGGCGTCGCCGATGCCGCGAACACTGCGCAGGTCGGCGCCGGCCCATTCGGATTCGCGCGACTGCAGTTCGTGGAACAACCCGTCCTTCGGGAGCCGCGCGGTGACGAGGACGACGCTGTCCGCGTCGACGAACTGCTCGTCGCCGGTGAACGCGCACACGGTGCGGACGCCCTGCGCGGTGACCGCGGTGACGGCGCGATTCACCTGAACGTGCACACCGGCCTTGATGATTCGCTTGCGGATGCGGACCACCTCCATGGTGTTCGTCGTCCACTGCGACACATGCGCGGCCGGCGTGATCAGGGTGACGTCGAATCCCTCCTTGGCGAGGAGTTCGGCGACGACGGCACCGAGGTAGTAGTGGTCGTCGTCGAAGAGCACGACCTTGTTGCCCCGGGGCCGGAGCCCCGCCATCACGTCGTCGGGGGTCAGGACGTCGGCGTGCTCGTCGACGGGAACGGCGTGGGTGTGCCACCGGCCGACGCCGTCGCGGCGCCAGTGCGAGCCCGTGGCGACGACCACGTGCTGGAAGTCGTTCTCGATGACGTCGTCGGCGGTCATCTCGCTCTCCATGAACACGTCCACTTCGGGGAGCCTGCGGAGTTGCTGTTCGCGGTAGTCGACCACGCGGATCCACGCGGACAGGCCGGGCAACTTGGACTCGCGGGTCACGCGGCCGCCGAGTTGCCTGCTCGCCTCGGCGAGGCTGACGTGGTAGCCGCGTTGCCCGAGTGCGCGGGCCGCCTCGAGTCCGGCGGGGCCGGCGCCGACGACGAGGACGTTCGAATCGGTCGAGCGCACCTTGATTCGCTCCGGGTGCCAGCCGCGCCGGAACTCCTCGCCCATCGTCGGGTTCTGGGTGCAGCGGATCGGCGACATGGTGAAGTCGCCGGACACGCAGATATTGCAGCCGATGCACTCCCGGATGTCCTCGAGGTTCCCCTCCTCGATCTTGCGCGGAAGGTACGGGTCGGCGATCGAGGGTCGGGCCGCCCCGATGAAGTCGAGGATGCCGCTCTTGACCTGATGCAGCATCGTGTCGGGCGAGGTGAAGCGGCCGACGCCGACGACGGGTTTCGTGGTGAGCTGCTTCAGCCCGCGGACGTACGGCTCCTGCTCCGCCTCGGGACCGAACCGCGACGTGACGGAGTCGTCCTCCCAACTGCCCAGCACGAAGTCCCACAGATCGGGGGTCTCGCCGAGCAGGCCGATCACGTCCTCGATCTCGCTGCGGGTGATCCCCTCGTCGCCGAGGAGTTCGTCCACCGAGATGCGGCACGCCACAGCGGCCTTCCCGTCGGCGACCTCGCGTGAATCCTCGAGGATCTCGCGGAGCAGGCGAACCCGGTTGGTCAGGCTGCCGCCGTACTCGTCCGTCCGGTTGTTGTACCGGCGGGACAGGAAGTGGTGCAGGCCGCCGATCGCGTGCCCGGCGTACACGTAGACGATGTCGTATTCGGCCTTCAGCGACCGGCGCACCGCCTCCTTGTGCCAGTGTCGGAGGTCGGCGATGTCCGACTTGGTCATCGCCCTGGCCTGGACGGGGTCGTAGTTCCAGGAGACGACGGGCAGATTCTGCGGGCCCAGCGGGGTCTCGCGGCTGATCAGGTTGGGACTGTTCAGGCCGTTGTGGGCGAGCTCGATGCCGGCGAGCGAGTCGCCCTCGTGAATCTTCTCGGAGATCCGGGTCAGGGCAGGCAGGTCCTGGTCGTCCCACAGGCGCAGCTCGATGAACGGGCCGATGTCCGAGGTGGGGTGGATCTCGACCTGCTCGGTGCAGACGACGGCCCAGCCGCCCTCGGCCTTGACGCGCCGCATGTAGGCCTCCCCGGAGGGGTCCCGGTAGCCCATGCCGTTGCAGTGGGGGACTTGGAAGAATCTGTTGCGGGCGGTGACCGGTCCGATCTTGACCGGTTCGAAAAGGATGTCGTATCGCGGATCACGCACGGTGGGTTCCTCACGCTGTTCGGTTCGTGCAGTGCCAGAATCGTCGGTCCGCGCGACCACAACAGTCAACAGGATCTTTCCGTGCCACTGCATCAGTTATTCAGATGCCAAGTCGGCGGCATCAGCATCTGGATAACTGATGCAATACCCCGGATCTTTGTGCTGTACAGATTTGCCGGGTGCGGACGAGAGTAGTGACCGGCATCACTGCAACGTGAGAGGCACGATCGATGAGCGACAACACCCCCACCGCCCTGGCGGACGAACAGATGCAACATCTCGAGAAGTCACTCGGCCGTTTCGACATCGTCTTCCTCATCGTCGCGGCGGTGGTGTCGGTCGAGGTTCTCGGTCAGGTCTCCACCTTCGGCGCTGAGACCTTCACCTGGGCACTGGTTCTCGCGGTGTTCTTCCTGCTGCCCTACGGCCTCATCTTCGCCGAGATCGGCAGCACGTTCACCGGCGAGGGCGGGGTGTACGTGTGGGTCCGGAGAGCGTTCGGCCGGCCGCTGGCCGCCCTCGCATCGCTGCTGACGTGGGTGACCCAGCCCGTGTGGGTCGGCGGGTCGATGGCGTTCATCGCCGCGGAGACCTGGAACCACTACGTCACCGCGTTCGAGGAAGGATCGGTGACGGACTACCTGTTCAAACTGGTCTTCATCTGGCTGACTGTGCTCGCGGCCGTCGTGAGTCTGGCTCGCGGCAAATGGATTCCGACGGTCGGCGCGTTCCTCAAGATCGTCTTCCTGCTGTTCTTCCTCGTCACCACCGGCATCTACGCCGCGAAGAACGGATTCGCCGGCATCTCGGCCGGCGACTTCAGCCCCACCCTGACCGGGCTCCTCGGTGTGACGCCGCTGCTGCTGTTCTCCTACCTCGGGTTCGAATCCGGGAACAGCGCCGCCGGGGAGATGAAGAACCCCGCCCGCGACGTCCCGATCTCGATCGCCCGCGCCTGCGCCATCGCCGCCGCGTCCTACCTGCTGCCGATCTTCGCCATCCTGCTCGTCGTCCCCGCGGACGACATCACCGGTGTCGGCGGACTCCTCGAGGCGGTCGCGACCGTGTACAGCGTGTACGGTCCCGCCGCACCCGCCATGCAGACCGTGACCGGGGTGATCTTCGCGGTGATCCTGATGACCCAGGGCGCGGCGTGGATGATCATCAGCGACCGCATGCAGGCGATGGCCGCGGCCGACGGTGCGTTCTTCGGCGGATTCTTCGGCCGCTTCCATCCGCGTCTCGGAACGCCGGTGCGCGTCAACTTCCTGTCCGGACTCGTCGCCACCGTCTTCATGATCGCGGCCATGCAGATCACCGGCTCCGGCGGCTCCATCTTCGCGGTCGTGCTCACCATCTCGATCTCGACGTTCCTGCTCAGCTACCTGATCGTCATCCCGTCGGCGGTCCGCCTGCGCACGCGTTTCCCGAACGTCGTGCGGCCCTTCCGGGTTCCCACCGGAAACGCGGGCTTCCGCGTCCTCGGCATCCTGTGCTTCGCGTGGGTGCTGCTCGGTTCCTGGGTGGCGGTCTTCCCGGGCACCCTGGAATCGGTGTTCGGCCTGGACTACGACTTCGAGGAGATCTGGGGAGTGAGCCAGGGGACGTTCGAACTGTTCACCCTCGGGACGCTGGCCGTGCTCGCACTACTCGGCGCCGTCGGATACATGCGCGGCAATTCCGTGCGGTCGGCGAGTGGCCCGCGCCCCACCCGGGAAGACGGTCCCGGAGCGGAGCCGGATCCCGACCTCGTGAACGCCGACATCCGTTGACGGTGTCGCGTCCGCCGCGTGTGTCGTGGGTGGCTCCCCGGTCGGAGACCTGCAATCCTGGTGGCCTCAGATCTCGAGGAGAGCGCATGCAACGACGACCCGACGTGACGTTCACCCAACTGAGGTATTTCGTCGAGGCCGCCAACTTCTCCAGCATGACGAAGGCCGCCGACGAACTGATGGTCGCGCAGTCGGCGGTGTCCTCGGCGATCTCCCAACTCGAGCACCAGATCGGCACCCAGCTCTTCATCCGGCAACGGTCCCGCGGACTTGTCCTCACCGCTGCGGGGGAGGAGATGCTCCGCGACACCCGCAGCGTCCTCGCCCACCTCGGTGAGGTTCTCGACGCGGCGCGCGGCCACGAGGACAACGTGCGGGGAACGGTGCGCCTGGCCTGCTTCGTCACCCTCACTCCGTTCATCCTCCCGACACTGATCTCGGACCTGCGCGATCAGCACCCCGACCTGGAGGTCGAGGTCGTCGAGACGCAGGCGGAGGCGGTGCGGGCGGCGCTGCGCAACGGCACCGCGGAACTGGCCCTGACCTACGACCTCGCGCTGGGCGACGACATGGAGACGGAGACGCTCGGCGTTGCCAGGCCGCACGTCATCCTTCCGCCGGACCACCGGCTGGCCGGCCACGACGCGATCACCCTCGCCGACCTCGAGGGCGAACCCATGGTGTTGCTGGACCTGCCGAGCAGCCGCGACTACTTCCTGGCGATGCTGTCGGCGGCGGGGGTCACGCCGGTGGTCCGGTACCGGTCGGCGAGCTACGAAACGGTGCGCGGACTCGTCGCCCGCGGCCACGGCTTCTCGATCCTCAACCAGCGGCCCGCCGAGGGCCGGACCTACGACGGCGGACGCGTCGCGTCGCTGCCCATCGCCGACGACGTTCCCGGCCTCCCGGTGGTGCTTGCCCGGCTGAAGGGTGTGCGGAGCACGGCGCGGGCCCGGGCCGTCGCCGAACGGGCGCGGGCCGTGTTCGCGAAACAGGCGGGTTCGGCCCGCTAGAACGGCCACCCCATCTGGGCGTCGCGGTCGGCGCCGAAGGCGTGATCGAAGCGGTCGAGGACGTCGGGGTCCGCGGCCTGCAGCCGGTTCGCGGCGGCGAAGGTGCGTGCCCGGTGGGCGCCGAGATACAGGCTGCCCAGCACGTCCAGGTCGAGCACCACCTGCGGGGTGGAGTCGGTCGGGGTGCACAACGCGGTGCCGTCCCGCACGGTCAGCGCGAACCGCCCGCCGGCGTCCAAAAATCCGTCGTCGACCTGGATCACGACGTCGAAGTCTGTTCGGTACCTGCGGGCCTCGAGTGCGGCGGGCACGTCCATGATCCGGACCCACAGCTCGTCGTGGCGCGAGGTGGTGCGTACCAGCCGGCCGTCGGTCAGCAGATACGGCAGTGGGTCCTCGGGGGTGAGGTGCGCTTCGATGCGCCGCACGAGGTCCAGGCCGAGCAGTGCTCGCCACAGCGCGGCGTGCGCGTCTCGCGTGACGGTGCGGATCTCCTCCACCCGGGCGACGGTTCCGTTGTCGCCGGACACGCGACGGTAGAGCACGTAACCGTCGTCGTGCACGAGCCCGAACAGGCTTGTGCCGCCGCCGCGCTCGCTCTCACGGTCGGCGAAGATCCGATTCCACACGATCTCGGGCCGCACCTGCGCCCCCGGGGTCACCCGTTGCCAGCGGTCGTAGACGTCGGTGAACGCGGCCCGGGCCTCCGCCGGATGGACCATCCGCACACCACCCGGGTCCGGTGCCTTCGGGTGCGGCACCGCGAATCGGCGGTCGATGCTCGACGTGGTCTCGATGGTCGCGGGTCCGTACCCGAAGCGTCCGTAGATCCCGCCCTCACTGGCCGTGAGGAGCGACAGCGGGACCCCCGACGTCCGGATGCGGTCGTGATGTTCGGTGTAGAGCGCGCGAAGGAGGCCGCGGCGTCGATGGGTGGGCGCGACCGTCACCGCGGTGACGCCCGCCGCGGGAACGCCCTCGCCACCGGGAACGGTGACGGTCATCGGGATGTCCATGGTGGCGCCGACCACCGCGTCCTCGTCGACCGCGATGATCGGCGGCGCGCCGCTGACGAGTTGCCTCCAGTGGGCGGTGAACTCCTCGGTCTGCGGTGTCACGAAGCAGATCTCGTTGAGCAGGGTGATCTTCGGCCAGTCCTGTTCGGTGGCCGTTCTGATCGTGATGCCGGCGGTGGTCGTCGTCATTCCCCGACACTGGCACACCCCACGTGGACTCGCAGCCGAATTTCGGCGTCCGACCTTGACCCGGTGCGCGCTTTCGGAGAGTCTGAAACCTTGCCGACCGGTGAGGGGGTGACGTCACGGTGTCGAATGACCACCCCTCGTCCGCGCCTCGCCGCACGCTCCGGCTGCGCCGCGAATCCTGGGGATTCGTGATCGGCTCCTTCCTGTTCGGGCTGGCGGCCACCCGGGTGTACGGGCACGCGGTCGGCGCCGAGATCGACAACATCACCTACTTCGTCGGGTCGCTGTTCTTCACCACCGCCGGGTTCATCCAGTTGCGGCTCAGCGGCAGGCCGGTGCCCGGGGAGGACTCCGCGACGGTCGAACGCTACGACTGGTGGGCGGCGCTGATCCAGTTCGTCGGCACCCTGCTGTTCAACGTGAGCACCGGCGTCGCGCTGATCCAGGGCCTCACCGTCGAACAGGACCGGGTGTGGGGGTGGCGTCCCGACATCTTCGGGTCGACGGCATTCCTCGTCGCCAGCGGTCTGGCTGTGGTGGCCACCACCGAAACCGACAAGCTGTGGGATCCGCATGCTCGCAACTGGCGCAGCACCTGGTTGAACATGATCGGGTCGGTGGCGTTCGGAGTGTCCGCTGTCGGCGCGTTCATCGTGCCCGGCACGGACTCGCTGAAGAACCCGACGATCGCCGATCTGGGCACGTTCGTGGGCGCGGTCTGTTTCCTCGTGGCCGCACTGCTGATGCGCCCGCCTCACCCCAGGTATTCGCCGAACCAGGCGAGGACACGTTCGTAGGCCTCGGCTGCCGCGGTCGCGTTGTAGCGGGGCCCGGTGTCGTTGAAGAACGCGTGATCGGCGCCCGGAACTGTGACGATCTCATGCGGTAGTCCCGCCTTCGCGAGTGCGGCGGCAGCGGCGTCCCGGGACGCGTTCACCCGGGCGTCCAGTTCCGCGTAGATGGCGAGGACCGCGGCCTTCGACCCGGAGAAATCGGCGCCCTCGGGCAGGGGCCCGTAGAAGGGGACCGCCGCAGCCAGCCTCGGCTCACCGGACGCGAGGAGTTGCCACACCATCCCGCCGCCGAAACAGAACCCGACCGCCGCGATCTTCTCGTCCGGCACCCGACGCCCGAGTTCGTCCACCCCGGCCTTCATGTCGGCGACGAAGCGCGCCGGCGGCACGGTGGCCAGCGCGGCGGTCGCCTGCGCCTGATCGGTGAACGTTGCGGTCCCGCCCTCCTCCGAGAGCAGGTCGAGGGCGAGCGCGGAGTAGCCGGCACCCGCGAATCGTCCCGCCACCGAACGGATGTGGTCGGTCAGGCCCTTGTTCTCGTGTATGACGAGGACCGCTCCGCGAGGTGTGGCGGCGTCGGCCCACGCACCCTGCAGGACGCGGCCGTCCGGCCCGGGGAACGTCACCGCTTCGGTCTCGACGGCCTCGGCCGCTCCCGGCGGTGGGGGCGTCGCTCCGCCGGGCGTCACCGGCGCCGACGTCGGCGACTCGTCGCTGTCGGTGGAACAGGCGGCGAGCAACGAGGACGCCGCCGCCACGCCGAGGCCGATGAGTCCGAGTCTTCGCAACGCCTCGCGGCGGGACAGCAGCCCGTCGGCATGGTCGATCGCGATCTCCTCGGCGATATAGCGTTGCAGTGGCGTCATGATCGTCCCCGTCCGCATCGGCTGATGTAGGGAATTATCCCTGGTCGAACCCGTGATCGGCATCGGTTCCCAGTTCATCACTTTTCCTTATGCAGTGCGCCACTTATCTGTGTTGTACAGATTTCACCGGGGACCTCAAGATTGGTGCAACGGCACGAACTCCTCGCTCACCGCACACAGAAAGGAGCCCGTCATGCCGATCGCTGACCGTCACCCAGCCGTCGAAACGACGGCCCGAACATCGGTGGCCCCACCGATGCCGGACAACTCGACCGCGAACTTCGTCATGGCCATGAGCGCCGTCGCGACCGGAGTCACCGTCGTCGCGACCGACGGTCCAGGCGGGCGCGCCGCCCAGACCGTGAGTGCGATGTGCTCCGTCTCGGCCGACCCGGCACTGGTGCTGGTCTGCCTGCACGGACGAAGCCCGGTCAACGACGCGATCTCCGAGAACGGCGTCTTCTGCGTCAATGTGCTTGCCACCCAGCACGATCACGTCGCCGACACCTTCGCCGGCCGCCCCTGGCCGGGCAAGCGGCGGTGGGACTTCACCTGCGGGCACTGGACCGTGGCCGAATCCGGCTCACCCCGCGTCCACGACGCGATCGCGTCGTTCGACTGCACCGTCCACGACGTCATCGAGGCCGGTACCCACCGTGTCTACATCGGACGCGTCGCCGCCGTGGAGGCACACCCCGGCGAACCCCTCGTGTACGCCTCCCACACCTACAGCAAGCCTGCAGCGTTCGAACCTTCCACCTTTCCCGACTACCCGGACGCACACCCCGCGCCGAGGACGAGGAGCACGAAATGATCCGCACCGGAGACGAATACAGGGAGTCCATCAGGGACGGCCGTGAGGTGTGGGTCGACGGGGAGCGCGTCAAGGACGTGGCCGGCCACCCCATGTTCAAGCCGATCGTCGACGTGCGGGCACGCATCTACGACCTCGCGCACGAGGAGGCCACGAAGGACGCGATGACCTATGTCGATCCCGAATCCGGCGAACGCAACGCCATCGCCAACAAGCTTCCCCGCACGCAGCAGGACTGGCTCGACAAGCGCGCCGCCGTCGACCTGGTCCTCGGGGACACCCGGGGCGTGGTCACCCGAGTCGGTGACGAGACCATCGGCGAGATGTGGTCGCTGTTCGACGGCCAGGACGTCCTCAACGAGGTGGACCCGCGCTTCTCGGAGAACATCCGCCGCCACCTGGACCGGTCGGTCCGGGAGGACCCGTTCCACGTGTCGGCGAACACCGACCCCAAGGGCGACCGGTCCAAGGCGCCGCAGGATCAGGACCCCGACATGCTCCTGCACGTCGTGAAGGAGACCGACAACGGCATCGTCGTGCGCGGCGCGAAGTACGAGACCGCCGCCGCCTACTCCAACCAGGCGTTCACCAAACCCACCATCGCCAACTGGGGCAACAGCGAACTGTCCGACTACGCCGTCGGATTCGTGCTCGACATGGGCGCGCCGGGGCTGAAGTACATCTCCCGCAACGGGTTCGCCGGCCGCGCGCCGTCCGCCGACTACCCGCTCGCCAACCGCGTCGACGAGGTCGAGTCCCTCGTCGTCTTCGACAACGTCGAGATCCCGTGGGAAGACGTCCTGTTCTACCGGCACACCCGGGCAGCCACGTTCATCCGCTCCACCCTGCACCGCTACAGCGCGTTCCCGTTCGTGCAACGCACGCTGCACCTCGCCGATCTGATGATCGGATCCGCACTGTGGAACGTCAAGCAGAGCGGCCTCGAGAAGCAGCAGGCGGTGCAGGAGAAGCTTGCCCAGCTCGCCTGCTACCGGGAGACGATCAACGCCCACCTCACCGCGGCTATCTCGCTCGCCGAGCCCAGCCCCGGCGGCCTGCTCATGCCCAACCAGTCCCTCCTCTACACCGGCCGGGTGATGGCGCTCAGCCAGCTGCCCGCGATGATGCACATCGCCCGCGAACTGTGCGGCGGCCAGATCTGCATCACCCCGGACGCCGCCACGTTCGCCGACCCCGACGTCGCGCCGTGGCTGGAGAAGTTCTACTCCATCAACGACAACTGGGTGGCCGACGACCGTCGCAAGCTCCTCGCGTTCGCCCGCGACCTGCTCAACAGCGACTACGCGGGACATCGCCTGACGTTCCAGCTCTTCGCCCAGTCACCGCCGTTCGCGCAACTCGCCGCCGTCTACCGCAACTTCGACTTCGACGGTCCGCTCGGACTGGTCAAGGCCGCAGCGGGACTGTCGAACAACGTCGACGGAGGTGCGGCATGACCACCCACACCCGCATCCGCCCGTTCAACACCCGCGACACGTACCCGGAACAGAACCTCGACAACGACCTCGCGCAAGCCGTCGTCGCCGGCGGAGTCGTGTATCTCCGCGGGCAGATCGGACAGGACCTCGACACCCGGGAGTCGGTGGGAATCGGCGACGTCGAGGCCCAGGCCGAGAAGGCGATGGCGAACATCGCGATGCTGCTGAAGGAATCGGGCAGCCGGCTCGAGGACGTCGTCAAGGTCACCATCTACCTGGTGGACATCCGGTACCGGGAGACCGTCTACCGGGTGGTCGGACGCTGGCTGAAAGGTGTGCATCCGGTGTCCACCGGCATCGTCGTCGACGCCCTCGCCCGGCCTGAATGGCTCGTCGAGATCGATGCGACGGCAGTGATCAGCTCATGACGTTCTCACTCGTCGCCCGCGATTCCGGGGGCGCGTTCGGGATGGTCGTCTGCTCCTCCAGCCCCGCCGTGGCCGCACGCTGCCTGCACGTGCGGTCCGGGGTCGGTGTCGTCGCCTCCCAGAACGTGACCAATCCGCAGCTGGGGCCGATCGGCCTCGACGCGCTCGCCTCGGGTGCGAATGCGGAAACCGCACTGAAAACCGCACTCGCGCAAGAGAAGTTCCCGGAGTACCGCCAGGTCGTCGTCGTCGATGCGGACGGCGGCACCGCGGTGCACTCGGGCGCGCAGACGTTGGGCATCCACAGCAGTGCGCAGGGCGGCGGCGCCGCCGTCGCCGGCAACATGCTCCGCGACGAAGGCGTCATCCGGTCGCTGCTGTTCGGCTACGTGTCGAGCACGGCCCCGACGTTCGAGGGCAGACTGTTCGACGGACTCACCGCGGCCGTCATCGCCGGCGGGGAGGCGGGGCCTGTGCACTCGGCGGGAATCCAGGTGGTCGAGGACGTGCCCTGGCCCGTCACCGATCTGCGCGTCGACTGGCACGACGACGCGGTCGGCGAACTGCACCGGCTGTGGACGGTGTGGGAACCGCAGAAGCGGGACTGCCGGGCGCGGGGTGTCGACCCGACGGCCGCCCCGTCCTACGGCGTGCCGGGGGACCTGTGAGCGCCGACGCCGCGGTACGTGACGGAGCCAGGAGGGCGGAAGACCGGATCCTGGCTCTGTCGCACGACCTTCACGCCCACCCGGAGGTCGCGTGGGAGGAGGAACGTTCCTGCGTCCGGGTGGCCGGGGTGCTGTCGGACGCCGGTTTCACGGTGGAGCAGCAGTACGTCGGACTGCCCACCGCGTTCCGCGCGCACGTCGGTTCCGGACCGCTGCACCTCGCGGTCTGCGCGGAATACGACGCGCTCCCCGGGCTCGGGCACGCGTGCGGGCACAACGTCATCTCCGCCATCTCGGTGGGGACGGCGCTGGCCCTCGCCCCGCTGGTCGACGACCTCGGGATCACCCTGTCGGTACTCGGCACCCCCGCCGAGGAAGGCGGGGGCGGCAAGATCGACATGTTGAAACGCGGAGCGTTCGAGGGCGTCCACGCCGCCGTCATGGCCCACCCCGGCCCGGTCGACGTCGCCCGGGCCGAACCGTACGCGGTGTCCCACAGTCACATCCGGTACGACGGCAAGGCAGCACACGCCGCCGCGTACCCGGAACGGGGCGTCAACGCGGCCGACGCGTTCACGGTGGCGCAGGTCGCCATCGGGCTTCTCCGGCAACAGCTTCCGTCGAGCACGCGAGTGCACGGAATGATGACCCGCGGGGGAGAGGCGCCCAACGCCATCCCCCAGCGCACCGAAGGTCGCTGGTACGTGCGCGCGGAGACGCTGGAGGAACTGGCCCGCATCGAACCCCGGGTGGCTCGCTGCTTCGAGGCCGGCGCCATCGCGACCGGCTGTGAACTCACCATCGCCCCTGAAAGCGAACCGTACTCGGAGTTCCGCACCGACGAGGCGCTGCTCGCGTCGTACGTCCGGCACGCGGAGGGACTGGGCCGTGTATTCCGCACCGGTGCGGACTCGCTGATGAACCGGGCCTCCACCGACATGGGCAACGTCTCGCAGGTGATTTCCGCGATCCACCCCTACATCGGAATCGACTGCGCGCCTGCCGTCAACCATCAGGCCGAGTTCGCCGCGGCCAGCGCCGCGCCCGCCGCAGACCGGGCGGCCGTCGACGGCGCGCTGGCCCTCGCCCTGACCCTGCTCGACGCCTGCGGCTCCGCCGCCCGTGAGTACTTGTTAACCGCCCGACGTTAAGAAGTACTCACGGGTGCCGGAGGCACAAAGAACTCGAGCGCGATGTTGTCCGGGTCGCGGAACGAGATGCCGGACCCGTAGTGCGCCGTCTTGATGCCCCCGTGCTCGATGCCGAGGGCGTCGAGCCGCTCCACCCACCGGGGCAGCGCGTCGGGGGAACACTGGAACGCGATGTGGTCGAGTCCGACCTGCCGTTCGTCGAACCGTGCGGGAGCGCCGCTGTCGGGGTGCGTGTGGAGGCCGAAGAGCATGCCGCCGTCGAGCGCGAACACCGTGTGGTGGAAGGTTCCCGATTCCTCGTCCTCGTCGAGCACGGGGGCCGATCCGAACAGTGCGGTGTACCAGGCGGTGCTGGCCGGTAGGTCGGACACGGTGATCGCGACGTGGGTGAGGCCCGGGAAACTGGACATCTGCGACAACTTCCTTCTCCGGTGAATCGGTCTCTTCTTTCGACCCTAGCGAGCCGGCGCTGCCGGGTGGTGGACAAACGCGAAACCCTGCCCGAGCGGACAGGGGCGGGCACCACGCACACCGCCCGAGCCTGTAACGGGCTCGGGCGGTGCGGTGTTCGAGGACTACAGGCGCAGGCTCACGCGCGGCGGCGGGCGTGCTCTTCGCTCCGGTCGTGCCGCGCCGCGCGAGGAGCAGGTAGATGGGTCCGGTCACCACGAGTCCGGCCACCCAGGACAGGTCGGCGCCGCCGAGGAATGCGGACACCGGGCCCGTGTAGAGGGACGTGGCCATGAACGGAATCTGGACGATGATGCCGAACAGACTGGGTCCGAGGGCGCCGGTCACGATCGGGAGCGGGGCGAGGTTGCCGCCGAACCACAGCGTGAACAGATCACGAACCTTGCCGTGGCGATCGGATTCCGGGACGAACCCGATGGTGTGCTTCTCCGGCATCGGGGCGACGTGGGTGTCGGGCATCAATCCTCCGAACGGCGCAGGTGCGCCACTTCTAGGTCGAGTAGTGCAGACCACAATGGCCGGAGGCCGTGTATCTGTACAGAACAACTAACTGATGCGTTGCATCACTTCTTCTGATTCAGCAGGTCGGGGCTAGCCTGGGCCGATGCGCACCGTGGGAGTCGACCTGGCTGCCGAGCCGAAGAAGACGGCCCTGGCGATCATCGACTGGTCCGACGGTGTCGCCCGCGTCGAGTCCGTCCGGCTGGGAGCCGGGAACGACGCCGTCACCGAGGCCGTGCTGGCCTGCGACAGGACCGGTATCGATGCACCGTTCGGCTGGCCCGACGCATTCGTCCGCATGGTGTCCGAGCATCAAGCCGGCCGGCTGTCCGCAACCAACGGCCTCGCCAACCGCGAGGGGCGTCGACCGTTGACGAAGCGGCGCACCGACCTCGTGGTGCAGTCCGCGACGGGGATATCCCCGCTCAGTGTGTCGGCGGATCTCATTGCGCACGTCGCGTTGCGCTGCGCCGGAATTCTCGCGGAACTCGGCGACCTCGGCGTCGACGTCGGACGCGTCGACGGCCGCGTGGTCGAGGTGTATCCGGCGGCCGCGCTGCGCACCTGGGGGCTGGTGTCGCGGGGATACAAGAGCGCGCAGAACCGGGTGACGCTGGGGGAGTTGGTCGACGCGCTCCTGGCGGCCGCGGACTGGTTGGAACTCGGTGCATTCCAGTCGATCTGCCGCGAATCGGACGACGCCCTCGACGCGGTGCTGGCCGCCGTCATCGCGCGGGCCGCGGCCGTCGGCCGCACAGCACTACCCGGGGGCGACGACCGCGCCATCGCCGAGCGGGAGGGGTGGATCCACGTGCCGACGGGAGACCTGCAGGCGCTGCAGCCCTAGCGGCGGATTCCTGTGACTGCGCTGGTAGACCGACCGCGGCGACGCCCCCGGGCGAAACCTGGCAAATTGGACACCACACGCACCGTGCGTGGGCACATGAAGAAGGAGTCCAATGGCTTTCTGGGATCAGCTGAAGGCAAAGGCGTTCGAGATGAACGGCCAGCTCAAGACCAAGACGGCACAGTTCCAGAACAAGGAGTTCGCCAACGCCAGCATGGCCATGTGCGCCCTCATCGCCGCGGCGGACGGGACCATCGACCCGTCCGAGCGTCAGAAGACGGCGGCACTGATCACCAGCAACGAGGCGCTGAGTGTGTTCCCGTCGGACGAGTTGAGTCAGAAGTTCGACTGGTACTGCAGCAAACTGCAGTCCGATTTCGAGTTCGGCAAGATCGAGGCCACCGCGACCATCGCGAAACTGAAGTCCAAGCAGGATCAGGCACGTGCCGTCATCCAGATCGGCATCGTCATCGGTGGCGCCGACGGCAACTTCGACCAGCACGAGCGAAACGTGGTGCGCGACGCCTGTTTCGCCGTCGGCATCGCCCCGGCGGAATTCGAACTCTGAGGTGATCGGTGACGCGCCCGGGGCGGGCGCGTCACCCGACGCTCAGTAGGCCGTGATGATCGGCGCCGGGTTCCACATGCCCGAACGCTGAATCCGGGTGGTGTCGATCTCCGCCGTCTTCGCGCCGGGGTCGAGCGGGGAGTACTGCTCCACTCCGCCCCAGTCACGGTCCCAGTCGTCGCGCAGATACGACGGTATGGTTCGGCTCGCCCGGGTCATCTCGATCCAGCCCAGGGGGCCTCCGCCGTACCGGTCCTGCCACAGGCTCGTCATGATCGCGCCGGGACGGTCGGGAAGGATCCGGTACTCGGGCGCCTCCGCGACCCCGGTGCGGTGGTCGAACGGTCGCTGGCACGGAAAGGCAAGTCCCACAGCCCAGTCGATCATCACGGGTGCGTCGGATCCGATCACGTCGTTCAGTGTCTGCGTCCGCGGAACACGCGGCGGTGTCACCGCCAGCCACTGCTGCGGATCACTGTCCGAGTCCGACGCCACGAGTCGGATGACATTCGTATCGCCTGGCAGGGAATCGAGCGGGACGCGCAGATTCCGCCAGGACGGTGCCGGGCCGATGTCGATCGGGTTCACGCGTCCCGACACCGCGACCGCGCCGTCCGGCCCCGTCGTGCCGTATTCCACCTCGAGGTTCTGGCCGTAGGTGACGACGCCGTCCGCGTCGACGGAGTGGATGCGGCCCGCCGCGGCGATGGAGATGATGTCGCCCGCCCCGGCGTCCGAGTCGGGATTCGGCAACCGGAACCAGCCGGTGGTCAGTGACGCGTCGCCGTCGCTGCCGTCGCTGCCGAGGACCGGCGTGCGGTCGGGATCGAGGCCGAAGGGCAGGGCCACCGCGCTGCCGTTGACACCCACCACGCCGGCGCCGCCTCCGGTGCCCGCAGCGTTGCTCGACGCCGTCTGCTCGGTGTTGTCGGTCTTGACGGAGTTGGCGACCCCCGCATCCGACGATTCCTCGTCGGCACTGAGGTCGCCGGCGACGCCGTTCGGTGTGAAGCCGACAGTGCCGGTACCCGCCAGAGCGGTGGCGGCGTCGCCGGACAGCGGTTGCAGCAGCGACGCGTTCGGATCGGTTTCGAGCAGGACGTCGTTGGCGAGACCACACGGTGCGCCGGTGACGGCGTCGACGTTGGAACGGGCGAGGGAGAACGCGGGATACTGCGCGACCGCGCCCTTCGCCATCGACAGCACCTCGAACAGCACCATCGCGGCGGCCGCCACCGTCAACGGCGGGATCGCCCACAACCGGCGTCGCCGCACGGAGTCGGTCCGGGTGTAGGGCTCGCGGAAGTAGCACCACGCCGCGACCAGCAGCATCACCAGCGTGGCGCCGAGCAGGATCGTGCCGGCACCCAGGCCGGCGATCGACACCGGCTTGTCCCACCACGGGACGCTGTAACTGGACACGTACCACCACCCATTGGTGCTGGTGAAACACATCGCCAGCAGGAACAGCAGGGCGGCCGCGAACAGGGCGCGGTTGCGTGGCGAGCGCACCACGGCGGTGCTCACCGCCACAGAGGCCAGGACGGCGAGCGACCCCGCGAGGCCCGCGTAGATGCCGAAGTGGTGCGTCCACTTGGTGGGCGTGAACATCATCAGCCCCATCGCGGCGAGCGTGATGCCGATGAGCCGCCGCGACGGTCCGGCCGCGGTCCCGGGAATCCGGCCACCCTTGCGGAGCATCACGAGAACCGTCACGGCCAGGCTCAGCACCATCACGAACACGCCGAACCGGCGCGACAGGGAACCGTCGACGGAGATGTTCAGCAGGTACTGGTAGCGGAGGTACTCGTCGAACCAGGGAACGTTGGGACCGATCGCATGAACGTGCTGCATCTCCATGACGGCGGCGAGGGTCTGGTCGGCGAACACCGCCACGAGGATCACGGTCCCCGACGCGACGAGCGGCGCCAGCAAGGCGACGTATCCCACCGTCTTGGCCCGCGCGATCACGATCTGCAGGATCGGCCGGGCGCCCGCGACGAGGGCGCCGAAACAGATCAACCCGGACGGACCCGCGGTCAGCGTGGCCGCACCGACCAGGATCGCCACCGCGGCGGGCAGCAGTCGCCGGGTCGCGACGGCGCGTTCCACCGAGCACCAGGTGAGCAGCACGCCCACCGCGACGATCGGTTCGGGCCGCAGACCGTTGTTGTACGGGAGCCAGAACGCGAGGAACACCAATCCGCCGGTCCACAGCGCGAGTCGGTTGCCGCGGACCGCGGCGCCGAGTCGCGGCGCGACTTCACGGCTGATCACCAGCCACGCGACGATGCCGGCGAGCAGCGCGGGCAGACGCACGAACGGGCTCGCCGGGGTGATGTTCGTCAGCACCGCGAGGACGTCGTAGTACGGAGACCCGAACGGCGCCTCCGGGACGCCGTACCAGCGGAAGTAGTTGGCCATGTAGCCCGCGGCCGCGGACGTGCGGGCCATGTTGAACTGATAGCCGTCGTCGGAGGTGGAGGCGCCGATGAAATGCCACAGCACCAGCGTGCCGATGACGACGGCGTCGACGGCCCCGAACGACCACCAGCGGGTGGGCAGGAATCGTCGTGCCCGGCGTCCGTCCACGTTGTCGAGACGGTGCAGAGCCACCAGCGCCAGAATCGTCGCGAGCGCGCCCACCACCATGGCGGCGAACTTGAGGGTCGACGGCGTCGACGAGAAGCGGCTGTCGATCTCTGCCGTCACCTGCAGCCCGTCGGGCGCCGCACCGTCGAGGTCGCTGAAGATGCCCACCATCTGCGGGCGGAGGTCGCCGTCGACGACGGTCGGTGCGTCCTGGCCCGCCGCGACGACACCGGCGGTGGTCCGCGTGGAATCCGACGACACCAGGAGCGTGCAGTCTGCGGGTAGCTGGTCCAGCGGCGACGACAGCAGCACCTTGTTCCGCAACAGCACCTCGACGCCGGCGGGACCGTCCGGGGTCGAGGGATTCACCCTGGCGACCAGTCCGTACTTCCCGGCGTCGGCGGCGCCTGCGGGGGCGGTGGAGGTCAGGATCCCGCCGCCGTCGGCGAGTTCGCCGACCGCCGAACAGGGGATCCGCACGTCGAGGCTCAGCGGCGCGTAGGTGACGAGCGGTGCCTCGACGCTTCCGGTGCTGCCGTTCTGCGGCCAGCTGAGGGTCGCGCTGTCCTGCTCGACCGGAAGGAACGGGAGCGACAACGTGAGCAGCACTCCGAAGACGGAGGCGATGATCGCGAGAAGACGGGTCGATCGGACCGGCTGACCGAGGGGCGACGACTGGGGCGGGGTCCCGATCGGCGACTCGTCCGAGCCGTCTCTGGACACATTCGCCGATTCCAGCCTGCTCTCAGTCACGACGTCGGATAGTACCCATCCGCGACAATTGTTAGCGAAGGCAAGGAACAGGCCCGGTCGGAGGGCCGGCCGCCCCGGCGGATCACATGTGGAAGCGCTTCAGGATCCGCGACCGGCGCTCCGCTCGGGTGAGGAGATGGTGGTGGTGCCGCGGACCGCGGCGGTGCCGAACTTCGGAATGCACTTCGCGAATGATCTCGAACATGCCTCCGCCCTCCTTCTGCGCGAGCCGGTAGTACGACGGTAGGTCGGCGACAGGGTGAGCCGATTCACCCTGGGCGGGTGAACCAGGTCACCCGGTCACGGGCTGCACCGACAGCTGCTTCACGCCGTTCTGCGAACAGCCGGTGGTGGCGTAGGGGACGAACACCGAACCGGTGTCGTCGGGTGGGTACACCCGGAATCCCGCGACCGGAGTGGGCTCACACGTCTCGGCCGGATAGTTCTGCACCACCGTGGCGCGCACCGCTGCGGTGGCCCGCGAGCCCGGAGCGACCGTCACCGGAGTGTCGGTTCCGCCGTCCCGCTCGGCCGCGGCACCCACCTGCGGACCGTCCGGGGACGCGACGTACGAGACCCCGGGGTAGCCGTGGAGGACACAGCTGCGGGCGCCGGTGTTGGTGAAGACGAGCGGGATCTCCTGAGATCCCGCGGCCCCGCTCGCCCGTCCGAGCGTCACCTGCAATTCGCCGATCAGGCAGCGGTCGGGATGCAGTGCGGTCGTCACGGTCGGTGCGGACCTCGTGACGGTGATGTCACGCGAGGGTTCGGCGGTCCCCGTCTCGTCCGTCGAGCCACACGCCGAGGCGGTGAGCACGGCGGTGATTCCGAGTACGCCGAGAAGGGCGCGTGCCGGTGACTGCGTGCGCATCCGATCGCTCCTCCTATTGGTGTGCTGCCGTAGTCGATGGTCCGCGATCGGTGGCATCCCGGTATGTGATTCGGGGAGATCGCATTCGCCCCTCGCCGGAGGATTCCGGTCGTAGGCTGCGGGGCGCAGGGGATCCGCGACACATTCACTGGAGGCTGACCGATGAGCGAAGTTCTGGACCGGACCAAGATCTACATCGACGGATCCTGGATCGATTCGCAGGGAACGGGCCGGATCGACGTGGTGAATCCGGCCACCGAAGATGTCATCGCGGTGGTCGCCGAGGGCACCGCCGACGACGTCGATCGCGCCGCGAAGGCCGCGCGAGCAGCCTTCCCCGCATGGTCCGCGCTCAGCGGCAAGGAACGTGGCGAGTACCTCCAGAAGGCGGCTGCCCTGATCCAGGAGCGCCTCGACGACTTCACCGCCCTGGTGTCCCGCGACATGGGCATGCCGCTCGGATTCGCGAAGCCCATCCAGATCGGCATGCCGCTCGCGAACCTCGCCGCCTTCGCGGAACTGGCCGCCACCTACGACTTCGACGCCCACGAGGTGGGCAACTCCCTGATCGTGCGCGAGCCGATCGGTGTCGTCGGTGCGATCACCCCGTGGAACTTCCCGCTCCACCAGGTGGTGCTCAAGGTCGGCGGTGCTCTGGCCGCGGGATGCACCGTGGTGCTCAAGCCGACCGAGGTGGCGCCGCTCGCCACCTACGCACTCGCCGACATCTTCGACGAAATCGGTTTGCCGGCAGGCGTGTTCAACCTCGTCAGCGGATTCGGGCCCGTCGTGGGCGAGGCGATCGCCGGCCATCCCGAGGTGGACATGGTCTCGTTCACCGGTTCCACCCGCGCGGGTAAGAGGGTCGCGGTGGTCGCGGCCGAGACGGTGAAGAAGGTGGCACTCGAACTCGGCGGCAAGTCGGCCAACGTCATCCTCGACGACGCCGACCTGACGAAGGCTGTCACCGACGGAGTGGCCAAGTGTTTCCTCAACTCCGGTCAGACCTGCTCGGCGCTGACCCGGATGCTGGTCCCCGCGGGCAAGGTGGACGAGGCTGCCGCCATCGCGGCGAAGGTCGCGCAGAACTACTCCGTCGGCGATCCGACGGCCGCCACCTCGGTGCTGGGGCCGCTGGTGAACTCGAACCAGCTGAAGCGAGTGCGCGGCTACATCGAACAGGGCATCTCGGAAGGCGCGCACGCCGTTCTCGACGGCCGGGAGACCGGCCAGGAATCCGGCTACTTCGTCGGCCCCACCGTATTCTCCGGTGTCACCGAGGACATGACCATCGCCAAGGAGGAGATCTTCGGTCCCGTCCTGTCGATCATCGGGTACCAGGACGAGGACGACGCCGTGCGGATCGCCAACGCAACCGAATACGGGCTCGCCGCCGGCGTCTGGTCCGGTGACCAGGACCGCGCCGACCGCGTGGCGCGGCAGCTGCGCGCAGGCCAGGTCGAGGTGAACGGCGGCGCGTTCAACACCAACGCCCCGTTCGGCGGGTACAAGCAGTCGGGCATCGGCCGCGAGGCCGGCGTCCTCGGCTTCGAGGAGTTCCTCGAGATCAAGTCGATCCAGCGGTAGGCGGCTTCGCCGCCCGTGCGTGGTTGACGAGTCTCTGGACTCTTTAACCACGCACGGGTGCGGAGCGCAATTGGCCTCACGCTGAACCGAATCCGTGACTCCCCACCGTCGCGGTCCTACCCTCGAACCGAGGGGTGGACAGCGGAGATGAGGAGAACAACATGGATCTCGGTCTGGGCGGCAAGCGGGCCGTCGTCACCGGCGGCAGCCGCGGAATCGGTTTCGCGATCGCGCGCAGCCTCGCGTCGGAGGGCGTCGACGTAGTGCTCGCGGCCAGGGGCGTCGAGGCGCTGAAATTGGCGGCGAAGACGCTGTCGCAGGAGACCGGGCGGCGTGTGATCGGGGTGCCCACCGACACCGGCGACGACGATTCGGTGCGCGCCCTCGTGCAGCGGACGGTGGACGAACTCGGTGGCGTCGACATTCTCGTGAACGCCGCGGCCACACCGTGGAGTGTGGGCAAGCCGAGCGACTTCGCGTCCACCACCGACGACGTGGTGCGCGCCGAACTCGAGATCAAGGTGCTCGGCTATCTGCGGACCGCCCGCGCGGTGGCACCGCACCTCGTGGAACAGGGGTGGGGGCGGATCATCAATATCAGCGGGCTCGGTGCACGCCAGGCCAATTCCATCGCGCAGACCGTGCGGAACGTCGGGGTGTCGGCGCTGACGAAGAACCTCGCCGACGAACTCGGACCGCACGGAATCAACGTGACGGTGGTGCATCCGGGCCTGACCCGGACGGAACGACTCGTCGACCGGTTGGCCAAGCAGTCCGAGGACGAAGGTGTACCGGTCGCCGAGTTGGAGTCGCGGCTGGCCACCAACTCGATCCACCGGCTGATCGACGCGAGCGAGGTCGCGGACGTCGTCACGTTCTTGGCGTCACCGCGCAGTGTCGGGATCACCGGCGACGCGGTGGCCGTCGGCGGTGGTGCTCCGGGCGCCGTCTACTACTGAGACCGGGCGGGTGACAGCACGCCGTCGTGTTCGGTGACTTCGCGGGCGGCGCGCTCCCCGGACCTGATGGCCCCGTCGACCCAGCCGCACATCACGGACGAACTCTCCGTGCCGGCCCAGTGAATGCGACCGCAGGGCTTGCGGAGGGCGTGCCCGAATTGGGTGAGCACTCCCGTCGGCGCATGACTGAGCATGCCGCCGCCGGAGTACCGCTCGACGCTCCAGTTCTGCTCGATGTAGTCGACGGGGGAGGCTGCCTTATTTCCGAACCTCGCGGTCAACTCCGCGAGCACGGCCTTCCTCCGTTCCGCTTCCGGCAGCGTCCCCAGCTTGCGGGCGATCGGTCCCTCGACGATGACGCACAGAACGCCGGGACGTCCCGTGTCGGTACTGGCGTCGATGGTGATCGTCGCGGGGGAGTCGGGTGCCGCCGACTGCCCCGACAGTCCGGCGGCGCGCCAGAAGGGTTCGTCGTAGAGGACGGCGATTTTCATGACCGCACCGCTCGGCATTCGCTGGTGCAGGAAGGACCGATCCATCGGCAGCAGCGGTTCGTAGACGATCTGGCTCGCGATCGCGAGGGGTACCGCGACGATCGCCCTCCGGGCGCGCACGGCCAGATCCGCGGAGCGGACGGTCACGCCGTCGCCGTCCTGTGCGATGTCCCGGACGGGTTGTGACAGATGGAGCGCGTCGCCGCCGATCTCGACTGCCATCGGACGATAGACGGCGCCCATTCCGCCGACCGGCCGCGCGTCCTCGGCGGCGTCCTTCACACCGAGGACGAAACTCGGACCGCCGCCGGATGCCATCTGGTACAGGACGAACAGCATCGACACTTCGGACGCCGCGGAGGTGTAGCAGCCGGCGATGGCGGTCTCGAGAAGGTCGTGGGCGGGTGTGGACAGCGTGTTGTCGCCGAGCCATTTGGCGAGGCTGATCGAGTCCCACTTCGCTGCCTTCTTCGCCTCCCACGGCGCCTCGAGCGGGATCGTCTTACACATCTCGCCGAGTTCGACGAACACGGCCCCGAGATTCGCGGCCGCCCAGGGACTCATCGTCAGGGGAATCGTGCCCTTGTACCGGTACTGCTTGCCGTCGACGACCATCATCGCCTCGCCGTCGGTGTACTGCTTGTAACTCTTGACGCCGAATTCGTCCATCATGGCGTAGATCCGGTCCTGTCCCGGCCCGATCCACGCACCGCCCCGATCTATCCACGAACCATCTTCGCGGACCTCGGTGAACGTTCGCCCGCCGATCCGGTCACGCGCCTCCACGAGCGCGACCGATTGTCCGGCCTGTTTCAGACGCAGTGCCGCCGTCAGTCCGGCGAATCCGGCGCCTACGACGCAATAGTCGACCTCGATGTCTGCCATGACAAATCCCCTCGCGCTGCGCGCCCGGCCCTCGTGCGGCCGTATGTAACGGGTGCGCCGCCATTGGTCCTGGGGGTGTGAATTCCTCTCTCCGGGAATGAAATCGCCGCGCACAGAACATATTCATCCTTACTCGCGGCGAGTGGTCCGGTCAAGGGCGTCCCGCCCGTGAGTACTTGTTAACCGCCCGTGGTTAACAAGTACTCACGGGTGGGGACGAGCGGGAAGACTTGCTCGGCGATGCGCTCGAGTTCCTCGTGCGCGGGGGAGCACTGGATGAGCAGCAGGGTGAGACCGGCGTCCTGGTAGGCGCGGATCTTGTCGGCGACCTGTTCGGGTGTGCCGACGAGGTCGGGGCGCAGTCCGCGGGTGCCGACGGAGTACTCGCGCTTGGACAGCTCGACGTCGAGTTCGGAGTTCTTCACGAACTCCTCGAACGACGCGTACCCGGGCGAGTGCGGATCGACGGTGGTGATGCGTTCGAGTTCGGCGCGGGCCTCGGCTTCGGTGTCGCGCACGATGATGTACGTGGACATGCCGAATTCGGCCATGTCCCGCTGGTGGATTCGCTGGGACCGTGCGTTCATGTCCGCGATCTTCGTGCGCACCTCCTCGACGGTGCCGCCGTGCAGCACGTACGAGTCGGCGAAGGTCGCGATCGATTCGCGGCCGCTCTCGCTCTCCCCGCCCGCGAAGACCGGGGGATGGACGCCGGGCTTCGGCGACAGGATCGAGTCGCGCACGCTGAAGTGCTCGCCCTCGTAGGTGAACGGGGTGTGTTCCCAGAGCCCACGGAGAACGTCGACGAATTCGGTGGCCTGCCGGTACCGGTCGTCGTGCCGGGTGAAGGCGCCGCCGTACTGCCGGGCTTCCTCCTCCCACCACGCGGCGACGACGTTGAGCGCGAACCGTGCCGCACCGGCCTCGGTTGTTCCGGCGATGTCGGTGATCGTCGCCGATTCCTTCGCGGTGACCGCCGGCAGGTGGAATCCGGGTCGCACCGCCGTCATCACCCGGAGTTGTTCGGTGACTGCGAGGATCGCCGACGACAGCGACCACGCCTCGAGGCTGGGCGCGTCGACGCCCTTGCGGTCGTTGAGATAGAGCTCCGGCACGAGGGTGGTGTGGTACCCGAGACGATCGGCGAGCTGTGAGAGCTTCTTGACGTAGTCCCAGGTGGCGGGCATCCCTTCGTCGCCGAGGTTGCGCAGGAAGCCACCGTAGATGGGCGTCCAGTAGCCGAAGTGCATGTCATTCCTCCGTGATGGCGTCGAGCGAAGCACGCAGATCGTCGACGAGGTCTTCCAGGTTTTCCAGTCCGATCGACAATCGGACGGTGCGGTAGCCGAATCCGGCGTCACGGAGTTGCGTGTCGCCGAGATGGCTGTGCGTGGTGGTGGCGGGGTGTACTACCAGCGAACGGGCGTCGCCGATGTTGGCGACGATGGCGAACAGTTGCAGCGAGTCGATGAACTTCGCCACCTTCGAGTCGTCGACGGCGAGATCGAACGAGAAGACCGAGCCGGCGCCGCGCGGTAGGTACCGCTGGGCTGCAGCGTGCCACCGGTTGTCCGGCAGTCCGGGGTAGTTGACCTTCGCGACCGCGGGATGACCGTCGAGGAATCGTGCGATCGCCAGCGCCGAACCGACCTGCCGTTCCAGCCGCAGGTCCAGCGTCTCCAGCCCCTGAAGCAGCTGGAACGAATTGAACGGGGACAGTGCGGGACCGAGATCGTGGACGATCTTCGTCTTCGCGTAGACCAGGTAGGCGCTCCGTTCGCGGCCGAACTCCTCCCACAGCACGAGGTCACCGATGCGCGGGTAGGGCTCGGTGAACTGGGTCCACCGCCGCGGTTCCGCACCGAAGTCGAACGTCCCGAGGTCCACGATCACACCACCCAGCGAACTGCCGTGCCCACCGATGAACTTGGTGGCCGAGTACACGGTGATGTCGGCTCCGAAGTCCTTCGGGCGGAGCAGATACGGGGTGGCGATCGTGTTGTCGACGATCAGCGGGACCCCCGCCTGGTGCGCGATGTCGGCCACGGCCCGGACGTCGAGCACGGAGGCGACGGGGTTGCCGATCGTCTCGGCGAAGAAGGCCCGGGTCTCGGGACGCGCGGCCGCACGCCAGGCGTCGAGGTCGTCCTGATCGACGAGCGTGACCTCGATCCCGAAGTCCGCGAAGGTGTCGCTGAGGAGATCGACGGTTCCCCCGTACAGCTGCCGCGCCGCGACGATGTGCTGTCCGGACTTGGCGAGCGTGAGGAGGGCGACCGCGACAGCGGACTGCCCGGATCCCGTGGCCAGGGCGGCGACTCCGTCGTCGAGATCGGCGAGGCGCTGCTCGAACACGGCCTGGGTGGGATTGCCGGTGCGGCTGTACAGGTTTCCCTTCCGGCGGAGGGAGAAGATGTCCCGTGCCTGTTCGAAGCTGCCGAAATCGTAGGCAACCGATTGGTAGATCGGGGGGATCGCGGTGTTCTGCGGCGTTCCGGGTTGATAGCCGGTGCGGACCTGCCGGGTCGCGAACCCTGTGGTCTCGGGCATCGGTGTGCCTGTCCCTTCGTCGATACTTCTGGATGAATGGCAGAGCGGGTGAATGGCAGAGCAAAACGAATATGTTCGGAACAAAACACGAAGCGCGGCGAGAAGGCACGCGTTTTGTTCTGCTCGAGCATTAGTCTTGTTCGACCTCGCGCGTGTGGGTCAGGGTGACGCAGTCAATCCTGCGAACAACCCCCCGAATGAGGTAATCAGTGGACATCGACTGGCTGGAACCCGAAGCGACTGCGCGTGGCTCGGTGATCGTCGTCGCCGGCCGCGGTGAGCATGCTCACGTGTACCGCCGGTTCGCCCGCCGGATCGCCTTCGATGGTTACCGTGTCGCGGTGGTGGAGAACGATCCCGCGGCGACTGCTCGGGTGATCGCCGATGCCGAGACCGGTCTTCCTGTCACCGTCGTCGGGTCGGACAGTGGCGCCCTGACCGCCCTCGACCTGGCCGCGACGCATCCGGCCGTGTCCGGTGTGGTGGCCGCCGGTCTTCTCGTGGCGGGCGCCGACGCCTTCACCGGGGAGTGGGACGGCGAACTCGAGATCCGTTCCGCGTGTCCCGTGCATCGAGGGGTCCTGTCGTCGGCCGACGCTCTCGAGCGGGGAACGCTCGGTGCGGAAACGCCGGTTGCCACGGCCGATTCGCTGACCCACGTGCAGGTTCCCGTCCTCGTCGTGCACGGAGGCGCCGACGTACTGAGCCCGGCAGCGTACGTCCTGGCCGTCACGTCCGCGTTGCCCGACGCCCGGGTCGTCGTCGTTCACGGGGGGCTGCACGACATCCTCAACGACGTGTCCCACCGGTCGGTCGCCGCCGAGATCGTGCAGTTCCTCGAGCGTCTCCGCCTGCCGGGGACGCCCGACATCATCCTCCGCGAACCGGCCGGCGCTCTCGCGCAGTGACCCGGACTCGCGGGGCGCGGGGGCGGTAGTGGTTGTAAATCGAAGGGGTGTGGATGTCAGCGGTGCTGGAGTCGGAGACGATTGCTCCGGAGTGGTTGCTCGAACGGATCGACGGCCGCACCGCGGAACTGGCCGATGCCGTCGCCGACCTCATCAGGTCGGGTGAGCTCAGCCCCGGCGATCGACTGCCGACCGTCCGCGCACTCGCGAAATCGACCGATCTCAGTGTCGGTGCGATCGTCAACGCGTGGGGCCGGCTGCAGGAACAGGGTTTCGTGCAGACCCGCCGCCGCGGCGGCACCGTCGTTCTTCCGCCGCTCGACAGCGTGCCCGAGCGGGGCATCCCCGACTGGCGTGGCGTCGACCTGGCGCAGAATGCACCGGACCTGGCGCTGCAGCCGTCCCTGTCCGACGCTTTGTTGTCCAGTCTGGATGCCGAGACGCTGAATGTGTTCGGCCGGGAACTGATGACCGAGCGGTTGAGGAATGCAGTGGCTCCGGCTTGGCCGTTCGAACCGGAGGCCTGGGCCACGGCGGGCGGTGGTACCGAGGCGCTGTTGCTGGCCGTGGAGGCGGCGGCACCGCCCGGTTCGATGGTGGCCGTCGACGAGCCGCTGGGGCCGGGCGTTCTCGACACGCTCCGCGACCTGGGGCTGGATGCGGTCGGGGTCGGCGCCGACCGCGACGGCCCCCGGCCGGACGCTCTCGACGCGGCCCTCACCGCCGGTGCGGTGGCCTTCGTGTTCCAGCCCGGTGCGCCGTTCGCCGTCGACCATGCGGTCAGCGCGCGGCGCACGAGTGAACTCGCCGATGTGTTGCGGCGGCATCCGGCGGTGTGGGTCGTCGAGGACGACTCGATCGGACCGCTCGAACCACAGCAGCCTCCCTCTCTGGGATCGGTACTGCCGCAGCGTGTCGTCCGGATCCGCAGCTACTGCAAGGCATATGGGATCGATGTGCGGACCTCCGTTCTCGGCGGGTCCCGCGAACTGATCGAGAAGGCCATGAAGGTGCGCAGCCACGGAGTCGGCTCGAACAGCCGGATCCTGCAGAACACCCTCGCCCATCTGATCGGCAGCGCCGACGCCGAGCAGGCGGTCACGACGGCGCACGAGCGCTACGCCGCCAGACGCACGTCGCTGCTGGGGGCGCTGACCGACCGTGGCATCGAGGCTTACGCGGGCCCGCACAGTCTGGTCGTGTGGGTCGCAGTGTCGGACGAGACCGCGGCCCTCGTCGCGTTGGCGCGGCAGGGCATCTCGGTGGGGGCCGGATCCCGCTCGTTCGTGCAGGCGCCCGCACGTCAACTCCTACGCCTGTCGGCCACCCAGTTGCCGGACGACCCGGACCTGATCGGGCAACTCGCCGACGTCGTCGCGGTGGCCGTCGCGGAGTCGTCGCGCGAGTTCTTCGACTGATCGGACTTTGTTCGACAGCCCTGCGGCACATACGAAATATGTTTTGAAACATCGAGAATTTAATACTCTGCACGCGTCTGTTTGCTCCATACACTTCAACGCGGCGTGCCGAGGCAGGTGCCTGACGGCGAACGACGAAGGAGCGAGAACATGACGAGACGGCAACTGAAATTGGGAGCTGTCCTCACCCCCACGGGTGGGCCAGGGCACCCGTACACCTGGCTGGACCCGGAGATTCCCGCCGACGCGAGCGTCGACATCGACTGGTACATCCGGTACGCGAGGCTGGCCGAGCAGGCGCGGTTCGATCTCGTGTTCATCGTCGACAGCCAGTTCATCACCCCCGACTCGCCCCCGCACTACCTGAACCGGCTCGAGCCGCTGACGCTGCTGTCGGCGCTCGCGGTGGCCACCGAACACATCGGGCTCGTCGGCACACTGACCACGTCGTTCAACCAGCCGTTCAACCTCGCGCGACGGTTCGCGTCCCTCGATCTGATCAGCCGCGGCCGTGCCGGCTGGAACGTGGTCACCAGTGGCGACTCGGGTACCGCCGGAAACTACGGCCTCGAGGAGCATTACGACTACGCCACCCGCTACGGCCGGGCCCTCGAACACGTCGAGGTCGTCAAGGCTCTGTGGGACTCCTACGAGGACGACGCGTTCCCGCGCGACCGGGAGGCCCGCCGCTTCCTCGACGCGGACAAACTGCACACCCTCGACCACCGGGGTGAGCACTTCTCGGTGGTGGGCCCGCTCAACATCGAACGCTCCCGGCAGGGGCAGCCGGTGATCTTCCAGGCCGGTGACTCCGATCAGGGCCGCGACCTCGGGGCGCGGATCGCCGACGGGATCTTCACGCACGCGCCGAGTTTCGAGGCGGGAGCGGCGTTCTACGCCGACATCAAGACCCGCGCCGCGGCCTACGGGCGCGCTCCCGAGGACATCGTGATCCTGCCGGGAGTCACCGTCACCGTGGGCGACACCGACGCCGATGCCCGCGAGATCGAACGCGCAACCCAGCTGGCGGACAACGACTTCGAAAAGTCGCTCCGGGAACTGGGCCGACCCTTCGGCTGGCACGACTTCCGGCAGTACGACCTCGACGCGCCGTTCCCCGCCGAGGCACTGCAGCACGCCGAGCGCAGCTTCTACACGCAGGCGAAGAAGATCGCCGACCTCGCCGCCGACCGCGGGCTGACACTGCGGCAGACGGTCGAGGCGCTCAGCGCACCGAAGACGTCGCCGTTCACGGGCAGCGCCGAGACCGTCGCGAACGAACTGCAACGCTGGCTGGACGGCCATGCCCTCGACGGCATCAACATCCACATCGGCCACCCGGCACAGTTCCAGCGCTTCGTCGACGAGGTGCTGCCGATCCTGCGCGAGCGTGGCGTCGTCCGGGAGGACTACGAGCAGAACACGTTGCGCGGCAACCTCGGTCTGCCCTTCGCGGAGAACCGCTACACCCGCGCGCGGCGTGAGGGAATCGACCCCGCCCCGCTGCCCGGCACCACCGCATCGCTGTCCGCGAGCGTCTGAATCACCACCCCCTTTGCATGGTCAGGAGCACCCAGTGAGCAAGAAGAGCCGGCGGATCGTCGGCGCCGTAGTACTCGGAGTGATCGTCGGGCTCGTCGCCACCGCGTGCGGCGGCGGCAGCAGCTCGGACGGCGCCGAGGTCAAGTGGGCGTTCAGCCTCCCCACCTCCTGGGATCCGGTGACGAGCCGGACAGGAAACGACATCAACACGATCAGCCTCGCGTACGCGTCGCTGACCCGGCTCGACGCCGAGGGCAACGTGGAGCCGTCGCTCGCCGAGAGCTGGAAGTACAACGCCGACGGCACCGCCGTGACCTTCACCCTGCGTGACGGTCTGACGTTCTCCGACGGGACCACCCTCGACGCCCAGGCGGTGAAGGCGTTCTTCGACCGCGGCAAGATCCAGGACGACTCGTTCCTCCGCGATCAGCTCGCCGGCGTCACCGAGGTCACGGCCGACAGCGCCACCGACGTCACACTGCACCTGGCCGACGCCGACTACCAGATCCCCTACCTGGTCGCCGGGCGTACCGGGGCCATCGCCAGCCCGACCGCGGCCGCCGACCCGCAGAAGCTCAGTGTGTGGCCCGTCGGTGCCGGTCCCTTCACGATCACCGACTTCGTCGCCGAGGACCACGCGTACTTCGAGAAGAACCCGAACTACTGGGACGCCGACAACATCCACATCGACCACTTCGAACTCAGCGTCGCCCCGGACCCGGCCACACTCGTCGCCGGTGTCCAGTCCGGCTCCATCGACTTCGCGACGCTACCGGCCCTGCAGTCCAAGGAAGCCGAGGCCGCCGGTCTCGATGTCACCGTGAAGCCGTCGCTGGCCGCGAACGACGTCTCCATCAACCTCAACAAGGCCCCGTTCGACAATCCGAAGGTCGTCGAGGCGTTCCGTTACGCATTCGACCGCCAGGCCTTCGTCGACGTCATCACGAACGGGTTGGGCAGCACGACGAGCCAGCCGTTCCCCGACGGGTACCTCGCGTTCAATCCCGAGATCGAAAAGCTCTGGAACTACGACCCCGACAAGGCATCTCGTCTCCTCACCGAGGCGGGATACGGACCCGGACAGTTGTCGATCGAGATCACCGCGCAGTCGGCGGCCACCAACCGGGCAGAGCTGGTGCAGTCGCAGCTGAAGAAGATCGGCGTCGAGTCCACCATCAAGGTGGTGCCGCCGGGATCGTCGACGTGGCAGAGCGAGGTCTACATCGCGAAGAACCCGCAGCTGGCGACGGACGGCACCATCGGGCGTGAATCCCCGGTGCAGAACCTGCTCGCCGTCTACGGTCCGGAAGGCATCATGAACCTCAGCGGCCCGCACGCGTCGCCGGAGTTCACCGCCGCGCTCGACGCCGTCCGTCGCACGCCCCTCGAGGACCCGGAGTACAAGCCGCGGCTGTGGCAGGCCGTCAAGGTCGGTGTCGAGCAGTCGCCGACGAACTACATCTTCAGCAATCCGTGGATCATCGTGTCCAACCCGGACCTGAAGAACCTGAACATCCTGCCGTCCCAGGTGCGGTGGGAAGGCGTCACGGTCTCGTGACCACCGCAGACGTCCAGGCCGCCGGCACCGGGAGAACATTCGCTCTCCCGGTGCCGGCGGGTGCGCTCGGCACGGCGCTGCGGGTCGTGCTGAGCACCGTGCTGATCGTGGTCCCGGTCTTCCTGTTCTCCACCCTGATCACCTTCCTGCTCGGGGCGGCCAGCGGGCTGAATCCGGCCGCCGGGATCGCCGGCGACGCCGCGACCCCGGAGACGATCGCCCGCATCAACGCCGAGTTCGGGCTGGACAAGCCGGTTTGGCAGCAGTACGTCGACTGGATGTCGAGCATGCTGAGCGGAGACCTCGGGGTCTCGTGGTTCAGCAAGATCCCGGTCAGCGAGTTGATCGGTGAGCGGCTGGCCGTCAGCGCGTCGATCGCCGGTGTCGCTCTGGTCATCGGACTCGTCCTCGGCGTCGGACTCGGGGTGCTCGCCGCCGTCTACAAGGGCAGCCTGCTCGACCGGCTGGTCACCGCCTACACGTCGGTGGCCTCGACGCTGCCGCCGTTCGTCATCTCGATCGGACTGATCCTCGTCCTCAGCGTCGGGTTGCGCTGGCTGCCGTCGGCCGGGTACGTCCCGCCGGACGAGGACTTCGGCCGCTGGCTGTCGCTGATCATCATGCCCGCGATCGCGTTGAGTATGGACGTCGTCGCCGACATCGCGCGACAACTCCGCACCGGATTGGTCGCGGAGCTGGACCAGAACTACGTCACCGGCGCGGTGGTCCGGGGCATCGGTCCGGCCCGGATCCTGTTCGTGCACACACTGCGCAACGGCAGCGGTCCCGCGCTGTCCATCCTGGGTATGAAGATCCCCACGCTCATCGGCGGCGCCGTCGTGATGGAGACCATGTTCTCCATGCCCGGCTTCGGTCGCCTCGCCGCCGACTCCGCGCTGCGCGGAGACGTTCCCATCGTCCAGGGAACGCTCGTCGTGGCGATCGTGTTCGTGCTGTTCTGCAACATCGTCGTCAACATCGCGCAGAGCGCGCTGCAGCCGGCAACCAAGCGGAGAGACTGAAATCCCATGCTCACAGCAATCCTGCGCTATCACTCCGCTCGCGCCGCGGTGGTCGTTCTCGGGCTGATCGTGGTGCTCGCGGTCTTCGGGCCCGCCCTCGCGCCGTTCGACCCGCTCGAGCAGGACACGTCGGCAATCCTGCAGGGCCCGAGCGGAACTCACTGGCTCGGGACGGACAACGTCGGACGGGACGTGTTCAGCCGGCTGCTGGCGGGTTCGACCGTGTCGGTGCTGTCCGCAGTGCAGTGCGTCGTGGTCGGATTCCTGCTCGGCGTCATCCCGGGCTTCCTGTCGGTGTACCTCGGGCGCGGCGTGGAATGGTTCACCCTCCGCTTGATGGATGCGCTCATCACGCTGCCGTTCCTCGTGTTCGCCGTCGCGATGACCGCGCTGCTCGGAAACGGGCTCGCGCAGGCGATGTTCGCGGTCGGCATCCTCATCGCCCCCGCGTTCTACCGGGTCACCCGTGCCGCGGCGCTGACGGTGGCGAACTCCCAGTACGTCGAGGCCGCCGAACTGATGGGGGCCGACACGTCCTGGATCATCCGTCGCCACGCCGTGCGTAAGGTGCTGCCGGCGGTGGGGGTGACGTTCGCGGCGATGACCGGAGCCAGCCTCGTCATCGTGTCTTCGCTGACGTTCCTCGGGATCGGCGTCGTTCCGCCGGACCCGACCTGGGGCGGACTCCTCGCCAGCGGATTGCAGTACCTCTACCAGGTTCCGGTCGGCCCGGTCGTGCCCGCCCTGTTGATCGTGGCCACCGTATGGGCACTCAACGCCATCGCCGACGCGGTGCGGGATGCGACCGGCCGACCCCAACGACGCGCCCGCAGGAAACAGGAGGTCACCTCGGATGTCCACTGACACACTGGATGCCACGTCGGCACCCGCAACCACCCGTCCCGGCACGCCGGTGCTCACCGTGAGCGATCTGCGCATCGCACTCGACGACGGAACCGAACTGGTCCACGGCGTCGACTTCTCCCTCGCGCGCGGCGAAGCCCTCGGGATCGTCGGCGAATCGGGCAGCGGTAAGTCGCTGACCTGCCGGGCCATCCTCGGAATCCTGCCCGGCGGAATCGGCGTCACCGCAGGCTCGATCGATTTCGACGGCATCGAACTCACCGACCTCGGTCGCAAACACTGGCGGCCGCTGCGGGGTACCCGCATCTCGGCGGTGTTCCAAGACCCGGCGTCCTATCTGAACCCGTCCATCCGGGTCGGTGAACAACTGGCCGAGGCACTCCGGTCGACCCTCGGGCTGTCGCGCGCGGACGCCCGGCGGCGCGGCGTCGAACTGTTACGGAAGATGGGGCTGAACGACGCCGACACCGTGTACCGCCAATACCCGCACGAACTGTCCGGGGGAATGCTCCAGCGGGTGCTCATCGCGATCGCGGTGTCCGCGGAACCGGAACTCCTGATAGCGGACGAGGCGACCACTGCCCTGGACGTCACCGTTCAGGCCGAGGTGCTCGACCTCCTCGAGGACCTGCGTGACGAACTGGGCCTCGCCCTCGTCCTCGTCTCCCACGACCTCGCCGTGGTGGCTCAGGTCTGCGACAGCGTGATCGTGATGCGGGACGGCGCCGTCGTCGAGTCCGGGCGTGCGGAGGACCTGCTCACGGCGCCGCGGCACGAGTACACCCGCCAACTCGTCGAGAACCATCGGGAGTACGGGCTCGAGTCGATCACCGGAAAGGAGGCGGCTCGTGTCTGAGTCGTTGCTGCGCATGACCGCCGTCCGGGTGGAGCGCGGGGCCCGCGGGGCCCGCAAGCAGATCCTGCACGGCGTCGACCTGACCATCGATGCCGGTGAGAAGGTGGGACTCATCGGTGAAAGCGGCTCCGGGAAAACGACACTGGCCCGCACGATTCTCGGTCTGATCACTCCCACGTCCGGAACGATCGAGATCCGCGGGCAGCGCGTCGACGACCTGTCCACGGCGCACCGCAGGGCGCACCGCCGCACGGGGACCGTGCAATACGTGTTCCAGGATCCGCTGCTGAGCCTCGATCCGGACGTTCCGGTGGGCGAGTCGATCGCCGAGGGACTGCTCGTGCGGGGCGGACTCGACCGCGGCGTCGTGCAATCGCGGGTGGCAGCGGTACTGAGCAGTGTCGGACTCGCCGCCGACATCGCGGCGCGGATTCCCGCCGACCTGTCGGGTGGGCAGCGCCAGCGGATCGCGATCGCAAGGGCCCTCGTCCTCGATCCGGCGCTGTTGCTGCTCGACGAACCGGTCAGCGCCCTCGACTCGGTCAACCGCATCCAGATCCTGAAGCTGCTCACCGAACTCGGGCACTCGCGGCAACTCGCTCAGCTGTTCATCTCGCACGACCTCGCGGCGGTCGCGGCGCTGGTCGACCGGATCGTCGTGCTGTACCGCGGCAACATCGTCGAGGACGGCCCCACGCACCAGGTGATCTCCGATCCCCAGCACCCCTACACCGCGCTCCTCGTCGGATCTGCTCCCACGTTGAGCGGTGGCGCGGTGACGCGGGAACGTCGCCGCGAACTGAGGCTCCGCCTCCCGTGAGTACTTGTTAACCGCCCGCGGTTGACAAGTACTCACGGGTCAGCGGCGCAGCGCCTTTCGCGCCAGCCAGTTGCCGAAGAACTGGGAGGCCTGGACGAGCAGGATGATGACGAGGGTGGCGACGAGGGTCACCTGCCAGTTGAATCGCTGATAACCGTAGACGATGGCGAAGTCGCCGAGCCCGCCGCCGCCGATCGTCCCCGCCATCGCGGACATGTCGACGATGCCGATGAGAACGAACGTATAGCCGAGGATCAACGGGCCCAGGGCTTCCGGGATCAGCAGGGTGACGATGATCCGCAGGGGTCCCGCGCCCATCGCGCGGGCAGCCTCGATCACGCCGGGGTCGACGGTCACCAGATTCTGTTCCACGATGCGTGCGATGGCGAACGACGACGCGATGATCATCACGAAGATCGCGGCCTCGGTTCCGATGGTCCGGCCCACCACGGCGAGGGTCACGGGCCCCAGTGCGGCGAGCAGGATGATGAACGGAATCGGCCGGACGATGTTCACCAGGATGTTCAGCACCGTGTAGGCGGCCGTGTTCTGGAGAATCCCGCCCTTCCGCGTGGCGTACAGCAGCGTGCCCACCACGAGCCCGATCAGCCCGCCGACCACCAGAGTGATCACCACCATGTAGATGGTGGTGCCGATGGATTCGAACAGTACGGGGCGCAGCTTGTCCCAGTTCGTGGTCATGCCTGTACTTCCTCGACGTCGGTGACGGTCCGCAACCGGCGGATCACGTCGTCGACGCCGTCGTCCGGACCGACGAGTTCGAGTGTGAGACTGCCGAACGAGCGGTCCTGCAGGGTGGTGATGCCGCCGTAGACGATCTCGAACCGGACGCCGTGCCCGCCCGCGTCGGAGAGGACGTCGCCGATCCGGCTGCCGTCCCGCACGTCGGCGGTGACGATCCGGCCACCGAAACGCGACCGCAGCCGTTCCAGGTCGGCGGGCTCCGGGCGGTTGCGCAGGATCGTGCTCACGAAGCTCTTCGACGCCGGCGCCTGGGGTTCGGAGAAGACGTCGAACACCGTGCCCAGTTCCGCGACGCGACCCTCCGCAAGCACGGCGACACGATCCGCGACGGCCCGGACGACGTCCATCTCGTGCGTGATCACCACGATGGTGACCCCGAGTTCCCGGTTCACCTTGCGGAGCAGGCGGAGTACGTCCTGTGTGGTCTCCGGGTCCAGGGCGCTGGTGGACTCGTCGGCGAGCAGCAGGTCCGGCGACGTCGCGAGCGCGCGGGCGATCCCGACACGCTGCTTCTGTCCGCCGGACAGCTGGTCGGGGTAGGCCCGCGCCTTGTCGGAGAGGCCCACGAACTCGAGGAGTTCGGCGACGCGCTCGCGGCGCTTCTGTCGTGGCCAGCCGGCCACGACGAGGGGGTAGGCGACGTTCCCGGCGACGGTCCGCGAGCGGAACAGGTTGAACTGCTGGAAGATCATTCCGATCTTCGCGCGCACGTGCCGGAGTTTCGATTCCGACAGCGCGGTGATGTCGACGTCGTCGACGACGACGCGCCCACTCGTCGGGCGTTCCAGGCCGTTGATCAGCCGAACCAGCGTGCTCTTCCCGGCCCCCGAGTAGCCGATGACCCCGAAGATCTCACCCCTCTCGATGGTGAGATCCACGGCGTCGACAGCGGTGAGCGTCTTCTTTCCCGAAGAGAAGGTTTTCGTGACGGATTCGAATCGGACGATCGGTGTCATCTACTTGGCCGAACGGATTCCCTCTTCGACCCGCGACAGGATCTGCTGCAGTTGGGCGCCGTCGCGTTCCACCTCGACGGACGTTCCCTTCGACTCCTCGCGCACGGCGGCCTGGATCTCGGGGTCGTGCCAGATCTTCACGAGTTCGAGGTACGTCGCGTTGTCCTTGTCCTCGGCGCGCGTGACGAACGTGTTGATGTACGGCTCGGCGGCCGGGCTGGACGGGTCGTCCTTGTAGAGAGCCGATTGGGGGTCGATGCCCGAACGCTCGAGAAACGTGTTGTTGACGATCGCGCCGTCGACGGATGCGAGCGACAGCGCCGTCTGGGCGGCGTCGACCGGGGTCACCTTCACCTTGGACGCAGCCGTGTCGATGTCGGCGGGAGTGGGGGACGGGTTGTCGCCGGTCAGCGTGAGCAGGCCGGCGCCCTTCAGCACGAACAGGGCACGAGCCTGGTTGCTGGGGTCGTTGGGGATCGCGATCTCGCCGCCCTGCGGAATGTCGGTGAGGCTCTGGTGCTTCTGCGAGTACAGGCCGAGCGGCACGATCTGGGTGGCGCCGATCGGGGTGAGGTCGTCGTCCGCGCCGGTGTTGTACTCGCCGAGGAACTGCAGGTGCTGGAAGAGATTGGCGTCGATCTGCCCCTGCGACAGGGCGATGTTCGGCTGCGAGTAGTCGGAGAAGTTCACGACGTCGAGCGTGATACCCGCATCCTTCGCCTTGTCCTCGAAGATCTCCCACGAGCGGTCACTGGCCTCGGTGGTTCCGATCCGGACCGTGTCGCCGTCGGCGCTGCCGGATCCACCGGAGCACGCAGTCAGTGCCGCCAGGAGTGGAACGGCGGCAAGGGCGAGAGAACGGCTGAACTTCACGGAAAATCCCCACGATCGATCGGATGACCACGGAGTGTGGCCACTGGCAAGGTAGCGCCTCCGGGCGCCGCGCGGAATGGTTTGGATCGCCGTGATTCGAAGGTTCGTGTCGCGACTTCCGTTCCTGCCCTACAGTATTCGACCGGAACCACCAAGTGCTCTAGGGTGGCGGGGTAGACACGCGAGAGGTGATGAAGCAATGAAGGTAACGGTAGTGGCGGGCAATCCCAAGCCCGGTTCACGGACGCTGGACGCAGCCGGTCTGGTCGCGACCGCGGTCACGGGTGCCGCCGCGGATTCCACGGTCGACGTGATCGAACTCGGTGCGGGTCTGCTCGGATGGGGTGACGACAAGGTCGCGGCGGCCGTGGAGACGGTGGCGTCGTCGGACCTCGTCGTGTTCGCCAGCCCGACGTTCAAGGCGTCGTACACCGGCGTGCTGAAGCTGTTCCTCGACCAGTTCGCGACCGGAGACGGCCTGAAGGACGTCGTGGTGGTGCCGCTGATGCTCGGGGCCGGGCCTGCGCACGCCATGGCGCCGGACCTGCTGCTCAAGCCGGTGCTCGTCGAACTCGGCGCAACGGCCCCCGCTCCCGGTTTGTACCTCATCGACACCACCTACACGACCGACACGCGCATCGCCGACTACGCCGAGCGGTGGGGTTCGATCCTCACCGCGGCGGCCCGGACCCGGACGGAACTCTCATGACGCAGGCAGACGGCACACTGGACAAGACTTCGCTCCGGGAGGCGTTCGGACATTTCCCGAGCGGCGTCGTCGCCGTCTGCGCCGAAGTCGACGGTGAGCGCGTCGGGATGGCGGCGAGCACGTTCGTGCCCGTGTCGCTGGAGCCGCCGCTGGTCGCGTTCTGCGTGCAGAACACGTCCACCACGTGGCCGAAACTCGAGCGCCTCGCCCACGTCGGGATCAGCGTGCTCGGTGAGGCGCACGACGCCGCCGCCCGTGTGCTGGCCGCGAAGACCGGCGACCGGTTCGCGGGCCTCGACACCGAAACCACCGACGGCGGAGCGCTGTTCATCGACGGAGCGTCGGTGTGGTTGGACACCACCGTCACCCAGCAGGTGCCCGCGGGAGATCACGCGATCGTGGTCCTGCGGATCAACGAACTGAGGGTGCAGTCGGAGATCGAGCCGATCGTGTTCCACCGCAGCCGGTTCCGCTGGTTGCGCACCGTCGCGTCCTGACACGGGGTGAGATGACCACTGAACTGACGGCGCCGGCCGATACGGACGTTCATCCCCTGGACGACGCCATCCGTGAATCCCTGCGCGGTAAGCACGCGCATTTCGCCAAATGGTCCGGCAGGGTGGCGCGGTACCACCCGGACGTCGCGCCGCACATCGGTCATCCGGCGACATTGGTGGACGAGGACTGGGCGGATCTCGCGGCACTGCTCGGGCCGTCGGCGACGGCCGCGCTACGCGGATTCGGGCACACCCCGCCTCAGGGCTGGGAGGTCGTGGACTCGTTCGGCCTGGTGCAGATGGACGGCACCGCACTGGACGTCGCACCGGACCCGGATGCCGACGTTCTCGGCGCGTCGGATGTCCCCGAGATCCTGGACCTGATCGGCCGCACCCGGCCCGGACCGTATCTTCCGCGGACCATCGAGATGGGGACGTATCTCGGTTTTCGTGTCGACGGCCAACTGGTGGCCATGGCGGGCGAGCGGTTGCATCCACCCGGGTGGACGGAGATCAGCGCGGTCTGCACCGACGAGCGTTTCCGGGGACGCGGATTCGGTGCCCGGCTGGTGCGCGCCGTCGGAGCAGGGATCCGCGCCCGCGGGGAAAGACCGTTCCTGCACGCCGCGCAGGTGAACACGACGGCGATCCGCCTGTACGAAAGCCTCGGCTTCACCCTGCGCCGGCAGTCCGCGCTCACCGTCGTCCGGACGCCGGCGTAGGCCGATCCGGCGCCCGCCGTGACACCGGTCGGGCAAAATCGCAGGTATGAAGTACGTGCTACTGATCTGCCACCCCAGACCTCGGCGATGGCTCGGCTTTCCGCAGCGGATCGACAACTCGCACACCTCACCGCCACCGACACGGTCCCCGCCGCGGATATGAGATCGGGAACGACGGCGGTGGGCGTGGACTGGTCCCCGTCCACACTCGGTGCCGCTGCCATCGTGGCAGAGGACCCGGCCGGGTTGTCGTCGAATTACCGGGGCTGGACCTACGACGACCGAGGCCTCGGGATCAAGCTGGCCCGCCTACAGACCGAAGGTCAACTGCTGCACCGCAAAGCTGCTCGCTTGACCCAGCTGGCCGCGACCGCACCCCCCGAGGTCCGAGCACAACTCGACGCGAAGATCGCCGTCCTCGACGGGCACCGAACCGCTGTCGGCGTCAAACGGGGAAAGGTCAACCGGGAAATGGCGTTTCACTTCGGCCGCCAGGTCACCGACTACGCCGCCGCGGCGGGGGCGACGGTGATCGCGGTGGAAGACCTCACCACCCTCGAAACCCGCGGGCACGGGCGCGTGAACAACAATCGGGCAGCGCAATCAGCCCGCCGCAAAGCCGTCGACGCTCTCACCCACACCGTCGCCGGTGTCGGTGTGACGGTGGTGTCCGTGCCCGCGCGCGGATCCTCGGCGTTGTGTCCGGGCTGCGACGAACCGCTCACGCGGCCGGGTGGTTACCGCCGGGCCTGGTGTGTGCGGTGCACAGTCGGCGGAAATCGTGACCATGTGGCGGCCGTGAACCTGGCCAAACGGGCATTGCTGGGGCGCGGACAAGTCATTCGGAAGCGCGGGGCGAATCCGCAGATCCGGGTGATCGAGCATGCGCCGGTGCGCCGATGCCGCGACAAGAAGAGTCCCACTCCGAGCCGGCCGCGGCATCGCCGTGTCCGTCGTAGTGCTCCCGCCGCGACACCGCCGGTGGGGGTGAACCAGATAAAGATTGTTCCTGCGCCACAAGCGTCGGTGTGGGACACGGTAGAACCCGCAACACCGCAGCGAGTTACGGGTAGCCGTGAAGTACATACATCTCCCACGCCAGCCACGTCAGTGGTAGGAAGTATGAGATCTATGTAGACGCTTGGTGGGAGGATCTGCCGGTCGCCGACCTCCGGGAATTACCCGGCGATCAGCTCCCGCCAGAGCGCCTCGTCGAACTTGCCGCCCTTGCCGGCGTCAGTCCGGCCGCCAACGCGGGTGCCAGGTATTCCGGATGGTCTTGCGGTCGATTCCCAGGGCCGTCGAGATCTGCAGCTAGGACCGGCCGGCATGCCAGTGCCGGAACAACTCCATCAGATCGGTCATCGTCCACGTTCTCCTTGCAGAACGTCTCGAACACCCTGTTGTCCTGTCGCAGATATCCCCAGGTTCAGGGGTTCCGTTGAAGAATGTGCAGCCCTCACATTGTTCGGCCGCGTGGTGGCCGGCGTGCCACATGTGGAAGTACGCGATCAACTGGCTGCGGCCCTCGAACACGTCCAGCAGCGGGACCGGCCCGTGCGGGCCGACCAGACCGGTGGCGGGGTCCAGGATCGCGATCTGCGGCCAGTCCGTGCTCGCCGCGTCGGTCTGGAACCGATGGCTCCGACGTACGGGTTGCTCGACATGACCGCGTACGGCCGTCAGGAAAAGTGGGAGGACTCGCCGAGCGGTTGGCCCCAGCATTGGGAGCCCGGCACGAGGGAAATCATGCGCACCGACGGACGGCCCACAGCGCAATGGTCCCGCTGGAATCCGGACGCTCCGACGACCTCGGCGCCACCGGGCGCTGACGCCACTGATCACAGTGCAGATGCCGCGACGTGTTCGCGGCGCGTCAGCACGAGCGCCGGGCCGTCGGTGATCGCGATGGTGTGTTCGCTGTGCGAGGTGCGCGATCCATCCGCCGAGCGGATGGTCCACCCGTCGGGGTCGTAGACGATCTTGTCCGTGCCGGCGGCGAACCACGGTTCGAGGGCGAGCGTCAGCCCCGGGCGCAGTGTGAGTCCCCGGCCCGCCCGTCCGGTGTTCGACACGTGCGGATCCTCGTGCATGGTTCGCCCGAGCCCGTGACCACCGAACTCGGTGTTGACCGGGTACCCGTACTCGGCGGCGACCGCGCCGATCGCGGCAGAGATATCGCCCAGCCGGTTGCCGGGTACCGCGGCGGCGATGCCGGCTGTCAGGGCCTTCTCGGTGGCTGCGATGAGGCGTTCGTCCTCGGGTCGTGGATCACCGACGATGATGCTGCGGGCACAATCGGCGACCCACCCGTCGATGGACACGGCGATATCCATGCTCAGCAGGTCCCCGTTCTGCAGCACGTAATCGTGCGGCAGGCCGTGGAGTACAGCGTCGTTGACCGACAGGCAGATGACGTTGCGGAACGGTCCGCGCCCGAACGACGGCGCGTAGTCCCAGTAGCACGACGTCGCGCCGCGCTGGGCGATCAACTGGCGGGCGCGTTCTTCGAGCTCGAGCAGATTCACTCCCGGGACCGCGCGGTGTTCGAGATCGTCGAGCAACTCGGCGATGAACGTGCCGGTGACGTCCATCGCAGCGATCTCCCGTGGTGTTTTCAGTTCCAGCACCAACTACTCCTCCTGATAGGCCAAAATCGGTATTAAAATACCACTCTAGACGGTGTGTAGGTATTTTCATACCGCTGCGGAGTTAGACTGCTCGCATGGTGCGTCTTCCTCTGACTCCGGAACAGCTGGCCGCAGGTAAGCGCCTCGGTCACCAGCTACGGCAGGCGCGCGGTGATCGCACCCTCGCCGAGGTTGCGCAGGAGGCGGGGATCTCCCCGGAGACTCTGCGCAAGATCGAGACCGGGCGGATGGCGACACCCGCATTCACGACCGTCGCGGCCCTCGCCCGGGTGCTTCCCCTGTCGCTCGACGAGCTTGCCGACATCTGCCTTGCCCGTACCGGCCTCCGGCAAACCGGGTAGCAATTCTCCAGTCCGAGAAGGGGTCTCACAGGGTGTGCTGCCGGAGTGCGGTGATTGCGCCGTGCGGCCTGTGGCCGCTCCCCGTTCGTGTATGGGTCTCGATCACCTCGAAGCCGGCCGTGACCAACTCCTGGCCGAGTTCCGCCACCGGCCACCGATAGGCAGTGGTCACGGCGTGGTCGAAAGCCTCTACGGTTGCTCCGTCGAAGAAGCCCACCAACAGCCCGCCGCCCGGCCGAATCACGCGCGCGAACTCGGCGAGCGGAGTCCGGATGTCCTGCGGACTGTGGTGAATGAGCGAGTACCACGACAGCACACCACCGAGTGATTCGTCCGCGGCGTCCACTGTCTCGAAGCCGCCGATGTCGAAGGAGAGGTCGGGATACTGCAGGCGAGCTCGTTCGACGAACTCGGGAACCAGATCGATCCCGCTCGCCGCCAGTCCGCACTCGGCCAAGAAGTCCGTCCACTGCCCCGGACCACACCCGGCGTCGAGGACGGGACCTGTCAGGGTGGCGGCCCAGCTGCTCGCCAGGGCCCGATCGGAGGGGTGTGTCGAAGTCATGGAGCCGAAGAGGTCCGTGTACTCCTGGGCTCTGGCCGAGTAGGACTCGCGGACGGTGCCGCATGGTGCGGCGCTCGTGTTCTCCATGCCGTCAATCATTGCGGAAAGTCGAGCGCCATCCCTGGAACGTTGCGGCCGGGATGGCGAAGATCAGGGCTGAAGGACGTACTTCCCGCGTACGCCGCCCCGCGCGACCGCGCGGTGGGCGTCGGCCACCCGATCGAGCGGTACGACGGCGTGCACCCGCGCCGGCAGGTGGCCGCTCGCGGTGGAGTCGAGGAGCTGGGCGAGCCGGGCACCGTCGGGCTGCGCCACCAGCACCCGGACGGTGACGCCGCGTTCCTCGGCCGGCGCCGCGCCCGGCTGCACGCCGACGAAGAGGCCGCCGTCGCGAACCAGTGTGAGGCCCTGTTCCTGGAGTGCGGCGCAGTCGGCTACCGCGTCCCAGGCGCGCGCTGTCTGCGTGGTGAAGTCGGCACCGAGGCCGCGCACGAATTTCTCGTCTTCGGCGCGGGCGAGTCCGGTGACCCGCCAGTCGCGGTCCTGGGCGAGCGTCACGACGTACGCCCCGACCGCTCCCGCGGCCCCGGTCACCAGCAGGCTCCGGCCGCCACCGTCACCGAGCAGATCGACCAGCTGGTCTGCAGCGAGGCCGTTGAGCGGAACCGTTGCGGCGGTGGCCAGGTCGAGGCCGTCCGGCACGCGAGCGGTGTCGCTCGCCGCGACGATCAGCTGCTCGGCGTACGTGCCGAAGTCGCGGTCGAACCCGGCGACCAGCCCCGCGACGCGGCCGCCGACCGGGATGTCCACGTCCGGACCAGCCGCGGTGACGGTTCCGGCGAAGTCCCAGCCCAGGCCGGTGTGGTCGGGTTGGTCGATCAGCCCGAGCCGGTGGAACACCCCGGCGGTCAGCGCCAGGTCGACGGGGTTGACCGCGGCCCCCGCGATCTCGACCCGGACCTGGCCCGGCCCGGGCTCGACGACGGGTACGTCGATGATCTCGATGGAGTCGGGACCGCCGGGGGTGCGGACGATGGCGGTGCGGAAGGTGGTGGACATGTTGCCTCCTGTGGACCCGGATTGGTGCTGCATCTCCACGATGGAGAGGTTACTCTCCAATGGGAAGTACGCACTTCAGAGTGCGTATGTCACCGCACGGGAAGGAGCGGTCGATGCCGACAACGACGGCGGCCCAGGAGCGGGCGCACGCGAAGGTGGAGTACGAGGCGTTCCTGGCGACCTGTCCCAGCCGCCAGCTCCTCGACCGGATTTCCGACAAGTGGGTGACGCTGGTCCTGGCCGCGCTGGGCAGCGACGGCCCACACCCGGGCGAAGACTGCGCCGGCGAGCCGCGGCGGATGCGTTACTCGGAGCTGTCCCGCCGGCTGGCCGGAGTCAGCCAGAAGATGCTCACCCAGACGCTGCGCTCCCTCGAACGCGACGGCCTGCTCACCCGCACGGTGACGCCGACCGTGCCTGTCACGGTCACCTACGAGCTGACCGACCTCGGGCTCTCGCTCCACTCCGTCATCCGCGGGATCAAGGCGTGGGCGGAGGCGCATATGGACGAGGTGCTCGCCAACAGAAACACGTACGACACCCGCGTCGGCTAGCGCGCTGAACCTAACCGCTCACGGGGAGCGGAGCACCCTCGAAGCGTTCGCGGAGGGTGGATTCGGCGTACTCGTACCGGAAGATCCCCTTCGCGCGGAGGATCGGCACGACGTGATCGACGAAATCGGTGAGCCCGGAGGGAAATCCGTCCGGCATCAGGTTGAATCCGTCCGCCGCGCGCGCCAGGAACCATTCCTCGATGGTGTCGGCGATCTGTTCGGGTGAGCCGACGACCAGCCGGTGGCCGAAGCCGCCCGCCTTGCGAAGCAGTTCGGTCACCGAGTACCGGCTCTCGAGTGCCAGCCGCACGACGGCCTCCCGGAACCCGAGCGAGCCGGAGAACGACGGATCGACCGGGGCGAGGAGCAACTCCTCCGGGATCGGCCGGTCCGGGTCGAGCGAGCTCAGGTCGACGCCGAGCATGCCGCCGAGCCGTTCGGCGGAGAAACCGTCGGCGGCCTTGGATTCCCAGTCCTCGTACCGGGCGATCGCCTCGGTCTCGGTGCTACCCACCACCGTGACGAGCCCGGGAAGGATCTTCACCGCCTGGGGATCCCGACCGGCTGCGCGGGCGACATCCTTCACGTCCCGGTAGTGCTGACGCCCGGCGTCGAGCGTGAGCTCCGCCGAGAACACCGCGTCGGCGCTGCGTCCTGCCAGCGCGCGGCCCTGCGGGGAGCCGCCGGCCTGCACGAGCAGGGGGTGGCCCTGCGGCGACGGCGGCACGGGCAGTGCGCCGTGAACGTGGAAGTACTCCCCGTCGTGGTGCACCGGGACCCGGGTCGTCGCCGATTCCCACAGCGCGGTGACGACGTCCACGAACTCCGTGGCCCGGCGATACCGCGACTCGCGGTCGGGAATCCGGGAGAGACCGAAGTTGTGGGCGGTCGCGGCGTGGAACGTGGTCACCACATTCCACGCCACCCGTCCGCCGGACACGACGTCGAGGGAGAGGAATCGGTCCGCCAGATCGAACGGATCGTTGAACGTCGTCGACGCCGTGCCGATCAGCCCGAGGTGCTCCGTCGCGCTCGCCACCACCCCGAGCACGATGGTGGGTTCGAGGGCCCGCGTCGGCTTGACGGCGGGATCCTCGCGGAGCGCAGGACCGTCCGCGAGGAACAGCGCGTCGAGGGTGCCGCGCTCGGCGATTTTCGCGACCTCGGTGTAGTAGTTCGGGTCGATGAACGACGTCGGGTGCAGGTCCGGAGCCCGCCACGCGGACGGGTGGAAACCCACGTCCAGCACGTTGACGTTGAGGATGACCTCTCGTTGCGCGGGCATCAGCCGGCCGGCTTCGCGGCCGCGCCGTCGACGTTGGTCTGGCTGCGGTCGGTGGCTCGCGCCGACTCGATGCTCTGCGCCACCCGGGAGAAGAACGGGTCGCTGTCGATGAGCTGGCCGATCCGCGGGTCGTGGTAGGTGTCGAGCAGCGGCGCGAAGTCGGGGTTGTCCTTGTTCTTCTCGTTGATGACGACCTCGATCCAGTACAACTCGTACGCGGGGGCGTTGAAGACGATCTTGTCGTCGGGGACGTCGGCGAGGTCGAAGTTGGACCGCCAGCCCAGTGCCAGGTCGACGTCGGGCAGCGTGCGCGGCAACTGCGCAAGCGCGGCCTCGGTGAACTCGAACGACTTCGGGTTGTCCTTCACGTCGCGGATGGTCACGCGCGACGGGTCGACACCGTCCTTCAGGGTCAGCTGGCCGAGGTCCTGCAGGGTCTGCAGTGCCTGCACCTGATTCGACGGGTCGTCGGGGATGGCGACCTTCGCGCCCTTCGGGAGATCCTCGAGCTTGCCGTACTTCTCGGAATATCCCGAGAACTTGAGGACGTACCAGTCTCCGGCCGCATACAGTCCGAGGTTGCCGTCCTCGTTCTGCACGCGCATCCACTCCTGATGCTGGCTGTGGTTGGCGTCGATGTCGCCCTGGGAGACCGCGAGATTCTTGAGCTTCGAATCCTCGATCTGCACGGGTTCGACGGTGATGCCGTGGTCGGGGGCGAGTTTCGCGACTTCCTTGGCGAGCTTCTCGTCCAGGATCGATCCGGCGGTGTATCCGATCTTGAACGTGGTCTGCGGGCCGTCACCCTCGGTTCGGTCGTTGCCCCCGGCCGCGCCGCACGCGGTGAGGAGGAGAAGCAGGGTGGCCGTCAGTCCGCCTGCCGCCACAGCACGGGCGCGCGTCACCGAGCGGGGTCGAGTCGTCATGAGTGTTGTCCTCTGATCTGGGTGAATGTGAAGGAAGGCTCAGCGCCGGTTGGTGAGGCGGGCGGCCAGATCGCCGACGAGCTGGATGACCTGGACCAGTACCACGAGAGCGATGACCGTCGTGATCATCACGGTGTTGTCGAATCGGTTGTAGCCGTAGGCAATGGCGAGGTTGCCGATGCCACCTGCGCCCACCGCTCCCGCGATCGCCGACATGTCGAGGATGCCGATCAGCGCGATGGTCAGAGCGCCGACGATGGTCGGAACCGCCTCGTGGAGTTGCACTTTGCGGATGATCTGAAAATTCGACCCGGCCGAGGCCCGGCCCACTTCCACCACTTCGGGGGGAACGTCCCGCAGCGAATTCTCGATCAACCGCGCGACGTACGGTGTCGCGGCCAGCGTCATCGGAACCGCCGCCGCCTGCACCCCGAGCGAGGTGCCGACGACGAACCGGGTGAACGGAATGATGGCGGCCATCAGCACCAGGAAGGGTAATGATCGACCGAGGTTGACCACCCAGCCCGCCACCGCGTTGACCGCCGGGTTGGGGAACAGCCCGCGGGGAGCGGTGTTGTGCAGGATGACCGCCAGCGGAGTGCCCAGCAGGATCGCCAGGATCACCGTGATCCCGACCATCTGCACGGTCTGCTGCAGGGCGGGGAGGAACAGCTCGGGAAGTTCCTCGACCGGAGTCGAGATGGCGAGAACGACACTGCCCGGGGCGCTCATGCCGCGGCCTCCTCGGTGGTGCGCGCGGATGCGTCGTCGTCGACCCGGGTTCCGTGCAGGCCCCACGACGACAGCAGGTCGCCGACGGACGGATGCTCACCGGCCACCGAGATGGTGACCCGCCCCGCCGGTCGCCCGCCGACCGATTCCACGGTCCCGGACAGCACGCCGATCGACCGGCCTGTGGCCTTGCCGAGAAGCTCGATCCAGTTGGTGGGGACGGTGTCGGAGCCGTAGGTGACGTGCCAGAGCACGTCCCGGTCCTCCGCGGTGATGTGGGAACGATCGGGGAGGAGCCCGACGCCGAGTTCGGAGTGCGGATTGCGGAGGAGCTCGATCACCGGGCCCGATTCCACCACCCGCCCCGCCTCGAGGACGGTGACGACGTCCGCGACCTGCCGGACGACATCCATCTCGTGGGTGATCAGCACGATCGTCAGCCCGAGGTCGTCGCGCAGTTCGCGCAGCAACGCGAGGATCGATCGCGTGGTACTGGGATCGAGCCCCGACGTCGCCTCGTCCGACACCAGGACCTTCGGAGCGAGTGCCAGCGAGCGGGCAATCCCCACCCGTTGCCGCTGCCCGCCGGACAGCTGCCGGGGGTAGAGGTCGGCCTTGTCGGACAATCCCACCCGCTCGAGCAGTTCCGCCACCCGTGCCCGCCGCTCGGAGCGGCCCACACCGGCGAATTCGAGAGGCAGGGCCACATTCTCGGCAGCCGTGCGACGGGCGAGGAGGCTCGACGCCTGGAAGATCGTGCCGATCGCGCGACGCTGATCCCGGAGCCGGCGTTCGGACAGTCCCGAGACGTCGGTGCCGTCGAGCAGAATGCGACCCTCGGACGGGCGCTCCAGCAGGCTGATGATGCGCGACAGCGTGGTCTTGCCCGCACCGCTCTGGCCGATCACCGCCGCGATCTGGCCGGTGCCGACGGAGAAGTCGATGTCGTGGAGCACTTCGACGGAACGGGATCCCTTCCCAAATCGTTTCGTGACGGAACGGACTTCGATCATGCTGAACCACCTGTGTCGGATGACGGCACCTCGGGTCGGCCGTCGGGACGGAAAATCCCGGCCCGCGGACGGGCCGGTGGATTTCCGAAACGATAGGCGTGAGTAAACGGAAAGTCATGCCTAAGAATCGACTTGATCGGAAGGGCGGCTAGTTCTGCGCGCCCGGATAGACGGGACGGCGGTGCGCCGGCGCCGGCGCCGGATCGGGCAGCCGCAGCGTCGCCCGGAGCGACCGCTGCCGGTACCCGCGGGGCCGCGCCGGCCTCGGCCACGCGGCGAACCCGGCGTCGAGGTCGGTGACGGTCGCGATGTGACCGTCCACCTCGGTGGCGTCGGGATCGTCGACGACGAACAGCAAGGCGCGTTCGCGCACAGCCTGCCCGTGACGGTCGACCTGGCTGCCGTCCAGCACGACGATGTCGGAAACCTCGGCGGCGGAGACGATGTCGTCGCCGTCCTGCGCCCACCACGCGACGGGAATCTTCTGCTGCGGCGGGGTGGGGACGTTGAGGGGGCCGGCGATGTCGAAGACCCCGCGGTGGTCGGCGTAGACGATCCGGTCGGAATCCGCGAAACGCACGTCGTGCGGGCGTCCACGGATCGTGTCGGCCGGCCAGCTCTCCCACAGCGTGCGGGAGGCGTGGATCGCATCGGTCGTGGCTGCGGGACTCGGTCCGGCATCGATCCACACCCCCGCCGAAGCCAGGTTTCCCGGCGCCGATCGGTCCTCCACACCGGTGAGCCAGCCGACCCGGCCGCGGCTGGTGTGATCGAGCGATGCGAGCCGGCGAGCCAGGTTGTACGGGTGGTCGAGGTGGGGAACCGCGGTGACGAACACACCGACGTCGTCGGTGGCGGCGATCAGTGCTGCGGCGGACACGCTGGGCGACAGGGCGGCGGTGGGCCGGGGAGCGGTCCGCGACACCCGCTCGACGCCGAGCAGGACGAAGTCCGCGCCCGTGCGGGTGATGAATGCGCCGAGTTCGTCGATCCGGCCGCGGCGAATGGCGTCGACGAGCAGACGCTCACCGAGTGCGAGCCCATGGAAGGTCCTACTGCGCTGGATCACACTCATCGGAGGTCTCCCGTTGTCGATTCGTGGGTCTGCTGTCGTGATGTCAAGGGGTATCTCCTGAGAAGAGGGTAGATGCCGCGAGGGTCAGGGACGTCAGTCCCAGGATCACCAGCAACATCGATACGGACGCACTGCGCCGGAGAACGCTGGACCACGGATTCCGCGGGTCATACCACAGCCAGAGAGACTGTCCGACAACGAATTCGCCCCTACCCCCATCGGACAGCGAGGCGCCGAGCGTCGATCCGGGATCGAATGTCCGCCGCTGACCGACGAACTCGTCGCTTCCGACCCGATACGAGTAGGTGATCGACGGCCGAACGTCGACGACCGAGCACTCGGACCCGGTCCACGACCGGGATCTCCACAGCGCGAGGACGCCCGGAACCCCACGGAACAGGAGGAACGCGCCCGCGATGATCCAGACGGTGATCACACGGGTGACGTTACGGCCCGCGTCGGTGTGTCGTACAGCCTTCTCCGCAGCGTGAGCGGAACACGAAACCTGCGCGTCTCGTTCGATTCCCGGTAGGTGAACATGGCTCGAATAGCTCTGTCCGCCAGACATTTAGAAATGTCGTTGAAATCAAGACGAGCGGAAGACTCGGAAAACGGGCGGTCGACGGCCTACGGTTGCCGGGCAGGAAAACTTCGCAGCCAGAACTACGACAGCGACCAGGGGGATCTGTTCCAGCTCGAAAGCACCGACCCGTATCTCGACGGCCTGCTCCGTTCGCAGGTCACCGAGACGGACCGGGCCGAGCGGATCGCGTTGATCGAACAGATCCAGGATCACGTGATCGACAGCGCCTACACGATCCCCCTGCTGCTGGATACCCAGATCTTCGCCGTCGCTCCGCACATCCACGACTTCGGCAACGCGGCCAACTCCGTGCCCTGGTTCTACGACACGTGACGGAACGCAAGTGACTGATGATGGGGGACAGAAAGTTTCATGTCGACACAGTCCAGAATCAGGCTGAGCGCAACGCTCGTCCCGTGAGCGATGCTCTGGGAAGGTAACGACTATCGCGGAAAGGGGAACCGTCATGAGCCGACATTCCGTCGTCGGACTGCACGTCGATGCCGCAGTCGTCACCGAACTGCTCGACCCGAGGCAGCCGGCGCGGCGAGAAGAGTTCGGGCGCGGCATCGACGAGTCGGGAATCGACTTCGTCGTTCTCGGCGGTGACCGCCTGGACGCTGGGCAGTCGAGTCACGCGACGATCGATGCGACCGTGGCCGCCACCGTCCTGGCTCGCCACACGACGTCGGTCGGACTGGTGGTGGCCGGTGCTCCCGTCCGCGATCACCCGTTCAATCTCGCGCGCCGCCTCGGCTCGCTCGATCACGGATCCCACGGCAGGGCCGGATGGCTGATCGGTTCGGGCCCGGTGGACGCCGCGGTCGATGCCGTGTCGGTCGTCCGGAAGTTGTGGGAGAGCTGGCCGGCCGACAGCATCGTCGACGACGCCGAGCGTGGCATCTTCGCGGAATCCGAGCGGATCGTCTACATCGATCATGCGGGTACGTTCTCCGTGTCGGGCCCGCTCAACGTCCCCGAGCCACCGCAACGCAAGCCGCCCGTGTTCTGGCGCCCCGCGAACGAGGCCGAACTGGTGGCGGCGCGGCGCACGGCCGACGCCGTGATCCTCGCGGACGAGGATGCGGTGCGCCGCTATCGAGCGCACTTCGACCCCGATGCCGCCCGTGACCAGGTGGTACTGACCGACCGGCACTGGGCGCCCGGCGGCGGTTCCACGCTGGCGACGGAGGCCGACGGTGTGGTCTTCCGAGGGGCCACCACGGCAACCCTGCCCGCCCTGCTCGACGCGGTGCGGCGGGAGCCGATCCTCCAGGACCCGCGGCGCACCCTGCGTGACCGCCTGGGCTTGCAGACGGCGGAGACCGTACTGTCCGGCGGCCGCAGCGCCTTCCCGGTCAGCTGAGCATTCCACCGAAGACAGGAGATTCACCATGACAGCGGTATCCGAGGCCCCCGCGCCGGAGGCGGTGCGTCCACCTGCCCGCGGCTCCGCCGAGCTGGCGGCCGTGATCGCCGAGATCGCCGAGGACGCCGCGCGGCGGCGCACCCGTGGCGGGACCGAGGGCCCGCGACGGGCCGTCGAGTTGATCCGCGAACACCGGCTCGGGGCCGTGCGGGTGCCGCGGGAACACGGCGGCGGTGGTTACACCTTGCAGGATCTCTTCGATCTGGTGATCGACCTCGCCGAGGCCGATCCCGATGTGCCACACATCGTCCGGGTCCACTACGCGTTCGTCGAGGAAGTGCTGCGGGCCCCACGCACGGAGCGCAAGGACGCATGGTTGCCGGAGATCCTCTCGGGCACACTGTTCGGTGGCGCGTCGTCGGAACTGAGCACCCGCGCCGTCGGCTCCTACAGCTTCGAATCCACTCTGACACCGGATCCCGGCGGATACCGCCTGAACGGGGTCAAGTTCTACAGCACCGGTTCGCTGTACTCCGATTTCATCCGGGTCTCCGCCAACCTCCCGGACGGCAAGGTGCTCAGCGCCATCGTTCCCGCCGACCGGGCCGGGATCGTCCACAAGGACGACTGGGACGGAATCGGCCAGCGCCACACCGGCAGCGGGACGACGGTGTTCGAGAACGTCGCCGTCGAGGAGTCCGAGACGCTGCCGTTCCGCGGTGGCGACGAGGAGACCCGGCCGCGGCAGGCGCTTCCCCAGTTGTATCTGCACGCGATCGCGGCGGGCATCCTCCGCACCGTCACGACCGAGTCCGCCGAGCTGATCCGCGGCCGCAAGCGCAACTTCGTGTTTGCAGTCGCCGAAGAACCACGGCACGACCCGCAGTTGCTCGAGATCGTCGGAACCCTCTCGGCGGCTGCCTTCGCGGCGGAGTCCGTGGTCCGGGCGGCCGCCGCAGCACAGGATGTGGCCGCGGACGTCGCGCGCACCTCCGGCGTCGACACGAGGCTCGAGCAGGAGGCCGCGGTACTGGCCGCCAAGGTGAAGGTGGCCATCGAGGACATCGCGCTCCGGGCGGCCACCCGGCTGTTCGAGGTCGGCGGCGCCTCGGCCACCCGGGAGTCGGCGCACCTGGACAGGCACTGGCGCAACCTGCGAACCCTGTTCTCCCACAACCCGACGGTGTACAAGGCGCGGGTGATCGGCGACCTCGTGGTCAACGAGACCCCGCTTCCCGACACCGGATTCTTCTGATTCGGAAGGCACTGCCGTGAGTAGATCCCGACGCCAACTGGTGCTCAACGTGAACGTCCTCGACGTGGGAATCGCCCCCGGAGCGTGGACGCTCGACGACGTGCACGCGCACTCGTTCGTCGACCTCGATCACTTCACCAGGATCGCGCAGATCGCCGAGCGTGGCACCCTCGACGCGTTCTTCCTCGCCGACGGTCCCGGCTTCTGGGAGAACCCCCGGGTGAAGCCGACCCGGGCGCTGGAACCGTCGGTGATCCTGGCGGCCGTGGCGACGGCCACCGAGAACCTGGGCCTGATCGGGACCGCCTCCACCACGTTCAACGACCCGCGCGATCTCGCCGAACGCTTCCTGTCCCTCGACTACCTGAGCGGCGGCCGGGTGGCGTGGAACGTGGTCACCACGTATTCGCCGACGGTCGCAGCCAATTTCGGATTCGACCAGATTCCGGACCGCGACTACCGCTATCGCCGTGCCGAGGCGTTCGTCGGTGTGGTGACCGCGCTGTGGGAGAGCGCCCGGAGCGGTGTCCCGGTGTCTCATCACAGCGAATTCTTCGACGTCGACGGCGTGCTGCAGGTGCCGCCGTCGGAGCAGGGGCAGCCGCCGCTCATCCAGGCGGGCGGGTCACCCGCCGGGCGTGACCTCGCCGGCCGCACCGCACACGGCGTCTTCTCCGCGGAGCTGACGCTCGACGCCGGGCGCAGACACTACAAGCACGTCAAGGACGTGGCGCGGGCGGCCGGCCGCAACCCCGACGACGTGAAGATCCTGCCCGGGCTGATCACGGTCATCGGCTCGACCGAAGCGGAGGCCGTCGCGCGACACGAACAGCTCCGCGCCCACGTCCCGGCGAAGTTCGGCTGGGACCGGCTGAGTCTGACCCTCGGAGTCCCGCTCGCGGAACTCGACCTAGACCAGCCGATCCCGGCGTCGCTGCTGGACGGGCCGCCCGACCCGTCGACGTTCGCGGGTTCCCTCGGGTTCCGCGAATCAGTGGTCGGGCTGGCGCGCGAGCGGAATCTGACCGTGGCCCAGCTTCTTCGCGAGTTGGACGGCGGTGGCGGGCACCGCGCCGTGATCGGCACACCGGATCAGGTGGCCGACACCATCGAGGCGTGGTTCCGTGCCGAGGCGGCCGACGGATTCAACCTGATGCCCGACGCGTTGCCGTCCGGACTCGACACCTTCGTCGACGAAGTGGTGCCCCTGCTCCGCAAGCGGGGGCTCTTCCGTCACGAATACGCGGAGAAGACCCTGCGTGAGCGCTTCGCGGTGCCGCTTCCCGAGTACGGCGCCGCACGCTCGGCCTGAGTTCGTTCAGACGGTAAGGAGGGGCTCGTGACGTCACCGCGGTCGGGCTCGCAGGCGGTGGAACGGGCGATCGCGGTACTCGCCTGCTTCGAGGGGGCGACCGACCTGACCGTCAGCGCGCTCGCCGCCCGCACCGGGTTGGCCGTCAGCACCGCGTATCGCATCGTGCAGGCCCTCGTCCGCGGCGGATTACTCGAGCGTGACGAGCGGACCGACTGCTATCGGGTGGGGCCGAGCCTGATCTCCCTCGCCCTGCCGTCGCTGGGGCGGCTCGACGCCGAATCGTTCGCCCCTCACCTGTATTCGCTCGCCGCGCGTGTGAAGCTGACGACCAGTCTCGGGGTCGCGAAGGACGACGTCGCGGTCACCGTCTTCTCGGCGCGCCCACCCGAACGGTTCTGCACGCATCAGCTGCCCGGGGCACGTCAACCGCTGCAGAGCAGCGCGATGGGGATGGCGATCCTGGCGTTCGGGACGGCGTCCGCACGTCGAAGCAGTTCGGTGACGGCGTCCTCCGACCTCGAACGGGTCCGGCGGCTGGGGTACGCCGCGGCCTTCTCCTCGGAGAACCGGGACATCCTCGCCGTCGCGGTTCCCGTTCTCGACCCCGAGGGACGGCCCCGCGGCGCATTGGGGGTCCAGGCGCTGCGCCGGCGACTCACCGACGAACTGGTGCGGGAGATCGTGCCGCCGATGCGCGGCGTCGCGGCGCGGATCGGTGCGGGGGCCGGAACCGCATTTCCCGCGTTCCGGTAGGGAAAAACTCAGGGTGAACCTTTTTCGCATTGTGAAAATACCGTTGTAGCAACGTGGTTCGGAATTCGATGATGATCGCGACGTATCGATTCAGCCCGAAACCAGGAGTACTCATGACACTCACCACCGCCGCGCCCGCCGACTCGGATCAGACCGCCGACACCGCGCTCGAGGTCCGTCCCGTCGCCGGGCACATCGGCGCCGAGATCTCCGGAATCGACCTCCGGAAAGAGCTGGCCGACAACGAGGTAGCGCAGGTACGCGACGCCCTGCACCGCTACAAGGTCCTCTTCTTCCGCGACCAGGAGATCGGGCACGCCGAACAGATCGCGTTCTCGCGGAAGTTCGGTGACGTGACACCGTCGCACCCGTACGACGACGAAGCCCCCGAAGGTTTCCCGCAGATCCTCGCCGTCGACAGCCGCAAGTACGAGAAGCGCTTCGGGCGCAAGAAGTACAGCTACGACAACAAGTGGCACACCGATGTCACCGCGCTGATCAATCCGCCTGCCGGCACGATCCTGCGCGCCCACATCGTCCCGGAGCAGGGCGGCGACACCCAGTGGACGAACCTCGTCGCCGCGTACGAGGGTCTGCCGGACTCGTTGAAGAACCTCGTCGACGGTCTCCGCGCCGAGCACCGGTTCGGCGGACGGCACCCGCAGTGGGCCGAGGACAGCAGCTACGCCCAGAAGACGCGGGAGAACCCGCTCGTCACCGAACACCCGGTGGTCCGTGTGCACCCGGTGACGGGGGAGCGGGCACTGTTCGTCACGCCCGGTTTCACCAGCCGGATCGTCGGCGTCTCGCCGTCGCAGAGCGACCGCCTGCTGGACCTGCTGTTCGCCGAGGTGACGAATCCCGCCTACACGGTGCGGTTCCGCTGGGCGCCGGGCAGCCTCGCGTTCTGGGACAACCGTGCCACCGCCCACCTCGCGCCCACCGACCTCGACCACCTCGACGTCACCCGCGTCCTGTACCGCACCACCCTCGAGGGCGACGTTCCCGTCGGCCCCGACGGCAAGGAGTCCACGTCCATCGCCGGTGCGGCGTTCCGCGGCGAGAAGTAGGCGGCTTCGCCGCCCGTGCGCGGTTAGCGAGTCTCTGGACTCGTCAGCCACTCACAGAACCAAGGAGACAACAGAAATGACAGTTATCGACGACCGTCCCGGTGTCGTCACCGAGCTCCGGATCGCTCCCGTCGCCGGCTATATCGGCGCGGAGGTCAGCGGTGTGGATCTTGCGGGTGACCTGGACGAGGCCGCCGCCGCACGACTGCGGCAGGCATTGCTCGACCACAAGGTGCTGTTCTTCCGCGACCAGCCTCTCGACCACGCGGCGCAGATCCGGTTCTCCCGACACTTCGGCAAGGTGACACCCGCCCACCCGTACGACTACAACGCCCCCGAGGGCTACCCGGAAATCCTGGAGGTGGACAGCCGCAAGTACGCGGCCCGCGGCGGTGCCCGCAAATACAGCTATGCGAACTTCTGGCACACCGACGTCTCGGCGCTGGTGAACCCGCCGGCGATCACCTTCCTCCGATCGGAGCTGGTGCCGGACGTCGGGGGCGACACCGCCTGGACCAATCTCGCTGCGGCGTATGCCAACCTGCCGGAATCGTTGAAGACGTTCGTGGACGGCCTGCGCGCCGAGCACCGCTTCGGGGGACGGCAGAAGCGATGGGAGGCGGGCAGTGATGCCGAGCAGAACGTCACCACCAAGCCGATCGTGACGGAGCATCCGGTGGTCCGGGTGCATCCCGAAACCGGTGAGCGCGGGCTCTTCGTCACCCCCGGTTTCACGAGCCGGATCCTCGGTGTCTCCCCGGCGCAGAGCGACCGGATTCTCGACCTGCTGTTCGAGGAGGTCACGAACCCGGCCTACACCGTCCGGGTTCGCTGGCAGAACAACAGCATCGGGGTGTGGGACAACCGCATCACCGCGCACCTCGCGCCGGCGGATCTCGACCACCTCGACGTCGTTCGGGTTCTCTACCGCACCACCGTCGAAGGTGATGTTCCGGTCGGCGTCGACGGTCAGCCGTCGCGGTCGGTGGTCGGCAGCGCGTTCCACGGCGCCGACTGAGCCACGGGAGACGACATGAGGGCTGAGTTGCCGATCGGGTTGCGCGGCAACAGATCGATCGTTGCGGCGGTGTTGGGCACCGCCGTGGCGCTGGTGGTGGCCGCATGTGGTGGGTCGGCGTTCGGCGGGGGCACCACGGCGGACGGCAAGACGGTGCTGCGGTACGAGGGCAGCCCGGCCAGTGTCACCTTCCCGGAACTCGCGGAGGACCTCGGCTACTTCGAGAAGGTGCAGCTGGAGTGGCAGGGCGACACGACGAGTGGACCGCAGAGCATTCAGTCGGCGGCCACCGGAGACACCGATTTCGGGTCCGCGTTCAACGGCGCCATCGCGAAACTCGTCGACGCCGGGGCGCCGCTGACCGGGGTCGTGTCGGTGTACGGTTCGGACGGCGACACCGAGGCCGACAGCTTCAACGGCTACTACGTCCTCGAGGGCAGCCCCATCCGGACGGCCCGTGATCTGATCGGCAAGAAGGTGGGTATCAACACCCTCGGCGCCTACCACGAGTACGTCATCAAGGAATGGCTGTTTCGTGCCGGACTGACCGACGACGAGATCAACCAGGTCGAGCTGACCGTCGTGCCCCCGAACAACACGGAACAGGCACTGCGGTCGGGACAGATCGACGTGGGGAATCTCGGCGGGATCGTGAAGGATGCCGCGCTCGGCCGGGGCGGGTTGACGCCGCTGTTCACGGATGTCGATCTCACCGGACCGTTGGGGATCGGGTCGGTGGTGTTCCGGAACGACTTCATCGCGAAGAACGAGGAGGCGACCCGCGACTTCGTGCAGGGTGTCGCGCGTGCCGTGCGATGGACGCAGACGGTCCCGAAGGAGGAGGTGGTCGACCGGTTCGTGAAGATCGTTGAGGGGCGTGGGCGGAACGAGTCCACGGAGTTCGTCCGGCAGTGGAAGAGTGCCGGCGTGCCCGCGCCCGGGGGAGTGATCGCCCCTGGGGAGTTCCAGATCTGGATCGACCAGGGCGTGCGGTTGGGGGTGCTGAAACCCGGGGGCGCGGCGGCGGAGGACCTCTTCACGAACGAGTACAACCCGTACGCGTAGGCGGCTTCGCCGCCCGTGCGCGGTTAGCGAGTCTCTGGACTCGTCAACCGCTCACGGGCCGCGGAGTGCCCGGCGGAGGGTATCGGCGAACGTGGTGGGGTCGTGAATCAGCCAGCCGTGGCCGCCCGTCACGGTGAGGACGGGCGGATTGCGGAGTGCCTTCCGCATCGACTCGAAGCTGGCGAGCGGAATCGTCCGGTCCCCGCGACCCCAGACGAGGGACACCGGTAGTCCCCGGTCGGCGAGGACGCCGAGTTCGTGGCGCAGGTCCGCCCGCCTGGCCAGGTGTGCGGTGCGCCAGACCGCACCCGGATCCCGCAGCGTATTGGGCAGGAAGCCGTTGACGAGCGACGCCGCCGTGTGGGCGATGGTCCGGATCGACAGTGCCTCACCCAGGGCCGACGCGCCCCAATCCCACAGCGGCCTCTCGCCGATGGGCCGTATTCCCCAGCCGTCGGACGACCAGGCGCCACCGCCCACGGAGTTGACGAGCACCAGGCGCGCGACCCGCTCCGGAAGGTCATGGGCAGCCTGAATGGCGACGCCCCCGCCGAAGGAGTGGCCGATCAGTGTGATCGGTTCGCTGATTCCCGCCTCGTCCAGGAACCGTCCCAGCCAGGCCGCGTAACCGGCGAAGGTCCGCGCCTCGGGCGGATGGTCGGGAGTTCCGCCGAAGCCGGGGAGTGTCGGAGTGAGGACGCGATGCCCGTGCTGGGCGAGCATCGACAGGCTGCGGCCGTACACCCGCGGGGTGAGCCCCCATCCGTGCAGGAAGACGACCGGTGAGCCGCGCCCCACGACGGTGAGGGTCGCGGCGTCCGCACCTGCGGGTACCCCGGAGATCTCGGGTTCTGAGTTCTGGATCAGTGACACGCCCAACAGCGTGGACGACGCGCATGCCTTCGGTAACGGGCCGAATTGCCTGAAGGCATACCTGTTTCTGGGGTTTCATGACGGACCGGTCGGTTCGAGATCTGATCGTTATATACCTGGATTGCGAAAACAGGTATGTGTATGGGCCATTCGGCCGTTGTCTGCCGAGTCCGTGACCGGGATGTTATCTAACGTCTCGTCCGAGCGGCACTGATGTCGCCGGAACCTCATGAATTGAAGGACTCAGCTCAATGGCCAAGCATAGATTGCGTCGGGGCAATCGTCTGCAGTTTTCGACCGGCGGTCTTCTGATCGCCGCCGGTGTGGGAGTGGGAGCGTTTCTGCTTCCCGTTGCTCCCGCTGCAGCGGAGCCGATCACGATCCCAGGGATTGGGACGTTCGAGGTACCAGGCGTGCCGCCAGTGCCTCCGGCTCCGGCTCCGGCTCCGAACCCAGCGCCCCTGCCGGGACCCCTGCCTGCCCCGCCGGCGTCGCCGTCCACCCACGGTGCGCAGGCTCTCGCGGCCGCCGAATCGAAGATCGGATCGCCCTACGTCTGGGGCGCCACCGGGCCGAATGCCTTCGATTGCTCGGGTCTGGTGCAGTGGGCGTACAAGCAGGCGGGCATCTCGGTACCCCGCACCACCTACGACCAGCTGAACGGTGGCGCGCCCGTCGACAAGGGGAGCCTGCAGCCGGGTGATCTCGTCCTGTTCAACGGGGCTAACCACGTCGGGCTCTACGCCGGGAACGGCACGGTCGTCCACGCGCCCACCGCCGGGCAGCCCGTGAAGCAGGCGCCCCTCGATTCGATGCCGTTCTACGCGGCGCGCCGGTACTGAGGCGGCTCCGCCGCCCGTGCGTGGTTAACGAGTCTCTGCACTCGCAAACCACGCACGGGGCGCGAAGCGCCCTACGAGTTGCGGATCAGATCCGACGCCCGCTCACCGATGAGGACGGAGGGTGCGTGGGTGTGCCCGCGGATGATGGCGGGCATGATCGACGCGTCGGCGACGCGCAGTTTGTCGACCCCGCGGACCCGCAGGTCGGGTGTGACGACGCTGGCGTCGTCGCTGCCCATGCGACATGTCCCGACCGGGTGGTACAGGGTGTGGGCATTCTCCTGCAGTGCCCGGGCGAGGATCTCGTCGAGTGGCGTGCTCGGCGTGACCGCCGGGCGAATCATGTTGCCGAGCCGCGACTTCAGTGCCGGGGCCGATGCGAGGGCATCGCATAGGCGCAGTCCTTCGAGCATCGCCTGCCGGTCGACTCCGCCGCTGTCGCTGAGGTAGCGGGGATCGATGATCGGCTTGGCGAGGGGATCCGCCGACCGCAGCGAGATCTCGCCTCGGCTCTCGGGTTTCACGAGGATGGTGCCGATCACCGCGGCGTGACCTGTTGCCGGGATGAGGCCCTCGTCGAAGAACGGCGCGGGCCCGAAGATCATCTCGAGGTCGGGCAGTGCCAGATCGTCCCGACTGCGCGTGAAGCCGTACGCCTCGGCCACATTCGACGTGAGCATGCCGCGGCGACGAGTCAGGTAGTTGAGCAGCTCGGGGATCTTCTCGGCGGCGAACAGCGAGTCCGAGTCGACGCTGTAGCCGAGGAACGACACCAGGTGATCGAGCAGATTCTTCCCGACCTCCGGTAGGTGCTGCTGCACCGCGATTCCGTGCTCACGCAACTGCGCCTCGTCGCCGATGCCCGACAGCATGAGGAGTTGCGGGGAGTTGATCGCCCCGCCGGCGAGGATCACTTCCTTCGCGGCGCGGACGGTGCGTCGCACCCCGTCCTTCTCGTACTCGACGCCGACGGCCGCGGTGCCCTCGAACAGCACCCGGGTGGCCTGGGCGCCGGTGAGGACGGTCAGATTCTTCCGTTTCAGCGCCGGCCGGAGGTAGGCGTCGGCGGTACTCCACCGGGCGCCCCGCTTCTGCGTGACCATGGTCTGTGAGAAGCCCTCGGGCCGAGTGGTGTTCGCCCGTTCGACGGGGTAGCCGGTCTCCTCGGCCGCCGCGAGGAACGACCCGGTGAGAGCGCGGGGGCTCCGCTGGTGCGAGACGACGATCGGTCCGCCGGTTCCGCTGTCGGCGTCCGACGCGTCCTGCACGTTCTCGATGCGGCGGAAGTACTTGACCACTTCCTTGAACGACCAGGAGTCGTCGCTGAGTTCGGCCCACTCGTCGTAGTCGGCGGCGAACCCGCGCACCCACATCATCGCGTTCATCGACGACGAGCCGCCGAGCATCTTGCCGCGCGGCCAGTAGATCGTCCGCCCGCCGAGCCCGGGTTGCAGCTCGGTCAGGTAGTCCCAATCCAACTCACTGCGAAACAGTTTCGAGAATGCGGCGGGGATGTGCGCGAACTTGTCCTTGTCCTCACCGCCGGCCTCGAGGACCACGACCTCGCTGCCGGAGTCGGCGCTGAGCCGGTCGGCCAGCACGGCACCTGCCGAACCCGACCCCACGATCACGTAGTCGGCCACAGACAGTTCCTGATTCATCGTTCATCTCCACTTCGACGAGGGTGAGGGATCGAGGACATGCAGCCTCATCCACGCAGCGCGGACGCGAAGATCGCCGGCAGCCGGGTCCATGAGGGTGCACCGGCAAATCCTGTCAGCAATCGGCCGGTCGTGGCGGCGGTTCGGTTGGTGACGAACCACGGGGGCTTGGGCGAGATGGACATCTCACGGTTCAGGATCGACCGCGGCGACGGGCGGAACGGGCCCCGGACGACGGTGCGCTCCGGCCGGTCGATGAGGAGGGCGTTGTGCACCACGCCGATGCCGCTCTGGACGTCGTCGAGGGTGTGGCCGGGGAAGGCTCCCCAGGTCGCGGTGGCGGTGAGGTACCCGACGCCGGTCCACGCGTTGACGGCGATGGTCCCGTAGCGGAGGCTCTCGAGCAGTGAGTCGAACTCCGCGCCCAGCTCGCGGATGGTCTGCGGTGCGGCGACGATGTTGACTCCGAGGGTGCCGATGAAGTCCTCGTTCACGAGGTCGGCGGCGTGTGCCGCGAACTCGGCGCCTCCGTGGGGTAGGTCGATCACGCCGAGCACCGGAGCGAAGTACTCGGTCTGCAGGAGCGGGGCGTAGGCGCCGGGCTCGAGATCGGTGACGAGGACGCGTCCACCGTTCTCGCCCAGGCGTGCGGCGGTGGGGAACGACGCGGTGGCGCCGGCGACCCGGGAGTCGCTGCCGGGGTAGTACGCGGCGCGGTCCGGTGCCGTGTCGAGGGCCTCTTTCAGGGCGGCCACGAACTCGTCGCGCTGCTTCCACTCGGACGACACGACCACGGCCTGCGCCGCGACGCAGTTGTAGCCGCCATTATGGAGTCGTTGCGTCGCAATGTGTTCGGCCTGAAATTTGATGTCGGCGCGGCTCCACTCACCGGGCAACACGATGGTGGGGGACACACCGCCGAGTTCGCTGGAGATGGCCTTGCCGAGGATGGGCTCGTTCGCCGCCTTGCGCCGTGCACCCTCCTCGCCGGTGCCGAACACGATCGCGTCGTGGGTGAGCGCGCTGCCCGTCATGTGCACGTGGTCGACGAGGTCGTGGTGCACCAGATACGTCCCGACCTCCGCACCGCCGGTCAGCAACCGGACCGCGCCGATGGAGATGAGCGGTTCGAGGACACGCGTCAGCACGGGCAGCAGGCGGTCGGTGATGGGGTTGAGCTTGAGTGCGACGACGCGATTGTGCGCGATCAGTTCGTACAGGGTGTCGAGCGGGGCGATCGAGGTGATGTTGCCGGCGCCCAGAACCACGCCGATGCCCTGAGTCCGCGACGGGTCGCGCTGGGCGAGGCCGGCGTCGCGCTGTGCCGTCGCACGATCGATTCCCGGCTGCAGCCACACGTCCGCGCTGAATCCGCTGAGCAGCAGCTTGTCGAAGATGTTCAGGGGCAGCGCTTTGACGGTGGTGCGGCCGCCGGGGGCGGTGCCGAACGTGGCGCCGTCCAGCGGACTGGTCCCGGATTCGAGTTTCGCCAGGCTCGCCGACAGCGCCGCGGTGCCTGTGGCCAGCGGGTACGGTCCGGACATCCATTCCTCGCCGACCAGCGGCGACTTGGGGTCCAGTCCTTTGATCGCGACCGCGGCGTCCACCCAGTCGGCGGCGTGCTGCACGGTGAGGTCGTGCACCTTGTCGAGGAGTTTCCTGCGATCGGCGAGGGAGAGGTCGGCCCAGGTCTTCTCGCCCTCGGCGAGGTCGGCGAGGGCGGCGTCGACCTCCGGATGTGGGGAGGCCGCGCCGGGGGTGGGGGAGGTGGCCTCGGGTTCTGAAGTGCTCACTGTGGACAGCTCCGCTCGAGTCGAGTACATGAAGGACCGCGCCGCAGAAACGAAAAACTACTGTGGCGTAGAACACTGATTCTCGTCCCAGTTCCGGGCGTCGCGCCATAGGCAGCGGCTGTCAATGTGAACATGCGGGCTATGCCGTCGCACAAAAAGGGTATGGCGCGGACCACGCCCGGTGGATAGTCTTGCCGGATGACTGTCAGCTCGGATGTCGCGCCGTCGCCCACCGATCTTCTCGGATCGATGCTGGAGTCCGTGGACCAGCTGTCCGAGCGACTCGTCTCGCGCATCCTGTCGGCCGAGCACGGCTATGTGGAGGCGACCCTCCTCACTCCAGAGCAGTTGTACGCGGCGTGCGTCGACAATCTGACGGCGATGCTGGGCAACCTCGCGGGCAGTGCGCCGATCCGGCTCGAGGCGGCGCGCGCGGCCGGACAGTTGAAGGCCGAACAGGGTGTGCCGCTCGCGGCGCTACTCCACGCGTTCCGGCTCGGCGGCCGCCTGATCTGGGACGAACTGATGGATCGCTCGGAGGGCCGCGCCACCAACGCGCTGCTCGACATGGCCGCCCAGGTGTGGGCGCTCGTCGACGACTATTCGGACAGCGCAGCGGAGGCATACCGGGAGACCGCCGACCTGCGCGCCCGCGAGGACGCCGAGTCGCGGGGCCGGCTGATCAGAACCCTGTTCGGTGACCACGCGGCCAACCCGGCCGGTGCCGCCGACGCGCTCCGCACGTTCCGGATTCCGGAGAACAGCACGTTTCTCGTCGTGTCCGTCGAAGCGGCGGCCTCTCCGTCCGCCGCGGACGTCGTGCAGTCGGACCTCCGCGGTGTGGGTGTCGACTCGGTGTGGGACACGGAGGTCGACGGCCGGATCGGACTGCTGTGGGCCGCCACCGCCGACGTACTCGATTCCGCGTTGGACCTCCTCGGCCGCACCGGGCACGGACGGATCGGGGTCAGCTCGGTGTTCGGACGTCCCGGCGGGACGAGCCGGGCCGTCGAGCAGGCACGGATCGCGCGTCGCTGCGCCGGACACGGCGGATGCACCCCCACCCGTTACGAGTCGGTGCCGGTGTCGCTGCTGCTGGTCAGCGTTCCCGACGCCGGCAAGCTGGCGTCGAACCAGATCCTCGGACCGGTGCTGGCGCTGCCCGCCGAGGAACAGGAGAGCCTGCTCGCCACTCTCGACGCGTGGTTCTCCTGTCGCGGATCCACCACCGCGGCGGCCACCCGACTGCACTACCACCGCAACACCGTCCTGTACCGGCTGCGCAGAATCCACACCCTCACGGGACGCGACTTCTCCGACCCCATCGACGCCGCCGAACTGTACGTCGGTCTGCGGGCGCACCAGCTGCTCGGTGCGTGACCTGAGCGGCACCCGCTCGGCTCGGTGAATCCGGCCCCCGCGCCCGCCCGAGGGCCGACAATATGTGTGGGTCGGCCGTCGTCCGCTCGGGTGTGCCGAGCAGTGGGGCAGTGCAATGGGATTCATCATCGGATTCGCACCGTGGATCGTCTACTGGATCCTGGTGGGCAACACGGGATTCGTCGCTGCCGTCGCGATCGCGTTCGGTATCGCGGCGATTGGCCAGGTGCTGCAACGGTTACGGGGCCAGCGGTGGCGGACCCTCGAGGTCGGCACCGTCGCCGTTTTCGCGCTGCTGCTGATCGCGGCACTCACCCTGGACGACGCCGTCCTCGAACGCTGGCTTCAGCCGCTCAGCAACTTCGGGTTGTTCGCGATCGCGGCGGTGGGCGTCGTGATCGGGCGGCCCTTCGTGCGCGAGTACGCGACGGCATCCGTGGACGCCCGGACGGCGGCGAGCGGCGGCTTCCGGTACATCACCACGGCCATGACGTGGATGTGGGTGGCCGCGTTCGGACTGATGACAGTGTTCTCGCTGATCCCGCCGATCGTCGACGGCGACGCCACCATGCGCGACGCAGGTGACACCCTGTCCGTCGTCTGCTACTGGGTGCTGCCGTTCACCCTCATGGGCATCGCGGGGCTGGTGTCCGCGGTATTTCCCGGATGGTTCGAGAAGCGGTCGCAGCTGCTGGAGACGCAATCTTCGGCGGAGCCGGCGGTCGCCGAGCAGCCCGCGCCGGCCGCGGACGTGTCGGCGGGGTCCCTTGAACTCGACGTTCCGGCGTCGTCGCGTCACGACGAGGCGTTCTCGCTGATCGTCCGCGGCGCCCGGCCCGGATCGTCGGTGACCGTCCGCACCACCGGGACCGACCTGTTCGGTGGGCAGTGGCGGTCCGAGGCCACGTTCACCGTCCCGGCCGATGGAATCGTCGACGTCGCCGGACAGGTTCCGGACCACGGTGATTGGGACGTGGCGGACGCCGACGCCCCGCTGTGGGCCATGCGTTTCGTGTCCGAAGACCGGGTACCCGACCTCTTCGTACCGCCGCCCGCCGCCTGGCTGGTCACCGTCGAGGCGATTACTCCGGACGGAACGTCGCGGCGGACGGTGACGCGTCACGTGAGCGCCCCCGGAGTGTCCGTCCGCTCCCTCGAAGTCGGCGGCCGGCCCGCCCTGCTCGCACTGCCCGCCGGCGACGCGCCGAGCGGCGGGTGGCCGGGCGTCGCCTGCTTCGGCGGCTCGGAGGGCGGCGTCGACTCCCAACGTTCCACCATCGGGATGCTCGCCGCCAACGGGTACGCCGCACTGGCCTATTCGTGGGTGGACGAATCGACCACCGACGCGACGCTGGTGAACATTCCGCTCGAGCGGTTCGCGTCTGCGGTCGAGGCGCTGGGAGCGCAGCCGTCGGTGGACGCGAACCGGCTGACCGCGATGGCCATTTCGCGCGGCGCGGAGGGACTGTTGGCCTCCGCCTGCGTCGGCGACCTCCCCGTCGCCGGGCTGATCCTGGTCAGTCCGAGTTCGGTGTCGTGGCAGGCGATCGGCCCCGACGGCGAGATCGCCGCCACCCCGTCGTGGACGTGGAACGGCGGGCCCGTGCCGTGGGCGCCGTTGCCGGGTGGGGCGCTGATGCCGCAGCTGATCCGCAACGCGTGGCGGGCGCACCACGATGTCACCGCGCACCGGCCGAGCCTGCTGCGCCTGGGTGCCGCCTACCGGGCCGGGCTCCCGGCCGCACCGGCCGAGGCGACGCTGCGGGCCGAACAGGCGACCGCGTCGGTGCTGTGTCTGACCGGCGCCGACGACCAGTTGTGGCCGTCGGACGAGATGGCCACGGCACTTCTCGGGCGTCGATCCGACACCCGCGACGAGCACCGGACGTTCGACGGCGCCGGCCACCTCCTCCGCCTCGGAATGTTCCCCGCCGACGCGCAGTGGACCGGCGGCATCGCGTTCGGTGGCGGGGGCGCAGGTCAGGGCCGGGCGCAGCGCGAAGCGGTGCACAGCGTGCTCGGCTTCCTCGCGCGGACCACCGCGGTGGCGAGGGCCTGATGCGCCGCGCAGAGGGCGGCTTCGGCCACACGGACCGCATCGTCGGCTCGATCGTCGACATGGCCGGGGTGTCCCGGGCGAAAGTATTTCCGATCTCGAGACTGGATTCCTTCGTCGACTCCGGTGCTGGAGCATCGCCGAGCTGGAATGTGTTCTGCGTCGACGACCATCTCGCGTTCACGCCGTCCTTCTCCGTCGTGGGCGACCTCCGTCTGCGTATCGACGGTGACGACGTGCGAGATCTGGGCAACGGCACGTATTGGGCGCCGGCGTGCCTGACCGAGCAGGACGGGACGCCGTCGCTCGCCTGCACCCGGGGTGCGCTGCGGCAGGTGTCGACGCGGTTGGCGGAATCCGGACTGACCGCGCGGATCGGTCACGAGATCGAGTTCACCCTCTTCGACGCGGCGACCGCCGAAGAATGGTCCGCCTACGGCCTCAATGCTGTTCTCGCGCAGGATGAATTCTTCGATCATCTGCTCGCTGCGGCGTCGACGGCCGCGCTACCGATCGAACAGGTCCACGCCGAGGCGGGGCTGAACCAGTTCGAGGTGTCGCTCGCCCCCGCGGATCCTGTCACGGCGGCCGACAACGCGGTGCTTGCCCGCGCCGTGATCGGCCGGGTCGCGCGTGCCCAGGGGCTGCGGGCGTCGTTCTCACCCATGCCCGTCGCGGGAGGGGCGGGAAACGGCGCCCACCAGCACGTGTCGATCGCCGAGGGTGACCTGCCGATCCTGTCGGGAGGCCCGGGCCAGTACGGGCTGACTCCCGCCGGTGGAGCGGCGATCGCCGGGATTCTGCGGGCGCTACCCGAGTTCACGGCCGTTCTCGCCGGGTCGGCGCTGTCGCACCTGCGGTTGCGCCCGGGCATGTGGTCGGGGGTGTTCCGCTGCTGGGGCCTGGAAAACCGGGAGGCCGCCGTCCGCCTCTGCGCGGACACCGCCGGGAACCCGCACGGCGCGAACGTCGAGATCAAACCCATCGACTCGTCCGCGAACCCATATCTGAGCAGCGCCGCCATTCTCGGCGCCGCCCACGACGGCATCGGCGCTGGGCTTCCCCTCCCGGACGAGGTGTCGGTCGACCCGGCGGAACTGACCGGCGCCCACGCCGTCGATCTCCTCCCGACCCAGCCGTCCGACGTGCTCGGAATGTTCGAGTCGTCGGCGCTCGCGGGGGATCTGTTCGGGCCGCTGATCATGGAGGCGCTCGCGGCGGTCACGGGGTACGAGCTCGCCGAATACCGGGACAAACCGGTCGACGAGGTCGCACAGCGCTTCCGGTACGCGTGGACGTCGTAGTCAGTTGCGGATCATCGCCAGCGCGGTGCGCAGTCCGCGCCGCTTCCCGGTCGCAGGATCGACCCCGAACACTTCCTTCATCCCACCCCGAATGCGGAATCGGAGTTCCGACGCCGTCTCCGGTGCGTCGTCCGCGGACGCCGACAGGAAGCGGTTGGGCAGGGCGAGCTTGAAGATGGTGCGGAGGGTGAGCCCGTACTGGTGCGGGAGCGAACCCGTCGTGTAGGGGAGGTCGTACTTGTCGCACAGTTCCCGCATCTTCACACCGATCTCGGCGTAGCGGTTGCTGGGCAGGTCGGGGAACGCGTGGTGCTCGATCTGGTAGCAGAGGTTGCCGCTCATGAACGCCAGCACCGGGCCGGCGTTGAAGTTGGCGGAGCCCAGCATCTGCCGCAGGTACCACTCGGCCTTGGTCTCCTTCTCGAACTCCTCCTTGGTGAACTTCTCGGCACCGTCCGGGAAGTGACCGCAGAAGATCACGCCGTAGGCCCACAGGTTGCGGATCACGTTGGCGGTGATGTTCGCCGTCAGCGTGCTCTTCCATGCCGGGCCGGTGAGCGCCGGGAACACCACATAGTCCTTGCCTACCTGCCGCGCGATCTTGCGTCCCACCTCCTTCGCGTTGCGGAGGGTTTCGGCGCGGTCGTAGTCGCCGCGCCGGATGCTCGCCACGTCCAGGTGGTGTAGCGCGACACCCCACTCGAACAGCAACGCCAGCAGGACGTTGTAGAACGGCTGCGCCAGGTACACCGGCGACCACTTCTGGTCCCGGGTCATACGCAGGATCCCGTAACCGACGTCGCTGTCGAGACCCACGATGTTGGTGAACTTGTGATGGACGTAGTTGTGAGAGTGCTTCCACCCAGACGACGGACACGTGTTGTCCCACTCCCAGTTCGACGAGTGGATCTCGGGATCGTTCATCCAATCCCATTGACCGTGAATGACATTGTGGCCGAGTTCCATGTTCTCGATGATCTTCGCCGCACCCATCAAGGCGGTACCCAGGATCCACGCAGGTCTCTTCCGGCTACCGAACAGGACGACCCTGCCCGCGATCGCCAGCGACCGCTGCAGTTTGATCGTCCGGTCGATGTACCGCGCGTCGCGGGCGCCGCGGGACTCTTCGATGTCTGCCCGGATCGCATCGAGTTCCGCGCCCAGCGCCTCCACATCCGCATCGGTGAGGTGGCTGTACTCCTTGATATCGGTGATGGCCATCTGGTCTCGATACCCGGTTCACCCGATTCTCAATCAGCGAATCCGCCGAACCGTTGCGCAACCGTGTTGTGGTCACACGTCCGTGTGACGGCGTCCGCTATTGTCTCCACGGTCGCCGAGCGTGTCGGTGACCCGGATCCGGGGGTGGATCTCGATGCGGCTATCAGGGGGAGATGTCGATGTCAGAGGGCGATATGACATGGCCGGAGAGTGTCATTGCGTCGCTGGACGGGACCGGTGCGACGCAGCCTCCCCTGGCCGCCGTCCCCGGGCTGCCGCCGGTGCTCGGTGGACCGGACGTCGCGGTCGTCAAGGTCGATCCCGACATGCTGCGGGCGATGGCCACCGCGCTCGGCGCCATTGCGCGTGAGGTCGAGGCGTTGGGCGGCCGGCGGAGCTTCGAGCACGCGGTCCGGGCCGTCGAGGGGTCCGACACCGCGGCGGCATGCAAGGACGCCGGCGACATCCTCGCGTCCGCGCTCGGAGTCGCGGCCAGTCGCATCGACGAGATGGCGTTCATCGCGGGTGACGGGGCCGAGAACTACGAGGTCACCGACACCTCATTCGCGTCGCAGCTGTCGGCGATGGGGGAGCTGTGATTCCGCGTAGGTCGCAACTGCATGTGTGGAACCCGCAGGACCTGACACTGGCGGGCGAGGAAATCGGACGGACCGCCGACGACACGCGGAGCCGGGCGGACGACGTCCAGCGTGCTGTCGCGGATCTGGGCCGACATGACGACTGGCGCGGTCCGGCGCAGGCGGCCGCCGAGCAGCGGGCGAACAGTGAGCGCACGGAAATCCGCAGGCTCGCAGATGATCTGGAGGATCTATCGAACGCGCTTGCGGGCGGGGCAGATCGCCTCGGGCATGCGCGGGACTACGTCGCCACCGTGATCGACAAGGCGGCAACCGACGGATTCACCGTCTCAGACGACTGGCAGATCGTCAGCCCGCCGAAGACGATGAGCGAGACCGAAGCTGCCGAGCGTGCCGAGCTGATGGAGTACTGGCGCAGCCAACTCGGTGGAGCGCTGACGGAACTCGACACTGCCGACCGGGACATGGCGACGGCGATCCGGGACGCGCTCGGGGCCGTGGCGGCGAGTGCCCCGGCGGCCGCAGGCCTGTCGGGGCACGAGGGCACCGCGCTGGGTGAGCAGGTCGCGCGGGGTGGTTCCGACATCGCACAGGACGTCCTTGACCGTGTTGCCCGGGAGATCGTGGCCGCAGGGCTCACTCCCGCACAAGTGCAGACGCTGGCCGACGGTGGCAAGGTCACCGATCTGCCACAGGGAACGATCGATTTCCTGCAACAGTTCTATACGGCGGCCGGCAAGGAAGGGTTCCTCGCACTGTCCGAGCAGTACAGCGCGAACGGCCGCACCGAGGCCGCGAGCGCGCTGTCCAACGGCCTCGTCGTGGTGTCGAACTACAACATCGGTAGTGCCAGCGGCGACGTCGGCGGCCAGAGCCACATTCCGGACAGCCTTCGAGGACTGTTCGAGGGCCCGGTGACGTCGGCCGGCAACCTGATGAAGGGCGCGCACGACGCCCCGCAACCGTCTGTGGTCGTCAACAACGGAGATGACCTGGCACGATTCACCAAGGCGTTCGGTCTCGCGAACCCGGGCGTTCAGCAGGGCAGTGAGCTGAGCGAGAGCCTCCTCTCCCGTGCCGGCGAGATCGCCTCGGCCACCAACGACAAGAGTCTCCTCATCGGGGACTCCTTCGACCACAACGCGCTGGGCCGCGACGGCGTCGACACCCTCCTGCAGGACATGGTCGGCGTCGGTGGCCGCGACCATGCCGCCGTCCACAACATCCTGTCCGGTGAAGGCATGCCGGCCGACTACAACCGCGACGACGTCATCATGCCCCTGCTCCAACGTGATTGGACCGACGGAGGCGAACAGAACGTCGCCGGGATGTTCGACTGGATCGCCGACGACGCCAGGCCCTCCGATCCATCCGATCCCGGCGAAATATTCCGGTCGACACAAGCCGGGGAATCGGCATTCGGCCTCGCACAAATCCTCGCCGCGAAAGACGCCGAGCTACTCGACATCCCCGGGATGAACGGGCAGGCAATCGGTGAGGTGAACCCCGAAATCACGCGGGCGTTGGGCACAACGCTCGCGCCGTACATCGGCAACATGGTGGGGGTGCCCGAGTCCTTCACGGGAACCAACTCTTTCACCGGCCTGACGGGCCATGAGTACCTCCGACTCGAGGATGCGCCGAGAATATTCTCGGTGATCGATTCCAACGCCGACGGTGCCTCGTATTTCAATGCGCACGCCTTGGGGCTGTCTGCTCAGTTGGAGCAGGCGTGGGCTGTCGACGGCCAGACACCGCAGAACCCCCACTACCAATACGGGACGTGGGCAGGCAATCTTCAGGGCGTTGTGGACAAGGGGCTCGACCTCGAGTTCGCCGACCGACTCGGCGACGAAACATCCCAGAACGCTGCTGGTTTCGAGAGCAAGGGAGTTGCATACGACACCATCAGGACAGTGATCAGCAAAGGCGTCGAATTCATTCCTGTAGCAGGCCCTCTGATTTCGAGTGGTATCGATCTGGCCGACCCGTCATTCAAGAGCGCGGTCATGGGTTCAATACCGGACAGCACACTTCAGGCGAATACAGACTTCGCCGACAACGCGTTGTTGGTGAATCAGTACTACCAGATTGCGCTTGGCCTTCAGGCCACAAATGGCGGAGCACTGGATCCATACTCAGGACTCGACCCATTCCGAGACGGCACCGACGGGCCACTCCTTCCATACGATGAAATTGCGGAGGATAACCCGTACCAGAGGCTCCCTCTCTTGCAGTCGGGCCTGGCCGGATACATGGCGGACTCGGGAATGACGGGGCTGGGCAACTTTATTGATGCGTTGAATGCCGGCCGTCACCAAGTGAAAGACATGAGGTACGCGCAGTGAGGCGTCTGGTCTTCCCGATGGTCGCGGCGATGTTGGTCGTGCCGGCCTGCGGATCCGATACTGCGAGCGAAGCACCGGCGTCGCCGGTGGTCGCCTCAGCGTTGTATTCCGTCCCCGACAACACCGCATATAACTATCGCTGGTCGGCAGATCCGGGTATCGATTTGTTGTCTCCCGAAGTGACGGTTGTCAGGGCGTATATGGAGTCCTACTACCTCACGGTCCGGGCGCTCACACCGGCCGCGGGATACCCGGGTTTTTCTGAAGCCGTGGACGAACGTCTCCTGACCGACTACGGCAACCCCGATCAGCTGAAGAAGAGCCACTTCGTGGGAACTCAGTTTCAGCATCTGCTGTGGATGACGCCGACCGAGCGTGGTTGGTTCGCGACAGTGTGCACAGGCGACTATTCGGTGATGCGCGAAGGCCCAGACGGGCAGTTCTTCAACGTCGGATCGACAAATATTACTGCCGAAACCGTGGAGATCACGGCGCCCGGCTCTAGCCCTTTCAGTCAGTCGTCGGAAGGCCCCGAACGCGCTCCGGTCGCCGATGTCTTCGGGGTCTGGAAGGTAGTCGACCACGTATACAGTGCACGAAACCAAGCAGCTTTCCTCGAATGTCGAAACCGGATGCCGGACGAGGCGTCGAATCGGCCGGCGAAGTGGAACCTCCCACACGACACCCCCTACCCGACGCTTGCTCCGTATCCGGGCTGGCCGCGCTACGACGAGAACTGACGGCCACCTCCACCGTCGGCGGTAGGGCACTGTCGCCGCCGCCGGCGTCCGGTCATATCCTCGACGTCAGCCTCCGTGTTCGGTGGAGGCGTGAGCGAATGATCGGACGGTTGGTAGTGGACAGCAAATGTGACGTCGTCTATGCGGACGACCTCCGGGTGGGCGAGAAGTTCGAGCTGGGCTCGTACACGGTGACGGAGGAGGAGCTGGTCGAGTTCGCAGGGCAGTGGGATCCGCAGTCGTTCCACATCGACCGTGAATCTGCAGATGGTGGCTATTTCGGGGGGCTCATCGCGAGTGGTGTGCACACGATCGCGGTGTGTCAGCGACTGTCCGCGACCACTCTTTATGCAGGCTGGAGCGTCATTGCGGGGGTGCGGATGCGCGACGTCAACTTCCTCCGGCCGGTGAAGCCGGGTGATGTGCTCACCGGAAAGCTGGTTGTGGAGGAGGTGACGCCTGACGATCGCGGTCGGGCCTTGGTGACGGTCGCGGCGGAGATTCTCAACGGGTCGGGCAAGCAGGTCCTGACCTCGGTCACCGAGATGTACATGCGATGCCGACCGGAAACCGACTGATCGTCGAAATTCTTGGACGAAACGCTCTCTTCGAGGATTGTTTTCCGGGTTTCTGGGTACCGCCCCGAGAGGCCATGGAACCAACGGAGGCAGTCATGAGAATGGGCAGGAGAGTGGCCGCGGTGGCGGTATTCGCGGCTTCGATCGGATTGGGGGCATCCGGTGTCGCCTGGGGCGGCAGTCTCGACTCGGTGGTGCCGGTGCGTCGGCCGGACGTCATTCAGCCGATGCCACCCGGATTCCCGCAGAACGGTCCGATCGGATGCGACGACTGGTCGGAACCGTACGAGAACAACGTCCCGGCGTGGGGCACCGATCCGTACAACCAATTCGACAACTGGTGCGACGGCCCCGAAGACGGCCTTTCCGCGCAGCAGCCGCCGGTCAATGACCAGCAGGGCCGGACGGTCAATCCCTGATTCGACGGTGAATGTTCGCACGAGGCATGTGCCGTCGTGTAGCTCGGTCGTGAACTGAAACCGACCGTCCGTCAAATTTCATTCACGAAATTCGCCCTCCGAGGATTGTTTACGTTGTCTTTGGGTACAGCCCTTAGGCAGCGTTATTCACCTATGGGAGGCAACGATGAAGGTCGGCTCGAGATTGGCTGCGGTCGCTGTGTTCGCGGCCTCGATCGGTTTGGGAACATCCGGTGTCGCCTGGGGTGACGCGCTCGACTCGGCGGTCGTACCGGTGCGCGCACCGGACACGGTTGCACCATTGCCTCCTGGTGTTCCGCCGACCGGCCCGGCCGGCTGCGACGACTGGGCGGAACCGTACGAGAACAACGTCCCGGCGTGGGGCGCAGAACCGTACAACCAGTACGATAATTGGTGCGACGGACCCGAGGACGGTCTGCCGCAACCGGCCACCTTCAGCGGTGACGAGGGCGGAGGCGACTCGCCGAACGAGCCGTAACCGACCGATCCGAATCAGCGCGCCCCGGGAGTCTCCGTTCCGGGGCGCGCTGATTCAGTTGCCGGACGGCGGTTCGTGCAGTCCGAACGCGGAGCCCTGGTCGTCGTGGCACAGCTTGAACCGCCCGAATTTCGCCACTGACTCGGTGTCTTCGCCCAGCTCGACGGCGTCGACGGTGCCGCCCAGCGCCAGTACCTGCTCGACCGCGGCGTCGAGGTCCGGCACCCGAAAGAAGACATACGGGCCGGCGCCCTCGTCGCCGCCGTGGATCCCGCCCGGGACGTTCGGTGTGTTGATGGAGTAACCCGACCCGCCGGGCCCGGATTCGAATTCCCAGCCGAACAACGCCGAGTAGAACTTTCGGCCCTGCTCCGCGTTGGCCACACCCAATTCGAAGAACGACAGTTCGCCCGACATGAGCACTCCTCCGTCGACAGTGTCCCCGTGACGCTACGCCGAGACGCCGTCACGCATAAGGCTCGCGCGTAGACCGACCGCGCCGCAGGGGTATTGATCGCCGCTGCTGCGGGTGGCGGCCTCGGGTTCGTCCACGGCGTCATTGCACCGCCGTCGGTACCGATCCGCTGCCTGCGGCCAAAGTTACGCATGGTGCGCCTGCTGTGATAGATACTGCACCGGTGATGCTGCCCAAACGAACCTGCTTTTCCGCCCTATCGATGGTGATGCTCGCTGTCGCAGGCTTGCTGGTCGCCGCCCCGGGGAGCAGCGGCGCCGCACCGCTCGCCTGGCGAACCACGATGGTGGCGTTCAGTAACGTCAGCGACCGCGACCTGGATGTATACGAGTCTGAGGACGGCACGGGGTTCCAGCCCCTCCGACTGTCTGCGTATCGGCCTCCGTCAGGGGTGGTGCGTGACCCGAGCATCTTCCGGCACACGGACGGGTTCTACTACCTCACCTACACGACGGTCGACGGGGCGAACATCGGCTTCGCACGCAGCAGTGACCGCATGGACTGGAAGTTCCTTGGGGCCTGGCCTGTCCCGTTCTGCTGCGCCTTCCTGCCGGGCACGGGAGACGGAACGGGCTCAGCGAGCCCGCCGGGTTCCTCGGGGTCGGCCGGGTTCAGCGACGGACCGTCGCTGTCGCCGTTCACCACCAAGGCCTGGGCACCTGAATGGTTCGTGGACGGCGACCGGGTCAACGTCATCCTGTCGCTGTCGACCGGGGGAGGATTCGTGCCGTATCTGATGACGGCGCTGGAACCATCGCTCAGGTTGTGGAGCCCGCCTGTTCCGCTCGCCGGGATCGGCGCGGACCATATCGACACCACCGTGGTCAAGGTGGGATCGACCTACCATGCGTTTACCAAGAACGAGACGAAGAAGGTCGTCGAGCATGCGGTCGCGTCGTCGGTGACGGGGCCCTATTCATTCGTCCCGCCTGGAAATTGGGGCTCGCTGGTGGAGGGCCCAGCCCTGGTTCAGTTGCCGAACGACACCTGGCGGATCTATCTCGACGCCTATACCGAAGGAAAGTATCTCTATTCCGACAGCACGGATGGGCTGCGCACCTGGTCGCCCGTGCAAGAGCTTCCAGGCGTTTCCGGGACGGTGCGCCACTTCGGCGTGATGCGGGAGCCGGCCTGACGGCGAACTCCCGTGAGGGCGGCAACCGGGAGGGTCAACGGCACCGGTAGCCTGCGAAGGGCTGAGCGTGAACGTCATTCGTAGGTGAGTGGTGAAGCGTGCCGGGGTGCACATCGCCACTCACGTGCGGGGACCGTGCGTCAGGCCGCCAGCTCGTCGGCGATTTCGATGTCGATTTCCTGTTCGGTCATTCCGCCGAAGAGATGGTTGGTGAACATGTCAGCTCAGTTCTCGTAACGTGTGGTGGATCCCGGCACGGTCGGAGCGTCCTGTCCGACCTACTGGTGTATCGCCCTCGGCGGCGCTTCCGTTTCAGGTCCCCGCAGGTGAGTGGCAAGGTGTGTCCGGGCGCGCATTCCCGCGCACGTAGCGCTTAGGCTCGACTCGACCGTTCGTGTCCCGGAAACAGGAGATGAGTCGAGATGCCCGCAACCTTCGTTCTGCTGCCCGGCGCCGGCTCGGACTCGTGGTACTGGCACCGCCTTGCACCGATCCTGGAGGGAAGCGGGCACTCGGTGATCGCCGTCGACCTTCCGTACGGCGACGACGACGCGGGCCAGTACGAGTTCGCGGACGTCGTCGTCGATGCGGTCGAGGACGTCGAGGGGTCGATCGTGCTGGTCGCGCAGTCCATGTCCGCGTTCACCGCGGCGATCGTCTGTCAGCGCGGCGAGGTCGACGTGGACCTGCTGGTTCTCCTGGCACCGATGCTGCCCGCGCCGGGGGAGGCACCCGGGCAGTGGTGGGAGACCACCGGTCAGCCGGAGGCGAAACGGGCGTTCGACGTGCTGGAGGGTCGCGACCCGGACGCGCCCGACGACCTGCGGGCACTGTTCTTCCACGACGTGCCCGACGACGTCACCGAGGAGGCGTTCAGCCAGGAGGAGCCCGTCGTCTCGAACACCCCGTTCGAGACGGTGTGGCAGGCGGACGCGTGGCCGCACGTGAAGACGCGTGTCGTCGCCGGGAGGCGCGATCGGCTGTTCCCACTCGACTTCATGCAGCGGATCGTCCGGGAGCGGCTGGGCATCGCACCGGAGGTCATCGACACCGGTCATCTGGCGGCACTCGCGCGCCCCGGCGAACTTGCTGCCATGCTGGAGCGCTACGCGTCCGAACTGTAGGGCATGTGGATCTGACGAGAAGGAGAGCAATCGATGGCGTTGTCGGTATCGGGCGAGTTCGAGATCGAGGCTCCCCAGGACCAGGTGATGGCGGCGCTGGCGGACGTCGAGCGCATCCCCGAGTGGTCGGCGGTGCACAAGAAGGTGGTCGTCGAGTCCCGATTCGACGACGGACGCCCCCGCACCGTGCGGATGACGCTCGCCGTCCTCGGTGTCGCGGACACGCAGCTGGCCGAGCACAAGTGGCTGGGGGACGAGCAGATGTCGTGGACGCTCCTCGAGAGCGAGAAGCAGAAGTGCCAGGAGGGGGAGTACCGGCTGACCCCCACCGCGCGCGGGACGTCGGTGCACCTCACGATGTCGGTCGAGCCCAAGGTGTGGGTGCCGAAGTCCGTGCTGCGTCAGGGCCAGAAGCAGGCCGTGCGATTGATCCGCAAGGGATTCACCAAGTTCGTTCTCGAGAACTACGTCTGACGAGGACCCGATGACGGTCGAGCAGAGCAGCCCCACCACACTTCGGCGACTGTCGGCGCGGTTGGCCCTGATCCGCGACGACACCGACGACGACAAGCTGTCGGCCGGATTTCTGCTCGTCGCCACGATCCTCGCGTTGGTGTGGGCCAACATCGGCGATTCGTACGAGTCGTTCTGGCACACCCCGGTGACCATCCAGATCAGCGACAACAGCATCAGCCTCGACCTGAAGCACTGGGTCAACGACGGGTTGATGACGCTGTTCTTCTTCGTCGTCGGGCTCGAGGTGAAACGTGAGCTGACGATCGGCGAACTCACCGACCGTGCCCGCGCCGCCGTCCCCCTCCTCGCCGCGATCGCGGGTCTGGCGTTGCCCGCCGTCCTGTTCCTGATCCTCAACCCCAGCGGGGACGAGGCCACTGCGTGGGGCGTCGTCGTCTCCACCGACACGGCGTTCGTGCTGGGCGCACTGGCACTCGTCGGACCCCGGTGCCCCGCCCGGTTGCGTGTCTTCATCCTGACCCTGGCCGTCGCCGACGACATCGGCGCCCTGGCCCTCATCGCCTTCTTCTACACCGACAACCTCCGGCTCGGACCGCTGCTACTCGGGTGCGTCGGGCTGCTGCTGATCATCCAGTTGCGCAAGCTCGAGGTGTGGCGTGGCGTCGCCTACTTCATCGTCGCGGCAGGCACGTGGGTCGCGTTCTACGAGTCCGGCGTCCACCCCACCCTCGTCGGCGTGCTGATCGCGCTGATCCTGCCCGTCTATCCGCCGCGGCGCAGCGAGGTGGAACGGGCTGGTGAACTCACGCGCGCGTTCCGGCAGTCACCCAACTCCGACTACGCCCGCGCCGCCCAGCTCGGCGTGCTGCGCGCGGTGTCCGTCAACGAGCGGTTGCTGCGCTTCTACCAGCCCTACACGGCGTTCCTCGTCGTCCCGATCTTCGCGCTCGCCAATGCCGGTGTGGTCATCACCGGGCAGACCCTCGCGGACGCGGCCAGGTCTCCGCTGGCGTGGGGCATCGTGCTCGGCCTGGTGGTCGGCAAGCTCGTCGGCATCACCGCGGCCACGGCCCTGTTCTCGAAGCTGCGTCCCGGCAGCCTGCCGCCCGGGCTGACGCTGTCACAGATCGCCGGTGGCAGTGCGCTGGCTGGCATCGGCTTCACGATCTCGCTGTTCATCGTCGACCTGGCCATCGACTCACCCGAGCTCGCCAACGAGGCTCGGGTGGGTGTCCTGACGGCGGCCGTCATCGCCACCGTCCTCGGCTGGGCGCTGTTCCGGCTGTCGGACACTGTGCACCCGCCGACGGAGGTCGTCGGACTCACCCTGCTCCGGCCCGTCGACCCCGGCCGCGATCACCTGCGCGGGCCGGCGGATGCGCCGCTCACCCTCGTCGAGTACGGCGACTTCGAGTGCCCGTTCTGCAGCAAGGCCACCGGCAGCATCCGGGACGTCCGGGCCCATTTCGGGGACGAGCTCCGCTACGTCTTCCGGCATCTCCCCCTCGACGACGTGCATCCGCACGCGCGTTTCGCCGCCCAGGCGAGCGAAGCGGCGGCCGCGCAGGGCCGGTTCTGGGAGATGCACGACCACCTGTTCGCCAACAGCGACGCCCTCGCCGAGGACGAGATCTTCGGTTACGCCGCCGAGTTGGGGCTCGACATGGACCGGTTCGAGGAAGACATCCGCAGGGGCACGTACGTTCACCGCATCGACGACGACGAACTCGACGCCGAGTCGAGCGATTTCCGGGGGACCCCCACGTTCTACCTCGGCGCGACGGGCACCGACCTCGCCCGGCACAGCGGCCCCTACGACGCCGCCACCCTCATCCGGAAGCTCGAAGCGGCGCGAGGCGCCGACGGCGCACCCTGATCAACCCTTCGAACGCTGCACCGCCTGGATCGCGGCGGGGGTTACCGGGTCGACGTCGTCGGCGAAGTCGTCGTGCTTCTTCAGGTAGCCGGCGACGAACGGGCAGATCGGCACGATCCGCTTGCCGTCCCGGACGGTCTCGGTGAGCGCGCTGCGGATCAGGGTGCTGGCGAGGCCACGCCCCCCGAACTGCTCCCCGATCTCGGTGTGGAAGAAGATCCGTTGATTCCCGTCGTCGAGGTACTCGGTGAACCCGGCCAGTTCACCCTCGACGCGGACCTCGAATCGGTGGTGTTCGGGGGCGTTCCGGACGTCGGGTGCGGGGCCGTCTTTCGTGTCGTCTGTCATGGACCCACTATGCCGCCCGGCGGGGTTCCGACTGCGCGGCGGGTGTTCCCGGACGTCGCGGAGGTGGATGATCGAAAGAGTCCAGGATCCGAGAGGAGACGCGACCACCATGACCGATTACGGCAGGGCCTTGCAGTTCGGGGCGTTCGTCACCCCGTCGGTGGAGTTGCTGGCCAACACGTTCGAACTCGCCGCCCTCGCCGACGAGACCGGCCTCGACCTGATCGGCGTGCAGGACCACCCGTACCAGGCGAAATTCCTCGACTGCTGGTCGCTGATGGGCGCGCTGCTGGCCCGAACCGAGCGGGTGCGTGTGTTTCCCGACGTCGCGTGCCTGCCGCTTCGCCCACCGGCGACGATGGCGAAGGCCGCGGCCAGCCTCGATGTGATGTCGGGAGGCCGGTTCGAACTGGCGTTGGGTGCCGGCGCGTTCTGGGAGGCGATCGGGGCGATGGGCGGTGACGTGCGCACGCCCGGGCAGGCCGCAAAGGCGTTGGAGGAAGCGGTCGAGGTGATCCGCCTGATGTGGTCCGGCGAGCGTGCCGTGTATTCCGAGGGTGAGCACTACCGCCTCGAGGGTGTGCATCCCGGACCGGTCCCGGCGCACAGGATCGGGATCTGGCTGGGCGTCGGCGGCCCCCGAATGCTGCGGGCGCTGGGACGCTCTGCGGACGGGTGGGTCCCGTCGAGCTCGTACTTTCCGCCCGACGTCCTGCCCGGCATGCACGCGCGGATCGACGCGGGCGCGGCGGATGCGGGCCGGGACCCGAGCTCGATCGTCCGCGCCTACAACGTGTTCGGTCAGGTGAGCGACACACCGTCGGACACGTTGTTCCGCGGAACCGCCGAGCAGTGGGTGAGCCAACTGACGGAACTCGCGGTGGAAACAGGCATGGACACGTTCGTCTTCGGCACCGACGGCGACAACCTCACCCAGGTCCGACGATTCGCGACCGATGTCGCGCCGGCCGTTCGGGCCGCCGTGGATGAGCGCCGTGGAGTGGGTGCCCACGCCTGACGCCACCGCGACTCGCTCAGTTGCCGTCCTTCTCCTTGTCCTTTTCCTTGGTCTTGTTGTTCCCGTTCCCGTTGCCGTTGTTGTTTCCCGGTCCGGGCTTCGGTACCGGTGCGACGGTTGGTGGGGGAGGCGAAACCGGGTTGACCTCGACGGCGCTGCTCGGGACGGAGACGGGTGCCGGGGCGGGGACGACGGCGGTGGTGCTCGGCCCGGGACCGACCGTGCCGTCCCGGTTCTGCGACGCGATGGCCAGCGCCGCCACGGCCACGGCCACCAGCACGGCGGCGATCGCGGCGATGATCAGCCCGGTGCGCCGTGGCCGCCGAGGCTCGGGTGGCAGCTCATGAACCGTCGTCGGTGTGAATGTTCTCGTCGGCGGCGGATGCGGGCCGGGCGCCCCGAGGACGGCGTCCCGCATGCTCTGGGCGTCGGCGTACCGCTGCTGCGGGTAGCGGGCCATCGCCCGTTCGATCGTGTGGACGAGGTTCGGATCGGCGTCCGGGCGGGCGTCGCGCAGCGGTCGGGCCGCCCCGTCGGTGATGGCCCGGGCGAGCGACAGGATGTTGTCGCCGGCGAACGGCCGGTGCCCGGCGAGGGCTTCGTAGCCGACGACGCCGACGGCGTAGAGGTCGTCGGCGGTGGTGGCGGGTGTGCCCAGGATGCGGTCCGGGCTGAGATAGGCCACGGTGCCCAGCACCTGACCTGTCGCGGTGTGGTCGGATGCGGCGCTCTTCGCGATGCCGAAGTCGGCGACCTTCACCGTGTCCGCGGCGGTGAACAGCACGTTTCCCGGTTTGATGTCGCGGTGCAGGATCCCGGCTCCGTGGGCGGCGCCGAGGGCGGCGAGCACGTCGGCGAGGATCGACCGCACCCGCGCGTCCGGCACGGGACCGGCGGCGATCTCGTCGGCGAGGGTCCGCCCGGGCAGGCGCTCCATCACGATGAACGCCACTCCGGCGTCCTCGCCGCAGTCGTGCACCGCGACGACGTTCGGGTGATTCAACGTGGCGGCCAGCCGGGCCTCGGCCTCGAACCGGCGGCGGGTGTCGGGGACGGAGGTGAGCTCCGGGCGCAGCACTTTGACCGCGACGGGTCGCTGCAGGCGCAGGTCCCATCCGTCGTGGACATCGGCCATTCCGCCGCGCCCCAGCATTCCCCGCAACTCGTACCGACCTGCGAGAACTGCGGACACCGACATGCGCTCACGCTATCGTCAGCACTTGTGCCGGACACCGCTGCCTCCCACCTACCATGACGCCATGACCGCTTCAGGTAAACGCCGACACCTGTCCGTCGTTCCCGACACACCGGTGATCGTCCGGCCGTCCGAGCGGCCGGGTCGCCGCGACGTCGCGAGTTTCCACCTGCGGATCGAGCTCGACGACGTGTCGCCGACCATCTGGCGGCAGTTCGTCGTGCCGTCGAACCTGCGGCTGAACGAGCTGCATCCGATCGTGCAGACGGTCATGGGCTGGCAGGACAGCCACCTGCATTCGTGGGTCGGCGGCGAGCCGCCCGCCTCCGAGCGGTACGAGATGCGTGAGAGCATCGACGAGGGCTTCGCCGACGAGGACGACGAGCTGTGCGAGGACGCGGTGCGGCTCGATCAGGTTCTGGCCGAGCCCGGCGAGCTGCTGTCGTATCAATACGACTTCGGCGACGGCTGGGACCACACGATCGTCCTCGAACGGATCGAGGCCGGCGGGCCCGCGCCGACGGTGACCTGCCTCGCCGGTGCCCGCGCCTGCCCACCCGAGGATTGCGGCGGACCGGGCGGATACGCCGACCTGCTGACGGTCCTGGCCACCCCGTCGCACCCCGGTCATCACGACGCCGGGGCGTGGGTGGGGCCCGGCTTCGCGCCCGAATCGTTCGGCGTCGACGCCGTGAACCGTAATCTGCGGATCGAAGTCGTGATCCGTGACCACGGGCCGGTGACGGATTCGAAGTTTGCCGAACTGCTGCGACGAATACCCCATCAGGCTGCCCCGCACGTCTTTTCGCTTCTCGAGCACGCCCAGCTCACCACGCGGACGGGTGACTTTCCTGCGGCCCAGGAAGCGGCGACGTTTCATCTGCGGTGGCTTCTGCAGCGCATCGGATCCGACGGCATCACGTTGACTCAGGCGGGTTACCTGCCCCCGGCCGTGGTGGCGGAGATGCGGCAGGCGCTGCCGGGTTTCGACGACTGGCCCGCCACCAGCAACCGGGAGACGGACCAACGGCCGGTCCACCTGCTCCGGGAGTACGCCAAGACCCTCGGACTGGTGCGCAAGTACAAGGGAAAACTCGTTCGAACCAACCTCGGAACGGCGATGGCGGACAACGCGAACCAGATGTGGCGTCACCTGCTCGAACGCCTGCCGCTGGGCACCGAACAGATCGAGCGGGAGGCCGGATACCTCGTGCTTCTCACACTCGCCGCAGGCACGTCGTCGGACGAACGCAGGGACGCGATCGCCGAGGGACTCGCCGCCCTCGGCTGGCAGACCAGCGACGGCACGATCGTCGGCCGGGAGGAAGTCTTCTGGATGGGCCGTCCCACGATCTCGTTCCTCGAACTGATCGGCGCAATGGTCGAGGGCTACGTCCAGCGCGACCAGCCCATGGACCCCGAATGGGGTCGGCTCCTCGCACAGATGGTGCTGTCGATGTAGGTCCACAGTTCTGGATTTCGCCTGAACACATTCGGGTACAGATGCTTTCGATACGCATGGCATCGCGCGGTGCCGACGCATCCACGCGTCGCCGGACGGTCACGCAAACGACACTCGTCGATGCAGAACGATTTCGGGCCACATCTGTCGGAATCTTCTGCTTTGATACGTCCATGCAATAGTCGGTCGCGAGCGAGGGAGGTTGACGACGATGGTCGATTCCACCGAGGTGCCCGAGGTTTCGTGGGCGGGAATGGTCGAGTGGTTGACCGGCTCGCTGGTCGATCAACCAGTTGCGCTCATCGTCGAGATCGGCCCGAACAGTTACGTCGGTGAGGACGACGACGAAGAAGTTGTCTGCGCGCAGATTCAGGTACTGGCGGACGGTGTGTTGATGCTCCGGCGATCACGCGTCGAACTCGGGCACCTGCTGCTCGCCGACTATTCCGCCGAGCACTTGACCCTCGACAGGTGGCATTTCGACGGCCATTTCGAAGACTGCACCGACGGCTATCTCTTCAGTCGCGATGTGAACCTGATCGCGAACACGTGCGTAGCCTGGTTCCGGGACAATTGGGGCACCCGGTCCACCAGTGAACTCGGATGCTCGTATCGGTTCCCCGACGAGTTGATACCGTCTGTCGACGCCGACGACGTGTTCTGACCTCCGCCGCGGCCGAACTCGAGGATTCGAGGGTCCCGGTTCGACGATTCCGGCACACTGGTTCCATGAGCACTCCGCCGCGTCGTCGGTGGGTGTTGCATGTCGATCTCGACCAGTTCATCGCCGCAGTCGAGGTGCTGCGGCACCCTGAGCTGCGGGGACGTCCCGTCGTGGTGGGCGGTCGCGGCGATCCCACCGAGCGCGCGGTGGTATCGACGGCGTCGTACGAGGCGCGTGAGTTCGGTGTCGGTTCCGGGATGCCGATGCGGATCGCGGCACGGAAGATCCCCGACGCGGTGTTCCTGCCCGTCGACGCCGAGGCCTACACCGAGGTGTCGGGCGTCGTGATGGACACGTTGCGCAAGTTGGGCGTCGTCGTCGAGGTGATGGGCTGGGACGAGGCGTTTCTGGGTGTCGAGACCGAAGACCCGGAAGCGTTCGCGCGAACCGTCCACGACGCCGTCCTCGACGCGACCGGGCTGCACTGCTCAGTCGGTATCGGCGACAACAAGTTACGAGCCAAGATCGCGACGGACTTCGGCAAACCGCAGGGCATCTACCGGCTGACGGAGGAGAACTGGTTCGCCGTCATGGGGGAGCGCCCCACCGACGCGCTGTGGGGGATCGGCAAGAAGACAGCGAAGAAGCTTGCCGCGCTGGGCATCAGCACCGTCCGAGAACTCGCCGACGCCTCGGATCAGGAGTTGGCCACGACCCTCGGTCCGAACATGGGACCGTGGTACGCCAGGATCGGTCGTGGCATCGATCTTTCCCCGGTCTCGGCGGAGCCCTGGGTGGCCCGGTCGCACAGCCGGGAGACGACCTTTCAGCAGAACCTCGCCGGCCGGGAGGCCGTCACCGAGGAAATCATACGTCTCGCTTCCCGCGTCAGGGAGGACATCCTCGCGGAGAACCGCAGGGCGGTGCGCGTGGCATTGAAGGTGCGCTACGCCCCGTTCGACACCCACACGACGAGCAAACCACTGCCGGAGCCGACATTCGATCCGGACGTGATCACCGACGCGGCAGCAGCATTGGTCGACAGGCTCGACCACGACCGGGAAGTGCGACTCCTCGGCGTGCGGCTCGAGATGACGCCGCCCACGTGAGTGGCAAGGCGTGCTCGGGCACGCTTTGCCACTCACTTGTCAGCGACGGGCGAAGACTGCGGGTTCGCTGTCGGGAACCTGGGCGACGAGGTCGCGAGCGACGAGGTGCCGAAGGTGGGCCGCTGCCTCGGACAGCGCCATGCCCTTGCCCATGGGTGAGATGTCGGCCCACGGCTTGTACCACTTCATGCGCTCGGCGACCTGCCACACCGTGATCTGGTCGTCGCCGAAAGCCTTGTACAGGTGGTCGAGTCGCTCTTCGTGGTGCTCGATCAGCTCGCCGGCGCGGCCCGCGACGTCGTCGATGGGGATGCCGTGGGCGCCGAGGCCGCGGGTGATGTTCATGGTCTGGACGCGGCGCAGCGAGTCCATGAACTCGGCCAGCGCGTCGCGTTCCTCGAGTGGGTACACGAAGTTGCCGACATGCGGCGTCGTCTTCTGCAGGACGTGGTCGCCGGTGAACATCACGTCGGCGTCTTCCAGGTAGAAGCAGACGTGGCCGGGGGTGTGGCCGGGGGTGTAGACGGCGCGCAGGCTGCGGCCGGTGAGGGCGATGAGCTCGTCGTCGACGAGGACACGATCGGGCGCAGACTCGGGACCCGCAGGCGGCTTCCCGCTCGTTGCCTTCTCGAATGCCTCGAGATCTGCCGGGGCGGCACCGGCGCGCGTCATGTTGGCCTTCTGGAAATCCAACCACTCGGGACCGTGACCGGTCGACATGTGCTCGAACATTTCGTGATCGGATTCGTGCATCGCAATCCATGCCCCGGAGGCCTCCCGGACGCGACCGCACAGACCGGTGTGGTCGGGGTGGAAGTGCGTGAGTACGACGCCTTCCACATCCTTCACCGAGTGTCCGATGGCCTCGAGTCCGGAGGTGAGGCCGTTCCAGGCGTTGTCGTCGTCCCAACCGGCGTCGACGAGGATCAGACCGCCGGGGGATTCCATCGCGTACACCAGGGTGTGACCGAGGGGGTTGTCCGTGATCGGCACCGGAATCTGGAAGATCCCGTCACCGATGGGCGCTGCGTCGCTCATGTGCCTACCTCGTTGCCTAGATGAACAAATTAGTTCTACTTGCCTTCATACTGACCTTTCGGCGCGGTTTGCGATACCGCGGGTCCCGATTAGCGGAACGGAATGCCCCGTGACCAGGTGTTTTGGTGTGAAAGCCGACGGTGAGACTGGAACACCCACTGGAAGCCGGACGCTGTGGAATGCTCCACCCGGACCAGCTTTCACATGCTCGCTCTGCGACAGGAGACTGCTTTGACCACGAACCTCGTTCGATCACGCCGCCGGTGGTACACGACCGGAATGTGTGGCCTCGCCGTAGTGGGTGCCTCGGGACTGCTTGCCCCCAGCGTGGCGGTTGCAGCGCCGGCAGCGTTACCTGCCGGTTGTGTGCAAGGCGTCGGCACCCAGGTGACCTGCACGTTCACATTCACCGGCAGTGCGCAGTCGTTCACGGTTCCCGAGGGCATTACCAGCTTGGCGGTGACGGCGACGGGCGGACGTGGTGGAAACAGCCAGACCATTCTCGGCGGCGCCGCGGCCGTCGCAACCGGACAGCTGACGGTCGCCGCCGGTGACGCGCTGTACATCCAGGTCGGCGGAAACGGTGGCGACGGCAATGGTCAAGCCGGATACAACGGCGGTGGAGCCGGCGGCACCGGCGCGAGCGGCGGAGGTGGCGCCTCCGACGTTCGCACCGGGACGGGTGAGCTGGCGGATCGTCAGATCGTCGCCGCGGGCGGAGGCGGCGCGGGTGACACCTATATCGGTGGCGCAGGCAACCTGATGGGACCTGCTGGCGGACCCGGCGGCGGGGGCGGCGGTGGCGGAGGCGGCACGGACGTCGCTGGTGGTGTCGGAGGCAACGGTGGCACTGACCCGCATGGCTCGCCGGGTGAAGCCGGTGCCGGTGGTGCCGGTGCAGGCACGGGCGGCGGTGGTGGCGGCGGCTGGTTCGGCGGCGGAGGTGGCGCCGAGAACTACGGTGGTGGCGGAGGTGGTGGCGGATCGTCCTACGCGCCCGGCGGAACCTTCAGCGTCGCTGGGGCGGATGCTGTTTCGTCGGTAGTCATCACGTACGGGGCCGGTTCGGGAACGGGGTCACTCGGAAACCTCTTCGGCAGCAGCTGATCTCGACTCCACGCTGGAGTCGTGACAGGCCGCGAAATGACACACGAAATCGGCAGCAGCCCTGAACTTTCGTTCAGGGCTGCTGCCGATGGTGTTCTCAGACTGCGACAGCCGCCGTCGTAGAGGCGGACGCGGGTTCATAGATCGCTTCGATGCGGCGCCGAGTCTCGTCGGGATCGGACTTCATCGCGAGGACGAGTTCGGAAATGACGAGCTGCATTGCGTGCTCGAGCTGCCGCTTCTCGCCGGCTGACAGCGGCTTGACCTGCGAACGCGTCATCAGATCGCGGATGACTTCACTCACCGTGAAGATTCCGCCGACGGTCAGCTTTTCCTGGTTGGCCTTGAACCGCCTGGACCAGTTCGACGGGTCGTCGACCGTCGGACCGCGCAGGATGTCGAAGACTCGACCGACTTCGTCGTTGTTGATCGCGTTTCGCACGCCGATGGATTCGGCTTTCGCTACCGGGATCTCGATGGACAGCCCGTTCTGAGCGACCTCGAACTGTACGTATTCGGTGGGCAAATCGTTGAACATCCGGGTCGTGAGCTTTGTGACGGTCACCGACCCGTGGTGCGGGTACAGAAAAATATCACCGATATTGAGATTCATAGATTACCTACCCTTCACATACATTATGGCACACGCTGCCATCTTGACAACTGCTGACCAGATATGAACGATCTCTGGTGGGTGCTCCTACCGATTGCGAAGGCCGTTGATGACCAGACTCGAAGCGTTCTCCGTGTCGCCTGACCTGCCCGCCGGCCCGCTGGGGCTGCGGGAGCGGCGACGCGAGCAGACGAACGTCGAGATCAGCGAGACCGCACTCACACTGTTCGAGCACAAGGGTGTCGAGGGCACGACCGTCGGCGAGATCGCGCAGACTGCGGGAGTGTCGCAGCGAACCTTCTTCCGATATTTCACTACCAAGGAAGAGGCCGCGCTCCGCGATCACTGGGCCTTCGAGGCGGTCTTGGCCGGAGGACTCGACCAGCTCGACTCGGAAGTTTCACCGAGGCTCGCGCTGGAAACGGCCTTCGCTGCTGCTCTGACGATGTACTCGGACAGTTTGTCGATCGCCTGCCGACGATTGCTGCGGGTGAACCGACTCATCAAGAAGGAGCCGGCGCTGCGGGCGGAGCTGGCGCGCGAGAGTGTGCGGCGAACCGCGGCGCTTGTCGATGTGGTGTCGACGAGGTTCGACTGCGCCGACTTGCAGGTTCGACTGGCAATCGATGTGTCGATTGCCGTGCTCCGTGCGGCGTTGGAAACGTGGGTGGACCAATCGTCCACCGATGAGACGGCGAGCCTGCCCGAAATCTATTCCTTGGCAAGGGGACTCGCGCAGGCGTGATCGGAGACGGTCCGCAGGCGTCGGCTCAGCCCTCCAGGAAGCTGAACCGGACGTGCCGCACCGGGTTGTCGACATTGGTGTCGACGAGGCACACGGATTGCCAGGTGCCCGTCGCGAGTGCTCCGTCGAAGACGGGCACGGACGCGTAGGGCGGCAGGAACGCCGGCAGCACGTGGTCGCGGCCGTGCCCATGGCTCCCGTGGCGATGGATCCACCGGTCGTCGCGCGGAAGCACCTCGTCGATCGCCCGCAGAAGGTCGTCGTCGCTTCCCGCGCCGGTCTCGATGACGACGAGTCCAGCAGTGGCGTGCGGCACCCACACATGCAACAGGCCGTCACCGGCGCCTGCTGAGGCGAGGAACTTCTCGATCTCACGGGTCAGGTCGTGCACCACCGGCTCGGCGCCGGTCCGCACCTCGATCTCAGTACTGAACATGGTTCTGACGTTAGCGCCCGAGCCTGTGACAAGCGATCGGAAGCTGCGAGGCCTGCCGTGCTACTTCCGGCCGGCCGCCCACTTCATGCCCCAGCTGTAGGTCTTGTCGAGATCGGCCTGGCTGCCTTCGATGTACTTCACCTCGCGGTTGACGGTGATGCCTTGCCCGGTGTTGTGCAGCATCGCGATGGCGCAGATGCGAGCGGAGCTGTTCGCCGAGTCCAGTCGCACCTCCACCTCGGGGCCGCTGGTGGGGTAGAGGGTGACGACACCGTCCACGGCTGCCCAGTTGGGTGCGCCGTCGTAGATCATCGCGAAGATGAGGATCCGCTTGAACATTTCCGGCCGGTCGAGGTTGATATGCATGTTCTCGCCGCCGGTCACGGTGCCGGTGCGGTCGTCGGCGTCGAGCTGGATGAATGGCGCAGTCCGCAGCGATCCGAAACTGTTGCCGAGTGCCTGGACGACACCCTTCGATCCGTCGGTGAGTTCGTAGAGGCAGCCGAGGTCCAGGTCGATGCCGTTGCTGCCGCCCGCCGCGGCTGCGAGCTTGGCGAAGAAGCCGGCCTTCTTCGGCTGCGGCGTCGCGCCCGTCGACCAGTTGAGGTTGACGCGCATCGCGCCCTGTCGCTCACCCGACTTCGTGAGGCTGACCGACGGCGCAGCCTTCGACAGCGTCACCTTGCTCAGATTGACTCCGCCCTGCGGTGCGGCAGGAGTGGACGGGCGTCGGGTGTAGTCGATGGCCACAGGTGGAACCTTCCGATTGACTGAGCGGCGCGCGTCAGACCACTGTCCGATTTGCACGATTTCGGTCCAGAGTAGCGGTAGTCGCGCGGTCGGACTTCAGCCCGACCACGGTCACGCTGATTCGCGCGCACTCCACTCGATCGCCGGGCACGTGTCCATCACCATGGCAACTCCCTTCGCGGTCGTTCGCTGGAAGGCGGCCTCGTCGATGACTCCCAACTGAAACCAGACGCCCTTCGCGCCCACCTCGACGGCCTGGTCCGCGAACTCGCCGGCCGCGTTTGACTGGCGAAAGACGTCGACGACGTCGATAGGGAACGGGACGTCCGCGAGAGTGGGATAGCCCTGCTCGCCGAGCACCATCGGGGCGTCGGGGTGGATCGGGACGATGCGCTTTCCCCGGCGCTGCAACAGCTCCGCGATCCGATACGCCGTCCGGTCGGGGTTTCCGGAGAGCCCGACGATTGCCCACGTCTCCCAGTCGTTGAGCATCGACGAGACGGCTTTGGGGTCCTGCCACGTAGTGTCCACATCGCCAAACTACTACTGACCGTGGATGTCAGCCGGGGATCGCCGCGCTCAACCGGAGTCGGCGTGCGACAGTATCGGCATGGTGATCCGTATTCCCGAGAATCCGCGTCTGGTGAATGGTTCCGAGGAATCGGTGTGGAAAGCGCTTCTCGGTCAGCTCGGCGACGGTGACCTGGTGGTGGCAAATCAGCGGGTCACCGACCGGCTCAAGGATCACGAGATCGACTTCGTGGTGGCGCTCGAGGGGTACGGAATCGTCTGCTTGGAGGTGAAGGGCGGGCAGATTTGGCACGACGGCAACGATTGGTACCAAGAGCAGCGAAAAGGACCAACGGTCATCAACCCGGTCCGGCAAGCACGTGACTCGCTGTATGCCCTGCGGAGCTACGTGGAGGCCGACCCGCGCTGGAGCCACGGGCGGCTGCGATGGGACCACGTGGTGGTGTTCCCCAATGTGGCGATCGCCGACGACTTCGCCCTGCCGGAATGCCCGCGCTGGAAGGTAATTGATCGCAACAACCTCGATGACGTGGTTCTGCGGTTGCAGAAGGTACTGTCCGGTCAACAATTGGACCGCCCGGCCCTGCCCGCCGACGGGGTCGACCAGCTCACGACGGTCCTCTCCGGACGGGGACTGCCGCAACGCGACGTGGTTGCGAGGGCGATCGCGAACGAAGACGCGGCTGACGCACTCACTGCCCAGCAGTCGGTGATTCTCGACGCGATCCGGCTGTTGCACCGTGTCGAGGTGCGGGGCGGCGCCGGAAGCGGCAAGACGTTCCTCGCGGTCGAGAAGGCGCGGCGGCTGGCGAAGCAGGGGCAGCGGGTGGCACTCATCTGCTATTCGCACGGTTTGGCGTCGTATCTCGAGCGGTTGACCGCCACCTGGTCCTACAAGGAGCGTCCCGCATACGTGGGGGAGTTTCATGCGCTCGGTCAGCGGTGGGGAGCGCCCGAGGGGCCGGATGAAAGTATCCGCAACACCGACACTGTGCAGTTCTGGGAACACGACCTTCCGCGGCATATGGCGGAGTTGGCGTCGGAACTGCCTTTGCGGGACCGGTTCGACGCGGTGGTCGTGGACGAGGCGCAGGACTTTGCCGATGACTGGTGGGGTCCGCTGCTGGCGGCGCTGCGTGACGAGGAAGCCGGCGGCATCTATGTGTTCAGCGACGAGGGGCAGCGGGTGTTCGACCGGCAGGGTGTTCCGCCGATTCAATTGGTCCCGCTGGTGCTCGACCACAATCTGCGCAATACCCGTCAGATCGCGGACTCGTTCACGCCGTTGGTCGGCCAGCGGATGCGTCTGCTCGGTGGGGAAGGCCCGGAGGTGCTCTTCGTGCCCTGCACCGCAGAGGATGCGCTGACGGTGGCCGACGACCAGATCGACTCGTTGATGGATGAGGGGTGGCGTCCCGCGGACCTGGCGTTGCTTGCCACGGGCAGCCGTCATCCGGAGCAGGTCGGCCGGCAGGCGGAGGGCAACGTGGCCTACTGGGACAGCTTCTGGGACACCGAGCAGGTGTTCTACGGGCACGTCCTGGGGTTCAAGGGTCTGGAACGCCGTGCCGTCGTTCTGGCGCTCAATGAGAAAGTGGTGCAGGAGCGTTCGCGGGAGCGGCTGTACGTCGGGCTGTCGCGAGCCCGTGACCAGCTGGTGGTGTGTGGCGATCCGGCCTTCATCCGGGAGGTCGGGGGAGCGGAGTTGGCCAAACGGATGGGGATCTGATGTCGCCCCGTTAGTTTGCCCAGCGGTACCCGCATGCGCCGCAGATCCATTCCGGCACTGGGTCGGTGACGATGCAGCCCAACGGAATGGTCCACGGCGGCACCGGCTCGCGCGGGATCGGCATGCCGATCACTGCAGACCGGGTTTGCGATGCCGCGCATCGCGAGCAGCTCGGGTGGAAGGAGAAGCGGTAGTCGAGGAAGGTGGAGAATCCGCCCTCGGTCATCGCAGTCTGGCACCCAGTGCACAAGGCAGCCGGCCAGTCATGCGCCGGCCCGTGATAATTCCAGTGGTCGACGCCGTTCTCGGCAGTGTGGATGTGTACGCGCTCCTGTGCGGCACTGCCACGCAAGTCGATCGTCTCTCCGCAGGCTGTGCACTTGCCGGCGGACTTCAGCAGCACACGCGCCGCGGCCGCCGTGGTGTGCGACGCCTCGTCTCGTCGGGCGAACGGGTCGTCGAAGTTCGCAGGATGTTCGAGGAGCGGAGTCAGTAGTCGGCCGCCGACCTCGTTATCGACTCGACCTGCGATGGTGGGAAGAACGACGCCCGCGCAGGCTTCGACGACAGCGACAGATGGAAGTTCGGTGAGCGGCCACGACTGCGTGACGCCGATGGTGTCGGGCGATGACGGACCCGCGAGCTCCTTGCACAGGACAGTGCGGTCACGGCGACATCTTGTCGTGGGGGACCGACAAATCAGCGGAGGCGCCTATTCGGGGTGTCGATCGAACAGTGTATTGACTCGGATTCGTTGACGCGCGGGTGATTGTGTAACGCCCATGCATTTGGTTGGCGACCCGTTGCTGAATTGTGTGAAAGTCCGGACAGTCTGGTATTAGTTTCAACCATCGTGCTGTCGCTGGGTGGATAGGAAATCGGACGCGCGAGCGCATGCACAGTTTCGTCTGCGACTACCCAGGCGAGAATCGGCAAGATTCCGGGCAGGTCGCCCGCACCTCTGAAAGGGCACTGCCGTGTCGATCGATACTCAACCCGCCGCTGCCAACTCGCAAACAGTACGCCGGGCGCGTAACGCGCGACGGCCGTTGTTCTCCTCGATCGTCGGATGCGCCGGCGTCGTCCTGGCGACTGCCAGTCTCGCTGGTTGCGGTTCGGGTGAGTCCTCGTCGACGGCCTCGGCGACCCCCACCACAGTCGCCTCCACGACCACGACCACGACCACGCGGCCCACGGCGACGGTACCCGTGACCACTCCGGTCGCGGTTGCGCCCGTGGCTCCGCCACAGGCTGCGCCTGTGGCGCCGACCTCGAGTGCCCCCGTTCTGGTGCCGATGCCGGCCGTGGTCTGCATGAACCTGCAGACCGCGCAGAACACGATCCAGGCGGCGGGGGTCTTCTTCTCGCGCAGCGCCGATGCGTCCGGTGCTGGACGGATGCAGGTGCTCGACTCGAACTGGATTGTCGTGGGTCAGCAGCCGTCGCCCGGTGCCTTGGTCGGGGAGGGTGACGCGGTGCTGTCGGTTGTGAAGATCGGCGAGCCCAACAATTGCTGACGCGCTGATGCCGACACCGCTAGGTCCGAAGTCCCTATTTGTCCCTGGTGGTGTCGGTTGAACGGTGTATTGACTCGGATTCATTGGGGCGCAGTTTTTTTAGCTAGCTCACCACCGCGGGCACGGTTATGCGTTACGTCGGGTTTGTCTGGTACTAGTTTCAACTAACGCGCTCGGGGTGGACTGTCGACCGAAAGCGGGTGGTTTTGTCATTCGTCTGAATGAATCTCGTCGCCTAACCCGCGTCGGTCGAGAAACGTGTCGGGGGCGGGGTGTAATTTCAGCAGCATAGTTCAACGTTCAAGGAAATGAGGGGGACGGGCGCGCGTGATCGACGCCGCCGATTCGGATGTGGCCGACGTGCCGTCCGCCGGGCGATGCGTTCGGCAGTGGTATCTGCAACGCGCTGTGCCGCTTATTGTTTCATCATCGCTCTTGTAACGCTCGTCGCAATGTCGCGATGGAATGTTCGATCACCAGACCTGCTTCCCTGTGCGTCTGCGCCCTACCGCGAGAGAAATCCGTGCCTCGATGACCAATCCCTTCGACTTCAGCGATTACGACACCTCGCGTGATCGCGGGTCCACCGACTCGGCCTCGTCGTGGCCGGCTGCAAATCAGTCCGGCTCGGCGTCAGCCGACCCCTTCGCATCTCAGCCCTCCGCGTTCGCGCCGACCGCGGCGGCGGAGCCCTTCGCTGCAGCACAGAGTCAGCGACGCGCCAGCACGATCGCGCAGGGTAAACCCCCTGTCCTCTGGCTCGCACTGGCCGCAGTGGCGGCCGCGGCGGGGCTGATCCTTGCGATCACCGCAGGTTCGTTCACGGCCTTCGCCTTCCTCGCATGGGTGCTGGCGGGCTGGGTCGCATTCGTGTTCCTGGCCCGCTATACCGTGCTCGACACGGTCCAGCGGGCGAAGCCCTTGTACGCAGGGTCGAAGGGGGCGCAGAGGAGTTATTGGGTCGTCGTCGCCCTCGCGGGAGCGGGAATCGTGGCGAGCGCGTGGCACATTGCGGAATGGGCGGGTCGACTGTGAAGAAGGTAGCCGCCCTCGCGGCCATGATGCTCGTGCACCTGATGCTGGCGATCCCGTCCGCGTCGGCGGCCCCGACGACCGCAGCGGTCGGAGACTTCGGTGGCTGTCTCGCCTCGCAGCAACAGGGCGACCTGCTGCTCATGGTCGATCAATCCGGCAGCCTCCAGGGTTCCGACCCCGACGCGGCGCGCGTGTCTGCGGCCAACTACCTGCTCGAACAGCTCAACACGTTCGGCGGGTCCGCGGGTGTGGAGCTCAACGTCGCGATCGCGGGATTCTCCGAAAATTTCATTGTCCACGCACCGTGGACCCGACTCGACGACGGTTCGCTGCCCGCCCTGCAGGGCGAGGTCGAGAGGTTCCGTACTCGCACGGACGGCATCGATACCGACTACTGGAACGCGCTCGACGGTGCCCGCCGCACGCTCGCGGAACGCGACGGCCAATCGCAGGCCAACCGCTGCCAGGCGGTGGCGTGGTTCTCCGACGGAAAACTCGACTTCACCGTCCGCGACGCCGAGAAGCCCTACGCGCAGGGAGTTTCCCTCGGCAGCGATCAGGGCGTCCAGCGGGTGGTGGCGGCCGCCCGGGAATCGATCTGTCGCCCCGCAGGCATCGCCGATCAGCTGCGCTCGTCGGGAATCGTCACGTTCGCGGTGGGGCTCGCCGCGGGCACCGCACAGCCCAGCGACTTCGACCTGATGCGGTCGATCGCCACCGGCGGCGACGGGGCGTGCGGAAAGGCCACGTCGTCGTCGCCCGGCGACTTCTACCTCGCGCAGAACATCGACGACCTGTTGTTCGCGTTCGACGCGTTCAGCACACCCGGTCAGGCGCCGATCGAGGGCGAGACCGGTGTCTGTGTCGTGAGTGTGTGCGAGGAGGCGCAGCACCGCTTCGTGCTCGACGACTCGATCAGCTCGGTCACCGTGCTCGGCTCGGCCGACGCTGAGGGACTGATCCCGACATTGATCGCTCCGAGCGGGGCGCAGTTGGCACTCGACCGTGCCGGTGCCCCCACCACCGCAACACTGGACGGCGCCCAGGTGGCGTACCGGTGGATGTCGCCCCGATCGGTCAGCTTCACGATGACCAAGTCCGACGATTCCGCCCAGTGGCAGGGCATGTGGGCCCTCGTGTTCGTCGACCCGGACGGCTCCAGCCCGCTGGCCCGCTCGAAGACGAACATCCACATCTCGGGCAACCTGTTCCCGGCCTGGCTCGGCATGGACACGTCGGCCGTCCACAGCGGTGAGAAGACGTCCGCCATCCGTCTGGGCATTGTCGACTCCGACCGGAACGAGATCGATCCCTCCGACCTGTTGGGTAGTGCTGCCCTGTCGGTGTCGCTGACCGACGCGGGGAACGTCGATCATCCGTTGGTCGAGCGGATTGCCAAGGAGCGCATCGGCGATCCCGTCGAACTCGATTTCACCCAGGTTCCGCCGGGAGCGGCGACGCTGCGTCTCACGCTCGACGTGACGACGGCGGACGCCCGGTCCGCGTCCGGTGACGTCATCGCCCCGGGAACGGCGTTGACGCCGCAGTTCGTCGATGTCCCGCTCACGGTGTCGCCGCCGATCGGCTACCCCGTCGTCCCGTCGACGGTCGATTTCGGCACCGTCGAGGGCGCGGGGCAGTTCGCCGCGAGCATCCCGATCACCGGTCCCGGTTGCGTGTGGTTCGACGGGGCCGCACCGGTCGCGTTCGATTCCGTGCCCGACGGAGTCGGTGCCGTCGGTGTCTCCGCCGGGTCGGCGCCGTCCGCCGCGAACTGCCTCGAGATCGGCGAGGGTCAGCAGGCGAGTCTTCCCGTCGGCCTGTCCGTTCCGGCCGCGGGCAACGGCTCCCTCAACGGGTCGATTCCGCTGATGATGTCCCCTCCCGGTGAGCCCGACCGCGCGCTGCCGATCACCGTCGCGTTCACCGCAGAACTGCAGAAGCCGCTCAACAGCGGGCGGTTCTGGCTCGTGTTCGTCCTGGTGCTCCTGTTCAGCATTGCTGTGCCGCCGCTCCTGCTCTACGGGGTCAAGTGGTGGACCGCCCGCATCCCGGCGAAGACCCTCAAGGCGATGCGCGTCGGTGTCACGATCGAGGGCGGGCAGGTTCTGCGGGACGGTGCCGAGTTCGGCATCCGGGAGAGCGACCTGAGTCAGCTCGTGCGCGGCCTGAACAAACCCGCACGCAGCCTGGATGTCGAGGGCGTGGAGTTGCGTACGCGGATCGGTCTGTCGCCGTTCGGGCCCGGGTACGTCGTCGCACAGCAGCCCGGCCTCGTTGCGGCGTCCGGAGCCGAACCGGGCGTCGACCGGCGCACGGGTGGTGCGCGGCTTCCGCTGGCCATCCACAACAACTGGGTGGTGTTGCACGATCCGGACGGGCCGGCGAACCTGGCGACTGTACTGCTGCTCGTCGGCGCCGACGCGACGGACGACAGTAACCGCCGACTGGTCGCCGACCTGGTGCGCAAGGTGCCGGGCCGGGTGGCCGACCTGAGGGCCGCTCACCCCGGCGCGACCCCGTCCGCGACGCCGCCGAGCGCACCACCGTCGTCGGACCCCTTCGGTGCTCCCGCCCCGACGTTCGGTGCGGCACCCGCCTGGGACGCCCCGGCGTTCGGCGGTACGGCACAGAGCGGCGCTGCTGCCCCGGCCCGCTCGTCCGCCGGCGACCCCTTCGATCCGTTCCGGCCTCCCGGTTCCTGACCCGGATCGTCCTCGACTTCAAGCTCTCTCTTCTGTGAAAGGACCGTAATGAGGCGGTTTCTCGTAGTCGGTTGCGGTGGTTCCGGCGCTGTCACCCTCGCGTACATGATGGATCAGCTCCGCTCGGATCTCGCTGCGGTGGGCGTCGACCGGATCCCCGGCGGGTGGCAGTTCGTCAGCGTCGACGTGCCGACGGCTCCCGAGGCGGGGCCGGACGGCCTCGACAACGTCCGCGATCAGGGCGGTTTCTACTTCGGCAGCGGCCCGCAGGGTGACTCGTACGCGGTGCTGGACAATGCGCTGACCAACCAGCTCACCGCGAAGCAGAGCCTCGACGAGATCGCCACGTGGGCACCTCGTGACCCGTCGTCGGTGACGGTGCCGATCGGATCGGGTGCGGGCCAGTACCGCTCACTCGGCCGCATGATCACGCTGAGCAAGGCCGGCGGCATCCGCGACACCCTGCAGCGGGCGTGGGATCAGCTGTCGACGGTGGAGACGGCCAGCCAGATGTCTTCGCTCAACGTGCCCGGCGGCGGTTCCTTCGAGCAGGGGGAGTCGCCGATCGTGCTCGTGGTGTCGTCGATGGCCGGCGGCGCCGGTGCGTCCATGGCCCTCGACGTGTGCCGTCTGCTCACGCTCATTCCGGGACTCGACCCGCGGTTGATGGGTGTGTTCATGGTGGCCCCGGACATCTTCGACGGACTCGGCAAGAGCGCGACCACCGGTGTCCGCGCCAACGCGCTGGCGATGCTCGGCGAGATCGTCGCCAGCCAACTCGGTTCGGCGCGCGAACACGACGTGGAGATCCTGCGCGCACTCGGGCAGCAGCACGGCGCCGGCGAGAAGGTTCCGTTCGCGCGGGTGTTCCCGGTGGGACGTAAGGTCGGTGTGGAGGGCGCACCGTTCGGTGACGGATCCCAGAAGGCGATCTACCGCGGCCTGGCCCGCGGCCTCGCCGGGATGATGATGAGCGGCGCGGCCACCCGTCAGTTCGTGCAGTACGACCTCACCAACGGTGCGGGACTGCCGGGCCAGCGGGAGAACATCGGGTGGGGCGGTCAGTGGGACAACCTGCCGTGGGGAACCTACGGTTTCTCCAGCTTGAGCATGGGCCGCGACCGCTACGCCGAGTACTCGGCGCAGCGGTTGGCTCGCAGCGCCGTCGACCGCCTGCTCGACGGCCACCGTTCACCCGGTAGTCCGGTGTCCGACGAGGATCAGGTCAACTCGATTCTCGACGGTCAGTGGAGCAGCCTGCTCGCGGCGATGGGACTCCCGGTCGCGCACGCCGACGCGCGGGGCGCACAGATGGGGGTGGGCGCCTGGCTCACGTCCGTGGTGCTGCCGTCCGGCGACGCCACCCGGATGGCCGGGCAGACGGTGGAACTCGAACTGCGCGGGCATCTTCCGTCGGGTTCCGGTCTGGTGGCGGGGCAGTGGGTCCCGGAGATCCGGCAGGCGCTGGGACGACGCAGGCAGGCCCTGACGAGTTCGGCCGAGCAGCACGCGGTCGCGCACGCGTACATGTGGCACAAGGGCCTGGTGGACCGGATCGAGGGGACGGTCGGCAGGTCGATCGCTCAGCTGGGTCTGCCTTACGCCACCGCACTGGTCAGCCGTCTGCTCACGTATTGCAAGGACTCTGTGCGGACGGGCGCCGAGGACCTGTCGCGGCGCGGACCGGAGGACATCACGGCGCAGACCGCCGACGCGACGCAGGTGCTCACCAACCTCAAGGGCAGCATCGAGAGTGACGCGGAGATCCTCGATCGGATCGTCGCCGACTGCCGTGACAACGTGTACCGCCAGCTGTATGCGTCGCTGTCCGGCAAGGTCGCCGAGGTGATCGCCGCGCTGGTGCCGGAGGTCCTGCAGCCGCTGCTCGACGCGTTGAACGAGGAGCAGACGGCGCTGCGCCGCGCCCGTAACAAGCCCGCCAGCGATGTCGGGCTCGCCCGGCTCGCGACGGACCAGTACGGCGCCTGGCCCGCCGACAAGGCCGATCGGGTGCCGAAGCGGTTCGCGGAAGCCAACAACGAGGTGATGCTCACCCCGTCGGCGGACTTCATGGATCAGTACCGGGGCGACCTGCCGCTCGCCGTGACGGCCTCCGAGACCGGGACGCCCCCGTTCGCGGCGGCGGTCGAGCAGGCCGTCGCGAGCGTCGTCACGGGACTGTGGACCACGGTCGACGGCACCCGCGCGCCGGGGGAGGACCACTCCCTCGTCGAGCGCACCGCGGCCTGGCGGTCGCGGGCGTTCCCGATCGACCCGAACACCCGTGAGGCGCTGGTGCCGTCGTCGGCGCGCTACGACGTGCACGTTCGTCCCGTCGAGTTGCTCGATCGGGCACGGAAGTTCGTCGGCCGCACCGGAGAATCGTTCGACCGGTTCTGCCGGGTGTCGCTCCGCGAGTACATCGAGGACCACACCGTGCCCGCGTATGCGATCGAGGAGCGGCGGGACCGACTGCAGCGCAAGTTCACCGAGGCGCTCTCGCTCGCGCGGCCGCTGGCCAGCGTCAACCAGCAGGCGCTCGAGGCGCTGCATCCAGGACAGCAGGTGGAGTACCGCTACAAGTTCACGTCGGTGCCGTTCCTTAACCTGCCGGTCGCGGACACGCTCTCGCAGGTGCTGCAGAAGGACCCGATGATCGATCACGAGACGGAGGGCGAGTTCGCGCGACTGCTGTCCGACGAGGACCGGCTCACCCGCATCGACATCTTCGGCTCGTACCCCAATTACTCCCCGCTGGCGTACGACTCGGTGCTCGGGCCCGCCGCCAAGCAGTGGGCGGATTCGACCCCGGCGCAGCAGGAGTCGTTCTGGCGGTGGCGCCGGTCGCGTCCGCTGGCCGCCTCGCTGCCGATGCACCGCGACGAACGGCGCGCGATGACCGCCGGCTGGTTCCTCGGGTTGGCGATCGGGCAGGTGCGGTTGCCCGCGGCCCCGTACGACGAACCGGTACGGGTGTGGGACGCCGGCATCGGTGACTGGGTGGACTTCCCGAACCCGCTGCTCACCCCGCCGTCGCGGTTCACGGTCAGCAACGACTGGCTGCCTGCGGTGCTCGAATCGGTGCTGCTGGCGATGGCGCAGTCGCACGAGCCGCCGGTCATGCACTCGATGCTGCCCTACCGGGCGCTGCGGGCGGTCTACGACTCGTCCGCGGAAGACCCGGTCAGCGGCATCCACGAGGTGTCGGCGAAGGCACGGCTGACCGCCTGGCTGCGGACGGGTGAGCCCGTCACGGGATGGCAGTCGCAGGTGGAGAACACCGGACCGGACGTTTCCGTGGCCGAGCGCGCCGGCAACGCCGTCGCCTGGCTGTCCAAGATCCGCGACCTCGTCGGCGAGCACTACATGGAGCCCGGTCAGGACGGGGCACCCGGAGGTGGCGCCCTGTCGGTCGTCGGGTTGCGCGAACACGCCTCGCAGACACCGATCTTCCGGGACATCGCACCGGACGTGTATTGGGCGACGGGCGAATTGATCGCCCTGATCGAGGAGTGCAGGGCGCGCGCGGAGCGACCGGAGCAGCCGAACCGCGCTCCGGTGCACGCCGCGGCGCCGACCGCGATGGCGCACGCCCTGGTCCTCCCCGATGCCGGTCAGTTCTGACATGAGCGTGTTGACGGTGTTCCTCGCCGCGGACGGTCCGGCGCAGGGTGTGCGGGACGTGCTCCGAGATCTGTCTGCGGCCGGACTGGTGTCGCCGTTCCTGTGGATCGACGACACCGCGGTGGTCGCCGACAGCACCCGGTTGCGCGCGCGGGAGACCAACGCGGGTACCGACACGGCGGTGGTCCTGCAGGACGTGCTGGCCTCGCGGCGCATCGACCGGGTACGGATCTGCGTTCTGGTGGCCGGCACCACCCAGGTCGATCCCGAGTCGGTGCGGTTCGTCTCCGAGCTGCTCACGTCCAACTCCGGCGGAGCGCGGTCCAGCCGGTTGCGACTGCTGTTGCGCCGACCCGGGGCCGAGGATGGGGGCGCGACGGCGCTCGCCGGCTGGCACAACCTGCTCATTGCCCCGGAGGACTCGCGTGGACCGGGCATGGGGCACGAATCTCTCGCGCCGACAGCGGATCCCCTCGCCGTCGGGCGGCACGCCGCCCCGGTGATCGCGGGTGTGACCGGTCTGTGGAACGACGCGCAGCACGCCCCGTTCGACGACGAACCCGTGCTCCCCGGCAACGCGCTGCGGGTGGTCCGGTCCTATTACCGGCGCCTGGACACGGCCCGGGCCGAGCACGACCTCCGCTCGGAGCTGCTCGATTTCGGCGGGTTGATGCCGCTGCCGCACGACTCCGGCACCAACGTGCTGTATGCCGACGACGTCGCGTCGGCGACGTCGACGATGGCTCGGGCGTTGTGGCGCAAGCACAGTGCGCTGCTCAGCGGTGAACGCGCGGACACACCGGGTGCGCTCGAGCCGCGCACCATCCGGTTCGTGCAGGCCCTGCGGATGTTCTTCTCCTTCCTGTTCGCGGTGCTGCGGAATGCGCCGGCCCAGTGGGTCGCGCGGGTGGCCAACCGGGCGTCGGCGTCGGTGGCGTCGGCAACGCAGACCACCCTGTTCGGATCCTCGACGCGGGGTGCCTATCGCGTCGTCGTGGGCGGCGTCGACGCGGACGGACACAAGGTCGCGTGGACCGACTACGAGGCGGCGTCCAAGCAGATCGGTGCGATGCTCGATGCGGCCGGTGCCACCCCGCAGCCGGTGACTCCGGACCTGTCGGCGCTGTGGCGCGACTACGCACGCGCCGCCCTCACGCTGTCGGACGCCAGTGAGCGTTCCGCGGGCCTGCTTCCGGTGCAGGTGGGCGCGCATCGGGCCATCCTGCGGACCGCGGCGGATGTCATTCCCGGCCCGGGTGATCGGTTCACGGACATCCCGGGCATGGTGTCGGCGACGCTGAGCCTGCACGCCGTCGAGCCGGCAGACATTCTCGGGGTCACGGAGACCAGGGATCGTCTGCGGGAACTGGAGCAGGACCCGACGATCGGTCTCGACGCCCGCCGGACGAGTTCCGCCCTGGCTGCGTGGTGGAGCCGGAAGCAGCGCAGTTTCGCGGTGTCGTTCGGGTCGATCCTGACGAGCCGCCTCGATGCCACCGTCAACGAGTCCCGGGTGCTGCTCGAGCGCCTCGACACGTCGGAGCAGCGTCAGGACCTCGCCGAGGCGTGCGCCGAGCAACAGGCGCACATGTTCCGTCGCGTGCGTATCGCGACCGTGCTCTTCCTGCTGCTCGCCGTCGCCGCCGGAGTGTTCGCGTGGCGCGAGATCATCTCCTGGTGGTGGGGTGGCCCGGCGATCGCCGTGTGCGTGCTGGCGTGGGCCGCGGTCGTGGCGATCGTGTGCCAGCGCACCCAGCAATTCCTTGAACGACTGTTGGTCGAGCGGGACGCGGCCGCGCGGGCCGATGCCGCGGATCGGGCCAATCTGCGTGTCGCACTGCGGGAGATCGAGCACCTCACGGGGGCCTACCGGCAGTTCCTGTCGTGGAGCCGCGCCCTCGGTGCGTTCCTCGCCGAGCCGCTCGGTGCCAGTGAGCAGACTCGAACGACATCCCGGACCGTGGGCTGGGGTTTGCCCCGGCACACCGCGATCGCATCTGGGACACCCAGCCCCGAGCAGGTCGAACGGGTGGCCGAGGCCCTTCGCCGCGACCTGTTCACGGTCGGCTGGCTGACCGACCCGTGGGACACGGTGCTGGGCTCGGCAGGCACGGCGCTCGGCACCGCCGGCCATGACATCGACCGGGACCCGGGACTGCTGGCCGCGAAGCCCGGTGCCGGTTCGGGTTCGGCGCTCGACGAGTGGTCGCTGCGCTTCGATCAGGGCAAGATCCGCGCGACCGGTGCCGCCGTGCTGTGGCAGCGGGCGCTCGCCGAATTGACCGGCACACGAGAAGAACTCGCCCACGGCCTGCTCGAGACGGTCGAGTATTTCGACGGTGGTGCGCCGAGGCGGGTCGGGGTCGACGAGTTCGTCGCCGGGATCGGTACGAGGTCGGATGGTGTCGCGTTCTTCGACCGGTCGATCTTCAGTGACACGGCGTCGACGAAGGGCCTGTCCGCCGTGTCGGGTGAGATGGTGACTCGCGTGCGCGTCGGCTGCGGGCTCGTGGCCGTCACGACCCAGTACACCGACGGACTGTCGGACGAGGATCTGCGTTCGGCCCACGGGCATCGCGCCGACGTGGTGGAGATGCAGAAGATTCCCGAGTTCGAGTTGCGTCCGGCCCGGCAGACTTCCACCAGCCACGACAGCGTCGCACGAACTCCGTTCGTCGTCCCGGTCGTCGACGGCCTCAACTTCTGAAAGCGAGTGGAACCGTGACCGAGGTTGCCTCCCCCGCAGTGTCCGATGGTGCCCTGGCGGCGTTGCAGCAGTGGCGACAGCAGCAGATCGCCGACGGCCGGTTGCGTCCCGGCGTTGTCAAGGACGCGCATCTGCAGCAGATCCTCCGATCGAACCGGCGCACCGCCGAGGAGATCGAGCCGATGCTGCCCCGGCAGGCGAAGGTGTTCGTCGACGACGTCGTCGCCGTGTTGTCGGCCACTCCGACGGTGACCGCCGACCGCGCGTCCGAACCCGTCGCACCCGTCGCAACACAGCCGCCGGTGGCCGCACCCGCACCGGGCAGCGAGCACGTGGTGTCGTTGCGCACCGAGGACTTCTGCGAATTCCTGCACGCCGACTCGGATCACCCCGTCGGCGCGATGACGATCAGCACCGAGCCCACCGGCGGACACCTGCTCGAATGGGAGCCCCTGCCGGTGCAGGCGGGGCAGACGGTTCTCTACCGGGTCGTGTCCGGCGAGAACCATCGCGCCTACAAGCCGGAGGCGGGCCGGCTCGTCGGCGTCACCCGGGGCACGCTGCTCGTCGACACCGAACCCCCGGCGGCCGCGGTGCGGCACCTGCAGGTCTGGTGCCACGTCGGTCGCGACGAGCGTGACGCCGTCCGCCGGCAGCCCGTCCTGATCGCCGAGGGCCAGATCCTCAGCCCGGTCACCGATGTCGTCGTGATGGAGGACGAGGGCGCCGTCATCGGCCAGTGGAGTGCCTGGCCCACCGTCAGCACCGTGCGCGTGCTGCGCATCCCGCTGGACGGAAGCGTCCGCGTCGACAACGACCAGCGGCACCGCATCCTTGCGGACCAGGCCAATCTCGGCGGGTTCGTCGATCGCGACGCCCGCCGCGGGCAGCGCTACCTCTACCGCGCGATCTGCGAGGTGGAGGTGGACGGGCACACCCGTCTGTCGGCGGTCGCGCAGGCCGAGATCGCGGTGTCGGCGGTGCTCGAAGAGGTCGAGGACCTGCACGTCACCACCCACGGGGACAGCGACAACCTGCGGTTCGATCTGCAGTGGACCCCACCCGGCATCGGCTCCGTGGTGCTGTACCGCACGGAGTCGGCGCCGCGGGCCGGTCTCGACGTCGCGGTGCTCGCCGCGGACGCTCTCGAATTGTCGGGTGGACTGCCCGGTTCCGCGCGGCTGGTGCACCCGGCCGTCGCGGGCGAGGACGGCACGCAACGGATGACGGATGTCTCGTGGCCGCGGGGCTGGGTGCGCGCGTACTTCACCCCGGTGACCGCGCTCGACGGGCAGGTTCAGGTGGGCCGCACGTTCATCGCGACGCGTCCGCTGCCACCGCTGCGTGATGTCCGGATCGTCGAACGCTGCTCCGAGCAGGTGCTCACGTTCCCGTGGCCGGAGGGTGCGGCGTCGGTATCCGTATACCTCAGTGCGCCGGAGATATCCGCCGAGCACGCCATCGAGCAGCGTCCGATGGCCGAGATCTCCCGCTCGACCTACGACCGCGACGGTGGACTGCATCTGCCAGAACCGCTGCCGCCGCGGGGATGTTCCGTCCACGTCGTCCCCGTCGCCTACACGGCAGGTGAACGAATCGTCGGGATCCCGGCCACCGTCGAGTACCCGGGACTGCTGCGCATCGAGTACCGGCTGGAGACCAAGCGCTCACCGACCGGTAACGCCGCCACCGCCGTCATCCGGCTCGCGTCCGAACTCGAGCTGCCGACGGCACCGCCGTTCGTCGTCGTGTTCAACGCCGGGCGGCTCCCGCTCAGCGCCCGCGACGGCGAACCCCTCGAGGTCCGCGGCGAAGGACAGACCACCGCCGGTGCCCGGAGCTTCCACCCGCGCGGTCTGCGCAAGGAATTCGGCCAGCCCTGGACCGCGGACGTCACCGGCAAGGTGGGCTTCCTGCGCGTCTTCGCAGATGTGCGGCCGGAGACCAACCGGACTCTCGCGCTGATCGATCCGCCGGTCGATCAGCTTCGCCTGCTAGACCTTCCGCCCGGACCGGTGGAATGAGCGCACCGCAGCAGACACCCGAACCGCCGCGGTTCGGTCAACTCACCTACACGTCGTTCGACGCTCCCGATCGAGGCCGGGCGGGCGGCGGCTGGCAGGTCAAGGACGTCAGCGACGGCGTCAGCGCTGCCGAGCAGGAATTCATGCGCGCCGGTGTCGCGACACGGTTCGACTCCGTGCAGGCACTCCCGCAGTTCCCGACACCGGCCGACATCGCGGCCCGACCGCGGCGCCTGGTCTACGCGCCGACCGAGACCGGCGGCTGTTACTGGCACACGGCGCCCGCCGGTGCCGATGCGTCGGGACGTCCCGGCAACGTCTTCGCGCACGTCGTCGTCGACCGAGGGTCGGACGCCGCCGTCCGCCCCATCGAACGGTGGGGTTCGCCCGACTGGCTCGCACCGTATGGCGCGGACGCGGTCGCTGCGGCCGAACTCCCCGACAACGCACCCGCACCCGGTGGAATCATCGATCGCGCCGCCATTCTCGAGTTCCTGCTCGATCCCGGAACGTGGCGCGTCGGTGTGCTCGGTGTCCTGCTCGACGCGGTGGATCAGGCGATGCACGGTGGCCCGGGCGTCGTTCTGGGGTGCGCCGACTCGGAGAACGCGGCCCGGTGGATCGGTGCGGTCTCGCACTTCATGTCGCCCGGTGCCTCACAGAAATTCGGGTGGTCGACCGCAGATCGGAGTTCGACCGTCGTCGACGCCGTGTCGCGAGGAGTGCATCTGGCATGCGTGCCACAAGGTGACGCCGTGGACGGTATCGCCGGCTGTGTCGTCCTCGGCGAGACCGACACCCCAGACGTCGGCGAGTGGGGCGGCGAACCGCACCGGACCGCGACGGGGCAGCTCGTGCCGGTCACGGCGTGGTCGGTGCTCGCGCAGACCGTGCTCGTCGATCCCGACAGCGCCCGACGCGCACTCGACCATCAGGACACCCTGGCCGCCGCGGTGGGGGACCGCGACCTCGCGGCCGCCTGGCCGCTCGCCACGGCCGTGATCGCAAATCCCGCACTGCACGACGCCCTGCCCGAGGCCACCGAGGTCGTGCTCGCGCAGTCACCGGACGCGCTGGCATCGTTCCCCGACGAACTGGCGATCGTCGGTCACGTCGTGGACGAACACCTGCCCGGGAACATGGACGAGGCCTGCCGCATGATCGCGGAGTGGCCACGTGGTGGCGGACCCGCACCGGTGGTGTGGGATGTGGCCGGCCGGGTTCTCACGTATCGGGCCCTCGCCGACCGTGATTGGATTCGAGCCTCCGGTCCGGGAGAGTTCGCCCTGTTCGAGGCGTGGCCGCATTCGGAGGATCTCGAACGGGAAGCCGAGAAGGTCCTCTCGGCGCTCGTGCAGAGTCAGGGAACCGACTCCGCTGTCGCCGCGCATGATGCGGTGAGAACGCTCGATCTGCTCCTGCACGCACACCTTTTCGGCGACTCCGGGAGCGATCTCGCCGCCGACCTGCTCGGTCGCGTCGTCGTCCCGGTCCTGTGTGATCACGCGGCGGGCCCGGCTCTGGTCACCGGGCTCGGTGCCGTCGGAACCGACACGTATCGGCTGCTGCAGTCGGCCGTGGCCGGTCACCCGGATTTCGCCGGCAAGCCGCTCGGTACCCGACTCGCACCAGAGGTGTTGCGCTGGCTCGTCGACGAGGTGCGCGTACCGACCTCCAACGAACTGACCGCCGCACCGTCACGCAGCGCCGAACCGCTCTGTGCCATCGTCGCCGACGCGGTGTTCTCGGTGGTGAAGTGCGGCACCGAGGACCACAAGCGGGCGTGGGAAGGCTTTGCGCCGCTGGCCCTCTGGCGGGCCCTCTACGAAGCGAGCGCGGGCGGTTGGGCGTCGAGTGACGTCGATGCGCTCGTCGACGCCTACCCCTGGTCTCTCGCGCAGTGGTGCGAACTCGTCGGCGCGTTCCCCGATCACGTCGCACCCCGCTTCCTGCTGCCTGTTCTCGTGCTCGAGCCGTGGGGACCCGAGGTGGAGATGCTCGTCAAGCACATCGACGCGAATCGCGGCGGCACGTCGGTGTCCGGCGGCACGCACCCGGTCGACGCACTGGCGGTGTCGTGGGCGCTCATCCGGGCACAGGATCAGTGGGACAACATCGACGACCCGAGGCTGCGACGCGCACTCGAACGGCACGGCTGGCCGGTGCTCAAGGACTACGGAGATGCCTGCCCCGCGCAGCTTCCGCCGGATCTGCTCGTTCGACTCGCCGTGGTCGCTGTCGCCGGGTTCCAGTTCTTCCCGCCGCACAACGGCACCTACATGCCCACGATGCCCGCCGGTCACATCGACGCTCTGGCGCGCGCGGTGGACGCGGACTCGGATTTCGCGATCACGGCTCTGGTCGATCTAGTGAGAAGTGGTGCCCTGAACGAGCACTGGGTGGTCCGGTCGGCGGTCCTCAGCTCGCCGGTGGCCCCGCACATCGAATCGGTGTTGAGCCGCGACGACCTGCTGTGCCGACTCCAGGTCGGGCCGGCGCAGGCGCGGCGGTCGCTGCTCGAGCAGGTGGCGTCGATCGTCATGGGTGACGGTGACTACCGCGGTCCCGTCGGCTCCTACGAGGTGTCTGCCGCGCTGCGCGCCGAGATGCGGGAACGCCACGACGTCGTCGACCGATTCCGGGCCGGTGACGCGTATGCGCGGTTCGCGTCGAGCTGGCTCGAGGACGTCGAATCAGGGTTCGTGCTGCTCGCTCACGCACGGTCGGGCCGGCGATGAGCGGGACGACAGTACGCATGCGCAACGCATGCAGGGGAAAGGGATCGAACTGATGTCGGGATATGTGCTGAACGGTGCGGGCCGCGTCGAACTGCCCAATCGGCCGCTCGCGGTCACCGTGGCCGCGGCCACGACGGCCGTCGCGGTGCGCGCCACGCTGCCCGACGGCAGGCTGGCCGAACCGGCGCTGTATCCGCAGGTCGGGCTGCTGATCCTGCCGCGGGTCGACTCCGAGATCGTCGTCGTGGCCCGGCCGGACGGCGAGAGCGCCGCGTTCCCGGACGGGACGGTGCTGCAGGTGACGATCGGCGTCGACAGCAGTCGCGACCTCGACTCCGAGCGTGCCGAGCTCACCCCCGTCGACGTGTCGGGGCTGCACCAGGTGGAGTTGGCGACGATCGCCCCGGCAGGGCCGAGGGTCGCGATCACCGCCCGCCGCACCGCCGTGGATGTGTCGCTCAGCGACGTGAGTTCGCGGGCACGATCGGCAGCGCGCAGCGCCCTCGCGCTCGACCGTTTGCCCGAACCGCGCCGCTTCGACGTGGAGGTCGACGTCGACACCACCATGTCGATGCTCGCGCGAATCGACGACGGCAGCATCCGCACGGTGATCGACGTCCTCGCCGGGGTCGCGGCGGTGGTGGGCGCCCGCGAAGAGCTGGCGGTCCAGCTGATCGGCCATTCGGTGACCACCCTGCCCGTCACCGAGCTGCGGGACGTCGCGAATCAGGTTCAGGCCGAGCTCGACTCGACCGCGCTCGGGATGGGCTTCCGTTCGGCGGGCATCGACCGGAGTGAGCGCGACACCCGCACCCTGGCGTTCACGGTGACCGATGCGGTGCCCGCCGACTGGTCGTTCCAGTGCACCGACACGGTGATCCGTCATCTCGTGCTCGTCGGCGATACGGCCGAGGGTGGGCCCGGCGTCACCGTTGTGCCGTCGACTGCCGTGTCCGGCTCGCAGCCCGAGCTGTCGAATCTGTCTGCAATGGTGACCTCGCTTCTGGCCGATGTGTCGGCGAGCTTGTTTTCGGAAGGCGTACGACGATGACGAAGTGCCCCCGGTGTTTCACGGCCCTGACCGGTGACCGATATGCGTGGACGGCTGTCGCCCCGACGGACGTCGAGGTCGACGACGTCGCCACCCGCTACCACGGCAGCCCCGTCCGGTCCGGGAAGATCATCGAACTCCAGCGCCCGGCGGACGCAGCCGACGACTGGGCCCCCGAGAACGACTACGCGACCGGCAAGGCCGGCGGTCCCGCCGCGGAGGTGTGCCCGCAGTGCCACTACAGGCTGCCCATCGGCTGGCGTGAAGGGCGGGCGGCGTGCATCGCGATGGCCGGCGCCCGTGCCACCGGAAAGACCGTGTACATAGCGGCTCTGGTCAAGACGCTGCAGCTGCTGGGAGAGCGGCTGAACCGGGTGGTGGAACCCGCCACGGGTCAGACCGAGGTGAACTTCCGCGAGCACTACGAGCGGCCGCTGTTCGAGGAGCGGGGAATTCTCGAGTCGACGCCGGCCTCGCACACCGGCAACCCGTATCAGCGTGAGCCGCTGATCTTCAGCCTCGGCCCGGGCCTGCGGGACGACACCCGGCAGTACCTCGTGATCCGGGATGTGGCGGGGGAGGACCTCGAGAACCCGGGCAACGTGGATGCGACGCACATGCAGTTCTTCGCGCAGGCCGACGGCGTGGTGTTCATGTTCGATCCGCTGAAGGTCGAGTCGGTGCGGCAACAGCTGCACGACCTGGTGCCGGCGCAGGAGCGGGTGGGTGGCGACCCGCGGTCGGTGTTGCGGACGGTGTTGTCGATCATCGGGGCCGGGACCCCGAACCTGGCCGTGGTGCTGTCGAAGTTCGATGCGCTGCAAGCACTCGAGCGTGTGGAGGGCAGCGACTGGAGCGAGATCATGTCGCAGCGAGGCGCGGCCTTCCTGCGCGACCCGAGCCTCCAGCGCGCGCCGTACCACGAGGTAGACGGACAACTGCTGCACGAAGAGGTCCGCAGCCTCCTCGACAAGCTCGAGGCGCGGTCGATGGTGATGTCGGTGGACCAGCCGGCCACCGGCAACGCCCTGCCGAGCCGGTTCTTCGCCGTATCGGCGCTGGGCGAATCACCCGTCGGAGATCGCCTCCACGACAGCGGGATCTCACCCTTCCGGTGCCTCGACCCTGTGCGCTGGATCCTCGCGCAGCGGGGGGTGTGGGTGTAAGGCTGTGTTGCCGCGGTTGAGATCCGTGACGCGGCATCGCGTTTGATAGAGAATCTCGTCAATAGGAACCTGCAGTAGGGGGGGAGTGGATTTGGCACCGAGCGCCTTGTCGGAGTTCCTCGAGCCGACGGACATATCGCTGGACGAGCAATGGCGGTCTGTTCTCGCGCGCAATGCGGTTAATCCACCTAAACGCCAGGTCGATTTCATAGCGTGTGAAGTGGTTCTGTCGCTGTGCGCTTCCTTGCTTGTGGACTTCCATAAGTACGGTGGTACATCCTCACACAAGGCGGAATTCCCGGTCCAACATCTCGCCCGCCTGTTCGAGCGACGGCCGTCTAGCTTCCTCGCAAAGATGACAAATCTCGATAACAGTAGACCCAATTGGCGTGTCCCCCTTGAGTAGGTCCGGGTTGTTCTAGAGTCCTGATTGCCCTGGTGAGGGCGAAGAAGGGACGATAGGGATCATGGCGGGACGCAAACATCACTCGGCGGAGGACATCGTGCGCAAGCTGCGACGAGCCGACGAGTTGGCCGCGGAAGGCAAGAACGGCGAAGAGGTCGCCGCCGCACTCGAGGTGTCGGCGGCCACGCTGTACAACTGGCGTCGCCAGTACTCAGGTATGGACGCCGACGCCGCGAAGGAACTCAAAGAGCTACGGGAGCAGAACAGCCGGCTCAAGCGGTTGCTCGCCGATGCCGAGTTGGAGAAGGACGCGCTGCGGGAGATCGCCAAGGGAAAATTCTGAGCCCGACCGCCAAACGCGCCGCGATCACCCTGCTCACCGGCACCATGCGGATGTCGGAGCGGTTCGCGTGCAAGGTCGTTGGGCTCTCCCGATCCTCCTACCGGCGGTTGCCGTTGGCGCAGACACCGGACGACCCGGATGCCGATCTGCGCGCAGAGCTACGCGGGTATTCCCGCAAGCATCCGCGGCATGGGTTCCGTCGGGCGTGGGCGTGGCTGCGCTACGACCAGGGCGTCGAGGTGAACAAGAAGAAGGTTCACCGCTTGTGGAAGGAGGAAGGACTGCAAGTCCGGCGTGCCCCACGCCGCAAACGTGCCGGCCAGTCTTCCGTTCCGATCGTCGACGCGGATGCTCCGAATGTTGTGTGGGCATTGGATTTCCAGTTCGACTCGACCGTCGACGGCAAGACGGTGAAGATCGCGTCAATGGTCGACGAGCACACCCGGATGTCGTTGCTGAACATCGTGGACCGCTCGATCACCGCCGACCGATTGGTCGAGGGTTTGGAGAAGGCGTTCGCGATGTGGGGTGGTCCGCCGCTGGTATTGCGCATGGACAATGGGCCCGAGTTCATCTCCGAGGCACTGCGGGCCTTCTGCGCTGGGTCGGTGGGGGTGTCCTACATTCCGCCGGGCACGCCATGGAACAACGGGTTCATCGAGTCGTTCAACAACCGGTTGCGCGATGAGTGCCTGAACCGCAACTACTGGCCGACACTGCTCGAGGCCCGCGTGGTGATCGAGGACTTCAAGAACGACCACAATCATCGACACCGTCATTCGGCGTTGGGTTACAAGACTCCTGCCGAGTACGCTGCCGGATGCACCCACCGGCACCAGCCCGTGGCGTGCGAGATCGACTGATCGACTGCACGTAGGAACCGGCTCTAGCCTGAACTTTTCGTGCAGGAGCGCGGATCAGGGTGGGTAGATAAGCGAAAGTGCCTGTCCTGCACGGCATAATGGGACTTCTCTACGGTTCCACAATGCCAACGGGAAGGCACTTCGCAGGTGAAGAGTATCGCAGCGGGTTCACGGGTGAAAGTATCGGCCGACGGACGGGGTGTGGTGTCGCATGCCGGTGTGGGGATGCTGCGGGAAATGGCGGACCTGACTGGGCTGTCCGCGCAGGTCACGGCAGTGCTGGCCGATACCTACCGCGGGCAATGGGCGCATGCCCCGGGTGCGGTGTTCGCCGACCTAGCCGCCGCGGTCGCCGACGGTGCCGACTGTGTGGACGTTGCCGCACGTGGTTGTGGTGGCCGCGAGCATGTGTTCGGTCCGTCGGCGTCGACGACCACGATGTGGCGGCTGGTTGACGAGCGGATCGATGCCGCGCACCTGCCCGGGATACGCGCCGCGCGTGCCCGGGCCCGGGAGCAGGCGTGGGCGGCAGGGGCCGCTCCGAAGGCGGAGTGGCTGCGGATCGACATCGATGCCACCATCACCCTCGACCATTCCGATAACAAGGAGAACGCAGCTGCGACCTGGAAGAAGACCTACGGATTCCACCCGCTGCTGGCCTTTCTGGACCGGCCCGACATCGCCGGCGGTGAGGCGTTGGCCGGGTTGCTCCGTCCGGGGAATGCGGGAAGCAACACCGCAGCCGACCACGTCACCGTCCTCGGGTGGGCACTGGACTCGCTGCCACCGGCGTATCGGCCCGATCCGACCGACCCTGCCGGGCAGAAGATTCTGGTGCGCAGCGACTCGGCCGGGGCGACCCACGGATTCGCCGACGCCTGCCGAACCGCGGGGGTGGGGTTTTCCTTCGGATTCGCCGTCGACGACCGTGTCCGTGCTGCCACCGAAACACTCAACGCGAAGGCCACCTGGGTGCCGGCGATCGACTCCGACGGCGAGGTCCGCGACGGCGCCTGGGTCGCCGAGGCCACCGATCTGGTCGATCTCGACGCCTGGCCGGAGGGAACCCGGTTGGTGCTGCGCAAGGAACGCCCGCACCCGGGGGCGCAGCTACGGTTCACCGATTCCGACGGGCACCGGATCACCGCGTTCATCACCGACACGCCGAAAGGAGTGGTGCCCGGTGGACTGGCCGGACTCGAACTGCGGCATCGGCAGCACGCCCGGGTCGAGGACCGGATCCGGCAGGCCAAGGCGACCGGGCTGCGGAATCTGCCGTGTCAGCGATTCGACGCGAACGCCGCCTGGCTCGAGACCGTCCTGGCCGCCACCGACCTGGTCGCCTGGGCGAAGCTGATCGGCTTCGGCGACCACCCGGACCTGGCCCGCTGCGAGATCGACACCTTCCGCTACCGGGTCTTGCACGTCGCGGCCCGCATCACCCGCGGCGCCCGGGCGGTCCGGGTTCGGATCGATTCGAGTTGGCAATGGGCCCAAGCGATCGCCGCAGCGTGGTATCGCATCCGCGCCGCCTTCACCTGACCGCGGCCTCCTGCTCCTACGACTCACGAAAGCCAACCCGGCCAGTGGAACCGGGCACCACCCGAGCGACATCGGGCGCGCCCTTATACCCACACACCAATATCTGTCCCGCACCAGCACATCCCAGCCGAAATCCACACCTCAGGCACACGGCACGAAAAATTGAGGCTAGAAACAACCGGACCGACTATCGGGGACCTGCCACAATGGCGGCCGATACGACGTCGAGGTTGCGGCGCGGCTACTGTCTGACACTGAATTGCTGCAAGACGTCTACCTCCGCATTCTGCGGGCGGCACGCAGGCAGGGGATCGATCGGGAGCAGTTGCCGGACTTCCTCGACTTAGAGGATGGCCGCGCTCTGTGGTTGGTGGGCCAGGAAGAGCTGAGCGAGAGCGAGATCGAGAAGTCGCTGGAAGGCGTTCTGGAGAAGCGGGCGCGCGAACAAGGCGACGTTCCCCTGGAATTGACCCAGCGGCTGCTGACCGCGACAGTCCGCATCGGTCAACATCGCTTTGCCCAGGGCGTACTCGCGAACCATCAGCATCGGTGCGTGTTCTGTGGACTGAGCGGCATCATCGCGGGAGAGCGGCGTCCGCGGATGCTCACTGCCAGCCACATCAAGCCGTGGCGTGACAGCACAGGCAAGGAACGGCTCGACAACCGCAACGGATTCACCGCCTGCCCCACCCACGACGTCGCGTTCGACACGGGGCTGATCACAGTGGATTCCGATCTCAACGTGAAGTACTCGCCGGGAATCGAGCGTGACATGACGATCGAAGCTCCCCTTCGTGCGGCACTCGGCAAACCGCCACTGGCAGACAAACTGATACTCCCCGATGTGGCCGTGCGCCCTGACGTGGTGTACCTCGACTGGCACCGCACCCAGATATTCGTCGCATCGTGATCGGCAGAGTTTCCGGCTTGACGCCGGCGTGGATCAGGCTCATTGGCACTAAGATTAGGAAGGACGGTTCGGTTACGAACGATGTACCCGAGTCCGAGCAGTCGCTCGTTGACCTCGTTTTGGAGTTGGCGGACGCGGACGACCAGCTGTCGGAAGAAGTCGGCCTCATAGTCTTGGCTGCCTTGGAGTTGGAGGGCTCTAAGAGCGACGCTCTCGATTCCGAGACCGCGGCTGCGTAGTTGTATCCAGGTTACTGGTGATACCACTCGCAGCCTTTTCGATGCCGCCGTAGCGCATCGGAGTCCGGGCGGTAGACAGGATGTAAGGGGACCGTTAGTGGTTTGTCGTGAAAGTTTCCGTATTCGCTGTCGCGAAGCCATGGTGCGAGCTGGACCGTCAGGTGCGATGACACTGTGATCAATCCGAGGTCGAAGAGTGCGTGAATATCCGATCGGAGAAGGAGTCCGTTTGCGACGCGGTTCGTGTGTGTGCCGAAATAGCGGTCGATGTGGGCGGCCTCGAGCACGGAGATGACCGCTGAATCGGTAACTGCGCACCGGCCACGATACGCGTCGATGAGTGAATTCCGGAAACGTGCCTGGCCGCGGCGGAGAGCGATCTGGCGTTCGGCCCTTTCTCGCATGTCCTCACCGATCTGGTACGCGACTGGGATTGTCGTGAATGTGATATCCGCTTGGTTGCCGAATAGAGATTTTACAAATGCGCTAGTCGCCGGTTCGTTGACAGGGTTTGCAGGCGCCGGGGGTGCATAGTTGCGCCCGGCCGCAACCTGCATCTCGCCCCAAGTTGCTTGTCTCGTGACGTCCTCACTGACCAGCTCGAATTCGAATCGGTGCGAGTACTGGTTGTGATCGTCGGTCCAGTGGGCCGGGCTCGCGCTTGGTCCGATCATGTACAAACTCGAAGTCGCACGCACCCAGGATCTGAAGCCAGTGCCCGAGAGCCAGAAGAAGACATCCTCGCCCGGAGCGATGTCTCGGAAAGGCCCGGGCTCGCGGACATCCCAGAAACCGTCGTCACGCGCGATCACCCAGTGTTGTGGAGTCGTCTTTCCGATCTTGACAATCCAACTCGTCAAAGCCCAATCGCCTATCCGGTATCGCACCGGGTGGAGGCATATCCTGAAGCGGAAGCCTGTCGGGCCGTGCTCGTGTGTTCGGTGTTCTATTCAGTAGTGCTGTGACTCAGTTGGTTTCGCTCACCAAAGCGCGGAGAGCGTCCTGTGTCTCTTCGTCCGTCGAGTAGATGACCGTGCCCACCATCCCGCGAGTGAGGAGCACCTTGTAGACGTTGCGTACCAGTTTGTTGAATCGCACATCATCGACCCTTTTCGTGTTCCGCATGTCGGGGTCGCGATTGGCGGAGCGAACCGTTTTGAACTGGCCGTCGCGCCAGACGAGATCGGGTCCGAGGATGACGCCATTCCAGTCGTACTCGAATCCCTGCGCGGTGTAGACGCAACCGACCTGGTCGAATCCACCGTCCGCGGTAGCCCACAACGGTGCTGGTGGCGCGTCTCCGACGCGTCTGTCGCTCTTACTGTTCCAGGGCCGTGACCAATTGCCAATCTGGACATCGGCGGGTAGTGAACCGTCCTTGTTCGCGTCACTCCAAGGCCAGCAATAGCCAGCTGTCATTCGGGCGGTGTAGCCGCGCTCCTGCTGCTGAGAGAGGAGATGTTCCAGTTCTTGCGGTGTATCGGCAACGCGAACCGCGAACTGCGGATCGCCTCTCCACGGGTAGGGTCCGCCCTCGACAAGCCCGAGGAGGCGCTTGACCCAAAGCACGTACTCCTCGCTGCCACCGCAACGGAACTGTTCGCCGAGGTGGACGTGCTGCGTCTCTAGGCCGATCGTCTTGGCGTGACGCTGGATCTGTTCGAGTGAACCCATTTCGCCGGGACGAACCACCTGATGCTCATCCAGGAGAAACACCGGTACGCGTGCGGCGGCGATCAGCTCGTCGATCTGGGGGCGGTCGGTTCGCAGTTCCGCCTTGGTGTACCGGTCAACGGACGTTTCACGGATGCGGTGGGCCTCGTCGAGAACAAGCACGTCGAGCCCATTGCGGTCTGCGGTCATGAACTGGTTGAAGTACTTGAACATCTTCTGCACCCGAGGAGCGCGTGCGCCGGCCACCTTGCGGAGAGTCTGCGTGAATGATCGGGACCCGGTTGCGTGCAGGACCGTTCGCCCACGTCGGGCGAGCTCACCGACGAGTGACAACGCGATCACACTCTTGCCGCTTCCCGGCCCTCCGGTGACCACGATGATCCGTTTTCCGTCGTTGGCCCGCGCCTGCTCGACGGAATGCAAGACCAGGTCGACCGCGAGCTGTTGCTCGCCTAGCAGATGGAACTGTGGTCGGTCGCGAACTTCGGCGGCCGCAACTTTGAGGAGCTGTTGGGAGGGCGCAACCGCGGAGCGGATCAGAGTGTCGCCCGCAGTGTGGCCCGTCGTCGCGGACAAACGCGTCTTGAGAAACGTGAGCATGTCGCCCCGGTCCGCTGCGGTGAAGAGCCGCGCGGTGGTGGTTGCAGGAAAGGCTCTCAAATCCGCAACTGCACCCGGATCTGTGGCGTTGTGGAGGTACGCGATTCCTGCGAGCGCATCAGGCTGGTCGGCGAGGGTTTTTGCGAAGTCGGCGAGGTACTCACAGTAGGCCTTCACTTGCGCAACGGGGTGCAGCTTCGGCCCGCCAGGCATGCCGGGTACTTCGACGAGTTCCGCGCTGTTCTCGTAACGATAGGCTGTAGACCACTGTTTGAGTTCGACTACGACGTATGACGGCGCGCCTGTTTCCGGATGGGTGCCGGCAAGCACGACATCTGCTCGCTGCGATGTCAGCGGAAGGTGGTACTCGACAAGCATCTCCACGCCGCCCAGACCTGCGTCCGCCAGGTCGCGGGCCAAGACCGGAAGACTTCGGCTCCAGGACTTCTGCTCGGCTTCGCTGGCACGGTGGCCGGTCCTGAACAGCATCTGTTCCAGTAGCTGTTCAGCCAGGGACTCGGGATGAGCCATGCCGACAATTCGGTCGGCAGAGGTACGAAGCAAGGTCACAGTGGGGTCCCCCGGGCAGCACGAATCCAGTCGTGCGGGTGGGGGCATGTCCGTAGCTGCGAATCGCAGCGGAAGTCCGTCGGGCCGCAACACTCAGATTAGCCGAGTTGCATCGGCGGCTCGTGCAGCGGTGTGCCATGTCAGCCGAAGGACCCGCGAAATTCAAGGAGTGGCTGCTTCCACCAATTGGCCGCCAACACGCCACGTTCGGACGAAAGTGTCCATCTCTGTCTCGGACGCGGCTCGCCGTGGACACAGACCCTGTGGTCAGGTGCGTTGGGACCGATACCGCAGGCGATTATCGGACACCGGGTGGGCTGCCTTTTGTGGGTGGCTCGGCGGTGACCAGTTCGACAACGCCATCGCTCGCACCCCCGGACGTTGCTGGTAACTGCCAGGCGGCAGTGGTTGGCGCCGCGGCCCGGACGTAGCACCATGTCCGAGATTTCTCGCAGCCAGCAGGGTGCAGCGCGACGAGCGACATCAGCTTTCCCCCAGCTCTGTGTACTTCGTCGCCCTGCCCCGAGACTCCTCTTCCGGGTACTTCTTGTCGTTCAGCTCGACCTTTTTCCTCACGACTTCGGCGAGGTCGATGTCCAGAACCTCAGCCAGCCGCAGCAGGTAGATGAAGACATCGGCGACCTCTTCCTCGACATGCGCACGCGTCTTCGCATCCTGACCGACTGCTCGGCTTTGCTCGGGAGTTAGCCATTGAAAGATCTCGGTGAGTTCGCCGACTTCGCCGCTGAGCGCCATCACAAGGTTCTTCGGGGTGTGGAATTGAGACCAGTCTCGGCGCTCGGAGAAGTTCGATACCAGTGACTGGAGATCGTCGATTCCCATGACGAATTTCTACCACGCACACCGGACTGGTTCTGTGCAGTCGCCGAACCTCTCCTATGCGCGGTGTCGTGTTGTTCGATGCCGGGCAAGGTCGGTTCGACCAAACGACGGTGGCGTTCGATCCTGTCTTGTAAATCTGGGGCGAGTCATGCGAGCTGTCATTTTGTCGCGCCCAACAATGGTTCTGCCCCGCCCCGGAGTGTCGGCCGGGGCGGAACCACTCCTCGCTTAATGACTCGATGCCTATCCTCGCGCGGCTTCGATATCGTCGATCCGCCGAACCCATTCATCGAACAAGCCTTGGCCGTCCATGAAGCGCTGGAGCGCGCGTGAGATCTTCGAGAGAGGCTTCCTCAGGTCTCGACTCATGGATCCGGCGCGCTGGGCGCTGTCGTTCATTCCGTCCAAGCCTTGGACTGCCTTCTCGCCGCCGTCTCGCAGGCCACGAATTCCTTCGGCGAATTTCTCGAACTCGCCGTCGTCTCGCACGTTCGAGAAATCGTCGGCGATGTTGAGCAGGATTCCAGAGATCGCACTATCCATCCGGAGCGCCTGATCGGCGTACTCAGTGGCGGTGTCGAGGATGCGATCGGCCATTGGATCCAATTCGCTTGCCAGTCGTCGAGCGACGGCCAATTTGGCTGCGGCACCGGTGGACCGTCCGGCGGTTCCAAGCTTCGGTGCGTAGTCGGTGAAGAGATCACCGATTTCTGTGATTTCCGACGACAGCGTCTCGATCGTCTTCGTCCATGTGGGGAAAAGCACTTCGACCTCGGCCATGTCGTCGAGAATGCCGGGTGCATCGTCGCTGACTTCCTCCGTGAGTGTCGCGTCTTTAGCGATGGCGGTCAGCACTTCCGGCCGCTCGGAGATCGTATCCGCGATTTCGGCGAGTCGGAGGGCGAGTTTGTTGACGGCCGCTCGGTAGAGCGGGCCCTGCTCGTCTTCCAGTCGCAGAGCGGTCCAGTCCTCGTACTGCGTTGAGGCGATAATGGCGTTCACCTCATCGTCTGAATCTTCCTTCAAACTCGAGACCACTGTGTACAGGATCGGAAGCAACAGTTCCTTGACCCCACGCCTTTCAGTGTGCTGTGCAAACTGAATGAGTTCGCGTCGGCATTCGGGCCTTTTGAGATACCGGGCGGTGACGATCGGAATGAAGAAGGTGGTCGCCGCGAGTGCATCGTCGATGGTCTCTCGCCATCGGCCGCCCCATGAGATGTCGTCTCTGTCCACGAACATGTGGATTTCGTTGCCTGTGATGAGGGAGTACTCCGCTTCAATTCGCTCGCACAGTCGAAGAACTCGTCCATTCTCCGCATCGTTGTCGGCGTGGACGTAGCTCCAGAATCCTGCGGGCTGATCACTGATTGTCATGCGGCGAATCGAACCAGGCAAACTGGTCGGTCGGTATCGGTCGGCTGAATGTACCTCAAAGTGTCACACACCTAATTTGATGCCCGGGCCCGGCTTCCTTCTATGCCGGGGTGAGATTCGTCGCTCGCGGTGCGGTAGTCGACCGGCTCCCGATCGACGAGGGCGGACACTGATCGATCAAACGATTTGCGTCATGGAATGACCTTCCTGGTATGCAACTCGGCTCATCGCTCACCGCACTTTCGGCGGGTAGCGATCGCGGTATGACGTGAATCACAATGGTCGGTCCTCGCCCTGCACACAGGCGGGTGGCCACGTGGTCCACTACGTGGTCACCCGTTCGGGTGATGCGGCGAGCGCGAAGCTGCATCGCCCATCCAGACGGTCGGTCCGGCGCGGGACGGAGTGGGGGCGCTCAGTCCGCCAGACCTCGACGTCGCGCGCACCGGCTTATCCGCCGGGGACAGAGCGGGCACGCGAGACACTTGCCGATGTCCTCGAAGGGCTGAGGACACTGATGTCACAGACAGAGTGGTCACTTCGGTCTTGTCGACGGTCGTTGGGCTCATCGCCGCGATGTGCAGCGTCCATCCAGGTGTTGCCCTGCAGGAACGTTGGTCTTCGGCTAATCCAGCCAAACGCGGTCGCGGAAACCTCCCCGTTCGAGACGTTTCCGCTCAGCGGCCGAGTGGAGTTCCTCTACCGTGAATCCTGCGTTCCCCACAATCGCGAGGAGCACTTCGTAGACGTCCGCTGCTTCCTCCAATTTTTGGGCCGCGTCCGCGTCGCGGAGTTCCTGAGCTTCTTCGAATAGTTTGTCGATCAGAGCATCCTGATACTCGTCTGTTGCGAGGATTCGACTTGCAGGCTTCCGCCCCGAGAGTCGAATGATCTCCGGAATGCGGTCTCGTACCAGCTTGCCCATCAGGAATCCTCTCACTGGATACTGTCTCCATGGAGTTCTACCGCGCCGAACCGACACCAACCTCGTCATGGCGCCTCGCAGTCCTGATGGGTGTCAATTCACGCACCTACAAATTCGCTCTCGGATCCGCGTTGCTGCAGGCCAGCGGAGAGGGACGCGATGAGGTCGCGCTGGACGAGCTCGCCGCGAAGTACGCGATGCGCATCATCAATCGTGAGGGAAAGTACCCGCAGGCACCGGCGGCCACCAAACTGGGTGACGGCGACTATCTCGCGGTTGTCGAGCATGAACGCGACGCGTCGGTCATGGAGGGGCAACCCACCGAGAAGCTTCTCGAAGCGACGGTACGGTCGATCCCGTCGATGGTGATGCAGAAGTTCCACAACCTGCGTTCGACCGGACAGGTGCACCACACTTTTTACTCGATGGAACGTACTGGTCGTGGTCGCGTGGTGCGGCTGACGGACGACCTGCGGCGGGTGGCATCCGCGCGCAACGTGCTCGAAGACGAACTGCAGGCCAGGTGGTCGATCGTGGAGGCGTCATTCGACGCGGGGATCGGAAGGTCACTGATACAGAGTGGAGTTGGTGTTTCCGACGATCTACGAACAGTCCTCACCCCAACCCGCCGGGTTGCCCTCACGAGTGCGCGTTCCGCTCTCGCTGGATTTCAGTACAGCAGGTGCTTTTATTGCCGAGACTCCCTCGAAGTCTTGGATAATCATGTGCATGTGGACCACGTTTATCCCTATTCGCTCATGAACACGGGAGCGTGGCGCGGACCCGATCTCAATGGCATGTGGAACTTGGTATTAGCCTGTGCGCCGTGCAATTTACGCAAGAGCGCGCGCATTCCCACCGTGGAGGAAGTGCGTGCTCTCATAGCCCGAAACGAGGCGATCGCGAACTCGCCACATCCACTTCGTCGCACCTTAGAGCTCGCGATGCGGGCGCCTGGTAAGCCGCTGGCCACGGATCCACGCCGTCGGCTTGCGTTCATTCAAGAGGTCGATGCGGTCGTGGCGGAAGGGTAGGTTTCCACTTAGCTGTTGTCGGTCCATCCGAACGAAGGTACGCGTTCCCATCCCTTCATTGCTGCAGCCCAACGCGTGTCAATGCGATTGTCGCTATTCCTAACTCGTTGATGAAGTTGAATGGCTCTCTGCGTATCCGACCCTTGCCGCGGCCACACCTCTGGATTTAGGTGCGTCACACAGTCTGATGACGCCTGAGTTCGCGTGGGCGGCCCCTGCCAGAGGATCGAGTGCCAACTGCTCAGTACCACTCGGCCACTCCACCATGACCGGAGCACGTCCCTCGTCTGCTTTGGCTGTATGAGTACGAACCGTCGTTGCATCGTGCGCTCGCGCCGGTCGGCGACGATCCGGGTACGGGTATGCAATTGCCGGCAGAATTTTCGTAATACCCCTCACCGCAGCCGTACCCTCCCTCAGGTTCGGGATCCGGCGCAGGGGCGGGAGCGGGAGCGGGTAGGGGCGGAGGTGGGGGAGGTGCGACCGGAACTGGTGCCGGCGCGATCGGCGCGACGCGGGTTAGTTCTTGTTGAACGGGAGGATTGGTAGGGGCTGGAGGGGGAGGCGCAATGGTTGTGGTCGGCTCGACAACCGGGCTTGGAGGTGGTGGTAGCGTCGCGCCACACTCGCCCAATACGCGCGCGATCGCGTCATGCTCACCTTGCGAGACCCACAGCCGATAGAGCGACTTGATATCGACCTGCTGGGCCACGTACGTGCAGCGGTACGACGCGTCAGATGGCAACCACGCTGAGGCGTCGCGCCCGGCCTTCTGCTCGAATGCAGTGGTGCCTACCGCCTGCAGGTTGCGCGGGTCGTTTGCCAGCGTGCGCAACATTTGCTCGTCGAGCTGCTGCGCACCCTTCTGCCATGCATCCGCAAGGGCGACGACACGGTCGACCTGCACGTTGCCCGATATGTCCGCGTCGCTTGCGAATGTAAGGGTCTTATCCGAGTAGGGATCCTCTAGTCGTCCCGAACGTACGGAGCATCCTCCAGAGCCCGAGACGAGGACGACCTCTGTGAGATCCCGTCGCAGAATGTCATCGCGGGTGTCGCACCCGTTTCTTCCGCCCTCGACCGCCACGTCGTCGGACCACGTCGACAGCCTGGCATCGTCAAACCCTGCGAGCGGCGCCGGCTCTGCGATGGCCAAGGTGTCGAGCTTCGCGAGTGCGGCGTTGGCTGCGACTGAACCATCGATGTGTGGGACTTTGGACGCGACCGCGAGAGGGCGCTCGACAGTCGTGGTCGGTGCAGATGTAGACGGAGCGTTCGTAGGTGCGGGGACGGACGAGCTCGCGATCTCAGCCGCCTGCTCGCTCGCGCGCATCTCGGGGTGAATCGCCGAGTCGAGGGCAGTCGAGGTTATGAACAACGCTGCCACCGCAGCGCCCCACAGAACTCTCCTCTTGATGGGTGACTTGCCCGGATTCTGTTGCTTCCATGCGCGAACGCGTGATGGCCGAATGGTAGCGAAATACAGTGCGCCAGCTGAGATCAGTAGGCCGAATACGTAAAATGCAATACTGACCTCGCCGTCCATCGCAGCGCCGATGAGACCGATGAGGAAAAGGACTCCAATCAGTCCCACAACGACGCGAACGGCAGCCGATAGTGTGCGACGGAACCCTCCGTGGCCTTGCTGGTGAGCGTGCGAAGTAGTCGCGGGATCGCGAGGGTCGTACATGATATCTCCGAGGCATTGCTAGCAGTGACGCGCAGGCGTTGTCCCTGGTTATCGCGCCTCTCGTTAGATCTGTTACGCGCAGGATCGGGTGTTGCAGTTTCTTCGAGCCGCTGAGCGATCGGCCAGCGCGAGCAACGTCGCCAACTTGTAGGTCGATCCACGACGCCGTATTCGGGAAGCTGTACTACGCGACCGGCGACGTCGACGGGGTCGAGTGGTGTCACTCGCGCTACGTTAGGTCAGCGATCGGAGTGATTGGATGGCGGCCGAATTCCACGAGGTTGATCGTGTGCTTGGGAGATACGGTCAGACAACCGATACCGCGGCCGCGGTATCGGTGTTATCAAGTGAGCGGTGAACAAATTGCGATGAATTCGGGTCGCAGTGGGGGATGTCGGTTCGGTCGGCTAAGCCCCTTCGCTCGCCACACGTTCGGATCCGCACCCACCTCGCCGAAGGAACGACTTCCATGACTCAGCCCCAGTACCCGTACGGCGACCAACCTCAACAGCCGTATGGGCAGCAGCCCTCGGCGCATCCCGGCCAGAACTTCGGGCAGGGGTCGGCGATGCAACAACCGGCGGCGTACGGCTACCACCCCGTGACGGGATTGCCGTACTCGCACAAGACGAAGCTTGCTGCCGGGCTGCTCAGTATCTTCTTCGGGTACTTCGGTGCCGGGCGCTTCTACGCCGGCCACACGGGGCTGGGGTTCGCGATGCTGATCGTGAACATCGTGCTCACGGTCGTCAGCCTGGGAATGTGGCTCTTCGTCGCGTGGATTTGGCCCGTCATCGACGGCATCGTCCTCCTCGCAGGCGAGCCGAAGGACAAGAACGGACTTCCCCTGAGGTAATCCGTTTCACCCGACGATCTCAGGGGCGGCGGTCAGTCTCGTGCGGGCGAGCCTGTGGCCGAGTCGATCTCGCTTGGTCGTGAGGTACAGGCTGTTGTGGTCGTTCGGTGCGATTTCGACGGGTGTCGTGCCGGCGATCGTGATGCCGGCCGCGGTGAGGCCTGCCGCCTTGGCGGGATTGTCGCTGAGCAGGTTGATGCGGTCGATGCGCAGGTCCCGCAGGATTGCGGCCGCATAGTCGCGGATGTCGGCTGGCAACCCGAGTTGCAGGTCGGCGTCGACGGTGTCCAGGCCCGGGTGGTCCTGGAGTTGGTAGGCGGCGATTTTCGCGGCCAGCCCGATGCCGCGGCCTTCGTGCCCGCGAAAGTAGAGAACGACGCCGGCGCCTGCGTCGGCGATCCTCGCCAGCGCTCCGGACAGTTGGTCGCCGCAGTCGCAGCGCCGTGAGCCGAGGAAGTCGGCGGTGAGGCATTCGCTGTGGAGGTGGGTGAGGGCGGTGGTGCCGGCCGGGTCGCCGAAGACCAGGGCCAGGTGTTCGACTCCGCTGGTGGATCGGTAGGCGATGGCCCTGAAGGTCCCGTGGTCGGTGGGAATTTCGGCGTCGGCGCAGCGTTCGATGGCCGCGGTGCGGCGCCGGTAGTTCACCAATTCTTCGATGGTGACGACGGGCAGGTTCTGGCTTGCGGCGAAGGAGTACACGTTGTCGCCACGGAGCATGTCGCGTTTGTCTGCGGTGGTGACCGCGCAGATCAGTCCGACGGGGGAGAGACCGGCCAGGGTGCACAGGTCGACGGCTGCTTCGGTGTGGCCGGGCCGGACGAGGACTCCGCCGTCGCGGGCACGAAGTGGGAGGACGTGGCCGGGCCGGGTGAGGTCGGTGTCGACGGTCTCGCGGTCGGCGAGGAGGCGGATGGTGCGGGCCCGGTCGGCGGCGCTGATGCCGGTGGAGGTGCCGGTGGCGGCGTCGACGCTGACGGTGAACGCGGTGCCCAGCGGGTTGGTGGGATCCCCGACCATCAGGGGGAGACCGAGAGCGCGCGTTCGTTCGGCGGGCATCGCGACGCAGAAGAAGCCGGAGGTGTGCCGGAGGAAGTAGGCGGCGTCCTGGGTGGTGACGAATTGTGCGGCCATCACGAGATCGGCTTCGTTCTGGCGGGTTTTGTCGTCGAGGACGAGGACCGGTCTCCCGGCGCGCAGCTGTTCGAGGCACTGCTCGACGGTGTTCATGCGGGGCCCGCGGGGGTGAGCTGATGGAAGGTGGAGGTGTAGAACAGGAGCGGGTCGGGGGTATCGGTGGCACCGAGTTCGACGACGCGGCCGACGACGAGGTCGTGGTCGCCGACAGCTTGGACGAGGTCGATGTGGCAGTCGATCCAGGCGTGGGCGCCGGCGAGACGAGGTGATCCGGTGGTGGCGGGGGTCCAGTCGATTCCGCGGAATTTGTCGGTGCCGCTGCGGGCGAAGGCGCGGCCGAGTTCGTGTTGGTCGGCGGCGAGGATGTTGGCGCAGAAGCGGCCGGAGGAGGCGACCTTGGGGAAGGTGGTGGAATGCCGGCCGACGAAGAAGGCGACGAGGGCGGGGTCGAGGGAGACGGAGCTGAAGGAGCCGACGGTCAGCCCGACGGGGTTGCCGGTGTCGTCGAGGGCGGTGACGGCGACGACGCCGGTGCAGAACTTCCCGAGCACGGTGCGGTAGGCGTCCGCGATGCCTTCGGGGGTGGTGGCGGTGATGTGCGGGTCGGTGATGGTTCGCATCGGTACCTACTTCAGGCTGTCGAAATGAATGGTGTGGGGGAGGGCTGCCAGCCGCCGCGTTGCCGCGGCGGCTGGCACGCAGAGCTACACCGACAACCCCGTCTTGGCCCAGAATTCCTCGAACGTCGCCGAGCACATGTCGGTGCCGCGGGTGACCTTGCCGTCCTCGAAGCGGTGCGTCATCACGATCGTGGTGTCGAGTTCGAGTTCCCCGAGGCGGCGGTACGCCCGGACGTTGGCGGTCACCAGATCGTCACCGACGACGTCGACGGAGACGACCTCGTTGCGGGATTCGTCGAGCTTGGCCAGGACGCCGAAGGCCTCGAGGAACTCGGCCTTGGTGTAGAGGCGGAGGGTTCCCTCGAGCGTGAAACCGGCCCACGTCATCTCGTCCGAGTACAGCTCCACGAGCGGAACCGGGTTCCCCTCGTCTGCGGCGGCGAAAGCTGCCTTCAGGGCGGCGGCATTGCTGTTGGTCATGCGGACTCCATCGTCGCTTCGGATATGTCGGCACCACGTGTCGTTCCTGTGGTGTGCATCACCCTGCCCGTGTAGGGAGTCCGGCGGAACCGTCCAGCTACGTGGTTCGCTACGGTCACACTTATCCGAACCCGGTGCTTCGAATCTGCGCAGGTAAATACCACTTTCTCGACCCGAGTCCGGGGGCGAGTGCGTACGGCGCACGGTTGCGATGACACATCTTGACCCCCGAAAGTTGACAGGAGGTGCAGCCAGCGACCAAGGTGATCCAGATCTCAATTACCGGGAGGTCGACCGACCGGTTACGAGCCCAGAAGGGACCTTGTGAACGCTGACGAGTGGGATGAGATTCGCCGACTCCACCGGCAAGGATCTCCCATCAAGCACATCGCTGTGCAGCTCGGAATGTCGCGCAACACGGTGCGCCGCGCGCTGACTCTCGACCACCCTCCCACCGACCACCGCAGCCGACGCGGCTCCGTCGCCGACCCCGTCGATTCGGCGATCCGGGAGCTGATCGCCGACAACCGCAGCATCGCGATCGCGGAGATCGCGCGCCGGATCCAGTGGACCAAGTCGAGGACCACGCTGGCCCGCAGGGTCACGAGCATCCGTGAGGAACGGTCGACCGGCGAGCCCCACGACAGCCCGGCCGACACGGTGCCCGCGGCTCCGTCGGTCCCGGTGTACGGATCGAGTTTCGTGGGCCGTCGCACCGAACTACTCGAACTACGAAAACTGCTCGGTGACCACCGGCTCGTGACCATCACCGGCCCGGGCGGAATGGGCAAGACCCGCTTCGCGATCCATGCCGCAGGCGAATACCGCCGCGCGTTTCCGGACGGTGTGCGCGTGATCGAACTCGCCGCGCTGCGCAGCCCCGAGCTCCTGACCCAGACCGTCGTGGACGGGCTCGCCCTCGCCAACCGCGACATGCATGCCAGCCCGACGGAGAACACCATCATCGAGTATCTCCGGACGCGGCGGATGCTCCTGATCCTCGACAACTGCGAGCACCTCCTGGACGAATGCGCGCAACTGGTGTCGGTGCTGCTGCGCTCCACGACCGAACTGCGCATCATCACCACCAGCCGCGAGATACTTTCGGTTCCGGACGAATTCGTCTTCCCGCTCTCCCCGCTGCCCACGGTCAACGGAACGGCGTCGGCCTCGCCGGCCCGCGGGACGGGAAGCGCGGTGGAGCTGTTCGTGAACCGGGCCGCCGCCGTCCTGTCGAAATTCGAGCTGACCGAGGACAACCGCGACGCGGTGATGCGCGTCTGCGACCGCCTCGACGGCCTCCCTCTCGCTATCGAATTGGCCTGCGCGCGATTGCCGGTGCTGTCGGTGTACGAACTGGCCGATCGGCTCGATCACCGGCTCAATCTCCTCACCACCGGCAACCGCACCGGGCCGCAGCGGCATCGCAGCCTGCAGGCGACGATGGACTGGAGCTACGAACTCTGCACTCGCGAACAGCAACTCCTCTGGTCGCGCGCCTCGGTGTTCGCGGGCGGATTCGACCTCGGCATGGCCGAAGAGGTGTGCAGTGACGACGACGTACCGGCGGACACCGTGCTCGACGGCATCTCGGCGCTGGTCGGCAAATCGATCCTGCACCGCGAAGAAGGCGGCACGCACGTGCGGTTCCGGATGCTCGAGTCGATCCGCGAATACGGGAACAGCAAGCTGACCGCCGCAGAGATGGACACCCTGACACTGCGGCACCTGCGGTGGTGTGCGCGGTTGGTGACCACGACGGCCGACAACTGGTTCAGCGCCGATCAACGCGCCGGAAGCGAGAAACTGCGTCGCAACCATGCCAATATCCGGTCGGCGCTGCACGCGGCACTGCTGGATTCGTCCGACGACGACGAAGTGCGGATGGCCGCGGACATGGTCTCGCGCGCCTGGTTCCTCTGGTCGTGCGGGTTCTCGGTGCGCGAACACCGGATGTGGCTGAACCGCATCCTCAAACGGGAGACGGCGCCGACGGCCACCAGGGGGCGGATGCTCGTCAATCTGGGCCTCGTCCAGACCCTGCAGGGTGACCGCGAGTCCGCCGACTCGGCGCTGACCGAGGCCTCCGCCGTCAACCTGACCGCGGACGACGCCATCACCGGCGCGTTCACGGCGGACGTCATGGGGCTGAAGGCCTTCTTCGCCGGCGATTTCGACGAGGCGGAACGTCGGCTCACGGCGGCGCTGAAGATGTACGAGGGAATCCCGGACCGTGAGGATCTCGCCCACACGCTGCGCGTCCACCTCGGGATGCTCTACTGCTTCACCGACGAGACAACTCGTGCCACGGAACTCTTCGAGACGGTGAACGAGCGTGCCCTCGCGGTCGGGGAGTCGTGGCTGCGTTCCTACGCCGTCTACGGGCTCGGGCTGGTGGCATTGATGACCGAGGAATTCGAGGACGCACTCCGGCTCGGCTCCGAAAGCCTGCGCCTGCGGCGCGACTTCGACGACGTCGTCGGAACCACCCTGGTCACCGACCTTCTGGGATGGGCCGAAGCCGAGGCGGGGTCGGCGGAACGGTCGGCCGTGCTCCTCGGCGCCGCCTCCTCGATGTGGGAGTCGTTCGGCCAGCAACTGTACGGCTCGAGTCACTGGGTCGAGCAACGCACACGCTTCGAGAAGAAGGCGCGAAAGGCTCTGGGAGACGATCAGTTCGAGAAGTGCCACACCAGCGGAGCCGCGATGTCGGTCTCCGAGATCACCGGATTCGTCCTGGGAGAGTCGGTACCGTCCGGTGATCCGGCTCCCGCTGGTGGCACGCGCCCGGAAGACGTTCTGTCCCCGAGGGAGCAGGAGGTGGCGGCGCATGTCGCCGCCGGCATGACCAACAAGGAGATCGCCGCCAAGCTGGTTCTGTCGCCGCGCACGGTGGAAGGGCACGTCGAACACATCCTGGAAAAGCTGGGCATGAGCAGGCGTCACGAGATCGCCGCAGCGTTCGCACATGCGGGGCGGGGCACGCCGGGGTAGTTCCACGTGCCCCGCACTCGCAGGGATGTGCTGGTCAGACCTTGTTGAGGGCACCCGCGTCGATGGGCATTGCGATGCCGGTGACGTAGCGTGCCGCATCCGACGCCAGCCACACCACGGCGTTGCTGACATCCACCGGCTCGATCCACGGAGTCGGCAGCACGTTCATCGCCGTCTCGCACGCCTCACGGAAATCCTCGTGCGTGGGCGTCTCCAGATCGGGACGGAACAGGCGGTACATGTCCTCGTTGTCGATCATGTCCGTCAGCACCGACGTGGGATGGATGGAGTTGCACCGAATCCGATGGGCGCCCAGCTCATTGGCGGCGGTGCGGGCGAGTCCGGTGACCCCGTGCTTCGCGGCGACGTAATGGGCGAAGTTGGGGAATCCCTGCAAACCGCCGGTGGAGCTGATCAGGACGATCGACCCGCCCTCACCCTGCTCGATCAGGTGGGGAACCGTCGCCCGCATGGTCTTCCATACACCCGACAGGTTGATGTCGACCATTTCGTCCCACTGCTCTTCGGTGAGCTCGTGCAGCGGAGCGGACGAGAAGATGCCGGCGTTCGCCACCACGGTGTCGAGCCGCCCGAGCTTCGCGACACCCTCGGCGACCACGTCCTGGAGCTGACTCAGCGACCGCACGTCGGCGACCGCGACATGGGCCCGCTGCCCGAACTTCTCGATGTGCCGGGCCGTTTCCTGGAGTTCCTCCTCCGTCGCGCCGCGGTACTTCGTCGTTGCCGGCTTGGCGCAGATGTCGACGATGATGACGTCCGCGCCTTCCTCCGCGAGCCGGATCGCGTGCGAGCGTCCTTGCCCGCGTGCAGCTCCCGTTACCAGCGCGACCTTGCCTTCAAGCTGTCCCATTAGGGGTCCTTCCGTTGTTTATGAACAGGAGTCTTCAGACGGCGTATGCGCGCATGATCGGTGTTGCGGCGTCGACGAGGGTGATCTGATCGACCAGCATGTGCTGCGTCGCGACGGCGGCGTCGCGCACGCACCGGCCGAGCGCGCTGGGGTTGCGGATCGACTGGCTGCCGGCCCAGCGGTGCGCGAAGCCGACGATCTCACCGGCGACCTCCTGCGACCAGGTGATGACCTGACGCAACCGGGCGCGCTGCTCCTCGGTGATCTCGATACCGGCGCGCGCACTGGCCTCGGCGTCCTCGTGGGCGGCGTACACGTACAGGCGAGTCGCCTGGTAGAGGGCTTCGTACTTGCTGAATTCGCGGCGGAACAGTTCCGACTCGCCGACCACCGTGGCGTAGCCGGGACGCGCCTTGTTCGCGACGATCCGGACGATCTCCTCGAGCGCCCGCTTCGCCAGCCCGAGTGCTACGGGGGCGTGCCCGCCGACGCCGATGCCGAGCAGTCCCAGGCGGTACACGGGCTCGGAGCGAACGGGGGTGGTCGAGAACGTCTCCATCGTGAACTTGTCGGGGATGAAGCGGTCGTGGACGGCGTAGTCGTAGCTGCCCGTGCCGACCAGCCCCATCACGTTCCAGTTACCGAGGAACTCGACGTCGGCCCGCGGGAGGAAACCGACGCGGCAGTCGGGGGTGCCGGCCTCGTCCAGGATGGGGTTCCCGTTGTCGTCGTGGACGACGAATCCCGCGCCGATCCACGTGGCGTGCGCCGATCCGCTCGCGAACTGGTAGCGGCCGGTGACGCGGTAACCGCCCTCGACGCGGACGGCCTTGCCGGTGGGCATGATCATGCCTGCGGTGATTCCCCGGTCCGGACCGCCGAACATCTCGCGGGCGCCCTCGTCGTTCATGAATCCGGCGGCGATGCCGGTGCTGAAGGAGTTGGCCATCAGCGCCCAGCCCGTCGACGCGTCGGCCCGCGAGATCTCCTCGATCACTTCGAGTGCCTGCACGATGCCCAGCCCGCCGCCACCGAACTCCGTCGGGACGAGGGTCCAGAACAGCTCCGCCTCGGCGAGGGCCTCGTACACCGGCCTGGTGATCGTCGCGTCACGCTCGATCGCATCCGCCTCCTGCTCGACGATGCGAGCGACCGCCTTGGCCCGGGCGAGATAGTCGACAGGCTCCCGATCGGCGAGGGCGGACACTGATCGATCAACGGTTTGCGTCATGGAAATGACCTTCCTGGTATGCAACTCAGCTCGTCGTCCACCGCACGTGTCGGCGGGGACGAGATCGCGGTATGACCTGAATCACAATGGTCGGTCCGCGCGCTGCACACAGGCGGGTGACCACGTGGTCCACTACGTGGTCACCCGGTCGGGTAATGCGGCGAGAGTGAAGGTCGCCGGTCGACTGTCGTGGGTTGCCGCGGTTACACGGCTCGGCTTCGGTGGTGGTTGGCGCGTAGCGCGAACTGATCCGAGCACTCCGGGCGTAGTCCGATTCATCACCGACCCGAGGCTTGGATGTATGTGTGCCGTGCATTGGCAGTACGTGACGACCGGCGCGTCCGGTGCCACAGAGGTGGGTGCGGATTGGGCTACCTTCCCGTTCCGAAGCATGGCTTTGCGGACACTGGGTCAGGGGTTGTCGTTGGGTTGATATGAACTAGCTAGCGGCCATCAGCCGATCACGTGGCTACCGACTGTGGGCATGTGGACGGTTCCGTTGATCGCTGTCGCCCCGCTATGACAACATCCTCCGCATGAGTCCGATTGTCGCCGCGCAGGACGAATCTGCGCTCTACCTCGCTGCTTCACCGCACACCCGTGGGCAGGTGCTCCCTAGGTCGTGCCCGGTGCCGGCTACGGCGGGTGTCTACGGCTGGTGGTTTCGGAAGTTGCCGGCCGCGATCGATACCTCGGGGTGTGCGAAGCGGGACGGTCTCACGCTGCTCTACACCGGCATCAGCCCGAGCAAGCCGCCGAAGAATGGCAAAGCTCCTAGTACGCAGAACATCCGGAAGCGGATCAAGGCCCACTACACCGGTAATGCTGCCGGGTCGACGCTCCGCCTGACGCTCGGTTGCCTGGTCGCGAATGAGATCGGGATTGAGCTGCGTCGCGTCGGATCGGGCGAGCGGTACACCTTCCACGCGGGGGAGACGCTGCTGTCGAAGTGGATGGCCGAGAACGCCCTCGTTTCGTGGATCGCTCGTGAGGAGCCGTGGGAGCTTGAGGATCAGTTGATCGCGAGTCTCGATGTACCGCTCAACCTGGACGGCAACTCGCGCAACTCCTTCTATCTCCAGTTGAAAGCTGCACGTGCCGATGCGAAGCGTCGCGCGAAGGAACTGCCAGTTCTTCCCAATCCCGGCGTAGGCGGGCGATAGACCGTGCGATTCAACTGATCTTAGTCGGTTCCCCGTGCGACCATCGCAGCCATGCAACCGTTACCTCGTGAAGTCGAGCAGTTAGTCGCCCACATCTCGGCGGTAGGGCTATCCCCGAAGGAAGACGAGCGTTCGTGGGATCACATGGGTGCGCTCATTACGGACGCGGCGCTCCAACCGCGGACGAAGTACAGGACGATCGTGCACCCGCGCGCGAAGAAGGTGAGGGATGAGTGGCCTGACGCCAAGGTGCTAAGCGGTTTCGTCGCGCGACTCGATTCCGAGGACCTGGCGTCATTCCTTAGGTGGCGACCATCTTCTCCCAAGCTCACAAAGGTTCGCGATCTAGCGACTGCGTTAGATCAGATCAGCGTCGAGACAGTACCCGAGTTGGCCGCACGATTCCGAGACGCCCGACTTGAGTCTGAAACTCGCGCTGCATTGGGGCGGGTGAAGCACGTTGGACCCAAGACACTCGACTACATCGCCATCCTCACTGGCTCGAACAATCATGTCGCAGTTGACCAGCACGTTGCCGGTTTTGTTCGCGAGGCCGGTGTCGACAGCATGGACTACGCGGGTGTCGCAGGCCTCGTCGCATACACGGCTGGGTTCCTCAAATGCAGCCCCGGAGCGCTGGACGCGGCCATCTGGAACTACATGAGCGATCGTGCGAAGGGGGAGTCGTGAGCGAGAACGGTCAGACGCCGATTCCGCTGCTCAAGAAGGGGCAGCGGTTGTACGTCTGTAAGGGATCGCCATGGAAGGAAGCGGTGAAGACGTACTAATCCGTCTAATCCGTGCGGCGTCTAGGCAAGGTTTGGTACGTGCCAAGCACCTATCGTGCGGGTGACCTGATGCTAACGATCCTTGAGACCGACCCGCCCGTCGCCTTCTGCTTGGACGTGGCGACTGTCGACGGTGGTCGTGGGAAAGATATTCGGGTAGACGATAGTAAGACCGTTCTATTCGATCACGGGCTCTCGGTAGAACGGATTAAGAAGAAGCTGGGGTTCACTCCTCAGTCCCGCGGCTTCTATGAGGGCGAGAAGGCTAGGAAGATTCTCCAAGCATTGAGGGACGAAGGTGCCGAGCAGAAGCCGTGGTTCGCTGTATAGGCGTGTGGCCTGTGGATAACCTCTAAGTATTCCTATTGCATACTTGCGTTGCATACTTGCGTTGCATACTTGCGCTGTCGGTCACCCGGTGCAATTCGCCGATTTCGGGATGGTTTTGCCCAGAACGATGTTCGACGTCGCAGCCGACTCCAATGCTGCTCGGTCGTGGGAGTCACAATGATGGGCGTTCTGATCGACTCCCTGCAGTTCTCATCGAGCGGCTCTTGAGTGCTTTCTCGCGACGTGTAGTTCAGCCTGGCGGTAATCCCGTAAGACACGGCTTCAAGCGATGTGCGATTCGTAGTCCCGAACGCCTCGCCAGAGAAGTGATCCGGAGGGCAAGGACCCGAACACGCCGTCGGCCGCCGACGACGTTCGACGATGCAACAGCGGAACTCGCGTTGTGCGCGCGACCTCAGAGAGGTCGGATCGTTCGAGTGCGCGGTCGACGTGCACGCGCGCGGGGATGCTCGCTGACTTGTCGAGGTTGCAGCGGCTGTCGGCCGCGACCAGGTTGGCGACACCGTCGATCGGAATCACGGACCACGCCATGACGTGATCGATGTGGACGTCGGACGCCATGCGCCTGCCGCAGTAGAAACAGAGATCGTCCTGGAGGTCACGCAACGGTTCCACCAGCGACCGCAGCGCGGTGCGATCCGTGCCGAACAGGAAGCCGTCCAGGTCTTCCGCGTCGAGTTCGGCGCGGTTGAAGGTGACGACGTCCTGGGTCCACGCGCTCCGGATGAAGGCTCGAAGAAGTGCGGATGTGCGACGCAGGCCCTCCGGTATGCCGGGCCGCAGAGTGATCGTGCCAATGCGGTCGACCTGGTCCACTGTCATCTTCTTGTGGAAACGCGAAGCATCGAAGAGGAAGTCGTCGCGCGTGCCACCGTTGCGCACGTGCGGGACCGTTTGCAGATGCGTGAGTGGTTGCTGCGCGACGGTGAGTCGCAAGGAGCGGATGAGTCGTACATAGGCCGGATGTTCGGCTTCCCGTGCGGCTTCAGCGGTCCGGACCCCTGCGGTGGCAAGCTGGATGCGGACTTCGGCGATTCGGTCCGGTACGGATCGGCCGCTCTTGTTCTGGGACAGTCGGCCATGATCGTTGAAGACACGAACCTGAGGCCAGTAGTAGGCGACGATCCGGTGCGTGATCTCGTTGATCGGCACCATCAGACTGCCGTCCGGTGCGGCTCTGTTCTCGACGCAAATGTCGACGAGCGCGAGCAACGTCGCCAGTTTGTACGTCGATTCACGACGCCCGGACTCGAGCAGTTGCACCACGCGACCGGCCACGTCGACTGGGTCGAGACTCGTCACCGGGTGAACACTACGCCCGGGGTCGGAGTGCTTGGGCGCCGGTCAGAATCCTCGAGGTTGATTCGTGTACCCGAAAGATACGGTCAGGCAACCGATACCGCGGCCGTGCGCTCGGTGTTACCAAGTGAGCGGTGAACGAACTGCGAAGTGTTCAGTCGTAGGGGAGGACGTCGATTCGGTCGGCTAAGCCCGTTCGCCTGCCCTTATGTTCGGCTCCGTACCCAAACATCGTCGAAGGACGGATTTTCATGACTCAGTCGCAGCACCCCTACGGCGACCAACCGCAGCAGCCGCACGGGCAGCAGCCCTTTGCGCATCCCGCCCAGAACTTCGGCCCGGGATCGGGACTGCAGCAGCCCGCGGCGTACGGGTACCACCCGGTGACGGGATTGCCGTACTCCCACAAGACGAAGCTCGCCGCCGGCCTGCTGAGCATCTTCTTTGGGTACTTCGGCGCGGGGCGCTTCTACGCCGGCCATACCGGGCTGGGGTTCGCGATGCTGATCGTGAACATCGTGTTGACCGTGGTCAGCCTCGGCATGTGGCTCTTCGTCGCGTGGATCTGGCCACTCATCGATGGCATCGTGCTCCTCGCCGGCGAACCGAAGGACAAGAACGGACTCCCGCTGCGGTGATGAAGCATTGTCTTGCAATCGCCGCGCTCGCGGTCGTACTGACCGCCTGCGGTGACGGCGCGTCCGAGCCACCGCCCGCGGTTACGGCAACGTCAGCGGCCCCCGTGGCAACGACGACTGCAGCAGCGCTTCCTCCAAGCACGACGGACGTCGTGCGGCCTGCCCCCGTCGTCACAGAAGCGAGCGAGGTAGTTGCGACCCCGGAACCGGTGGAGGCGGAGCCCTCCGTCGTCGAGTGCTACGAGGGCACGCCTGGGCCGGCTCTGTGGAGCGACGGGACGACGTCCTACTCGCAGTGGTGTTTCGATCAACTCGGCGGCGAGCGTTACCTCGAAAGTGAACGCCAGGCGAACGCGTTCGAATGTGACGGCGTCACTTGCCGCAATCCGTACACCGGCGGTTCGTACCCTGACCCGGCAGCAATTGCCTCGGACGTGGAAGAGCGAAGCCGAGCGGATGCCGAGGCGAGTGGCTGTGCGACCGGAGGCTGCCTCGAGGCATATCGCGCGTGCCGCGACGGTCTGGTCGGTGGAGATGGTTGCGCCTATTGGGGATTCTAGGGACCGACCACGCACATTTTCGGTCCGCGAGAGCGGCGAGCACGAAGCTCGCCGCTCTCATCGGGGCTGGTCGGTCGGGGAGGGGGTCACCCCAGGCGTCGCGTGCTCACCGACCGGTGAGCGCCCGGGCCTGATCTGTCAAAGCGACTGTCGCCGCACGCAACTCGTCGATCGATTGGAGAGGCGCCGCGTATCCGACGCGTGTCACGGCCACGCCGCGGGGGGTGGTGACGCGCAGGTCCAGTCCGTAGCGGTCGGCGCCCTCGCAGGTTGCCGTCTTCGCGTCGGGGAAGCCGCCCAGCGCTTGGGCCATCGCGCGCAGGGCGTCGGCGTGGTCGGCGTTGAGGTGCTCGATCGCCGGGCCGGCATGCGGGGTGATGGGGTCTGCCGTCGCGGCGGCGTAGGCCTCTTCGCTCGCCGAGTCCATTCGCCCGTAGCCGCCGACCCACCGCACACGCTGCACCCGCAGTACCCAGAGGGAGAAGTCGCTGAAGTCGATGTAGACGTGCGCTGCCGGGACGGCCGCGAGGTGCGCCTCCCGCGCGGCGGCGAGTTCGTCGCCTTCCGGGCGGTAGACGTACCCGGCGAGCGTGATGCGGGTGCTGGCCAGCGGATCGGCAGGCGGGTTCGGTGCGACGATCGCGATGCTGGCGCGGGGATCGTGCGCGAGGTTGCGGCCGTGCTCGGCCATCTGCGACACGCACAGCACCGGCGAGCCGTCGAGCAGACCGTAGGTGACGAACGACGCCCACGGGTCGCCGTCCCTGGTCAGGCTAGCGAGGGTGCCAACATTGGTGGTGGCCGCGACCGTCCGGGCCTCCTCGGCAGCGGACGGGCGGGCGGGGTTGGCGACCTCCTCCAACGGCGGTGGCACGGTCGGGGCGTCGCCGGGATCTCCGTGATCTTGGTTGGTCATTCGTTGAACGGTACCCCGCCGGAAATTGCCGGTGGCATTGCCGTCGACCTGCGCTTACCGTTGAACTGAGGGCTCGATCGCCGAGTGGCTATGCGAGTGCGACCGGGTCCTCGTGAAGCGTGATCGTGGGTGATGCGAGATGACCGCGTTGGGCGTGCTGGCGCTGGTGCTGGGTGTGCTGTTGATCGTCGTAGAGGCACACGCACCGACCGCGGGTGTGCTCGGCGGGCTCGGCGCATTGTTCGTCGGGGCCGGGGTGTGGCTGCTGTTCACCTCGAGCGACACCGCACAGATGATCGCCATCCCGGCGGCCGCCGGAGTCGCGGTGGTCGGAGTGGGTCTCGCCGTGGTGGGCGGCCGGAAGGCACTCGCCGCCGGGCACGCGCCCGTGCGCACCGGAATGCAATCGCTCATCGGATCCGACGCCACCGTCCGCAACTGGAAGGGACGGCAAGGTCAGGTCGAGGCCGCCGGAAGCCTGTGGAAGGCGCAAACACTGTTCGGGGACGACGAGACACCGACCGCGGGCGACTCCGTCATCGTCGAGCAGATCCGCGGACTCACCCTCACCGTGCGCCGCCGTGAACCGTGGGAGATCGAACTATGACCACCATCATCGTCATCCTGTGCGTCGTCATCACCCTCCTCGCCGTCGTCGCGAGCAGCTCGATCCGGGTGCTGCGGGAGTACGAGCGGGCCGTCGTGTTTCGGCTGGGCCGGCTGGTCGACCTGAAGGGCCCGGGACTGGTGCTGCTGATCCCGGCGATCGACCGGATGGAACGGGTCAGCCTGCGGACCGTGACCCTGAAGATCCCCGTCCAGGAAGTGATCACCCACGACAACGTGCCTGCCAAGGTCACCGCCGTCGCCTACTTCCGGGTGGTCGACGCCGACCGGGCGATCGTCGAGGTCGAGGACTTCCTGGCCGCCACCCTGCAGATCGCCCAGACCACCCTGCGCTCGATCCTCGGCAAGGCCGACCTCGACGCCCTGCTGGGCGAGCGGGAACGCCTCAACGAGGACCTGCAGAAGGTGATCGACCAGCAGACCGAGCCGTGGGGTGTGAAGGTCACCACCGTCGAGATCAAGGACGTCGAGATCCCCGCCAACATGCAACGGGCCATCGCCCGGCAGGCCGAGGCGGAACGCGAGCGTCGCGCCAAGATCATCAACGCCGAAGCCGAGTTCCAGGCCTCCGCGAAGCTCGTCGAGGCCGCCGACGTCATCAGCCGCAACCCCACCACCCTGCAGCTGCGCTACCTGCAGACCCTCAGCGCCATGGGCGGCGAGAACAACTCCACCGTCGTCTTCCCGATGCCCCTCGACCTGGTCCGCCCATTCCTCACCGCGGCCAAGGACGCGGCAGCGGCGGACGACGGCGACGAGCGCGCCCGGTTCGAGGCCCAGGCCAACCTCGCCGCGATGATCCCGCCCGCGGGCCCGGAGACGCGCACACCGCACCACGCACGAAACTGACGTCGTGCCCCACCGTTCACCGTCCGGCCACCGCGCGTGCCCCGGGAGGTGACCGGAGTGCGCTTGGCTAGGGTGGACCAACAGTGGCGTCCACCCGGGCACCTGCCCCCGTCGGGGCGAGCGGAAGCGAGAGACCGATGAGCGGCACAGAGGCAGCCGACATACGGACGGCCGAGTATCCGCGACCGTCACATTTCGTGCTGCACCTCAGCGACACCCATCTCGTCGACGACGACCTGCTGTACGGGGCCGTCGACAGCGAGGCCACCCTGCGGCAGATCTTCACGGAGATCGAGTCGTCGCACGCCCGCCCGGATGCACTGGTATTCACCGGCGACCTCACCGACCGCGGTCAGCCGGGCGCCTACGAGAAGCTGCGGGCGATCGTCGAACCGGTTGCCGCGTCGCTCGGTGCGCAGGTGATCTGGGCGATGGGCAACCACGACGACCGCGGCCACTTCCGGACGGAACTGCTCGGGCAGGAACCGTCGTACGAGCCGATCGACCACGTCCACGACGTCGACGGACTGCGCATCGTCACCCTCGACACGACCGTGCCGGGACATCACCACGGGGAGATCTCCGAGAGCCAACTGCTCTGGCTGGCACAGCAGCTCGCGGTTCCGGCACCGCACGGGACCATTCTGGCGCTGCATCATCCGCCGGTGCCGTGCGTCCTCGACCTGGCAGTGCTGGTGGAACTGCGTGACCAGCTGCGCCTCGCCGACGTGCTCCGCGGCAGCGACGTCCGGTCGATCCTCGCGGGACATCTGCACTACTCGACGACGGCGACGTTCGCGGGCATCCCCGTCTCCGTCGCGTCTGCCACCTGCTACACCCAGGACCTCAACGTCCCGGCTGGGGCGCTGCGCGGACGCGACGGCGCCCAGGGCTACAACCTGGTGCACGTGTACCCGGAGACGATCGTGCACTCGGTGGTCCCGATGGGCAGCTACGACACCGTCGGCGAATACGTCACCGCCGAGGAAACCGAACAGCGGCTCGCGGCCGAGGGCGTGCGGATCCCGGACACCGGGGAGCAGGCCGTCATGCGGGTGCGGGTGTAGTCAGCCCCTGCGCGGGAACTTCTCCCGGTACGCCATGACGTCGGAGAGCCGGAACCGGCGGTGGGTGCCGCGCATCTCGATGGGCAGCGCGCCGGAGTCGGCGAGCCGGCGCACATAGGTGTCGGAGACGCCGAGGATCTCCGCGGCCTGCGACGTGGTGAGCAGGTCCGCGACTGCACCGAGCGCCACACTCTGCCCGTCGGCGAGCAGGGTGAGCAATTCGAGCACCGCGTCGCGCGCGGGGTCGGGTAACACCATTCCATCGAGGGTGACGATCGGCGAACCGTCGAGGGCGGTCCGGAGCTCGGCCGCGACCGTCGAGTCGAGCGCGGAAACGATGTGGTCGATGCTCATGGGTCCACGATCTCATGAGCCCGGACGGCGAGGCCTCGCGGCGGTAGTCTTGCTGTGTGGACGAATTGCACGATCCCGACGCCTTCGAACTCGCGCGTGCCGGCCAGATCGACGTGACCCCGGAGATCGACGAGATCGGGGAGCTGCTGCGCAAGTCCGGCCGCAAACACGCCATCGACGACACCGACGAGCCGTGGCGGCACGGGTACCCGTACGACGAGAAGATGACGCGGCGGCAGTACGAGAACCGCAAACGCAAACTGCAGATCGAGCTGCTCAAGTTCCAGGCCTGGGTGAAGGAGAACGGCGAGAAGCTCGTCATCATCTTCGAAGGCAGGGACGCGGCCGGCAAGGGTGGCGCGATCAAGCGGTTCACCGAACACCTCAACCCTCGTGGCGCGCGGGTGGTGGCGCTGGAGAAGCCCACCGAACGCGAACGCACCCAGTGGTACTTCCAGCGGTACGTGCAGCACCTGCCCGCGGGCGGGGAGATCGTGATGATGGACCGCTCCTGGTACAACCGGGCCGGCGTCGAACGCGTCATGGGTTACTGCACCCCCAACGAGTACCTGGAGTTCACCCGGTCTGCGCCGGAGTTCGAGCGGATGCTCGTGCAGTCGGGCATCCACATCGTCAAGTTCTGGTTCTCGGTGGGCCGCGAGGAGCAGCACGCCCGGTTCGTGTCCCGCAGCACCGATCCCGTCAAGCAGTGGAAGCTGTCACCCACCGACCTCGCCAGCCTCGACAAGTGGGACGCCTACACCGAGGCCAAAGAGGCGATGCTCTTCTACACCGACACCCCGCAGGCGCCGTGGACCGTCGTGAAATCGAACGACAAGAAGCGCGCCCGGATCGAGGCGATCCGCTGGGTGCTCCACAAATTCGATTACACCGGCAAGGACCCGCGGGTGGTCGGCACCCCCGACCCGCTCCTCATCGGTTCTCCCGCAACGGTCTACGACGAGGGCGAGCGCCCGGAAGACGCGTTTCCCGCCGTCTGATCAGACCCCGGTCTCCCACGGCGCCGGGATGGGGAAGTAGTTCTCCAGGAACTGCGTCACCTTCCTGGTCCGCAATTCCAGGTCGATCTCGGGTGCGCTGCCGTCGTTGAGACAGAAGAAGTCCATCGACCGCTTCGCGAGCAACGAGTCCATGTCGCGGAGCCCTGACTTCATCGTCGTGTCGACGTACTTCACCCGCGCCGAGGTCTGCACCACCGCGCGACCACTCATCAACGCGTAGTAGTGATACAGCGAGTTCGTCACCGAAATGTTGGAGCTGGCACGGAAAGTGCTTGCGGCCGTGGCGGCGAACTCGTCGGGGAACTCCTTCTCCATCTCCTCCATCACGCTCTTGCGGAGCGGGGTGGCGGCATGTTCGAGGTGCCGGGTGGTCATCAGACCGAAGCGGTCCTGCAGCAGCCGGCGATTCACCCGGGCCGCGTTCTCGAAACCGCTGCGCTCGTCGTCGTTGTGGCCCAACCCGATTCGGGTGGTCGCCTCGATGAACATCGTGATGCCGCCGGGGGAGAAGAACATCTGCGGACCCACCGAGCGGCCGAAGAACATGTCGTCGTTGGAATACAGGAAATGCTCGGCGAGACCGGGGATATGGTGCAGCTGGCTCTCGACGGCCTGCGAATTGTGGGTGGGCAGTACCGACGGGTCGGCGAAGAACTCCTCGCTCGGCATGAACGTGACCCGCGGGTCGTCGGCGAGCCACGCCGGACGGTCGGAGTCGGTGGCCACGAAGATCCGGCGGATCCACGGCGCGTACATGTGCACCGAGCGCAGCGCGTACTTGAGTTCGTCGATCTGCCGGAACCGGGCGGCCGAGTCGTCGCCCTCGCCGACCACATAGCTCTGCATCCGCTTGGCGCGCTGCGCCTGGAACTCCGCCGACGAGCCGTCCACCCAGGAGAACACCAGGTCGACGTCGAAATTGATGTCCGACGCATGGTCGGCGAACATGTTCTCGATGGTGGGCCACACCCGCCCGAACCGCTCGACGGTGCCGCGAACCGCCTCCTCCGAACGCACCACACGCCGGGTCAGGGAGTTCTCCATCGGCAGCACGATCTCGTCGTCGCTGATCGACCACAATTCGATCTGCACCCCCGTCGACGCCCCGTAACTCAGGCCGCTCGCCAGGTGCACGCGCGGACGGAACAGCCGGAAGATGCGGGCCTTCGACGTCGCGGACAGGCTGCCGTCGGACACGAGGACCGCGGGACCCTTGGCGTCGACGGTCTTGGAGTAGAACGGACGGTCCTCACACGCGGCGACCAGGGCCGCCCGCAACGCCTTCCGCTGCGCCCAGTTGACCGCGATGACCGGGCGTTCGTCATTGCCCCGCACCAGCAGATACTCGATCCCGGCGCCGTCGAGGACGTCGCGGACGAACAGCAGGTCCTCGACCATCGCCTCGTGCGGCGTGGTGTGCGTGATCGGCAGCGCGAAGCGGCCCTTGAACCGGACCACGTCGGCGCGGTCACGCAACCTCGACGCCGCGGCGGCGGAGGCATGGGCGACGGCGTCCGCGGTCTCCTGCTCCGGGGGTACGAAGTAGACGTCATGCGGAGCGGAGGATTGAGTAATGTCGGGCCTTTCGGTGGCTGTCGCGAGTGCGATCCTGCCCAGTCTAGGCGCTGCGGTGCGGCTACCGCCTTCGAGTAAGCGTCGGACGCGAAGTACCACGTCGGACGCTTCCCGGCCGGAATCTGTTAGGAAGGACCCATGGCCGATCGCACCGGGGACATCGACGCAACTGATCGGGATGCCTGTCAGGCTTTCGAGGACGTCGTCGCGCTCCTGAACTATCCGATGTTCGTGGTGACCACACGGTCGGAAGACGAGATGTCGGGGTGCCTCGTCGGGTTCGCGTCGCAGGTCAGCATCAATCCGCCGCGCTTCCTGGTCGGACTGTCCAACAAGAATCACACCTTCTCGGTGGCCTCGCACGCGGAGCGTCTGGCGGTGCATATCCTGACCCGTGACCACGTCGCGCTCGCGACGCTCTTCGGCGCGCAGACCGGAGACGAGATCGACAAGTTCGCCCGGTGCGACTGGCATCCCGGCCCCCACGGGCTGCCGATCCTGGACAATTCACCGGCGTGGTTCAGCGGCCGAATCCTCGAACGACTCGAACTCGGTGACCACGTCGCGTTCCTCCTCGCCCCGGAGACCGGATCCGCCCCGGACGACCTCGGGCAGTTGGTCACCTTCTCCGACGTGCGCGACCTCGAACCCGGGCACGAGGCGTGATGCCGCAGATGCGCAAGCTGAGCAGCGGTGCCGACGAGGTGTCGGCGGAAGAGTTCTACCGCGACCCGCCGGACGGGGTACGGGTGAACATGGTTGCCAGCCTGGACGGTGCGGCGGCGTTCGGCGGACGCGTCCGGCCCCTGTCCGACCCGGTGGATCACCAACTTCTGCGCGCGATGCGTGCGTATGCCGACGTGGTTCTGGTCGGGGCCGGCACCGTCCGCGCCGAAACGTACGGACCGGTGCAGCTGACGGAGGAACAGGCTCGGTATCGACTCGAACGGTGGGGACTCGACGCACCACCGCCGATTGCCGTCGTGACACGAACGGGCAACGTTCCGCCGGATTCGCCATTGTTCGCGGGTGGTGTCAGGCCGATCGTCGTCACCACCCGACGGGTGGCAGAAACGCGCGGGGCAGCACTCGGGGAGTCGGCGGACATCGTCGTGGCGGGTGACGACAGCGTCGAGATGCCTGCCCTCATGGCCGCTCTGCGGGACCGCGGGTTCGGCCGAATCCTGTGCGAGGGCGGCCCCACCCTCCTCCACGATCTCGTCACACACGATCTGGTGGACGAGATGTGCCTGACCCTCGCCCCGCGATTGGCCGGTCCGCAAACACTGCCCGCATCGTCTGGCCCGACAGTGCAAGCGCCGCGCACACTTTCACTCGAGCATGCTCTGATCAACGACGACTTTCTCTACCTGCGCTACGGCCGGGGAACGCAGCGCGGCTGACACTGCCGTCAGTCCAGGACCGTGAAGAACGAATCGCCGTCCTCCGCGGACCCGTCGATCTGCCCCCGGTCGGTGCGCGAGTCCTGCACGATGACGCCCTCGACCACGTCGGCATGCTTGTTTCCGAACACCGGAATGTCGATGTCCTCGTCGTCGATGACACGGTCGACGTCCTCGGTCAGCTGGTCGTCGGGGAGATCCTCCAACGACACCTCGCTCTGCTCCTCGAGCATCACGTCGGGCTCTTCCTCCGACAACTTCTCGTCGAGGGACTCACCCTCCCGCTCCTCGCGCGCCGTGGTGCCGAACTTGTCGGCTTCACTCCACCCATCGGGCGGATCGACGACGTCGTCGCCGTCGTTGTTGCGCACGTCGTCGGAGTCCAGGCTCTCGCTTGGGCTCAGCGTGTCACCGGGCCCGTCTTCGATACTCATACGCATCAAATGCCCAGATCAGGCTTCGTTGAAACTTCGATCGATCGAGGTCAGGCGACGGCCGGAGCGCCCCGCAGCGCCTCGAGCGCCGCGATCTGCGCCGGCGACCACGGCGCCGAGTTCGCCCGGCTCGAATCGAGGTGCACGAGTACGACGGTCAGCTCCGCGGCCTGCACGCCGTCCTGGTGGACCGTGATCTGGAAGGTCAGGGAGGTGGTGCCGATCCGGTCCAGGGTGACGACGACGTCCGCGTCACCGGTGAACAGTTCGCGTCCGAAGTTGCTGACGACGTTCACCACGGCGGTCTGCGTGACCGGGTCGAGCAGGTCGCCGCACGCCTCGACGAGCGCCCGCTTCCACGCCGCGCCCGCCGCCTCGTGCGCGCAGTAGAACGGCACATGGCGGCTTACGGACGCCGGCGCGTCCGGCGTGGCGTTGTTCCGCAGGGCAATCGTGTAACGAGGCATGGATCGGACATTACCCAGACCCCGGCGCACCGGCGTTCTCAGGGGACTACTCGAACAACCCGCGGAGGTCGTCGGCGTCGAGACTGGAGCTGAGCAGGGAGTCGGCGTCCATCACGCTCGCGAACAGCGCCGACTTCTTCGCCTTCAGCGCCATCACCTTGTCTTCGATCGTGTCCTTCGCGATCAGCCGATACACCATCACGTTCCGGGTCTGCCCGATGCGATGCGCCCGGTCCACGGCCTGAGCCTCCGTTGCCGGGTTCCACCACGGGTCGAGGATGAAGCAGTAATCGGCCTCCGTGAGGTTCAGCCCGAAGCCGCCCGCCTTGAGGCTGATCAGGAACACCGGGGCGGCGCCCTCCTTGAACTCGCGGAGCACGTCGCCGCGACGCCGGGTGCTGCCGTCGAGGTAGCTGTGCGCGATCCCGGCGTCCGCGAGCCGGTCGCGGATCTTGCCGAGGAACCCGGTGAACTGGCTGAACACCAGCGCCCGGTGACCGCCCGCGACGACGTCGGCGAGCTGCTCGAGCAGGGCGTCCACCTTCGCGGACGGAACGTCGTGATACTCGGCGTCCACTAGTCCGGCGTCGAGGCTCAGCTGCCGAAGCAGGGTGAGCGACTGCAGGATCGTGAAGCGGTTCTTGTCGACGTCGGCGAGCAGGCCGAGGATCTTCTGCCGCTCACGCTGCAGGTGGGTGTCGTAGACCTTGCGGTGCCGCGGGTGCAGTTCGACGTCGAGCACCTGCTCCTGCTTGGCCGGAAGATCCTTCACCACTTGCTCTTTGGTGCGGCGCAGCATCAGCGGCTTCACCCGGCGGCGCAGCTGCGCCAGAAGTTCGGTGTCGCCCTGCTTCTCGATCGGCTTGCGGTAGTAGTCGGTGAACCGGGCCGGATTCGGGAACAGGCCCGGGGCGGTGATCGACAGCAGCGACCACAGCTCCATCAGGTTGTTCTCCATCGGCGTGCCGGTGATCGCCAGCTTGAACGGCGTCTCCAGCCGGCGAACGCACTGGTAGATCTTGGACTGATGGTTCTTGGTGAACTGCGCCTCGTCGAGGATCATCCCCGACCACGCGGACTCCGCGTAGGCCTCGAACTCCAAACGGAACAGGGTGTACGACGTGACGACGATGTCGGCGCCCTCGACCAGTTCGTCGAACGGGACGCGCCGCCGGGATCGGGTGTCGGAGATCGCGACGACGGTCGCGTCCGGAGCGAAGCGGGCCGATTCGGACTCCCAGTTCGACACGACGCTGGTGGGGGCGACGATGAGGAACGGCGGCGCTGCCGGATTCGAATGCCGCGCATGGCAGATCAACGCCAACGCCTGCAGCGTCTTGCCGAGCCCCATGTCGTCGGCGAGGATGCCGCCGAGCCCGTGCTCCCACAGGAAGGCCAGCCAGCGGAACCCCTCCAGCTGATACGGACGCAGCCGGGCGTCGAGCGTGCTCGGGGCTTCCGCAGGACCGATGGTGCTGGGCGCGAGCAGGCCGTCCACCTGCTGCCGCCACTGCGTCGCCTGCTTTTCGACGGTGCCGAGCGCCGCGAACTCGTCCCACAGGCTGGCCTGGAAACGGCTCAGCCGCAACGTCCCGTCCGCGCGGTCGCGGAGGGCCCGCGCCTCGTCGATCAGCCTCCGCAGCGTGTGGAGTTCGGGCTTGTCGAGGGAGAAGTAGGCGCCGTCGGGCAGCAGCAACGCGGTCTTCCCCGCGGCCAGAGCCGAGAAGACCTGGTCGAACGGCACGTCCCGGCCCTCCACGGTGAGGGTGACGCCGAGATCGAACCAGTCGGTGCCGCCCTCGGATGCGGTGACCGACACCCCGATGGCCAGGGAATCGCCGGCCTCCCGGTAGTCGGCCGGTTCGCCCGAAACGTCGATCGACACGTCGGACTTGCCGTGGAGCAGGGGCAGGACCTCGGTGGTGAACCGCATCGTGTCGAGTCCGCGCAGCGCCGTCGCTTCCGGACTGCCCGACCCCAACCCGTATCTGTCCCAGGCGATGTCGAGCTCGTCGAGCAGTGCGCGCTCGCGGGCGTCGTCCCGGTACTCGTCGCCGGGGGTCCGGCCCGACAGCGGCGCACGGTGCTCGTTGTCCCCGACGGTGTACAGCCATTCCCAGTCGACGGCGACCTCGTGGTCGGGGAGATACGACGCCCGCATCACCAGGGTGGGCTCGGAGATCGCGGGTGGGACGAACGAGCCGTCCGAGGAGATGACCGTGGCCAGGTTGCGGAGCTTCGGCAGGAAGTCCGTCAGGAAACGGGACTCTTCGGCGGCGGGAACCTCGATGGGTGTGCGGCGGCGCACCAGATCCTGTAAGGGGCCGGGCACGACGGAGTCGAGGCGCGCGAGGTGAATGCGCTCGTCCGCGTCGACGTAGAACAGGCCGTGGGCCCGGACGCCGATGAAGCCGACGGTCACTGCGTCGACAGGTTCGCCGTCGACGCGGACCACCGGCCGCACGACGAGAGCGCCGGTGGCGTCGTCGCGGGTGGCGTCGAGGCAGACCTCCGCCGAGCGGTAGGGGGCGAGTGCGCCCAGACGCTTGGAGGAGTGGATGAGCTCCACACCGACCCGGGCGGCCTCGTCGAGCAGCGACCACAGCTGGCGGCTGGGGAAGACGCTGAGATCGAGATCGGTGTGGTTCTGGCGGCGGTAGGTCAGACCGCCGACGGACAGCAGGTGAATCTCGTGCAGCACCCGGATCTGCTCGGCGGGGTGCTGGAACTGGCTGCCCAGCTTGTTCCACGCCAGCCCGCCGACGATCCAGCCCTTACTCCCCGGCTGGACGGGCCGCACCAGCAACTGGGGTGCCGCGGCGGCGGCCGACGCCTGGGCCCGGAACTGGATGGCGAGCGGCGAACGCCTGCCGGAGTCGCCGAACGGATCGGCGGTGAGCAGGGAACCGAGCCAGCGTTCCCAGGTGGGCGCGACTGCCGACTGGGCCTCGGACCTCGCCTGTTTCATCGCGGTGATCAGCAGGGCGGCGACGTGCTTGCAGTTCATGCCGACCGGACACGTGCAGATCCCGTACCGGTACACGGTGCGGCCGCTGCTGGAGACGATGAACGCCGACGCGGAGTACGGTTCCGTCGCCGTGCCCGCCACCTCGCCCCACAGCTCCTTGGCCGCCGGATCCCACGACATCTCGATGACCGCGTGGTCGCGGGCGTACTGCTCGCCGCGGGTGTACGTGGTGGTGCCGAGGACCGCCTTGATCGACGCCACGTCGATGTCGCGCAAGTCCCCGGGAAGCATGGCAACAGGGTAGTCAACTCATCCGACACGGTCGCGGGGTGCGGCGACTCCCACCCCAGGGTTCCTTGTTCCGCACCTCGCCCGATCGGAGACTTCGGAGCGTCGGGGGAAACCCATGGATCGGAGAGAACATCATGGCCGAGATGGTCGAAGCACACCGGAAACATCGCACTGGTGGAGTCGCGCGAACACTGATCACCGTGTACGGCACGCTCGTGTACGTCACGTTCCTGATCGTGTTCCTGTACGCGATCGGATGGGTCGAGGGACTCGTGGTGCCCCACACGATCAACGACGGCCCCGACGCTCCCGTCGCGGTCGCCGTGGTCATCGACGTGGTGCTGCTGACGGTCTTCGCCATGCAGCATTCGGTGATGGCCCGGCCCTGGTTCAAGAAACGCTGGACCAGGATCGTCCCCGAACCGATGGAGCGCTCGACGTACGTACTGTTCGCCACGGCCGCGCTGGCGCTGCTGATGTGGCAATGGCGTCCGTTACCCGAGCAGATCTGGGACGTGGAGACCGATTGGGTCCGCGTCGTGATCTACGTCGTGTCGCTCGGCGGGTGGGCCCTCGTGCTGGCGGCGACATTCGCCATCGACCACTTCGACCTGTTCGGGCTGCGCCAGGTGCTGCGGAACCAGAGCGGAAAGTCGGCTCTGCCCAGTCACTTTCGGACCCCTGTGCTGTACCGGGTGATCCGGCACCCGCTCTATGCCGGTTTCATCATCGCGTTCTGGGTGGCGCCTACGATGACCTGGGGCCGGTTGTTGTTCGCCGTCGGGACCACCGGCTTCATCCTGGTGGCGGTGCGCTTCGAGGAGCACGACCTGGTCGACACGTTCGGCGACGACTACCGCACCTACCGCTCACGGGTGCCGATGCTCGTCCCGAGGGTCGGCTCGCGAGGGCGCTAGCGTCACAGACCCCCGGCGACGTCGATGGTCGTGGCGGTGACGTAGGACGCCTGGTGGGACAGGGCCCACAGCACCGCTTCGGCGATCTCCTCGGGTTCCGCGACCCGGCCGAGTGGCACCTTCCCGGCCACTCGCCCGGGTCGTCCGGGGTCGCCGGCAGCGGCGTGGATGTCGGTGTCCGTCGTACCGGGAGCGACGCCGACGACGCGGATGTTCGCGCTCGCCAGTTCCCGCCCGAGTCCCACCGTGAAACTGTCCACGGCCGCCTTGGAGGCCGCGTACCCGACGTATTCGCCCGGTGCGCCGGTGCGGGCCGCGATCGAACTGAGATTGACGATGACGCCGGGGCGCCCTGTTCGGATCCAGTGCTCGGCGGCCGCGCGGGCGTAGGCCATCGCCCCGAAGACGTTGACGTCGAACACCTCCCGCACCACTGCGTCCGGGGTGGTGAGGAACGTGCCGAGCGCGCCGGTGGTCCCCGCGTTGTTGACCAACGCGACCAGCTGACCGCGTTGGTCGGCCGCATCGACGACGGCGACGGCCTCATCCGCGTCGCGGACGTCTGCCCGCACCGCGGTGGCGCGGACACCGCACTGGTGGACGAGTTGCTCGGCGGCCTCGTCGTCGTTCTGGAACGTGAACGTCACCTGGTAGCCGCGGTGCACGGCGAGGCGCACCACCGCTGCGCCGATGCCGCGGGATCCACCGGTGACGAGGATGTGTTCGGACACGATACGAGCGTATCCGGGCGATCAAATGCGGACCGAAGCTGACCGCTATCGGTTCTACGGTGAGTGAACCGATTCGCCGACGCAGGAGGACCGCATGATCGTCGATCCGATTCCCGAGGGCTACACCACCGTCACACCGTGGATCATCTCCCGCGACACCGCCGCGCTCATCGACTACGTGAAGGCGGCGTTCGACGGCGAGGAACTCGGACGGATGGTGGGCGAGGACGGCACCATCGGGCACGCCGAGGTGAGGATCGGGAACGCCGTCGTGATGATGTTCGATGCCCGACCCGACTGGCCGCCGACGCCCGGGTTCCTCCGCCTCTACGTCGACGACGCGGAGGCGGTGCTCGCGCAGGCCGTCGCGGCCGGCGGCACGCTGGTGACGAAGGCGACGCACCTGTTCTGGGGCGACCTCGTGGGACGCGTCCGCGACCCGTTCGGCAACCTCTGGTGGGTCCAGACCCACATCGAGGACGTCGAGGGGGCGGAGATGACCAGGCGCATGAGTGACCCGACGTTCACCGCCGCAATGGATTACGTGCAGAGCGCCGACTTCTTTCCCGGACGATAGCCCGGGTCAGCGTTTCGGACTGCCGAACGTGATGCTCGGCGCCGTCACGGTGAGGGACGCGATCCGGACCGCCACGCCGGACGGCTTCGGCGGCTCGGCGTCGATGATCGTGGGGTGATAGTCGATCTGCTCGGGCGACGGACGGGCCGGCGCGAACACGCTCCGGACGACCCCGATCGGCGTGCGGGCGATCGCGTCGGCCGACTGCTGGATCTGTTCGAGCGTCCGGAACACCGTGTCGAAATTGTCGGACTGCTGGGTGGTGCTCACCGCCTCGACCACCGGCCGCATCGTCCGCAACAGGAACACGACCTCCTCGAGCAGTTCCTCGGTGAGCCGGAGGATGTGGAACGACGTCTTCGCGACCTCGATCGGCACGGTCACCGCACATACGGCGACGCGGACCGGCCCCTCGGCAGCCGAGGCCGCCCTCCGGACGGTGCGCTCGACGGGGGACGGCACGAAACGGGAAACGAAGATCACCAGTCGACCCCCTCGCGGCGCGGCGTCCTTATCTGTGCCGGGGAGGTTACCGCGCACACGCTCGCCGCGCAGGACGAGCGGGGCGGTGTCAACCCGGCAGCAGGGCCCGCACGGCGTCGATGGTGTCGGCTTCGGCGGCAGTCTTGTCGGGGCGGTAGCGCAGGACGCGCGCGAATCGCAGCGCGAGGCCGCCGGGGTAACGCGTGCTGACCTGGACGCCGTCGAGTTCGATCTCCACGACGAGGTCGGGGTGCAGGTACACGGTGTGATCGTCGCGGTCGCGTTCGTGGCGCGGGAATTCGTCCGTCTGCCACTGCAGTAGCGCGTCGGTGAGGCCCTTGAACGTCTTGCCCACCATGATGGGTTCGCCGCCGTCCGGGTCGCGTGCGCCGAGGTGCAGGTTGGACAGGTAGCCGGTGCGTCGCCCGTAACCCCATTCGGCGCCGAGCACCACCAGATCGAGCGTGTGCTCCGGTTTCACCTTCTGCCAGGCGCGGCCGCGTCGTCCCGCCGCATACGGTGCGGCGAGCGATTTGACCATCACCCCTTCGTGCCCGGCGGCAAGGGCGTCGTCGAAATGGGTTGCGGCGCCGTCGCTGTCGGGGCGGATCAGCCCGGGGATGCGGTGTTGCGGGGCAACGCGTTCCAGGGCCGCCAGCCGCTCCTCCAGCGGCGCGTCCAGAAGGTCGACGCCGTCGAGGTGCAGGCAGTCGAAGAAGTAGGGGTGCAGCAGCAGGTCGCGGGCGGACTCGGCGCCGAAGCGGCTCATCGTCTCCTGGAACGGTCGGGGCCGGCCGCTGTCGGTGAGCGCCAGTGTCTCCCCGTCGAACACCGCCGACGTGCAGGGCAGGCCGGCGACGAGTTCGACGAGTTCCGGCACGCTGCCGGTGATCTCACGCAGGGTGCGGGTGAAGATGTGCACCTCGTCGCCGTTGCGGTGCACCTGGATGCGCGCGCCGTCGAGTTTGTATTCGACGCTGACGTCGCCGCCGAGTTCGGTCCACGCGTCGGTGAGTGATTCGGCGGGGGAGGCCAGCATGGGCCGGACCGGACGACCGACCTCCAACCGGAACGCGGTGAGGGCGTCGACGCCGCCGTCGAACGCCGCGACCGCCGTCGCGGGAAGGCGTCCCGACAGCATGAACGCCCGGCGCACCGGTTCGACGGGAAGGTCGGCGGCCGCCGCGATCGCGTCGGTCATCACTCCCTCGAGCGCACCCTGGCGAAGGTCGCCGGTGAGCAGTCGCAGCAGGAAGTCCCGCTCGTCGGCGGTGGTGCGGGCGAAGAGGTCCGCGAGCAGTTCGCGTCGGCGGGCGGCGGATCCGGAACCGGAGATCCCGGCGACGGCGTTGACGGTCCCGTCGAGGTCCGACACCGTCACGGACGGGACGTCGGCCGGGGTGGCGGAAATGTCGGCGAGTGTCCGCCAGCCGATCCCGATCCGGCCCTGCCGAAGCTCCCCGGACAGCCACGCCACCACCGGTTCCACCTCGGCCGGCTCCAGTTGGGTGAGGACCTCGCGCAGCGCCCCGACCTTCACCTTGCGCGACCGCGTGGCCCCCACGTCCCGGGACGTCGCGACGATCTGCGAGAACAGCACACCCCGACGGTAACCGGAACGTCCCGCAGGCGGTCAGAATCCGCCTGATCGAAACGCTGGGCGGACCGGGCCGTCGTTCCTAGGCTATCGACGATGAGCACCCCACGTCGCCGGCCGCTGAAGACGGTCACGGGAGTCAGCGGCGCCGTGAGCACCTATGCCGCCGCCATCGATCCGCAGCAGTCGACCGTCGCGTCGTCGATCGAGATCGCGAAGATCGCCGAGGCGAACAAGTTCGACGCGCCGCGAGACCACCACGTTCCACCACCGTTCACGCTGAGTGTTGTTTAGTGCACTCGGCATGAGTGTCCGGGTTACCCCGGCCACGTTCACCACTGTGTGGTGTTCCCGCAGCGATACCGTCAGCCCGCCGAGTGGCGGGTCTTATGGTTGGTTTCTGTCGGGCTTCTTTTACGTCTCGTCCGCAACTCGCCGAAGACGCACAACCGTCAACAACCGCTGCGAGGGCAGCAAGGTTGAGGGCAGCGTTGTGATCACGATCAGCGCGGTAACCGCACGCATCGCAGGTGAACACCCGAACCTTCAAAGGCAGTTTGGCTTTCACTACCTGACAGTTCGAGCAGGTCTTACTCGACGGATACCAACGATCCGCCACATGCAGTCCGGTGCCGGTCCACTCGGTCTTGTAGGCCAGTCGTCGCCGGATCTCGGCGAGCCCCGCATCATGTAGGGCCCGATTCAGCCCGCGTTTGTAGGCGCCACCGGATCGGGTCATTCCCGCGATGTTGAGACCTTCGACAACGACGGTATCGAAGTCCCGCACCAACCGAGTGGTGAGTTTGTGCAGGTGATCGCAGCGTCCGGCGGCGATGCGGGTGTGCACTGCCCGGATCTGGTCCTGGGTGCGCTGCCACCGCCGGGAGGGCTGTTGACCTGTGCGACGATCCGGGCCGACCCGCCGCGATGCGCGGTGCTCCAGACGACGAAGTTTTTTCGCCTGCTTCCGTGCATGTTTCGGATTCTCGATCATCTCCCCAGTCGAGAGAACAGCGAGGTGTTTGACCCCCACATCGACTCCGACTAACGAACCGCCCACACCACGATCGGCGACCGCGGCGGCACCGGTGGGTGGGAGTGCCCTGGCGGGGAGCGTGGTCTCGACGGAGAACGACACCTGTCACCGGCCCCGACGGTACGACAGGGTCGCCGACCGGATCCGAGCCGACCCGGCGATCGTCTTGCGGGCCAGTTTGCGGGTGGATTCACACGTCCGGATCGCCCCGATCCGAGGCAACTTCACATGACGGCGGTCACCGCCGTCGGTGACCAACCCGAAAGCATCCGTAGTGAACCGGCAGGAGAGCGCCGCCCGTTTGCTCTTGAATCGGGGAAACCCCATCGAGCCTTTACGTTTCCCGGACCGAGTATCGGACCAGTTCGACAGGGCTGCAGCACAGTTCGCGATCCCGGAACTGTAGGCCTCCTTCGAGTTCTCCGGCCACCACGGCTGCCTGGTCTCAGGGTTGACAGCGATGTCGTCTTTGACGGTGTTCCAGTGTTTGCGCAGGCTGTACGCCGACCATGACATCGCCGGGGTCAGCTCCGCCTCGGGAACACCGTAGGAGCGTTCCGCCGCCCGTTGGTCGAGGTTCGCTTTCACCTGCGACAGTGCCCAGTTGTAGGCGAAGCGCTGCGCCCCACAGTGCGACCGCAGTGCCTCGACCTGTTCCGGCGTGGGATCGAGGACGTACACGAACGCCCGGATCACCTTTCGGGACGGATCCGGCGCAGCGATGTCGGCAGTCCGATCCGCGAATACCGCGGTGGCCCTCATGGGCGCCACGGCGGCGGCAGCACGGTGACGGGCACTGCGCTACCCGTACAGGCGGGCGCACACAGCGACTTCATCACCCCGGTCATCTCCCGCACCAGATCATCAACCACCCCCATCGTCGGCCAACACGAGCAGGGTACGACCTTGCGCCGACAAAGTAGGTAACCCGTACAACCTCGCGCGGCTGTTCGGCACCCTCGACCACGTCAGCAACGGTCGCGCCGCCTGGAACGCCGTCACGTCGTCACTCAGCGAGGAGAACTACAGCGACCGCGACCTGCCGAGCCCTGAGGAACGCTACGCCCGCGCCACGGAATCCCTCGAGGTGATCAACGCCTTGTTCGACAGTTGGCAACCCGGAGCGCTCACTTCCGACGGTGCCGGGGGAACCACGCTCGACGCCGATCGAGTGCGCCCGATCGACCACGCGGGCACGTACTTCACGGTGAAGGGCCCGTTGAACATCCCGCCGCTGCCGCAGCGTCGTCCCGTGCAGTTCCAGGCCGGCCAATCCGCGGCCGGCGTCGAATTCGGGGCCCGGTTCGCGGAGGTCGTGTTCACGTCGCTGCCGACCCTCGAGGACGCCGTCACCTACACCAAGAGCATCCGGGCGCGGGCCGCCGAACTGGGCCGCGCCGACGGGCTGCCGCTGATCATGAGCTCCTTCCACGCCACCTACGGCGCGTCCGAGGAAGAAGTGCGCCGGCTGGTGCGGGAACAGGAGGAGGCGACGGACCTCGACGCCGGCCGGATCCGGCTGGAGGACATGCTCGGTGGCGACGTCGACCTGTCCGGGCTGCCGCTCGACAAGCCGATCCCGGCCGGCGTCCTGCCCGACGTCCGGTCGGTGAACCGCCGCCGGGGCCGGGTCGAAATCTTCAGCCGGCTCGCCGCGTCCGGGCGGACCCTGCGCGAACTGATCATCGCGTCCAAGGACACCGGCCACTGGGCGGTCGCGGGAACACCCGAACAACTCGCCGACGCCGTCCAGGAACGCTACGACGCCGGTGTCCTCGACGTCATCTCCCTCGGCGGGCTCGCCGAGGAACGGACCCGGGACTTCGTCGTCAACGGTCTGCTGCCCGAACTGCGGCGTCGCGGAATCGTCGGCAACGACTACGTGGGCGACACGTTCCGGGACAATCTGGAACTACCCCCGCTGCCTCCTCGGGACTGACATCAGTTCTCCACCTCGGTGCCGTCCACGACGATCCGCACGCGGTCGGGGTAGAACGACACGTGGTCGTCGATGCCCGACGCCTCCGCGGTGGTGAACGGGTAGAACCAGGCGGCGTCCTCGACGGGGTCGGAGCCGTCCGCCCCGGTGAACGACAGATACGACGCCGTCCCCTTGTACGGGCAGGACGTCCTGGTGTCGGAGGCGGTGAAGAACTCGGATCGCACGTCGATGCGGGGCACGTAGTAGCGCACCGGCAGCGACGTCTCGAACAGCAGTCGTGGGCGGACGGTATCGGCGACGAGCGTGTCGCCGACGAACACCTCGACGTGCCGGGACGACGGCAGCACGTCGACGCGGACATACGGGTCGCGGGCGTGGACGAACACCTGCTGATCCTCCTCGTACCAGGCGTCCATCCTGTGCCAGTAGAACGCGACGTACGGGCTGAGGTCGAGGGAATCCTCCAGTTTGGCGTCGTAACCCCACACGGATTGCTCCGCGCGACGGTCGCCGACGACGAGATCCCAGTACCGGGCCTTGCCCTTCCATGGGCAGGTCGTGGTCGCGTCGACGGGCTCGAGGAGGTCGAAGTTCACGTCGTCGCGGGGAATGTAATAGACGGGCAGGTGACCCTTCTCGAACAGGTACACCGAACGGGTGGTGTCGGCGACCGCCTGACCGCCGAAGAACACCCGGATGCGCTTGTGATTGGGTTCGATCGAGATGCGGCCGTTCTCCGCGAACTGCTGAGTGGCGGCGGCATGCGTGAGAGCTGTGGACATCACTCCATGGTGCGCCTTCGGCGCCCCGTGCGGGGTTAAGGAGGCTCTGGACTCGTTAACCACGCACGGGTGCGGAGCGCCGCGACACCGGCGGTCACGACCCACACCGTGAACGGATAGAGGGCCAGGCGTTCGGTGATGCCGAACGGCGCGCCGGGGAGGAGGATCGCCGCCATCCCGACGACCCCGACGAGGCAGCAGAGACCGGTCCAGAGCGCGAAGACGCGCCATCGCCGGTGGAGCGCGATCGCGATGACGATCATCGCGGCGTTGCGCGCGACGAACGTCGGGGTCGCGACCAGTTGGTGCAGGTGAGCGTCAACGTTGACGGGCACGACGCCCGTCAGTGATGCGCTGACGGAGGCCAGTGCGAGCAACGTCAACGCCACCCGGCGCACGCGTCCCGGCGGGAGGAATTCGCGCAGGCCCACGGCCCCCGCGACGATGAGCACCCCGGTCATCACGAAGGCGCTGTTGATCACCGTGTGCAGAGGCGAACAGAGTCGCGCGGCCGCGACCTGGGCCGCGGAGCCGTCGCAACCCGTGACGCCCAGATTGCTGACCGAATTGGTCCGCACCTCGTACGGCCGCGGCCAGGCGCGCGCGGTCACGACCTCCGCGAGGAAATACAGGGCGATGAGCACCCAGGCCGTGGCTCCGACCCGCACAGCCAACAGACGCTGGGCGGGTGAAGGCGTTCGCACGACGCTCACCCCTCCGAACCGTACCCGGCTCACCGAGAGGATTGTTGACAATCTTCGGGAGCGGCTCGACCATGTAGCCATGGCCCCGCTGACGAGAATTCCGGTAGCTGACTCCGACGAGACGGGACAGATCGACGCGTGGCTGAGCTGACACGTCCCGCCGCCGACCTGCACGCCGAGCTCGCCGAGCTGGGCATCGACCTCGACACCGGATCGCGGCGGCGTGCCGAATACTCCTTCGACGCCTCCAATTACCGGGTGCCGCCGCTGGCCGTCGCATTTCCACGCAGCGCCGGCGACGTGGTGGCGATCGTCCGGGCCTGCACCGACCGCGGCATCCCCATCACCAGCCGGGGTGGCGGTACGTCACTCGCGGGCAACGCGATCGGCAGGGGAGTGGTACTCGACTTCTCCCGGCACATGAATCAGGTGCGGGCCGTCGACGCGTCCGCCCGAACCGCCGTCGTCGAACCCGGAATCGTCCTCACGGACCTGCAGAAAGACGTGCAACTGGCGACGGACGGCGCGTTCACCTTCGCACCCGACCCGTCCAGCAAGTCCCGCGCGACCGTCGGCGGTGCGATCGGCAACGACGCCTGCGGCAACCACTCCGTGCGGTACGGCCGCACGTCCGATCACGTCGTCGCACTCGATCTCGTGACCGCGAACGGGCACCGGCTGACCGCCACCCGCGACGGACTGCGCGCCACCGACCCGGAAGACTCATCTGCGGCGAGCGAGGCTGAACGGATCGCCGCCGGACTCGACGAGCTGACGCAGGAGCATCTCGGCGAGTTCCGCCTCGAGCTGGGCCGCATCCCGCGGCAGGTATCCGGATTTCACCTAGCGAACCTGTTGCCCGAGAACGGCTTCGACGTGGCCCGCGCCCTGGTGGGAAGCGAGGGGACGTGCGCGGTGATCGTAGCTGCGACCGTCGCGCTGGTGCCGGTGCCGCCCGCGGCCATGCTGCTGTGCCTCGGATACCGCGACCTGGTGGACGCCGCCCGCGACAACGCGCTGATCCTCGCGTACTCGCCCGCCGCGATCGAAGGCATCGACTCGGCGATCGTCGACACCATGCGGCACCTGCGCGGCGCCGACTCCGTTGTCGGGCTGCCCGACGGCGAGGCCTGGCTGTACGTCGACCTCGACGGTGAGGACCTCGACGAGGTGAAACTGCGCGGCACCGAACTGGTCTCGAAGCTGCGGGCGGCCGGGCGGCTCGTCGACTCGCGGGTGGTCGGGGACCCGGCGGAACGCGCGTCGCTGTGGCGGGTACGCGAGGACGGCGCCGGACTGTCGGCCCGACTCGTCGAGGGCGGCGAATCCTGGACGGGCTGGGAGGATTCCGCCGTCGCGCCCGACCAGCTGGCCGACTACCTCGTCGACATCAAGGCCCTGCTCGCCGAATTCGGGCTCACCGGCGTGATGTACGGGCACTTCGGCGCCGGCTGCATGCACATCCGCATCAACTTCGACCAGCGCACCGAGGAGGGCCGGGACGTCATGTCGCGGTTCATCCACCGCGCCGCGGAACTGTGCGTGCGGTTCGGCGGATCGATGTCGGGGGAGCACGGCGACGGTCGCGCACGGTCGGCGCTGCTGCCGATCATGTACACCCCGACCATGATGGCGGCGTTCGCGAAGTTCAAGCGGCTCTGGGATCCGGCAGCCGTGCTGAACCCGGGCAGCATCGTCGACCCCGAACCGCTGCTGGGCAGCCTGGCCCTCGACGGCGTGAACCCGCGGGCGTGGCAGACGACTTTCGACCTCACCCCCACCAGCGACGTCCCCGTCGCACCGTTCGTCCACGCCGTCCAAGGGTGCATCGGGGTGGGCCGCTGCCGCGCCTCGACCGGCGGGGTGATGTGCCCCAGCTTCCGCGCGACCGGCGACGAGAAAGACTCCACCCGCGGCCGGGCCCGCGCCCTGCAGGAGATGGTCCGCAACTCGCCGACCGTCGCCGACGGATGGCGCTCCGAGGACGTCAAGGAATCCCTCGACCTCTGCCTGTCCTGCAAGGCCTGCTCCACCGACTGCCCGGTGGGCGTCGACATGGCCACGTACAAGTCCGAATTCCTCGACCACCACTACCGCGGCCGGATGCGTCCGCTGTCGCACTACTCCCTCGGGTGGCTGCCGGTATGGTTGAAGATCGCCGAACGGTCCGCCCCCGTGGTGAATCGGCTCACCGCGGGCAGGCTGGCGAAGGTCGCGGCAAAACTGGGTGGTCTCACCCCGCACCGGTCGATGCCGGAGTTCGCGTCCCGCAAGCAGATCCGGCGCGCGGTCGGGGAGACCTCACAGAACGGCACCGCGGACGTCGTGATGCTTGCCGACACGTTCACCCGCGGATTCCGCCCCGAGGTGGTCGGCGCCGCGTCGCGGGTACTCGCCGAGGCGGGACTCAGTTCCCAGTGTCGCAGCGACGTGTGCTGCGGGCTCACCTGGATCTCCACCGGACAGCTGAAGCAGGCCAAGAAGACCCTCGCCAAGGCGGCCGAACTCCTCGACGACGGCACCGACCGCCCCATCGTCGTCCTCGAACCGAGCTGCGCCGCCGCGTTCCGCAAGGACCTGCCCGAACTCGTCCACACCGACGCCGCACGACGCGTAGCCGCCCGCGTCCAGAGTTTCGCGGGTGCGGTCCTCGAGCGCGCCCAGGCAGGCTGGACCCCGAGCGTGGCGCTGCCCGAGGACGTCACCGTGCAGACCCACTGCCACGAATACGCCGTGTTCGGCGCGGCCGGCCAGCGGAAGGCCCTGCAGGCGGTCGGCGTCGAACGCGTCCGCGAGGCCACCGGATGCTGCGGCGTCGCAGGAAACTTCGGGTTCGAGGCCGACCACTACGACCTCAGCATGCAGGTGGCGGAACAGGCACTCGCCCCCGCACTGCGCGACAGTCCCGAAGACGCAGTCGTGCTGACCGACGGATTCAGCTGCCACATGCAGGTACGGCAACTCGACCCGACCCGATCGTCGCAACACCTCGCCCAGCTGCTCGACCCCGCACCACCGTCGAAACCCGAACACCAGAGCGGAGACTGACATGTCGCAGTTGTCGATGACCAGTGAACAGCGCGAGAAGTTCCTCGCCGACGTACACGTGGGGGTGATCGCCGTCGACCGCGACGGGCGGGCACCGCTCGCCGTGCCCATCTGGTACGGCTACGAACCCGGCGGCCACGTCTACGTCTGGACCGGACGCGGGTCGCTGAAAGAGCGGCTGATCCGCGCCGCCGGCCGCTTCAGCCTCGTCGCCCAGGACGAGAAGCCGCCGTACCGGTACGTCAGCGTCGAAGGTCCGGCGGAGTTCGACGAATCACCCACCGCCGACGTCGTCCGCAGACTCGCCACCCGCTACCTGCCCGCCGAGGAGGTCGACAGTTTCGTGGAGGAGGCCTACGACGACAGCGCGATCGTCATCCGTATGCGGCCGGAGCACTGGCTGAGCGTCGACTACGGCAAAGGCGCGTAGCGCCCGTGCGTGGTTAGCGAGTCCCTGGACTCGTTAACCGCTCACGGGCGATTCGGTTCACGCTGATTCTGACGATGGCGGCGTGGGCCGATGTGCGGAAGCGTTGAAGGGCAGTTGTTCCGCCTCGACAGGAGCGCCCTTCATGACCGAACTTCTCGACCTGAGCACCGACGTCCTCGTCATCGGCGGCGGCCCCGCAGGAACGTGGGCCGCGCTGCGCGCACGGCAATCCGGGGTGGACGTCGTCCTCGTCGACAAGGGGTACTGCGGAACCAGCGGCGCCACCGCGCCTTCGGGCACCGGTGTCTGGTACGTCGACCCCGACCCGTCCGCGCGCGCGAAGGCCAAGGCCAGTCGCGAAACGCTCGGTGGCCATCTCGCCGATCACCACTGGATGGACCGCGTTCTCGACCAGACGTACGCGAACATGAACCTCCTCGCCGAGGAAGGCCGGTACCCGTTCCCCGTCGACCCCGACACCGGCAGGCAGATCCGCACCGGACTCCAAGGGCCCGAATACATGCGGCGGATGCGGGCGTGGGTGAAGAAGGCGGGCGTCCGGATTCTCGACCACTCGCCGGCCCTCGAACTGCTCGTCGACGCCGACGGCCAGGTGCGCGGCGCGGCGGGCTACCAGCGCCAGGACGACCGCGACTACCGGATCACCGCGGGCGCCGTCGTGATCGCGAGCGGCGGCTGCGCGTTCCTGTCCCGCGCACTGGGCACGAACGTCGACACCGGCGACGGCGCGCTGATGGCCGCCGAGGTGGGCGCGACGTTCTCCGGCATGGAATTCTCCAACGCGTACGCGATCGTCCCCGCCAACTCCACCATCACCAAGACCGCCTACTACGGCTACGCCACGTTCTTCCACGCCGACGGACGCGTCCTCGAGGGCGCCGGCTCCACCAAGGGACGCTCGGTGATCGCGAAAACGCTGCTGTCCGAGCCGGTGTTCGCCCAGCTGGACCGCGCCGACGACGACGTGCAGCGCCAGATGCGACTCGGCCAGCCCAACTTCTTCCTGCAATTCGACCGGCGCGGCATCAACCCGTTCACCGACCGCTTCGAGGTCAGCATGCTCGCCGAGGGGACGGTGCGCGGAACCGGCGGCATCGACGTGGTCGACGACACCTGCGCCACATCCGTCCCCGGCCTGTTCGCGGCGGGTGACGCCGCCACCCGCGAACGCATCTGCGGCGGCTTCACCGGCGGCGGCAGCCACAACTCGGCGTGGGCGATGTCGTCCGGCAGCTGGGCGGGCACGGGGGCCGCGCGGTTCGCGCTAACCGAACGTCGGGTCCGGGCGGGCGAACTGCGTCCCGCCGGCCGGGCAGGACTGCGGCCCACGGGGCGGTCGGGGCTGGAGGCGTCCGCGGTCGTCGCGGCCGCGCAGGCCGAACTCATCCCGTACGAGAAGAACTATCTGCGGGACGGTGTGCGGGTGCAGGGTGCGCTCGACGAGCTGGAGTCGTTGTGGACGGCGTTGTCGCTGGGCCTCGGCGGCGACTCCGGCGACGAACGTGTCCGGGCCCGCCAGGCCGCGGCGATCACCGCGGTGGGCCGGTGGATGTACCACTCGACGCTCGCGCGGACGGAAACCCGCGGAATGAGTAAGCGCGCCGACTACCCGGACCTCGACCCGGCGCAGCACCACCATGTGCTCACCGGTGGGCTGGACGACGTGTGGACTGCGACCGGCGCGGCACACAGTGGGCTGTTGCGGGTGGCCTCGTGATCGAGGTGCTGCTGGCCGAGGCGTGCATCGGCTGCGACAAGTGCGTCGACGCGTGCCCCACCAACGTCTTCGACCGCACCGACACCGGGATCCCCGTGATCGCGCGGCAATCGGACTGCCAGACGTGCTTCATGTGCGAGGCGTACTGCCCGGTCGACGCGCTGTACGTGGACCCGCAGTCCACGCCGCTCGTCGACGGGCAGAACATCCCCGAGGACCACATCGGCCGGTACCGCGAGAAACTCGGCTGGGGGAAGGGGCGCACCGCAGGCTCACTCACGGCGGTCGGGCCGTCCCTGCCGCACGGGGCACCGCCGCCACGGCTGCACTCGTGAGTGCGTAGCGAGTGCAGGGACTCGTCAACCACTCACGGGCGGCGGAGCCGCTAGATTGGAGGCACCGGAACAGTCGTCACCTGGGGCAGGGGTGCGGATGCAGAATTCGAAGTCGACACCGATGACCGTGCCCGGGCTGCGGGTGTACCGGCCCGAATCGCCCGCGGCGCGGATGGCGCTCGTCGGCGCAACCGTCGTGGTCGGCCTCGTGCTCATGTGGATGGCCGGGCGGTCGGGGCCCGTTCGCACGTGGATGGTCGCGGCCGGAATCGCCGTCCTGCTGGTGGCCCGGGGACTGCATCTGCGCCGGCCCGTCACCATGACCCATTCGGCGGCGGCGGTGCTGTTCGTGGCCGCCGCGGATGTGGCGTACACGAGCGCACATTCGACTCCGGGATTTCTCCTCCTCGTGGCCACCGGACCCGTCCTGATGCTGCCGGTGCGCAGTGTGCCGCAACCCGAGGACCGTGCCCGCGTCTTCTCGCTGATCCAGCAGACCACGGACGATCCGCTGTCGCCGTTCGCCCTCAATTCGGCGAAGTCGTACTACTTCAACGCGTCGGGCACCGCGGCAATCGCCTACCGGGCGCGATCCGGAATAGCGGTCGTCTCCGGCGATCCCATCGGCAACGCGCTCGAATTCGGCGCCCTCCTCGACGAGTTCTCCGAGTTCGCGGCCGAACGCGGTTGGCGCGTCGCCGTGCTCGGAGCGGGGGAGCGCGTCGCCCGGTTGTGGGAGTTCGGCGGCGACACCCGAAAGCCGTTGTCGGCGGTCCCGATCGGCCGTGACGTGGTGATCGACGTCGGACACTTCACCCTGCACGGCAGGAAGTTCCGCAACCTCCGGCAGGCCGTGCAGCGCACCCACAACGCCGGGCTCACCACCGAGATCGTCCCGGAAGCCGCGCTCGACGAACCGACGCGCCGGGAGTTGTCGGACATCGTCGAGGTCGCCCGCGCCGGACATCAGCGCCGCGGGTTCTCGATGATCCTCGACCACCTGCTGGACGGCGCACTCCCCGGCATTCTGCTCGTCATCGCGCGCGACTCCACCGGGCGGGCCGTCGCCTTCCAGCGTTACGGCACCGCCGATTCCGCCCGCGAACTGAGTCTCGACGTTCCGTGGCGCGGCGACGGCGCGCCGAACGGCACCGACGAACGCATGACCGTCGACGTCATCCGGTACGCGGAGCACACCGGTGCGCGATACGTCTCGCTGTCGTTCGCGGCGTTCCCCGAACTCCTCGCCCCCGACGCACCCGGCGCGGGGGCGCGGCTCTTCCGCCGTGTCCTGCACCTCGGCGACGTGCTGATCTCGCTCGAGTCGCTGTACCGCTACCTCGGCAAGTTCCATTCCACGGGGAACCGGCGATACGTCCTCCTGCGTTTCCGCTACCTGCTGCCCGTGGCGTTCGCGTGCCTGACGTTCGAGTTCGTGCCGCACCGGGAGCGGGCCTGAGGCGCGAGGTCAGAAGTCCAAATTCTTCTCGTTCGTCGCGGTGAGCGCGTCGACGACGGCCGCGAGATCGGTCTTGGAGACGTCCGGGGTCGCCTCCTTCGGTGTCGGTCGCGTCGCCTTGTCCGGTGGGGTCTGATTCTTGCCGGGCCGTTCGTCCGTCATCTGTGCACCTTCGCGATAGGCCGAGCCGGGCAGGTTTACTGACCAGTACACCGTCAGGAGTCTGCCTCCGCAACTCCACGGGATCCTGATGTGACGCGGTCCACCTCGGGCCAGCTATCTGTCAGCTATCAGGCTGTGATCGACTGGGGCGACAAGTGCTCGTGGACGGCGATCCAGCCCGAGTCCTCGCGCCGCCGAAACAGGATCGTCTCCCGTTCGTCGAGCTCGACCGTTCCCGTCGAATCCCGCACGGTGGTGCCGACCCGATGCGTCAGCACCGCGACATCCGGGGCCGGGAACGTGACGTTCTGCTCGCTGGAAAGGCACGCGAGGACGCGGAACCCGTCCGACTCCCACTCGGTCCACAGGTCGCGGTAGGCCTCGCGACTGGGCAGCGGCACCGGGTGGGTGTAGAAGACGAACGTCGCGTCCGGGCTGAACGCCTCGAAGTAGGCGGTCGTGTCGTGCTCGCCGAACGCCCGGATCAGCGCGTCGATCGCGTGCTGGACGTCTGCCGTCGTCGTGTCAGCCATGAGCCGGGGTCTCCTCGACTGCCAGTGCGGCTTCGCTGTCTTCGATGAACCGTTCCTCGGTGTCGAGGTCCAGCGACCGGGACAGGACCCAGTACACGATCCCCGACACGGCGAGTCCGACCGCGAACGCGACGTCGACGTCACCGAGGGCCGCGGCGATCGGTCCGACGTAGAACGGCAGCACCATGAACGGAACGGACGCGACGATGCCGGCGAAGAAGGCCGTCATGCCCCGCCACGACCACATTCCGTACAGCCCGTCCGGCGTGAACAGGTCGGTGATGGCGTAGTGCCCGCGGCGTACGAAGAAGAAGTCGGTGAGATTGACGGCGGTCCACGGCACGAGGAGGTACAGCATGATCAGCAGCGTCGTGTTCAGGACGGTCGTCGAATCGGTGAACAGCAGGCTCAGCACCAGCCAGACCGCGGCCAGCGCGAGGACAGTCACCACCCGGATCCGGCGGGACGGGGTCACCTTCCGGAAGGAGTCGATGCCGGTGATCACGGTGAGCATGCCGCTGTACGCGTTCAGGCCCATGGTGGCCACCAGCACGAGCGTCGCGACGAGGGCGAGCACACTGCCGAGGAACGGGACCACCGAGTTGCCGGCGTCGTGGATGCCGGCGAGCGCATCCGTGGCTCCGAGGCGCGTGGCCATCCACGCACCCACCGGGATCAGCCAGACCGGCGACGCGGAGGCGCCGAGGAACACGGCCGACACGATGGCCGACGTCCGCGTGTTGCGCGGCAGGTACCGCGAGTAGTCCGACACGTACGGCGCGTAGGTGATGTTGTAGGAGGCCGCGACACTGAACTGGGCGATGAACGCCAGCAGGGTGAACCCGCCGGTCGCCGCGCCCGCGTCGCCGCCTGCGTGCCCGAACACGACACCCCACGTGAGGATGGCCCACAGCGGCAGCGACAGCCAGAACAGCACACGGAACGACAGGTGCAGCAGATCGTGACCGTAGATCGCGAGCAGAGTGGCGACCGCGGTGATGACGACGGCGATGACGGCCGCGTTCCACCCGAAGATACTGTGCAGGCCCGCCTTGATGATGACGACGTCCACGACGTTGAACCCGACGTACGTGAACAACGTCCCGAGGAGCGCGAGGACGACACCGCGATAGCCGAACTGCGCGCGGGACTGCACCATCTGCGGGAGTCCGAGCACCGGTCCCTGCGACGCGTGGAACGCCATGAACAACGTTCCGAAGAAGATGCCGAGAATGCCCGCGACAACCGTCCAGCCCAGCGACAGGCCGAGGGCGGGGCCGACGAAGCCGATGGCCACCGTGAAGGGCTGGAAGTTTCCGACGAACCAGAAGGGGCCCTGGTCGCGGACCTTCCCGTGACGTTCGTCCTCGGGGACGTAGTCGATCGAGCGGTTCTCGATGGTGCCACCGAGGGTCGCGGCGGTGTCGCCGGGGTGATCTGACACTGAAACTCCTAGGAGGTGCTGTGGCTCTGATCACCACTCTGCGCACTTCGCCGCCCCGGCACCAGAGGCGAGATGTACAGTTCGTCTATTACGGTTGGGCAATTCGTACAAGAGGTCGCCGGTGATCACCGTCCAGGACGTCCTGTCCGCCCCCACGCTGCGGCTCACGTCGATGAGCGGGACGGCGGGAGTCGACAACCCCATCACCGCAGCGCACGTGTCCGAACTGACGCGTCCGCGGGACTGGCTGCAGGGCGGCGAGTTGCTGATGACCGTCGGCCTGATGCTTCCCACCACCGAATCCGGATGCCGCGACTACGTCCGGGACTGCGTCGCGGGCGGGGTCGCCGCACTGTGCCTCGGTCTGGGGCACGGGCTGCCCTACCAGGCGCCACCGGCGCCGCTCGTCGCGGCGGCGCGTGAATTCGGTGTCCCGCTGCTCATCGCCCCCGACTCGGTGCCGTTCATCGCCATCACCAAATGGATCTTCTCCCGGATCGCCGAGGAGGAGAAGCGCGCCCTCGAGGACGCCATCGAACTGAGCTATCAACTCACGGCGGTCGCGGCCGGACCGTCGCCCCTGAGCGGACTGCTCGACACGTGGCGGTCCGTCAGCGGCTCCCTCTGCGCGGTGCTGGACGCGTCGGGCGGGGTGGTCCAACTCTCCGACGGCGTCGATGCGGCGTTCCTGCAGGACGCTCAGGACCAGGTGGGTCGCTACACCACCCGCGCGAAGGGCTGGACGGCGTTCGGCGGCGCCGGTCGGCGGGAACTCGAACTGCACCCCGTGCGCATCGAGAACCCGCTCGCGTTCGTCGTGCTCGAGCGGTCGGCGGACAGCGCGCTGCGGCACGCGTCCAATGTTCTCGTCTCGCTGCTGTCGCTCGAACTCGAACGCCGCCACGTGGCCGGCGAACCGGAGCGGCAGCGGCGGGCGGCGGCGCTGGCGCAGCTGCTCAGACCCGGACTCCGGCGCGAGCGCGCACATCAGATCGCGGCCGGCATCGGGCTGTCCCGCGATCCCCTGCAGATCGCCGTCGTGCGCTCCACTCCCGAGGCGCTGGCCGACCTCACCGTCCGGATCGGTTCGGTCCTTCCGGATTCCGTCCTGAGACAGCGCAATTCGGACATCGAGATCGCGCACCCCGAGGTCGCCGGGCTCGCGGACCTGCTGTCGGGCGTCGCGGAGGGATGCGCCATCGGGATCGGCGCCCTGGTTCCGGTGGACGCGCTGGCCGTGTCGGCGATGCAGGCGCGATCCCTCGTCGCCGTCAGTGCCCGCCTGGGCCGCGCCGTCGACGCCAAGGAGGGCGAGACGGTGCAGTTGCTGCTGCGACTCGGCTCGGCCGACGTGCTCAGCGGCTTCTCGACCGCTGTCCTCGCACCCCTCGATCAGCTCGAGCCGCGCGAACGCGTCGAACTTCAGCGAACGCTCGAGGAATGGCTGCGAGCCAACGGGGCCTGGGACCCCGCGGCGGCCGCCCTCTCCGTGCACCGCAACACCGTCCGGAACCGGATCGACAAGATCGCGGCGCTGACCGGGCGGAACCTCGACCAGGCCGACGATCGCATGGAGCTGTGGCTGGCGCTCAAGGCCAGGGCGGTGACACCGTCGACGGACGAACCCGACTGACGGTCACGCCCGGACCAGGATCTTCACCGCCGTGTCGTTGTGCTCGATCAACGTCGTGAGGCCCTCGGAGACCAGGTTGTCGAGTTCGATCCGGCCGGTGATGAACGGGGCCAGGTCGATCACGCCGCGGCGCACCAGCTCGATCACCGCCTCGTGATCGCGGACGTAGGCGATGGTGCCGCGCAGGTCGATCTCCTTGAGGACGAGCTTCTGCATGTCGACCGTCGCGGGCTTTCCCCAGATCGACACGTTCACCACAACCGCTGCGGGCCGGACGGCGTCGAGGAGGGTGTCGAGGACAGCGTTGACCCCGGCGCACTCGAACCCGAGGTCGGCGCCGACACCGTCGGTCAGCTCGAGCACCCGGGCCCTCACGTCCTCCGACGACGGGTCGATCACGTGATGCGCGACCTCGCTGGACAGGGCCTTCTGCTTCCGGGCGTCGCTGAGTTCCGTGACGATCGTGGTGACACCCAGGCCCTTCAGGACCGCGGCCACCAGGAGTCCGATCGGCCCCGCGCCGCCGACGAGCGCGACATCACCGGCCTTGGCCCCGCTGCGGACGACCGCATGATGCGCGACGCTCAGCGGTTCGATCAGGGCCGCCTCGTCGAGCGGGATGTCGCCGATCTTGTGCACCCACCGGCGGTCGACCACCACCTTCTCGCTGAGTCCGCCTCCGCCACCGGCCAATCCGATGAAACCCATCTTCGTACACAGGTGGTAGTTGCCTGCCTTGCAGGACGCGCACTCGTTGCACACGAAGTACGGCTCCACCACCACGTTGTCACCCACGGCGACATCGGTGACGCCCTCACCGACCTCCTCGACCGTCCCGGAGAACTCGTGGCCCATCGTCACCGGCGCGTTCTCGTGCGACAGCGGATGCGGATGCCCCGGCGGGGAGATGAAGATCGGGCCCTCCAGATACTCGTGGAGGTCGGTGCCGCAGATGCCGCACCACGCGACCCGGAGTTTCACCGCGCCCGGCCGCAATTCAGGCTCCGGGATGTCGTCGATCCGGATGTCGCGTCGGCCGTGGAAGCGTGCTGCCCTCATGAATCCGCCCTCACTACATTGTGAATGTGCTGATTCGGGCAACGGTACGGTCGCGCGGCCGGGGGCGGGAAGAGTTGCAGTGTGTTGCAATTCGGTGGCGCCGGTGTGACGTTCACCGGCCGATAGCTGGTTTGACCGGATCTGCGGGTACCTTCGAGGGGAAAGACTGGTTCGATCTGGGGGAGTGAGGCATGGCACGCATACGCACGGCGGCTGAAGCCGAAATCAACGCCGCCGAGCAGATGCAGAAGCTCGGCTACGGCGACGCCACAGCGCTACTCGGAGGCGCGGACGGCGGCATCGACGTCTACTCGTCACGCGCGTACGCGCAGGTGAAGTGGCGTGGCGGCAGTGCAGGCAAGTCAGACCTCGCGAACCTCTACGGCACCCGCGGAACCAGCCACGCCCGGAAACTCCTGTACTTCTCCGGCCCCGGATACACCGACGAGGCCGTCGACTACGCGGACACGGTGGGCATCGCCCTGTTCCGGTGCGAGCCCGACGGCGAAACCCCGCCAGTCGGCGCCCACGCCCCGAAACTGGTGGCCGCCGCGCGTAACTCGACGGTTGCGGTGGCCCCGTCCCCGCCGCCCCCACCGGAGCCCGAGTCGCCGGCGCGCATCGTCGCCCGCAACGCATGGGCGATGGTCGCAGGCTTCTTCGGCGCGCACTGGCAACTCCTCGGCGCCGTCGTCTGCACGATTGTCCTCACGATCGCCCCCTTCGGCGAAGGGAACGTCGGGCTGCGGGTGTTCGCGACGATCCTCGCCGTCGTCGGCGCACCGGTGTTCTGGCTCCTCTACGTCCAGCACCGGCACGCGAAGGACCGATAACACGAGGAAACCACCGTCAGTCCGTACTGACGGTGGTTTCTCGTTGCGGTTCGGAGTGGGCGAATCTCAGTTCGCGGTCGGCAGCGACTTCAGCGACGTGACGGTGGCGACGCAGGCGCGAGCGGCCTCGGCGCCCTTCTTCACGAAGTGGTCGTGGAAGTAGTTGAGGTGCTCGTCGTGCTCGTGGAAGTGGTGCGGCGTCAGCACAACCGAGAACACCGGCACGTCCGTGTCGAGTTGCACGCGCATGAGGCCGTCGATCACCGCGGTCGCGACGAACTCGTGCCGGTAGATGCCACCGTCCACGACGAGCGCAGCGGCGACGATGGCGTCGTAACGCCCGGTGAGGGCGAGGCGGCGTGCGTGCAGCGGGATCTCGAACGCGCCCGGCACCTCGAAGAAGTCCAGTTCGTCCTTCGAATACCCCAGCGTGGTCACCTCGTCGGTGAAGCCCTCGCGTGCGCGGTCGACGATGTTGCGGTGCCACGTGGCCTGGATGAACGCGATCCGTCCCTGACTCTCACTCATGGTCTGAAACTACTGCACCGGTGCTAGCGCTGTGAACGGGGCAGTGCCGTGGACCGGCCCCACCCGGAGTCGTCGGTGAGGTGCTCGAGCAGCGGCTGAATCCGGTACGGCAGCGGGCTGGTCAGCGCGATCGTGGTGGTCGAGTGCGTGATGCCGGGCAGGTTCGCGATCTTCTCGAGCAACTTCTGAAGTTCCGCGTGCGTGGACGTGGCCACCCGCACCAGCAGGTCTTCGCGGCCGGTGGTCGCGTGGATCTCGATGACCTCCGGCAGGTCGACGAGGCGGTTGCCGACGGCGGTGAGCTTGCCCTGTTCGAGTTCGAGCCCGACGAACGCCTGGATGGGAATCCCGACCTCGGCGAGGTCGAGGTTGGGGCGGAAGCCGGTGAGTAGTCCGCTGGTCTCCATGCGCTTCATCCGGGACTGCACGGTGTTGCGGGCGACGCCCAGCGAGTTGGCGAGTTCGGCCACGCTCATGCGTGAGTCCTGGCCGAGCAGTCCGAGCAACTGCACGTCGAGCTTGTCGATGCTGAGCACTTTGGTACCTCCGGGAAGTGACGACCGTCACCTGTTGCGTGAACTGATCAGTTGATCCGATTTGCGTTGACCAAATCTTAGACCAGATACAGGATCAAGCTCACGAAATGCTCAACGCGACGGATCGGGAATCGCAGATGACTCAGCTAGACGACGCTCGCACCAGTGCAGCATCCTTTGATCTCGCCGACCGATACCGGGCCGACTCGGGCCCGGTGTTGATGACCGGTGTCCAGGCCATCGCCCGCCAGCTGGTGGAGCAGCACGAACGCGACCGCCGCGCGGGACTGAACGTCGCGACGTTCGTCTCCGGCTACCAGGGCAGCCCCCTCGCCGGCCTCGACCGCACCATCGCCGCCATCCCCACGTTGAGCACCGACCACGACGTGAAGTTCGTGCCCGGCATGAACGAGGAACTCGCCGCGACCTCCGTCTGGGGCAGCCAGGTCGACCTCCCGCAGGGCGAGCGCACCCACGACGGCGTCGTCGGCGTCTGGTACGGCAAGGGCCCCGGCCTCGACCGCGCCAGCGACTCCATCCGGCACGCCGCCATGTACGGCGCGAACGCCCGCGGCGGCGTCCTCGTCCTCGTCGGCGACGACCCCAACGCCAAGTCCTCCACCATCCCCTGCGCCAGTGAGCGGTCCATGGCCGCGATGGGCATGCCCGTGTTCTTCCCGCGCAACGCCGAGGAGGTCATCACGTTCGGCCTCTACGGTGTGGCGCTGTCGCGGATCTCCGGCTGCTGGTCGGGCATGAAGATCGTCGCCGACGTGGCCGACGGACTCTGGACCCTCGACCGCAACTTCGCCGACCTCGACATCGTGCTCCCCGAGATCGAGTGGAACGGCAAGCCGTGGTCGTACCGGCAGCGCGTGCTCGCGTCCCCGCCCGACAGCGTCTACGCCGAGGCCGACCTGTACGGGCCGCGCTGGGCGATGGTCGAGGCGTTCAACGCCGCCAACGAGATCGACAAGATCGAGGTGAACCCGCGCAACGCGTGGCTGGGCATCGCCGCCGTCGGCACCGCCTACGACTCGCTGCGCCAGGCCCTGCTCGACCTCGGGCTCGGCGACTCCCAGCTCGAGGACGCCGGCATCCGCATCCTCCGCGTCGGCATGCCCTACCCGCTGGGCGCCGACAAGGTTCGCGAACTCGCCGACGGCGTCGAGCAGGTCCTCGTCGTCGAGGAGAAGATGCCGTTCGTCGAGTCGCAGCTCAAGGACATCCTCTACGGCGGCGCCAGCGCACCCGCCGTGCTGGGGAAGAAGAACGCGCAGGGCAAGAACCTGATCCCCGTCGACGGCGAACTGACCGCCGCCCGGCTCACCGGACCGCTGCGCCGCGTCCTCAAGGACCGGGTCGCGCTGACACCGGCCCCGCCGCCGCGTCTCGAGCTGACTGTCCTGCCGACGTCGCGCACCCCGTACTTCTGCTCCGGCTGCCCGCACAACCGCTCCACCGCGGTGCCCGAGGGATCGATCGCGGGTGGCGGCATCGGCTGCCACACTCTGGTCACGATGTCCGGCCGCACCGACAGCGCCGTCACGATGCTCACCCAGATGGGCGGCGAGGGTGCGCAGTGGATCGGGCAGGCCCCGTTCAGCGACGTCAAGCACATGTTCCAGAACGTCGGCGACGGCACCTACTTCCACTCCGGTCAGCTCGCCGTGCAGGCGTGCGTCGCCGCCGGCGTCAACATCACGTACAAGGTGCTCTACAACTCCGCCGTCGCGATGACCGGCGCGCAGGACGCCGAGGCCGGGCTGACCGTGCCTCAACTGACCCACAAGCTGGCGTCCGAGGGTGTCAAGCAGATCATCGTGTGCGCCGAGGATCCCAAGCGGCACAAGGGCGCCCACTTCGCCGCCAACACGCTGCTGTGGGACCGGACCCGCCTCGACGAGGCGCAGCGCGTCCTCCGCGACATCGAGGGCGTCACCGTGCTGATCTTCGACCAGCAGTGCGCCGCCGAGGCCCGCCGCAAGCGCAAGCGCGGCAAGCTGCCCGCCCGCCGCACCCGCGTCGTCATCAACGAGGCCGTCTGCGAGGGCTGCGGCGACTGCGGCGTCAAGTCCAACTGCCTGTCCGTGCAGCCCGTCGACACCGAATTCGGCCGCAAGACCAAGATCGACCAGACCAGCTGCAACACCGACTACTCCTGCCTCGAGGGCGACTGCCCGTCGTTCGTGACGGTCGAGCTGCCCGAGGAAGGCGCACCGAAGACGTTGCGCGAGATCCCGGTTCCGCCGGAGGTCGGCGACCCCGACCCCGCCGTGTGGACCGGAACGCACAACCTGTTCATGGCCGGCGTCGGTGGTACCGGCATCGTCACCGTCAACCAGGTGCTCGGCATGGCCGCGCTGCGCGCCGGGCTGCACGTCGAGGGACTCGACCAGACCGGTCTCAGCCAGAAGGCCGGGCCCGTCACGTCGCACCTGCGGCTCAGCGATCAGAAGACGCGGTCGGGAAGCTCGGCGCCGTCCAACCGGATCAGCCCCGCGACCGCCGACTGCGTCCTCGCATTCGACCTGCTGACGGCGGCCGACGCCAAGTACGCCGGCTTCGGCAGCTCCGAGCGCACCATCACCGTCGCGTCGACCAGCCAGACCCCGACCGGCGACATGGTCTACGACCCCGCCGTCCGCTACCCGGACGAGGACAAGCTGCTCGAGCGTCTCGACGTCTCAGCCCGCGAACTGACCGCGATCGACGGGCTCGCCGCCGCCACCGCACTGTTCGGCAGCACGGCCGCCGCCAACTTCCTGCTGGTCGGCGCGGCCTACCAGGCCGGCGGACTGCCCGTCCCCGCCCGGTTCATCGAGGAGGCCCTCGAGATCAACGGCGTGGCCGTCGAGTCCAACAAGGCCGCGTTCCACTGGGGACGCGTCGCCGTCGCCGACCGGGAAGCCTTCCTCGCCGCCACCAGCTCGGCCGCCGTGCCGCAGCGCAGCGACACCGTCGTCCCGACGCACCTGTTCGCCGGATCCACCCTGGACGGCACGACGCTCGAGCTCACCGAACGCCGCGCCGCGAACCTCGTTGCCTTCCAGGGCGACCGCGTCGCCGCCCGCTACATCGCCCTGGTGCAGCAGGCATGGGACGCCGAACGCGAGCTGGGCAGCCGGACCGAGTTCAGCGAGGCCGTCGCCGCAGGCCTGCACAAGCTCACCGCCTACAAGGACGAATACGAGGTGGCCCGGATGCTCACCGACCAGGCGTTCCTCGACGCCGCCGCCGGCGAGGTCCCCGGCGCGGGCAAGCTCACCTACAAGCTGCACCCGCCCGTCCTCAAGGCCATGGGCCGCAAGACCAAGATCGGATTCGGCCCCCGCTCGCACGTCGCACTCAAGACGCTTGCCAAGGCGAAGTTCCTGCGCGGCACCGCGTTCGACCCCTTCGGCTACGCCAAGGTTCGTCGCCTCGAGCGTCAGCTGCTCGCACACTACGAGACCACGGTGACCCGCCTCGTCGCCGACCTCTCCGCCGACACCTACGACACCGCAACGCTGATCGCCGCGACCCCCGACCTCGTCCGGGGCTACGAGGACGTGAAACTGCGCAACGTCACCGTCTACCTCCAGCGTCTCGCCGAACTCGGCGTCGACACCTCCACCATCACGATTGCCACCACTCCGGAAAGGTCCTGAGAAGACATGACTCTCACCGCGGAACGTCACGACACCGCACAGCCCGAAAACGCTGGAGTGTTCGAGCGCACCGATTTCCCCACCGACACCGCCCACGAGCAGGTGACGTTCTTCCAGGACCCCGCCACCGGACTCAAGGCGATCGTCGCGATCCACGACACCACCCTCGGGCCGGCGCTCGGCGGAACCCGCTTCTACCCGTACGCCGACGAAGCCGCCGCCCTCAAGGACGTCCTGCGCCTGTCGCGGGGCATGACCTACAAGTCGGCGATCGCCGGAGTCGACCTCGGCGGCGGTAAGGCCGTCATCATCGGCGACCCGGCCACCGGAAAGTCGGAGGCGCTGCTCGAGGCGTACGCCCGGTTCGTTCAGACACTCGGCGGCCGGTACATCACCGCCGGCGACGTGGGCACCAACTCCGACGACCTCGACGTGATGGGCCGCGCCACCGACTACGTCGTCGGACGCAACACGTCCGCCGGCGGGTCCGGCGACAGCGCCCCGATGACCGCCCTCGGCGTGTTCCAGGGCATGCGCGCCGCCGCCCAGGCCAAGTGGGGCACCGCGAGCCTCGCCGGCCGCACCGTCGGCGTCGAGGGCACCGGCAAGGTCGGCTACCAGCTGATCAAGCTTCTGCTCGCCGACGGCGCGTCGGTGGTCGCCACCGACGTCAACGCCGCCGCACTCGACCGGGTGGCCCGCGACTTCCCCGAGGTCAAGATCGCGTCCAGCGTCATCGGCCAGGAACTCGACATCTACGCACCCTGCGCGATGGGCGCCACGCTCACCGACGAGTCCGTCGCCGCGATCACCGCCCAGGTGATCTGCGGGGCCGCGAACAACCAGCTCGCCCACCCCGCGGTCGAGCACGACCTCGGCGAACGCGGCATCACCTGGGTTCCCGACTACGTCGCCAACGGCGGCGGACTCATCCAGGTCGCAGGCGAGCGGCTCGGCACGTCCGCCGACGACGTCCGCGCGCAGGTCGAGAAGATCTTCGCCACCGTCGTACAGATCCTCGACGTCGCGAAGCGGGACGGCATCCTCGCCGGCGCCGCAGCCGACGCCGTCGCCGAGGCCCGCATCGCTGCAGCCAGGTAGGCGGCTCCGCCGCCCGTGCGTGGTTAACGAGTCTCTGCACTCGTTAACCACGCACGGGCGCGAAGCGCCTAGGCCGTCAGCCGCCGGTGCAGCTCCCAGGCATTGCGCTCGACGCGGTTGGATTCGAGCATCCCGTCGGCGCGGACGTTCCACACCGCGGTGCCCGTCAGGTGAATGGGTTGCCCGTCGGGCTCGGTGCCCATGAATCCGCGATTGCGGCCGGTCATCTCCCACAGCGACGCGACGCGGGAACCGTCCTCGTTCTGGAACGTTTCGACGGGGATGAACTCCAGGTCCTCGACGGTCGACTGAAACTTCAGCACCCATTCCTTGAAGGCGTCCCGGCCGCGGATCGCCTCTCCACCGGTGACGATGACGAAGTCGTCGACGACGAGCTCGTCGATCGCATGGGGGTCCTGGGGTGACTGCCACACCCGGGCCCAGAAATTCTCGACTGCGTGAACTCCGTGTTGTGCAGACATGGCTTCCTTGCCTCTCGCTAACTTGGAATTTCCAAGTTAGCATGGATACGGCGAGGTCGCGCTCCCGTTCTTCACGAGTTCCGGTTAACCCTGGGGATCGGCCGCCGGGGCCGGAGTGCCCTGCTGTACATGCAGAGTCGATGCCGAGACGCGTCGACCGTCGTCGGTGACGAACGCGAGGGACACGGCCTCGCCGGTGGTCTCGTCGGAGTACTCGGGGGAGGTGCTACCCGGACGCGGCAGATGGTCGCGACCGAACTGGCCCAGAGCGCCGATCACGACATGCAACTGCTTGCCCTTTTCGGTCAGCACGTACTCCAGACGTTCCCGCGACCCTTCCTGGCGATAGGCGCGGCGTTCGAGGATTCCTTCGTCGACGAGCATCGCCAACCGTGCGGTGAGGACGTCGGACGCCACGCCGAGGCTGCGGGTGAACTCCGAGAATCGGCTGTGGCCCCAGAAGGCGTCGCGGACGATGAGCAGCGTCCATTTGTCGCCCAGGAGTTCGAGGGTGCGCGCGATCGAGCAACGGGCAGGGGTGGCCGATGACGGACTCATGCGACGAGGATAGTCCCTACTGGCTTGGTGCGTCCAAGCCAGCGGCTACGCCGCCCGTGCGCGGCGAACGAGTGCAGAGACTCGCTAACCGCGCACGGGCGCGGAGCGCCTCACGCCCGCATCCCCGTGACAACGGCGTCGAGGAACTCGTCCGCGATCTCCTCGGGTGTCTCGGCGCCCGCGGGGGTGATCCAGAGGTAGCTGTAGTTGAACATGCCCAGCAGGCCCTTGACCATCAGCCGCGGGAGGGCACGGAACTGTCCGTCGCGGATGCCCTGCTCCAGCGCGTTCCGCCAATGGGATTCGTAGCGTTCACGTTCGGCGATGATGCGATCGCGACGCTCGTCCGTCAGGGCGTGGTACTCGCGGAAGAAGACCGTCCACTCGGCACGGTGCTCGGCGATGTTCCGCATGAGCGCCCGTGCGAGGCCGCGCAGCCGTTTCTCCGGGTCGGCCTCGGACAGCGCGAGTTCGTCGGCGACCGTGTTCATCTGCGCGAGTTGCCGGCTGCTGATCTCGTAGAGGATTGCCTCCTTGCTGCCGATGTAGTGGTACAGCGCGCCCCGGCCCAGCCCGGTGGCCTCACCGATCTCGGCGACCCCGGTGCCGTGGTAGCCAGACTTCGCGAACAATTCGGCGGCCACCTGCAGGACTCGGTCCCGGTTGGCGTCGTACTTGTCGCTCATCGAAGGGCCCCTTTGTCTCCCGGCGGTCGAAGATGTGAGTCTAGACGGCCCAGATCACGGGTTCGGCGCGGCCAGCCCGGTGATCAGGGCGTCGAGAAAGCCGTCGGCGATCTCCTCGGGGGTGCGGGCGCCGTCGGCGGTGAGCCAGAGGTAGCTGTAGTTGAACATGCCGAGCACACCCTTGATCATCAGCGGCGGCAACAGGGTGAACGCGCCGTCCCGGACCCCCTGCTCGAACGCATGCCGCCAATGTGATTCGTACCGTTCGCGCGCCGCGACGACCCGCACACGCCGATCACCGGTCAGGGCGTGGTACTCGCGGAAGAACACCGTCCACTCCGCGCGGTGCTCGGCGATGTTGCGGAGCAGGGCCCGGGCGAGACCGCGGAGGCGTAGCTCCGGATCCGGTTCGGTCAGGGCGAGTTCGTCGGCCACGTCGTTCATCTGCGCGAGTTGTCGGCTGCTGATCGCGAACAGGACTTCCTCCTTGCTGCCGATGTAGTGGTACAGGGCCCCGCGGCCGAGCCCCACCGCCGTGCCCAGGTCGGCGATCCCGGTGCCGTGGTAGCCCGACCTCGCGAACAGCTCGGCGGACACGCGCAGAATCTCGGTGCGGTTGAGGTCGTACTTGGTGCTCATCGAATCACCGTTCGACGTGCACGATCAGGGCCTGCCCCTGGCCGCCGCCCCCGCACAGCGCCGCTGCGCCGACACCACCGCCGCGGCGGCGCAGTTCGAGCGCGAGATGCAGGACGATCCGTGCCCCGGAGACACCGATCGGGTGGCCGAGCGCGATCGCGCCGCCGTTGACGTTCACCCGGTCCGCGTCGAGACCGAGGTGTTCGGACGAGACGAGTGTGACCGCGGCGAACGCCTCGTTGATCTCGACGAGATCGAGTTCGCGGGGCGCGATCCCCTCGCGTCGGCACGCGGCCTGGATGGCGTTCGACGGCTGCTCGTGCAGACCCGAATCGGGTCCGGCGACCACGGCGCGTGATCCGATCTCGGCCAGCCACGACAGGCCGAGCCGGACGGCCGTCGACTTCCGCGTGACCACGACGGCGCAGGCACCGTCGGAGATCGGTGACGAGTTGCCCGGAGTCAGCGAGCCGCCCGCGGCGAAAGCCGGACGCAGCCCGGCGAGGTCCGCTGCCGAGGTGTCGGCCCGGATGCCCTCGTCGTGGCTCACGTCGGTCGTCTCACCCCTGCCGGACGTGATCGGAACGGGAACGATCTCGGCCGCGAAGATGCCGTCCTTGCGCGCGCGTGCGGCCGCACGGTGCGAGCGTGCGGCCCAGTCGTCCTGGGCCTCCCGGGTGATCCCGTACTCGGGATTCCTCGACTCGGTCAACGCCCCCATCGACGACCCGGTGAAGGCGTCCTGGAGCCCGTCGAACGCGAGGTGGTCGATCAGAACCGTGTCGCCGTACTTGTGCCCGCGACGGCTGTTCGTCAGGAGGTGCGGCGCCGTGCTCATCGATTCCTGACCGCCGGCGACCACGATGTCCGCGTCGCCGGCGACGATCATCTGGTGCGCCAGCGTTATCGCGTCGATTCCGGAGAGGCACATCCGGTTGATGTTCAGTGCCGGTGCCGTCATGGGGATTCCGGCGGCCGCCGCCGCGACCCGCGCCGGCAGTTGGCCGCTGCCTGCCGTGAGCACCTGACCCATGACGACGTGGTCGACGGCGCGTGCGTCGACGCCGGCGGATTGCAGCGCACCGCTGATCGCGTGGCCACCCAGTTCCTGGGCGCTCAGGCTCGACAGCGATCCCATGAAGCGTCCGAACGGGGTTCGTGCCCCCGCGACGAGGACGGTGGGGTCGTGGTCCGTCATTGTTCGTCTCCTTCGAGAGCGTGGTGCCGCCCTGCGCCCGTTCCCGGCCGCAGGGCGGCTGATGTCAGTTGGTGCGCGACGTCTCGAAGGCGTCGGAGAACGCGTACCCGTCGAGCAGACGGCCCGCCGTGACCAGGTACTGGATCGTCGGGGTGCCCTCCTCGAGCCAATTGAGGCGGGCATCCCGGTAGAGGCGTTCGATCGGATGCGCGCGCGTGTATCCGATTCCGCCGTGGATGAGTAGAGCGCGGTCGGTCACCCGGCCGACGGCCTCGAGGCCGAACAGCTTGCACATGCTGGCCTCGGCGGGTATCCGTTCGCCGGCATCCCACTTCTGCGCTGCGTCGGCCAGGATCCCGCGCAGGGCGTATACGTCGGTGGCCATCTCCGCGAGGTAGCGCTGGATGGCCTGCCGTGTACCGATCGGCTTGCCGAACGTGACACGGCTCTTCGCGTGGGCGATCGACAGTTCGAGGGCGCGCTCGGACGTGCCGAGGGAGCTTGCCGCGATGAACACCCGGCTGATCTCCAGTGCGCGTTCGAGGTGCTCGTTTCCCTGTCCCTCCACGCCGACGAGGGCGGTGGCGGGCACCCGGACGGAGTCGAGGGTGACGCGTCCGTGCTCGGTGCCCTTGCATCCCATCGTCTCGGGAAGCGCTGCGATCGAGAGACCGTCGGTCTCGCGGGGAACGAGGAACGCGGAGACGTCGGTCGCGGTCGTCTTCGCGAAGACGATGAAGTGAGAAGCGATGTCGGAGTTGGTGATCAACCACTTCTCGCCGTTCAGGATGTAATCGTCGCCCTCGCGCACCGCGGTCGACCCGAGGTCGGCGCCCGTCCCGAAGCCCGGCTCCGTCAGCGCGAACGCGACCGAGTTCCGGCCCGTGGCCGTGCCCGGGAGGACGTCCGCCTTCTGCCGGTCGCTGCCGATCTCGGAGAGCGCGTGGGCGAAGGAGTTGTGCACGTGGACGATGACCCGGAGCCCGCCCTGCACCTTGGCGAACTCGGCGATGATCGGCAGGTACTGGGCGATCGACAGGCCGCTGCCGCCGTACTCGCGGGGGACGAGCAGGCCGAGCGCGCCGATCCGCTCGAGGATGGGCATGACGATATCGTGCGGAACCTGCTCGTCGTCCTCGATCCGCTGTTCGAGTGGATCGAGTTCGGCCCAGATCGCCTCGAAAATGCGGTCCCGGAGCGCCAGGTACTCCGACTCCGGAATGCCGACCGAATGCGTGAGTGTCGCGGTCATGGTGTTGTGTCCCTTCGTTGTTGGTCGTTGCGGTCGTGGTGTGTCACAGCGCCCAGCCACCGTCGACGGTGAGGACGGAGCCGGTGCAGAATGTGGCGTCTTCGCTGAGGAAGACTGCGGCCTTGGCGATTTCGTCGACGGTGCCGAAACGACCGAGGACGGTTTCTCGTTCGATGCGCCTGCGTGCGGAGTCGGGCACCGCGTCGGTCATGTCCGTGCTGACGAAGCCGGGGGCCAGCACGTTGACCCGGATGCCGTCCCGTGCAACCTCCTTGGCGAGTGAACGACCGAAGCCGATCATCGCGGACTTCGCACCCGCGTACGCGGTGTCGCCGGCGTGACCGATCACGCCGACGACCGACGACACCAGCACGATGCTCGGTGACCTGCCGTGCACGAGGTGGGGCAGCGCTGCCCGCGCGAGGGCGACGGTGCCGCGAAGGTTCGTCTCGATCACGCTCCACCAGGCGTCCGGGTCCATTTCGACGAGCCGCCCGCCCGACCACTGGCCCGCGTTCAGGACGAGCGAATCGAGGTGTCCCCAGCGGGAGACGACGCGCTCCACCGCCGTGGGCGCCGTGGTGCCGTCGTGCAGGTCGAAGCGGATCGGAAGTACCTGTTCGGGAGCGTCCGCGGCGAGCTTCTCGGCGTCCTCACGTCTCGTCCGGTACGTGCAGCCCACCCGGCAGCCGCGCTGCGTCAGGGCGGTGGTGACGGCGGCTCCGATGCCGCGGGAACCGCCGGAGACCAGCGCGACGCGGGGATCGTCGTGATCGTTCTCGTTCATGCTCAGAAATGTACTGATCGATACAAGAATAGTCCAGAGTGTTCGTGAAAGTCGGTCTGAACATCGTTTTAGCTCGATACTAAGGTGAAGTTATGACTTGGATCGATCGGTACAAGAATGCTTGCGATCGACGTCCGGGATGTGCTAGACCTGTGACCGTGGCCACACGGGGCGACGGCGGACGATGTCCGATCGGCGAACCCCGGACGAGGCCCGATGGCCCGATCACAACCGCGGTGGCACCGGATCGACACACGGCTGCCGCACCGCCCCACATCAGCAGCGATGGGAGATTCGATATGAGAGTCATCGACGACCTGGAGGTCACTCGGGTCAAACCCCGGAAGGTTGCCTTCGCATCCTTCGTCGGAACGGCAATCGAGTGGTACGACTTCTTCATCTTCGGGACCGCGGCCGCCCTGGTATTCGGGAAGGCGTTCTTCCCGTCATTGAGTCCGCTGTCGGGAACGCTGGCAGCCTTCGCGACGTTCGGTGTCGCGTTCGTGTCGCGTCCCGCAGGCGCGATCGTCTTCGGGCACTTCGGAGACCGGATCGGCCGCAAGAAGATGCTGGTGTTCTCCCTGGTGCTGATGGGGTCGTCGACGGTCGCGATCGGACTCATCCCCACCTACGGAGCCATCGGTCTCGCGGCACCCGTGCTGCTCGTCCTCGCGCGCCTCGCACAGGGCTTCGCGGTCGGCGGAGAATGGGGCGGCGCGGTGCTGATGGCAGTCGAACACGCACCGCGCGAGAAGCGGGCGTTCTACGGCAGCTGGCCGCAGGCCGGCGTGCCAGCCGGACTCGTTCTCGCGACGCTCGCGTTCCTCCTGGTCGAGCAGCTTCCGGAGGACCAGGTCCAGGCGTGGGGATGGAGGCTTCCGTTCCTGGCCAGCGCCGGGTTGGTCGCGGTCGGCATGTACGTGCGACTGAAGGTCGTCGAATCGCCGGAGTTCGAGAACGTCAAGCGCAACAAGAAGATTGCCGACTTCCCGATCCTCGCGGTCCTGCGGGGTGAGAAGCGCGCGCTGGGCGTCGGGATTCTCACCCAGGCCGCCTCCCTCGTGCCGTTCTACCTTGTCACCGTCTTCGTGCTGTCGTACGGTCCGAAGGAACTCGGCATCTCGCGGCAGACGATTCTGTTGAGCATCCTCGTCGCGTGTGTCCTCGACATCCTGTCCGTGCCCTACGCGTCGATGATCGCGGACCGGATCGGAGCACGGAAGATGTTGATCTACGGGTCCCTCTACATGGCCGCGATCGCGTATCCGTTCTTCTGGTTGCTGTCCACCGGCGTGGGTGTCGCCGTCCTGCTGGCGATGATTCTGATCATCACCATCGGTCACGCCGTCACCTATTCCGCGGTGGCCGGATACGTAACCGGTCTGTTCCCGGCCGAAGTCCGGTACACCGGCGCGTCCGTCGCCTATCAGTTCGGTGGTGTCGTGTTCAGTGCTCCCGCACCGTTCATCGCGGTGGCGATCGCTGCAGAGACGGACGGTGCGTGGGCCCTGGCCGCGTATATCGCCGCGGCGTGCGCCATCACGGTCCTGGTCCTGACCCTGACGAAAACTGCAAAGGTGAATCACTGATGTCTCTCGACAGACTCGCATCGTCCACACTCGCCGATGCCTGGCAGGACATCGAATCCCTGTTGGACCGCGACCCGTTCGGCGGCGACTTCAACACCGCCCACGAAATCTGCACCCGCTACGCGGCCGACCCGAATCGGGTGGCGCTGACCGTCCGGCACGAGGACGGCTCGGCCGACCGCTGGACGTACCGCGAACTCGACAGGCTCGCCGCCAAGGCGGCACGGGTGTTCGCACGCGCGGGGCTGAAGCGGGGAGATCGCGTCGGCGGACTCCTCTCGCGACAGGTCGAGAGTTGGATCACCGCAATTGCGGTGTGGCGCTCCGGGCTGGTGTACGTGCCCTTGTTCGGCGGGTTCGCCCCGGATGCGATCGGCCTGCGCCTCGACGCGGCGGGAGTCCGCGCGGTCGTCGTCGATCAGCAGTACCGGCCTGCGCTCGCGCAGGCGCAGGCGACCCACGGACTCGATCCCGCCGTGTTCGTCGTCGGCGACGTCGCGGCCGGCACGGGCGACCGGTCCTTCTGGACCGAGATCGACGGGGCCGACGCCGACGGCCCGCTCGCGACGACGGCACTCGGGGACGCCGCCACCCTGCTGTTCACCAGCGGAACATCCGGAACGCCGAAGGCGTGCACCATGACCCACGCCACCTTCGTCTCCGTCATGCCCTACGCGAAGAGCGTTCTCGGGGCGACCCGCGGCAGCGTCGTCTTCTCGACGTCGGACCCGGCGTGGGCGTTCGGGCTGTACAGCACCGGTGCTGCCGTCATGGCGCTGGGCGTGCCGCGCGTCATGTACTCGGGGAAGTTCGTCCCCGAGGCCTGGCATCGCGTCATCCGGGAAGAGAAGGCCACGATCCTCACCACCGCGCCGGCCGCCCTGCGGCGCCTGACGGCGACCTTCGCGCAGGACGGGGTGCCGCCGACGCTCCGCACCGTCGCCGCTGCCGGCGAACCGCTCACCGCAGCGGTCGCCTCAACCTGGGCCGGCACCGGTGCACCCGCCGTGCGCAACGGGTACGGACTGTCCGAGGTCGGCATGCTCCTGGGCGACACCCAGGGCACCGAAACGAGGTCCGGTCCGGGCTGGATGTCCGCCACGATTCCGGGGTTCGACACCTTCCTCGCCGACCGGGACGGGCAACCGGTGGCCGACGGGCAACCGGGATTGATCGCGGTACGGCAGCCCCGGTACCAGATGTCCAGCGGCTACGAGAACACCCCCGACCTGTGGGCCGACCGCTGGCGCGGCGACGTATTCCTCACCGAGGACCGAGCCGTCACAGACCCCGAGGGACGGTGGCAGATACTGGGCCGGGACGACGACATGATCATCGCGTCGGGCCACAACATCAGCCCGGTCGAGGTCGAGAACGCGCTGTTACAGCACCCGGCGGTCGCCGACGCCGCGGCAGTCGCGTACGACGATCCGATCCGCGGCGGAGTGGTCCGGGCCGTCGTCGTCCGCGCGGACACCCGGGCCGACGACAGCGACCTCGTCACGCAACTCACACACCTCGTCGCGCAGCGCGTCGGACCCTACGCGGCACCCAAAGTCGTCGACTTCCGGCCCGACCTTCCGCGCACCGAAGTCGGCAAGCTGCGCCGGGCGGCCGTCCGCGAACTCCCGGTCACATGAACGGGCACAACCGCATGCGCGCACTGATGGTCACCGCGCTCGACGGTCCCCGGGCGCTCGCCGCGGTCGAGGTCGACGAACCCGTCGCGGACGAATCCGCGATCCTCGTCGAGGTTCACGCGGTCGGGGTGTCGTTCCCGGATCTGCTTCTCACCCAGGGCAGGTACCAGTACAAGCCGGAACTGCCGTTCGTCCCGGGCGGCGAGGTCGCCGGGATCGTGCGGTCAGCCCCTGACGGCAGCGGATATTCTCCGGGCGACCGGGTCGTCGGATTGACCGGTGTGGGCGGCGCGATGGCCGAAGTGGTCGCACTGCCGCCGGAGACGACGTTCTCCCTCCCGGACACGATTTCGATGGCCGCGGGAGCCGCCGTGCTGTTCAACTACCTCACCGTGCATTTCGCGCTGGTATGTCGTGGACGCCTCGAGGCGGGGGAGTCGGTGCTCGTCCAGGGTGCGGCTGGAGGCATCGGCACCGCCGCGGTCACACTGGCGCCTCACCTCGGCGCGTCGCGGACCATCGCGGTCGTCAGCAGTGAGGAGAAGGCGGAGTACGTGCGGAGTCTCGGCGTCTCCGACGTCGTGGCCACCGGGAACTGGCGGGACGAGGTCCTCGCGATCACCGACGGCCGCGGGGTGGACGTCGTGGTCGACCCGGTCGGGGGCGATCGATTCACCGACAGCGTCCGATCCCTGGCGACGGGCGGGAGGATTCTCGTGATGGGCTTCACCGGCCGGGACATCCCCTCGGTGAAAGTGAACCGACTGCTCCTGAAGAACGCGTCCGCAGTCGGAGTCGCGTGGGGCTCGTGGTGGGCCGAGGACCCCCAACGGCTGTCCGCGCAGTGGAGCGAATTGTGTCCCTTGCTCGCGTCTGGCGCGTTGACGATTCCGGAGCCGACCCGGTACCCGTTCGGAGCGGCAGCCGAGGCCCTGCTCGACCTCGAACACCGCCGAACCGTCGGGAAGAGTGTCCTCACCCTCCGGTGAGGCGGCTCCGCCGCCCGTGCGCGGTTGACGAGTGCCTGCACTCGTTAACCACTCACGGGCCGTAGGCCTAGGCTCTCCCTCATGGAAACCGAGTTCGTCCGCTGGACCGAGGAGGGCACCGAGCATTCGGCGGTGTGGCGGTCCACCAGCGGGGCGACGCCCCCGAAGAAGATCCGGGTGGCCGACGACTCGATGACCGCCGACGAGGCCTACCGCCTCGCGTGCGAGGGGACGGCGCTGCTGTGGCGTGGCGACTTCCACAACGCCCGCCAGCTCGGCACCGCCGTCGCCGCCCGCACCGACCGCAAGACCCGCAAGACGTCCACCGACCCCGCCACCGCGTTCCACCTGCACCGGCAGACGCAGTCGCGGCGGGCGGGGATCCTCGGGATGCTGCTGGTGCCGTTCGACGCCGACCAGACCGTCCCGCTGCGGCGCGCCCCCGACGTGCGGCAAGCGGTGCTCGAGGCGTACGGACCGACGGACCAGCCCACCGTCACCACCCTGCGCGACCTGCTCGGTGCGATCGGCGCCCACGAGTGGCAGAAGAAGGGCGTCGACATTCCGGCCCTCGGTGCGCGCATCCACCCCGCCTACGGCGTGTTCTCGCCGATTCGCGGCGAATACGTCGACCTCGTCGCCGACACCCCGCTGCCGTCGCACACGCAGGCGTTCGACATCGGCACCGGCACCGGTGTGCTGGCCGCCGTCCTCGCGCACCGCGGTGTCGAGAAGGTGATCGCGACCGAACTCGACGCGAATGCGCTCGCCTGCGCCCGGGCGAATCTGGACCGGCTCGGCTACGGCGGTCAGGTGCAGGTGGTGGAAACCGATCTGTTCCCCGAGGGCCGGGCACCGCTGGTCGTGTGCAACCCGCCGTGGATTCCCGCCCGTCCCACCTCGCCGATCGAGTACGCGATCTACGACCCGGACAGCCGGATGCTCCGCGGATTCCTGGGCGGCCTGGCCGAGCACCTCGAGCCCGGGGGAGAGGGCTGGCTCATCCTGTCCGACATCGCCGAGCACCTCGGACTGCGGACCCGCGAGGAATTACTGACCCTGATCGACGACGCCGGACTGACCGTCCTCGGACGCCGGGACGTGGCGCCCCGGCACGGCAAGGTCGCGGACCGCTCGGATGCGCTGCACGCCGCGCGCAAACGGGAAGTGACGTCGCTGTGGCGGCTCGGCGCGCGGGCCGCGCCGACCGGATAGCCCCGGAGTGATTCACTCGGACCCGCCCAACCCGACCATCGTCCCCGACGTCAGGTAGACCAGGCGGCTGCTCGACGCCGCGACGACGGGTGTGCTGCCCCACGAGTCGTCGTCGATCACGGTCTGCAGGGGGAGTACCCACAGTTCCTCGCCGGACCGGACGTTCTCGGCGCGCAGGACATCGGATTCCAGCAACACTGCGGTATCCCCCTCCGCGACGACGACGGTGCCGTACGAGTCGGAGTGTCGTTGCCACAACCGTTCTCCGGACCTCAGGTCGAGTGCGGCTTCCGTCTTGCCCTCGTAGTCGCGCAGCAATGCCACATCGCCCAGCACGGCCACGGCGGTGCCCTGCGTGGTGTTCGGGCCGTACGACTCCGCAGTGTCGACACGTGGCGTCGATACGAGAGCGGGGCTCGTCCACCGCAGTTCGCCCGTCGTCCGGTCGTAGGCGCCGTCACCGAGAAGCACCGGAATCGTACTGTCGGCGGGGCGATCGACGGCGAGGGTGTGTGCGGCCTCCACATCCGATGCCGCGAGGACTCGACCGGTGCGATCGACGGCCTCGGAGCCCAGTACCTTGCTGAGGGTGCAGTCGCTGTGGACTCGGACGACCACCCCGCCCTCGGTGGCCCGGGCGGACTGCGTGCAGTCGGGCAGGGTGCGGGTAAACGTCGGTGTCCCGGTCGCGAGGTCGAACCCCGCCATCTCCCCGCCGAGTTCGAGCACACCCTGACCGTGCTCGGTGCTCATGAGGTGACCGAACGCGTCCTCCCACGCCGAGCCGAGGTCGAAGCGCTGCGACCAGCTCGCATCGGGGTCGGTGGGCACACCGCTGTGGACCTGGACGTCCTCGGATTCCGGGTCGCCCTCCATCACGTACAGCCAGTCGTCGGCAGCCGTCATCGCGAGGATCGTCCAGTCGGTGGGAGTGCGGGTCACGGAGCCGTTCTCGGTGTCGACCGCCAGGATGACGGGTGCGTCCTCGAAGGGAGTCGTGTAACAGACCATCCGCCCGGCAGCGAGGGTGTCGGCGCACCCGCCCAGCGACTCGACGGGCGTCTCCCAGCGCACCGATCCGGTGTCGGCGTCCACCCCGACCAACCGCGTCTCGTCCAGCCCCGACGTCTGCTGGTTCACCAGCCCGATCATGGTGACCAGCACCTGTCCGGCGTCGACGAATCCCGGCTCGCCCGAGTCGAATCCACTGCCGTACACCGGGTTGCGGAAGACGGCGAACTGTCGATCGTAGGTGGCGGCCGCATCCAGCGACCACTCGGCGCCCGGTGCATCGGGCGACGCCTCCGGTGCGTCGGGGCCCACGAAACCGGTGAGCCCGGGGATGTTCACCTCCGGATACTCCGGTTCGTGCACGATCACGGTGGTGACGGCGCCGGCGACGGTCACGACCGCCACGAGCGCTGCGGCCCAAAGGTTTCGGGTGCTCGTGTCGAGGCCCATGTCGGCTACAGCTCCAGTCCGGGGGTCGTGGCCAGGGATTCGAGAAGCTCGTAGGGGAGCGGAGTGGCCGGCAGCGTGGAGGTCGAGCTGACCGACACCCGGGTACCCGACGGCCGTGTCAGTGTCACGTAACGGCCGGCCTCGTCGACGGTGGGTTCACCGGGCTCGGACGCTGCGGAGGTGTACCCGTCCCGTCGCTCCAATACGGAACCGTCCGGCAGTCGGGTGGCCTTCGCGGCCTGCGGGTCGTAGGAAGGGTCGTACTTGTCCGGCTCGGGCGGAACGGTGTAGCCGCCCTCGATCGAGATCCGCAGAGTCCCCTCGGATCCTCGTGTGGTGACGTCGATGCTCTCACACACCGCGTTGTCGCTGTACTCGGCCAGTTGCAGCGACCCGAGCGGTCTCGACAGCGCGACGCGATGATCGCGCCACGCGTCGTCGAGCACGGCATTCAACCGGTCCAGATCGGCGCGGGTCAGCGCCGGTCCCTCGTCCTCGGAACCGTCCCCCGACCCGCATGCCGTCGGAGGAGGCGGGGTGCCCGGCGGAACCGGTGTGCTCACCCTCAGTTCGGGGCGCAGCACGATGGCGGTGAGTTCGTCGAGGCTCAGTGGGATGGTGCCGCTGTACTTCGCGCCGGGGTCGGCCTCGGCGAAGTTCTCGTCGGTGGCGTCGGCATGGATCCACGTGCCGTCCGGGAAGTAGCCGGCGACGCTCCGGGACAGGGTGCGGTGGCCGTCGTACTCGGACCACGTGTCGTCCGCATCCAGCACCGTGCCGTCGGGCAGCGTCGTGCGACGGTCGAGTTCGCCGGCCACGCACGGCGGAATCGGCCTGTCCGCCTTGCTGACCGACAACCACAGCGACCCGGGAGTCGAGTCCCGGAGCAGTGGTCCCCGGGCGCTGGTGATGCCGCCGAAGTCGTCCTCGACGTCCGGTGGCTGGTCGTACTCCGGAATCGGCTCGAACAGCAACGACTCCGTGGGGCTGACGAGGGGGATCTCCACGGCCTCCGGCAGGGCGTCGAGGACGGCGGCAGTCATGGCCGAGGCCTTGAGTGCCGAGAACCACGGGTAGCGCGGGTTGTCGTAACTCTGCTCACCTCCGACCCACATGGCGAAGGTTTCCCCCTCCGACGGCGGTTCCACCGTCGCGCAACCGGGAATGTCGACGGGATACTCGACCGTCGGGGTGACGTACGACGGGGCTCCGGCGGGACTGTCCGCGTTGAGGTCGACGGTCGCCGGGCCGGATCCGGGATCGAGCAGTCCCGCGCCGATCACCCCGCACGCCATGATCGACACCACGACGAGTCCCGTCGTCCAGCGGTCCTTGCGCCTGTCCGCGCCGTCGCCCATGTGCCCCCACCCGTGTCGCAGGCGCTCACCCCGAACGAAGGAGCATCCGAAGTCCTAGTCGTCACGGTTGCGAGCAGCGTTACCGCCCGTGAGTGGTTGACGAGTCCCTGGACTCGTTAACCGCGCACGGGCGCGGAGCGCCTACCGGCCCTGCGGATACGGGAGATGGCCGCTGCTGTTCTCGTTGACGAGGACGGCCCGGCCCAGTTGCGGGAAGGCGCGTTGCGCGCACGCGGGCCGGTCGCACACCTTGCAGCCCGCGCCGATCGGGACGACCGTGCTCGGGTCGTCCGTCTGGATTCCGCGTGAATAGACCAGCCGATCGGCGTACCCGATGTCGCAGCCGAGGCCGATCGCGAAATTGCGTTCCGGGGCGAGATATCCCAGACCACCGCTGTGGGTGGTGCGCGCGATCCACAGGTAGGCGCGCCCGTCGGGCATCTTCGACACCTGCGTGAGGATCCTCCCCGGACTCGCGAACGCCTCGTGGACCACCCACAGCGGGCAGCTGCCGCCCACCCGGGAGAAGTGGAACGCTGTGGCGGACTGTCGCTTCGAGATGTTCCCGGCGCGGTCGGTGCGGGCGAAGAAGAACGGGACGCCGCGTTGACCCGGCCGTTGCAGCGTCGACAGCCGGTGACAAAATCGTCTCGAACCCCACCTCGAACTTCAGGCTCAGCAGGTCGATGTCGTAGTGGAGCGATTCGGCGGCACCCAGGAACAGCGTGTACGGCAGGATCAGCGCCCCGGCGAAGTAGTGAGCCAACCCGATTCGCGCGAGCGCGGCGGATTCGGCGGTCAGCGACTCGTCCTCCGCGACGATCGCGTCGATCGTCTCCGACTGCGTGAAGAACGCCACCTGCATCGCGATCTGGAATGCGCGCTGACCGGCGGAGAGCCGACGGGCCAGCGTCAGTCTTCCTGCCTCGGCGTCGTAAAGACGCTTGGGGCCCAGCTGATCCGGTTCGTCGGTGCGGATGCGCACCGTCACCCCGTGCCGGTCGCGGAGGATGCGGGCCAACTGGAGATCCAGCGCGCCGATCGACAGTCCGTTGCCCCTGAACATCTCCTCGGCGGCGGCGTCGTCGAGGCGGCCGATATGGTTGCGCCGATCGTAGAGGAAGTCCCGCACCTCCTCGTAGGGCATCGGAACGTGCGCCGCGTCCCCGGAGATCTGCGCCGAGAACTGGTCGAGCTGATCGGTGGTCGCCCGCAACCGGCGGTGCAGCGTCACGAGCGTGCGCCCCACGGCGGGCATCCGGGCGACGAGTTCGTCGATATCCGCCAACGACACGGGACTGTTCCGATGAGCGGGCTGATCGCCGCGGCCACGTCGGCGGCGGACAAGTGGAAAGCATTCCGGGCCGGGCTCGACTCGGGCACGCTGCAACGTCTGCCCGGAGCGTTCAACCCGTTGGTGGCCAAACCGATCCAGGGGATCGGCTTCGAGGGCGTGTACGTCTCGGGCGCCGTCGTCTCCGCGGATCTCGCCCTGCCCGACATCGGGCTGACCACTCTGACCGAGGTCGCGGGACGGGGGCAGCAGATCGCCCGCGTCACCGACCTGACGGTCCTGATCGACGCCGACACCGGGTTCGGGGAACCGATGAGCGCGGCGCGCGCCGTCACCGTCCTCGACACCACCGCCATCTCCAAGGTGGTGCCGGAGACCAATTCGCTGACCTACCGGGGCTACGCGGTGCAGGACCTGGCAGCGCACTGCAGCTTCGAGGAGGTGGCGTATCTGCTCTGGTACGGCGAACTCCCTACCCCTGCGCAACTGGAACTACTCTGCCAGCGTGAGCGGGCGGCACGCCGGGCCGACCGCTCCCTGCTGCCACTGCTGGCGAAGATGCCCGACAACTGCCACCCCATGGACGTGGTGCGCACGGCGATCAGCTACTCGGCGCGGAAGACCCGGCGGAGGACGATAATTCGCCGTCCGAGAACCTCGCGAAGGCGCTGCGCACGACGGCGGTGCTGCCCACGATCGTGGCCGCAGACATCCGGCGCAGGCGCGGACAGGACCCGATCGCACCGCACTCGCACCTGGGGTTCGCGGAGAACTTTCTGAACATGTGCTTCGGGGACGTGCCCGATGCGGCCGTCGTCACAGCGTTCGAGGTGTCGCTGATCCTGTATGCGGAGCACAGTTTCAACGCGTCCACGTTCGCGGCCCGCGTGGTGACGTCGACACTGTCCGACATCTACAGTGCGGTCACCGCGGCGATCGGGGCGTTGAAGGGTCCGCTGCACGGCGGCGCCAACGAGGCCGTCATGCACGACATGCTCGAGATCGGCGAGCCCGACCGCGCCGAGGAGTGGCTGCTGGGCAAACTCGCTGCCAAGGAGAAGGTGATGGGTTTCGGTCACCGGCTCTACAAGAACGGTGAGTCGCGGGTGCTGACGATGAAGGCGGCACTGCTCGACATCGCCGCCGCCACCGGCGGCGAGAAGTGGATGCGGATGTACGACATCCTGGAGAAGACGATGGCCGGCGCCACCGGGATCGCGCCGAATCTCGACTTCCCGACCGGTCCGGCGAACTACCTGACGGGATTCGACGTGGAAATGTTCACGCCGATGTTCGTGATGAGCCGGATCACCGGGTGGACCGCCCACATCATCGAGCAGGGCGCGTCGAACAGTTCGATTCGCCCGCTCAGCGAGTACTCGGGTGTCCCCCAGCGCTCCGTCGTCGCCTGACGGCTTGTGCGCCTTTGTGGTTGCTGCCGCTACCAGAAAGGCGCACGGGCGCTAGCGCTTCTTGACGTGCGAGACGATTTCCGGATCGCTCTGTCCGTTCGTCTTCATCTTCTTGTCGGCGCGCTTCTCCTTCAGCGACTTACCGGATTTCTTCGACATGGAATTGCGGGGCGATTTGTCAGCCATGGACCATCCCTGAATGCGGAACCTGGACGGCTCCGATAGTGCTGACAGTACGCCACATCCCGGGAAACCCGGACCGATCGTCGAAAGGGCGGCTTCTAGGACGACGGATCGTCGAACAGGGTCTGCTCCTCGGGATTGGTGAACAGTCCCATCTGCTCGGGCCGTGGCTTGGTGTCGGGAGCGCCCGTCGTCGGTGGCAGCACGACGGTCCGGAGGGCGTGGCGGAGGGCGCCGACGATGCGCTCCCACTGGTCGGCGGACGCGTCGTCGGTCTCCCGCAACCGGGACACCCAGGCGGTGCCGGTGTCCAGGAGCACGAGGATCCGATCGCGGTCGTGACCGCAGACGTCGGCGACGACAGCCGGATCGGTGTCGCTCCCGGGCCCGGGGTCGAGATGGAACAGCGTCTGAAGTTCCTTCGGCAGGTCGGTCGACGACATCCGGCTCTCGGTGCCAGGCGACGTGTCCGGTTCGGGTTCCTCGTCGGGGCCGGAGTCGCGGTTGAAGAACAGTTCGCCACCGAACCGCGACGCGAACTCGTTGTCGACGGTGCGCAGGAAATCGGAGAACGCCTTGCAGCTGTCGGTGAGGTGCTGCGGGACGAACGGGTTGCCCGACACTTCCAGGAACGCCGACAACCGGTCGTCGACCAGCACGAACTTGATCCGCGACCACGTGCGGTTGAGGTCGGCGGTGACCTCGGCGGCCCGGGTGCGGTCGCTGATGTCGTGCACCAGCGGCGCGAACAGTTGCACGTCGACGGTGTCGGCGAGCGGGCCGACGAACAGGATGGTGTTGCCCATTCGGATCGGGACGTCGCCGTCCGGGTCGCGTTCGGGCAGCAGCCCGAGCATCGGGACCAACGCGAGAGTGATCAGTTCGTGGAGGTGCTCGACGTCGCGCGGGACCACGGCGGCTGCGGGGTCGAGCTGCGCGACCAGCGGCGGCCGCACCGCAACCGGGTCGAACGTGGCCTCGGGATCCGTACTCGACGTCTCGGTGCTCAGGAACGCGGGATGGGTGATTCCCCAGACGTCGCGGAACGCGGCCACGGCCATCGCGGCCAGCTGATCCGACCACGACAGTTTCTTGTCGACGTAGAACGCGGGGGAGCCGTCGTCGGGTTCGTCGTCCGGACCGCGGGTCGGCCGGTTCCAGCCCAGCTCGGTGAGGTACGTCTGTTCGGCCTCGGTCAGTGCGCGGTCGGGGTGCAGGTAATGGTTCGACGGCACCTCGCAGCGCACCGTGTCCCCGTCCCACACGACGAACTGGATGCACGGCATCAGCCCCTGGGATTCGTCGAGCTCCTCGAACCCCGATTCGAGGACCAGAAGGTCCTCGTCCTGCATCGCTGCCAGATAGTCCGCGAGGCGCCGCTGGAACTCGGCCCAGTCGCGGTTCACGCTCGAATCCAGATCGAAGTCCTGCATGTCTGCTCCGTCCGGGTCGACCACGAGTCACCTACTTCCGCTCTATACGGTAGCGGCGATCGCCGAGACCGCAGCGCAGGAGGGGGTGGCGGGCTCAGACGGGGTGACCGGCCGCGATCCGTCCGGTCAGCCGGGTGACGGCGTCGAGGAGGTCCCACGACGTGCCCGGTTCCACCGCCACGCCGGTGTCGCCCCACACGAGGTACCGGCCGTCGCCCTCGATGTCCCGCCACGCCAGACCGCCGACGGGGCGTGGTGAGTGCCGCGAGCCGCGGACGACGGTGACGACCCCCTGGCTCGTCGAGGGCCTGTCGAGGATCCGGGCTGCCCGTGTGCTCCCGGCCGGTGTCGGCGGGACCACGATGCCCGCCGCCGTGCCCGCGTCGGTGTCGGGGAGCTGAGCGATCAGCTGCCGGCCGACGTCGTACGGTTCGCAGCTCCGGATCACCACTTCGGCGCCCGGATGCTGCATCGCCGCGATCCCGTGCCCGCGTGCCAGGGCGCCCGTCATGCGGATCGAGGTACCGCCGTCCGCACCTGCCGAACCGGAGATCTCGATCCGGAGCTCGGGTTCGGCGAGCACCAGCAGCGCCGACCCGAGCGGGTCGTGTTCGGGGCCGGAGAAGTCGGCGCGGATCCGACGCTGCTCCGCCGCGTACTCGTCGGCGGTGGCCAGCGTGCTCGTGACCTTGAACGGATACGGAATGCGGTCCTGTCCGGTCAGTGCCCACAACGCCGAGAACTGCGGACCGCTCAACACCCAGTGCCCCACGTCTATTCGCCGATCACCGCGGGTGTGACGAGGGGCAGTTTCCCGACGAGTTCGCTTTCCTCGTCGATGCTTTCGAGGTAGGTCGGGGGTTCCGCCTCGTCCTCCCGGGCGGCGGGCAGGACCGGGCCGCCCGGCCGCTCGGGGGTGATCGTCCGGTGAGCGGACACGATGCTGCGCGCGTACTGCGCCACCCCGCCGCCGACGGCCCCGGCCAGCGCCGCACCCGCGATCGAACCCGGCGCGGCCTGGGCGGTCGCCGGCGAGTCTTCGAGCGGCACCTCGCCGCTCCTGCGGTGCTCATTGCGCGGGACGGAATCGGATTCGGGCTCGGCCACCTGCTGATCGCTGGGTATGCCATGCACCCCGTTCGGTCCGATGTCGAAGCCCACCGGCTGACCGTGGGCCGTTGCCGCGGCGTGGGTCGCGGCGAGGCCGGCAGCGGGGAGTTGTTCGTCCGCAACGCGATACGCCGAGGTGTAGAGGTTGTCCATGGCGGCCTTCGCGTTCTGTTCCGCGGCATCGGCGTCGGCTTCCGCGGTCCAGTTGACGGGCAGCACCCGGGTCCAGTCGGCCGGGTGGTCGCCGGGCCTGCCGACCGCGCCGCGCACCGCTTCGGCTCCGGCCGTCGCGTGCCGCAACGCATCGCCCACATCGGTGAACCGGCCACCGACCTGCCCGGCGCGGGCGGCGTAGTCGTCGAGTGTAGAAGCCACCGCGGTCGCGGTCGGCCCACGCCAGCCGGTGTCGACCGCGGCCCGGGTCGCGTCGTGGAACGCGGTCACCGACTCCTGGAATCGCCGTCCGAGGTCGTCCCAGGCCGCGGCGACCGCACCGGACTCGGCCGGCCTCAGCGTGTCGACCGCACTCCTGATGGCGTGGTGATCCCACTCGCCCGACCGAAAATTCTCCCCGCCATTCATCCTGACCTCCGATACTGGACACTCACGGTCCCGGAGTGGACCCCCCAATCCGGCGGGAAGCCACCTTACCGACTCCTGCTCTCGGAAAGGCTCGGGTGAGCGTCAGCCCCGCGGTCTGGTGGTGACGGGCGGGATGGTGATCACCGGACGCGTCGTCGTCGTAGTGGTGGTGACCGGCGGCAGCGTCGGCTCCGCGGGTGCCGCGGACGGCGGGGCGGCGATCCGGGGCACGGACTGCTCGGTCGTCGCGATCACGGGAGGCCGGGTGACGGGTGTGGTGACCGGGGCCAGGCTGATCGTCGACGGAGGCGGCGCGACCGTGGTCCGGACCGGCGGAGGCGGTGCGGGGGTCGGCGAGGGCGCGGGCGGCGGCGCCGTGGTCACCGGCGCCGGTTCGGTGGTGAGCGTGACGGCCCGCGGGGTGGTGAGGTCGGCCATCTGCCAGGTGGGGGTCGGCGGGACGAACACCTGGAAGGTGGCCGGTGCGGCGCTGTAGGGCCCGGCGGCTTGCAGGCCCTCCGACGTCAGCGGCGGTGGCGCGACTGCCGGCCCGCGGTTGCCGAACGCGCCGCCCGCGGCGCCGATCATCAGGCCGGAGACCGCCGACACGGTGGCAATCGCGAGTGCCCCGATCGCTACAGTCCTGTCGTCCATGCGCTACCCGTCCTCGGCGTGCAAATGCGTCCACCATAGAGGGCGGTGCCGCCTGCTGCCGCATGTGTCCGGAAGGTAAGTCGTCGGGGCGGGTTCGCTGGATGGTTGCCGGGGTTCGGCGCACGCTGACGAGAACCCTTGTTCGGACGAGCCGGTCAGCCGACGATCGAGCGGTGTCCATACCGCTCCGACCGGGGGTAACGATGTCTCTACTCGACTGGTTGTTCCGCCGCCCGCTGTCCGAACGAACCGGGGCGGCCGTCGTCGCGTCGGCGATGCTGTTCGCTTCGTGAGCCGGCTCGAGATCGACGCCGACGTCCTCGTCCTCGGCGGCGGACCCGCCGGAACGTGGGCGGCACTGGCGGCGGCCCGGGACGGCGCGCGGGTCGTCCTCGCCGACAAGGGGTACTGCGGCACCAGCGGTCCCACCGCGTCGGGCGGCAACAACCTGTGGAATGTCCCGCCCGGGCCGGCACGCGAACGGTCGGTGCAGGCTCGCTTCGAGGACGGCGGCAGGCTGTCGGAGCCGGCCTGGATGTACCGGGTCCTCGAGGAGACCCACCACCGGGTGGACGAACTGGCAGGCGCCGGCTACCGGTTTCCGTCCGGCGACGACGGCCGGGAGGTGCGCACCAGCCTGCAGGGGCCGGAGTACATGCGCCGGATGCGCAGGCGCGTGCACCGCGCCGGGGTCACCATCCTCGACCACAGCCCCGCCCTGGAACTGCTCACCACCGGTGACGGCGTCGTGTCCGGTGCCGCGGGTCTGCAACGGCAGAACGGATACGCGCCGTGGTCGGTGCGCGCCGGGGCAGTGGTCGTCGCGACCGGCGGCTGCGCCTTCCTGTCCGGAAGCTTCGGGACGAACGTCGACACCGGCGACGGACTGCTGATGGCCGCCGAGGTCGGGGCATCGTTCTCGGGCATGGAATTCTCGACGGCCTACGCGCTGGCACCGGCGTGGAGTGGCCACACCAAGGGTTTGATGATGCAGTTCGCCACCTACTACGACGCGGACGGTCGGACGCTGGGCGACGGCGGCTTCTCCGCACGCGGCGCCGCGATGGCGCACCTCGCCGCCGGCCGCCCCGTGTATGCGCGACTGGACCGGGCCAGACCCGACATTCGCGCAGCCATGCGCACCTCGCAACCGAACTACTTTCTGCCGCTGGACAAGGCGGGCATCGACCCGTTCACGCAGAAGTATCCCGTGCGAGCCGTATTGGAGGGTACGGTGCGCGGAACCGGCGGCATCCGGGTCGCCGGCACCGACTGCGCCAGCGACGTTCCCGGCCTGTTCGTGGCGGGCGACGCGGCAACCCGGGAGCTCATCACCGGCGGTCGCAGCGGCGGCGGCAGCCACAACGGGGCGTGGGCCATCTCCTCGGGGACGTGGGCCGGCGCGGGTGCCGCCCGGTTCGCGCGGACGCGTCCCGTCCCCGACAGGGTGCGCGGCGCGGGCGCGGCGGGACTGCGCGGACCGTCGGCCCGCCGGCAGGCGTCGCGCTCCATCGTCGGACTGGTGCAGGAGCACACCCTGCCGCTGCGACGCAGCTACCGGCGCAGCGCGACGAGCCTGCAGGACAGCGTGACCGCCCTCGACGAGGCCTGGTCGGGTGCCGCCGATCTGCTCGGCGGCACCGAACGGGAGCTGCTGCAGGCACGTTCGGCCACCGCGATGCTCGCCGTCGCGCGGTGGTCGACGCACTCCGCGCTGGCGCGGACCGAGACCAGGGGAATGCACGTGCGCACCGACCTGCCCGACACCGATCCGGCGCAGACCCGTCGACTGCTGTCGGGCGGACTGGGCGAGGTGTGGGTGCGGCCGGAACACGGAACCGCCGAGGCCCGGACGGTCGCGTCGTGATCGAGGTCGTCGTCGCCGACCGCTGCGTGCAGTGCGACATCTGCATCAAGGTCTGCCCGACGGACGTCTTCCGCCGCGGCACGGACGGGGTTCCCGTCGTCGCGCATCAGGAGGACTGTCAGACATGCTTCATGTGTGAAGCGAACTGTCCGACCGACGCGCTGTATGTCGCGCCGTTCGACACCCCGGTTCCCGAGGACTCGACGCACACCGACGCCGAGGGTTTGGCGGAGTCCGGGGCGCTCGGCGCCTACCGCGCCGTGATCGGGTGGGGTGGCCGTCGCACGCCGGGGTCCACGCTCGACCGGAATCACCTCTTTACCCCGTGAGTACTTCTTAACCGCGGACGGTTAAGAAGTACTCACGGGTGTGGCCTTGCGGATGAACCGGCCGATCTCGCGGATGGCGCGGGTGCCCTCGGGGAGCAGTCCGGCGGCGGCCTGGAAGACGTGCACCTGCCGTTCCCACACCTGCAGTTCGCACGGCACACCCGCCTGGGACAGCCGCTCGGACATCAGTTCCGCGTCGACGTAGACCATTTCCTGCGAGCCGGTCTGGATCAGCGCCGGCGGCATGGCGGCGAGGGAGCCGTCCACGGGTGACGTGGACGGCTCGTGCCCGCCCCTGGTGTCCAGCCTTTCGATCAGCCTGGACAGGGCACCGACCGCGCGTTTGGGGAAGACAGCGCAGAGGTCGGCGTTGGGATGGGCCAGCTTGTTCACCGGATCGAGGTCGGTCAGCGGCGACAGCGCGACGTCGGCGGCGGGACGCGGCAACCCCTGGCGCAGCGCTTCGAGCGTCACCATGAACGTCAGGAACCCGCCCGCCGAGTCGCCGGCGATGACGATCCGGTCTGCGGTGTAGCCGTGCGAGAGCAGCCACCGGTACCCGTCGACACCGTCCTCGACGGCCGCCCGGATGGGATTCCGCGGGATCATCCGGTACGCGACGTTCAGCGTCGACGCCTGCGACTCCGCCGAGATCCGGGACACCATCTGGCGGTGGGAGTTGATCCCGCAGCACAGGAACGCCCCGCCGTGGAGGTAGAGGATCGCCCGGTCGCCGAGCTCACCCGGCGGCCGGATCCATTCGGCGCGGCAGTGCGGCAGCCGGATGGGCCTGCGCACGGTTCCGCGGATGGGACCGAGCGAGTACCCGAACAGGTCGACGACTCCCGTGGGCCACGGCAGTTCGGGGTAGCGCGCCCACCCGTCCAGGAACGGCCGGACCGTGCGTCGGAGTGTGTGGGCGAGGGCCGTCGACTGCAGGCTGGCTCCGGCGAACTCCCGCCGCGTCACCGGGAGGGGTGACGGGCAGAATTCGTAAGTCGCAGTGCTCATTGCCTGCCTCCGATCCGGCCTCGGTGCCCGTCGACTTGCTTCCTTTAGGTTTTCCACCTCTTTGCGCCGTACGGTCTACATCGAAGTTGGTCGCACGGACGCTACGCCCGACGTAGCATCCAGACGGAAGTCGTAATGGGATAGTGACCGAGCGGGGGTGAACGTCCAGGTGGGGATCATGCCGGTTACCGATTCGATATTCCTTCTCGGCGAATCGCGAGAGCATCCGATGCACGTGGGATCGCTCGAATTGTTCACACCGCCGGAGGATGCCGGCCCCGACTACGTGAAGTCGATGCACGAAACATTGCTCGAGCACACGGACGTCGACCCCGCCTTTCGGAAGAAACCTGCGGGCCCCGTCGGCAGTCTCGGGAACCTGTGGTGGGCCGACGAGTCGGACGTCGATCTCGAATACCACGTGCGTCATTCGGCGCTGCCGGCCCCGTATCGGGTCCGGGAACTGCTGACGCTGACGTCCCGGTTGCACGGCACGCTCCTGGACCGTCATCGCCCGCTGTGGGAGATGTATCTGATCGAGGGTCTCAGCGACGGCCGGTTCGCGATCTACACCAAGCTGCACCACTCGCTGATGGACGGGGTCTCCGGTTTGCGGCTGCTGATGCGGACGCTGTCGACCGACCCGGACGTGCGTGACGCACCGCCGCCGTGGAACCTGCCGCGCAGGGCGTCGGCCAACGGTGCCGCCCCCGCCCCCGACCTCTGGTCGGTGATGAACGGGGTCCGCCGCACGGTCGGTGAGGTGGCCGGTCTCGCGCCTGCGTCGCTGCGCATCGCCCGCACCGCGATGGGGCAGCACGACATGAGGTTTCCGTACGAGGCGCCCCGCACCATGCTGAACGTCCCGATCGGTGGCGCGCGCCGGTTCGCCGCGCAGTCCTGGCCGCTCGAACGCGTCCACGCCGTCCGGAAGGTGGCGGGGGTCAGTGTCAACGACGTCGTGATGGCCATGTGCGCCGGGGCGTTGCGGGGGTATCTGGAGGAACAGAACGCGCTGCCCGACGAGCCGCTGATCGCGATGGTTCCGGTGTCGCTGCGCGACGAGCAGCAGGCCGACGCCGGCGGCAACGCGGTGGGGGTCACGTTGTGCAACCTGGCGACGGACGTCGACGACCCGGCCGAGCGCCTGACGGCGATCTCCGCCTCCATGTCCCAGGGGAAGGAGCTGTTCGGCAGCCTCACCTCGATGCAGGCGCTGGCGTGGTCCGCGGTCAACATGTCGCCGATCGCTCTGACACCGGTGCCGGGGTTCGTCCGCTTCACGCCGCCGCCGTTCAACGTGATCATCTCCAACGTCCCGGGACCGCGGAAGACCATGTACTGGAACGGGTCCCGGCTGGACGGCATCTACCCGACGTCGGTGGTGCTGGACGGGCAGGCACTCAACATCACGCTCACCACGAACGGCGGCAACCTCGATTTCGGTGTCATCGGGTGCCGTCGGTCGGTGCCGAGCCTGCAGCGCATCCTCTTCTATCTCGAGACTGCTCTGGGTGAGCTCGAGGCGGCATTGCTCTGAGGCGCGGCCTGTTTCAGTGCCGGGCCGACTCCTGCTCGACGAGTGCCCGCCGCGACTCCTCGTGGAGCACCCCGAGCAGTTCGTGTTCGACGTCCGCGAACTCGGGCGACGTCATCATCGACAGTTCGCGGGGACGGGGCAGGCCCACCGTCACCTCGCGCCGCACGGTGGCGGGCCGCGCGGACAGCACGACCACCCGGTCCGACAGGTAGACGGCCTCCCGGATGTCGTGGGTGATCATCAGGACGGTCCACCGGTAGCGCTGCCACACATCCTGCAGCCAGGTCTGCATCTCGGTGCGGGTCAACGAATCCAGGGCGCCGAACGGCTCGTCGAGCAGCAGCACCGGACGGTCCTGGACGACGGTCCGCAGCATCGCGGCCCGTTGTCGCATTCCGCCGGACAGCTGGCTGGGACGGGCGTCCTCGAACCCGCCGAGACCGAACACGGAGAATAATTCCCGGGCCTTGTCCCGCGCCTGTTTCCGGGGCACGCCCTGCACCTCGAGTCCGAGGGTGGTGTTGTCGAGGACGGTGCGCCACGGGAACAGCAGGTCCTTCTGCGGCATGTACGCGCATTTCGCGGGGCCTCTCCCCGCGGGACGCACCGGTTCGCCGCCGATCGTGACGGTGCCGGAGTCGGGTTGGTCGAGACCGGCGAGCATGGAGAACGCGGTGCTCTTCCCGCACCCGCTGGGGCCGATCACCGACACGAACTCACCCGGTTCGACGGTGAACGAGACGTCGTCGAGGACGGGCCGGATGCCGCCGCGGACCGGGAATCCCTTGCTCAGACCGGACAGTGCGACGCGCGCGGTCTCACTCATGCCGGGCCCTCTCGTTCTTGATCCACGGGGCGACGACACGCTCGACCGCGAAGGTGAGCAGGTAGAGGCTGACGCTGATCACGGCGGTCACGAGCACCGCCGCCAGCACGAGGTCGGTGCGGAAGGAGTTCTTCTGCGTCGCCATGTAGATGCCGAGACCGGACGTGGCCCCGACGTATTCGGCGAACACGGCACCCACCACGGCGTACGTGATGCCGATGCGCAGGGCGGTGAAGAACCGGGGGATCGCCGACGGAAGCCGCACGTAGCGGAATTCCTGCCACCGTGAGGCGCCCATGCTGCGCAACAACGCGCCCGCCTCCCGGTCGGCCGCGGCGAAACCCTCGATCAGTCCGATCGTCATCGGGAAGAACGTGGCGAGGGCGATCACGAGAATCTTCGGCAGCAGACCGAATCCGAACCAGATGATCATCAGCGGCGCGATCGCGATGATCGGCAGCGTCTGCGACACGACGAACAGTGGAACGAACGCGCGTCGCAGCCACGGGGAGAAGTCCACGAGCACCGCGAGGGCCCACGCGAAGAGCAGGGAGACGGCGAACCCGATCAGCGTCACCTGCAGTGTCGCGGAGGCGTGACCGGAGATGGCGTCCCGCGCCCGCCAACCCTGCTGGACCACCCGCAGCGGCGACGGCAGCACCTGCGGCCGGATATCGCTGACCGTCACGTACACCTGCCACGCGACGACCAGCAGTGCCACGACCACGACCGCGGGCAGCACCCGCCGCAGCAGCGGGGAGGTGCCCGGGGCCGTAGTGCGCAGACTCGGGTCAGGGCTGAGTGAGGTACTCATTGGTGAAATACGTCGACCAGTCGGGTTCCGTGGTCAGCGGTGCCCCGTCGGGGCCGGTGAGCAGGCCGTGCTTGAACAGGAAACCGGAGTACCCCGCCCACTGCTCGGCCGTCTGGGTCCCGACCTTGCCGGAACTGTCCTTCATGTACTCGGAGGACAGCATCTGCTGGCTCTCCCGCACGAGGGACTCGTCGGTGAAGGCGCCGGGGTTGGCGTCGATCAGGATCTGCGCGGCCTCGTCCGGCCGGTCGGCGGCGAACTGGTATCCGCGCTGCAGGGCCTGGACGAACTTGCGGGCCTGCTCGGGATGGTCGGCCATCCATTGCTCGTTGCCCTCGATGACGAGCGCGTACGCATCCGGGAAGCCGTAGTCGGTGTAGTGGAAGTAGCGCATCGGGGTGCCCTGGTGCTCGGCCTCGATGCCCTCCCAGCCGAAGAACGAGACGGTGAAGTCGGCGGTGCCGGAGTACACGGCCTCGTACGCCGAGGTGCCGAGCGTGACGGTGGTGAATTCGCCCTTGCCGCCGTCGTTCCGGATGATCTGCTTCAGCGTCTCCTCGCCGTCCGGATCCGCGAACCCGGCGTAGATCTTGCCGTCCAGATCCCGGGGGCGGGTGATGTCGGCGCGATCCGCCTTCACCGCGATGCCCGTCGCCCAGTGCTGCAGCGGAGCCATCACCGACGTGGTCTGTGCGCCCGCGGCCTTCGAGAACGTCGCGGAACTCTGGAAGCTCACCCCGAACTCCGCGTTACCGGCGTCGACCAGGGTGTCGGGCGAGGTGTCGTTGTAGGGCAGCACCTGCACATCGAGGCCGGCGTCCGCGAACCAGCCTTCCTGCTGGGCGACGAACAGGCCGGTGTGGTTGGTGTTCGGTGTCCAGTCGAGTGCGAACCGGATGGTGTCGCCGGACTGCGAGTCACCGGCGCAACCGGTGAGCAGCGACAGGGCGGAGACCAGGACGATGGCTGCGGTGGCAGCGCGCTTGGTACGAGAGAAGAGTGTCACGACGCCGGCCATTCCTGCTTGTTGAGAGCGGTGTCCCAGAACATGAGTTCGTAGCGGCTGGCGATCACGAACGCCTCCGTCATCGCCTCGCGCTGGGCGTCGGTCGCGGCCTCGGCCGCGGCATCCACGAGTTCGCGGGCCCTCGCGACGGCGGCGTGGAACTCCTCCGCGTCGTAGGTGGTCACCCACTGTGCGTACGGGTGCGACGGGTCGGCGGAAAGCACCTCGCGGGCGCTCGCCGCGAGCCGGTGCCCGACGTCGGCGTAGATCCAGAAGCAGGGCAGCACCGCCGCGGCGGCCACCGCGTACGGCTCGGTGGCGGCGACGGCCGTCAGGTAGGAGATGTACCCGAGGCAGGCCGGCGAATGCAGCGGCTCCACGTCCGACTCGGGGAGTTGTCCGCTGGTCAGCAGATTCTGGTGCAGCGTGGCCTCGACCGTGGCGGCCTCGGCGGCCGAACCCGCCCAGAAGCCGGCCTCGACCGGGCCCGGCGCGTGCGCGGCCACCAGTGAGAGGGCCTTCGCGTACCCGGTCAGGTACAGGAAATCCTGCTCGATGTACGTGCGGAACACGTCCAGCGGCAGCGTTCCGTCGCCGAGGCGGCGCAGGAACTCGAGTTCGTCGATCGCCTCGCGCAGCACCTTGGTCCGGTCCCACAAGTGGTCCGTGAATCGGGCGTGCTGGCCGGCGCCGGCAGCATCTTGGACAGAGCTATTCACAACGTTGACATCCCTTCGTCAGCATTACCTGAGCAGGTTCCCGGGTGTGTTCTCAGCCCCGCCCGTGCGGAGCACCCCGTGTCAGAACAAGCCGACCCTAGCACCGGCCCTGCCGCGGGCGGAAAGGCCCGGGTCGGTGGAGGGGCTCAGCCGGCGAGGAACGCGGCCGCGCTCGGCGGAAGGGGTGCGGGTCCGCGCCGGTAGATCTCCGCGGGCCGGCCGGTCCCGACGACGGCCATGTCACCGGTGTTCTCGAGGGCCGGCATCAGGTGCCGGCGGAACGAGTCCTTCGGCAGGGGACGCCCGAACACCACCTCGTACACCCGGCGGAGTTCGAGCACCGTGAACGTGTCGCCGGCCAGGCCGGACGGGTCGACGGCCCGCGCGTATCGCTCTCTCAGGTCGGCGACGGCGAGGGTGACGCCGTCCGCGTGGTCGAACGCCAGGTCCTGCGTAACCCGGTCGTCGTCGACGGTGATCAACATCGTGTCGCGGGGGAGCGCCGTGCGGGGCAGCGCGGCGCCGTGCGTCATCGACAGCACCCACCCGCGATCGTCGCGGCCGGGATCGTCCAGCATCGCCAGCTGATGGAATTCGGTGCCCGTCAGGCCGGCCTTGATCCGCAGGCACCGCTCGGCGGCGTCCCGCAGTCGCTCACCCTCGTGGAGAAACGTGCCGGGGAGGGCGAGCCGGCCCGAACGATCCGGAACCACAAGAACTTTCAGTTCCGGGCCGTCGACGGTGAGGACGGCGACGTCGACCGCCACGGACGGGCGCGGGTAGTCGAGGAGGCTCTTGCCCCCGGAATCGGTCCATGCGGCCACGCGGGAATGTTAGCGCACTGTTGATCTATGTCGCGTTCGATCGGTACTGCCTACTCATCGTTGGTAGTTTGGCGAGAGATTCCCGGAACGTGCTGCGTGAGGAGATTCGTCCGTGGAGGTCGACAAGTCCGGCGACACGCTCGTCGTCCGCGCCCGGGACGGTGAGGTGCGTGGCTACCCCGAGGGCGACGTCTACGCGTGGAAGGGCATTCCGTTCGCCGCGGCCCCCGTCGGCGATCTGCGGTTCCGCGCCCCGGCCCCGCCCACACCGTGGGACGGTGTGCGCGACTGCGTCGACTTCGGCCCGATGGCGCCGCAGGGGCACGGCACCGCCGTCCCCATCGATGCCGGACTCGAGATGGACGAGGACTGCCTGTCCGTCAACGTCTGGGCCCCGAGACCCGACGGCACCCCGCGGCCGGTGATGGTGTGGATCCACGGCGGTGCCTACTGCCTGGGAACAGCAGCTCAGGGCATCTACAACGGGCGCATCCTGTCTACTCTCGGCGACGTCGTGCTGGTCTCGTTCAACTACCGGGTGGGAGCGCTCGGCTTCGTCGACCTGTCGTCGTTCTCGACGGCCGAGCGGGTGTTCGAGACCAACTGCGGGCTGCGTGACCAGGTCGCGGCCCTCGAATGGGTGCGCGACAACATCGCGTCGTTCGGCGGTGACCCGGACGAGGTGACGGTGTTCGGGGAGTCGTCCGGGGCTGGATCGATCACCACGCTGATGACGTGTCCGAGCGCGGAGGGGCTCTTCCACCGCGCGATCGCCCAGAGCCCGCCCGCCACGTCGGTCTACGGGAGCGAGCGGGCGGCCACCGTCGCGAAACAGTTCCTCGACATCCTCGAGGTGGAACCCGCGCAGATCGACACACTGCTGCACCTTCCGTACCGCACGGTGATAGAGGCCAGCGACACACTCGTCAACGAGGTGCCGACGAGGATTCCGGGCACGCTCGCCATGGCGCCCGTGGTGGACCGCGACTTCCTGCCCCGCTATCCGGTGGCCGCGTTCCAGAAGGGCCACTCCCACCGCATCCCTCTCATCATCGGTTCCAACAAGGACGAGTCGTCGATCTTCAAGTTCATGAAATCGCCTCTGCTGCCGGTCACGTCGGATTCGGTGCAGGAGATGCTGAGGGCGATCGCGGCCGATCACCCCGAACTGCCCGCCGCCCGCCTCGCCGACATCCTGTCGGCGTACCCGGACCGCGGAAAGCCGAAGGGCGCGCTCGCGATGTCGCGGGACGCCGCGTTCCGGATGCCCGCCCTGTGGGTGGCCGACGCCCACAGCAGGCACTCGCCGACCTGGATGTACCGGTTCGATCAGGCCACGCCGATGCTCAAGGCCGCGCGCATCGGAGCCGGCCACGCCACCGAACTCCCGTACGTCTTCGGCAATTTCGACACCCTCAACATCGACCCGACGTTCTGGCTCGGCGGCCGGAAGACGGCGCTCGAGGTGTCGGGCCGGATCCAGCGCCGGTGGCTCGCGTTCGCGCGGCACGGTGTCCCCGCCGCGCTGGACGGGTCCAAACACTGGGCCCCCTACGACGAGGAGAAGCGCTCGACGTTGCTGATCGACGGCGCGGACACCCTCGTGAAGGACCCCGACCACGAGATGCGGATCGCCTGGGGCAACGACGTCATGGGCTTCAACTGACGGGCACCTTGTCGTCCAGTTCCTTCAGAACGGGCAGCGCGAAGCAGGCCAGCCCGATGATCAGGACCGGGATCGCGAGCACGAAGAACGTCGGCTGAATTCCCCACTTGTCGAGGAGCGGACCGGCCAGCAGGTAACCCAGCGGACCCGCGGCGTACGCGGTGGACGTCATGACCCCGGTGACGCGCCCCCGCATGTGCTCCGGACTGCGAGTTTGCATGGCGTAGTTGGCGATCGGGCCGACCGGACCGAACACGAGACCCTGGAGGAGGGCCAGCGCCAGAATCGCCCACAGCGGCGGCAGGAACGCCATCGCGACCATGGCCGCGCCCAGCACCGTCACCGCCACCACCATCAGCATCCTGCGCGACACGTACGGCGCGAGCGGTCCGTACGCGAGGGCACCCACCACACCGCCGATACTGAGTGCCATCAGCACCGAACCCAGTTGCGCGGGCTTGTCGAGTTCGGTGAAGTACACCGGGAACACCACCGACTCGACGGGCATGTACAGCGCGACCACCGCCATGTCGACGAGAGCGATCGTGCGCAGGAGCCGGTTGTGCCACACGAACTTCAGGCCCTCGAGCGTGCCGTGCCAGATGGACGTCGGGCGCGTGGAGGTGTCGGGTCTGCCGGCGTTCTCCAGTCGCAGGAACGCGATGGTCACCACGGACAGCACGAAGCCGACGGCGGTGACCCACAACGTGTTCACCGCACCCACCGTCGCGATGAGGACACCGCCGATGCCCGGTCCGACGAGATACGCCACGTTGTAGTTGGCCTCGTAGAGGCTGTTCATCCGGTCGAGTGACCAGCCCGCGGACTTCGTGGCGGCCGGCAGCATCGACTCCCGCGCCGCAATTCCGGCCGGATCGAACGCGGCGCCGATCGCGGCGAGGACGGCGATCACCGTGACGGTGAGGCCCGTCGTGTTCGCGATCACCGGGATGGCCGCCACGGACAGGGCGGACAGGCAGTCGGAGATCATCGACGTGCGACGACGTCCGAACAGGTCGACGAACGTGCCCGCGAACAGGCTCGACACCAGCAGCGGAAGGGTGGCCGCGCCCGCGACGATCGCGGCGTCGGACGCGCGACCTGTCCTCTCGAGCACGAGCCAGGGCAGCACGACGATCGCGATGCCGTTGCCGGTGGACGAGAACAGCGTCGCGAGGTTCAGGAGGATCAGGGGCCCGAACCGGCGAGTCACAGCCGTCTCGGTGGCGGTCACGGCAAGGGTCCTCTGGTCGGCTCGATCGGTAGTCCTTCGACGCTAACAGCGAGGTCGGGGCCACCGCGAGCGAATTTCGGCCGCTACTGGTTGCGTTGCAGGGTCAGTTCGGCGAGGGTACGCGCTCCGTCGCACGGGTCGCCGGTGCCCGACCGCTGCTGCACCCACCAGGTGATGACGCCCGAGTAGGCGGCGGTGATCCCGCACGTCGCCGAATCACCCGGACGCCGGGCGCTGAACGCCGACGTGCCCGCGATCGACGTTGTTTCCACCTGGTAGCCCAGCCCATCCGCCACACTCCGCTCGCGTTGCAGCGAGTTGTTCTCGAACCAGCCGAACGTGACGTCGATCGAACCGGCGGCGGACGACACCGTCCACATGCACACCGCGCCGAAGAAGTACTGGTCGATGCCGGCGCCGTGGAGGGTCTCCGCGATCTTGTCGTTGGGGACGGCGTCGCACTCGCGGAGGAGTTTGTCGAACTGCGGCGAGCCGCCGCCGTCGGTGGTTGCGGCGCCCTCGGGCAGGGGACTACCGGTGACGGAGGTGCCGCAGCCGGCCAGGATCATCGCCGACGCCAGCGCCGCGGCGACCCGGCGGCCGGCGCTCACTTGACCTTCTCCAACGTCAGCCGGCCGAGCGCGGTGGGGGCCGCGCACGGATCGGAGGGTGCGGTGGCCGTGCCGTAGCGGACCAGCCAGTGCACGAAGTCGGAACCCGTGCCGAGCGCGACCTCGCAGAATCCGACGTTCTGCGAGGAGAACCCGCGGTGCCCGGCGATCTCGAGGTCGTGGACCTCGTGACCGATGCCCTTGGCCACCGACCGCTCCCGGTCGATGGGGCTGCCGCGGTACCAGGTGAACATCACGTACCGTTCGCCGCCGTCCGCTTCCCACCGGCACTTGATGCCGTTGCGCGACACCGGGGTGAGCGCGGTGATCCCGGCGCGCTCGTACACCTCCGCGTCGGTCAGCGATCCGCATTCACCCACGAACGCGCCGGGCTGCGCGGCCACCGCCGTGGTCTGGGTGGACACCGCCGGATCGGTCTCGGAACCGTCGCCGGCACCGCAGCCGGCCAGCACGACCGCCGCGGCGACCAGACACGACGCGCGGACGGTCAGGCGGACCGGATCAGACGAGCTCCGCATAGCTCGGATTCTCGGCGATGTACTTCTCGACGTACGAGCACGACGGAATCACGGTGAGCCCGCTGGCCTTCGTGTCGTCGAGGGCGGCCTTCACCACTTCCGAGGCCAGACCCTGACCGCGGAACTGGGGGTACGTGACGGTGTGGTGGAAGTCGCGGGCACCGTTCCGCTCGAAATAGTCGGCGTATCCGGCCAGCTGGCCGTCGAGGTAGATCTCGAACCGGGATTCCGACACGTCGTGCTCCACCGTGGCCGCCACAGACCGCTCCTCTGCTCGTGTGGCGTGCGCGCTGGCCCGCGCACGCTGTCACTCGCAGATTACCGTCAGTCCGCGAGGTTGGTGCGCAGCAGCATGACGTTGTAGTCCGACCAGGTGGTGGCCAGGAAATACAGATCGGATCCCTGCGACCACGGGTGCATGTACGCGCCGTACAGCTCGGGCACGTCCCGGCTGCTCACCAGTACCTCGGGTTCGCTCCAGCCGGATTCGAGGTGGTCGGACCGGCGCATGACCACCGAATTGCCGGCATCGGTGTACATCGCCACGAACTGACCGAGGTACTGGTTGAACTGCACCGACAACTCGCTGACGGGTCCGGGTATGACGGGTGCGGCGACGGTGGCGTTGGCCTTCGCCCACGCCTTGCCGTCCCAGTACTCGTACAACGTGAGGTTCCGGATGTCCGCTTCCTTCACCCGCGACAACCGGGCGTCGCCGGAACGACCCGACGGCGTGCCGAACCCGTAGACGAACCCGTCGTGCTTGACGTACGAGCCCATCTGGAAGTTCTCGGCGCCCGTGCCGGGCACGTTGGGCCGCAGCGTCAGGGGATCGGTGACCCAGTTCTCGCCGTTGTCCACGGAGTACGCGATGCCGGACGCGTTGGTGTCCCACTCGCCGGGGGCACCCCAGCTCCGCACGGACATGTAGTTGATGTACTGCGTCGCGCCGGGACCCTCGCCGACCGAGATGCCGGTGGTGGGGATGACGGTCTGCTCCACACCCGGGATCTTCTTGCTCTGGATGATCTCCTTGGAATGGTTCGGGGTATCGACCGGGGAATTGTCGATGCGCATCCCGTCGGTGAGGTCCTTGTCGGAGCTGCGCAACAGGATGTTGCTGCGCCAGTCGCCGACCAGACCGCACAGCGGGTTGTCGCTCAGCCCGACGGTGTCACCGAACGCGGTGAGGATCTCACCGCCGCCGTTGTCCCACATGATGCCGAGGTCGGTGCCGAGCACCCGGAACCTGCCGATCGTGTCGTTGGAGCTGCGCGGTCCGGTGATGTGCGCGATAGCCTGAGTTTTGCCACGCAACTCGGGAAGGCGACCGTCGCTTCCGTTGAGCCAGGGAATGGGGTTGATGCCCTGGTTGGAGCCGCTCGATCCGAGGCTGCCGGTTCCGCCGAGGCACGGCGCCGCCGTCGCGACGGGGGGCGTCATCGTGAAAAACGTGCAGGTAGAAGCAAGTAAGGCGGGCATCGCCAGGGAGGCGACACGGCGGAGTCTGGTCACGAGCGCACCTCTCTGCGAGGAATCGAGTCGGGTCCGGTCACGCTAGCAATACCTCACCTGCCACACCAGTCCCTTGGGTAACCATTGGGTCTCGCATCCCGCCGGCGTAGCTACAGAATCGCTCCGGGGTTGAGGATCCCCAGCGGGTCCAGTGCGTTCTTGATTCGATGCGTCAATTCCATGACGTCCTCGCCCAACTGGTCGGGCAGCCAGGCCTTCTTCAGCCGGCCGACGCCGTGCTCGCCGGTGATCGTGCCGCCGAGAGAGATTGCGAGGTCCATGATCTCGCCGAAGGCGAGGTGAGCACGCTCGGCCATCGCGGCGTCCTCAGGGTCGAACACGATGAGCGGGTGCGTGTTTCCGTCGCCCGCGTGCGCGATCACCGCCACCATCACGTCACGCTCGCGGGAGATGGCAGCGATTCCCTCCACCAGCGCAGGCAGTTTCGGGAGTGGGACCCCGACGTCCTCGAGGAGCAGGCTGCCGAGTCTCTCGACCGCGGGGATCGCGAATCGTCTTGCCGCGGCGAAGGCTTCGCCCTCCTCGGGGTCGTCGGTGGTGAACACCTCGGATGCGCCGTTCGCCGTGCACGCGTCCGCCATCACGGAAATCTCTTCGGCCGCAATCGCACCGGGCGCGTCCGAGCGGGCGATGAGCATCGCCTCCGCCGTCCGGTCCAGGCCCATCTTCAGCGCGTCCTCGACGGCGCCGATCGAGGCGCGATCCATGAACTCGAGCATCGACGGCCGCAGCGTGCGGGTGATGGCCAGCACCGTGTCGGCGGCGGCCTGGACGGAGGCGAACGACGCGACGAGGGTGCTCGACGGCGGCTGGGCCGGGATCAGCCTCAGCGTCGCCTCCGTGACGATGCCGAGGGTTCCCTCGCTCCCGACGAACAGCTTGGTCAGCGACAGGCCGGCCACGTCCTTCAGACGCGGCCCGCCCAGGCGCACGTCCGTCCCGTCCGCGAGGACCACGCGCAGCGCGAGGACGTAGTCGGTGGTGACGCCGTACTTGACGCAGCACAGCCCGCCGGCGTTGGTCGCGACGTTGCCGCCGATCGAACACATCTCGAACGACGACGGATCCGGTGGGTACCAGAGTCCGTGCTCGGCGGCGGCGGCCTTGACCTCCGCGTTGAGCAGTCCCGGTTCGACGACGGCGATCCGTGTCACCGGGTCCACCTCGATCCGGCGCATGCGCTCGGTGCTGACCACGACGCACCCCGCTACGGCGGTGGCGCCGCCGCTGAGCCCGGATCCCGCACCGCGCGGGATCACGGGGACCCGGTGCTCGGTCGCCCAGCGCATCACCACCTGGACGTCCTCGGTGGTCGCGGGGCGGGCGACGGCGAGGGGGCGGACGGCGTCGGGGTCGCGCGCCCAGTCCTGGCGATAGGAGACCAGGATGTCCGGATCGGTGACGAGGCACCCCTGGGGGAGCGCGGCGGCGAGCGTCGCGAGTGCGTCGTCGGTGACCGTCATCGTGACTCCTGAAATGCGGGTGTCGGGCGCCCCGACGGTAACCCAGCGGGCCGCAGGTGTCCTCGAATTGGTCAGACGTCCAACTGAACCGATTCCGACCCGATTGTTCGGATATCGCTCCAACCTGGACGTTCGGTGCAGAAGCGACACCCCAATAGTCCATCTGTTAGTTACTTACGCGTAGGAGTCTCACGATGTGGGATCAGAGGGGTGAATTTTTTCCGGGGTTCCGGCGATGGGGTATGCACGTCGGTCCGGAGGAGAAAATGCAGGTAGGGGCGTCCCGTGAACCGTGAGGACCCGGACAAATCGGGTGTAACACAGGTCACATTCGTCACTCTGTTACCGGATCGTATCGACCAGGCAATGCAAAAACTCACTTCTACGGGTTAGCGTCTTGCATCGTCAAACACCGGCGAGGCGTTACACCCAAACGGAGATTCTCACGAAATGTGAGCTAGAACACGGTTGGGGCCGGGTTTTGCCGCACCGACCCTGGAAGGACCCGCACCGATGAATGCACTCCACCGAGATCCCAGCAGCTACATCTCCGCGATGTTCTCGTACGAGTTCCTGGACGGTGGCATCGACTACGATTCCATCGAACAGATCCACCGTGGCGAGTTCGACGAATGGATCTTCGCACTGGCCGGTTCGGGATTGTTCACCAACGAGGAAGTTCGGTGCATGGTGCAGGAATGGCGCCTGAACCCGAAGGCCCTCCTGAACACGCTCCTCGCCGACGCGGACGAAGTCACCGCCAAGCGCTGCGAGGTCACCTGGGCCGCACTCGACCGCGTCGCCCCGTTCACTCCGTCCGTGCCGGTCGCCGTCTTCGGCTGAAGGCCTTCCCGCCGCAGGGCTCGCCGTCGTCACACGAGTTCGGTTCGATCTCCGTTCACGACGATCGCCTGATCGTCCGTCAAGGTGCGGTACTCGATGCCGGCGAGCCTCAAAGCGGTGACAGTGCGCCGAACGGCTGCCGCGTCCTCCAAGGGCACGGCGTCTTCGGCCCCTGGAAGCTCCGCAGGCGGGTGATGCGGCACGATCGCGAAGCCCACCACGCCCAGGCCGTCCCAGAGCGGCTCCATGCCGCAGGTTGCGACCACCTCCGCCGGGTCATCGGAGGAGTCGAGACCGTGCAGCGTCGGAGTGATCACACACGCCCCCGCGCTGTAGCCGGCGTACACCAGCGAATCGCTCAGCAGTAGTTCCGGGATCACCCGGTCCGCCCCGCTCCGGGCCATCTGCGCGCGCAACACGAACGTGTTCCCACCGCGCACCCACAGCATGCCGAACCCCTCCAGCCGCTCCCTCAGCGCGGCCGACCGCGCCTGTCCGTCGCTGCCGATGTAGTCGCGCAGATCCACCTCTTCCGGGGTGAAGCCCAGCCGCGTCAGCGGCATCACGTCACTCACGACCGCGGACGTCCGCGCCGTCCGCGGCCACGCGTCCGCGGCCGCGGCGATCACCCCCACGCGCCCCGGGTTGCCGACGAGCGAGAGCAGCGGCGCGGGATCCGCGCCGAACCGATACGAGGACAGGAACAGGCGCACCGCGGTCAGATCGTGAACGCGAGGTTGTCGACGATCCTCTTGCCCACGGCGGTGTCGCCGCTCAACGCGATCTCGTCGCGGTGATCGGCCGCCGTCGTCCGGCCGCCCGCCAACCGGGTGAACAGCCGGGAGTCGAGAGTCACGGTCGCGGTGGCCTCGGACGGCAGTGCGTCGACCACCGCGGCTCTGCCGTCGACGGCGACGTGAATGTTCCGCGCAAGCGGTCCCGTCAGCTCCAGGGTGATCCTCGACCCGTCCGGGGCCTTGCCGCGCTTGCCGACGAGGAACGCGACAGCGCCCGCGATCTCCTCGAACGCCGTCTCCCCGCGCAGGCCGCCCTCGTCGCCGGGCAGCGCGAGGGCGTCGCGCAGGTCGAGCTCGTGCATCCAGCAGTCGAACACGCGGATGCGCATGAACCGGAGGTAGGGCGCCTGACCGACCGGTGTGGTGGTCTCGGCCTCGAACGCCTCGTCGGTCATCTCGCTCAGCTCCGACCGCCTGCGGGCCACGATCACCCGGAAGCGCTCGAGCATTTCGGGGCCGGAGCACCCCCGCAGGCCCTCGACCCACTCTTCGTTGAACGCACCGATCTCGTTGCGCACGTGCGCGAGGCAGCGGACGTCGATACTGGTGTGCGGTGCGGAGATTCCGGCAAGGAGCGACTCCGTGCCGATGAGATGCGCGGTCACGTCGTGGACGGTCCAGCCCGGGAGCGCGGTGGGCGTGAACCACGCGTCGCCGGACAACGTGGACAGCACGTCGTCGAGTACGTCCCATTCCTCGAACAATGCGTCGAGGATCGGTTCCTTCTGCAGGGCATTCACGGGTCGTACGCCTCCTTTTGCCTCAACTGTAGGACCTCCCGCCGGAGCGTCCGAGCGTTTTCGCCGCGGGCGGACGAATGCGCCGGTGACGGCGTCGAAGACCTCCCCGTCCCGGGTCCGGTGTGGTAGACCCGTGGTGAGAATCTCCATTAACAAAAGGAGTGCGGATGTTCCCTGGAAACTTCGTGGCGACCACCCCGGACAAGCCCGCTGTCATTCGTCCCTCGACGGGGGAGCAGCTGACCTACCGGGAGCTGGACGAGCGGTCCACCCGCCTCGCACGGCACCTGCGTTCGCTCGGCCTGAAGGTCGGCGACCACCTGGCGCTCGTGTCGAGCAACGACCTCCGGGTTCTCGAGGTGTACTGGGCAGCGCTGCGATCGGGGCTGTACATCACCGTGGTGAACTGGCATCTCACCCCGGAGGAAGCCGGCTACGTCGTGGACGACTGCGGAGCCGAGGTGCTCATCGTTTCCGCCGACGCGGGCGGCGCCGTGCCGCGCGAGGAGAATCAGCTGCCCCGCATCCGTCACCGTCTCGTGTACGGCGGCGAACTCGACGGATTCGACAGCTACGACGACGCCGTGGCGGCGCAGTCGGCCGAACCGCTCGATTCGCAGCCCCGCGGGCAGGACATGCTGTACTCGTCGGGCACCACCGGCAGGCCCAAGGGGATCAAACCCGCTCTCCCGGAGGGCGAGGTGGACACCACGATGGATCCGTACACCGCCGTGTTCGCCCCGATGTACGGATTCGATTCCGACACCGTCTATCTGTGCCCCGCACCCCTGTATCACGCAGCGCCGCTGCGCTTCTGCGGCACCATCACCTCCGTCGGCGGCACGATCGTCCTGATGGACCGCTTCGACGCCGAGGAGGCGCTGCGGCTCGTCGAGGAGTACCGGGTGACCCACAGCCAGTGGGTCCCGACGATGTTCGTCCGGATGCTGAAGCTGCCCAAGGACGTTCGCGACAAGTTCGACGTGTCGAGTCTGAAGGTGGCGATCCACGCGGCGGCGCCGTGCCCGCCCGACGTGAAACGTTCGATGATCGAGTGGTGGGGCCCGGTGATCCACGAGTACTACGCATCCACCGAAGGGGCCGGTGCCACGTTCATCGACAGCGCCCAGGCCCTCGCGAAGCCGGGATCGGTCGGCCACGACGGGGTCATGGGCATCGTGCACATCTGCGACGACAACGGTGCGGACGTGCCCGTCGGTGACATCGGGACCGTCTACTGGGAGAGGGAGGAACGGCCGTTCGAGTATCACAACGACCCGGTCAAGACCGAATCCGCGACGCACCCCGACCATCCGACGTGGACCACGAGCGGCGACATCGGGTACATCGACTCCGACCGCTTCCTCTACCTCACCGACCGCGCCGCGTTCATGATCATCTCGGGTGGGGTGAACATCTACCCGCAGGAGTCGGAAAACGTTCTCACCATGCATCCCAAGGTGTTCGACGTCGCGGTGATCGGCGTGCCCGACGAGGAGATGGGCGAACAGGTCAAAGCCGTCGTGCAACTCGTCGAGGGGGTGGAGCCGTCCGATGCCGTCGCCCGCGAATTACTCGACTACGTGCGCGACCGGGTGAGTCACTTCAAGGCGCCGCGCAGCATCGACTTCTCCGACGACCTGCCGCGCACACCCACGGGCAAACTCGTCAAGCACAAACTCCGTGCCCGGTACCTGAACGCCGGCTGAACTCCCGCACGTCACCTGCCGCGCGCCGCCCCGCAGCGCGGGCAGGTGCCCGCGGTGTGATCGGTGAGGAACAACCCGCAGTCGGGGCACACGCGGTCGAGCCAGCAGACGGGGTCGCCGCCGAGGTCGTCGTCCGGCTCGGTGACGGGCGCGGCGTCGTCGCGGTAGGCGGTCACAACCGATCCAGCATGTATTCGGCAAGTACCTCGGCGTGACTGTGGCTGACGTCCTTCGTCGCGGTCAGGAGAACGATCGGCCGCCCCTGCGCGAGTTCCTGCACCCGCGCGACGGCCTTCCGGCCGGTCGGCGAATCGAGTTCGTGGACGTACCGCTCGCGGAACTCGCTGAACGCGGCGACGTCGTGCGAGTACCAGTGACGCAACTCCGTCGACGGAGCGAGGTCCTTGGCCCAGTCGTCGAAATGGAACGCGTCCCTGCGGAGGCCCCGCGGCCACAGCCGGTCCACGAACAGCCGCAGTCCGTCGCCCTCGGTCGGATGGTCGTACACCCGCTCGACGACGACCGGCGGATCCGCGGTGACGTCCTCCGCGTTCCGTTCCTTCGGTGTGCTCATGGCCGAACCTCCGCTTCCGTGCGGCTGTCTACCGTCAGACTACGACCAAACACCCTGTGACCGGGTTCACAAACGAGCAGAAAGATCTGTGAGAACGACTGTTCGGACTCGATTCAGACGCCTACCCACAGACTTCTCTGTTCCCTACGTCACGCGTTCTCTGGCTACTATCAGCTAACTCAGTCGAGTCGGGGGAAATATTTCCGCTCATCATCGGTTGATCGCCGCTCGTCGCGGCACACACACCATCTACCGCAGGAAGTCGATACATGGATACATCGCAGAGCGCGTCCACTGCGCGCCCGACGGTCGGCGTCGTTCGGGAGTCGAACGACGGTGAGCGTCGGGTCGCGTTGGTGCCCAAAGTCGTGGCGTCGTTGATCGCCAAGGGCGTCGACGTGGTGGTCGAGTCGGGTGCCGGTTTGGGCGCGCTGATCCCGGACGAGTCGTACAAATTGGCAGGAGCCGCCATCGCCGATCCATGGGCGGCGGACGTGATCGTGAAGGTCGCGCCGCCGTCGGACGAGGAGGTGGCCCGGTTGCATGCCGGGCAGACCCTGATCGGGTTCCTCGCCCCCCGTAACCAGGACAATCAGGTCGCCGCGCTGAAGGCGGCCGGGGTGCAGGCGTTCGCGGTCGAGGCGATCCCGCGGATTTCCCGTGCCCAGGTGATGGACGCGTTGTCGTCGCAGGCGAACGTGTCCGGGTACAAGTCGGTGCTGCTCGCGGCGTCGGAGTCGACCCGGTTCTTCCCGATGCTCACCACCGCCGCGGGCACCGTCAAGCCCGCCACGGTGCTGGTGCTCGGGGTCGGTGTCGCCGGCCTGCAGGCCCTGGCCACGGCGAAGCGTCTCGGTGGCAGGGCCACCGGCTACGACGTGCGCCCGGAGGTCGCCGACCAGGTCCGCTCGGTCGGTGCGCAGTGGCTCGATCTGGGGATCGACGCCGCCGGTGAGGGCGGGTACGCCCGCGAGCTGACCGAGGCGGAGCGGGCGCAGCAGCAGCAGGCGCTCGAGGACGCGATCAAGGGCTTCGACGTGGTCATCACGACCGCCCTGGTGCCCGGCCGTCCGGCACCGCGGTTGGTGACCGCCGCCGCGGTGGAGGGCATGAAGCCCGGCTCCGTGGTGGTCGACCTGGCCGGTGAGACCGGCGGTAACTGCGAGCTCACCGAGCCCGGTCAGACCGTGGTCAAACACGGGGTGACGATCTGCTCGCCGCTGAACCTGCCCGCCAGCATGCCCGAGCACGCCTCGGAGCTGTACTCGAAGAACATCTCCGCGCTGCTCGAGTTGATGCTCGTCGACGGGGCGCTGGCCCCCGATTTCTCGGACGAGGTCCTCGCCGCGTCCTGCGTCACCCGTGAGGAGGGTGTGTCCTAGATGTACACCGAATTGTTGGCGAACATCGCGATCCTGGTGTTGTCCGGGTTCGTGGGGTTCGCGGTGATCTCCAAGGTCCCGAACACGTTGCACACCCCGCTGATGTCGGGCACGAACGCCATCCACGGCATCGTCGTCCTCGGCGCGCTGGTGGTGCTCGGCAAGGTCGACAACCCGCCGTGGGGGCTGCAGGTGATCCTGTTCGTGGCCCTGGTCTTCGGAACGATCAACGTGGTCGGTGGTTTCGTGGTCACCGACCGGATGTTGGCGATGTTCAAGTCCAAGCCCACCGCGCCTGTTGCTGCTGAGAAGGGTGGGGACCGGTAATGGAGTATTTGGTCAACGTTTTGTACATCGTGGCGTTCGCGATGTTCATCTACGGTCTGATGGGTCTGACCGGCCCGAAGACCGCGGTCCGCGGTAACCAGATCGCCGCGGTCGGTATGGGTGTGGCGGTGGTCGCGACGTTGATCGCGATCCGGGACACCTCCAACTGGGTGCTGATCGTCGCCGGTCTGGTGATCGGTGTGGTGTTGGGTGTGCCGCCGGCGTTGCGGACGAAGATGACCGCGATGCCGCAGCTGGTGGCCCTGTTCAACGGTGTGGGTGGTGGCACGGTCGCGCTGATCGCGTACGCCGAGTTCCTGGACTCGGACGGGTTCACCGCGTTCCAGCACGGTGAGTCGCCGACGGTGCACATCGTCATCGCGTCGCTGTTCGCGGCGATCATTGGATCGATCTCGTTCTGGGGTTCGGTGATCGCGTTCCTCAAGCTGCAGGAAACGTTGCCGGGCCGGCCGATCGGCATCGGCCGGTTGCAGCAGCCGCTCAATGCGGTGCTGCTGATCGGTGCCGTCGCGTTGGCGGTGGCGATCGGGGTCAAGGCGATCGAGCCGACCGGCCCCACGTCGCAGTGGTGGATCGTGGGTGTGCTGGTGCTGGCGGCGGTGCTCGGGTTGATGGTGGTGCTGCCGATCGGCGGCGCCGACATGCCCGTGGTGATCTCGCTGCTCAACGCGCTGACCGGTCTGTCCGCGGCGGCCGCCGGTCTCGCGCTCAATAATCAGGCGATGATCGTGGCCGGCATGATCGTCGGTGCGTCGGGTTCGATCCTGACCAACCTGATGGCGAAGGCGATGAACCGGTCCATCCCGGCGATCGTGGCCGGCGGGTTCGGTGGCGGCGGCGTCGCGGCGGCGGTCGGGGACGGCACCGTCAAGACGGCGAAGTCGACCTCGGCGGCGGATGCGGCGATCCAGATGGCGTACGCCAACCAGGTGATCGTGGTCCCCGGCTACGGGTTGGCCGTCGCGCAGGCCCAGCACGCGGTCAAGGACATGGCCAAGATGCTCGAGTCGAAGGGTGTCGAGGTCAAGTACGCCATTCATCCGGTCGCCGGCCGGATGCCCGGGCACATGAACGTGCTGCTGGCCGAGGCCGACGTCGAGTACGACGCGATGAAGGAAATGGACGACATCAACGACGAGTTCGCCCGCACCGATGTCACCCTGGTGATCGGTGCGAACGATGTCACCAACCCCGCCGCCCGCAACGATCCGTCCTCGCCGATCCACGGGATGCCCATCCTGAACGTGGATCAGTCGAAGTCGGTGATCGTGCTCAAACGGTCGATGAATTCCGGGTTCGCCGGCATCGACAACCCGCTGTTCTTCGCCGACACCACCTCCATGCTGTTCGGGGATGCGAAGAAGTCGGTCTCCGAGGTCACCGAGGAACTCAAGGCCCTGTAGGCCCTCCGGGCCCGTGCGTGGTTGACGAGTGCAGAGACTCGCAGACCACGCACGGGCGCGAAGCGCCTCAGAGGCGCAGACTGCCGCGGTGCCGGGAGAAGGCGATGGCCGCGGTGTCGGGCCGTCGCTCTTCACGCTCGGCGGCCACGGGGGAGTACAGCATCAGGGTGGACGCCAGCGCCCACCAGATCGCCAGGATGATCAGGCCGGCCGCAAGGCCGAAGATGCCGATCGGTTCGACCAGCGCGGCTGCCCCCGCGACACCGAGGACGACGGCGAAACCCAGTCCCGCGATGACGGGCCGGAACCGCGGCGCAGACACCAGCAGCGCCGAACCGTACAGCGCGGTGACGGCGACGACGTGCCCGCTCGGCAGGAGCACCGACGGCGCATCCGATTCCCATGCCCGGACTGCGGCGCTGGTGAGATTCGCGCCGATACACAGCAGCAGTACCGCACCCATGCCGTACGAAAGTTTTCGCATCGCCGCGACGATGGCGAGTACGACGGTCGCTGCGAGCACCGTGGTGATGTCGATCGCCTGGATTACAGGATCGGCGACGGGTCGGAGTGCCTCCGGGAGGACGAGACCCGACGATTCGGGGCGGATGAGGTACAGCGCGCACAGTGCCGCCACACCCGCCGCGGCGAAGGCGAGGCGACGAAGACTGCGACGCAGCCTGCTAGTCGATTCGGTCACGACACACAGTGTGCCAACCGACGCTGAACGATCGATGAGAGGCCGCTGTGAGGTCGGTGAACGGCCCTGTTCGTGCGGCGAGTGTGTGTCCCGATCGCGGGTGGGTGCCGCACTTGGCGGAGTAACGTCGTCGCCGACCGATCTCGAATCGTCTTTCCGCGTGAACACACCCGATGTGACCGATATGAGTGGACGGATCTCGCGCCGATCGTTGCTGCGTGCGGTGGCGCTCGGCGGTGGGCTGGGCGCGGTGTCGGCCGGGTCGGCGAGCGCCTTCCCCTTCGACATCGATCCGCTGCGACCCCTGATGTTCTCCTCGCCCCCGCTCGAACCCTTTCGTGATCGGCTCCCGATCCTGCCGACGATGTCCGGGACGACCGTCGACGTCCACGCGAGCAGCACACTCCACCAGTTCCACGCCGATCTGCCGCCCTCGCCGGCGTTGGCATACAGCGGAGCGGACTATCTCGGCGCGACGATCGAGGCGCACATCGATCAGCCGACGACGATCGCCTTCCGGAACAGCATCACCGTCCACCCGTTCGCGTTCGATTTCGATACGTCGCTGCACGGGCTGAGCGAACGGGACCGCACGCAGGTGCCCACGGCGACGCATCTGCACGGCGGGGTGAATCCGCCGCAGTTCGACGGGCACCCCGAGCAGGTGTTCCGGCCGGGTCAGGAGTACCTGCACCATCTTCCGAACCGGCAGGACGCGGCCGGACTGTGGTACCACGACCACGCCATGGGGGTGACCAGACTCAACATCTATGCGGGCCTCGTCGGGCTGTACCTGCTGCGGGACGACTTCGACACCGGGCGCGCCGACAATCCGCTGCGTCTGCCGGCGGGGGAGTTCGAGGTTCCCCTCGTGCTGCAGGAGAAGATGTTCACCGCCGAGGGCAGGCAACGGATCCGCTCGACGCCCGCCGTCCCGCGAGGGAGCTGGGAAGGGGGCGCGGTCGGCGACGTCGGGGTCGTGAACGGCAAGGTGTGGCCGGAACTCGACGTGGCCCGGGGGTTGTATCGAATGCGACTCGTCAACGCGGGCTCGCTGAGTGTGTGGAATCTGTACTTCGGCAACCGGATGCGGTTCTGGGTGATCGGCGGCGACAACGGGCTGCTGAACGCCCCGGTCGCGGTGACGCGGGTGCGGTTGAGCCCAGCCGAGCGTGTCGACGTCCTCGTCGACTTCGGAACTCTCGAATCGGGATCGACGGTGGAACTCTGCAACGACGAGCCGCCGCCGTTCCAGGCCGCACTGATCGGCGAACGCACGATGCCGAGGTTCTGCCGTTTCCGGGTGGGCACTGCCCGCGGATTCGCCGGCGCGCCCCCGGCGACACTGCGCGGAGGACCAGCGCAGCCGGAATTGCTGCCGCCGATCCCGCGGCCCGAGGTCTTCCGGAACGTCACGCTCAGCCAGCCGAGCGACGTGCGGCTTCCGCCGTCGATCATGTCCCTGAACAATCTCCGGTATTCGACCGAGGACATCGAGTTGCCGCGCCAGGGCACTGTAGAGCAGTGGAACATCATCAACGCGACCAATGATCCGCATCCCGTGCATCTGCATCTCGCGAACTTCCGGGTGCTGGGGCGTCAGGTCATCGAGACTCTGCGATTCGCGTTCGCCACCCCGCAGCCGCCGCTCGGCATCCGGTGGACTCCGTCGGCGGACGCGTTCACGATCTCTCCGCTCCTTCCGGCGGAACCGTGGGAGCGGGGATTCAAGGACACGGTGCTGGCGAACGCCAATTCCGTCACCAGAATCGTCGTGCGGTTTCCCACGGCGGAGGGGCTGGGCTTCGACCCCGACGCGGTGTTCGGGAACGAATCACACGACGCCCACGGACACGGACCCACCGGTGGTCCGAGATCGCTGCAGGGCTACGTCTGGCACTGTCACATCCTCGATCACGAGGATCACGAAATGATGCTCAGGTACCGCACGCCGGCCTGAAAGGTCAGGTGCGCCGGACCGCCCCCGCGAACATGGCGGCCACCAGCACACAGACCAGGGGCACCACCATCGCGACGGTGAGCGGAACCACCTGAGTGATCCAGCCGATGGTGGCCGGGCCGGCGAGGAATCCGACGTACCCCAGCCCCACCACCCGGGACATGTTGGTGCCCGCGGAACCCGCGCCGAGGTTTCCCGCGGCGGTGAAGATCTGCGGGACACAGCCCGACAACCCGAGGCCGAACAACGCCCAGCCCAGGACGGTGAGCGGGAGCAGCCCGGAGACGACGACGAGCAGCATTCCGAGGGCCGCGATCAGGGTGCCGTAGCGGACGACGGCGACGGGACCGAGCGCTCCGCTCACACGGTCCGCGGTGAACCGGCCCACCGTCATCATCACGGAGAAGGCACCGAACGCGAGGGCGGCGACGGAATCCGACGTTCCGAGGTGTTCCTTGACCTGCAGCGTGCTCCAGTCGTTCGCGACACCCTCCGACAGCATGAGGACGAAGGCGATGCCACCGAGCGCGAGGACCCGGGTGGACAGCCGGCCCTGTGCCTTGTCGGCGGGAGCGGTGTCGTGCCGAGAGCGGGGACGGTCCGCCATCAGCCACCGCGAGCCCGCGGCGACGGTGACGACCCCGACACCTGCGGCGACCAGCAACGCCGTCACGGGTGCCCACCCGGCTGCGAGCGTCGCCGCCCCGAGCAGCGATCCTGCCACCCCGCCCACGGAGAACAGGGCGTGGAACGCCGACATGATCGGCCGTCCGTACCGCTGCTCGACTTCGACGGCCTGCGAGTTCATCGACACGTCCAGTGCGCCGTTCGCGAAGCCGAACACGAGCAGGGCGAGACCGAGTTGCCAGGCCGCGGACGCCAGCCCCGGGCCCACAGTGGCGGCCGACAGTGCGAGTCCGGCGATGATCACCATGCGCCTGCTGCCGAACCGGTCGGCCAGTGGACCGCTGACCTGCATGCCGCCGATCGCGCCGACCGCGAGCAGGAGCAACAGCGAACCCAGCGTCGAGTGGCTGATGCCGATCCGGTCCTCGATCGCCGGAATGTGCACGACCCACATGCCGAGCAGGAATCCGTTGATCCCGAAGATCCCGAACGTTCCCGCGCGCGCCCGGCGGAGCGGCTCGGCCACTGGTTCGCGCGTGTCGACCGCGGACGCTCGGGAAGTGCTCACCGACCAAACGTACCGAGGATCAGAGGTGCGCGAGCAGTGAGGCGGGATCGTGCAGCATCGCCGCCACGGACGACAGGAACCTCGACCCCTGCTCGCCGTCGACCACCCGGTGATCGAACGACACGCTCAGGGTGGTGACCCACCGCACCGCGAGTTCGTCCTCGTGCACCCACGGTCGCCTGGTGACGCTGCCCAGGCAGAGGATGGCCGATTCGCCGGGGTTGAGAATCGGCGTCCCCGCGTCGACACCGAACACTCCGACGTTGGTGATCGACACCGTGCCGCCGGTCAGCTGCGCGGGTTCGGCTCTGCCGCTGCGCGCGGTAGCAGTCAGTTCGGTGATCGCGCGGCACAGTTCGAGCAGGCTCAGCGACTGCGCCTCCTTGATGTTCGGGACCACCAGACCGCGGGGCGTGGCCGCGGCGATACCGAGATTGACGTAGTGCTTGGTGACGATCTCCTGGTTCTCCTCGTCCCACGAGGCGTTGAGACTCGGGTTCTCGCGCAGCGCGACGATCATCGCCTTCGCGACCAGGCTCAGCGGTGTCACCGACAGTCCCTCGAAGTCGGGGAGGCCTCGCAGTCGTTCGAGCAGTTCCACCGACCGGGTCACGTCGACGGTCACGAATTCGGTGACGTGCGGGGCGGTGAACGCGCTGCGGACCATTGCCGCCGCGGTCTGCTTCCGGACGCTGCGGATCGGGGTGCGGGTCTCGCGCTCCGACTGCTCCGACGGTTCCGGCGGCTCCGGTGTCGACGGCACGGATTGCCCGGCCGAACCCGCGTGGGATTCGACGTCGTTCCGGGTGACGGCGCCGGACGGCCCCGTCCCCGCGACGACGGCGAGGTCGACCCCGAGTTCACGGGCGGTCGCCCGGGCCGCCGGCGACGCGTCGGGGCGCCGACGGTCCGGACCGGACGTGCCGGTCTCCGGAGCGGTCACCAGCCTCCGCCGAGCCCGTTTGCTCTCGGCGGCGGCCTCGGGCCCGTACCCCACCAGAACGGGCGTGCGCGCGGGAGGTTCCTCGGTGGCCGCATTCGTCGCAACCCGGATGATCGGCGTCCCGACCGGCACCGTCGCGCCCGCCGGAACCAGCAGTTCCTCTACGACACCCGCGTACGGCGAAGGCAACTCGACGAGCGCCTTCGCTGTCTCGACTTCTCCGATCACCTGATTGAGTCCGATCGTCTGGCCCACCTCGACGGCCCAGGAGACCAGCTCGGCCTCCGTCAGCCCCTCACCGAGATCGGGTAGGCGGAATTCCTGCGCCAACGGACGGCTCCTCTCCTCCGATGAGTGCGATCAGGCCGCGAGGCTGCGGTCGACCGCGTCGAGCAGGCGGTCGGCGTCCGGCAGATGGTGCAGTTCCAGCTTCGCCGGGGGATACGGAACGTCGAATCCGCCGACCCTCAAGACGGGCGCGTCCAGTTGGTAGAAGCACCGCTCGGAGATGCGCGCGGCGATCTCCGCGCCCAGGCCGAGGAACGTCGACGCCTCGTGCGCGACGACGAGTCTTCCGGTCTTGCGAACCGACTCCTCGATGGTGTCGAAGTCGATCGGCGAGAGGGAGCGCAGGTCTATCACCTCGAGCGAGTGCCCCTCGTCGGCGGCGATGGACGCGGCCGACAGGGCCGTCGGCACGACGGAGCCGTACACGACGATGGTGGCGTCCGTGCCCTCTCTGGCCACCCGGGCCCGGTGCAGTGGCAGGTCCGGTTCGGCGTCCAGGTCGAATTCGGCCTTGTCCCAGTACCGCCGCTTCGGTTCGAAGAACACCACCGGATCGTCCGCCGCGACGGACTGCTGAATCATGTGGAACGCGTCCGCCGGGTTGCTGGGTGTGACGACGCGCAGTCCGGCGGTGTGCGCGAAGTACGCCTCCGGTGACTCCGAATGGTGCTCGACCGCGCCGATGCCGCCGCCGTACGGGATCCGGATCGTGAGGGGCGCGGTGACCCGGCCCTGCGTGCGGTAGTGAATCTTGGCCACCTGGGACACGATCTGGTCGAACGCGGGGTAGACGAAGCCGTCGAACTGGATCTCGCAGACGGGCCGGTAACCGCGCAGGGCCATGCCGAACGCGGCGCCGATGATTCCGGATTCGGCGAGTGGGGTGTCGATGACCCGGTTGTCGCCGAAATCCTTCTGCAGGGTGTCGGTGACGCGGAAGACCCCGCCGAGGCGTCCGACGTCCTCACCCATGATCACGACCTTGCGGTCGTGTTCGAGGGCGCGCCGGAGGCCTGCGTTGAGTGCGGCGCCGAGCGACAGTGTGGTGGTGGTCATGACAGTGCCTCCTCGATGCCTGCGAAGCCCGCGAGGTACGCGGCGTACTGCTCGCGTTCCTCGTCGATGAGTGGGTGGTCGGCGGAATACACGTGCTCGAACAAGTCGAGCGGCTCCGGATCGGGAGCACCGATGGTCCCGGACCGCAGTCGCGCCGCGACGTCGTCGGCGGCGGCCTGCACCCCGGCGAGGAACGTGTCGTCGAGCAGGCCCTCCCGGTCGAGGAGGCGCCTCATCCGGTCGATCGGGTCGCGGGCCTTCCAGACCTCGGTCTCGGCTGCCGCCCGATACCGGGTGGGATCGTCCGATGTGGTGTGGGGGCCCATCCGGTACGTGACGGCCTCGATGAACGTCGGCCCACTGCCTTCGCGCGCCCGCTGAGTGGCCTGGCGGGTGACCGCGAGGACCGCGAGAACGTCGTTGCCGTCCACTCGGAGGGCGGGCATGCCGTAACCGGCGGCGCGCTGCGCGATGGGGACGGGACTCTGCAGGTGGACCGGTTCGCTGATCGCGAACTGGTTGTTCTGGCAGAAGAATACGACCGGCGCGTTGAAGCTCATCGAGAAGCCGAGGGCCTCGGCGAGGTCGCCCTGACTGGTGGCGCCGTCGCCGAAATAGGCGATCGTCGCGATCTCCGCGCCGTCCAGATGGGCGCCCATGGCGTACCCGGTGGCGTGCAGCCCCTGGGAGCCGACGACGATCGCGGGATTCGTCAGGTTCACGGAACTCGGATCCCACGCGGAATGGGCGCATCCCCGCCACATGCGGGTCATCACCCCCGGGTCCACGCCCCGGCAGTAGGCGACGGCGTGTTCGCGGTAGCTGATGAACGCGTAGTCGTCGGATCGGAGGGCGCGGGCGGAGCCGACCTGTGCGGCTTCCTGCCCGAGCATGGGGGCCCAGAGTCCCAGTTCGCCCTGGCGTTGCAGGGCGACGGCTTCGACATCCATCCGACGCGCGACCACGAGGTCCTCGTAGAGGCCGCGCAGTTGGTCGGGTCCGATGTCGCGGACCAGGCTCGTGTAGTCGGGTCTGAAGACCCGTCGGCCGTCCGGCTGGATGAGCTGGACCGGATAGGCAATCTTGTCGACCATCGGGGTCACCTCGCGTTGTCGAGTCCGTGAACCTTGTGGGTTCGTAGGAGACGGGTACTGCGGTAGGGCAAGGGTGTGTCCTACTTCACAGCATCCACGAGAATGCGAAGTGCGCAAGTGGCACCGCCGGCTCCGGGCAGAATGCCCAGTTTCAGGGGACGTTGAGGTGTCATGCTGCGTCCAATGACCAATTCGGACACAGCCGACGCCAGGTTGTTGCTGCAAGGGTCGGAGAACCCCGGATCACCCCGCGAACACGAACCCGATCGAGGCGAGGACGGCCAGCACCGCGAGGTACACCGCGGGCATCGCGACGGCCCGGGTATCGGGGTTGCCGTAGTCGCCGTGCCGGACGTGGAAGGCGATTGCGCACAAGAGGAGGACCAGCAGCGCCACCGCCGCGATCACTCCCAGTGGAGTCCAGTAGAGGCCGACGAGAACGCCGACACCCCCGGCGAGTTCCGCCACGCCGATCAGCCGCACCTGCTGTCCGCTCAGGCCCCGGGATTGCAACCCCGTCCACGCGGTTCCCTTCAGCCTCAGCTTGGGAATGCTCACGGCGACGGCACTCACGGCGAGGAGCACGCCGCACACGATGAGGAAAACTTCCACGTCGGTCCCTCCAGTTCCGGCCGAATCGGCCTCACTGTTGCCACCCTAGGGCCGCGACCTGCGGTGCGGACCGGTTCCCTCCGCATCGGGCTTCCGAGCGGTTAGCATCGAGCGCGTGAATGCTGTGGGGCTGAACGAAGATGCCGTTTCTGCGTGGATTGCCGGACTCGGCGTGGGAGCGATCGCGCCGCTGAGCTTCGAGAGGATCGGGAACGGTCAGTCGAATCTCACGTACGCGGTCAGCGATGCGGGTGGTGGTCGGTGGGTGCTGCGGCGGCCACCGCTCGGACATCTGCTCGCGTCGGCGCACGACGTGGTCCGCGAACATCGGATTCTGTCCTCTCTGCAGGGATCCGACGTTCCGGTGCCGAAGATCCTCGGGCTCACCGACGATCCGGAGGTCACGGACGCGCCGCTCGTGCTGATGAGCTACGTCGCGGGGGTGGTGATCGACAGTGTCGGCGTGGCGAAAAAGCTGACACCCGAACAGCGGAATGCCGTCGGACTGGCGATGCCGAAGGCTCTCGCGAAGATTCATGCGGTCGATCTCGGAGATGCCGGGCTGGAGGATCTGGCCAGTCACAAGCCGTACGCGGCAAGGCAGTTGAAGCGCTGGACGGATCAGTGGGAGAAGTCCCGTACCCGCGAGGTCCCGGCAATCGAGGACCTGGCGGGCATCCTCGAGCGCAACATGCCGGAGCAGACCGAACTGTCGTTGGTGCACGGTGATTTTCACCTCAGCAACGTCATCACCTCGCCCGAGGAAGGTGAGGTGGTCGCGGTGGTCGACTGGGAACTGTGCACGCTGGGCGACCCCCTCGCCGATGTCGGCGCATTGCTGGCCTACTGGCCCGAAGCGGGCGACGAGGACGCCGGACCGTTCCCGGCCTCCACCCTGGAGGGATTCCCCACCCGGGCCGACCTCGTGGAGGCCTACGTCCACCACACGAAACGCGATGTCACGCATGTCGGGTACTGGCACGTGCTGGCGTTGTGGAAACTGGCGATCATCGCCGAGGGCGTCCTGCGCCGGGTGATCGACGACCCCCGGAACAAGGCCGAGACCGGTGCGCCCACGGTCGCGCTGATCGACGGCATCATCGCCCGGGCGGTCGCCACGGCGGAGGCCGAGGGACTGCGCTGAACCGCCTGGTCGTGCCGGACGTTCAGACGGCGTCCGGCACCACCAGAAGGGTTGCAGCGCTCCGGATTTCGTCGGGAATCGGCACCGGTCTCCGGGTCTTCGCGTCCACATACACGTGCACGAAACGGCCGAGAGCCGCGAGTTCGAGTGCGTCGTCGTTCTCGCGGAAGATCGCGAGCGCATACACGATGCTCCGGGTGCCCAGCTTCTCGACGGACAACCCCACCTGCAGACGGTCCGGAAACGTCAACTCGCTGACGTACTTGCAGGACGTCTCGGCGACCACGCCGATGGCGGGCAAATCGCGGATGTCGGTGCCCGTCGTCGCGATCAGCCAGCCGTTGACGGCCGTGTCGAAGTACGAGTAGTACGTGACGTTGTTGACGTGCCCGTAGTGGTCGTTGTCTTCCCAACGGGTCGGCACCGGCCACAGGGCGGGGAAGTCGGCGGCGGTCGGCAGCGCGGGGGCGTCGTCGTGTTTCACCGTGCCGACCCTAATGCCACGGATCCCCCGGACCACGCGTCGGGCAGAATCGCATCCTATGTCTGTGCCCGACAGCGATGTGCGTTCACCCGATTCCGCCGCCCAGCCGATCAGCGCCGGAATCGTCACCGCCCTGGTGGGCTTCACCAGTTCGTTCGCGGTCGTCCTCACGGGATTGACGGCGGTGGGAGCGAACTCCGCCCAGGCCGCGTCGGGACTGCTGGCGTTGTGTGTGACGCAGGCGCTGGGCATGCTGTGGATGTCGCGGCACTACCGCATGCCGATCACGCTGGCGTGGTCGACGCCGGGCGCCGCGCTCCTCGCCGGTGCGGGGACGGTGAGCGGCGGCTGGCCGGCTGCGGTCGGGGCGTTCGTCGTCGTGGGGGCGGCGGTGATCCTCACCGGGCTGTGGCCGCGGCTGGGACGGCTCATCGCGGCCATCCCCTCGGCGTTGGCGCAGGCGATGCTCGCGGGGGTGCTGCTGCCGCTGTGCCTGGCGCCGGTGCTGGCGCTGCGTGACGCTCCGCTGGCCGTCGCGCCCGTGGTTCTCGTGTGGCTGGTTCTGCAGCGGTACTCGCCGAGGTGGGCGGTGCCGGCCGCGTTCGCGGCTGCCGCAGTGGTGATCGCGGTCGGTCTCGCCTCCGGCAGCGACGGACTCGACACCAGTGCGCTCCTGCCGAGACTCGACGTCACCGCACCGGCCTGGACGTGGCAGGCGATGATCGGGATCGCGATCCCGCTGTACATCGTGACGATGGCATCCCAGAACATCCCCGGGACCGCCGTCATGAATTCGTTCGGCTACCGGGTGCCGTGGCGGCCGGCCATGCTGGTGACCGGAGTCGGGACCCTGGTGGGCGCGCCCGCGGGCGGACACGCCATCAACCTCGCCGCCATCAGCGCCGCCCTCGCCGCCGCGCCGTCCGCACACCCCGATCCCAAAAAGCGCTGGGTTGCGGCCTTCACGGCAGGCTGGGCCTACCTGGTGCTCGCCGCCTGTTCCGCCGCGGTGGCCACGCTCATCGCCGCGGCACCCGAGGGCGTCGTGGAGGCGGTCGCCGGTCTCGCGCTCCTCGGCACCCTCGGCGGGGCACTGGCCTCCGCCCTCGACGACGTCCGCGAACGGGAAGGCGCCGTCGTCACCTTCCTGATCGCCGCGTCGGGGGTGAGCATCCTCGGCATCGGGTCCGCGTTCTGGGCGCTGGTCGCCGGACTGATCGTCCGGGTCGCGGTGAGCTCGCGGCGATAATGGGGTGATGACCACCATCGAGGTAGTGCAGGGTGACATCACGACGGTCGAGGTCGACGCCATCGTCAACGCCGCCAACTCCGGACTGCTCGGGGGTGGCGGCGTGGACGGCGCAATCCACCGGGCCGGTGGCCCTGAGATCCTGGCCGAATGCAGGCATCTGCGGGCCACCACACTGCAGGACGGACTCCCGGCGGGGCAGGCCGTCGCGACGACGGCGGGCCGGTTGCCGGCTCGATGGGTGATCCACACGGTCGGCCCCGTGTACTCCGCGTCGGACGATCGGTCGGCCACCCTGCGCAGCGCCTACACCAGCAGCCTGGCGGTGGCCTCCGATCTCGGCGCACAGTCCGTTGCGTTCCCGCTGATCTCGTCCGGGGTGTACGGCTGGCCCGCGGACGACGCCGTCCGGCAGGCGGTCGGTGCCGTCCGTGAGTCGGACGCCGGAATTCCCCGGGTGCTGTTCGTGGCGTTCGACGCACGGATGGCGTCCCTGCTGCGGGGTGAGGTGGGGTGACGGCGCTGGTTCGGATCCGCGCACGGGGGTAACCGGAGGCGACCGGACTGGATCTTCCCCACGCGGAGGCGGTGGACCGCACTGAACACCGATTTCGTGTATCTCACGGCAGGACTGGCTCTTCTGCTGGCCGCCACCGTTCCGCGCCTGTTCCAGGACCGTGCCGTCTCGGCGCCGCTGATCGTCCTGGCGGTCGGGGCGGGCGGCGGCCTGCTGCTCGGCGAGTCGGGCACGGACACATTGTCGCCGGCACTGCATCCGGCCGTGACGGAGCACCTGAGTGAAACCTGCGTCATCGTCGCCCTGATGGGTGTGGGACTGGCGATCGACAGGCCTCTGGGCTGGCGGACGTGGAATTCGACGTGGCGTCTGCTGCTGATCGCGATGCCTCTCGGAATCGCCGCTGTCGCGCTGCTCGGCTGGTGGGTGGCGGCACTGACTCCCGCCGTCGCGATCCTGCTCGGGGCGGTCCTCGCGCCCACCGACCCGGTTCTGGCGTCCGACGTGCAGGTCGAAGGTCCCACCTCGGGCGGCGAGTCCCATCGGGAGGACGACGAGGTCCGGTTCGCGCTCACCTCGGAGGCCGGGCTCAACGACGCTCTCGCCTTCCCGTTCGTGTATCTGGCACTGTTCATGATCGGCAAGGGGCCGATCGAGCAGTGGATCGTGCAGTGGGTGGCCTGGGAGCTGATCGGCAAGGTCGTCATCGGCGCGGCTCTGGGGTGGATTGCCGGTGATCTGTTCGGCCGCGCGGTCTTCCGCTTCCCGATCACCCACATGCGCCTCGCCGAACGCAGCGAACCCATCTTCGCGCTCGCCGCCACGTTCGCCGTGTACGGACTCACCGAACTGGCCGGGGGATACGGCTTTCTCGCCGTCTTCGCCTGCGCCGTCGCGATCCGTCGGACGGAGCGGGCCCACGACTACCACGCCGAGATGCACAGCCTGATCGAGCAACTCGAACACGTGCTCACCCTCGCCGTCCTGCTCCTGCTGGGGGTGGCACTCACCTCCGGTCTGCTGACCGGACTGACGTGGGGCGGGGTTCTCGTCGCGGCAGCCCTCGTGTTCGTCATCCGGCCGGTGGTGGGATGGCTTTCACTGCTGGGCTGCGAGGAGATGTCCGGTCCCGAGCGCCGGGTCACCGCCTTCTTCGGGGTTCGCGGAATCGGGTCGATCTACTATCTCGCCTACGCCGCTGCGGAAGCCGGCGTGGACGACGAGAAATGGTTGTGGTCGACGGTGGCCTTCACCGTCGTCCTCTCCGTCCTCGTCCACGGGGTGAGTGCGACACGGGTGATGCGCCTGCTCGATCTTCGCCGGGAGGGCGGTGCAGTCGCGGACCGGTAGCGTCGCGACCGCACCGCTCGACCGGGGGGTGGCCTGTTCCGGCTGTCTACTCATTGCGCACGGCGGAGGTGCGCGCCGTGTCTGCCGGGTGCTCCGAGTCCTCGGCTGGGTGGACGAGGACGGGCGGCGCCGCCGAGACCACCGAGGGTGTGGGCCGGTTGCCGGCCTTGACCTCGTTGAACAGGATGTTCAGCAGCACCGCGACGATGCTGGCCGCGCTGATGCCCGAGTCGAAGACGATGTGGACCCACTCCGGGAAGGCCGAGTAGAACTCGGGCACGGCGATCGGAATGACCCCGAATCCGAGGGCCACCGCGACGATGACCAGGTTGAGGTTGCCGTCGTACGACACCTTGGACAGTGTTCGGATTCCGCTCGCGGCCACCGAACCGAAGAGGACGATCCCCGCACCGCCGAGGACCGGCAGTGGCACGGACGCCACCAGTCGCCCCAGGACGGGGAACAGCCCGAGAGCGAACAGAACCGAACCTCCGGCCGCGACAACGTATCTGCTCTTGATCCCCGTGATCGCGACCAGCCCGACGTTCTGAGCGAACGCGCTGGCCGGGAACGTGCCGAACACCGGTGCCACGGTGGTGGCGAGCATGTCGGCGCGGAGACCGTCGCCGACCCGGCGGGCATCGACCCTCGTTCCCACGATTTCGCCGACCGCCAGGATGTCCGCCGTCGTCTCGGTCATGATCACGAGGATCACCACGGTCATCGAGATGATCGCGCCGATCTGGAACAGCGGAGTGCCGAACGAGAACACCTGCGGCAGTTCGAAGATCGCGCCCTTCCCGACGGCACCGAAGTCGGCCTTGCCGATCAGCGCGGCGAACAGGGTTCCCACGACGATGCCGATCAGGATCGACAGCCGCGACAGGGTTCCCTGTACCAGCCGGCTCACCAGCAGCACGACGAACAGGCTGAATCCGGCGAGCCCGATATTGGACATCGAACCCCAGTCCGGCGCCTTGGCGTTGCCGCCCATCGCCCAGCGCACCGCGACCGGAAGGAGGGAGATGCCGATGACCGTGATGATCGATCCGGTGACGACGGGCGGGAAGTAGCGCACGATCCTGCAGAAGAACGGGCTGATCAACAGTCCGATCGCGCCGGCGACCATGATTGCTCCGAACACCGAGCGCAGTCCACCCGGACCGCTGGCCACCGCCACCATCGTGGACACCGAGGCAAAGGAAATGCCCTGCACCAGGGGAAGTTTTGCCCCGAAATACGGAACGCCGAGGGTCTGCAGCAGTGTGGCCGCACCGCTGACGAACAATGCCGCCGACACGAGCAGGCCGATCTCGACGCCGGTCAGCCCGGCGGCGCCGCCGACGATCAGGGGAGGCGCGATCACGCCGCCGTACATCGTCAGGATGTGCTGCAACCCGTAGACGTACGACTTTCCGATCGGCAAACGCTCGTCCTCGGGTCCGGGAGTTCCGGCAACCCGGTGTCCGATCCGCTTCATCGCCGCGCTCCTAGCAGAATCCGGGAACGGAATCCCAGGCGCGGCCGGCGTCGGGAGCGTCCTCGCGCTCGACGGTCGCCTCGATCAACCCGTAGGGGCGGTCGGCCGCGAAGAACACCTCGCCGGGGTTGTCGAGTCCGAACGGTTCCAGGTCGACGAGGAAGTGGTGTTTGTTCGGCATCGAGAACTTCACCTCGGCGATCTCGGGGTGCGCCTCGAGTACCGCCGAACCCATCTGGAACAGGGACTGCTGCAGCGCGAGCGAATGCGTCGTGGCGAAGGCCTCCAGCATGATTGCCCGCACGTTCTCGAAGGTCTTGTCGAAGTCGACGTCGGTGGTGAGGTAACGCCACCGGGCGCTCACCGACGTGGCGAGGATCCGGTCGGACGTCTCCTGCAGCGTGGTGTACTTGTCCTTCGGGTAGCCCCGGAACTCCGAGCCCGTCGACTTCAACACCACCATGTTGCTGAGACCGGACACGATCCACGTCCGATCGCCGTCCATGGTGACCACGGTGTTTCGCCGTTCGTCGCTCGATCGGACGAAGGAATGGTCGTGGCCCTCGCCGTCGACCGGGATCCGCGCCCACGAGTACTGCTCGATCTCCCACCGGCCGCCGGTGATCCACTCGAATTCCCCTGTGAAGTGCTGTCCGAGCCGCATGGCGAACGTCTCGATCGAGCCGACGCCGTCGCGGGCGAACGCGTACACCGTGTTCTTCTGGGTGTCCGTGGCCACGACGTGCGCGTTGTCGCCTTCGGTGTGTACCGCGTCGAGGTCGCCGCGCAGTTGCGACGTCACGGTGACGTCGTCGATCTCGTGTCGCTTCGTGTCCCGGGTGATCTTGACCAACCGGACTTCTGCCTTGCCGTACTGGTTCTGGCCGAGCACGATCTTGCTCATGATTAGCTCCCTCGGTAGGTCGAGTATGCGAACGGGCTGAGAAGCACTGGTACGTGGTAGTGCTGTTCGCTGTCGGTCAGCGCGAACGTGATGGTGATGTCGGGGTAGAACGCCGGACGTCCCTTCACTGCGAAATAGCGTCCGGTGTCGAAGACGATCCGGTAGGTGCCCGGCTCGAGTCGGGCGGGGCCCAGGGTTGTGACGCGTCCGTCGTCGTCGGTGACGGCCTCGGCCACGGTGATCCAGTCGGACTGTCGCTGGACCGTCAGCGTGACCGGCACCTCCCGCGCGGGCATGCCTTCGGCCGCGTCCAGCACGTGGGTGGTGACCTGGCTGATCTCGCTCATGCGTCCAGCATCCCGGCGAGCCGACGTGCGGCGATGTCGCGCAGTTCCTCTGCGACAAAGGCTAATTCGCTGTCCTCGTCGTTGAGGAGCCGGCGGTCGAGTGCGGTGAGGATGTCGGACGTGCTGCGGCCGGCGGCGCGGACGAGGAAGACCCGGCCGAACTTGTCCTCGTAGGCGCGGTTGCCGTCGATGAGCCGTTTCTGCGCCGCTGCGTCGGACGAATCGACATTCGACTGTTCCGAGCGTGCCAGGTGCGCCTGGGCGTCGTCGCCTCCCGGGGGTTCACCGATTCGGGGATGGTGCGCGAGGGCTTGCTCGATCTCCCCCGCGGAGAGCGGGCCGGCGCCCGTCCTGGCCGCGGTGAGGAGTGAGGCACGATCGGTGTACGGCCGGGCGGACACGAGTTCGTCTGCCCACCGGGGAATATCCAGGCAGATCCGCGCCAGTTCCGTTGCCTCGGACTGTGAAGCCTCGTTGAATCGTTGGAGTCCTGCATCGAGATCCATGCGACCCTTTCTTCCACAATGCGAAATAATGATTCCGTATAGAGAAGCGTGACAGGGGTCACAATTCATGTCAAGACCCAAAATTGAATTGATCCAGATTCGGATGCGAGTGCGGTCCGCGGCGTGCCGAAATCAGAACCGGCGAAAGCCGTTGTAGCACAACAGTGCGCGAGCGCGGTCGCGCCGAAATGTGGGGTTCTAGTCCTCGCCGCCGGGATCGTGAGCGAGAAGACGGGGAAACGCGAACCACAGCGTCGCGAACATCAGCGCGGCCGCCACCCCGATCACGATCGCGACCGGACCGCCCACTGCCACTTCGGCAATCAGGAGCACGGTGCCGGTCATGGCTGCGGCGAGAAATCCGACACCCCACAGTGCGAACAGGTTGGCCTTGCGCAGGATGTCGACCCGGCGGCCCTGACGGAACAGCACCCGGTGCCAGACCGCCGGGGCGATGAGCAGCGCCGAGGACACCGTTGCCAGGAGCACCGTGACGAGATGGAGCATGCGAAGGCCGGACGACTGCTCCTCGTACGCCTCGGTGAAGGCGACCGCGAGGAGGAAGGCGAACAGGATCTGCACGCCTGCCTGCGCGACACGGAGTTCCTGCAGCAGCTCGCTGAAGTTGCGTGCGAGCCGTTGCGCGGGTGTCTCCTCGGTGCTCACCTCACGACCGTGAGTACTCGGAGGCCCTGCGGATCTCTTCGGGGGACGGGCGGACACCGGTGTAGAGCACGAACTGCTCCGCCGCTTGCAGTGCAATCACCTCGGCGCCGGTGATGACGGTCTTGTGACGTTCGGCCGCGGCCCGGATCAGCGGCGTCGCGGCGGGCATGGCAACCACATCGAACACGGCCTCCGCCGCATCGATCGCATCGAGTTCGAACGCCAGATCGTCCGCTTCGGGACCGCCCGCCATGCCGACGGGGGTGGCATTGATCAGGAGCCCCGGCCGTGCCGCGCCGAGTTCGGGTTGCCAGTCGAATCCGTACTGCTTCGCGACGGCACCGCCCGTGGTCTCGTTGCGGGCGACCACGGTGACGTCGGTGAAGCCGTAGTCGCGCACGGCGGCGACCACAGCTTTGGCCATTCCGCCGCTCCCGGCCACCGCGACGGACAGCGAGTGCGGCAACGCGTTGTCGCGCAACAGGTTCGCGATGGCCTGATAGTCGGTGTTGTAAGCGTGCAACACTCCGTTCTCGTTGACCACCGTGTTGACGGACTCGATGACCGACGCCGATTCGTGCATCACGTCGACGTACTCGATGATCTGCTCCTTGAACGGCATGGAGACGCCGGCGCCGCGGATGCCCAGCGCGCGGATGCCGCCGACCGCGGCCTGGAGGTCGTTGGTGGTGAACGCTTTGTAGACGAAATTGAGGCCCAGCTCGCCGTACAGATAATTGTGAAACCGGGTGCCGATGTTGCTCGGTCGGCCGGAGAGCGAGATGCAGAGAAGAGTGTCTTTGTCGAGCTGGTTCATCCGGTAAATACTAGTAGTGGGCTCCCATCCGTGCGCGTTCTCAGCTCCGAATACACGGTGACGACGGCAAAGGAGCAGGGCTGCGATGACTACGACGATCGGTGACCGGGACGAGGCGGCGCGGACGCCTCGGAGGCGGCGGCACCTGTTCTCCCGCGCGCTCGCCGGAGTGATCGCCGCCGGCGTCGTGCTCGGGGTGGGCGAACTGCTGTCGGTGCTGATCGACCCGAACTCGTCGCCGTTCTATGCGGTCGGATCGACGACGGTGGACCGCAGTCCTGCCTGGGCTCGCGAGTTCGCGATCGACACGTTCGGCACCAACGACAAACCCGCACTGTTCGTCGGGATGACGATCCTCATCGTGCTCCTCGCCGCGACAGCGGGAATCGTCGAGCGCCCCCGCGCCCCGTTCGGCAGCGCGATCCTGGCGGTTCTCGGGCTGGTGGGCATCGTTGCCTCGACCCAGCGTCCCAGCGCCACGTGGATGTTTGCACTGCCGACCGTGGTGGGGGTCGTCGCCGGCATCGCGGTTCTGCGGGTGCTGACGACCGCCGCGCGGGCGCCCGAGGATTCGGATGCCGAGGATTCGTGGTTGCCGCGCCGGACTTTTCTTCTGCTGGCGGCGGCTGCCGCCGCGACGGCCGCTGCCGCGGGAGCCGCCGGCCGCCACCTCGGGCAGCAAGCCGCGGGAGCTCTGGACAACCGCCGCGCTTTCGCCCTTCCCGAGGTGTCGGACCGGGCGGCCCCGATCGCTCCCGGCACCGACGTCGACGTGCCGGGAGCCACCCCGTTCGTCACGTCGAACGAGGATTTCTACCGGATCGACACCGCCCTGCGGGTCCCGCGGTTGACGACGGACGACTGGCAACTGCACATCCACGGCATGGTCGACCGCGAGCTCACGCTGACGTGGGACGACCTGGTCGCGAGGACGCCCGTCGAACGGGTGATCACGCTGACGTGCGTGTCCAACGAGGTCGGCGGAAACCTTGCCGGCAACGCGACGTGGATCGGCTACCCGATCAAGGACATCCTCGACGAGGCCGGTGTGCACCCGGGCGCCGACATGCTGCTGTCCACCAGCAGCGACGACTTCACGGCGGGCACCCCGGTCGACGCCCTGAGGGACGGGCGCGACGCGATTCTCGCGGTGGCGATGAACGGTCAGCCGTTGCCGTTCGAGCACGGTTATCCGGTGCGGCAGGTCGTCCCCGGTCTCTACGGCTACGTGTCGGCCACCAAATGGGTGGTGGATTGGGAACTCACGCGATTCGACGAGGCGGAGGCCTACTGGACCCAGCGCGGATGGTCCGCGAAAGGTCCGATCAAGACCGCGTCCCGGATCGACGTGCCCGCCTCGTTCGCGCCCACCCCGCCCGGACCCGTCCTCGTCGCCGGAACCGCATGGGCGCAGCACCGCGGCATCGCGAAGGTGGAGATACGGGTCGACAACGGCGAATGGCAGACGGCGACCCTCGCCCCGCAGTACACCATCGACACCTGGCGGCAGTGGACGTGGGAGTGGCAGGCCACGTCCGGCCTGCACACCCTCCAGGTGCGTGCCACGGATCTGGACGGCAACGTTCAGGTGGAGGAGCGGACGCCTCCGATTCCGGGTGGCGCCACCGGCTGGCACACGCGGTCCTTCACCGTGGCCTGAGGCGCCGTCGCCTGAGGCGCTCACAGACACTTCTTCGCCACCTCGGCGAGCGCGTCGCGGTCCGCCACCGTCACCGGAAGCCCGTACTCCACCGCCACCGACAGGTACTTGCCCGCGTAGAAGCAGTGGTACGCCGGATTCGGTGGCAGCCAGTCCTGCGGGGTCCGGTCGCCCTTGTCCTGATTGTCCGCACCGTTGACGGCCAGCAGATTGAACGTGACGTCGTTGGCGAACCGGAGCCGACGCTCGGGCGACCACGTCGACGCGCCCATGTCCCACGCCGCCGCCAGCGGGTAGACGTGGTCGATCTGAACGGCTTTCGCGTCGGCCCGGTCGAATGGAAGCACCTCGCCGGAATACGGATCGGCCAGGACGCCGCTCAGCACCACGCAGTCGCGGGTGCCGTCGCGGAACGCCACCGAGCGGAGATCGAGCGCGAGAACGTTGTTGCGGGTGTCGCACCCGTCGTGACCCGCCGCGGCGTCCTGGTCGTCGGTCCAGGCCGGGCCGAACACACACAACTCCTTGCCGGAGCAGCCGCGCTGGTATCCGCCGGGGTGCGGGCGGGACTCGACCGTCGCAACCCGGCCGAGCAACTCCTCGATGTGTGCGCGGGGCGGACTGCCCGGCGCAGGGCCGGGGCCGCTGAGGTCGAGAAGTGACACCCCGCAACCGCAGACCGTCAGGATCGCCGCCAGCCACGCGGCCACGTACAGAAGTCTCATGCGTCCCCCGGCGCTCGACGAATCTCCCCCTACCACCCGGAGTATGCACCGGGCCCCCGACAGGTCAAGTGAAGGGCAGGCGCACAGCGGCGATCGACGACAGGTGCGTGCCGTCGTGGCCGATCACCCAGGAACCTCCGCTCTGCCTGCACTCGGCGAGCAGGTCGAGGGTGCGGAGGAGGAAGAAGATCGCCTCGCTGGGGGTGGGCGTGACCGCAAGCCTGTGTGCCTCACCGTGTTTCATCCCGTCGAGCCACACACCCGACTGTCCGTCCAGTCGAATCGTGACGATGTGCGTGGCATCGACGAAGGCGTACTTCCGTTGCTCCCACGGAGTGGTGAGCGCGTACCCCTGTTCGAGAACCTGGATCAGGATGCTCATGACCGACTCCCGAGTGTCCGGCAGTTACGTCTCTCCAGCATCTACCTCGGAACGGGTGAAATCCAGACCTGCTAACCGAACTCGATCACGACCTTGCCGCTCGTGTGACCGGACTCGACCATCGCGAGAGCGTCACCGGCGTGTGCGAACGGGAATCGGTGGGCGACCCGCGGGTCCAGGGTCCCGTCCGCCACCAGCGCGGCCACCTCCGCGAACACCGCGGACGTTCGGCGCCGTTCCACTCCCGAGCCGCCGAGATCGCGCGCGGCGAGCGAGTCGCCGATGCTGATGATCACCGCCGGATCCGCAACCACCCGCGCCGCCTCGGCGAGCGCGTCACCGCCGACGAGGTCGAAGACGGCGTCGACCGGGCCGGGTAGGCGTGCGGCCAGTCCGTCTCCGGATGCCACCCAGGTGGCGCCGAGGGATTCGACGACCTCCCGTTTGCTCTCGCTCGCGACCCCGATCACCGTGACGTTCCGCGCCGCGGCCAACTGCAACGCCGCCACCCCCACGCCACCGCCCGCGCCGACGACGAGCAACCGACTGCCGGGCGCCAGGTCCAGGGTGCTCAGCGCGTCGTACGCGGTTCCCGCCGCGACGGGGAGCGTGGCCGCGTCCGCGAACGAGACCGGATCGGGCTTGTGCGCCGCCGAGGCCGTGTTGACCAGGGTGTACTCGGTGTATCCGCCGAATCCGGTGGCGGTCGCGCCGAACACGGCGTCGCCGACCATGAAGCCGGTCACCCGGGGGCCGACATCCGCGACCACACCGGCGACCTCCCGGCCCAGAACGGCGGGAAGGGTGACGGGGACGGTGTCCTTGCGCGTGCCCGCGCGCACCTTCCAATCGGCGGGATTCACGCCGGCCGCGTGGACGGCGACCAGCAACTGTCCGGGTCCGGGGGAGGGAACGGGGACGTCGAAGAACTGCTGCGTCTCGGGGCCGCCGTACTCGCTGAAGCCGTATGCCATGCTCACGCCCACAGTCCTATCACGAACCGGGGCCGGGATCCGGGCACGAAGAAGGCCCACCGAACCGGTGTCGGTGAGCCTTCTCGTAAGAACTCAGGAGCCGAACAGGCCGCCCAGGGAGCCTGTGCCTCCGCCCCCTCCGCCACCACCCATCAACGGTCCGAGGACCTGGATGAGTTGGACGAGAACCTGCAAGATTTCTGTCATGTCCATTTTGTCTTCCTCCGATCACTGCGATCACGTTCGGCAGCGATCCCGGTGAGTTACCGGCGTGGACAGCCGCCAACTCGTTCATCGGTGGAATATGGTCGAGGGTTACATGGCGCGAGCAGGGACTTCACGCGCTGTCGGTCGCACCTGCTTGGATGGGTGCATGCTGCACGGCCTCTGGACACCGGGTTCGGGTCTCATGCTGTGGGTGGAGGATCGGAATCCGGCAGCTCCGGAGCCGACGGACGCGGTCGGGCGGATGCTGGCGCGGAAGTTCCGGCATCACGTGAAGGTGCCGATGCCGACGCCGTCGGGGCCGGAGATGCTCGAGTGGGCCGCGGTTGCGCTCGCACCACCGGATGCGACGGAGTTCCTGCTGTCGGTGTCGTCCCGCGACCCCCGGATCGCCGGGGATCTGCGCTACCTCGCCCACGTCGCCCGCGGTGTCGAGCGGTGGGCACGGGCCGGGCGGGTGGTGCCCGAGGTACACCGGGCGGAGGGCGGCTGGTGGCCGCGCTGGCGGCTGCTCGGCGGTGAACGGCAGCGTGCGTGGCTCACGGAGCTGGCCGTGGCGATGCCGCCGGTCCAGCGTCACGGCACGACCCCCCGGGCCGTGCTCGACGACATGGTCACCGAGCTGACCGACCCCGTCGCCCGCCGTGTCCTCGAACGACGGCACCCGGACGATTCCGGCGGCGACGTGGATCATCCGCTGATCGACGCGCTCGTGCGGGGTGACCAGTTCGCCGAGGGCACCGCCCAGCTGTCGGGATCGCTGGACGGGTGGCGCGACAGCCTCAAGGTGGACGAGCCCGAACTGGTGCTGCGGCTCCTCGAGCCGGAAGACGTGGACGTGGAGGGGGATTGGGACCCGGACACGGTGCTGTGGCGACTGGAGGTCTGCCTTCGACCGGAAGGCGAAGCCCCGGTGCCGATTCCGTTGCACCGCACGGAGGCGAGTCGTCTGCAGATCGGGGTGCGCAAGCTGACGGAGGCCGTGGCCGCCTACCCGCGACTGCAGGACGTTCCCAGTGACCCCGACAGCCTGGACCTGATGTTGCCCACCGCCGTGGTCATCGACCTCGTCGGGCACGGTGCGGTGGCGTTGAAGGAGAAGGGCATCAGCCTGCTGCTGCCGCGGGCGTGGAGTGTGGCGTCGCCGTCGATGCGTCTGCGGGTGAGCTCGCCGAGCACTCCGGCGAGCGCGGAGAACCGGGCCGTCGGCAAAGACCAGTTGGTGCAATACAACTGGGAGCTGGCACTCGGCGACACGGTGCTCACCGCCGCGGAGATGAATCGACTGGTCAACTCCAAGAGCGATCTCGTGCGGTTGCGCGGTGAGTGGGTTCGGGCGGATCAGGAGGTGCTCTCCCGCGCCGCGCGCTACGTGGCGGAGCGGCACGCCAGCGGCGACCGGGCCATCGTGGACCTGCTGAAGGACCTGATCGCGGACGATCTGTCCGATCTTCCCGTGGAGGAGGTCACGGCCACCGGCTGGGCGGCCGCGTTGCTGGACGGCGACACGAAGCCGCAGGACGTGCCGACCCCGGACGGGTTGGACGCCACGCTGCGCCCATACCAGAAGCGGGGGCTCGACTGGCTGGTGTTCATGAGCCGTCTCGGCCTCGGGGCCGTCCTCGCCGACGACATGGGACTCGGCAAGACGCTGCAGTTGCTGGCGCTGCTGGCACACGAGAAGGCGCCCACGCCCACGCTGCTGGTGTGCCCGATGTCGGTGGTCGGCAACTGGCAGCGCGAGGCAGCGCGCTTCGTCCCCTCGCTGCGGGTGCTCGTCCACCACGGTCCGCAGCGGCTGAGCGGCGCGGAGTTCACCGCCGCCGTGACACAGAGCGATCTGGTGATCACCACGTATGCGCTGCTGGCCCGCGACGTCGCGCACCTGAAGGAGCAGGACTGGCGGCGTGTCGTGCTGGACGAGGCGCAGCACATCAAGAACGCGAAGACGTCGCAGGCGCGGGCGGCGCGGAGCATTCCGGCGGCGCACCGCGTCGCGCTGACCGGCACTCCGGTCGAGAACCGCCTCGACGAACTGCGCTCGATCCTCGACTTCGCGAACTCGGGCATCCTGGGCTCGGAGGCGATGTTCCGCAAGCGCTTCGTGGTGCCGATCGAGCGGGAGCAGGACGAGACAGCCGTCGCCCGGCTCCGCGCGGTCACGTCCCCGTTCGTGCTGCGCCGGGTCAAGACCGATCCCGCGGTCATCGCCGACCTCCCCGACAAGTTCGAGATGACGGTGCGCGCCAACCTCACCGCGGAGCAGGCCGCGCTGTACCGGGCGGTGGTCGACGACATGATGGCGCAGATCAAGGACAAGAAGGGGATGAAGCGCAAGGGCGCCGTCCTCGCCGCCCTGACGAAACTCAAGCAGGTGTGCAACCACCCGGCACACTTCCTGCGCGACGGGTCGGCGGTGATGCGGCGCGGACAGCACCGCTCCGGCAAGCTGGGGCTCGTCGAGGACATCCTGGATTCCGTGGTCGCGGACGGCGAGAAGGCGTTGCTGTTCACCCAGTTCCGGGAATTCGGCGACCTCGTCACCCCGTACCTCGCGGAGCGTTTCGGTACTCCCGTGCCGTTTCTGCACGGGGGCGTGTCCAAGCAGAAGCGCGACGACATGGTGGCCTCGTTCCAGGGCGACGACGGGCCGCCGATCATGATGCTCTCGCTGAAGGCGGGCGGGACGGGTTTGAACCTCACCGCGGCCAATCACGTCGTCCACCTCGACCGGTGGTGGAATCCGGCGGTCGAGAACCAGGCCACGGACAGGGCGTTCCGGATCGGCCAGCGGCGGGACGTGCAGGTGCGCAAGCTCGTGTGCGTCGGCACCCTGGAGGAGCGGATCGACGCGATGATCGCCACCAAGCAGGAGCTGGCCGATCTCGCCGTCGGGACGGGCGAGAACTGGGTGACGGAGATGAGCACCGAACAACTGGGCGAACTGCTCCGCCTCGGTGACGAGGCGGTGGGCGAATGACGAATCGACGACCGGGGCCGTACTTCGAGCAGTACGGCAAGCGTCGACCGGTGGCGGGCGGGCTGGAGGCACGGTCCCAGCGCGGATCGTTCGGGCGCACGTGGTGGGGCCGCGAGTTCGTGGACATCATCGAGTTCGTCGCCGACAAGGGCCGAATGAGCCGTGGGCGGAGCTACGCGCGCAGCGGTCAGGTGATCTCGCTCGAGATCGCGGCTGGGATGGTGACGGGGGAGGTCCAGGGCAGTCAGCTCCAGCCGTTCGTCGCGACCGTCTCGATCGATCGCCTCGACGACGCGGAGGTCGCGGAACTCGTCGCGCTGGTGCGTCGGCAACCCGGCAGTCTCGCGATGCTGGCGGGCGGCGGAGTTCCGGAGGTTCTCGGACCCCTGCTGCTGCCCGCGGGGGCGTCCGCGCTGAATTACGACTGCACCTGCCCGGACGACGGCTGGCCCTGCAAGCATGCGGCGGCGGTCGCGTACCTCACCACCGAACGCCTCGACGAGAACCCGCTCGAAATCCTGACATTGCGGGGCGTCGACCTGGAGATGCTGATCGACGGCGTCGGCGGCGACTCCTCCGACGCGGACGTCGACGACTGGTTCGGTGACGAGTCCCCGCTGCCCGCCCTGCCCGATGCCGACTTCCGGGCGGCGATCGACGACCTCGACCCGCTGCTGTTGCGGAAGGTGATCCGATCGGTCAGTGAGGACGAGCGGGCGGTGGACGCCGCGATCCGGGAGCTGAGAGCGCTGTACCAGCACTTCCGCTGACCGTGCGATGATGAGGACGCGGAGGCTCGCCTCGTTCCGCGACCGGGAGCTGGTCAGTCATGTTGACGGTCTACCTGCTCGGCGAACAGCGCGTATCGAACCCGGAAGATGTCAGGGTCGGCCCCATCTCGTCACGGGCGATCGCGTTGCTGGCCTACCTCGTGCTGCATGCCGGTCTCGCTCAGTCCAGGACCCGTCTCGCGGGGCTGTTCTGGCCCGAATCGAGCGAGCAGCAGGCCCGCACCAACCTCCGGCGGGAACTACACAACCTCCGCGGCCTCCTGGGATCGGACGGCGCGCTCGCGGCAGACGGGCCGACGCTCGCGTGGACGAACTCGTCGTCGTGCCGGGTGGACGTCGACACCTTCCGCAACGAACGGTCGGCCGCCGTCGCGGCCCTCGCCGATTCCGACCCACGCGCGTTTCTCGATCACGCGGACCGCGCGATCGACATCTATCGCGGCGAGCTCATGCCGGGAACCTATGAAGACTGGGTCCTCGAGCATCGCGAGGTGCTGCGCCGGCAGTGCGTCGAACTCTGCGAGGCGACGGTGCGGGTGTTGCGGGAGTCGGGTGACGTGGAGACGGCCACGGCGTGCGCACGCAGGCGTATCCAGCTCGACCCGCTGGAGGAGGTCGGGTACCGGACGCTCATGGAACTGGAGGCCGCGTCGGGCGACCGGGCGGCGGCGATGACCACCTACCACCGATGCGCGGCCGTTCTCGAGACCGAACTCGGGGTCGCGCCGAGTGCGGCGACCAGCAGGCTGTTCGACACCCTGCTGGGGGAGCACCCGAGGGTCGGTGCCGCCGCGGCTCGCCGGCCCGAACGCGTCCGGACCGCGGTGCCCGTCCTGATCGGGCGGGAGCGTGAACGCGAGGAGCTGCAACGGCGGTGGCGGCAGTCCCTCGACGGCAGGCAGGGACTGCTGCTCGTCTCGGGGGACGCGGGGGTCGGCAAGACCCGGTTGACCACCGAACTCGCGGAGATCGCCCGCGCCGACGGGGCGGTGGTGGCGTCCACGCGGTGTTTCGGACTGCCGGGCCGTGTCGCGCTGGCGCCCGTCGCCGACTGGCTGCGCAGCCCGGAATTTCGGTCCGCGATCGGGTCCCTGAATCCGTTGTGGCGGGCCGAGGTCGAACGGCTGGTCCCGAGCGCCGAATCCGGGCCGCGGCCGTCGACGTCCCGGGCGATGGTCGACGCCTGGCAGCGACACCGCTTCTTCGAGGGAACGGCGCGCGCGGTGCTGTCGTCGGGCCGGCCGGTTCTGCTCGTCCTCGACGATCTGCAGTGGTGCGACGCGGAGACCACGGCCTGGCTGGCCTTCCTGCTCTCACTCGACACCCACATGCGGGTGCTGGTGGCGGCGACCGCCCGCACGGACGAGGCGCGGTCACGCCACGATGTGCGGGAAGCGCTGGGGGCACTTCGGTCGGCGCGGCTGGTCACGGACGTCGAGGTGGACCCGTTGACGGCGGACGGAACCGCGGAGCTGGCGCGGTCCCTCGGCGGCCGGGCGCTGAATCCCGCGGAGGAAGCGGTCCTGTACGCCGCGACCGGGGGCTACCCGCTGTACGTCGTGGAGGCAGCCAGGATGGTCCCGGGCACGGATGCGGCCGGGCGCGGCGGGGGCGCCGACGACCTCGGCGAGGTGCTGCAGCGGCGGCTCGAACAGTGTTCGGAACCCGCGCGGGACGTCGCAGGCCTCGCCGCTGCGCTCGGCACGGATTTCGATCTGGACCTGCTCAGCGAGGCGAGCGACCTGGACACGGACTCTCTCGTGCAGGCGGTCGACGAACTGTGGCGGCGGAGGATCGTCCGGCCGGCGGGCACCGGCTACGACTTCGTGCACGACCTGGTCCGGGAGGCCGCGTACCGCTCGGTCAGCCCGCCGCGACGCTGGCTTCTGCATCGGCGCCTGGCGCAGGGACTCGAACTTCTCCACGCCGGCCGCACCGACGACGTGGCAGCGCACCTCGCCGAGCAGTACCGGCGCGGCGGTCGCCCCGACCGCGCGCTCCACTATCTGCAGCGCGCCGCCGAGGTGGCGGCCAGCGTGTTCGCGAACGCGGAGGCTCTGCGGCACTTCCGGGACTGCCTCGACCTTCTCGAGGCGATGCCGGTGGGCCGCAACCGGGACGCTCACGAGGTGGACGTGCGGGAGGGCATGTCGGCGCCGCTGACCACCCTCTACGGGTACTCCTCCGCCGCGCTCGAACAGACACTGGACCGCACCGTCGAGCTGGGGCAGCGGCTACGCAGGCCGAAAGTCGTGCTCGGTGCCCTGATCGGGTTGTTCGCGGCACACTTCGTGCAGGGGCACACCGCGCAGGCCCACGGCATCGGAGTACGTGCCCTCGAACTGTCCGCGGCCGATCCCGAATTCGAGGGTCAGGCGCACTTCGCGGTGGCGGGCGCCGCCCTCGGCCTCGGCAGGCCGAGGGAAGCGATCGAACATTTCGACGTCGCGCTGAGATCGTTCTCCGACGACTATTCCTTCATCCTCGGCACCAGGCTCGAGGTGCATGCCCACGCCTGGAAGTCACACGCGTACTGGATGATCGGTGACGAGCAGGAAGCGTCGCGGTCGTGCACCGAGGCCCTCGCGCTGGGCAGGACCTGCGGCCACCCCTACAGTCTCGCGGTGGCGCTGGGATACGCGTCGATGCTGTATCAGATACGCGGCGACGACGCTTCGCTCCTCGCCGCTGTCACCGAATTGCGGGAGCTGTGCGAGCGCTACCGTTTCGCCTACTACAGCCAGTGGTCGCAGATCCTCGAAGGCCGGCTCCTCGGCGGCGAACCGGGAATCGCGAAGATCCGCGAGGGGCTCGCCGAGTTGCGGCGGCAGCGGGCATTCGCGCGCATGCCCTACTGGCTCTCACTGCTGGCGGAGGTCCAGATCGACGTCGGCCGGTGCGACGCGGCCCGCGCCACGCTCGATGCCGCCCGGATCGCCGCCGAGCAATACGACGACCGCTGGTGGTTGCCGCAGGTACTGCGACTACGTGCGGGCGCCGGACCGTTCGCGGGCGGCGCGTCGGCGCGAACGGTGCGCGAACGCCGGATTCCTACGGTGTGAATTACCAGGTACGGCCCGTTCCGGGGGCGTACCGATCCGAGGAGAAGGTCATGAGTACCACCACCACGAATTCGACACCGTCGACGACGACACCGCCGCCCTACGCGGAACTGGCCGCAGCGCTGCGCGGAGAGTTGATCACCCCCGACGACGCCGGCTACGACGACGCGCGTGCGGTGTACAACGCAATGATCGACCGCAGGCCCGCGGCCATCGCGCGGTGCGCCAACGCCGCGGATGTCGTCGCGTGCGTGAAGTTCGCGCGGGAGCATCACGTCGAGCTCGCGGTTCGCGGCGGAGGACACAATGCGGGAGGCCTCGGCGTGTGGGACGACGCCCTCGTGATCGATCTGTCGGGAATGCGCGGAACCACGGTCTCGCCCGCCGATCAGACCGTCCGGGTGGACGGCGGGTGCACCTGGAGCGACGTCGACCATGCCACCGTGCCGTTCGGGATGGCCACTCCGTCCGGGTTCATCGCGTCCACCGGTGTCGGCGGGCTGACGCTCGGCGGCGGAATCGGGTACTTGACGCGCCGTTTCGGTCTCACCGTGGACAACCTGCTCAGCGCCGACGTCGTCCTCGCCGACGGCACCCTGGTGACGGCGAGCGAACGATCGCACCCGGACCTGTTCTGGGCGCTGCGCGGCGGCGGCGGAAACTTCGGTGTGGTCACGTCGTTCCAGTTCGCGTGTCACGAGATCGGCGACCACGGCACCGTCGTCGGCGGGCCGGTGCTGTACGACCTGGAAGACGCCCCCGACGTGATGCGGTGGTACCGCGAACTCCTGCCGTCGCTGCCCGAGGAACTAAACGGCTGGATCGGGCTGCTGACCATTCCGCCTGCGCCGCCGTTCCCCGAGGAACTGTGGGGGCGCAAGGCGTGCGGCATCGTCTGGTGTTACACAGGCGACCCGGGCAAGGCCGACGCGGTTCTCGAACCGATCCGCGACTTCGGAAACCCGCTGCTGGTCGGACTCCACGAAATGCCCTTCACCGCATTGCAATCCGCCTTCGACGGACTGTACCCGGCCGGGTTGCAGTGGTACTGGCGCGCCGACTTCGTCCGGGAGATCTCGGACGACGCCATCGACATCCATCTGGAGTTCGGCCGTCAGCTGCCCACCGGGCATTCGACGATGCACATGTATCCCATCGACGGCGCGGCGACGCGGGTCGCCGAGGATGCCACGGCGTTCGCGTATCGGGACGGCGGCTGGGCCGCGGTGATCGTCGGTGTCGACCCCGATCCGGCCAAAGCCGAGGTCATCACGGACTGGGCCAAGCGGTACTGGGAGGCCCTCCACCCGACGACCGCGGGCGGGGCGTACGTCAATTTCATGATGTCCGAGGGCGAGGACCGCGTGCGTGCCTCCTACCTCGGCAACTATGACCGGCTCGCACAGGTGAAGGCGAAGTACGATCCGGACAACCTCTTCCACGTGAACCAGAACATCCGTCCCGCGGTCCGGTCGGAGCAATAGGCGCGGCCGTATGGATCCGGTGCAGGTGTGGGCGGTGGCATGGCCCGTCCTGATCGCCGCGGCAGCGGGCCTGCTGGCCGTCTGGGCGGTACTGGCGCTCGTGCTGTGGCGATCGAGACCCGACGGCACCGGGCTCGGGGAGACGATCCGGGTGCTGCCGGACCTGCTCCGTCTCCTGCGCCGGCTCGCCGCCGATCCGGACCTGCCCCGGGGCGTGCGCGTCCGGCTCGTCCTGCTGCTGGCCTACCTCGCGGTTCCGATCGACGTGATACCCGATTTCGTCCCCGTCATCGGGTACGCCGACGACGTGATCGTCATCGGCCTCACGCTTCGTTCGGTGGTGCGCCGCGCAGGTCCGCAGGTCGTGGCGCGGCACTGGCCGGGTACCCCTGAGGGGCTCGAGACCGTGCGCCGGGTAACGTGCCTTTCCACCTGCTCGTGACGTCCGGACCGAGAGGATCCCGCCATCAGTACCTCCCGAGACGACCTGCCCGCGTTCACGTACCCCGAGGTGGGTGCGAGCCGCGACGTCCCCTTCCCCGCGGGATATCACCATCTGACCGAGCGGAAGGTGATCGGTTACGGGGCAGACGCATTCGACGCAGCCGCCACCTGCCTGTGCACCTGGGGGATGCACCGCGGCGCCGGGATCGACGTACGGGCCGACGCGCCGGCGGCCGCGCCCGGCACGTCGGTCGAACTGCGATGGGGCATCGGTCCGCTTCGGCTGACGTTCTCGTGCCGTGTCGTCTACGTGCTCGACGAACCGCACCGCAAGGGATTCGCCTACGGGACGCTGCCGGGCCACCCCGAGCGCGGCGAGGAGCGATTCGTCGTCGAACAGCGGCCGGACGGCACCGTGCTCGCGACCATCTCGGCGTTCTCCACACCGGATCGGTGGTTCACCCGGCTCGGTGGACCCGCCGGCCGGGTCGTGCAGAAGGTGATGACGCGCAAGTATCTGGAGGCGTTGGCCGAGGCCGCACGGTAGGCCGGAGCGTCCGGATCACGTATTCTCGTGGTTGGACCGGACCGGACGGGACCTTTGCAGTCCGACTGCCTGATCCGATGTGTCCCACCACTGACAGAGCTGGAGCCGCCGGAATGATGCCCGTACATCTACGCGACAGCGTGATTCCGAAGCACGAACAACTCCGTGCCATCCTGCTGCACAAGTGCACCAAGGAACTTCAGCCCGGCGACCTGATGACGAGTGAACGAAAGCTGATGCAGGACTACGGCGTCAGTCGCATCACGGTTCGTGAGGCGATCGGGCAGCTCGTCAACGAGGGTCACCTGGTGCGGGTGCGTGGCAAGGGCACGTTCGTGGCGCATCGTCCGGTGCAGTCGAAACTCCACCTGGCCTCGTTCACGGAGGAGATGCGGGCACAGGGGCACAAGCCGACGACGGTGGTGCTACAGAGCGAGGAGGACGCGGCGCCGGAGTCCACTGCGAAGGCGCTGCGCATCGCACCGGACACCAGCGCGTATCACGTCAAACGGTTGCGGCTGGCGGACGGCGAACCGGTCAGCGTCGACGACGGCTGGTTCAATGCGGCACTGCTTCCCGGCCTGCTGGACCTCGACCTCACCGGCTCGATCTACCGGGCGACCGCCGACAAGTACGGCATGCCGATCGACCGGGCGGAGCAGACCGTGAGCGCCGACGGGGCGAGCCAGGAGATCGCGACGTTGCTCGGCATCAAGAAGGGCGCCCCGGTGATGTACTTCGACCGCGTGTCCTTCAGCGGTCCCACACCGGTCGAGCACACCCGCAGCTGGTACCGGTCCGATCGCTATCAACTGCAGATGGAAGTTCAGGGGGAGCGGGCTCAGCGCAGCGTCTGAGCCACGAATACGACCGCGGTGTTCCCTCCGCGTCGTCAGCATTTGCTGAAGTGCGCCTCGATCACGCCCGTGCCGACCCGCCCCACGTCGAAGTTTCTACGGCGCCGTCCAGTCGAACAGGGCGTCGCCGGTGGCCACGTCGGATCCGATGGTGTCGGTGGACACCGAATCCGACTTGGAGTCCATGACGACGACCGGGCAGATGGCGGAGTATCCGGTGCCGTCGATCTCGGTCGGATCGAATCGCACCACGGGGTCGCCCGCGTCGACGTCGTCGCCTTCCGCTGCCAGCAGGGTGAACCCTTCGCCCTTCAGCTTCACGGTGTCGATTCCGAGGTGCACCAGCACACCGCCGCCGGCCGAGCCCAGGATGACGAACGCGTGCGGGTGCAGTTTGAGGATCTTGCCCGAGATCGGCGCGAGCACGTCGAGGGCGCCGCGGTCGCGCGGCGGATCGATCGCGACTCCGGAACCCACCATCTGTCCGGCGAACACGGGGTCGGGCACGTCGGCCAGGGCGAGCACGCGGCCGGGCAGTGGAGCTTGCACGGACAGGCTCACAGGATGTCCTCGATGTCCTCGGCCAGCGTGTCCGCCTCGGGGCCGACGATGACCTGGACGACGCTGCCCGCCTTCAAGACGCCGTGCGCGCCCGCGGCTTTGAGTGCGGCCTCGTCGACCTTGGCCCCGTCCTTGACCTCGGTGCGCAGGCGGGTGATGCAGGCCTCGATCTCGACGATGTTGTCGGCACCGCCGAGGCCGCTGATGATTGCGTCCGCTTTGGACATCGGTTCTCCCTCGTAGTTCGTGTTCGAGCCGCAGGTGAATGGTGCCGGATGGGTTAGCTGGATCACATTTGCCTGTTGACATCCTGTGCTCACCTGGTCAAACTAGCAACTGGTTATGACCGGACAGTACCCGTTGGGGTGCTGGTCCACAATAGTTTGCCCGAAGCCGCACGACGCGCTCGCCGCCACCGGTTTCGGGACTCACCAGACGCCGATTCGGCGACCGAAGCGCACAGAGAAGGCCGATATGACTGTCGTAGACAGCCCGAAAAAGGAATCAGCGGTGTTTGCCGGGTTACAGCGCCTCGGGCGCAGCCTGATGCTGCCGATCGCGGTACTTCCCGCGGCCGGCATCTTGCTGCGGCTCGGCCAGGACGACCTCCTCGGCCGATTCGACTCGATGCACACCGCCGCGTCCGTCATCTCCGCAGCCGGCCAGGCAGTGTTCACCTGGCTGCCCCTCATCTTCGCGGTGGGCATCGCCATCGGATGGGCCAAGAAGGCCGACGGTTCCACCGCCCTGGCCGCAGTGGTCGGATACATGGTCATCAACGGCGTGTTCGAGGCCATGTCGCCGGTCGTCCTCGAAGGCAAGACCGATCCGAACGGCGACCAGGCGCTGATCAACTACGGTGTGCTTGCAGGCATCGTGATGGGTCTGCTGTCCGCGATTCTGTGGCAGCGATTCTACCGCACCAAACTGCCCGACTACCTCGGATTCTTCAACGGGCGCAGGCTCGTTCCCATCCTCACCGCCGTCACCGGTCTCGTCGTCGGCGTCCTGATGGCGTTCCTGTACCCGGCCTTCAACTCCGCACTGACGTGGGTGGGCGAGTCCGTCGCCGAGAACTCCGTCGTCGGTGGCGGCATCTACGGCATGGCCAACCGCCTGCTCATCCCGACCGGACTGCACCACATCCTGAACTCCACCGTGTGGTTCCTCGTCGGCGACTACCAGAACGCGAGCGGTGAACTCGTCCGCGGCGACCTCAACCGGTTCTTCGCCGGCGACCCGAGCGCAGGCATCTTCATGACCGGCTTCTTCCCGATCATGATGTTCGCCCTTCCCGCTGCCGCACTGGCGATCTGGCGCAACGCCCGGCCGTCGCAGAAGAAGGTCGTGGGTGGCATCATGCTCTCCACCGCGCTGACGGCGTTCCTCACCGGCATCACCGAGCCCCTCGAATTCGCGTTCATGTTCGTGGCCTGGCCGCTGTACCTGATCCACGCGTTCCTCACCGGCACGTCGATGGCGCTCGTCAACGCGCTCGGCATTCACGACGGATTCACGTTCTCCGCAGGCTTCTTCGACTACGTGCTCAACTTCGGCAAGGCCACCAACGCGTGGATGCTGATCCCCATCGGGCTCGGGTATGCGGTCATCTATTACGTCCTGTTCAGCTTCGTCATCAAGAAGTGGAACCTGCGCACTCCCGGTCGGGAGGACGACGCGGAAACGAACGCCGACACCGAAAAGGCAGGTCAGTGAGCATGGCTACACGAACGGTCCTCATCGGTTCCAAGGTCGGACTGCACGCCCGCCCCGCTGCGCAGTTCACCCAGGCCGCCGCGGCGGTACCGGTGGCAGTGCAGATCGCGGTAGGCGAGTCCGCGCCGGTGGACGCAGGCAGCATGCTCGCGGTGATGACCCTCGGCGCCGAATTCGGTACCGAGGTGACGATCACCGCGGAAGGGGAGGGCAGCGAGGAGGCTCTCGACCGCCTCGCAGACCTGCTCGCCTCCGACCTCGACGCCGCCTGATGTCGACGGCTACGGAAGTTCTCGTGCACGGCCTCGGGGTGAGTCCGGGACTGGTCTGCGCACCCTGGCTCGCGTTCGGGACACCGGTCGCGACGTCGGCCGAAGACCCTGTAGGCGAATCGATCACGGCCGAGGCCGCCCGTGTGCGGGACGCCCTGGCGACCGTGTCCGGCGACCTCGAAGCCCGCGCCGCCCAGGTGGACGGCGTCGCGTCCGAAATCCTGCTCGTGTCGGCGGCCATGGCCCGCGACCGGGGAATCGTGGCCGCCGCCGAGGAGAACCTTCGCGCCGGCATGCCGACGGCACACGCCGTGAGCGTCGCGTTCGACGGTTACTGCGCCAAACTCGAGGCCCTCGGTGGGTACCTGGCCGAGCGCGTCGCAGACCTGCGTGACCTCGGGCATCGCGCGGTCGCGGTGCTGCTGGGAGTGCCGATGCCCGGCATCCCCGATCCCGGGTACCCGTTCGTTCTCGTCGCCCGGGACCTGTCGCCCGCGGACACCGCGATGCTCGGCGGCAGCGACGTGGTCGGTCTGCTCACCGCCGAGGGCGGGCCGACGAGTCACACTGCGATCCTGGCGAAATCGCTCGGCCTGCCCGCGATCGTGAACTGCGCCGACCTCGACCTGTTGGTCGAGGGAAGGCCGGTGGTGCTCGACGGGACGACCGGCGAGATCGTCGTCGACCCCGGCGACCTTCGGCAGGCAGAGGTGGCCGAGCAGCTCGCGGAGGCGCGAGCGCGGGTCGCGGCCACGAGCGGACCCGGCCGCACCCGGGACGGTGCACATGTCGGACTGCTCGTCAACATCGGCACCGTCGACGACGCCACCCGCGCCGCCACCGCGGATTCGGAGGGTGTCGGGCTGTTCCGCACCGAGTTCCTGTACCTCGGCAGGCAGATCGCGCCCACCCTCGACGAACAGATCGCCACCTACACGTCGGTGCTGGAGCAGTTCGCGGGACGCAAGGTGGTGGTCCGGACACTCGACAGCGGTTCCGACAAACCACTGCCGTTCCTCGACCTCGGCGCGGAGGAGAACCCGGCACTCGGCGTGCGGGGGCTGCGGGTCGGCGCCGTCTACCCGGACGTTCCGGCCACTCAGTTGGAGGCGCTCGGCGCCGCGGCGGCCGTCACCGGCGCGGACCTGTGGGTGATGGCGCCGATGGTGGCGACGGCGGAGGAGGCGGAGGGCTTCGCCGCGCTCGCCCGCTCCCGCGGTATCGCCACGGTCGGGGCGATGATCGAAATCCCCTCGGCAGCACTGCGTGCGCGTGACCTGCTCGAGCACCTCGATTTCGTCAGTATCGGGACCAACGACCTGAGTCAGTACACGTGTGCCGTGGACCGGATGGCAGGCAGTCTCGCCCCACTGCTCGACCCGTGGCAGCCCGCGGTCCTGGACCTGATCGGCCTGGTCGGCGCGGCAGGAGCGGAAGCAGGCACACCCGTCGGCGTCTGCGGGGAGGCCGCGTCCGATCCCGCGCTGGCGCCGGTGCTGGTCGGGCTGGGCGTCACCAGCCTGTCGATGGTGGCCCCGTCGCTGGGTGCCGTGCGTGCCAGTCTGGCCGACACCGACCTCGGCCTGTGCCGGGAGATGGCGGCCGCCGCACGGCGCGCACGGTCCCCGCAGGCCGCACGATCGGCGGTCGCCGCTCTCGCGTCCGGGGCGCGTCGATGATCCTGCGGGGCAAGGTCGTCGTGGAGGACGGCGTCATCGCCGACGGTGTGGTGACCACCGACGGCGACCGAATCTCCTGGGTCGGGTCCGCGGCGCAGTACCGCGGACAGGTGCCGCTGCCGGAACCGAATTCCTCGATACTGCTGCCCGGTCTGATCGACCTGCACTGCCACGGCGGTGCCGGTGCGGGGTTTCCCAACACCGACGCCGACGGGGCGAGGCAGGCCGCGGACCATCACCGCGAGCACGGCACCACCGGACTGCTCGGCAGTCTCGTCTCGGCAGGGGAGCAGGACCTGCTCCGGCAGGCCGGGATTCTCGCCGATCTGGTGGAACGCGGTGAGCTCCTCGGGATCCACCTGGAGGGTCCGTTCATCTCCGGTGCCCGGTGCGGTGCGCAGGATCCCGCGTCCGTGATCCCCGGCGATCCCGTTCTCTTCGAAAGGATCTGCGACGCCGCGCGTGGCACCGTCCGGTCGATGACGCTCGCGCCGGAGACTGCGCACTTCGGCGAACTTCTCGCCGCGATGCGCCGGCGTGACGTGCTACCCAGCCTCGGACACACCGACACCGACGCGGCGACCACGTCCGCGAGGATCGCCGACGCCGCCGGCGGCCCACTGACCGCCACCCACCTATTCAACGCGATGCCGCCGCTGCATCACCGCGCGCCGGGACCGGTGGCCGCGTTCCTGGCAGCGGCCGGCCGCGGCGACATCGTCGTCGAATTGATCGCGGACGGAGTGCATCTCGCGGCCGAGACCGTGTCCATGGTGTTCGACACCGTCGGGCCCGACCAGATCGTCCTCGTCAGTGATGCCATGGCCGCCACCGGTGTCACGGATGGCGACTACCAGCTCGGGCCCCTGGACGTGCGCGTCTCGCACGGTGTGGCCCGGCTCGCGACCGCCGACGGGTCCGAGGGGGCCATCGCGGGCGGCACCGCACGGCTGCTGGACGTGGTGCGCACCGCCGTTGTCGACAGCGGCATCGGACTCGTCGACGCCGTCGCGTCCGCCACCAGGACTCCGGCCCGGCTGCTCGGCCTGGAGTCCGACCGCGGCACCCTCGCCCCGGGCCGCCGCGCCGATATCGTCGTGACCGATCACCAACTGCGCCCCCGCGGCGTGTTCGTCGGCGGAATGCCCGCCGAAACGGAAGGACTCGCATGGAAATCGTAATCCGGCAGACACCGTCGGAGGTCAGCTCGACCGTCGCGGACATCGTCGAGGGATACGTACGACGCGGTCCGGCGACGCTGGGCCTCGCGACCGGCTCGTCCCCGCTCGGGAGTTACCGGGAACTCGCACGCAGGCACCGTGAGTCCGGACTGGACTTCTCGGACGCTCGGGCCTTCCTGCTGGACGAGTACGTCGGACTTCCGAAAAGCCATGACCAGTCGTACTTCTCGGTGATCCGCTCGGAGTTCGTCGACCACGTCAACCTCGACACCGATCGCGTGCTCAGCCCGAACGGCGAATCGCCCGACATCGCGGAGGAAGGTGCGCGGTACGACGCAGCCATCGCCGAGGCAGGCGGCGTCGACGTCCAGCTTCTCGGCATCGGGACGGACGGCCACATCGGCTTCAACGAGCCGGGCTCCGCGCTGACCTCACGCACCCGCGTCAAGACCCTCACCGAGCAGACCCGCCTCGACAACGCGCGGTTCTTCGATAGCGTCGACGACGTCCCGCACCACGTCCTGACTCAGGGGCTGGGTACCATCGGCGAGGCCCGGCACCTGGTGATGATCGCGTTCGGCAAGGGCAAGGCCGAGGCGATCGCCGCAGCCGCGGAAGGTCCGCTATCCGCGTTCTGCCCGGCTTCGGTGATGCAGCTGCACCGGCACGTGACCGTCGTGATCGACGAAGCCGCAGCGAGCAAGCTGCAACTCGCCGACTACTACCGGTATGCGCTGGAACACAAGCCTTCCTGGCAGTCGTTCTAGATGACACCCGTACTCGAATTGGCGGTCCAGGACGTCGCGGGCGCCCGGATCGCACGACGTGCCGGCGCGGTGCGCGTCGAGTTGTGCACCGCACTCGGCGCGACCGGCGGGTTGACGCCGAGCATCGGGACGATCGAAGCGGTTGCGGCCGAGGGGATCGCGGTGCACCCGCTGATCCGTTGCCGGCCCGGCGGATTCGTCTATGACGCCGACGAGATCGCGGTCATGGCTCGCGACATCCTGGCCGCGGTGAACGCAGGCGCCTCCGGGGTCGTGCTCGGCGCACTCACTCCCGACATGTCCGTCGACCGCGACGCTCTGCGCCGCCTGCTCGACGGCATCGACCCGTATGCGGTCGAGGTGACGTTCCATCGTGCGATGGATGTCGTCGCCGACAGGGCGACCGCAGTCGACACGCTCGCGCGGTCGGGCATCGTCCGGGTTCTCACCTCGGGCGGAGCACCGCGGTGCATCGACGGTCTCGAAGCCCTGTCCGGCATGGTCGCTCACGCGCACGGGCGGATCCAAGTGATGGCCGGTGGCGGGATCCGCGTCGAGGACATCGCCGCCGTCGCAGGCACCGGGGTCGACGCCGTGCACCTCTCCGCCCGCCGCACCGTCGCCGACAACGGCGGACCGGGCGGTGGGTCCGGCGGTTACGACGCCGTCGACGAAACCCTCGCCCGGGCAGCGGCGGCGGCGCTGGGGCGCTGACTTCGGTGGCTCCCTGTTGCCTCATGTCACGATGCCCGCGAAGTCTGATTCGTTGACTCATCCAGAAATGCCCCTGTGGCAGCGGCTTCTCTCGTTGGTGTGTTCGGGGCGGTGACGAGGGCGATGAGCTCGGTGGTCAATGCCTGTATTTGACGTTGGACGGCGGTGGGGTAGATCGGGAGTATCTGTCGGCGAGGATTGCTTGTCCTCTCCGGTGACGGCCTCGTGCTGGTCTGCACGCCGATGCGGAGTGGTGGCGATCTCGTACTTCTTGATCACCTTCGCGCCGTCACGTTCTTTCGACACCAGTTTCTGCGGCAGGTAGAAGGAGTTTGTCAGCTGCGACTGCAGCACCCAAATCGGATTGAGCAGCAACAACTCTGCAGAGGTGACCGCTGCGCAGGCATTCTCGGGTGAGGCGACGGATGGACTACGCGGGGCATCTCTGAAGAGTCAACGCGGACTTGCCACGGGGTAGGGGCTGTTGTTATTATCGAACATAGATTCGAATAACCTTGGGGGAGGTTGGTTGTGGGGGCATTACTTCTCGAGGAATTGCGCGCATTCACGGCACGGTTGCAATGTGCCGAGGCGGCAAGTGGCGATGCGGGATTGGGCATCGATCTGCTCGACGCGATCGAGACTTTGAAATCGGTCGGGTGCGCGGCGCAGGCGGTGATCACCGACGACGTCGCCACGAGTATCCGCGCGGACCGCAAGGCTGCCGGGTTGCCGCGGGCGGAGTGGGACCGCGGCATCGCCTCGCAGATTGCGTTGGCGCGCAGGGAATCCCCGAACCGCGGCGGCCGGCATCTGGGTTTTGCGCAGGCTCTGGTGCACGAGATGCCGCACACCCTGGCGATGTTGCAGACCGGCCGGCTGAACGAATGGCGAGCCACCCTGCTAGTGCGCGAAACAGCCTGCCTGTCCGCGGCCGATCGGGCGATCGTGGACCGCCGGTTGTGCTCGGACCCGGCCACACTCGACGGCGCCGGCGACCGCGGTCTGATCGCACGGGCGAAAGCATTGGCGGTGGAACTCGATGCCGCGGCGGTCGTGGCCCGGCATCGCAAAGCGGTGTCGGAGCGTCGGGTGACGACACGGCCGGCGCCGGACTCGATGGCCTACCTGAGCGTGTTGATGCCGGTCGAACAGGCGGTGTGTTTGCAGGCCACGCTGGGACGGGACGCGGACAGTCTCATCGCGACCGGGAACAGCCGTGGCCGCACCCGCAATCAGCTGATGGTGGACTTGTTGTTCGACCGCGGCACCGGGCACGCGGTGGCGTCGGGGGTGCCGGTGGCGGTGAATCTGGTGCTCTCGGACGAGACTCTGCTGGCGGTTGGGCACGAGGCCGCGCAGTTGCAGGGGTTCGGGCCGGTGCCGGCGGGAATCGCGCGGCAGTTGGTGGCCGACGCCGTCGATCGTGACACCGAGACGTCGCTTCAGCGGGTGTATTCGTGCCCGCAGTCAGGTGCGTTGACGGCGATGGAGTCGCAGTCGCGCACGTTCCCGAAGGGCCTCCGAAAGCTGATCGACCTGAGGGATCGGACGTGCCGCACCCCGTGGTGTGACGCGCCGATCCGGCATCACGACCACATCCGGTCACGCCGAAAGCACGGGGCGACCAGCGTGTACAACGGGTCCGGGCTCTGCGAGGCGTGCAATTACGCGAAGGAAGGCGACGGATGGTCCGCCCGCCCCGTACACAACCCCGGCGGCACCCACCTCCTCGACCTGGGCACCCCGACCGGGCACCACTACAGGTCTGCGGCCCCGCCGCTCCCGGCCGCCGCGCGGCAGTCGGAGGTCGAGGCGGTGCTCATCGCACAATTGCGTGCGTCTTGACCCGGCGGCCACGGGATTCGTCGTAGGGTCGTGGCATGGCCAGCTGGAATGAGTTCGCCGAAGCTGCTCCGCGGATTGCCGCTATCTTCTCCCGCCGGCACGCGGCGACCGGAAACCTGTGCATGCTCGGCACCCTTCGCTCCGACGGATTCCCGCGGATCAGCCCGGTCGAGCCGAGGTTCTTCGAGAATCAGTTGTGGATCGCCGGAATGCCGAACACCACGAAGTTCCGGGATCTGGCTCGCGATCCGCGGTTCTGCCTGCACACCGCGACCGTTGATACCGAGGTGAAGGAGGGTGACGCAAAACTGTGGGGGGTCGTCGACGACGTCCAGGACAAGGCCCTGCATCAGCGTTTCGCACAGGCGCTGTTCGACGAGACCGGGTTCGACATCCGGGGGCAGGAATTCGATCACTGCTACCGAGCCGACCTGACCGGGGGCTCGGCGGTGGAGGTCGGCGACGGCCACATGGACATCACCATCTGGAAACCGGGAGAGCCCGAACACGTCGTGCGGAAGCACTGACTGCTGACTCCGGCCACGGCACCACCGTCAAACGGGGCCATTCCTTCTGCCACCGGGCGGCTTTGGATTCGTACACCTCCCGCGCGGCGAGGACGGGGTTCGGGCGCAGGATCATGTCGAAGAGGTCGGTGAATCCGTTCGTTTCTGACCTCGACGCGCACGTCGAGGTCGTTCTGGAACACGGCGCCTGCGGTCAGGTACCACTCCGAGAGGCCGAGTTGGGGTGCGCGGTCCAGGATGGTGGTAATGCACGGGTTGGTCCGAAGGATGCGGACGAAGTTCCGCTCCTCGGGAGGGCGGCTCTGCATGATCCGATCGTATGGCCTGGACATACATGGACATCCAACTATAGGATGGGCTACATATTCGGAACTCCTTCATCATCGAGCAAGAAACGGGTTCGCACAATGGTTCAAGAGCTATCCCACTTCGTCGGCGGCAAGCGCGTCCCCGGTGCCTCCAACAAGTTCGGCGACGTCTACGACCCCAATACCGGTGAGGTCCAGGCGCGCGTGCCTCTCGCCGACAAGGCCGAGACCGAGGCGATCATCGCGAACGCGGTGGATGCTCAGCGGGAATGGGCGCTGTTCAACCCGCAGAAGCGGGCCCGCGTCCTGATGAAGTTCCTCCAGCTCGTGCAGGAGGAGATGGATTCGCTGGCGCGCCTCCTGTCGTCCGAGCACGGCAAGACGATCCCCGACGCGAAGGGCGACATCCAGCGCGGCCTCGAGGTCATCGAGTTCGCCCTCGGCGCCCCGCACCTGCTCAAGGGTGAGTACACGGAATCCGCCGGAACCGGCATCGACGTGTACTCGATGCGTCAGCCGCTCGGCGTCGTCGCGGGCATCACGCCCTTCAACTTCCCGGCCATGATCCCGCTGTGGAAGGCCGGTCCCGCGCTGGCCGCCGGTAACGCGTTCATCCTCAAGCCGTCCGAGCGCGACCCGTCGGTGCCGCTGCGTCTGGCCGAGCTGTTCCTCGAGGCCGGTCTGCCCGCAGGCGTGTTCAACGTGGTCAACGGTGACAAGGAAGTGGTGGACGTCCTGCTCACCGACGACCGCGTCAAGGCTGTCGGCTTCGTCGGTTCCACGCCGATCGCGCAGTACATCTACGAGACCGCCGCGGCCCACGGCAAGCGTGCGCAGTGCTTCGGTGGCGCGAAGAACCACGCGATCATCATGCCCGACGCCGACCTCGACGAGGTGGCCGACGCCCTCATCGGCGCAGGTTACGGCTCCGCGGGTGAGCGCTGCATGGCGATTTCCGTCGCGGTCCCGGTGGGCGAGGAGACGGCGGATGCGCTGGTCGCCAAGCTGACCGAACGGGTCGGCAAGCTCACGATCGGCCGCAGCGACGACGAGTCCGCCGACTTCGGTCCGCTCGTCAGCAAGGACGCCCTCGAGCGGGTGAACAACTACATCCAGATCGGCATCGACGAGGGCGCGGAGGCCGTGATCGACGGCCGCGGCTTCACCCTCGAGGGCCACGAGAACGGCTTCTTCGCCGGCGCGACCCTGTTCGACAAGGTCACCACCGACATGCGCGTCTACAAGGAAGAGATCTTCGGACCCGTCCTGCTCGTCGCCCGCGCCGCGGACTACGAGGAAGCACTCCGCCTGCCCACCGAGCACGAGTACGGCAACGGCGTCGCGATCTTCACCCGCGACGGCGACACCGCCCGCGACTTCACCAACCGCGTGAACGTCGGCATGGTCGGCGTCAACGTCCCGATCCCCGTGCCGATCGCGTACCACACGTTCGGCGGCTGGAAGCGCTCCGGCTTCGGCGACCTGAACCAGCACGGTCCCGACTCGTTCCGCTTCTACACCAAGACCAAGACCGTGACGCAGCGTTGGCCCTCAGGCAAGAAGGAAGAGACCAACCACTTCGTCATCCCCACCATGAACTGAACGGACCTCCATGTTCACCTTGACTGATGACGAGCGGGCGATCAGCGACACTGCCCGCGACTTCGCGGCCGAGCATCTCGCGCCTCACGCCGTGGAATGGGATCAGGCCAAGCATTTCCCCGTGGATGTCCTGCGTAAGGCGGCGTCGTTGGGGATGGGTGGGATCTACATCCGCGAGGATGTGGGGGGATCCGAGCTCACTCGTGTCGACGCGGCCCGGATCTTCGAGCAGCTCGCGAAGGGGTGCCCGTCGATCGCCGCCTACATCTCGATCCACAACATGGTGACGTGGATGATCGACCGGTTCGGCACCGACGAGCAGCGCCGCGCGTGGGTGCCGGGGCTGTGTTCGATGGATCAGCTCGGCAGTTACTGCCTGACCGAGCCGGGTGCCGGTTCGGATGCGGCGGCGCTGAGCACCCGGGCGGTCCGCGACGGCGACGACTACGTCCTCAACGGGGTCAAGCAGTTCATCTCCGGTGCCGGCACCTCGGAGGTGTATGTGGTGATGGCCCGCACCGGGGAGGGCGGGCCCCGCGGGATTTCGGCGTTCATCGTCCCGAAGGGTTCGCCGGGTCTGTCCTTCGGGCCGAACGAGGTGAAGATGGGCTGGAACGCCCAGCCCACCCGTCAGGTGATCTTCGAGGACGTGCGGGTGCCGGCGGGCAACCTGCTCGGTTCCGAGGGCGGCGGGTTCCGGATCGCGATGGCGGGCCTGAACGGGGGCCGGCTCAACATCGCGGCGTGTTCGGTGGGCGGCGCGCAGACCGCGCTGGAGCGGGCCGTCGCCTACCTGGCGGACCGGAAGGCGTTCGGTGCGCCGTTGCTCGACTCGCAGGCCCTGCAGTTCCAGCTCGCCGACATGCGCACCGAACTGGAGGCGGCCCGCACCCTGCTGTGGCGGGCGGCGGCCGCGCTCGAGGACGGCGCTCCCGACGTCGTCGAGCTGTGTGCGATGGCGAAGCGCTTCGCCACCGACACCGGTTTCGAGGTGGCCAACCGGGCGCTGCAGCTGCACGGGGGTTACGGCTATCTTGCGGAGTACGGAATCGAGAAGATCGTCCGCGACCTGCGGGTCCACCAGATCCTCGAGGGCAGCAACGAGATCATGCGGGTGGTCATCGCCCGCAGCGTCATCGGAAACAGAGGAGCGGTATGACCGACGCGGTACCCACGGAACCGGAAGTTCTGATCACCACGAGCGGCGGGCTGGGCCGGATCGTGCTCAATCGGCCCCGGGCGATCAACGCCCTCAATCATGCGATGGTCCGGCAGATCGCGGCGGCGTTGGCCGAGTGGTCCGGCGACGACGCGGTGCGGGCGGTGGTGATCACCGGTGCCGGTGAGCGTGGCCTGTGCGCCGGCGGCGACATCGTCTCGATCTACCACGACGCGAAGGACGGGGGCACCGGTTCGCGGGAGTTCTGGCGCGAGGAGTACCTCCTCAACGCGGCCATCGCGAACTACGGCAAGCCGTATGTGGCGATCATGGACGGCATCGTGATGGGCGGCGGCGTCGGGGTGTCGGCGCACGGCAGCGTGCGGATCGTCACCGAGCGGTCGATGATCGGCATGCCCGAGACCGGGATCGGTTTCGTCCCCGATGTCGGGGGCACCTACCTGCTCGCCCGCACCCCGGGTGAGCTGGGCACCCACATCGCCCTGACCACCGCCCGGCTCGGTGCCGGCGACGCGATCGCCTGCGGGTTCGCCGACCACTTCATCCCGTCCGGGAAGATCGAGCGGTTCCTCGACGCACTGTCGACCACGCCGGTTCAGGAGGCGCTCGCACAGTTCACCGAACCGGCTCCCGCCTCGGAACTGCTGGCGCAGCGGGGTTGGATCGACGCCGCGTACTCGGCGAACAGTGTCGCCGACATCGTCGCCCGGCTGCAGGCCAGTGGGGTCCCCGAGGCTCGGAAGGCGGCCGAGCAGGTGCGCGCGAAGTCGCCGACCGCGTGCGCGGTCACCCTGACATCGCTGCGCCGAGCCCGGCGGGCCGGCAGCCTCGAGGAAGTCCTCAACGACGAATTCCGGGTGTCCGTCGCCTGCCTGAGCTCACCCGACCTCGTCGAGGGCATCCGCGCGCAGGTCGTGGACAAGGACCGCAACCCGCAATGGTCGCCCGCCACCATCGAGGAGGTCGACGAAGCGCAGGTCGACGCGTTCTTCGCCCCACTCGGCGACCTCGAACTCGGGCTCACGGCCCCGCAGCGCCAGCACTGACCACCAGCCACACGCGTCCAGGAGGGACTGCTATGAGCACTACCGTCGGATTTCTGGGACTCGGCCACATGGGTGGTCCCATGGCGGCCAACCTCGTCAAGGCGGGGCACACGGTGGTCGGCTTCGACCTCGCGCCCGCCGCACTCGAACAGGCAGTGAAAGACGGTGTCACCGTCGCTGATTCGGCCGTCGAGGCCGTGCGTGAGGTGGACGTCGTGATCACGATGCTGCCGAGCGGCAAGCACGTTCTCGAGCTCTACGCGGAGATCCTGCCCGCCGCGAAGCCGGGCACCCTGTTCATCGATTCGTCCACCATCGACGTCGCGGACGCCCGGGCGGCGCACGACGAGGCGGTCGAGGCGGGCCACCGTTCGGTGGACGCACCCGTCTCCGGTGGCGTCGTCGGCGCCACCGCGGGAACTCTCGCGTTCATGGTCGGCGGCACGGCGGACGACTTCGAGTCCGCGAAGCCGCTGCTCGACGTGATGGGCAAGAAGGTCGTCCACTGCGGAGACCCGGGCAACGGTCAGGCCGCGAAGATCTGTAACAACATGATTCTGGGCGTGTCGATGATCGCCGTCAGCGAGGCGTTCGTCCTCGGCGAGAAGCTGGGTCTGAGCAACCAGGCCCTGTTCGACGTCGCGTCCAACGCGTCGGGTCAGTGCTGGGCGCTCACCACCAACTGTCCTGTGCCCGGACCGGTTCCGACGAGCCCGGCCAACAACGACTACCAGCCGGGCTTCGCGGCCGCGCTGATGGACAAGGATCTCGGTCTCGCCGCGAATGCGCTGAAGACCAACGGCGTCGAGGCGGACCTCGGGCTGCGTGCCGCGGAGCTGTACAGCCGGTTCCACGCCGCCGGTGGTGGTGGCCAGGACTTCTCGGCCATCATCAACGACATCCGTGACCGTTCTACCAAGGGAGACCAGTGACCGACTTCGAGACCATCCTGCTCGAACGCAAGGGCCGGGTGGGGATCATCACCCTCAACCGTCCGAAAGCGCTCAACGCCCTGAACTCCGAGCTGATGCGCGAGGTCGTGTCGGCGGTAGAGGAGTTGGAGAAGGATTCGGAGATCGGTGCCATTCTGATCACCGGTTCCGATCGCGCATTCGCGGCGGGCGCCGACATCAAGGAGATGCAGCCCAAGTCGTACATGGACGTCTACCTGGACGACTTCTTCGCCGCGTGGGATCGGCTCGCCGCGGCCCGCAAGCCGACGATCGCGGCCGTCGCCGGTTACGCGCTCGGCGGCGGATGCGAGCTGGCGATGCTCTGCGACATCCTGATCGCCGCCGACACCGCGAAGTTCGGTCAGCCGGAGATCAAGCTCGGTGTCATCCCCGGCATCGGCGGTTCACAGCGGCTGACGCGCGCGGTGGGTAAGGCCAAGGCCATGGAATTGTGCCTGACCGGCCGGAACATGGACGCCGAGGAAGCCGAACGCGCCGGACTGGTGTCGCGGATCGTGCCCGCCGCGGATCTCCTGGACGAGGCGCTGCAGACGGCGACCACCATCGCCGAGATGTCGCTTCCGGTCGCGATGATGGCGAAGGAAGCCGTGAACCGCTCGTTCGAGACCACCCTCACCGAGGGTGTCCGGTTCGAGCGTCGGGTGTTCCATTCGACGTTCGCCACCGAGGATCAGAAGGAAGGGATGGCGGCGTTCGTCGAGAAGCGTGCGCCCGTCTTCAAGCACCGCTAGAAGCCCTGAAAACGACTGTCGCCCCGCACCGGGATCCGGTGCGGGGCGACAGTCGTCTCACCACTTGGTGGGGGCGTCCCCGGTGTCGAAATCGCCTGCCTCGCGGCGCAGTTCGGCGAGGATCGTGACCAGCTGCTCCAGCTTGTCGCCGGACACCCCGGGGCGCGAGAACACCTGGGCGTTGAGTCGCTCGGTGGACTCGACAGCCAGTTTCCTTCCCGCATCGGTGATTTCGATCAGGGTGGCGCGGCGATCGCTCGGATGCGGGACACGCCGCACGAGGTTCGCAGTTTCGAGCCGGTCGACGGCGTTGGTGACGCTCGTGGGGTGAACCTGAAGGCGCGCGCTGGCCTTCGCCATCGGGAGCGCGCCCGTGCGCGTGAACGTCAGCAGTGTCAGCAATTCGTACCGGGCGAATGTGAGCCCCGACGGCTTGAGCACCTCTTCCACCCTGGCCATCATGATCTGCTGTGCCCGCATCACCGAGGTCACCGCGGCCATGCCGTCGGCTACATCACCCCAGCCGTGCTTCGTCCACTGCCGGTGGGCCTCTTCGATGGGGTCGAGATGAAGTGGTGACGGTGGTGGCATGCGTCGATCATCCCATGTCGGGTGATGGGCCGCGAAAGTCTGCCGAGCGTGTCGTCAGTGCGCTTCCGCCTTCGCGGCGGCCGCCAACGCCACCAGCCCGAGTCCCGCGCACGCCGTCATCGTGACCGCGAGTGCGACGCCGGTGTTGCCGAGCACGCCGACCAGGGGAGCGATCAGTGCGCCGACACCGAACTGCAGGGCGCCGAGCAGTGCGGCCGCCGTGCCGGCCGCCTCTCCGTGCCGGCCGAGGGCCAGCGCCGGGGCGTTGGGCAGGACGAAGCCGACACCGGCGAGGAGGAACCACAGCGGAACGACGAACCCGACGAGCCCGCCGAACTCGAAGTGGGCGGTGGTGACGAGCGCCAGCCCGGCCACCGTCGCGAAGGCGAGGGCCGACACCGTGATCTGCAACGGTGACCAGCGTGCCAGGGCGCGGACGTTGAGTTGCGAGGCGCCGATCAGAGCGATCGCGCCGGAGCTGAACAGCAGTGCGAACTGCTGCTCGTCCAGGCCGTACTGGTCCTGGAACACGAACGACGCACCGGAGACGTACGAGAACAACGATCCCATCGCCACACTCGACACGAGGGCGAGCACCATGAACGCGCGGTCGCCCAGCAGGCTCTTGTAGGTGCTCAGCACGGCGCGCAGATTGCTCTTGCGCCGCCGCTCCGGCGGCAGCGTCTCCGTCAGACCCCACACGCCGATCAACGCCGTCAGCGTGCCGATCACGGCGAGGACGACGAAGATTCCGCGCCAGTCGACGGCGATGAGGAGCGCCCCGCCGATACTCGGGGCGAGAACGGGTGCGACACCGAGCACGAGCATCAGTCGCGACATCACAACGGCCACGGTGTTCCCCGAGAACAGGTCGCGCACGACGGCGAGCGCGACCACCGCTGCGGCGGCGGCCCCGATGCCCTGGAAGACGCGAAGCACACCCAGAACGGCGACGGTCGGCGCGAAGACCGCGAGCACGGACGCGACGACGTGGACTCCGATACCGGCGATCAGCGGCCGCCTGCGACCGAGGCTGTCCGCGAGCGGTCCGACGATCAACTGTCCCAGCGCGAGGCCGAGCAGAGTGCCGGTGATGGTCAGCTGGACCGCGGACGAGGATGCGCCGAGGTCGGTTCCGATGTCCGGAAGCGCGGGCAGGTACATGTCGATGGTGAAGGGACCGAGGGCCACCATCGCGCCCAGTACCAGGATCACCCGAAGGCTGGGACGGGTGGTTGTCCGGTCGGCGGTCGGGGCGGCGCGTTCTTCGGTCTCGGTCATGAAGCAACACAGCAACGAGGGCACGTGGTTTGTTCCCGCCCCGGCGTGTCGGTTTCAGAATCACCCTGAGCGTAACCCTCGCGTCCGGGGCACCGGCCGGGCACAGTAATCATCGATGCGGGTGTGACTGAGTGGTTGAGGTACCGGCCTGCAAAGCCGTTCACACGGGTTCGAATCCCGTCACTCGCTCGGGTGAGAACCGGCAGGTGATGCACCTGCCGGTTCTCTTTCGTGTTTCACACGTCTTCGAGGCGAATGCCCTTGGTCTCCTTCATGAACAGGCACGCGACGCCGGTGAGGACGGCCAGCACCATGATGTAGACGCCGAACACCCAGCCGAGGTCGAGTCCGAGGAGGAGCTGGTTCAGGTACGGGGCGGTGCCACCGAACACCGCGACGGAGAACGAATACGCGAATCCGATCGCCTGGGTGCGCAGTCGCGTCGGGAAACTCTCCGACAGCGTGGAGGACAGAATCGACGCCGGGACCGCGACGATCAGCAGGGCGGCGGTGGTGGCGACGAGCAGGGTCCACCCGTCGGACGTGATCATCATCGTCAGCGGCAACTGCAGGACGAACATCAGAACCGCGAAGGCGCCCAGCATGGGCCGTCGGCCGATCTTGTCGGAGAGCAACCCGAGGAACGGCAGCGAGACCAGAGCGATCAGCTGAGCGATCACCAGCATCCAGTACGCGGTGTCGGGGTTCATGCCCTGCTGCGTGATCGCGTACGTGGAGATGTACGACGTCCACGTGTAGTGCGCGGCCGTGATGCCCGAGGTCATCCCGATCATCAGGAGGATCGCCCGGACGACGGTGCGACGGGGGATGCTCGGCTGATCGTCATCCTTCTGCGCAGCGTCGAAGACGTCGCTCTCGTCCATGCTGCGGCGCAGGTACAGGGCGAACAGTGCCAGGAGCGCGCCGATGAGGAACGGGATCCGCCAACCCCATTGACCGACAGCGGTGTCGGACAGGGAGGTGGTGACGACGCCGCCGACGGTGTAGGCCAGCACCGAACCGCCGAAGATCGCGATGAACGCGACGCTGCCCCACATGCCGCGCCGGTGCGGAGGCGCGATCTCACCGACGTAGGAATACGCGGTCGCGGACTCGCCGCCGTGCGCGAAGCCCTGCATGACGCGCGCGGTGAGCAGGATCAGCGACGCCCACGCGCCGATCGTCGAGTAGGTGGGCATCACCCCGATGATCAGGCTGCCGGTGGCCATCATCAGCATGGTGGTGACGAGGACGAACTTGCGTCCGCGCTTGTCGGCGATCCGGCCGAAGATGATCCCGCCGAGCGGGCGCATCAGGAACCCGACCGCGAACACGGCGAGCGTGGACAGCAAGGCCGAGACCGGGTCCGAGTTGCTGAACATCGCCGCCGCGATGAACGGGGCGAACACCGCGTACGCGCTCCACTCGTACCACTCGAGGACGTTGCCGACGGAGCTGGCGAGGAGCGATTTCTTGCGGGAGGCGAGGGTGGTGCCGGAATGGGTGTCAGGCTGGTCCTGGCGAGTGAGGTCGACGTTCACGTGCAGTCACTTTCGTCGGGGTTGCGGAGTCGAGATGTCGAGGGGAGGTGCTGTCAGCGCAGGTCGCTGCGACGGATCTTGCCCGTCTGGGTCTTCGGGAGGTCGGTGATGATGTGCACCAGTCGCGGCCGCTTGTACGCGGCGAGCCGGTCGCGGGCGAACGCGACGAGTTCGTCCTCGGTGGCGGTCGCGCCCTTACGGAGCGAGACGTAGGCCACCACCGATTCGCCCTGGTAGTCGTCGGGTTGCCCGACGACGGCGGCCTCGTGCACGGCCGGGTGCTCGTAGAGGGTGTCCTCGACCTCACGGGGCCACACCTTGTACCCGGACACGTTGATCTGATCCTTGAGCCGGTCGACGAGGTACACCCACCCCGCCTCGTCGATGATCGCGACGTCCCCGGTGCGCAGCCGTCCGCCGGGCAGTGTGTCCCGGGAGGCGTCGGGGTTGCGCCAGTAGCCCGAAACAACTTGCGGTCCGGCGATTTCCAGTTCGCCTGCTGTGTGGGGCGGAACGGGGTCGCCATTCGGGTCGACGGCGCGGACGTCCACCCGGGGCAGCGGGAGACCGATGGACAGTGAGCCGCTCGACGGGTCGACCGGCGCCCGCTTGCCGGGTGGCACCGCGATCACTCCGGCCGTCGTCTCGGTCATCCCGTATGCGTTGTGGATGTACTTGCCGAATCGGGCCTCGAACTTCTCCACGGTCGCAGGCGGGATGGGCGCGCCGCCCGAGTAGAGGGTCTTGACCGAGGCGAAGTGGTCCGCGCTCACTCCCGGCACCTCGGACAGTGCGTTGAACACGGTGATCGATCCGATCGTGTAGGTCACCCGGTGCTCCACGAATGTTTCCAGTGCGACGGCCGCGTTGAACCTGTTCGCGAAGACGAGCAGACAGTCCCGGACGAGGGCCACACTCGCATTGAGCACGGCACCGGTGATGTGGAACAGGGGAGCGACGGCGAACACGACGTCCCCGTCGACGACGCCGGCACAGTCACCGAAGTCGAGTGCGGTGGCCAGCACGTTGGCGTGGGAGTTGAGCGCGCCCTTCGGTGGGCCGGTGGTCCCGGAGGTGTAGGTGAGCAGCGCGAGGTCGTCTCCGCCGAGTTCGACCAGGGGAGGCCGCCTGCCGCCAAAACGCGCGAGGAGTTCGACGAGGTCGCCGTCGGTCGCCGGCGTGGCGCGGGTGGTGGACTCGAACACCCGCGGATCGTTGCGGGTCTGGAAATCGAGGGCGCTGGTGCTGATCGAGAATCGCACGCTGCTGCCGCGCAGGGTCTCGGCCGTGGCCGCGGCGCTCACGTCTTCGCAAATGATGCCGATCGGTTCGCCGTCGTCGACGAGGCGGCGGAGTTCGTTGCCGCGGTACATCGGGTTGAGTACCAGCGCCGCTGCGCCGACCTTCCACAGCGCCAGCAGAGCGAGGACGTACTGCGGCACGTTCTGTAGGTAGATGCCGACCCGGTCACCGCGCCCGACACCCCACTCGCTCAGCGCGACGGCGAGGGCGTCCGACAGGTCGTCGACCTCACGGGCCGTGAGGACGCCATCGAAATAGGCCACGGCCGGGTGATCGGGATGCGCCTGCACGCGCGATCGCCACGCGTCGAGAGTGGTCGCTACGGGTGGCTTTTGGATTCCGTCGTTGATGAACGTCGACGACACCGCATGTCCTTTCTCCGGCTCGGTCGGAACGGGATGTCCGAATTCGAGCGGCCGACCGATCACTCGCTCGGTCGGTGTGGGCAAGTGTTGTGTGTCACACGAGGTGTGTCAAGTCGGGCCCCCCGCCGCTCGGCGGAAACCGGGGTTTCCGTGGCGACCCCAGCGACGGTTGCGGCTCATATTTCCGTCTGGCAATATGAGGCTATGAGCGCCTACGCCGCCCTGGCCGAGCCGCACCGCAGGCAGATTCTCGACCTGCTGCGTGAGGGTGAGCGGCCCGCCGGAGAACTGGTGGAGCGCATCGCGCTCAGTCAGCCCGGCGTGTCCAAGCATCTCAAGGTGCTGCGCGAGGCCGGGCTCGTCGTGGTGCGCGCGGATGGCAAACAACGTCTGTACGCGCTGCGCCCAGAACCCCTCGCCGAGGTCGACCGGTGGCTGGAGCCGTATCGCGCGTACTGGTCGAGGCGCCTCGACGCCCTCGAACGACACCTGGAGGAGAACCCATGACCGACGGAACCCTGGAGACGATCGACGGTCGTCCGGCGCTGCGTTTCGAGCGCACGCTCGCCCACTCGGTCGAGCGCGTGTGGCGGGCGGTCAGCGTGCCGGCGGAGCTCGAGCGCTGGTTTCCTGCCGCCGCCGAGTGGACACCGGCGACAGGGGAGACCTTCGAGGCTTACGGCGCGACCGGTGAGGTGATCGAGGTCGATGCACCCCATCGGCTGGCGTGGACCTTCGGCGGTGAGCAGTACAGCTTCGATCTGACCGCGGAGGGAGACGGGTGCCGGCTGATCTTCATTCATGTCTTCGGCGACCGTGCGATCGCAGCGCAGACCGCGGCCGGCTGGGAGACCTACTTCGCGCGGCTCGAGCCTCATCTCGCCGGCGGGTTCCTCTCCGAGGCGGAGGCGCACGGGTCGTGGGACCGGTGGGAGGAACTTCACGAGCGCTACGCCGAGCGCTTCGGCGTCGACCCGACGCCGGGACGGCAATTCCTGGAGGCGCAGCGCGCCGGCCAATGACATCCCGTAGGCCCTGGGAGGCACGACGCGCGCCGAATTCCTAGCTCGCGACGCGGTAGTGGAGGAAGGCGAGGCCGCTGCCGAAACGGCGCTCGTCCAGCAGTTCCGGCCTGCATCGGACGCGCTCCGGGAGAGACCGGGTGTGGTCCGGATCAGCGTGTCACGTCGAGTGCATCGACGTCGACGCCTGCCGCCGGAAGCAGGTGATAGAAAGCGCGTTCGCAGAGATCGATCATGTCCGTACGGTCCATGGTCGGCTCGTCGAGCCACGACAGCACGATCTCTTCCATGAACGCCTGCCATCCCGAGATCGCGGCCTCGAGCGCGGGCGTCGTCGGCACCCCGAACTCGGCCAGCGACGCGCCTATCCAGCGGGTGAACGTGCGCCGCATGCCGCGGTAGATCTGCCGCATCCGCTCGTCGCCGCTACCGGCCATCCGCATGACCGCCAGATAAATGGTGGGGTGCTCGATCACCGCGTCCGCGAACGTCTCGACCCCGGCCCGGAGCTGCCCGGACACGGGGAGCGTCGCGTCCGGTGTCATCCGGCGTTGCAGTTCGGAGGCCGAGGCCTCGAGGACGGCGTTGCGAAAACCCGGCTTGTTCTTGAAGTAGTGGAACAGCAGGGGCGGGGAGACGCCCGCCTCGGCCGCCACCTGGTCCATCGACAGGTCGTCGAACGGCACCGTCTCGAGAAGCCGGACGGCCACGTCGAGGATCTGCGCGCGCCGATCTTCGGGAGAGCGGGGTGTGGCGGCCACCCCTGCACTCTATTGAGGAACCCTCGAGGCGTCCATTGACTTTTACTCAACGGAAAACGTAACCTCGGGTTACACATACCGAGTGTGAGGAGCGCAACAATGTCGGATTTCGATGTCGTCGTCAATGGTGGGCTGTGGTTCGACGGAACCGGATCCGCGCCCCGGCGGCGCAATCTCGGCATCCGCGACGGTGTCGTCGTCCGCGCATCGATCCGTCCGCTGCCCGTCGGGCCCGACACCGAGATCATCGATGCGGCAGGCAAATGGGTGGTCCCCGGGTTCGTGGACGTGCACACCCACTACGACGCCGAGGTGCTGGTCAGCCCCGGACTGCCGGAGTCGGTGCGACACGGCGTGACCACCGTCGTCCTCGGAAACTGCTCCCTGTCCACCGTGTACTCGACGCCGCGCGAGTGCGCCGACCTGTTCAGCCGGGTCGAGGCCGTGCCACACGAGTCCGTGCTCAGGATCCTGGAGGAGAACAAGATCTGGCAGAGCCCGGCGGAGTACGTCGAGGCACTCGAATCGCTGCCGCTCGGCCCCAACATCGCCGGTTTCATCGGGCACTCGGACATCCGCACCCATGTGCTCGGCCTCGGCCGGGGCACCGACAAGCGGGTCAAGCCGAGTGCTCGCGAACTCGAGCGGATGGGCACGATGCTCACCGAGGCCGTGGACGCCGGCTTCCTCGGCCTGTCCTCGATGACGAATGCGCTCGACAAGATCGACGGCGACGAATACCGTTCGCGCTCATTGCCGTCCACGTATGCGCGGTGGAAGGAGTTCCGCTTCCTCAACCGCATCCTGCGCGAGCGTGGCAAGATCCTGCAGAGCGCGCCGACGATCAACCTGCACCCCAACGTCGCGGGATTCTTCGCGGAGAGTTCGGGTCTGGGACGACGCAAGCCGCTCAAGACGTCGCTGCTGTCGGCGGCGGACTCGAAGGCCTACCCGCCGATCGTGTACTTCATGCTCGCCGCGGCGCCACTGCTGAACCGCTTCGCGAAGACCGACTTCAAGTGGCAGCACCTCCCGGTGCCGTTCACCGTCTACGCGGACGGAATCGACCTCGTGGTGTTCGAGGAGTTCGGTGCCGGCGCGGCGGCCCTGCATCTCAAGGACCAGGTGGAGCGAAACGCCCTGCTGCAGGACGAATCCTACCGACGTCGGTTCCGCAAGGACTACGACAACAAGTTCAGCCCCCGCATCTGGCACCGCAATTTCTACGACGCGGTGATCGTCGGTTGCCCCGACGAGACGCTGATCGGCAAGACGTTCGGCGCGGTGGGCGACCTGCGTGGCGTCCACCCGGTCGACGCGTACCTCGATCTCGTCGTGAAGTACGGCACCGACCTGCGGTGGCGGACCACTATCGCCAATCATCGACCCAAGTTCGCGAAGAAACTCGCGGCGAGCTCCGGCGTGCAGATGGGATTCGGCGACGCGGGTGCGCACCTACGCAACATGGCGTTCTACAACTATCCGATCCGGTTGCTGAAGAAGGTCAAGGACGCGCAGTCCGACCGCAAGCCATTCCTGTCCGTCGAACGCGCCGTCCACCGGCTGACGGGAGAACTGGCCGACTGGTACGGCATCGACGCCGGACATCTGCGCGAGGGGGACCGCGCCGATCTCGTCGTCATCGATCCGGCGGGCCTCGACGCCACCGTGGACGGATTGTTCGAGGCCGAGGTCCCCGAGTACGGCGGTCTGCGCCGGATGGTGAACCGCAGCGACGGCGCGGCGGTCGCGACGGTGATCAACGGCAGGCTCGTCTACCGCGACGGGGAGTTCACCGGCGGGTTCGGCGTCACCAAGACGGGACGGTTCCTCCGCGCCGGAGCGTCGGCCGCCGACCGCAGCCACCGTGAGCCGGTCGTCCGATGAGCGGCACGGAACGGATCGGCACGTTCACCCGGGACGGGCTCGTGTTCGACGTCCGCGACGAGGGTCCGATCGACGGCACGCCGGTGGTGCTGTTACATGGATTCCCCCAGGACTCGCGGTCGTGGGACGAACTGGCGCCGCTGCTGCACCGGCGGGGATTCCGCACCCTCGCGCCGGACCAGCGTGGCTATTCGGCCGGGGCCCGGCCCCGCGCCCGCTGGGCGTACCGCGCCTCGGAACTGGTCGCGGACGTCGTCGCGCTCATCGACCAGGCGGGCCTCGGTCCGGCGCATGTCGTCGGGCACGACTGGGGCGCGGCGGTGGCCTGGGGAATCGCGGCGGAACGGCCCGACCGGGTTCGCACGCTCACGGCGCTGTCGGTGCCGCACCCGGCGGCGTTCGTGCGGGCGATGCTCACCAGTCGCCAGATCCTGAAGTCCTGGTACATGTTCGCGTTCCAGCTGCCGTGGATTCCGGAGCGGCTGATCACCCCGGACGGTTACGGCTACCGGGCACTGCTCGCCAGCGGCCAATCCGAAGACGGTGCGAAGCGCGACCTGGAGCCCATGCGCGACCGGACGCGGGCCCGGGGCGCCCTGAACTGGTATCGGGCTATCCCGTTCACCGCACCCCGATCGGCCTCCCGGAAGGTGCGGGTGCCCACGCTCTTCGTGTGGAGCGACGGCGACACGGCGATCGGGCCGGTAGGTCCCGAGCTGACCGCACGCTTCGTCGACGGCCCGTACACCTACGAGGTGCTCCGCGGCGTGAGCCACTGGATTCCGGACGAGGCGGCCGAGCGCGTCGACGAACTACTCGGCAGCCACCTGCTCGATCAGTCGTGACGCCGATCGATCCGTCCGCGCTCCGTCGGCGGGCGGTATTGATCGGCTGTCCGCTGTCGGTGAACGCCGCTCCGGCCGGGTGCGTCGTCTGGAAGACTCCGGAGGTATGGAAGCTCAGCGCAGACTGACGCTGGTGACGGCCGCTCCCGAGCAATCACGGGAGGAGCCGCTGGTGCGTGAGCTGTACGGGCGAGTGCTCCGCGAGGCGCGCCGGGACCAGGATCGGAGTCTCGGGGACGTCGCCGCCGCCGTCGGCATGTCGAAGCAGTACCTCTCCGAGATCGAACGCGGGAAGAAGGAGCCGTCGTCGGAAATGCTGCGCGCAGTGTGTGGCGCGCTCGGTCTGCCGGTGGAACACCTGCTGTTCCGGTCCGGGCGCCGGCTCGGCGCGGCGAACCGGAACCCGGCGACCAGGAGCCCGAACCGGCAGGTGCCCACGCTGCTCGCCGCGTAGCGGCCTCCGTCAGGCCGCGACGAGCGTGTCGGCCAGGCCGTACTCGATGGCCTCCTCGGCTGTGAAGATGCGGTCCCGGTCGGTGTCCCGCCGCAGGCGCTCGACGGTCTGACCGGTGTGTTTACTGAGGATCGCCTCGGTCTGCGAACGGACCCGCATGATCTCCGCGGCCTGGAGCGCCAGGTCGGAGATCGTGCCGTTGCCCTGGGTGGACGGCTGGTGCAGAAGCGTCCGGGAATGGGCCAGTACGTGGCGGTGTCCCTTGGTTCCCGCCGCCAGGAGTACGGCGGCGGCGGACGCGGCCTGACCCATGCAGTACGTGGCGATGGTCGGTCGGAGGAACTGCATCGTGTCGTAGATCGCGAGCATCGCGGTCGTGGAGCCGCCGGGCGAATTGATGTACAGCCCGATCTCCTGATCGGAACTGTCCGCCTGGAGGTGGAGCAGCTGTGCCATCACGACGTTGGCGACTCCGTCGTCGATCTCGGTGCCCAGGAAGACGATCCGCTCGTTCAGCAGTCGGCTGAAGATGTCGAACGACCGCTCGCCTGCCGGGGTGCGCTCGATGACGTGGGGAATGGTGTATTGGGGCATGGCTTCACAATCCAATTCTCGGGGCGGTGGTGTGCGGGGCGATCTCGGCGAAGGAGGACACGACGCGGTCGACGATCCCGTAGTCACGGGCCTCGTCGGCGGTGAACCACCGGTCCCGGTCGCTGTCCTCGGCGATCTGCTCGACCGGATGCCCCGTCTCGGCGGCGAGGATCTCCTGCGACTGTCGTTTCATCCGTTCGAGGCTCTCGGCCTGGATGGCGATGTCGACGGCGGTGCCGCCGATACCCGCCGAGGGCTGGTGCATCATGATGCGGCTGTGCGCCAGGCTGATTCGCTTGCCGTGGGTGCCCGAGCACAGCAGTACCTGGCCCATGCTGGCGGCGAAACCCATGGCGACGGTGACCACGTCGTTGGGAACGAGCTTCATCGTGTCGTAGATGGCCAGGCCGGCGAAGACGGAGCCGCCCGGGGAATTGATGTACAGCACGATGTCGCGTTTGGGGTCGGCGGCCGCGAGCAGCACCAGTTCGGAACAGGCCCGCTCGGCCATTGCGTCGTCCACCTCGCCGGTGAGGAGAATCGTGCGCTGGCGAAACAGTCTGTCCGCCAACAGGTCGCGGTAGTTCAGGTCGGATAGTGCGGCTGTGGTCATGCCTCCATTACTACCGCCGCGTCGGCGCCGGACCGGCACTTGTCTGCTGTGGGCAGACGGCCTGTGCCGGGAAGGTTCCGAACCCCCGGCGACGGCGGGGCGCCCACCCGGAAAGTGACGCAGATCGCATACGTGGCGACACTCCGGCGTCGACCGTGGTGAGCTGGGCGTTCGTGATTCGAGGTGACTGCGAGGAGTCCGAGGGGTGAACGACTCGCCACGGGCAGATGAACGTCGGAAACAGACCGCTCGGACAGTGGAATTGCCCGCGCGCGAAGGCGAAGTCGCTGGTTAGGGTGCCCTCATGCACGTTCTGTTCATCTGCAGCGGGAACGTCTGCCGCTCGCCGATTGCAGAGCGGCTGACGCACGCGTACGCGCGTGCCCACGACCTGCCGAACCTCACCGCGGAGAGCGCCGGTGTCCGCGCCCTCGTGGGCTTTCCGATCGAACCCGTCGCCGCCCGCGTCATCGAAGGCCTGGGCGCGAGCGCCGAGGGATTCCGAGCGCGGCGCCTGCGGCCCGAGATGATCAAACGCGCCGACCTCGTCCTCGCGATGACCGAGCAGATCCGGGACCGTTCGATGGAACTGCTCCTCGGGACGAGCCACTGCACGTTCACGCTTGTCGAGGCCCGCCGGATCGCCATCGACACCGGTGCCCGCACCGTCGCCGAACTCGCCATTGCGCGAAGGGAGTACGGGCCCATCGACGACGCGAACATCAGCGACCCCGTCGGCCTCGGCGAGGCGGCGTTCACGCAGGTGGGAGATCGAATCGCCGCCGAACTGATGCCGCTGCTCGACGCACTCGACCTCGGCAGCGGCACGAAGATGCGGGAACCCGAACCCGAACCCGAACCGCTGCCGTCCCCGGTCGTCCACCTGCCCCTGTCGCCCAGGCCGTTGATCGCGGCGCGGGCGGCGTCGTCGATCCTCGACTATCCCGTCAGCTGGTCGCGCTGAACTGATAGTTGGCGAATCTCTCGTCCACCTGCTCGGCCGTCAGCCCGAATTCCTCGAGTGTGTACTTGTGGGACGGGCGGCGGTCGCCGCTGCGACTTTCGGCGTGCATCGCCTCCATCGCCGACTGGGCCGACGAGCTGAGATCGAGCCCGAAGTGCGTGTAGACCCCTTCGACAGTGCCGAGCGGATCGGCCACGAAATCGTGGTAGTCGACGTCGATGAACTGAGCGGGGTCGTGCCGGGCGCGGGCCGCGGTGAACTGCTCCAGGCCCCGTGCCCACAGCTCGAGTTGGCTCTCCCCGATGACGCTGCCCCGGAACTTCTCCGACCACCCTTCCGTCGCCTGTTCCGCCAGGCTGCACACCGACGGGACGATCGTGCGCGGCGGCCGGTGGGTCTGGACGATCAGGGCATCCGGATACACCGCGAGCAACTCGTCGAGCGCGAACAGGTGGCTGGGATTCTTCAGCACCCAGCGGCGGTCCCGATCGGGAAGTCCGATCAGCTGCAAGTTCTTCTTGTGCCGCTGATAGGCGTTGGTCCAGTCCTGGCCTTCCAGCCAGCGGGAGTACGTCGGGAGAGAGGCCAGGCACTCGTAGGAGATCGATTTGAACGTCTGCCGCAGCAGTTGCCAGCACTCCTCGACCTCGCTCGCCGACATGTAGTGCACGCCCATGAATTCGGGGCGCTCGATGTGGTGGCGGCTGAAGCCCTCCTCGATCTTCAAAAACACGGGATTCGATTCCCACGTCTCACGCGGCGGCCGGGGCTGGGGCATCTCGGTCAGCCACATCTCCAGGCCCTGATGCGACGGGTCCGCGGTGAGCAGCCGATGCAGCGCCGTCGTCCCCGTGCGGGGAAGTCCGGTGACGAAGATCGGCCGCTCGATCCGCACGTCCGCGTGCTCGGGGTTCTGCTTCCACGCCGCCTCGCTCAGCAGCCGCGCCACCAGGGCGCCGCGGAGGAACACCCGGGACACCTTGCTGCCGAGCGGGGTCAGCTGCTCGTCGACGTGATACGAGTCCAGCAGGACGCCGAGGGCCTCGGTGTAGTCGTCCACGCCGAAGTCGGTGAGGCCGGTCAGACGGGTGGCCGAGGCGTGAAGGTCCTCGACCGTGCCGACGGTGGTGCGCTCGCTCATGATGCTCCGGTTCTCGTCGCTAATGATGGAATTCGCCGCAGTTGACGTCGAGGCACTGGCCGGTCACGGCGCTCGCCAACGGTGAGGCCAGGAAGATCACGGCGTCGGCCACCTCCTCGGTGGTGGGGAGCCTCTTCAGATCGGTGTTCGCGGCGGTGTGCTCGTAGATCTGCTCGACGGTCGTCCCGTACTTCTCGGCCTGGTGCGTGAAGTACTGTTTCAGCGTGTCTCCCCAGATATAGCCGGGAGCAACGGAATTGACGCGGATTCCCTGCGGTCCCAGTTCCGTGGCGAGCGACTGCGACGTCGCGAGCAGGGCGGATTTGGCCATCTTGTAGCTGCCGTACCGCTCCTGCGAGTGCCGGAGCACCATCGAGTTGATGTTCACCACCGCTCCGTTCGCTTCGGCGAGCGCGGGGGTGAACAGCTGGGTCAGCCGCAGCGCCCCGAGCACGGTCAGCTCGAAACTGCTGCGGAGGTGGTCGAATTCCGTGCGGGCCAGCGGTTTCATCGACGGAACCGAGAACGCGTTGTTGATCAGCACGTCGACCTTGCCGTACGCGTCGACGGCCGCGGACACCAGATTCTCGGCCGACGCCTGATCCGTGATGTCGGTCGGGACGGTCACCGCGCGGCGGCCGACGGCGATGATCTCCTTGGCCACCTCGTCGAGACGCGATGCGGTGCGGGCGGCCAGCACCACGTCCGCGCCGGCGTCGGCGCAGCGGACGGCGAGGGTGCGGCCCAGGGCCGGTCCGACGCCGGAGATGACGACCACCCTGTCCTGCAGGAGTTGCGGAGCAGTCATGGCGGTCACCCCAGCATCCGGTCCGCGACCGCGGCCTGGCGTGCGGCGATGCGTGCGGCGAAGTCCTCGGGCGAGATCTTGTTGGAGTCGTAGTACGGCAGCGCCCGATGGATCTCGTCGAACTTCACGACCTCGATGCGGGGCCCGTCGGCCGGGGTCAGTTCGCGGGAGACGCGTTGCCAGCGGAACTGCAGGTACCCGCGGAGGTGCCCGACGGTGGCGATCCAGTTGGCCACGCCGGGGTTGCGCTCGCTGACGACGAGACGGATGTGGTCGTCCGGATCCACCTGCGACTGGGCGACGTTCAGCGAGGTCTGGTGATTGACGTAGTCGAGGGAGATGTACCACATGCTGCCCAGCTGAAAACCCTGGTAGGGCACATCGGCTTTCGGGACGGTGATGACGATGGCCTCGTCGTCGGCGAGTTCGTAGTGCCCGACGGACGAGTACTGCGTGGCGAGGCCGCCCGGCGTCAGCCGCGGTTCGGTCATCGTGTTCACCGGCAGGTTCAGATAGAACCACTCCGGGAACTGCAGCCACGTCTTGACCCGGGAGACGAGGGCTCTGCCCGCACGGGCGTAACGCTTCTCGACGGCTTCCCGGGTGAGCGGACCCGGAGGAGTACCCGTCGTATCCGCCCTGGCGATGCGGATGGTGCCGCGCTGCTGGCTCCAGTCGCTGTACACCTCCCGGACCACCAGTTGCGACGAACCCGGCGCGAGGGTGAAGTAGTTGCGCCTGCCTGAGCTCTCGTCGGGGCCGAATCGCACCTCGAACGAGCCGTCGGGGGCGATGTCGATCTCGCGGTCGTCGAACGCGGTGACACTGCCGGGTACGTGTGCGGCCGTGTAGTTTCCGCTCAGCACCTGGAAGCTCAGGTCCGCGGTGGTGCCGCGCCGCCCGGTGACCACGTATTCGACGTCGTCGTTGATCCGCGCGCCGAAGTACAGCGTGTCGGGGTTGTCGAGGCCCATCTTCATGTACGGGCCGGTGCCCGAGATGAACGTCGGGTGCGACTGTTCGGTGGCCCAGGCCGCGTGCGTCGTGGCGAGAATGCCGCCGGCGAGGTACTGGTAGCCCTCCAGCAGATCCTGTTCGGTGCGGATGTGGGGGGCGCCCTCGATCAGTTTCTCGGCCTCGGCCATGGCGTCGGCGAATGGGTCGGTCAGCACACCGTGCTCCTCACGATGGGGGTGGTACAAATATGTACCTGCGTGGTAGAACGTTGATGAACCGACAATAGAACGTGTTCTAAGGAGTGGTCAATGGGGCACGAGGACGAGACGCCTGACCGGGCGCAGGGCCGACGGTCGCCGCCCACCGAACGTGTGGTGCAGGTGCTCGACTTCCTGGTGGCGCGCAAGGAGCACCGCTTCGGGTTGTCGGAGCTGGCCCGGCAGCTCGACATCAGCAAGCCCACCTGCCTGGGAATCCTCACCGAACTGGCCCGCGGCGGCTACCTCGTCCGGGATCCCGCCACCAAGACGTACGGCCTCGGGCCCGCCCTCATCGCGGCCGGCCGCGCGGCGCAGCAAGGATTCGCGGCCGGGCCGGTGGCGCGCAGGCATCTCGCCGTGCTCAGCGAGGAGTTCCGGACGACGTGCACGGCGTCGGCGGTGGTCGGCGACCGCATCACCGTCCTGGAGCTGACGAGTCCGCCGGGTGTGCGGGCCGCCGCCAAGGTCGGGGAGATGTACCCGTTCGCGCCGCCCGTCGGCCTGATGTACGTGCTGTGGGACGGCGACGACGCGCTGCAGTCGTGGTTGCGCCGGGAGCCGACCCTGCCGGTGCGTCTCGACCGCGACCGGTTGCGCACCGTGGTGGACGAGTGTTCCCGGGCCGGGTATCTCGTGGAGACGCTCACTCCGGTTGGTCAGCGCCTGCACACGCTCATGGCCGGGGTTGCCGCGCACGACCTGCCGCCGGAGTTGCGCGACGTGCTCGGTGAGATGGTGTCCAGCCTGGGGGAGCGGGTGTACCTGGACGCCGAACGCGCGGACCCCGCTGCGCCGCACCCCGTCAGTCTCATCGCCGCGCCGACGTACGACCCCGAGGGGCATCAGGCGATGGTCCTGACGCTCTATGTGGGCGCCGAACTCGCGCCGTCGGAGATCGCGCGGCGGGGCAAGGCTCTCGCTGCGGCCGCGGACGCGATCACGGCGGAGGTGGGCGGCCGCCGGCCGCGGTGACACCGGGCATTGACCGCAATCTGGAACACGTTCTATTCTCGGAGGTGCAATCATTTTCGACCGAGCTGGTCCAAATGTGGACCAGTGACCGGTAAGGCACTCGCGACGAGGAGTCGCCCATGACCGCACTGCCCGTGTACGAGTTGTCCCATCTCGGCGCGCTCGAAGCCGAAGCCGTGCACATCTTCCGAGAAGTGGCCGCCACGTTCGAGCGTCCGGTTCTGCTGTTCTCCGGCGGCAAGGACTCGGTGGTGATGCTCCACGTGGCCGCCAAGGCGTTCTGGCCCGCACCGCTCCCGTTCGCCGTCATGCACGTCGACACCGGCCACAACTTCGACGAGGTCATCGAATTCCGCGACCGGACCGTCGACCGCCTCGACCTGCGGATGGTGGTGTCCAGCGTGCAGGACGACATCGACGCCGGCCGCGTCAGCGAGGAGACGGGTCCGCGGGCCAGCCGCAACCGTCTCCAGACCACGGCGCTGCTGCGCGGGATCCGGGACAACGGATTCGACGCCATCTTCGGCGGCGCCCGCCGCGACGAGGAGAAGGCCCGCGCGAAGGAGCGGGTGTTCAGCTTCCGCGACGAGTTCGGGCAGTGGGATCCGCGGGCGCAGCGCCCCGAGTTGTGGAGCCTCTACAACGGCAGGCACCGCAAGGGGGAGCACATCCGGGTGTTCCCGCTGTCCAACTGGACCGAACTCGACATCTGGCAGTACATCAGCGAGGAGAAGATCGAACTGCCGCCCCTGTACTACGCGCACCGCAGGGAGGTCGTGCCCCGCGACGGAATGCTGTTGGCGCACACCCGGTTCCTGACCCTGCTCCCCGGTGACGAGCCGTACGAGGCCCTCGTCCGCTTCCGGACCGTCGGCGACGCCACGTGCACGGGCTGCGTCGAGTCGTCGGCAACCACCGCCGCGGCCGTGGTCACCGAGGTCGCCGCGAGCAGGCTGACCGAGCGCGGGGCCACCCGGGCCGACGACCGGATCTCCGAGGCCGGCATGGAAGACCGCAAGAAGGAAGGGTACTTCTGATGCCGCAGCTACTGCGGGTCGCGACCGCGGGCAGCGTCGACGACGGCAAGTCCACCCTCATCGGCCGGCTGCTGTACGACTCCAAGGCGATCTTCGAGGATCAGCTCGAGGCGGTCGAACGCACCAGCCGCGAGCGGGGCGACGAGCACGCCGACCTGGCACTGCTCACCGACGGTCTGCGCGCCGAACGCGAACAGGGCATCACCATCGACGTCGCGCACCGCTATTTCGCCACACCGCACCGCAAGTTCATCATCGCGGACACGCCGGGGCACGAGCAGTACACCCGGAACATGGTGACCGGCGCGTCCACCGCCGACCTGGCCCTCATCCTCGTCGACGCCCGCAAGGGGATCCTCGAGCAGACGCGCCGCCACGCGTTCATCGCCAGCCTCCTCGGAATTCCCCACCTCGTGCTGTGCGTCAACAAGATGGATCTCGTCGGATGGTCCGAGGAACGGTTCGAGGAGATCAAGGAGGAGTTCCGGCAGTTCGCGATCAAACTCGAGGTCCACGACCTCACGTTCATCCCGGTGTCGGCGCTGCGCGGCGACAACATCGCGCAGCGCACCGCCAACATGGCCTGGTACGGGGGCGCGTCGCTGCTGCACTACCTCGAGCAGGTCCACGTGGCATCCGACCGCAACCTCATCGACGCGCGGTTCCCGGTGCAGTACGTGGTCCGGCCGCAGCGCCGGACCGATTCCGCGCTGCACGATTTCCGCGGATACGCGGGCACGGTCGCCAGCGGCGTGTTCAAGCCGGGTGACGAGGTGGTGGTGCTGCCGTCCGGATTCACCTCCACCGTCAGCGCCATCTGGGGTCCCGGCGGAACCCGCCTCGACGAGGCGTTCGCACCGTCGGCGGTGTGCGTGCAGCTCGCCGACCAGCTGGACGTGGGTCGCGGAGACGTGCTGTGCCGCCCCAACAACCGTCCGCTCGTCGGGCAGGAACTCGACGCGATGGTCTGCTGGTTCAGCGAACAGTCCTCGCTGACGCCGGACGCGCGGTACACGCTGCTGCACACCACCCGCGCCACCAGAGCGTCCGTCGCGCGGCTCGACTACCGCCTCGACGTGAACACCCTGCACCGCGACGAGTCCGCACAGTCGCTCTCGCTCAACGAGATCGGCCGTGTCCAGTTGAGGACGTCGCAGCCGCTGATGTTCGACCCGTACCGCCGCAACCACGTGACGGGCAGTTTCATCCTCGTCGACGAGTCGACCCACAACACCGTCGCCGCCGGCATGATCACCGGGCCGACGCTGTCGCGGTCCAAAGTGGTGTGGCACGCCGCGGCCGTCTCGCGGGACGAGCGGGCGACGCGGGGTCGCACGGTGTGGCTGACCGGACTGTCGGCGTCGGGAAAGTCGACGGTCGCGGTGGAACTCGAGCGACGTCTCGTCGCGGCCGGGGTGCCCGCCTACCGGCTGGACGGCGACAACCTGCGTCACGGTCTCAACGCCGACCTCGGTTTCAGTGCCGAGGACCGCGCCGAGAACGTGCGCCGCGTCGGCGCCGTGGCACAACTGCTCGCGGACTCCGGGGTGGTCGCGATCGCGTCCCTGATCAGCCCGTACCGCGCCGACCGGGACCGCGTCCGGGAGCAGCACCGGGCTGCCGGGCTCGACTTCGTCGAGGTGTTCGTCGACACGCCGGTGGAGCAGTGCGAGGCGCGGGACCCCAAGGGCATGTACGCGAAAGCCCGCGCGGGGGAGATCACCGGGTTCACCGGGGTCGACGACCCGTACGAGGCCCCGGAGCACGCCGAACTCGTCCTCCGGCCCGGGGAGGGCACGCCGACCGAACAAGCCGAGAGAATTATGGAATTGTTGAGACGTGATCACTGACGCACGACTCGCGGCCGACATCGCCTCCGGTGCCGGTGCCCTGCTGCTGGACATCCGCACCGCGGGACTCGGATCGGCGGACGGTCGTGAACTGGGCAGGCGGGGCGACGTCGCCGCCGACGCGTTCATTCTCGGCAAGCTCTCCGCGGAGCGACCCGACGACGCGATCCTCTCCGAGGAGTCCGCCGACGACCGGTCGCGGCTGGAGAGTTCCCGGGTGTGGATCATCGACCCGCTCGACGGTTCCAAGGAGTACGGACTGCCCGGTCACTCGGATTGGGCGGTGCACGTCGCACTGTGGGAACGCGGCCGGGGCATCACGGCGGCAGCGGTCGCGCAACCGGCACTGGGTGCGGTGTATGCCAGTGACGACGACAGCCACGCGGTGCATACCGAACAGCTCCCGGCACGACCACGGATCGTCGTGTCCGCGAGCAGGCCGCCCGCCTTCGTCGACGCCGTCGCGACGGAGATCGGTGCCGAGGTCACCACCATGGGTTCGGCCGGAGCGAAGGCGATGGCCGTGCTTCGTGGGGACGTGGACGCCTACATCCACGCGGGTGGGCAGTGGGAATGGGACTCGGCCGCCCCCGTCGGCGTCGCCGAGGCTGCGGGCCTGCACTGCTCGCGGATCGACGGAACTCCGTTGGATTACAACGAGTCCCACCCCTACCTGCCCGACCTCCTGATCTGCCGACCGGAGCTGGCTCGGCCGCTGCTCGCCGCGATCGCGACACACGCCACCGACACGGCCGACAGCGGCCGGGTCGCGATGGCCAGGGCCTATATCGATGCGCTGGTCAGCCACGACGCCACCAAGGTGCGTCTCGCGGACAATGCATGGCGCGTGGAGAACGGGCAGCATACGGGCGAATCGGGGGCCTTCATCCGGGACGAACTCGAGAACGGCCTGCAGTATCAGGCCATCCAGGCCGTGCGCGAACTCTCCTTCCACGAGTGGGGTGACAACGTGGTGGCGCGGTTCGTGCTCGATCTCGGCGCCACGCCCACCGAGGTGACGTCCGTCCGGATCACGGAACACTTCGACATCCCGGCCGGGGCGATCCAGTCCGTCATGGCCATCATCGAACCGTCCGCGATCGAAAGGGAGAACCGATGACTCCGGATCAACTGGTCACCCAATTCTGCGCCGAGTGGATCGAGCCCGATCCGGCGAAGATCGCGGAGTACTTCGCGGAAGATGCCGTTTACCACAACATTCCGATGGAACCCGTCATCGGGCGTGAGGCGATCCGCGAGTTCGTCGCCGGCTTCATCGCGGCGTTCGGCGGCATCGACTTCCGTGTGCACCGGCAGGTCACCGATGGCGGTCAGAGCCCCAACGCCGAGGAATCGAGCGGGGTGGTGATGAACGAGCGGATCGACGTGTTCACGCTGAACGGCAACGTCGTCGAACTGCCCGTCGTCGGGGTCTTCGAGATCACCGGCGGCAAGATCACCACCTGGCGCGACTACTTCGACATGGCACCGATCCAGGCTGCTGCCGGCGGTGGATAGCGGCCCGATGATCGCCGTCGCGGCCGGGGAGATCACGCTGTCGGATCGGCGGACCACCCGCAGCTGGAGCGTTGAGCTGAATGCCTTCGAGGTCGCCGTCCACCCTGTGACGCAGGGAGAGTACGCCGAGATCACCGGCGAGTGGCCGGGCACGACGCGGGGAACGCGGCTGCCGGTCGACGGAGTGTCGTGGCGGGACGCGATCCTGTTCTGCAACACCCTGTCCGAGCGCGCCGGGCTCGGCGCTGCCTATCGCGTGACCGGCAACGACGTCGTGTGGGACACCACGGCCGACGGGTACCGGCTTCCGGCCGAGGCGGAATGGGAACGCGCCTGCCGGGCGGGCACCACGGGTCCGCGGTACGGCCCGCTCGACGCGATTGCGTGGTACCGCGGCAACTCCGACGGCCGGTCGCGGGATGTGGGCGGGAAGCAGCCGAACGCCTGGGGCCTGCACGACACCCTGGGCAATGTGTGGGAGTGGTGCTGGGATCTGTACGACCCCGAGGTGTACGGCACCTACCGGGTACTGCGCGGCGGTGGGTGGTTCGACGAGCACTGGAGTTGCCGTGCCTCCGTGCGTCGGCGCAGTCACCCGACCTATCGCATCGACGACGTTGGATTCCGTCTGGCTCGGGGTGCATTCACTCCGGAATAAATGTTGACGTCAGGTTCAAGTTAGCTCTACGCTGAGCTCGGGAGTATGACGACGGTCACACCCGGAGAGGGCGAGTCTGTATGAGCCAGGTCAACACGGTCCGCGGACCGATCGACAGCGCCGAACTCGGACGCACCTACATGCACGAACACGTGTTCGTGCTGACGCCCGACGTGCAGCAGAACTACCCGGACGAGTGGGGGAGCGAGGACGAGCGGGTCGCCGACGCCGTCACCAAGCTGCGCGCGCTGGCGGCGCAGGGTGTCCGGACCATCGTCGACCCCACCGTCGTCGGCCTCGGCCGGTACATCCCGCGCATCCAGCGGGTCGCGGAACAGCTTCCCGAGCTGAACATCGTTGCGGCAACAGGGCTGTACACCTACGACGACGTGCCGTTCTTCTTCCACTACCGCGGTCCGGCGCTGGATGCGATCGTGGGGGCCGAGGTCCCCGACCCGATGGTGGACATGTTCGTGAATGACATCGAAGAGGGGATCGCCGGCACCGGGGTTCGCGCGGGGCTGCTCAAGTGCGCGATCGACCACCAGGGGCCCACGCCCGGTGTCGAGCGGGTGATGCGGGCCGTCGCGAAGGCGCATCGGCGCACGGGCGTTCCCATCACGGTGCACACCCACCCCGGCAGTGAGGCCGGAGTGCACGTCAAACGTGTGATGTGCGACGAGGAGGGGGTGCGGCCGGACCGGATCGTGCTCGGGCACAGCGGAGACAGCACCGACATCGAGCATCTGACGAGCCTCGCCGAGGCCGGCTTCGTTCTCGGGATGGACCGGTTCGGGATCAACCTCGAGACGACGTTCGAGGCCCGCGCCGACACGCTCGTCGAGATGTGCCGCCGGGGATTCGCGGGGCAGATGGTCCTATCGCAGGACGCCTCCTGCTACATCGACTGGATCGACCCCAACCTGATGGCCGCGCTCCCGCAGTGGCACTACCTGCACATCGAGAACGACGTGTTGCCGTACGTCCGCGAGCGGGGTGTCACCGAGAAGATGATCACCGAGATGCTGGTCGAGGTGCCTCGGCGATACTTCGAGAACGTCGACCCCTACTGACATGTCGCGCCCGCGAATCGCACCCACGCCACCGGTCACGGCCAGGGGCGTCCGCACCCGCGATCGTCTCGTTGCCGCCGCCCGGGTGGTGTTCGAGCGGGAGGGGTACCTCGACGCCCGTCTCGTCGACATCAGCAAGGAGGCCGGACTCTCGACCGGATCGTTCTACACCTACTTCACCAACAAGGAGGAGGTGTTCGCGGCGGTCGTCGAGGTCACGCAGAACGACCTGCTGCATCCCGGCATGGGACGGGTCGCGGACGAAGGCGACGTGCACGCGGTGGTGGAGGCGAGCATCCGCGCCTACCTGCACGCGTGCCGCCGGAATGCGCGACTGCTGGCCCTGCTCGAGCAGGTCGCGCACGTCGACCCCGCATTCCGTGAACTGGAACGCTCACGGGACGAGACGTTCTACCGCCGGAACGCGCGGGCGATCGCCGATCTGCAGGACCGCGGTCTCGCCGACGCGTCGCTCGATCCGATGCTGACGTCGAAGGCGTTGTCCGCCATGGTCGGAAGGATGGCCTACAGCTATTTCGTCGGACCGCCGAGCGAGCGGAGATCACTCACCTTCGAGCAGTTGACCGCCGGACTCGCGCGGATGTGGACGAACGCGCTACGCGTCCCCGACCGCGTGTGAGGAGCTGTCAGTAGCCGGGTGCGTGGAGGATGCGCAGAACGAGGTCGGCGTTGATGTCGCCCAGCTCCTCCGGTGTGAATTCGCCGTCGGGGCTGTACCACCGGCAGATGTCCACCGCGAGCGACATGATCGCCAGTACCGCGACGCGGGGGTCGGGGATCAGGAACACCCCCTGATCGATCCCGTTCTGCACCTCCCGGATTGCCGCGACCCGGATCTGGAGCCGGGTCTCGGCGACCACCTCGCGGTGTTCGGGGGCGAGATGCCTGCTCTCGTACTGGGCGATGCGCGCGCGCCGGAAGTTCCGGGCGTGCATGATGCTGAATTCGCGGACCAGTGCCCGGACACGGTCGATGGGATCGGTGAACGGCGCCACGGCCTCCAGCACCAGCGCGAGCGCGCGCTCGTTCGACCGGCGGACGAGCTGGAACAGCAAATCCTCCTTGGAGGGGAAGTGCACGTACATCGCGGAGGGGCTCATCCCGGCCATGGTGGAGATGTCCCTCGTGCGGGTGGCTTCGAAACCCTTGTCGGAGAACAGCGTCGTCGCCGCCCGGAGCAGGCGTTCCTCGGATGTCGGCGGACCCGGGCTCGGCTCCTCGGTCGCGGACACGTCGTCTCGCAATTCGGTCATCGGTAGTCCTCTCCGCCGTTTCGAGCTTCGTCCGCACCGGCGGGATCCGGCAAGATCAATCCCCTCGAGTGATTGACATCACACAGCTATTCAAACACACTAAGCAAGCGCTCACTGACTTGAAGTTGGCGTCATGTTCTGAAAAGTCTCATTCCCACATCCATACGAAGACCTATCTCGAGGAGTGATCGGATGACTACATCCGCGGTGCAGCCGAGTAAGGACGCAGCCGGCGACACAGCCGTCTCGCGCAAGCGTGCACATCGGAAGCTGCTTGCGGCGGGGCTCGTCGGCAGCTCGATCGAGTGGTACGACTTCTTCCTGTACGGAACCGCTGCGGCACTGGTCTTTCCCCACGTCTTCTTCCCCGACTCGTCGGCGTTGATGGGCACCCTGCTCTCGTTCAGCACATTCTGGGCGGGCTTCGTCGCACGCCCACTCGGCGGCCTCGTGGCCGGGCACTTCGGCGACAAGTACGGCCGCAAGCCGGCCGTCGTCACCTGCCTGCTGTTCATGGGACTGGCGACGTTCCTCATCGGCTGCCTTCCGGGTGCCGCGACCATCGGCGTCGCGGCCCCGATCCTGCTGGTGGCCCTGCGGTTCGTCCAGGGCCTCGCCTGCGGTGGTCAATGGGGTGGGATCGTCCTGCTGCTGACCGAATCGGCGAGCCCGAAGCGCCGGGGATTCTCCGGGACCTTCGGCCAGATGGGCGTCTCCTTCGGCGTCCTGCTCGGCAACCTCGTATTCCTCGGCGCCACGGCGGCGATCTCGAACGAGGCGTTCCTCAGCTGGGGCTGGCGGATCCCGTTCTTCGCGAGCGCACTGCTGTTCCCGGTGGTGCTCTACATCCAGACCAAGGTCGAGGACACCCCCGAATTCCGGGACCTGCAGGAGGAGGCGCAGAAGAAGAACAAGACCGTCGTCCGCGCACCGCTGACGGAGGCGATCAAGGAACACTGGCGCAAGATCCTGCTCGGCTGCGGCCTGCTCGCGGCCACCAACTCCCTGTTCTACATCTCCATTGCCGGCGTGCTCAGCTACGGCACCGCGGAACTGGGAATGAAGCGCAACGACCTGCTCGCGATCTCGCTGCTCAGCGCCGGACTCACGGTCGGTGTCGTGCTGTGGTCCGGGCACATGTCCGACAGGATCGGGCGCAGGCCGATGATCCTGATCGGCGCGGCGATGATCATCGTGTGGGCGTTCCCGTACTTCTGGCTGATCAACACCCGGAACCTGCTGCTGTTCTTCATCGCCGTCACGGTCGGCAGCGTCTTCCAGTCCATGACCTACGGCCCGATCGCCGCATACATGGGTGAACTGTTCGCTCCCAACGTCCGATACTCGGCGGCGTCGCTCGCGTACCAGCTGGCGGCGATCACGGTGAGCGGCGGCACTCCGTTCATCATGACCGCGCTGATCGCCAAGACCGGAACCACCACGTTCGTCGCCGTCTTCGTCGCACTGATGGGGCTGGTCACGTTCCTCTGCGCGTGGAAGCTCCGCGAGACCAACACCGCCGAGGTCCGGAACGATCCCACCGCCGTACCCGGCGCCCAGTTCTACTAGCCGGCACTTCCGGGCGGCGTGGGGTGGCTGGGATCCAGCCACCCCACAGCCGTCAGTCCGGCACCGTCAGCACGATCCGGCCCTCGCAGTCCCCGGATTCGAGCAGGCGGTGCGCCTCGGCGGCCTGCGCCAGCGGCAGCGTGGCGTGCGGCATGCTCACCGTGCCCGCGGCCACCCATGCGATCGCGCGGCGCGCGGCGGCCTCCGCGGCAGTCGGATCCTGCATCAGCAGTCCACCGACGTTGAAACCCAGGACGGCGCGGTTGGCGAGCCACAACTCGTTGGCCCCGACCCGCACGTCGTCCTCTCCGCTCGCATTGCCCACGGCGAGAAGCCGGCCCAGCGGCGCCAGCACCTCGAGGCTCTCGGCGCGCAACCGGCCGCCGACCGGGTCCACGACGATGTCCACCGAATCGATGCCCGCGTCCGACAGAGCGATGCGGAATCCGTTGCTCGACATCACCAGGTCGTATCCGTACCGCTCGGCCTCCGCCGCACGCCGGGAGGACCGGACCGTGCCCAGCACCTGCGCGGCGCCGAGCCGACGGGCCACCTGTGCAGTGATTCCCGAGAGGGCACCTGTGGCGCCGTGGATCAGCACCTGACTTCCCGGGCCGACATTGCCCACGAGTTCCAGAGACAGCAGCGCCGTGGTCGTGTTCGGGACCACCGCGACCGCCTCGGCCGCATCGAGGCGAGGGTCGACGGAATCCAGCGGGATCGTGATGGCCGCATCGGCCACCGACACCTCGGCATAACCGCCCGCGGTGGGGCGAGAGAGCGTCACGACGGGCTGGCCGACCCGCAGATGATGTACGCCGGCACCGACTTCCCGCACCGTTCCCGCCACCTCGAGGCCGGGCACGATCGGTGGTGTCCCACCGAATTCACCACGCCGCATGAGGACGTCCGCCAACCCGACCGCGGCGTGCGACACGTCGATACTCACCTGGCCGGGCCCCGGTTCCGGAACGGCGAGGTCGGCCGCCTCGAGGACGTCTACCTCGCCGAAGCGTGAAATGGTGATCGCGCGCATGCCTACCTCGTCATCTCGTCGTCGCACGGGTACGGCCGCCACCGTAGTACGGTGACGGCCGCGACGAGCCCTCCGAGCGTGTGTGCTGTCAGTGGTCGCCGATCTCCAGCACGAGCTTGCCGGTGTTGGCGCCGTCGAACAGCAGATTGAGTGTGCGGCCGAAGGCCTCGACGCCCCCGGTCTCCACCTGCTCGCGGGTCACGATCTCCCCGGCGCGGATCCACTCCGACATCGCCTCCATGCCCTCGGGGAACCGGTCGAGGTAGTCGAACACGATGAACCCGGTCATCGACGCCCGGTTGACCAGCAGCGACAGATACCGGGACGGGCCGGGCTGCGGGTCGGTGGCGTTGTATCCGGAGATCGCACCGCACAGCGCGACCCGGGCGTTCTTGCGGAGCCGGGCCAGTGCGGCGTCGAGGATCTCGCCGCCGACGTTGTCGAAGTAGATGTCGATTCCGTCCGGTGCGGCGGCGCGCAGCGCCTTCCCGACCGATTCGGATTTGTAGTCGATCGCCGCGTCGAAACCCAGATCCTCGGTCAGCCACGCGCACTTCTCCGGGCCGCCGGCGATGCCGATCACGGTGGCGCCCTTCAGCTTGGCGATCTGCCCGGCGATACTCCCGACCGCTCCCGCCGCACCCGAGATGAGCACGGTGTCGCCCTTTTCCAGCTTGCCGACGTCGGTGAGGCCGAAATAGGCGGTCATGCCGGGAAACCCGAGCGCGCCCAGCCATGTCGGTGCCGGGGCGAGCGACTCGTCGACGGCGAGAGCGCCGCGGCCGTCGGAGAGCGCGAACTCCTGCACGCCGAACTGCCCGGAGACCAGTTGCCCCTCCGGGAACTTCGCGTTCTTCGACGCCACCACCCGGCCGACGGCATGGGTGCGCATCACCTCACCGATCGCCACCGGCGGCACGTACGACTTCACGTCGTCGAGCCACCCGCGCATCGCGGGGTCGAGGGACACGTAGTCCACCTTCACGGTGAATTCGCCGTCCGCGGGTTCGGGGATCGGTTCCGACGTGATCTCCCAGGTGGAGTCGTCGGGACGGCCGACCGGGCGCTTCGCCAGTCGGACCTGCCTGTTCACGGATGTCACGGTGTTCACCTTTCGGGTACTTCTGCGGTCAATGCGTCGTTCTTCAGTGCGGTCCGGTCGATCGACCGCTTGAGGATCTTTCCGGTCGACCCCTTGGGGAGGGAATCGACGATCGCGACGATCCGGGGAATCTTGTATGCGGACAGTCGTTCCCGCGCCCAGCTGGTCAGTTCGCCGCCGTCCAGTCCGGAACCGGGGACGGTGGCCACGACCGCGGCCACCTCCTCGCCGTAGTGATCGTCGGGAACACCCACGACGGCGGCCTCGAGGATGTCGGGGTGTGTGTACAACACCTCCTCGACTTCGCTCGGGTACACGTTGTAGCCGCCGCGGATGATGAGGTCCTTCACCCGGTCGACGATGCGCAGATCCCCGTCCGCATCGATCTCACCCAGATCGCCCGTGCGCAGCCAGCCGTCCGCGTCCAGGACGGCCGCCGTGTCGGACGGCCGGTTCCAGTAGCCCTTCATCACGGTCGCCCCCTTCACGAACACCTCGCCGACGGTGCCGGGAGGGCAGGCGGTGTCGTCGTGGTCCCGCACCTCGACCTCCAGCCGGGGCACCGCGCGTCCGGTGTAGCCGATCTTTCCGCCGCGGTCGATGTCGTTGAACGTGCCGAACGCGGTGGTTTCGGTGAGCCCGTATCCCTCGAGGATGGTGCACCCGAAGCGGGACTCGAATTCGCGGGCCACTTCGCCCGGCAGCGACGCGCCCCCGGAGATGGCGATGCGCAGTTGGATGAAGTCCTGCGAGTCGGCGCCGTCCGCGGCGTGGAGCATTGCGTTCCACATCGTCGGCACCCCGGCCATGATCGTGAGCCGGTCGCGTCGCAGGAGGGCGAGCATCGCGGCCGGGTCGAACCGCGCCAGCAGCGACAGCGACCCGCCGCCCGTGAACGTCGCCATCATGACCGAGGCCTGGCCGAAGACGTGGAACAGGGGAAGCCCGGTGCCCGTCCGGTCGTCGCTGGAACCGCGACTGCATTCGGCGCCGATCTCACCGCCGGACAACAGGTTCCCGACCGTCAGCTCCGCGCCCTTCGGCCGCCCGGTGGTGCCGGACGTGTAGAGGATGGCGGCGGTGTCGTCGCGGTCCCGCTCGACGACGGGAACCGGCTCGGCGTCCGGTGCGGCGGCACCGGGTGCGAGCGTCCAGATGGGGATGTCCAACGCGGACGCGGCGTCGCCGATCGCGGGCCCGAGTTCGTGCCACACGATGGCGAGCGCGGCGCCGGCGTCCGCGAGGACGTACTCGGTCTCGGGCCGGGTGGACATCGTGTTCACCGGGACCACGACGCACCCCGCCGCCTGAATTCCCAGATACGCCACCACGAATTCGGGCACGGAGGGTGCGGCCAGGAGGACTCTGCTGCCGGGGGACAGGCCCGCTCGGGTGAGTGCTCCCGCATACCGGGTGCTCGCGTCGCGCAACTGTCCGTAGGTCAGGGTGCTGTCCGCGCCCCGTAGCGCGATGTTGCCGGGAGTGGCGTCCGCGTGGCGGGACACCGGATCGATCACGTTTGCCATGTCGTCAACCTCCGACGCGGTAGCAGGATTATCCGGCCTCGACGACGCGGGCGACGGACTCGGACACGACCACCGGCTTGTCGGAGCCCTCGCGCTCGACGACCTGGCTCATCGTCACCTGGATGCCGCCCCCGACCTGTTCCGCGGACTGCACGGTGGCGCGCATCCGGATGCGTGAACCCACCGGCACCGGCGCGGGGAAACGCACCTTGTTGTAGCCGTAGTTCAGGCTGTGGGCGAAACCGTCGAACCGCAGCAGGGTCGCCGACAGTGCCGGTCCGAGGGACAGGCTGTACAACCCGTGCGCGATGGTGCTGCCGAGCGGGCTGGCGGCGGCGCGCTCGGGATCGATGTGAATCCACTGGTGGTCGCCGGTCGCGTCGGCGAAGGCGTTGACGCGTTCCTGGGTGACGTCGTGCCAGTCGGTGGGGCCCAGCTCCTTGCCGATCAGCGCCGTGAGCTCGTCGAAGCTCGCGGGGCGAACGGGCAGTGCGGTGGTGTCGGTCATCTGTCTCCCTCAATTCCGGGTGGTGCAGGGCCTGGATGTGTCACGTTGGCTGCATCGAACTTCGAGGTGTTCGTCGAACTCCGACACTTGAACTTGACGACGGATTCAACTATACAAAAGAGAGACGCGAGTCACAACGCACGGCGAAGGAGAGGACACCTCGTGAAGGTTGCACAGAAGGTCGCCATCGTGACCGGCGGTGGAGGCGGTATCGGCGGAGCGATCGCAGACCGTCTCGCCGACCAGGGTGCCAAGGTGCTGGTCGCCGATCTCGATCCGAACGCAGCCGCCGCGGTTGCGGACCGAATCAACGCACGCCACCCCGGAACGGCCGTCGCCGAGGGCGCCGACGTCGCGGACGCCGATCAGATCCGGCGCATCATCGAGCGCGCCGAGACCGAGTTCGGCCCGGTCGATCTCTACTTCGCCAACGCCGGTATCGCGGGAGCACCCGGCCTCGACGCCGACGACGCCGGCTGGGATCTCGCGATCGACGTCAACGTCCGCGCCCACATCCGCGCCGCCCGGCAACTCGTGCCGAAGTGGATCGAGCGGGGGGAGGGGTACTTCGTGTCGACCGCGTCCGCGGCCGGGCTCCTCACTCAGATCGGCTCGGCCACCTACGCCGTCACCAAGCATGCGGCTGTCGCGTTCTCCGAATGGCTGTCGGTCACCTACGGGGACAACGGAGTCCGGGTCAGCTGCCTCTGTCCGATGGGAGTCGAGACGAAGTTGATGCGCTCCGGCGAGAACTCGGGTGATCCACTCGGCGTCGCGGCCACCCGGGCCGTCGTCTCGGCAGGCGACGTGCTGCAGCCGGAGCAGGTCGCCGACATCGTGCTCGACGCCGTGGACCGGGAGACGTTCCTGATCCTGCCCCACGAGAGCGTCCTCACCATGTACCGGCAGAAGGGGTCCGACTACGACCGCTGGCTCCGCGGGATGCGCCGCTACCAGAGTTCGCTGATGGAGCACGCGTGACACCCGAGCACGCAGACCTGGTCCTCGCCGAGCGGCGCGGACCGGTCCTGGTGCTGACGTTCAACCGGCCGGACAAGCTGAACGCCTGGACCGACGACCTCGAGGACCGCTACTTCACGCTGCTGAGCGACGCCGAGGACGACCCCGGCGTACGCGCGATCGTCGTGACCGGAGCCGGGCGCGGGTTCTGCGCAGGCGCCGACCTCGGACGCCTGCAGGCCGTCGGTGACGTCTCCGAAGAAGACCTCCTCCGACCGCGTCCCCGCGACCTTCCCGCGACACTGCGCAAGCCGCTGATCGGGGCGATCAACGGGGTCGCCGCCGGGCTCGGAATGGTGGAAGCCCTCTACTGCGACGTCCGGTTCGCCTCGGCGTCCGCCCGGTTCACGACCGCCTTCGCCAAGCGGGGACTGATCGCCGAATACGGCATCTCCTGGCTGCTGCCCCGGCTCGTGGGACGCAGCCGCGCCGCCGACCTGCTGCTGTCGAGCCGCATGGTGGACGCCGAGGAGGCACTGCGCATCGGACTCGTCGACCACCTCGTGCCGGACGGTTCGGTCGTCGACGCCGCGGTCGCGTATGCCGAACAGCTGTCGGCGCACTGCTCCCCGACGTCGATGGCCGTCATCAAGGACCAACTACAGAACGATGCGGACGGCACCTACGCCGAGTCCGTGGCCCGCGCGGAAGGCCTGATGTTGCAGGCGTTCCGCGGGGCCGATCTCGTCGAGGGCATACAGAGTCACCTCGACAAGCGCACACCCATGTTTCCCTCACTACCCGTCAGGAGTTCCCATGTCCCTGTTTGACATCTCGGATCGCGCCCAGCAGTTGCAGACCGATCTGCTGGAGTTCATGGATTCGCATGTGTATCCGGCGGAGGCGGTGTACGAGGAGCAGATGCGGGAGTCGGGGGATCCGCATTTCCAGCCGCCGGTGTTGGAGGAGTTGAAGGCGGAGGCGCGGCGGCGGGGGTTGTGGAATCTGTTTCATCCGCATCCGGGGACGGGTGCGGGGTTGACGAATCTCGAGTATGCGCCGTTGGCGGAGATCATGGGGCGCAGTCATATTGCGTCGGAGGCGTGCAATTGTAATGCGCCGGATACGGGCAATATGGAGGTGCTGGAGTTGTTCGGTACGGCCGAGCACAAGGAGAAGTATCTGACGCCGTTGCTGGAGGGGACGATGGCGTCGGCGTTCGCGATGACGGAGCCGGCGGTGGCGAGTTCGGATGCGACGAATGTGGAGTTGTCGATGGTCCGGGACGGTGACGAGTATGTGCTGAACGGGCGGAAGTGGTTTGCGTCGAATGCGTTGCATCGTAATTGCCGGGTGTTGATCGTGATGGGGAAGACGGATCCGTCGGCGGCGCCGCATCGGCAGCAGTCGATGATGGTGGTGCCGATCGATGCGCCGGGGGTGACGGTGATGCGGGGGTTGCCGGTGTTCGGGTATCAGGATCGTGAGGGGCATGCGGAGATCGATTTCGCGGATGTGCGGGTTCCGGTCGAGGATGTGCTGAAGGGGGAGGGGGAGGGTTTCGCGATTTCGCAGGCGCGCCTGGGTCCGGGTCGGATTCACCATTGCATGCGGGCGATCGGGATGGCGGAGCGGGCGTTGGAGTTGATGTGTCGTCGGGCGTCGTCGCGGGTGACGTTCGGTAAGCCGGTCAGTGAGAATGCGAATGTTCAGGATTGGATTGCGGAGGCGCGGATCGAGATCGAGATGATTCGGTTGTTGACGCTGAAGGCGGCGTATCTGATGGATACGGTGGGGAACAAGGAGGCGCGGACGGAGATCGCGGCGATCAAGGTGGCGGCTCCGAATATTGCGCTCAAGATTGTGGATCGGGCGATTCAGGTGCACGGTGGGGCCGGCGTGACCGACGACTTCCCCCTCGCCATGGCCTGGGCGCACCTGCGCACGCTGCGCCTGGCGGACGGTCCCGACGAGGTCCACAAGCGCGCCATCGCACGGCAGGAACTTCGGCAGTACCGCGACGCCGCCGTCAGCGCCTCCACCAACGGACACAAGGTTGCGGTGAGCTGACATGGCCGGACTCGACCTCACCGGACGCACCGCGATCGTCACCGGCGCCTCGCGGGGCATCGGCCTGGCCGTCGCCAAGGCCATCGCGGCCGCGGGCGGCAACGTGGTGCTCACCTCACGGTCCCAGGAATCGGCCGACGCCGCCGCGGCCCAGGTCGGGGGCACCGCGATCGGAATTGCTGCCCACGCCGTCGACGAAGAGGCCGCCCGGCGCTGCGTCGACGTCACCCTCGAACGCTTCGGCAGCCTGGACATCCTGGTCAACAATGCGGGAACGAACCCTTCGTTCGGGCCGGTCATCGACCAGGACCACGCGCGATTCGCCAAGACCTTCGACGTGAACCTGTGGGCGCCGGTGCTGTGGACCGGGCTCGTCACGAAGGCGTGGATGGGCGAGCACGGCGGCGCCGTGGTCAACACCGCCTCCATCGGCGGCATGGCCTTCGAGGCGAACATCGGCCTGTACAACGCGTCCAAGGCCGCGCTGATTCACGTCACCAAGCAACTGGCACTGGAACTCTCACCGAAGGTGCGGGTCAACGCCGTCGCCCCGGGTGTGGTGCGGACCAAGCTGGCCGAGGCGCTGTGGAAGGAACACGAGCAGGCCGTGTCGGCGTCCACGGCCCTGGGACGGATCGGTGAACCCGAGGACATCGCGTCCGCGGTCGCGTTCCTCGTCTCCGATGCCGCGAGCTGGATCACCGGCGAAACCATGGTGATCGACGGCGGTCAACTGCTCGGCGACGCCCTCCCGTTCCGGCAGGGGGCCCAACTCGGTGTCTAGCGTGGACGTCGTCGGCATCGACATCGAGGCCGTGAGCCGCTGGTTCGGCACGCTCGGCATCGACAGTGCCGGACCGCTGACCTTTGACCGGATCGGACTCGGACAGTCCAACCTCACCTACCTCGTCCGGGACGAGGCGGGTGGCAGATGGGTGCTCCGGCGCCCGCCCCTCGGACACCTGCTGGCGTCGGCCCACGACGTCGCACGGGAGGCGCGGATCCTCTCCGCCCTCGAGGACACCGCGGTGCCCACCCCGCGGGTATTCGGGCTCACCGACGACCCGGAGGTGACCGAGGTACCGCTGCTGCTGATGGAGTTCGTCGACGGACAGGTCGTCGATCGCATGTCGATCGCGGAGTCCCTGACGCCGGAACGTCGCCGGGCGATCGGTCTGTCGCTGCCGCGGACGCTGGCGAAGATCCACGCGGTGGACCTCGACCGGACCGGGTTGACCGACCTGGCCAGCCACAAGCCGTATGCGCAGCGTCAGCTCAAGCGGTGGTCGGGTCAGTGGGAGAAGTCGAAGACCCGCGAGCTGCCCGCCCTCGACGACCTGACACGGCGGCTCGCCGCCTCGGTACCGGAGCAGCGGGAACTGACACTGGTGCACGGCGACTTCCACCTGCGCAACGTCATCACCTCGCACCAGACCGGGGAGGTGACCGCGGCCCTGGACTGGGAGTTGTGCACCCTCGGCGACCCGCTCGCCGACGTCGGCAGCCTGCTCGCGTACTGGCCGGAGCCGGGCGAGACCACCGGCGGCGACTTCCCCGCGTCCACCCTCGACGGTTTCCCGGACCGGGTGGAGATCGCCGGGGTGTACCTCGACGAGACCGGCCGCGACCCGGAGGCCCTGGCGTTCTGGCACGTCCTCGGCCTCTGGAAGGTCGCGGTCATCGCCGAGGGCGTCATGCGCCGCGCGCGGGACGAACCGCAGAACAAGGCGGCCGCGGGCACCCCGACCGTCGAGCGTATCGACGACCTCGTGGCCAAGGCGTGCGACATCGCCGCCCGGGCCGGAATCTGATCACACGACGATGGAGAACTTCATGAAGCGAACGGCAATCGTCACCGGCGCAGCACGGGGCATCGGTGCCGCGGTGGCGAAGAAACTGGCGAGCGACGGGTACGCGGTGGCCGTGCTCGACCTCGACGAGTCCGCCTGCGCGGCAACCGTCGACGCCATCGAGTCCACCGGAGGCCGGGCACTCGCCGTGGGCGCGAACGTCGCCGACGAGGCGTCGGTCGCCGCGGCAGTCGAGCGGGTGGCGACCGAACTCGGTGCCCCGACGATCCTGATCAACAACGCCGGGATCACCCGCGACAACCTGCTGTTCAAGATGACCGTCGACGACTGGGACGCCGTGATGAACGTGCACCTGCGCGGTGCGTTCCTGATGTCGCGGGCCGTGCAGCAGCACATGGTCGACGCCGGGTTCGGCCGCATCGTCAACCTCTCGAGCACGTCCGCACTCGGTAACCGCGGGCAGGTCAACTACTCCGCCGCCAAGGCGGGCATGCAGGGCTTCACCAAGACCCTCGCCATCGAACTGGGCAAGTTCGGGGTCACCGCCAACGCGATCGCGCCCGGCTTCATCGAGACCGAGATGACCGCCGCCACCGCCGAACGGGTGGGTGTCGGATTCGAGGACTTCAAGAAGGCGGCGGCGTCGCAGATCCCCGTCAACCGCGTCGGACAGCCCGAGGACATCGCCAACACCGCGTCGTTCCTGGCGAGTGAGGGTGCCGGATTCGTGTCCGGACAAGTGATCTACGTGGCCGGCGGACCGAAGGACTGAGGAACATGACCACTGACGAACAGGCGATCGCACGCGACCTCAGCGGCCGCGTCGCGACCCTCGTCGAACAGAACGACCTGTCGGATCCGACCGGGTTCCTCGGAGCCCGATTCGACGCCGGCCTCGCGTGGGTCCACTTCCCGCCCGGACGCGGCGGACTCGGTCTGCCGCAGAGCTTCCAGGCACAGGTCGATGCCGAACTCGCGGCCGCCGGAGCGCCCGGCCCGGCGAAGGGCCGCAACGGGATCGGATTGGGCATGGCCGCTCCGACCATCGCCGCGTTCGGCACCGAGGAACAACAACAGAAGTACCTGCGGCCGATCTTCACCAGCGAGCACATCTACTGCCAGTTGTTCAGTGAACCGGGGGCGGGCTCCGACCTGGCCGCGGTCGCGACGCGAGCCGTCCGTGAGGGTGACGGCTGGAGGGTCAACGGGCAGAAAGTGTGGACGTCGGGGGCGCAGAACGCGCAGATGGCCATCCTTGTGGCCCGGACGGATCCGACGGTGCCCAAGCACGCCGGGCTCACGTACTTCCTGTGCGACATGAGCGATCCCGGTATCGACGTCCGGCCGTTGCGGCAGATCACCGGTGAGGCCGAGTTCAACGAAGTGTTCCTCACCGACGTCCACATTCCCGATACCGATCGGCTCGGCGACGAGGGGCAGGGCTGGCGGGTGGCCACCGCGACCCTCAACAACGAGCGCGTCGCGATCGGCGGTTCCGCGGCCGCCCGCGAGAGCGGCATGATCGGACCGGTCGCACAGGCCTGGCGAGAGCAACCCGAACTCCGCGACCCGGCGATGCACGACGAACTGCTCCGGCTGTGGGTCGAGGCGGAGGTCGCCCGGCTGACCGGGGAACGCCTGCGGCAGCAACTCGAGGCCGGGCAACCCGGCCCGGAGGGATCCGGCCTGAAGCTGGCCTTCGCCCGGCTCGCGCAGACCATCTCGGGTTTCGACATCGAACTCCACGGCGAGGCCGGGCTGCGGTACGACGACTGGACCATGCGCCGACCGGACAGGGTCGACTTCACCGGCCGTGAACCCGGCTACCGGTACCTGCGCGCGAAAGGCAACTCGATCGAGGGCGGCACGTCCGAGATCCTGCGCAACGTCATCGCAGAACGCGTTCTCGGCCTCCCGCCGGAACACCGCGTCGACAAGGACATCGCCTGGAAGGACCTGCCCCGATGAGCACCGCAGATCTGCTGTACTCCGATACGGAAGACGCCCTGCGCGACTCCGTCCGCCGCCTCCTCGCCGACCGCTGCCCACCGGAACTGGTGGTCGGAGCGTACGACCGGGCACCCGCCGACTTCTCCGGAGTATGGAAATCCCTCGCCGTCGAACTCGGACTGGCCGGGCTGCTCGTTCCCGAGGACCTGGGCGGCGCCGGAGCCGGCGCACGTGAGGCCGCCGTGGTCATGGAGGAGATCGGACGTGCCGTCGCGCCCGTCCCGTACCTGTCCAGTGCCGTGCTCGCGACGGTCGCATTGCTGAAGGCGGGAGACACGCGAACGGTCGGCGCACTCGCCGACGGGACGACCACCGGTGCACTCACGGTCGGGCTCGCAACCGCACCGGGGCGGTTCACTCCGACCGTGCGCCGAGAGGGCGACACCCTGACGGGCACCGTGACCAGCGTCGTGGGCGTCTCGGAGGCCGACATCCTGATCGTGCCGGCCCTGGGTCCGGGTGGACTCGAACTGCACACGGTGCCCGCCGGCACCGCCGGTGTCACGGTCACGCCCGTGCTCGCGCTCGACATGACCCGGCCACTGTCGGATGTCGCGTTCGACGCCGCCGCATCCACCCGCATCGACGACGGCAACGCCGCGGCGGCGGTCCGTGAGGCCCTCGTCGTCGGCGCCGCACTGCTCGCCTCCGAGCAACTCGGGCTCGCGCAGTGGTGCTTCGAGACGACCCTGGCGTACGTCAAGGAGCGAACCCAGTTCGGCCGCGCCGTCGGGTCGTTCCAGGCGATCAAACACCGCCTCGCCGACCTGTGGCTCGAGGTCACCTCCGCGGCCGCCGCTGCCCGCTACGCCGCGGACACCGCCGCCCGGGGCGACGCGGACGCCGAGGTCGCGGCCACCGTCGCGCAGGCGTACTGCAGCGACGTCGCCGTCCACGCCGCCGAGGAATGCGTCCAGCTGCACGGCGGGATCGGCATGACGTGGGAATACCCCGCGCACCTGTATCTGAAGAGGGCGAAGAGCGATCAGCTCGCGTTCGGCACCGCCTACCGTCACCGCGCGCATCTCGCCGACCTGATCGACCTGCCCGCGTAACCCGAGCTCCATCACCGACAGTCAGGAAGCAATCCATGAAGGCATGGCGTGTCCACGAACTCGGCGAGCCGCGCACCGCGCTGCAACTCGAGGAGGTCCCGGACCCGACAGCAGGCCCCGGCCAGGTGCTGGTGAAGGTTCTCGCCGCACCGGCGAACTTCCCCGACGTGCTGCTGTGCCGCGGCGAATACCAGATCAAGCCACCGCTGCCGTTCACACCCGGAGTCGAGCTGTGCGGCGAGGTGCTGGAGGTCGGTGACGGCGTGACCCGCTTCGCCGTCGGCGACCGGGTGATCGGCAACCCCAACCTTCCCGGCGGCGGATTCGCTCAGCTGGCGGTGATGGACGAGGCCAACACGTTCGCCGCACCGTCCGCGCTCGACGACGCCGAGGCGTCGGCGTTGAGCATCGGCTACCAGACGAGCTGGTTCGCTCTCCACCGGCGCACCCAACTGAAGCCGGGGGAGACGCTGCTCGTCCATGCCGCCGCGGGCGGAGTGGGCAGCGCCGCAGTGCAATTGGGCAAGGCCGCGGGAGCGAAGGTGATCGGCGTCGTCGGCGGCGCCGACAAGGTCGAGTACTGCCGCCGGCTGGGGGCGGATCTGGTGATCGACCGGCACACCGACGATTTCGTTCCGCTGGTCAAGGAATTCACCGGCGGACGCGGCGCGGACGTCGTCTACGACCCGGTCGGCGGCGACGCCTACGCGAAGTCCACCAAGTGCATCGCGTTCGAAGGCCGGATCCTGATCATCGGTTTCGCCGGCGGCACCATCCCGACACCCGGCCTCAATCACGCCCTGATCAAGAACTACTCGATCATCGGACTGCACTGGGGTCTGTACAAGCAGTACAACCAGCAGGCGATCGCCGACTGCCACGCGGAACTGACCCGGCTCGCCGACTCCGGTGCGATCACGCCGCTCATCAGCGAGCGGCTCTCGCTCGCGGACGTGGCCGACGGCATCGGCCGTCTCGGTGACGGCAGCACCGTCGGCCGCCTCGTCTTCCAACCCTGAAGGGAACGCACATGGACATAGGTTCACTGTTCGACGTCGCGGGCAAGACCGTGGTGGTCACCGGAGGTTCGCGGGGTATCGGCCGGATGATCGCACAGGGATTCGTCCTCGCCGGGGCGACCGTGATCATCTCCGCCCGCAAGGCCGAGGCATGCGAGAAGGCCGCGGCCGAACTGTCCGCCGCCGGGCCGGGGACGTGTCACGCACACCCCGCCGACCTGTCCACCGAGGAGGGGATCGAGGGGCTCGTCGCGCGGGTCGCCGAGGTGTCACCCCGACTGGACGTCCTGGTGAACAATGCCGGAGCAACGTGGGGTGCGTCGGTCGACGATTTCCCCGCCGCCGGTTTCGACAAGATCTTCGACATCAACGTCAAGGGCGTGTTCATGCTCACCCAGGCGTTGCTGCCGAGTCTGCGGGCCGCGGCGACGGACGGTGACCCGGCCCGGGTGATCAACATCGGGTCGATCGACGGACTCGTGGTGTCGGGTAGCGAGAACTTCTCGTACGGGGCGAGCAAGGCCGCGGTCCACATGCTCACCCGCAAGCTCGCAGCGACGCTGGCTGCCGAGCGGATCACCGTCAATGTCATTGCCCCCGGACCGTTCCCGAGCAAGATGATGGCGTTCGTCCTCGACGACCCGGAGCGCAAGGAAGCGGTCGAGAGATCGGTCCCGCTCGGCCGGGTCGGCACACCGGAAGACGTCGCCGGCGCCGCGATCTTCCTCTCCTCGCGCGCCGGGGCCTACCTCACCGGCACCGTCGTCCCCGTCGACGGCGGGATCTCGGGAACACGCTGAACAGCACGTCAGACAGTCGGAACACGGAACGAGCGAGAGGCGGCACGGCGGCGATGAGCTGGTACGACGACAGACCCTGGATGGAACGGTACGACGAGAACACACGTTCCGTGGGGGAGATCCCCGCGCGGACAGCGCTCGACATGTTCTCGGCCGCGGTCGAATCCGCCCCGGACGGGCCGGCCATCCGGTACCTCGGCGGCACCCTCGACTACCGCGCGGTCGACGAACTCAGCGACGGTGTGGCCGCCTACCTCGCCGAGAACGGGTTCGGGAAGGGCGACCGGCTCGCCATCTACCTGCAGAACGTCCCGCAGTTCGTGCTCGCGTTGCTCGGCACGTGGAAGGCGGGCGGTGTCGTCGTCCCGCTGAACCCGATGTACCGGGACGAGCTCTCCCACATCCTCACCGACGCCGGAGTCACCGCGATCGTGTGCAGCGAGAACGCGTGGGCCGATCGGGTGGCGGAGCGGGCGTCCGCCGCGGGTGTGCGGATCGCGATGACCGCAAGCGAACTCGACATCCAGACGTCGGACGACCCACGGGTGTTCGGGGGCGTGACCCGGGTGCGCGCCCAGGGCGTGCCGGACCTGCTCGAGGTGGCGCGGGCGTGCGCGGGAGCCGACGTGCCGGATCCCGGTCTGGTCCCGGACGACGTCGCGCTCGTGTCCTACACGTCCGGAACGAGTGGAGTCCCCAAGGGAGCGACCAACACCCATCGGAATCTCACCGTCAACAGTTCCATCCTGCGCCTGTACGAGAGCAAGCCCGCCGGTTCGCCGATCTTCGCGCTCGCGCCGCTGTTCCACATCACGGGCATGGTGTGCCAGCTGCTCACCGCGATCGACCTGGCGTCGCCGCTGATCCTCGCATACCGGTTCGAGGCAGGGGTGGTGCTCGACGCCCTCGAGCGGGAGCGGCCGGTGTTCATGGTCGGCCCGTCCACCGCCTATATGGCGCTGATGGCCCACCCCGACTTCTCCGGTGAGCGCTTCGCCTCGCTGGAGGCCGTGATGTCCGGTGGCGCCCCGCTGCCCCCTGCCATCGTCGAACGGTTCCGGGAGCTGACCGGAAAGTACATCCGCAACGGCTACGGGCTCACCGAGACCAGCGCGCCCTGCGTCGTCGTCCCGCCGAACCTGGAGGCGCCGGTCGATCCGTCGTCGGGCACGCTGGCGATCGGCCTGCCCCTTCCCTCCGCCGTGATCCGGATCGTGGGGGAGGACGGGCAGGATCTCGACCCACTCGAGGTCGGGGAGATCGCCGTCGACGGGCCGATGGTCGTGCCCGCGTACTGGAACAAACCCGACGCCACGGCGCAGTCGCTGCCCGGCGGCCGGCTGCTCACCGGCGACGTGGGATTCATGGACGCCCAGGGCTGGGTGTACGTCGTCGACCGCAAGAAGGACATGATCAACGCGTCCGGGTTCAAGGTCTGGCCCCGCGAGGTCGAGGACGTCCTCTACCGGCATCCCGCGGTCCGGGAGGCCGCCGTCGTCGGGGAGCCGGACAGCTACCGCGGCGAGACCGTCGCCGCGTTCGTCAGCCTCCGCCCCGGGCAGACGGCCGAGACGGACGACCTCGTCGAGTACTGCCGGGAGCGGCTGGCGAGCTACAAGGCCCCGAGGCGCGTCGAAATCGTCGACGAACTACCCAAGACGGCCAGCGGAAAGATCCTCCGACGCGAAATGCGCCGCAGCACCCCGGCCTGAACCCGCCGCCATCCCGGACGAACGGGACGCTCGTTGCGTCAGATCGAACGAGCGTCCCGTTCGTCCAGTCGATCAGGCGACGACCGGGTGCGGGTAGTCCGCCGCGCGGTGCTGGAACGACAGGATTCGGGGGTTCTGCACGACTCCGTCACGGATCTCGACGGCCCGCCGGATCGTGTCGCTGCGGTCCCAGGCGGCGGGTCCGTCGAGGACCGTCCCCAGATGGGGGAGCAGGGCCTCGCTGATCTCCCAGGTCGCCGAATTCCACAGGTAGGACGGGCTGTGGTCGACCGCGTAGTAGCGGACGTTCTCACTGATCATGAACGTCGGATCGGCGAACGACGTCGGCCGGGCCCAGCTGAAGCCCATTCCCTGGTCGCAGGACACGTCGACGACGAGGCTGCCGGGCAGGAGGGTCTCGATGTCCGAGTCGATCAGGAACGTCAGCGGCGATTCCGTGTCCTGCAGGACGCAGTTGACGATGATGTCGTGCCGGGCGAGGAACCCGGCGAGCGGCATCCGGCCCTCGTCCGTGGTGACGTGGCTGCGGCGCGGATCGGCGTCGTCGTGATCGAACTGCACGATCTCAGCCGAGTGGATCGGCGAGCTCACGGCGGTGACCCCGCGTTGCGTGACGACGTGGACGTCGTGGATGCCCAAGGCGTTCAACGCGGTGACGGCGCCGCGAGCGGTGGCACCGAAGCCGAGCACCACGGCGCGCAGGCGGCGGCCGTAGTCGCCGGTCGAACCCGCGATCGACAGGGCGTGCAGCACCGAGCTGTATCCGGCAAGTTCGTTGTTCTTGTGGAAGACATGGAGCTGGAACGACCCCTCGACGCTCCAGTGGTTCATGGCCTCGAACGCGATCAACGTGAGGTGGCGATCGACGGCCACCTGGGTGAGCTCCGTGTCCTGGACGCAGTGCGGCCACCCCCACAGGATCTGGCCGTCGCGCAGGTCCGCCAGATCCTTCGCGAGAGGTTTGGGCAGCAGGAGGACGTCGGAGTGCTCGATCAGCTGCTCCCGGGTGCGCAGCCCGCCCACCGAGCGGGCCAGCTGCTCGTCGGAGACACCGAAGGGCTCGCCGTAGCCGTACTCGAGGTGGATGCGGCCACGGAGGTCGGGGTCGATCCGGTCGAAGTGGAGCGGATGGATCGGGAGCCGGCGTTCGTCGGGCTTACTCGAACGCGCGACGACGCCGAGGGTGAGTGGATGAGAGCGGTGTTGCTGCACAGGGGTGTCCCTTGGTCGACACTGCCGGAGAGAGTCTTCGGCAGAGAGTTCTTACCGCGGAACCCGCAATGGAGGAGGCCAGCGTTCGATCGGTGGGCGCGCGGCATCTGCCGGCGCGGCTGCAGCTCTCGACAAAGCCCGAGGAGATCACTCGGGGAAGACTGGTAGCACCAGAGAGAAAGACTGCGCCGCGACAGGCGACCCAGTTTCTCGTGGTGCCCCCGGCAGGATTCGAACCTGCGACCTTTCGCTCCGGAGGCGAACGCTCTATCCCCTGAGCTACGGGGGCGCACCGGAAAACCGGTGTGCCGATTGGGCTGGCCAATCGTAGCGCATGGGTAGTGGGATCGACCAAATCGGTCCCCCTACTTCGTGGACTCGCCCCGGTAGCGGCCCGGACACGCCTAGTGTCGGGAGGACGTGGACGCTCGCGAACTCCCGGGGAGGCGTCGAGAATGACCGATGGACCGCAGTTGGGGTCGCAGGACCCCGACGGGCACTATTCCGATTCCGACCTCGAGCTGGACCTGCGGTGGTGGGCGGCGGCCAACTATCTGACGGTCGCGCAGATCTACCTGCAGGACAACGCGCTTCTGCGTGAGCCGCTGCGCCCGGAACACATCAAACCCCGGCTGCTCGGGCACTGGGGGACGAGCCCGGGTCTGTCGATGATCTACGCCCTGCTGAACCGTCTCATCCGCCGGACCGACACCGATTGTCTCTACGTGACGGGTCCCGGACACGGTGGTCCGGCGCTCGTCGCCGCCACGTACCTGGAGGGGACGTACTCGGAGGTGTATCCGGGCGTGTCCCGCGACGCAGCGGGTATCCACCGGCTCTGCCGGCAGTTCTCGACCCCGGGTGGCATCCCGAGTCACGTCAGTGTGCAGACACCGGGCAGCATCCACGAGGGCGGCGAGCTCGGCTACGCCCTCGCGCATGCCGCCGGGGCGGCGTTCGATCACCCGAATCTGTTGGTGGCGTGCGTGATCGGAGACGGCGAGGCAGAGACGGGACCGCTGTCCGGTTCGTGGAAACTCCCCGCCTTCCTCAATCCGGAACGCGACGGTGCGGTGTTGCCGATCCTGCACGTCAACGGAGCGAAGATCGCCGGGCCCACCGTCTACGGCCGCAGCAGCGACGCGGACATCGAGGCATTCCTCGGCGGTCAGGGGTGGGCGCCGACCGTCGTCTCCGGCGACGACCCGCGGCAGGTCTTCCCGGCGCTGCATCGCGCACTCACCGACGCGCACACCGCGATCTCCGACCTTCAGCGGGAGGCGCGGGCCGGCAGGCGCAGCGCCGCCAAGTGGCCGGCGATCGTGCTGCGCACTCCGAAGGGCTGGACCGGGCCGCGGACCGTCGACGGCGTGCTCGTCGAGGGCACGCACTGGGCCCATCAGGTTCCGCTGTCGGGGGTGCGGACCGACGAGGCGCACCTGCGTCAGCTCGAGGAGTGGATGCGGTCGTACCGCCCGGACGCACTGTTCGACTCGTCCGGCGCACTCTTTGCGGACCTCGAGCGGCTGGCGCCGCAGGGCGACAAGCGGATGGGATCGTCGCCGTACGCGAACGGCGGCCGCCTGCGTGCGGATCTTCCCGTGCCGCCGCTGGAGAAGTACGCGCTTGCGATCGAGAAACCCGGCACCACCCACCACGAGACCACCCGGGTGCTCGGGGAACTGCTCCGCGACCTGTACGCCGCCACCACCACGCCCGACGGCGGCGGCTACTTCCGGCTGTTCTGCCCGGACGAAACGTCCAGCAACCGGTTGGGCGCCGTGTTCGAGGTGACCGACCGCTGCTGGCAGCTGCCGGTCACCGACCACGACGACGGGCTGTCGGCCCGCGGCCGGGTGATGGAGGTGCTCAGCGAGCACCTCTGCGAGGGATGGCTCGAGGGGTATCTGCTGTCGGGGCGGCACGGGCTGTTCGCCAGCTACGAGGCGTTCGCGATGGTGAGCGTGTCGATGCTCATCCAGCACACGAAGTGGTTGCAGCATGCGGTGGATCTGCCGTGGCGGGCGCCGGTGGCGTCGCTGAACGTCCTGCTGACCAGCACCTGCTGGCGCAACGACCACAACGGGTTCAGTCATCAAGGGCCGGGCATGATCGACGCCGTCATCCCGCTCGCACCGGACGTCGTCCGGATCTGGCTGCCACCGGACTCGAACACTCTGCTGTCCATCTCCGACCACTGCCTCCGCAGCACCGATCACGTCAACCTCATCGTCGTCGACAAGCAGCCGCACCTGCAGTACCTGACCCTCGCGGAGGCGCACGCACACTGCGCGGCCGGGGCGTCGGTGTGGGCGTGGGCGGGGACGGAAGCCGCGGCGGGCGCCGACCTGGACGTCGTGCTCGCGGCCGCCGGGGACGTTCCGACCCAGGAGATCCTGGCGGCGGCGCAGTTGCTGCGCGAGCACACGCCGGAACTGGTCACCCGGGTGGTCAACGTCGTCGACCTGATGGGGTTGCTCACACCCACGGAACATCCGCACGGATTCGACGAGCGCATGTTCCTGGACCTGTTCACCGCGGACACGGACGTGGTGTTCGCGTTCCACGGGTACTCGCGCGCCGTCCACGAGCTGATCCACGGGCGTCCCACCCCGGACCGTTTCCACGTTCGCGGCTTCAGCGAACAGGGCACCACGACCACCCCGTTCGACATGGTCGTGCTCAACCGTATGAGCCGCTATCACCTGGTCCTCGAGGCGCTGCGACGCACGCGGAGGGAACCGTCCGGTGCCGGGGAATTGGCCGACTTCTGCCTCCGGCAACTCGAACGGCACGGCGAATACGTCGTCGCGCACCTCGAGGACATGCCCGAGGTGCGCGACTGGACGTGGTCGTGAAGCCGGAGGTCAGTTCATCGGGAGGGGAGCGGCGCCCTTCGCGGTGAGCATGTTCGTCATCACCGTCGATTCGCTCTGCTGCGTGTCCACCATCGTTTGCGCGAGAGAGCGCACCGCGTCCTCCGACGCGTGCTGGGCCGCGTACTCCATCATCGGGAGCCCGCCCTGGTGGTGGCGCAGCATCAGCTGCAGGTACAGGACGTCGACAGCCGGTCCGGTGGCCTGACGCAGCGCGGCCATGTCCTCCGAGGACGCCATGCCCGGCATCTTCGACATCGAACCCATGTGCCCGCTGTCGGCGGCCCCGTGGTCGTGACCGTCGGAGTGCTCGGATTCCATCCAGCCCATGTAACCGCCGGACGGCAGCGCCGGCTGATCCCACAACGCGAGCCAGCCCTGCATCTGCCCGAGCTGATTCTGCTGCGTGGTGAGAATGTCGTACGCGAGGCCGCGCACTGCCGGGTCGGTGGCGCCCGGCAGCGCGATCGCCGACATCTCCACCGCCTGGCTGTGGTGCACGCTCATGTCCTGCGCGAATCCGACATCGACGGAACCTGCCTCGGGGACCGGGGCGCCGGTGTCCTCGAGCGGAAGCCGGGCGAGGAACCCGAGCGCGAATCCGAGCGCGATGGCGCCGATCAACCCGATGACCAGCAGCGCTGTTCGCTGACTGGGCCGGGACGGGGCTGGATCGTCTGCGGGTTCGGCAGGACTAGCCATTGCCACCCTCGGCCGGCGCCTGCTGCAGATCGGACGGCAGCTGCAGGTCGCTCGGGAGCTGCATGCCGCTGGGCAGCTGCGCTCCCGCACCACCGGATTCCGACTGGTCGGGGCTGATGCCGCCACCGTCCATCGGGACCGCGTCCGCGCCGGGTGTGCTCGGGTCGAACGGCGGCGGGTTGTCCGGGTCGAAACCGGAGCCCGGGATGGACGAGCAGCTCGCACCGACCTCCGGGTAGGTGTTCTTGTTGATCCGCAACGCGGTGATGAACTGGTCGATGCGCTCGTCGTCGACGCTGTCCAGCTTCAGCTGGTGGCCCCACGACTGCAGCGAGACCGGGCTGTCGAGGCCCGGGTACGGCGAGAGCAGCGTGTACGTCTCGCCGTCCACCTTGTCCTTCAGCGTCTCGACCTGGTCGGCGGACAGCTCGTCCGGGTTGTAGGCGATCCACACGGCGCCGTGCTCGAGCGAGTGCACGGCGTTCTCGGTGCGGATCGCGTTCGGGTAGACCGTGCCGGTGCACGTCGCCCAGATTGCGTCGTGGGGGCCGCCGAACGGGGGCGACTGGTCGTACGCGACGCGCTGCGTCGGCTGGATGTGGATGCCGGCCGGGTAGTCGACCTTGACGACGCCGTCGATGTTGACCGACGGGTCGGGATTTTCGGCGCTCGGCGCGTACTTCGCGGCCTCTTCCTTGGCCTGGTACTTGGGGACCAGGTTGATCGCGAGGACCGCCACGAGTGCGAGAACGGCAGCTCCGGCGCCGATCGTCAGCCAGGGGATGCTCCGCGGAGCGGACGCGCCACCCTTGACTTTCGCGCCGCCGCTCTTCTTCTTGGCGGCCTTGATGGCCTTCGCCGACTTCGCGCCCGAGTTCTTATCGGGACCGCGACTTTCCGAACCGCTTGGCATCGATTGTGATCTTTCGGTGTGAGGGTTACGGGCGCTCGACCCCCGGCAACCGGAAGCTGAGGGCCGGGACTCAGGGCGACACCACTGTACTTTCCCACCCTGAGCGCAACCTGGGAGAGTGGCCGCGGCCACGCTCGCCGGCGGTCGCCGGGCCCGCGACGGGACTCGCGGCAAGGCGGATCACCGCCCGGGACACGTTGGCCATAGGATAGATACCTGTGACTCCAGCTGACCTTGCCGAACTGCTCCGCGGAACCGCCGCGAAAGTGCTCGACGAACGCGGACTCGACGTGTCCGTGCTTCCCGAAACTCTCACGGTCGAGCGTCCGCGCAATCCCGAGCACGGCGATTACGCCACCAACGTCGCGATGCAGGTGGCCAAGAAGGTCGGTACCAACCCGCGTGAGCTGGCCGGCTGGCTCGCCGAGGCGCTGACCGCGGCCGAGGGCATCGACAGCGCCGACATCGCAGGCCCGGGCTTCCTCAACATCCGCCTGGCCGCCGACGCGCAGGGCGCGATCGTCGCGAAGATCCTCGACGAGGGCGCCGCCTTCGGGTCCGGCCACACGCTCGACGGCAAGCGGATCAACCTCGAGTTCGTCTCCGCCAACCCGACCGGGCCCATCCACCTCGGTGGAACGCGCTGGGCCGCGGTGGGCGACGCGCTGGGCCGGATCCTGTCCACCCAGGGCGCGGCAGTCACCCGCGAGTACTACTTCAACGACCACGGCGCCCAGATCGACCGGTTCTCCCGCTCGCTGATCGCGGCCGCCAAGGGCGAACCCGCCCCCGAGGACGGTTACGCGGGCGCGTACATCGCCGACATCGCCGCCCAGGTGCAGTCCCAGCGCCCCGACGTGCTGGAACTGCCCGCGGGCGAGCAGCAGGAAGTGTTCCGCGCCATCGGCGTCGACCTGATGTTCGCCCACATCAAGCGCACCCTGCACGAGTTCGGTGTCGACTTCGACGTCTACTTCCACGAGAACTCGCTGTTCGAGTCCGGTGCGGTGGAGAAGGCCGTCGAGACGCTCAAGGACTCCGGCAACCTCTTCCAGGAGGACGGCGCCTGGTGGCTCAAGAGCACCGACTTCGGCGACGACAAGGACCGTGTCGTCATCAAGAGCGACGGCAACGCGGCGTACATCGCCGGTGACATCGCCTACTTCCAGGACAAGCGCTCCCGCGGCTTCGACCTGTGCATCTACATGCTCGGTGCCGACCACCACGGGTACATCGGCCGGCTCAAGGCGGCCGCGGCCGCGTTCGGCGACGACCCCGACACCGTCGAGGTGCTGATCGGCCAGATGGTGAACCTCGTCCGCGACGGCGTCGCCGTGAAGATGAGCAAGCGCGCCGGGACGGTCATCACCCTCGACGACCTGGTCGAGGCGATCGGCGTCGACGCGTCGCGGTACGCGATGATCCGGTCGTCGGTGGATTCGAGCATCGACATCGACCTCGAACTGTGGACGAGCACCGGCAACGAGAATCCGGTGTACTACGTGCAATACGCACATGCCCGCCTGTCGGCCATCGCCCGCAACGCCGCCGACCTCGGTATCGCCGTCGCGGATCCCGACTTCTCGCTGCTCGTCTCGGAGCAGGAGGGTGATCTGATCCGCACCCTCGGCGAGTACCCGCGCGTCGTCACCAGTGCCGCGAATCTGCGTGAGCCGCACCGCATTGCGCGGTATCTCGAGGAGCTGGCCGGTGCCTACCACCGGTTCTACGGCGCCTGCCGGATCCTGCCCCAGGGCGACGAGGAGGTCGGCCCGCTGCACATCGCGCGACTGGCGCTGTGCGACGCGTCCCGGCAGGTCCTGTCCAACGGGCTCGCCCTGCTCGGCGTCAGCGCACCGGAGCAGATGTGAACGCGCACCCCGCAGGTCCCAAGCACGCCGAACAGCTGCACGCACCCGGTCTGCCCGAACGTCCCGCCGACGCGGCTGCGTTCGCCGCACTCTCGCCCGAGGTGTGGCCTCGCAACGCCCACCGCGGCGCGGACGGGGTCGTCAGCCTGGCAGGCATCCCGGTCACCGAACTGGCCGAGAAGTACGGCACCCCACTGTTCGTCGTCGACGAGGACGATTTCCGGTCCCGCTGCCGCGACATGGCCCGTGCGTTCGGGCCCACCGCCAAGGTGCACTACGCGTCCAAGGCGTTCCTGTGCGGCGAGATCGCCCGCTGGGTCGCCGACGAGGGCCTGTCCCTGGACGTCGCGTCGGGCGGCGAACTGGCGGTCGCCCTGCACGCCGGCTTCCCGGCTGAGCGAATTGCCATGCACGGCAACAACAAATCGGTCGCCGAGCTGAACGCCGCCGTGTCGGCCCGGGTCGGGCACATCGTGCTCGACTCCGCCACGGAGATCGACCGCCTCGACAAGGTGGCCGCCGAAGCCGGTGTGGTGCAGGACGTTCTGATCCGCGTGACGGTCGGAGTCGAGGCGCACACCCACGAGTTCATCTCCACGGCCCACGAGGACCAGAAGTTCGGGTTCTCGCTCGCGGGCGGAAAGGCGATCGACGCGGTCCGCCGGGTCTTCGCCGCCGGCAACCTGCGGCTGGTAGGTCTCCACAGCCACATCGGTTCGCAGATCTTCGATGTCGACGGATTCGAGTTGGCCGCGCACCGTGTGATCGGGCTGCTGCGGGACGTCGTCGCGGAGTTCGGTGTGGAGAAGACCGCCCAGATCTCGATCATCGACCTCGGTGGTGGCATGGGAATCTCGTACGTCCCCTCCGACGACCCGCCGCCGGTCGATCAGCTCGCCGCCAAACTCGGCGACATCGTGCGCAACGAGTCGGCGCTCGCCGGTCTGCCCGAGCCGACGCTGGCCGTCGAACCCGGACGCGCGATCGCCGGACCCGGCACGGTGACGCTGTACGAGGTCGGCACCATCAAGGACGTCACCGTCGGCGCCAACCTCACCCGCCGGTACGTCAGCGTCGACGGCGGAATGAGCGACAACATCCGTACCGCGCTGTACCAGGCGGAGTACGAGGCCAAACTGGTCTCGCGGGTCAGCGACGCGGCGCCGGTGGTGTCCCGTGTCGTCGGCAAGCACTGCGAGTCCGGTGACGTCGTGATCCGCGACACCTGGATGCCCGAGGACATCGACGCCGGCGATTTGCTCGCCGTCGCGGCCACCGGTGCATACTGCTATTCGATGTCGAGCAGGTACAACCTGCTCGCCCGCCCTGCCGTGGTGGCGGTGCGCGACGGACAGTCGCGCGTGATCCTCCGGAGGGAAACCGTGGAAGACCTGCTGAGCTTGGAGGTACAGGAGTGACGAGCGAATCGGCGCATCGCGCTATCGGTGTGGCCGTCCTCGGCCTCGGCAACGTCGGGAGCGAGGTGGTGCGCATCCTGCGGGAGCACAGCGAAGACCTCGAGGCTCGCGTCGGTGCCCCGCTGGAACTGCGTGGAGTGGCCGTGCGCCGCCCCGGCAAGGACCGCGGAATTCCCGAGGAGTTGCAGACCACCGACGCGGAGTCCCTCGTGGCCCGCGACGACGTCGACATCGTCGTCGAGGTGATCGGCGGCATGGACCTGCCCCGCAAGCTGATCCTCTCGGCGCTCAATTCCGGCAAGTCCGTCGTCACCGCCAACAAGGCGCTGCTCGCCGATCACACCGGTGAACTGGCCGAGGCGGCGGAACTGCACAACGTCGACCTCTACTTCGAGGCCGCCGTGGCCGGTGCGATCCCCGTGATCCGCCCGCTCATCCAGTCCCTCGCCGGTGACCGGGTGAACAAGGTCGCCGGAATCGTGAACGGAACCACCAACTTCATCCTGTCGGCGATGGACGAGACCGGCGCGGACTACGCCGCGACCCTCGCCGAGGCCGGACGTCTGGGTTACGCCGAGGCCGACCCGACCGCCGACGTGGAGGGTTACGACGCCGCGGCCAAGGCGGCCATCCTCGCGTCGATCGCGTTCCACACCCGGGTCACCGCCGCCGACGTGTACCGCGAGGGGATCTCCAAGATCACCGCGGCCGACCTGACGTCGGCTCGCGCACTCGACTGCACGATCAAGCTGCTGTCCATCTGCGAGCGGATCGCCACCCCCGAGGGCAAGGAGCGGATTTCCGCGCGGGTCTACCCGGCGCTCGTGCCGCTGGAACATCCGCTGGCCTCGGTCAACGGTGCATTCAACGCCGTCGTCGTCGAGGCGGAGAACGCCGGGCGCCTCATGTTCTACGGCCAGGGCGCAGGCGGCGCCCCCACCGCGTCGGCCGTGATGGGCGACCTGGTGATGGCCGCGCGCAACAAGGTGAACGGCGGCCGCGGCCCCCGCGAGTCCAAGTACGCCAAGCTGAAGATCGCGCCGATCGGCGACATCCCCACGCGGTACTACGTCAACATGCAGGTGGCGGACAAGGCCGGGGTCCTGTCGGCGGTCGCTGCCGAATTCTCGCAGCACGGCGTCAGCATCTCCACCGTGCGGCAGGAAGGCGCCGGCGACGGGGCCCGCCTCGTCGTCGTCACCCACGTCGCGACGGATTCTGCTCTGTCGGAAACCGTTGAGGCACTGAGCAAACTCGAATTCGTCACCGCTGTGACCAGCGTGCTGCGACTGGAAGGCACCGAACAATGACCGGCACCCGTAACCCCGTTCACACCCCCTGGCCGGGGCTGATCGAGGCTTACCGCGACCGCCTCGCCATCGGACCGAACTGGAAGACGGTCACCCTGCGCGAGGGCGGCACCCCGCTGCTGCCCGCCGGGCACCTGTCGGAGCTCACCGGTTGCGACGTCTACCTGAAGGTCGAGGGGCTCAACCCGACCGGTTCGTTCAAGGACCGCGGCATGACGATGGCCGTCACCGACGCGCTGGCCCGCGGTCAGCAGGCCGTCCTGTGTGCGTCCACGGGTAACACGTCCGCTTCCGCCGCCGCGTACGCCGCGAAGGCGAAGATGACCTGCGCCGTGCTGGTGCCGCAGGGCAAGATCGCGATGGGCAAGCTCGCGCAGGCCGTCATGCACGGCGCGCGGATCATCCAGGTGCAGGGCAACTTCGACGACTGCCTCGAACTGGCCCGCAAGACCACCGCGGAGTTCCCCACGATCGGGCTCGTGAACTCGGTCAACCCGGTCCGTATCGAGGGCCAGAAGACCGCGGCATTCGAGATCTGCGACGCCCTGGGCAAGGCCCCCGACGTGCACGCGCTCCCGGTCGGCAACGCGGGCAACATCACCGCGTACTGGCGCGGGTACTCCGAGTACTACGCGGACGGACTCACCAGCGTGAAGCCCCGCATGCTCGGTGTCCAGGCCGCCGGCGCCGCACCGCTCGTCCACGGCGCACCGGTGAAGGACCCGGAGACGATCGCGACCGCGATCCGCATCGGCTCGCCCGCGTCCTGGAACGGTGCGGTCACCGCCAAGGAAGAGTCGCACGGCGCCTTCCGGGCCGCGACCGACGACGAGATCCTCGAGGCGTACCGGCTGATCGCCAGGACCGAAGGGGTGTTCGTCGAACCCGCCTCGGCCGCGAGCGTCGCGGGTCTGCTCGCCGCCCGCAAGGAGGGCTGGCTGGACTCGGGCCTGACCGTCGTGTGCACGGTCACCGGCAACGGTCTCAAGGACCCCGACACGGCGCTGGCGGGTATGCCTGAGGTTCAACCGATCCCGGTCGATCCTGTCGCTGTCGCGTCTGCCCTCGAGCTGGCGTAGTGGTGGCGCCCACGCCCACCACGCCGCAGGACCACACCGCTGCCATGACACAGACCCTCCCCACGGGCCTCACCGTGACCGCCCGCGTGCCTGCGTCGAGCGCCAACCTCGGCCCGGGCTTCGACACGCTGGGCATCGCGCTCGGGCTGTACGACGAGATCACCGTGACGACCACGGGTTCGGGGCTGAAGATCCGGGTCGAGGGCGAGGGCGCCGACGACGTGCCGTGGGGTCCGTCCCATCTCGTGGTCCGGGCCATCGAACGTGGCCTGGAATCGGCGGGCGTGTGGGCCGACGGACTGGATGTGGTGTGCCGCAACGCGATACCCCATTCTCGGGGCCTGGGTTCGTCGGCCTCCGCCGTCGTCGGGGGACTGGCGGCCGCCAACGGCCTGGCGATCAAGCTCGACCCCGAACTCGGGCTGTCGCTCGATCAGCTCGTCCAGCTGTCGTCCGAATTCGAAGGGCACCCCGACAACGCGTCGGCCAGCGTGCTCGGGGGCGCCGTGGTGTCGTGGAGCTGCGCGAGCGAGCAGCCCGACGGAGCGCCCGCGGCCACCGACATCTACTCGGCCGTCGCGCTGAAGGTCCATCCCGCGATCCGCGTCGTCGCGCTGGTGCCGGGGGAGCGCTCGTCGACCGCCCACACGCGGGGTCTGTTGCCCGAGACGGTTCCCCACCGGGACGCGGCATTCAACGTCAGCCGCGGCGCCCTCGCTGTGGTGGCGCTCACAGAGCGTCCCGACCTTCTGATGGCGGCCACCGAGGACCGACTGCATCAGACGCAGCGCGCTCCGGCCCTTCCGCTCACGACGCGATGGATTGCCGTCCTCCGGAAGGCGGGTATCGCCGCCACCGTCTCAGGAGCCGGGCCGACCGTCCTCGCATTGACTACGGAGCCTTTCCCCGTGGATCTTCGGGCGCAGGCCGAGGCCGAGGGGTTGCAGGTTCTCGAACTGGACGTGGCGGACGGCGTCCGGACCAGCTGACACGCCGTAGGGGCGTGTCCTTGCCCCTACGGTCGTTCACAGCTATCCTGGGCAATGTCCGTACATCGTGCGCATCAGACGCCGGTGCTTCACCAGGGCAATTACTCCAGGTCAATCGGGGTTGACGGCTCCTGGCACGATCCTCCGCACTATCTGTCGTGTAGGGATTGCGAGTACGCGCCTGTTTCAAAGGTGATGTGATGGCGGGCAAGCCGGCAGTTCTTCACATGCAACTACGTACGGCACATCCGAATTCGGTATTCGAAACCGAATTACGGGACGAACCCTCGACTCTGCGCAGCGCGAGTGAGGGAAGGAAAGGACCTCCGTGACCGATACGGACCTCATCGCCGCTCCTGTGCGCGCCTCCTCGGTGGATACCGTTGGCGCGCAGGCAGGCGACTCTTCACAGGCGTCATCGACCGCACCCGGCCAAGGTGCAGTGACGGCCTCCACCAAGCGCGCCGAGGCGCGCCGGGGTGCCGGGCTGTCCGGAATGGTGCTCACCGAGCTCCGCACTCTCGCAGGTGAGCTGGGCATCAAGGGCATCTCGGGGATGCGCAAGGGCGACCTGATTGCCGCGATCAAGGAGCGCCAGGGCGGCTCTTCCGCCCCGGCCGCTGCCGCGACCGAAGCCGCTCCCCGGACCCGGGCGACCCGCGCGAAGCGCGTCGAGTCCGCTCAGACCGAGCTCGAAGTGACTCCCCAGGTGGAGACCACCGAGAAGGCCGCCGAGCCCAAGACGGCCGAACCCGCGACGGGCGACGGCGCAGCCGCCGACACGGACACCGCCGAAGGCGGCCGCCGCGGGCGTCAGCGCCGCGGATCCGCGCGTCGGGCAGGCGCACCCGAGCAGGGTGACCAGAGCGGTAACGCTCAGGACACCGCCTCGGCGAATGCCGCCGACACGCAGCAGGCCGAGCGCAAGCAGGCCGACGACCGTCAGGATTCCGCAGAGAAGCCGGCCAAGCAGGACGGCTCCGGCGAACAGGGCGGCGACCGCAACCGACGTGAGCGGGGCGGCGACCGCGGTGATCGTGGCGACCGTGGCGACACCCGCGACACCCGCGACACCCGCGGCGAACGCGGTGACCGCGGCGAACGCGGCGATCGCGACAACCGTGGGGACCGCAGCCAGGGCAACAACGGCCCGCGCAACAACGACAACCGCCCGGGCGACGACGAGGAAGGCGGTCGCGGACGCCGCGGACGTCGCTTCCGCGAACGTCGTCGTGGACGCGACCGCGGCGAAGGCGGCGGCGGTGACGCCCGCGAGACCGAGATCCGCGAGGACGACGTCCTGCAGCCGGTCGCCGGCATCCTGGACGTCCTCGACAACTACGCGTTCGTGCGGACCTCCGGCTACCTGGCCGGACCGAACGACGTCTACGTGTCGATGAACCTGATCCGTAAGAACGGCCTCCGTCGCGGCGACGCCATCACCGGCGCAGTCCGGGTCGGGCGCGAGGGTGAACAGGGCAACCAGCGCCAGAAGTTCAACCCGCTGGTCCGCATCGACACCGTCAACGGTGGCGACGTGGAAGCGGCCAAGAAGCGCCCCGAGTTCGGCAAGCTCACCCCGCTGTACCCGAATCAGCGGCTGCGTCTGGAGACGACGCCGAACATCTTGACGACCCGTGTCATCGACCTGGTGATGCCGATCGGCAAGGGACAGCGTGCGCTGATCGTGAGCCCGCCGAAGGCCGGTAAGACCAGCGTTCTGCAGGCCATCGCGAACGCCATCGCGACCAACAACCCCGAGTGCTACCTCATGGTCGTGCTGGTCGACGAGCGGCCCGAAGAGGTCACCGACATGCAGCGTTCGGTGAAGGGCGAGGTCATCTCCTCGACCTTCGACCGTCCGCCGGGAGACCACACCTCGGTCGCCGAACTGGCCATCGAGCGTGCGAAGCGTCTGGTGGAGGCGGGTAAGGATGTCGTCGTCCTCCTCGACTCGATCACTCGCCTCGGCCGTGCGTACAACAACTCGTCGCCGGCTTCGGGACGCATCCTCTCCGGTGGTGTCGACTCGACCGCGCTCTACCCGCCGAAGCGTTTCCTCGGTGCTGCGCGCAACATCGAGAACGGCGGTTCGCTCACGATCATCGCGACGGCCATGGTCGAGACCGGTTCCACCGGCGACACCGTGATCTTCGAGGAGTTCAAGGGCACCGGTAACGCCGAGCTGAAGCTCGACCGCAAGATCGCGGAGCGTCGTGTGTTCCCGGCCGTGGACGTGAACCCCTCGGGTACGCGTAAGGACGAGCTGCTGCTCAGCCCGGACGAGGCCGCGGTGCTGCACAAGCTCCGGCGCGTGCTCTCGGGTCTCGACTCGCACCAGGCCATCGATCTGCTGATCGACCGCCTCAAGAAGAGCAAGAGCAACATCGAGTTCCTCATGCAGGTGTCGAAGACTGCTCCGGGCGCGATCGACGACTGATCGCGACCAGAGCGGGGCCCGGCGACTTTCGGTCGCCGGGCCCCGCTGTTTTCCCCTCGAAATCACCGTGGAACAAAACGCAGACCACCCGCGTTGACCACACCGCAAGCACAAATGCCGATTGGGATCGCGAACCTGCGATCTGGCATACTGAGCGGCTGAGTCCGGTTCCGGTTCACGTCTTCGAACGGCGAAGGCGACCCGGCGACCATTGAAAGGGACACCATGAAGTCAGGCATTCACCCCAACTACGTGGCCACCACCGTGGTCTGCGGTTGCGGAAACACCTTCGAGACCCACAGCACCAAGGAGACCGGGCGTATCAACGTCGAGGTCTGCTCGCAGTGCCACCCGTTCTACACCGGCAAGCAGAAGATCCTCGACACCGGTGGACGTGTCGCCCGCTTCGAGGCTCGCTACGGCAAGCGCGCCGGCAAGGGCGCAGCCAAGGAATCTGCAGAGTCCTAGCTGTTCCGCCGACGCCCGTCCTGCGATAATTGCAGGCCGGGCGTCGGCTTTTTTGTGCCTATTCCCGAAAGAACGCAGAGCGGAGCGAATCATGGCAGGGACCACCCAGCCTTCGGCCATCGACGACATCCTGGCCGAACATGCCGGCCTGGAGCAGCAGTTGGCGGACCCGGCCCTGCACAACGACGCTTCCGCCGCCCGCAAGGCGGGCAAGCGATTCGCCGAGCTCGCGCCGATCATGGCGACATATGCCAAGCTCAAGTCGGCGCAGGACGATCTGGATGCCGCGCGCGAACTCGCCGCCGACGACTCCAGCTTCGCCGCCGAGGTGCCCGAACTCGAGGCGCAGGTCCTGGAACTCGACAAGGCCCTCACCGACCTTCTGGCCCCCCGCGACCCGCACGACGGTGACGACGTGGTGCTCGAGGTGAAGTCGGGGGAGGGCGGCGAGGAATCCGCGCTGTTCGCCTCCGATCTGGCCCGGATGTACGTCCGGTACGCCGAGCGTCACGGCTGGCGTGTCGAGATCCTCGACGCGACCGTGTCCGATCTCGGTGGATACAAGGACGCGACCCTGTCGATCAAGTCGAAGGGCGATGTGCGTGACGGGGTCTGGGCACGACTGAAGTTCGAGGGCGGTGTCCACCGCGTGCAGCGCGTGCCGGTCACGGAATCGCAGGGACGCGTGCACACGTCCGCCGCCGGCGTCCTCATCTACCCCGAACCGGAAGAGGTCGAGGAGGTGCAGATCGACGAAACCGATCTGCGCATCGACGTCTACCGCTCCTCGGGCAAGGGCGGTCAGGGTGTCAACACCACCGACTCCGCGGTCCGTATCACGCACCTGCCCACCGGAATCGTCGTGACCTGCCAGAACGAGCGCTCACAGCTGCAGAACAAGGCCCGCGCCATGCAGGTGCTCGCCGCGCGGCTGCAGGCCGCCGCCGAGGAAGCCGCGGATGCGGAGGCGTCGGCGGGCAGGCAGAGTCAGGTGCGCACCGTCGATCGTTCGGAGCGCATCCGCACCTACAACTTCCCGGAGAACCGCATCACCGATCACCGGATCGGTTTCAAGTCCCACAACCTGGATGCGGTCCTGGACGGCGAACTCGACGCCCTGCTGGATGCCCTGGGCAAGTCCGACCGCGAGGCGAGGCTCGCCGCGGAGTAGCCGCGAAGCGGGACCGCGCCACCGGGCGGCAAGCCGCGTGGCACTCTGTACCTGTGAGTCGCCTTCCTCTTCGCCTGGCCCTGATCGACGCAACCGCGCAACTCGACGAGGCCGGGGTGCGTAGCTCCCGTGCGGATGCCGAACTGCTCGCGGCCCACCTGCTGGGGGTGGAACGGACCCGGCTCGGCCTCGTCCCGCTGGTCGACGAGTCGGTGATCGACGCCTACAAGAAGATGGTCGACCAGCGCGCCAAGCGGATTCCGTTGCAGTACATCCTCGGTACGGCCGCGATGGGGGACATCGACATCGAGGTCGGTCCCGGGGTCTTCGTGCCGCGTCCCGAGACGGAACTGCTGCTCGGGTGGGCGCTCGCCTTCCTCGGAAGCTGCGATCAGCATCCGCCGGTGGTCCTCGACCTGTGCACCGGCTCGGGCGCGCTCGCGCTCGCGATCGCCAATGCCCGCCCCGACGCCGTCGTGCACGCCGTCGAACTCGAACCGCACGCGCTCGCATGGGCCCGGCGCAACGCCGACGCCCGCGAACAGGCAGGTGACGCACCGATCCGCCTGTACCAGGGTGACGTGACCGACCGGACGTTACTGGCCGGGCTCGAAGGCGGCGTCGACCTGATCGTGGCGAACCCGCCCTACATCCCGGAGGGCGTCGAGCTCGAACCCGAGGTGGCCGACCACGATCCGCACAGTGCACTGTTCGCCGGACCGGACGGTCTGTCCGTCATCAAGCCGATGATCTCGAACGTCGCCCGCTGGTTGCGGATCGGGGGAGCGGTAGGCATCGAACACGACGACTCCAACGGGGCCGACGTGGCGGCACTGTTCGCGTCCCGCCGGGTGTTCGGCGAGGTCGCGGAGCACCCGGACCTCGCAGGCAAGCCGCGCTTCGTGGTCGCCCGGCGCGTCGCCACGGATATCGAGGCGCAGCGTGCAGGGGCCGTCACCGAGGGTGAAAGAATGGGCGGGTGAGTACCGTTTACGACTGTGGCCTTCCCGATTCACGCTCCGCCGGAATGAGTGCGGCCAAGAATGCGCTCAAGGCCGGGCGGCTCGTCGTGCTCCCCACGGACACGCTGTACGGGATCGGCGCGGACGCATTCGACAGCGAGGCTGTCGCCGCTCTCCTGCGGGCCAAGGGTCGCGGGCGCGACATGCCGGTTCCCGTGCTTGTCGGCTCGTGGAACACGATCGACGGCCTGGTGTACAGCGTGCGCCCGCAGACGCGCGACCTCATCCGGGCGTTCTGGCCGGGCGGACTGAGTCTCGTTGTGGAGCAAGCACCTTCGCTGGCGTGGGACCTCGGCGACACCCGGGGCACGGTCATGCTGCGCATGCCGCTGCACCCCGTCGCCCTCGAACTGTTGCGTGAAGTCGGACCGCTGGCGGTGTCGAGCGCGAACGTCTCCGGGCAGCCGCCCGCGACGACGGTCGAGGAAGCGCGCGAGCAACTCGGCGGCTCGGCGAGCGTGTACCTCGACGGTGGCCGGGCGGAGCAGGGGCAGGCATCGACGATCGTCGACCTCACCGGCGCGACCCCCCGGATCCTGCGTGAAGGCGCCGTGCCCACCGGCGATGTCGCCAACGTGCTCGGAGTGACGGCGGAGAGTCTGTCCGCCCAGTGAGTGCTGCCGAATCGGCCGGCGTGGCGCTGGCTCAAGCAGGTGGGGGCGCGGGTGTCCCGCTGCGCGAACTCCTGCTCGTACTCTTCACCGCTGCGGTGGTCACCTACCTGGCCACCGGGGCGGTGCGGCTGTTCGCGCTCCGATTCGGGGCCGTTGCCGTGCCGCGGGACCGGGACGTCCACGTCACCCCGACGCCCCGTCTCGGCGGGGTCGGCATGTATCTCGGGATGCTCGTCGCGTTGTTGTTCGCGCAGCAGCTACCCGCACTGACCCGGGGATTCGAGTTCACCTCCGACATTCCCGCGGCGCTGGTCTCGGGGTTCGTGATCGTGCTGGTGGGGGTGGTCGACGACCGATGGGGCCTGGACGCGCTCACCAAGTTCGTCGGTCAGGTCACCGCGGCGGGCATTCTCGTCGTGATGGGAGTGAGCTGGTTCATCATCTATATGCCGTTCGGGGACGGCAGCACCGTCATCCTCGACCAGCTCCAGGCCGGTCTCGTCACTGTGGGTGTCGCGGTCGTGATGGTGAACGCCATGAACTTCGTCGACGGCCTCGACGGTCTCGCGGCGGGCCTCGGTCTGATCTCCTCGCTCGCGATCTGCGTGTTCTCGGTGGGGCTTCTGCACGATCAGGGCGGCGACGTCAGCGCGTATCCGCCCGCGCTGATCGCCGCGGCGCTGGCAGGTGCGTGTCTCGGATTCCTTCCGCACAACTTCCAGCCCGCCAAGATCTTCATGGGCGACTCGGGCTCCATGCTGATCGGTCTGATGCTCGCGGCCATCTCCACCAGCGCGTCCGGTCGCATCCCGCTGACCGCGTACGGCACCCGCGACCTGCTCGGTCTTCTCTCGCCGCTGCTCCTCGTCGGTGCCGTCATGTTCATCCCGATCCTCGACCTGCTGCTCGCCGTCGTCCGGCGGACCCGTGCGGGCGTGAGCCCGTTCAGTCCCGACAAGATGCACCTGCACCACCGGTTGCTGCAGATCGGGCACTCGCACCGCCGCGTCGTGCTGCTCATCTACTTGTGGGTCGGTGTCCTGGCGTTCGGCGCGGTCGGATCGGCCCTGTTCGACCGTCGCGTCGTCGTCCTCCTGGTTGCGGGAGGCCTCGTCTTCGCGCTGGTCGTGACGGCCGTCCCGTCGATTCGCGGACAGCAGCACGACCGTCGCGGCTGACCGGAGGGTTGCGGCGGACCGGCGAAGATCCACTACCCTTGGCGACCGTGACGTTCACCCCCGCCTCCGCCCCTGATCACACCGCGTCGTTGCGGGCTGCCGTCCGCTACGGAGTTCTCGGTCTGATCGTGCTGGCAGTGGTCGGCTCGATCATCGCATTTCTCGTCGCGGGCAAGCCCGGTCTGTACGGCGCTCTTCTCGGTGCGGCAGTCGGGGGAGGGTTCATCCTGTGCACGGCACTGGGTGTGCTGTTCACCGCGAAACTTCCGGCCTTGACGGCGGGAGCGGTACTGCTCGGTACGTGGTTGCTGAAGATGATTCTCGCGATCACGGTCCTGGCGATCCTCAAACCGCTCGACTTCTACGACAAGACGGCATTGGTGCTGGTCATGGTGCTGTCGTTGGTGATCGTGCTGGGAGCGGAAACGTTCGGCGTCCTGGGAACCAAGGCGCCGTACGTCGAGCCGACGCCGTCGGACGACGCCGGATCGCCGGAATCGGACGATAAGTAGTACTACGAGATGTAGTAAAATTGAATCGACCCGGACCCCGTCTACACAACGTCGTAGATGACTTGCTAAGGTCTGGGTCAAGCGAGAGCAATGAGAGTGCGAGTAAGTTACTCGCCGGTATTGCATGCTTGTAGGTGGCCGCACTTTCAGGGCCGCCGAGTCGACGAGAGTCGCCGACACCGACAGACGCTGGACTCGAACAGTCCGCAGCAGCTGACGAATACGCGAGTCGAGCTTGTCGACTTGTTTGATCGTCAATGTCCGATCGAACCGCAGTCAACGAAGGCTGCGGACCGACTACGGGAGAGAACGCTGAGCGTCATCAACGTGGCTGCTGGAGAAGAATTCCACGCGCCTTCCCTGAACGACTTCTTCCCGCCCGCGGTCCTGTTCGAAGGGACTCCGTTCGAACTCGACCGCCTGATGCTGGTTCGCATCCTGCTGTCCGGACTGATGATGCTCTTCTTCGTCATCGCGCTGCGCAGCCCGAAGATCATCCCTCGCGGTGTCCAGAACATCGGTGAGATCGCGCTCGACTTCGTCCGGATCAACATCGCGGAAGAGATTCTCGGCAAGGAGCAGGGCAAGCGCTTCCTGCCGGTCATCACCACCATCTTCTTCCTGGTGCTCGCCTCCAACCTCGGCAGCATCATCCCCTTCATCAACATCTCTCCGAACGCGCGTATCGGCATGCCGCTCGTGCTCGCCGCCCTCGCGTACATCGTGTTCAACTACGTCGGCATCAAGAAGTACGGCTTCTTCAAGTACGTGAAGAGCAGCATCGTGGTCCCCGGTGTTCCGCTTCCGCTGCACTTCCTGCTCGTGCCGATCGAGTTCATCTCGACGTTCGTCCTCCGGCCGTTCACGCTCATGGTTCGTCTCATGGCCAACATGCTGGCCGGCCACATCCTGCTGGTGCTGTTCTTCAGCGCCACTCAGTACTTCTTCTTCGTCTCCGGTGGCTTCCAGGCCGTGTTCGGTGTGGCCTCGCTTGCCGCCGGCATTGCATTCACCTTCTTCGAACTGCTGGTGATCTTCCTGCAGGCCTACGTCTTCGCGCTGCTCACGTCGGTGTACATCGATCTGGCGCTGCACGCGGATTCGCACTAGCACCACAAATTTCACGACCAGCTACACCAAGAACTGAGCCTCCCGCCGAATCCGGCGGAGGTCAACAGAAAGGGAACGGAACACCATGAGCCTCGCCTACCTCGCTCAGGAAGCTGTCCAGGAAACCAACTCGACGGGTTTCGGAGCCATCGGCTACGGCCTCGCCGCGATCGGCCCCGGCATCGGCGTGGGCATCGTCGTCGGTAAGGCGATCGAGGGAATGGTTCGCCAGCCCGAGATGGCCGGACAGGTTCGTACCACGATGTTCCTCGGTATCGCCTTCACCGAAGCCCTCGCGCTGATCGGCCTCGTCGCCGGCTTCATTTTCTAAGACCGTCATGGCAGCCAACATCGCAGTCCTCGCGCAGGAAGAGAGTCACAACCCTCTCCTGCCCGAGACGTATGACATCGTTTGGTCGATCGTCTGCCTGGTCATCGTTGGTTTCGTCTTCTGGAAGTACGTCCTTCCGATGTTCCAGAAGGTCCTTGCCGAGCGAACCGAGCAGATCGACGGCGGCATCAAGAGGGCCGAAGAGGCCCAGGCCGAAGCGAAGGCGGCGCTCGAGCAGTACCGCGCTCAGCTCGCCGAAGCTCGCACCGAGGCTGCGCAGATCCGTGAGGACGCGCGCACCCAGGGGCAGCAGATCATCGCCGAAATGAAGGCACAGGCTCAGGAAGAAAGCGACCGCATCGTGGCCGCCGGCAACAACCAGTTGGTTGCCCAGCGTCAGCAGATCGTCGCCGAACTGCGCGCCGATCTCGGCCGCACCGCGGTCGACCTCGCCGAGAAGGTCATCGGTGAGTCCCTCGCCGACGACGTCAAGCGGGCCGGCACGGTCGATCGCTTCCTGAACGAGCTCGACACCATCGGCGCAAATTCCGCAGCAGGGAAGTGAGCACCATGTACGCAGCGAGCCGTGAGGCCTTGACGCAGACCCGTGCTGCGTTGTCTTCGGCCTTGGGATCCGTCTCTGCCGGAGCAGCCACAGCGGCCGCGGCCCAGATCGGGGCCGAGCTGTTCTCGGTCGTCGAGATCCTGGACGAGCAGCGCACTCTCCGGAGTGCCCTGTCGGACACCTCGACGCCCGGGAACGTTCGCGAAGGTCTGGCCGAGCAGGTATTCGGTGGCAAGGTCTCGGCCGAGACCCTCGCCGTCCTGAAGGCGGCGGTGGGCCAGGACTGGTCCGTCACCTCCGACCTGCTCAACTCGCTGGTGCTCGTCGGTCGGGAATCGCTGCTGAAGGCAGCGGCCGATCAGGGACAGCTCGACGCTGTCGAGGACGAGCTCTTCCGCCTCGGCCGCATCGTTGCCGGTAACCCGAAGCTCGAGCAGTCACTGTCCGACCGTTCCGTGCCGGCGAAGAGGAAGCGTGAACTGCTCTCCAAGCTGCTGTACGGCAAGGTCACCGCTGTCGCCGAGGCGCTGGCGACCCAGGCAGTGGGCCGGTTGAAGAACTCCGCACCCGCGGACGCCTTCGACGAACTGTCGAATCTGGCAGCAGCACAGCGGGAAGCAGTTGTCGCCAAGGTGCGCAGCTCTGCTCCGCTGTCCAGTGAGCAGTCGGATCGGCTGACCGCCACCCTCACCCGTACCTACGGGAAGCCGGTGACGGTTCACGTGGAGGTCGATCCTGAACTCCTCAGCGGCTTGGTCGTCCGGGTGGGCGACGAGGTGATCGACGGCAGCGGCGCGGGACGTCTCGCAGCGCTGCGGAAATCCCTCAAGTAGTCCGCAACCGAACCCCATACCCCAGATCTTTTCGAAGACCAGACACCGAGAGCAGGAAAAACATGGCGGAGCTGACGATCTCCTCCGACGAGATCCGTAGTGCGATCGAGAACTACACCGCGAGCTACTCCCCGGAGGCCTCCCGCGAAGAGGTCGGCCTTGTGACCGACACCAGCGACGGCATCGCGCACGTCAGTGGCCTGCCTTCGGCGATGGCCAACGAACTGCTGGAGTTCCCCGGCGGAATTCTGGGTGTCGCGCTCAACCTGGACGCCACCGAGATCGGTGCCGTCATCCTGGGCGATTACGAGAACATCCAGGAAGGCCAGGAAGTCAAGCGGACCGGCGACGTGCTGTCGGTACCCGTCGGCGACGCCTTCCTCGGCCGCGTCATCAACCCGCTCGGACAGCCGATCGACGGCCTGGGCGAGATCGAGAGCAACGAGACCCGCGCGCTCGAACTGCAGGCTGCCTCGGTGCTCGAGCGTCAGCCCGTCGAGGAGCCGCTGCAGACCGGCATCAAGGCCATCGACGCGATGACCCCGATCGGCCGCGGACAGCGCCAGCTCGTCATCGGCGACCGTAAGACGGGCAAGACCGCCGTCTGCATCGACGCGATCCTGAACCAGAAGGCCAACTGGGAGACCGGCGACGAGAAGCAGCAGGTTCGCTGCATCTACGTCGCGATCGGCCAGAAGGGCTCCACCATTGCGGGCGTCAAGGCTGCCCTCGAGGAGCAGGGCGCGATGGAGTACACCACCATCGTCGCCGCCCCGGCCTCCGACTCCGCCGGATTCAAGTGGCTCGCGCCCTACACCGGCTCCGCCATCGGCCAGCACTGGATGTACCAGGGCAAGCACGTCCTGGTCGTGTTCGACGACCTGACCAAGCAGGCCGAGGCGTACCGCGCCATCTCGCTGCTGCTGCGTCGCCCGCCGGGACGTGAGGCATACCCCGGTGACGTCTTCTACCTGCACTCCCGCCTGCTGGAGCGTTCGGCCAAGCTGTCCGACGCCCTGGGTGGAGGCTCGCTGACCGCGCTGCCGATCATCGAGACCAAGGCCAACGACGTCTCGGCCTACATCCCGACCAACGTCATTTCCATCACCGACGGTCAGGTGTTCCTCGAGTCGGACCTGTTCAACAAGGGTGTCCGCCCGGCCATCAACGTCGGCATCTCGGTGTCCCGAGTCGGTGGCGCCGCGCAGACCAAGGGCATGAAGAAGGTCTCCGGTTCGCTGCGTCTGGAGCTGGCTCAGTTCCGTGAGCTCGAGGCGTTCTCCGCCTTCGCCTCCGACCTGGACGCCGCCTCGAAGGCACAGCTCGAGCGCGGTGCCCGCCTGGTGGAGCTGCTCAAGCAGGATCAGTACAGCCCGATCCCCGTCGAGGACCAGATCGTCTCGATCTACCTCGCCGGCGAAGGTGTCTTCGACAGCGTGCCGGTCGGCGACGTCCGCCGCTTCGAAGCCGAACTGCTCGACGAGCTGCACCGCACCGCCTCCGGCGTGTACGAGAGCATCAAGGGCGGCAAGGCCCTCGACGCCGACAACGCCAAGGCGCTGGTGGAGGCCACCGACAAGTTCAAGGAAACCTTCATCGCGTCCGACGGAAGCCGGGTCGTGAACGAGGCCGAGGCCGAAGCTCTGGACGCCGGCGAGGTCGGCCACGAGCAGATCAACGTCAAGCGCACCACCGTCAGCAAGTGAGCGGCCTGCCCATGATGCTGCGAAACATGAAGGGAGAGTGATCGATCGATGGCAAGCATTCTCGAACTGAGGTCTCGCATCAAGTCGGTCAACTCGACCAAAAAGATCACCAAGGCCCAGGAACTGATCGCGACCTCGCGCATCACGAAGGCACAGTCGCGCGTCGCCGCGGCGAAGCCGTACGCCGAAGAGATCACGAAGGTTCTGTCGGAGCTGGCGAGCGCGTCGGCTTCGCTGGACCACCCGTTGCTCAACGAGCGCACCGATCCCAAGCGTGCCGCGGTTCTGGTCGTCACCAGCGACCGCGGTATGTGCGGCGGATACAACTCCAACGTCCTCAAGGAGGCCGAGGAGCTGTTCCAGCTGCTGCGCAGCGAGGGCAAGGATCCGGTCATCTACGTGCTCGGATCCAAGGGCCTGGGGTACTACACGTTCCGTGGCCGCGACTTGGGAGGTGCGTGGACCGGGTTCTCCCAGGATCCGGGCTACTCCGACGCTGCCAAGGCGAGCCGTCACCTGGTCGACCTGTTCATGGCCGGATCCGGCTCGGAGGTCCCCGCGCCGAACGGCGAGGGCACCATCGAAGGCGTCGACGAGCTGCACATCGTCTACACCCGCTTCGTGTCGATGCTGACCCAGTCTCCCGAGGTTCGCCGGATGGCTCCCCTCGAGGTGATGGTCTCGGAGGAGCGCGTCGAGCTCGGCGAAGACATGCTGTCGAACGGTCACGGGTCCAGCGACTCGGAGCCGGTCGCCGGATACAACTTCGAGCCGGAACCCGACAAGTTGCTCGGTGCCCTGCTGCCGAAGTACATCAGCACCCGCATCTACTCCTCGCTGCTGGATGCTGCGGCGTCGGAGTCGGCTGCCCGTCGTACCGCCATGAAGGCGGCGACGGACAACGCAAACGAACTGGTGAACACGTTGAGCCGTCAGGCAAACCAGGCTCGCCAGGCCCAGATCACCCAGGAAATCAGCGAGATCGTCGGCGGCGCGAATGCGCTTGCCTCGAGCGCAGGAAGTGACTAAGCAATGACCGCAGCAGTAACCGAAAACAACGGGGCAGGCTCGGGTTCGTCCGTCGCCGGCCGCGTCGTGCGGGTCATCGGTCCCGTCGTGGACGTTGAATTCCCGCGTGGCGCTATTCCTGAACTGTTCAACGCCCTGCACGCCGAGATCACGCTCCCCTCGGTCGCCAAGACGCTGACCCTCGAGGTCGCACAGCACCTCGGCGACAACCTGGTGCGCACCGTCTCGATGCAGCCCACCGACGGCCTGATCCGCGGCACCTCGGTGTCCGACACCGGCAAGCCGATCTCGGTTCCCGTCGGAGACGTCGTCAAGGGCCACGTGTTCAACGCACTGGGCGACTGCCTCGACGCTCCCGGCACGGGTCGCGACGGCGAGCAGTGGGGCATCCACCGCAAGCCACCGGCCTTCGACCAGCTCGAGGGCAAGACGGAGATCCTCGAGACCGGCATCAAGGTCATCGACCTCCTCACCCCGTACGTCAAGGGTGGAAAGATCGGTCTGTTCGGTGGTGCCGGTGTCGGCAAGACCGTTCTGATCCAGGAAATGATCACCCGTATCGCCCGCGAGTTCTCCGGAACCTCGGTGTTCGCAGGCGTCGGTGAGCGCACCCGTGAGGGCACCGACCTTCACCTCGAGATGGAAGAGATGGGCGTCCTCCAGGACACCGCCCTCGTCTTCGGCCAGATGGACGAGCCGCCGGGAACGCGTATGCGCGTCGCCCTGTCCGCGCTGACCATGGCGGAGTACTTCCGCGATGTCCAGGGCCAGGACGTGCTGCTGTTCATCGACAACATCTTCCGTTTCACCCAGGCCGGTTCCGAGGTGTCGACCCTGCTCGGTCGTATGCCTTCGGCCGTGGGTTACCAGCCGACCCTGGCTGACGAGATGGGTGAGCTGCAGGAGCGCATCACCTCGACGCGAGGCCGCTCCATCACCTCGCTGCAGGCGATCTACGTGCCCGCCGACGACTACACCGACCCGGCGCCGGCAACGACGTTCGCGCACCTCGATGCCACCACCGAGCTGTCGCGTCCGATCTCGCAGATGGGTATCTACCCCGCTGTGGACCCGCTGACCTCCACCTCCCGCATCCTGGAGCCCGGCATCGTCGGTGCCGAGCACTTCCGGGTCGCCAACGAGGTCAAGCGCATCCTGCAGAAGTACAAGGAACTGCAGGACATCATCGCCATCCTCGGTATGGACGAGCTGCAGGAAGAGGACAAGGTGCTCGTCGGCCGTGCCCGCCGCCTGCAGAAGTTCCTCGGCCAGAACTTCATCGTCGCCGAGAAGTTCACCGGTGAGCCTGGCTCCGTGGTGCCGCTCCGCGACACCATCGAGGCGTTCGACCGCATCTGCAAGGGCGAGTTCGATCACCTGCCCGAGCAGGCGTTCAACAGCTGCGGTGGACTCGACGACGTCGAGGCTGCAGCCAAGAAGATCGCCGGGAAGTAGTCGACGATGGCTGAGATGACCGTGGAACTCGTCGCCGTGGAGCGACGGTTGTGGTCTGGTTCGGCGACTCTCGTCAGCGCACAGACGACCGAGGGCGAGATCGGTGTCATGCCTGGGCATGAGCCGGTTCTCGGACAGCTGGTCGAGGCCGGAGTGGTTGCGATCACGACGGCTGACGGTGAGCGTATCGTCGCTGCTGTGCACGGCGGGTTCCTGTCCGTGACCGCGAAGACAGTCACGATCCTCGCCGAGTCAGCCGACTTGGCCGAGGACATCGATGTGGAAGCGGCCAAGGCCGTGCTCGCAGAGAGTGGAGACGATCTCGAGGCGATTGCTGTCGCCAAGGGTCGGATCCGCGCTGTAGAGCGCGCTTAGGCTGCACGAGAAAGACCGCGACGGAGCCGACGAACAGTGACAATCGGAATGACTGTGTTGATCATTCTGGTTGTGCTGCTCGCGGCCTTCGTCGCGGTCTTTTTGTATCGGCTTGCAGTACTGCGCCGCGGTGGCACCGCGGCGATCCTTCGGGTGACGCCTGCCCCGGGGGACACCGGGTGGCGCCACGGCGTCATCCGCTACGGCGAGGGTTCCCTCGTCTTCTTCAAACTGTCGAGTTTGCGCCCCGGCCCTGATTCGCGCATCGACCGCCAGGGCATCGAAGTCGCAGGTCGTCGCAGCCCGGAGGGCTCCGAGTTCGACATCATGTCCGAGGAAATCATCATCCTGTCGGTCAAGGACCGCGGTAGCTCGTACGAGATCGCATTGGACGGGGGAGCGTTGACCGCGTTCCTGTCCTGGGTCGAATCACGACCGTCCGGCCGATCGGTTCGCGGTCGCCGACTCTGATCAGGACTTCCCGGCTCCGGGCTTCCAGAGCACGTCGCCCTCGGGGTTCGCGAGCCTGCTGACGATGAACAGCAGATCCGACAGCCGGTTGAGATACTTCGCCGGAAGTGCGTTGGTGGTCTCCGGGTTCGCGTCGACGGCCGCCCACGCAGACCGCTCGGCCCGCCGGGTCACGGTCCGTGCCACGTGCAGCAGCGCTCCGAGTGCCGTGCCGCCGGGGAGAATGAAGGAGTTCAGCGGCTCCAGGCGTTCGTTCAGTTCGTCGCACCAGCCCTCGAGACGGTCGATGTACTCGTCGGAGATGCGCAGCGGCGGGTACTTCGGTTCCTCCTCCACCGGGGTGGAGAGGTCGGCGCCGGCGTCGAACAGGTCGTTCTGGATCTGCCGCAGGATCGACCGGATCTCCTCGGGCGGGTCGCCCAATGCCACCGCGACCCCGATCGAGGCGTTCGCCTCGTCGCAGTCGGCGTAGGCGATCAGCCGCGGATCGTTCTTCGACACACGGGAGAAATCGCTGAGTCCGGTGGTCCCGTCGTCGCCGGTCCGGGTGTAGATCTTGGTGAGGTGTACGGCCATAGCGTTACGGTACCGGCCTCCGGGGTCGGCATCCCTGGCTCTAGGCTGTGTTCTGTGAGTGAACGCTTCCTTGTCACCGGCGGTAACCGCCTCGTAGGTGAAGTGTCTGTCGGGGGCGCCAAGAACAGCGTTCTCAAGCTGATGGCGGCAGCGCTGTTGGCTGAGGGCACCACAACTGTCACCAACTGCCCGGACATCCTCGATGTCCCTTTGATGGCCGACGTCCTGCGCGGCCTCGGCTGCGAGGTGGACCTCGACGATTCCATCGTCCGGATCACCACACCCGCGGAGCCGAAACACCACGCCGATTTCGCCGCGGTACGTCAGTTCCGCGCGTCGGTGTGTGTGCTCGGACCGCTGGTCGCGCGGTGCCGACGCGCCGTGGTCGCGCTACCGGGTGGCGATGCCATCGGATCGCGGCCCCTCGACATGCACCAGTCGGGGCTGCGATTGCTGGGCGCGCACAGCACGATCGAACACGGCTGCGTGGTGGCGCAGGCCGACGACCTGCACGGTGCGAACATCCGGCTCGCGTTCCCGTCGGTGGGGGCGACCGAGAACATCCTGATGGCCGCCGTACTCGCCAAGGGTGAGACGGTGATCGACAACGCGGCCCGCGAACCCGAGATCGTCGACCTGTGCAACATGCTGATTCAGATGGGCGCGAAGATCCGGGGTGCCGGCACGTCCACGCTGACGATCCAGGGCGTCCCCAAACTCGAGCCCACCACGCACCGGGTCATCGGCGATCGGATCGTCGCAGCGACGTGGGGGATCGCCGCGTCGATGACCCGTGGCGACGTGCGAGTCCGCGGAGTCAACCCGAAGCACCTCAGCCTGGTGCTCGACAAGCTGCGGGTGGCCGGAGCCGAAGTCACGGCCGAGTCCGACGGATTCCGGGTGGTCCAGGAAGCGCGGCCCACGGCCGTCAACTTCGCGACTCTGCCCTATCCGGGTTTCCCCACCGACCTCCAGCCGATGGCCATCGGTCTCGCCGCGGTCGCGGAGGGAACGTCGATGATCACGGAGAACGTCTTCGAGGCGCGGTTCCGGTTCGTCGAGGAGATGATCCGGTTGGGTGCCGATGCTCGGACGGATGGTCACCACGCTGTGATCCGGGGAATCGCGCAGCTGTCGAGTGCGCCGGTGTGGTCCTCGGACATCCGGGCCGGCGCCGGCCTGGTGCTGGCGGGACTCGTCGCCGACGGCGTGACTGAAGTGCACGACGTCTTCCACATCGACCGGGGCTACCCCCGTTTCGTCGAGATCCTCCAGGAACTCGGCGGCCGCATCGAAAGGGTGGCCGCGGATCCCGCTTCTCAGCGGTGAGTCCGGCGTCACAGCGGCCGGTGTGAGCGGCAGGACGCCGAATCGGTTCCGGCACACCGGCTCTGACCAGCGGAATCCGAACCGGCGAACACCGTGACCTGGCGATTTGGCAAGCAGTTTCCCTTCGCGTAACTTATTCCAGGTCAGAGCGACACGGACACCGACCCCGGCCGGAAGGCGGGGGACACGAGGTTGGACGAAGGCGCCTGGTACATCGGAAGTTCACCGTCGTGTACGGTGGTGCTTCCATCCCGGTTAGATTCTGTTCAGCGTCTCGGCTTGCGCCGGTGAGGCTGGTAGGATAAGATGGAACGGTTGCCCCGGAGCGGCTGGCGAGTGTGCCAGAAGTGATGGCGTGTGCGTGTTCTTTGAGAACTCAACAGTGTGTCGATGAATGTCAGTGCCAAATGTTTTTGGTACTCCGCATCACGGATGATCAACCGCCTCTTGGGGTTTGGTTGTGAGGTGTGGTGTGGGTATTTGCTGGCTCTTCTCCTTCTTCCGTCGGTGGGGGGTCAGTGTTTGAAAATGCTAGTTTGAGTTTTTGATTGCTAGTGATTTGACTCGATGTCTATGACTGATTTCCAGGTTCGCCTGTGATTTCTAGAGTCTTCAACGGAGAGTTTGATCCTGGCTCAGGACGAACGCTGGCGGCGTGCTTAACACATGCAAGTCGAGCGGTAAGGCCCTTCGGGGTACACGAGCGGCGAACGGGTGAGTAACACGTGGGTGATCTGCCCTGCACTTCGGGATAAGCCTGGGAAACTGGGTCTAATACCGGATATGACCTTCGGCTGCATGGCTGAGGGTGGAAAGGTTTACTGGTGCAGGATGGGCCCGCGGCCTATCAGCTTGTTGGTGGGGTAATGGCCTACCAAGGCGACGACGGGTAGCCGACCTGAGAGGGTGACCGGCCACACTGGGACTGAGACACGGCCCAGACTCCTACGGGAGGCAGCAGTGGGGAATATTGCACAATGGGCGAAAGCCTGATGCAGCGACGCCGCGTGAGGGATGACGGCCTTCGGGTTGTAAACCTCTTTCAGCAGGGACGAAGCGAAAGTGACGGTACCTGCAGAAGAAGCACCGGCTAACTACGTGCCAGCAGCCGCGGTAATACGTAGGGTGCAAGCGTTGTCCGGAATTACTGGGCGTAAAGAGTTCGTAGGCGGTTTGTCGCGTCGTTTGTGAAAACTCACAGCTCAACTGTGAGCCTGCAGGCGATACGGGCAGACTTGAGTACTGCAGGGGAGACTGGAATTCCTGGTGTAGCGGTGAAATGCGCAGATATCAGGAGGAACACCGGTGGCGAAGGCGGGTCTCTGGGCAGTAACTGACGCTGAGGAACGAAAGCGTGGGTAGCAAACAGGATTAGATACCCTGGTAGTCCACGCCGTAAACGGTGGGCGCTAGGTGTGGGTTCCTTCCACGGGATCTGTGCCGTAGCTAACGCATTAAGCGCCCCGCCTGGGGAGTACGGCCGCAAGGCTAAAACTCAAAGGAATTGACGGGGGCCCGCACAAGCGGCGGAGCATGTGGATTAATTCGATGCAACGCGAAGAACCTTACCTGGGTTTGACATATACCGGAAAGCCGTAGAGATACGGCCCCCCTTGTGGTCGGTATACAGGTGGTGCATGGCTGTCGTCAGCTCGTGTCGTGAGATGTTGGGTTAAGTCCCGCAACGAGCGCAACCCTTGTCTTATGTTGCCAGCACGTAATGGTGGGGACTCGTAAGAGACTGCCGGGGTCAACTCGGAGGAAGGTGGGGACGACGTCAAGTCATCATGCCCCTTATGTCCAGGGCTTCACACATGCTACAATGGCCAGTACAGAGGGCTGCGAGACCGTGAGGTGGAGCGAATCCCTTAAAGCTGGTCTCAGTTCGGATCGGGGTCTGCAACTCGACCCCGTGAAGTCGGAGTCGCTAGTAATCGCAGATCAGCAACGCTGCGGTGAATACGTTCCCGGGCCTTGTACACACCGCCCGTCACGTCATGAAAGTCGGTAACACCCGAAGCCGGTGGCCTAACCCCTTGTGGGAGGGAGCCGTCGAAGGTGGGATCGGCGATTGGGACGAAGTCGTAACAAGGTAGCCGTACCGGAAGGTGCGGCTGGATCACCTCCTTTCTAAGGAGCACATCTCCAATGTTGTTGTCACACAGGTGTACAGCGGCTTGGCAGAGACCGTTTAGTCCTCATCAGTAGGGCTGCGGACGCTCATGGGTGGAACACTGACAAACATTCTTTTCACTACTGCCGGCCCGAGTGCCGGTGGGAGAAGAGTTATATCGATGCACTGTTGGGTCCTGAGGGAACACGCGAGTGTTTTTTCTAGGCAAGAACTTACAAGTGATCATGGTGGTCATACCGGCCGGGTTTTTCTGGTGTTCGGTGGCGACGAGGACATGGTTGGTTGTGTGTTGTTTGAGAACTGCACAGTGGACGCGAGCATCTTTGTTGTAAGTAATGAAGAGCGTACGGTGGATGCCTTGGCACCAGGAGCCGATGAAGGACGTAGGAGGCTGCGATAAGCCTCGGGGAGCTGTCAACCGAGCTGAGATCCGAGGATGTCCGAATGGGGAAACCCAGCACGAGTGATGTCGTGTTACCCGCACCTGAATATATAGGGTGTGTGGAGGGAACGTGGGGAAGTGAAACATCTCAGTACCCACAGGAAGAGAAAACAATAGTGATTCCGTGAGTAGTGGCGAGCGAAAGCGGAAGAGGCTAAACCATGGATGTGTGATAGCCGGCAGGTGTTGCATTCGTGGGGTTGTGGGGTTCATCTTGTCAATGCTGCCGTGTTGGCCGACAGTAAGAAATCATTGTGTTAGTGGAAGTGGTCTGGAACGGCCTGTCGTAGAGGGTGAGAGTCCCGTACACGAAAACATGATGACTGTCGTGATGGAAACCCAAGTAGCACCGGGCCCGTGAAATCTGGTGTGAATCTGTCGGGACCACCCGATAAGCCTGAATACTCCCTGGTGACCGATAGCGGACTAGTACCGTGAGGGAAAGGTGAAAAGTACCCCGGGAGGGGAGTGAAATAGTACCTGAAACCGTGCGCTTACAATCCGTCAAAGCCTTTGCACACTTCGGTGTGGGGGGTGATGGCGTGCCTTTTGAAGAATGAGCCTGCGAGTTAGTGGCATGTCGCGAGGTTAACCCGTGTGGGGTAGCCGTAGCGAAAGCGAGTCCGAATAGGGCGTCCGTAGTGGCATGTTCTAGACCCGAAGCGGAGTGATCTACCCATGGCCAGGTTGAAGCGACGGTAAGACGTCGTGGAGGACCGAACCCACTTAGGTTGAAAACTGAGGGGATGAGCTGTGGGTAGGGGTGAAAGGCCAATCAAACTCCGTGATAGCTGGTTCTCCCCGAAATGCATTTAGGTGCAGCGTCGCGTGTTTCTCACCGGAGGTAGAGCTACTGGATGGTCTAGGGGGCCCACAAGCTTACCGAAATCAGCCAAACTCCGAATGCCGGTGAGTGAGAGCGCGGCAGTGAGACTGCGGGCGATAAGGTTCGTAGTCGAGAGGGAAACAGCCCAGATCGCCAGCTAAGGTCCCTAAGCGTGTACTAAGTGGAAAAGGATGTGGGGTCGCGAAGACAACCAGGAGGTTGGCTTAGAAGCAGCCACCCTTGAAAGAGTGCGTAATAGCTCACTGGTCAAGTGATCCTGCGCCGACAATGTAGCGGGGCTCAAGTACACCACCGAAGCTGCGGCATTCACACAATGCACCCCCTTGATTCTGCGGAGTCTTGGGCAGTGGTGTGGATGGGTAGGGGAGCGTCGTGTGGCCATGGAAGCGGCGGGGTGACCCAGCCGTGGAGGCCACACGAGTGAGAATGCAGGCATGAGTAGCGAAAGACGAGTGAGAAACTCGTCCGCCGAATGACCAAGGGTTCCTGGGCCAGGTTAATCCGCCCAGGGTGAGTCGGGACCTAAGACGAGGCCGACAGGCGTAGCCGATGGACAACGGGTTGATATTCCCGTACCCGTGTGAACGCGCCCCTGGTGAATCAGTGATACTAACCATCCTGAAGCGTCCTTACGCCCCTTCGGGGGCCCTGGATGTGGATGCATGGGACCTGATCTGGTAGTAGCCAAGCGATGGGGTGACGCAGGAAGGTAGCTGAGCCAGTCAGTGGTAATACTGGTGTAAGCCTGTAGGGCGAATGGTAGGCAAATCCGCCGTTCATCAAGCCTGAGAGGTGACGCATAGCCGAATGAGGCGAATTCAGTGATCCTATGCTGCCGAGAAAAGCCTCTAGCGAGCTTTCACACGGCCCGTACCCCAAACCGACACAGGTGGTCAGGTAGAGAATACTAAGGCGATCGAGATAACTATGGTTAAGGAACTCGGCAAAATGCCCCCGTAACTTCGGGAGAAGGGGGGCCTCGTCCGGTGATCACTCTTGCAGTGTGAGCTGGGTGGGGCCGCAGAGACCAGTGAGAAGCGACTGTTTACTAAAAACACAGGTCCGTGCGAAGTCGTAAGACGATGTATACGGACTGACGCCTGCCCGGTGCTGGAAGGTTAAGAGGACCGGTTAGCCACTTCGGTGGCGAAGCTGAGAATTTAAGCCCCAGTAAACGGCGGTGGTAACTATAACCATCCTAAGGTAGCGAAATTCCTTGTCGGGTAAGTTCCGACCTGCACGAATGGCGTAACGACTTCTCAGCTGTCTCAACCATAGACTCGGCGAAATTGCATTACGAGTAAAGATGCTCGTTACGCGCGGCAGGACGAAAAGACCCCGGGACCTTCACTACAGCTTGGTATTGGTGTTCGGTTCGGTTTGTGTAGGATAGGTGGGAGACTGTGAAGCGCTCACGCCAGTGAGTGTGGAGTCGTTGTTGAAATACCACTCTGATCGTATTGGACCTCTAACCTCGGACCATGATCTGGTTCAGGGACAGTGCCTGGTGGGTAGTTTAACTGGGGCGGTTGCCTCCCAAAATGTAACGGAGGCGCCCAAAGGTTCCCTCAGCCTGGTTGGCAATCAGGTGTCGAGTGCAAGTGCACAAGGGAGCTTGACTGTGAGACTGACAGGTCGAGCAGGGACGAAAGTCGGGACTAGTGATCCGGCACCGGCAAGTGGAAGCGGTGTCGCTCAACGGATAAAAGGTACCCCGGGGATAACAGGCTGATCTTCCCCAAGAGTCCATATCGACGGGATGGTTTGGCACCTCGATGTCGGCTCGTCGCATCCTGGGGCTGGAGTAGGTCCCAAGGGTTGGGCTGTTCGCCCATTAAAGCGGCACGCGAGCTGGGTTTAGAACGTCGTGAGACAGTTCGGTCTCTATCCGCCGCGCGCGTTAGAAACTTGAGGAAGGCTGTCCCTAGTACGAGAGGACCGGGACGGACGAACCTCTGGTGTGCCAGTTGTTCCACCAGGAGCACCGCTGGTTAGCTACGTTCGGAAGGGATAACCGCTGAAAGCATCTAAGCGGGAAGCCTGTTCCAAGATGAGGTTTCTCACCCCCTCGAGGGGGTAAGGCCCCCGGCAGACCACCGGGTTGATAGGCCAGAACTGGAAGTCCGGTAACGGATGCAGGTGACTGGTACTAATAGGCCGAGGACTTACCACAAAGAAGCTACGCGTCCACTGTGCAGTATCTGAAACAACACACACGTTCAGAACAGAAGAAAGAAGCACACCCCCACCACCAATGGTGATGTGTGTCTTCGCTGATGTTCCGTGTGACAGTTTCATAGAGTTACGGCGGCCATAGCGGAGGGGAAACGCCCGGTCCCATTCCGAACCCGGAAGCTAAGCCCTCCAGCGCCGATGGTACTGCACCCGACAGGGTGTGGGAGAGTAGGACACCGCCGAACATCCGTTACCGAAAGCCCCCCAACCTTGTTGGGGGGCTTTCGGCATTCCCGGGGCACGAACACCCGTGCCGCACACGTCCTTTCACCCCCGCGCACCGCCGGCCAGGACCTGCAGTGCGCGGGACGCCAGATGAAGATTCAGGCGTGTGTCGACGCTGCGCAGATCACGCCCCGTCAATTCGTGAATGCGGGACATCCGGTATCGCAGGGTGCTGCGGTGGATCCTGAGAGCCTGTGCGGTTTCGTCATACTTGCCACCGCATTCGAGGTACTGGGCCAGCGTTGCCGTCATCGTGCTGCGGTGTTCCCGGTCGTAGGCGAGCAACGGGCCGAGCCATTCCTGCACGAATGCCTCGACGTCTCCGGTGCTGCTGTGCGAGTCGAGGATGCGGTAGACGCCGAGTTCGTCGAACAGCGCCACGCCGCGGGGCGACAGCGACTGCTTTCTGATCTCCAGCGCCCGTATCGCGTGGGTATACGAGTCGGGTAGACCACTCGGGGAGGTGCATTCGGATCCGACACCGATCACTCCGACCGCGGGACCGAGCGATTTCTCCAATGCCGTGAAGATGATGTTCACATCTGTCTTTGCTTCCATGACGGCGGCGAGGATCCCGGTTCGGTGTTCGTTGCCGTGGACGAGGAGGGCCGACGAGTCGGCGGATGTCAGGTGGCGCCGGAAGGCTTCCGTGACGGACTCGACGGGCGTGTCCGGCCCCCAGTGCACTGCCAGGACGCGTTGCGGCGTGTGCAGGTCGTAGCCGAGTGCGTCGGCCCGCGAGTAGGCGCTGTCGTCGTCGGTGCCGGCAAGCAGGTCGGCGCCCAGGTCGCGACTGAGCCGTGCCTCCGTCTCGACGAGTGATCTGCGGTGCGACATGTCGATGGCGAGCATCGTCGCGGCGTGTTCGAGGGCGACCGTGTCGAGGTCGGTTGCCCGATGTTCCGGGTCCGACAGAAACAGGACGCCGAGAAGTGTCTGGCCGGGCCGGACTATCTGCACGATCCGGTTGTCGTTCCGCAGCGGGCGCCCTTCCATCGCGGCACGGCGCAGGACGTCGACCCGGTTCCCGCCGCCGATCTTGCGGTACCGAAGGGCCTTGTCCGGGCCGGCCCACACGCGCAGATTGCCGAAGGCGTCCTCGATCCCGACGGCGAGTCCGGTCACCTGGTGGAGTGTCTCGGCTATGGCGGCCTCGTCGGCGCCGGTCGCGGCGAGGCGCCCGAACGTGTCGTGGATCTTCGCTTCCTCCTCCAGCCGCACGGCCCGCGCTCCGAGTGCGGCGATCTCGTCCGCGGCCTCGCGCAAGTGACGTTCCTGTGTGGCTGCCCGTGATCGTAGCGATGCGGCGCGCAGGGCAGACCCCGTGTGCTGAATGAGCAGCTCGAGCAGGGTGGCCTGCACCGGGGTCGGCGGGTAGTCGGCCCGGAGGGTGAGCGACACCGGCCTCGACCACGAATCGTCGAGCAGCACGCGGTGACGCCAGACGTCGTCGGATTCGTCCGTCGGAGCCGATACGGATTCCACCATGAAGGGACCGAGTTCAGGGAGAGCTTCGACCAGCAGGGCGAGGATCTCGTCGCGATTCCCGCAGTCGTGCATGTGCGCGGTGACGGCCACGACCGCGGACAGGTTCGTCGCCCGCGGCGTGTGGTCCACCATCGGTTCTGGGGCTGCTTCCAGATCCATGGCTTGGAACTACCCCGTTTTGCGCCGTCGAAACCGGGACGCTGTCCGCTGAGGCCAGATTTCGGGGGATTCTTTCGTTCCGCTGTGACCATGTGGCGAGACGGATCAGCCGCCAATCTTGGTTACTGAGGGGTGGCAATATGACCCAATCCAATAATTGGCACGATCCCGATCTGAACATGATTCGCGATGTCGTCGCGCACACGTCGGACGGGTGCGAGGGCTGTCTCGCACTCGGCACCCGCTGGGAGCACCTGATGTTGTGCCTGACGTGCGGCTATGTCGGATGCAGCGACGGATCACCGATGCGGCACGCGCGACACCACGCCGAACGCAGCGGTCATCCGATAGTCCAGTCGCTTCACGCGGGGGACAACTGGCGCTGGTGCTTCGTGCACGACGCCCAGATCTGCACGCCGTATCCGGCGACCGGTGCCCGGGTGGTCGCACCGAGCCTGGTGCCCGGACCGTCGGACGACCTCAGACACGGTCTCCGTATCGCGAAATCGCAGTGACGATCGCAGACCAGACGGCGTCCGCCTGAATCTCCGGGGGAGCGTCGTCGAGCCAGCGTGGGCGCACCGGGGTTCCGCCGGAACGCGGCGGCGCCGGAAGCGGTCCGGGAACCGCGGAGTAGGTGTCCGACGCCGACACCGGGGAGTGCGAAGCGTCGAACGAGGAATGGGACGTCTCCTCGTGCGCGCCGTGCCTGAGTTGGAGAACCTCCTGTCCCTCCCGTCCGCGCAGGAGGAAGAAGAGCAGCGGGTCGTCGTCGAGCACCCACGCGGCCTGATACAGCACCGCGGCAGCGTGGCGGCACGGCACGTCCCACTCCTCGCAGGTGCACGTCGCGTCGGCATCGAACATCGACGGTACGAGGGACACGTCGACGGCAGCGAGGTCGTCGTCGAGTTCGCGAGGGAGCATCCCACTCGACAACTGGGCGACGTGACCGCTCCGCGACGCGAGGGTGGCGAACACCTCGCCCCACTGGCGCTCGTCCAGCTGGTCCACCCGGATCCGCACGTGCAGGCTCTCCTCCTCCGTGTGCACGTCCGCGGAGACGAGCCCGGCCGCGAACGTGAGCGGACCGACCAGTCCGCCACGGGCGTAGGCGCGTCCGCGTTTCAGCGTGTCCGAGTCGAGCACAGCGTGCTCGACGTCGTCGGCCCATCGCTGCGCCCACCAGGTCCTGCCGCGGGTGCGTCGGCCCTTCTGCGCCGGGAAACGGGGAAGCGTGACGGCGTCGGTCACAGGTCACCTCCGAAGTCGTAGTCGGGGCTCAGAGCCACCAGCCGGGTGAGTTCGCTGTCGGTGGCGAGGATGGGCTCTGCTGTCCTTACTGCGCCTTTCGCCTCGTTTACGGTACGCCGTACGTCAACGAGGCGGCGGACGGAATTGTTCCCGGACGTCGTGGGAAGATCTCGACATGGGTAGAAGCGCGACACCGGAGGGCGATCCCGCCCGCACCATGGAGCTGCTGTGGGGCGGCGGCAGCACGCCGATCTCGCGCCCCCGCAACGGGAAGCCGGGCCTGACCCTCGACCGGATCGTCGAGACCGCCGTGTCCGTCGCGGATGCGGAAGGGCTGGACGCAGTCTCGATGCGCCGCCTCGCATCCGAGCTCGGCGCCGGGGCGATGTCGTTGTACACGCACGTTCCCGGAAAGACGGAACTGGTTGAGGTGATGCTCGATCGCGCGCTGTCCACACTCGAGCCGGCCGACGACGCCGATGAGGGGTGGCGCGAGCGTCTCGCGGCCGCCGCTCACGACTACTTCCACCTGCTGTGCGCCCACCCGTGGATGCTCGGCGTCGTCGCGCTGAGCCGGCCGGTTCTGGGGCCCGGCGGGATGGCCAAGTACGAGCGGGAACTACGTGCGGTCGAGGGGCTGGGACTGTCGGACCTCGACATGGACTCCGTCGTCACGCTTCTCGACAGTTTCGTCGCGGGCGCGGCGCGCGCCGCGGTGGATGCGGCTGCGCTCGCCGCCCAGGGGGAGGCGGACAGTGAATGGTGGCAGCGCGTCGCTCCGCACTTCGAGAAGGTCTTCGACCCCGACCGGTTCCCGCTGGCCGCCCGGGTCGGGGCCTCGGCGGGGGAACACCACGACGCCGCGTACGTGCCTGCCCACGCCTTCGAATTCGGGCTCACCCGGCTACTCGACGGAGTCGGCGCCCTCATCGTCGACGGCGGAACCGGCGGGGAGTAGTTCGGCGGGAACGGCCAACGTGGTCGGCTCGACACGGCCACGCAGGGTGACGGTGTCGGTGAGTTGCCACCGCCTGCGCTCGTCGTCGGATGCCGCGTCGATCGCCCGCTCGGACGCGACGACGTGTCCGGACACGTTCTTGGCGAGCTCGGACAACCGCGCCGCCTCGTTGACCGGATCGCCGATCACCGTGTACTCGAAACGTTCGTGGGCGCCGATGTTTCCGGCCACGGCGCGACCCGCCGCCACCCCGATTCCCGCATCGCACTCCGGTACCTCGGCGGTGAGCCGTTCGCGGAGGGCCCGAGCGGCGGAGAGCGCAGCGCCTGCATGGTCGTCGAGCGCCACGGGTGCCCCGAAGATGGCCAGCGCGGCGTCACCTTCGAACTTGTTGACGAACCCGTCTCGCCGATCGACCTCGTCCACGACCACGTTGAAGAACCGGTTGAGCAGGTCCACGACTTCCGCGGGCGACCGGGTGGCCGCGATCGTGGTGGACCCGATGATGTCGACGAACAGGACCGCCACGTCACGTTCCTCCCCGCCGAGTTCGGGGTTGCGGAGGAGAGCCTGGGACGCGACCTCCTGCCCGACGTGGCGACCGAACAGGTCGCGGATCCGCTCACGTTCGCGGAGTCCCTCGGCCATCCGGTTGAACCCGGTCTGCAGCGCGCCGAGTTCGGTGCCGTCATACACGACGACCTCGGCATCCAGATCGCCCTCCGCCACCTTCGCCATGCCCAGCGACACCGAGCGGATGGGTGCCTCGGTGGCGCGGACACTGATCACGACCAGCAGCAGGCCGAAGAGCAGGATCACACCACCCAGCGCGAGGATCGACACCGCGAGGCTGGTCGGACTCGCCGGCCGGATGAAACTGAAGATCGCGATGAGCATCAGACCGAGCACGGGAACACCGGTCCCGAGGATCCACGCCAGCGCGGTGCGGCCTGTGATGCCGAGGGTCCGACGGGGTCGTGGCCCGTCCGAGCCCAGTGCCCGGGCGGCGATGGGGCGCAGCGCGAACTCCGTCAGCAGGTAGCAGAACGCGGAGACTGTGATCCCGGCCAACGCGATCGTGAACGCGACCTTCGGAATGGTCTGGGGATCGATGATGCCGTACAGCGTCGTAAAGAACACCAGCCCGATGCCCCACAACGCCGCCTGGACACGCGTCAGACGCCACGGTGCGCGAAACGCCGCCGACCGGTCGTGGTCGGTGGGCACGTCGTCCTCCGTCGCCCACCGGAGATCCGACACCAGCCGCTTGGTGCCCCACGTCACGCCGACCAGGACCGCGCACAGCACGAAGACGGGCACCGCAACGAAGTTGGCGATCACGAACTCGCTCGACCACACATTCGGGCCGGGGACGACGACACTGACGAGCAGGCAGGTGATCACCGCGCCGACCAGGTTGGTGAACACCAGCGGGGCGGTCAGCAGCAGCTGGACCCGGATCCGGCGCCTGCGGGGACTCTCGTCCGGTGATCCGAGCAACCACGACCCCAGCGGGGCGACGGATCGGCGGGGGCTGCGCATAGTCATTCGAGACTAGTCGGCGCGATCCCTTAGGGTGGGCGGGTGCGCCTAGTGATTGCCAGATGCCGAGTCGACTACGTAGGCCGTTTGACGGCACATCTGCCCACCGCTCGTCGCCTGTTGTTGATCAAGGCAGACGGTTCCGTGAGCATCCACGCCGACGACCGCGCCTACAAGCCGCTGAACTGGATGAGCCCGCCCTGCTGGCTCGTCGAAGACACCGTGGAAGACGCCGAAGCGCTGTGGGTGGTGACCAACAAGGCCGGTGAGGAACTGCGGATCACCATCGAGGAGATCGAGCACGACTCCAGTCACGAACTCGGTGTCGATCCGGGGCTCGTCAAGGACGGTGTCGAGGCACACCTGCAGGAACTGCTCGCCGAACACGTCGAAACGCTCGGCAGCGGTTACACGCTCGTCCGGCGCGAATACATGACGGCCATCGGTCCCGTCGACCTGCTGTGCCGGAACGCCGACGGGGCTTCCGTCGCCGTGGAGATCAAGCGCCGCGGAGACATCGACGGTGTCGAGCAACTCACCCGGTACCTCGAACTGCTCAACCGGGATCCGCTGCTGGCGCCGGTGAGCGGTGTCTTCGCCGCCCAGCAGATCAAGCCGCAGGCCAAAACCCTTGCCACCGATCGCGGAATCCGGTGCCTGGTGCTCGACTACGAAGCGCTGCGCGGCACCGAGAGCACCGAGTTCCGGCTCTTCTGAGGCCTAGGCTGAACCCGTGCCCCGTCGTAAACCGCAGCGGAAGAACACACGCCGCAGTGCGCCCCCGGACACCTCCGAGGGCTCGCTGTTCGGTAGCGCAATGATGCGTCAGGAAGCCGGGCCCGCGGGCTACGCCGACGAGAGCTTCATCGTCCGCACGATCCCCGGGGCCCGGGCCACAAAGTCGTACCGGTGCCCCGGCTGCGATCACGACATCCGGCCGGGCGTCGCCCACCTGGTCACCTGGCCGGCCGAATACGGCGGAGCCGAGGACCGGCGGCACTGGCACACCGGGTGCTGGTCGGGACGCAGCACCCGGGGCCTCACACGCAGGTGGTCCTAGCTTCCCGTCTTCACGGTCCGCTGAGCCACCGGCCGGTTCGCCGGGTTCTTCTCGACGGTGGACAGCACCGCGGTATCCTCGTCGGAGTTGTCGGTCTCGTCCGCGGAGTTCGTCCCGGACTCGTTCTGCGCGGACTTCCGGTCCGCGGCACCGCCCGATGCCGACTTGCTGTTCGTGTTCTCGTTGGAGCGCTTCTCCGAGTTCGATGCCGCGGTGTCGGGCTGCGCGTCCAGGAGTTCGCTCTCCCGGTTGACCGACGCCAACATTGCCGGAACGGAATCGAGCTGTCCCCGAATTCCCAAGAGCTGCGCCAGGATCCGGCCGCGGAGTACGCGAAGTTCTTCCGCCAGTTCCTTGGCGTGGGCGATCTTGCGCTCCGACTGGTCGGTGGCCGCCTGCAGCCTGCGCTCCGCCTCGTGCGTGGCGTCCGCGAGACGACGCTGCGCCTCGGCCTTGCTGGTGGACTCGAGTTCGTTGACCGCCGTGATCGTCTTCTGGCGGCGCTCGGACATCGCGAGGTCGAAGTCTTCCTGCACCTGCGACCGACGCAGTTCGGCCTCGGCGGCCAGGCGGTCGCGCTCGGACTGAGCGGCCTCGACGATCTTCGCCGCCTCCGTGCGGGCCTTCGCCATCGTCTGCTCGTGCTGAATCTCGAGAGCGCTCCGGCGGTCTTCGAGTTCCGCGACCAGCGACTCGTACTGGCCGCGGAGCTGCGCGCCCTCCTGCTCGGCGACGGAGATCATCTCGGCGGCGTCGGCCTCGGCCTTCGCACGCACCTCGGACGCCTCGTCCGACGCGAGCCGGAGCATGCGCGAGATGCGGTCGCTCATTCCCTCCGCGGTGGTCGGCGGAACGGACAGGCGGTCGACATCCTTGCGCAGATCGTCGATCTCGTCCCGCGCATCGTCGAGCTGCTTGGCGAGATCCCGCGCCTGCGCCGCCGCGGCGTCGCGGTCGGCGGCAGTGACGCGGAGCTCGGCGTCGAATCGCTCGAAGTAGTTGCGTACCTCGTCCCGGTCGAATCCCTTGCGCACGGTGGAAAAGGGAAGGGGGATCGAACCACGGTCCTGCTCGTTTACCATGGCCGCCAATCTACCTGGGCAAAGTAGAACTTGTCTCTGCGCCCGGTACCCGGCGGCCGGCCACAGCTCTAGTGGGTCGCCGACGGCTCGACGAGCTCGACGAGAACTCCGCCCGCATCCTTCGGGTGGACGAAGTTGATGCGCGAATCGGCGGTGCCGCGGCGGGGTGCGTCGTACAGCAGCCGCACACCGCGCTCGCGCAACTGGGCGGAGATGGCGTCGATGTCCGTGACGCGGTACGCGAGCTGCTGGAGACCGGGGCCGCTGCGATCGATGAACTTGGCGATGGTCGAGTTCTCGTTCAACGGTGCGAGAAGCTGCAGCGCGGTGCTGCCCTCGGGGGAGCCGACGACGCTCAGCATCGCTTCGCGCACGCCCTGCTCCTCGTTCACCTCTTCGTGCGTCGACACCATGCCGAGGTGTTCGGAGTACCACGCGATGGCGGCGTCGAGGTCGGGGACGGCGATGCCGACGTGGTCGATGGCGGTCACCAGGTCCGAGGACAGCGGTGACGTGGTCTGGGTGGGGGAGGACTGTGTCATGGTCCCGACGTTAGCGCTACCGTTTCGGTAGTTCTCGTCGGGATGTGACTTCCGTCGCCCCGCACCTGTCTACTCGTCTCACGCGGAGGAAATCGTGACCAGTTCTGTGATCGTCGCCGGAGCCCGGACCCCGATGGGCCGGTTGCTGGGTTCGTTGAAGGATGTGTCGGGTTCGGATCTGGGTGGGGTGGCGATTCGTGGTGCGCTGGAGAAGGCGGGTGTCGCTCCCGAGCAGGTCGAGTACGTGATCATGGGTCAGGTGCTGACGGCGGGGGCGGGTCAGATCCCGGCGCGGCAGGCCGCGGTGGCCGCGGGGATCGGGATGGATGTGCCGGCCCTGACCATCAACAAGGTGTGCCTGTCGGGGATCGACGCGATCGCACTGGCGGATCAGCTGATCCGGGCCGGCGAGTTCGACGTCGTGGTCGCCGGGGGCCAGGAGTCCATGTCGCGCGCCCCGCACCTGCTGGAGAAGTCGCGGGAGGGTTTCAAGTACGGCGACGTCACGATGCGCGACCACATGGCCTTCGACGGGTTGTACGACATCTTCACCGATCAGGCGATGGGGAGTCTGACCGAGGCGAAGAACGCGGAGGACGGTCAGCGGATCAGCCGCGAGGAGCAGGACGCGTTCGCGGCGGCGTCGCATCAGAAGGCGGCCCGGGCCTGGAAGGACGGGGTGTTCGACGACGAGGTGGTGCCGGTGCCGGTGCCGCAGCGCAAGGGTGATCCGGTGTTGGTCGGCTCCGACGAGGGTGTGCGCGGCGATACGACGGTGGAATCCCTGGCCAGGCTGCGGCCGGCGTTCGGCAAGGACGGCACGGTCACCGCAGGGTCGGCGTCGCAGATCTCCGACGGTGCGGCCGCTGTCGTGGTGATGAGCAAGGCGAAGGCGCAGGAACTCGGGGTGTCGTGGATCGCCGAGATCGGCGCGCACGGGGTGGTGGCGGGTCCGGATTCGACGTTGCAGTCGCAGCCGGCGCGGGCCATCGCGAAGGCGTGCGCCAAGGAGGGCATCGACCCGAAGGATCTGGATTTGGTGGAGATCAACGAGGCGTTCGCGGCGGTGGGGATCGCGTCGACACGGGAGCTGGGGTTGGATCCGGAGATCGTGAACGTCAACGGCGGGGCGATCGCGATGGGGCATCCGCTGGGGATGTCGGGGGCGCGGATCGCGTTGCATCTGGCGTTAGAGTTGCGTCGTCGCGGCGGGGGTGTGGGCGCTGCGGCACTGTGCGGTGGTGGCGGTCAGGGGGACGCCTTGATCGTCCGCGTCCCCAAGGCGTGACACGACGACAGTCCGTGGTGGTGTATCTCACACCACTACGGACTGTCGTAGATGGTCGGGCACAATGGTCGGCATGGCGAACGTCTTCGATCTCAGCACCACGGCCACGCGCTTCCGATTTGTCGCAATTCTGGAGGCCTTCACCTGGCTCGGCCTCCTCACCGGCATGGCCTTCAAGTACCTGCCTGCCGACGGCAACGAGATCGGCGTGAAGATCTTCGGCCCCATCCACGGCGGCGTCTTCGTCCTGTACCTGCTCATCTCGCTGTGGACCGCCCGCAAGCTGAGCTGGAATCTGGTCACCACCTTCTGGGCGCTCGTTGCCAGCGTTCCGCCGTTCGGCACCGTCGTGTTCGAGGTCTGGGCGGCCCGCACCGGCCGGATGGGCGAACTGTCCCGGTCGAGCGCAGCGAAGAGCGAACCGTCGCTCGTCTGATCCACTCCGTGGTAGGCGCGGCCCGCATTCCGGTGCGCGCTCAAATCGTGACAAACTGGTGGACGTGACTCGACCAGGTTCTCGTCCGTCAGCGCGTTCCTCAGCAGTGGCCGCGGCCATGAGCGGAGCAGTCGATCTCTCCGCCCTCAAGGAGCGTGCGGCCGCTCCGCCCCCGCCGGCGTCCGCACCCTCCGGGGACGGCGCCGCTCCGGCCGCACCCGGGAGTACCGGACTCGCCCCCGTCATCGACGTCACCGAGGCGACGTTCGAGGCGGAGGTGCTCGTCCGGTCCCAGCAGGTCCCGGTGGTCGTCGACCTGTGGGCCACCTGGTGCGAGCCGTGCAAACAACTCTCACCCCTGCTCGAAAAGCTGGCACGCGAGGCCGGCGGCACCTGGGTGCTCGCCAAGGTCGACGTCGATGCCAACCCGCGTATCGCGCAGGCCTTCGGCGTCCAGTCCGTCCCGACCGTCGTCGCCATCGCCGGCGGGCAGCCGCTCGCCGACTTCCAGGGCGCTCAGCCCGAACCACAACTGCGTCAGTGGCTCGCCGCCGTCCAGCAGGCAACCGCCGGAAAGCTGTCCGGACCGCCGGCCGCGGACGGGAACGCGGACGAGCCCGAGCCGGAGGACCCGCGCTTCGTCGCCGCCGAGGCCGCGCTCGACGAAGGCGACCTGTCGGCAGCCGAAGCCGAGTTCCAGAAGATCCTCGACGAGGAACCGGCCAACGCCGAAGCGCTGGGCGCGATCCGCCAAGTGCGTTTCCTAGCCCGCGTGCAGTCCGTCGATCCCGGTGCCGTCGCTGCCGCGGACGCCGCCCCGGACGACATCGACGCCCAGCTGCAGGCCGCGGACGTCGAGGTCTACTCCCAGGCCCCGGACGCGGCGTTCGCCCGCCTCATCGGTGTCGTCGCCCGCAGCGCCGGCGACGACAAGACGCGGGTACGGACTCGCCTGCTGGAACTGTTCGAACTGTTCGACCCGGCCGAACCGGTCGTCATGACCGCCCGCCGGAAACTCGCCGCCGCACTGTACTGACGAGAAACCAGGACTGACGAGAAAACCGGGGTGAGCGCTCTCGGCACTCACCCCGGTCACCCGTCCGGCGGTCAGCTCCGCACGTGCTCCACCCGTCCGACCAGGAAGACGTACGACGCGATCCCGACTGCGGTCACCACGGTCATGTAGACGAATCCCGGCGCGAAGCTGACGTCGGTGACGAGCAACCCGATCACGATGGGTGTCGCGATCGCCGACAGGTTGCCGATGAAGTTGAACATTCCACCGGTGAGCCCGAGCAGTCGTTCCGGCGCGAGTGCCGACACCGGCGACCACGTGATCGACGCGAGTCCGTTGCCGAAGGATGCGATGGACAGGAACACGATCACCATCGCGGTCGAATCGGTGAAGTTGGCGCCGATCATCGCGACGTCAGCAACAGGCCCACGATGATCGGGCCCTTGCGGGCGACTCCGCGAGACACTCTCTTGCGCAGCAGGAAGTCGGAGAAGACTCCGGAGAACAGCACGCCCACGAGTGAGTGCCGCGACGAACGGCAGCGAGGCGAGGAATCCGGACTTGATGTAATCCATGTCCCGGTACTCGACGAGGTACCTGGGGAACAATTTGCGCCGGCCGAGGACGGTGGCGACACCGTTCCGGGTCACGGCCGGACGTTCGGGCTGCTGCTCGTCCAGGAGGTCGACGAGTCCGCCGCCGTCGCGGATCAGGTCGATCTCGGCGTCGTTCGCCCGCGAATCGCGTGGCTCGCGACGGAACGCGTACCACACGGCACCCCAGATCGCCCCGATCGTTCCGGTCACGATGAAGACCCAGTGCCAGGACAGCACGGACTGCAGCCAGGACAGGAAGGGAGTGAGCAGGGCCAGTCCGATGAACTGCCCGGACGTGTAGAAGCCGATCACCGTCGCACGCTCGGCTACCGGGAGATCTGACGCAGCGGTCGGGGGACGTCACGTGGTGGGACGGTCAGCGGTAGCGGCCCTCGCAGGCCTGCTCACCGCCGAGCACTCCGGTGCGGAACGCGTCCACCCGGGAGAATCCGCTCGGCACGGTCTCCCCGTTGACGTCACTGGCGGCGAGACCGTCGGTGAGCAGCCCCGACACGGCCTCGTCGAGGTCGCCGGGGGACAACCACACGCTGCCCGCCTCCAGGGTGGCGGGACTGTCCGGGCTCAACGCGCTGGTGACGACGCCGGACAGGCAGGCGGCTCGCAGCGCGGTCTGGGGTGAGTGCAGATCGTTGCCCCGGTCCCGCTGCAACGCCAGGGTGTACCGCGAGGCGAGCAGGACGTACGCGTTGTAGTCGCCGGTGAGCTTGGTCTGGAAGAGTTCCCGCCTGCCGGGACGGCCCGGTGTGCCGCGTTCGGCGAGGGCGTCGACACTGACGCCGATCGTGTTGGTGGCCGGGCAGTACGACACCGGTTCGGTCGCGTCGGCGTCCGCGCAGTCGAGGTCGGCGCCGTCGAGTTGCAGCGTGGGGGGATCGCTGAGATCGAAGATCTGCTGGAAGGACGTGAAGAACGCCTCGAGCGACTCCTCGGTGACAGGGAGTTCGCCGTCGTCGCTCTCGTCGGCGAACCGCTGAGGCAGATCCGCGCGACGCGAGTCGATCTCCTTCTCGTCGATGCGCGTGCACGGCGCCGGACCGTCCGTGAAACCGATCTGGGTGGCGGTGACACGTTCGAACGCCGAGCCGTGCACGTTGTCGGGATCGTTCGGGTCGGTGTCCCCGATCGCGACCGCGGACGCGAGCACCTTGTTCAGCCCGTCCGACGTGTTCAGCGTGAAGTGGGTCGCCTTGTCTTCCGCGATATACCGCATGAACGCCCCCGCGAAGCAGTCGGCCTGCTGTTCCCGCACGATGCCACCGCCCACGTTCTCGTCGGCGATTCCCGCCTTCGTCTGGACGGCGTGCCCGTACTCGTGCGCCAGAACGAAGACGGCGGCGACGACACCGAACTTCTCCACGACCTCGGGCAGCAGCAGCGCCCGGTCCCAGCCGATCGTGTGGTCGGTGCTGCAGTAGCCGGCATTGAGGAGTTCCTCGGTGCTGTCCCCGCAGAAGCGCGGGCTGTCGGAGTCGCGCGGATCCCAGGAGATCAGTTCCTCGACCGGCTCGAAGTTGCGCTGGAACAGCGCCGGGAACTCGGTGCGCCAGTAGTCCTCGATGTCGCTGACCGCGTTGGCGGCCATCGTGTCGATTTCACCGCCGTCGGTGCCGGTGACGGGGAGGTCGGCGTCGGGCACGCCCTTGCGGGCACCGCTCGGACCCGACGTGGCATCGAGGCCCGCCACCTTGAACGGATCGTCGTAGATGGACGCGGCCTCACCGTCCACCGAGCGCGTGCACCCGGACAGGACGACCGCAGTCACGGCCAGAACGCCCATGCTCGCAGCCCACTGCCGACGTCGGGTCAGCAAGGCCGTGCCTTCATCAACGCTCCAGACTCATCCAGATCGCGCCGTTCGCGGGCAGTGCCACCTCGGCAGAGGCGGGACGGCCGTGCCACGGCTGCGAAGTTGCCGTCACCGCACCGAGATTTCCCCAACCCGATCCCGCGTAGATCTCGGCGTCGGTGTTGAGAATTTCACGCCATTCGCCCCGTTCTGGCAAGCCCACACGATAATTCGCGTGCGGGGAACCCGAGAAATTGAACAGGCACGCCAGGATCGACCCGTCGGTGCCGTAACGCAGGAAGCTCAGGACGTTGTTCGCGGTGTCGTTGGCGTCGATCCAGGAGAACCCGCCCGGAGACGTGTCGAGAGTCCACAACGCCGGGTGTTCGCGGTAGGTGGCGTTGAGGTCGTGGACGAGCCGGAGCAGACCGCGGTGGAAGCCGCCGGTGTACGGGTCGTCGAGCTGGTACCAGTCGAGTCCGCGCTCCTCGGACCATTCCGCGGTCTGTCCGAATTCCTGACCCATGAACAGCAGTTGCTTGCCGGGGTGCGACCACATGTACGCCAGCAGGGCACGAACACCGGCGGCCTTCGCGTAGTCGTCGCCGGGCATCCGCGTCCACAGCGTGCCCTTGCCGTGCACCACCTCGTCGTGGCTGATGGGCAGCAGATAGTTCTCGCTCCACGCGTACATCAGGGAGAACGTGATCTCGTGATGGTGATAGCTGCGGTGGACGGGATCGTGCGCCATGAAACCGAGGGTGTCGTGCATCCACCCCATGTTCCATTTCATGTTGAAACCGAGACCGCCGACGTTGGTCGCGCGGGTGACACCCGGCCACGCCGTCGACTCCTCGGCGATGGTGACGACCCCGCGGTGCTGCTTGTGGACCGTGGCGTTGGTCTCCTGCAGGAAGGCGACGGCCTCGAGGTTCTCCCTGCCGCCGTGGATGTTCGGCGTCCAACCGCCCTCCGGCCGCGAGTAGTCGAGGTACAGCATCGACGCGACCGCGTCGACGCGCAGACCGTCCACGTGGAACTCGTCGAGCCAGTACAGCGCGTTCGCGACGAGGAAGTTGCGCACCTCGCGCCGCCCGAAATCGAACACATACGTTCCCCAGTCGAGCTGCTCGCCGCGCTGGGGGTCGCTGTGCTCGTAGAGCGGTGTGCCGTCGAAACGTGCCAGCGCCCACTCGTCCTTGGGGAAGTGCGCGGGAACCCAGTCGACGATGACCCCGATGCCGGCGGCGTGCAGATGGTCGACGAACCACCGGAAGTCGTCGGGGGAACCGAATCGTGAGGTGGGCGCGTAGTAGGACGTGACCTGGTACCCCCACGAACCGCCGAACGGGTGCTCGGCGACCGGCAGCAGCTCGACGTGCGTGAATCCCGTCTCGGTGAGGTGGACAGCGAGTTGTTCAGCCATCTCGCGGTAGTTCAGCCCGGGCCGCCACGAAGCCAGGTGGACCTCGTACACGCTCATCGGGGACTGCGCCGGCTCGGTGGCCGCGCGCTGCGCCAGCCACTCGGCGTCGTTCCATTCGTACGTGCTGACCGACACCCGGGACGCGGTGGCGGGCGGGACCTCGGTCGCGAAGGCCATGGGATCGGCCTTGTCGCGCACACTGCCGTCGGGGCCGTGGACCCGGAACTTGTACAGGTCGCCGGCCTCGATACCGGGAACGAACAACTCCCACACCCCGGTGGAGCCGAGCACCCGCATCGGGTAGTTCCGCCCACTCCACCCGTCGAAATCGCCGATCACACTCACTCCGCGGGCATTGGGAGCCCACACGGCGAACGAGGTGCCGGTGACGGTGCCGTCGGGGGTGTCGTAGCGGCGGCGGTGCGCGCCGAGGATCTCCCACAGCCGCTCGTGCCTGCCCTCACCGAACAGGTGCAGGTCGAGTTCCCCCAGCGTAGGCAGGAACCGGTACCCGTCGGCGGAGACGTCGTTGTGGCCACCCGGCCACGTCGTGGACAGCCGGTAGTCCATCAGATCCCGGTACGGGACGAGTGCCCCCCACACACCGTGCGCGAGGTGCTCCAGCGAGAAGCTCGTCCCCCCGATGACGGCGTCGACGGCCTCGGCGTGCGGGCGCAGTGCGCGGATCACCGTGCCGTCGGGGTGCGGGTGCGCGCCCAGGATCGAGTGCGGGTTGTGGTGCTCACCCCGGGACAGCAGGTCGAGGTCGGCGGCGTCCGGTGCGATGGCGACAGGCGGTTCGACGGTCACTATGTACCTCCGCGGTAGGCCAGCTTCGTTCTGGCCGGATAGGGGATCGACGGTAATGCCAGGATATGGGCCACCGAACGCCAGGGTTCCAGGCGCACGAAGTTGGTCTGCCCCCAGTGATACTGCTCCCCGGTGACCTCGTCGAGCACGGTCAGGTGGTCGTGCCAGTCGCGGCCCAGCGCGGGCATGTCCAGCCACACGTTGCCCTGCTCGGCGCCGTACGGGTTGAGGTTGATCACCGTCAGCACGGCATCCCCGGTGGTGGCGTCGAACTTGGAATAGGCGATCAGGGCGTCGTTGTCGACGTGGTGGAAATGGATGTTGCGCAACTGCTGCAGCGCCGGGTGCTGCCTGCGGATCCGGTTGAGCGCCGTGATCCACGGTTCGAGGGACTCGCCGCGCGCGGCGGCGCCCTCGAAATCGCGGGGGCGCAGCTGATACTTCTCCGAGTCGAGGTATTCCTCACTGCCCGGTCGCACCGGAACGTGTTCGTACAGTTCGTATCCCGAGTACACCCCCCACGTGGGGGACAGTGTCGCCGCCAGCGCGGCGCGCAGGGCGAACATTCCCGGGCCCCCGGTCTGCAGGCTCTCGTGAAGGATGTCCGGGGTGTTGACGAAGAGGTTGGGGCGCGCCTCGTCGGCCTTGGCGGCGATCTCCTTGCCGAACTCCGTCAGCTCCCACTTGTCCGTCCGCCACGTGAAATACGTGTAGGACTGGGTGAAACCGCGGCGGGCGAGACCGTACAACCGTGCGGGACGGGTGAACGCCTCGGACAGGAACAGGACGTCCGGATCCGACTTCTTGACCTCGGCGATCAGCCACTCCCAGAAGTCCGGCGGCTTGGTGTGCGGGTTGTCGACCCGGAAGATCTTGACGCCCGCCGCAACCCAGTGCCGGACGACCCGCAGGACCTCCGCGTAGATGCCGTCGCGGTCGTCGTCGAAGTTGACCGGGTAGATGTCCTGGTACTTCTTCGGCGGGTTCTCGGCGTAGGCGATGGTGCCGTCGGGGAGGACGGTGAACCATTCGGGGTGCTTCTTCGCCCACGGATGGTCGGGTGCGGCCTGCAGGGCCAGGTCGATCGCCACCTCCATGTGCAGCTTCTCGGCGGCAGCGATGAACGCCTTGAAATCACGCATCGTCCCGAGTTGGGGATGAATCGCGTCGTGGCCACCCTCGTCCGAGCCGATGGCCCACGGCGAACCGACGTCGTCGGGGCCGGGGGTCAGCGTGTTGTTGGGGCCCTTCCGGTTGATCTTGCCGACCGGGTGGATCGGTGGGAGGTACACCACGTCGAATCCCATCGACGCGATGCGCGGAAGTGCGGCCACGGACGTGGCGAACGTGCCGTGCCGGGGCTTGCCGTTCTCGTCCCAGCCGCCCGTGGACCTCGGGAAGAACTCGTACCACGACCCGAACAGTGCACGCGTGCGATCGACGAGCACGGTGTGCGGTTCGCTCTTCGTGACGAGATCGCGCAGCGGATGTGCGCGCAGCAGTTCGGTGACGTCCGACCCGAACGCCGGGGCCACACGTTCGGAGAGGTGATGGTCGGAACGCAGCGACGCCGCGACCCCCGCCAGCCGCGAGCGGTCCGCGCGGGGCACGCCCTTCGCGGCACGCTCGAACAACCGCGCACCGATCTCGAGGTCGTTGGCCAGTTCGGCCGGCCCCTGTCCCACCGCCAGCTTGGCTTCGACCGCGTGCTTCCACGTGGTGACCGGATCGCTCCAGGCCTCGATCCGGAACGTCCAGACACCCTCGCCGGTCGGGGTGAAGGAACCGTCGACGGTGTCGGGTACCGGACCGCCGGTCATCGGAATGCGGAAGGTCGCCGAGCCGCCCGACGCGGCACTGCGCGGTCCCCGCACCGCGAGCGTGGCGGCCACGGCGTCGTGACCTTCACGCCACACGGTTGCCCGGACGGGAAACACCTCACCCACAACGGCCTTGGCGGGGTACCGGCCGCACCCGATGTTCGGTTCCACGTCGTCGATACCGAGTCGACCTGTCACGCTGGGCTCCGTTCCATAGCCGGAAGTTGCCGGCGGCTCGTGGGCTGGGCCGCCCGTTCAACCGTAATGGAGTCGACCGGTTCCTGTCCGTATTGGAGATCTGACGTCTACCCGCCCCGACACGGCGCAACGACGCCCGTAGTGCGTTATCGTTCGCGAGGTGAAAGCCTTGCGTCGGTTCACTGTCCGAGCCCACCTTCCGGAGCGGCTCGCTGCCCTCGGTCCGCTGTCCACCAATCTTCGCTGGTCGTGGCATCCGGCGACGCAGGAACTGTTCGGATTGCTGGACGCGGAACTGTGGCGGCAGGTGCAGTTCGACCCGGTCCGCATGCTCGGTGAGGTCGATCCCGCCCGCCTCGACGAACTGGCCGAGGACGTCGCGTTCCTGGCCCGGCTCGACGCCGCGGCCGCCGACCTCGACGACTACCTGTCCCGGCCCCGCTGGTATCAGAACCAGCAGGCCAAGGGAGTGTCGCTCGACGGTGGGATCGCGTATTTCTCAATGGAGTTCGGGGTCAGCGAAGTGCTGCCCAACTACTCCGGTGGACTCGGAATTCTCGCGGGCGACCACCTGAAGGCGGCGTCCGATCTGGGCCTGCCGCTGATCGGTGTCGGCCTGCTGTACCGCTCGGGTTACTTCCGGCAGTCGCTGACCGCGGACGGCTGGCAGGCCGAGCACTACCCGCCGCACGACCCGCAGGGCCTGCCGCTGCGTCTGCTCACCGAGTCCGGGCCGCAGTCCTCGGGTGGGGCACCCGTCCTCGTCCACGTCGCGATCCCCGGGGGCCGGGTTCTGCGCGCCCGCGTGTGGATCGCCCAGGTGGGACGCGTCCCGCTGCTGCTGCTCGACTCCGACATCGCGGAGAACGACGCCGAGATGCGGGGCGTCACCGACCGTCTGTACGGCGGCGACCAGGACCACCGCATCAAACAGGAGATCCTCGCCGGCATCGGCGGTGTCCGGGCCGTGCGCGCCTACACCCACGCCTACGGCCTGCCCGACCCCGCCGTCTTCCACATGAACGAGGGGCATGCGGGTTTCCTCGGCATCGAGCGGATCCGTGAACTGGTCACCACCGGCGGGCTCGACTTCGACGAGGCACTGGCCACGGTCCGGGCAGGCACGGTCTTCACCACCCACACCCCGGTGCCCGCGGGAATCGACCGGTTCCCTGCCGACCTCGTGCGGCACTACTTCGGCGGCGACAACGGTGAGAACGAATCCTCCCTGCTGCCGGGGCTGACGATCGACCGGATCCTCGGACTCGGCCGCGAATCGGATCCGTCGGTGTTCAACATGGCCCACATGGGCCTGCGGCTCGGGCAACGGGCCAACGGCGTGTCCAAGCTGCACGGCATCGTCAGCCGCGAGATGTTCCAGCCGCTGTGGCAGGGATTCGACGCCGAAGAGGTACCGATCGGCTCGGTGACCAACGGTGTCCACGCGCCCACCTGGGCCGCACCCGAATGGATCGATCTCGCCACCCGCATCCTGGGCCCCGAACTGGTGGAGGAAGCCCGCGGCTGGGAGCGGCTGCAGGACCTGTCCGCCGAGGAACTGTGGTCGACCCGCAACGCGTTGCGCGGGAAACTGGTCGAGGAGGTGCGCCGCCGGGTACGCGCATCCTGGATCGAACGCGGTGCGACGTCCGCCGAACTCGGCTGGACGGACGAGGTGTTCGACCCGAACGTGCTCACCGTCGGCTTCGCCCGGCGGGTGCCCACCTACAAGCGATTGACGCTTATGCTCCGCGACCCCGGGCGACTCCGGGCCCTGCTCCTCGACGAGAAGCGGCCCGTGCAGCTGGTGGTCGCCGGGAAGAGTCACCCCGCGGACGACGGCGGGAAGGCCCTCATCCAGCAGGTCGTGCGGTTCGCCGACGCCGCCGACGTCCGGCACCGCATCACCTTCCTGCCCGACTACGACATGTCGATGGCGCGGTACCTCTACTGGGGTTGCGACGTGTGGCTCAACAACCCGCTGCGCCCGCTCGAGGCGTGCGGCACGTCGGGGATGAAGTCCGCCCTCAACGGCGGACTGAACCTGTCGATCCGTGACGGCTGGTGGGACGAGATGTTCGACGGCGAGAACGGCTGGGCCATCCCGACCGCGGACGGCGTCGTCGACGAGACACGGCGCGACGATCTCGAGGCCAGCGCACTGTACGAACTGCTCGAACGAGCCGTCCTGCCGAGGTTCTACGACCGTGCGGACGGCCTGCCGGTGCGCTGGGTGGAGATGGTCCGTCACACACTGCAGAATCTCGGACCCAAGGTACTCGCGTCGCGGATGGTGCGCGACTACGCCGTCCAGTACTACGCGCCCGCCGCCGAAGCGGCCCGGACGGTGGCGGAAGAGAATTACGCCGGGGCCCGCGAACTCGCCGCGTTCCGTCGCCGCGTCGAGGCCGCCTGGCCGGCGGTGGCGGTCCTGCAGGTCGACGGCGCCGGACTACCCGACACTCCCGAGATCGGGGCCAACCTGATGCTGCGCGCCCGCATCCGCCTCGGCGAACTGTCCGTCTCGGACGTCACCGTGCAGGCCGTGATCGGGAAGGCCGGACCGGACGAGGAGCTCACCGACATCGTCACGGTCCCGATGACCCACTCCGCATCGGACGAGTCGGGGGAACTGTTCGTCGCCGACCTGGCCCTGCCGCTGTCCGGGTCGGTCGGATACACGGTGCGGGTCCTTCCGCACCACCGGTTGCTCGTGGCCCCGTCCGAGCTGGGTCTGGTGACGGCGCCGAATCCCTGACCGGCGCTACCGAGCCGTCACCGGCCGATGTCCCGGCGCTGGAACCCGGTGACGGCGGCGAGGAACAGGGCGGCTGCGAGAAGCAGCAGAACCGCGAGGGGAGTGGCCGAGAAACTCTCGGCAGGCAGGGCGGGTGTGTAGTGGAAGGGGGAGAGCACCCCGAACCGGTCGGGGAGGACTTCCCCGAACATTCCGGCGACGAGCACGTAACCCAGGAATGCCCACAACGCCGGCAGCGCGCGGGGGCTCAGGCCGTAGACGGCCGCGCACGAACCGACGATCACCAGCACGGCAGGCACGGTGTTCAGGGCCGCGCCGATCAACCGGCCGAGCGCCCCCGCATCGGACAGCGTGAATGCAGCGGTGATCCCCATGCCGACCCCCGCCGCCACCGCGATCGCGACAGCCGCAGCGGCGATCACGGCCAGCTGGCCACCGAGCCACGACGCCCGCGACACGGGGGTGGCGAGTGCCTCCTCGGCGCGACCGGACGATTCCTCGAAGCGGATGGATATGACGGCACCGACGGCGTACATCGCCGCCATCACCACCAGGAACACCAGATACAGGGCGAACGCACCGTCGGCCGCCGCCGCGGCGCCACCCGGCAGCAGCTGTGCGAGATCGGGATCCTGGTCGATGAAATCGCTGATCTGCCTGCCGAGTGAACCGATGGGCAGCGACAGCGCGAACACACCGACACCCCAGGCGAGGATCTGACCGCGCTGCTGACGCGCCGCCAGCGCGGTGACACCGGTCAGGCGGGGGGACGCCTCGGTGCGCCCGCCCCGCGGCGGAAGCAGCCCCGCCCCGACGTCCCGGCGACCGATGGCGGCATACGCACACCCGACGGTCAGCGCCGCCGCGACGATGCCGATCAGCAACGGCCACCAGCGTTCGTCGACATAGGCGCGGGTGGCCTGCGACCAGCCGATCGGCGACACCCACGTCAGCAGGCTCCCGCTGTGTCCCTGCTGCACGTCGCCCACCGCCCGCAGCAGGTACGCGACGATGATCGCGGAGATCCCGACACCGCTTGCCGTGCGGGCGTGTTCGGTGAACTGGGACGCCAGCGCCGACAGCGAGGTGAACACCAGACCCACCACCAGCACACCCGCGGACATGTTCAGCGAACCCGCCTGAGGCAGACCCGCACCGAGCAGCCCGATGACGAGCAGAAGCGCGACGAACAGGTTTGCGAGCGCCGCGGAGATCAGTCCCGCCGTGATTCCCGCATACCGCCCGACGACGCCGGCGCGTACCAGTTCCGTGCGTCCGGTCTCCTCCTCCGTCCGCAGATGCCGCGTCACCAGCAGCACCGACATGATCGCGACGGCCACCATCGTCATGCCGGCGATCTCGTTGGCGACCATCGCACCGAGCGTGTAGTCGTCCAGGCCGTAACCCGGCCCGGCGAGTGCCGTGGCTGCCGGCGACGAGATGAGTTCGGCACGGGCCTGCCGTGATTCGGCGGTCGGGTAGATGGTCGAGTAACTCGACGCGATCAGGACGGTGAGGCCCGCCACCGCGACCGTCCACACCGGAATCCGGACCCGGTCGGTGCGCACCGCCAGTTCGGCGAGCACACCCGTTCCGCTCAATCGACTCACTGCGGCCGTCCGATCCCGAGTGCCTCGACCTCGTCGCGGTACTCGCGGAGGAACAGGTCCTCGAGCGTCGGCGGGTTGGCGGTGATCGAGACGATGCCCAGCCCCGTCAGCGTGGTCATGACCGGATCGATCTGATCGGAATCGACGTCGAACGTCACCGTGTTCGCGTCCTCACCCTTCTGCAGGTTGTGCACGCCGGGGACATTCGCGATGGGGGTGGGCTTGATCCGGGTGGTCACCGTCACCGTGGTGCGGGTGAAATGGCGTAGTTCGGACAGCGTTCCCGCCTGCACGGTCCTGCCCGCGCGAATGATGGTGACGGCGTGGCATAGCGCTTCGACCTCGGCGAGGATGTGGCTGGACAACAGCACCGTGCGTCCTCCGCGCGCGAATTCGGTGATGCACTCCTGAAACACCGCCTCCATCAACGGGTCCAGGCCCGACGTCGGCTCGTCGAGGATGAGGAGTTCGGTGTCGGCGGCGAGTGCAGCCACGAGAGCGACCTTCTGCCGGTTGCCTTTCGAATAGGTGCGGCCCTTGCGGGTGGGGTCGAGTTCGAACCGCTCGATCAGCGACGCACGACGGACCGGATCGAGTCCGCCGCGCAGTCGCCCGAGAAGGTCGATCGCCTCGCCACCGGACAGATTGGGCCACAGGTTCACATCCCCCGGAACGTAGGCGAGTCGCCGATGAACGGGAACGGAATCCTGCCACGGATCGGAACCGAGAACGGACGCCGAACCGCCGTCGGCGCGCAGGAGACCGAGGAGCACCCGGATGGTGGTGGACTTGCCCGAGCCGTTGGGTCCGAGGAATCCATGCACCTCGCCCGACTTCACCTCCAGATCGAGGCCGTCGAGGGCGAGGACTTCGCCGAACTTCTTGGTGAGTCCGCGGACTGAGATCGCAAGCTCCATCGGTCGAGCATAGGTGCGCACCCCGTCGCTGTCCGACTCAGTGCGCGGCCGCGGTTCAGGGGCGCGAATCGCGAATCCGCCCCAGTGCCTTACGCACGACTTCCGGATCGGACGTCTCCCAGAACGGTGGAAGCGAGGCCCGCAGATACCCGGCGTAGCGGGCGGTGGCGAGCCGCGGATCGAGGACGGCCACCACACCCTTGTCGTCGACGCTGCGCAGCAGACGTCCCACACCCTGGGCGAGCAGCAGTGCCGCGTGATTGGCTGCGACGGAGAGGAACCCGTTTCCGCCGCGCGATTCGACGGCCTTCTGCCGGGCGACCAGCAACGGGTCGTCGGGGCGGGGGAAGGGGATGCGGTCGAGAATCACGAGGCTCAGGGACGGGCCCGGCACGTCGACACCCTGCCACAGCGACAGCGTGCCGAACAGCGATGTCGGCTCGTCGCCGGCGAATGCCCGGACGAGGGCGCCCGTCGAGTCGTCGCCCTGGCACAGAATCGGGGTGTCGAGCCGGTCGCGCATCGCCTCGGACGCGGCCTTGGCGGCCCGCATCGACGAGAACAATCCCAGCGTGCGCCCGCCCGCCGCCTCGACGAGTTCGGCGATCTCGTCGAGATACGCGGGGGAGAGGCCGTCCCGGCCCGGCGGCGGAAGCTGCTTCGCGATATAGATGATGCCGGCGCGGGCGTGGTCGAACGGCGACCCGACGTCGAGGGCGTTCCATTTGAGTGTGCCCGAATCGGACGGTGCCTCGGAGCCGGTGGCCATCGCCGGATCGATCACGACGGACGACTCGGCCGGAAGTCCCCAGTTGACCGCCAGACCGTCGAACGACCCGCCCACGGTCAGCGTGGCGGACGTCAGGACAACGGTCGATTCGGCGAACAGCCGGGAACGCAGCAGCCCGCCGACCGACAGCGGCGCCATCCGCACCACCCGGCGGATCGAACCGCGATTGTCGTCGGCGGCCAGCCACACCACGTCGTGACGTTTGGCCGGATCCGGCTCGTCGAACGCGCTGAGAACGCGGACGGCGCTGTCGTGGACCTCCTCGACCGACGCGAGTGCGGTGTTGCGCGCCGCGGCGGCCTCCGGATCGCTCAACGCCATACCGGGACGGGACGGGCCGATGGCCGTGCGCAGCGACCACGCGGCGTCGCGGACCGCGGCGAGCGCGGGGGCCGCACCGGGCGGCAGCGCCTCCCACCGTTCCGGCCGCAGCTCCTCGAGCAGTGCCGCCCAGCCCTCACCCGCGGCCTCGAGACGGTCCGCGTCCTGCTCCTCGACGAGCTTCGCGCAGCGCCGCGCCGCGGCACTGATCGTCGACGCCGCCAGTTCCGCGGTGGCGACGTTGGTGACCCGGTCGACCAGTTCGTGCGCCTCGTCGATGACCACGACATCGTGTTCGGGGAGGATCGCGATTCCGGTGATGGCGTCGATGGCGAGCAAGGCGTGGTTGGTGACCACGACGTCGACCTGCGAGGCCTCCGCGCGGGCGCGCTCGGCGAAGCAGTCCTCGCCGACCGGGCACCGGGACTTGCCGAGGCATTCCCGGGCGGTGACGCTGACCTGGCGCCACGCCTTGTCGCTGACCCCGGGGGTCAGGTCGTCGCGGTCGCCGGTCTCGGTGTCCGAGGACCACTCGGTGAGGCGCTGGACCTCCCGTCCGAGCCGCGACACCGCGAACGGGTCGAACAGCTCGTCCGTGGGAGGCTCTTCGGCGGACCCGGTGTGGATCTTGTTCATGCACAGATAGTTGTTGCGGCCCTTGAGGATCGCGAAGTGCGGTCTCCGGCCGAGGGAATCCTCGAGCGCGTCCGCGAGCCGCGGCATGTCGCGGTCGATCAGCTGACGCTGCAGTGCGATGGTGGCCGTCGAGACGATGACCGTCTTCCCGCTCTGCACCGCGTGCCGGACGCTCGGCACCAGGTAGGCGAGGGACTTGCCGGTGCCCGTCCCGGCCTGGACGGCCAGATGCTCCCCGGTATCGATCGAATGCGCGACGGCGGAAGCCATGGTCAGCTGGTTGGACCGCTCGGCACCGCCCAGCGACCGCACCGCCGTGCGCAACAGCTCGGGGACGTTGGGGAGGTTTTCAGGCACCCGAGCAGGTTACTCGGGACCTACGTCAGAAATTGTCACGCGGTCCGAGGGGGTGTCCGAGTCGCGGCCCACGAGGCGCACCCCGGCGGCCCGCATCGCGGTGATCGCGGCCTCGACGGTCGCGGGGGCGACACCGGCGGTGAGGGGGAGGTGGACGCGCGTCGGGAACCCGGCGGCCACGGCGTCGAGTGCCGTCGCGACCACGCAGTGATCGGTGGCGATCCCTACCACGTCGACCTCGGTGACTCCGGCCGCCTGCAGCCATTTCTCCAGGCTCTGGCCGTCGGCGTTCCTGCCCTCGAAGCCCGAGTAGGCCGCCGAGAACTCGCCCTTGGAGAACACCGATTCGATGCCGCTCAGGTCGAGGTCGGGGTGGAAGTCCGCGCCGGACGTTCCCGATTTGCAGTGCACCGGCCACGTGTCGACGTAGTCCGGTTCGTCGGAGAAATGGTGGCCCGGGTCGATGTGGTGGTCGATGGTGGCCGCGACGGCGTCGTACTCGTTCGAGGCGAGGAAGCGGGTGATCGCGGCCGCAACCGCGGAACCGCCGTCGACGGCGAGGGAGCCGCCCTCGCAGAAGTCGTTCTGGACGTCGACCACGAGCAGTGCGCGCCGGGCGTCGGTGTTCTCGATGTCGGTCATGGTGCCCTCCTGGACTCGGGTTCGGCGAAGCGCACCGGGATCGCGGGCTCGCCGTGGGAGAGCTTCAGGCCCTCCCAGGGCAGGCTGACGAGGCCCGCCGCCAAGAGGGATCTGCTGTCCTCCAGGGTAGTCGTGTCGCAGACGGTCTCACCGCCCCGCGCCAGTGGGACCAGCAGTTCCTGCGCCTCGAGACCCGCCGAGCCGGGTGCGTCCGAGTGGGCCGAGTACACGACCTCCTCCACCAGGGTTCCGGTGTCCCGGGCGAACCGCAACGCCCGTTTGGTGCCGCCCCGCGACGCCTTGTTGCTGCTCCTCTTCTCGACGGGGATGCCGTCCACCTCGACGAGTTTGTAGACCATTCCGGCGGTCGGCGCGCCGGAGCCGACGACGACGGACGTGCCGACGCCGTAGACGTCGACCGGTTCGGCCCGCAACGCGGCGATGGCGTATTCGTCGAGGTCGCCGGAGACGACGATCTTCGTCCCGGTCGCACCGAGGTCGTCGAGTTGCCTGCGGACCTGCCGCGCCAGGACACCCAGATCACCGGAGTCGATCCGGACGCCTCCGAGTTCGGGGCCCGCCACCTCGACGGCGGTCTTGACGCCGTCGGTGATGTCGTACGTGTCGACGAGAAGCGTGGTCCCGACTCCGAGTGCCGCGACCTGCGCGCGGAACGCCGCCGCCTCGTCCGGCCCGTCCGGAGTGGTGTGCAACAGGGTGAACGCGTGCGCGCTGGTACCCGCACCGGGCACTCCGTGCCTGCGGACCGCCTCCAGATTCGACGTGGCCGTGAACCCCGCCAGGTAGGCGGCGCGGGAGGCCGCCACCGCGGATTCCTCGTGGGTGCGCCGCGAACCCATCTCGATCATGGGGCGTCCGTCGGCAGCGCTGACCATGCGTGCGGCGGCGGACGCGATCGCGCTGTCGTGGTTGAGGATCGACAGGCTCAGCGTCTCGAGCAGGACGCATTCGGCAAACGTTCCACGGACGGAGAGGATCGGTGAGCCGGGAAAGTAGAAGTCGCCCTCGCGGTAGCCGTCGATGTCCCCGCTGAAGCGATAGTCACGTAGCCAAGCGACGGTCGCCTCGTCGAGGAAGCGGGACACGATCGCGAGTTCCGGCTCGCCGAAGCGGAAGTTCGACAGCGCGGCAACCAGACGGGCGGTGCCGCCGACGACTCCGTACCGGCGACCGTCGGGGAGCCGGCGGGCGAACACCTCGAAACTGCAGCGTCGGTGGGCCGAACCGTCGGCGAGGGCCGCCGACAGCATCGTCAACTCGTACTGGTCGGTGAACAAGGCGGTGCTGTCTCTGGACACCCGGCCACTGTAAGCCGCGGTGTCGCCCAGTGGAGGAGCGTCGTACCCTGGTGTCATGGCTCATTGCTCGACGACAGCTCCATTCGTGGATGCCATGCCGGCATCGCCGCAGGTCACCCCTGCAGAGTCGGAGGTCGTCGAGATCGATGAAGCCAATGATCGTCCCTGGGTCACCGTCGTGTGGGACGATCCGGTGAATTTGATGCACTACGTCACCTACATTTTCCAGAAGCTCTTCGGGTACAGCAAAGCCAAGGCCACGGAACTGATGATGCAGGTCCATTCCGAGGGGAAGGCCGTGGTGTCGAGCGGCTCCCGGGACAAGGTCGAAAACGATGTACGCAAGCTGCACGCGGCCGGCCTGTGGGCCACGATGCAGCACGACGGCAGCTAACTTTCCGTTCGGACAGTAAGGAACTCGGTACACGACGTGCGGATGTGGAGCAGGAAGAACTCGCTCGGCGGTGTGAAGCTGCGTTCGGAGATGGACGCGCACGAGGCCACGGTGCTGCGATCGCTGGTCGCCTCCGTCCTCGGTCTTCTCGAGGAGCGGGCCGCGTCCGCCCCGGAGGACGAACTCGCGGCGCTCACCGGGATGCGGACCGGCAATACGACGGCACCCGACGAGGAGGTCCTCGCGCGGCTGCTGCCCGACTTCCACCGTCCCGACATGGACGCGCCGGACGACGACGAGATCCGGGCCGAATCGAACGCCGACATCAACGGTGCGCTGCGCGGACTCCACGAACCGGAGATCATCGACGCCAAAGTGGCGGCGGGCTCGGTCATTCTCCACACGGTGCCGGAGAACGGCGGCAAGGTGCTGCTCACGCCGGAGCAGGCCGACGCCTGGCTCAGCGGTCTCAACGACGTGCGGCTGGCGCTGGGCACCAACCTGGGCATCGACGCCGACACGCCGGACGAACTCGATCCCGCCGATCCCCGCGCACCGCACCTCGACATCTACCACTGGCTGACCTGGATGCAGGACTCGCTCGTTCAGGCGCTCGCACCGTGACGGCCACGACGCCGGGCCGCACCGATTCGCTCGTCGATGTGGTGGGCCTGAGCGTCGGGCACCACCACGAACTCGACGCGGACGCCGCGCTCGGACGCGGTGCCGCCACCGGATGCACCGTGGTCCTCGCGCCGCACGGCGCGACCGGTGCGGTCGACGTCCGTGGCGGGGGACCGGGCACCCGGGAAACCGACCTCCTCGACCCCAGTCACAGCGTCCGGAAGGTGCACGCGATCGTCCTGACCGGCGGCAGCGCGTACGGACTCGCCGCCGCCGACGGCGTCATGCGGTGGCTCGAGGAGCACGGTCACGGAATCGCCATGGGGGAACCCGATCAGGTGGTCCCGATCGTTCCCGCTGCCGTGATCTTCGATCTGCCGGTCGGTGACTGGCGCACGCGTCCCACCGCCGAATTCGGTTACCGGGCAGCAGATTCTGCGTCGCACACCGTCCTCTCCGGTTCGGTGGGCGCCGGGGTCGGGGCGCGGGCGGGCGCGATCAAAGGCGGTGTCGGTACGGCGAGCGTCGTCGTCACGGACGGTCCGGCGAAGGGCATCACGGTGTCCGCGCTGATGGTGGCCAATCCCGTCGGAACCGTGTTCGATCCGGCGACCGGACTGCCCTGGGGTGTCGCCACCGTGGGTGCAGCCGCTTTCGGGCTCCGACCCCCCGTCGCCGCCGAGGTGTCGGCGGCGCGCGAACTGATCGCCAAGAGCACCGTCCTCAACACGACCATCGGCGTCGTCGCGACCGACGCCGTCCTGGGCAAGGCGGCGCTACGCCGCGTCGCCGTCGCCGGTCACGACGGGCTGGCCCGCGCGATCCGGCCTGCGCATTCGCCGCTCGACGGCGACACGATCTTCGCGCTCTCCACCGGCATCCACCCGGTCCACCACCTGGCAGGAGTGCCCGACGCGTTCCCGCCCGATCTGCCCGTCGTCGACGCCGTCTGCACCGCGGCCGCCGAAGTGGTGGAGAAGGCCATCGTCGACGCCGTCCTCAGCGCCACCCCCGTCGCGGGAATTCCCACCTACCGCGACCTGTTCCCTTCAGCACTGCGTTCCTGAGGTACCGGCCGGTCGGTGGCCGACTCGCCGGTGCGCACCTAGGATGGCGCTCACGGAGGTAGATGACGTGCTGGTGATTCGATCGGACTTCGTCGAGGCGATGGTCGCGCACGCGCGCGCCGACCACCCGGACGAGGCATGCGGGGTCATCGCCGGGCCGGAAGGCTCCGACCGCCCCGAACGGCACATCCCGATGATCAACGCCGAGCGTTCGCCCACGTTCTACCGATTCGACTCGGGTGAGCAACTGAAGGTGTGGCGGGCGATGGACGACGCCGACGAGGTGCCCGTCGTGATCTACCACTCGCACACCGCCACCGAGGCGTACCCGAGCCGGACCGACATCTCCTTCGCGGCCGAACCGGACGCCCACTACGTGCTGATCTCCACCCGCGACCCCGACGTCCACGAACTGCGCAGCTACCGCATCGTCGACGGTGTCGTCACCGAGGAACCCGTCGACGTGGTCCAGAGCTACAAGTTCGCCCACACGTCCGTGGCAGACGTCCCCGACAAGTGACGGCGCCGTCCCTCGCGACGGGCCCGCGGCAGGTAAGACACCCACATCCCGAGGAGCCGACCATGGCTGTCACAGTTTCGATCCCCACCATCCTGCGTACCCACACCGGCGGTGAAAAGCGGGTGGAGGCAACAGGTCCCACACTCTCCGCCGTCATCGACGATCTCGACGGCAATTACGGCGGCATCAAGGACCGCCTGATCAACGACGGCCGTCTGCACCGCTTCGTCAATGTGTACGTCAACGACGAGGACGTCCGATTCTCCGGCGGACTCGACACAGAGGTGGCCGACGGGGACTCCGTGACGATCCTGCCCGCCGTCGCCGGAGGCTGATCGCGGCCGTGGCGCGGTTCGATTCGCTGATCGACACCCTCGGCGACACACCCCTCGTCGGGCTGCCCCGCCTGTCGCCGAGCTGGAACGGCACAGCGCCGGTCCGGCTGTGGGCGAAGCTCGAAGACCGCAACCCCACCGGTTCGGTGAAGGATCGGCCCGCCCTCCGCATGATCGAGCAGGCCGAGAACGACGGCACCCTGACGCCCGGGGCGACGATCCTCGAGCCGACCAGCGGGAACACCGGGATCTCGCTCGCGATGGCCGCGAAACTCAAGGGCTACCAGCTGATCTGCGTGATGCCCGAGAACACGTCCGTGGAACGCAGGCAACTGCTGACGATGTTCGGTGCGCAGATCATCGACTCACCCGCGCGCGGCGGATCGAATCAGGCTGTGGCCGTGGCCAAGGAGCTGTCCGCGGAGCATCCCGAGTGGGTGATGCTGTACCAGTACGGCAATCCCGCGAATGCGCTGGCCCACTACGAGACCACAGGCCCCGAGATCCTGCGCGACCTTCCCGAGATCACCCACTTCGTCGCGGGTCTCGGCACCACCGGCACCCTGATGGGCGTGGGGCGCTATCTCCGCGAACACGTCGACGGCATCGAGATCGTGGCGGCCGAGCCCCGCTACGGGGAACTCGTATACGGCCTCCGCAACATCGACGAGGGCTTCGTCCCCGAGTTGTACGACGAATCCGTCCTCACCTCGCGGTTCTCCGTCGGCCCCGCCGACGCCGTCCGCCGCACCCGGCAACTGATCGACAACGAAGGCATCTTCGCGGGCATCTCGACCGGCGCGATCCTCCACGCCGCGCTGGGGGTCGCACGCAAGGCCGTCAAGGCCGAACGCGCGGCGAACATCGCGTTCATCGTCGCCGACGGCGGATGGAAATATCTGTCGACCGGCGCATACGGCGGTACGGTCGAGGAAGCAGAAGAAGCACTGGAAGGGCAGTTGTGGGCATGACGACAGGGGTGTGTGGATCATGACGTCGTCGTTCGACTCCTCGCGATTCGATTCGCCGGTGCCCAGGGGTGGCGCGAAGCCGGCGCCCGCGTCGAAGTCGAAACCGCTGTGGCTGCAGTCCGCAATCCTCATCGGCACCTTCACGATGCTGCTGTACGTCATCGAGATCGTCGACGTGGCGTCCGACGAGCGACTCGAAGAGAACGGCGTCGGGCCGCGCTCCATCGACGGGCTGTGGGGGATTCTGTTCGCCCCGGTCCTGCATGACGACTGGGCGCATCTGTTCGCGAACACCGTCCCGCTGCTGGTCCTCGGGTTCCTCGTGCTGCTGTCGGGCATCGCCCGCGGCCTCGCCGCCACCGGGATCGTCTGGGTGGTCGGAGGTCTGGGCACCTGGTTGACCGGCGGATCCTATTCCAACCACATCGGCGCCTCCGTCCTGATCTTCGGCTGGCTCGCCTACCTGCTGGTCCGGGGAATCTTCGCCCGCAGCCTCGGCCAGATCCTCGTCGGCGTGGTGGTGTTCGTCGTCTACGGCAGCCTGCTGTGGGGTGTCCTGCCCAGCGCTCCCGGTGTGTCCTGGCAGGGGCATTTGTTCGGCGCCGTCGGCGGAGTCGTCGCGGCCTGGCTCCTCTCCGCGGACGCCAGGAAGCAGCGGGCCCGGAAAGCGGTGGGGCCTCAATCGTTCGGGTGATCGGTCCAGCCCGGTCGGCGCAGGCCCTCGACGCCTTGCGATCAGGTCACAGTTCCCCATCGGTTGTGAGGTCGACGCGCCAATTCCGTCGGAAGCTTTTTCCGAAACGGGTCGCCGTGGCAGCATGGCGGGTATGCGCATTACCGTCCTGGGATGTTCAGGGAGCGTCTCCGGACCAGACTCACCTGCATCGGGTTATCTGTTGACCGCGCCGGACACACCGCCGCTGGTACTCGACTTCGGACCCGGTGTCCTCGGTGCGCTCCAGCGGTTCGCCGATCCCGGCGAGGTCTCCGTCCTCCTCAGCCACCTGCACGCGGACCACTGCCTGGACCTCCCCGGACTGCTCGTCTGGCGTCGCTATCATCCGCACCCGCCGAAGGGGCGCGCACTCGTCTACGGCCCGTCCGACACCGCCCGCCGGATCGGCGTCGCGTCCGCGGAGTGCGGCGGCGACATCGACGACATCTCCGACACGATCGACCTGCACCATTGGACCGACGGCGAACCGGTCACGTTCGGCGACCTCACCATCACCGCGCGCCGGGTAAACCACCCGCCCGAGGCGTACGGGTTCCGGCTGACCAACGGCGCCGGGCGCACCCTCGTCTACACCGGCGACACCGGCATGTGCGAAGAAGTGATCGACCTCGCCCGCGGGGCCGACGTACTGCTCGCCGAGGCGTCGTGGACGCACAGCCCGGACCGGCCCGAAGGGATCCACCTGTCGGGGACCGAGGCCGGTCAGGTCGCACACCGCGCCGGTGTCGCCGAACTGCTGCTCACCCATATACCGCCGTGGACGTCCCGCGAAGACGTCATCGCCGAGGCCAAGGCCGAATTCTACGGCCCCGTGCACGCGGTGTCCGCGGGCGGCGTCTACACCGTCTGAAGCCGTGTGCCCGCGCCCCGCACGGGGGCGACTAGGCTCTCTGCCGTGACCACACGAGAAGACGGTAGGGCGGACGACGAACTCCGCGAGGTCAAGATCACCCGGGGCTTCACCACTCATCCCGCGGGATCGGTGCTGGTGGAATTCGGAAACACCAGGGTGATGTGCACGGCCAGCGTCGAGGACGGTGTTCCCCGTTGGCGTCAGGGCTCCGGACTCGGCTGGCTGACGGCCGAATACGCCATGCTGCCCGCCGCCACCCACACCCGCAGTGGCCGAGAGTCCGTCAAGGGCAAGGTCGGTGGACGAACCCAGGAGATCAGCAGGCTGGTCGGACGCTCCCTCCGCGCCTGCATCGACCTCGCCGCCATCGGTGAGAACACCATCGCCCTCGACTGCGACGTGCTGCAGGCCGACGGCGGAACCCGCACCGCAGCCATCACCGGCGCCTATGTGGCCCTCGTCGACGCGGTGACCTACCTCCGCGCCGCCGGCCGTCTCGCCGACCCCCAGCCGATCTCCTGCGGCATCGCCGCGGTGAGCGTGGGCGTCGTCGACGGCCGTGTGCGCCTCGACCTGCCGTACGAGGAGGACTCGCGCGCCGAGGTCGACATGAACGTGGTGGCCACCGACACGGGCACCCTCGTCGAGATCCAGGGCACCGGCGAAGGCGCGACGTTCCCGCGGAGCACGCTCGACAAACTGCTGGATTCCGCACTCGCAGGGTGCGAGCAGCTGTTCGAGATCCAGAAGGCCGCGCTCGAACTGCCCTACCCCGGTGCGCTTCCGGAGCCGAAGGTCCCGGAGACGTCGAAGAAGAAGTTCGGGGGCTAGCTCGGTGCCAACCACACGGGTGCTGGTGGCCAGCCGCAACGCGAAGAAACTCCGGGAACTGCATCGGGTGCTCGCGGCGGCCGGTGTCGACGGGATCGAACTGGTCGGGCTCGATGCCGTACCCGAGTACCCCGAGGCCCCCGAAACGGGTGCGACGTTCGAGGAGAACGCCCTGGCGAAAGCGCGCGACGGTGCCGCCGCAACCGGAATGGCCTGTGTCGCAGACGATTCCGGAATCGAAGTCGATGCGCTGAACGGCATGCCCGGAGTCCTGTCCGCCCGGTGGTCGGGCACGCACGGGAACGATCCCGCGAACACCGCCCTGGTCCTGGCTCAGCTCGGTGACGTGCCCGACGACCGCCGGGGAGCGGCGTTCGTCTCGGCGTGCGCGCTCGTGGTGCCCGGCGGCGAAGAATCGGTGGTCCGCGGCGAATGGCGGGGAAGCATCGCCCGCGAGCCGGTCGGCGACGGCGGATTCGGCTACGACCCGGTCTTCGTGCCCGACGGAGACACCCGCTCGGCCGCCCAGCTGTCACCCGAGGAGAAGGACGCGTCCTCGCACCGAGGGCGGGCGCTCGTTCAACTCGTCCCCGCCCTGGCGGCGCTCACCGGGCACTGACCCTCGCTACGCTTCACGGGAGGAGGTTTCGCATGTCGCCGATGATGGTGCCGCAGACACCGCTCGGCTGGCTGACCTACGTGATCGCGATGATCACCGGGCAGCCGGTCATCATGTGAGGGAGCCGACCGGTTCGATCAGAGACCGAAGTCGCGGCGGACCTGCTTGGTCCGCTGGTGCTCCACGTAGAACGACAGGAACGGAATGGTGCCCGCGAGGAGCGTCCCGACCGTCCGGCCCGCAGGCCAGCGCACCTTGACCGCCAGGTCGAGCGTCACCAGCAGGTAGACGAAGTACACCCAGCCGTGCACCACGGCGATCCAGCTGGGCAGGTTGTCGACCTTGAAGATGTACTTGGCCACCATCTCTGCGGTGAGGACCAGCAGCCACACACCGGTGGCGTAGGCGAGGACGCGGTAGCGCAGGAGCGCGGGGGCGATCTTCTTCTGCTTCGCGGTGTCTGTGACCGAACCGGCAGTCGTTTCGTCTTGGCCCGTGCTCACGTGGTGCTCCTATCGGTCTCGCGAGCAGACAGCTCGGCGAGGTACTGGTTGTACTGCGAAATCTGCCGGCTCTCGAGGTCGTCCGGATCGTCGTCCTCGGCCACCGAGGGGCGAGGGGGCAAGACGTCGGCCGGGATCTCCCGCAGTTCGGTGGGAGCATCCGGGACGTCGGTGGTGTCAGCTGGTTCGGCATCCTCGAGCTGCACGAATCGCCGATAGGCGTAGACGAGGAACGCCGCGAACAGTGGCCACTGGAACGCGTATCCGAGGTTCTGGCCAGTCCCGCCGACCGCTTCGAAACGTGTCCACTGCCACCAGCCGAGTGCGAGGCACCCGACAGCCCCGACGACCACCAACAGGACCAGCGCGGGGCGGCGTTGCTTACGGTTACCGGACACGTAACGACGGTACCTGAATCGCTGAATGCGCTGCTAGGAGAGGTTGCGCCTATGGCGGCCGTCACAGCCGCCCGACGACCGTCGATCTAAGCGAAACAGGGCCGCCGAAAAATCGGCAAAGAACCCGAGCAGTGCGCGAGGGGGGACTCGAACCCCCACGTCCTTTCGGACACCAGGACCTAAACCTGACGCGGCTGCCTAATTACGCCACTCGCGCGCGAAGCACAGACTACGCCATGAACAAGGCACCCCCCCGCAGCACATGTCAATCGGATCGCCGGCCCCGGTCGAGGCTCTTTCGCCCGGCCCACGATGGAGTCGGGCTGTGGCAGTTGGGGCACAGGAATCGAACTTCCTGCAAGCGGGAGTCCGATGGGTCTCCCCGTATGTGGTCGACATGCAGGATCAGCGGGAGTCCGCACCACTCGTCCTGCACGCCGCATGCGACGCATTTGTACGGCACTCCTGCCTCGATCAGAGCCCTTCTCAGGAGGTGGGGTTGGACGCCTGCTGCCCGCCGGGCGACGGATCAGTATCTCCTGCCACGTCATTCGGTTGCGGGCACGCTTGCCCTTGGTGTGCGCCTGGCCCGTGAAGTGTGACGTGTCGATGCCGAGTGTGTTGATCCGGCGCCGCAGGTGCGCGTGTGTCCCACCCGCGGGTTTCAGGCCGAGGTAGCGCATGACGCCGGCGTAGCTCGTCGATTCTGCGACCGCCTGCTCGAGCACTTCTCGCGTGTACTTCATCTCGCAACCGCCACCCGCCGCTGCGCGCGCTGGTACCGCCAGGCGGCGTGGGTGAAGGTGGCGGGCGTGATCCCGAGCCGCGCTGCTGCCTCGGCGACGAGGTGTTCGGCGTCTGCAGTCGATGGGGGTGTTTCGAGGTCGAGCGCCTCGCCGAGGAACTCGCACACCACGCGGTGAGAGTCGGCGGTGCGGATGCCGAGTTGCATGGCGAGGCACTCCCAGGTGGCGGACCGAACCCGGGCACCCCGACGAGCGCCGTGAGGTCGTCGAGAGGTGCGGCCCGGTGATCGCGCCAGCGGGTGATGACGGCGCGGACCCCCGTGGTGGGCGTGCCGTACGTGGCGCGGGCGGAGAACGCGGCATCGAGCAGACCGGCTTCGATCTCGTGCGGCCAGCCCTCCGTCCAGTGCGGCCACGACTCTGGTGGCAGTTCGGCGGCGACGTGATCGAGTAGGGCGCGGACGTGGGCTGTGCTCATTTCTTCCCCCCGGAGAATGGCTGTCGGCTGTTCCTGGACTCGAACATTAGTGCGAGGGTCCGACAGGTTCGCTTTCGCAGGTCGCGGACCCGGATTCGAGGGCGCAGACCTGCATGAACCTGGGACTTCGTCAAGGTGGTAACAGATTGATAACGATTAATATGAGGCTTTCCTCAGGTTCTTGGACGTCCTCGCACCGCCCTCGTCCAGCACGGACGCGATCTACTCACCGGTCACTTCGCGGGAGATCTGTGAGGGACATCACGCGATATTTCTCCGATGCACGGCTGTGACACCCCGACGGCTCGTGAACGTGAGGAAATCCTCATGATTCTGTGTCAACCTTGAACAGCCCGGAAGAGCTGATCAGAGCCGATACAGCTGGCACACGATGCCGAGGGCGGCAGACACTATCCCCACCTCCCCCCAGAGGGGACCAGGAGAGGACATACGCGTGACGATTGACGACACGACACCCGCAGGAAACGGAAAAAACTCGAAGGGTTCGCGGCGCATCGGCGTAGACCGGGACGACACTCGGTCGTCGAGCAAGGGCACCCTCGTGGATCGTCTGCTCGGAGGTGAGCCGTACGCGCTCGCCTTCGGTGGTCAGGGTGCGCCCTGGCTGAGCTCGCTGGAGGAACTGAGCCGCGACAACGGACTCGAGCCGGCACTCACCACGATCGTCAACGACGCGGCCGACTACCTGGCCCCCGTGGCGCAGGAACTCCTCGTCGTGCGCCCGGTCGGATTCGACCCCATCGCCTGGATCCTCGAGCAGGAACTCGCCGACGAAGAGGACGGCGCCCAGGCGGCCGGTCCCTCCGCGGCAGCGCTCACCTCGGCGGCGGTGTCTCTCCCCGGCGTCTTCCTCACCCAGATCGCAGCGCTGCGTGCGCTGGCAGCTCAGGGCCTCGATCCCGCGGTTACGGCTCCCGTGTCGGTGATCGGCCACTCCCAGGGACTCCTCGCCGCGGAGGCCGTTGCCTCCTCGGGTCAGAAGGACGGCGAACTCCTCGCCCTCGCTCAGCTCATCGGTGCGGCTGCCGGCCTCGTCGGCCGTCGTCGCGGAGTGATCGCCGCCGCCGACTCCACCCCGATGCTCGCTGTCTCCAACGTCGACCCGGAACGACTCCGTCAGATCGTCGAGGAGCTCGCGGAGGGCCTCGAGCCCGAGCGTGCAGCCGTCCTCGGCATCCGCAACGCCCGTCGCCGCGTCGTACTGTCCGGCCCGCCCGCCCAGCTGGCACGCGTCCAGCAGCGGTGCGAGCAGATCGAGGCCGACGAGGCCCGTGAGCGCGACGCCAAGAAGCGTGGCGGCTCCATCTTCGCGCCCGTCTTCGAGCCCCTCGCGGTCGAGATCGGCTTCCACCACCCCGCACTCGCGGAGACGATCGACATCGTCGGCCAGTGGGCCGTGCGCTGCGGTCTCGACGAGGAGAAGGCCCGCGCTCTCACGAGCGCCTGCCTCGTCGATCCCGTCGACTGGGTCGCCGCCGTCGACAGCACCCTCAAAGCCGGTGCCGCGTGGATCCTCGACCTCGGACCCGGTGACCTCCTCACCCGCATGACGTCGGCCAGTGTCCGCGGCCAGGGCGTCGGCATCGTTGCCGCCGCGACCCGTGGCGGTCACCGCAACCTCCTCACCCCGGGCGCAACCCCCGAGGTTCCCGCCGCGTGGACCGAGTTCCTCCCGAAGCCGGTGTCGCTGCCGGGCGGCCGCATCGGCGTGGAGACCGCGTTCACGAAGCTGACCGGTCGTTCGCCGATCCTGCTCGCAGGCATGACCCCGACCACGGTCGACCCGACGATCGTCGCCGCAGCAGCGAACGCAGGCCACTGGGCCGAGCTCGCCGGCGGTGGCCAGGTCACCGAGCAGATCTTCGCCGACAACGTCGAGAAGCTCACCGGGCTGCTCGAGCCGGGCCGCGCCGTGCAGTTCAACTCGATGTTCCTCGACCCCTACCTGTGGAAGCTCCACGTCGGTGGCAAGCGCCTCGTGCCGAAGGCCCGCGCCGCGGGTGCCCCGTTCGACGGTGTCGTCGTCACCGCCGGTATCCCCGAACTCGAGGACGCCGTCTCGATCATCGGCGACCTCACCGACGCGGGCTTCAGCTACGTCGCGTTCAAGCCGGGCACGGTCGCGCAGATCCGCTCGGTCATCCGCATCGCCAACGAGGTTCCCTCGTTCCCCGTCATCGCCCACATCGAGGGCGGCCGCGCCGGTGGTCACCACTCGTGGGAAGACCTGGACGACCTGCTCCTCGACACCTACGCCGAGCTGCGCACCCGGCCGAACCTGGTCCTGTGCGTCGGTGGCGGCATCGGCACGCCCGAGCAGGCTGCCGACTACCTGACCGGCCGCTGGTCCGTTGCACACGGCTTCCCGGCCATGCCGCTGGACGGCATCCTGGTCGGCACCGCCGCCATGGCCACCCTCGAGGCGACCACCTCTGCCGAGGTGAAGCAGCTCCTCGTCGACACCCCCGGTACTCCGGACTGGGTCGGAGCAGGCACCGCCGAGGGCGGCATGGCCTCCGGCCGCAGCCAGCTCGGCGCCGACATCCACGAGATCGACAACGCCGCGTCCCGCACCGGCCGTCTGCTCGACGAGGTCGCCGGTGACGCCGACGCCGTCGCCGAGCGTCGCGACGAGATCATCGAGGCACTGAACATCACGGCGAAGCCGTACTTCGGCGACGTCGCGACCATGACGTACGAGCAGTGGCTGCGCCGCTACCTCGAGCTGGCCGTCGGTATCGACGCAGCGAAGGCATTCGACTGCGGCACCGACCTCCAGGACGCCATCACCGAGGCCACCTCGAGCCCGTGGCTCGACATCACCTGGCGTGCGCGCTTCGGTGAGATGCTGCAGCGCACCGAGTCGCGTCTGCACCCGGTCGACCGTGGCCCCATCCCCACCCTGTTCGCCGACGACGCGATTCTCGAGCGTCCCGAGGCGGCCGTCTGCGCCCTGCAGGCGCAGTACCCTGACTACGCCACCACGGTTCTGCACCCCGCGGACGTCTCGTTCTTCGTCTCGCTGTGCAAGACCCCCGGCAAGCCGGTCAACTTCGTGCCCGTCGTCGACGGTGACGTCCGCCGCTGGTGGCGTTCCGACTCGCTGTGGCAGGCACACGATCCTCGCTACACGGCCGACCAGGTCTGCGTCATCCCCGGCACCGTCGCCGTCGCCGGCATCACGCGCGTCGACGAGCCTGTCGGCGAGCTGCTCGACCGCTTCGAGAAGGCCACGTACGACGAGCTGGTCACGGCCGGTGTCGCGCCGCTGTCGCTGCCCGCTCGCCGTCACGCGGACATTGCCCGCGGCCTCCTCGACACCGTCCTGTCGGCTCCCGACATCCAGTGGGCCTCGCGCCTCACCCTGAACCCGGTTCGCCGGCTCGGTGACCTCGACAAGTGGTCGATCGAGTCCGACACCCTCGCGGTGCACGAGACCACCGGTGCCGAGCTGTCCGTCATCGACGACCAGCAGGTGCTCCTCACGGTCCCGCTGGTGGCAGCCAAGTCCGTCCAGATCACCATCACCGTTCCCGGGTCCGTCGCGGACGGTGGCGCTCCCGTGGTCACCGAGGCCGACGCCGAGAAGTCGATGACCGCACTCCTCGCGGTCGCGGCCGGTCAGGAACTGCCCGCCGTCAAGAACGGTGTCGCACGCCTCAACCTCGCCTGGACGCCCGACCTGGTTGCCGACCACGCCGGTGTCACCGGCTCGGGTCTGCCCACGACGCTGAGCGTCAGCGGCAAGGCCGTCCCGGACGTGGTCGTCGGCGCTTGCTGGCCGGCCGTGTTCGCCGTGCTCGGTGCTGCCAAGACCGAAGACTCGCTGTCCGTCATCGAGGGCATGCTCGACCTGGTCCACCTGGACCACAGCGTCGATTTCGTCGGCGAACTGCCTTCGGAGACCAGCATTCTCGTCGTCAAGGCCGAGGTCGCCTCGGTCCTCGACACCGACCTGGGCCGCGTCGTCGAGGTCAAGGTCGAGGTCGGCGCCATGCTCGGCGAGGGCCTGGACGCGCCTGCCGTCGTCACCCTGTCGGAGCGCTTCGCGATCCGCGGCCGCACCGGCAAGGGCGAACTGTCCGACCCGGCCCGCGCCGGTGGCTCGCTGAGTGACGAGGCCGTCGACACCCCGCGTCGTCGTCGCCGCGACACCACGATCGTCGCTCCCCGCAACATGGGCTCCTTCGCCCAGGTGTCGGGCGACCACAACCCGATCCACACCTCCGACAACGCGGCACTGCTCGCCGGCCTCGGCAGCCCGATCGTGCACGGCATGTGGCTCTCCGCCGCTGCCCAGCAGGTCGTCACCGCCGTGGACCCGGCCGAGACCAAGACGCCGCCGCGTCGTCTCACCGCCTGGACCGCACGCTTCCTGGGCATGGTTCGCCCGGGCGCCGAGATCGACGTCCGCGTCGACCGCATCGCGGTGGACCGTGGCGCCGAGATCGTCGAGGTCGGTTGCCGCATCGACGGTGAACTGGTGATGGTCGCAACGGGTCGCACCGCCGCCCCGAAGACCGTCTACGCGTTCCCCGGACAGGGCATCCAGCGTCCCGGCATGGGCCTCGACGCCCGCGCCCGCTCCAAGGCCGCCCGTGAGATCTGGGACCGCGCCGACAAGCACACCCGCAAGGCCCTCGGCTTCTCGATCCTCGCCGTGGTCCGCGACAACCCGACGGTCGTCAAGGCCCGTGGTGTCGAGCACAAGCACCCGGACGGTGTCCTGCACCTGACCCAGTTCACCCAGGTCGCGATGGCGACGCTCGGTGTGGCCCAGGTCGCCGAACTCCGCGAATCCGGTGCCTTCGTCGAGGGTGCCCTGCTCGCAGGCCACTCGGTCGGTGAGTACAACGCTCTCGCCGCCGTCGCCGGTGTGCTGCCTCTCGAAGCTGTTCTCGAGGTGGTCTTCCAGCGTGGTTCCGCGATGCACGCACTCGTTCCCCGCGACGAGGCCGGCCGTTCCGACTATCGGATGGCTGCCATCCGCCCGTCGCAGATCGGTCTGGCCGACGACGACGTCGAGGCGTTCGTCGCCGGTGTCGCCGAGGCGACCGGTGAGTTCCTGCAGATCGTGAACCTGAACCTGCGTGGCTCGCAGTACGCCATCGCGGGCACGGTCGCCGGGCTCAACGCGCTCGAGAAGGAAATCGACATCCGCCGTGAGGCTTTCGGTGGCAAGCGCGCGTACATCATGGTTCCGGGCATCGACGTCCCGTTCCACTCGACGGTGCTGCGTGGCGGCGTCGACGACTTCCGTGGACGTCTCGAGGAACTGCTTCCGCAGGACATCGACCCGGCCATCCTGATCGGGCGCTACATCCCGAACCTGGTCCCCAAGCCGTTCTCCCTGAAGAAGGAGTTCGTGCAGGAGATTGCCGACCTGGTGCCGTCGAAGCCCCTCGACAAGGTGCTGAAGGACTTCGACTCCTGGTCGAAGAAGCCGGTCCAGCTCACCCGCGTGGTCCTCACCGAGCTCCTGGCCTGGCAGTTCGCCAGCCCGGTGCGCTGGATCGAGACGCAGGATCTGCTGTTCGCCGACGAGTCCGAAGGTGGACTGGGTGTCGAGCGGTTCGTGGAGATCGGTCTGGGCTCCGTCCCGACCGTCGCGAACCTCGCCTCGCAGACCCTGAAGCTGCCGGGCCGCTTCGGCTACCCGGTCGAGGTCCTCAACATCGAGCGTGAAGCGTCCATCGTGTACTCCACCGACGTCGATCCGGCGCCGGTCGAGGACGACGAGCCCGCAGCACCCGCAGCCGAGGCGCCCGCCGCATCGGCCGCACCCGCCGCGGCTCCGGCCCCGGCCGCTGCACCGTCCGGTGGACCGCGTCCCGACGACATCGCGTTCAAGGCCGCCGACGCCACCAAGGTCCTGATCAGCCTGTGGACCAAGCTCCGTCCCGATCAGGTCGGCCCCGTCGACACGATCGAGGCGCTGTGCGACGGCGTGTCCTCGCGGCGTAACCAGCTGCTCGTCGACCTCGGCTCCGAGCTCTCGCTCGGTGCGATCGACGGTGCCGCGGACGCCGACATGGGTTCGCTCGCCGGCACGGTCGACTCCCTGGCCCGTACGTACAAGCCGTTCGGCCCGGTGCTGTCCGACTCGATCAACGATCACCTCCGCAAGGTCTTCGGCCCCTCGGGTCGTCGTCCGGCGGCCATCGCGGACCGCGTGAAGAAGGTCTGGGAACTCGGCGACGGCTGGGCGTACCACGTCACCGCCGAGGTGGCGCTCGGAACCCGCGACGGGTCCAGCATCCGTGGTGGTGACCTCGGTGGCCTGGCCGGCGGCGGTCTCGCCGACGGCGCCGCAGTGGACGCCGTCATCGACAGCGCAGTGGCCGCAGTGGCCTCGCGCCGTGGGATCAGCGTCTCCCTCCCGTCCTCGGGTGGCGGAGCCGGTGGCACCGTCGACGCCGCGGCGCTGGGCGAGTTCACCGAGCACATCACGGGCCGCGACGGCGTGCTGGCCTCGGCCGCCCGCCTCGTGCTCGAGCAGCTCGGCTTCGCAGGCGACGCGGCGACGGCAGCGCAGCCGACCGACACCGAACTCGTCGACCTCGTGTCGGCGGAGCTCGGTTCCGACTGGCCGCGACTGGTCGCTCCCGCGTTCGACGCCAGGCGGGCGGTGCTGCTCGACGACCGCTGGGCCAGCGCACGTGAGGATCTGGCTCGTCTGTGGATCGACGCGGCAGGCGTGGAGTCTCTCGAGATCGAAGGCTTCGCCGGTGCAGGCAAGTCCGTTGCGGCGCAGGCCGCATGGTGGCAGGCCCGCGCAACCGACGAGGGTCGCACGGCTCTGGCCGAGAAGTACGGGCGTATCGCGGAGGCGGCAGTCCTCGTCACCGACGAGACCCCGGAATGGGCAGACCAGGTCGCCGTCGTCACCGGTGCCAGCAAGGGTTCCATCGCGGCCTCGGTCGCAGGCAAGCTCCTCGCCGGCGGCGCGACGGTCTTCGTGACCACCTCGCGTCTCGACGACAAGCGTCTCGGCTTCTACCGCGACCTCTACCGCCGCAATGCTCGCGCCGGTGCCGCCCTGTGGGTGGTCCCCGCGAACATGGCGTCCTACACGGACATCGACGCGCTCATCGAGTGGATCGGTGAAGCGCAGTACGAGACGGCCGGTGGATCGAAGAAGCTCGTCAAGGAAGCGGTCACCCCGACGCTGCTGTTCCCGTTCGCCGCGCCCCGCGTGGCAGGCGACCTCGCCGACGCCGGCGCCCGCGCCGAAATGGAGATGCGCGTTCTCCTGTGGTCGGTGGAGCGTCTGATCGGCGGACTGTCGAAGGTCGGTTACGACCGTGACGTCGACACCCACCTGCACGTGGTCCTGCCCGGTTCCCCGAACCGCGGCCTGTTCGGTGGCGACGGTGCGTACGGCGAGGCCAAGGCCGCGCTGGACGCTGTGGTCGGCCGCTGGAAGGCCGAGCGCAACTGGGCCGAGCGCGTCACCCTGGTGCACGCTCTCATCGGCTGGGTCCGCGGAACCGGCCTCATGGGCGGCAACGACCCGCTGGTCGAGGCTGTCGAAGGTGCCGGAGTCCGTACCTGGTCCACCCAGGAAATGGCCACCGAGCTGCTGCAGTGGTGCGAGCCCGAGGCACGTCGCCTCGCCTCCACCGAGCCGCTCGCGGCCGATCTGACCGGTGGGCTCGCCCAGGCGAACCTGGACCTGCCCGCGCTGGCGAAGCAGGCTCAGGAAGCTGCGACCGCTGCTGCCGAGGCCGATGCGGATGCAGTCGAGATCGACACCATCGCGGCTCTGCCCGCCCCGCCGCGGGTTTCCGAGTCGGTGGCACCGGCTTGGTCCGGCGTCACGGCGGCTCCGGAAGACCTCGTCGTCATCGTCGGCGCCGGTGAGCTCGGACCGTTCGGTTCCTCGCGTACCCGCTTCGAGATGGAGGTCGACGAAGAGCTTTCGGCGGCAGGCGTTCTCGAACTCGCCTGGAACACCGGACTCGTCGTGTGGGAGACCACGCCGTCCGCAGGCTGGTACGACGCCGAGACCGGGGAACTGGTTCCGGAGGCCGAGATCGCGGACAAGTACCACGACGCAGTCGTCGAGCGCTGCGGCATCCGCCGCTACGTGGACGAAGGCGCGATGATCGAGAACACCGCACCGCTCCTCACGTCGGTCTTCCTCGACAAGGACCTGAGCTTCGTGGTCAGCACCGAGGCGGAGGCACTGGCCTTCGTCGAGGCCGACCCGGAGAACACGGTCGCGGCGCCGGTTCCGGACAGCGGTGACTGGCAGGTCACCCGCCGTGCGGGCACCGAGATCCGCGTCCCCCGCAAGATGAAGCTCACGCGCAGCGTGGGTGGTCAGATCCCGACCGGATTCGACGTCACCAAGTGGGGCATCCCCGCCGACATGGCCGATTCCGTCGACCGCGTGGGCCTGTGGAACATCGTCGCCACGGTGGACGCGTTCCTCACCGGTGGGTTCACGCCCAGCGAACTGCTGCGGTGGGTGCACCCCTCGCTGGTCGCCAACACCCAGGGCACCGGCATGGGCGGCATGACCTCCATGAGGTCGCTGTACATCGACACGCTGCTCGGCGAGAACCGGCCGAACGACATCCTGCAGGAAGCCCTGCCGAATGTGATTGCGGCGCACGTGGTCCAGTCCTACGTCGGCGGTTACGGCGCCATGGTCCACCCGGTTGCGGCGTGCGCCACGGCTGCGGTGTCCGTCGAAGAGGGCGTCGACAAGATCAAGCTCGGCAAGGCGCAGCTGGTCGTTGCCGGTGGCTACGACGACCTCGGCACGGAAGGCATCATCGGATTCGGTGACATGTCTGCCACTGCCAAGACCGACGACATGCGCGCCAAGGGCATCGAGGATCGCCGCTTCTCGCGGGCCAACGATCGTCGACGCGGCGGGTTCGTAGAGTCGGCCGGCGGTGGCACCATCCTCCTCGCTCGCGGTGACGTGGCACTCGAGATGGGTCTGCCCGTCCTCGGTGTGGTTGCCTACGCCAGCTCGTTCGCGGATGGTGTCCACACATCGATCCCGGCTCCCGGAATCGGTGCGCTCGGTGCAGGTCGTGGGGGAGCGGATTCGCAGCTCGCCCAGTCCCTCGGCAAGCTCGGTGTCAGCGCCGACGACATCTCGGTGATCTCCAAGCACGACACGTCCACCGCGGCCAACGATCCCAACGAGGCGGAGCTGCACGAGCGCCTCGCCGGGGCACTCGGCCGCAGCGAAGGTGCGCCGCTGTTCGTGGTCTCGCAGAAGAGCCTCACCGGACACTCCAAGGGTGGTGCCGCAGCATTCCAGCTGATCGGTCTCTGCCAGGTGCTGGATCAAGGTGTCGTCCCGCCGAACCGCAGCCTCGATTGCGTCGACGAGAAGATGGCCGAGTTCGAACACCTCGTGTGGGCTCGGGAGCCGCTCCGATTCGGTGAGCAGTTCCCCCTGAAGGCCGGTCTGCTCACGAGCCTGGGCTTCGGTCACGTCTCCGGACTGATCGCCGTCGTGCACTCGCAGGCGTTCGTCGAGGCCATCCCGGCCGACAAGCGTGAGGCGTACCTCGAGCAGGCACGCAAGCGCACCGTCGAGGGTCAGCGTCGTCTGGCGAAGGCCATGGTCGGAGGCGGCAGCCTGTACGAGCGTCCGGCGGATCGTCGCTTCGGCGGCGACAGTGTCCCGGCCGCAGCGTCCCGTCAGCTCGAGGCGGACGTCCTGCTCACCGAGGCCGCGCGCCTCGGAGCGGACGACGTGTACAGCTCGGGTCTGCCCGGCTGCAAGTAGGAACGACGGATGGGAGTTCTGGGGATCGGCTTCGATCTCGTGACGGTGTCGGAGTTCGCCGAGCAGCTGGACCGGCCAGGGACGGCAATGCTCGACAACTTCACACCGGGCGAGCGTCGGGACGCCGTGACCCGGAGCTCCGATCCGGCTAGACATTTCGCCGCCCGGTGGGCTGCGAAGGAGGCAGTGATCAAGGCCTGGTCCACGTCTCTCTTCGCCAGCCCGCCGGTGCTGCCCGAGATGATCCACCACCTGATCGAGGTGGTGACGGATGCGTGGGGACGGCCGAGTATCCGCTTACGCGGAGACGTCGCCAAGCATCTGACCGACGTGAAGATTCACATCTCCCTCACACACGACGGAGACATGGCGGGCGCGTTCGCCGTCATCGAGTCCGTGTAGGCGCCTCCGGCGCCCGTGCGCCTTTCTGGTAGCTCCGGCAACCGGAAGGGCGCACAGGCGCGTAACGGCTAGGTGGAGCGCGATTCCTTCTCGGCGACCAGCAGGTATGCCACCATCAGCCGTTTGAGTTCGGCGACGGCGTCCGCGTGGCTCTGATTGTCCTGCACGGAGAAGTTCAGCATCGAGTACACGACGTGGACGAGCACCTCGGCCATCATCGTGCGCCGCTCCCGCGACGTCCGCGGGGTGAGGGGCGCGAGCATCCGTGACACCTGCTCCGCGAACGCCTTCTCGTGGATGGCGCCGGTGGCGCGGGTCGAGGGCGTCGACTGCATCGCCAGCCACACCTCGCGCCTCGACGGGTCGGATGTCCACAGGCCTGCCATGTGGTCGACGAAGGAATTGAGGAACCGCAGCCAGTCGAGGGACGGGACCTCACCGTTGAACTGGGCGATCTCGTGCTGGACGCCGACGAGGTCCTGCCGGTTGAGTTCGCAGACGATCACGTACTTGTTCGCGAAGAACTGGTAGAGGGTGCCGATCGGGACGTCCGCGCGTGCGGCGACCTCCTCGCACGTGAACGATTCGAATCCCACGTCCACCAGCAACTCCCGCGATGCCGTGAGCAGCGCGTCGAACTTCCGGCGACTACGTTCCTGGGTCGGACGTCTGCGGGGCAGTAGTTCCTGCGGGTCCGACTGCAGCTCCAACGCCGGGTCCACTCGGCGCGGCGCTTGCTTGCTGACTGAAGACTCCACCGCCCCAGGCTATCCGTCTTTCGTCCGGATTCCGAAGATCCCTCCCGGTGACGCGTCGGGTTTCACCTGGGCGAGGAGACTGCTCGCGCCGTTTCGGTGTGAACGATGTGATCGCCCACAAGTAGCCGACGGCTGCATTCCGACCCACCACAACGCCGGTGACGGGCGGCCGACGACACGCAGCCGCCCGTCGCGTCGATCAGACGGACAGGTCTCGCCGCAGTTTCGCGACGTGGCCGGTGGCGCGGACGTTGTACTGGGCCACTTCGATCTTCCCGTCCTCGTCGACGAGGAACGTGGAGCGGATGACACCCTGCACCGTCTTGCCGTACATCTTCTTCTCGCCGAACGCGCCCCACGCCTCGAGTGTGGCCTTGTCGGGATCGGATAGCAGAGGGAACGTCAGTTCCTCGTTGTCACGGAACTTGGCCAGCTTCGCCGGCTTGTCGGGTGAGATGCCGATCACGTCGAGGCCTGCGCCGTTCAGGTCGGCGAGGTTGTCGCGGAAGTCGCAGGCCTGTTTGGTGCAGCCCGGCGTGCTCGCCGCCGGGTAGAAATACACGACGACCTTGCGGCCGCGGTAGTCGGCGAGCGACACATCGTTGCCGTCGGCGTCGGGCAGCGTGAAGGCGGGTGCGGTGTCTCCGGGGGCGAGTCTGTTGTTGTCGGTCACGAGAAGTCAGGCTACCGGGACGGGGTGGACGTGGCCCGAAGCGCGATCGGGGGAGACGGAGTCGCAGGTCGGGAGTTCTCGTCTACGGTTGACGCAAGTGTGGGATCGTCGCGGTAGCGTCGCTCTCGCTGATCGAACCAGTCGAACAAGTTGGAGGACACGTGCCCAGGGACACCGAGAGCATCGAGCGTGAGATCGAGAACGCGCGCAATCAGCTCGCGAGCACTCTCGACGAATTGACGGTCCGCACCAACCCGAAGCGTCTCGTGGAGAGCACGAAGCGCACGCTGATCGCGAAGCTGAACGAGCCGGCGGTCAAGTACGGACTGATCGCCGTGGGTGCGGTGGCAGGGCTCCTGGTGCTCCGCAAAGCGTTGCGCTGAACAACCCTCGTCAGTGACGGGCCGTCGGATGTGAAGTTCGCAGTGACTTCACGTTCCGGCGGCCCGTTCGTCATCCGGCCGCCCACTCGGTGCGGTGAGATCGTGACACGAGAAAGGCCCCCATCCTCGTGAGAGGATGGGGGCCTTCGTGCAAGTGCGCCCACAGGGACTCGAACCCCGGACCCAGTGATTAAGAGTCACTTGCTCTACCAACTGAGCTATAGGCGCTCGCTCTTGCGAGACAGAACATTAGCGGGTCGCTTCTCGAGAATGCAAATCGCCTGGTGGCGACTGCCCGTGGCGACCCCATCCACACGGTGGCGCGTAACAAGAGCGCCGCTGGTCACGATTGATATTCGAACGTTATTGAGCGGCTCGGCGCTTGGTTGGAACCGCTCTCCAGTGGCTGGCATCATTGAAGACCACACGGTCTCGACGTGCTGATTCGTCTTGCGAAGGCGAGGGACGTGCCGGCTTGAACGTGAATTCGGAGCGAGGACGTGAAGTGGGGTTATCCATGGGTGTGGGGCGTGGCGGGCGCGTGCGTGCGCAATCGGTGAGATCCGTCTCGAAGACGGCGACGATTGTGGCGGCATCACTCGTATTCGCAATATCGATCGCAGGGTGCACCGTCTCCGGTGCCGACAGCGTCACGTCGGAAGGTGAGGCGCCGATCGATTCCAATCCGGTCACCGAACTCATCAAGCCGAAGCTGACGGCGTCGGCCGTCGATGGTGCGGTGGGATTCTCGCCCGGACAGCCGGTGACGGTGACTGTGGCCGACGGCACGCTGGCGGCGGTCACCATGCTCAACCCGGAGGGCGAGCCGGTCGACGGCGCCATCGCCCCCGACGGGTTGTCCTGGGTCAACACGGAGCCGCTGGGCTACGACAAGGAGTACCGGCTCGAGGTGAAGGCGAACGGACTCGGCGGCGGCACCACTTCGACGTCGGCGTTCACGACCAGCGCGCCCGGCAACGTCACCAAGCCGTACGTGATGCCGTCGGAGGGTGACGTGGTGGGCATCGGTCAGCCGATCGCGGTCCAGTTCGACGAGAACATTCCCGACCGCAAGGCCGCGGAGGCCGGCATCACGGTCACGACGAATCCGCCCGTCGAGGGCGCGTTCTACTGGGTGAACAACCGTGAGGTGCGGTGGCGTCCGCAGAGCTACTGGGCTCCCGGCACGGCCGTGGACGTCAAGGTCGCCGTGTACGGGCGCGATCTCGGTGACGGACTGTTCGGCCAGGAGGATGTTCACACGGCCTTCACCATCGGCGACGCCCTGATCGCGACGGCGGACGACAACACCAAGCAGGTGACGTTCGAGCGCAACGGCGAAGTGATCATGACGATGCCCACGTCGATGGGTAAGGACGACACGCCCACCGACAACGGCGTCTACATCATCGGCGACCGGTTCGCGAACCTCGTCATGGACTCGTCCACCTACGGTGTGCCGGTCAACTCCCCGCAGGGATACAAGACGCCCGTCGACTGGGCGACGCGAATGTCCTACAGCGGCATCTTCTTCCACTCGGCGCCGTGGTCGGTGGGGCAGCAGGGCTACTCGAACGCGAGCCACGGCTGCCTGAACCTGAGCCCGTCCAACGCGAAGTGGGTGTACGACAACACGAAGCGCGGCGACATCGTGATCGTCAAGAACACGCTGGGCGGCACGCTGTCGGGCACGGACGGCCTCGGTGACTGGAACATCCCGTGGGATGTGTGGAAGGCGGGCAACGCCAACGCCTGACGGCAGGCGTCAGACCAATCGCAAAGAGGAAAGCCCCCGGCCGAGGCCGGGGGCTTTCCGTATGGGGTGAGTGACGGGACTCGAACCCGCGACAGCCAGGATCACAACCTGGTGCTCTACCAACTGAACTACACTCACCATGTGCTCCAGGCACCGCCCGGGGGCAGTAACTTCGGCGAGGAAGATACTAGCGCGTCCGGTGCCCGAGAAGCCAATCGGTATCTCAGGCGGGCCCGAGTTCCTCGACAACTGCGGCGATGTCGCTGGTAGACGGTCCGGGCTCGGGCACGAACGCCGTCTTCCGGTAGTACTTCAGTTCCCGGATCGACTCCCTGATGTCGGCCAGGGCGCGGTGGGCGAGACCCTTTTCGGGCTGACCGAAGTAGATCCGCGGGTACCAGCGTCGGGACAGTTCCTTGATGGAGCTGACGTCGATCATCCGGTAGTGCAGGTAGGTGTCGAGGTCCGGCATGTCGCGGGCGATGAATCCGCGGTCGGTAGCGATCGAGTTGCCTGCGAGCGGCGCCGTCCCGGCGACCGGCACGTGCTCGCGGATGTAGGCGAGCACCTGCTGCTCGGCCTCGGCGAGCGTGACCGTGGACTTCCGGACCTCGTCGGTCAGCCCCGAGTTCTCGTGCATCTTGGTCACCACGTCGGGCATGGCCGCGAGCGCGTCGTCGTCGGCGTGGATGACGATGTCGACACCCTCACCGAGCACGTTCAGCTCGCTGTCCGTGACCAGAGCTGCGATCTCGATCAGCTTGTCGGTGCCGAGCCGGAGCCCGGTCATTTCACAGTCGATCCACACAAGTTTGTCCTGCACCAGGAACACAGTAGTCACGTGAGTGACGGGATAATGTCTGCGGTGGACACTTTCTCCCGACGTGCGTGATCCGAGGAGGGCTTGGATGACCCGGCAATCGCAGGACGGCGACGCGACCTCGACCCCGGCGGAGAGGGCGGCGGCGGCGAGGGCGGCGGCCGCCGAGGCGGCCAGGATCGCGGCGGAGGCTGCGGCAGCGGCAGAGGAGGCCGAGAAGGAAGCCCGGGACGCGGAGGCCGCGGAGAACCGTGCTCCCGCAGGCGTCGCCGCCTCCTCCGGTGCCGCCGCGGACATCGCGGCCGGATACTCCTCGGAGGGTGCGGCTCTCGAGCTGGGAACGGTGGTTCTCGACGGCGTCGTGGATTCGGCGGCCCGGGTGCGTATCCCCCTCGCGACGGTCAACCGGCACGGACTCGTCGCCGGCGCCACCGGGACGGGAAAGACGAAGACGCTGCAGGGTATTGCCGAGCAGTTGTCGGCTGCAGGGGTTCCCGTGGTGATGGCCGACGTGAAGGGCGACCTGTCGGGCCTGTCGCAGCCGGGTGAGGCGGGCGACAAGATCACCACCCGGGCGTCCGAGACGGGTGACGGCGAGTGGCGGCCGGCGGCGTCCCCGGTCGAATTCCTCTCGCTGGGAACGGAAGGTCTGGGCATTCCCGTCCGCGCGACCATCACGGCGTTCGGGCCGATCCTGCTCGCCAAGGTTCTCGGGCTCAACGAGACTCAGGAGTCCACGCTGGGGCTGATCTTCCACTGGGCCGACGTTCAGGGGCTTGCGCTTCTCGACCTGTTGGATTTGCGATCGGTCATCGCGCATCTCACCAGCGACGAGGGCAAGGCCGATCTGAAGGGCATCGGAGGCGTGTCCCCGGCCACGGCCGGCGTGATCCTCAGGGCCCTCGTCAATCTCGAAGCCGACGGCGGCGACACGTTCTTCGGGGAGCCCGAGCTCGAGACCGAGGATCTGCTCCGGGTGATCGACGGCAAGGGCGTGATCACGTTGTTCGAGTTGGGCGCCCAGGCCGCGCGACCGGCATTGTTTACCACCTTCCTGATGTGGGTGCTGGCCGACCTGTTCCAGACGTTGCCCGAGGAAGGCGATCTCGACAAACCCAAGCTCGTCTTCATCTTCGACGAGGCGCACCTGCTCTTCGCGGACGCGTCGAAGGCGTTCCTGCAACAGGTGGAACAGACCGTGAAGCTCATCCGCTCGAAGGGTGTGGGGGTCTTCTTCTGCACCCAGTTGCCGACGGACGTCCCGAATGCGGTGTTGTCGCAGCTCGGTGCGCGGATCCAGCACGCGCTGCGCGCCTTCACTCCCGACGATCAGAAGGCGCTCACGAAAACGGTACGGACGTACCCGACCACCGAGAACTACGACCTCGAGAAGGCTCTCACCTCACTGGGCATCGGTGAGGCGATCGTCACGGTCCTGTCGGAACGGGGCGCACCGACGCCGGTGGCGTGGACGAGGATTCGGCCTCCCCGCTCGCTGATGGACACCATCGGCACCGACGCGATCACGGCCGCGGCGTCGTCGAGCCCGCTGTCGGCGAAGTACGGGCAGACCGTCGACCGGGAATCGGCGTACGAGAAGCTGACGGCCAAGGTCGCCGGAGCCCCGGCCGCGGAACCAGGTCTCGACCTGCCCCCGCTGCCCGACCTGCCGACACCACCGCCCGCACAGCCGGAGGGTCCGAACATGGCCGAACAGATTCTCGGGAACTCCGCGGTGAAGAGCTTCCTCCGCTCGGCCGCGTCGGCCGCCGGCCGCGAAATCTCCCGCAGCATCTTCGGGACGGGTAAACGTCGCAGGCGGTGAAACCCGCTGCACGCCAGTGTCTAGCTGCCCAGCTTCTTGTAGAACGTTCCGACGATCGGGGCGACCACGGCGCGCGGGCTGTACTGCCCGGCAACGGACATCGCCTTGCTGATGATGCCGGGCACGACGCGCATCTTGTTGTCGGCCAGACCGTCGAGCGACACCTTGGCGGTGTATTCGCTGGAGATCCACAGGAAGTCGGGCACCAGCCTGTCCACGATCGACGCGTCCGCCGGATCGGGCTCCTCGGTGCGGACCGGGCCGGGTGCGAGCAGCGTGACGTTCACTCCCGTTCCCTTGAGTTCGCCGCGCAGCGACTCGGAGAAGGTGTTGACGAACGCCTTGCTGGCCGCGTAGGTGGCGTTGTGGGGGATGGGCATGTTGCCTGCCGCGGAGCCGACCATGAGGATGGCGCCGGACTTGCGTTCGAGCATCCCGGGCAACACCGCGAGGGTGAGGTCGTGCACCGCAACGGCGTTGAGTTCCACCTGGGCCCGCTCGTACGCCGGATCGAGTCCGGCGACCGGGCCGAACGTGGCGATGCCCGCGTTGTTGCACAGGACGCTGATCTCACGTCCGGACAGTTCGGTGACGAGGGTGGCCCGCGCGTCGCGATCCGACAGATCGCACGCGCGCACGTCGACCTCGACGCCGTACTCGTCACGCAGGGTCCCGGCGAGTGACTCCATCACCTCGCCGCGGCGCGCGACGAGGATCAGGGAGTGGCCCCGGGAGGCCAGGTCGGTGGCCAGCGCCTCGCCGATTCCGGACGAGGCGCCGGTCACGACGGCGCGGGCACTGGGAGTGGGGTTCGGCAAGCTCACGATCAGCAGCGTAGTGCGTCAGATGCGCGCGGCGAGCCGGGTGCCCTGCTCGATGGCCCGTTTGGCGTCGAGTTCGGCGGCGACGTCGGCGCCCCCGATGACGTGGGTGGTGACGCCGGCGACGGTCAGTTCGTCGACGAGGTCACGCACCGATTCCTGACCTGCGCAGATCACGACGTTGTCGACGGCGAGGGTGCGGGGCTTCTCGCGTTTGGCGCCGAACGTGATGTGCAGGCCGTCGTCGTCGATGCGCTCGTAGTTGACCCCGGACAGTTCCTGCACGCCCTTGTTCTTCAGCGCTGCCCGGTGAACCCAGCCCGTGGTCTTCGCGAGTCCGGCGCCGATCCGGCCGCTCTTGCGCTGCAGCAGGTACACCTCACGCGGCGACGGTTCGGGGATGGGTGTGGTGAGGGCGCCCGCCGCGGCCTCGGGTTCGGTGACACCCCACTCCTGCTTCCACTCCTTCAGGTCGAGCGTCGGGGAGTGCTCGTGGGTGAGGAACTCGCTGACGTCGACGCCGATCCCGCCGGCTCCGATCACCGCGACCGACTGCCCGACGGGCTTGCCGCCCCGCACGACCTCCGGATACGTGAGCACCTTCGGGTGGTCGATACCCGGAATGGACGGAACGCGCGGCGTCACCCCGGTCGCGACGATCACCTCGTCGTACTCGCCGACCAACTCGGTCGCGGTGACGCGGCTGTCGAGCCGGACGTCGACACCGGCGAGCGGAAGCTGGCGGTTGTAATACCGGATCGTCTCCGCGAACTCCTCCTTGCCGGGGATCTTGCGGGCGATGCCGAACTGGCCGCCGATCTCCGAATCCGCCTCGAACAGGGTCACCGAGTGGCCGCGCTGTGCCAGGCCCAGTGCCGCCGACAGTCCGGCCGGTCCGGCGCCTACGACGGCGACACGCTTCGCGGCCCGGGTGGGGGAGAGTGTCAGTTCCGTCTCCCGGCCTGCACGGGGATTCAGCAGGCACGACACGTGCTTGCGGACGAAGGCGTGGTCGAGGCAGGCCTGGTTGCACGCGATGCACGTGTTGATCTCGTCGGGGGTGCCCGCTTCGGCTTTGCGCACCCAGTCGGGATCGGCGAGCATCGGGCGCGCCATCGAGATGAGCTGCGCGTCACCGCGGGTCAGGATTTCCTCGGCGACCTCCGGCATGTTGATCCGGTTCGACGCGGCCACGGGAATGCTCACGTGCTTCTCGAGCTTGCCGGTGATGTCGGCGAACGCGGCCCGCGGTACCGAGGTCACGATCGTCGGAACACGGGATTCGTGCCAGCCGATGTCGGTGTTGATGATGGTCGCGCCCGCGGCCTCCACTTCCTGTGCCAGCGCAACGATCTCGTCCCACGTCTGACCGCCCTCGACGAGGTCGGCCATCGACAGGCGGAAGATGATGATGAAGTTCGGGCCCACCGCCTTGCGAGTGCGGCGGACGATCTCGACGGCCATCCGCCTGCGGTTCTCGGGAGTGCCGCCCCATTTGTCGGTGCGCTTGTTGGTGCGCTCGCACAGGAACTGGTTGATGAAGTAGCCCTCGCCGCCCATGATCTCGACGCCGTCGTAGTTCGCCTGCTGCGCGAGCCGGGCGCAGCGGACGAAGTTGCGGATCTGCCAGCGCACGCCGCGGCCGGTGAGTTTGCGGGGCCGGAACGGGTTGATCGGGGCCTTGATCGACGAGGCGGAGACGCTGAACGGCTGGTAGCTGTACCGGCCGGCGTGCAGTATCTGCAGGGCGATCTTGCCGCCCTCGTCGTGCACCGCCTTCGTGATCGCGCGGTGCCTGCGTGCCTCGACACGGTTGGTGAGCTTGGCGCCGAACGGCAGCAGCCAGCCCGTCCGGTTGGGCGCGTATCCGCCGGTGACGATCAGCGCGACACCTCCGCGGGCGCGCTCGGCGAAGTACTCGGCCAGACGGGGAACGTCTTTGGCGCGATCTTCGAGCCCGGTGTGGATGGAGCCCATGATCACCCGGTTCTTCAGCGTCGTGAAACCGAGGTCGAGGGGAGCGAGGAGCTGCGGGAACTGTGTCATTGGCGGCGTGTCCTTACTGTGCGAGCGCGTCGAGTACTTCTTGGCACCAGTCGGCGAATCCCTCTTCGACGCGGATTCCGCCGCGCAGGACGAGGTACTGGTGCAGGGCTGCCCCGGAGAGCTGGGCCGGTGCGGGGAAGTCACGTTTTTCGATCATGCGGTAGACCTCGAGCCGGGCGGCGTGGCCGTCGCGGTGGCGAGCGACCTCGGCGGTGAGTGCGGCGATGTCACCGTGCTGAGCAGCGCGGATCTTCACTGCCAGCTCGTTGCGCAGGTGGTTGGGCTCGGTCGGTTCGGCGATCCAGCGCTCGAGTTCCGCGCGCCCGGCTGCGCTGACCCGGTACACCTTCTTGTCGGGTCTGCCGACCTGCGCCACGACCTCGGCATCGACCCATCCCGACTCGTCCATGCGTTTGAGGACGCGGTAGATCTGCTGGTGGGTGGCGCTCTGGAAGAAGCCGATGGATTTGTCGAACCGGCGCGCCAATTCGTAGCCCGAGCCGGAGTGCTCGGTCAGGGAGACGAGGAGCGCATGTTCGAGTGCCACGAACCGAAGTATGTATGCAACGAGGTGCGTATGCAACTGAGTGCACACTTAGTTGTTCCGTGCGAACGGGACGCTCGTCGCGTCAGACCGTACGAACTTCCCGTTCGCTCGCATAGGCTCGCGGGCATGAGCACCGACGTTCGTCCGCCGGCCGGGATCGGCGAGGCCGCGACGCGCAGACAGGTTGTCGCGTGGGGGCTGTGGGACTGGGGATCGGCCGCCTTCAACGCCGTGATCCTCACGTTCGTCTTCTCCGTGTACCTGACGGACGCCGTGGGGGACGACCTGCCGGGGTCGATCTCCGCGAGCACGTGGCTGGGATGGTCGCTCGGCATCGCCGGTTTCCTCATCGCCGTGCTCGCCCCCGTCACCGGTCAGCGATTCGACGCCGCCGGACGACGCAAGTGGGCGCTCGGCGTCCTCACGTTCGCGACGGTCGGGTGCATGGCGGCGATGTTCTTCGTCCGCGACTCGTACCAGTACCTGTGGCTCGGACTGGTGCTGCTGGCCGCGGGTTCGGTGATCTTCGAACTGGCCGGCGTCCCGTACAACGCGATGCTCAGGCAGGTGTCGACGCCGGCGAACATCGGCCGGGTGTCCGGGTTCGGCTGGGCGATGGGCTATTTCGGCGGGATCGTGCTGCTGCTGCTGTGCTACTTCGGATTCATCTCCGGTGACGGCGACAACCGGGGATTCCTCGGGCTCACCACCGACGGCGGACTGAATATCCGGATGGTGGCGCTGCTCGCCGCCGTCTGGTTCGCGATCTTCGCGATCCCCGTCCTGTTGAAGGTCCCCGAGCTACCCCGCCCGCACGTGGATCCGGGTGCCGACAAGGCCGGCTTCGTCGAGTCGTACCGGGTGCTGTGGCGCGATCTGCGCGACCTCTGGGTCGCCGACCGGCGCACCGTGTACTTCCTGGTGGCGAGTGCGCTGTTCCGTGACGGGCTGGCCGGTGTCTTCACGTTCGGCGCCGTCCTCGCCGTCAACGTCTACGGCATCAGCGCGGGCGACGTGCTGCTGTTCGGCGTCGCGGCCAACGTCGTCTCCGCGCTCGGCGCGCTCACCGCCGGCCGGTTCGACGACCGGATCGGACCCAAGACCGTCATCATGACGTCCCTGATCGCGATGATCGTCGTCGGCGTCGTACTGACGGCCGTCTCCGGACCGGCCATGTTCTGGATCTTCGGGCTGCTGCTGTGCCTGTTCGTCGGTCCCGCGCAGTCGTCGGCGCGCACATTCCTGGCCCGGATCACACCACCCGGCCGGGAGGGGCAGATGTTCGGTCTGTACGCGACCACCGGTCGCGCGGTCTCGTTCCTCTCGCCCACCCTCTTCGGATTGTTCGCCTGGTGGTTCGCGGCGGATCGGGCGGGGATCATCGGCCTGGTGATCGTGCTCGCGATCGGGCTCGCCGCGCTGACGATGGTGAAGGCGCCCGAGCGCGACTAGCGCCGCGCGCGATTGTCATCGATCCGGAGCTTGTCCGGGAACAGCCGTCGCTGTGTCAGCCAGCCCGCCGCCGCCACGACGATCCAGATCAGCGTGGCGAAGAACTGCTGGCTGCCCTCGTTCGGATCCTCCAAGAAACCCAGCGGAGGGATAGCTAGGCCGAGCCCGGTCAGCACCATGCTGGCGCCGCCGACCGCGGTGAGCCACAACAACGCCCGCGCCCGGTACCGGTCGGCGAGGAATCCACACGCGACGGCGAGTGCGACGATCACGACCCCACTGAGGAGCCAGCCGGCGTCGTCGGGTTGCAGAACACGACTGAGCTTCGCTCCGATCACCGCGCCCGCGATGATCCCGATGAAGAATGCGGCGAACTTGAAGATCAGGGTCGTGGCCACCCACACCACTACCGCACCGATCGCCGCGACCAGGAACGTCGTCCCGAGCGACAGCGACAGCAGGTCGGCCAGGAGCCAGCCGAGGCCGAATCCCGCGGCGATAACGGCGACGTGTTGTGAACCGACACCGGCGAAGCACAGAACGGCGCCGACCAGAAGGATTGCGATGCCACTCATGGTGCCCTCCCAGGGTGCACGAGACGAGTAGTGTCATCAAACCAGAACGGACGCCCCGTCGAGGTGAAGAGCGGATTTCAGTTCGGTGCGGCTGCGGTGCGCGCGAGGATCGCATCCGCGAGGGCGCCCGGGCGCTGTTCCGGGATCCAGTGCGTGGCATCGTCGAGCACGACGAATTCGTACGGCGCATCGACGAACTCGCCGCACCGCTCGGCACCCGCACGACCGAGCATGAGGTCGCCCGTGCTCCAGACGTACGTCGTGGGGACCGTGACGACCGGGGTGGACTCGAAGTCCTTCGTCATCGCTCTATACCAGTTCAGGGCGGCGGTCAGCGCGCCCGGTTCACTCAGAAGTCCGACATGCTCGTCGACGAGTTCGGAGCTCACGACGTCCGCGAACACCGCGCGCAGCCGCTGGGCGTCGTCGCGGAGGAGAACGTGCTCGGCCTTGCCCTCCGTCCGCAGGAAATCGATATAAGACGATCGCTGTTGCTGGTCGGCGTCCTGGCGTAGTGCCCAGCCGAAGGCCGCGGGATGGGGAACCGATACCGTGGTCAGAGACGTGAGGCGATCCGGGTGGCGGGCCGCCACGCACCACGCCACCACGGATCCCCAGTCGTGGCCGACGAGGTGCACCGTGTCGAGGTCGAGGGCGTCGAGCAGCCCCACGACGTCTGCAACGAGGTGGTCGATCCGGTAGGACTCGACGCCATCGGGGCGCGCACCGCGCGAATAGCCGCGCTGATTCGGCGCGTAGGTCCGCAGGCCCGCGTCGTTCAGGATGGTCGCGACCCGTGACCACGACGCCGCACTTTCCGGGTATCCGTGGAGAAGGAGGACGGCGTCGCCGTCGGTGGGGCCACCGACCGTCACGTCGAAGGTGAGCGGACCTACCGGGACGTGGGTGTGCTCGAGGAGAGTCGACATGCCCCCACCGTACGGTGAGAGCGCGACTACTTCCCGGGATTCCACCCGCTCATGCCGAGCATGATCAGGCGCAGTTGCCGTTCGGCGCGCGCGACCACCTCAGCCTCACCTCGGCTTCCGGGACGCTCGGCCTCGAGTAGATCGACGACGACGGCGAACATGGTGGACACGATCAGGTCGGCCGCCATCTCCAGGTCGTCGTGGTCCCAGGACTGCAGACCGTCGATGCGGGACAGGTCCACCGTGAGTTCGCTGACGAACAGCTTCATCTCGGTCGCGATTGCCCGGCGAATTTCCGGGACGCCGCCGTAGCGTTCGCGGCTGAGGAACCGGAACTGCGCCTCGTGGGTGCGGACCTGCCGCACGAGGATGTCGAGGGATGCGCCCGCGCTCTTGGTGCTCGGGGTGCGCCGGGCGTCGCGGAGCATCTGCCGCAGCATCCGCATGCCCTCCTCGACGAGCACCACGCCGAGCTCCTCGATGGACGCGAAGTGGCGGTAGAACGCGGTGGGCACGATTCCCGCGGTGCGGGTGATCTCGCGGAGGCTCACGCCGGCGAAACTGCGGTCCGCCATGAGTTCGAGCGTGCCGTCCAGGAGAGCCTTCCTCGTGCGCTCCTTGCGGGCTGCCCTGCTCTCCGGTTCGGCGCCGGTCGACTGACTCACGGCAGTGAGTGTATTCGCGGCGGTGCCGACGACCGTCATCTCCGGGTGCTCGTACTCGTCATCCGACATGCGTATCCGATCCCTGTCTGGGGTGTGCGTGCGGTCACATTCCGATTGACAAGTTCCTGTCTCTCTCTGTCACACTATTGTCAGTGTACAACCGTGCACTCAAAAGGAGGAGGCTGACGTGTCAGTTGCCCACACCAGTCGTCCGGCGGAGGGACGCAGGTTCTCGCTGCTGTCGTTGTTCGAGGCGATGGCCACTCCGCACCAGCTCGACCGCTACCTCGAACTCGTCACTCCCATGGTCACCGTGCGCGACCTGCGAGCCGAAGTGATCGAGGTCCGGCGGTCCACCGCCGACACCGTTACCCTCACGCTGCGTCCCACCCGTCAGTGGCGCGGATTCCGTGCGGGGCAGTTCGTGCAGGTGGGCGTCGTGATCGACGGGGTTCGGCACACCCGGTGCTACTCACCGGCCAATGCACAGGCGTCCACCGACGGGCTCGTCGAGCTGACGATCAAGGCGCATCCCGACGGTCTGGTCTCGCAGTACCTGCACGCGCACGCGCGTCCCGGTCTCGTGCTCGACCTGTCTCAGGCGGCGGGAGAATTCACCCTTCCGTCTCCGCGTCCGTGCCGGCTCCTGCTGGTGAGCGGAGGCAGCGGAATCACCCCGGTTCTGTCGATGCTGCGCACCCTCGTCGACGAGCAGCACGTCGGCAGCATCACTTTTCTGCACTACGCGTACACCGAAAACGACGTCGCGTACCTCGACGAGTTACGCGCACTCGCGGACGCGAACGCGAACGTCTCCCTCGTGTTGGCGTACACCGATCAGGAGACCGGCGGTCATCTCCACGGGTTCTTCGGTCAGGAGCACCTCGACGCTGTGGCGCCCTGGTACGCGGACGCCGAAACCTTCCTGTGCGGCCCGCCCGGACTGATGCGTGGCGTTCGGGAGGTGTATCGCGAACTCGGCATCGAGGACCGTCTGCACACCGAGGAATTCGCTCCCGCCGCAGCCCCGGCGGAGGGTGCGGCCGGTGGCGAGGTGTCCTTCACCGCCAGCGGTGTCACCGCGGACAATTCCGGCGCGACGCTGCTCGAACAGGCAGAGGCCGCCGGGCTCCATCCCGAGTACGGGTGCCGGATGGGCATCTGCTTCTCCTGCACGACGGTGAAGAAGTCGGGGTGCACCAAGAACGTCCGCACCGGCGACACCGACACCGATCCGGACAAGGCGATCCAGCTGTGCGTCTCGGTTCCGGTGGGCGACGTCGCCCTCGACATCTGACTTTCACAAGACATTCAACGCTTGGAGACCGACATGTTTGGACTCTCACTCTCGTTCCTCCCGTTCGTCGACGGCTCCGACGGTTCCCGTAACGACGCCCCGGTGGTGCTCAGTCACGACCAGGTCGAAGAGATCGGCCGGGAACTGGATGCCCTCCGCGACCGGACGGTTGCGGACCTCGGCGCCGAGGACCGCGAATACATCTACAAGATCATCAAGGCGCAGAGGGGATTCGAGGTCGCCGGCCGCGGGCTGATGTATCTCGGCTTCTTCCCGCCGGCCTGGATCGCCGGGGTCGGTGCCCTCGGTGTGTCGAAGATCCTCGACAACATGGAGATCGGCCACAACGTCATGCACGGCCAGTACGACTGGATGCGTGAACCGGGCCTGAACTCCCGCGTGTTCGAGTGGGACACCGTCTGCCCGGCCGATCAGTGGAAGCATTCCCACAACTACATGCACCACACGTACACCAATATCCTCGGCCGGGACCGGGACATCGGCTACGGCATCCTGCGGATCGACGAGGCACAGAAGTGGAACCCGTACTATCTCGGGAACCCGGTCTACGCCTTCTTCCTGATGATGCTGTTCGAGTGGGGCGTCATGATGCACGACTTGGAAGCGGAGAACGTGATCCAGGGCAAGCGGAAGTGGCACGACGTCAAGCCGCTGCTGAAGGGCTGGTGGCGCAAGGCCGGTCGGCAGGTGCTCAAGGACTACGTGATCTTCCCGGCGCTCACCGGGCCACTGTTCGTCCCCACACTGCTCGGCAATGTGACCGCCAACCTGATCCGCAACGTGTGGGCGTACTCCATCATCTTCTGCGGCCATTTCCCCACCGGCGTGCAGAGTTTCACCGAGGACGAGACCGCGGAGGAAACTCGCGGCGAGTGGTACGTCCGGCAGATGCTCGGAAGCGCAAACATCGAGGGGAGCCCGCTGTTCCACATCATGTCGGGCAACCTGTCGCACCAGATCGAGCACCACCTGTTCCCGGACCTGCCCGCCCACCGGTACCCGGAGATGGCACCCGTCGTGAAGGCGCTGTGCGAGAAGCACGGGCTGCCCTACAACACCGGTGGCTTCTTCAAGCAGATCGGCTCCGTGTGGGGGAAGATCTTCAAGTTCGCACTGCCGCCCGGTCTCGTCTCGTCCGACACCCCTCCCGGTGTTATCGTCGAGCGGCAGAAGACTGCAGCCTGAGAGGCGAAACACATGGTGGGGAAGTTCGAGCGGCGCAAGGACACCGTGCAGGAACTGACGGAGTCCGCGGCTACGCACGTGGGCCAGATCGCGACGATCATCGCGGGCGCCGTCCGGGACGTCACCCGGGAGATCGGTGACTGGGTGTCCGACGGTATCGAGATGCGCGAGGCCGCGAAGAAGGCCCGCGACGACGAGGGCGAGGCCGAACCGGTCGACTGAGTAAGCCGACCGGGCGTATCGCCGAGGGTAGAGATCCGGCCGCCGAGGGTGTGTTCATTGCACCCTCGGCGGCCTTTCTGCGGGCAGGGCTCCGGCCGATGCTGGGTGCAGCACGTAACCGCACCTCGAAAGGAATCCCTGTCCCCCATCATAATCTCCACCACAGCGCGTATCGCGCTCGCCGGCTTTGCAGCCCTTGCCATTTCGCTGACCGGTGCCGTCGGCATGGCGTCGGCCAAGCCGATCTGCCAGACCGGCTGTTCCCAGCCGCTGCCCACCAAGAACCCCAGGCCCGACGTCAATCAGATGTGCTGGGTCGAATGGGGTCGGGCCCAGTGTCAGGTGAGCTGACGCATTCGCGTCGTCGAACGGTGGGTTGGGGACGGCGACGGCCGCGCCCCACCCGTCGCTTCTGCTAGATGACCCCGAGCGAGATCATGGCGTCAGCCACCTTCACGAAACCGGCGATGTTCGCACCGTGCACGTAGTCGCCCGGCATGCCGTACTCGGCGGCCGTGGCCACGGTGCGCTCGTGGATGCCGCGCATGATTCCGGCCAACCGCTCATCCGTGTATTCGAAGCCCCACGAGTCGCGGGATGCGTTCTGCTGCATCTCGAGCGCCGACGTGGCGACGCCGCCCGCGTTGGCCGCCTTGCCCGGCGCGAACGCCACCGCGGCATCGCGGAACACCTGGACGCCCTGCGGGGTCGTGGGCATGTTCGCGCCCTCGGCCACCGCCTGCACGCCGTTCGCGACCAGCGTCTTGGCGGCCGCTTCGTCGAGTTCGTTCTGGGTGGCGCAGGGGAGCGCGACGTCGCACGGCACGTCCCAGATGGATCCGTTCGGCACGAACCGGGCGTGCGGCACCGTGTCCGCGTACTCGCTGATCCGTCCGCGCCGCACCTCCTTGATCTCCTTCAGGAGCTCGAGGTCGATGCCCTTCTCGTCGACGAGGTATCCGGAGGAATCGGAGCTCGCAATCGCGATTCCGCCGAGCTGGTGCACCTTCTCGATCGCGTAGATCGCGACGTTTCCGGACCCGGAGACGACGACGGTCTTGCCGTCCAGTGAGCTGTTCGCCGCCTTCAGCATCTCGGCGACGAAGTAGGCGACGCCGTACCCGGTCGCCTCGCGACGCACCTGCGAGCCACCCCAGGTGAGGCCCTTACCGGTGAGGACCCCGGACTCGTAGGAGTTGGTGAGGCGCTTGTACTGGCCGAACAGGTAGCCGATCTCGCGCCCGCCGACGCCGATGTCACCTGCCGGGACGTCGGTGTACTCGCCGATGTGGCGATGCAGTTCGGTCATGAACGACTGGCAGAACCGCATGATCTCGGCCTCCGAGCGACCCTTGGGGTCGAAGTCGGAACCACCCTTGCCGCCGCCGATCGGAAGTCCGGTGAGGGCGTTCTTGAAGATCTGCTCGAACCCGAGGAATTTCACGATTCCCAGGTTCACGCTGGGGTGAAACCGCAGGCCGCCCTTGTAGGGGCCGAGCACACTGTTGTACTGCACGCGGAAACCGCGGTTGACGTGCACGTTGCCGGAGTCGTCGACCCACGGCACCCGGAAGATGATCTGACGCTCGGGCTCGCACAGCCGCTCGATCAATCCGGAGTCAGCGTAGTGGGGGTGGTGGTCGAGCACGACCTGCAGCGACTCGAAGACCTCGGCGGCTGCCTGGTGGAACTCGGGTTCGCCGGCGTTCCGCAGGCGGACCTGCTCGTAGATCTCTGCTACCTGGTCGCGCGTTGACACAGACCCACCTGCCTGACGTGTGAGGAATTCGTTACCTGACGTTTACTTTGAAAACTATAGACCCGATGTCGGGCGTCCTGTATCGGGCTGGGTGGAGAGGTCAGGACTTCGCCGGTGGTGTGCGGGAATGCATTGCGACAGAGGTGTTCTCGACTGCCTCGCCGCAGTGCGCGCAGCGGTGTTCCAGCTCCAGTGAGTGCCCGCATTCGTGCACGAGCACCGACGGGGCCTCGTCGACGGCCCACTTGCTGCCCCATTGGAACAAGGAGAGCAGCAGCGGTCGCAGGTCCTCGCCCGCCGCGGTGAGGTGGTACTCGAAGCGGGGAGGGTGCTCGGAGTACTGCCTGCGTTCGATGACGCCGACCTCCTCGAGCTTGCGCAGTCGCGCGGTGAGGATGTCGCGCGAGACGCCGATGTACCCGGCAATCCGGTCGAAGCGGTGCACCCCATAGCTCAGTTCGCGGATCACGAGCATGGACCAGCGGTCGCCGATCAGTTCCATAGTGGCGGCGATCGCGCAGGGTCTCGGCGCCAGTGGCATGCGGTCCATGACGATCTCGGGTGTCGCTCGCTCGGTGTCGCCGTTGTTCATGCTCTCCATCATAGAGGGTTGTGTTTTCCAACTAATAGGAATTACTGTCGTGAACGTAGTTGGTTGGAAAAGCAGACTTACTCACTCGAAGGGGTCGTCATGACCATGATTCAAGATCGAACGGTGCTGGTCACCGGGGCCGGCCGCGGGCTCGGACGTGCCTTCGTCGCCGAGGCGCTCGCGCGAGGAGCGCGAACGGTCTATGCGTCGGCGCGTGATACGTCGACGATCGAGGAGCATCCGCGGGTCGTGCCCGTCGCATTGGACGTCACGAACCCCGAATCGGTCTACGCCGCAGCGGAGCACGTGGGGGACCTCGGCGTCCTGATCAACAACGCCGGCATCCTCATCGGCGAGTCGCCGCTCACGGGTGATCTCGACGGAATGCGCCGTGAACTCGAAACCAACCTCTACGGCCCGCTCAACGTCACTCGCGTGCTCGCACCGATCATCGCCGCCAATGGGGGCGGCGCCATCCTCAACGTGCACTCCGTCCTGTCCTGGCTGGCCGTCGGCGGCTCGTACAGCGTCTCGAAAGCCGCCCTGTGGAGTGCCACCAACGCGATGCGTGCCGAACTCTCGGCGCAGAACATCCAGGTGGTCGGGCTGCACCTCGGGTACATGGACACCGATATGACGAGCGGACTGGACGTGCCGAAGATCTCCGCGGCCGAGGTCGCGCGACTGGCCTTCGACGGCATCGAGTCCGGCGCCCACGAAGTCCTCGCGGACGACACCTCCCGCACCGTCAAGGCGGCACTGTCGGGCGACCTCGACGTCCTCTATCCGCAGCCGGCGCAGCAGGGGGCGGCATAGTGAGCGAGTCCGGAAACGGCGCGGTGTCGACTGTCGAGGGCGTGGCGGACGCGGAGTGGGGAGAGGTGCGGTCGAGGACCGTCGAATGGCGCGACCCGGCGGGTCCGGCGCGGAAGGCGCGAGAACTCGACGGCCTCGGGTACCTGCGGGCGATCCTCGGCGGCGACATTCCCGCACCGCCGATCGCGAGCCTGATGAACCTGCGCTTCCTCGAGGCCGAGCCCGGAAGGGTCGTCTTCGCGCTGGACCCCGACGAGTCGCAGTACAACCCGATCGGCGCCATCCATGGTGGCGCCGTGTGCACCCTGCTCGATTCGGTCGCCGGCTGCGCCGTGCACACCACGTTGCCCGCCGGGTGGGGCTACACCTCGGTCGAGATCAAGGTCAACTACATCCGCGGGGCGACCCGGGACTCCGGAGTCCTCACGGCCACCGGCGTCGTGAAGAAGGCGGGTCGCCGGATTGCGTTCGCAGAAGGGGAGGTCACCGACTCGCAGGGCCGTCTCGTCGCCACCGCGAGCAGCACCCTGCTGGTGTTCGAGGTTCCGCCGGAGAGCTGACACCGGATGCGCGAGTAAGGCGGCTGAACCCGGGAACCCGCCACTCGCGGAGGATGGTGGCGGGTCCCGGTGCACCCTTGCCCCGTCGGGTTGGGGCGATGCGCGAACAAGACTAATTGGTCGGTTTGTTACCCGCGAGTACGGAACTCTGGGTACGGACGACGGGCGCAATACCTATCAGACGGTCGTACAGGATGCTGCCGGTCGAAGCCGCCCTGCGACGTACCGAACTTTGATGTACTGAAATTGCGTCCACATCAGCGTCATCCCCAGAGCGGTCAAGGAAGGCAACCACATGGGCACGATCACTACCCAGGATGGCACGGAGATCTTCTACAAGGACTGGGGAACCGGTCAACCCATCGTGTTCAGCCACGGCTGGCCGCTGTCGGCCGACGACTGGGACACACAGATGCTGTTCTTCCTCCAGCACGGCTATCGCGTCATCGCCCACGATCGGCGCGGTCACGGGCGCTCGACACAGACCGGCGACGGCCACGACATGGACCACTACGCCGACGACCTCGCGGAGCTGACCGCGCATCTCGACCTGCAGGACGCCATCCACGTCGGCCACTCGACGGGCGGCGGCGAGGTGGTGCACTATCTCGCGCGGCACGGGGAGAGCCGGGTGTCGAAGGCCGCACTGATCAGCGCGGTACCGCCGCTGATGGTGAAGACCGAGGCGAACCCGGGAGGCCTTCCCAAAGACGTGTTCGACGACTTGCAGGCACAGCTCGCCGCCAATCGCTCGAAGTTCTATCGCGACCTGCCGTCGGGACCGTTCTACGGATTCAACCGACCAGGCGTGGAATCCTCGGAAGCGATCATCGCGAACTGGTGGCGCCAGGGGATGATGGGCGGGGCCAAGGCCCACTACGACGGCATCGTGGCCTTCTCGCAGACCGATTTCACCGAGGATCTGAAGAAGATCACGGTGCCGGTGCTGGTGATGCACAGCGAAGACGACCAGATCGTTCCCTACGCCGACGCGGGACCATTGTCCGCGAAGCTTCTCGCGAACGGCTCGCTGAAGACGTACCAGGACTTCCCGCACGGCATGCCCACCACACAGGCGGAGACGATCAACGCCGACCTGCTGGCGTTCCTGAAGGACTCTTACGAAAATTAGGTGACCACCGCGGGTGAGGGCGGGCGGGGGTGACCCGCCGATGTCCCGGTGGGCTGGCGTGGTCGGCGTGTGGTTATGCGGTGCCGGCTGCGGGTTCGAGGATGACGCGGTAGCCCAGTGATTCGAGCTGGCCGATGGCCCGGGCCCTGGTCTTCGTGGGGACGCGTCGGGTGTAGTAGTCGGGTCCGGGGTCGCGGTAGAGGTCACCGTTGGTGAGCATGTTCCAGGCGGCGACGAGCATGGCATGCTGCACGGCGACGAGCGCCTTCATCGGACCTTGGCGGGACGCGATCCGCTTGTACTTGGCCGAGAAGAAGGTGCCCTTCGAGCGGGACACGGACAGCGCCGCGGTGCCGAGGGCACCCTCGAGGTGCCGGTTGCCCGGTCTGGTCTTCGTGGACTTGACCCGGCCGGCGGATTCGTGCGATCCGGGTGCGGTGCCGGCCCAGGACGCGAGGTGCCCGGCGGTGGGAAACACCCGCATGTCGCCGCCGGTTTCGGCGAGGACTACCTCAGCGACGGTCGTCGAGAAACCCGGGATGCTCGTCAGCAAGTCCCGGGCCGCCTGAAAAGGTTCCACCGCCTCGGCGATCCTGGTGTCGAGCTCACCGAGAGCCTGCCCGTACTGGTCGATCAGCGTCAGGTGCATGCTGATCAAGAACGCGTGGTGGGGCGTGAATCGTCCGGTCAGTGCCTCGGCCAATACCGGGATCTTCGACCGCATCCGTCCCTTGGCCAGCCCCGCGATGACGGCGGGATCGTCACGGCCGTCGATGAGGGCGTCGAGCATCGCTCGACCGGAGACCCCCATGATGTCGGTGGCGACCGAGGACAGTTTGATCCCGGCGTCCTCGAGGACCTTCTCGATTCGTTGCCCCTGCCGGGCGCGGTCGCGGGTCAGCGCGGTGCGGGCACGGGTGAGGTCACGCAGACGGCGAATCGGTGGCGGCGGCACCAGTGACCCGCGTAACAATCCGTGCGCGCCGAGGTCGGCCAGCCAGGCGGCGTCGGACACATCGCTCTTGCGGCCCGGCATGTTTCGGGCGTCGTGGGCGTTGACGAGCATCACCTCGAGAGTGTCCTCGAGGAGATAGAAATAGGGTTTCCAGTAGTTGCCGGTTGCTTCCATCACCACGCAGGTGACCTTCTGCTGGACCAGGTGCTCGCGCAGGGCAAGGATCTGGTTGGTCATCGCGCCCCACGTCGTCACCGTCGCCGAGGTGCGCCTGCTGCCGCGGCCCTGGATCCGCACGCACACCTTCGCGTCCTTCTTGGAGATGTCGAGTCCCGCGCACCGGGGGTGCACCACTTCCATCGCCGATCACCCTCTCTCCGTCACTGGTGGCACGTATTCGCTCGTTCGGGTGCGCGTTGCGGGGAGGGCGGGATGAAGACAGAACTCTCTTACTCGTGCTCGAAGGCAACATTCCACGGTTCCCGCGGATGAAGATTGGCCCTCCGCCACCATGCTGACACGCAGGCTCACCGGCACCACAGACGGATCGGGGTCGACCGCAACGCACACATGAAAATCCTGCGCTCTCACCCGCTCCCGATGCCAGTGCAGTCGACCTACCAGGGCAGGTCATCGATCCACATTTTCCCTATCCACGGAGGGGCCAGCGGAGCGCACCTGAATTGCTGACACGAAATCCCCGATCCCTGTTCGTCCAGGTGGTCGGGGGTTTTCGTCTGTCGGTGTTCCGTCGGATGAGTGCCCCCGGCAGGATTCGAACCTGCGACCAAGAGATTAGAAGGCTCTTGCTCTATCCCCTGAGCTACGGAGGCGCGCAGCAAATATTACCTGCCGCTCCGAGCGCTCCGACCGGGGCTGGGGTGTCCGCGTCATGAGCCCAGGGCTGCCCCGGAGAGCAGAAGTCCTGCCAGGACGAGCTCGACCACGAAGTAGAACCACACCGGGTAGAAGCGGGCCGGCCGGTCGGCGACGACCGACACGATCCGGCCGAATGCCATCCCCAGCAGGGCGACGGCCACGGTCACCGAGGCGGCGGATCGGATGCCGTGCGCGTCGAAAGCAGCGAAGAACAGTAGGGCCGCCACCGCGACACCGAAGCCGCCGTAGACCGCGCGCACCTCGGCGCGGGAGGTCGCCGAATCCGCGGACAGGGCGAACGGGGCGACCAGCCGGGCAGGTGCGGCGAGACCGTACACACCCATGCCCGCGAAGAACAGCGCCACGGCGATGATCAGAAACTCGGCCATCTCAGCCTTTCGTTCCCTCGGGACAGTCCCTGTCGACGGTAACCGGATCGGCGACGGAACCCTCGCGTCTCCGACGGCCTGTCGTAGGTCCTACCCTTGATGTATGGCTACACCCCAGCTCGCGCCGTCCGACCCGGCATCGAAACCCCCGAATCGCGCCGATTCGACCGCCCTGTTCGTCGTCGGCGGACTCATCGCCGGCCTGGTAGCGGCAATCGTCGTCGGACTTTCCGCTGCTCAGGCGCTCGTGCTGCTGGGAATTCCGGATCCCGGCCCGATCACCACCTACGGACTGCCCGCGATGCGGGCCGTGTCGGAGATCGCTGCCGTCATCACCATCGGATCGCTGCTGCTCGCGGCGTTCTTCGTGCCGCCGCAGAAATCCGGTGTCCTGGACGTGGACGGCTACCGCGCGGTCCGGACGGCGTCGTACGCCGCGATCGTGTGGGCCGCGACCGCCCTCGTCCTGGTCCCGCTGACGTTGTCGGACACGTCCGGGCAACCCTTCGCCGAGGCGGTCGAACCGGCCAATATCTTCAATTCGATCGATCAGGTCGAACTCGCCGGCGCCTGGCGCTGGACCGCGATCATCGCGATCGTCCTCGCGATCGCGTCCCGGCTCGTGCTGCGCTGGTGGTGGACGCCGATCCTTCTGGTCGTCGGCATCCTCGGGCTGATGCCGCTCGCGTTGACGGGGCACTCGTCGTCGGGCGGCTCGCACGACATGGCGACGAACAGTCTGATCCTGCACCTGGTCGCTGCGTCGCTGTGGGCGGGCGGCCTGTTCGCTCTCCTCGCCCACGCGCGCAGGCGCGGCGCCTACACCGATGTGGCGGCGCGCCGGTTCTCCGCGGTCGCGACGGTCTGCTTCGTCGTCATGGCGATCAGTGGCGTGGTGAACGCGCTGGTTCGCGTCCAGATCGGTGACCTCGTCGACACCACGTACGGACGCCTGGTGGTCGCGAAGATCGTGGCGCTCGTCATCCTGGGGGTCTTCGGCTGGGCGCAGCGTCGACGGGCCCTGCCCGCGCTGCAGAAGGACCCGGCCGGCCGCGGCAACCTGATCCGGTTCGCCGGCGCGGAGGCCATGGTGTTCGCCGCGACGATCGGTCTCGCCGTCGGGCTCGGTCGCACACCCCCGCCCCCTCCGACCGCGGCGCCCACCCTGACGGAGGTGGAACTCGGCTACAACCTGGCGGGGCCGCCGACGTTCTCCAGGCTGATGCTGGACTGGCGATTCGACCTCCTCTACGGCACCGCCGCGATAGTGCTGGTCGTCGTCTACGCGCTCGGATTGCGCAAACTCCGGCGTCGCGGCGACAGCTGGCCCGTGGGCCGGACCGTCGCGTGGATGTGCGGATGCGTGGTGCTCCTCGTGGCGACGTCGTCGGGTGTCGGGCGCTATTCACCGGCCGTGTTCAGCGTGCACATGGGCGCGCACATGGCACTGTCGATGCTGACCCCGGTCCTGCTGGTGCTCGGTGCGCCGATCACCCTCGCCCTGCGTGCCCTCGATCCGGCGGGCAAGAATGGTGTGCCGGGTCTGCGCGAGTGGATCCTGACGGCGCTGCACAGCCCGTTCTCCCGATTCATCACCCATCCCGTCGTCGCGGCCGTGCTGTTCGTGGGCGGTTTCTACGCCCTGTACCTTGGCGGGATCTTCGAGGCCGCCGTCGACTCGCACTCCGCGCACGTCCTGATGAACCTGCACTTCCTGCTGAGCGGCTACCTCTTCTACTGGGTCGCCATCGGCGTCGATCCCTCGCCGCGCAAATTTCAGCCGGTGACGAAGCTCGCGATGGTGTTCGGCTCGCTGCCGTTCCACGCGTTCTTCGGTGTGGCGCTGATGAGCATGGGGGCGGTGATGGGCGAGTGGTACTACCGGTCGCTCGGACTGGGCTGGAACGCCGACCTGGTCGGTGACCAGCAACTGGGTGGCAGCATCGCGTGGGCGACCGGCGAGATCCCGTTGGTGCTGGTGATGATGGCGCTGCTCATCCAGTGGTCCCGCAGCGACGGCCGCACGGCGCGGCGGGTCGACCGGGCCGCCGACCGCGACGACGATGCCGACCTGGCAGCGCACAACGCGATGTTCGCGGAACTGGCGCGACGGGACCGAGAAGCCGGACACTGACCGCTAGCACGTGGTTCCGACACCGTCGGAGCGTCAGCAGCCGTTTCGGCTGTTCTCTCCACACCCGCTCCGTTTCTCCACAGATTTCGGATGCCGTCCGGCAATCTCCCATCCGGACGGCACGCTGTGAGTGACGGCACCTTGCCGCACTCACAGGGGGTAGAGCGAAATGTACGAAACACACGGCACCGTGGTCGGAACGGTCATCACCAGCCCGGTCACCCGGTCGAACGCGGCCGGTGACGAGTTCCTCAATTTCCGGATGGCGAGCACGGTCCGGCGCCGCGATCACGCGACGGGCGAGTGGCGCGACGGGAGCACGCTCTACCTCACGGTGACCTGCAGGCGGCGACTGATGGCCGGCGTCGTCCAATCGACCGCGAAGGGGGATCCGGTCATCGTGACCGGCGAGTTGCGCACCACGGAGTACACGACGCGGGACGGAATCGCCCGCTCCGACCTGGAGCTGAGCGCGACCGCGATCGGACCGGATCTCGCCCGCTGCACGGTCGTCCTCGAGCGCGCGCCCAGAACCGCGGACGGGGGTGCGCCGACCCCGGCGACGGAACAGGTCGCCACTCGGTCCCTCGTCGCGTAGCGCACCAGCGGGTATCGGCGCCGACCCCGCGCCCGCGGCGCCGGTGCCCGCGGCTTCTTCCTGCGAAGCCCCCGATCACGTCCCCGACCCTCCGCGATGTGGGTTCATCGCACTTCACCATTAGGCTGGCCCCATGGCTGAGTTCATTTACACGATGAAGAAGGTGCGCAAGGCGCACGGTGACAAGGTCATCCTCGATGACGTCACGATGAGCTTCTACCCCGGCGCCAAGATCGGTGTGGTCGGCCCGAACGGCGCGGGTAAGTCCAGCATCCTCAAGATCATGGCGGGGCTGGATCAGCCGGGCAACGGTGAAGCGTTCATCGCTCCGGGTGCCACCGTCGGGATCCTCATGCAGGAACCGCACTTGGACGAGACCAAGACCGTTCGCGAGAACGTCGAAGAGGGCCTGGGTGAAACCATGGTCCAGCTCAAGCGGTACAACGAGATCGCCGAGCTGATGGCCACCGACTACTCCGACGAGCTGATGGAGGAGATGGGCGAGCTCCAGGAGAAGCTCGACCACGCCGACGCGTGGGAGATCGACTCCCAGCTCGAGCAGGCGATGGACGCCCTGCGCTGTCCGCCGCCGGAGGAGATGGTCACTCACCTCTCCGGTGGTGAGAAGCGCCGCGTCGCCCTCTGCAAGCTCCTGCTCAGCAAGCCCGACCTGCTGCTGCTCGACGAGCCGACCAACCACCTCGACGCGGAGAGCGTCCTGTGGCTGGAGCAGCACCTGGCCGCCTACCCGGGCGCGATCCTGGCCGTCACCCACGACCGGTACTTCCTCGACCACGTCGCCCAGTGGATCTGTGAGGTCGACCGCGGCCGCCTGTATCCCTACGAGGGCAACTACTCCACCTACCTGGAGCAGAAGGCCGCGAGGCTCGAGGTCGCGGGCAAGAAGGACCAGAAGCTGCAGAAGCGCCTCAAGGAGGAGCTGGCCTGGGTCCGTTCGGGAGCGAAGGCCCGTCAGGCCAAGAACAAGGCCCGCCTCGACCGCTACGAGGAAATGGCCAACGAAGCCGAGAAGACCCGCAAGCTGGACTTCGACGAGATCCAGATCCCGGCGCCGCCGCGACTCGGCGACGTCGTGGTCGAGGTCTCGAGCCTCGACAAGGGCTTCGACGGCCGGGTCCTGATCAAGGACCTGTCGTTCACCCTGCCGCGCAACGGCATCGTCGGCGTGATCGGCCCCAACGGTGTCGGTAAGACGACGCTGTTCAAGACCATCGTCGGGCTCGAGGAGCCGGACGCCGGTGAGGTGAAGATCGGTCAGACGGTCAAGCTCAGCTACGTCGACCAGAACCGCACGGGCATCGACCCTGACAAGACGGTGTGGGAGGTCGTTTCCGACGGTCTCGATCACATCGTGGTCGGCCAGACGGAGATGCCGTCGCGCGCCTACATCAGCTCGTTCGGGTTCAAGGGCCACGATCAGCAGAAGCCGGCGGGCGTCCTCTCCGGTGGTGAGCGCAACCGCCTGAACCTTGCGATGACGCTCAAGCAGGGCGGAAACCTGATCCTGCTCGACGAACCGACCAACGACCTCGACGTCGAGACCCTCGGTTCGCTGGAGAACGCCCTCGAGCAGTTCCCCGGCTGCGCCGTCGTGATCTCCCACGACCGCTGGTTCCTCGACCGCACCTGCACGCACATCCTCGCGTGGGAGGGTGGCTTCGGCGACAACGAAGCCGCCTGGTACTGGTACGAGGGCAACTTCGAGGGCTACGAGGCCAACAAGGTCGAGCGGCTCGGACCGGACGCGGCACGTCCGCACCGGGTGACGCACCGCAAGCTCACGAGGGACTGACCCTTGGCGGAGTCGAAGGTCTTCACGTACGAGATCCAGGTCCGGTGGGGTGACTCCGACCGGCTGGGTCACGTCAACAACACCCGCTTCGTCGAGTACATGCAGGAAGCACGTGTGCATTTCCTGTCGTCGGAGCTGGAGTCGGTGGGAGCCCGGGCGGGCGCCACGGTGGTGCGCAAGATGGACGTGGAATTCCTGCGTCCCGTCACCGACGCTTCCGGTCCGCTGACGATCGACGTGTCGGTGCTCCACGTCGGCAATTCGTCGTACACGATCCGGCACATCGTCACGAACCGCGACGGGGTCCGCTGCGCGACGGGCGACGCCCTGATGGTGGCGTTCGACGCGAAGACCGAACGCTCGCGTCCGCTCTCCGAGGCGGAACGGGACGCGCTCGAGCGGTACCTCGCGCCGGTGACCACCGGCTGACGGATCCGGCACGCGGGGTGCCCGAAGTTCACCCTCTGTTCCCATCGCCGCGGGCTAGTCTCGAGAGAGTTGCCCGCGGCGATCGGAACAGAGGAAGTGAGCCCCGATGACGGAATCGGCAGCACTGAAAGATGCGGAGTGGGCGCGGAATCTGCCCGAAGGTCTCCGGTCGCAGGTGCCGACTCTCGCAGCCGTGTATTTCCGTCACGTCGATCGCGGTGACAGCGAGAGCGCCGTCAACGGCGCCTCCGAGGCCGTGCTCGGCGCGCATCTGACACTTGCCCTGCACCGTCCGCCGGAGCGCGCGGTCACCCGCGTCTACCGCCCGGGTGACGGGCACGAACTCGGTGCGTCCCTGCAGATCGTGACGGACGACATGCCGCTGCTCGTCGAATCGATCACCGCGCTGCTGAACCGCCTGGGCATCGGGATCAGCGAATTCGTGCACCCCATCGTCTCGGTCCGGCGCGATCCGATCGGTGCACTGCGCGAAATCCTCATGGGAGACACGGCCAAGGATGCCGACGAGGGCAGCCTCGCCGAGTCGTGGATTCACGTCCAACTCGATCCCCGTACCGACTCCGCGGTTCTCGACACACTCGAGAAGGAAGTCGGCACCGTCCTCGCCGACGTGCGCCAGGTGGTCCGGGACACCGACATCATGCGCAAGCTCGAGCGGACACTCGCCGACGAACTCGAGACGTCCGCACCCTGTCCCGGCGTGTCTAAGGACGACCTGGAGGACTGCGCCGATCTGCTGCGGTGGATGTCGCAGGGCAATTATGCGGCGCTGGGCTACCGCCGCTTCGAACTGGGGGAGCCCGACAGCTCCGGCGCCCGCAGCCTGCAGGTGGTGCCGGGCAGCGGTCTCGGACTGCTGCGCTCCGACGCGGTCACCGAAGGCCCGCTGAGTCTGCCGCCGGCCGCCGAGATCCCCGACCGTCCCCTGCTCGTGCTCACGCAGGGCTCGTTCCCCGCGACCGTGCACCGCTCGGTCTACCCGTTCTTCGTCGGCGTGAGCATTCTCGACGAGAACGGCAACATCACCGGTGAGCACCGTTTTCTCGGGGTCTTCACGGTCACGGCGCTGCACGAGAACGTCCTCGACATTCCCGTGATCGCTCGCCGGGTGCGCAAGGTGATCGACCGGGCCGGGTTCCAGTTGAATTCGTATTCGGGGCAGGCGATGCTGGAGGTCATCCAGTCGTTCCCGCGCACCGAGCTTTTCTCGAGCGACGCCGACACACTCTTCGACACGGTGACCGCCGTGCACAGCATCGGGCTCCGGCGTCAGGTGCGTCTGTTCGTGCGCGAGGACTTTCTCGGACGATTCGTCTCCTGCCTGATCTACCTGCCCCGCGACCGGTACACCACCCGGGTCCGGCTCGCGATGCAGGACATCCTGCTGCGGGAATTCGGTGGCGGCACTTTGGAATACACCGCGCGCGTCACGGAATCCGACCTGGCGTTGCTGCACGTGACGATCCGCAAGAGCACCGAACAGATGGGGTCTCGGCTCGACCTCTCGGACGCCGACCGCGAACGGGTCCAGGCCATGCTGGCCGAGGCGAGCCGCAGCTGGGACGACCATCTCGGCGACCTCCTCCCGGTGACCACCGGTGTGGATCCCGTTCTGGCGCAGCGTTACGCCGCCGTCCTGCCCGAGGGGTACAAGGAGGATTTCGACGCCACACGCGCGTTGTCGGATCTCGCGAGGCTGGAGGCGCTCGAAGACGGTTCCATCGATCTGCTGCTCTACCGCGATCCCGGGGCGGAGGTCGGGCACTGGCGATTCACCCTGTACGTGGGCGGGGACGGCATTTCGTTGAGCCAGGTGCTTCCGGTGCTGCAGAGCCTGGGTGTGGAGGTGCTCGACGAACGGCCCTATCTGATTCCGCGGCCGGACGGGTTGACCTGCTGGATCTACGATTTCGGGTTGTCGGTGCCCGCGGAGCTGCTCCGCTCCTCGGTGGAGGACGACCTGGATGCCGAACTCGCCGCCGAGGAGGCGTCGGCCGCCGCACCGAAGCTTCAGGAACGGTTCACCGATGCCTTCACCGCCGTCTGGTTCGGGCGGGCGGAGGCCGACCGGTTCAACGAGCTGATCCTGCGGGCGGGAGTGTCGTGGCGGCAGGCCGTGATCCTGCGGACGTACGCAAAGTACCTGCGTCAGGCCGGGTTTCCGTACAGTCAGTTCCACATCGAGGGGGTTGCGCTGGCGAATCCCCGTTCGGCGTACACACTCGTCGAGTTGTTCGAGGCGATGTTCGATCCGGAGACGCCCTCACCCGATCTGGTGTCCGAACTCGACACCCGTCTGCGGGAGTACATCGACGCCGTGGTCAGCCTCGACGCGGACCGCATCCTGCGCGGTCTGTTCGGGCTGATCAAGTCGACGCTGCGCACCAACTACTTCGTCGTCGGCGAGACCGGGGAGCCGCCCACATACCTGTCGATCAAGCTCGATCCGACCTCGATCCAGGAACTGCCGAAGCCCCGCCCGAAGTACGAGATCTTCGTGTACTCACCCGACGTCGAGGGTGTGCACCTGCGGTTCGGATCCGTCGCCCGCGGCGGGTTGCGCTGGTCGGACCGGCGTGAGGATTTCCGCACCGAGATCCTGGGGTTGGCGAAGGCCCAGGCCGTGAAGAACGCGGTGATCGTCCCGGTCGGCGCGAAGGGCGGCTTCGTCGTCAAGAATCCGCCGACGCCCTCGGGGGACGCGGCGGCCGACCGCGCCGCCGCTCTCGAGGCGGGCCAGGACTGCTACCGCACATTCATCTGCGGGCTCCTGGACCTCACCGACAACGTCGATCAGGTGTCGGGGGAGATCGTGCCCCCGGCCCGGGTGGTGCGTCGCGACGGCGACGACCGGTATCTCGTGGTGGCCGCGGACAAGGGCACCGCGAAATTCTCCGACCTCGCCAATTCTGTTGCGGAGCAGTACAAATTCTGGCTCGGCGACGCGTTCGCGTCCGGTGGGTCGGCCGGGTACGACCACAAGGGGATGGGCATCACCGCGCGCGGTGCCTGGGAGAGCGTGAAACGGCACTTCCGGGAGATGGGCGTCGACACCCAGACCCAGGACTTCTCCGCGGTCGGCGTTGGCGACATGAGCGGCGACGTGTTCGGAAACGGCATGCTCCTGAGCCGACACATCCGGCTGGTGGCGGCGTTCGACCACCGGCACATCTTCCTCGACCCCGATCCCGACGCCCCCCGGTCGTTCGCGGAGCGGTCGCGGATGTTCGCGTTGCCCCGGTCGTCGTGGGCCGACTACGACACCAGCATCATCAGCGAGGGCGGGGGCGTGTGGGACCGGACCCGCAAATCGGTCCCGATCAGTGCCGCCGCGCGTGCCGCGCTCGGACTCGACGACGCCGTCACCGAACTCTCCCCGCCGGAACTGGTCCGGGCGATCCTGCGTGCCCCGGTGGACCTGCTGTGGAACGGTGGCATCGGCACGTACGTCAAGGCGTCCACCGAGACCAACGCGATGGTGGGCGACAAGAGCAACGACTCCGTGCGCGTCGACGGCAACGAGGTGCGGGCGAAGGTGGTCGGCGAGGGTGGCAACCTCGGGGTGACGGCGCTCGGCCGGATCGAGTACAGCCAGAACGGTGGCCGGATCAACACCGACGCGATCGACAACTCCGCGGGCGTCGACTGCTCCGATCACGAGGTGAACATCAAGATCCTGCTGGACTCGCTGGTGAGCAGCGGCGGGCTGCCGCGGGAGGAACGCAATCCTCTGCTGGCGTCGATGACCGACGAGGTGGCCCAACTCGTACTCGCGAACAACATCGCGCAGAACGATCTCCTCGGTGTCTCCCGGACCAGCGCGGTTCCGATGCTGACCGTGCATCGCCGCCAGATCGAGCACCTGGCGTCGCGTCGCGGACTCGACCGGAAGCTCGAGGCCCTGCCCACCGACGAGGAGATCGCCCGACGCAGGCAGGCCGGTCAGGGCCTGACGTCTCCGGAACTCGCGACCCTCACCGCGCATGTGAAACTCGCGCTCAAGGACGACCTCCTCGCGACGGACCTGCCCGACAGCGAGACGTTCGCGCCGCGGCTGCCGCGGTACTTCCCGACGGTGTTGCGCAAGCGGTTCCGCACCGCGATCAAGGCGCATCCTCTGCGCAGGCAGATCGTGGCGACGATGCTCGCGAACGAGACCATCGACAACGGCGGTATCACCTTCGCGTACCGGTTGGCGGACGAGGCGGGTGCGAGCAGCACCGACGCCATCCGCGCCTACGCGGCGGTCACCGAGATCTTCGCCCTGCCGGAGCTGTGGTCGAGGATCCGGTCGGCGAACATCGCGGCGGACATCGAGGACGACCTGATTCTCGAGTCCGGCCGAGTTCTCGACCGCGCGTCCCGCTGGTTCCTGACCAACCGGCCTCAGCCCCTCGCCGTTGGCGCCGAGATCGCCCGGTACTCGGCCGACTTCCGTGCACTCTCGCCGAGGGTGCCGCAGCTCGTGCGGGGGCATCAGCTCGCCGACGTGGAGACGCGGGCGCGGCCCCTCGTCGTCCGCGGCGCGCCCGAGGACCTCGCGTTCGAGGTGTTCCGGCTTCTGGACAAGTTTTGTCTGCTCGACATCAGCGACATCGCCGACATCGCCGAACGCGACATCGACGAGGTCGCCGAGCTGTACTACGAGCTCGACGCGCACCTCGGCATCGACTGGCTGCTGAGCGCCGTGTCCACTCTCGCGCGGGGTGACCGCTGGCATTCGCTGGCCCGTCTCGCGTTGCGCGACGACCTCTACAGTTCGCTGCGTCAGCTCACGATGGAAGTGCTCCTGGGTGGTGAACCTCACGAGACGCCGCAGGAGAAGATCGACGACTGGGAGTCGACGAACGCGTCCCGGCTGGCCAGGGCGAGGTCCGCTCTCACCGAAATATTCGAGTCTGGGACCCTTGACCTCGCGACGCTCTCGGTGGCGGCGCGTCAGGTACGCAGCATGGTGCGAGGTATGGGCACCCGATCGGAGGTATGACGTTGAGCGAGGGCTTTCACGCGGAGGTCGAAGTTCGGTGGTCGGACATGGACGTCTTCCAGCACATCAACCACGCACGGATGGTGACGTTGCTGGAGGAGGCGCGGATTCCCTGGCTGTTCGAGGACGACCGTCCGACCGTGACGTTGCGTGACGGCGCGGTCATCGCGGACCTCCATGTGCGCTACCGCGGGCAACTCCGGCACAGCGATTCACCGCTCGACGTCCTGATGTGGGTGGAGAAGGTGCGCGCGGTCGATTTCACGATCAACTACGAGGTCCGACCGAAGGGCGTCGACGTCTCGGTCGCGCCGTCCATCATCGCGTCGACGCAGATCGCGGCGTTCGACATCGACACCCAGCGCCTGCGCAGAATCACCGACGTCGAGCGGGCGTACCTGGAGAGCTGGCAGCGTGTATGAGCGCGTCCTGTCGATCCCGGACGCCACTGAGCGCGGTGATCTCGCCACATTCCTCACGAGGGTGGTCCGGTTGGACGAGTCGACGGTGGTGCGTCTGCGTCAACGCGGACCCGGCCGCCTGACGATCTGGGCGGCAACCGGTTTCGACGCGCTGGCGGTGCGCACGGTCGCGGGGACCATCACCCCCGACGACACGTCGGCTGCCGGCGACCAACTGCTCGCCGCTCTCGAAGCGGCGACCGCAGCCGACATCGATCCGGGTTTCTCGATGGATTCGGCGTGGCGGGGCGCACTGCCTCCGGCGGAGGGCTTCGTTCACGTCGACGACGTCCCGGCGCGTGTTCTCGTCGACCTCGCGCAGCGCGGTGCGGCCCTGGCGCAGGAGCACGGCAGCGGCCACGGCCCACCCGCATCACTTCTCGACCAGGAAGTCCTGCAGGTGGCGGGCGCGGAGCACACGGTCGGCATCCCGATGCGGGTGGTGTTCGCTCTCACCGCGATGGGGTTCGTTCCGCACGCGGGCTCGGATCGGCTGACCGCCGACATCGACCTCGAGCGCATCGACGCCTCCGAACTGGTCCGGGTGCGTGCCACCGCGTCGTGGCTGCGGGTGGACGCCCGGTTCGGGTCGATCTACCGGCACCGCGGTGGGGGGATTCCGTTGTCGGTCGCGCGGTAGCGCGCCGTCAGCCGGACCGCAGCGTGCTGGTGGCCAGCACGGCGAGCGACGCGACGACGGCCGCCATGCCCAGCCCCGCGACCAGGGTCAGCTGCTCGCCGAGCACCGCGGTCCCGAGCAGTGCCGCGACCACCGGTTCGGTGAGGGTCAGCGTCGCGACCGTCGCGGGTGGCAGCCGCCGCAGACCGGCGGCGAACAGGAGATACGCCAGCACGGTCGGGACGATCGCCAGATACACGGCGGCCGCGGCGCCCGCCCCGGTGTCGAGGCCGCCCGGCCAGGTCGCGACGAGCACGGGGATCAGGAACAGTCCACCGAGACCGAACATCTGTCCCATCGCCGCCTCGGGACTCGAACCCGCCGCGAGCAGCGACGACCCGGCGACCGTGTAGGCGGCGTACCCGAGACCGGCGATCAGCGCAGGCAGCGCACCCGCCAGGATCCCGGACGAGTCGGAGCCGCCGGTCGTGCCCGCCACGATCAACGCCATGCCGGCGACGGCGATGACGGTGGACACGGCCCACACCGGGCCGGGGCGGTGACGGTGCACCGCCCATTGCAGCGCGCCGGTGAACGCGGGTCCCGAACCCAGCGCGATCATGGTTCCTGCGGCCACTCCGGCGCTCTGCACGCCAGTGAAGAATCCGAGTTGGTACGCCGCGACCCCGATCCCGCCCCACACGGCGGGCGCATATCGGCGAATCCCGGGGCCGTCACCGAACCCGAGTCCGCCGCGCAGCGCCGCGAACGCCGCGAGGAGCGCGCCCGCGGCCACGACCCGGGCCGAGCCGACGGCCAGTGGGTCGAGGTCGTATCCGAGGGCGCGGGACGCAAGGGCCTGCGCGGTTCCCGTGGTGGCGAACAGGATCGATGCTGCGACGACCGCCGCAACTGCGGGAGTGCGGGTCAGATGAGCCACGCAGCCGCGTTCGGTGGGAGCTGCCCCTCGACGAGCGGCGCGCTGCTGAGCAGCACCTCACCGGGTGGCAGCGAGATCGGCGCGTCGGTGGCGTTGAGGGCGCAGATCAGTCCGCCGCGCCTGCGGAAGGCGAAGCAGCCCGCGGGGCTCCCGTACCAGTCGACCCCGGGACCGGAGAACTCCGGACGCAGCGAGCGCAGTTCGAGTGCTGCACGGTACAGCGACAGCGTCGACGTGACGTCCTCGAGTTGCGCCTCGACGGTGAGGTCCGCCCATTCGGGGGGCATCGGCAGCCAGGGCTCGCCGGTGCTGAACCCGAACGGTGGTTCGGTGCCTTCCCACGGCACGGGCACACGGCAGCCGTCGCGGCCGCGTTCGGTGTGACCGGATCGTTCCCACACCGGATCCTGCAACGCCGAATCGGGGAGGTCGACGTTGGGCAGGCCGAGTTCGGCACCGTTGTACAGGAACGCCGCACCGGGCAACGCCAGTTCGACGAGGATCATGGCCCGGGCGCGTGCCGTGCCGATCTCGCCGCCGCCGTACCGGGTGACTTCCCGTTCGACGTCGTGGTTCGACAGGGTCCACGTGGGTGTCCCGCCCACCTGGTCGACGGCGGTCAGGGAGTTCTCGATCGCCTCCCGCACCGTCTCCGCCGAGAACTCGGCCTCGGCCAGCCGGAAGTTGAACCCGAGGTGCAGTTCGTCGGGCCGGATGTACTCGCCGAAGCGTTCGTTGTCTCGAACCCAGATCTCCCCGACGGCCATCGTGCCCGGGTACTCGTCGAGGACCTTGCGGATGCCGCGGTGGATGTCGTGGACCGCGGGGTTGTCGAACCGCGGATCGCCATCGGAGTTCTGCAGCAGTTCGTTGGCGGACCAGTCGTGGTCCGGCAGACCTTCCGGCTTGGCCATGCCGTGCGCGACGTCGATGCGGAATCCGTCGACGCCGCGGTCCAGCCAGAACCGGAGCGTCTTCGTGAGATCGTCGACGACCTCCGGGTTATCCCAGTTCAGGTCGGGCTGCTCCGCCGCGAAGATGTGCAGATACCACTGGCCGGGCTTGCCGTCGGCCTCGGTGATCCGCGTCCACGCCGGCCCGCCGAAGATGCTCGGCCAGTTGTTGGGCGGCTCCGCGCCGTCCTCACCGCGACCGTCGCGGAAGATGTATCGGTCCCGTTCGGGACTGCCCGGCGGCGACGCCAGGGCGGCGCGGAACCATTCGTGCTCGACGCTGGTGTGATTGGGCACCAGGTCCATCGTCACCTTGATCTGCCGCGCGTGCGCGGCCTCGATCAGGGCGTCCATGCTCGCGAGGTCACCGAACAGCGGGTCGATGTCACGGGGATCGGACACGTCGTAACCGTGATCGGCCATCGGGGAGCGCATGACCGGGCTCAGCCAGAGGGCGTCGACACCGAGCAGTTCGAGGTATCCCAGCTTGTCCCGCACTCCGTGGAGGTCGCCGACACCGTCACCGTTCGCGTCGGCGAACGAGCGGGGATAGATCTGGTAGAAGACGGCGTCGGACCACCAGGGTGCCGGCTGCGTGTCGTCGGCGGGCGTTTCGGCGGGAGTGCTCACAAACGCCCATCGTGCCAAACGATCGCCCGCACCACGACTCGACCGGCGTTATCGGCGCGGGGCGGTTTCAGAAGGCGGAGTTCACCATCGACGCCGCGGCCATGTCCATGTACTCGGTGAGGGCCTTGCGGTGGGCGTCGTCGAGGGTGCCGGAGTCGATCGACGCGATGGCCGTGTGCATGCACCGCAGCCAGGCGTCCCGCTCGATCGGGCCGATCTTGAACGGCTGGTGACGCAGCCGCAGTCGCGGGTGGCCGCGCTCGTCCGAATAGGTGTGCGGCCCGCCCCAGTACTGCTCGAGGAACATCCGCATCCGGCGCTCGGCCGGACCCAGATCTTCCTCGGGGTAGAGGGGCCGCACGATGTCGTCCTTGGCGACTTCCTCGTAGAAGCGCGCGGTGAGTTTGCGGAACGTCTCCGCTCCGCCCACCGCCTCGTAGAAGGTCTGCTGCACGTCAGTCATGGCGCCTTCCATTGTGCACGTGTGGGCGCGAACGGTCTTCGTCACCGTCTGTTCACCGAATGTCCTGCATTTTTGTCGGAAATGGACGTGCACGAGCTGGCAATTCATGGTGCACTTGGTGGCAATCTCCCGGAGGTCGCATGAAGAATCGACACAGCGCCCGCGCGCACCGACAACTCGTGCCCACTGATGCCCGGAGTGCCGGGGTTTCAGGGGCGTTTGCTTTACAAGTGATCACCGAAGGCTCCGCGCACAGCGCAGAGCCTTCTTTCCCGGGCGAGAATGCGGTTCCGCTCTGGATCAAGCGCCGGGTGCTTCTCCTGAATGTCACCTACGAGCCGCTCACCGCCCTTCCTGCCCGCCGCGCCGTGGTGTTGATGACCTGCGGTAAGGCCGACACCGTCCACGAGGATCCCCAGGCCCCGGTCGTCCACTCCGAGCAGTGGTCCGTGCAGGTGCCGTCCGTGATCCGCCTCCGGAACTACGTGCGCGTGCCGTATCGCGCCCGGGTTCCGATGACCCGCGCAGCCCTCATGCACCGGGACCGGTTCCGGTGCGCCTATTGCGGTGCCAAGGCCGAAACCGTCGATCACGTGGTTCCCCGCAGTCGCGGCGGCGAGCATTCGTGGGAGAACTGCGTGGCCTGCTGCGCACCCTGCAACCACCGCAAAGCGGACAAGTTGCTGAGCGAACTCGGCTGGACGCTCCGGGCGTCCCTGGTGCCTCCGTCGGGGCCGCACTGGCGACTGCTGGCGTCCACCAAGGACCTGCACCCGTCGTGGATGCCCTACCTCGGTGAAGGCGCCGCCTGAGCGTTCCGCGGGTCCCCTTCGCGAAGTTCGGCCCTGACGCTTCCCCTCGCACGGTTCTGGGCTACCGTTTGCGTTGTGAGCATTCTCGAGACAGTGCTGATATTCGTAGGAATTCCGGCGTTGATCACCGCCTTCTTCGCGGGGATGTCGTTCGTCGGCAAGAAGACGCCGGGCCCCGTGCCGCCCGCGTTCCACCTCGGTGAGGAATGGACGCACGCGCCGGTGCTGTGGAGCGCCGTCGACGAGGTGACCACGCACGGTCATCACGGCGGACACCACGGCGTGCACGCCGGTTCGGCAGACCTGATTGGAGGCTCGGCAAGTGGCAAGTGGTGACCTGATTCCCGCGTCCGCGGTATCCGCGGACAATCTCCCTGTCGGCAGCGTCGTGACCTCCAGCGGTCGCATCTCGGGCGTGCACCGTGTCGGTGAGCCGTTCACCGACGACCTGCCGTTCACGACGGACGAACTCGTCCGCCTCGACGATGCCCTCACCGAAGGCACCCGCAAGACGAAGGTGCGCTTCAACGCGTACATCGGCGACCTCGGCGCCGACACCGCAGCCGGCGCCGACGCGCTGTTCCCGACGACGCCCGAGGCGGAACGGTCCGTGCTCATCGCGGTCTCGCCCAACCAGCGGACGGTCGAGATCCGCAGCGGCCGGGCCGTGGCCAACCGGGTCACCGACCGGGTCGCCCAGCTCGGTGCCACCGCCGCCGTATCGTCGTTCGGCGACGGCGACCTCATCGACGGTCTCGTGAGTGCCATCCGCGTGATGAGCGCGGCAATCGCCTCGCCGTAAACCTGCACAGATCAGCGTCCGCGCGGCCCGATCCCGGCTCAGTCCTCCTGAACCGGATCGGGCCGTCGGTGTCTCACCGGATGTCGATGACGCGGTCAGCCCTGTCGAGGGTCCGCCGGACGGCGCCGATGCCGAGTTCCATCATCTGCGCGGTCCGGTCCGCGAGACTCGCGGGCAGGATGTCCGCGATCCAGACGAACACGGTCGCGCAGTTGCCGTCTTCGCTCACCTGGGCGGACGCATGGTGATGCCGGTAGGGGCCGTCGACGATCGACCAGGCCAGTCGGCGCGCGTCCACTTCGCCCTCGCCGAGGAGATCGTCCGGCTCGTCGCGGTCGCCGCGCTCGCCGCGTCACGGGGGCCGTCGGTTTCACGCCGGCGCGGCGGCCTTCCGGACGACGTAATAGCGGCCGCCGCCCGTGCGGCGGTCCTCGACGACGAGCCCGGCTCGGACGGTCTGATACCGCTCGCCGAGCGGTTCGGGGTGTCACCGTTCGCGCTCAGTCGCGCGTTCAGCGCCGTCATGTGTGTGTCGCTCACCAGGTACCGCAACAGGGGTCTGGTCGGGCGGGCGCTCGAGCGGATCGAGAACGGCGACCGGGACCTCGCCGGCCTCGCGGCCGACCTGGGTTTCTCGGATCAGGCGCACATGACCAGGACCATCCGCGCCCAACTCGGCGAGACACCCACCGCACTGCGAATGCTGTTGTCGGTCTGAACGACCCTCGACTTCTGTCGGTGGTCGATGCGAACATATGTTCGTGTCCGATTCGCCGCGCCCGCGCATCTCGAGTGGCGCCGAGGCGACCATCCTGCACGCCGACCTCGATGCGTTCTACGCCTCGGTGGAGCAGCGGGACGACCCCGGTCTGCGGGGTCGTCCGGTGATCGTCGGCGGCGGCGTCGTGCTGGCCGCGAGCTACGAGGCGAAGGCGTACGGGGTGCGCACGGCCAGCAGCGGCGCGCAGGCGCTGCGCCTGTGCCCGCACGCCCTCGTGGTGCGGCCACGGATGTCGGCGTATGCGGCCGCGAGCAAGGCGGTGTTCGAGGTCTTCGGCCGGACCACGCCCCTGGTCGAGGGACTGTCCATCGACGAGGCCTTCCTCGACGTCGCCGGTCTCCGCAAGATCGCGGGCACGCCGGTCGACATCGCGGCACGCCTGCGCCGCGACGTGCGCGAGCAGGTGGGGCTGCCGATCACCGTCGGCGTCGCGAGAACGAAGTTCCTCGCCAAGGTCGCCAGCGCGGTGGGCAAACCCGACGGACTGTTGCACGTGCCGCCGGACCGCGAGATCGAGTTCCTCCATCCGCTGCCGGTCGAACGGCTGTGGGGAGTCGGCGCGGTGACGTCGGTCAAGCTCCGCGACGCCGGGATCGCCACCGTCGGCCAGCTCGCCCACTATCCCGAAGAGCTGCTCGTCTCCATCGTCGGACCCGCGGCGGGCCACCACCTCCACGCGCTCGCCTGGGCACGCGACCCGCGGCCCGTGCAGGTGGGGCGCAGGCGGAGATCCGTCGGCGCGCAGCACGCCCTGGGGCGCAGACCGAAGTCGAGGGAGGACGTGGACGCCGCCCTGGTGACGTTGGTCGACCGGGTGGCGGGCAGGCTGCGCCGCGGCGAGCGGGTGGGGCGCACGGTGGTGCTCCGGCTGCGGTTCGACGACTTCACCCGGGTCACGCGTTCGCACACTCTCGCGCAGCCGTCGGCTCAGACACAGACGATCCTCACCACGGCCCGGGGCCTGCTGAGCACCGCGTGGCCGATGATCGAATCCAAGGGCATCACCCTGGTGGGGATCGCGGTGGCCAACCTCGAGGACGACTGCCCGCAACAGCTCGCGCTGCCGTTCGACCCGTACACGAGCAGTTCCCTCGACAGCACACTCGACAGCCTCCGCGACCGCTTCGGCTCCTCGGCGGTCACCCGCGCGGTGCTGCTGGGCCGGGACCAGGGTGTGAGCGTGCCGATCCTGCCGGACTAGGCCGGCAGGATCGGCCACCGATCAGCTCGCGTCGAACTTCCGGGCCGCCAGCGACCGGACGATCCCGGCCCGGCCCTCGACCACCAGGCGGCGCAGAGCCGGCGGATGGTCGCCGGCCAGGAACTCGTCGGCTGCCGCCACGGACTCCTCGCTGATCGACCACGACGGGTACAGACCCACCACGACGGTCTGCGCGACCTCGCTCGACCGCCGCTCCCACACCGCGGGGATGTCCGCGAAATAGCGGGCCACGTACGGTGCGAGGATCTCGGACTGCCCGTGACCGGCGAAGGCGCCGATGATCGAGCGGGCGGTGATGTTCGGCACGGAATCGTCGCCGACCACCCGGTTCCAGGCCTGTTCCTTCACCGCGGCCTGCGGGCGGACGGTGGCCGCCGCGGCGGCGTTGCGGGCGCCTGCCGCGGTGGGATCGCGTTCGGCTTCGGCGTCGATGAACGGCGTCTCGATGCCCTCGGCGTCGATCTCACCGGCCCCGGCGAGCGCGGTGACGAGACGCCAGCGCAGGTCCGTGTCGACGACGAGGCCCGGCAGCCCGACCGTTTCGGGTGCGGCGTCGAGCAGTTCCTGCAGCACCTCGGTGTGCCATGCCGACAGCTGCGCGCCCGCCAGCGCGTTGACGAACGCCAGCTGGTGATCCGAACCAGGCTCGGCTTCCCGCGCCAGTTCCAGGAGCCGGTTCGCGAAGTCCGGCCAGCCGTGTTCTTTGGACCACTCGGGTTCGGCGTAGCTGTGCAGCGCGGTCTGGGCCTGCATCAGCAGTCGCTGGACGACACCGACCTCGGTTTCGGCGCCGATGCCGCGCTGCACGAGGGCGACGAAGTCCCGCGCCTTGAGTTCGGCCTGACGCGTCATCTCCCAGGCCGCCGACCACACCAGGGTGCGGGGGAGAGGCTCGTCGATGTCGCCGATGCGGTCGATGGCGGTGGCGAGCGAGTCGGGATCGAGCCGCAGCGAGCAGTACGTGAGGTCGTCGTCGTTGACGAGGATCAGCTGCCCGCGTTCGACACCGACGAGTTCGGTGACGTCGGTGCGTTCGGTGGCGTCGAGGTCGAGTTCCACCCGCTTCGTGCGCACGAGCTTGCCGTCCCGGTCGTCGTATACGCCGACCGCGATGCGGTGCACCCGTCGCTCACCGGCACCGGGTGCTGCGCCGGACTGCAGGACGGCGAACCGGGTGAACTTGCCGTCCGCGTCGACGTCGAATTCGGGACGCAGGATGTTGAGCCCGGTGGTCTTGAGCCACTGGGCTCCCCAGTCGGACAGGTCGCGGCCCGAGGACTTCTCGAGTGCACCGAGGAGGTCGTCGAACGTGGCGTTGTCGAAGGCGTGGTCGCGGAAGTAGTCCCGCAGGCCGGACAGGAAGGGGTCTAGCCCGACGTACGCGACGAGCTGCTTGAGGACGGAGGCGCCCTTCGCGTACGTGATGCCGTCGAAGTTCACCTCGACCGCGGCGAGGTCGGGGATGTCGGCGGCGATGGGGTGGGTGGACGGCAGCTGATCCTGCCGGTACGCCCAGGACTTTTCGACGTTGGCGAACGTGGTCCAGGCGTTGGTGTATTCGGTGGCCTCGCTCTGGCAGAGCACGGAGGCGAACGTCGCGAAGGACTCGTTGAGCCACAGGTCGTCCCACCAGCGCATGGTGACGAGGTCGCCGAACCACATGTGCGCCATCTCGTGCAGCACGGTCTCGGCGCGCCGCTCGTACGACGCCCGCGTCACCTTGGACCGGAAGACGTAATCCTCGAGGAACGTGACGGCGCCTGCGTTCTCCATTGCGCCCGCATTGAATTCGGGAACGAACAGCTGGTCGTACTTCCCGAACGCGTAGGGGGTGCCGAAGTTGCGGTGGTAGAACGCGAAGCCCTGCTTGGTTTCCGTGAACAGGCGCTCGGAGTCCATGTGTTTCCCGAGCGAGGCGCGGCAGTAGATCGCGAGGGGAATGTCGCCGTGCTCGTCGGAGTAGTTGTCGGTCCACTCCGCGTACGGGCCGGCGATGAGCGCGACGAGGTAGGTGCTCATCTTCGGCGTGGTGCGGAAGATGTGACGGCCGGGTTCCGCCGCCACCGTCTCGACGGTCGCGGAGTTGGAGATCACCTTCCAGTCGGCGGGGGACGTGACGTGCACGTCGAATGTCGCCTTCAGGTCGGGCTGGTCGAAGCAGGCGAACATGCGCTTGGCGTCGGCGGTCTCGAACTGCGAGTACAGGTACACCGCGTCGTCGGTCGGGTCCACGAAGCGGTGCAGCCCTTCACCGGTGTGCGAGTACGCGCAGTCGGCCTCGACCACCAGCTCGTTGCGTTCCGCGAGACCGGTGAGCGTGATGCCGGTGGACTCGTCGTAATCCGAGACGTCGACGGGCGAGCCGTTCAAGGTCGCCGAATGCACACGGGCCGCGACGATGTCGACGAACGTGGACGCGCCGGGGGTGGCCCCGAACGTGACGGTGGTGCGAGAAGAAAACGTCTCGACTCCGGGCTGAATTGTCGTCTCGACTCCGGGCTGACCTGTCCCGTCGGTGAGGTCGAGTTCGATCAGATAGTTGTCGACGGTCAGCAGTCGGGCTCGTTCGGCTGCCTGTTCGCGGGTCAGGTTGGGTGGGGCCACAGAGGTCTCCTCGTGATCGGCGGCGATGCTCGTACTCGATGCTGCCATCCCATCACGAGTGGGCCGGGGGTGTTAACCGGACAGGTCGGTCAACGGCACCTCGGGGTCGGCCAGGCGGTCGGGATCGACCGGGGCGGACGAGGACACCAGTTGCTTGATCTGATCGGTGACATCCCAGATGTTGACGTTCATGCCGGCGAGGACGTGATTGTCCGCGTCGAGCCAGAAGGCCACGAATTCGCGTGCGGCGAAATCGCCACGCACGACCACCCGGTCGTACGAATCGTGCGGGGCGTACCCCACGTACTCCATGCCCAGATCGAACTGGTCGGTGAAGAAGTAGGGCAGGTTCCCGTATTCGGCTGCGTGCCCGAGCATGGTGGCGGCGGCCACGGCCGGCTGGTTGAGTGCGTTCGCCCAGTGCTCGACCCGGATTCGGGTGCCGAGCTGCGGATGCCACTGCGCGGCGATGTCGCCCACCGCGACGACGTCGGGGTCGCTGGTCTGCAACCCGGCGTCGACGAGAACGCCGCCGTCGACGTCGAGTCCGGCCCGTTCCGCGATCTCGATGTTGGGTGCCGCGCCGACGGCGACGAGGACGGCGTCGGCGGGAAGGACGGTGCCGTCGCTCAGCCGAACCCCGGTGGCCTTGCCGTCGTCGACGACGATCTCCTCGACCGTGGCGCCGAGGTGCAGTTGAACACCGTGCTCGCGGTGGAGTTCGGCGAAGACCGAGCCGATCTCGGGGCCGAGGGAGCCGAGCAGGGGAACTTCGGCGGCCTCCACCACCGTCACGTCGACGCCCTTCTCCCGTGCGGAGGCACCCACCTCGAGGCCGATCCAGCCGGCGCCGATCACCACGAGCCGCCCGCCGCCGGCGACCGCGTCGATCAGGCTGTCCGATTCGTCGATGGTGCGGAGGTAATGGACGCCCTCGGCGTCGGAGCCGGAGATCGGTGGGCGGCGTGAGCGTGAACCGGTGGCGAGGGCGAGCTTGTCATAGCCCAGCGTGGAACCGTCCGGCAGCGTCACGGTATGGGCGGTGAGGTCGAGGGCGGTGGCGGTGGTGCCGAGCCGCAGGTCCACGTGATGGTCGCGGTACCAGTCGCCGTGATGGACGGTGAAGTCGCCGAGAGCCTTCTTGCCTGCGAAGTGTTCCTTCGACAGCGGAGGTCGCTCGTAGGGAAGGTGTTCCTCCTCCGACAGGAGGATGATCGAACCGTCGAAATCCTTGTCACGCAATGCTTCTGCCGTTTTCGCTCCGGCGAGGCCGCCGCCGACGACGACGAACGTGCGAGTGGAGGACATGTGAGGATGCTCCCTTCCGGTCGACCACTGTCGACCCTACTGCCGCGAGCGGGGTCTCCGGGAAGGATTCCCGGCAGGGAGGTGTTGACTGGACGGGAATGTGTACATCACCGAGAAGGAGCATCACGTGAGTGCTGGGACGAACGCCGGGACCGCCAGGGACGTCGCTGATTTCTGGTTCGACCCACTGTGCCCGTGGTGCTGGATCACCTCGCGATGGATCCTCGAGGCCACGCAGGTTCGCGACCTGCAGGCGAACTTCCATGTGATGAGCCTGGCCGTTCTCAACGAAGGCCGGGATCTGCCGGAGGAATACCGCGAGCTCATGACCAAGGCGTGGGGCCCGGTTCGGGTGCTGATCGCGGCCGCGCAGAAGCACGGTGACGAGATCCTGCTGCCGCTGTACACCGCGATGGGCACGCTCATCCACAACGAGGGCAACAAGGACTTCGGCGACGTGATCGTCAAGTCGCTCGCCGAGGTCGGCCTGCCGGCCGAACTGGCCGAGGCCGCCGAATCGGAGGAGTACGACACCGCACTGCGCGAGAGTCACGCCGCCGGCATGGACGCCGTCGGACCGGACGTCGGAACCCCGACGATCCACGTCAACGGCGTCGCGTTCTTCGGCCCGGTCCTGTCGCGGATTCCCCGCGGCGAGGATGCGGGCAAGGTGTGGGACGGTGCGGTCGCACTGGCCGGCTACCCGCACTTCTTCGAGCTCAAGCGCACCCGGACCGAGGACCCTCAGTTCGACTGAGCCCAGCCCCGATCCTGGGCACGGTCACCGAGTGACGGGCCCGGCCGGGTCGGCCGCGTACTGCAGTTGCTGCGGATCGCGGTAGATCTGGCCGGGTTTCACGAACAGGTGACCGTGCCGGGTCCTGTTCCGCAGGGCGGCGGCACGCCAGGTGAGCACCGGATGTCCCGACAGCAGATTCACGAACCACGGGAAGAACCCGCGTTCGGTGGTGGCCCGGTCGGCGAGTTCGTCGAATCCGACGATGCTCACAAGATATTTGCCGGCGCCGAGAACGCCCATCGCGCCGCGGGCGCCCGCAGGACGGACGCAGTAACCGTGGTTGTCCGCGGTGTATTCCATCGAACGGAACAGCGCCGACCCGACGACGGGAATGTAGTTGGCGGCGAACTGTCCCAGTTGCCGCCAGTAGGAGGCGTGACCGGCCGCGATGTGGCCGACCTCGTGGCCGATGATGAAGGCGAGGGCGTCGGGCTCGCGGGCCTCGCCGCCGATCTCGAACAGGTCGCTGTACACCACGACGAAGCGGCGGAAGCCGTGTCCGGATGCGAACGCGTTGATCCGGCCGTTCCCGAGCACGACGTATGCGTCGGGCGGCTCGGTCATCCCGAACCGTGCGGCCGCTTCGGCCACCATCCGGTACCCGTCGGGGAACTGGGTGGGCGTCATCTTGATCCCGTTCACCTGCTGCGAGCCGTAGAGCTGGCCGCGGCCGACGGCGATGAGGATCGGCGCGACCAGCACGATGAGCACCCACGTCGACACCACGCCGAGGAAGAGCGCCGCGATCGACGCCACGTAGGCGACGACGGTGAGAACGATCGCCACCACGAGCAGCGGGATCTCCCACGAGTGCCGGGCGGGCCGGTCGTTCGGCATGAGGCCCGGCAACGGGACCGGAGGATTCCATCCCGTCCCGCCACCCCACTGGTGCTGCGCGGGGACCGGCCGATGTCCCGGATACGCCTGTCCCCAGTTCTGTCCGTTGTCGGGATACATGCTGATCACGATAAGCGTCCCGGGCCCCTGACACGATTCGCGACGACGCCTGACAGAATCACCAGTCATGCGCGTATACCTGGGTGCCGACCATGCCGGATTCGAACGTAAGAACGAGATCATCGAACACCTGACGGCCGCGGGCCACGAGACCGTCGACTGCGGCGCTCACGTCTACGACGCCCTCGACGACTACCCCGCCTTCTGCATCGAGACGGCCCGTCGTGTCGTCGCCGACGAGGGCAGCCTCGGCATCGTGCTGGGCGGCAGCGGCAATGGTGAGCAGATCGCCGCGAACAAGGTGAAGGGTGCGCGATGTGCCTTGGCGTGGAGCGTCGAGACCGCGCAGCTGGCCCGCCAGCACAACAACGCTCAGCTGATCGGCCTCGGCGGGCGCATGCACTCCCTCGAGGAGTCCCTCGCGATCGTGGACGCCTTCCTCGCCGCCGAGTGGTCGAACGAGGAGCGCCACCAGCGCCGCATCGACATCTTGTCCGAGTTCGAGAAGACCGGCGTCGCCCCCGCCCTGCCCGAGGCCTGATCGCCCTTGCCCGAAGGTCACACCCTGCACCGGCTGGCCCGGCTACACCAACGCCGGTTCGCCGGTGCGCCGGTGCGGGTGCTGAGCCCGCAGGGCCGATTTTCCGAGGACGCGGCGCTCGTCGACGGCCGCGTTCTCGTCAAGTCCGAGGCCTGGGGTAAACACCTGTGGCATCACTACGAGTCCGGATTGGTCGTGCACGTCCACCTGGGACTGTACGGAGCGTTCACGGAATCGGCCGTTCCGATGGAACCGCCGGTCGGGCAGGTCAGGATGCGGATGGTCGGCGCCGAATTCGGCACCGACCTCCGCGGTCCGACGGCCTGTGAGGTCCTCCATCCGCCGCAGGTCGCCGCCATCGAGGCGCGGCTGGGGCCGGACCCGCTCCGCAAGGACGCCGACCCCGACAAGGCGTGGAAACGCATCTCGGCGTCGAAGACCCCGATCGGGGCACTGCTGATGGATCAGGCCGTGATCGCCGGCATCGGCAACGTGTACCGGGCGGAGGTCCTGTTCCGGCACGGCATCAACCCCGACAGGCCCGGTCGAGCGCTGTCCCGTGACGAGTGGGACGCGCTGTGGGCCGACCTCGTCGCCCTGATGAAGGTCGGGGTCCGCCGCGGCAAGATGCACGTCGTCCGCCCCGAGGACGATCACGGCGATCCGGCGTATGCCAAGGACCGTCCCCGGACGTACGTCTACAGGCGGGCGGGATCACCGTGCCGGATCTGCGGCACCCCGGTCACCCACTCGGTCATGAAGGGCCGCAACCTCTTCTGGTGCCCGAGCTGCCAGCCCTCCTGACGGCCGGCTAGAAGTCGAACCCACCACCGAAGTCGAATCCGCCGCCGTCTCCGCCGCCTCCGAAGTCGAATCCGCCGCCGTCGCCACCGGCGTCCCCGCCCATGTCGCCGCCGCCGTCTGCGCCTGCGTCACCGCCGTCGCCGCCGCCGTCCGCGCCCGCGTCACCGGTGTCCTGGGACGCGTCGCCCGCTCCGCTCTCGAAGCCCTGTGCGTCGTACCCCACTCCGGCCATGCCGGAGAACATCGCCGAGAACAGGAACATCGAGCCCAGGCCCCACGCGCCTGCGACGAGAGCGGGCTTCCACCACGGCTCCGAGTACCAGCCGGCGGGAACCGGGCGTCCTGCGACGCGGCCGCCGGGGTAGTAGTTCGGTGTCTTCGACGACGGGTTCGGCGACGCCGCGACCTGCCGCCCCTCGAACTCGACCTCACGGTCCTCGGTGACAGCTCCCGCGGACTTCTGGCCGTCGATCGACGGAATCTCCGGGCCGGGGTCCATGCCCATGGCCGTGCGGGCGGCGCGGATGTAGTAGAGACCCTCGAGCGCCGTCTGCTTGGCGAGACGCGCCTGGACGGGCGTCGTGGCCTGATCGATCTGGGAGCCCGCCGCGGTGTACCGCTCGGACGCGTCGGCGAGTGCCTGCTGCGAGGCGGTGTCGGACCCGGTGAGGCTGTACACCTGTCCGCCGAGCCGTTCGATTGCCTGGCGAGCGTCCGCCTTGGCGTCCTCGAGCTGGTTCGCGGTCTGCCCGGCGCGGTTGTTGCGGCTCCTCACCACCAGGAAGGCGACCGCCGCCACGATCACGAGAATGAGTAGCAGTTCCACGGTGGGCCTCCGGAGTTCTCGCGGACCGCCGGCTGCGGGGCTGCAACATCCACGAGTAGGGGACAAATCGGACATCTCCCAGAGTACTGACCGAAATCGTGGTTACGCGCTCGGCGAACGGGGGAGCGGGCCCCAGACGACAGGTGCGGGCGCGTCTGGTGCGCCTGTGACGCATGTCATAGCGGCAGAGATGTCCGCGACCGCCTGTGCGCGACAAAAAAGGAGCGTTCCCTGGGGTGGGAACGCTCCTGTGTGGAGGGGATGACGGGAATCGAACCCGCGTAATCAGTTTGGAAGACTGAGGCTCTACCATTGAGCTACATCCCCGTGCATACGACAACCTGGGATCGCCATGCATGTCGTCTGCGATGAGTGACTGTACCCAACCTCGCTTTGGATTTCATAATCGGGGGGCCGTAGGATTCTTCCTCGGGTCCTCGCGAAGTTGGCGAGAGCCGGCTTCGACCGGGGTGTAGCGCAGCTTGGTAGCGCATCCGCTTTGGGAGCGGAGGGTCGCAGGTTCAAATCCTGTCACCCCGACCAGAACCACAGGGCAGGCAACTGCCGCACAGAAAAAGCACGACCACACGAAGGAGCCAGTCCGTGAAGAGCACCGTCGAGCAGCTCAGCCCGACGCGAGTCCGTATCAACGTTGAGGTGCCCTTCGAGGAGCTCAAGCCTGATTTCGACAAGGCCTACAAGGCCCTCGCGCAACAGATCCGTCTCCCCGGCTTCCGTCCGGGCAAGGCACCGGCCAAGTTGCTCGAAGCTCGTGTCGGTCGTGGCGCAGTCCTGGAGCAGGTCGTCAACGACGCACTCCCGTCCCGCTACTCCGAGGCCGTCACCAGCGCCTCGGTGAAGGCGATCGGTCAGCCCGAGATCGAGATCACGAAGATCGAGGACGGCGAGCTCCTCGAGTTCACCGCCGAGGTCGACGTCCGCCCCGAGATCACGCTGCCCGACTACAGCGAGCTGAGCGTCACCGTCGATCCGATCGAGATCACCGACGAGGCCGTCGAGGAGCAGCTGCTGTCGCTGCGTCAGCGCTTCGGCACCCTGACCGGCGTCGAGCGTGCGGTCGAGGACGGAGACTTCATCTCCATCGACCTGTCGGCCACCGTCGACGGTGAGGCCGTTCCCGAGGCCACCGCGAGCGGTCTGTCGCACGAGGTCGGTTCGGGTCAGCTCATCGAGGGCCTCGACGAGGCCGTCGTCGGCGTCAAGGCCGGCGAGTCCAAGGAGTTCACCTCGACGCTGGTCGCCGGTGACCACGCAGGCAAGGAAGCTGTCGTCACCGTCACCGTCGGCACCGTCAAGGAGCGCGAGCTCCCTGCCGAGGACGACGAGTTCGCTCAGCTGGCAAGCGAGTTCGACACCCTCGACGAGCTGAAGGCCGACCTGCGTGAGCGCGTCGCACGCGTTCGCAAGGTCGAGCAGGCCGGTCAGATCCGCGACAAGGTCCTCGAGACCCTCCTCGAGACCGTCGAGGTCCCGCTGCCCGAGGCCGTCGTCAAGGCCGAGGTCGACGCTGCACTCCACGACGCCGTGCACGGTCTCGATCACGACGAGGAAGCGCTGAACAAGCTCCTCGAGGAGCAGGGCACGAGCCGCGAAGAGTTCGACAAGGACGCCAAGGAGAGCGCCGAGCGCTCGGTGAAGACCCAGCTGCTGCTGGACGCCATCGCCGACGCCTCCGACGTCACCGTCGGCCAGGACGAGCTCACCGAGCGCATCCTGTTCCAGGCACAGCGCTACGGCATGGCGCCCGAGCAGTTCATCCAGCAGATCCAGCAGGCCGGTCAGCTCGGCGCCGTCTTCGCGGACGTGCGTCGCGGCAAGGCTCTCGCCGGTGTCGTCGAGCAGGCCACCGTCACCGACACCTCGGGTGCCGCTGTCGACACCGCCGAACTGTTCGGCAACGGTGAGGCCGAGACCGAGGAGGCTGCGTCCACGGACGAGGCTGCGTCGGATTCCACCGAGAGCGAAGACCAGAAGTAATGCTGGTCGCGGGATGTTTTTCTCGCGTTCGGCGGTGAGTTGTTTTCCGCTTTGAGCGAAGTAGGGCGGCACCGGGACTCCGGTGCCGCCCTCCTTCGTTAGTGTCTGTGTCAGCAATCAACGATTTACGGAGAAGGCAGGTACCGTGACTTCCAATCACCTGGAGACTTTGCAGAGTCCCGCCATGACTTCAGCCACCGCTGGGTTGAACCTCAGCGACTCGGTGTACGAACGCCTGCTGCGCGAGCGCATCATCTTCCTCGGTACCCAGGTCGACGACGACATCGCCAACAAGCTGTGCGCTCAGATTCTGCTGCTGTCGGCAGAGGATCCCAGCCGGGACATCTCCCTCTACATCAACTCGCCCGGCGGTTCGGTCAGCGCCGGCATGGCGATCTTCGACACGATGCAGTTCGCCGAGTGCGACGTCGCGACGTTCGGAATGGGTCTGGCCGCGTCGATGGGCCAGTTCCTGCTCTCCGCGGGGGCCAAGGGCAAGCGCTACGCCCTCCCGCACGCGCGGATCATGATGCACCAGCCGTCCGCCGGAATCGGGGGTACCGCCAGTGACATCGCGATCATGGCCGAGCAGTTCGCGCACACCAAGCGTGAAATGGCCGAGCTGATCGCCGAGCACACCGGTCAGACGGTCGAGCAGATCACCGCCGATTCGGATCGTGACCGCTGGTTCACCGCACAGCAGGCTCTCGAATACGGTTTCGTCGACCACGTCGTCTCCCGCGCGGCGCAGGCGGGCGGGACCGGGCAGTAGCAGCCCGGCTTCCTCACTGACCGCTCCCATACATCCCTTGGAGAACTGATGACCAACCTGTTCGATCCCCGCAGCCTGGGAGGCCAGGCGCCCGCAGGCCCCCAGTCGCGTTACATCCTGCCGTCGTTCATCGAGCACTCGAGCTACGGCGTCAAGGAGTCCAACCCGTACAACAAGCTGTTCGAGGAGCGCATCATCTTCCTCGGCGTGCAGGTGGACGATGCCTCGGCCAACGACGTGATGGCTCAGCTGCTCGTTCTCGAGTCGCTGGACCCCGATCGCGACATCACCATGTACATCAACTCGCCGGGTGGCTCGTTCACCTCACTGATGGCGATCTACGACACCATGCAGTACGTGCGCGCCGACATCACGACGGTGTGCCTCGGCCAGGCGGCCTCGGCCGCCGCGGTGCTGCTGGCGGCCGGTAGCCCCGGCAAGCGTCTCGCCCTGCCGAACGCTCGTGTCCTCATCCACCAGCCCGCCACCGGCGGCATCCAGGGTCAGGTCTCCGACCTCGAGATCCAGGCCGCCGAGATCGAGCGGATGCGTCGCCTGATGGAGACCACCCTCGCGAAGCACACCGGCAAGGACGCCGCCGTGATCCGCAAGGACACCGATCGCGACAAGATCCTCACGGCCGCCGAGGCCAAGGAATACGGAATCATCGACGACGTGCTCGAGTACCGCAAACTCAGCGCCCAGAAGTGATTTCCTGCCGCCCCGGCTCGGGCGACACGCCGTTACGGCGCGGTTACCGCGAGCCGGGTGCGGGATCGGCAAGGCTGGCTTTCCCGGAAGATCGGTGCGCGAATCACCGACAACCAGTCGACCTCGCTCGCGATCTGCGGGTACGGTCACATAACGGGCTTTCGTTTTCGGTCGGTGCGCGCACAGCGTGGGATCGGTTCGATGGTTGCACGCAGACGAAGGAAGTAGGGACCTGACGAGATGGCACGCATCGGTGACGGCGGGGATCTGCTCAAGTGCTCTTTCTGCGGTAAGAGCCAGAAGCAGGTCAAGAAGCTCATTGCTGGGCCTGGGGTGTACATCTGCGACGAGTGCATCGACCTATGCAACGAGATCATCGAAGAGGAGCTGGCCGAGTCCAGCGAGGTGAAACTCGACGAGCTGCCGAAGCCGGCCGAGATCCGGGATTTCCTCGAGAACTACGTGATCGGCCAGGATGCCGCCAAGCGGACTCTCGCCGTTGCGGTCTACAACCACTACAAGCGCATCCAGGCCGGTGACAAGGGCCGTGACGCGCGCGGCGAGACGGTCGAGCTGGCGAAGTCGAACATTCTCATGCTCGGTCCCACGGGCTGCGGCAAGACGTATCTGGCTCAGACGCTGGCGAAGATGCTCAACGTCCCGTTCGCGATCGCCGATGCGACGGCGCTCACCGAAGCCGGGTACGTCGGTGAGGACGTCGAGAACATCCTCCTCAAGCTGATCCAGGCCGCCGACTACGACGTCAAGCGCGCCGAGACCGGCATCATCTACATCGACGAGGTCGACAAGATCGCCCGCAAGAGCGAGAACCCGTCGATCACGCGGGACGTGTCCGGCGAGGGTGTGCAGCAGGCCTTGCTGAAGATCCTCGAGGGCACGCAGGCCAGCGTGCCGCCGCAGGGCGGTCGCAAGCACCCGCATCAGGAGTTCATCCAGATCGACACGACGAACGTCCTGTTCATCGTGGCGGGCGCGTTCGCCGGCCTCGAGCGGATCGTGTCCGATCGCGTGGGCAAGCGCGGCATCGGTTTCGGTGCGGAGGTGCGGTCCAAGGCGGAGATCGACACGCAGGACCACTTCGCGGAGGTCATGCCGGAAGACCTGATCAAGTTCGGGCTCATCCCCGAGTTCATCGGTCGTCTTCCCGTCGTGGCGTCGGTGACGAACCTCGACAAGGAATCGCTCGTCCAGATCCTGTCCGAGCCGAAGAACGCGCTGGTCAAGCAGTACAACCGGTTGTTCGACATGGACGGCGTGGAGCTGGAGTTCACCACGGACGCGCTCGAGGCCATCGCCGACCAGGCGATCCTGCGCGGCACCGGTGCTCGTGGACTGCGCGCGATCATGGAGGAAGTTCTGCTGCCGGTCATGTACGACATCCCGAGCCGTGACGACGTCGAGAAGGTCGTGGTCAGCGCCGAGACGGTCAACGACAACGTGCTTCCGACCATCGTTCCGCGCAAGCCGGAGCGGGGAGAACGCCGAGACAAGTCCGCCTAGGTGGGAGCGCGCTGTATCCTGGGTGCGAACTAACTCACTAGTTCGTACAAATGGAGGTATAGCGCGCGATGACCGCTCCCGGACCGATCTTTGTTCTCAACGGCCCCAACCTGAACCTGCTGGGGCAACGGCAGCCCGAGGTGTACGGGCGGGAGACGCTCGACGACGTCGTCGAGTTGTGCCGCACGGCCGCCGCGAAAGCCGGACGTGAGATCGTCGCGCGGCAGTCCAACCACGAGGGCCATCTGATCGACTGGGTGCACGAGGCCCGGACCACGGCGTCGGGCGTCGTGATCAACCCCGGCGGGTTCACGCACACGTCGGTGGCGCTGCGCGACGCCCTGGTGACGCTCGAGGTGCCGCTCGTCGAGGTGCATATCAGCAACGTGCACGCCCGCGAGGAGTTCCGGCACCACTCGTACGTGTCCGGAGTCGCGACGGGTGTGATCGCCGGGCTCGGCATTCTCGGCTATGCGCTGGCCGTCGACTTCATCTGCAACAAGGGCTGACGCCACCATGGGACGACAGGTTCGTACGAGCGTTGCCACGGTATCCCTGAGCGGATCGCTGGAGGAGAAGGTCACCGCGATCGCGGCAGCCGGGTTCGACGGATTCGAGGTTTTCGAACCCGATTTCGTGAGCTCGCCGTGGTCGCCGCGTGAGCTGGCTTCCCGCGCAGCGGATCTCGGGCTCACCCTCGATCTGTATCAGCCGTTCCGGGATCTGGACTCCGTGGACGAGGCGACGTTCGCGCGCAACCTGATCCGAGCCGAGCGCAAGTTCGACATCATGGAGCAGCTCGGCTGCGACACCCTGCTGGTGTGCTCCTCGCCGTTGCCCGAGGCGGTGCGCGACGACGCCCGCCTGACCGAGCAACTCCACACTCTCGCCGAGCGCGCACACAGCCGGGGACTCCGCATCGCGTACGAGGCGCTGGCCTGGGGCACGCATGTCAATACGTACCGGCACGCGTGGAAGATCGTGCAGGACGCGGATCATCCTGCCCTCGGTACGTGCCTCGACAGCTTCCACATCCTCTCCCGCGGCGACGACCCGTCCGGCATCCGCGACATCCCGGGGGAGAAGATCTTCTTCCTCCAGCTCGCCGACGCGCCCCGGATGTCGATGGACATCCTGCAGTGGAGCCGGCACCACCGGAACTTCCCGGGGCAGGGCAACTTCGATCTCGCGACGTTCGGCGCGCACGTTCAGGCCGCCGGATACAGCGGACCGTGGTCGCTCGAGATCTTCAACGACACGTTCCGGCAGTCGTCGACAGGCCGCACCGCCGCCGACGCTCACCGCTCGCTGCTGTACCTCCAGGAGGAGGTCGCACGCGTGCAGGCCGAGCACGGTGAGGACACCGGTCGCGGTCTGGCCCTGTTCGAGCCGCCGCCGCGCGCACCCCTCGAAGGCATCGTGTCGCTCCGGCTCGCGGCCGGTCCCGGCAAGGATTCCGACCTTCGGCAGGCGCTGCAGCACATCGGATTCCGTCTGGTTGGCCGCCACCGCAGCCACGACCTCCAGCTGTGGCGGCACGGCCGGATGACCATCGTGGTCGACGCGACCGCGGGCACCGTGTGGACCGCTCCGGGTCTGCCTGCGCACCTGCCGGTGCTCACCCAGATCGGTATCCGGTCGAGCGATCCCGATGCGTGGGGTGAGCGCGCCGCGGCGCTCGAGGTCCCGGTGCACGAGGTCCTGTTGCCCGGTGTGGACACGGCCCCCGAATCCGATGTGGTGCGTCTGAAGATCACCGATGCGACGTCGCTGGATCTGCGCGGCCCGGGCAGTGCCGCCTCGTGGCAGTCGGCGTTCGACCTGTATCCGACGGAGTCGCGCTGGCAGGACGAGGTGCCCGTGTTCACGGGAGTCGATCACGTGGCGCTCGCCGTGCCGTCCGACAACTGGGACGGCATCATGCTGCTGCTCCGTTCGGTGTTCGCGATGGCGCCGCACGAGGGTCTCGACGTCACCGACGCGGTCGGCATGATGCGCAGTCAGGCCCTGACGATGGACCAGACGGGTGCCGACGGCATCGACCGTCCGCTGCGCATCTCCCTGAACATGGTTCCGGGTGCGGTGTCGGGGAACTCCCACATCGCCGCGGCCCGGCGCGGCGGCATCAGCCACGTCGCGTTCTCGTGCACGGACATTTTCACCGCCGCCGCGACCATGCAGTCCAACGGGTTCGACCCCCTCGTGATCTCGCCGAACTACTACGACGATCTCGAGGCCCGCTTCGGACTCTCCCGCGAACTCCTGGACCGGATGAGCGGGTCCGGCATCATGTACGACGCCGATGCCCATGGCGAGTTCTTCCACCTGTTCACCCAGACGGTGGGCGCCGACCTGTTCTTCGAGGTGGTGCAACGCGTCGGCGGCTACGAGGGATACGGGGACGCGAACTCCGCGATGCGTTTGGCGGCGCAGCTGCGGGCTGCCGGTTGAGCGGCCGATTCGGAGGTCACGGAGCCCGCGGTCCCGACCGCGGGCTCCGTGACGTCGGACACTTCTGACGCGTGACCACTGTCGTCGATGTGCTCTCACGGGGTGCATGTGACTGATGAGGCCGGAAAATCCGGCGCGAGTCGATAGAGTGCTGCACATTCGTCAATGAGGCGCGCTGGATTCAGCCTGATCCGTACTAACCTGTGTCGAAACCGTGACCGTTTCGTTATCGATCACGAACTTGACAGAGGAATGTGGTTTTGGCTCTACACCCGAACACCGTCCCGCACACCCGCCGCACCCGGCGCCTCCGTTCGACGACGACCTCCCGCCGACGGCTGGTGGCGACCTCACTGGCGGCCGCTGCTCTGCTCGCATCCGGGGGCATCGCCTCCGCCGCGACCGGTGAGGTTGCGCAGGCGTCGACCGAGACGGGCGTGTCTCTCTCGACACCGCCCCAGTTCCTGCAGGTCACGCGCCCGGTGCCCGTCGACTACGCCGAGCAACTCCAGCGCGCCGCCCAGCGTGAAGTCGAGCGGCTCGCGTTCGAGAAGGCCGAGGTCGAGCGGCTGGCTCGCGAGGCCGCAGAACAGGCTGCCCGCGCGGCTGCGGCCGCGGAAGCGGCACGTCGACCCGCTGTGCTGGTCCCGGCCGACGGCACGTTCACCTCGGGCTTCGGTCCGCGGTGGGGCACCAACCACAACGGCATCGACATCGCCAACTCCATCGGCACCCCGATCAAGGCCGTCACCAACGGCACCGTGATCGAGTCCGGTCCCGCCTCGGGATTCGGGTTGTGGGTCCGCATCCAGCAGGACGACGGCACCACCGGCGTGTACGGCCACATCGACCAGTCATTGGTGTCGGTCGGGCAGCAGGTCCGGGCCGGCGACCAGATCGCCACCATGGGCAACCGGGGTCAGTCGACCGGACCGCACCTGCACTACGAGGTGTGGGCGGTCAACGGAACCAAGATGGATCCGGCGGGCTGGTTCCAGTCCCGCGGCGTGCCTGTCCCCCAGGGGCAGGGCAGCTAGGCGCTGATCCACGCCGTCACGGCTGGTTGTACGGGGTGACCACCCGGATGGGGGACGCGGCCGTCGTGACACCGCCGAGCGCGCCCCGCGCCTGCAGCAACATGCGGCACGCCAGGTGGGCGTCGGCCCGGAGATCGTGGTGCAGCACGGCGGAGAGCGTGCCGGCTCGCAGCAGCCGTGTGTTGTCCTCGTCGAGGTCGTGGGCGATGAACACGCGGCAGGTGCGGCTGGTCCGTTCGAATGCGCGGGCCGTGGCCACGTTGCCGCCGCCGATCGAGTAGACGGCCGCGATGTCCGGGTTATGTTCGAGCGCCCGGAGCACGAGGCTCTCGATGGTCGCGTCGAGTCCGTCGCTCTCCGCGATGTCGATCACCGCACGGTCGGTGCCGAAACTTCGCAGTGCGGCGCGGAACCCCATCTCCCGTTCCTCCTCTCCACGGAAGGCATTGCTGCTCAGCGTGATCAGGACGGCGGACGACAGGTCGCCGAGCCACTGGTCGACGAGGTAGGCGGCGGTCGCCCCCGCGGCCCGGTTGTCGATCCCGACGTAGCCGGCCCGCGAGCTGCCCGGGACGTCGGTGGCATAGGTGATCACCGGTATCCCCGCCGCGGTGAGCCGGTCGATGGCCTCGACGACCTCGACGGAGTCGGGCGCCTTCACGATCACGCCCTGCGTGCCGCGGGCTGCGATCCGATCGAGAGTCTCGACCATCGCCGGTGTCGAGCCGGTTTCCCGGAAATGGAACCGTGACCGCACGACGGCGGGGGCGAGAGCGGGCAGTTCCGCCTCCACGGCCGCACGGAATGCGGTGGTGAAGCGTTCGGGTGATTGCATGACGACGTCGACGAGGAACTTGCGCCCACTCAGCTTCAACTGGGTGCGTTGTTTGTCGAGATCGTGGATTGCCTGCTGCACTTCCGCTCTCGTCGATTCCCGTACTCCGGGGCGTTCGTGGAGCACGCGGTCGACGGTAGCCTCGCTCAATCCCGACTGCTGGGCGATCTCACGGATCTTGTAGCGGTGCTTCACAGCCGCCTCCTGAGGTGAAAATGATGGATTTCTGCTGTTGTTTGCCACTCACATCACGGCAAGACTATCCCCATGACCATCACGACTCCTCCGCCGACCGGCCGGCGTGACTGGATCCGCGACTCCGACTGCGACCTCGACGCGTTTCGCGCCTCCGTGGATCGCTCGACGAACCTCGCCGACTACCCGTTCGCTCAGTCCGTGGAACAGAACGTCCTGTTGTACCGCAGTGACGTGCTGATGCCCCACCTCGACGACGCGCAGTCCCGCCGCGCCGTGCAGACCGAACTGGGGCGCGCGCTCACGGACGGTCCCGGAATCGTGGTGTTCCAGAATGCCTTCAGTGATCTCGCGGTCCTTGACCGCGCCACCGAACAATTCGACCTCCTCATCGCGCAGCAACACGCGTCGGGTGGTGTGGTGGGTGACCACTTCGGCAAGGCGGGCGCCAACGACCGCATCTGGAACGCAGCGCAGAAGCTGGCTCTCGGCGCTCCGGACGTGTTCGCCGAGTACTACGCCAACGACATTCTCGCGCTGATCTGCCAGAGCTGGCTGGGCCCGCTGTATCAGGTGACGTCGCAGGTCAACGTGGTCAACCCCGGTGGTGCCGCGCAGGTGCCGCATCGGGACTACCACCTGGGCATCGTGCCCCGGCACGAACTGGCGGATTATCCGGCGCATCTGCATCGGATGTCGGCCACGTTGACACTGCAGGGGGCGGTGGCGCACTGCGACATGCCCGTCGAGAGCGGGCCCACCCTGTATCTGCCGTACTCGCAACTGTTCGAGGCGGGATACCTGGCGTTCTCCCTGCCGGAGTTCGTCGAGTTCTTCCGCGACAGTCATGTTCAGCTGCCTCTGCGGAAGGGCGACGCGGTGTTCTTCAACCCGGCGCTCTACCACGGCGCAGGCCACAACCGTTCGCACGCGATCCGGCGGTCGGCCAATCTGCTCCAGATCTCGTCGCCGTTCGGCCGGGCGATGGAGGTGCTGGACCGGGAGGCCATGGCGAACGCCGTATACCCGACCCTGCTGGCACTGCAGAGTGCCGGGGCGAGCGAGCGCACCCTCCGCAATGCCGTCGTCGCGACGGCCGAGTGCTACCCGTTCCCCACCAACCTCGACCAGGATCAACCGGTGCACAGTCTCGCGCCGGCCACTCAGGTGGACACGGTCTGGGAAGCGTTGCGGGAGAACGCCGATCCGGCGGTGCTCGCGGAACGTCTGGCCGCACAGACCACCCGGCGACAGCCGTGAGCGGGATTCCCGACACGGCCCCACTGTCACTGCAACAGCACCGACCGGTGCGATGGGATGAAATAGGACGATGACGATTCGACTTGCAGGTGCGCCCATTTCGTGGGGAGTGTGTGAGGTGGAGGGCTGGGGTCACCAGCTCGACCCCGACCGGGTGCTCACCGAGATGCGTGACGCCGGCCTGGCTGCCACCGAACTGGGTCCGGACGGATTCCTCCCCTCGGATCCGCGCGAGCTGACGGACACCCTCGCCCGGTACGACCTGACGGCGGTCGGGGGATTCGTTCCTGTGCTGCTCCACGATCCGGATCACGACGCCGTCGCTGCGGTTGGCGGGGCGATCGATTCACTCGTCGCGTCGGGGTCGGAGGTGATGGTTCTGGCGGCGGTCACGGGAGCCGTCGGTTACGATTCGCGACCGGAACTCGACGACTCGGGATGGAAGACGTTGTTGCGCAACCTCGACCGGCTGTCGTCGGCCGCCGCCGACCGGGGACTCCGGGCGGTGATCCACCCCCACGTGGGGACGATGATCGAGAACCGTGCCGAGGTGGACCGCATCCTGGACGGCTCGTCGATCCCGCTGTGCCTGGACACCGGACACCTGCTGATCGGTGGCACCGACCCCCTCGACCTCGTCACCACCGCCCCCGAGCGGATCGCCCACGCGCACCTGAAGGACGTCGATGCGGCGCTTCTCGCGCGGGTCCGGGCGGGCGAACTCACCTACACCGAGGCCGTCGCGCAAGGGATGTACACGCCACTGGGCACCGGAGACGTGGATATCGCCGGGGTGGTCGAGCGGCTGCAGAATCAGGGTTATGACGGCTGGTACGTCCTCGAACAGGACACCATCCTCGCGTCGGAACCGGAGGACGAAGGCCCCGTGCGCGACGTCGTCCGGAGCGTCGAATACCTGAGGAGCATCACGCAGTGAGTCCGTTGCCTCTGCGCTGAACGGCTGCAGCGGGACGCGGCTACGACCGGGCCGGACCGGTCGTGCCGCGCACCACCAGATGGGGGTCGATCACGAAATCTTGCGGGCCGAGGTCGTCGTTCTCGAGCCGGCCGATGGCGAACTGCACGGCGTGCCGCGCCAGACCCTCCGTGTCCTGCCGCACGGTGGTGAGGTCGATCTGCGACAACTGGGCAAGGTGGCTGTCGTCGTACCCGACGATCGAGATGTCGCCGGGCACGTCGACGTGGGCGCGGGTGAACACGTCCATCAGACCGATGGCGCAGCGGTCGTTGCCGGCGAGCACGGCGGTCGGCAGGCGGTCTTCGGCCAGCAGAGTGTTTGCGGCGGCGACACCTGCCGCTTCGCTGTGCTGACCGGGAATGACGCGGATGTGGTCGGAGAGGTCGTGCCTGCGCATCGCGGCGAGGTACGCGCGACGCCGCTCGGGTGACCCCGGGTCCGCGCCGCCGTCGACGTGCACGATCTCGCGATGCCCGAGTTCGACCAGGTGGTCGACGGACTGCCGGATGCCCTTGGCGTCCGCCGTCCGCACGGTGTCGACGGCGGTGTGGGGGAGTGCGCGGCCGACGACGGTGACGACGGCACGGTCCGCGAGCGTGCGCAGATAGTCCACCTCGGAGAGCGGGCCGAGCAGGATCAGGCCCTCGCAGCGGTGGCTGAGGAGGGCTTCGATCGCCTTGTGTTCGTCCCGGGTGGGTGCGCTCGCGGAGAGCAGCACCTCGTATCCGGCGGCCTCGGCCTCCGCGTAGACGGTTCCGATCAGGTCGGCCTGGAAGGTCTGATGGACGTCGATGAGCACGCCGAGGGTGCGGCTGCGGCCGCGCGCGAGCATGCGGGCGGCCCGGTCGAGACGGTAACCGAGGTCGTCTGCAGCCTGGAGGACGCGGTCCCGGGTTTCGTCGGACGCTCCGGGCTTGTTGCTGAAGATCAGTGACACCAGGGTGCGCGACACCCCGGCCCGCGTCGCGACATCGGCCATCGTGGGGCGTCGGTGCAGGCCGGCCGGTAGCCGCTCCGCACCGTCGTGCGCGGCGGCTCGATCGTCGAGCATCTCGATCTCCCTCGGTTCTGTCGTCAGGGACATTCTCCCGCAGCGAGATCTCTGCCCTTGACACCCTCTGTGATTCACATCATAGTAGGTAACTGAAGCGCGTTAGTGAAGCGCTTCAGTCCAGGAGAGAACGCCCCTTCGGCTGCATCGAGCCGAGCACACTCGGGCGGTATCGACACGTGAACCGATCTTCCGTGTCGCGATGCGTGAGCATTCCCCAGAAAGGCCAACACCTGATGTCGACAACCCACTCGGCTGCCAGTGCCCGCGGAAGCGGCGGCGCTGCGCGCAACGAGCGCAGTCACAAACGCTTCCTGACCAAGCTCACCGTCATCTCCACGCTCGGGGGCCTGCTGTTCGGCTACGACACCGGTGTGATCTCCGGTGCGCTGCTCTACATGAAGGATGAGCTGAACCTCAGCGCCGTCGGCGAAGCAACCGTCGTGAGCTCGCTGCTCTTCCCGGGTGCCGCCGTCGGTGCGCTGCTGGGAGGCCGACTGTCGGACGCTCTCGGCCGCAAGCGCACACTCCTCGTCTGCGCGGGTCTGTTCCTCATCGGCGCACTCGGGTGTGCGATGGCCCCCAACGTGGAGATCATGGTGCTGGCGCGGATCGTCCTCGGTCTCGGTGTGGGCGCCGCCGCCGTCACCTGCCCGCTCTACCTGGCCGAGATGGCGCCGGTCGAGCGTCGCGGGCGGATGGTGACCATCAACGAACTGATGATCGTCACCGGTCAGATGCTCGCCTTCTCGATCAACGCGCTACTCGATCACCTCATCGAGGACCCGACGGTGTGGCGGTACATGCTGGCCATCGCCTCGGTGCCCGCGGTTCTGCTGCTGCTCGGCATGCTCGCGCTCCCGGATTCACCGCGTTGGTACGCGTCCAAGGGCCGGCTCGCCGAGACCCGCAGCACGCTCGAGCTGAGCCGCAGCGAGTCGGAGGCCGCAGTCGAGTACGCCAGCATCAGCCTCCACGCCGCCCGCGACCGGAACTCGAAGGTCAGTGGCGCCGTCCACTATCTGCGCGACTACCCGTGGATGCGCCGGATCCTCTGGATCGGCTGCGGTTTGGCCATCGTGCAGCAGGCGACGGGCATCAACACGGTCAACTACTATGCCCCGACGATCCTGGAACAGAGCGGGTTGGGCGTGAGCGCGTCCCTGGTGGCCACCATCGCGGTCGGTGTCACGTCTGTGGTCATGACGATTCTCGGAATCATCTTGCTGGGCTTCGTGAATCGTCGCAAGATGCTGCTGACCGGCTTCATCGGTGTGGCCTCCTCGCAGGCCGCGTTGTCGCTGGTGTTCCTGCTGCCCTCGTCCACGGGGCGCAGCTACATCATCCTCGCCGCGATGATGGTGTTCGTCGCCTTCGTGCAGTGCTTCATCGGAACCTGCGTGTGGTTGCTGCTCTCGGAGATCTTCCCGATGGCCATCCGCGGGTTCGCCATGGGCATCGCGGTCTTCGTGCTCTGGACGACGAACGCCTTGATCTCGTTCGTCTTCCCGATCCTGAACTCCGTCCTCGGGTCCACCGGAACGTTCGGCCTGTTCGTCCTCGTCAACCTGATATCGGTGTACTTCGTGTACCGCTTCGTCCCGGAAACCAAGGGGCGCAGCCTCGAAGAGCTGGAGGACCGCCTCGGCGCAGGCAGGCCCGACGCGTCGGCTGCGGGAAGCACCGCCGCCGTCGCCGCCCACTGATCGCACGCTCTCACGTACCGGTGCCGCCGCCTTCGGGTGGTGGTGCCGGTGCGTGGTGGTGTGTGGCCAGCCTCCCGTGCAGTTCGTTCGGATACACCTCGTCCTGCTGGTCGTGGGAGCGCTCGGTGAGCAGTCGGAGGGCACGGGAGCGCTGCACCCCGCGGATGTGGTTGTGGGTGAGTTCGATTGCTGCCCCTTCGGGTTCGGTTCGGATGAGATCGCCGCGCGGGCGTGGTCCATTCGAGGTTCCCTCCGCCGGTCCGGCGGACGGTCCAGGAGCCGTCGGTTTTCAGCCGGTGGTGACGTCGGCACAGGCACGCGAGATTCGACTCGACGGTGAGACCACCGTTCTCGGGGTGGTCGTGATCGAACGGCGTCGTGTGGTCGATGTCGCAGAGCCGCGCCGGGACCTGGCAGTCGGGGAAGCGGCAGTTGCCGTCGCGGGCCCCCGGAGTGGGCCGGGTTGATGCCGCGGCGGCCACCGACAAATGCGGCTCCGCCGCTCGTGAGTGCTCGACGAGTCCAGAGACTCGTCAACCACGCACGGGGAGCGGAGCTCCGTTCAGCAGCGCGTCCCTTGCCATCGTGGCGGCCCCGATCCGCTGGGCCGATTCGCCGAGTTGGGTTTCGCGGATGCGGGCGAGGGGGCGGTGTCCGGAACCGGTTGCGAGAGAGGCGTAGACGTCGCGCGCGTGGTCGAGGAACAGCGGAGCAGAGCCGCTGACGCCACCGGAGACGACGACGAGATCGGGGTCGTAGACGTCACCGACCATGGCGAGTCCGACGCCCAGCCACCGTGCGAACTCCTCCATGGTGCGCACGGCGAGCGGGTCACCGTCCCGCGCGGCGCTCGCGATGCGGCGGCCGGTGAGCGAGCCTGGATCGCTCGCGACCTCGCGTGCGAGCACCGTCGAACTCGTCGGGTCGGCGGCGAGGAGTTCGATGGCCGTGTCGACGAGCGCGGTTCCGCTGCAATACCGTTCCCAGCACCCCCGTTTGCCGCAGGCGCACGGTCTGCCGCCCGGGACCACCTGGAGGTGGCCCAGTTCGGGAGCGACGCCGTAACTGCCCCGGTACAGGGTGCCGTCGATGAGCAGCGCCGCACCGATACCGGTGCCGATCGCGACCATCACGACATTGCGACCACCGGCGGCAGCGCCGAACCGGTGCTCCGCCCACGCCGCCGCGTTCGCGTCGTGTTCGAGGACCACCGGCAGTCCGAGCCGGTCGCTCAGGTCGTTCGCGACCGGCACGTTCTTCCACGGCAGGTGCGGGGCGAAGCGCACGGTGGTGAGGTCGGAACTGATGAATCCCGCCACGGCGAGACCGACGGCGGCGATCCGATGACGGGACGCGAGCTCGCGGACGGCGCGGTCGAGCGCGTCCTCGAGGGCTTTCGCCGACTGCGGCGTGGGTGCCTGGACCGAGTCGAGCACCTCGCCGGTCTCGTCGACCACGCAGGCACGGATACTGGTACCACCGACGTCGATGCCGACGGTGAGAGCGGAAGCAGGCACGGAGGGGACGGTACTCACCGTGCGGGGGCCGCCGCCGCCTCGGGTACCGCCCGGGAGGAATCCTCCCAGGCATCGAGCCGGTTGATCGCCGTCCTCGCGACCACCTGTTGCTCCGTGACCGCCAGGTGTCCCCGAGTTCTGCCCAGGAACGACCATGTCCAGGACATGGCGGTCGCGAGTCGGCTCTTGAATCCGACGATGTAGACCAGATGGATCAGGAGCCAGAGCAACCAGGCGAGCAGCCCGGTCAGTTGGAGGCGGCCGACCTTCGCGACCGCGTGGAAGCGGGAGATCATGGCCATGCTGCCCTTGTCCGTGTAGCGGAACGGGGCGCGTTCGGGCTTCTCGCGACCTTTCCGGTGGGCCCGCACCTCCGCGGCGATCAGCTGCGCGGCGTAGCGGCCGCCCTGGATCGCGACCTGCGCGACGCCGGGAAGACCGTCGCGGTTCATCATGTCGCCGACGACGAAGACGTTGCTGTGGCCGGGGAGGGTGAGGTCGGGTTCGACGAGGACGCGGCCGGCACGGTCGGTGGCGGCGCCGGTCTGTTCGGCCAGTTGCCGGCCCAGCGGACTGGCTGCGACACCGGCGGACCAGATCTTGCAGGCGGCCTCGATCCGCCGCTCGTCGCCGTCCTGGTCGCGGACGGTGAGTCCGTCGTCGTCGACGTCGGTCACCATCGCGCCGAGTTGGATCTCGACGCCGAGATCCTCCAGCGTGTCGGCGGCAGCCCGACGCAGCTTCTCGTCGAAGGGCGGAAGCACCGTGGGCGCCGCGTCGAGGAGGATGATCCGCGCGTCACGGGGGTCGATGGTGCGGTAGGCGCCGGCGAGAGTGCGGTGCGCGAGCTGGGCGATCTCGCCGGCCATCTCCACTCCGGTGGGCCCGGCGCCGACCACGACGAACGTCAGGAGTCGCTCCCGCTCGGCGGGGTCGGTGCTCACCTCGGCGCTTTCGAAGGCGCCCAGGATGCGGCCGCGCAGCTCGAGGGCGTCGTCGATCGTCTTCATTCCGGGTGCGTGCTCGGCGAAATGGTCGTTGCCGAAATAGGATTGGCGGGCGCCTGCCGAAACGACGAGGCTGTCGTACTCGGTGACGGTGGTGCGGCCGCGGTGTGTGGACGTGACGATCCGGTCGGCGACATCGATCTTCTCGACTCCGCCGATCAGGACGGACGCGTTCTGCTGGTCCTCGAGGACGAGCCGGGTCGCGGGCGCGATCTCACCCTCGGACAGGATTCCCGTCGCCACCTGATACAGCAACGGCTGGAACAGGTGGTGCGTCGTGCGATCGATCAGAGTGACATCGACGTCCGTCCGTTTCAGAGCCTTGGTGGCGAAGAGGCCGCCGAATCCCGATCCGATGACCACGACCCGATGACGGCGGGCGAGAGAGGTGTCGCTCATGAAGTTCCTTTCGATCGAACGGACTCCGCGCCGGACCGCGGACGGTCCGGCGCGGAGAACCAGTACCTATGCGTTCTGGGGGAAGCCGAGGTTGAGGCCACCGTGGCTGGGGTCGAGCCAGCGGGTGGTGACGACCTTGCCGCGGGTGAAGAAGTGCACGCCTTCGGTGCCGTGCGCGTGGGTGTCGCCGAACAGCGAGTTCTTCCAGCCCCCGAAGCTGTAGTACGCCATCGGGACGGGGATGGGGACGTTGATGCCGACCATGCCGACCTCGACCTCGTTCTGGAACCGTCGGGCGGCGCCGCCGTCGTTGGTGAAGATGGCGGTGCCGTTGCCGAACGGGCTGGAGTTCACCAGTTCCAGGGCCTCGTCGTAGGACCCGACGCGGATGACGGAGAGGACGGGTCCGAAGATTTCGTCGGTGTACACGGACATGTCGGTGGTGACGTGGTCGATCAGGGTCGGGCCGAGCCAGAACCCGTCCGCACCGCCATTGGCCTGCACGGTGCGCCCGTCGACGACGATGGTGGCGCCGTCGTTTTCGCCGGCGTCGATGTAGGAGGCGACCTTGTCGCGGTGCACCTTGGTCACGAGCGGTCCCATGTCGGAGTCCCGGGTGCCGTCGCCGATCTTCAGCGTGTCGGTGCGGTCCTTGATCTTGGCGACGAGTTCGTCGGCGATGTCGCCGACCGCGACCAGGGCACTGATGGCCATGCAGCGTTCGCCGGCGGAGCCGAAGCCGGCGTTGACCATGGCGTCGGCGGCCAGGTCCAGGTCGGCGTCGGGGAGGACGATGGCGTGGTTCTTCGCCCCGCCGAGGGCTTGGACGCGTTTGCCGTGGGCGGTGCCGGTGGCGTAGACGTACTGGGCGATGGGGGTGGACCCGACGAAGCTGATGGCCTTGATGGCGGGGTTGGTGAGCAGTTCGTCGACGGCGGTCTTGTCGCCCTGCAGGACGTTGAACACGCCGGCGGGCAGGCCGGCCTCGGCCCAGAGTTCGGCCATCCAGATCGCGGCGGTCGGGTCCTTCTCGCTGGGCTTGAGGACGACGGTGTTGCCGGCGGCGATGGCGATGGGGAAGAACCACATCGGGACCATGGCGGGGAAGTTGAACGGGGAGATGATCCCGACCGGGCCGACGGGTTGGCGGAGGGAGGAGACGTCGATGTTGGTGGAGGCGTTCTCGGTCATGCCGCCCTTGAGCAGGTGCGCGATGCCGCAGGCGAATTCGACGACCTCCTGGCCGCGGGAGACCTCACCGAGGGCGTCGGAGACGACCTTGCCGTGCTCGGCGGTGATGATCTCGGCCAGTTCGCCCTTGCGGGCGTTGAGCAGTTCCCGGAACGTGAAGATCACCTGGGTGCGCTTGGCGAGGGAGGTGTCGCGCCAGGCGGGGAACGCGGCGGCGGCGGCGTCGATGACGGCGCGGGCGTCCTCGACGCTGGCGAGGGCGACCTGACCGGTGACGGCACCGGTGGCCGGGTTGGTGACCGGGGCGGTGTTGCCGCTGGTACCGGCGAATCCCTTGCCGTCGGACCAGTGTGCGATTTCGCGAGTGATGTTGGTGCTCATGTGTTGTCCTTTCACCGCGTGCGCGCGATGTAATCCTTCATGGTCTTCAGTTGGTAGCGGGAGACGTCGTGAGCGTTCTCGTCTTCGGCGAAAACACTGGACACCATCACCGTGTCGGGTTTGTCGTAGAAGCCGAGTTCGCCGAGTCCGCCGAAGAACTCGTCCCAGTCGAGGTCGCCGTCACCGATCTTCAGGTGCTGGTGGACACGCACCGGGTTGCCGGGCGGGTTGGTGATGTACCGCAGTCCGTGGGAGCGGTGGTGATCCATCGTGTCCGCGACGTGGACGAGCCGCAGCATGTCTCCGGCCGCGCGCATGATCTCGAGCATGCCGGCGCCCATGTGGTACGAGTGGCACGCGACGTACACCAGTCCGAAGTTCTTGGAGTTGATGCCGCGGATCATCCGGATGGCGTCCAGACCGTTCTCCACGAAATCGTCGGGGTGCGGGTCGATTCGAACGTCGATGCCTTCACGCTCGATGATGGGGACGAGTTCCTCCATCGACCGGTAGAAGGCGCGCTCCGATTCCTCGGCCTTCTCCGGGCGGCCGCTGAACTCGGTGTTCATCACGTTCACACCGAGGTCGACGGTGATCTGAATTGCGCGCTTCCAGTACCGCACCGCCGCCTCGCGGGCGTCTTCGTCCGGGCCGGACCACCGCAGGACCGGCAAAACGGAGGCGATTCCGACGCCCGCGTCGCTGCAGGACTTGCGGAACTGCCGGACCAACTCGTCGTCGGCCTTCGGGTGGTTGAAGAACGGGATCATGTCGCGATGCGGGGTGAGCTGCAGGTGTTCGAAGCCGAGTTCCGCAACTACCGCCGGCAGTTCGAGAAGTGAGTAGTCGTGGTGGAAGGGGGTGGGATCGAGTGCAATCTTCATCGTGTTCAGGCCCCCGGTCCGATGGGTCGCTCCGCAGGCTCCGCTCCTGGGATGGAGGAACGGTCGACCATGTCGACGGCCACACGTTCGCCGGTCTCGAGCGACTGCACGCCGGCGGCGCACACGGCAGCGGCGGCGTAGCCGTCCCACGCACCCGGTCCGTCGATGTAGTTGCCGGTCTCCGCGCCCGTGCGTGCGGCGTTGACCCAGCGCTGGATCTCGACGTCGTACGCCTGGCCGAAGCGCTCCTTGAACGAGGGGGTGATCTCCCCGCCCGACATACCTGCGCCCGAGCGGCCGTTGCCCGCGCCGGTGCCGAACTTGCGGACGAGTCCGACATCGAGACCGATGAACGCCGAACCCTTCTCGGCGACGATCTCGGTGCGCACCTCGTAGGCGACACCGGTGGTCACGAAGACCTCGACGTCGACGTGGCGACCGGACTCGGTGCTGAAGAGCGCGATCTGCGGGTCCTGCAGTCCCTCGGGCGCACCGGGATTCGCGGCCGGCCGGAGGATGTGGACGGAGGTGATCTCCTCGTCGAACAGGAATCGGGTGACGTCCACCTCGTGGACCAGCGAGTCCTTGACGATCATCGAGCTGTCGAAGCTCGGCGGCACGGCGGGGTTGCGGTGCACGCAGTGGGCGAGGAGCACCTGCCCGAACGTTCCGTCGTCGATGAGCGTCTTCAGCTGCTCGTACTCGTGGTCGAAACGTCGCATGAAGCCGACCTGGATCAGCTTCTTGCCGAGTTCGGCTTCGCGCTTGACGATCTCGAGGGACGTGGCGACGTCGGTGGTCAGCGGCTTCTCACACATCACCGGCTTGCCGTGCTCGAGGCAGGCGAGAAGCTGCTTCTCGTGGGTCGGGCCGGGGGTGGCCAGGACGACGGCGTCGACATCGGGGTCGGCGATCGCGTCGAGGGGGTCGCCGATCACCCGGCAGCCGGGGATCCCGGCGGCGATCTGCTCGGCCTTCTCGATGAAGTAGTCGTTGACGACGGCGACCGTGGCGCCCTTGATGCGCTCGGTGATGCGTGCGACGTGGTCGGCGCCCATCATTCCGACACCCAGGACGGCGATGCGCAGGTCGTTGCTTCCGGACATAGCTGACTAGCTCCTGACGTGGTCGGTTAGACGAACTTGACGGACGGGATCCCGCAGGACCCCAGGTACTTACGGGTGCGCTGGGCGATCGGCAGCGGAACGTCCACGGCGCAGGGGTAGAGATCCTGCTCGACGATCGCGAACACGTCGATGTCGAGCTTCTCGATCGCGGCGAGCAGCGGCGGCAGGTCGGGGATGCCGAGCGGCGGCTCGATCATCGCACCGAGCTTGACGGCCTCGCCGAACGGCAGGTCCTCGGCCTCGACCTTGGCGCGGACCTCGGGATCGACCTGCTTGAGGTGCAGGTAGCCGATCCGCTCGGGTGCGCGTTCGATGATCGCGAGGTTGTCGCCGCCGCAGTAGCTGATGTGGCCGGTGTCGAGGCACAGGTTCACGAACTCGCTGTCGGTGCCGTCGAGGAAGCGGTACACGTTCTCCTCGGTGTCGACGTGGCTGTCCGCGTGCGGGTGGTACTGCGCCTTCACTCCGTACTGCTCGAACATCTTCTTGCCCAGCTCGTTCATGCCGCCGGTCTTCTTCTTCCACTGTTCTGCAGTGAGATTGCGGTCCTCGAGCACCTCGCCGCTGCTCGGGTCGCGCCACATCTCCGGGATCACGACCACGTGCTTGCCGCCGACGGCGGCGGTCAGTTTGGCGACGTCCTCGATCTGGGTCCACACGGCATCCCAGGAGTCGTCCTGGTGCAGGTGCTCGAACACGGTGCCTGCCGACAGCTTCAGATTGTGGGCGGCGAGTTCGTCGCGGAGCTGCTGCGGATCGGTGGGCAGGTAGCCGTACGGCCCCAGCTCGATCCACTCGTATCCGGATGCCGAGACCTCGTCGAGGAACCGTCCGTACGGGGTCTGCTGCGGGTCTTCGGGGAACCAGACGCCCCAGGAGTCGGGGGCGGATCCGACGCGAATGACGCTCATCGGGGAATCCTTTCGAAAGTATTTACTGGGGGAGAGTTAGTTGCCGGACGGGCGGAGGAACGGGCGCTGGATCTTCTTCCACTGCGCGTACGTCTCGTAGGCGGTCCGGGTGGAGTCGAGAGTGCTGGTCGAGCTGACCGGGACGTCCCACCAGGATTCGCTGTCCGGTGCGGCGATCCGCGGGTCCGTCTCGACGTGGATGACGGTGGTGTTGTCGCTGGCCTTCGCCACTTTGACGGCGTCGGCGAACTCGGCGGCCGTGTTCGCGCGGATCACGTCGGCGCCGAGGCTCGCCGCGTTGGCCGCCAGGTCGACGGGCAGGATGTCGCCGTCGAGCCGGCCGGAGTCGCCGCGGTAGCGGTAGTCGGTGCCGAACCGCTGGGAGCCGAGCGACTCCGACAGCGATCCGATGGAGGCGAAGCCGTGGTTCTGCACGAGGACCACGATGACCTTGACGTTCTCCTGCACGGCCGTGACGAGTTCGGTGGCCATCATCAGGTACGAGCCGTCGCCGACCATGATGAACACGTCGCGATCGGGGCAGGCCATCTTGGCGCCGATGCCGCCTGCGATCTCGTAGCCCATGCACGAGAAGCCGTATTCGACGTGGTAGCCCTTGGGGTCGCGGGTGCGCCACAGCTTGTGCAGGTCGCCGGGCATGGAGCCGGCGGCGCACACGACGACGTCGCGAGGATCGGACAGCGTGTTGGCGAGTCCGATGACCTGGTTCTGGTTGAGGCCGAGGGAGTCGTCGTCGATCTTGTAGACCGAGGCGACCGTCGACTCCCAGTGATCGGCGAGTTCGGCTGTGCGCGAGCGGTACTCGTCGGGAACCTGGTAGTCGCCCAGTGCCGCGGTGAGCGCCTCGAGCGCCTCGCGGGCGTCCGCGACGACGCTGACGCCGCCCTGCTTCACCGAATCGATCGACGCGACGTTGATATTGACGAACCGCACGTCCGGGTTGTTGAACGCGGTGCGCGACGCCGTGGTGAAGTCGCTGTAGCGGGTGCCGATGCCGATGATCACGTCGGCCTCGGTGGCGAGAGCATTGGCCGCCGTGGTGCCGGTCGAGCCGATCGCGCCGACCGACTGTGGGTGGTCGTAGGGCAGTGAGCCCTTGCCTGCCTGACTCTGACCGACCGGAATGCCGGTCGTCTCGGCGAACGCGGCCAATGTCTCGGTGGCGCCGGAGTAGATCAGGCCGCCGCCCGCGACGATCAGCGGTTTCTTCGCCGACCGGATCACGTCCGCGGCCCGCGCGATCACCGACTTCTCGGGGAGCGGCCGGGCCACGTGCCACGTGCGCTCGGCGAACAGCGACTCCGGCCAGTCGAACGCCTCCGCCTGCACATCTTGCGGAATGGCGACGGTGGCCGCACCCGTCTCGACGGGGTCCGTCAGCACGCGCATCGCGCCGAGCAGCGCCGAAGGCAACTGCTCCGGCCGCCATACGCGGTCGAAGTAGCGCGACAGCGGTTTGAATGCGTCGTTGACGGTGACGTCACCGCTCGACGGCAGTTCGAGTTCCTGCAGCACCGGTGCGCTCGCGCGGGTCGCGAACGTGTCGGCGGGCAGGAGCAGGACGGGCAGCCGGTTGATGGTGGCGAGCGCCGCGCCGGTCAGCATGTTGGTCGAGCCGGGGCCGACGCTGGCCGACACCGCCCATGTCTGCAGCCGATCCTTCTGGCGTGCGTACGCGACCGCGCTGTGCACCATCGCCTGCTCGTTGCGCCCGAGGACGTACGGCAGTTCGGATTCGGTACCGGCTTCGACGGCGTCGATCTCGGCCTGGAGCAGTGCCTGACCGAGTCCGGCGACGTTGCCGTGGCCGAAGATGCCGAAGCACCCGGCGAAGAACTTGGTACGTTCGCCGTCCCGCTCGACGTACTGGTTGGCGAGGAAACGGATGGTTGCCTGAGCCACCGTGAGGTGGACGGTGCCCTCGGCGTTGGGGTTCTTGCTCGCCGACATCGGCGCGGTGGACACCACGGTCATGCTCCTTCGGACGGTGCGTGGAGGGGGAGGCGGGGATCGACGGTCTGGTGTTCCCAGCTGCCGCGCAGCCAGGTGTGGGCCGGGTCGTCGCAGATGTTCCAGGCGCGGTCTTCGCCGGGCCCGGCCATGACGTTCAGGTAGTACATGTGATGTCCGGGGGCGGCGATCGACGGTCCGTGATAGCCGTGCGGCACGAGGACCACGTCGCCGGAGCGCACTTCCTCGAGCACCTCGATGGGCCGCTCGGGAGTGCCGTACACGCGATGGTAGCCGAATCCGGTTCCGCCGAAATCCACTGCGGTGGCATTGGCTTGGGCGATCTCGAAGTAGTAGATCTCCTCGAGCTGCGACTCGACGTCGCTGTTCTCGTCGTGCTTGTGGCTCGGGTACGACGACCAGTTGCCACCGGGAGTGATGACCTCGCACGCGATGATCGAATCGGCCTCGAAGCGATCGGCGGTGCCGAAGTTGTGCACCTGGCGGCTGCAGTTGCCCGCGCCGCGCAGTTCGACGGAGATGTCGGCTGCCGGGACGTACCGGAACGGGAACTTCTGCCGCGCGCGGGCCCCGCACAGGGCGAACCGTCCACCGGTCGCGCTGGACACCGTGTAGGCCGAATCCCGCCCCACGTAGGCGAAGTCGCTCGGTCCGTCGAACACGGACCTCCGTCCGGTGAGGGCGAACTCGGTGCCCTCGCTCGACACCGCCGCGGACCCGGCCAGTGGAACGACGATGATCTCGTCGTCACCGGACGCGAGTTCGGCCGACCCGCCGGGGGCCAGGGTGAGCACCCGGAGGCTCGATTCGGTCCAGCCCGCGGATTCGGGGGTGACCTCGAGGTCGAACGGTCCGGTGGCCGCGGAACCGACCGGCACGTAGTACTTGCTGTTCATCGTGGGCCTCTCCGGCGTGCGTCAGTGGACGAGGGATACGGCGGTGTCGACCGCGGCGGCGACGTCCTCGTCCCGCGGGTACAGCAGGGTGCGCCCGACGATCAGGCCGCGGACGGACGGCAGTGCGAGGGCCTTGGCCCAGCTCGCGAATGTCTCCTCGGGGGCTGTCTGCGGGTCTCCGCCGAGCAGCAGCGTCGGAAGCGTCGTCGCGTCCATGACGCGTTCCATTTCGTCCACCACCGGAAGCTTCATCCAGGTGTAGGCGGACGTGGACCCCAGGCCCTGACTGATGTGGATGGACTTGATCACGGCGTCGGCGCTGAGATCGTTCTTGACCTTGCCGTCGACACGCCGCGACAGGAACGGTTCCACCATGGCCATCAGTCCGGCTTCGGCCAGCGCATCGACCGCCTGGGCGCACGCGGTGAGGGTGGAGAGGGTGCCGGGGTCGTCGAGATCGATGCGGCACAGCATCTTTCCGCCGTTCATGCCGGCCTTCGCGGTGCCGGCCGCGGTGTAGCCGGTCATCCGGTCGTCGAGTTCGAAACTGGCGCCGGCCAGGCCGCCGCGGTTCATCGACGAGATGACCACCTTGTCGTCGAGCGCGCCGAGCAGCACCAGATCGTCGAGGATGTCGGCGGTGGCGAGCACCCCGTCCACACCGGGGTTGCGCAGGGCGGTGCGGAGGCGGTCGAGGAGGTCGGTGCGGCTGTTCATCGCGGTCGGACGGTCGCCGACCGAGAGCGCGCCGCGGGCGGGGTGGTCGGCGGCGACGATCATCAGCCGGCCGTTACCGCGCACCGTGGGCCGGGCGATCCGGGTAGCCCAGGCGCGATCGATGGCGGCCGGGTCGTTCGCGCGTACCTCGGTGACGTCGGCGTAGGACGCGCAGACTGCGCGGTGGGCGAGAGTTTCAGACATTGACAGCCTCCGAAGTGGTGGAATCGGCGAGCGCCCGGACCTCGTCGGCCGTCGGCATCGCGGTGGAGCATTCGAGGCGGGAGGCGACGATCGCCCCCGCGGCGTTGGCGTAGCGCAGGATCTTCTCGAGTGGCCACCCGGCGAGCAGGCCGTGGCACAGCGTGCCGCCGAAGCTGTCGCCGGCACCGAGGCCGTTGACCACCTGGACGTCGTTCGGGGGCACCGTGATGCTCTGGGAGCGCGTCTTCCCGAGAACGCCCTTGGGGCCCTGCTTGACGATGGCCAGTTCGACGCCGAGATCGAGCAGCGCGTCCGCGGCCTTGTGTGCGTTGGTCTCGCCGACCGCGATCTCGCACTCCTCACGGTTGCCGACCGCGACGGTGACGTGCTGGAGGGCCCGCTGCACCTGAGCGGTGGCGTCGGCGGCGGAGGACCAGAACATCGGGCGGTAGTCGAGATCGAGGACGGTATGGGTGCGGCGTCCGCGGGCCTCCCACGCTGCGAAATGCGCGCTGCGGCTGGGCTCTTCGGACAGTCCGGTGACCGTCGACCAGTAGAGCTTCGCGTCGCGGACCGCGTCGAGATCGATGTCCGCCGGCGTCACCTGCAGGTCCGGGGCGACGGGCTTACGGTAGAAGTACAGCGGAAAGTCGTCCGGCGGGAAGATCTCACAGAACGTGACCGGAGTGGGGTGTTCGGTGTCGATGCCGACGTAGCGGTTGTCGACGCCGAGGTCGGTGAGTGCCGTGCGGACGAAACGTCCGAATGGATCGTTGCCGACGCCCGAGATGAGGGCGCTGCGGCAGCCGAGGCGGGCGGCGGCGACGGTGACGTTGGCCGCGCTTCCGCCGAGGAACTTGCCGAACGTCTCGACGTGTTCGAGGCCGACTCCGGTCTGCAATGGGTAGATGTCCACACCGCAGCGCCCGATGGCGAGGACGTCCAATCCATTCCGGTTGGTTTGCGTCTGGATGGTGGTCAAGGCTGACTCCCGAATAGGTCGTTGTGGGTGGTCTGCGCAGGGCGCCGAGGTCTGGTTGAAACTGTGCTCCACATCACCGGCTCCTGTCAAGACTTTGTCCTGACATTATTACTTGAAGTCAATCTGGTGTTAGTGTTCGCATACACTGCCGGAAAGATCGGCGACGGCGACGTCGCCCCGCGCACGAGGATCGGAGTTGTCCGTGGGTGCACCACTCGCAGTCGAGCTCGACCGATCGAGCCCGGTTCCGCTGTATTTCCAGCTCGCGCAGACGATCGAGAACGCGATCATCGGCGGGGAGCTTGCCCCGGGTGACCGCTTCGAGAACGAATTGGCGCTCGCCAAGCGTCTGAACCTGTCACGTCCCACCACGCGCCGCGCCATCCAGGAGCTCGTCGACAAGGGGCTGCTCGTCCGCAAACGCGGCGTCGGAACCCAGGTGGTGCAGAGCGCCGTGCACCGGCCGGTCGAACTCACCAGCCTCTTCGACGACCTCGCGCGGGCGGGGCAGAGCCCGACCACCAAACTCCTCGACTACCAGGTATCCGTGCCGGCCGAAGACGTCGCCGCCGAACTCAACCTGCAGCCCGGCGCCGAGGTCGCGTCCATCCGGCGCCTCCGCAGCACCAACGGCGAGCCGCTGGCGCTGATGACCAACCACATCCCGGTGGACCTCGCGCCGGATCCCGAGGAGCTGGAGGCGCACGGCCTCTACCACGCCCTCCGGGCCCGCGGCGTGCACATCCGTCTCGCGCGGCAACGCATCGGCGCGAAAGCGGCGAGCAAGGCGGAGGCGTCGCTGCTCGACGAGAAGACCGGTGCACCGCTGCTGACGATGAACCGGACCGCGTTCGACGACTCGGGAAGCGCCGTCGAGTTCGGTAGCCACTGCTACCGCGCGTCGCGGTACTACTTCGACACGACCGTTGTCGATCGCTAGAACCGCGCGCGCGACGTCGTTCCCCCGTGGAATGGCCCTGCTGGTGGCAGGCGCCCTCTTCATGGAGATTCTCGACGCCACCATCATCGCGCCGGCTGTCCCGCTGATCGCCGAGTCGTTCGATGTCGACGCAGTCGACGTCAACATTGCGATCTCCGCCTACCTGGTGACGGTCGCCGTCCTCATCCCCGCGAGCGGGTGGGTGGCCGACCGGTTCGGGACGCGCCGCGTGTTCGTGGCCGCCATCGCCGTGTTCACGCTGGCGTCCATCGGGTGCGCGGCGAGTGTGTCGTTGCCGATGCTCGTCGCGATGCGGGTGCTGCAGGGGGTCGGCGGCGCCATGATGGTGCCGGTCGGGCGGCTCGCGGTGCTGCGGTCGAGCACGAAGAGCGACCTCGTCCGCGCGATAGCCCTGCTCACGTGGCCCGCGCTCGCGGCGCCGGTCATCGCGCCCCTGCTCGGCGGTGCGATCGCCACCGTCGGCTCGTGGAGATGGATCTTCGTCATCAACATTCCCATCGGGGTCCTCGGAATCCTGCTGTCGCTGAAGCTGGTTCACGGGGCGGGTTCGCGGTCGACGAGCAGGCTGGACTGGCGGGGCCTCCTCGGGGTCGGCACGGGAATCGCGGCAGCCCTCATCGCGCTGGAGAGCATCCGTGTGACGGGCACGGACTGGCGGCGGGTCGCGATCGGGGGAGTGGTCGCGGTTGTTCTGCTGGCGGCCTCGGTGCGCCATCTCGTCCGCACGCCCCACCCACTCGTCGACTTCCGCGTGCTGCGCGTCCGGACGCTGCGCACCACCGTCACCGGGGGTTCGCTCTACCGCCTGATCGTCACCGCGGTGCCGTTCCTGCTGCCGCTGCAGTTTCAACTCGGCTTCGGCTGGACGCCGTTTCTCGCGGGTCTGCTCGTCGCGGCGCTGTTCGCCGGCAACATTGCCATCAAGCCCTGTACGACGCCGCTGATGCGGCGCTTCGGGATCAGGCCGATTCTGCTGGTCAACGCACTCCTGTCCGTCGGCTGCTTCGGGCTGCTCGCCGCCCTGAGCTCGTCGACCCCGATGCCGGTCATCGCGGCGGTCCTCTTCGTGAGCGGAGCCCTGCGCTCGGTCGGATTCACCGCGTACAACAGTCTCGCGTTCTCCGACGTCGATCGTGCCGACCTCACGCACGCAAACACTCTCAACGCCGCCGTGCAGGAACTGGCGGCCGGACTCGGGATCGCGGTCGCGGCGCTCGCCCTCACCGCGTTCACGCCGTTGGCGACGTCGTCCGAGCACGGGTTCGGGTCCGAATATTCCTGGACCTTCGTCCTTTTGGGCCTGCTGATGCTGTGCACGGTGATCGACACGCTGCGTCTGCCGCGCGACGCCGGGGCAGCGGTCACGCGCTGAGCGCGCCTTCATCCGTCCACGCATCCGATCGATTTCCGGGCCGACGGCGGGGACACCCATGTCCGCGCATTTGATCTGTGGTCCTAATGTCCAGACAAACTATTGACTTTCGGGTGTGACGCGTATTACATCTAAGGCATACGGCCAAGACGTCACCGGGCCGTTCGTCCCCCCGAGAGGAAAAGCAGATGAACTTCCCCAACCGGCGTCGCGTGGCGGTACTGGCCTGCGCGAGTGCCCTGGTGATGAGCCTCGCGGCGTGCTCGAGCACCGGAGGCAAGCCGGACAGCAGCGGGTCCGGGATCGGCGCGGGCACCGCCGACACCCCGCGCATCACGATCGCGATGGTCACGCACGCGGCACCGGGCGACACGTTCTGGGACCTGATCCGCACGGGCGCGCAGGATGCCGCCGACAAGGACAACGTGGAACTGAAGTACTCCTCCGACCCGCAGGCCCCCAACCAGGCCAACCTCGTGCAGACGGCCATCGACTCCAAGGTCGACGGGCTCGCGCTCACCCTCGCCACCCCCGAGGCGATGGCACCCGCCGTCAAGAGCGCGCAGGACGCAGGCATCCCGATCTCCGCGTTCAACGCCGGATACGGAGCCTGGAAAGACATGGGTGCCACCCAGTACTTCGGGCAGGACGAGACCATCGCCGGCCAGGCCGCGGGGAACCGGCTGAACGGGGACGGTGCCAAGCACGTCATCTGCGTCATCCAGCAGCAGGGCCAGATTCAGCTCGAATCACGTTGCGCCGGCGCCAAGCAGACCTTCCGCGGCACGTTCGAGACCCTCAACGTGAACGGTGAGGACATGCCGTCGGTGAACTCGACGATCGCCGCCAAGCTCCAGCAGGACCCGTCCATCGACGGTGTGCTCACGCTCGGCGCCCCGATCGCTCTCACCGCCGTGCAGTCGGTCGGTAACGCGGGCAGCCCGGCCAAGGTGTACACGTTCGACACCAACGCGGCACTCGTCGACGCCATCTCGGACGGCAGCGTGCAGTGGGCCATCGACCAGCAGCCGTACCTGCAGGGCTACCTGGCGATCGATTCGCTGTGGCTCTACCTCAACAACGGCAACGTCATCGGCGGTGGCGGACCGACTCTGACCGGGCCGTCGTTCATCGACAAGTCCAACATCGACAAGGTCGCCGAGTACGCCAAGGCCGGCACCCGCTGATCGGCGGTCGATCACATGTCAGGGCACACGATCCGGACCCCGGTGGGTCCATCTCATGCACACACCATCACCATCGACCCGGTCGCACGACCGGCCGGCACCGCACAACGCTGAGATCCACCGGCGCGGAGAGGAAATCATGTCCACACAGCAAGATCTGGACCTTGCCAGTCACAAGGTCGTCCACGACGAGCGGGTGAAGGAGCAGAAACGCCTGCAGCGTCTGCTGGTCCGTCCCGAGATCGGTTCCCTGTTCGGTGCGATCGCCATCTTCATCTTCTTCATGGTCGTTGCACCCCCGTTCCGCAGCCCCGAAGCCCTCGCCACGGTGCTCTACGCCTCCTCCACGATCGGGATCATGGCGTGCGCGGTCGCGCTGCTGATGATCGGCGGGGAATTCGACCTCTCCGCCGGCGTCGCCGTCACCACCAGCTCCCTGGCGGCGTCGATGATCGCCTACAACCTGCACCTGAACCTGTGGGCCGGCGCCGCCCTCGCCCTCGTCGTCTCGCTGGCGGTCGGGTTCTTCAACGGGTACCTGGTGATGAAGACGAAGATCCCCAGCTTCCTGATCACGCTGAGCTCGTTTCTGATGCTCACCGGCATCAACCTGGCGGTCACCAAACTGATCACCGGGCAGGTCGCCACCCCCAGCGTGTCCGACATGGCCGGGTTCGACTCGGCGAAGAAGGTGTTCGCGTCCTCCTTCGAGGTCGGCGGGGTGTCGGTGCGGATCACCGTGCTCTGGTGGCTGCTGTTCACCGCGATCGCCACCTGGGTGCTGTTCAAGACCCGGATCGGGAACTGGATCTTCGCCGTCGGCGGCAACCAGGACTCCGCCCGCGCCATCGGCGTCCCGGTCACCAAGGTCAAGATCGGGTTGTTCATGACCGTCGGGTTCGCCGCCTGGTTCGTCGGGATGCACCTGCTGTTCTCGTTCAACACCGTCCAGTCCGGGCAGGGCATCGGCAACGAGTTCCTCTACATCATCGCCGCGGTCATCGGCGGCTGCCTGCTCACCGGCGGGTACGGCACCGCGATCGGCGCCGCGATCGGCGCGTTCATCTTCGGCATGACGAACCAGGGCATCGTCTACGCCGGCTGGAACCCGGACTGGTTCAAGTTCTTCCTCGGCGCGATGCTGCTGTTCGCGGTCATCGCCAACAATGCCTTCCGCAACTACGCCGCCAAGAGGTGACCGGTATGAGTACCATCGAACAACTTCCCGTCGATACCGAACCCGGTGGTGGCGACAAGATCCCGCTGATCGAACTCAAACACGTCGGCAAGCAGTACGGCAACATCATCGCCCTGCAGGACATCAACCTGCGGGTGCGGGCCGGGGAGGTCACCGGTGTCCTCGGCGACAACGGGGCCGGCAAGTCCACCCTGATCAAGATCATCGCCGGCCTGCACCAGCAGAGTGAGGGGGAGTTGCTCGTCGACGGCGAGGCCCTCACCTTCGGCTCACCGAAGGAGGCCCTGTCCAAGGGCATCGCCACCGTCTACCAGGACCTGGCGGTGGTGTCGCTGATGCCGGTGTGGCGGAACTTCTTCCTCGGCCAGGAACTGCGGAAGGGACCGTTCAAGTCCCTCGACGCGAACGGGATGCGCGCCACCACGATGTCCGAGTTGTCGAAGATGGGCATCGAGCTGCCCGACGTCGACGCCCCCATCGGCTCGCTGTCCGGCGGTCAACGCCAGTGCGTGGCGATCGCCCGGGCGATCTTCTTCGGCGCCCGCGTCCTGATCCTCGACGAGCCCACCGCCGCCCTCGGCGTCAAGCAGTCCGGGATGGTGCTGCGCTACATCTCCGCCGCCAAGGAACAGGGCTTCGGGGTCGTGTTCATCACCCACAACCCGCACCACGCCTACATGGTCGGCGACCACTTCGTCCTCCTCAACCGCGGCCGGCAGAAACTGGACTGCACCTTCGACGAGATCAGCCTCGAAGAACTCACCCAGCAAATGGCCGGCGGCGACGAACTCGAAGCACTCACCCACGAACTGCGGCGTTAGCCACCGACACGACGACGCGCCCGGCACACGTGCCGGGCGCATCGTTCGTTTCCGAGTTGATCAGACCTTCGCGTTCGCTTTCGCCTTCGTGAGCGCGACGTCCTCCTTGTCGAGGTCGAGCAGCGGAGTACGGGAGTTCTCCTTCGCCGTGGAGGCAGAGGCCGCGGCGATGAGCGCGCAGACGGCGGTGAAGATCGCCACCGGCACCCAGTTCTTGGGATCGGCGCCGCGCAGTGCCTGGGCGATGGTCGGTGCGAATCCGGCGAGCGCGAAACCGAGCTGCGTGCCGATCGCCATGCCGGAGTAGCGAACCCGTGACGAGAACATCTCGGCGTAGAACGCCGGCCAGATGGCGTTGGTCCCGGCGTAGACGCCACCCATCAGCAGGATGCCCGCGAAGAAGATCATCGCCACGTTGCCGGTGCCGATCGCGGCGAAGTACAGGAAGATTCCGGCGGACGAACCGATCGCGCCACCGATGAACACCGGCTTGCGGCCGATCCGGTCGGACAGCATGCCGAGCAGCGGCTGCGAGACCAGGGCCACCGTGTTGGCGGCGATCGCGACCCACAGCATGGTCGTGCGGCTCATCCCGATTTCGGGGGTGGTGGCGTAGGCGAGGCCGAACACGGAGAACACGGTGCTGACGACGGCGATGAAGGCGCAGAAGACCACGCGGAGAACGTCACGCCAGTGCGTGCGGAAGAGGTCGACGACGGGGAGCGGGGCGGGCGCCTCGTCCAGGGCTTCCTTGTTGGCGATGAAGATCTCGGGCTCTTCGAGCTTGCGACGCACGATGTAGGCGACGACGAGGACGAGCAGGCTGCACCAGAACGGCACACGCCAGCCCCAGCTGTAGAGGGTCTCGTCGGGCAGCGCCGCGACGGGGATGAACGCGAGGCTCGCGACGATGAAGCCGGCCTGGGTACCGGTGAGCGTCCAACTGCAGAAGAAGCCGCGACGGTGGGCGGGGGAGTGCTCGAGGGTGAGCGAGCCCGCACCCGACTGTTCGCCGGCCGCGGAAACGCCCTGGCAGATACGCAGCAGCACCAGCAGCACCGGTCCGACCATCCCGGCCTGCTCGGACGACGGCAGACAGCCGATCAGGAACGTGACGACGCCCATGAGAACCAGGCAGAACATCATCACCTTCTTGCGTCCGGCCCGGTCGCCGAAGTGTCCGACGAACACGGCGCCGATCGGACGCGCGATGTAGGAGATGCCGAAGGTGGCCAGCGACAGCAGCAGCGGGTTCTTCGATCCCTCGAAGAACACGTGCGGGAACACCAACGCAGCAGCCGAGGCGAAGATGTAGAAGTCGTAGTACTCGAGCAGGCTGCCGAAGAAGGCGGCCTTCGCGGCCTTCTTCGCGTTGGTGGGGTCAGCGTTGGGGTCGACGGAGGAGCGGCCTTTGCCGTCACCGTTTCGACCGGAGGCGCCGGTGCCGTAGTCGATGGTCATCGATACTCCTGGGGAGCGAGGAATGTGAACACTGGCGGCTCGGAAGAGCAGGTGTTCGTAGGTCGTAGAAGCAAGGTAACCCAGGTCACAGCCTCGCGTCAATAATGGTCGAAATAGTTAGTTCATACTTTCCCGGGCTGCTGCAGGTAGGCCAGGACGACGTCGCCGATCATCGCGCGCAGGTGGGGGCGGTTCTCCGCGCCGGTGAGATCCCAGTCGAACAGCGCCTTGAACGTGTACCGATTGGCCACCCGGAAGACGCAGTACGAGCTGATGAGCATGTGGATGTCGAGTGCCGTCGTGTCGGTGCGGAAGATGCCCGCCTCCTGCCCTCGTTGGAGGATCCGCTCGAGCGTGCGAATCGCCGGCGCCTGCGTCTCGGGGAGTCCCTCGGCCCGGACAAGGTTGACGCCGCGGTTCGTGTTCTCGATCGCGACGAGACGGATGAAGTCCGGGTGAGCCTCGTGATGGTCGAACGTCAGCTCGGCGAGCGCCCGGATCGCCTCGGTCGGCTCGAGGTGGTCGACGTCGAGCTGGGACTCCTCGTAGCGGATCTCCTCGTAGGCCCGCTGCAGGACTGCCCGGTACAGCCCCTCCTTGTCGCCGAAGTAGTAGTAGAGCATCCGCTTCGTGGTGGCGGTCTTCGCCGCGATCTCGTCGATGCGGGCGCCGGTCAGCCCCTTGTCGGCGAATTCCGTCATCGCCACCCGCAGGATGTTCTCCCGGGTCTTCTCGGGGTTGCGGGTCCGTTTGACCGTCTCCTTCTCGGAGGTCGCGCCCGTCGTCTCGCTTCGTGTCATCGGTGAAACTCCTGCCTGTGCTGTCTTCCGCGCGGTATGGAGGTATGCTACCGTGACATAACTCACTAGATAGTTAATTAGCTCTCAGCCCTCTCCCGGAAGTGATCGCCATGACCTCTCGTGACCTCGATGCCCCCACCGCTCGCCCGTCGTACCTGTGCGGTCTGATCGGCACCGGGATCTCGAAATCGCTGACCCCGCCGCTCCACGAGGCCGAGGGTCGCGCGCAGGGCGTCGGGTACGTCTACCGGATCCTCGACCTCGACACGCTGGGCATGGGCGTCGAGGGGCTACCGCAGCTCCTCTCAGCCGCCAAGCTCCTCGGGTTCAACGGGCTCAACATCACCCACCCCTGCAAGCAGGCCGTCATTCCGCTCCTCGACGACCTGTCCGACGACGCCCGCAAGCTCGGCGCGGTCAACACGGTCCACATCGAAGGCGGGCGCCTGATCGGCCACAACACCGACTGGTCCGGATTCGCGCGCAACATGGACGAGGGCCTCGAAGGCGCGCCCATGAACCACGTCGTGCAACTCGGGGCGGGCGGCGCCGGCGCGGCCGTCGCCTACGCCGCGCTCACCCGCGGTGTCGGACACTTCACGATCATCGACGCCGACGCCGCGCGGTCGAAGGATCTGCGCGACTCGCTTGCCGAACTGTTCCCGGACCGGGAAATCGCGGCCGGCGACCTCTCCGCCGTTCCCGCCGCGGTCGGTGCGGCCCAGGGCCTCATCCACGCGACGCCGATCGGCATGGCGGCCCACCCCGGCATGGCACTCGACGCCGCACTGCTGCGCCCCGACCTGTGGGTCGCGGACGTCGTCTACCGTCCCGCCGAAACCGAACTCCTCGCCCGCGCCCGCGAGATCGGTGCCCGGACCCTCAGCGGAATCGGCATGACCATCGGTCAGGCCGTCGATTCCTTCCGGATCTTCACCGGCCTCGAGCCGGACGCGCAGCGGATGCGTGAGCACATGGGTCTGCTGTTGCAGGCAGAGGACGCCGCCGCGCTCGCGGGCGCGTAAACGCCGCGTCTGCCCACTTCTGCACCTGCACCCCATTTCTGCACCTGCACCACTTTTCGCACGCGAAAACGGGTGCGGATGCAGAGAAAGGGTGCGGATTCGCGCAGACTGGGACCGTGAGGTTATTGCTGCTGGCCGACACCCATGTCCCGAAACGGGCGCGCGACCTGCCCGCCCGGGTGTGGGACGAGGTCGACCGCGCGGACGTGGTGATCCACGCCGGCGACTGGGTCGATCTCCCCACATTCGAGGCGCTGCAGGCGCGATCGGCGCGGCTCGTGGCGTGCTGGGGCAACAACGACGGCGACGACCTGCGCGCCCTGATGCCCGAGCGGGCGGACGTGACGCTGGCCGGGGTGCGCATTACCGTCGTGCACGAGACCGGGGCCTCGGCAGGCAGGGAGAAACGGATGTCCGCCGCCTATCCGGACACCGACGTCCTGATCTTCGGGCACAGCCACATCCCCTGGGACACCACCACGGAAACCGGTCTGCGACTGCTGAACCCGGGATCGCCGACCGACCGACGGCGCCAGCCGCACTGCACGTACATGACCGCCACCGCCCGGGACGGGGAACTCGGCGACGTCGAATTGCACCGGCTGTGACGAGCCCGGCTGTTGCGTGACGCAGCCGTGGACGTGCATTCTCGGCCCGGAACGAACATCGGCGGGCAGGCACGAAGCCTGCCCGCCGATGCGTGCACCGAAGACGCCGGATCAGACCCGCTCGAACACCGCAGCCAGGCCCTGGCCGCCGCCGATGCACATGGTCTCGAGCCCGTAGCGGGATTCGCGACGGTCCATCTCCCGCAGGAGGGTGGCGAGAATGCGGCCGCCGGTGGCGCCGACGGGGTGTCCGAGGGAGATGCCGGATCCGTTGGGGTTGAGGCGTTCGTCGGTGGGGTCGAGGTCCCAGCTGCGGAGGACGGCGAGGGTCTGCGCGGCGAAGGCCTCGTTCAGTTCGATCACACCCATGTCGGACAGCGACAGTCCGAGCTGACCGAGGGCCTTCTCCGTGGCGGGCACCGGGCCGATGCCCATGGTGCGTGGCGGGACGCCGGCCACGGCCCAGGACGCCATGCGGGCGAGGGGCTTCAGCCCGAGTTCCTTCGCCGTCTCGGCGGTTGTCACGATGCACACGGCGGCACCGTCGTTCTGCCCGCTGGCGTTGCCGGCGGTGACGGTGGAGGCGGAGTCGATCTTGGAGCGGATGGCGCGGAGCTTCGACAGCGACTCCACCGTGGTGTCGGCGCGCGGATGCTCGTCCTTGTCGACGACGAGCGGGTCCGACTTGCGTTGCGGCACCGTCACTCCGACGATCTCCTCGGCGAAGCGTCCTGAATCCTGTGCGGCGACGGCACGCTGGTGCGATTGCACGGCGAGCGCGTCCTGGTCCTCACGGCTGATGTCGAACTCGGCGCGGAGGTTTTCGGCGGTCTCGATCATGCCGCCCGGCACGGGGAAGTTCGCACCGCCGGCGGTGACGCGGGCGCGGGCGAGCCGGTCCGCGAGTTGCACGCCTTCGCCCTTGACGCCCCAGCGGATGTTCGGGTTGGTGTAGAACTCGGCCTGGCTCATGGATTCGGCGCCACCGGCGAGGACGAGATCATTGCCGCCGGACGCCACCTGGAGCACGGCGGTGATGACCGCTTGCAGACCGGATCCGCAGCGGCGATCCACCTGCATGCCGGGGACGTCGATGCCGAGTCCGGCGTCGAGGGCCGCGATCCGGCCGATGGCCGGGGCTTCCCCGCCCGGGGACGCCTGGCCCAGGATGACGTCGTCGATCTGGCTGCCCTCGATGCCGGTGCGTTCGACGAGCGCCGTGATGACGGTGGCCGCGAGGCTCTGCGGGGTGATGTCCTTGAACACTCCGCCGAAGCGCCCGACCGGCGTTCGCAGGGGCTCGCAGATGACGACGTCACGCATGGAAAGACCTTTCATGAAGATTCCTCGGGCACTGCGTCAGCGATTGACGGTGGCGAGGTCCTGTTCGATGTCGGTTGCGGTGACCCGCAGCGACGGGATGAGATCGGAATGCAGATCCTCGAGGCTGTATCGCGCGGCCGGTGTGGAGATGTTCACCGCCGCGACGGTCAGCCCGGAGGCATTGCGGATCGGGGCGGCCATCGACCGCAGGCCTGCCTCGAGTTCCTGGTCGAGAACGCAGATACCGTCCGCGCGGACCGCGAGAATCGCAGCCTTCAGCTCGTCGCGGGCCGTGATCGTGCGTTCGGTGAGCCGCTGGATGTCGAGCTTTTCGAGGTACGCGTCGAGTTCGTCGTCGGGCAGTCCCGCCAGCAGGACCCGCCCCATCGAGGTGGCGTACGCGGGGAGCCGGGTGCCGATGGTGATGCCCACCGTCATGATCCGGCTGACGGGCACGCGGGCCACGTACACGATGTCGGCGCCGTCGAGGATCGACACCGACGACGACTCGTGGACCTTGTGGCTCAACTTCTCGAGGTGCGGCTGCGCGACCTCCGGCAGCGACAGGCTCGACAGGTAGCTGTATCCGAGTTCGAGAACCCGCGGGGTGAGCCAGAACGCGGAACCGTCCGTGGCCACGTAGCCGAGCTCGACGAGGGTGAGCAGAAATCGGCGTGCGGTGGCGCGGGTCAGGTCGGTGGCGCGGGCGACGTCACTGAGCGTTCGCCGCTGATTCCGGTGGTCGAAGCAGCGGATCACGGCGAGGCCCCGGGCCAGGGACTGGACGTAGTCGGGGGACGGGAGGATCTTCTCCGTCGGTTCGGTAGCGGTCATGTCTGCGAATTCTCCTCCGTGGCCCCGGTGTCGGTGGAGGACAGGTCGGCGAGGGCCTGTTTGCCGAGTGCGAAGCCGAGATTGCTGTTGGGCACACCGGCGTAGACGGAGGTGTGGAGGAGCACCTCACCGATGGTGTCGGCGTCGACACCCGCGCGGAGGGCGGCGCGGATGTGCATGTCGAGTTCGTGCTCGTTGCCCACCGCGGTGAGGACGGCGATCGTGAGCAGCCGCCGCAACTCGTGGTCCAGCCCGGGGCGTGACCAGATGTCGCCCCACGCGGTGCGGGTGATGAAGTCCTGGAACGGTGCCGTGAAGTCGGTGGTGCCCGCCACGGAGCGGTCCACGTGCGCGTCGCCGAGTATCGAGCGGCGCACCGTCATTCCCTGTGCGTGCGCGGCGCGCCGGCCGCGCGCGTACCCGGCGCCGACGATGTGTTCGCGCAGCAGCGCCGTGACGGCTCCTGCCTGCTCGAGGTTCGCGACGTGCGCGGCGGGGGAGAGCACCTCGAACCGGGCCTCGGTGATGCCGTCCGCGAGGATCTGCATGACCGACGGCGGGGTGGACGGATCCTCCTCGCCCGCGATCACCAGTGTCGGTGCGCTGATGCGGGACAGGTCGGCGGTGAAATCCCAGTCGGCGAGGGCGTCGCAGCACGCGGCGTATCCCTCGGGGGACGTGGACGCGATCATCTCGCGGTAGTGCCGGACGAATTCCGGATCACGCTTGGCGAGCCCCTCGCTGAACCACCGTGCGACAACGGCATCCGCGAGCGACTCCGGACCGTCGGTGCGCGATGCCGCGGCCCGCTCGATCCATGCCTGCGGTTCACCGAATTTCGCGGCGGTGCACAGCAGCGACAGCGACAGCACCCGGCGCGGAGCGTGCGCGCCGAGCCACTGGGCGATCGCGCCGCCCATGGACAGTCCGACGAAGTGGGCGGCGTCGACGCCGAGCGAGTCGAGCAGGGCGAGAACGTCCTCGGACAGGTCGCGGACGGAGTACGGGCCGTCCGGTGCCGGCGATTCGCCGTGGCCGCGCTGATCGACGGCGACGACCCGGCATTCGTCGGACAGCGCCGCGATCTGCGGGTCCCACATCGACCGGTTGGAGCCGAGCGATCCGAGCAGGACGACGACGGGGGCGTCCGCCGCGCCGCTTCGGGGTCCGGAGATTTCGTGTGCGAGTGCGACTGTCATCGCGTTCCTTCCCGGCCGCGGGCCACTGTCTCCAGTGCGCGGTCGACGATGTCGTGGGCGTGGCCGAGGTATCCGGCGGGGTCGAGCAGGGCGCGGATCTCGTCCGCCTGCAGGTATTCGAGGAGCCCGGGATCCTCGTCGAGGGGGTGTCCGGTCTCGCACGCGGCGGTGACCAGGGCGCGCGCGTTGTCGGTGCGGGCGGACAGGGCGCCGGTGACGCGTTCCGCGAGGAGCAGGCCGCCGGTGATGTCGAGGTTGCGGGCCATCGCGTCGGGGTGGACGTTCAGCCCGCCGAGCGAGTCGGCGATGCGCGCGACGGCTCCGCCGGTGAGGCGTAGCAGGTCCGTGAGCGTTTCCCACTCGGCGTGCCACGCGCCCGCGGCGCGCTGCTGCTCGTGATCCATCGAGCCGAGGATCGTCGCGACGAGTCCCGGGGTGCGGCGGGCCGCGGCGCGGGCCGCGATCGCGGCCACCGGATTGCGCTTGTGCGGCATGGCCGACGAACCGCCGGGGGACCCTTCGCTGACCTCGCCGACCTCGGTGGACGACAGGAACACGAGGTCGGTGGCGATCTTGGACACCGCGCCCGCGGCCGTTCCGAGCGCCGACGCGAGCAGCGCGATGCGGGTGCGATCGGTGTGCCAGGGCACGTCCTGACGTGCCAGCCCGAGCTCGTCGGCGAGCACGTCGGCGACGTCGAGGCCGTGCGGGTAGAGCGCAGCCGACGTGCCGGCCGCGCCTCCCAGTTGCACGGGAAGTCCGTCGAGGGCGTCGAACAGTGCACGGGAGGCCCTGTGCAACGCCGTCATCCACCCCGCGGCGAGCACGCCGAACGTGGTGGGGAGGGCCTGCTGGCCGAGTGTGCGGCCGGCGATCGGGGTGTCGCGCTGGGCCCGCGCGAGCGCCTCGGCGCACACCACCGCCTCGTCGAGCGAGGCCAGGATGTGCGCACCCGACCGGCGGCACAGCAGCATCAGGGCGGTGTCGAGGATGTCCTGACTCGTGGCGCCCTTGTGCACGTGGCTTCCGGGTACCCCGAGATCGGCGGCCGCGACCTCGCTGCGGAGCAGTTTCACCAGCGGGATCACGGGATTGCCCCCCGCTGCGGCCGCCACGCCGAGGGCACCCACATCCACGGAGCCCTCGGCGACGACGCGCGCGAACACCGACGAGATGGCGTCGGCGGACGCGGCGGGGATGACGTCGCACTTCGCCTCCGCCCGGGCCAGTGCCCCCTCGACCTCGACCAGCGCGGTGACCCACGCCCGGTCCGAGAGCAGCGCCGACATTTCGCCGGCACCGAACGTCGGATCGAACAGGGCACCCCGGGAAGGCTCCGGAGAGTTCACGCGCGACACCTTTCTGCGTTGTGACCGATTACAGGGCGAAGAACGGGGTTTCCCGTCCGTCCGTGTTCTGCACGTGGATCGTCAGGTGGTATCCGCGATCCGTCTTCTCCGCGATCAGCTTGGGGCGGTCGGCTTCCGGAACGGCGGACAGCACGGGGTCCGATGCGTGCGCGTCCGTGTCCTCGGGGAAGTACAGCCGTGTGTACAGCCTCTCGAGCATGCCGCGGGCGAACAGTCCGACGTTGATGTGCGGGGCCTCGACGGCGCCGTCCTCGGCGGGAAGTGCGCCCGGCTTCACGGTGTGCACCACGATCGTGCCGCTCTCGTCGGCGAACACGCGGGCCAGGCTGCGGAAGCCGGCGGGGGTCGCCTCGGCGGCACCGCGGGGATCGGTGGGGCTGTTGAACCGGCCCGCGGCATCTGCCTGCCAGGTTTCGATCATCGCGTCGCCGATGGGCTGACCGGCGCCGTCGATGACGTTGAAGGACACGTCGATTCGTCCCGGCGCATCCTCGGGGACGGCGTCGCCGCTGTTCTCCCACGTGGGGAAGAGGCCGATGTGGACGTACGGGCCGACGGTCTGGGACGGCGTGACACCGAACGGCACCTGGTCCTGGCTCTTGGCGAAGACCGGGTAGCGGGGGGCGTCGGGATTCTGGGTGTCGATCATCAGTGGCCCTCCGGGTCCTCGAACGGGGTGGCGTCCCGACCGCGCAGGACGATGTCGAACTTGAATCCGACGGCCCAGTTGTCGCGGGTGTGGTCGTAGTCGAACGTGCTGATCATCCGCTCGCGCGCCGCTTCGGGCACCGAGTTGTAGATCGGGTCCTGGAAGAAGAACGGATCGTCCGGGAAGTACATCTGCGTGACCAGCCGCTGGGTGAACGCCTGACCGAACAGGGAGAAGTGGATGTGTGCGGGCCGCCACGCGTTGTGGTGGTTGCCCCACGGGTAGGCGCCGGGCTTGATGGTCGTGAACTCGTAGTGGCCCTGCTTGTCGGTGAGGCAGCGGGCGACACCGTTGAAGTGGGGATCGAGCGGGGCCGGCCAGGAATCCATCTTGTGGCGGTAGCGGCCGCCGGCATTGGCCTGCCACACCTCGATGAGGGTGTCGGGGATGGGCTTGCCCGCACTGTCGAGGACGCGGCCGTGGACGATGATGCGTTGTCCCTGGGCCTCGCCGCCGTTGGCGTGGGTCATGTCGTTCTCACCCTTGGCGACGTCGGCGTCGCCGAAGACCGGACCGGTGATCTCGCCGAGTCGCTGCGGGATCAGGATCAGGTCGTTCTTGGGGCTGCGCAGCCGAGTCGTCTTGTACTCGGGGAACAGCAGCGGGGCATTGGCTTCGTGCCCGGCTTCGAAGTGGGCTGGCAGATGCAGCATGGAAAAAGATCCTCACGTTCTCGATGTGAACAGTCGGCCGCTATTCGCACATAGTAGTCGCGTTCTGTGATGGGGCCAACAGGCGGGGCGGAATTTGTTCGCAATGTGGATGGGTGTTCACTACTCGAACATTTTGCGGTAGCCTGGGTCACATGGTCAACAAAGTCTTCGCAACGGCGGCCGAGGCCGTTGCCGATGTCCCCGACGGAGCGTCCCTCGCGGTGGGCGGCTTCGGCCTCGTCGGTATCCCCTCGGTCCTCATCGACGCCCTCCTCGCACAAGGTGCGACCGACCTCGAGACGGTCAGCAACAACTGCGGCACCGACGGTTTCGGTCTGGGTCTGCTCCTCGAGCAGCACCGGATCCGGCGCACGATCAGCTCGTACGTCGGCGCGAACAAGGAATTCGCGCGGCAGTACCTCAGCGGAGAGCTCGAGGTTGAGCTCACTCCGCAGGGCACGCTGGCCGAGCGCATGCGCGCCGGGGGAGCGGGCATCCCCGCCTTCTACACCCCCGCCGGTGTCGGGACGCAGGTCGCCGACGGCGGTCTGCCGATCCGCTACGACGGCCAGGGCGGCATCGCGGTGGCGAGCAAGCCCAAGGAGACGCGCGAGTTCGACGGAGAGGCCTTCGTCCTCGAACGCGCCATCCGCACCGACTTCGCGCTGGTCCACGCGTGGAAGGGTGACCGCCTCGGCAACCTCGTGTACCGGGAGACGGCCCGCAACTTCAACCCGGACGCCGCCGGCGCCGGTCGCATCACCATCGCGCAGGTCGAGTACCTCGTCGAGCCCGGCGAGATCGACCCCGCCGAGGTGCACACCCCCGGCATCTTCGTCCAGCGTGTGGTCGAGGTCGGCAAGCAGGAAACGGGAATCGAGAACAGGACGGTACGGGCATGAGCTGGACGCGTGACGAGATGGCGGCCCGGGTCGCGGCCGAGCTCGAGGATGGGCAGTACGTGAACCTCGGCATCGGCATGCCCACCCTGATCCCCGGTCACATCCCGGCCGGCAAGGACGTCATCCTGCACTCGGAGAACGGCATCCTCGGCGTCGGGCCGTACCCGACCGACGACGAGGTCGACCCCGAACTGATCAACGCGGGCAAGGAGACCATCACCGTGGTCCCCGGCGGCGCGTTCTTCTCCTCCTCCGACTCCTTCTCGATGATCCGCGGCGGCAGCGTCGACGTGGCAGTTCTCGGCGCCATGCAGGTCAGCAGCCACGGCGACCTGTCCAACTGGATGGTCCCGGGCGCCATGGTCAAGGGCATGGGCGGCGCGATGGACCTCGTCCACGGCGCGGGCAAGGTCATCGTGATGATGGATCACGTCACCAAGAAGGGTGAGCACAAGATCCTCGAGGAGTGCACGCTGCCGTACACCGGCAAGCGCTGCGTACAGAAGATCGTCACCGATCTCGCTGTCATCGACGTGACCCCCGACGGCCTGCGGCTCGTCGAGACCGCTCCCGGCCACAGCGTCGAGGACGTTCAGGCGGCCACCGGCGCGACGCTCCTCGTCGACGCCACCGTCTAGAAACGCCCGCTCAGACCCCGGTCTTCACGCGCTGGGCTCCGGCATAGACGTTCATCGACTCCCCGCGGAGGAAGCCGACGAGCGTCGTGCCGGATTCCAGTGCCAGGTCGACGGCCAGCGAGGACGGCGCCGACACCGCGCCGAGCATCGGTATCCCCGCCATCACGGACTTCTGCACCAGTTCGAAGGACGCGCGCCCGCTGACGAGGAGAACACTGCCCGACAGCGGCACCCGCTCCTGTGTCAGTGCCCACCCCAGCACCTTGTCGACGGCGTTGTGCCTGCCGACGTCCTCCCGCAACGCGACGAGTGCGCCGTCGGGGGTGAACAGGCCCGCGGCGTGCAGTCCGCCCGTCGAATCGAAGATGCGCTGACCCGCCCGCAAGGTGGCCGGCATCGACGACAGCGTGGCCGCGGTCACCGACAAGTCGTTGCCGGACAAGGGGAATCGTGACCGTGTCCGGACCTGGTCCAGCGACGCCTTGCCGCACACCCCGCAGGCCGACGAGGTGACGAACCGGCGTTCCGGTCCACCCGGAACCGGGACGCCCTCGGCCAGAACCACGTCGAGCACGTTGTACGTGTTGGCTCCGCTCTCGTCGACGCCGTCGCAATAGCGGGCGACGGACACGTCGTCGCGGCTCTCGATGATGCCCTCGGTCAGCAGGAACCCGTGCACCAGATCGATGTCGTCGCCCGGCGTGCGCATCGTCACCGACAGTGAACGGCCGCCGACCCGGATCTCGAGGGGTTCTTCGACGGCCAGCGAATCGGGTCTGCGTGTCGTTCCGTGGTCGGTGATGCGGACGACCGGGCGTCGCGCGGTGACGCGGCCCATCACCTGCCGCCGGATTCGAGCGGACTGCGTGCGGACGAGGGGCGGGTCATGAGTCCATAGTGGCCCCGAACCGGGCGCGACGGCCAGTCGTTCCGGCGCGCCCGCCTGGTGTGCCCGTACCCTCTGGGCATGGGTGTGAGCGTGCGAGCGGCGACCGGATCCGACATTCCCGAACTGTCGCGCGTCCTTGCCGACGCGTTCTTCGACGACCCCGTGATGGTGTGGATGTGGCCGGATCCCGAGCGCAGGCGGCGCGGTCTGCCGAGACTGTTCGCGGTGGAGATCCGCCATCACCATCTGGCCGGGGGCGGAGCCGAACTGGTAGAGGACGGCGACGGCGTGGTCCGCGGGGCCGCCATGTGGGATCCGCCCGGCGGCTGGAAGCAGTCGACGTTGTCGTCGATCCTCAGCCTGCCGGGACTGGTCCGCGCGTTCGGCTCGCGGCTGGGCGTCGGGGCCGCGGTGAGCGGAACCGTCGAGGACGCACACCCGGTCGATCCCGTGCACTGGTATCTGGCGACGATCGGGACGTCGAGCGCGGGACGGGGCGGCGGTTACGGGAAGGCGCTGTTGCGGTCGCGGCTGGACCGGTGTGATGCCGAGGGGCTCCCGGCGTATCTGGAGTCGAGCAAGGAAGACAACATTTCCTACTACCAGCGGTTCGGATTCGACGTCACCGGCGAGATCCGGATCCCGGACGGCGGGCCGACGCTGTGGGCGATGTGGCGGGAACCCGTCCGCGCGACCCCTTAGGATAAGCTCGGCAAGCCTTACCTAAGTGGATCGTAGTACCTGGTAGACGAGAGGGTCGCCGCATGAACGTGGGTCAACAGAGGATCGGCCTGAGCCGACGCGGATTCCTCGTGGGCACCGGGGGGGCGCTGCTCGCGTTCGCCGCGGCCTGCAGCAGCTCGGACGGCGACGGCTCCGGCACCGGCAGTGAGCCGTCCGGTCCCGTCATCGCCCACAAGTACGGCGAGACCCAGGTGCCGACCGACCCGCAGCGCATCGTCAGTGTGGGCTACAACGACCAGGACACGATCCTCGCGCTCGGCGGCACGCTGGCAGGCACGTTCGACTGGTACGGCGACTACCCGTATGGCGTGTGGCCGTGGGCGCAGGACCTCCTCGGCGACGCGCAGCCCGAGATCGTGGGCACGGCATCGACCAACATCGATTTCGAGAAGGTCGCGACGGTCGCCCCGGATCTGGTGGTCGGCACCTACTCCGGCCTCACCCAGGCCCAGTACGACAAGCTGAGCGCCATCGCGCCGACGGTCGCGCAGCCCAAAGAGTTCGCCGATTACGGCGTCCCGTGGCAGGACCAGACGAGGATTCTCGGCGAGACGCTCGGCAAGAAGGACAAGGCCGCGGAGCTCGTGTCCTCCGTCGAGACGCAGTTCGACGACGTCCGGGCCGCCAACCCGGCGTTCGCGGGAAAGACCGTCCTCGTCGGCGCGCTCAAGGGTCCCGGGCAGTTCGGTGTGTACGGTCCGGAGGACCCGAAGGTCCGCTTCTTCACCGAACTCGGATTCGTCAATCCCGCTGTGACGGAACAGATCACCGGCAACTTTGCCGAGATCAGCACGGAGCAACTGTCGCTCGCGAACGTCGATCTCCTCGTCTGGTACGCGGGCGGCGGTTACGGCGACAAGTTGCGCGCGGAGCTCGACAAGACACCGATCTATCAGGAACTCGACGTGGTGAAGGCCGGACGCACGCTCACGCTCGAGGACGCCGCCGCCGAAGCGATGGCGTGGAGCACCGTATTGAGCCTGCCGTACGCGTTGAACGAGATTCCGCCGCGGGTCGCGCCCCTGCTCGCCTGAGACGCGGATGTCCGACGGTGTGAGCCCGGTTCGTGATACCAACGACTCGTGACCGCGATTCCTGAACTCCACGCCGGAACTCCTTTCGACGACCTCGACGACTACCTCGCGCTCGGCCGCGTCGGCGGCCTCGCGCTGTCCGCGGACGGGCGAAGGCTCGTCGTCGCGCAGTCGACGCTCGACGAGAAGGCGACCAAGTACGTCACAGCACTGTGGGAGATCGATCCCACCGGCGAGTTCGCGGCCCGCCGGCTCACCCGAGGTCGCAGCGGGGAGTCCAACCCGACGTTCACCAGCGACGGCGATCTCCTCTTCACGTCCTCCCGTCCGACCCAGGACGAGGACGACCTTCCCGACGATCTGTGGCGGCTGCCCGCGCGAGGCGGCGAGGCGGTGGTCGTCGCGCGCCGCGGCGGTGGCATCACCGGGGTCCGCGCCGCACGGTGCGCGCCGCGGGTCGTCGTCACCACCGGGGTTCTCGGGAGATCCGGGGAGTCCGCCGACGACGAGCGGGTGCGCACCGAGCGCAAGGAGAAGAAGGTCTCGGCGATCCTGCACACGGGCTACCCGATCCGCTACTGGGACCACGATCTCGGTCCCGAGGTGCCCCACCTCCTGTCCGCCTCACTGGACGCGCTCGCGGAGAACGGGCAGGAGCCGGAGCTGACCGACCTCACTCCGATGCCGGGTCCGGCACTGCGGGAGGCGAACTACGCGCTGAGCGACGACGGCGCGTTCGTGGTGTCGTCGTGGACGGTGCCCGGTCCGCTGGCGTCGATCCGGAGCATCCTCGTACGCGTCGACACCGAGACGGGGGCGCGGACGGTCCTCGTCGACGACGCCGACGCCGATCTGTCGGACCCGGTGATCTCCCCGGACGGACGGCATGTCGTGTTCACGAGGGAATCGCATGCGACACCCGACGCCGCGCCGCGATTCACGCTGCACCGCTACAGCTTCGACACGGGCACGGTCTCGGAGGTGGCGCCGGGGTGGGACCGGTGGGCAACGTCCGTGGCCTGGCTGTCCGACGGTTCGGGGCTCCTCGTCACCGCCGACGACCGTGGGCGTGCCCCGATCTTCCTGCTCCGTGACGGCGCGGACCCCACTCGGGTGACGACCGACGATTGCGCGTACACCGACCTGCAGGTGGCCCCCGACGGGTCGACGGTGTTCGCGCTGCGGGCGTCGTACGCGGCGCCGCCGCACCCGGTGCGCATCGACATCACCACCGGCGCCGTGTCACTGCTGAAGGCGCCCGCCGACCTCCCCGAGTTGCCGGGCACGCTGACGGAGGTCGAGACGGTCGCCGCCGACGGCGCCGCGGTGCGCGCGTGGCTCGCGGTGCCGACCGGCGCCTCCGCCCACGCGCCGGTTCCTCTCGCGCTGTGGGTGCACGGCGGCCCTCTGGGGTCGTGGAACACCTGGTCGTGGCGATGGAACCCGTGGCTGCTCGTGGCGCGGGGATACGCCGTGCTGCTGCCGGATCCGGCGTTGTCCACCGGCTACGGGCAGGAGTTCGTCGAGCGGGGCTGGGGTAAGTGGGGCAAGGCCCCGTTCACCGATCTCATGGCGATCACCGACGCCACGGTGGCACTGCCGGAGATCGACGAGAAGCGCACCGCGGCGATGGGCGGATCGTTCGGCGGTTACATGGCCAACTGGATCGCCGGACACACCGACCGGTTCAAGGCGATCGTCACCCACGCCAGCCTGTGGGCGCTGGACCAGTTCGGCCCCACCACCGATGCCGCCTGGTACTGGCAGCGGGAGATGACGCCCGAGATGGCGGTGGAGAACTCGCCGCACCTGTACGTCGCGGACATCGTGACCCCCATGCTGGTCATTCACGGCGACAAGGACTTTCGCGTTCCGATCGGAGAGGGGCTGCGGCTGTGGTTCGAGCTGCTGTCCGAGTCGGGGTTGCCCGCGGACGACGACGGTCGCACCGAACACCGCTTCCTCTATTTCCCGGACGAGAACCACTGGATCCTCACCCCGCAGAACGCGAAGGTCTGGTATCAGGTGGTGCTGTCGTTCCTCTCCGAGCACGTGCGGGGCGAGGACGTCGCGCTGCCCGAGATCCTGGGCCGGTAGCCGGCGGACCGGGGCCGGGCCGAGGCGGATTCACGTCCGCTTCTCGCGACCCCGATCGAATTCCTTGCCACCCCACACACCAGTCTGACCGGTGGTCCTGGCGAACAGCTCGCAGCGCATCCGCAGTGCGCAGCGATGGCAGACGTCGCGCGCGTACTCGAAGTCCTCGGTCGGGAACGGGAACCACCGGTCCGGCTCGGGGTCGGCGCGGCACGCCGCGTCAACCCAGCCGGCGGGGTCGTCGGAGGCAGGCAGCAGGGTGGACAGGGTCGTGTCCAGGACGTCGGTCATCGGGAAATCTCCTCTTCCCGGGAGAAGGTCGGTCGGGTGGAGGCGGGTGCAGGGATCTCGCGGTCAGACCGCCGCGAGATCCCTCCAGATCAGCCGCTGCGCCTTCTCGATGTGCCGGGCGCCTTCGGCTCCCAGAGCAGCGGCATTCCCGCCTCCTCCGGTGTGCGGTCGGCCTTCCTCTGGTTGCAGGGGACGCAGCAGGCCACGAGGTTGGCCCAGGTGTTCGGGCCGCCGCGGCTCCTCGGCAGCACGTGGTCGATGGTCGTCGCGACCGGCTCGGCGCAGTAGCCGCAACGATTGCGGTCGCGGCGGAACACGCCCGCGAACGTCGCGCGGCTGCTGTCGGTCACCAGCACGGAGTGCGGGACGTAGACGTAACGCAGCAGTCGAATGGTCTGCGGGAGGCTGATCTCGACGTGCTGCGAGCGAATCGGGAACGGCGGCTCCCGATCCGCGAGCGTCTCGGCCGCACCGACACTGATCAGCACGACGGCGCGCTCCGCGGGAATCTCGCAGAGGGCCTCGTACGTCACATTGACGACCAGCACATCCGCGCGCGACCAGTTGCGGGCGTCGAGGGTGTTGCCGGGTGGGTTACGGGAGAAGTGCCTCACGGGAGATCTCGGTTCTGTCGTCGGTTCGCGGCGGTGGGAGCACGCCGGCGACGGAAGTCGAGTCAGGCGTGTCGGGCGGTGCGGCAGGTCTTCGGGGCGGGCATGATCCCGCGTTCGCCTTGCCGACCGGCGGGGAAGGAGGCGGCGCCCGTGCGTGACGGCCGCAACCGGGTTGCGTGGGCTGCGGGCAGTGCGCGCATCGCTACGTCCTTCCTGAACTCGACGTGTGAACCGATCGGAACACGTCGAGCATGACACAGCACACCGCCCGCGTCCTGGCATTTTTCGTGCCGCCGGACCTGTGAGCCGGGGCGTGTCGAATCGGACAGGATGCGCGACACGTCCGATGGATGCGGTGAAGTTGCGGTTCTCTCGCTACGGTGTTCGATACGTACCCCGAATGAAGGAGACATCGTGGCACTTCCCCAGCTCACTGACGAACAGCGGGCAGCAGCTCTCGAGAAGGCCGCCGCCGCTCGTAAGGCACGCGCGGAGCTCAAGGACAAGCTCAAGTCCGGTGACATCACCCTCAAGCAGGTCCTTTCCAAGGCCGATGTCGACGACATCATCGGAAAGACCAAGGTCAGCGCCATTCTGGAAGCCTTGCCGAAGATCGGCAAGGTGAAGGCCCAGGAGATCATGGCCAACCTGGAGATCGCTCCGACGCGCCGCCTCCGTGGCCTCGGCGACCGTCAGCGCGACGCCCTGCTGGCGCACTTCAGCTGACACGTTCCCCGGGTGCCCGCCCCATCGCCCTCCGCGACGGGCGGGCGCCCGGACGCGTCTTTCCGGCCCTTCACCCCGCTAGTGCAACCTGAAGGTTGCGCAAATGCACGCCGATGTGCAACCGTGAGGTAGCACATTGTCGAGAGGTGAGGATGATCATGAGCGTTCCGGACGCATCCCAGGACAGGATCGAGCGCGAGATCCAGATCGACGCCCCCATCGAGCGGGTGTTCCGGCTGGTGAGTGAACCCGGCTGGTTCATCGGCGACGGCGAACCCGGCACGACGACCACCACACGTGAAGGCGACGTCTTCGTCGTGGACTTTCCCCCGTACGGGCGCTTCCCGATACTTCCCGTCACGTCCGACGCACCGCACTACGTCTCGTTCCGTGGGGGAGACGATCCCGCGCGGCCGCTCGTGGATGGCACGTCCACCCTGGTCGAGTTCTTCCTGTCGGAGCGGGACGGCGGCACACTCCTCCGCGTCGTCGAGACCGGATTCGCCGCCCTGTACCCGAATGCCGAGCGCCGCGCGGCCGCCTACGAAGGCAATGTCGAGGGCTGGGAAATGCAACTGGCGTTCGCCAAGCGCGACGCCGAAAGCGGCTGATCGAGCCTCTGCCCGAGACGACCTCGCTGACCGCAGTCGGGGGTTGCGGTCAGCGAGGTCGGTGCGCCGCCGTTTCCGGAGGCACGCTCGGATAGTCGTCGGGTCAGTGCACTTCGTTACGCGCCTCGCCGGCTCGGATGCCGACGGGACGAAATCGGGGAGTACGGAGTCGGGTCGATGTCCGGTCGCCGTTCGTCCACGAGGTCCGCGAGGATGCGGGCCGAGCCGACCGCCATGGTCCAGCCGACGTGACCGTGACCGGTGTTGAAGTACAGATTGTCGTGCCGTCCCAGTCCGATCATCGGCGGGCCGTCGGGTGTCATCGGGCGAAGGCCCGTTCGATACCTGGCCGTGTCCCAGTCCACGGCGCCGGGGAACAGTTCGTTCCCCGCGTCCACGATCCCCGCGTAGTCGGCGGGCGAGTGACTGCGGTCGTACCCGACGAATTCCGCGGTCGCCGACATTCTCAGTTCGTCACCGAACCGTGACCAGGCGACGAGCGTCTTCTCGTCGATGCCACCCACCACCGGTGCGCGTTCGGGGTCCTTGACGGTCGCGGTCAGCGTGTATCCCTTGGCCGGGTAGACGGGCAGTCGCACACCGATACTCCTCGCGACGAGAGCGCTCGCGGCCCCGGCGGCGAGGACGAAGGCATCCGCGCGAATCTCGCCCCGGTCGGTGACGGCTGACGTGATGGCCGCCCCGTCGGTCTCGAGGCGCATGACGGACGTGCCCAGGTGGAACCTGATCCCCAGCCGTCCGCATTCCTCGGCAAGCCCCACCGAGAACCTGTGCGGGTCGCCGGTGCCGTCGGTGCGGTCGTGGATCGCCCCCGCGAACGTGGCCGTCCCGTGACCGAGCGCGGGCTCCGCGGCCGCGATCTCGTCGGGTCCCAGCACGTCCTGCAGCTGTCCGTGGTCGCGGAGCAGTTGCGAGTTCACCTGCGCTCGTTCCAGTTCCGCTTCGTCCCGGTACAGGTACAGCACGCCGTTGCGTGTCTGGCAGTACTCCAGGTTCTCGCGGGCGGTGAGTTCGTCCATCAGCTGCTGGCTGTACCGGGCCAGTCGGAGCTTCGCGAGAGTGTTCGACCGCGCCCGGGAGGCCGTGCACTCGCGGAGGAATCGCACACCCCACCGGGCGAGTTCGGCGTCCGCCCGGGGCCGGACACGGATCGAGGTCGACGCGCCGAGCAACGATCGGGCCAGCATGGTGGGAGCCGACGGCGACGCCCACGCGTAGGAGTGACCGGGGGCGATCAATCCGGCGGTGCTCGCGCTGGTGTCGGACGCGACCTCGCTGCGCCGGTCGTATACATGAACCTCGTGTCCACGCTCGGCCAGAGCGTGGGCAGTCGCCACACCGACGACCCCTGCTCCGAGAACTGCCACCTTCATTCCGTTTCCTTTCCTTCGGTCGAGCCCCGGCCCGTGACGGCGACGGCCTGTATCTCCACGAGCAGCTGCGGGTCCAGCAGGGCCGCGACCACCGTTGCCCTGGCCGGGCGGTGTTCTGCGGCAAACCAGCGCATCCATTCCTCGTTGAAGCGCGGGGCGTCGCCTGCGTTCGCGAGATACACCGTGGCCGAAGCGATGTCGTGCAAGGTGGCGCCGGCCGCGGCGAGAACCCTGTCGAGACGTGTGAGGGAGTGACGTGTCTGCTCCACCACGTCGGTGCCGACGACGTCGCCGGTGTCGTCGAACGAGACCTGGCCGGAGACGAACACGAGGTCGCCCACCCTGCGCGCCGACGGGTACGGGCTGGTGCCGGTGGTCACCCCGGGAACGTCCACGATGTCACCCATGGTCGCGCTCACCCGCTGTGGTGTCACCGCTGTCACCGCGCAGCACTTCCTTGACGTAGAAGCGCCAGCCGAGGAATCCGACCCACAGGGTGACGGCGATGACGGCGGTGGGTACCCCGTAATAGAGGAGGACGGGAATCATGCGAATTCTCCTTCGGTGACGCGGACGGCAGGCTGTTGCCGGCGCGGATAGCGGGACGAGGTGGTCATCGCGACCGTGACGAAGACGAGCAGGTTGGCGACGACGCCGGGCACCAGCCCGTCCAGGCCGAACGGAGCGTCGAGGCCCCACTGCCACACCGCGGTGACGATCGCGCCCGCCGTGATCGCCGACAGTGCCGCCGGCGCGGATCGCACGCCGAACAGCACGGCGCCGAACAACGGAACGATGACCGTCGGAGCCCACAGCGTGTAGCTGTAGAGAAGGGCGTCGACGATGGACGGAACGCTGAGCGCGAAGATGGTCGCCCCGGCACCGACGACGACACTGGTGGCCCGCTCGACGGTGAGCCGCCTCGACGGCGGCAGCTCGGTGGCGCTGAGGGGCTGGTAGATGTCCTTGGTCAGGACGACGGCGGTGGAATTGAGGTAGGAACTCGCCGTCGACATCACGACCGCCATCAGCGCCGCCACCACCAGCCCGAGAACGCCGACCGGCATCAGATTCATCACCACGGTCGGAAGCGCCTGATCGCTTTCGATGTCCGGGTACAGGACGAGTGCGATCAACCCGAGAGACGCCGACGTGAAGAAGAAGAAGAACGAGAAGAACCCGGCCAGTGCGTAACCCTTACGGGCGTGCCGCGAGTCGGGAGTGGAGAACGTCCGCTGCGCGTACGGCGGGACCAGCGTCTCGCCGAGCAGTAGTGCAGCGAACAGCGTGAGGAACTGTGCGGGGGAGTAGTCACCCATGAACGAAAGATGCTCGGCGGGAACACTGTCCAGGAGAGCCGACGGTCCGCCGACGGCGTCGAGCCCGATGAGGAGCGCCACCGGCAGGAGTACTCCCAGGAAGACGAACTGCAACAGGTCCGTCTGGATTACCGCCCAGGCCCCACCGAACGAGGAGTAGAGCACGACCACTCCCATGCCGATGATCACCGCGGGCACGGTGGGCACGTCGAGGGTGGCGTTGACGACGGTACCGATGGCCAGGGCCTGGGCGCCGAGGATGCCGGCACACAGGACGACGGACAGTATGCCGGTCACCAGTCTCGCCGACCGGCCGTAGTGGGCCTCCATGATGTCGCCGAGGGTGTGGGCGCCGATGTAATTCTTGAGTCTGGGCGCAACGAAGTAGCCGACGAGCACCGTCTGAACGCCGAACGCGCAGAAGGCGAACATGTACACGTAGCCGTCACGCATCGCAGCGCCGGCGATGCCGAGCGATGCTCCGCCGCCGAGGAACGCTGCGGCCAGGCTGCCGAAGAAGACCGGCCAGATGATTCGGTTGCCTGCCACGGCGAAATCGTCCGGCGACTTGACGCGTCGCATGGTTTGGACGCCGATCAGGACGAGTAGCAGGAAGTAGGCACCGAGAAGTATCCAGTCGAGGATTGCCATGTGAACTCCTAGTTGGGATGCACCCATCGTAGGAACGGCATGTGACCGTGGTCACTAGGCAAGTTGACCTTGATTTATACTGGATTCGGTACTGAGTTGTGCGATATGCACAATCCCTCGAAGGGTTCGGAAGGGCTGTCGATGCTGAGTGAGGCTCTGGCGCAACAGATCGCGAACGAGATCACCGACGTCATCGGGTTCAACGTGCTCATCACGGACGCGGCGGGCACGGTAGTCGGCAGCGGGGACGAACGTCGCATCGGCCAATTCCACGAGGCATCGATCGAGGTGATCCGTGCGCGGCGCATGATCGCGCATTCGGCAGCGGACGTCCGCGACCTCGTCGGCAGTCTGCCCGGCGTCACCATTCCGCTCGTCATCGACGGTGACGTGGTGGGCACGATCGGGCTGTCCGGCTCACCCGAGCAGGTCGAGCAATTCGGGCTCGTGGTCAAGCGGCAGACCGAAATCCTGATGCAGGAGGCCTCGCGGATCGGTACCCGGCTGACCTACGAGCGGGCTGCGGAAGAGCTGCTCCGCGACATCTGTGATTGGCATCGCTCCACGTTCACCGAGGCCCAGATCGTCCGGCGGGCAACGGGTCTGGGATACGACCTGCGCCTTCCCCGGGTCATGGTGCTGATCAGCTACGACAGTCACTCCGACGACGTCGCGGTCCAGGGGCAGCCCGTGTCGCACAGGGTCCTGCGCGCCGTGCAGGACGCCTTCGACTCCGCGACCGATCTGGTCGCGCCGCTCGCTCGGCAGGTCGTCGCGGTCACCACCGTGGTGACCGCACGGACCCCCGCGGCGGATGCGGCTCTGACGGACCGGTGCCGGAAGTATGTGTCCCTGGTCCGCGAACGGGGATGGGACACCCGCGTGGGGATCGGATCGATCGCGCACGGGGTCGAACAGCTCAATCTCTCGTCCCAGGACGCGTACGACGCGCTCCGGCTCGGCGCGGTTCTCGACCCACGCGGGCAGGTCTACGACATCGACCGGTTCCGCCTCCATCAGGCCGTCTCGGTGATACCCGCGGAAACCCGTGACAGACTGTCACGGGCGGTGCTCGGCGCGTTGGCCACCGACAACGACTGGCCGCACCTGCAGGAGACGCTGATCGCGTGGGGGGAGTGCGGGTTCAACTCCAGCCGGGCGGCGCAGCGGCTGCACGTCCACCGCAATACCCTCGCCAACCGACTCGACAAGATCGCCCGGCTCCTCGGTCGCCCGCTGGACGAACCGGGTCTGGGTATGACGCTCTACCTCGCCTGTGTGGTGGCACAGCGGGCCGGCTGAGCCTTCTGCCGGCGTGTGTGTGAACACCACCGGCGCGCCCGTCGCCGTGTCGCCGCCGATCGGCGGCGTTTTCGATGCATACTCGACACTCTCGAGTGGTTGCCGCACTGGATGCGGCAGACGAACCGGAGGAATCCCTTGAACGACCACCACGTGCAGCTCTTCTCCGAGCTGCACAGCACCGCAGGATCCCAGGCAGGCGGCGAGGATGCCGGCGAGGCGCTGCGCCCCGTCGACCCGGAGCATCGCACCGCCACCGAGGTGCACCGCGCCCTGTTCAGCGACCAGTAGCGAGGCGGACGGTAGCCCCGTCGTCGGTCGTCCGCGCGTTCATTAGACTCGACGGGTGACCAGTGCAGCTCCAGAAAATCCCCAGAACCGTGCCGATGCCCTCCCGAAGAGCTGGGACCCCAGTTCCGTCGAGGACGATCTGTATCAGGGCTGGGTAGACGCCGGTTACTTCCGTGCGGACCCGCACAGCGACAAGCCGGGCTACTCCATCGTCCTGCCGCCGCCGAACGTGACCGGCAGCCTGCACATGGGTCACGCGCTCGACCACACGTTGATGGACGCGCTGAGCCGCCGCAAGCGGATGCAGGGCTACGAGGTGCTGTGGCTGCCCGGCATGGACCACGCGGGCATCGCGACGCAGACCGTTGTCGAGAAGCAGCTCGCCGTCGACGGCAAGACGAAGGAAGACTTCGGCCGCGAGCTGTTCATCGAGAAGGTGTGGGACTGGAAGCGCGAGTCCGGTGGCACCATCGGCGGCCAGATGCGCCGCATCGGTGACAGCGTCGACTGGAGCCGCGACCGGTTCACCATGGACGACGGGCTGTCCCGCGCCGTCCAGACGATCTTCAAGCGCATGTACGACGACGGGCTGATCTACCGGGCCGAGCGTCTCGTCAACTGGTCGCCAGTGCTGCAGACGGCGATCTCCGACATCGAGGTGAAGTTCGAGGACGTCGAGGGTGAGCTGGTCTCGCTGCGGTACGGCTCCCTGAACGACGACGAGCCGCACGTCGTGGTCGCGACCACCCGTGTCGAGACGATGCTCGGTGACACCGCCGTGGCCGTCCACCCCGACGACGAGCGATACAAGCACCTGATCGGGACGACGCTCGAGCATCCCTTCACGGGGCGCGACATCCCGATCATCGCGGACGAGTACGTCGATCCCGAGTTCGGCACCGGCGCCGTCAAGATCACGCCCGCGCACGACCCCAACGACTTCGAGATGGGCCTGCGGCACAACCTGCCGATGCCGACCATCATGGACAAGACCGGCAAGATCGCCGACACGGGAACGCAATTCGACGGTCTCGACCGCTTCGAGGCGCGCGTCAAGGTGCGCGAGGCCCTCGCCGAGCAGGGTCGCGTGGTCGCGGAGAAGCGGCCCTACCTGCACAGTGTCGGGCATTCCGAGCGCACCGGTGAGTCCATCGAGCCGCGCCTGTCGCTGCAGTGGTGGGTGAAGGTCGAGTCCCTCGCGAAGGCCGCGGGTGACGCGGTGCGCAACGGCGACACGGTCATCCACCCGGCCAGCCAGGAACCGCGGTGGTTCGCGTGGGTCGACGACATGCACGACTGGTGCATCTCGCGTCAGCTGTGGTGGGGTCACCGGATCCCGATCTGGTACGGCCCCGACGGCGAGGTCGCGTGCTTCGGACCGGACGAGACCGCACCCGAGGGCTGGGTGCAGGATCCCGACGTCCTCGACACCTGGTTCTCCTCCGGGCTGTGGCCGTTCTCGACCATGGGCTGGCCCGAGAAGACGCCCGAGCTCGAGAAGTTCTATCCCACAAGTGTTCTCGTCACCGGCTACGACATCCTGTTCTTCTGGGTGGCGCGGATGATGATGTTCGGCACGTACGTGTCGGAGGACGACGCCATCGCTGGGCGGGGCGAGCGAAGCGACGGGGTGTTCAGCGAAGGCAAGTCCGGACCGCAGGTGCCGTTCGAGGACGTGTTCCTGCACGGCCTCGTCCGCGACCAGTTCGGCAAGAAGATGTCGAAGTCGCGGGGCAACGGCATCGACCCGCTCGACTGGGTCGACCGCTTCGGCGCGGATGCGCTCCGCTTCACGCTGGCCCGCGGCGCCAATCCCGGCAGCGACCTGTCCGTCGGCGAGGACCACGCGCAATCGTCGCGGAACTTCGCGACCAAGCTGTTCAACGCGACCAAGTTCGCCCTCATGAACGGGGCCGCGCCGGCGCCACTGCCCGGACGCGACCAGCTGACCGACGCCGACCGCTGGATCCTCGACCGTCTCGAGCAGGTGCGCGGGGAGGTCGACGCCGCATTCGACCGGTACGAGTTCAGCAAGGCGTGCGAGGCGCTGTTCCACTTCGCGTGGGACGAGGTCTGCGACTGGTACCTCGAGCTGGCCAAGGTGCAGTTCGCCGAGAACGACACGGTCGCGGCGAACACGAGGGCCGTGCTCGGCAACGTCCTCGACGCCCTGTTGCGCCTGCTCCACCCGGTGATCCCATTCGTCACCGAGACGCTGTGGAAGGCGCTGACCGAGCGTGAGTCCGTCGTCGTGGCGCAGTGGCCGCAGTCGAGCGAGGCAGCCGCGGATGCGGTTGCGGCGCAGCGCGTCGAGGACATGCAGCGACTGGTGACCGAGGTGCGCCGGTTCCGCAGCGATCAGGGTCTCAAGCCCTCGCAGCGGGTTCCCGCACGCATCAGCGGCATCGCCGAGGCCGATCTGGACACGCAGCTCGCCGCGGTCACGTCGCTGGCGCGCCTGACGGACCCGGAGGACGGTTTCGCGGTGTCCGCGTCGGTGGAGGTGCGCCTGAGCAAGGCGACCGTCACCGTCGACCTCGACACGTCCGGCAACGTCGACCTCGGCGCCGAGAAGGCCCGGCTGGAGAAGGACCTCGCGGCCGCCCAGAAGGAACTTGCCGGTACCACCGCCAAGCTGTCCAACGAGGCGTTCCTGGCCAAGGCCCCCGACGCCGTCAAGGAGAAGATCCGTACGCGTCAGCAGATCGCGACGGAAGAAATCGAACGCATCACCAAGCGATTGAAGGAGCTGGAAGGCGCGTGACCTCGCCCGACTTCACGCCGGAGGGAGTCAGTCCTGTCGACCTCGCGGAGCTGACACTGGTCGAGGCGGAACTCGACAAGCGGTGGCCCGAGACGAAGATCGAGCCGTCCCTCACCCGGATCGCGGCCCTGATGGACGTGCTCGGTTCGCCGCAGCACGGCTATCCCGCCATCCACGTCACCGGCACCAACGGCAAGACGTCGGTGACGCGGATGATCGACGCGCTGCTCACGGCGCTGCACCGGCGCACCGGCCGCACCACCAGCCCGCACCTGCAGCTCGCCACCGAGCGCATCAGCCTCGACGGGCGCCCGGTGTCGCCCCGCCGGTACGTCGACACGTATCGGGAGATCGAGCCGTACGTGCAGATGATCGACCAGCAGTCGCAGGCGGCCGGCGGCCCCGCGATGAGCAAGTTCGAGGTGCTCACCGCGATGGCGTACGCCGCGTTCGCGGAGGCGCCCGTCGATGTCGCCGTCGTCGAGGTGGGTCTCGGCGGGCGTTGGGACGCAACCAATGTCATCGACGGCGAGATCGCGGTGATCACCCCGATCAGCCTCGATCACGCCGAGTATCTCGGCGACGACCTGGCCGGGATCGCCGAGGAGAAGGCCGGCATCATCAAGAAGGGCCGCGAGGACGCGCTCGTGCCCCGCGACGCCGTTGCGATCCTGGCCGAGCAGACACCGGAAGTGATGGAGGTGCTGCTCCGCAGGGCCGTCGAGGTGGATGCCGCGGTCGCGCGGGAGGGCTCCGAGTTCACGGTGCTCGCCCGGCAGATCGCGGTCGGGGGTCAGCAGCTCGAACTGCAGGGCCTCGGCGGGGTCTACACCGACATCTTCCTGCCCCTGCACGGGGAGCACCAGGCGCGTAACGCGTCGCTCGCGCTCGCGGCCGTGGAGGCGTTCTTCGGTGCGGGCCCGGAACGGCAGCTCGACCAGGAGGCCATCCGGGAGGCGTTCGCCTCGGTCGTCAATCCGGGCCGGCTCGAACGTGTGCGCAGCGCCCCGACCGTGTTCCTCGACGCCGCCCACAACCCGGACGGGGCGCGTGCGCTCGCCGCCGCCCTGACCGCCGAGTTCGACTTCCGCAAGCTGGTCGGCGTCGTCAGCGTGATGGGGGACAAGGACGTCGACGGCATCCTGTCGGCGCTGGAACCGGTGTTCGACGAGCTCGTCGTCACGAACAACGGTTCGGCACGGGCCATGGACGTCGACGATCTCGCCAATCTCGCGGTCGCCAAGTTCGGCGACGAACGCGTCGTCGTGGCACCCACGCTCGCGGACGCGCTGGAAACGGCCATCGGGCTGGCCGAGGAGGTCGCCGAACCCGGTGAGGCAGTATCGGGGGCGGGCGTCGTGGTCACCGGATCCGTGGTGACCGCCGGTGCGGCCCGCACCCTCTTCGGAAAGGACCCAGCGTGAGCGAGCCGGACTCGAATGCTTCGGAACCGGAGTTCGGACCGCCGACCAAGGACCCGTGGAAGGGATTCCGCGGGGTGGTCGCGGGATCTCTGATCCTGGAAGCCATCGTGGTGCTTCTCGCCCTGCCGGTCGTCGCGACGGTCGGCGGCGGACTCACCTGGTGGTCCGGAACCTACCTCGTGGGGCTCGCGGTGCTCATGATCCTCGGGGCGGGCCTGCAGGGCCGCCCCTGGGCGATGAAGTACAACCTGTTGTTGCAGGTGGGGCTGCTACTCGGGTTCTTCGTCCACGTGTCGATCGGTTCGGTCGGAGTGGTCTTCGCAATCCTGTGGGGATACCTGCTCTACTTCCGCCGGAACGTCCGCCAGAGAATGGAGCGGGGCCTGCTGCCGGGGCAGCGGGGCTGACCATTTAGGCTGTGCGCCGTGACTGAGCGCACCCTTGTACTGATCAAGCCCGATGCCGTTGCCCGCGGATATGTAGGAGAAATCCTCGGTCGTATCGAGCGGAAAGGTCTGACGATCTCCGCGCTCGACCTGCGCACCGCTCCCGGCGACATCGCAGCCGCCCACTACGCCGAGCACGAAGGCCGCCCCTTCTACCCCGGCCTGCTGGAATTCATCACGGGCGGCCCGCTCGTCGCGGCAGTCCTCGAAGGTCCCCGTGCGATCGCCGCGTTCCGTCAGCTCGCCGGGGGCACCGACCCGGTCGAGAAGGCCGTTCCAGGCACGATTCGCGGCGATTTCGGGCTCGAAGCCCAGGAGAACCTGGTTCACGGCTCCGACTCGGTCGAGTCCGCCGAGCGCGAGATCGCCCTCTGGTTCCCCCACCTCGCCGCCAACTGACGTACCTCTCCACCCACCCCTCGACCCACCGACCTGCCCTCCGGGCCGGCGGCGCCATCGCGTGCGGAACATGTTCCAGACCGATACGTGCGCCGCTGGCACGGACTGTGGCAGACGTGTGGGATACTGGGGGTGGTCGGACCGCAATTTGTGCACCACGCGGCTTCGACCGGATGACACCACGGCTCGATGCCCTTCATCGCTGCCCCTGCGTCAACAGGAAATACCTGGGCGTTCGGCACGCTGGATGATCAGGCGCTCGCGCCGGGGATGACGGCCATCCGCAAGGCACTACATGGGTGTGCAGTGAAAACGGACACTGCACGCGCTGTGTGGAGCGAGACCAGACAATCTCGCGCTCACATCTGGGGCGCGAGTACACATACTGCGCCCTCGCGTGGCCGCGTGACACTCCCAGACACGGGAGTGGACGCGCCCGGGGGCTGAGGAGACTACGTGGCCGATCAAGCGCCGCCCACAAATTCAGAGCCGAACGAAACGGCCACCACCGGGAGCGCGGTTCCCGCTCTTCCGGAGAAGATCCGTGTTCACGCCCTCGCGAAGTTGCTGGGCGTAACGAGCAAGCAGGTTCTCGCCGAGGCTGCGGCCCTCGGAACCGAACTGCGCAGCGCGCAGTCGAGCCTGCAACGCGACGTCGCCGAGCGGGTGCACGCAGCCTTCACCGCTGCGCAGACCGCTCCCACCGAACCACCCGCCGCGGTCGAACCGATCGCGGAGACCCCGGCCGCCGAACCGGTCGCGGAGCCCCACGCCGCCGAACCCGTCGTCGAGGTCGCACCGGAACCGGTCGCGGCCGCGGACGTCGAGGAAGCAGCGGCCGAGCAGACTCCGGCTCCCGCAGTTCCCACCGAGGAAGCGGCCGCCCAGGAGCCCGTCGCGGAGGAGGCCGCGGTCGCCGAGCGCGACCTCGGACGTGACCTGTTCACCACCGCGTCCTACCAGGTCGAGGCGCCCGCCGCCGAGCCCGCCGTCGAGACGCCGCCCGCCGTCTCGCAGGTCCCGCTGTTCCTGCAGCCCGACCTCGCAGCGGTCGAGACTCCGCCGCGTCGCCGGCGCAGCCGCCGGGACGCCGGGACCCCGGAACCCACCACCGAGCAGCCGCCCGTCGCCGAAACGCGCGAGGAGGTGCCCGAGCCCGCCAAGGCCACGGACACCGGAACCGCCGACACCGAGTCGGACGAGTCCGACGTCGACGGCGATCAGCCTCGTCGTCGTCGCCGCGGCCGCCGCGGCCGTGGTCGCGGACGGGGCGAACAGCAGAACGAGCAGGACACGGACATCGACACCGAGGGTGCCGAGGCCGAGGAATCCGCGCGGGAATCCGTTCGCGAGGAGAAGGCCGCCGAGACACCGACTCGGGAGCTCGAAGAGAAGCCGAAGAAGGATTCCGAGGAGAAGCCCGCGGAGGCCGAGCAGGCCGAAGCGGAGTCCGGTGACGAAGAGACCGGTGAGGGTGACTCCGACGGGTCGAGCCGTCGCCGTCGCCGCCGCCGCCGTCGCAAGTCCGGTGGCGAGGGGTCGGGAGAGGCCACGTCCGAGGACGATCCGCCGAACACCGTCGTCCACGAGCGTGAACCTCGCAACAAGAGCCGCTCGAAGGACGAGGTCCAGGGCATCACGGGGTCGACACGGCTCGAGGCGAAGCGTCAGCGTCGCCGCGACGGCCGCGATGCCGGCCGCAGGCGCCCACCGATCCTCACGGAATCGGAGTTCCTGGCCCGCCGCGAGGCCGTCGACCGAGTGATGGTGGTGCGCGACCGCATCGCCACCGGGCAACCGCACGCGACGACGCAGGTCGCCGTGCTCGAAGACGGCGTTCTCGTCGAACACTTCGTGACCACGTCGGCGTCGGCCTCGATGGTCGGCAACGTGTACCTCGGACGCGTCCAGAACGTGCTGCCCAGCATGGAAGCCGCGTTCATCGACATCGGCCGCGGCCGCAACGGCGTGCTGTACGCGGGTGAGGTCAACTGGGAGGCTGCCGGGCTCGGTGGCAACTCCCGCAAGATCGAGCAGGCGCTCAAGCCGGGCGACCAGGTGCTGGTCCAGGTCAGCAAGGACCCGGTGGGGCACAAGGGTGCACGGCTGACGACGCAGATCAGCCTCGCGGGCCGCTTCCTCGTGTACGTGCCCGGCGGCACGTCCACCGGTATCAGCCGCAAACTGCCCGACACGGAACGCAAGCGCCTCAAGGACATCCTGCGCGACATCGTGCCCTCGGACGCCGGAGTCATCATCCGGACCGCGTCCGAGGGGGTGAGCGAGGAAGAACTCGCCCGCGACGTGAAGCGTCTGCAGGACCAGTGGGCCGGGATCGAGGCTCAGGCCGCGAAGGCGGAATCCGGTAAGTCCGGCAACCCGCAGGCCCTGTACGAGGAGCCCGACCTTCTCGTGAAGGTCATCCGCGACCTGTTCAACGAGGACTTCTCCAAGCTCGTGATCGAGGGAGACAAGGCCTGGTCGACGGTCGAGTCGTACATCAGGTCCGTCGCCCCCGACCTCATGCCGAGGCTCGAGCAGCACACGTCGGACAACGGTGTCGACGTCTTCGAGGCGCACCGCATCGACGAGCAGCTGGCGAAGGCACTCGACCGCAAGGTCTGGTTGCCCTCCGGTGGCACGCTCGTGATCGACCGCACCGAGGCCATGACCGTGGTCGATGTCAACACCGGCAAGTTCACCGGTGCCGGCGGAAACCTCGAGGAGACCGTCACCCGGAACAACCTCGAGGCGGCCGAGGAGATCGTCCGGCAGATGCGCCTGCGCGACATCGGCGGCATGATCGTCGTCGACTTCATCGACATGGTGCTCGAATCGAACCGCGATCTCGTGCTGCGACGCCTGACGGAGGCCCTGGGCCGGGATCGCACCCGCCACCAGGTGTCCGAGGTCACGTCGCTGGGCCTGGTCCAGATGACGCGGAAGAAGCTGGGAACCGGGCTGGTCGAGGCGTTCTCGACGACCTGTGAGCACTGCCACGGCCGGGGCATCGTCGTCCACGCCGAGCCGATCGAGGTGAAGACCTCCGAGGACAACGGTGCGCGCGGGTCGTCCCGCGGCGGCGACTCCGGCGGCTCCCGAAAGAAGCGGGGCCGCGACAAGTCGTCCGGTGGGGAGACGTCGCAGCCTCCCGTGCACGAAGAGACCCCGACGGTGGATGCCACCGTCAAGCGGGCCCACCCGGTCGCTCTCGCGATGGCACACCACCATCACGAGGAGGAGGCCGCGCACGCACACAGCGGGCACGAGGCGGAATCCGCCGAGCAGCCCGCGGCGGCGGTTCCCGAGCCCGAGCAGCCTGTCGCCGCCGAGGCGGAGACTCCGGCGGCAGACCTGCCCGGCATCGAAGAAGCCGTGGCCGAGGCCCCGGCAGCGGTCGCTGCGGAAGCCGTCGTGGCACGCGAGGCGGAGGACACCGTCGCCGAGGAAGCGGTCGTCGAAGAAGCCGTGGCGGAAGAGACTGTGGCCGAGGAGCCGGCCGTCGAAGCCGCACCGGCCGAAGCGGCTCCGGTCGCCGAGACCTCGGAACCCGTCGTGGAGCGCGAGCCCGAGCCCCAGCCGGAGCCGGTGGCCCCGCCGCGGCGAAGGAGCCGTCGGGTGTCGAGAGCAGCGGCAGCGCCGGTGTCCGAAACCCCGAGCGCGGGGACGGTGTTCGTGATCCCGACATCGGAGACCGGCGCCGAGCACGCACCGGAGCCGGAACCGGCCATGTCGGCGTCGGCCGTGAGTGCGCCGCCGGCGTCCTCGCCTGACGGCGGGGATTCGCAGGCATCGCCGCGCAGGCCGCGTCGTCGCCGTGCCGCAGCACGTCCCGCCGGCCCGCCGGTGGACGCCGACAACTGACGAGGGACTGCGGGAAGGCAATCGGCGCCGGTTTGTACGGAACGGTTGCCTTCCTGTAACCTTGACCAGTCGCTACTCGGCGATGAAGGTCAGCTGTGCCCTCACTTGTGATGGCTGCGCGATCTCGACCGAGCTAGCCGTCACACCAGACCAGTCGCGCCCACTGTGGCGCGAGCAAGTTCGAAGAAGCAAGGGGTAGCCCTCCGATGGCAACGTACGCGATCGTCAAGACCGGCGGAAAGCAGTACAAGGTCGCTGTTGGTGACCTCGTCAAGGTCGAGAAGATCGAGGGTGAGCCCGGCACTGCTGTCTCGCTTGCTCCCGTTCTCGTCGTCGACGGATCCGATCTGACGACCGACGCCGACAAGCTGGCCAAGATCTCGGTCACGGGTGAGGTCGTCGAGCACACCAAGGGCCCGAAGATCCGGATCCACAAGTTCAAGAACAAGACCGGCTACCACAAGCGTCAGGGCCACAGGCAGAAGCTGACGGTCCTCAAGGTCACCGGCATCAAGTAGCTAGAGCTTCAGAGCTGATTTCACCCGAGGAGGGTCAAGAACATGGCACATAAGAAGGGTGCATCCAGCTCCCGTAACGGTCGCGATTCAAATGCTCAGCGACTCGGCGTGAAGCGTTTCGGCGGCCAGTCCGTCAGCGCCGGCGAGATCCTGGTGCGTCAGCGCGGAACCCACTTCCACCCCGGCGTCAACGTCGGTCGTGGCGGCGACGACACGCTCTTCGCGCTCTCTGCCGGTGCCGTCGAGTTCGGCACCAAGCGTGGACGCAAGACCGTGAACATCGTTCCGGCGGCGGCAGAGGCCTAGTTCTGCCGCGAGTATGCATCGTCCCGTGAGGGACGTTTCAAGCTCCCAATAGGGGCGGACCTGGGTCGTGATACCCGGTCCGCCCCTATTGTTTTTTTCACGAGTGAGATCAACACAATTGACTGAGGAAGGATCCGGCAGTCATGTCCCGATTCATTGACCGCGTCGTGCTGCACGTCAGCGCCGGAAAAGGCGGCAATGGCTGCGCCTCCGTTCACCGGGAGAAGTTCAAACCGCTCGGTGGCCCGGACGGCGGCAACGGCGGGCGTGGCGGTGACGTCGTGCTCGAGGTGGACGGCAACGTCCACACCCTCCTCGACTTCCATTTCCACCCCCACGCGAAGGCCACCAACGGCAAGCAGGGGATGGGGAGCAACCGTGACGGCGCCCAGGGCGACGACCTGATTCTGAGGGTTCCCGACGGCACCGTCGTCCTCGACGAGGACGGCCGGATTCTCGCCGACCTCATCGGTGTCGGCACCCGCTTCGAGGCCGCCCAGGGTGGCCGCGGCGGACTCGGCAACGCGGCCCTGTCCTCGAAGGCGCGCAAGGCGCCGGGTTTCGCGCTCCTCGGTGAGGACGGCGTCGAGCGGGAACTGGTCCTCGAACTGAAGTCCGTGGCCGATGTCGGGCTGGTCGGGTTCCCGTCGGCGGGCAAGTCCTCGCTCGTGTCGGTGCTGTCGGCGGCGAAGCCGAAGATCGCCGACTACCCGTTCACGACTCTCGTGCCGAACCTCGGTGTGGTGTCGAGCGGCGACACCACGTTCACGGTGGCCGACGTGCCCGGGTTGATCCCCGGCGCGAGCGACGGCCGCGGGCTCGGACTGGACTTCCTGCGCCACCTCGAGCGGTGCGCCGTGCTGGCGCACGTCGTCGACTGCGCGACGCTCGACCCGGGCCGCGACCCGATCTCCGACATCGACGCACTCGAGGCGGAACTCGCCGCGTACAAGGGTGCGTTGTCCGGCGACGCCGGGCTCGGTGACCTCGCGGACCGCCCCCGCATCGTGATCCTGAACAAGGCGGACGTGCCGGAGGCGGCAGAGCTGGCCGAGATGGTCACCCCCGACCTCGAGGCCCGCGGATGGCCTGTCTTCACGATCTCGGCCGTCAGCCGAGAGGGGTTGCGTCCGTTGACGTTCGCGCTCGCGAAGCTGGTTGCGGACTACCGTGAGGCGCACCCGAAGGCCGAGCCGAAGCGTCAGGTGATCCGCCCGGTGATCTCGAACGAGAACAGCTTCAGCGTCGTCGCCGACCCCGAGATCCCCGGTGGGTTCATCGTCCGCGGCACACGGCCGGAACGCTGGGTGCGGCAGACGCAGTTCGACAACGACGAGGCCGTGGGTTACCTCGCCGACCGGCTCGCGCGGCTCGGTGTGGAAACCGAACTCGTCAAGCAGGGTGCGGAGCCGGGCGCGTCCGTCACGATCGGCAACGTGAGCTTCGACTGGGAGCCCCAGACACCGGCCGGCGTCGATCTCACCCGCACCGGTCGCGGCACCGACCCGCGTCTGGATCAGGTCGAGCGCATCGGCGCGACCGAACGCAAGCACGCGTCCAGGATCCGTCGCGGTCTCGAAGGCCTCGACCCCGAAGACCAGTGAGCGCCACCCGGCGCACGATCGCGTCGGCGGGCAGCATTGTCGTGAAGATCGGCTCGTCCGCGCTGACCAGCCTGGTCGGCGGGCTCGACGTCGGTCGACTCGACGCGCTGGCCGATGCGATCGAGGATCGGATGCGTGCCGGTTCCGACGTGGTCGTCGTGTCGTCGGGGGCCGTGGGCGCGGGTCTGGCCCCGCTGGGGCTGACCAAGCGGCCACGGGACCTGGCGACGAAGCAGGCCGCCGCGAGCGTCGGCCAGCTGGCGCTGGCCCATGCCTGGGGCACGTCGTTCGCCCGGTACGGCCGCACCGTCGGGCAGGTGCTGCTCACCGCGGACGACATCGCCCGCCGCGCGCAGCACCGCAACGCGCAACGCACCCTCGACCGTCTGCGCGCGCTGCACGCGGTCGCGATCGTCAACGAGAACGACACCGTCGCCACGGCGGAGCTGCGATTCGGTGACAACGACCGGCTCGCCGCGCTCGTCGCGCACCTGGTCGGCGCCGATGCCCTGGTCCTGCTCTCTGATGTCGACGGGCTGTACGACGGCGACCCCCGCAAGGGCAATGCCACGCTGATTCCCGAGGTGAACAGCCCCGAGGATCTCGACGGGGTGGTCGCGGGCTCGGGCGGCGCTCTCGGCACCGGCGGGATGGCGTCCAAGCTGTCGGCAGCGCGCCTCGCGGCCGATGCCGGCGTGCCCGTACTGCTCGCCGCCGCCTCGGACGCCGGGGCAGCGCTGCGGGACGCCGGGGTGGGAACGGCGTTCGCGGCCCGGCCGTCCCGGTTGTCGGCGCGCAAGTTCTGGGTACGCCACGCCGCGGACGAGCAGGGGATCCTGCACATCGACGAGGGCGCTGTGCGTGCCGTCGTCACCAAGCGGCGGTCGTTGCTGCCCGCGGGGATCAGCGCGGTCTCGGGGAGGTTCTACGGCGGCGACGTCGTGTCGCTCCTCGGCCCCGACGAGCGACCCGTGGCCAGGGGAGTGGTGGCGTACGACTCGGCGGAGATCAGCGACATCCTGGGTAAGTCGACCCAGGAACTGCCCGCGGAGATGCAGCGCCCCGTCGTCCACGCGGACGATCTGGTGCCGCTCTGACGGTCACGCGGGCAGCGCGGAGGACGCGTCGAGCAGTGCGGTGAGAGCTTCCGAACAGCCGGCGTGGAGCGTGTGGGTGGCGAACTCGTCGCCCCGTGTCGTCCCCCTGTTGACGATGACGATGGGGATTCCGCGTTTGGCGGCGTGCCGGACGAACCGCAGTCCCGACATGACGGTGAGCGACGAGCCGGCCACCAGGAGCGCCTCGGCCTCGTCGACCACGTCGTAGGCGGCGGCGACCCTCGGTTTCGGAACGGATTCGCCGAAGTACACGATGTCGGGTTTGAGTAGACCGCCGCACGCCTCGCAGTCGACCATCCGGAAATGCTCGGTGCTGGTGATCACCGCGTCGGCGTCCGGTGCGATCTCCACTCCCTGTGCGGCAGCAACGGTTTCGGCGAATCCCGGGTTCGCGCGCTCGAGCCGGTCGGCGAGCGTGGCCCGCGAGATCAGGGCGCCGCACGTCAGGCACCGGACCTGGGCGTACGTGCCGTGCAGGTCGATCACCCGGCGACTGCCGGCCTTGGTGTGCAGCAGGTCGACGTTCTGGGTGATGACGCCACTCACGGCACCCGCCCGCTCGAGCCCCGCCAGGGCGCGGTGGCCGGTGTTGGGCCGGGCGGCGTCCATGTGCCGCCAGCCGAGGTGGTTCCGCGCCCAGTAGTGGCGGCGGAAATCGGGATCACCGGTGAACTGCTGGTACGTCATGGGATTGCGCGGTGGCGAGTCCGGACCCCGGTAATCGGGGATCCCGGAATCCGTCGAGATGCCGGCGCCGGTGATCACACACAGGCGCCGGCCACCGAGTACGTCGATCAGTCGGGCGAACACGCACTCCAGGGTAGCGCCGGCTCAGTACCCGACGACAGGATCGATCAGAGCGGTGAGATTCTCACCGGCGACGAAGCGGGTGACGTTCAGCGCCACGTGCTCGGCGAACGCCGGGGGGCGCACCGACGGCGGGTTGGAATCGTGGGGGGTGATGATCACGTTGGGAAGGTCCCACAGCGGGTGGCCGTCGGGAAGAGGCTCGGGATCGGTGACGTCGAGTCCCGCTCCGCCGATCGTGTTGTCCCGCAGCGCTTTCACCAGTGCATTGGTGTGGACGAGCGAGCCGCGCGCGACGTTGATCACCCACGCGGTCGGCTTCATCTGCGCGAATTCCGCCGCCCCGACCAGATGGTGCGTGGCGTCGGTGGCGGGAGCCCCGATCACGAAGTGGTCCGCGCGCGCCCACACCTCGCCCAGGCGGGTGGTGGGGAGCGTCTCGATCGCGCCCGGCACCGGGCTGCCGGAGCGATTGACCGCGATGACGTCGGCCCCGACACCCGCGAGCATCGGGATCAGCGCCCGGCCGATTCCGCCGGCACCCACGATGGCCACCGTGGTGCCCCGCAGGGTGCCGATCTTCGAATAGAACTCCTGCTGCCGCCAGGTCTTCGCCTCGAGGTGCTCCGGTAGTGCCCGCACCCCGGCCAGCAGCAGCGTCAGGGCGTGCTCGGCGACGGTGGCGGCGAACGCGCCCGCCGCCGACGTCCACAGCACGGCGGTGTCGGGTCTGATGACCTTCGCGGCGAACCACTCCTCGACACCCGCGGAGTTCAACTGCACCCAGCGGATGTTCTCGGGAAGCGGGTCCGGGAACCCGATCGGGCCCGTGGTCCAGACCAGGGCGTCCGCGGAGTCGAGGGGTGCCACACGGGCACCGCCCCGGCGCACCGCATCCTCGAGGAGCGGGTCCGGGGCGGGTCCGATGGCTATAGCTGGAACAGCAGCGTCGTCGGCCATGGGGTCGAACTTACGCGGGAACCTCGACCAACGGGTAGACACCGTTTTCGTCGTGGACCTCACGCCCGGTGACGGGCGGGTTGAACACGCACAGCATCCGCATTTCGGTCTCGGGCTCGACGCGGTGACGCTCGTGACCGTTGAGCAGGTACATCGAACCGGGGCCGAGTTCGTAGACCTTGTCGTTGTCGAGGTCGATCAACTTGCCGGTTCCCTCGACGAGCCACACGGCCTCGACATGGTTGGCGTAGTGGAACTCGTTGACCGAGCCCGCTTTGATCGTGGTCTCGTGGAACGAGAAACCCACTTTGTCGCCGCCGAGGATGATGCGCTTGCTGCGCCAGTTTCCGTCCTCGCTGGTGATGTCGCGGTCGGTGTCGGTGATTTCTGCGGTGGTGCGAACGATCATGTGAGTGTCAGTCCTCTCTCTAGCTGCAAACCTTGCCGGTGGCGTCGGCGAGAATGGCGAGTCCGTGGTCCAGTTCCTCGTCGGTGATGGTGAGCGCCGGCAGGAGCTTGACCACCTCGTCGGACGGTCCGGAGGTCTCGGCGAGCAGGCCCTCGTCGAAGGCGAGTTTGCAGACCTTGCCCGCGTTCTCCGGCTCGTCGAACACGAGACCCTGGACGAGGCCGCGACCGCGGGTGGAGACGGAGCCGTCGAACTGGTTCGCCAAATCGGTGAATGCCTGGTGAATTTTCTCGCCCTTGGTCAGCGTCGACTTGTGAAGGGTGTCGTCGGACCAGTAGTGGTCGAGGGCCACCTTCGACGTGACGAACGCCGGGTTGTTACCGCGGAACGTGCCGTTGTGCTCGCCCGGGCCCCACACGTCGAGCTCACGCTTGAACAGCGTCAGCGCCATCGGGAGGCCGTAGCCGCTGATCGACTTCGAGAGGCAGACGATGTCCGGGGTGATGCCGGCGACCTCGAAGGAGAAGAACGGCCCGGTGCGTCCGCAGCCCATCTGGACGTCATCGACGATCAGCAGGATCTCGCGCTCGGCGCACAGGTCCGCGAGGGCGCGCAGCCACTCGGCGCGGGCGACATTGACGCCGCCCTCACCCTGCACGGTCTCGACGATCACGGCGGCCGGACGGTTCAGGCCACTGCCCGAGTCGTCGAGCACGCGGCGGAACCAGTGGAAGTCTTCGGTGACTCCGTCGAAGTAGTTGTCGAACGGCATCGGGGTGGCGTGCACCAGTGGGATTCCGGCGCCGGCGCGCTTCATCGAGTTACCGGTGACCGACAGGGCACCGAGCGTCATTCCGTGGAAAGCGTTGGTGAAGTTGATGATCGACGAACGACCCGTCACCTTGCGCGCCAGTTTCAGTGCGGCCTCGACCGTGTTGGTGCCGGTGGGTCCGGGGAACTGGACCTTGTAGTCGAGACCCCGGGGTTTCAGGATCTTGTCCTGGAACGTCTGGAGCAGGTCGCGTTTGGCCACGGTCGACATGTCGAGACCGTGCGTGATGCCGTCGCTGACGATGTAGTCGACGAGCGCCGATTTCAGTACCGGATTGTTGTGGCCGTAGTTCAGCGAACCGGCACCGGCGAAGAAGTCGAGGTAGTCGCGACCGTTCTCGTCGCGGATCCACGATCCGGACGCCGACTCGAAGACGGCGGGCCAGCCGCGGCTGTAGCTGCGAACCTCGGATTCGAGGTTGTCGAAGATGTTCGTATCGAAGTTAGTCATGTTGCTGCATTCCTCCGGGGCATGCTCTTAGCCGATCGTGTACAGATCTTCGGCTTCGTGTCCATCGGGAAAATCGTTAGGGGAGAACAGTTCTTGCTTGTTGATCGCCGTATCTCGGCGACGCGCCAATGCTGTGAACAGCGCGATCGAGGCCTCGTTGTCGGGGCTGATCGTCGTTTCGAGATGGGTAATCCCTTCGGGCGCGAGCCGATCGAGCAGCGCGCTCAGCATGCGACCTGCAATTCCCTTGCCGCGCTGGTCTGCGTCTACGGCGACTTGCCAGACGAACAGCGTCGCTGGGGATTCGGGGCGGATGAAGCCCGATACGAATCCCACGACGCGCTCGTCGACGACTGCGACGACCGACGAACGGCTGAAATCTCTACACCACAACAGGTATGCGTAGCTCGAATTGAGATCGAGCACTTCCGTGTTCCTGGCGATCTCCCAGAGCCGGACTCCGTCAGTGATCTCTGGACTTCTGAACAACACCGCGTCCGGCGCGGTGGTCGGGATGGCACTCTTCTGAACAGGCGTCATTGGAAATTCGAACCTAACAACCATCCCCTTCGATTTCACGTGCCTCGCGAAATTGGACAGTTCAGGTGGCAGAGCCTTGCAGGTGAGACGTGCAAAGTGATGCTCATCACATTATGTAACTTTTGGGTGAACCGCAAGCGACACACTTCGCCTATTTGAGACTCGCGAGCGCGAAAGGGAGGACCGACGCGGCACCCGCCGCGCGGAGCGTCCTGGCGGCCATCGTGAGGGTCCAGCCGGTGTCCGTGAGGGTGTCGACGAGCAACACCGGTCCGGCGCCGGCAGGAAGGTCAGGGGCCTCCCAGGCGTCGACCAGCCCGGCCACCCGGTAGGCGGAGTTGGCCGCGGACACCGGCGGATGCTCCGGGCGCAGCCGCAGAACTCCCAGGTCGGTGAGTCGTCCGACAGCGGCGAGCTGCCCCGCGATCGACGCCGACAGAAGGGGATGGGTGGCGGACTCGACCGCCATGACGGCGGTGGGCCGCTCGGCCCAGTCCCAGGAGGCCAGCACCTGGATGCAGGCCTTCAGGACGGCCTCGGGCGCAGGTCCGTCCGGTTCGTCGAGCAGGGAACGCAGCCGCTGACCCCAGCCCAGGTCGGACAGCCGGCCCAGGACGCGGCCCGGTTCGGCGCCGTCCGTGATCTTCCCGGACAGCGCCACGCCGAGCTTCGCGAGGCCCGTAGGCCACTGTTTGCGGGGCGCGAGGTCCACGCCTGGCCGCTCGAGACGCGTCCTGGTCTGTTGCACCGCCTCGGCGTCCACGGTCGCGTCGTGGCGCACTCCGGTGCAGTTGTCGCACCGGCCGCAGTCCGAGGTTCCCGCCGCCAGACCCGGGTCGTCGAGCTGCTCGCGCAGGAACGCCATCCGGCACGTGCTGATCCGCTGGTAGTCGATCATCGCCTGCTGCTCGGACTCGCGGGCGCGCTCGAGCCGCTCGTAGCGGTCGGCGTCGTACGTCCAGGGCTCCCCGGTGCCCACCCAGCCGCCGCGCACCCGGCGGACGGCACCGTCCACGTCGAGGACCTTCAACACCATCTCCAGCCGGGTGCGGCCCAGCTCCACCAGTGGCTCGAGCGCCTGCGTGGACTGCGGCCGGTCGGTGTCGAGGACCTCGATCACCCGGCGCACCACGTGCTCGCGGGGGAACGCCACGGACGCGAAATAACTCCAGATCTGCTTGTCCTCGGATCCGGGCAGCAGGATGACCTCGGCGCGGTCTGTGGACCGTCCCGCGCGCCCGACCTGCTGGTAATAGGAGATGGGGGACGAGGGCGCACCGAGGTGCACGACGAACCCCAGGTCGGGCTTGTCGAACCCCATGCCGAGCGCGGACGTCGCGACGAGGGCCTTGACGCGGTTGCCGAGCAGGTCCTGCTCGAGGGTCTCGCGCTCGGCGGCGTCGGTTTGCCCGGTGTACGCGGCGACCGTGTGGCCCTGCTCGGACAGCAGGCTCGCCAGATCCCGCGCCGCCGACACGGTGAGTGCGTAGATGATGCCCGAGCCGGGCAGGCTGTCGAGCTTCTGGGCGAGCCACGCCGCCCGGGCGGTGGCCTCCGGAATCTGCACGACCGACAGGTGCAGCGACTCCCGTTCGAGGCCACCGCGGAGGACGAGAGTTTCGGCGCCGCCCACCCCGAGCTGCGTGGAGACGTCGGAGACGACGCGGTCGTTCGCCGTGGCCGTGGTGGCCAGCACGGGGATGCCCTCGCCCAGTTCGGCGATCAGAGTGCGGATCCGCCGGTAGTCGGGGCGGAAGTCGTGACCCCAGTCCGACACGCAGTGCGCCTCGTCGACCACGACGAGGCCCGCGTCGGCGGCGAGGGAGGGGAGGACCTGGTCGCGGAAGTCGGGATTGTTGAGACGCTCGGGGCTGACCAGCAGAACGTCCAGCTCGTTGTCGGCGACCCGGGCGTGGATGTCGTCCCATTCGGTGACGTTTCCCGAGTTGATGGTGGCGGCGCGCACGCCCGCCCGCTCGGCGGAGGCCACCTGGTTCCGCATGAGTGCCAAGAGCGGCGACACGATGACCGTGGGACCGTGCCCGTGCGCCCGCAGGAGCTTCGCGGCGATGAAGTAGACCGCCGACTTGCCCCAGCCCGTCCGCTGGACGACCAGCGCCCGTCTGCGGCCCACCACGAGCGCCTCGATCGCCGTCCACTGGTCGTCGCGGAGGGTGGCGTGCTCGCCTGCCAGCTCGCGGAGCAGCCGTTCGGCCTCGTCACGGAGTGCGGGTTCGGTGGCGGTCGTCATGCCCCCATGGTGCACGACACGGGTGACACGCAGGATCCGGGCGACCGCGGGAGCTCGCTCAGCCGGGCAGCGCCGCCTCGATCTCGGCAAGGGTGGGCGACGAGGTGGAGGCGCCCCGGCGGGTGGTGGCGAGCGCGCCCGCCGTGCACGCGAACGGGACGGCGATCGCGGGCCCGCGTCGCCACGAGACGGCCAGTGCGCCGGCGAACGCGTCGCCCGCCCCGGTCGTGTCGACCACCTCGACCTCGGAGGAGTCGGCGTGGAGCGTTGTGCCGTCGCTGCCCGCGTAGTCCGCGCCCGACGACCCCAGCGTGGTCACGACGTGGGAGATGGCGCCGGTGACCTCGGCGCCGAGTTGCGCAGCCTCGGTCTGATTGACGAGGAGCACGTCGACCAGCTTGACGAGTTCGTCCGGAAGTGCCTGCGCCGGTGAGGGATTCAACATCACGACGGTGCCGTGTGCCGTGGCGTGCGCCGCCGCGGCCAGCACGGTGCGCAGGGGTATCTCGAGTTGGCAGAGCAGGACGTCCGCATCCGCGACGGCCGCGAGTTCGGTGGGTGTCAGGTCTGCCACGGTGCTGTTGGCACCTGGAACCACCACGATGCTGTTCTCGCCGGCGGCGTCGACGGTGATCGCCGCGATCCCGCTCGGCCCGTCCACTTCGCGCAGGTACCGCGTGTCGACCTCGGCGTCCACGAGGGCCTGCCGCAGGTCGAGAGCGAACACGTCGGAGCCGACGGCGCCGATGAACGTCACGTCGCCGCCGGCCCGCGCCGCGGCGATCGCCTGGTTGGCGCCCTTGCCGCCGGGGGTGGCGGCAAAGGCGGTGCCCAGGATCGTCTCTCCCGGCGCGGGCAACCGCTCGGTCGCCGTGAGCAGGTCCATGTTGATGCTGCCGACCACGGCGACCCTGGGAGCGGACATATCCCGAGACTAACCCGCGTCGGCGGCCGCCGTCTCCTGTGCGGGCGTCGCGGATGCGTCGCCCTTGGTGCGGCGGAGACGCTTCAGGATGCGGCGGGCCTCGGCGTCCGTGGCCACGGCGGGCGGCGAACCCTCCAGCGGCTTCCGGGCAGTCTCGGAGATGAGCAGAACCGCGATACCGCCGATGACGGCCGCGACCATCATGTACATCGGCGCGACGAGGTCGCTGCCCGTCGCATCCTGCAACGCCGTGAGGACGAGGGGTGTGGTGCCACCGAAGATCGACACCGCGAGGTTGTATCCGATCGCGAGCCCGCCGTAGCGGATTCCGGTGGGGAACAGCGCGGGAAGGACGGACGGGAAGACGCCGACGAACAGCAGCAGGAGACCGCCGAGCATCGCGAGGCCGAGGAAGACGGTGAAGTAGTGGCCGACACCGATCAGCAGGTACGCGGGCAGCGACAGTGCGAAGAATCCGACGAAACCGGCCAGCAGCAACGGTTTACGACCGACCCGGTCGGACAGCTTTCCGACGAAGCTGATGCACACCATCATGATGAGCATCACGATGATCATGAGGACGAGGCCGTGCGACTCGTCGTAGCCGAGCGTGTTCGACAGGTACGTCGGCATGTAACTGAGCAGACCGTAGTGCGCGATGTTGTACGTGGCGACCAGGATCACGCACAGCACCAGCGGACGCCAGTTCTCCACCAGGGTCTCGCGCAGTTTGCGTCCCGTGGATTCGTCTGCGAGCGAGCGCTCTTCGGCCTGTTCCATCTGCTGGAACGCAGGCGTCTCCTCGAGCCGTAGCCGGAGGTAGAGGCCGATCAGGCCCAGCGGACCGGCGAGCAGGAACGGAATTCGCCACGCCCAGTCCACCAGAGCGTCGGCGCTGACCACGGTGCTGATGACGGTGACCAGGCCCGCGGCCGCGACATACCCAGCGAGGGTTCCGAATTCGAGGAAGCTCGAGAAGAAGCCGCGGCGCTTGTCCGGCGCGTACTCGGCGACGAACGTGCTGGCGCCGCCGTACTCGCCGCCCGTCGAGAACCCCTGCACGAGCCGGAACAGCACCAGCAGAATCGGCGCCGCGAGCCCGATGGATCCGTAACTCGGGATCAGACCGATGGCGAACGTGCTGCCCGCCATCAGGATGATCGTGGTGGCGAGCACCTTCTTGCGACCGATCCGGTCACCGAGCGGACCGAAGAACAGTCCACCGAGGGGACGGACGATGAACGCCGCGGCGAAGATCGCGAACGTCGACAGCAGCTGTGCGGTACCACTGGCCTCGGGAAAGAACACCTTGCCGATGGTGGTCGCGAGGTAGGCGTAGACGCCGAAGTCGAACCACTCCATGGCGTTACCGAGCATGGTGGCCTTGACGGCCCGTTTGACGGAGGCCTCGTCGGTGACCGTGACATCAGGTGATTCGGCCACCTCGGCCGACGTGATCGAGTGATCTGGTGCATTCATGTCGTGCGCTCCCCAGCGCAGTTATCACCCGCGCGGGGCACGTACCTGACGCACGCATCTTTTCGTCGCCCGCACGGCGATTGCTGATCGGGTTCGGCAACCCACGGCCCTTCGGCGCGATGCGGCCCCCGCCGATCGGCTCTGGCTCGTGGCTCGGTCCCGCCCCACCGTCCGGGGTGCGGGACTACCAGCTGTAAGAGCGATTACCGTAGCAAAGGATGCGGGGCTTGTCGGCCCGAGCCTCAGTACGCCCGGGCGTACTGCGCCGGAATCTGCGGCGTCACCTGGGCATTCAATGCCAGTGCGGCTTTTCGTGGCCAGTACGGGTCGCGCAGCAGTTCGCGCCCGAGGAACACGGCGACGGCTTCTCCCGACTCCACGATCCGCTCGGCCTGCTCCGGCTCGGTGATGAGCCCGACGGCGGCGGCCGGGACCGTGGTCTCGTTCTGGATGCGACGGGCGAACGGGACCTGGTAGCCGGGCCCGATCGGGATCCGGGCGGAGGCGACGCCGCCGCTGGAGACGTCGACCAGGTCGACGCCGAGGTCGGCGAGGGCCTGCACGAGGGAGACCGTCTGATCCGGCGTCCAGCTGTCCGCGTCGAGGCCGGGCTCCTCGGACAGCCAGTCGGTGGCCGAGACCCGGACGAAGACGGGCAACTCGGCCGGCCACACCCCGCGTACCGCCTCGACGACCTCGAGCAGCAGGCGAACACGGCCGGTGAAGCTGCCGCCGTACTCGTCGGTGCGGTGATTGCTGACCGGTGACAGGAACTGGTGCAGCAGATAGCCGTGTGCCGCATGGATTTCCACAACCTTGAAACCGGCCCGCGACGCCCGCTCGGCGGCGGCCGCGAAATCGGTGACCACCTTCCGGATGTCGTCGGTCGTCGCCGCGGCCGGCGGGGTGTGGTCGCCGAAACCGATCGCGCTCGGTGCCACCGTCTGCCAGGACAGCCGATCGTCGCCGGCGAGGCTCCCGCCCCCGCGCCACGGCACGTGCGCGGAGCCCTTGCGCCCGGCGTGACCGAGCTGGATGCCCGGGACCGCGCCGAAGTACTCGAGTTGGGCGTTGATCTCCGCGAAGGCCTCGGTCTGGGTGTCGTTCCAGATGCCGAGGTCGGCGGGGCTGATGCGGCCCTCCGGGCTGACGGCCGTCGCCTCGGTGAGGATCAGCCCGGCACCGCCGATGGCGCGCGTCACGAGGTGCGTCCGGTGCCAGTCGCCCGGCACCCCCACGTCGCGGCCCGTCACGTCGGCCGAGTACTGGCACATCGGCGCCATCCACACCCGGTTGGGGACGGTGACTCCGCGGAAGGTGATGGGTTCGAACAACACGCTCACTACAGCACTCCTGCCTCTGATGGTCTCGACCAGTCGCAACCTGCCCGGGGGATGAAATCATTCCCGCGCCCCGGTATATAGGCTGTCTTCATGACTGCAGTGACCTCCACCTCGTCGGCCGGTGCCACGGTGGACACCCGTGAAGCCGTCCACGCAGCGGCCCGTCGCGCCCGTACCGCGTCGCGGGTCCTCGCGCTGCTCACCACCGCGCAGAAGGATGCAGCGCTGCATGCGGCAGCCGATGCCGTGCTCGCCGCCTCCGCCGACATCCTCGCCGCCAACGCGGCCGACATCGAGACGGCCAGGGCGTCGGGCACCGAGGACTCCCTGCTCGACCGCCTGCGGCTGACGCCGGAGCGCATCGAGGGGATCGCGTCCGGGCTGCGCCAGGTGGCCGGTCTGCCCGACCCGGTCGGTGAAGTGGTGCGCGGCTCGACCCTCCCCAACGGTCTCGAACTCCGTCAGCTGCGGGTGCCGCTCGGGGTCGTGGGGATGGTGTACGAGGCCCGCCCCAACGTCACCGTCGACGCGTTCGGGCTGGCACTCAAGTCCGGCAACGCGGCCCTGCTGCGCGGCTCCTCGTCCGCGGCGAAGTCGAACGCGGCGCTGGTCGTGGCGTTGCGGGCGTCGCTGGCGGCGCGGCAGCTGCCGGAGGACGCGGTGCAGTTGCTACCGAGCGACGACCGCTCCAGCGTGACGCACCTGATCCAGGCCCGCGGCCTGGTGGACGTCGTCATTCCCCGCGGCGGCGCAGGCCTGATCAGCGCCGTGGTGCGCGATGCGACCGTCCCGACCATCGAGACGGGCGTCGGCAACTGCCACGTCTACGTCCACTCTGCCGCCGACCTGGAGATGGCCGAACGAATCCTGCTCAACTCCAAGACGCGGCGACCGAGTGTCTGCAACACCGCCGAGACGGTGCTGATCGACGCCGCGATCGCCGAGACAGCGGTGCCGAAGCTGCTGCAGGCCCTGCAGACGCACAGCGTGACGGTCCACGGGGATCTGCCGGGTCTGGTGCCCGCGACCGAGTCGGACTGGTCGGAGGAGTACCTCACCCTGGACGTGGCGCTCAAGGTGGTCGACGATCTGAACGCCGCGGTCGAGCACATCGACCGCTACGGGACCGGCCACACCGAGGCCATCGTGACCTCCGACCTCGCGGCCGCCCGCGAGTTCACCGCCCGGGTCGACGCGGCCGCCGTCATGGTCAACGCGTCCACCGCCTTCACCGACGGTGAGCAGTTCGGATTCGGCGCCGAGATCGGGATCTCCACGCAGAAGCTGCACGCGCGCGGCCCGATGGGGCTCCCCGAACTGACGTCCACCAAGTGGATCGTCTGGGGTGACGGGCACACCCGCCCCGTCTAGACGTTTCGCCCGCCCCCTTTCCCTCAGCCCCCTCTGCCCGTCACCCCTTCTGAAAGGAGCGAGCGTGGATCGCGCACTGCCCACCACGACGCCGTTCTTCGCGAGCGTCGACGACGTCATCGCTCGGCTCGCCGAAACCGGTTACCTGTCCGACAAGGGCACCGCGACCGCGGTGTTCCTCGCCGACAGGCTCGGAAAACCCCTGCTCATCGAGGGTCCCGCCGGCGTCGGCAAGACCGAACTCGCCCGCGCCGTCGCCGAGACCACCGGCGCCGAGCTGGTGCGGTTGCAGTGCTACGAGGGCGTCGACGAGGCACGCGCGCTGTACGAGTGGAACCACGCGAAGCAGATTCTGCGCATTCAGGCGGGCAGCGACCACAGCTGGGACTCCACCAAGGCGGACGTCTTCTCGGAGGAGTTCCTGCTGTCGCGGCCGCTGCTGACCGCGATCCGGCGCGAGGACCCGACGGTGCTACTGATCGACGAGACCGACAAGGCCGACGTCGAGATCGAGGGTCTCCTGCTCGAGGTGCTCAGCGATTTCGCGGTCACCGTCCCCGAACTGGGCACCATCACGGCCACGCGCAAGCCGTTCGTCGTCCTCACCTCGAACGCCACCCGTGAACTGTCCGAGGCGCTCAAACGCCGCTGCCTGTTCCTACATCTCGACTTCCCCGACGCCGAGCTCGAGCGGCGGATCCTGGCGAGCCGGGTGCCGGAGCTGCCAGAGGCGGTGGCCGAGCAGCTGGTCAGGACCATCCGTGTGCTGCGCGGGATGCAGCTGAAGAAGCTGCCCTCGGTCGCCGAGACCATCGACTGGGGTCGCACCCTCCTGGCGCTCGGGCTCGACACCCTCGACGACGACGCCGTGCGCGCCACGATGGGCGTCGTCCTCAAACACCAATCCGATCAGCTACGGGCCGCTGCCGAGCTGCGACTGAACTGAAGGACTCCCCATGGCTGCTGGTGGTCCACTCGCGTCCCGGTCGAAGCCGGGCGGTCCCGCGGCGCCGCACGGGCTGCCGGGGCATCTCGTCGACTTCGTCGAGGCGTTGCGGCGGCGCGGCATCACGGTCGGACCGTCCGAGACGGTCGACGCCGGCCAGGTGATGTCGGTCCTCGATCTGCTCGACCGCGAATCGCTGCGCGAGGGGCTTGCGTGCGCGCTGCTGCGGCGGCCCACCCACCGGCCCACGTTCGACGCGTTGTTCGAACTCTGGTTCCCGGCGGCGGTCGGAAGCCGGGCGGACGGGGCGATCGACACGAGTCTGCCGCGGAACGCGAAGGGTGAGATCGACTACGAGGCGCTGCGCGAGCTGATCGTCGAACTCCTCACCGACGGGTCGCCGGAGGCGATCGAGCTCACCGAGCTCCTGACCGCGCAGATGGTCGAGGAACTCGGCCAGTACCAGTCGGCGAACGGCCCGTCGTTCTCCGCGTACCAGGCGCTGCGGGACGTCGCGCCGGAAACCCTGCTGAAGAAGATCCTCGACGGACTCCTGGGCAATCAGCAGGACGGCGACGCCCGGACGACGGAAAGCTACGAATCCGAGGTGGCCAAGCGCACCGCCGCCCAGCGGATCGCCGACTTCCGGAAGATGATCGAGAAGGAGACGCGGCGACGGTCGGCCGAGAACCTCGGCAAGGAGCGGGTGGCGTCGTACGGCGTGCCCCGGCTGGCCGAGGAAGTCGACTTCCTCCGCGCGTCCGACGCCGAACTGACGGCACTGAAACGCAACGTCACCCCGCTGGCCCGGCTGCTCGCCAGCCGCCTGGCCGTGCGGCGCAGCCGCAACCGCGCCGGTTCGATCGACCTGCGGCGGACCCTGCGCAAGTCGATGTCCACCGGCGGAGTGCCCATCGACCTCGTCCAGCGCAAGCCCCGCCGGGCGCGCCCCGAACTGGTCGTGATGTGCGACGTCTCGGGTTCGGTCGCCGGTTTCAGCCACTTCACCCTGTTGCTCGTCCACGCGCTGCGCGAACAGTTCTCCCGGGTGCGGGTGTTCGCGTTCATCGACACCACCGACGAGGTCACCCGCTTCTTCGACGCGGGAGCCGACCTCGGCAGCGCCATGTCGCGGATGATCCGGGAAGCCGACCTGGTCGGCTACGACGGGCACTCCGACTACGGCAACGCGTTCGGGGTGTTCGCCGAGCGGTTCACCCAGAGCATCACCTCGCGGACATCGCTGCTGGTGCTCGGCGACGGCCGCAACAACTACCGCGATCCGAATCTGGAGGCCCTGGCCCGTCTCGTGTCGGTGGCGAAACACGCGCACTGGCTCAACCCGGAGCCCCGCGGCCAGTGGGGAACGGGCGACTCGGCGGCGAAGGTGTACAACGAGGTCATCAGCATGCACGAATGCCGATCCGCTCAGCAGCTGGCGTCGGTGGTCGCCGGGTTGCTGCCGGTGTGAACACGTAAGCTCGTCACTCGTGGAACAGGGAGCAGCGGGCGCGCGTCGGCGCCGCCTGGGAGTCATGGGCGGCACCTTCGACCCCATTCATCACGGTCACCTCGTGGCGGCCAGCGAGGTGGCGGATCGATTCAGCCTCGACGAGGTCGTCTTCGTGCCCACCGGCCGGCCGTGGCAGAAGCAGGGCAAGGGCGTCAGCCCCGCCGAGGACCGGTACCTGATGACGGTCATCGCCACCGCGTCGAACCCGCGTTTCTCCGTCAGCCGGGTGGACGTCGACCGGGAGAAGGTCACCTACACCGTCGACACTCTGCGTGATCTGCGCAGCTACCACCCGGACGCCGAGCTGTACTTCATTACCGGTGCGGACGCCCTGGCGAGTATCCTGTCCTGGCAGGACTGGGAGGAACTGTTCTCGCTGGCGAAGTTCGTCGGGGTGTCGCGCCCGGGATTCGATCTCAACACCGAACATCTGGCCGGTCACCTGGACGCATTGCCGGAGGACGCGGTCACGCTGATCGAGATCCCGGCTCTGGCGATCTCCTCGACGGAATGTCGGCGGCGGGCCAGTCGAGACCGTCCTGTGTGGTACCTCGTGCCGGACGGTGTGGTCCAGTACATCTCCAAACGGAACCTGTACAGGCCACCGGACTCCGAGCGTCTCGACGGCGCGACGACGATGTCCGAACCGGCCCCGGACAAGACCAGAAGTTAGTCAGCACTTTTCGAACCGAACTGGGAGAACATCGCGTGAGCGCAACGACCGAAGCCATCGAGATGGCACGCATCGCGGCAGTGGCTGCCGACGAGAAGCTGGCCTCCGATGTGGTGGTGCTCGATGTTTCCGAGCAGCTGGTCATCACCGACTGCTTCGTCATCGCCTCCGCCCCCAACGAGCGACAGGTCAACGCGATCGTCGAGAACATCGAGGATCGGCTGCGTGACGCAGGTCACAAGCCGGTGCGGCGCGAGGGCACCCGCGAAGGCCGTTGGGCACTGCTCGATTTCGTCGACGTCGTGATCCACGTCCAGCACAACGAGGAGCGCAACTTCTACGCACTCGACCGGCTGTGGAAGGACTGCCCGACCGTGCCCGTCGAGGGTCTCGGGCAGCGCGGCCCGGCCGACGCGAACGGTGCGGGCACCGCCGCCCAGGCGGAGGAGTCCGAGCTGTGACGGATGCCCCCCGTGCCCCGCGACGTCTGATCCTGCTCCGCCACGGGCAGACCGAGTACAACGCCGACAACCGCATGCAGGGACAGCTCGACACCGAACTGTCGGAGCTGGGTCGGTCGCAGGCCCGCGCCGCAGCCGGCGCGCTCGTCGGTCGCAGACCGATCTCCATCGTGTCGTCCGATCTGCGGCGGGCCTACGACACCGCCGTCGAGGTCGGCGACAATGCCGGTCTGCCGGTGCAGATCGACGAGCGCCTCCGCGAGACGCATCTCGGTGACTGGCAGGGGCTCACGCACCTCGACGTCGACGCGCGCGCACCCGGCGCCCGCGCCACGTGGCGCGGCGACGCGACGTGGGCACCGCCCGGCGGGGAGAGTCGCATCGACGTCGCACGCCGCAGCAAGCCGGTGGTCGCCGAACTCGTGGAGAAGCACGAGGACTGGGCGGAGAAGCCGGTGGTCCTGGTCGCGCACGGCGGTTTGATCGCCGCGCTGACCGCCGCACTGCTGGATCTGCCCGTCGACCGCTGGCCGGTGCTGGGCGGGCTGGGGAACACCAGCTGGGTGCAGCTGAGTGCGTACGGAAACCCCGATTCGCTCAACTGGCGCCTCGACGTGTGGAACGCTTCTGCGAGTGTGGCCAGTGACGTCCTCTGACGCGGGTGCCGGTCGCGGGGAACGCCCCGTCCTGCTCGTGCTCGCCGATTCGCTGTCGTACTACGGACCCAAGGGCGGTCTCCCGTCCGACCACCCCGACATCTGGCCCAATATCGTTGCACGTCAACTCGGTTGGGATGTCGAGTTGGTGGCGCGGATCGGCTGGACCAGCCGCGACGTGTGGTGGGCGCTGACCCAGGACCCCCGCGTGTGGTCGGCGGTTCCCCGCGCCGGTGCCGTCGTGTTCGCGGTCGGCGGCATGGACTCCCTTCCGTCCCCGCTCCCGACGGCGCTGCGGGAACAATTGCGTTACGTCCGCCCACCCGCGCTGCGCCGCGTCGTGCGGACCGGCTACCAGTGGCTTCAGCCCAGACTGTCCCCGCTGGGGTGGCCGGTGGCGTTGCCCCCGCGGCTGAGTGTCGAATATCTGGAGAGCTCCCGGGCGGCGCTCGAGTACATGCGTCCCGAGTTGCCCGTCATCGGGACCCTGCCGTCCGTTCATCGCAGCGAGGCCTACGGCAAGGTGCATGCGGGTCGCCCCGGCGCCGTTGCCGCCATCACCGCGTGGTCGGAGGAGAAGAACGTACCCCTCGTCGACCTCGCGGAGGCGGTGCGCGCCAACGTCTTCAGCGATCAGGGTAATCCGGACGGCATCCACTGGGGCTGGGACGGGCACACCGAGGTGGCCGCGGCGATGCTCACCGCGCTCCGCGCGGCGGGAGTCGTTCCGGACTCCGCCGAGGGTGCGGTTCCGGCCGACCCGGTGTCGAGCGGAGCCGAGTAGTCCGATGCCCGTCGTCGTCGTCACCGATTCTTCGGCCTCGATCCTGCCCGAACTCGTCGAGCAGTACGGGATCCACGTGGTCCCGCTCCATGTCCTCAGCGGCGGCCAGGATTTCCGGGAGGGAATCGACCAGCTCCCCGAGGACCTTGCCGGTGTCACCACGTCGGGCGCGTCGCCGAGCGAGCTGTCCGAGGCGTATGCGACGGCGTTGGACCTCAGCGAGGGTGCAGGCGTTCTCGCGGTGCACATCTCCCGCCAGCTGTCCGGCACGTGGGAGGCGGGCCGTCAGGCGGCGCAGGAATTCGACGGCCGGGTGCGGATCGTCGACTCCCAGTCCGCCGGAATGGGATTGGGTTATCCGGTCCTCGAGGCCGCGCGGGCCGCGAAAGACGGTGCGGATCTCGAGACCGCGTACCGGCGGGCGGTCGACGTCGCGAGCCGTGGGCGTTGCCTGATCGTGGTGGACAGGCTCGATCAGTTGCGTCGCGGAGGCCGCATCGGCACCGCCGCCGCGCTGCTCGGCACCGCACTGGCGATGAAACCGGTGCTGCATCTCGTGGACGGCCGGCTGGTTCTGAAGGAGAAGACGCGCACCTCGACCAAGGCGATGGCCAGGATGGTCGACGCCGCGGTGGAGCTGGCAGGTCTGGACAGGACGGCCGTCGCTGTGCATCACATGCACGCCCGGCAGCGCGCCGAGGCGGTGGCGCAGCACCTGAAGGATCGGATTCCGCAGGTCAGTGATCTCGTCGTCACCGATTTCAGCTCGGTGATCGGTGCCCACGTCGGGGTGGGCGCCATCGGCATCGTGCTGTGCCCGGAACCCACACTGCACCACGAAGACCGCGATTCATCCACAACGTCGCACTGATCCACAGGCCGATTCGAAAAGCCTGGTCGTCGCGGCGATTCCGTGGGCGGCGCACTCTACCGTCGCGTCCATGGGCATCAGGGAAGAACGTTCGAGGGGCCGGACGCGGCTCGCGTTCCTGACGTCGGGGGAACGCGATGCGGCGCCGCCCGACACACCGTCGGAGCCGGAGTGGCTGGCCGAGCCGGTCGGGACCGTCCTCGACGGCGACACGACGTGGTCCGCCGAACGCCGCCGGGGTGGATTCTCGTTGCCGGACCGATGGCGGGACGCACGATTCGATCCCGGGCGTTCCGGGGCGCTGGTGCTCATCGTGGTGGGAATCGTCGTCGCCACGGCCACTGTGCTGGGAGTGCGCAGCGATCGGCCGGAGACACAGGCCGTTCCGTCGTTACCCGCCGCCGGAGTGCATTCCCTGACTCCGGCACCGGTGACGACTGCTCCCGCCGCGGCGGCGGCGGCGCCCGCCCCGGCGGAGGAGATCGTCGTCAGCGTCGTGGGACTGGTGGCGTCGGCCGGTCTCGTCCGGCTACCGCCGGGCTCCCGGGTCGCGGACGCCCTGGCTGCTGCCGGGGGAGTGCGCGACGGCGGTGACACTCTCGGATTGAATCTGGCTCAACGACTTTCGGACGGCGACCAGGTGCTCGTGGGAGCCGCGACCACCCAGGCGCCACCGAGTGCGGTGGGCGGCGCCTCCGCGGCATCGCCGGGGACCGCAGGCGCAGCGGCCGTCACGGGCGGAGGGCTCGTGAACCTCAACACGGCGACCGAGACGGAACTCGACGCACTTCCCGGTGTCGGGCCCGTCACGGCGGCGGCGATCGTCGCGTGGCGCACGACCAACGGCACCTTCACCGACATCTCGCAACTGGGGGAGGTGGACGGGATAGGGCCGGTGCGGCTGGAGAAACTGCGCGGCCAGGTCACCCTGTGATGCTCGGCGACGAACCGCGTCTCCTCGACCTGCGGCTACTTCCGTTCGCCGGGATGTGCTGGGCGGCAACGCTGATCGGTATCCTCGGAGGCTCCCGGGCGGCGTTGGTCCTCGTGGCGACCCTGTCGGGAGCGGCGATTTTCCTCGCCGCGGGATCCCTCCTGCGGGGACCGGGCCGGTGGACGGCCGCGACGTTGGCGGTCCTGCTGTTCGGCGCATGCTGCGCTGCCGGGGTGGCCTGGCGGGTTCAGGCCGTGGAGCGGCACCCGATGACCGAACTCGCCCGGAACGAGACGTGGGTGACGCTCGTCGTCACCCTCGTCGACGATCCCCGGGAGATCGCCGGCTTCGGACGGCACGTCCTCGTGAACGCGAACGTCGCCGAGATCCGCCGGGCCACCGAGACGATCCACTCGGGCGGTGCGGTGGTCGTCCTCGCCCCGGCGGAAGGCTGGCTCGGACTGCTGCCGGGCCAGGACGTGGTCCTGCGCGGGCAGGCGAGCCCTCCGCGGCACCGGGACCTGAGCCTGGCCACGGTCCGGGTGTCCGGACCGCCCGCAGACGTCGGTCCGGCGCCCCCGCATCAGCGGTGGGCCGGCGCCCTGCGTGCGCGGTTCGCCGCTGCCGCCGCCGTCCTGCCTGCCGACGAGGCAGGACTGCTGCCGGGGCTGGTGGTCGGCGACACCTCGGCGCTGCCCCGGGAGGTGAAGGACGACTTCACCGCGACCGGACTGACGCATCTCACGGCGGTGTCCGGGGCGAACGTGAGCATTCTGCTGGGAGCGGTGCTGCTCCTGGTCCGAGGGGTGGGGCTCGGTCCCCGCGCGGGTGCGGCGCTGGCCGCCGCGGCTCTGATCGCGTTCGTGGTGATCGCGCGACCGTCACCGAGCGTGCTGCGCGCCGCGGCGATGGGCTCGATCGCTCTGCTGGCGCTCGTGACCGGACGACGGAAACAGGCGATGCCCGCGCTCGCGGCCGGGGTCATCGCCCTGCTGGCGTGGTCTCCGGAGTTGGCGGTGGACTTCGGCTTCGTTCTCTCGGCGACCGCCACCGCAGGATTGATCGTGATCGCGCCGGTCTGGGTCGACGTGCTGGTGGGCCGCGGCTGGCCGCGGGCGGTGGCCGAGACGGTGGCGGTGTCCGTCGCCGCCTTCGCCGTCACCGCTCCGATCGTGGCCGCGATGGCCGGGACGGTGAGCCTGGTGTCCGTCTGCGCGAACATCCTGGTCGCCCCCGTGGTCGGTGTGATCACCGTGGCCGGAGCGATCACCGCGCTGATCGCGGGGGTCAGCCTTCCCGTCGCGGAAGTGGTGGTGCGCGTGACCCAGTGGCCGCTGTGGTGGCTCGTCATCGTCGCAGAGCGGGGAGCGCGGATTCCCGGAGCCTCGATTCCGGTGCCCTCCGGGCCCGCAGGTGCGGCGATCGTGCTCGGTGCCATCGCGGCGCTCGGCGTGGCGCTGCGCAGACGCGGACCCCGGCTGGTGCTGGCGGGAATCGCGATCGGTGTGCTGGTGCTGTGGGCGCCGGTCTGGCCGTCGTCGCTGGGTCGCCTTGTGTGAGCGCCCCCGAATCTGGGAAACCTTCGCGGAACTCGAGGAAAGGGACGACGACATGCAGGTGGGGTTCAAGCTGATGGCCGAGACGTTCGATCCGCGGGAGATCGTGCGGCAGGCGGTGGAGGCCGAACGGGCCGGCTTCGACTTCGTCGAGGTGAGCGATCACTATCACCCCTGGCTCTACAGCCACGGTCATTCGGGATTCGTGTGGTCGATGCTCGCGGCCGCGGCGGCACGGACCGACCGGATCGGTCTGGCGACCGGCGTCACCTGCCCGTTCGTCCGATATCACCCCGCGATCATCGCGCAGGCCGCGGCCACGACCGCCGTCCTCAGCGAGGGCCGGTTCACCCTGGGACTCGGTTCGGGGGAACGGCTGAACGAACATGTCGTCGGTGGCGGTTGGCCGTCGGTGACCATCCGGCACCAGATGCTCCGTGAGGCGATCGACATCATCCGCCTGCTGTGGTCGGGCGGTTACCACTCGTACGAGGGCAAACACCTCACCCTCGACGACGCCCGCGTCTTCGATCTTCCCGAGGTGCCGCCCACGATCGCCGTCGCGGCGGGCGGCACGGAGGCCGTCGGGATCGCGGCGGAACTCGGCGACGGACTGTTCGCCACCGAAGCGGATCCGGACCTGGTGAAGGCCTATGCCGGGGCCGGTGGGTCGGGGCCCAGATACGGGGAGGTGCCCCTCGCGTGGGCTCGTGGCGAGGAATCCGCGGTCGAGTCGGCACACCGGTTGTTCCGGTTCGGCTTGACCGGATGGAAGGTTCAAGCGGAACTGCCCAATCCGATCAACTTCGAGGCAGCCGCGTCGTCGATCCGTACCGAGGACGTCCGCGACGCCATGGCCTGCGGGCCGGATGTCCGGCGGCACCTCGAGGTGGCGGGCACTTTCGTCGATGCCGGATTCGATCATCTGGCGCTGATCAACGCGGGGCCGGACGTCGACGGCTTCTTCGAGTTCTTCGCCAACGAGTTGAGTGAGCCGTTGCGGGCGCTGAGGGCTTCTTGACATCGGCTGTGCCGCTGTAACTTTCGTCTCCGGAGTGCGCCGCTCGGCACGCTCGGCGCGACCGGGGCGGAACGGGTTCAGTATCGTTTCGACTTCGATTCCCGATGTGCGTATGCGACACCGAAACACCGACTACCATCCGGTGGCAGATGCCTGAGGTGAACGGTCTTGGAACGCACCCGCATTGGAGGGCGAATGTCGGAATCGGAGCAGACAGATCTCGATGTGGACGACGAGCTCGACGCCGGGCAGGTGTGGCGAGCGCAGCGGGTCGTTGCTGCCCAGTCGCTCGACGCCGAAGACTGCCGCATGCTCCTGTCCATGCTCGGCATTGCGGGTAACCCCGATGCACCGGAGGCGGACTGACGGCGGTCAGGTCACCTTCCGGTGATGGTGAGCGACGATTTCCTGCGCCACCGTCGCCAGTTTGAGATTCATGTCCTGCGAGGTGGTGCGGAGAATGTCCAACGCCTGAGTCTCGGGAATGTTGTGGAACGCCATCAGCAGTCCCACCGCCTTCCCGATTTCACGATTGCTGGCCAGGCCTGCCCGCAGTGTCTCGGCCTCGGCGTGCTCGTGGACGGCCGCCAGCGCCACCGCCGCGAACGATGCGAGCATGATGCCCTGATCGACGGACGTGGTGTTCAGCGCTCCCGCCGTGTCGGAGAACAGATTGAGGGCGCCGACCTTGCGCCCGAGGATGACGAGCCGGAATCCGGCGGCACCGCGCACCGGTGTGCGGGCCAGCACCCGCGCCGACAGCCGCGGCCACTGCGACGAGGTGGCGAGGTCCGTCTCGAACTGGGGGGTGTCACTGACGATGGCATCGACGCACGGTCCCTCGTTCTCGATGCGCTCGAACTCGTCGACACGGAAGGCCACGTCGTCGCTCGCCGCGGCCGTCACATAGCGGGATCCCTCCCGGAGCATCAGGCTCGCGTGGTCACAACCCTCGACGAGTAGCGGTGCGGCGTCGCAGATGGCTTGGTGGACGTGCCCGAAATCCTGGCCTGCGTAGAGAAGATCGGCGAGGGTCGCGAACGTCGCGGCCGACCGGCCGACAGCCTGCGTCGTCTCGGGCACTGTGTCTCGCATCGGTTCCTCCAGCGTGCGGGCATGTGCCCGGTTCACCGATTCAGTCTGCCAGAGAGGGCGGTCGCCGCAGGTCCGGGCCGGAGGAATTCCCGATCGGACTCCGGCGGCAGTCGTGCCGGGCGAAGATGACGTCATGGTTTCGCGCACCGAGGACCCACATGTGACCATCGGCCAGGGAACGCTGCGGGGCGTCCGCCTCGACGGCGTTCGGTCATGGAAAGGCATTCCCTACGCCGCGCCGCCGGTCGGCGAGTGGCGGCTCCGCGCCCCGCGCGCGCCCGAACCGTTCACCGGCGTGCGCGACTGCTCCCGGTTCGGTCCGATCGCGCCGCAGAACGAGCACGGCCCGCTGCCCATCGATCCCGGTCTGACCATCGACGAGGACTGCCTCACCGTGAACGTCTCCGCCCCCGCGACGGACACCGAGCGACCGCGGCCGGTGATGGTGTGGATCCACGGCGGGGCGTATTACCTCGGTTCGTCCGGACAACGCATGTTCGATCCGACCCGTCTGGTCGAACGCGGCGACGTCGTGGTGGTCACGTTCAACTACCGGCTCGGTGCGCTGGGCTTCCTCGACTTCTCCTCGTTCTCGACCGGGGAGCATCCGTTCGACACGAACCTGGGCCTGCGCGATCAGATCGCAGCACTGACCTGGGTTCGTGACAACATCGCGGCATTCGGCGGCGACCCGGGCGACGTGACCCTGTTCGGGGAATCCGCCGGTGGCGGCGCGGTCACCACGCTGATGACGTCCCCGCCTGCGGAGGGACTGTTCCATCGCGCGATCGCCGAGAGTTCCCCCGCGACGTCCGTGTACGGCAGTGACCGCGCCGCGAGCATCGCCGAGTCGTTCCTCGAGCTGCTCGACATCGCGCCCGCCGACGCGGGCCGTCTCCGCGACCTGCCCGTCGACGTGCTGACGAAGGCCTGCATCGAACTCGTCCAGCAGGTGCCCGCGCGGGTCCCCGGCACCCTGGCGGTGGCCCCGACCGTCGACGGCGACGTGGTCCCGCACTACCCCGTGGCGGCATTCCGCAAGGGCCTCGCACACCGAATCCCGCTGCTGATCGGGACGAACAAGGACGAGGCGTCGATGTTCCGGCTCATGAAGTCGCCCCTGATGCCGATCACCCCGGACGCCGTGCATCAGATGTTCGTGGCGATCGCCGCCGACCATCCCGACCTCCCGGCGGACGAGGAACAGGAGGTGGCGGCCGCGTATCCCGACTACCCGAAGAAAAGCTCGGCCATGGAGATCTCGCGGGACGCCGCGTTCCGGATGCCGACGCTGTGGATCGCGGAGGCGCACAGCCGCGTCGCCCCGACCTGGCTGTACCGCTTCGACTACGCGACACCGTTCCTGCGCGCCGCGCGGATCGGCGCCACCCACGGCACCGAGGTGCCGTACGTCTTCGGGAACTTCGGCGTCGTCCCGCACGACCCCACATTCAAGCTCGGCGGGCACCGAACCGCCGGGCACGTGTCGGAGCGGATCCAGCGACGGTGGCTGTCGTTTGCCACCGACGGCACCCCGGACGGAACGGGAGCCGAGGTCGGCTGGCCGCGGTACGACGAGGCGGATCGCACGACCCTGCTGATCGGCAAGTCCGACGCGGTCGTCGCCGATCCGGATCGGGAGCTCCGCCGGGCGTGGGGTGAGGAAGTCATCGGGTTCACCTGAGCGGCGGTGCCCCGGTTTGGTAACCGCGGAACGGGGGATACCTCCTGAATGAGCCCTGCAGCAACGGAATCGGGTCGCGACCTCAGTGTGGGGGTGGAAGAGGAGTTCTTCCTCGTCGACGAGTCCGGTCACCTCTCCGCCGCGGGACCCGACGTGGTCACGGAGGCCGGCCACGACATTCACGGGCTTCAGCGTGAACTCGCCCGATGTCAGATCGAGACGGCGACGGGCGTGTGCCACACCGGGGAGGAACTGCACGAGGAGCTGCGCAGCCTACGACGCCGGCTGGCGAAGGCCGCCGCGGGCCGCGATCTGCTGCTGCTGCCCAGCGGGACGTCCCTGGTCGTCGAGGGATTGCCCCCGGCGATCACCCCGAGCCCGCGGTACGAGGAGATGGCCCGCCACTTCGGGTCGATCGTGGACACGGTGACCACGTGCGGTTGTCACGTGCACGTGGGGATCCCGAGCCGCGACGTCGGTGTGCGGGTGAGCAACCTGGTTCGCAGTTGGCTACCCGTACTCCTCGCGCTCGCCGCGAACTCGCCGTTCCACAGTGGGCACGACACGGCCTATCACAGTTGGCGGCACATCATGTGGTCGCGGTGGCCGTCGGCGGGACCGCCGCCGCACTTCGACTCCGCGGACGAGTACGAGGCGACGGTCGGCGCGATGATCGGAACCGGTGCCGCCATGGACCGGGGAATGATCTACTGGCACGTCCGGCTCGCCGACAAGCAGCCGACCATCGAGGTCCGGATCGCGGACGTCGCCATGACCGCGGCGCACGCGGCACTCTACGCGGTGGTCGTGAAGGGTCTCGTCGGGTGGGCGCTCCAATCGCTGGACGACGGCCTCACCGTGCCGTGGCTGCGCGCGGAGCTGCTGCGGGCGCAGTTGTGGCGCGCGGCCCGTGACGGACTCGACGGGGAATGCACGAGCCCGGCCGCGGATCGGGTCCTGCCGATCCGCCGGCAACTGGAGCTGCTGAACGACTGCGTGGCCCCGGGGCTCGGCTCGAGTGATCGGGCGTTCCTCGAGTCGGGGCTCGACACCGTGTTGCGCGAGGGAACGGGCGCCGAGCGGCAACGGGCCGAGTTCACGCGGGTGGGCACGCTGGCGGCAGTGGTCGACCTCCTGACGCGCGAAGTGGTCAGCTGACCGGGGGTGGCGGAGTCAACTCGGTGACGCCGGCGGTGGTGGAGCCGATGTAGCCGGGATGCAGCAGGCCGGCGGATCCGACACCCGTGAGCAGGGCGCCTGCGCTGGTGTCCGGTCCGGTGCGCAGAGGGCCGGGGTCGTCGATCAACGCCTCCACCGTCGGGGTGTCGACGAGGCTGAGGTCGATGCGCTGCCCGGCGGGCTGGTAGACGGCGAGGACGACCGGGTCGGGGTAATGGGCGGCGGTACGGCGCATGACGTGGAACGCGGGGTCGGTGCCCAGGGCGAGCACGGTGACATTCGCGAACGATGCGAGCCGGTCGGCGATCGCACGGCCCGCCCCGCTGCGCCACGTATGCCCGTACAGGGTGAGCGCGTCGGACAGGTGACGCTGCTCGGTGTCACCTCGCGGGCTGCCGCCCGCCGGGTCGAGCAGGGCCCGCCACCGCTGTTCGTAGAAGTCGCACGCTGTGTCGAAGTCGTCGTCGGACCCGGCCGGCGCGACGTCGCCGCGCGAGGGCGCTGCGGGTTCGAGGACGGATCGACCACCCGCGAACAGCGTCTCGGCATGTCCGGAGGCCGAACAGCGGGCGACCAGTTGCACCGACCATCGGGGGATCAGCCCGTCGCGGCAGGTGTACCGGAAACTCAGCTCGTACCGTTGCCCTGCCGTGCGATCGTCGTCGAGGTCGATCATGTGCGCGTAGTCCTCGCGGGTGACGCCGTCCACCTCGGTTTCCGCGGTCATATGATCGAGTGTCCACCGCCGACGCGACCGCTGCGTGGCGATCGCCCGTGTTCGGCCTGCTCGGTCCCGGTTCCGGGGTGTCGGCGACCGTGTCCGCCACACGTGGCACGATCTTCGCGTGAGCACTCCAACTCAGCTCGAACAGCTCCATCTCGTCCTCGGTGACGAGGAGTTCCTCGTCGAACGTGCGGTGGCGCAGGTCATCAGCCACGTCCGCGCGAACGCGGATGTGGCCGCGGGCGCAGATCTTCCCGTCAACCGGTTGAGGGCGGGCGATGCGGGGGCGGCCGAACTCGCCGAACTGCTCAGCCCCTCCCTGTTCGCCGAAGACCGCGTGGTGGTGCTCGAGGCCGCGGCCGAGGCAGGCAAGGACGCCGTGGCACTGATCCTGGACGCAGCCGGCGACCCGCCTCCGGGTGTCGTCCTCGTCGTCCTGCACTCGGGCGGCGGACGTGCGAAAGCGATGACCGGGGCGCTGGAGAAACTCGGAGCCGTGGTGCACCCGTGCGCCAAACTGAAGTCCGGCGACCTCATCGGGTTCATCCGCGGCGAGTTCCGCACCCTCGGGGTCCGGGTGTCGCCGGAAGTGGTGCAGAGCGTGTTCGAGGGGGTCGGTTCGAATCTGCGCGAACTGGCCGCTGCGTGCTCGCAGCTCACCGCAGACACCGGCGGAAAAATCGATGTCGCCGCCGTTCAGCGGTACTACTCGGGCAAGGCCGAGGTCAGTGGTTTCGACGTCGCGGACAAGGCCGTCGCCGGCGACACCGCGGGCGCGATCGAGGCGCTGCGCTGGGCGATGCTGCGGGGCGTATCCCACGTGCTGCTGGCCGACGCGCTGGCCGATGCGGTGCACTCGATCGCCCGGGTGGCCCCGGCGGGACGGGGAGACCCGTTCCGGATGGCGTCGGAACTCGGCATGCCACCCTGGAAGATCAAGAAGGCGCAAGCCCTCGCGAAGGGATGGACACCCACATCGGTGGGGGAGGCGCTGCGCATCGTGGCGTCCCTGAACGCCGACGTCAAGGGTGCGGCGGCCGACGCGGACTACGCCGTCGAGAGTGCCGTCGGACGCGTCTCCCGGCTACGCCAGGTCTGACGGAGACACGACAACAGCCGCTCGATCCGAGGATCGAGCGGCTGTTGGAGAGCCTACGACGGAAGAACCGTCAGATCTTGTTGATGGCCTGCGCGAGAGCAGACTTCTTGTTTGCAGCCTGGTTGGCGTGAATGACGCCCTTGCTGGCTGCCTTGTCGAGCTTGCGGCTGGTGGCGACGAGGAGCTCGTTGGCCTTGTCCTTGTCACCGGCCGCCGCAGCCTCGCGGAACGAGCGGATCGCCGTGCGCAGCGAGGACTTCACCGACTGGTTACGGAGTCGGGCCGCCTCGTTGGTACGGATCCGCTTCACCTGGGACTTGATGTTGGCCACGCGTAAAATCCTGTCGTCTTAAGCTGGTTACGGTCGAGAAAGCTCTGGGCGCACACATATGCACCGACAGGCGAGATTACCAGTGATCGGTGTCCGATCTCAAACCGGCGCCGGACGCGCCGGGAAATCCTGCGGCTGTGCTGCTGAACGGGTGTACATGTAGCAGCATGTCTGGGATGACGCCCCCAGCATCGAAGTCGTCAACAGTAACGAAATCGTCGGCAATCTCGAAAGCCCCCGTCCGGAAATCGGGGGGAAGCACGCAGGCGGGTGCGAAGGCATCGGGAACCCAGCCGCGGACGCGGGTGACCGCCCGGCCGCGCAAGCCCGCGGAACCCGCCCACGTGTTCGACGGGTACACCGACGTCGGGCGTTACGGGCTGGCGTTCGACGAGATGTTCGACCGCGACGGCACCGTCCGCCCGCCGTACAAAGGCGTCTTCAAGGCGCTCGAGCCCGCGGACCGAGCCGACCTCGCCGCCCGATCCGACGCTCTGGGCAGGGCGTTCATCGACCAGGGCGTGACGTTCTCGCTGTCCGGTCAGGAGCGGCCCTTCCCGCTCGATCTGGTCCCCCGGGTCATCGCGGCTGCCGAGTGGACGCGTCTCGAGAAGGGCATCAAGCAGCGCGTGCAGGCGCTCGAGATGTTCCTCGACGACGTGTACGGGGAGCAGCGCATCCTGCGTGACCACGTGCTGCCGAAGCGGTTGGTCACCTCGTGCGAGCACTTCCACCGGGAGGCGTCGGGGATCGTCCCGCCGAACGGGGTGCGGATCCACGTCGCCGGCATCGACCTCGTCCGCGACGAGAACGGGGTGTTCCGCGTACTCGAGGACAACCTGCGTTCGCCGTCGGGGGTGTCCTACGTCATGGAGAACCGCCGCACGATGGCGCGGGTGTTCCCCGACCTGTTCATGTCGCACCGCGTGCGGTCCGTGGGCGACTACGCCTCCCATCTCCTGCGGGCGCTGCGCGCATCCGCCGCCCTCAACGAGGCCGACCCGACCGTCGTGGTGCTGACACCCGGTGTCGCGAACTCGGCGTACTTCGAGCATTCGCTGCTCGCGCGCCAGATGGGTGTCGAACTGGTCGAGGGCCGCGACCTGTTCTGCCGCGACAACATGGTCTACATGCGCACGACCGAGGGCGAACGCCAGGTCGACGTCATCTACCGCCGTATCGACGACGACTACCTCGACCCCATGCACTTCCGGCCGGACTCCGTGCTCGGGGTGGCCGGCGTCCTGAACGCGGCCCGGGCGGGCAACGTCGTCATCTCGAGTGCCGTCGGGAACGGGGTCGGCGACGACAAACTCGTCTACACGTACGTCCCGCAGATCATCGACTACTACCTCGGCGAGAAGCCGTTGCTCGCGAACGTCGACACGTTCCGGTGCTGGCTCGACGAGGAGTGCGAGGAGGTCCTGGACCGAGTCGACGAACTGGTGATCAAACCGGTGGAGGGGTCCGGCGGTTACGGCATCGTCTTCGGACCCGACGCGTCACCCAAGGAACTGAACACGATTACCCGGAAGATCAAGGCCGACCCGCGCGGGTGGATCGCGCAGCCCGTCGTCCAGCTGTCCACGGTGCCAACCAAGGTCGGGGACGAACTGGTGCCCCGGCACGTCGATCTGCGGCCCTTCGCGGTCAACGACGGTGACGACGTGTGGGTGCTGCCGGGCGGGCTCACCCGGGTGGCCCTGCCCGAGGGGTCCCTCGTCGTGAACTCCAGCCAGGGCGGCGGCAGCAAGGACACGTGGGTGCTCGCGAGCCGGAGCTCCGACGAGGAGCGGGAACTCGCCGGTGAGGAGCTCGTGACCGAGCCGGCACAGTCCGCCGAGGCCGAGCAGGGGCCCGAACTCAGCACGACTCAACTACAACAGCAGCAACAACAGCAGCAGCAACAACAGGGCCAGGGAGGTGGTCGCTGATGCTGGCGAGAAACGCGGAATCGCTGTACTGGATCGGCCGGTACGTCGAGCGGGCAGACGACATGGCCCGCATTCTCGACGTCGCCGTGCACCAGTTGCTCGACGACGCCTCGGTGGACCCCGACCGCACGTCCCGGTTGCTGCTGCGGGTGCTCGGCATCGAAGCGCCCGACACGCAGCTCGACGTCCGGTCGGTGACGGAACTGGTGGCGTTCAGCCGCAACCAGGTGGGCTCGATCATCGACTCGCTCGCCAGCGCCCGCGAGAACGCCCGGGGCGCCCGGGAGGTCACGTCGAGCGAGATGTGGGAGTGCCTCAACACCACGTACAACGGCCTCGCCGAACGGGAACGGGCGTCCAAGCGTCTCGGGCCGCACGAGTTCTTCCGGTACGTGGAGGAACGTGCGGCGATGTTCGCGGGTCTGGCCGATTCGACGATGAGCCGCGACGACGGATACCGCTTCCTGCTGCTCGGCCGCTCGATCGAGCGCGTCGACATGCTCGCGCGGATGTTGTTGTCCCGTGCGGGCGACCGCCCATCTTCGCCGGCGTGGGTGACGGTGCTGCGTTCCGCGGGAGCTCACGACACCTACCTGCGCACGTACCGCGGCGCGCTGGACGCCAACCGGGTGGTCGAGTTCATCCTGCTGGACCGGCTGTTTCCGCGGTCGGTCTTCCACGCCATCCGGCAGGCGGAGTTGTGTCTCGCCGAGCTCGACCACCAGCCCGACAGTCGCGTCGGGCCGAGAGCCGAGGCGCAGCGCCTCCTCGGCAGGGCCCGCAGCGAACTCGAATTCCTGCCGCCCGGCGTGCTCCTCGAGGATCTCCAGGATCGGCTCGCGGGGTTGCAGGAAACCTGCCGCGAGCTCGGAGAAGCCATCGCGCTGCAGTATTTTCACGCCGCGCCGTGGGTGGCGTGGACCGATGCACGGGCCGTCGGCGGCGAAGCCGTCGTGGAGGGAGAACTGTGAGCTGGCGTATGAGAGTCGTGCACACCACGGGGTATGCCTACGACGCACCGGTCACGTCCTCGTACAACGAGGCGCGACTCACCCCTCGCGGTGACAGCAGGCAGACGGTGATCCTGAACCGGGTGGAGACGACGCCGGCGACGCGGTCGTACCGCTACACCGACTATTGGGGCACCGCCGTCACCGCGTTCGATCTCCATGCGCCGCACAAGGAACTCGAAGTCACCGGGCTGTCCGTGGTCGAGACCGAACCGTTCTGGGAGCCGGAGGAGAAGGTGGACTGGGACGAGCTGGCCAGCCCTCCGCTCACCGACCGGTTCAACGAACAGCTGAGCAACACCACGTTCGTGCCGCGCAGCCGCAAGCTCGACACCATCGCCCGAGACCTCCGCAAGGGCCGCACCCCCGACGAAGCCGTTGTCGCGGCGGCGGACTGGGTGCATCGGGAGATGGATTACGTTCCGGGCACGACGGGCGTCCACACGTCCGCGGTCGACGCCTGGGCCGAACGGCAGGGTGTGTGCCAGGACTACGCGCACCTGACGCTGGTTCTTCTGCGCAGCATGGGAATTCCGAGTCGCTACGTATCCGGCTATCTGCACCCGAAACCCGATGCGGCGGTGGACGACACGGTGGCGGGGGAGAGTCACGCGTGGGTCGAGGCGTGGACCGGTGCGTGGTGGGGATACGACCCCACCAACGCCGTCGCGGTGAACGAACAGCACGTGTCGGTGGGTATCGGACGGGACTACGCGGACGTTCCACCGCTCAAGGGCATCTTCTCCGGGGGCCGCGCGACAGATCTCGAAGTCGTCGTGGAGATCACACGCCTGGCGTAAAGTGCCAGCCAGATCTATCTGTGGAAAGCAGGACTAACGATCCATTTCGACGAAGGTGGGTTCAATGTCTCCAACCGCACAGGAATACGTAGAAGTCGAACCGATCTCGGATCTCAAGAAATACGTAGCTGAGGCGGTCGGAACGTTCGTACTGGTCTTCGCGGCGGTGGGTACGGCGGTCTTCGCCGGAGCCAAGGTCGGGAACCTCGGTGTGGCACTGGCATTCGGACTGACGCTCCTCTTCCTCGTCTACGCCATCGGCCCCATCTCGGGCTGCCACGTCAACCCGGCCGTCACGGTCGGACACCTCGCTCTCGGCCGGTTGTCCGTCGTGAAGGCGGGGTTGTACGTCGTCGCCCAGGTCATCGGCGGTCTCGTCGCCGGTGTGGTGGTGTACGCGATCGCGCAGAGCCTGCCCTCGTACAACCGGGCCGACGACGGTCTCGGCGCCAACGGCTGGGGCGCCCACAGCCCGTCCGCCATCAAGGGACCGCTCGGCGGGGTCATCGAGAACGGTTACGGCATCGGCGCGGCGATGATCGTCGAAGTCCTGCTCACCGCGCTGCTCGTGTTCGTGGTCCTCGCCTCCACCGACCAGATCTCCGACGTCCCCCTCGCCGGTGTCTCCATCGGTTTCACGCTCGCCGTGATCCACCTCGTGTCGATCCCGATCGACAACACGTCCGTCAACCCCGCCCGCAGCCTCGCCGTCGCGCCCTACCAGAACGGCGCGCTCGCCCAGGTGTGGCTGTTCATCGTGTTCCCGTTGATCGGCGGCGCGGTAGGAGCGCTGGTCTACCGGTCGCTGTTCGGCCGGTACGACCGACTGCAGAGCTGACGCCCGGCCGACCCGTCCCGGCCCGGCGCGACCTGCGAGCCGCACTTCTCGCGTGCGTCGTTCTCGCGCTCACCGGGGCGGTCCCCGCGACCGCGACCGCCGAGGACGCACCGCGGCCGGGACCGGCCTACGTGGCCCTCGGCGACTCCCGGGCGGCCGGGCCGCTCATCGAATTCACCGAGCACGGCGACCTGTGCCTGCGATCACCGGACCTGAACTACCCGGCGAAGCTGGCGCGGCTGATCGGCGCGGCCACCGTCACCGACGTCACCTGCTCCGCCGCGAAACCCGCCCACGTGATCAGCACCCCGCAGTTCGTGGGGACGAGGGTCGCTCCGCCGCAGATCGAGGCGCTCCGTCCGGACACCGACGTCGTGACGCTCAGCATCGGCGGGGGCGGTTCCAATCACCTGCCCGTGTCGGTGCGCTGCGCCGCTGTCCTTCCCGGCGCGGATGCCGGTTGCCGCGACAACCCACGGGCGGAGCGACTGGCGGTCGAGGGGATCGCGACGATGGCGCCCCAGGTCGACGCCGTGGTGGCCGCGATCGTCGCGAAGGCACCGAACGCCGAGGTCTATCTGATCGGGCACGGCGGTTCCGTCGGACGGCGTGGCTGCTGGCCGAACCTGCCCGTGTCCGACGCGGACGCGGTCTGGCTCGAGCGATACTTCGCCCGCTTCAACCAGATCTACGTCGACGCCGCGGCCAGATACGGCGTGCACTACATCGACATCGCGAAGGCCGCCGTGGACGGTGGGCACGACGCCTGCGCGCCGGCGGGGCAGCGGTGGTTCGAGGGCATCCTGCCGCAGTCACCCGCGGAACCGGCGCATCCCAACGCGCTCGCGATGACCGCGATCGCCGAGATGATCGCCGACGATCTGCGCCGGTGACGGCGTCACTGCCAGCTGAAGTCCGCCCGCAGTCGCCGCGCCACGATCTCGAACTTGTCCCGGGCCATCACGGCGCCCTCGCGGCGGATCCCCGCCTCCGGCACGTCCAGCACCCGGTCCAGCCGGATCCAGCTCGGACGGCCCTCCGCATCCCACGCCCCCGAGCCGACCGCGATCCAGTCCCGGTCGCCGTCGTGCTTGCTCTGCGAGGACAGCATCAACCCGAGCAGGGTGTCGCCGTCACGTCCGACGACGAGCACGGGCCGGTCCTTGCCCTGGCTCGGATCCTCCTCGTACGCCACCCACGTCCAGACGATTTCGCCCGGATCCGCGCGACCGTCCAGGTCGGGGGAGTACTCCACCTTCCGGGCCCGATGGGCGGTCGGGGCGGAATTCGCGGTGACCGGTCGGCCCGGGGCCGGCTTCGGCGCGGAGGCCGTCGACCCGGTCAGGACACCGGCCGCGCGGTCCAGCGCGCCGGACTTCTGCAGCGCCTGGATCAGCTGCGGGCCCTTGTCCCGTGCAAGTCGGCCCAACGTCTTCCCGATGCTGCTCCACGTGCTCGCCATGGCCGCCGAGCTTAGTGCGTGTATGCCGCGGCAGCCGCAACGCGGTGGCTTGGATATCCTGACAGGTGACAGTGGCCCGGAACCGGGCCGGTGCCGGTCCAGGTAAGGGGTCCCCCATCAGCAGCTTCGCCGACAAGACGTTCACGGATCCTGCCCGGATCCGGAATTTCTGCATCATCGCGCACATCGATCACGGCAAGTCGACCCTGGCCGACCGCATGCTTCAGCTCACCGGTGTGGTCGAGGAGCGGCAGATGCGCGCCCAGTACCTCGACCGCATGGACATCGAGCGCGAGCGCGGCATCACGATCAAGGCGCAGAACGTCCGGCTGCCGTGGAAGGTGGGCGACGAGGAGTTCGTCATCCACCTCATCGACACCCCCGGGCACGTCGACTTCACGTACGAGGTCTCCCGCGCACTCGAGGCCTGCGAGGGTGCGGTCCTGCTGGTGGATGCCGCGCAGGGCATCGAGGCCCAGACGCTCGCCAACCTGTACCTGGCGATGGAGAAGGACCTCACCATCATCCCGGTGCTCAACAAGATCGACCTGCCCGCCGCCGACCCGGACCGATACGCCGAGGAGATCGCACACATCACGGGGTGCGAGCCGGGTGACGTGCTGCGCGTGTCCGGCAAGACCGGCATCGGGGTGAAGGAACTGCTCGACGAGGTCGTGCGGCAGGTCCCCGCCCCCGTCGGCGACCCGGACGGTCCGGCGCGCGCCATGATCTTCGACTCGGTGTACGACGCCTACCGCGGCGTCGTCACCTACGTGCGCGTCGTGGACGGCCGGATCTCGCCGCGCGAGAAGATCACCATGATGTCGACGGGCACCACCCACGATCTGATCGAGGTCGGCATCATCTCGCCCGAACCGAAGGCCAGTATCGGCCTCGGCGTCGGCGAGGTGGGGTACCTCATCACCGGTGTGAAGGACGTCCGGCAGTCGCGAGTCGGCGACACGGTCACCGCGGCGCGCGGCGGTGCAACCGAACCCCTCGTGGGATACCGCGACCCCAAGCCGATGGTCTACTCCGGCCTCTACCCGCTCGACGGTTCGGACTACCCGGTGCTGCGCGACGCCCTGGACAAGTTGCGTCTCAACGACGCCGCCCTGGCCTACGAGCCGGAGACGTCGGTAGCGCTCGGATTCGGGTTCCGCTGCGGATTCCTCGGACTGCTGCACATGGAGATCACCCGCGACCGCCTCGAGCGCGAATTCGGGCTCGAACTGATCTCGACGTCGCCGAACGTGGTGTACCGGGTGGTGATGGAGGACGGCTCCGAGCACGTCGTCACCAACCCGTCGTACTGGCCGGAGGGCAAGATCCGCGAGGTCTACGAGCCGATGGTGAAGTGCACCATCATCGCGCCGAGCGAGTTCATCGGCGCGATCATGGAGCTCTGCCAGAACCGGCGCGGCGAACTCGGCGGCATGGACTACCTGTCCGAAACCCGGGTCGAGCTGCGCTACGAGATGCCCATGGGCGAGATCATGTTCGACTTCTTCGACGCCCTGAAGTCGCGGACCAAGGGATACGCCAGCCTCGACTACGAGGAGTCAGGCGAGCAGCAGGCCGATCTGGTGAAGGTGGACATCCTGCTGCAGGGTGAGGCCGTCGACGCGTTCTCCTCGATCGTGCACCGATCTGCGGCCGGCGCGTACGGCGGGCGGATGACGTCGAAGCTGCGTGAGCTGATTCCCCGGCAGCAGTTCGAGGTGCCGATCCAGGCGGCGATCGGCTCGAAGATCATCTCGCGTGAGAACATCCGCGCGATCCGCAAGGACGTGCTCGCCAAGTGCTACGGCGGCGACATCAGCCGTAAGCGCAAGCTGCTCGAGAAGCAGAAGGAAGGCAAGAAGCGGATGAAGACGATCGGCCGGGTCGAGGTTCCGCAGGAAGCCTTCGTGGCCGCGTTGTCGTCCGAATCGGTCGGGGACAAGCCGAAGAAGTAGCGCGCGACCGCTCGGTTGTTCTGCTCCGTCGACGACTGATCGAAAGTAGGTGCGGCACGTGGCCCTCGAAACCTGGCTCACCCGGACACTGGGAATCGAGGTGCCGATCTTCGGCGCCCCGATGGGCGGACGGGCCGGCGGGGCCCTCGTCGGCGAGGTGTCGAAGGCGGGCGGGCTCGGCCTGCTCGGCGCGGCGCGCTACGCCACCCCGGAGTGGGTGGCGAAGGAGACGGCGGTCGCGCGGAGCATCGGCGGCGACGCCTTCGGCATCGGGTTGATGACCTGGGCGCTCGACGACGACGACGCTCTGCTCGACGCCGCGCTGGCCGAGAACCCGCGGATCGTGTCGCTGTCGTTCGGCGATCCCGCGCCCTATGTGGAGCGGGTGCACGCTACCGAGGCGCTCGTGGTGTCGCAGGTGAACACGATCGACGATCTGCGGGTCGTGGAGGCGGCGGGCGTCGACTTCGTCATCGCCCAGGGCGGCGAGGCGGGCGGCCACACCGGCCGGATCGGGACGCTGCCCCTGCTGCAGGAGATCCTGGACGCCACCGCGCTGCCCGTGCTGGCCGCGGGCGGCATCGCGACCGGCCGCGGTCTCGCCGCCGTTCTCGCCGCCGGCGCGGAGGGCGCCATGATCGGGACCGCGCTGCTGGCCAGCCCCGAGACCATCGGACCGGAGTACGCCCGCGGCAGGCTGATCGCGGCGGGCAGCGCGGACACCGTGTACACGTCGGTGTTCGACCAGGCGCGCAGCCAGCCGTGGCCGGCCCGGTGGGGCGGCCGGGCCCTGAGCAACGCGTTCACGTCCCGCTGGCACGGTGTGCACGCCTCCGACACCGAACTCGCCACCGCCTACGACCCCGCGAATCCCGACCTCGGTGTCGTGTACGCCGGGGAGGCGGCGGGTCTCGTCACATCGGAGCGGCCGGCGGGTGTCGTGGTGCGGCAGATCGCCGCCGACGCGGAGCGGTTGCTGCACCGTTTCGCGGAGTAGTCCGGAGTCGCAGTTCCTCGGCCGGATCACACCGTGTAGTGGGCAGGGTGGAAGCCGCTCGCCGCGGCCTCCTCGGCGCGGATGACGTGGACGACCGCGTTGATCAACGCCAGATGGGTGAACGCCTGCGGGAAGTTACCCAGGTGCCGACCCGACTCGGGATCGATCTCCTCCGCGTACAACTCGAGGGGGCTGGCGAACCCGAGGAGCCGCTCGCACAGGCGCTTCGCGCGGTCGAGTTCGCCGATCTCCACGAGCGCCGACACGAGCCAGAACGAACAGATCGTGAACGTGCCCTCCTTGCCCGTGAGCCCGTCGTCCGTGGTCTCCACCCGGTAACGCAGCACCAGCCCGCCCTCGGTCAGCTCGTCCGCAATGGCGAGCACGGTGGCGCGGATGCGCGGGTCGTCCGAGGGCAGGAACCGCAAGAGCGGAGCGAGGAGGAGTGAGGCGTCGAGCTCGTCGCTGCCGTATCGCTGGGTGAGGACTCCGCGTGCGTCGACGCCGTGCTCGAGAATGTCGGCCTTGATCTCGTCGGCGAGGTCGGCCCACCGGTCCGCGTAACTCGTCTCCCCCTGCTGCTCGGCGAGTTTCGCGCCCCGGTCGAGCGCCACCCAGCACATGATCTTCGACGACGTGAAGTGCTGCGGCTCGCCGCGCACCTCCCAGATGCCGCGGTCGGGGAGCTGCCAGTGCTCGATCGCCTCCTCGACCTGACGTTTGAGCATCGGCCACAGCGTCTCCGGCACCCGCTCGCGCGATCGCACGTGCAGGTACACGGAATCGAGGATCGTTCCCCAGATGTCGTGCTGGTCCTGGTCGTACGCACCGTTTCCGATCCGCACCGGACGCGCGCCGTCATAGCCGGACAGGTGCGGCAGCTCCTCCTCGACGAGGGTCCGCTCGCCGCCGACGCCGTACATCACCTGCAGCGGCCGGTACTTGCCGTCGTCGGCACTGGACACGTCGTAGAGGAACGCGAAGAAGTCGTCGGCCTCCCGGTCGAGTCCGAGGCTGTACAGCCCCCACAGTGCGAATGTCGAATCGCGCACCCATGCGTAGCGGTAGTCCCAATTTCGTTCACCCCCGGGGGTTTCCGGAAGCGACGTGGTCGACGCGGCGAGCAGCGCGCCGGTGGGGGCGTACGCCAACCCCTTCAGCGCCAGGGCGCTGCGCTGCAGGTAGCCACGCCACTTGTGGTCGGGGAAGCGGCCGGTCGTGATCCATTCCCGCCAGAACTTCGCCGTCTGCCACATCTTCTCGGCAGCCTCGTCATAGGTCTGCGGTGCAGGCATGTGCGACCAGGACAGTGCGACGAACACGTTGTCGTCCGCGACCATCCGGGTCCGGGCCCGGGCCTCGCGCCCTTCCAGCCCGAGCTTCATGTTGCTGGTCAGCCGGAGTGTGGGGTGGTCGCCCGCACCACTCGACTTGCAGGTGGCGGTGGCTTCCTCGTAGACCTTGCCCGTGTACTCCCACACCGCGTCGCCGCGGTGGTAGTCGAACGCGGGCTCGCAGCTCATCTCGAGATCCACGGTGCCGTTCACGCATTTGACGGTCCGCAGCAGGACGTGTTCGGCATCCCAGTCCGTGGGGGTGCGGCGATGGGAGCGGGACCGCTGCTCCACGTTGTGCCACGGGCCGAGCACGAGTGCGTCGCGGACGATGAGCCACCCCGTTTCGGTCTGCCACGTCGTTTCGACGATCAGTCCGCCCGGCAGGTAGCGGCGGGCGGCGGGCACGTTCTGCCCGTACGGTGCGATCCGGAAGTGGCCGGCGCTGCGGTCGAGGATGGCGCCGAAGACGCTGGGGGAGTCGGGCCGGGGGATGCACATCCACTCGACCGCCCCGTTCCGGGCGATCAGGCACGTGGTCTCGCAGTCCGACAGGAATGCGTAATCGTCGATCGGCGGAAACGCGCGACGGTGGCGATGCGCGGCAGAGCGAGGCTGGTCGTCCGAGTGCGCATCGAGAGACACCATCTGCTCATCATCGGCCGTCGTCGTCGCGGCGTCCACCTGTGCGCCGACCACGTGCCGGCGAACGATAGGGTGGCACGGTGGACCGGATGGCGAGTTGGTGGGACGGCTTCGAGCTGTGGATCGCCGGGCTCCCGTTCGTTCCGCAGGTCGCCCTCGTGCTGCTGGTGATGGTGCCGGTGTGCCGGGGACTGGCGTGGCTGCTCGATCGTGGCCTGGCCGCAGTCTTCGTCCTGCTCAGGCGGGATGTCTCGAAGGTGGAGGAACCCTGATGCCGCGCTCACGCGTCACACTCGCGCTGCTCGCGCTGCTCGTCCTCGTCATCGTCGCCTGGCTGCTCACCCGGTAAATCCCGTTCGATGTGGGCGGTTGGTTCAGCCTCTGCTACAGTCCACGGCGTGTCTGAAGCCGCTGTACACCAGGTCCGCCATGAATTGGCGTTGATCGCTGTCGGCATGCTCGCAGTCGCCGACATCGACTGTTGTTGATTTCTCCTCGCACACAGAAATGCGCGCGGGTGACACCGTGCACGCTCGACCGGTCTCGCGCTGCTGATTTTCGTTCGCATTCCTGATTCCGCTCGGGCGATCCCTGCGTTCTTCCTCCCGCACCACCTCCCACGTTTTTCGCACCACCCCTCTGCGACAGATCCCCAGGAAGGTTTCTCCCATGAAACGCCGTTCTCGTAGTCTTCTCACGGCCCTCGTGACGCTCGGAGCTGTGGCGCTGACCGCGTGCAGCGGAGGCGCCAGCGACACCGCCGGCGGCGACTCGGCCGGTGCCGACGGCAGCGCGGGCACCATCAACCTGTACGCGTACGCCGTGCCGAAGCCGGGATTCGACAAGCTGATCCCCGCGTTCAACGCCACCGACGAGGGCAAGGGCGTGGCCTTCCAGCCGTCCTACGGTGCCTCCGGTGACCAGTCCCGCAAGGTCAAGGACGGCGCCGAGGCCGACTTCGTCAACTTCTCGGTCGAACCCGACATCACCCGCCTCGTCGACGCCGGCCTGGTGGACAAGAGCTGGAACCAGGACGCCTACAACGGGATTCCGTTCGGTTCGGTCGTCACCATCGTCGTGCGCGAGGGCAACCCGAAGAACATCCGCGACTGGGACGACCTGTTGCGTCCCGGCGTCGAGGTCGTGACCCCCAACCCGTTCAGCTCCGGATCCGCAAAGTGGAACCTGCTCGCACCGTACGCGGCGAAGAGCAACGGCGGTCAGGACCCGGACGCCGGTCTGGCCTACATCACCTCGCTGGTGAACGACCACGTGAAGATTCAGCCGAAGTCGGGCCGCGAGGCGTCGGAGGCGTTCCTGCAGGGCACCGGTGACGTGCTGCTCAGCTACGAGAACGAGGCGCTGTTCATCGAGGGCAACGGTGACCCCGTCGAGCACGTGACCCCGCCGACCACGTTCAAGATCGAGAACCCGGTCGCGGTGCTCTCGAACAGCAAGAACCTGGAGAAGGCCAACGCGTTCAAGGACTTCCTCTACACCACCGAGGGCCAGAAGCTGTGGGGCGAGGCCGGATTCCGCCCGGTCGATCCCGCGGTGGCCACGGAGTTCGCCGACAAGTTCCCCGAACCGGCCAAGCTGTGGACGATCGCCGATCTCGGCGGCTGGTCCAAGGTCGACTCCGAGGTGTTCGCCAAGGACACCGGGTCCATCGCAGTGATCTACGACAACGCAACCAAGTAAGACCGACGTGAGCGACACGACGACGGCGACGGGCGGACGCGGCATCACGGTGCCGCCTCCGCCCGTTCCGCCTACGCGCAAGAAGGTCGCCCGGGTCACCGGTGCGGTGGGACCGCTCGGCATCGGCATCGCGACGCTCTGGCTGAGCATCATCGTGGTCCTGCCACTCGCCGCGCTCACCGTCGCCTCGTTCGGCGACGGAATCGGCGGCTTCGTGGACGCGATCACCTCACCCGTGGCGGTGGCGTCCCTGCGCGTCACCGTCGTGGTGTCGGTGGTGGTGGCCGTGATCAACGTGATCATGGGCACGCTCATCGCGTGGGTGCTGGTGCGCGACGAATTCCCCGGCAAGCGGGCCGTCAACGCACTGATCGACCTGCCGTTCGCGTTGCCGACCATCGTGGCCAGCATCGTGCTGCTGTCGCTGTACGGCCCGGAGAGCCCGATCGGGGTCCACCTCAACGCGACGCAGCCCGGTCTGATCGTTGCATTGGCATTCGTGACGCTGCCGTTCGTGGTCCGCTCGGTGCAGCCGGTGCTGATCGAGGTGGACAGGGAAGTCGAGGAGGCCGCGGCCTCGCTCGGCGCGGACAACTGGACGATCTTCCGGAGCGTCGTGCTGCCCACCCTGACCCCGGCCATCGTCAGCGGCGCGGGGCTCGCATTCGCCCGCGCGATCGGCGAGTACGGGTCGGTCGTCCTGATCGGCGGAAACATTCCCCGAGAGACCCAGGTCGCTTCCCAGTACATTCAACAGCAGATCGAAATCGATCGGCCGGCCGCCGCGGCGGCCGTGTCGGTGGCTCTCCTGGCCATCGCGTTCGTGACGTTGTTCGCCCTCCGGGTCTTCGCCAGCCGGGGGCAGCGTCGTGAGGAGCAGGCGGAATGAAGCTCTCTGGGTCCACCCGGATCACCCTGCGCGCAGTCGCGCTGCTCTATCTGTTCGGCCTGCTGGTGGTGCCTATCGTCATCATCCTGTTCCGCACGTTCGAGAACGGGATCGGCGCCTTCATCGAGTCGATCAGCACCCCCGCCGCGATCTCCGCACTCAACCTGTCCCTGCTGATCGTGGCCATCGTCGTCCCGGTCAACGTGGTGTTCGGGATCGTCACCGCCCTCGCGCTGGTCCGGGGCCGCTTCCCCGGCCGCGGCCTGGTGCAGGCGGTGGTCGACCTACCGTTCGCCGTCTCGCCCATCGTGGTCGGCGTGTCGCTGATCCTGCTGTGGGGTGCCAACGGCTGGTTCGGCGGGCTCGAATCGCTGGGGTTCAAGGTGATCTTCGGGCTTCCCGGCATGGTCATCGCCACCCTCTTCGTGACGTTGCCGTTCGTCGTGCGGGAGGTGGAGCCCGTCCTGCACGAGATCGGCGAGGAGCAGGAACAGGCCGCCGCGACGCTCGGTGCGAGCCGCTGGCAGACGTTCTGGCTGATCACACTGCCCGCCATCCGCTGGGGCCTCACCTACGGTGTGGTCCTGACCGTCGCCCGCTCGCTGGGCGAGTTCGGTGCGGTGATCATGGTGTCCTCGGGCTTCCCCGGTGTGTCGCAGACCCTGACCCTGCTCGTGCACTCGCGCTACATCGACGACCACAACACGTTCGGTGCGTACTCCGCAGCCACCCTGCTGATGGGCATTGCGCTGATCACCCTGCTTCTGATGACTCTGCTCGACCGCAAGAGGAGCACCACATGATTACCGTGACCGGCGCCCGGAAGAACTACGGGTCCTTTGCTGCTCTCGACGACGTCACGATCGACATCCCCTCGGGTTCGCTGACCGCGCTCCTCGGGCCCAGTGGTTCGGGCAAGTCGACGCTGCTCCGATCCATCGCCGGACTGGAGTCCCTCGACTCCGGCACCGTCGTGATCGGCGGGAACGACGTCACCGACATCTCCCCGCAGAAGCGGGACATCGGCTTCGTGTTCCAGCACTACGCGGCGTTCAAGCACATGACGGTGCGCGACAACGTCGCGTTCGGCCTGAAGATCCGCAAGCGGCCCAAGCCGGAGATCGACAAGAAGGTCAACGAGCTTCTCGAGATCGTCGGCCTCGACGGCTTCCAGCACCGTTATCCGGCGCAACTGTCGGGCGGTCAGCGTCAGCGGATGGCGCTCGCGCGGGCCCTGGCCGTGGACCCGAAGGTGCTTCTCCTCGACGAGCCGTTCGGCGCGCTCGACGCGAAGGTCCGCACGGACCTGCGCACCTGGCTGCGCCGGTTGCACGACGAGGTGCACGTGACCACCGTGCTGGTCACCCACGACCAGGAGGAGGCGCTCGACGTCGCCGACCGGATCGCGGTCCTCAACAAGGGCCGGATCGAGCAGATCGGTGAACCGGAGGACCTCTACGACCGCCCCCACAACGATTTCGTGATGTCGTTCCTCGGGTCGGTGGCCAAGCTCAACGGTCAGCTGGTTCGACCGCACGACATCCGCCTCGGCCGCGATCCCGACCTCGCCCTCGCGCAGGAGGCCGGCACGGCCGAATCGCTCGGCGTCACCCGGGCGACCGTCGAGCGAGTGGTGCACCTGGGGTTCGAGGTGCGGGTGGATCTGCGTAACGAGGCCACCGGTGAGCCCTTCTCCGCGCAGGTGACTCGCGGCGACAGCGCGGCGCTCGGCCTGCAGGAAGGCGAGACCGTGTACGCGCGGGCCACGCGGGCTCCCGAACTCCCGGAGGCCGAAGTTCCGGTCTCCCTGTAACTCACCGCCGATGTAGGAGGCGACTGTGGCGACCTCGGTGAATCCCGCCCGTGACAACGTTCTGATCGTGCACTGGCACGATCTGGGCCGTCACCTCGGGTGTTACGGCGCGTCCGGGGTGCGTAGTCCGAACCTCGACCGGCTCGCCGCGGAGGGTGTGCTGCTGACGGACGCGCATGCGGCGGCGCCGCTGTGCTCGCCGTCGCGTGGGGCTCTGTTCTCGGGCCGGTACCCGCACAGCAACGGGCTGATCGGCCTCGCACACCACGGCTGGCAGTACCACGACGACGTCCGCACGCTGCCGTCCCTGCTGGCGGAGGCGGGCTGGTACACGGCCTTGTTCGGGATGCAGCACGAGACCGCGTACCCCAAGCGGCTCGGCTTCCACGAGTACGACGTGACGAATTCGTACTGCGAATACGTCACCGATCGGGCGTCGCGGTGGCTGTCGCGGTTCCCTCCGCAACCGTTCCTGCTGACCGCCGGCTTCTTCGAGACGCACCGCCCGTACCCGGTCGACAGGTATGTACCCGCTGATCCCGAGGGTTTCGACGTTCCGTCGTACCTGCCCGACCGGCCGGAGGTCCGTGAGGATCTGGCCGGATTCCACGGGTCGATCGAGGTGGCCGACGCGGCCGTCGGCAGGATGCTGCAGACGCTGGACGACGAGGGGCTCGACGAGAGTACGTGGGTCGTGTTCCTCACCGACCACGGCGAGGCGTTCCCCGGTGCGAAGTCGACACTGTATGCGCCGGGCACCGGAATTGCGACGATCATCCGCCCGCCGCGGAGGCTGCGGGCGTCGCCTCGCGTCTACGACGACCTGTTCAGCGGGGTGGATCTCGTTCCCACCCTTCTCGAACTGCTCGGCGTCCCGATCCCCGCGGCCGTGGAGGGTGTCTCCCACGCCGGGCAGTTGCTGGGCCGGTCGGAGTCGACGGCACGCGACGTCCTGTTCACGGAGAAGACGTTCCACGACAGCTTCGATCCCATTCGCGCGGTGCGCACCAAGCGGTTCAGCTATATCGAGAACTACGCGCCTCGGCCCAGGCTCGATCTGCCCCTCGACATCGAGAAGAGCCTGTCCGGTGCGGCGCTGGGCACCGAGCATCTCCGGCCGCGTCCGAGCCGGGAACTCTACGACCTGGTCGCCGACCCCGGCGAGCGCGACAACCTGGCCGATACCGAGGACTTCGCCGGGACGCAGGCCGAGTTGGCGCTGGAACTCGCGACGTGGCGACGGGCGACGGGCGACTCGATCCCGAGCGAGGAAGAGGGGACGGCCTACGCCCGGAAGGCGATGGAGGAATACCTCGCCACTCTCGACCGTGTGCCGGACGTGCGTTCGGCCTACAGTTCGGATCGCGGAATTCTCGACGAGCCGCGGAGCGGCGTAGCGAGGTAGGGGTGCCGCGGAGCGGCGTAGCGAGGTAGGGGTGCCGCGGAGCGGCGTAGCGAGGTAGGGGTGCCGCGGAGCGGCGTAGCGACGTAGGGGCGGATGATGCGGTTCCGTCCTCGCGACCTGCACGGCAGTGGTGCACTGGAAGCGTGAGCGTCGACTGCCCGCGGTGCACTCCGCCGAAGCTGCTGCGCGAGATGGTGCGCCGCCTCGACTGCTCGGCGGCACTCTCCGGGTCCGGCGAGGCAGCGGTGACGGGTATCAGCCAGGACTCTCGTCTCGTCCGGGCCGGCGACGTGTACGCGGCGCTGCCGGGGCGGCACCGGCACGGGATCGAGTTCGCGGGCGAGGCCGCGGCGCGCGGTGCTGTCGCGATGCTCAGCGATCGCGGGTCGGACGTGCTGCCGACGATCGTGGTGGACGATCCGCGTCGTGCTCTCGGTCCGTTGGCAGCGTGGGTGTACGGCAATCCGTCCGAGGCACTCGACGTCTACGGTGTGACGGGGACGAACGGGAAGACCAGCACCGCGTATCTCCTGGACGCGGGATTGCGTGCGGCGGGTGTCGGCACCGGCATGATGACGGGGATCGCCGTCCGGGGACAGAACGGGTCACGCACCGCGACCCGGACAACTCCGGAGGCGTGCGAGCTCCAGCAGACCCTTGCCGCGTTCGCCGAGCATCGGATCGGCGCGGTCGCGATGGAGGTGTCGAGCCACGGTCTCGCTCTGCACCGTATCGACGGAACGTCGTTCCGGGTGGGGGTGTTCACCAACCTCGCCCGCGACCATCTGGACTTTCACCCCGACATGGACGCGTATTTCGCGGCGAAGGCCCGATTGTTCGAACCGGGGCGCTGCGCCGCGGCAGCCGTCGGCGTCGACGACGAGTTCGGGCGCCGCCTCGCCGCCACCGTCACCGTGCCCCGCGTGACGTTCTCGTCGAGGACGACGGCGGCCGACTTCCATGCGTCCGCCGTGCACGCGGACGAGGGCGGCACGTCGTTCACGCTCCACGGCGCCGGGGCGCGGAAACCGGTGCGGCTCCGGCTACTCGGAGTGCACCAGGTGGACAACGCACTCGCGGCGATCGCCGCCCTCGCGGTTCGCGGGGTGGACCTCGACTCGGCGGTCGCCGGGATCGAGAGCCTCGATACGGTGCCCGGACGCCTGGAGGCGGTGGACGCGGGCCAGCCGTTCCTCGCGTTCGTCGACTACATGCACAACCCGGCCGGTCAGCGACGTCTGTTTCCGTACCTCCGCTCGTTGACGCGAGGCCGGGTCATCGCCGTCGTCGGGGCGACCGGTGAGCGCGACCCCGGCAAGCGGGTGCCGCTCGGTGCGACCGCGGCCCGTTTCGCCGACACGGTCATCGTCACCGACGAGAGTCCGTGCTCCGACGACGCGCAGCGTCTGCGCGAGGACGTGGCGCGAGGTGCACGCAGTGGTGGCGACGCCGAAGTGCTCGTCGTGCCCGACCGCGCCGAGGCGATCGTCGCCGCTGTCACCCTCGCCGCGCCGGGCGACGTCGTGGTGGTCGCAGGCCGTGGGCACGACCGGGTTCAGGCGTACGGGCCGCACCGACGTGTGTTCGACGACCGGATCGCACTCCACGAGGCACTCCTGCGGCTCGTCGCGCGCTAGGCCGGTGGCGTCTCGTGCCGGGCGAGTTCGGCGAGAATCCGCGCGACGAGATCGTCGAGATCGGCGCCGGTGGTGTCGAACGCGAGATCCGGATTCTCGGGGGCCTCGTACGGCGCATCGATCCCGGTGAGGCCGCGGAGTTCACCTGCCCGCGCCCGGGCGTAGAGCCCCTTGGGGTCACGCCGTTCGCATTCGTCGACCGGCGTGCTCACGTGGATCTCGAGAAACGGCAGTCCCGCGGCCTCGTTGAGCGCCCGCGCGATCGCACGGTCCGAGCGCAGCGGCGACACCATCGACGCGATGGCGACCACCCCGGCGTCCGCGAACAACCGGGTGAGGTGACCGACGCGGCGGATGTTCTCGGCCCGGTCGCCGGGGGAGAACCCGAGGTCGTCCGAGATGCCGTGCCGTACGTTGTCGCCGTCCAGCAGGTACGCGGTTCGTCCGGCGTCGACGAGGGTCCGTTCGAGCGCGACTGCCACCGTCGACTTCCCGGACGCCGGCAGCCCGGTGAGCCAGATGGTGGCGCCCCGCTGCCCGGTCGCGGACCAGCGCCGATCCCGTTCCAGCGACGAGGGGTGCCACTTGATGTCGTGCCGGGTCTGCTCGCCGGGCACGACTTCCCGGGCTTCGCTGACGGTTCCGGCGCCGACGGTGTCGTTGCTCTGTTCGTCGATGAGGATGAACGCGCCGGCGTCGCGATTGGTGGCGTAGGGGTCGGGGAGCACGACCGTGCTCGTCCGGAGCGTGATCCGGCCGATGTCGTTGAGGGCGAGCTCGCTGGGGGAGTCGTGTTCTTCGAGGGTTTCCGGGTCGAGCCGGGTGTGCAATTCCTGAACCGTGGCGCGCACGGTGCGGGAGGTGTGCTTGAGTGCCACCCGGTCGCCCGCCCGCAGCGGTGTCTCGCTCAGCCAGCACACGGTCGCGTCGATCTCGCGGGCCGGGGCGGGTGCGGTCGCGTCGGCGGCGGCGCTGATGACGAGGTCGCCGCGGGCCACGTCGAGGTCGTCCGCGAGTTCGAACGACACCGACAGCGGGGCGACCGCGACGGACCGGTGGGGATCGAGAGTGTCGAGGGCGGTGACCGTGCTGCGGGAACCCGCAGGCAGGACCACCACCTCGTCGCCGACGGACAGGGTGCCTGCGGACAGCCGGCCGGTGTAGCGGCGGCGGCGGTCGTCCGTGGGCCGCGCCACCCACTGGATCGGCAGTCGCAGTTCGGACGGGACGGCGGACGGTGCGGCGAGTTCCACCTCTTCGAGATACTCGAGGATCGTGGGCCCGTCGTACCAGGGTGTCGAATCCGACCGTGTGACGACGTTGTCGCCGCGGGTGGCGGATACCGGGATCACCGTGAGGTCGCGGCCGCCGAGGCGCTGTGCGAGCAGGCCGAGTTCGGATTCGACTTCCTTGAACCGGGTCTCGTCGAAGTCGACGAGGTCGATCTTGTTGACCACTGCGACCAGGTGCGGCACGCCGAGCAGGTCGGCGATCCGGGCGTGGCGTCGGGTCTGCCGGAGCACCCCGGCGCGGGCGTCCACGAGCAGCACGGCGACGTGGGCGTTCGACGCACCGGTGAACATGTTGCGGGTGTACCGTTCGTGCCCCGGCGTGTCCGCGAGCACGAAGCTGCGGGTCGGTGTGGAGAAGAACCGGTACGCCACGTCGATGGTGATGCCCTGTTCGCGTTCGGCGCGCAGCCCATCGGACAGGGCGGCGAGGTCGGCCTCGCCGTCGGCGTTCGTCACCGCCTCGAGGTGGTCGGTGGGCAGGCTGCCGGTGTCGTGGAGGAGCCGTCCGATCAGAGTGCTCTTGCCGTCGTCGACGCTGCCCGCGGTGGCGAGCCGCAGCAACTGACGGGGCCGGCTGGTGGTGGTCATCAGAAGTACCCCTCGCGCTTGCGGTCTTCCATCGCGGCAACGGAAGTTCTGTCGTCGGCCCGGGTCTCTCCGCGTTCGGAGACCGTGGCCGCGGCGATCTCCTCGATCACGCCGGCGACGTCGCCGGCGTCGGAACGCACGGCACCGGTGATCGTCAGGTCCCCGACCGTGCGATACCGCACCCGGAGCCGTTGCACCAGTTCGTCTTCGGTGGGTAGCGTGTACTCGGACAACCCCAGCAGGATGCCGTCGCGCGCGAACACCTGCCGCTCGTGGGCGAAGTAGATCGACGGCAGCGCGAGGTTCTCCAGTTCGATGTAGCGCCAGATGTCGAGTTCGGTCCAATTGCTCAGCGGGAACACGCGGACCTGCTCACCGCGGCGGATCCGCCCGTTGTACAGCGACCACGGCTCGGGCCGCTGTGATCGCGGATCCCACTGCCCGAACTCGTCCCGGAAGCTGAGCACCCGCTCCTTCGCGCGGGCCCGTTCCTCGTCGCGGCGCGCGCCGCCGAACGCGGCGTCGAAACGGTGCGCCTCCAGTGCGTCGAGCAGGGTGCGGGTCTGCAGCCGGTTCCGGGACGTGCCCGGCCCGCCCGATTCGGTGACGCGGCCCCTGTCGATCGACTCCTGCACCGACGCGACGATCAGCCGGTGACCGTCCTCTGCGAGCCGGCGATCGCGGAACTCGATCACCTCGGGGAAGTTGTGCCCGGTGTCGACGTGCAGGACGGGAAACGGCAACGGGGACGGCCGGAACGCCTTCTCCGCCAGCCGCAGCAACACGATCGAGTCCTTGCCGGCCGAGAACAGCAGAACCGGTCGCTCGAGTTCGGCGACCACCTCGCGGATGATGTGCACGGCCTCCGCCTCCAGCGCACGGAGTTCGTCCACCCGTGCGGCGCTGTCACGCGGCGCCCCGACGGCGGTCACAGCGGAAGTCCGTTCGCGGTGGCGTCGGACCGATACCGCTCGGCCCACTCCTTGGAGCGGCCGTCGCTCTGCCGCTTCAGCGGCGGCGGGGGCGCGAGATCGGCGTCGAGGCCGAGTTCGACGAGCACCTTCGCCGCCGTCGCCTGCGGCGCCGCGACGAGATCGTCGAAACCGATGTCGATGTGGTCGAGTCCCTCGACCTCGAACCAGTTGCGCCACTGCTCATCTTGATCGCGCAGAATGCGGACGAGATGGGCGATGCCGCCCGCGTGGTACTCGGCGCCGTCGTGCGGGGCGGGTGGGGTGGCGTCGTCGCGCCACACCTGAGTCTGCACCGCCCGCCACATCGACACCGCCTGCGCGACGACGTCACGCCGGTAGACATGGATGAAGGCGAGGTCGCCGCCCAGGATGTCGTCCAGGGCGGACCGCAAATCGTCGCCGGATCGGTCCGGAAGTCCGGCGGCACGGTCGAGGACGAGCGGCACCTGGTTCCACATCAGCTTTCCGCCCCACACCCCGTTGGGGGTGCGACCGAGGCTGAGCAGTTGATCGCGCCACTGCTCCGCGGTGCGGGTGTCGGCGGTCCCCGATTCGAGCGGGGCGAGCAGCGAGAGCACCGCCTCGTCGGTGACACCCTCGAACCACTGTCGCGGCTGCGGTGATCGACTGGTGGACGGCAGGTATTGGAAGAACTCCTCGGGGTTGCCGGCCACGGTCGTGGCGCGAAGAGATTCGACGAGCAGAGTGCTGCCGCTGCGCTGTGACGCGCAGACGAGATATGAGCGTGGCTCCGACATGCCGGAAACTATAAACGCGAAATTCGGTGCCGAAATCTGGAGGAAATCGAATTAGCGTGATTGAAACACTTGGCATTTTCTGCTGTGTGTGAATCTGCGATATCAGCGCTGTGGCGCCGGGGATTGGGGCAGGTCAGAGCAGTTTTCTGACGTAGTAATTCGGTTCGCGCCGTGCCCGGGGAATGGGCCCGCGAACGGTGAATATGAATCAGGCTGATCGAAAGAGTGAAACCAACGCTGACGGTATTCAGCCTTTTCGGCAGATGAGCACCGGGCACCGGGCGTGGTGGATGAGACTCTGGCTCGTCGAGCCCACGATCGACGCGGTGAACGGATTTCGCCCGTGGCTGCCGACGGCGATCAACTGCGCACCGAACGAGTATTCGAGGAGCACCTTCATTGGCCCACCACGCTCGAGGCAGCGCGTGACCTCGACATCCGGGTACTTCTCGCGCCACCCGGCGAGGCTCTCGGCAAGCCAGGCTTCCTCGTGCTGGATTAGATCGGACCAGTCGGTGAAGCGACGTTCCTCCGAGTACCACGCACCGAGGGTGGAGTGCTCGGCCCAGGTGTGCACCGCGACGAGGGGAGCGCCGAAGAATGCCGCGAACTCGAACGCGTGGGCCACCGCCATGTCGCTCAGTTCGCTGCCGTCCACACCCACCACGACGGGGCGGGTTTCGCTGACCTCGTGGCCCTGGATGCCGCGCCAGACGACCACCGGACATTCGGCTCGGTTCGACACCCGCACGACATCGGAACCGGCGACCACCGATTTCATCTCACTCGTGGCCGCGGGTCCGAGAACCAGCATCCGGGCCGTCTTGGACAGTTCCACCAGCGCGTGGGCGGGCGGACCGGGGTGGGTACTGCGCTCGACCTCCAGGTCCTGCTGCCCGTCCAGGACGATGCGCTCGGCGGCGTCGAGGAACTCATCGCCCTCGGGGTGACCGTCCGCGGAATTCGGATGCTTGGGTAATACGTGGACGAGGCGCAGCGGCTCCTCGAAGCGCCTCGCAGCGGATGCAGCCCACGCCGCCGCCTCCAGCGCGCCGTCCGATCCGTCGATGCCTGCCACGATGCCGCGTCGAATCCGTGCTGTGCTCATGGGGGTGCTCCTCACCTCCATTCCAGTTTGGTCCAGGACGGCGACGACGCGCCAGAGGTAAATCGGTCGGCAGCCGATCCCGGCGCGATCTCGATGCGATCGGCGCGGTCCGCGAGGATACTCGAGTGACCGGCGAGCGACGACAGCCAGAAGGGGAGCGACAGTTCACCATGAAGAAGCGGACGAGCGGCTCGGAAGAGGGAGGCGGAGGTGACTCTCCCTCGCAGTTGATAGATGCGCGAATCGAGGAGCTGGGTGATTGGCGGGGCGAGACGCTCGCCCGGATCCGTGCCCTCGTCACGCAGGCCGACCCCGACGTCGTCGAGGAGTGGAAGTGGCGAGGGGTGCCGGTATGGTCGCACGCCGGAATGATCTGCACCGGTGAGACGTACAAGAATGCGGTGAAGGTGACGTTCGCCCGGGGCGCCTCGCTGAACGACCCGTCAGGCCTCTTCAACTCCAGCCTCGAAGGCAACACCCGGCGCGCCATCGATTTCCACGAGGGCGACACGCTCGACGCCGAGGCGTTCCAGGCGCTCGTCCACGCCGCCGTGGCACTGAACACCTCCTAGCGTACGGGCCAAGGGTTTTCGGCCGCTGCGACCCGTTTCACCTGGGGTTTCCCTGTGTTTCAGTGGCGCGGTGAACCGGAGGCACGGGTGAACCGTGTGTACTGCTGAGAGGTGGTGACCGATGCCGGATGCCCAGACCGAGCTGATGCACGCCCTGTACGAGGAGCATGCCCCCGCGGTGTGGCGGTATGCCCTGCGGCTGACCGGCGACCGCGCCCGCGCCGAGGACATCGTGCAGGAGGTCCTGCTGCGAGCCTGGAAGCATCCGAACGTGCTGGACCAGTCGGAGTCGTCGGCCCGGGCGTGGTTGTTCACGGTCGCCAGGAACCTCGTGTTCGACGAGCACCGCAGCGCCCGCTCCCAGCGTGAGATCGGGATGAGCTCCACGCCCGAACGCGCCGCCCCGGACAGCTCGGACGGCGCACTCGACGCCTGGATGATGGGTGATGCGCTGGCCCGGCTCAGCCCCGACCATCGTGCGGTCCTCGTGCTCGGCTACTACCGGGGAATGTCGACCCACCAGATGGCCGACGAACTCGGAATACCGGAGGGAACGGTGAAATCCCGCATGCACTACGGATTGCGGGCCCTTCGATTGGCTCTGCAGGAAATGGGGGTGACCCGATGACGTTCGACGACTTCGAGTCGCACGAGGATCCCTACGTCCGCTGGGACGCCGCATATGTACTCGGTGCGATGTCCCCGAGCGATCGGCGCGAATACGAGGCCCACCTCGCCCACTGCGCACAGTGCTCGCAGGCCGTGTCCGAATTGGCGGGCATGCCCGGGTTGCTGGCCCTGATCACACCGGAAGAGGCGTTCGGCACGCTGCCCGGGAACGCTGCGCCCGCTGATTCGGAGACCCCCGCACCACGTGTGCTGACCCACCTGGTGGGGACGGTAGAGCGGCGCCGACGGCACCGGCGAGCGGCGACGGCCCTCGCGGCGGCGGCCGCCGTGATCGCCGTCGCCGTCCCGGTGGGGGTGCTGGTGACGCAGGACCGGACCCCGCCCGCCCCGGTCACGGCCATGCCCGTCCCGGACCGCGCGAACACCACCGAGGCGGTGTTCACCCCCGTGGTTCCGACGACGATCACCGCGAGCGCATCCGTCGCGTCGGTGTCCTGGGGCACCGTCATCTTCGTCGAGTGCTCCTACGAGGACACCTGGCCCGGCGACGGTCGTTACGGCGCCGACACCGAGGGATACGCGCTGACCGTCACCGACCGCTCCGGAGTCGTCACCACGCTGGCCACCTGGACCGGTGAGGCCGGCACGACGGTGCGGCCCACGGCCACCACCAGCCTGCCCGTCGACGCGATCGTGAGCATCGACGTGCGATCCGACGACGACCACGAGGTACTGCTGACCGCGGCGTTGTGAGCGGGCCGCCAGGGAGTCGGGTCGGTTTTCATACCTCCTGCACGCTCCACCGTCGTGTCTCGTTCGTCACGAACGTTTCCGGAAAAATGTTCTGCCACCGGTGAACCCGACCGGTACGTGGTTCGTGTGTATATCCAGTGGGTGACCGCAGGTCGCCTCACCCGATCCACGACACGGGGGTCTGCCGATGAATCTCACGGATCACGAGCCACGGAAAACCGGTCGGAACATGCGCGTCGTCGACTACATCGTCGCCGCGCTGGCCGCAGAGGGGGTCGAGCACGTCTTCGGTGTGGGAGGCGCGAACATCGAGGACCTGTACGACGCGCTGCACCGCTCCCTCGACGTCGAAGGTGTCGTCGCCAAACACGAGTTCTCGGCGACGACGATGGCCGACGGGTATGCCCGCACGTCGAACCGGATCGGGGTGGTCGCGGCGACGTCGGGCGGGGGTGCGCTCAATGTGATCGCCGGTCTCGGTGAAGCATTCGCGTCGCGTGTGCCGCTTCTGGCGTTGGTCGGGCAACCGCCGACGACGCTCGAAGGGATGGGCGCATTCCAGGACACGAGTGGACTGGCGGGGTCGATCGATGCGACCCGGTTGTTCGGTGAGGTGTCCGTGTACTGCGCGCGGGTCGAGTCGCCGCTCGACCTCGAACGCCAGCTCGCCGAGGCGCTGGCCGCCGCGCGACGCGGTGGGCCCGCGGTTCTCCTGCTGCCGAAGGACATTCAGTGGTCGCGCGGTGAGTTCCCGGAACCACGTCGAGCGGTCCCGACCGCACCGCGCACCACCCCGACGGACATCACACGGCTCGCCGAGGCCCTCCGCGACGACTACGGCCGCGTCACCGTCATCGCCGGAGACGAGGTCGCGCGAGCCGGCGCGCGAGGGGAACTCGCGGAACTCGCGCACGTGCTCGGCGCCCGGGTGGCCGTCACGCCCGACGCGAGGGACGTGCTCGATCCCGCGGCGCCGGGGCGGCTCGGGGTCACCGGCGCGATGGGGAATCCGGATGTCGTCGACGCACTGCAGGATTCCGACGTCTGCCTGCTCGTCGGCACGCGACTGCCGGTGATGGCACGCGGAGGTTTGGACGGGGTGCTCGAGAAGACGCTGGTGTACAGCGTGGGCTCGGCGAAGCCGTTTCTGCAGGCCCATCACCTGCCGACGCGGGATCTGCGGGCGACGCTGCGCGGGCTCGTCACCGAGATCGGGCCTGCGGCCTCGCGGGCGGCCGTCGCGCAGAGCGAGCCGACCCCGATCGACGTGCCGTCGTCCGGCACGTCGGGCCTGCGCTACACGGACGCGGTGAAGGCGCTCGCCGCGATGATGCCCGTGGGCGCCGACGTGTTCGCCGATGCGGGAAATACGGGTGCCGCTGTGGTGCACCATCTTCCGGTTCCGACCGGAGGCCGGTTCGTGGTGGCGCTGGGAATGGGCGGGATGGGTTACACGTTCGGCGCCGCGATCGGTTCCGCCTTCTCGCGCGGCCGCCGCACGTTCGTGATCGCAGGCGACGGTGCGTTCTACGCGCACGGGCTCGAGATCCACACCGCGGTCGAGTACGACGTGCCGGTCACGTTCGTCGTGTTCAACAACAACGCCCACGCGATGTGCCTGACCCGCGAGCAGGTGTACTTCGAGGGCGCATACACCTACAGCCGTTTTCGTCCCGCACACATCGCGGCGGGAGTCGGCGCACTGTTTCCCGGCTTGCCGTCCCGCACGGTCGACACGCACGCCGGCCTGGCCGAGTCGCTCCGCGCCACGGCCGACTCGGCGGGGCCCGTTGTCATCGAAGTCGCGTGCGACGCCGACGAGTTGCCGCCGTTCCTGCCGTTCCTGCCCGTCCGACGCCCGACCGAGAGATCCGAATCCCGAGAAGGAGCACGCCGATGACCGCTCGAGAGATCGCCCCGCTGCCCGACCTTCCCGCCGACCTGCCCGGCCTCGTCCGCATCGAGACCTCCGACCGTCAGGCGACGACACCGATCATCATGGACATGCTGAGGTCGGTGTATCCGCACGACCAGGTGTTCGGAAAGTACTGCACTGTCAACGAATACATCGACTGCCCGCCGGACGAGGTGTTCCGCTACCTCTCCGACACCCGCAGCCTCGAGGAATGGACGTACAGCCTCCGCGGATTCACCCCGGCCGGAGAACCCGGGCTGTGGCTCGCGTACGACCGCCTGGGCGACACCACCGAGATCTACACGCGCACCGTGGCACACCCGGCCGCGATGACCGTCGACTATCACTGTGCCTGGGACCAGGGCACACACCTGTGGATGGTGTATCTGATGCGGGTGGTGGACGCGCGCACGGTCCTGGACGTCGACGGATCCGTCGTGCTGTGGACCAACTGCCACCATCCGTTCTACGACGACAATCCCTACCCCGAGACCGCTCCCGCGGACCGGGTTCCGTGGGTGGGCGACTTCTGGGACATGTTCGCCGCCGGACACCAACTGGAGATGAGCAATCTCAAGGCGATCTGCGAATACCGGTGGGCGAACGACCTGCCCGTGACCCCGACCTGGATGAGTGAGTGAGACATGGACACCGTCAGCCTGATCGACATTGCCGGTTACCTACCCGAGAACCGGGTGGGTGCGGACTATTTCGCCCAGTTCGCCGCCTCCGACCGGCTCGCCGAGAACATCATGTTCCGGGCGCCGAAATTCCGCCACCACATCGCGAGCGACGAGAACGCCGTCGACATGGCGGAACGTGCGATCGCCCCGCTGGTCGAACGGAACGGCTCCGAACTCGTCTCCAACGTGGACATTCTCATCACCCACACCCAGCTGCCCGACGTCCCGATCCTGGGTACCGGCGGAGAACTCGCGCGCCGGATGGGGATCACCCCGGACTGGGTGGTGGACCTGCACAACGGCGGCTGCGCGTCGTTCGTGTACATGATCAAGCTGGCACGTCAGATCATGCAGACCGGGGACGCGTCGACCGCCCTGATCGTGTCGGTGCAGAACAGCGCAGGCCAGATCTTCACGCAACCGGACGTGCGCGCGCTGGCACAGTCGGCGGTGCCGGGTGACGGCGCGGGTGCATGCCTGCTGGTGAAGTCGGAGGCCGCACCGGTGCTGGGACTGGAGTGCCGGACCTACCCCGAGTTCGCCGGAGACATGACGGCCGCCGTCGATCCGCCCCGCAAGTACTGGGAGGCGGGCACCGGCCAACTGCACATCGGGTTCACCGAATCGAGGATCGCGAAGGTCTTCGCCCGAGGGAACCGGCTCGTCCCCGAGGTTGCGCTCGCGGTGTGCAAGCAGATCGACATCACCCCGGACGAGATCGACACCCTGGTCACCAACCAGCCCAACCGGCTGTTCCTCCGCAACTGGCGGGACGCACTCGAGCTCCCGGCGGAACGGCACCCCGACACGTTCGACGAATGCGGGAACCTGTTCGGCGCCGCGATCCCCGTCACCCTCGACATCGAGAACCGGGCAGGCCGGATCCCCAACGGCTCGCTGGTGATGATGTCCGCGTTCGCGCACGCCGGCGACTTCGCCGGGGCCGGGGCCATTCGGTGGGGCGCCGCCCCGGCGGGGGTGTGAGATGACCACGCCGACCATCGCGGGACCCGGTGCGAGATTCGATCTCGCGCTGAGCGAGAACCCGTTCGCCCCACTGCCCTCCGTCCTCGCCGCGCTCGACGGTGTGATGCGCCGGGCGCATCGGTATCCGGAGTTCCTGCCGGACCGGCTGATCCAGGTCATCGCGGATCACGAAGGGCTCGACGCCGAACAGGTGGTGGTGGGCGCCGGCGCCACCGGCGTCGCCCTGCAGATCATGCGCTCCGTCGCCGGGCCGGGGGAGCGGATCGTGTTCACCGCCCCGACGTTCGACGGGTACCCGATCATGGCGCGGATCGCGGCACTCGACGCGGTGCCGGTGCCGATTCTCGCGGACGGCGGACAGGATCTGGCCGCGATGGCGGCCGCGATCGACGACCGCACCCGGCTCGTCGTCGTCTGCCGCCCGCACAACCCCACCGGGACGCTCGTCGACACCGCCGAACTGGCGGATTTCCTCCGTCATGTGCCGGACCGGGTGGTCGTCGTCCTCGACGAGGCCTATGTGGAGTTCGTCGACCGCCGACAGGTCCTGGACGTGCATCGCATCATCGCCGAACACCCGAACGTCGTGTTCCTGCGAACGTTCTCCAAGGCGTACGGACTGGCCGGGTTGCGTATCGGATTCGGCTTCGCGAACGCGGCACTGGCGCGGACGATTCGAACGCTGCAACTGCCGTTCGGGATGGGCAGCGCCGCCGTTCCCGCGGTCACGGCGTCGTACGCCGCCGAGTACGAGCTCCGTGCCCGGGTGGCTGCCATCGTCGCCGAACGCGAGGAACTGTGGCGCACGGTGAGGGCGGCGGGAATTCCGGTCCCGCGCAGTCACGCCAACTTCCTGTACCTCCCCGGAGAGGACGTCGGTGACGCACTGGCCCGCGCCGGCATCCACGCGCGCACCTACCCCAATGGTGACGCGCGGATAGCGGTCGGGAACCCGGATGCCGGGCGTGCGGTGATCGACGCGCTCAGGCCGACAGCGCCCGGTACCGCTGCAGCTCCGTGTGGGTCTGCGAGTACCGGTCGAGCATGACGTCGAGCAGCCGGGGGTGCGGTCCGATGGTGGCCGCGTAGGTGATGCCGGGTCCGCAGGATTCCGCCGCACGGCTCAACCGGTCCGTGAGCAGTCCCGGCGCCAGGAACCAGGGTGCGATCACGACGCGCTCGGCGCCGGCCTGTCGCAGCGTCGAGATCGCCTGCTGCACCGTCGGTTCCGCCGACGTCGCGAAACACGTCACCGCTCCCGACCATCGGGTGCCCGCGACGACCGATCCGGCCAGCTCGCGGGTTCGGTCGTTCGCGGCCGGGTCGGACGAACCGACCGCGGCGAGGACGATACCGAGACCGGACTCGCGGGCGGAACCGCCGGCCTCGCCGATGCGGTCACGGACGGCCTCGACCAGCCGCGCGTCGTGCCCGAGAACGTCGGCCTGCCGGACATGCAGGTGCGGGTGACGGAGGCGGGCGGCGTCCAGGAGCGCCGGAAGATCGACGCGTGCGTGGAACGCGCTGCCCAGCAGCATCGGCACGACCACGGCGGAGGAATGCCCCTCGGCGGCGACCGTGTCGATCACCTGGTCCACGGACGGTGCGTTGAGGTCGAGGAAGCACAGCCGGACGTCGAGGTCCGGTCGCTTGGCCCGGAGCGCCGACACGGCAGCCGCCACCACCCGCGCACTGCGGGGGTCGCGACTGCCGTGGGCGACAGCGATCAGCGGGGTCATCGCACTAGACGCGCTCGCCGAGCTCCACCGCTGCGATGGCGTCTCCGACGAGGCCGGCCGCCAGCGTGTTGCCGCCGGCCGGATCGATCAGCAGGAAGCTGCCGGTGTGGCGGTTCACGGTGTAGTCGTCCGCCACGATCGGCTCGGCGACACGCACCGAGATCTTGCCGATCTCGTTGAGTTCCAACGACTCCGGGCTGGGCTCCGAGGTGAGCTCCTGCTCGTTGAAACGCTCGACGAGTGCGCCGACGATGGCCTGCGTGGTGCGGGTGCCGTGCTTGAGCAGCAGGCGGGCACCGGGACGCAGTGGCTTCTCGGCCAGCCAGCAGACCGTCGCGTCGAACTCGCCGAGCGGCTCCGGGGCGTCGGCGGGGGAGGCGATGACGTCCCCGCGGGAGACGTCGACGTCGTCGGCCAGCACGAGAGTGACGCTGCGGCCGGCGTGGGCGCTGTCGAGTTCGCCGTCCGCGGTGTCGATGCGGGTGACCGTGGTGCGGACACCGGACGGCAGGATCACGACCTCGTCGCCCGGAGTCACCTCACCGGCGGCGACCTGCCCGGCGTACCCGCGGTAATCGGGGAACTCCGGCGTGCGCGGACGGATCACGTACTGGACGGGGAAACGGAGACCGACCCGGTGGGGTTCGGCGTCGACGGGCACCGACTCGAGATGCTCGATGAGCGTGGGGCCGTCGTAGTACGGGGTGTTCTCCGAACGCACCGCGACGTTGTCGCCGTGCAGGGCCGACACCGGGATCTCGACGACGTCCTCGGACGCCCAGCCGAGCGAACTGGTCAGCGAGTTGAACTCCGCCGAAATGTTCGCGAACACGGTGGCCGGATCCTCGACGAGGTCGATCTTGTTGACGGCCAGCACCAGCTTGGGGACGCCGAGCAGCGCGAGAACGGCGGCGTGCTTGCGCGTCTGGGAGATGACACCCTTGCGGGCATCGACCAGCAGAATGACCATCTGCGCGGTGGACGCACCCGACACCGTGTTCCGGGTGTACTGCACGTGCCCGGGAGTGTCGGCGAGGACGAACGAGCGGCGGGGGGTCGCGAAGTACCGGTACGCCACGTCGATCGTGATGCCCTGTTCACGCTCCGCGCGCAGGCCGTCGACCAGCAGGGACAGGTCGGGGGTGGACAGCCCCTTGTCGACCGACGCCCGGGTGACGGCGTCGATCTGGTCGGCGAGAACCGATTTCGTGTCGTACAGCAGACGGCCGACGAGGGTCGACTTGCCGTCGTCCACACTTCCGGCGGTGGCAAGCCGAAGCAACTGCGTGCTTCGCGGGCTACGCACGTGGAGGTCGCTCATGATCAGAAATAGCCCTCTCGCTTGCGGTCTTCCATAGCCGCTTCGGAAACTCGGTCGTCGCCACGGGTTGCGCCGCGCTCGGTCAGTCGGGACGCTGCGACCTCGGCGAGGATCGCCTCGTTGTCGCCGGCCTCGGAAAGAACTGCGCCCGTGGTGGATCCGTCGCCGACGGTGCGGTACCGCACCGACAGCGTCTGCAGGTCCTCACCCTCGGACGGTCCGCCCCATACACCGGGCGTCATCCACATGCCGTCGCGCTGGTACACCTCGCGCTGGTGCGCGTAGTAGATGCTGGCCAGTTCGACGTCGTCACGGGCGATGTACCGCCAGATGTCGAGTTCGGTGAAGTTGCTGAGGGGGAAGACGCGGACCTGCTCACCGGGGGAGTGCTTGCCGTTGTACAGGTTCCACAGTTCGGGGCGCTGCTTCTTCGGGTCCCACTGGCCGAAACTGTTGCGCAGCGAGAAGATGCGCTCCTTGGCCCGGGCGCGCTCCTCGTCGCGTCGAGCGCCACCGAAGACCGCGTCGAAACGGTTCTCGGCGATGGCGTCGAGCAGAGGAACGGTCTGGAGGGGGTTGCGGATCCCGTCGGGGCGTTCGGTGAGCCGGCCGTCGGCCAGGTAGTCCTCGACCTTCGCCACGTGCAGACGCAGGTTGTACTTGGACACGACGTGATCGCGGAAGTCGAGGACCTCCTGCAGGTTGTGTCCGGTGTCGACGTGCAGCAGCGCGAACGGCAGCGGCGCAGGCCAGAACGCCTTGATCGCCAGGTGCAGCAGCACCGTCGAGTCCTTGCCGCCGGAGAACAGGATCACCGGGCGTTCGAACTCGCCCGCGACCTCACGGAAGATGTGGATGGCTTCCGACTCGAGGGCGTCGAGCGTGTCGAACTGCGACCCGTCCAACTGCGGCCGGACGGCGGATTCGGCGAGGGAATGGGAGATGTCGATGGTCATGAGGCGTGCAACCCGCATTCTGTCTTGGCCTGACCGGCCCAGCGGCCGCTGCGCGGATCGCTGCCGGGGGCTGGCTTGCTGGTGCACGGAGCGCACCCGATGGACGGATATCCCTCGTCGACGAGCGGATTCACCAGAATCGAGTGCTCGTCGATGTAGGACTGCATGTCTTCGTCGGACCACGCGGCGATCGGATTGATCTTCACCAGACCGAACGCGTCGTCGAACGAGATCAGGGGGGCGTTGGCGCGGGTGGGCGCCTCGACACGCCGGATGCCGGTGACCCACGCCTTGTATCCGGAGAGGGTGTTCTTCAGCGGGGCGACCTTCCGCAGTGCGCAGCACCGGTTGGGTTCGCGGGCGAACAGATCCTTGCCCTCCGCCGCATCCTGCTCGGCGACACTCGCCTCGGCCCGCGCGTTGATCACGTTGACGCCGTACACCTGCTCGACGGCGTCACGGGTGCCGATGGTCTCCGCGAAGTGGTAACCGGTGTCGAGGAACAGCACGTCCACACCGGGATGGACCTGGGCGGCGAGGTGGACCAGAACGCCGTCCTGCATGTTGGAGGCGACGATGTAGTCGCTTCCGAACGTGTCCTCGGTCCACTGCAGCAGTTCCTGCGCGGAGGCACCCTCGAGACTTGCCGCCCCCTGCACGGCAAGGAGCCGAAGGTCGTCCTGGGTGGCTGTGGCGAGATTCAACGCAAGTCTCCTTCGTCTGCGCGCACGACCCATTCCGCGAAGCGTTCACCCTCGTTGCGGTGCTTCACGAAGTGGCGGACGACGCGATCGATGTAGTCACCGAGTTCGGTGCTGGTGACCTTGTGCTGGCGAAGCTTCCGGCCGAAGGCCGAATCGAATCCGAGGCTGCCGCCGAGGTGAACCTGGAAGCCCTCCACCTGGTTGCCCTCGCCGTCGTCGACGAGCATCCCCTTGAATCCGATGTCGGCGACCTGCGAGCGGGCGCAGGAGTTCGGGCAGCCGTTGATGTTGATCGTGATCGGCACGTCGAGCTGCGCGTTGATGTCGGCGAGCCGCTGCTCGAGTTCGGGGACGAGCACCTGCGAGCGCTTCCGCGTCTCCGCGAACGACAGCTTGCAGAACTCGATGCCCGAGCACGCCATCAGGTTCTTGCGCCAGTGCGACGGACGCGCGGGCAGGCCCACCTCGTCCAGGTCGGCGATCAACTGCTCGAGCTTGTCGTCGGCGACGTCGAGAATGATCAGCTTCTGGTAGGGCGTGAAGCGGATCTTGTCGCTGCCTGCCCGCTCCGCGGCGTCCGCGACCTTGGCCAGGATCGTGCCCGACACGCGACCCGCGATGGGGGCGACGCCGACGGCATTGAGACCGTTGCGGGTCTTCTGCACCCCGACGTGGTCGATCGGCCGGGTGGGCTTCTCCGGCGCGGGGCCGTCGATGAGCTTGCGCTTCAGGTACTCGGTTTCGAGGACCTCGCGGAACCTCTCGATGCCCCAGTCCTTGACCAGGAACTTCAGGCGGGCCTTGTTCCGCAGCCGGCGGTAGCCGTAGTCGCGGAAGATCGACACGACGGCCTCCCACACGTCGGGAACCTCGTCGAGCGGCACCCAGACGCCGACCCGCTGCGCCAGCATCGGGTTGGTGGACAGCCCGCCGCCGACCCACAGGTCGAGACCGGGACCGTGCTCGGGGTGGTTGACCCCGACGAACGCGACGTCGTTGATCTCGTGCACCACGTCCTGCTGACCGGAGATCGCGGTCTTGAACTTGCGCGGCAGGTTGGAGTACTCGGGCTTGCCGATGTAGCGGCGGACGATCTCGTCGATCGCGGGAGTGGGGTCGAGGACCTCGGTCAGCGACTCACCGGCCAGGGGAGAACCCAGGACGACGCGGGGGCAGTCACCGCACGCCTCGGTGGTCTTGAGGCCGACGCCTTCGAGGCGCTTCCAGATCTCCGGGACGTTCTCGACCTCGATCCAGTGGTACTGGACGTTCTCGCGGTCCGAAAGGTCGGCGGTGTCGCGCGCGAACTCGGTGGAGATACCGGCGATGGTGCGCAGCTGCTCGACGTTCAGGGCGCCGGCGTCGCAGCGGACCCGCATCATGAAGTACTTGGCCTCGAGCAGGTCGATGTTCTCGTCACCGGTGAAGGTGCCGTCGTACCCCTGCTCGCGCTGGGTGTAGAGACCCCACCAGCGCATACGGCCACGCAGGTCACCCTTGTCGATGCTGTCGAAGCCCTGCTTCGAGTAGATGTTCTCGATGCGGGCCCGGACGTTGAGCGGGTTGTCGTCCTTCTTGGCCTGCTCGTTGGCATTGAGGGGCTCGCGGTAGCCGAGGGCCCACTGGCCTTCGGCGCGGCGCCGAGCCGGCTTCGCCGTGCGCGTACGCGCGGGTGCTGCGTCGACGGCAGCGGGGGAGGCGTCGGTGGTCGACGTCATGGAGCACTCCTGAATCTCAAGATGCACCGGCTGAGGCCGAGGAGGGCTGATCCTCGCTCGGGGCATTCGAATCCGGCCGGAAGTCGAGAAGAATGATGAACGGGCTGACAGGCTGAATTACTGCGCGATACAGGGCAGACAACAACAGCTGCAGACACGCTTGAGATCGACGTGACGACGCGCCACGAGTCGCACTCCGGGTCCGGTCATGCCGACCATTGTGCCACGTCAGATCGCCCACGCAGAGCCGGGCACCGATTTCCACCATTTTTGCGGGAAATATCACGGGGAGGGCCCGCGGACAGTCGGGTGGGGACCGCGGGTCGAGAAGCCCGGGAGACGTCGGCGAGCCGACCATGGACGACGTCGGCGAGCCGACCATGGACACTGGAACCGTGAACGGAACGAGCACTACCACGGTCGGTCGCGACGAGGCGGCGGCGTTCGCGCTGCCCGGGAGTGCGCTGAAGGGTGTGGGGAGCCGCCCGTTCGGGATCTATGTGCACGTGCCTTTCTGTGCCACACGCTGCGGATACTGCGATTTCAACACGTACACGGCAGGCGAGCTGGGGACGTCGGCGTCGCCGCAGTCGTGGATGGAAGGGCTGCGCCGCGAACTCGACCTCGCCGCGGAGATGACGGGCGCCCCGGCCGTCGACACGGTGTTCGTCGGCGGCGGCACGCCGTCACTCCTCGGCGGTGACGGACTGTCGGACGTCCTCGGTGCGGTCCGCTCGAGTTTCGGGATTGCGAAGGGCGCCGAAGTGACCACCGAGTCGAACCCGGAGTCCACGTCGCCGGAATTCTTCGAGCGGTTGCGGGCCGGCGGATTCACGCGGATCTCGCTGGGCATGCAGTCGGCAGCGCAGCACGTCCTGAAGGTGCTCGACCGCACCCACACACCGGGACGTGCCGTGGCGGCGGCGCAGGAGGCGCGGGCCGCCGGATTCGAGCACGTCAATCTCGACCTCATCTACGGAACCCCGGGAGAGCGCGACGAGGACCTCGACCTCTCGCTGGACGCGGTGCTCTCCGCCGGGGTGGACCACGTGTCCGCCTACGCGCTGATCGTCGAGGACGGGACCGCGCTGGCGAGGAAGGTGCGCCGCGGGGAACTGCCCGCGCCCGACGACGACGTCCTGGCGTCGCGGTACGAGAGGATCGACGCGCGGCTCGCCGACGCGGGCCTGACCTGGTACGAGGTGTCGAACTGGGCATCGGCTGACGCCGCGACGGGCGAATCACGCTGCCGGCACAACCTGGGGTACTGGGACGACGGGGACTGGTGGGGCGCCGGGCCGGGCGCGCACAGCCACGTCGGCGGAGTGCGCTGGTGGAACGTCAAGCACCCGGCGCGCTACGCGGACCAGCTGGCGGCGGGAAGTCTGCCCGTCGGCGGGAGCGAACAGCTGACCGCGGAGGACGTCCACGTCGAGCGGGTGATGCTGACGGCGCGGCTGCGGACCGGACTACCGGTGGCGGAGCTGGATGCCGCGGAGCAGCGCGCGGCCGAGGCGGTGGTGGCCGACGGACTGCTCGTGCGCCAGGGCGAGCACCTGGTGCTGACCGACCGTGGGCGGCTCCTCGCCGACGCCGTGGTCCGCACCGTGCTGCGCTAGAGCTCAGGCAGTGACGATGCCGGGCATCTCGTCGTAGTCGAAGACGCGGGCATGCAGCACCACGCGGTTCCGCAGTGCCGAACGCACGGCCCGGTGCAGCCCGTCCTCCAGGTAGAGCACCCCGTGCCACTGGACCGCGTGCGGGAACAGGTCGCCGTAGAACGTCGAGTCCTCCGACAGCAACCGGTCGAGCTCGAGAACCTTGGTCGTGGTGACGATCTCGTCGAGCCGCACCTGCCGGGGTGGGATCTTGGACCAGTCGCGCAGCGACAACCCGTGGTCCGGGTACGGCTTGCCGTCCATGACACCTTTGAAAATCATCGCCTCGTCATCCGCCCGTGGTCGTTGCCTTTGCTCGTCTCCGGTCACCACAGTAAGGCCTGAACCGGTGTCGGCGGAGCGGCGATTAGACTGGACCGAGCCGAGATGCACGTGCATCTGCACGTAGCTCAGGGGATGTGGCGGCCGATCCGAACGAAGGTTCGGTGACGCCGCTGCTCGTGATGATCGAGAACTGGAGGTGGACGGCGATGTCGAGTACGGACGACAGACGGTTCGAGGTACTCCGCGCCATCGTCGCCGACTACGTCTCGACCCAGGAGCCGGTGGGATCGAAGGCGCTGGTCGAGCGGCACAACCTGGGTGTTTCCAGTGCGACGGTCCGCAACGACATGGCGTTTCTCGAGAGCGAGGGCTACATCGCCCAGCCGCACACGAGTTCCGGCCGTGTTCCCACGGACAAGGGCTACCGGCAGTTCGTCGACCGCATCGCCGACGTGAAGCCGCTGTCGACGGCGGAGCGGCGCGCGATTCTCGAATTCCTCGAGTCCGGGGTCGACCTGGACGACGTTCTCCGGCGGGGTGTGCGCCTGCTCGCGCAACTCACACGCCAGGTCGCGGTTGTGCAATATCCCACACTCTCGGCGTCATCGGTCCGGCACCTCGAGGTGGTCGCGCTGACGCCTGCCCGCCTGCTGCTCGTGCTCATCACCGATTCGGGCCGAGTGGATCAGCGCATCGTCGAACTCGGCGACGTGCTCGACGACGAGGATCTGGCGCGGCTGCGCGGGTTGCTCGGCGGCGCCCTCGACGGCAAGCGGCTGGCGGCGGCGTCCATCGCAGTCTCGGAGCTGGCCGACGAGGCCCCGGAGGATCTGCGCGATGCCGTGGTCCGTTCGGCGACCGTGCTGGTGGAGACGCTCGTCGAGCATCCCGAGGAGCGGCTGGTCCTCGGCGGCACCGCGAATCTGACCCGCAACGCCGCCGACTTCTCGGGAATCAGCGGATTCCCCGGTTCGCTGCGGGCGGTCCTCGAGGCGCTGGAGGAGCAGGTGGTGGTGCTCAAGCTGCTGGCCGCCACGCAGGATGCGGGCACCGTGACGGTGCGGATCGGTGAGGAAACCCAGGTGGAGCAGATGCGTGGCACCTCCGTCATCTCGACCGGTTACGGTGCGGCAGGCACCGTGCTCGGAGGAATGGGCGTGCTCGGACCCACCCGAATGGACTATCCGGGAACAATCGCGTCGGTGGCAGCCGTTGCGAGATATATCGGCCAGGTGCTCGCCGAGCGGTGACGGCCGGCCCTCGGCGACAGCGCCGCCGTGGGGGAGCACACGTACCGGTAGCGAGATAACGAAGTAGAGAAGGACGAGAGACTCAACGTGGCACGGGATTACTACGCAACGCTCGGCGTCGATCAGAAGGCGACCGATCAGGAGCTCAAGCGCGCGTACCGCAAGCTTGCGAGGGAACTGCATCCCGACGTGAACCCCGACGAGGCGGCGCAGGCCCGGTTCCGGGACATCTCGACGGCCTACGAGGTGCTGTCCGATCCGGAGAAGCGTCGCATCGTCGACCTCGGCGGCGACCCTCTCTCCTCGGGTGGTGGCGGCGGCGGTGCCGGCTTCGGCGGCGGTTTCGGTGGCGGCCTCGGCGACGTGTTCGAAGCGTTCTTCGGCGGCGGAGGCGGCGCGGGTCGCGGGCCACGCGGCCGCGTCCAGCCGGGCGCCGATTCACTCCTGCGCACCAGGCTGACGCTGGCGGAGTGCGCGACCGGCGTGAGCAAGCAGGTCACCGTCGAGACGGCGATCCTGTGCGACAGCTGCACCGGTGCGGGCACCAACGGCGATTCCAAGCCGGTGCGCTGTGAGACCTGTGGCGGCGCCGGCGAGGTCCAGTCGGTGCAGCGTTCGTTCCTCGGCCAGGTCATGACGTCGCGGCCGTGCCCCACCTGCCGCGGCGCCGGCGAGACGATCCCCGACCCCTGCCACAAGTGTGGCGGCGACGGCCGGGTGCGCGCCCGCCGCGACATCACGGTGAAGGTGCCCGCAGGCGTCGCGGGCGGAATGCGGATCCGGCTCGCCGCGCAGGGTGAGGTCGGCCCCGGTGGCGGACCCGCAGGCGACCTGTACGTCGAGGTGGTCGAGCAGGCGCACGAGGTGTTCGTGCGCGACGGCGAAGACCTGCACTGCACGATCCGGGTTCCGATGATCGACGCCGCCCTCGGCACGACCGTGACGATCGACACGATCATCGACGGGCCCAAGGAGATCACCATCGAACCGGGGACCCAGCCGGGATCGGTGACGGTCCTGCGCGGGCACGGCATGCCGAAGCTGCGTTCCGGTATCCGCGGCGACGTGCACGCCCACCTCGAGGTCGTGGTTCCGTCGCGCCTGGACCACAAGGAGACGAAGCTTCTCCGCGAACTCAAGGATCTGCGCGACCGCGACGTCGCCGAGGTCGTCTCCACCCAGTCGCAGCACAGCGGCGGATTGTTCTCACGCCTGCGTGAAGCGTTCAGCGGTCGCTGACCGTGGCGGCGACGGTCTTCTTCCTCGACCCGCTGCCCGAGGTGGGGAGCACCGCGGTCCTGGACGGCCCGGAGGGCAGGCATGCCGCGACGGTGCGCCGGATCGGTGTCGGGGAGCGGATCGTGCTGGCCGACGGCCGGGGTGGTCTCGCCGACACCGAGGTGACGGCGGCCGCCAAGGACCGGCTCGAACTCACCGTTCACAAGCGTCGTCAGGTGCCGGCACCGTCGCCGAGTGTGACTGTGGTGCAAGCGCTTCCGAAGGCGGAGCGATCCGAGTTGGCGGTCGAGCTGGCCACCGAGGCCGGCGTCGACGCGATCGTGCCGTGGCAGTCCTCACGGTGTGTGGCGCGGTGGGAGGGCCCCAAGGTCGAAAAGGGTGTCGCTCGCTGGCGCAGCGCGGCTCTCGCCGCCGCCAAGCAGTCCCGGCGGGCGATCGTCCCCGAGGTGTCGGAACTGCACCGCACCGCAGAAATGCTCGCCGTCGTCCGTGAGGTGGTCGGCCGGGGCGGTGTCGTCGCCGTGCTGCACGAGGCGGCCACCCAGGGCCTCGCCGAGCTTCCGCTGCGCTCGGCGGGCGAGATCGTGCTCGTCGTCGGCCCCGAGGGCGGTATCTCCGAGGAGGAGATCACTGCGCTGACGGACGCCGGCGCCGTCCCGGTGCTGCTCGGCCCGCACGTTCTGCGGACCTCGACCGCCGCGGCCGTCGCGCTGGGCGCCATCGGAGTCCTCACGGACCGCTGGGGCGCGGCCCCGCTAGCCTGACTGTCCGTGGACCGCATTCGCATCGCGTACGGAACCGAACCGCAGCAGTTCGGGCACTTCTACCCGCCCGAGGTGCCCGTGGCCACCGCGGTCCCGGTGGTGATGGTCGTCCACGGCGGCTTCTGGAGCGGGAAGTACCACCTGAACCTGGGCACGAGCTTCGCGGTCGACCTCGCCCGCCACGGCGTCGCCGTCTGGAACATCGAATACCGCAGGCTCGGTGCGGGCGGCGGGTGGGACGAGATGTCCGCCGACGTCGTCGCCGCGCTCGACGCGATCGCCGGTCCGGTTGCCGAGCAGTCGCCCGTCCCGTTCGACCTGTCGAAGGTCCGGGTCGTCGGCCACTCGGCCGGCGGACAGCTCGCGGTGTGGCTCGCCGGGGAGAAGCGGACGGCGGTCCGGCCGGAGCGGGTCGTCTCCCAGGCAGGCGCCCTCGACCTCGCATCCGCGGGCGAGCGTGGCAGGCGGATCGGCTACATCGAGGATCTGCTCGGCGTCCCCTTCGACGAAGATCCCGACCGGTACCGCGCCGCGTCCCCACTGCACCGCATCCCGGCCGCGGTGCCGGTGGTGTGCGTCCACGGCACGGAGGACGCGCAGGTTCCGGCGAAGGTCAGTGTGCGGTACAGCGAGGCCGCGCGGGCCGCCGGGGACCCGGTCGCGCTGCACGTCGTCGAGGGCGAAGACCACTACGCTTTCCTGAACCCCGAGACCGACTGCTGGAAGATCTCACGGGACGCCCTACTGTCCGACACCGGCGAGTTCTGAACTGCGGTCGCCCGATTCCGGCGTCACCGGGCGTCCGGGCAGGACCAGGGCCACGATCACGGCCCCGATGCCCAGTGCGAGTCCGCCGGCCACGCTGGCCTGGGAGATGGCGTTCCCGAACGCCGTACCCGCGGCGTCCAGGAGTGCCTGGGACTGTGACGCGAGCAGCGGGTCGGCGCTCAGTTCCCCGGCCACGACCGACGCCCCGCCGACCGAGTCTCCCGCGACGGCCACGGCCTGAGCGGCCTGCGCGGCCTGCTCGCCGGACAGCTGACCGGCGGGCAGCGTGCCGAGGAAGCCGGCGATGTCGTCCTTGTACGCCGACGCGAGGACCGAGCCGAGAATCGCGATTCCGAGCGATCCGCCCAGTTCGATCGCGGTGTCGTTGAGACCGCCCGCGGCGCCGAGGTCGCTCTCGGGGAAGTTGCCCATGACGGCGTCCGTGGCGGGGGAGACGCTCAGGCCGATTCCGATACCGAGCAGGACCAGCGGGGCGAGGAAGTCGAGGTACTCCGAACCGCCGTCGACGGTCGTCATCAGCAGCACACCCGCGGCCGCGATCACCATGCCGGCGACGACGGTGACCCGGGTGCCGAGCCTCGGGTGGACGCGCCCGCTGAGCACCGAGCCGACCGACACCGCCGCGGCGAGCGGCAGCAGGTGGACGCCGGTGGAGAGGGGGCTCAGCCCCAGGACGAACTGGAATTCCTGCGACACGTAGTAGATCGACCCGAACGCGGCGAGGAACAGCAGCAGCACGGCCAGGGCGGAGCCACCCACCTCGCGCCTGCCCAGCCTGCGGACGTCGAGCAACGGCTGCGGATGCCGGAGTTCCCATGCGACGAACAGTCCGAGACCCACGGCCGCGGTGACGGCGGCACCGACAGCGCCTGCGCCCCAGCCGAAGTGGAATCCGTCGATGATCGCGTACACGAGCGATCCGGTGGTCACCACCGACAGCAGCCCGCCCAGCCAGTCGATCGGACCGCCGGCGTCGGCCTTCGACGGCGGGACGAGCACCAGCGCCGCGACCGACGCGACGGCGGCGATCGGCACGTTGATCAGGAAGGTGGCACTCCACGAGTGGCTCTCCAGCAGCCATCCGGCGAGCAGCGGGCCGAGGGCGATGGCGAGGCCGGACGTCGCGGCCCAGGCGGCGATGGCCCGTGCCCGTTCCGCACGCGGGAACGTCGCCACGAGGAGGGAGAGCGTGGCGGGCATGATGATCGCCGCTCCGGCGCCCATGATCATGCGCGCGACGACGACGGCCGTGGTGGTGTCGGCGAGGCTGCCGACGACGGCTCCGGCGCCGAACACGAGCAGTCCGGTGAGCAACGCGCCGCGCCGGCTGTACTTGTCGCCGATCACGCCGAACAGCAGCATCAGCGCGGCGTAGGGGACGGTGTAACCGTCGATCACCCACTGCAGGTCGGAGCTGCTCAGGGCGAGGTCGCGGGTCAGGTCGGGGGCCGCGACGATCAGGGCGGTGTTCGCCATCACGACGATCAGCAGGCTCAGGCACAGCACGCCGAGCGCGGCCCAGCGCCGGGGGTACGGTCCGTCCATCCGGGAGACCGGTGTGTTCATCACGGTGGTCATGTCGATGCTCCTCGGGTAGTGCTCGATCGAACCTGAACGGCTATTTGCACAGCGATGTGTAATTTATCTACTTGCACACCAGTGTGCAAGTACGATCGGCGTAGATCACACCAATCAGCGATCACATCAACCAGCGAGGGAGTTCCGTCGTGTCGATCCCGACGAAGTCGCCCGGTGACCCCGGGAAGACCCGCCGCAGTCACGCGCGCGCCAATCGTGCGCGGATCCTCGGCGCCGCAGTCACCGCCTTCGTCGCGGACCCGGACGCGAGCATGGACGACGTCGCCCGCACCGCCGGGGTCGTGCGCCGCACCGTGTACGCGCATTTCCCCAGCCGGGAGGCGCTCGTCGAGGGCATCGCGGACGAGGCCTCCGCCGCCCTGGTGGCCGCGATGGGAGACGAGGCGCGGCAACCGGAGCGCCCCGACCTCGCGGTCGCGGTGATGGCGCTGCGGACGTGGCCGATCGGTGACCGGTTCCGCATGCTGTTGTCGTTCGCCCGCCGCGAACTCGGCGAGCAGCGCATCCACGATCTCCTCGGGGTGGTGCGCGACCGGGACGTACGGGTCGTCGAGCACGGGCAGCGGTCCGGGGTGTTCTCGTCGTACCTGTCGCCGTCGGTGCTCGTGGCGCTCGCGGAATCGATGACGATGACCCTGCTGGACCAGGCGAATTCCGGCGAAGTACAGGATTCGGGGGAGTCGTTCGCGGTCGCGTATCTCGCGGTGCTCGGGCTGACGCCGGCCGACGGTGCCCGCGTCGTGGACGAGGCGCGGCACTGGTTGCGCGAGCATCCGGACGTCCCGAAGTCGTGACGGCGTCCCGTAATCGGGTGGGCGCTGTGACCTGCGAGCGATAGACTTCCCTCATCGCGACGACCGTCGTGACCGACCAGGAACCGGGAAGAAGGCCATATTCCTCACGTGAGCGAACAAGACCAGAACGGCGAGACGTTCGGCGCCACGCGTCCGGCGGAACGCACCGTGCGTTCGAGTATCGATCTCCCACCCGAAACGGTCCCGCCTCTCCTCGGTTCTTCCGACGAGAATCTGCGCGCTCTCGAACGGGTCCTGGACGCAGACATCCATGTACGCGGCAACGCCGTCACACTGACGGGACGGCCCGGCGACGTCGCGCTCGCCGAACGCGTCATCGCGGAACTGGGCTCCATCGTCGGTCGCGGGCAGCCGCTGACCCCCGACGCGGTGCGTCGCACGGTCGGCATGCTCACCCAGGGGGTGAGCGAATCGCCCGCCGAGGTCCTGACCCTCGACATCCTGTCGCGGCGCGGCAAGACGATCCGGCCGAAGACGCTGAACCAGAAGCGTTACGTCGACGCGATCGACGCGAACACCATCGTGTTCGGCATCGGGCCCGCCGGCACCGGCAAGACCTACCTCGCCATGGCGAAGGCGGTGCAGGCCCTGCAGACCAAGCAGGTGTCGCGGATCATTCTCACCCGCCCCGCGGTCGAGGCGGGGGAGCGGCTCGGGTTCCTGCCCGGCACGCTGCACGAGAAGATCGATCCGTACCTGCGCCCGCTGCACGACGCACTCCACGACATGATGGACCCCGAGGCCATCCCGAAGCTGATGCAGTCGGGTGTCATCGAGGTGGCGCCGCTGGCATACATGCGTGGTCGCACACTCAACGACGCGTTCATCATCCTCGACGAGGCGCAGAACACCACCGCCGAGCAGATGAAGATGTTCCTCACCCGACTGGGCTTCGGCTCCAAGGTCGTCGTCACCGGCGACGTCACGCAGGTGGACCTGCCGGGCGGTGCCCGGTCCGGGCTCCGCGCGGCCACCGAGATCCTCGGTGACATCGACGACATCTACTTCGCAGAACTCAACAGCAGCGACGTGGTCCGGCACCGGCTGGTGTCCGACATCGTCGACGCGTACGAGCGTTTCGAAGCGGACCGGGACGGCAAGGTCGAGCTCGGGAACCGCGCACAGCGTAGAGCGGCGCACTCGCGTTCTCCACGACGGTAGGGTGAGTGTCGCCGGAACCAGGAGGAAGCGACACACATGAGCATCGAAGTCTCGAACGAATCGGGCATGGACGTCTCCGAAGAGGAGCTGATCAGCGTTGCCCGCTTCGTGATCGCGAGGATGGACGTGCACCCCGCGGCCGAGTTGTCGATGGTCCTCGTGGACTCCGCCACCATGGCCGACCTCCACATGCGGTGGATGGACCTGCCCGGTCCCACCGACGTGATGTCGTTCCCCATGGACGAGCTCGAGCCCGGCGGTCGCCCGGACTCGCCCGAGCCCGGACCGTCGATGCTCGGTGACATCGTGCTGTGCCCGTCCTTCGCCTCGGACCAGGCCGACAAGGCCGGTCACCCGCTCGCTCACGAACTCGCTCTGCTCACCGTGCACGGTGTGCTCCACCTCCTCGGCTACGACCACGCCGAACCGGAGGAGGAGAAGGAGATGTTCGGCCTGCAGAACCAGTTGCTCGAAGACTGGTACGAGGATCTGCGCAGGGCCGAACGCGACGCCGCACTCGCTGCCCGGGATCAGAAGCTGCTCGGCAAGGCCGGCTTCTTCGACTCACCGGACCAGTAACCGCCACGTGAAGGGTCTTCTGTGAGTAGCGCCATCGCGCTGATCGTCCTCGCGATCGTCCTCGTCCCGCTCGGTGGTGTCTTCGCCGCCGTCGATTCCGCACTCAACACGATCTCGTCCGCGCGCGTCGAGGAGATGGCGAAGGAGGATCGCCCCGGAGCCACCCGCGTGCTCCGCATCCTGTCGGATCGCCCGCGTTACGTGAATCTCATGGTGCTGCTGCGCATCCTGTGCGAGATCACGGCCACGGTGGTGCTCGTCGGTGGCCTGTCCGATCTCCTCGAGCCCGTGTGGGCGCTCACGTTCACCGCGATCATCATGGTGCTCGTCGACTACGTGGTGATCGGGGTCGGCCCCCGGACGCTCGGTCGCCAGCACGCCTACTCGATCGCGTTGATCACGTCGTTTCCGCTGCAGGTCATCGGAACTCTGCTCGGCCCGATCAGCCGCCTCCTGATCCTGATCGGTAACGCGATCACCCCCGGTAAGGGATTTCGCAACGGCCCCTTCGCCTCCGAGATCGAACTGCGCGAACTCGTCGACATGGCGCAGGAACGCGGCGTGGTGGCCGACGAGGAACGCCGAATGATCCAGTCGGTGTTCGAACTCGGCGACACGTCCGCCCGCGAGGTGATGGTGCCGCGCACCGAGATGGTGTGGATCGAGAGCGACAAGAGCGCCGGACAGGCGACGTCGCTGGCTGTCCGCAGCGGACATTCGCGGATCCCCGTGATCGGGGAGAACGTCGACGACGTGCTCGGGGTGGTGTACCTCAAGGATCTCGTGCAGGAGACGTACCACTCGCGCGACGGCGGACGCAGTGTCCGCGTCGGCGACGTGATGCGGCCCGCCGTGTTCGTGCCCGACTCCAAGCCCCTCGACAGCCTGCTCGCCGAGATGCAGCGCGACCGCAACCACATGGCCTTGCTGGTGGACGAATACGGCGGAATCGCCGGGCTCGTCACCATCGAGGACGTCATCGAGGAGATCGTCGGTGAGATCGCCGACGAGTACGACCAGGACGAGACACCGCCCGTCGAGGATCTCGGCGACGGCATGTACCGGGTCTCCGCGCGACTGCCGATCGAGGATCTCGGCGAACTGTTCGGCATCGAGGTGGAGAACGACGAGGTCGAAACGGTCGGCGGGCTCATCGGTTACGAACTCGGCAGGGTGCCGCTACCGGGGTCGGAGGTCGTCTCGCACGGTCTCGTCCTGCGCGGCGAGGGCTCACCCGACGTGCGCGGGCGGGTGCGCATCAGCACGGTCTTCGTGCAACGCGCGCCGATCGACGAGGACGACGACAGTGGCGACGGCGACCGGGAGGACGGCGATGACTGAACTGGGCGACGAAGACACCAAATTGGTCGTGCTGGCGCGAGGAGCGTTCGGCCGCACCGGAAGTGGTCAGGGCGCCGCTGTCCGCGATCTCGACGGCCGCACCTACTCGGCGGGCGCGGTCGCGCTGGCGGCGCTGTCGCTGACCGCGCTGCAGGCGGCCGTCGCGGCGGCGGTGTCGAGTGGCGCCGAAGGTTTCGAGGCCGCAGTCGTGATCGGCGGCGCCCCGGAAGACCCGGGCATCGCCGCACTGCACGAAGTCAGTGCGCAGGCGGCCGTCGTCTTCGCGCGAACCGATGGATCCGTGATCGAGGAGGAACATGAGTAAAACCGAATTCCGTTCCGGATTCGTCTGTTTCGTCGGACGGCCCAACACGGGCAAATCCACGCTGACCAACGCGCTGGTGGGCAGCAAGATCGCGATCACGTCCTCGCGTCCGCAGACCACCCGCCACACCATCCGCGGCATCGTGCACCGCGACCACGCGCAGCTGATCCTCGTCGACACCCCGGGTCTGCACCGCCCCCGGACGCTCCTCGGCCAGCGCCTCAACGACCTCGTGCGCGACACCTACTCCGAGGTCGACGTGATCTGCCTGTGCATCCCGGCGGACGAGAAGATCGGCCCCGGCGACCGGTGGATCGTGCAGCAGGTCCGTCAGATCGCGCCGAAGACCACGCTCATCGGCATCGTCACGAAGATCGACAAGGTCAGCAAGGACATGGTCGGGCAGCAGTTGCTGGCCGTGTCCAAGCTCCTCGGTCCCGAGGCGGATGTCGTGCCCGTCTCCGCCGCCTCCGGTGAGCAGGTGGAGGTGCTCGTCGACGTCCTCGCGTCGAAGATGGAGGAGGGCCCGGCGTTCTACCCGGACGGCGAGCTCACCGACGAACCCGAAGAGACGCTGATGGCCGAACTCATTCGCGAGGCCGCACTCGAGGGGCTCGGCGACGAACTGCCGCACTCCCTGGCCGTGGTCATCGAGGAGATCATCCCCCGCGAGGGACGCACCGAGAAGCAGGGCGAACTGCTCGACGTCCACGCCCTGCTCTACGTCGAACGCCCGTCCCAGAAGGGCATCGTGATCGGCAAGGGCGGCGCGCGCCTCCGTGAGGTGGGGACCAAGGCCCGGCTGCAGATCGAGAAGCTGCTCGGCACCAAGATCTTCCTCGAACTGCACGTCAAGGTGGCCAAGGACTGGCAGCGCGACCCGAAACAGCTGGGCCGCCTCGGATTCTAGGCGGCTGCGCCACCCGTGCGTGGTGAACGAGTCCTGAGGCTCGTCAACCACTCACGGGGCGGCGGCCCTGAGCAGAAGGAGCACCGACGTCGCGAAGTCGTGATCGCCGTCGCTTCCGGTCGCGAGTCTCCTGAGCTGCAGGCCGGCGATGGTCGCGACGATGGTCGGGGCCACGGACGCCGCGTCCGGGACGCCGAGGGCGGTGAGGATCGTCGCCGTCAAATCGTCGTATGCGGCGAAGCATTCGGCGGCGGCCTTACGCAGCTCGTGGTCGCGTCCCGCCTGGATGTACAGCTCGAACGGGGCGATCCGCTCGGCGGAGAACGCCAGGTCCTTCGCGACCTTCCCGGTGAGCGCGGCGGCATCCTCGAGGCTCAGCCCTTTGTCCCGGTACCCCTCCGCCAGCTCCGACAGCCGCTGCGTCTCCTCCGTCACGAACCCGGACAGCGCGGCGCGCAACAGGTCCGTCTGCGTGGGGAAGTGGTACGTGATGGAGCCGAGCGACACGCCGGCCTGCGCGGCGATCCGCCGATTGGTCACGCCGGGAATGCCTTCCGTGCCGACGATGTGCAGTGCCGCCGCGAGGATGCGGTCACGAACGTCCGTCGAAGCCACCGGTCACCACCACTTCTCGGGGCGTTCGAGGTCCCACCGCAGCACCGACTCCAGCTGGGCCGCAACCGACACCAGCAGCGGCTCGGCACCGTCGTGACCCATCAGCTGGGCTCCGGTCGGCAGGTTGCCGGACGTGAACCCGGCCGGCACGTTCACGCTGGGCCAGCCCAGTACGTTCCACGGCCACGCGTACGGGCAGACCGCGGTGATCACCTTGTCCGTGGCCCACGAGCTGATGCCGTCGATCCCCTCGACCCTCGGTGGGGGAGTCGCGGTGGTCGGGGCGAGGACGAGGTCGTACTTGTCGAAGATCGCGCCGACCCGTCGCTGCATCCTCGGCTCGGCGGCGCGCGCGGCGCGTAGCGGTGCCCCACGCAACAGTCGCCCGGTCCGGGCGTTGCCCTTCGTGCGGGGATCGACGAGTGACGGGTCCGGGACCTTCCGCACCCAGTCGTCGATGCCGACCATCGACCGCGGGAGGAAGCCGAGCCCGAACATGATCCCGTAGTCGGGGTCGTCCACCACGACGCGATGCCCGAGCTTGCGCAGCGCCTCGGCGATCCGTGCGACGCCCTGGCGGACCTCGGGATGCAGCGTGGTGGGGGTCGCGGTGAACGGGATCCGCAGCGACAGCGCGATCCGCAGCGGTCCGGGGTCGCGGCCGACGGCGTCGCTGACGGTGACCGGCGCGGGCGTGTGCAGGTCGCCCTCGTGCGGTCCGGATGCGACGTCGAGGAGCAGCGCCGCATCGGCGACCGTCCGGGCCAGCGGGCCGTTGACGGTGAGGCCGTAGAACGCCTCGGCTGCAGGCCAGGTGGAGATTCGGCCGCGCTGAGGCTTGATCCCGACGAGGTTGGTCCATGCGGCCGGGATGCGGATGGACCCGGCGCCGTCCGAGCCGATCGCCGCGGCCACCACACCGGCGGACACGGCCGCCGCGGCGCCGCCGGACGACCCTCCGGGGGTGTGGTCACCGTTCCAGGGGTTGCGGGTGTACCCGAAGGCGGGACCGCCGGTGAGCGGCCACTGTCCGAGCTCCGGACTGTTGGTCTTGCCGACGACGACGGCGCCGGCGGCGCGCAGCCGTCGCACCAGCTCGGAGTCGCGCGCCGCGGGCGGGAAGTCGCCCGGGCACCCGAACGCGGTCGGCTCGCCGGCCACGTCGACGTCGTCTTTCACGGCGATCGGGACCCCGAGGAGCGGCAGGCGCTCACCGGCGGCGATCCGGCGGTCGGCCTCGGCGGCTTCGGCCAGTGCCTTGGTCCGGCGGATCACCTTGAACGCGTTGAGCGTCGGCTGGCTCGCGTCGATGCGGTCGAGGGCGGTGCGGGTGGCCGCCACCGACGTGGCGGCGCCGGAGGCCAGCGCCTGCGCCTGCTCGACGAGTCCCGGGGGCCGATCCCCGTCGTTGTCGCGTTGCCGTCGATCGTCCAGTTGTCCCGCGCTCATGTCGCCCCTCCCCGTGACTGTTCGTTCGAACGAACAGTATCAGCCGAGGTGTCGCCGGACCACCCTCCCGATCGCCTCGGCCGCCCCGCGAGCCTGCGATTCGGGGAGCCGGGCGTACCCGCAGACCAGCCCCCGCGGTCCGCCCGGTGTGGTGCGGTAATCGGCGAGGCTCGGGACCGTCACACCGTGGTCCTGCAGCTCAGCCGACACGGCGACGTCGTCGACGGAACCGGGCAGCGTGAGGACGACGTGGAGACCGGCCTCGATGCCGGCCAGCCCGACACCGTCCGTGTCGACCGCGGACAATTGCTGCTGCAGTGCGGCGACGAAGGCCGCCCGGCGGGCCGAGTAGGTGCGGGAGGCGCGGGCGAGGTGCCGCGACAGCGCGCCCGAGTCGATGAAATGCGCCAGCGCGAGGGCCGTGGTCGCGCAGCATGCCTCACCGCTCGCGTCGAGGGCCCGGACGAGTCCCGGCCGGAGCGCCGGAGGCGCGATCACCCACGCCACGCGGATCGAGGGAGTGAGGATCTTCGACGCTGTGCCCACGTACGCCACGCATTCCGACCCGCGGTCGATGCTGCGCAGGGCTGGCAGTGCCGACACGTCGTAGCGGAACTCGCCGTCGTAGTCGTCCTCGATGATCACCGTTCCGGAGGCCGCGGCGTCGGCCACGAGCCGGGCCCTGCGGCTCACCGGCATCCGGGCTCCCATCGGATACTGATGGGCAGGCGTGCAGTAGGCCGCGGCGTCGGTGGCGCGCAGCAGGGCGGGGTCGAGGCCGTCGCCGTCCACGGACACGCTGCGCGTCCGAACCCCCGAACCGTCGAGGACGGTGCGGGCCCGGCTGTAGCCGGGCTCCTCGAACACCACGTCCCGGCCGCGGAGTCCTGCTGCGGTCACGAGGGTGCGGAGCGCAGCGGCGACTCCGGGAACGATCACCAGTTCGTCGGGGCCCGCCGCGATCCCGCGGGTGCGGCGTAGATGTTCCACGAGGGACCGTCGCAACTCCGGGTGTGCGTCCGGGCCCGGGACGTCCGAGGTCACGGCCGCGGCGGCGGCCGACCGCCACGCCCGGCGCCAGTCGACGGTGGAGATCAGGGCGGGATCGGGGTGGCCCGGAGTGAGATCCCACAGCGCCGCCGGTGTTCCCGGGGCGGCGGAGGAGGCCTGATCCGACGTTCGGGTGATCGTGTGCGAGGCGACGTGTGCGCGGGCCGCGACGTCGGCGCCGGGTGCGATCCGGGTGCCGGACCCGGCGCGGGCGTTCGCGTATCCGGACGAGCAGAGTTCGTCGTAGGCGTCGACCACCGACGCCCGCGCGACTGTCAGGTGTTCGGCCAGCGCCCGCGAGGAGGGCAGTGGGTCGCCGGGTCGCAGGCGACCCACGCGGATCTCGTCGAGGATCGACTCCGCGATGCGATGCCGCAGCGGCGCGTCGGTGTCGGGGAGCCGCAACGTCAGGTGCAGTTCGGGGCTGATCCGGGGCATGGTCCCGACAATACTGGTCTGTCGATAATGATGATTGTGGATCTGGATGATGATCCACATTAGGGTGATGATGGTCTCGTGGACAAGATCATGAGATACCCCGACCGTGCCCGCACCGAACGCGCGCAACTCGACGCCGTCCTCGACGCCGCGCCGATGGGCACCCTCGCCACCGTCGTCGACGGGCTGCCATGGGCCGTGCCGATGCTGTACGCCCGCGACGGCGACAGGATCCTGCTGCACGGCTCCACCGGGGCCGGTGCGCTGCGGCAGGTGGCGGCGGGCGCGCCTGCGGTGCTGTGCGTCGCGATGCTCGACGGAATCGTCGTCGCGGACACCCTGTTCGACTCGTCCGCCAACTACCGTTCGGCGGTGGTGCGGGGCAACCTCGTCACCCTCGACGAAGACGAATCCACCGACGCACTGAACGCGCTGTCGGACGTGCTGATCCCCGGCCGCAGCACGGAGGTCCGGGGGCACCGGCGCAAGGAACTCGCCGCGACACTGGCCCTCGCCCTCCCGATCACGCCGGGCCAGTGGACCGTCAAGGTGCGGGACGCACCGCCGGGCGAACCCACGGAAACCAGCAGCGCGTGGGCCGGCGTGGTCCCGGTTCGGTCGGTCGCCGGTGCGCCCGTCCCGGCACCGTGGGTGGCGAGCGGCACACCCGTGCCCGCGTCCGTGTCGCGGCTGACCCGGACCGCGTAAGGAAAGCGTCAAGAGCCGGAGGAGTCCCGTAAGCGCTTCGTCAGCGCCGCCTCTTTCGCCGAGATCCGGCGTGATGCTGGCATGACACCCCACAACCGTGGGGTGTCATGCCTGCGCTGAACCGCAGGATCAGTACAAAGAGGGATCCTCACATGGCCGATGTGGCCTACGTCGCGCTCGTCGTCGGCGGATTCGCCTGTTGCGCGCTCGTTCTCCGTGCCCTGCAGACCGGACGCGTGAAATGACGGGCGCCGGAATACTCGCGGTCGCGCTCGTCACGATCGCCGCAGCGCTCGTCGTGTACCTCCTGATCGCGCTCGTCGACCCGGAGCGGTTCTGATGACGCCTGCCCTGGCGGCCGGACTGCAGGTCGCCTTCGTCCTCGCGGTACTCGCGGTCGCCTACGTGCCGGTGGGCGACTACATGGCGCGCGTGTACGAATCACGCCGTCACCTGCGGGTCGAATCCGTCCTGTACCGCCTGTGCAGCATCAACCCCCACACCGAGCAGACCTGGTACGGCTACGCGGGCAGCGTGCTGGGATTCTCTACGGCGAGTGTGCTGTTCCTCTACGCGCTGCAGCGCATCCAGGGCGTGCTGCCGCTGTCCGGGGACCTCTCCGGGGTCAGTCCCGCGGTGGCGTTCAACACGGCCGTGTCGTTCGTGACGAACACCAACTGGCAGTCGTATGCGCCCGAGACGACGATGAGCAACCTGACCCAGCCGGTCGGGCTCGCCGTGCAGAACTTCGTGTCCGCAGCGGTGGGCATGGCCGTCGCGGTGGCGCTGATCCGCGGATTCGTCCGGGTGTCGCGCGGCGGTGAGATCGGCAACTTCTGGGTGGACCTCACCCGGGGCAGCCTGCGTATTCTGCTGCCGTTCTCCTTCGTGATCGCGCTGATCCTGCTGAGCCAGGGCGTGATCCAGTCCTTCCACCCGGGCTTCGCGTCCACCGGTCTGGACGGCAACTCCGTCACCAACGCACTCGCGCCCGTCGCCTCGCAGGAAGCGATCAAGGAACTCGGCACCAACGGCGGCGGGATTCTCGCCGCCAATTCAGCGCACCCGTTCGAGAACCCGACGCCGGTCAGCAACATCGTCGAGATCCTCGCGATCCTGCTGATCCCGGTCTCCCTCACCCGCACGTTCGGCACCATGGTCGGCGATCCTCACGACCGAGCGAGCGAGGTGTCCGGGCACCGCCAGGGGCTGACCCTGCTCGCCGTGATGGGCATCCTGTGGGGATCGCTCCTCGCGGTCACGCTGGCCGCGGAGTCGGGTCGGCGCGGCGTCGCCGCCACCGCCGCGGGCGCGATGATGGAGGGCAAGGAGGTGCGTTTCGGAATCCCGGGAACGGCACTGTTCGCCGTGAGCACCACCGGAACATCCACGGGCGCAGTGAATTCGGCGCACGACAGCCTGTCGCCGCTCGGCGGCGGAGCCGTTCTGCTCAACATGCTGCTCGGCGAGATCGCGCCGGGCGGTGTCGGCACGGGGCTCTACGGAATTCTCGTCCTCGCCCTGATCGCCGTCTTCGTCGGCGGACTCCTCGTCGGCCGCACACCCGAATACCTCGGCAAGAAGCTGCGGCAGCGGGAGATCACCCTCGCCGCCCTGTCCGTGCTGGTGATGCCGGCGCTCGTCCTGATCGGGACCGGGATCACCGTGATCCTGTCCTCGACCACCGGTTACCAGGGCAACAGCGGCGACCCCGGAAGTCCCGGATCCATCCACGGGTTCTCGGAAGTGCTGTACGCGTTCGCGTCGGCCTCGAACAACAACGGCAGTGCGTTCGGCGGGCTGACGGTGACGAGCGACTGGTTCCAGACCGCTCTCGGCCTGTGCATGCTGTTCGGCCGGTTCCTGCCGATCATCTTCGTCCTCGCGCTCGCCGGATCCCTGGCGTCGCAGAAGAAGACGGCCGCAGGCGCCGGAACCCTGCCGACGGCGGGCCCGATGTTCACCGGGCTCCTCACCGGCACCGTCGTGCTCGTCGCGGCGTTGACATTCTTCCCGGCCCTCGCGCTGGGACCGATCGCGGAGGCTCTGCAGTGAGTGTGAACGTGACCAGTCGTCTGGAGAACGAGGCGGCGACCACGACGACCGATGCCGGCCACGACCCGGCGCCCGTGAAGGCGGGAATCTTCAGCCCCGCCCAGCTGGTGACGGCGCTACCGGGCGCCCTGCGCAAACTCGACCCCCGGCACCTCGCCCGCAACCCGGTGATGTTCGTGGTGTTCGTCGGCTCCGTCGTCACCACCGTTATGGCCGTCGCCGACCCGTCCGTGTTCTCCTGGGCCGTCGCCGCCTGGCTGTGGTTCACGGTGCTGTTCGCGAATCTGGCCGAGTCGGTCGCGGAAGGCCGGGGCAAGGCGCAGGCGGCGAGCCTGCGGAAGGTGAAGCAGGACACGGTCGCCCACCGGATCGCGGCGAGCGGCCGGGTGGAGTCGGTGGCGGGTACCGAACTCACCGTCGGCGACCGGGTGGTCGTCGAGGCGGGAGAGGTGATACCCGGCGACGGTGACGTCGTCGACGGCATTGCGACCGTGGACGAGTCGGCCATCACCGGCGAATCGGCGCCCGTCGTCCGCGAATCCGGTGGCGACCGGTGTGCCGTCACCGGTGGCACGACCGTGCTGTCCGACCGGCTCGTCGTGCGCATCACCGCGGCCCCCGGACAGTCGTTCGTGGACCGGATGATCGCCCTAGTGGAGGGGGCGGCGCGGCAGAAGACGCCGAACGAGATCGCGCTGAACATCCTGCTGGCGTCGCTGACGATCATCTTCCTGCTGGCCGTCGTCGCGATCGGCCCGATGGGCCTGTACGCGGGCCAGGAGCAGGATCCGATCAAGCTGATCGCGTTGCTGGTCTGCCTGATCCCCACCACGATCGGGGCCCTGCTGTCGGCCATCGGCATCGCCGGGATGGACCGACTGGTGCAGCGGAACGTCCTGGCGATGTCGGGGCGGGCGGTGGAGGCTGCCGGCGACATCGACACCCTGCTGATGGACAAGACCGGCACCATCACGTTCGGCAACCGGCAGGCCACGGCCCTGCATCCCGCACCGGGGGTTTCCGCGATCGAGTTGGCCACGGCCGCACGGTTGTCCAGTCTCGCGGACGGCACGCCCGAGGGTCGCAGCATCGTGGACCTGTGCGCCCGCGACTTCGGGTTGGACCCCGCACCGTCCGAGGCGGAGAGAGCGGCGGAGTTCGTGCCGTTCACGGCGCAGACCCGGATGAGCGGACTCGACATCGACGGCGCCCGGATCCGCAAGGGCGCGAGCGACGCGGTGCTGACCTGGGTGCGGGCGCTCGGCGGACGCGCGGCGTCCGCGGTCACCGACAGCGTGAACCGGATCGCGCAGGCCGGGGGAACCCCGTTGGTGGTCGCCACCGTCCGCGGAGACGCAGCGACCGTCCTCGGCGTGATCGCGCTGTCGGACGTGGTGAAACCGGGTATCGCCGAGCGGTTCGCGGAACTGCGGGCCATGGGGATTCGCACGGTGATGATCACCGGCGACAACCCGTTGACGGCGAAGGCCATCGCGGCCGAGGCCGGAGTCGACGACTTCATGGCCGAGGCGACACCCGAGGACAAGCTCGCGCTGATCCGCAGAGAACAGGAGGGCGGCCGGCTCGTCGCGATGACCGGGGACGGCACCAACGACGCCCCGGCGCTGGCCCAGGCGGATGTCGGGGTGGCGATGAACACCGGCACGTCCGCGGCGAAGGAAGCCGGGAACATGGTGGATCTCGATTCGGATCCCACCAAGCTCATCGAGGTGGTGGAGATCGGCAAGCAGCTTCTCATCACCCGCGGTGCGCTCACCACGTTCTCGCTCGCCAACGACCTGGCCAAGTACTTCGCGATTCTTCCCGCCCTGTTCAGCGGCATCTATCCGCAGCTGAACACGCTGAACATCATGCGGCTGGCCACCCCGGAATCGGCCATCCTGTCGGCGGTGATCTTCAACGCCGTGGTGATCGTCGCGCTGATCCCGTTGTCGCTGAAAGGCGTTCGCTACCGTCCGTCGTCGGCGTCGACGCTGCTGGGCCGCAACCTGCTGATCTACGGCCTCGGCGGTGTGATCACACCGTTCGCCGGTATCTGGCTCATCGACCTCGTCGTCCGTCTCGTTCCCGGAATTGGGTGATCCCGCATGCGATTTCTCATCGGCCTGCTCCGGCAGACCTGGGCCGGACTACTCGTCCTGCTCGCACTCACGGCAGTCCTCGGTGTGCTTTATCCCGCCGCAGTGTGGGGGGTGAGCAGGATCGGCGCCGGAGCGGCCGAGGGGTCTCCGGTGCGCGACAGCACCGGGTGCGTCGTCGGGAGCCGGTGGGTCGGTGTCGACCCGCAGGTGCCTGCGGGGGAGCCGGATCCGTTCTTCCACAACCGGGTCACCGGGTCGGTGGCCGAACAGGATCCGTTCGCGACGGGCGACCCCGCCTCCGCCCTGCCCACCAACCAGGGGCCGAGCAGTGAAATCCTGGCGACGTTCATCGCCGACCGGCGGGCGGCGATCGCCACCCGGGAAGGGGTGGACCCCGCCGTGGTACCGCCCGACGCGGTCACCGGATCCGGCTCGGGCATCGACCCGCACATCAGCCCCGCGTACGCGGCGTTGCAGGTGCCGAGGGTGGCCGCGGAGAACGGTCTCAGCGAGACCCGGGTCCGGCAACTCGTCGACGAGAACACCGAGGGAAGGCAACTCGGCTTCCTCGGTGAGGAACGGGTGAACGTCCTCGAACTGAACCTGGCCCTCGGCCTGACCGCTCCTGAGTGCACGGCCCCGACCGCTGGTGGATGATGGCGAGGTGAGTGGTACCGGAACCGACGGCGAGCGCCGGGACGCCGAACACCGACGCGGCGAACTGCGCATCTATCTCGGAGCCGCACCGGGCGTCGGCAAGACGTTCGCGATGCTCGGTGAGGCGCACCGCCGCCGGGAACGGGGGTGCGACGTGGTCGCGGCCGTGGTGGAGACCCACGGCCGCGACCGCACGGCGGCGCAGCTCGGCGACCTCGAACTGGTTCCGCCCAAGCTGATCGCCTACCGGGGCACGCTCGGCCGGGAACTCGACGTCGAGGCGGTGCTGGCCCGCAGGCCGGCGCTGGTCCTCGTCGACGAGCTCGCGCACACGAACACACCGGGCAGCGTCCACGAGAAACGCTGGCAGGACGTGGAGATACTCCTCGCCGCGGGGATCGACGTCCTCTCGACGCTCAACGTCCAGCACCTCGAAAGCCTCAACGACGTGGTCCAGCGGATCACCGGAGTGGTGCAGCAGGAAACGGTTCCCGACGAGGTGGTGCGCGCCGCCACCCAGGTCGAATTGGTCGACATCACTCCGGAGGCTCTGCGCCGCAGGCTGTCCCACGGCAACATCTATGCCGCGGACAAGGTCGACGCGGCACTGAGCAACTACTTCCGGAAAGGGAACCTCACCGCACTCCGCGAACTGGCCCTGCTGTGGGTGGCCGACCAGGTGGATGCCGCACTCGCGAAATACCGTGCGGAGAACAAGATCACCGACACGTGGGAGGCCCGGGAACGGGTGGTGGTCGCGGTGACGGGCGGGCTGGAATCGGAGACGCTGGTTCGGCGCGCCGGCCGGATCGCGTCGAGATCCAGCGCCGAACTGATCGTCGTGCACGTGGTGCGCGGCGACGGCCTCGCGGGTGTCTCGGCTCCGGAGATGGGCAAGGTGCGCACGCTCGCCGCGAGCATCGGGGCGAGCCTGCACAGCGTCGTCGGCGACGACGTTCCCACCACGCTGCTCGACTTCGCCCGGACCGCGAACGCCACGCAGCTGGTGCTGGGCACGTCGAGACGCTCACGGTGGGCACGGATCTTCGACGAGGGCATCGGCGCGAGCGTGCTGCACCAGTCCGGGTCGATCGACGTGCACATGGTGACGCACGGCGAATCCCACCGCCCGCGGCGGTTGTCGCCGGTGGGCTCCCGTTCGCGCACGGCGATCGCCTGGATCGCCGCCGTCCTCGTACCGTCGGTGGCCACGCTCGTGATGAGTGCCGTCGACCGGTGGCTCGGATTGGTCGGCGAGGGGGCCCTGTTCTTCATCGTGGTGCTGCTCGTCTCGCTGCTCGGGGGTGTCGCCCCCGCCGCGTTCTCCGCGCTGATCTCGGGTCTGTTCCTCAACTACTTCTTCACGCCGCCGGTGCGGAGCTTCACCATCGCCGAGCCGGACAACTTCATCACCACGGTCGTGCTGCTCGTGGTGGCCGTCGCCGTCGCGGTCCTGGTCGACGCGGCCGCCAAGCGGTCGCGGGAAGCCCGCCGGGCGTCGCAGGAAGCCGAGCTGCTGGCACTGTTCGCCGGATCGGTGCTGCGCGGCGCCGACCTCGGCACCCTGCTCGAGAAGGTGCGCGAGACCTACGGCCAGGATTCGGTCAGCGTGCTGCACCGCGACCGCGGTCCGGTGGGGTCCGTCGGGCCGCACCCACCGGTGAGCGTCGACGACGCCGACACCGTCTGCGAGGTGGGGGAAGGGGAGTACGCGCTCGCCCTGCGCGGAAGTGAACTGCACGCCCGGGACCGTCGCGTGCTGCTCGCCGTCGCCAACCAGGCGGTGGGCATGATCCGTCAGACCGAGCTCGCGCAGGAGGCGGGGCAGGCGCAGGCGCTGGCCGAGGCCGACCGGTTGCGGCGATCGCTGCTGTCCGCCGTCAGCCACGACCTCCGGACCCCACTGGCCGCGGTCAAGGCCGCCGCGTCCAGCCTGCGCAGCGACGACGTCGACTTCTCACCCGAGGACACCGCCGAACTGCTCGCGACCATCGAGGAATCGGCCGACGTCCTGACCTCCCTCGTCGGCAACCTGCTCGACTCGTCCCGTCTCGCGGCGGGAGTGGTGACCCCGACGCTGCGGCCGGTGTACCTCGACGAGGTGGTGCACCGGGCGCTGGTGGGTCTGGGAATCGGCGGCCGGACCGGGACCAGGGCCCGGGAAAGGGTGGAGGTCGACGTCGGAACGGTCGCGGCGATGGCGGATTCGGGCCTGCTCGAGCGGGTGCTCGCGAATCTGATCGACAACGCACTCCGCTACGGTGAGGACTCCGTGATCCGCGTCGGTGCCGCGGCGGTCGGCGACCGCGCCGTCGTCACCGTCGCCGACACGGGGCCGGGAATTCCGCGTGGGCGGGCAGACGAGATGTTCGCCCCGTTCCAGCGGCTGGGGGACCGCGACACCACCACGGGAGTCGGGCTCGGGCTCTCCGTCGTCCGCGGATTCGTGGACGCGATGGGCGGGACCATCAGCGCCACCGACACCCCCGGCGGTGGTCTGACGATGGTGGTGGAACTGGCCGGGGCGGGAGGGGCGCATCCATGACGAGAGTTCTCGTCGTCGACGACGAACCTCAGATTCTCCGCGCGCTGCGGATCAATCTGAGCGTGCGCGGATACGACGTGGTGACGGCCGCGTCCGGGGCCGCCGCCCTGCGCGCCGCGGCCGAGCGACCACCGGACGTGATCGTGCTCGACCTCGGGCTACCCGACATGGACGGCACCGAGGTGCTCGCCGGCCTCCGCGGGTGGTGCCCCGCACCGGTGATCGTGTTGTCGGCGCGGACCGACTCCGCGGACAAGGTGGAGGCCCTCGACGCCGGCGCCGACGACTACGTCACCAAGCCGTTCGGGATGGACGAGTTCCTGGCGCGGGTGCGTGCGGCCGCCCGCCGGGCGACGACGGCCGTCGACACGAGTGAACCTGTGGTGGAAACGGATTCGTTCACGGTCGATCTGGCGGCGAAGACGGTGCGCCGGGCGGGGGCCGAGGTGCACCTGACGCCGACCGAGTGGGGGATGCTCGAGATGCTCGTGCGCAACAAGGGCAAGCTGGTGGGGCAGAAGGAACTGCTGCGGGAGGTGTGGGGTCCGGCGTACGCCACCGAGACCCACTACCTGCGGGTGTATCTGGCGCAGCTGAGGCGCAAACTCGAGGACGACCCGTCCCACCCGCGTCACCTCATCACCGAGGCCGGGATGGGCTACCGGTTCCAGGTGTGACGGTAATCCCGCTCACGACCGATGATTCCGGCCGGCTCCGGGAGTCCTACCTTTCGACCGCAGCATCACACTCGACCGGAGGATCCACGAATGCCCGCACCGGAGACCCCGCAATCGCTCGCGCACACCTTTACGGCGCCGATCCAGAAGGACGGGGCGTTCGCGACGTACGTGACCGTGCCGGACTCCGCCGAACTCCTCGGAACGAGGCGGCCGGTGAAGGTCGGCGGGACCATCGACGGCCACCCGTTCAATGCCACCCTGATGCCCTCGGGCGAGGGTCCGCACTGGCTTCCCCTGAAGATCGCACTGTGCAGGCTGATCGGCAAGGACGCGGCCGGCGTCGAGGTGTCGGTGCATCTCGACCAGCGGCTGAGCTGATCGGGGGGCGCCGCCGTTTGAACGCAGCTGACCGGGGTATGGAACCACCGGGAGCGCGGTGCGTTTCCGGACCGGTTCCGAGGTGTGTCGTGCCGAACAGGCAACGGTTGTCGAGGTGGCTCCCGGCAGTGGGCGTCGTGTTGCTCGTCGCCGCGTGTGGAGCCGATGACGGCGACGGCGCGAGCAAGGATTTCGCGGGCACCGTCGACATCGGCGGGGGCCGCCACATCTATCTGGAGTGCGCGGGCACAGGCGCACCGACCGTCGTGTTTGCGTCCGGTCTCCGGTTCGGCGCCGATCAGTGGACGACGACGGCCGATCCGGCCGCCACCTCGGCCTTCGACGGTGTCGCCGAGTTCACCCGAGTCTGCTCGTACGACCGGCCGGGAGTCGTGCTGGGCGACGACGCATTGAGCCGCAGCGACCCGGTTCCGCAGCCGATCACCACCACGGACGCGGTCGCCGACCTCCAGTCGCTGCTGGGCGCCACCGGCGAGGCCGGCCCCGGCCCCTACGTGCTGGCCGCCCACTCCTACGGCGGTCAGATCGCGAGACTCTTCGCCGGCACCCATCCCGACGAGGTGGCGGGCATGGTGCTGATCGACGCGCAGTCGGAGGAGTTGCAGACACTCCTGCCCCCGGAGCAGTTCCAGGAGTTCCTGCGGCTCAACACCCCGCAGCAGGACAGTCTCGACGAATACCCGGACCTCGAGCGCGTCGACTTCGTCCGCAGCTTCGACGAGATCCGCGCCGCCGAACCGATCCGGCCCCAGCCGCTCGTCGTTCTCTCCGCCGACCGCTCGGTGGCGCCGCAGATCGCGGAGGGCGTCGCGAACGGAAGCCTCCCCGCCGACATCGATCCCGGCTACGGCCCGGCCCTCGACGCCGTGCAGCCGAAGGCGCAGGCGGATCTGGCACAACTCGTCCCGGGTGCCAAACATGTCACGAACACGAACAGCGGCCACAACATCAACATCGAGCAGCCGCAACTCGTCATCGACGGAGTCCGCGACGTCGTCGACGCCGTGCGCGACGGGCGCACCGAGCCCTGACCGTCGCACGCGGCTCGGCCTGCGGAATGTGGTCGCCTCGACGTGGGAGACTGGACCGGTGAGGTTGTATCGAGACAATGCGGTGGTCCTGCGCCAGCACAAGCTGGGCGAGGCCGACCGTATCGTCACACTCCTCACCCGGCAGCACGGTCTGGTGCGCGCGGTCGCCAAGGGGGTGCGCCGCACGAAGTCCAAGTTCGGCGCCCGGCTCGAGCCGTTCGCGCACATCGACGTGCAGCTCTACCCCGGCCGCAACCTCGACATCGTCACCCAGGTCCAGACGGTCGACGCATTCGCGACCGACATCGTCGACGACTACTCCCGGTACACCACGGCGTGCGCGATCCTCGAGACCGCCGAGCGGCTCGCCGGTGAGGAACGGGCCCCGGCGCCGCAACTGCATCGCCTGACGGTAGGTGCGCTGCGGGCCGTCGCCGAGCACAACCGCCCGTGCGAGCTGATCCTCGACGCCTTCCTGTTGCGGGCCATGGGTTTTGCGGGATGGGCTCCCGCCCTCGACGACTGCGCGCGGTGCAGCGCCCCCGGACCGCACCGGGCATTCCACGTGGCCGCCGGGGGAGCGGTGTGCGTCCATTGCCGGCCGCCGGGCGCCGCCACGCCGTCACCGGGTGTCCTCGACCTGATGGATGCGCTGATCCGCGGCGACTGGGCGAGCACGGAGGACGTGCCCGAGTCGTTGCGGGGGCAGGCCAGCGGTCTCGTCGCGGCGCACCTGCAATGGCACCTCGAACGGCAACTCCGCACCCTCCCGCTGATCGAACGCGCACGACCGCATGCGGCGGTAAGGGTGGAGGATTCGGTCAGGCAGGATGGGGACCGTGATTCGACGACGCGAACCTCGAGCCCCGCATAATTCCGGGGCCGAGCGCCAGATCCGGCCGCCGGACCAGCACCCCTCGGGCGCCCGCCCGCCGGGCCTGCAACCCGAACTCGTGCCCCGGCACATCGCGCTGGTGATGGACGGCAACGGCCGCTGGGCGCAGGAGCGGGGACTGCCCCGGACCGCGGGCCACGAACGCGGCGAGGCCGTGTTGATGGACGCCGTCTGCGGGTGCATCGAGATGGGCGTCGAATGGTTGTCGGCCTACGCGTTCTCCACCGAGAACTGGAAACGCAGCCCCGAGGAAGTCCGCTTCCTGATGGGCTTCAACCGCGACGTGATCCGGCGTCGCCGCGACGAGATGCACGAGATGGGGGTGCGCGTGCGGTGGGCGGGTCGCCGGCCCAAGCTGTGGCGCAGCGTCATCAAGGAACTCGAGATCGCCGAGGAGCTGACGAAGCACAACACGGTCATGAACCTGACCATGTGCGTCAACTACGGCGGGCGCGCGGAGATCGCCGACGCGGCGAAGGAGATCGGCAGGCGGGTCGCGGCGGGGCAACTCGACCCGGAGAAGATCACCGAGGCGACCGTGGCCCGGTATCTCGACGAGCCGGACATGCCGGACGTCGACCTGTTCCTCCGGCCGTCCGGCGAGCAGCGCACGTCCAACTTCCTGATCTGGCAGTCGGCCTACGCCGAGATGGTGTATCAGGAGAAGTTGTTTCCCGATTTCGACCGCCGGGACCTGTGGGCGGCATGCGTGGAGTACGCATCGCGTGACCGTCGGTTCGGTGGGGTGAAATGACCGTCGACGGGGCGCCCGCACTGCTCGAGCGGGCGGCGGACGCGCTCGAACACTTCGCCACCGTCACCCGGGCGGAGGACGGCTCGCTGAGTTTCGAGTACGCCGGGGCGCTGTGCTCGATCAGTGCGATGACCCTCACCGAGGGCCTCGATGTGCTATCGATGACGTGCGTGCTGGCCTGGGATCGTCCGGTCAGCGCGTCGCTGCACAAGAGGGTCGCGGAGCGGAACGGCGCACTGCAGTTCGGTTCGATCGCGGTGTTCGGCCACGGCCGGCTCGCGGACGTCATCCTGCGCTACACGTTCCCGGCCGCCGGGCTCGAAGACGAGGCGCTGACCACCATGCTGCTTCTCGTGTTGAGCGGGGCCGATACCGCCCGTCAGGGGCTGATCCCCTGACGCTCACTGCGTCGCGCTGCAGTCCTTGCAGAGGCCGAAGATCTCGATGGTGTGGCTGACGTCGGAGAAGCCGTGGGCGTCGGCGATCGACTGCGACCACTGCTCGACGGTGGGCCCCTCGACCTCGACGGTGTAGCCGCAGGTGCGGCAGACGAGGTGATGGTGATGTCCGGACGAGCAGCGCCGGTACACGGATTCACCGGTGTCGGTACGCAGGACGTCGACCGTTCCGGCGTCGGCGAGCGTCTGCAGGGTGCGGTAGACGGTGGTCAACCCGATGCCCTCGCCGCGCTTGCGGAGTTCGTCGTGCAGTTCCTGCGCCGACCGGAACTCCTCGATGTCGTCGAGGAGCGCGGAGATGGCGCTGCGCTGCTTGGTGGCGCGTACTCCCACGACGACGGGCTTGCGCTGGCCGGTGTTCTGGGTCAAGGCTTCTATCCTTCCTCGGCGTGCGCGACGGCGTCCACGACGATGTGGGCGAGGTGGTCGTCCACCAGGCGGTAGAGGACCTCACGTCCCGTGCGTTCGCCGCGGACGACGCCCGCGGCCTTGAGCACGCGAAGATGCTGGCTGATCAGTGGCTGGGTGACTCCGAGTGCCCCGACGAGTTCGTGCACGCACCGTTCCGATTCGCGGAGCTGGAGGACGATCGCGATCCGGACGGGGGCGGCGAGGGCGCGCAGGATGTCGCCGGCCGCCGCAAGGGTCTCCTTCGACGGCACGGGAGCGGGCGCCGCCGCCTCGAACGGATGCAGATCCCCGGGATCGATGACGCTCACCAGTGATCTCCTTCGGTGTGCCGGACAATGGACGGGACCGTGGCCGCGAGGCCGTCGGCCCGGGAGGATCACCCTCACCTTATTGCAAATCGATTCCATTTTGATATGCACGAATACGCATGTCAACCGGGTGGGTGAACCGACCGCGGTCGGGCAGATAGGCTGGGCTCCGAAAAGCGCACGTGAACCATGCATCTATTACCCAGATGGAGAGCACCCGAGTGGCACCGAAGTCCAAAGTCGAAACCGTCGTCAATCTCGCCAAGCGTCGTGGCCTGGTCTACCCGTGCGGTGAGATCTACGGAGGCACGAAGTCGGCCTGGGACTACGGCCCCTTGGGCGTCGAGCTCAAGGAGAACATCAAGAAGCAGTGGTGGCGCAACATGGTCACCAGCCGTGAGGACGTCGTCGGCCTCGACTCCTCGGTCATCCTGCCCCGCGAGGTGTGGGTGGCGTCCGGTCACGTCGGCGTGTTCAACGACCCGCTGGTCGAGTGCCTCAACTGTCACAAGCGCCACCGTCAGGACCACCTGCAGGAGGCGTACGCGGAGAAGAAGGGCCTCGACAACCCGGACGACGTCCCGATGGACGTCGTGGCCTGCCCCGACTGCGGCACGGTCGGTCAGTGGACCGAGCCCCGCGACTTCAACATGATGCTGAAGACGTACCTCGGCCCGGTCGAGAGCGAAGAGGGCATGCACTACCTCCGCCCGGAGACCGCGCAGGGCATCTTCGTGAACTTCGCGAACGTGCTCACCACGTCGCGCAAGAAGCCCCCGTTCGGCATCGGCCAGATCGGCAAGAGCTTCCGCAACGAGATCACGCCCGGAAACTTCATCTTCCGCACCCGCGAGTTCGAGCAGATGGAGATGGAGTTCTTCGTCAAGCCCGGCGAGGACGAAGAGTGGCACCAGTACTGGATCGACTACCGCATGGACTGGTACACCGGGCTCGGCATCAACAAGGACAACCTGCGCCTGTACGAGCACGCACAGGACAAGCTGTCGCACTACTCCAAGCGCACCGTCGACATCGAGTACCGCTTCCACTTCCAGGGCAGTGAGTGGGGCGAGCTCGAGGGTGTGGCCAACCGCACCGACTTCGACCTGTCGACCCACTCGAAGCATTCGGGCACCGACCTCAACTATTACGACCAGGCCACAGGTGAGCGCTACACGCCGTACGTCATCGAGCCGGCAGCCGGTCTCACGCGTTCGCTGATGGCGTTCCTCGTCGACGCGTACACCGAGGACGAGGCGCCGAACGCGAAGGGCGGCGTCGACAAGCGCACCGTGCTGCGTCTGGACCGTCGTCTCGCCCCGGTGAAGGCCGCGGTGCTGCCGCTGTCGCGCAACGCGGACCTGACGCCGAAGGCCAAGGATCTCGCCGCGACGCTCCGCCAGCACTGGAACGTCGAGTTCGACGACGCCGGCGCGATCGGCCGCCGCTACCGCCGTCAGGACGAGATCGGCACACCGTTCTGCATCACCGTGGACTTCGACACGCTCGAGGACCACGCCGTGACCGTCCGTGAGCGTGACTCCATGGCCCAGGAGCGGGTCGCGCTCGACCAGGTCGAGGGCTACCTGGCGCAGCGCCTCATCGGTTCCTGATCCGCCGTCACCTGCGCGCGTCGCAGGTGACGGTCAGATAGTTCGTCAGGATTCGCCGGTTCTCCTCGGACACCGGGATGCGCGAGTATTCCGGTGCCGAGGAGCCGACGGCGATCCACAGCGGAAAGACGAAGGGCTTCTTCGCCTCCGCAAGGGCATGGGGGTCGCACCGCGCCGCGTCGATGGAGATGTCGACGCTCAGCCGGTCCTCGCCCGCCCGCATGGTGGCGGGCAGTGCGCCGTGCAGCGCATACAGGACGCTGCCGCCGATCTCGTCCAACCGGATGTCACCCGACGCCGTTCCCCGGCTCACGACGAGCTGGGCGGGCAGGGGTGCTGCCGGCTCGGGCGGAGCCGCCGCCGGGATCAGTGTCACCGGTACGGCCCGCGCCAGATCCTCTGCGGCGCAGTCACTGTCGTGGATACGGCCGAGGACGTCGTACGGGGCAGCGAGCGGCACCCGCACGGGCGAGCCGCTCGGATCGGCGACCCCGATCAGGGTGTACGCCGGCTCCGGGGGTGTGTCGCAGCGCACCGGGCCGTATTCGGCCTCGACATCGATCCGGTTGCCGGGACCGAGTTCGACCACGCGCCGGGTCTCGGGTGCCGCCTCGAAGCCGGGACTGTCCAACGCCACGGATGTCACGTCGACGGGCACATCGCCGGTGTTCGCTATCCGCACGTGAATCCGCCCACCCGCCGCGTCGTCCTCCCGGCTGCGATACGCCTCCGCCGACAGCGGGATCGCGTCGTCCTCGGTCGGATCCCCGCCCGCGCAGCCCGACAGGCCGCCGCAGGCGGTGGCCGCGACGCAGGCGAGTGCGACGAAGACTCGGGAGGACGTCAGAATCGGCCGCCCCCACTGATCCGGCCGGAGCTGCTCGGCCCGCCGAAGGACCGCGGGCCGCTGCTGCGGCCGCCGCCGCCGGAGCCGCGGCTTCCCCAGTTGCCGCCGCCGCTGAATCCGCCGCGCAGGATGCTGTCGATCAGGATGCCGCCGAGGATCGCACCGGTGGCGTTCCCGCCACCGCTTCCGGGCCCGGGGAGCTGGCGGGACTCCCAGCGGCTCACGTCGTTCTGCGCCAGGCGCAGTGCGTCGGCCGCCAGGCCGGCCGCGGCCTGGGCGTGCTGAAGCGCGCGGGAGGCGTCGGTGGCGCGGAGTTGCTGCGCGCCCGCCAGGTGCCGCTGCGCCTCGGTCAGGCGGGTCCGGGCGTCCGCTCCCACCGCGCCGCGTCGGGTGCCGATGAAGTCCGACGCCGCCGTGACCTGCGACTGCGCGGCCACGAGGTCCTGCTCGAGACGCTGCTGCGCGCGCTCGGCCTGCTGCCGGGATTCCTGCGCCTCGGCGAGGACGGCGTCGAGTTCCGCGTCTGCCTTGACGATCTGGGTGAAGCTGCCGAGCGGGTCGGTGTCCGCGGCAGTGCGGGCCGCCGCCAGCGCTGCCTCGGCCGCGGCGCGGGCCGACGCGAGCCGGTCTCCACCCTGCTCGGTGAACTGGGCTGAGGCCGCGATCCCGGCCTCCACGTCGGTGATCGCGGCCGGCAGCGTCGCGATGGCGTGCCGGATGTCCTCCGCGGCGTGGTCGACGGCGTCGAGTAGCGTCCGGGCCTGTTCGAGGGCGCCCTCGGCTCCGCGGATCGCCGACACCGCCGGTCCCTGTTTTCCGGGCGGCAGGGCGATCGCGTCCCTGCCGTCGGCCACGGCCCGTTCCGCGAACGCGAGCCGCTCCTCCGCCATCGTCACGTTGTGGGCGACGGAAGCGAGTGCGGCGGCCGGGAATTCGGTCTGCAGGGTGGCGAGCGTCTGCGTGGAATCGGGGATGCGCACAGTCAGCGCGACCATGTCCCGGGTGAGCGCGTCGAGTCGGTCGGGGGCGTTGATCAGCAGGTCCCGGAGTCCGTCGAACTCCTGAACCCGCTCGTTGAGTTCGCGGTCGGCGCGCCCGCACGAGGTGATGATGTCGATGAGCATCTCCCGTTGCTGCTGTGGGGTCTCGGGGATCGCGTCGTCGAGTCGCTGACGGACGGTGAACGCGGCCGCGAGTGTCGCCTTCGCCGTGTCGAACGCCGCCGTGAACGATGCCGTGGCCTGCTCGCCGAATTCCCCGCGGGCCAGGTCGAGTTCCTCCTGACTCGTACGCAGCGCGTCGTCGGTCTCGACGAGCACCTCCTTGGCGCGCTCGTCCAGCGTCGGCAGCGGCAGCGCCGTCAGCGCGGCGGTGTCCTCGGGGCTGATGCTGCGCGCCGCCTCGACGCCGGCCCGGATGCGGTCGTGCTTCTTCTTCCGCGAATACAGCACCACGCCACCCGCGCCCACGACGACCACACCGCCGCCGATCAGCAGTGTGCGCACCGACATTCCTTCGCCCGGACTCATCGCGTCGCCCAGGCCGCCCGCTGCGGCGATCGCGCCTCCGGCCCAATCCTCCTCGCGCAGGGCGGGTTCCACCGCATCCACCCGGATCGACTCGGCCTCGTCGCTGGTGATCTCCGACAGTCCGTCCGGCGCGATGAGGGCGTACTCGCGGTCGACCGTCGCGACCGCGAGCAGGGCGTCGCGGTCGCCGAGCGAGGACGCCTGCGCCGTCTGATCCGCCCACGGACCGGCGCCGAGCCCGTTGAAGTCGGGCACGTACACCACCCACAACCGCACCTTGTGCTCGTCGTACAGCTGGTCGATCGCGGCCTGGACGTCGCTCTGCTGGTCGGCGTCGAGCACACCGACGGTGTCCGTGATCTGGCCGGGAAGACGGAACGGTGCGTCCGCCGAGGCGATCGCGGGAGAGAACAGGATCGCCACGAGAGTCAGGAGTGCGGAGACGGCGCCGACGGCGGCGAACCGCCGAGCACGGGGCTGTCGGGGGCGGGACGACGGCGTCTGCTCGAGGCGCGGTGCGAGTGGCATGGCAGCAAATCTATCGGGTGTGGCGAGTCGTCATCGGGACAGTTCGGCGACAGCTGGCAGAATCAGGGAGTGAATTCTGCACCGAGCCGTGAACGCCACGACCTCCCGCGCCGTCCTGCGCGCCTGGGGTTCGCCGGCACGCTGGCCCGGTGGACCCGCCGGATCATCGCCGGCGTGGTCCTCCTCGCCGCCGCGCTGGTGCTCGGCACCGCGGTCCGGGTGTGGCAGGTCGCGCGGATCGACGACACGTCGGCCGCCGACGCGATCGTCGTGCTCGGGGCCGCCCAGTACTCGGGAACCCCGTCGTCGGTGTTCGAGGCCCGGCTCGAGCAGGCGTACAAGCTGTACGAGCGCGGGGTGGCCCCCGAGGTCATCACGGTCGGCGGCAAACAGGAGGGCGACGAGTACACCGAGGCGGCGTCCGGCAAGAACTATCTGATCTCGCGCGGCGTCCCCGCCGACAGCATCACCGCGGTCGAGGAGGGGTCCGACACCCTGCTCAGCATCGAGGCGGTCAGTGAGGCGATGGCGGCGCAGGGCATCGATTCGGCGGTCCTGGTCAGCGACCCCTGGCATTCGCTGCGGACGCGGACGATGGCACGCGACGCCGGACTCGACGCCTGGACGGCGCCCACCCGGCAGGGGCCGGCCGTGTTCACCCGCGAATCCCAGTTGCACGGAATCGCCCGGGAGACAGGGGCGTTGATCTGGTACCAGCTCACCCACTTCTCGGCCGACTTCCCCTACACGGCGGGACAGTAGACATTCGATGACAGCACACACGACACCCCTCGGCGACGTGTACTCCGCGCACGACGTCGCCCGGCGGGTCCGCGAGGCACCGAAACGGGCGGGAATCCCGGGCAGCCAGATCGCGGCCGCGCAACACCGATCCGTCTTCTCCCGCGACCGCGCCCGCGTCCAGCACTCGGCCGCGCTCCGCAGACTCGCCGACAAGACCCAGGTGGTGGGTCCCCGGGACGGTGACACTCCGCGGACACGGTTGACGCACTCGATCGAGGTGGCGCAGATCGGTCGCGGGATCGCCGACGGTCTCGGCTGCGATCCCGATCTGGTGGACCTCGCCGGCCTCGCGCACGACATCGGTCACCCGCCGTACGGCCACAACGGGGAGAAGGCCCTCGACGAGGTCGCGGAAAGCTGCGGTGGGTTCGAGGGCAACGCCCAGAATCTGCGTATCCTCACGAGCCTCGAACCGAAGGTGCTCTACCCCGACGGAAGCAGTGCCGGGCTCAATCTGACCCGCGCGTCGCTGGACGCGGCGATCAAGTACCCGTGGACCCGGCCGCGCCCCGGCGCGAAGTTCGGGGCCTACGACGACGACGCCGACGTGCTCGCGTGGATCCGCGAGGGTGCCCCCGACGGCCACCAGTGCCTCGAGGCGCAGGTCATGGATTGGGCCGACGACGTCGCCTACTCCGTGCACGACGTCGAGGACGGCGTGATCGACGGGCGCATCGATCTGCGGTCACTGGCCGATCCGGTGGATCAGCGGGCGCTCGCCGAGTTCGGTGCGTCGGAGTTCCCGGGGCTCGACGTGGAGGAACTGATCGAGGCCGCGACGCGGTTGAGTCTTCTGCCCGTCGTCGTCGAGGTGGGCAGCTACGACGGCACGCTCACCAGTTCGGTCGCCCTGAAGAACCTCACCAGCGAACTGGTCGGCCGGTTCGCGACCGCCGCGATCATCGGGACCCGCGACGTCCACGGCGACAAGCCGGTCGCCCGGTACGACGCCGACCTGGTGGTCCCGCCGGTGGTGGCGGCGGAGGTGGCGCTGCTCAAGACGTTCGCACTGAACTACGTGATGTCGGATGCCGGCCACCGGGCGCGGCAGGCACGCCAGCGCGACCGCGTGCACCGCGTCGCCGAATGGCTGCTCGCGACCGCACCCGCCGGTCTCGACCCCATCCTGGTTCCCGCCTGGAACGCCGCGGCCGACGATCCCGCACGGGTCCGGGTCGTCGTCGACCAGATCGCCTCCTACACCGAGAGCCGTCTCGAACGCGTCGACAAGTCGAGTCTCGGAGCCCAGGCGAGCTGGGGCTGACAAAGTCGGAAGCCGGACCCATCCTGCCGCCGCGGTGCTACGAATACGTCTAGAGACAGCTCGCACCCCAATGGTCAGGGAGACCGGATGAAGTCTGCAGTGCGCAAGATCATCGGTTCGACGTCCGCAGCGCTGGCGGTGGCGGTCGGTGCCGCCCTACTGGCCCCACCCGCGGCCCAGGCCGCGCCGGCGTACCCGTTCGCGGACCCCGACCCGTTCTACGGTGCGCCCGTCGACGTCGGGGCACGCGCCGACGGTGACGTGCTGGCGAGCCGACCGGTCGCCGCCACCGGATACCCCACCGCCGACGCCTGGCAGGTGAAGTACAAGTCGACCAACTCCGCCGGAGCGCCCATCGCCGCGGTCACCACGGTGCTGGTACCCCGCGGCACTCCCGCGAACCGGCCGCTCGTGTCCTACCAGCCGTTCGTCAACGCGCTCGGGCTCGAGTGCGCGCCGTCCCATCAGCTGTTCACCGGCGGAATCCAGGAGGGGCCCGCCCTCAACGCCCTGCTCGCGCGCGGCTGGGCCGTGGCCGTGCCCGACCACCTCGGACCGACCAGCGCGTACGGAGCCGCGAAACTCGGCGGCCGGCTCGTCCTCGACGGCGTCCGCGCCGCGCAGCGGCTCCCGGAAGCGGGACTCGGTGGCAGTCCGGTCGGGCTGGCCGGCTATTCGGGCGGCGCCATGGCGACCAACTGGGCTGCGGCGCTCGCACCCACCTACGCCCCGGAACTGAACATCGTGGGCGCCGCCCAGGGCGGCACACCGGTCAACATCGGTGAACTGGCCGACCGGCTGGGCAGCACCCGCTCGCAGGCGTTCGGCCTGGGATTCGCGGCCGCCATCGGTCTCGAGCGTGAATACCCGACGCGCTCGCCGCTGGGGGACGGCCTCAACGGCGACGGACTCGCCCTGCGGGCGCAGATGAGCAACATGTGCACGGATTCGATACTCGGCGCCGGTGCGGGGAAGTCGCTACCCGACCTGACCAACGGTCCCGGCATCCTCGCCGATCCGTCCGGCCGCTCGGTGATGGACGAGAACAGCGTCGAACTGTATCCGGGAGTCCCGAGGACGCCGATGTTCGTCTGGCACGGCAGCGCGGACCCCCTCGTCGCCATCGAGCCGGTGCAGAACACCGTCGCCCGGTACTGCTCACAGGGTGTGCCGGTGCAGTTCGACGTGATCCCGGGCGCCGACCACGGCACCGCCACCATGCTCGGTGCCGGTCCCGCATTCGGCTATCTCGGCGACCGATTCGCCGGGATTCCCGCCCCGTCGAACTGCTGACCCCGAGGCGGAAGTTCGGGCTGCGGCGGAGCGCCTAGACTGTCGTTCGTGGCTGGCAGAATCCCTGATCGTGACGTTGCGGCCATTCGCGAGCGCACACGGATCGAGGACATCGTGGGGGAGTACGTCTCCCTCAAGCGCGCGGGCGGCGACTCCATGAAGGGGCTGTGCCCGTTCCACGACGAGAAGTCGCCGTCGTTCCACGTGCGGCCCAACCACGGGCACTACCACTGCTTCGGGTGCGGCGAGGGCGGCGACGTCTACTCCTTCCTCCAGAAGATCGACCACATCAGTTTCGTCGAGGCCGTCGAGCAGCTCGCCGACCGGTTGAACTACACCATCTCGTACGAGGGCGGCGGCACCTCGGTGCAACGCGACCGCGGCACCCGCTCCCGGCTGGTCGCGGCCAACGCGGCCGCGCAGGAGTTCTACTCGGCGCGTCTGCAGGAACCCGATGCACAGGCGGCCCGCGACTATCTGACGGAACGGAACTTCGACGCGCAGGCCGCGCAGCAGTTCGGGTGCGGGTATGCACCCGACGGCTGGGACATCCTCACGAAGCACCTGCTGGGCAAGGGTTTCGACGTCAAGGAGCTCGAGGCCGCGGGCCTGTCGAAAGCCGGGCGCCGCGGTCACATCGACCGCTTCCACCGGCGCCTGCTCTGGCCCATCCGGAACCTGTCCGGCGACGTCATCGGGTTCGGTGCCCGCAAGTTGTTCGACGACGACACCATGCCCGGCAAGTACGTCAACACGCCGGAAACCATGCTGTACAAGAAGTCTCAGGTGCTGTTCGGGCTCGACCTCGCCAAGCGCGACATCGCCAAGGGGCATCAGGCCGTGGTGGTCGAGGGATACACCGACGTCATGGCGATGCACCTGGCCGGGGTCAAGACCGCCGTCGCCGCCTGCGGCACCGCGTTCGGTGAGGACCACCTCGCGATGCTGCGGCGACTGCTGATGGACGACAGCTACTTTCGCGGCGAGATCATCTACACGTTCGACGGGGACGCCGCCGGCCAGGCCGCGGCGATGAAGGCGTTCGAGGGTGACCAGAAGATGGCCGGGCAGACGTTCGTCGCCGTGGCACCCGAGGGCATGGACCCGTGCGAGTTGCGGCAGAAGTCGGGTGACGCCGCCGTCCGCGACCTGGTGGCGCGTCGCACACCGATGTTCGAGTTCGTGGTCAAGTCGATCCTCACCGAGCACGACCTCGAGACCGCCGAGGGCCGGGTCGAGGCGCTGCGGCGCACCGTGCCGGTGGTCGCGCAGATCAAGGAAGCGACGCTGCGTGACAGTTACGCCGTCCAGTTGTCCGGCTGGGTGGGCTGGGACGACATCGCCGCCGTCCGGCAGCGGGTGCGGGACGAGGCACGCAAGCGGGCGTCCACCCGCGGGTCGCTGCCTGCGCCGCCCAAGAAGAAGGCCGCCCGGGACGAGGACCAGGACACACCGCAGTTGCCGGTCGGGCTCACCCGGCCCCGGCCGAACGATCCGACGCTGTGGGCGCAGCGCGAGGCACTGAAGGGTGCATTGCAGTACCCGGCGATCGCGGGCACCGTATTCGACTCGTTGCCGGTGGAGACGTTCACGCATCCGACGTACGTCGTGATCCGTGAGTCGATGATCGCGTCCGGCGGCACCAGCGCGGGACTCGGCGGCGGCGAGTGGGTCGACGCGGTCAGCCGCGGTGTCGACGACGTCACCGCGGCGTCGCTCGTGTCCGAACTCGCAGTCGAGCCGTTGCCCGCCGAAGAGGACACCGTGCCGCGATACATCTCCGGCGTGATCGCACGCCTGCAGGAGGTGTGGGTGGGGGAGCAGGTGGCGGAACTGAAGTCCAAGCTGCAGCGCATTTCACCGGCCACGGCGTCGGACGAGTTCCATTCGCTGCTCGGCGACCTCGTCGCCCTGGAGCAGTACCGCCGCAGCCTGCTCGATCAGGCGATCGGCGACACCAACCGGGACGGGATGGCCGGCTGAACCGGCCCCCGCCGGCTATTTCTTCTTGAGCTGATCCTGAGGAACCAGGATGGTCGTTTCCTCGTCGAGCGGCTTCATGGGCTCGAGCTTCGGCTGAGTGTTCAGGGAGTCGGACAGCTTCTGACGCGACATCTGCAGCACCTTCTTCGTGGCCGGGCTGGTGGCCACGGCCTTGGTGGCCCGGCTGATCTGTTCGTAGCGCGCACGTCCTGCTCGCGTACCCAGCACGTACCCCGCAGCGATACCGATCAACAACCGCATCATTCCCGCTTCCTCCCGACACACAACGACCTGCACCCATCCTGCCTGATGCGTCGACAGGCAGGCGATTTGGTACTGGGGTGGGGCTATGCGCTACAGTTTCTCTCGCATCGCCGGGAACGGCGAAGCACAGCAGAATAATCCCCTGTAGCTCAATTGGCAGAGCTTCCGACTGTTAATCGGACGGTTGCTGGTTCGAGTCCAGCCGGGGGAGCATCGAAACCCCGTCCGGTTCATCCGGGCGGGGTTTTCTGCTGCGCCCGGTCAATTCGGACAGGTGCACCGTCCGGGGCGAGTACATTCCCGCTGTATCGGCAGCAATCGATCGCGGGGTGTGCGATGAGCGAGGACGGCCGCGAAATCGGGCGGACAGGGTCGATCGGGCGCTTCGGCACGGGCGACGCCCCGCGGTGGCTTCTGCCCTCGATCCTCTACGTCCTGCTGGCCGTCGCCGCCTACCAGTTGTCGGGTTGGCTGTTCGTCAACCTGCGGAGCTTTCTGGGTTTGCTGTTCCTCGCGTGGTTGTTCAGTATCACCATCGAACCGGTCGTCGACTGGCTCGAGCGCCGGGGGTTGCGGCGCGGCGCCGCCACCGGACTCGTGCTGTTCGCGCTGTTCGTCTTCGCCATCGGATTCCTGGCACTCTTCGGGACACTGCTCGCGCAGCAACTCGCCCAGCTCCTCAAGGCCCTGCCGGGTGCGCTGTCCTCGGTCACCGACTGGTCCAATCGCGTGTTCGACACCGACTTCGCGACGGGCGAGGATCTGATCCACCTCACACCCGATACCATCCGAGACCTCGCCGAGCGGTTCACGCCGGGAGTTCTGGGTGTGTTGTCGTCGCTGCTCGGTGTCGTGTTCCAGATGCTGACGCTGCTGCTGTTCGTGTTCTACATGTCCGCGCAGGGGCCTGCCCTTCGCCGCACGATCTCGAGCTGGTTTCCGGCGCGGCAACAGGGGGTCATCTCGGTGGTGTGGGAGATCTCGGTCGAGAAGGCCGGCGGATACGTGGTGTCGCGGCTGATCCTCGCTGCGGTGAGTTCGGTCGCCACGGGCATCTTCCTCGTGGCGATCGGAGTGCCCTACTGGTTGCCGCTGGCGCTGTGGACCGGCATCGTCTCGCAGTTCGTCCCCACCCTGGGCACCTACCTCGCGATCGCCCTCCCCGCGATCATCGCGGCGGCGTCCCAGCCGATGGACGGTGTGTGGGTGATCGTGTTCGGGACCGTCTACCAGCAGATCGAGAACTACGTGCTGCACCCGCGCATCACGTCCGCGACGGTCTCGATCCACCCCGCGGTCGCGTTCGGATCGGTGATCGTGGGCGCCTCGCTGTTCGGTCCGGTCGGCGCCCTGGTGTCGGTGCCGGTGGTCGCCGCGATCCAGGCCCTCGTCGAAACGTACGGGCGACGGTACGAACTCGTCGCAGACGCATCGGCGCCGGTCACCTCAGTCGAACAACGCAAACACGCGGGCGACGAAGAAGGCCGCGACCGCGAGGACGAGTAGACCCACCACGATGAACGCGAGGATCGGCACCCTCCGGCCCGGCATCGGCTGCGGATGCGACAACCCCGAGGTCTGGCCGGCATCCGGTGGCGTGTCACCCGGCTGAACGCCCCCTCCGTCGTCGAGCGCCGGTGCATCGTCCGGTTCCGGTCCTGGTCGTTCGACGCTCATCCTGTGCTCCCTCTCGTGATCCTCCGCACTGCGGATCACACCCGCGTACCCCGGAAGACGCGTTCGCACACACGGCGGCGGGGCAGTGCCCACGTCCGGACACGATCCGGTTCGCCGACCACGAAAGGTCCTGTCAGGGCGGGCTTCGTCCCGGCTACGCGCCCACGGCGGGCGCACGGTAACATCGGCACGCCGCGATCGCGAGTAGTGCGGCGATGGGGCGGTAGCTCAGTCGGTTAGAGCCGTGGACTCATAATCCATTGGTCGCGGGTTCGAGCCCCGCCCGCCCCACCGTTTTCCGCGGATCCCCCAAGTCGAACGCCCGCTCCGTCGTTGTTCTCCGTGCCGGAGCGGGGCAGACTGAAAGGCATCCGAGGAGGCCATCGTGGAGCTGCAGATCGTGGCGATCGACAAACCCGACGACATGAACGTGATCGTCGGACAGTCCCACTTCATCAAGACCGTCGAGGACGTGCACGAGGCCCTGGTCGGAGTGGGCCCGCATCTCCGGTTCGGTGTCGCGTTCTGCGAGGCCTCGGGTCCTCGCCTCGTGCGTTGCTCCGGCAACGACGACCGTCTCGTCGAGTTGGCCACCCGTAACGCCGTCGCGGTCGGCGCGGGACACTCGTTCTTCGTGTTCCTGGAGGACGGCTACCCGGTGAACGTCCTGAACACGCTGAAGCAGGTGCCGGAGGTGTGTGGCATCTTCTGCGCCACCGCCAACCCCCTCGAAATCATCGTGGCCGAGACGGAACTCGGCCGGGGCATCGCCGGCGTGATCGACGGCCGCCCACCCGCCGGTGTCGAGACCGATGCCGACGTCGCCGACCGCAAGGCGTTGCTCCGGACGATCGGTTACAAGCTCTGAGCGAGCGGAGCCCGGACTAGGCCAGCGGATCGACGCGTTCCCAGGCAACCGGGAGTTGCACGTCGACCCCCTCGGCCAGGCCCCTCTCGGTGAGAAACCGCAGGGACCGCCGGAAGTTGTCGGCGAAGCGGGGGAGCGGCGTCAGCGGCCGGTCGAGCAATTTCCAGAAATTGTCCCAGTGGATCGGGATCACGCGGCGTGCGCCGGTCCGGGTCACGAGTGCGTCCCAGTAGTCGCGGCGGAACCGGTCGGACTGCTTGCCGAGTGTGCCGATGCCGAGATAGACGGTGTCGGCGTCGTATCCGTCGAGCGCGCCGGGAACGAAGTTCGCACTGGCGTGGACGAGGACGCGGCCGTCGGGGTGCGCGAAGTGGAACGAGAAGCAGTCGCCCTGCGCGTATTCGCCGATCGATGCCGGCGGGTGTACCGCGTGTTCGATCGTGCCCGGGAACTTCGCCCGGGGGCTGTGCTCGGCGGGCAGCGCCGTCACCTCGAATGCGCCGTACCTCACGGGAGTTCGCACCTGGATCGTCCGGAACCGGTCCATCGCGAACCCGTAGCCCTCGGCGATGTGACGCGTCGACGGCGAACCGACGAGTTCCGCACCGGTGCGCTCCGCAACCGGCGGGGAGTCCATCGCGTGGTCGTAGTGCGAGTGCGCGACGAGGACGGCGGCGAGGCGGTCGGTTCGAGTTCGGGTGAGGGCCCGGTCGACGGCGGCACCGTCGGGGCGCAGCGGCCGGAGGACCGAGCGCAGGAGCGGCGGCCTGGAGAAGAACCCGTCCGTCATCAGCGACGTCTCGCCGTCGGACAACAGGATCGTGGAAACACCGAGAAAGGTGGCGTGCATGCTCGCGACCGTACCGGTGGGCGGCATGCGCACGGCGGGATCTGTGGCCGTTCTACGATGACCGCCATGGCGATCACTCCCGACACGAAGAACTGGACCTGGGTCCTCGACCGGGCGTGCCCCGACTGCGGGTTCGACTCGGCGGCAACACGGTACGAGGACATCCCGGCTCTCGTCCGGGCGAACGCGGAGGCCTGGTCGCCGGTCCTCGCCCGCCCCGACGTGACGGTCCGGCCGGACGAGCAGACGTGGTCGGCGCTCGAGTACGCCGCACACGTTCGCGACGTGTTCCGGATCTTCGACGTCCGGCTCCGGCTCGTGCTCGACGAGACGGATCCACTGTTCCCGAACTGGGATCAGGACGAGACCGCGGTCGCCGAACGCTACAACGAGCAGGATCCGGCCGTCGTCGACGCCGAGTTGCGCGCGGCAGGCGCTGCGGTGGCGGACGACTTCGAGGCCGTCGCGCCGGAATCCCGGGTGCGGACCGGGCGGCGGAGCGACGGCGCATCGTTCACGGTGGAGTCGCTGGCCAAGTACTTCGTCCACGATCCGATCCATCACCTCCACGACGTGTCGGGGTAACAGTTTCGGATTCCCGGACCCGATTCGGTAGAACGTGTTCCAATTCGGTCCGTTTGTGTCTATCGTCACATCAGCAGATGCGCAGACATGAATGAAGGGTTGGAAGACACATGAAGACCAAGGGTGCGATCCTGTGGGGCCTGAACGAGCCGTGGTCGGTCGAGGAGATCGAGATCGGCGATCCGGTTGCGGGCGAGGTGCAGATTCGCATGGAAGCCGCCGGAATGTGCCACTCCGACCACCACATCGTCACCGGTTCGATGCCGATGGCGTCCTTCCCGGTGATGGGCGGCCACGAAGGGTCCGGCGTCATCACCAAGCTGGGGCCGGAGGTGAAGGACCTCGAAGTCGGCGACCACGTCGTGCTCTCGTTCGTGCCCGCCTGCGGACGCTGTCCGGCGTGCTCGGCGGGACACCAGAATCTCTGTGACCTCGGAATGGGACTCCTGAGCGGGCTGGCGATCAGCGACGGCACCTTCCGCATCCACGCGCGCGGCGAGAACGTCATCCCGATGTGTCTGCTCGGGACGTTCTCGCCCTACATGGTCGTGCACGAGACGTCGGTCGTGAAGATCGACAAGGACATTCCGTTCGACGTCGCCGCCCTCGTCGGCTGCGGTGTACCCACCGGATGGGGTTCGGCGACGCGGATGGCGGAGGTGAAGCCGGGCGAATCCGTCGTCATCATGGGGGTCGGCGGCGTCGGCATGAGCGCACTGCAGGGCGCGGTGGCGTCCGGGGCGCGTCAGATCTTCGCCATCGACCCGGTGCCGTGGAAGCGGGAACAGGCACTGAAGTTCGGGGCCACCCACGCGTTCGAGAGTGCCGCCGCCGCAATCGAGCCGATCATCGCGCTCACCAACGGTTTGATGGCGCAGAAGACGATCATCACGGTCGGGGAGATGCACGGCGAATACGTCGAGGAAGCCCTGTTGCTCACCAGCAAGTTCGGCACGTGCGTCGTCACGGCCATGGGCGCGATGACCGACATGGACGTCAAGCTGAACCTGTTCCTCTTCTCGATGCTGCAGAAGGACCTGAAAGGCACCATCTTCGGCGGCGGAAACGCCCGGGTCGAGATCCCGAACCTGCTGGCCATGTACAAGTCGGGGCAGCTGAACCTCGACGACATGATCACCCGCACCTACACCCTCGAAGGTGTCAACGACGGGTATCAGGACATGCTCGACGGCAAGAACATTCGCGGCGTCATCCGGTACACCGAAGCCGACTGGTGACGGCTCGCCGCTGCTGACCGCGAGCCGCTCTCGTAGGCTGACCGGGTGCAGAGTCTCGATCAGATTGCCCGATGGCCCGTGGACAACGCTGCGGCGGTGGTCCTGTCGTACGACGAAGGGGTGATCGGCGAGTACGGCGACCAGCAGCGCGTCTTCCCCCTGGCATCGGTGACCAAGCTGCTCTGCGCGTACGCGGTCCTGGTGGCCACCGAAGAGGGGGCCGTCGAACTCGACCAGCCCGCAGGCCCGGAGGGCTCGACCGTGCGTCACCTGCTGGCGCACGCGTCGGGTCTCGCGTTCGATGCGAACCGTGTGCAGACGGCACCGGAGCGCAAGCGGATCTACTCGAGCGCCGGCTACGAGGTGCTCGCCGACTTCCTCACCGCCGAGACGTCGATCGATTTCGCCGACTATGTCGCGGAATCCGTCTTCGTTCCACTGTCGATGGGCGCGTCCGCGCTCGTCGGGCCCGCCGGTCACGGAGCGCAGGCGTCGGCGGGCGATCTCGGCCGGTTCGCAGTGGAACTGTTCCGCCCGGCCCTCATTTCGCCTCAGACGTTCGCGGACGCCACCTCCGTGCAGTTTCCCGGGCTGGACGGAATCCTGCCCGGATACGGCTCACAGCGGCCCAACGACTGGGGTCTGGGATTCGAGATCCGTTCGGGCAAGAGCCCGCACTGGACGGGCACCGGCAACTCGCCGCGGACGTTCGGCCACTTCGGGCAGTCCGGCACCTTCCTGTGGGTCGATCCGGCCGCCGGACTGGCGTGCGTCGCATTGACGGACCGGGATTTCGGCGACTGGGCCAAGCCCCTGTGGACCGAGCTGAGCGACGGTATCCTCTCGGAACGCAGAAGACGATGACACACCGATTGCTCGAATCACTGGCGCAACACAGGCATCACAAGGCACACTGATCAACCGAGCCCGCTGCACACACCGACTGAGGCCGTTGGGGAAGACGTCCCTCGTCGAAGCAGGAGGCTCGAGTGCGCGCATTGAATCAGTTCGCGGACGCGACGGCTGGTGTTGTCTACATCCACTCGTCGCCCGCCGCGTTGTGCCCCCATATCGAATGGGCGTTGACCGCGACCCTCGACTGCCGAGCCAACCTGAAATGGACCTCGCAGCCGGCCTCCAACGGCGTTCTGCGCGCGACCACCAGCTGGGTGGGGCCTGTCGGCACCGCCTCACGGCTGGTCAACGCGCTCCGCGCCTGGCCGATGCTGCGCTTCGAGGTCACCGAGGACGCCAGTGAGGGCGTGGACGGCGAACGGTACAGCCACGTGCCCGGTATGGGTCTGTGGCACGGGTCCACCAGCGCGAACGGCGATGTCGTCGTGGGTGAGATGCGGCTGCGGGCACTGATGCAAGCGGGCGGCGACATCGCGGCGGAACTGGACTACGCACTCGGAACCGCCTGGGACGAGGCTCTCGAGCCGTTCCGCAGCGGCGGAGAAGGCGCCGAGGTCACCTGGTTGCGCCGCGACGTCGGCTGACACCCCGCTCACGTATGCGAAAAGGCCCCCGCCACAACAACGGCGGGGGCCTTCTCTCGACCAGAGCTCAGATCACAGCGGGATGTTCTTGTGGTCGCCGCGGCTGGAGGGAGCAGCGGCGAGGGCGGCGGTGACGACACTGCGCGTCTTGGCGGGGTCGATCTCCTCGTCCACCACACCGATCGCGACGGCGCGGTCGACGCCACCGGCGATGCTCTCGTGTTCGACGGCCAGACGCTCGTGCAGGGCCTCACGCTCGTCTTCCGGCGCTGCGGCCAGGGCGCGCTTGTGCAGGATGCCGACGGCGGCCTTGGCGCCCATGACGGCGACCTCGGCATCGGGCCACGCGTAGACGGCGGTGGCGCCGAGCGCGCGGGAGTTCATGGCGATGTAGGCGCCGCCGTAGATCTTGCGGGTCACGACCGTCACGCGGGGAACGGTGGCTTCGGCGAACGCGTGGAGCAGCTTCGCGCCGCGACGCACGACGCCTTCCCATTCCATGCTCACACCGGGGAGGTAACCGGGTACGTCCACGACCACGACGAGCGGGATGCCGAATGCGTTGCACAACCGGACGAAACGAGCCGACTTCTCGGCGCTCTCCGAGTTCAGGCAACCACCCAGGCGGAGCGGGTTGTTGGCGATGACACCGACGGTGCGGCCGCCGAGGCGTCCGAGACCGGTGACGATGCTGCGGGCGTAATTGCCCTGCAGTTCCTCGAAACTCGACTCGCCCTCGACGTTGTCGAGAAGTTCGTGAACGATCGGACGGACATCGTAGGCGCGTTTCGCCGACTCGGGCATGAGCGCGCGGAGATCGGTGTCGCCGTGCGCGGCCGCGGCCTGATCGAACTCGCCCTGCTCGCAGAACATCGACACCAGGCGGCGCGCCCGGTGCAGGGCGTCACCCTCGTCGTGGGCGGCGATGTGCGCGACACCCGACTTCTTCGTGTGCGTGTCGGGACCGCCGAGGGACACCATGTCGACCTGCTCACCGGTGACACTGCGGACCACGTCCGGTCCGGTGACGAAGACGCGGGCCTCGGGCGCCATGATGACGATGTCGGTCAGCGCGGGACCGTACGCCGCACCGCCGGCCGCGAAGCCGAGGACGACGGAAATCTGTGGGACGCGGCCGGACGCGCGGACCATGGCCTCGAAGACCAGTCCGACGGCGTGCAGGGCCTCGACGCCCTCGGCGAGACGCGCGCCACCCGAGTGCCAGAGACCCACGATCGGGGCGTCTTCCTCGAGGGCGGTGTCGATCGCCGTCACGATGTGCTTGCAGCCTTCGACACCCATGGCGCCGCCCATGACGGTGGCATCGGAGCAGTAGGCGATGGTGCGGACACCGTCGATGTTGCCGGACGCGGCCAGAACACCGGACTTGTCACGCGGATGCAGAGGGACGACCGTCCCGGCGTCGAACAGCTTCTCCAGGCGCGCAAGGGGATCGCGCGGATCGATCGACGCATCGGACTTAGTCGCGGGTGCCAAGATTGTCATCGCGTCCTCCTTGTGGCGGGCCCGGGTGGGCTGTCGATGGGTGGAGACCCCTTCAGAGAAGGGGTCTCCACCCGCGAGCTAGCAGGACCGGCTGTCAGGCCCGGCCGAAGGCGAGCGCGACATTGTGCCCACCGAAACCAAACGAGTTGTTGATCGCGAAATCGATCTCGCCGTAACGGGCTTCGCCCTTGACGACATCCAGGTCGATCTCTGGATCCTGATTCTCGAGATTCAGCGTGGGCGGAATGACTCCGTCACGCAGACTCAGGACCGTGAGCACCGCCTCGAGCGCACCGACGGCGCCGATCGAGTGCCCCAACGCGGACTTCGGTGCGTACACCGCAGCATGGTTGCCGACGGCAGCCTTGATGGCGTTCGCCTCTGCCGTGTCACCGATCGGCGTTGCCGTGGCGTGCGCGTTGATGTGCTGGATGTCCGTCTTCGTCAATCCAGCCGTCTCGATCGCCCTCGTCATGGCCCGCGCAGCGCCCGAACCCGAAGGATCGGGAGCGACGATGTGGAACCCGTCGGAGGTGATTCCCGCGCCCAGCAGACGGGCGTGGATGGTGGCACCGCGAGCCTTGGCGTGCTCCTCGGTTTCGAGGACCATCATCGCTCCGGCCTCACCGAACACGAAGCCGTCACGATCCTTGTCGAACGGCCGCGAAGCCGCCTTCGGATCGTCGTTGCGGGTGCTCAGCGCGCGCATCATCGCGAAACTCGCGATCGGCACGGCGTCGAGGTAACCCTCCACACCACCGGCGACGATGATGTCCGCGTCGCCCATCACCAGCATGCGGTACGCATGGGCGATGGCCTCGGAACCCGAGGAACAGGCCGACACGGGAGTGATCACTCCGGCGCGGGCCCCGAGCTCGAGTCCGACGGTGGCCGACGGACCGTTGGGCATCACCATCTGGACGGCGAACGGCGACACCTTGCGGTACCCACCGGCCTTCATCTTCTCGACGGCGTCGATCAGAGCTTCGCCGCCGCCCAGTCCGGTGCCGATCACGACGCCGAGGCGATCCTTGTCGACCTCCGGGCTGCCGGCGTTCTCCCAGACCTGACGGCCCAGGACGAGCGCCAGCCGCTCGACGAAGCTCATCCGGCGGATCTCCACCCGGGACAGCGACTCGTCGGGCGACACCTTGAGCTTGCCGCCGATCGTCACCGGAAGGTCGTTCTCCGTGACGAAGGCTTCCCGGATGGTGTCGATGCCGCTCTCGCCGGCCAACAGGCCCTTCCACGTGGCATCCACGTCACCAGCGATCGACGTCGTGGCCGCGAGGCTGGTGACGACGATGTTGGGGAACTGCTTCCCGTTGGTCGAGGCGGAAGTCACGGCTGAGCTCACTCCTCGTCGTTCTTGGCAGCTTCGAGCTTCGCCTTCACGGCCTCCGCGTCGGCGCCACCTTCTGCTTCGAGCTTCTGGATGTAGGACACGGCGTCACCGACGGTGCGCAGTCCGGCGAGATCCTCGTCGGGGATCTTCACGCCGTACTTGTCCTCGGTCTGGACGGCGATCTCAACCATGGAGAGGGAGTCGATGTCGAGGTCGTCGACGAAAGACTTTTCGATGGTCACCTCGGACGGCTCAATACCGGTGACCTCCTCGATGATCTCCGCGAGTCCGGCGATGATGTCTTCCTGGGTGGCGGCCACTGAGTGGCTCCCTTCTAATTCGGTGTAGATGTATCTGGAGTTGTGCAGGCACGTCCCCATCGGCCGCGCCTGCGGGCCCTGCACGCACCGAGGTGCGCGCAGCAAACTAGCCGAGTTCTGTCAGTTCGGCTAGCGCGGAGATATCCCCCGGGGTCTTGAGTGCCAGAGTCGGCGTGCCGCGCATTTCACGCTTGGCGATACCGACGAGGGTTCCGGCTGGTGGAAGTTCCGCGATCGCGGAGACCTGAGCGGTCCGCAGGCTTGCGGTACACAGGTCCCAACGCACAGGTCGGGTTACCTGCGCGGCCAGTTTAGTCAGTGCGTCCGCTCCGGATGCGACCGGTGCGCCGTCGGCGTTGGAGAGCAGAGTGCGGGTGGGTTCACCCGGTGTGATCTTGGACGCAGCCTCGGTGACGGCCTCCTGCGCGGGAGCCATGAACCGGGTGTGGAACGCGCCTGCGACGGGAAGAGCGCGAACCCGCGCCTTCTCCGGCGGGTTGGCCGCGAGTTCCTCGAGCGCCGACAGCAGACCTGCCGCGACGATCTGGCCCGCCGCATTGCGGTTGGCCGGTTCGAGGCCCAGTTCGTCGAGGCGGGCGAGCACCTCGGCCTCGTCGCCCCCGAGGACCGCGGACATGCCGGTCGGTTCGAGTGCGCAGGCCTTCGCCATCTCCGCGCCGCGGACGGCGGCGAGGGCGACGGCGTCGTCGGCGGAGAGGACTCCGGCGACCGCGGCTGCGGCGAGTTCACCGACCGAGTGCCCGGCCGCGATGGTGTCTGCGGGAACCAGGCCACGCGCGTCGAGTTCCTCGAAGGCGAGGAGTGCGGCGGCCACGACGAGGGGCTGAGTCACCGACGTGTCGGTGATCTCCTCCGCTGTCGCGGTGGTACCGAGGCGGACGAGGTCGAGGCCGGCAGCCTTCGACCACAGTGCGACACGGTCATGAGAACCCGGCAGCTCCAACCAAGGGATGAGCATGCCGGGAGTCTGAGAGCCCTGACCCGGGGCGAGCAACGAAATCACTCTTCAAGAGAACACCGTCAACGGCGTGCTGCGAGATGTCGTTGCGGATGAACCTTTGTCGGCGGATTTGTTGGGTTCCCACAAAATTGCACGTGGGGTCCTCGCATCGAATCTGGACAGACGTTCGTTACAGCCCTGCTTCTCCGAATGGGAAGGGTGTGACTGGTGTTAAACGTGATATGGGTTCGTTATGGGAATGTGTCAATCGACCCACTGTGGCAGCCACTCTGAGTACATACGCATCCCGCGGATTCGTCGGATCGCGACCGGTGACTTCGGCGATTCTCTTGAGTCGATACCGCACAGTATTTGGATGAACAAACAGCTGCCGGGCACAAGTCTCAACCGCACCTCCACAGTCGAGATATGCGTCCAAAGTGTCGGTGAGAACACCTCCGGCGGCCGCCAGCGGCGCGACCAGATGGTCGTTCAGAGCGGTGACCGCGGCGTTGTCCCCGAGCAGTGCGCGCTCGGGTAACAATTCGGCGGCGTGGACGGGCCGAGGCGCGCCCCGCCAGCCGGCGACCGCCTGCATCGCGGCGAGCGCCTCGACGGCACTGAAGTGCGCCGCACCCAGCGTCGGCGTGGTCGGGCCGATGATCACCGGCTCGTCCGAGAACTTGCCGAGCAGGTCGGTCATGAAACTCGAGTGCCCCGACCCCTCCTGAAGTTCGCCGCTGACGACCATCACGAGCCGAGAACCCTGCACCACGGCGAGGGCGGCGCGTCCGTGCTTCTGCGCGATGGTGTGGACCGTGCCGACGACGGAGACCCGTTCGTCCTCGGGGGGAGTGCCGACGATGACAGTGGCGGGGGCGGTGGCGTCCCAGTTGAGGGTCGCCGCCCGCGACAACATGTCCGAGCCCGTGTCACCACGGACCACGGCGTCGACCACGAGTGCCTCGAGCCGGGTGTCCCACGCACCGCGGGACTCCGCGGCACTCGCGTACACCGAGGCGGCCGCGAAACCCAGTTCGCGGCCGTAACGGAGGACGGCCTCGGTGAGGGCGATCAGCTGCTGGTCGTTGCGGGCGAGCGCCGGCAGCCACTGCTCGAAGAACTCCATCGCCACGCGGACCATGTCCACCGTCTGGCTGAGGGTGAGCCTGCGCGCGAGATCCTGCGGAATGACCTGGAACGCGTCCAGGCTGAACCGGATGTCGCTGTCCGGGTTCTTGAGCCACTCGAGGAAGTTCACGACCGCCGTCTGAACCAGCAACTGCACGTTGGAGCGTTGAGCGGCGTCGAGGTCGTCGAAGAACGGCAGTTGATCCTGCATCGTCGTGACGGCCTCGGTCGAGAGGCGACCGGAGAACTGTTTGACGCGACGCAACAGCGCGTCGGGCAACGGATCCCGGGTTTGTCGTCTGCGGGAGACCAACGGACTCTGCTCGACCATAGTCAAGAACCTACGCCCACCGCCGCCCGTGTAGTCCGACGGACACACGGGCGGCGGTGGGGAGGATCTCGGCGTTACGCGCTGCCGGTGTCCGTGTACGAGACGGCGGCGGCGCGGACGTCGTCGATGCGGTACCGGTTGGCGGCTTCGACGGCCTTGGAGCGGTCGAGGGTGCCTTCGCCGGCGAGGGCGGACAGGACGGCGACGACGATGGATTCGGCGTCGACGTTGAAGTACCGGCGGGCGGCGGGGCGGGTGTCGGAGAAGCCGAACCCGTCGGTGCCGAGGGTGGTGTACGAGCCGGGCACCCACTGACGGATCTGATCGGCGACGGCGCGCATCCAGTCCGAGGCCGCCACGAACGGGCCGGCGGCGTCGGACAACGCCTGCGTGACATACGGCAGCGGGGCGTCGGTGCCGGGGTCGCGCAGGGCCTGGCGCTCCGATTCGATGCCGTCGCGGCGCAGCTCACCCCAGGAGGTGACCGACCACACGTCGGCGGCCACACCCCACTCGTCGGCGAGCAGTTCCTGCGCACGCAGCCCCTCGGGCATGGTGACACCGGAGACCAGGATCTGCGCCTTCGGGCCCGAAGCCTGCGACTTCTTGAACAGGTACATGCCCTTGAGCAGGCCCTCGACGTTGAGGTCGGCGGGCTCGGCGGGCTGGGAGTAGGGCTCGTTGTAGAGGGTGATGTAGTAGAAGATGTCCTCCCCACCGAACCCGTCGACCCCGTCGGTGCCGCCGTACATCCGGCGCAGTCCGTCCTTGACGATGTGCGCGATCTCGTAGGAGAACGCCGGGTCGTAGGCGACGGCGGCCGGGTTGGTCGAGGCCAGCAGCAGCGAGTGCCCGTCGGCGTGCTGGAGGCCTTCGCCGGTGAGGGTGGTGCGGCCGGCGGTGGCGCCGAGGACGAATCCGCGGGCCATCTGATCCGCCGCCGCCCACAGGCCGTCGCCGGTGCGCTGGAACCCGAACATCGAGTAGAAGATGTACAGCGGGATCATCGGCTCACCGTGGGTGGCATAGGAGGTGCCGACCGCGGTGAACGAGGCGGTCGAGCCGGCCTCGTTGATGCCCTCGTGCAGGATCTGCCCGATCTCCGATTCCTTGTAGGCGAGCATCAGGTCCGCATCCACCGCCGTGTACAGCTGGCCGTTGCGGTTGTAGATCTTCAAGGAGGGGAACCAGGAGTCCATCCCGAAGGTGCGGGCCTCGTCCGGGATGATCGGCACGATCCGCTTGCCGATCTCCTTGTCCCGCAACAGCTCCTTCATGATCCGCACCAACGCCATGGTGGTCGCGACCTGCTGCTTGCCGGAGCCCTTGCGGACCACGTCGTAGGTCGAATCCGGCGGCATCGGCAACGGCGCCGGGCTGGTGCGGCGCTGCGGCAGGAACCCACCGAGCGCGCGGCGGCGGTCGAGCATGTACTGGATCTCCGGGGCATCGGGGCCGGGGTGGTAGTACGGGGGCATCTTCGGGTCCTTCTCCAACTCGGCGTCGGAGATCGGGATGCGCTGCAGGTCCCGGAAATTCTTCAGATCGTCGAGGGTCAGCTTCTTCATCTGGTGGGTGGCGTTGCGGCCCTCGAAGTGCTTACCCAGGGTGTAGCCCTTGATGGTGTGCGCCAGGATCACCGTCGGCTGCCCCTTGTGCGCCATCGCCGCCGCGTACGCGGCGTAGATCTTGCGGTAATCGTGGCCGCCGCGCTTGAGGTTCCAGATGTCCTGATCCGACAGGTTCGCGACCAGTTCCTTCGTCCGCGGATCCCGGCCGAAGAAGTGCTCGCGCACGTACCCGCCGTCGTTGGCCTTGTACGTTTGGTAGTCACCGTCCGGGGTGACGTTCATCAGGTTGACCAGGGCGCCGTCCCGGTCCGCGTGCAGCAGCGCGTCCCACTCGCGGCCCCAGACCACCTTGATCACGTTCCAGCCGGCGCCGCGGAAGAACGACTCCAACTCCTGGATGATCTTGCCGTTGCCGCGGACCGGGCCGTCGAGGCGCTGCAGGTTGCAGTTCACCACGAAGGTCAGGTTGTCGAGGCCCTCGGTGGCCGCCACGTGCGCCAGACCGCGGGATTCGGGTTCGTCCATCTCCCCGTCACCCAGAAACGCCCACACGTGCTGATCGGCGGTGTCCTTGATGCCGCGGTCGTGCAGGTAGTGGTTGAACCTCGCCTGGTAGATCGCGTTCATCGGGCCCAACCCCATCGACACGGTCGGGAACTCCCAGAAATCCGGCAGCAGCCGCGGGTGCGGGTACGACGGCAACCCGCCGCCCTGATCGGCGTGCGAGTGTTCCTGCCGGAACCCGTCCATCCGCTCCGCCGGGATCCGCCCCTCCAAAAACGCGCGGGCGTAGATGCCCGGCGAGGCGTGGCCCTGGATGAAGATCTGATCCCCACCCCCGGGATGGTCCTTGCCGCGGAAGAAGTGGTTGAACCCCACCTCGTACAGGGCCGCCGACGACGCATACGTCGAGATGTGACCACCGACCCCGACCCCGGGGCGTTGCGCGCGGGTCACCATCACCGCCGCGTTCCACCGGATGAACGCCCGATACCGGCGCTCGGTCTCCTCGTCCCCGGGGAACCACGGCTCGTTCTCCGTCGGGATGGTGTTCACATAATCGGTCGACGTCAACGCCGGCAACGCGACGTGCTTCTCCCCGGCCCGCTCGAGCATCCGCAACATCAGATACCGGGCACGAGTCGGTCCGGACCGGTCCAACAGTCCGTCGAACGATTCCAACCACTCCGTGGTCTCGTCCGGGTCGATATCCGGCAGATAAGACGCAACACCCTCACGGATGACGCGAACGCGGGCGTCGGAACCCGGGGTCGCACTGGGGTTGGAAGGTTGGGCCGCTCCGGCGCCGGGTGTGGCGGAATCCGGTTGAGACGCGGGTCCCTGGATCAGGTCTGACAACGTTGCTCCTCATTGTGGTGGGACGCGCGGTGTGGCGTCCTCTCCATGCGATCGCGGCCTTGTTAGGCCCGACCCATCTCCTTTATGAATATGGCGCGACCCTCATCTTTCACCATCGCGGCGCAGTCGGCACACTGTGTTCGGGTTACTCTCCGGTAGCGTTTGCGCAGATCCGGGGCCGAATGTTGAACTTGTCGATGCCGTCGAAAACATGGGGGAGACGAATGCGCACGTCGACGCGCCGCTGGGGGCCGGCGAGTGCTGCCGTCGCGGCGATCGTCGGTGTGGGCGTCATCGCCGGATGCGGCGGCGCGGTCGAGGGGACCGCGCAGCAAAACGATTCTCAGGCCGCCGAGTACGCCGCGGAGGCGACGTCCTCATCGGTGGCCGCGTCGTCCTCCCAGAAGGCCGCGGCCGAGCGGGAGGCGCTCGTGGAGCAGTGCACGATGTTCGTGAACCGTGCCGGCGACACCATCGACAGCTACAACGCCTTCATCGACGCCGCCAACGCCGACGCCGCAGACACCGGTGCGAAGGCGAGCGCCGCGGCGGCAGCCCTTCGGGCGGCGGCCGACGGGGCGAATGCCGCCACGCCCGCACTTCCCGCGGAGCTGACCGGACTGCTGACCGATTACGCGAACAACTACCGGGAACTCGCGACCGCGGTCGACGGCGGGCAGCGCGGTGACATTCTGAACACACTCGCGAGCCGTGGAGACGAGCTCAGCGACTCGATTCGGGGAGCCTGCCCCACATCGTGACTCCCGCACCGTAGGCTCGGTCGATGACCACGCATCAGTACTTTCTGAGAAAAATTCGCGTGGTCGGCTTGCGCGAAAGCGTTCGAGCATGTTCGCTTTCACCTAATTGATCTTCATCCGGCAGGTGTTCGGGTATCCGAGCACCGTCAACAAAAGGAGGACCCCACCGTGGTCGCCGCGGCGGACGCCCAAAACTACGCTCAGAAACTCGGGATCACTGCCGACATGGCGGTACAGGAACTGGGCTGGGACGAGGACACCGACGACGACCTGCGTGCCGCGGTCGAGGACACCATCGGTGGAGAACTGCTTGACGAGGATTCCGACGAGGTGATCGACGTCGTGCTGCTGTGGTGGCGCGACGAAGACGGAGACCTCGTCGACGCCCTCATGGATGCCATCGGCCCCCTGGCCGACGAGGGATTCGTGTGGGTCCTCACCCCCAAGACCGGTCAGCCCGGTCACGTGGAGCCCAGCGAGATCGCCGAGTCCGCACCTACAGCCGGTCTCACCCAGACGTCGGCGGCGAACCTCGGGGACTGGTCGGGAAGCCGTCTGGTTCAGCCGAAGTCGCGTCCCGCGAACAAGCGCTGAACAGTCGCACCTTTTCGTTCACTCACCGAAGGATCACGTCATGCCGCTCGAGGTGGGCACCACCGCCCCCGATTTCACCCTCAAGGACCAGAACAATCAGGAAGTGACGCTTTCCGATTACCGCGGAAAGAAGAACGTCCTGCTCGTGTTCTACCCCCTCGCGTTCACCGGAACGTGTCAGGGTGAACTCTGCAAGGTTCGCGACGAACTGCCGAAGTTCGAGAACGACGAGACTGCGATTCTCGCGCTCTCCGTCGGTGCGTCGCCGACACACAAGATCTGGTCCGCCGAGCAGGGATACACCTTCCCGCTGCTCGCCGACTTCTGGCCGCACGGTGCGGTCGCGCAGCAGTACGGTGTCTTCAACGAGAAACTGGGCTTCGCGAACCGCGGCACCTTCGTCATCGACAAGGAAGGCGTCATCCGGTTCGCCGAGATGAACGGGCCCGGAGAGGCCCGTGACCAGGAAGCTTGGGAGAAAGCGCTCGCCACGCTAGAGTCCTGATGCGCATCCGGCGAGGTTCTCGCCGGATGTTCGGGCGTGTAGCTCAGTGGTAGAGCTCTGGTTTTACACACCAGCGGTCGGGGGTTCGAAACCCTCCGCGCCCACCGTCAGGGCAAAGCCCCGATCTGCGTTCCGCGCGGGTCGGGGCTTTCTCCGTGTCGGTGTTCACCGTGCTGCCCGCGTTCGGCCGCCCCGCACGGCACTTCACTCCTCGGTGAGTTCCATGAGCTGCTCGGCGGCGGTGATGTTGCCGTTGTCGGCGAGGCGGCGGAGTTCGTTCATGTCGCCCAGTTCCGTGGCGAGTTCGATGAGCTGGTCGGCCGCGTCGGAGCTGCCGTTGTCTGCGAGCCGGCGGAGTTCGTCCATGTCACCCCGTTCGCCGGCGAGCTCGATCAGGATGTCGAGCGCGGTCGAATCGCCGTTGGCCGCCTGCTCGCGCAGGGCGGACAGTTCGATTTCAGTCATGGTGTACATCCTCTTCTCGATCGGGTTTCTTTGTGCGCCGAGCCCGGAGCTCGTCGCGATGCGCGTGCCACTCGTTCAGCAGCGCCGGAAGTCGCTCGCTGAGGAAGTCGGCCAGCGCGACCATCTCCTCGAGCGGGGCGCGACGTTCGGGTGGAGCGTCGGCCAGCAACGCCAATCCCTCCCGGAACAGCGCCGCATGCTCCTGATGGAGAGCGGAATCGAAGTTCTGCGGTTGCTGACTGGCCGGGTCCAGGCTCACCCGGTCCACCCGCTCGCCGGCCATTCGGGTTCGCCGCGCCATCCGATAGCCCTCGAGCAGCTTGACCGCCCCGGTGATGGCGCTCCGGCTCGCCAGCAACGCCTCGCCCAGTTCGTCGATCGTCTGTTGCGGTGGATCGCAGACGAACAGGTACCCCAGCAGCCGTCCCGCCATCGGCGGGAATCCGTACCGGCGTGCGTAGAAACGGCCGACGTGGTCGGCGAATATCAGCTGTGTGTCGGACGGCACAATACCGAAAATAGCAGTTCTGACTGAAATAGCACAGATTTGTGTCATTTCAGTTCAGCTGCCGTCCTGTGACAGGTTTCGTGGAGTTAACCTGTTCATCGCCCGCGGCCTCGCCGGCAGTGGCATATTCCTGACATGCCCAGGTACAAGGTGACGCTGCGCAACGGCACGTCGAGCGACAAGACCTTCGAATCAGACTTCCAGGCCGTCAACGAGACGCACCGGCCCACCGAAACCGGCGCGGGCATCGTGAAGATCGACCGCTACGAGGACGACGGGGAAGTGACCGGCGTCTGGTCCGCTCCCACCACGAGCCGCAGGTAGCCCGTCAGGTCGCGTCGCGCGAGGTCGCGGAGCCGCGGCGACCGAGTTCGGCCTCGAACGCCGTGATCCGGATGGTGACTCCGCGGACCGTTTCGCAGCCGTAATCGTTCGCGATCGACTCGCCGAGCAGTGCTCGGTGCTCATCCAGCTGGGCGAGCAGTTCGTCGTCGCCGAGCTTGGTCAGGTCGCTGCACACCTCTCGATCGTCCCAGGCGCAGTCGGCGAAACCAATGCCTCACACGAATTTCCACCGGACGCGCAGAACCCCGCCGGGCCACGTGGGTGTGTTGAGTCAGCACCGAAGATGTGAGCAGGGCGGGGCCGTGCGCCGCCCCTGAATGGGGGGAACGAGGCGGCATTTACCATGGTAGGCGCAGTAAAGGGCGCTTGGCGAGATACTCAGCAGAGTTTCAGGAATCAGACATACCGACCGGAACGAGTGCGTGGTTCGCAGCCGCCGACGGATTGGTGAGACGCACACGCTATTGCGCGGGAATCCGGCGAATCGGCGCGCAATTGTGCCCCCGGCTAGTGCGCGCGAATGCCTGGACCCACGGTGTCGTAGGCCTCGGCGAGGAGCGCCGCTAGGGTGTCGTCGAGCTGATCGTCGGACGTGATCGTCAAACGGTGCGTGATCACCGTCTTCGTGGTGGGAAACGCCTCGCGGAGCTGCGGGTGATGGACGCGCCGACGCAGGTCGAGAGCGATCTCGAGCCGCGACGAATAGATGAACGCGGCAGCGAAGACGCGGGCACGAGCCCACGCGATCTCGGTCCGGTGGACCCGCTCGTCCACCTCGCCGCACGCGAGAACGAGGTCACGGAACTGCAGCAGGCGCTCGGTGGCGTCCGGGTCCTTGCCTACCAGGTACTCGTCGATCGCGGCATTCATGGGACGCTCCTTTACATCGACTGCAACGTTAGTTGATACAAATATCGGCGTGCATCGAACCTCCCGTCCCGCCACCGCGCGTGCTGCAGGCCTGCTCCTCGGCTTCGCCGCCGACCGCGTGTTCGCCGATCCGGCCCGGTGGCATCCCGTGGCCGGATTCGGACGCACCGCAATGGCATTGGAGAAGGTGACGTACCGCGACTCCCGGCCGGCCGGGATCCTGCACGTGGCGGTCCTCGTCGGCGGAGCGGCGGGGCTGGGGGTCGCCGCGACGCGGATGGCGCGGCGCGGGGGATGGCCAGGCGAGGTAGCCGGAACGGCCGTCGCGACGTGGGCCGTGCTCGGCGGGACGTCGCTGGGACGGACCGGATCGAGCATGGCCGCACACCTGGAGGTGGACGACCTTGCCGCCGCCCGCGCCCTGTTGTCGTCGCTGTGCGGCCGCGACCCCAGCGTGCTCGGCGTCGACGGGCTCACGCGGGCGACGCTGGAGTCGGTGGCCGAGAACACGTCGGACTCGGCGGTCGGGGCATTCGTGTGGGGCGCCGTGGCCGGAATTCCCGGACTGTTCGTCTACCGGGCGTCCAACACCCTGGACGCGATGGTCGGGTACCGCTCGCCGAAGTACCGCAACTTCGGCTGGGCGGCGGCGCGGTGGGACGACGTCCTCAACCTGCTGCCCGCCCGCCTGACGGGTGCGCTGTCCGTCATGGCCGCGCCGGCGGTCGGCGGGTCGCCGAACGAGGCGTGGGAGGCGTGGCGACGCGACGCGTCCCAGCACCCCAGCCCCAACGCGGGCGTCGCGGAGGCCAGCGCGGCGGGCGCACTCGGGATCTCGCTGGGTGGGCGCACCGAATACGCGCACGGCGTCGAGATGCGACCCGTCCTCGGCTCCGGGCCGTCGCCCCTGCCCGTCGACCTCGACCGTGCGGTACGGCTGTCCGCGGCGGTGCAGGTCGGTGCGGCGCTGGTGTCAGCGGCCCTTGCCGTAGCGGTCGGCCAGCTTCGCTTCCGCCGCCGTCCGCGGCGCTGACTCCACCGGCTTGCTTCGGGCGAACGGCTTCTTCCGGGCCACCGGTGTGGGAACCGGGGCGGAGTCGTCGGAGGTCTTCGCGGACTTCTCCTTGCGGCGTTCGCGCCACTCCGCGCGAATGAAGTAGGCCAGGCCGAGCGGGGCCATGATGCCGAACGCCAGCCACTGCAAGCCGTACGACAGGTACGGGCCGGCGTCGAGTTGGGGGAGCGGGATGGTGCCGAGGCCGCCGGGCTGACCGGGTTCGAGTTGCACGTACGCGTCGACGAGATCGGTGCCGATGAAACCGCCGATCTGACCCGCATCGATGTAGTACACCTGGCGGAGCCCGTTCTCGTCGATCGGTTCCTTGCCTGCGATGGTGCCCTCGGACTTTCGGACGCGACCGTCGAGCGTAACCTGCCCGGCCGGCGGCGGATCCACCGGCGGCGGCTCGGTTCCCTGCACAGGGCGGACGTAGCCGCGGTTGACCAGGATCGTGCGACCGTCGGTCAGTTGCAGCGGCGTCAGGACCTCGTACGCGGGCTGCGATTCGATGGACCGCAACCGGACCAGCAGATCACTGTTCTGGACGTAGGACCCGGTCGCGGTGACGCGGCGCCACTCGTCGTCCGGATTCGGGGCCGCGCCGGACAGCAGGGTCTCCAGCGGGACGGGGTCGGCGTCGACCGAGTCGGCGATCAGCTGGTTTCGGTGCTCCGTCGACGTGTTCTTGCCGAGCTGCCACGGCGCGAGCACGTAGAAACACATGAATGCGAATCCGGCGACCACCAAGGCCAACACCAACCAGCCGGGTCGCAACAGAAATCTCAGCCTTCGCACGCCTCCACGGTAGCCGCTCGCAGGTGGGGACCCTGATCGTGGGTTACCGGCTGCGCACCCAGTCGAGCAACCCGGGCACCGCGGCCTCGATCTGCAGGCGGACCCGTTCGAAGTCCTCGAGGTCGCCGTAGAAGGGGTCTGGGACGGACGACGTGTCCGCGTCCGGGTCGAAGCTGCGCAGCAGCCGGCGGCGTTCGTCGGGCACCCCCATGTGGGCAAGCTCACGGTCGTGGTTGGCCGCCAGTGCGACCACCAGATCGGCGCCGAGATGGAACGGCCCGACCTCCGCGGCCGTGTGGCCCGTCGGGTACCCGTTCAGCTTCAGGGTCTCGTTGGTGCGGATGTCGGCCTCGCGGCCGACGTGCCAGCCGTGGGTCCCGGCGCTGCTCACCGTCACCCGGTCGTCGAGGGCTTCCCGGCGGAGGTGCTCGGCGAAGATCTTCTCGGCCATGGGGGAGCGGCAGATGTTGCCGGTGCACACGAACGTCACGTGCAACGGGGTGTCAGGCTGCGGCATCGAGCATCTTCCCGAGGTGGGCGACGGTCTGCGCCGTCGTGTGCGCGCGCTCGGCCTCGGCCGGGAAACCGTAACCCCACTCGACGAACACCGCGGGGATGCCCCAGTGCGCGGCACCGAGGACGTCGTGGTCACGGTCGCCGACCATCAGGACGTCGGGGGTGGCGCCCTCGGTGGCGGTGACTCCCAGGTTGCGGAGGGAGTGGGCGATCACGTCCGACTTGGCGCGCCGACTGCCGTCGTCGCTGGCACCGCCGATGAACTCGAAGTATTGGGCCAGTTCGAAGTGTTCGAGGATGCGGATCGCGAACCGTTCGGACTTCGACGTGGCGACGGCGAGCCGTCGGCCGCTGTCGCGGGCGTCGATCAGCACCTTCTCGACGCCGTCGAAGACGGCGTTCTCCGCCCACCCCACGCTGTCGTAGCGCTCGAAGTAGGCCGCGACCGCCTGCCGCACGACGTCTTCGTCCAGCCCCATCGACCGGAACGTGTCGATCATCGGCGGGCCGATGACGGCGTCGATCATCTCGTCGGTCGGTTCCGGCTGCCCGATCGTCGCGAGCGCATGACGGAACCCGGCGTGAATGCCGGGCGCGGAGTCGGTGAGCGTGCCGTCGAGATCGAACAGCACGATCGGAGCCGACAGGGCCGAAGGGGCGGAGGACAGGGAGGTGGAGAGAGATGTCACCGGACCATTGTCCCTTAGGCTCGACGGTTGTGGACATTCGTGCCGGTACCCGGGAGAGCCTGCGTCACCACGGAGACGTGGATGCGGGGCCCGGTCTCCTCGATTTCGCAGTGAACGTGCAGGGCGACGGGCCCCCGGAATGGCTGCGACTGCGTCTCGCGGACGCGTTGCCGCGCCTGGGCTCCTATCCCACCGTCGGGGCCGATCGCGCCGCCCGGACCGCAGTCGCCGCCCGGCACGGCCGGACGCCCGAGGAGGTGCTGCTCCTCTCGGGTGGGGCCGAGGGCTTCTCCCTGCTCCCGCGGCTCGGGGTCCGGGAGGCAGCACTGATCCATCCGTCGTTCACGGAACCGGAGTGGGCGCTGCGGGAGGCGAACGTGCCCGTCACACAGGTGCTGCTCGACGACCCGTACGTCCTGGATGCCGCCGCGATTCCCGAATCCGCCGACCTGGTGGTGATCGGCAACCCGACCAACCCCACCTCGGTGCTGCACCCCGCGGAGGAGATCCTGCGGCTGCGCCGCCCCGGCCGGATCGTCGTGGTCGACGAGGCGTTCGCCGACGCGGTGCCGGGCGAGGTCGAGTCGCTCGCCGGTCGTTCGCTGCCCGACGTGCTGGTGCTGCGCAGCCTCACCAAGACGTGGGCACTGGCCGGACTGCGCTGCGGGTACGCGCTCGGCTCCCCGGAGATCCTCGAACGCCTGCAGGTGGGGCGGGCGCACTGGCCACTGGGAAGCCTGCAGGTGGAGGCGATCGCCGCATGCAGCGAACCGGACGCCGTCGCCGCCGCTCGGGAGCACGCCGTCGTGCTGGGTGCGTGGCGGGACGACATGATCCGGCGGCTGAACGCGATCGGCGTCGCGGTGCACCAGCCCGCCGTCGCACCGTTCCTGCTGCTCCGACTGCCGGACGGCGAACTCGTGCGGAAGCAACTACGCGAGCGGGGCATCGCCGTGCGGCGGTGCGACACGTTCCCCGGACTCGGTCCCGACTTCCTCCGGGTCGCGGTCCGACCCCCCGAGCAGACCGATGTGCTGATCGACGCGATGAAGGAGATTGTGTGAACCCGGTGCGTCTCGCCGACGTGATCGCGGCCCTGGATGCGGCATACCCGCCCGCCCTCGCCGAATCGTGGGACTCCGTCGGCCTCGTGTGCGGCGACCCCGACGACACGGTGACGACGGTGACGATCGCGGTCGATCCGACCGCCGAAGTCGTCGACGAGGCGATCGACGCCGGCGCCGACCTTCTCCTCGTCCACCACCCGCTGCTGCTGCGCGGCGTCGACACCGTCGGCGCGCACACCCCGAAGGGCGCACTCGTCCACAAACTGATCAAGGCCGGATGCGCCCTGTTCACCGCGCACACCAACGCCGACTCCGCGGACCCCGGCGTCTCCGACGCCCTGGCCGCGGCGCTCGGACTCACCGTCACCGGACCGATCGACCCACACCCCACCGAGGACCTGGACAAGTGGGTCGTCCTGGTCCCGGCAGGCGACGCCGACACGGTGCGCCGCGCCCTGTTCGACGCGGGCGCCGGACACATCGGCAACTACCGCAACTGCAGCTGGTCCGTCACCGGGCAGGGCCAGTTCCTCCCGACCGACGGCGCGAACCCCACCCTCGGCGCGGTCGGTGCGCTCGAACGCGTCGAGGAGAGCCGGGTGGAGGTGATCGCCCCGCGCGGCATCCGGCAGAAAGTGCTCGCCGCGATGCGCGACGCACACCCGTACGAGGAGGTCGCGTTCGACGTGTTCGAGATGGCGACGTTCCCCGGACCCCGCGGACTCGGGCGGTTCGGGGAGCTCCCCGAACCGCTGTCGCTGCGCGACTTCACCGACCGGGTGGCGGACGCCCTGCCCGCCACGACGTGGGGTGTGCGGGCCGCGGGCGACCCCGAAGCGACGATCCGCACCGTCGCGGTGTGCGGCGGCTCCGGCGACTCGTACCTGGACGCCGTCTCCCGACTCGGCGTGGACGCCTACGTCACCGCCGATCTGCGACACCACCCTGCGGACGAGCACCTGCGCGCCGGAGGTCCGGCCCTGATCGACGTCGCGCACTGGGCGAGCGAGCAGCCGTGGTGTGACCAGGCCAAGGGCGTCCTCGACGCCGCGTTCGGCCGCACACCGGAATGGCAGGTTCGGGTGTCGGCCGTACGAACCGATCCGTGGTCGGTCAGCGCGTCGCCGTCGTAGCGCCGTCCGGCCGAAACCAGTGATCCGCCGGGGTACGGTTGACACCCAAGCAATCTGCACACCAGAACCCTTCACAGAAGACAGCAGGAGTTACCACGCGTGAACGTCGAACCACAGGTGCAGTCCAAGCTTCTCGACCTCGCCGGCGTCGATGCGGAGCTGTCGAGGATCGCCCACCGACGCACCGCGCTTCCGGAGCGTCAGGAAGTCGAGCGGCTCGAGGCGGAGCGCGTCACCCGTAAGGACGCGGCCGTGGCCGTCGAAATCGTCCTCGACGATCTCGACCGCGACATCCGCAAACTCGAAGGTGAGGTCGACGCCGTCCGTCAGCGCGAGGACCGCGACCGCACACTGCTCCAGAGCGGAACGGTCGGATCGAAGCAGCTCACCGAACTCGAACACGAACTCGGCAGCCTCGTCCGCCGTCAGGGACTGCTCGAGGACGAATTGCTCGAGGTGATGGAACGGCGCGAGGCGTCGCAGTCCGACCACGACCACGCCGGTGCGCAGCTGTCGCAGATCGAGGAAGACCTCATCGACGCCGGCCGCCGCCGGGACGACGCCGTCGCGGATCTGGACGCCGCCGAGCAGCGCTGCATCCGCGACCGAACGGCCCTGGCCGACCAGTTTCCCGCCGACTTGATCGCCGTCTACGAGAAGCAGCGGAGCCAGAACGGCGTCGGAGCGGCACTGCTGCAGTCGCGGCGCTGCGGAGCATGCCGCATCGAACTCGATCGCGGCGAGATCTCCCGGATCACCGCCACCGCACCCGACGTCGTCGTGCGCTGCTCCGAATGCGGCGCGATCCTGGTGCGCACCAAGGAGTCGGGTCTGTGAGTGCCGGTCGGGTCGTCGTCGAGGCCGACGGTGGTTCGCGCGGCAATCCCGGACCCGCCGGCTACGGCGCCGTGGTGTTCGACGCCGCCAACGGCACCGTTCTCGCGGAGCGCAAGGAGAGCCTCGGGATCGCCACCAACAACGTCGCCGAGTACCGGGGCCTGATCGCCGGTCTCGACGCCGCCGCCGAACTCGGCGCCTCCGAGGTGGACGTGCGGATGGACTCCAAACTGGTGGTCGAGCAGATGTCCGGGCGCTGGAAGGTCAAGCACCCGGACATGATTCCGCTGCAGCGCCAGGCGTCCACACTCGCCCGGCAGTTCGATTCTGTGACGTACACGTGGATTCCGAGGGCGGAGAACGCGCACGCCGACCGCCTCGCCAACGAAGCCATGGACGGCGCCGACGGCGATGCCGACGTCGAACCGGAACCGGCTGCCGTCCCCTCGGAGAAGACCACCCCCGCGGCACCGGGCTGGATGGACACGACGGGCGCCCCGACCCGGATGCTGCTGCTCCGGCACGGGCAGACCCCGCTGTCCGTCGACCGGCGCTACTCGGGTCGCGGGAACCCGGCCCTCACCGAGATCGGGCAGGCCCAGGCGAACGGCGCGGCCGCCCGCTTCGCGGGCAACAACGGAATCGCGGCCGTGGTGTCGTCCCCGCTCGGGCGCGCGCAGCAGACCGCGACGGCGGCGGCGAAGGTGCTCGGACTCCCGGTCACCGTGCACGAGGGCCTCACCGAAACCGACTTCGGCGAGTGGGAGGGCCTCACGTTCCGGGAAGCTGCCGAGCGCGACCCCGAACTGCACCGCAAGTGGTTGTCGGACACGTCGGTGTGCCCGCCCGCGGGGGAGAGCTTCGACGAGGTGCGGGAGCGCATCCTGAAGGTCCGCGACGACCTCACCGCCTCCTACGCCGGCTCCACGATCCTCGTGGTCACCCACGTGACCCCCATCAAGACCCTGCTGCAGTTGGCGCTCGACGCGGGACCCTCCCTGCTGTACCGGCTGCATCTGGATCTGGCGTCGCTGAGCATCGCCGAGTTCTATCCCGACGGCGGCTCGTCCGTCCGGCTGGTGAACGACACCTCCCACCTGTGAGTACTTGTTAACCGCCCGCGGTTAACAAGTACTCACAGGCCCAGAGGGCAACGACCGCGGCGAGCAGGGTCAACGGCGTGGTCACCAGCGCGAGAACCGTGAACGTCCGGAGATCTGCGGGAGATCCGGCTCGCGCGGCCACGCGCCGCCACAGCATGATCGCGAGCGATCCCACGTAGGTGAGGTTGGGGCCGAGGTTCACACCGAGCAGCATCGCCAGCACGAGTCCGGTCGGAGGGTGCGGTCCGAGCGCCGCCAGCAGGAGCAGCGTGGCGGGCAGGTTGTTCACCAGGTTCGCCGCGACCGTGGCGACGACGGCCATCGTGAGCAACGCGGTGAACGACGTGTCGGTCGGCAGCCGCGTGGCGATCCATTCGCCGATCGGACCGTTGGCGACCCCGGCCACGACGACGCCGAGGATCAGGACGAACGCGCAGAACCACACGTCGATCGAATACACGATCCGTCTCACGCTGGTCCGGCCGTCGCGCAGGGCGACGACGCCCAGCACGATCGCCCCCGCCGCGGCCACCCATGCCGGTGCGACCCCGACGAAGCCGGACACCGCGAACCCGAGGAGTGTGGCCGCGATGATCGACAGTGCGGCGACCGGCGCCTGCGGATCGCGTTTCGGATCCGGCTCGGCTTCGGGCCGGCCGAGGTGACGCCGGAAGAACACGCGGAACAAGATGAGTTCGACGACGATCGCCACAGCCCACGGCAGGGCCATCACGGCGGTGAAATGCAGGAAGGTCAACCCGGTCGCCGAGAACGCGATGAGGTTTGTCAAGTTGGACACGGGCAGCAGGGTCGACGCGGTGTTCGACAGGTGAGCCGTGGCGTACGAGTGGGGGCGCGGATCCATTCGCAGCGAGCGGGCCGTGGCGATCACCGCCGGTGTCAGCAGGACCACCGTGGCATCGAGACTCAGCACCGCGGTGGTCAGCGCCGCCGCCCCGAACACGAGTGTCAGCAACCTCTTCGGATCCCCCCGCGCCCCCCGGCGCAACCGGCCCGCGATCCAGGTGAACACACCCATGGCGTCCGCGAGGTGCGCGAGCACGAGGATCGCCGCCAGGAACCCGACGGTGGGGGCCATCTCCGACACTTCGTCCCAGGCCTCCGACGGCGTCACCAGACCGGTGGCCAGGACGACGACCGCAGCCGGTGCGGCCGCGACGATCTCGGGCAGCCTGCGTGGGCGCACGACCGCGAAGACGAGGACTCCGGCGACGAGCGCCACCGCCAGAACTGTCACCGAGGGGTCACTTCAGGAGCTTGTGGAGGGTGCGCAGATTCCGGGTCGTGGTGAACGCCTTGAGCTTGGGAGCGCCGGTGCTCCTGCCGAACCTGCTCTTCAGCGTCATGCCCCGTTCGACTTCCCAGTACAGGACGCCGTCGCCGGCCTGCACCCGTTCGACCTCCGGATCCAGCTCGTCCCGGATGCTCAGAAGTGTGTCCAGGACGTCGGGTTCAGGCGTCACCAGCACGTACGGGTGCCAGCCTTCTCGCTCGGGGTCGAATGGGTAGTCCTCGACGATCTTCCGGACCGTGTCGAGGTCGAGGACGAAAACCCAGGCTTCGTAGTGGAATTCGGCACGCAGCGCGGCTTCGATCTCCCTCTTCAGGGCGGGGGCGTCGCCGCGGTCGGAGTCGAAGAGCACGTTGCCCGACGCGAGAACGGTCTTCACGTTCTCGAATCCGAGATCGACGAAGGTGCTGCGGAGGTCGGCCATCTTGATGTTGACGCCACCCACGTTGATGCCGCGCAGGAGGGCGGCGTATCGGGTCATGAACAGACCATAGTGCGGCGACATGACACGTTCGCACGGACTGTAGGCTGATCGCGCGGACGAGTTGGCCGGGCGACCGCGGCACAGGGAACCAGCACTTCAGTGCACAGGCCCTGAGTCGAGGAAAGTCCGGACTCCACAGAGCAGGGCGGTTGTTAACGGCAACCCGAGGTGACTCGCGGGACAGTGCCACAGAAAACAGACCGCCGATGCCACATCCTCCGGGGTGTGGCGTCGGTCAGGGTGAAACGGTGCGGTAAGAGCGCACCAGCACCCCGGGTGACCGGGGTGGCTAGGTAAACCCCGCCCGGAGCAAGGTTGAAGGCCGCACCGGTTCCTCCGGGATCCCGGTGCGGCTGCGCAGGTGTTCGAGGGCTGCTCGCCCGAGCCTGCGGGTGAACCGCTCGAGGTACCCGGCGACGGTGTGCCCAGATGGATGGTCGCCACCCGGCGCTTCGGCGCCCGGGGACAGGATCCGGCTTACACGCCAACTCGTCCGCCTCACCCTTGTACCAATCGGCGAGGTCACGGCCCCGACTGGCGAATAACAAACAGACCGGTTAGCATCTTTCCCGCATCGGCCCGACCGACCCGAATCGGGGTCGATGTCGGGGCCCGTCGCCCACAACCGTGGGCGACGGGCCCCACTACCGGCGGCAGTAGATGTTACTCGTGATAGCGGTAACATCTGTCCATGGACTTGCCCCACGACATCGCCGGCTCCGGCCCCACCCTCGTACTCGTGCACGGGGTGGTGCATCGCCGGCAGGCCTGGAACGCCCTCCTGGACCAGTTGACGCCCTACCGCCGGGTGGTCACCGTCGACCTTCCGGGGCACGGAGAATCGGCCGCACTCGACGACGGCCCGGACATGATGGATCAACTCCTCGAGGAACTGAGCGGGTTCGTCCGCTCGGTGACGCCGGCCGGGGAACGGCCGCACGTCGCGGGGAACTCGCTCGGAGGCTGGCTGTCCCTCGCTCTGGCGGCCCGGGGCGAGGTCGCCTCGGCCACGGCGCTCTCACCGGCCGGCTTCTTCGTCAACCATGCCGATCAAGCACGCACCATCTACACGTTCCGCGCCCTGCGCGGACTCGCCCGGGCGATGGGTCCGAACGCTCCGAAGGCTTTGCGATACAAGGCCGTCCGCTATCCCTCGCTCGCCGCCTTCTTTGCCCGGCCCAGCCGGGTGCCGTACGAGGACGCCGTGATCGACACGCACTCGCTCACTACGAATGCCCTGGTCGACAAGGGGATGACAGCAAAGTTCGATCTCCCGCCGGTCGTCGACGCGACGGTTCCCGTCACCGTGGCGTGGGGGCGGCGCGACCTGATTCTGCCGGTGTATCAGGCACGACGCGTGCGCCGATTCTTCCCGCAGGCGCAGATACTGGTCCTGCCCGGCATCGGGCACGTCCCGATGACCGACGACCCGAATCTGATCAGCACGATTCTGCTCGGCGGCAGTTCGGCGAGTGCCGGCGACTCCCGGAACTGACCTCGGTCCTACCGCGCCTCGGCGACGACGCCGGCACCGAAACCGAACAGGACCGTTCCGGTGATCCGATCCAGGACCCGTCGCACCGACGGCTTCTCCAGCGTGGTGCGCGCCCGGGTCAGCAGGAGGCTGTACGCGCCGAGCCAGACGATCCCGAGGAGCCCGTGAACGAGCACGAGCAACGCCAGGGTCGGGGCGGTCGGCCACCCGGGCGGAACGAGTTGCGGGAGCAGGCCGGTGTAGAACACCGCGATCTTGGGGTTCAGGAGGTTCGTCAGGAACCCGGCCCGCCAACTCGATCCCGGCGACGGAACAGGTGCCGGTTCGACCGCGGCGGTGCGTCGTCGCGACCGGCTGCGCCAGAGGGTGGAGAGCCCCAGATACACCAGGTACATCCCGCCGACGATCTTCACGACGGTGTACGCCTCCGCGGAGGCGGCGAGCACCGCTCCGAGCCCGACGACGGTCAGCGCGCCCCACACCGTCAACCCGGCGACCACACCGAATGTCGCCCGCAGCGCGGCGCCGCATCCACCGGACAGGCCCGCGCGCGTCACCACCGCCATGTCCGGGCCGGGAATGACGGTCAGGAGCCCGAGCACCGCGAACGCGGTCACCACGACACCGATCATGGGGTCAGTATGTCGGGCGCGCTCAGCGCAGTGAAATCCACACTTGCGACTTGCCGAGCACCGCGTGTCCGTCGAAGGTCACCGTCAGGTCGATCCGGGCGGTGCCCGCGGCCTCGTCGACCTGCGCGGCCTTCGCGACGACCTCGACGACCGCGCCCTCGTCCGGGGCGACGATCACCGGCTTGGTGAAGCGGGCGCGGTATCCGGTGACGCGTGCCGGGTCGCCGAGCCAGTCGACGACGCACTGCGTCGCCAGTCCCAGCGTCAGCATGCCGTGCGCCAGCACGCCCGGCAGGCCCACGGCGTCCGCGACGTCGTCCCGGTAGTGAATGGAGTTGAAGTCGCCGGACGCCCCGGCATAGCGGACCAGGGATTCGCGGGTCACGGTATATCGGGACTTGGCGACGGTGTCGCCGAGCATGATTCGCCCCGGGGACGTCATTCCTCCCCCCTGACGAACAGGGTCGACGTCATGGTGCTCACGTGATCGCCTGTGGCGTCGAGGATCTCGATGTCGGCGACGAGCAGTGTGTGCGGGCCGCGCGACGTCACGTTCGTGACGGTAAGTATCGCGGAGAGTTCGTCGCCCGCCACGACCGGGCGGACGGACGTGGCGTGCTCGGTGCTGTGCACCAGGTTGACGGGCTCGATTCCCGACGTCGGATCCGCGACGAGCTGCGCCAGTGCACGTTCCTGCACGATGACGGGAAACGTGGGCGGGGCAACGAGATCGGCGTGACCGGCGGCGCGGGCACTGTCGACGTCGAACGACGTCGGGTTGGTGGCGAAGACGGCGCGGGCGAATTCCCTGATCTTCTCGCGGCCGACGAGGTAGGGCTCGGTCGGTGGGTAGACACGACCCTCGATCGCTGGATTCACTGCCATCAGATCAGCCTAGAGACGTGCAGTCCCCGGGGCAGGGCGAAGCGTTCGGACCAACGTCACGAATGTGTCGCGGGCGTGCCTGCCCCTTCACAGCGAAGCCCCCGCCGGACACGTCCGGCGGGGGCTTCGAGGTATCGACTGATCGATAGCCGTCAGACGGGATCGACCATCAGCAGTTGGGCCCAGTAGGTGGCGCCTTCGGCACCGAGGTAGGGAAGTAGCTGATCAAAAATGATCGTTGACATGCTCGCTCCATTCTCTGTTCGGGCACTGCGCCGGAAAGGCGAGCCATCGGCACCGCACTGACCGGCGCCGGGGACCGTATCACCGGACAGGTCTCCGAGGGTAACAGTCTGAGCGTGATCCACAACCCCACACGTCCCACCGGTGCCACACTGAGGGAATGACTGACGAAGATCATCTCTGGTACTACAACGTCGACGACGGCACGGTCACGCAGGGGAAGGCGGCATCGTCGATGTCCCGGATGGGGCCGTACCCCGACCGCGCGTCCGCCGAGAAGGCGCTGCAGATCGCCGCGGAGCGGAACAAGGCGGCGGACCGGGCAGACGAGGAGTGGAACAACTAGCGTTGCGGAAAGGGTGTGTGTGAGGTGCCGGTGAGTCGTTTCGTTGCGCGCGGAATCGATTTCGGCACCGTGCGCACCGAATTCCACCTGCCGGAGGGGTATCCGCCCGCGGCGGTCGCGCAGGCGCGGGCGGCATCCGATCGGTACGCGTCCGAGCGGGAGGACCGCACCGATCTGGCGTTCGTCACCATCGATCCGCCCGATTCCCTGGATCTCGATCAGGCGCTGCATCTGGAGCGGACACACGGAGGATTCGTCCTGCACTACGCGATCGCGGACGTCGGCGCGGTCGTGGAGCCCGGTGGGGTGCTCGATGTGGAGACCCGCAAACGCGGGCAGACGTTCTACCTGCCCGACGGCAAGGTGCCGCTGCACCCGAAGGAGCTCTCCGAAGGATCCGCGAGTCTCCTTCCGGACGAGGACCGCCCGGCGGTGGTGTGGCGGATCGAACTCGACGAGTCGGCCGAACCGGTGTCCTGCACGGTGTCCCGTGCCACGGTCCGTTCCGTGGCACGGCTGGACTACGCCGGTGTGCAGGCCGATGCGGAGGCGGGACGACTGCATCCGTCGATCGCGTCGCTGCCGGAGTTCGGCCGGCTTCGCACCGCGGCGGCGGTGGCGCGCGGCGCGATCGAACTCCGGCTCCCCGAGCAGGAAGTGGTGCCGGACGGGGACGGCTGGCGCGTCGACCTCGCGCCCCGCACCGAGGCCGACGACTGGAACGCCGAGATCTCGCTCCTCACCGGAATGTGCGCCGCGGCCATGATGCTCGACGCGAAGGTCGGGTTGCTCCGCACCCTGCCGCCCGCCGGGCCGGACGCGGTCGAGGCGCTGCGACGCACGGCGTCGGCGTTGGCGATCGACTGGCCGCAGAGCGTCGGGGTAGGTGAACTCCTGGCGCGGCTCGATCCGAATTCGGCGTCGACGCTGGTGCTGATGACCGAGGCGCCGTCACTGCTGCGGGGCGCCGACTACGCGGCGTTCGACGGCGCCCTGCCCGAATTGACGACGCACGCCGCCATCGGCGCCCCGTACGCCCACGTGACCGCGCCGTTGCGCCGGCTCTCGGACCGGTATTCCACGGAGGTGTGCCTCGCCGCCACCGCGGGAACACCGGTGCCGTCCTGGGCGCGGGAAGCGCTGGGCTCGATGCCCGAGATCATGGTCGGCTCGGATTCTCTCGCGAGCAAGATCGACCGTGCCTGCATCGACCTCACCGAAGCGACCGTGCTCGCCGACCGGGTGGGGGAGACGTTCGACGCGACCGTGCTGCGGTCACGGAACGGCAAGCGCACCGCGGACGTGTTCGTCCCGTCCGTATCCGTGATGGCGAAATGCGTGGGCGACCCGGCCGAGGGCGAACAGGTGAAGATCAGGCTCGTCTCTGCCGACGTCGCGAAGCGGACCGTCGAGTTCGGTTACCCCGCATAGCGGGTCAGTTGCGGAACCGGTCCGTTGCCTCGACGAGGTGATGCACGATGCCCGGCTCCATCGCGGAGTGTCCGGCGTCGTCGACGATCTCGAGCCGCGAATCCGGCCAGGCCCGGTGAAGCGCCCACGCACTGGTCGCCGGGCACACCACGTCGTAGCGTCCCTGCACGATCACGCCCGGAATGCCGTCCAGTGCGGCGGCGTCCCGGAGAAGCTGACCCTCGTCCAGGAAGCCGCGGTTGTGGAAGTAGTGGTTCTCGATGCGGGCGAAGGCAAGCGCGAACCTCGGCTGGGACGTCTCCACCACCCGTTCCGGTTTGGGGAGCAGCGAACTCGTCGCGCCCTCCCACGTGGACCACGCGACCGCGGCCCGCGTCGCGACGTCGGGATCGTCGGACTGCAGGAGCCGGTGGTAGGCCTCGACGAGGTCGCCACCCCGCTCCGGTTCCGGGACCGGAGCCAGGAACTCCTCCCACAGTTCGGGGAACAGGTGTCCGGCGCCGCCGTTGTAGTACCAGTCGATCTCGCTGCGGCGCAGCAGGAAGATCCCCCGCAGCACCAGTTCGGTGACCCGGTCGGGATGCTTCTGGGCGTAGGCGAGAGCCAGTGTGGAGCCCCACGACCCGCCGAAGACCTGCCACCGGTCGATGCCGAGATGGGCGCGCAGCAACTCCACATCGCCGAGGAGACGGCCGGTGGTGTTGACCGACAGATCCGCCCCGTCGGCGACGTGGGGTGTGGAACGTCCGCATCCGCGCTGGTCGAGGAGCACGATCCGGTACACCTGCGGGTCGAAGAACTGTCGTTGCGCAGGATCGGTGCCGCCCCCGGGCCCGCCGTGGAGGAACACCACCGGCTTCCCGTCGGGGTTGCCGCTCTGCTCCCAGTACATCTGCTGTCCGTCGCCGACGTCGAGATGCCCGAACTGGTACGGCTCGAGCGGCGGGTACAGGGTGCGCAGCTGGGTCACGTCGGCCTCAGAACCCGATCAGGCCGGACGCCAGATCGGGGATCTCCAGCGCGGTCACCGCCTCCTGCCGGATGCCGGGGCAGGCCGCCGTCGTGATCACGTCGATCCGGCCCCGGTCCTGCAGGAAATCGAGCGCGTTGAGGTTGTTCTGCGCGATCCATGTGCCGACGAGACCGTTCAACCCGGTCTTGCCGATGGTCGGGGTGTAGGTGCGCCAGCTCTGCAACTGACCTTCGAGGTCGGTGCACAGCTGGGCGGCCTGCGCCTCGGTGACGCCACCCGGCACGAGGGCGGTGCCGGGTACCGCGGTGGTGGCCGGCGCCGGGGGTGCGGTGGTGCCGGGTGCGGGGCCGGGGCCGGCGCACCCCGTGACGACCGCCGCGGCCGCCACCGTCCCGGCCGCCATCACGGCCAGGCGGTGACGCCGTCCGGTGCCGTGCACGTGTCGCTGTCCCATGAACATCCCCTCGAGTGTGTGCCGGCCCGGTGAGTCGAGGACGGCCTAGAAGCTGTGCTCTTCCGCCGGGAACGTTCCGGCGCGTACCTCGGTCGCGTATGCGGCGGCCGCGCCGCGCAGCTCGTCCCCGACGTTACCGAAGCGCTTGACGAACTTCGCCGTCTTGCCGCTGGTGTAGCCGGCCATGTCCTGCCACACGAGGACCTGGGCGTCACACTCGACGCCCGCTCCGATGCCCACGGTGGGGATGGTGAGCTTGCGGGTGACCTGGCCTGCGATCTCGGCGGGCACCATCTCCATGACGACGGAGAACGCGCCGGCCTCCTGCACGGCGATCGCGTCGGCGACCAACTGCTCGGCGGCGTCGCCGCGGCCCTGCACGCGGAAACCGCCGAGCGAGTTCACGCTCTGCGGGGTGAACCCGACGTGGGCCATGACGGGGATGCCTGCCGCGGTGATGGCGGCGATCTGCGGCGCGACGCGCTCGCCGCCCTCGAGCTTGACCGCGTGGGCCAGCCCCTCCTTCATGAACCGGGTCGCGGACGCGAGGGCCTGTTCGGGGGAGCTTTCGTAGCTGCCGAAGGGGAGGTCCGCCACCACGAGAGCGTGCGGCGCACCGCGGACGACGCCGCGAACGAGGGGGAGGAGTTCGTCGATCGTGACCGGGACGGTGGTCTCGTATCCGTAGACGACGTTGGCGGCCGAATCGCCGACGAGGAGAACGGGAATCCCAGCTTCCTCGAAGATGCGGGCGCTGGAGTAGTCGTAGGCGGTGAGCATCGCCCAGCGTTCACCCTCGGCCTTCATGGCCTGCAGGTGGTGGGTTCGGGTCTTGCGCTTGGGAACGTCGTGCGATGGTGCTGATCCGTAGAGCCGATCTTCTGACGTGCTCGCGGACGACTTGCTATCGGACATCGTTGTCCCTTTCTGGCCTCGAGGCCCTTGACGGGTCCCCGGGTGCGGGTGATGACGCCTACAGTCTGCCACCGGCCCGCGGGGGAGCGAAGGGCTCGCGCGGGTGCGATAGGTCACACCCCCTGCCTGTCCTCTGACCTGCGGGAAGGCCTGTCGGCGCAGAACCCCTGGCACGATCGTCCTATGTCGAAGAGTGCTCGGGTACCGGCCGCGTTCGCGGGGTGCATCGCCGTCCTCCTTGTCGTCGCAGGCTGTGCGGGAGGCGGACGGGACGCCGGTGAGGCAGTCGCCGAACCGTCGGCGGCCGAGGCGGCTCCGGCCGGGCCGATCCCCGCCGGGCTCGAGGAGTACTACACGCAGCAGGTGCAGTGGGCCTCGTGCGAGGGATACAGCACGGACGGGTCTCCGCTCGGCGACACTCTCGACTGCGCGAAGGTGACCGTGCCGAACGACTACGCGAATCCCGGGGGCGCCACCGCTCAGATCGCCGTCTCCCGGTCGAAGGCGACCGGCGACAAGGTCGGATCGCTGCTCGTGAACCCCGGCGGCCCGGGGGCGTCCGGTATCGGGCTGGCGTCCGTGGCCGACGGCACCGAGATCGCGGAGCGGTTCGACGTCATCGGTTTCGATCCGCGCGGCGTCGGCGCGTCCACCCCGCAGGTGACCTGCCTGACCCCGCCGGAGGTGGACGCCAGACGCAAGGACGACGACGTCGACATGAGTCCCGCCGGAATCGCGCGGACGGAGGCCGAGAACCGCGAGTACGCGGACAAGTGCGCGGACCGGACCGGTGTCGACGTCCTCGCGCACGTCGGCACGTACGACGTGGTGCGCGACATGGACGTCATCCGGGCGGTGCTCGGTGACGAGAAGCTCAACTACCTCGGCTACTCGTACGGCACCCGGCTCGGCTCGACGTACGCGGAGACGTTCCCGGGCAACGTGCGCGCGATGGTCCTCGACGGTGCCCTCGATCCCGAGCAGGACCCGACGGAGGAAGTGATCCTGCAGGCGGCCGGTTTCCAGTCCGCGTTCGACGCGTTCGCCGCGGACTGCATGCAGCAGCCGGACTGTCCGCTGGGCACCGACCCGGCACAGGCGAACGCGAGGTTCCGGGCGCTCGTCGACCCGCTGATCGACAAGCCGGCCGCGACCACCGACCCGCGCGGACTCAGCTACACCGATGCGATCACCGGCGTCCAGCAGGCCCTGTACTCGCCGAATCTGTGGGGCCCGCTCCGCGGCGGTCTGGAGAGCCTGCGGACGGGGACCGGTGATTCGCTGCTCATGCTGGCCGATCTGTACGAGGGGCGCGCCGACGACGGCACGTATTCGAATCTCAACGACGCGTTCAATTCGATCCGCTGCATGGACGATCCGCCGGTCACCGACCGCGCGGTCGTCGGGGAGGCGGACGTGCGGTACCGCCAGGCGGCGCCGTTCCTCGACGACGGTCGCGGCACCGGCAGCGCGCCGCTGGACGTGTGCGCGTTCTGGCCCGCGCCGAACACGGGCGCGCCGCACACGGTGTCGGCGCCCGGGATCCCGCCGGTCGTCGTCGTGTCGACGACCGAGGATCCGGCGACGCCGTACCAGGCGGGTGTGGATCTGGCGAAGCAGATGAACGGCTCGCTCGTCACGTACCGGGGCACTCAGCACACCGTCGTTCTCGACGGCGAGGCGTGCGTCGACGACGCTGTTTCGGACTATCTGGTCGACCTCGCGGCGCCGGCTGCGGATCTGGCGTGCTGACCCATGCCTGTGACGGGATCGGCCGAGGTGCCCGCACGCTGGCACGATGCGGAATCCGGCAGAGTCGAATCAACGAAGTAACACAGATTTAACGAACTTTGCTTACTCTCGCGGACATGGATCGCCAAAAGGAATTCGTGCTTCGCACCCTCGAAGAGCGCGACATTCGGTTCGTCCGATTGTGGTTCACGGACGTTCTCGGATACCTGAAATCGGTGGCGATCGCCCCCGCGGAACTGGAAGGCGCCTTCGAGGAGGGCATCGGCTTCGACGGATCCGCGATCGAGGGCTTCTCCCGGGTGTCCGAGGCGGACACGGTCGCGAAGCCGGACGCGTCCACGTTCCAGGTGCTGCCGTGGAGTTCGAGCAAGGGGCACCAGCACTCCGCCCGCATGTTCTGCGACATCGCCATGCCCGACGGTTCGCCCTCCTGGGCGGATTCGCGGCACGTGCTGCGCCGTCAGCTGAACAAGGCGAGCGATCTGGGCTTCAGCTGCTACGTGCACCCCGAGATCGAGTTCTTCCTCCTGGAGAACGGGCCGATCGACGGCACCCCGCCGAAGCCCGCCGACTCCGGCGGCTACTTCGACCAGGCCGTCCACGACTCCGCCCCCAACTTCCGCCGGCACGCCATCGACGCACTCGAGTCGATGGGCATCTCCGTCGAGTTCAGCCACCACGAAGCGGCCCCCGGCCAGCAGGAGATCGACCTGCGGTACGCGGACGCCCTCTCGATGGCCGACAACGTGATGACGTTCCGCTACGTCGTCAAGGAGGTCGCGATCGCCGAAGGTGTGCGCGCCACGTTCATGCCGAAGCCGTTCAGCGATCAGGCCGGTTCGGCGATGCACACCCACATGAGCCTGTTCGAGGGCGACACCAACGCCTTCCACAACCCGGACGATCCGATGCAGCTGTCGGAGACCGGTAAGGCGTTCATCGCCGGCATCCTCGAGCACGCCAACGAGATCAGCGCCGTCACCAACCAGTGGGTCAACTCCTACAAGCGGCTGATCCACGGTGGCGAGGCCCCGACCGCCGCGTCCTGGGGTCCGTCCAACCGGTCGGCGCTGGTCCGCGTCCCGATGTACACGCCGAACAAGGCGTCGTCGCGTCGCGTCGAGATCCGCAGCCCCGATTCGGCCTGCAACCCGTACCTGACGTTCGCGGTGCTCCTCGCCGCGGGTCTGCGCGGAATCGAGAAGGGCTACGAACTTCCGCCGGAGGCCGAGGACGACGTGTGGGCGTTGACGTCGGCCGAGCGCCGCGCCATGGGCTACCGGGAACTGCCCGGCAACCTCGACGGCGCGCTGCGCGAGATGGAGAAGTCGGAGTTGGTGGCCGAAGCACTCGGCGAGCACGTGTTCGACTTCTTCCTGCGCAACAAGCGTCGCGAGTGGGAGGAGTACCGGAGCCACGTGACGCCGTTCGAACTCAAGACGTATCTGGGGTTGTGAGCAAGAGCATGGTGAAGCCTCCGGCAGCGCGTTCTGCCGTTCCCGGCCCGGGTCGCCTGGGTCTCGTCGAGCCGACCGCTCCGTCCGAACTCCGCGATCTGGGCTGGGTCGGTGAAGACAGCATCGAACTGCTCTGGTCGTTGTCGCGGGCCGCGAACGCCGACCTCGCTCTCCGCACCCTGGTGCGCCTGAAGGACGGCCTCGGCGAGGACTGGGCCGAACTCGATGCGGCGCTCCGCACCGACAAGGGCCTTCGTGGCCGGCTGTTCGGTCTGTTCGGTGCGTCCAGCGCGTTCGGTGACCATCTGGTCGCGGACCCCGCGTCCTGGAAGATCCTCGCCGGCGACGTCCGCCTCCCGTCGAAGGACGAGGCGACCGCCACGATGATGGCCTCGGTCGGGGCCGAACCCGAGGAAGGCGCCCACCCGGACGCCAACCTCTACCGGGCGAAGGTCACCGGACCCGATGCCATCGCGGCGCTGCGCAAGACGTACCGCGACGAGCTGATGCTGCTCGCCGCCATCGACCTCGCGGCGACTGTCGAGAACGAGCCGGTACTTCCGTACCAGACGGTCGGGCATCAGCTGTCCGATCTGGCGGACGCCGCGCTGAACGCCGCCCTCGCGGTGGCCGTCGCAGCCGTGTGCCCGGACGCCCCCTGCCCCGTGCGGCTGGCGGTCATCGCCATGGGCAAGTGCGGTGCCCGCGAACTCAATTACGTCAGCGACGTGGACGTGGTCTTCGTCGCCGAACCCGCCGACGCGACCGCCAGCCGGATCGCGGGCGAGATGATGCGCATCGGCTCCTCGGCGTTCTTCGACGTGGACGCCGCGCTGCGGCCGGAGGGCAAACGCGGGGAACTCGTCCGCACCCTCGAATCCCACGTCGCGTACTACAAACGCTGGGCCAAGACCTGGGAGTTCCAGGCGCTGCTCAAGGCCCGCCCGATGATCGGCGACGCCGCGCTCGGACAGCAGTACGTCGACGCCCTCAGCCCGATGGTGTGGACCGCGTCGGAGCGTGAGGACTTCGTTCCCGAGGTGCAGGCGATGCGCCGCCGGGTCGAGGAGATGGTTCCGCCGGAACTGCGCGAACGCGAGCTGAAACTGGGACGCGGAAGTCTGCGCGACGTCGAGTTCGCCGTCCAGCTCCTGCAACTCGTGCACGGGCGCGCGGACGAGGCTCTGCACGTCCAGAGCACCATCGACGCGCTGACCGCTCTCGCCGCCCGCGGCTACGTGGGTCGCGACGACGCCGCGAATCTCGCTGCGTCCTACGAGTTCCTGCGGTTGCTCGAGCACCGGCTGCAGTTGCAGAAGCTGCGGCGCACACACACCCTCCCACCCGCCGACGACGAGGAGGCGCTGCGCTGGCTGGCCCGGGCGGCGCACATGCGTCCGGACGGCAGCAAGGACGCGCTCGGCGTTCTCAACGCGGAGATCAAGCGCAACTCGCACCGCGTGCGGCGCCTGCATGCCAAGCTGTTCTACCGGCCGCTGCTCGAATCGGTGGCGCGCATCGACAAGGAGGCGCTGCGGCTGAGCCCGGACGCGGCCATCCGCCAGCTGGCGGCGCTGGGTTACACCGCCCCGGAGAACGCGCTCGGCCACCTCACCGCTCTGACCAGCGGCGCGTCCCGTAAGGGCCGCATCCAGGCGCTGCTGCTGCCGACCCTGCTCGAATCGCTCGCCGACACACCGGATCCCGATGCGGGTCTGCTCGCGTACCGGCGGCTGTCGGACGCGATGACCGATCAGACCTGGTTCCTCCGGCTGCTGCGTGACGAGGCGTCGGTCGCCGAGCGGCTGATGACGGTGCTGGGATCCTCCGCCTACGTTCCCGACCTGCTGATCAAGGCGCCGGACGTGGTGCGCCTGTTCGCGGATTCGCCGGCCGGACCGCGACTGCTGGAGTCGAAGCCGGAGGACGTCGCGCGCGGCATCCTGACGGCGTCGGCACGCCACGACGACCCGGCCCGCGCGATCGCTGCGGCGCGGTCGCTGCGTCGCTACGAGCTGGCGCGTATCGCGTCCGCGGACATCCTCGGCATGCTCGACGTGCAGGGCGTGTGCAAGGCGCTGTCGTCCGTGTGGGCGGCGGTGCTCAATGCTGCCCTGGCGGCGGTGATCAAGGCGAGCGAGAAGGAACTCGGCACGCCCGCTCCCGCGACATTCACGGTGATCGGCATGGGCCGCCTCGGTGGCGGTGAGCTCGGCTACGGCTCCGACGCGGACGTGCTGTTCGTCTGCGAGCCGCGCGAGGGGATCGACGAGACCGTCGCCGTCAAGTGGGCCAACAGCATCGGCGACAAGGTGCGGGCCCTGCTCGGCGCGCCCAGCACCGATCCGCCGCTCGAGGTCGACACCGGCCTGCGCCCGGAGGGTCGCAGCGGCCCGATGGTGCGCACCCTGGCGTCCTACGAGGCCTACTACGCGCAGTGGGCGCAGGCCTGGGAGATCCAGGCGCTGCTGCGCGCGCATCACGTCGCGGGCGACGCCGATCTGGGGCTGCGCTTCCTGCACATGATCGACAAGACCCGCTACCCGGAGGGCGGGGTGTCGGAGCAGGCGGTGCGCGAGATCCGGCGCATCAAGGCGCGCGTCGACTCCGAGCGGTTGCCGCGCGGCGCCGATCCCGCGACGCACACCAAACTCGGGCGCGGCGGCCTCGCCGACATCGAATGGACCGTGCAGCTGATCCAGCTTCGGCACGCCCACGAGATCGAGTCGCTGCACAACACGTCGACGCTCGAGACGCTCGACGCGATCGGCGCGGCCGAGTTGCTCAGCGAGTCCGACGTCGAATTGCTCCGTGACGCGTGGATCACCGCGACGAAGGCGCGCAACTGCCTGGTGCTCGTCCGCGGCAAGGCCACCGATCAGCTGCCCGGTTCGGGACGGGTGCTGTCCGCGGTCGCGCAGATCGCCGGCTGGGGTGGCAGTGATGCGGGCGAGTTCCTCGACCACTACCTGCGGGTGACCCGGCGGGCCAAGGCTGTGGTGGAGAGAGTCTTCGGGGAGTGATCGCCACCCGGGGGGTGCGGGCACTGACGGCCCTCGGATGGCTCGCGGTGCTCGTCGGCGTGTTCGGCGTCGTGCTGAGATTCCTCGACGTCCAGAACCAGCGCCTGCTCGTGCTGGCGTCTGCGGCGCCGTACCTGATGGCCGTCGCCGCGGTCGGGGTGCTGTTGCTCGGAATCGCCCGGCACTGGACCGGTTTCGGCGTCGCGCTGATGGTGGCCGTGGTGGCCACCCTGTCGCAGGGCCCGCTGTACGTCGCGAACAGTTCGGTGACGGCGTCCGGGCCGGAACTGACGGTGATGCAGGCCAACATCTGGCTCGGCAACGCGGACGCCGACTCCCTCGTCCGGCAGATCCGGGACCGCGGCGTCGACGTGCTCACCGTCAACGAACTGACACCGGAGGCCGTCGACCGGTTGGTGGCAGCGGGAATCGAATCGACCCTGCCGTTCTCGTTCCTCATGCCCGGCAGCGGCGGCGAGGGAACCGGGATCTGGAGCCGGTACCCGCAGACCGACAAGGTCCACCACTCGGAATTCGTCCTGTCCGCGCTGTCGGCCCGGGTGGAACTCCCGGACGGTGCGAGCACGGCACTGTACGCGTTCCACCCGGTTCCGCCGTGGCCGTCGGATCCGTCGCTGTGGTCGCGCGAGATGGACCGCATCAAAGCCATTCTCGACGCCGTCCCCGCCGACTCGGGACCCGTGATCGTCAGCGGCGACTTCAACTCCACCCGCGACCACGTGAAGTACCGCAACCTCGTGACCGGACGCTACCGCGATGCCGCCGACCAGGTGGGTGCCGGAATCCAGAACACGTATCCCGCCGACCGGCAGCCGTTGCCGCCGATGATCGCGATCGATCACATCGTCACGAGCGGCGCACAGGCGCAGTCCGTGGAATCGGTGGTGCTGACGGGTTCGGATCATCGCGGCCTGATCGCGAAGATCGACCTCGGCAGCTGACCGTCACGGCAGCGTGACGAAACCCTTCTGCACCAGCCAGTCCCGGGCCACGTCCGCCGGTTCCTCGCCCTCGACGTCGACCCGGCGGTTCAGTTCGGTGATCTCCTCGTTGGTCAGCGCCGCGGAGATCGGGGCCATCACCTCCGCGACCTGCGGATGTGCCTCGGCGAAATCCTTGCGCATGGTGATCGCCGGGTTGTACTTCGGAAAGAACTGTCGATCGTCGTCCAGCAGCACCAGATCGAGCGCGATGATGCGGCCGTCCGTCGTGAACACCTCACCGAACTTGCACTGCGTTCCGTCGGCGGTGGCCTGATAGATGATGCCGGTCTGGAGAATCTGGCGGTTCGCGCGGGCGGGGTCGAAGCCGTATTTGGCGGCCATACCCGGGAACCCGTCCTGGCGGACGTTGAATTCGGTTTCGACGCAGGTCGTCGCGGCAGCGGGGTCGCGGTTGACCAGATCCGCGTACTCCGACAGGGTGGTGATCCCGGTTTCCTCCGCGGTCTGCCTGCTCATCGCGAGTGCGTACGTGTTGTTCATCGGTGCCGGATCGACCCACACCATGCCGTTGCTGTCGAGGTCCTCGTCGCGGACCGCCTCGAACTGCGCGGTCGGGTCGGGGATCGGAATCTCGTTGCCGAGGTAGTTGATCCACCCGGTCCCGGTGTACTCGTAGGTGACGTCGATCTGCCCGTCCAGCTGGGCGTCCCGTGTGCTGTTGGACCCCTGGATGTTGGTGAGGTCGCGCACCTCGGCACCGGCGGCACTGAGCGCGAACTCGATGATGTACCCGAGGGTGACCTGCTCGGTGAAGTCCTTGGAACCGACGGTGATCTTGACACCTTCGAGTTCGGGGACGGGCTGGATGCTGCCCGGTTCCACCGACAGCGGCAGGGCGCCACCGGATTCGAGGCCGCAGGACGCTGCGAGGACTCCGCAGAGTGTCACGGCCGTCGCGGCAATCGCCTTCCGGAGATGGTTCATCAGCGCAGCCCCTTCGGGCCGAGGAACTCCTCGGCCAGGGCGCCGCACCAGTCGACGAGCAGCGCGAGCGCGACCGCGAGCACGGCTCCGACCACCAGGGTCACGTTGTCGCGCAACTTGTATCCGGTGTCGATGAGGATTCCCAGACCGCCGGCGCTGACGAGGAAACTGAGCGTCGCGGTGCCCACGGCGAGCACGAGCGACGTGCGCAGTCCCGCGAGGATGTACGGGACGGCGAGTGGGAACTCGACCTTCCGCAGGACGAGGGCGGCGGTCATGCCCTGTCCGCGCCCGGCGTCGATGACGGCGGGATCGACCTCCTGCAGACCCAGGATCGTGTTCCGGAGAACGGGCAGGAGAGAGTAGAACGCGATGGGGAGCACCCCGATCCAGAATCCGGTGGTCCCCGTCGCGAGGAAGAGCAGCACCAGCAGTCCGATGGCCGGCGCGGCCTGTCCGATGTTGGCGATTCCGAGGAAGATCGGTGCCAGCTTGGTGAACCCGGGCCGCGTCAGCAGGATCCCCAGCGGGACGGCGACGACGACGACGATCGCGACCACCGCGGCCGTGATCAGCACGTGCTGCCACGTCAGGGTCGCGATGTTGGCGGCGTTGAGGCTGCCCTTCTGCGTGGCGGTGAGTTCGCGGTTGAAGGCCCAGGCGAGCACACCCACCACCAGGATCACGACGATGATCGGCTGGACCAGCAAGCGGGCCCGCTCCGACCGCCGGGCGGCAGGTGCGGTGGGTGCGGTGGGCTTCGTGGCGACGGCGGCCGTCATGACGGTGTGCCGCCCTCGCGCGCCCCGTCCTGCTGCGGCTCGCCGTCCTCGTCGTCGTGCGCGTGTTCCTCACGCATCGCGGACAGGTGCGTCACCAGTGTGTCGATCGTGATCAGGCCGCGGTACTCGCCCCGCCGGCCGGTGACGATCGTCGACGCACTGCTCTCCGCGAGGAGCGCCTCGAGGGCGTCCTGCAGCGTCGACTGGGTCGACACCACCTCCTCGATCGGGTCGCCGATGTCGCGCAGCGACGTGGCGTTGGCCAGATGCCGCAACGACACCCAGCGGGTCGGGCGGTCCCGCGCGTCCAACAGGACTCCCCACTTATCCTTGCGGCGTGCGATCGCCGCCCGCAGATCGTCCACCGACCCGTCCTCGTACGCGGTGGGGCAGTCGAGGAGTTCGACCTCCGCCACCCGGGTGAGCGTCAGCTGCTTCAGGGAGGCGTCCGCGCCGACGAATCCGGCCACCATGTCGTTCGCCGGATGGGCGAGGATCGCCTCCGGGGTGTCGTACTGCATGATGTGCGACTGGTTGCCCAGCACCGCGATCCGATCGCCCAGCTTGACCGCCTCGTTGAAATCGTGCGTCACGAAGACGATCGTCTTGCCGAGATCGGACTGCAGTCGCATCAATTCGTCCTGCAGCAGTCCGCGCGTGATCGGGTCGACCGCGCCGAACGGCTCGTCCATGAGCAGCACCGGGGGATCGGCGGCCAGCGCCCGCGCCACCCCGACGCGCTGCTGCTGACCGCCCGACAACTGCCGGGGGTAGCGCTCGCGGTAGAGGTCGGGTTCGAGTCCGACGAGGTCGAGCATCTCGTCGGTGCGGTCGGCGATCTTCTTCTTGTCCCAGCCGATCAGACCGGGGACCGTGCCCACGTTCTTCGCGATCGTGAGATGCGGGAACAGTCCGGCCTGCTGGATCGAGTAGCCGATGCCGCGCCGCAGCTTGTCCGGGTCGATGGACAGGGCGTCCTTGCCGCCGATCGTGATCTTCCCCGACGTCGGTTCGATGAGCCGGTTGATCATGCGCATGGTGGTGGTCTTGCCGCAGCCGGACGGGCCGACGAGGACCACGATCTCCCCGGCGGGGATGCGCATCGACACGTTGTCGACGGCCGCCTTCTCCTGGCCCGGATAGCTCTTGACGACGTCTTCGAGGACGATGTCCACTCCCGAGACGGTGCTTCCGTTGGTGTGCGGTGTATCGAGGTCAGTCACGGATCCCCCTGGAGGTGGTGAGTCGGCCGATGACGGCGAGGACGCCGTCGAGTACGAGGGCGAGGATCACGATGAGAACGGTCCCCGTGAGGGCCTGCGGTATCGCTGTCGGGCTGCCGACGCGGGACAGTCCCGAGAAGATGAGGTTGCCGAGCCCGGGACCCTTGGCGTAGGCGGCGATCGCGAGGATGCCCATCAGCATCTGGGTGCTCACCCGCATGCCCGTCAGGATCGACGGCCAGGCGAGCGGGATTTCGATCCTGCTCAGCACCGTCGTGCGGCTCATTCCCACGCCCCGGGCGGCGTCGGTGATCGCGGGATCGACGGAGGCGAGTCCGAGGATGGTGTTCCGGATGATCGGCAGCAGTGCGTACAGCACGAGAGCGGTGACGGTGGGGGCGACACCGAGTCCGAGGATCGGAATCAGCAGGCCGAGCAGGGCGAACGACGGGATGGTGAGGATCGTGCTCGCGAGTGCGGTGGCGATCGCGGAGCCGGCCGGACTGCGGTACACGAGGATCCCGATCGCCACCGCGACGATCGTGGCGATCACCACCGACTGCACGACGGCGCTGACGTGCAGGAAGGAGTCGGTGAGCAGTTGCTGCTTCCGGGCGGAGACGAAGTCCCACAGTTGCTGCATGTCCAACCGTGAACACCTTTCTCCAGATGTGAAAACAGACCTCGGTCCTTCACAGTGCTCTGTACCCGAACATCGCGCAGGTGAATCGGAAACTCTGTTACGTGGTCGGGATCATGAACAGCAGGGTGCACACGGCGATCGAAATCCCGAACAGCGCGATCATCACGGCGTAACCGAGGTTGCGCCGGCGGGGTGAGATCGCCGGGTCCATCCACCACCCGAACACCTTGAACGCCGCCGGAACCGCCCACCAGCCGAGGATCTGGGTGGTGACGAGGTTCCCGACGAACAGGGCGACGGCGATCGGAACCCCGTGCGCCTCGATGAACGGTGCGCTGACGAAATGGCCCCAGATCACCACCAGCGGATACAGCACCAGCAAGGCCAGGAGATTGCTTCGGGCGACGGGCACCGGGGGCGGCTCGTCTCCGCCCGCGCCGCGGAACCAGAAGTCGAAACCGTAGCTCGCTTTGCGGATTCGGAGATTCTTGTTGAACTTCTCACCCTCCTTCAGGAGGGTGGCCCGCTCGCGTGAATCCATCCACGCCGCCAGGTTGTCCTCGGTGTCGAAGCTCAGCACGATCGTCCAGTCCTCGGTGATCCCCTGCACCGGTCTCTCGACCTTGTGCCCCCGGAAACCCCGGAACCCCGCCTCGGCGGCGGAGATCTTGCGCTGCCAGTCCATGAACGCCGACTCGTCCTCGGGGTCGACGTGACAGGAGATGACCACCGACGTCGCCGACTGCTCCCGGGTCTGCTCGCCGGTGAGCAGGTGGACGTCCTCGTTGCCGATGAAGGCATGCTTGATCTCCGCCACGAGTTCTGTCCGGCGGTCGCTGTCGAGCCACGCGCGGGCGTCCTCGATGGTGGCGAACCGCAGTACGTCCACCCAGTCGTCCTGCACGGGCGGCGACGGCGGCACGATGTCCTGATCGATGAAACCCGGAACCGTCGCGAGGGCCTCCGCCGCGTGTTTCTGCCACCGTGCGTAGTCGGCGTAACTCGCGTCGTCGATCCGGCGTTGGAAGATCACCGACACCGGGGACGCGGCAGGGCTGCGCGGGTGTGAATGCGGCACGTGAGGTCACCTCCGTTCTGGTCGTGGTGCGGGTGCGGCGGAGGGAGAACCCTGGGACCGCCGGGTGGACGTGGTGAGGAGCAGCAAAATCCCGGCTCCCGCGCCCAGGGTCAGGTACAGCCAGCCCAGCGGTGCCTGGCTGTTCTCCGGCAGCACTCCGGCGACGGCCATCGCCGCACTGACGACGAGATAGCAGGCCGCGGTGACGACACCGCCGATCAGTCCGAGGTTGCGGGTGAACAGTCCGAGGGCCAGCCCGTACATCTGCGGGCAGAGCACTCCGCATCCGGCGAGCGCGAGGCAGGCGCCGATCGTGATGGCCGGTGCGGTGACGACGGACAACCCGGCCGTGACGGTGAGTACGAGTGCGCCCGACACGAACACCCACCACGCGCCGAACGCGAGCCGGCGGGTTCCGACCCGAACAGCCAGCGCACTGCAGGCGAGTTCGCCGAGGAGGTTCGCGCCGCCCACGACCAGCGCCACCGCACCGTAGGCGGCAGGGGAGAAGCCGAGGATCTGCTGGTACAGGAAGGGAGCGACGACACCGAAGACCATCTGAGCGGACGCCATCAGACCGAACACGAGCACGAACCCCACGAAGATGCGGTGACGCAGGGCCGCACCCAGCACCCGCGCCGCGGCGCCGACGTCGACCGGTGCCCGCAGATCCGGCGGAAGGGTCTCCGGCAGTCCCGCGACGACGAGGGGAACGGCGAGCGCCGCGAGAAGCGCGATCAGCCCGAACACCAGACGCCACGAGATGAACTGCACCAGTACCCCGCCCACCGCGGGTGCGACAACGGGCGCCAGCCCCCACGCGGCCCCGAGGAGACCGGACACGGATGTGAGCCGGGCGCCGCGGTAGCAGTCGGCGGCGATCGCGTAAGCGAGGACGAGGCACGCGCACCCGCCGATACCCTGCACGAATCTCAGACCGAGCAGCAGTGTGATGTTCTGCACGAGTGCGCATCCCACGCTGGTGACGACGAGGATCGCCAGGCAGGTCACCAGAGTTCGTTTGCGGCCCACCGCATCCGCGATCAGGCCGACCGGAATGAACGCCAGACTCATGCCCAGCATGTAGGCGGTCACCGTGTTCTGCACGACGGCGGCGGACGCGTCCAGATCGAGCACCATCTGCGGCAACGCCGGAGTGTAGATGTCGAGCGGGATCTGGCTGAGCGGAATCACCAGCAGCAGAATGACCACCACACGGCGCGGAACCGGCACACCGGACGACGTCGTGGGCACTGACATCCCGCATCACCTGCTTCTCGACCCGAGGGGGCTGGAGAACGGAGCAAGTATCCCGAAAGGCTCCGACCGCACGTTTCGCAACGGTCCGTGTGGTCGGTTCCCTGGATCATACGACGCGGCCCGCGGCGCCCGGGCGGGTTCCGGACCGCCCGGCAGGGGGCCGAGACACCACACGGCGGGGGCCGGCGTCCGTCGTAGGCTGAATCCCCCATGTGACGGACAGGAGACTCAGGTGGCCGAGACGGCGCTGACGGAGACCACGGTTGCCCAGGTGATGGCCGAGCTGGCCGAGCTCGAGGACCCGAGGGCACGCGAGGTGAACGAGAAGCACGGTGACGATCACGGGGTGAACCTCGGCAAGCTGCGCGCGCTCGCGAAGAGGCTGAAGACGCAGCAGGAACTCGCGTACCGGCTGTGGGAGACGGGTGACACCGCGGCACGACTGCTGGCGATCCTGATCTGCCGCCCGAAGGCGTTCGAGCGCGACGAGTTGGACGCCATGCTGCGCGAGGCGCGCGCACCCAAGGTGCACGACTGGCTCGTGAACTACGTGGTGAAGAAGAACCCGCACGCCGAGGACCTGCGCCGGGCGTGGTCCGTCGATCCGGATCCAGCGGTCGCCGGTGCCGGCTGGGCGCTGACCACCGAACGCGTGGCGAAGAAGCCCGAGGGCCTCGACCTCGCGGGACTGCTCGACGTCATCGAGGCGGAGATGAAGGACGTCCCGGATCGCCTGCAGTGGGCGATGAACCACTGCCTGGCCCAGATCGGGATCGAGCACGCCGAGTACCGCGCCCGCGCACTCGACATCGGTGAGCGCCTCGAGGTGCTGAAGGACTACCCGACCTCCCCGGGCTGCACGTCCCCGTTCGCGCCCATCTGGATCACCGAGATGGTGCGCCGACAGGGCGGCGAATAGAAGGTTCGACCCGACGACCGCGGCGGCCACCTGCGACCGGACGCAGAAGAGCCCACCCGCGCCGCGATCGGTGTCGTGATCGCGGCGCGAGTGGGCTCGACTGAAGCTACCGACTCACACGTCGTAGTACAGCTGGAACTCGTAGGGGTGCGGACGCAGGTTGACCGGAGCGATCTCCTGCTCACGCTTCAGCGAGATCCACGTCTCGATCAGGTCGGACGTGAACACGCCACCCTCGGTGAGGTAGTCGTGATCAGCCTCGAGGCGATCGATGACGGCCGACAGGCTGGTGGGAGCCTGCGGGATGTTGCGGGCCTCCTCCGGCGGGAGCTCGTAGAGGTCCTTGTCGACGGGAGCCTGCGGCTCGATCTTGTTCTTGATGCCGTCCAGGCCGGCCATCATCTGCGCCGCGAAGTTCAGGTAGGGGTTACCCGAGGAGTCGGGGGCGCGGAACTCGAGGCGCTTGGCCTTCGGGTTGTTGCCGGTGATCGGGATACGCACGGCCGCCGAGCGGTTGCGCTGGCTGTACACGAGGTTGATGGGGGCTTCGTAGCCCGGCACCAGACGGTGGTACGAGTTGATCGTCGGGTTGGTGAACGCCAGCAGCGACGGTGCGTGGTGCAGGATGCCGCCGATGTAGTGACGCGCCATGTCGGACAGACCCGCGTAGCCGGCCTCGTCGTGGAACAGCGGCTTGCCGTCCTTCCACAGCGACTGGTGGACGTGCATACCCGAGCCGTTGTCGCCGAACAGCGGCTTCGGCATGAAGGTGGCCGACTTGCCGTGCTGCCAGGCGGTGTTCTTCACGATGTACTTGAACAGCTGCAGGTCGTCCGCGGCCGCGAGCAGCGTGTTGAACTTGTAGTTGATCTCCTGCTGGCCGCCGGTGCCCACCTCGTGGTGGCCGCGCTCGAGCTCGAAGCCCGCGTTCTGCAGGTTGGTGGAGATCTCGTCGCGCAGGTCGACGTAGTGGTCGTACGGAGCGACGGGGAAGTATCCACCCTTGGGGCGGACCTTGTAGCCCAGGTTGGGGCTGCCGTCGGCGTTCACGTCGTTGCCCGTGTTCCAGGAACCCGAGATAGAGTCGAGCTCGTAGAACGCGCCGTTGATGCCGGAGTCGTAGCGGACCGAGTCGAAGATGTAGAACTCGGCCTCGGCGCCGAAGAAGGCGGTGTCGGCGATGCCGGTCGACTTCAGGTATTCCTCGGCCTTGCGCGCGACGTTACGCGGGTCGCGGCTGTAGGACTCACGCGTGAACGGGTCGTGCACGAAGAAGTTGATGTTCAGCGTCTTGGCCGCGCGGAACGGGTCGAGCTGGGCGGTGGCGACGTCGGGGAGGAGCATCATGTCCGACTCGTGGATCGACTGGAAGCCGCGGACGGACGAACCGTCGAACGCGAGGCCGTCCTCGAAGACGTCCTGGTTGAACGCGGACGCCGGGATCGAGAAGTGCTGCTGCACGCCCGGCAGGTCGCTGAACCGGATGTCGACATACTCGACGTTCTCGTCCTTGATGAACTTGATGACCTCTTCGGCCGTGGTGAACGCCACGCTTGTGCTCCTTAAGTCGCTTCAGCCAAGTGGATATTGGCGAATTCGTCGAGCCAGACGGTAAGGACTTGGTGTTGCCCGCTGGTCAACCTTTTGTTTCGCCCGTGTTACGCGTCGAATCTTCCTGGGCTTTTACACCGGCTGTGACTGCGCACACAGCCCAAACGTCCGGTGTGAGGTCCTCGGAGAGGCGACGCCTATCCTGGACAGCATGGCACGTATCACCGGTTCCTGGCTTTCCGGACCTTCGGCCGCGCTGCCGAACGGCGCGGACGAGACGACGCAGTCCTTCCGCGGCGAGCGCCTCGGATTGCAGGCGGAAGGTCCCGGTTCACTCGCGAGCACGGGACGCCGTCTCGCCGCTCTGATGATCGACTGGGTGTCGTCGGCGGGCGTCGCGGCACTGATCATCGGCGACAACTTCTTCGAGGGTCCGTTCTCGACCGTCACTCTGCTCGTCTGGTTCGTCGTCGGGGTCGCCACGGTGTCGCTGTTCTCGTTCACACCGGGGCAGCTGTTCCTCGGCATGCAGGTGGCGCGGGTGGACGGACCCGCCCGTGTCGGCTTCGTCCGGGCCCTGGTGCGTCAGGCGCTGCTCGTGTTCGTCGTGCCCGGAACCATCACGGACATCGACGGTCGTGGCATGCAGGACCGGGCCACCGGCACCGCCCTGATCCGCACGCGCTGACCCCTCGGAACGTCTTCCGCCCGATGTCGGATCGACATCGGGCGGAGTAGTGGGGCGACAGGCTTCTAGCGACGACGGATGGTGCGCTGCACGCCACGCATCTTCGCGCCGCCGGGCATCGGACCCTTGGGCAGTGCGGCGCCGCCACCGCGGCTGCTGAGCGCGGCGAGCCGCGACTCGATGGCGTCCATCCGCTTGGTGTCGATGTTCTTCGGGAGCTTGTTCAGGTGCTTCTGCAGCTGCGACAGCGGGACCTGGCCCTCGTCGTTGCCGATGACGATGTCGTAGATCGGGGTGTCGCCGACGAGGCGCGCCGTCTTCTTCTTTTCCTGGGCCAGGAGCGACTTCACGCGTTGCGGCGACCCCTCGGCGACGAGGATGACGCCGGGTCGCCCGATCACGCGGTGAACGGCGTCGAGCTGCGTGGTGCCGGCGACCGCGCTGGTCACGCGCCAGGAGCCCTGCATGTTGTCGAGTGCCCAGGCGGCCGCGCCTGCCTGGCCCTCGGCCTTGCCGTACACCGTCTTCTGGACGCGCCGGCCGAAGATGATGAACGCTCCGAGCACGCCGAGGAGGAGACCGATCGGGAGAAGGAACCACTGGAGGCCCCAGATCAGACCGACGAGGAAGAACACCACCGCGAGTCCGATGAGCGTGCCGAGCATGAGCGGCAACAGCAGCTTGTCTTCCTTGCGCTGCATCTGGAACGCCTGCCAGAGCTGAGTTCTGCGTTCCTTCGACGCCTGCCTGCGGGCTGCCTTGGCGGCTGCCTTTGCTTCTTTGCTGGGTTTGCCCGCTTTACCGGATTTACTGCCGTTCGCCATGCTCTTCAGGATACGTCCCTGGCCGTGCGCGGTGATGACCCGTCCGGTGTCGACCACCGCGCACGCGTGGAGGTCAGCGGGCGAGCCGCGCCATGAGGGAACTCGCCTCCTGCGACGCATCGCCGCTTTCGGTGAGATGTGCCTGTCCTGCAGGCAATTCGCGGCCATGGTGGGCCATCGCCTGCGCGTAGAGGCGGCCGGCGCGGTAGGAGGAGCGGACGAGGGGTCCGGCCATGACGCCGGCGAATCCGATTTCCTCGGCGGTCTTGGAGTGCTCGACGAACTCTTCGGGCTTGACCCACCGCTCGACCGGGTGGTGGCGGGGGGAGGGGCGCAGGTACTGGGTGATGGTGATGATGTCGCAGCCGGCGTCGTGCAGGTCGTGCAACGCCTGGGTGACCTCGTCGGGGGTTTCGCCCATCCCGAGGATGAGGTTGGACTTGGTGACGAGGTTGTCTTCGCGGGCGGCGGTGATCACGTCGAGGCTGCGCTGGTAGCGGAACGCGGGCCGGATCCGCTTGAAGATGCGGGGGACGGTTTCGACGTTGTGGGCGAGCACCTCGGGGCGGGTGGAGAACACCTCGGCGAGCTGATCGGGCTTGGCGTTGAAGTCGGGGATGAGCAGTTCGACGCCGGTGCCGGGATTGAGCTGGTGGATCAGGCGGACGGTTTCGGCGTAGAGCCAGGCGCCGCCGTCGGGGAGGTCGTCGCGGGCGACGCCGGTGATGGTGGAGTAGCGCAGTCCCATCGCCTGGACGGATTCGGCGACGCGGCGGGGTTCGTCGCGGTCGAGGTCGTCGGGTTTGCCGGTGTCGATCTGGCAGAAGTCGCAGCGGCGGGTGCATTGTTCACCGCCGATGAGGAAGGTCGCCTCGCGGTCTTCCCAGCATTCGTAGATGTTGGGGCAGCCGGCTTCTTCGCAGACGGTGTGCAAACCCTCGCGCTTGACGAGGCTCTTGAGCTCGGAGTATTCCGGGCCCATCTTCGCTCTCGTCTTGATCCAGTTCGGTTTGCGTTCGATCGGAGTCTCCGCATTTCGGATCTCGAGGCGGAGCAATTTGCGTCCTTCTGGGGCCACAGTCACGCGGTCGATGGTACGCCCGGCCCGTCGCACCCGGCGGGCCGGGGAGCGGTCGTCAACCGTACTGAACAGTAGTGAAAGTGGGAGCGGAGGACGTCGTCCCGGCGGCGGCGGAGTCGAACGTCACCCGCTCGATGTCGTGTTCGGTCACCGGAAGTTCGCCGTCGAGCGCGGCGACGACAGCCGCAGTCACGGCAGGCGTGACCTCCTCGACCGTGACGTCGCGGCCCAGTTCCCGCGACAGCGACGTGACCCCGGCGTCGCGGATACCGCACGGGATGATCGCGTCGAAACCCGTGAGAACGGAATTGCAGTTGAGCGAGAAGCCGTGCAGTGCCACACCACGCTGTACCCGCACCCCGATGGCCGCCACCTTGCGCTCGGGCAGCCACTGCCCGTTGTCGAAGGACGCAGGCAGCCACACACCGGAGCGGCCGTCCACCCGGCCGCACACGATGCCGAGGTCGGTGCACACGGTGATCAGCGCCTGCTCGAGCCGGCGCACGTACCGCACGACGTCGACCGGTTCGGCCAGCTTGACGATCGGGTAGCCCACCAGCTGTCCCGGACCGTGCCAGGTGATTTTCCCGCCGCGGTCGACGTCGATGACGGGAGTGCCGTCGGTCGGACGGTCCTCGGGTTCGGTCCGGCGCCCCGCGGTGTAGACGGCCGGGTGTTCGAGCAGGAGCAGCGTGTCGGTGCCCACGTTCTCGGCGCGTTCGGCCGCCAGCTCGCGCTGTCGATCCCAGGCGTCGACGTACCCGATCGTGCCGAGGTGTTCGACGGAAATCGGGGAGGGGCTGAAACGGGCGGATTGTGTCGCGCTGCTCATGCGCTAGAGGTTACGCCGGGGCAGCCGAGGCACCGCCACGACCTGGGTTCACCGCACGAGAGCGGCGTCGAGCGCTTCCCCGATGGTGTTGTGCCGGAACCGGAATCCCGCATTCTCGAGCACCGTGGGTATCGCGCGCTGTCCGGCCAGAATGCCTTCCTGCGCGAACTCTCCGACCAACGCACTGAGGGCGAACCCGGGAACGATCCACGGCGCGGGGCGATGCAGCGTCCGCGCGACCGCGCCGTTGAACTGGGCGTTGGTGACGGGCGCCGGACCGGTGACATTCACGGGACCGGCGACGTCGTCGCGGGCGAGGACGAACTTGATCGCATCGACCTCGTCCTCCAACGAGATCCACGACAGGTACTGGCGGCCGTTGCCGAGCCGGCCGCCGAGCCCGAACGAATACAGTGTCTTCAGCCTGCCGAGCAGGCCGCCGTGGGGGGAGAGGACGATGCCGCTCCGCAGCAGAACCGTCCGGACCTTCGAGGTGTCGGCGGGGGCGGTCGCGGCCTCCCAGTCGCGGCAGGTGTCCGCGAGGAAACCCGTCCCGGAGGGCGAGGTCTCGTCGACGACCCGGTCGCCGGTGTCGCCGTAGTAGCCGACCGCGCTCGCATTCACGAACACGGGCACCCCGGCCTCGGCGACACCCTCGGCCAGGACGTCGGTGGCGGCGATGCGGCTGTCCCGGATCAGTTGTTTGTACGCCCCGGTCCAGCGTTTGTCGCCGACCCCGACGCCGCACAGATTCACGACCGCGTCGGCGTCCGCGAGGATCCCCGTGTCGATCCTGTCCTTCTGCGGATCCCAGCGCGACTCGTCGGGACCCGCGGACGACCGGCGGACGAGGCGGACGACGTCGTGACCGTCGCCGCGGAGAGACGAGACGAGAGCGGTGCCAATCAGCCCGGAGGAACCGGCGATGACCACTCGCATGTGCAACAGCCTCCTTCACAGCGCAGGGGCACCATCCCTGCTGGAAATGGTGCCCCTGCGAAACTACGTACGGCTCGAAGTCCGGTGTCGGATCAGAGCCCGAGGTCGGCCTCGAACGCTCCCTGCTCCAGACGCTGCTTGATCGTGGTCAAGAAGCGGCCGGCGTCGGCACCGTCGACGAGGCGGTGATCGTAGGTGAGCGGCAGGTAGCACATCGAGCGGACACCGATGCTTTCACTGCCGGACTCGTCGGTCACGACCACGGGACGCTTGACGATCGCACCGGTTCCGAGCATCGCGGCCTGCGGGGGCACGAGGATCGGGGTGTCGAACAGGGCGCCCTGGCTGCCGATGTTCGTGATCGTGAACGTGCCACCGGACAGCTCGTCCGGCTTGAGCCCACCGGAGCGGGCGCGCTTGGCGATGTCCGCGATAGCGCGGGCCAGTCCGGCCAGCGACAGGTCGCCGGCGTTGTGGATCACGGGGGACAGCAGGCCCTGGTCGGTGTCGACCGCGATGCCGAGGTGCTCGGCGTCGTAGTACGTGATCTGCTTGTTCGCCTCGTCGTAGCTGGCGTTGATGTTCGGGTGCGACTTCAGCGCCTCGACGACGGCCTTCGCGAAGAACGGGAGGAACGTGAGCTTGACGCCCTCGCGCTCGACGAAGGTGTTCTTGGCCTGCGCGCGCAGGGCCGCGATCTTGGTGACGTCGACCTCGAAGGTCTGGGTGAGCTGCGCCGTGGACTGCAGCGACTCCCGCGTCTTCGTGGCGGTGATCTGGCGAATCCGGTTGGCCTTCTGCGTGGTTCCGCGCAGGTGCGCAAGTTCGGGGCGGACCCCGGCGGAGGCGGCTGCGGGAGCAGCGGCGGCGGCCGGTGCGGCAGCAGGCGCGGCAGCGGCGGCCGGTGCCTTCTTGGCCTCGGCGGCGGCGAGGACGTCCTGCTTACGGATACGGCCACCGACTCCGGTGCCCGTCACCGAGGACAGATCGACGCTGTTGTCCGCAGCGAGCTTGCGCACCAGCGGAGTGACGTACGGGGTGCTGTCTCCGGACGTGGCCGCGGGAGCGGGCGCGGCGGCTGCGGGAGCCGGTGCGGATGCTGCCGGTGCGGCGGCCGGGGCCGGGGCACTCTTCGCGGGTTCGGGCTTCGCGGGCTCGGGGGCCGGAGCGGGCTCGGGGGTCGGCTCGGGCTTCGGTTCCGCGGCCGGCTTGGCGGCGGGTGCACCCGAACCGATGACGGCGAGCTGACCGCCGACGGAGACGGTGTCGTCTTCCTCGGCGCTGATCTCGAGGAGAGTACCGGCGACGGGGGACGGGATCTCCGTGTCGACCTTGTCGGTGGATACCTCGACGAGCGGCTCGTCCACGGCAACCTCGTCGCCGACGGCCTTGAGCCAGCGGGTGACGGTGCCCTCGGTGACGGACTCGCCCAGTTCGGGCATCTTCACGGCGGTGCCCTCGGCGGAACCGTTGCCGGATGCTGCGGGCGCAGGCTCGTCGGCCGGCGCCTCCGCGGCGGGAGCCGGCTCGGCGGCGGGCTCTTCGGCGGCGGGTGCGGGAGCGGAGTCGGAGGCAGGAGCCTCACCGGCGTCGCCGATCACGGCAAGCTCGCCACCGATTTCCACGGTGTCGTCTTCCTGAGCAACGATCTTGCTGAGAACGCCGGCCACGGGAGACGGGATTTCCGTGTCCACCTTGTCCGTGGAGACTTCGAGCAAGGGTTCGTCAACTTCGACCGTGTCTCCTTCCTGCTTGAGCCACCGCGTGACAGTTCCCTCGGTGACACTCTCACCAAGCGCTGGCATCTGGACGGAGAAGGCCATGTCTTTTGACTCCTCGACAGTTGTGTTCGGGTTGTTGAATTTTGTCGACTTGTGGTCGTGAACCATTGTGCTTCGAGATGCACGTGTCTTGCGTCTACTTGCAGGTAATTCCGATTCGTCGTCACCCACTCGCTGTGTCGGCGCTCCACATCTTTCCATTGATCCGGCGGGCGTGTCCGCCGAGGGGCACCCGTCGGGGACTCCGGTGTGTCGCGACGTAATCGCTACCGGCCAGTAGTTTTCGTGTGCCGCGGAAACCGGGCGTTCGCTGGCAAACTTGGAGGACAGTCGCCGGCATCGCCGGGCGCACGCACTCGAGGAGGCTCGACGTGGGGTTGTTCGACCGATTCTCGCGGCCTCGGTCCGGCCGATCTCAGGCGTCCCCGGAGGACGCCGCGTATCTCGCGAACTGGACTCGCACGCACCTCGGTGTGGAGGCCTACGTGGAGCCTCGGACGACAGTGACGGAAGTCACTGTCGTGCTCGTCGCGGCGGACGGCGAGTGGACCCGGCGCCGGGTGGGCGGTGAACGCGGCGCCCGCAAACTCGGCGAGGATCTCCGCATCCCCGTGTACGACGTCCGCAAGACCGGCTACCCGCAGCGGATGCGTGACCACGACGCGCGGCGCCGCATCGAGCGCAAACGGGAACGCGAGCGCGACCTGTAGGCCCTTCGGGCCCGTGCGCCTTTCTGGTAGCTGCAACAACGAGAAAGGCGCACGGGCGCGGAGCGCCTATCCGTTGGCGGCGATGTCCTCGATCACCGAGATCATGGTGCGCACGGGCACGCCGGTGCCGCCGCGGCCGGTGTATCCCCACGGTCCCGACGAGTTGTAGGCCGGTCCGGCGACGTCGATGTGCGCCCACTGGACGCCGTCGGCGACGAACTCCTTCAGGTACAGGGCCGCCGCGAGCATGCCGCCCCAGCGGTGGTTGGTGACGTTGGCGAGGTCGGCGACCTTCGAATCGAGGTCCGAGCGCAGTTCGGCGGGCATCGGCATGGCCCATGCGTTCTCGCCGATCTCCTGGGAGATGGCGGCGACGCGGTCGCGGAACTCGTCGGTGCCCATGACACCGGGCGTCCGGTTCCCCAGCGCCACCATCTGCGCGCCGGTGAGGGTTGCGGTGTCGATGAGGTAGTCGGGGTCGTCCTCGCACGCGCGGACGATGGCGTCGGCGAGGACGAGGCGTCCCTCCGCGTCGGTGTTGATGACCTCCACCGTGGTTCCGCCGTACTGGGTGAGGACGTCGCCGGGACGCTGCGCGGTGGACGACGGCATGTTCTCCGCCATCGGGACGGTGGCGGTGACGTCGACGGGCAGACCGAGCTTGGCGGCGAGGACCACGGTGGCGACAACGGCTGCGGCGCCGCCCATGTCGGACGTCATGTTCTCCATGCCTGCGGCGGGCTTGATGGAGATGCCGCCGGTGTCGAACGTGATGCCCTTGCCGACGAGCGCGATCTTGGGGGCGTTCCGCTTCTTGGCGGAATAGCTCAGCCGAACGAGTCGCGGCAGCCGGGACGAGCCCTTGCCCACCCCGAGGATGCCGCCGTACCCGTTCTTTTCGAGCGCCTTCTCGTCGAGGACCTCGACCTTCAGTCCGGCATCGGTGCCGAGAGCCTTTGCGCGGTCGGCGAATTCTGCGGGGAAGAGGTGGCTCGGGGGAGTGTTGACGAATTCGCGGGCGGTGGCGACGGCTTCGGCGATCGCCGCGGACCGCGCCAGGGTCTCCTTCGACTCCTTCGCGCGCGGCGACGAGACCAGCAGCTCCACCCGCGAAACGGGCTGTGCGTCGGGGCCGGGGGCGGATTTCGCGGACTTGAATTCGTTGAACCGGTACGCGCCGAGGGCGAAACCTTCGGCTGCCGCACCGAGATCGAGTACGGACAGGGTGGTCGCGACGGTGCCCACACCACTGAGCGACCGCGCCGCGGCGCCCGCGGACTTACGGATCTGCTCGGCGTCGAGCTTTTCGGCCGAACCGAGCCCGACGGCGAGCACGCTGTCGACCGGAAGCGTGTCGGGTGCAGGGATGCGGGTCGTCTCCTCCGCCTTGCCGGAGGCCCCCACCGCGACGAGTGTGTCGAGCAGACCGGTCAGCACCGATTCGTCGACGATGCCGTCGCCGAGCGCGATTTCGGGGCCGTCCGAGGCCGACGTCAGCCCGATCACCAGCACGTCCACCCGCTTGCCGACGGTGCCGGCGAGGGCGAGTTGTGGTCCGAGGGGTCGGGCTGTGTGAGTGCTCACGGTGTCTCTCCTGCAGCGGTTCGGGATCGGGTGGTGTCGGATGGCCGACGTCCGTCCCGATGGTAGTGCTCGTCCGCCGTCGCCTACCCGGTGCGCCCGGGGGTCGGATAAGTTGAGGCCCATGACCGAGGAGCAGTTGTCGCAGGGCCCCGTCCACGCCGCTCACGTCGAACTCGGGGCCACGTTCGCTCCCTTCGGCGGCTGGGAGATGCCCGTCTCGTACGCCGGTGTCGTCGCCGAGCACACCGCGGTGCGTGAATCGGTGGGGGTGTTCGACGTCAGCCACCTCGGCAAGGCCCTCGTGCGGGGCAGCGGCGCCGCCGCCTTCGTCAACTCGGCTCTGACCAACGATCTCGACAAGATCGGGCCAGGCAAGGCGCAGTACACGCTGTGCTGCACGCCGTCGGGCGGCGTGATCGACGACCTGATCGCCTACTTCGTCAGCCCCGACGAGGTATTCCTCGTCCCCAACGCGGCCAACACCGCGGACGTGGTCGCGGCACTGGCCGCCACGGCGCCCGAGGGTGTCACGGTGGAGAACCAGCACCGGGACTTCGGTGTGATCGCCGTCCAGGGCCCGAAGTCGGCCGAGGTGCTCACCGCGCTCGGCCTGCCGACGGACATCGAGTACATGGCCTTCGCCGACGCCACCTGGGACGGGGTTCCCGTCCGCGTCTGCCGCAGCGGGTACACCGGAGAGGTCGGATTCGAGCTGCTGCCGCGCTGGGAGGACAGCGAGAAGCTGTTCCGGGCCGCGGTCGAGCTGGTCCGCGCGCACGGCGGCCAGGTCGCCGGTCTCGGGGCGCGGGACACGCTGCGCACCGAGATGGGATACCCGTTGCACGGGCACGAACTGTCGCTGGAGATCTCCCCGCTCGAGGCGCGATGCGGCTGGGCGATCGGGTGGAAGAAGCCGAAGTTCTGGGGCAAGGAGACGCTCACCGACGAGAAGGAGTCCGGCCCGGCGCGCAAGCTGTGGGGCATCAAGGCACTGGACCGCGGGGTTCTCCGCGCCGGTCAGACCGTCCTGCGCGACGGCGAGTCGATCGGCGAGACCACGTCGGGCACGTTCTCGCCCACGCTGAAGGTCGGGATCGCATTGGCGCTGCTCGACTCCGGGGCCGGCGTGTCGGCGGGAGACGAGATCGCCGTGGACGTCCGGGGACGCTCGCTGCGCGCCGAGGTGGTGTCTCCGCCGTTCGTGGAGATCAACACCAAGTAAGCGCCTGTCGCGGAGGACCTGTCGGCCGTGGGGCGGCGGAAGGTGTTCGATAAGATCACGGGCATGACAGGTGTCACCGAGTTCGTTCGCGTCCCGCATCCCGCCCTCACCTCCGACGAGGTACGGCGAGAGATACTGGCGGCGCCCGGATTCGGCCGGTACTTCACGGACCACATGGTGTCGATCACGTACTCCACGGAGCTCGGCTGGCACGACGCCAAGGTGGAACCGTACGGGCCGCTCCAGCTCGACCCCGCCGCGATGGTGCTGCACTACGGGCAGGCCATCTTCGAGGGGCTGAAGGCGTACCGGCAGCCCGACGGCGGTATCTCGACGTTCCGCCTCGAGGCGAACGCCGAACGACTCGCGACGTCGGCTCGCCGTCTCGCGATGCCGGAGCTGCCGGAGGAGTTGTTTGTCAAGTCGATCACCGAACTGCTCGAGCTGGACCACGAATGGGTGCCCGCCGCCGGCGGCGAGGACGCGCTGTACCTCCGCCCGTTCATGTTCTCCACCGAGGCCGGTCTCGGGGTGCGTCCGGCAGACGAGTACCGCTACCTGCTGATCGCCTCGCCCGCCGGCGCCTACTTCCCGCGTGGAGTGAAGCCGGTCAGCGTGTGGCTGTCGACGGAGTACGTGCGCGCCGCGCCCGGTGGCACCGGCGCCGCCAAGTTCGCGGGCAACTACGCGGCGTCGCTTCTCGCGCAGGCGCAGGCCGCCGACGAGGGTTGCGACCAGGTGGTGTGGCTCGACGCGATCGAGCGGTCGTACGTGGAGGAGATGGGCGGCATGAACCTCTTCTTCGTGTTCGGCTCCGGTTCCGACGCCCGGCTCGTGACGCCGTCCCTGTCCGGTTCGCTGCTGCCGGGTATCACCCGCAACTCGCTGCTGACCCTCGCGACCGACGCCGGTTTCGCGGTGGAGGAGCGTCGGATCAGCACCGACGAATGGCGCACCAAGACCAAGTCGGGCGAGATCACCGAGGTGTTCGCGTGCGGTACGGCGGCGGTCATCACGCCCGTCGGCCGGGTCAAGTCGGCCGAGGGTGAGTTCACGATCGCCGACGGCGAGCCCGGCGAGGTCACCATGGCCCTGCGCGACACTTTGACCGGCATTCAGCGGGGAACGTTCGCCGACACACACGGGTGGATGACCAAACTGCGCTGAGCTCGGTTCCGGCGGTCGCTCAGAAGGTGAGACCGATCGCCGCGACGGTGACGGTGATCTCGAGCGCGGCGCCGAGTACGTCGCCGTTCAGGCCGGCGAATCGCCGGACGCAGTGGGCCACCAGCAACGCGGTGAGCGTCAGCGCGACCACTACGACGACCGGTCCCTGCCACCACGGCAAGGTGCACCACGCGGCCGCCGCGAGGAGCGGAACGGTCCAGGCGATACCGGTCCACGGGGACTGGGTTTCGGCGACCAGTGCGCCGAAGCCTTCCGTCGACGACGCGGGAATTCCGCGCCGGCAGGCGAAGACGACCGCCACCCGCCCGGCCGCCACGGCGACGGCGGCGCACGCGAATTGTCCTGCGGCGGCGAGAGATCCGAACGCCAGTCCCTGAGCGCCCAGGCAGATCACCAGGGCGCACACCCCGAACGGGCCCGCGCCGCCGCTGTGCATCACGGCCCGCGCCCGCTCCGGAGGCCCGTAACAGCCGAGCCCGTCGACGGTGTCGGACAGACCGTCGATGTGCATGCCCCGGGTGGCGAGGGCGTGGGCACCCACCGTCATCAGGCCGGCGAGGGCGGGGTCGAGACCGGCGGACACGAGTGCCCACAGCAGCCCCGCGGCCAGGACTCCCAGCGCGATCCCCGTCACCGGCGCCGCCCGGATCGCGCGGCGACCCGACACGCGGTCCACTGAATCCGGTCCGCGCAGGGGGAGGACCGTCAGCCAGGAGAACGCGAGCAGCACCCCCGACACGGTCAGCCCGCGGTATCGGCGGCGGAGCCGGTCTCGGTGCCGTCGCCGTCCTCGGCGCCGCGGGTGCTGACGCCGGCCTCCGCGAACGTCGCCATCTCCGCGAGCGTCGCGACGGCGCCCTGCAGGATCGGCAGCGCGGCGACGGCGCCGGACCCCTCACCGAGCCGCATGTCCAGTTCGAGGAGGGGGTCGAGTTGCAGATGCTTCAGCGCGATCGTGTGTGCCGGTTCCGTGGAACGGTGACCGGCAAGCCACCACGCGCGGGCGCCGTGCGCGAGTTCCTCCGCGACCATGGCGGCCGCGGTCACGACGACGCCGTCGAGAATCACCGGGGTCTTGCGGGCGGAGGCCTGGGCGAGGAAGCCGGCCATCGCGGCGAGGTCGGCGCCCGACACCGTCCGCAGGAGCGCCACCGTGTCCCGGACCACCGGCCGGGCGCGGCGCATCGCGTCGCGAATCGCTGCGGTCTTCCGGATCCAGCCGGCGTCGTCGACACCGGTGCCCCGGCCGACCGCCGCCACCGGTTCGGTGTCCGTCAGCGCGGCGATGAGAACGGTGGCCGGTGTGGTGTTGCCGATTCCCATGTCGCCGGCGATCAACAGGTCTGCACCGGAATCGATTTCGGAGTCGGCGATGGAACGTCCGGCCTCGATGGCCTGCAGTGTCTGCTCGTGGGTGAGCGCGTCCTCGCGGTCGATCGCCCCCGACGAGCGGCGAATCTTGAACGCGGACACCGACGGATCCGTGTCGCCGTCCACGGACAGGTCGACGACGCGCACGCTTGCGCCCGCCCGGTTCGCGAGGGCGTTGACGGCTGCCCCGCCGCCGACGAAGTTGGCGACCATCTGGGCCGTCACCTCGGGCGGATACGCCGAGACGCCGGTCCGGGCCACCCCGTGGTCACCGGCGAACACCACCACCCGCGCCCGCGCGAAGGGGACGGGCGGGCAGACTCCCTGGCAGGCCGCTGCCCAGCACGCGAGCGTCTCGAGGCGTCCGAGTGAGCCGGCCGGTTTGGTGAGCTGCAACTGACGGGCTTCGGCCTGTGCGCGCACCCCTTCGTCGGGTGGGGTGACGGGTTCGAACCGACCGGGGTCGGTGCTCACGGACTCGCTGGTCACGCTTGGCCTCTCGTTCGAGTGGACACTTCTGCCCCGCACGACTCGCGTGCGGGATCATCTTTCAAGATCATGGTCAGCCCGGCGACGACGAGGACGACACGATCGCAGACCTGGGCGAGTCGCGCGTTGAGGGCGCCGATCTCGTCGCGGAACAGGCGACCGGACCGGGTCTCGGGGATGACCCCGAGACCCACCTCGGGAGTCACCAGCACGAGTGCGCCGCGGTAGTCGCGGACGCTCGCGACGAGTTCGTCGGTGCGTGGGGTGATGGTGCCCCGCGGCGAGTCCCAGGCTGCGGCGCCGTCGAGTTCGACGGTGAGCCAGGTGCCGAGATCGTCGACGAGGGTGGCCGAAGCCTCGGTGGGGGAACGCAGCTGGCCGGCGAGGTCGAGCCGGTGCGCGGTTTCCACGGTGAGCCAGCTGGCGGGGCGCCGATCGCGGTGCTGAGCGATGCGGTGTTCCCAGTCGTGGTCGTCGGGGTCGCGGTGGCTGGTGGCGACGTAGCGCACCCGGCCCGCACCGGCCAGGGCCTGGGTCAGTTCCTCGGCGTGAGCGGATTTTCCGGAGCGTGCACCGCCGAGCACCAGCGTTCGCGACGTCGGGTTCGGACGGCTCGGGCGGTCCGGGGAATCGGCGGTGGGCACGGTGGGAAACGCTACCAACCGACCGGAGTGGCAGTATTTTGACGAAGAACGTCAATTCCGCCACTGTTGGCGGGAAGTGAATGGGCGGAAAATTTCAGCCATGACCGAATTCCTCGTCCTCGTTGCACTTATCCTCGTGCTGCATGCGGCCGTGACGTATGCCGGTCGGCACCTGGGATCACTCCCGCCGCGACTGCGGAAAAGCTACCGCGACAACTTCTTCCGACCGGCCGATCCCATGACCGACCTGTCGTACGACCGCGACGCCGAACTGGGGCGGCTGCTCGCCGAGACGCACCGCGCGCCGCACAACTGACCGTCAGATGGCGTCGCCGGGGCGCACCCGTGGCTTGGGGGCCCGCAGCTTGCGGATCTGCGACGCACGCACGAACGCGTACCACCCGAGCTTGAAACCGCCGTCGGGGGTGTCCGGGAAACGCTCCCGCACCTGATTGTTGATCTTGCGGCCCAGCCAGACGCCCTCGATGGCCATGAACATCATCATGATGAGCATGGCGAGCGTCACGATGGCCTGCAGCGCCGGGCTGACGAACATGGCCATGATGAGAACCAGGGCCAGCGGCATGAACAGGCCGACCAGGTTGCGCCGGGCGTCCACGATGTCGCGGACGTACGCGCGGACCGGGCCCTTGTCGCGAGGGAGGAGGTACTTGTCCTCGCCGGCGAGCATGCGGGCGCGTCGCTCGGCGGCGGTGGCGCGTCGCTCCGCCGCGGCGACCTTGCGCTCTTCCTTGCTGCCGCGGGTGGCCTTCTTACGGGCGCGTGCCTCTTTCGCCGTCAGGGGTGCGGGCGCGACCGGTCCGCGACGCCTCGCCTCGGCGTCGCGTCGCTTGGGGGTAGGGCGGCCCTTGCCTGCCTGTTCGGCGGACTCCGCCTCCGGGGCCGTGGACGACTCGGCGACCTCGACGTCCCGCTTGTCTGAATTGTCCGAATCACCGCGGCGTAGCAATTTCACCCTTCCAGAGTATGGGAAGACGCCACCGGGAGGAAAACCGCCCTCACATCGAAATGCCGGGTCGCGCCCGTCGCCATACACTTCGCCGATGCGAGTGATGATCGCACCGGACTCCTTCGGTGAAACGCTGACCGCCGTCGAGGCGACCGCTGCGATCGCGGCGGGATGGTCGGCCGTGCGCCCGGACGACCAGCTGATCGAGGCGCCGCAGTCCGACGGCGGCCCCGGATTCGTGGACGTGATCGCCGCAGCAGGCGGCACCGTCCGGACCGCGGTCGTGGAAGGGCCGCTCGGCGCCGACGTCACCGCCCGCTGGCTCCTCGACGGCACCGACGCCTACCTCGAATCCGCCCAGGCCTGCGGACTCGGACTGCTGGGCGGACCGCCGACGCCCCGCACCGCCCGCGACGCGCACAGCCGAGGCGTCGGCCAACTCGTCGTGGCGGCCCTCGCCGCCGGAGCGCGCAGAATCGTCGTCGGCCTCGGCGGCAGCAGCTGCACCGACGGCGGCCGTGGCGTCGTCGAAGCCCTCGCGCAGGGCTTCGGGAGCGCGGACGCCGCCGTCGCCCGCCTACGTTCGGTGGAACTGGTCGCCGCGTCCGACGTCGAGCACCCGCTGCTCGGCGAGCACGGCGCCGCCCGCGTGTTCGGACCGCAGAAGGGTGCCGACCCCGACACCGTCGCCTTCCTGGAGGACAGGAACGCCGCGTGGGCGGGGCAACTGCAGCGGGTGACGGCCCGGGAGGTCGCCGCCGAGGCCGGAGCCGGCGCCGCCGGTGGCATCGGCGCCGCGCTGCTCGCCCTCGGCGCGACCCGCGAATCCGGTGCTCACGTGGTCGCTCAGCGCACCCGGCAGGACCGCCAACTCGCCTCCGCCCAGCTCGTGATCACCGGGGAAGGCCGCCTCGACCAGCAGTCGCTGCGCGGGAAACTCGTGATCGCGCTCGCCGCTGCCGCCCGCCGGCGGTCGATTGCGACGCTCGTCCTGGCCGGGCAGGTACTCCTCGACGCCGCGGACCTCGACAGCGCGGGCATCGACGACGCACTGTCCCTGGTCGATCACGCGGGATCGGTCGAACTCGCGATGTCGGACGCATACGCGCAGCTGAGAGACCTCGCCGCGGCCGCGGCCCGGGGTTGGGAAGGTGTGGCCGCAGGGTAGTAACCCGAATCCGTGGCGTCGGATACCATGGACGTGGATCGATCTGCGGAGGCTGCCGCAGGGAATGGAACCCGGGAATAAGTCGGGCGCGGAGTACCGTTGAAGCGTTCACGGGTTTGTTACGAACTACAGGGAGAGCCCATGACTGTGCAGAACGAGACCGCCGTCCACGGCGTCAAGATGACCGAAGCCGCGTCCGCCAAGGCGAAGGCGCTGCTCGATCAGGAAGGTCGTGACGACCTCGCACTGCGTATCGCCGTGCAACCCGGCGGCTGCGCAGGACTGCGTTACCAGCTGTTCTTCGACGACCGGAACCTGGACGGCGACCTGATCGTGGACTTCGGCGGCGTCGCCCTCGCGGTGGACCGGATGAGCGCGCCGTACGTCGAGGGTGCCTCGATCGACTTCGTCGACACCATCGAGAAGCAGGGTTTCACCATCGACAACCCCAACGCGACCGGTTCGTGCGCCTGCGGCGACTCCTTCAACTGAGTCCCGGGCCGAAGTACAACTGAATCGACAAGTCTGACGCGGCGCCGACCGGCTGCCGCGTCAGACTTTTTTCGTGCCCGATCTCCACGTACCCGGGTCCCGTGCTGCCGACCGATCATGGTGGTACTCCGGGGTACGGTGAGAAATCCCGACCGAACTCATCGAAAGGCATCCGCCCGTGACAATTGCGGTAACCGGTTCCATCGCCACCGACCACCTGATGCGGTTTCCGGGCCGGTTCGCCGAGCAACTGCTCGCCGATCAGCTCAGCCACATCTCGTTGAGCTTCCTGGTCGACGACCTCGTAGTCCGGCGCGGGGGAGTGGGCGGCAACATCGCCTACGCCATGGGCGTGCTCGGTGGATCTCCGCTGCTGGTCGGGGCTGTCGGAGCCGACTTCGCGGACTACCGCCGGTGGCTCGAGAGCAACGGTGTCGACTGCACCGCCGTCCGGATCTCGACCACCGCGCACACCGCGCGTTTCGTGTGCACCACCGACGAGGACATGGCGCAGATCGCGTCGTTCTACCCCGGTGCGATGAGTGAGGCCCGCGAGATCCAGCTGTCGGGGATCGGGCAGGACGCCGGACCGCTCGAACTGGTCCTCATCGGCGCCAACGACCCCGAGGCGATGATCCGCCACACCGAGGAATGCCGCCGGCAGGGCATCCCGTTCGCCGCCGACCCGTCGCAGCAACTCGCCCGATTGAACGGCGAGGAGGCGTCGGCGCTGATCCGCGGCGCGAAGTACCTGTTCACGAACGAGTACGAATGGGGACTGCTACAGCAGAAGACCGGACTGTCCGAGGAGGAGATCCGCGCTCAGGTCGGCGTCCGCGTCACGACGCTCGGTTCCAAGGGCGTCGAGATCGTCGACTCCGAGGGCAACTGGACCCGGGTCGCCGTCGTCCCCGAGAAGGCGAAGGTCGACCCGACCGGTGTCGGTGACGGATTCCGGGCCGGATTCCTCCTCGCGCACAGCGCGGGCCTGAGTTTCGAGCGCTCCGCACAGCTGGGGTCGCTGGTGGCCGTGCTCGTGCTGGAGACCGTCGGAACCCAGGAATGGACGTTCGACCGCGACGAGGCCGTCAAGCGCCTCGCGGACGCCTACGGCTCCACCGCGGCCGACGAGATCGCTGCCCTCCTGCCGTAACAGGCGGCTCCGCCGCCCGTGAGTGGTTGACGAGTCCCTGGACTCCTCAACCACTCACGGGCGCGAAGCGCCTACAGCGAGACCGGGTACGCCGGCTCGGCGATCTCCGGAACGATGCGGTTCTCGACGAAGATGCCGTGCCAGACCATGAAGATCAGCACGGTCCACAGGCGACGGCTGTGGTCGGACACCCCGTCCCGGTGGTCGTTCAGCATCTTCGTGATCGCGGCCTTGTCGAGCAGGTGATCGGTGCCCGACGCCGCGATCTGCTCGTGTGCCCAATCGAACAATTCCGTGCCGCGCAGCCAGTGCCGCAGCGGCACCGGGAAGCCCAGCTTCGCCCGATGGAGCACGTGCCCCGGGACGATGCCCTCCAGCGCCTGACGCAGCGCGTACTTGGTGGTGCTCTTGGTGATCTTCTGATCCAACGGCACCTGCGACGCCACCTTGAAGACCTCGGGATCGAGGAACGGCACCCGCAGTTCGAGCGAGTTCGCCATCGTCATCTTGTCGGCCTTGACGAGGATGTCGCCGCGCAACCACGTGAACAGGTCCAGGTGCTGCATCCGGGCCACCGGATCCCACCCCTGCGACTGCGCGTAGATCGGGTCGGTGACGTCGCGGTGCGTCCACTCCGGCCGGAAGTCGCGCAGGACGGCGCGCAGCTGTGCGTCGTTGAAGCTGCGCGCGTTGCCGTAGTACCGCTCTTCCAGGGTCAGTGAACCGCGGTTGAGCAGGCTCTTTCCCCGGGTGCCCTCGGGGATGCGCTCGGACAGCTTCCCTGCGGCCCGCCGCAGTCCCTTGGGCAGGTACTCGAACGGCTTCAGCGAAATCGGCTCGCGGTAGATGGTGTACCCGCCGAACAGCTCGTCGGCGCCCTCACCGGACAGCACGACCTTGACGTGCTTGCGCGCTTCCTTGGCCACGAACCACAGCGGAACCAGCGCGGGATCGGCGACCGGGTCGTCGAGGTACCACACGATCTCGGGGATGGCGGCGGCGAACTCGGACGGGCTCACCACCTTCACCACGTGGCGCGCGCCGATCGCTTCGGCGGATTCGGCTGCGACGTCGACCTCGGAGTAGCCCTCGCGCTCGAAACCGGTGGTGAACGTGATCAGGTTCGGGTTGTGGCGCATCGCGAGCGCCGCGATGGCCGTCGAGTCGATGCCACCCGACAGGAAGGACCCGACCGTGACGTCGGCGCGCATGTGCTTGGCGACCGAATCCTCGAGTGCCTCGGCGATCTCGCGGTATCGGGCCTGGTCGGTGCCCGCGGCGAACGGACGCACCGGGAAGGTGGGCGCGAAATAGCGGGTGATCACGGGTTCTTCGCCCGGGCGCACGCGGGCGAAGCAACCGGACTCGAGGCGGCGGATCTGCTTGTGGAGGGTTTCCGGCTCCGGCACGTACTGCAGGACGGTGTAGTGCTCGACGGCCCGCGGATCGAGTTCGGTGCCGATACCGATCAGGCTCGCCAGCTCCAGCAGGCTCTTCTTCTCGCTACCGAACGCGGTGCCGCCGGTGCCCGTGGCCAGGAAGAGCGGCTTTATCCCGAACGGATCGCGCGCGATGAACAGCTCCCGCGTCTCCGTGTCCCAGATCGCAAACGCGAACATGCCGCGCAGACGACGGACGGCGTCTTCGCCCCAGTAGTGGAACGCGGCGACGATGGACTCGCTGTCGCCCTCTGTGACGAACTGCGCACCGAACTGCTCGGCGAGTTCGGCGCGAACCTCGAGGTAGTTGTAGATCTCGCCGTTGAAGGTGAGCGCGTAGCGTTCCGGATTCTCCGCCGGACCCCACCGCAACGGCTGGTGGGAGTGTTCGATGTCGATGATCGACAGCCGATTGAACCCGAAGACCAGATGGTCGTCGTGCCAGGTCCCGTGCTCGTCCGGCCCACGGTGCCGCAGGCAGTGCATCGCCTGGTCGACCTGTGAGACGGCGTTGTCGCTGGTTTCTCCAGAGGTCAGTAGCCCGAGCAGTCCGCACACAGCGTCCGGTACCTCAATTCAGAATCTTGGAAGGCTCCACGAGGTGGAGTGGTCAGGGATCTCTGCCGGAAAGTATGCCGCAGATTCCCGGAGCGGCCGGTTCGGGCCGCCGGTGACGGTGCCCCGGCTCGAACAGCGGCACCGGCAGCGACACGTCGCCCGACCCGAGGATGGAGAGCCGCCGCCTTTGGTCTACGCTGCGTAGTAATTGGGCCTTCCCATCGGGTGTGCCCTAGTGGAATTTGCGGCGATCAGGAAGGCGTGAACGTGGCGCAAGGTCGGATCCTTCGGCGGGCAGGGTTGGCAGTATCTTTGGGCATTGCTGCCTTGCTGCTGTCGGGTTGTTCAATCGACAACGAGGTGCTTCGTTTCGGGTGGCCTTCGGGCGTAACCCCGCAGGCGCACCGCATGCGTGAACTGTGGACCTGGTCGGTCATCGCCGCCCTCGTCATGGGTGTGCTGGTGTGGGGACTCACCTTCTGGGCGGTGATCTTCCACCGTAAGAAGAAGGACTCACCCGAGTTCCCGCGGCAGACGGCATACAACGTGCCGCTCGAGCTGGCGTACACCGCGGTTCCGTTCGTCATCATCGCCGTGCTGTTCTACTTCACGGTGATCGTGCAGAACCATGTCCTCGAGAAGGAGGACAACCCCAACGTGGTGGTGGATGTCACTGCGTACCAGTGGAACTGGAAGTTCGGCTACCGCTCCATCGACCTCGGCGAGGGTGGCGGCAAGTATGACGGCGTCGATCAGGAAGCGCAGGCTGCGGTCGAGTCCGCACCGGCGTCCGAGGCGGAGGCCGAGGGTGAGCACGCCCAGCCCGGTCCGATCCACGGCAAGACCCCCCAGGACCTGTCCTACCTGCACTACGACAAGATCGAGACGATCGGCTCGAGCAACGAGATCCCGATCCTCGTTCTGCCGACCGGCAAGCGGATCCAGTTCGAACTGGCCTCGGCCGACGTCATCCACGCCTTCTGGGTGCCGGAGTTCCTGTTCAAGCGCGACGTGAACCCGAACCCGAAGGAGAACCACTCCGACAACGTCTTCCAGATCAGTGAGATCGAGAAGGAAGGTGCCTTCGTCGGGCGCTGCGCCGAGATGTGCGGCACGTTCCACGCGATGATGAACTTCGAGGTTCGCGCCGTGAGCCCCGACAAGTTCGCGCAGTACATCGAGCTGCGCAAGCCGGCGAGCGAAGGCGGCCGGGATCTGACCACGGCGGAGGCTCTGCAGGCCATCGGCGAGTCCCCGGTTGCGACGTCGACGTCTCCCTTCACCACCGATCGCGGCTACAAGCAGGCGAGCGGTGTCGAAGGTAACTGAACCTGCTGCTGATACCTCACTGACCAAGGACAAGTGCTGATATGAAGATCGAAGCCAAGCTCTTCGAGATCCTGACGGTATTCTTCATTCTCGTCGCGATCGTCTACGGCGTCTTCACCGCCGTTTCACGAACCGGTATCGAGTGGGCGGGTCTGACGGGCATCTGCCTGTCGGCGGGACTGACGCTGATCATCGGAACGTACTTCCGGTTCGTCGCCCGTCGCCTCGACACCCGTCCCGAGGACTACGAGGACGCGGAGATCGCCGATGGTGCAGGCGACCTGGGCTTCTTCAGCCCCGGTAGCTACTGGCCGATCCTGCTTGCCGCTTCTGCTGCCTTCGTCGCAGTCGCGATGGCGTTCTTCCAGCCGTGGATGATCGTGGTCGCCGTGGTTGCCGTGCTCGCGGCCGCAGCGGGTCTCGTCTTCGAGTACTACGTCGGGCCCGAGAAGCACTAGTTCCACCCATATTCGAACAGCGGAGGCGCCGAATCCCACCGGGATTCGGCGCCTCCTCTTTGTCGTCCCTAACGGGCCGGGCCGGCCGCCGCGGCGAGGAGTGCCGACGCCTGATCGGATGCGAGTCGCACCGCCTCGGGGAACACCTGCAACCCATGTGAGACCAGTGCCCCTTCGTGGAGCAGCATGACAGTGCGTGCGAGTGTCTCCGGGTCGCGCACCGACGCGTCCCGGCACACGCCGGTGAACAGGTCGAGCATCCACCGCTTCTGGCCGACGATGACCGCGTACGCCGGATGTGCCGGGTCGCTGATCTCCGCGTGCGCGTTGACCATGCTGCACCCCTTCGCGCTGTTCTCCGCGGTCCACTCCCGGGATGCGTCGAAGATCGCGGTCAGGCGCCGTCCGGGGGAGTCACCGGCGGTGTCGAGGTGGCCGGCGAGAAACGCCCGCCACCGCTCGTCCCGGTCGGCGAGGTACTCGACCACGATCTGTTCCTTCGAACCGAAACGGTCGTAGAGCGTCTTCTTCGTGACACCGGCCTCGGCGGCGATGAGATCCACGCCGACCGCGTGGATTCCCCGCTCGTAGAAGAGGCGGCCGGCCGCGTCCAGCGCCCGCCTCGCTCCCGGTGTGAGCACGACGCGTCGCGGTGACGGTACAGATTCCATGACAAAAGTATACAGATCGGTATAGGTTAGGGAGGTATACCGATCTGTTTACTTAGGTGGTGGTCAGACGTGAATGCGCTTCTCGCCGTGATGTTCGTCCTGTGCTGGAGCTCCGGCTTCATCGGGGCCAAACTCGGTGCCGGGGACGCGGCCCCTCTGACCGTACTGACCTGGCGGTTCCTGCCACTCGCCATCGCACTCGCCCTGGCGGCCGCGCTGTTCGGACGAGCACGGTGGCGGGGACTCGGGTCCCGTGCACTCGGTCGTCAGGTGACGGTCGGCGCGCTGTCGCAGACCGGATATCTGCTGACCGTCTACCAGGCGATCGGGCTCGGCGTCTCGACCGGCACCACGGCACTGATCGACGGCACCCAGCCCCTGGTCGTCGCCGTGCTGGCCGGCCCGCTGCTGGGTCAGTACGTCGCGCCCAAGCAATGGTGGGGGCTGCTGCTCGGACTGGCGGGGGTCGTGATCGTCACCGCAGGCGACGCCACCGCTGCGTCCGGCGTGTCCTGGTGGGCGTACCTCGTGCCCTTCGCCGGGATGCTGTCGCTGGTGGCCGCGACCTTCCTGGAGAGTCGCTCACCGACCGACAGCGACCCCGTCGTGTCCATGACCGTGCACTGCGCGACCAGCGCCGTGCTCTTCACCGCCCTCGCCGCGTGCGCCGGACAGGGGTCGCCGCCGCCGACGGCGGCGTTCTGGTGGTCGGTGGCCTGGCTGATCGCCCTGTCCACGTTCGGCGGCTACGGCCTGTACTGGCTCGTGCTGCGACGGAGCGGCGTCACCCGGGTCAATGCCCTGATGTTCCTGATGGCACCGGTGACGGCGATCTGGGGGGCCGTGATGTTCGGCGAGCCGTTCGGGATCCTCACCGCGCTCGGTCTTCTCCTGGGACTCGGGGCGGTCGCGCTCGTGTTCCGCGCGCAACCGCGGGGGAGGGGAGCGGGCACGACGCCCACAGACGAGCAGAGCCCCGAACCGGAAGTGGTTCGGGGCTCTGCTCGAGTGCGGAGGCGAGGCTAGTGGGCCTCGCCGTTGCCGGACGATCCGTTGCCGGATGCCGACGAACCGTTGCCGTGGGCGCGGTCCTGGTACTCCCGCAGCATCGTGAGCTGCTCGTGCTCGCCGTGGTGCAGGGCGTGCTCGAGCGCCAGGCTCTCCTCGACCGGGTCGGCCGTGACGAGGCTGCCGGAACCGGGCTTGCCGGCGGAACCGAGCTTGTTCATCTTCTTCGGGACGGTCGCACCCTGGTACTCGAGCGGGATCGGGTGACCGTGGTCGTCGACCGGGCCGAGCGGCTGGTGGATCTCGATGTACTGACCGTTCGGCATCCGCTTGATGATGCCGGTCTCGATGCCGTGCTCGAGAACCTCACGGTCGCTGCGCTGGAGACCCAGGCAGAACCGGTAGGCCACGAAGAAGGCGATCGGAGGCAGCAACACCATGCCGATGCGGCCGATCCACGTCATCGCGTTCAGCGAGATGCTCAGGTGGTACGCGATGATGTCGTTGATGCAGGAGATCGTCAGGACGGCGTAGAACGCAATCGCCATCGCACCGATCGCGGTACGCACCGGAACGTCACGCGGACGCTGCAGCAGGTTGTGGTGAGCGTCGTCCTTGGTCAGACGCTTCTCGATCCACGGGTAGGCGATCAGCACCGTGAACACCAGACCCATGATCAACGCGACGGCGAACACCGACGGAATGGTGTAGCGGTCGAACAGGTAGATGTCCCACGCCGGCCACAGGCGGGCCAGGCCGTCCGTCCACATCATGTAGATGTCGGGCTGCGAACCTGCCGACACCTGCGACGGGTTGTAGGGGCCGATGGTCCAGACCGGGTTGATCTGCAGCACGCCACCCATCACGGCGAGCACACCGAACGTGATCGCGAAGAACGCACCCGACTTGACGGCGAACACCGGGAGGATGCGCACACCCACGACGTTGTTCTCCGTGCGGCCGGGGCCGGGGAACTGCGTGTGCTTCTGGTACCAGACGAGCGCGAGGTGACCGGCGATCAGGGCGAGGATGATGCCCGGGAACAGCAGGACGTGCGCGACGTACAGGCGGGGGATGATCAGGTCGCCGGGGAAGTCGCCGCCGAAGATCAGCCAGTGCATCCAGGTGCCTGCGATCGGGATGCTCAGCGTGATGCCGGAGAACGCGGCCCGCAGGCCCGTGCCGGACAGCAGGTCGTCGGGGATCGTGTAGCCGAAGAATCCCTCGAACATCGCCAGGATCAGCAGCAGGCAGCCGATGACCCAGTTGGCCTCACGCGGACGCCGGAAGGCGCCGGTGAAGAAGATGCGCATCAGGTGCACGACGATCGACGCCGCGAACATCAGCGCGGCCCAGTGGTGGATCTGACGGACGAACAGACCGCCGCGGACCTCGAACGAGATGTTCAGCGTGGTCTCGTACGCGCGGGACATCGTGACGCCGCGGAGCGGCTCGTACGCACCGTTGTAGACGACGTGCGCCATCGACGGATCGAAGAACAGGGTCAGGTAGACACCGGAGATCAGCAGGATGACGAAGCTGTACAGCGCGATCTCGCCGAGCAGGAACGACCAGTGGGTGGGGAAGACCTTGTTGATCTGCCGCCGCATTCCCGCTGCGAGGTGGTAGCGCGAGTCCATCGCTTCGGCCTGGCCGGTGGCCATCGCGCTCAGTTTGGACGGTTTGTTGTCGGTCACGGTCGACGCTCCCAAAATGCCGGGCCGAGAGCTTCGATGTAGTCACCCGTTGTGACTAGGAAACCCTCTTCGTTCACTGTAATAGGCAACTGCGGAAGTGCACGAGCGGCCGGACCGAAAATCGGCTTTCCGTAGGTCAGCGCATCGAACTGCGACTGGTGGCACGGGCAGAGGATTCGGTTGGTCTGCTGTTCGTACAGGGAGGTGGGGCAGCCGAGGTGGGTGCAGATCTTCGAGAAGGCGAAGTAGTCGCCGTAGTTGAAGCTCTCCTGGCCCTTGCGCTTGGTGACCCGCGCCGTGTCCTCCGTGCGGAGGCGGATGAGCATGGTCGCGTTGCGGATGCCGCGCAGCGCCTCGAGCAGTGCGTCGTGGTCGCCGCGGTCGGACTCGCGGAACGGGAACACCGTTTCCATCGCGCCGGCGTCCAGGTCTTCCGGGCGGACGAGGACGACGTCCTCGGGGCGACCGGTGTCGCGGCGCAGGTAGATGGTTTCGCCTTCGTAGCGGGGGGTCCATCCCGAGACCCACAGCGGGGAGTCGTCGCGCTTGGCCCACGGGTTCTTGATCAGACCACCGAGGGGCATGACGGACATGATGCCGAGGGCACCGCCGCCGAAGATGAGGGTGCGCTTGAGGAGCTTGCGGCGTCCCAGCGTCGACGTGTCGAACGAGTCGCCGAGTTCCGCGACGATCGTCTTGCGGTCGACCTCGGACGATCCACCGTCGTGGCGGTCCTGGATGGACACCTCTTCGGGGATGAACTTCTTGGTGAACTGCACCGCTCCGACACCGAGGCCGAGGATGGCGAGACCCATGGTGAGGCCGATCAGCGGCGTGTACAGGCTGTAGGCCGAGTAGTGCTCCTCGCCGGCGCCTGCGTATTCCCAGGGCCAGAAAAGGTAGATCGCGATGAACGCGATCGCCGAGATGCCGGAGAGAGCGAACCAGAAGGCGACCGACCGCTCTGCGCGCTTCTCGGCCTTCGTCCCCGGAACCGCCCAGCGGTTGCGTCGGAACGCGACGTCGACGTGGTCGAGGTTGGTGCCGAGCTCGACCAGTTCGTCGCGGCTCAGGTTCTCGAGTTCTGCATCCGTGTACTTCTTTGGCGTGGCGCCGCCCGGCTGGCCAGCGTCGCTCATGACCTTGCTCCGATCCACAGTGCTGCACCGACGACAGCGATGATTCCGATGACCCACATGGCCAAGCCCTCGGAGGCGGGACCGATGCCGCCGAGTCCGTAGCCGCCGGGCTGCTTCGTCTCGCCTGAAGACTTGATGTAGGCGATGATGTCCTTCTTCTCCTCGAGGGTCAGCTGACGGTCCGAGAACTTGGGCATGTTCTGCGGGCCGGTGACCATCGCGGTGTAGATCTGCTGCTCGCTGGCCGGGTCGAGGACCGGCGCGTACTTACCGGACGAGAGCGCACCGCCGCGCCCGGTGAAGTTGTGGCAGGACGCGCAGTTGAGGCGGAACAGTTCGCTGCCGCGTCCGATGTCGCCGCCGCGCAGCGACGACTGGGCGACCTCGCCGTTCTCGTCACGAATGACCGTGGGGCCGCCGCCGTTGGCCTGGACGTACGCGCCGATGGCGTCCGTCTGCTCGGCGTCGAACTTGACGGGCTTTCGCTCGACCTGGGCCTCGTTACGCGAGGCCGGCATGCGTCCCGACGACACCTGGAAGTACACGGCTGCCTCGCCGACACCGATCAGGCTCGGTCCGCGATCCTGCACACCCTGCAGGTTCGCGCCGTGGCATGTGATGCACGAGGTGTCGTACAACTGCTTGCCCTCGCGGATCAGTGCTGCCTGATCGTCGGTGGCGGTGGCCACCTGCGGGGTCGGCGTCAACGCGGACGCGAGGAAACCGGCGCTGACCAGTCCCATCATCAGGACCAGGGCGCCCGTGACGCGCCTGCGGAGCTTCCGCTGGCGGCGTGCCTTCGAGGCAGACGCTGTGGTATCGGATGCGGGAGGGGGGGATGAACTCATCTGTATCCCTTTGGTATGTCGGGACGGACTGGACGTCAGGGGGCTGCCTGGGGCGTTCAGCTGATCAACGGATGAAATAGATCGTGGCGAACAGGCCGATCCACACGATGTCGACGAAGTGCCAGTAGTACGAGACGACGATGGCGGCGGTGGCCTGGGCGGGCGTGAACTTGCTGACCTTGGTACGTGCGATCAGGAAGACGAACGCGATGAGGCCGCCGATCACGTGCATGCCGTGGAAGCCGGTGGTCATGTAGAACACCGAGCCGTACACGCTGCTGGAGATCGAGGTGCCGTGCTCGACGAGGTGGATGTACTCGTACGCCTGGCCGAGGACGAAGAAGGTGCCCATCGCCAGCGTCAGGAGGTACCACCGGCGGAGGCCGAAGACGTCGCCGCGCTCGGCCGCGAACACACCCATCTGGCAGGTGAACGACGAGGCGATCAGCACCAGCGTCACCGGTACGGCGAGGAACAGATTCAGCTCGGTCGGCTCCGGCGGCCAGTTCCCATTCGCCTGTGCTCGCGCCACGAAATACATGGCGAAGAGCCCTGCGAAGAACATGAGCTCACTTGACAACCACACGATGGTGCCAACGCTGACCATGTTAGGTCGGTTCAGCGAGTGCACGCGTTGGGTGATTGCTGATCCTGAAGTCCCTACTGCGCTCGTCACAGACAGAAGTATGACGCTTCGTCGTAAGAGACGACTACCCGGGTCCACCCTCGGCGCGTCAACGCGCCCCGCTTGTCCGATTCTCCCTGCTGACAGCCCTGGTGGCGGACCGTGAAAGGGTGGAGCCATGCGCTCTCGTGACAACAGTACGGGGTGGCTGCGGAGGCTGTTCGGCAGTCGGCAACCGGCCCCTCTCGATCAGGATCGACCCGACCTCGTGGTCGTCGCCTCGAGCTTCGACGACGTGGAGGCGTGCTCGACCGCGCTCGACCGCGCCGCCGCCGAGGATCCGCGGTGGGACGCCGACGCGGAAGCGGTGCTGCGGCACCATCTGCGGCTGCCCGCGTCGTCCGTCGCCGACGCCGTGTCGATCGCCGCGCAGGACGGTTACCGACCGCAGGATGCGGACGGTCCGGCATCCCCGGCCGAGGACGGTGCGACGGTCGGACTCGTGCTGCAGCGAGTCCAGATCCTCGATGCGCTGCACTGTTCTCAGGAACGGTCGAGAATGGCCGGGCTGGCGCAGCGGCTCGGTGGCTCGGTCGACGGCTGGGACGCGACGCAACCGGCGCGCGAGTCCGATCCGCCCGGTGACTAGGCTGCCAGGACCGGATCCGCCACTAGTGCAAGGGGACACGACGATGCAGAGCCCGACTGCTCAGGGGACGAACGACGGTGTGCGGCCGGCACGCACGTGGCCGTCGGTCCTCGGCACGCTCACCGACGGACGTGACCTGTCGGTGGACGAGGCGAAATGGGCGATGGACGAGATCATGTCCGACAACGCCACGTCCGCGCAGATCGCGGCGTTCGGTGTGGCCCTGAAGATGAAGGGCGAGACTCCGGAGGAGTTGCGCGGACTGGCGGACTCGATGCTCGGGCACGCGCGCAAGGTCCCCGTCGACGACGACGTCGTCGACATCGTCGGCACCGGTGGTGACCGATCCAACACCGTGAACATCTCCACGATGGCGTCACTCGTGGTCGCGGCGTCCGGCATTCGCGTCGTCAAGCACGGAAACCGGGCGGCGTCGTCCAAGAGCGGCGGGGCGGACGTTCTCGAGGCACTCGGGGTGAAGATCAATCTCGGCCCCGACGAGGTGGCCCGCTGCGTCCGGGAGGTCGGCATCGGTTTCTGCTTCGCGCCGGTGTTCCATCCCGCCCTGCGGTTCGCGGGCGCGCCGCGCAAGGAGATCGGCATCCCGACCGTCTTCAACGTGCTCGGACCGCTCACCAATCCGGCGCGTCCGCGGGCCGGCCTCATCGGCTGCGCGTTCCCGGGCCTGATCTCGGTGGTGGCCGGTGTGCTCGCGCAGCGCGGCAACTCGGCGCTCGTGGTGCGCGGTGACGACGGCCTGGACGAGTTGACGACGTCGACCACGTCGACCGTGCACATCGTGGCGGACGGGGCGGTGACCACCCGTCAGCTCGACCCCAGGGACATCGGGATCGCGCGGGTGTCGCTCGACGAACTGCGCGGCGGCGATGCCGAGGTGAACGCGGCGGTGGCGCGGCGACTTTTCGCCGGTGAGACCGGACCCGTACGCGACGCGGTCCTCCTCAACGCCGCGGCGGCGATCGCCGCGTTCCGGGGACTCGGCGGCCGCACGCTCGAAGACGCGCTGTCGGACGGACTCTCGACGGCGGCGCAGTCGATCGACAGCGGAGCGGCCGCGACGCTGCTCGCGCGGTGGGCCGAACTCACGTCGGGACTGGCCACCAGCAAATAGCCGGCGGAGCTACTCGCCGATCGAGAAGCCCGCTTCCACGTCGGCGCTGGAGTAGGACTGGAACGCGATGTGCGTCGCCGTCCGGGAGACGCCGTCCACCTTGTTGATTCCCTCGGTGACGACCTCCGCGATCTTCGCGTGGTCCCGGACCCGCACGATCGCGATCAGGTCGACGTCGCCTGCGCAGGAATAGACCTTGTCGACGCCCTCGATGTCGGCGACGGCCTGAGCGGTCTCCGGGATGCGGTGGGCTTCGGCGTGGATCAGGACGATGGCGTTGATCATGATCGCCAGCCTAAGCGGTGGTCGGCGGAACCCGGTGCGGGTGGTCGGCTCTCGGCGTCCCGTGTCGACGCGCTCCCCGCTCGCGCGAGTGCGCACCACTCGGACCAGGATCCGGCGCCCCGTGCGGGCTCGCACCAGCCCGCGGAGGCGCTGACGATGCGGGTGTCCTCCTGGTCGAGCCAGCGCGCCAGCAGTCCGGCCTCCTCGGGGGACGCGCCGCGGAGCGGAGTTGCGTCGGGAACGACGGTTTCGGCGGTGAGGACGAGCGCATCGACCACCGGCATCGGGTGGATTCCGCGCCGCGCGCAGCCCGCGGACGCGAGCCGCCCGGAACGGATCACCGCGAACTCCCAGCCGCCGGTCGCGGCCGGGCGAGCGGCCACGAGCTGATCGAGCGCGGTGAGGGCGGCCAGGCGCTGCATCCTCCGCAACGCGAGCACGACCTCGGCGGTGCGATCACGCAGGCGTGCGGCGTTCTCGAACAACTCGCCTGCGGCCAGCTCCTCCACCCGTGCGCGCATGCGGTGCAGCGGCGCGTCGTCCAGGCCGCGCAGGAACTGCCGGAAGAGTTCCGGTCCGGGACGGTAGGCGTCCTCCGTGGCGCGGTCGTGGACGGACGCCGGGCAGCCTGCGAGCTCGCGGGGTGGGCACTGCGGACCGTGCTCCCTTCCCTTCGGGATGCGGCTCGTGCAGGTGCGGAGAATGCAGTACTCGGCGAGGACGTCGGCGAGGTCGACGGCGGTCGAGCGCGACCGGAACGGACCGAGCGAGTCGGCGGTCGGGGTACGCACCACCGACAACCGGGGGAAGGCCTCCACGGTGAGCGTGATCCACCAGCCGCGTTTCGGGTACTTGGATCTCCGGTTGTACGGAGGCGTGTGCGCTGCCAGCAGCCGGAGCTCGCGCACACCGGCCTCGAGTGCGTGCGCGCACTCGACGTGGTCGATCCGGGTGGTCAGCGCCACCATCTCCTTCATCCGGCCGCGCGTCTCGGAGCCGGTGAAGTAGTTGCGCACCCGCCGGCGCAGATCGGTGGCTGTGCCGACGTACAGGACCTCGTCGGACGGTCCGCGGAAGAGGTAGACGCCGGGGGCATGGGGGAGATGGCCGGCGAGCGAGCGTTTCGCCCGCTGGTGCGAGGAGACGTCGGGAAGGTAGTCGACGAGCTCGGTGAGACTGTGCACTCCCTGATTGCCGACCCTCGCGATGAGGGCGTGCAGGACGTCGACGGTGGCACGGGCGTCGTCGAGTGCGCGGTGGGTCGGAGTGGTCCCGACGTCGAACAGCCGGGCCAGCGACGACAGCTTGACCGACGGCGCTTCGTCGCGGCTGAGGACGCGCCGGGCCAGTTTGACGGTGCAGAGCACGGTGAACTTGGGCCAGGGGGTGTCGGTCGCGGACGCGGCGGCCTTGAGGAAGCCTGTGTCGAACGGGGCGTTGTGCGCGACGAGCACCGCCCCGCGTGCGAACTCGAGGAACGCCGGCAGCACTCGCTCGATCCGCGGGGCGTCGATCACCATGGCGGTGGTGATGCCGGTGATCTCCACGATGTGCGGGGGAATGGACCGCCCCGGGTCGACGAGGGTGGCCATTTCGGCGATCACCTCGCCACCGCGGATCTTCACGGCGCCGATCTCGGTGATGGCGTCCTCGCCCGGCCGCGCTCCGGTGGTCTCGAGATCGACCACCACGAACGTGGTGTCCCGCAGTGGGGTGTCGAGCTCGTCGAATCTCAGCTGTTCGGGTACACCGGGGACGCTCACGGCTCAGAGCGTATGGACGGGCACCGACAGAACCGCCCGGCGAGCCCGAAGAGCCCGGAGAGACGAGGATCACACTGCCCGCCTCGGGCGACGGTCGCGGGCGGTGCGAGGGTCGGGCGCGCGACCGCGAAGGAGGGGTCCGGACGGGGCGGGGACCGGTGCCGGCAGGTCCGGCGCGTGCGGCGGGTGCGGTCCGCGGCACCCCGCTGAACAGCAGGAACACTGGTCGAGAAGACATCGGGGAGTCGTCAGGCTCCGCGAAAATGCCCACTCCCGCTATCGAAAAGGGATCGGAAACCAACCGCCTGTTATCCAGTCGTTACCGAATGTGGGTATCGCGCGCCCGCGAAGCCCAAATCGGCCCAAACGGACACTTTCCGCGTGTCCCGGTCGACATCGGGGTATTCCATTTCGTAACCTTCCTGAGACCTAGCGGAGTCTCGCAGCCCCAACACCGGGGCAGCATCGCTAGTCACCGCCTAATCGGTCTCTCGCGAGAGTGGCCGTACCGGGAACCCAAGTTTCTACTGGGGTGAATCCCGCCGGGACGTCCTCACGCACCGGTGGGTAGGGCTGATCTTCCCAGCCCGAACCCGTCAGCTAACTCGGTCGGCGGATGAATGGAAGAAACGGAGTACCCCTTTCGTGGCGTCACAAGTTTCCAAGCGGAATGTGCGACGGGCAGTCGTCGCCGGCGCGCTCGCAGTCGGAGCGCTCACCGCTACCGCGGCCCCCGCGGCCGCAGATCCCGTCACCATCCCCGGAGTCGGAACCTTCGAGATCCCGGGTGTCGTCATCCCGCAGATCCCCGGTGTCCCGAACCTGCCTGCGCCCCCGGCGCCGGCCAGCACCGCAGGTGACAAGGCCGTTCAGGCCGCACAGACCAAGCTCGGCTCGCCGTACGTCTACGGCGCCGCCGGCCCCAACTCGTTCGACTGCTCCGGTCTGGTGCAGTGGGCGTTCAAGCAGGCCGGACTGAACCTGCCGCGCACCAGCTACGCGCAGGCGGCGGCAGGCACTCCCGTGTCGCAGTCCGATCTCCGCCCCGGCGACGTGGTCTCCTTCTACGGCGGATCGCACTCGGGCATCTACGCCGGCAACGGCAACGTGATCCACGCCTCCACCGAGGGGCAGCCCGTCAAGCTGGCGCCCATCGCGTCCATGCCTTTCGACGGCGCACGCCGCTACTGATCCACACGCGACGCGAGGCATCCACCGAGTCGAGCGCGGGGATGCACGGGGTAGCTTCGTAGGATCTCGCACGACCACCGAGGGTGGGTTCGAATCACGATTCGAACCCACCCTCGATGTCGTTGCGCCCCAGGCAGACAGCGTGTCGTTCACCCGTCGGGTGGTCCCCGCCACCCCGTTCGTGACACAGGTGGACACAAACGTATGCCATTCCGTAACCTATCCGAGACCTTGCGAAGTCTTGTCGCGCCAACCGGGCGGCAACGCGGGTCACCACCTCTTCGGCACTCCACGGTCGCATCGGCCGAGGAAATCCCTGAGCCGCGCATCGGACACCCGACCCGGCTGGTGGAGAGCGACGATCGGAGAACTGCATTTCCGTGGCCTCACACAAGATGAAGCGCTCCCTGGGCAGCGTGCTGACCGCCGGCGTGCTGTCGGTGGCGCTCGTGTCGCTGCCCGCGATCCAGGCGGGTGCAGACCCGGTCACCACCAACCCGACCGACGCGCTGACAAAGCTCGGTGACCTGTCCCGGCAGTCCGAGCAGACGTCGGAGGCACTCCACAACGCGCAGATCGATCTCGAGGCCAAGCAGTCGGCGCAACGCGACGCCGACGCCGAGCTCGCGGCGGACCAGGGTGTGCTCGACGCCGCCAACGCGCGCGTCGCCGTCTTCCAGCCCGTCGTGAACAAGCTCGCCACCGCCAACTACCAGGGCGCACGGACCAATCGCCTCTTCGCCGTAATGGTGAGCGATTCGCCGCAGCAGCTCCTGGACCAGATGTCCGCTCTGGACGCCATCTCCAACGACACCCGCAATCAGGTCGCGCAGTTCCAGTCCGCCACATCGGAAGCCACGAAGGCCGCCGAGGCGTCGAAGAAGTCCGCGGATGCCGCACGCTCCGCGACCGAGCAAGCGAAAGCGGTGAGCGACGATCTACAACGCAAGCAGAGCGACCTGCAGGCGCAGATCGCCGACGTGATCAAGGCATTCGGAGATCTCACCGGCGCCGAACGCGACCAGCTGGCGGGGACGCCGTTCCCGCCCGGCTTCGACCCGAACACGATCCTCGCGCATCTCACCCCCGGCTCGGGCACGAGCGCGCTGCAGGCAGGCATGACCCGTATCGGCGACCCCTACGTGTGGGGCGCCACCGGTCCGGACGAATTCGACTGCTCGGGACTCGTCGTGTGGGCGTACAAGCAGATCGGCAAGACGCTGCCCAGGTCCAGTCAGGCGCAGGCCAGCGGCGGCACCCCGGTGTCCCGCGACGCCCTGCAGCCCGGCGACGTCGTCCTCTTCTACAACGACGCGTCCCACGTCGGCCTCTATGCCGGCAACGGCAACATTCTCCACGCCTCGACGTTCGGTGTTCCGGTGAAGATCGAGTCGATGGCGAAGTTCCCCTTCTACGGGGCGCGCCGCTACTGACGGCGACCGCTCCGACAGCGGCGGCCGGGTGTGCTCATACACTCACCGGCGTGCCCGCTTCAGACCCGTCTCCCGCAACGGATCCGACCTCGCGCCGTCAGGCGCGCCCGTGGGAGCTGGCCGCACTGGCCGGACTCGTCCTCGCCGTCGTCGTCGTACTCGCACTGACGGGGTTCTCCCGGACCGAGCGGGACGCCGACGGGGCCGTCGGCACCGCGCAAGCCGACGCCGAGGCGCGTGCGGCAGCCGTCCAGACGCTCCTCGACACGTGGGCGTCGGTCGTGCGGACGAACGACGCGGCCCGGCTGTCCGGTCTGATGGATCAGGCGGCGGCACCGGGATTCCTGGCCGCCGAGACGCGGCGGGCGGGCAACGTTGCCGGGGTGGAATTCTCGGACTGGGGCTACGAGATCGCCGAGGGCGCCGAGACGGCGGTGCCGTCGAGTCTCGTCGACGCGCTCGGGGCCGACGAGGTGTGGGCCCCCGCCGTGCAGCTCCGCTACGCGATCGCGGACGAGAGTCCCACCCGAAAGCCGGTGGCTCTCGTCGTCGCCCGGCGCGGCGAGCGCTGGGCACTGGTCAGCGACAGCGCCACCGTGGACGGCGACCGGCGGACCTGGCGTGGACCGTGGGATTTCGGACCCGTCGTGTCGCGCCGCGTCGACACCGGTGACGGGCGGACGTCGGTGGTGCTCGGACATCCCGAGAACGCCACCATGGTCGACCGGCTGGCGGACGAACTTCCCGCCGCCGTCGTCAACGCCACTCAGCTGTGGGGTTCGAACTGGGCGGGGCGCGCGCTCGTGTGGGTCGCGGGATCGCAGGACGAGTTCACGGCGCTCGTCGGCCCGAATCACGACGGACGCGACATCGCCGCCGTCGCCATCTCGGACGCCGTCGACCCCGATGCCGCCACGGTCACCGGACAGCGGATCGTGTTCAGCCCCGCATCCGCGGACCGGCTGACCGAGGTCACCCGGCGGGCGATCCTGCGGCACGAGCTGATCCACGTGGCGGCGCGCGCCGAGACGGTGGACCGCTCACCGATGTGGGTGCTGGAGGGCTACGCGGAGTACGCGGCATACCGGGGTACCGGCGAAGCCGAACGGCAGATCGCGCCGGCGCTGACCGCGCAGGTGGGCGCCGAGGGTCCGCCGACCGAGTTCCCCGAGGACACCGACTTCTCCGGATACGGCGAACGCGGCTCGGTCGCCTACGAGACGGCGTGGTCGATCAACGCCTTCGTCGCGGAGCAGTACGGCGAATCGAGGCTCACGGAGCTGTACCGGACGCTGGCCGTGGGGGAGGGAGACCCGGAGGCGGTCGACGGACGGCTGTCCGACGTCCTCGGCGTCGACGCCGATCAATTCCGCGGCCGCTGGACCGACTGGGTGGGCGCTCACCTGGGGTGACCCTGCGTCGGCCTACGCACGGTCCACCGCCTACGGTGATCACATGCGCCGAACCCTGTTGGTGACGAACGATTTTCCGCCGCGACCCGGTGGAATTCAGTCGTACCTGCACACCTTCGCCAAGCACCTGCCCGCCGACGACTTCGTCGTCTATGCTCCGCGCTGGCGCGGCGACTCGCACATCAAGTTCGATGCGCGGCAACCGTTTCAGGTCGTCCGGCACCCCACCACCTTGATGGTGCCCACGCCGTTCGTCGCCCGCCGTGCCGCCAAGTTGCTCGCCGAACACGACTGCACGGGCGTCTGGTTCGGCGCAGCGGCCCCGCTCGCGCTGCTGAGTTCGACGCTGCGCCGCGCCGGGGCGGAACGGGTGGTCGCGAGCACCCACGGGCACGAGGTCGGCTGGTCGATGCTCCCCGCCGCCCGCCAGGCTCTCGGACGGATCGGCGACCGGACCGACGTCGTCACGTACGTCAGCCGGTACACGAGGGGACGATTCGCGTCCGCGTTCGGCGCGAGTGCCGCGCTCGAACACCTGCCGCCCGGAGTCGACACCGACCTGTTCACCCCGGACAGCGGGGCGCGGGCCGAACTGCGGGCCCGCTACGGGCTGGGGGAGCGGCCGACGGTCCTGTGCCTGTCGCGTCTCGTGCCGCGCAAGGGCCAGGACATCCTCATCAAGGCGCTCCCGGGCATCCGCGAGCACATCGACGGCGCCGTGCTCGTGATCGTCGGCGGCGGCCCCTACGAGGACCGTCTGCGCTCGCTCGCGCGCTCGGTCGGGGTGGAGGACCACGTCGTGTTCACGGGCACGGTGCCGTCCGCGGAGCTGGCGGCGCACCACACGATCGCCGACGTCTTCGCGATGCCGTGCCGCACGAGAGGCGCGGGACTCGACGTCGAGGGCCTCGGCATCGTCTTCCTCGAGGCGTCGGCGACCGGTGTGCCGGTGATCGCCGGACAGTCCGGTGGTGCCCCGGAAACGGTGCGGCAGAACGAAACCGGGATGGTCGTGGACGGCACGTCGGTGGCCGAGGTGGCGCGATCGGTGATCTCGGTGCTGTCGGATCGCGACCGCGCAGCCGCGATGGGTGCGGCCGGCCGCGAATGGGTCAAGGCGGAGTGGCGATGGGACGTGCTCGCCGCCAAGCTGCAGGCATTACTTGCGTGACCGCCCGTGAGTACTTGTCAACCGCGGGCGGTTGACAAGTACTCACGAGCCGAAGGCATTACTTGGCGTAGATGGCCGCGATGTCGTCGGCGAAGCTGTCGTGCACCACGTTGCGCTTGAGCTTCATCGTCGGCGTGAGCTCGCCGGTCTCCTCCGTGAAGTCGACGGGCAGGACCCGGAACTTCTTGATGGCCTCCGCGTGCGACACGAGCTTGTTGGCCTCCGCGACGGCCTCGTCGATCTCGGCTGTGAGGTCGGCGTCGGTCAGCAGGTCCGCGACCGTCGTCCCTGCGGGCTTGCCGGTGCGCTCGTTCCACGCGGGCAGTGCGTCGGCGTCGATGGTGATGAGCGCGCCGATGAACGGCTGCTGATCTCCGACGACGATGGCCTGGCTGATCAGCGGGTGCGCACGCAGGTGATCCTCGAGCTGGGCGGGGGAGACGTTCTTGCCGCCCGCTGTGACGATGATCTCCTTCTTGCGGCCGGTGATCGTGATGTACCCGTCCTTGTCGACCGATCCGAGGTCGCCGGTGTGGAACCAGCCGTTCTCGATCGCGTCGGCGGTCGCGCTCTCGTTGCGCCAGTAGCCGCTGAAGACGACCGGCCCCGACAGCAGGATCTCGCCGTCGTCGGCGATGCGAACGGAATTGCCCGCCAACGGCTTGCCGACCGAGCCGACCTTCTGCTCGCCGATCGTGTTGACCGCGAACGCCGCGGACGTCTCGGTGAGGCCGTAGCCCTCGTAGATCGTGATGCCGATGCCGCGGAAGAAGTGGCCGAGGCGGGCGCCGAGCGGTGCGCCGCCCGAGATCGCCAGCTGGCACTTGCCGCCGAGCGCGGCCCGCAGCTTCGAGAACACCAGCTTGTCGAACAGTGCGTGCTTGGCCTTGAGGACCAGTCCCGGCCCGCCCTTGTCCTGAGCCTCGCTCCAGGCGATGGCGGTTTCGGCGGCGGCGTCGAAGATCTTGCCCTTGCCCTCGCCGTGGGCCTTGGCGCGGGCGCTGTTGTACACCTTCTCGAACACCCGCGGCACCGACAGGATGAAGTCGGGGCGGAACTCGCCGAACGTGGGGACGAGGTTCGGGATGTCGCTGGTGTGTCCGAGTGCGGCGCCGGCGTCGAACGACGCGATGCTGACGGCGCGCGCCAGCACGTGCGCCATCGGCAGGAACATGAGGGTACTGACGCCGGGCGTCTTCAGCAGGGTGCCGAGGCTGGAATCGAGGATGCCCCTGGACTCGGCGATGAGGTTGGAATGGGTGAGCTGGCAGCCCTTGGGCCTGCCGGTGGTGCCGGAGGTGTAGATGAGGGTGGCCGGATCGCTCGACTTCAGCGCGGCGACGCGGGCCCGGACTTCGGCGTCGGGAACGTCGGCGCCCAGTTCGGTCAGTTCCTCGACGACGCCACGGCCGCCGTCGGACGCCTCGATCTGGTAGACGCCGCGGAGCGCGGTCGCCTCGGCGGCGACGGCCTTCACGGTGGCCGCGTGCGTCGCGTTCTCGACGACGAGATCGATCGCGGCGGAGTCCTCGAGGATCCACCGGACCTGCTCGGCGGAGGACGTCTCGTAGATCGGGACGGTGACGCCGCCCGCCGCCCAGATCGCGAAGTCGACGAGGGGCCACTCGTACCGGGTGGCCGACATCAGTGCCACCCGGTCGCCCTGCTGGACGCCGAGGGCGATGAGGCCCTTCGCGACCGCGGTGACCTGAGCCGCGAATTCGGCGGCCGTGACGTCGGTCCAGCGTCCGCCGATCTTGCGCTTGTACACGACCAGCGTCGGGTCGGCCGCGGCGTGGGCGAACACCGAGTCGACCGCGGACGCGTCCTCCGCGATCGTGAACGACTGTGGCGCGCTGAACTCGGGCACGAAAACCTCCGACACTGAAAATACTGACGAGTAGGATTGCGGTCCCAACTTTAGACCTTCCCCGGCCCGGTCTGCTTCCTGGCCGAAGAAGGGTGGTCAGAGCCCTGTCCGCGAGGTGCCGCGGAACCCCGCGGCCACCGCCCACGGCGGTATGTGAAGCTAGTCGCCGTGAGCAGCATTCAGGTCGCAGACCAGACGTTCATCGCGGCCCCACCGCAGCAGGTCGCGGCGGCGATCGCCCCGCCAGCCCGCTGGCGCCGGTGGTGGCCCGATCTCACCCTCGCCGTCCGCGAGGACCGGGCCGAGAAGGGCATCCGGTGGACGGTGGCCGGACCGCTCACCGGAACCATGGAAGTGTGGCTCGAGCCGGTGCTGGACGGAGCGATCGTCCACTACTTCCTCCACGCCGAACCGGCCCGCAGCGAGGGCACCCCCGATCTGGCCGCGCTGAACCGTCGCAGGCGCGTCGAGGGAAAAGTGATGTCCTTCGAAGTGAAGAAGGAACTCGAGGCAGGTCGCGCTGCGGGAGAACCGCCGTCCTGAGGCGGATCCGCCCGCCGCGGCAGGGTCGGCATTGTGTCAGAGCGCCGAGATCGTGTGTGATAGTCGGGCACAACACAGACATACGAAACCGGTAACGGCGTGGCCCCGCGATCGACGAGCGGGTCGGCCAGGCGAAAGGAAGCGTTCACTCCATGCCCGAGAGGACCAAGAGGTCGATCAGTATCGAGGCGCCGCCCGCCCGGGTGATGGATGTGATCGCCGACTTCGACGCGTACCCGGCGTGGGTGACCGCCGCGAAGTCCGTCGAGGTCATGGAACCCGGCAAGGGCGGCCGGGCCGACCGGGTGCGGTTCGTGCTCGACGCCGGCATGGTCAAGGACACGTACGTACTCCGCTACGACTGGGCGCCCGACGGCAAATCGGTCAGCTGGGAACTCGAGTCCGGTGAGATCCAGAAGTCGCAGTTCGGTTCGTACGTTCTGGAGGACGAACCGGGCGGCGGCACCACCGTCACGTACGAGCTCACCGTCGACCTCACCATCCCGATGATCGGCCTGTTCAAGCGCAAGGCGGAGAAGGCGATCACCGACACCGCCCTCAAGGAACTCAAGAAACGGGTGGAAGGCTGAGCAGCGAGGGTCGTGCCGGACCTGCGCGGGTCCAGTTCTTCGTCGGGAAGGGGGGCGTCGGGAAGACGACGCTCGCGGCCGCGACGGCACAGGCGGCCGCAGAGGCCGGACACCGGACTCTGCTCGTCTCGCTCGACCAGGCGCACTCTCTCGCCGACGTCATCGGGATCGCCGCCGCCCGGGACCTCGTGCCCGTGACCGACACCCTCGATGTCCTGGAACTCGACACCCTCACGTTGCTCGAGGACAGATTCCGGAGTCTGACAGCGGTTCTCGCGGCCGCAGGAACGCACGACCACGGTGCCCAGCTGTCCGCGCTCGAGCCGGAGGAGCTGACCGGGCTTCCCGGCGTGCAGGACGTGCTCGGCCTGCGTGAAGTCGTCCGGTTCGCCACCGAGGGCGAGTACGACGCCGTCGTGGTCGACTGCCCGCCCACCGCGGACTGCCTGCGGACGCTCGCCGCGCCCGCGACGGCTCTCGAGTACATCGAGCGGGTGTGGCCGCAGCATCGCCGCATCGCCGCGCTCCTGGGTTCCGATCCCCGCCTCGTGATGCTGGTGACGCTGATCGAGCAGGTCGTCGCCACGGTCGGCGAGGTCCGGGAGATGCTCGCGAACCGGGCGAAAACCACTGTGCGACTGGTGACGACACCGGAGCGGGTGGTGCTGACCGAGACCCGGCGCACCGTGGCGGTGGCCGCACTGTCCGGCCTGCGCGTCGATGCCATCCTCGTGAACAACCTTCTGCCGCACTTCGATTCGCCGGCAGGACACGACGATCCCGGTGTGGCATGGTTGATCAGGCGGCGAGCCCTGCAGCAACGGGTCCTCGCCGAGCTGACCGCCTCCGCGGGCGCCACCGTGATCCTCTCGGTGACCCGGTCGGTTACGGAGCCGGTAGGGTGGGCCGATCTCGGCGGAATCGCCCGGGAGTTGTATGCCGACGACACGGACGCGGTTGCGGTGCTGGGGAAGAACCCACCTGCGGTGCGGGTGGGGCTGGAATCGGGGGCCGGTGTGGATTCTGTGTACACGATGCGGATGTATCTGCCGCTCGTGAACCCGTCGACCCTCACGCTGGGTCGAGTGGAGGACGACTTGGTCGTGGGAGCTGAAGGGGTGCGCCGCCGGGTCCGCCTCGCCTCGGTCCTGCGCCGGTGCGTCGTCGCGGGGGCAGAACTCGACGGAAGTGATCTGGTCGTGCGCTTCACGCCCGACCCGCAGGTGTGGCCGGTATGAACGACGACCACGCACAGCTGGTGGCTGAGCTGCGGGCACTCGCCGAGACCGCCCTGGACCGTCTCGAGCCGCTTCTCCAACGCGCGGCGGCGCCGCACGCCCAGGCCGGCGCCGAGGACGCGATCCCCGGAACCGGGCAGTGGTCGGGATGCACGTGGTGCCCGGTGTGCGCGCTCGCGGCGCTGATCCGCGGCGAGCAGCACGATCTCGTGACCCTGCTCGCGGGCCAGGCGTCCGTGCTGATCGCGGTGCTGCGGCAGGTCCTCGACGAGCACGCCGTTCACGACACCCCGGGGCCCGGCGGTCCCGACGCTCCGGAACCCGGCCCCGGCGGCGGAACGTCCGAAGCGGACGGCGGCTCGGCGTTCGAACCGATCACGGTCACCATCAAACATTGAGCGTGCCCCGCGCGGGCCGGATCGCCGGACTCGTGCACGTCGGCGATCCGGCATGGGCACAATCATCTCCATGAGCACAGGTACGGGCAGCGAACGTGGCGGCAGCGCGGCGCTGACCATCGGCATCGACGTGGGTGGAACGAGCATCCGTGCGTCGGTGGTCGACTCGGCCGGTGAGGTGCTCGACTCGCTCCAGTCGCCGACCCCGGCGTCGGCGAAGGCACTCGAGAACGGCCTGGACCGGGCGGTCCGGGAGCTGTCCGCACGGCACGACGTCGCCGCGGTGGGGCTGGCGGTCGCCGGGTTCATCACCCCCGACCGCACAACGGTGCGGTTCGCGCCGCATCTGCCGTGGGTGGGTGCACCGGTCGGCCGGGACCTCGGGCAGCGTCTCGGTCTGCCGGTGATCCTCGAGCACGACGTGAACGCGGCGGCGTGGGCCGAGCACCGGTTCGGGGCGGCAGCAGGCGGCCGGAACGTGGTGATGCTCGCCATCGGCACGGGCATCGGGGCGGCGCTCCTCGCAGACGGTCGGCTGTACCGCGGCAGCCACGGCGTCGCACCCGAACTCGGCCACATCCAGGTGGTCCCGGACGGACGGCCGTGCGCGTGCGGCAAGCACGGCTGCTGGGAGCGGTACTGCAGCGGGACGGCCCTCGTCGACACGGCGATCGAACTTCTGGCCGCGGATCCGGCGACGTCGACGGTCCTCGCGCGGGACGTGGCGGTCGATCCGGGTGCGCTGACGGGCAGGCGGATCGCGGGCGCGGCACAGGACGGCGATCCGCTGGCACTGGAGACCATGCGGGAGTTCGCCCGGTGGCTCGGCGTCGGCCTGGCACTCATCGGGGACGTGTACGACCCGGATCTCGTCGTGATCGCCGGGGGCGTCGCGAGTTCCTCACCGCTGTTCATCGACGAGGCCCGTGGGCACTACGCGGCGCTGACGACGGGGGCCGGGCACCGGCCGCTGGCCCGCATCCGGCCGACTCAGCTGGGGGAGGCGGCGGGCATGATCGGAGCGGCGGAACTCGCCCGGGCCGTCCTGCCCGATCGGGTGGGTTGACGTCCGGCCCACTGCTGTAAACCCGCAGAGTGTGATGCTGTGCGGGCCTCCCGGCCGTGTGTAGCGACCCTCACCCACCCGAAGTAGAGTCGACCCGAACGAAGCTTGGGTTGTGAACGGGAGGGACGCCATGTGGTACTGGCTCTTCAAGTACGTGTTTTTGGGGCCGGTTCTCTGGGGGCTGGGTAGGCCGACCGTGGAGGGTACGGAGAACATTCCGGCGGAGGGTGGGGCCATATTGGCGAGTAACCATCAGGCCGTGCTGGATTCGTTCTTCCTGCCGTTGCGTGTGCCGCGGAGGATCACTTTTCTCGCGAAGAGCGAGTATTTCACCGGGACGGGACTCAAGGGCGCCTTCCAGCGCTGGTTCTTCTCGGTGGTCGGTCAGGTGCCGATCGACCGGACGGGCGCCGACGCCGCGCAGGATGCATTGAACGCCGGGCTGCGCGTCCTCTCGCAGGGCAAGCTGCTCGGGATCTACCCGGAGGGCACCCGGTCGCCCGACGGCCGCCTCTACAAGGGCAAGACGGGCCTGGCTCGCATGGCTCTGGAGTCCGGTGTGAAGGTCATCCCGGTCGCGATGATCGGTACGGAGAAGGTCAACCCGATCGGCTCCCGGGTGTGGCGTCCCTCGAAGGTCACCATCCGCGTCGGTGAGCCCATCGACTTCTCCCGTTTCGAGGGCATGGGCGGCAACCGGTTCGTCGAGCGGGCCGTCACCGACGAGGTCATGTACAAGCTGATGAAGCTGTCGGGTCAGGAGTACGTCGACATCTACGCGGCAACGCTGAAGAAGAAGGCGCCCGCCGCCGACGCCTCGGTGGCCGATGTGGCGCCTGCGAGCGACGCCACCACCGTCACGAGACTGCCGGACACGCGGGCGAGCTGACCGCCGCGACCTCTCAGCCGACGGGGACGGTGAGATCGTCGGAGGTCTCCGAACGATCGTCCTCGTCGGACTGTGAGCGGCGGGTGCGGAACGCGAACATCGCGACCAGCACCACGGCCAGTCCCCACCACACGTACGACGACGCCAGAAACTGATCCCACAGATTCCAGTGGGTTCCGCTCCACCGTCCCACCCCGAGTTTCCAGTGCGCGGCGAGCCTCACGACGACGACGCCGACCACGGCCGTGACCGCCAGGGCGACACTCCGGCGACGGTAGGCGAGGACCCCGAGCACGAGGATCACCGGTGCCGACCACACCCAGTGGTGCGACCAGGACACGGGGGAGACGAGCAGTCCGAGGACGGCGTTGAGTCCCAGCGCGAGCGCGGTCTCGCCGGACTGCAGCGCCCGCACCATCGCGAGAATCACGAGTGCGAGAACCACGACGCTCAGCAGCAGCCAGATCGGGGTGCGCACCGAGTCGCTCAGTCCGAGCCGGGCCAGCACACCGGTGATGCTCTGGTTCGCGGGATACGCCGGGGTGCCGATCCGATCGGAATCGAAGAGGGTGTGCGTCCAGTAGGTGACGGAGTCGTTCCACGTCGCGATCGCGCCCACGGCGCTGAACGCGAGGAAACTGACCGCGGTCACGACGGCCGAGCGAAAGTCCTTGCGCACCAGGAAGTACAGGATGAACACGGCAGGCGTCAGCTTCACCGCCGCCGCGAGGCCGATCAGCACGCCGCGCGGCCACGGCGTCTTCTTCGGCAGGCAGTCCGCCGCCACCAGCAGCATCAGCAGGATGTTGATCTGCCCGTAGTCCAGGGTCGAGGAAACGGGTTCGAGGGCCATCGACACCGCGAGCGCGCCGAGGGCCGTCCACACCAGCGTGGTGCGGGGTGCGATGCCCAGCGAGTCGAGCGTGACGACGAGGACGCCGAACAGTGCGATCAGCGACAACACCGTCACGACGGTCCCGGCCGTCGACAGCGACACCGTCGACAGCGGACTGAAGACGACGGCGGCGAGCGGCGGGTACGTGAACGGCAGGAAGTTGCCCATCTGGGTGGCAGGCATCGACCCGTACAGGGTCGGGCCGTGCAGGAACACCGAACCGCCCAGGCGGTAGACGTCGAGATCCAGCCGGTAGTAGCTGCCGAAGTCCCGCAGGCCGGGCAGTCCGAGCAGGTTGTAGGCGAATCCGACCGCGAGCCCGGCGAGGACGAGGACCCGGACGACGAGACCACCGACACGGAGATGCGGAGGCACCCGCGGGGAGTCGAGCGGGTCCGCGACAGGGGTGGCGGACTGTCGACCGTCGGAGGTTGAGCGCACCGAGGCCTCCTTCACGAGGTAGGGGTGGATCCGGATGACGCCAACGGGTGAGGCATAGTTTGCGGGCGTGCGTTACTTCTACGACTGCGAGTTCATCGAGGATGGTCGCACGATCGACCTGGTGTCGATCGGGGTGGTCGCAGAGGACGGACGTGAATTCTACGCGGTGTCCACCGAGTTCGATCCCGACCGTGCGGGCAAGTGGGTGCGCAGGAACGTGCTGCCGAAGCTGCCGCAGCCGTCGTCGCCCCTCTGGAAGAGCCGCGCCCGCATTCGCGACGACCTCTACGCGTTCCTGATTCCCCGCCCCGGCATCGTCCCAGAACTGTGGGCGTGGGTGGCCGCCTACGACCACGTCGCCCTCTGCCAGCTGTGGGGGGACATGACGGAGCTGCCGCAGTCGCTGCCCCGGTACACGCGGGAACTCCGCCAGTACTGGGAGGAGCACGGCAGTCCGGCGCTCCCACCTGCACCGGGTGACGCGCACGACGCCCTCGCCGACGCCCGGCACAACCTGGCGAAGTTCGAGGCAGTTCAGGCGGCGCGCTCGCTCCGGTGACCTGACTCGCCATCGCTCCGGTCGAGCGAATATCCTGTATGGGTGAACTGGACTGTCGACGTGCCGATCGACCGCTTGCCCGAACTCCCGCCGCTGCCCACCGAGATGCGTGAGCGTCTCGATGCAGCGCTGGCCAAGCCCGCTGCTCAGCAGCCGCAATGGCCCGAGGGGCAGGCCGCCGCGATGCGGACCGTCCTCGAGAGCGTGCCCCCGATCACGGTGGCCAGCGAGGTCGTGGCCCTGCAGGAGAAGCTGGCTCAGGTCGCGCGCGGCGAGGCGTTCCTCCTCCAGGGCGGTGACTGCGCCGAGACGTTCGCCGACAACACCGAGCCGCACATCAAGGGCAACATCCGCACCCTGCTGCAGATGGCCGTCGTCCTGACGTACGGAGCGAGCCTGCCCGTCGTCAAGGTGGCCCGTATCGCCGGTCAGTACGCCAAGCCGCGGTCGTCGAACGTCGACGCCCTGGGCCTGCAGTCGTACCGCGGCGACATGATCAACTCCCTCGTCGCCGACGAGGCCGTGCGCGCCCACGACCCCTCGCGGCTCGTGCGGGCGTACGCGAACGCCAGCGCCGCGATGAACCTGGTCCGCGCGCTCACCGGCGCGGGCATGGCCGACCTGCACAAGGTGCACGACTGGAACCGCGAGTTCGTGGCGTCGTCGCCGGCCGGGGCCCGGTACGAGGCACTCGCCGCGGAGATCGACCGCGGTCTGCAGTTCATGAACGCCTGCGGCGTCACCGATCCCAGCCTGCACCACGCGCAGATCTTCGCCAGCCACGAGGCGCTCGTCCTCGACTACGAGCGCGCGATGCTGCGCCTCGACAACGACGACGACCACGCCAAGCTGTACGACCTGTCCGCCCACTTCCTGTGGATCGGCGACCGCACCCGCCAGCTCGACGGGGCGCACATCGCATTCGCCGAACTCGTGTCGAACCCGATCGGCCTGAAGATCGGGCCCAGCACCACACCGGAGATGGCAGTCGAATACGTCGAGCGGCTCGACCCCACCAACAAGCCGGGTCGCCTCACCCTGATCTCGCGGATGGGTAACAACAAGGTCCGCGACCTGCTGCCGCCCATCATCGAGAAGGTCCAGGCCACCGGTCACCAGGTGATCTGGCAGTGCGACCCGATGCACGGCAACACCCACGAGGCGTCCACCGGATACAAGACCCGCCACTTCGACCGCATCGTCGACGAGGTCCAGGGATTCTTCGAGGTCCACAACGGGCTCGGCACCTACCCGGGCGGCATACACGTCGAGCTCACCGGTGAGAACGTCACCGAATGCCTCGGCGGCGCGCAGGACATCTCCGACCTCGACCTGTCCGGCCGCTACGAGACGGCGTGCGACCCCCGCCTCAACACCCAGCAGTCGCTGGAACTGGCGTTCCTCGTCGCGGAGATGCTCCGCGGCTGACCGCAGGGCGTACATTCAGGGGGACTCACTGCCCTGCACCTGCGGGGTCAGGGCAGTGAGACCAGGGTGACAGTGCTCCCGGGCTTCACGAGATCGCCGCCGCCGGGGTTCTGGCTGATGACGAACGACCTGTCCGTGTCGGTCACCTGACGCACCTTCACCTCGAGTCCGAGACGGCTCAGTTCGTCCCGCGCGGATCCGACCGTCCGGCCCAGCATCGACGGAATTCGCACCGCGTTCGACACACTCAACGTGACGCTGGTGCCCGCATTGACGCGGGTGCCCGCCTTCGGGCTGGTGGCGATCGCGTCTCCGGCGGCGACGTTCCGGTCGAAGTCGGTGGTCACGTCCTGCACGACGATCCCCACCGCCTCGAGTGAGGCGCGCGCCTCGGCCTCCGACATGCCCTTCACATCGGGAACGTCCACCGGCGGTGCACCTTTGCTGACGATCAGCTTGACCGTGGACCCGGTCGCGAGCTCGGTACCCGGTGCCGGGTCGAGTGCGGCCACCGCCCCGATCGGGACCTTCGCGCTGAACGCCTGACCACCGTCGACCGGGGTGAATGTGCGGTTCCGCAGTTCCTGTTCGATTCCCGCGCGCTCACCGCCCGCGGGCAGCGGCGGGACCGTCGGCCTCCCGAGGGAGACGAGCAGTGCCACCGTGCCGTCGCGAGAGATCCGCGAGCCGCCGGTGGGATCGGTACCCAGCACCGTGTCGAGCGCAGCCGTGTCCGAGTACTGCCCGCGGATCTCCGTCGACAGTCCGGCCGCTTCGATCGCCGTCACCGCCGCACCGCGATCGAGACCGTCGGTGGTCGGGACCGCGGTGAAACGTCCCGAACCCATCCACCAGCCACCGAAACCCACCGCGAGGGCGAGCATCAGGATCACGAGCAGCCACACGATCGTCGTCCGGCGCGACCGCTGCCGTTCGGCGGCGAAGTCGGGGTAGTGGTAGCCGTCGTCGGGTTCGTCCTCCACCGCGAACGACGGTTCGTCGATCGGCGGGCGCGGAGTCTGCGTGGTGACGACCCGCGTGTGCTGGACACCGGGCTGCGCCGGCAGCGGGCTGGGCGGCGACAACGGCGGGGCGGGGGGAAGGTGCACCGTGGGTGGTGCGACGGGTCCCGGCGGCGCGCTCAAGGGCGGCGCGCTCGCGGCGGCAGCGGCGCTGAGGTGCTGCGCCGAGCGTCGCGGGGCGGGCACCCGGTACGCGGGCAGGTCGAGCGCCGCCGCGATGCTGCGCAGGGCCGAGCCCATCTGCTCGGCGTTGGCGAAGCGGTGCGACGGCTCCCGATGGGTGGCCTCCGCGACGAGTTCGTCGAACTCGGGCGGGACACCTGCGATGAACGAACCCGGCCGCGGAACGTCCTGATTGATCCGCTGATACGCGACGGACAACGACGTGTCCCCGGTGAACGGTGTCCGCCCGGTGAGAAGTTCGAACAGCAGGACACCGGTGGAGTAGACGTCGCTGCGAGTGTCCGCGATCCCGGATGTCACCTGCTCCGGCGACAGGTACGCCGCCGTGCCCAGAATCACACTGTTCGACGTGGTGGTCGAGGCGGCGGCGGCCCGCACCAGACCGAAATCGGCGATCTTCACCTCACCGCCGTCGGAGATCAGGATGTTCTCGGGTTTGACGTCGCGGTGGACGAGACCGGCCCGGTGGGCGACGGCGAGCGCGTCGAGAACCGGGCCCGCGACCGCGGCCACCGCGTGCGGCGGCATCGGCCCGCGTTCCCGCAGGAGTTCGCGGAGCGTCCCGCCGTCGACGAGTTCCATCACCAGGAACGCGTGCTCGCGGTCGTGTCCCTGGTCGTACACCGCGACCAAGGAGGGGTGCTTGAGTCGCGCGACCGAGCGGGCCTCGAACTCGAACCGGGTGACGAACGCCGGATCGGCCGCGAACTGCGGATCCATCACCTTGATGGCCACCGGACGGTCGAGACGCGTGTCGAGCCCCCTGTAGACGGTGGACATGCCGCCACGCGCGATCGTGGCATCCACCCGATAGCGCCGGTCGAGCAGCTCGCCGATCAAACGTTGACCTCCATCGTGCACAGTGTCCGTTCCCCCGTCAGAGCGCGCAGCCCGGCCACGCGCCCCTCAATCGTAGCCAGCGACACCGACCGGTAGCGCCACGCCGGAAGCGACCAGATAACGTTAGGGAAGTGAGTGCCATCCCTTACTGTGACGATGTCCTGGACCCTTCCGTCTCGCTCCTCCAGTTGGTGGACGTCGCGAAGAACCTCGGTGTGGCCGTCACCCGCGTGCAGCAGCTTCTGCGCGATCAGCAGTTGATCGCCGTCCGCCGCGACGGCGTCCTCGGTGTTCCCGAACTCTTCTTCGACGAGACCGGCGAGATCGTCAAATGGCTGCCCGGTCTCGTCGCCGTGCTCCACGACGGCGGATTCGAGGACGAGGAGATCCTGCAGTGGCTGTTCCGTGAGGACGACAGCCTCCCCGGCACGCCCGTCCAGGCCCTGCACGGCGATCTCGCCCGCGAAGTGATCCGCCGCGCTCAGGCGATGGGATTCTGACCGCCGGTCATCGCACTCGGCCACGGGCAGGCACCGCGAGCCGGGCAAACTGAGGCAGCGCCGTCGCCCACCGGTTTCTCCGGGACACGGTGGCGCGCCGGTCGAGCACCCGGTAACCGCCTCGCTCGATCTCGTCGAGGATGCGGGAATACAGCACGAACGCGGTCCGGATACCCGGTTGCACCCGCCGGTCCAGCATCGCGATGCCCGGTTCCGCGTCCCGGTACACCGACCGGGTGACCGAGATCAGGTGGGCGAGGGCCCGCACGATCCGCTGGTCCGTCGTGCCGCTGCGGCGACTGTGCGCGAGAAGTTCGGTGTCGACACCGAACGCGGCCAATTCGTCGGCCGGGAGATAGACCCGGCCCCGATCCAGGTCCTCGCCCACGTCGCGAAGGAAATTGGTCAGCTGGAACGCCTCACCGAGAGCCGCAGCGTGCGGTTCCGCATCGGCGACGGGCCCGATGGTTCCGAGGACGGGCAGCATCTGCAACCCGATCACGACGGCCGATCCGTACATGTATGTCCGGAGCTCGGTCATGGTGCCGTACTCGGACCGATGCTCGACGGTCCCCGGAACATCCATCCGCATGGACTGCAGGAACGCGAAGAAGTAGTCGTGGGGGATGTCGAACGACGCGACGGTGTCGAGGAACGCGGGAAGGACCCGCCGCATCTCCCGTGAACACGCATCCGGACCGACCGCGGTCCGGTCGGTGAAGCCGATTCGCAGAGCCGCGTCGATCCGATCGAGTTCGGCGGCGCAGTCGCCGGCCGTCCGGCTGGGATCGACGTCCACGATGTCGTCGACCGTGCGCGCGAACCCGTAGAGGGAATGCACGGCGGCCCGGCGGCGCTCGGGAAGGAGCCGGGTCGCGAGATGATAGGTGCGACCGTGCTCCGCCGTCACCGCGCCGCAGTACCGGTAACTGCCGGCCAGGTCGGTCATCGACCGGTCATTCGACGCGCGGCGCCGTCGCAGCACCTGCGAGGTCGGCGGTGCGCTCGTCCTCGACGGGCCGGGGTGTGCGCAGCCGCAGCGGGTCGACCGTGCGGAGCGACACGGCCGCGACGACCGCAGCGAACGTCGCGAGCACGACGTGCGGGAACGTGTACAGGCCGATCGAGCCGTCGGGCTGGAAGACCAGCATCAACCAGGTGGACAACCCGACGAGGATCATCAGGGTCCGGGTCGACAACGCGAAGCCGGCCGCGATGGCGATCGGCCACGAGTAGTACCAGGGCAGCGCCGCGGGCGACAGGATCACGATCGCGACCAGGACGATGAGGATTCCGAGAATCGCGTCACGCTCGGTCGTCCGGTAGCGCCACCAGGCCGCCAGCACGATCGCGACCAGGGCCACCGCGCAGATCGGGCGGGTGATCGCCAGCACCTCACCCAGCCGCAGCTCCGCGAACCACGACGTTCCGACGGTCACGATGTGGGCGAGGATCGTCGGCAGCGACAACCAGTTGATGATCTTGTTCGAACCGGACAGCGCGGTCATCCAGCCGAGCCCGACACCGGCGACGGCGGACGCGGCCGCGAAGATGGCCACGAACACGGCGAACCCCGCGCCCGCGGTCTTCGCGAACGACGCGAGCGGCGACGCGGGTGTGCGCCCCTCCGCCTCGGCCTTCTCCTTCTCGTGGAGCATCCAGATCCACACCATGAAGGGCAGCGCGGCGCCTGCGGTCGCCTTGATCGCGACCGCGACCGCGACGAGGGCGATCCCGGCGAGATGGCGACGTTCGAGGACGAGAGCGATGCCGGCGATCATCAGGCCGACCATCAACAGCTCGTTGTGAACCCCGCCGATGAGGTGGACCAGGACCAGCGGATTGAGCACGGCGAGCCACAGGGCGATCGCCGGATTACCGCCGAGGTGCCGCGCGAGGTGCGGAACCCCCCACACCATCAGCGCGAGTCCGGGCAGCATCGTCACGCGCAGAAGCATCGTCCCGGCGATCACGTTGTCGCCGGTCAGCGCCGTGATCCCCTGACTGAGGAGCAGGAACAGCGGACCGTACGGCGCGGTGGTGGTGGTCCACACGTTGCTGACGTTGTCCAGGAGGACTCCCGGGTTGACCACCGGCCCGACGGCGTACGGGTCGAACCCGTCACGCAGGAGCGCACCCTGCGCCAGGTAGGAGTAGGCGTCGCGGCTGAACATCGGCACTGCGAGGAGCAGCGGCGCCGTCCACACCGGGACGATCATCCGCAACTGCCGGAGGGTGACGTCGCCGCCGAGCGTGGCACGACCCAACCGCACCCACGCCGTGATCATCGCGACCACACCCACCCAGACGATGACCGTCGACAGGATCTGACCGTGACCGAACCGGAGCCACGACAGGTGCATCGCCTCGAGGAGTGGGTCCTCGCGGCGGACGCTGCCCGCACCGAATCCACCGAACGTGATCATCACGGCGCCCGCGAACCCGAGGATGGCGGCGTGCCCCTCCGGGCTGCGGAGGAAGCCGGCCGTGGTCTGGGGCCACGACCGCTGCGGCGTGGTCGTCGCAGCGGCGACGGTCGCCTGCGGGGCAGAGGGCGTCATGAGTGCAGATTCCTCCCCCGAGGTGAGTTCGGTTGCGGTCGTCGGCGTGCGCATCGCATGGTCGAGGACCCAGTTTAATTGCTGTCGGCACCAGTTCCCGCCACGCCTCGCCCTATCCTCCCGCACTTGATGCTTCCGTGTGTCTTTCCGCACTTCGTGCTCCGGTGTGTCTTTCCGCGCTTCGAGCTGCGGTGGGCCCGGTGATGCGGGCGGCCGCCAGCTTCCCCGACAGCAGGACGGTCGGAACTCCGACACCCGGGACGGTGCCGGAACCGGCGAGCACGACGTTGTCCAGGCCCCTGACCAGGTTGGGGCGCCGGAACGGCCCGGTCTGCCGGAACACGTGCGCCGCCGCGAAGGGGCTGCCCGCCGCCATGCCCTTGCCGAGCCAGGTGAGGGGGGTGTCGACGCGGTCGATCGTGAAATGCTCCGCGATCCCGCGGTACCCGCGCGTCTCGAGTTCGCGCAGCAGTTCGTTCACGTACGGGCCGGTCAGCGACGACCACTCCAGCGGTGCGCTGTGCAGGTTCGGGCAGGGCGCGAGCACCGACAGCGGTTCCGAGGGAATCCCAGCGCGGTCCAGGGCGAGGCCCGGATCCGACAGGGCGGGCCGGGTGATCAGCAGCGACGGGTCCGTCATCAGCCGTCCGCGCCCCGCGCGGGCGGTGATCTCCGCGAACGTCCGCTTCCACGCGTGACCGAAATCGATGGTGTGGTGTCGTTGGGCGGCCCACTGGGAGGCGACCGCGGTGGGGACGGTCCCGTGCAGGACCACGGCGGACGGCGACACTCGCACCCGCCGGGGGGTCCGGCGTGTCACCGGGCGGAGCAGTGCGTCGACGACGGCGGTGTCCGGGGTGAGGACCAGCGCGTCGCAGTCGACGCGGTCACCCGCCGCCGTGACGACGGTGCCGACGCGGTCGCCGCTTCGCTCGAGTGCCGCGACCTCGGTGTCGAACCGGATCTCGCCGCCCGCTGTGGAGAGGGCGTCGGCGAGGGCGAGCGCGATCGAGCGCATCCCGCCGCGCGGGAAGTAGACGCCGAGCGAGGTGTCCATGTGGGCGATCGCGCCGTACACCGCGAGGGCGTCGGCGGGCGCGACCCCCGCGTACAGGGCCTGGAACGTGAAGATCCGGCGGAGTCTCGGATCGGTGATCGTACGGTCGACGCGGGCGCCGAGCCTGCCGAACCCGCCCAGGGCGGTGAGCGTCAGCAGATCCCGCGCGGCCGCCGGGGATGAGACGAGATCCAGCGGCGAGTCGAAGTTCGCATCCATGAACCGGTGGTACTCGGCGTCGAAGATCCGGCCGAGCCAGCGCCGCAGCCGCAGATACCTCGCCGACTCCTCCGGCCCGCACACCCGGCTGACCTCGGCGACCATCGCGTCGGGATCGGAGTGCACGTCGAGTGAGGACCCGTCGGCGAACCGTGCGTGATACGCCGGCGCCAGCCGTTCCAGGACAAGCGGCGGCCGGGTGGACGCGAAATCCGCGCCGACGGCGGCGAGGGCCTCGCCGACCAGTTCGGGCATCGTGAGTACGGTGGCACCGTTGTCGATGTCGTAGCCGGGACCACGGTAGGTGCCGACCCGGCCGCCCGGCGACGAGTCCCGTTCGAGGACGGTGACACGCCTGCCCGATCCGGCGAGGTGCAGAGCGGCCGAGAGACCGGCTAGACCCGCGCCGACGACCACGACGTGATCGGTGCGGCCGGGAACCGTCCGGAGCGCGCGGGCCATCCCCGGACCCTCAGTAGTCGCGGCGCGTCGCGGCGACGGCCATCTCGGTGAGCTGCTGCTTCGCCTCGGTAGTGGCGGTGCTCGCCGCCAGCGTCGACAGCGCGTTCCCGACGAGTTCCTCGATCTGCTTCTCCACGTCCGCGACCGCGCCGAGGGACGTGATCGTGGTCCGGAGGGTGTCCACGTCCGAATCTGACAGGTCGGTGCCGATGCCCTCGCGGAGGAGCGCGGCCGCCGCGGGGTCTTCGGCGTCGGCGCGCTGCAGCGACATCGCGAACAGGACGGTGCGCTTGCCCGCCCGCAGGTCGTCGCCGGAGGGCTTCCCCGTCACGGCCGGATCGCCGAACACGCCGAGCAGGTCGTCGCGGAGCTGGAAGGCGATACCGATGTCGGTGCCGAATCGGCGGTACGCCGAGACCAGGGTGTCGTCGGCGCCTGCGAGCGCCGCACCGAGGTGTAGGGGCCGCTCGATGGTGTACGCGGCCGTCTTGTACCGATTCACCTTCATGGCGGCGACGATCGACTCGTCCGCCCGGGCCTCGTTGCTGATGTCGAGGAACTGCCCGCCGAGCACCTCGGTGCGCATCGCGGACCAGACGGGGGAGATGCGGGCCGACGCGTCCGGGGTGATTCCGGATTCGCGGATCATGTCGTCGGCCCAGGCCAGCGCGAGATCGCCGAGGAGGATCGCGACGCCCTCGCCGAAGTGAGCGGAATCACCGCTCCACGCCCCGGCGCGGTGCTGTTCCGCGAACTCGACGTGGACGGTCGGGAACCCGCGACGCGTCGTGGACGCGTCGATGATGTCGTCGTGGACCAGCGCGCAGGCCTGAACCAGTTCCAGCGCGGAGCAGGCGCGGAGCACGGGTCCGGCGTCGGGGCCACGAGCGTCGCCACCCGCCCCGACCCAACCGGTCCACGCGAAGGCCGGGCGGACCCGCTTGCCTCCGCGCAGGACGAAGTCTTCGAGCGTGGTCACGGCCTCGCGGTAACCACCACCCACGGAGTCGACGAGGTCCTGCCGGCTGGTGAAGAAGTCGCGAAGCGCATTTTCGACCTCGGCCGCGAGGGCGGCGGGGCGCGTTCCAACGGACAGTGTTGCCTCCAGGATCGAATTCTCGCGTGCGCGCCGAGACCGGCGACAGGCGTCGACACCACCATAGTGGGCGCCCTCCCGGGTGGCCGGATTCCCGGCTCCCGCCGCCCGCGCAGACGCAGTGGGTGCAATGCCCCGGGCACTACCTATGCTGGACGGGTGACATTCGATTCCGTCAGGGGGCGGGCCAGCGAAGGTTGGGTAACCCGCACTCCGTCCATCGTCGACCGGATCCGGTCGTCCAGCGACGGCCGGGTCCCCTTTTCCGTCGAGTTCTCGCCGCCGCGTGACGAGGCCGCCGAGGCTCGTCTGTGGCGTGCCGTCCGGGAGTTCGAGCGGATGGGTCCGGCCTTCGTGTCCATGACCTACGGCGCGGGCGGGTCGACGCGCGACCGCACGGTCCGCGTCACCGGTCAGCTCGCCGAGGAGACCACCCTCCTGCCGGTCGCGCACCTCACGGCCGTGTCGCACAGTGTCGACGAACTGCGGTCGATGGTCGGTGCCTACGCCGACCGCGGAATCAGCAACATCCTGGTCCTGCGCGGCGACCCGCCCGGTGACCCGCTGGGCGAGTGGGAGAAGCATCCGGACGGCGTCGAGTACGCCGAGGACCTCGTGCGGCTCGTCCGCGACCTCGGCGACTTCCATGTCGGCGTCGCCTCGTTCCCGGAAGGCCACTACCGGGCACCCGATCTCGCGCACGACACCCGGTACCTGGTGTCGAAGTTGCGGGCAGGTGCCGAGTACTCGATCACCCAGATGTTCTTCGACGTCGACGACTACCTGCGACTGCGCGACCGGGTGTCGGCGTACGACCCCGAACAGGGCGCCAAGCCGATCATCCCCGAGATCATGCCGATCACGTCGCTGCGGTCGGTCCGCCGCGTGCTCGAACTGTCGGGATCGCGTCTCCCGGCGCACCTCGAGAAGCGTCTCGCCACGGCCGCCGGGGACGGTCCCGAGGAGAACCGCGCCGCCGTGCGCGAGATCGGCATCGACGTCGCCACCGAGATGAGCGAACGCCTCATCGCGGAGGGGGCACCCGGCCTGCACTTCATCACCCTCAACTTCGCGCGCGCCACGAGCGAGGTGCTTGCCAGGCTCGGCGACAAGGTCGGTTCGGGTGTGGCGGATCCCGCCCCGGTCACCCCGGCGCGGGTCAGCTGAGGCTCCGCCCCTTCCACCGGGTGCGCCCGCGGCGGTGACTGCGATGTGACGACACCGTCAGTGCCGTCACCGCGGCGACGGACAGCGGGTGTGCGACCGCGCCTGCGACGTCGGCGGCGGTGAGGCGGTCACCGCGTTCGAGTGCCCGGGCGCACAGCCGGGACGTCGTGGCCGCGAGATACCCCACTGCCCCCCACCGGCGCACGCGTCCCCGTCCGGCCGCGAACGCGACCGGCGGCGCGACGAACGCCACATTCGCCGCACCGAGGACCGCCGCGGCGCCGAGGCGGGAGCCGAATGCCGTCCACAGCCAGCGGTCGTAACCGCGGCGCAGCGCGCCCGCGTCCTCGTACATCCGGCACGACGCCGACCGGCCGGCCACGACCAGTGTGGTCGCGTGACCCCGAGTGCGGAGCAGTCGCGCGATGTCGAGGTCTTCCGTCACGCTGTCCACGACGGCCCGGTGACCTCCGACCCTGCGGTACGCGGCGGAATCGAACACCATGAACTGCCCGCAGGCCACCGCCGTCGACGGGCGCCGCGACCGGTCGGCCACGCCGATCGGCAGCGTCGCCGCCCACGACCACGCGAGCAGCGGCTGCACCAGCCCCTCGGTCACCGACCCCGCCTGCTGGAACGGCCACGGGCAGACCAGCGCGGCCCCGGACTCGCGCAGCGCGGCGCACGCGGCGTTCAGGGCGCCCGGACGCAACCGCACATCGGCGTCGAGGAACACGAGTATCCCCCCGTCACCGCGGCCCCGGGCGAAGGCGTGCTCACTCACCTGGTGGCAGGCCGCGGGTTTGCCCACCCAGCCCGGCGGCGGTTCCGCGGTTCCCCGCATCACGGAGAAGCGGGGGTCCGCGCCGCTCGCGGCGTCCGCGACCTCGGCGGTCCCGTCCGTGGAGCCGTCGTCGTAGACGAACACCCGCAGATCGTCGACCCCTCGCTGTTCGCGCAGGTCGCCGATCAGGTCCGGCAGCCGGTCACGCTCGTCCCGGGCCGGAATGCAGACGGTGACGGGTTCGGTGACCGGGCGGGCCGCCGCCGGGAGCCGCGGGGCGCGGCACAGGTTGGCGACGCTGGTGGCGAGACCGAGAACCGAGATCAGGGAGCCGACCCGGACGACCCGCTCGATCGGGCGAGAGGTCACACCTCCGAGTGGTCCCGTGCGCGACCGCTGCCGATCACCGGATCCCTGTTGCGGGCCAACCAGGCCAGCGCACCGACGATCACGGCGACGCCCAGCGTCACACCGGCCATGATGCCCGCCCAGCCCGCGAAGCTACGGGTGCTCGGGTCCGAGTAACGCACCTCGGCGCGGATCGTCGAGGTGTCGCCGGCGGGAAGTTTCCACGACACGATCGAGTCGCCCTCACGGGTGCCGTTGGTGGTGGCGACGCGCGCCGGGAAGGCGATCGTGAACTGCACGTCCGTGCCCTGCGCGGGGACCGAACTGAGATCGGCCTTCCCGTCGAGGGTCACGAGGTCGCCGGTCCGCTGGAGCGAGATCTGGAAACTTCCGTTGGCCTGCTCCGACATGGTGCCGAGCTGCTGCACGTCGCCGAACGTCAGGTCGCTGAAGAACGCCTGGCTGCCGACGTACCCGTCCTTCTTGTACTCCTGGACGCGCACCTTGCCCGACAGCGAGTCGGGCGGAGTGAGTTGCGGGCCCTTGTCCTGATCGTTCGCCGGCACGGCGGCGGCCACGATCTGGCCGGAGACCCGGTCGTCGGCGGACACCCCCATCGACACCTGAACCCGCAGGCATCCCGCGAGGAGGGGCACGAGGAGGAGGCCGAGGGCCGCGAGGGACAAAGCCCTCCGCGAGCGGGTCGAGGTCGGAACTGAGGGCGGCTGCACAGTCGTATCGTGCCAGGGGAGTGGATCGGTGTCAGGTGTGAGGGTGCGTGTCGTGGGTCCCGGGTCGCCGGACGCGCGGCCGAAGCAGCGACACGAGCAGCGGAACTCCCAGGATTCCCATCGCCAACCACCCGTAGATCGCCGAATACCGCAACTCGGGAGCACCCAGGAACACCGAATGGGCCAGCGCCGAACCGAGCCACGTCCACAGGAACAACCCGATCGGGACACCGTCACGGTGCCGGTGCCCGGCGTCCAGTCGACGGTCGATGCGGTCCACGGCGACGGCCATCACGGCCGCGACGACGAACCACCCGGCGTAGTTGGTCAACGGAATGTGCTCGATACCGGGCAGGCCGGCATCGGTGACACACCAGTGCCACTGCCCGTCCGCGACCATCTGCGGGTCGAGGTACAGGTCCCAGCCGACCACACCGATCGTCGTCAGCGCGATCCGCGTCAGCCGTCGACGCGGACCCCGCGCGAGTACGGACGCCACGCACCACACCGGATAGAACCCGGCCGTCCACGCGAACGGCACCACCAGAGGCACCCCCGCGAGTGCCGGCCCGAGACGGTCGACGCTGTAGTCGTAGCAGCCGTAGGGGAAGCCGGTGGCCGTGCCCACGACCTCGGAGCACAGACCGAGCCCCGCGGTGACGACCACCAGTCCCACCGTCCAGCGGGCACCCCGGGTCACCGCCGCATGGGTGACGGACGCCGCGGCCAGCAGCGCGACGACGAGCACGGTGACCACGTCGCGGATCCCGCCGTGCACCAGTGGGTAGACGATCTGCGCCGCGACCGCCGCGCACGCGAGGATCAGGGGCAGGCGGGTGGTCATCGCCGGCGTCGCAGGCGTCCCAGGCCCCGCCGGTCGTCGTGGAGCGCGATGCGTGCGGCGCTGCGACCGCTCGCCCCGGACACCCCGCCGCCCGGGTGGGTGGAGGCGCCGGTGAGGTACAGGCGGTCGGCACCCGGCACCCGGTGCCCGGACAGTTCGGGGAGGGGACGCCACATCATCATCTGGTCCAGCGACATCTCCACGTGCATGACGTTGCCGCCGAGCAACCCCATCTCGTCTTCGAGGTCCTGCGGCGACTGCACGTGCCGGTCGAGGACGGACTCACCGAAACCGGGAGCCAGCGCGTCGATCTCGGCCACGATCCGATCGGCCTCCGGTCCGGCGAGGTCGCTCCAGCGCCGGCCGCCGCTCAGCCGGTACGGCTGCCACTGCGACCACAGGGTCACCTGGTGCCTGCCCTCGGGTGCGATGGTGGGGTCGAGGCCACTGAAGCTCATTCCCAGCACCGCGGGCCGCGGCGGGAGTTCCCCGGCGAGGGCCGCGCCGTGCGCGAGCCGCAGGTGCGCGCGATCCGAGACCAGCAGCTGGAGCCCGTGGGTGACCGAGGCGTCGGGCGCACTCGGATAGGCGGGGAGGGCGTCGGTGGCCAGCCGCACCACCATCCCGATCCCCGGGCCGACGCGGATCCGGCGACGCCACCGGTCGAGGGTCTGTGCGTCGTACCCGCCGCGCTCGAGCAGGCCGAGCGTGGTCAGCACGTGACAGCCCGCGATCACCGCCCGTGAGCGGATCTCCCGGCCGGACGCCGTCCGCGTCGTCCAGGAGTCGCCGTCGCGGCTCAACGAGACCGCCGCGTCGCCGAGCGAGACGGTCCCGGAGTCGGCCCGCAGCCTCGCGGCGAGGGCCGCGGTCAGGGCTCCGCTGCCGCCGACGGCACGGCCGGGCGGAATGGTGTGCATCAACGCCGCGAATCCGACCATCGGCGCCGTCCCCGGCTCCGACATCGGCGGACCGGACTGGGCGCCGAACCATGCGAGGGCCGCCTTGAGACGCTCGTCGTCGAAGTACTCGTCGAGCAGCGCATCGCCGGAACCGAGGAACTGCCGGGAGAGGTCGCTACCGCCGCCGCCCGTGTCGAGCCCCCAGAACGACGAGAGCAGCGCGGGCCCGGTCGGCGGATTCGAGAACGCGCGCATGACCCGTGCGCTGCGCGGACCCCACACCGCCACGAACCGGCGGTACGCGTCGGCATCCGCGGCGCCGCACGACTCCTCGATGGACCGGCACGTCGCATCCAGGCTGCGGCGGAACACGATGCCCGGCCGATCCGAACCCGCCGGGGCGGGGGCGAACGCCCACGGATCGCAGTCGAGGTACCGCAGTCCGTGCGCGCCGAGATCGAGTTCCTCGACGATCCCCGTGTGACGGACCATGATGTGCGCGGACGACCCGCGGTCGACCTTGTACCCGGGGAAGCGTTCCACCGTGGACACCGCGCCGCCGAGCACGGTGTCGCGTTCGATCACCTCGACCGACCACCCGGATCGCGCGAGGTAACACGCCGACACGAGGGCGTTGTGTCCCGACCCCACCACCACCGCGTCGATCACAGGGGAAGCCCGCGTCCCAGCACCGCGAACGGCCGGTTGTCCCCGGCGAATCGGAAGTGGCGCAGGACATCTCTGAAGCCGAGGCGGCGATACAGCCGCCAGGCGCGGTTGTCCTCGTCCGCCACTTCGGGGGTGGAGAGCAGCACCCCGCGTTCGGGCCTGCGTTCGAGGAGGCGGAGGAGCAGGGTCTCGCCGAGCCGGTGTCCCTGGGCGTCCGGGTGGACGTGGAGTTCGGTGAGTTCGAAGTAGTTGCCGAGGATCACGTCGATCTGGTCCCGGGTCCACCCCGTGTGGCGCAGACCCGAACGGACCTGCTGGTGCCACCACTGTTCGGGCGCCCCGCGGTAGCCGTAGGCGACGGCGACGAGGCGGGCGGCCGCGTTGTCGGTGGATCCGTCACTGGCCGGGACGAGCGCGCCGACGCCCCGCCACCCCGATCGCTGCAGGTGCTCGTTCCACATCGGCGCCCGGTGGTATTCGGTGCCGTGGGGATAGCCCATGGCGGCGACGTAGATCGACAGCGCCTCGTGCAGGCGGTCGCGGAACTCGGTGGCCGAGAGTTCGACCACGAGCGGAGTCTGGTCAGCGTTCGTGTCGACCGGTCTCACCTTTCTCTTGACGACGTGTCGGTGGGTCCAGCTATATTGAATAGGTCGAACAGATGTTCGATAGCGGGGATCCGGCGATGCTCGAGGGAAGCGAGCATCGCCGGCCCCCGAACTCACGACCTGACTACGCCCGGCGGGGTGGTTGCACCGGGGTTTTGGAGGCGAAGTGATGACGAACCCGGTCACGGGACCGACCTCTGGGAACTCACGCCGACCGGGTGACGTACGCCACCCGGGCTCCAGGCGGGGTTCGGTGCTGCTCGATCGCGCCGACGCGCTCCTCGCCCAATCGGTGGGTGCCGGTGGGCCGGCGGATCGATTCCACAGCGCGTATCTGGCCGCGCTCCGCGGGGCGGGCGCAGTGCTGGCCGCCGTCGAGGGGCCTGCGGCGGGGCGCAGACGGACACGAACGCGTAACGCCTGGGTTCTCATGGCCGACGCGGCGCCCGAATTCGTGAACTGGGCCGACTACTTCGCCGGGCACTCGGCCACCCGTGCCGCGATCGAGGCGGGAATGTCGCGAACCCTCACCGATCTCGAGGCCGACGAGTTCTTCGTCGAGGTCGGACGCTTTCTCCAGGCCGTCGAAGATCGCATCGGACGTGGCGCAGGTCTCGATCTGCGGGCGTCCTAATCGGCGGCGGGCCCGGAAACGGCGGGAAAACGGTGAGGCGTCCGCGACATTGCGGTGCCCCGGACGGGGTTCGGTGTGGGAGTCCGTAAGGTTGGTGGGGAACTCGTACGTGGAGTAGGTGGTACGGGGATCGAACTGCTCGTATTATTAAATCTAGGTAGCCGCCAAAGTCGGTTACCCACCGTCTCGCACCGTGAGGCGGTGGCCAACACCCAGTGCCGGGGGAGGTACCGTGCCACTCTCCGAGCACGAGCAGCGCATGCTCGACCAGATCGAGAGCGCTCTCTACGCCGAGGATCCCAAGTTCGCCTCCACTGTGCGAGGCGGTCGCATGCGTGCGGCATCGAGTCGTCGTCGATTGCAGGCGGTGGCCCTGTTCGTTCTGGGGCTGGTCCTGCTCATCGCCGGCGTCGCCCTTCCGATCAAGCCTGGCGGTTTTCCCGTCATCAGCCTGATCGGCTTCATCGTCATGTTCGGTGCCGGAGTCCTCCTCCTGTGGGGTGGAGGTAAGAGCAAGTCCGGACAGTCCTCACGTGGTGGCTCGACCACGCAAGGTGAGACCGGCCGTGCCGATCGCGGTAAGCCCCGAAGCGGGCGCAAGAGTGGCGGATTCTCGTCGCGAATGGAAGACCGCTTCAAGAAGAGATTCGAGCAGGAGTAGTACTACCCGCTCAGCAGCCCAGTGGCGGCGTGGCATGTGATGCCACGCCGCCACTGCTGTGTCGGGGCTCGGTCCAGGATCGCCGGGTGCGTAGGCGGGGGTCGATCCGGTGGGGCCAGTGAACCGTCCCGCCCACGATTCCCCACCCTCACCCACCCTGTTTCCCCACTTTCCCCCCTCCGCTCCGCGATGAACCGCGAGGCAGGGGTGCCGCCCCCTCGCGGTGTGCTTTCACCTGGGCTTTTGCGCCATCCTGCGCCGTTGTGGGGCCGAGCCTGATCGGCTCTGCTCGTGTCGGTGATCACGTCGGGAATTTTCCCCCACCATCCGCAATGAGCGTTGACCAGCAAGTATCGGGCAAATTGGTGAACAACACGCCGTTATCCACCTTGTGAGTGGGGGAAAGTGGGGTACTGTGGTGCGCAGCGGGGAGCGAAGGTGAACCGCCCGGGCATACGGCGTTCGATATGAACGCGGTGGGAGGTGTCGAGTGTTTCTCGGTACCTACACGCCGAAGCTCGACGAGAAGGGGCGGCTCACGTTGCCCGCAAAGTTCCGGGATGCGCTGGCGGGAGGGTTGATGGTCACCAAGGGTCAGGATCACAGCCTCGCGGTGTATCCCCGGGAAGAGTTCACGGCACTCGCACGCAAGGCCGCGGCCGCGTCGAGAAGCGATCCGGAGGCGCGAGCCTTCGTTCGTGGGCTGGCGGCAGGTACCGACGAGCAGCACGCAGATGCCCAGGGGCGCATCACCCTCTCGGCAGATCACCGTCGTTACGCGGGTCTCTCCAAGGACTGCGTAGTGATCGGTTCGGTCGATTTCCTCGAAATCTGGGATGCGCAAGCCTGGCAGACCTACGTCGAGGCGAACGAGGAGAACTACTCGCAGGCAACAGGAGTCGCGCTCGGCGAGATCGTCTGAGCGTGGCAGCGTCCCCGCGAATGCCGCGAGGCCTCTGTCCGACGGAACCCTGACGCACTTCCCCAGCGCCAGGTTTTCATTTCGGGCAGGGACCTCGAAGCATTCGCCACGGCAACTGGCCGACAAGAGAAGTTCGAGCAGTGAACCCCGGCATCGGGCACTTCACCCGCACCACAGAGCAGGAGCCGGAGGGATCATGGTGGATCACGAGGGGGAAGATTCCTCGCCCACCGATGGTTTCGGTCACATTCCGGTTCTGCTTCACCGCGCCGACGAACTGCTGGGCCCCGCCCTCACCGTGAACGACCCGCAGGGCGGGGGAGCCGTCATGATCGACGCGACCCTCGGTCTCGGCGGACACTCCGAGCACTTCCTGCGGACCTACCCCCAGCTGAGGCTCATCGCCCTCGACCGTGATCCGCACGCGCTCGAGATCGCCGGCGGCCGGCTCGCGCCCTTCGCCGATCGCATCACGTTCGTGCACACCCGCTACGACGGCATCGAGGACGCGCTCGACCAAGCGGGGCTGCCCGCGCAGGAGTCCGTGCACGGGATCCTCTTCGACCTCGGCGTCTCCTCGATGCAGCTCGACGAATCGGATCGGGGGTTCGCGTATTCGATCGACGCGCCCCTCGACATGCGGATGGACCCGACCACCGGCATCACCGCGGCCGAGGTCCTCAACACGTACAGCCACGGAGATCTCGCTCGCATCCTCAGCACGTACGGCGAGGAGCGCTTCGCGGGCAAGATCGCGTCGGAGATCGTCCGGCAGCGCGCGAAGGAGCCGTTCACCACCAGCGCAGCACTGGTCGAACTGTTGTACCGCTCCATTCCTGCGGCGACCCGCCGTACCGGGGGACATCCCGCCAAGCGGACGTTCCAGGCCCTTCGAGTGGAGGTCAACGGCGAGCTCGATTCACTGCGCGCCGCGGTCCCGGCTGCACTCGACGCGTTGACCGTCGGGGGACGCGTCGTGTTCATGTCGTACCAATCCCTCGAAGACCGGGTCGTCAAGCAGGAAATCACTCCCAGGTCGAAGTCGAAGAGCCCCGAGGGGCTTCCTGTCGAACTACCGGGGATGGGACCGGAGTTCCGGATCCTCACACGAGGGGCGGAGCGGGCGTCCGAACAGGAAGTCGAAGAGAACCCACGATCAGCCCCGGTGCGTTTGCGCGCTGCAGAAAGAATTGCCAGGAGGTCGGCGGCATGACGGTTCAGGTGAGTTCCACCGAAATGCGGCCCGCGCGGGGGGCCAACCGGACGGGCGCGGCTGAGCGGGCGTACAAGAAGCGCACCCAGCGTGCGGCCGTGCACAGTGGATCCGCGATCGCCGTCTCCGGCAAGAACCGCGCCGGTACGCTCACCGCCCGCATCCCGTTCGTGGCGACGATCCTCGTTCTGCTCGCCATGGGTCTGGCCATGACACTGCTGCTGACCACCCGCTCCGCCGAGGACTCGTACCAGCTGAGCGCCGCCCGCGCTCACAACCAGTCGCTCGCGGAGGAGAAGGCGGCGCTGCAGCGTGACGTCGAGACCGCCAACTCTGCCCCGAAACTGGCGGAGGAAGCGGCCAAGCTCGGCATGGTGCCCGCCAATGATCCCGCTCGCCTCGTCGTCCACCCCGACGGCAGCGTCGAGGTCGTCGGAAAGCCGGCCCCGGCGTCGGGTGCACCCGTTCCGCCGCTCGACGTCGCCGTCCCGCCCACCCAGCGGGGCAACGCCGTCGCGACCGCCCCCAACCGCGGGACGACGACGCAGGCGCCGCGCGCCACGCCGCAGCCCGGCAATGGCACGGAGATCCAAGCTCAGGGTGAACAATTGGTTCCCGTGATCCCCTCGACCACCGCTCCGACGACTGCTCCACCATCCGGCGGTCGCCGGTGAATCGAAGCGCACCGAGAAGTCGTCCCCGGCGCCCCAAGGGCGCCGGTTCGGCGTCCTTTCCGTTCAGGCAACGGTACGGACGCCTGGTGATGTTCTTGGCGCTCGGCCTTGCCGCAGTGCAGCTTCTGTGGATCCAGGTCATCGACGCACCACAACTGTCCGCGGAAGCGGCGAACCAGCGCACCACCACCGAGGTGGATCCCGCTCTGCGCGGGTCGATCACCGACCGCAACTCCAACCCCATCGCATTCACGATGGAAGCGAAGGCCCTGACGTTCCAGCCCGCACGGGTGCGGAAGGAACTCGAGGAGGCGAAGGCCAAGAGCGACACCGCCCCCGACGTCGACTCCCGTCTCGACGCGATCGCGAAGGAGATCCACGACCGGCTCGGCGACGCCGCACCCGAGAAGGATCTGAAGGAGAAACTGCACGGCGACGACACGTTCGTCTATCTCGCGCGCAGCGTCGACCCCAACATCGCGGCGCAGATCAGCGACAAGTTCCCGGAGGTCGGACTCGAACGCCAGGACATCCGCGAGTACCCAGGCGGATCCCTAGCCGCCAACCTCGTCGGCGCCACCGGCTGGGACGGTCACGGACTGCTCGGTCTCGAGGACTCCCTCGACTCCACCCTCGCGGGCACCGACGGGTCCCAGACCTACGACCGGGGCTCCGACGGCGCGGTGATTCCCGGCAGCTGGCGTGACAAGCAACCGGCGGTGGACGGGTCGAGCGTCGAGCTCACCATCGACTCCGACCTGCAGTACTACGTTCAGCAGCAGGTGCAGATGGCCAAGGACAAGTCCGGTGCGAAGGACGCGTCGGCGGTCGTGCTCGACTCCCACACCGGTGAGGTGCTCGCGATGTCGAACGACAGCACGTTCAACCCGGCGATCGGGGTGGGCAACAATCCGCGGACCGTGGAGATGGGCAACCTGTCGGTGAGCACGCCGTTCGAACCGGGCTCCGTCAACAAGATCGTCACCGCGGCTGCCGCGATCGAGTACGGCCTGACCACACCGGACGAAGTTCTCGAGGTTCCCGGCAACATTCAGATGTCGGGTGTGTCGGTGAAGGACGCGTGGGACCACGGGGTCGCCCCGTACACGGCCACGGGCGTGTTCGGGAAGTCGTCGAACGTGGGCACCCTGATGCTCGCCCAGCGGGTGGGGGAGGACCGCTACGCGGACATGCTGTCCAGGTTCGGTCTCGGCCAGCGCACCGACGTCGGACTACCCGGTGAGAGCGCGGGCAGCGTCCCCAGCCGCGACCAGTGGTCGGGGGGCACGTTCGCGAACCTGCCGATCGGTCAGGGCCTGTCGATGACGCTGCTGCAGATGACCGGCATGTACCAGGCGATCGCCAACGACGGCGTTCGCATCCCGCCTCGCATCGTCAAGGCGACCGTCGACGCGGCCGGGAACCGGACGGAGACCGAGGCGCCCGACGAGGTGACGGTGGTCAGCCCGCAGACCGCGTCCACCGTCCGCGACATGTTCCGGTCCGTCACCCAGAACGACACGGGCAACCAGCGGGGTACCGGGGTGCAGGCCGCCGTCGACGGGTATCAGATCAGCGGTAAGACGGGCACCGCCCAGCAGGTCGATCCCGCCTGCAAGTGCTACTCGAACTCGAACTACTGGATCACGTTCGCCGGGATCGCCCCGGCCGACAACCCGAGGTACGTCGTCGGAATCATGCTCAACGCGCCGACACGCAGCGCGGACGGTTCCGGCGGCCAGTCCGCCGCGCCGCTGTTCCACAACATCGCGTCCTGGATGCTGCAGCGCGACAGCGTGCCGATGTCCCCGGACCCCGGACGCAGGCTGGTGCTGCAGGCCGATTGAGCGAAGGTCGGCCGAATCGGGTTCCGAGAGCACTCGCGGTAATCTGACACGTCGGCCGTTCAGTGGACACGGACTTTTCCGTGGACGCAGGGAACTGCCGAGGTAGCACGCTGTATCGATCCGTGCACTAAGCCGTTGTCAGTGAGAGTCGACATCCGAGAGGAGCCCGGTGCCTGTTCCGTCCCGCCCGCAGTCGGCGTCAGTGGAGGTGAAGGTCACAGACAGTCTTCGCCCCGCCCAGCCGGTCCGTACCACGGTGAGCGCTCTGGCAGCGCTCGCCGGAGCGAGGGTCGAGGCACCCACGGGAACCGCCGAGCACGTCATCGTCACCGGGGTGGATCTCCGCGCCCAGGGGATCGTCGAGGGCGATCTGTTCGCGGCCCTTCCCGGGGCCCGCGCGCACGGCGCGGAATTCGCCGCCGACGCTCTCGCACGGGGCGCGACCGCGATCCTCACCGACGAGGCCGGATTCGCGCTGGTGTCCGCACTGGGCTCGGACATGCCGGTGCTCGTCCACGACGACCCACGCGGCGTCCTCGGTGAGCTGTCGGCAACCATCTACGGCCGGCCCTCCGAGAAGATGCAGGTCATCGGTATCACCGGGACATCGGGTAAGACGACGACCTCGTATCTCGTCGAAGCCGCGCTCACCGCCGCGGGGCGGACGACCGGTCTCGTGGGCACCATCGAGACCCGGATGAGAGGCCGCCGGGTGCCGAGCGCACTGACGACCCCCGAGGCGCCGCAGCTCCACGCCCTGTTCGCCGTGATGCTCGAGCAGGGGATCGACACCGTCGTGATGGAGGTGTCCAGCCACGCGCTGTCGCTCGGCCGCGTCGACGGAGTCCGCTTCGATGTGGGCGCGTTCACGAACCTCTCCCAGGACCACCTGGACTTCCACCGCGACTTCGAGGACTACTTCGCCGCGAAGGCGCGGCTCTTCGCGGCCGATTCGTCCGTGCACGCCCAGCACGCCGTCATCTGCATCGACGACGTGTGGGGACAGCGGATGGCCGACGTCGCCCGCGGTGCGCATTCGATCGTGACGACAGTCGCGACCACACCGGACAGCGAGGGCGCGGTGTGGACGGCAGGCCCGGCGACGGTGTCGCCCTCGGGCTCGCAGACCTTCGCGCTCACCACGGCCGAGGGCACGACACTCGACGTGGAGCTCCGTCTGCCGGGGCAGTACAACGTCGCCAACGCTTCGCTCGCCGTCGCGCTGTGCGCGGCGCTGGGTGTCGATCCGCGCGACGCCGTCGAGGGCATCGCCGGCGTCGACGTGCCGGGCCGGGTGCAGCGGATCGACCGGGGACAGGACTTCCTCGCCGTCGTCGACTACGCCCACAAACCCGCAGCGGTCGAGGCCGTGATCGCGACGCTGCGCGAGCAGGTACGCGGTCGCGTCGCCGTTGTCGTGGGTGCGGGCGGCGATCGCGACGCAGGCAAGCGGCCGCTGATGGGTGCCGCGGCCGCGCGTGGTGCCGACCTGCTGATCATCACGGACGACAACCCCCGCAGCGAGGACCCGGCGAAGATCAGGGCCGCGGTCCGCGAGGGCGCTCTCGGAGTGCCCGAATCCGAGCGGGGACAGGTGTGGGAAGTAGCGGACCGAGCGAAGGCGATCGCCGACGCCGTCGGCTGGGCGCAGGCAGGCGACGTGGTTTTGGTCGCAGGCAAGGGACACGAGATCGGTCAGGAGATACACGGGGTGAAGTACCCATTTGACGACCGCGACGTACTGGGCGACGCGATCGAGCGACAGGTCGGAGGAACGCGATGATCCCGATGACACTCGCTCGCATCGCCGAGATCGTGGGCGGCGAACTGCACGACGTCGCCGATCCGTCGGCCGAGGTGACGGGAACGGTCGAGTTCGACTCGCGGAAGGTCACCGCCGGCGGGCTGTTCCTCGCCCTGCCCGGCGCCCACGTGGACGGCCACGATCACGCGGCCTCGGCGGTCGAGGCCGGTGCGGTCGCCGTCCTGGCCGCGCGCCCGGTCGGTGTCCCCGCGATCGTCGTCACCCCGACGCCGAGCGACGTCCCGAGCAAGGCGATGGCACTCGAACACGACACCGACGGATCGGGCGCCGCCGTGCTCGCAGCCCTCGCGAAGCTCGCGCGCGCCTCCGTCGACGGCCTCACCGCGAAGGGGCTCACCGTCGTCGGCGTCACCGGATCGGCGGGAAAGACGTCGACCAAGGATCTGCTCGCCGCCGTCCTGCGCCCCCTCGGTCCTGTCGTCGCGCCACCCGGATCGTTCAACAACGAACTCGGCCACCCGTGGACCGCACTACGTGCGGACGCGGACACGGGATTCCTGGTTCTGGAGATGTCGGCCCGCGGCCGCGGGCACATCGCCTCCCTCGCGAACATCGCACCCCCGAAGATCGGGGTCGTCCTCAACGTGGGTACGGCGCACCTCGGCGAATTCGGTTCCCGCGACGCGATCGCCGCTGCCAAGGGCGAACTCGCGGAGTCGCTGCCCTCGGCGGACGAGGGTGGTGTCGCGATCCTCAACGCCGACGATCCGCTGGTGGCAGCCATGGCGCCGCGCACATCGGCCCGGGTGGTCCTCGTCGGCCGGTCGGAGTCCGCGCACGTGCGGGCCACCGACATCGTGCTCGACGAGAAGGCAAGGGCGCGTTTCACTCTCACGGCGCCGACCGGGAGTGTCGCCGTCGAGCTCGCCGTGCACGGTGAACACCAGGTCGGCAACGCGCTCGCCGCCGCGGCGGTGGCACTCGAATGCGGGGCGGACCTCGAGCAGATCGCGCAGGCCCTTTCCGGTGCCGCCGCGGTCTCGGCGCGCCGGATGGACGTCCGCGATCGGCCGGACGGTGTGACTGTCGTCAACGATTCGTACAACGCCAACCCCGACTCGATGCGGGCCGCCCTGAAGGCGCTGGTGTCGATGGCCCGGTCGGGCCGGGGTGCGGCGCGCCGGAGTTGGGCGGTGCTCGGAGAAATGGCCGAGCTGGGTCCAGAATCAGTGGTCGAACACGACGCCATCGGCAGATTCGCGGTCCGGCTGGACGTGAGCAGGCTGATCATCGTGGGAACCGGCAGGCCCGCCCGCGCCATGCATCAGGGTGCGGTCATGGAGGGTTCGTGGGGTGAGGAGTCGATCCTCGTCCCCGACATCGCCGGTGCGGTCGCCTTGCTCGAAGCGGAACTGGCACCGGGTGACCTGGTGCTGGTCAAGGCGTCGCAGTCCATCGGATTGTGGGAGGTCGCGGACACGGTGTTGGCGGGAAGCACGGGACAGAAGGGTTCGGAGGCTACGCGGTGAGACAGATCCTCTTCGCGGCGGGCATCGCGCTGGCCGTCTCGATTCTGCTGACCCCCGTTCTCATCAAGGCCTTCTCCCGTCAGGGGTTCGGCCAGGAGATCCGTGTCGAAGGTCCGGCGAGTCACCAGTCGAAGCGCGGCACCCCGACGATGGGCGGCGTCGCCATCCTCGCCGGACTGTGGGCCGGCTACTGGGGTTCGCACCTGATCGGCATCGGCTACAACGCGGACGGGCCGTCGGCATCGGGACTGCTGGTTCTCGGTCTCACGACGGCGCTCGGCGGGGTCGGCTTCCTCGACGACTTCATCAAGATCCGCAAGCAGCGCAACCTCGGACTGAACAAGACGGCGAAGCTGGTCGGACAGCTCATCGCGGCAGTGGCGTTCGGCATTCTCGCGCTGCAGTTCCGGGGCGCGAACGACCTCACACCGGGCAGCGAGCACCTGTCGTACGTGCGTGACATCGCGACGGTCACGATGGGCTCCGTCGTGTTCGTCGCGTTCTGCTACCTCCTGGTGAGCGCCTGGTCGAACGCGGTCAATCTGACCGACGGCCTCGACGGTCTCGCTGCCGGGTCGATGAGCCTGGTCCTCGGCGCGTACGTGATCATCACGTTCTGGCAGTACCGCAACGCGTGCGAGACGAGCCCCGGCAAGGGCTGCTACGACGTCCGCGATCCGCTCGACCTGGCCCTGATCTGCGCGGCCGGTGCGGGTGCGTGCATCGGATTCCTGTGGTGGAACGCGGCGCCCGCCAAGATCTTCATGGGTGACACCGGTTCGCTGGCACTCGGCGGCATGCTCGCCGGACTGTCGATCACGACGCGCACCGAACTGCTGATGGTCGTGATCGGCGCGCTGTTCGTCGCAGAGGCGGCATCGGTCGTGATCCAGGTCGCCGTGTTCCGGTCGAGCCGAAGACGAGTGTTCCGGATGGCTCCGTTCCACCACCACTTCGAACTTGCAGGGTGGGCGGAAACCACGGTGATCATCCGGTTCTGGTTGCTGGCCGCCATCGCCTCCGCGATCGGGCTCGCGCTGTTCTACAGCGAGTACCTGGCAGCGATCGGGGGCTGACGACGTGGCAGAGGAACACGGCGGGCTCGACTGGTTGCGGGGTCGCAGCGTCCTCGTCGCCGGTGCGGGTGTCTCCGGCCGGGCCACCATCGAACCTCTTCGTGACCTCGGTGCGCTCGTCACCGTGACCGACGCGAACGTCGACGCTCTCGCCGAGTGCGCGCGGCTCGGCGCCGCGACCGTCCCGATCGACGATCTGCTCGCCGAGCGGGACCGGGTCGCCGAGTTCGCGCTGGTCGTGACGAGCCCGGGGTTCCGCCCGGACGCGCCGCTGCTCTCGCTCGCCGCCGGGGACGGGGTACCGATCTGGGGTGACATCGAGTTCTCGTGGCACGTGGACCGGGCCGGGCTCTACGGCCCGCCGCGGCGGTGGCTGGTGGTCACCGGCACCAACGGCAAGACCACGACGACCTCCATGCTGCAGTCCATCCTCGAGGCGGCCGAGCTGCCGAGTCTGGCCTGCGGCAACATCGGGCTTCCGGTCCTCGACGCCCTGCGGCAGACCGAGCCCCGGGCGGAGGCGCTGGCGGTCGAACTCTCGTCGTTCCAGCTGCACTGGGCGCCGTCGGTCCGGCCGACCGCAGGTGCGATCCTCAACATCGCCGAAGATCATCTGGACTGGCACGGCGGGATGCAGCCGTACATCGATGCGAAGGCCCGCGCCCTGACCGGTGAGGTCGCGGTGCTGGGGCTCGACGACGAGGTTGCGTCCTCCCTGTTCTCCTCGTCCCCCGCAGTCCGGACCCTGGGTTTCCGGTTGGGCGTGCCGGCGCCGGGCGAACTGGGTGTCGAGGACGGGTATCTCGTCGACCGCGCGTTCGCGGACGGCGAGCGGCTGGCCCCGGCCGAGGGGATCACCCCGCCCGGGCCTGCCGGACTGATGGACGCCCTGGCCGCGGCGGCTCTGGCCCGGGCGATCGGAGTTCCGCCGGACGCCGTCGCCGCCGGTCTGGCCGCCCACGTCGTGGGCCCGCACCGCGCGGCACTCGTCGCCGAGGTCGGGGGCGTGACGTTCGTCGACGACTCCAAGGCCACCAACCCGCACGCCGCCCGCCCGTCGATCCTCGCCCACGAGCGGGTGGTGTGGATCGCCGGTGGTCTGCTGAAGGGGGCGCGGGTCGACGACCTCGTCCGGGAGGTGGCTAGTCGCCTCGCCGGCGCCGTCCTGCTGGGCCGCGATGCGATGCAGATTGCAGAGTCCCTTGCGCGACACGCCCCCGAGGTTCCCGTGGTCACTGTCGAGACGGGAGACGATGCAGGTGTGAGTGCAGTCCCGCAGACCGCGACGCACCGGGTGGTGCTGCCGGCGGACACCGACAGCGACGCCGTGATGGGTGTCGTCGTGCGTGAGGCGGCGGCGCTGGCAACGGCAGGGGATTCCGTCGTCCTGGCGCCCGCGGCGGCATCGCTCGACATGTTCGCCAGTTACGGCCACCGGGGGGACAGCTTCACGGACGCCGTAGGCAGGCTCGACGCGTCGGACATCTCCAGGACGCTGCGATGACCTCCGCCGGAGCCCGCACCCGACGCGCCCCCGAGGGACAGCGGTCCCCGGCTCGCACGGCGGCCGCCCCCGGTGTGGCGAAGCGTGCACCGTCCGGTCCCCGTACCCGCACGGCGCCTCCGCGCGGCCCGCGCACCCGGATCGGGGCCTGGCTGGCGAGGCCTCTGGCGTCGTTCCACCTCGTGGTCACCATCGCGTTTCTGCTGACGGTCCTCGGCCTGGTGATGGTGCTGTCGTCCTCGAGCGTCGAGGCCTACGCCTCCGACGGTTCGGCGTACACCCTCTTCACCCGGCAGGCGCTGTTCGCGGCTCTCGGGCTCTGCCTGTTCTACGCGGCGCTGCAGATCCCGGTCCGGGTGATGCGCGCCCTGTCGTTCCCGGCCTTCGCGGTCACGATCATCCTGCTGGTGCTGGTCCTCATACCGGGTATCGGCACCGTGTCCCAGGGCACCCGCGGCTGGTTCGTCGTCGCGGGATTCTCGTTGCAGCCCGCCGAGCTCACCAAGATCGCGCTGGCCGTGTGGGGTGCGCACATCCTGGCGTCGCGGCGCAGCGACATCTCCAGTATCCGGGACATGCTCGTTCCGCTGGTGCCGGCCGCGCTCGTCGCGTTCGTCCTGATCATCCTGCAGCCCGACCTCGGCACGACGGTCTCGCTGGCCATCATCCTGATGGCGCTGCTGTGGTTCGCGGGCCTGCCGCTGAAACTGTTCGTCGCCATCCTCGGCACCGGTTTCGGCGGAATCGTGATCCTCGCGCTCACCGCGGGCTACCGCTCCGCTCGCGTGCGCGAGTTCCTCAATCCCGGTTCCGACCCGCAGGGCATCGGGTACCAGTCGCGGCAGGCGATGTATTCGCTCGCGGACGGCGGGATCCTCGGGCGAGGTCTGGGGCAGAGCCGCGCGAAGTGGAGCTACCTGCCGAACGCCCACAACGACTTCATCTTCGCGATCATCGGCGAAGAGCTCGGATACCTCGGCGGCGCCGCCGTCCTCGGTTTGTTCGGACTGTTCGTGTACACGGGCCTGCGCATCGCGGCCCGATCCGCCGACCCGTTCCTGCGCCTGCTTACCGGAACGGCGACGGTGTGGATCACCGGACAGGCATTCATCAACGTGGGGTACGTGATCGGGCTGCTGCCCGTCACCGGCCTGCAGTTGCCGCTGGTATCGGCCGGCGGAACGTCGACGGCCACCACACTGTTCATGTTCGGCCTCGTCGCCAACGCGGCGCGGCACGAACCGGAGGCGGTCGCGGCGCTGCACTCCGGGCAGGACGGCCCGTTCGGTCGCCTTCTGCGCCTCCGCAAGCCGGAGGCGTATTCGCCGGTGCGGGCCGACGCGGCACGCGCCGAGGCGGTGCGCCGTGCCGAAGCCCGCCGGCGGGCCGGTCGCGAGATGGCCCCGCGCACCCGCAGCGTCACATACGAGAAGGGCCGCCCCGAACGCGGCAAGAGCCGCACCCCCGAACGAGGTGCACGTCAACAGCGAAGCTCGGGTGGCCGAGCAGGAGAGCGAGGATTTCGTAGGTGAACGGCGACAAGTCCACCCTGTCGGTGATCGTGGCCGGTGGTGGTACCGCCGGGCACATCGAACCGGCTCTGGCAGTGGCCGATGCGATCAAGGCGATCGACGACACCGCGGTGGTGACCGCTCTCGGCACCGCGCGCGGCCTCGAAACCACCCTGGTTCCCGAGCGGGGCTACCCGCTCGAGCTCATTCCACCGGTGCCGCTGCCCCGTAAACCCACCCTCGACCTGCTGCGGCTTCCCGGCCGGGTGCGCGCGTCGGTGCGCCGCACCCGCGAGGTGCTCGACGCGACCGGCGCCGACGTCGTCGTCGGGTTCGGCGGGTACGTCGCGCTGCCCGCATATCTGGCGGCCGGGCCCGGACTGCTCCGCCGCAGGCGCCGCATTCCGATCGTGGTGCACGAGGCGAACGCCAGCGCCGGGATCGCGAACAAGATCGGTGCCCGCCGCGCCGCCCGGGTGCTGGCCGCGGTCGCCGGTTCCGGAGTCTCCGCTCGCGGCCGCTCGGATGCGGAGATCCTCGGGATCCCGGTCCGGGCGTCGATCACCGCTCTCGACCGGGCGGCTCTGCGCGCGGAGGCGCGCGCACACTTCGGGCTCCCCACCGACGGTCCGGTGCTGCTCGTCTTCGGCGGCTCGCAGGGGGCGCGGTCGCTCAACGAGGCCGTCTCGGGCGCGGCGGAGTCGCTCGCCGCGGCCGGTGTGGCCGTTCTGCACGCACACGGACCGAAGAACACCCTCGACGTTCCCGCGACACCGGGCGGCCCGCCGTACGTGGCCGTTCCCTACCTGTCGCGGATGGACCTCGCGTATTCGGCCGCGGACGCGGTGATCTGCCGGTCGGGTGCGATGACGGTGGCGGAGGTGTCGGCGGTGGGACTTCCCGCGGTATACGTGCCGCTGCCCCACGGCAACGGGGAGCAGGAACTGAACGCGCGACCGGTGGTCGCCGCCGGAGGTGGAATGATTGTCGCCGACGGAGACCTGTCCGCCGGATTCGTCGCGGAGACCGTGATCCCTCTGCTGCGCGACCCCGCACAGCTCGAGGACATGGGACGACGCGCGGCCGGCGCAGGTCACCGCAGCGCAGCCACCGAGGTTGCGCGCATCGTGCTCGACGTGGCCGCGCTGACAAGGGGAACCCGATGACCGACCTGCCCGCGGAGTTGGAACGAGTCCACATGGTCGGGATCGGCGGCGCCGGAATGTCCGGAATTGCGCGGATCCTGCTGGCCAGGGGAGGGCAGGTGTCCGGATCGGACGCCAAGGAGAGCCGCGGCGTCCTCGCCCTGCGTGCCCGCGGCGCGCAGGTCCGCATCGGCCACGACGCCGGCGCGCTCGACCTGCTGCCCGGCGGCCCGACCGTCGTGGTCACCACCCACGCCGCCATCCCGAAGGACAACCCGGAACTGGTGGAGGCGGCCCGGCGCGGGATTCCCGTGATCCTGCGACCCGCGGTGCTGGCGTCGCTGATGCAGGGGCACCGCACCCTGCTGGTGTCCGGCACCCACGGCAAGACGTCGACCACGTCGATGCTGGTAGTGGCGCTGCAACACTGCGGTTTCGATCCGTCGTTCGCGGTCGGCGGCGAACTCAACGAGGCCGGAACAAACGCGCACCACGGCAGCGGCGACGTGTTCGTCGCGGAGGCCGACGAGAGCGACGGTTCGCTGCTCCAGTACGAACCGGACGTCGTCGTCGTCACCAACGTCGAAGCCGACCACCTCGACTACTTCGGCAGCACCGAGGCGTACATCCAGGTGTTCGACGATTTCGCGGCCCGTCTGTCGCCTGGCGGTCTGCTCGTCGCCTGTCTCGACGATCCGGGGTCCGCGGCGCTCGCGCAGCGGGTGGCGGCGCGGGGGCTGCCCGGTGTGCGGGTGCTGGGATACGGCAGCGCCGAGGACGCGGACGGGGCCTTCGCTTCGGTCGACGGCGTCGAGGTCGGCGCGCGACTGCTGAGTTTCGAGGCCAGGGACGTCGGCGGAGTACTGCAGTTCCAGCTGGCCGGGGAGCAGTCGCCGAGGACGGTCCGCATGGGTGTGCCCGGCAGGCACATGGCGCTCAACGCGCTGGCCGCTCTCCTCGCCGCCAGGGAGGCAGGCGCCGACGTGGACGAGATCCTCGAAGGCATCGCCGGATTCGGGGGAGTGCACCGCCGGTTCCAGTTCACCGGCCGCGAGCACGGGGTCCGCGTGTTCGACGACTATGCGCATCACCCGACGGAGGTGCGTGCCGTGCTCGGCGCCGCCGCCGATCTGGTGCGCCAGCCCCACGAGGCCGACCGCCGCGAGTCCGAGGACTCGGTGCGCAGCGGGAAGGTCATCGTGGTGTTCCAGCCCCACCTGTATTCCCGCACAGCAACATTCGCGGAAGAGTTCGGGCACGCCCTGGATCTCGCCGACGAGGTCGTGGTCCTCGACGTGTACGGCGCGCGGGAAGAACCTCTCCCGGGCGTCAGCGGCGCCCTGGTCGCGCTGTCGGTGTCGAAGCCGGTGCACTACCAGCCCGACCTGTCGCAGGCACCGCGGCAGGTCGCGGCACTCGCATCCCCCGGGGACGTGGTGATCACCATGGGTGCCGGTGACGTGACGATGCTCGGCAACCAGATCCTCGACGCTCTGCGTGCGGCTCCGCACCACCACCCGTCGCGATGACGCGGGAGCGTCGGGGCCGGTCCGAGCGGCCGGACCGCCCTGTCCGCCGCGACGTCCAGCGCAGTCCGCGGCCGGGGGCCGCGGCCGGTGCCCGCGCGACGGCGAGCGATCGGACGTCCTCGCGTCGGCGCACCTCGACGGTCACCGACCCCGGAACACGACGCACCCGCGAATCGGCTTCGGCGGCACGGAAGTCCGCGGTGGCGGAGACACCGCGGCGGCCGTGGTACCGGAGGCCGGCGGTGATGGGCGCCGTCGGTGTCGTCGTGGTCGTGGCGCTCGGTCTCGTCGCCTGGTTCACGCCGCTGCTGTCAGTGCGGAAGACTGATGTCGCGGGGGCGGCGTCGATCTCCGAGGAGCAGATTCGCCAGGTGCTGGCGGTGCCGCAGGGGCAGCCGTTGCTGCGTGTCGACACGGAGGGCGCGGCTCAGCGGGTGGCCGCGATCCCGAAGGTGGCGTCCGCGCGCGTCCAGCGGGTGTACCCCTCCACCATCCGGGTCACGGTAACCGAGCGGGTGCCCGTCGTGTTCGTCGACAGCCCCGGCGGCACCCATCTGCTCGACGCGGAGGCCGTGGACTACGAGATCGCACCGCCGCCGCCCGGGGTGCCGCGTCTGGTGACGGGGTCGCCGGGGTGGGGCGACCCGTCGACGGAGGCGGCGATCGAGGTGCTGGAGTCGATGCCGCCTCAGTTGCGCGGTCAGGTGGGACAGGTTGCCGCGAAGTCGATTTCGGATATCTCGGTGACGCTGCTCGACGGCCGGATCGTGGTGTGGGGCGGTACGGAGAAGTCCGAGCGCAAGGCTGCGGTCACCCTGCCGCTGCTCACCCAGCCCGGGCAGACGTACGACGTGTCGAGCCCCGACCTGCCGACGGTGCGGTGAGGGGGCGTGACTCGGATGCGAAAGAGTTGCGGGCGAGTTCGTCAAATAACTCGGCGCGTCTCGGCGCGCCTAATGGCGTATCCCTATGCCGGTGCATAGCGTTTCGCTCTAGTCGGGCAGCACTTGACATAACCGTAACCCTATGGTTGAGGTTGAGGGTTCAGGCTGGACTGATCTGTACGAAAGCGTGATACACACTCATGGAAGGCGAGAGCCGATGACGCCCCCGCACAACTACCTCGCCGTAATAAAGGTCGTCGGCATCGGCGGCGGCGGCGTGAACGCAGTCAACCGGATGATCGAGCAGGGACTCAAGGGAGTCGAGTTCATTGCCGTCAACACCGACGCGCAAGCGCTGCTGATGAGTGACGCCGACGTCAAGCTGGACGTCGGCCGGGAACTCACCCGCGGGCTCGGCGCCGGCGCGGATCCCGAAGTCGGCCGCAAGGCCGCAGAAGACCACAAGGACGAGATCGAGGAAGTCCTCAAGGGCGCCGACATGGTGTTCGTGACCGCAGGCGAGGGCGGCGGCACGGGTACCGGTGGCGCACCGGTCGTCGCGAGTATCGCACGCAAGCTCGGAGCCCTCACGGTCGGTGTCGTCACCCGGCCCTTCTCCTTCGAGGGCAAGCGCCGCGGCGGCCAGGCCGACACCGGCATCCAGTCGCTGCGCGAATCGTGCGACACCCTCATCGTGATCCCGAACGACCGCCTCCTGCAGCTCGGCGACGCCGCCGTCAGCCTCATGGACGCGTTCCGCAGCGCCGACGAGGTGCTGCTCAACGGTGTCCAGGGCATCACCGACCTCATCACCACCCCCGGTCTGATCAACGTCGACTTCGCCGACGTCAAGGGCGTCATGTCCGGCGCCGGTAGCGCGCTGATGGGCATCGGATCCTCGCGCGGCGAGGGCCGGGCCATCAAGGCCGCGGAATCGGCGATCAACTCTCCGCTGCTCGAGGCGTCGATGGAGGGTGCGCGCGGCGTGCTGCTCTCGATCGCCGGCGGCAGCGACCTCGGCCTGTTCGAGATCAACGAGGCGGCGTCGCTGGTGCAGGAGGCTGCCCACATCGACGCGAACATCATCTTCGGCACCGTCATCGACGATTCGCTCGGCGACGAGGTGCGGGTCACCGTCATCGCCGCCGGGTTCGACGGCGGCGCCCCCGCCCGCCGGCCGGTCGAGTCGGGCGCTGCCGGTCGCAGCGCCATCGGTGCCGGGCGCGCGGGCGAGGTCGGACAGTCGGCCGACCAGCAGCACAGCGAGCCGATGTCGGTGACCCGCGAGACGATCAGCTCCCACCAGAGCCCGAGCAGTCTGCCGCCGCTTCCGGGAAACGGTCAGTCCCGCGCGGTGCCGGTGTCCGACGAGGAGGGTGAAGACGAAGTCGACGTGCCCTCCTTCATGCGTCGTTGAGTTCACCGTCCGCCCCCGATTTCAGGGTTCGCCGGGTCGTCACCACCCGTGCCGGAGGGCACTCCGTCGCGCCGTACGACACGTTCAACCTCGGTGATCACGTCGGCGACGATCCGGCCGCGGTGGAGGCGAACCGGCGTCGACTGGCAGACAACATCGGCGTGGCCTTCGACCACCTGATCTGGATGGAGCAGATCCACAGTCGGAACGTGACCGTGGTCGACGGGCCCACCGACGTGCCGGTGCCCGCCACGGACGCACTGGTGACGACGGTTCCTGGGCTCGCACTCGCGACCCTCAGCGCCGACTGCGTCCCGGTGCTGTTGTCCGACGACGAGGCCGGGGTGATCGCCGCCGTCCATGCCGGTCGTATCGGCGCCCGCATCGGCATCGTTCCGCGGGTGCTCGACGTCATGGTCGAGCAGGGTGCACGGATCGACCGGATCGGCGCATTCCTGGGTCCGGCGGCGAGCGGCCGACAGTACGAGGTCCCCGCGGCGATGCAGGCCGACGTCGAGAAGTTCCTTCCCGGCAGCGCCACCCGCACCGTCAAGGGAACCCCCGGCCTCGACCTGCGGGCCGGCCTGCGGAAGCAACTGCTCGATGCGGGTGTCGCGGGGGTGGCGGAGGATCCGCGCTGCACCATCGAGGACCGGACACTGTTCAGTCATCGCCGGGAGGCCCCGACCGGTCGGCTCGCGGCGGTCATCTGGATGGATACTGGGCAAGACAGCGTGTGACGACGACCGCCGACGGCGGTGAGGATTCGGTGTGGGAGTGGAAACGATGAGCAGGGTCGGGGAGATCGAGGCTGCGCTCGGCACCGTGCGTGCACGGCTCGCCGCGGCGTGCCGGGACGCCGGTCGCGACCCCGCGGACGTGTCGCTGCTGCCCGTCACCAAGTTCTTCCCGGAATCCGACGCGCGGATCCTGTACGACCTCGGGTGCCGCGAATTCGGGGAGTCGCGGGAGCAGGAGGCCACGGCCAAGATTGCGGAGTTCCGCACCGTGGTGACGGATTCGTCGGTGCGGTGGCACATGATCGGACACCTCCAGCGCAACAAGGCGAAGGCCGTCGCGCACTGGGCGTACGCCATCCATTCGGTGGACAGCGAGCGGCTCGTCGGCGCACTCGGCCGCGCGGCCACGACGGCGCTCGAGGCGGGGGAGCGGCCCGAGCCGCTGCGGGTGCTGCTGCAGGTCAGTCTGGACGGCGATCCGCAGCGCGGCGGTGCCGCGATCGCAGACCTCGAACGCCTTGCCGCGCAGGTGCAGTCGTCGCCGGGACTCGAATATCGCGGGTTGATGGCGGTTCCGCCGATCGATACCGATCCGGACGCCGCGTTCGAGGAATTGCAGAAGATTCACGCGCGGCTCAGGCGCGACCATCCGGATGCGACGGACCTCTCAGCGGGCATGACGAATGATCTCGAGCACGCTGTCCGACACGGGTCGACGTGCGTGCGTGTCGGAACCGCGCTGTTGGGTTCGAGGCCTATAACCTCGAAATAGATCGCCCAGGTGATCGCCAACCCGTCCACACCGCTGCGACCGGTCGCAGTTGGATCCTGTCCGCCGCGCCAAGGAAGGTCGATCAATGAGCAGTCTGCACAAGTTCAAGGCTTACTTCGGCATGGTTCCCCTCGACGACTACGAGGACGAGTACCTGGACGAGCCGGAACCTGCGCGCAGGCCTGCTCGACCGGCCCGCGACAGTGGACGTGATCCGTACCTCGACCGCGACGACCGTGACTTCGCCGAGCCGGCCTTCAGTAAGGCCGCCTACGCTCCCGGCCGCCGGGACGACCTCGACGACGACTTCGACCGGTACGACGGCCCCCGGCACTCGTCCCGGGTCGAACCCGTGGCCGTCCGGTCGGCCCGTCCCAGCGCGAGCGGTGCGGTGCGCGGCAGCACCCGTGGCGCGCTGGCCGTCGACACGCGGTCCGAGCGGGTGGAGAGTCGTCGCGGACCCCTCTTCGACGAAGGTGGGCCGCTGTCCAAGATCACCACGCTGCGCCCCCGCGACTACGGGGAGGCCCGCACGATCGGCGAGCGGTTCCGTGACGGCACCCCCGTCATCATGGACCTCGTCGAAATGAGCAACGCCGACGCCAAGCGCCTCGTCGATTTCGCCGCCGGACTGGCCTTCGCGCTGCGCGGGTCCTTCGACAAGGTGGCCACGAAGGTGTTCTTGCTCTCACCCGCAGACATCGACGTGTCCGCCGAGGAGCGTCGCCGCATCGCGGAAACCGGCTTCTACAGCCAGAAGTAAACCGGGGAGCGGGGGAAACGACCATCGGGATCCGAACGTCCGTAACGACGCGGGCCGCGGCGGCTGTGGCGGAGAAAACCCTGGCCACGCGGCTCGTTTTGATCGGCCGGACATTCTCAGGCAGAGTGAAGGTGTGGCCTTGTTCTCGGTGATCTACTTGATACTGTTTGTCTTTTGGCTGCTACTCATCGGCAGAATTATTGTCGAGTTCGTACGGACCTTCGCACGAGACTGGCGACCAACCGGCGTCGTGGTCGTCATTCTCGAGGCGATTTTTACGGTCACCGATCCACCGGTCAAACTGCTACGGCGGTTGATCCCCCCGATCAATCTCGGTGGGGTGCGGTTGGATCTATCCATCATGGTCTTGCTGTTCATCGTCTTCATCCTGATGTCGATCGTTCAGGGACAAGCGCGTGCTACGGGTCTGGTGTGACAGAATGGACCCCATTGATCCAGTCTTGATTCACCGTTACGTAGACTGCGCTGTAACTGAATGCTTGCTAGACCGCCAAATGACGCGTGAAGGGATCCTTCCATGCCGCTGACTCCCGCTGATGTGCACAATGTCGCGTTCAGCAAGCCACCGATCGGTAAGCGGGGCTACAACGAAGACGAAGTCGATGCGTTTCTCGACCTCGTCGAGCAAGAGTTGTCGCGCCTGATCGAGGAGAACGCCGACCTTCGGCAGCGAGTAGGGGAGCTCGACAAGGAGCTCGCCGATGCGAAGAAGGCTCCACGCTCCGGGTCCGCAGCACCGACTCCCGCTCCGAAGGCGGAGCCGGCTCGTGTCGTCGAGCAGCCCAAGGCTCCCGCGCCGGCACCGGCTCCCGCCGCTGCGGCCGCGGCCGCTCCCGCGCAGGGCGCCGACGCTCACATGCAGGCCGCCAAGGTTCTGGGTCTCGCCCAGGAGATGGCGGACCGTCTCACGAGTGACGCGAAGACGGAGTCCGAGCAGCTGCTCGGCAACGCGCGCACCAACTCGGAGCAGCTGGTCAGCGATGCACGGACCCGTTCCGAGACGATGATCGCCGACGCCCGCCAGAAGTCGGAAGCACTGATCACGGACGCTCAGACCCGTTCCGAGACCCAGCTGCGCCAGGCCAAGGAGAAGGCCGACGCGCTGCAGGCGGACGCGGAGAAGAAGCACACCGAGATCATGGCGACGATCAACCAGCAGCGTTCCGTGCTCGAGGGTCGTATCGAGCAGCTCAAGACGTTCGAGCGCGAATACCGCGTGCGCCTGAAGTCGTACCTGGAGTCGCAGCTCGAGGAGCTGGAGCAGCGGGGATCCGCGGTTCCGGTGGACGGCGGTCAGGATTCGTTCGCGCAGGGTGGATCGCAGTCCAATTACAGCCAGTCCTACGCCAAGGGCAATAGCTGACTGAGCGCGCGGTAGTTGCCCAGCCAGCGGCCCGGATAGAGGTTGAGCCGTGCTGGTCGTGACACTCGCTCTTGCAGCGGTGGGGTTCGCTCTCCTGGTGGTGGCTCTCATGACCGGTTCGGTCGTGTGGGCCTGGGGATGCATCGTGGTATGCGTCGCCGGAGCGGTCCTGCTGCTCGTCAGCGCCCTCGCAGGCAAGAAGGCGGCGGCCGTTCCGGGGCAACCCGCGAGCGGTGTTCGCGCTGACCGCGGTCCCGCACGGGACGCGGACACGACGCCCGGATCCGACGAGGGCGACTGAGCTGCCGTATCCCGGTGGCGGCTAGACTGCATTCAGCGAACAATTCAGTAATCGAGTTACGGGGCGACGATCCGGCCATCACCGGGGAGCCTTCGGAAGAACGGCCGGCACGCCGGCTCAGTAGAACCGAACGGGTGGGCCCGTCACAGCCCGGCACCGAGAGGCGCCCTCCGGGGTGCAAGCGGGGTGGTACCGCGGTGGTGACGCAGGAGGCGTCTCCGTCGTCCCCGTGCCGAGTACGTCAGGCACGAGGAGATCGCGGTGACCGACACCAGCAACGTGACCAGCAGCAACGAGTCCTACCCCAGGGTCGACTACGGCGTCTCGCAGGATGCGGGTGTCCGGTTCCCTCAGATCGAGCAGCGTGTGCTGGCCGGCTGGGACGAGGACGACACCTTCCGGGCGTCGGTCGCCCAGCGTGACGACGCCCCCGAATTCGTGTTCTACGACGGTCCGCCGTTCGCGAACGGTCTCCCGCACTACGGCCACCTCCTGACGGGGTACGTCAAGGATCTGATCCCGCGGTTCCAGACCATGCGCGGCAACAAGGTCGAGCGCCGATTCGGCTGGGACTGCCACGGACTGCCCGCCGAACTCGAGGCGGAGAAGCAGCTCGGCATCAAGGACAAGTCCGAGATCGACGTCATGGGTCTCGAGAAGTTCAACGAGTACTGCAAGTCTTCCGTGCTGCGCTACACGGACGAGTGGCGCGACTACGTCACCCGTCAGGCGCGGTGGGTCGACTTCGACAACGACTACAAGACCCTGGACCTCGACTTCATGGAGTCGGTCATGTGGGCGTTCAAGGAACTGTTCGACAAAGGCCTGATCTACCAGGGTTTCCGTGTGCTGCCGTACAGCTGGTACGAGCAGACGCCGCTGTCGAACCAGGAGACCCGGCTCGACGACGCGTACAAGATGCGCCAGGACCCCGCCGTCACGGTCGACATGCCGCTGCACGGCGAGGGCCCGCTCGACGGCGCCAACGCGATCATCTGGACCACCACGCCATGGACGCTGCCGTCCAACCTCGCGGTCGCAGTGCACCCGGACATCGACTACGTCCAGGTGACGGGCGCCGACGGCAAACGCTACGTGCTCGCCAAGGATCGGCTGGGGCACTATGCCCGCGAACTCGGCGAGGCGCCCGAGGTGCTGTCCGAGCACAAGGGTGCGGACCTCGTCGGGCTCCGCTACGACCCGCCGTTCGACTTCTTCGTCGGTCACGAGAACGCGCACCGCGTCATCTCCGCCGACTACGTCACCACCGAGTCCGGTACCGGAATCGTCCACCTCGCACCGGCTTTCGGTGAAGAGGACATGGAGTACTGCACGGCGAACGGGATCGAGATCGTGCAGCCGCTCGATCCGGGCGGCAAGTTCACGGCGATGGTGCCGCCGTACGAGGGTCTCCAGGTGTTCGACGCGAACCCGGTGATCATCAAGGACCTCAAGGCTGCTGGAAAGTTGCTGCGGCACGAGACGATCGAGCACTCGTACCCGCACAGCTGGCGCAGCGGGCAGCCGCTGATCTACATGGCGGTCCCGTCGTGGTTCGTCGCGGTCACCAAGTTCCGCGACCGCATGGTCGAGCTGAACCAGGACATCACGTGGGTGCCCGAACACATCCGCGACGGACAGTTCGGCAAGTGGCTCGAGGGTGCCCGCGACTGGAACATCAGCCGCAACCGGTACTGGGGCAGCCCGATTCCGGTGTGGGTGTCCGACGATCCGGCGTACCCGCGCACGGACGTGTACGGCTCGCTCGACGAACTCGAGCACGACTTCGGGGTGCGGCCGACGGATCTGCACCGGCCGATGATCGACGACTTGGTGCGCCCGAACCCGGACGACCCGACCGGGAAGTCGATGATGCGGCGTGTGCCCGAGGTCCTCGACTGCTGGTTCGAGTCCGGGTCGATGCCGTACGCGCAGGTGCACTACCCGTTCGAGAACCGTGAATGGTTCGACGGCCACTTCCCTGGCGATTTCATCGTCGAGTACAACGGGCAGACCCGCGGCTGGTTCTACACGCTGCACGTGCTGGCGACGGCGCTGTTCGATCGTCCCGCCTTCAAGACCGTTGCGGCTCACGGCATCGTCCTGGGTGAAGACGGACTGAAGATGAGCAAGTCCAAGGGCAACTACCCGGACGTGAAGGAGGTATTCGAGCGGGACGGCTCGGACGCCATGCGCTGGTTCCTCATGTCCTCGCCGATCCTGCGCGGCGGAAACCTCGTCGTCACCGAACAGGGCATCCGCGAGGGTGTCCGGCAGGCGCTGCTGCCGCTGTGGAACGCGTGGAGCTTCCTGCAGCTGTACGCGCCGACCTCCGGTGAGTGGCGCACGGATTCGACGAACGTCCTGGACCGGTACATCCTCGCGAAGCTGGCCGGAACCCGGGACGCCATCACCGGCGCGCTCGAGACGAACGACATCGCCGGGGCGTGCGACGAACTGCGCACGTTCTGTGATGCGCTGACGAACTGGTATGTGCGGCGGTCGCGTTCGCGTTTCTGGGACGAGGACAAGGACGCCGTCGACACCCTCCACACGGTGCTCGAGGTGGTCACCCGGCTCGCCGCTCCGTTGCTGCCCCTGATCAGCGAGGTCATCTGGCGGGGACTGACCGGCGGACGGTCCGTGCACCTCGCGGACTGGCCGGCAGGAGCGGAGCCTGCGGAGCGACCCGGAAGCACCGCGGGTCAGCTGCCGGCGGATCCGGAGTTGGTGTCGGCGATGGACGAGGTGCGGTCGGTGTGCTCGACGGTGCTGGGCCTGCGCAAGGCACAGAACCTCCGGGTGCGGCTGCCGCTGCCTGAGGTGACGGTCGCGTCCGACGACGCGGAGCGCCTGCGCCCGTACCTGGGTCTCATCGCCGACGAGGTCAACGTCAAGAAGGTCGACCTCACCACCGACGTGGACGTGCACGGCCGGTTCGAGCTCGTCGTCAACGCGCGCGCCGCGGGACCGCGCCTCGGCAAGGACGTGCAGACCGTCATCAAGGCCGTGAAGGCCGGTGACTGGTCGGAGAATTCGGACGGCGTCGTCGTCGCGGCGGGGATCGAGTTGCTGCCGGAGGAATACACGCAGCGGCTCGTGGCCGCCGAACCGGAGTCGACGGCAGCCCTGCCCGACGGGGCCGGTCTGGTCGTCCTGGACTCGGCGGTCACCGAGGAACTGGAAGCCGAGGGCTGGGCGAAGGACCGGATCCGCGAGTTGCAGGACGCGCGGCGCGCCGCCGGGCTCGAGGTGTCCGATCGGATCACCGTCGTCCTCGACGTGCCCGAAGAGCGGCGGGAATGGGCGCTCGCGCACCGCAAGCTGATCGCGGGCGAGATCCTCGCCGTCGAACTGGAACTGGCCGAGGCGCCGGGCGACGCCGTCGAGCTCGGTGAGGGTGTGCGGGCGGCGATCGCGAAGGCGTGACCTGTCGTACCGGGCGGGTATTTTGCACCAGGTGAGTCGTCGGTGGGTGCTGCACCTCGACATGGACGCGTTCTTCGCGTCGGTCGAGCAGCTCACCCGGCCGACGCTCCGCGGCCGCCCGGTTCTCGTCGGTGGGCTCGGCGGGCGCGGCGTCGTCGCCGGCGCCAGCTACGAGGCGCGGGTGTTCGGCGCGCGTTCAGCCATGCCGATGCATCAGGCCCGCAGGCTGGTGGGTCCCGGTGCGGTGGTGCTGCCGCCGCGGGGTCGCCTCTACGGCATGTTGAGCAAGTCCGTGTTCGACGCGCTCCGCGGCCCGATGCCGGTGCTCGAGCAACTGTCGATGGACGAGGCGTTCGGCGAACCCATCGAGCTGGCCGGGGCGGATGCGGGCACGGTGCAACGCTATTGCGAGGGACTGCGCGCGTTGGTGCTCGAGGAGACGGGACTGGTCGCGTCCATCGGTGCCGGGTCGGGCAAGCAGGTGGCCAAGATCGCGTCCGGTCTGGCCAAACCCAACGGGATCACGGTGATTCCGCCGGACGAGCAGCATGCGGTGCTGGACGAGCTTCCGGTGCGGAAGCTGTGGGGCATCGGCCCGGTCGCGGAGGAGAAGCTGAAGCGGCTCGGCATCGAGACCATCGGCGGTTTCGCGCGGACCCCGGAATCGGAGGTGGCGTCCATTCTGGGCACCACGGTCGGACCGGGCCTGCACCGGTTGGCGCAGGGCATCGACAATCGGCCGGTCGCCGAACGCGCCGAGTCCAAACAGGTCAGTGCGGAGACGACTTTCGCCACCGACATCGTCACGATGGCGGAGTTGCGCGGTGCCGTCGAGTCGAGCGCGGCGTCCGCGTTCGTGCGTCTGCAGAAGGACGGCCGGGCGGCGCGGACGGTGGTGCTGAAGCTGAAGAAGGCGGACATGAGCGTCGTGACGCGCTCGGTGACGCTGCCCTACGCGACCCTCGACCGTCAGATCCTCGTCGCGGCGGCGCAGCGCCAGGTGATCGATCCGCTGGAACTCGGGCCGGTGCGTCTGGTCGGGGTGGGATTCGCCGGACTGTCGACGGTCCGCCAGGGCTCGCTGTTCCCCGAACTGGACCTGGACGTCCCGGGTTATCAGGAGTCGAAGATCACGGTGGCGGGCGCCGACGACGGCCTCTCCGCGCCCGTTCCGGCACCCGCCCGGGCGATCGACACCCGGTGGCATCCCGGTCTCGACGTGACGCACCCGGACTTCGGTCACGGCTGGGTGCAGGGGGCGGGCCACGGTGTCGTGACAGTCCGATTCGAAACGCGCACAACGGGTCCGGGGAAGGCACGGACCTTCAAGGTGGACGACGCGCAACTCGAACGGGCCGATGTGGAAGGCTCGCTCGAGTGACCGGACCCACCGCCCGGACGAAGGAGTGGAGACCGGCTCCACGAGAAGGTAGCCTCGGGCGCTGATGCTTACCCTTGGGTAATGTTGGCCCGGGTAGCGATAGATGCTCAGATCGTCCGAGAACGAACACCGAGAATGAAGAGGTTATTGAGTTGAAGCTTCGTAAGATCACGGTTGCCGGAGTAGCAATCGCCGCAGCCCTCACGATGTCCGCGTGTGGCTCCGACGAGAGCGACACGGCGACCAAGACCACGACGACGACTTCCGCAGCTGCCGAGACCTCGGAAGCCATCGAGGTGCCCACCGCGGCCGATCTCAACGCGCTTCTGGTGCAGGGCCTCGATCCGGCCACGCCGCTCGAGGTCAAGTCCGCGATGGTCGAGGGCTCGGAGCAGGATCCGGAGCTCATCAACCAGGTCGCTGCCGCAGCCAAGGCGAACAACGCCGAGGTCACCGTTCTCGACCCGGTCATCGACAACGGCGACGGCACCGCCAGCGGCCAGCTGCAGCTGACCGTCAACGGCCAGGTCCAGCAGGGTGGCGTTCCGGCCATCTTCGTTCCCGGCGAGAACGGAACGTGGAAGCTGTCGAAGATCACCGCATGCCAGATCGTGTCGCTCGCGCAGCTGACCTCGCCTGCATGCCCTGCCTGATTTCAGGCCGAACCGCGCGGTCCTGACGGATCGCCGCGTTCTGGCACCGATGCCGGTGTCCCCTCGGGGACACCGGCATCGGTCGTTCGTGGCCTGGTCTCAGCCGGCGGGTGCGGGTGCGAGCTTCGCGACGGCGGTGCTCGTCAGGTCGCCGAAGACGCCGGCGTCGATCGGGTCCTGGCCCGTCGCGACCAGCTGCGTGACGGTGCTCCCGACGACGACCACCACCACATCCGAGACCAGACTGACGCCCTCGCTGGTGGTGACGAGCCGGAACGCCACCGATGCGTCGCCCGCGGGCTGCTGCTCGCGGCCGCCGACCCGGTACTGCACCTGCACGCCGTCGGCGTCCGTGCCGGTGTACTCGGTGCATCCCGCCAGCCGGTCCTGCACCGCCGAGAACGCCGCGGAGGCGTCGGCGCCGGTACCGTAACTGGCCGCGTCCTGGTCGATGGTCGCGAAGCCGGGGCCGGTGAACCAGCCGGACGCCGCCGCCACCGCGCCCGCACGCTGATCCGCGACGGGCGACAGCACGGCGCCGCATTCCGCCGGATTCGTGCTCGACTTGTCGGAGTCCGCCGACTCCGACGCCGGAGGCAGCCCCAGATCCTCCTCGGGATCGGGCACCGGGGTGAAGCCGACGGGAAGGTCCCCGGCGTCGAGGAGGGCCGCCTTCAGCGCGGCCCGATCGGGGAACGGTGCGCCCGCCGCGTCCGGCGCTGCGGTCACTACCGGTCCGAGCGGCGCGAGTGAGGCGCCGGCACCGGCGTCGCCGGACGCGTTCGACGAGCACGCCGACAGCGCGAGCACCGCGAACAGGGAACAGGATGCGGCAACGGTTCCGCGGCGCATCAGGAACCCCACCGGACCGAGTTCGACGTGGTCTGGTGCAGGCGGGTGGAGCCGTCGGGGTCGCTGTACTCCTGGTCACCGCCCACGGTCACCGTCCCGGTGACGGGCAGCGGCAGGCCGAGGTCGACGGTCATGGTGCCCGAGCCCTGCATCACGTACTGGTCGACGTTCAGCGTGCCCGCCTCCCCGGGCAGCTCCCAGACGGGTGACTTCGGCTTCTGGTCGATCGTGTAGTCGACGGTGAGGCGGTTGCCGTCCCGGGCGGTCAGGGTGGCCACCGTGGTCTGGTCGAGGGCGATGCCGCTCATCACCTGCTGGCGGATCGTCCACTGGGCGCCCACCCCGACGGGCTCCGCCGGAAACGGGACCGTGCGGTACACGGCCTGGTAGAAGGCCTGCTCTATCGCGGAGCGGGCGATGTCCTGGGCTTCGGCGTCCGGACGCAGTCGCAGTGCGGTGATCGCACCGGTGGGGTCGACGGTGAACCCGGCGCCCGAACCGGCACTGGCCTCGAGCGCGCTGCCGAGCCGGTCGTCGGGGCTGGTGACGTCACCGAGCGTGAGGTCGACGGTGGTGCCGCCGTCCGTGTCGTCGGTGGACTGCCCGACGGCGGCGGTGAGGGGGAGTGTGATCTCGGGTGAGGAGAAGTCCTGGGCGGGCTGGTCGTCGATCTGCTGGAACACCTGCGCGTCGGTGATCAACTGCACCTGCTGTGTGACCCCCACCGGCGGTCTGCGCTGGATCACCTCGCGCGGCTCCTCGCCGGGCTGGATCAGTTCGACGGTGGTCGCGGAGATCGGGACGGTCACTTCGGCGGGAGTGGACGTGGACCCTGCGGGGCTCGACTCCGAGGAGTCGCCGTCACCTCCGCACCCGGCGGTCAGCGCGACCAGGGAGAGGGTTGCGGCGAGTAGGCAGAATCCGGGTCGCAGAGCGTTCGAGAACAGTGGCACGCCCCCAGGTTAGTGCGCGCGGGAGCGCGTGAACGGAGGCTTGCCTCCGTAGTGGATGATGAACGGGTGAGTCAAGACCCCACGGCAGAGAACGAGACCGACGCCGAAGACCGAAACGACGATGACCCGTCCGGCAGCGCACCGCCGCAGCCGGTGACGCATCAGCGCAGGCTGCTGCTGTTCGTGATCGCAGGTGTCGTCCTGGCCACGGACCTGCTGACGAAGATCCTCGCCGTCGCGAACATCGAGCCCGGCCGGCCGGTCTGGTTGATCGGAGACATCGTCTCGCTGCGGCTCGTGCGCAACCCGGGCGCGGCGTTCTCCATGGCCACCGGCATGACGTGGCTGCTCACGCTCGTCGCCGTGGGTGTGGTGATCGGCGTCGTCCGCATCGGCCGCACGCTGCGGTCGCCGTGGTGGGCGCTCGGTCTGGGGCTGGTACTCGGCGGCGCCCTCGGCAACCTCGTCGACCGGTTCTTCCGGGCACCGGGAGTGATGCAGGGTCACGTCGTCGATTTCGTGTCCGTCGGCTGGTGGCCGGTGTTCAACGTGGCGGATTCCGGCATCGTGTGCGGTGCGATCCTGCTCGTGGTGCTCACCCTGATCGGGCTGGAACCGGACGGAACACGCAAGGGGGTAGAGAAGTGAGGGAAACACGGTCGATGCCGGTCCCGGACGGGCTCGAAGCGATGAGGGTCGACGCCGGACTCGCTCGACTGCTCGGTCTGTCGCGCACCGCGGTGGCTCAGCTCACCGAGGAAGGTTCGGTGCTCGTCGACGGCGCACCCGTCGGCAAGTCCGATCGCCTGTCCGCAGGCGCCTGGCTCGAGGTGGAACTGCCCGAACCGCCGCGTCCGCTGACCATCGAGGCGGAGCCCGTCGAGGGCATGGAAATCCTGTACGCCGACGACGACGTGGTCGCCGTCGACAAACCGGTCGGTGTCGCCGCCCACGCCAGCGTGGGCTGGACCGGTCCGACGGTGATCGGCGGTCTCGCCGCCGCAGGCTTCCGGATCTCGACGTCGGGTGCGCACGAGCGCCAGGGCATCGTGCACCGGCTGGACGTCGGCACGTCCGGAGTGATGGTGGTGGCCACGTCGGAACGCGCCTACACACTCCTCAAGCGCGCATTCAAGCAGCGGACCATCGACAAGCGATACCACGCGCTGGTGCAGGGGCACCCGGATCCGAGCAGCGGAACCATCGACGCGCCGATCGGCAGGCACCGCAGCAACGACTGGAAGTTCGCCGTCACCGCGGACGGCAAGCCCAGCATCACGCACTACGACACGGTCGAGGCGTTCCAGGCGGCGAGCCTGCTGGACATCCACCTCGAAACGGGCCGGACCCATCAGATCCGCGTCCACTTCGCCGCACTGCGGCACCCGTGCTGCGGCGACCTCACGTACGGGGCCGATCCGCGGCTGGCGGAACGTCTCGGGCTGGAGCGGCAGTGGCTGCACGCCCGGTCGCTCGGGTTCGCGCATCCCGCGGACGGGCGGTGGGTCGAGATCACGTCCAAGTACCCGAAGGATCTCGAGGACGCTCTCGGGGTTCTGCGGGCGAGCTGAGGTGAGGGTCCCGCACCCGAGCGGTCCGGCGGTGCCGGCAGCGCTCACCGCCGTCGTCCTGATCGCGGTGACGGTCGTGCTCGGAGCACTGCATCCCGTCCGGCGCGCACCCGTGTCGACGGACAGCCTGGGCCCGGACAACGGGGAAGTGGTGGCCGACTACCTGGCCCGGGCGGACCGATCGCTCGACGCGGCGGACGGGCGCCGAGAGCGCTGGGCGCTGGTGTCGTTCACGCGTCCGGTGACGACGCACGTCGTCGGGGACGTTGCGTCCGGCACCCGCGTGTCGCAGGTGCTCTTCCGTGTGCCCCTGGACCGGGTGCAGACACCCCTCGTTCCCGTGTCCGTCGCGGCAGGCGATGCGGCCCTCGCACGGGCGAGTGTCCTGGCCGCCGGACGCGCCCAGGCGATGACGGGCGAAACGGAGCGGCAGGCGCAGATCGCGGCGGTGTCGTCGGCGGTACTGGCCCGGAACTGCGCGTGCGTGATCGGTGTCGTCGTCCGCGGTGATCACGAAGCCCTCACCGCGCTGCGGTCCGCCCCGGACGTCCGGGCGGTCGAGGCGCTCGGAGCCGACGCCGTCGCCGGGCGGTTCGCCGTGCGCCCGCTGTTGCCCGAGCAGGTCGAGACCGTCGTGCCCGGCCCCGATGACGGGCTCGTCCCGGGGAGCGGTTCGTGAAGGCGAGGCAGGCGGAAACCGTGGGTGCCGCATGTGGAGTCGGCGCCTACGTGCTGTGGGGGGCGTTCCCGGCGTTCTTCGGATTGCTCGGCCCGGCCGGGTCGGTGGAGATCCTCGCGCACCGGGTGGTGTGGACGCTCGCGCTCATGTTCGTCGTTCTCGCGGTCTCGAGCCGGCTCCGGTCGCTGCGCGGGCTGAGCGTGCGCACCTGGCTGCTGGTCACCGCCGCGTCGACCGCCATCGCCGTGAACTGGGGCACCTACATCTACGGGGTCACGTCGGACCGGGTGGTCGAGACCGCGCTCGGCTACTTCATCAACCCGTTGGTGAGCGTGCTGCTCGGGGTCGTGATCTTCCGGGAGCGGCTCGTCCCCGCCCAGATCGTCGCCCTCGCGCTCGCCGCCGTCGCGGTCATCGTGATCACGGTCGATTACGGGCATCCGCCGTACATCGCGCTGACCCTGGCCGCGTCGTTCGCGCTGTACGGACTGTGCAAGAAGGTTGTGCCGCTCGATCCGCGGACGAGCCTCACCGCCGAGGGGATCGTGGCCGCGCCCGTCGCGGTCGGCTATCTCGTGTTCCTGGCCCTCACCGGGGCGGGCACGTTCCTCGGGTTCGGGTCCGGTCACACCCTGCTGCTGATGGCCGCGGGACCGGTGACGGCCCTGCCGTTGTTGCTGTTCGGCGCGGCCGCGCAACGGGTGCCGTTGCGCACACTCGGCATGCTGCAGTACCTGACGCCGGCGCTGCAGATGGCGTGGGGCGTCGCGGTTCTCCACGAGGACATGCCCGCGTCGCGGTGGATCGGTTTCGCGCTGATCTGGGTGGCACTCGCGATCTTCAGTACCGATGCGCTGGTACGGGTCCGGCGCGAGCGGCGAAGGACCGAGCCGTCCCAGGCGCCCGTCCAGTAACTCGCGTCACGACTTCGCCGACACCCGCCGTCGGCGACCGGTGCTGTCGGTCCGAGGGCCTACACTCGTGAGGCTCCCAGACCTTCAGAGAGGCGCACGTGGCTGACTCGTTCGTACATCTGCACAATCACACCGAGTACTCGATGCTCGACGGTGCGGCCAAGGTCGGCCCCCTGTTCGAAGAGGCCGAGCGACTGGGGATGTCGGCGGTCGGCATGACCGACCACGGCAACATGTACGGCGCCAGCGAGTTCTACAACGAGGCCAAGAAGCAGGGCATCAAGCCGATCATCGGCATCGAGGCGTACGTCGCGCCCGAGTCCCGCTTCAACACCAAGCGCGTGTTGTGGGGCGACCGCAGCCAGAAGTCCGACGACGTCTCCGGTAGCGGTGCGTACACCCACATGACGATGGTCGCGGAGAACGCGACCGGCCTGCGGAACCTGTTCAAGCTGTCCTCGCTCGCGTCCATCGAGGGTCAGCTCGGCAAGTGGGCACGAATGGACGAAGAGCTCATCGCCACCCACCACGAGGGCATCATCGCGACCACGGGCTGCCCGTCCGGTGAGATCCAGACCCGGCTTCGGCTCGGCCACGACCGCGAGGCGCTCGAGGCCGCCGCCAAGTGGCAGGAGATCTGGGGCAAGGACAACTTCTTCCTCGAGCTGATGGACCACGGACTGTCGATCGAGCGACGGGTGCGCGAGGGCCTGCTCGAGATCAGCAAGAAGCTCGAGATTCCGCCGCTCGCCACCAACGACTGCCACTACGTCACCAAGGAAGCCGCGGAGAACCACGAGGCCCTCCTCTGCATCCAGACCGGTAAGACACTGTCCGACCCCACCCGGTTCAAGTTCGACGGCGACGGCTATTACCTGAAGCCGGCCGCGGAGATGCGGGCGCTGTGGGACGACCAGGTGCCCGGAGCGTGCGACAACACACTGCTGATCGCCGAGCGGGTCCAGTCGTACGACGACGTGTGGGCGCACCACGACCGGATGCCGATCTTCCCGGTCCCCGAGGGCGAGACGCAGGGCACCTGGCTGCGCAAGGAGGTCATGCGCGGACTGGACCGCCGGTTCCCCGACGGTCCGCCCGAGGAGTACCTCGCCCGCGCCGACTACGAGATCGGCGTCATCCTCGAAATGGGTTTCCCCGCCTACTTCCTCGTCGTCGGCGACCTCATCAACCACGCCCGGGAGGTCGGCATCCGCGTCGGCCCCGGCCGAGGCTCGGCGGCCGGTTCGCTCGTCGCCTACGCGATGGGCATCACCAACATCGACCCCATCCCGCACGGCCTGCTGTTCGAGCGGTTCCTGAACCCCGAGCGCGTCTCGATGCCCGATATCGATATCGACTTCGACGATCGCCGTCGCGGCGAGATGGTGCGCTACGCGACGGACAAGTGGGGCAGCGACCGCGTCGCCCAGGTCATCACGTTCGGCACCATCAAGACGAAGGCGGCCATCAAGGACTCCGCCCGAGTCCAGTTCGGTCAGCCCGGTTTCGCGATCGCCGACCAGATCACGAAGGCGTTGCCGCCGCCGATCATGGCCAAGGACATCTCGGTGTCCGGCATCACCGACCCGAACCACGAGCGCTACAAGGAAGCGGTGGAGGTTCGCGCCCTCATCGACTCCAACCCGGACGTCGCGAAGATCTACCAGACGGCCAAGGGACTCGAGGGCCTGATCCGTAACGCCGGCGTCCACGCCTGCGCGGTGATCATGTCGTCCGAACCGCTGATGGACGCGATTCCCGTGTGGAAGCGCGCCCAGGACGGCGCCATCATCACCGGCTGGGACTACCCGTCGTGCGAGGCCATCGGCCTGCTGAAGATGGACTTCCTCGGACTGCGGAACCTCACCGTCATCGGTGACGCCATCGACAACATCAAGGCCAACCGGGGGATCGACCTCGATCTCGACACCCTCGCGCTCGACGATCAAGCCACGTACGAACTGCTCTCCCGCGGAGACACTCTCGGTGTGTTCCAGCTCGACGGCAGCGCGATGCGCGACCTGCTGCGCCGCATGCAGCCCACCGGCTTCGAGGACATCGTCGCGGTGCTCGCGCTGTACCGGCCCGGTCCGATGGGCATGAACGCGCACAACGACTACGCCGACCGCAAGAACGGGCGGCAAGAGGTCAAACCCATCCACCCGGAGCTCGAGGAGCCCCTGAAAGAGATCCTGGCCGACACGTACGGCCTGATCGTCTACCAGGAGCAGATCATGCAGATCGCTCAGAAGGTGGCCGGGTACTCGCTCGGACAGGCCGACATTCTCCGCCGAGCCATGGGTAAGAAGAAGCTCTCGGTGCTGGAGGAGGCGTACGCCGGTTTCCGTGAGGGCATGCTCGCCAACGAATTCTCCGAGCCCGCCATCAAGGCGCTGTGGGACACCATCCTTCCGTTCGCCGGGTACGCGTTCAACAAGTCGCACGCGGCCGGGTACGGCCTGGTGTCGTTCTGGACCGGGTACCTCAAGGCCAACTATCCGGCCGAGTACATGGCCGGTCTGCTCACCTCGGTCGGTGACGACAAGGACAAGGCCGCCGTCTACCTGGCGGACTGCCGCAAGATGGGTATCACCGTGCTGCCGCCGGACGTCAACGAATCGGAGGTCAACTTCGCCTCCGTCGGTGAGGACATCCGGTTCGGCATGGGCGCGGTCCGCAACGTCGGTGCCAACGTCGTGGGCTCGATCATCAAGGCGCGCAAGGAGAAGTCCAAGTTCGTCGACTTCTCCGACTACCTCAACAAGATCGACGCCGCCGCCTGCTCCAAGAAGGTCACCGAGTCGCTGATCAAGGCAGGCGGGTTCGACTCGCTGGGTCATCCGCGCAAGGGACTCATGCTCGTCCACGCCGACGCCATCGACGCGGTGATGGGTACCAAGAAGGCGGAGGCGATCGGACAGTTCGACCTGTTCGGTGGCGACGACGCCGACGAGTCGATCTCCTCGGTGTTCAACGTGAAGATCCCGGACGAGGAGTGGGACTCGAAGCACCGGTTGGCGCTGGAACGGGAAATGCTGGGACTGTACGTGTCCGGGCACCCGCTCAACGGCGTCGAACACGTGCTGTCGGCGCAGTCCGACACCGCGATCCCGACCATCCTCGAAGGCGACATCAAGGACGGCACCCAGGTCACCGTCGGCGGCATCCTCGCGTCGGTGAACCGGAGGATCAACAAGAACGGTCTCACCTGGGCGTCCGCGCAGCTCGAGGATCTGACCGGCGGTATCGAGGTGCTGTTCTTCCCGCAGGCCTACTCGGTCTACGGGATGGATGTCACGGAGGACTCCGTCGTGCTCGTCAAGGCGCGCGTGTCGATTCGTGACGACCGGATCTCGCTCATCGCCAACGACCTTGCGGTGCCGGATCTCTCGGCGGTGGGGGTCGCGAAGCCGCTGGCGGTCAGTCTTCCGCTGCGTCAGTGCACCAAGGACAAGCTCGGTGCGCTGCGTCAGGTGCTCACGCGCCATCCGGGGACCTCGGACGTGCACGTGCGGTTGATCGGCGGCACCGAGGTCACGTTGTGGAAGGTGGACGACGTGCTCCGGGTGGAACCGTCGTCGGCGTTGATGGGTGATCTCAAGGCGCTGCTCGGACCGAGCTGCCTGTCTGTGTGACGGCTAGGGGCGCGGCGGGTAGAGGCGCCGCGTCCACCACACGAGGACGGCCACCGCGGCGGCGGTGAGGACGGCCACTTGCAGTGTCTGGGTGACGACGAGGATCGTGACGAAAACCAGTAGTGCGACGGCCAGCGCTTCCAGTTTGTACAGGGGCCACTCGGTGCCGGCGAGATCGACAGTGCGGGCGGGGCTGTCGCGGCGAATCTCGCGGCGCACCCATGCGTCGTGTGTCGTCATCGCAGGTCACCTCACTGGCGCGGGTCGGGGGAGCGGAGGTCCCCCGCGTGGGATCAGGGTACTCGGAACCCGGAGTTCGGCGCAACGAACAAACGGATGTGGTTCTTCGCATGTGCACTCGTTCGGCGGAATCGGTGGCGCGTCCTCGCGGATCAGGTGTTGACTGGACGCATGCCACTCACAGGTGAATACGAGCCCAGTCCGTCCAAGTGGGCAGCAGATCAGGCCGAGTTGATGGAATCCACCGATGGAGCGAAGGGCACGACGCTGGGCGGCAGGCCCGTCGTCCTGCTGACCACGCGTGGTGCCAAATCCGGCAAAATCCGCAAGACGCCGTTGATGCGTGTCGAACACGACGGGACATATGCGATCGTCGCCTCGCTCGGCGGCGCCCCCAAGAATCCGGTCTGGTACTACAACGTGAAGGCCGAGCCGCACGTCGAACTCCGCGACGGCTCGGCGACACAGGACATGGTGGCCCGCGAGGTGACGGGCGACGAGAGGGCCACGTGGTGGGACCGCGCCGTCGCCGCGTTCCCCGACTACGCCGAGTACCAGAAGAAGACCGATCGGGAGATCCCGGTGTTCGTGCTCGAACCCGCCTGACACGCGCCCCGCTGTCCTTCGCCGTTCGACCGTCCCCCGACCGGAGGCCCGATGAGAGCGAAAACCGTTGCCGATCAGCTGGTACGTCAACTCCAGGACGCCGGCGTCCAGCGGATCTACGGAATCGTGGGAGACAGCCTCAATCCCGTCGTCGACGCGGTCCGGCGGTCGGGCGGCGCGGCGAAGGGCGGAATCGACTGGATCCACGTGCGTCACGAGGAGGCCGCCGCGTTCGCCGCGGCCGCGGAGGCGCAGGTCACCGGCAAGCTGGCGGTGTGCGCCGGCTCGTGCGGCCCCGGGAATCTGCACCTGATCAACGGTCTCTACGACGCGGACCGCTCGGGCGCGCCGGTGCTCGCGATCGCGGCGCAGATCCCGAGCGAGCAGATCGGACTCGGCTTCTTTCAGGAGACCCACCCGGACCGCCTGTTCGTCGAGTGCTCCCGGTACGCAGAGCTGATCGGAAGTCCCGCTCAGGCGCCACGCGTGACGGCGTCCGCGATCGCGCACGCGACCGCGCTGTCCGGTGTCGCGGTCATCACGCTGCCCGGCGACATCGCGGACCGGCCCGCCGAAGGGAAGGCGCCGTCGGTGCCGCGGACCGGCGCACCGGCGATCGTGCCCGACCAGGCCGACGTGCAGGCGCTCGCCGACGCCGTGAACGCGGCGGGCAAGGTCGCGATCTTCGCCGGCGAGGGTGTGCGGGAGGCGCGCGAGGAGTTGCTGAGCCTGGCCGACACGATCGGTGCGCCGATCGGCCACACGCTCCGCGGCAAGGAATGGATCCAATACGACAACCCCTTCGACGTCGGAATGACGGGGCTGCTGGGGTACGGGGCGGCGCACGACGGGATGCACGGCGCCGACCTGCTGCTGCTCGTCGGAACGGACTTCCCGTACAACCAGTTTCTGCCCGACGGAGTCCGCACCGCGCAGATCGACTGGGCTGCACAGCGGATCGGCCGGAGAACGAACGTCGACCTGGCCGTGCACGGCGACGTGGCGAGCACGTTGCGTGCCCTCGCCCCGTTGATCCGGCGGAAGGACGATCGCCGATTCCTGGGCGACATGCTCGACAAGCATCGGACGCTGATGAACAAGGTGGTCGGTGCGTACACGAAACCCGCCAAGCAGCGAATCCCGATCCACCCGGAATATGCGGCGTCGATCCTCGACGACCTCGCTGACGACGACGCGATCTTCACGACCGACACGGGAATGTCGAACGTCTGGACCGCGCGCTACCTGACGCCGAACGGGTCGCGGCGGTTCCTGTCCTCGGCTCTGCACGGATCGATGGCGAACGCCCTGCCTCACGCGATCGGCGCCCAGGTGTGCGCGCCGGGCAGGCAGGTGGTGTCCGTGTCGGGCGACGGCGGGCTGTCGATGCTGCTGGGGGAACTGGTGACGGTCGCGATGTACCGGCTCCCGGTGAAGATCGTGGTGTTCGACAATTCCACTCTGGGGATGGTCAAGCTGGAGATGCTGGTGGACGGGCTGCCGGATTTCGGGGTGGACGTGCCACCCGTCGACTATGCCGCGGTGGCGTCGGCCCTGGGCATCTTCGCCCGCCGGATCGAGGATCCGGCCGACATCGAATCGGGCCTGCGGCAGGCGTTCGATCACGACGGACCGGCGCTCGTCGATCTGGTCACCGACCCGCTGGCGTTGTCGCTGCCACCGACCATTACGGGCGGGCAGGTCACCGGCTTCGCGTTGGCGTTGTCGAAGATGGTGATGAACGGGGGTGTCGGCGAGGCCGTGAAGATGGCGAAGTCGAACGTCCGCAATGTGCCGCGACCGTCCCAGTTCGATCCGCGCGGCTGAACCCGACTGGTATCCCATGGCTGGAGAGTGGGAACATATCCGGGTGTCCACATCGCCCGATACCGCAGCCCAGAACATCACCTCGCCTCTGACAGTGGGCGATATCGACGCGGCCATCGAGCGAATTTCCCACGTGATCGACGCGACCCCCTTGCAGCGGAGCGAGCGCCTGTCGTCGCTCACCGGCGCGAACGTCTACCTCAAGCGCGAAGACCTCCAGGTCGTCCGCTCCTACAAGCTGCGCGGCGCCTACAACCTCATGGCCCAGCTCGATGCCGGTGAGCGTGCGGCCGGCGTGGTGACGGCCAGTGCGGGCAATCATGCGCAGGGCGTCGCGTTCGCCTGCCGGACAATGGAAATCACCGGCCGCATCTACGTTCCGTCGAACACCCCCAAGCAGAAGCGGGATCGCATCCGCGCGCACGGCGGCGAGTTCGTCGAGCTGATCCTGACGGGGGAGACGTACGACGCCGCTGCCGCTGCGGCTTCCGCCGACGTGCGGCGGACGGGCGCGACGATGGTTGCGCCGTTCGACGACGCCCGTACCGCGGCCGGGCAGGGCACCATCGCCGCCGAGATCCTCGCGCAGCTCGGTGCGGCTCCCGATACCGTGCTCGTCCCGGTCGGTGGCGGCGGATGCATTGCCGGCATCGCCACGTATCTGCGTGCGCACGCACCCCGCACGGCCATCGTCGGGGTGGAGCCGACGGGGGCGGCGTCGATGACGGCGGCCCTGGTCGCCGGGGGTCCCGTGACGTTGACGGAGATCGACCCGTTCGTCGACGGTGCCTCGGTGAAGCGGGTCGGCGACCTTCCGTACGCCGTGGTGTCCGCCTTGGGCGCCGAGGTGGTGACGCACACGTCACTGGGCCAGTCCGACCGGTCCACCACGATCCGGCTCGATCCCGAGAGCTTCGTGATGGCCAACCTCGACGAGGGCGCACTGTGCACCACGATGCTCGAGCTGTACCAGAACGAGGGCATCATCGCCGAGCCCGCGGGCGCCCTGTCGGTGGCGGCACTCGGGAACATCACGTTCGAGCCGGGGTCCACGGTGGTGTGCCTGATCTCCGGAGGCAACAACGACGTCTCGCGGTACGGCGAGATCCTGGAACGTTCGCTGGTGAATCTCGGCCTGAAGCACTACTTCCTCGTCGACTTCCCGCAGGAGCCGGGCGCACTGCGCCGCTTCCTGGACGAGGTGCTCGGCCCCGAGGACGACATCACCCTGTTCGAGTACGTGAAGCGCAACAACCGGGAGACCGGCGCCGCCCTGGTGGGTATCGAACTCGGCAAGGCCGAGGGGCTCGGCGAGCTGCTCGAGCGGATGGAGCAGTCCCGGATGCAGGTCGAACGCCTGGAGCCGGGGAGCCCCGCGTACCGCTACCTCACCTGAGTCGCTACTTCTGCAGCAGCCGCGCGACAACCTTCGTGTACAGCTCGGGCTCCGGCATGGGGAGCCCGAGCAGAGCGGCCAGGTAGATACCGTCCCCGACGAGGCGCACGATCTCGGCCTGCACGGGGTCGTCGATCTCGCTCTGGAGACCTTCGTCCCAGCCGCGCATCACTTCGGTAACGGCCTTCTGGATCTCGTCGTGCTGACCGTCGACGCTCCGTAGCGCGGCGATGGTCGAACGGTAGAGGGCGAGTTCCTCGGTGGTGCTCGCGTCGGGAACCTGCAGATACCACTCGGACAGCGAGGTGCCGCCGGACACGGCGTCGGCGAGCTGGGCGTCCGCCCGCTCGCCCAGCCGGCGCACCATGGCGGCGAGAAGCGCTTCCTTGCTGGGGAAGTGGTAGAGCAGTCCGCCTTTGGACACCCCGGCCTCCGCGGCGACGGATTCGAGGGTCACCTGGGCTATCCCCACGTCGAGCAGCAGCTTCTCGAGGGCGTCGAGTATTCGATCGCGCGTACCGGCAGCCATGGAGAGGGACTGTACCCGGGAAATAACTTTACCGTCCGGACGGTTCACGATAAGGTAACGGAACTGTACCGGCTGGACGGTTCTCACCGTGCCAGCTCTCGAATCGGAAAGTCGCAGGAAGATAAATGTCTGTCTCCACGGATCGCGGGATCAACGACGCCTACGGCGCGCCAGGTCAGTCCTCCGCATCACGCCGAGACTGGCTCGGATTGGTCGTCCTGGCCTTCGCCGTCCTCCTGATCGCCGTCGACGGCACCGTGCTCGACCTCGCACTGCCGTTCATCAGCGCCGACCTCGAACCCAGCAGCACGCAGCTGCTGTGGATCATCGACGTCTACTCGTTCGTCCTCGCCGGCCTGCTCATCACGATGGGCACGCTCGGCGACCGGATCGGGCGGCGTCGCCTGTTGCTCCTCGGCGCCGCCGGATTCGGCATCGCCTCGCTGATCGCAGCGTGGTCGCCGACACCCGAGATGCTGATCGCGGCCCGCGTCCTGCAGGGAATCTCGGGTGCGACGCTGATGCCCGCGACACTCGGCCTGATCCGCACGATCTTCGTCGACCCGCGCCAGCGGACCCTCGCCATCGGCGTGTGGGGCGCGATGGCCGGTGGCGGTACCGCGGCCGGCCCGCTGATCGGCGGCTGGCTGCTCGAGCACTTCTGGTGGGGCTCGGTGTTCCTGATCAACATCCCCGTGATGCTGATTCTGATCGCCGTGGGACCGCTCGTGATTCCCGAGTCCAAGGACCCTGCCCCGGGGCGCTTCGACCTGCTCAGCGCCGCGCTGTCGATGACGACGATGCTGCCGCTGGTGTACGCGGTCAAGGAGACCGTGGTGCACGGTGTCGACCCGGTGCTGCTCGCCGTCGGACTCGTCGGCGTCGTGTCCGGTGTGGTGTTCGTGCGCAGGCAGAAGGCGATGAAAGACCCGATGATCGACCTCGGCCTGTTCGCCAAGCCGGCGTTCTCGACCGCCGTCCTCACCAACCTGCTGTCGATCTTCGCGCTGGCCGGTGTGCTGTTCTTCGGCTCGCAGTACCTGCAGTTGGTGCTGGGTAACAGCGCTTTCGAATCGGGTGTGCTGATGCTGCCCGGCATGCTGATGAGCGCGGTCACCGCACTCGCGGCGGCCTGGATGGTGCGCCGGTGGGCCACCTCGCACGTGCTCGGCGGCGGTCTCGCGATCGCGGCTGTGGGCTCGGCACTGATGCTCACGCTCGGCGTGGACGGTGCCCCGACGATGTTCGTGATCGGCTTCGGCCTCGCAGGCGCCGGTGTCGGTATCGCACTGACCCTGACCTCCGACCTCGTGGTCAGCGCCGTCGAGCCCGAACGGGCCGGCGCCGCCTCCGCGGTCTCCGAGACCGCATACGAGCTCGGTATCGCGCTCGGCGTCGCCGTGCTCGGCAGCGTCGTCATGGCGATCTTCCGGAACGGCCTCGACACCTCGATGCTGCCGCCGGAACAGGTCGAGCCCGCCCAGGGCACGCTCGGTGCCGCCGTCGCGGAGGCCCAGCACCTCCCGGAGACGGCCCGGACGGTGTTCCTGGAGTCCGCGCAGTCGGCGTTCGTCGACGGCATGCACGTCGCCGCCGGCGCGACGGCCGTGATCCTGTTTGCGACCGCAATCCTCGTCCTGCGGATGCTGCGCGACCGTCAGGGCGAGCTGTCGAGCACCACGAACGAGTGACCCGGTAGCACCGTCGCCGACGCGGTTTCGTCCTGCATCGGCGGCTCCCACCACAACACGGGGGAGCCGCCGACCGGGACGCTCACCGGTTCGGCACTCAGGTTGCACGCGATACGAAGTGCACCGCGGTGCACCACGATCCACTGCTCCGCCTCGTCGTAGTCGACGGACAGGTTCTCGAGCCACGGATCGGTCAACTCGGCGCGCTCCCGGCGTAGGCGCAGCAACGAGCGATAGCAGTCGAGCAGCCGCGCATGCGGTTCGCGGACCAGTTCGTCCCAGTCGAGCTTGGACCGCTCGAAGGTTTCCGGGTCCTGTGGGTCCGGAACGTCGTCCGTGCTCCAGCCGTGCTCCGCGAACTCGGCCTTGCGCCCCTCGGCCGTTGCCCGCGCGAGTTCCGGTTCGGGGTGGGAGGTGAAGAACTGGAACGGGGTGCTCGCACCCCACTCCTCACCCATGAACAGCATCGGCGTGAACGGCGAGCACAGCACGAGCGCAGCCTTCACGGCGAGCTGCCCGGAATCGAGATACGTGCCGGGGCGGTCGCCGATCGCCCGGTTACCGATCTGATCGTGCGTGCACGTGTACGTGACCAGCGAACTGGCCGGGGTCCGGCGGGTATCCAGCGGCCTGCCGTGGGTGCGACCGCGGAACGTCGAGAAGGTGCCCGCGTGGAACCACCCCTGGCGCAGGGTGTCGGCGAGGCAGGCCATCGAACCGAAATCTCCGTAATAGCCCTGCCTCTCGCCCGACACCGCGGCGTGGATGGCGTGATGCACGTCGTCGTCCCACTGCGCGTCGAGGCCGCAGCCGCCTGCCGACCGCGACGTGATCAGGCGCGGATCGTTGAGGTCGCTCTCGGCGATGAGCGTCAGCGGCCGTCTCAGGTGCGCGGACAGCCGGCGGGTCTCGATGGCCAGGTCCTCGAGAAGATGGGTGGCGGTGTGGTCGACGAGCGCGTGGACCGCGTCGAGGCGGAGCGCGTCGATGTGGAACTCACGGAACCACCGCAGCGCGTTGTCGATGATGTAGCGGCGGACCTCACCGCTGTCCGGTCCGTCCAGGTTGATGCTCCGGCCCCACGTGTTGGCGCCCTGCGCGAGGTACGGGCCGTACCGGTCGAGGTAGTTGCCGGACGGTCCGAGGTGGTTGTACACGGCGTCGAGGACCACGCCGAGACCGCGGGCGTGGCACGCGTCGACGAGGGTCTGCAGCCCGTCCGGCCCGCCGTAACCCTCATGCACCGTGTACCAGAGAACGCCGTCGTATCCCCAGTTGTGGGTCCCGTTGAAACCGTTGACGGGCATCAGTTCCACGAAGTCGACGCCGAGTTCGACGAGGTGGTCGAGCCGGTCGACGGCGGCCGCGAACGTGCCCTCCGGAGTGAACGTGCCGACGTGCAGTTCGTAGACGACGGAGCCGGCGAGCTGCCGCCCGGTCCACCGCGAGTCGGTCCAGAGGCTCTCGTCGAGAGTGTGGAGTTGGGACGCGCTGTGCACTCCGTCGGGCTGTCGCGGCGACCGGGGATCGGGAAGTGGGGTGTCGCTGTCGTCGAGGACGAACGCGTACCGCGAATCCGGCGACGCGTCGACGTCGGCTCGCCACCATCCGTCCGGTGACGGGGTCATGTCGTGGCGTCGGCCGTCGACCTCCACAGAAACGGAATCCGGAATCGGGGCCCATACCTCGAATGTGTGCACCCGATCAGCATGCCTCGATGCGGCGGGCCGCGCAGGACAGTCAGCTCTCGGGCGTGCCGGAGTCCTCGACCTCCTCGATGATCTCCGCGCCGAGAACGGACAAGCGGTGTTCCTCGGCGTCCTGCACGGTGCCGAAGTCCTGCTCCTCGAGCACGTTACGGTCCTTGTCGAGGTATCGATACGTCGCCATGTCCCTACGATGGCACACGGCGGCAGAGATGGCGGCGAGTCGGCCCTTTCGCCCCGGTTCCGGAAGTAGCAAGCTGAGAGTACGGACTCGAACGTCGCGAGGAGCAGTCATGCACGTAGCAGTGGGAGACCGGTTGCACGTTCAGGGGAGGGTGGTCGGAGTGCACGAGACGACCGCCGAGGTCGTGGAGGTACACGGAGAGAACGGCGCACCGCCCTATCTCGTCCGGTACGACGACGGCCACGAGGCGCTCGTGTTTCCCGGATCCGACGCCTGGGTGGAACACCCGAAGTCGTAGGTATCGGGCGCTTCGCCTGGTCGATGCGTGGCAAATCGCTGTGCCACATTGGTTGCACGATTGATGTATCGAATGCATCTATCGTGAGACCGTGCCCGAATCCGCCAAGAGGTCCTACAGCTCGCCGCTGCGTGCGGAATCGGCGCGCCGGACCCGTCTCCTCGTCCGGGACGCCGCGGCCCGGCTGTTCGTCGACCGTGGATACGTCAGCACGACGGTGCGGAACGTGGCCGAGGCCGCCGGGGTGTCGACCCGCACGGTGTTCACCGCGTTCCCCGGCGGCAAGGCGGAACTGTTCCACGAGGCCCTGCACACGGCCATCGAGGGTGATACCGCCGCGACCCACACGCCCGCACCTCGGGACGGCGACCCCGTCGAACGGATCCTCGACCAGATGGTCGGATTCAGCACCGACGTCCTGGAGCGCGCCGGAACCCTGATGACGACGTCGATCGAATCCTCGGGAGCGGACGACGACATGCGGCGGTTCGCCGACGAGGGAGCGCGGGCCTCGGCCGAGAATGCGATGACGCTCGCCGAGGGACTCGCCGCGCACGAACTGCTGCGTCCCGAAATCTCCGTCCAGCGGGCCGCCGACGTGCTGTTCACGGTCGTGTCGCCGCAGGTGTACTCGATGCTGCGACGGCAGTGCGGGTGGGATGTCGTCGAGTACCGGAACTGGGTGAAAGCGACTATCCGGGCGAGTCTGCTCCACTGATCCGAGGTGCGTCGCGCCTACGGCAGCAGGATGAACTTGCCCGCCGCGTGCGGCTTCCGAAGATCGGCATGAGCGCGTGCCGCCTCCGTCAGCGCGTACGTGCGCGCCACGCGCACCCGCACGTCGCCGTTGCCCGCGAGGTCGACGAGGAAGACGCGGGCGCGTTTACGCGGCTCCATCCCTTCCGGCCCCAGCGCGCCCACGATCCGGAAACCGGCTTCGACCGGCCGGGGTCCGGGAACGGTCGTCACCAACCGCGACCGGTCCCGCACCAGGTCCACGGAGACGTCGATCGCCTCGTCACTGCCCGCGGTATCGATCACGGCGTCCACCCCGTCCGGTGCCAGGACGCGGACCCGATCGTCCAGGCCGGCGCCGTAGGACACGGGGGTGGCTCCGAGCGAGCGGACGTAGTCGTGGTGCTCGGGGCGCGCGGTACCGATGATCGTGGCACCGCGGGCCCGCCCCAACTGCACGACGAACGACCCCACGCCGCCGGACGCTCCGTGCACGAGCAGGAGGTCGCCGGCGCCGACGTTCGCCGTGTCGAGGGTGTCGACCGCGGTGGCACCCACGGCGAGAAGTCCGGCCGCCTCGTTCCACGGCAACGACGCCGGTTTCGGGATCACCGAATCACCGGACACGACAAGTCGGTCCGCGTACGACTCGGACACCGGGTACACGATCACCTCGTCGCCCACCGAGATCGGGCCCACCGGTCCCGCCGCGGTGTCACCCACCTCGCCGACGATGCCCGCGGCCTCGCTGCCCAGGCCCATGGGCAAGACGTCCGGGTCGGCACCGAACGCGCCGCTGTAGAGCTTGTAGTCGATCGGATTGACCCCGATGGCGCGAACGTCGATCACCACCTCGCCGGGGGCGGGACTGACCGGATCCGCGTCGACGACGGCGAGGACCTCCGGCCCTCCGTATGCCCGGGCAACCACACGTCGCGACATACAAGAGCCAGTACCCCCGTGAGTACTTGTCAACCGCGGCGGTTGACAAGTACTCACAGGGCCAGAAGCGCCACGGGATAGCGGGCGAACAGGGTTGCGGTGTCGACGCCGCCGCCGGTGTACGTCTGGGAGGTGAGCAGGTCGGTCCAGGTGCCGTCGGGGAGGGGCACGGTGGTGTCGCCCCAGCCACGTTGCTCCAGACCGACGGTGTGGCGGGTGGCCAGTGCCACGACGTCCGGCGCCGACCCTTGCCGTCCGCGGGCGAAGCCGATCAGATGTTCCGCCGCGGTCCCCGACGCGAACACCGGCGTGTAGGTCCCGCCGACGAAGCTGTCCGGACGTTCCCGGCGCAGGCGCAGAGCCGTGCGGACGATGTGCATCTTCGCCGCGCCCGTCGCATCGACCGGAGGGGTGCCGAGCCCCGCGAGCAGGCTCCGTCGTATGTCGTAGTCCACGGGACGGCGATTGTCCGGGTCGACGAGCGAGTCTTCCCACAGCTCGGTTCCCTGGTACACGTCCGGGATCCCGGGTCCGCACAGCTGCAGCAGCTTCTGACCGAGCGAGTCCGACCAGGCGTGCGGGGCCAGCTGGGTGCACAGGGAGCCGAGCGCCTTGCCGACGGTGCCGTCGATCACCGTGTCCAGCCAACTGTGGAGGTCGCGCTCGAAGTCCTCGTTCACGTCGTGCCACGACGTCCGGGTCCCGGCCTCGCGGACCGCCTTCTCCGCGTACGCGTGGACGCGGTCGCGGAAGTCGGGCACGTCGGCCGCGGCCCGGCCGTCGACCGGCCACACCCCGAACAGGTTCTGCCACAGGAACAGTCCGGTCACGGGATCGGGGCTGGGTGCGATGCGTTCCCACTGATCGACGCATTCGGCCCACAGGTCCGGCACCTGCGACAGGATGCCGATCCGGGCCCGGACGTCCTCCCCGCGCTTGGTGTCGTGCGTCGACAGCGTCGTCATCGCCTGCGGCCACCGGGCGGCTCGCTCGGCTGCGGCCAGGTGGAATTCGGCGGGGGAGACGCCGACGTTCGCCGGATTGCCGCCGACCTCCTGCAACGACACCAGCCGGGCGGTGCGGTAGAACAGGCAGTCCTCCACGGACTTCGCCATCACTGCGCCGCACACCTGCTGGAAGCGGGTGGCCGCCTCACCGCCGGCGATCAGGGCGGCGCCGAGGGCGGACAGCGCGTCGGACCAGTGCGGTTCACGCCGGAGGACGTCGCCGATCACCCGTTTCGCCAGCCCGGCCAGCGGACTGTAGTCGGACCGGTACACGGGCATGGCGGCGACGACGTCCACGACGGCGTCACGCAGGTCCGCATCGCTGCAGTCGGTGCCGGTCTCCGCGCGGATCGCCCGGACGAGGCGCCGGACCTCCGGGGCGAGAATGGTTCCGGCGACGTCGCGTTTGATCGCGGTTTCGTGTTCGTGAATCCACGGCGCGTCACCCCGGTCACCCGTGCGGGACGACGACAGGACGGTGAGCGCGGGAGCTCCCGACGCGTCGACGAAGACGCCGCCGACTTCGGCCAGCGCGTCGTAGCCGGTGGTGCCCGCGATCGGCAGGTGGTCGTCCAATGGTTCGGTGTGGCCGAGGATCTTCTCGATCACCAGCCACCGGTCCGCGCCGATCACGCCGCGCAGCCGGTCGAGATACTCGGCCGGATCGGACAACCCGTCGGGATGGTCGATGCGCACGCCGTCGATCAACTCGTCCGTCACCCAGCTCCGCAGTTCGCGGTGCGAGGCCTCGAACACGCGCGGGTCTTCCTGACGGATACCGGCCAGTTCGCTGACCGCGAAGAATCGCCGGTACCCGATGAGCCCGGAGTCCCACGGGACCAGGCGGTAGGACTGCGCGTCGTGGACCGCCGTCGGCTCGGCGGTGTCGGTGCCGGGGGTGATCGGGAACCGGTGCTCGTAGAACGCGAGCAGAGGCTCGGGTCCCGAGCGGTCGACGGTCAGCGACTCGAGATCGGCGTCCGATCCGAGGACGGGCAGCGCGAGCCGGCCGCCTGCGCCGTTGTCGTCGCTCCAGTCGATGTCGAAGAACTCGGCGTACTCGGAGCGGCGACCGTGCGTGAGAACATCCCACCACCACGGGTTCTCACGCGGATTCGCGACACCCACATGATTGGGGACGAGGTCGACGACGAGACCCAGGCCGCGGCCCCGCACCTCCCGGGACAGCGCGGCCAGCGCCTCCCGCCCGCCGAGCGCGGGGGACACGCGGGTCACGTCGGTGACGTCGTAACCGTGGGTCGATCCGGTGGTGGCCGTCAGGATCGGCGACAGATAGGCGTGGGAGATCCCGAGGTCGTCCAGGTAGTCGGCGACGGCGGCGGCGTCCGCCAGGGTGAAGCAGTCACCGCGCAGTTGCAGCCGGTAGGTGGCCGTGATCGACATCGTCGTCCCCGGCTCAGGCTGTCCGGCGCAGCACGACCAGCGACCGGGCCTCGACCTGCAGCGGATCCCCGGCCTTGATCACCGCTTCCTTCGCCCCCGTCGGGACTGCGGTGTCGAGCACGACCGCCCATTCGTCGGCATAATCGGAATTCGGCGTGGAGAACTCGATCTCCTCGTCGTGCGCGTTGAAACACAGCAGGAACGAGTCGCCGACCACCCGCTCGCCGCGGTGGTTGGGTTCGGGGATGCCCTCGCCGTTGAGGAAGACCGCGAGGGACTTCCCGAAACCGCTGTCCCAGTCCTCGGGGGTCATCTCCTCACCGGCCGGGGTGAGCCACGCGATGTCGCGGGTCTGGTCACCGCTGCGGATGGGGGTGCCCTCGAAGAACCGGCGGCGACGGAACACCGGATTCTTCATCCGCAAGGCGATCACCCGTTTGGTGAACTCGACCAGGTCGGCGTTGGCGTCCGCCAGCGACCAGTCCATCCACGACAGTTCCGAGTCCTGGCAGTACACGTTGTTGTTGCCCTGCTGGGTGCGGCCCATCTCGTCGCCGTGCGCCAGCATCGGCGTCCCCTGGCTGAGCAGCAGGGTGGCCAGGATGTTGCGGCTCTGCCGCCCGCGCAGATCGAGGATCTCCGGATCGTCCGTCGGCCCCTCGACACCGCAGTTCCAGGACCGGTTGTGGCTCTCGCCGTCGTTGTTGCCCTCGCCGTTGGCCTCGTTGTGCTTCTCGTTGTACGACACCAGGTCGTGCAGGGTGAACCCGTCGTGGGCGATGACGAAGTTGATGCTCGCGCCGGGGCGGCGCCCGGTGGCCTCGTAGAGGTCGGAGGACCCGGTCAGCCGGGACGCGAACTCGCCGAGCGTCGCGGGTTCGCCGCGCCAGTAGTCGCGGACCGTGTCCCGGTACTTGCCGTTCCACTCCGTCCACAGGCCCGGAAAGTTGCCCACCTGGTACCCGCCTTCGCCGATGTCCCACGGTTCGGCGATGAGCTTGACCTGGCTGACGATCGGATCCTGCTGGACGAGGTCGAAGAACGCGGAGAGCCGGTCGACGTCGTGCAGTTCACGGGCGAGCGTGGACGCGAGGTCGAACCGGAATCCGTCGACGTGCATCTCGGTGACCCAGTACCGCAGCGAGTCCATGATGAGTTGCAGCGTGTGCGGGTGCCGGGCGTTGAGGCTGTTCCCGGTGCCGGTGTAGTCCATGTAGTGCTCGGCGTCGCCGTCGACGAGCCGGTAGTAGGCGGCGTTGTCGATGCCGCGGAACGAGATGGTCGGACCGAGGTGGTTGCCCTCGGCGGTGTGGTTGTAGACGACGTCGAGGATGACCTCGATGCCCGCTTCGTGGAACGAGCGGACCATCGCCTTGAACTCCGACACCGCGGCGCCCGGCTTCTCCGCCGACGAATACCCGGTGTGCGGGGCGAGGAAGCCGAACGTGTTGTAACCCCAGTAGTTCCGCAGCCCCTTGTCCAGCAGCGTCTGATCGTGCATGAACTGATGCACCGGCATCAGTTCGATCGCGGTGACCCCGAGGTCGACGAGGTGGTCGATGATCACCGGATGCGCGAGGCCCGCATACGTGCCGCGGAGCTCTTCCGGCACACCGGGATGCGTCGCCGTCATGCCCTTGACGTGGGCCTCGTAGATCACGGTGTCGTGGTACGGGTGCTTCGGTGCGCGGTCGGCAGCCCAGTCGAAGAACGGGTTGATCACCACCGTCGTCATCGTGTGGCCGAGCGAGTCGTGTCCGGGCAGTCCGGGCGCCGAGGTCTCCTCGGGTTCCGCCGCGAGCTCGGCCCCCGCCTCGTCCTCTGCCTCGATGTCGTCGTCCGTGTCGACGAGTAGGGCGGCGTCCTCCGATTCGTCGGGGGCGGCCTCGGCGGGCGCGTCGATGTCGTAGGAGAACAGGGACCGGTCTCCGTCGAACTCGCCGTCGAACGCCTTGCCGTAGGGGTCGAGGAGGAGCTTGCTGGGGTCGCAGCGGTGCCCGGCAGAGGGATCCCAGGGGCCGTGGATCCGGTACCCGTACCGCTGACCGGGAACGACGGTCGGCAGGTACGCGTGCCACACGTAACCGTCGACCTCGTCGAGGCGAATCCGCGTCTCCGTGCCGTCCTTCGCGATCAGGCACAGATCGACCGCCTCGGCGACCTCGGAGAACAACGAGAAGTTCGTCCCGGCTCCGTCGTAGGTGGCGCCCAGTGGGTAGGCGCTGCCGGGCCACACGGGAATGGGCGTGGTGCCGGTCGACTCGCTTGCTTCCATATCGAGAACACTAGCCCGCGTCGGCGTTGCTCTCAGCTCGACGTGATCGGGCTATCGGCCCGGGGTGGAGCTCCGTGCGGCAGCAAGCATTCCGGCTGTGATCTTCCGCACGTCGCCGGTGGTGCACACGTACGGCGGCATCGCGTAGATCAGGTTCCGGAACGGCCGCAACCAGACCCCGGCGGCCACCGCGGCGTCGGTGGCGGCCCGCATGTCGACGGGTTCGGCGAGTTCGATCACACCGATCGCGCCGAGCACCCGGACGTCCCGGACGCCGGGGAGTTCCCGGGCCGGTGCGAGCCCCGATTCGAGCTCGCGGCGCACACCCTCGACCTCGGCTCGCCAGTCGCGCGACAGCAGGAGTTCGATCGACGCCACAGCGACGGCGCAGGCGAGCGGGTTGGCCATGAACGTGGGACCGTGCATCAGCCCGCCGGCGTCCCCGGCGCTGATGGTCTCGGCGACGTCGGTGGAACAGAGCGTCGCGGCGAGGGTCATATACCCGCCGGTGAGGGCCTTGCCGACGCACATGATGTCGGGGCGGGCGCCGGCGTGGTCCGCGGCGAACAGCTCGCCGGTGCGGCCGAAACCGGTCGCGATCTCGTCGAACACCAGCAGGAGCCCGTGCTCGTCGCAGATCCGCCGCAGCTCCGACAGGTACCGGGGGTCGTGGAAGCGCATGCCACCGGCTCCCTGCACCACCGGTTCGACGATGACGGCCGCCAGTTCGTCGGTGTGCGAGGCCACCAGGTGCTCGAACTCCGCGACGTACCGCGGGTCGAATTCGCGGGGCGGGGGTCCGGCGAAGACCTGCCGTGCCAGGACGTCCGTCCACAGGGAGTGCATGCCGCCGTCCGGGTCGCAGACGCTCATCGGGGCGAACGTGTCGCCGTGATACCCGCCGCGCCAGGTGAGCAGCCGGTGCCGCTCCGGCCTGCCGCGACTGCGCCAGTACTGCAGGCACATCTTGACGGCGACCTCGACGGACACCGAACCGGAATCGGCGAGGAACACCTTGTCGAGTCCGTCCGGGGTGATCTCGACGAGCAGCTGGGCGAGCCGCGCGGCCGGTTCGTGGGTGAGCCCGCCGAACATCACGTGACTCATCCGCCCGAGCTGCGCCGTCGCCGCCGCGTCCAGGACGGGATGCCGGTAGCCGTGGACCGCGGCCCACCACGAACTCATGCCGTCGACGAGTTCGCGTCCGTCGGCGAGAGTGAGGCGCGTCCCGCTCGCCTCGGCCACCACGAGCGGGGTGGTCGAGGCGGGGAAGGCGCCGTACGGATGCCAGAGCAGCGAGGCATCGAGGGACGTGATGTCGTCGACGGACAGGCTCGGGGAGGTCACGGTCTCGACCCTAGCCACTCGAAGAAAACCGGGCCCACCCGGGTTGAACACCGTTCAAGTCGCGTATCGTGCCGTGGGTGAGTACCGACCGCACCTTCACCACCTGGCTCGACGACGTCGAGGACCAGCGGCGCGCCGCGGGACTGCGCCGCGAGTTGCGTCCACGCACGCCCGGCAACGCGCTGATCGATCTGGCGTCCAACGACTACCTCGGACTCGTACGGCACCCGGAGGTGCTGCACGGCGCGATGACCGCGCTGCGCCGCTGGGGCGCGGGGGCCACCGGCTCGCGTCTGGTCACGGGATCGACCACCGAACACGAACTCCTCGAAACCGAACTCGCCGAGTTCGTCGGCGCCGAGGCCGGGCTGGTGTTCTCGTCCGGGTACACGGCGAATCTCGGTGCCGTCACCGCACTGTCCGGCGCCGGATCGCTGATCGTCTCCGACGCGGGCAGCCACGCGTCGCTGGTCGACGCGTGCCGGCTGTCCCGGGCCCGCGTGGCCGTCGCACCGCACTCCGATCTCGACTTCGTCCGCAGCGCACTGGCCACCCGGCCGGAGGAGCGGGCGCTGGTCGTCACCGACTCGGTGTTCAGCGCGGACGGGGATCTCGCACCCCTCGTCGACCTCCACCGGGTGTGCCGCGACCACGGCGCGTTCCTCGTCGTGGACGAGGCGCACGGTGTCGGAGTCCGCGGCGCAGGGGGCCGCGGACTCGTGCACGAGGTGGGTCTCGCGGGCGAACCCGACATCGTCGTCACGGCCACGCTGTCGAAGTCGCTGGCCAGCCAGGGTGGTGCGGTGCTGGCGTCGGAGAAGGTGCGCGCGCATCTCGTCGACGCCGCGCGCACGTTCATCTTCGATACCGGCCTCGCCCCCGCGGCCGTCGGTGCGGCACGGGCGGCGCTCGCCGTTCTGCGGCGTGAACCCCACCGTGCGGAGTCCGTCCTGGACCGTGCGCGGGATCTCGCCCGGTTCACCGGCGCCGGGACACCCGAGTCCGCCGTCGTCTCCGTCATTCTCGGCGACCCGCAACGCGCCGTCGACGCGGCCGCCGCCTGCCGGGAACAGGGCTTGCACGTCGGCTGCTTCCGGCCCCCGTCGGTGCCCGAAGGCACGTCGCGTCTGCGGCTCACCGCCCGAGCGACGCTCGATGAGGGCGAACTGTCGCGGATCGAAGCCGTGCTGGCGGACGTCCTGGCGGGAGCGTCGGCGTGAGCATCCTGGTGGTCACCGGCACGTCGACGGACGTCGGCAAGACGGTGGTCACGGCGGCGCTGGCGGCGGCTGCACGTGAGGCGGGCCTGTCCGTGGCGGTGTGCAAGCCCGCGCAGACCGGCGTCGCCCCGGGCGAGCCGGGTGATCTGGCCGAGGTGACCAGACTGTCCGGTGTCACGGCGGTGGTGGAGCTGGCCCGCTATCCCGAACCACTCGCCCCCGACACCGCGGCCCGGCGCAGTGGCCTGCCGATGCTGCGGTGCGCCGACGTCGTCGAGACGGTCCGTGCGCTCGATGACGGGCACGATCTGGTGCTCGTCGAGGGTGCAGGCGGCCTGCTGGTGCGGCTGGGCGCCGAGGGCTTCACGCTCGTCGATCTCGCGCGCGCCCTCGACGCACCGGCTGTGGTGGTCGCCGCGGCAGGCCTCGGCACGCTCAACCACACCGAGCTCACGATCCGGGCACTGTCGGCGGCCGGTCTCGCCTGCGCCGGAACGGTGATCGGGTCGTGGCCGGACGAGCCCGGGCTCGCCGAGCGGTGCAATCTCGACGACCTGCCCGCCGTGACGGGAGTCGACATCGTCGGCTCGGTGCCCGCGGGCAGCGGACGCCTCGCCTCCGCGTCGTTCGGCGCGGCCGCATCCACGTGGTTCGACAGCACCTGGCTGAAGTCGACGCTCACGCGGCTCTGAGCTGGGGCCGTCAGGATTCGGCGAGCACCGACAGCACGTTGCCCGCGGGGTCGGTGAACCACGCGATGTCGGGACCGTTGCCGCGCATGATTGCCTTGTCGTCCTGATCGAAACCGTCGTACCGCAGGAACCGGACCCCACGTTCGGTGAGTGCGTCGACGGCCTTCTCGACGTCGTCCACGGCGAAATTCAGGATCGTGAACGTCGCCGGCGTGTGGTCGGGCTTGGGATAGATCAGCACCACCGGCCCCTTCGGGAGATGCAGGCCCAGCAGTCCCATCTCCTCTTCGGTGACCTCGAGGCCCAGGGTGTCGGTGTAGAAGGACTTGGCCGCGGCGATGTCGTCGACGGCGAAACCGCTGAATGCTCGCGCATTGCTCAACATGTCTGTTCTCTTTCCGTGCTGTCGGTCACGACATCTCGGCCCGCGCCTGCGCGCTGAGCTGGATGATCTGGACGTAGTTGCCGTCGGGGTCCACCGCGGTGCCGAACCAGCTGCCGTCACGATCCTCGAGCGGGGACAGCCACGTCGCGCCGAGTTCGTCGATCCGGTCTGCTGCGGCGCGGGCGTCGGCGACCTCGACGTTGAGGAGTACGCGGCCGGGTTCGGGGTTCGTGTCGCCGACGTCGTCGCGCCGGTCGAGCATGATGTAGAAGCCGTCGAAGTCGAGGACGTCGTAGCCCGGTTCGCCGGGGGTGCGTTCGACCTTCGGCGAGAACGCGGCGGTGTACCAGTCCCGTAGTCGGTCGGGGTGAATGCTGGCGAGCAGGATGCTTCCGATCGTGGCGTCGGCCATGATGTCCTCCCGGTGGGTGTGCGTTGTCGGTGGTCCTGCAGATATGGACTCGGCCGCCCCGCGAAATTCATCGCAACGGAGTTTCCGAGGTGCCGAAAGCGGCACCGTCCCCTCCGAATATCGGTAGTGTGATTCATGTCACGGCTACATCCGGCTGGGTTGGGAGGGGTCACATGTCGACCTCCGAAATGCTCGAACTGAATCGCACCATCGACCGCCTTCGGCGCGCTGTCGGTTCGTTGCGATCGATGTACGGCGACGCCGCATCCGTGCGGCGGCTGAGCAACGATCTGGAGCGGCTCGAGATAGACGCGCGGGAACTCGACTCCTCGCCGCCGAACGTCGTCCACCGCGAACCGGTGGAGCGAATCAAGGTGTCGGACACCCCGTACGACGCGTCGATGTGGCTCGGTATCGATGACGAGGGGCTGGGCGGGCTCCACTACGAGCGCGGATGAGCGCGCCGCCGAAGGATTCCGAAAGTGCCGGTGTGGGGGCGCCGACCCGTGCCCGGATAGCGGAACGCACGCTCCGCACCGACCGGTGGTGGGTGGCCCCGCTGCTGACGGTGCTCGGCCTGTCCGTCTTCGTGGTGTACGCATCGGTCCGCTCGTGGGTCCGCACCGCGTACTTCGTCGAGGACTATCACTACCTGACGCCGTTCTACTCGCCGTGCCTGAGCGATTCGTGTGTGCCCGGTTCGAGCGACTTCGGGACACCCATCGGCGAGTTGCCGATGATCATCCCGCTCGGGTTCCTGGTGCTGCCGTTCCTGCTCGGCTTCCGGCTCACCTGCTACTACTACCGCAAGGCCTACTACCGGTCGGTGTGGTTCTCGCCGCCCGCGTGCGCGGTTGCGGAGCCCCACAGCACCTACACGGGTGAGACGCGCCTGCCGCTGATCGTCCAGAACGCACACCGCTACTTCTTCTACGTGGCAGTCGTCGTCTCGCTGATCAACACGTACGACGCGATCCGCGCGTTCCACGGCGCCGACGGCGGATTCGGAATCGGGCTCGGCACACTCGTCATGGTCTGCAACGTGATCCTGCTCTGGGCGTACACCGTCTCCTGCCATTCCTGCAGGCACGTCATGGGCGGCAGGCTCACCCACTTCTCCAAGCACCCGATCCGGTACCGGCTCTGGACCTGGGTCAGCACACTGAACACCCGGCACATGCAGCTCGCCTGGACCACCCTCGCCACACTGATCATCACCGACTTCTACGTGATGCTCGTGGCCAGCGGCACCATCTCCGACCTGCGCCTCATCAACTGACTTCATCGAAGAGGGAGTGGAATGACGGAAGTCGAACGGCACCAGTACGACGTCGTGGTCATCGGTGCCGGCGGCGCCGGACTGCGAGCGGTCATCGAGGCCCGGGAACAGGGCCTGTCCGTCGCCGTCGTCTGCAAGTCGCTGTTCGGCAAGGCGCACACGGTCATGGCGGAGGGTGGCTGCGCCGCCGCGATGGGAAACGCCAACGAGAAGGACACGTGGCAGACCCATTTCCAGGACACGATGCGCGGCGGCAAGTTCCTCAACAACTGGCGAATGGCCGAACTGCACGCCCGCGAGGCTCCCGACCGGGTGTGGGAACTCGAGACGTACGGGGCCCTGTTCGACCGGACCCCCGACGGCCGGATCAGCCAGCGTAACTTCGGCGGTCACACGTATCCGCGGCTCGCGCACGTCGGTGACCGCACCGGACTCGAACTGATCCGCACCATGCAGCAGAAGATCGTGTCGCTGCAGCAGGAAGATTTCGCCGCCACCGGCGACTACGAGGCCCGGATCAAGATCTTCGCCGAATGCACCATCTCCGAGCTGACCAAGGACGGCGACCGGATCTCGGGTGCCTTCGGATACTGGCGCGAGAGTGGACGTTTCGTCCTGTTCGAGGCACCGGCCGTCGTGATGGCCACCGGCGGGATCGGCAAGTCGTTCAAGGTGACGTCGAATTCGTGGGAGTACACCGGCGACGGTCACGCCCTCGCCCTGCGCGCGGGCGCCAACCTCATCAACATGGAGTTCGTGCAGTTCCACCCCACCGGCATGGTGTGGCCGCCCAGCGTCAAGGGCATCCTCGTGACGGAAGGCGTCCGCGGCGACGGCGGGGTCCTGAAGAACTCCGAGGGCGAGCGGTTCATGTTCTCGTACATCCCGCCGGTCTTCAAAGGCCAGTACGCGGAGACCGAGGAAGAGGCCGACGGCTGGTACAAGGATTCCGACAACAACCGGCGCACACCGGATCTCCTGCCCCGCGACGAGGTGGCCCGGGCCATCAACTCCGAGGTCAAGGCCGGACGGCAGACCCCGCACGGCGGCGTGTACCTCGACATCGCCTCACGGATGCCCGCCGACGAGATCGTCCGGCGGCTGCCCTCGATGTACCACCAGTTCAAGGAACTCGCCGACGTCGACATCACCAAGGAGCAGATGGAGGTCGGGCCCACCTGCCATTACGTGATGGGGGGCATCGAAGTCGACCCCGACAGCGGATCGTCCAGCGTCGCGGGTCTGTTCGCCGCGGGGGAGTGTTCGGGCGGGATGCACGGTTCCAACCGGCTCGGCGGCAACTCGCTGTCCGACCTTCTCGTGTTCGGGCGCCGCGCCGGACTGGGGGCGGCGGAGTATGTGAAGTCGCTGCAGGACCGGCCGGTCGTGTCCGCGGACGCCGTCGATGCGGCGGCGCGGATGTTGTTGTCGCCGTTCGATCCCGCGGTCGGGGAGGGCGGCACCACCGAGAACCCGTACACGCTGCACACCGAACTGCAGCAGACCATGAACGACCTCGTCGGCATCATCCGGAAGGAAGACGAGATCGTGCGTGCCCTGGAGAAGCTCACGGAGATCAAGGGCCGCATCGGGGGCGTGGAGGTGGAGGGGCACCGCCAGTTCAACCCGGGATGGCACCTCGCCGTCGACCTGCGGAACATGGTGCTGGTCAGCGAATGCGTGGCCCAGGCGGCGCTGCTGCGCACGGAAAGTCGCGGCGGGCACACCCGCGACGACCACCCGAGCATGGAGGCGGAGTGGCGCAACACCCTGCTGGTGTGCAGCGTGGTCGGCGACATGTCCGCGCATCCCGATTCGGTGGTGCCGGACGTCACCGTCACCCGCGAACCCCAGCTCCCGATGCGCGCAGAGCTGTTGGAGCTCTTCGACATCGACGAACTGGCGAAGTACTACACCGACGCCGAACTCGCGGAACACCCGGGAAGGAAGGCCTGAGATGGGTTACGACGCGCAGTTCCGGGTCTGGCGCGGCGACGCCGACGGCGGCGCGCTCCAGGACTACTCCATCCCCGTCAACGAAGGTGAGGTGGTGCTCGACATCATCCACCGGTTGCAGGCGACGCAGACCCCGGACCTGGCGGTGCGATGGAACTGCAAGGCGGGCAAGTGCGGTTCGTGTTCCGCCGAGATCAACGGCCAGCCACGGCTGCTGTGCATGACGCGGATGTCGACGTTCACGGAAGACGAGGTGGTGACGGTCACGCCGTTGCGTGCGTTCCCGGTCATCCGGGATCTCGTCACCGACGTGTCGTTCAACTACGCGAAGGCGCGGGAGATCCCGTCGTTCACCCCGCCGCCGGGGCTCGGACCGGGTGAGTACCGGATGCAGCAGATCGACGTCGAGCGGTCGCAGGAATTCCGCAAGTGCATCGAGTGCTTCCTCTGCCAGAACACCTGTCACGTGATCCGTGACCACGACGACAACAAGCCGGCGTTCTCCGGCCCCCGCTTCTTCATCCGCGTCGCCGAACTGGAGATGCATCCACTCGACACGGCCGACCGTCGTGACGCGGCGCAGGAAGAGTTCGGTCTCGGGCTCTGCAACATCACCAAGTGCTGCACCGAGGTGTGCCCCGAGGGGATAAAGATCACCGACAACGCCATCATCCCGATGAAGGAGCGGGTGGTCGACCGCCGGTACGACCCCATCGTCTGGTTGGGCAACAAGCTTTTTCGCCGCGGTTAGCGCCTCCGGCACCCGTGAGTACTTGTTAACCGCGGGCGGTTGAGAAGTACTCACGGGTGCGTCAGCGCACGGTGTGGAGGTTGCGGGCGGTGGGCGACTTCTCGACCGATTCGGGGTCCGGGTCGGTGCCCAGGATCCGGTCGGCGGTTCCCGACGTGGTGACGGTGAACCAGTAGTGCTCGTTCTTGTAGTGGTGATGGCGGTGGTTGCGCCAGATCGCACGGTACAGGCGGGAGTTCGGCTTGTAGTCGCTGTGGATGAGGTAGTGCGTCCATTCGTAGAGGACGCCCAGAATGCTCAGCACCACCAGGAACGTCAGTCCGAGTCCGGTGCGCGGGAACGCGAGCAGCGAGATGGCCACGAGAACCGGAATCAGCCACGTCAGCGTCTGCCACGGGATGAAGACCAGCGGTACGTCCCGGGGGTCGACGTGATGCTCGCGATGCTTCCGGGCGAGCAGCGAATCGACGGTCAGGCCCAGGACCTTTCGGGGTTTCCAGTGCAGGATGCCGACGTGGATGACCCATTCGGCGAACGGGAACACGGCCAGCATCACCAGCGGAAGCACGGCATCGGTCAGCTGCCAGTCGCCGACGATCAGGCGGGCGGCCACCGCGGCGACCAGCATGCTGCCGATCATCCACGGGGACGGGTGTCGACGGAACTGGTCTGCGGCGTCGCGGAGGGTGATCGACCTGCGTTGGCGGCGATCTGCGGGAGGTTTCGTGGTCATGTGTCCTTCTCCGAATCGTTCTGGTGCAGTGCGTCGATCACGGACGTGACGGCGGCCGTGCCGAGGTCGAGGAGTGTGGTGGCGGTCTGTGCCGCGGCGACTTCGTCGTGGGCGGAGATCGCCTCGGCCAGCTGGTGGTACAGGTCGGTGCGGCCGACTTCCGCGACCATGACGGCGGCCATCGCCGTCATAGTCGGTTCGTAAGCGTTACGGAGGCTGTTGAAGATGAGCCGGAATGCGATGGAATCGGCCGTGTCGACGACGCGCTCCCAGAAGGCCAGGGCGCCGACCTGCTGCGCGACGGGGTCGCTGTCGGAGGCGAGATGATCCACGGCGTCGCGGAGAGCGGCACCCGACTCGTCGGTGGCCCGGCCCGCGGCGAGCCGGGCGACCTGCACACCGATCATCCGACGCGCCTCGAGAACGCTGCGGACCACCGCCCAGTCGGGTACGCCGTCGCGGACCAGCAGCTGGGACAGCAGTTCGGGCCCGCCGTGCTGCCGGAAGTCGCGGACCGAGGTGGCGTCGCCCTGCCGGACCTCGACGAGTCCGGCCTGGGCCAGCTTCTGGATCGCTTCTCGGACCGCGGGCCGGGACACCCCGAACGCTTCGGCGAGTCGTCGTTCGCTCGGCAGGGCATCGCCGGCGGCGAGGTCGCCGCCCAGCACACGCGCGGTGATCTGGTCGAAGACTTCGGTGGAGGCGGATTTCCGCGTGATCGGCTCGAACATCATGACCATGACAGTAGGTCGGCAATAGGTAAGAGGTCAAGTGGTCTTACCAGTGCATTTTGCTAGCCGAAGAGGCTTCGGACGAACGCACTGGTGTCGGGCAGGGACGCGGGCATGGTGTAGAGATGGCCGGTCGGATACGTCCGGAACACGAACTGCTGCCCGTTCGCGGCGAGGTCCGCCGTCAGTTTCCAGGCAAGAGGAATGGGGACGACGTCGTCGAACAGTCCCTGCCCGATGAACAGCGGCCGGTCGTAGCCCCGCACGGGCACACCCAGAGTGGTGCGCAGCGCCGCCAGGACCGCCGGGTCGTCGAGGGGACGGGACATCAACTGTCCGATAGAGATGCCGTCGAGTTGCGGGGCTGCCTCCTCGTAGCAGAGCGATTCGACGCGATTCAGGACGTCGACGCCGAGCGGTGTGAGGTAGCTGTCGACGTCGAGGTCGGGCCGTGACGCCCGCAATCCGGCGAGCGCGTACGCCACGAACACCGTGCTCCCGGTGAGTGGCACCTCCGGGAAACCCGGGCCGACGAGTGGCGCGAGATTCTCCAGGTTGGACGGGGCGCCGGTGGCGACAGTGCCGCGGAAGTCGAGTTCCGGTGCGTACGTGGTGGCCATCGACGCGGCGACGAGAGCGGCATGGCCGCCTTGCGATTGACCGAGGGCGACCCACCGATCGGACAGGGACGGCGTGACGGTCCGCGCCGCGCGCACCATGTCGATCACGCTGTGCGCCTCCGTCGGGCCGTCGAGGTACGGGTGCACACCGGGCGTGCCGAGGCCGACGTAATCCGTTGCGACGACGGCGTAACCCTGGTCGAGCCAGTGCTGGACGTACGGTCCGACGAGCTTTCCCGTCACCGTCGGCGCACACTTGTCGGCGATGCCGACCGTCCCGTGGGCCCAGGACACGACGGGCCACCCGCTGGGCGGCGCCTCACCGGGGGGCAGGAGAACCGCACCGGTGCTGAGTGCGGGTTCGTCCATCGGCCCCGTCGTCCAATAGGTGACGTACGTGGCGTCGGCGACGCCCGGCGGCCGCGCGTCCGGTGCCAGCGGCGTCGCGGCGACGACCGCACCCGGATCGCCGCCCGCAGTCTGTGCCGCCGCCGGGGTGGGCGCGCCGAGGAGCGACAGTACGAGTGCCGCCGCGAGAACCGTTCCGGTGCGGCGGCCGAGTGAAGACGTCATCGCGTCCGTCCCTGGGCCGTCGGAGGCGCCGCGCGGTCCTGGAGTGGCCGACGCGGCGTCGACTCAATTGTGCGCGCTCAGGGGCGGTGGGCGGAGTCTTTCAAGCGTGCGCGAATTCCGTCGACGAACAGCGACAGGCCGAAGTCGAACCGGACCGCCGGATCGCCGTCGAGGAGGTCCTCGTCGTACGCCGCGATCGGGGACTGCGGCGCATCGGGGGAGAGGGCGGCCCGGGTGAGGGCGCCTGCCGACTCCATCTGCGCCCGCGACTGCTCGTCGACCGTGTGGCCGAGGACGTAGTACAGCAGCGAGTACGACGACAGTTCCGCGTGTTCGCGGGACAGTCCGGACCGCAGGCCGACTGCTGCGAAGCTTTCCCGGACCCGGGAGTTGGTCATGCGCGACGCGTACGTGGCGGAAACCAGTTCGGCGCCGTCGCGGTGGGCGAGCAGCGCGGTGCGGAGCCGGTGGGCCAGTTCGGTGAACTCCGCGTCCCACCCGGGGGCCGTGACCGGGGCGTCGACGTCTTCGAGGATCTTGTCGGCGAGCGCCCCGAGCAGGGTCTGCTTGTTGGGGAAATGCCAGTACAGAGCACCCGGCTGCACGCCGAGAGCCGTCGCGAGTCTGCGCATCGTGAGGTCGGCGAGGCCGAACTCGTCGAGGATGGCCATTGCGCCGTCGAGTACGTCGCCGCGTCGCAACTGCACTGTGTGATCTCCCAATCTCGTCGAAGAGCCCGCTCCGGCTTTGACAGTATTCCACCACGGATCTAACGTGAACACCGTTCAACTTGTACGGTGTTCAATTTTTCGGTTCCGTCGATTCACGGCACGTGATCGGCCCGTTTTCCAGGAGATACGTGTGACATCGGCCCCGGTACAGACAGACATCCTCGCCCTCGCGCGTGAGCAGGTTCTCGAGCGCGGTGACGCGCTGAACGAGAGTCAGGTGCTCGAGGTCCTGCAACTTCCCGACGACCGGCTCGAGGAACTGCTCGCCCTCGCGCACGACGTGCGCATGAAGTGGTGCGGTCCCGAGGTCGAGGTCGAGGGCATCATCAGCCTCAAGACCGGCGGCTGCCCCGAGGACTGCCACTTCTGCTCGCAGTCCGGCCTGTTCCAGTCGCCGGTGCGCGCGGCGTGGCTCGACATCCCGTCGCTCGTGGAGGCCGCCAAGCAGACCGCGAAGTCCGGCGCCAGCGAGTTCTGCATCGTCGCCGCCGTCCGCGGCCCCGACGAGCGGCTGCTCGCCCAGGTCGCTGCCGGCATCGAGGCGATCCGCAACGAGGTCGACATCCAGATCGCCTGCTCGCTGGGCATGCTCACCCAGGAGCAGGTCGACCAGCTCGCCGCGATGGGTGTGCACCGCTACAACCACAACCTGGAGACGTCGAAGTCCCACTTCCCGAACGTCGTCACCACCCACACGTGGGACGAGCGCTGGAACACGCTCCGCATGGTGCGCGAGGCGGGCATGGAGGTGTGCTGCGGCGGCATCCTCGGCATGGGCGAGAGCCTCGAACAGCGCGCCGAGTTCGCGGCCAACCTGGCCGAACTCGAACCCGACGAGGTGCCGCTGAACTTCCTCAACCCGCGGCCCGGAACCCCGTTCGGCGACCTCGAGGTCCTGCCTGCGAGCGAGGCCCTCAAGTCGGTCGCCGCGTTCCGCCTCGCGCTGCCCCGCACCATCCTCCGCTTCGCGGGCGGGCGCGAGATCACGCTCGGCGACCTCGGCGCCAAGCAGGGCATCCTCGGCGGCATCAACGCCGTCATCGTCGGCAACTACCTCACGACCCTCGGCCGCCCGGCCGAACAGGATCTCGACCTGCTCGTCGATCTGCAGATGCCGATCAAGGCCCTGAACGACACCCTGTGACGATCATGGCAGAGGCGACCATGGGCGACCGCCCCGAAGGCCGGGGCGACCGCCCCGAAGGCCGGGTCGACGGCCGCGAGGAGCGCTACAACCCGTACACCGGCCGCCGCGTGGTGGCCGGTGTGGACGACACCGTGCCCGCCGCCGCGCAGTTGGGTCTCGAGCCGCCCCGCTTCTGCGAGGCGTGCGGACGCCGGATGGTGGTGCAGATCAGCCCGGACGGCTGGTGGGCGAAATGTTCCCGCCACGGTGTGTTCGACTCGATCTGCGGCGGACGGCGGTAGCGTCGGACGGGTGACCACGCTCCCGCGCTTCAGGCTTCGATCTGCCGCCGGAATCTTCTGCGGGACGGTGGTGGCGAGCGCGCTCGCCGGAGTGTTGTGGGGAGTCCTCGCACCGCCCGAGCACCTGCTGGTGGTCGCCCCAGACCGCGGGGTGTCGCTGACGGGGGAGAGTGTGCACCGGTTCGATGCGATCGGGATGTTCGCGTGCGCGGGCCTGGTCGTCGGGATCCTCACCGCGGTCGCGGCGTGGACGGCGCGGAGAAGTCGCGGCCCGGTGGCGCTGGGTGCGGTTCTCGCGGGCAGTGTGGTCGGGGCCGGTGTGATGGCGCTCGGTGGAATCGGCGTGGCCGCGCTGCGTTTTCCCGACCCCGACACCTCGACCGCCGGTACGGTCGTGGCGGTCGCGCCGGGGATCGGGACCCCGCTGGTGCTGATCTTCCAGCCCCTCGTCGCCTGCGTCGTGACGTTGGTGCTCGCCGCGCTCAACCCGTACGACGATCTCGGCGTCAGCGATCCCCCGGTCGAACTCGACGAGCCGGAAGAGCGCGACGCGACCTTTACCTCGTGACCGACGTCCGCATCCGCACGTTCCCGAGGAGGCGCCCGCTGGCGAGAGCGCCGATGCGGCGAGTCGCGAACCGGGTGCTGACCGACGACACCCAGTTCATCAGCCCGGAGACGACGCTCGGCGGGGTGCTGCGCCGGTCGAGTGCGCGCAGCGCTGTCGTCACCACCTGATCCGCGGTCTGCATGCGGCCGACGGCGGCGTCCTCGGAACCGACGACGTCGAAGAACTCGGTGCGGGTGGGGCCCGGGCAGACCGCGAGCACGGTGAGGCCGGTGCCTCGCGCCTCGGCCCACAACGCCTCTGTGAAGTTGAGGACGAACGCCTTGGTCGCCCCGTAGACGGCCATGCCGGGAGTCGGCTGGAACGCGGCGGTGCTCGCCACGTTCACGAGTGCGCCGCGTCCCCGGAGCAGGTCGGGCAGGAAAGCGTGCGACAGCTCGACGAGGGTGGTGACGTTGAGCTGGATCTCGGAGGTGAGGCGCTCCAGGTCGGCGGACGCGAAATCTCCGTGCGTCCCGAATCCCGCGTTGTTGATCAGCGAGTCGACGCGGATGTCGCGGGCGGTGAGTTCGCCGCGCAACCGCTCCCCGGCGCCGTGTGTCGCGAGGTCGAACGGGAGCACGGTGACCGACACGTGGTGCGCGGCGCGGAGTTCGGTGGCGAGTTGTTCGAGCCGGTCGGCGCGGCGGGCGACGAGGACGAGATCTGCACCCCGCTCGGCGAACCGGCGGGCGAATTCGGCACCGAGGCCCGCGCTGGCGCCGGTGATGAGGACGGTGGTTCCGGATACATCGAAGGACATGTGTGCTCCTAGCGGTGGGGTGTCCTCGAATGTAGTCAGTGCCATCTATGTAGTCAATGACAACATCTTGCTAGGCTGGCGGCATGCCCGTCGCCGAACAGCCCTACCACCACGGGAGTCTTCGCCGGGTGTTGCTCGCGCGCGCCGAGAGCACGCTCGAGAAGGACGGCGTCGACGGACTCTCCCTGCGGCAACTCGCGCGTGAGGCCGGGGTCAGCCACGCCGCACCCAGCAAGCACTTCCGGGATCGTCAGGCGCTGCTCGACGCACTCGCCGAGTCCGGCTTCCTGCGTCTCACCGCCGCCCTCGAACGCGCGGTCGAGGAGGCGGAATCGCATGCCCGGGCCCGTTTCGCCGCGCTCGCAGGCGCCTACGTGAGCTTCGCACTCGCACACCGGGAGTTGCTGGCCCTGATGTACGGGAACAAGCACGCGCCCGGAGCCGCTTCCCAGGTCGTGGAGGCCGGCCACGCCTCGATGGACCTAACGGTCCGGATCGTCACCGAAGCCCAGGCCGCGGGCGACATCGGACCCGGGGACGCGTCGCGCATCGCCCTCGTCGCGTTCGCGACGTTCCACGGGATCGCCACCCTCGCTGCAGGCGGGATGCTCGACGGCGCTCCGGTGGACGAAGTCGTCACCGCCGCATCGGACACGTTCTGGCGGGGTCTCGCGCAGGCGTGAGGCCGCCTGACGAGCGGGGTCAGCTCGGCGGTCGAAGCGCCGCGAACTCGTCCGTCACCCGCAGCGTGGAGTCGGTGAACCGGTAGAGGGCGGCCGGGCGCCCGCCGGCACGGCCCGACGGCGCCGTGTTCCCGGTGGGAGTGAGCACCCCACGTCGTCCGAGGACGCGCTGGAGGTTGGTCGCGTCCACCTGGTACCCGAGTGCGGCACAGTAGATCTCGCGCAGCGTCGACATGGAGAACTCGTCGGGGGCCAAGCCGAACGCGATGTTGGTGTAGGAGAGCTTGGCCGCGAGGCGGGTCCGGGCGTGCCGGACGACGGTGCCGTGGTCGAACGCCGTCTCGGGGAGCGCGGACACCGGGTGCCACGCGGTGTCCGGCGGCAGCTGCGGGTCGGCGGGGAGGGGGACGAGTCCGAGGAAGGTCGACGCGATGGTGCGCGGGCCGGGCACTCGATGCGGGTCGCTGAACACCGACAGCTGCTCGAGGTGGGAGACCTCCTGCACGTCCACCTTCTCGGCCAGCTGGCGTCGCGCGGAGGTGGTGAGGTCCTCGTCCTCGTGGAGCAGTCCACCGGGCAGGGACCAGGCGCCCGCCTGGGGATCGAGGGCTCGTTGCCACAGCAGCACGGCGAGCTCACCGGCGTGACGCGCATCACCGCCTTGAACTGCGGTGATGTGGTCGGGAAAGTGGCGAACCTGGAACACCGCGGTAAGCACTTCGTGCGTGGTGTTACTATTGGGCATGTTTTCGATCCTAAGTCGAAAACCTCGATTGCGGAAATTCGGGCCACCCCGCCCGAGTTCACGGTGAAGGAGCAAGCCATGACGACCACGACGTTGTGGGCGGGTACCAACCCGCAGATTCAGGACGGTCCCGGCGGTTACGCGGGCGTCGAGGCGAGCGAAGAGTGGGCTGCCGAGATCAAACGGCTGGCGCGTGAGCGGGGAGCGACGCTCCTTGCGCACAACTATCAGTTGCCCGCCATCCAGGACGTGGCCGACCACGTCGGCGACTCCCTCGCGCTCTCGCGCATCGCGGCCGAAGCGCCCGAGGACACCATCGTGTTCTGTGGCGTGCACTTCATGGCCGAGACCGCGAAGATCCTCAGCCCCGCCAAGACCGTGCTGATCCCGGACGAGCGTGCCGGCTGCTCGCTGGCCGACTCGATCAACGCCGATCAGCTGCGGGAGTGGAAGGCGGAGTTCCCCGACGCCGTCGTCGTGTCGTACGTCAACACCACCGCCGAGGTGAAGGGTCTGACGGACATCTGCTGCACGTCGTCCAACGCCGTCGACGTGGTCGCGTCGATCGACCCCGACCGTGAGGTCCTGTTCCTGCCCGACCAGTTCCTCGGCGCACACGTCAAGCGCGTCACCGGCCGCAAGAACATGCAGATCTGGGCGGGTGAGTGCCACGTCCACGCCGGCATCAACGGCGACGAGCTCACCGCGCAGGCCAAGGCGCACCCCGGTGCCGAACTGTTCGTGCACCCCGAATGCGGCTGCGCCACCTCGGCTCTCTACCTGGCCGGTGAAGGGTTCGTGCCCGAGGACAAGGTGAAGATCCTGTCGACGGGCGGCATGCTCGACGCCGCCCGCGCGACCGGGGCGAAGCAGGTTCTCGTGGCCACCGAGGTCGGCATGCTGCACCAGCTGCGCAAGGCCGCGCCGGAGGTCGATTTCCAGGCCGTCAACGACCGCGCGTCCTGCCCGTACATGAAGATGATCACCCCCGCGGCCCTGCTCCGCTGCCTGCTCGAGGGCAAGGACGAGGTTCACGTCGATCTCGCGACCGCGGAGCGTGCCCGCAAATCGGTGCAGCGCATGATCGAGATCGGAAACCCGGGCGGCGGCGAGTGAGCAGCCCGGCCCGGGGGATTTCCTGGGAAGAGCACGCCGACCTCGTGGTGGTGGGCGGTGGTGTGGCCGGACTGACGGCCGCACGCACCGCCTCGCTGCGCGGACTGACCGTGCTCACCGTCAGCAAGGGCGGGGCGACGGACACCGCGACGCAGTACGCGCAGGGCGGCATCGCGGTGGTGGGTGACGCCGTCACCGATTCGGTGGAGTCGCATGTCGCCGACACGTGCGAGGCCGGGGTGGGCCTGTGCGACGACGACGCGGTGCGATCGATCGTGGCGGGCGGCCGTGATGCCGTGGCCGCGTTGACCGATCTGGGCGCGGTGTTCGACCGTGGCCGCGACGGCGCCGTCTCGCGCACCCGCGAGGGCGGGCACAGCACCCGGCGGATCATTCACGCCGGCGGGGACGCCACGGGCGCCGAGGTGCAGCGAGCCCTGGGTGCCGCCGGGCTTCCCGTCCTGTTCGACAGCGTCGCCCTACGGGTACTCACCGACGCGCGCGGTGTCACCGGCGTGCTCGTGGATTCGCCGCGCGGACTCGGCGTCGTCCACACACCGGCCGTCCTCCTGGCCACCGGCGGGCTCGGGCAGCTGTACGCCTGCAGCACCAACCCGCCCGGAGCCACCGCCGACGGCGTCGCTCTCGCGCTGGACGCAGGCGCGGCCGTCGCCGATCTCGAGTTCGTGCAGTTCCACCCGACCGTCCTGTTCACCCCCGGCGGTCTCGGACGGCGTCCGCTGATCAGTGAGGCCGTCCGCGGCGAGGGTGCGATCCTCGTCGACGCCAACGGCGAATCGGTGACCGCGGGTGTGCACCCGCGCGGTGACCTCGCCCCCCGCGACGTCGTGTCGCGGGCGATCGCGTCGAGGCTTCGGGAACTGGGTCACGACCGCGTCTACCTCGACGCGCGTCACCTGTCCGGCTTCGTGCAGCGCTTCCCGACCGTGACGGCCTCGTGCCTGGACGCCGGGATCGATCCGCGTGAACAGCTGATCCCGGTTGCGCCCGCCGCGCACTACTCGTGCGGCGGAGTGGTCACCGACGTCGACGGACGCACCGCCGTCCCCGGCCTCTACGCCGCGGGCGAGGTGGCCCGCACCGGGCTGCACGGAGCGAACCGGCTGGCCTCCAACAGTCTTCTCGAAGGCCTGGTGGTCGGCGAGCGGGTCGGCGCCGCGGCCGTCGAACGCGCCGGCCTCCGCGTCGAGGCAACCGAACCCGAGCAGCGTGCCCTGCCGTCCGCACCGCGGGAACTGGTGCAGCAGTTGATGACCGGCAACGCCTCCGTCGTCCGGGACGGTGCCGGCCTCGAGGCGGTGGCCGCCGCCCTGGCCGCCGCGCCACACACGGTGCCCGAGGGGCAGACCGCGCTCGAAGACGCCGCGCTGACCCTGACGGCGTCCGCACTGGTGCTCGCCGCCGCGGCGCGGACCGAAAGTCGTGGATGCCACACCCGCAGCGACTACCCGCAGACATCCGACGAGTGGCGCCGCAGCACGCACGTGCGTCTGCGCGACAGCGAACTCGAGCTTCTCGAACCCCAACTGACAGGAGTGCTGTGATGTCCGACCATGTCCTTCCCGACGGTCTGGACGCGGACGAGGTGCGTGCGCTCGTGCGTCTCGCCCTGGACGAGGACCTGCGGTACGGACCGGACGTGACGTCGTCGTCCACGGTCCCGGCCGACGCGGTGGCCAAGGCGTCCGTGGTCTCCCGCGCGCACGGCACCGTCGCCGGCCTCGACGTGGGACTGCTGGTGCTCGACGAAGTGATCGGGGCGGGCCGCTACCAGGTTCTCGACCGGGTCGCCGACGGCACCCGGGTCGCGCCCGGCCAGGCCGTGCTGACGGTCACCGCGCCCACACAGGGGCTGCTCACCGCGGAGCGGACGATGCTCAACCTGGTGTGCCACCTGTCCGGCATCGCCACGGCGACATCCGCCTGGGTGGACGCGGTCGAGGGCACCGGGGCGAAGATCCGCGACAGTCGCAAGACGCTGCCGGGACTGCGCGGCCTGCAGAAGTACGCCGTCCGGGTGGGCGGCGGCGTCAATCACCGCATGGGGCTCGGCGACGCGGCACTGATCAAGGACAACCACGTCGCGGCCGCCGGTTCGGTCGTGGCGGCGCTGCGGGCCGTGCGCGCGGCGGCGCCGGACATCGAGTGCGAGGTAGAGGTCGACAGCCTCGAGCAACTCGACGAGGTGCTGGCCGAGAACGTCGAACTGGTGCTGCTCGACAACTTCCCGCTGTGGCAGACGCAGATAGCCGTGCAACGTCGTGACGCGAACGCCCCCGGCACCAAGCTGGAGTCGTCGGGCGGTCTCACGCTGGACGTCGCGGCCGAGTACGCCGGCACCGGAGTCGACTACCTCGCGGTCGGTGCGCTCACCCATTCCGTCACCGTGCTGGATCTCGGCCTCGACATGTGACCCCACCCGTGAGTACTTGTTAACCGCCCGCGGTTAACAAGTACTCACGGGTCAGACGGCGCGGCGCACCGTCGCCAGGAACGTGGCCGCGACGAAGAACAATCCGGAGAACGTCCGGTTGGTCGCGCGCTGCTGGCGTGGTGACCGCATCAGCCGCAGGACCTTCGACGCCAGCCCGGTGTAGCCGGTCATGACGACGACGTCGACTGCGACCATGGTGGCGGCGATGACCAGGTATTGGGGGAGCAGCGGCGCCGACGGGGTGATGAACTGTGGGAGCACCGCCAGCATGAAGACGACGGCCTTCGGGTTGCTGGCATTGACCAGGAAGCCGCGCAGGGTCATCGCGGGCCCGCTGGTCTCGGCGACCTCGCCGTCGACGCCCGACACGTCGGTCGCGCTCGCCCGCCACTGACGGACGCCGAGATACACCAGGTAGGCGACGCCGAACCACTTGATCACCGTGAACGCGAGTGTCGAATTCGCGAGCAGTGCCCCGAGTCCGGCGGCGACCACCGCGATCTGCAGCAGCAACCCCAGCTGGAGACCCGCGATGTTCCAATAGCCGCGACGCAACCCGAACCGCATCCCCGTGGCCATCGATGCGATCGCGCCGGCCCCCGGGGACAGACTGATCACGCACGAAGCCCCGAGCACTGCACACCACATCTGCCACGACACGAGGTGATGGTACGTCGCGCCTCTGCTGCACCCGATCTACGGGGGATCGATGCAGCTGAGCGGCGGATTCACGAGGGAACAGAGTGCGGCAGGGCGTTCGGGTTCGTAGCCGGGCAGGAGCCCGTTCGCGACGAGGTCCCGGTAGGTGGTCACCGCATCGGTCGGTCGGCGGGTGAGGGTGGGATCGGTCAGCGCGTCGACGGTGAACAGGCCGAACCGGGGACGGTACGTGCCCCACTCGTAGTTGTCGGTGATCGACCAGTAGTTGTATCCGATCACCGGGGCGCCGTCCGCCCGTGCCCGCTCCAGCCAGAAGACGTGATCGCGGAGATGATCGGACCGGGTGTAGCCGTCCGGGCGCGGTTTCCCGTCGTCGGTGGGCATGCCGTTCTCCACGACGTACAGCGGTAGTCCCGGAAATTTTCCGGTGTACCGCATCAGGGCGTGGTAGATGCCGTCCGGTTGAGGGTTGATGTCGTAGAAGGCGTCGGTGACCGCGTGTGCCGCGGTGAGGTTGTCGGGGGAGAGGCCGTAGTAGTAGTCGACGCCGAGGAAGTCGAGCTTGTCGCGGATCCGGTCGACGAAGGTGGCGTCGAGCGCGTCCATCGCGGCTGGGACGTACGCGAGGTTGCTGCTCACCCGGGCGCCCGGGTCGTTCTCGTGGATCAGGTCGTAGGCGCGGCGGTGGACCTCGACGAGCCGGTCGAGCATCTGCGGGGCCCGGTCGGGGGTGATGCCACCGAACGTCAGCTCCTTCTGCACGTAGACGGTCGGTTCGTTGATCGTGATCCAGAGCGCACCGAGACCGGAATAGCGCTCGATCACGTTCTGCGCGTTCGCGAGCCAGTCGTCGACCGTGTCCGGGTTCGCCCAGCCGCCCCGATCGGCGACCCACCCCGGATACACCCAGTGGTCGAGGGTGATCATCGGGGTCATTCCGCGGCCGGTGATCTCGTGGACGACGTCGTCGTAGTACCGCAGTTCGGTCTCGTCCCACACGCCCGGGGTGGGTTGCAGGCGGGCCCATTCGACGCCGAACCGGAAGACGTCGACACCCAGGTCCGCGGCGCGGGTGATGTCCTCGGTGTACCGGTGACGGAAGTCGACGGAGCTGCCGATCGCGTCGTGGGTCCGTCCGGAGTCGGAATACCGCCGCCAGTTGCTGTCTGGTGAGGAACCCTCCGATTGGAACCCGGACGTCGCGACGCCCCACAGGAAGTCGTCGGGGAGAGGGGCGGCGTGCGCCGCGGTCGCGGGCGCCAGCAAGCACAGCAGGACCGCGCCGGCGCCCAGGAGTCGCGAGGGAGTCCGCATCGGCCGAAGAGTAGCGGAAACGCTGTCCCGAGTGCGCCGATTGGGTGATACTGGTGAGTAGGACTACCCGCCAGTAGGAGGCGCGTCATGGTCGACACCTCAGCTCCGAAGGTCACCGAGGAAGAAGCACGAGCGGTCGCGGAGGAGGCGAGGGAATCCGGCTGGGACAAACCCTCGTTCGCGAAAGAACTGTTTCTGGGACGGTTCCGGCTGGATCTGGTTCATCCCTTCCCCCGGCCGGCGACCGAGGACGCCGCCAAGGCCGAGGAATTCCTCGTTCGCCTCCGCGCCTACTGCGAGGAGATGGACGGCAGCGTCATCGAGTCCCAGTCGCGCATTCCCGACGAATACGTCCGCGGCCTCGCCGACCTCGGGTGCTTCGGCCTGAAGATCTCGGAGGAGTACGGCGGCCTCGGACTCTCGCAGGTCGCGTACAACCGGGCCTTGATGCTCGTCGCGTCGGTGCATCCGAGCCTGGGCGCGCTGCTGTCCGCGCATCAATCGATCGGCGTCCCCGAACCGCTCAAGCTGGCCGGCACCCCCGAGCAGAAACGCGAGTTCCTGCCGCGCTGCGCCCGCGGCGCCATCTCCGCCTTCCTCCTCACCGAACCGGACGTCGGTTCCGACCCCGCGCGGCTGGCGTCCTCCGCGACCCCCATCGAGGGCGGTGCCGCCTACGAACTGGACGGCGTGAAGCTGTGGACGACCAACGGCGTCGTCGCCGAACTGCTCGTCGTCATGGCGCGGGTGCCCAAGAGCGAAGGCCACCGCGGCGGAATCTCCGCCTTCGTCGTCGAGGCCGACACCCCGGGCATCACCGTCGAACGGCGCAACGCGTTCATGGGACTGCGGGGGATCGAGAACGGCGTCACCCGCATGTACAAGGTCCGCGTTCCGGCCGAGAACCTGATCGGCCGGGAAGGTGACGGACTCAAGATCGCGCTCACCACACTCAACGCCGGCAGGCTGGCGATTCCGGCGATGTGCGCCGGGGCCGGGAAGTGGTCGCTGAAGATCGCCCGCGAATGGTCGGGCGTCCGCGTCCAGTGGGGCAAGCCGATCGCCGAGCACACTGCCGTCGCCAACAAACTGTCGTTCATGGCCGCGACCACCTATGCCCTCGAGGCCGTGGTGGACCTGTCGGCGCAGATGAACGACGAGGGTCGCAACGACATCCGGATCGAGGCGGCGCTCGCCAAGTTGTGGTCGTCCGAGATGGCCTGCGTCATCTCCGACGAGCTGATCCAGGTCCGCGGCGGCCGTGGATACGAGACGGCGGCGTCGCTGGCGGCCCGCGGTGAACGTGCGGTGCCGGTGGAGCAGCTGGACCGCGACCTGCGCATCAACCGGATCTTCGAGGGCTCGAGCGAGATCATGCGGCTGCTGGTCGCGCGCGAGGCCGTGGACGCGCACCTCACGGCGGCGGGCGATCTCGCGGACCCGCACGCCGACACCGGTGCGAAGGCCCGCGCGGCCGCCAAGGCGAGTGGTTTCTACGCGAAGTGGCTGCCGCAACTCGTGGCAGGCAAGGGGCAGGTGCCGACGTCGTTCAGCGAATTCGGTGTCCTGGCCAAGCACCTGCGGTTCGTCGAACGGCACTCCCGCAAGCTGGCCCGCTCCACGTTTTACGGGATGGCCCGGTGGCAGGCGGCGCTGGAGAAGCAGCAGGGCTTCCTCGGCCGGGTCGTGGACATCGGCGCCGAGCTGTTCGCGATGTCCGCCACGTGCGTCAAGGCGGCGATGCAGCGCGAGGAGAACGAGGCCGAGGGCGCGGCCGCCTACGAACTCGCCGACGTGTTCTGCCGGCAGGCAGCGTTGCGGGTCGAGAAACTGTTCGACGGTCTGTGGCACAACACCGACGACGTGGACAAGCAGGTCGCGCACTCGATCCTCGAGGGACGGTATGCGTGGCTGGAGCGGGGAGTGGTCGACCCCAGCGAAGGCACCGGTCCGTGGATCACCGAGTGGACCCCCGGCGCGTCCACCGAGGAAAACCTGGCGAGGAGGTTCCTGCACTCGACCCGCCTCTAGGCCGTCGGGTTCCGCGCCCCGGCTCGGCGGTACCCTCCGAGGAGACGCGCACACCAGCGTGGCACCCGCCTGCGTTCTCGGACGCGGGCGGGACGAGCCGAGGGAACACCAGTGCGCAGCTTCATGTGTCGAAAATGCGGCCAACGACTGTCGTTCGAGAACAGTCTCTGCCTGAAATGTGACAGCGCCCTGGGATTCCACCTGCCGAGCCGGTCCATCGTCGTCCTCGACGGCGGGGACCGGGCGGACGTGGACGGCGAGACCTGGGTGCGGTGCGGGAATGCCGGCACGGCGAAGTGCAATTGGCTCGTCCGGAACGACGACGTCCAGAGCCTGTGCACGTCGTGCCGGCTGACGCGGACGCGTCCTGCGGACGGTGACGACGAGGGCATGGCCGCGTTCGCGACCGCCGAGACCAACAAGAGGCGGGTCGTTCTCGAACTCGACGAGCTCGGTCTTCCGATCGTCCCCAAGTTCGAGGACCCGGGCACCGGGTTGGCCTTCGACCTGCTGTCGAGCGCACGGACCCGCGTGGTGACCGGGCACGCCGGCGGGGTGATCACCCTCGACCTGGCCGAGGGCGACGACGTGCACCGGGAACAGCTGCGCGTCGAGATGGACGAGCCGTATCGCACGCTCGTCGGCCATTTCCGGCACGAGATCGGGCACTACTACCAGGTGATGCTGATCCGGGGCGACGCCGAACGCGCCCGATTCGAGGACCTGTTCGGGGATCCGGACGTCGACTACCAGGCCGCGCTGAAACGCCACTACCGCGAGGGTGCGCCGAAGCGCTGGGGCCGGCTCTACGTGTCGTCCTACGCCACGATGCACCCCGCCGAGGACTGGGCGGAGACGTTCGCTCACTACCTGCACATCCGCGACGCCCTGGACACCGCGGCGGCCTTCGCGATGGCGCCCGCCGGAGCGACGACGAGCAGCGAACTCAGTGGTGACGTGGGGTTCGACCAGATCATCGACTGGTGGCTGCCGCTGTCGTGGGCGCTCAACCAGCTGAACAGGTCGATGGGCCACCACGACCTGTATCCGTTCGTGCTTCCGGCCGCGGTGCTGGAGAAGATGCGGTTCATCCACTCGCTGATCCTGCCCGCCCCGGTGTGGGACGAGCCGGCACCGGTGTCGGCGGAAACCCGGTCGGCCGCCGACCGGTGAAAATGGGGTGCGCCTATCCTGGATAATCGGTGTCGAGCCCTGTTCTTCGCAGAACAGTCCGCTCGTCCGAGACACCGTGTCCCGACATTCGCAGAGAGGACCTCTCATGCTCGCCCGCACCGACCTTCGTGGTCGTACCCCTTCCACGGCCGAACTTCGCGCCGCACTTCCTCGAGGTGGAGTGGATGTGGACGCGGTCCTGCATCAGGTTCGCCCGGTCGTCGAGGCGGTCCGTGAGCGCGGCGCCGACGCGGCGCTCGAGTTCAGCGAGAAGTTCGACGGCGTCAGTCCCGCGCAGGTGCGGGTGCCGCAGTCCGAGTTGGACCGCGCGCTCGGCGAACTCGATCCGGCCGTCCGGGCCGCCCTCGAGGTCGCGATCGAACGCACCCGCAAGGTCCACGCCGACCAGCGCCGCACCGACACCACCACCGAGGTCGTCCCGGGAGGCACCGTCACCGAACGGTGGGTTCCCGTCGACCGCGTCGGGCTGTACGTTCCCGGCGGCAACGCCGTCTACCCGTCCAGCGTCGTGATGAACGTGGTCCCGGCGCAGGCCGCCGGTGTCCGGTCTCTCGTGGTGGCGTCGCCGCCGCAGTCCGACTTCGGTGGTCTGCCGCACCCGACGATCCTCGCCGCGGCCGCCCTGCTGGGGGTCGACGAGGTGTGGGCCGTCGGCGGCGGTCAGGCTGTCGCCCTGCTCACCTACGGCGGCACCGACACGAACGGCGCCGAACTCGCCCCCGTCGACCTCATCACCGGCCCCGGCAACATCTACGTCACCGCCGCCAAGCGCCTCTGCCGCGGCCTCGTCGGCATCGACGCCGAGGCGGGCCCCACCGAGATCGCGATCCTCGCCGACCACACGGCCGACCCGGTGCACGTCGCCGCAGACATGATCAGCCAGGCCGAGCACGACGTGATGGCCGCGAGCGTGCTCGTCACATCCAGCGTCGAACTCGCCGACGCCGTCGACACGGCACTGGCCGCGCAACTCGCGATCACCAAGCACAAGGAGCGCGTCACCGCCGCGCTGTCCGGCACGCAGTCGGGCACCGTCCTGGTCTCCGACGTCGAGGCGGGACTGCGGGTGGTCAACGCGTACGCCGCCGAGCACCTCGAGATCCAGACCGAGAACGCCACCGCCGTCGCCGCGAAGGTGACCAGTGCGGGCGCGGTGTTCGTCGGCCCGTGGGCGCCGGTCAGCCTCGGCGACTACTGCGCCGGGTCCAACCACGTCCTGCCCACTGCGGGCTGCGCCCGGCACTCCTCGGGTCTGAGCGTGCAGACGTTCCTGCGCGGCATCCACGTGGTCGACTACTCCGAATCCGCGCTGAAGGAGGTCTCCGGCCACGTCATCACCCTCGCGAACGCCGAGGACCTGCCCGCGCACGGTGAGGCCGTGCGGCTGCGGTTCGAGGCGCTGCGGTGACCGCGGCGAACGTGCCGGGTTCGTCGATCGGGGTGGACGCCCTGCCGATCCGGGAGAACTTGCGCGGCAAGTCGGCGTACGGGGCGCCGCAGCTGACCGTCCCGGTCCAGCTGAACACCAACGAGAACCCGCACCCGCCCACGAAGGCGCTCGTCGACGACGTCGCCGAGTCCGTGCGGGAGGCCGCGCGGGAACTGCACCGCTACCCGGATCGGGATGCGGTGGCACTGCGCACCGACCTCGCCGCGTACCTCGTCCGCCAGACGGGGGTGCCGGTGACGGTCGACAACGTGTGGGCGGCCAACGGGTCCAACGAGATCCTGCAGCAGCTGCTGCAGGCGTTCGGCGGTCCCGGTCGCAGCGCGATGGGCTTCGTGCCGTCGTATTCGATGCACCCGATCATCGCGGACGGCACCGAGACCGAGTGGCTGCCGATCTTCCGGCGCGCCGACTTCGCGCTCGACGTGGACGCCGCGACCGCGGCGATCACCGAGCGCAGGCCCGACGTCGTGTTCGTCACCAGTCCCAACAACCCGACCGGGCACAGCGTCGGCATCGCGGAACTGCGCCGGGTCCTCGACGCCGCGCCGGGCATCGTGATCGTCGACGAGGCGTACGCCGAATTCTCCGACGCGCCCAGCGCTCTGACGTTGATCGACGAGTACCCGTCGAAGCTGGTGGTGTCGCGGACGATGAGCAAGGCGTTCGCGTTCGCCGGTGGCCGGCTCGGATACCTCGCGGCCGCACCGGCATTCATCGAGGCGCTGCTCCTGGTCCGGCTGCCGTATCACCTGTCGGTGGTCACGCAGGCCGCTGCCCGCGCGGCGCTGCGGCACGCGAACGAGACGCTCGCCAGCGTGCACGCTCTCGCAACGGAGCGGGTGCGGGTGTCGAAGGCATTGGAGGACACGGGGTTCCGCGTCATCCCCAGCGACGCGAACTTCATCCTGTTCGGTGAGTTCACCGACAGTGCCCACGCCTGGCGGGCCTACCTCGACCGCGGAGTGCTCATCCGGGACGTCGGCATCCCGGGGTATCTGCGCGCCACCGTCGGGCTGGCCTCCGAGAACGACGCCTTCATCGTGGCGAGCGACGAGATCGCCGCCACCGAACTCACCAGCTCAGGAGACCGAGGATGACCGACCGCATCGCCCGCGTGGAGCGCACCACCAAGGAATCCAGCATCACCGTCGAACTGAACCTCGACGGCACCGGCATCGTCGACGTCTCCACCGGGGTCCCGTTCTTCGATCACATGCTGACCGCGCTCGGCTCCCACGCGAGTTTCGACCTCACCGTCCACGCGAAGGGCGACATCGAGATCGAGGCGCACCACACGGTGGAGGACACGTCGATCGTGCTCGGTCAGGCGCTCGGTCAGGCGCTCGGCGACAAGAAGGGCATCCGCCGGTTCGGTGACGCGTTCATCCCCATGGACGAGACGCTCGCGCACGCGTCGGTCGACGTGTCGGGGCGTCCGTACTGCGTTCACACCGGCGAACCCGAACACCTGCTGCACTCCGTCATCGGCGGCTACCCGGGCGTGCCGTACGCGACGGTGATCAACCGGCACGTGTTCGAGTCGATCGCGCTCAACGCGCGCATCGCCCTGCACGTGCGCGTGCTCTACGGGCGCGATCAGCACCACATCACCGAGGCCGAGTTCAAGGCCGTCGCCCGGGCACTGCGCGAGGCCGTCGAACCGGATCCCCGCGTCACGGGTGTGCCCTCCACCAAGGGCAGCCTGTGATCCGGGCGCATTCGTGAGTGTCGTCCTCGTCTACGTCCTGTTCATCGCCGCGGGGATCGCGGCGGGCGGGGCGTATTCCATGTGGAAGTTCAACAAACTGGCCTCGGGCGTGCTGCTGGCATTGGCGGTGCTGGCAGCCGTGGCAGGCGTTCTCAGGTTGATGTAATGCCCGTCGCAGTGGAGCCGCGCCGCGGCCTGCTCCGCACCCGCGGCATGCCCGCCGCGATGGTGATGGGCGCGGCGGCGTTCGGCGGCTGGGCGGTGCTGCTGCCCGTGGTGCCGCTGATCGTCTCGCTGTCCGGTGGCTCGGACACGCTCGCCGGCAGCGTGACGGCCGTGTTCATGGCCGCGACCGTCGTCACGCAACTCGGTGTGCCCCGGCTCCTGCGCAGGTGGGGGCATCGCTGGGTGCTCGCCGCCGGCTGCATGCTGCTCGGGCCGCCGTCGCTGCTCCTCCTCCTGTCGACCGAGGCGATCCCGGTGCTGGCCGTGTCTGCCGTCCGGGGCTCGGGCTTCGGCATGCTCACCGTCGCCAGCAGTGCGCTGGTCGCCGAACTCGTTCCCCGCGAGATGCTCGGCCGGGCGACGGGTGCGCAGGGAATCGCGGTGGCCGCCGCGCAGATGGTCGGTCTGCCGGCGGGGCTCGCGATCATGCAGCACTGGTCCGCGACCCCCGTCTTCGTGATCGGTGCCCTCATTCCCGCCCTCGCGGTGCTCGCGATTACGCGGCTCCCCGCGATTCACGCCCCCGCGGACCGCACCTCGCAGGGCCGCATCCCGTTCGCCGTCCTACTCACCCCGTGGCTCGCGATCGCGATCTCCGCGGCCGCATTCGGCGGCCTCTCCAGCCTGCTGCCGATCGCGATCTCGGAACGAGCCTCGCTCGCCGGGGTGATCCTCGCCGTCTCGAGCGGTGCGACGCTGATCGGGCGATACGCCGCAGGATCGTTCTCCGACCGGCTGGGGGTGGGCCGCGCCCTGGTTCCCGCTTTGGCGTTCGTGTGCCTCGGCCTGGTGCTGTTCGCCGTCGCCGCGGCGACGAGTGCGCCGGTGCCGCTGCTGGTGTGTGCGGCCCTGGCCTTCGGATTCGGATTCGGCGCGGTGCAGAACGAAACCCTCGTCATGATCTTCACCGCCGCGGGACCGGCCCGATTCGGCTCGGCGAGCGCCGGATGGAACATCGGGTTCGACGCCGGAACCGGTTTCGGTTCCCTCGCGCTCGGGGCCGTCGCGTCGGCGGCCGGGTACTCCTGGGTGTTCGCGGTCGCGGCGACGGCGGTCGCGGTGGTTCCGGCCGCCGCGATGGTCGTCGGCCGCGCCCTCGGGCGTCGTGCAGCCGCCGGATAAGGTTGTGTCATGACCGTCTCCACGATTGCCGTCCTCGACTACGGCTCCGGCAACCTGCATTCGGCCACCCGCGCTCTGGCCCGGACCGGCGCGCGCGTCGAGGTCACATCCGATCACAAGGTTGCACTCGCGGCCGACGGTCTGGTCGTTCCCGGCGTCGGCGCCTTCGCCGCGTGCATGGAGGGACTACGCGCGGTCCGCGGGGAGCGGATCATCGGTCAGCGTCTGGCCGGCGGACGGCCGGTCCTCGGGATCTGCGTCGGCATGCAGATCCTCTTCGAACGCGGAGTCGAGTTCGGCGTCGAGGCGGAAGGCTGCGGCGAATGGCCCGGCACCGTCGAACGGCTCCAGGCCGACGTGCTGCCGCACATGGGATGGAACACGGTCGAGGCCCCCGACAACAGCACGCTGTTCGCCGGGATCGATCCCGACACCCGGTTCTACTTCGTCCACTCGTATGCGGCCCAGTCCTGGGACATGCCGACACCGGAGCGGCTCGCGCCCCCTGCCCTGACGTGGGCCGACCACGGCGGCAAGTTCCTCGCCGCCGTCGAGAACGGCGCGCTGTCCGCCACCCAGTTCCACCCCGAGAAGTCCGGTGACGCGGGCGCGGAGCTGCTCCGGAACTGGGTTCGCAGTCTGTGACCGAGCCCGGGGACGGGCGCGGCGACCTGTCGATCGGCAGGCTCGCGGTGTACGCGATGGTCGCAGCCACCGCGGTGCTGGTACTCGCCACCGCCATCATTCTGGTGATAAAACCGGGCCCCGTCCTCGGGTTGATCGTCGGACTGCTCGGCGTCGCAGGTGCGATCGCGGCCATGGGCTTCGTGTCGAAACGCATGACCCGCAACGCGTACGGTCCCGATCCCGAGGACCCGGAGCCGGGTTCCGACCGCTGAGCGACTAGGGTTGTCGCACGTGAGCCTGGTCCTTTTGCCTGCTGTAGATGTCGTCAACGGTGAAGCTGTTCGCCTCGTCCAGGGGGAGGCAGGAAGCGAGACCGGATACGGCTCGCCTCGTGATGCCGCCCTCGCATGGCAGAACGACGGTGCCGAGTGGGTGCATATCGTCGACCTCGACGCCGCATTCGGTCGCGGCTCGAACCGTGAACTCCTCGCCGACGTGGTGGGCGAGCTCGACGTCCAGGTGGAACTGTCCGGTGGGATCCGCGACGACGCGTCGCTCGAGGCCGCACTGGCGACGGGCTGCGGCCGCGTCAACCTCGGTACCGCCGCCATCGAGAACCCCGAGTGGTGTGCCCGCGCCATCGCCAAATACGGCGAGAAGATCGCCGTCGGTCTCGACGTGCGCCTCGTCGACGGTGAATACCAGCTCCGCGGTCGCGGCTGGGTCACCGAGGGCGGAAACCTGTGGGAGACGCTCGCCCGGCTCGACAAGGACGGCTGCTCCCGGTACGTCGTCACCGACGTGAGCAAGGACGGCACCCTCACCGGCCCCAATCTCGAACTTCTCGCGCAGGTCTGCGCGGCCACCGACGCCCCCGTCGTGGCCTCGGGCGGCGTGTCCACCATCGACGACCTCCGGGCGATCGCCGGGCTCGTCGATCAGGGGGTGGAGGGATCCATCGTCGGCAAGGCGCTGTACGCGGGGCGGTTCACCCTCCCCGAGGCGCTCGCCGCGGTCTCGGGCTGAGTTCCCGCCATGGCCCTGTCCCGTGATCCCCGGGAGCTCCTCGCCGTCGCCAGCGAGCTGCTCGACGGCGTGCACGACCGGTTCGTCTCGGGTGTGGGTGCGCCCAGCGCCGTCCACAAGGGTCCCGACGACTTCGCGACCGCCGTCGACCTCGAACTCGAGAAGCGGCTGACCGGTGAATTGCGTGACCGGACCGGCATCGACGTGCACGGCGAGGAGTTCGGCGGCCCCGACCTGGGCAGCGGACCCGTGTGGGTGCTCGACCCCATCGACGGCACGTTCAACTATTCGGCCGGTCTGCCCACGGCGGGCACGCTGCTCGCGCTGCTCGACGACGGGGTTCCCGTCCTCGGTCTGACGTGGCTGCCGCTCGTCGGGCGGCGGTATGCGGCCGTCGCGGACGGCCCGCTGCTCGAAGGGGGCAAGCCCCTGCCTGCGCTCGGTCGCACGTCGCTGGCGTCGTCGATCGTGGGCTTGGGCGCACTGAACATCGACAGTCGCGGTCGCATCCCCGGCGCGTACCGGCTGCAGGTCCTTGCACAGCTCAGCCGGGTGTCCTCCCGGATCCGGATTCACGGATCCACCGGCGTCGACCTCGCGTTCACCGCGGCCGGAATACTCGGCGGCGCGGTGGTGTTCGGCCACAATGCGTGGGACAACGCCGCCGGTGTCGCGCTGGTGCGCGCCGCGGGTGGTGTGGTCACGGATCTGGGCGGCAAACCCTGGACCGTGACGTCCGACTCGGTGCTCGCCGGAGCGCCCGGAGTGCACGGCGAAATTCTCGATATCCTCGGATCACTGGGTGATCCTCGTTCCGAGCCTTCAGGAGGGCGTACGCAATGACACTGGCGGTTCGAGTGATCCCGTGTCTGGACGTCGATGCCGGACGCGTCGTCAAGGGCGTCAATTTCGAGAACCTGCGGGATGCGGGTGACCCCGTCGAGCTGGCTGCCGCATACGACGCCCAGGGAGCCGACGAGCTCACGTTCCTCGACGTCACCGCGTCCACCGCGGACCGGGGCACCATGCTCGACGTGGTGAGCCGGACGGCGGAGCAGGTCTTCATCCCGCTCACGGTCGGCGGCGGTGTCCGCACCGTCGAGGACGTCGACCGGCTGCTGCGCGCAGGCGCCGACAAGGTCAGCGTCAACACCGCCGCGATCGCCCGGCCCGAGTTGCTCCGCGAACTCAGCGAACGCTTCGGCTCCCAGTGCATCGTCCTGTCGGTCGATGCACGGACCGTGCCGCAGGGTCAGCCCGACACCCCGTCGGGGTGGGAGGTCACGACGCACGGCGGCAAGCGCGGCACCGGTATCGACGCGGTGGAGTGGGCGGTCCGCGGCGCCGAACTGGGCGTCGGGGAGATCCTGCTCAACTCGATGGACGCCGACGGCACGAAGGCCGGTTTCGACCTGCCGATGATCCGGGCGGTGCGCGCGGCCGTGCACGTGCCGGTGATCGCCAGCGGGGGAGCGGGCGCCGTCGAGCATTTCGCACCCGCGGTCGGCGCCGGCGCGGACGCCGTCCTGGCCGCCAGTGTCTTCCACTTCGGCGACATGACGATCGGCGACGTGAAGAAGTCCATGCGTGAAGAAGGGATCACCGTCCGATGAGTCTCGACCCCGCTATCGCGTCACGGCTCAAGCGCAACGAGGCGGGACTGTTCAGCGCTGTCGCGCAGGAACGGTCGACGGGCGACGTCCTGATGGTGGCGTGGATGGACGACGAGGCCCTCGCCCGCACCCTCGACACCCGCAAGGGCACGTACTACTCCCGGTCCCGTCAGCAGTACTGGGTGAAGGGCGAGACGTCCGGTCACACGCAGTACGTCCACGAGGTGCGGCTCGACTGCGACGGCGACACCGTGCTGCTCGTCGTCGATCAGGAGGGGGCGGCGTGCCACACGGGCACGCACACCTGCTTCGACACCGACGTTCTTCTCGCCGTCGAGTAGGGCGCCACGACGCTCGGGCAGAATGCCCGCCACGACGCTCGGGCAGAATGCCCGCATGCCCTCGGGCAGAATGCCTGCATGCCATTGATTCAGATCAGTCAGACACCGGGGCTCACCGCGGAGCAGAAGCGCGCGACGATCGAGGCGGTCACTCAGGCCTACGCCGATGCGACGGGCAAGGATCCCGCGAAGGTGTGGGTGACGATCACCGAGGTCCCGCGCGACAGCTGGGGTGTCGGCGGGACGCCGCTGGGGTGAGTTGCTGTCAGGCTCTGCCGGTTCCCGACGCGATGCTCTTGTCGAGTTGGGTGAGCATGGCGCCGGACAGTTCGGACAGCTGACGGACTTGTTCGGCGGACAGTCCGTCGAAGATCAGTGAGCGGACGGATTCGACGTGCGGGGGCGCGGCCTCGACGACTTTGGCCATGCCTTCGTCCGTGAGGACGGCGTCGGAGCCGCGGCTGCCGCGGATGCTCTCGCGGCGCACCCAGCCGGCTTTTTCCATCTTGGTGATGACGTGGGACAGCCGGGACAGTGATGCGTTGGCGCGCTGGGCGAGCAGGGACAGCTGGAGGCGCCGGTTGGTTTCGCCGGACAGCGAGGCGAGGACGAAGTACTCGAAGTGGGTGAGTGCCGAGTCGCGTTGGAGCTGGGTGTCCAGTGCGGCGGGGAGCCGGGTGACCAGGGCGATGAGGGTGAGCCAGGCCTCCTGCTGCTCTGCGTCGAGCCATCGGGTGCCGGGTTCTGCGGGCTTGCCCTCGTCGTTCCCACTCATCAGTGGTGTCCTCCATCTGTACGTCGATCCACGCGTGCAGCGTGTTCAACATAGTTAGCACGTCGCGGGCCGGATCGTGCCCGGGGAATTAGTTGCCGCGCCCATCGGTTGACTCTTATAGTAACTTGAAGGTTCAACATTGGCCGTCGATGTTGGATCTCGGATCCGAAGGAGTCGCGATGACCGCCACGATGCCCGCACTGTTCCTCAGCCATGGTGCGCCTCCACTGGTCGACAGCGAACTGTGGGTGTCGCAGCTGGCGAAGTGGGCAGGCGACCTGCCGCGGCCGAAGGCCATCCTCATGGTGTCGGCGCACTGGGAATCGGCGCCGCTCACGATCGGATCCACCACCACCGGCACGCCCCTCGTCTACGACTTCGGTGGCTTCCCCGAGCGCTTCTACCGGACCACGTACGAGTCGCCCGGTGCCCCCGACCTCGCGGCGCAGATCGTGGCGCTGATGCCGGACGACGAGACCGTGTCGCACCAGCCGCACCGCGGCCTGGACCACGGCGCCTACGTGCCGTTGACGGTCATGTACCCCGACGCCGACATCCCGGTCCTGCAGATCTCGCTGCCCACGCTCGACCCGCAGCGACTGCTGCACCTCGGTGAGCGGCTGCGTCCCCTGCGCGAGCAGGGTGTGCTGATCGTCGGTTCGGGATTCACCACCCACGGCCTGCCGTTCCTGCGCGACCCGTCACCCGACGCGAAGGCGCCCGGCTGGTCGTCGGAGTTCGACGCCTGGGCGGACGAGCGCCTCGCCGCGGGCGACGTCGATTCGCTCATCGACTTCCGCTCGCTCGCGCCGGGCATGCCGTACGCCCACCCGACGATCGAGCACTTCGCGCCGCTGTTCGTCACGCTGGGCGCCTCGAGCGATCCGGAGCAGATCCCTCGGCAGGTGATCGACGGCTTCTGGATGGGGCTGGCCAAAAGGTCGATTCAGGTGGACTGACGTGTCCGGAGGAAGGCGAGCGCCTGATCGCCGTGCGTGTTGGCGCGGAACTCGCTCGAGATGACCTCGAGCACGGTGCGGTCGGTGTCGATGACGAACGTCGACCGCTTGACCGGGGCGAGTTTGCCGAGCAGTCCGCGGCGGACGCCGAACTTCTCCGCGACGGCTCCGTCAGCGTCCGACAGCAGCGGGTAGTCGAACGACTGCGCCTGCGCGAACGACGCCTGCTTCTCCACCGCGTCGGTGCTGATCCCGGCGCGGGACGCGCCCACCGCGGAGAACTCGATTCCGAGGTCGCGGAAATGGCAGGCCTCGGCGGTGCAGACCGGCGTCGACGCCGCGGGGTAGAAGAACAGCACCAGAGGGCCGTCCTCGAGGAGGGTCGACAGGGACCGCGCGATGCCGTCCTGATCGGGCAGGGTGAATTCCGGTGCGAGCTGACCTGGCTTCATGAGAGCCGAGGCTACCCGCGCACGCAGACACGACGAGTGCGCCTGGGATGATGGTCGGCATGCACGGCGAGCCCACCACGATTCCCGCACCCGAGTCCGCCGCCACCCCGGCCGACGACGGGTCCGACTCGACTACGACGCGCGAGCAGTTCCACGCTCTCGCCGCCGAACACCGGGTGGTCCCGGTGACGCGCAAGGTGTTGGCAGACGCGGAAACTCCGCTGTCGGCGTACACCAAGCTGGCGGCGAACCGGCCGGGGACCTTCCTGCTCGAGTCGGCGGAGAACGGCCGATCGTGGTCGCGATGGTCGTTCATCGGCGCGGGCAGTCCCGCCGCGCTCACCGTCGTCGACGGTGAAGCCGCCTGGTACGGCAACGTCCCGGCGGGCGTCCCGTCCGGCGGCGATCCGATCGCGGCCCTCGGCCGGACGCTGGAACTGCTCCGCACCGAGCGGCTGCCCGACCTGCCGCCGCTGACCGGCGGCATGGTGGGCTTCCTCGGCTACGACGCGGTGCGCCGGATCGAGCGCATCGGCGAGCACGCCACCGACGATCTGCAGATCCCCGAGATGGTCATGTTGCTGGCGACGGATCTCGCGGCCGTCGACCACCACGAGGGCGCCATCACCCTGATCGCCAACGCGGTCAACTGGGACGGCACCGACGAACGTGTCGACGAGGCCTACGACTCCGCAGTGGAGCGGCTGGACCGGATGACGCACGCCCTGTCGGCGCCGGCGTCGTCCACCGTGTCCACGTTCGCGAAGCCCGCCCCCGACTACCGGCGTCAGCGCACCACCGAAGGATTCGGCGCCGACGTGCAGAAACTCGTGGGAGACATCGAGGCGGGCGAGGCATTTCAGGTGGTGCTGTCGCAGCGCTTCGAGATCGACTGCACCGCGGACCCGATCGACGTCTACCGGATGCTGCGCGCCTCCAACCCCAGCCCGTACATGTACCTGCTCAACGTGCCGAACGGCGACGGCGAGACCGCGTTCTCGATCGTCGGTTCGAGCCCGGAGGCCCTGGTGACCGTGTCGGAAGGCGTCGCCACCACGCACCCGATCGCGGGAACCCGGTGGCGCGGGCACACCGAGGAGGAGGACATCCTGCTCGAGAAGGACCTGCTCGCCGACGAGAAGGAGAACGCGGAGCACCTCATGCTCGTGGACCTGGGCCGCAACGACCTCGGGCGCGTGTGCGAACCGGGCACGGTGAAGGTCCACGACTACCGCCACATCGAGCGGTACAGCCACGTGATGCATCTCGTCTCCACCGTCACGGGTCACCTCGCGGACGGTAAGCATGCCTTGGACGCCGTCACCGCGTGTTTCCCGGCGGGCACGCTGTCGGGTGCGCCGAAGGTCCGGGCGATGCAGCTGATCGAGGAACTCGAACCCACGCGCCGGGGCATCTACGGCGGCATCATCGGGTACCTCGACTTCGCCGGCGACGCCGACACGGCCATCGCGATCCGGACCGCGCTGATCAAGGACGGCATCGGGTACGTCCAGGCGGGTGCGGGCGTCGTCGCCGACTCGAACCCCGAGTACGAGGACACGGAGGCGCGGAACAAGGCGATGGCGGTGCTGAGCGCGATCGCGGCGGCGCACACGCTGAAGACCCTGGGAGGCGACACGCAGTGAGTGACGCGTCGGAGACGTCCCGGGAACCCGGGCAGGCGGGACGTCGCCGGTCGATGATCTCGGTGCTGCTGCTCGCGGTCGCCGCGCTGTGCCTGTGGGGTGCCTCCCGGATGACGTGGGTGGAGGTCACCTCCTCCGACGGACTCGGGGAGGAGCGCACGTCCGCGCTCGCCGGCGGCACGTGGGCGGCGGCGCTCACGCCGTTGGCGCTGACCCTGGTCGCCGCGATCGCCGCGTCGTTCGCCGTGAAGGGCTGGGCGCTGCGTGTGCTCGGCGTCCTCGTCGCGGTCGTGGCCGTCGCGGCCGCGGTTCCGGCGGTGGGGTTGATCGTGTCCGGCGCCTCCGACGACGAGGCGGGCAGGCTGGCCGAGTTGCCGGGCCGCGCCGAGGTTCAGTCGGTGTCCGTGCACGTCGGACCCGCCGTGCTCGCGCTGGTGGGCGGCGTGGCGGCGCTCGCCGCCGCGGTGGAACTCGTGCGCCGTCCGCGTGTGCGGGCCGGGCTCTCCTCCAAGTACGACAGCCCCGGTGCGCGGCGTGACGCGGCGAAGAAGGCCGGGGCCGATGCGGGCGAGGGGCCCGTCACCCAGCGCATGCTCTGGGACGCCCTGGACGCGGGGGAGGACCCCACGGTGGAAGACAAGAAAGCCGAACCTGTCGACCAAGTTGACGGACAGGACAAAGACCCGGGGACCCGAACGTAAACAGAATCAGAGTGCCATCTAGGCTGACTTCACCCCTGATGATGTTCCTCACATCGGGTTTCTGCCCAGAAAGGACTCGGGCCACGATGACCGTTCTCGACTCGATTCTCGACGGGGTGCGCGCCGACGTCGCCGCCCGCGAAGCCGTCCTTGACTTCGCCGCAGTCAAGGCTGCCGCCGCTGCCGCACCGCCGGCCCTCGATGCCGCGGCCGCCCTGCTCGAGCCGGGCATCGGAGTCATCGCCGAGGTCAAGCGCGCGAGCCCCTCGAAGGGCGCGCTCGCCGACATCACCGATCCCGCCGAGTTGGCCGCCGCCTACCAGGCCGGTGGCGCCCGCGTGATCAGCGTGCTCACCGAGGAGCGCCGGTTCCAGGGGTCCCTCGCGGACCTCGACGCGGTCCGCCGCGCGGTGAGCATCCCGATCCTCCGCAAGGACTTCATCGTCGGGCCGTATCAGATCCACGAGGCCCGCGCGCACGGCGCCGACGTCGTGCTGCTCATCGTCGCCGCCCTCGAACAGGACGCGCTTGCGTCGCTGATCGACCGCACGGAGTCGCTGGGTATGACGGCCCTCGTCGAGGTCCACACCGAGGAAGAGGCCAACCGGGCGCTCGAGGCCGGTGCCAAGGTCATCGGTGTCAATGCCCGCAATCTCAAGACGCTCGAGGTCGACAAGAACACGTTCGGCGAGATCGCTCCCGGGCTGCCGACCGAGATCATCAAGATCGCCGAGTCCGGTGTGCGCGGCACAGCCGACCTGCTGGCCTACGCCGGTGCGGGAGCCGACGCGGTGCTGGTCGGCGAAGGCCTCGTCACCAGCGGGGATCCGCGCAAGGCGGTGGCCGATCTGGTCAACGCAGGCGCTCACCCGTCCTGCCCCAAGCCGTCACGCTGACGCTGCGTCGGCGGAACTGACCCGGACGGCGGCCGAACCCGGCGTTGGGGCAGACTGGACCTGTGACTTCACGTAATCAGGAAACCGTCTTCAAGGGTGGCAATCTGCCGACTGCCAGCGCCGGGATCGCCGAGCGCACGACGCACGACCCCGACGCCGGAGGACACTTCGGCGTGTACGGCGGACGGCACGTGCCCGAGGCCCTGATGGCAGTGATCGAGGAGGTCACCGCCGAGTACGAGAAGGCCCGCGCCGACGACGCGTTCCTGAACGAACTCGATCGTCTCCAGCGTGACTACACCGGCCGTCCGTCCCCGATCTTCGAGGCGAAACGGATGAGCGAGTTCGCCGGTGGGGCGCGGCTCATCCTCAAGCGCGAAGACCTCAACCACACGGGCTCGCACAAGATCAACAACGTGCTCGGCCAGGTGCTGCTCGCCAAGCGGATGGGCAAGACCCGCATCATCGCGGAGACCGGGGCCGGCCAGCACGGTGTGGCCACCGCGACCGCCTGCGCGCTCCTCGGCCTGGAATGCGTCATCTACATGGGTGCCGTCGACACCGAGCGGCAGGCGCTGAACGTCGCCCGCATGCGCTTGCTGGGCTCGTCGGTGGTGTCGGTCGAGTCGGGGTCGAGGACCCTGAAGGACGCCATCAACGAGGCACTGCGCGACTGGGTCACCAACGCCCACAACACGTATTACTGCTTCGGCACCGCTGCCGGGCCGCACCCGTTCCCGACCATCGTCCGCGACTTCCAGCGCGTCGTCGGTCTGGAGGCGCGTGCCCAGGTGCAGGCGCTGACCGGTCGGCTGCCCGACGCTGTGACGGCGTGTGTCGGCGGCGGTTCCAACGCCATCGGCATCTTCCACGCGTTCCTCGACGACCCCGCCGTGCGGCTGGTCGGCTACGAGGCCGCCGGTGACGGCGTCGAGACCGGGCGGCACGCCGCCACGTTCGCCGCGGGCACCCCGGGCGCGTTCCAGGGTGCGTACTCGTACCTGCTGCAGGACGAGGACGGCCAGACCATCGAGTCGCACTCGATCTCCGCGGGCCTCGACTACCCCGGTGTCGGACCCGAGCACGCACTCCTCAAGGACATCGGCCGCGCCACCTACGAGCCGGTCACCGACACGGAGGCCATGGACGCGCTCCGTCTGCTGTCCGAGCGAGAGGGCATCATCCCGGCCATCGAGTCCGCCCACGCCGTCGCCGGGTCGCTGAGACTGGGCCGCGAACTGGGGGAGGGGGCCATCATCGTCATCAGCCTGTCCGGGCGCGGCGACAAGGACATGGACACGGCCGCCAAGTGGTTCGGACTGTTCGATCCCGACGACTCGACCGAGACCACCACGACTGACAAGGAAGGTTCGGCCAAGTGAGCGAACGACTCTCGCGCCTCGCCCCGACGTTCGCGCAGTGCCGCGAGGAGAAGCGCGCCGCGCTCGTCGGGTACCTCCCGGCCGGTTTCCCCACCGTGCAGGAGTCCATCGACGTGTTCAAGGCGATGGTCGAATCCGGTTGCGACATCGTCGAGGTCGGCATCGCCTACTCCGACCCGGTGATGGACGGGCCCACCATCCAGGCGGCGGCCGAGACGGCGCTGCGGAACGGTGTCCGCGTGCGTGATGTGTTCACCGTCGTCGAGGCGATCGCCTCCGTCGGCGGCAAGGCCGTCGTGATGACCTACTGGAATCCGGTCCTGCAGTACGGCGTCGACAAGTTCGCGCGCGACCTGGCGAGCGCGGGCGGCCTCGGCCTGATCACGCCCAACCTCATCCCCGAGGAAGCCGGCGAGTGGATCGCCGCGTCGAAGGAACACGACCTCGACCGGATCTTCCTCGTGGCGCCGTCGTCGACCGAGGAACGTCTCTCGATGACCCTCGACGCGAGCAGCGGCTTCGTGTACGCCGCGTCGACGATGGGTGTCACCGGTGCCCGTGACGCGGTGTCGTCGATGGCACCCGAGCTGACCGCCCGTATCCGCGCCCACTCGGACATTCCGGTGGGTGTCGGACTGGGTGTCCGCTCCGGCGCGCAGGCCGCCGAGATCGCCGCGTACGCCGATGCGGTCATCGTCGGATCCGCGCTGGTCACGGCTGCGGAGAGCGGTCTCGACGCGGTGCGCTCGCTCACGAAGGAACTCGCCGAGGGCGTTCGCTCCGCTACCGTGGCGTCGTGACTTCCACTGTGGACGTACTGGCCTACATTCCGAGTCCGCCCCAAGGTGTCTGGTATGTCGGACCGGTGGCCCTGCGCGCGTACGCGCTGTTCATCATCGTCGGGATCGTCGTCGCGATCGTGTGGGGTGACCGTCGCTGGGTCGCCCGCGGCGGCGAGAAGGGCACCGTCCTCGACATCGCCATCTGGGCGGTGCCGTTCGGCCTGATCGGCGGCCGTCTGTACCACGTGATGACCGACTGGCCGACGTACTTCGGGGAGGGCGGCGACCCCGTCGACGCCCTGAAGGTGTGGCAGGGCGGTCTCGGCATCTGGGGCGCCGTGGCGCTCGGCGGTGTCGGCGCCTGGATCGGGTGTCGCCGCCGCGGCATCCCGCTGCCGGCGCTCGGCGACGCGGTCGCGCCCGCGATCCTGCTGGCGCAGGCGATCGGCCGGCTCGGAAACTACTTCAACCAGGAACTCTACGGTCGTGAGACCGAGGTGCCGTGGGGTCTCGAGATCTTCGAGCGGCGCAACGACGTGGGCCAGGTGTCACCGCAGCTGATCGACGGGGTGTCCACCGGCGAGGTCGCGTTCGTGGTGCACCCGACGTTCCTGTACGAGGCCCTGTGGAACGTGCTGATCGTCCTCCTGCTCGTGTGGGTCGATCGCCGCTTCCGCATCGGTCACGGCCGACTGTTCGCCCTGTACGTGGCCGGTTACTGCGCCGGCCGCTTCTGGATCGAACTGATGCGCAGCGATCACGCGAGCCTCATCGCCGGTGTCCGCGTGAACTCGTTCACCTCCGCCCTGGTGTTCGTCGCGGCCCTGGTGTACTTCTTCGCCGCCACGAAGGGCCGCGAGGACCCGGCCGAATTGCGGCCTGCCGACGGCGGCCCGGTCGAGGGCGGCGGCGAACCGGTCGACGGCGAGATCGCGCAGAAGGAGCCCGAGAAGAACGTCGAGGACGCGGGCAAGGACGAGGGCACGTCAGCGTCGGAGCCGGTATCGGACGACAAGGCCGCGAGTACCGCGAGTACCGGCGGCGAGGCGGGCACGAAGACCATCGACAGCAAGAAGGATGACGCGAATGACTGAACCGGGGAAAGCATCCGACGATTCCGGCAAGGGTGCATCCGAGGACGCACACAAGGTCGACCTGGGGAAGAGCAGCGACGGCACCGAGAACAGCACCGAGTCGAGCCTGCCGCCGGAGTTCGGCTCACCCTTTGATTACGATGCCACCGCCGAGGCCTCGCTGTCCCAGCCGCCTGCCACGTCGGACGCGACGCCGTCACCGGGTTCGACCGGCACCGGACCGGGGTGGGACACGTACTCCGGTGTCGGCAACGGCCCGGGCTGGGGGTCCACGCCCACCTACCCGTCGCCGAGCGGCACCGAGCCGACGGCCCCGTTCCCGAACGTGGGCGAGCCGACGTCGCCGACCGCGCCCTACACCGGGTACGAGAACCCCCAGCAACCGGACGGTCCCACCTACGGCGCACCCGACCCCAACTACGGTGCGCAGTACGGGGCGGCTCCGCAGTCGCCGCAGGACTACCCCCAGCCCGGGTATCAGCAGCCCGGGTACGGACAGCAGCAGGGTTACCCCCAGCAGGGGTTCCCGCCGCCCGGATACGCCCCCGCCGGCTACAACGCGTACGCCGATCCGTCGGCGCCGTTCGGCAGGCACCCGCTGACGGGTGAGCCGTACTCCGACAAGTCCAAGCTGACCGCCGGCCTGCTGCAGATCTTCCTCGGCGGCTTCGGAGTCGGACGGTTCTACCTGAACCAGCCCGGCATCGCCGTGGCGCAGATCGCCGTCACATGGCTCACCTGTGGAATCGGCGGAATCTGGCCGCTCGTCGACGGCATCATGATGCTGACCGGAAGCGTGAAGGACAAGTACGGACGACCCCTGCGGGAGCAGTGACGATCCCCGACCGAACTGTGGCCCGTGTTGCTGATGCGACACGGGCCACGGTGCTTTCCGGGGCCGGATTCGGCATATCTTGCGAGGTATCGGTCCTGGTAAGCTGAGCGCGCCGGGTGTATGTCCGGTAACAACCTTCACGGGCCGATGCTGTCCCGGTAGACCCCCGAAAAGCAGTTAGCGCCCGTCGTGGCGACCCCGCTAGCGGAGGCCGCCGACAGCACGTGCGGAGCGCACACACTGGTGGTCTTCCTGGCCGATGTGGAGGTATATCGGTGCTGTTCTCTCAGTTGCCCGGTCCCCAGGGCTTGTACGACCCGGACCAGGAAGTCGATTCCTGCGGTGTCGCCATGGTGGCGGACGTGCACGGTCGCCGCTCACACTCCATCGTCTCCGACGGACTCCTCGCCCTCGAGAATCTCGAGCACCGCGGTGCGGCGGGATCGGAACCGAACAGCGGAGACGGCGCCGGCATCCTCCTCCAGCTTCCCACCGAATTCTTCGCGGACGTCGTCGACTTCGATCTCCCGGCGCCGCTCGACGACGGCAGCAGCACGTACGCGGCGGGCACCTGCTTCCTCCCGCACGACCCGCAGGCGCGGGCGGCCGCGCAACGACGCGTGTCCGACCTCGCGGCCGAGGAGGGGCTCGACATCCTCGGCTGGCGCCGGGTGCCCGTCGATCCGGACGGCGCGGACGTCGGCTCCTCGGCCCGGGCCTGCGAACCGCACATGAGCCAGTTGTTCGTCACCGCACCTGCCGTCGGCGGGATCCGGCCCGGCGGGCTGGCACTCGACCGCCTGGTCTACGCGCTGCGCAAGCGGGCCGAACAGGTCACTCCCGAGGTCGAGTCCGAGGGCAGCGGCGTGTACTTCCCGTCCCTGTCGAGCCGGACCGTCGTCTACAAGGGAATGCTGACCACGTCCCAGCTGTCGCGGTACTTCCCGGACCTGCGCGACCCCCGGATCGCGAGTGCGATCGCGATCGTGCACAGCCGGTTCTCGACCAACACGTTCCCGTCCTGGCCGCTCGCGCACCCGTTCCGCTTCGTCGCGCACAACGGTGAGATCAACACGGTCCGCGGCAACCGGAACCGCATGCGCGCCCGCGAGGCGTTGCTGTCGAGTTCGGTGATCCCGGGCGACCTGCGCAGGCTGTACCCGATCTGCAGCCCCGACGCGTCGGATTCGGCGTCGTTCGACGAGGTGCTCGAACTGCTGCACCTCGCCGGCCGCAGCGTGGCGCACGCGGTGATGATGATGGTGCCGGAGGCGTGGGAGAACGACACGTCGATGTGTCCCGACCGGCGGGCGTTCTATCAGTTCCACGCATCGCTGATGGAGGCGTGGGACGGACCGGCGTGTGTGACGTTCACCGACGGGACCGTTGTCGGCGCCGTGCTCGACCGCAACGGCCTGCGTCCGGGACGCTGGTGGCAGACCGTCGACGGGCGGGTGGTCCTCGCGAGCGAGAGCGGTGTCCTCGACGTGCCGCAGGCGGAGGTCGTGGCGAAGGGCCGCCTCGAACCGGGACAGATGTTCCTGGTCGACACGTCCGAGGGCCGGATCGTGCCCGACGAGGAGATCAAGATGCGGCTCGCGGCGGAGCAGCCGTACGCCGAGTGGCTGTACGCCGGTCTGCTCGAACTGAAGACGCTGCCGGATCGCCCGCACGTGCAGCACAACCACGAGTCCGTGGTGCGGCGGCAGGTGGCGTTCGGGTACACCGAGGAGGATCTGCGCATCCTGCTCGCGCCGATGGCCGCGTCCGGCGGCGAGCCCCTCGGCTCGATGGGGACGGACACGCCGATCGCCGTCATGTCTCAGCGTTCGCGGCTGCTCTACGACTACTTCGTCGAACTGTTCGCGCAGGTCACGAACCCGCCGCTCGACGCGATCCGCGAAGAGATCGTGACGTCGCTGTCGCGGGTCATGGGTCCGGAGCAGAACCTGCTCGAGCCGACCGCGGCGTCGTGCAGGCAGATCGTGCTGCCGTGGCCGGTGCTCGACAACGAAGAGCTGAACAAGATCATCAACGTGAACGCGGACGGCAACCATCCGGGGCTCGCCGCGACGGTGCTGCGCGCGCTGTACGACGTGGAGCGCGGCGGTGCGGGGATGGCCGAGGCGATCGAGGAATTGCGGGCGCAGGCGAGCGCCGCGATCGCGGACGGCTATCGGACGCTGGTGATCTCGGACCGCGACTCCGACCACACCCGCGCGCCGATCCCGTCGCTGCTCGCGGTCGCCGCGGTGCACCATCACCTGGTGCGGACCAAGGAACGCACCAAAGTGGCGCTGGTCGTCGAATCCGGTGACGCCCGCGAGGTCCACCACCTGGCGCTGCTCATCGGGTACGGCGCCGCCGCGGTCAACCCGTACCTCGCGATGGAGTCGATCGAGGACCTCGTGTCCGAGGGCGAACTCACCGGCGTCGAGCACACGATCGCCGTGCGCAACTACCTCACCGCTCTCGGCAAGGGAGTGCTCAAGGTGATGTCGAAGATGGGCATCTCCACCGTCGGCTCGTACACCGCGGCTCAGGTGTTCGAGGCGATCGGCCTGGACCGCGACCTCGTCCACGAGTACTTCACGGGCACCGTCAGCAAGCTGGGCGGCGCCGGTCTCGACGAGATCGCCCGCGAGGTCACCGTCCGCCACCGGCAGGCGTACCCGGACAACCCGGCCGAGTTCGCCCACCGGCGGCTCGAGGACGGCGGAGAGTACCAGTTCCGCCGCGACGGCGAACTGCACCTGTTCACCCCGGAGACGGTGTTCCTGCTGCAGCACGCCACCCGCACCGGTCAGCACGAGGTGTTCGCGAAGTACAGCGAGGAGGTGAACCGGCTGGCCGAGGCCGGTGGGGCACTGCGCGGCCTGTTCACGTTCCGCGAGGGCGTGCGCCCGCCGGTGCCGCTGGACGAGGTGGAGCCGGTCGAGCGGATCGTCACCCGGTTCAACACCGGAGCGATGAGCTACGGCTCGATCTCCGCCGAGGCCCACGAGACGATGGCCGTCGCGATGAACAATCTCGGCGGACGCTCCAATACGGGCGAGGGTGGCGAGAACGTCGACCGTCTCTACGATCCGTCGCGCCGCAGCGCCGTCAAGCAGGTGGCGAGCGGGCGGTTCGGCGTCACCAGCGACTATCTGATCAACGCCAGCGACATCCAGATCAAGATGGCGCAGGGAGCGAAGCCCGGTGAGGGCGGTCAGCTGCCGGCGTACAAGGTGTACCCGTGGGTCGCGGAGACCCGGCATTCGACGCCGGGGGTCGGGCTGATCTCGCCGCCGCCGCACCACGACATCTACTCGATCGAGGATCTCGCGCAGCTGATCCACGACCTGAAGAACGCCAACGACCGGGCCCGGGTCCACGTGAAGCTGGTCAGCTCGGTGGGTGTGGGAACGGTCGCCGCCGGCGTCAGCAAGGCGCACGCCGACGTGGTCCTGATCTCCGGGAACGACGGCGGGACCGGCGCTACCCCGTTGACGTCGATGAAGCATGCCGGGGCGCCGTGGGAGATCGGGCTGGCCGACGCCCAGCAGACGCTGGTGCTCAACGGACTCCGCGACCGCATCACCGTCCAGTGCGACGGCGGGATGCGCACCGCGCGGGACGTCGTGGTCGCGGCGCTGCTGGGTGCGGAGGAGTTCGGGTTCTCGACGGCCCCGCTGATCGTGGCGGGTTGCATCATGATGCGGGTCTGCCACCTCGACACCTGCCCGGTCGGTGTCGCCACCCAGAACCCGGAGCTGCGCAAGCGGTACACCGGCAAACCGGAGTTCGTGGAGGAATTCTTCCGCTTCGTCGCCGAGGACGTGCGCCAGTACCTGGCGGACCTCGGGTTCCGCAGCATCGACGAGGCCGTCGGTCACGCGGACGTCCTCGAGACCGCGCAGGGGATCGCGCACTGGAAGAACCGGGGACTCGACCTCACTCCGATCTTCGCCGTGGCCACCGGGCCGGACGGGGTGCCGCTGCCGCAGCGGCGCCGGGACCGCGATCAGGACCACGGACTGGACCGGGCGCTGGATCGCACGCTCATCCAGCTGGCCGAGGGTGCCCTCGAGGACGCGCACGCCGTGGAGATCGAGATGCCGGTGCGCAACGTCAACCGGACCGTCGGGACGCTGCTCGGCGCGGAGGTCACCCGCCGGTACGGCGCCGCCGGGCTGCCGGACGACACGATCCGGCTCACGTTCACCGGTTCCGCCGGGCAGTCGCTCGGCGCGTTCCTGCCACCGGGCATCACCATCGACCTGACCGGTGACGCCAACGACTACGTCGGCAAGGGATTGTCGGGCGGACGGATCGTGGTCCGTCCCGCCGACGACGTCCTGTTCGTCCCCGAAACGCAGGTGATCGCGGGCAACACCCTCCTCTACGGCGCCACCTCGGGCGAGCTGTATCTCCGGGGCCGCGTCGGCGAGCGTTTCTCGGTGCGCAACTCCGGTGCGTCGGCCGTCGTGGAGGGTGTCGGCGACCACGCCTGCGAGTACATGACGGGCGGTCGGGTCGTGATCCTCGGACCGACCGGCCGGAACATGGCGGCCGGCATGTCCGGCGGCATCGCGTACGTCCTCGACCTGGACCCCGAGGACGTGAACCGGGCGATGGTGAAGCTCCTGCAACCCGACCCGGACGACCTCGACTGGTTGTGCGGCGCGGTCACCCGGCACCACCGGTGGACCGGTTCCGCGGTGGCGGCGTCGGTGCTCGCCGACTGGCCCCGGCGGTCCGCGTTGTTCACCAAGGTGATGCCGGTGGACTACCAGCGGGTGCTGGACGCGACCCGGATGGCCAAGGCCGAGGGACTCGACGTGGACACTGCGATCATGGAGGCGGCACGTGGCTGATCCGCAGGGCTTTCTGCACATCGTCAAGAAGGAGGCGCGCAAGCGTCCGGTCGCGGAGCGGGTGCACGACTGGCACGAGGTGTATGCGCCGCAGAGTCCGGCCGAGCGGGCCGCCGAGGTGTCCGAGCAGGCCGCCCGGTGCATGGACTGCGGAATCCCGTTCTGCCACTCGGGAAGTGCGGGTTGCCCACTGGGCAATCTGATCCCGGAGTGGAACGACCTGGTGCGGCGCGGCCGCTGGTCGGCGGCCAGTGAACGGCTGCACGCCACCAACAACTTTCCGGAGTTCACGGGGCGGGTGTGTCCGGCGCCGTGCGAGTCGGCGTGTGTGCTCGCCCTCGCCGACACGCACACGACCGGCAGCGTCACCATCAAGCGGATCGAGCAGGCCATCGCCGACGTCGCGTGGGAGTCCGGCACGGTGGTGCCCAAGCCGCCGATGATCGCCACGGGCCGCAAGGTCGCGGTGGTCGGTTCCGGCCCGGCCGGCCTCGCGGCGGCGCAGCAGCTGACCCGGGCGGGGCACGACGTCACCGTCTACGAGCGCGACGACCGGCTCGGGGGACTGCTGCGGTACGGCATCCCGGAATTCAAGATGGAGAAGGCGATCCTCGATCAGCGCTTGATGCAGATGCGCGCCGAGGGAACGCACTTCGTCACGGACTGCGAGGTGGGCGTCGACCTCACCGTGGAGCAGATGCGCGAGAACTTCGACGCCGTCGTGCTCGCGATCGGCGCACTCCGGGGCCGCGACAATACGACCGTCGAAGGCCGGGAGCTGAACGGGATCCACCTCGCGATGGAACACCTGGTCACCTCGAACAAGGAATGCGAGGGTGACGGTCCCGCGACGATCACCGCGAAGGGCAAGCACGTCGTCATCATCGGCGGCGGCGACACCGGGGCCGACTGCCTCGGAACGGCGCACCGCCAGGGCGCGTTGTCGGTGACCCAACTGGACTACAAGCCGGAGTTGCCGACGGAACGGGACGAGGCCGCGACGCCGTGGCCTGCGTGGCCGATGGTGCTTCGTACGTCGCCCGCGCACGCCGAGGGCGGTGTCCGCCGCTATCAGGTCGCGGTGCAGCGTTTCCTCGGTGACGAGAACGGGAACGTGCGATCGATGGTGCTCGCCGAGGTCCGGGTCACCCGCGAGGACGGCAAACGCATCATCACGCCGGTCGGCGAGGAGATCGAATTACCGTGCGAGCTGGCGCTTTTCGCGATCGGATTCGAGGGTGTCGATCTCGGTCCGCTGCTCGACGACTACGGGCTGTCACCCAATCGGCGGGGATCGCTCTCCTGCGGACCGGACTGGCAGACCACCGCACCCGGGGTCTTCGTCTGCGGGGACGCGCACCGCGGCGCGTCGCTGGTGGTGTGGGCGATCGCGGAGGGCAGGTCCGCGGCGCACGCCGTCGACGTGTATCTGACCGGGGCGTCGGACCTCCCGTCGCCGGTGCATCCGACGGCGCTCCCGCTGGCAGTCGTCTAAATGGAGAAGGGCGCGCGGGGCGACTAGGCTCGAGGCCGTGAACCGACGCACGAAGATCGTATGCACACTTGGACCTGCTACCGCCACCGGTGACCGTATTCGCGAACTCGTCGAAAGCGGTATGGACGTGGCGCGGCTGAATTTCAGCCACGGCGAACACGCCGACCACGAGGAGAACTACAAACGCGTCCGGGCGGCCTCGGACGCGACGGGGAAGGCGGTCGGTGTCCTCGCCGACCTGCAGGGCCCGAAGATCCGGCTCGGCCGGTTCGCCGAGGGGCGCACCACGTGGGCCAACGGTGAGGAAGTGCGGATCACCGTCGACGAGGTCGAGGGCACCCACGACCGGGTGTCGACCACCTACAAGCAGCTCGCCGAGGACGCCAAGGCCGGTGACCGCCTGCTGGTCGACGACGGCAAGGTCGGTCTCGTCGTCTCCGGGGTGGACGGCAACGACGTGATCTGCCGGGTCACCGAGGGCGGCCCGGTCAGCAACAACAAGGGTGTGTCGCTGCCGGGGATGAACGTGTCGGTCCCGGCGCTGTCGGAGAAGGACATCGCCGACCTCGAGTTCGCGCTCGGTCTCGGTGTCGACTTCATCGCCCTGTCGTTCGTGCGGTCGCCGGCCGACGTGGAACTGGTTCACGCCGTGATGGATCGGGTCGGTCGCCGGATCCCGGTGATCGCGAAGCTCGAGAAGCCGGAGGCGATCGACAACCTCGAGGCGATCGTGCTGGCGTTCGACGCGGTGATGGTCGCCCGTGGTGATCTGGGGGTGGAGTTGCCGCTCGAGCAGGTGCCGCTGGTGCAGAAGCGGGCGATCCAGATCGCCCGGGAGAACGCGAAGCCGGTCATCGTCGCGACGCAGATGCTGGAGTCGATGATCGAGAACTCGCGGCCCACCCGCGCCGAGGCGTCCGACGTCGCGAACGCGGTCCTCGACGGTGCGGACGCGGTGATGCTGTCGGGTGAGACGTCGGTGGGCAAGTACGTGATGGAGACGGTGCGCACGATGGCGCGGATCGTCGAGGCGGTGGAGAACGAGTCCACTCAGGTGCCGCCGCTCACGCACGTGCCGCGGACCAAGCGCGGTGTCATCTCCTATGCGGCCCGCGACATCGGGGAGCGGCTGGATGCGAAGGCGCTGGTCGCGTTCACCCAGTCCGGGGACACGGTGCGCCGGTTGGCGCGGCTGCACACGCCGTTGCCGTTGCTGGCGTTCACCCCGCTGCCGGAGGTGCGCAGCCAGTTGTCGCTGACGTGGGGTACCGAGACGTTCATCGTCGATCCGGTCGAGAGCACCGACGCGATGGTGCGGCAGGTCGACCACGCGCTGCTCGGGTTGGGCCGGTACCAGAAGGGGGAACTGGTGGTCATCGTGGCCGGGTCGCCGCCCGGCACCGTCGGCTCGACCAACCTGATCCACGTCCACAGAATCGGCGAAGAGGACCACTAGGTGAGCGAAGTCGCGGCGAAGACCGATCTCCAGACCCTGCTCGAACTTCTCGATCTCGAGAAGACCGGGGAGGACACGTACCGAGGTCGGCATCCCGCGCAGGTGGGTAGCCGGACGTTCGGCGGCCAGTTGATTTCCCAGGCACTGGTCGCCGCCGGCCGCACCGTGAGCGGCGAGCGTGCCGTGCACGCGATCAACGCTCACTTCATCCGCGGCGGCGACGTCAAGGAACCCATCGAATACCGCGTCGAGCGGCACCGTGACGGACGGGCCTTCGCGAACCGTCAGGTCACGGCGCTGCAGAACGGTGAGGAACTGTTCGTCATGCTGGCGGCGTTCCAGGACTGGGGCAAGGGTCTCGAGCACGCGGTCGAGGTGCCCGATGTGCCGTTCCCGGACACGCTGCCGCCACTGGGCGACCACTTCCTCGGGTACGAGGATCGACTGAAGATGTTCGTCGACGCCCTCAAGCCGATCGACATGCGTTACGCGAACGACCCGTCGTGGATCATGAAGGGCACCGGGGAGAAGCTCACCCACAACCGGGTCTGGATGAAATCGGACGGCGACCTTCCCGACGATCCGCTGATTCACGTGGCCGTCATGGGCTACTCGTCGGACACCACGGTCCTGGATTCCATCATCACCACCCACGGACTGTCGTGGGGGCTGGACCGGATCGTCGCGGCCACCGTCAATCATTCCATCTGGTTCCACCGGCCGTTCCGGTTCGACGACTGGACGCTCTACGCCACCGAATCGCCGGTCGCGGCGGGGTCCCGCGGTCTCGCGACGGGGCGGTTCTTCTCCCTGGAAGGCGAGTTGCTGGCGACCGTGGTCCAGGAGGGCCTGATCCGCCACTTCCCGCCGCGGAAGTAGCGGCCCCGCCATTCCTTTGCCACCGAACGGGTTTGAACGGTAGTTCAACTGGTGGTCGCGGCGTATGGTCGGTCTGGAATCTCCGAAACGGAACGGACGTGCACTATGAGCGCAGACGCACCCGAGCAGAAGAACACCGGCCGGCCGGCCGAGACCGAAGTTCCCCTTCCCGACGACGAGGCGCTCGCCGCAGCCAAGAAGAAGGTGGAGGAGATCGACGCCCGCTACGAACCGGGCGCCCGCGAGACGGTCGTCCTGCCCGGCTCCGACGGCACGGTGTCCGGTACCGCCTTCGACGACTACGTCGACGACGAGGGAAACCTGAAAAAGCCTGAGCCCGAGAAGGACTCGTAGACTCCCGTCGACGGGCGCCCGTTCTGCCTGCCCGATGTCCCGCTTGTGCGGTCGAAACTGCGCAAATGGGACATCGGGCGACGTGTGGGTGCGCGTCGACGGGTGTCCTGCGTGTATCACTCGCCGATGACCGAGGTCCGGGGTTAGACTTCGCCATCTTTTCTGGTGAGTTTCACCTCGTGATCGGGGATATGGGTCGTGGACTGGAACAACGTCGTCTGGGACAGCGCAATGTGGCTGCTCAAGGCCTACGTCATGACTGTCGTCGCGTTCGTCGTCGTAGTGATACTGCTCGCGCGGTTCACCAAATGGGGGAGGCAGTTCTGGCGCTTCGCCGCGCCGTACTTCGATCCGCGGCGCAGCCTCAAGCCGTTGACGATCCTGGCGGTGCTGCTGCTGTCGACGGTCTTCGCGGTGCGGATGACGGTGCTGTTCTCCTACTGGTACAACGACTTCTACGATTCGATCCAGAACCTGGACGAGTCGGCGTTCTGGCACTTCCTCCGCGTCTTCGCCATTCTGGCGACCGTCCACGTGGTTCGGGCCCTGATCGAGTACCTGATCGGGCAGACCCTCGACATCGACTGGCGGACGTGGCTCAACCACCATCTCGTCGACGACTGGCTCGACAGCCGCGCCTATTACCGTGACCGATTCCTGGACGACGCGATCGACAACCCGGACCAGCGCGTCCAGGCCGACATCACCAACTTCGTGACCACGTCCCGCTCGCTGTCGATGGGCGCGGTGACGGCCGTGCTGTCGATCGTGTCGTTCACGGGAATCCTGTGGGATCTGTCCGGCCCGATGACGGTGTTCGGCGTCGAGATCTCGCGGGCGATGATCTTCCTCGTCTACATCTACGTGCTGGTGACCACGGTGGTCGCGTTCTGGATCGGCAAGCCCCTCATCAAGCTGAACTTCCTCAACGAGAAACTGGGCGCCAACTTCCGCTACGCGCTGATCCGGGTGCGGGAGTACGGCGAGAGCATCGCGTTCTACCGCGGCGAGAACGTCGAGCGCCGCACGCTTGCCGGACGGTTCGCGGACGTCATCCGGAACATGTGGCAGATCGTCTTCCGGACGTTGAAGTTCAGTGGATGGAACCTCACGGTCAACCAGACGGCCGTCATCTTCCCGTTCCTCGTGCAGGGTCCGCGACTGTTCACCGGTCAGGTGTCGCTCGGTGACGTGATGCAGACGTCGCAGGCGTTCGGGCAGGTCCACGACTCCCTGTCCTTCTTCCGCGAGTCGTACGCCGACTTCGCGAGTTTCCGCGCCACCCTCATCCGACTCAACGGGCTGGCCAACGACAACCAGCACGCCGCCGAACTTCCGATCCTGAAGACCGGCAAGTCGGGCGACGACCTCCAGGTCGAGAAGCTGGACGTGCGCATTCCCACGGGCCAGACTCTCATCGAGGGCCTCGACCTGACCGTGAACCCGGGGCAGTCGTTACTGGTCAAGGGCCCCTCCGGCTCGGGCAAGACCACCCTGCTCCGCACACTCGCCGATCTGTGGCCGTACGCAGACGGCACCGTGTCGCGGCCCGCGGGGGAGGCCATCTTCCTGTCCCAGCGGCCGTACCTGCCGCTCGGTTCGCTGCGAACCGCACTGGCGTACCCGAAGGAGCCGACGGCGGCCGACGACGTCGTGCGCGCTGCGCTGTCGAAGGTGTCGCTCGGCAATCTCGGGGATCGGCTCGACGAGACCGCCGACTGGACGCGGATCCTGTCGCCGGGCGAGCAGCAGCGTCTCGCGTTCGCGCGGGTGCTGATCGCACGGCCCGCGGTGATCTTCCTCGACGAGGCCACGTCGGCCATCGACGAGGGCCTCGAATACACGCTCTACACGCTGCTCCGGACCGAACTCCCGGACAGCATCGTGGTGAGTGTGGGCCACCGCAGCACCCTCAACCAGTTCCATTCCCGCGGTGTGGAACTCGAGGGCGAGGGGCGGTGGACGGAGTCGGAACTCGTCGGGTGACTCGTGCTGCGGGCTACCCGGCGTCCAGTCGAGTGGTGAACTGCAGGACGCGATAAGGGTCGCCGGTCGTCGTGTTCCATTGCGACACAAACAGATGCAGATCGTCCAGTGTGGACGCCGGGTGGATGAATCCGCCGTAGATCTGCGCCCACGTGCCGTCCGCCGCTCCCCAGTCGCCGCCCGCGATCTGCACGGTCGGTTCCGACCACGCTCCGTCGATGCGCTCCGCCGTGCGTGTGACGATCGCGTACGCGGTGGGATCGAAGTACGCGAGGACCCAGGTGCCGTCGATCCGTCGCAGGCACATCTCGCCGACGGGGCCCGGCAGGCTCGGGGTCGCGGGCTGCCCCCACGCCCACCCCGTGCCGCGGTCCCAGCCCCATTCTTCGTACGCTGCGGGCTCGAGGATGCACGATTCCGGGACCCGCCGGAGGATCATCCCACCAGGAGTGGTGCGGTCGAACGCGCTCGAGACGACGTAGACGTAGCCGTCGTGCCGCTCCATGGTCCACAGCTGATCGAGCGACCCGCCACGGTTGTCCCAGCGGGCGGGCGAGCGGTGCCAGTTCTCGCCACCGTCGTCCGACCAGGCGAGATACGTGAAGTTCGTCGGCCACGCACGCGTTCGGCAGGATCTCCGCCGCCGTCCGGCCGCCGGCCGCGGAGTCGAACTCGATGCCGCCGCGGAGATCGGTGGTGGTGGAGCGCAACATCACGGGGCTGCGCCACCGCCTGCCGTGCCGGCCGTGCCGGCCGTGCGAGCTGAACGTGTCGCCGAAGAAGAACGCGACTCTCCCGTCGGGCAGGCGCGCGGGACAGCCGAGGTCGGTGCCGTGCACACCCCAGCATCGCGTCGCCTCGCCGGTGACCTCCTTCACGAAGGTCGCTGCCGGTGTGGTCGTGCCGTCCGCGATACGCGTTTCTCCCGTGTCGGTGAATCCGGTGGTCAGGACGTCTTGCGGTAGGACTCGGCGAGTTCGTCGGCCCGATCCCACGGGGACCAGTCGACCTCGCGGCCGTCCAGTTGCGCTTCGACCACCTCGAGTCCCGCGTGCCAGCCGGCGGCGTGGGCGTAGGCGGATTCTTCTTCTTCCACGGTGTGGGTGAGCGTCAGCCAGCAGCCTCCACTGCCGTCGGGGACGAGTTCCCAGTGCAGGGTCTCGGCGTCCCACAGGTACTCGAGGATGTGCGCGGGATGCACCGAGATGACCGTCCCGGTGGTGGTCTGATCTGCGGGCAATCCGAATCGGCGGACCTGCTCCGGCGTCACGCGGAAGACGAGTTCGGCGCCCGGGGTGAGGTCGAACTCGACGTCGGCGGGGAACCAGGCCTTCAGGTACTGCGGGTCGGTGAGAACTCGCCACACCTTCTCCGGCGAGTGCGAGAGCGCTTGCTGGAATCGAAGGGCTACCCGCCCGTCGTAGGTGAAAGTGACGGTGCCGAGCTCCATGGGTGACCTCCGTGCTCGAGGGCGTACCTGTCCCACCATGGTACTGGCAGGACGGCGCAGATCCCCAGGATCGGGCACAAAAAACCGCCGCTACCTGCGGGGTCGTCAGTCGACGGCGGAAGAGCCCCAGATGCAGCAGACGGTGCGGGTCGGCGAGGATGTCGATTCGGGCGATCTTTCCACCTGCGACGGCGAAGGCCATGACCGACATGGCCTTTCCCTCGGGCGCGGTCACGACCCCGGCGGCGCCGTTCACCAGGGCGAGCCGGGCGAAAGGAGCGAAGCGCGAGAAGGTGAGGGCCTGCTCGCCGACGGCGCGGGCTCCGCGCACGAGAGAGGATCCGTCCGCGCCGCCGTCGGCCCGCAGGACGATGTCCGGGTCGAGCAACGCGAGGAGGTCGTCGAACCGGCCGCCCCGCGAGGCGGCCATGAATGCCTCTACGATCTCGCGCTGCCGGGTCAGGTCGGTATCCGGAACAGGCCCCGAACCCTGGACGCGGCGGCGCGCGCGGCTCGCCAGCTGACGGGACGCGGCGGCGGTGCGTCCGGCGATCGGGGCGATCTCGTCGAAGGACAGGGCGAACATGTCGTGCAACACGAATGCGAGCCGCTCGGCGGGCGTCAGCGTGTCGAGCACGACACCCGGGCGACGACCGTCGTCAGCCAACCCGGCAGATTCTCCACATCCGAGGTCTCGGCACGGCTGAGGCGGAGCCAGCCCTCCTGCACGGCGTCCTCCGCTTCGCTGATCGAGCCGAGCATCCGGTAGGCGACCGCCGACAGATGCGTCCGGTTCTCCTCGAAGCGGTGTGCCAGAACTTCGTCGTCGTTCATCTGTCACATTCTGCCGTCGCGGTTCGTCATGTCAGTGAGAACGAAAATCACCCGGTGTGACAGAAGATCACCCGAATACCTTTGGAGGCAGGCAATCATGAAAGCCCGGATGACCAACCCCGCGATGATCGTTCCCGACGCCATGAAGTCTCTGCTGGCTCTGGGAAAGGCAGCGTCGAAGGCGGACGTGCCGCCGGTGACCCACGCTCTCGTGCATCTGCGGTCGAGCCAGATCAACGGCTGCAACGTGTGCGTGGACATGCATTCGCGTGAACTGGAGAAGGAGGGCGAGACCAACGAGCGGATCTTCGCGGTGGCGGCGTGGCGGGAGGCTCCGTATTTCAGCGACGCAGAACGCGCGGCCCTGGCGCTGGCCGAGTCGATGACCCGGTTGAGCGACCGTTCGGACCCGGTGCCCGACGACGTGTGGAACGAGGCCGCCCGGCACTACGACGAGCAGGCGCTCGCGTCGCTGGTCCTGTCGATCGCCACCGTGAACCTGTGGAACCGGCTCAACGCCGCCACCCGGCAGGTCGCGGGCGGACAGTGGTGACGGAAACACCATGACGGGGGACGAGATGCTAATCGCAGGTCAGATAATGCATCTGACCTGCGAATCGCGAGAAATTCTGGCAGTGCCCTCGGTGAGACTCGAACTCACACTGGACGGGTTTTGAATCCGTTTCCTCTGCCAATTGGGATACGAGGGCGTGTTGCGCTGTACCACTGTAGAAGATCGCCGTCGGGAGTCAACCACCGGTACCCTTCTAACGTTCGCTCCCCGCGCCGGGGTCGTCCGAGCAGAGGAGAATGGTGGCCATGAACGCTCCCCAGCAGCAAGGTGTGCCGTCGCAGCCGCGACGGGTCGTGGTGGCCGAGGACGAGGCGCTGATCAGGCTCGATCTGGTCGAGATGCTGCGGGAAGAGGGCTACGACGTGGTCGGTGAGGCGGGTGACGGGCAGGCCGCCGTCGACCTGGCGGTGGAGCTCAAACCCGACCTCGTGATCATGGACGTGAAGATGCCCCGTCGTGACGGCATCGATGCGGCCTCGGAGATCGCGGCGAAACGTATTGCGCCCGTGGTCATTCTCACAGCGTTCAGTCAGCGCGAGCTGGTGGAGCGGGCTCGCGACGCCGGGGCGATGGCCTACCTCGTCAAGCCGTTCTCCACGGCCGACCTGGTTCCTGCGGTCGAGTTGGCGGCCAGCCGGTTCAAGGAAGTGACCGCGCTCGAGCGGGAGATCTCCGATCTGTCGGAGCGTCTGGAGACCCGCAAGATCGTCGAGCGGGCGAAGGGCGTGTTGATGGAGAAACAGTCCCTGACCGAGCCCGAAGCGTTCAAGTGGATCCAGCGGGCGGCGATGGACCGCCGGTCGACGATGAAGGCGGTCGCGCAGGTGGTACTCGAGACCCTCGGTGGGGAAGCTCCCACCAGCTGACCCGCGAGATCGGCGACAGGCGATGCGTTTTCGCCGGAGGCGTCAGGCGCCGGTGGGGAAGTCCGCGGATCGGCTGACGTCCGCCCACTGGACGGCCTCGGCAGCGCGCTCGCGGGACGACTTCTCGGTCATCTCGACGGCGCCGGCCCCGAGCAGCAGACGCAGCGGGGCGTCCTCGGCGGCAACCACATCCATGATGATCCGAGCGGCCCGGGCCGGGTCGCCGGGCTGAGTGCCGTCCGTGTCCTGCCGATAGCGGTTCATCGCGCCGACCGTCGCCTCGTAGTCGGGGCCGACCGAGCTGCGTTTCATCGACGAACCCTGCCAGTCGGTGCGAAACGCCCCGGGTTCCACGATGAGCACCGTCACGCCGAACGGTTTCACCTCCGCCGCCAGGACTTCGGAGAATCCCTCGACGGCGAACTTCGCTGCCTGATAGGCACTCAGCCCCGGCGTGCCACCGACACGGCCTCCGACGGAGGAGAACTGCACGAAGCAGCCCCTGCGCTGTTCGCGCAGGATCGGCAGTGCGGCCCGGGTGACGTTGACGACGCCGAAGAAGTTGGTGTCGATCTGCTGCCGGAAATCCTCGTCATCCATTTCCTCGATCGGGACGCTGTTGGCGTAGCCGGCGTTGTTCACCACCACGTCGAGGCCCCCGAACTCGCCTACCGCGGTGGCGACTGCCGCGCGGGCGGCCGCGGCGTCGGTGACGTCCAGGGCGACCGCCCGGACCCGGTCGCCGTACGTGTCGACCAGGTCGGTGAGCTGTTCGGGCTGCCGGGCGGTGGCGACCAGGTTGTCGCCGCTGCCCAGGACTGCTGTCGCGAGTTCCCTGCCGAAACCGCGTGAGCTTCCGGTGACGAGCCACGTCTTCGCCATGGTGTACTCCATTCCGCATGCTTGCAACTGACTGGTTGGATGTTTATGAAATCCATGAAACACCTGCCGAAGCACGCTGTCAACCAACTATTTGGTTGCTAGCCTGGACACATGGTGCGCGACGCAGAGGCAACGAAGAAGCGACTACTCGACGCGGCGGCGGCCGAGTTCGCCGAATTCGGCATCGCCGGGGCGCGGGTCGACCGCATCGCCCTGGCCGCCAAGGCGAACAAGTCGATGATCTACGCGTACTTCGGCGACAAGGGGCAACTCTTCGACGCGGTCTTCTCCGCCCACGTGGTGGCGTTCACCGAGCAGGTGCGGTTCGACGCCGCCGACCTCCCCGGGTACGCGGGGCGCTCGTTCGACCTGTACGAGGACAACCCGGCGACGCTCCGGCTCGCCACCTGGTACCAACTCGAGCGCCCCGACGGTGACCCACTCCAGGTGGTGGTCGCGTCCAATCGGTCCAAGCTCGCCGACATCGAGCGAGCGCAGAGAAGTGGTGTGCTGCCAACCCGATTCGAGCCCGTGGAACTGCTCACCGTCGTTCGATCCGTCGCGATGTCCTGGCACACGCAGACACCGGAACTCGGCGCGTCGGCCCCCGCGGACCGGGCCCGCCGGCGCCAGGTGGTCGTCGACTCCGTGCGCCTTCTCGTCGGCGCCTGAGGCCCGCCACGCTACGGCCGCGTAAACACTCGTCGTATTCAGATCACAGTAAGGTCACGAGCCTTTCTGGACGGATCGCGAACGCCGCCGGACCGCTAGCGTCTGATCCCACAGCGGACGCCAACTCGGGTGGCGCCCGCACTCAGGTGATCTAAGGAGAGTTTGGATGGCTAAACGGACCCTCGTGCGGGCGGCCGCGGTTCTCGGCGCGGCATCACTCGCACTGGCAGGTTGTAGTTCGGACAGTGGCGACGACTCCGCGAGTGGGAGTGACAGCTCTGCCTCGGCCACCACTGTTTCCACCGACTGCACGCCCGAAGAGGCGGCGGCAGCGGGTGCCCCGTCCACGGCGCCGCTGAAGATCGGCACTCTGCTTCCCGACACGGGAAGCCTCTCCTTCCTCGGACCGCCGATGGTGGCGGGCACCCAGCTCGGCGTCAACGACGTCAATGCGGCCGGTGGTGTTCTCGGCCAGCCGGTCCAGCTGATTCCCGGCGACTCGGGCGACACCACCACCGACACGGCGAACACCACCGTGGACCGGGAACTGGCCGCCGGCACCCAGGTGATCATCGGCGCGGCGTCGTCCTCGGTGTCGCTGAAGGTCATCGACAAGGTGTCCAGCGCCGGCGTCGTGATGTTCTCCCCGGCCAACACGTCCGACCAGTTCGTCTGCTACCCGGACAAGGGCCAGTACTTCCGCACCGCGCCCACCGACGTGTTGCAGGCTCAGGCTGTGTCGCAGCTCATCTCGGACGACGGCGGCCAGCGCGTGTCCATCCTGGCCCTCAACGACCCGTACGGAACCGGGCTCGCCGACAACATCCAGAAGAACCTCGTCGACGCGGGCATCCCCGAGGATCAGATCCAGAAGATCATCTACGACCCCAACGCGCAGTCGTTCAACTCCGAGATCGACCAGGTCAAGGACTTCGCCCCCGACGCCGTCGCGGTGGTCGGATTCGAGGAGTCGGCGAAGATCATCACCCGTATGCACGAGGTCGGCATCGGCCCGTCCGACGGCATGAAGGTCTACGGCGTGGACGGCAACATGGGTAACGCGCTCGGCGAGTCGGTGGCCGCACCGCTGCTCGACGGCATGCAGGGCACCACGCCGCTCACCGACGTCGGTCCGGCCTTCCAGGATCGTCTCAAGGGCATCAACCCGGGGCTGATCGACTTCAACTACGCCGGTGAGTCCTACGACGCCGTCGTCGTTTCCGCGCTCGCCGCGGAAGCCGCGAAGTCGACGGCAGGTCGCGACATCGCCGCGAACATCAACGCCGTCACCGAGGGCGGAACCCCGTGCACGTCGTACCAGGAGTGCCTGCCGCTCGTGCAGGCCGGCACGGACGTCGACTACAACGGCATCACCGGCAAGCTCGACTTCACCGCCGCAGGCGAGCCGTCCATCGGTTCGTACGGCAAGCTGAAGTTCGGTGCCGACAACAAGCTGACGACGGACGGATACATCGTCGTCGGCGGATGATCGCACTCACCTGAAACGGACTGTGGGCCAGGGAAACCTGGCCCACAGTCGTGTCCGGAACCACCGGACCTACTTCTTCTCCTGACTTCCCGCGAGGGTCCCGAGGTACAGCTCGATCACCTTCGGGTCGTGCATCAGGTTGGGTCCCGAGTCGGTGTAGGCGTTGCGGCCCTGGTCGAGGACGTAGCCGCGGTCGCAGATCTGCAGGCACCGGCGGGCGTTCTGCTCGACCATGATCACCGAGACGCCCGCCGCGTTGATCCGCTTGCAGCGGATGAACACCTCGTCCTGGAACATCGGGGACAGTCCGGCGGACGGCTCGTCGAGCAGCAGCACGGACGGTTCCATCATCAGTGCCCGTCCCATGGCGACCATCTGCCGTTCACCGCCGGACAGGGCGCCCGCCTTCACCTTCTTCCGTTCGACGAGCAGCGGGAAGAGGTCGCCGACGAATGCGAATCTCTCCGCGAAGAGCTTGGGCCGCAGATACATCCCCATCTCGAGGTTCTCCTCGATGGTGAGCGACGGAAAGACGTTCTGCGTCTGCGGGACGTAGCCGACACCCTTCTGCACGAGAACGTGGGCGGGTTTGGACGTGATGTCCTCACCGCGCAGGGTCACCGAACCCTCACGCACCGGTATCAGCCCGAACAGCGACTTCAGGAGCGTGGACTTCCCGGCGCCGTTGGGACCGATGATGCCGACGATCTCACCCTCGCGCAGGAAGAAATTGCACTCGCGGAGGATGTTGACGCCGGGGATGTACCCGGCCACGACACCGTCCGCGCGGACGAGGGCACCCTCGGCGAGCCGGGCGTGCTCCTCGGGTGTGGCCGCGAATTCCGCTGGGGTCAGTTCGGTCATGTGTTCTCACGCCTCAGCTCGGTGATGTCGGGTTCGGAGAGGTCGCCGCCGGTCTCGAGGGTTTCGGCCTCGGCGTTCTCGAGTGCCTCGGCCAGAACGGCCGTCGCGCCCACCGGATTTCCCTCGTCGTCGAACTCGAGCGCCTGATCGTGGTGGCTGCCCAGGTAGGCGTCGACCACCGCGTTGTTGGACGAGAGGTGTCCCGGTGTGGACTCGGCGATCACACTGCCCTGCGCCATCACCACCACCCAGTCGCTGATGTCGCGGATGACGTCCATGTCGTGTTCGACGAACACGACGGTCATGCCCTCGTCCCGAAGCGACTTGATGTGGCCGAGCAGGCTCTGGGTGAGCGCCGGGTTCACGCCGGCCATCGGCTCGTCGAGCATCACCACGGTCGGCTCGGTCATCAGCGCCCGCGCCATCTCGAGCAGCTTGCGCTGACCACCGGACAGCGAGCCGGCGAGATCGTCGGACTTGGTGTCGAGCTTGAACCGCGCGAGCAGTTCGTTGGCTCGTTCGGTGACGGCCCGTTCCTGCGCCTTCCACGTCCACGGCAGGAGCGTGTTGAAGATCCGCTCACCGCGCTGCCCGGTGGCGCCGAGCCGCACGTTGTCGAGCACCGTCAGCTTCGACAGCGCCTTGGTGAGCTGGAACGTGCGGACGACGCCGCGGCGGGCCACCTGGTGCGGATACATCCGGCCCAGGGACTGGCCATCCATCGACCACGAACCGCTGTCCGGCCGGTCGAAACCGGTGAGCAGGTTGAACAGAGTGGTCTTGCCTGCGCCGTTCGGCCCGATCAGTCCGGTGATGCAGCCGCGCTGGATCTCCAGATGCGCCACGTCGACGGCCTTGAGCCCGCCGAACGTCCGGGACACGTTGTCGACCACGAGGATCGGGTCGGGTTTCGGTGCGCCGGGGGAGTGCGGGACGTCGGTGAAGATCGAGGCCCGTTCCTCGGCGGTGAGCACGGTGTCGGTCTGCAGATGATCCGGCAGTCTGTGGTCAGGCATTGAGCTGCACCTCCCGCTTGTTGCCCAGTATGCCCTGTGGCCGGAAGACCATCAGCACCGCGATCATGATGCCGAGCAGGACGAACCGCATGGCCCCGACCTGCTGTTCCGTCAGCGGCAGCAGCGGCTCCGGCCCGGAGATCGCCTGTCGCAACAGGGCGTCCGGGATGGCCAGCAGGAACCAGAACAGCATCGCGCCGACCACCGGTCCGAAGACCGTGGCCGCGCCGCCGAGGATGAGGGCGCCGAACGCGAAGAACGTCTGTGCGGTGGAGTAGAAGTCGGGGTTGATCGACTTGGTCTGCAGTGCGTTGAACACGCCGCCGAGCCCGCCGATCATGCCGCCGAGGACCAGCGCCTGCATCTTGTAGACGAACACGTTCTTGCCGAGGGCGCGTGCGGCGTCCTCGTCCTCGCGGACGGCCTTGAGGACACGGCCCCACGGGCTGTGCGTCAGGAGAAACACGAACCCGCACAGCACCAGGACGAGAGTCCACCCCACGACCATCGACCAGAGGTCGTCGCCGTAGAACTTCACGCCGAGGAAGTTGTACTGCTTACCCGAGTCGAACGGGCTGAGCGTCGTGAACGGGTCCGCGAAGCCGAACAGCCCGTTGGTGGATCCGGTGATGGAATCCGATGCGGTGGAGCGGAAGATCAGCCGCAGGATCTCGGATGCGGCGATCGTGACGATGGCGAGATAGTCGGCCCGCAACCGCAGCGTCGGGATACCGAGGACGACGGCCAGCAGTCCGGCCGCGGCGAGACCGACGAGGATGCCGACCCACAGCGGCTGCTGGTAGGTGACGGTCATGATCCCGACGCCGTAGCCGCCGAGGAGGGCGAAACCGATCTGACCGAAGTTGAGCAGTCCGGCGTAGCCGAAGTGCAGGTTGAGGCCGATCGCCAGCAGCGCGTAGAAGATCGCGGACGGGCCGATCAGCTGGGCGAGCGAGACCTGGAGTGCTCCTGCGATGTCCATGCCCTCACCCGATCCTTTGCCGGCTGCCGAGAATGCCCTGAGGCCGGACCACCAGGATGACGATCAAGATGAGCAGTCCTCCGATGTACTTGAGGTCGGGGTTGATCACCAGCGTCGACAGCTGGACGAGCAGACCGACGATCACGCAGCCGAGCAGCGCGCCGTAGGCGGTGCCGAGTCCGCCGAGCGTGATGCCGGCGAACATCAGCAGCAGGAGCTTGAAGCCCATCTCCCACTGCACGCGGCCGCCGAGTTCGGAGATGCCGAACAGGACGCCGCCGAGCGCGGCGAGACCGCCGCCGAGACCCCACACGAAGCGGATCACCCGTTCGACGTCGATGCCGGACGACGCGGCCAGGTCACGGTTGTCGGACACCGCGCGCATGGCCTTGCCGATGCGCGTCTTCTGCAGCAGCAGGGCCACTCCGACGAGAACGACGAGACTGATGCCGATGCTCACGAGGTTGGCGTCGGTGATCGCGATCGGACCCCAGTGCCTCTCCACCTGGGCCTGGTAGTCGACGAACGGTTCCGCGCGATCGGAGAAGAAGATCAGGATCAGGTAGCGCAGGGAGATCGCGAGCCCGATCGACACCACCAGCTGCGCTATCAGGCCGGTCTTGCGTCGCCGCAGCGGTTTCCAGATGCCGGCATTGTTCAGCAGTCCGATCAGGATTCCCACGAAGACCGCGAGGATCGTGGCCGGGATCAGTTGCACACCGAACGTCACGTTGATCACCCACGCCGCCACCGCGCCGAGGGTGACGAGTTCGCCGTGCGCGAAGTTCGTCAGGCCGGTGGTGCCGTAGATCAGGCTCAGCCCGACGCCGGCGATGGCGATCACGAGACCGAATCGGAGTCCGTCGATGGTCTGGCGAATCAGCTTCTCGTAGAACGGGACCGCGGAACCGGTGCGGGCCTCGCCGAACGAGAAGATCACCGTGTTGGTGCGACCGGCCACCACTTCCCGCTGCACCGTGGCCTGCACGCTGACGTCGTCGGGAAGCGAGTCCGCCACGATCTCGAACGTGTACGTGCCGGGCGCGACCTGGAGTTCCCAGCGGCCGTTGGACTCCGACGTCGCCTTCGCCACCTCGTTGCCCGACGAATCGAGAGCGCGCACCTCGACGTCCGCGAGCCGTTCGCCGGCGTTGTTCAGATTGCCGCTGACCCGGACCGCGTTCTCCGGGGGCACCGGTTGCCCGCTCGTCGCGGGCGGTGGGGGCGGTGGGGTGGGTTCCTGCGCCGAAGCGGGACCGCCGAAGGCGATCGCCGCGACGAGGCCGAGCAGGACGAGGACGAACGCACGGCCGAGTTGCCGGGTGACCGACCCTCGCCTCGTGCGTTTCCTCGCGGATTTCGGTCGCGTCCTCACTGCTGGGAGTCGCTTCCTCACGGTTGGGGCCACGCAGGTCCTCCGGGGACGTGTAGATCGGTCAGGAACGTGCTTGCGACGGACTCGACTACCGCCCGTGCCGCAATTTCCGGACTCTAACGGCTCCGGTCGCGCGAAATGGGGTTCTCGGATTTCCGGCACGTTTCGGTTGGGTATCGAACCATCCGGCTGATCGGTGTCGGATCCGCTCCCTAGACTGGGCAACCGTGAGCCCTGCAACCACCCCCCGGTCCACCACGTCCCCCGCGTCCGGCGCAGCAGCGTCGTCCGACGATCGCCCCACCCTGATGCTGCTCGACGGCCATTCGCTGGCCTTCCGTGCGTTCTACGCGCTTCCCGCCGAGAACTTCAAGACACACAGCGGTCAGGTCACCAACGCCGTCTACGGGTTCACGTCGATGTTGATCAACCTGCTGCGCGACGAACAGCCCAGCCACGTGGCGGCGGCGTTCGACGTGTCCAGGCAGACGTTCCGGGCCGAGAAGTTCCCGGAGTACAAGGCCAATCGCAGCAAGGCGCCGGACGAGTTCAAGGGGCAGGTCGAGATCACCAAGGACGTCCTCGGGGCCCTCGGCATCCCGGTGATGGCCGAGGAAGGCTTCGAGGCCGACGACATCATCGCCACGCTCACCACCCAGGCCGAGGCGCTCGGGTACCGCGTCCTCGTGGTGACCGGCGACCGGGACTCGCTCCAGTTGGTCACCGACGGGGTCACGGTGCTCTACCCGAAGAAGGGCGTCTCGGACCTCACCCGGTTCACGCCGGCGGCCGTCGAGGAGAAGTACGGGCTCACACCTGCGCAGTACCCCGACTTCGCGGCGCTGCGCGGCGACCCGAGCGACAATCTGCCGGGCATCCCGGGGGTGGGGGAGAAGACCGCCACCAAGTGGATCAAGGAGTACGGCGATCTCGTCGGCCTGGTCGACAACGTCGACAAGGTCCGCGGCAAGGTCGGTGACGCGCTGCGGGAGAACCTGCCGAACGTGCTGCTCAACCGGGAACTGACCGAGATGGTGCGCGACGTCCCGTTGCCGTACACCCCGGACCAGCTGATGCTCGCGCAGTGGGATCGGGAGAAGATCCACGCGCTGTTCGACGACCTCGAGTTCAAGGTGCTGCGCGACCGGCTGTTCGCCACATTGGCCCCCGTCGAAGCGGAGGCCGAGGAGGGCTTCGAGGTGCGGGGGAGCGCGCTCGATCCCGGGGCGGTCGCGGACTGGCTGTCGGCGCACGCGTCGACGGGCGAGCGATCCGGCGTGTCGGTGGTCGGCACCCGCACCCCGTACGGCGGTGACGTGACGGCGATCGCCGTCGCCGCCGCAGACGGCGAGGGCGCCTACATCGCCACCGCGTCCGCCACCCCGGAGGACGAGAAGGCGCTCGGCGACTGGCTCGCGGACGCCGATCAGCCGAAGGCCCTGCACGAGGCCAAATGGGCGATGCACGCACTGCGCGGACGCGGCTGGGTGCTCGGTGGTCTCACCAGCGACACCGCGCTGGCGGCCTACCTGGTGCGTCCCGGGCAGCGGACGTTCAACCTCGACGACCTGTCGCTGCGGTACCTGCGCAGGGAGCTGCGGGTGGAGGAGACCGGCGAAGAGCAGCTGTCGCTGCTCGACGACGCCGACCAGGTCGATGCAGAAGCCGCCGAGACCGAAATTCTCAGCGCCCGCGCCGTCCTCGACCTCGCGGCCGCGCTCGACACCGAACTCGACAACATCGAATCGACGGCGCTGCTGTCCGAGATGGAGTTGCCGCTGCTGGAGGTGCTGGCCGACATCGAGGCGTCCGGTATCGCCGTCGACGGCACCCACCTGCACGACTTGCAGAGCCGGTTCGCGGCCGAGGTCTCCGCGGCGGCGGAGGCGGCCTACGGGGTCATCGGCAAGCAGATCAACCTCGGCTCGCCCAAGCAGCTGCAGGTCGTGCTGTTCGACGAGCTGGAGATGCCCAAGACGAAGAAGACGAAGACCGGGTACACCACGGACGCCGAGGCGTTGCAGAACCTGTTCGAGAAGACGTCGCACCCGTTCCTCGAGCACCTGCTCGCGCACCGCGACGCGACGCGGCTGAAGGTCACCGTCGACGGTCTGCTGAAGACGGTCGCCGAGGACGGGCGGATCCACACGACGTTCAACCAGACCGTCGCGGCCACCGGCCGGCTGTCGTCGACCGAGCCGAACCTCCAGAACATCCCGGTGCGCACGGATGCGGGCCGGCAGATCCGGGACGGCTTCGTCGTCGGCGAGGGCTACGATTCGCTGCTCACGGCCGACTACAGCCAGATCGAGATGCGGATCATGGCCCACGTGTCCGGTGACGAGGGCCTGATCGAGGCGTTCAACACCGGCGAAGACCTGCACAGCTTCGTCGGCGCGCGTGCGTTCGGCGTCCCGATCGAGGAGGTCACACCGGAGCTGCGCCGCCGGGTGAAGGCGATGTCGTACGGGCTGGCGTACGGGCTGAGCGCGTTCGGTCTGGCCGCCCAGCTCAAAATCTCGACCGAAGAGGCCAAATCGCAGATGGAGGCGTACTTCGCCCGGTTCGGCGGGGTACGCGACTACCTGCACGAGGTCGTGGAACAGGCCCGCAAGGACGGCTACACGTCGACGCTGTACGGGCGTCGCCGGTACCTGCCCGACCTCACCAGCGACAACCGCCAGCGGCGGGAGGTCGCCGAGCGCGCCGCGCTCAACGCCCCCATCCAGGGCACGGCCGCCGACATCATCAAGGTCGCGATGATCAACGTGCAGCGGTCACTGCGCGACGCGGGCCTGAAGTCGCGGATGCTGCTGCAGGTCCACGACGAGCTGGTGCTCGAGGTCGTCGATTCGGAACGGGAACAGGTCGAACAGCTGGTCCGCGACAAGATGTCCTCGGCTATCGAACTGTCGGTGCCGCTCGACGTGTCCGTCGGCACCGGTCGCAGCTGGGACGCCGCCGCACACTAGGCGGCGGCGGTCCTCCGCCCTATTCGGCCGGCGCCTGCTCGGCGATCTGCTTGCGCACCTCGTCCATGTCGAGAGCCTTGACCTGCGTGAGAAGATCCTCGAGCGCCGCGGGCGGCAGCGCACCCGGCTGGCTGAACACCAGCACACCCTCGCGGAACGCCATGATGGTCGGGATCGACCGGATGTTCGCGGCAGCGGCGATGCCCTGTTCCGCTTCGGTGTCGACCTTGGCGTGCACGACGTCGGGGTGCTGCTCCGACGAGGCCTCGAAGGTGGGGGCGAAGGAGCGGCACGGACCGCACCACGATGCCCAGAAGTCGACCAGAACGACGTCGTTGCCGGTCACGGTCTCGTCGAAGTTCTGCTGAGTCAGAGTCTTGGTTGCCACAAGGGTCCTTTCGTTCGGTGACTGCTTTGCGTGTGCAACGCCGCGCCGCTGTCGATTCTTCCCTGCGGCTTCCTCAGCCGGTGCGCTCCGTGTCCCGGAACGTGCGGCGGTACGCCTGCGGGGTGGTGTGCCGCAGCCGCAGAAAATGCTGCCGCAGCACGGCGCCGCCGCCGAAACCGACCCGTTCGGCGATCACGTCCACCGACAGGTCCGAGTTCTCCAGCAGGTGCTGCGCGGCCAGCACCCGCTGATCGCTGAGCCATCGGGCGGGGGTGGTCCCGGTCTCGGCCTGGAACCGCCGCGCGAACGTGCGGGGCGACATGTTGGCCTTGGCCGCGACCGCGGTCACGGACAGGTCGAGGGCGAGGTGCTCGGTCATCCAGTCGAGCAGCGGGCCGAGGGTGTCGATCGTCGTCGACGGCAGCGGCATCGCCACGTACTGCGCCTGACCGCCGTCCCGGTGCGGCGGGACGACCATGCGCCGTGCGATTCCGTTGGCCACCCGGCTGCCCTGTTCCTTGCGCACGATGTGCAGGCACAGGTCGATACCCGCGGCGGTGCCCGCGCTGGTCAGGACGGGATCGTCGTCGACGTACAGGACGTTCGGGTCGACCGTCGCAGCCGGGTGGAGGTCGGCGAGCCGCTGGGCGTGCCGCCAGTGGGTGGTGCACTTGCGTCCGTCCAGCAGTCCGGCCGCGCCGAGCACGAAGGCGCCGCTGCAGAGGCTGGCGACCTTGGCGCCCCGGTCCACCGCGGCCCGGAGTTTGTCGAGAAGCGGGTCCATGCACGGGTCGGGGTCCTTCGCGCAGACGAAGGTGCCGTCCGCCTCGGCGTAGGTTCCCCCCGCGGGAACCACGATGAGGTCGGCGTCGTCGAGCCGGTCGAGGTCGTACGGGACGTCGATGCCGTAACCGAATCGGGTGCGGATGGGTTCCCGTGAGCCGGCGACGAGGGAGAAGTCGTAGGTGGGGAGTCCGTCGTCGGATCGGTCGAAACCGAACACCTCGCAGGCGACTCCGAGCTCGAACGCTTCGGTGAGCGGCATGAGCGGGACGACGACCTTTTTCAGCACCATCCCAGTATGGCAGAAATACGCTCAACAATGTCGTTTCTGCCACTTTCTCTCGGACGCCGGTGCTACGAGGCTGAAGACATGACAATCCTGGTCGTGGTACTCCTCGTGTTCCTGGCGCTCGACGCGCTGGCGCTCGCCGGCCGCACGCCCGACACGCACAACGAAGTCATCCAGCACGGGGACTTCCGGTTTTGAGGGGGAATCTGGCGGTCCAGTACGCGGGCACGGCGCTCGCCTGGGGCGCGAGTTTCCTCTTCATCAAGGTCGGGCTCGAGGGCCTGTCCTTCACACAGGTCGTGCTGTGGCGACTCTTGTTCGGGGCGGTGACCCTCGGTGCCGTCCTCGGACTCACCCGGACGCGGTTGCCGCGCGAAGCGGCGACATGGGCGCACCTGTCGGTATTGGCGGTCGCCCAGTGTGTGGTGCCGTGGTTGCTGTTCAGCTGGGCCGAGCAGAGCATCAGTTCGGGCCTGGCCAGCATCTACAACGCGACCACACCGCTCATGACGATGTCGGTGGCGCTGGCGTTCCTGCCAGGGGAGAAGCTCACGGACGCAAAGCTGTTCGGCCTCCTGCTCGGATTCACCGGGGTGGTCGTGGTGCTGGCGCCATGGCAGGCGGGGATCATCGGCAGCGTCCCCGCCCAGCTCGCGTGCCTCGGTGCCACCGCGTCGTACGGCGTGGCACTGGTCTACCTGAGGCGGTTCATCCTCCCGCGGGGCGTCGGAACACCCACCATCGCGTTCATGCAGGTGTCGATCGCCGCGGCCGCCATGCTCCTCGCCGCCCCGTGGGTCGCGAGCACGCCGATGCACCTGACCCCCGCGATCGTCGCCTCGATGATCGGGCTCGGGGCGTTCGGCACCGGGCTGGCGTTCGTGTGGAACACGAACGTGGTGCGCAGCTGGGGGCCCACCGCGGCCTCCACCGTCACCTACCTGACGCCGGTGGTCGGGGTCGTGCTCGGTGCGGTCGCACTCGACGAGCAGATCTCCTGGAACCAGCCCGTCGGGGCACTCGCGGTGATCGCGGGAATCGTCGTCACCCAACGGTCTTCGCGCAAGGCCGCCGAGACGGTCACGGCACCACGGTGATCACGGTGGTGCCGTGACCACCCACTCGCGTTTGGCGTCCCCGTCCCACCGGCGCACCACCGACGCCCGGCCGATGATGTCGCCGCCGTCGAGCAGCCGCGCGGCCTCCGCGATCTGATCGGCGGGCAGTCGCCGCGCGAGAGTCACGTGCGGCGTCCACTCGCCCGGGCGGATGTGCGGCGTGATCTCCGTGGCGTGCGCCGCGAGATCGAACACGCTGCGGTGCAGGGACAGCAGGGCCTTCGACGGCACCACCAACCGGGACAGCGTGACGTGCCTGCCGCCGAACATCACGAGCCCGCCCAGCCGGATGTGGAACGAGGGCGTCGCGATCCGGCGGCCCAGCAGTTCGTCGATCTCGGGTGGGATGTGGCGTGCCACGAACAAGGTGATGTGGGGCCGATTCGATTCGGCGCGAACGCGAGTGCGGCTGGGCATCCCCGCATCCCACAGGCGTTGCCACTCCGCGCGCACGGCAACGTCGGTCGCTTCGTCGAACAGCAGTTCCACCGACTGGACCATGGTAGGCAATGATGGCCTCATGAGCGGTGCTACGGCAAACATTTCCGATACCCGGATCGGGGTGCTCCTCGGCGACGGCATCGGTCACGAGATCGTCCCGGCAACCCAGCGGGTGGTCTCGGCCGCGGTGGTCGCGGCGGGAGGCGGCGCCGTCGACTGGGTGGAACTGCCCCTCGGCCTGGGCGCCATCGAGTCGCACGGAACGCCGATCCCTGACTCCACGCTCTCCGCGCTGGACGCACTCGACGCGTGGATCCTGGGTCCGCACGACAGCGTCGCCTACCCGGAACCGTTCCGCGGCCGGTTGACCCCCGGCGGGGTGGTGCGCAAGAGATTCGACCTCTTCGCGAACATCCGCCCCGCCCGATCGCTCGAGGGCGTCGCCTCGACGGTCCCGGACATGGACCTGGTGATCGTCCGGGAGAACACCGAAGGCTTGTACGCGGACCGGAACATGTTCGCCGGCAGCGGCGAGTTCATGCCGACCCCCGACGTGGCACTGGCGGTCGGCGTCGTGACGAGGAAGGCGTGTGAGCGCATCGCGCACACCGCATTCGCGCTGGCGCGCACGCGCGGCCGGCACGTCACTATCGTGCACAAGGCCAACGTCCTGTCGATGACGACCGGACTGTTCCGCGACGTCTGCCGGGAGGTGGGGCAGCGCGACTACCCGGACGTGCGGATCGACGACGAACACGTCGACGCCATGACCGCGCACCTCGTTCGCAGGGGACGCGACTTCGACGTCGTGGTGACGGAGAACATGTTCGGCGACATCCTGTCGGACCTGACGGGTGAGCTGTCCGGCTCGCTCGGCACGGCCCCGTCGATCAACAGTTCCGAGACCAAGGTGATGGCGCAGGCGGCGCACGGAGCCGCGCCCGACATCGCCGGGCACAACCGGGCCAATCCCACGGCGCTGATGCTGTCGGCCGCGATGATGCTCGAATGGCTCGGGGACCGCCGCGCGGACCGGCATCTGGGCGGCGCGGCACACCGGATCCGCGACGCGGTCCGTGCGACGATCGCGTCCGGAGTCGCCACGGCTGACCTGGGTGGACTCGCGTCGACCAGTGAATTCACCGAGACGGTCCTCGCCCGGACACTGCGTCGCTGAAACTGCCGCCACGGGCCGGGACAGGCCGTTAATGTTCGGTAACGACGCCCGCAGATGCGGGTGCCGTAACCTACCGTTCGACTATTCGGAGTTCGAGAGTTCTCCGTCGCCGTAGCTCGCTCGGTGTACCACGATTTCCTTGGAGGACATGCCAGTGTCTGGTCGATCCGTCTTCGCGCGAGGCCGAGTGGCCCGCACCATCTGTGCACTGGCGGGCGGCAGTGCTCTGCTGCTCGCCGGATGCGCCAGCAATACCGAGGGCGGCGGTACGCCTTCCGGAGAAGAGACCGTCGCCGTGGAAGTCGACAAGGTGGATGCCATCGCGGCGACACTGCCCGAGAAGATCGCCTCGTCCGGCAAGATCATCGTCGGTGTCAATATTCCCTACTCGCCCAACGAGTTCAAGGATCCGAGCGGCAAGATCGTCGGCTTCGACGTCGACCTCGTGGACGCCGTGAGCAAGGTGCTCGGCGTGACTCCCGAGTACACCGAGGCGGACTTCGACAAGATCATCCCGTCCATCCAGGCCGGCAGCTACGACATGGGTATGTCGTCGTTCACGGACACCAAGGAACGCGAGCAGTCGGTCGACTTCACCACCTACTTCAGTGCCGGAGTGCAGTGGGCGCAGCCCGCCGGTAAGTCCGTCGACCCCACCAACGCGTGCGGCCTGCGGGTCGGCGTGCAGACCACCACCATCGAGGATCTCGAGGAGGTGCCCGCCAAGAGCGCGGCGTGCGTTGCGGCCGGGAAGCCACCCATCGAGATCGTGAAGTTCGACAGCCAGGACGACGCCGCCAACGCCGTCGCACTCGGCAAGGTCGACGCGATGTCCGCCGACTCGCCCGTCACCGCGTACGCGATCAAGCAGAGCGACGGCAAGATCGAGGCCGCCGGCGAGGTCTTCGACGCCGCGCCGTACGGCTGGCCCGTCGCGAAGGGTTCGCCGCTCGCGCAGACCCTCCAGCAGGCGCTGCAGCACCTCATCGACGACGGCACCTACCGGACGATCGCGGAGAACTGGGGTGTCGAGGCGGGCGTCATCACCACGTCCCAGATCAACGGCGCCACGAGCTGAGCGGTTGACGAGTGTCTGACGTGGAGAAGGCTCCGGACCGGTCCGGCACCGAGACGGGACAGGAACCGGAACCGATCAAGGCGATCCCGCTGCGGCGTCCCGGCCGCTGGATCGCCGCGATCGTCGTCGGTCTGCTGCTGGCGCTGTTCGTCAACGGTGCGCGCACCAACGAGGCGTACCGCTGGGACGTCTACGCCCGCTATCTGTTCGATGCACGGATCTCGGCCGCGGCGTGGAACACCATCCAGCTGACGATCCTGTCGATGGCGATCGCCATCATCCTGGGTGTCGTCCTCGCCGTCATGCGGCTGTCGCCGAACCCGGTGCTGAAGGCGGCGTCGTGGGGTTACCTGTGGATCTTCCGCGGGACCCCGGTCTACGTGCAGTTGGTGTTCTGGGGACTGTTCCCGTCCATCTACAAGCAGCTGGATCTGGGCATCCCGTTCGTCCACCAGTTCGTGCACATCGACCTGCAGGGGATCAACGCGGCGTTCCTGTTCGCGGTGATCGGTCTGGGACTCAACGAGGCCGCGTACATGGCCGAGATCGTCCGGGCCGGCGTGAACTCGGTGGCCGAGGGGCAGACCGAGGCGTCGGTGGCGCTCGGCATGACGTGGTCGCAGACCATGCGCCGCACGGTCCTGCCGCAGGCCATGCGGGTGATCATCCCGCCCACGGGCAACGAGCTGATCAGCATGCTGAAGACGACATCGCTGGTCACCGCGGTGCCGTACAGCCTGGAGTTGTACGGACGTGCCAGAGACATCTCGGGTGCGAACTTCCAGCCCATCCCGCTGCTGATGGTTGCCGCCACCTGGTACCTCGCGATCACCAGCCTGCTCATGATCGGCCAGTTCTACCTGGAGCGGTACTACTCGAAGGGTGCGTCCCGCAAGCTCACCCCGCGGCAACTGCAGGCGCTCGCCGACGCGCAGGGCAAGCCGCTGGTGATAGAACCCGGGCCCGAGACCTTGCCCGACACACCCGGAGGGGAACGACGATGACGCCGATGGTCAAGGCGGACCGGGTCTGCAAGAACTTCGGGGCGCTGAAGGTACTCAAGGGTGTATCGCTGGAGATCGACCCCGGCCAGGTCCTGTGCCTGGTCGGGCCGTCGGGCTCGGGGAAGTCGACCTTCCTGCGGTGCATCAACCACCTCGAGCAGGTCAACGCCGGGCGGCTGTACGTCGACGGCGAGATCGTCGGGTACTCCGAGCGGGGCGGCAAGCTCTACGAACTCCATCCCAGGGCGGCCGCGAAGCAGCGCCGCGACATCGGGATGGTCTTCCAGCACTTCAACCTCTTCCCGCACCGGACTGCTCTCGAGAACATCATCGAGGCGCCCATCCAGGTGAAGAAGCTGAGCAAGAAGAAGGCGCTGGAGCGAGGACGCGATCTCCTCGAGCAGGTGGGCCTGAGCGAGAAGGCGGACGCGTACCCGGCGCAACTGTCGGGTGGTCAGCAGCAGCGCGTCGCGATCGCCCGCGCGCTGGCGATGGACCCCAAACTGATGCTGTTCGACGAGCCGACGTCCGCCCTCGACCCGGAGCTGGTCGGGGAGGTGCTGACCGTCATGAAGGATCTCGCGGCCGGCGGCATGACGATGGTCGTCGTCACGCACGAGATGGGCTTCGCACGCGAGGTGGCCGACCAGCTCGTGTTCATGGACGCCGGCGTCGTCGTCGAATCGGGGAACCCCCGCGAGCTGCTCGCCAATCCGCAACACGACCGCACCAAGTTGTTCTTGTCGAAGCTGCTGTAGTGGCCTCCGGCCCGTGAGTACTTCTTAACCGCGGGCGGTTAAGAAGTACTCACGGGTTTGCGGCAGCTGAAGATGGCGGTGCCGGGGAAGATCTGTCCCCGCAGCGGGCTCCACTGCCCCCATTCCCGGTCGAGCCATTCGGGCCACTCCGGCTCGATGATGTCGCGTACCTCCAGTCCCGCCGCCACGATCTCGCGCACCCGGTCGCCGATGGTCCGGTGGTGCTCGACGTAGGTGGGGACGCCGTCGCCGTCGACCTCCACGTAGGGGGTGCGGTCGAAGTAGGGGAGCGACGCGGTGAGCCCTCGTGGGCCCGGGTCGTCCGGGAAGATCCAGCGGATCGGATGGTTGACGGCGAACACCCACAAACCACCCGGGCGGAGAACCCGGGCCACCTCACTCATCACCTGCTGGGAGTCCGCCACGAACGGAACCGCCCCAAAAGCCGAACATGCGATGTCGAAGCTCGCGTCGGCGAAGGGGAGGTGCTCGGCTCCCGCATGAACGAGCGGCACGGTCGCGCCGCCCGCCCGCATGGCCTCGACCCCGCGGGTCAGCATCGACATCGACAGATCGAGCCCGACTGCCCGGGCGCCCCGGCCGGCGAGCCACCGCGCGCATGGCGCGGAACCGCAGCCCACCTCGAGGACGTCCTTGCCCGCCACGTCACCGAGAAGGTGGTAGTCGCCTTCGTGGAGTCCCTCCGGGCACCACACGAACTCACCCTCGGACGAGTCCACGCCGAGGAACTCACCGTGGGTGCGGTGGTAGTCGTCCGCATCGGCGTCCCACCAGGCACGGCTCGCGCGTTCGCTGGACTCGGAATCGACGCGGACGCGGCTCACTCCGGACGTTCCGAGCACGCTGTTGGCGGTGCCGTGACGGTCGTCTTCCGGAGAGAGAGGAGAATCGGACGGGCGAGGATCGGGCATGGGCAACAGAGTAGAGCGTGGGAACGTGCCCGGGTTTGCCCAGCTTGCCCACGGGCGCGTAGCCTATTGCACGCGAGTGTCTATGTGTGCGGCATCGGATTCGGTTCAGTTCGAGTTTGTTCGGTTCCAGTCGGGTGTCGTTCACTGCGCTTGCGGTGATCTGATGCGGCGGAATGCTCCGTCGGTTCAGGTTGCTTGTCCGACAGAACACCATCAACCGACCACAACCCGTCCGGAGCAACTCAACACATGCCCTCCACCACCGTGACCTCGCCGCAGGTAGCCGTAAACGACATCGGCTCCGCCGAGGACTTCCTCGCCGCCATCGACGCAACGATCAAGTACTTCAACGATGGCGACATCGTCGAAGGCACCATCGTCAAGGTCGATCGCGACGAGGTCCTGCTCGACATCGGTTACAAGACCGAAGGCGTCATCCCTTCCCGTGAGCTCTCCATCAAGCACGACGTCGACCCCAACGAGGTCGTCTCCGTGGGCGATGAGGTCGAAGCTCTCGTCCTCACCAAGGAGGACAAGGAAGGCCGACTGATCCTGTCGAAGAAGCGCGCTCAGTACGAGCGTGCCTGGGGCACCATCGAGGAGCTCAAGGAGAAGGACGAGGCCGTCAAGGGCACCGTCATCGAGGTCGTCAAGGGCGGCCTGATCCTCGACATCGGCCTGCGTGGCTTCCTTCCCGCTTCGCTCGTCGAGATGCGCCGTGTCCGCGATCTGCAGCCGTATGTCGGCAAGGAGATCGAGGCCAAGATCATCGAGCTCGACAAGAACCGCAACAACGTCGTCCTCTCGCGCCGTGCATGGCTTGAGCAGACGCAGTCCGAGGTTCGCAGCGAGTTCCTGCACCAGCTGCAGAAGGGCCAGGTCCGCAAGGGCATCGTGTCCTCCATCGTCAACTTCGGTGCCTTCGTGGACCTGGGCGGCGTCGACGGCCTGGTGCACGTGTCCGAGCTGTCCTGGAAGCACATCGACCACCCGTCCGAGGTTGTCGAGGTCGGCACCGAGGTCACCGTCGAGGTTCTCGACGTCGACCTGGACCGCGAGCGCGTCTCCCTGTCGCTCAAGGCGACGCAGGAAGACCCGTGGCGTCAGTTCGCCCGCACGCACGCCATCGGCCAGATCGTGCCCGGCAAGGTCACGAAGCTGGTTCCGTTCGGTGCCTTCGTGCGCGTCGAAGAGGGAATCGAAGGCCTCGTCCACATCTCCGAGCTGGCCGAGCGCCACGTGGAGGTCCCGGACCAGGTTGTCGGCGTCAACGACGATGCGCTCGTCAAGGTCATCGACATCGACCTCGAGCGTCGTCGCATCTCGCTGTCGCTGAAGCAGGCCAACGAGGACTACAACGCCGAGTTCGATCCGTCCAAGTACGGCATGGCGGACAGCTACGACGAGCAGGGCAACTACATCTTCCCCGAGGGCTTCGATCCCGAGACCAACGAATGGCTCGAGGGCTTCGACAAGCAGCGTGAAGAGTGGGAGAACCGCTACGCCGAGGCTGAGCGTCGTCACAAGATGCACACCGCTCAGATGGAGAAGACCGCTGCAGACGAGGCCGCCGAGGCTGCCACCGCTGCTGCCGGCTACTCCTCCGAGTCGGGTGCCGGCGACGCCGACGTCGCTTCGGCCGCCAGCACCTCGTCGTCCGAGTCTGCCGGCGGATCGCTGGCCAGCGACGCACAGCTCGCCGCTCTGCGCGAGAAGCTGTCGGGCAACGCCTAGCAAGTCCGCCTGACTCGTCAGGCAAAGCCGAAGACCCCGCTCCTGCATTGCAGGGGCGGGGTCTCGTCGTTGCAGGACGTCCGAACATGACTGTGGCCCAACCTCTCCGGAGGTCGGGCCACGGTGGTGTGGGGGTGAGGCCGGTGCTCAGTTCGCGGTGGCGGGAATCCAGTAACCGGACGACGGCTGTACGTCGGCGCGCCTGCGCATCGTTGCGAAGCTGTGCCTGCCCTGGCTGATGAGTGCCGTGAGCCAGGTCCGGCGGTGGTCGGCGAGCGCGGAGGCCACCTCGGGGATCTCGATGCAATGCACCCCGCCCGCAATGCCGAGGCGGTGCCGACCGAACTGGTTGCGGTGATCGCGCATGGCGTTCCTCTTCTTCGAGAAGGTGCAGGTCGGGTGCGTTCGCTAGAACATAACCGACCGTGTCGGACATCTGTGGTATTTGGGGCAGGTGAGTCTGCAGAGGGAGAAGGGGGTGGAGATCGGCGAGGGACGTGCGTACTCGGTGCGCGGGGGGTGCAACACTGGGAGGCGTGTTGAGAATCGGCCTCACTGGAGGCATAGGAGCCGGTAAGTCCACCGTGTCGAAGGTCCTCGCCGAACTCGGGGGAGTAATCGTCGACGCCGATCTGATTGCGCGGGAGGTCGTCGAACCCGGAACACCCGGCCTCGCCGCGCTCGTCGACCGGTTCGGCGAGGAGATCCTGACGGAGGACGGCGCACTCGACCGGCCCGCCCTGGCTGCCCGCGCCTTCGCCGATGACGAATCGCGGCTCGCGCTGAATGCGATCGTTCACCCGCTCGTGGGGGCGCGCACCGCCGAGACGATCGAATCGGCGCCCAAGGACGCCATCCTCGTCCAGGACATTCCGTTGCTGGTCGAGGGCGGAATGGGCGCGGCCTTCCACCTGGTCGTCGTCGTGTTCGTCGATGCCGAGGAGCGGGTGCAGCGGCTCGTCGGATCGCGGGGGATGCCCGAGGCCGATGCGCGGGCGCGGATCGCAGCCCAGGCCGACGACGATCAGCGGCGGGCGGCGGCGGACGTCTGGCTCGACAACAGCGGTGCCCCGGGCGCGCTCGAGCCGGAGATCCGGGCACTGTGGTCGGAGCGTCTCGTGCCCTTCGAGTCCAACATCCGCACGCGGACCGTCGTCCGGGTCCTGCCCGAACTCGCTCCGCCGAATTCGCAGTGGCCGGCGCAGGCCGACCGGCTGATCGCTCGCGTGAAACTGGTGTGCGGCGACCGCGCCGTCCGGGTCGACCACATCGGGTCGACGGCCGTCGAGGGATTGCCCGCCAAAGACGTCATCGACGTCCAGGTGACCGTCGCGAACCTCGAGACCGCGGACGATCTCGCCGAATCACTCGCCGACGCCGGGTTCCCCCGCATCGAGCACATCACCGCCGACGACCCGAAGCCCTCGTACCAGGGCGGAGAGACCGACCCGGCGCTGTGGGGCAAGCGAATCCACGGCGGTGCCGATCCGGGACGGCCCGTCAACATCCACCTTCGCGTCGACGGGTGGCCCGGACAGCAGTTCGCGCTCGTCTTCCGCGACTGGCTCCGCGCCGACACCGAGGCCCGGACCGAGTACCTCGCGGTCAAGGAAGGTGCGGCGGAGAAGGCGGCCGGTCACACGGACTACCGGGACGCGATCACCGCCTACGTGGACGCGAAGACCCCGTGGTTCGACCGCGCCTATCACCGGGCGTGGGAATGGGCCGAGCGGACCGGCTGGAGCGGGTAGGTCACCGCCAGTCGATCGGCATCCCGATGGAGGCCAGCCAGCGGCCGAGGTCGTGGCCGTGCGCGGCGATGCCGTCGATCGCCGTGGTGGCGGTGAGGATCGCCTGCTCGGCCGTCGCGGTGTCGAGCAGGCCGGTGGTGTGCGCCTCCATCAGCTCGTCGACGTCGAGGAGTTCGGTGTCGCGGCCGGTGCGGACGACCAGGTCCAGGTAGTGGTCCTCGGACTTCCACACGTCGTCACCCCGGGTGAAGGTGCCGATGTCGACGTAGTGGTCCTGATCGCGCTGGTGGTAGGGGTGGTAGTGGAAGATCGACGCCCGCAGGCCGAGGTCGGGGAGCAGCCACGACTCCAGGTAGTGGAATTGCGGGTGGTCGGAGGTGCGCGCCATGTACAGCCCCCACGGTTCGACGCGGTAATGATCGACGTGGCGGACGAACCCCTTGGGGTCGGTGTTGGTGTGATCTCGTAGGTCGAAGTATTCGACCTTCGGTGGGTGGATGTCGTGACTCGCGCCTGCCATGGTGGGGAACCTACCGGGTTTTTCAGCTGACGGAGATCGTCGGGGAATTTGTCGGTACCTGCGCCTACCCTGGTTGCATGGCGTTTGCATCCGAGCACCCCGTGGTGGCACATTCCGAGTTCCGTCCCATTGGGGAGATCGAGCGGTCGGAAGCGCGGTTCGAGGTCGTCAGCGACCACAAGCCGGCCGGCGATCAGCCCGCCGCGATCGCCGATCTGGAACGCCGCATCAACGCCGGCGAGAAGGACGTGGTCCTGCTCGGCGCCACCGGTACCGGTAAGTCCGCCACCACGGCGTGGCTGATCGAGAAGGTGCAGCGGCCCACCCTGGTGATGGCGCCCAACAAGACGCTCGCCGCGCAGTTGGCCAACGAGCTGCGCGACATGCTGCCCAACAACTCTGTCGAGTACTTCGTCTCGTACTACGACTACTACCAGCCCGAGGCGTACATCGCGCAGACCGACACCTACATCGAGAAGGACTCGTCGATCAACGACGACGTCGAGCGACTGCGCCACTCGGCGACGTCGAGCCTGCTGTCGCGGCGCGACGTGGTGGTGGTGGCGTCCGTGTCGTGCATCTACGGTCTCGGCACCCCGCAGTCGTACCTCGACCGCTCGGTGCAGCTCGAGGTCGGGGTGGAGGTCCCGCGCGACGCTCTGCTGCGACTGCTGGTGGACGTGCAGTACACCCGCAACGATCTGGCGTTCACCCGCGGATCCTTCCGGGTGCGCGGCGACACCGTCGAGATCATTCCCTCGTACGAGGAGTTGGCGGTCCGGATCGAGTTCTTCGGCGACGAGATCGAGGCGCTGTACTACCTGCACCCCCTCACCGGGGACGTGGTGCGGAAGGTCGACTCGGTGCGCATCTTCCCGGCAACGCACTATGTCGCGGGTCCCGAGCGGATGGAACGTGCCGTCAAGGACATCGAGGCCGAACTCGAGGAACGGCTCGCCGACCTCGAGGGCAAGGGCAAGCTGCTCGAGGCGCAGCGGCTGCGGATGCGCACCCAGTACGACCTCGAGATGATCAAGCAGGTCGGGTTCTGCTCCGGCATCGAGAACTACTCGCGTCACATCGACGGTCGCGGGCCGGGTACGGCGCCCGCCACGCTGATCGACTACTTCCCGGAGGACTTCCTCCTCGTCATCGACGAGTCCCACGTGACGGTCCCGCAGATCGGCGCGATGTACGAGGGCGACATGTCCCGCAAACGGAATCTCGTCGAGTTCGGGTTCCGGTTGCCGTCCGCCACCGACAACCGTCCGCTGACCTGGGAGGAGTTCACCCAGCGCATCGGGCAGACGGTGTACCTGTCGGCCACACCCGGCAAGTACGAGCTGGGGCAGGCAGGCGGGGAGTTCGTCGAGCAGGTCATCCGCCCCACCGGTCTCGTCGACCCCCAGGTGGTCGTCAAACCGACCAAGGGGCAGATCGACGACCTCGTGCACGAGATCCGCGAACGTGCCGACCGGGACGAGCGCGTCCTCGTCACCACGCTGACGAAGAAGATGGCGGAAGATCTCACCGACTATCTCCTCGAGCTCGGTATCCGGGTCCGGTATCTCCACTCGGACATCGACACCCTGCGACGGGTCGAGTTGCTCCGGCAACTCCGGTTGGGGGAGTACGACGTGCTGGTCGGTATCAACCTGCTGCGTGAGGGCCTCGACCTTCCCGAGGTGTCGCTGGTGGCGATCCTCGACGCCGACAAGGAGGGCTTCCTCCGAAGCTCGACCAGTCTCATCCAGACGATCGGCCGCGCGGCTCGTAACGTCTCCGGCCAGGTCCACATGTACGCCGACAAGATCACCGACTCGATGCAGCACGCGATCGAGGAGACCGAGCGGCGTCGGGAGAAGCAGATCGCCTACAACGAGAAGATGGGCGTCGATCCGCAGCCGCTGCGGAAGAAGATCGCTGACATCCTCGACCAGGTCTACGAGGAAGCCGAGGACACGGCCAGCGGAGTCGACGTCGGCGGTTCGGGCCGCAACGCCACCCGCGGGCGCCGCGCCCAGGGCGAGGCCGGGCGCTCGGTCAGCGCCGGGGTGTACGAGGGCCGCGACACGAAGTCGATGCCGAGGGCGGAGTTGGCAGATCTGGTCAAGGAATTGACCAATCAGATGATGAACGCCGCCCGTGACCTGCAGTTCGAGCTCGCCGGACGACTACGCGACGAGATCGCCGACTTGAAGAAGGAACTGCGCGGGATGGACGCCGCGGGCCTGAAATAGCGGGCGCGCCGAGGCAGTACGGTCTGAAGCATGGATGCACACAACGCAGGTCGTACCGCCCGGTCCTTGGAGCTGCTTCATTCCCTCAGCTACTTCGTTCCCGAGGTCGAGGATCGCCTGATCGAGGCGGGCCTCGAGCCGGGTCGGATGGGCTACTTCGCGGGCCGCTCCGCGCCGATGGGCGCGGTCGGTGCGGGCGTCGTCACTGCGACCTTCTTCAACTTCAGTCCGGCCGTGATCGAGTCGGTCATTCCGCGTGCGTGGGGTCTGGCCACGCCCGCGGCCGTCGTCGACGCGCGGTACCGGGCGGTCGGGGAGGCGTATGTGCGACTTCTCGGCGAATCGGTGACGAATTCGCCGGAGATGGCCGAGGCCGCCGAACTCGCGTCGATCGCGGCCCGCGGGATCCCGGGTGTCGAGGGCAGGCCGCTGTATGCGGGGTACGCGGAGGTGGCGTGGCCGGACGCACCGCACCTCGCCTTCTGGCATGCCCTCACATTGCTGCGGGAGTACCGCGGCGACGGTCACGTCGCTGCCCTGCAGACGGCGGGACTGAGCGGACTCGAATCGCTGATCACGCACACCGCGACCGGGTTCGGATTCCAGAAGAAGTTCGCGATCACGCGCCGCGCCTGGACCCAGGACCAGTGGGACTCGGCATGCGAGAGTCTCCGTGACCGGGAGATCCTGGATGCGCGGGGCGAACTCACCGCCGACGGCAAGGAATTGCGCGAACTGGTCGAGGATCTCACCGACGATCTCGCGCTGGCTCCGTGGGCCGCGCTGGGGGAGGACGGGGCGGCCCGGCTCGTCGAACTCGCAACCCCGTGGCGCGACGCGATCGTCGCGGCGGGGGTGTTCCCCGCCGGCGTGTTCGGTCCCAAGGTCGGCACGTCGCGCTGACGCTGATCACAGCCGAAGCGCCTCCGGAATGTGATCCGTCATGCACTGGGGATATCCCCTGTGGCATGTGTTGCAAATGCACCTATGCGGGCACCGATACAGCTAGGGTCAGCGCAGTGGCTGCTGGGTCCAGTCAAGACGTATGTCCGGACCCCAGCCAATTGACCACCGCAGACATGGAGGAATGAATGAGCGCCTACCGGACCGTTGTCGTCGGAACCGATGGCTCAGAGTCGTCGTTTCTGGCCGTCGAGAAGGCTGCTGCCATCGCGGGGGACGCCGGTGCCAAGCTGATCATCGCCTGCGCGTACTACCCGGCCGATCCGAAGGACGTCGGGCAGGCCGCCGACGCGCTCGGTGACGAGGCCTACCAGATCACCGGTTCGGCCCCGACGTACGAGATCCTCCGCACCGCGAAGGAGCGCGCCCACGCCGCCGGCGCCAAGGAGGTCGTGGAACGCGCCGTCGTCGGTGCGCCCGTCGAGTCGCTGCTGAACCTGGTCGACGAGGTCGAGGCCGGTCTTCTGGTGATCGGCAACCGCGGACTCAACACCCTTACCGGGCGTCTCCTCGGTTCCGTTCCGTCGGATGCCGCACGCAAGTCGACGTCCGACGTCCTCATCGTCCACACGGTGCGCTGACGCACCAGTCGGATCAGCAGTAATTCGCCTCGGCGGCATCGAGATAGACCTGCGCCACCTGTTCGGTGGTGAGGCCGATATCCGACGTCGCCGAGGCGAACTGCGCCATCGGGGTCAGATGCGCGAGGATCGTGACCTCGTCCGTCCCCTCGGACAGCTGACCACAGATCCCGTTGGCGAGAGCCATGACCGTGTCGTCGGGCAACGCCGGTATGCCGGCCCCGGTCAGCGACTCCTTGTAGCGCAGGCCACGGGCGTCGAGGTGTGATGCGGCAGTGGTGGAGGCGACAGAGGCCGTCGACGGCGGGTCGGAGACGGTGGCCTCCGAGCACGCGGTCAGCACGATCGTGGTGAGGACGAGCCCACACCCGATCAGGCGACCGCGTCCGCCCGGTGTCACGACAGGATCCCGACCTCAGCCGGACCGAGTTCGGACAGCACTGCGGGCAACGTTTTCGTGTGCACCACACCCAGTCGTTGTGTCGCGCGGGTCAGGGCGACGTAGAGGTCGTTCATCCCCCGCGGCGACTCGTCGAGAATGTCCTGTGGCTCGGCGATGAGCACCGAGTCGAACTCCAGCCCCTTGACGTCCCGCACCGTCAGGACGCTGACGGTGTCCGAATTCAAATCGGCCAGTGCGGCGACGAGGTCGTGGCCCCCGATCACCACAGTCGTGCCCGGTCCGGTTTCCCGGGACACACACGTGCGCACGGTCTCCGCCAGCTCAGGTTCGGATACCTGCAGTGCCCACGGCGCGAAACCGGATTCGCGCACCGACCGCGGCACGGTCTGTTCGGCGTCGATCTCGGCGAGAACCCGCCGTGCCGACGTCATGATCTCCGCCGGAGTGCGGTAGTTGACGGTCAGTTCCGTGAGCTTCCACCGGGTGGCCACGTATGGCTCGAGGATCCGCTGCCACGACGATGTTCCCGCCGGGTCGCCGGTCTGCGCCGTGTCGCCGACGAGTGTCATCCAGCGATTCGGTATGCGCCGCATCAGCATTCGCCAGGCCATCTCGGAGAGCTCCTGCGCCTCGTCGACGATCACGTGGCCGTAGGTCCAGGTTCGGTCGCCCGCTGCGCGCTCCGCGGTGGTCTGGTGCTGTCCGACGTCGTGGCGTTCGGCGAGCTGGCTGGCGTCGATCAGGTCGTAGGCCATCAGAATTTCCGGGTCCAGCTCGTCCTCGAGATCCTGTGGCGCCGAACCGGTCAGGATGTCCAGAGCGCCCTGGGCATCCGCGATCTGCGCTCGCCACTGGCGGCGGGCGCGCTCCCGTTCGGCGGCGTCGTCGACGCCGAGCAGTTCCGCCAACTCGTCGAGGAGTGGCGCGTCGGCGGCACTGAAGCCGCGCATGACGGGGCGTCGCAGCGACTCACGTTGCGTTTCGGTCAGATTCGGCGCGGCATCGGTCAGACGCTTCGGCGAGGCGTACAGCTCGGCGAGGACCTGCTGCGGCGACAGTTCGGGCCACAGCGCGCTGATCGCCGTCATGATCTCCGGGTCTTCACGCATCTCGTCCCGCATGTCGGCGATGTCGTCCCGGCTCAGCAGGTTTCCGCCGTCGACGACGTTGGCGCCCAGTGTGTCCGCGAGTTGCTGGGCGAGTGCCTCGATCACCGACGAGACGAAGATGGGCCGCGCCAGGTTGTGCGGGCGCCGTGACGACCTCGCCCGGCCACGTGCGCGGGTGACGACCTTGCGGTCGAGGGTGATCCGATAGGTGTCGAACGTCAGCTCGACGGGACGCGACGGCACTTCCTGCCGATCCCGGACCGCCTTCTTGAGGACGTCCAGCATGTCGAGCGAGCCCTTGATCTCGCCGGCGTCGAGAGTGTCCTCGACGGTGGCGCGGACGCCGGGGTAGAGGTCGCCGATGGTCGAGAGCAGCACACCGGTCTCGCCGAGCGACGGCAGCACCTGGCCGATGTAGTCGAGGAACGTGGCGTTGGGGCCGATGATCAGGACGCCGGCCTTCGCGAGCTGCTGCCGGTAGGTGTAGAGCAGGTAGGCGGCGCGGTGCAGAGCGACCGCGGTCTTGCCGGTTCCCGGTCCTCCCTGGACCACCAGCACACTCTTGTGCTCCGACCGGATGATGGCGTCCTGCTCGCCTTGGATCGTCTCGACGATGTCGTTCATCTGACCCGTGCGGGCCGCGTTGAGCGCCGCGAGCAACGCACTCTCACCCGCGACGCCGTCCGAACCGGTGATCGTGCCCGCGGCCTCCGCCGCCGCCAGATCCAGATACTCGTCGTTGACGGCCGTCACGCGGCGGCTCCGCGTCCGGATGTGCCGCCGACGGGAGACGCCGTCGGGGGCGGCGGGGGTGGCAAGGTAGAACGGGCGGGCAAGGGGTGCACGCCAATCGAGGAGCATCGTCTCGTAGTCGTTCTCCTCGTCGAGGATGCCGAGTCGGCCGATGTAGCGGTGCTCGCCGTCGAGATCGATGCGCCCGAAGCACAGTCCGTTCTCGGCGGCGTCGTACTTGGCGAGGTCTTCGGTGTAGAGCTGGTTGAACGACTCCCGCTCGCTGCGGGCCTGCGGGGTCCCGCCGGTTTCGAGCAGTACACGGCTCAGCCGGTTCGCCGCGTACTGGCGAAGGCCGTCCAGTCGGGTGTAGAGCATCGTCACGTACTGCTGCTCGAGCTCGCGCTCGTCGCGTGACGTGTCCTCGTCGGGCAAGAGGTCTCCTTGACTGGTTCGGCTGCAACCGGATCGGCTGCAAAAGTGCCTGGACAGTCTAGTCGGCCCCGGAGACGGCCCGCTGACATTGCAGGTCAGGGGCGATCTCCGGGGCCGATCAGATCGATTATCCGGCGCCTGCCTGCGCCGCGCCTCGGGTCAGTGGGACAGTTCGTCCCGCTTCGCTCGGGCCTTCTCGAGCGCGGCTTCCGCCTGCTTGCGGGCCCGCTTGCTCAGCACCTCGCCGCGTTCCGCGGCGGTGCCGGCCCATTCCTCGCCCTTCTCACGGGCGACCTCGGCCAACTCCGGGCCGCGTTCCTTCGCGACGTCGACGAGTTCCGCGCCGCGCTCCTTCGCCAGTTCGACGAGTTCCGCGCCGCGCTCCTTGGCGACCTCGGCCCACTCGGTGCCGTGTTCCTTCGCGACGTCCGCCCACTCGGGGCCGCGATCCGCCGCGACCTTCGCGAATTCGGCGCCACGATCTTTCGCGATCTCGAGGAGACCGGATCCGCGCTCGGCGGCCTCACCGGAGAGGATGCGTGCACGCTCCGACGCCGCGGCCAATGCCTCCCCGAGCTCGGGGCCGTGGTGGTCGTGACCTGACCCGATCGGCAGAGCTGCGGCCACGGCCTCCTGGGCGTGCCGGGCGGCGCGGCGTCCACGCCAGCCGAGGGACGGCTTGCCCTCGGTGTCGACGGCGGCGATCAGCAGCCCGCCGAGCAGGCTGACGTTCTTGAGGAACTGAGTGCGCTGAGCTGCCTTCTTCGCCGGGTCGGTCTCGTTCCAGAAGTCGTGCCCCGCAAGGGTAGTGGGCACGAGGCTGCCGGCGAGCGCGAGCGATGCGAGTCGCGGCGCCTTCCCGGTGGCGAGGAGCACTCCGCCGCCGATCTGCACGGCGGCATTGATCTTGATCAACGTCTCCGGGTCGGACGGAATCTTCTGCGTGACGGACCCGGGAAGCGCCTCGGTGGACTTGTCGATCAGTGGTGCGGCGGCCTGTGCTCTCTGCGCCGGATTTCGAAGTGCATCGATCCCTCCGCTGATGAAGACTGCGGACAGCAGTGGGCGAGCGATACGACGGACAAGCATTCCTGGCCTCCCAATCTCTAGTTCTCCCGTCTCACACTAACGAGAGTTCTGGGCAGTCGTCGGCGTACGACTGTTGCCGCACCGACGGGCTGCCCATTCACCAGTACCCAGGGAGGCCGATCGCCAATCGCGGACCGTTCGGCGCGCAATCGGCGATCGGGTGCGGTTCACCAGCCGCGCTCGCGCCACTTCCCGAGGTGGGGGCGCTCGGCGCCGAGGGTGGTGTCGTCACCGTGGCCGGGATAGACGACCGTGTCGTCGCCGTAGCGGTCGAAGACCTTGGTTTCGACGTCGGTGAGCAGTGATGCGAACTTGCCTTCGTCGGCGGTCTTGCCCACCCCGCCGGGGAAGAGGGAGTCGCCGGTGAAGAGGTGGACGCGTGTGCCGCCGGCCTCGGTGAGCGCGAGGGCGACGGAGCCGGGGGTGTGGCCTGCGAGATGGATCACGTCGAGGGTGACGTCGCCGACGGTGACCGTGTCACCGTCTTCGAGGAGACGGTCGGGCCGGACGGGCAGAGCGTCGGCGTCGAGTGGATGCGCGGCGGTCTCCACGCGGGTAGCGGCCGCGACGTCCTCGAGTGCCAGCCAGTGGTCGCCGTGCTGGTGGGTGGTGACGATCAGCTCGAGGGACGGAGCGTGTTCGGTGATCAGTTGGTTGACGCGGTCCGCCTCGTTGGCGGCGTCGATGAGGACGGATTTTCCGGTTGCGGAACAGACGACCAGGTACACGTTGTTGTCCATGGGGCCGACGGACATCTTCGTGATCGTGGCTCCCGGAACCGTCCGGCGCTGCGGCGCCGAACCGGGGGAGACGTGGCCGGTGTACGAGTCTTCTATCACCATGGGCTGCTCGGTCATGATGGGGAGGCTACCGTCGAATACAGGCAGGTGAGTGGCAGGGCGGCCATCCGTCCCACAGAACCTGTCGGTGCCCCGGCTTACCATGGCACGGCCAGAGGGCTCAGCGTTCATGCGCGCCCTCGGCTGTCGAACAATGAAGGGACTTGGAGTGGCGGATCGCCTTATCGTGCGGGGTGCCCGTGAGCACAATCTGCGAGGGGTCGATCTCGATCTGCCCCGCGACAGCCTGATCGTGTTCACCGGGCTGTCGGGCTCGGGCAAGTCGAGTCTGGCATTCGACACGATCTTCGCCGAGGGCCAGCGACGTTACGTCGAGTCGCTGTCGGCGTACGCGCGCCAATTCCTCGGCCAGATGGACAAGCCCGACGTCGACTTCATCGAAGGTCTGTCGCCGGCGGTGTCCATCGACCAGAAGTCGACCAACCGCAACCCGCGGTCGACGGTCGGCACCATCACGGAGGTATACGACTACCTCCGTCTGCTGTACGCCCGGGCGGGCACCGCCCACTGCCCGGTGTGTGGCGAGCAGATCGCGCGGCAGACGCCGCAGCAGATCGTCGACCAGGTCCTCGACATGGAGGAAGGCACCCGCTTCCAGGTGCTCGCTCCCGTCGTGCGGACCCGCAAGGGTGAATTCGTCGACCTGTTCGACCAGCTCAACATGCAGGGCTATTCGCGTGTGCGAGTCGACGGCGTGGTGCATCCGCTCTCCGATCCGCCCAAGCTCAAGAAGCAGGAGAAGCACGACATCGAGGTCGTCGTCGACCGCCTCACCGTCAAGGCCAGCTCCAAGCAGCGACTCACCGATTCCGTCGAGACCGCGCTGCGGTTGGCGGAGGGCATCGTCGTCCTCGACTTCGTCGACCGCGAAGAGAACGCCGCAGACCGGGAACGCCGATTCTCGGAGAAGCTGGCGTGTCCGAACGGCCACGCGCTCTCCATCGACGACCTCGAACCGCGGTCGTTCTCGTTCAACTCCCCGTACGGTGCCTGCCCCGAGTGCACCGGTCTCGGAATCCGTAAGGAGGTCGACCCCGACCTCGTTGTCCCCGACCCCGAGCTGTCCCTCGAGGACGGAGCCATCGCGCCGTGGTCGATGGGGCAGAGTTCCGAATACTTCGGCCGCCTGCTGTCCGGTCTCGGCGACATTCTCGGCTTCGACATGAAGACGCCGTGGAACAAGCTGCCCGCGAAGGCACGCCGCGCGATCCTCGAGGGCAGTGAGGAACAGGTCCACGTCCGGTACAAGAATCGGTACGGGCGTACTCGTTCCTACTACGCCGAGTTCGAGGGCGTCATGCCGTTCCTGCACCGCCGCCTCGAGCAGACCGAGTCGGACCAGATGAAGGAACGCTACGACGGCTACATGCGTGACACCCCCTGTCCCGCGTGTGGTGGTGCGCGGCTGCGCCCCGAGATCCTGTCGGTCACGATCGCGAGCGAAAAGTTCGGCATGAAGTCGATCGCCGAGGTCTGCGAACTCTCGATCTCCGATTGCGCCGACTTCCTGAACAGCCTCACGCTGGGCAGCCGCGAGGAGGCCATCGCCGGCCAGGTGCTCAAGGAGGTCCAGGCACGTCTCGGCTTCCTGCTCGACGTCGGCCTCGAATACCTGTCGCTCGCCCGCGCCGCCGGCACCTTGTCCGGTGGTGAGGCGCAGCGTATCCGCCTCGCCACCCAGATCGGCTCGGGCCTGGTGGGCGTCCTGTACGTGCTCGACGAGCCCTCGATCGGTCTGCATCAGCGCGACAACCGGCGTCTCATCGAGACCCTGACGCGCCTGCGCGACCTCGGGAACACGCTCATCGTGGTCGAACACGACGAAGACACCATCCGCACGTCCGACTGGGTGGTCGACATCGGACCGCTCGCAGGCGAGCACGGAGGCAAGGTCGTCCACAGCGGGCCGTACGAGGAACTGCTCGACTGCGAGGAATCCCTCACCGGCGCGTACCTGTCGGGCCGCAGTCACATCGAGATTCCGGCCATCCGCCGGCCGGTCGACCGCAAACGGCAGGTCACGGTCATCGGTGCGCGCGAACACAACCTCGGAGGCATCGACGTCAGCTTCCCGCTGGGCGTGCTCACCTCGGTCACCGGTGTGTCCGGGTCCGGTAAGTCGACGCTCGTAAACGACATCCTCGCGACCGTGATGGCGAACAAGCTCAACGGCGCCCGCCAGGTGCCGGGCAGGCACACCCGCATCAACGGGCTCGACCAGCTGGACAAGCTCGTCCAGGTCGACCAGTCGCCGATCGGCCGCACCCCGCGGTCCAACGCGGCCACCTACACCGGGGTGTTCGACAAGATCCGGACCCTGTTCGCCGCCACCACCGAGTCGAAGGTGCGCGGCTACCAGCCGGGCCGGTTCTCGTTCAACGTCAAGGGCGGCCGCTGCGAGGCCTGCTCCGGAGACGGCACGTTGAAGATCGAGATGAACTTCCTGCCCGACGTGTACGTGCCGTGCGAGGTCTGCCACGGCGCCCGGTACAACCGCGAGACGCTCGAGGTCCACTACAAGGGCAAGACCATCGCCGAGGTCCTGGACATGCCGATCGAGGAGGCCGCGGAGTTCTTCGAGCCCATCACCTCGATCCACCGCTACCTCAAGACCCTGGTCGAGGTCGGTCTCGGGTACGTGCGGCTCGGTCAGCCCGCGCCCACGCTGTCCGGTGGTGAGGCGCAGCGCGTGAAACTCGCCGCCGAACTGCAGAAACGTTCGACGGGCCGAACGGTGTACATCCTCGACGAGCCCACCACGGGTCTGCACTTCGAGGACATCCGCAAGCTGTTGGGGGTCGTCAACGGGTTGGTCGACAAGGGCAACACGGTGATCGTGATCGAGCACAACCTCGACGTGATCAAGACGTCCGACTGGGTGATCGACATGGGGCCCGAGGGCGGGTCCGGCGGCGGCACCGTCGTCGCGCAGGGCACCCCGGAGGAGGTGGCGCAGGTTCCGGAGAGTTACACGGGTCGGTTCCTCGAAAACGTCCTCGAAGCGCCGGCGCCGCCCGCCGCGGCGAAGTCGAAGGCGGCCAAGTCGTCGTCGACGCGGAAGTCTGCGTCGGCGAAGAAGACTGCCGCGGCCGCCACGGCGACGCCGCGCAAGCGCGCGCCGAAGAAGGCCGCAGCAGTCGGCTGAGTTCGGTCAGTCCCTCGCGGCCGTGTCGATCGCGGTCGCGAGGTCTGCGGGCCGCGACCACATCGGCCAGTGGCCGGTCGGCAGATCGACGTAGTCGACCTTCGCGATCTGCGCGAGTTCGGCGGCCATCGGATGGCCCGCGCCGGCCATCTGCTGGATGACCTCCGACGGGAAACTGGTGCAGATCACCGTGGTCGGCACGTCCAGACGGCCGCTGTCGCGGAGTTCGAGCCTGTCCCTCGCGGGACCGGCCGGTTCCGGCACCGCGCGGCTGCGGAACGTCTCGAGCGCGACGTCGTCGAGTCCGTCGAGACTGCTGCCCTCGGCCTCGAGTTCGGACCACGACGGGAGCGGGATCTCGGTGACCGAAGCATCGAGATCGTCACGAAGTGCGGTGCCGTTCTGCAATGGTCCCGAGTCGACGTAGACGATGTGGGCCAGTCGGTCGGGCACCCGATCGCTCGCAGCGTAGGCCACCGGTCCCGCACCGCTGTGCGCGACGAGCACAACCCGCTCCGACGACGGTGTGTTCGCGACGACGTCCGCGATGGCGGAGATGTGATCGTCCAGTCGGATGCCGGCGCGATCGCTGTCCGCGGAGTGAAGTCCGGGCAAGGTCACCGCGGTGACGTGATGTCCTCGCCGGACCAGGTCGGAAGCCACTGCCTCCCAGGCCCATGCGCCGAGCCAGAATCCGGGAGCCAGGATGATGTGAGTGCCTGTGCTGTCGTGTGATTCGCTTGTCTGGGTCATGGGACAAGAGTGAACCCGTAACGGTGACATCTGCGTGTCACCGTATGTGTCACAGTCGTATAACGGAATCGGTCGGCGAGAATCGGGACTTTGCCGCGGTCGTTCGGCAGACTGCCCTCATGGACCGTCCAGCCCGCCTCCACGCCCTGACGGAAGAACTACGCCGCGCGGGGGACCGGGGCCGGACCGCGGAGCAGTTGGCGGCGCAGTTCGAGGTGACCGCCCGGACGATCAAGCGGGACGTCGCCGTGCTGCAGTCCTCGGGCGCCCCGATCCGGGCCACTGCCGGGCCGGGTGGGGGATACGGGATCATCGGGAGCGGCACGTTGCCGCCTGTGAATTTCACTCCCGCTCAAGCGGTTTCGGTGGCACTGGCCCTGACGGCGTTTCGCGATGCTCCGTTCGCGACCGACGGCCGCGCCGCGCTGGCCAAGCTGCTCGACGTGATGGATGCCGAGTCGCGGGAGCGGGTGGAGCGACTCGGTGTGAAGGTGTGGATCCGCCGCGATGCCGACACGGCGGGCGCGGAACCACGCATCCGCCGCGTCGTCGAAGACGGATTGCAGCGCGAACTGATGGTGTCGCTCCGATATGTGGACCGGGACGGCGAGCGCACCGAACGCGTCGTCGAACCGCACCTCCTCGCTCACACCAGGGGATCGTGGTTCCTCGTCGCGTGGTGCCTGAGCCGGGCGGGTGTGCGGTGGTTCCGGCTGGACCGGGTGTCCGACGCCACCCTCACCGGCCGGTCGTTCGTCCCACGCGATCCGAGCCTCTTCGGCGAACCGCCCGCCGATGCGCGCAGCGTGTTCGAACAGTGAGATTCGATCAGAGCGCGCGGGCGGCTGCCACGGACCGGTTCAGCAACGAGACGAGAACCGACTCGTCGACATCGGCGAGCCTCTTGACGTAGAGGCAGCCCTTGCCGAGTGTGTGCTTACCGAGTGCGGCGAGTTCGGCCTCGTGCTCGGCGAAGTCGAGCGAGAGGTACAGGGTGAGCGCCGCGGCCCGGGGCGAGAAGCCGATCAGTGCAGTATCGCCCTCGTGTCCGCTGGCATACCTGTAGTGGCGGGAGCCGAACCCGACGATGCTCGTGCCCCACATCGCGGCGGGCTCTCCGCTCGCGGCGGTGAGCAACTCCACCAGTCGTGCGCTGTCGGCGCGCTTGACCGGGTCGGCGATCGTGCCGAGGAACTCGTCGACGCCGGCAGGCGTCCGCGCGGTCTTGTTGCGGCTCGCCATGTCAGTACACGGGGCCGGTGTACTTCTCGCCCGGACCCTTGCCCGGCTCGTCCGGGTGCGAGGACGCTTCACGGAACGCGCGCTGCAGCGCCTGGAGGCCTTCGCGGATCGGTCCCGCGTGCGGTCCGAGGTACTCGATGGACGCGGTCACCAGGCCGGCGAGGGCGGTGATGACCCGGCGGGCCTCGTCGAGGTCGCGGTGGGGGCTGGCGTCGGGGTCGGCGTCGGACAGGCCGAGTTTCTCGGCTGCCGAACTCATGAGCATGACCGCGGCGCGGCTGATGACCTCGACCGAGGGGACGTCGGCCAGTTCCCGGACGTCGGTATTCTGGTCACCGCCGGTCGGGGTGCCGTCGTTCGGGGTGTCATCGATGTTGTCCGTCATGCCTTAGAGGATTCCACCAGGGCCCTGTGGCGCAACGTCCCGGTATCGATTAGCTCACGACGTGCGCAAATGTTACTCTTGACGCAACGACCGCCTTCGGATTTGTCGGGGGCAGCAAGTGGAGTCCGACTCCCACCTCTGCGCGGCAGGTAAAACTGCAGTTCAGTGGTCCGGTCGCTCGGTCCGAGGTTACTCGGGTTCGAGTTCCTCGAATGTGAGGAGATGAGGGATCGGCGTGAGCCGTGAGTTCGTCTGATCGGTCGACATCGGGCCCCGCATGGTGAGAGTCATTCACCGCCGCGGGGCTTTTTTGTTGGGAATCCGGGCGTACGGGCTGCTGGCGGTCTCGAGACAAGACCGTTCAACCTAGGAGGCCCCATCAGCACTGAGACCCGCATCAACGATCGCATCCGAGTTCCCGAGGTCCGCCTCGTCGGACCCGGAGGTGAACAGGTTGGCATCGTGCGTGTTGAAGATGCACTCCGCTTGGCCCTCGAGGCCGATCTCGACCTGGTCGAGGTGGCCCCCGACGCTCGCCCGCCGGTCTGCAAGATCATGGACTACGGCAAGTTCAAGTACGAGGCCGCGCAGAAGGCGCGTGAGTCGCGCAAGAACCAGCAGCTCACGGTCATCAAGGAGCAGAAGCTCCGCCCCAAGATCGACGATCACGACTACGAGACGAAGAAGCGGAACGTCGTGCGCTTCCTCGAAGCCGGATCCAAGGTCAAGGTCACGATCATGTTCCGCGGACGTGAGCAGTCGCGTCCGGAGCTCGGATTCCGGCTGCTGCAGCGTCTCGGTGCAGACGTCGCGGATCTCGGGTTCGTGGAGACGTCCGCCAAGCAGGACGGTCGAAACATGACGATGGTGCTCGCTCCGCACAAGGGCGCGAAGACCCGGGTGAAAGCGCAGGAAAGCGCCGCTGCGCCGCCGGCGCAGCGGGCAACTCCCGCGCCGGCCGCACCGGCACAGGCTCCGGCGGCACCTGCGGAGCAGGCGGGCGACAGTGCGCCCGGCGAAGCGCCGACCAGCTAGTCCGACTCCACCAGCACGACCCGGATCACGGTCCGGATACAGAGAACTGAGGACTCCATGCCCAAGTCGAAGACCCACAGCGGCACCGCGAAGCGATTCAAGGTGTCCGGCAGCGGAAAGATCCTGCGCCAGAAGGCCGGTCGCCGCCACCTGCTCGAGCACAAGGCCACGAAGGTGACCCGTCGCCTCGATGGCGTGGCTGTCGTCAGCAAGGCTGACACTCCTCGCATCAAGCGCCTGCTCGACATCTGAGTCGACACCCTTTTACTGACCACCCGGGGCAGCTCACCGCCCCAAGATTGACAGGATTTTTCAGTGGCACGCGTAAAGAGGGCGGTAAACGCCCAGAAGAAGCGTCGTTCGATTCTCGAAGCCTCCAGCGGCTACCGCGGACAGCGCTCGCGCCTGTACCGCAAGGCGAAGGAACAGCAGCTCCACTCGCTGACCTACGCCTACCGTGACCGCCGCGCGCGCAAGGGCGACTTCCGCAAGCTGTGGATCACGCGTATCAACGCTGCTGCACGGGCGAACGACATCACGTACAACCGCCTGATCCAGGGTCTGCGTCTGGCCGAGATCGAGGTCGACCGCAAGAACCTCGCCGAGCTGGCCGTGTCCGACGCGGCGGCATTCGCCGGCCTCGTGGCCCTCGCCAAGGCGGCGCTCCCGGCAGACGTGAACGCTCCGGCCGGAGAAGCGGCCTGAGTCTCGCAGCACCCCGGCCTTCAGAGCCCCGGCCTTCAGAGCCTCGGAAACGACCCGTGGACCCGCTCACCGAGCGCACCCCACGGGTCGTTTCTGCTGTCAAGCTGCTGCGCACCGCGGAACGCCGCAAGGTCGGGCGCTTCCTGGTGGAGGGCGAGAACTCCGTCGGCGAGGCACTCGACACCCGTCCCGTGCACGATCTCTTCTACACCGAGGACGCCGAGCAGCGGTACGCGAGGCTGATCGACCGGGCACACACCGCGGGTGTGCGGACGTCGCTGGTGACGGACCGCGCGGTCCGAGCGCTCAGCGACACGGTGACCCCGCCGGGTCTCGTCGCGGTGTGCGATCTCCTCGACGTTCCGCTGACGGAGGCGATCGGCCCCGGAACCCGCCTGCTCGCGGTTCCGGTCGCGGTCGCGGAGCCCGGTAATGCGGGCACCGTCATCCGGGTCGCGGACGCGGTGGGCGCGGACGCGGCCATTCTCGCGGGCGACAGCGTCGACCCGCACAACGGCAAATGCGTCCGGGCGTCCGCCGGAAGCCTGTTCCACCTTCCGGTGGTGCGTGAGCGGGACACCGCGGCGGTACTCGACAGCATCAGCGCGGCGGGAATTCAGTTGCTCGCCACGGCGGTCGACGGCGAGGTCGATCTGGACGACGCCGACGAACTGCTGGCCCGCCCCACGGCGTGGTTGTTCGGCAACGAGGCCCACGGCCTCGACGCGGCCACCTCGGCGCGAGCCGATCACCGGGTGCGGATTCCGATCCACGGTCGAGCCGAGAGCCTCAACCTGGCGACCGCGGCGTCGATCTGCCTGTATTCGAGCGCGCGGGTCCAGAACCGCAAGCGAACCGACAGCTGAACCGGCGAAAATGGGATCGCATAGGATTTGACGGCGAGCTGTTTCGGTTTCGTCGAGAGTGTTGACTGAAAGAACTTAAGGAGTGGCACCGGTCGTGGCTAAAAAAGAGGGCGCTGCCTCCACGGGCGTCGAAGGCGGCGCGGTCGATGCGAGTGCGCTCACCGAAGACGCTCTGACTGCGGCAGCGGAGAGCGCAGAAAAGGCGTTCGCGTCGGTGGCGGATCTCGACGACCTGGCGAAGGCCAAGATCGAGCACATGGGCGACAAGTCGCCGATCGCCCTCGCCCGCCGCGGACTCGGAGCCCTCCCGGGCAAGGAGAAGGCCGACGCAGGCAAGCGCGTGAACGTCGCCCGCACCCGGATCAGTGCGGCGTTCGACGAACGCCGCGCCGTCCTGCTCGCCGAGCGCGACGCGGCCGTCCTCGTGGCCGAGTCCATCGACGTGACCCTGCCGTCGCAGCGTCAGCCGGTGGGCGCCCGCCACCCGATCAGCATCATCTCCGAGCAGGTCGAGGACGTGTTCGTCGCGATGGGCTGGGAGGTCGCCGAGGGCCCGGAGGTGGAGACCGAGCACTTCAACTTCGATGCCCTCAACTTCCTGCCTGATCACCCCGCGCGGACGATGCAGGACACGTTCCACATCGCACCGGAGGGCTCGCGCCAGGTACTTCGCACGCACACGTCGCCGGTACAGGTGCGCACCATGCTCTCGCGCGAGGTGCCGATCTACGTGGTGTGCCCCGGGCGGACGTTCCGCACCGACGAACTCGACGCCACCCACACCCCGGTCTTCTCCCAGGTGGAGGGTCTCGCCGTCGACAAGGGCCTCACCATGGCCCACCTGCGCGGCACGCTCGACGCGTTCGCCCGCGCACTGTTCGGTCCCGAGACCCGTACCCGGATGCGCCCGAACTACTTTCCGTTCACGGAACCGTCCGCCGAGGTGGACGTCTGGTTCCCGAACAAGAAGGGCGGCGCGGGCTGGGTCGAGTGGGGCGGCTGCGGAATGGTCAACCCGAATGTGCTGCGCGCCTCCGGAATCGACCCCGACGTATACACCGGGTTCGCGTTCGGTATGGGGCTCGAGCGCACACTGCAGTTCCGGAACGGGATCCCGGACATGCGCGACATCGTCGAGGGCGACGTGCGGTTCACGCTGCCCTTCGGTGTCCAGGGCTGACCCCGCGTCACCCGAATCCCGCCCACCACAGTCACGACATCTTCACGAACGAGAGAGCTGAGCAGACGTGCGAGTAGCGCAATCCTGGCTGACCGAGATCCTGCAGCGTGCCACCCCGGACTGGGACGTCACCGCCGAGGAACTCGACGCAGGTTTCGTCCGGGTCGGGCTCGAGGTCGAGGAAGTCGACCGGCTCGAACCCGTCGACGGCCCCCTCGTGGTCGGCAAGGTTCTCGAGATCACCGAGCTCACCGAGTTCAAGAAGCCGATCCGCTTCTGCAAGGTGGATGTGGGGGCGGCCGAGCCGCAGGGCATCGTGTGCGGCGCCCGGAACTTCGCCGAGGGCGACCTCGTGGTGGTCGCACTCCCCGGCGCAGTGCTTCCCGGTGGTTTCGCCATCGCGTCCCGCAAGACGTACGGGCAGGTCTCCGACGGGATGATCTGTTCGGTGGCCGAACTCGGCATCGGCAAGGACCATTCGGGCATCCTCGTCCTCGAGCCGGGCACCGCGCTCCCCGGCGCGGACGCCAACGAGTTGATGGGCCTGAACGACACGGTCATCGAACTCAACATCACCCCGGACCGCGGCTACTGCTTCTCCGTCCGCGGGCTCACCCGTGAACTGGCGTGCGGGTTCGACCTGGACTTCGCCGACCCGGCGTCGGTGGCGCCGTACCCGGCGGAGGGGGAGGCCTGGCCGATCCGCGTCGAGCCGGAGTCGAAGGCGACGCGTTTCGCAGCCCGCCGCGTGACGGGTATCGATCCGAAGGCGGTCAGCCCGTGGTGGCTGCAGCGCCGCCTGCTGCTGTCGGGGGTCCGCCCGATCTCGCCTGCCGTCGACGTCACCAATTACGTTCTGCTCGAACTGGGCCAGCCGTTGCACGCGTTCGATGCCGCGAAGATCAGCGGTGAACTCGTCGTGCGCCGCGCGGTGGCGGGGGAGAAGGTGACCACTCTCGATGAGATCGAGCGCGTCCTCGACCCCGAGGACGTCGTGATCGCCGACGATTCGGGCGTCGTGTCGCTGGCCGGGATCATGGGTGGCGCGTCCACCGAGGTCGGGTCGGAAACCACCGACATCCTGCTCGAGGCGGCGACGTGGGATGCGCTCGCGGTGTTCAAGACCGCGCGCAGGCACAAGCTGACCAGCGAGGCCAGTAAGCGTTTCGAGCGGGTGGTCGACCCCGAGATCCCCGTCGCGGCACTGGACCGGGCGGCGGCGCTGCTCGTCGACATCGCCGGCGGGCGGGTAGAGCCGGCGCTCACCGACATCGGTGAGGTCACCCCGCACGAGCCCATCCACATGGACATCGACCTCCCCGACCGCGTGGCGGGCGTCGACTACCCCAACGGCACCGCTGCGCGCCGGCTGACGCAGATCGGCTGCAACGTCGAGGTCGGGGTCAGCGACAGCGGACACGGTCAGCTCGTCGCCGGCCCGCCGTCGTGGCGGCCCGACCTGGTGCAGCCCGCCGACCTGGTGGAGGAAGTTCTGCGCCTCGAGGGGCTCGAGAAGATTCCGTCGGTGCTGCCCGCAGCCCCCGCGGGCCGTGGGTTGACTCCTGCGCAGCGCCGCAAGCGCGCCGTCGGCCGTGCCCTGGCGTTCGCGGGATACGTCGAGATCCTTCCCCCCGTCTTCCTGCCCCCCGGGATCTTCGACACGTGGGGCCTGGACCCCGAGGATCCGCGCAGGAACACCAGTACCGTGCTGAACCCGCTCGAATCGGATCGGCCGGAACTGGCCACCACGCTGCTGCCCGGACTTCTCGAGGTTCTCGCCCGCAACGTCTCCCGCGGTCAGCGCGACCTGTCGCTGTTCGGCATCGCGCAGGTCGTGCTGCCCGGCGCCGACACCAAGCCGGTCGAGGCGCTGCCGGTGGATCGTCGCCCGACCGACGAACAGATCACGGCACTGCTGCAGTCGTTGCCGGACCAGCCGGTGCACGTGGCGGCGGTGCTCACGGGGCAGCGTGAGCCGAGCGGCCCGTGGGGCGCGGGACGCGCAGCCGATGCCACCGACGCGTTCGCGGCGGCCCGGACGGTCGCTGCCGCGGTCGGTGTCGAGATGGAGTTCCGCTCGACGCAGTACCTGCCGTGGCACCCGGGCCGCGGCGCGGAGCTGCTCGTGAACGGTGTCGTCGTCGGCCACGCGGGCGAGTTGCATCCCGCCGTGCTCGAGCGCGCCGGGCTGCCCCCGCGGACGAGTGCCGTGGAGATCGATCTGGACGCCCTGCCCCTGGTCGAGAATCTGCCCGCGCCGAAGGTCTCGCCCTTCCCGGCGGTCCTTCAGGACGTGGCGGTCGTGGTCGACACGGCGGTACCCGCCGCCGAGGTCCAGGCGGCCCTGCGGTCGGGTGGAGGAGAGCTCCTCGAGGACATCCGGCTGTTCGACGTATTCGAAGGTGAGCAGGTCGGGGAGGGCCGAAAGTCGCTGGCGTTCGCGCTGCGATTCCGCGGCGTCGACCGCACCCTGACCGAGGACGAGGCGAGCGCCGCCCGCGACGCCGCGGTGGCTGCGGCGTCCGCTGCCGTGGGTGCCGAACTACGCAGCTGACCCGTAGCCTGGGTTGAGGGGCCCGAGGCGGTGAGGAGCAGTGCGATGACCGAAGTGCGCGACGTCGTGGCGGCGGCGAGTCAGTTGACCGACGCCGAGTTCCTCGAGGTGGTGCGCGCGGTGGCCGCGGGTCGTCCGGGCCTCGGGGCGCTCCTCGCGGCGGTGGACGTGGGCGCGACGATTCCGGCGGAGGATCCGGTGACCGCGGAGATCGTGCCCCACATCGCGCCCGCTGTGCCCGAGCCGGACTACACGCCGGGCGGGGTCCCGACGTTCGACCGCGTGCGTGAGCGGATCGAGGGACGGTTCGGGACGGCGATGGGCTCCTCCGAACTCGCGCACGACAGCCCGTCGGGGCAGTCGTTGGACGAGGCGTGGGAGAAGCGGGAGAAGGCGGGAAAGGCCAAGCTCGACGAGATTCGGCGGTCGCTCGGCAAGCAGTGACCACGCATTCCGTCCCGTCGAGAGACCGCGGTGTGTATTAGCTTGCATGATGATGCATAATCAATCGTATGACTGAGCACGCGGGAAAACCGATCAGGATTGCCGTCGCCGGCGCGAGCGGATACGCCGGTGGCGAAGTGCTGCGTCTGCTGCTGGGGCACCCGTCGTACGCGGACGGTTCGCTCGTCATCGGCGCGCTCACTGCCGGCGGCAATGCCGGATCGACTCTGGGCTCGCACCATCCGCACCTGCTTCCTCTCGCCGACCGAGTGCTCGCGGACACCACCGTCGAGACGCTCGCCGGCCACGACGTGGTGTTTCTCGGTCTGCCGCACGGCAATTCGGCGCAGTACGCGAAGGCGCTGCCCGAGTCCACGGTCATCATCGACTGCGGCGCCGACTTCCGGCTGACGAACGCCGAGGACTGGGAGCGGTACTACAAGAGCCCGCACGCAGGTAGCTGGCCGTACGGACTTCCGGAACTGCCGGGTGCCCGCGAGAAACTCGTCGGCGCCACACGCATCGCCGTCCCCGGGTGCTTCCCGACGGTGTCGAGTCTGGCGATGGCCCCCGCGGTCGCGGCGGGTGTCGTCGAACCGCGAGTCACGATCGTCGCCGTCACCGGTGCCTCCGGCGCGGGCCGCGCACCCAAGGCCGATCTGCTCGGCTCGGAGGTGATGGGTTCGGTCCGTGCCTACGGTGTCGGTGGCGTGCACCGCCACACCCCGGAGATCATCCAGAACCTTTCCGAACTCGCCGGTGAGCGCGTCACCGTGTCGTTCACCCCCGTGCTGGCGCCGATGCCGCGCGGCATCCTCGCCACGTGCACCGCGGCCACCACGGCGTCCGAGGACGAGGTGCGCGCGATCTACGAAAAGGCCTACGCGGACGAGCCGTTCGTGCACGTCCTGCCCCAGGGTGTGTTGCCGCAGACCGGTGCCGTCGTCGGATCGAACGCGGTCCAGATCGCCGTGACGGTCGACGCCGACGCCGGTCAGATCGTCGTGGTCGCGGTGATCGACAACCTTGCGAAGGGCACCGCCGGCGGAGCGGTGCAATCGATGAATCTTGCGCTTGGACTACCCGAGACCGCCGGTCTCTCGACAGTGGGAGTTGCCCCGTGAGCAGTGACAGCACGATCGATCCGCACCCGACCCGGGAGGTCGCCGGCGGCACGCTGGTCCGAACACAGGGAGTGTCGGGGCCCGCGGGGTTCCGCGCGGCCGGGATCAAGGCGGGTATCAAGGCGAGCGGCAACGCCGACCTGGCTCTCGTCGTCAACGAGGGACCCGAGCTCGCAGCGGCCGGCGTCTTCACCGCGAACAAGGTGAAGGCCGCCCCGGTGCTGTGGTCGCAGCAGGTGCTCACCACGGGCAGGCTGCGCGCCGTCGTGCTCAATTCCGGTGGGGCCAACGCGTGCACGGGTGCGGGCGGGTTCCAGGACGCGCACAAGACGGCCGAGGAAGTGGCGTCCGCGCTGAGCAACTGGGGAACCGAGACCGGCGCCGTCGAGGTCGCGGTGTGTTCCACGGGTCTGATCGGCGACCGCCTGCCGATGGACAAGGTTCTGGCCGGGGTCACGGAGGCCGTGCACGAACTCGCCGGGGGAATCTCGGGTGGCACCGACGCCGCGTACGCGATCATGACCACCGACACGGTGCCGAAGCAGTCCGCCCTGCACCATGCGGACAAGTGGAACGTGGGTGGTATGGCGAAGGGCGCAGGCATGCTGGCCCCCGCGCTGGCGACGATGCTGTGCGTGGTCACGACCGACGCCGTCGCGACCGCGGCGCAACTCGACGCCGCGCTGCGGGCGGCCACCCGGGTGACGTTCGATCGGCTGGACGTCGACGGTGCCACGTCGACCAACGACACGGTGCTGCTGCTGGCGTCCGGTGCGAGCAACGTGACACCGACCCAGGAAGAACTGAATGCGGCCGTGACGGCCGTTTGCGACGATCTGGCCGATCAGATGATGGCCGACGCGGAGGGCGTCACCAAGCGGGTGCGGATCACGGTCCGCGGCGCGGTCAGCGAGGAGGACGCCCTGATCGGCGCCCGGACGGTGGCGCGGGACAGCCTCGTCAAGACGGCGCTGTTCGGATCCGACCCCAATTGGGGCCGGGTGCTCGCCGCCATCGGCATCGCGCCGATCGAACTGGACCCCGACACGATCTCGGTGTCGTTCAACGGCGCTCCCGTCTGCATCGACGGCGTGGGCGCACCGGGTGCGCGGGACGTGGACCTGAGCGACATCGACATTTCCCTGGACATCGATCTCGGTCTGGGCGAGCACGCCGTGACCATCCGGACCACCGACCTGTCGCACGCGTATGTCGAAGAGAACTCGGCGTATTCGTCATGACAGCGATCAGCGAGGCACTCAGCGGCATCACCGATCACCAGAAGGCGCACGTCCTGGCGGAGGCTCTGCCGTGGCTGCAGCAGTTCCGTGACAAGGTCGTCGTCGTGAAGTACGGCGGCAACGCCATGGTCGACGACGCGCTGAAGACGGCGTTCGCGGCCGACATGGCGTTCCTGCGGACGGTCGGAATTCAGCCGGTCGTCGTGCACGGCGGCGGCCCCCAGATCAATGCCATGCTCGGAAAGCTCGGCATGACAGGCGAATTCAAGGGCGGGTTCCGCGTCACCACCCCCGAGGTGATGGACGTCGTCCGAATGGTGCTGTTCGGTCAGGTCGGCCGCGAACTGGTCGGACTGATCAACGCGCACGGACCGTATGCCGTCGGCATCTCCGGTGAGGACGCGCACCTGTTCACCGCCACCAAGCGCACCGTGATGGTCGAGGGCAAGCCGACCGACATCGGTCTCGTCGGCGACGTCACGACGGTGAACCCGGAGGCCGTCCTGGATCTGATCCGTGCGGGCCGAATTCCCGTGGTGTCCACCATCGCCCCCGACTCGGACGGTGTGGTGCACAACATCAACGCGGACACCGCCGCCGCCGCGCTCGCCGAGGCCATCGGCGCCGAGAAGCTCGTGGTCCTCACGGATGTCGAAGGGCTGTACACGAACTGGCCGGATCGCGATTCGCTGGCCACCGAGATCGACGTGGACGCGCTCGCGCAACTGCTGCCCAGCCTCGACGCCGGCATGGTGCCCAAGATGGAGGCCTGCCTGCGCGCGGTCCGCGGCGGTGTGCCCACCGCGCACGTCATCGACGGCCGTGTCGCCCATTCCGTTCTGCTCGAACTGTTCACCGGCGAGGGCATCGGCACGATGGTCACGCCCGGCCCTACTTCACCTACCGAGGGAGTTGCCTCATGACCGGAACCCCGGAGCTCCAGCAGCGCTGGTCCGGCGCTCTGATGAACACGTACGGCGTCCCCCGGGTGGCACTGACGCGTGGTCAGGGAGCGGTGCTGACCGACGCCGACGGCAAGGAGTACGTCGACTTCCTCGCCGGCATCGCCGTCAACATCCTCGGGCACGCGCACCCGGCGATCATCGAGGCCGTCACGATGCAGTTGTCGACCCTCGGGCACGTGTCGAACCTGTACGCCAGCGAGCCGGCGATCGAACTGGCCGAGAAGCTGCTCTCCCACCTGGGCGCCCCCGGACGTGTCTTCCTGTGCAATTCCGGCACCGAGGCCAACGAGGCGGCGTTCAAGCTCGCGCGCGCCACGGGACGATCGAAGATCATCGCCGCGGAGAACTCCTTCCACGGCCGCACGATGGGTGCGCTCGCGCTCACCGGCCAGGCCGCCAAGCGCGCGCCGTTCGAGCCGATGCCCCCGGGCGTCGAGCACGTGCCGTACGGCGATCTCGACGCACTCGACCGCGCCGTCGACGCCGACACCGCGGCCGTGTTCCTGGAGCCGATGATGGGCGAGGGCGGTGTCGTCGTTCCGCCCGAGGGATACCTCGCGGGCGCACGGCAGATCACCGCCGATCGCGGCGCCCTGCTCGTGCTCGACGAAGTGCAGACCGGGATCGGGCGCACGGGCTGGTTCTACGCACACCAGGCGGTCGGGATCGTGCCCGACGTCATGACCCTCGCGAAGGGACTCGGTGGCGGGATGCCGATCGGCGCATGCATCGCGACCGGCGCGACCGCGGACCTGTTCGGGCCGGGCAAGCACGGCACGACCTTCGGCGGGAACCCCGTCTGCGCGTCGGCGGCGCTCGCCGTGCTGCGGACGATCGCCGAAGACGACCTCATCTCCCGCGCCGACACGCTCGGCAAGTCGCTGTCAGCCGGCATCGAAGGTCTCGGGCATCCGCTGATCGACCACGTCCGCGGCGCCGGGCTGCTGCTCGGCATCGTCCTGACCCAGGACGTGGCCCCCGCCGTGGAGAACTCCGCGCGCGAGGCCGGATACCTGATCAACGCCGCACAACCGGGCGTCGTCCGGCTGGCTCCGCCCCTGGTCCTCACAGACGATCAAGCCGAAGGATTCGTCGCGGCGCTGCCCGCGATTCTCGACAACGCACAATCGGCCGCTCAGCCGGGAAAGCAGTGACGACCGTGGTGAAACACTTTCTCCGGGACGACGACCTCACCCCTGCGCAGCAGGCCGAGGTCCTCGAGCTCGCCGCCAGGCTGAAGAAGGCCCCGTTCGCCGAGCGCCCGCTCGAAGGCCCCCGTGGGGTCGGCGTGATCTTCGAGAAGAATTCGACGCGCACCCGGTTCTCGTTCGAGATGGGCATCGCGCAACTCGGCGGTCACGCGATCGTCGTCGACGGGCGCAGCACCCAACTCGGCCGCGAGGAGACGCTGCAGGACACGGGCCGCGTCCTGTCGCGGTACGTCGACGCCGTGGTGTGGCGCACGTTCGGGCAGAAGCGGCTCGAGGCGATGGCGTCCGGCGCCGACGTCCCGATCGTCAACGCGCTGTCCGACGAGTTCCACCCGTGCCAGGTCCTGGCCGATCTGCAGACCCTCGTGGAGCGGAAGGGTTCGCTGAAGGGGCTGAAGCTCACCTACCTCGGCGACGGCGCCAACAACATGGCGCACTCGCTGATGCTGGGCGGTGTGACCGCAGGTGTCGACGTGACCATCGCCAGCCCCGAGGGATTCGCGCCGCTGCCGTGGGTGGTCGAGGCGGCCCGGGCGCGGGCGGCCGAGACCGGCGCGACCATCACCCTCACCGGTGACCCGCAGACGGCGGTCGTCGGCGCGGACGCACTCGTCACCGATACCTGGACGTCGATGGGCCAGGAGAACGACGGGCTCGACCGCGTCGGCCCGTTCCGCCCGTTCCAGATCAACGAGGCGCTGCTCGCGAAGGCCGACGCCGACGCCGTGGTCCTGCACTGCCTGCCCGCCCACCGCGGGGAGGAGATCACCGACGAGGTCCTCGACGGACCGCAGAGCGTCGTCTGGGACGAGGCGGAGAACAGGCTGCACGCACAGAAGGCACTGCTCGTGTGGCTGCTCGCGCAGCGAACCGGGGACCGTCCGTGAGTGCGGCACCCCCGCAGAGTGCAGGTGCGGCTCAGCCGCAGCGCGCAGGTGCGGCACCGCCGCAGAGTGCACGTGCGGCTCAGCCGCAGAATGCACGTGCGGCTCAGCCGCAGCGCACCGCCAACGCGGCGACGGCACCCACACGGGCGGGACGGCAGGCGCGCATCGTCGCGATCTTGTCGAACAACCCGGTCCGCAGCCAGACCGAACTCGCGGCGCTGCTCGCCGCCGAGGGCATCGACGCCACCCAGGCCACGCTGTCGCGGGACCTCGAGGAACTGGGTGCCGTGAAGCTTCGCGCCGCAGACGGCGGCGCCGGGGTCTACGTGGTGCCCGAGGACGGAAATCCCGTCCGCGGCGTCTCCGGCGGAACCGACCGGCTGTCGCGGTTGCTGGGGGAGTTACTGGTGTCGACCGATGCCAGTGGCAACATGGCGGTGCTGCGAACTCCCCCGGGGGCAGCGCACTATCTGGCGAGTGCACTCGATCGGGCATCATTACCTGACGTCGTGGGAACCATCGCGGGGGATGACACCATTCTCGTGGTGGCACGGGAGCCGCTGAGCGGGGCGGAACTCGCGGCCAAGATCGAATCCCTCGCCTGACAACTGAATCATCTCTACAGATCTTCAACCTAAGGAGCACAAGGACCATGGCCGATCGCGTCGTACTCGCCTACTCGGGCGGGCTGGACACCTCAGTCGCCATCAGCTGGATCGGCAAGGAGACGGGCAAGGAAGTTGTTGCTGTCGCCATCGATCTCGGCCAGGGCGGCGAGGACATGGAGGTCGTGCGTCAGCGTGCACTCGACTGCGGTGCGGTCGAATCGGTCGTGGTGGATGCGCGCGACGAGTTCGCCGACGAATACTGCCTGCCGACCATCCAGGCCAACGCCCTCTACATGGACCGCTACCCGCTCGTGTCGGCCATCAGCCGCCCGCTGATCGTCAAGCACCTCGTCGAGGCCGCGCGTGCCCACGGCGGCACCACGGTCGCGCACGGCTGCACCGGCAAGGGCAACGACCAGGTCCGGTTCGAGGTCGGCTTCGGATCGCTCGCCCCCGACCTCGACGTCATCGCACCGGTCCGCGACTACGCGTGGACCCGTGAGAAGGCGATCGCGTTCGCCGAGGAGAACGAGATCCCGATCAACGTCTCCAAGAAGTCGCCGTTCTCGATCGACCAGAACGTGTGGGGCCGCGCCGTCGAGACCGGCTTCCTCGAGGACCTGTGGAACGCGCCCACCAAGGACGTCTACGACTACACGCAGGACCCGACCGTCAACTGGCAGGCCCCCGACGAGCTGATCATCAGCTTCGAGGCCGGCCGCCCCGTCGCGATCGACGGCAAGCCGGTCAGCGTCCTCGAAGCGATCCAGGAGCTCAACCGCCGCGCAGGCGCACAGGGCGTCGGCCGCCTCGACGTCGTCGAGGACCGTCTCGTCGGCATCAAGAGCCGTGAGATCTACGAGGCTCCCGGAGCCATGGTCCTCATCAACGCCCACCAGGAACTCGAGCACGTCACGCAGGAACGCGAGCTCGGCCGCTACAAGCGTCAGACCGAGCAGCGCTGGAGCGAGCTGGTGTACGACGGCCTCTGGTTCTCCCCGCTGAAGGTCGCGCTGGACACGTTCATCGAGAAGACGCAGGAACGCGTCTCCGGCGACATCCGGCTGGTGCTGCACGGCGGTGCGATCATCGTCAACGGTCGCCGCAGCAACGAGTCCCTGTACGACTTCAACCTGGCCACCTACGACGAGGGCGACACGTTCGACCAGTCCTACGCCAAGGGCTTCGTGCAGATCCACGGACTGTCCTCGAAGGTCGCGGCGAAGCGCGATCTGGGCCTCTAGGTATGAGTGCTCACGGCACCAACGAAGGAGCCCTCTGGGGCGGCCGGTTCGAGTCCGGACCGGCCGCCGCCATGGCGGCGCTGAGCAAGTCCACCCACTTCGACTGGGTGCTGGCCCCGTACGACGTGCGCGCGTCCCAGGCGCATGCCCGGGTGCTGCACAAGGCCGGCCTGCTCGGTGACGAGGACCTGGCGTCGATGCTCGACGGTCTCGGCAGGCTCGCGGCCGACGTCGCGAGCGGCGAGTTCGTCCCGAGCGAATCCGACGAGGACGTGCACGGGGCGCTCGAGCGCGGTCTGATCGATCGGGTCGGTCCCGAGGTCGGGGGGCGCCTGCGCGCCGGGCGTTCGCGCAACGATCAGGTGGCGACGCTGTTCCGGATGTGGCTGCGGGACGCGGTCCGCCGGGTGGCGGCGGGTGTCCTCGACGTCGTCGACGCCCTCGCGACGCAGGCCGCGGCGCACCCTTCCGCGGTGATGCCGGGCAAGACCCACCTGCAGGCCGCGCAGCCGGTGCTGCTCGCGCACCACCTGTTGGCGCACACACATCCATTGCTTCGTGACGTTCAGCGGTTGCGGGACTTCGACGTGCGGGCGGCCGTGTCGCCGTACGGTTCCGGAGCGCTCGCCGGCTCGTCACTCGGGCTCGATCCCGAGGCGATCGCCGCGGAACTCGACTTCGATTCGTCGGCCGAGAACTCGATCGACGCCACGTCGTCGCGGGACTTCGCGGCCGAGGCGGCGTTCGTGCTCGCGATGATCGGCGTCGACCTGTCGCGGATGGCCGAGGAGGTCATCCTCTGGAGCACTCCGGAATTCGGCTACATCACGCTCGCCGACGCCTGGTCGACCGGCTCGTCGATCATGCCGCAGAAGAAGAACCCGGACGTGTCCGAGCTCACCCGCGGCAAGTCCGGGCGACTGATCGGCAACCTGACGGGTCTGCTGGCCACGCTGAAGGCGCAGCCGCTCGCGTACAACCGGGATCTGCAGGAGGACAAGGAGCCGGTCTTCGATTCGGTGGCGCAACTCGAGTTGCTGCTCCCGGCGATCACCGGACTGGTCTCCACTCTCGAATTCCACACGGACCGAATGGCGGAACTGGCACCGGCGGGATTCACGCTGGCCACCGACATCGCCGAGTGGCTCGTTCGTCAGGGCGTCCCGTTCCGGGTCGCGCACGAGGCGGCGGGGGCGTGTGTCCGCGTTGCCGAGGCGCGGGGCGTCGGACTCGAGGATCTCACCGACGACGAACTCGCCGGGGTCGATCCGGCGCTCACTCCGGACGTGCGGGAGGTACTCACCGTCGAGGGTTCGATCGCCTCGCGTAACGCCCGCGGCGGTACGGCCGGTATCCGTGTGGCCGAACAGTTGGGCGGGGTCCGTCAGCTGTCCGAGTCGCTGCGTGAGTGGTGTCGATGACGCCCGCGTCGAACGCCCCGGATTAGGGGCCGTGTGACGCGTCGAGCGCAGTAGGGTGAGGGCGGGCGGCAGTGAGACGTGCGTCACAGTTCGAGAGTCTGGGAGAGTGTTCGTGGGACTGAATACCGAAACGGTGATGGGCCCGATCCGTCGTGTGGTGGCGACGGCGCAGAACGGGTTGGAGGTAGTTCGCCTCGGCGGACTCGAGACGGACCTCACCACATCGCCGTTCGAGGTGGTCGAACGCGCACCGATGTATCGGCTCCGCAGGTATTTCCCCGACACCGATCCTGCCGACGCTCGGCCCCCGATCGTCCTGGTCCCGCCGATGATGATGTCGGCCGACGTCTACGACGTGACGCGGGATCAGGGCGCAGTCGGCATCTTGCACTCGATGGGAATCGACCCGTGGGTGGTCGACTTCGGATCGCCGGATTCCGAAGAGGGCGGGTGGGATCGGAATCTCGCCGACCACATCGTCGCGATCAGCGAGATCATCGACCAGGTGCGGGCGCACACCGGTCGCGACGTGTACCTGTCCGGATACTCGCAGGGTGGCATGTTCGCCTACCAGGCTGCCGCCTACCGCCGCAGTCGCAACATTGCCGGCCTCGTGACGTTCGGCAGTCCGGTCGACACGCTCGCCGGCCTGCCGTTCGGCATCCCGGCGGGGTTTGCCACCGACGCCGCCGGCTTCCTCGCCGACCACGTCTTCAACCGGCTCGCGGTGTCGGGATGGATGGCGCGCACCGGGTTTCAGCTCCTCGATCCCGTCAAGACGCTGAAGTCGAGGCTCGACTTCCTGCGTCAGTTGCACGACCGGGAAGCGTTGTTGCCGCGGGAGCAGCAGCGACGGTTCCTCGCGACCGAGGGCTGGGTGGCGTGGTCCGGTCCGGCCGTCGCGGAGTTGCTCAAGCAGTTCATCGTGCACAACCGCATGATGACCGGTGGGTTCGTGATCAAGGATCAGGTGGTGTCGCTCGCGGAGTTGACCTGCCCCATCCTCGCGTTCGTCGGGGAGGTCGATGACATCGGTCAGCCGTTGGCGGTCCGTGGTATCCGCCGGGCCGCCCCGCGGGCAAATGTGTACGAATCGACTTTGCGGGCAGGGCATTTCGGTCTCGTCGTCGGTTCGGCGGCGGCCACCCACACGTGGCCCACCACCGGGAAGTGGGTGCTGTGGAACGAGGGTCTCGGCCCGCGGCCCACCAACATCGAGCTCATGCGCTACGACGAACATTTCGGCAGCGAGTCCGGAGTCTCCATCAGCGACCGCATCATTCACACCGTGGCGTCGGTCGCCGAGGTCGGTGTCGGTGTCGGTAAGGGAATCAGCGATTTCGCTTCGGGAGCGTTGCGCGGGACGGTGGAGCTGTCCGGCGAGGCCACCCGGGCGCTGCCGCGGCTGGCCCGGCTCGGTCAGATCCAGCCTCACACCCAGATCTCGCTCAGCCGGTTGCTGGCCGAACAGGCCCGGAAGGCGCCCGGCGGCGAGTGCTTCCTCTTCGACAATCGCGTCCACACTTACCAGGCGGTCAATCAGCGGATCGACAACGTGGTGCGCGGCCTGATCCAGGCCGGTGTCCGTCCCGCCGCTCACGTCGGCGTCGTGATGCAGACGCGCCCGAGTGCGCTCGCCACCATCGCGGCGCTGTCCCGTCTCGGTGCCGTGGCTGTTCTGCTTCCCCCGGGCCGGGAGGTGCACACCGCCATCCGCATCGACGGTGTCGAACGCATCGTCACCGACCCGGAGAATCTCGACGCGGCGATCGCGACCGGGATGCAGGTCCTGGTCCTCGGCGGCGGCGACCAGCGTGACCTCGACGTGGATCCGTCGGCGAACGTCGTGGACCTCGAGAAGATCGACCCTGCCGCCGTGATGCTGCCGGGCTGGTACCGGCCCGATCCCGGCCTGGCCCGTGAACTGGCCTTCATCATCTGCAGTGAGTCCAACGGCCACTGGGAGACCAAGCAGATCACCAACTACCGGTGGGCGCTGTCGGCGTTCGGAACGGCTTCGGCCGCCGATCTCGACCGCGGCGACACCGTATATTGCCTTGCACCCCTGCATCATTCGTCGAGTTTGCTGGCTGCGATCGGTGGTGCCGTGGCAGGTGGTTCGCGGATCGCGCTTTCGCGCGGAGTCGATCCCGAGCGGTTCGCCGAGGAAGTTCACCGCTACGGGGTGACCGTGGTCAGCTACACGTGGACGATGATGCGCGAGATTCTCGACGCCGAGAACCTCGCGCTCGACGGCAGTCACCCCGTCCGGCTCTTCATCGGATCCGGAATGCCGCAGGGATTGTGGCGTCGCACCACGGAGCGGTTCGCCCCGGCGAAGGTCCTCGAGTTCTACGCCTCCACGGAGGGCGACGTGGTTCTCGCGAACGTCGCCGGCGCGAAGGTCGGGTCGAAGGGGCGCCCCCTCCCGGGGAGCGCGGAGGTCCGGCTCGTGGCCTACGACCCGATCGCCGGACGGCTGCTGGAGGACGAGCAGGGATTCATCCGGGAATGCCAGGACGACGAGGTCGGTCTGCTCCTCGGCCGGGCCGGCGTGCACGCCGAGATGTCCGGTGGCGCAATGCGGGGGATCTTCGCCGCGGGCGACGCCTGGATTCCGACGGAGAACCTCTTCCGCCGCGACGCGGACGGGGACTACTGGCTGGTCGACCACCGGAAGACCGTGATCGCGACTCCGAGAGGGGCCGTGTTCACCCAGCCGATCGTCGACGCGCTCGTGTCCGTCGATCGGGTCGACCTCGCGGTTGCCTACGGGGTGGAGGTCGGCGGCAGGACACTGGCCGTTGCCGCGTTCACTCTCCGCGACGGGCGGGCGCCGAGGCTGGCGGAGATCTCCGAGGCTTTCGAGGTGCTTCCTCCCGCGTTGCGGCCCGACATCATCCAGGTGGTGGGGGACATCCCGCTGGGGTCCTCGTACCGCCCGAATGCGGACGCGCTGAGCGCAGCCGGACTGCCCAAGCCGGGAACCCGTGTGTGGTACGTCGATCCGGAATCGCACCAGTACAAGCGACTGACGAAGGCAATGGCCGCGGAGTTTCGGAACGGCTCGGCCGGGGTGCCTGCCGGTGCGCGGTAACCTGACACTGCTCACCCGAACGGTTGGAGAGGACTTCCGTGGTTATTGATCCGACGTTGCTCGGCATTCTCGCGTGCCCACAGGACAAGGGTCCTCTGCTGTTGGTCGGCGACGAGCTGCTCTACAACCCTCGCCTGCGGCGGGCGTATCCCATCGAGAACGGGATTCCCGTCCTCCTCATCGACGAGGCCCGGGACGTCGGCGCGGACGAGCACGAGACGCTGCTCGCGCGGGCTGCCGGCGAGGCCTGATCACGGCAGAGCGCCGGTGAGGTAGCGCTGCAACGTCGGCCCGACGATCGCGACCAGGTCGTCGACGGGCAGCGATGCCAGTGGCTCGAATTCGAGGATGTAGCGCGTCACCAGAACCCCGGCCATCTGGGATGCCACCAGCTGCATGCGCAGCATCCCGGTTCCCGGCGGTTCGTCGACGCGCGGTCCGAGGTCTCGGAGCACGACCTCCAGCAGGAACGTGCGAATCAAGTTGGGTTCGTTCCCTGCCATTGCGGATCGGAACGCCGCGACCACGGCGGGCTTGTGCGGCGACTCCCAGACGGAGAAGACGGCCCGGGCGAGGTGACTGCCGACCTCGCCCGTCGGGATGTCCAGCACCGGGGCGATCACCTGCGTCGGATCCACGGGAATGTCCACCGAGGCGAGGAACAGTTCTCGCTTGGTTCCGAAGTAATGGTGGATCAGGGCGGAGTCGACGCCGGCCCCGGTGGCCACGGAACGCACGCTGGTCTTGTCGAAGCCGTTCTGTGCAAACAGTTTCCGTGCGGCCGCCAGGATTCGTGACCGTGTGTCCGGGTTGCCCGGGCGGCGTCCCGTGCGCAGCCCGGGGGTGGTATCTGCGCGCGTCACGGGGCCGGTCATGGTGTGCGACGCCTCAGGGTCGCAGCGCCCAGCGACAGTGCGAGAAGCGCGAAGGCGGCGACCACAGCCAGGTCGCGCCACATGACGCCCGTCGCGCCGGGATGGGTGGCGACCTGCTGCAGCGCGTCGACCGCGTAGCTCAGCGGGAGGACGTTGCTGATCCACTCGAGCCACGTGGGGAGCTGATCTCGCGGTACGAGCAGCCCGCACAGGAAGAGCTGGGGCACCACGACCACGGGCATGAACTGCACCGCCTGGAACTCGGTGCGCGCGAAGGCGCTGCACAATAGGCCGAGGGCGACGCCGAGTATCGCGTTCAGCACGGCGATCAGCAGCACCCATGTCACGCTGCCCTCGGTGGTGAGGCCGAGGAAACCGAACGAGACGATACAGGCCAGCGCCGCCTGCGCAGCAGCGGCCGTGGAGAAGGCGGCAGCGTATCCGCCGAGCAGGTCGAGTTTGCCCATCGGGGTCGTGAGCAGGCGTTCGAGTGTTCCCGACGTGCGTTCGCGCTGCATCGCGATCGACGTGACGAGGAACATCACGACGAACGGCAGGATGCCGAGCATCGTGATCGCGACGCGCTCGAACAGCGACTGCTGACCGGGTGGCGCCGGAACGTTCTGATACAGGAAGTACAGCAGCACCATCAGCAGACTGGGTACCACCAGAATCATGGCGACGGTGCGGTGATCCGTTCGCAGTTGCGCGAGGATCCGGCCCGCAGTGGCCGCGAAGATCGTGACGTTCATCAGTTCTCGCTCCCGACATGTGATGCGCGAATGAGGTTCAGGAAGGCGTCTTCGAGGCTCGTCTCACCGGTCCGCTCCCGTAGTTCGCCGGGAGAGACCTGCGCGAGAAGGTAGCCGTCGCGCATGAGGAGCAGCGACGCGCAATGTTCGGCCTCGTCCATGACGTGGCTCGACACGAGAAGGGTGGTGCCGGCGTCGGCGAGAGCGTCGAACCGTTCCCACAGTTCTACGCGCAGGAGTGGGTCCAGGCCGACGGTCGGCTCGTCGAGCACGAGGATCTCGGGACGCGCGACCAGGGCGCACGCGAGGCTGACCCGTCCCAACTGTCCTCCCGACAGATCCGCCGCCTTCTGGGCCGCGAAGCGCGTCAGCCCCACCGCGTCGATGGCGTCGGTGACCGCGTTCGACGGCTGACCGTAGAGCGCGGCGAAGTAGGCGACGTTCTTCTTGACCGAGAGGTCGGCGTACACGCTGGGGGACTGGGTGACGTATCCGACGCGGCTCCGCAACGAGACCGAGCCCGCGGGGGAACCCAGCACCGTGACCGTCCCCGATTCCACGATCTGAGTGCCGACCACGCACCGCATCAGTGTGGTCTTTCCGCAACCGGAGGGTCCGAGGAGGCCGGTGATGGAACCGCTCGGCACCTGGACGTCGATGCCGTGCAGCACTTCGTTCTTGCCTCTGCGCACGTGCAGATCTCTGATGTCGATCGCCGGGCTGCCAGTCATGGCGGGCCTCAATTCATCACAGGGTGAATTCATTGCTTGATGAATTATGCGACCGCAGGGGTGGCGGCGTCAACGGTTGTGGAGAATCGGGACGTGACCATCGAACGACTTCACCGGGCCGAACCCGTCGACGCCGCGCGAATCGTCCTCGGATCCACGCTGGTCGTCGGAGACGTGCGCATCCGCATCGTCGAAGTGGAGGCGTACGGCGGGGAGAAGGACGGCCCGTGGCCCGACCCGGCATCGCACTCGTACCGGGGGAGGACGCCGCGCAACGAGGTGATGTTCGGACCGGCCGGGCACCTGTACGTCTACCGCAGTTATGGGATGCACTTCTGCATGAACGTGTCGTACGGGCCGGTCGGAGTCGCGGGCGGGGTGCTTCTCCGGGCGGGCGAAGTACTCGACGGTTGCGCGACGGTCCAGGCGCGCAGGCCCCGCGTCACGCGACCCGCGGAGTGGGCGCGCGGTCCCGGCAACCTGGGGTCCGCGACCGGCGTGACCCTCGCGGAGAACGGTGCGGCGCTGTTCGAGTCCGATTCGCCGGTTCGACTGGAGGTCGCGGAGTCGGACGGCTGGGTGAGTGGCCCCCGGGTCGGTGTCAGCACGGCCGCCGACCGTCCGTGGCGCTTCTGGATTCCGGAGTCGCCGGCCGTGTCGGCGTACCGGAGAAGCCCGCGTGCGATGTCCGCCGACGAGCAGATGGGATGATCGGAGCCGTGACTGAGAACATCATCGATGAACTGACCTGGCGCGGGCTCATTGCCCAATCAACCGATCTGGACGCGCTGCGCCGTGATCTCGACGCCGGACCGGTCACGCTGTATGCCGGTTTCGATCCGACCGGACCGAGTTTGCACGCCGGCCACCTCGTGCCCCTGCTCGCGCTGAAGCGGTTCCAGCGCGCGGGCAATCGCCCCATCGTGCTGGCCGGTGGGGCGACCGGTCTGATCGGCGATCCCCGCGACGTCGGTGAGCGGACGATGAACTCCGCCGACACCGTGGCGGAATGGGCTGATCGGATCCGGGGGCAGCTGGAACGCTTCGTCGACTTCGACGAGTCGCCGAGCGGGGCGATCATCGAGAACAACATGAACTGGACCGGCAAGCTGTCGGCCATCGACTTCCTGCGCGACGTGGGCAAGCACTTCTCCGTCAACGTGATGCTCGCGCGAGACACCGTGAAGCGGCGCCTCGAATCCGACGGCATGTCCTACACCGAGTTCAGCTACATGCTGCTCCAGGCCAACGACTACCTGCACCTGCGACGCAGTCACGGCTGCTCGCTGCAGGTCGGCGGATCCGACCAGTGGGGCAACATCATCGCCGGCGTCGAACTGAATCGGCGCATCGACGCCGAGTCGGTGCACGGACTGACCGTCCCGCTCGTCACGTCGGCGGACGGCAAGAAGTTCGGGAAGTCGACCGGAGGCGGAAGTCTGTGGCTCGACCCGGAGATGACGAGCCCCTACGCGTGGTACCAGTACTTCGTGAACACCGGCGACGCCGACGTGATCAAGTACCTGCGGTGGTTCACCTTCCTCACGGCCGAGGAGTTGGCGGAACTGGAGACGGCGACGGCCGAGCGGCCGCATGCACGCGAGGCGCAGCGCAGGCTCGCCGCCGAGATGACGACGCTCGTGCACGGCGAAGCCAACACTCGTGCCGTGGAGCTCGCGAGCCAGGCACTGTTCGGTCGCGCGGAACTGCAGGACCTGGACGAGCCGACCCTCGGTGCCGCCCTCCGGGAGGCGTCCGTCGCGGAACTTGCGCCGGGGGAGCCCGCCGGCATCGTCGATCTTCTGGTTCTCAGTGGATTGTGCGAGAGCAAGGGTGCGGCCCGCCGCACCGTCAAGGAAGGCGGCGCGTCGGTGAACAACCAGAAGATCTCGAGTGAGGACTGGACCCCGGCGCCGACCGATCTGCTGCACGGAACGTGGCTCGTGATTCGCCGGGGAAAGCGCAACTTCGCCGGCATCAAGGTGCTGTCGAACTAGCGTGCGGCGGGTCACACCCGCGTAATTCGGCGGACTGCGGTCCGGTGGCCCGCGCGCAGCGCGGGCCACCAGCGGATTTTACGTGTCGGATGCCTGTGACCTGGGGATTTGACGCTCCGTTTCCCGTCGCGTAACTTATTCCAGGTCAGAGCGACACGGACACCAACCCCGACCGCGAGGCCGGGGACACGAGGTTGGACGCAGGCGCCTGAACTTCCCGAGAATACCGAACCTGGTTCGATGCTTTCGAGATGTGCTGATCGCCCCGGTTTGCGCCGGGGCGCGGCAGGAGATAAGTTGGAGCGGTTGCCCCGGAGCGGCTGGCGAGTGTGCCAGTGGTGATGGTGTGTGCGTGTTCTTTGAGAACTCAACAGTGTGTCGATGAATGTCAGTGCCAAATGTTTTTGGTACTCCGCATCACGGATGATCAACCGCCTCTTGGGGTTTGGTTGTGAGGTGTGGTGTGGGTATTTGCTGGCTCTTCTCCTTCTTCCGTCGGAGGGGGGTCAGTGTTTGAAAATGCTAGTTTGAGTTTTTGATCGCTAGTGATTTGACTCGATGTCTATGACTGATTTCCGGGTTCGCCTGCGATTTCTAGAGTCTTCAACGGAGAGTTTGATCCTGGCTCAGGACGAACGCTGGCGGCGTGCTTAACACATGCAAGTCGAGCGGTAAGGCCCTTCGGGGTACACGAGCGGCGAACGGGTGAGTAACACGTGGGTGATCTGCCCTGCACTTCGGGATAAGCCTGGGAAACTGGGTCTAATACCGGATATGACCTTCGGCTGCATGGCTGAGGGTGGAAAGGTTTACTGGTGCAGGATGGGCCCGCGGCCTATCAGCTTGTTGGTGGGGTAATGGCCTACCAAGGCGACGACGGGTAGCCGACCTGAGAGGGTGACCGGCCACACTGGGACTGAGACACGGCCCAGACTCCTACGGGAGGCAGCAGTGGGGAATATTGCACAATGGGCGAAAGCCTGATGCAGCGACGCCGCGTGAGGGATGACGGCCTTCGGGTTGTAAACCTCTTTCAGCAGGGACGAAGCGAAAGTGACGGTACCTGCAGAAGAAGCACCGGCTAACTACGTGCCAGCAGCCGCGGTAATACGTAGGGTGCAAGCGTTGTCCGGAATTACTGGGCGTAAAGAGTTCGTAGGCGGTTTGTCGCGTCGTTTGTGAAAACTCACAGCTCAACTGTGAGCCTGCAGGCGATACGGGCAGACTTGAGTACTGCAGGGGAGACTGGAATTCCTGGTGTAGCGGTGAAATGCGCAGATATCAGGAGGAACACCGGTGGCGAAGGCGGGTCTCTGGGCAGTAACTGACGCTGAGGAACGAAAGCGTGGGTAGCAAACAGGATTAGATACCCTGGTAGTCCACGCCGTAAACGGTGGGCGCTAGGTGTGGGTTCCTTCCACGGGATCTGTGCCGTAGCTAACGCATTAAGCGCCCCGCCTGGGGAGTACGGCCGCAAGGCTAAAACTCAAAGGAATTGACGGGGGCCCGCACAAGCGGCGGAGCATGTGGATTAATTCGATGCAACGCGAAGAACCTTACCTGGGTTTGACATATACCGGAAAGCCGTAGAGATACGGCCCCCCTTGTGGTCGGTATACAGGTGGTGCATGGCTGTCGTCAGCTCGTGTCGTGAGATGTTGGGTTAAGTCCCGCAACGAGCGCAACCCTTGTCTTATGTTGCCAGCACGTAATGGTGGGGACTCGTAAGAGACTGCCGGGGTCAACTCGGAGGAAGGTGGGGACGACGTCAAGTCATCATGCCCCTTATGTCCAGGGCTTCACACATGCTACAATGGCCAGTACAGAGGGCTGCGAGACCGTGAGGTGGAGCGAATCCCTTAAAGCTGGTCTCAGTTCGGATCGGGGTCTGCAACTCGACCCCGTGAAGTCGGAGTCGCTAGTAATCGCAGATCAGCAACGCTGCGGTGAATACGTTCCCGGGCCTTGTACACACCGCCCGTCACGTCATGAAAGTCGGTAACACCCGAAGCCGGTGGCCTAACCCCTTGTGGGAGGGAGCCGTCGAAGGTGGGATCGGCGATTGGGACGAAGTCGTAACAAGGTAGCCGTACCGGAAGGTGCGGCTGGATCACCTCCTTTCTAAGGAGCACATCTCCAATGTTGTTGTCACACAGGTGTACAGCGGCTTGGCAGAGACCGTTTAGTCCTCATCAGTAGGGCTGCGGACGCTCATGGGTGGAACACTGACAAACATTCTTTTCACTACTGCCGGCCCGAGTGCCGGTGGGAGAAGAGTTATATCGATGCACTGTTGGGTCCTGAGGGAACACGCGAGTGTTTTTTCTAGGCAAGAACTTACAAGTGATCATGGTGGTCATACCGGCCGGGTTTTTCTGGTGTTCGGTGGCGACGAGGACATGGTTGGTTGTGTGTTGTTTGAGAACTGCACAGTGGACGCGAGCATCTTTGTTGTAAGTAATGAAGAGCGTACGGTGGATGCCTTGGCACCAGGAGCCGATGAAGGACGTAGGAGGCTGCGATAAGCCTCGGGGAGCTGTCAACCGAGCTGAGATCCGAGGATGTCCGAATGGGGAAACCCAGCACGAGTGATGTCGTGTTACCCGCACCTGAATATATAGGGTGTGTGGAGGGAACGTGGGGAAGTGAAACATCTCAGTACCCACAGGAAGAGAAAACAATAGTGATTCCGTGAGTAGTGGCGAGCGAAAGCGGAAGAGGCTAAACCATGGATGTGTGATAGCCGGCAGGTGTTGCATTCGTGGGGTTGTGGGGTTCATCTTGTCAATGCTGCCGTGTTGGCCGACAGTAAGAAATCATTGTGTTAGTGGAAGTGGTCTGGAACGGCCTGTCGTAGAGGGTGAGAGTCCCGTACACGAAAACATGATGACTGTCGTGATGGAAACCCAAGTAGCACCGGGCCCGTGAAATCTGGTGTGAATCTGTCGGGACCACCCGATAAGCCTGAATACTCCCTGGTGACCGATAGCGGACTAGTACCGTGAGGGAAAGGTGAAAAGTACCCCGGGAGGGGAGTGAAATAGTACCTGAAACCGTGCGCTTACAATCCGTCAAAGCCTTTGCACACTTCGGTGTGGGGGGTGATGGCGTGCCTTTTGAAGAATGAGCCTGCGAGTTAGTGGCATGTCGCGAGGTTAACCCGTGTGGGGTAGCCGTAGCGAAAGCGAGTCCGAATAGGGCGTCCGTAGTGGCATGTTCTAGACCCGAAGCGGAGTGATCTACCCATGGCCAGGTTGAAGCGACGGTAAGACGTCGTGGAGGACCGAACCCACTTAGGTTGAAAACTGAGGGGATGAGCTGTGGGTAGGGGTGAAAGGCCAATCAAACTCCGTGATAGCTGGTTCTCCCCGAAATGCATTTAGGTGCAGCGTCGCGTGTTTCTCACCGGAGGTAGAGCTACTGGATGGTCTAGGGGGCCCACAAGCTTACCGAAATCAGCCAAACTCCGAATGCCGGTGAGTGAGAGCGCGGCAGTGAGACTGCGGGCGATAAGGTTCGTAGTCGAGAGGGAAACAGCCCAGATCGCCAGCTAAGGTCCCTAAGCGTGTACTAAGTGGAAAAGGATGTGGGGTCGCGAAGACAACCAGGAGGTTGGCTTAGAAGCAGCCACCCTTGAAAGAGTGCGTAATAGCTCACTGGTCAAGTGATCCTGCGCCGACAATGTAGCGGGGCTCAAGTACACCACCGAAGCTGCGGCATTCACACAATGCACCCCCTTGATTCTGCGGAGTCTTGGGCAGTGGTGTGGATGGGTAGGGGAGCGTCGTGTGGCCATGGAAGCGGCGGGGTGACCCAGCCGTGGAGGCCACACGAGTGAGAATGCAGGCATGAGTAGCGAAAGACGAGTGAGAAACTCGTCCGCCGAATGACCAAGGGTTCCTGGGCCAGGTTAATCCGCCCAGGGTGAGTCGGGACCTAAGACGAGGCCGACAGGCGTAGCCGATGGACAACGGGTTGATATTCCCGTACCCGTGTGAACGCGCCCCTGGTGAATCAGTGATACTAACCATCCTGAAGCGTCCTTACGCCCCTTCGGGGGCCCTGGATGTGGATGCATGGGACCTGATCTGGTAGTAGCCAAGCGATGGGGTGACGCAGGAAGGTAGCTGAGCCAGTCAGTGGTAATACTGGTGTAAGCCTGTAGGGCGAATGGTAGGCAAATCCGCCGTTCATCAAGCCTGAGAGGTGACGCATAGCCGAATGAGGCGAATTCAGTGATCCTATGCTGCCGAGAAAAGCCTCTAGCGAGCTTTCACACGGCCCGTACCCCAAACCGACACAGGTGGTCAGGTAGAGAATACTAAGGCGATCGAGATAACTATGGTTAAGGAACTCGGCAAAATGCCCCCGTAACTTCGGGAGAAGGGGGGCCTCGTCCGGTGATCACTCTTGCAGTGTGAGCTGGGTGGGGCCGCAGAGACCAGTGAGAAGCGACTGTTTACTAAAAACACAGGTCCGTGCGAAGTCGTAAGACGATGTATACGGACTGACGCCTGCCCGGTGCTGGAAGGTTAAGAGGACCGGTTAGCCACTTCGGTGGCGAAGCTGAGAATTTAAGCCCCAGTAAACGGCGGTGGTAACTATAACCATCCTAAGGTAGCGAAATTCCTTGTCGGGTAAGTTCCGACCTGCACGAATGGCGTAACGACTTCTCAGCTGTCTCAACCATAGACTCGGCGAAATTGCATTACGAGTAAAGATGCTCGTTACGCGCGGCAGGACGAAAAGACCCCGGGACCTTCACTACAGCTTGGTATTGGTGTTCGGTTCGGTTTGTGTAGGATAGGTGGGAGACTGTGAAGCGCTCACGCCAGTGAGTGTGGAGTCGTTGTTGAAATACCACTCTGATCGTATTGGACCTCTAACCTCGGACCATGATCTGGTTCAGGGACAGTGCCTGGTGGGTAGTTTAACTGGGGCGGTTGCCTCCCAAAATGTAACGGAGGCGCCCAAAGGTTCCCTCAGCCTGGTTGGCAATCAGGTGTCGAGTGCAAGTGCACAAGGGAGCTTGACTGTGAGACTGACAGGTCGAGCAGGGACGAAAGTCGGGACTAGTGATCCGGCACCGGCAAGTGGAAGCGGTGTCGCTCAACGGATAAAAGGTACCCCGGGGATAACAGGCTGATCTTCCCCAAGAGTCCATATCGACGGGATGGTTTGGCACCTCGATGTCGGCTCGTCGCATCCTGGGGCTGGAGTAGGTCCCAAGGGTTGGGCTGTTCGCCCATTAAAGCGGCACGCGAGCTGGGTTTAGAACGTCGTGAGACAGTTCGGTCTCTATCCGCCGCGCGCGTTAGAAACTTGAGGAAGGCTGTCCCTAGTACGAGAGGACCGGGACGGACGAACCTCTGGTGTGCCAGTTGTTCCACCAGGAGCACCGCTGGTTAGCTACGTTCGGAAGGGATAACCGCTGAAAGCATCTAAGCGGGAAGCCTGTTCCAAGATGAGGTTTCTCACCCCCTCGAGGGGGTAAGGCCCCCGGCAGACCACCGGGTTGATAGGCCAGAACTGGAAGTCCGGTAACGGATGCAGGTGACTGGTACTAATAGGCCGAGGACTTACCACAAAGAAGCTACGCGTCCACTGTGCAGTATCTGAAACAACACACACGTTTCAGAACAGAAGAAAGAAGCACACCCCACCACCAATGGTGATGTGTGTCTTCGCTGATGTTCCGTGTGACAGTTTCATAGAGTTACGGCGGCCATAGCGGAGGGGAAACGCCCGGTCCCATTCCGAACCCGGAAGCTAAGCCCTCCAGCGCCGATGGTACTGCACCCGACAGGGTGTGGGAGAGTAGGACACCGCCGAACATCCGTTACCGAAAGGGGACCCAATATACTGGGTCCCCTTTCGTGGTTTGTGTGAAAGGAATGACTGTGTCGGAGAGTGACGACGGACGTCGGTCCTTCCGCGGAGGCGGCGCCTCCAACAGCAATCGAGGCGGCGCCTCCAACAGCAATCGAGGCGGCGCCTCCAACAGCAATCGAGGCGGCGCCTCCAACAGCAATCGGGGCGGCGCCGGCGGTTCGGGTCGGGGTGGCTCGACCGGTGGCCCCCGTCGCGATTCGCGCGACAACCGTGGCGGGGCCGGTGGCGATCGTCGCGGTGGGGGACCCCGTCGTGGCGGCGAGGGCGGTTTCGCGCCCCGTGGACGTGAAGGTGACCGTCCGCAGCGGCAGCAGGCGCGTCCGGACGAACCGGATCTGCCCGAGAACGTCGAGGCCGGCGAGCTCGATCCCGCGGTACGCCGCGACCTGCTGAGCCTGGACAAGACGAACGCGAACACGGTTGCGCGTCACCTGGTGATGGCAGGCAAGCTGGTCGACGACGATCCGCGACTTGCGCTCGCGCATGCCCGCGCCGCGCGTCAGCGTGCGGGCCGCATCGCCATCGTGCGTGAGGCCGCGGGTATCACCGCGTACCACGCCGGCGAATGGGCCGAGGCGCTGTCGGAGTTGCGCGCCGCTCGTCGCATGGCCGGTGGTCCCGGGCTGCTCGCGGTCATGGCGGACTGCGAACGCGGACTCGGCCGCCCGGAGCGTGCGATCGAACTCGGTCGGAGCGAGGAAGCTGCTGCGCTGTCCGGTGACGAGGCAGCCGAGCTGCGCATGGTCGTCGCCGGAGCGCGCATGGACCTCGGTCAGTTCGACCAGGCCGTGGTCACGTTGCAGACCCCCGATCTCGACGCTTCGCGGACCGGCCCCGGTGCCGCTCGCCTGTTCTACGCGTATGCGGACGCCTTGGTGGCGGCCGGCCGCATCGAGGACGGACTGAAGTGGTTCCTCAATTCCGCCGCCGCGGATCTCGAGGGTGACACCGACGCGGAGGAGCGTGTGGCCGAGCTGACCGGAGACGATCAGTGACGGTTCTGCGCGACGGCTACGACGCCCTGCTGCTCGACCTCGACGGCACCCTGTATCAGGGGCCGCAGGAAATCCCCGGTGCGCGAGAGGCTTTGGCGGCCGGGGAGCAGTCCTGCTACTACGTGACCAACAACGCCAGTCGCAGCCCGGGCGAGGTCGCGGAACACCTGACCGAACTCGGGTTCGACGCCGACGAGTCGACAGTGGTGACGAGTTCCCAGTCCGCGGCCAGGCTGCTCGCGGAGAACGTCGCCCCCGATTCGCCGGTCCTGATCGTGGGCACCGAAGCGCTCGCCGACGAAGTGCGGAACGTCGGACTGCGCCCGGTGCGGTCGTTCGAGGACGCGCCCGCGGCTGTCGTCCAAGGACATTCGCCGACGACGGACTGGGCGATACTCGCCGAGGCGACCCTCGCGATCCGGGCCGACGCGGTCTGGGTGGCGGCGAACCTGGACTCGACCCTCCCCACCGAACGCGGCCTCGTCCTCGGCAACGGATCGATGGTCGCGGCGCTACGCACGGCGTCGTCCCGCGAACCACTCGTGGCGGGTAAACCGGCCGCGCCGCTGATGGAGGACGCGATGCGCCGCAGTGGTTGCGCGCGCCCGCTCGTCGTGGGCGACAGGTTGGACACCGACATCGAAGGCGCCAACAACGTCGGTCTCGACTCGCTCTTGGTGCTCACCGGAGTGAGCACCGCGGTCGACGTGCTGCGTGCGGCCCCGGAGCAACGGCCCACCTATCTGGCGTCCGAACTGGACGCGCTCAACCGCCCCGCCGAGGAATCCCTCATCGGTGAGGACAGCCGCTGGTCCGTCGAGTTCGACGGCACAGACCTGGTGATCGAACCGACCATCGATTCCGCCGCGCGGGTGGATTCGGCCGCCCTGCTGCGGGCCGTGGCCCTCGCCGCCTGGAAGTTCCCCGGCTTCGCGCGAATCACGTCGACGACGCCCGCGGTGAGCGCGGTCGCCTCCGGCTGGGGTGCCTGAAACCCGGCAGACCCGCGTTGTTCGTCACGCGATTCGCTGTATGCGTATCGGAACCCGATGGACTAGCGTTGTGCCCGATGAGCACGCCAATACCGCGCCCGGGAGCCCATCTACCTGGGCCTCCTCAGAGTGTCGACCCCGAGAAGATCCACTCGGAGGTCGATGGATTGTTGTCGCGGCTCGGAGCCGTCGAACCGGATCCTGACGACGAGCACGGCGTCGGAGTCATCCCACGCAAAGCCCATCTTCTCGAGAAGGCGCACGACGTGCTGGTGGAGGCGCTGGCCACCGTGGACAAGATCTGACGTGGCCCGTCGAGCACGGGTGGATGCCGAACTCGTTCGGCGGGGACTGGCCCGGTCCCGCGAACACGCGCAAGAACTCATCGCCTCCGGCCGAGTACTGATCTCGGGAGCGGCAGCGACCAAACCCGCCACCGCAATCGAAGCGGGAACTCCGCTGCGGGTGGTCGAGGTCGACAACGAAGTGTCCTGGGCATCGCGCGGAGCCCACAAACTCCTGGGTGCGCTCGAGGCGTTCGGCCCCCGCGGACTCGAGGTCGAGGCCAAGCGCTGCCTCGACGCAGGCGCGTCCACCGGCGGCTTCACCGATGTGCTGCTTCACCACGGCGCGCGGGAGGTGGTGGCGGTGGACGTCGGCTACGGCCAGCTGGTGTGGCGGCTCCAATCCGACGACCGCGTCCACGTCATCGACCGGACCAACGTGCGTTCCATCGACGCCGAGCAGATCGGCGGCCCGGTCGATCTGGTGGTCGCGGACCTCTCGTTCATCTCCCTGAAGCTCGTCCTCCCGGCGTTCGTCGGCTGCGTGGCGGACGGCGCAGATCTGATTCCGATGGTGAAGCCGCAGTTCGAGGTCGGCAAGGACCACGTGGGCTCCGGTGGTGTGGTGCGTGACCCGGAGTTGCGCGTCGCCGCGGTACTGGATGTCGCGAAGACGGCAGCGTCGCTGGGACTGCGTACCGTCGGTGCAGTGGCCAGTCCGCTGCCGGGACCGTCGGGGAACGTCGAGTACTTCCTGTGGCTCCGCGCGGATGTCACACCCGGGACGGATGATGTACCGGTCGAGTCGATAGAAGAGTTGATCCGCACCGCGGTGCAGGAGGGACCACAGTGAGCGGGGGAAGCAGCGGCACCCAGCAACGCGAGCGGGAGATCCTGCTCGTCGCGCACCCGGGCCGCGCCGAGATCACGGAGACCGCGAGACGCGTCGGCAAGATCTTCGAACGGGCCGGAATCGGACTGCGCGTCCTCGTCGACGAGGTCGACAGCACCCGCATCGAACCGATGGACGGCATGGCCGCCGACGAATTCCTGGTCCCCGGGCTGGAAGTCACCATCGTGCAGGCCGGCCCCGACGCCGCCCTCGGTTGCGAGATGGTGCTCGTCCTCGGCGGCGACGGAACGTTCCTGCGGGCAGCGGAACTCGCCCAGGCCGCCTCCATTCCGGTTCTGGGCATCAACCTGGGCCGCATCGGGTTCCTCGCGGAAACGGAGGCCGAGCACCTCGACGAGGCGCTCGCCCAGGTGGTGCGTCGTGAATACCGCATCGAACACCGAATGACGCTGGACGTGCTGGTCCGCGTGGACGACGAGATCATCGAACGCGGCTGGGCACTCAACGAGGCGAGCATCGAGAACCGGTCCCGGCTCGGTGTGCTCGAGGTGGTGCTCGAGGTGGACGGCCGCCCCGTGTCGGCCTTCGGCTGTGACGGCGTCCTCATCTCCACCCCGACGGGGTCGACGGCGTACGCGTTCTCGGCAGGCGGCCCCGTGGTGTGGCCGGAGCTGGAGGCCCTGCTCGTGGTCCCGAGCAACGCGCACGCGCTGTTCGCGCGCCCGCTCGTGACGAGCCCGAATTCGCTGATCGCGGTGGAAACGGTGGCGGGCAGCCACGACGGTCTGGTGTTCTGCGACGGTCGCCGGACCCTCGAGCTGCCCGCGGGCGCCCGCGTCGAAGTGGTGCGTGGCAAGGAACCCGTTCGGTGGATACGGCTGGATTCGGCGCCGTTCGCGGACCGGATGGTGCGAAAGTTCGAGCTGCCCGTCACCGGGTGGCGAGGAAGGAAGCCCTAGACGTGCTGGCAGAGATCAGGATCGACAACCTCGGTGTGATCTCCGAGGCGTCGGCGCAATTCCACGAAGGTTTGACGGTGCTCACCGGTGAGACCGGTGCGGGCAAGACGATGGTGGTGACGAGCCTGCACCTGCTCAGCGGTGCGCGGGCAGACGCGGGCCGGGTGCGTCTCGGCGCGCCCCGTGCCGTCGTCGAGGGCCGGTTCTTGACGGACGAGGGCTCGGAGCATGTCGAACGTGCCGTGTCCCGGCTCCTCGAATCGACCGGCGCCGAGCGCGACGAGGACGGCACTATCATCGCGGTGCGGACCGTCGGCAGCGACGGACGGTCCCGCGCCCACCTGGGCGGGCGCAGCGTTCCGGCGGGCGTGCTGTCCGAGTTCACCGATCCACTGCTCACCGTCCACGGACAGAACGATCAGCTGCGGCTGCTGCGCCCCGACCAGCAATGCGCCGCCCTGGACAGGTTCGCGGACAAGACGGTCGGCCCGCTGCTGGCGCGGTACCGCAAGCACCGCGACGAATGGGTGACCGCGCGAACCGAACTGATCGAACGCACCGGGCGCACCCGGGAACTCGCGCAGGAAGCCGACCAACTGACGTTCGCCCTCAACGAGATCGACGGCGTCGCGCCCACCCCGGGCGAGGACGAGTCGATCGTGTCGGAGGTGCGCAGGCTCAGTGAACTCGACTCGCTGCGCTCTGCGGCCGAGGAAGCGCACGCCGCGCTCGCCGGCGGCGACGACATGGACGGCGACGGAGTCGGCGCACCCGCCTTGGATCTGTTGTCCGAGGCGCGGGCCCGGATCGAATCGGCCACCGACCCCGAACTGGACGGGCTCGGACCGCGCCTCGCCGACGCGATCGCGGTGATCACGGACGTCTCCGCCGACCTGACCACGTATCTCGCCGGACTTCCCGCGGATCCGGGGGCGCTGGACTCCTTGCTGTCGCGTCAGGCGGAACTGAAGAACCTCACCCGCAAGTACGCTGCCGACGTCGACGGCGTACTGGAATGGGCAGGCAACGCCCGTGCGCGGCTCGCGAAGATCGACGTGTCCTCCGATGCATTGGCGGCGCTGACGAAGCAGGTCGAGGAGTCGGCGGCGTCCACCGCGGAGGCCGCGTCGAAGCTGACCGCCGCCCGCGTCAAGGCCGCGGCCAAGCTCGCCAAGGCCGTCAGTTCCGAACTCGCAGGTCTGGCGATGGGCCGGGCCGCGCTGGAGGTGTCGGTCCGGCCCCGGATCGCCGGACCTCAGGACACGGCACCGCTCACCATCGACGGGACGGAACTGCACGCGGGATCGTCCGGCGTCGACGAAGTGGAATTCCGGCTGTCGGCGCACAGCGGCGCACAGTCGCTGCCCATCAGCAAGAGCGCGTCCGGCGGTGAACTCTCGCGCGTGATGCTGGCCCTCGAGGTGGTCCTCGCCGGATCCGACTCCGGCGCGACGATGGTGTTCGACGAGGTCGACGCCGGCGTCGGCGGTCGGGCCGCGGTCGAGATCGGCCGGCGACTCGCCCGGCTCGCCCGGACACACCAGGTCATCGTCGTGACGCACCTGCCGCAGGTCGCGGCGTTCGCGGACACCCACCTGGTGGTCGACAAAGTCGACGACGCGGACGGCGTCGTCAGCAGTGGTGTGCACACGCTCACCGACGACGAGCGGGTGGTGGAACTGGCGCGCATGCTCGCCGGACTCGACGACACCGAGACCGGCCGCGCCCACGCGGAGGAACTGTTGGCCACCGCCAACGCCGAGCGTTCCGTCTGAACCGGCCCGGCGGACCGCCGGCCGCACCCGTGGTAATGGTGTGACTGATGTGGTAAACGGTTCGGCGCGCCTCCACAGGTCGGTCCGGCTTCCGGTCCATCATCGAACTCATGAAGATGCCGGCACTGCTGTCACGTAACACCGAAACTTTGCCTGGGGTCAGCGGCATCGCCAGGGTGGATCGCAACACGGCCAAGTTGCTGCGACGCGTCGGACCCGGTGACATCGTCGTTCTCGACGAGCTCGACCTCGATCGCGGGACCGCGGACGCCCTGGTGAAGGCCGGCGTTCTCGCAGTGATCAACGCGTCGCCCTCCATCTCGGGGCGCTATCCCAACCTCGGACCGGAGGTGATCGTCGCCAACGGGATCCTCCTGGTGGATTCGGCCGGCACCGAGATCTTCAAGAGCATCAAGGACGGCAGCAAGGTCCGGGTGAACGGGGGAGGTGTCTACTCCGGGGAACGGCGCATCGCGAAGGGCGAGGAACAGACCGAGGCGGAGATCTCCGACCGGATGATCGAGGCGAAGACCGGTCTGGTCGACCACCTCGAGGCGTTCTCCGGCAACACCATCGAGTTCATCCGCACCGAAAGTCCGCTGCTGATCGATGGAGTCGGCGTCCCCGACGTCGACGTCGACATGAAGGAACGGCACGTCGTGATCGTGTCCGACGGACCGGACCACGCGTCCGACCTGAAGAACCTCAAGCCGTTCATCAAGGAGTACTCGCCGATCCTCATCGGCGTCGGGGCAGGCGCCGACGTCCTCAAGTCGGCGGGCTATCGCCCCGACCTCATCGTCGGTGACCCCGAGGACATCACGAGCGCCACGTTGAAGTCGGGCGCCGAGGTGGTTCTCCCCGCCGACCAGGACGGTCACGCACCCGGTCTGTCACGGATCCAGGACCTCGGCATCGGAGCGATGACGTTCCCCGCGTCAGGGTCCCCGTCCGACCTGGCACTACTGCTGGCCGATCATCATGGCGCGTCGCTGATCGTCACGGTCGGGAGCACCGTCTCCCTCGACGAGTTCTTCGACCGCGGCCGCCGCGACAGCAACCCGTCGGCGTTCATGACCCGGCTGAAGGTCGGGCCGAAACTGGTGGACGCGAAGGCCGTGGCGACCCTGTACCGGAGCCGGGTGTCGGGCGGCGCGATCGCGCTGCTGGTGCTGGCCGCACTGGTTGCGGTGATCGTGGCCCTGGTGGTGTCGAACATCGGTGGTGAGGCATTGGACTGGGCCGTCACGACGTGGAACAGCTTCGCGTTGTGGGTTCAGGGGTTCTTCAAGTGATTTCTCTGCGTCACCATGCCATTTCCATAGCGGCGATCTTCCTGGCTCTGGCAATCGGCGTGGTGATGGGTTCCGGCCTGTTGTCGAGCGGTCTCGTGTCGGGGCTGCGCGACGACAAGGCCGACCTGCAGACCGACGTGGAGAAGGCGAACGAACGCAACAACCAGCTGACCGAGCAGCTGAACTCGGCGGACGGCTTCGATTCCGCCGTGGGCGGCCGCGTGGTGGCCGACTCTCTCGCGCAACGCACCGTGATGGTCGTGACGACCCCGGATGCCGACCCCGCCGACCTCGACGGGGTCAACCGCATGATCGCGCAGGCCGGCGGGTCGGTGACCGGCCGGGTGTCGTTGACCGATTCGTTCGTGGACGCGACGGGCGGTGACCGGCTGCGGACGGTCGTCAACAACGTGATCCCTGCGGGTGTCACGCTGAAGACCGGGGCCGTCGACCAGGGCAGCCTCGCAGGCGACCTGCTCGGCTCGGTCCTGATGCTCGGCAAGGAAACGGGCCAGCCGCAGAGTTCCGCACAGGAGATGGCGCTCGCTCTCGAGACCCTCCGCGGTGCCGGATTCGTCAGTTACGACGACGGTGCGGTCCAACCGGCACAGGTCGCGGTGGTGCTGACCGGCGACCGCGACGTGGAGGACGGCGTCAGCGGCAACCGTGGTGCGGTGGTGGCCCGGTTCGCGGGCGCGCTGGATGCGCGCGGTGCCGGGGCGGTTCTCGCCGGGCGTCCGGCGTCGGCACAGGGCAACGGCGCGGTCGCCGTGGCGCGGGCCGACGCGGCCCTCTCCGCGGCGCTCACGACGATCGACAACATCGACCGGGAAGCGGGCAAGATCACCGTTCCGCTGGCCCTGCAGGAGCAACTGAACGGCGGCGCCGGCCGGTACGGCACCGGGCCCGGCACGACCGGGGTCACCGTCGGGGCCACCCCGGCGTAGCGCGCGTCACATCGGGGCGGTCAATCGCGGCGCGTTGTTTCCGGGACGTACGCCAAGGTGTTACCGTGAAGTCCCGTGGGTCGGCAGGCCCCAGCATTGCTCGAACAGACCAAGCCCTGCACAGTCGTCACGGGAGCCCCTTTGCCACAGTCACGCACTCATTCGCGTACCGCTACCAAGCACATCTTCGTGAGCGGCGGCGTCGCCTCCTCACTCGGCAAGGGCCTCACAGCCTCGAGCCTCGGGCAATTGCTGACCGCGCGAGGAATGCGCGTGACCATGCAGAAACTGGATCCGTATCTCAACGTCGATCCGGGCACGATGAACCCGTTCCAGCACGGTGAGGTCTTCGTCACCGACGACGGTGCCGAGACCGACCTCGACGTCGGCCACTACGAGCGTTTCCTCGATCGCGACCTGTCCGGTCAGGCGAATGTCACCACCGGCCAGGTGTATTCGACGGTCATCGCCAAGGAGCGGCGCGGCGAATACCTCGGCGACACCGTCCAGGTGATCCCGCACATCACGGATGAGATCAAGAGCCGGATCCTCGCCATGAGCGGACCGGACCTCCAGGGACACCAGCCGGACGTCGTCATCACCGAGATCGGTGGCACCGTCGGTGACATCGAGTCGCAGCCGTTCCTCGAGGCCGCCCGTCAGGTGCGCCACGACGTCGGTCGCGACAATGTCTTCTTCCTCCACGTCTCCCTGGTGCCGTACCTGGCGCCGTCGGGCGAGCTCAAGACGAAGCCCACCCAGCACTCGGTCGCGGCACTGCGAAACATCGGTATCCAGCCCGACGCGCTGATCCTGCGCTGCGACCGCGAGGTTCCCCCGGCGCTGAAGAACAAGATCGCCCTCATGTGCGACGTCGACGTCGACGGGTGCATCTCGACACCCGACGCGCCCTCGATCTACGACATCCCGAAGGTGCTGCACAGCGAGGGCCTCGACGCCTACGTGGTGCGTCAGCTGGGTCTGCCGTTCCGCGATGTGGACTGGACCGTGTGGGGCAACCTGCTCGAGCGCGTCCACCAGCCGCGCGAGACCGTGCGAATCGCCCTGGTCGGAAAATACGTCGACCTGCCGGACGCCTACCTGTCCGTCACCGAGGCGCTGCGTGCCGGTGGGTTCGCGAACCGCTCGAAGGTGGAAATCTCCTGGGTGCCGTCCGACGCGTGTGAGACGGAGGCGGGCGCGCAGGCCGCCCTCGGCGACGTCGACGGCGTGCTGATTCCCGGCGGCTTCGGGATCCGCGGTATCGAGGGCAAGCTCGGTGCGATCCGGTACGCCCGTCACCGGAAGATCCCGCTGCTCGGACTGTGCCTCGGCCTGCAGTGCGTCGTGATCGAGGCTGCGCGCAGCGTGGGTCTCGACGACGCCAACTCCGCCGAGTTCGAGCCCGAGACCACGCACCCCGTGATCTCCACGATGGCCGACCAGGAAGACGTCATCGCCGGCGAGGCGGACCTCGGCGGCACGATGCGCCTCGGCGCGTACCCCGCCGTCCTGACGAAGGGATCCGTCGTCGCCCGCGCGTACGGCAGCGAAGAGGTGTCCGAGCGTCACCGTCACCGCTACGAGGTCAACAACGCGTACCGCGACCGGATCGCGAAGAGCGGACTCCGGTTCAGCGGAACCTCGCCCGACGGTCACCTCGTCGAGTTCGTCGAGTACCCGGCCGACCAGCACCCGTTCTTCGTCGCGACGCAGGCGCACCCCGAGCTGAAGAGCCGTCCGACGCGTCCGCACCCGCTGTTCGCGGCGTTCGTCGACGCGGCGCTGAAGCACAAGCTCGAAGAGCGGCTTCCCGTCGACGTGCACGGTGAGGAGCGGGCCGCCGTCGCCACCGATGACGAACTCGCCGACTCCGCCGACCGCGACGAGGTCGCTTCCGTCGACAGCGCGGGATAGGGCGAAACCGACCATGACCGACACCGGCCGGCACGAATTCGAGACTCTCGACTCGCGCGCCGTCTACAGCGGCGCGATCCTCGCCCTGCGCGTGGATCACGTCGCGATGCCGGACGGCCGGACCGCCGAACGTGAGGTCGTCGAGCACCACGGAGCCGTTGCCGTCGTGGTGCTCGACGACGAGGACCGGGTCGTCCTGATCCACCAGTATCGGCACCCGGTGGGGCGCCGATTGTGGGAGATCCCGGCGGGCCTGCTGGACGAGCCGGGGGAGGACCCGGTCGACGCGGCCAGGCGCGAGCTCGCGGAGGAGACCGGGCTCGGGGCCCGTCGCTGGTCCGTTCTCGTGGATGTCGTTCTGTCGCCCGGGTTCACGGACGAGTCGGTGCGCGTGTTCCTCGCCGAGGACCTGTACGAGGTGGACCGGCCCGCCCCGGAGGACGAGGAAGCCGACCTCGAGATCGAGCGGATTCCGCTCGACGAGGTCGTGTCGATGGTGCTGAACGGGACCATCGTCAACGCCACGGCCGTGGCCGGGCTCATGGCACTCGCCGCTGCCCGGTCCCGCCCGGGCGGTGTCGGCGAACTCCGCGACGTGACCGCGCCCTGGGTCGATCGCCCCGACAGGTTCAGCGAGAGGAAACGCTCGCGCACCGGCGGGGACGAGGCCGCGCGGGCATGACGTGGTAATTGCGCGGCAGGTGGATTCGTACCTCGACCACCTGGCTGTCGAGCGCGGAGCCGCCCGCAACACCCTCGGTTCGTATCGCCGCGACCTCGAGCGCTACACGCAGTTCCTCGCCGACCGGGAGCTCACCGACATCGACCGGATCCGCGAACAGGATGTCAGTGACTTCGTGATCGCTCTGCGCAGCGGCGATCCGAATCGCGAACTGCCGCCGCTGGCCGCGAGCTCGGCGGCCCGCGCCCTGATCGCGGTGCGCGGATTCCACCGGTTCGCCGCGGCCGAGGGGATGACCGCAGTGGACGTCGCCCGGGACGTGCGGCCGCCGTCGCCGGCGAAACGGCTCCCCAAGTCGCTGCCGGTCAACGAGGTGCTGGCGCTGCTGGAGGCGGTCGGCGGCAGCGGACCCGCCGACGGTCCGCGGGCGGTCCGCGACCGCGCGCTGCTCGAACTGCTGTATTCGACGGGCGCCCGCATCTCCGAAGCCGTCGGCCTGGACGTCGACGACGTCGACACCGAGACCCGGTCGGTGCTGCTGCGGGGCAAGGGCGGCAAGCAGCGGGTGGTGCCGGTGGGCCGGCCTGCCGTCGAATCCCTCGACGCCTACCTGATCCGGGGCCGGCCGGCGCTGGCATCACGCGGAACACCAGCGCTGTTCCTCAATGTCCGCGGCGGACGCCTGTCCCGCCAGAGCGCGTGGAAGGTGCTGCAGACCGCGGCGGACGCGGCGGGCATCTCGTCGGCGGTGTCACCGCACACGCTCCGCCACTCGTTCGCGACGCATCTGCTCGACGGCGGCGCCGACGTCCGCGTCGTCCAGGAGCTGCTTGGGCATGCCTCGGTGACGACCACCCAGATATATACGCTGGTGACAGTGGGTGCGCTGCGCGAGGTGTGGGCCGGAGCGCACCCCCGGGCGAGGTGACGGAAAGCGTGTCGAGGGGAAATTTCACGGTACGAGGCGGTAGCGTTCCCATAACGATGTGGGATCGGCAGCGATCATCGAGAGAACAGGGGATCATCGGACCGTGGTGACACCGCAGCCGCCAGCGGCGGAGTCAGAGCACTCGCAACAGGAGGGCGACATGTTCGACGTGCGGCAATCCGAACCCGCAGCCTTGTTCGAGGACGCTGCCGTGGTCGTGGAGGAGGAGCTCGGGCCCACGGGACGGCCGACACGTGCGGTGCCGGAACCCGCCCCGCTGCCCTCGCACGGCCCGGCCAAGATCATCGCGATGTGCAACCAGAAGGGTGGCGTCGGCAAGACGACGTCGACGATCAACCTGGGAGCGTCGCTCGCCGAATTCGGCCGACGTGTGCTGCTCGTGGACCTCGATCCCCAGGGGGCGCTGTCCGCGGGCCTCGGCGTCGCGCATCACGACCTCGAACTGACCGTCCACAACCTGCTCGTCGAACCCCGCGTCGCGATCGACGACGTCCTGATGCGGACACGGGTCGAGGGCCTCGACCTCCTGCCCAGCAACATCGACCTGTCGGCGGCGGAGATCCAGCTCGTCACCGAGGTCGGGCGCGAACAGACGCTCGGACGCGTGCTGCATCCGGTGCTCGACCGGTACGACTACGTCCTGATCGACTGCCAGCCGTCCCTCGGTCTGCTCACGGTCAACGCGCTGGCCTGCGCGGACTCGGTGATCATTCCGATGGAGTGCGAGTACTTCAGCCTGCGCGGTCTGGCCCTGCTCAACGACACGGTCGAGAAGGTCCACGACCGGCTCAACCCGCGGCTCGAACTCGCCGGCATCGTCGTGACGATGTTCGACTCGCGGACCCTGCACGCCCGTGAAGTGATGGCCCGTGTGGTGGAGGTGTTCGGGGATCTCGTCTACGACACCGTGATCAACCGCACCGTGCGCTTCCCCGAGACCTCGGTCGCCGGGGAGCCGATCACCACCTGGGCGCCGAAATCGACCGGCGCCGAGGCGTACCGTGCTCTGGCGCGCGAGGTCATTCACCGGTCCGGCCGGTAAGTGGTGAATACGCAAGACATTTCGGCTCCACCGCAGACCGAGGACCCGCAGGCCCGGGTAACGCAGGCCGAGGATCAGCAGGCGCCCGCGGTCAAGCCCGGCTTCCGGGTGACGCTGCGGAATTTCGAGGGACCGTTCGACCTGCTCCTGACCTTGATCAACCAGCGACAGCTGGATGTGACGGAAGTCGCGCTGCACCAGGTGACGGACGACTTCATCGCCTACACCCGCTCGCTCGGCACGGAGATGGGTCTCGATCAGACCACCGAATTCCTGGTGGTCGCGGCGACGCTGCTCGACCTGAAGGCGGCGCGTCTGCTCCCGGCGGGCCAGGTGGAGGACGCCGAGGACCTCGCGCTCCTCGAGGCGCGCGACCTGCTGTTCGCCCGGCTGCTGCAGTACCGCGCGTACAAGCAGGTGGCGCAACTCTTCGGTGAGCTCGAGGCGGCCGCGTTGCGCCGGTACCCGCGTTCGGCGGCACTGGAGGACCAGTTCACGAAATTGCTGCCGGAAGTGTTGCTCGGGGTCGACCCGCAGCGGTTCGCGGAGATCGCCGCGACCGTGTTCACACCCCGCCCGAAGCCCACCGTGGGACTCGACCATCTGCACGACATGCACGCGGTCTCGGTGCCCGAACAGGCGGCGCGGATGCTGGAACTGCTCCGCGAACGGGGAGCCGGGGAGTGGGCGACGTTCGGCGACCTGGTCTCGGAGTGCGAGGTGACCACCCTGATCGTGGCAAGATTCCTCGCGCTGCTCGAGCTGTATCGCGAGCAGTCGGTGTTGTTCGAACAGCCCGAGCCGCTCGGGGAATTGCTGGTGAGCTGGACCGGGGAGGGCACACACGCCCCGGTGACCGAGGAGGATTACGGATGAGTTCGGCCCCGTTCGACGAGTCGGACGACCTGGGCGCCGTCGACGGAGAACCCGAGCTGTCGGACACCGAACTCGAAGCTGTTCTCGAGTCGCTGCTGCTGATCGTCGACTCTCCCGCCGGAGCCGAACAGCTCGCCTCCGCGACCGGCGCTTCTGTGAATCGCATCACGGACGTGCTGAACCGCATGTCCGCCGAGCTCACCGCCCGTGGCAGTGGGATGGACCTCCGATATGCCGGTGACGGTTGGCGTCTCTATACGCGCACCGCGTACGCGCCCTACGTGGAACGACTCCTGCTCGACGGCGCGCGGTCCAAATTGACGAGGGCGGCTTTGGAAACTCTGGCCGTGGTGGCATACCGTCAACCGTTGACCCGCGCACGGATCAGTGCGGTGCGCGGCGTCAACGTGGATGGTGTGGTGCGCACACTTCTCGCTCGCGGATTGATCGCCGAAGCCGGCGTCGATCCCGATACCAACGCCACGCAGTATTCGACGACGGAGCTCTTCCTGGAACGGCTCGGCTTGGCGTCTCTCGCCGATCTTCCCGCCTTGGCTCCGCTGTTGCCGGACGTGGATCTGATAGATGACATCAGTGACAGTCTGGAATCTGATCCACGATTTGCGAGAATGAATAAAGCTACGGCTTCCACAGAAGAGTTGGACACCGGGCTGGACACCGAAGACTGACAGGGATAGTACAAAAGTGAAGAAACCCGCTCGCCGAGATGGCACACCGGATCGCAACAACAAGAAGCAGCGCCCCACCAGGTCGGAGGCCGGGGGTCGCTCGGACAGATCGGAAGCCGGAGGGCGACCGAGCCGCTCCGAGACCGATCGGCGTCCGTCCAGGTCGGACGCCGTCAAGGGGAAGCCGGCCAGGCCTGACGCCGCGGCCGCGAAGAACAAACGCGGCAAGCCCAAGTCGGCCAAGCCGCAGCGCGCCCAGGCCCACGCGCCCAAGATCAGCAATGCCAAGCCGGCCCGGCACCAGTACGCCGACGCCGCCGATCGGCCCGCGGGCCCGCCGCAGGGCGACGGCATGCGACTGCAGAAGGTTCTCGCCCAAGCCGGTGTCGCGTCGCGCCGTGCGGCCGAGGAACTGATCTCGCAGGGTCGCGTCGAGGTCGACGGCCGCATCGTCATCGAACAGGGACTGCGCATCGACCCCGAGAACGCGGTGGTGCGCGTGGACGGTGTCCGCGTCGTCGTGCAGAAGGACCTGGTCCACCTCGCGCTGAACAAGCCCCGCGGCTGGCAGTCGACGATGTCGGACGACCTGGGTCGCCCGTGCGTCGGCGACATCGTCTCCGAGCGGGTCGCCGCAGGTCAGCGATTGTTCCACGTCGGTCGCCTGGACGCCGACACCGAGGGGCTGCTGCTGCTCACCAACGACGGTGACCTGGCGCATCGGCTGATGCACCCGTCCTTCGAGGTATCGAAGACGTACCTGGCGACCGTCTCGGGTGCCCTCGAACGCGGCGTCGGAAAGAAGCTCAAGGAGGGTGTCGAGCTCGACGACGGACCGGCGAAGGTCGACACGTTCACGCTCCTCGACATCAACGAGGGTAAGTCGCTCGTCCGCGTCACCCTGCACGAAGGCCGCAAGCACATCGTGCGGCGCCTGTTCGACGCCGTGGGACACCCCGTCATCCGGCTCGTCCGGACGGACATCGGCGCGGTTGCTCTCGGCGACCAGCGTCCCGGCACACTCCGCGTACTCGGTCGAGGCGAGGTCGGCGGGCTCTACGGGGCGGTGGGCCTGTGAGTACCTCGAAGCTGGTCGTCGCGATGGACGGCCCCTCCGGAACCGGGAAGTCGAGCGTCTCGCGGATGCTGGCGCAGCGGCTCGACGCCCGCTACCTCGACACCGGCGCCATGTACCGGATCGCGACGCTGCATGCGCTGCGCAAGGGCGTGGACCTCACCGATCCCGCCGCGATCGCCGACGCGACCGCCGGGCTGCCGTGGTCGATCGGCACCGACCCGGCGGGTGAGCAGGTCCTGCTCGACGGGGAGGACGTGGGGGAGGAGATCCGCGGCGACGCGGTGACCAAGGCCGTCTCGGCGGTCTCCGCCGTACCGGCCGTGCGTGAACTGCTCGTCGCGGCGCAGCGTCGCCTCGCGGGCGAGGCCGAACGGATCGTCGTCGAGGGCCGAGACATCGGCACCGTCGTCATCCCGGACGCCGACGTGAAGATCTACCTCACCGCCTCGGCGGAAGCCCGGGCACAGCGCAGGAATGCGCAGAATCTCGCGGAGGGGCGAGGCGACGACTACGCGGCCGTGCTGGCCGACGTGCAGCGTCGTGACCACCTCGACTCCACGCGCGCCGTGTCGCCGCTGCGGCCGGCCGACGATTCCGTGCTTGTCGACACCAGCGAACTCGGAATCGACGACGTGATCGGCAGGTTGCTGCTGGTGGTAAGCGAAAGAACTGGAGCAGGGCAGTGACCGAACAATTCACCACCGAGTTCGCAGGCGACGGCACCTGGAGTGAGGAATCCGACTGGGAGGTCCTGGACCTCGAAGACGGTGGCGACGGAGAGTCCCACGTCCCGGTTCCCACCCTCGCAGTGGTCGGGCGCCCGAACGTCGGCAAGTCGACGCTCGTCAACCGGATCATCGGCCGACGCGAAGCCGTGGTCGAGGACATTCCCGGTGTCACCCGGGACCGCGTCTCCTACGAGGCGAACTGGAGTGGACGCCGCTTCATGGTGCAGGACACCGGCGGCTGGGAACCCGACGCCAAGGGCCTGCAGCAGTCGGTGGCCCGTCAGGCGGAATTGGCGATGCAGACCGCGGACGCGATCCTCCTCGTGGTCGACGCCGTCGTCGGCGCCACCGCAACGGACGAGGCCGTGGCCAAGGTGCTGCGCCGGTCCAAGACCCCGGTTCTGCTGGTGGCCAACAAGGTGGACGACGGCCGCACCGAATCCGAGGTGGCCGCACTGTGGTCGCTCGGTCTCGGGCAGCCGCACTCGGTGAGTGCGACCCACGGCCGCGGCACCGGTGATCTCCTCGACGAGGTGCTCGCCGCGCTCCCGGAGACCCCGCGTGAAGGCATCCCCGGCGGCGGGCCGCGACGCGTGGCTCTGGTCGGGAAGCCGAACGTCGGGAAGTCGAGCCTGCTGAACAAGCTGTCGGGCGACGAGCGGTCGGTGGTCCACAACGTCGCGGGCACCACCGTCGATCCGGTCGACTCGATCGTGGAGCTCGGCGGCAGGCCGTGGCGTTTCGTCGACACCGCCGGTCTGCGCAAGCGGGTCAGCCACGCCAGCGGCGCCGAGTTCTACGCGTCGCTGCGGACGAAGAGCGCCATCGAGGCGGCCGAGGTCGCGATTCTGCTGATCGACGCGTCCGAGCCGATCTCGGAGCAGGACCTGCGCGTGCTGAGCATGGTGGCCGACGCCGGCCGGGCCCTCGTCATCGCGTTCAACAAGTGGGATCTCGTCGACGAGGACCGGCGCCTCCAGCTCGATCGAGAGGTCGACCGGGACCTGGTGCGGGTGCCGTGGGCGCAGCGCGTCAACATCTCGGCGCAGACGGGGCGCGCGGTGCAGAAGCTCGTCCCCGCCCTGGACACCGCGCTGGAGTCCTGGGACAAACGCATTCCCACGGGCCGGCTCAACACCTGGCTCAAGGAAGTCATTGCCGCCACTCCGCCGCCGATGCGTGGTGGTCGGCTGCCTCGCGTGATGTTCGCCACGCAGGCCGGAACACGCCCGCCGACGTTCGTGCTGTTCACGACCGGGTTCCTCGAGGCGGGCTACCGCCGGTTCCTGGAGCGGCGTCTGCGCGAGGAGTTCAATTTCGACGGCAGCCCCGTCCGCATCTCGGTGCGGGTGCGGGAAAAGCGTGAGCGGCGGAATCGTTGATCCGACAGAATGCGCTCTGACCAGGCGATTAGCGTTACGGACTGCCCCTGATGTAATCTCATCGAGCACCTGAACGAGGGTGTGGACGGGCTGTGGCGCAGCTTGGTAGCGCACTTGACTGGGGGTCAAGTGGTCGCAGGTTCAAATCCTGTCAGCCCGACCAGATGATCAGCGAAGGCGGTTTCCCGGAAACGGGAAACCGCCTTTTCTGTGTCTCGGGGCCGGTACTCAATCCGTGACGATGACCGGGTCGCCGATCTTGGCGTTGTCGTAGAACCACCGCGCGTTCTCGGTGCTGAGATTGATGCAGCCGTGGCTGACGTTCTCGAATCCCTGCGAGTTCACCGACCACGGTGCGGCGTGCACGAAGATCCCACCCCACGTGATGCGGGTGGCGTACTCGACGTAGAGGCGGTAGCCCTCCTCGTCATCGATCGGGACGCCGTACGTCGACGAATCCATGATCATGTCGCGGAATTGCTCGATGACGGGGAACGTCCCGAGCGGTGTTTCGTATCCGGGTTTGCCCATGGACGCCGGCATGGTCTGCACGACCTTATCGTTGATGCTGACCGTGAACTGGTGCGTCGTCGTGTTCGCGACGGCGACGAGTGCGTCACCCACCTGGAACTGCGACCTCGCGCCCGCCGCCTCGACGGTCACCCGGGTGTGGGCCGGCCAGAAGTGCGCCGGAGTCCACTGCACGGTGCGGTCGTCGATCCAGGAGAACTGCCCGGGCACCGCCCTCGACGGGGTGATCCGGACACCACGCTCGGCGAGCGCGCGATCGGGCACCGGTGACGCGAACCGGACGACGACAGGATGCGCGACGCCGACGACGTGCCCGCTCGCGGGGGACAGTGTCGGCGCGACGACCTTCCCGGTGACTGCCGGGGCATGCGCCGACGCGGTGGCGCTCACCCCGCACACGGCCAGTGCCGCGAGTACCGAGACGAGAAACAGACGTCCGACCTGCTGCGCTTTCCACATGCCGTCCAGCCCTTCAGAGACTGCGAGCGTCATTTCAGTTAACCACGGCGATATCGGACAGCGGAACCAGGGAAACTGGATGCATTGCGCGCATCAGAGGGACACGGACGACGCGCCGTCGTCACATCGGCAGCGTTTCGCCGGTCACACAGTTGACGGATCGAGACTGAGGGGATGTGACCGATGAACGACAACGACGTGTTGGCGCAGCAGTTCGAGGCCCATCGCACGCACCTGCGCGCAGTGGCCTACCGGATGCTCGGCTCGCTCAGCGAAGCCGAGGACGCCGTGCAGGAATCCTGGCTGCGACTGAGCCGCACCGACGCCGACACCGTCGAGAACCTGGGCGGCTGGCTGACCACGGTGGTGGCGCGGGTGTGCCTGAACATGCTGCAGTCACGCAGGACACGGCGGGAAGATCCACTGGACGCGGCGGTCCCCGACCCGATCGTGACCCGGGCAGACGGCAGCGACCCCGAACACGAGGCGGTGCTGGCCGATTCGGTGGGTCTTGCACTGCTCGTCGTTCTCGGCACGCTTTCCCCCGCCGAGCGACTGGCGTTCGTGCTCCACGACATGTTCGCGGTGCCCTTCGAGGACATCGCCCCGATCGTGGAGCGAACACCCGCGGCCGCCCGGCAACTGGCCAGTCGCGCACGCCGGCGTCTGCAGGGAGCCCCGGTTCCCGACACCGATCCGGTCCGTCAGCGTGCGGTTGTCGACGCGTTCCTGGCGGCCGCGAGGAGCGGCGACTTCGACGCCCTCGTGGCGGTGCTCGACCCGGATGTCGTGCTCCGCGCCGATACCGGAGCAGTGCCTGCAGGCGCCTCCACGATGGTGCGCGGCTCGGCGACCGTCGCGGGCCGGGTCCTCGGGTTCGCCCGGTTGGCTCGGTTCGCGCATCCGGCGCTCGTCAACGGTGCCGCCGGAGTGGTCGCGATCTCCGACGGGCAGTTGCTGTCGGTCATGGGCGTCACGATCCGGCGCGGGAAGATCGTCGAGATCGACATCCTCGCCGACCGTGAGCGCCTCGCCGGGCTCGTCGTCGAGAACCTCGACTGACGAGCCCGCCGGGGGTCAGTTCGTGCGGCGCTCGCCGTCTCCGTGTGCGTTGCCGGTGCGCAGGCCGATCACGGCCGCGGCGACGAGGAAGATGCTGCCGGTCAGCAGCGCTCGCTGGAAGCCGAAGGTGAGTGCCTCGGGCACAGGCGAATTCGCCGCGAGCAGATGCTGGGAATGCGAGGTGGCGATCGCGGCGAAGATCGCCAGTCCGAGTGCGCTGCCGACCTGCTGGGAGGCGTTCAACAACGCTGCCGCGAGCCCTGCCTCGCCGGCAGGCACACCGGCGTTGGCCGCGGTCGTGACGCCGACGAAGACGGCGCCGAGACCGAAAGACACGATCATCAGTCCGGGCAGCAGATCGTTGAGGTAGGAGCCGTCGACGGGGATCCGGGACAGCAGGTACAGGCCGGCCGAGGCCACCAGCGCTCCCACGACGACGACGGGACGGGTTCCGGTCCGGGTCAGCAACTGGGAGCACACCCCGGCGGCGACCCCGACCCCCAGGCAGAGCGGGAGGTAGGCCGCACCGGTCTGGATGGGGGAGTAGCCGAGAACGTTCTGCATGTAGAGAGTCAGGAAGAAGAACATCGCGATGAGACCCGCAAAGGCGATCAGCCCTGTGACATTCGCGGCGGCAAGGCCCTTGACGCGGAAGATCGACAGCGGCAGGAGAGGGTGCCGGCTGTGCTGCTCGTTGATCACGAACGCCACGATCAGCACGAACGCACCGGCGAACCCGGCGATCGTGCGGGCGCTGCCCCATCCCTGGTCGGGTGCCTCCACCAGGGCGTAGACGAGCAACAGCATCCCGCCGGTGCCGAGCACACTGCCTGCGACGTCGAAGTTTGCGAACCGGGCGCGGCGCCGGTCGCCGGGAATGAGCGCGAAGACCGCCGGAAGCACGAGCGCGCACGCGACAGGGTTGACGAACAGCACCCATCGCCAGCCCGGCCCCTCGGTGAGCACACCGCCGAGAAAGACACCGACAGCCGATGCGAGACCGCCCACCCCGGCCCAGACACCGAGTGCGGTATGCCGTTCGGGGCCCTCCTCGAAGGTCGTCGTCAGAATCGACAGCGCGGCCGGAAGCATCAGTGCCGCACCGACACCCTGCGCGAGTCGTGCGCCGATCAAGACCTCGGCGTTTCCGGCGAAACCGCCGATCAGCGACGACAGCCCGATCACGACGGTGCCGGTGACGAGCACGCGACGGCGACCGAGCAGGTCGGCCAGGCGGCCGCCGAGCAGCATGAAACCGCCGTAGGTGAGGAGGTAGGCGCTCGGGACCCACTGCAGTTCCTGTACCGAGATGTCCAGGTCGCTGCGCATGTCGGGCAGGGCGATGTTGACGATGGATGCGTCGACGAAATCGAGAAATGCCACAGCGCACAACAGCGTCAGCGTGAGTGTGCCGCGGGCGGTGGAGAGAAACGGGCGTGCCGGGGTCGATCGCCCGGCCCGGGAACTGTCGGTGATCGAGGTGATGTCCATGTTCGAGCCTTCCTGTGTTCGGAGTCCTGCAGAAGACGCCGCGTTGTCGGCCGTCACTTCTATGACCGACGGTCCGGCGGCGATGTGACCGCGCCGCCGGACCGTCGCGAGTACTGTCGGAACCCGGCAGGTCACGGAAACGGGAGGCTGGCATGGCTGGACGGTTCGAAGGCACTGTTGTGATCAATCGCCCCATCGGGGAAGTGTTCGAGTACCTCGCCGCCGGGGTCAACGACCGGGACTTCAGTCCCCGGGTGCAGGAGATCGTGAAGAAGACGGATGGTCCGCCGGGCGTCGGCACCCTCTTCGTCAGCACCGTCAAGGACGCCGGGATGACCACGAAGCGGGAGTTCGAGATCACCGAATTCGAGGTGCCACGGAAGATTCGCTGGGCGGAGCGTTCGAAGAATTCCATCACCGCGAAAGAGGGCGGTTACGACCTCGAACCCGCGGGCGCAGGCACCAAGGTGACGATCTTCAACGTGCTGGAGGGGCACGGAATAGGAAAGCTGATCGCACCTCTTGCCCTTCGGGCGGCCCGGAAGGACGCACCCGATTTCGCGCAGCGGATCAAGGCTGCCGCGGAGAAGTGACCGGCCTTACCGTGCCGGAATGACGAGCGCCAGTACCTGACCGACGTTGTCCGCGAGGCTGTCCGCGGCGGTGTCGTCGCCCGACAGATACCGTGCGAGGCTCTGCTGGAACAGTCCGTCGAGGACCGCATACATGGTGGCCGGGGCGATGGTGATCGTGCGCCCCGCCAATTCCGCATACCGGGACACGATGCGCCAGATCATGTTTTCGAGACTCTTGTCGATCGCGGCGACGTCTGCGCGGAACGACTCCTCGAACAGCGACTGCGAGCGGAGGTCATACCAGAGGCGATGCAGGGTGGCCTCGTCGCGGAGGGAATCCCCCAGCACCCGGCCGAATCCCGCCTTCAACTCCTCGGGAGTCTGCGCCGTGGCGACCACGCCGTCGTATCGCGTGACGCACCGGGCCTTGTAGTGCCGCACGCAGTGCGTGATCAGATCGACCTTGTCGCTGAAGTAGTAGTGCAGGACGCCGTGGGAGAACTCGGAGTTCTGGGCGATCTCCCGGAGGCTGGTGCGGGCATAGCCGAGTTCCGAGAGGGTCTGCAACGCGGCCTCGGCGAGCTGATCCCGGCGCTCGGCGAACTTGTCGACCTGGCGGCGCGAGACTCGATCGGCGTTCTTCTCGGCGACGGGTGTCACGGCATTCTTCCTGTTCGGCGCATGGTCCAGCACGGTGAGCATCAGTCTAGCCCGCGTTCCTTGACGACTGTGTAACAAAAACTTGACAGTCGTCAAGAGAATTCTTGACAGTCGTCCAAAGTCGAATACGCTGTGATCCACACCACATTGCGGACTCGGTCTCGTGACGTGGTTTCCGCGAATCGTCTCGTACGAAGGCAGGTCGGAATGAGCGTAAGTGATCTTGCAGGACGGAAAGCACTGGTCACCGGTGGTGCGAAGGGGTTGGGCGCCGGTATGGCTGCCGCCCTCGCCGACGCCGGTGCGGCGGTCGTGATCGGCGACGTCCTCGAGGAGGAAGGGCGCGCGACTGCCGATTCCGTCGGGAAGACCGGCGTCGACACCGGATTCGTGAAACTCGACGTGACCGACGACGGCAACTGGGAGCGCGCCGTCGCTGCCACCGTGGAGCAACTCGGCGGACTCGACCTCCTCGTCAACAACGCGGGCATCGAGATCTCGTCGCTCGTGGTCGACATCGACCCCGCAGACATCCGACGGATGTGTGAGGTCAACATTCTCGGCGTCGCGCTCGGTCTGAAACACGGTCTGCGCGCGATGCGTCCCGGAGGCGCAGCGGGATCGGGCGGGGCGATCGTCAACGTCTCCTCGGTCGCCGCCACCATCCCGTTCCCGGGCATCGCCGGCTACTCCGCCACCAAGTCGGCCGTCGACCGGCTGACCCGGGTCGCGGCCCAGGAGGCAGGCAAACTCGGGTACGGCGTCCGGGTGAACTGCGTGTACCCCGGGCTGGTCGCCACGGAGATGGGACTCGGGCTGGCCGCCGACATGGAGCGGCTCGGACTGTGGCCCAGCGCCGACGCCGCGGTCGCCGACGTGATCGGCCTGACGCCTCTCGGGCGACTCGGCGAGGTCGCGGACATCGCCGACACCGTCGTCTTCCTGGCCTCCGACGCCGCCCGCTTCGTCACCGGAATCGGCCTGCCGGTCGACGGTGGCATGGGCATGTGACCGATCTCCCGAACTTCTCCCACATTCTGAAAGGCATCTCATGACCGACAAGAAGCCCGTCATCGTCTACGGCGTCTCCGGTTACACCGGGCGCCTCGTGTGTGAATACCTGCGCGAGTTCAACATTCCGTTCATCGCCGCGGGGCGGGACAAGAAGCGGATCCAGGAAGTGCTCGACCGGATTCCCGGCCTGGACACCGTCGACCACGAGGTGGTCGAGGTCGAGCACACCGTCCCGGCGCTGACGGAATTGTTCAGCGGCGCAAGGGTTGTCAGCAACATGGTCGGCCCGTTCATCAAGCACGGCGCCATCGTCGTCGAGGCGGCTCTCGCCGCGGGCTGTCACTACACCGACACGACCGGTGAACAGGACTGGGTTCTGGACGTGCAGGCGAAGTTCGGCGAGAAGTTCGCGGAGAAAGGGCTGCTGCTGTCACCCGGTGTCGCGCAGATGTACACCACCGGCGAGATCGCCGCGAACATCGCGCTGGAGACGCCCGGATTGGACACTCTCGACATCCTGGTGTTGTGGAAGGGTTTTCCCACCTACGCGTCCACGCAGACGATCTTCACGATCCTCAAAGCCGACTGGTACTACCTGGAACAGAACCGGTACGAGAAGTGGGATCCCGGTACCACGTTCGAGGTCGTGGTGCCGGGACAGCACCAGATGGCCCTCGCGCTGCCGTGGGGCGGCACCAGCCATCCCGTGTGGTTCAAGGACGATCCGCGGGTGGCGAACGTGAAAGCGGCAGGCGGCGTGTTCGACCGTTCCGTGATGGAGGGTGTCGTCGCGACGCAGAAGATGGTCGAGGAACAGATCAAGACCCTTCCCGCGGACGAGCAGGACGCGGCGCTCGCGGAGATCGCCGGCTCCGTGCAGGCGGGAATGCCGCCGCGGGAGAACCCACGGGTCAACACATCGCTCGACTCCGTGTACGCGTCGGGGCCGCTGGGGCGGGCGCACTGTGTCATCCACGGCAACTGCAACTACAAGCAGACGGGTCTCCTGCAGGCGTACGCCGCGTACTCCCTGTTGCAGCAGCCTCCGAAGCGGACGGGTCTCGCGTCGGCGTGCCAGGCGTTCGGGCATCGCGAACTCCTGGGAATCCTGCGGAGCTTCGGCCTCGTGATGGAGCCGGTTCTCACCGTGCAGAGCTGATCGTCCCGGCCGCGACTTCGAGGAGGACCACACCATGCGCTTGACCGACTACCTCGACAAGGGTGCCTCGCTCGGTCCGTCGTCGCCGTGCCTGACGATGGGCGACCGGACGCTGTCGTACGCCGATGTCCAGGACCTGAGCCGGCGCGTCGCGGCCGCGCTGGCACGGTCGGGGATCGCCGCGGGCGACAAGGTGGCCGTCCTGTCCGGCAACGATCCGACTGCGTTCTCCTGCGTCTTCGGGATCAGCCGGGCGGGGGCGGTGTGGTGCCCGATCAACCCGCGGAACGAGGCGGCGGAGAATCGGGACCTGCTCGCCCTCTTCGACTGTCGCTGCCTGATCTTCCAGAAGGCGTTCGCGCCCTTGGTCGATCGGATCCGTCGGCAGTTGCCGCTGCTGACGACGCTCGTGTGTCTCGACGGCGATGAGGAGTACGCCCACCCGTTCGACGACTGGCTGGGTACCGAACGTCTCGACGTCGAGCCGGTCGACGATCTCGCGCTGATCGTCGGCACCGGCGGCACGACGGGGAGGCCGAAGGGTGTGATGCTCACCGGCCGGAACATCGAGACGATGTCTGCGCTGACCCTGATGAGCTACCCGTTCGACGGCAGGCCGGTCTACCTCGCCCTCGCGCCGTTGACGCACGCGGCCGGTGTCCTGTGTTTCCCGATCCTCGCCCTCGGCGGACAGGTGGTCATCATGCCCACGCCCGACCTGGGGCAGTTCCTCGCGCACATCGACCGGGACCGCGTCACCCACACCTTCCTTCCGCCGACCCTGATCTACATGCTGCTGGACCACGCAGACCTGGCGACGACGGACCTGAGTTCGCTGCAATGCTTCTGGTACGGCGCGGCGCCGATCTCGCCGACCCGGCTCGAAGAAGCGCTGACCCGGATCGGGCCGGTGATGGCCCAGCTGTTCGGGCAGAGCGAGGCGCCGATGATGATCGCGACGATGGCGCCGAAAGACCATTTCCACGCCGACGGCTCGGTGGCGACCGCCCGGCTGAGCTCCGCAGGCAGGCCCTCCCCGCTGGTCACCGTCGCCATCATGGACGGGCAGGGGATGCTGCTGCCTTCCGGTGAGCGAGGCGAAGTGGTCGTGCGCAGCTCGCTCGTCATGACGGGGTACTACAAGAATCCCGTTGCGACGCAGGAGGCGTCGGCGCACGGCTGGCATCACACGGGCGACATCGGGTACCTCGACGACGACAACTTCCTGTACATCGTCGACCGGGCCAAGGACATGATCATCACCGGCGGATTCAACGTCTATTCCGTCGAAGTGGAACAGGCGCTCATGGCGTACCCCGGAATCCAGGACTGCGGGGTGATCGGGCTCCCCGACGAGAAATGGGGTGAACGTGTCGTCGCCGTCGTCCAGTCCCGAGCCGGAACACCGATCGAGGCCGACGCACTCACGGCGTTCGTGAAAGCGCGCATCGGCAGCGTGAAGACCCCGAAGGAAATCCTGGTCTGGCCCGATCTGCCGCGTTCCAAACTGGGGAAGGTCCTCAAGAACGAGATCAGGCAGCAACTGCTCGGCTGACGGCCGGCGCGGGGTTTGAAACGCGGGGGGATCGAAGCGTGGGTTTCGCCGCGACTGGCGATACTGTCGGGTGATGGTGAATGGGCACGCACTGAGCAGGGAACGGCTCGCCGACGCGCTGGCACGCTTCGAACCACGGATCGTGGACCCGACGAATCGGCGGTCCGCGGCGGTAGTGATCGCCGTGATGAACGACGGCGCCGGCGGTCAGGCCGTTCCGCTGACCATGCGCCCGAGCAAGATGCGCGCGCATCCGGGACAGTTCGCGTTGCCCGGCGGCGGAGTGGATCCGGGGGAGACCGGCGAGGACGCCGCCCGGCGCGAGCTGCACGAGGAACTCGGCCTCGACGTGGAGCCGTCCGCGGTGCTCGGCAGGCTCGACGACTACGTCACCCGCTCCGGGTACGTCATCACCCCGTTCGTCGTGTGGTCGGACCAGTCGATCACGTCGCTCGTCCCCAATCGCGAGGAAGTGGCGGAAGTGTTCTCGGTGGGCGTTCCCGAGATCGACGCGGAGCCGCGGTTCGTCGAGATCCCCGAATCGTCGAAACCGGTGATCCAATGGCCGTTCCGCCGTCACCTCGTGCACGCCCCCACCGGCGCGGTCGTGTTCCAGTTCCGGGAGGTCGCACTGCACGGCAGGCACACGCGGATCGACGGTTTCGACCAGCCGGTCTTCGCCTGGCGTTAGCGGAACCACGTCCAGCGGGGGACGCGACTAATCTCACAGTTCGTGACCTTCTTCGAGTCTCTCGCCCGCAAGCTCGACCGCACCGGTGTCGACCCCACCGTCTGGCACGCCCCGCCGCCACCACCACCGACGGGAGTGCTCGCGCCGAACGGGATGCTCGACGACGCGCACCGCTGGACGCTCCCCGCCGGAGAAGGCCCGGAGGACGTCGCCGTCGATCACGACGGCCGGGTGGTCACCGGAGGCAACGACGGCCGGATCTGGCGGTTCGACGGCCACGGACACGCCACCGAACTCGCGAACACCCACGGGCGGCCTCTCGGGGTCGAGATACTCGACGACGGCCGGTTCCTGATCTGCGACGCCGAGCGCGGTGTGCTGCGAGTCGACGACCAGGGACGCGTCGACGTGCTCGCCGACGCCGCGGCCGGGCGCCCGCTCGTGGCGTGCAACAACTCGGCGGTCGGCAGGGACGGCATCGTGTACTTCACCGACTCCTCGGCGCACTTCACGATCGCCGACCACCGCTACGACCTTCTCGAGCACCGCGGGACCGGCCGCCTGCTGCGTCTGGACCCGCGGACGGGGGAGACCGACCTCCTGGCCGAGGGGCTGCAGTTCGCCAACGGCGTGGGACTGGCCTCGGACGAGTCGTTCGTTCTCGTCGCCGAGACCGGCTCGTACCAGATCTCCCGCGTCGACCTGACCGGCCCGTCGCAGGGTGCGGCGTCGGTGTGGGCCGCGAATCTGCCCGGCATACCGGACAACATGACGTGTCAGACACGGGACGGCCTGTTCTGGGTGGCGCTCTACAGCCCGCGGATGCGGTTGCTCGACCTGCTCGCGCCGTACCCGACGCTGCGGATCGTCGCGGCGAACCTGCCGGAGGCCGTGCAACCGAATCCGGAGCACGCCGGCTGGGTGATCGCCCTCGATCACCGCGGCGAGATCGTGCACAGCCTGCGCGGAGGCAAGGGCAGCTATTCCCCCGTCACAGGTGTGCGGGAGCACGACGGGTGGCTGTACCTGGGAAGTCTGACCGCGGACGCCGTCGCACGCGTACCGGCCCCACCACGACCGGACGTTGCGCGGGGCGAGTGACACGGCCGGACGGACGAGAGGATCGACTGAACACCATCCCGGTTGTGGAAGAGTGGCGAGAGCGGTGCGACGAGCGCCCGAAAACAGGTCCGCACTCGACGCTGGGGAGATTTTGGTGAATTCGGTGGACCGGGACACTGCGCGGTCGGACCGGATCGTGACCGTCCCGAACCTCCTGAGCGTGGTTCGACTCCTCGGCGTGCCGCTGTTCGTGTACCTGCTGCTCGTCACCCACTCCGACGGGTGGGCACTCGCGATCCTCATGATCAGCGGCTTCACCGACTGGCTCGACGGCAAGCTGGCGCGGATCCTCGACCAGTCGTCGAAGCTGGGTGCGCTGCTCGACCCCTTCGTCGATCGCCTCTACGTCGTCACGACGCTGGTGACGTTCGTCCTGCGCGGATTCATCCCGTGGTGGGTGGCGGCGATCCTGATCGGCCGCGACGCCGTTCTCGCGCTCACGCTGGTCATCTACCGACGGCGCGGTCTCCCTCCCCCCGACGTGATGTACCTCGGCAAGGGTGCCACGTTCCTGCTGATGTTCGCGCTGCCGATGACCCTCGCGGCGCACGGCGACTGGTGCATCGCGACCGTGGCGCAGCCGCTCGGCGCCGCGCTCCTGATCTGGGGCACGGTGCTCTACGTGTGGACCGGGCTGCTCTACACCGTGAACGCGCTGACCGTCGCGCGCACCGTTCCCGTGCGAGGACCGGGCGGCGAGGAACGCGAGGTCCAGTGATGAAACGGACAGATTCCGGCATTCGCAGGAATCCGGTGCCGTCCCTGCTGCGGTCCCTGATGAACGACCACCTGGACCCCGGGTACGAGGGTGCGGCCGACGATCGTGAGCAGGGACATTCACGACAGACGCGGGTCGGTCAGCAGGTGTGGATCGCGATCGGCGCGCTGCTCGTCGGGCTGGTGCTGTCGGTCGCCTACCGGCAGGCCACCGAACGCATCCCCGGCACCGAGCAGGTGCGGACCGAACTGCTGAGCAAGGTGCAGGACGCCCAGGATCGGGCGGGCGCCCTCGCCGCAACCCGGGACACGCTGTCGACACAGACCGACGACGCGCGCGCCACCGCGCTGGCCGGTGACGCCCGAGGTGCGGCACTGCTCGACGAGCTTCGCGGCCTCGAGGGGGACGCCGGAGTCGAGGCCGTGCACGGTCCCGGCCTGACCGTGACGTTGACGGACCCCGCGGCCAAGCCCAACCTGTCCGACTCGTCCCAGCGCAGTGTCGGGGGGAAGGCCGTGGTGCTCGACCGCGACCTCCAGTCGGTGGTCAATTCGCTGTGGGCGAGCGGCGCCGAGGCCATCGCGGTCGGCGACGTGCGGATCGGCCCGTCGGTGACGATCCGCCAGGCGGGTGGCGCGATGCTCGTGGACAATCAGCCGGTGTTCTCGCCGTACGTGGTCTCGGCGATCGGCCCGCAGGGGCCGATGCAGACCGGATTCGTGGTGAGCGACGCCTATCTGCGGATGTCCAGCGTGGCGCAGTTGTACGGCATCGGCTTCGCGGTGGCGGAGGCCGACGATCTCCACTTGCCGGCCGCCCCGGCGCGGGAAGTGCGGGCAGCCAGGGAAGTGGGAACACGATGACAACGGCGGAGTCGAATGGAGGCGTCACACGAATGAAGGCAGCACTGAAGGGCGGATCCGCGATCTACGGGGTGCTCGCCCTGATCGTGGGCATCGTGCTGGGAGTGGTGTTCAGCCCGCAAGTGCCCGACGCCGTGCAGCCCTACCTGCCCATCGCCGTCGTCGCCGCGCTCGACGCGGTGTTCGGCGGACTGCGCGCGTACCTCGACGAGATCTTCGACTCGAAGGTGTTCGTCGTCTCGTTCGTGTTCAACGTCCTGGTGGCCGCCCTGATCGTGTGGCTCGGTGACCAACTCGGTGTGGGAACCCAGCTGTCCACCGCGATCGTCGTCGTGCTCGGAATCCGCATCTTCGGCAACGCGGCCGCGCTCCGGCGACGTCTGTTCGGGGCGTGATCGCGGCGTGAGCGGACACGAGGGCAGACACGAACTGCACGGGAACGAACCGGCGACGTCGCAGCGATCGCACGTCGTCTTTGCGCTGCTGGCCGCGCTCCTGCTCGGTGGGCTGGGAATCGCGATCGTCACGCAGGTGAAGAACACCGGGTCCGGCGACACCCTCGACTCGGCGAGCCCGGCCGATCTCCTGGTCGTCCTGGACACGCTGAACCAGCGGGAGGCGGCCCTGCGGCAGGAGATCGCATCGCTGGAACAGACCTTGGCAACGTTGCAACAGAGCGGCAGTTCCGGGGCGGCACTCGACGAGGCGCAGGCCCGGTTGACGGCGCTGTCGATCCAGGTCGGCAGCGCACCGGCCACCGGCCCCGGGGTGACGATGCGCATCACCGACCCCAACAAGGGAGTCGGCTCCGAGGTCCTGCTCGACCTCGTGCAGGAATTGCGTGCCGCCGGTGCCGAAGCCGTCCAGATCCAGGGTGCGGACGGCCCGCCCATCCGGATCGGCGTCGACTCCTGGGTGTCCGGTTCGGCCGGCGGCGTGTCGGTGGACGGCCGGAAGGTGAACGCCCCCTACGGGGTGGTCGCCATCGGTGATCCGCCGACTCTGGCGGCGGCCCTGAACATTCCCGGCGGGGTGGTCGACACGGTCGCGCGCAGCGGCGGACAGCTGACGATCGAACAATCGCAGCAGGTCACGATCTCCGCCTTGCGGGAGGCGAAACCTCGCCAATACGCTCAGCCCGGAAATTGATCTTCGCATCCGCCCGCGGATTGCCATCGAAAGGAAGCCACTGTGAGTGAGCTCGAAATCCCCGCCGATCGTCGGTACACCGCCGAACACGAGTGGGTCGAGCGGACGGGGCCCACGACGGTACGCGTCGGCATCACCGATTTCGCGCAGTCCCAGCTCGGCGACGTCGTGTTCGTCCAGCTTCCGGCGGTCGACGAGGCCGTGACGGCGGGCGAATCGTTCGGCGAGGTGGAATCCACCAAGAGCGTCTCCGACATCTTCGCCCCGCTGACGGCGAAAGTCGTTGCCGCCAATGCCGATCTGGACGGCAACCCGGAACTTGTGAACTCCGCGCCCTACGGGCAGGGGTGGCTGGTGGACCTCGGTGTCGACGACGAGGCGACCCTCGACGCGGCACTGGCCGAAATGCTGGACGCCGCCGGCTATGCAGACATCACGGCAGGATAATTTCCCGAGAACACGCGAAGCGGTAATCGGATAAGTTCGGAAGGTGCCGACAGCCCGGAAAACCGGGTTGCCGGAAAAATCCGCTGTCGGAATACCGGTTCGTAATGTGCTGGCGGCCTGTCTCACTACACGCACCGGCGTGCGCAGGGTACGGTCGATGTTGAACGCATGTGCCGTGTCGGGGCGCAGGTCCGTAGTTTGAAATGTGATCGTGGGAGTTTGCACAGAAGTTAATGTGCACGGGAACCGAATTATGTAGTACCGAGTGGCATTGCGTAGTCCAGCGAATCTTGCTGGATGATCGAACTAGGAGGAGAAACGGTGAGCGAGAACGGCAACGACGCGGTCTATGGGGAGACGCCGGCGGAAACCACGTCGGTCTTCCGCGCGGACTTTCTCAATGAGCTCGACAACTCCTCGGCAACCCAGGCTCCGGAAGCTCCGGTGTCGGGTGTGGAGGGACTGCCCGCGGGCTCTGCTCTGCTCGTCGTCAAGCGTGGACCGAACGCAGGGTCGCGCTTCCTGCTCGACCAGCCGACGACGTCCGCGGGACGGCATCCCGACAGCGACATCTTCCTCGACGACGTGACCGTCAGCCGTCGTCATGCGGAGTTCCGTCAGGAGGACGACGAGTTCCAGGTGGTCGACGTCGGCAGCCTCAACGGCACCTACGTCAACCGGGAACCGGTCGACTCGGCCGTCCTGGCGAACGGTGACGAGGTCCAGATCGGCAAGTTCCGACTGGTCTTCCTGACCGGACCCCGGACCACTGCCGGTGGCTCGCAGATCGGTGAGACGTCAGCTGGTGCGGGTAGCCAATGACCGCGGTGCGGCAGCAGCAGGCGCAATCGGGGATGTCGATCGGCTCCGTGCTGGATCGACTCCGCCCCGATTTTCCTGATGTGACGATCTCGAAGATCCGATTCCTCGAAGCCGAGGGTCTCATCAGCCCCCAGCGCACTCCGTCGGGGTATCGGCGATTCTCGATCGCCGACTGTGAACGTCTGCGCTATGTCCTCACTGCGCAGCGGGATCAGTATCTGCCGCTGAAGGTCATCAAGGAGCAGCTCGAGGCCATCGACAGAGGTGTGGCCACGGTCGGCGCAGGCGATTCTTCGCCGCGCCGGCCGCGCACGCTCACGGTGGCCCCGGGCGAGGTGTCCCCGGAGGAGTTCCTCACCGACCGCGAGGTGCGGATCAGCCGCGACGATCTGATCGCCCGGGCGGGGATCGACGACAAGTTCCTCGGCGAACTGACCCGCGGAGGCCTGGTCGTTCCCGGGCCGGCAGGGTTCTTCGACGAAGACGCGGTGACACTGGCGCGCACCGCGAGGGCGATGTCCGAGTTCGGACTCGAAGTGCGGCACCTGAGGGCGTTCAAGCTGGCGGCCGACCGCGAGGCCGGGCTGGTCGCGCAGATCGCCGGGCCCGTCGCCAAGGGCCGCGACGCCGGCGCACGTGATCGCGCCGAGGAGATGGTGCGCGAACTGGCCGCCTTGTCTCTGACGTTGCACACCTGCCTGGTGAAGTCGGCAGTCCGGGGTGCGCTCGATCGGTGAGGTGAACTCGCCGACCGTCCCCACTTCCCAACGACGCTGCGCTCGAACGGCTGTACGGTCGAAGAGCAGACACGAATCGAATAGAATCCTGGTACGGCATTGTGTGCCGCGGACGGACCATTGCAGGGTGGAGGCAGACGCGATGAGCGAAATGCACGTGATCGGAGTTCGTGTCGAGCAACCCCAAAGTCAACCTGTTCTGCTGTTGCGTGAAACCGACGGCGAGCGGTACCTGCCCATCTGGATCGGCCAGACCGAGGCCACCGCGATCGCACTCGAACAGCAGGGCGTCGAGCCGGCGCGTCCATTGACCCACGATCTCATCAAGAACCTGATCGAAGCCTTCGGTCGCACCTTAAAGGAAGTTCGCATCGTGGACCTGCGCGAGGGCACGTTCTATGCCGACCTCGTGTTCGACCAGAACACCCGCGTCTCGGCCCGCCCGTCCGACTCCATCGCCATCGCACTGCGGATCGGGGTGCCGATCTTCGCCGAGGAATCGGTGCTCACGGAGGCCGGTCTGGTCATGCCCGACGAGCGCGAGGACGAGGTCGAGAAGTTCAAGGAATTCCTCGAGTCCGTGTCGCCGGACGATTTCAAGGCCACCGACGGCTAGGTTGCACCCTCGGAAAAGCCTCGGGCGCGGAGTAACGGTTGAGGTTCCTCCGGCGCGTTGCGTTGACCCCGTCTCTTCGGAGTCATAGCGTTCAGTGCAGTGATTTTCTGCCCTGCAGATTCTATCGGGCGTACGCTGAGTAGGTTCAGGGTACGGGCTTGCTCGATGTCACTGGTGGCGCTTGCGCCGCTCGATGTGCTGTGGCTGTGCCGCGGGCACTGGCGACGCGCGTCACAGGCGCACTGATCGTCGGGTTCAGTGCAACATGCGAGAGGGAGTAGTCAGTGGGAGATCGGCCGCAGGAGAATGCGCTGAATCTTGCGCCCGGCGACAACGTTGCCGAGTCCGAATTCAGCTCCGAGGAGATCCAACCGGGCCTCTTCCCGGACGATTCCGTGCCCGACGACCTCGTCGGATACCGCGTCCCCATCGCCTGCCAGATCGCGGGAATCACCTACCGCCAGCTCGATTACTGGGCTCGCACTTCGCTCGTCGTGCCGTCCATTCGTGGCGCAGCAGGTTCGGGCAGCCAACGGCTGTACTCGTTCAAAGACATCCTCGTCCTCAAGATCGTCAAGCGTCTGCTCGACACCGGAATATCCTTGCAGAACATCCGCGTGGCCGTCGACCACCTCCGTAAGCGCGGAGTGCGGGACTTGGCGAAGATCACACTATTCTCGGACGGGACCACGGTCTACGAGTGCACGTCCCCCGAAGAGGTCGTCGATCTGCTCCAGGGCGGGCAGGGCGTCTTCGGTATCGCGGTGAGCGGTGCGATGCGCGAACTGACCGGCACCATCGCCGATTTCCCGGCCGAGCGCGCCGATGGCGGCGCGAGCGAGCAGAGCCCCGAGGACGAACTGGCGTCGCGGCGCAAGAACCGCGCGAGCCGCAAGACGGGCTAGCCCGCCTCCATCGGAGCGCGGCGCTGCCTGCGCCGCCATCCGCAGCCGTGACATAGACTGGCGGTGCGTCGACGCCGTGCGGGAGAGTTCCGGGCACTGCAAGCACAGAAACATCGTGTGTGCAGGAGTTCGGGCGCCGAAGGAGCAACACCTCCCCGTCAATCTCTCAGGCAGACAGGACCGTGCGGGCTCCGACGTCTCTGGAAAGCGGTGGGAGCACCCACCCGCCCACGGGGAAAGGGCCGTCTTCAACCGCGAACGACGGTACCGAATCTCTCAGGCGCTCGACTCGAGCAGGCGACAGAGGGGGAGGGACGTTCCGCTGCGCGGGGCGTGTCCTGATCCTCCGAACTGCTTGGGAGTTGTCGTGATCGACGCTGGAAGCCGTACATTCGCCGATCGTCATGTCGGCCCGAACGCTGCGGAACTCGCGCACATTCTCGAACTGGTCGGAGCCGATTCGCTCGACGACCTCGCGTCGAAGGCCGTCCCCGCCGTCATCCTGGACGGGGTCACGGCCGGCATCGCCGACGGCCTCGACGCACTGCCCGCGCCGGTGTCCGAGCACGAAGCGCTGTCCGAACTGTCCACACTCGCCGCGCAGAACACCGTGGCGACGTCCATGATCGGTCTCGGCTACTACGACACCCTCACCCCGCCGGTCCTGATCCGGAACATCATCGAGAACCCGGCCTGGTACACGGCCTACACGCCGTACCAGCCCGAGATCAGCCAGGGCCGGCTCGAAGCGCTCCTCAACTTCCAGACGATGGTCGCCGACCTGACCGGCATGGAGGTCGCCAACTCGTCGATGCTCGATGAGGCCACCGCCGCCGCCGAGGCGATGACGCTGTTGCGCCGGGCGAGCAAGAGCAAGTCCCCGCGGTTCGTCGTCGACGCCGACCTGTTCCCGCAGACGCTGGCCGTCGTCGAGACCCGGGCCGAGCCGCTCGGCATCGAGATCGTCGTGGCCGACCTGTCCGTCGGCCTTCCGGACGGTGACTTCTTCGGCGTCCTCGCCCAGATGCCCGGCGGGTCCGGCCGTATCGTCGACTACACCGACGTGATCGCCGCCGCCCACGAGCGCGGCGCACTGGTCGCGGTCGGGGCGGATCTGCTGGCACTCACCCTCCTCACCCCGCCCGGCGAGATCGGGGCCGACGCCTGCTTCGGCACCACCCAGCGGTTCGGTGTCCCCATGGGCTTCGGTGGCCCGCACGCCGGCTACCTCGCCGTGCACACCAAGCACGCACGTCAGCTCCCCGGCCGTCTGGTGGGCGTCTCCGTCGACGCCGACGGCGACAAGGCGTACCGGCTGGCGCTGCAGACCCGCGAGCAGCACATTCGCCGCGAGAAGGCGACGTCGAACATCTGCACCGCTCAGGTGCTGCTGGCGATTCTGGCGGCCATGTACGCCAGCTACCACGGCGCCGAGGGCTTGAAGGCGATCGCCCTGCGCGTGGCGAACACGGCGCACTCGCTGGCCGCCGCGCTCCGCAAGACCGGGGCCGTCGTCGTCCACGAACACTACTTCGACACGATCCTCGTTCGAGTGGACGGCCGAGCCGCGGACGTGGTGGCGAAGGCGAAGGACGCCGGCATCAACCTGCGGCTCGTCGACGCCGATCACGTCGCCATCGCGTGCGACGAGGCCACCACCGCCGACGACGTCACCCAGGTTCTGGCGGCGTTCGGTGGCGAAGGCGCCGTGACCGAGGAGGTGGGCACGTCCGTCCCCGACGCGCAGCTCCGCGGATCCGACTACCTGCAGCACGAGGCCTTCACCCGGTATCGCACCGAGACGGCGATGCTGCGCTACCTGCGGGCGTTGTCCGACAAGGACATCGCACTCGACCGAAGCATGATCCCACTCGGTTCCTGCACGATGAAGCTCAATGCCACCGCCGAGATGGAAGCGATCACCTGGCCCGCGTTCGCCGGACTGCACCCGTTCGCGCCGACCGGGGACACACCGGGAATTCTCCGCATCATCAAGGACCTCGAGAACTGGCTCGTGGCCGTCACCGGCTACGACGCAGTCAGCCTGCAGCCGAATGCCGGTAGCCAGGGCGAGTACGCGGGGCTGCTCGCGATCCGCAACTACCACCTCAGCCGCGGAGACGACCACCGCGACACCTGCCTCATCCCGTCGAGCGCCCACGGCACCAACGCCGCATCCGCGGTCATGGCCGGGATGCGCGTCGAGGTCGTGGCGTGCCGCCCCAACGGTGACGTGGACCTGGACGATCTGCGCGCGAAGATCGCCGACCATGCCGAGCGCCTCGCGGCGATCATGATCACCTACCCGTCCACACACGGTGTGTACGAGCACGAGATCGCCGACATCTGCGCCGCCGTCCACGACGCCGGCGGCCAGGTGTACGTCGACGGCGCCAACCTCAACGCCCTTGTCGGCCTGGCCCGTCCCGGCCGGTTCGGCGGCGACGTGAGCCACCTCAACCTGCACAAGACGTTCTGCATCCCGCACGGTGGCGGTGGCCCCGGCGTCGGTCCGATCGGTGTGCGGTCCCACCTCACGCCGTTCCTGCCCGGGCATCCGCTCGCACCGGAACTCGGCACGGCCGGACCGATCTCCGCGGCCCCCTACGGCAGTGCGTCGATCCTCCCGATCACGTGGGCGTACATCCGGATGATGGGCGCCGTCGGGCTGCGCCGCGCAAGCCTGACCGCCATCGCCTCGGCCAACTACATCGCGCGCCGCCTGGACGAGTACTTCCCCGTCCTCTACACCGGCGAGGGCGGAATGGTGGCCCACGAGTGCATCCTCGACCTCCGGCCGATCACCAAGGACACCGGTGTGACCGTCGACGACGTCGCAAAGCGCCTCGCCGACTACGGATTCCACGCACCGACGATGAGCTTCCCGGTGGCGGGCACCCTCATGGTGGAGCCCACCGAGAGCGAGAACCTCGAAGAGATCGACGCCTTCTGCGAGGCGATGATCGCGATCCGCGCCGAGATCGACCGCGTGGGCGCGGGGGAGTGGCCGGTGGACGACAACCCGCTGCGCGGTGCCCCGCACACGTCCGGTTGCCTGGTCGCGGAGTGGAACCACCCCTACACCCGTGAGACGGCGGTGTTCCCCCGGGGCAAGGCACGGCCGAAGGTGTGGCCGGCGGTGCGGCGCATCGACGGTGCACACGGCGACCGCAACCTCGTGTGCTCCTGCCCGCCGATCTCCGCATTCGAAGGCGCCTGACACAGATGCCCGTCCCGCTCACGCGGGGCGGGCATCGCTCGCTCAGTCCTCGCGCACCAGCTCCAGGATCGTGATCTCCGGTGGGGCGCCCACCCGCACGGGCGGACCCCACGTGCCTACACCGCGTGTCGTGTAGAGGATGGTGTTCCCGATGCGGTCCAGTCCCGTCACCGACGGCTGCTGCAGCGGCACCAGATAACGCAGCGGCCACATCTGCCCACCGTGCGTGTGCCCCGACAGTTGCAGGTCGACACCGAGGTCGGACGCTTCGAGTGCCTGCCGCGGTTCGTGCGCGAGCAGCACGACGAACGTCGACGGGTCGCGTCCGGCGAGCGCGGCCGGAAGATCGGGTTCGTACGGGGTCGGCGAGGAATAGTCGTGGATGCCCGCGATGTCGAGGGTGGCGCCGCCCCGGGTGATCGTCGCGCGCTCGTTGCGTAGCGTCCGGATGCCCAGCCGGTCCCACACGTCCAGCCACCGGCCACCGTCGTCGGCGTAGAACTCGTGATTGCCGCTGACACCGAACACTCCGAGCGGGGCCTCGAGGTCGCCGAGCGGTTGCAGATCGGACGACACCTTGGCGACGGTCCCGTCGACCAGATCGCCCGCGATCGCGACGAGATCCGGCTGCTCCGCGTTCACCAGGTCGACGACCCGCCGGGTGAAATCCACTCCTCGCGCCGGGCCGACGTGAAGGTCGGACACGAGCGCCACACGCACACCGTCGAACTCGGCGGGCAGACGCTTCAGCGGCACCCGAACCCGCACGATCCGAGGCCGCGCGGCCTCCGACACCCCGTAACCGGCGGCGCCGACGGCACCCACCACGACGACGGTGGTGGCGATGCGCAGGCTTCGCCGCCGCGACAGATCGACCTGTTCGTCGTTCCCGGTGCCGCGCAGGCGGCCGAACAGCCGCGTCAGCAGCGACACCAACGCGACCAGGAGAAGCCCGAGCACCAGATAGAACATCGCGCCGAGCCACACCCAGCCCACCCACCCCGGGGGACGCGCCCATCCCGGATCGAAGGCTTCGCCGCTGCCGACGCCGATGACCGCGAGAACCCACAGGACCACGAGGGTCACGTCGACGGCCACCGACCAGGGCCGGCCCAGCCCGGTGGCCCGCACGAGTCGCCGATGGAGCCACCACGTGACGAGTGCGAGGAAGACCGCGAAGACCAGGAGCCTCGTCACGACAGCAGCTTACTGATCGCGGTCGGCAGTGCCGCGCCGTCCGAGGACGCGACCTTCTCCAGCGACCCGCCGGTGCGATCGGCCAACGCCTGCAACGTGTTGAGGTCGGAGTTCTCGCCGATCGTCACGACGTCGATGCGCACCGGCTTCGACGTGCTCGAGGCCGCCGCGATAGCGGACAGCAGATCCGCGCGCGCAACGGAGTCGTCGTTGGCGCCGTCGGTGACGAGCAGCACCGAGTTGGTCCGGCCCGGCGAGTATCCGTCGACCGCGCTCTTGTACGCCGCTTCGAGCGACGTGTACGTCGAGGACCCGGTAGCGGGTGTCGCCTCGGCGAGCCGGGCGTCGAGTGCCTGCCTGCGGGTGCCCTCCGTGAAACCGCCCGCCGATAGGGGGCCGGTCGCGACCACGGTCGTGTACGGCCGCGACCCGTCGAGCGTCGTGCTGTACTCCCACAGCCCGAGGTTCGACGAGTCCGGAGAACGGTCCACGTGGGCTGCGAGCGCTGCCGTCGTGTTCGCCAGGCGCGTCGCCGTCCCCTCGCGCTCTCCCATCGAGCTGGAAACGTCGAGCAGGACGGTGGAGGTGCGGGGGGTGATCGGATTCCGGATCACCTGCATCAGCTCGGCCGCAGCGGCCGCGTCCGCGGGAACGAGGGTGGATTCGAAACCGGGAAAGGCCAGCGCGGTGTCGTCGGGCCGGGCCAGTCCCTCGACCCGGAACCCGGCGTCGGCCAAGACCTGCGCCTGTTCGGGTCGACGGACGAACTCCGCGAACTGTGCGGCGGCGCGGCTCTGCGTCTCGTCGACGGACGGGCCCGCGAGGACGGCCGCCGGGTGATCTGCCACGGGTGTCGGGCCTTTCGGCATCGATGTGGTGATGTCTGCTCCGGGTGCGTCGCGCAGGGCCTGGTAGACCTGCTGTTCGGTGGCCGCAACCGCGTGGATGCCGGAGGTGGCAGGATCGCCCTGCTCGGCCAGCGCGGTGAGCGCCTCCCGCGTCGTCGCGGGCTTCGTCCCCGACGACGCCTCGTAGCCGAGCGCCAGACCGGTGAGTGCCGACGTGACGGGAGCGGAACGAGCCTGCTCCTCCGTCACCGGACCCGTGGGGCTTCCCGTGACCGCGGCTGCGACCGATTCGACTGCCGTCTCCGTGCTCTCGGCGCCGGGGCCGACGGGGAGCGCCATGCCCAGGCTGCCCCAGCCCGGCAGGCCGAGAGTCGCGAGGGAGTCGCGGCCGGTCTGCAGCGACGGCAAGTCCTTCCAGTCGATCGCCGGTTCGCCCGGCGCGTTCGCGAACGCCGTCCGGACCGCGAGCACGACGGGACTGGTCGCCACGGGACGCGCTTCGCCGCTGATGACGCCGGTCGCCGACAGCTGCTTGACGGAATGCGAGCTCGACGGAATCCACAGAGCGGGGCGAGGCCCGAGTGCCGCTGCGTCCCACGGGCCGTCCGGCCCCGCGGACAAGGCGTCGCGCACGGTGTCGGACGCGACGGCAGTGACCGTCACCGACACGCACTGATCGCGGATCACCGGAGCAGTCTCCGTGAAATGGTCGGCGAGAGTCTGGAGCTGGGGTGCGATGTCCGGATCCGCCGCGACCGCGAGCACGGATTCGCCTTCGACGCAGGCGCCCGCGGCAGCCACGCCCTGATCGGTAATCCGGTCACGCAACTGGAACCAGCCCACCACACCCGCCGCGATCACGACGACGAGACCGAGCACGATCAAAGGCCCCCTGCTGATACCCCTGGCGCGCGATTCGCCGCGATGCTGCCCCACGTGCTATCCAGCCCCTGTCCGACGAGTTCGACGTTGACCCTCGCAGTGTAGTGATGCGCAGGATCACCCCGGCCTGACACGTGAGTGGCGAAGCGTCCCGCGGGACGCTTCGCCACTCACGTGGGGAAACTACCGGTCAGGCGTTGGCTGCTTTGTATTCGCGGCGGCGGCGGTGCAGGATCGGTTCGGTGTAGCCGGAGGGTTGGGTGGTGCCGTCGAGGATGAGTTCCTTCGCGGCCTGGAAGGCGATGTTGGTGTCGAAGTCCGGGGCCAGGGGCCGGTAGGTGGGGTCGTTCTGGTTCTGCCGGTCCACGATCGGGGCCATCCGTTGCAGTGACTGCACGACCTGGTCGGCGGTGACCACGCCGTGCCGGATCCAGTTCGCCAGCAGCTGGGAGGAGATGCGGAGGGTGGCGCGGTCTTCCATCAGGGCGACGTCGTGGATGTCGGGGACCTTGGAGCAGCCGACGCCGGCGTCGATCCAGCGGACCACGTAGCCGAGGATGGACTGGCAGTTGTTGTCGAGTTCTTCCTGCTTCTCGGCGTCGGACCAGTCGGTGCTGGGGGCGAGGGGGATGGTGAGGATCTCGTCGAGGGTGGCCCGCCGGGTGCCCTTCAGCTGGTTTTGGACGGCGACGACGTCGACCTGGTGGTAGTGGGTGGCGTGCAGGGTGGCCCCGGTCGGGGACGGCACCCATGCGGTGTTCGCGCCGGCCTTGGGGTGGCCGATCTTCTGGTCGAGCATCTCGGCCATCAGCTCGGTCATCGCCCACATGCCCTTGCCGATCTGCGCCCGCCCCTGCAGCCCGCAGGCGAGCCCGACATCGACGTTCCAGTCCTCGTAGGCGGTGATCCAGGTCTGCTTCTTCATCTCGGCCTTGCGGATCATCGGCCCGGCCTCCATCGAGGTGTGGATCTCGTCGCCGGTGCGGTCGAGGAACCCGGTGTTGATGAACACCACCCGCTCCCGGGCTTCGTTGATGCAGGCGGCGAGGTTGACGGTGGTGCGGCGTTCCTCGTCCATGATGCCGACCTTGAGGGTGTTGGCGGGCAGCCCGAGGACCTGCTCGACGCGGCCGAACAGTTCGGTGGTGAACGCGACCTCGTCGGGGCCGTGCTGCTTGGGTTTGACGATGTAGATCGACCCGGTGCGGGAGTTGACCAACGGCCCCGTCGCCTCGCCCGTGCTGAGTCCGTGGACGGCGCACAGGGAGGTGATCAGGGCGTCGAGGATGCCCTCGGGGATTTCGGTGCCGTCGCCGTGCAGGATCGCCGGGGTGGTCATCAGGTGCCCGACGTTGCGGACGAACAGCAGCGACCGCCCGTGCAGGGTGAGCTCGGACCCGTCCGGGGCGGTGTAGGTGCGGTCCGGGTTGAGGCGGCGGGTGAACGCGGTGCCGCCCTTGGTCATCTCCTCGGTCAGGTCGCCGCGGTTGAGGCCCAGCCAGTTGCGGTAGCCGATCACCTTGTCGTCGGCGTCGACGGCGGCGACGGAGTCCTCGAAGTCCATGATGGTGGTGACCGCGGACTCGAGCACCACGTCCTTGACCCCGGCGGTGTCGGTGGACCCGATCGGGGAGGTGGGGTCGATCTGGATTTCCGCGTGCAACCCGTGATTGCGCAGCAGCACACTGGTCGGGGCGGCCGGGTCGCCGAGGTAGCCGACGAACTTACCCGGCTCCGCCAGCCCGGTGACGGTGCCGTCGGCGAGCTGCACGGTCAGGGCGGTGCCGTCGACGGTGTAGCGGGCGGCGTCGGCGTGCGACCCCTGCGCGAGGGGGGCGGCGGTGTCGAGGAAGGTGCGGGCCCAGGCGATGACCCGGTCGCCGCGGACCTTGTTGTAGGTGGCGCCCGCCTCCGCGCCGCCGTCGTCGGGGATGGCGTTGGTGCCGTACAGGGCGTCGTACAGCGACCCCCACCGGGCGTTGGAGGCGTTCAGCGCGAAGCGGGCGTTGAGGACCGGGACCACCAGCTGCGGGCCGGCGGTGGCGGTGATCTCGGTGTCCACGTTCGCCGTGGACACCTCGAAGGGGGCCGGTTCGGGCACCAGGTACCCGATCTCGGTCAGGAACGCCTTGTACTCGGCCGGGTCGATCGCCGTCCCGGTCCGGTCGCGGTGCCAGCCGTCGATCCGGGCCTGCAGGTCGTCGCGGGTGGACAGCAGGGCCTTGTTCTTCGGCGCCAGCTCGTCGATCACCGCGGCCGCACCCGACCAGAACCCGTCGGCGTCCACCCCGGTCCCGGGCAGCGCCTCCTCGTTCACGAAGTCGTAGAGCACCTTCGCGACCTGCAGACCGCCGACCTCAACACGCTCAGTCATGAAATGCCTCACTGTTCCGCACTTGGAGCACCGGACGGGTGCCACGAACCGCAACCAATGTTACCCGCTGGTAAGGATGCGGTGTGGCAGATGTCCTGCGGAGGGGAGGGTGGGAGGTGAGGTCAGGCCTTCTCGCCGGTGGACGGCTCCAGCGACGGGGCTTCCGACTCGATCGGCGTGTCGTTCTCTGAGTCGATCCGGTGCAGATCGCCCGCGGCCTCTGCCGCGCTGAGACGCGAGCGGCGCCAGGCGACGACCAGCAGTCCGGCCCACACCGCGACGAGAGCGAGGTACCCCAGGGTCGCGGCGACGCCGGTCACCTCGAACGTCTTGAACAGCTTCTGCGCGTTGGTGATGATGATGATGCCGCCGACACCGGTACCCAGAAGGGTCGCGGGCACCCGGCTGACGAGCCACGCGGCGAGCGGGGCGGCGATGATGCCGCCGAGGGCCAGCCCCGCGATGATGGGGATGTTGTCGAAGAAGTCGCTGCCGAGACCGAAGATGAAACCGATGCTGGCCGCGGCGGACACCAGGAACTCCGACGCGCTGACCGAACCGATGACGGTGCGCGGTGCGGTCTTGCCGCGCGAGAGCAGCGTGCTGGTGGTGATCGGCCCCCAGCCGCCGCCGCCGCTCGCGTCGATGAATCCACCGAACAGTCCGAGCGGTGACAGGAACTTCGCCGTGTGCGGCGACGTCCGGGCGTCGTTGACGGCGGGAGGACGGATGGAGAAGCGGAGGAGGACGTAGATACCGATCGCCAGCAGGATCGTCGACGTCACGGGAACGGCGGCGGCCGTCGACAACTGGGACAGCACCGTCGCACCGAGGAACGCGCCGGCGGCGCCGGGGACGCCGAGGCGCAGGACGAGGGACCAGTCGATGTTGCGGAACCGCCAGTGCGACGCGCCGGAGGCGAGTGTGGTGCCGACCTCGGCGAAATGCACTGCTGCGCTGGCGTGTGCCGGTCCGACGCCGCTGAACACGAGCAGGGTGGTCGCAGTCACGCCGAAGGCCATGCCGAGAGCGCCGTCGACCAGCTGGGCACCCACGCCGACCAGCGTGAAAATCAAGAGTTTGAACATCGAGACTCCGACCGAGAGAGCGAACCGTCAGGGCAGCAAAGACCAGCGAGCAGGCTGGTCAGCAACATCCCTGGTCGAAGGCATGGCCTCGGCGGGAGGGCCAGAAGGGCATGAGGGCGAGCGAGGCCGCGGGGCCTGCCTGCGCGCTCGTGCCGTTCACTCGGACTCCCGTGTCTCTCGTCGCGTGCGCGGCTGTCCGCGCACAAGGGTCGACATTAGCGGGAGGGGTGGGCGCGTGTCATCTTCACACGCGCCCAACCGCTCACAGTTTGCGTGCAGAGATCTCGAAGCCCGCGTCGCGCAGCCGTGTCACCAGGACGTCGCCCAGTGCCGTCGCGGGGGTGAGGACACCGGTGGCGTCCGGTAGTGCATCGCCGCCGAGGGCGAGGCTCAACGCGGATTCGCCGAGCATCACCGCGGTGGCGCTGTATCCGGGGTCGCCCTTCGCCTTCACCCGCGACGTATAGCGCGCGCCCGTGCTGGTGGTCGTGTACACGTCCATGGTGAAGTGGCCCTTGCGTTGCGCCTCCTCGCTGGGACCGTCGCCCGGTGAGGGCAGAACGCGGTCGAGGACGTACCGGGTGGGCGGGAGGGCCATTCCGACGATCATCCCGCCGAGGCCCGCGGCCACCGCACCCGCGATCACCGGTGTGATCGGGGAGCTCCCGACATTCATGACCTCCCGGTATTTGAACTTCCGGCCGTAGGCCCAGTCGCGGAGCGCGTTGCTGCGGCGCACGACGCGCGTGTTGTAGGGGCCCATGAAGAAGGGTGCCTTCCACCCCTTCAGACCGGGCGCGATGTCCTCGCCCTTGACCACGCTCATGTCGGATTGCTTGCCGAGGTCCGGTTCCTTCGAGCGGTCGGGGCTCATGGAGTACGGCGAAGCCGCGAGACGGCGTAGCGCCGGATCCTTCTTCGATACGTCCACCTGCGTGCGCAGCGAATCGATCGTGCCGCCGCTGACGCCGCCCCGCACGGACGTGACCACCAGCGTGGTGTCGGTGAGTTCGCCGGCGCCGTCCTCCTGGACCTTCTCGTGCAGGACGTGCACCCCGAGATCGGACGGAATGGAGTCGAATCCACAGGAATGGACGATGCGGGCGCCGGTCTCGCGGGCCCGTTCGTGGTTGGCGTCGATGCTCTCGCGGACGAACAACACCTCCCCCGTGAGGTCGACGTAGTCGGTGCCCGCCTCGGCGCAGACCGAGGCGAGGGCGTGACCGTACTTGGCGTAGGGCCCGACCGTCGTCGCGACCACGCGGGTGCGTGCCGCCAACGCTGCGAGTGACGCGGCGTCGTCGGAGTTCGCGACGATGACGGGCCACTCGGCCGCGCGAGGTCCGAGCGAGGACCGCACCGCTTCGAGCTTGGCGGCTGTGCGCCCCGCGAGCGCGATCCGCACGCCTTCTGGTGCGTGCTGTGCGAGATAGTCGGCCAGAAGCTTGCCGACGAAGCCGGTGGCCCCGTACACGACGAGGTCCAATTCACGTGCGCTGTCTGTCATGGCACGACCCTACTCGGCGGTAGGGTAAGGACGCGCTCAGGCTCCGGTGCCGCCCGGATGGGTGGGTGCGAGGGGCACCCGGGTGCGGAGTCGCAGGACGACGTAGCCGACCCACGAGGTGACGACGCCGAGCGCGACGAGAGTTTGGATCGCTCCCGCGGCGGATTCCGGGTAGACGACCCCGGTGAGGTAGTGGGAGATGAACCCGGACGAGGGGAGTGGGTCCTGCCCGGCGCGGACCCGGGCCCAGCTCTCCACATGCGTCAGCGGACAGTCGATGCCGACGAGGAGACCGGTGAATCCCCAGGCCACCGCAGCGAGGTGGAGGGCGATGGTGCGCGGCCAGTGCCAGGCGAGAAACCCGCCGCACACGACGTAGAGGATGAAGATCAGGTGCGCGACGGCAGTGGCGTCGGCGACGACCTCGTAGAAGACGCTCCCCATCGATGCACCCCTGACATCCGAAGTTCCCCCCTACGCCATCGTAGGCGTCGCCCGGCCGGATCCGCCGGGTAACGGGCTCAGGCGGTGCCGCGCACGTCTTCCTTGACCACCAGAATCGGAATGTCGACCTCGAGCAGGAGGCGCTGCAGCCACCGTTCCAGGAGGAACTTGCCGATCGGGGACATCCGCCGGGTACCCACGACGAGCAGATCCGCACCGCTGCTGTCGACCAGCGCGCACAGTGCGCTCACCTGATCGCCGTCGTGTTCGTTGGTGCGCAGTTCCCACGACGACTCGCCGACCCCGCCGCCCTCGAGCGTCGCCTGGATCTCGGCGCGCAAGGCGGACCGGTCGGACTCGGCGTCCTGCCCGGGGTCGTCGTCGAGGACGTGGAGGACGAGCAGCTGTTCCCGTCGTTGCACAGCCTCGCGGGCGGCGTGGACGATGGCCGCCCGGCCTTCCGGGCTGTCTCGGTGGACAACGGCTATCGCCATGAAGCGCCTCCATTTGCAGGTATCGGTACGACCCTATTATCCCCGTGCCGGAGAGTGCTGCGGCTGTGTCGATGCTCTCGTAGGCGGACCCGAGCGGTGCTCGATCACCAGGGTGAGGGTTCGTAGTCCTTCAGGAAGCAGCCGTGGAGATCGACGCCCTGCTCGCCCTGGACGATGGGGTCGTAGACGCGGGCGGCGCCGTCGACGAGGTCGAGGGGGGCGTGGAAACCCTCGTCGGCCAGGCGCATCTTGGTGTAATGCGGCCGCTCGTCGGTGATCCATCCGGTGTCCACCGCGGTCATGAGGATGCCGTCGTCGAGCATCTCCTTGGCGCTGGTGCGGGTGAGCATGTTCAGCGCGGCCTTCGCCATATTGGTGTGCGGGTGCCCCGGACCCTTGTAGGCGCGGCTGAACTGGCCCTCCATCGCGGAGACGTTCACCACGTACTTGCGTCGGGCGCCTGCGGCCGCCATCGCGGGCCGCAGTCGGGACACGAGGATGAACGGGGCGACCGAGTTGCACAACTGCACCTCGAGCAGCTCGATCGGGTCGACTTCCTCGACCGTCTGGACCCAGCTGTTCGTGTGCGCGAGGTCGGGCAGGAGTCCGCCGGCGTCGATCGCCAGACCCTGGTCGATGCGATCGGGGGATGCCGACTTCGCGACCAGTGCGAGTGAGCTCACCGCGTCGGGGGACAGTGCGGCGCCCGCCATCGCGGACACGTCGGACAGCGAACCGGCGAGTGCCGCCGGGTGGGCGTCGCTCGTCTTGCCGAACGTCAGGACGTCGGGCAGGTCGCCGGAGGGAAGGGCGCCGGACTCGGCATCGGCGAGCGCGCTGTAGGCGCCGGGGGAACGTCGCACCGTCTGTGCGGCGTTGTTGATCAGGATGTCCAGCGGGCCCTGCGCGGCTACGGAGTCGGCCAGCGCGACGACCTGCGCCGGGTCGCGCAGATCGATACCGACGACGCGCAGCCGGTGGATCCACTCGCTGCTGTCCTCCATCGCCTTGAACCGGCGGATGGCGTCGTTGGGGAAGCGTGTCGTGATCGTCGTGTGGGCTCCGTCGCGGAGCAACCGCAGCGCGATGTACATGCCGATCTTGGCGCGACCGCCGGTCAGCAGCGCCCGGCGTCCGGTGAGGTCGGCGCGCGCGTCCCGCTTGGCACGGCTCTTCGCCGCGCAGTCGGGGCACAGCTGGTGGTAGAAGGCGTCGACCCGGGTGTACCGCTGCTTGCAGATGTAGCACGGGCGGGGCCGGATCAGGGTGCCCGCGGATGCGCCGTCGGCGTTCGACGTGAGGGGGATGCCCGCGGTCTCGTCGTCGATCCGATCGGGGGAACCGGTGGCGGTCGCGGCGACGACCTGACGGTCGGCCTCGGAGACGGCGTCGCGGGCCGCGATCCGCCTGCGCTTCTTCAACTTCTTGAAGAGGTGACCGACGGCGCGCTGGACCGTGACGGCATCGGGATCCGCGTCGTCGAGTTCCGCCGCCTGATCGAGAACCTTCAGGCAGATTTCGAGATCCGCCGGATCGATCGTCGTCGCTGTTTCACCCATCGAACTTCGCCCTCTCACGAAGAAGGCCCCGGTTCGATGAACCGGGGCCTTTTCGTCTGTCTCAACTCAGAGTGTCCGAGGGGGGACTTGAACCCCCACGTCCGTTAATAGGACACTAGCACCTCAAGCTAGCGCGTCTGCCATTCCGCCACTCGGACTTCCCTGCCCCCATTTCCTGGGTGCTGCAAAAGATTAACCGATGAACCGCCACGGCCCAAATCGCCCCTCTCACCTGAGCGTTTCCGCTGCTGCGGTGGTAGGAAAGTGGAGTGCCAACTACACAGGAAACCGCAGGCCAGGGTCGCGCCGAAGCCGAAGTCGTGGATCTCGTCAGTTCATTGATCCGCTTCGACACGTCCAACACCGGAGAGCTCGCCACGACGAAGGGCGAACGCGAGTGTGCGGAGTGGGTGGCGGCCCAGCTGCAGGAAGTGGGTTACGAGACCGAGTACGTGGAGTCGGGTGCGCCGGGCCGCGGCAACGTGTTCGCGCGGCTGAAGGGCTCGAACCCCGACCGTGGCGCCCTCATGCTGCACGGCCACCTCGACGTCGTTCCCGCCGAGCCGGCCGACTGGCGCGTCCACCCGTTCTCCGGAGCCGTCGAGGACGGATACGTGTGGGGTCGCGGCGCCGTCGACATGAAGGACATGGTCGGGATGATCCTGGCGGTGGCCCGCCAGTTCAAGGCCGAGGGAATCGTTCCTCCCCGCGACCTCGTGTTCGCCTTCGTCGCCGACGAGGAGGCCGGTGGCAAGTACGGCTGCCAGTGGCTCGTCGAGAATCGTCCCGATCTGTTCGAGGGTGTGACGGAAGCGGTCGGTGAGGTCGGCGGTTTCTCCCTGACCGTTCCGCGACCGGACGGCACCGACCGCAGGCTCTATCTCGTCGAGACCGCTGAGAAGGGTCTCGGATGGATGCGGCTGACGGCAAAGGGCCGGGCCGGGCACGGTTCGTTCCTGCACACCGACAACGCCGTCACCATCCTGGCGCAGGCGGTCGCCCGGCTGGGTGCGCACACCTTCCCGTTGGTCATCTCCGATTCGGTGGCCGAATTCCTCGAAGCGGCGGGTGCGGAGACCGGACTCGACTTCGACCCGAAGTCGCCCGACCTCGACGGCACCCTCGCGAAACTCGGCACCATCGCCAACATCATCGGCGCCACCCTCCGTGACACCGCGAACCCGACCATGCTCTCGGCCGGCTACAAGGCCAACGTCATCCCGCAGACCGCGGAGGCCGTCGTCGACTGCCGGATCCTGCCCGGCAGGCAGGCCGAGTTCGAGGCGACTGTCGACGAGCTCATCGGACCGGACGTCCAGCGTGAATGGATCACGAAGCTCGATTCCTACGAGACGACCTTCGACGGGCATCTGGTCGACGCCATGAACGACGCGATCCTCGCGCACGATCCCGGTGCCCGGACCGTGCCCTACATGCTGTCGGGTGGAACCGACGCCAAGGCGTTCGCGAAGCTCGGCATCCGGTGCTTCGGGTTCGCTCCGCTGCAGCTGCCCGCCGACCTGGATTTCAGCGCGTTGTTCCACGGTGTCGACGAACGGGTACCGGTCGACGCACTACTGTTCGGTACACGCGTGCTGGAACATTTTCTGCTCCACAGCTGATCCGAGAACCGATACGCGACAAGAGAGGAAACGCATGTCACACGACCCGTACGAGGCACTTCCCGACCTGCCGAGTTTCGAGCTGACCTCCACCGACGTCACCGACGGGCAGCCGCTGAACAAGGAGCAGGTCAGCGGGATCTTCGGCGCCGGCGGCTACGACAACTCACCGCAGCTGTCGTGGTCGGGGTTCCCCGCCGAGACCAAGAGCTTCGCGGTGACGGTGTACGACCCCGACGCGCCGACGGCGTCCGGATTCTGGCACTGGGCTGTTGCCAACATTCCGGCCGACACGACCACGCTGGTGAGCGGTGCAGGCGACGACGACGGAACCGGGCTCCCGAGCGGTGCGATCACGCTGAAGAACGACGCCGGATTGCGTCGCTTCCTCGGCGCGGCCCCGCCGGAAGGGCACGGTCCGCACCGCTACATCTTCGTGGTCCACGCGCTCGACGTGGAGACCCTCGACGGGGTCACGGCCGATTCGACACCGGCATTCCTGGGTTTCAACCTGTTCTCGCATGCGATCGCTCGCGCGACGATCCAGGGGACATACGAGCAGTAGCTCGGCAACTCCGGAAAGACACGGGTGGCCGGCGAATCCTCTGGATTCGCCGGCCACCGGTCTGTGTGCGGTCCGTGTCAGCGAACGGCGCCGGCGCCGACCGCATCGGCGACGGAGGAGTAGCCGGCCTCGCGCACCTTCCGGGCCAGCCCCTTGTGGATGCGGCGCGCCCAGAACGGCCCGCCGTAGATGAATCCGGTGTAACCCTGCACGAGGGACGCCCCGGCCAGGATCCGTTCCCATGCCTGGTCGACGGTCTCGATGCCGCCGACGGAGATCAGCACCAGACGATCACCCACCCGCGCGTGCAGGCGGCGGAGGACCTCGAGGGATCGTTCGGCGACCGGAGGTCCCGACAACCCGCCCGCGCCGATCGCCGACACCTCGGCGTCCGGGGTGTTCAGCCCGTCTCGGCGGATCGTCGTGTTGGTCGCGACAATGCCCGCCAGGCCGAGTTCGAGCGCGAGATCCGCGACCGCGTCGACGTCGTCGTCGGACAGGTCGGGTGCGATCTTCACGAGAACCGGGACGGTCACGCAGTCGAGAACGGCACGCAGGAGAGGCCGGAGAGATTCGACGGCCTGCAGGTCCCGCAGTCCCGGGGTGTTCGGGGAGCTGACGTTGACCACCATGAAATCGGCCAGCGGGCCGAGCAGTTGCGCGCTCGCCGTGTAGTCGGCCGGCGCGTCGGCGGCGTCGACGATCTTGGTCTTGCCGATGTTCGCGCCGATCGGGACACCGGCCCGGCGCTGACGGAGATGATTGGCGGCATTGCCTGCGCCGTGATTGTTGAAACCCATCCGGTTGATCAGGGCGCGGTCCGCGGGCAGCCGGAACAGGCGGGGCGCCGGGTTGCCGGGCTGCGCCTGGGCGGTGACGGTGCCCACCTCGGCGAACCCGAAGCCGAGGGGCCCCCACGCGTCGACGCCGGTCGCATCCTTGTCGAACCCGGCGGCGAGCCCGAGCGGCGCCGGGAAGTCGAGTCCGAACACGGTGTTCCGCAGTACCGGATCGTCCACGACGAGGACCTTGCCGACGAGCTGACGCAGTGGCGAGAACCGCGTGACCAGGCGCATCGCAGCGAAGGCCAGGTGATGGATCCGCTCCGGAGGAAGGCGGAACATCACCCGTAACAGCAGGTGGTACAAGGAGGTCTCCCTAGATTGCGGGGTCGGGGACATGGTGAGCGGTCTTCCTTCGTTTGAGCAGCACACGGCGGCTTCCGTCGGAGTACAGGCGGACCCGGGACAGCTCCCAGCCACCGAATTCCGCCTGGATGGCCAACCTCATCGAAGCGCTGATGCGGGTGACGTCGGGTGGCAGCCGAAGCGGCACGTACTCGTAGTCCTCGGATTCGATCTCCCACCCGGAGGGGAGTCGACGTGAATGCGATGCCATCTACGAACTCCTCGTCGGGATCTGCTGTAGGCCGTCTCCCGTCGCGGAACCGATCAGGAGGTCACCGTTCACGGTATCCACAGTGACAGAGTTCGGCTGCCGGACGGTGGGATACCGCGCCGTTTCCACGCCGACACCACTCGACAGGTCGAATCCGACCACTTCGTTGGTCTCGGTCAGCGTGACCCACGCGCGGTCGGCGGTGTCGTCGTAGGCGACGGCGTACGGCGCGAGCCCGGCGGGGAACCGCTGGCGGAGCATCAGTGTGTCGGTGGTGTAGGCGAGCAGTTCGTCGCCGGTGGTGTCGGTGACGAGGATTCGTCCGTAGTGATCGGTCGTGAGCTGAGTCGCGCCTTCACCGGCGCGCAGCGCGACTCCGAGCGCGGCACCGGGGACGTCGATGGCGGTGACGGACGTCTGCCCTCGGTCGAGAGCGGTGAGCGAGTCGCCGACGACGGCAAGTCCGTCGACGGACGTGAGACCGCCGATCACCTGTGACTCGTTCGTCTCGGTGTTGACGATGTGAATCTCGCCATTGCCCAGGCCCATCGCCAGCCGTCCGTCGGGCAGTTGGGCCACCGACCGGACGTCGCCGTCGGCGGGGACGAACGTCACCTCGCCGGTGCGCAGGTCCAGGCGTCCTACCTGGGTGTTCATGGCGAGCAGCGCCACACCACCGGGGGCGAGGGAGACCTGCGCGACGGTGGCGTCCAACGGAATCACCCGCGCAGCCGCCGCGAAATCGCCGGCCGGGAACAGCAGGATCTGGTTGCCTTCGCCTCCCAGTACGACGGTCGTGCGGGTCTCGGGGTCGAAGGTGGTGGACTCGATCGGCAGACCGACAGGGTGGACGACACCGGCAGGCGTGGTGTTCTGGGCCGGCGACTGCGCGGCACTCGCGGGCGCAATGGTGATCGCCTGATCCTCGTCGGAGTTCGAAGAACAGCCCGTGACCAGTAGAAATGCCACTCCGATACACGAGGCGACGACGCGCGCTCCCGGTCTACCCATGTGCTGCTCCTCGGGGTTCTCTCATCGACCTACACCTGTACAACTGCCCACAAGCATCCCTGATCGGCGAAACGCCCACGAATGCGGTCGGTGCCGAGCGGGTGCCGAGGCGATACCGTGAGAAACATCGACCCCGCGCCCGGCGGTCTCCCGATCGCCGGCCCAGGTCATCGAGGAGAAGACCGTGGAAATACCCGAAACACCGACGTTCACCGTCGAAGACGTCACGGTAGGACCGCACGCACACGGCTTCGGCCGGACCGCAGAAGGTAACTCCTACGCATTCCGGGTGCGCAAAAGCACGATGCACGTCGAGGTCTACCGCGCCGACGTGGAAACCGAGGTCCCGGCTCCGGACGACATCGTGGCGTCTGCGCGACGCTCGGTCCGGGAGATCGACCTGACCGATGAACGCAGCATCGTCGCCGTCGTGAGAGATGCCGTGTCCGATCCCGATTCCCACCTGGCAGGACCGGAGGACGGGATCACCGTCCGTGCGGTACTCAGCCGTCTCGGGGCCGTCATCGACGGGTTGTGACCCCCGCGGTCTAGCGCTGATCGCGGCGGGGGAGGACGAGGGTCGCACCGGTCACCGGGTGCTCGATGACCTCGACGGGGTGCCCGTACACCCGGGTCAGCAATTCCTCGGACAAGACGTCGGCGGGAGGGCCGTCCGCGGCGACACGTCCCTGCTCGAGGACCACGATCCGGTCCGCGTACGCGGCGGCGAGCGCGAGGTCGTGGAGGACGACCACCACCGCGGTGCCCTGCTCCGCGCGGGAGCGGGCGAGACGCATCACGGTCTCCTGGTGCCCGAGGTCGAGGGCGGCGGTGGGCTCGTCGAGCAGGATCGTCTCGGTGCGCTGCGCCAGCACCCGCGCCAGAGCTACCCGGGCACGTTCGCCACCCGACAGCGCGGTGAACGGCCGGTCGGCGAACGCCACGACGTCGCAGATCCGCATGGCCTCGGCGATCGCGACGGCGTCGTCGTCGGAGCGGGGGGTGCGTGCCCACGGTGAGCGGCCCATCGTGATCACCTGACGTGCGGTGAACGAGAATCCGACCGTGTTCTGCTGGGGAAGGACCGCCCGGCGCTGGGCCATCTCGAGCGCCGTCCACTCGCCGAGGTCCCGGTCGTCGAGGTGCACGGTTCCCGTGTGCACGTCCTGATCGCCCGACAGCGCCGCGAGGAGCGTCGACTTGCCCGCCCCGTTGGGGCCGACGAGAACGAGGACCTCGCCGATCCGCACGTCCACGGACACGTCGTCGAGCACGGGCCTGCCCCCGCGGGTGACCGCGATGCCGTCCGCCCGCAGCGTCACCGCCCCCGACGGGCGCGGCGGGGGCACCGGGTCGGTCCGTCGGAACAGGCTCTGCTCGATGGCCTCGCCGACCCGGGTGCGGAGCGGGTGGAATGCCGGACTCATGCCCACCCGCCCTGACTGGCCCGGGTGCGGCGCAGCAACCAGAAGAAGAACGGCCCGCCGACCAGGGCCGTCAGCATGCCGAGCGGGAGGTCCGCGTTCGCCACGAGCGACCGGGCGCCCAGGTCGGCGAGGAGCAGCACGAGCGAACCGCACAGCGCGCTCGCCGGGATCAGGGCCCGGTAGCCCGGCCCGACGGCGATGCGCATCAGGTGCGGGACCACCAAGCCCACGAACAGGATGATGCCGGTGAAGGCCACGCTGGACGAGACGAGCAGGGCGACGATCAGCACGGCGATCTGACGTAGCCGCTCGACGTCGAGGCCGAGGTGCCGGGCCGCGCTCTCGCCGAGAGACAGCAGGTCGAGTTTCCCGGCGATCATCATCGTGGCGGCGATCCCGGCGACGGTCATCGGCGCCACCACCGCGACCGCGTTCCAGGTGGCCCCGTTGAGGCTGCCCAGTTGCCAGAACACGATCTGATCGCGCGCCGCGGGGGACGCGACGAACGTGAAGAAGGCGATGAGGCCGCCGGCGAACGCGTTGACCGCCACACCGGTGAGGACGAGGGTGACCACCTCGGTGCGGCCCTCGTGCCGGGCGAGGACGTACACGGCGACGGTGGTGATCAGTCCGGCGACGAAGGCGGCCGCGGCCACCGTCCACCCGGCCGCGAACGCGCCGCCGACCACGATGGCGGCGCTGGCGCCGACCGCGGCTCCTGCCGACACCCCGATGACGCCGGGTTCGGCGAGCGGGTTGGCGAACACACCCTGCAGCAGCGCTCCCGCGCATCCGAGCGCCGCCCCGACCAGGATGGCGAGGACCACGCGCGGGAACCGGACCTCCCACAGCGTCACCTCACCGCTGGGATGCGCAGGCATCGGCCCGAGATCCAATCCGACGCGGTGCAGGATGCTGCCGAGAACCTCTCCGGGTCCGGTCGGCACCTGTCCGATGCAGGCCGACAGGACGGCGGCGACAGCAAGGGCGATCAGCAGACCGCCGAGGACGGCACCGGTTCGAGTGCGTGAGGAGGGCTTACCCGGAGCGTGGAGGTCTTCGACGGTCATGGATTGTCGGTCGGGTAGAGGGCGTCGGCCAGCGCGCCGAGTACACGCCCCGTGTTGGGGCCGAAGCTGAGCAGCACCCCGTCCTGCATGTCGACGACGCGCTGGTTCTTGCCCGCCGGAGTCTGCGCCACCCCGGGGATCTTCTCGAGTCCCTCGATGCCGCCGATCGATTCGAGCCCGCCCGTCATCATCAGGAGGACGTCGGGAGCGGCGGCGATCAGAGCCTCGCTGGTGATCGGCGCGAACTGCTGCGTGATGCCCGATGCGGTGCCGGCGTCGACTGCGCCGAGTGCGTCGATCAGCGAGTCGGCGCCCGACCCGGGGCCGCCGATCATGGTGATCGCGGTGCCGCGCAGATAGAGGAACGCGATCTTCAGGGGATCGTCGCCCTGGGGCGCGCGACTCCGGGCGGCCGCGATCTCACTCTCGGTGCGGGCCGCGAGTTCGCGACCCTGCTCGGGCACGCCGAGCGCATTCGCCACCGCCGTGATCTGATCGGGCACGCCCTCCAGGGTCCGCGTCGGATCGAAGAAGACGACCGGAATACCGGCTGCCCGCAGCTGATCCTGCACGGCCTGCGGGCCGATGCTGGTGTCGGTGAGGATCACCGTCGGCGCCAGGTCGAGGATGGCCTCGGCGTTGAGGGACTGCCCGCCCGGTGTCACCACCGGCACGTCCTGCGCGGCCGGGAACTCGGAGGCGATGTCCCGGCCCACCACGTTGTCGCCGAGTCCGAGTGCGAAGACCGTCTCGGTGAGCGTTCCATAGCGGTCCGCGGTCACGATCCGGCTCGCGTCCGTGATCGTCACGTCCACCCCGTCGAAACTGCGGACCGTGACGGGCAGCACCGGTGTGGCGGGGGACTCGAGGGGTTCGGGATTCAGGTCGTCGAGGACCGCCGTGCGCGCACCGCCGGTGCCGCCTGCGCTGTCACCGGCGCCGGATGTGCACGCCGTCACCGCTACCGCGGACACGAGAAGCAGGACGAGAACGGCGAACGGCGACCTGTCCGTGCGGGTCCGGAACACCGATCTCATCGTGCGAGGTACCGGTCGATGTCCGCTTCGAGGGCGGCGAACAGGTCGCCGTTGAGCCGGTAGGCGAGGTTGACCTCGTCGATCACCCGCTGCTGTTCCTCCGGAGTCAGGGGCGCGGCGTCGAGTTTCGCGCGGTAGGTGTCCTTGAACACCTTCGGTTTCGGGATCTCGTCGAAGATGTAGAACTGCAGACCGTCGGTGGTGTACCCGTACGCGCGTTCGAGCATGCGCCGGATGATCTGCCCACCGGACAGATCTCCCATGTACCGGATGTAGTGGTGCGCAACGAAACCGGCGGGCCATTCGTACGCCACCTCGCGGAGCCGCTCCACGTAGCGGGTGGTGGCGGGCAGCGCGGACACCGTCTCGCGCCACGACGGCCCGCGCAGGAACTCGAGATCCGCTTCCAGTGACGGAACCCGCAGCAGTTCGTCGTGGAGAAACGGCGACGCGACGGGGTTGCCGGTGTGGGTGCGCCCTGCGTCCTCGAGTTCGCGGTAGACGAGGTACGTCTGCGCGAGCAGTTCGGCGTAGCCGTCCGAGGTGAGTTCACCGGCGAGGAGGGCCCCGACGAAGCGGGACTGCTCCGTCTCCCGGTGAGCAGCGTCCGTCCCGGCCTTGATGCGCTCGGCGAAGCCGACGGTTCGGCGATCGGCCGCGTCGGCCTCGTTCAGCGTGGTCATGGACTCTCCTGCAGATCTACGGGCGTCGGCCGGTGGGCACCAGGTTAGCCTGCCCTGCACGTGAACTGCAGGTGCACGTCTGCCTGCTCCTGCACACGCTAGGCGCTGACGTCGTCGAGCGCCGCTGCGATCGCGGCAGGCAACTCCAGCTCCTCGGCGACGAGCACTCCGGTCAGCTGTGCGATGTCCCTCGCCCCGACGACCGCGCTCGCGACACCCGGACGATCGCGCGCCCACGCGAGCGCGACGGCCAGCGGGGACGTGCCGAGCCCGTCGGCCGCGGTCACGACCGCGTCGACCACTCGGACGGACGAGTCGCCGAGGTAACTCTGGACGTCCTGCGCGTGCGCGTCGTCGGCACCGCGGGAATCGACGGGGATCCCGTTGCGGTATTTGCCGGTCAGGACCCCGCGGGCGAGCGGCACCGCAGCGAACACACCGATACCGTGATGCGCCGCGGCCGGAACGAGTTCTTCCTCGACTCCCCGGGCGAGCAGCGAGTACTCCACCTGGGTGGCGACGAGCGTGGTGCCGCGGGACGCCCCTGCCGCGGTGGCCAGCTGCCACCCGAGGTAACCCCGCGCCCCGACGTACCGGACCCGGCCGCTCGCCACCGCGAAATCGAGTGTGGCGGCGACCTCGTCGACCGGCGTGAACGGATCCCAGGTGGCGACCTGCCACATGTCCAGGTAGTCGGTGCCGAGTTCGCGCAGGGTGGCGTCGAGCTGGGCGACGAGACCGCGTCGCGAGCAGTCGATCCGTGAGGGACCCGACGGGTTGATCCCGGAACTCGAGCTCAGGACGAGTTCCGTTCGCGGCACCACGTCGTCGAGCAGTTCCGCCAGGATCCGCTGCGCCACACCGTCGCCGTACGCGGGCGAGGTGTCGACGAGCGTTCCGCCCGCATCGACGAACGCCGCGATCTGCGCCGCGGCCTCGTCGCCGTCGGTGTCCCGACCCCACGTGAGCGTGCCCAGGCCGAGTCGTGACACTCGTAGCCCGCTTGCTCCGACCGATCTCTGTTCCATAACCGCCTGCGTCTCGTACCGTAGCTGCAACCCGGCGTCGCCCCCGAAGATGCTGGTGCCCCCCGGGACCGGTCACCACAGGTGCAGAGTAGTGGGGTATCGCGGGGCAGGGGTCCTGCCACGCCGGATTCTGCCGGAGGTCGCCCTCCCCGGTACCGTGGCGCCGGTGAATTACGAACGCGACATGGGAAATTGGCGTCAGAGCGGCACATTCGACCTCGGGACCGGTGAGTGATGGGCGAGGCGATGTCCTGGCTCCAGGCGATTGTCCTCGGTACGGTCCAGGGATTGACCGAGTTCCTGCCGATCTCCTCGTCCGGCCATCTCCGGATCGTGTCGGAGGTCTTCTTCGGTGACGACGCCGGTGCGTCCTTCACCGCCGTCACCCAGCTCGGCACCGAAGCCGCGGTGCTCATCTACTTCGCCCGCGACATCGGACGGATCATCGCCGGGTGGTTCCGGGGACTGTTCCACCCCGAGCATCGCGGTGACCTCGATTACCGGATGGGCTGGTATGTGATCATCGGCACGATCCCGGTGGGTGTCCTCGGTTTCCTGTTCAAGGACCAGATCCGCACGGGCGCCCGCAACCTGTGGCTGATCGCCACCATGCTGATCGTGTTCGCGTTGGTCATCGCGGCGGCCGAGTACTACGGGCGGAAGGTGCGTCCCGTCGAGGACCTGCGCGCCAAGGACGGCATCATCATGGGTTCGGCGCAGGCGCTCGCCCTGATCCCGGGCGTATCCCGGTCGGGCGGCACGATCAGTGCCGGACTCTTCCTCGGACTCACCCGCGAAGCCGCCGCGCGCTATTCGTTCCTCCTCGCCATCCCCGCGGTCGTCGCGTCCGGGCTGTTCAGCCTGCCCGACGCATTCGAACCGGCCGGTGAAGGCCTCAACGCGAGCGGCCCGCAGCTCCTCGTCGCCACTGTCATCGCGTTCGCCATCGGCTACGCGTCGATCGCGTGGCTGCTGCGGTTCGTCGTCGACCACTCGATGTACTGGTTCGTCGGCTACCGCATCATCCTCGGCGTGGTCGTCCTGTCGCTTCTCGCGACCGGCGTCGTGTCGGCCACCTGAGATCGGGCGGCCGGGGAGTGCACGACACTAGGCTGGGCCAATGACAGTTGTGCTGCTGCGCCACGGGCGGTCGACCTCGAACACCGCACACACGCTTGCCGGCCGGTCACCGGGAGTCGAACTCGACGACCGCGGCCGCGAGCAGGCGCAGGCCATCGTGTCCCGGCTCGCGGACGTTGCGATCGAGGAGATCGTGCACTCGCCGCTCGTGCGGTGCGAGCAGACCGTGGAGCCGCTCGCCCGGGCCCGGGGCCTGACCCCGGTGGTGGAACATCGGCTGGTCGAGGTCGACTACGGCGAGTGGACCGGTCGTGAGCTGAAGGTCCTGCTCGAGGAGCCGCTGTGGAAGATCGTGCAGCAGCACGCGTCCGCCGCAGTGTTCCCGGGAGGAGAAGGGCTGGCGCAGGTCCAGGCCCGGGCCGTCGCCGCGGTCCGGGAGCACGATGCGCGGCTCGCCGAACTGCACGGCCGGGACGTCGTGTGGGTGGCGTGCTCACACGGCGACGTCATCAAGTCGGTCCTCGCCGACGCCCTCGGCGCGCACCTCGACGGATTCCAGCGGATCGTCGCCGAGCCGGCCTCGATCAGCGTCGTCCGGTACACCTCCACCCGTCCGTACGTGCTGAAGATGAACGACACCGGCGCCGATCTGTCCGGAGTCAACACGCCACCCGTCTCCGGAGACGGGGCCCGCGCCGAAGTATCCGGATCGGTGCCCGGCGGGGAGGTCCGGCTGTGAGTATTAGGCGGACCCCGCCGGTGACGATTAGGCGGACCCCGCCGGTGACGATTGACGGATAATGAACGCAACATGCTGCGAGGAACAGTCCGAGACGGAACAACGAGTGGGCAGCGCCGCAGTAGGGCCCGGCTCCAGCTGAAGGAGGTGCAATGTCACGCGCAATTCACGTATTCCGCACTCCTGACCGATTCATTGCCGGGACGGTGGGTGAGCCCGGCGACAGGTCGTTCTACCTCCAGGCCGTACACGAGGCGCGAGTGATCAGCGTCCTGCTGGAGAAACAGCAGGTGCAGGTACTGGCCGACCGGATGGGGCTCCTCCTCGAGGAAGTGCACCGCCGGTTCGGGACGGAGGTTCCCCCGGAGGGGGCCGAACTCGACGACGCGAGCCCCCTCGTCACCCCGATCGACGCCGAGTTCCGGGTCGGCACGATGGGCCTGGGCTGGGACGCGGACGCCGGAGCCGTCGTGGTGGAACTGCTCGCCGTCAGTGAGACGGAGTTCGACGAGTCCGTCGTTCTCGACGACTCCGAGGACGGACCGGACGCCGTGCGCGTCTTCCTCACCCCGTTGCAGGCGCGGGACTTCTCGTTGCGCTCCGAACGGGTCATCGCCGCCGGGCGCGCGCCGTGCCCACTGTGCGGTGAGCCACTGGCCCCGGAAGGGCACATCTGCATCCGGACCAACGGGTACCGCCGAGGCCAGAGCTTCGGCCTCACCCCGGAGATGGACGAGGAGGACTGACGGGTGCCTGCCGAGGAGTCCGATCCTCTGGAGTCCGGCGAGCTGACCCTCATCGGCCAGATCACCCACGCCAGTAACGCCACCCTCGTGTGCGACGCAGTCGAGGGTGAGAACACCGTCCGCTGCGTGTACAAGCCCGTCCGCGGGGAGCGTCCATTGTGGGACTTCCCGGACGGCACGCTCGCCGGACGTGAATACGCGTCGTATCTCGTGTCCGAACAGCTCGGGTGGAGTGTGATTCCCCGCACTCTCCTGCGGGACGGTCCGTTCGGCCCGGGCATGGTGCAGCGGTGGGTCGACACCCCCGACCGGCACGCCGACGACACCGGCGGTCTCGACCTGGTCGACATCTGCGCTCCCGACGCCGTCCCCGAGGGGTGGTTCGAGATCCTGCGCGCCACCGACATGGACGGCGAACCGGTCGCGCTCATCCACGCCGACGACCCGCGGCTGCAGCGGATGGCGGTCCTCGACGTGCTGATCAACAACGCCGACCGCAAGGGCGGCCACGCACTCGAGGGGCTCGACGGTTCCGTTTACGGCGTCGACCACGGCATCTGCCTGCACACGGAGAACAAGCTGCGGACCGTGTTGTGGGGGTGGGCCGGGACGGAGGTGCCGGGCGCCCTCGTCGTCGACATCGCGGAACTGATCTCCTCGCTCGAGGGCGACTTCGGTGCGCGACTGGGCGAGCACATCACGTCCGGCGAGGTCGCCGCGCTGTACGAGCGTTCCGTGGACCTCCTCGCGGCGCCGGTGATGCCCCGGCCGAACGGTCACCGGCCGATTCCGTGGCCCGCGTTCTGACGGAGCCGTTCGGCGCCCGTGGGGGCGGCGGCTCCCTCCGAGGCGGAAATGCGGGTCCACTAGGCTCGCTCTCATGCAGTCTTGGTCCGAAACCGCTGTCCCGTCCGTTCCAGGCCAGGGGCCTCCGCTGCGGTTGTTCGACACCGCTGACCGGCAGGTACGTCCCGTCACTCCCGGACGCACGGCCACGATGTACGTGTGCGGTATCACCCCCTACGACGCCACCCACCTCGGTCACGCGGCCACGTACCTGACGTTCGATCTGGTGAACCGGATCTGGCGTGACGCCGGGCACGACGTGCACTACGTCCAGAACGTCACCGACGTCGACGACCCGCTGTTCGAGCGCGCCAACCGCGACGGCGAGGACTGGGTGGTCCTCGGCATGCGCGAGACGGCGCTGTTCCGCGAAGACATGGAAGCCCTGCGGGTGCTGCCCCCGCGCGACTACATCGGCGCGGTGGAGTCGATCGGCGAAGTGATCGAGATGGTCGAGAAGTTCGTCGCGTCCGGCGCCGCCTACGTCGTCGACGACCCCGAATTCCCCGACGTGTACTTCCGTGCCAACGCGACCGAGCAGTTCGGGTACGAGTCCGGCTACGACCGCGAGACGATGGACAAGTTCTTCGCCGAGCGCGGCGGCGACCCCGACCGCCCCGGCAAGGAGGATCCCCTCGACGCCCTGGTGTGGCGTGCGGTCCGCCCGGGGGAGCCGTCATGGCCGTCTCCGTTCGGTCCCGGGCGTCCCGGCTGGCACATCGAGTGTTCGGCCATCGCCCTCAACCGCATCGGTTCGGGTTTCGACGTGCAGGGCGGCGGCAGCGACCTGATCTTCCCGCACCACGAGTACTCCGCGGCGCACGCCGAGTCGGCCACGGGCGACCGTCGCTTCGCCCGCCACTACGTGCACACCGGCATGATCGGTCTCGACGGCGAGAAGATGTCGAAGAGCCGCGGCAACCTCGTGTTCGTGTCGAAGCTGCGCGGCGAGGGAGTCGACCCGGCCGCCATCCGCCTCGGACTGCTGTCCGGGCACTACCGGCAGGACCGCCCCTGGACCGAGCAGGTTCTCGCCGACGCCCACACCCGGCTGCAGCTGTGGAAGGACGCCGCCGCACTCGAGTCGGCGCAGTCTGCCACCGACACGATCGCCCGGCTGCGCCAGCATCTCGCGGACGATCTCGACACCCCGAAGGCGCTCGACGCCCTCGACGGCTGGGCCCGTCGCGCCCTCGACCACGGTGGCTCGGACACGAACGCGCCGAGCGAATTCGCCGCCGCCGTGGACGCCCTCCTCGGTGTGCGCCTCCGGCGCCCGTGAGTACTTGTTAACCGCCCGCGGTTAACAAGTACTCACGGGTCAGGCGAACTCGAGGGCACCCTCCGCGGGCGTCGGGACGCGCCTGCGGAGGGGCGAACCGAGCGCCTGCGCCAGGTCGGTGCCGTCGTGTTCGGCGAGTAGTTCGCCATCCGACCACACGAGCAGCGTGGCGCTGACGCTCTGCTCGGCTGTCGAGTGCGCCAGATCGTAGTGCGCACACCCCGGCACGCCGCCGTACGTGATCCACAGGTCGAACCCGGTCATGAACAGGTCGAGGTCGAATTGCACGCTGAGGCCGAGCAGTTCGGCCCGGCCGTTGTCGTCGACGCCGGCGAACGCTTCGTCCAGCGCCAGCAGTCGCGGCGCATGGGGGTCGGCGGAATCGAGCATGACGTGCGCTGCGGCGAACAGCGGCAGGTGCAGCGAGACGGACTGCTCGCCGCCGGAGAGCGCGCTGTGCCGGGCGACGGTCAGCCGGTCTTCGTTGCCGTTGCCGCTGATCAGGGTGAACGAGAACACCCGCCACCGCCGGTAGTCGAGGGCGGACGCCAGGATCTCCGGGTACGAACGCTCCGGGTGGGCGGCGCGGGCAGTCCTGATCTGGTGGGCGAAGTGGGCGCGCATCGTGGCGAGCTCGTCCGGCCCCAGCGCCGAGATGTCGCGCTCGAGAAGTTTGGAGATCGCCTTCGCGCTGTCGTCGAGGTTGTCGGCGAGCACCCAGTGGACGCCGATGGTGTTGCCGGACGACATCCGGCGCTCCCGCATCTCGGTGCCCATCCGGGCGATGAGTTCGCGTGCGTCGACGGTCCGTTCGTGGATCTGCTGTGCGAGACCCGTGAGCAGCGCGTCCTCCAGGATGCGACGCTCGGATTCGGTGAGCAGCAATTCCTGATCGGAGCGAGCGGACGCGATGCGGGCGGCGAACTCGCCGATCGACGAGTACCCCTCGTCGTCCTGCACCTGCACCACGGTCACGCCGTCCGGGGCGTCCCACTGCAACCGGTAGTCCTGGCCGGCGGCCGCCAATTGTGCGTCGAAGTCCTGCAGCGCGGTGGTGAGCGCGGTGCGCGTCGACTTGCGCGCCGAGTCGCTGACCCGCACCGATTCGGTGGCGCCGTCCAGTGCGCGGAACAGGGCATCCACTTCGGGCGGCAGGATCTGGGTGTCGTCGTCGGCGTTCTGGATCCGATACACCAGCTGTTCGGCACTCATCCACGCCGCCGAGCTCGCCGGCCAGGTGTGGCCGCCGTCGACGCCGAGGAGTTCGAGTAGGTCGCGCCGGGCATACGGCGCGAGGCGGGCGGCGTCGGCGTGCGTTTCGGTGAGCGCCAGCCGGAGCGTCTGGACGGCGGTGTTGTACGCGCCCTCGGCTTTACCGATGGCCTCACCCGCGTCCTTGTCCGCCTTGCGGGCGTCGCGCTGCTCCTTCTTGCACGCCTCGATCCGCGCGTGCGCCTCCTCGAGTTGGCGGTCCAACTGCTCGGCCCCCGATCCCAGCGTGTCGCGCAGCGTCTCGAGGCGTTGGACCTGTTGCGCGAGAACCTCTTCGGCGATGGCAGCTTCTTCCGCGAACTCCTCCGCGCTGCCGCGCGCCTCGTGCAGTCGGTCCTCGGACTCGCGGGTGTGCTCCATCTCCTTGGCGTGTTCGCGCCTGCACCGTTGCACCATCTCGCCCTGCTTCTCGAAATGCCGGACGGCCGCGGCGAGCGAGTCGATCTCGCGGGCGACGTGGGGAGTCCGGTGCGTGGACGCAGTGGCCCGGAGCTGCTTCTCCTTCGCGGACAGGTCGGCGATGGCCTGGTCGAGTTCGCGACCGACCGCTGTCGCCGTGTCGGAGCGGCTGCGGAGTGCGCCTGCGGATTCGGTGACCTTCTTCAGCGCCGTGAGGATCGATCCGGTGCGGGGCAGGGCCTGCGCCGCCGCGGTGGTCCGCGACAGCAGCGCCGCCGCCGCATCCGCGGACGCCCGGGCTTCGTCGAGGGTCGCCCGGGTTTCCTCGAGGATCCTGTCGAGTTCGGCGATACGGACGGCGCGCCTGCGGGCCCGTGCGGTGGTTCCGATGTACTCCGCGTCCGATTTCGTGTGGCGTCCCCGCTGGATTCCCTGCCGGTACGCACCATCTTCGGCGACACCGACCGGACCTTCGGACAGGTCGAGGGATTCGAGGGCGATGGATTCGAGGATCCCGCGCACGCGATCGTTGGGAACGCCCGTGTCCTGTTCGACCTCGAGAACGTCCGCGAGGGTCGTGCCGGTGGGCCGATCCCCGGCCGGAAGGGCCACGAGGAACTGTTCGGATTCGACGTCGGGGAGTGCGTCGTCGACGGGCACCCAGCCGTCGAGGAGATTCGCGGCCTGCAGTGCGGCCTCGATTCCTGCCGCCGCGGCAGCGTCGACACTGTCGGCGAAGCGGACCAGACGCCACAGCGGTGCACCGGTCAGCCGGGACCGGGCGTCCTGCCGGGCGGTCGAGAGCGGCGGGGCGTCGTCGTGCTCGGATTCGATGGCCGCGCGAGCGGATTCGTGTGCGGCGATCACCTCCTCGGCGGCGGCGGCGTCGCGGTCGTACTGCTGACGACGCAACCGGAGCGCGTCGACGGCGTCCGTCGTCTGTTCGGTCAGCGTCTCCGACAGGGTGGCGGTGTCGTCGTCGCCGATCCGGCCGAGGGCGGCGTCCAGGACGTCGAACAGTGAAGCGGGCGCGTCGATCTCGGCGTAGAGGGCCGACTGTTCCGTCCACCAGGATCGGAGTTCGCCGGCGCAGCGGCTGCGGGCCGATTCGACCGCGGTCTCGGCCTCGAGAACGGCGACCGTCGCGGTGTCGAGTTGCTCCTGGCCTCGGCGTGCAGCCTCGTCGGCCCTGGTCCGTTCGGTGACCGCCCTCTCGACGGTGGCGAGTGCGGCCCGGACCGCGCGGATGTCGCCGTCGCGTTCTTCGGTGTGCCCGCGCAGCGCCGCGGTCAGCTGGTCGGTGCGCGCGTTCTCGGGGAGTGCGGTCCAAGTGATTCCCGCGTCCTCGGCCGCGAGGTGAAGCTCGTCTTCGGCATGGGTGAGCGCCTCGACGGCGCGGGCGACGGCGTCACCGGCCTTGTCGTGCTCCTCGGATCGCTGTTCGAGGGTCGCCTTCGCCTTGCGTGCCTTCTCGGCCTGCAGTTCGGTCGACTTCTCGAGCGTCGAGACGGCCTGCGCGAGGTCGTCGAGTTGTGTCCGCCCTTCGTACGCCGTCGACCGCTTCAGTGCGTCCAGGGTGGCATTGGCCTGGTCGAGTGCGCGTTCGGCGGCGGTGAAGCGTTCTTCGGCGGCCGCTCGGCTCTCCTGGCTGCGCGCCCGGTCCGCTGCCGCCCCATGGAGAGCGGCGATACCGGATCGGACGGCCTCCAGACGGGTCGCGAGGTGGTCGACGTCCGTACGCGCCTGCTGGCGAAGGTATTTCGCGTACACGCCGACGAAGCTCTGTGCCGCCTGGTCCGCCGCGGCCAGCCCCTCGAGCGCCCGGCCGACCTCCTCCATGTCGCTGAACGAGCGTGCCGCCTCGAGGACCAGTTGCTCGTCGAGCGGTCGCAGACCGTCGGTGAGTGCCTGCGACAGTCCCTTGGGGTCGAGGTTCTTCGCGAGCTGGGGCCGCCGGAGCGTGAGGATGAGGTTGATCAGCTGGTCGTAGCGCTGGACGCCGAGCCCGAACATCCGGGCGTCGATGGCGGCGCGGTAGTCGAGCGGCCGGTCGGTGATGGAGTCGGTGCCGATCTGTTCGCCCAGTTGCTTTTTCGTGAGCGGACGGTCGTCGCTGCCGAGTAGGGAGAAGTCGACGCCGACGCGACCGTCGGCAACGAAGTACCAGCGTGTGACCTTGTCGTTGGTGCGGGTGGCGCGCATGCCGATGCCCACGGTGACGGCCTCGGGGTCGTCCTTCGCGCCGCGGCAGAACTCCATCCAGACGTACGAGTACGCGCTCTCCTGCCCGCGGTACAGCAGGTTCGACTTCATGGTGCGTTCCTCGCCGGCGAACGGATTGAGCCGCCGGGGTTCGATCCGGCCGTCGAAGACGAACGGGAACAGCACTTCGAGGGCCTTCGTCTTGCCGGAACCGTTGGGACCGCGGAGAACGAGGCGACCGTCGGCGAAGGAGAACTCCTGATCGCGGTAGTCCCAGAGGTTGATGATCCCGGCGCGGGTGGGCCGGAAACGCGCACTCGTCATGCTGTGACTTCCTCGCTGTCGTTCGCTGAGCTCTGGAACAGGTCGATCTCGGGTGTGCGGTCGCGGATCGTGACCACCACACCCCGGTAGCGGGCGAGTGCCGGGAGTGCGAGCACGCCACCCGGCACGGCCGCGGTGAGGCGTAACCGCTCGAGCAGCGCCAGCGCCGCGCGTCCCAGACCGTCCGGGTCTGCCTGCCAGCCGGCGGCGAACGTGCGCCCGAACCGTTCGGTCAGTGTCCGGACGGTGCCGGCGATCCAGTCGTCCTCGATGACCGGGAACAGCCGGTCTTCGGGGGCGGGGTCTGTGGGTTCGAATCCGTCGTGGCCGGCGAGGCTGTCGAAGATCCCGGACTGGGGAATGGCGCTGTCGACCTGTTCGATCAGGTCGTCGAACCGGGCCCGCGGCAGCGGCATCCGGGCCGTCTCCGGAGCGTCCGGATCCAGTACGCGATCGGCGATCTCGCCGGCGAGCAGGAGCGCGACCTGCGCGACCGTTCCCGTCCCGGGGAACCGGACGTCGGACAGACGTCCGGAGGAGTCGATCATCGCGACACCCTCCTCACGCCGCTCCGCGACCAGTCCGGTGAGCAACTCGACATCGGCTGCGGTGCGGGGGAGTGCGAGTTGCATCAGCTCGTCATCGTCGAGGTCGGCGGCGTAGACCACGGGCCGTTCGACGAGAGCACGCCGGACCTGCCGCGCGGTCTCCTTCACGTCGACCGGCCGGGCGGTCCCGAACTCGGAGGTGTCGTCCTCGGTCGCCACGTCCGCACCGGCGAGCAGTCCGCGGATGGACCGGAGGTGCTGCAGTGCGCGCGGCGGCCGGAACAGGGCGATGACGACGGACCTGTCGATGTCGTAGAGCGCCTCTCCCGCATCGGGATTGGCGGCCCAGCCGCCCGCGTCGCCGTCGGCGAGGGCGATCGCGCCGCGGGCGGCGAGCCAGCCGACGGCGTCGACGAACGCATCCCGGTCGGACGCGCGTTCCGTGGACAGGTCCACACCCTCGACCTGGGCGGCGTCGGCGGCCACGTGATCGGCGAGCTCGGACAGGGCGATCTGGTTTCCGGCGCGGCCGAGCGCGGCCAACGCCAACGCGAGGTAGGCGTAGCGGTACCGGTCGAACGTGCGGTCGGTGGCCGTCTTGGCCGGGGTCCCGGCGTCGAGTCGGTCGCTCACCGTGAACAGCCGGGCGGTCGTCTCCGTGACTTCGAGTCGGTACCCGAAGAGCGTCATCAGATCGTCGCGTAATTCGGTGGCCCACCGGCGGAGCAGGGGGAGTGCGATGCGATCCGGATAGGTCTGTGTCACCAAGTGATTCGACAGAATGACGCGGGCGGCGCGCTGATACGAATCGAGGGCGAGCGGCGAGATCTCCCGTGCCTTCACCGAACGCTCACCTGCAGTCCGTCGAGGTGCAGACGTCCTCGGGCGGTGCGCACCACCGTCGATTCGCTGTGCGGGCTGAGGGTGAGCTTCACGCCGTTCTCCGATCCTGTGCTGCTCTTCACACGGCCGCTGACCGGAACCCGCGCCGTCAGCGCGGCGTTGAGCAGACTCAGCAGCACGTCGGTTTCGGCCTCGTCGAGTTCCCGTTCGTAGACCCCGCCCCGGGCCAGCGACTGGGCGGCGGCGGCGCGAAGTCGTTGCGCGGTCAGCTGTTCCTCCCGCAGGCGGCGCACGCTGCCCTCGTTGCGGTGCACCCGTGCGGGCAGGCCTGGAGACGGGGGACGTCCCGTCTCGGCGAGCGTGCGGGAGATCTCCACGGGCTGGGCCTCCCACCACGACCGCGTGTCGGGAATGATGTCGGCGTCCGGATGCACCATCGACAGGTGGCGCGGACGCCCGAGGTCGAACACGGCCTGGAACAGTGCATGCGCGGCGTCCTCGGTCGGAGTGGCGGCGAACCAGCCTGCGAGGTGGCGTAATTGGCTCTCCCTGCTGACACCGCCCTTGCGGGTCTCGGTGACGCGGCGCAGCAGCGACAGGACGGCGGCGATGGCGCTCATCGTGCCCTCGCGGAGGCGTTCCGACTCGCTGAGACCGGCCTCGCTCCCGACGAACCAATGCGTCAATCCCGCCCACCGCGCGCGCCAATCGGCTTCGCGCTCTTCGATGCCGAGGAACACCCGCTCGTCGCTGGCGGCGGCCCGCGCCACCATCGTCTCGACGCCGGTGTCTTCCACGAGCGCGATGGCCGCCGCGAGTTTCGGTGCATAGCGCGAGAGGTCGGAGCTGAACTCGCGCATGTGCGTGAGGAGAGCGTCCTTGTGGGACATGAACGTCTCGGGCGTGATCTCCGTGGTGCGGACGAGGTCGCCGAGGGTCAGGTAGAACTGGGCGGCGCGTCCGGCCATGTCCGACAGCGTCGCGTCGAGACGGTTGAGTTTCCGGTACACGAGGTCGTTGTCGGCCGCGCGGTTGGCGGCGGCCAGGTCGTTCATGTCGGCGAGGAGGTCGGGCAGCGCCAGCCGGGACAGCGACGCGTCGTCGAGTCGGGCCGCCAGCGCGTCCTCGACGGCTCGGAACACCTGGTAGCCGGCCTGGCTGAACTGATAGACGAAGTGCCGGTTCCGGTATTCGGCCAGCGTCGCGGCGCGGGTTCCGTCGTAGCTGCGTTCGAGCACTTCCCAGACGTGCAGTTGCTCGAGCAGGGGGGTGACGTCGCCGGCGCCGAGTTGTCCGGCCGGATCGCCGACCGCGAGACCGTCCAGAATGCGGGCGACGTCGCCGGCGTGGAGCAGGACGACGTAGTTGGCGCGGGCGTGGTCGAAGGCCCGCAGCACCCACAGGTACTCCGCGCGCTTCTCCGCCGTGGTGAAGGCGAACAGTTTCAACCGGTCGTCCCGGAGTGGGGGAGCAACCGCCGGGCGCGCTGCGCGCAGCCCCGAGGGGGACCGACCGGGATCGCTGCCTGATTCACTCACCGTGACAGGTTATGCGGTCGCCCAGCCGTCGAGCGAACGCCGTGCCGACGCGCACCACCACCGGTGCAATCTGAATCGGAACCTGACGGAACTCAATAATTTACCGAATTCAGGTGCTCGGTCGCGTACCAACCACCCCGCGTCACCGATGTTCCATCGTCGCGATTCGACTGCCTCACCCCACCGCTGCACCGATGCCGGGAGGCAGGCATTCAGAGGACGAACAGCACGAAGACGATCGCCACCAGCACGAGAGCCAGTCCGACTGCTGCGGCGACCAGCCAGGACGCCCGGGACGTCGAGTCGGCGGTGGATTCGTCGCCGGACTGCGCGACCGCGCGAGGTTCCGGCGGTGTCGCAACCGCCGTTCCGCCCGACACCCGGGCAGGGGAGGCGCCCACCGCCGCGGCCGACGCGGGGTTGTGCGTGCGCGTCGCCGGCCGGCTCGCGGTTGTCGAGGTCGAGGGCACCGGCTCGCCCACTACGGCGTCGATCACCTCGGTGACGTCGTACGACGGCGGCAGCCCGATCGGGGTGACCCTGTGAGTGGTCGGGTTGAATCCGGCGGCGCGGATGGCGGCACCGAGCGCTGCGGTCTGCTCGGGACCCGGGCCGACGACACAGCGCACACCGAACTTCTCACCGACGGTGTTCGCGAACCCGTGAATGGCCGCGGAGTCCCGCGCGATCAGGCCGTCGCCCGTGACGACCACGGCATCGAGGTTGCTGGGCAGCCAGCCGAACGCCCCGAGCGCGGTGGCGATCTGGGCCGTGGGAGAACCCCCCGAGGAGAAGCGAAACGCCTTGCCTGCCTCGACGCCCGAGCGGATCAGCGCGACGGTCGCGCCCGTGTCGTCGACGTGATAGATGCCGACCAGCTGCCCGGGACGCTCCGCGATCTCGGATTCGAACCAGGCTGCGGCGGCTTCGGCGTCCGAGACGAGGGACAGGTAGGACATGTCGGCGTAGTCCAGGGCGTCGCGGAGCGCCGCGACGGCGGCCGAGTCCCAGCGGGTGGGGTAGGCGGCCATGATGTCGGGGGCGCCGCCGGTCCGGCCGCCGTGGTCGGGGAGAGGTTCGCACTCCCGGAGCAGGCACCGCATCGCACCCGCGACCAGGTCTTCGGCGCGGTACCGCGATCCGTCGCCGACCGCGACACCGGCCGGGTCGCCGACGCGGGGAAGGAACCCCGACACGGTGTGGATGTCGCCGATCGTGTGTGGCGCCGACCCGCCGAGAATTGCGGTGCCGTCCGGGCACATGTGCAGGACGGTGTCCCGGACGATGACGACCGGATCCGGGGATCCTGGATCGTTCGACGCCACCACCGCGGTGGACACGACACTGCCGATCCTGAGCCCGACTCCCATGGACATGCAAGTACCCCTATTCGTTTTGCGAACGGATCGCGACTTCCGTCAGGCCCGTTCCGACTCACTCGGTGAGGCCACAAGATGTACATCCTGCTACCCGAGCACGCTTGTGCGCGCCATCACGCGCGGCGTGGCGTGGTCGTGTTGCGCACACTCGGGCGTTTTCGCCCGCGGCGAGTGATCGGTCAGGTAACGGTCGGTGCGCCGAGGGTTGTTCTCCACTCGGTCACGTTCTCGGTCATCCAGTCGAGGAGGTGCTCCGCCTCCTGCGGATGACGACCGGTGCCGGCGAGAAGATCCGCGAAGGCCTGGGCCGGGGCGACCAGACGAACGTTGTCGCGGAACAGGGTGCGCTCGAAGACCGCAGCCGATCGGGGCGTGGCGACGAGGACGTTGGCACCCTGATCGACGGGGCGTAGCTCGAGTGCGCCGGCCAGCGCTTCGCCGTGGTCGGCGTAGATCTGGACCTGATGCGCCGGCGCGTATTCGACGAACGCCGCCGCGGCGAGTGACCCGGTCACCGCGTAGAGGTGGCCGGAGACCTTTCCGAGTTTCGCGACGAACGACTGCACTCCCTCGGGTGCGAAGTAGCCGACGGTGGGGCAGTCCTTGAAACTCGAGTCACTGCTCCAGGCGCGCAGCATCTGCTGCCACCGGACGCTGGTGATGGGGCCACGGGGGAGTCGTTCGAGCAGATCGCGTTCCTCCAGGGTTTCCACCACCCGATAGGTCGCGCCGGTGGACGCGCCGGACAGTCGGACGAGTTCGGGAACCGTCAGCTGACCCGAATGATCGGCGAGGGCGCGCACGACCCGGGCGGCGGGATCGCCGGTCAGCTGGGCGGCCGGACGGCCGGGGCCACGCCACGGGTCGGCGTCCGCGCCGCGGTCGCGCACCCAGATCGCAGGCCGGTCCGCCGCCAGGGAGGTGTTGCCCGTCGCATCGGCGTAGGAGAGACCCCTGGCGTCGAGTTGACGGCGAACCGGCTCGGAAAGGTAACGGGCGCAAACGAATCCGCGATCGGATCCGGACAATCCGTCGGCGAACCGGGCGGCGTCCCCGGCGAGCACCCCTCGGGCGGGGATGACGGAGAAGGACGCCACCTCGCCGTTGGGTGCGCCGACCAGCAACCGTTCCGGTGCGTCGGCGAGGGAGCGGGACTTTCCGGACGTCAACGTCCAGCCGTGGGGGAGGGCGGCCTGGAGGGTGGCGATCGCCCGGCGGTAGAGATCGATGTCGCGTTCCGGCTTGGGGAACGGCACCTTCGGCTCGCTGCCTGCGAATTCGGCGTTTTCCTGATTCGGCACATCGTCAGTCTACTGAATCGGTCCGAGACGGAACCGCAAAATACACCGAATGATCTCGGTAAGGTTCCGAGCCCCGCCGAGGGGTCCGATCCCGCCGCAACTCACCACTTCCAGGTGAGCCGGTTCCCGCAGGCACGGACGGCGTGAGGGAGTTCCACTCCGTCCGGCGGTTCAGGGGCGTCGGGCGATCCAGACGGTCCGGCTGCCCCGCACCGTCAGATCCCCTCGGTGCAGGACGCTGTCGGGGTTGTCGTCCGCGAGAAGGTGATCGAGAGTGTCGCGGTCGTCGGCGGCAAGTTGTCCGTCGAGCGCGGAGCGAATGCGGCGCAGGAAATTCTGTGCATAGAGTCCGGTGCTCGGCGGGGCCGGGGTTGCCTCGCTGGTGAAACTGCGCTCCTCGACGTCTACGAAACCGGCCCGTTCCACGTGGGTCCGCCAGTTCGGGTGCGCGTTCCAGTCCAATCGCGCCAAGGCTTCGTGGCAGCGCGTCTCCAGGCCAGGGCGGCCCAGGCCGAGGTCGTCCGGCAGGAGGCGCGGCAGCGCGTCCATTTCGACGACCACCAGCACGCCACCGGTGTTCAGCGCGCCGTACATGTCCTGGAGCACCCGGTCGGGGTCGGCGACCTCGTGCAACGAGGAGGCTGCCCACACGACGTCCGCCGCGCCCACTGCGGGCCAGGCGACATTCAGATCGGCGTGCACGACGCTCACTCGGCCGGCCAGCCCCTGCCCGTGCGCGGCCGTGCGCAGGCGCGTGAGCATCATCTCCGACCTGTCGATCGCGATCACCTCTGCCGCGGGGAATTGTCGAGCCAGGGTCAGGCTGCCGACGCCCGTGCCCGCACCCACGTCGACGACCCGCCGCGGGGTGTCTCGGGTGCGCTGTCCGACCCATTCGGCCACCGAATCCAGGTAGGACCCGAGCACCTCGGCGTCCAGGTCCAGTAGATCCGCGAGCGCCGCCTCGTGCTCGGGAGTGTGCCCGCCGTGGTGACTGCTGTGATGATGGGAATGCTGTGTCATGGCTCCAGGCTAGCCACACCCTGCGTTGCACGCATACACTCTTGCCTATGACGCAAGAAGTCGGGTTGGACAGCGTGATCCGTCAACGCATCAGGGGGCTTCGGCTGGCCCGCGGCTGGTCACTGGACGTGCTCGCTGCGCGCTGCTTTCTCAGTCCGTCCACGCTGAGCCGCATCGAGACCGGCCACCGCAGGATCGCCCTCGACCAACTGGTCCCGATCGCGCGGGCCCTCGGCACCACGCTCGATCAGCTCGTCGAGTCCGTCGAGGACGAGGACGTGGTGATCCGGCCGCAGCCCGAACACACGAGAGGCCTGACGATCTGGCTGCTGTCCCGCGAACGCGCGCTCCACGGTGCGACCGTGGCGAAGATGCGCATCACCCCCGATCGGCCCGCCGGCCCGGAGCATGTGAGTGTGCACCCCGGCCACGAGTGGTTCACGGTGCTGTCTGGGACGGCCCGCCTGCAGCTCGGTGAGCGAACCATACTTGTCGAAGCCGGTGCCGCAGCGGAGTTCTCGACCATGGTGCCGCACTCCATCGGCGCCCACGACGGTCCCGTCGAGATCCTCACGATCTTCGACCACGACGGGGAGCGTGCCCACCTGCACGCCGAGCACAACGAGTAGAAAGGACGGACATGTCGACTTCCGACACCACAGGTCAGACAGAGTTTCCGGCAAGCATGGGGAAGGTCTCCCGGCGTGAGCTCGCGTCCCACGGCTATACGCGTTTCGATCAACTGACGACGGTCACCGCCAAGGAACTGTTGAAGATCCACGGCGTCGGACCGAAGGCGATCCGAATCCTCGAGGAGGAACTCGCGGAGCGGGGGCTCGGCTTCGCGAAGTGAACCGAGCCCGGCCGCTCTACAGCAGGCCGTGAGTGCGCTGATAGGTGGCCGGTGGTGTCCCGACCACGTGAGTGAAGACACGGGTCAGGTGAGCCTGGTCGCTGAACCCCAGTTCGTAGGCGAGCGCCGACCAGTCGATCCTCTCGCCCGAGTGCGCGGCGCCGGCCGCGTCGAGGATGCGGAATCGCTGGATCACCCACTTCGGGCCGATACCGACGTACTCGGTGAACAGCCCGTTGCAGGGTGCGCAGACTGCAGCCGGCATGTGCGGCGAGCTGGTCTGCCCGGACGATGTCGCGGTTGCACTGGGCGTCGCCCACCAGGGCTGTGATCTCTCGTCCCGTCGGATCCGGAACGGGATCGGTGCGGAGAAGGTATCGCTCGAAGGCGTCGATCATCTCCGCGCTGTCCGTGCCGGCGAGGATCCGCTCCGCGACCGGGCGATCGTCACCGGCGAGCAGATGCCGACCGGGCTGGACGGTTCCCGAGATCGCGCCGACACTGCCCTTCAGCAGAGGCCGGAACCCTCCGGCGTGGAAGGCGGCTCCCAGCACGTGACCGTTCCCGGTCAATGTTCGGTAGAACGGCGACCGGGAGATCCCGTGCACCAGCAACTGTCCGTCCTCGGCAGCGACATGAACGCGGGGCTGGGGCACCACCTGCTGTCGATGGGGCGTCGGCACCGACCACCTCACCAGCCAGTGGTAATCGACGAACTCGGCCAAAGCCTCTCGGGGAGCGACCCGTTCGACCTCGAACCCCGGTGCGGCGGCCGTCGGGCGGACGATCGCCTCGGGGTGTCCCGGCACAGTCGGCATTCGCTCATCCTAGTGTCGCGAATGTTCAAGAACCGCACGCTGTCGCGTACCTAGAGTCACGTGTCATGAGCTACTCACACACTGCACGAGGCAAGTTCTCCATCGCCGCGTGGTCGGAATCGGTGATCGTCGACATCGACGGCGAAGGCACGACCGCCGGCGACACCTACTACCCCACGCGCGGAGCCAACCGAGCGACCGTCGCGTACTCGTACTTCGGGGACATCGAGGGAACGAGCACCGTGGTCTATCTGATCGCGTACAAGGCCGATGCCGCGCCGGTGCTCGGTCTCGAGCGTTTCGAGGGCTCGATCGGCGGGCACGACGGGACGTGCGTGTTCCAGCACATCGGCAGCCAGGATCAGGGTTCGGTGTCGGCCCGGATCGAGGTGGTGCCGGGTATGGGCACCGGCGGTCTGGTCGACCTACGCGGCAGCGCGGACCTGTCCATCGCGGGGCCCGATGACAGCGGCTACGAATTCGTACTGTCGTACGACGTCGGCTGACATTTCGACGTCGCTCACGTTGTCGAGGGTGCGGCGAGGGGCTTCAGGCCGCACGCCGTCGCGAAGCCCTGTGATTCGATGCCGAACGCGGTGTTGGTGCGTGTCATGAGATTCGCCAGGGCGATGAACGCGGTCAGTTCCACCAGCGCGGCCGGGCCGAGCGCCTCGAGCAGCCTGGCCGACGTTTCGTCGGTGACCGTCGGCGGGGTATGGGTCATCGCTTCGGCGTACTCGAGCACGTCTCGCTCAGCGGCGTGAACACGTCCGATTGGCGCCGTCGGCCTCGACCGGCTCTGCCACCTCGCCGAGCATCTTGCGGGACATCCGCTTGACGACCGCGCCGTAGATGCCGGTCAGCTCGGCCTTCGGGATCCGGGTATTGCCGGCTACAATTCCTCCTCCAGTTGTTGTGCTCTCGGCATGAGACACCGGCCAGGAACCGAATGTGTCACCCGAACCGGATGTGATTGCAGGAACTTTCGCTACCGCTCAGCCCGGTGCGAGTGCCCGGTCGGCCAGCGCGGCGACGACGGGCGAGAGTGCCTGAGCGTGTTCGAGGGTCAGGTGGTTGTCGTCGCGGTACACGAGGTCGTTGCCGACGATGACGGGGCAGCGCTCGGTGGTGCAGAACAGGGCGGTGAGGTCGGCGTACCGTCCGCCGCCTGCCGCGGTGGCCACCGCCTCGGCCGCGACGCCGGCGTCGTTCACCGCGACCGGCCGGGGCGGCGAGCAGGCGGTCGCGTCGTCCAGGTGGGCGGACAGGCACGTCGGCACGGTCGACTGCGGATCCGGGATCGGTCCGAGGACGAGGACGGCCGCGCCCGTGGCCCGCAGTTCCGTGACCAGCCGGGTCAGGCTGTCGAGCCATGCCTGACCGTAGACGGTGAAACCGAAATCGGCGCCGTACCGCCGAGACATGCTCAGCACGACCAACCGGGGCCGTTCGGTCCGCAAACGGTCGACGATCTCGCCGCGCCACTGCTCGCACTCGGTGTATTCCCGCCCGAGGTAGGGGCTGGTGAGTGGGAGGTCGAGGAGCGGGCAGGTGACCTTGCCCATCGTCTCGAGCCGCCAATGATTCTGCTCGGCGGCCGATTCGAATGCCGGGGCCCACATCGCGGCATGCGAATCGCCGACCAGCGCCACCGTCGTCGGAGACGCCACGTCCCCCGACGCGCACTCGCCCTGACCCACTTCGAGCCACGACCGCACACAGCCGTTGACGAACACCTCCGGCTTGTCTGCCGGCGCGTCGGCGAGCGGTGGAGACAGATTCGACGGGACCGCTTGCAGCCCTGCCGATTCCGCGACCGCCGTCTGCACCTGCGCGGTCATGTCCTGCACCGCCGCGTCGCGCGGATCGACTGCGGTAGGCGCCGATTCGGCCGGCGCAGAGACGGTGAGGGCTGTGGCCGCGGCTCCGTGTCCGACCGGAACCGGCCGCGCGATCAGCAGCACCAGTGCCGCACAGACAGCGATGGCGGTGACGGCGCCGCCGAGTACGAGGCTGCGCGAGGCCGAACGACGCAGCGGAGCAGCGAAGCGGACGGGATTCTCGACCAGGACCAGTGTCAGTCCGGCCAGACCCGCGGACACCATGACCATCGCCAGACGATCGGTCAGGTCGAGCGAGCGGCCGAGCACGATCGGCGCGAGCAGCAGCACCGGCCAGTGCCACAGGTACCAGGAATAGGACACCCGACCGACCGCCCGCATCGGCGGCAGCGACAGGCTCCGCCCGACCCCCAGCCGGGGCGCGGCACACCCCGCCCCGATCACCAGCACCGTGCCGGCGACCGGCACCAGCGCGGCGGTTCCGGGGTAGGGCGTCGTCTCACCGAGTCGAACACAGGCGACGACGATCAGCGCGAAACCCGTCCACCCGGCTGCGGCGGCGACCACCGACGGCAGCCGCTGCCAGTGCCGAACCGACAGGGCGACCAACCCGCCTGCGGCCAGTTCCCAGGCGCGGGCGGGCAACGAGAAGAACGCCCACGGCGGGAGTGTGCTGGTCCAGTCGAGCGAGACCGCGAACGACACTGCCGCGACCACGGCGAGCACGATCAGATACGGGGTCGTCGACGGTGTTTCATCCGCGTCGAGGCGCCGTGTCCTGCGCCGGACGAGCCAGGCGACCCCGATGATCAGCGCCGGCCACAGCAGGTAGAACTGCTCTTCCACGCCGAGCGACCAGTAGTGCTGGAACGGTGACGGGGGCGCGTCGGCGGCCAGATAGTCGGTGCCGTGCAGGGCGAACCGGTAGTTGCCGACGTACAGCGCACTGGCGATCCCGTCACCGAGGACCGCGCGGGCCTGCAGAGGGGGCAGGAGCAGGGCCGCACCGATCGCAGTGGCCACCAGCACGATGCACCCGGCGGGCAGCAGCCTGCGGGCCCGCGCACCATAGAACTCGGCCAACCGCACGCGGCCGGTGGTCGCGACGTTCCGCCACAGCAGCCCGGTGATGAGAAACCCCGAGACGACGAAGAAGATGTCGACGCCGACGAACCCTCCGCCGATTCCGGGGACGCCCGCGTGAAAGAGGACCACGGCCAGCACGGCGACGGCCCGCAGCCCCTCGATGTCCGCGCGGAACACGGTCTCGGCCGGCTGGACACCGACCGGAGGACGGCTACCGGATCGGCGTCGCCGTTCCGGACTCGCGACGGTATTCACGCGACCAGCGATCTGTCCATGCGACGTGCCCCTTCAGCTGCAGCTTTGAGCTCATGATGACAGCGGTGCCGGGACTTTCCCGAAAGGCACGCCGTATCAGGACACAGCGCCGGTGAGCGGCCACTCACACGTGCACGACCACCGACCCCTCGCGAACCGAGGCGGAGTAGGTGCGGACCGAGCCCACACCCTCGGATGCGCAGGCGCCCGTGTCGAAGGCGAACGCGTACTGGTGGAGCGGGCACATCACGCCGGTGGCGTCGATCTGTCCGTCGGCGAGGGGACCGCCCTTGTGCGGGCACACCGCGTCCATCGCCCGAACGGTGCCGTCCGACAACAGGAATACGGCCACCTGACGGTTCAGCACGACGTACGTCCGGCCTTCGCCCGGCGTCAGGTCGCTGACCGGCCCCACCGCGACCTCGGAAGGCCCTTCGATCAGGGCGGTCATCGGACCGGCACCTGGGGAAGCGGCAGCAGCGGGAGCGACGGAGCGAACTGTGCGGGCGATTTCGGCGCGCTGCGCTCCTTCCAGGGATCCCGGTAGCCGTCCACCGCCGTCTGGATCCGCTCGTCCAATCCCGTCACGATGTCCTCCTCGTCTCGGACCAGTAGCGCCTGAAGATGTTCGAGTCCCACCCGCGGCACGAAGTCGTACGTGCGTTCGAGCCATTTCGCGTTCTCGCGGTAGTACTGGATGAACCTGCCGCCGAGTTCCACTACGGCTTCCGGTGATTCGACCGTGGCCAGCAGATCGCCCTTGCGGATGTGCGCTCCGGCGGCGCCGCCGACGTAGATTTCCCATCGGCCGTCGCCGACCGCGACCACACCGAAGTCCTTGCACAGGGCCTCCGAGCAGTTACGTGGGCACCCGGCGACCGCGAGTTTCAGCTTCGCCGGCGTCTCCAGGCCCTGGAACCGCTCCTCGAGCGCGATGCCGAGGCTCGTCGAATCGCCGAGACCGTAGCGGCAGAAATCGGTTCCGACGCACGTCTTCACCGTGCGCATGCTCTTGCCGTACGCGAACCCGGACGGCATGTCGAGGTCACCCCACACCTTGGGGAGGTCTTCCTTCTTGATGCCGAGCAGGTCGATGCGCTGCCCGCCGGTGACCTTCACGAGCGGCACGCCGTACTTGTCGGCCACGTCGGCGATCGTGCGGAGTTGCTCAGGCGTGGTGACGCCGCCCTTCATCTGCGGGACCACCGAGAACGTGCCGTCGCGCTGGATGTTGGCGTGCACGCGGTCGTTGATGAACAGCGCGCCGCGCTCGTCCACCCAGTCGGGCCCCCAGATGGTGCGGAGCAGCGAGGCCAGGGGCATCTTCGCGGACGCGTCCTCCTTCGCGTCCGTCGCAAGCTCGGCGAACACCTGGGACACGGCGCGGAGATCGCGTTCCCGGATGGTCGCGATGAGTTCGGGCTTCGTCATCGGGATGCAGGGCACATACCAGTCCGCGGAGGGGTCGGCCTCGAGTTCGCCGCCCGCGGCGCAGGCCACGATGTCGGCGACGAGTCCCTTGCACGAGCCGCAGCCCTTGCCGGCCCGGGTCTGGGCGCAGACGTCGGTGAGGGTCTTGGCGCCGGAATGGACGCACGCCACCAGATCGCCCTTGCTCACGCCGTTGCAGTTGCACACCTGCTGGTCGTCGGGGAGATCGGCGACACTCGTCGCGGCGCTCGGGGATCCGACGTCGAAGAGCATGCTGATCCGCTCCTCGGGCAGCGGCACCTTGCCGTCGAACGCCTGCGTGAGGAAACCCGCCTTGCTGATGTCGCCCATCAGGGTGGCGCCGATCAGCTTGCCGTCGCGGACGACGAGGCTCTTGTACGTGCCGCTGCGCGGTTCGTAGTACTGGACGAACTCGTCGTCCGCCGTCTCCGGTCCCTTGACGCCCATCGCGGCCACGTCGACACCGGCGACCTTCAGTTTTGTGGTGGTGCGCGAACCGACGTACGCCGCTTCGGGATTGGAGCCGGTGAGGACTTCGGCGAGGATGACCGACTGCTCCCACACCGGGGCGACGAGGCCGTAGGTCTCCCCACGGTGCTGTGCGCACTCGCCGACGGCGTACACGGAACCCTCGTCCTCGCAGCGCATCTGGTCGTCCACCACGACGCCGCGTTCGACCACCAGCCCGGCGGCCCGTGCGAGTTCGGTGTTGGGCCGGATTCCGGCGGTGACGACGACCATGTCGGCGTCCAGGGTGGAGCCGTCGACGAACGACACCCCGGTCACCAGGCCCGCTTCGTCGCGCAGCACGGCAGTGGTCCGCATCGAGGTGTGGACGCCGACGCCGAGTTTCTCGATCTCGGCGCGCAGGACGCTGCCACCGCGTTCGTCGAGTTGCTGGTTCATCAGGTGCCCGGGGGAGTGGACGACGTTGACGGTGAGCCCCTGTGTGCGCAGCCCGTACGCGGCCTCCAGACCGAGCAGGCCGCCGCCGATCACCACCGCGGACACGTCGTCGCGGGCCTGCGCCATCTGCAGCATGCCGTTGGTGTCGGCGATGTTCCGGAATCCGAACACCCCGCGGGCCAGGCGCCCGTCGTGCTCGCGCAACCCGTCCATGTTGGGGAAAAACGTGTTGCTTCCTGTGGCGATGATGAGCACGTCGTAGTCGACGACGCGGCCGCTCTCGCAGGTGACGGTCTTCGCGAACCGGTCGAGTACGACCGCGCGGTCGCCGGCGTGGAGTTTGACGCCGTTGGCGGTGTACCAGCCCATGGGGTTGAGGATGAGGTCCTCGTCGTCGGCGGCCGCCTCCCCGGACAGCACGTGCGAGAGCATGATCCGGTTGTAGTTGCCGTAGGGCTCGTCGCCGATCATGGTGATCTCGAAACGCTCGCCGCCGCCGCGGTTCAGGATCTCCTCGACGGTGCGTGCGCCGGCCATACCGTTGCCGACGACCAGCAGCTTGCTCGAACTCGGTGTGTTGGCCATGCGTCGAGGCTCCGCCTCGGGAGTGTCGTAACGGCTGCGCGCACGTTACGTGGGAATCAGGAACACCTCACAGTCCTCCCGGAAGTCGTGTCAGGCGGGTGCGCGGTCGCGGGGCATGAGCAGCGGGGCCAGCACGGCGAGGAGCAGGGCGGGCAGCAGGAAGCCGGCCGCGGGCGACACCGAATACACCGGGGTGAGGGTGATCGGGGCGAGCGCGTTGCCCATGAACCGCAGCGCCTGCACGACGGACACCGCGCCGCCCCGGTTCGGGCCCGGCGACCCGAGCACGGCGGCGTTGACACCCACCAGGACGAACTGACCGGCGATTCCGGCCGCGAACCACGCCACGGCCACGACCGCGAGGAGAGACACGGTCCCGGCGACCGCGACGAGAATCGCCCCGCCGACCGCGCCGATCAGAACGGCGGCCCGGGCCCCGATCTTGTCGATGACACCGCCGACGAGGCGGGCGGTGAGGATGCCTGCCACGCCGAACCCGGTGAGCAGCAGCCCGCGCTGGGTCGGGCTCAGCCCGAAGGCGTCCTCGGCGCGGAACGCCACCAGGAAGCTCAGCCCACCGAGTGCACCCCAGCCGAGGAGTGCCACCACCCCGATTCTCAGCACCGACGGGGTGAGGGCGTCGCGCAGTCGCGGGCGCGGTGCCCCCGGCTCGGCGGAAGCGCTGTCGGGAACGCCGACCAGACCCAGCACCGCGGCCACGAGGGCGATGACGAGGAAGGCGAGGCGCCAGTCGACCTCCGCCGCGAGCCCGCCGACGAGCGGCGCGCTCGACGTTCCTGCGGCCTGGAAGGCGCCGAAGACCCCCAGTGCCCGGCCCAGATGCTTCTGCGGAGTCGAGGCGGCGAGCGCCGCCAGCAGCAGCGGCGTCGTGAACGAGTTCGAACACCCCTGGAGCACGCGGGCGCCGAGGAAGAGCGGCAGCGTCGGCGCCACGAAACACGCCAGCGACGACAGCAGATAGACGCCGTACGCGATCCGCACGGTCCGCGTCTGCCCCCACCGCGCGCCCAGCGTGCCCGAGACGAGCATCAGCAACGCGAACGGCAGCAGGTACGCCGTCAGCGAGCCCGCCGCGGCGGACGCACTCACGCCGAGGTCGTCCCCGATCTCGGGAAGGATCGACGCGACGACCCCGCCGCCGAACGGACCGAGGAAACCGCCGGCGTAGAGCGCCGTGCGCTGGAGCGAGGAACGAAGCGACTCGGATGAGTTCTTCGTCACAGCCCGAAGCTGCCGGGCCCACGCCTGCGGAGATATCGCTCGAACTCGGCGGCGAGCGCGTCACCGTCGATCTTCGAGATGGCGTCGGAGATGTCGGTCTCGGCGTCGCCGCGCTCCTCGAGGGAACGGACGTACTCGCCGATCTCCTCGTCGTCCGCGGTCATCTCGGTGACGGCTTCCTGCCAGTCGTCTGCCTGGGCCGGGAGTTCTCCGAGGGGAACCTCGATGTCCAGGACATCCTCGACGCGTTGCAGCAGCGCCACCGTGGCCTTGGGATTCGGCGGCTGGGACACGTAGTGGGGCACGGCCGCCCAGAACGACACGGCAGGCACACCGGCCCGGACACACGCGTCCTGCAGCACCCCGGTGATCCCGGTCGGCCCCTCGTAGCGGGTCTGCTCGAGCTTGAACCGCTCGGCGGCCTCACTGCTGTATGCGCTGCCCGTCACCGGGACCGGCCGCGTGTGCGGGGTGTCCGCGAGCAGCGCCCCGAGGATCACCACGGTGTTGATCTGCAGCTGGTCGATCAGCTCGAGGAGGTCCTCGCAGAAGCTGCGCCAGCGCATGTTCGGTTCGATCCCACGCAGCAGAACCACGTCGCGGTCGCTGCCGGGAGGCGAGCACACCGACAGGCGGGTGGCGGGCCACACGATCTCCCGGGTGACACCGTCGACCTGCCGCACCGTGGGTCGATTGACCTGGTAGTCGTAGTATTCCTCGGAGTCCAGCTCGGCGAGCGGCTGGGCGTCCCAGGTCAACTCGAGGTGCTCGACGGCTCCGCTCGCGGCATCGCCGGCGTCGTTCCAGCCCTCGAAGGCGGCGACGAGGACGGGGTCACGCAGTACGGGCACGCCACTGTCCGTCGCACCGGCGTCCTCGGTGTCGGGGGTGTCGTCGTCGCGGCCCGCAGGCGTGACGGGGAACTCACTGGAACTCACCCACCCAGCCTACGGCCAGCATTGGTTCGCGCGCCCACTAGTCTGGACGGCATGTCTGCGCCATTTCACTCTGCCCTGCTCGATGCGTTGAACCAGCGCGTTGTCATCGGCGACGGAGCCATGGGCACCATGTTGCAGGCCGCGGACCTCACGCTCGACGACTTCCTCGGGCTCGAAGGCTGCAACGAAATCCTCAACGACACCCGCCCTGACGTGCTGAAAGACATCCACCGCGCGTACTTCGAGGCCGGGGCCGACGCCGTCGAGACCAACACGTTCGGGTGCAACCTACCCAACCTCGCCGATTACGACATTTCGGACCGTATCCGTGAACTGGCCGAGAAGGGCACCCGGCTGGCGCGTGACGTGGCCGACGAGATGGGGCCCGGACGCGACGGCATGGGCCGCTTCGTCCTCGGCTCGATGGGACCGGGAACCAAGCTGCCGACGCTGGGCCACGCGCCGTTCGCGATCCTCCGCGACGCCTACGCGGAGGCAGCGATGGGCATGATCGACGGGGGAGCCGACGCGATCCTCGTCGAGACCTGCCAGGACCTGCTGCAGGTGAAGGCCGCCATCCTCGGCAGTCAGCGGGCGATGGAGACGCTGGGTTCGCGGCTGCCGATCATCACCCACGTCACGGTCGAGACCACCGGCACGATGCTCCTCGGCAGCGAGATCGGTGCCGCGCTGACCGCGCTCGAGCCGCTCGGTATCGACATGATCGGCCTCAACTGCGCGACCGGTCCCGCCGAGATGAGCGAACATCTCCGCCACCTGTCCAAGTACAGCTCCCTTCCGGTGTCGGTGATGCCCAACGCCGGACTGCCGCAGCTCGGCCCGAACGGCGCCGAGTACCCGCTCACCGCGGAGGAGCTCGCCGAGGCGCTCAGCGGCTTCGTCACCGAGTTCGGACTCGGTCTGGTCGGCGGCTGCTGCGGCACCACTCCCGAGCACATCCGGCAGGTGGCCGAAGCGGTCCGTCTGGTCGAGAAGGCCGAGCGGAACCCGGTTCACGAGTCGGGGACGTCCTCGCTGTACACGGCGGTGCCGTTCCAGCAGGACGCCAGCATCCTGATGATCGGTGAACGCACGAACACCAACGGCTCCAAGGCATTTCGCGAGGCGATGATCGCCGAGGACTACCAGAAGTGCCTCGACATCGCGAAGGACCAGACCCGCGACGGCGCCCACATGCTCGACCTCAACGTCGACTACGTCGGACGCGACGGTGCCGTCGACATGGCCGCCCTCGCGAGCCGGTTCGCGACGTCGTCGACGCTGCCGATCATGCTCGACTCCACCGAGCCCGCGGTCCTGCAGGCCGGACTCGAGCATCTCGGCGGCAGGTGCGCCGTGAACTCCGTCAACTACGAGGACGGCGACGGCCCGGACTCGCGGTTCCAGAAGATCATGCGGCTCGTCACGGAGCACGGCGCCGCCGTCGTCGCGCTGACCATCGACGAGGAGGGCCAGGCGCGCACCGCGGAGCACAAGGTCCGCATCGCCGAGCGCCTGCTCGACGACATCACCGCGAACTGGGGCCTCGACGAGTCCGACATCATCATCGACGCGCTGACGTTCCCGATCTCCACCGGTCAGGAAGAGGTCCGCCGCGACGGCATCGAAACGATCGAGGCGATCCGTGAGCTCAAGAAGCGGCATCCGCGGGTGCACTTCACCCTCGGCGTGTCCAACATCTCGTTCGGTCTCAACCCGGCGGCCCGGCAGGTCCTGAACTCGGTGTTCCTGCACGAGTGCACCGAGGCCGGCCTGGACACCGCGATCGTGCACGCGTCGAAGATCCTGCCGATGGCACGGATCCCCGACGAACAGCGGGAAACGGCACTCGACCTGGTCTACGACCGCCGCCGCGAGGGCTACGACCCGCTGCAGAAGCTGATGGAACTGTTCGAGGGCGTCTCCGCGGCGTCGGCGCGTGAATCCCGCGCCCAGGAACTGGCGGCGCTGCCGCTGTTCGAGCGGCTGGAACGGCGCATCGTCGACGGCGAACGCAACGGCCTCGACGACGACCTCACCGCCGCGATGGAGGAGAAGCCGCCACTCGCGATCATCAACGAGACCCTGTTGTCCGGCATGAAGACCGTCGGCGAACTCTTCGGATCCGGGCAGATGCAGTTGCCGTTCGTGCTGCAGTCGGCCGAGGTGATGAAGGCGGCCGTGGCGTACCTCGAACCGCACATGGAGGCCACCGACGAGGACGGCAAGGGCCGCATCGTCATCGCCACCGTGAAGGGCGACGTCCACGACATCGGCAAGAACCTCGTCGACATCATCCTGAGCAACAACGGGTACGACGTGGTGAACCTGGGCATCAAGCAGCCGATCGCGACGATCCTCGACGCGGCGATCGAGCAGAAGGCCGACGTCATCGGCATGTCGGGGCTGCTCGTGAAGTCGACCGTGGTGATGAAGGACAACCTGCAGGAACTCAACGCCAAGGGTGTCGCGGAGAAGTTCCCCGTCCTCCTCGGCGGCGCCGCGCTGACCCGGTCGTACGTGGAGAACGACCTGGCCGAGGTGTACGAGGGCGACGTCAGCTACGCGCGGGACGCGTTCGAGGGCCTGCACCGGATGGACGAGATCATGGCCGTCAAGCGTGGCGGCGGACCCGACCCGGACAGCCCGGAAGCGATCGCGGCCCGCGAGAAAGCGGCCGAACGCAAGGCACGCCACGAGCGGTCCAAGCGGATCGCGGAGAAGCGCAAGGCCGCCGAGACCCCGATCGAGGTGCCCGAGCGATCCGACGTGGCCACCGACATCGTGGTCCCGACCCCGCCGTTCTGGGGCAACCGGATCGTCAAGGGTGTGTCGCTGTCCGACTACTCGGGGCTGCTGGACGAGCGGGCCCTGTTCCTCGGGCAGTGGGGTCTGCGCGGGCAACGTTCCGGCGACGGTCCCACGTACGAGGAACTGGTGGAGACGGAAGGCCGCCCCCGCCTGCGGTACTGGCTGGACCGGCTGAGCACCGAGGGAATCCTCGCGCACGCCGCCGTCGTCTACGGCTACTTCCCCGCGGTGTCCGAGGGCGACGACGTGGTCGTGCTCACCGACCCGACACCCGACGCGGAGGAACGCTTCCGGTTCACGTTCCCGCGCCAGCACCGCGACCGCTTCCTGTGCGTCGCCGACTTCGTCCGGTCCCGCACCGAGGCGAAGGAGACCGGTCAGGTCGACGTGTTCCCGATGCAGCTCGTCACGATGGGGCAGCCGATCGCGGACTTCGCGAACGAGTTGTTCGCCGCCAACGCCTACCGCGACTACCTCGAGGTGCACGGTATCGGCGTGCAGCTGACGGAATCGCTGGCCGAGTACTGGCATCAACGGGTCCGCGAGGAACTCGTGCTGCCCGGCGGGCACAACGTGGCCGAGCAGGACCCGTCCGAGGTGTCCGGATTCTTCGACCTCGCCTACCGCGGTGCCCGGTACTCCTTCGGGTACGGCGCCTGCCCCAACCTGGAGGACCGCGCGAAGATGGTCGCCCTCCTCGAACCCGAACGGATCGGTGTGAAGTTGTCGGAGGAACTGCAGTTGCATCCCGAGCAGTCCACGGATGCGTTCGTGCTGCACCACCCCGAAGCGAAGTACTTCAATGTCTGATGCATTCGACGGTCTCGCAGGTGTTCTGTGGGACATGGACGGAACGCTGCTCGATTCCGAGAAGATGTGGGACGTCGCGGTCCGCGAGTTGTCGCTGCACCTCGGCGGTCCGATGACCGAGGAGACGCGGCTGAAGACGATCGGTGCGTCCAGCGCCAACGCTCTCGGCGTCATCTTCGACGCCCTCGGGCTCGACCGGGACCCGGCGGCGCTCGCCGAGGCCAAGGAATGGATGTTCACCCGCGTCGAGGAACTGTTCGGCGACGGGATCCCGTGGCGGCCGGGCGCCCACGACGCACTGCAGACCGTCCGGGCGCACGGCCTGAGGTCGGCACTGGTGACCAACACCGAGCGCCGCCTCACCGAGCGGGCACTCGAGACGCTCGGCAGGCACCACTTCGACCACTCGGTGTGCGGCGACGAGGTACCGGCAGGCAAACCGCATCCCGACCCGTATCTGCGGGGCGCGGCCCTGCTGGGGCTGGATCCGTCGCAGTGCCTCGCCATCGAGGACTCGCCCACAGGTGCGGCGTCCGCGCAGGCCGCGGGCTGCGTCGTCCTGGTCGTCCCGTGCGAGATCGCGGTGGCCGACGGCCCCGGGCGGGTGTTCCGGGACAGTCTCGAGGGCCTCACCGGTGCCGACCTCGCCGAGGTGTGGGCGCAGCGGAGTGGTGTCCGTCTCTAGGTAGTCTGGTTTCCCGTGGCTGTTCCGAAAATCGTGCTGTTCTACGTGTTCACTCCGCTCGCCGACCCGGAGGCGATACGGCTGTGGCAGTACACACTCGCCGAGGCGAACAACCTGACCGGACGGATCCTCGTCTCCGAGCACGGCATCAACGCGACGGTCGGCGGCGACATCCGCGACGTCAAGCGGTACGTGAAGGGGACCCGCAGCTACGCGCCGTTCAAGGACGCCGACATCAAGTGGTCGGACGGGCTCGGTGACGACTTCCCGCGGCTGAGCGTCAAGGTGCGGCCGGAGATCGTGACGTTCGGTGCGCCGGGCGAGATGAAGGTGGACGCGGACGGCGTCGTCGGCGGCGGTACCCACCTGGCGCCCGACGAGGTGCACCGCCTGGTCGAGGGCCGCGGTGACGACGTCGTCTTCTTCGACGGGCGCAACGGATTCGAGGCGGAGATCGGCCGATTCCGGGACGCCGTCGTGCCCGACGTGTCGACCACGCGCGAGTTCGTGCACGAACTCGACAGCGGCAAGTACGACCATCTCAAGGACAAGGCCGTCGTCACGTACTGCACCGGGGGAGTGCGGTGCGAGGTCCTGTCCTCGCTGATGCGCTCGCGCGGGTTCGGTGAGGTCTACCAACTGGACGGCGGAATCGTCCGCTACGGCGAGGCATTCGGCGACACGGGCCTGTGGGAGGGGTCGCTGTACGTCTTCGACAAGCGGATGAGCATCGAGTTCAGCGATCAGGCCAAGACCCTGGGGCGCTGCAGCACGTGCGGGGGTCCGACGTCCCGGTACGAGAATCTGCCGGACGACCGGGGCCGCGAACTCGTGCTCGTCTGCGCCGACTGCACCGAGAACAGGGCGGGCTGAGGTGGCGGGGGCGCCCCTGCCGGTCCGCAACGGCCTCGGACCCGACCGCATCCGGATGCCGGCGGGCGTCGGCACGAAGACGGTCGCCGAATTCCTGGTCGAGACGTACCCGGACGAACGCGCGCACTGGCTGTCGCTGATCGACGGCGGGGAAGTCGTCGACGAACACGGCAGGGTGGTCGACCGCGGGACCCGTTATGCCCCGACTCGTTTCGTGTACTTCTACCGCGACCCCGCACCGGAGATCCCGGTTCCGTTCGAGATCGACATCCTGCACCGCGACGACCACCTCGTGGTTATCGACAAACCCCATTTCCTCGCGACCATCCCGCGGGGCGCGCACATCACCGAGACGGCGGTCGTGCGGCTGCGGCGGGCGCTCGACCTGCCCGACCTGACGCCGGCGCACCGGCTCGACCGGATGACGGCCGGCGTTCTGGTGTTCCTGATCAGGCGGGAAGACCGCAGGCCGTATCAGGAACTGTTCGTCTCCCAGCAGGTCACCAAGGAATACGAGGCCGTCGCCGGGCACGACCCCGCGCTCGCGTTTCCGCGCACCATCCGCAGTCGCATCGTCAAGGAACACGGGATCATGACGGCGACGGAGGAACCGGGCGAACCGAACAGTGAGACCGTCGTCGACCTGCTCGATACCCGCGACGGCCGCGCGCGGTACCGCCTGCTGCCGAAGACCGGCCGGACACACCAACTGCGGTTGCATATGTCGTCGCTGGGGTTGCCGATCGAGGGCGACAACTACTACCCGGACTTCCGGCGTTCCGAGCCTGGCGACTTCTCGACCCCGTTGCGGTTGCTGGCGCGGGCCATCGAGTTCACCGATCCCCGTTCGGGTGAGGTCCGCCGGTTCGAGAGTCGCCGCACACTCGGGTGGTGACCGGTTCGGAGAGGTCCGCGGCGGCGTGAAACAATGGGTCCTCGTGAAGACCTTCGAATCCCTGTTCGCCGAGCTGACCGAGCGTGCCGCTACCCGCCCCGAGGGGTCCGGCACCGTTGCCGCCTTGGACGCCGGCGTCCATTCGCAGGGAAAGAAGATTCTCGAAGAGGCGGGTGAGGTGTGGATCGCCGCCGAGCACGAGAGCGACGAGGCGCTCGCCGAGGAGATCTCTCAGCTGCTGTACTGGACGCAGGTGCTGATGGTGGGTAAGGGCCTGAAGCTCGAGGACGTCTACCGACATCTGTGATCGGTGATCGAGACTCCTCCACCCGCTCCCGAAAGGAACCCTCCGTCATGCTGCGCGTCGCAGTCCCCAACAAGGGCTCGCTGTCCGAGTCCGCCGCCGAAATCCTCAGCGAGGCCGGCTACCGTCGTCGCACCGACTCCCGCGACCTGACCGTCCTCGACCCGTCCAACCAGGTCGAGTTCTTCTTCCTGCGTCCCAAGGACATCGCGATCTACGTCGGTTCCGGTGAACTCGATCTCGGCATCACCGGCCGCGACCTCGCCCGCGACTCGGGTGCCCCGGTCGCCGAACGGCTGTCGCTCGGCTTCGGCCGCTCCACGTTCCGATACGCCGCCCCAGCGGGCAAGGACTGGACGGTCGAGGACCTCGCCGGGCTCCGGATCGCCACGTCCTACCCCAACCTGGTGCGTGACGACCTGTCCGCACGCGGCATCGAGGCCTCGGTCATCCGCCTCGACGGCGCCGTGGAGATCTCGATCCAGCTCGGCGTCGCCGACGCCATCGCCGACGTCGTCGGCTCCGGCCGCACGCTGCGCCAGCACAACCTGGTCGCGTTCGGCGACACCCTGTGCGACTCCGAGGGTGTGCTCATCGAGCGCGCCGGCTCGCCCGACGACGATTCCGCACGCAACCAGCTGGTCGAGCGGGTGCGCGGCATCGTGTTCGCGCAGCAGAACCTGATGCTCGACTACGACTGCCCCAAGACGATCCTCGACGACGCGTTGAAGATCACCCCGGGCCTCGAGTCGCCGACGCTGTCGCCGCTCGCCGACGAGAACTGGGTGGCGGTCCGGGCGATGGTCCCGATCAAGGGCCACAACGGAGTCATGGACGAACTCGCGGACCTCGGCGCCAAGGCCATCCTCGCGTCCAACATCCGGTCCTGCCGCGCACTCTGATCTTGCTCCACCGCAACACGATCCGCGTTCGCCCCGCCCGCAACACGATCCGCGCTCGCTCCGCTCAGGGGCGGGCGCGGACCTGTACGGTCTGGGCGATCCGGCCGACGGCGCCGGTCTCGTCGTAGAGCACGCCCGCGCACATGCCCACTCCGTCGGGTCCGATGGAGGTCTCGGAGCTGACCCCCACCCAGTCGCCCTCGGGGACCCGGAAGATGTGCACGGTGAGGTCGGTGTTGAGGAACGTCCAGTCTGCCGGGTCGAGTTTCGATCCCACGCCGTTGGCGATGTCCGCGATGGCGAACAGCCGCTCGAGCGGCGTCATGGTCTCGCCGAGAACCAGTGTGGGCCTCGGCTTCGCCCACAGCTTGCCCGGGCCCTCGCATCCCATCTCGGCGATCCACCGCCAGTCGAGGGTCGTCAGGTAGCCCGAATTCCAGGCCTCGCTGAATTTGCCGTCCCGCCCGGTGGACCGCGGTTCGAGTGGCGGGTCGACGACGTGGACGGCGTCGCTGGTGTCGACGGTCTCCATCCGCCAGGCCGAGCCCCGCGCCACGGCACGGGGCCGGTCGCCGACGGTCCACAATTCGGCGACCACCAGCTCCACCCGGCGTCCCGGTCGCTGTACCCAGGACCGGACCTCGAGCTCGGCGATCGGGATGGGACCGAGGATCTCGACCACGACCCGCGTGAGACGCACATCGTCGCGTGGGGCGCAGCGCTCGAGTGCTCGCACGAGCAGCGCGGACGGGGGAGCACCGTGCTGCATCGTCTCGGCCCACACGCTGATCGTCAGATCCGTGCTGTCGAACCGCTCGACGGTGATCTTCTGGTCCGAGTCCACTTCCGGCGCACTCAGTGCTTCCGAACCGAGTGGTACGTAATAGGACTCGGAACTCATTCGACAATCTCCTCGAAACCCGGTGCGTCTTCGGCGGGCCCCTCCGGCCATCCCGGGTAGGGAGGCGGCGTTCCACCGAACGAGGGGCACAGGGACTTATGATCACACCAGTCGCAGAGCCGGCTCGGCTTGGGTCGGAAATCGCCGGTGACCCCGGCCGCCAGAATGGCCTTCCAGATCGCCGACAGCGTGCGCTCGAACCGCAGCAGTTCGTCCTCGTCGGGTGCGTAGGTGAGGACCGTGCCGGACGCGAGGTACAGCAGCCGTAACTGCGCGGGGACGATGCCGCGGGTGCGGAGCAGGACCAGCGCGTAGAACTTCATCTGGAACAGCGCCTTGGACTCGGACATCTCGCGGGGCGCACGGCCGGTCTTGTAGTCGACCACCCGCACCTCACCGGTGGGGGCGACGTCGATGCGGTCGACGAATCCGCGGAGCAGCACCCCGTCGGCGAGTTCGGTCTCGACGCGCTGTTCGCACGATTCGGCCTCGAACCGGGTGGGATCCTCCAGCTCGTAATAGGCGGTGACGAGGGAACGCGCCTCGTCGAGGAACGCGTCTCGCTCCTCGTCGGGGACCAGGTCGATCAGGTCGGGGGCCTCGGCGAGGATGCGCTCCCAGGACGGGAGGATCAGATCGACCGCCTTCTGCGGAACGCGTTCGGCCGCGGGCAGCCCGAACAGGGTCTCCAGTGCGGCGTGCACGACCGTGCCCTTCACCTGTGCGCGCGACGGCGCCTCGGGAAGCCGGTCGACCGCGCGGAAACGGTAGAGGAGCGGGCACTGCTTGAAGTCGCCGGCGCGGGACGGTGACAGGGCGGGGCGCCTGCGGGTGGCCGAAGTGTCGCCGGGCTGTGACGGGGAACCCTTTGTGACGGGGGCTGGCGACTCTGAGATGCTCACACCTGGCAGGGTAGGCCCCCGGTCCGACAGTCGAGTCGGGGCGCGGTGTGGGCGTCGGACGGCGCCGGACGAACAGGCTGAGGAGTCGGTGACGATGGTGGGACGCGAAACGCGACCGAGCGGACCGTTTCGGGTGGGCGATCGAGTCCAGTTGACGGACGCCAAGGGCCGGCACTACACGGTCAACCTGGAGGCCGGCAAGGAGTTCCACACCCACCGCGGCGGCATCCTGCACGACGACCTGATCGGCACCGACGAGGGCAGCGTGGTCAAGTCGACCAACGGCACCCCATATCTCGCGCTGCGTCCGCTGCTCGTCGACTACATCCTGTCGATGCCCCGCGGGGCGCAGGTCATCTACCCGAAGGACGCCGCGCAGATCGTGCACGAGGGCGACGTCTTCCCCGGCGCCCGCGTGCTCGAGGCCGGTGCCGGCTCGGGTGCCCTGACGTGCTCACTGCTGCGGGCGGTCGGTCCGGAAGGCCGGGTCATCTCGTACGAGGTGCGCGACGACCACGCCGAACACGCGGTCCGGAACGTCGAGACTTTCTTCGGGGAACGCCCCGAGAACTGGGATCTGACCATCGCCGACGTTGCCGAGTTCGACGCCGACGCGGCGGGCGGTCAGGTCGACCGGGTGGTCCTCGACATGCTGGCCCCCTGGGACGCGCTGCCCGCGGTGTCCAAGGCGCTGGTTCCCGGCGGTGTGCTCATCGTCTACGTCGCCACTGTGACGCAGCTCTCGAAGGTGGTCGAGGCGATGCGCGAGCAGGAGTGCTGGACCGAACCGCGGTCCTGGGAATCGATCGTTCGCGGGTGGCACGTCGTCGGGCTGGCCGTGCGCCCGGAACACCGGATGCAGGGCCACACCGCGTTCCTGGTGAGCGCCCGGCGTCTCGCCGAAGGAACCGTCACCCCCAAGCCGCAGCGCCGGTCGGGCAAGGGCTGAGACACGCCTTCGGCGGCGACCGGAGAGGGCGCCGCCGAAGGAGGGAAAGCTAGCTGCAGCCGGCGCGTGCCATGCCCAGCAGGGTGCACGTGCTCTCGTCCGACACCTTCCAGGTGCCGTCGACGTTCTCCCACGTCCACGCGGTCGGAGCGGCCGTGCCGTGCGGGCTGACGATCGCGACGTTCGCCGTCGCGGTATCGCCCTCTACCTGCACATCCGTGACCGTGAAGGACACCGGGTAGTTGGCCATCGCCGCCGTCATGGCCTCGAGATTCGGGCGGCGTTCGTCGCCGTCGACGACCACGACGGTCTTCTCGTCGACCGGTCGGGCGGGGTCCACGAGGACCTGGAGCGTACCGAGCAGTTCGTCCGACGTGGGCGCGGCAACCGCCTCGCCTGCCGCGGACGACGTGGCCGCGGACGTCGCTGCCGCGGTGTCGGAAGCGTCGTCGGACGAGCAGGCCGACATCCCGAGCGCGAAGACCACCGCGCCGACGGCAACCACGGACCCACCGATGAAGGATGTTCCGTTCAGGGGCTTGCGGATTATCACGACGAACCCTTTCGTTACACAGAACAGAGAGAAACTGCTCGACAGGTAGGTAAGGCTAACATGAGAGGTTCGGTGGCCCAGGGCGTCACGTATGCCGATTCGCAATCGGCAGAATCCGTGTCACGGCGCAGAATTCGGGCAGTGCCGGTAGCGTTGATAGATCTCATTGGGAGGAGACGCACATGAGCTCGACAGAGAACCCCGATTCGGTTGCGGCCGCACGAGAGCTCGAGGCGTTGCGCGCAGAGGCGTCGGCACTGCGCAGGCAGCTCGCGGAGTCGCCGGAACAGCTTCGTGAGATGGAATCGCGAGTGGATTCGCTGTCCATCCGGAACACCAAGCTGATGGACACCCTCAAGGAGGCCCGTCAGCAGCTCATCGCCCTTCGAGAAGAGGTCGATCGCCTCGGCCAGCCGCCGAGCGGGTACGGCGTGCTGCTCGGAGTGCACGACGATCAGACCGTGGACGTGTTCACCTCCGGGCGCAAGATGCGGTTGACCTGCTCCCCGAACGTCGACGCCGAGACCCTCAAGCTCGGCCAGACCGTGCGCCTCAACGAGGCCCTCACGATCGTGGAAGCGGGCAACTTCGAGCGTGTGGGTGAGATCAGCACGTTGCGCGAGGTCCTCGACGACGGTCAGCGCGCCCTCGTGGTCGGCCATGCCGACGAGGAGCGGATCGTGTGGCTGGCCGAACCCCTCGCCACCGTGTACGAGGACAGCGAGAGGGAGTCGATCGCGTACGACGCGGAATCGCCCACCCGCAAACTACGGCCGGGCGACTCCCTCCTCGTCGACACCAAGGCCGGGTACGCGTTCGAGCGGATCCCCAAGGCCGAGGTCGAAGATCTGGTCCTCGAAGAGGTTCCCGACGTGCACTACGACGACATCGGCGGCCTCGGACGGCAGATCGAGCAGATCCGCGACGCCGTCGAGTTGCCGTTCCTCCACAAAGACCTGTTCCACGAATACGAGCTGCGGCCACCGAAGGGTGTGCTCCTCTACGGTCCGCCCGGGTGCGGTAAGACGCTCATCGCCAAGGCGGTCGCCAACTCGCTCGCGAAGAAGATCGCGGAGGCGCGGGGGCAGGACAGCAAGGAAGCCAAGTCCTACTTCCTCAACATCAAGGGCCCCGAGCTGCTGAACAAGTTCGTCGGCGAGACCGAGCGGCACATCCGGCTGATCTTCCAGCGGGCCCGGGAGAAGGCGTCCGAGGGCACCCCGGTGATCGTGTTCTTCGACGAGATGGATTCGATCTTCCGCACCCGCGGATCGGGTGTCTCCTCCGACGTCGAGACCACCGTCGTGCCGCAGCTGCTCAGTGAGATCGACGGTGTCGAAGGACTCGAGAACGTCATCGTGATCGGCGCATCCAACCGCGAGGACATGATCGACCCCGCGATCCTGCGTCCCGGCCGCCTCGACGTGAAGATCAAGATCGAACGCCCCGACGCGGAGTCGGCACAGGACATCTTCTCGAAGTACCTCGTCGAGACGCTGCCGGTGCACAGCGACGACATCGCGGAGTTCGGCGGCGACCGCACGGCCTGCATCCGGGTGATGATCGAACGGGTCGTCGACCGCATGTACGCCGAGAGCGAGGAGAACCGCTTCCTCGAGGTCACGTACGCCAACGGCGACAAGGAGGTCCTGTACTTCAAGGACTTCAACTCCGGTGCGATGATCCAGAACATCGTCGACCGCGCCAAGAAGTACGCGATCAAGTCGGTGCTCGACACCGGTGCCCCGGGTCTGCGGGTCCAGCACCTATTCGACTCCATCGTCGACGAGTTCTCGGAGAACGAGGACCTGCCGAACACCACCAACCCCGACGACTGGGCCCGGATCTCGGGCAAGAAGGGTGAGCGGATCGTCTACATCCGCACGCTGGTCACCGGTAAGAACGCGAGCGCGAGCCGCGCCATCGACACCGAATCCAACACGGGCCAGTACCTGTAGGCCGTCCGGCATCACCTGCGCGGCGGGAACCCGAACACGGTTCCCGCCGCGCAGGCGTCTGCGTCAGCGGTCCCGTGTGACGAGGTAGTCCTCGAGGAGCGCCCGGGTGTCCGGAACGAACGGCCACTGCGGGTCGTGCAGATGCGTCACCAGTTCGTGGGGCGTCCACCACCAGCCCGACGCGATCTCGCTGGCCTGGTGGACGATCGGCCCGTCCCAGTGCGTCTCGTAGGCGTATAGGTGGCAGCGCAGCCGCAAACCCCGCCAGTGCCCGTCCCACGCCACCCTCGCGATGGGGGTGAGGCACACTCCGGTGATGCCCAGTTCCTCCGCCAGCTCCCGGCTCGCGGCCTCCTCCGGGGTCTCCCCGGGATCGACCACCCCGCCCGCCAGGCAGTCGTGATGTCCGGCGAACACCGTCTTCGTGTCCGAGCGTCGGTGGACGTAGAGGCGCTTCCCGTCGCCGGACCGGACGAGGACGCCGGCACTCGCGTGCCACAGCCCCTCGGCGTAGACGCGGGAACGCGCAGCGGACCCCACCGGTCGTCCCGCACTGTCGAACACCGCCACCACTTCGTCCGTGCCGGGTGGGGTGTTCGGTGCGGAATCCATGTGTCGATCCTGCCAGCACCCCGGCGGACGTCGGTACTGTCGAGGTCGGTTGCTCGTTCCGGTGCCGAAGGGGTGAGAGGTCATGGCGTTGCCGCGTTCGGTCGCCCGATTCAACCGGGTCGTCACCAATCAGGTGAGCCGTCACGTCGCGACGATCCTGCCCGGGTTCGCCATGGTCGAGCACCGGGGCCGCAGGTCGGGCAAGACCTATCGCACACCCGTCAACGTGTTCGTCGTGGACGGCCGCTACCGGTTCGCCCTGACGTACGGCGCGCAGAGCGACTGGGTGCGAAACGTGGTGGCGGCGGGCGGATGCACCATCGTGACGCGGCGCCGGACGGTACACCTGACCGACCCGAGCGTCGTCACCGACAGCACCCACTCCTGGGCTCCCGCCGGGGTCCGCACGGTACTCCGGGCGATCTCGGCGGACCAGTACCTGGAGTGCTCGCCGGACTAGTCGCCGGGCGCGGACGGCTCGCGCGGCAGGAGTGTGCCGCCGGGTGATGTGGGTGATCGCATAGGCTCGGCAGCATGCAGCGGATCATCGGTGTCGAAGTCGAGTACGGAATCTCCTCACCCAGCGAGCCTTCGGCCAATCCGATCTTGACGTCCACCCAGGCGGTGCTGGCCTACGCGGCGGCAGCGGGAGTGCCGCGCGCCAAGCGCACCCGATGGGATTACGAGGTGGAATCCCCGCTGCGCGATGCCCGCGGATTCGACCTGGGCCGGCTGAGCGGCCCGGCGCCGGTGATCGACGCCGACGAGGTCGGCGCGGCCAACATGATCCTCACCAACGGCGCACGCCTCTACGTCGATCACGCGCACCCCGAGTACTCGGCCCCGGAGGTCACCGACCCCCTGGACGCCGTGATCTGGGACAAGGCAGGCGAACGGGTGATGGAGGCGGCCGCCCGGCACGCATCGAGCGTCCCCGGCGCCCCGCGACTGCAGCTGTACAAGAACAACGTGGACGGCAAGGGCGCGTCGTACGGCACCCACGAGAACTACCTGATGTCACGGGCCACGCCGTTCTCCGCGGTGATCAACGGGCTGACCCCGTTCTTCGCGTCCCGTCAGGTGATCTGCGGGTCGGGCCGGGTGGGCATCGGCCAGTCCGGTGACGAGGCCGGCTTCCAGCTGTCCCAGCGGGCCGACTACATCGAGGTGGAGGTCGGGCTCGAGACGACACTCAAGCGCGGCATCATCAACACCCGCGACGAACCCCACGCGGACGCGGACAAGTACCGGCGTCTGCACGTCATCATCGGCGACGCGAACCTCGCCGAGATGTCGACGTACCTGAAGGTCGGGACGACGGCCCTGGTCCTCGATCTCATCGAGGCCGGTGTCGACCTCACCGACCTGCAGCTGGCCCGCCCGGTGACCGCCGTGCACCACATCAGCCACGACCCGACGCTGCGCGCCACCGTCGCGCTGGCCGACGGCCGGGAACTGACCGGGCTTGCGTTGCAGCGGATCTACCTGGACCGAGTCGACAAGTTCATGTCCGCCGAGGGCAACGACGACCCCCGGGTGGCCGATCTGCTCGAGAAGTGGGCGATGGTGCTCGACCTTCTCGAACGGGACCCGATGGAGTGCGCCCACCTGCTGGACTGGCCGGCAAAGCTGCGGCTGCTCGAGGGTTTCCGGAACCGCGAGGGCCTCAACTGGTCCGCGCCCCGACTGCATCTGGTCGATCTGCAGTACTCGGACGTCCGCCTGGACAAGGGTCTGTACAACCGGCTGGTCGCCCGCGGGTCGATGGAACGGCTGGTGTCGGAGCAGGCGGTGCTCGACGCCGTCGACACCCCGCCCACCGACACCCGCGCCTACTTCCGGGGTGAGTGCCTGCGCAAGTTCGGCGCCGACATCGCGGCCGCGAGCTGGGATTCGGTGATCTTCGATCTCGGTGGCGACTCCCTGGTCCGTATCCCCACCCTCGAGCCGTTGCGGGGCAGCAAGGCGCACGTGGGGGAGTTGCTGGAGTCGGTGGAGACCGCGAAAGAACTCGTCGACGAGCTCACGAACTGACCCGTCGACCGATCGCGGACGGATCTGCGCCGGAACTCGCCGTCGCGTCGGCACACGTGCGGCGGCGACGCTCGGTAGGGTGAAGGTCCGAGCGGATGATGTAGTCAGACTGCTTGGCAGGACAGGACGCTCGGAAGAAGAGCTCCCTTCACACAAGGAGGTCGGCTGCGATGGCACAAGAGCAGACCAAACGAACTGGTGGCGGCGACGAGGACGACACCCCGGGCGCTGACGGTGCCGCGGGTCAGGAACGTCGCGAAAAGCTGGCCGAGGACACCGACGACCTGCTCGACGAGATCGACGACGTACTCGAGGAGAACGCCGAGGACTTCGTCCGGGCCTATGTCCAGAAGGGCGGCCAGTGACGGCGGATCGACCGGCATTGCGGACAGGCGACGGTGAAACGAGGCTCAGTTTCGGTTCGAATCTGAGCTCGTTCACCGAGTATCTGCGTGGTCACGCACCAGAAATGCTGCCGGAGAATCGGATCGGCCATCGTTCGCACTCGACACGGGGTGGTGACGGGATGGAGAGCGGTGATCTCGCACCGCACGGAACGACGATCGTGGCGCTCACCTACAAGGGTGGCGTCCTGCTCGCCGGCGACCGGCGCGCGACCCAGGGCAACCTGATCGCCAGCCGGGACGTCGAGAAGGTGTACGTCACCGACGAATATTCGGCGGCCGGCATAGCCGGCACCGCGGGTATCGCCATCGAATTGGTCCGCCTGTTCGCCGTCGAACTCGAGCACTACGAGAAGATCGAGGGCGTTCAGCTGACCTTCGACGGCAAGGCGAACCGCCTGGCGTCGATGGTGCGGGGCAACCTCGGGGCGGCGATGCAGGGTCTCGCGGTCGTCCCGCTGCTCGTCGGCTACGACCTCGACGCGGACGACGAGGCGCACGCGGGCCGGATCGTCTCGTACGACGTCGTCGGCGGCCGGTACGAGGAACGCGCCGGATACCACGCGGTCGGTTCGGGATCGTTGTTCGCGAAGTCGGCACTGAAGAAGATCTACTCGCCGGACAGCGACGAGGAGACCGCCCTGCGGGCGGCCATCGAATCGCTGTACGACGCGGCCGACGACGACTCGGCCACAGGTGGGCCCGACCTGACCCGCGGCATCTACCCGACCGCGGTCACGATCACCCAGGCCGGTGCCGTGCACGTGTCCGAGGAGACGACGTCCGAGTTGGCTCGGCGCATCGTCGCCGAGCGCACCGAAGAAGGGGGGTCTGCGCGATGACCATGCCGTATTACGCGTCCGCCGAGCAGATCATGCGGGACCGCTCGGAACTGGCGCGCAAGGGAATTGCCCGCGGACGCAGCGTCGTGGTGCTCACGTTCCGCGACGGCGTGCTGTTCGTTGCCGAGAATCCCTCCACCGCGCTGCACAAGGTCAGCGAACTGTACGACCGTCTCGGGTTCGCGGCCGTCGGCAAGTACAACGAGTTCGAGAACCTGCGGCGCGCCGGGATCGTCCACGCCGACATGCGCGGCTACTCCTACGATCGCCGTGACGTGACGGGCCGATCGCTGGCCAACGCGTACGCACAGACCCTGGGCACGATCTTCACCGAACAGCCCAAGCCGTACGAGGTGGAAATCTGCGTCGCGGAGGTCGGGCGCGTGGGCAGCCCGAAGGCTCCCCAGCTGTACCGCATCACCTACGACGGATCCATCGTCGACGAACAGCATTTCGTCGTGATGGGTGGCACGACCGAGCCGATCGCGACCGCCATGCGCGAGTCGTACCGTGCCGACCTCGATCTCGAGGCGGCGGTCGGTATCGCGGTCAACGCCCTGCGTCAGGGCGGTGCCGGGGAAGGCGAGAAGCGGAACGTCGACGTGGCCAGCCTCGAGGTGGCCGTGCTCGACCAGTCCCGTCCTCGCCGCGCGTTCCGGCGGATCACCGGACCGGCGCTCGAACAGCTGATCCCCGCAGAACCTGCGCCCGCCTCGGAGCCCGCTCCGGAGTCGAAGCCGGACACCGAGACGAAGCCCGCCGACCCTCAGGACTGAGGCCGGTACACCGCGATCCCTCCCGGCACCGTCCGGAAGTCGAACCGCAGGGCGTCGGCCACCACTTCACCGTCGGTGGCCAGCGCGACCGGCGAGCCGTCCACGCGGACGGTGAGCCGGGGCACCAGGGATCGCACGTACACCCGGCTGCTTCCGAGCGTCCCGGTGGCGGCGGCGAACAGCAGCCGCGGCCGGGACGCTCGCCGGTCGGCCCGCACGTACCGGACGTCGAGCAGTCCGCCGGTGATGGCGGGACGCGACATCGGAACCTGATCGCCGGGGGAATACCGACCGTTCCCCACGAACAACATCCACACCTTCACGGGCCTGCCGTCGATGGTGACGGCGAGCGGTGTTGCCGCGGAGAGAATCCGAATCATCGCCACACATGCCGCGGGCCACTTCCCGTACCGCGGCTGCCACTTCTCCCGCAGTCGCACCGCGTCGGGATAGCCGCCGAGACTGGCGGTGTTGAGGAACGGCGCCGGCTCCGCGACATCGGTGTGGACGACGGCCTGATCGACGAGAACCGCATGCCCGGTCTCGACGGCGTTCACCGTGTCCGAGATGTCGGCGCCGGCATCCCGCGCGAAGTGATTGAGCGTGCCGCCCGGGAACACCGCCAGCGGCAGCGCGTGACGCGTTGCCGCGGATGCGACGGCGACCACGGTCCCGTCTCCACCGCACACCCCGAGGGCGCGCGGATCCGTGTCGGCCACCCAGGCGTCGAGTTGTTCTGCGAAATCGCGGTCGGTGTCGAGGGCGCGCACGTCGGCCTTGGGGAGTGCGGTCGTGATCTCCTCACTGGGATCGACACTGTCCGGCCCGGACTCCGGGTTGACCACCACGAGCAGGCCCTCACCGCCCCGAAGTGCCGGTGCGTCGACGGTGGGGCCCAACTCCGCCGGTTCCTCCGTGCGCACCGCCCACCAGCGGCGGGTGCCCGACGCGACGGCCCCGCCCAGTATCAGCCCGGCGGCAACGTCGGTCGGCCAGTGGACGCCGTTGTGCACGCGGGAGTACGCGACCGCGGCGGCGAGCGGGGCCACGACGGCACCGGCCGCAGGCGATTCCAGGGCCACGCCCGTGGTGAACGCCGCCGCCGACGCCGCATGACCCGACGGGAACGACGAGGACCGGGGGATCGGCACCCCGCGCAGCACGTTCGTCCAGACGCGGGCGGGCGGGCGCCGCCGGGGGAACAGCGGTTTGAGGATGCCGTTGGCCAGACCGCTCGCCATCATGAGGGACAGCAGTCCGCGCACAGCACCGCGGCGGGCGTGCCCGCCGACCAGTCCCAGTACCGCCGCCACGAACCACCACAGGAGCCCCTTGTCGGCCGCGCGGCTGAGGAAGCGCATGGCCCGGTCGAGCCCGGAGGGACTCAGATCGGCGCTGCGGTCGAAGACGATCTCGTCGGCCCGGTGGATTCGGCGTAAGTGTCGGTTCACCATCTCAGCGTATGCGCGAGGTGTCGCCGGACGGTTTTACCGCTCCGCCGGGTGATCGGCGTTGTACTGTCGAGGTGTGCAGCGACGAATCATGGGAATTGAGACAGAGTTCGGTGTGACCTGCACCTTCCATGGTCACAGGCGACTGAGCCCGGACGAGGTTGCGCGCTACCTGTTCCGGCGGGTGGTGTCGTGGGGCCGGAGCTCCAACGTGTTTCTCCGGAACGGTGCCCGCCTGTATCTGGACGTCGGCTCGCACCCCGAATACGCCACAGCCGAGTGCGACAACCTCATCCAGTTGGTCAACCACGACCGGGCGGGGGAGCGCGTTCTCGAGGAGCTGTTGATCGACGCCGAACAGCGGCTCGCCGAGGAAGGCATCGGCGGCGACATCTACCTGTTCAAGAACAACACGGACTCGGCAGGCAATTCGTACGGCTGTCACGAGAACTTCCTCGTGGCCCGGGCCGGCGAATTCTCCCGGATCTCGGACGTGCTGCTCCCGTTCCTGGTGACGCGGCAGCTGATCTGCGGCGCAGGCAAGGTCCTGCAGACGCCGAAGGCGGCCACGTTCTGCCTGTCGCAGCGCGCCGAGCACATCTGGGAGGGCGTGTCCTCGGCGACCACGCGGTCGCGGCCCATCATCAACACCCGTGACGAGCCGCACGCCGACGCGGAGAAGTACCGCCGCCTGCACGTGATCGTCGGCGACTCGAACATGTCCGAGTCCACCACCATGCTGAAGGTGGGCACGGCGGCGCTCGTGCTCGAGATGATCGAGGCCGGGGTGTCGTTCCGCGACTTCGCGCTCGACAACCCGATCCGCGCCATCCGCGAGGTCAGTCACGACGTCACCGGACGCCGCCCGGTGCGGCTCGCCGGCGGCAGGCAGGCCAGCGCCCTCGACATTCAGCGGGAGTACCACGCGCGCGCGGTGGAACACCTGCAGAACCGGGATCCCGATCCGCAGGTCACTCAGGTGGTCGACCTCTGGGGTCGCATGCTCGACGCCGTCGAGACGCAGGACTTCGCGAAGGTCGACACGGAGATCGACTGGGTGATCAAGCGCAAGCTGTTCCAGCGCTACCAGGACCGGCACGGCTTCGAGCTGGCCGACCCGAAGATCGCGCAGCTGGATCTGGCGTACCACGACATCAAACGCGGTCGCGGCGTGTTCGACGTGCTGCAGCGTAAGGGGCTGGTGAAGCGGATCACCGAGGACGAGACGATCGAGGCGGCGGTGGACACTCCGCCGCAGACCACCCGGGCGAAGCTGCGCGGCGAGTTCATCACCGCGGCGCAGGAGGCCGGACGCGACTTCACGGTCGACTGGGTGCACCTCAAGCTCAACGACCAGGCCCAGCGGACGGTGCTGTGCAAGGACCCGTTCCGGTCGGTCGACGAGCGGGTGGAGCGCCTGATTGCCTCGATGTAGCGGCGCTGTGGGGGTCCGTAACGGGCTCACCCACTAGGCTTCCGGGCGTGCCGACTTCCAAGATCGAGCGGTTGATGAACCTGGTGATCTGTTTGTTGTCCACCAGGCAGTTCCTCACCGCCGAGAAGATTCGCGAGAGCGTTGCCGGGTACGCCGACTCCGCCAGCGACGAGGCGTTCAGCCGCATGTTCGAACGCGACAAGAACGAGCTCCGGGATCTCGGTGTTCCGCTCGAGACCGGACAGGCGTCGCGCTTCTCGACGGTCGAGGGCTACCGCATCAACCGCAATGCGTACGAGCTCCCCGACATCGACCTCAGCCAGGAGGAGTCAGCGGCGGTCGCGGTGGCGGTCCAGCTGTGGGAGTCGCCGGAGTTGACGTCCGCGGCCCAGGGGGCGCTGCTCAAGCTGCGCGCGGCGGGTGTGCAGGTGGATCCGGATTCGGCGGCCACCCCGATCACGGCGGTGCCCGCCCGCACCCGCGGCTCCGAACCGGCGCTCGGCAAGCTGCTGGCGGCGGTCGACGCCGGCCGCGCCGTGCATTTCCCGCACCGCGGCGCCCTCAACGAGCCGTACACCGAGCGCACCGTCGAACCCTGGGGCGTCGTCACAGCGCACGGCCGGTGGTACCTCGTCGGTCACGACGTCGACCGGGGGGCCGTCCGGACGTTCCGGCTGTCGCGGATCGGCGACGACGTGACGGAGTTCGGACCGTCCGGGGTCGTCCACAAACCGGCGGGCGTGGACCTCCGGGAGATCGTCGACCGGGTCACCGGTTCGGGGGAGGTCACCGGGACCGCCACCGTATGGGTGGCCGAGGGCCGGGCCCAGGAACTGCGCCGACTGGCGACCACGGCGGAGGCGAAGCGGGTGAACGAGCGCGCCGGCACCGTGCTCGGGATCCCGGTCCGCTCCCGGGACTGGATCGCGCGGCTGGTCGCGGGCCACGGGGCGGACGCTCTGGTTCTCGATCCGCCCGAACTACGCCACGATGTGCTGACCAAGCTGAAGGACGCCGCAGAGGAAGGGGGACGTCGTGAGTAACAGGCTGTCGTCGAGACTGTCCCGGCTCCTCAACCTGGTGCCGTACTTCATCGCGAATCCCGGGATGAGCGCGGCCGAGGCCGCCGCCGAACTGGGCGTCACCACCACGCAGCTGATGTCCGACCTCAACCAGTTGTGGGTGTGCGGCCTGCCCGGCTACGGTCCCGGCGACCTCATCGACCTCTCGTTCTCCGAGGAGAGCATCGAGGTGACGTTTTCGGCGGGCATCGACCGACCGCTGCGGTTGACGTCCACGGAAGCGACGGCCCTGCTGATTGCCCTGCGTTCGCTGGTGGAGATGCCGGGCATGGTCGATCCGTCCGCGGCGCACAGCGCGATCGCGAAGATCGAGGACGCCGCGGGCACCGCGGCGGCCCGCGCGGCGGTGACGCCGGCGTCGGAGCGGGAGGCGGTGGAGGACGTGGCGGAAGATCCCATCGCCGCCACGGTGCGGTCCGCGCTCCATCATCGGCACGCACTCCACCTGACGTACTACTCGGCGTCCCGGGACCGCGTCACCGAGCGCACCGTGGATCCGGTGCGGGTCGTGCTGGTCGACAATCAGAGTTATCTGCAGGCGTGGTGCCGGCAGGCCGAGGGGGTCCGGCTGTTCCGGCTCGACCGGATCGACGCCGCCACCGAGCTGGACGAGGCGTCCACACCGCCGGCGCAGGCTCTCGTCCGGGATTCCAACCTGGAATTGTTCAGCGGCGACGCGTCCCTTCCCCAGGCCCGGTTGCACATCGGCGCCGACTGCGTGTGGGTGCTCGACTACTACCCGATGGATGTCCGGACGGTCGACGCCGACGGCTCGGTCGAGGCGAGCATGAGTTACGGGGCGCTCGAGTGGATGGCCCGGCTCGTGCTCGGGTTCGGCTCCGGAATCAGAGTGCTCGAACCGGCCGAACTGGTCGACGAGGTGCGCCGCCGCGCCGTGGAGGCGCTGTCCGCCTACGACGCCGTCGAGGCATGAGCGGCGACGGGCGTCCGCTGCGGATCAGCGTCTTCGGCGCGGGCAGCATCGGCTGCTATGTCGGGGGCCGGCTCGCCGCGGCCGGTGCCGAGGTGACCCTGATCGGGCGGGAGCGCGTCGGGGCGGAGATCCGCGAACACGGGTTACGGCTGACGGACCTGCACGGAGCGGACGTCCGGGTCGGTGCCCCCGGCATCGCCTTCGCCACCGGCCCGGAGTCGGCGGCCACCGCCGATCTCGTCGTCGTGTCGGTGAAGTCGGCGGGGACACCGGAGGCGGGTGCCGCGCTGGCGTCGGCGATCGGTTCCGACACGGTCGTAGTCAGTGCGCAGAACGGGCTGGGCAATGCGGACACCCTCCGCGCGGCCCTGCCGGAGCAGGTCGTTCTCGCGGCGATGGTGCCGTTCAATGTGGTGCACCGCGGCGACGGGCATTTCCACCAGGGCTCCGAGGGCGACCTCGAGATCGAGCAGCATCCGGCGGTGCGCGCATTCGCACCGGTCTTCGACGACGCCGGGCTGCCGCTCCACACACGTGACGACTTCCGCTCGGTGCAGTGGGCGAAGCTGCTGTTCAACCTGAACAACGCGGTCAACGCCCTGTCCGGCCTGCCGCTCCGCGAGGAGTTGTCGCAGCGGTCGTTCCGGCGCGCGGTCGCGCTGGCGCAGCGGGAAGCACTGACTCTCCTGACCGCCCGCGGCATCGCTGTCGCCAAACTCACACCGCTGCCGCCGCAGTGGATTCCCCGGTTGCTGACCGTCCCGGACGGGGTGTTCCGGGTGGCGGGCAGCCGGATGCTGGCCATCGACCCGCACGCGCGGTCCTCGATGTGGGACGACCTCGAAGCGGGCCGGCGAACCGAAGTGGACTGGATCAGCGGGGAGATCGTGCGCCTGGCCGCGTCGTCGGGCACGGCCGCACCGGTGAACGCGAGGCTGGTCGAACTGATCCGCGGGGCCGAGGCGGGCGGGAACCGGCACTGGTCCGGGGACGCCCTGCTCGCCGATCTGCGCTCACAGCGGGCACCCGGGAAACCGACAGGTAAACGGCAGCGCAACTAGCCGGTTTCGACCGGACCGGTGCCGAGTATGTCCGGTAGCATCGGGGTCACCTGATCTTTTGGAGGTTTCATCATGGGAGCCATGAGCCCCTGGCACTGGGCCATTGTCGCGCTGGTCGTCATCATCCTGTTCGGTTCCAAGAAGCTGCCCGACGCGGCTCGCGGACTCGGCCGTTCGCTCCGCATCTTCAAGAGCGAGGTCAAGGAGATGCAGAACGACAACAGCACGCCGGCGCCCACCGCGCAGCAGAGCGCGCCCGCCGAGCTGCCCGTGGCGGACACCACCACCGCACCGGTCACCCCTCCGGCGCCGGTGCAGCCGCAGCACACCGAGCCCAAGTCGGCGTAGCCCGAGCCGCCTGACAACCGGGGTGATTCTTCACCCCGGTTGCCTGCTGACCAAGACTAGGGCGAACAACAGTGCGAATTCCGTTCGATCCGCGCCACAGCAAGCGGAGGACCAATCCCGACGGCACCATGTCGTTGGTCGATCACCTCTACGAGCTGCGCACGCGGTTGCTCCTGTCGGTGCTGGCCATCGTGGTCACCACCGCGGTGGGCTTCTTCTGGTACTCCCACCAGATTCTCGGGATCGAGAGTCTCGGTGAGCTTCTCCGCGGGCCGTACTGTTCGCTGCCCGCGTCGAGTCGCGCCGACCTGAGCAACGACGGGTCGTGCCGCCTCCTCGCGACCGGACCGTTCGAGCAGTTCATGCTCCGATTCAAGGTCGCGCTGACCGCGGGCGTCGTCCTGGCCTGCCCCATCTGGCTGTACCAGCTGTGGGCGTTCATCACGCCCGGTCTCTACGCGAAGGAGCGCCGTTACGCGATCGGCTTCGTGGTGTCCGGTGCCGCGCTGTTCATCGCAGGCGCCGTCCTCGCCTACGTGGTCGTCGCGAAGGCGCTGCATTTCCTGCTGACGATCGGCGACAACGTTCAGATCACCGCACTCGGCGGCGCGGAATACTTCGGGTTCATCATCAACCTGCTGATCATCTTCGGTGTGAGCTTCGAGATACCGCTGCTCATCGTCGCGCTGAACTTCGTCGGCATTCTGCCGTACGCGAAGCTCAAGGCGTGGCGCCGCGGCCTGATCTTCGCTCTGTTCGTGTTCGCCGCGATCGCGACCCCCGGGCAGGACCCGTTCTCGATGCTCGCGCTCGCGTTCGCGTTGACCCTGCTGTTCGAGGTCGCCGTGCAGATCGCCCGCATCAACGACCGCCGCAAGGCCCGTCGCACGGAACAGGAGTGGGGTGCCCTCGACGACGACGAGGCGTCGACCATCGCCGCACCGTCGGACTTGAACGAGGCATTCGACGTCGCCGCCACACCGGTCCCCGAGCCGGCGGGCCGGTTCCGGCGGTCACGCAAGTCCGGCAAGCCCGCGGGTGCCAACAAGAACGACGACGCGAGCACGACCGGCAGCAACACACCGGGTCAGGACTTCTCCGACACCCTGTGACAATCTGACGGGGTGGCAGTGACAACAGGTGACACGACCGGCGGCACCGAACTCGACGTGTTCTCGGCGCAGCTCGGCTTCGTGCTCGACCCCTTCCAGATCAACGCCTGCCGCGCGCTCGAGGGCGGCCACGGCGTCCTCGTCTGCGCCCCGACCGGCGCGGGAAAGACCGTGGTCGGCGAATTCGCCGTGCACCTGGCGCTCACGTCCGGTCGCAAGTGCTTCTACACCACACCGATCAAGGCGCTGAGCAATCAGAAGTACGCGGAGCTGGTGCGGCGGTACGGCAAGGACACCGTCGGGCTGCTGACCGGCGATTCGAGCATCAACTCGGACGCCCCGGTGGTCGTCATGACAACCGAGGTGCTGCGGAACATGCTGTACGCCGACTCCCCGGCGCTGCGCGGGTTGTCCCACGTCGTCATGGACGAGGTGCACTTCCTGGCGGACCGGTTCCGTGGCGCCGTGTGGGAAGAGGTGATCCTGCACCTGTCCGAGGACGTCCGCCTCGTCAGCCTGTCGGCTACCGTCAGCAACGCCGAGGAGTTCGGCGCGTGGATGGAAACGGTGCGCGGCGACACCACCGTGGTGGTCGACGAGAACCGCCCGATCCCGCTGTGGCAGCACATCATGGTCGGCAAGCGGCTGTTCGACCTCTTCGACACCAGGGCGCGGAGCGGGGACGCCCTCCAGGATCTGGTGGTCGACCAGGATCTGGTCCGTCACGTCAAACAGCGGCAGGCCCTCGAGCGGGCCGACTCGTGGGAGTCGCGGGGCAGGGGACGCCGCGGCGGCGGCCGCGGGTTCTCCAGCGACTTCCGGCCGCTGCCCCGACCGGAAGTGATCTCCCGCCTCGACGACGAGGGACTCCTCCCGGCGATCACGTTCATCTTCAGTCGCGCCGGGTGCGACGCCGCGCTGGCACAGTGCCTGCGGTCCCGCCTCGATCTGACGACGCCGGAGCAGGTCGCCGAGATCCGGACCATCATCGACGCCCACACCGCCGAACTGCCGAAGGCCGATCTGGAGGTCCTCGGGTACTGGGAATGGCGTAAGGCGCTCGAGCGGGGCCTCGCCGCGCACCACGCGGGGATGCTGCCCGCGTTCCGGCAGACGGTCGAGGAGCTGTTCGTCAAAGGACTGGTCCGGGCCGTGTTCGCCACCGAGACGCTGGCGCTGGGCATCAACATGCCCGCCCGCACGGTCGTCCTCGAACGCCTCGTCAAGTACAACGGCGAGGCCCACGCCGAACTCACCCCGGGGGAGTACACGCAGCTCACCGGGCGGGCCGGACGTCGCGGCATCGACATCGAGGGTCACGCGGTGGTCCTGTGGCAGCCCGGGGTGGAACCCGTGGACGTCGCCGGGCTCGCCTCCACGCGCACGTTCCCGCTCCGCAGCTCGTTCCGTCCCGGCTACAACATGACCATCAACCTGGTCGATCGCATGGGAGCGGCGGAATCACGGGCCCTGCTCGAGCGGTCGTTCGCCCAGTTCCAGGCCGACCGGTCGGTGGTCGGCCTGACGCGCGGCATCGAACGCAACGAGGCCGCGCTCACCACGCTCCGAGAACGGCTGGGCGGCGAGGACGGCGAGTACTTCGAGTACGCGCGCCTGCGGGAGGAGCTGAGCAGCCGGGAACGGTCACTCGAACGGGCAGGTCGAACCGAACGCCGGGACGCCGCCGTCGCCTCGCTTGTCGCACTGCGGCGCGGCGACGTGATCGCGATCCCGGTGGGACGGCACTCGGGTCTGGCCGTGGTGCTGGAACCGGACCGGGACCCCACGGATCCGAAACCGCTGATCCTCACCGAGGCGAAGTGGGCGGGCCGGGTGTCGGCCGGCGACTTCCCGGAGCCCGCACGGTCTTTGGGATCGATGCGGTTGCCGCGGCGCTTCGATCACCACACCGCCCGGGTGCGACGCGATCTGGCATCGGCGTTGCGCAGCACCGGAATCGTCGCGCCCGGACGCCGGAAGCGGAAGAAGTCGGGTGCTGCCACCGACGACGCCGAGATCGCACGGCTGCGGCGCGCCATCCGGCAGCACCCGTGCCACAGTTGGCCGGACCGCGAACAGCTGAGCCGGATCGGTGAGCGCTACAACCGGCTGGCCCGCGAGACGGAGACGATGCGACAGAAGGTGGCTGCCACGACGAACTCGTTGGCGCGCACGTTCGATCGCATCCTGTCGCTGCTCGCCGAACGCGACTACATCTCGCCGGGCGAACACCCCGACGCCACCGAACACGGCACACGGCTGAGTCGAATCTATTGCGAGAGCGACCTCTTGGTGGCCGAGTGCCTCCGGCAGGGTGTGTGGAAGGGTCTCGGGCCCGCGGAACTCGCCGCCGTCGTGTCCGCCGTGATCTTCGAATCGCGCCGTGAAGGGGACACCGTCGAAGGCGGCGGTCCGGGAGCACTGCGGCACGCCCTCGACGAGACCGTGCGGGTGTGGCGGGAGCTGCGGGCGGACGAGATCCGGCACAAATTGCCGCCCACCCGTGAGCCGGACCTCGGCTTCGCTGCCGCGATCTTCCACTGGGCGAGCGACAATTCGCTCGTCGAGGCGCTGATCGCGGCCGGAGATCAGGGGCGTGCGCTGTCGGCGGGCGACTTCGTGCGGTGGTGCAGGCAGGTGATCGACCTGCTCGAACAGGTCCGGTCGACGTCCCCCGATCCGCAGGTCGGTAAGGCCGCAGGTCGTGCGGTCGCGGCGATCCGCCGCGGTGTCGTCGCCGTGGATGCTGCGTGACCCGACCCCGTGTGGTTGGATTCGCACGCCGTCCGAAGGCCCGAATCCGATGGCGGGGCGTTACGGTAAGTACAAAACTTGACACGTGAGCGGGAGGCGACGATGAGCGGCCCTTACGGACCGAACGACCCGAACGGGCAATGGGCCCAGGGACAGCAACCGGGCCAGGGTAACCCTGACCAGACCGGCGGCCAGTACGGGGCGCCGCAGTACGGTCAGCAGCCGCCCGCTCAGCCGTGGGGACAGCCGACACCGGGTCAGCCTCAGCAGCCCGGGCAGCCGCAGTGGGGTCAGCACCCCCAGCAGCCCGGACAACCGCAATGGGGTCAGCAGCCGCAACCCGGTCAGCTCGGGCAACCCGGTCCGGGACAGTGGGGTCAGCAGCCCGGGCAGCCGCAGTGGGGTCAGCAACCGGGTCAGCCGCAGCAGTGGGGCCCGACCCCCGGCCAGCAGCAGTGGGGGCAGCCGCCCTCGTCGGGGAAGTCGAAGCTGCCGTTGATCATCGGCGGTGTGGTGGCTCTGCTGGTGATCGTGGGTATCGCCCTGGTGCTCGCGTTCACGGTGTTCGGCACGGACACACTCGATCAGAAGGCGGCCGAGGACGGTGTCGAGCGCATCGTCACCGACTCGTACGGCGCCGAGAACGTGTCCGGTGTCACGTGCCCCGCGGATCAGGAAGTGAAGAAGGGCAACAGCTTCACGTGCAGTCTCACCGTGGACGGTGAGAAGAAGCAGGTCACTCTCACCTTCACCGACGACAAGGGCACGTACGAAGTGAGCCGCCCCAGCTAGACGGCCCTCACGGAACCCGTGCGGCGGCCACCTTTTTCATCGCCGCCGTGAGGCGGCCGACGGAATTCTCGATTCCGAGTTCCTCCGCCAGCCTGCCGAGCCGGTCCGCGTCGACCGGTTCGGCAGGCAGCGTGTCTTCGCGGGACAGTTCGACCTCCGCGTCCCGCACCACCCGCACCACCGGCAGTGCCGCGTCGAGATAGTCCGCTGCGGCGGCGAATTTCGCGCGCGCACCCTTCGCCATGTCGGATTCGGGATCGACTGCGGCGGCCCGCAGGGCGGCGAGCGATCCGTATTGCATGATCAGGCTCGACGCGGTCTTCTCACCGATCCCCTTCACTCCCGGTAACCCGTCGGACGAGTCGCCGCGCAGCAGGGCGAGTTCGGCGTAGGCCTCACCGGCCCGGTCGGCCGGCACCCCGTACTTGGCTGCCACCTCGTCCGGCCCGAGCAGTTCGGCCTTGGCGAGGCCGCGCACCACGTACAGCACCCGCACCGGGACCGGGGCGTCCGTGACGACCTGCAGGAGGTCGCGGTCGCCGGTGACGACGATGGTGGTGTCGCGGGTCTCGGTGGCGGCCAGGGTGCCGAGCACGTCGTCGGCTTCGAGCCCTTCGGCACCGGCGGTCGCGATTCCGGTGGCGGCCAGGACATCCAGGATCATCGGGACCTGCGGCGACAGGGTGTCGGGAACCTCTTCCTCCGCCCCGCCGGTGTCTTCGGCGACCCGGTGCGCCTTGTAGGTGGGCACCGCCTCGACGCGGAACGCGGGCCGCCAGTCGAGGTCGAGGCACACCGCGAGCCGGGACGGCTGGTGCTTGGTGATCAGTGCGGCCACCATGTCGGTGAACCCGCGCACCGCGTTGACGGATCGACCGTCGGGGGAGGTGATCGAGTCGGGTAGCGCGTAGTACGCGCGAAACCACAGGCTGGCACCGTCGAGGAGAAGCAGAGGCCCTGTCATGACCCTCATCCTGCCAAACCGGTTTAGCCTGAAGCCATGAGTTCCCTCGGCGCATCGACTTCACGCTTCCCGACCACCATCTATGCCGACCGGATCGCTCGCGCAGGCGCACTGGCCCGCGACGCCGGACTCGACGGCCTCCTCATCACCCCCGGACCCGACCTGCGGTATCTGCTGGGTTCGCGCGCGGAGTCGTTCGAACGGCTCACCTGCCTGGTGATCCCCGCGAACGGCGACACCGCCTCCGTGGTCGTGCCGCGGCTCGAACTGGCGTCGCTCACCGAGTCGGCCGCGTCCGAACTCGGTCTGACGATCCGCGACTGGGTCGACGGGGTCGACCCGTACGCGTTGGTGTCGGGACTGCTGCCGTCTCCTGCCCGGACCGCCGTCACCGATGCCATGCCTGCGCTGCACCTGATTCCGTTGTCGGAGGCGCTCGGTGCGCTGCCGGTCCTGGCCACCGGGGTGCTGCGGGAGCTGCGGATGGTCAAGGACGACGCGGAGATCGACGCGTTGCGCCGCGCCGGTCAGGCCATCGACCGGGTCCACGCCCGCATGGGGGAGTTCCTGAAGGTCGGCCGCACCGAGGCCGAGGTGGCGGCCGACATCACCGCCGCGATCCTGGCGGAGGGGCACACCGAGGCGGCGTTCGTCATCGTCGGCTCGGGGCCGCACGGCGCCGACCCGCACCACGAGGTGTCCGAGCGGGTCGTCGAATCGGGTGACGTCGTGGTCATCGACATCGGCGGACCCGTCGAACCCGGCTACAACTCCGACTCCACCCGCACGTACAGCATGGGTGAGCCCGATCCGGGTGTGGCTGCCAAGTTCGCGGTACTGGAGGAGGCGCAGGCGGCGGCCGTCGACCTGGTGCGTCCCGGCGTCACCGCGGAGGCGGTCGACGCGGCCGCCCGCGACCTGCTGGCCGCGCAGGGGCTGGCCGAGGTGTTCGTACACCGGACCGGGCACGGAATCGGGTTGTCGGTGCACGAGGAGCCGTACATCGTGTCGGGTAACGCGATCGAACTGGCCGAGGGGATGGCGTTCAGCGTGGAGCCCGGCATCTACTTCCGCGGGGAGTGGGGTGCACGGATCGAGGACATAGTCATCGTGACCGCCGACGGCTGTGAGCCGGTCAACACCCGGCCGCACGGGCTGACGGTTCTCCCCGGCTGAGCACCGGGAGCGTGCGGGGGCGGTGCGGCGCGGGTAGTAACATCTTCCATTTGTTCACGACCGCACTCGCCGCTGCACGTCTGCGGAGAGTCGGGATCACAGATCACGCGAAGGTGTCATGGAAAGCGTCGCCCCGAAGGTAACCGTCGTCGTACCGACCTACAACGAACGCGACAACCTGCCCAAGATCGTCGAGCTTCTCGCGGCGTCGGAAATTCCGAACCTGCATGTGCTGGTCGTCGACGACAACTCGCCGGACGGCACCGGTGCGGTCGCCGACACGCTCGCGCAGAGCGGTCCGATCCCGGTCGGGGTCCTGCACCGGACCGTGAAGGACGGCCTCGGACGGGCCTATGTCGCGGGGATGACCCGGGCACTGGACGAGGGCGCGGACATCGTGATCCAGATGGACGCCGACCTGTCGCACCCCACCGAGGCCATTCCGCGGATGGTGGAGACGCTGGCGACGACGGACGCCGCCGTCGTGCTCGGCTCCCGCTACGTGGCGGGCGGCGCGGTCGCCAGTGACTGGCCCTGGCATCGCAAGGCGCTGTCGGCGTGGGCGAATTTCTACGTCAACGCGATCCTGCGGCTGCGCGTCAAGGACGCCACCGCCGGGTTCAAGGCGTGGCACGCGGACACCCTGCGGGCCATCGACGTCGAGGGTGTGCAGAGCAACGGGTACGCGTTCCAGGTGGAGATGAACTACCGCACGGTGCAGCGCGGCATGACCATCGCCGAGGTCCCGATCCGGTTCGAGGAGCGCACCGACGGCGTGTCCAAGATGAGCCTCGCCGTGCAGATCGAGTCCGCGCTGGTCCCGTGGAAGCTGCGGTTCAGTGGTGACGCAGCGCAGCCGAGCCGAGTACGCGGCTGACGGCGATCTCCACGACCACCCGGGTCGGGTTCACCCGGGGCTGGCGGTACCTGGCGGCGTAGCGGGCGACGGCGTCGGCGACGGACTCGGGGTCGGTCAGGACCCGGGCCGGGCCCTCGAGGGTCATCCAGCGCGGTCCGTCCACCTGGCTCACCGCGCCGTATCCTCCGCGTTCGGCGTTGAGGGCCTTCTGCGAGGAGCCGTTGGTGATGACCCGCGCCAGTCCGTGCTCCTGATCCCAGGTGAAGCCGACGGCGACGACGTGCGGGGTGCCGTTCTTGCGGAGCGTGGTGAGCGTCCCGAGGTGGTATTCGCCGAGGAATGCGAGCGCCGCGTCGGTCAGGCGGATCGGGGTGGAGGGGGTGCGGTCCATGCCCCGACGGTAATCCAGGACACTGGACGGGTGAGCCTGGGATCGAAGAAGAACAGCGGCAAGCCCGGCGACGACGGGGTGGTACTTCTCCTCGGTGGTCGCAGCGAGATCGGCCTCGAGATCGCCTCCCGGCTCGCGCCCGGCCGCACGATCGTCCTCGCGGCCCGCCGCAGCACCGAACTCGCCGCCGAACGGCAGGCGCTCCTGAACGCGGGCGCGTCCGTGGTCGACTGCGTGGAATTCGATGCCGACGACGTGGACAGCCACGAGAAGCTGCTGCGGTCCGTGGTGGACGCGCACGGCCCGCTGTCGGTGGCGGTGCTGGCGTTCGGCATTCTCGGCGATCAGGCGCGCGCCGAGCGGGACGCACGGCACGCCGTCGCCGTGGTCCACACCGACTACGTCGCGCAGGTCGCTGTGCTCACGCATCTCGCCACCCTGCTCCGGGAACAGCGGTCGGGGCGGATCGTGGTGTTCTCGTCCGTCGCGGGTGTGCGCGTGCGCCGCGCCAACTACGTGTACGGGTCGGCGAAAGCGGGCCTGGACGGATTCGCCTCGGGTCTCGGTGACGCCCTCCACGGCAGCGGTGTCTCCCTCCTGCTCGTCCGGTCCGGTTTCGTGATCGGCCGGATGACCGAGGGGATGTCGCCGGCGCCGATGTCGAGCACACCGGCGCAGGTCGCGGACGCGGTCGTGCGCGGGCTGCACCGCGGTGCGAGCCGGGTGTGGGTGCCGGGACGGTTGCGCCCGGTGTTCTTCGTCATGAGGTTGCTGCCGCAGGCGATCTGGCGCCGGATGCCGCGATGACCGACCCGATCGTCGTCGTCGGGATCGGGGCCGACGGGTGGGACGGTCTGTCGCCGTCCGCGCGACGCGCGGTCGAGCACGCCGACGTGGTGATGGGCTCGGGGCGTCAGCTCGGCCTGCTCCCGGAGTCGCCGGCACTGCGAGTGGCCTGGCCGTCGCCGCTCGTTCCCGCGCTGCCGGGCCTGTTCGAACAACACCACGACCGGCGGGTGTGCGTCCTGGCCAGCGGAGACCCGATGTTCCACGGCATCGGCGTCACCCTCGTCGACCTGCTCGGCGCGGATCGGGTGCGGGTGATCTCGCACCCGTCCTCGGCCACCCTGGCGTGCGCCCGGCTGGGCTGGGCGGCGCACGAGACGCCCGTGGTCAGTCTGGTGAACCGGCACGTGGACTTGCTCCTGCCTGCACTCGGCGATCACACGCGACTGCTCGTGCTGAGCCGCGACGAACACACCCCCGCCGCCGTGGCCGAACTCCTGACGGAACACGGGTTCGGGCCGTCGCGGCTCAGTGTGCTCGGCGAACTGGGCGGGCCCGACGAGTCGAGGCTCGACGGAACGGCGTCGGCATGGTCGCACGAACCGGGGGCCCGGCTGAACGTGATCGCGATCGACTGCCGGGCCGACTCCGGCACCCTCCGGTTGACCCGGATGCCCGGACTGCCCGACATCGCGTTCACGGGCGACGGGCAGATGACCAAACACGAGATCCGTGCCCTGACGCTGTGCGCCCTCGCCCCGGCGGCGGGGGAGTTGCTGTGGGACGTGGGAGGCGGGTCCGGCACGGTCGCGATCGAATGGATGCGTACCCACCCCCTCTGTCGGGCCGTGACTTTCGAGCGCAGCGCGGCACGCGTCGACCAGATCGAGTCGAACGCGGCCGCGCTCGGGGTGCCGTCCCTCGCCGTGTTCGGCGACGCGCCCGCAGCGTTCGAGGACGTACCACCCGAACTGTCCACACCGGACGCGATCTTCGTCGGCGGTGGCGTCACGCAGGACGGCCTGCTCGACGAGTGCTGGTCGCGGCTCCGGGTCGGCGGCCGGATGGTGGTCAACGCGGTGACGGCGGAATCGGAAGCGCTTCTGCTGCAGTGGTTCTCGAATTGCGGCGGGCAGCTCCGCAAGTTCCAGGTGTATCGCGGTGAGCCACTCGGCGGGTTCACCGCGTGGCGGCCGCAACTGCCGGTGGCGCAGTGGTCGGTGACGAAGCAGTCGAAAGGTGATGCGGCATGACGGTGTACTTCATCGGGGCAGGTCCCGGCGCGGCCGACCTGGTCACGGTCCGCGCGCAGCGGATCATCGCGGCGAGCCCCGTCTGCCTGTATGCGGGCAGTCTCGTCCCGCAGGAACTCCTGGCGGAATGCCCCGAGGGTGCGCGGGTGATCGACACGGCGCGGCTGAGCCTCGACGAGATCGTCGCCCTGCTGATCGAGGCGGACGCGGCCGGTCAGGACGTCGCGCGCCTGCATTCGGGTGACCCGTCGATCTTCAGTGCGGTCGCCGAGCAGGTGCGCCGGCTCGAAGCCGCCGGCATCGCGTACACCGTGGTGCCCGGGGTGCCCGCGTTCACCGCCGCGGCGGCGTCGCTGGGGCGGGAGCTGACCGTTCCCGGTGTCTCGCAGTCGATCGTGCTGACCCGGGTGTCCACGCTGTCCACCGCGATGCCGGAGGGCGAGGACCTGCGTTCCCTCGGCCGCAGTGGTGCCACGATGGTGGTGCACCTGGGTGCGCACCGGATCGATCAGATCGTCGAAGAGCTCACCGAGAACTACGGCCGCGACTGTCCCGCCGCCGTTGTCGCGTTCGCCTCGCGTCCCGACGAGATCGTGCTCCGCGGCACCCTGGCGACGATCGCCGATCAGGTGAAGGCGGCGGGCGTCACGAAGACCGCCGTGGTGATCGTCGGGAAAGTGCTTGCTGCCGAGGGATTTCCGGACAGTTACCTGTATTCCGCCACCCGCGAGCGCACCACCCACTGAGCGTGGCACGGATCCTGATCCTCGGCGGCACCGGGGAGGCCCGAGCGCTCGCCGCCGCACTCGCGGACGTTCCGGGTGTCGACACCGTGTCCTCCCTCGCCGGCCGGGTCCGCGATCCGCGCCTGCCCGTCGGTGACGTGCGGATCGGCGGATTCGGTGGAGCGGACGGGCTCGACGAGTGGCTGCGCGCGCATCCCGTCGACGCGATCGTGGACGCCACGCACCCGTTCGCGGCGCAGATCACGAGCAACGCCGCCGACGCCGCGCACCGTCGCGGGATACCGCACGTCGTCCTGAGGCGCCCCGAATGGTCGCCGCGTCCCGGCGAACGCTGGCACCGCGCCGCCGACCTCGCCGACGCGGCTGCACTGCTGCCCGACCTGGGAACGAGAGTCTTCCTCACCATCGGCAGGCAGGGTGTCGACGCGTTCGCCGGCCTGCACGCACTGTGGTTTCTCATCCGCGCGATCGATCCGCCCGACGTGGCGACGCCGCCGCGGTCGACGCTGCTCCTCGCCCGTGGGCCGTTCGCGGTGACCGACGAGATCGCGCTGATGCGGGAGCACCGCATCGCCGTCCTGGTCACCAAGAACAGCGGCGGCGGTCAGACCGACGCGAAACTCGACGCCGCCCGTGCGCTGGGCGTTCCGGTACTGATGATCAGCCGCCCACCGTCGCCGTCGGAGACGGTAACAGTGGACGACGTTGCGGGAGCAGTCGAGTGGATCGACTCGGTCACCCGATGAGGAGGCGGGCGCGGTGACCCGTCAGCAGGCCGGCGCCGGCGCGTCCTCGGACAGGGGCTTGCCCTCCGGTTCCGTGTAGAACGCGAGCAACACCAGCGGTTCGGTTCCCAGATTCGAGCCCTCGTGGACGTGATCGCTGCCGTGGTCCTCGGTGATCGCCTGACCGGCTGTCGTCACCGCTTTCGTGCAGTCCTGCAGAGTGCGGGACAGCACACCGGATTCGACGAACGCATACACCGGACCGTCGTGGTAGTGCCATCCCGTCGTTCCGCCGGGGGCGATCTCGATGCGCCGCAGCGTGAGATCGGTGCCCGCCGAGCTTCCGGCGACCGCCGGAACCGTCGTCTCGAACAAAACCTGCGCGGTCACCCCCGAGGACGGCGTGGCCTGGGCGGGGGAAGCGGACAGCACCGCGGCTACGGCACAGGACAAGACGACCACACTCGATTTGAGGAGCATCGTGACGACCTCTCGGCGCGCTGGTCCTGCACACTGCGCGCAGGCATCCAGGGGAGTGCATTTCGGCGTGTCCAGGGTAGGGGTCCGGAGGGAGCGGCCGCGGGGATATCCGCGAACCCGACGCTTCGGGGGCGTCGGCGCGGACGGGGAGGGTCCGCTGAGCCCGAGCGAGCGCATCGGTCCCTCCCCGTCATCCGGCGCACCGGTGTTACACCCGGGCCGGTCGGATTCAGCCGTTGTCGAGTTCGGTGCGGATCTGCATGGCCAGGACCTTGGAGTAGATCCGGCAGAGCTGGAAGTTGCCGGAGGAGAACCACAGTCCGGGTTGTGCGGTCCGCCGCCACGTGTTGCGGACCTCGCCCTCGTCGTCGTATCCCCAGATGGGGCCGACCGCGTCGGCGATCTCGTCGCCGAGCAGGGCGCGTACACCCTCTTGCTGGGTCTGGTATCCGGTCGCCAGGATGACGGCGTCGGCCTCGACGACGTCACCGTTGGTCAAACTCAAACCCTCGGCGACGAACCCGGCCGTGTCGGCGTACTGGACCAGCCCGACCTGCCCGGAAATCAGCAGATCCGAACAGCCGACGTTGAGGTAGTAACCCCCGCCCCGGCGCATGAACTTCATCTGCTGGCCGGTGTCCTCTTCGCCGTAGTCGGTTCGGAAGCCGATGCGATTGAGGGCGGCGACGAGGTCCTTGTCGAGTTCCTTCATCGTCGCGGTGATCATCTGGCTGCCGGTGTAGAGGTCGGGATAGACCGTCGCCATCGAGAGGAGGTCGCAGTCCTCGAGCGTCGGTGCGGTGAGGTACGACGCATCCGCCGCCGCGGCCGAGGGATCGACGCTCACGATGGTGGTCGAACTGCGCTGCACCATCGTCACGTCGATACCGTGAGCATGCAGGTCCTGGGCGACATCGTGGGCGCTGTTCCCGGTTCCGATGATGACGACACGCTGACCCGCGAAGTCGTTCGCGTCGTCGTATTCGCTCGAGTGCAGTGTGCGACCGGCGAACTGCGAAAGTCCGGGGAGCTCCGGGACGTACGGGATGCCGCTGACGCCCGTCGCGATCACGACGTGCTTGGGGCGCAGGGTCCGAACGGTTCCGTCGCCGCGGCGAACCCGCGCGACCCAGGACTGCGACTGTTCGTCGTAGTCTCCGCCGATGAAGGCGGTGGTACCCCAGAAGTTGATTTCCATGGCCTCGACGTACGCCTCGAACCATCCGGCGAGCTTGTCCTTGGGAACGAACTGCGGCCAGGTTGCGGGGAACGGCATGTACGGAAGGTCGTTGAGCCACACCGCGTTGTGCAGAGTCAGGGCGTGGTATCGGGTGCGCCAGTTGTCGCCGGGACGCGCATGTGTGTCCACGACGAGGGCGTCGACGTCAAGCTGCCCGAGCCGGGCCGCGAGGGTCAGTCCCGACTGGCCACCGCCGACGATCAGCACGTCCGGGTCACGGTTCTCGTAGGCTTGCGCGGCGACACGGCGGTCCAGCCAGTTGGGGCCACCGAACTTGGACGAGTCCGCCTGCCCGACGGGCCGGTGCTCGCCGGTGCGTTCGGGGTGGTCGGCGAGCTGGTCGAGGGTTGTGAACAGGGAGCGCACGAGCAGGCCGCGTTCCGGCACGTCGACCAGCCGCGCGACCCCGACGGCGGACCCGGCGAGGGTGTCGAACTCGAAGATGACCTCCAGGCAGGGGATACCCGCCCGCTCCACGAGACGGGGAGGTGTCCGGTCTTCGGCGATCCGGATGTTCGTCGCCTTCGTGAGCTCCTGGCGGCGGAGCAACTCCGCAGGAATCTCGTCGCTGAACGTGCGCAGATCCCCGGTGAACGCGAGCACGTCGCGCCAGTAGGCCTGCGGGGCGAACACAGCGGTGGGTGCAAGTTCGGCGGCGAGAAACCGGGAGAATCCGTCGAGCCACGCCTGGGCGTCGGTTCGAAGATCGGTGTCACTGAAAGTGGTGGTCATGATGTAGTCCTGTCGAAAAGTGTAAAGGGATTACGGAATCAGGCGAAGCGCCCGGAGCTGCTCGAGGTTGGCGACGAAGCTCTCGTGGGTGTCGATGCACGCGGTGAAGCCGGCCCGGCGGATCTTGATCGTGCTCTGCACCATGTCGGACTCCATGGCGAACCATCCGTCGACGAACGGCCAGGCTGCCACCGCGGACAGCGGTAGCGGACGTAACTGGTGCCGGGCGACGACGTCGTCCCAGAGTGCGGATTTGTCCGCCATCTGCTCGCCGAGCGTCATCGGCTGCATCGGTGCGACGTCCATGCCGAAGAAGCCTGCGATGTCCGACCACAGATGCTGCCAGCGGAAGTTGTCACCGTTGGTGACGTTGAACGTCTCGCCGCGTGCCGTTTCGGCGTCGAGCGCCCAGTGCACCGCGGCGCCCACGACGGCACTGTCCGTCGCCTGGTGCAGCGCCGTCCAGGCCTTCGGGGTTCCGGGGAAGCGCAGCGGCAGATCTTGATGCCGGCACAGGGTTGCGTAGACGCCGACACCGGTCAGCATGTTCATCGGTGATCCGATGCTCACACCCAGCACTGCATCCGGTCGTAGGACGGTCCAGGTGTACCCGTGCTGCTGGGCGTCGGCGAAGAGCAGGTCCTCCTGGTCGTTGTAGAAGATGGGACCGAGGTGGCGGGGGTCGGTCTCCTTGGCGGGTGTCTTGTAGAAGCCGTGGTGTTCGCCGTAGGACTTTCCACCGCCGATCAGAACGACATGCCGAAGGGTGGAGGATGACCCTCCGACCGCCTCGAGCACGTGCCGCAGCATTGCGACGTTCGGTGCGACGGTGGCCGCCATCGACTCACGTTCGGCGTACGCGGCGTAGACGATCGTGTCGATGTCGGAACGGCCGGCGAACGCAGCCGAGGTGGCCGCGCCGTCGAGGAGATCGACCTGGATGTGGTCGGCGACCGTCGTCCCGCCCGGCAGCTGGACCGGGCCGCGGCGTGCCACCGTGACGACGTCCCTGCCCTCGTCGGTCAGCGTGCGTACCACTGCGCTGCCGATCACTCCGTGGGCGCCGACGACCAGAGTCTTCCCGTCGCTCATGCCATGCCTCCGGTACTCGTGGGTGCGGTGCCCGCGCCCAGCGCGACGTACTTCGTCTCGAGGTATTCGGCGAGGCCTTCCGGGCCGCCTTCCCGCCCGTAGCCGGAATGTTTGACACCGCCGAACGGTGCTGCCGGGTTCGACACCGTTCCCTGGTTGATCGCGACCATTCCGCTGTCGAGTTGTTCGGCGACGCGGATCGCGCGGTCCAGGTCGCGGGTGAACACGTAGGCAGCGAGCCCGTACCGACTCGAGTTCGCGGATTCGAGGACCGCGGGTTCGTCGTCGAAGGAGATGATCGGCGCGACGGGGCCGAAGATCTCTTCCTGCATCAGGAGCGCGTCACCGGGAACTTCGGTGAGGACGGTGGGCGCGAAGAAACAGCCCGGACGGTCGAGGGGGTTCCCACCCGTCACGACGCGTGCGCCCTTGGCGACGGCGTCGTCGACCAGCCTCTGCACCTGGCGTCGTTGCTTGTCGTCGATGAGTGGGCCGATGTCGGTGCCGGGGTCCATGCCCGGGCCGATGGTCAGCGCGGAGAAGCGCTCGGCTAGTTCGGCAGCAAAGTCGCCGGCGATCGAGGAATGGACGTACAGGCGGTTGGCGCTGGTGCAGGCTTCCCCGTTGTTGCGCAGTTTCGCCTGTACCGCGGCGTCCACTGCCGAGCCGACGTCGGCGTCGTCGAAGACTATGAAGGGGGCGTTGCCGCCGAGTTCGAGCGACACGCGCAGCAACTGGTCGGCCGATTGCCGGACCAGTGACTGTCCTACCTCGGTCGAGCCGGTGAACGAGATCTTCCGCAGCCGTGGATCATTCATGGCCGCGGCCACGACTCGGGTCGAGTCACTGCTGGGCACGATGTTGACCACTCCGGCGGGAACCCCGGCCTCCTCCAGGATCGACGCGGTCGCCAGCATGCTCAGCGGAGTCTGCTTCGCGGGTTTGACGATGCAGGTGCAGCCCGCCGCCAGCGCGGGGCCGATCTTGCGGGTGCCCATCGCCAGGGGAAAGTTCCACGGGGTGACGAACAGGCACGGGCCGACTGGCTTGGCCATCGTGACGATCCGGCCGACCCCCGATTCGGTGACCGTGTAGCGGCCGCCGATGCGCACGGCTTCCTCGGAGTACCAGCGGAGGTATTCGGCTGCGTACGTCACCTCGGCCTGCGCCTGGGCGTAGGGCTTGCCCATCTCGAGCGTCGTCAGGGTGGCGAGATAGTCGGATCGCTCGAGCATGAGTGTGTAGGCGCGGCGCAGGATGTCCGAGCGCGTCCGGGGAGCGGTGCGCGCCCAGTCTCGTTGGGCGGCCGCGGCGGCATCGAGAGCGGCGGCCATGTCGGCGAGCCCGCCGTCGGCGATCTCGGCGATCACATCGCCGGTGGCGGGGTTCTCCACCGCGAGGGTCTGCCCCGTTCCGGGTGATACCCACCTGCCTCCGATGAACAGGTCGGTGGGCACCTTCGCCAGTGCGGCATCGGGTTTCATGGTTTCGTACGTCATGGTTTCCTTTGATCGTGTGTCACGCATGCTGCGTCCCCGAGGACTTGATGCGCAGCCGGTCCAGCGCCACCGCGAGCACGATGACCGCGCCCTGGATGATCTGCTGGTAGAACGTCGAGACGTCGAGCAGCGTCATACCGTTGACGAGAACCCCGATGATCGCCGCACCCACCAGGGTGCCGATCAACGAGCCTCGCCCGCCCATCAGTGACGTCCCGCCGAGGACCACGGCAGCGATCGCGGACAATTCGTATCCGGCACCGAGGTCCGGCACCGCGCTCTGCAGACGGGCCGACGCGATGATTCCGCCCACGGCGGCGCAGATGCCGGAGATCACGTACACGGTGGTGAGCACTCGCCGGACAGGGATGCCGGCCAGTCGGGCGGCTTCGGCGTTGCCGCCGACTGCGCGAACCCAGCGCCCGAAGACGGTGCGATTGAGCAGATACCATCCGCCCGCGAAGACCGCGGCCATCACGAGCACCGGAATCGGTACACCGAGTAGGGAGCCGTGGCCGAGGACGGCGTAGCCGAGGTCCGTCGAGAACAGCGTCTTGCCGTCGGTACCGACGTAGGTGACCCCACGCAGGTATGTCAACGCGGCGAGGGTGACGATGAACGACGCCAACCCGAGCCCGGCCACCAGCGCACCGTTGATCAATCCGATGATCAGGCCGGCGGCCAGCGCACCGAGCAGGGCGACCGGGGCGGGAGCGCCGTTGATGGAGAGGGCGACGGCGACGAACGCGGTCACGCCCACCGCCGAACCGACGGACAGGTCGATGCCTCCGGTCATGATGACGAAGGTCAGTCCCGCACCGAGTATCGCGGTCACGGAGATCTGCCGGGCGACGTCGAAGAGGTTGTCGACCGACAGGAAATACGGTGCGACTGTGGAGAACACGGCGATCAGCACGATGAGTGCGAGCGCCACACCGAGCCGGTCGGCGAGTGCGGCGACGTGGTGGCGGATACCGTTCGAACGCGGGGGCCGGTGCGGCGCCGCAGGCAGGGCGGGGGAGGGAAGTCGGGTGGTCATGAGATTACCTCGGTGAGCGATGGAGGGGCAGTCGCGCTTCCGGTGGCGTGCCGGATGATGTCTTGCTCGGTCATGGAGTCGCCGGTGACCTCGGCGACGATCTCGCCTTCGCGCATGACGAGGATGCGGTCGGAGAGGCCGATGACCTCCGGAAGCTCGGAGGAGATCAACAATATTGCAACGCCTTTCGAAGCGACCTCGTTGATGAGTGCGTAGATGTCGGCCTTGGCTCCGATGTCGACGCCGCGCGTGGGTTCGTCGAGGATGAGTACCGACGGTTGCTTGGCGAGACAGCGCGCGAGGAGGACCTTCTGCTGATTGCCGCCGGAGAGATCCCCGACGCGCTGGTCGACGCCGGTGGTTTTGACGCGCATCTGCTCGGTGTATCGAGTGGCCGCGCGTGTCAATGCTGCCGGCGAGGTCCGGCCGAAGCGGTGGCGGCCGAACCCAGTACCGAGGCAGACGTTGTCGGCGATCGACATGTCGAGGAACAGGCCTTGTTCCTTGCGGCTCTCCGGGAGCATCACGATACCGGCTGCCGCGGTCGAGCGGGGGGTGCCGAGGTCGACGTGTCGTTCGTCGACCACGACCCGCCCGGCCGCGGCTTTGTCGAAGCCGGCCACCAGACGGCACAGTTCGCTTCGGCCGGCGCCGACGATGCCCGCCAACCCGACGACCTCACCTGCGCGGACCTCCAGGGAGCAGGGTTGCACTCTGTCGGAGGAGAGGTCGCTGACCTGGAGTCGGACGTCGGTGCGTGCCGTGGCTCTCCGGTGCTGGTACATCATCTCGACAGGTCTGCCCACCATCGATGTCACGATCCGGTCCGTGGTCATGTCCGCTCGGGCCATCGAGTCGGCGACGACGCCGTCGCGGAGGACGGTGACGTGATCGGCAATGCGGTCGATCTCCGCCATCCGGTGACTGATGTACAGCATGGCCAGGCCGTGCGCCTTGAGTTCGGCGACCAGGCGGAGCAGGTTGTCGGCCTCGTCCTGCGACAGTGCGGCAGTCGGCTCGTCCAGAACGAGGATCCGGGGCTCCTCGGACAGGGCGCGGGCGATTTCGACCAACTGTTGCTGACCCGTACTGAGTTCGGACACAGAGGTTTCGGGTCGGATAGTCGACCCCACCCGTGCCAGGGCCGCGACGGCGAGTCGGCGGGCGGCACCGCGGTCCAGTCGGCCCAGACGTCGCCGTGGCTCCCGGCCGAGCACCATGTTCTCCGCGACGGTGAGTTCGGGAACAAGGCTGAGCTCTTGATGGATGACCGTGAGTCCGTGTGCGCGTGCGTCGCCCGGGCCGGTGAAGTGCGCCGGCGAGCCGGCGACGTGGATCGTTCCCGAGTCCGGTTGGTAGATGCCGGTCAGCACCTTGATCAGGGTCGATTTGCCCGCACCGTTCTCACCGGCGAGGACGGAGACCGCTCCGGGATGCAAGGACAATGACACCCCGCGCAGCACCGAGTTGCCGTTGAAGGACTTCGTGATGCCTTCGAGACGCGCGGCGGGGGCCTTCGTGAGCGTACCCATGGTTCATCCCCAGGTCTTGTAGGCAGTGATGGTGTCCGCGGTGACGAGGACGGTAGGAATCAATGTCGGTGCGCTGTCGACCTTTTCGCCGCCGGCGAGACGAACGGCGATGTCGAGGCCCGAGCGGCCGAGCTGGGCAGGGTCCTGCCCCGACGTGGCGATGATGGAACTCTTGCCGAGGAGGTCGGTCAGTTGTTTCGCGCCGTCCACTCCGACGACCTTCACGTCGACGCCCTTTTGCTGTGCAGCGAGGGAGATTCCGATCGCGGTGGGATCATTGACGCCGAAGAAGCCGTCCACGTCGGGGTTCGCGGTGAGGATGGTGCTCGCGACGTTCATGGCCTTGTCCCGGGTGAGATCTGCGCGCTGAGTGGCCACGACCTCGATACCCGGGTGTGCGTCCAACGCTTCCCGGCAACCCTGCATGCGGTCCGAGATCGCGGATACGGCGGCCCCGTCGACGATGGCTACCTTGCCGGATCCGCCGAGTTGTTCGACGAGATATGTGCACGCTTCGCGGCCTGCCTGGACGTTGTCGCTGGTCACGGTCGCGTCGGCACCGATCGCGGTGACATCGACGGCGACGACGGGGATGTTCGCCTGTGTCGCCCGGAGCAAGGCGGGACCGATGCCGTCGGAATCGACGGCATCGACGATGATCGAGTCCACCTTCTGCCGGATGAACGTATCGATCTGGTCGCTTTGCACGGCGACGTCGGCATTGGCGTACTGGACGGACACTTCCACGCGCTTCTCGGCGGCGGCGGTTTCGATCGCCTGGCCTTCCGCGAGGAAGAAGGGGTTCGACGCTGCGTTGAGGGTGACGCCGATCGTGGTGGTGCCGTCGTCTCCGGCGCCCGTGCCGGACGTGCACGCTGTCATGGTGCCGGCCGCTATCAGCGCGGTACCCAGTGCAGCGGCGATCTTCGACGGCGTTTTCGCACCTGGACAGGTTCTATCGAGAACTGACATCTGGCTGTTCCTTCTTGCTGGTCTGGATCGGTCAGACGACGGGCGTGACGCCGCCGTCGATGCAGAAATTCGCCCCCGACACGAAACTTGCGCGGGTGGACGCGAGATAGACGACGATTCCCGCCACCTCGTCCACGGTTCCCAGCCGGCCAACCGGGATCTTGTTCAGTTCAACGTATTTGGCGAGCGCAGTCTCGTTGTCGACGCCGAATTCAGCCGCCAGTGAATCGGCGATACCGCCGGGCCGGTCGTAGATCGGAGATCGGATGAACGCCGGCGACACGACGTTCGATCGGATGCCGTCGGAGGTGAACTCCGCGGCGAGGACTTTCGAGAGCATCAGAATTGCAGCTTTGGAGACGCTGTAGTCGGGCAGTCGGGGATTGGGCATCCGGGCCGCTTCCGATGCGATGTGGACGAGGGCGCCGTCGCCGTCGCCGTGCCTGCGCATCGCTGTGATCGCCGCACGGGACGCCCGGACGTAGCCCATCAGATTGAGGTCCAGCGTGAGTGCCCAGTCGTCGTCGGACGTCGTCAGGAAGCTGTCGCGTACCGGCGCTACGCCGGCGTTGTTGACCAGGACGTCGACGCGACCGAACTGGTCGAGTGCGAAGTCGATCATCGTCTGGGCGCCGGACGGATCGAGGAGGTCGACCTTCGTCAGGCGTAGGTGCTCGGAATCGTGGGGCAGGTCCGAGGTGGTGACGTCGAGATCGGCGCCGACCACCTTGGCCCCCGCTGCGAGCATGTGTCGAACACAGGCCCCGCCGATGCCGCCCCCTGCACCGGTGATCACGACCACGCGGTCGTGAAGCTCGCCGCTCATGTCCTTGCCTTCCTGCTGGTGAGTCGCACCACTGACTGTGGTGCTCACCACTGTCTCACTTCACGGACGATGTGTCTAGTAGGCGAGACAAACTAAGCGAGAAGGACGCGCGAGAGGAGGTGCTATCCGAAGTTCGCGACCTTCTGGCCGGCGAGATCGACGCCGAGGGCACGAGAAATCTCCTGTCCGCCGCTGATCACCTCCGCCTTCCATCGGTCGCTGTCGGCCCCGAGGATGGATTCGCGGACGCCGCTGATCGACAGCGCAGCCCGGACGCGGCCCTGGTAGTCGATGATCGGGACGCCGATCGCGGCCACGCCGACCGTCACGTCCTGGTCGCTGATCGCGATCCCCTCGTCGCGGGTGCGCCGCAGAAGTGCCCGCAGTTCGGACGGCTCGGCGGGGGTGGAGGGCGTCAGTCGTGTCAACGGGGTGTTTCGGGCGATGTAGGCCTCCCACTCGCTTTCGTCCCGGAAGGCCAGGATGGCGCGAGAGGCGGCACCGGTATGCATCGGCAGTGACCCGCCCAGCCGCAGGGCCAGCGACTGCACTCGTTTGCCGTCGAGGCGTTCGATGCACACCGCCTGGTCACCGCGGGGGACGCAGAGGAACACGGTCTCGCCGGTGAGGGCGTGCAGTCGTTCCATGACCGGCTGTGCGAACCGGCGCTCGTCGAACCGTTCGACCACCGCCGAACCGAGTGACACCAGCTTGAACCCGAGGCGGAACTTGCCGCGCCGCGATCCCGCCTCCACGAGGTCCTCCTCTTGCAGGCTCGCCAGGAGGCGATACATCGAGCTGCGCGGCTCATTTATCGCTTCCGCGATCTCGGTGGCAGTTGCCTCCCCCTTGGCCAGGAAGTCGAGCAACTCCGCGACCTTGCGTACCAACATCAAACTTCCGTCATTTGCCATACGTCCAGATTATCGCTCAGCGGACAATCAGTCCATCAAATAGTTTTACTGCTCTATGGACAAGGCGTCCGGCAGTTGATACTTTTTGTCCATGCTGACACCAACTCCACCGGTCACCGACCACGACGACGAACTCGTCGACCTGATCTCCGAACGCGCGCTGTTCGCCCGCCTCGAAACCGTCCGCCTCATCTCCATCGCCAAGACCGGTCACTACGCCTCCGGCTTCTCGTGCGCCGAGATCCTCGCGACCTTGTACTACGGCGTCATGCGGCTTCGGAAAGGCGAGCCCGATTGGCCCGACCGAGACCGTTTCCTGTTCGGCAAGGGCCACGCCGCGGCCACGCTCTATCCGCTCCTGGCGGATTGGGGATTCTTCGACCCCGCCGAACTCGACGAGTACACCCGCCTCGGCAACGCGTTCGGCGACCACCCCGACATGACCCGCATCCCCGGCATCGATTTCAGCAGCGGATCGCTCGGGCATGCCCTGTCGACCGGCACCGGTATCGCTCTCGGCACCCGCCTGCAGGGCCGCCCCTCCAACGTCTTCGTCCTTCTAGGAGACGGCGAACTGCACGAAGGACAAATCTGGGAAGCCGCGCTCGGTGCGGCCCACCACGACGTTGCGAACCTGATCGCGATCGTCGACCGCAACGACCACTCTCTCGACGGCCGCATCGACACCGTGACCAACATCGAGCCGCTCGGCGACAAATGGCGCGCCTTCGGATGGGACGCGTACGAGGTCGACGGACACGACGTCCGCGCACTGCTCGCGACCTTCCGCGCGATCGTCGAAGACCCCGAACGAACACGTCCGGCGGTGATCATCGCGAACACCGTCAAGGGCAAGGGCATCTCCTACATGGAGTCCGAATTCGGCTGGCATCTCGGCTGGCTGGCAGAACAAGACGAAATCAACGCGATCGAAGAACTGAGGAACAACCGATGAGCGTCGCACCCGGCCTGCAGGCCGAGTCCTGGCACCTGCTTACCCTGATCGAGCGGGCGCCCGGCTTCCACATACTCGCCGACACCTTGGCCGATCTGGTGGACGAGGGCCATCCCATCGTCGCCGGTACCGCCGATCTCAAGTATTCGAACGGACTGGTCGCGTTCCAGGAGCGGCACCCCGACCGATACGTCCAGTTCGGCATCTCCGAACAGCACATGGTCTCCACCGCAGCAGGACTCGCCACTACGGGGCTCCAGCCGTACGTTGCGACCTTCGCGTCGTTCATGGCCTACCTGGCCTGCGAGCAGATCCGCACCGACATCGCCTACACCAAGCAGCCCGTCCGGCTCATCGGCCATCACGCCGGCATCACGCTCGGGTTCTACGGCACCTCGCACCACGCCACCGAGGACCTCGCCATCACCCGCAGCATCCCTGGGCTCACGGTCATCGCACCCGCCGACACCGCTCAGCTCGGAGCCGCGCTCCGCGCCGCCGTCGACCATCCCGCACCGATCTACTTCCGTATCGGCCGTGGTCAGGACCCGGACGTATACGCCGACGGCGCTCACCCCTTCACCATCGGCACCGCCATCGAACACGGTGCCGGCACCGACCTGACGATCATCGCCACGGGATCGATGGTGCATCCCGCGCTCGAGGCGGCGCAGGCTCTGAACGCAGGCGGGATCTCCACGGGAGTCGTCGACATGCACACCGTCAAGCCCCTCGACGCCGACGCCGTCGCCCGCGCCGCACAGCGGTCCCGCATCGTTCTGACCGTGGAGGAACACAATGTCATCGGCGGTCTCGGGGGAGCGGTCGCGGAGGTCGTCGCCGAGCACGGGTACGGCACTCGTGTCATCCGACACGGTGTGAAGGACGAATACGCGCTGATCGGACCGCCGACCCACCTGTATCGGCACTACAAGCTCGACGCCGCCGGTATCGAGGAGGTTGCGCGAGCCGCTGTCGGGTCGTAAGCCCGCGCACGGCAGTAACATTCCCGCGATCCGATATACGGGCGGGCGGGCGGGTGGGTCGTCACGACAACACGACCCCCGCCCTGCCCGGCCATTCCACCGCGGGCCTCGCGTGGCCTCGCGGCGATGAGGGTGCTCTGGTCGCCCTCGGCGACACTGTAGGGGCGTGCCGGTTGCGGCGATAATGTCGTGACTGTGGTGTTGCGGAGTGGACCGACGGGACGAGCATGACGATCGAGCAGTTGCTGACCACGCACTTTCCGGACGATCCCGTGTTGGACGCGGCGCTCGCCACGGCACTTCTGCGTCGCACCGCGCGAGAGCCGAATGCCCCTGCGCTGATCCGCATCTACAGTCCTGCGCCGACTCTGTCGTTCGGGCGGCTGGACGCTGTTCGACCGCAGTTTCCGGCCGCCGCCGCGGAGGCGCGGCGACACGGATTCACCCCCGTCGTCCGAGGGGCAGGCGGTCGGGCGGCGGCCTACCACGAGCAAACCCTCGTCGTGGAGATGTTCTCGAGCGACACGGAGGGCATGGTCGGGGCTCGACCCCGCTTCCAGCGCATCACCCCGAGACTCGTGGAGGTGCTGAGGAAGCTCGGGGTCGACGCGCGCATCGGACCGGTGCCCGGTGAGTATTGCCCCGGTGATTGGACGGTGAACGGCGCGGGCCGCGTCAAGCTCGCAGGAACCGCGCAGCGAATAGTCGCCGGGGCGTGGCTCTTCGGCTTCGAACTGGTGGTGTCCGATTCCGACCCGGTGCGGGCGGTGCTCACCGATGTCAACGCCGCGCTCGAGCTGGAGTTCGACCCGGGCACGGCGGCGTCCCTGACCGACCTGAACCCGAACGTCACCCTCGAACAGGTCCGGGCTGCGGTCCTCGCCGAGGGCGGTGTGGTCCGCGAACTGACCGCAGACCCCGACGTACTCGACGAGGCCGCGACCCTGCGCGACGCACATGTGGCGTGAGGGTCACCGCGCCAGGCGTTGACCCATTGTCCTAGTACGTTGCCGGACAGTGAATGTCAACGTCCGGCGGGGCGCGCGCGAGCGTTCTGTTCTGGAGAACGCAGGCATCGGTACAAACTGTTGGACCGCCGTTCTGCCGGGTTCTAGCGTTGTCGCAAAGCCGTCCGGTGTGACGTGCAGCACGTGCACACCACTGCGACACGTCGGAAACTTGTGGAGGAGCCCAGCATGCGCTTACAGAACCGTCTGACCGAGAAGTTCGGAATCGAGCACCCCATCGTCCTTGCACCGATGGATTACGTCTCCGATTGGCGATTGGCCTCTGCCGTGGCGGAGGCGGGTGGGCTGGGGTTGATCGGCGGCGGATACGGCGACGAGTCCTGGCTCCGCGATCAGTTCGACCGCGTGACGACCGACGCGGTCGGCTGTGGCTTCATCACCTGGTCCATGGCGCAGCAACCGCAACTCCTCGAGAAGACGATCGGCTACCGGCCGGCGGCCATATTCCTCTCCTTCAGCGACCCGGCACCGCATGCGCCTGCGATTCGTGCCGCGGGAATCCCGCTGATCTGCCAGGTGCACGATCTCGAACAAGCGCGCCGCGCGGTGGCGGTAGGTGCGAGCGTCATCGCTGCTCAAGGAGGGGAGGCGGGTGGCCATGGAACAGGAACCCGATCGACGTTCACTCTGGTGCCGGAGATCGCCGACTTTCTCCGGCGGGAGGCCCCGGATGTGATGCTGCTGGCGGCCGGTGGAATCGGCGACGGCCGAGGCCTGGCGGCCGCGCTCGCGCTCGGAGCGGACGGTGCCCTCGTCGGGACCAGGTTCTGGGCGGCGGAGGAGGCGGCGATTCCCCGTGCGGCCCAGCACCGTGCCCTGCGGGCGAGTGGGGACGACACGATCAGGCAGAGCGCCTTCGACATCGTGCGTGAGAAGCCCTGGCCGACTCGATACACGGGCCGAGTCCTGCACAACGACTTCATCCGCCGTTGGCACGGCGACGAGTCCGGTCTCCGGGGCGAGCTTCCTGAGAAGCAGGAGCAGTTCCGGGCAGCAGTGAAGGCCGAGGACTACGACGTCGCGAATCTGATCGTCGGTGAGGTCGTCGGACAGATCGATCGTGTCGACACCGCCGCGTCGATCATCGATGACATGGTCGACACCGCCGCCGCCATCCTGGGCCGCACTTCCCACGACCTGGCGGCGATCGGCTCCTAGCGCCCATCGGTGCGACCTCGCCAACCCTCACCCCGCGCGTCCCGGAGAAGGATTCCCCATGACCACCAGCCAGTCCGTTTCACCGCCCGCTCTCGCGAGCGGTGTCGCGAAGAGCAGTCTTCGCAAGATCATTACCGCGTCGAGCGTCGGAACGTTGATCGAATGGTACGACTTCTACATCTACGGCAGTCTCGCAGTCGTGTTCTCCGGGATGTTCTTTCCCGAAGGAAACGGAACCGCAGCACTTCTCGTCACGATCGCCGCCTTCGGAACGGGCTTCGTCGTACGCCCCATCGGCGCCATGGTGTTCGGCAGAATGGGGGACCGCGTCGGACGTAAGAAGACGTTCATGACGACGTTGCTCATCATGGGCGGCGCCACCACGATGCTCGGACTGATGCCCACCTATGACCACATCGGGATTCTGGCGCCGATACTGCTGGTGACGTTGCGGCTGCTGCAGGGTCTCGCGATCGGCGGAGAGTACGGGGGTGCAGTCGTCTACATCGCGGAGAATTCACCGGCGAAGAAACGCGGAGCCCTCACCAGTGTTCTCCAGACCACCGCGACCGGTGGCCTCCTCCTCTCGATCGGCGTCATCGTGCTCTGCCGGGTCGGGTTGGGCGAGCAGGCATTCAGTGTGTGGGGCTGGCGGATTCCGTTCTTTTTGTCCGCGGTCCTGGTGCTGTTCTCGCTGAAGATCCGCATGAAGATGCACGAATCGCCGGTGTTCGAGGAGATGCGACGGAGTGGAAACCTCTCCCGTTCACCGATCAAGGACGCGGTGGCGCACAAGCCGGCCTTCGCGTTGCTGCTCGTCGTGCTCTTCGGAGTCACGGCCGGGCTGGGAGTTGCCTGGTACACCAGCCAGTTCTACACGCTGTACTTCCTGCAGACGATCTTGAAGATCGACTTCCTCACCGCGAATGTCTCCGTCGGAATCGCCCTGGTCATCGCGACGCCGTTCTTCGTCCTCTTCGGCAAGATGTCCGACAGATATGGGCGGACTCGAATCATCTTGTGCGGCTTGGTACTTTCGGCAGTCGGCTACCTCCCGCTGTTCCTGTGGATCCGGGACGCCGCGGTCCACGGCCACCACATCCAGATGGTCGTCCCTCTGACGATTCAGGTCATCTTCGTCACCATGGTCTACGGGCCCACCGCGGCATTCCTGTCCGAGCTGTTCCCACCACAGATCCGCTACACCGGACTGTCGCTGGCGTACCACATCGGGACCGGCGTGTTCGGTGGCTTCACCCCTCTGGTCGCGCTCTCGCTCAACTCGGCGACCGGGAACGTCCTCGCCGGGCTGATCTACCCCATCGCGGTAACCACGGTCACAGCGGTGGTGTTCGTGCTGACGTTGCGGCGCGGAGTGGACAGCCCGATAGTCCGGAGGGCGTGGAAGCAGATCGATTCCGAGTGCTCGTCATGAGACACCCGACCCGGTACGGCGCGATCGCGTTCACTGCTCCGGTGGCGGAGCGGCAGAAGGCGACGGGGAGCATCAACTGGTACGGGGGCATGCGGGCGCAGGAGGACGACCCAGGTCTGCCCGACGAACTGGACACCCGCGTCACTGCCCTGATCCGAGCCACCGATTCGTTCTTCATCGCGACCGTGACGCCCTCCGGGTGGCCCTATATCCAACACCGAGGCGGCCCGCCCGGCTTCGTGCACGTGCCGAACCCCACGACGATTGCGCTGGCGGACTACGCGGGTAATCAACAGTTCGTCACGGTCGGCAACCTCGACGAGAACGACCGAGTGGCCCTCTTCTTCATCGACTACCCCACCCGCACCAGAGTCAAAGTCTACGGCCGAGCCGAGGTCGTCGAGCGTGCCGACGATCCGGATCTGATCGCCCGGCTTCTCACCACACCGGACGGAGTCGGTCCGGCAGGATGCGATCGCGCGTTCGCCATCCACGTCGAGGCCCTCGACCGGAACTGCACGAAGAACATCCCGCCGAAGTACGGCGAGGCCCGGATGCAGGAGTCGCTCGCGTTGGCCCGCAAGGGTGTACAAGAAGAGATCGAAGTCCTGCGATCCCGCAATGCCGAACTGGAGCGGGAAGTCGCCCGGCTACGCCTGCACACCGACGACGATCAGTCGTGTTGACCGACGGCGGCACTGCCGGGTGGCGGAGAGTGCCGGATCGCGGCGTCCCGCAGGACCCGCAGCAGCGGTGTCACCCGGTTGCGGCGGTACACGAACCTCACGACCGCGGGCGGCGCACCGACCAGCGGGATGAACTGGACGTTCCGATGGGTTACCCGCCTGCGGGCAACTTCGGGAACCGTGCCGACACCCCGATCGGCGGCGATCAACTCGAGCCAGTCGTCGAAGTTCGAGCACGTCACCACCGGGCCGTCGTGGTTCGGCCACAGGTCTTCGGATGTGGTGCCGCTGAGGGTATTGATGACCAGGGGAAGCGTTCCGAACTCGGCCCAGTCGATCGATTCTCGGGTCGCGAGCGGCGACGCCGTCGAGACCGCCGCGATCCGCTGCTCCTCGAACAGCGGATGCTGCACGAACTCGTCGCCGGGAACATCCCGGCGGACGACGGCAGCGTCCACGGTGGCGTTGTTCAGTGCGGCAACGGGGTCGTCGTAGCGTCGCGGAACGACGGTGGCGCGGGAATTCTTCTCGACGTCGTCGATCACCTGCTGCGCCCACGGATCGGGGAGGAGCCAACTGAAGCCGAGGACGAGGGATCGGTTGGTGTACAGCGCAACCGCGGAATCGAGATCGCCGAGGATGACGCGCACCTTCTCGACGAACCCGGCACCGTCCTCGGTGAGGGCAAGTGCCCGCGAGGTCCGGTCGAACAATCGCACGCCGAGCGAGGTCTCGAGCTGCTGCACCGTTCGGGTGAGCGCCGGCTGGGTGATGTGGAGTGCGTTCGCTGCGGCGGTGAACGAGCCTGCCTCGGCGATCGCGACGGCCGCCCGCAGATGCCGCAGTTCGATGGACATAACTCCCAAGCATAGATCCGGCCGATTAGGCATTTCCGCTCCGCAATGCGGCGGTGCACGATGAGGAACGGAAAGACCACGCACACATCGACCGAAAGGATCCTGGTGTTCGATCTCGAGGACGGCCTCCGAATTCCCATCATCGGGGCGCCCATGGCAGGAGGACCGAGCACACCCGAGCTCGTTGCCGCGGTCTCGTCCGCCGGTGGCCTCGGTTTCCTTGCGGCCGGGTACAAGACCGTCGATGCGGTTCGACGTGAGGTCGATGCGGTCCGCGCGCTGACGAGTGCACCGTTCGGACTCAATATTTTCGTGCCCGGCCACCCCCTGGCCGACCGTGCAGCGGTGGAAGCGTACCGGTCGTTGCTGCAGCCGCTCGCCGAACGCAGGCAGGTGTCGCTGCCGGAGGTCGTCGACTTCGACGACGACGCCTTCGACGCCAAGGTCGACCTCGCGGTCGAGCGGGCCGTTCCCGTGGTGTCGTTCACCTTCGGGCTTCCGCCGCGGGACGTCGTCGATCGGTTACACGACGCCGGCAGCGCCGTGGTGGCCACGGTGTCCGATGTCGACGAGGCGCGCTCGGCCGCTCGGGTGGGCGTCGACGCGATAGGTCTGCAAGGAGTGGACGCGGGCGGGCACCGAGCGACGCTCGACCCCGACGCCGAGCCGGACCCACGTTCGACGAGGGACTTGGTGGAGGCGGCCCGTTCGGCAATCGACCTTCCCCTCATCGCGGCGGGCGGGATAGCGACCGGATCAGACGTCGCGGCGGCACTCGCGGCCGGTGCCACCGCCGTCCAGATCGGCACCGCTCTCCTCGACGCCGACGAGGCAGGGACCAAACCCGCGCACCGCGCCGCGTTGCACGACGCCCGCTTCACCGACACCGTCGTCACCCGCGCGTTCTCCGGTCGTCCCGCGCGTGGCCTGGTCAACGATTTCATCACCGACTTCGATGCTCACGCGGTGGCGGCATATCCACAGGTACACCTGCTGACCAGTGGGCTGCGAGCCGCAGCAGGCGCCGCCGGCGACCCGCACGGACTCGCCCTCTGGGCCGGTGTCGGCTATCGCAGTGCCCGTTCGGCCCCCGCCGGGGAGATCGTTCGGGACCTGTGGAGTGAAGCACGGTAATTCTCATGGACATCGGCGATCTGAACTTCTTCCTGGCCGTGGCCCGCGCCGGCGGAATTTCCCGGGCATCGAAGGAACTTCTGACGGTTCAGTCGAACATCAGCTCGCGGATCCGCGCGCTCGAAGACGAACTCGGAGTGGAACTGTTCCGCCGCCATGCCCGTGGGGTGACCCTGACGAACCCCGGCGAACGTCTGCTGCCCTATGCCGAACAGATCACTCAGCTCGTGCGGGAAGTCACGCAGGTCGTCAGCGACGATCGAGATCCGGGCGGACGACTGGCGATCGGCTCCATGGAGACCACCGCGGGATTGCGGCTTCCCGGGGTGCTGGCAGCGTTCAGCGAGGAGTGCCCCCGAGTCGACTTCACCTTGGCGACCGACACCACGGACGCGCTGACCACCCAGGTGATCGAGCATCGACTCGACGGCGCCTTCGTCTGTGGACCGGTGCGGCACCCGGACCTGGTCTCCGAGCAGGTCTTCATCGAGCAACTCGTGCTGGTGAGCGGCGTTCGCGTGGCCGATCTGGACTCCATCATGGCCGATGGCCGGCGGCACAAGGTTCTCGTCCTCCGGGCCGGCTGCGCCTACCGGGCCCGCCTCGAGCGGCTCTTCGAGCAGCACGGAGTGCCGGGCCCGGACATCCTCGAGTTCGGAACTCTCGAGGGCATCCTCGGGTGCGCGGCTGCGGGGATGGGCGTGACCCTGCTGCCGCTGGGCGTGGTGACCACGTCGCCGCTGACGGCGGCCTTGAAGGTGCACCACCTCGCGCCGGCCGACTCGCGCGCGGAAACCCTGTTCATCCGCCGCGCGGACTCCACCATGACCCCTGCCATGTCGCGTTTCCTTTTCCACACCCACGAGTCCAGCCGCCCGGCCTCCCTGAAATCCGTGGCTCGCTAGAGCCGCCCGCACGCCTGCCGACCGAATATTTCTGAGAGAGAACGCATGAACGCAGTACACGGTGCCGAGGAGCTCGTCGCATTCCGCACGCCGACGTCGCCGTGGGTGACGGTCGGCCAGGTCGGGGCTGCATTGGCGGCCAGCATGGGCATCGGACGGTTCGTCTACACACCTGTTCTCCCTCTGATGGAGGCACAGGCAGGATTGACACTGTCGGCGGGCGCCGCTCTGGCGACGGCGAACTATCTCGGCTACCTCGTCGGGGCGCTGGCCGGAATCGTCCTACCCGCCTTGGTGCGTTCGGCGGCAGTCATGCGTGTCTCGCTGCTGATCCTGACCGCCACGCTGGCGCTCATGCCGGTGACATCGAACGAAACCGCCTGGGCCGTACTGCGTTGTATTGCGGGTGCTACCAGTGCGATGGTCTTCGTCATCGCTGTCAGCGCCATGCATTCCACTCTGAGTGGGCACGCGGCACACCTGTCGGGTTGGGCGTTCGGCGGAATCGGAGCAGGTATTGCCCTCTCCGGGCTCGTGGTCCTCGTCTTGCGGTCGATGAGCACGTGGGGATCCGTGTGGTGGGCGGCCGCACTGCTGACCCTGATCTGCACCCTCGCGGCGTGGACTCTCACACCGGAACGCGCTCCGACGGCGCCGGCGGCCGAGCGCAGACGGTCGCGCACGCAGGGGCACCGCCGGTTCAGTGCGCTCTTCATCAGCTACTCCCTCGAGGGCGTCGGATACATCATTGCCGGCACCTTTCTCGTCGCAGCGATCGACCACACCGCAGGCAGCTTCGCGGGTAGTGGCGCCTGGGTGATCGTCGGGCTGGCGGCGCTACCGTCCGCTCCACTCTGGGCGTTGCTCGGCCGACGGTGGTCTCGTCCGATTCTGCTGGTGATCGCCCTCGTCGTTCAGGCCGCCGGCATCGCGTTGCCCGCGGTGGCAGACGGCATCTGGCCCGCCCTGGTGTCCGCCTTCCTGTTCGGGGGAACATTCCTCGGCATCAGTCAGATGTCGTTGACGATCGGCGCTCACCTCCAGTTCCCACGCGCGGTCGCGATCCTGACAACCGGATACAGCCTCGGTCAGATCGCGGGCCCGCTCATCGTCACGCCACTGCTTTCCGATGGCTACCACCTGGCATTGCTCGTCGCTTCGGGCATTGTTCTGGCGGCAGCACTCGCCGCCGCGCTACTGACCGCCCGGTTTCGTCAGCGAGCGACGGTCGAATGAGGAGTGACGGTCGGAAAGCAGGTATGCGCACGCGTACATCGGCCGATGTGGTCACGACGGGTAGCGGCCATGCTGGCTTTCATGTCGCCGGCGCCGCGGCACAGGCAAGAGCACATGGAGATCGTCATGGTGAGTCAACGCAGAGGCCGCAGATTTCAACCACTTCACGCGATTCGCGCGAGTGTAGGTGGCGCGGCCTGTCTCGCCGGCGTCGTCATCGGCGCCATGGCGCTGACGATTCTCGCGTTCCCTGCACCCGGCGTGCAGGCTGCGACCGTCACGTCCCAGAGCCGGTACAGCGTGGGGGAGTGGATCCACCCCGCAAGCGTCCACCTACATCAGGTCTGTCGAAACCAGTCGGAGCCACAGCCATAGCCGCGTGGTCGGATTGTCGAAGTCGATCTGAAACTCTTCGGCGAGACGGGTGATCCGGTACCGAATGGTATTGCCGTGGACATGCATTCGGTCCGCCGCTTTGGACACGTTCGCGTTCGAATCGAAGTACGCACGCAGGGTGATCAGAAAGTCGGTGTGATGGGTGGCGTCGTACGCCCGGATCGCATCGATGACGTCGAACTTGTCGAGATGCTTCTCGGCGATGTACTGACCGATCTCCAGTAGGTTCAGCTCGGTCCAATAGTCTTCGAACACAGCCGCTGCCGGGGCTCGAGGTGTCGGATTCTCTCGCGTGACCGACTGCTGGTGCATCAGATACTGCAATGTGCGCACCGCCTCGGTCCGGGATCGAGGTAACTCGCTGATCTGCGCGGCGATTCCGCCCACCGCCGCGACGACGGGATGCGCGCTGATCGTCGTTGCGTAGGAGCCGATGTCACGAATGACGCGACGGTGGGCTGCACGGGGAGAGTCGCCCGCGCAGGGCAGCAGCGCATACACGACCGAGTCGATCAGGGCGCTGTACGCACTGCGGAACTGGACGTTGCACGTGACGGTCACGAGCTGCAGTAGCCGATGTTGCTCGCGCATGGCGTCGAGGCTGCCGGCGTTCGGGTGGGCGAGGGCGAACGCCGCGATGGCGAATCCGTCGGTGAATTCGAGACCGAGTTGTGCGGCAGCGAACGAGGCCTGGGCCGGATCGTCCATCAACGTGCGCATGAGATCGGCGTTTCGTCGCTCGGTGAAATCGGAAGCGGATCGGGCATGAAGCATGTGCAGTCCGGCCAGTGGAGCCAGCCTGTCGAGCGCATCGAGGGCGGGTTGGCGGCGTTCACTTCCGGGATCGATGATCCAGATCGATCCGAGCAGTTCCCCGCCCGCCCGGACCGCGAGCGCCAGCCGGTCCGCGATCCCGCTGGGCGACTGCACGAACAGTGCGGCGGTGGAGGAGTAGACGACCTTGAAATCGGCGTCGAGGGCTGGAGGTGTCCGCTCCTGCAGGGTCAGAGTCGTCTCGCGGCGTAGGTCGTCGATCGGCTGGCCCGGCACCGTGGAGTATCCGAGGATGCGGCCCGAAGGATCGACGATGCTGGCGGCTCCATTGGCTATCGAGGCCACGGCGTTGGCGAAGGCGAACAGATCGCCCAGACGCACGCCCGATACCGAATCGACCGCAGCACCCGCGACCGCTGTGCGTGCCATCGCGATCAGTCGTGTCCAATCCGCGTCGTCGCCGACGACGAGCACGGGAACGTCGTGACGACTGGACGCGGCCCGCAGGTCCTCGATCGGCGTTCCTCGTGCTTTGACGATCACGGCGGCGGCCTCGCCGTCGGCGGCGTGGACGAGTACTCGCTCGAATCCGGCCGACCCGCAGGACACCCCCATCGCAAGGACGACGGTGTTCCTCACGTTCGCCTGGTCGTCGAGTGCGTCGTAGAGCTGCACGTCGGCGACGGGACGGCGAAGGTTCTCTGCCGTCGGATTCGCGTGCAGTAAATCTTCCTGCACCAAGTCTGTCCACGCCGACAGCGCGATCGGCACAGGTGTCGCGTCGCCGTGCCGCGCCAACTCCTCCGTTGAGTGCATTTGGAAGATCTTACAAGCATCACCTCACAGATTAGAAATTCCTCCATATCAACCGGGTGAGGTCTGGATCACTATTGGTTCCACCCCGCGCACCGGGTGTCAGCACCACTTCGAGGAGTCCCGATGAAACTCAGAGATGTCAGGTCGTTAGTGAATGTCGAGGGCCCGGCTCGGTCCGCCTCGCAACGGCTTGCACGGCGATGCCACAGCATCGAAGACGTACGAAAGATGGCCGCCGCGCGTCTCCCGCTGAGCATCTTCGACTACATCGAGGGCGGCGGCGAAGACGAAGCGTCGGTCCGCCGCAATCGTTCCTCCTTCGACGACTGGTCGTTCGTGCCACGGTGGGGCGCGGTGGAGAACCTCGACCTGGCGTCGACCCTCCTGGGCAAGCCGGTTGCCATGCCGTTGATGCTCTCGCCCACCGGGGGAACACGCCTCTTTCACCCGGAGGGCGAAATCGGTGCGGCGCGTGCTGCTCTCGCCGCGAATGTCCCATACGGTCTGGCGCACTTGAGTACGACGCCGATGGAATTGGTCAGCGCGCAGACCCCGAGCCTTCGTCGCTGGTTCAACATCGAACCGATGGCGGACAAGGGCATGCTCCAGGCGATGCTCGACCGGACAGCGAACGCGGGATACGAGGCCCTGCTGGTCAACGTCGATTGCCGAGCGATCGGTCATCGCGAACGCGACTATCGCAACGGCTTCACGGCACCCCCGTCCCTGAAACCGCGGACGGTCATCGAAGGGGCACTACATCCCGTGTGGGCGTGGAGATTTCTGCGCAACGACGCGATCGCCTTCCCCAATCTCGACGGGACCATCGCGGCGGGGCCGCTGGCGAGCACACCGGATATGTGGCGAACTCTGCTGTCGGGTTCCTACGAGCCCACCGACTGGGACACCCTCTGCGACCTGCGATCCCGATGGAGCGGTCCGATCGTCCTCAAGGGGTGCGTCAGCGCCGACGACGCGGCGATCGCCGCCGACATCGGGATCGACGCCATCCAGGTCAGCAACCACGGTGGACGGCAACTCGATCACATGGCCTCCCCGCTGGACGTGCTGCCGGAGATCGTCGAACGCGTGAACGGTCGGGTCGAGATCATCGTCGACGGCGGCATCCGCCGCGGCTCGGACGCGATCAAGGCGCTGGCGCTGGGGGCGAATGCATGTGCGATCGGCCGCCCGTACCTTTACGGCCTCGCGGCGGCGGGCCAGGAGGGTGTCGCGCACGTGCTGCGGATCTTCGCGGAGGAGATGACCCGGACGATGATGCTGCTGGGGGTCTCGAGCATCAAGGAACTGCAGGACAACGGGCCGTCCCTCGTTCGGAACCGCCATGCCGCGTTCGCCCGCTCGACGCACGCATCCACCGGACCGCACGCGGCCACACCGAAGCAGAAGTCCTCGTCATGACGAGGACTCCCGGAGGCTACTCTCACCGGCTTCTGTGTGCCGGCGCACTCGCCGCCCTCCTCTTCTCCACGATCGGCTGCGGCCGGCTCGAGGAATTTGCGGACCCGCCGGCCTCGGCTCCTGTCGAGGGCGACAGCACGCCGTCACTCGCGGTGAACGAAGCGGCAGTCGCACTGCTGCCCGGCTCGGTGACCGCACGGCACACACTGCGGGTCGCGATCCCGACGAATGAACCTCCCACCCAGTTCTATTCGGAGGGCACCCGATACATGACGGGCACGAACCCCGACATCGCGAGACTCATCGGAAAGGCCCTGAACCTGGACGTCGACATCAAGGTCGTCAATTTCGACTCGATCATTCCCGGGATCGCAGCCGGACGCTACGACATGACGGTGTCCTCGATGACGCCCACCACCAAGCGGATGGCGGCAATGGATTTCGTCGACTACATGCAGGTGGGAAACGCCATCGTCGTCGCGAAGGGAGGGGAGCCCGTCACGAAGGACACCCTGTGCGGCAAGAGGGTCGGCGTCCTGACGGGCTCGTATCAGCTCACCGTCAACATTCCGGCCTATGAGCAAGACTGCGCGGCCGCCGGTAAGCCGCCGATCCAGACCGGCCAGTTCCAGGACACGCGGCAGGCGATTTCTGCGTTGACCAGTGGCCGGCAGGACGCCGTCCTGGCAGATTCCCCGATCCTCTCGTACGCCACGGCGAACAATCCCGCCCTCGAGTTGTCGGACACATTCGATTACGCCCCCGTCGCCGTCGGCGTGACCAAGGAACCCGCACTCGTCGACGCCGTGTCCGCGGCACTCGACGCCGTCATCGCCAGCGATGCGTACAGGGAAGTCCTCGGAAAATACGGTTCGGAGTCCGCGATGATCACTCGAGCACGCGTCAACGCGGCTCAATAAGGAGACCTACCATGCACCAATTGGCCTCGCGAGACGCCTTTCCTCCACCGTCCGCGGTATCGGCGTCCCCGGACACGTCCATCCCGGTTGTGCCGCTCAAACATCCTGTGCGACAGACGTTCGGACTGGCGCTGCTCATCGTCGCCGTGGCGGTGACGTGGAACGTCGCAACCAACGACCGATTCCATTGGACTGTCGTGTCGTCTTATCTCTTTGCCCCGGAGATACTTCGAGGCGTAGTTCTGACGATCATCCTGACGATAGTCTCGATGACCGCCGGGATTTCGCTCGGAACGCTTCTTGCTGTCATGCGACTGTCGGACAACCCGATCGTCAATTCGATCAGCCGGGGCTACATCTGGTTCTTCCGGGGAACTCCGCTCCTCGTCCAACTGATCTTCTGGTACAACATCGCAGCCCTGTATCCCACCATCTCGATCGGAATCCCGTTCGGGGGACCCGAATTCATGATCGGTTCCGTCAACACGCTGATCACGCCACTCGGGGCCGCCCTCCTCGGGTTGTCGCTGAACGAAGCGGCCTACATGGCAGAGATCATCCGCGGTGGCATCGGATCGGTGGACAACGGCCAGTACGACGCGGCTCAGGCGCTGGGAATGAACAAGACTCAGCTGATGCGCCGGGTCATTCTTCCTCAGGCCATGCGTGTGGTGCTCCCGCCGACGGGGAACCAGGTGATCTCGATGCTGAAAGGGACAACCCTCGTCAGCGTTCTGGCGATCTCCGATCTGCTGTACTCCGCGCAGATCATCTATTCGCTGAATTACCAGACGATTCCGCTACTCATCGTCGCGAGCCTGTGGTATCTCCTGATGACCACCATCCTGAGCTTCTTCCAGGACAAGCTCGAAAAACACTACGCGCGTGGTTTCACCGCGTCGATAGCCCCCGCACGCCGTCGATTTGCACTGGGAAGGGCGAAATGAACACCGTCATGGTGAAAGCACAGGGCGTCCGGAAGAGGTTCGGTGCCACCGAGATCCTCAAGGGCATCGACCTCAGTGTCGAACGCGGGTCGGTGACCTGCCTCATCGGACCGTCCGGATCCGGGAAGACAACGTTCCTGCGCTGCATCAATCACCTCGAGAATGTTGATGCGGGCCGCCTGTACGTGGATCAACAGTTGATCGGCTACTCCGAACGCAATGGCCGGCTTCACGAGATGAAGCCACGGCAGACGGCACGGTCCAGGCTGAATGCCGGGATGGTGTTTCAGCGCTTCAACCTGTTTCCGCACATGACCGTTCTCGAGAACATCGTCGAAGCCCCGATCCACGTTCTCGGCCGACCCCGCGACGAGGTGACAGCGGAGGCGCACGTGCTTCTCGATCGTGTCGGGCTGGGGAACCGAGGTCAGGCATACCCGCGGGAGCTCTCCGGGGGACAGCAACAGCGGATCGCGATTGCTCGCGCACTGGCGATGAAGCCCAAGTTGCTGCTCTTCGACGAGCCGACCTCAGCGCTCGACCCGGAACTCGTCGGTGAGGTACTGGACGTGATGAAGTCCCTGGCGGAAGCCGGTATGACCATGGTCGTGGTCACCCACGAGCTGGGGTTTGCCCGCGAGGTCAGCGATCAGATCGTCTTCATGGACCAGGGTGTCGTCGTCGAGGCGGGCCCGCCGTCCGAGGTTCTGGGGAACCCGCAACAGGAGAGGACCCGCGCGTTTCTCTCGAAGGTGCTGTGAACACCTCACCCGCCCGCCCGAGATCGAGAACAACGAAGATTCAGGACTGAGGAAACCACATGAACAGGCAACAGGTCAGCACAGAACATGCACCCAGCCCTGCAGGGCACTACTCCCAGGCGATCATTGCCGACGGGGTCCTGTACACGGCAGGTCAGACGCCCCACCACCCGGATACGTGGGAACTCGTCGGCACCACCATCGAAGAACAAACGGAACAGGCGATGCGCAATCTCGCAGCCGTACTCGAATCGTGTGGCTCCGACTTCTCACACGTGGTCAAAGCCACCGTCCACCTGCAGAATCCGGCGCGAGACTTCACCGGTTTCAACGAGACCTATCAGAATTTCGTCTCGCACCCGTACCCGGCGCGGACCACCGTCGGATCGCATCTCGGTGACTTCCTGGTCGAAATCGACGTCGTCGCCCTGTGCCCCCGCTGACTGGGTCGATTGCGCACTCCGACTGACGGAGTCGCTCGATTCGACATCAAGACCGACAGGGGCCCGCACGGCCGAGATCATGTGGCATTCTCACGAGGTGCGACGGTGCAGAGGTGAGAGTGGTGTGGCCGGTACGCCGGCCGCGACCACGCCAGGGGAAACCCCTGGCTCGACAGTGTTCATCGGAGACACCGTCCGACGCGCGACCGTATGCTCCGCGTGCTTCGGCGCGCCGCAGACGACAGATATCGGTCACCTCGCACCGTCGCACACATGACAACCGGCCGGGCCCTGCAGCTGAAGTTGCTCGTCGCCTCGCGGAAGTGGCGACCGCCGGAGCGTGGACCAGGGCCGGCCTGATGCTCCGCTTCGAGGAAGCCGGTGCGCCGGATGCCGGACGAATCGCGACACGGCTCCACGACCTGATGCCCACGCCGCCGGCCGACGGCGCCGACAGCGTCTATAGGCTGCTGTCGGAGCTCCCGCAGATCGAGCAAACGGACACGGTCGTCGAGGTGTCCGGCAGTGACTGGAAGTTCGACATCGCACGGTGGTCGCACACGGCGGGGGTCGCCGAGGCGGTCGGTCTCACCCCCGCCGAACTCGACTGGTTCGCAGACCCCGGCGGATGGCTGCGCACGAAAGCGACTCCGCTGCAGCACTACCGCGATCGGATCCGATCGGACAACCGCCTGCTCGAGGCACCCAAGGAACGCCTTCGAGAGGTGCAGCGCCGGATTCTGCATTCTGTCCTCGACCGCGTCCCACCCCACGCCGCGGCGCACGGATTCGTCCGAGGTCGCAGCGTCCACACCTTCGCCGCTCCCCATGCGGGGCACGACGTCGTGGTGCGCATCGACCTCCGTGCCTTCTTTCCCTCCGTCTCCCAGATGCGGGTGAGGGCGGTCTTCGATGCCCTCGGCTACCCGAACCCGGTGTCACGCGTGCTCGCCGGACTCTGCACCACGGCCACCCCGCCGGGTGTTCTCGCGCAGCTTCCCTTCGATGCGGCCAGTCGACTCCGGGGTGCGCACCTGCCGCAGGGCGCACCGACCTCGCCGGCGCTCGCCAATCTCGTCGCCTACCGGCTCGACCGCAGACTGACCGGCCTCGCGAGAACGCATCGGGCCTGCTACACGAGATACGCCGACGACCTCGCGTTCTCCGGCACGGAACTGGCGGTGGACCGACTGATCCACGCCGTCGGCCGGATCGTTGCGGACGAAGGCTTCTCCGTGCACCCGGCCAAGACCCGGATCATGCGGTCGCACCGACGCCAGCACCTGGCCGGCCTGGTGGTCAACACCCGTCCGCAGGCGGCGCGCGCCGAATACGACGCCCTGAGAGCCCTGCTCTCAATTGCGCTCGCTATGCACCCGATTCGCAGAATCGTGACGGCAGACTGCATTTCCGTGAATACGTCTACGGACGCATCGCCCGGGTCGGGGAATCCAACGCGAGCAGGAAACGGTCGGTGCACGCACTGGCCGCCCGGGTCGACTGGGCAGACCCGCGCCGCTGATCGGCCGCGCGGTCAGCCGCGGCCGATGTACGGCATGCCGGTGGCCATGATGGTCATCGTCGGCACGGTGACGTCCAAGGGGAGTTCGACCAGTCGGGTCACTGCGTCCGCGACGTACCGCGGGTCGAAGGTGGGTTCCGCTCGCATTGATCCGTCTGGTTGCCGGGCGGATTGGCCGATGCCTTCGGTCATGGCGGTTGCGGCGTTCCCGATGTCGATCTGGGTGCAGCAGATGTCGTGGTCGCGTCCGTCGAGCGCGATCGACTTGGTCAACCCCGACACCCCGTGTTTAGTTGCCGTGTAGGCGACGCTCGCGGGTCGTGGCGTGTGGGCGGACAGTGAACCGTTGTTGATGATGCGTCCGCCGCGTGGTGTCTGGGCTTTCATCATTCGCACGGCCTCCCGGGAGCAGAGGAAGACGCCGGTCAAATTGGTGGCGACTGTTCGGTCCCAGTCCTCCGGTTCGATCTCGTCCACCGCGCCGGACGGGCCGAAGGTGCCCGCATTGTTGACGAGTACGTCGAGGCGGCCGAATCGTTCGGCCACGGCGGCGAAGAGGCTGTGCACCGACTGCGGCGACGAGACGTCGGCCGGCACCACGACTGCGTGTTCGCGACCGTGCGCTGTCTCGTCCAGCTTTTCCCGCGCCCGCCCTGTCAGCACCACGTGATGCCCGGCGTCGAGCAGTCCGGTCGCGATCGACCGACCGATTCCCGAGCCGGCACCCGTCACCACGATCACCCGTTCCGTCACATCCACTCCCTTGCATCACGTAGTTCCGAACAGCTGTCGGAAGCCCCCGAATTGTCGCCGATCGGCGGCGTCGCTGCGGCTGTTCACGCGTTCCGTTCGCGGGTGTCGACGAGAACGCGGGGGGATCTCAGGAATCACGGTGCGCCTAACACTGGAGCGGGGGGCGGTGGTCGGCTTTCCTGTCCGGGTGACCATCGCAGACATCGCACCCCGCACGGCGCTGCAGCAGCGCTACTGGGACCCCGCCCTCACCGAACCCGCGCAGTGGAATCCGGTTCTCGAAGCCCTGCACTCGCACCGGTCGGTCCGCCGCTACCTACCCGATCCGCTGACCGACGAGACGCTCGACGTGCTCGTGTCGGCCGGGCAGTCGGCCGCCACGTCGTCGAACCTCCAGGCGTGGAGCGTCGTCGCGGTCCGCGACCCCGACAGCAAGGCTCGTCTGGCCGCACTCGCGGGCGACCAGGCCCACATCATCGAGGCTCCCGTCCTGCTGGTCTGGCTCGCCGACTTCGCCCGTGTCCGCCAGCTCGCCGGCGACCGCGGCGCGCCGATCGAGGGCGCCGACTACCTCGAGAGCAGCTATATCGGGTTCATCGATGCCGCCCTGGCGGCGCAGAACGCCGTGACCGCGGCGGAGTCGCTCGGGCTGGGAACGGTGTTCATCGGGGCGCTGCGCAACAAGCCCGAGGAAGTCGCGGCGGAACTCGGCCTGCCACCCCACGTGTTCGCGGTGTTCGGGCTCGTCGTCGGGCAGCCCCATCCGGACGCCGACGCCCAGATCAAGCCGCGCCTGCCCCGAGCTGCGGTGTTGCACCACGAGAAGTACGACCTGCTCGCCCAACGCGACCACGTCGACGCCTACGAGGGGCGGATCGCTGCCTTCTACTCGGCGCAGCAGCTCGAACATTCCTGGATCGAAAGGGTTCTGGACCGACTCGCGTCCGCGACGCGGCTGAACGGGCGGGATCGGCTGAAGGAATCGCTCGTTCGTCTCGGGTTCCCCCTTCGCTAGAGGTGTGACGCGGCCGCCGGTGCACGGTGGCCGTTTGAAGTTCGAAACCCGGTGGGTGGCTCTGCGGGACCACCCACCGGGTCTCCTGCCGCAGCCCTTGACTCGTGAGCCATTCCACTAGAACTGACTTCATGGAGCGGATCCGTAGGGGACGCCGTGGACAGTGCCCGGTTTGGTGACGTCTCACTGACCTATGAGCTGCGCGAGGGCGGTGAGCGCGTCGTGCTCCTACACGCCGGTGCCTTCGTCTCGTGGTACGACCCACTGGTCGCGCAGCTGATGGAGTATTCGACCTTGCGGGTCATCGCTGCCTACAGATCAGGCGACAAGGCCGCCGCGGTGGACGGGTTCCTGCGCCATGTGTGCGGCGATGGCTACCGTGCCGTGCTGGACCGGGTGATTCCCCACGCCTTCGACGAGGAGCTCGACGAGGCTGACTTGTTCTGCCGAGCTGAGATGCCGGCCGTGCAGCAGCGGAGTTTCGGGGCAGGGGAGGCCCGGGCGCATCACGCGGCCGGTGCTCAATGTGCTCGGTGCCGAGAGTTGCGCGCGGTTCGTCGATGGAAGCGAGCTCGTGCAGCGCTGGTTCCCGCGGGCCGAGCGCCTCACCGTGCCGGGGGCCGGGCACCTACTGATGGTGCAAAACCCGACGGCATCGGCGCGGGGCCTGAAGGATTTCTTCTCGCACCATCTGATCGGACACCTCGGTCCGCTCGAGGTCAGTTAGCGGCGACCAGCATCGTCGTTCTGGTGTTCGGGCTTCGGTGACAGTTTCTCGATTGATGGACACAGACCCCGGGGGAGTCCCCGGACCGATACCGGGGACTCCCTCCTGTGCGAGGGTTTCGCGCTGTGGTCAGTTGCCGAACCGGAACCGGAGGCGGATTACGCGTCCGAATGCAGCGAGCACCTTCGCGAAGTCACGGAGGCCGGCGGTGCTGCCGGTGACGATGACGATGACGATGACGATGACCGTGACCAAGCAGGCGCTCACGAAGAAGATGAAGCAGGCGGCGATCAGCAGGGCGATCAGGACTTCGGGCTGGACCATGTGGACCCCTTTCTGTTGTGGACACACGACGACAGCGACCGTTCTGGTGCTGCCCGATGAGTGATCTCCAACAGAGGGGCGGGCCCTCTCCCCACCTCGGGTGGGATACCCAAATCATCACCTGGAGCTGGCGGTTTCGTCAATAGCGGATATCGGAAACGATGGGGTCGGGCGGCGCAAGCGTGCACGGTTCTCGCCGTGGCCACGTGCCTCCATCGGCGCTTCAAGCTCCACTCGACGAGCACCGGAGCCTTCCGCACCCGGCTAGGGCGCGGCGATGCCGGACCAGATGGTCGAAGCGACGCGGTGGGCGAGATCTGCGGTGTCGGTGTCCCCGCGGAGGAAAGCCGCGTGGTTCGCACTCGGCTTCGTGGCCGCGGGAATCGTCTCCGGCGTGGTCATCCCACACTGGGGCTGGCGCGCGATGTTCGTCATCGGAGGCATCGTGCCGTTGGTGCTACTCGTTCCTCTGCTGCGTTACTTCCCCGATTCACCCCGCTACCTACTGATGCGCGGCGCTCCCACCCGTGCACATGCCACCCTGCGCCGCATCGACCCCGGCCTGCCCGCCGATACGGTCATTCGGACCGACTACTCGAGTGCCGAGGAACCCGGCCGTGGGAAGGTTCCGATGGTCGTCGATCTGGTACGCGGCAGGTGGTTCCTGAGCACCCTCCTGCTGTGGACTGCCTTCGCGGCAAATCTGGCGGCCTTCTACGCAATTCAAAGCTGGCTTCCGACGATCGTCGGCTCGCTGGGAGCGCCGTCACGCGTCGTTATCGCCTCGACCGTCTTGACCACGATCGGCGGGATTCTGGCAGCAATCATCATCGGTCCCGCGATGGACAAGACCAACCCGTTCCGCACTCTCGGCATCGTCTATCTCGGCGGTGCGGCCTTCGTCGCGGCACTGGGGTGGGTCATCGGTGGCGGCAGCACCTGGGCACTTCTCGGAACCGCATTCCTGACGGGCACGTGTGTGACCGGCGGGCAGATGAGCGTCATCGCCCTGGCAACTGTGCTGTATCCACCCGGCATGCGGTCCACCGGAGTCGGCTGGGCCCTCGGGATCGGGCGCCTCGGTGGAATCGCCGGCCCGTTGATCGTCGGGTCTGCCCTCGGCGCCGGCTTCCTCCCACGCGACGTCTTCTTCGCGCTGGCGGTGGTTCTGGTCGTCGCCAGTATCAGCGTCCTGATGCTCGAACGTCGCTCTCGCGCCTGACGACGTGCGCGAGCGGGAGCCAGAGAATCTCGATCGACAGCGGGCGCTTGCCGATTGGTTCAGTATGTCGTGGGGGCCGTGACCGGGGAACGTTCGGCGATCTGCGCCCACGACATGCCCGCCGCGAGCGGCAGCGTGGCTGTCAGAGTCCACGGTTCCTCGGAATCGCCGTACGCCGTTCCCGAGGAGGACATCCGCCACGACGCACCTGTCCGGAACCAGTCCACGACCGCTACCGTGCGAAAGGTGGAACTCATTCTCGCTGCCTCGGCCGAATTCGAGCGCGTGGTGCGCCAACTGCCGGTGGACTCATGGGACCTGCCCACACCGTCACAGATTTCGGTGCGCGACCTGGTCGAGCACGTCGTGGTGGGGAACCGCTTCACTTCGCTCCTGCTTGGCGGCGTCGGTCGTGAACAGGCCCGGAACATGCTCACGGATGACCAGCTCGGAGACGACCCGGTCGCCGCGGTGGCCGAATCGTCACGACAGCAGGCCGAGGCCTTCGCCGCCGCACCACCGGAACAGCCAGTTCCGGGCCCGAACGGCGACGTCCCCGCCGAGGCGTTCCTGCGCTTCCGGCTCGTCGACCTCGTGGTCCACGCGTGGGACCTCCTCCGCGCGGCGGGCCTCGATGAAACTCTTGATCCGCCTGTGGTCGCCGGACTGTCGCGCGTGGTCGAACCACATCTGGACGACATGCTCGCCTTCGGTGCGTACGGCGAGGGCCCGAGCGACACATTGCCTCCCGACGCTTCGCAGCAGACCCGACTCCTCGATTGGTTCGGACGACGGCCCTAGCCCAACGCCAAGCGATCGAGGACCTCCCGCCGAGGATCCGCGTGCGGAACCGCCTGTCCCTCGGCGCGCTGTCGGCCACTCCAACGCGTCCCCGCCCTAGGTCCGACAATGCTCGACGACGACAAGGCCTTCTTCCCCGTCAATCAGGGCGCCGTCACCCCACCGAGGGGTCCGGATTCAGTCGTGGCCGTTCTTGTTCCAGAGCTGATGGGTGAGACCGCTGGGTGAGGTGACGGTCTCGACTGTGAAGCGGTCTTCGATGCCCTCCAAGCCCTCCCAGAGGGATACGCCGTGCCCGAGGGTGATGGGCACGATCACCAGGTGCATGAAGTCGATCAGGTCGGCTTGCAGAAACTGCCGCACGATCGAGGGTCCTCCGCCGATACGGACGTCCTGACCGTTCGCTGCTTCCTGGGCCATGCGCAGCACCTCATCGGGTGGCGCGTCCACGAAATGGAAGCTGGTTCCGTTGGGGAAGTCGATGCTCGGGTGTGGGTAGTGGCTCATGACGAACACCGGTGTCTGAAATGGCGGTTCGTCGCCCCACCAGCCCCGCCACCCGTCGTCGGGCCAATCGCCGCTGTGGGGTCCGAACTTGCGGCGCCCCATGATCTCCGCGCCGATGCCCTGGCTCCACAGGCTGGTCACGGCGCGGTCCAGGGTGATCGGGGCGTCTACCCGGTCGACCCCGTGGATGACGCGTCCGTCGAACCAGTCGAATAGCCGTTGCGCACCGCCGATCGGGGCGTCGAAAGTCACGTGCTCGCCGGCGGCGTAACCGTCGAGGGAGATGTTCATGTTGTGGATGCGGGTGCGGGGCATGGGCGCCTCCTCCAATGATCGGATGGACCGGGATACAAATAGACAGACCGGAAGAGATGGCTGGACTCATCGTGAACGTCGAAATCGTGTCCCGTCGGCCGATCCGCTTCCGAATGGTGCAGTGCCGCCAAAGGCGGTCAGCCCAGTCTGGCATTTCTTTGCACTCAGGGCTGACACCACTACGCAACGAACAGTCGAAGCCCAGTGACGACATCGACAGCAGGGACGCGGTTCCCTCTGAGGAGCCGGACGAAGGCCGAAAATGACCAGAGCCGTGATCCGAAAACCTACCGAGGTGCACTGGCGAGTCGCGCGCCCCGACGCCACCACGGTCGCCCGGCCGAAGGGGTGGATCGGGGCGATCGCCGTGCTTCGCGCAGTAGACTGACGGCCCGGACAAGGAGGACTCGATGCTGGTCTTCGGCGAGCCGTACGAGGCGAGTAACGGCACGGTGATCATCACTGTGTCGCGGACAGGTTGGGGTCGACGAGGTGAGCGTCCGGTCGGCATCTACACAGTCGGTGCGGAGGGTGTTACGTGGACGCCCGCCGTCGATGCGAGCTGGCACGCGTTGATTGGGGTCTGCACGGGTTTCGCGGCGGCCGTCATCGGCACGATCGCGGTGTTGCGGCGACCGCCATGGCCGGAGATGACCGAGCGGGTGATGACCGCGCTTGCTCAGGCGCGGATCGCCGAAAGCCGGCATAAGTAGGACAACTATCCGCCGCCGGTATGGGCACCGCCGCGCTCAGAGGGTGAAGCGCAGCAGAGAGACGCCGTTTTCGAAGCCGCGGGCCTGCGCCAGCTGCAGTTTCCGCATGTCGTAACCGTCGGGGAACAGCCGTCGTCCCCGACCCTGGACGGTGGGGTACACGAACATCCGGTACCCATCGACCAAGCCGGAGACGATCAGGGTGTGGGTCAGCGTGATGCTGCCCGCCTCAGCTGGTCGGGATTGGCGGCTGGAGCGGCGCCGAGGAAGGCTCCGACAGCGGAGGCGGGGGTGGCTGTGTGGTCGGGTTGTCCGACGGAACAGGCGGGGGCGGTTGTGTGGTCGGGTTGTCCGACGGAACAGGCGGGGGCGGTTGTGTGGTCGGGTTGTCCGACGGAACAGGCGGGGGCGGTTGTGTGGTCGGGTTGTCCGACGGCAGAGGCAGGGGCGGCTGCGGAGGCGGGACCATCGTGATGGTGGGTTCAGGGCTGGTGGACGGCAATGTCTCGGGCGGGAGCGGGAGCGTCGTCGTGGGTAGCGGCGGCAGTGACGTGGGCGGCTGTCCGGGAAGCTGCAGGTCGGTCGGCAGGGTTCCCGGCAACGGCTCGACTCCCGGCGCCGTCGTGGAACCGGGTGTAGCCGGCAATTCGATGGTCTGCGTCGGCGTGCCGGTGGTGGTGGTACCGGGCGTCGTCGTCGCAGGCGGCGTGGTGGGAGCGATCTTCTCGAGTTCCGCGGCGAGCTTCGCCCGCCACACGTCGAGTTCGTTGCGCGTGTCGGCGTCACGTACCCCGCCGGAACGGTCGGCGGCGTCCTCGAGCAGGTTCTTCGCCGCCGCCGCGTCGCCCGCGGCGATCAGCCGCTCGGCCTCCTGCAGCTGCGACGTGGTGTCGATCTGCGCGACGGTCGACTCGGCCTGCTGGCTGAACACGACCGACTTGACGCTCCACAGCGGATCGCCGGGTGCGGCGTTGTACGAGAAGATGGTGGCGCCACCCATGACGACCGCGATCGCGGCGGCAGCGCCTGCGATGGGTCGCAACAAGCGGAGCTTGCTGCGGGCGGCGCTGCGTGCGGAACGGGCGTCCGAGGCGTCGATCGCCGCGATCACGTCGTCCAGCAGCGGCCCGGTCGGCATCGGTGTCGCCACGATGTCGGCGCGCCAATTGGTCAGCAGGAGCGCGAGCTGGTCCTGTTCCGGCGAATCCGTTGCGACGGGACCGCCGCCGGCGATCGCGTCGATCAAAGCGTCGTCGCGGCGTACCGCCGCGACGTTCACCGGTGCGTCGTCTCCTGGGAGATCGGCATCGGGATCGCCGTTGCGCTTGATGCCCCTAGCCAAACCTCTCACCTGCCCTCGTTACCCGCGTGGCTCGTGTCGAGCCACGCGGACAGCTCCCGTGGTAGTACCCACGGCCGGGGTCGTTTTCTCGGCAGTTCGTTCATCTGCCTGCTCGCCTTTCGAGTCCAGCACCCGCTGTTCGGGTCCGTCATCGTTGACTACGACACCTAGTACGTCGGTGACGGGCTCCGACTTGTTACCGCATGTCAGAGAAGAGCGGCACGGAATCGGAACCCTGCAGTCGGTTGTGGGTTCCCCGGTGTTGTCCGCACGCCGTCGGTTGCCGGATGACACCCGTCCTCTGTGGGCCGACCCCGGCGCACTCGGGCGGTCCTGAGGCCCTGGGCCGGGGTCGACGTTTTTGCAAGGACATCGTCTTCGGGCTGGACGATCCTCCTAGGTGGATTATCCCACCGGTGGCCGGTACTCGGCGAGCCCCCGCAGTTGTCGCACCCGCCGCGGGCGAAGTGGGGGCGCTCAGCACGGTGATCATCCGTGCAGAGCCACGAGACAGTAGCGAGAGGGTAATCGAGGACCGGATCGCGTCGTGGCGACGAAGGTACCGTGGTCGGCAAGGGGATGTGAGATGAAAGTGACGGTTTCATGCCTTCCGGCGGCACGGCGAACGTGGGGAACCTCCCCTACGAATTGACGAGTTTCGTCGGCCGCCGTCATGAGATCGCCGAGATCCGCCGTCTACTGTCCGTGTCGCGGCTCGTGACGTTGACCGGTGTGGGGGGTGTGGGAAAGACCAGGCTCGCGCTGCGGGTCGCCGCCGATTCGTCTCGTGCGTTTGACGACGGTGTGTGGTCGGTCGGGTTGGGGGAACTGTACGACCCGGGCGCGGTCGTCGACACGGTGCTCTCGGCGTTGAACCTGCGCGAGGGCCCCGGCACCCCGGAAACGCAGCTAGTCGAGTATCTGACGCCGCGGAAGTTGTTGCTCGTGCTGGACAACTGCGAGCACCTCGTCGGCCCGGTCGCAAACCTCGCGGAAACCCTTCTGCGCAGCTGTCCGGACATGCGGATTCTCGCGACCAGCCGGGAGCCGTTCGGAATCGGGGGCGAGGCCGTGCTGCGGGTGCCGCCGCTGACGCTGCCGGAGGCGAGGCAGCGGTCGGTGGCCGGCGGGGGGCTTGGCCATTACGAGGCGATGACCCTGTTCACCGAACGCGCGGCGACGGCGGTGCCGGGTTTCGAGATCACCGAGAGCAACGAGGGCGTTGTCGCGGCGATCTGCCGGCGCCTGGACGGTCTGCCGCTGGCGATCGAGTTGGCGGCGGTGCGGCTGCGGGTGATGTCGGTCGAGCAGATCCTGCACCGATTGACCGACCGCTTCACCTTGCTGACGACGGGTAGCCGCGGTGCGCCGTCCCGCCAGCAGACTCTCCTGGGGAGTATCGACTGGAGCTACGACTTGTGTACCTGGGCGGAGCGGGAGATGTGGGGACGGCTGACGGTGTTCGCCGGCGGCTTCGAGCTCGACGCGGCGGAAGGGATCTGTTCCGGCGGCATGACGCGGGAACAGGTTGTCGACGTGGTGGCGTCGCTGATCGACAAATCGATCCTGCTCCGGGAGGAGACGGGAGGTGCGGCGCGGTACCGGATGCTCGAGACGCTGCGTGACTACGGGGTGGAACGGTTGCAGGAGACCGGCGAATTCGCATCATTGCTGCGGCGGCACCGGGACTGGTACGCACGCCTGGTGCTGCGGGCGGAGTCCGATTGGATCAGTTCGCGGCAGCTGTCCTGGACCCTGCGCCTCGACGCTGAGCAGTCCAACGTCGTTGCGGCTCTGCAGTTCTGCCTGACCGGCCCGCTCGAGGCGAACGCGGGGATTCGGATGGCGGGCGCGATGTACCCGTACTGGCGGGTGCGGGGCAAGCTGCGCGAGGGGATGCGGTGGCTGGCGCAGCTTCTCGCGGTGCGCGGCGACGAACCCGGGCTCGAACAGATCACGGCGTTGTACGTGCTCAGTGTGCTGTCCGGGCTGCACGGTGACGCTGACGCGTCGGCAATCTATGTTCAGCGCGGCAGTGCCCTGGCGGCGCAGCTCGGCGATCGCACCGCCGCGGCACTGATGGACGATGCCGCCGGCCAGCACGCACTGATCACCCTGGATGCCCGGGCAGCGTGTAAGCACTTCGAATCCTCGCTCGCAGTGTTCCGAGACGACGGCAACGTGCTGTACATGATCTGGTCCCTGTCCGGGCTCGCGGCGGCCAGTGACGCGGCCGAAGACTGGGCGCGGAGCGAGGAGTGTCAGCGCGCGATGCTTGCGCTGACCGAATCGCGCGGCGAGTTCATGTACCGGGGCTGGGCGCTGTGGGGTGCGGGGATGGGGGCGTGGCGGCGAGGCGAGTATTCCGGGGCGAAAGAGCTTGTCATGCAGGGGCTGCAGCTCGCCCGGTCAGTTGATGACCGCACCGGCGGCGCGGGGTGCATCGAGGTCCTGTCGTGGGTCGCGGTGGATGAGGGTGCTCCTCGGCGGGCGGCCACGCTGATGGGTGCCGCTGAGGCCCTCGCGCGGGCCGGCTGCAGCCCCAGCATCCTCTACCCGAGGCTGCTCGTCCACCACGCCCGGTGCGAGGAGAAGGCCCGCGGGGCAATCGGTGACCGCGCGTTCGAGGCGGAGTTCGGGCGCGGTCTCGGGATGCGGTTCGAGGAGGCCGCCGGGTACGCCCTCGACGAGAGTGGTCCGACCGCCGCGGCGGTCGGACCGGGGTCGACGCCTCTCACGCGGCGGGAGCGGCAGGTCGCCGAGCTGGTCGCCGAGGGATTGACCAACAGGGCGATCGCCGACAAACTCGTCATTTCCCAGCGCACCGCTCAGGGCCATGTCGAGCACATTCTGTCCAAACTGGGGTTCACCTCCCGGACTCAGATCGCGGCCTGGGTCATCGAACACAGGCAGGGCGAGTCCTGATCTTTCGTGCCACCGGGTCCGCGGAACAAGTTCCGGCACAGGTCGTTCGGCCTCGCATGGACGGCGGAGTCTTACCGCGGGGCTCCGGTAGGCTGGGTCAGTCGGCGTTGACGGGCTCGGGCTCGGGGTGGTGTGAGGGGCTTGCTCCTCACCACCCCCGATTTCACTTGCTGCGGGCACGTTGCACACCACTGGCGAACGGTGGTGTTACTACAGATCGCTCTGGTGGACGCCGAACGTGGCGAGTCGCGTTTTCATGCGGGGTTCTCAATCCGACTGGGCAGTGCCCGATGCGATAGCGCCCAAGCGCTGGGGAGCGAGTCCCCGGCTGTCGGACTCGCTGCGAACTTGGGTTGGCGGAGACGTGACTCGGAGGGGCTGCTCGGCGGGCAGTGCGTGAGGGTTTGAGCATCGGCGACGCGGCTGGGCCTCGGGCCGTGCGACGCTGAGAACCAGATGCTGGACATACTCATCACGGGTGGGTCGAGCGGTAGCGGGCGGCTTTCGCTTGGTTGCCGCAGGTCTTCATGCTGCACCAGCGGCGACGGCGGCTGCGGGAGGAGTCGATGAAGAACCAGCCGCAGCTGTCGCAGGCGCGTACTCCTTGCGGTGGTGGGGCGAGCACGAGGGTGATGGCGCGCAGCGCCAGGATCGTGAACACGCCCTCAGCGGCCAGTGGAGTCATGGAGCCGTCGGACGCAAGGTTGATGGTGTCGCTGCCGCGACGGGCGGTGCCGAGTAGCCGTGCGAAGGCGTCCGCGGGGATGTTGTGGCCGTCCTTCTGCGCGTCGAAGACTGTCCAGAACAGCGCACGCAATGCGCGAGCCTCCTTCAGGGCGGCCGCGGTGTCGGCGAAGGCGCGTTCCGGAGGCTCCGTCGCAGGTAGCAGGTGGGCCCGGTCGAGCCAGGTGACGAGTGCTTCGGCGTTGGTGAACAGCTCGGCGCCGAGTTCGGGCGTGCGGCGGTAGACGGTGTTGGCGAAGTCGAGCGCGGCGTCACCGGCGATGAAGTGGTCCTCGACCCAGGCCGTGGCGGTGGTCACTGCAGCTCGTAGCGCAGGACAGGGCGGTCGTGCTTAGGCCTGGCAACCTCGGTGAACCCGGCTGCGGTGAAGGCGCTGGCGATGCCGGTCATCGCCGTGTCCCGTCCCGCCGTGCGCCCAGCAGGCGGTTCGACCGGATACGCCTCGACCGTTCGTGTCTGCGGGGTCTCGGCCAGGTAGTCGCACACCGCGGCGATCCACGCCGCCAACAGACCGTCACCCCGGTGATCCTTCTTGATGAGCAGGCACGCAAGCGAGACCACGGGTTTGTCGTCGACAGGTTTCAGGAGCGCCGAGCGCTGCATGCGGGGGAAGTCCGAGCGATACCCGAAGGCGCACCAGGCCACCGGCTCGGCATCGAGATATCCCACGACTCCCGGTGGCGTATCGCGCTCGGCAAGGGCGCGCATGGCGGCCTTGTTGCCGTCGCCCTTGTTCTCCATCCACTCGGCGATGCTCAACCGCCAGTGCATGCACCAGCAGCCGCCGGCACCGCCGCGCGCGCCCATGACGGTCTCGAAGTCCTCCCAGGTATCTGCCGCAAGCGGTCGGACCGAGAGCTCTGGCGCGTGTTTCACAGCGGACTCCTTCGTCTCGTGGGTGGCGGCTAATTCCGTGTAATAACCACATTACGAGCTTTTACAGGTTACAGGGTTGGGTCATCCCGCTGATCACGACAGCCTCCGGCGTGAACGTCCCGTGTGACCAAGCAGGGGCGGCCTACCTCAGGGAGTCGGCTACGACGAGGCTGCTTTCGGTGAATCGGCGAAACGCCATCGACGCGCTCGCGCACGCGCCGAGGCGTTCTACCGCATCGTCGATCGGTAGAGGATGGAGCGGGTCATCCCAGTTTTGGTCGCGCCCTGGATACAAACCACCAGCGGGGACGATCCGGCCGTCAGGCGTCGGGTCCAATCCAGTCGGTGGCGGGCAGAATTTGTCACACTGGCTTCATGAATGATGTCTGGCCGATCGTGCATGCGGAGCGTGCGGCGCTGATCGATGACCTCACCGACCTCACCGACGACCAGTGGGACCACCCCTCACTGTGTGGTGACTGGACCGTGCACGACGTCGCCGCACACTTGATCAACAACGCGAAGACAACCCGCCTCGGCATCGTGCGCAATATGGCCCGGGCGCGCTTCAACTTCGATCGCCAAAACGCCCAAGGCGTCGAACGCGAACGCGGCGCCACACCCCGCCAAACGCTCGCCCGGCTTCAGCAGGTAGCAACACGTACGTCGACGCCGCCAGCACCGCTCGACAGCAGACTGGTCGAAGAGGTCGTCCATGGCGAAGACATCCGGCGGCCGCTGGGCATCAACCGTATATATCCGTCGGAGGCGGTCGTCAGATCGTTGCGGTATCAGGCGCGCACCCCGGTATCCCTGGGGGGTGCGAAGCAACTCATTGACTCGGTCCAGTTGCGGGCCACCGACGCAGACGTGTCGATCGGCGATGGCCCAGAAGTCTGTGGCCCGGCACTATCACTGCTCATGGCAATATCGGGGCGCAAGTTGGCGCTGGGCGATCTCGACGGCCCCGGAGTATCTGCGCTGACGTGACGGTCTGGCCGACAGCGCCCCGATGGCCTGTGACAGGTCCGCGCCGCGGTCCGCGTTCGCGATGACGATGGACCCGGGTGAGGTATCGACAGGCCCGCATCAATTGTCTGTTGCTCATCCCGGATTGTCCGCAAGCCGAACCTTCACCGGGCGAGACAGGCGCACAGCGCATTGCGGGCAGCAGCCGGCGCCCTTTTCGAAGCACGCTGGTCAGGAAGCAACCGTGGTCGCGTCGAGGACCAGCTTCCCTCGGACGTGTCCTGCCCGGCCCTCTTCGTGGGCAGCTTGCGCCTCGGCGAGGGGATACACCGAGCTGACCGTGGGCCGCACTCTGCCGTCGTCGACGAGCCGGGAGATCTTGGTCAGCGTGTCAGAATTCGGTTCGACGCTGAAGTGTCGCGTTCGTATACCGCGTCGGTCGGCTTCGGCCTTGACCACGTCCGGGACCTCTGCCGGCAGGGCGACGAGAACCCCGGCTCGCGTCAGCACGTCGAGGGACCGCTGTTGGACTTTGCCGCCGACCGTGTCGATCACGGCATGAACCGGAGCCACCGACGTCTCGAACCGCTGCTCGCGGTAGTCGACGAACTCGTCGGCGCCGAGCGAGTTCACGTACTCCCGGTTGGAGCCGGACGCGGTTGCGACCACGTGCGCTCCCAAGGCCTTCGCAAATTGCACGGCCAGATGGCCGACACCGCCCGAGGCGGCATGGATCAACACGCGCTGCCCTCGTTGTAGACCGGCCTCGTCGACGAGGGCACGCCACGCCGTCAATCCGGTCATCGGCACCGCCGCCGCGTGTATGTGGTCCAGGATGGGCGGCTTGGTGACGACCTGACTGGCGGGGACCGCCGTGTACTCGGCGTAGGCGTTGCCGGGTTCGGGCAGCCGAACCATTCCGTAGACGCTGTCGCCCTGCTGGAACCCGCTGACGCCGTTACCGACCACTTCCACTACTCCCGAGATGTCCCACCCCGGAATCCACGGCAGCAGAACATCGGGAAACTGTTCGAACCCGCCTTCTCCCAGCAACCAGTCCAACACGTTGACCCCTGCAGCTTGCACCCGCACCACGAGTTCGTCCCCGGCAGGCTCCGGACGGGGGCATCCTCGTAGACCAGATTCTCCGGTCCGCCATAGGCGTGGAGCCGCACCACTTTCATTTCTTCCATGTTCCTCTACCTCTCCGGCCTCTGTCACGCCGGTGACGGACGACAGAAGAGATGTCAGGAATCTCAGACAGAAATGCGGTGGCCGAAGCGTGAGACAAACCAGAACCACCGCAGGCGCGCGTTGACCCTTCCTTGCGAACGACGAGAACGCCTCGTCCACAAACGGATCCACTAATCGCCGAAGCCGGGCGCCTTCCGGTGGCCGTGGCCGTCCTACTCCGAAGCTGTCTTCGGCTCATCGACTGGCCGAGCTGAGCAGCCCCGACCAGTGAACGACACTGCATGCGTCGAGGCTCGAGCGGGGCTCACGGCGGTGTCAGGGCATACCGGGCGATCACGTCGGGCAACCAGTCGGGTTCGCCGAATTGCAGACCGTAGCGCTCGCAAAGTGCGGCGATCTGGGTGACATCCGGTTCGCCGGCGGCGACCAGTTCGGACATTTCCAGGAAGCAATGTTCGAAGCCTGCCGGACTGATGATCTCGATCATGCGCGCCGGGACGGTGCCGGCGTTCCACATGGCGTGCATCTCACCCCGGGGTTTTGTGATGTATCCGCCGGGTTCGAGAACGGCCTCCCGGTCGCCGGAGCGGAATCCGATCACACCCTGAGTAACTATCGAGAATTCGTCCTCCCGCGTATGCAGATGCGGCGGCACCAGCGCACCGACCGGGAACGGGTGCTCGACGACCGACAACACCCCACCGGTGTCACGGCCCCACAGCTTGAATTCGACCCCGATCGGGCCCAGGTCACCGGTCTGCCCGGCCCCCGGCGGCACGACGACCAGCGGTGGGGGATCGGTTGCGCTCACGCTTCTCACCTACTTACCGACTTGACAGATCGGGTCACAAGTTCCCTGCTCAACTTTCCGCCGACGGCGCAGGCATTGTCAACGTTCGCGGGGCGCTCCATCGGGTCCGCTCAGCCACAACGGTTGCGCGGCGATCCGCCTCGCTTTCGGCGCAGAGTCCGCCATCCACAGACGGTCCAGCTCCAGTCGACTTTCGTACGCGACATGGTCGCTGTTGGCAAACCGACCAGAACAGCGTAGTGCCGCCGGTGGTGATGACTTCGAACCATACGAACAGGCCGTCCGTGGACAACTTGACGTGAGGTCTGTCGCCGGATAATGCCTCCGGCGGCTTCATGATTTCGGTGCTGGCGGCAACGGTCCACGGTTTCGGTCTGCCTGTGGTCGAGGGAGGCTCTGCACGACTGCTGGAGGCCTTTCGAGGACTACTCGACGAATTGGGCGTCGAGGTGCGTCGATCTGGACCAGGTGCGATCGGTGGTCGGTTCCGCCTTCTTACCGCATACGCTCGAACCCACAGGTGGCGACGGTGCGGCGTCCTGCAGGTTTCACTCGGCCACCGCCGGAACTATCGGCCTGCACTACCTGGAATACGGCACCGGTATGCGCATTCGCCCGAGCGATCTCGACGACTTCTATCTCGTTCAGATTCCCCTCTCTGAAGTGGCGGAAATAAATTGGGGTGCAAAAACATTCGAGTCAACACCGGCTGTCGCATCGATCCTCCAACCGGGAGGGTCGACGACCATGGAATGGCGCAAGGGGAACCGGCAGCTGATTGTTCGGATCGATCGCCAGGGTCTGGAGCGGCAAGTACAAGAGGCGCTCGGGGCCCCGCTCCGCGAGCCACTCCGGTTCGACCTTCGAATGGAACTGGAGCGAACCGGCATTCGCTCTTGGCGCGACGTGCTCGAGCTCTTGCGGGGCGAAATGGAAAACGGTGGCTCACTGCCGAACGAGCCGATCGTTATGAAAGAGTTCGAGCGGCTTCTGCTCAGTCAACTCATTGTGGCCCAGCCCAATAACTACACAGAGGCGTTGCAGCGGCCAGTGCCGGCGGCGCCTCGAACGATTCGCCGCGCGGTCGAAATACTCGAACACCACGCGGACGAACTGCTCACTGTCGAGGATGTCGCATCGGCTACGGGCATCAGCGTTCGGGCGCTTCAAGACGGTTTCAAGAAGTACTACGGCACGACCCCGATGGGATATCTGCGCGAGGTTCGCATGAAAACTGTACGCGCCTGGCTACTCGACGCCGATCCGTCGACGACGACGGTTTCCGATGCGGCGAGCAGGTGTGGATTCGTGCATCTCGGACGCTTCTCCGTGCAGTACCGAGAGAAGTTCGGCGAGACGCCCCCGGCAACACTCCGGCGATGAAGGTGGGTTGCCCGTAATTCACCGACGGCCTGCGGGCGCTGCACAATCTGTAGGAACAGTGCCACCCAAGCCAAATCCACGAAGCTGTCCATGTCGCGGTGTTCGGCGTCGCCGATGCCCCGGGATCGAGGTTCGGTACAGGGAGTCGGTGTGCACGATGCATCGCGGCGGGGCTGATGAGCCGAGACACGTGTGAGGAGTACGGGATCTTCGGTGATGGATGCCTCGTACAAGAGCGGTCACTACGAATGCCGTGCGCTTACAGTTGCAGTCCACGAAAGACGAGCGCAATCATGAGCACCGCGAGGGGCGGGATGTTCTCCGCGTGCGCACCGTGCGTCGAGATGAGCAGATGCGGATTGGGGCTGGTCGGCCATTCCTCCGACTGAGCTGCGGCCGACGAGCTGGTGGCTGCCTGCGTTCGACCCGAACTTGGCTGACCACGTCGTAGGGACGAACGGTCTTGATCGGCAACTCGAAATGTTCGGCGACCCCACCGAGCCCGCTTGCGTCGCAGATACCCGGAGGTCTCGACGCTGTTCAGAGATCCCGGGACAATTCCCATGACGACCGTAGGTCGAGCTGCAACTAATCGGCACAGCCTCCGTGCACGGCACCTTCGACTCCATGGTTCGATGCGATCAGGATCGCCGCCTCGAGATAGACAGAGGCGGATTGCGGGAGTTTCGGGTGTTGCAGTCGTCTTTGCCGTTCAGGACGGCCGCGGACATCGGCGGGAGGGCTGGTGAGATTGCGACGCCGCAGGTGGTACTCGGCCGCCGGGCTCATCTCAGCAAACAGTGTGTCCTGCCGTGAAGTCCGGCGGCACACAGGCGGGGGTACCGCCCGGTTCGTCAGGCGTGGGCGGAAGCCAGTATTTTCCGTGCCCGTTCCGCGACGGGGAGGTCGACGAATTCGCCTCCGGACAATCGCACCGCAGCGCCGCCGGCGTGCTCGAATGCGTCGACAACCTTTCGTGCCCAGTCAATTTCGTCCTGTCGCGGACTGAACGTGGTGTGGATGGCTGGAAGCTGAGCGGGGTGGATGGCGGACTTGCCGAAAAGGCCGAGGTCACGGCTGTGGGCGGCCTGGCGGACGAGTCCGTCGGTGTCATGGATGTGCGGGTAGACGCTGTCGATCGGTGGGGCGATGCCGGCCGCGCGGGCCGCGACGACGAGGTGGGAGCGCGCGTACTGCATGGGAATGTCGCCGTCGCCCGTGCCGAGGTCTCTTCTAAGATCGATACCGCCGAGCGCGAGATGCGTGACCGCCGGGTGGCCGGCGATCGCAAAGGCGTTGGCAACACCTTTCGCGGTCTCGATGGCGCAGATCAGTGGCTTTCCGGGCGCCCGGTCCGTGACCCAGCGGATGTCGTCGAGTGTTTCGACCTTGGGGATGCGGATGCCGTGCGCGGACGTGGCGACGGCCTCTAGATCAGCGTCCGCCAATTCGGTCCCCGGCGCGTTGATCCGCACCCATGCGGTTCGGGTGGTGATGACGGATGCGACGTTCGCTCTCGCGGTCTCCTTCTCGGTAGGAGGTACCGCGTCTTCGAGGTCGAGGATGACGGCGTCCGCGCCGGCGTCGAATACCTTGCTGAGCAGTTTCAGGTTGTGGCCGGGCGCGAACAGGTAGCTGCGGTCCATCACAGGACGCCCTTCTCGGTGAGTGCGGTCAGTCGGTCCGGGTCGATGCCGAGAGTGTTCTGGTAGAACTGCTCGTTGTCCTGGCCGAGTCGGCGGCCGGCGAAGTTGATCGCACCGGGTGTTCCGAGCATGCGGAGCATGAGGTTCTGCATCTTGATCGGGCCGAGGTCCTCGTCGTCGATGGTGGTGATGCAGTCGCGGTCGAGGACGTGCGGATCGTTCATCAGTTGCGCGACGTCGTAGATCGGTGCCAGTGCGGCGCCGACGCGTTCGAATTCGGCTGTGACCTCGTGCAGCGGTCTGTCTGCGATCCATTTGGCGACCGCCTCGTCGAGCAGGTCACCGTTGCGGCTGCGTTCGCCGGCGGACTCGAACCAGGGTTGTTCGACGATGTCGGGTCGGCCGACCAGGCGCATGACCCGCGCGGCCACGGAGGTGGCGCTCGCGGAGATGGCGACCCACCGCCCGTCCTTGGTGAGGTAGGTGTTGCGCGGGGCATTGTTCGGGGAGCGGTTGCCGTTGCGGCCGGCGATGGTGCCGAGCTGGTCGTGCGCGGTGGGGCCGGGGCCGAGGATCCCCAACAGCGGCTCCAGCAGAGATAGGTCGATGACCTGACCTTTGCCGTCGCCGGCCGGACTGTTGCGGTGCAGCAGCGCGGTCACCACGCCGAAGGCGCCGGCAAGTCCGGCGACACCGTCGGCGAGACCGAACGGCGGCAGCGTTGGCGGACCGTCCTCGCTTCCGGTTTGGTGGGCAAATCCGCTCATTGCCTCGGCGAGGGTGCCGAATGCTCGGCGTTCGGCGTAGGGTCCGGACTGACCGAAGCCGGTGACCCGCAGCATGACCAGTTCTGGGTTGAGGTCACGGAGCCGGTCCGGGCCGAGGCCCCACTTCTCGAGTACGCCGGGGCGGAAGTTCTCCACCAGCACGTCGGCATCGACGACGAGATCGCGGAGCATCTGCTGGCCCTCGGCCGTGCCGAGGTTGAGGGTGATACATGTCTTGTTCCGGGAGATGACCTTCCACCACAGTCCGTGGCCATTCTTGCGTGCTCCGTGTGTGCGGGCGGGATCGCCGGTGGGGTGCTCGATCTTGATGACGTCGGCGCCGTAGTCACCGAGCATCATCGCAGTGATCGGTGCCGCATAGACGGTACTGATGTCGAGGACACGAATGCCGTGCAAGGGACCGCGCGCCGGAGTAGAGCCGACGCCCGTGGTCTCGTCGGCCTGGTCGTCAGGCGAGTGGATGTCACTCGGGTGTGCAGTCATGGGCTGTCCTCGCGTGTGGGGTGAATTGATACGGGGTGCGGCGCTTCGCTGCGGACGAGTGTCGCCCGACGGGTGGGTACCAGCAGGTGTCGCGGTGCGGCCGGGCGTGCGGAGCCGCCGCTGCCGCCACTTCAGACTGACACCCGCACGGTTCAACTACAATCACGGGTATGTCGACAGACGTTAACTTCTTCTAAAGTCTGGAGGTGGGTGGGTGCTGGACACGACCAGGATGTTCACGCTGCGCGAGGTCGCCGAGCATGGCTCGATCACCGCGGCAGCGGCGGCGCTCGGGTACACCACTTCGGCTGTCTCCCAACAAATCGCCAAGCTGGAGAAGGAAGCCGGCCAACCACTCCTCGAGCGGCACGCGCGCGGCATCGTGCTGACCGAGGCCGGGTGGTCGGTGGTCCGGCACACCGAACGCATCCTGATCGAACTCGAGGCCGCCGATGCCGAGCTTGCGGAGATCAAAGGGCTGCGCGCAGGTGTGCTGGCGATCGGCACCTTCCCCACGGCCGGTTCGTCGCTGCTGCCGCTCGTGGTCAAGGAATTCAAGACTCGGCACCCGGGCGTCGAGTTGAAGGTGCTCAGTGGCCGGTTCGCGTATCTGGTCGATGCGCTTCGCCGCCGGGAGACCGAGCTGTCGTTGTTGTGGGACTACGAATGGAACCGGGTCGACGACCCGACGTTGACCTACCACCACGTGATGAACGATCCGACGGTGCTGCTGGTGTCGGAGCGGCACCGCCTGGCCGACCGCGACTCGATCAGGATCGCCGAATTGCGCGACGAGTCGTGGGTGGTCCGCGCCGACGATCATCCGGTCGCACAGACACTCGAAAAACTCTGTCAGCAAGGCGGTTTCACACCACGCACCAGTGTGTTCGCGCACGATTACGGTGAGGTGCAGGCGATGGTAGCCGTCGAACTCGGTGTGGCCATCGCACCGCGGCTGGCCGTGCTCAATCTCCGGCCCGATGTCCGGTCGATTCCCCTCGCCACCCGCCCGCCGCAAAGGCGGATCCTGGTCGCGCATCTGACCGAGCGGCGCCTGAGTCCGGCGGCGCAGGAAGGGATCGCGGTGTGCGCTGCCGCCGCCCACCAACTGCAGGAGGGATTCGAGGCCGGATAGTGCCCGAGCCGATCGTCGGTCAGATTCGGGAGATGCCGAACGCGTCGGCGAGGTGGATGATCTTCTCGGCCCGGCCGAGCCGGGGCAGGTCGCTGCCGTCGCGGACAACCCGGCCGCGGGCGTCGAAATCGTCGAGGAATTCCCGCGCCCAGGTCACGTCCGAGGGCGTGGGGCTGATGGCCTCGTTGATCACCGGCAGTTGATCGGTGTCCAGGCACAGCTTTCCGGTCAAGCCGAGGGACACGGATACCGCGGACTGTTCGCGCAGCACGGTGTGGCTGTTGCTGACGGTGGGCCCGTCGATCGGTCCCGGCAGATCGCCGATTCGGCTGGCGACCACCAGCCGGGAGCGAGGGTAGGCCATGGCGAGGTCGTCCGCGCTGGTGCCGGTGTCGCGGCGATAGTCGCCGCTGCCGAAGGCTAGCCGGAACACGCCGCGGGCGCAGGCAATATCACCGGCCCGGTCGATGCCGAGGGCGGATTCGACCAACGCGAGCACCGGGGTGGATCCGCCGAGCCGGTCGAAGGTTTCGGTGACATGTTCGGCGGCTTCGGTTTTTGCGAGCATCACCCCGGCCAGTCCCGGAAGGCCGGCGAGGCGATCGACGTCATCGCTCCAGTACGCCGAGGACCGGTCGTTGATCCGCACCCAGGCCGAGGTGTGCTCGAGCCAGGCGGCGACCTCCTCCCGCGCGGCGGATTTGAGTTGGGGATCGACCGCGTCCTCGATGTCGAGGACGATCTGGTCCGCGCAGGAGCAGTCGGCCTGGTCGAACAGGTCCGTTCGGGTGCCGTTGACCAGGAGCCAGGATCGGGCGATCCGCGTGTCGACCGGCCGGGGCGCGATCGCGATCTTCTCGGGCATCAGGTGTCCTCACCTATCACGGGGCCGGTGCGGTGCGGGGTCCTCACCGCGCGGACCCGACCAGTGCCGGAGCCGGTGCCGGGGCGGTGACGAATAGTTCCGCCGACGCGATGCGGCGGGCCGCCCGGTGCAGGGTGACCGATTCGAGGATTCCGTCGGCCGAGGTGGCGAGGTCGACATCGAGGACTCCGGCAGGTGTTCCCACCCGCAGCGATCCCGGCCACCGGACCTGCGTGTTGGCGGTGACGACACCGGCCACGGTGGACGCCGCAGCGACGGCGACCGCGGACGTGAGCCCGATCGCCGGGTGCGGGGCGAGCATCGACAGCATCCGGACCGAGACGTCGTAGTCGTCGGCGCTGATGTCGACGCCGGCGCTGGTGCGGTAGTTAGCCGGCGGGCCCACGACACCAACTTTCGGAATCGCATGGGAGATGGGATCTCCCGGCTTGCTCAGTCCCATCCGCAACGATGATTCCTGTCGTAGCCGGAGCAGCAACGGCAGGTGTTCGGCGATGGTCTGGTTGTCCTCCGCGCCGGTCAGCCCGAGGTTGGCGGCGTCGAACAACGCCGCCGGGGCTCCGGCGACGACCATCGTGGCTCGGTACGTGTGGTCGGCAATCGAGATCTGGTCGGCGGCGGCGCCGGTGGGCAGGAGCGTGGTCGCACCGGCGGCGAGACCGGTAAAAGTGAGACCAACCGGAACCCCCAATGCGCTGGTACCGGGTACGGCCGCGTCACCCTCGGTGGGGATCATCCCGCCCGGGGTGGCGATCTCGGCGTGCAGGATCGCGCCGGTGTTCTGGTTCCGCATCCGCACGGTCGTCGCCCGGGGATCGACCGGAACGAACCCGGACTGCAGCGCGTACAACCCGATCGCGGTGGCGCAGTTGCCGCAGTTGCTGCCCCATTCGACCCGGCGGTCACCGATCGCGACCTGCGCGAACAGGTAGTCGACGTCGATTCCGGGTTCGCTGGAGCGGCGCACGATCGCCGCCTTCGAGGTGGTCGAGCTGCCGCCGCCGACACCGTCGAGCTGACGCGGATCACCGGAGCCGAACGCGGAGGTCAAGATGGCATCCAGGCCGCCGGCCTGGGCAATGAGTGGATCGACGTCGAAGGCGTTGAACAGCCAGCATTTGCTGGTTCCTCCCCGCATCCAGGTTCCATGAAGTGTGAACACGGTCCGGCCCACCTTTCGGGTTTGAAGAGTCTGTGAGGCACCGCTGGAGGCTCTGATCGGATGGGGAGCGTGCTTCCCAGCGGTGTCCCACTACCCACCCTGACTGACATCAGGGTGGAGAACAATAGCGAATAAGTCGATGAGGGTTAACTTCAGCTAAACCCTCGCGGGCTGTCGACGCGTCAGACCAGCGTCGGGACGACCACCAGCACCAGCCAGCACAGAGCCGGCGCGATCGCGACCACGATCCCCGCGTTGAGCAGCAGCTGGCGGTAGAACCGGGGACGCTCGATGTTCTGGGCATTGGCGAGGACGAGTGCGCCGTTGGTCGAGAACGGGGAGACGTCGACCACGGTGGCGGAGATGGCGAGGGCGGCCACGAGTCCGACGACCGGCAGTGCTCCGGTTTGCAGCAGTGGAAGCGCGAGCGGGATGACCGCGGTGAGAAGCGCTGTCGACGATGCGAACGCCGAGGTGACGCCGATGACGTAGCAGAGGACGACGGCGACCAGCAGCGGTGCGCCGATCGTGATCGCCATCTCGGCGAGGTGATCGATCGTGCCGATCTCCTCCATCAGCGAGATGTAGGTGACCATGCCGGCGACGAGCAGGACCGTGGACCAGCTGATACCGGCGATGGCCTCACTCTGCTTGGACAGATCGGTGAAGGCGAGGATTGCACCGGCCGCGATGGCAACGAAGCTGATCGGCATGTGCAGGACCAGGACCAGCACCAACACCGCGCCAATCAAAACGAGGGTGAGCTTCTGGACCCCGGTGACCGGCAGCACGTCGTGATCGGTGACGGCCTCGGTGCGCGGTGTCCGGATGAGTACCTGGGTACCACCCGTGCCGGACGAGCCACCGGCCGGGGTTCCCCCGGGTCCCGCGATCGGGGTGCCGGCCGCGCTCCCGCCGCCGTCGGGCTCGATGCCGGCGCTCGAGCCGGTAGCGGTGAATTCGAGGTCGTTTCGTACCCGGGCGAGGATGCCGTAGCCGACCACGGTCAGGACCGAGAGCAGCAGGTTGATGCCGTAGCTAGCGAAGAACAGGGTCCAGGGGGCGATCGTCAGGCCGCTCGACTCGACGATGTCACGGACGAGGACGCCGGAGACCGAGATCGGCGAGAACGCTCCAGCGTGCGCCCCGTTGATCGTCATGATGCCCATCACCAGCGGGCTCATCCGGGTCCGGGCGGCGAACGACATCGCGGCCGGTGAGATCAGAGCGACGGCGGCCGGGCTGAACGTGCCCAGGGCGGTGAGCACCGAGGCGCAGAAGAAGAACACCCACGGGATGACCGTCACCCGTCCGCGAACGCCACGTATACAGGCGTTGACGAGCAGATCGATAGTCCCGTTCTTCTTCGCCATACCGAAGAAGTAGGTGACGCCGATGATCGTCAGCACGATCGAACTGGGGAACTCGGCGAGGATTTCCTTGTCGTCGTAGCCGAGGAGGAAGTACCCCACGACGAACGCGCCGATAAACCCCAGGATGCCGATGTTGATGGGGAAGAAGGTGGCTATCACGAACATTGCCACCAACGCGATCAGTGGCAGTATCTCGATGGAAGTCATGGGCGTACTTTCGGTTCGCTGCGGGGCCGGTCGAACGGCGCCTGGACGGCGGCCGGTCGCGACGGACAGACATGAATACGGTTCGGAGCCACGCGATACGGATCGGGAGCTGTCACTCCCGCCGGCGCACTCCACGGTGCATATCGCCGCCGCCCGAGGTGACTGTCGACGGCGTCGGCCGCCCACCCCGCACCGGGTTGCAGTACCTCATCGATGCCGGCCGAGGGGCGCCGAAGTGAGCGCACTGGGCGACCGACGGGATCGACAGGGCGATTCGGTGCTGTGATCCCGGGTGGTGAGGGAGTTGCGATCGTCTGCATGTCACATCCTTCGCTTGATCATTACCCAGATCACACTATGAGCGGGTTATGTTTATGACAATGTCGTATTTCTACGGCGGGGTTTAGCAGAATTAAAGGCTTGTGGGAGGTATCGATGCGCAACTCGTTCGATGTGGTGACGCTGTTCCTGCTCCTCGACATCGCCGAGGCCGGATCCCTCACCGGCGGCGCCGAACGCGCCAACGTCACGCCATCCGCCGCGTCGCAACGCATCGCCAAGTTGGAACAGGAGATCCGGCAGCCGGTACTGACCCGCCTGCCTCGCGGCGTCCGGTTGACGGAGGCCGGTGAAATTCTCGTCACGCGTGCGCGGCTGTTCCGCCAGGAAATGCGCGCTGCCCGTGGTGACTTGGAAGCTCTGCTGGGGCTCGAGCGCGGCACCGTCCGACTCGGTTCCTTCCCGACCGTCAGCGCCTCACTGCTCTCGGACGCGCTGAAGGACTATCACGCCCACTGGCCAGGCATCGACGTGCGGGTCCAATCCGCGGTTCGCCCGCGACTGTTGGAAATGCTCCATTCGAGCGAGGTCGAAATGGCGTTGCTCTGGAGTTACGACTGGACCGAGGAGACCGAGAAATCCCTGGCCCTCATACCGCTGATGGAGGACGAAACGGTCCTGCTCGTCCCGCTCGAGGGGCCATACATCGACAATGTCGCGGTGGCATCGCTGCGATCGGCGAAGTGGATCATCCGCAACGCAGACCACCCGGCCGCCGAAGTGCTCTACCGTAGCTGCGAGACGGCAGGGTTCACCCCGAACGTCGTCTACGAGGCCCATGACTACCAAGAGATCGAAGCGATGGTCGCCGCGGGGGTGGGCATCGCCATGGTTCCGCGTCTGGCCGTCGCACACCATCGCCCGGACGTCCACGCTGTGCGATTTCTTCCCACCGACCGGGTTCCGACACGATCGATTTACATCGCTTCGCTCGCGCGTCGGCAGTACACCCCGAGCATGCATGCCGTCTCCCGGGCGCTGCACGACGCCGCCGACACCATCACCGCGCGACGCTGACTTTCGTCTCCGCCCTGGAGTGAGGACAGGTATCGATGCAGCATCGACCAGCCGAGCCAGTCCAGCCGGGATCACCAGGACGTCGTCCGCGTTGTATACCTGCGCGCCAGCGCACGAGAATCTGGAGCGAACTCGCCCCTGCCCGAGATCCTACGAGTTCTCGCCCGATCTTGCGGACCGCCGCCGAGATCGTCGCGACGATCCTGATCGTCTCGCACAACATCAACCTCGCGCGGACGGTGCCGGACAACATCGGCATGCTGTTCCGTCGTCATCTGGTGATGTTCGGTCCACGGGAGGTGCTGCTCACCAGTGAGGAGCCGGTGGTCAAACAGTTCCTGTGTGGTGCCCGTCAGCCCACGCGGATGCCGTTGTCGGCGAGGAACTCGCGGGCACGACCCAGTTGACGGTCGGTGGCGAAGGTGTACCACGGGTCGGTGAGGCTCTCCTGGTGGACGAGGTCGCGGAATCGGCCGAACGCGCCCTTGCCCTCGATCGCCCGCTCCAGCCGCTCCCGCAGCGCCGAATCTTGTTGCCGCTCGGCGAAGGCCGCCATGTCCCGCCAGCCATCCCGGGAGCCGGTGCGGTCGAACCGGAGCCAACGGTCGGGCTCGGTCTCCACGTCGACGGCGGCGTCCTCGCCGACCATCATCGGATCGGTGCTGCTGGCGTCGTACACCTGTCCGGTGCGCAGGTCGAGGTAGCTACCGGTGGACATGCCCAGATCCCCCTCCCATTCGGCACCGAGCATCTCGAGGTCGACTGGCACCACCCGCCCGGCCAGCGGCTCGCCGCGCAGACACGCGAGCAGGTCCTCGGCCAGCACCCCGTCACCCGCGCCGGCGCGCCAGGTCAGCCGGTTGATGACCGACACCGCCACCGGCTCGGCCTGCTCCCGTCGCTGCTTCAGTGCCATCGGTATTCCGGCCCCTACCTGTTGCAGCGCGTCGTCGACGTCATGTCCCCCGCATCGCGGTGAGGAACCTGGCGGCATCTGCTGTCGCATAGCTGCGCGCAGCTCGGACACATCGAGTGCGAGCACCTGCCCGTCGTCGTCGGACCACCGGCGCCCGTACTGATCCGGGATGGCGCCCCACCCCCAGTACGGCAGAGGCTTCCCTGGCGTGATCCCCAGCACTTCCAGGGGGTCGACCTTGTCGCCGCCGATCAGACAGCGGTGGGTCCAGTCATCACCCAGGTCGAAGGTGAACTGGAACTCCGCCCCGGGCTTCAGGAGCCGGGCGACTTTGGCCGACTCGATGTTCACCGCCTCGGTGATGGGCCCGCCGAGTGACTCCACCATCTCGGCCCCAGTCTCCGTGTCGGTGACCATTCGTCCATCGGCAAGGGTGAACATCGACAGGTGCGAGCGGTCCCACCGGGCGACGGCGTCGTTGATCGCATTCGCGAGATCCAGGAAGGTATGCGACGGTCCGACCGCGAAGACGCGGCCGGGCCATGGCTACAGTTCCTCGCCGCGCCCGCCGAGCAGCTCCACCGTCACCGACCACCACGTTCGTGCAATTCCTCGAGGATGGCATGCGGGCCGCGGCGCCGCCTGCCCACAGCCGCAAACCGCGCACAGCGCTTCACCGCTAACGGATCCGCTTACGGAACGAAGGCGGACTGCCGCCAGCATGCTCTGGGACGTCACTTCGTCCCGGTGCGGGTTCCTGCAAACACGCGTGGTGATTCGGCCGCCTGCGGAGACTGGCTGTATGGCAAGCGAATGGCAGGATTTGGAACGACATGTCAGCTGGGTACTGGGTTCGCGACGGAGTCGAGGTGATGCGGAAAACCACGGTGGTCTCACTCGTGCCCGCCCGGTTCGAAGCCTATGGCCGCGTGCTGTACCCGGTGCAGTCGGTCGACGACGGCGGGCATACGCGGTGGCTGCGCTGGTCGGACATCGCCCGTGTCACGGGTGCGATGCCTCATCCTTCGATGGAGCTGGAGACAATGCTCGAATTCGCCCCGAAGGGATACTTCCAGTCGGCCCCCATCGTCCCGGAGTGGCGGTCGCCGTGTGGCGACGCGGCGATCGTGAACGAGGCGTCCAGCTGCTCGGACAGGCGCTGCAAATCGACCTCAAAGTGAACGACCGGTTCAATGCAAGCCAGTGTCTGCAGGCGCTGGCATGGATCGGGCATCGGAGGAGCTCAGCCGGTCTGTGGGAAGCCCGATTGTCGTACTGCCCAATTTGAGCGAGTACCAGAAAGCCTGTGAAGGCGCGACGCAGCGTGCCTCGAGTACGGAGGCTTATGCATCTGCGCATCGTGACGGCGCGGCGTTAGGTTTCGACGCCGCGGTCGCCTATGCCTTGGGTGAGCAACTTCATCCTCCGGAGGCGATCCCTTGCGGTCCCGCCGCACACCTGACAAAGCGTGAGCTGGAGGTTGCTGATCTGATTGCCGAGGGCCTGACGAATAAGGAGATCGCTGCTCGCTTGGTAATTTCCCCTCGCACCGCTCAGAGGCCATGTCGAACACCTACTTACGAAGTTGGGATTCACTTCACGCGCACAGGTCGCGGCATGGGTCGTCGAAACACGCAGAGAAAATTCTGTGGCCCATGTTGCGGCGTTGGTGGCGGTGATGATGGCCGCTGCCTCCTGCAGCACCGCACCGCAGTACACGGATGCGAACATCGAAACACTGCCCTCGAATGCAGTAGGAACCGTGTCGCTCGGCGACCGCGCGGTCGAAACCTTCCGTGGTCGGACCCTGGTGTTCGTCTTCGACGAGAGCGGAAACGTCCTCAGCCGTTGGAAAACGGACGCATCGGCGGCAACCAGGTGGTGCCTTACACCACAACGTAGTCACCGCCTGCTGCCATGCAGTGACCACACACACCGACACCGCCGCATCGATACCCCTCTCATCGAGCACACCCCGTGCATCGATCTGAAACAACCCAAACAACGTCTCGGCTGGTCAGGCCGGTGTGAGACGGCACTGAACCGGTGTGGGAACGGGCCGAAAACCGCCTGCAGGTAGCCTTCACTGCATGGATGCGGTGAAGATCGACGCAATCGAGCGTTACCGCGCTGTCAACGACGCTGCGGCCACGCCCGAATTTCGTCTGCCCGCTCATGCGTTCCGAATGCCTTTCGAGAGGAGCAGAGAGTTGTCGGTATCGAAGCCCGAATCGAAAACCAGAAACCCAGAGAAAGGGTATGTCGCCCTTCTGGGTTGGAGTTTGAATGCTATCGAAGCTGTTGACCGTTTCGACAGGCGATATCTCGTCGTCGCGCCCGATTGGGCCGAAGATTATTGCAAGGAACACGGAATTCCGTATGTGCCGTGGAATTTCGAGCGATTGAACGATCGTTCCATGGAGATCGCCGAGACGCTGAAGGAGAAAGGTGTCGACGTCGCGATCCCACTGTTCGAGGAGACCGTCGAGTGGGCGGGCGCGATCAACTCCGTTCTTCTCGACAATCCACGACTCTTCGGCCAGTCTCTGCTGCTGCGCGACAAGGCCTTGATGAAACGTCGCGCCCAACTCGGCGGCATCCGCGTGGGAATCTTCGAGGAAGCCCACGAACGCGACGACGTCATCCGATTCCTCAAGCGAGTCAACCAGACATTGCTCAAGTTGGACGGCGACCCGAACGATCCGATCCATCTCAAAGCCTTCGACAAGGCCGGCAGTCTCGGGCACCGGGTGATCCGCACCCCGGATGAGGTCGACACCATCCCGGACGAGGAGTTCCCGGTCTTGATGGAGTCTCATCTGGACGGGTGGGAGTTCGCAGTCGAGGCATGGATTCACAACGGAAAGATCCGCTTCCTCAACATCTCGGAGTACGTGACCCTCGGATACTCCGTGTTCGTCCCGGCCACACCGGAGTTGGAGAAGTACCGTCCGGAGATCACTCGTCAGATCGAGAAACTGATCAAGACCTTCGACATCGAATTCGGGTTCGTTCATCCCGAGTACTTCGTCACCAGCGACGGAGAGATGTACTTCGGAGAGGTCGCGTACCGTCCGCCGGGCTTCAAGGTGTTCGAGTTGCTGGAACGTGCCTACGGGTTCAACGCATATCAGGGCCTGGTGCTGGCATTCGATCCCAAGACGACGGAAGAAGAAATCGAGGACTTCTTCCCGAAGGAAGTGGTGGACGCCAAGGGGCATGCCGGCTGTTTCGGTGTCTATCCACGACGACGCGTCGTCAGCCAACTGTGTATGCCAGAGGAGACCGAGGACCACATCTATTTCGAATCCCACGAGCTCACAGCGCCATTGGAAGAGACGGTCACCAAGCGAACTGCATTCGGCACGCACTGGGGACTCCTCCACTTCTTCGGTGACGATCCCTACGAGATGCGTGATCTACTGAAGAAACAGGAAGAACTCGACTTCTACGTTTGAGTCGAGCAGGTCCGTTCATACGTGAGGATCCCCGGTTGAAATCGACCAGCAGCGATACGAATACCGACAGCACGACGTTGGAGAAACGTCTGGCCGGGCTCGACGATGCCACCCGATCGTTGGCAGTGACCCGCGATTTCGGTAAACACGTCAAGCTACGCCCGGTGCTGGACGCCCTGCGTCTGGTTCTGTTGCAGCCGGGGGGCGCCGCAGCGGTGCAGGCCCGCGCGGCGGACCTGGACGAAGCGGGCCTGTTCGTCGGCACCGACTGGGCCGAACCACAGATTCTCATCCCGGCGCTGAGCACTGGAGCATTGAGCAGCGCCAATGCGGACACGGTGGTACTGGAGGCCGTCAACGAATTGCGCCTGCTGGCCGTCGCCAAGGGCGAGTATGCGCACCCGTTGATCTCCGCCGAGCAAGCCAGGCAACATCTTTCGCAAGTCCTGGCCGTCAACATGTCGCTGTTGTTGACGCCCCCCAGCGAAGCGGAGCGTGAACAACAGGGACGCCTGGCGCAGGCGACCCGGGCACTGTTCCGTCATCTGGGACAGGGTGTCGGCTACGACAACATCCTCGAACACCTCGTGGAGGAGATCTGGAGGATCCTGCGGCAGCGGCCAATACAGGTCGATCAGGTCAAGCAGATGATCACACAGATCGCCGTATACAGGAACAGTCCGGACATCGAACCGGGTGCCAGCGGGGTCGGCGCCGATCGTCTGATCAGCAGTCTTTTCGGCACAACGGACGCCTGCCGGGAAGACCCGGGCGTCGACGTCTACCGCAGTCGCCTGGAAGCAATGGACAGCAGCGGCCTCCAGTACGAAGCGGCCGGATTCGCGCGCGCAATGCACGACACCGGACTGGTCTCGCCGTACCACGCCGTACTGCTGCGGTACCTGCTCGAAAAAGGGGAGTACCTGATCGGGGAAGCCCTGGGGCTGTCCAGCACCGGCCGCGACTGCCTGCTCTGCTACCACGACCTGGTGCGCAGCCTCATCGACAATGCGGTCCATATCGAGACCGCCCAATGCATCTACGGTCTCGCATTGATGCTGGAACGGGGCATTCTCTATCAACCGGCCGTCGCCCCCGCCATGTGGCGCCAACTGGCGCAACCACTGTCGGCGTCCTCGCGGCAACGCCTGACCCAGACCTTCGGGCCGACGCTGGACGCTCGGGCTTGGCTGTTGTCCGGAATGCTGTCGATCCTGGGCTTGCCGCTGGGAGTGGGACAAGGCGACAACCCGACGTGCCAGTCGGCGAGGGCGCTGTCTATGTGGGCGTACAACGATCCGGACTACCTGCTCCAAACCCTGGTGTGGGCGGCACGAGACGACGAGATCGTCATGCATTTCGAAGGGCAACCGATATCGTCTCGCGACAGTGCGTCCGGTGTTGCGACCGTGCTGCCAGTCGACCTCGACCCGGTATCGCTGCTCGTCGTGCCGCACCTCGACCGCATCTACGCGGAGATGGGGAGGCGGTGCGCCGACCGCGAAGGCGACCCGCACCGCTGGGTCAACCCGGAGTTCCACGGCTGGTGGTCGGGCCGCGGGTTCCGTATCAACGTGGACGTGCCAACCGGCAAACTGACCGAACTCGACGAGTTCCTTCGTCATTTTTATGCCAGCTATCACCCCTTCTACAACGGCAACCAACCGCTCATTCACCCCCAACCGGCCGGTATCGCTGTCACCGACAGCGCCGCCCGATTCATCGGCTGGCATGCGATCACCGTGCTGCGGGTCAATTTGGACCCGCAAGAGGTGATGCGCGTCTACTTCTACAACCCCAACAACGACAGCGGACAGGACTGGGGTGACGGCGTCGTCGTGAGCACCGCAGGTCACGGCGAAAGATTCGGCGAATCTTCGCTACCGTTCGAGCAGTTTGCCTCCCGGCTGTACATATTCCACTTCGATCCACTGGAGCCAGGCGAAGTAGCTGGGGTCACCCGAAGCGAGCTCGATCGCGTGGTGGGGCACATCCACCGCAGTTGGGGTGCGGATCGGCTGCCGGAACTCGAGACACACACAGACTGTTGACTCGACTTCACGCCGCAATCATGGTGCCGGTCCGGACGATGCCCGGGCGTGCACGGATCAGCCTCTTTGGCGTGCGCTCACCGGCCTGCTGACGCCGTGTCGGTTTTTGAGTTAGGTTCGTGCGGGCAGATGGCGACCCCGAGCCTTCCGCGTGGGTACAGATCCGGATCCACGTTTCACCCTCGCGAACGAGCGGACGTTTCTGGCCTGGATCCGGACGTCGCTAGGGCTTCTCGCGGCCGCCGTAGGGTTCCAAGCCTTTGGGGCCGAGTTGGTCGGCCCGACGGTCCACACGGTGCTGGTGATCGGAATGCTCGCGGGTTCCGCTGGTTGACCGCTGGCCCAAGTCCGAATTCGCCCCATACCGGCCGAAGAACGCCTGAGCACACGCGGGTTTCGCAGTTTCAAACGGCGAGAATCGGCGAACCCGCGCGCTTCGGCACGTCCACCACGCCGAGGTCCTCACCCTCACCGGTGACTCCTACCGCACAAGACAACGGCACGAGTTGTTCGGCAAGAACACCCGAGCTAGCAACGACTGACCAAAGTCAGGGTGGTTGATTTTTGTTCGTCGCGTGGATCGCTTTTCGGCCGTCTTTGACACTGCTGACCGACAACCCACACACTGTCACGATCGACCGGATCGCCGGAGTCCCTGTCCGCCACCCCGACATTGTTTTCGCAGGTAACCTGCTGCTTGCCTCCCGTCGAATTGATCACCTTAATGATGGGCGCCGGGCCTAACCCCGGCCTCTCCGTGGTAGGCGAGCGCGATCGGGGAGGTCAGGGGTGTGCCCCGCGGCGCGGGAGGCGTTGACGACGAGGACGTCCCCGGCCCGCAGCGGCAGCACAGCGGGTGCGTCTTGGCCGAGGTGGGCAATCGTGGCGTGCCGGGGACCGCGGGTGCGGATGGCGCGGGTGATGTGCGGCCACGGGCTCGGCCCGTGGAAGGTGGTCGCCATACCCGGAAACGGTAGCGGGTATGCACGCGCGGCTTGGTGTATCCGGATTCGGTATCGACCGGTCAACTTCTAACTTCGTGTTGGGGTGGGGTGTTTGACCTTCCTGGGGTGGGCGAACGGACCCCTGGGGTTGCTTCAGATCGGGCGCTGGAGTGGGCAGAGTTGTACCTGTCACCGATGCACTTCCCCCGACATCCTCAGGAGAACTGAATGATCAACGCCCGCCGAACCGTTGCCGCTATCGCCTTCACTGCCTTTTCGGTTCTGGGTGCGGTCGGGGCGGCGTCCGTCGTTCAGGCCGAGCCGATCGGTCCGAACGGTCCCACCGGTGGTCCGTGTCCGATCGTGAACACGGACTCCCAAGGCAACGAGACGGTGACGTACGGCAAGCCCGGCGATCGCAATGGCGCCCTGGTATGTGGTGCGGACGGTGAATGGACAGTCGGCAAGACCAAGGGCAACCTCGGGCAGATCCAGACCCAGCCCGGACTCTCACGCGGTTAACCGACAGCAGCCTCCGCTGTGTCGTCAGTTCAGGTAGAAGTGATTTTTGGGCTCATCCTCGTCTACGGATCCAGTGGATACCGTCAGCGCCCGGCAGGTACGGATGCGGTGCGTAGCAGGGGAAAACTCGCCCGTGTACTACGCGCCGGCCACCACGTGGGGATCGTCCGGAGTGAGCTGCTACCGACCCACGCAATTGTCTACTCGCTCTAGGGAACCGGGAAGGATCCGAACCCAGGGTTGACCGGTACTTGAGGCCATCGGTCGCTCGCGGGCGGCAGGACGTGGGCGTTGACATCGGCGGTCGCGACGACCGTTCCGCTGCCGGTGCCCACTGTCGCCGGGGTATATCGGCACCTCTCATCCGGCGCGATGGGGCCACTGAAGTCGCCGGGCCGCACGGCTTGGAGCACGGTGGTGCCGGTGGCGCCGGTGGTCAGGTTTCGCCAGTTCACCGACACATCGATACAGTCGAACGTGGTGATCGCGATCGTGGTCGAGGGCTCTGCCGCAAGAGTCACCACGCCAGGTGCACCCGTGGTTGCGGACGGAGTCACGGTTGCCAGCAGGTACGGTACCCAGCATCTGAATCCCACTGTGCTACATGCGGAGACGAACGTCACCGGGGCCTGAAACATCGTCGTCGTCGCCGGGACCGGCGGCGGGTTCGCAGTCGCCGCAGCGGACGAGACTAGCGGCGCAGCGAGGATGGCCACGGACCCCACAGTCCAGGCGACGGACGAACGAGGAAGCGAAACCCACCGCATGGTGTGCCCTCCAATGTGGGACCTGTCCCGACCCTGCTGCAGTGTCAGCGTACTCGCTGAGCGCCCACCAGCTACTCAACTTGAGCTCGGCGAACTGCGGGGCGTTGGATTCGTATGCCCTGTTCACCGGCTCAATTCTCCAGCCGGCTTGTCCCGCCGACATCCGTCTTCCGGCGCGTCAGGGAACAAAACCGACGGTCGTAGTCAGCCTGTCGCATTGGCTGCCACCGTGCGTGCGAATCCCGTTCCGACGGTTTCAGTTCAGGTCGAGTTCGGGTGCGGTGGCGAGGTACTCGATCTGTTCCAACGTGATCGGCACGGTGGAGCCCTTCATAGGGGTGGTGCTGATGAGGATCTGTTGGGTGGAGGGGAGAGTTAGCGAGAAGTAGGCGCTGCCGTGAGCGGGGTAGAACCCGCGGGTGACGGTGGACCGTCTGCTGACACCGTCGTGACACGATTCGGGTCGATCTCGTTCAGGTACTCGTCCTGTCGTGAGGATGCGGGTTGACCACTGACGACGACGATCTCGAGGCGCCCTTCCCCGGCAGCCGATGTCACGGTGACCACCTCACAGACGGTGTCCTTGCCGAAGTCGGTCAACCGGAGTGATCCGATCGGCCGATCCAGGGTGAGGTCAGTATTCCCCGGCATGCTCGCCCACCGTGCTTCGAGTGCCCGGTCGAGCCGGGTCACCTTGTCCCGGGGTCAGCTCCGGGCCGTTCCAATCGGTGTAGGCCCCACAGGATCGCATCAGCGGCACGGCCGGGATGACGGGTGCCGTCACCGCCAGGGACGGGGTTGTCGCGATCGCGGTCAACTCGTCGAGGGTCAACGGGATCTGTCCGCTGTGCCGGCTGCCCGTCCTTGGGTCGGTGTTGTCGGCGTCATTGGCCGTGGCCACGATCCGGGTGCCGTCGGGAAAGTACGCGACGACGGTGCGTTCGAGCGTGCGGACACCGTTGATCTCGTACCAGGTGTCCAGTAAGTCGAGCACCGTGCCGTCCGGGCGGGTGTCGCGTCGATCCAGCGCTCCTGCCACGCACGGCAGGACGGGGCGGTCCCAGGCCTGAACATCGACGGTCAAGGTTCCGATGTGCCCGTCTCGGACCAGCGAGACGCGGGCGTTGGTCGACCCGTTGAACAGGTCCGCAGCTCCCTCCTGTGGGAAGGCGGAGAGGTTGACATCGGTGATCGGCTCGAACTGTAGGGTTCGGCGAGTGCGGCAAGCCTTCCCGGGCTGCGAATGTACCGGAAGCGCTGATCATCCGTTCCAGAAACCGCGCCACGTGCGTGGTCCTGGGGATGCTTGGGGGACAACAATAATGCGGTGGTCGGGACGATCTCGCCGGGCTGGTAGCCGGGCATGTGGGCGACCGCACCGGACCATTCTCACCGCTGCCCATTCCGCAAGCAGCAGAACGGTTCGGCTAATCGACATGCTCCGTGACGATTAGCCGACCGCGTTCTCCGCAGCAGCCCGGAATAGTTGCCGGTCAGCGCATTCCGAGGATTCGGCGGACGGGACCGCGTTTGCGCGTCTTCTTGATCGTCGTCGCCAGGCCGATGCGGCGGCCGGTGAGTGGATCGGTGGCGGGGGGACCGCCGAACCCGGCTTCGGACGCGGTTTCGGGTGCGGCGTCGCGGGTGTCGGTGAGGTATTTGTCGGGAAGCGAGAGTTTCGCGATGGTCCGCCACGACTTCCAGTACTGCACCGCGAGCGGGCCGGTCGTGTACGGCAGGTCGTACTTGTCACATAGCTGCTTCACGCGGATCGAGATCTCGTGGTAGCGGTTGGAGGGCAGGTCCGGGAAGATATGGTGCTCGATCTGGTAGCTCAGGTTGCCGGTCATGAAGTCGATGACGGGGCCGCCCGAGATGTTTGCGGAACCGAGCATCTGCCGCAGGTACCACTGGGCGTGCGTCTCGGTGTCGACGTCGGTCTTGGTGAACTTCTCGGCGCCGTCCGGGAAGTGGCCGCAAAAGATTACGGCGTTGGTCCACAGGTTGCGGACGAGGTTAGCGGTCGCGTTCGCCTTTGCAGTGGACTTCCATGCCTTGCCTGTCAGTGCCGGGTACACGACATAGTCCTTGAGGGTCTGCCTGCCGAGCTTGGCGAGCACTTCCTTGCCGCGCGTCTTGGTGAGTTCACGCTCGTCCCGGCCTCGGGTTACTTTGCCCAGCTCGAGCAATTGGATGGCGAGGCCGTATTGGAACAGCGCCGCGAGAATCGCGTTGTAGGCGAGGTTGCCGAGGTAGAACGGCTTCCAGCGCTGGTCACGGGTGACGCGGAGTAGGCCGAAGCCCACATCGTCGTCCATGCCGAGGACGTTGGTGTATTTGTGGTGGGCGTAGTTGTGGGTGAGCTTCCAGTGCGCCGACGGATCGGCGTTGTCCCATTCCCAGTTCACGGAGTGCACCTCGGGATCATTCATCCAGTCCCATTGCCCGTGCATCACGTTGTGCCCGAGCTCCATGTTCTCGATGATCTTCGACAACGAGAGCATCCCGGTGCCCAGTACCCACAGCGAGCGCTTGCGGGAGCCGAAGAGCACCGCCCGGCCGCCGAGTTCCAGGCCCCGTTGCAGCCGGATGGTGTTGCGGAGGTACCGGGCGTCGCGTGCACCGCGGGATTCCTCGATGTCTCGTCGGATCGTATCCAGGTCGCGGCCGATGGCCTCGACGTCGGCATCCGTGAGGTGCGCGTATTCCTTGATGTCTGATATCGCCATGAACCTACGGTATCGTAAGTTACGCTTCCGTAGGTTACGGGCGGGTATTGTATGACGCGAATCACTTCGACTGGTGCACAGCATCTTTCGATGTCGAAAGTGCGCTGGACGAGCCACATGCCGCGCTTCCGGGCCTGCGGCGACGACCGACCGCACCGTCCTGCAGGACAGCGCGGACGGTCGTATCGCTGCGGGCCCGGTCGGAATGCGAGGGTCATACATCGGGCCGGTGGCTCGCAGCATCGGCAGGCGTGAGCAGTGGAGACTTCGTCAGGGGTGGGTCACTGGGTGAGGAATGTTGGCGTGCGGGTGGTGTGGAAGCGTGGGAGGGCGGCGGCGAGGGCGGATAGGTCGTTGCCGCTACTGAGGACGGTGCCGTCGGGCCGGATGATGGCGGCGCGGGCGCGGCCGCGGCGTAGCCAGCGGTGCAGATCGGTGCCGGGTCGAGCCAGCAGGACTGTGCCACCGCGTTGTTCGATGTCGGTGCGTTGTGTCGTGGTCGGGGAGAAGGAGGTGACGACCGCGAACCGGCCGCCGACGACCTCAGCGAACCGGCGGCCCTGAGCGAGGTCCGGATTCGGGATCAGGCGGCCCGCTCGGCTTCTGCGGAGTCGGGGTCGTTCTATCAGAGTGGAGCGGTGAAGGGCCGGGGTTTCGCCGTCCATGATCTTGTCGCCGAGGCCCGGGATACGGTGCAGCAGTGGTACGACGATGCGACGGATGAGGTTACCGAGTTCGCCGCCTTCGGTCATGGCCATTCCGACCAGCTTGGCGCGCCGGATCAGTGCGAGCGCGTGGGGCTTGCGTTCGATCTCGTAGGTGTCGAGTGCGCTTTCGGGCAGACTTCCGGTGAGGACGCCGGCAAGTTTCCAGGCGAGGTTCATCGCGTCGCGGATCCCTGCCCCCATCCCCTGTCCGATGAATGGCGGTGTGAGATGGGCGGCGTCGCCGAGTAGGAACACGCGCCGGTCGCGCCATCGGTCCGCGATTTGGGCTCGGAACGTGTACTCGGCCACGCGGACAAGTGTCAATTCGTCGACCGGTGTGTTCCGTGTCCAGGGCGAGATGAGGGGTTGTAGTCGAGCCATGTCGCGATAGTCGTCGGCGGTCTCGCCGGGTTCGAGCCGGAACTCCCAGCGGTAGCGAGTGTGTCCGATGCGCATGTATGTTGCCGCACGCACCGGGTCGCACACCTGGTGGGCGCCCTCCCACGCGCCGAGGTCGGCGGTGGTCGCGACGTCGACAACCAGCCAGCGTTGGTCGAACTTCAGGTCCCGCATCGTTGCCTGAATCTGGTTTCTGACCAGGCTGTTGGCGCCGTCGCAGCCGAGGACGTATCTGGCCCGGACCGATTCCTGCACACCGGTGTTTCGGTCGGTGAAGTCGACGCGAACGCTGCCGGTCGTGTCGTCGGCCAGCCCGGTGACCTCGACGTTGCCGCGGAGGGAGGCCTTCGGGTGCCGTGCCAGGTTGGCGCGCAGGATCTCCTCGAACTGCGGCTGGTCGAACATGTTGGCCTCGGGGTAGCCGTGGACGCCCGGACCGGGGTCTCGGTGGAACTCGGTGAGAACGCGCATGTTCCGGTCGACAAGCCGCAACCCGAGGCAAGGCCGGGAGATCGCCGCGAACTCCTCGGCGATCCCGAGGTGCGCCACGATCCGGTGGATCTCACCGTCGAGGTGGACCGCCCGCGGCTGCGCATAGACGCCCTCCCAGCGCTCGAGTAGCAGGCACTCGACACCGTACTGAGCCAGCAGCGTGGCGGCGGTCAGCCCGGTGGGTCCGGCACCGACGATGACGACTGGGACGACCCGTTCGCTCATCGGATCGATCCGAACAGGACTACGAGGTAGGCCACGATCGCTACACCGACGACGATGGCGGGCGCCATCTCACGCAGTCCGTCACCGTTCCGTACGTGTGCGACGACGGCACCTACCATCAGGAGTAGCAGCCCGATGGCGGCTGCGGCGCCGAGCGCCGGCACGAGACCGCCGATCAGGAGACCGACGGCACCGGCGACTTCGAGCGCACCGATGCCCCGATACGTGCTGACGGGCATACCGACGTGGGCTGCCCGTTCCCGCATCGGCGAGGTCGCCGCTATTTTGCCGACGCCGAGCAGGAGGTAGAAGACTGCGAGGCAGAGTGCCAGAACTTGTGATGCGGTGGTCATGTGAGCACCGTGACCTTCCAATTGATCGCATATCGGTTCAAGATCGCCTTGACCGCCGGTTCGCCGGCAGTTCCGTCGATCTCGACAGTGGCAAGGATCGAACCGTCCTCGACGGACGCCTGGATGCTGCCGATGCCTGCGAGGGTGGCGAGGGCATGCTCGAGCTCGCGCCGTGTCGCGTCGGCGCGCAAAGCGAGTTTGTAGAGCTTGCCTACCGCTGTGACGGGCAACGCCGGGAGGATGGTGACCGCCTTGGGTGCCGCGGCCCGTTCGGGAACGCGCTCGCCCGCCCAGGCTTGCAGCTCGTGCGCGGTGACACCGGCGTCTGCGACGACGGTGACGTAGGCAACGGGCACTTCGCCGGCGTGGGCATCGGGGCGTCCCACCGCGCTGACCGCGGTGACCTGTGGATGGGCTAGAAGAGCGTCTTCGATGACCGCTGGATCGATGTTGTGCCCGCCCCGGATGATGATGTCCTTCGCGCGTCCGACCAGGTAGATGAAACCGTCGCTGTCGATGCGCGCCAGGTCGCCGGTGTCGAGCCAGCCGTCGACCAGTTTGCCCATGCCGTCGAGAACGGGCCCGTGTTCGTCGTGGCCGGAAACATAGCCGGCGAACACCGTCGGACCGCTGATCGCCAGCACTCCGGTGGCTCCGGTGGGCAGGTCGTCCCAGGTGCCGTCTTCACGGACGCGTACCACCTTGACCTGCTGATAGGGCATCCGTAGCCCGACCGATCCGGGTCGTGGTGCGTCGGGAAAGCTGCGTGCACTCGCGCAGGTTGCCTCCGTCAGTCCGTAACCTTCGAGAAGGGGGACACTCGTATGGTCCTGGAACTTCATGGCGACCGCAGTTGGCAGAGGCGACGCTCCCACCATGGCGAAGCGCAGACTACTGATGTCGGCATCGACCGGGCGCTGCGCGAGGGCCGCGTAGACGGTGGGCACCGCGCTCATCGATGCGATGCGGTAGTGCTCGACGATCTTCCAGAATTCGCTGGACAGTGCCGGGTCGCGATAGCCGAGCGGGCCGGCCCACACCACACCCTGGCCCTTGAACAGCGGCGCGAGCAGCGTGACCATCAAGGCATTGACATGGAACAGTGGCAGGGCGGCGAAGACGACGGCGTCCGAGTCCCACGACGAGTTCGCGGCCAGCATCCAGGCATCGGCGGCCTCGTTGTCGTGGGTGTGGGCGGCCAGCTTAGGAACACCGGTGGTACCACCGGTGTGAAACAGTGCGGCCACGTCGAACCCACGGGGGGGATCACCGACGAAATCGGAGGATTCGATATCGGCCGCCAGCGCACTGAGGTAGCCGATCCGCACTCCGTCGACCTCGGGCAGGTCCGCAGGAGCGCCGGCGGCGCCGGTGGGCCGCAAGACCAGCACGGCGTCCACCTTCCCGCTCAGGGCGATCTGGTGCGCGGCCTCCCATGTCTCGGGCGCAAGTTCCGGTCCGGCCGCGACGAGTACCCGGGCACCTGAGCGGCGCAGCAATTCAGCGATGTGCTGCTGCGACTGCGCGGCGTTGATGGGAGCAGCGATGCCGGCAAGCTGTGCGGCGAGAGTCGCGGGGATCAACTCGGCGCAGTTGGGCGCCATCACGGCGACCGCGTTCCGGCGCCGCACGCCCAGACGATGGAGCAGGTTCGCGTAACGATGAACATCGTCGAGTAGTTCGGAGAAACTGCGCTGCAACGGCTCCCGCCACCGTGCAGCGTCCGGTAGGACGGTGAGCGCGAGGCGATCCGGCCACATGCGGGCCGCTCGGGTGAGCAACGCATAGGTGGACTCCGGAAGCCCCCGATCGCGCAGCGGCACGGCCTCGATCGTCGCCAGATCCGTGGGAACCGCATAACGCGGCCACAGCAGGTCGGTGGTCATCGCGCGTACCTCACCACCGTGCGCTGGCGCCCCAAGTCGATGGTCCCGTCGTCGGTGGCGACGGTGGCTTCGATGAGGTCGCCGTCCTGAAGGTAGTTCGAATTCTTGGCCTGGCCCTTGAAGAAGAGCTTCCATTTGACTGCCGGCGGCAGCAGGGAGGAGAGGATTGCGATCGGCTTCGGTGGGGCGCTCAGCGCCGTCCCGACCGGTGTTCCGGTCAGCAGCAAGTCCCCGGCATCCAGGCGTTGAAACCGGGTCAGTGCCTGCAGAGTCTCGGTCGGCTGGTAGATCATGTCGGCAACGGTCATGTTCTGGCGCGGCTCACCGTTGACCCAGAGCCGCAGGCGCAGGTCGGTGAATCGCTTCAGCTCGTCGCCGTCCAGCAGTACCAGCGCGGGGCCGACCGGGGTGAACGTCGGGTATGACTTGCCTTCGTAGAACTGCGTTTTCGGAAGCTGGATGTCGCGCGCGGAGATGTCGTTGGTGACGACCAGCCCGGCAACGTAATCGGCGAGATTGTCTGTGGTGACCGCCGTCCCGACCGGGATGTCGCGGGCGAGGACGAGCCCGATCTCCACCTCGTAGTCCAGTAGCCGGACATGGGCAGGACGGATCACGTCGTCGTTGGGGCCGCTGATCGAACCGGATGCCTTGCGGAAGAAGGTCAACGGAATGGTGTCGGGATTCATCCCGGCATCCTCGACGTGCGAGGCGAAGTTCGTCATCTGAGCGACCACCCGGCACGGGGCGGTGACCGGAGAAAGCAACGAGAGGGTCTCGACGGGCACGGCGCCCTTGCTGGACGCCGCGGCCTCGACGGCCGGTCGGTCGGCCAGCAGTTGGGCGGTGGTGGTGGCCTCGGTGTCTACCCGTGCGGCACCCGTGGGTGTGTCGACCCACCAGGCATCGGCGGTGCGGAGGACGGAGATGGTCATGAGCTGGCAACTTTCAGAAGGCCGCGGAGGCGGTGGAGGTCGAATTCGTTGTCGGCGCGCAGCGCATTGACAATGGCGCGCAGTTCCTGGAGTGATTCCCGACCGGGGTTCAATCCGAGGAAGTCTTTGGTGGCGGGCGGCCCCCACTGGGACAGTCCGGACGCGGTCATCGGTGCCCAGCCCGCATCGAGGGTGTCGTCGAAGAGATCGCCGTCGCTGAAGTGCTCGACCAAGAATCCGTCAGGGTCGCGCCAGTAGTCGAAGATCTGGCTGCCCTGGATGTGTCGGCCGATGCCCCAGGACCGGCGGTAGCCCCGGTCGAGCAGGTATTCGCCACCTGCGGCGAGGCAGTCGAGGTCGGCGACCTGATATGCCGAATGCACATAGCGGTTGGCCGGGCCGAGAACCATTGCGAGCGTGTGATGGTCGGTGGGCGTGGCGCCCCGGTCACAGCGGATGAAGCTCATGATCGGGCCCCGGGCCCGTTGTCCGGGGTAGTAGAGGAAGTCGCTGACGATCAGTCCGAGGTGCTCGAGGTACCAGTTGAGTGTTTCGAGATACGTCGTCGTCTGGAGCACGACGTGCCCGAGCCGTTGCACGGTGGCCGGCGCGCGGGGCGGCCGCTGGGGAGCGTTCACCCGGCCGCCGTCGTGTCCGAAATTCAGTGGAAGCGGAGCCTGGTCGGACAGCGCGGGCAACTCGAACGTGTCGGACACGACGCGCACTCCCAGAGCGCTGGGATCCATGAGATCGACAGTGATCCCGCCCAGACTCTCGGGCAGGGGCACGACCGCACCCCCGACCGCGTCCGCCAGTCGCAGCACGTCGGTCGCGTCGGCCGCCCGGAAGGCGGGACCGACGAACCGCGACCGTGGACCCCGGCGGATGAGCACGCAGGGCGAACCGGGGTCTGTCCCGCGCAACTGCAGGTCGTGTGCGGTGCGAAGCGCTGTCGCAAAACCGAAGGCATGGGCGAACGCCTCCGCCCGATCGAGGTCAGGTTTTTCGAACTCCAGCCACGCGAGGTCATGCACTTTGATGATCGGCTCGGCGGCCCGACCCCGGTGCTCGCCCGCCAGCGCGCCCTGCTCACTGTGCAGACCGGTATGCGGGTCATGGTGGGCAGTCATTGACCACTCCCTTCAATTTGTGAGGATATCGTCACTCAAGAGGATATCGTCAGTCAAGACGTTTTGAGGAATTCGTCAATATTGATGACACGCGGTAGTGTCGGGCCAGCTCAGACGAGATAGGGGAGTGGGCACGCAGACATGACCGAGCGAATCACCGATGCACCGAACTGCCTTGACCGGCGCGAGTCGCGTACCCGCGCCGCACTCGTACGCGCAGCCCAGTCATTCGTGGCGGCTGAGAAGCTGACCGCCTCGATGCTCGAGGTCGCCCAGGCCGCTGAAGTCGGAATGGGGGCGTTCTACAACCACATTCAGACCGAGGAGGAGCTCTTCCACGTGGCCGTGGAGGAGGCCCTCGACCGCCACGACGCGTCGTCGGCGGGATGCTGATGGCTGGAATGGGTTTGATGCAGCGGTTGCTCGGACAGGGCAGATTCGAACCGATTCGCGTGGTGGCCGACGTGAGTGCGGCCAGTGAGGCAAATAGAGAAGAGATTCCCGTGGAGCAGGTCGTCGCGCTCCTGCGGGAGCGTGTGTACGGCGCGATGACGTGTTTGGCGACGCTCGCCGTCCTCGTCCGCTATACGGCTCCCGAGGCGAGCCCATGGTCTCGGGTCCTCGATGTCGCGGTGGCCACCGGCGGGCTCTGGGCGGCGAGCCTGCTGGCCGACTGGGTAGCGCACCTCGGCGCGCACCACAGTGCTCCGCGCGGACGGGCAGCGCTGCGGATGTTGCAGGCCTCCGGCCAGATTGTGGAGGCCGCGGTCTTGCCCCTGCTGATATTGGTCGCCGCCGCCGTCGGGCTGTTGAGCCTATCCACGGCGATGTGGATCGCGATGTGGATCCTCGTCGTCGAACTGGGGGTCATTGCTCTGTTTGCCGTGAGAATGGCCCAATTACGTTGGTGGCAACAGCTGTTCACTATCGCAGGTTTGGTCGGTGTGGGCGTACTCGTGGTCGGCATCAAGATCCTCGGCCATTAGCTAGTCCGTGTGTGGCTGCTGCTTGCGGACTGGAGTGGCTGCCAAGTTTGAGGAATTCGTCAATATTGATGACGCCCGGGTAGTGTAGGGCAAGGTCGGACGGATCAGGAGAAGGGCACGCAGGCATGACCGAGCAGATCACCGATGCACCGAACCGTCTGGAACGGCGCAAAGCGCGGACCCGCGCCGCACTCGTGCGCGCAGCCCAGTCCTTCATGGCGGCCGGAAAGCTGACCGCCCCGATTCTCGAGATCACCCAGGCCGCTGATGTCGGAATGGGGTCGTTCTACAACCACTTTCAGACCAAAGAGGAGCTCTTTCACGCGGCCGTGGAGGAGGCCCTCGACCGCCACGGCGCGATACTCGACGAACTGACCGCCGATCTGGACGACCCTGCCCAGATCTTTGCGCAGAGCTTCCGTCTGACCGGACGCCTGCATCGCAGGAATCCCGAACTGAGCAAAGTTCTGCTCCGCGACGGGCCGAGTCTGGTCAGCTCGGACAAGGGCCTGGCGCCGAGAGCTCGCCGCGACATCGAGGCAGCCGCCCGTGCGGGCAGGTTCAGCGTGCGCGATCCCGAACTGGCCCTGACGATCACAGCGGGGGCCGCACTCTGTCTGGGTCAACTGCTGCACGAGCACCCCGAACGTGACGACGCGGAGGACACCGACCAAGTCACTGAGGACCTGTTGCGCATGTTCGGCATCTCGGCCGACGAAGCCCACGAAATCTGCAGACGCCCCTTACCCGACGCTAACGATCAACCCTGAGGCGCAACCGCCACATAGCCGCTCGGAATCTCGCCCGGCGCGCGCCGGGTGTTCAGGCTTTCAGCTCAGTTTGAGCCCGTATCGCGGGCCGAGGCTGGCGATGGCCTTCTTGAGCTTTTCGCCGATATCGTCGAGACCCTCCGCCGCCGACGCGTCGACGGCCGCGCTGATCGCCGCAATCAGACTGCCGTCGGGTGCCAGCAGAGGCGTGGCCACGGCGTATGCGTCTGCGAGCGTGACTCCGCGGTTGAAGGCGAGTCGGCGGGAGCGGATCTCGGGGAGCTCGGTGAGGAATTGTCGGACTTCGCTTGCCTGCTCGGGGGCGGCGAGGTCGAGGAGGCGGTACATCTCGTCGTCGGGGACGTTGGCGAGCACGGTTTTTCCGGCGGCGGTCGTGTACAACGGGCGCCGGGCGTGGGTGCGGGCGACGAAGGTGAGGCTGGGTGATTCTTCACCCGCGAGGTCGGTGAAGACGATGGCGTCCCCGACGCGTACTGCGACGAGGACGGTGCATCCGAGGACCTCGCCCAGCTCGGCGACGAATTGGTGATCGAGCGAGAGCGCGGCCAGCTTGTTCGCGCGTGCGGCAAGGACGAACGGCCCCGGTCCTAGGTGGAACCGGCGCTCCTCCTCGAGGAGATACCCGCGGGCGAGCAGTCCGTTGGTCAGCTCCTGCACGGAGCTCTTCGCCGCGCCCAGGGCGGTTGTCAGTTCGGCCAACGTCACCCCGCGCGGGCTCAGAGACACGGTCTCGAGGATCTCGATCACGCGGTCGACTGTGCGATGCGGGCGAGCAGGCATGCCGGTGACCCTAGCAAACACCGCACACAGTCGGGCTCCACCTCTTGCGACGAGGCGTGGGTCACAGTAGTCTTCACACATGATCCGGAAATCCGGTTCTACATCCGTAAATCCGTACGCACGAAGGGGTCGAACCATGACCGCACCAGTCTCTCCCGGGATGATCCGCACCAAGACCGGCGTCCCGCTGCCGTTGGTCGCGTTGCCGCAGGATGACCTCCTGACCGTGAATATCGATGAGATCCCGCTGCTCGAGGACGCTATGGGCCCGGGGATCCATATTCAGCCGCTGCGCCTGGACCCCGAGAAGGGGCAGGTGGTACTGATGGCCACCATGGCGCCCGGTTGCCTCCTACCCGTCCACTACCACACCGGTACCGCCGAGGTGTGGACGTTCTCGGGCTGCTGGAAGTACGCCGAGTACCCGGATCAGCCCCAGGTCGCCGGCTCCTACCTCTACGAACCCGGCGGCTCGGTCCACACGTTCTACTGCCCCGAGGACAACACCGAGGACACCGTCGTGCTGCTGTGGATGGAAGGCGCGCAAATCGGATTCAACCAGGACGGCACCTTGCATTCGATCAATGACGCAACCTCCATCCAGCATGTGACCGAGACGGTCGCGGTGGCTCAGGGCACCGGACCGGTCGGCTACATCCACGGCGGCTCCGCCGGCGTCATCAAGTCCTGACCCTTCCCTGCCTCCACGATCGCCGCCCGCGCGCGGCATCACACCCGCGCCGGGCGGAGTCACCCGGGTCGTCCGCGACGGCAGTTCGAAATGGCCGAAAGATGATGTCGTGCAGGTGGGCAGCTCCACGATCTTGTCGGGCGACACCTGCAAGTTCGGCTGCGCTCACCCTGTCCTGGCTGCCGCCGGCGACCCGGGGTTGGCAGCCCCTGCCTCGACCACCTGATCTGCGCGCGATCCACCGTGGGTTCGCACCGATCAACCATTGTCGAACCGGTCGGGCCCTCGGACATGGCCGTGCTGATGCTGCTCACCGCCAGATGTCTGGCCTGTGTGCAGTGCCGAGTAAGTCTGCAATAACGCATTTCATCGACAGAAATCACGGAAACTTTTGCGCACCAGAGGTATTGGGCGCCACAGGAAAGGAGGTGCTGCTCTGGTGACGACGCGTGCAGCGACGAGACCACCACTGCGGCGATGCCGCGGTCAACAACTCCTGATCGGAGAGGCAAGCAATCATGTCCGCGTTTGACGGCATCCGGGTCCTGGAATTGGGCCAAATCTACAACGGTCCGTACTGCGGACTTCTTCTCGCCCAGCTGGGCGCCGAGGTCATCAAGATCGAGCCGCCCGGCGGCGAGCAGTTGCGCTTCCGCTCACACCAGCCGGTCGAGTCCCACGAGTTCGTGATGCTCAACTCCAACAAGATCAGTGTGGTCCTCGACTTGAAGACCGACGCCGGTCGCCACGCGCTGCTCGACCTGGCCGAGACCGCCGACGTGCTCATCGAGAACTTCGCGCCGGGCACCATCGAGCGGCTCCAGCTCGGCCCGGAGCAACTCCTCGAGCATAATCCGCGTCTGATCGTGGCCCGCGGCAAGGGCTACGGGTCCACGGGCCCGTACGCACACATGTCGGCGATGGACATCACCGTGCAGGCGATGTCCGGCAGCGCCGCGGCCACCGGAATGCCCGACGGTCCACCGACCAAGGCGGGCGCCGCATTCGTGGACTTCTCCGGCGGCATCCACCTGTTCGGGGCGATCAGCGCGGCCCTGTTCCAGCGCGAGCGCACGGGGCGGGGGCAGCTCGTCGAGGTGTCGATGCACGACACCATCTACCCCATGCTGGCCTCCAGTCTGGGTGGCCTGCACAACAATCCAGGCCGAAAGCTGCCCGAGCGCACCGGGAATCGGCATTCGGGCATGGCGCTCGCGCCGTACAACATCTACCAGGCCAGCGACGGATGGCTGGCGATCATCTGCATCTCCGAACGGCACTGGCGCGGTGTCGCGACCGCACTGGGCCGGCCCGAGCTGGTCGACGACCCCAGGTTCGCCAAGGAGAGCGAGCGGGCCGCGAACATCGAGGCGGTCGACGACGAGGTGTCGGCGTGCACCAAGACCCGCACCCGCGCCGAACTGGTGCGGGATTTGCAGGCCGCCGGTGTGCCGTGTGCGCCGGTCAAGTCGATCCGGGAGATCGACACGGACGAGCACCTGATCGAGCGCGGCATGATCCGGTACGTCGAGCACCCGGCGAGGGGTCGGGTGCCGGTACCGGGATGTCCGCTCAGGCTCAGTGACTCGCCGGTGGGACCACTGCGCGCCGCCCCGCTGCTGGGGCAGTCGACAGAGGAGATCTTGGCGGAACTGTCCGGTGAGGAGCCCCAGCATGTCCCCACTGCTTGAATCCGGCACTGCGCTGGCGGCGTACTACGCCCAGACGCAACCCCGGACGGGAGAGGTTCTCGCACGGCGCAGCCTCGGCACCCTCGAGGCGGTGACCATCGGCCGCTACGCGATGACCATCGGCGCCATCGATCCGAAGCACTACGATCCGGCGCACGCACGCGCGGCCGGGTACGCCGATGTCGTGGCGCCACCGAACATGCTCGCCGCGATCGTGGAGTGGGGTCTGGGCACCCCCGAGGCCCGGCTGCAGCCCGACGGAACCCCGCACGGCGGGGACATGCCCCTCGGTGACGGCGACCTCGGGCTGCGTGTGATGGGCGCCGGCGAAGAGATGGAGTTGGTCAACCCCGTGATCGCGGGCACGGAGGTGGTGCTCGAGACCACCCTCGCGGCGGTCACCCCCAAACAGACCCGGGCGGGCAGCTGTGTGTTCGTCACCACCATCAACACCTTCATGTCCGCCGAGGGTGCCGTCCTCAACCGGAACCGGCGCACCGTCGTACTGCGCAACCCCCTCCAGGAGTCCTAAATGTCCATCAGCTTCCAGCCCGGAGACAGGCTGCCACCGCTCGAGCACACGGCTACGCCCTTTCAGTTGTTCCGCTACAGCGCGGTCACCTGGAACCCGCACCGCATCCACTTCGACGAGTCCTATGCACGCGAGGAGGGCCATGACGGTGTCGTGCTGCACTCCCACCTCCGGGCGGCACTCGCCTTGCGGTGCGTCACCGAGGGCCTCGGCCCGACATGGCACGTCACGAAGGCCGCCTACCGCCTGCGCAGACCCGTCTACGCACCGGCGGACCTGACCTACACCGCCCGGGTGACGGCGGCCGAAGATGACAGCTTGACCCTCGAACTCATCGAGCGGCACCCCTCCGGTGAGGTGGGCTTCGAGGGGACAGCGTGGGTCAACAAGACAACGGGAGCAACAACATGACATCAGCACCGGGACGAGGGCAACGTCCGATCCGCGTGGGGAATTGCTCCGGCTTCTACGGTGACCGCGCCTCCGCGATGGCCGACATGGCCCGAGCCGGCGGCATCGACGTCCTCACCGGTGACTACCTCGCCGAGGTCACGATGCTGATCCTCGGCAAGGCGCGCGCCAAGGACAGCACCAAGGGCTATGCGACCACCTTCCTGCAACACGTGGACGCAGCACTGGATCACCTCGTCGCGAACGGGATCCGGCTCGTCGTCAACGCCGGCGGACTCAACCCCGCCGGGCTGGCCGACGCAACCCGCGCCCTGATCGCCGGCCGCGGTTACGACCTACAGGTCTCCCACATCGGAGGCGACGACGTGTTCGGCAGCCTCGACGAGCTGCAGCAGACCGGCCATTCGCTGCCACACCTGACCACCGGCGAGCCGCTCTCGTCCTGGCCGCACCGCCCACTGACGGCCAACGCGTACCTGGGCGGATTCGGCATCGCCCGCGCCCTGGCCCGCGGCGCCGACATCGTCATCACCGGCCGCGTCGCCGACGCCGCGTTGGTCGTCGGTCCCGCCGCCTGGTGGTGGAACTGGGCCCCCGACGACTACGACGCGCTCGCCGGCGCCGTCGCGGCCGGACACGTCATCGAATGCGGACCGCAGGCGACCGGCGGCAACTTCTCCGGATTCCGCAACATCGCCAATTTCATGCAACCGGGATTCCCGATCGCCGAAATCGACACCGACGGCTCCTCGGTGATCACCAAGAACCCGGGCACCGGCGGCGCCGTCACCCACGACACCGTCACAGCCCAACTGCTCTACGAGATCGGCGAACCCGCCTACCTCAACCCCGACGTGATCGCCCACCTGGACACCGCCGAGCTCACCGACCTCGGCGACGACCGCGTCCGGATCCGCGGCGTGCGCGGCTCGGCGCCACCGGCGACGACCAAGGTCGCGATCACCGGGGTGGGGGGCTGGGAGAACAGCATGATCCTCGCGCTCACCGGCACCGACCTCGACGCGAAGGCGGCCCTCGTCGAACGATTCGTGCACCGCGAGATCGAGGCCGCGGACGGGCTCGACGCGGTCACGATCACGCGGATCGGTCAGGCCCGGCACGATCCCGACAGTCAGAATGCGGGCACCGCGCTGCTCCAGATCGCAGTGCAGGGCACCAAGGAGGCCGCCGGGCGCGCCTTCTCGTCGCGGATGGTCGAGCTGGCCCTGTCCAGCTACCCCGGGTTGTACACCCTCGGCCCTCCACAACCGGGGTCCGCGTTCGGTGTCTACTGGCCCGCACTGCTCGACCAGCGAATGCTCGACCACATGGTCCACCACCATGACGGCACCACCGAGATCATCGCCCCCGGCACGCCACACGACGGGGGTCTCGAGGCACCCCCGCCGGTCGAGCTCTTCCCCGCGCCGTCGGTGCGAGCGCCCTGGACCGACGCACCACTCGTCATCGCCTCACTCGGTGAGATCGTGCATGCCCGCTCCGGCGACAAGGGCGGCGACGCGAATCTCGGCGTCTGGGTACGCGACCGGGGCGCATGGCAGTGGCTCCAGTCGACCCTCACCGTCGACGAACTCCGACGCCTCCTCCCCGAAACACACGAATTGGCCATCTCGCGTTACGAACTACCCAAACTCGGTGCGGTCAACTTCCTCATCCGGGGGATGCTCGGCAGCGGTGCCACCTCGACACTGCGGCTCGACTCCCAAGCCAAGGCACTCGGCGAGTGGCTGCGCGCCCGCAACACCAAGGTACCGCGATCTCTGCTCAACACGTCAGGAGCGCACTGGTGAGCGATCCCGACGAGAGCAACGTCGACGTCGTCCGCAAGGCAACCCGAGAGCTGGCCCACAAGTTCGACTACGACTACTGGCGCACGAAAGACACACTGGCCCAGTACCCGTGGGAGTTCCTCACGGCATTCGCCGAGGGCGGATGGCTCGGCGCGCTCATCCCCGAGGAGTACGGCGGCCTCGGGTTGGGCCTCGCCGAGTGCGGCGTGATGATGCAGGAGATCGCCGCATCGGGTGCCGGCGCGAGTGGCGCCTCGGCGGTCCACTTCTACCTGTTCCCACCCGCACCGATCATCCGTCACGGCTCGGAGGAGATGAAGCAGCAGTTCCTGCCCAAGCTCGCCCGGGGCGAGATCCTCATGGCGTTCGGTGTCACCGAGCCCACCGCCGGCGTGGACACCTCGCGCATCACAACTAAGGCCGAGAAAGTCGCCGGCGGCTGGGTGGTCAACGGCCAGAAGGTCTGGATCACCAACGCACAGAACGCCCACAAGATCCTGCTGCTGGCGCGCACGTCCGCCCGCAACGAGGAAAGACCGCTGGACGGGATGACGCTCTTCTTCACCGACCTCGACCGCGACCGGATCACGATCCGCGAGATCGAGAAACTGGGCCGGTCGGCGATCGACTCCAACGAACTCTTCATCGAGAACCTCGAGGTCCGCGACGACGAAGTCGTCGGTGAAACAGGCAGGGGCTTCAGCTACCTGATCGACGGGCTGAACTCCGAGCGCATCGTAGTGGGACTGGAAGGCGTCGGTATCGGTCAGGCAGCACTGGAGCTGGCGACGAAATACGCCAAAGAGCGTGTCGTCTTCGACCGGCCCATCGGCCAGAATCAGGCGATCGCCCACCCACTAGCGGATTCCTGGATCCGGCTGGAATCGGCTCGACTGATGGCGATGCACGCCGCCGAGCTCTACGACAACCACCAGGACTGCGGCAAGGAGGCCGCCGCGACCAAATATCTGGGCGCCGAGGCCGGCTTCGATGCCTGCGACCGGGCCATGTCCACGCACGGTGGCTACGCCTACGCGAAGGAATACCACGTGGAGCGGCTGTGGCGGGAGGCGCGGCTGCTCCGCAACGCACCGTTCTCACAGGAGATGGTCCTCAACTACATCTCCGCGCAGGCGCTGAAGCTTCCCCGCGCCTACTGACTCCGATCACCACACGCGATGAATGCCGCCATTCGCTCCGTTCTGACACTCACAAGCATCACGAATAGGACAGCCGGATCGAGTCGAATGACTCGTGATGGAAGCAAGATAGGAGGGAAGTAGTGTCGAATTCGCTATTGCACGGTGAGGTGCTGGTGACAGATCATCTCAACGTCGGCAATCATTTGGCGCTGGTGATCGACGAGGATCAGGATCGCCTCAAATCGATGAAACGTACGTTCTCCTCCGGCGCACCGGAGAACACGGTCTTCCTGGTCGACGCGTCCGAGGGGCGCGCGCTCATCACATCCGTCGATGAGATCCTCTCACTGCATCGCGGACCAGGAAAGGTCGTAGTATTCCTTCGCGCGGACCCTGGCAGCTGGACTACAGCCGCGGTCCTGGCAGGGATACGGCACCACACACGCTTCGAACGAGTCGATGTCGTTGCGGTGGCAGCGGGAACGCCAGACACACTCCCCGTGCAGATCACCGACTTTCCCGGATTGCGAATGGTGCCACCTGGCAGGCATTCGTGCGACCTGGTCGTCAGGTTTCTCGAAGCCCACCTGACCGATTCGGCGGGCACTGAACGCGGGCGCACGCGCGCTATCGACCACACTCGCTGACAACGAACCCTGAACCGTTTGAAGACCGCGAGTACTCATGGGGGGATCGGTGCCACGCGCCGGTGTCGTCGAGTCGCTGAAGGCGCCCGTCGAAGACCCGCTGTCGGCCGATGTGGCGCTTGTCGGTGGCGCTCGTCTCGCCGTCTGTCTGACGAGGGTGGTGACGAAGAACGTGCAGGATTCGCCGATCGATTCGAAGTGGCAATCCAACTCGACGGGCCGGGCGTCTGGCGGGAAGTACGAACTGGACCCACACGGCAAGACCAGGGCGGCGCCGCGGGGTGTCTCACATGCCGGGGAGCGGCAGCACCACCCACCACGCGGCGTACCGACCCTGACCGTGTGAACACAAGAACAGCGCAGATGGCCCACCCACACCGCCTCGCCGACCAGGTGATCGACCGGATCAACAAGAAAACCGATGTTTACCACGTACGCACGTTGCCCGTTGGACAACGCAAAATGGAGGAGATACGTGAGGGTCGTGTCAGAGGACCAGACGCTCGTCGACAACAACGCGCTGGGCTACAGCCAGGTGAGCGCGCAGGTCACAGCGAACACGCGAAACGCCTGCGGCAGGCTGGCAGTGGTCACGCGATGAAGCCCGCCGAAATCGCCGAGGGCGTGTTCTTCGTGCACTCCGAGATGGTCAACTGGGTGCTGCTCACCGAAGGTGACGCGGTGACTGTGATCGACACCGGATACCCGGGGCAGCGTGGCGAGGTGGAGGAATCGATCCGAGCTATCGGACGGGATCCTCACGGCATCGAGGCCGTGCTCATCACGCACGCGCATGTCGACCACATCGGAAGCGCACAATATCTCGCCGAGACTTACGGGGCGCCTGTACTGGTACACCCTGCCGAGGCAGCTCATGCCCGGCGTGAATGCCATGAGGTCGCGACCCCCTGGGACGTGCTCAGCAACATCGGGCGCCCCGGAGTCCTGTCCTGGGCAATGAAACTGGTGCGTCTGGGTGGCACCGCCAAGTACGGCATCGACTCCCCGACCCCGATGCCCGTACTTGGTGCCCTGACCTGCCCGGGTGCCCCCGTTCCGGTTCTCGTGCCCGGTCATACCTCCGGGCACACGGTTTATCACCTTCCCGATCACGGTGTGGTGATCTCCGGGGACGCCTTGATCACCGGGCATCCGACCTCACCCATCTCCGGTCCCCAGCTACTGCCGCAGTGGCTCAACCACTACTACGGCACGGCCGCCGTGTCACTGGACATCATCGGAGAGCTCGGCGCCGACATACTTCTGCCCGGCCACGGGCCGATCCATCGCGGTTCCCTCGCCGAAGCGGCCGCGACCGCGCGTGGGCGTGCCGGCTTCACCCTGTGAGATCGGGCCCTAGCGTGGGCCTGCGCCCCGTCCTGGCAGCCTGCCGGGGTGACGCCGGCGGCCTCGTGCAGGTATCGGACGGATCTGTTCGGCGGCCGCCGTGGTGCGTACGCGTCGGCAGCACAGTCCCAGAACAGCAGCGGCTGAGCTTCCAATTCCGCGGCGAACTCGGCCGTGTCACGTCCCTGCTGCAGCACTGGTTGCTCGGCGAGGAGGAGTACCGGATCCATCGCCCCTCTGCCCCAAGCGCGATCTGCCTCGGTCGGAACGGCGGTGCGCATTCCTCGAGGCTTGCGGCAGGGCGCGGCTCGGGCGGAGGCCTCCAGCGCGGAAGCAGACCGCTCCGGTAGCCGGCCCGGTTGGAGGCGGCTGTCGTAGTACGGGCTCGAGGACGCGGGGTGAGCGACCTCGCTCAGCCCGCGCCGATGCCGCTACTGACGTTTCCGCTCCACGACCCAGGCCGCGACCTGTGTGCGGGAGGCGAAACTCAGTTTGGCCAGGATGTGCTCCACGTGGCCTTGCGCGGTGCGTGGTGAGATCACCAGGCGGTCGGCGATGGCCTGGTTGGTCAGGCCTTCGGCGATCAGGTCGGCGACTTGGTGTTCCCTCTTGGTCAGTCGCACCGACGAATCTGTGTCGGGCGCGGAGGTGCTGGCCGGCTGCTCATGGAGAGCGTAGGCGATCGCTGCATCGAAGCCGAGACTTCGGCCCTTGCTGTGGGCCGACGCAAAAACTTTGTCTCCGAGTTCCTTCCGGGACTCCTGGTCGCAGTCCTGATGATAAACAAGCAAATTGGTATGTATGACCACAGCGCTGCCCACCGATTGCGCCAGCCCGTCCGCGGCTCCCATCAGCGTTGCGGCCCGTAGTGCGTCGCCCTGTTGGCGGGTGATCCAGGCCAGTGCCTCGAGGCAGGCTGTCGCGACGCGGGGGGTGTGCACGTGCCGGGTCAGCTCGAGCGATTGTTCGAGGAGCCGGACCGCACGATCGGTATCGCCCTGTCGCCACACGTCGATGCCCATGGCCCACAGAGAGTGCGCCCGGTACATTTTCTCGCCGTATCGCTCCGTTATCGCGAGGGCACGTTCGTGGCATTCGATCGCCCGGTCTGTCCGGCCGGACAGACCGTAGGCCGTTCCCAACGGGTACAGGAGGCTGGTTTCGAGTGTGCGATCTTTCCGTGCACTGAACTCGACGAGAGCGGATTCGAGGTGAGAGCATGCTCGCGCGAGATCACCGCTGTATAGCGCCAGCATGCCGTCGGCGCAGTCGCTGTACGCCCGCAACACAGGGTCGCTCGTGTGTGCGGTGAGAGTCCGCGCCGCCTCGACGAGCGCCGCCCCGGCCTCGAGGTCTCCCTGGCTATTGGCCATCACGCTGTCATAGCAGAGCGCCGTAACCCGTTCGAGGGTCGTTGCACCGCTGCGGCGGTCGAGGAGGTGGTCGAGCCACCGCCGGCCCTCGTTGTAGAGGCCTTGGGAACTCCAGAACCAGTACAGTGCGGCGGCGATGCGAAGGCCGGCGGCGGGATCGTCGTCGATGCTGAACTCGAGGGCCTCCCGCAGATTCGGCTGTTCCCGCTTCAGCCGGGCGATCCAGTCGAGCTGGCGGGCGCTGATCCAGTCGGCCTCCGCATCGCGCACCAGCGTCTCGTACCAGTCCCGGTGCCGGCGGCGCAACGCCACAGCCTCACCGGTCTGCTCGATTTTCTCGTAGCCGTACTCGCGGAGGGTCTCGAGCATCCGGAAACGCACCGCCGACCCGGATTCCTCCCGGATCAGGATCGACTTCTCCACCAAGGAGGTCAGCGTGTCGAGCAACTCGTCCGGTGCCAGGCCCGCGCCGCACACCTGCTCCGCGGCATCGAGTTCGAAACTTCCCGCGAACACCGCCACCCGCCCCCACACGAGTTGTTCATCGGCGGTGCACAACTCGAAGCTCCAGTCGATACACAACCGCAGGGTTTGCTGCCGCGTCGGCGCACCCCGGTTGCCGCGGGTCAGCAGCGTGTAGCGGTCGGTCAGCCGCCCCAGGATCTGCTGGGGCGACATCGCCCGCAGCCGCGCCGCCGCCAGTTCGATCGGCAGCGGCAACCCGTCGAGGCGGTGACAGATCCCCGCCACCTCCGCCGCATTGTCGTCGGTGAGCGCGAACCCCGGAACGGCAGCATTGGCGCGTTCGGTAAACAACGTCACCGCATCGTATTTGGGTAACCCGCGCAGGGAGAGCTTCCGTTCGGGATCGGGGACGGCCAGCGGGGGGACCCGCAGCACTGCTTCCCCGCCGATGCCGAGGGGCTCACGGCTAGTGGCGAGGGTCCGCAACCGCGGACACGTCCGTAGCAGGGTTTCGGTCAGTTCCGCCACGGCGTCTACCAGGTGCTCGCAATTGTCGAGAACCAACAGCACCTCGCGCGGGGCGAGGAACTCGATCAGGACATCCCGCAGGGGCCTCGTCGAGTGGTCCCGGACTCCCAGTGCGCCGGCGAGGGCGTCGACCAACGACGACGCGTCGTGCAGCTCACCCAACTCCACCAGCCGCACACCGTTGGCGTAGTCGCGCTGCACAGCCGACGAAATCCGCATCGCCAGCCGCGTCTTGCCCACACCTCCGATCCCGGTCAACGTCACCAGCCGCGACCCGGCCAGGAGGTTCTTCGCCTCGGTGAGCTCGTGCCGGCGGCCGACGAAACTCGTCAGTTCCAGGGGAAGGGCTCCGGTAGTGCTCCGAGGGGCGGGTTCTGTGGGGTGCCGAACGCCTGACGCTAGCGCTCGGTCACCGACCTCGGCGCCCGGTTCGGCGCGCAGGGCCATCTCGTCGACCGGGAAGCCGTGGGCGCGTTGCAGGGCTCGCAGCTCCTCTCCGAAGTCGGCGGCGGTAGCCGGGCGCTGGTCGGGCTCGCGGGACATCGCGTGGGCGATCGCCGCGGACACGTCGTCGGGGATGCCGTGCTCGCGCAGGTCGGGGACCGGTTGCGTGGTGATCCGCAGGAACTGCGCTACGACCTGCTCACCGCTGCGGCGTTCGAATGCGGCGTGGCCGGTCAGGGTACTGAACAGGGTGGCGCCGAGGCCGTAGACGTCGGCGGCCGGGCTCGGTGGTTCACCGCCGAGCACCTCTGGAGCGGTGTACGCCGGGGAGCCGGTGACGGCGCCGGTGGCGGTCTCGAAGCCGCCGCTGATGTGAGCGATGCCGAAATCGGTCAGTTCTGGTTCGCCGTAATCGGTGAGCAGGATGTTCGCGGGTTTGATGTCGCGATGCAGGATGCCGAGCCGGTGTGCAGTCTCCACCGCTCCGGCCATTCTCACCCCTAGGCGTAGTGCCTCCTCCACCGGCAGCGGACCGTGGCGGCGGATCCGCACGTCCAGGGAATCCTGCGGGTGGTACGGCATCACGATGTAGGGAAGTTCGCTGTCGGTGGCACCGACCTGCAGAATGTTGACGATGTTCGGGTGCCCGGTCAGCCGCCCCATCGCCCGCTGTTCCCGGAAGAATCGTGCCCGGTTCTCGTCGTCGAGTTCGACGGTGAGGACCTTCACCGCTACCGTGCGCTCCAGGTCTTCCTGGGTGCAGCGGTAGACGACGCCGAAACCGCCGCGGCCGATCTCTTGGGCATCGTCGAAGCCGGTGCCTGCCAACTCCGCCGCCGGGGAGGGCGGGTACCTCTGAGTGTCGAGCGGATCACCTGCACCCATCGGACGGTCTACTCACTCCGTCGGCTCATGGGGCTGCGGGCTGGTCCCGACGGCACGACCAGCGGAAATACAACCGTGGACTCACCTCTCGATGGCGTCCTCTCAAGGATATCGCCGACACCCCGGGCACACGGAATCGCTGCAGCCCTCCGAGGGCCGGCCTCACATCAGGCCGACGGTGCTCTCCGTAGGAAGTCCTCGATGACGGGGCCGAGCGTGGCGGCGTTGGTGAGGAGGTCGACGTGGCCGCCGGGGTGTGTGACGAGGGTGGCGTTCGGCATCAGCCGGTACATGATGTGCGCGTTGATGATCGGGATGATCGGGTCGTCGGTGCCCGCGACGATGAGGGTGGGTTGGCGGATTGCCGGGAGGGCGAACAGGCTCGACCACACCGCCCCGGCGAGCAGCTGGTGCAGGTAGCCGCGGCGGGATCCGGCGGCGAGTTGATGGCTGACGAGCTGGGTGACGGTGGCGTTACCGAAGTCGACGCTGCCGCCATAGATCGTCGCGGCGATGGAGGCCAAGTAGTTGCGGTCGACGAACCGGCGCGGGGTGAGCATCTTCGCGAGGACAGCGGGCCGGGCGGGCACCATCAGGGCGCCGGTTGCGGTTGCGGCCAGGACCAGGCGGCGACACCGGCGCGGGTTCTGGAACGCGAACTGCTGGGCGAGGGCCCCGCCCCATGAGTACCCCAGCATGTCGACCCGGCCGTAGCCGAGCGTGTCGAGCATTCGTCCGGTTACCCACGCAAGATACGGGATCCCATAGGGCACAGGAGAAGTCGGTGACGCCCCGGTGCCTGGGGCGTCGAACCGGATCACGGTGCGGTGTGCGGCGAGATGTGCGACCAGCGGGTCGAGTACCTCGAGGCTGGCGCCGATCCCGTTGCACAGCACCAGCGGCACGCCGGTGCCGCGCCGGATGTGTACACGCAGGTGCTGGCCACCGGCGCGCACCATCCGGGACTCGCCCGCCCGGTCCGGAGGGCGGTTCATCTGTAGACGATCACTGGTTTCGGCGACGCAGACGGGTGATGTTGCTTTCTCGGACTCGAAGGTGACGCCGAACACGGCCTCGAGCCCGGCCTCGAATCGCTGCGCGGAAAGGATCCGGCCGGTGCAGCGGACCTTCGTTCCCACTCGGTCGGGTGTGGGGAAGCGAACCCTGTTGAGTCCGTAATCGATGGTCTCCGGTGCACTGTCGATGGTGAGCAGGTCGCCAAGGCCCGTGGGAGGAGTGAGAGGGTGAGATAGCCGGAGGCGACGGCATTCTTGAATTCGGCCGCGGTGCGCGGTGGGGGGTGAGGGAGCCGCCGGTAGTCGCCGGTGGCGTCGGCGAACAGGTTCACCCGCTCGTAGGTGATCTGGTACCAGTCGGTGGTGCCGAGCTGCTCGCCGACGAGATCAAGGAGCTCGGCCGGGCGCGTCAGGTGTGTGGTCATCGCGGCCCTCCGATTGCGAGGTGGTGGGTCATTGTTCGCGGACGTAGGAGCCGGGCGCGGGCATCAGGGGTGGGAGATCCACGGCGCCGAGCATGGCTGGTGCGTCCTTGGCGGGTCCGCTGCGCTTGCTCAGCCAGTCCGCAAAGTCGGGCCACCAGGAGTCTTGCTGCTGCTGGGAGGTCTCGAGCCACTCGGCGGGGTGCTCGGTGCTCGGTGAAGCCATCCGGTAGGACGCGCGAGGATTGCCGGGCGGGTTGACCATCGCGGCGATGTGTCCACTGGTGGAGAGGACGAACCGGCTACTCTCGCTGCCGAGTAGGCGGGCGCTGCGGTAGCACGCCTGCCAGGGGCTGATGTGGTCGGCGATGCCGGCGATCACATACGAGTCCACGATGACCTTGGACAGGTCGACGGGGGTGCCGAGCATACTCACCGCGCCCGGGGTGGTCAGCGCGTTGCTCAGGCCGATCTGCACCATGTCCTTGTGGAGGGTGGCCGTCATGCGGGTGGTGTCGGCGTTCCAGAACAGTACGTCGAACGGCGGCGGCGTGCGGCCCTGGATGTAGTTGTTCACCCAGTATCGCCACACCAGGTCGGTGGGGCGCAACCAGGCGAACACCTCGGCCAGAGACCGGCCGTCGAGGTATCCGCGCGCGGCCGAGACCTGGATGGCGGCCTGGGCGGTTGTCGGGTCGAGAGCGGCGGCCGCGAATCCGGCCCGGCTCTGGTCGAGGACGGTGACCGCCAGCGTGAGGCCGGCGAGGCGGTCGCCCTGACCGATGTGGGTCAGATGTGCGGCGGTCATCGCGGCCAGCATCCCGCCCGAGCAGCTCCCGTGCAAGTGCGTGCGCGTACTGCCGGTGATCTTTTCGACCGCGTCCAAGGCGTCGACGATGGCCTGCCCGTAGGTGTCCAATCCCCAGGTGCGGTGGCGGGCCTTCGGGTTGCGCCAGGAGATGGTGAACACCTGCTGACCCTGGCCGAGGAAGTACTCGACCATGCTGCGGCCCGGTGAGATGTCGGTGATGTAGAACTTGTTGATCACCGGGGGCACGATCAGCAGCGGCACCTCGCGCACCGTCGGGGTCTGCGGAGCGTACTGGATGATCTCCATTATCCGGTTCTGAAAGATCACGGACCCGGGTGTCGCGGCGACGGTGCCGCCGACAATGAATGCGTCGGGGTCCACCATCGTTGGCACCCGTGGTGTGGTGGCCAGGTCGCGGACCAGATTGCTCATCCCGCGCACGACGCTGGTGCCGCCGGTGTCGATCACCGCCTTGTAGCCGAGCGGGTTGAGCAGCGGGTTGTTACTTGGCGCGGCGGCTTCGACGGCGTTGTCGAGGACGAACTGCAGGCGCTCTCGATCTCTCCACTCGAGGTCGGCGTCGATGAGCAGTTTGCCCGCGGTCTCGGCAACGGCGAGGTGGGTCTGCATGATGCGGCGCAGCAACGGGTTTCCAGACCAGGCCGGGTCGGCGAACCGTTGGTCCGCGCGTGCTGGGCTCCGGGTAGAGGTGCCGCGCGTGATGTCCGCCAGTTCCACCGCCAGCCCGCGGCCACGGCCGAGAAGAAAGTGCGGTGCTCCGGCCAGGCTGGCGCCGAGTCGCAACCAGGAACGGTTGGGCAGCATCCGGCGGGCGATCCCGAACACCGAGTCGGTCAGCAGCAGGTCCAGCGGTGCGGCGAGCTCCTCGGCCTCGGCCTCGGTGGCGGCGACGATGGTGTCGGTCATGGTAGGTCTCCTTGTTGTTCGGTCAGACGGTGTGCGGACGAGACATGGGTGGACAGTGATGCGAACGGTGTGGATCCGGCGTGCGACTAATGTCATCGACATCCGCCCGGTGTGGCGTTGGTGGACGTCTTGGCGACGCTCCAGCGGCGGAGAGTGATGCGCTGTCGACCGCCGTTCCGAATGCTCCCTCGGAACGGTCGACGAGGATGAGAGGGGGAGTCCGGCGCCAGTCGGACCTTGATCGATTTGCTGGTCGGGGACGTGGAGTGTGTCGCGGAGTTCGGGTGGTGCTTGGAAGCTGGTCGCCGGCGGTGAGGTCTCGTTGGTGTGCGGGCGGCGGATCATCCAGCGCCCAGGCGTCGCCGGGCGAGATTGGTGATGGCGACCTTGTCTTATGGCAGCGCTTACACCCCGAATACGGCGAACGTTCGGTTACCTGTTTGCATATTCGTCATCATTTGGGACACAGAAGGATACATATTCTGCGGCATGGTGTGGTCATTTGCTGTTGCAGCGCAACGTAACTGGGCTGGCACTCAAGTCCCCGCATTCATCGGCTCGAAGACGATCGAGTGGCGCACCCCATTTCGCTTCATGTGGTTGTCATGCTCGGGCCACATCCCGCGCCGCCTCGGCATGTTGCGCGCGACCTCATCCTCTGTAGCGGGTCGCGACAGATAGTTTGCAGCGGTGCCACCGATTTCGATACGTGCCTGGTCGGCGAGCAGGTTCTTCGGCCAACTGGAGGCCGCTTCTAGCCTGAAGTTCTCGCAAGCGGCGACGAGATTCTTGCCATCGCGAACATAGTGCAGCGGAACCGTTCGATCTTTGCTTCTTCTGCCTGTCGTCAGCAGCAGCAGGGTCGTGAGCTGCGGTCCGCTCAGGGAGGGCCGGCCTCGGCTCCCGCGGATCAGTGCCCGGTCTCCCCGTGAGCCGACGTAGTTCATGAACAGGGAGAACCAGCGGTAGTGACCGACCCGACGCATCACGCCGATATACAGCTCACTCATGGTCGGACCTACGCGCGATCGCGTCTGGGTGTCGTCAGTTGAGGCCATATACCAAAGCTCCCGCCGTACGTATTTACAGTTTGCTCGACAGATATACGGATAACATGGACTGTACTGCGACGCGCACGGCGCTGCAACACCCTGTCCGAACTGATCGACAGGGCTTACAACTAGCGCGGCGTGGATGGTGGATCGCTTACGGTTCGAACTCGAGCGGTGGGGTTCGGTGGTCGAGGCTTTCGTTCTTCTCCGTGGCTGTTGGTGGACGATGTCGGCGGAGCGATCGAGCCGATCCGTCGGTATCTGGTCGAGGTCTCGGCTCTCGGCTCTCGGCAATCGGCCGGGTAGCGTGCGCAGTTACGCCTTCGATATACGTCGGTGCTGGCGATGGCTTCGGATAGTCGGCGTGCCGTGGCAGCGCGCGACATCGGCCGCGATTCGCGACTACGCGCTGTGGCTCGGTGTGGCGACCAAGCCAGGCGTGTCCGCGCGCACGGTGTCGTCGACGACAGCGGGAACAGTCAATTCAGTCACTCGCAAGGCTTACCTGAACGATCGCTACCAACCGCGGACGGTCCGTCACGCGTTGGCGGTACCAAGGGAGTTCTACGGGTGTTGGGCCGATCTCGGCGAGGGACCCGTCGATATGCTGCACGCATCCTTACTGCTCACAGCGAAGAGACGGTGATCGAGTTGTCTGATGCGCAACGTGGCCAACCCCGACAAGCTGCACGCCGTGGTGGTCGGCCCGATCCTCCACGTCGGCGCGCAGCAACCGCGGACGCGCACATCGTGTTGCCGACCATCGACGGGCAGTCGTTCGCGTCGTTGCGCCGCCGGGCCACGCCGAGGGCGGAGCGGTACGCGCTCGGCAAACGCCTGCGTAAGCAGGCACCGCGGTCCACGCTCGGCGAGTGGCGCGCACCGGACGATCGCCCCGATGTGGTGGATCAAATCGGTGTGTCGCACCAAGGTCGGGTGGAATCGCTCATACCGGTCAGGGTGGGGCGGATGGCGGCCTCGCCGTACGGTTTTCTGCGCGGCACCGCGATCGTGATGGCCCAGGACCTCGCCGGGCTGCCGGCGACCGGAATCCAGCCGGTGATCTGCGGGGACGCGCATCTGGGCAACTTCGGGTTCTACGCCTCGCCGGAGCGCGACCTGGTGCTGGATCTGAACGACTTCGACGAGGCGCATCCCGGCGGCTGGGAATGGGACCTGCGTCGCCTGACTGCGAGCATCTGGGTGGCGGGCCGGCAGAACTCGGCGACCGAGGGGCAGTGCGAGAGTGCAGTGCAGTCCTGCGTCGCCACCTATCGCGAGCATGTGCGCTGGCTCGCGGAACAACCATTGCTGGCGCGCTCGTTCGAGCGACTCGACCTCGACCGGCTGCAGACGACGGCGTCGGACGAGTCGCTGCGCCACGAGATCACCCGCGCCGCGGAGCGGGCTCGGCGCCGGGTCAGCGACCGGGCGCTGCCCCGATTCACCGAGCAGGACGAAACCGGCCGGCGCATCGTGGAGGAGCCGCCGCTGATCACCCGGGTGTCCGAGGCGGAGGCCGAGCAAATCGCCGCCGGGCTCGACGAATACCTCACCACGCTGCCCAGCCACTGGGCACGACTGCTCAGTGGCTACACCGTCGTCGACGTCGCGCACAAAGTGGTCGGCGTGGGCAGCGTCGGATTACGTGCCTACGTCGTGCTGTGCGAAGGGAGCAGTGTCGACGACGTGGTGTTCCTGCAGCTCAAGCAGGCACGTCGATCCGTCGTGGCACGCTTCGTTCACGGCGAGTCCGCCTGGCACGACCACCAGGGCCGGCGCGTGGTCGAGTATCAGCAGGCCCTGCAGACCGTCAGCGATCCGTTACTCGGCTGGACCACGGTGAAGGGCCGGCAGTACTACGTGCGGCAGTTCCGGAACATGAAGGGCGCGGTCCCGATCGACCACCTCAGCGCAGCAGCGCTGACCGACTACGCCGGCATCTGCGGGCGCCTGCTCGCGAAGGGCCACGCGCGGACCAGTGGTGCGTCGATGATCGGCGGCTACGTCGGAAAGTCGGACACGCTCGACGTCGCACTGAGCCGGTTCGCGCACGCGTACGCGGATCAGACCGAACGCGACCACGCGACGTTGGTCGACGCGGTGAAGCGGGGGAAGTTGCCGTGTGAGCCGCCGACGTGAATCGGTGTGTATTTGTCGTCCGGCTTCGCGGCGGTCACACTCTGGGTCTTCGCCGGTTTCGGCCTAGTGTGTGGACTCGTAGGTGCTGCCGTCTTGTGGTGGTACGCCTCCCAGCCGTTCACGATCTACACGGCCAGCTACCAGCCGAACGAGTTCCATTCGATACGGAGCGACAAGGTCTCGGTTGACCGATACATGATTGGACTGGTCGTTGGTGGCCCTCTTTTCGGAGCCGCAATCGGGGCGCTCGTTTCCACGACGGGTTGGAATCTCATGCGGAGAGAACGCACGCGCGATTCTGTCCAAATCATGAGGCCGTCACTCGACTGGTGAAGCTGCCGTGGAATCCGGGGAAGAAGTGCCGGTCCAACCTGGCGACGGCGATGGGTGCGCGGGAGGGGTCGCGGGCGTCGGGAACCACCAAGGCGGAGCGGTGCTCGGCAGCGAGATAGACGACGGTCAGCAGCCAGCCGCCGTCCTCGGCTGCGGTGCCCGAGCGGGGCACGGAGATCGGCTCGCCGACCGCGTCGCCCGGTTCGAATACGTGCTCCAGATGTCGCCCCGTGTCGGTGTCGATCTTGACGACACGGTTCGAGGCATCGGGGCGTGAATCAAGTGTGCCGTGATAGCCGTACCGATAGGTTCGCGAGGCGCACCGCCAATCATGTTGCGGCAGTTCGGTTCGCTGGCCGCTGAAGTCCTCGACAGTGACTTTGCTGCCTTTGCTGACGCGAAGCCGTGACGCGTAGCCGCCGATCACGGCAGGAGCGCGGAAGTCGCGCGCGGGATCGAAGAAGTCGTGATAGTCGTCGTACCGGACAAGGTCGACCACAACATCGCCACGATCCTCGAACGCATTGTTGATGTGGACGTACATCAGCGGCGGGCATTCGATTTCGCGTCGCTTACCACCGCCGCGGGGGACAAGGATGATCTTGGTGCCGACCTCGGGCCGGTAGCTCGTTGCTGCTTCGGCTGTGCTCAGACCGAGCATCGCCTTGACCGGGTCGAGGATGATCGGCGCAAGTACGAATACGTAGTAGTGCTCGGTGAGGGCGAAGTCATGCTGGATGTGCGCGTGATCGAGCGGGACGGTCGCATCTTGGGTAGCTGTCCAACTGACGATGGCTAGAACGGACCAGATCACCGCAGAACGGCGCTCAGCCTGTCAGTTTCAGAAGACGACTGCACACGTCCAGATGGACGCACGTCGTCGAGGGAGAGTGAGGCCCGTGTTCATTTCACTGCGTTGAATTCCTGCGGCAACGCGGCGGTCAAGGCGCTCCTGCGGCCGGACACCCCCGAGTGTTTCGTGGGTCCACGGGCAGCAAACTCCCGTTCCGGGTGCTGGCAGTGGCCCACTCTCCTGTGGTGAGGATCCAAGCGAACACGCGCCGACCAAGACGGACGCCATTTCGAGTGCAGGCAGAGGCGACCGGGCTGGCCTAGGGCTGCGCCGGGCATCGGTGCTGGTGTCCATCCCATCCCGGCCGGCCGGTCCCCGTAGCAGGGCTTGGGTGCGGCTCACGTGGAGTGAGGGTGTGAATCCGGAGGCACTCGCAATTCAGGGGCAATACCCGCGCTGACCTGCATTGGGGAACAACTGAATTCGATTCCGGGTAGCTGTGGGGCGCGTATGGGGCGCGGGTGCTCGTACACAAGCCGATACTCAGCGGGGGCCGTTCACGCTCGGCTTCGTTACACAGGCTCCGACATCCATCCTTGCCGCTCCACCCCGCCCCGAGCACGTTCCCGACAGTGGTCGGCCCGCCGTCACGTCCGGCTTCTCCCCACTCTTCGGGAGACGAGCGCTGATCGTAGATCAGTCCTTCGCTTCGCGGACGTCCTTTCCCTGCTCGGCGAACGCCTTGAAGTCCTGCATGTGCTGTTGTGACTGCTTGCGGGAGGCGCCGGGCATCAGGAGCCCCACCAGCCGCATCAGCAAGCCGCTGAACCGGTATTCGCTCTCGCTCACCCAGAGCGTCATCTCCGGACCGACTTCGGTCAGCCGGTCGCGCACGGCGCTCCACATGCCCTCGCCGACGATCTCGCGGTCGAAGTGAACGACGCTCCCTTTCGGGATCCCGCGCAGGTCTTCCGGTTCCCGACGCGTGATGGTCTCGGTGCATTCGATCTCCTGCTTCCCCATCTGCATCACGACCCGCGATGTGGTACCGACCTGTCCGTGCACCCCACTCAGCGGCTCGTGCAGCACCAGACCCCGCAGCCACTTCGGCAGGTGTGCCGATTCGGCGAGCAGCTGTACCACTGTCTCCCGCGGCAGGGCGATCTCGATCGAGACGGTGTTCTTCATGGCGGAGCGCTCCTGGGTCCCGAGTAAAGAGGCCCACGCCAGCAGCCTCGCTTCATATTATGAGGTCACGGCGTGTTCAACGATTGAATCGCCCCGGGTCTGTCGGAGGCTCTCCAACCTGTGAAGGATGGAGAGCATGGCAGCACTACGGAAGTACAGCGTTGAGCTGAAGGATCGAGCAACGAGGATGGCGGTCGAGGCCCGCCAGGATCCGGCGACGCGGCCGGGAGCGATCAAGCGGATCGCCGATCAGCTCGGTGTGCACCCCGAGGCGTTACGGACTTGGGTCAAGCCGGCCTCGCCTTTCTTTGCGGCGGACATCGACCGCCCACAGCGCTGATCGTGGAGTTCGTCGCTGCTCACCGCGACGAGCACGGAGTCGATCCGATCTGCGCGGTCTTGCGCGGTAAGGCCACCCAGATCGCTCCGTCCACAGTCCGAGCTCACCTGAGTCCCCAGCGAACCGAATCGGCACGTGCCGTACGTGATCGCGAGGTTCTGTCCGAGATCCGGAGAGTTCATGCCGACAATCTCGGGGTGTATGGGGCCCGCAAAGTGCACGCCAGTCTGAAACGAGAGGGGACGTCGGTGGCCCGGTGCACCGTGGAACGATTGATGAAAGCCGATGGGCTACAGGGAATACCACGATTGAAAGGGCGGAAGATCACGCACAGTGACGGAGCCGAGACTCCGCGGCCGGCGGATCGGGTCCAGCGTCAGTTCGTCGCCGACGCGCCCAACACGTTGTGGGTGGCGGACCTGACCTACATTCGCACGCATTCGGGGTGGGTGGACGCCGCGTTCATCCTCGACGCGTTCTCCCGGATGATCGTCGGTTGGCAGGTCTCGACGTCGATGCGGACCGACCTGGCCCTCTTGGATACTGGGTTGTGGGCGCGCCGACGGGTCGGCCAGGACGTCGCCGGATTGATTCACCATAGCGACCGCGGCGTGCAGTATCGAGCGGTGCGATACACCGAGCGCCTCGACGAGTGTGACGCGGTGTCTTCTTTTGGTTCCAAGGGAGATTCGTATGACAACGCGATGGCGGAGGCGTTCAACTCGTTGTTCAAGGTCGAGTGCATTCGCAATCCCGTGATGCGCCCGCACGGGGGCTGGCGAGGCGTTGGAGACGTCGAGTGGGCGGTCGCTGAGCACATCGACTGGTTCAATCACCGCCGCTTGCACGGCGAGATCGACCACGTCCCACCCGCAGAGTACGAGACCGCCTACTGGTCGAATCACACGGCGGCCGACTACCGTGAGACACCGGTCCTCGCTGAGGCCTTCGCCCGTACGGTCCTCGAATAGACACACGTGGGCAACGCTCACGCGCGTCAGCCGATCTGCTCGAACAGGGACACTATGATCCCTTCGGGCCCACGTACGTAGGCCATCCGCACGCTGTTTTCGTACTCACCGATGCCGCCGATGAGCCCGTACCCGTCCGCAGCCACCGCATCGACGGCCGCCTGGAGGTCGCCGACCTCGAAGGACACGTTGCGCAGCCCAAGCTCGTTGGCCATCGCCGTGGGCGATCCGGGCACGTGGTCGGGCGTGACGAAGGTCGCGAGCTCCAGCCGCGATCCTCCGTCGGGCGGCCGCAGCATCGCGATCTCACAATGCGCGCCGGGGATGCCGCAGACGGTCTCCACGAATTCGCCCTCGACGGATCCGGTGCCCTCTACCTCGAGGCCCAGTCCGACGAAGAACGCCGTTGCCGAGTCGAGGTCCGCGACGGTGATGCCGATGTGGTCGAAACGTTGTACGTGTGCCATGGGATCCATCCTCCAATTGTTGTCTTGTGTTGTCTTGCCGATTCGATGCTGGGACGGAGCCGGTGCCGGGATCTCGACATGTTCTTGCCGCAAGCCTGCGATCAACCCAGGGTTTCGGAAGATCGTGCGGGACGACATCCTCCCCTCGACGGGGCGCCCGTTCATTGTGATGCAGCATCATCAACGGGGCTCTCTGGACGCGGCTGTGCGTCGGCAGGGTCCGATGGCCTGGGGCAAGGTGGTCCGGATCGGCGTAAAGTTGGCGGGGGCGTTGGAGACTGCGCACCGGGCGGCCATCCTGCACCGGGACGTCAAGCCGGGCCCAGTCGCCGCACCCGCGGTGCCTCGTTCCACCGAACGGCTGACAGATTTCGCTGGTCTATTCCGGGGTATCCCGATTCCAGCACTCGACGATCAGTGCGGCAACCACCGAAACGACGGAGATGTGATGAATCAGCCAGACCCTCTCGCGCAGATCGAGTCCCTCATCGCCCGCGAGCATGAGTTGCGGGACCGGGTCCAGGCCGGCGAACTGACCCCCGGCGAGGAACGCGACCAACTCCGTCGGGTCGAGGTAGCACTCGATCAGTGCTGGGACTTGCTCCGCCAGCGCCGCGCCCGCCAGGACTCCGGGCAAGACCCCGACGGTGCGGCCCCGCGTCCGATCCCGGAAGTCGAGAACTACCAGCAATGAGCTCAGGACTCCTTCCGCTACGGACGACCGGGTCGCGTCCCTGATCGAACAGGTCCAGAATCCGATCGCCTCATCGAGATCGGCCGGGTGCGGTTGCGGTGCCTGCGCCGTCAGCGTCGCCCGTTCCGTGAGTCGGCTGGGGTCCTCGCCCTGTTCCACACCGGTCAGACTGGGATCGGCGCCGGCGGCCACGGCATCAAACTGCGCTACTTCGACCAGATGCTGCTCGACGACGTCGCCGCCTGGGTCCCGCGACCTGTTCGGGCGGACGGTCGGTGGGTACTCCCGGTCTGACAGGATCGGCGGCGTCGTCGATCTGGGTGATGGTGAAGTGGTGTGAGCGGGCAAGGTGCTGGTGGGCTGTGCGCCGTCACCGCAGCTTGGACAGTGCTCCAGCGACCGGCCGAGGCGGTCGACAGCAGCGCCTTGTCCAGCTGCGGGCGCGACGCAAGTTTCCCGGAGGCCTTGTCGATGAAAATCTCATCGCACCCTGCGGCGGTCAACGCATCATGCTGCGACTCGGGACGCTGATCCCGCGTCGACACTCGGCCGTACCTGATCCTCACATCGGGGAATGTATCGCGTAGCCCCGACAACGTGACGTTGTTCCGTACACGGTGTTCTTTACGCATCCGACCTGGGTAAACGTCAACCGGTCAGTGATGTCTCATGAACAACCGTTTGTGTGGGGGGATCTGACCGGTCGGCCATCTCCGCGCAGACCCGCCATTGTTCGAGCGCCGGGGCAGGGCGGGAGAATCCTACTGCCGACGCTCACCGCAGTTCCCGCGCGATCGCTCGGGCCGCGCGGCGAGCCTGCTTCGCCGCGAATCCGATCTGCGACGGCCTGGGCACGAACCCGATGAAACGCAACCTCTCGGCGGCCGGCTTTTCACCGGTGGCGTGCGGCCAACCTCGCTCGTCCAGTACGCCGAGGTGCCCGACCAGCTTTTCGAGTTCCTGGCGGAACCCCGTCGCGCAGACCATCGCCTCCGGGTCGATTCGCACACCGTCCACCAGCCACACGCTGTCCGCGTCGAGTGACTCGACTCCGCGAACGACCTCGATGGACCTGTCTCGGATCGCGGCGATGAGCTCCTTGTCGACGATCGCCGGTGCCACGCCCAGGCGGGCGCTGCGGGCGAAGATCCCCTCGTCGGGGATCGGTAATCCGAACTCGCGCAGGTCGCCGATGCTCCTCTCCCGGCCGAACCGAGCGATTGCGTCCGCGATAGGGACCGGGGCATGGTAGAGCGGCGTCGCGATGAAGTCTCCCGGTATGCCACCAGGTCCTTGGCGGAGCATGATGTTCGGCGGCGTGCGAGCCGAAAGCCAGACCTTTGCCGCGCCTCCGGTGGCGAGGTCGTAGGCAATTTCCATGCCCGAGCAGCCCGCTCCCACCACGAGGACCCGTTTCCCGTTGTACTGCGAGGGATTCCGGTACTGCGAGGAATGAACCAGTGCACCCCGCCAGTCCCCGCGTCCGGGCCAGTCCGGGACGAAGGGCTCATGATCGAAGCCGGTCGCGACCACCACCTCGGCAGCGTCGACCGAACCGGCAGCGGTGGTCAACCGCCAGTGCCCGTCCGTTAGGTCGAGCCGTTCCACCGGGCAGCCCAGGCGCAGCTCGATCCCGTCCGCACGTGCGTGCCGCTCGAGATGCTCGATCACCTGTTCCCGCGTGGGAAAGGTCGGTGTGCCCTTGGGGTAGGGGCGGTTCGGCAGGTGGGAGAACTGCCTGCCGGTGTTCAGTCGCAGCCGGTCATAACGAGAGTGCCACGACGAACCGACTTGGTCGGCTCGGTCGATCAGCAACGGGTTGATGCCACGGTCGGCGAGGGCCACCGCCGCCGCGACCCCGGAAGTGCCGGCACCGACGATTGCGACTTGATGCTCGCTCATCGTGTGCTCCTTGGGTGTTGTCTTGTTTCATGCGGTTTCGGCGACAATGACGCTCATCGGGCCGGTGAGCGAGCGATGGTCGCGGCAGCGCCAGCCAGTGTCCTGCAGCCAGGCGATGCCTTCTCCGACGCTGTAGACGTCGCCGTGTTCGAGGTGGACCGCGAATTCGCCCGCCATCAGGGCGGCCGCGACCGGCTGGGTGTGGGTGGGGTCGGTCCAGAAGTCGGCAATCAGCAGCGTGGCGCCGGGTGCGGCGACGTCGCGAATGCGTTGTAGCAGCGCACGATTCTGCTCCGGCGACCAGTAATCCACCAGGTTCGCGACCAGGAAGGCGTCGTATCCGGTGGGCAGCGGGTCGGCCATCGCGTCGCCGGCGTATACGTCGATTCGCCCCTCCATCCCGACCGACGCGATGCGGTCCTGCGCGGTCTGGGCAACCGCCGGCAGCTCGAACACGGTCGCGCTCAGTTGCGGGCAGTGGCGCGCCACCGCGATGGACCAGGAGCCGGTGCCGCCGCCGATGTCGAGGAGTCGATGACTGCCGGACAGATCGACCGTGTCCGGCAGGGCGAGCGAGGAGCCGGCCGAAAACGCCTCGATACCGATCGAGGCGATGGGTTGCAGGGCGGCGTCGAGGTCGAAGATCTGGCGTTTCGGCCCGCGGGCGAGTGCGCCGGCCAGGTCTTCCCACGCCGGGAAGCTGATCTTGTCCCAGAACCGCAGCAGCGGACGCAGGTCGGCGGGCGATCCGCCGGCGAGGAACGCGGCCGCCGTCTCGGTATTGACATACTGTTCGCCTCGGCGTTCGAGCATACCCATCGCGACCATGGCGTCGGCGCTGATCCGGGTGGCTCGGGCAGTAAGCCCGCTGCGGGCGGCCAGGCCATGCAGGTCGGTGGGGCCCTCGCCCAACGCCTCGAACAAGCCGAGTTCGCTGGCGGCGAAGAGGTGTTTGGCGGCCATGAACCCGGACGCCAGCTGCATGATCGGCTCCGGGCTAGGCAGGTCGTGGTCGGTTTCGGCGGAGGTATGGGCTGTCATCGTCATGCAACCAGCGTCGTCGTTGTCGGTTCTGCGTCATATCCCTGAATCCTGGGGAATTCACCCAGATTTCTGGGGTAGGCAGCCCTAACCTGCTGCGATACACTTCGGAGATGGCGCAGAGCTTGCTGCCACGCGTCCGCGATCAAATCTCGCGTGCCGCCGCCGACCAGCTGGACTGGGTGGGGTACAGCGCGCGAATGAGCGAGGCCCTGCGCGCGGTGATCCCACATGACCGCTGCTGCTGGCACACCGTCGACCCGGGCACCATCCTGTTCACCGGCAGCGTCAACCGGAACGTTGGGTGTTCCGGATCCTGGTTGGCGCACTACGAATACGAGGTCGAGGACGTCGACAAGTGGGCGTTTCTTGCGCACAGTGGCCGCCTGGCGGGTGCACTTAGTCTGGATACCCACGGAGATTTGTCCCGCAGTGCACGGCACCGTTCGCACGAGGCGTACGGAATCGGCGACGAGCTGCGGGTCTCCCTGGTGTCGGACGGGGTCTACTGGGGTGCAGCGGCATTTCTGCGCGATGCGGGCGCGCCCTGGTACACCGCCGAGCACGTCCGCGCAATCGCCGCGCTGGCGCCCGCGCTCGCGACCGGTCTGCGACATTCGATGCTCCACAAGGTCGAGGCCGCCGTGACGACCGTGGACTACGGCCCCGGCGTGGTGGTCTTCGACGCCGCGGGCAACCCGGAATCGGTCTCACCCGCCGCGGAACGCTGGATCGACGAAATTGTCGAGGTCCCGGCGCCGTCGACGCCGTTCGAATCGAAGGTCGTGCAAGCCATCGCGGCCCGGGCGCGGGCGATCGAACCGGGCACCGATCCGCTGGAACTTGCCGCGCGCTCGCGGGTACGCACGCGATCCGGCGCCTGGCTGTTGCTGTACGGGACCAGGCTTTCCGGCGTCGAAGACGGACGCACCGCCGTCATCATCCAACCCGCGACGCCGCATGAGATCGCGCCCGTCATTGCCATGGCCTACGGACTGTCCCAACGCGAATGTCATCTCACTGCGCTGTGCATCCAAGGGCGATCGACAAGGGAGATGGCGCACGCAATGTCGTTATCCGTCTACACAATTCAAGACCACATGAAGTCGATCTTCGACAAGACCGGGGTGCGCAGCCGCGGGGAATTGGTGGGGCAGATATTCCTCGAGCACTACGCGCCACGCTGGGAGACGGCATCCCCGCCATCCGGATGGTGGGCGAAGGGCATCAACTGAATTCGCCGAACTCTCAGCTGTGCGTATCTGCTTCACGGCCAGTGGCGCGCCAACCAAGAAGGTTCACCGCCCGAACCATCTCTCCTTCCACGACGCTGGCGCTCACCGATACTTTGCCGTCGACCGGGAAGGTGCCCCTCGCACATTCTGTCGCCGCCGCAGCGAACGGAGGTGGCCCCGATTCCCTCCGTTCGTCCTGCAAGCCCAATCCCAATTCACACGACCAGCAGCGGCTCCGCGAGTCCGGCAGGCAGCGCCATATAAAGCCGCGAAATCGATGCCACTTATCGCCTTGAGTCACAACCAAACCCGCGGGTCAGAGTGGGTGTCGGAAAACGATCGTTTCTGCAGCTCACGAATGCGGCCCGCGACAGTCACGGTGTGTTCACGATGGATCGTCGGGAACCGCCCACAGGCCCGGGCCGGTCCGTCGGCCGGTGTCGGGGTTCAGTGCCCGGAGCTGTTCGGCGTCGTCGCTCAGTGCTTTCTGTGGGTGGGGTCGGGCGTCCTCGGTGACCTCTGGTGGTAGTGGGCAGTCTTGGTGTGCGAGGTCGGGGGTGTTGTCGATGAGCCGCGCCGCTCGCAGGGGGAGTGGCTCGGGCACTCGGACCGTGGGCGGTCGCGGCGTGGTCTCGGGTCGGGACGCCGAGGGTGGAGAACGTCGACATCGCTGTCGCCGGCTCGTCGGGACCTGTGTTGGCGCCGGTGAGGGCGGCGACTTCGACGAGGGCGGCGATTGTCGCACCGAGGGTGGGGGGCATGGTGATGGCTGGGTAGCATGCTGCCCTCGCGATTTCAGCGGCCTGTGTGGCCGCTTCGCCGGTAACGGCGCTCCCACTGCTATGGGTGTGCCAGGATTTATCCGAGTAAATACTCGGGCCGAGCCCGAACACAAGGTTCGGGCGGTCGCCATTTCAGGGTGGTTGACATGCGGTTTGTGAACCAGGTAACGGCGATAGCGTTTGTCTCGATTCTCGTCAGCTCAGCGTGTAGCAGCAATTCCGATCCGTCCGGTGCGCCACCGACGACTGTGGCGCATCCGCCGGCGGAGTTTGTCGAGGGTCCGTGCGCGAAGACGCCAAATCCGGTCCCACTGCTGGAGAATGCTCGCTGCGGGGAATTGTCGGTACCGGTGAACCGCACCAGAGAAGACAGCGGATCCTTGCGCTTGGCAGTTGCGATCGTTCCGTCGGAAACGCAGCCGCCGGCCAAGGCTCCGATCGTCTTTCTCATGGGCGGGCCCGGTCAGGATGCGGTCACCGATCCCCCGGTCAACCCGGACGTGCCGCTGAACCGTGATCGCGATCTGATCCTGATGGGACAGCGCGGCAACATAACGTCCAGCTCGCCGTTGCCCTGCCCGGAGATTTTCGAGTTCTTCGCCCACAGGATCGGAATGGCGTGGAACGCCGAGTCCACACGGGATGCGTACGTAGAAGCGGTGAAGGAGTGCCACGACCGCCTGGATCCCACCGTTGACCTCGCGGCATTCAATTCGACCGAGAGCACCTATGACCTGATCGACTTACGCAAGGCACTCGGCCTCGAGAGGTGGAATGTGTTCTCCCACTCGTACGGTACCGATCTTGCGTTGATCTACATGCGTCAAGACGCCGACGCTATCGAGTCGATCGTGTTCGACGGAGTGACGCCTCCATCGGCTGCTGCCCTGGGGTGGACCTGGGCCAGCGCTCGCCAAGCATTCGACAACATGGTCAAGGCGTGCGAGGACCAGCGGGCATGCAAAGAGCGCTATCCCGACCTGGGGGCCACGTTCATCCGGCTGGTCAACGAGCTCGAGGCGAAGCCCATCACCACGACGGTCAACGTTGAGGGTGTAGGAGAGACGAAAGTTGTCGTCGACGGCGGAATGCTGCTGAACTGGTTTGTCCCCGTGGCTACCCATCTACCGAAAGAGTTCCCCTCAACGGTCGATGAGCTCGCACACGGGAATGCGCAGCCCATTGCGTCGCGGTGGGCCGAGGTGTGGGGGCATCCGGAGAGGGGCGTCCTCCATTGGGGTCTCACCCTGAGCATTTGGTGCCGTGAATGGATCCCGTTCGAGACCGTCGAGCAGTCAATGCAACAGGCGGAAAAGGAATTCCCTGAACTCCCGGAGTCCGTTCGGGCCCAAGCGCCGCAGCTGCCGTTCCTGCGCGACGCCTGCCAGGTGTGGGACGTGCCGAGGGCCCCTGACTCGATCCGAGACATCACCGTCAGTGACATCCCTTCGCTTGTGCTGTCGGGTACCTACGACGGGCAGACCGGTGCGGTGTGGGGCGACTACATCGCGAAGGATCTCTCGGAATCCATAGTCGCGGTGGTGCCCGGAGCTGCACACGGTGTGTATGCAGAGCCACCGTGCGGAGCCGAGATAATCGCGTCGTTTTTCGACAATCCGGAGAAGCCGGACACATCCTGCACGGACACGACGCAACTGCCGGCATACGACATTCTCCCGCCACGCTGATGACGACCGAGGTGTTCGCCGTCGGTGGCCCTGAGTTGTCGCGCCGGGCGGTGCTTGGCGGGATCTGCATGCTCACTCCTGTCCGGTCAACTCGGTCAGCGTCGCCGAGATCGCGCGTTGGTAGGCGTCTTCGATGAGCGTTTCCGACGAAATGGTGACGTCAGGTATCACAACTGTCCGAATGCCCCCTCCTGTCGGCTATGTTGGCGGCGTAGGTGGTCCAATCTCCAGCGGAAATCTGCTGCCAGCGGACGGCGGAGCTGACGCTGATGCCGAGGGTTCGGGCGAGGATGGCTGCGGGGATCTGGGTGGCGAGGCCGAACAGTGCGGTGCTGCGTGCCTGGTTAGGTCGGATGCCGAGCTGGTTCAGTCTCAGCTTCAGTCGTTGGGCGCTGATCGGACGGCCGGGCTGACCGCCGGGGAATAGCCAGCGCGACGGAGTGGTGGCGCCGATGGTGGCGTGGCCTTTGCGTGTGGCGAACACGGTCCGGGCCAGGTCATCGACCGGTTCGGGGAGCCGGATCGGTGTTCGGCCGAAGCTGATGTGGACGTTGTCGTTGGTGATCGAGATCTGATCGACGGTCAGTAGGGCGATCGTGGAAGGACCTTGGGCGTAAAGGAGAACGAGCAGGCCGGCGAGGCGGTCGACGGAGTCGATAGTGTTGTCGTGCAGCAGTGTTCGGGCCGTTGTCCAGCGGTTGTCGTCGTCGATTGGGTTGGCCGGGCCATTCCAGCGCCGGGCCGGCAGGTAGGCGGTGGTGAGTTTGCTGGCATAGGCCCATCGGAGGAAGGTTCCGGTCTCGTAGCGGTAGCCGCCGGCTGGATCGGTGATCCACTGATCGAGGTCGGTCCGGCCGCAGCTGGCCAGGGTGAGTCCGCGGGTGGCGAGCCAGGTGAGAAGCCCGGCGGCGGCGCGGGCGTGGCTGCGGATGCGCAGCATCTGCTGCCGGGTGGTGGGACGTCCGTTGTTTCGGGTGCGCAGCCGCCGCAGCAGATGCCAGACCAGGTAGCGGTGCAGCAGCTTCTTCCATTCCGGATTCTGCTGCGTGGCAAGGAACTCGGAGATTGTTCGTTCCAGCCGCACGAGTTCCTCGTCACGCTCAGGCAGGGCGCCGACGGCGACGAGGGTGTGCCGCAGATACTCGGTGGCGGGACGTCTGGGCAGGGTGTCGAACGCGGCGTGGGTCAGGGGCATGCGGCCCGCGGCGAGGTCGGACAGGACCGTGGTGACGGGTTGTTTGGTGAGCCAGCGTTGTGCGGTGATCGAGTGTTCGGCGGTGGCGATGTCGTGTCGCAGCGCCAGCAGACCGGGTGGCATATCGGCGGTGACCGGACCCATGACCTGGTAGAGGCGTTGATTGGTCAAGCATTTCCCGCAGCGGCCCGGTGTGGGGTGGTCGGGGTCGCTGCAGGTGGGGCAGTCCCGCCAGGCGGGTGGTGGTGCGCAGTTGTCACAGAGCGGCTCGGTGAGGGTGCCGGCGGCGATCGCGGTGTGGCGTCCGCAGCGACCGCAGTCCGCGGCTCGGCGTTGGCAGGTCGGGCACCATGGTCGGCCGGTGCGCCTGGAGATGCCGCAGGGTGTGGTGTCGCCGCAGATCGAGCAGGTCCTGATCGGGAGGGTATGACAGGTCTGGCAGAGCGGTCCGTCGGTGGTCCGCCGCCCGACCGGACGTCGGCGTCCGCAGCCGAGACAGATCTCCAGATTGGCCGGGTCGGTGCAGAAGCAGTTGGCGCAGATAGGGCGCCGGTGCTCGTCCCTGCTGACCGGCTCGCGGCGGGCGCCGCAGCGAGCGCATTCTTCGATGCGGGAGTGCGCGATGCAGGTGCGGCAGACCCGCTGACCGTCCAGGGGCTTGTCGATGCGGACCTGCCGGCCGCAGCCCGGGCAGGTCGGCAGCACGATTCCGCGGACGCCGCTCGCGTGCAGGTGCTCGACGAGCCGCGGGATCACTCGCAGCGGCGCACGATGCCCCTCGCCGGTCAGCAGGGCAGGGTCGGCTTCCAACGCCCAGGCCACCCGCCGCTGGTAGCCGCGCTGACGACAGCAGCGGTCGAGAACGCCAGCGATGGCATCACGCGGGACGGCCGGATCGAGTGCGGCGACGGCGGCGTGGATGACCGCGATCGGGTCACGATCGTCGGGGTCCGGGCACTGGGCGCAGCGTGGATGCCCGTCGCGGTCATGTGACCGAACCTGTTTGAGGTTCCCGCAACCGGCGCAGGCTGCGGTGTTCTGCTCGCAGACACTGCAGTACCAGTGCTGTCCACGACGCATGAGGGTACGCAGCTGTTTTCCGCAATCGGCGCAGCAGGGCGCCGCGATCGCGGTTGCCCCGGCCTTGCGCAACGCCAACAGCAGATCCCCGATCGCGCGGGGTGCCGGGGACCGCCCGTCGGCCAACACCGCGGGCCGCGCGACCAGCGCCGCGGCGATCCGCCGCGATTTCGCCCGGCCCCCGACGGTGGAGACGACCACCGTTCGGGCCCGGCCGGGGTCCAGGCCCGGGTCGGCTTCCGCGACCAAATCGCTGATCAGCCCGACCGGATCACTGATCACCCGCTTCGGATCCACAGTGCTCACCGGTGACCGGTCTCGCGGACCCGGGCTCGTTTCGGGCGCAGGTCCCCAACTCCGGCGTTGCCGCCAACGACCTTCCTGCGCTTGGTGGCGGCCGAGGCCGCCGCGACGGGTTCGATGAGGTCGTCCATCCCGCAGCCGAGGATGTCCAGAAGTGCCATCAGCACCTTCAGGCTCAATCGTTCCGGGCGTTCGACGACGAGCCGGTAGACCTGGCTCGACGACAGCACGATCTCTCGTGCCGCGAGCGGCTCGATCAAGTCGGTGGTGGCGAACATCCCGCGCTCGGCCATCACCGCGCGTAGATTCCAGCGGTAGTCCAATTTCGGTGTCACGTGCGGTCCTCGTGTGCGGGGTCGGTCGAACCAAACAACGGTGAAAGGGCTTTTTGTAGAGCGGTATTCATGAAATCGTCGCTGACGTGAGTGTAGATGGCCGTGGAACCGTCGCATTCGTGGCCGACTTGCGATTGGATGAACCGGCGGTCAACCCCATCCTCCGTGAGATGGGTCACGTACGAGTGACGAATAGAGTGGGGTACAAGCGCTTTCGGCAATTTCAAGGCGTCACGATAAGCGACGAAACGGGCGTTGATCTCCACCGGCTTGATCCGGCCACCACGTTCGGTCAACCACAACGCCGGATGGTCGTCGAACCCGAATCGCGGGCGCACGTTCTCCACGTAATCGGCCACCGCCTCCACCGCCCAGTCCATCACCGACAGCACATTGCGCCGCCGCGGGGGCTGCCCCTTCTTCGCCTTGCCGTATCGGACGTTGAGCATGCCGTAACGACCGAACCGCGGTGCGTGCGGATTGCGGCCGAAATCGACCACATCCAGCTTGGACGTCTCCGTCCGGCGCAGTCCCCACCCGTAGACGGCCTTGAACAGGGTCGCATCACGGTAGGCGGCCAGCGCACCCTTGCGCTTCGCCCGCACTGCCCGCTCCACCTGGTCGTCGGCATAATCGAAGAACCGCTGCAGCTCCTTCCGCGTGAACGGGCGCGCCTCCGGCCGGCCCTCGTAGCTGTTCAGGTGCGCGATGGTGTTCCACTCGTGCACGATCGCCACCGGATGCACCTGCGGCCCGAACTCCCGCTGACACGCCGCAATCCACCCGTAGCGGCCATCGCAGAGGTACTCGCTGAACAACCGCAGATCCGTCTGATAACCCCGGATGGTCGACGGCGCCAGCTGCAACTCACCGGTCATCGACAGCGACCACTCGTCCACATGCGCCGGACCCCATCGCCACGGATACTCGTTGGTGAACGAGATGAACCGGCGCACCAACCGTTCCCGCGGCGCGATCGTCCCCTCCTGGAGCCCTCGCGCCGTCTGCTGGGCCCGCCACCCACGCAGCATCGCCTCGAACATCGCATCCTCCGGATGCAGCTGCGCCACTCCAGAAACCAACTCCAGATGTGCCGCACCTGCCAGATCACCACGCCTCAACGCCGCCTCCTGACCACGATCCACCCGCGACCCTCCAGCGCATGAATCATGCATCTAACGGAGTCGCTGGGCAAGCGTCCCAGCTCAAGCGGCGTGTCCGGCCTACCCGCGAAACTGTTACCGTCGGGCGGTCAGCAGGTGACCTGCGGAAACGCACCCGTCTGATGCAATTCCCGAGGGTTGGCGCACGTACCGCATGGTCGACGCGACCGTCCAGTGTCCTAGAAGTTGTTGGATGGCAACCAGATCCACGCCGCGCTCGTAGTTGTGGGTGGCGCACGCGCGACGCATACCGTGCGGGCTGAACCACTCCGCTTCGGGCCGACCCTCCACGTCCATCAGGTGCCGCAACCGGTTACGGATCGTGGCCGCGGCTATCCGGCCGCCGGACTCGTCACACAGCAGCACCGAGCTGTCCGGGAACCGGCCACGGACGTCATCGAGATACCAACGCAACACCAGATCCAGCCCGTCCAACATCGGCACCCACCGTGGCCGGGGCCCGGATCCCTTGGCGCCCTTCCCGAAGCGCACATGAAGCTTGCCGAAGGTGCCTCGCCCGAAGTGCACGTCACCGCGGTCGAGCATCACGACCTCTTCGGCGCGCACTCCGGCGTGATACAGCGTGCGGAACAACGCGTAGTCCCGCGCGGCCGGGCCATACTTGCGCGCGGTCGCGATCCGCGCCTTGAGGAACTCGAAGAATGCCGCCACCCGCTCCGCCGTCGGCGGCGTGTTCGCGGTTGGCGAGTCGTCGCCGACGTGGCGGGCGGCATTGAACTCGTCCAGCGGACAGGCCAGCCGCACCCCGAACGCTGCCTCGATCTCCGCCGCTTTGCGAACCTCGAGGAACCGGTGAAAGCCCTTGAACACCTGCACATAGTTCCGCCGCGTCGACACCGATCGACCCGAGCTGGCCAGCTCGCCCACCACCCTATCGACGTCGGCGGCGGTCACCTCCCACACCGGCCGACCAAGCGCCGCCAGCATCCGCTCCAGCACACCGACGTCATTGGCGATCGTCGATTCCGCGAATCCACGCGCGGTCCACGACGCGACGAACGCCTCCACACATTCGGCCTGGAAACACTGCGGATCTCGCGTTGCCACGCCCGGTGCGACGTCGCCCGAGATCACCCGCAGTCGCTCGTCACCCACCGCACGCCTTCCTCGCACCTAGCGTTGGGCGGTAACACCTTAACTCGCGGGCTTATACCTCGAAGATTAACGACACGCCAATCAGTGGGAAAACCTCAGGTAACAGCACGAAACTACGGAAACGAACCTGTGCTCGTTCCATATCCCTCACCACCGTCACCGGCCCATAGCCCCAGGATGTCGCGTTCCCCGTTCACGGTGACGCCGATCGCGACATAGATCGGCCGGTTCGTGACCTGACCGTCCCGGACCTTGACATGGATGGCGTCGATGAAGATCACCGGGTCTAGGGGCCGGACGGACCATTCGGCCATCTCCGCGAGGACTTTGTCGGTGATCTTGCTGATCGTCTCCCTCGACACCGAGGCGCCGTAGACGTCATCGAAATGGGCGACGATCTCACCTGTGGTGAGGCTTTCGATGAGAGCGACAAGATGATCTCGTCGACACCGGTGAGCCGTCTCTGTCGTTTCTTGACGATCTGGGGATCGAACGAGGCATCGGTATCACGGGGTACTTGGATTTCGACCGGTCCGATCTCCGTCAGCACCGTTTTCGCTCGTCTGCCGTTGCGGGAGTTCCCTCCATTTCTTCCTTCGATCTGGTGTTTCTCGTAGCCGAGGTGCTCCTCCATCTCTGCTTCGAGAGCGGTTTCGAGCACGTTCGCTGTGAGTTGGTTGAGTAGTCCGTTCGGTCCGACCAGTTCCACGCCGTCAGCCTTGCCCTGCGCCAGCAGTTGCTGCGCCAACTTCTGGTGATCGATCTTCGTCTGATCCATAGGATCGAGTGTCTCGGTCATGATTCCGCCTTCCCGCCAAGCAAAGCTCGGCGTGGGCCAGACTCAGATCAACCGATTACCGGACAGTCCCGTCGTAGGCGTCGCTCAGCTCGATGTACTTCGCGAGGACTTGTGCCCGCTCGACACCGAAGGAGTAGCCGGCAACGAAAGTGGCCCCTATTCGAAGACCAGCTTCGCGTAAGGCGCGGGATGGATGCTCGAGTGACCAAGATCTGGGCAGGATCGGACGAGATCATGAAAGAGATCATCGGCCGCGATCTCTCATTGTGATGTCGCTGGTCGGGGATTGTCATCGTACGCTGGCGCACTGCGATGCGAGTGTCACAGTGCGGCCCGCCAGGGGAGCGGGCCGCACTCGATATGACGTTGCCGGGTCGATGACGCTATGTGTGAACCGGATTCACCGGCGGTCACCCCCGCCGCTGACCGAGGCAAACCGTCAGAAGTTTCCGGCCACGGTCCACCTGGTGCCCTGGCGACGGCGGCGCCGGTGGCCCGTGCGGCCTTCTCGCGGTGTTCGCGTATGTGTTTGCTCAGCTGTCGTAGTCGACTGCGACTGTGGGTGTGGTGGGGTGGGATTGACAGGTCAGTATGAAGCCGGCCTCGGTCTCGGCCGTGTGAAGTGCGAAATTTTGCTCCATCGATACTGCTCCTGTGGTGACTCGGGCTCTGCAGGTGCCGCACGCGCCGCCGAGGCAGGCATAGGGGGCGTCGATGTTGTTTTTCAGCGCGGATTCGAGGACGGTCTCACCGGGGGCGAGTTGCACGGTGTGGTTCGCGCCGGACAGCGTGATGGTCACTTCGGAGGCGGGGAAGTTCTCGACGTGCGTGGGTCGGTTCGTGCCGCGGAACAGTTCGAGGTGTATCCGCTCGGTCGGCACCTTTTCGGTTGCGAGGTCATCGCGGATGGTGGTGGCGAGTTCGCTCGGGCCGCACAGGTACCACCGATCGATCGACGTGAGGTCGGTGGCGAGGAGGCGGTGAACCATCGCCAGGTCGATACGGCCGCGAAGAGGTGCGGGGTGGTGCGCCTGGGCTGAGCGGATGTGGAAGATGCGTAGCCGGTCTGCGTACCGGGATTCGAGCTCGTCGAGTTCGGCGGCGAACATGGTCGACTCTGCGGTTCGGTTGCCGTAGAAGAGGGTGAAGCGGCTCTCGGTCTCGATCTCCATGGTGGTGCGCAGAATCGACAGGATGGGCGTGATGCCGCTCCCGGCGGCTACCGCGACATAGTGGTGCCGGGCGAGTGGATCGAGGGGTGCGCCGAAGCTACCCGTGGGGGTCATCAGTTCCAGGACGTCACCGGCTCGCAGCGTGTCGACCGCGAAGCTCGAGAACTTCCCGCCGGGGATGTGGCGTACTCCGATCGACAGTTCTCCCGAGGTGGCGGAGGTGCAGATCGAGTAGTTTCGTCGCACCTGCTGTCCGCCGATGCGGTGTCGCACGGTCAGGTGTTGGCCGGCCTGGAAGTGGAACTGGTCGCTGAGGTGATCGGGGACGTCGAAAGTGACTTTGACGCTGTCTGGGGTCAGCGGCTCGACGCTTTTGACAGGGATCGGGTGGGTGCTGGCATGGCTTGCCGCGGAGGCAGGCGGCATTCGGACTGGGAGCAGTGCAGCGAGTGTGCCGTTGAGGCGTTTCCACTCCTGGTACTGCGTGGCGTCGAGCTGTTGCCCAAAGACGGTGCTTATTGCCGAGTCGCGCTCGAGGTAGGCGGCCTCATTGCGTTGCCAGGCCGCGACGTAGCGGTAGAAGGGGATGGAGGGGTGTAAGTGGTGGACCAGGTGGTAGTTCTGCGACAAGAGCAGGGGAGTCAGGATCCATTCTGAGCCGACGCGGTTGCGGGTCGCGCGGTAGCGGTTCTCGCGTTGGGTGTCTTCGAGGTCGTGGTGGGGTAGCCAGTCGAACCACCAGGCGAGCACGAACATCGCGACCCGTTCGGGGATCAGGTAGATCAGCGCGAGCGTCCACAGATGTCCGGTGAAGGCGGCCGAGGCGATGACGGTCACCGAAAGGGTCATCAACGACGCCGTTTCGAGAATCTCGGCGCGTGGTCGGCGACGCAGGTTGCGTACCAGGAAACTGATGTATGGCAGGTCCATGGCCGGGAAGCGGATGGGCAGCTGCCACCAGGGTGAGGCGCTGACGAAGTGATCGGGATCGGACTTACCGTCGTTGGTGTTGCGATGGTGCTCGATATGGATGAACGCGAAAGATCTGAATGAAATCAGAGGCGAGACGAAGAACATTGCCACGCGACCGAAGGCGACGTTGACCCAGCGATGTGAGCTGATCGAGTAATGCGAGGCGTCGTGCAGCACGGTGAACAGGACGAAGATTGCTGCGGAGCTCGCGGCGATGGTGGCGATCGCAGGCAACGTGTCGGTGAGCGCGGCCCAGGTCGAGAGGCCGAAGAGCGCAAGCGCAGATGTGCCGATGCCGACTATCGGCCAGGACAGCGTGGGAACCTGCTCGCCCGGATCAGGCAAGGAGTGCTCCGAGGCCGCTGTTTGGGGTTGGGGTGCTCGAGTCGTAGTCGACATCGGACTCCTCCTTCGCGCTTCGGGATGAGATTCCTCACAACCTAGATCCGGCCGGTATCGGTCGACAAGGCCTTCCCAGCCCTCTCCGGTGTGCTGTCAGCACATTCTCCGTGCTCGGGCACGGGTCAGCGAGGCTCTGACCCGTGCAACACCGAGGCCCCCAGCACATTGCAGACGGTCAGCGCTGCGTGTAGTTCGGCGATGTTGATCGTTGCGGGCCGGCCCCTGCGCTCTTCGGCACGACGCACCCTTTGCAGGACCGTGTTCCGGTGGATTCCCAAGGTGCTCGCTGCGGTCGCCAGACTCCCCTGCGCGTCGAGAACAGCCAGGAGCGCGGCGCGCTCGCTGCGCTCTTTCGCGTCGTCCCGTGCGAGAGCACCGAGCTGAGCGGCGACGAAGGCCCGCGCCGCATCCAGGTCGCGCGAGATGGCGTCTACCAACGCAACATCGCTGAACTGGGTGATCGATGGCGCCGCGCGACCGGATAGTTCGATGATTCGGCGAGTGCGTAGAGCCTCGAGGTGGGAGGTGCGGAAACCGGCTGCCCCCGGATGGGGTGAGCCCACCGCGATGTGAACGTTTTCGCGTTCGCCGGGAAACTCAGTCGCCATGCCCGTGAGCGAAGTTCTCACGTCCCCCGTGATCGATGCCCATCCCCACACCGCGAGCGGGCCGTCCGCCACGACGAGTGAGTGACCGGCCCCAAGGAACCTTCCAACCTGCCGAGCGAATCCCTCGAGGTCGACGCCGCGGTCGTCGACCCAGCACACGAAACCGATCTGCCGACCGGTGAACCGGTGGCTGAGCACACGTTCGGCACGAGCGATGTCGACGCGTTCCCCAGCGAGCAGTGCCCGCACGAGATCGGCGCGTTCCGCTCTTGCCTGGTTCTGGCGTCGGTCGAGCTCAGCGACGTACTCGGCAGCTACCAGACTGGAAATGCGGTCGATGTATCGAAATCCGAAGCGCTCGAGATCGATAAACGTCCTCAACGCGACAGCGGGGTCCTCGATCCAGTCAGTGAGTGAGTCGGAAAGCTTCTCGGTGAAGTACTCATGACCCAACCGATAGAACCGCAGCATCACATCGACGCTGTGCCCGCGTGATGCCATTGCGCGCGCGTGTTCGAGCGCCGTTACCGGCGCCTCCGCAGCCGCTACGTCGATCCCATGACGAACCATCGAAAGTACCGCTTCGAGATTCGACGAGCACGATCCCAGGGTCAGGCCGCGAAGCTCGGCATCCCCGCCGACCTCCGGTATTCGCTCGGCTATATACCTCAGCATGTCGTCAGCCAGGCTGGACACATTCGCCAGCAAATACGCAGCAATACCCCTTCCGGCCTCCGCACCGTGAGCCGGCTCCAGCGCCTCCATATCTGCACACTAACCTCGACCGAACTGCTACGGCCGACCCTTCACGACCGACGCAGCAATGGAGTTGTTGTTCCGTGGCTGCGCATTGCGAGGTCATGACCACCCATCAGAATCCGATCGACCAACAATCGCCGGCCATCTATGCTGGTCACGAAGTCTCCGGGATCAGTTTCGTCTTGGTAGCCAAACCATCTACCGGAGACCTCACCCATTCCCAGTCAACGGGCCACATCCGCACCGGCATGACCCAGATACGTAGGACAAGAGCGACACCCGCCGCACCGGCGGTACGCGTGCTGGGTCCTTCTTCGCGGCGATGACACCGTCCTCCAGGTCAAGGACTACAACGTCAGCCTGACTGCTGGTTGCGTCGGGGAAAGCTTCAGGTTTTGCCGCAGACACCAGGAGCCACGATCGAGCGTGCTCGTAGGGAATCGTGCTTGAAGGCTCAGACCGAAGCATGGACTCTATCGGTCCTCTCGGTGTGGATGAGATTGTGGCCGCGGCGCGGTTTTCCATGGCGGCTCGACCAGAGCCGGGAGGGGCCACAGCCACGTCGAAGGCTGGCGCCGTAGGTCGAACCTTCCTGTCCGGCATGCAGCATCGCAGGAGTTGGAGTTCGATTCGCGCGGCGGTCCAGGCAATGTCCGCCGTGCGGAATGGCGACGGGCCGCCTCCGACCCGATGCAGCGTGATTGGACAGATGCTCAGAGCTCTGGGTACGGCCAAGCGACCTGCACGCCACCGTCGAGAACGATCGTCTGCCCGCCCCCTGGGAGGGGCCGTTTCGTCTGTGATGGTGCTGTGACCTGGCGTGATGACATGTCCCCGGTTTGTGATGTGGGAGTGCCGGCGAGGTGTCGGGGAGGAGTACCGGTGCCGGGTGCCGCGACGCGGGCCATTGAACCCGGCGGCTTCGACCCTGGATTACCCCGTATATGTGGTCGGAAACGACGGTGGAGGGTTCGTCGTCGGCGTGGATCGTCCCCATGCCGGGCTGGGTCTGCCCATCATCGACCGCTACGGACACAGAGGGTTCATGCTTATGCTCGCCGAACACGCCGAGTAGGAACACCGCCGAGTAGAAGGTTCGACACCCGCTACCTGGATCCGCGCGGGCATTCTGGGCTAAGCGGACAGGCGAGTGTGGTGGACTTGAGATGGTCGTATCCGGGCCCCGAGCTGGAAGGTCGCCCCATGCGCGTCGGCGAACTCGAAGACGATGATCGAGGCGCGGCGGATCCCGGCCGAGCGGCCCGAATGGATCGCCGGGCATCGAACAGGGCGGAGGCGGCGCTCGGAAACCATTCGACGGAATGGTGCACCGCCGCGGGATGCTGTGCGGCGGCGGACTCTCTTCGGTGCGCTCCGCACGATGAAGCGCCGGCCACTGGAAGTGACCGGCGCTTGGGTATCGCAGAGGGATTGGGGTCCTGCGGCTAAACAGATGTGGGGAGGACGACGAGGAGCCAGGCGAGGATGGGGGCGACGAGGACGACGTACCCGGTGTATTTGAAGAGGGAGCGCTGGAACTTGTCGCGGTCGGGGACCTGGGCGTTGGCGAGGACCATGACGCCGTTGCTGGACAGGGGGCTGACGTCGACGATGACTGCGGAGAAGGAGACGGCGGCGACGAATCCGATGAGGCCGACCTCGCCCATCATCAGTAGCGGTGCCGCGAGGGGGAGGACGATGCCGAGGGTTCCGATGGACGAACCGACCGCGGAGACGGCGGCGACGGCGTAGCAGAGGATCAGGGCCGTCAGGAGTGGGGAGCCGAGGGAGGCTGCCGCGTCACCGAGGAACTCGAGAGTGCCGTTGGCCTTGAGCACGCTCATGTAGGTGAGCATTCCGCAGACGAGGAGTACCGCGGACCAGGTGACGTTGTTGACGGCGGGCTTGTGCTTGTTGGGTGCGAGGACGAGGAGGATGGCCGCGATGACCATAGAGCACACGCCGACGTCGATCTGGAAAACGGCGGATCCGATGAGCAGGGCGACCATGCCGAGGAGAGTGAGGACACGCAGCGGGGTGAATCCGGTGGATTCGATTTCCTCGAGCCGGTCCGGTTCGCGTCCGGGCTGCGGCGATTCGGTGGTCAGCACCATGGGGCCGGCACCGTGTCTGGCGGAGGTGCCGTGCTGGCCGGTGTTTGCTCCGGTGGTGACGAGGTCGCCGCCGCGTGGTTGCGGTGTGGGACTTCCTGCGATGGTGGGGTTGTCGGCGGCGAGGTCGTCGACATCGATGGTTTGGTCGTCCGTGCGGAGCAGGTCACGGCCGCGGACGAGGAAGAGGCCGAGTGCGAGTACGAAGCTGAGGCCGAGGGGGATGACATACAGGGCGAGGGGGTTGGTGGGCAGGCCGGCGGACTGGAGCCAACCGTTGGTAAATGCGCCGTAGACGGTGATCGGGGAGAAGGCGGCACCGAGCACGCCGTGGCTGATCATCATCCCCATCAGCAGGGGGTCGATCTTGTAGCGCTTGGCGATCGGCATGGCGATGGGGGCGAGCATCCCGACTGCCAGTACCGAGCCCATCGTCATCAGGCCGGCGCCGAGGAAGAACATCAGCCAGACGATGGCCCAGCGTTTGCCTCGGACGAGTTTGAGTGCCCCGGCGACGATCAGGTCGACGGTGCCGTTGACCCGGGCGATTCCGAACAGCAGGGTGATCCCGACGATGATGGTGAAGATGCTGCCGGGGAAGAACCCGAAGATGTCGTCCATGGATAGTCCGGACAGCCAGCCGCCGATCACGAAGGCGGCGGCGAACGCCAAGACCCCCATGTTGATGGGTGTCATGGTGCCGATCGCGAACAGGGCGATCAACGCCGCGATCGAGATGAAGTAGAGCATCGGAGGTAACCCTTTCGGTGGATGCCCGGGGATCCGAGCCGCCTGCCGGTGTGAACCGGTGGCAGTGAGCCGATGGCGGCGACGCCTGATCCGCCGGGGACCGCAGGTGGCGTTGCCGTGCCCCGCTATTGAAGGGTGATGGCGGTCACAGAATCAACTGGCCCGCCGAGAAAGCATCCAGTTGCTCAACGTGAACCAGTCGCGGTCAGGGCCGTTGAGCCAATAGCTCAGTATCCCGGCCCTCGCGTGGCGGATGGTTCAACTGAATCGCGAGCAGCGAGCCAGAAGCTCGGCTATCCCGGGATCCGGCAAATCAATTTTCTGCCCGCAGTTTCTCCACGATCGGAATGGTTCGGGGCCAGATGCGCCGGCTCAGGACGATCTCGGAGCGGGTGCGCAGGACGCCTTCGGTCTTCATGACCGACTGGAGGACGTCCTCGAAGTGGGAGTTGTCTCGGGCGACGAAGCGGCACAGTAGATCTCCTTCACCGGAGACGGTGTTGGCCTCGATGAGTTCGGGGATCGCGGTCAGCCGCTCCAGGGTTTCGTTGACCTGGCTCTGGGCGATGTGGACGTGCACGAACGCCATGACGGCGTAACCCAGCGGGGCGAGATTGATTTGGGGGCGCCAGGTGACGATCACGCCCGCTTTTTCGAGTTTGGTGATCCGAGCCTGGGCGGTGTTGCGGGCGATGTTGAGTCTGCGAGAGTACTCGCGCACGCCTGCGCGGGGTTCTTCGACGATGAGTCGGAGGATGTCGAGGTCGAGTTTGTCGAAGCCGTCCACTGGTACTCCTGTCGTGAGGGCGGGAAAGTAGTCCAAATGCGCATCCGGTTGTTCCGAGGCCATCCATAGTTGAGCACTTGGCATCATTTTTTGTACGTGTGTTTATCTCACGGTACAGGTCTGCATATGTTGTGGGTCATATCGAGCACGGCGGTCCGGTCGACGGACGGCCGCTCTGCACACTCCGCCTCACCACTGTGGGTCGATGGTGGAACGTGGCTAGGAAGGAACGGGTGCTGATCATGGGCTACACACTGGCGGACAAGATCTGGAGGAGCCATGTGGTGCGCTCCGCCGAGGGTGAACCGGACTTGGTCTACATCGACATGCACCTGCTGCACGAGGTGAACACCCCCGCCGCCTTCGCCGGTCTGCGCGCCGCCGGCCGCACCGTCCGCCGCCCCGACTTGACCCTGGGCACCGAGGATCACAACACACCGACCGACGACGTGCTGCGGATGATCACCGACCCGGGCGCGGCCGAGCAGCTCGACCACATTCGGCGTAACTGTCGGGATTTCGGTATCGAGCTGTATTCGCTCGGGGATTCCGCGCGGGGGATCGTGCACGTCATCGGTCCCGAGCTCGGACTGACCCAGCCCGGGATGACGCTGGTCTGCTGTGACTCGCACACCAGCACCCACGGCGCTTTCGGCGTCCTGGCCTTCGGCATAGGCACCAGCCAGGTCGAGCACGTCCTCGCCACCCAGACACTGCCGATGGCGCCGATGCAGAACATGCGCGTGGTCGTCGACGGTCAGCTGCCGCCCGGAGCAACGGCGAAGGACCTCATCCTCGCGGTGATCGAGCAGATCGGTACCAGCGGCGGGCAGGGCCACGTCATCGAGTACCAGGGTGAGGCCATTCGTGCGTTGTCCATGGAAGGCCGGATGACGGTGTGCAACATGTCCATCGAAGCCGGCGCCCGGGCCGGTCTCATCGCCCCCGACGACGTCACCATCGAGTATCTGCGCGGCCGCCCGCACGCGCCGTCCGGGGCCGCGTTCGAGGAGGAGGCCGCGTACTGGCGGACCTTCCATTCCGACGACGACGCCGTCTTCGACAAGGAAGTGCACCTCGACGCCGCCACCATCACCCCTCGGGTGTCCTGGGGAATCAACCCTGCCCAGTCCCTGCCCCTCCACGCCAACGTCCCCGACCCGGGCACCTTCGTCGACGCGGTGGATCGCGCCGCCGCCGAACGCGCCCTGGCCTACATGCAGCTGACTCCGGGAACGCCGCTGCGCGACATCGCGGTCGATGCGGTGTTCATCGGGTCGTGCACCAACGGCCGGATCGAGGACCTGCGGGAGGTGGCCGCCGTGTGGGAGGGCCGGCGCATTGCACCCGGGGTCGACGTTCTCGTCGTTCCCGGGTCGGAGGCCGTCCGCGCGCAGGCCGTGGAGGAAGGCCTCGCCGAGATCTTCGCCGCGGCCGGTGCCCCGCTGCGGTACTCCGGGTGCTCGATGTGCGTGGCGCTCAACGACGACCGACTACGCCCAGGCCAGCGGGCGGCGTCGACCAACAACCGCAACTTCGAGGGCCGGCAGGGGCGGGGTGTGATGACGCACCTGGTCTCACCCGCAGTGGCCGCCACGACCGCGATCACCGGACGTCTCACGGCGCCCGCAGACCTGGAGGACTGACCATCCATGAAGAGTTTTACCGAACACACCGGAATCGCTGCGCCGCTGCGGGTTTCCGATGTCGACACCGACCAGATCATCCCGGCGCGGTTCTGCACCGGGGTGACCAAGGAGGGCTATGGGGATGCCTTGCTTCACGATTGGCGTCTCGACCCGGAGTTCGTGCTCAATCGACCCAGCTTCCGGAACGCGTCGATCCTGGTGGCCGGGGAGAACTTCGGTGTCGGATCGTCCCGGGAAATGGCGGTCTGGGCGCTGCGGAACTTCGGCTTCAAGGCCGTCCTCGCCCCGCGGTTCGGAGACATCTTCCGCGGCAACTCCCTGAAGAACGGGCTGCTGACGGTCACGCTCGAGCAGTCGGTGATCGACGAACTCTGGGACACGATCGACAGCAGCCCCGAGGCCCCCATCACCGTTGACCTGGTCCGACGGGAGGTCCGTGCGAGCGGTGCCACCTACCCGTTCGACCTGGACGACAACGCCCGCTGGCGGCTGCTGAACGGCTACGACGACATCAGCCTGACCCTGCGCGATGTCGAAGACATCGACACCTACGAGGCGGCCCGCCGGCGCACCCTGCCGACGTCGCGCCGGGTCGCGATGGAAGGAGCACGCCGTGGCTGACACCGACCTCACCGACAGCCGAGCGCGCATGACCGGCACCGTTCCGCCGTCGAAGATCCTCACCACCGAGATCCCGCGCTACGTCGAAGACTATTCGACCCGGTTGCTGTCGATACCGGACGTCGCGTCCGCCGTCGCCGACGCCCTCGACGAACTCGGCATCGGCGCAGCGATCACCGCGACAGACCTGCCACCGGTGGCGGCCGACGCGCGGATGTGCGGCCCCGCGGTGACCTTGCGATATGTCCCTCTCGGAGGGGACGTGACCGGCAACCGCGAAACCGGGCGCGGCACCACCTTCGGTGACCGCGACCTCTACGGCTTGGGCCGCCCCGGCGACGTCGCTGTCATGGACTGTTCGGGATCGCGGTCCGGCGCGGTGATGGGTGCCCTGTCCGCCCGCTGGGCCGTGAAAGCGGAGATCGCCGGATGCGTCGTCGACGGCGCGATCCGTGACACGGCCTCCATCCTCGCCAGTGGTCTGCCGGTATGGAGTGCCACCCGGAATCCCGCCGCCGCCCGCTACCGCTACGAGACCGTGCAGATGAACGGCCAGGTCTCCCTGTTCGGGCATTTGGTCAACCCCGGCGACTACATCGTCGCCGACATCGACGGTGTCTGCGTGATCCCGTTCTTCGACGTCCCACGCGTCGTCGAGCACTGCGAGAACGCTCACCGCACCGAAGTCGCCTTCATCGACCGCATCGACGCGGCGGCGACTCTGGAAGAACTCGTCGCCGGGCTGACTCCGGGCACTGCCCCCGCCTGACCGCCGACGTCGACATCACACGAAGGAACACAGCCTTGTCCTCCACCATGCAGACCCGCCCGTCCACGTTCTCCCTCGACGACCGCTACGTCCTCGAAGAAGGCTCGGTCTACCTGACCGGCATCCAGGCATTGGTACGCGTGCTACGGGACAGGGCCATCCTCGACCGGCGGCGCGGCCACCGCACCTCGTCCTTCGTCTCCGGCTACGAAGGATCACCACTGGCCGGGTACGACCTCGAAATCGCCCGCAAACGCAAGCTTCTCGACGAGTTCGACCTCGTGCACCGTCCCGGTGTCAACGAAGAACTGGCCGCAACCGCCGTGCTCGGCACTCAGATGGCGCCGCAGATCGGACATCTGCGTTCGGACGGGGTCACCGGGTATTGGTACGGCAAGTCCCCCGGACTCGACCGCGCCTCCGATGCCATCCGGCACGCGAACCTCGTCGGAACCGATCCGCACGGCGGCGCCGTCGCCCTCGTCGGCGACGACCCGGGCGGGAAGTCCTCGAGCCTGGCGTGCGCGTCCGAGGTCGCCATGGCGGATCTGCTCATCCCCACCCTCTACCCGGCCGATTCCCAGGAGGTGCTCGACTACGGGCTGCATGCACCGTTCCTGTCCCGGTTCACCGGCCTGTGGTCGGGACTGAAAATCGTCACCGCCGTCGCCGACGGCGCGAGCTCCGCCGTCGTGCATCCCGACCGGATCGACCCGAGCTTCGGTGATATCGGACCGAGCACATACGCCCCGAACGCCAACCTCGTCGGCCCCAACCTGCTCACCCTCGAACGCAGCCAGATGATGGACCGACTGCCCCGCGCGCTCGACTACGTTCGCATCAACAAACTGAACGACATCGCGCAATCCGGGCCCGACGACCGGATCGGCATCGTCACCTCCGGGAAGACGTATCTCGATCTGCGCGAGGCACTCTCACTGTTCGGTCTCGGACCTGCAGACCTGCGCCGGTACGGGATCCGCATCCTCAAGCTCGGCATGATCTACCCCGTCGACCCCGAGATCGTGCACCGGTTCGCTGCGGGGCTCGGCGAGATCATCGTCCTCGAGGAGAAGCGGGCGTTCCTCGAGACCGCGGTCCGCGACATCCTCTACCGGCGCGCCAACGCCCCGGTGGTCATCGGTAAGACCGACCCGAACGGCAAATCCCTGGTCAACATCTTCGGAGAGCTCGACGCCGACCTGATCGCCAACGCCCTCAGCCGCCGACTGGGCGACGAATACGGCATCGAACCGGTCCAGCAGTGGAAGCAGCGACCCCGGACCTCGAAGATCGCACTGCCGCTGATCAGCCGCACCCCCTACTTCTGCTCGGGATGCCCGCACAACTCCTCGACCAAAGTGGCACCCGACACGCTGATCGGCGGCGGAATCGGCTGCCACGCCATGGTGATGATGATGGACGACAAGCAGGTCGGCGACGTGATCGGGCTGACCCAGATGGGCGGCGAAGGCGCCCAATGGATCGGCATGGCCCCGTTCCTCGAGGAGAACCACCTCGTCCAGAACATCGGCGACGGCACGTTCATGCACTCGGGCAGCCTGGCGCTGCGCGCCGCCGTCGCCTCCGGAGAGAACGTCACCTACAAGCTGCTCTACAACGCCACCGTCGCGATGACCGGCGGACAGGACCCGGTCGGCGCCATGCCGCTGGACCGGATCACCCGGCTGCTGCTCGCCGAAGGCGTGAAGAAGGTAGTGGTCACCACCGAAGACCGCAAGCGCATCAGCGCACTGAAACTCCCCAAGGGTGTCGAGATCCGGGACCGGGACGACCTCGTCGACGTCCAGACGGAACTGGCGGCCATCCCCGGGGTCACCGTCCTGGTGCACGACCAGGAATGTGCCGCCGAGAAGCGCCGCAAACGCAAGCGCGGCACACTGCCCACCCCGACCACCCGGGTGATGATCAACGAACGCATCTGCGAAGGCTGCGGCGACTGCGGGGAGAAGTCCAACTGCCTGTCGGTGCACCCCACCGACACCGAATTCGGCCGCAAGACCACGATCCACCAATCCTCCTGCAACCTCGACTACTCCTGCTTGAAAGGGGACTGCCCGTCCTTCGTGACCATCACCCCCGGCCCGAGGGAACAGCGCACCCCCGTCCCGGCCATTGCCGCCGACCTGATTCCTGACCCGGACGTGCCGGCGATCGACGACCAGTTCGGGATGCGGATCATGGGCGTCGGCGGCACCGGTGTCATCACCGTCGCGCAGATCCTGGCCACCGCCGCCGTGATCGACGGCAAGTTCGTCCGCAGCCTCGACCAGACCGGCCTGGCCCAAAAGGGCGGGGCCGTGGTGTCGGACCTGAAGATCAGCGCCGAACCACGCGAGGGCGCCTCGAAGATCGGCCAGGGACGCTGCGGCCTCTACCTCGGCTGCGACTCCCTCGTCGCCACCGACCCCAACAACTTGAAGGTGGCCAACAGCTCCGACACTGTCGCCGTCGTCTCCACCACCGAAATCCCCACCGGTCAGATGATCGTCGACACCGCAGTGCACTTCCCGGAACTGAGCACCATTCGCAGCGCCATCGACGGTGCCACCTCCCGCGCGATCTACCTCGACCCGGCCCTGCTCTCGCGTGAGCTGTTCGACGACGAGCAGTACACGAACATGCTCCTGATCGGAGCCGCCTTCCAGACCGGTGTCCTCCCCATCACCGCGGCCGCGATCGAGCAGGCAATCACCCTCAACGGTGTCTCGATCGAGGCGAATCTGCAGGCATTCCGCCGCGGCCGCCAGGCCATCGCGGACCCCGACGCCCTCACCGCCGCCATCGACGGCAACCGGCGGGCAGTGTTCGAACCGGCAGCTCCGTCCCCCCAGACCCTCGCCCTCGCCGGCACGGTCCGGGCCGCAACCGATTCCGAACTCGCCCGCATCGTCGAGCTACGCACCGCCGAACTCATCGACTACCAGGACACCGACTACGCCCGCGACTACGCCGAGTTCGTGGAATCGGTACGCCGGCAGGAGGCTACGCTGGCCGGACACTCCGCCGTGCTGGCCGAGGCAGTCGCGAAGAACCTGTTCAAACTCATGGCCTACAAGGACGAGTACGAAGTCGCACGTCTCGCCCTCGATCCTGCCTTCGACACCGCGATCAAGGACACCTTCGGCAAGAGCGCGAAACACTCAGTGCGCCTGCATCCCCCGATGCTGCGCGCGATGGGGATGAAGAACAAACTCTCACTCGGATCCTGGATCAACCCCGGATTCCGGACCCTGCACCGGATGCGCAAGATCCGCGGCACCAAGCTCGATGTGTTCGGCTACCACCACATCCGGAAGATGGAACGCGAGCTGATCACCGAATACCGCGACACCATCGAGCAACTCCTGCACCTGCTCAACCCGCACAGCCTCACCGCGGCGGTGGAGATCGCCGAACTGCCCGACCTCATCCGCGGATACGAACAGATCAAGGTCGCCAACGTGGCGACATACCACCAGGAACTGCACAAGCTCCTCCAGGCGTACCCGCTGACCGCCCGAGCCGAAAAGCAGGCCGTGTAGAAGCCGGCACGCAAACCGGCGGACACCGCTCACAGCGAGGCCCACACTCATGCATGCGACGGTGCCACCGCGCAGCACCGCACACGGAACCATCACAAAGGAACATCCATGAAGAAGTACGTCCCGTCCTGGCACGACGAGGAGGTCAAAGCACTGTCCGACCTCGCCACCGGATTCTTCGAACGAGAAGTCCTCGCCCACAACGAAACGTCGTTGACGGCCGGATCGACCAACAGGGACGAGATGCCGATCAGCGCCTCGAACGCGGGTATCCGGGAGGTGAGAAACGGGCGGCACGCGAGCTGGAACCGGGCACTGCCCGCCTCGATGACCGCGCGGGCAAGGTCTTCCTTGGAGCTGTAATGGTCGTACAACGCCCCCTTGCTGACCTGAGCGCGTGTGGTGATGGTGTTGAGCCGGGCATCGGCGTAGCCGACGCGGGCGAACACCGCCGCCGCTGCGCGTAGCAGCGCCGCACCGGTGATTTCCGCCCGCTTCTGCATTACGTGCCTTCGAGGGAGCGAGTGCCGTTGTTCATGTCAGGAACCGCCGCAGCGATCCAACTCCTCCACTACCCACGTTCTGGTCGGGTATCGCTGGCGTGCTCCCGAACCGGGGGAGCACCCGGGTTCCCACCGCCGCCGACCAGCTTGCATGCGGAGAGAGAAGTGCGCAGGGTGCCGGGGTGTCCGGCCTTTAGAACCAGTGACGGCGGCCGCCGACGGCGCGGCCGGTGCCCCCGAGCAGCGCGAGGATGACCCCGATGACCAACAGGATGATGCCAATGGTCCACAGGATCGAGATATGCGCCACGAATCCGATCACGAGCAGAATCAGTCCGAGAATGATCACGCTGAACCTCGTTTCGCCGCGAGTGGGCCATCGACCCGGCGGCCTCGACCCTGGATTACCCCATATACGTGGTCGGAAACGACGGTGGAGGGTTCGCCGTCGTAGATCGTCCGGTCCCGTACCCCTAGGCCGCGTCCCTGGTCTGCCCGCCATCCATCGCACTGACGGACACTGAGGGGTCATGCTTATGTTCGGCGAACACCGCCGAGGGAGAAGGTCCGACACGCATGCCCGAGAAAAACCGCAAGCAACCGGAGCCCCGAACCTTGACCGTGGGTACCCGGGTGTTGGTCCAGAGACAATTCGGACACGCCGAGGCCGGCGCGATCGTCGAGGACTACTCCGACCTGACGGACACCGCCGAACGCGGGCACGACTGGGCGCCCGTGCATCGGTGGGCGGTTGCCCTGGACGACGGGCGTCTGGTCTTCGCCGATACCGCTGACCTCACCATCGAGCCCGGAACCCGGGGATCCGGTCCGGGGGCCAGGACAACTGGCTGAGCGGCCGCATGCGGCCGACTGAGGTTCCAGATGCCTACGGCGACAGGTCCGGCTGAGCCGAGCTGGTCACTTCACGGTCACGCTCCCGGTGAAGAAGAACGGGGCCTGGTTGCCGAAGCAGAAGACGGTCACGTTGGATCCCTTCGCGAAGCCGCCCAGCCTGCCGACACCTGGGGCGAAGGCCCCGGTCTTGAAATTGAACCCCGAGTCGAAGCCGAAGCAGGTCCAGTTTTCCTTGTCCGGCACGGTGACAGTTACTTCCCCCGAACTTGCTGCCGCGACGTTCAGTGCGGCACTGCCGTTGCGGTACCCGTCCCGAGCGCGATCGCGGGAGCGATGACGGCCGATGCGATTGCCATGCGCGCCGCGCTCTTCTTCTTCACCTTGCTCACCTCATCCTGAGAGTCCCCGACTCCTGTAGCGAACGGGGGGTGAACATGCGGCGCGTCACGTCGTCCGGGACCACCGTCGAAGTTCAGGAACCCATTCTGTGAACACCTCAGAATTCCCCTGAAAGTGCAGGTCAAACCCTTGTGTCAGAGGTGACTCCGCTGATGCCCCATGGTGCCGACTCCGTAGTGCTGGGGCTGTCGGCCCCTGAAAGGGCGCTCATCGCTCTCTCGGCATCGGCCGCCGGCGGGCCTTCAGCGCGCGATGACCGTGTGGTCCGATTTTGGTGCTGCGACCCGTCGGGGGGCGTGGATGCGCTGCGCCCGGGCGTTCTCGTGGGCCGCGATTGCGTTCTGCCAGTCCTGGTCGGTCGGGGGGCCCATCGGACGTCGGCGACGGCGGTACGCCGAGTCGGGTGGCGACCTGCTCCCACGACATGCCCGCGGCGAGAGCCGCGGGCACGGCGCGGGCGAGGTACTCGTCGGTCTGTTCGCCCGCTGGTGCGGAACCGATGGTGTCGCGTCCGTTCCCGGGAGCGGTCACGGATTCCTTCATGGGGCCGACCTCATCGGTCGGAGATTCGTGGGCACCGTGGATCGCGCCGCACCGGATACTCCGTCGCGCGACGGACCGACATGGGATGCGACCGGTGGGACCGGGTGTTCGGGATCAGGATCGATCGGCGTGTCCGTGGGTGCGGCGGTGACTGGTGTGCGGCGGTGCGCGAAGTGCAGGAAGTACGTTTCGTCTTCTGGGGTGGTGAGCGCGGGCAGCAGCACCCGCCAACTCTCATCCACCTGGCGGGCCCCGGCGTCGGGGATGCCGGTCCCGGTGGCGTGCAGCTGGGCACCGTAGGCAACTGCGATGAGTACCTCGGCGACCTCCTGCGGATCGAGGCCCGCCCGGAAATCTCCCTCCGCGATGGCCCGCTCCACCAGGCCCCGAAACGCTTCGGTCCAAGTGTGGATGGTCGTGGTACGAAGATGGCCGCTGCTGTCGCCGATCTCGCGGACCAACCGGAACGCGGCCCGCACCATCGCCTCCCTTCGACCCGCATCCGCCAGGGTGTAGGAGAGCTCGATGAGCGCTTCGACGGCACGGGGATGGCGGCGTATCAGCCGCGAGCGAAGATGGCCCATGCGGTTCATCCCCTCGGAGATGACCGCGTCGGCGAGGGCCGGTTTCGACGTGAAATGGTGGTACACCGCGCCCTTGCCGACGCCCGAGTGCCCGGTGATGATCTCCAAAGTCGTGTTTACATACCCGTTTCGGTCGAATTCTTCGGCCGCACGCTGCAATACGCTATTCCGGGTCACGCGAGCCCGTTGTTGAATGACGATCACTCCTTCTTGAGGGGTCACTTTCGACGGCGATGTCTTCTATATGTGAGGTGCCGAAAGCTGTGCTGCGGCGGTATGCACCGGGGAGTAATTCTTGATCTGGTTTCGGGATGAGTCGCCGCTCATGGCGGTGGCTCGGCTCCCACCTGGTGAGCCGAGCCGCCGCCGTTCCAGGGTGTATACGCCGATCAGCCGATTCCGATGCCGCCGCCGAATGTCACACTGAGCCACTTCAGGAACGCCTCGAAGGCGATCGAGAGGTCAATACCTGCAGAACCCATGAACCTTCACTCCTCTTACCTGTTGTCGTTTACGAGATCATCCATCCCGCTTACCTGCATATCGCTCGGAGGTGCCCTCGTCGTTTCACCGAAACCGAAATTGGACACGATTTCGGACTTAACGAAAGACCAAATTCATTTGGACGAGTGATCAAAATAGGAAATGGACGAGTGATCAAAATGTGCGAAATCCCTGGGGTGAATCAGGACCAGGGGACTGGATCGATCCGGTGTGGCGTGGGTGCCGGATCTGCTTCCGCGTTCGGCGCCGCGCAACACAACGGGCCGTCGTGGCGATACATGGGCGGGGCGGGGTTGGGTGATCGATCGCGTCAGCGACCGTCGCCCTCGGCAACCAAGGAAGTTTTTCAGTGCTCGGTATGAACCTGTTCTGGGTGGTCGCGGTGCTCGCTGCCACGCTGATCGTGGTCGCAGCATCTTTCGCCGCGGCGGTCACCGCTGACGCGGCGTCTCGCAGGCAGGGGCCGGAACGGGCCGATCAGGTTGCATCCGACCCGGGGACGCGGGTGCTCACGGTCGAGTCACGGCATGGCGGACGGGATTGGCACCGGGTCGCGATACGGGCGTGGACGGTCTGTGTGGCCGCCTCTCTTATCGTGGTCGCGTTCGTCGGTGTGCTGATCATCGTGGGATGAGGATCAGCACTGGGCCACACCGCCCCTGAAGATCGAGATCGGAAGGCGCACAGTCCACCCGACCGTCACATCCGCCCAGCGGACGGGGATCACGTCCAGTGAGCTCGGGGTTCAGCATCGGTTACTTCACGCGGTTTCGAGGTGTCTGTCCGCGGTGCTCTCACCGACGGGCGCGGTCTCAGTCCGCCAGCGCCCTCGCCGGCTCCGGCCGTTCCGTGACCCCGCCGGGGGGTTCATCCGGCGGGGTATTGGGCCACCGCGCGGTCTGGGCGCGGCGACACCCTCAACGGTAGCTGTGTCACGGGTCGGCGTCCGGACGGAGCTGCCACCGTGGTGGGACAGAAATTGAGTGATCTCGGTTATTCGTTGGACAGCAGCGGCCCGAGTGGTCCGAGGTCGATGTTGAGGTCCTCGGAGTCAACCCGAACCGATCCCACCCTTCGGCCATGCGGGTCCTCGAGCAGCATCAGTGTCGTCCCGATCCGCTCGATCTGTTCGTCGCTGAGATCTCCGTGCTCGACCCTGCGCAGGGCCTGCCCGCTCCATCAGCTGACGCAGCAATTCGACGAGGATGAGAACCAGGGTGACCGGGCCACGTTCGACCGATTCGGGTCGGCGCCCCGATACGTTGCGGCAGTACACGGTGGCCCTCCCCGGTTAGGCGTCCAGCTCGGCGGGGCTTGCGCCAACTGTCCGGGATCAGTCATCGGTGGTATCCGGCCCCTTCGGAGGCGGCTCCAGGGCGCTGACCGAGGCGATGAGGGTGCGCAGCGAGATCCGCACCATGTCCACGTCGGCCAGCGACAGCGTGATCTCGCCGGTGATGACGACGCCGCCACCGAGCACCCGGTCGAGCAGGTCGACGAGGGCGATGCGGCGAGTGTCGTCCGCGGGGACCGCGGGGACCATGTCGCTCATGGATTCGCCCGATCGATCCCCGCGAAGGAGTATGGGGGCCACGGTCCGGTCATCTCCAGAGTCACACTCTCATGTTTGGTGTCGAGTGCCGCGACGGCCGAGGCGGATTCGTCGGCAAGTTCGTCGGCAAGTTCGTCGGTGCGGACCGGTTCGCCGGCCAGTCCGGTCACCCCGGCCGGTCGGGCATCGTCGACGCAGTCGGAGGTGATGCCGCACGGCCACCCCCCGTCGTCACTCGCGGTCATCGTCGTCTCGCCGCCTGCCCTCCACCTCGATCGGACTACCCGACTCCACCTCGGGACGCACCGTCCGGTCGGACTCGAGTGCGGCAATGCGCTCCGTGAGTTGTCGGTTCTCGAGTTCGAGGTCGCTGCTCTTGCCGGTCAGCCAGGGATCGTTCTCCCACCAGTTGATCCCGACCTCCTTCGCCGTCTCCAGCGACGCGATGACCAACCGCACCTTGATCGTCAGCAGTTCGATGTCGAGGAGGTTGACCTGAATGTCCCCGGCGATCACCAGGCCCTTGTCGAGTACCCGCTCGAGGATTTCCCCGAGATTCGTCGACTGGTGCCCGCCACCCATCCCGCCGGTGGGGCTCTGCGGAAGGCGCCCGGAGTTCGCGCCGGACAGGGTCATGACTGGTCAACGGCACCGCGGCTGTAGCGGCGGGTTCTGCGGTAGGACAACAACTCTCCGTCCATATCCAACACCACTTCGTACAGGGCGAGCAGGTCGGTCGAGGACGGGATGCGCCGATCCTCGACCACTTCCACTTCCACGGTCCACCCGTCGTCGGTCGGCATCACCGACGTCGCACCGAGCGGCTTCTTGCCCGTCAGCTGGGTGATGTCCCGCACCGCAAGCTCGGCGATGTCCTGCGCCGGCAGTGTCGGTGGCTGCTCCTGCGCCATGACCTGCTCACTCCCTCTCCGGAGTGGTGGGCTGAGCCGTTCCGGTCATTCGGTCGAGGATGGCCTGCTGCGCCTGCTCTTCCTCCTCGGCGGAGATCTCACCCCGCTCGCGGGCCTCGTCCAACTCCTCGAGCGCGCGGCGGGCGCTGGCGGGATCGTGCAGTTCCTCCTCGACCTGCCGCTGAATCAACTCGGCCAGCGAGATCACCCCACGCACCGGCGCGAGCGGCAGGGTGACGATGAACGAGAGCAGTCCCATCGCCTCAGCCCTCCGGCGTCGGGGACAGCACGAAGTCGTAGGCGGCGAGCGGTCCGAGCAGCCGCATCTCGACCCGGCCGTCCCACTGCTCCGCCAACGCTCCCACCGCCTGCTCGAGCTCGTCCTGCCGGGCAACCTCGACCAGGACCGCCACCTGGGCGGCATCCTCCTCGTGGGTGGGTTCGCGGACGTTGACCGAGTCGGCCAGCGAGTCGAGGGCCTCGACCACCGTGGCCGTATCTTCCTCCCGCTTCGCGACGATGGCGTTGGCCACGATCTCGCCGAGGGCCATCCGGGCGTCGCGGGTGGCGGCCTCCGGCTGGTCCCGGATCGTGTCGCGCAGGGCGCTGGCCCGCTCGTTCTCGCCGATCACCTCCCACAGGATTGCGTGTTCGACGTAGCGGCCCTTCACCACGTATTGGGCCTTACCCTCGAGTTCCTCCATGGCGGCGGCGAACTCGTCGGCGTGCGCGGTGAGCAGTTCGTCCTTCACCGCGTCGGTGTCGGTCAGGACCGCCCCGAACCGCAGCGGCAGTACCGGTGCCACCCGCGCAACACCGTCCAGCAGGTGGGCGTGGGCCTGGAGGTCCGCGGGTTTACCGATCGGCCGGTCCACCGAAATTTCACTGACCAGCGCCGCGATGTCGCCGTGTTTGATGGTGCTCACCCGCGAGTCGTCGACGCCGACCGCGTCGTCTTCGGTCTCCACATCCGCGGGCACGATGCCGTAGACGTAGACGCCGGTGGTACGCGGCTCTTCGGACGCATCGGCAGCCTGGTCCGACGCATCGGCCTGCTTCGACGTGGACATCATTTGTCCCCTCTGCTGGATTTACGTGACACCCGCTCGCGCTCGGGCTCCTCTTCTCCGCCGCCGAGGAGGTCACCGAGTTTGTCGCCGGCAGCCTCGAGCGCGCCCTTGGTCTTCGACTTGGCACCGCCCTCAGTGGCGCCGCCCACCAGGTCGGACAGGCCCTTGGGTTCGCTGCCGATCTCGAGCCGGTTCACCGCCTCCGCGAACCGCAGATACGTGTCGACACTGGCCACGACGATGCGGGCGTCGATCGTCAACAGTTCGATCCCGACCAGCGAGACCCGCACGTACGCGTCGATGACCAGACCCTTGTCCAGGATGGTGTCGATGACGTCGGCGAGGCTGCTCGAGCTGGGCCCACCGGTGGTCATCGGCGGGCTCCTCGCCTCGAGGCGGCGGACTTGGTGGCCGCGGTCTTGCGTGGACGGCCACGGCGTGCCGGTGCAGTGTCTTCACCCGACGCCGCGGTCTTGCGTGGGCGGCCACGGCGTTTCGGCGGTTCACTCGCGGCCGCGGTCTTGCGCGGACGGCCGCGGCGTGCCGGCGCGGGCGCCTCGTCCTCCTCGGCCTCCTCGTCGACCGCTTCCTCACCCTCGTCCTCGTCAGCCTCGTCTTCCTCTGCCTCGGGCTCCTCGTCCTCGTCAGCCTCGTCTTCCTCTACCTCGGGTTCCTCGTCCTCGGCCTCGTCTGTTTCCTCCGGCTCCTCGTATTCGTCCTCGTCTGCCTCGGGCTCCTCGTCCTCGGCTTCGTCTGTTTCCTCCGGCTCCTCGTACTCGTCCTCTGCCTCGGGCTCCTCGCCCTCGTCCTCGTCGCTTTCCTCGAGCTCTTCCGACTCCTCCGGCTGCGCCTCGTCCTCTTCGGGCTCGACCACCTGACCGTCCCGGATCTCTCCGCGCCAGCCCTCGACGTCGTCGGGATGGAGGATCGACTGTGTCATGACGTGGCGTGCAAAGTGTTTCAATTCCAGCCGTGCTCGGCGTCCCTGCGCACGCCAGAGGTTTCCCGTCTTCTCGAACAACCCCTTCGGGTGATACTCGAGAATCAGAACGATGCGGGTGAGATCCGGGGTCACCTCGTGGAACGTCACCGCACCGTCGATGAACCCCTTGGCGCCCTTCGAGCGCCACACGATCCGCTCGTCGGGAACCTGCTCGAGGATCGTCGCTTCCCAGGTGCGATGCGAAAGGAAGATCTGCGCCTTCCACTCGAGCTTCTCGTCCGATTCCTGCTCGACCCGTTCGACCTTCTTCATGAACGACGGAAAGTCGGCGAATTGGGTCCATTGGTTGTAGGCCAGCTGAACCGGGACCCCGACATCGATCGTTTCGACGATGTTGGTCAACTTCAGCTTCTTGCCTTTTCCGCTACCGCCACCACCACCGCCGGTGACCGCGTCCTTGAGGTCGGACGCCTTGTCCTTGACCGTCTGCTTGGCGCCCTCCCACCAGCCGCCACCGGTGTCGGACTCGTCCGGTGACTCATCGTCATCCGACTCATCGTCATCCGTTTTCTCGGAACCGGTGAGGGCGGCGAGCAGCCCTCCTTCGCCGCCGTTCTCGGCGTACTCGGTGAGCCGCCCGGAGGTGTTCGCCACCTTGTCCGAGACCGAGGACAGTGCCTTCTCGGCGACCGTGCCGACCAGTCTCTGCATTGCTTCCTGCAGCACGCTCGACGATCCGTCCCCGTCACCCGGTGCGGCCTCTCGTAGTTTCTTCGCGGCGCTCGTCATCGCCATCACCTCCGTGCCCGTCGGACGGGCGCTGAATCAGTGGTGGCCTTGGCCCGTGTCCTGCGTTTGCGGGCAGGAGCCTCTTCGTCGTCTTCGTCTGACTTCGCGGTTGACTTCGCGGTCCGCGACCTGCTCGCGGTGGGCCGGGAACTGCCGGAGTTCGAGGCCCGGCGGCGCGGCGTGGGCCGCTTACGTGGGGCCGGTTCCTCGTCGGCCTCGTCTTCGTCCGGCTCCTCGGCCCCTGCCTCGTCCTCGGCCCCTGCCTCGTCCTCGGCCGCTGCCTCGTCCTCGCCGCGCTCCTCGTAGTCGTCGGCCTCGTCTTCCTCGCCGGCGAGTTCGTCCTCCGGCTGTTCGTCGGTACCGGGCTGCTCGTCGTCCCGCGAGCGAGTGCGCTTCTTGCGACCGAATCTGCTCACCTTGGTGACATCGGTGACGTTGTCCGTGGCATCACCGACGGTGCCCGTGATCTCCTGGCCGCCCGATTGCAGCCGGTTGCTCAGCGAGTCGATGCGCTGGCTGGCAGCGGTGACCGCTGCCGCCTTCGCCGCGCTGACTAGTTCACCCCGGACCGTGTCGCCGAGTTTGGCGACCTCCGGGGAATTCGAGAGCATCTTGGTGCCGAGGGTGAGCAGCTCCCGCGGTCCGCCGGGGAAGCGTCCGGCCGTCCCGGCCCCGGCGAGCATCAGTGCCAGCTTCATCCGGCGGGTGCGCCCCAGCAGATAGCCCGCACCGATCGCGGCCGCCATCTGAGTCTTGTTGTTCATCGTGGAACCCCTTTTTTGCCGAGTGGTCACTTAGCACCTCTCGCCAACCTCGGAGATGTGTCGCAGGACCGTTTCGGAGATGTGCCGCAAGACCGTGCGCGGTAGGGGTGCGCGTTTTTTGACTACCCCAACCCGGGAACGCTCAATCACCAGCACAACCACTACTCCGGCCGACCCCACGGATGCCCCGTTTCTGCATCCACTCGTGCAGAAAGTCCGGCCGTCGATGATCCCGGAGCCTCCTGCAGCGACCGTGTCGAACCGTTGCGGCCGCGCATGGCATTACCTCTCGGAGATGTTGCCGTGCAGGGGAATTAAGTACTTAACGGTCGTTCCGTGGGGGTTCTTGTGCAAACGGAATTGGACGGAATCGCATGGTTGCGGAATGTCGCGATGAATTTTTTTGGTGGAGCGTCGTGTGCCGCCTGCTCACGAAATCGGTACTGCCCGCCCGTCGATCAGGTCAGCCTGCGGCGGCCCGCACCGCCGCGACGATCGCCATGACAAGCAGGGCCAGCAGCAGGACCACGAGCAGTACCGGCCCGAGGAGGAGTCCGAGGGCCAGGAGGAGGAGCAGGGCGATCTTGGCCTTGGTGCTCAATCCGGAGGCCAGCCCTTTGATCGCCGCCCACACCGGATTCTTACCCGTCAGGGCGGCCCGAACGCCCTCGAGTCCGGCTTGCATGCCCACCCCGCCGTGCGCGACCTCGTCGACGAGGGTTTTGATCCACTCCTGGATCTTTCGTTGGATTTTGTCCGTCAGCACGGCGCCGCGGTCTCGCGCCGCCTCCAGCAGCCGGTGAAGGTGGGTTTTGAGCCATTCGATGGCGGCCTCGACCGACCGCGACACCAGGCCCGGGGTGGTGTCGGCGGACCCGCCGCGGTCGGTGTCCTTCGCTGACGAGTCCGGTCGGCTTGTGCGAGTCGGTGCGGTGGACCGCGGGTGCGCGGACGTGCGCGGCCCCTCACCTCGGGGATGTGTGCGGGCCGCCGGCTTCGCGGTGGTGGCCCGCGCCGGCGCACGCCCGGAGGACTCCTCGCCGTCGGCGCGCCGCCGACGGGGTGTGCCCGAGGCCGACGCGGCGGTGGCGTCCGTTCGTCTCGGTCGTGGCGTCGGCTCCGCCGTCCGTGGGCTGCTGCGCCGCGAGGTGGCTCTGGTCGAGGTCGCGGCGGCCGGACGCCTGCGCGGCAGCCGCCCCGCCTCGGTTGTGGCGGTCGCCGCGAACCTCTTCGCCGCCGTGGATGTCCGGGCCTTCGGCTTGGTTGTGGTGGTCGGGTTGTCGCCGCCGGTGGTCGTGCCGTGGCCGACTGTGCCGCCTCGGTGCGAGGGTGTCCGGCCGCCCGTTCTCGCTCGTGCACCCATACATCGCAAGTACCCCCGGGTCGATCCGCGGAAACCGGATTCAGCGCCGAACACTGCACCGACGTGACACCACCGTCGCTATTCGACCACTGGATCAGGAACTGCTCTCGCCTGAGACGGGCTCCGAGTCCCGGACCGTTGGGATGACCGAGTGGCTGGTGTGGAACGTCAACCGAAATCCTTTGCGGGAGCACCATCCCACAGCAATTCGGTGACGTCGTGGAAGCAGACGAGCGTGACGGGGTCGTCGTGACGCTCGAGCACCGACTCGCTGACGAATGCGCGAACGGTCGAGCCGTCTCGATGCGTCAACGCGACGAGTTTCCCGGCGCTCTCCCGTAGCTCGGCCACGGCCGACGGGCCCGGGGACGCCGTCTGCATCAGATCACCGATCAACTGGCTATCGACCTCGTTCGGTGGATAGTCGAGCATCCGCCCGAACGCCCGGTTCGAGTACACGACGACACCCGTCGTGTTGCACCGCGAGGACGGGCACCGGCAACCGCTCGAGCAACACGAGAGCGGGTAACCGCTCGAGGTAACCCAGCGCGGTGTCCGGGTCCGGGCGTCGTCTCTCGTCCATATGTCGATCATCGGCCTCCGTCGTGTGCCGTTACATCGACCGACGCTGGGGCCACCGTAGAGTGCGCAGATCCCGGGTGACCCCGTTGGTCGGTTTCGGGTGCTGGTCACCGCCCGTGGTGGCAACCGCCCCGCCAGCGACGGCGCGGTTACCGGCCCCGAGCCGACTGCTGTCTCCTTCGAGGGACCGAGGAATACTGGAACCGGATCGCCTCGGCTTTTCCGCGCGATGCGGTGGACCGCCGGTGACACCGATCTTCGGCGGTCATCCGCGGCCGGGTGGATGCCGTTCGGGTACGGGGGCCGTTTTTGACCGAACCGGGCCCGCTGTTGCGTGAAGGCGAGGGCGTCCTGCTGCATGCGTCGTTGCCGACGAATAATGCTCCCTCGGGCGCGGGCGCGGGCGCAGCGCCTCGTCGTCGAGGAGGGCGGCGGCGCGATCGCCGTCGACCAGCAGGCGCTCGTTTGCTGGTCTGCCTGACGATGGTCTGCGTGGCCGCGGCGGCGGCGAGTGCTCCGAGGAGTAGAAGCAGGAGCAGGGCGACGTCGATGTTCAGGGGGTCACTAATCCTTTGTCCCGTTAGTTTCGTGCCCGGAACTTCGCTACGGCGCAACCTCCCGGCGGGCTTAGCAACAGCCCGAGAACGAGGGGGAGGACGAGGGCGACCGGTGCCGTGCCGCTCAACTCGGACACCAGCCCCTAAACGCGGCTCGCACCCGGTTGACGATCACCGGGAACCGACCAGGCGGCCCGTTCGTCCATCCGCCACACGTACGAATTTCCCAGTCAGTTCCGGTTTTTCACCGGTTGAAGATGCGCTGTTACGGGTAGTCCGGTCGGGGGTGGACCGCACCGGCACTCGCACGAGGGCAACGAGACGGCAGAGCAGCCGAGGAACGACCGCCTCGCAGGCGCAGTGACGAGCCACCCCGCAAGCGCAGCGCCCAACCGAAAACCTCCGGGAGCCGGAAACAAGGAGCGCAGCTATGACCACAGGCGGACCGAGCTCGAGCAGCCTGGCCGACGTCATCGACACCATCCTGGACAAGGGCCTGGTCATCGACGCGTACGTGCGGGTCTCGCTGGTCGGGATCGAACTGTTGACGATCGACGCCCGCATCGTCGTGGCCAGTGTCGACACGTACCTGCGTTTCGCGGAGGCGGTGAACCGGCTCGAGATCGGCAGCGAACCCAAGGGCCTGACCGACGTCGTCTCCGACATCAAGGGCAGCGGCAGCACGAAGTCCAAGACCAAAGGTGTCCTCGAGGGCGTCGGGGAAACGCTCAGTGAGCTGCTCAGCGGATCGGGAAGCGAACGCGAACCCGAACGCCGCCGGAGGCGGAAGTGACCTCCACAGACCACACCGACACCCCCGACGACAACAACGAGGCTGCTCCGGCCGCCGGGATCAACGCACAGGCATCAGCCCGCGGACGTGGAACCCGAAGACGGCGCCACCGGCATCCACGACACCCCGATCAAGATCGTCGCACACGGCGGCATCTCCGCACCCCGGCACTTTTCGCTCTGTAGAGCGCTGACAGAGTGCGCCGACCCTACGGTTTTGCGATGGGGAAGACGGTGATCTGCTCGCCGAGCAACACCGTCACCTCGAGCATGCGATGGCGGTCCTCGACAGCGGCCGCTACCGGGCACTGATGGCCGTATTGGCGCAGTGCCGCACCGGCCCACCGTTCATCGCGCCCGCCGATTCCCGTTCCATCCGCAAGGCGACCCGCAAGGCCGGGCGCAAGGCGGACAAGAGATTGATTGCCGCGGTCGCCGACACCGATGACGCGGCGCTGCATCGGGCGTGGAAGGCCGCCAAGCGGGCCCGCTACGCCGCCGAACTCGCCAGGCCGGTCCTCGGTAAGAAGAAGACCACAAAGAAGGCCGCCGAATACAAGAAGATTCAGACGGTGCTGAGCGAGCACCAGGACAGCGTCGTGGCCGCCGAGACCCTCCGCACGCTCGGTGCCCGGACCGGCACCACACCGGGCGAGAACGGGTTCGCGTTCGGGCTGCTACGGGCTCGAACGACAGGCGGCCCCGCAGGCGCGAGCAGACGCCGCGCAACTGCCAGTTAGCCCATTCGTGGGTGGGACCCCGGGTCGTGCGTGTCAGGGTGGGCCCGCAGCCCGCGCAGTCGGTTACGCACGCGCAAACCTGGGTAGTCGCGGCGAAAGATTAACTTTGATCCGAAGGTCGGGGCGCCGGAGGTTGTCCGCCGATGACCGATATCGTCACCGTCACCGAGAACGGGCGCTACCGGCTGCATCTCGAGCGCCGTCTGCACCACAACTGTGACGAGGTGTGGCGGGTCCTTCGCCGGCTGCATCCCGAATGCGTCGGCACGGGCATGGCGTGCCGTGCCCGGCCGCCCAACCTGCTCGAGTACGCCTGCGGGGAGATCGTGCTGCGGTGGGACATCACCAGTGACGGTCACTCGCGGTCGGTTCTGCGGTTCAGTCACTGTTGCCCCAGCCGACAGGACGGCATCGAAGAGATGGGCTGGTGGCTCACCGAACTCGACGTCCTCGGCGAACTACTCGACGGCGTGAACGTGACCGATTTCCGGCGCCGTGCCGAGGACATGATCGACCGCTGCCGACGCGCGTTCGAATAAAAGAGGATCGAGGGCAGATGAGTCCCACACTCATCGGTGGACTGTTTTTGAGGCGCCCGATGCTGTGGGCGGTGTCAGGGCTGCGGGACCTCGACGTTGTCGGGGACTGTGTCGCGCATCTTGTCCACTTCCTGTTCGATCCGATCGACGGCGCTGTCGTTGTTGAGGACGGTGACCACCCCGGCGGCGAAGGCAATCGAGATGACGATCGCCAGCCCGCTCAACACCAGGCCGGCGATCGCCACACCCTTGCCGGTGATCCCCACCCGGCGGGCCGCCCGCAGGCCGATCACCCCGAGGATCACCCCGATGATGCCCAGCACCAGCCCGACCGGGGACAGGATCACGATCAACACACACACGAACGCGGCCACCCCGAAGGCGAGCGCGAATGCCGCGGCCGCGCTGGTGCGCGCCGGCTTGGTCACCACCCGCTTCTCGACGGCGACGGCGACGGGGCGGTCGTCGACAGGGCGGTCGTCGACAGGGCGGTTATCGACTCCGGGTTCCATGCGCCGCGGGTCGCCGTCGCGTCCCGGGCCGGTCAGTGGTTTGCTCATCGTTACCTCCGTGTCGGCGGTCGCCTTGTGCGGCTCTGTCGGGACACCCCGTGATCTGGTGTGCCACCACACAAAGCATGCCCAGCTCACGCGCGCTCCAACCCGGAGCGGCCCCAGGGCGCCTGTCGTTGCCGGCGGTGAATCTTCTCGGGCACGGGAGGAGGCCACCGTGCGGCGACTACCGATCCCGAATAGACGTCGGCCGCTATCCGGTCCTCTGTGGCGAGAGCGTCGAACCATTTCCACCGCGGACAAGCCGACGGAATGAGAGCTGGCTCAGGAGGGATCGATTCCGTTCGGCCGGTGGTGGCGACGCGCGTAGAAGCGGTCCCGTTGCTCGTCGAGCAGGATCAGGCCCCGGTGTCGGATGCGCTGGTGCTCGCGGGCGATCAGTAGGTGGACGGCGGCGATGTGTCGAGTCAGGGCGTCGGCGCGGCGGGCCGCGTTCTCGTCGGCCAGCAGGTAGGCGGCGGCGCGGTCGCCGGCGATGAGGAACCGCTCGTAGACGAGCCGAGTGTGTGCCTGCTCGTCGAGATGGGATTGCGCGATCACCTCGACCAGCTGTCGGGGCACGCGCAGCAGCCGGTCGGGGAACCGGAGAAGGGACAGCGTGAGACCGCCGAGCGTCACACCGCGGATCGTAGCCGGATCGCTGTGCCTGGTGCCTGTTGACGCGGAAATCTGGGGGTCGGCTTGCGGCTCGCATGGTGGGTTCAGGTCGCGCTGTCGCGGGTAACCCGAGCCCACATCCCGTACGACTGCCCCCAACCAGGACCGATCCGACATGACCTCACACCGGCACATCACCACCGATCACGACGAGATCCGCGGTTGGATTCAGGCGCATCACGGCGTACCGGCACGAACGGCGACGACCACCGACACCGCAGCCGCCCTGCATATCGACTTTGCCGCGGTCCGCCCCGGCGAGCTCGAGCACATCTCCTGGGAGGAGTGGTTCACCGCGTTCGATGCGCAAGGCCTCGCCCTGTGTTACCCGGAGCCGCATCTGCGCGGGGGAGCGAGCGCGTGGTTCGAACTCGTGCCCCGCCGCGGCGGGATTGACCCGTGAGGTGGCCGGCGTGGCAGGCGTACTGCGGCATCGACGCGGGTACCCGGTCCGGGTGGGGCAAGCCGATGTCGAGAGGCCCCGCGTGAAGGTGATCGACGATGAGCAATCTGTACTACCCACTGGCTGTTGCGCTGTACATCATCGTGGCACTCTGGCAAGGCAATCTCGGCCACTGGTGACCTCGACCGAGTGCGTCCGTCGGGTCCGGGTGGTCTGCCGCCCGATGTAGAAAATCGACGAGATTCGAGGACCCCACCGTTGCTCCTCGATGGTGGCAGCGTGGTGTGCCCGAACCTTTGGGGGATGGTTGATGGCGGCGGACGGTGAGAGGTCAGCGCGACGACCGTGAGGGGATCGCCTGTGAGCGTGTGGATCCCGAGCGTCGGTGCCATTCGGTGGCCAGGGTCAGGTCCGGCGTCACCTCGTGGGTGACGATGAGGATTCATCGACCATCTCTGACGCTCCCGGAAGCGGCGTTTCCCTTCCTCGTGAGGTGGGCGAAGCACCGTGGGCGGTCGGTTCAGTTCCCGCCGCCGTTGCCGCGGCCGCCACCACTGTTGCCACCGTTGCCGTTTCCGTTGCCGTTTCCCTGGTTCCCGTTGCCCGGACCGCCCTGACCGTTGCCTTGGTTGCCGCCGCCCTGGTTGCCGTTCCCGCCGCCGGTGTCCACGCCTGCGCCCGGTGCGGTGCCGTTCGGCGCGACGATCTGGGGTGCCGGGGCGGTCGGTTCGGAGCTGATCATGGTGGCCGGCGGCGACGCTGCCGGGGTGAGGTAGCTGCTCGGGGCGGGAGCGGTCGGCGGGGGCACCGAGGTCGACCCGGTGGTGCTGCCCTCGTCCTGCGACGCGACGGCCAGGACGAGCAGTGCGATGGTCACCAGGACCGCCGCGACCGCGCCGAGGATCACCCCGGCACCCGGTGACCGACGCGGCGGTGCGGGAGGACGCGGGGGAACCGCAACGGACGGGACAGGGGTGAGCACCCGGGTCGGGGGTGGCGGCGACATCCTGCGCGGGTTCGCGAGGTCGTTGCGCATCTGGTCGGCGGTGGCGAACCGTTGCTGGGGGTCGCGGCTGAGGGCGCGCTCGATCACGGTGGTCAGTGTCGGGGCGAGGTCGGGGCGTACCGCGGTGAGCGGCTCGTGGTGTCCGTGGACGATCGCGTGGGCCAGCGACAGGATTGTGTCCCCGGTGTAGGGGCGGTGGCCGGCGAGGGCTTCGTAGCCGACGACACCGACGGCGTAGAGGTCGTCGGTCACCGAGGCAGGTTTTCCTGTGATGCGGTCGGGGCTCAGGTAGGCGACGGTGCCGAGGACCTCCCCGGCGGTGGTGTGGGTGGTGTCGGCGCTCTTGGCGATGCCGAAGTCGGTGACCTTCACGGTGCCGTGGGCGTCGAACAGGATGTTGCCCGGTTTGATGTCCCGGTGCAGGATTCCCGCCGCGTGTGCGGCCCCCAGGGCGTCGAGGGTCTGGGTGAGGATGGTCCGGGCTCGCGGGGCGGGGAGCGGGCCGGCGAGGAGGTCGTCGAGCAGGGTCCGCCCGGGCAGGCGTTCCATCACGATGTACGGGGCACCGTGGTCGTCGCCGCTGTCGTGGACGGCGACGACGTTTGGGTGATTCAGCGTCGCGGCGAGGCGCGCCTCGGATTCGAAACGCCGCCGGGTCTGCGGTTCCGAGGCCATCTCCGGGCGCAGCACCTTCACCGCGACAGCCCGGGCCAGGCGTTGATCCCACCCGTCGTACACGTCGGCCAGTCCGCCCCGGCCCAGGACCCCTCGCAGCTCGTACCGACCTGCGAGAACCACCGACACCGACATACGTTCACGCTAATGGGCGCGGCCACCGCCCGGTAACCACGCCGCCACCTACCGGTACCCGCCCGTTGGCACGCCACACCCAGTGGGCACCCAGGGCGCCGAGTGCTCGCGACCGGTTCGTCTTCCGTGTGGGATCGGCGAGAGGCGGGTACGCGAGGTCGCATGAGCACAATCGGTCCGGATCGCCGACGACCAGTGGACGCAGTTCGAGACGTTCCCGAAGTTCATGGAGGGGGTGCGGGAGATCCGTCAGCTCGACGACATCCACACACATTGGGTGCTCGATATCGCGGGGCAGACCCGTGAGTTCGATGCCACCATCACTGAACAGCATCCGGACGAGCGGGTGGCCTGGCATTCGGACGCTGGCCCCGATCATGCCGGGGTGATCACCTTCCATCGTCTCGACGGCTCCCACACCCGGGTGACCGCGCAGATGGACATCGACCCGGAAGGGTTCGTCGAGAACGCCGCGACAGGCTCGGCGTCCTCAGCCACCGAGTCAAGGCAGACATGACGTTCAAGCACTTCATTGAAGAGTGTGGCACCGAAACCGGCGGCTGGCGCGGCGGCGTCGACCGCCCCACCTCCTGAAACACCCTCAAGAGGTACTTCCTCCAACCGCCACACCTCGTCAGGCGGTGTAGTCACGGGCAACGGCTACCAGTCTCGGGCGGGGTCGAACCGTTTCGCACGGGCCGAATCGCCCGGGATTCCAGCGGTTTTGGCGGATTGAACTGCGGCCGTTGCGGGTAGTCCGGTAGTTCACGCGCGGGCATCCGTTTTCGGGGTATGCCCGCGCGGGGCGAGCCCGGCCGGGGCGCCGAGCGGACCGCACACGAAAAGTCCCCGGGGTCGGGCGGGAGCGGGGAGCGAGGAGCGATGCCATGACCACAGCGGGCGGTCCGAGCTCGAGCAGCCTAGCCGACGTCATCGACACCATCTTGGACAAGGGCCTGGTCATCGACGCCTACGTGCGGATCTCGCTGGTCGGCATCGAACTGCTCACCATCGACGCCCGCATTGTCGTCGCCAGCGTCGACACCTACCTGCGCTTCGCGGAGGCGGCGAACAGACTGGAGATCGGCAGCGAACCCAAGGGCCTGTCCGACCTCGTCTCCGACGTCAAGGGCAGCGGCAGCACGAAGTCCAAGACCAAAGGCGTCCTCGAAGGCGTGGGGGAGAAGCTCGGTGAGCTGCTCAGCGGATCCGCGAGCGAACGCGAACGCGAACCGGCACCGCGGCGGAGGCGGAAATGACCTCCGCCAACGACACCGGCGACCACGACGACGACAACGGCGAGGGTGCTGCGGCATCCGTGATGTACGTGTACGCAATCGTGCCGGCGGACGTGCAACCGGAAGAGGACGCCACCGGCATCCACGACGCCCCGATCGAGATCGTCACCCATGGCGACATAGCGGCATTGGTGAGCGAGATCGACCCCGACGACCGGCTCGGCACCCCCGCGGACCTGCAGGCCCACGCCCGTATCCTCGACGGAACCTCGCACGTCGCCCCGGTGCTGCCGCTGCGCTTCGGTGCCGTCGTGTCCGACCGCGACGCCGTTGTCAACGAACTGCTCGCCGAACATCACGACGAGTTCGCCTCCGCCCTCGACGAACTCGAGGGCTTCGCCCAGTACATGATAAAGGGCCGTTACGTCGAGGAGAGCATCGTTCGGGAAATCGTCGACGAGAACCCGAAGGCGTCCGCCCTGCTCGAGTCGATCCGGGGCCAGCCCGAGGAGCTCACCCACGATGCACGGATTGCGTTGGGCGAGATCATCGGCCACACCCTCGAGGCGAAGCGGGACGCGGACACCCGTATCACTCTCGAGGCGTTGTCGCCGCTGACCGACACCGTCACCGTACGCGATCCCACCCACGACGAGGACGCCGTCCAGATCGCGATCCTCCTCGAGGTGGACCGGCAAGACGAACTCGAGCAGACGGTCGGCGACCTGGCCGAACGCTGGGACAACCGGGTCGACATGCGCATCCTCGGCCCCATGGCGCCCTACGACTTCGTGGTGAGACCGAAGCCGGAGGACTGACGAAAGATTCTGTAGGGGTTCAGGTTTCAAGAAACCGTGCTCATTAGTGAGCTCGGTCCTGCCCTATGAGTTTTCGACTTTTTTCGTGCTCGATGATTCGTGTTCTGCCGCTGCACGTCGGAGCATTCGCGGATGTGGTGCGCGGGGAGTTCTGGCGACAGCGGTCGACGGCCTCCGCGGTGGCCGCCAGTATCAGGAGGGGGCGCACCCCAGGGCGGGTGTCGCGGTGGACCCGCCCGATGTCACACGTTCAACAGGCACGACATCACGGTGAGACGTAGCTACCCGGGGCGTTCCCGCCGTTGCCGGTGTTCCGAGCGTCAGAAAGCCGGGAGATGGATGCATACCTTGGCGGGCTCGTTGAGCCTCGGACAGGAGCACCCGGAATTACCGCGAATGAAGAGGCGCGAGCGGTGCGGCTGCCTCCGAGTTCGGACACCCTTCGTGCCGATCAGGTCGCTGTACGTCGCGTCGTGTGTGAGGGCTCAGCGGCCTGGGTCTGCGGGATCGGGATGGTGTAGTGCGTATCGGCCGGGCCCGGTGGCCTTGGCCCGGTACATCGCCCGGTCGGCGTGATGAATCAGCTCGTGCGGTGAGACCGCGGCGCCGGTGACGGCGATTCCGACACTCGCCGTGATGGGTGCAGCCCCCGGGTGCGGGTCGACGGTGGCGATTCGGTCGGCGATCGCGGTCGCATCAGCGGGACCGGTGACGGCCGGGCACAGGATCAGGAATTCGTCGCCGCCGAGGCGCGCCACGATGTCGGTGGGCCGAACCAGGGACCGCAGACGGTCGGCGAGTCGGACCAGGGCGGCGTCGCCGCCGGCGTGCCCCAGCCGGGCGTTGAGGTGCCGGAAGTTGTCCAGGTCGATCACCAACACCGCGACCCGAATGCCTGTGTGTGCCGCCTGGTCGAGGGCGGCGGTGATCCGCTCCAGCGCCAGGGTGCGGTTCGGTAACCCGGTGAGTGGGTCGTGCAGGCTCTGATGCCGCAACCGCTCCTCCACCTCGATCCGGCCGATCGCGGTGGACAGCACCGCGGCCACCGCACGCACGGGGGCCACCTCGTGCTCTCGGGCGACCCGTGGTCCGGCGAAATGGGCGGTCAGCACCCCCCAGATCGGATCGTGCCCGATCGGCACGCCGATGCCGCTTCCCAGCCCGTGCGCGGCCATGTCCGCGGTGGCGAACCGGCGTTCGTCGGCGCGGTCCGGGCAGCACACAACCGCCGTCTCGGTGGCCGCGTACCCGGTCAGCGAGCCGCGGCCGGCGGCGACGGTGCTCGGGCGCGGCCCGGGTCCGTGGTAGCCGAGCACCGGCAGCACCGCCCCGCTGGCGCCCGGCACCCGGGCTACCGCCGCGCACCGCGTCCCCAGCAGCGCGGTGACCGTCCCGGTGGCGGCGGTCGGGAGTGTGTCGAGGTCGGCGGTGACCGCGAGTCGGCTCAGCTCGGCGAGCGCGTGTTGTTCTCGGCACCGCTGGTCGGCCGCCGCCAACGCGGCGAGCAGCGGGTGTTCCCGCACGCCCGCGGTGGACGGCTCCCGGGCGATCGCCCCGATCAGCAGCGGGCGTCCGTTCTCGTCGCGTTCGGTGACGAAGACGGACAGGACCGTCGGAATCGGTGCCCCGGTGCGCAGGTGCCGCAGCTCGGTTCGCCCACACCACCGGCCCCGGTCGGTCAGGGCAGCGAAGACCTCCGATGCCTGCGCCATCGCGGTGTCGGTGCGGACGTCGGCGACCGTGCGCCCGGGCACCTCGCCGCCGTCCTCGAACCCGAGCAGGGCGGCGGCGGCCGGGTTGAGGTACCGGAGGCGGCCCGAGCCGAACTCCCACAGCCCCACCGGGGTCGGTGCGCATTCCAGCGCGGCGGCCAGTTGCGCGGACATCGCCGCGCCCGGGAACGATCCCGTCTCGGATCGGGTCACCTCTTCGGGGGACCCGGATTGTGCGGCGCCCTCCGGCACCCGGTACGGTCCGAATAATTCAGTCACGACTGGTCGGTTTCATTCTTGCCCAACATCTTTCAGTGAATAGGTATGTCGCACCGGCTGCCGCTATCGTTTCGCGAGAAGGCTCCCGGCGGCGCGGTGACACGCCGGGGCGGAGATCACCCGGGTCCCGATGCCCCGCGCCGCGGGTCCCCTGCCGATCCTCGGGTGTGTGGGGCGTGGTCGGGCAAGTCGCGCTGATCAACGAGTTGGTGACGAGGCAGTACCTGGTGTTCATCCGCGTCGCTTCCGTGGGGGTGTCCTTTGTATATGCTGCGGCCGGGAATTTCCGAGACCGGCCACTCTCGTGCGCGGTGAGATGAATATGCAGACACGGGACTCTCGGATATCCGGTGTCGGCAAAATCACGTGTACATATTGGGAGGCGCCCCACATTCTCGAACCGCGCTTCGCGCAAGGCTATTCCGGGGTCGACCGGTCCGATTTCGGGGTGACAATTTCGACTCGACTGCGGGGTCGCCCGCCGACCGGGCACCCGCAGGCCGAGCTCACTTCCCGCCCGAGGATGGCGGTAGGGACAGGGGGCATGGCCGGTGATCGTGCTGAGGTGATCGTGCTGATCAGGGCGGTGGCCCGGCCGCCCCCAGGTGTGCCGGGCCACCGCTGTCCTGGTTTACTCGGTCGGTCAGTTCAGTCCGATGCGGCCGCCGAAGGCGGCGCTCAGCCACCTGCCTCGAACGCGACGTCGAAGTCGATTCCTGCAGAACCCATCAGAATTTCCGCCTTTCCTGGTGATGAATCCACGGGATCGTCGATCTCCGCTTACGATGCCTATCGCGCTCGGGGTCGGGGAGTGTTTCGCAAATAAGCGAATTTCTCACATTATGAAAGTAACAACCGCCCATAATGTTCCCGGGAAAATCGATTTAGGAATGGGTAACTTCAAAATAATCGGCGCATTTGTTTCTCGTGTGTATTTGCGTGATCCACGAGGTTACGAAAGGTCGGGGCCGCGCGCGGGCCGAGACGGGGTGGGCGAGCACTCGACCTCGGTCCGCGCGCGGACGGGGCGCCCCGCCGGCCGACAGGTATCCCGAGGGCCGGCAGAGCCCGCGGTCTTTCGGTGCGGTCCGGTTCGATCGTGACGCGGTGGCGAACGAACCGCTCGCCGAGCACGACGACGAGTTCGCCTCCGCCCTCACGGAACTCGAGGCCTTCGCGCAGATTGAGCGTCACCGGCCCGGGGTAGTCGGCGGGAACGAAGGCACCACCCACCGACCACGGCCCCCATCTTTTTCGCCGACGCCGGCGCCGAGGTGCACCACACCTACTCGACAACAAGGGGTTGGGCGATGACGGGCAAAGGTCAGATGGCGTTGGCCGTGGGTGCCGGGTACATGCTGGGCCGCTCGCACAAGATGAAGTTGGCGTTGATGCTCGCGGGCGCCGGAGCATCCAGTCGGTTTCCTTCCGGCTCACTGGGTGTTCTCGGACAGGGGGGAAAGTTGCTCGCGAATTCACCCGAGGTCGCCAAGCTCGGCGAGACGGTCCGCAAGGAGTTGATGAGGGCGGCGAAGACCGCCGCGGTGACCGCGGCCAGTCGTCGCATCGACTCGCTCAGCTCCCGGTTGCAGTCGGGCGGGGGAGACCTCCACCTCGTCGACAGTGTCGGCACGGCCGCGGACGGGAGGAGGTCGAAGCGGCGGCGTGCCGAGGAACCGGATGACGAGTACGACGACGCGGAGGTCGAGGAGGGGCCGGGCACCGACGAGGACGAGAGCGAGGAAGACGATTCCGAGCGGGCACCTCGCGCCCGGAAGCGCCCCGCCGCGCGCCGCCGCTCCTCGAGCAGTGGTGGTTCCCGTCCCACCCGGTCCCGGTCGTCGACGAAGAACGACGACGAGGACGAGGCCCCCACCCGGGCCCGCAAGACCCGCGCGAAGGCAACGACCGATTCCGCACCCGTTCGACGCACCCGGAGATGACGACGATGACCTCGAACCTCGACAGTGCAGCGAAGAAGCTGCGCAAGAACGTCTCCGGTGTGTCCGGTGAGGCCGCATCGGTGTCACCGCTGCAGAAGGCGGCGCAGGGCCTGATCGGCACTGTGACCGACAAGGCGATGTCCACCGTCTCCGACAAGGTGCAGGGCGCCGCCGGTCGGCTGACCGACTACGCCGAGGGCGGTGGTGGAAGCCTGCTGTCCGCGGTCACCGGCACCGGAAACGGCAACGGCAACGGTGACGGTGACGGGAACGAGAAGGGCGACGGCAAGTCACTGTTCTCGGGGCTGACCGACAAGGTGAAGGACACTGCGTCGAATCTGAAGGACGCGGTCACCGGCGGCGGCGGTGGCGGCAAGGGCAAGAAGCTCAAGTTGACCAACATCGTCGAAACGATCGATGTCGGTGTGCCGGTTCAACTGGCGTACAACCAATGGACCCAGTTCGCCGACTTCCCGTCGTTCATGAAGAAGGTCGAACGGGTGGAGCAGGAAGCGGACGAGAAGCTCGAGTGGAAGGCACAGATCTTCCTTTCGCATCGCACCTGGGAAGCGTCGATCCTCGAGCAGGTTCCCGATGAGCGGATCGTGTGGCGCTCGAAGGGCGCCAAGGGTTTCATCGACGGTGCGGTGACGTTCCATGAGGTGACCCCGGATCTCACCCGCATCGTTCTGATTCTCGAGTATCACCCGAAGGGGTTGTTCGAGAAGACGGGAAACCTGTGGCGTGCACAGGGTCGGCGAGCGCGCTTGGAGTTGAAGCACTTCGGACGTCACGTCATGACCCAGTCCGTTCTCCATCCCGACGAGATAGAGGGTTGGCGCGGAGAAATTCGGGACGGCAAGGTTGTCGAACCCGAAGAGTCCGAGGACAACAACGAGGAACCGACCGACGACGAGACAGCCGCCGCCACCGGTGAGCAGGACCGGTCCGACGAGGAGACGGCCGAAGACGAAGAACCGGAGGAGGAATCGGAGGAGGAGCCGGAGGACGAGGCCGGCGAGTACGAGGAGGAGGAGCCGGAGGAGGAGCCTGAGGAGGAGGAGCCGGAGGAGGAGACCGGCGAGTACGAGGAGGAGGAGCCCGAGGAGGAGACCGGCGAGTACGAGTACGAGGAATCGGAGGAGGAGCCCGAGGAGGAGGAGCCGGAAGGCGAGGCCGGTGAGTACGAGGAGGAGGAGCCCGAGGAGGGGGAGCCGGAGGAGGAGACCGGCGAGTACGAGGAGGAGGAGCCGGAGGAGGAGCCCGAGGAGGAGGAGCCGGAAGGCGAGGCCGGCGAGTACGAGGAGGAGGAGCCGGGGGAGGAGGAGCCGGAGGAGGAGGCCGGCGAGTACGAGGAGGAGGAGCCGGGGGAGGAGGAGCCGGAGGAGGAGCCCGAGGAGGAGGAGCCGGAGGACGAGGCCGGCGAGTACGAGGAGGAGGAGCCGGGGGAGGAGGAGCCGGAGGAGGAGCCCGAGGAGGAGAACCCGGAGGACGAGGCCGGCGAGTACGAGGAGGAGGAGCCGGGGGAGGAGGAGCCGGAGGAGGAGACCGGCGAGTACGAGGAGGAGGAGCCCGAGGAGGAGACCGGCGAGTACGAGGACGAGGAATCGGAGGAGGAGTCCGAGGAGGAGGAGGAGGAGGAGCCAGAGCCACGGCGGCGTCGTCCCCGGACGGCCGCAGCGAAGAGGACCCCCGCGAAGAGGACCCCCGCGAAGAAGGCCCCAGCGAAGAAGGCCCCAGCGAAGAAGGCCCCAGCGAAGAAGGCCCCCGCGAAGAAGGCCCCCGCGAAGAAGGCCCCCGCGAAGAAGGCCCCCGCGAAGAAGGCCCCAGCGAAGAAGGCCCCCGCGAAGAAGGCCCCCGCGAAGAAGGCCCCCGCGAAGAAGGCCCCAGCGAAGAAGACCGCAGCGAAGAAGACCGCAGCGAAGAAGGCCCCAGCGAAGAAGGCCGCAGCCAAGAAGGCCCCAGCGAAGAAGACCGCAGCGAAGAAGGCCCCAGCGAAGAAGGCCGCAGCCAAGAAGGCCCCAGCGAAGAGGACCCCCGCGAAGAAGGCAACGCCGAGGCGTAGGACAGGAGCACGCGCATGACCACGGCAGGTGGACCCAGCTCGAGCAGTCTCGCCGACGTCATCGACACCATCCTCGACAAGGGCCTCGTGATCGACGCGTACGTGCGGGTCTCTCTGGTCGGCATTGAATTGCTGACCATCGACGCCCGGGTTGTCGTCGCGAGCGTGGACACCTACCTGCGGTTCGCGGAGGCGGTGAACCGGCTCGAGATCGGCAGCGAACCGAAGGGGCTGTCCGAGATCGTCTCGGGCGCTACCGAGGGCGGTGCCAAGTCGAAGACGAAGGGCGCGCTCGAATCGGCGGGCGACAAGCTCGGCGGCCTCCTCGGGGGTGGGGAGGAAGAGGAAGAACCTGAGCGAGAACGAGTGTCGCGCAAATCGACTCGAGGTGACCGGTGATGGCCACGTCGGAGCAGACGAAGCCGACGACCGGTGTGTATGTCTACGGCATCGTCCCGGCCGACGTCGAGGTCGCCGAGGATGCGACCGGGGTCGCGGACGGCACCGTGGAGGTGGTCACTCATGGTGACATTGCCGCCCTGGTGAGCGGACTGTCGGTGGACCGGGCGCTCGGCGCACCCGGGGACCTGCGAGCGCATGCGGACCTGCTGGACGCGGTGGCCGGGGTGGCGCCGGTGCTGCCCCTGCGGTTCGGCGCGGTGCTCACCGACGCCGACGCCGTGCAGGAGGAACTGCTCTCGGCGCACGTGGACGAGTTCAGTACTGCTCTCGAGAAATTGGAGGGCAGGGCCCAGTACATCGTGAAGGGCCGGTACGTGGAGAAGGCGATCCTGCAGGAGATCCTCGACGAGGACGATCAGGCGGCGGCGCTGCGCGAGGAGATCCGCGACAAGTCGGAGGACGCGGGACGGCAGGCGCGAATGGCCTTGGGAGAACTGGTGAGCAACGCGATCGCCGCCAAGCGCGAACAGGACACCCGCAGGGTCGTCGAGGCGCTCGACGACCTCGCCGCTTCCGTGAACGTGCGCGAACCCACGCATGAGGAGGAGGCCGCGCAGGTGGCGATCCTCGCCGACGTCGAGCGTCAGGGCGAGCTCGAACAGGTGCTCAGCGAGCTGGCCCAGGCCTGGAACGAGCGGGTGGAGATGAAGCTGCTCGGACCGCAGGCGGCGTACGACTTCGTAGTCACCCCGAAGCCGGAGGGCCAGGGCTGAGGGATGGGTCTGTTCTCGTTCATCGTCACCTTGCCGCTGCAACTACGCACGTGAGCGGAACCGTCCCCGGGATACCTTCCGTGTCAGGTGGACTCGTCGCTGGGGATTCCGTCACCTCCGCCAGGTGCCGACTCGTTGGTGGGCGGTCAGCAGCAGATGATCGAACCGCGCACGCAGCCCGGTGTCGGGGTCGAACTCGCGGAACCCGGCGACGATCTGTTCGGCGATAGTGCACAGCCGGGTGTTGGTTTCCTGGGAGCGCCAGGTCAGGACGTCGAACGCCCGGTCGGCGGTGATGCCGTAGACCAGCATCAGCGCACCTTTGGCTTGCTCGATCACCGCCCGTGACTGTGCGAGTTCGGCGACCGCCTCGTCGACGGAGTCCTTCACGTCGTTCTGGTGGGTGTCGGTGATGTCGATGTAGAACCCGGTCGTGCCGATCACCTGGCCGGTGTCGTCGTGCAGATGGTCGCCGACGACCACGACGTGGCGAACCTTGCCGGTGGTGTCGATGATGCGGTGCTTGCTGCTGAACGGTTCGGCGTCGGTGACCATCCGGTCCAGCACCCGGGCGACACGCGGGTGGTCCTCCGGGTGCTTGTGGGACAGCAGCAGGTCGGTGGTCGGGGTGACCTCGCCGGGTTGGTAGCCGTGCATCTGGGCGACGGCGTCGGACCACTCCCACCGCTGCCCGTCCAGCAAGAACCGGAAGCTGCCCACCCGCTGCGGCTCGCCGCCGAACACCTGTTCTGAATCCACGCCCATTTCTAGCGCATCGGTAGCGGGAGAGCTGCACGGACCGGGCCGTGACCAGACCCACGTGACTGCGCACGCCGGAGCCAATCCTTCGTTTGCCGACTACGCCGATGGGACAGTCGTGGCAGTGCATGTACTGGTGGTGTCCGTTTCAGGGGCTGGGGGCAAGCGCAGGCGTAAGCACCCAACGCTTTGGCAGCGGTGGGAGTGGGTACAGAACTGACCTCAGTAATGTTCTGACCAAGTAACCGGAACCTCCGGCGTACGCACACCCGCAGGGAAGGCGGTCGCAGATGAAGTTCCGAGAACACCTTGCCAGTGGTGTCGGAGTCCTTGGGCTGGCTGTCGACGCGGGTATCGCTCTGGCATCGATCGTGGTCGCAGTCCCGGTCGCGTTCATTGTCAGCGAGGTGGGCAAGGATCGGGCGCAGGCCCGCAGGCAGACTTCGCCCACCGTGCCGCCGGCGTCGACGACGCACGATCTCGGGACGGTCTTCACCTATCGGGAACGGACCGGAGGCGGCCGCTCGTCGCTGGGTGGCAGCTGAGGAGAAGGGTGGGGACACATGGCCGAGATGAGCGAGAAGACACCGGAACTCGGTGACGCGTTGCGCGTCGGTGCCCGAGTCCTGGTCCGCAGGCCGTCGGAGACGGCGGCGACCGGTGCGGCCGTCGAGGACTGCGCCGACCTGGTCCCGGCGCAGGATCGGGGGCACGAGTGGGCGCCGGTGCCTCGGTGGGCGGTGGCCCTCGATGACGGGCGGTTGGTCTTCGCCGACACAGAGGACCTCACGGTCGATCCGTCACCTGGCGCCCCCGAGGGCGAAATAGGCAAGGCGGTCGAGCCGAAGTAGGGGAAGGCCGCAGGTGATCGGCTCGGCGCCGGAGACCGCCGCGGGTTCGACGACGGGTGAGGCCGGCCGACCCCTCGTCATCGTCGGCCGGAGGTACCTAGAGCATGTGGTGCTCGACCCGGGCCGCCGCGGGCAAGGTGGCGGAGGTTGTCGCCCCAGCCGCCAGGGCCGCGTCCAGTGATCTGATCGCGGCTCGTTCGACCAGCAGGGGGACGAAGTCCCGGATCCGGCATCCGTCGAACCGGTGATGAGCGGTGTCAACCATCTCGCCGACCAGGTGCGGATCGAGGAACTCATACCGCCTGACCAGCTGTGCGCGCACCGCGTCGAGATGCTGTCTCTCGGTGACGTCCATGACCAGAATTGTCCTCCCGCACGCGCTCCACGTGGAGTGCATTTTTCACGGGTCGACCCGGTGGACCGCGCTCGTCTTCGCCGCCGATCGCCTGATCGGCGGGTTGACGTGTCGACCGGCGGGCTGCACGATGTGTCGCTGGACCGCAGCGCCGCAGTCTCGTTCGAGTCCCGCGGCACCGATCCTGTCGCGCCCAGCTGGAGGTCACCGGATGGCACCGATCGAGCACGACCCCGATATCGCCCAGGCACAGGTCTTCCTGCACCTGCTCAACACCGAGATCGACATCCTCACCGCCCGCATCGAAGAGACCGAAGCCGACGCCCACCGTGCCGGATCCTGGGACCGGCTGGGTGCGCGGGTACGGCCGGAGGAGGACACCCTGCAGGAGCAACTTTCCGAGGCGCACCACCTGGTCGCCCGGCTCACCGCCCGCTATCCCGAACTTCGGGACGTCGAACGGAACTGAGCCGAAGCATCATTCGGACGTCACCCGCGGCGGGGTGTTGAGGTGTGTTCGGCCGGGAACAATGCCACGGTGGTCACGCTTGCGGGGAGACCGATCTGCGGCCATTCGGCGGTCAGTGCCACCCTCCTTACCGGTGGCGAGACCGTCAGCCAGTACATCGGCTGGGTCCGGTAACGGCATGTCCCCGCGGCCCAGTCCTTCCGATCGGGGCGGTGGAAGCACGGGTGTCCGCGACCGCGAGGTCGTCCGTCCCAGCCCACACATCCAGATACGACCAGTGCGCCGACGGCTCCGCCGGATCGGTGAGCGGCCGGGTTTCATGCCGGGCCCGTTCGGCCGGGCAGCCGGTGGCGGTCAGGGTCAGGTGCGCGAGACCGGACGGATACGCCACGACCCGCAACAGCTCCAGGGTCAACTGAATGTCCGCGGCCAAGAGCCGGCGGCCGTGCACCTGGACACCGCCACATGCCGGTGGGGCGGTCGCGGGCCAGCGGGGTCTGCGCACGACCCCGATGGAGCACCCCCGCGAGGGCCGCCGCAAGCACAACGTCGTAAGACGAGATATACGCATGGGTAACAAAGCCGCGATATGCTTTGTCCTGTCAAAAGAACAGAGGGGGAGGCGGCATCCGATGAAGAAGCCCGGCGAGGAAACATCGCGTGAGAGTGGCGCGGTCGTGCCGAACGATCACCTGTCCTCGGACGATCTGGCCGGAGTTGTGGAGGCCCTCACCGGAGAACGCGTGACTCCCCGCAGCGCGACCGGCAACCTCGCCGGGGCGACCCGGCGAGCGGCGAAGAACTGAGCGGCGGCTCTCGCGGCTGAGTAGCCGCTGACCGCTCGTCGGGAAGCTGCGGGTCAAGCCTTGGCGAGGGTCGGGGTTCGGTGCTGTCTGGACCGGCTCCGTGTCATTCATGATTTGTGCGGGTGACTGCTGTAAACAAACATTTACACAACGTCTCGATTAAAAGAGCAGGTGAGCATACTTCTTGCTCTCCAGAGCGGCGCCGGAGCGCCTCGGCCACGGATTTCGCGCAGGTGGAGGCCGAAGTGTCCGTGACGAGCCAGCTCCCGGCGGACACTTGGTAACAGCACAGCCGATGATCGCGAAGTTGATCTTGTGCGAACACTGATACTGATCGGAACGGCCTTCGGACTCGGCGCGGGCCTGGTATGTACAGCCTGTTCGCCTGGTGGCTGTCGTACCCGGTGCATTTCTACGTCGGCAGCCACAAACCGCTCGGCGCCGAAGGGACCACCGGGCACATGGACGCCGTGGACCCCATACCCTTTCTTGCGGCCGGCGGGATCTTCAGCGCGGTCCTCGGGGCGGTCTCCGGGTTCGTCGCCGCACGCCGCGGCTGGCAGGACACGGTGCCTGATCCCGGCGGAAGTGCGCCGGGATCGTCCGGCCGTCGTTCTTGGACGGCGAGTCCGATTGTTCGAGAGGGTCGATGGTCCTAAACGCGCGACGTCTGGTGCCAGTACTGGGCCTTGATCTTGCGTTTGAACAGCTTTCCTGATTCGTCCCGAGGAAGCTCGGGGTCGAGGACGATGAGTCGGGGGACCTTGTAGTTGGCCAGTCGGGCACCGAGGTACTCGGGCATCCGCATATGGATGCGGCATTGGGCCTGCGTGGTCAGGGATCCGCCGCAGACGCCCGTCTAGCGCAACACTTAATCCATACCTGGCCGTGAACGGCGACCAGGGTGCGGCAGGTGACCGCCGTGGTTGCTGCTCGGACAGAAACCGATCCTGCCCCAGTCGCGGCGAGCGAATTGATCGTTGTTTCCGCATCGCACTCAGCGAGATTTTGTTACAAGCTTCAATCATATTTCGGGTGTGGCAATTATCTCGCAACCGAATCATTCAATTCGTGTACGAAAGACATTCGCCTCTCTACAGTGATCGGTACATAGCAAGATCAACTAGGAGAACTGATGCGCAAGACCACCTTTGCCGTAGCAAGCGCCGTGGCAACCCTGGGCCTGATGATGCCGGGCGTCACCGCGAATGCGGACCCTACCGCGTCGGGTCCGGCAACCTTCTCGGTTTTGAGCGGTCCGCTCAGCATCCTGGCACCCGGACCGTACGCCGGCGGCACCGTGGCTCCGGGCGAGACGGTCACACTGGTGACGACCGTGCCCCCTTCCGTCACCGATCTTCGCGGCGGTACGGCAGGTTGGACGGCGACCGCCGCAATCACCGATTTCACCCAAACTCTCGGAAGTTCGGTCATTCCTGCTTCCGGTGTCACATACACGGCGTCCGCGCCGACCCTTCGCACCGGTATCGCCACCTTCACCCCTGGCGGCCCGGCGGTCATCGATACCGCCAAGCCGGTCATGACGGCGGCGGGCGTCACGGGCAACAACACCGCCACCTGGCCGGCGAGCGTCGCAGTGGCCGTGCCGCAGGACGGTGTGACCGCGGGTGTCTACACCTCAGTGCTGGCCCACTCCGTCGCCTGAGCGGAGATCTCTGACGAGAAGAGGCGAAGCCCAGTGGATTCGTCTCGTCCGCGTTTGCCACTTGCGTTGTAGGAAGAGGACCGATCCGTGCGTTATGTGATGAGTCTGCTTGTTCTGGCTGCTGCATGGTCGGTGGCGACCCTGGCCTATGCCACCCCGCATCACGCCCAGGACCCGGCTGGTCAGACCGGACTTGGTATCCGGCTGGCCGAGGTCCCCGTCGAGCTCAAGGACGACCCGCGCGCCCTGTCGTACATCGTCGACAACGTCAATCCGGGGACCACCATCCAGCGGCGCATCGAAATTCAAAACCACACCGGTGCCCCGCAGAAGGTTGAGCTATACGCCGGGGCGGCCAACCTCACCGATTCCCAGTTCACCATCGAAGACGGCCGGGCGGTCAACGAGCTCACTACCTGGACCACAGTCGACCCGAAGGAAGCTGAGCTCGCCGACGGCACCAGCACCGACGCAGTCGTCACGGTCGCAGTACCTGAAGATGCCCCCGAGGGCGAGCAGTACGCCGTGGTCTGGGCGCAGATCACCGGACCACCCCCGACGGGAACCGGCACTCAACTGGTGAGCCGGGTCGGGATCCGGTTGTACCTCAATGTGGGACCGGGCAACGGTCCTCCGGCTGACTTCAGCATCGCTGAGGTCACCCCGCAACGGAATTCGGAAGGGATCGCCCAGCTCGTGGCCGAAGTGGAGAACACCGGTGGGCGGGCCCTCGATATGGCGGGTGAAGTACGTTTGAGCGGCGGGCCTGGGAGCTTGTCAGCGGGCCCGTTCAACGCCGTCAATGGCACCACCATCGCACCCGGAGCGACTGCTCTCGTCACCATCGACCTCAGCCCGGACCTACCGAACGGACCCTGGACCGCGGACCTCACATTGCGCAGCGGTTTGGTGAATCACCTGACGTCTGCGTCCGTGACCTTCCCGGATTCCGGCGTCGGTACACCCGTCGGCACCGGCGACAACGGGAGCGGATTTCCTTGGGTAATCAGTTTCGCGGTTCTCTTGGTTGCGTTGATCGTCACCGTCGTACTTCTGTTGCGGCAGAGAAGTCGCCAGAACACGTAGGGAACCCGCAATGACACGTCCAGCGATTATTCTACTGACGGTCGCGTTCCTCGTTGCCGGTGCAGCCGCCGCCCACGCGCAGGAAACGACACCCCCGGCAACGACGCCCCTCGCTACCCCTGCGACGACGACACCAGTCCCAGCCACCACCACGACGACCCCGGCGCCGACGTCAGTCTCCGCCAGCACCACGGTGGTGCCCACCGCCGGCGATGCAGCGGCCAGCACGCCGCCCGTCGTGGCAACTGCAACGCCGTCGACAACCAGCACACCAGCAGCAGTCGCACCCACACCGGGGGCGATGGTGGCAGCCGCGGAAACGGGCTTGCTCGCCATCACCACGGTCGGCGGGTTCGTTATGGGGGCATCGAATCCGGGAACCACGGTGGAAGGCTCCACGCTGGTAGCGATAACCGACCTGCGTCTGCTCACCGCGCCGACGTGGATCTCCACCGTGCAGATGACGGACTTCGTAGGCACAAGAACGGGACGAATAATCCCAGCCGGCGCGGCCGTGTACGCCTCCACTTCCATCGGATGCAGTACCTCGCCCGGCCCGCGCACGCTGGCAGCTACGCCCGTAGTCGTCCAGACCGCCCGCATCTCGCCGTGCCCCACGGAATGGACAGCGACCATCCATGTGTCCATTCCCCCGGACGCCGTCGCCGACACCTACCGTGCATCAGTCACACACTCCGTCGCCTGACACCCTGGCACTCTCGACACGGCTTCGGCTCGTCGGTCGTCAGTTTCCCCCTTGACGCTAGTGGCCGCACCAACGATCCACCCAGGAGCCGGTTACCGCTGCGGCAGTGCGGGTCCTGACGGCTACTCAAGCGGAGGAAAGCGCCTTCGAACTCAGTGTCGGCGATCTGATCGACTTCGAGTGGAAGAAATCCGCCGCAGACGCTCCGAAAGACTTGCTGTACCAAGCGACACAGGCGTGGCCTCAACCACCGGTGCCGCGAAAGCTTAGGTGGCGACTTAACCTCGATGCCGAGATGCCGCCGACGCACCTACTCATTTCGTCTAGGCGTGCCGTGCAGTCGGCCGGGATACTCAGTGCTTCAGCGAATTCGACGAGTACAGCTCACTCATGTGGACAAGAGAAGACACCACGGACGAGATCCCGGCATGGACTATCGGACTCAATGCCGTCGAGGCCCGGACCAATGGTGTGGACATTCCGAGCGGATTCGGATTCGGCATCCCATACGAGACAAACGTTGAGACCGCGACGGCCGAGATCGCAGAGGCGGTTCAGGACTGGCTCTCAGGCTACGAATTCGTCCTGTGGCCCATATCGAGCCGCAGCCCCTTGCTGCTTTTCAAGCCTGACGTCCGGGATGGAAACGCCGTCTGGATCGACCGCGTAGACGACTCGGTCAGTTATCCGATCAGTGAGCTCTGCACACAGCGTGGTCAACACCAGTGACCGACTTGCTGCGATCGAGCGTTCGGTTTCGATAGCACACCGGAATCCCCGTAGGGTTCGCCGTGCCGTGTGGGGATCGTTAATCGGCCTGGACGGGTCGTACCTGAGTGGCCACAAATGTGAAGTCCACTACCGTGCCGGTTGGCTTCTGCCACTCGAAGTCGACCTCTTGGCCAGGGTCGAGCGACGATCAGGACTTCGCCGGGACGAGAAACTTCACCGCGACGCTGAAGGCGTATTTTCCTGGGCTGTTCAGCAAGGGACTCGATGAGTGCATGGCGTCCTCATCGATGTTGAGGATTTTGAACTTCGAGACCCCCTGCTTATCTTCAGCTCGGTCAGTGTCCGCATCGCCGACCTGCGCGGATGCGTGGTGACAGTGTTGACGACGCAGCCGTCAGCATGGCCCGCTGAGGGTTCGAGATTTTCTTCTCGGCGTGTCGGGATTGCACTCGATGACGGCTGCGACCCGTTGTTCACCGAGGGCGATGGCGAGGGCCGCGCGTAGATGTCGGTTTTCGGTCTCCAGTTCGCTGTTTCGTTGTGTTGCGACCTCGAGCCGCCGACGAAGCGATGCGTCGGATGCGCGTTGCCGATCTGGAACCCGCTGAGCGATAGGTGACGGATTCTGCCGGTCACGCAGCCGTTCGATCTCGGAGCCCAGGTCGGGCTGTTTGTAGAGCCAGGAGCGTGAAACCCGGGCCTCCCGTGCGACCGCATCGAACGAAATCCGTTGCCCCGCATTATCCATCCTGCGCAGCGTGGCGACGGCACGCCGGCGCGTCGCGGTCGCTCGGCGCCGAGCGGAGGCGACGACATGACGGGAGTTGTCAGCGCGCATTCGGGGCCCCCTCTTCTTCTGCGTCTGTCTTCTCGACTTCGCTGATCCTCCGGTCGAGGTTGGTCAGGACCTGCTTGTTCATCTCGACCATGCGGGCCTGGCCGTTGCGTTCCGACACGTCGATGAGCGTGAGGGTGTGATGGCGCTGCTCACGCAGTTCGGGCAGGAATTTCGGGCCCGTGAGAAAGACCGGGCAGCTCAAACATGCGTTGGCGTGCGGGCAGGTCTTCTGCAACGGCAGCCCGCAGTATCCGTTCGGCAACGCTTGTGTCGCCATGCTGTAGCGCGCCTTAGCCCATTGCGCTTGGGCCAGAGGTCCTTCCGGATCGATCGAGATACGCTCGCCCTTGATGTTGACCTTGGTTGCCTGTTCCCAGTGCCGCCGCACGGTCTCGTCGGTGAGCTTGGCATAGTGCGAGGTCATCTCGTGCGAATCGTGGTCCAGAAGGACCCGGACGACCTCATGGGGGACGTCACGGTTGATGAGCCGGCAGGCGAAGGTGTGCCGCCATTGATGGGGCGTCAGATGGACCGGTCGGCCGTGTTCGTCGCGGATCTCGCAGGTCTCGAGCCATCGGTTGAGCATATGCCGGTAGGTGCCGTCCGAGAGCGGGGTGTGGCCGGAGACGTTGGCGTTGGGTCGGGGGAACAGGCAGGGTGTCCCGTCCGGCCATCGGTGCAGGACCCGTTTCTGCTGTTCGCCTATGGCCGCTTCGAGTTCCTCGTCGATAGGCACGGCAGCCTCGCGTCGCATCTTGGTGTTGAAGTAGCGGAGATAGGGGGCGCCTTGGCTGTCGTGGAGTAGGCAGTCGAAGTCGAGGGTCAACGCGCTCGAGATCCGCAGACCGCAGCGGGAGAGGATCAGTGTGATGAGCCGACCTGCCGGGTTGGGCCAGCGGTCCAGGTTGGCGGGGGCCTCTATCTGGGTCATGACGTACTCGGCGAGGCGACGGTCGACTTGTCTCGGGGTGGGAGGTGTGTCGCCGACGTAGAACGCCGCGGTACCGGGCAGTGTGTCGTCCCATCCGTATTGTCGGATGTTCTGGAAGAACACGTTGAGCGGGCCGATCCGCGCCTTCTTCGAGCCGTTCCCGCCAGGCTGTGACATCAGAAAAGCGAGATAGCGTTCCAGCAGAGGCCGGTCGATCTCGTCGATTGCGTCGATGCCGACGCTGGTGAGGAAGCTGCTGAAGCTGTTGAGCGCATCGACCCCCCTCCGAGCTGCGCCGATGCTCAGCCCGGACGACAGTCGCAGCCGCGTCCATCGCTTTCCCAGTGCACGCAGCCAGGGCTGGGCGATGCGATCGAACCGCAAATGGGAGCGTGAGCAGGGACGCCCGGCGGGAAGGGTGAGGCCGGGCAATTTATACAGCCGCCACACATCCTTGGAAAACTCGACGTCCCAGCCCGTCCCATCCCGCAGCGATTCCACCGCATCACGGGCATCGAGCAGAAACCCGATCAACTCAACGCCACGCGCCCCTGCGTGCTCGCGCCACTGGTGCTCGGACAGGTCCAGCAGCGAGACAACGCCGCGCTTCTTGACGAGACGGACTACAGCCATCACCACGCGCGGAGCGGCGGTGCGGGAGCGGGAGTCGCGCCGGCACTGCAACGAGTACTGAAACTCCAAGCGCAATTGCGGGTCCAGGGATCGCAGATCGATGCGGGCGGTTCCGATAAGTTCGCAGTCGGCGATGAAGCGGTCCGGGTCCGGCTGGCCCTGATACCGCCAGCGACCCTCGTGGCCCATGCAAAACAGTTTCGTCGGATTGACCCAGATATTGCAGAACGGCAGTCGACACTCGGCCGCCGTGGTGTCACTCGGGGTCATGTCAGGTGCGTCCCACTCTGCAACATCGGGCCTGCCGGCCCGCTCCCACCGATACAGATGCCTCGAACACAGCCCGTTCTTGGCGCCTCGCCCGTATCGGCAGCCGGTAACGATGCAGACGGCCAACGAGCTGCGTCCCCGCACCGGTGGGCCGGGGTCGGCGAGGAAGTCCGCCATCGGCGGCTTGCCGCGCTTGCGGAACCGGAGGGCATGGGGGTTGCACATCCCTCGCGTCGGTCCCGCCGGTCGGTCGCAGTCGGCGACCACACACGCGTCGGTGATGAAGACCGGATCGTCCGGGGCGGGGGCTAGGATCTCGGTGCGGAACTCGGCCCGAACGGCGGACATCAACTGTTCCAGCAGCCCAGATTGCCTCGATGCTTTGTCAGTAACTGTCACAGTCGGACCTCCCGTCCGGTGAACCAGCCCGCAGATTCGAGCGTCTGCCGGGCGTCCTCGACCGTGAGGTGGCTGTACGTGTCGATCGTGCTGGTGATCGAGGCATGGCCCAACAGGGACTGCACCGATTCCATGGCGGCACCGCGGCGCAGCAACCAGGTCGCGTAGGTGTGTCGAAACAGATGCGGCCCGAAGTCAACTCCGGTGCGTGTCCGCAGACGCTTGACCAGGTCGTAGACGGCCGAGTACGACCATGGGCGGCCGCGCGGTGCCGACCAGAGATTGACGAACACGTAGTCCGAATCGAGTGCCCCGTACTCCTGATTGAGATAGTCGGCATACAGGCGCATCAGCTCCGCGCTGGCCGGGATCGTTCGCGCTCCCGCCTTGGCGCGGGCGCCATTATCGTTATGGCGCGGCATGACCGTCACCGTCTTCTCGGCGATGGCGAAGTCTTCGTGACGCAGACCCAAGGCCTCGCCAACTCGGATCCCGGTGTCGAGCATCAGAGCGAACAACAACCGGTCCCGCAGGTGCTCGCAGGAGTCGAGAATCGATTGGACCTGTTGAACAGTAAGCACTTTCGGTATCTGGCGAGAAGTCTTCAGTTTGATCGTCCGACGCCGTTCGACACCGCGCTTGCTCACGTGGTGCAGAAACGGCTTGTACGAAGTCGCCGCACCACCGCGACCGGCTGGCTGCATCGTGATCAGTGACGCCGACAGTTCGACACCGTGACGAGCATGGAACCCGCAGAACGATGTCAGTGCGGCCAACTTGCGGTTCACGCTGCGGGCCGAGCAGTACGGCTGCATCGTCGGCAGCGCCGTCACCCTGCCGTCTCGGGCTGGTGGGGGCATCCGAAGCCAGGCCACGAACCCGGCGACGTCCTCCAGCGTCGCCGACTGCCAGTCGATCCTGTGTCGACCCAGGTAGGTCAGCCAGTCCTTCAAGTCGTGCGCGTATGCCTTGACCGTGTTCGGTGACTTCTCGATCGACACCAGATACGACAGGACGCGTTCGATCGGCTCCACCGGGATCTGGTCATCTCCGAGCACCGTCCAAGACTCGAACTCTACGGCCGGCATTAGCACTCGCTGCACCCGCATTTAGAACCTCCTGTTCCGTGATGGACAGCAGAAGGTAATCCCATCTACGACGCAATTTCGGGGATTTCGCGCTACGTCATGCACGTCGGAGAGGGCGTCGGTTCAGCTACAGATAACCTTCGGGGTGGAGCATCACCGTGTCGCCAGTAGTCAAAAGCGTGCGAGTTCCCGGATTCTCGGTCATACGACAGGCCTAACTCGCACGGTTCGGTGGCCAATTCGCAGATACGCGTCTGGTTCGATCGAGGCTCCGCTCAGGTTGCCGATCGGAACCGAACTGTCGTCACGCGGTGATCAGCTGGACGGGCACGCCCGATCCAGCAGGGTTGATGACGGCATCGAGGATCGTGCGCTGGGTCTCGGCGAGGTGATCAGTGCATGCGGTGGCCGCGGCGTCGCCGTCGCCGGCGAGGATTGCCCGGCACATGGTCCGGTGCTCGGTGAGGGAGGTGTCGAGGCGTTGGGGGCGCGAGTGCGCGATGATGCGCAGTCGGGCACTGTGGGGGCGCAACTCGGCGATGGAGCGGGCGAGGTGCTCGTTGCGGGTGTGCGCGATGACGGCCTGGTCGAATGCCTCGGCGAGCTCGTAGAACCGGTCACGTCGCTGGTCGAACGGCGCCTGATCTGCGAGTTGGTCGAGTCCGTCGAGGATTTCCGTGAAGGCCTGTCGTCCCGCGGGAACCGAGTCGATGTTGTCGGCGACCATCCGTACCGCTGCCGCTTCGAGCAACATCCGCAGTTCGAACAGGTCTCGCACCCCCTGGATGGAGATCGGCGCGACGCGGACCCCCTGTCGGTCGACGAGCGAGACCAGGCCTTCGGTCTCGAGCTGCAACAGCGCGCGACGCACCGGAGTGCGTGAAGCGGAGAAGCGCTCGCCGATGCTGATCACGCTCAGGGACTCCCCGGGGCGCAGGGTCCCGTCAAGGATGCTCTCTCTGAGCTGCGCGTATACCTGCTCGCTCTTGCTGTCGGCCGCCATGTGTGCATCATAACGAACAACATGGAACTCGCTAAAGTGTTCCATACGGTATACAGTGATGCACACCACTACAACGGAGGAAGTCCGATGCTCGTCATATTTGGCTTCTCGATGATCGCGGTATTCATGTACCTGATCATGAGCAAGCGCATCACTCCGGTCGCGGCCCTTATCGTCGTACCGACCGTGTTCGCCCTTTTCGCCGGTGCGGGAATGGGTTTCAGCGACATGATCATGGAGGCGCTGCTCAAGCTCGCCCCCACGGCGGCGTTGCTGTTCTTCGCGATCACCTTCTTCGGGATCATGATCGACGTCGGGTTGTTCGACCCGCTGATCCGACTGATCCTCAAGTTCGTCCGCAACGACCCGATGAAACTGGTCGTCGGAACGGCCCTGTTGACGTCGATCGTGTCGCTGGACGGCGACGGCTCCACCACGTTCATCATCGTGACCTCGGCGTTCCTGCCGATCTATCTGAAACTGCGGATGAGCCCGGTCGTGCTGACCGTGGTCGCGGCGACTGCAAACGGTGTGCTGAACACGGTGCCGTGGGGCGGGTCGACCGCCCGGGCGGCGGCCGCGTTGAATGTCTCGCCGATCGACATCTTCGTCCCGATGATTCCGTCGATCGTGGCTGGCCTGATAGCCGTTCTCGTGCTCGCCTACTTCCTCGGTCGCAGCGAACGCAAGCGAGTCGGCATGCTCACCCTCGACTGCGAATCGGTGGAAGAAGCTGCTCTCGTGGGATCCTCCGGTGGCACGGGCAAGACCCCGGACTCGGACAACACCGCGAGGGGGCCGGCGCACCCGTCCGCCGGCGGCGACGATGTCTCCGATTTCGCCGAACTCCCCACTGTGGGTGATCATCTCGAGAGGCCGAAGGCCCGTCCGAAGCTGGTGTGGATCAACTTCGCGTTGACCGCAGCAGTGATGACGCTGCTCGTGCTCGGCACTCTCGCGCCGCCGGTGATCCTGATGCTCGGCGTCGGTATCGCGCTGATCATCAACTTCCCCCGGGTGTCCGAGCAGGCCGATCAGCTCAAGTCCCACGCGTCGAGCGTGGTGTCGGTGGTGGCGCTGGTCTTCGCCGCCTCCGTGCTCACCGGGGTACTGTCGGGAACCGGAATGGTCGAGGCGATGGCCCAGTGGCTCGTCGAGATCATCCCGACCAGTTTCGGCCCGCACCTGGCCATCGTCACCGGCCTGCTGAGCCTGCCGCTGACGTTCTTCATGAGCAACGACGCCTTCTTCTTCGGTGTGCTCCCGGTGCTCAACGAGACGGCCTCGCACTACGGCATCGCCCCCGAGGAGATGGCCCGTGCCGCGATCATCGGACAACCCCTGCACACCTCCAGCCCCCTGGTCGCCTCGTTCCTGCTGCTGGTGGGCCTGGCCAAGGTCGAACTCGGTGACCACCAGAAGAAGGCGATCTGGCGGGCCTGTCTGGTCGGTCTGGTCATGCTCGTCGTCGGCATCCTCTTCGCCGCATACCCCGGATAGGACGGAACCCCGCCATGAACCTCGTCGTCTTGCTCACCGATCGCCCGGAAAGCCACAGCGCCCTCGACTGGACCCTCGACACCGCCGGAAAGCTCGCCGACGACCCGGCGGCGGTGACGGTGCACATCGTGATGGCCGGCGGTGCGGATTCACCGGCGAGCCCGAACTACACCTCCCCGGCACTCGCCGCGCAGGCGCGCCAGCGGCTACAGGATTCCGGTGTGAAGTACGAACTGCACGCCGCCGAAACCGATCTCGCGGACCAGGTCGTCACCCTGGCCACCGATACCGGCGCCGACCTCGTCGCACTCGGGCTACGCCGGAGATCCGCCGCAATGAAACTGCTCCTCGGCAGCCACACCCAGCGCATCCTGCTCGACGCGCCCTGCCCGGTGGTGGGCGTCAAGGAACCCGCCTAGCCATAGACAGTTCCCCGGCCACGGTGAGTGAGAACGCATCACGCGATCCCACCCACCGTGGCCGTCTGCGTACCGGCGTCTGATAGACGCAAGGTCATCCGATCGTGGAATGAGAATGAGATCCGTGCGTTTGCTGCGCACCATCCGGGGGCGGCGCGGGCGCAGGATCTGTGCGGGAGGTTGCGTCGAGGTCGCGGTGAGTAGCACCAGACCAGGGCTCTGCACTCCACTCGGCGTGCCGCCCGCGGACCTCGTACGCTCCCACGGCAGCGTGGGCATGATCGCGGGGCGGCGCGCGGACCGAGTCAGCAGGCGCACCCTGCACAGAACTCTTCCCGGTCCGGTTGCTCGCTGCTCTGTCCGCAGCGCACCCGAGACCGAGAGAGGCAGTGTGCCGCCCGCACCTGGAGGTGGCGCGGACGGCACGCTGCGGGAAGGTCCGCAACGCGGGTGACTGTCGGTTCGGGCCGCGCGGCGGACTGGTGGTCAGGAGCCGTCGGTGGCGAAGGCGGTCGCGAGCTGCCGGATACGGAGGGCGCGGGCAAGTTTCGGGCGGTCGCTGCCGTCGGTGACGTGCGCGCCGTCCACGCCGAGACGGGCGATGACGGTCTCGGCCCAGTCGATGTCGTGCGCGGTCGGGGACAGTGCGGTGCTGATCGACGCGATGTGGTCCGGGCGCAGGCACAGCTTGCCGGTCATTCCGGCCGCGACGCCGACCGCGACCCCGGCGATCAGGTCGGTGTCGGCGTGGGTGGGGCCGTCGATGGGCGGTGCGATCCGTTCGGCGCGGCTGGCGACGACCAGACGTGAGCGGGCATACGCCAGCGACACCGGGTCGGCCCCGGCGCCGGTGTCACGGCGGAAGTCGCCGCTGCCGAACGCCAACCGCGCGGTGGCGGCTGCCCGGGCAATGGGGCGGGCCTCCTCGAGCCCGAGTGCGGACTCGATCAACGCCACGATCGCAGTGCCGGCGGGCAACCGCTCGGCGGTGGCCTCGACCTGTTCGGCGTGCTCGGACTTGGCCAGCATCACCCCGCCGAGGCGACTGGTGTCGGCGAGCATCCGCAGGTCCTCGGCCCAGTGACTGGTGGTGGCGTCGTTGATCCGCACCCAGGCGGTATGGCCGTCACCGAGCCGCCGGGCGGTGTGGTGCCGGGCGGCGGGCTTGTCGCGGTCGGCGACGCCGTCCTCGAGGTCGAGGACGACCACATCGGCTCCGCAGGAGGCTGAGGCGGCGATCACCGCCGGATCGGCGGCGGCCGTGAGCAGCCAGGTCCGCGCGAGCGCGATGCGGGACGGATCGGCGGTAGACGTGCGCACGCAAAAGTCCTTTCGATGAGCAGCCCCGGACGTGGGGCGGCTGCGGTCACAGGGCGTCGACGAAGGTGATGCACGAGGGCGTGCCGGTGGCGATCGTGTCCCCGCGACGGTCCAGTCGCCCCGTCACAAGATCAACGGCGAACGGAACGATGCTGTCGCTCTTCTGATTCGCCACATACAAGGTTCCGCCCGCGCGGTCGAGGGTCATGAACCGCGGCTGGTGTCCCGCGGTGTCGGTGAGGGCCGGAGGCATCAGGGATCCGACCGGGGTGATGCCGAACGAGGCGACCGAATCGTGCCCGCGGTTCGAGACGTGGACGAATCGGCCGTCGCGGCTGATCACGATCGCCGCGGCGGTGGATTCACCCTCGAAGCCGGGTGGCAACGTCGACAACGCCGCGCCGGCGGTGACGGCGGCGGTCTGCTGGTCGTAGTGGTAGACGGTGACCTGCGAGGACAACTCGTCGACCAGGTAGAACGCCGGCAGATACGGGTGGTAGGCCAGATGCCGCGGCCCGGTTCCCGGCGCCGTGAGCACCGGATCGCCGAGCACCGACAGCGACCCGGATGCCGGATCGTAGCCGAGCCGGTGCAACCGGTCGGTGCCCTTGTCCGGGACGATCAAGTGCCGGCCGGTCGGGTCGAACAACACCTGATGCGGCTGGGGCCCCTTCTGATCGTCCGGCAGCGGCCCGGGGGTGCCGCTCAGCTGCACCAGTTGCGACCTCTCTTCGAGGGTGCCGTCGGCGGCGCGGGGGAAGACCGCGATCGACCCGGTGGCGTAGTTGGCGACGACCAGCCGGGTCTCGTCCGGGGAGAGGGCCAGGTGCACTCCGTTGGTGCCGCCCGTGTCGACGGTGCCGAGTTCGGTGAGATGGCCCGTGCCGCGGTCGATCCGGAAGGAGGTGACGCGGTTGCCGTCCCCTTCGACGCAATAGAGGGTGGTCGCGGCCCGGTCGGTGATCAGATAGGACGGGTTCGGTGTCGTGGGCAGCACCCGCACCGGCTGCCACTGCCCGGACCGATCGACCTGGAACACCGCGATGCCCTGCCCGCGGCCCTCCCTTTTGGCGGTGGTGTAGCAGCCGACGTAGGCGAACATCGCCCGCTGCTGGTCCGTACCGTCGCTCGATCCCAGCGGCCACGCACCCGCCGCGCCCACACTCGCGCCGACGGCGGCCAACGCCACCGCCCCACCACCGGCGGCCAGGAACGACCGCCGCCTCAACCGCGCCCCGGTCACCGCACCGACTCCACCGTGAATCCGACGTCGAGGCGATCGGTGTGTTCGACGGCCGGGGGTTGGGCGAAGTGTTCACCGACCAGATCGCGCCACCGGGTGAAGTCGTCGGATTCGCGGAACCGGATCGTGTGGTCGTCGAGGGTGTTCCAGTCGACGATCAGGTAGTACCGCTGCGGGTGCTCGGTGCTGTGCTGGACTTGCATGCCGCGGAACCCGTGGGCGCGGGCGAACAACGGAACGGCCTCGGTGAGTGCGGTTTCGAAGGCCTGGTTGTGGCCGTCGCGGATGTCGAGGCGGGCGATCTCCCACACCATGATCGAGGGTCCTTTCGCAGAGCCGGGAGGGGTCGGGGGTCAGGTGAGGTTGGTGCCGTGTTCCTCATCGATGCGGGTGGTAGCACCGGTGGCGACGATGGTCCGGTTGGCGTCGACGGAAGCGTAGGTCCAGAAGATGTGCAGCTCGTCGGTGTCGGAGGCGTTGCGGAAGAAGTGCGGGATGCCGGCGGGGATGAACGAGTTGTCGCCGACGGTGACCGGGTGCTCGGCGCCGTCGATGTGCGCGACCGCGGAGCCGCGGATGATGAGCACGGACTCGTCGCAGTTGTGGAAGTGCTCGGGGATCGCGGCGCCGGGACCGAACATGGTGATGCCGTTGAGGAAGTCCTTGCCACCGACCTGCTGGGAGACGAGCGGGATGGTGCGGGCGCCGCCGCCGCGCTGGCGGGGGGTGATCTGCGAGGAGCGCAGCACCGCGGCCTCGCGCCCGTCCCGCAGCTGCGCGGAGACGGCCAGAGCGGTGGGATCGGCGGTGGTGATGTCGGTCATGAACGAAACTCCTTGATTACTGGGCTGGTTGCGGGTGGGGTGGGTTATTCGGAGACCGGGGCCTGGGCGCCGGGTTCGTTCATCGCCCACCAGGTGCGGATGTTGACGAATTCGCGGATTCCGGGGGCGGCGAGTTCGCGGCCGTAGCCGGAGCGTTTGGTGCCCCCGAACGGCATCCGGGCGTCGGAGGCGACGACGGAGTTGATGAAGCACGCCCCGGACTCGATGCGCCGGCCGACGGCGATGGCGGCGTCGAGGTCGGCGCCCCAGACGCTGGCCCCGAGCCCGAACGGGGTGTCGTTGGCCACCGCGACCGCCTCGTCCGGTCCGTCGACGGTGATGATCGTCGCGACCGGCCCGAAGGTTTCCTCGGCGTAGACCGACATCCCGGGCCGCACGTCACCGAGAACGGTGGGGGTGTAGAAGAATCCGTCGGTGCCCTCGAGCGGGCGCCCACCGTGCAGGACGGTGGCCCCGGCGGCGACGGCGGATTGCACCTGCCGGTCGATGCCCTCGAGCAGATCCTTGCGGGCCATCGGCCCGACGTCGGTGCCGTCGGTTTCCGGGTCGCCGACCTGCAGCCGGCCGACGTTGTCGACGAACAGGCGGGTGAACTCCTCGGCGACGGCGGCGTCGACGATGAACCGCTTCGGGGAGATGCAGCTCTGCCCGTTGTTGAGGAACCGGCCGCGGGCGGCGAGGGAGGCCACGCGGGGAAGGTCCGCGTCGGCGAGGATCACGAACGGATCAGACCCACCGAGTTCGAGGACCGACTTCTTGATCTCCCGGCCGGCGATGGAGCCGACGGCGCTGCCGGCGCGTTCACTGCCGGTGACGGTCACCGCCCCGATCCGGGAGTCGGCGATCAGTTTCTCGGTGGCGGCGGGTACGTCGGGTTCGGCGATCAGCAAGGTGGTGAACAACCCGGCGGGCAGACCCGCAGCGAGGAGGATGTCCTGGCAGGCCAGGGCGCTGCCCGTGGTGTTCGGGGAGTGCTTGAGCAGGGCGGCGTTGCCGGCCATCAGGGCGGGGGCGGCGAACCGGAACACCTGCCAGAGCGGGAAGTTCCACGGCATGATCGCCAGCACGATCCCGACCGGCTCGTAGGAGACCCAGCTGCGGTCGGCGGAGGTGGGGTAGTCCTCGTCGGCGAGGAAGGTGGCGGCGTTGTCGGCGTAGTACTCGAGGCCGACCGCGCACTTGTCCACCTCGGCGCGGGACTCGACGAGCGGTTTGCCCATCTCCCGGGTCACCAGCCGGGCCAGGTCTTCGGACCGCTCCCGCAGGACGGTGGCCGCGGCCCGCAGGATGTCGCCGCGGGTCTTGAATTCCTCGGTCGCCCAATGCTTCTGCACGGTCGCGGCGGCGTCGACGAGGGCGTCGATGCGCTCCGGCGACATCGCCTCGTACGTGGCCAGCGGTTGCCCGGTGGTGGGGTTGATGGTGGTGATCGATGCAATCATGAACGGGTCCTTCGAACGACGGGACGGGTGGAAGCGGCGGCCTCAGGCATGCGCGGTCGCATCGGACTCGCTGACGAGCACCTCGGCGAAGGTGTTGACCTGGCTGCCGGGAACCAGGCATTCGTCCGCGCCGACTCGCCAGTCGGCGAAGTGCGGGGCCGCCTTGTGCTCGGCGAACGCCTCGGCGTCCCGGTAGAGCTCGTAGAAGAAGAAGTGGTTGGGCTCCTCGGCATGCTCGACGACATCGAAGCGCAGACACCCCGGTTCGTCCCGCACCGACCGTGCCGCATTGTCGGCGATCACCTCCAGGAACCTCGTCCGCTTTTCTGGCTTGACCTGCACCGACACGATCAGACTGAGCATTTCACTCCTTCGAACTCTTTCCAGCATCCCAGTTGGTATGTCATAGTGTATACCGAAACGTATCGAATAGGAACGGGGAACTGACATGAACGACGTCCGCGTGAAGCCCGAGGCTCTGACCGCCTTCGGCTGCGAGGTACTGGAGAAGATCGGCGTGCCTGGCGACGACGCGGCCCTGGTTCTCGACAGCCTCGTGCAAGCCGACCTGTGGGGACACCAGTCCCACGGTGTGCTCCGCCTGCCCTGGTACGCGGCCCGCCTGCAGTCCGGGGCGATGACGACGGTGACCAGCCCGGACACCCTGGTCGACGGCGGCGCTCTGCTGCTGCTCGACGGCCGCGCCGGCATCGGGCAGGTCCTCACCGAAACGGCACGCCGCGAGGCCGTCGCCCGTGCCCGCGAGCACGGCGTCGGTGTGGTCGGAGTACGTAACTCCAACCACTTCGGCACCGCGATGTACTACACCCGGCGCGCAGCCCAGGACGGGTGCGTGTCGATCCTGACCACCAACGCCAGCCCGGCTATGGCGCCGTGGGGCGGCCGCGAAAAGACCCTTGGCACCAACCCGTGGTCGATCGCCGCCCCGGCCCCCTCCGGCTCGGGCGTCGTGGCCGTCGACATCGCCAACACCGCCGTCGCCCGCGGCAAGATCTACCTCGCCCGCAACCGCGGCGAGGAGATTCCGTCCACCTGGGCCATGGATTCGGCCGGCCGCGTCACCACCGACCCGGCCACCGCCATCGACGGCGTCATCCTCCCCATGGCCGGGCACAAGGGCTACGCCATCACGTTCATGATGGACATCCTCTCCGGCGCCCTGACCGGAAGCCATACCGGAACCCGCGTCCGCGGACCCTACGAGGCCGACAAGGTCAGCGGCGCAGGACATCTGTTCATCGCCATCGACGTCGCCGCGATGGGCTCGACCACCGCCTACCTCGACTCCGTCGGCGAACTCATCGACGAGGTCAAAAACACCCCACTCGCCGAAGGCGCCGACGAAATCTTCTATCCCGGCGAACTCGAGGACCGCGCCGAACACCGGAACCTCGACGCCGGCGGCGTCATCCTGCCCGACCAGACCCGCACCGACCTCGAAACCCTCGGCGCCCAGGTAGGAATTACGGCCGACTTCTGATCACCAGGCAATACACCCGACCTGGTATCGAAATCCGTGAGGAGCGCTCAGATTTCATTCGCAACTCATGGAATCCAGCAGTTTCGAGCGAAATTGTGGGCGGGGCCAATGCGGCTCTGTGCAAAGCTGCGACCAGCTGGAATCGGCTCATGCCTCAGGTCGACCAGGTCCTCGCCGCTTACGACAAGCTCATGAAGGAGGGAGGCAATGGCTGACGCATCGCACTACACCTACCGGGTGACCTGGTCGGAACCGGACAGTGAGTTCGTCGGCACCGTCGCCGAATTCCCCTCCCTCTCCTGGCTCGCCGAAACTCTGAACGAGGCATTCGACGGCATCATCACCGTCGTCCGCGACGTCCTCGGGGACAGGGCGAGCACCGGCGAGAAGCCGCCCGTGCCGATCGCGGACCGTTCCTACACCGGCACCTTCACCGTGCGAACCTCTCCGCGGGTGCACCGCGCTCTGGCGGTCGAGGCCGACGAGCAGGGTGTCTCGCTGAATCTGATGGTCAAAAACAAACTTTCCGCCCCGGCTGCAGACCGCGTCACCCCCGACGTGAAGGCGGGGTGAGGTGGGGTTCCAACTCGACCCGCGAGTACGCACCGGACCGACCGTAGCCCCTCATCGTTCACGCTCGCCATGAAACACTCAATGCTCCAATCTGTTATCACCGCTGGGCGTTCAGTGCTGATCCAGCACAGTGGTGTAGTGGCGTTTCGTCAGGCACATACAGGCTTGGAGTCTCGGATTGTTTCCGAACGGGATTTGCCAGTCGATGAACGGGCCCCCACCTCGTCGGCGACGTCCCGATATGGGTCACACACCTCAAACGACCACGACCGAGTCACCCTGAACGGAGACACTTCGTGGGACGAGCGGAGCGATCGCCGGACCGGTGTGCACAGACCCGTCGAGATTGAACTTGCTGCCATGGCACGGGCAATTGATGGTGCCGCCGGAGACGTCGGAGACGGTGCATCCCGCGTGCGTGCATGTCGACGAGAACCCGCGGAAGTCACCACCGGTGGGCTGTGTGACGACAACATCGCCGAGCACCGTGCCGCCACCGACCGGAACGTCGCCGGTCGGCACGGTTGCACTCGCGGGATTCGCAGCTGGCCTGGCGCCGGTGCCGGGCGCAGCCGAAGCGCGGGTTCTACGGAACAGCGCGCTGCCGGCGGCCAAGGCGGCTGCCGCAGCGCCGATACCGACGAGAACTGTACGGCGGGGAAGCGCTAGTTGATCGCTCCGCAGGCTCTGCTGCTGGTCACGTTCGTCGGACGGCATGTCAGGTCGCTCCCTTGTCTGGGGGTGGGGTCGATGCGGACCTCTCATTAGTTATAACGAGGGACGGGGATGACTGGTTCACACGCGCCACACCGGGCAGGCTCTGCCCGCGGCGTGTTCGAGGACTGCCTCCTCGCGGGGCGCCACTAAAGAAAAATTCTCCCGAGAATGTTTTGGTGGGGATGCCGAGAACTGCAACCTGACTCCGTCCTTACTGAGAAAGCGCCAGAATGGGCGCACCACACGACGAGGAGTGAGACGATGCCGAAGTTCATGTTGCTGCAGAACTACGAGGGTGGATCGGGTTGCACGGTGCCGATGCCAGAGTGGACCCCAGCAGAGATCGCCGCGCACGTGAGGTTCCAGCAGGACCTGAACGCCGAGCTCGCCGCGGCGGGTGAACTGGTCGATGCCCAGGGTCTGGCGGGCCCGGAGGTCGCGAAGCGGGTGACGTTCGACGGCTCGGGCGTCCCGGTGGTCACCGATGGCCCGTTTCCGGAGTCGAAGGAACTGCTCGCCGGTTATCGGATGATCGACGTCGAGTCGCAGGCGCGCGCACTCGAGGTCGCTGCGAAGTCGTCGGCTGCCCCGGGCCCGGGTGGCAAGCCGATCGCGCAGCCGATCGAGGTCCGGCAGGTGATGGACGCACCGGAGATCGATCTGTGAGGTCCGACTCCGCGGTAGAGGACCTGCTGCGCCAACCGGCACCGCGTCGCGCTCGTTAGCGACGATCTGGACCGGATCTTCGATGTCCGCAACCAGGGCCGCCACTGTTGCCGTCGTCGCGCAAAACTTCGGAATGTCCATCGCCATCGGCGGCCTCTGAGGCAGATCGTGCGTGGCGCCGCAGAGATGCTCGATAGGTTGGGATTCGAGGGCACGAGCCTCGGTGAAATCACCTGGGCGTCCGGAATCGCGAAGGCACGCCGTATTCGCAGCCGTATTCGCATTAGCCTTCGACACCTTCGACCAGCCGTTGGAGCACCGCCGCTTCCAACGCTGCGGCGAGCGGCCGCTTGCACCGGTGAGCGGTGGCCTGGGGTTTTTCGACCCGCGGGACGAGAAACTCGACTTCCACGGTCACCGCGTCCAGGAAGGCCGACAATGGGATCCGGTCCTGCAGACGAGGAGCACACTGTGGACACAGAGCCCGGAGTCAGTCCGCCGAGGCGCACGGTGGGCGGTCGAGAAACGGTTCGAGCCGCCGTCGTGGTCGGTGCACTGGGTGTGGTGTTCGGCGACATCGGAACCAGCCCGATCTACACCATCCAAACGGTGTTCAACCCGGAGGATCCGCACCCCGTGCCGATCAGCACGAACAACGTGTACGGCGTTGTGTCGCTCATCTTCTGGTCGGTGATGTTGATCGTCACCGCTACCTACGTCTTGCTGGTGATGCGCGCCGACAACGACGGCGAGGGCGGGGTCATGGCGCTGATCACGCTGCTCCGACGTATGGGTGCGGTGCGGGGCAGTCGTGTTACCGCGGTGCTGGCCGGGCTCGGAATCTTCGGTGCCGCCCTGTTCTTCGGCGACAGCATGATCACACCGGCGATCTCGGTGCTGTCCGCGGTGGAAGGACTGAAGGTCGTCGAGCCGGGGTTGGAAGAATGGATCGTGCCGATCACGGCGGTGATCATCGTGGCGTTGTTCTCCGTGCAGCGCCGCGGCACGGCGGCGGTCGGGCGACTGTTCGGGCCGGTGATGATCGTCTGGTTCGTCTCGATCGGGGCCTGCGGCGTGAGCGGCATCGCGCGGCATCCGGAAATCCTCAAGGCGCTCTCGCCGACCTATGCCCTCAGCTTCTTCTTCGGACACTTCGGGATTGCCTTCTTCGCGCTGGCCGCGGTCGTGCTGGCGGTCACCGGCGCCGAGGCACTGTATGCCGACATGGGCCATTTCGGCAGGCGGGCGATCACCCGGGGTTGGCTGGTGCTCGTTCTGCCGGCGTGTGTGCTGAGCTACCTCGGGCAGGGTGCGCTGCTTCTCGGCGACCAGAGTGCCGTGAGCAGCCCGTTCTTCCTGCTCGCCCCCGGATGGGCGCGGTGGCCGATGGTGCTGTTGGCCACCGCGGCGACGGTGATCGCCTCCCAGGCGGTGATCACCGGCGCCTACTCGGTGGCATCACAGGCGGCCCAGCTCGGTTACCTGCCGCGGTTGCGGGTGGCACACACCTCGGAGTCGACGATCGGACAGATCTACGTCCCGTGGATCAACTGGGTGCTGATGGTGTCGGTGCTCACGCTGGTCTTCGCATTCCGCAGCTCGGCGGCATTGGCGTACGCGTTCGGAATGGCGGTCACCGGAACGATCACCATCACGACGCTGCTGTTCTTCTACATCGTCCGTACCCGGTGGGGTACGCCGTTGTGGCTGGTGGTGTGCGGCGCCGGCTGCTTGCTGGCGGTCGACCTGCTGTTCCTGGCGGCGAACCTGACCAAACTGGTGCACGGGGCGTGGCTGCCCCTGCTGATCGCGCTCACGGCGTTCACCGTGATGACCACCTGGCAACGTGGGCGCGCCATCGTCACCCGCGCACGGGAGCGAGCGGAGGGATCATTAGGGGACTTCGTCGGCCAGCTGCACGACTATCGGCCGCCGCTGGTGCGGGTCCCTGGCACTGCTGTGTTTCTCAACCGCGGAAAGCAGACGGCGCCGTTGGCGATGCGGGCCAATGTCGAGCACAATCGCGTGCTGCAGCAACACGTGGTGATCATGTCGATCAACACGCTGCCGGTGCCGCGCGTACCGGACACCGAGCGGACGGAGATCGACAAGCTCGGCTACGCCGAAGACGGGATCGTCCACGTGACAGCATTTTTCGGGTACATGGATGCGCCGAACATCCCGGATGTACTGCGACTGCTCGACCCCGCGGAGACCGAGGGGCCGATCGCGGTCGATAGCGCCTCCTACTTCCTGTCGAAGATCGAGTTGACGATGGGGACGGCACCGACGATGGCCACATGGCGCAAGCGTCTGTTCATCGCCACCTCCTACATCACGGCAGACGCTGCCGAGTACTTCGGCCTTCCGGGAGAGCGGACCGTGATCATGGGTTCTCGAATCGACGTCTAGGGCGAGTGGATCGCCGTCTCGTGTGCCCACTCGTCACCGGACGGTGGAACGCCGAGGGTCGCCGGCTCGGTGCGATCAGCCGTGCATGCGCGGGTAAACATGGGGGTGAATACGCCGATCGTGCAGCTAGCCACATTGCGCGTTCACTTTTTTACGTTGAGGTATGGGTGCTGGGACGAACCACACGATATTGTCGCCGGCCACCGAGTCAATGTCCGTGCTGGGGGCAGAATCGGCCCCTTCGGCGGGGCCCGACTATTGGACTATGCCGGCCGTATTGACGGCACACTCGGCGAGCGGCATTGGTGACATCGGCGATCGCCGCAAACAGCGATGCTCCATACCGCCAGTGGTTGCCGGGACGGCAGTATCGTAAACACCGGTTCGGCGACGGACCACTCGGCTTGGGGGAGCCGCCTCGGTGATGGTTCTCCAGGGCCCGAGATCTGTTGCGAGCCCAGAACGGAGCTGCATGGGCACCGTCCTGCCCCGGTCCGACGTGGCGGTGGCCTACGCCCCGAGGCCGAATGCCACGAGGAATCCCAGCGCGGTGGAAAGACCAACCCACCAACCACCCTCCCGGTAGGCCTCGGGCATCAACGAATCCGCCAGCACGGCGATCGTCGCGCCGCCGGCGAACGCCTGGATGGTGGCGATCGCACCATCGGAGATCCGGTCGGACACCCGGTTCGCCCCGATCACCACGAGGACGAGTAGCGCTGCGGTCGCTGCCCACACGGCGAAGGCCCGCCGACGGTTGAAACCGGGCTGGGCACGCATCGACGCCGCCCCGGCGACGGCTTCGGGGACGTTGCCGACCGCGACCGCGACGAGCAGCACAACTCCGCCGGTGCCGCCGAGGGTGACGCCCAGCGCCGTATTTTCCGGTACGCCGTCAAGCAGCGCACCGAGCATAAGAGCCCACCCGAGGGCACCAGCGCCGAGCTTGTTCTCGATCAGGTGGTCTGCGAGTACGTAAACCAATGCGCCCGCGAACAGTGCCGCGCCTGCGCCCCAGATGCCTTCGGTCTCGAAGGCGGGCTGGAACAGCTCAGTGGAGACCGCTGCAACCATGGTGCCGGCCCCGAAGGCCATCAGCGCGGCGAGTAGTGGTCTGGGCAAATTGTAGCGGAGGCCGACGCAGGCCCCGATCAGCAAAGGTAGTGCAGTTCCCAGTCCATACAACACGGCAGTGAGCATGCGGGAATGGTATCCGGGCCGACCTTTGGCGATTACCGGCCGACCGAGCGGGTGCCGGTCAGGCACAGCGGCGGGTGGCCCTCGTGGCCGGCGGACGGTGAGAACGCGTTTCCGGCATCACGGATTGACGTGGTGGCGCGCCGCATCGAGTTCGTCGGGTGTGCCGAGGGCTATCAGGATTGTTCCGGGCTCGACTCGGAGCGAGGGCACCGGATTGGCGATGAATTGTCCAGCGACAGTTCGTATCGCGAGAAGCAGCGCGCCGCTCGCCTGTTGAACACCGATCTGTGCGAGCGTGGATCCCGCCCACGGTGAGGTGGGGGAGAGGACGATCTCTTCCATGCGGTAGTCCAGGCTTTCGTCGTGCATCACCACGTCGAAGAATTCGGCCACATGCGGCTGCAGTGCGAAGGATCCCATTCTGCGCCCGCCGATCAGCTGCGGGTTGACTACCCGGTTGGCGCCGGCGCGTAGCAGTTTCGACATCGACCCCTCGTTGCGGGCGCGGGCGATGATGGTGAGGTCGGGGCGCAGTGCCCGGGAAGACAGGGTGACGTAGACGTTGTCGGCGTCGGTGTCGAGTGCGGAGATCAACGCGTGCGCGTGCGCGATGCCGGCGGCTTCGAGAATGCGGTCGTCGGTGACGTCTCCGATCACGGTGGGGTGATCGAGATCTCGCAGCCTCTCCGGGTCGCGGTCGACGACGACGATCTCCCGGCCGAGCGAGTCGAGATACTGCGCACTCGCAGTGCCTACCCGGCCCCATCCGCAGATGATGATGTGGCCGGTCATCCGGCTGATGCGTCGGTCCATTCGCCGTCTTTCCATGTGGTGGCGCAGGTGGCCTTCGATGAGCGCCTCGAGGAGGACGCCGAACATGTAGAGCGCGGTACCCACACCCGCCAGGATCAGCATGATGGTGAACAACTGTCCGATCCCGGTCAGCGGGTGCACTTCGCGGAATCCCACGGTCGTGATCGTCGTGACGGTCTGGTAGAGCGCATCCAGGATCCCGAATCCGAGGTCGATGTAGCCGACCGTCCCGATGACAACGACCAGCGCGAACGCGAGGAGCGCTCGGCCGATCCGTCCCAGTGGGCTCACTACCATGATTGTTCTCCCATCTCGGTCGGCGGGATAGGCATTTCATGCATCGACGCGCTCTGCCCTCACGCCGGTCGCAGGACAGAGCACCTGGCTGGGGCGAGACCAGTCCGAGAAGTCTCATGGGATCGCGACCGCGAATTCTTAGCCAGGTGGATGTCGGCGTTCGCGGCATGCGGCGTCAGGGTGGTCGGGAATTCGGTCGCCGCGAACCGGCACAGCAGACGCCGGTGTCCGGATGTTCGCGGCCCACCGCGACGTCTTCCGGGCACTGTTCTCGATGGCCCAACTCGACGCGGATGCGGTCGGCGGGGCCATCGCGCGGATCGAGGAGAACCGGGCCGGCGGGATGGCCCACCTCGCCCAGCGACTGGCCGAGCGCACGAGGTTCTGCGGCCGGAGGTCACCGTCGACGAGGCCGCAGACCTCCTCTGGCTATTGGCGAGCTTCGACAGCTTCGCACCGGGCGGAATCTCCCCGTCGACGACGTCTCCCGCACCCTGATCGCCGCCGCCGCCGAACGCAGCCTCTGCCGGTGAGTGGTCGGCCTCGTACCCCGCGGTCACGCGGGGTCGGTGTTTCTGCGGGGTTGGCGGCGCCGGTGGAACCGTGCACGCTGGAGATCCAGCAGGGTCGCGCTCTCGGCGTCTACTCGGCGGTGTCGACGGGCGATTCCGGCCCGGACGGCAGTCGTATGTCGGTGCAGTTCTGCTGCACGGCCGTTGGCGTTCTCGTCGTCGAGAAAGTAGCCGGCCGCTCGATCGCACTGAATGAGCAACTGTTCGTAGGCGAGGCGCGCGGGTGCCCGTTCGTCGAGTTGCGTGATCGCGATGTGCTCCACGAATTGCAAAGGGATACGTAGTAATTGGTAATTGATTCGCAATAGTGTCATCGGCACGTCGCGCAGTGTTGTCACGATCGGGGATGTTAGCGCTCGTGGAGGAAACGCGCGGAGAGTTTCGTCGGGTGGTCAGCTGGGAGCGAACAGGGGCATAGGTGGTCGTGTGCCGGCGCTGTAGTGGGTATGGGCGAACTGGAGGAGTTGGACGGGTACTCGAGGACGGTGATCTCGGTTGCCGATGCGGTGTTGCCGAGTGTGGCCAGCCTGGTTGTGCGGACGTCACGGGGAAGCGGGTCGGGCAGCGCGAGTGTGATCACCGATGACCGGCTGTTGCTGACGAGTGCGCACGTGGTTGCGGGAGCGAGCGGGGCCGAGGCGGCGTTCACCGACGGAACTGTTGTCCGCACCGACGTGGTGGGGCGCGATCCGTTGTCCGATCTCGCTGTGCTGCGTGCTCGGGGCGATGTGCCTGCTCCGGTGGAGTTGGGTGACGCCGCGTCGCTGCGGGTGGGGCAGTTGGTCGTTGCGTTGGGGAACCCGCTGGGTCTGGCGGGCAGTGTGACGGCGGGCATCGTGTCCGGGCTGGGACGCTCGTTGCCGGTGGAGTCGGGGCGGGTGATCGATGAGGTGATCCAGACCGATGCGGCGCTGAATCCGGGGAACAGCGGTGGCGCGTTGGCCGACAGTGCGGGCCGGCTGGTCGGGGTGAACACCGCTGTCGCCGGAATGGGGGTGGGTCTGGCGGTGCCGATCAACTCGACGACGAGGCAGATCATCGTCGCGTTGGTATCGGCGGGCCGGGTGCGTAGGGCCTGGTTGGGGATCGCGGGCATGCAGGTTCCGCTGCCCCCGAAGCTACAGGGGCGGATCGGGTCGAAGACCGGTTTGCAGGTTGCCGGTGTCTCCCCGCGCAGCCCCGCCGCCGAGGCAGGGTTGCGACGTGGGGACATCATGGTCGAACTCGACGGCAAGCCGATCGTGACGACGACTGCCGTTCAGCGGTTGATGGTCGAGGATGCGATCGACCGGCAGATCGAGATCACGGTATGGCGCAACGGTGCGCTGGTGGATGTGTTCGCTCGTCCCCGTGAGCTCGCGAGCTGACGACCACCCAGCGATGTGGGATCGGATCGACGGTCACCGATTCATCTCGTGACGGATCGCGTCCTGGACTCGCCCGTGAGCCACCGCGATACCGCCCGCGATATCGGTGAGCGTTTTCCGATGCTGGAGACGCAACGGGCCGTTCACTGCGCCATCGTGCAGGTGTTGCCGGTGGGGGAAGACCGGGCGCGGCTCGGCCTCCACGAGGTGTTGGTTGAACATTTCCGTGAGCTGCGACAGCTCGTTGAGTCGTCGGTAGACATCCTCGCTGGCGACGACCCGCGCCTGGCCGAGTAGAGAATCGAATTCGTCACCGCCGATCTGTCCGGCGTCATTCGGGTGCGATGCAGCCGAAGTCGTTGCGGTTGTGGCGAGGCGGGCCGTCGCTCTCAGCAGCTCGGCGTAGATCGCGAGCCGCAGCTTCACGAGTTGCTCTCGCCGCGCAGTCTTGCTGCGCAACCGTTCGGTGATCCACGGTGAGAGGGCCGTGCCCACTATTCCGGCCACGCCCATCCACATGATCGCATTCACGATCAGCCTCCCGTCTCTTCTTTCGTTTGTGCCGAAGACCCGTGTTCACATCCCGCCGCCTCCGCGTTACTCATTCCCGGACACTCTGGGGGGCGCCGTTCACGGCCGGTTCTGGTTAGTCGGAAGATCGTCTTGGCCTCGAGGTATTCCATCAGGCCGAACTTGCCGAACTCCCGGCCCTTGCCTGACTGTTTGTAACCGCCGAACGGCGCATCGAAGGCCAGCGGAGAACCATTGAGATGAACCATTCCCGTCCGCAGCTGTCGGGCCACATTCCGCGCCCGCTACGAATCGCTCGACGACACCATCCCGGACAGCCCATCGGCGGTGTCGTTCGCGATGCGGATTGCGTCGGCCTCGTCCTCGTAGCCGATGAGCATCATGACCGGGCCGAAGATCTCCTCGCGCGCGATGGTCATATCGTTCGTCACGTACGCAAAGACGGTGGGCCGGACGAAGTAACCGGTGGACAGTCCTGCCGGGCGACCGACTCCACCAGCGACGAGTGTGCCGCCCTCATCGATGCCGGTCTGGATCAGGCGCTGCACCTTGTCGAACTGTGTCTGTGACACCAGCGGTCCCACGGTCGTCCCCTCGGCCTCGGGTTGTCCGACCACGATCGACGCGGCGGCGGCTTTCGCGATCGCAATTGCACCGCTGTCGCATCCCGGGCCCTGGCCGGTATGCGTCGGAACGTTTCCGGCGCCTGACAACAATGACTCGCCGCAGCTCGGCCGTCTGTCCGCCGGCCGGGCCCATTGGAGGATGAATGCGTTGTCCCCCAATCGGAGGACAACGGTGATTTCGGATCGAGCGATAGGAATGCGAGGTGGTCGATCCATCACCGCACGAATGACCGGCTTTGTCCGACGTCACGATGCGGGATATCGACGATCAGAGCGTGAAGCCGAGCCCTGTCCGGCGGAATGGTGCCGCGTTACCTCGACGCGCTGACCGACGAGGACCGCGCGGGACGTCGGAGTGCGGCCGCCGCCATGGTGAGCGCCACAGCATCCTCGGCGAGCGCGGCCTGCCAGTCCGGCATCCGCCGGCCTGCCCACTGCCGCCACCATGCGCCGCCGTAGGAGCCGGCGAGGGCACCGACGGTTCCGATGATCAGGGCTGACGCCGTGTCGACCCGGTCGCGGTGGGCCAGCGCCGCGGCGCCTCCGCCGCCTGCGATGAGGCGTCCGGTGAGCGCGGGTTGGGAGAGGCGCGACGGTACGTTCGGGTTCTTGTCGGCGACCAGTTCGCCGCCGACGAGCGCCGTCGCGCCAACGAGGCGGGCCCGGTGCGCCGAGCCCGGGGCGCCCGACAGCAGTGCCGCCGCGATGCCCGTGGAACTGCGGAGACCGCTGGCCACGCCGATGACGGCCGACCGGACAGTGCTCGACCGTTCCGCCGCCCGGTCCCTCTGGTGTCCCGTCGCCACGTCCTGTTGCCGCAGGACTGTGGTGACGGTGGCGCCGTAGACGAGATGTGGCACGAGGTCGCTGAGCCAGTCCTGGGCGGTCCACTGCCGCGGGTCGCTGATGCCGCGCAGGGCGATCGGGATGTCGGTGGCTGCCATCGCGGCGAGTCCGATCCCGATCGTTCCGGCGGCCGGGGTCAGATGGGCGCCGGCGCGGCGGACGAGGGAGGCGGCAACGCCGAGTCCGGTGCCGACGACGATCCCACCGAGCGCACCGAACGCCGACCGTCGCGCCGCCAGCGCGTCACCGCGACCCGGTATCGCGACGCCCAGAGCGGTCGCAACGGACTCGACCGTCTTCTCCGGAACGGTGCTTGCGGGGCGGCCGCGGATCGCCATGTCCAGGTAAGTGACGGCGTCGAGCATCGTGGTGCCTGCGGCACCTGCAACGATGCCGGTCGTGACAGCGTTCATTGAACTGCCTCTCTCGCGTGATTCGACGACGGGGTCGTCCTTCCCGGGAGCATCCCCCGGTGGCGTACCGGGCAAACGCGGACGGGGTGTTGGGCGCGAGGCAGGGCATGCGGGCAGGAGTGAGCAGGACGTGATTGCGGGCGCCGGTGACTGGTTCGTTGTCCAGGAGTCGCGCGGGTAAAGGGGGTGTCCGGGAGCGTGGCGACGCCGGATATCTTGTGGCGCAGCCAAGCGCAGCCCCCGCCAACGATCGGTGTCAGCTGGCAGGGGCGCTACACGGACAAACCGCGCGTAGTGACGAGCGGCGTATTAGTGATCTTCGTGAGCCGGGGCGCGGAAGTCCAGGGAGTGTGATCTACGCCATTGCATAATTTTCTTCACTCAGTATTACCGACCAGTAAGTGTTTTCGGGTTTGTATAAGGCGTATGCGTGAATTGGTAATTCTGATCGGCGGGAGTCCTGCGGTATCGGACGAAATTCTCAATTCATCGTGTGGGAATTCAACATATCGGTACGCGGATGCGGCTGTGCCGCAGTATGTCCGGCCGTCGTTCGGAGCTGTCTGCGGAATCGAGGCACGCGGCGAGTTGCTCGCGGATCATTCGGTGCCTGCGCAGCGTACTGCTCGGTATGCAAAGAACAGGCACAGCGGTGTGACGTAGAACACGGCACATTCTCTCGGGAAGCATGGTGATCGGGAATGAGGTGTGGTTACACCCCTGCATGGGACCCAAAAGCGGGTATGGGTGTGGGTGATTCGGCCGTTGTGCAGGTGTCGACGTCGGACGATTGTGTGTGGTGCACCGTCATCGACGTGGCGGTCGGGAATCTCTGCACATGAAGGAAGAATCGTGATGGCACGGATCAGCAAGAAACTGGGAGCCGATTTACTGGATGCGTTGCGTGTCAGTGTCGTTGGCACCGTGGTGTGTGCCGGACTGGTCATGGGCGTAATCGTCCTGGCGATGTGGAAGTTCCCGATACCGGGTGTGTAGGCACCTGTGGCCTATGGTCCTTCGCCGGTGCCGGTAGGCCGGAGTGCAACACCGGGCGGCGGTTCGGCGATATAGCTGACGGGGGATTGGTTGTGCCCGTGGGGCCGGTGATCGATTTACGGCACCAGTCACGGGCGTCGTGTGGTGTGGAAGGAAGAATGGGAATGCTCGGGACGAGTACGGGTGCGATGGTTGGCCTACTGGTGATTGCGCTGCTGGTGGTCCCCGTCTCGTTCGCTGTGGCGGCACGGGCGGATGCGAAGGCCCGCCGCCTCTCGGGGCCGCAGCCTTCCGACGCGGACATGGGGCGATCGGTCGCGGTCGCGGAAGTGGCTGGTCGGTGCGATCAGTGGCGGCAGCTCGCAACGCGGGCGTGGCTGATCTGCGGCGGAGCCTCGCTGGTCGCAGTCGTGGTTGTGGGTGTACTCATCTGTATCGGGTGAGGACGGCGCAGACCGGGACCGCGCGAACTCTGGTTCGGGCTATCCAGCTTCCGTGTCTCCGGAGCCTCTCGACTGCCGTGGCATGCGCGTCCTGGAATCGTCCGGGAGTGCGGTGAACCCCTCGGTGAGCCGAAGCGGCCCGGTCGGAGTGTTCTCCGCTCCGGCCGGGCCTCGCCGGGACGTGGAACAAGCCGCCGCCGCGCTCTCCATCGGACGACCGGGTCCGCGCCGGTGCGCCTGGGTGGTTTGCCTTGGCCAATGTCTTCTCGGGCGTCGGAGATTGCATCGGCGATTTGTACTCGGTCTGTAGTGGCGCGAGGAAATGGTAAATCGGCCGGTCGGTCGCATTGCGGGTATGTGATCCACGCCACATGTGTTTTTCCGTGTCGACCGAACTGGATGCGTGGTGGCACCTGCCGTCGCGCGCTTCCGGTGGAAAGGCTTGGGGTGGTCGGTGTCGGCGGCCTGGACCGGTGACGACAAGCACCGGTTCCAGGTCGCGCCCGCACCCGAGAACTTCTCCGATTCACACTGTGTGCCAGGTGAAGCCGTCGGGGTCGGTGAAGGGTTCCGCGTCGCCGCCGATGACGATCCGGTGGGCGCCCGTGCCGTCGGGGGAGACGCCGGCGTCCTTCGCGAGGGCGCGGTGCCCGTAGAGCGCGAGCGTGACGTTCGGGCCGGTGGCGAACTCGACGTACTTGCGACCGAAGCTTCTCGTCACTTCCAGCCCGTGGTCGAGGTAGAACTGCTTGCTGGCTTTGACGTCTTCGACGCCGAGCAGCAGGACGAGGTCGTCGATGTGCCGGGTCGCCGGCCCGGTGTTCTTCTTCGACGATGTCGCGACCTTCCAGAGCGCTCCGTCGGGGCCCTGCACGACACCGCCGTACCCCCACAGGCTTTTCTTGACTGGTTTGACTGTGGTTCCGCCATTTTCGAGGGCAGCCCCGATGTAGGCGTCGACAATGTTCGGCTGGGACACGACGAGCGAGAGGGTGTAACCGCGGAAGCCGGTGGTCGGTGCGTCCGTGTCGCGGGCACTGATGTATGCGTCGACGCCTAGGGCGGCGAGGAAGACTTTCGCGGTGGTGGGGTCGGGGGATTCGAGGGCGAGGGATTCGATGTTCATGCGAGTGACGTTAATGCCGCACGTGAGTAGTCGCTTCTCGATTCCTGATCAGTCTGAGCTCGATGGTTACTCTGTGCGTGACGTAGGCGTAGCCAGCTTGCGCGACTGCTGGACGGGCACGCTCGGGGGTGGGAGCACTTCGGGGGCGTCGTGATCGAATTACTTGAAAGATGCTGCGGGATGGCACATTACGAATTCGATCGGTGCCCACCTCGACGAAGTGACGACCGAAGCGGAAGTCGCGTACCTGCGGACCCTTCTCGAACTCGGCAGGTCCCACCCCTTGGTCGCTCGAGATCGGGCAAGCTCTCACCCGGGTGCGCCACGACCAGCAAGATGATGCCGGCGACGATCGCCGGCTTCACGGGCGACCGCCGATGTCCCGGCCTATTCAGGTCCCTGAACAGTGCGGAAGTGCTCTTGGCGTGCTGCACGGAGTGCCGGGGCGGCGAAGGCCCGGTGTACGAATGCACTCAGTCGTCGCGGGGTACCGGAAGATGTAACGCATCTGCGTGTGAATCAGATCACATGTGTGCGTGGTTGCTGGAAACCACGCGACCGCTCACGGCGGCGCCCCCACAAAGCGACGAAGGCAGAATTCTCATGGCGACACCCTCGACTCCGACGATTTCCGTGTCCGCACCTAGAACTCTGAGGCGGACCAGCGCGATGAGCACCGCCGAAATCAAGGCGAGAATCGAAGCTATGTACGCCGACGATCGCCGACCGGACACTCCGACTGCTCGCTGACATAGTACCGAGCGGGGGAGCGCAAGGGCGAGCGGGTCGGAGCCGATTCCGGGTCACACCGGTAGTTCACCTACCCCGAACGCCAGTCGTGCGGTGGCGTCGGCGTCGGCGATGGCGCGGCTGTGGTCCAGCCCGGCAGCGACCCCGTCTTCGAGGTCGAGGATCATCGCGTCCGTTCTCACCTGCTCGGCGTGGGCGAATCGGTGCGGCTTGTCGGCCGGGACCAGCCGCCACGACCGGGCGGCGGCCGCGCCGATCCGGGCGGGCTGCCGGGTGGCCGGGTAAGTGGTGGATGTGGTCATCGGATTCCTTCTGCGCCTGTTCGGCGACCTCACCGAGAGACGCGGTACCGGTTTCCGGGGCCCAGGCCCAGCAGATGAGGCCACCGAGAGTCAACACGACGACGCACGCGATCAGCGCCACGTTGACGTCGTACTAGGCCACGACGATCGGGAGCAGGAAGGTGCTGGCGGCGGAGCCGATGCGGCTTGCGGCGACTGCGATTCCGAGCCTCGGCCCGCACCTGGTCTCAGCACGACGGTTGTCGGTGGCTACTGCGGAGGTTACTCGACGACGCCACCTTGTTGCGGTTGGCGATATTGTCCTCATCATGACTGCGCGCGTCGATATTTCGCTGCTTCTCGCGTCCGCCCGGATCGGCGTCGGCGTGCTGCTCATCGCGGCGCCGACCGTCGTGTTGCCTCGCGAGGACGCCGGCAACGGTACGAACGCCCTGCTGATGCGGACGGTCGGGGTCCGCGACCTCGTCCTCGGTGGGGGTGCGGTTCTCGCCCGGATGCGGGGCCGGCGCGACGAGTTCCGCCGCTGGGCGGGGGCCGGGCTCGCCAGTGACACCGGCGACCTCCTGGTGGGGATCTGCAGCGCCCGCCTGATCGGACGGTCCGGTGCGATCAAGGCCGTCGCGGTAGTGGCTCCGTGGGTGGCCGCCGGCGCTGCCGACCTGGTCAGAGGACCGCACTCGCCGGATGCGGTCCCGCGGACAAGTTAGACACCCCGCGCATTCGTGGCCTGCGAGCCCTTCTGCCCCTGGCCACCTCGAACCCCACACGCTGGTTCTCGTCTGCTCGACATCACTGCGACCTCCCGACTTTGCCGCCAGTCGTTCATCGATCAGCGATCAGTCATTGAATGGGCGTTGTGACGACCTCTTCGGCAAGCCGCTGCAGACGGGGCGGATCAGGGTCGCGCGCGCAGCGGGAGGAATTCCATGACCTCGGCATTGACGTGACGAGGTCGAGGTTCGATGGCTTACTCGCGAAGCCGCAGCTGGGCGGGCATCGAAGTCGTCCTCGAGTCGTACGGTTGGGGCCTTGGAAGAAAATGGCGTGCTCCTTTGGAGGGACTTCCCATGACCACCGATCTCGAATCACGAATTCGCCTGCTCGAAGACCGCGCCCTCATCAGCGAGCGGGTCATCAAATACGCGATGGCCGTGGACCGTGCCGACTGGGAGATGTTCGCCGACTGCTTCACCGATCCCGTGCACGCCGACTACTCCGAGAACGGGATGCCTGCAGCAGATTTCGCCCGTGACGACTTGGTCGGCATTGTTCGCGAGGCGCTCGGCAGTTACACGGCAACTCAGCACCTCAGCACCAACCACGTCATCGAGTTCGATGAAAACGATTCCGACCGGGCGCTCTGCTACTCGTATATGTACGCGCAGCACTACCGCGAGGGCGCCGAGGGAGGGTTCTTCCTGCGGCGAGGCTCGTACACCAACTACATGCTCCGCACATCGGATGGCTCGCGTATCGAGAGTCTGACCCAGCACGTCAGCTGGTCCGACGGCGAATAGACACCGTCATGGAAGCCACGGAACGCTTACCGACGGAGCGGGCAGGATCTAGGAGACCCTGCAGATGTACCCCCTGTGTCCAGCGTCGCCCCCTGCCGTGGACACCTGGGCCCCACCGTCACCCTGAACTGTCGGTGTTGCGACGACCGATAGATTCCAAGCCCCCGGGTGCTGGGACACATCGCGTTCTCAGCGGCTGCCGTGTCGGGGTCAATCCCGGCAGCACAAGAGTGATCGACAAAACGATCCAGCTGGCCGAAGGCCAGACCCTGAACGCCGCCGGGCGCCGGGGTTTGCGGTGCTCGACGGCGCCCTCTGGGTTAGGTGTTGTTTGCCGTTCGTGGGGTGTGGTTGCGGGCTTCGATGGCGGCGATGGTGTTGTCGAACGCCTTTCCCAGGACGCGGGTGCCGAAGACGCCGAGCACGGCTGCGAGTGCTCGTCCTTTGAGGTTTTTGCCGTCGCGGACCACGACGGCGTCGATGTCGGTGGTGCCGTCGGGGCGCGGGGTGAGGGTGTAGGTGTGGCCGGAGTTGCCGCCCCACAGGTTGGAGTCGGTGGTCGTCATGACGATGCGGTGGGGGTCGGTCCAGTCGTAGTGCAGGCGTTCCCAGGCCCCGCCGGAGCCTTCGGTGACGTCGGCGTGGGTGGTGTCGAGTTCGTGTACCTGGAGGTGGTCGTCGGCGCTGTTGCCGAAGATCGCCTGGCGGCCGGGCCCGAAGTCGGTGAGTGCGTCGAGGAATTGTTCCGGTGTGGCGGTGGTGGTCTGGTGCAGGTGGATCGTGGACATGACGTTCTCCTTGGTGGGTGGTGCCGGGGTGGGGGGTCGGTCGATGGTGTGGAGGGCGGTTAGAGGGGCGGCTCCGTCCCCGCCTGTTCGGCGACCATGTAGGCGGCGTACCAGTCGGGCCAGTTCGGATCCGCGGCGCCGGTGCGCGTTTCGTGTTGACCGTGGGCGGTCGCGGCGCGAATCAGCGCGCTGGTCAGGTCGGCGGTGCTGCCGAATGTTGTTGCCGTGGTGGTGACCGCCTCGGTGGAGGGGGGTTCGATGGTGTTCATGGTTGCCTTCTCGCGGGGTCTCGAAATACGCGGGGGATGTCGGGTGCGGGCCGTCATCCCAGGTTTGGGGAAGAGCTGTGCGCGGTTCGGTTCCCCTGGGTGTTGGGCGGCCGGGTTGCGCGACAGCGGGGTGCTGCTGTTTCAGCCGTCGAGCAGGATCTGGTCGAGGCCGATGGTGTCGGCGCGGCGGTCCTGCCGCTGGTCACGCTGACGGTCGTGCTGGTGTTGCTGTTGCATGTCGTTGTCGCGGTCGAGTGGGCTGTCGTGGGTGACGGCGGCGGCGGGCTGCGCGGCGTTCGGCGGTGCGGTGGTGGCGTTGGCGGCGGCGACCGGGACGAGGCCGAGTGCGGCGGTCGCGGCGGCGGCGGTGGCGAGTCGCTTCCAGGGGGAGGTGCTGGTGGCGGGGTGGGTGTTCGGGTGGAGCTGTGTGGTGCTCATGGTGATCGGTGGTCCTCATTCGGGTGCCGCGGGCCCAGCGTCTGCGGCTATTCGAACGGTGTCGGGGAGGGCCGGAAGTGTTACGCCGACCGAACCCCGGATTGATGTGACCTGCGTCACTGCTGGAAGGGTTGCTGGATCTCCCGGGTCGACGGCACGAAGTCGCTCGTTGCACTTTCGTAGCGGCGACCCCCACCGCCGGAGCCGGCGACTGCGGCGGATCGGGATCGATGTAGCACCGTCGTCCTGATCGTTCCTGCGGTCCATCTGTTGCTGTGCGCGGAGATCCCTGAGAAGCGGCGCTCGTCAGCCTGCGCCTGCGCGGATTACGCGACTGAGTCGAGGGTGGATCGGTGGGATCGACGGCGTGGTGCGAAAGGTCGTCGACAGGTGACTTGGGAAAGGGGCGAGGAACCGGAAGGCTGAGGCGCGAGACGTGACTCCCACTCGGCCAACGCTCCGGCCAGTGGTCCCAGATCGTGTGCATCCCGAGTCGCACACGTGAACGTGCCACCGGTGAGCGCCCCGGGACGGAGATCTTCAACGGACGGTCCTACGGCTTTCCGCCGGCTCGGGGTACGTGTGCCCGGCGCGCCCTCCCGGGCCGCCGCCCCGCCCGTGAGGTGGGCCGCGCCTACTCGTCGAAGGGCAGCGTCTGCCTCCTACCGTTCGAATACCAGCAACGGCTTTCCCCCGTGTTGGGGGGCTTCGGCCAGATAGACGGCTTCGCTGAAATTTTCGACGGGGATCGGCCGGCCCTCGGGCACGCGCAGCGCGCCGCTGTCGGCGAGCTGAACTGTCCGGTCGATTGCTGCGGCCATCCGTTCCCTCGGGGTCTCGGTGAGCCAGCGGAACAGCCAGAATCCCCGAACGGTCTTGGTTTCGTAGATCAGTGAACGCGCGAAGATCGGGATGGTGAGTTTGTCGGGATCGGTTTGGCGATGCGTGGACAGCGCACCGTAGACGACCAGCTCACCATTCGGGGCGAGCGCACGCGACACGTCCGCACCTACCTGACCGCCGACACAGTCGATCGCCTTGGCCACGCCGTCGTGGCCCGCAATGTCGGCCACCCGTTCGCGCAGGTCTTCATCCTCCGTGCAGATCACCGCGGTGCCCCCCAGCGCGAGGATGTCCTCGACAGCGGATCGACGACGGACCACGTTGAGGGTCTTGAAGCCGACGTACGCCCCGAGTTGGACGACCGACTGGCCCACGGTTGAACCGGCCGCGGTCTGTAGGAGCCATTCACCCGGTCGAACATCGAGCTCATCAGCGGTCAAGATCACGGCGGTGAGCGGATTGGCGAGAATCTGGGCGGCCGTGGACTCGCTCATGCCGGCGGGAACAGGCAAGACCCGCCCGGCATCGGCGATGACATACTCCTGCCACGTGCCCGTGACTCCGATCGTGATGGCGCGTTGCCCGACGGTTAGACCGACTGTGCCGCTACCGAGTTCGTCGATCACACCGACGGATTCGATTCCGGGCACGGTGGGGAACTCCGGGGTGAATCCGTATCTGCCGCGGATTGTATGCAGATCGCTGGCATGGACAGGTACTGCTGTCACCCGGATCCGGACCTGGCCGGGACCGGGCTCCGGAAGCGGGCGGGTCTGCAGGTGCAGAACCTCGGACGGTTCGCCCAACATGTCGGCAACGACAGACCTCATGGTTGTCATCTTCCTGGCGCTCCTTCATTCGGATTCAGATCTCACACGGTTCCGTGTCCATGGCGTCGGCCTCGCCGTTAGACGGCCAAGATTCGAATCAGCGCGGCCCACTTCCAGCCTTACTAGCTCTCATGCTGCCACCGCGGCCGAGTTGTCGGGGGTCTAGACCTCGGACCGCCCGGCGCTCTGCAGCCTCGCAGGAGCGCCGGCCACGCCGCTCACGGACTCGACCGAACGCTGAGCGGCGGTGTTCGAGATCGAAACCGATCGTGCATGTGCACCGGGACCGCTCGGACTCTGGTTGACGCGGTTGACCCAGAGGGTCATCATTGTGGTTGACAAGGTTGACGCGAAGGGTGGGTAGTGGTGATGACGTCGCTGGTGGAGCAGGAGAAGCAATTGATGGAGGAGCTCTCGCGGCGGGTGCACCGTACGTTCGCTGCGGCGGCAGCGGCCGGTGTGCCCACCGATGCGTTCGCGGACGTGCAGGCGATCGCGGATGCGATGTCGGCCGCGCTTCCCACCCATCATGTCTATGACCAGGTCGTGGGCCCGTTCTACGACACGGCCGGCCTGACTCGGTGGTGGAGTGTCAGTCGGCAGGCGGTGAGCAAGAAGGTCGCTACCAACGCGGTGATCGCGTGCCAACTCGAGGAGGGGCAATGGGTCTATCCGGTGTGGCAGTTCACCAGCAGTGGCACGGTGGACCCGGCGCTGGTGCAGGTGTGGCGTGTCCTGCGTGCGGGGGCGGACCCGTGGACGTGTGCGCTGTGGCTGCGGGCACCGCAGGATGCGTTCGGCGGTAAGACCGCGGTGGGCTGGTTGGCCGAGGGTGGCCGGGTCGACCCGGTCCTGGCAGCGGCCCGTGCGGACGTGCAGCGGTGGGCGGCGTGACCCGGGAGGGCGTTGCCCCACGAGCGCCCGGACGACGCACACTTACCGGGTTTCCTGGTTGGCGATTGACCGGGAGGAGGCAGGTCAAGCGGGGTCACCGGGTCTCGAATGGGCCGTGGTGGTTCTCCTCGTCCGGTAGCGGACGCTTCGATCTGTTCGCGCCGCGGGGTACTTGCTACGTCGGATTCGATGAGACGACGGCAATCCGGGAGACGGTGGGGGAGGCGTTGGCATCGCTCGGGGTGATCGCCCACGACTTCGCGGCCGAGCGGGCACTGTCGACTCTGCGGGTACCGGGCACCCATGACCTTGCGGACACCTGTACTGACGCGGCTGCCGCGTTCGGGCTCACCCGCGAGTTGTGTTCGATGACTCCGTACGACGTTCCCCGGGCATGGGCGACGGCGTTCGATGTCGAGTTCGACGGCATCCGGTACCAGACGCGGTTCACCACGGGAGGGGCGGCGAATGCGGCCGCGGTATTCGGTCCGGCCGGTGAGGTGTCCTGGCCGGTGGATCCCCGCCCGGAGTCTTTCGCGGCGGCGGCGAGGCGTTGCGGTATTGCGGTACAGCCGCTTCCGCGGTCGGTCCGGATCCTCGACCCGCCGACCTGACCATCCTGGCCGGCGCTCGATGGGCGATGTGCGTCGAAGCCGGACACATCAGCCGTTGGAGGCGGGGTGTCGGATGTGCGGACGTTCTCAGGCGCAGTCCCGGCAGATCAGCTCCCGATCGTCGGCGAGGCGGCTGCGGTGATGGACCAGAAAGCAACTGGTGCACGTGAATTCGTCCGACTGTTTCGGGATGACGCGGACGGTGAATTCTTCGCCGGACAGGTCGGCGCCGGGCAGCTCGAAGGACTCGGCGGTGTCGGTGTCCTCGACGTCCACGACCGGAGACTGGGTGGCTTTCCGGCTGGCGGTCAGCTGTTCGAGGGATGAGTCCGTCTCGTCGGATTCGGTGACTCTCGGTGCGTCGTAGTCGGTGGCCATAGTTGTTCTACCTCGTGCTCTGCGTGTTCGGACCCGCCAGGTTAGAGGATCCGGTGCCGCAACACGCTCCCGGGGTCGCCCGTGAGGTGGGGACGTCGTGTGTGGTGCGCTCGCTCTCGGACGGCCACCGTGCCGATGCGAATGCGTTGTTGTAACGAAGCGGGCCGGAAGTTCGGTGTACCTGACGCCTCCATCTCCTCTGGGTTCAACCGGCCTTGGAAGGCGTTGGTGTGCCGGTCCGCTGGTTATTGTCTGCCAATGTCATTCGCCTAGACGGCAGTGTGGACGTTGCAGCAACGCAATACTTTTGGCCGGGTGCAAATAGGTTGTGCGGGCACTTGACCCTGTAGTTCTGGCAATCCGATCGACTGGGATGGCTGAGCATTCGACGGACCTTCCACACCTGCTTCAACCCTCAATTCTCATCGCGTTCGAGATGCGGTGATCGACCTGTCGGGGGAGAAAAATATCCCGGGGTCGGTAATGAAGCATGATCGCGTCCGGTATTGAATGTACTGTTTACCTCATGGCGACACGCACGCTCGCTCGATTCCTGTACACGGCGGTGCTGACGTTTGCAGCGCTGCTCGGCGTACCCGTCGAATCCCCGCCCGCATCCGCCCAGCCGTGTCCCGATGTCGAGGTGGCGTTCGCCCGGGGTACCGATCAACCGGATGGCGTGGGCATCACAGGACTCTCATTCGTCGAATCGCTTCGTTTGTTCGCGGGCGCGCGGTCCATCGGGGTGTACGCCGTCAACTACCCTGCCGCTAGCAATTTTGATGACAGGCAAGCGTTTCTCCACACCTTCGTCGACGGGATGCGGGACATGCATTCTCGGATTCAGTTCATGGCGACAAGCTGCCCGAACACAAGGATGGTGGTCGGCGGTTACTCTCAGGGCGCGGCTGTGGCAGGGTTCGTCACCGCGGACGGAAATCCAGCCGGATTACCTACCGAGCTAGGCCTACCGGGGCCGTTGTCGCCGGATGTGGCGAGCCACGTCGCCGCGGTCGTCTTCTTCGGAAAACCCTCGGATCGGTTTATGCATGATGCAGGCAGTCCGCCGATCGTTGTCGGGCCGCTGTTCGGGCCCAAGACAATCGATTTGTGCGCTCCCGGCGACAACATCTGCGATGGGGCCCCTCTGGGACGCCCCAATGTCGCGCACGCGTTGTATCCCGCGAACGGGATGACTATCGCGGCTGCACAGTTCGCCGCCGCTCGCCTCTAGCCGGTCCGCGTGCCTGGCGCATCGCCTCATTGAGGATCGGGCTGGCGCTCGCCGGCCGCGCCGGAGCCGACTCGCGACAGTGAGGTCGGACGCAGCACACCGACACGGTCGTTCATCCAGTCCCATTGCCCGTGCATCACGTTGTGCCCGAGCTCCATGTTCTCGATGCTCTCGACAACGAGAGCATCCCGGTGCCCAGCACCCACAGTGAGCGCTCGCGGGAGCCGAAGAGCATCGCGCGGCCGCTGAGTCTCAGCTGGTCGGGACTGTCGGCGGGACCGGCGCCGAGGACGGCTCCTGCGGCGGCTGCTGCTGGGTGGGTTTGGGACTGTCCGAAACGTTCCTCGAATTTCGAGGATGTCCCGTGACGGTGGCGTTCGCCGTTTGTCGCGGGTCCGCCGAGCAGGGCACCACCCGGCGGCTCGACACGGCCTGCTGGGGCCGCTTGCCATACCCGAGCGCCTCGACGATCTTCCCGTCGCGGACGCGCATGAGATTCACTCCCCGATAGTTCTCGGTGCCGGTGATCCTCCAGCGGAAGACGGCTCGGTCGCCGTCGATGTCGACGTGCTCGACCGTGAACCTGATGGCGGGATCGGAGGCCAATCCCTGCCAGCGCGCGCGAGGCATTCGTCGTAGCCCGTCCCTCGGTTGCCGTCGGGCTCCGGGCCGGTGCCCTCCATCCCGCAGTCGGGGGCGATGAGGTCGATGAGTTTGTCGGGTGCCCGTTCGAGGAACGCGGCGTTGTATTGATCGATGACTGCTGCTGTGTCGGTCATGGCCGTATCGTCTGCCGCGGAGTCACTGCCGGCAACTCCCTGGAAGTAATGGCATCGACCCCCGGGGGTGAGCGAAGATTGATCGGTGATGACGCGGTTTCCGAGTGAGTTCCGGCGCTGGCGAACGGCCCGCCGGATGAGTCAGCTGGATCTCGCGCTTCGGGCGGCCACCACCCAGCGGCACGGGAGCTTCATCGAACAGGGCCGCTCCCGCCCGGGTCGGGGCATGGTGTTGCGGCTGGCGAAGTCGATGGAGCTCACGCTGCGGGAGCGCAACGAGATGCTCCTCGCTGCCGGCTTCGCCCCAGCGTTCCCGGAATCACCGCTCGACGACGAGGCGCTCCGCCCGGTTCGCCAGGCGCTGGAGACAATTCTCGATGGTCATCTCCCGTACCCGGCGATGGTCGTGCGGCCCCACGGCATCATCCTCGTCACCGCCAACCGGGCGTTCGAGATGTTCTACTAAGACGTCGACCCCGCGTTGCTCGCGCCACCGGTCAACGTGTTCCGCCTGGCCCTGCACCCCGATGGGAACGCGCCCCGGGTGCGCAACCTGCCGGAGTGGGGCCGGCACATCACCGAGCACCTGCGGGCTCAGCTGGCGCAGAGCCCCGACCCGGCGTTGGAGGCGCTGCTCGCCGAGCTCGAGTCCTACCTTTCCGCCGCTGCCCGAGGGGGCCGAGGTGCTGGGCTTCGCGGTGCCGTTGGAGCTGGGCTCGGCCGATGGCGACCTCCGGCTCATCACGACGCTCACGTCGTTCGCGACCGCCGCCGACGTGACGCTCGCCGAGCTGCACCTCGAGGCGTTCCTGCCCGCTGACCACGGCACCGCCGAGGTGCTGCGCCGCCGATGGGGGTGACGATCGACGATGCCCGGGCGATCGCCGCCACGTTGCCTCGTTCCTATGAGGCGCTCGTACGCGACGAGGTGAGATTCCGGGTCGGACGCCTGGTCTACGCGGCGTTCTACCAGGACGACACGATCATGGGTTTCGGCTTCCCCCGGGAAGAGCGGGTGGCGCTGGTGGCCTCGGAGCCCGATAAGTTCCTCATGTCCCGCCCCTCCGACATGCGGTACCGGTGGGTGAATGGCTGAGACTCGCATGGAGGAGGTGACACGGCGCAGCGTAGGACGGTTCATTGCTTGTCCAAGCGTCGTTCGCCGGCCGGGTTTGCTCTTCCTCGAAGGCGCGGTAGATCTCGAAGAGATCGGTGGCGATGTCTTCCGAGACTGACCGCGATAGGTAAGACGCGAATACGTACCGAATCAACCTACAGTGCATAGGATTAACGGTCGACAGGAAGTACTTCGGGGAGATATCGCAGAGCACCACGATGTGTAGGGGTGTCATGACGGATGCGCGGGTGCCGAAGGCGCACAATCGGTGAATGGCTTTTCGGTTCGTACAGGAGACTGTCCGTTTTCTCGCGGTCTCCGATCCCGGCAGGCTGCGGCTCCGTGCCGCAACCGCCACGACGATCACCGTCGTGCTCGCGATGGTGGTGCTGTTACCGGGTTCCGACGTGATCGGTCAGCCACTCACCGTCGCGCTGCTCGGGACGGTCGTCGCGATGCAGTCCTCGGCGGCGGTCAAGGACAGGGATCAGCACAGCAGGGTGATCACGACACTGCTGCTCGTGTTCCCGGCAATCGCAGCGGTGTCGATGTCCGCGGTGCTGTCACAGTTCGGGAAGGTCGCCGATGTGGGTTTCATCGCGGTGCTCTTCGCGGCCGTCTGGGTGCGGCGCTACGGCCCGCGAGGGACGGCTCTCGGGATGGTCGCGTTCATCTGCTACTTCTTCGCGCTCTTCCTTCGGGCCGAGCCTGGGCAGATTCCCATCCTCGCCGTGTCCGTCGTCGCCGGCGTCGGAATCTCGCTCCTCGTCCGTACGGTGATCCTGCCGGACCGGCCCGGGCTCGAACTCAAACGGTTGGTTCGGGCGCTGCGGGCCGCGTCGATCGACGTGCTGGAGGTGGCGCTGAACAGGGGTGATCGGAATCTCGATCTACTCCGCAAGAAACTCGATCGGCTCGGAAGCACCGCGCTGATGATCGACGACTGGCTCGACCGCAACGATGCAGCTCGGCTCCTGAGCGTCACGAATGATGATCTGTCCGTTCGCATCTTCGATGCGCAAATCGCTACCGAACAACTCGTCAGCGCGCTGTGGGCGCTCGACCCGAACAAGTCGTGGCCGAATTCGCTGGGGCAGGCGACCACGGCATTGGGATCGTGCCTGCAGAACAATCCGTCGGACGACCAACTCCGCGCTGCCCGACGCCTCGCCGCTGCGGCCGCAGACAAGTCCGATCCATCGACTCAGGCGGGTATCGCGACCGCCGTCGCGATGCGAGCAGTGCAGGCACACATCGCGATCCATCACATCACCAACAATGCCCTGCGAACAGATTCCGAGCCGAGGAAGAAGCCGGACGAGGACGAAGAAACGGACACCGGATGGAATCCGAGCACCAAAGCGGCGATCCAGGTAGCCGTCGCGACCAGCGCTGCAACGATTCTCGGTGAGCTCATCTCGCCCGACCGCTGGTACTGGGCGGTCCTGACGGCCTTCCTCGTTTTCACCGGAGCGTCTACCCGCGGTGAGATTCTCTCGCGCGCAGGCCACCGCGTGGTCGGCACCATCGCGGGAGTTCTTGCAGGAGTGGTGCTGTCCGCGGTGGTCGGAAACAACCAGCCGTTGCAGCTGCTCTTGCTCGTCGTCTGCGTATTCTTCGCGTTCTACCTCGTCACGGTCGCCTACGCATTGCTCTCCTTCTTCGTCACGGTCATGCTTGCGATGCTGTACGGACTGCTCGGCACATTCAGCATCGAGGTACTCGAACTGCGCATCTACGAAACGGCGGCCGGGGGACTGGTCGGAATAGCGGCGGCGTACTTCATCTTCTCCACCGGAACGAGATCGACGATGATCTCGAAGATCGACGACTACCTCGATCAGATGAGTGTCATCATCGACACCGCTATCGGAGCCGTCGTCCAACCAGGCCACGAGACTGACCTCGTCGCCGACATCCGGAAGCTGGACAACGCGCTGAAGGACCTTGTCACGGCGGGCAAACCCTTGGAAATGGGACCGACGACGCGGACTCGCCGGGGAGCGAAACGGTTGTTGCGGATCATGACGGTCAGCAATCGGTCGTCTCATGCACTCGCCCGAGCAGGGGTAAGCGCCTCCCGCGGCGAACCGGACAGCGAACCGTCGCAGGAGACCACGAAGGCATTGCGCCAAGCATCCCATGTCACCAAGGCAACCATCGCCGACGTCAAACGCGCACTCGCCGGCGAGCACGTAGAGCCTCCAGAGAAACTCACCGAAACCTCGGCACCCGACGTCATGCTGCAGTCGACCACCACGCCGGGGCCGGTTCGCAGTGCCGTCCGCTCGCTCAGCACCCTCAACCGCACGATGGGGGAGGCATTGACGCGTGTCTGATGGCTCGTACATATTCCCGAGCGAAGCACAAAGCAAGCCGGTCGAAGGGGGAAGCCTGTCGAAGTCCGGCGCTGACCCGCAATGGTGGGCTGTCTTCGCGAGGAGGGCGGGAGCTCGATTACCCATCGGCGGTGCGTACGATGGCGCAGCTCGTGTGGCTCAATCACGGCAAAGAATCGGTCGCGCCGGATCATTGGCGCATGTTTCGGTCACGCCGACCTCGGATGCGACTCGGCCGCATCGATTGCGGCACCGCCCACGGCGGTGATGCGAGCGAAGCGCTCTGCTGTTCCCGATCCCGCGGCACCGCCGGGCCAATGGGTGAACACAACAGGCCCCTATGGGTGACCACCCCCGATGTCGGGGGTGGTACAGGCGTCTGTGCCTATGAACTGCTGCCGAATGGTCCGGGAGGCGGCGCGACGGGGTAGGCCGCGACGTCCATGATCACCGAGCCCTCGCACGGGCCGCTGTCGATATCGGTACGCCAGGAACCGGTCAGCGTCCCGTCTGGTTGCGGTGTGTAGTACGCAACCGAGTGCGCCGGTGCCCACACCTTCGGCACCCCCTCGCCTTGGTAGCAGTCCCACTCCCAGTCGTAGGTGTGGACCCAGCTGGTCCCGTCCCAGGTGTACTGCGGCGGCAGCGGCAGTGTCGGGTTGGCTGGCGTGGGCCCATCGGTCACGGTGGCCACGCAGGTGTCGTCCGCGCAACTGGTCTCGAATGTGTACGTATCGGCGAAGTCGGGCTCCCACTGCCGCGCGGCCAAGCTCGTGCCGTCCTTCGTCGCAGCGAAGCGCTTCACGGAGTACTCGCCCGACCAGGACGGCTGCGTCGGTGCCGCCCCCGCGGGCATGGCCGCGACAACTGTTCCGGACGCTATCAACGCGACTACCAGCAGTGATTTGCGCATGACGAGATTGAATCACAGGTGTCGGCGGTGTACGGGGTGATAGGCGGCTCGGGTCTGTCGTAGGTGAATGCAAGGATGGGTGCATGAGTTCTTATGGATGGCGACGCCCGCTTCGGCGGGCGAGGGATGCGGTGCTCCAATCGCCGCCCCGGTCCGTCCTCATTCGGGGGTAGCGGGCCGGGGCGCATGAGCGCTGAAAGGCACTGCCTTGTCCCGTACCGATGCACATTCTCCTGTTTGGGTTCGCCTTCGCCGTGGCGAACTTGCCGTTGAACCGTGGCACGCCGACTGCCATGACGTCTGCGACCTCCCTGAGCGGTTTCAGGGAGGTCGGGCCTGGTTGCCCGCGACGAAGTGCTTCTGGGCCTTCGCGTACACGGGCACCGGGATTTGCTCGTGCTCGCTGTGCCACGACGGTGAGGGTCATGCTCGTGATCTCCGTCGCGAGCGTCGCCGTACTGTCCGTCGTCTCGTGGACAGGCGTGTCCGGTGGGGTGCCGGTGACACTTCGGCTTTCGACGACGTCGTTGTCCCGCATCGCAGACGGGATTGGTGGAAGTGATCACTAGGCGCAGGCGTGTTCAGTGCTGGTGTCGGCGCAGGTCTGGACGCAGCCCGGACGGGTGTTAGTCGTTGGCGCGCAGCGATTTCGAGTGATCGGCTCGAGTGTATCCGTATCCAGCACTGTGCTGCAGTCAGAAGCCGGTGTGTGGGCGGCGAGTGCGACAACGCGGTGGGCTCGATCACGAGAATCGGTCGAACAGGGCGCGGATCGCTCGACATTCTTCCGATACGGTCGAATTCGCCTGCAGGTGGACGCCATTCGGGGTGGTCGCTAGGAGGAGATCCTTGTGGACAAGAGATCCAGTTCGCCCCTCATCCGTGCAACTCGCTGCGAGAGTACAAGACCGAGCACGTCGCACACCTCGGACCGTCCACAGCCACAGGACTCCGAGACCCTCTACCAGGCGATCGGCAGGCCAAGGTGGTATCGACGATCCCTGGGTAGTCGTAGCCGACAAGCCTAACGTGGAGCTATGGAACTTGGACTGCACATCGCCGACTTCACCTTTCCGGACGGACCGTCGACCCTCGCGCACGACTTGTCTCGCATTGCCGTCACCGCCGAGGACGTGGGTTTCGCCAAGATCAGCGTCATGGATCACCTCTGGCAGATCGAACCGGTAGGACCGATCGATACCGAGATGCTCGAGGCTTACACCACTCTCGGCTACCTCGCTGCCGTCACGAAGAAGGTGGATTTGCTGGCCTGGGTCACCGCCACTGTCTACCGCGAGCCAGGCCTTCTCGCCAAGGCTGTGACCACGCTCGACGTCCTGTCCAAGGGGCGGGCGTACCTGGGAATCGGCGCCGCCTGGAACGAGGACGAGAGTGTGGGACTCGGGCTCCACTTCCCGCCCACGGCCGAACGCTTCGAACGACTGGAGGAAACACTGCAGATCTGCCTGCAGATGTGGAGCGAGAACGACGGACCGTTCGAGGGAAAGCACTACCAGCTCGGCCGCACGATGAATGTGCCGCAGCCGCTACGGCGCCCACACCCGCCGATTCTGATCGGCGGCGGGGGTGAGAAGAAGACGCTTCGGCTGGTCGCGCAGTACGCACAGGCCTGCAACCTGTTCGGGGGACCCGAGGTCGCGCACAAGCTGGAGGTGTTGAAGAGCCACTGCGACGCTCTCGGAACCGACTACGACGCCATCGAGAAGACCGTGATGTTCCCACTCCACCCGGGTGCGGGCGGACAGAACGTGGACACACTGTTGGGTCAGCTCGAGGACTTGTCGAAGCTGGGAGTCACCCACGTCCACGGATGGGTACCGGACGTCGCGTCGATCACGCCCCTCGAACTCTTGGGCGACCGCGTCGTTCCGGTGATCGCGGACTGGTGATCCGTCCGACGTACGGATCGCCGGATCCGGTCGTCCGCGGTTGCGCCGCCCGGCCTCGGTGGAGCGCATGGTGGGGAAGGTCCGGCGGTGGTGGGGTCGGTGATCGCTGCCGGAAATGAGGTGAACGCGATCGATGCGCACTTGACCGCGGAGTGTTCGCATGGTGAACCAAATGGTCGCAGTGAATCCAAATAGGGCGCTTGAATATGCTCTGATGATGTCGCACCTAACCTGGATTCGACGCGAGACCGATAGCCTCACGAGGAGCCTATCGACCTCGGAACGAACTGACGCGGGAGAACAACCATGAGCGCCGATAAGCATCCAACCATCATCTACACGCTGACCGACGAGGCGCCGTTACTCGCGACCTACGCCTTCCTGCCGATCGTGCGCACCTTCGCCGGTGCCGCGGGCATCGAGGTCGAGTCCAGCGACATCTCGGTACCGGCGCGGATCCTGGCCGAGTTCCCCGACCGCCTCACCGAAGAGCAGCGCGTCCCGGACAACCTTGCCGAGCTGGGTCGGCTGACGCAACTGCCCGAGACCAACATCATCAAACTGCCGAACATCAGCGCGTCTGTGCCGCAGCTCCTGGCCGCCATCAAGGAACTGCAGGGCAAGGGCTACCAGATTCCGGACTTTCCGGAAGCCCCCAAGACCGACGAGGAACGCGATATCCGGCAGCGCTACGGCAGGATCCTCGGCAGCGCGGTCAACCCGGTCCTGCGTGAGGGCAACTCCGACCGCCGCGCACCCCGGGCGGTGAAGGAGTACGTCCGCAAGCACCCGCACAGCATGGGTGAATGGTCGATGGCCTCGCGCAGCCACGTCGCGCACATGCGGCACGGCGACTTCTACCACGGCGAGAAGTCGATGACACTGGACCGGCAGCGCACGGTCCGGATGGAGTTGGTGACCAAGAGCGGCGAGACGATCGTTCTCAAGGAGGGGCTCGCCCTCGGCGAGGGCGACATCATGGACAGCATGTTCATGAGCAAGAAGGCCTTGCTCGACTTCTACGAGGAGCAGATGGAGGATGCGCGAAAGACGGGCGTGATGTTCTCCCTCCACGTCAAGGCGACGATGATGAAGGTCTCGCACCCCATCGTCTTCGGTCACGCGGTGAAGACCTTCTACAAGGACGCCTTCGCCAAACATCAGAAGCTGTTCGACGAATTGGGCGTCAACGTCAACAACGGCCTCGTCGACCTGTACGACAAGATCGAGACGCTGCCCAGCACGCAGCGCGAGGAGATCATTCAGGACCTGCACGACTGCCATGAGCACCGTCCGGAGTTGGCCATGGTCGACTCCGCCCGCGGCATCTCGAACTTCCATTCGCCCAGCGACGTCATCGTGGACGCCTCGATGCCCGCGATGATCCGCTCGGGCGGCATGATGTATGGCGCCGACGGGCGACTCAAGGATGCCAAGGCGGTAATGCCGGAGTCCACGTTCGCGCGTATCTACCAGGAGATCATCAACTTCTGTAAGACCAACGGCGCGTTCGACCCGACGACCATGGGCACCGTCCCCAACGTCGGGCTCATGGCGCAGAAGGCCGAGGAGTACGGCTCGCACGACAAGACCTTCGAGATTCCGGAGGACGGCGACGCCAACTTCGTGGATGTCGAGACCGGTGAGGTTCTGCTCACCCAGCAGGTCGAGGCGGGTGACATCTGGCGCATGTGCACCGTCAAGGACGCGCCGATCCGCGACTGGGTCAAGCTCGCGGTCACCCGGGCACGCAACTCCGGCATGCCGGTGCTGTTCTGGCTCGACCCGTACCGCCCGCACGAGAACGAGCTGATCAAGAAGGTCGAGCTGTACCTGCAGGATCACGACACGGAGGGCCTCGACATCCAGATCATGTCGCAGGTGCGCTCGATGCGGTACACGCTGGAGCGGCTGATCCGCGGGATGGACACCATCGCCGCGACCGGCAACATCCTGCGTGACTACCTCACCGACCTGTTCCCGATCCTGGAACTCGGCACGAGCGCCAAGATGCTGTCGATCGTGCCGCTGATGGCCGGCGGTGGCATGTACGAGACGGGTGCCGGTGGGTCGGCGCCCAAGCACGTCAAGCAGCTGGTGGAGGAGAATCACCTGCGATGGGATTCGCTCGGTGAGTTCCTGGCGCTGGCCGTCAGCTTCGAGGACCTCGGCATCAAGACCGGCAACGAGCACGCCAAGATCCTGGCCAAGACGCTCGACGCGGCGACCGGCAAGCTGCTGGACGAGAACAAGAACCCGTCGCGCAAGACCGGCGAGCTCGACAACCGGGGCAGCCAGTTCTACCTCGCGTTGTACTGGGCACAGGAACTCGCCGCGCAGACCGAGGACAAGGAACTGGCGGAACGTTTCGCCACGCTTGCCGAGGCGTTGACCGAAAACGAGGAGACCATCGTGCGGGAGCTCATCGAGGTGCAGGGCTCGCCGGTTGACATCGGCGGCTACTACCAGCCGGACAGCGAGAAGGCCGACGCCGTGATGAGGCCGAGCAAGACATTGAACACCACGCTGGCGGCCGCGCAACAGTGAGCACGAACCGCTGATCCGCCGGTTCGGGAACTGTGCACGGGTCGAACACTGGTGCGGGGCAGGGCCCTGGCCCTTGTGGGTCAGGGCCGCCCCTCCAGCGACCCTGTGACCGCCAGGTCGTCGAGCAGCCCCAAAAATGCTCGGGCACAGGGGAGGTCGGCAGTGGCCCCCGCCACGGTGGGCCAGTCGACCTGCTCGCGCAATGCGCGGGCGACGGGCAGCATCGGCACGAAATCGCACCGATGGGAACCGAGATGACGGAGTTTGTCGATCATGAGATCGGTTCCGCTGAGGACCGGTGCCCAGATCTGCCCGATCCGCATCGTCTCGGCCCGTTCGAGGAGTCCCTCCCCGGTCCCGGTGGTAGAGGCCGGATACAGCAGGATGACCCGGAGGTCACCGCCGACGACCTGCCGTGACCCGAGTCGGGATGAAACGATGGACCGCATCCCACCCGCAGCCAACGCGGTCCTCGCCTCAGTCAGGTGATTGTCCGAGGCGATGATGGTCACCTGGTGCTCGGCCGGCGGTCCGCCGCGGGCGTAGACGGCGCAGTCCCCGCCGACCGCGAACGCCCCGTGGGCGGTCGAGAGGATGTTCACGGCCCGCCCCAGCGTCCGCATCAGCTGGGCTTCGCGGGCCGCGACTATCCGAACGGTGGGGTACTCCCCCGCCCGTGGGGAACACCGGCGCGGCGGATGCTCGGTGGTCATGACCGGTGGATACCCGGCGTCGCAGACCTCAACCGTGCGATGGGTCATCTCGCTTCACGGAGTGCGGCCACGGGAAGTAGATCGACGGATCTTCGTGAGGGGCGCGCCGAGTATTGGCTTGCGCGCTTGTCACCGCAGGTGGCGATAGCGTTCCTGCCGATGGCTACGTCGGTGGCGCGGTTCTTCGCCCTCCACCGAAGCTGCTAGTCGGATTGGTTGAGGGCGTCCATGATGCGGTCGTGAATCCAGGTTTCGAGGTTCTGGCCGGCGGGGTGGGCGCGGGTGTACTCGTCGTCTGAACCGGATGGGGATGCGGTGGGCGGGCCCAGCGTGGGTTGCTGGGCAAGTTCGTGCTGTAGGTGCTCACGCATCTCGCTGATGCTGATGGGTGAGAGGTCGGTGAGGATCTGAGCGGGTGCCGGTCCTGGCGGTGTCGAGTTTGCCGCGGATAGCCGGTGCGGTGACACCCCAGGCGGTCAGTGCTGCCGCTGCGGGGCCGCCGCCATCGAGGATCCCGGCGAGTAGGTGTTCGGTGCCGAGGAAGTCGTGGTGGTGTGCGCGGGCGATGTCGGCGGCGAGGACGACCACTTGGCGGGCTTGATCGGAAAATCTCTCGAACATAATTGATCACTCGTGACGGATGGGAGTGGGTTCACTGGATCGGTGAATGTGTGGAGAGGTGGCAGGTTCCCGGGCGGCCCCGTCCCCGTCTGCTCCGCGTTCGGGTGTGTTGTGTTGTGCTGATGGGGGTTAGCTGCCGAAGATGGTGCCGAGGTCGTCGAGGTTGAGGGTGTCGCCGGCGGCAGGGGGTGCGGGATCCTCGCCGGCAACGGTGACGACCGTGGACGCTTGTTGCACGATGAACTCCGTGCCGGGCCATTGTGCCAGGTAGTCCTCGATTCCGGGGAAGTCGGAGATCCACATGGCCGGGTCGGTATCGGTGCGCGAGCAAGAGGCCAGTGCGACGTAGGAGCCGTCCGGAACGTCGATCACCGACTGGGTCGTCGTCCCCGGTTGAATCTCGCCTGTCTCGTACAGTGATTGACCGGCGCTGAGGACGTCGCGAAGGGGCGGCAGCACGCCGTCTGGTGCCGGTGCGAGGGAAGTTCCGCAGCCGATGGTGGTGCCGCTGCTGTTGGTGATGGTGTTGGTGACGGTCGATCCGTCAACGGTGAAGGCGAAGGTGACGTCGGTGGTTTCGGCCGCTGATGCCGGCGCGGCCGCTGCGACTGCCAGTGGGATGGTGGCCACGGCAAGGAGGGTGGTACGGGCGATCATGGGCATGCGGTGTCCTATTCGTCAGGGCAATGAGTAGTGATGTGTGCATCCTGCAGGAGAAACCGACCGATTGGCATTGTTTCCGCGAGTTTTGTTGAACCGGGGGACTTCGATGCTGTTGACGGTCATCGCCGTCGGTCTCCGATCCCGCAGGGGACGTGATGCCGGTCTTGAATGGCTCATGGGCTCTGCACAATTCGAAGACACTCCGGCGGTCTTGAAATTGGGACGGACTGCGGGACGCATTACTGGGTTACCCCGTGCGGGTTTCCTGGAGACTGGTCAGTCATGACCGATCAGCTGCACGCCGACCTCACAGAACGTCTGGGCCGGGCTGTCGCCCGTGCCGCCAGGGATGGTGACCCCCTGTTCGGCACCGTCGAGGTCACCATTGCCGAGTTGGCTGAGCTACTCGAACGCCGAGTCCCTCCCGGTGAATGACCGGGGGAGATCTGGTCTGGGTTGACGCGCGTTCGTCGCGCATACACTAGGGCGATGACCGATTCGTCAGCGCCGGTGGCTCCGTTCGGGCGCGTTCTTACAGCGATGGCTACGGCGTTCACCGTGGATGGCGAGATCGATGAGGAGGCGACTGCTCGGATCGCCGTACATCTGGTCGATCATGGGCACGACGGCCTTGTGGTCTCGGGGACGACCGGTGAGGCGGCCACGACTACCACCGCCGAGGACGGTCGGATCTTGCAAGTGGTCAAGGATGCGGTGGGCGACCGCGCGAAGATCGTTGCCGGGGTGGGAACGAACGACACACGGCACACGCTGGAATTGGCGAGGCAGGCTGTCATGCACGGTGCTGACGGGCTGCTGCTGGTGACGCCGTACTACAACAAACCGAGCCAGGGCGGTGTACTGCAGCACTTTCGGTATGTAGTGGAGGCAGTCGATGCTCCTGTCATGGTCTACGACATTCCCAGCCGGGCCGGTACCAAGCTGGCGCCGTCGACGTTCGAGACGATGGCGGAATGGCCGTCCGTGGTGGCGGTGAAGGATGCCGCTGGAGACCCCACTCAGGCGATCATGTTGCGCGAATTGGGCTATGCGGTCTACTCGGGAGACGACAGCCTCACCCTGGGGTTCCTGGCGTATGGGGCCTGCGGGGTTGTCTCTGTTCTCGGGCACGTGGCAGGCGACGAGATCCGCACGATGATCGACGCCTTCGTGTCGGGGGACGTCGAAACCGCACGGGAGATCAATGCCCGCCTGCAGCCGGCGTTGCGTGCGGTCATGGGTGTCCCCAATTACGGCGCGACGACGGTCAAGGGGGCACTGCAGTTGCTCGGTGTGCTCCAGAACAGAATCGTGCGGTCCCCGCTCCTTGCCCTCGACGACGGCGAGTACGAGGCGTTGCGGACGGGGCTGCACGCGTCGGGGTTACTGCACTGACAAAGCGGAGTATGCCGGAAGTGCGTCACGTGCTGATGGTTGTCAGGCGTGGTGGTTGTCAGGCGCCGGAGGCGGCGTGGGTGGTGATTGGTTGTCTGAGGATGGTGCGCTGCTTCTCGGGCGCGATCCTGCGGAAGTCGTTGAGGTAGATCTCGTGGTGCTTGCCGGACACACATAGTCCGTTGCTCGGGATGAAATCGTCGTGCAGTTGTGCGAGCACGGATGCTTCGTCGTCGAAGGAGCCGGCGTGCAGTGTCTGCACACACCGCCCTTCGCTCAGATCCGCGAGTCGGACGTCGTCGAGGCGTACCGGGCGGTTCTTGGCACCGACCTGGTCGACAGCGGTGGTGAACATGGCCTGGTCGACCCAGTTCGGGGTCATGATCATCATCGTCCAGTCCCATCGCGACTTGTCCCGCACCGTGGTGAAGGAGTCCATGTCGTCTGCCCACCACAACCCCTCGAGCGGAGGGACGACATAGTCGCGGCCGAGGTCGCGCTTGCTGGCGAATTTCAGCTTGTACGCGAGGGGGTAGAGAGCTTCGACGGCGTCGCTGAATGCCGGTGAGGTGTTGGGGTCGCCGTGACCGTCGATCATGAGGTATTGCAGGTCGGGCACATCCACGATCCGGAACTCGCCGCGTGGTGCCTGGTAGGCGGCGAGGGTCTTCTTGAAGTCGGTCTTGTCCGTCATCGGGCACCTGGACTCGCGTAGCGAGCCACCACCTTTCTGCCTCCGAGAGGCTCGATGAATAGAAGAACATCTCATGCGTCGGTTGCGGGGTGCGGTTCCGTCTCGCACCGCCTCGGCCGCCGTGGGGTGGAGTCCGCGGCGGCCGAGGATCGGCGAGCACCTTCGGGGTACTGGCCGGAGGAGGGGGTCAGTCAGCGATGGTGGGCGGCTCGGTGAGGAAAGGGCGTACTTCGAGCCACTCATGGATCGGTTTCCCTCCCGCCCCTGGAGCAGCGGAGAGCTCTCCTGCCAGCTCGATGGCGCGTTCGTAGCTGTCGACGTCGATCATCATCCAGCCGGCGATGAGGTCCTTGGTCTCGGCGAAGGGGCCGTCGGTGACCGGTGGGCGACCCTCGCCGTCGTAGCGGACGAACATTCCGTCGGGGGCGAGCGCTTGACCGTCGACGAACTCGCCGCTGCCTTCGAGTCGGTCCGCGAAGTCTTGCATGTACTGGATGTGGGCCGAGATCTCCTCCGGCGTCCACTGGTCCATCGGCACGTCGTTGACCGCAGCCGGGGCGCCGCGGTAGTGCTCGAGCAGAAGATACTTGGCCATTGTGTTTCTCCTCGGTGGTGGTGCGGCCCATTGTGGTCGCGTTCATTGTGGAGACGGAGCCGGTCGGGATTTCTCGACATGCCGCCCGAAGAGTTTTTTCGGGTCTCGTCCGAACCCGGGGTCGGGGGCTGGTAGTTGCGGTATCCGGGCGTGTCGTGCACAGCGCTCGCGGCGCACCTCGTCACAGTGTCGGCCGGTCCAGCGGCCGTGGGAGTGGCGCGAGTGCGCCGGCGTCCCGTAGTCGGCCGTACACGCGAAAGATCGTGTCGATGTCGCCCGGTGCTGCAATGTGCAGAAGCACGCCGCCGTCCAGCGTGTCCTGACGGACCGCCTCCGGGCCGTCGGGTACCAGGACGGCGCGGGCCGCGGACAGATAGCCGAACCGGCCGACGACAGGATCGCCGACGGTGAACCCGGCGTCGTCTTCGAGGGCATCGAGAATGTCGTCGTCGCTCACGTCACCGAAGTCCGGTTCCCACACCGACGCAAGCATTGCGAGTAATTCGGATTCGGGGACGACGGTGCCTTCGGGCGCGTCGACCGCCATCACCAGCGACTGCAGGAGAAACTGCGGGACACCACCCGCCACGCCGGACAATTCGACCGCCCACCCGTCCGCACCGGTGTGTATCAGCCGCAATCCGGTTCCCGTCAGATCCGACCACGCTTCAGCGCGCTGCGCGTCCAGGAGTACCGCTGTCAGGTCGTTCGGCGAACAGGTGGTGTCCGGTCCCGACGTGTGAACCTGCCGCCACTCGCCTCGCACCGGTGGCGCGGCCGCCGGCAGCAGTTCCGTGACGTGCTCCAACGTCTGCCGCCACCGTCCTGCCAGCGTTTCGACCGGCTCCGGCCGCGGCCCCCAGAAGGCCCGTACGACGCGTCGCATTCGAATACGTCCTCCCCCTCGCGATCCCTACGGTCATCCGTGCGTCCCGGGCGGGATCAGCGTCCGCAACGAACCGTGGTGCACCTGATTCTGTCATCAGATGCGTCCTGCCAACTGGAAAGGAAGCATCGCTTCCAGGATTCGACGGGTGGTAACCATGTCGGCGATCCCCTCAGCTGTGGCAGGTGCCAGCGTGACACCCAACATGCCGTGGCCGGCGGCAAGGTAGAGGCCGCGGTGACCGGGAACCGGGCCGATGAACGGCAAGCTGTCGGGTGTGGCGGGTCGTAATCCGGCTCTACCGGACCGAATTTCGACCTTCGTGTCGGGGGTCCATCCTGCCAAGTACGGGTGTACCCGGTCCACGAGGCGTCGGATCCGTCGCTCGGGGACCCGTTCGTCGCGGGCAGGTAGTTCGAATACGCCGGCGATGCGTATCGCGTCGTGGTACGGGCTCAGTCCCAGCTTGGGTTCCATCAGGTACAGCGCATGGCGTGGGGAAGTGCCGGCTCCCCGGACGTCGATCTCCGAGGATCGTGGTTCAGGTGTGCGGGAGACCCGAGCGGGACTGAATCGGATGCTCGACGACGCAGTCAGGGGTCACTTTACGGTGGGGCGAGTGGTGTGGCGGGATCGGTTGGCGCGGTTTGGCGGTGGCGTGGATCGAGCGTTACCTGTCGGTGCTCGGGGTTAAGGTCGAGGTCCTGCGTGAGCATGGGGACAAGTCGCTGGTGGAGGAGCTGATGGATGACTTCATGGCAGTGCTCGCTTAGTTTCCGGCCGTTTCTACCAGTTGCGGTCGATGCAGAGTCAACGTCGACTTCTTCGGCGATGCGGCAGCACGATGGGAGAGGGACTAGCTGATGGCCGATACCGGATTCACTGCGCTGCGGCAGTTCTCGTTCACCACCCGCCCCTACCTGGCTGTCGATGACGCGACCGGTGCGCTGATCGGGCTCGACGACCTCGACGTTCGTGTCGGGTGGATGCTCGACCTGATCTCGGGCGCCGAAGCGCACCTGCTGTCGCGGCTGTGGCAACCGGCCACCTTCGATGTCCTCGCCGCCGGATGTGACAGCCGAGGCCGAAAACTCCCGATGCAAGGTCATGTCGCTGCTGCGCGTCTCGGCTGGACCCCGCACTACCCGGACGGTGTCTACGTCCCGTCGCGTGTCACGCGGGTGGTGACCGCGCAGGCAGTAGGCACTTTGCGGGCTCTGGCATACCGAGACACCGCGATCACCGCACTGTCGGCCCGGTTCGACCCGGCCACCGGCCGCATCGCCGCACCCACTACTGCTGCGGAGTACGTCCCGTGCGGATACGCCCGAGGTGTGGTGCGGCAGCTCACCGCGCGCTCACACCGCACCGCCGGCGTGGCCGCGGAGCGCCTGCGGATCACCGACGTGCAAGCACCACCCCAGACCTCGGCGATGGCTCGGCTTTCCGCAGCGGATCGACAACTCGCACACATCACCGTCACCGACGCCGTCATGACGTTGACCGTCACACTACCCACCACTCCCGCCCCGGAAGGACGCGCGCAGTGGCGACGAGTCCGGGTGACCGCCGCGATCCCACCGCACCTGCACGCGCGGCCGATCGGCGAGTGGCATCTCCCGACCCTTCATCTCGACCACCGAGGTCTGCTGTTGCGGTGCGCTGCCACCGAAGCAGTCCCCGTCGCGGATATGAGATCGGGAACGACGGCGGTGGGCGTGGACTGGTCCCCGTCCACACTCGGTGCTGCTGCCGTCGCCACCGAAACCCCGGATGGTCTGGTCTCGGACTATCGGGGTTTCACGTACGACGACCGCGGCCTCGGGGCGAAGCTGGCCCGCCTACAGACCGAAGGGCAGATGCTGCACCGCAAAGCTGCTCGCTTGACACGGCTGGCCGCCACCGCCCCACCGGAGGTCCGCGCCGAGCTGGAGGCGAAGATCGCCGTCCTCGACGAGCACCGCACCGCGGTGGGTGCCAAGCGGGGGAAGATCAACCGGGAACTGGCGTTCCACTTCGCCCGCCAGGCCACCGACTACGCCGTCGACGCCCAGGCACAGCTGATCGCAGTGGAAGATCTCACCACCCTCGAGACCCGCGGACACGGACACGTCAACAACAACCGGGCCGCGCAGTCCGCCCGCCGCCAAGCCGTGGTCGCCCTCGCCCACACCGCCGCGGAGGTCGGTATCGCGGTGGTCTCGGTGCCCGCCCGAGGATCGTCCGCATTGTGTCCGGGCTGCGACGAACCACTTGCACGCCCCGGCGGCTACCACGACGCGTGGTGTACTCGCTGCAAGGTCGGCGGCAACCGCGACCACATCGCCGGGGTGAACCTGGCCAAACGCGCGCTCCTCGGCAAGAACAACGTCACCCCCCGGCGTGGGCAGTTGCCCGCGATCCGGGTCGCCGAGCACGCGCCCGTGCGCCAGTGCCGCCACAAGAAAAGTCCCACACCGCGTCGGCCGCGACACCGCCGGGTCCGCCACAGCCTGCCGATCGCACCACAGCGGATGGGGGTGACTCCGAAACAGCATGTTCCTGCACCACAAGCGTCGGTGTGGGACACGGTCAAACCCGTACCGCCGCACGGTGATGCGGGTAGCCGTGACACACGTCCATCTCCCACGCGCCACGCAAGTGGTAGATAGTGTGAGATCTACGTAGACGCTTCCCAGGAACACACCGCCGGAGGCACCGATCAAGCCGCTCATCAAGGAACTGATTGGATGAGCATCAGTCGAGCTCGCCGGTTACGGCCCGTGCACCCTGCGGAAACCCTGTTCGAGTGTTCGACACGCTGACCTAGCCGGCGAGGGTCTGACGGTCCGTTGATGTGCACCGATGCGACGTTCTCGACCATGATTCCGAACACTACGGACGACGTGCGGGAGCCTCTTCCATCTGTGTTCGAGCGAAGACGAGGCCCCATTCCTGAAATTGTCGAAATCTCCAGGTGAACCATCGGAACTGACGGTCTCGAACACGCCAATCGTCAATTTCCATCGAGCGATTCAACTGATCCGCTAGAGAGTCCTCGTCCGCGGCGGCGAGCTTCGTCAGTTCGTGACCGCGGGGCGGGTGGGCCTGCGGTCGTCGGCGAACATGGCCTCGATCCTCGACTTGATCTCCGCGGTGCTCATGGTGCCGCTGCGCCGGGGCGTCTGCCGTCCGGTGGGAGTCGTCGGGGCAATCGAGGTTGTCGCCATGTGTCCTGCTTTCGTCGGTTACCGATATGTGTGCCTCACGGTCACGGTTGTGATCTGTTTCACATCGTGGCCGACTATGTTGTACACCACATGTTCGGTCCCGTGCCACTCGGCCTGGTCACCTTGGCGGTGAGTGGGAATGTGACCGAGCGGGTGCGAGGTCGGCGAATCGGCTCCGGCTGATTGCGATGGCCCGAGCGTAGAATTGCGCGGGTTCGGTCGATCACGCTGGGCCCGGATTTCGGTGAGGCCTTACCGAACTTCTCCGGCCTCGTCGCCGGTCTGCGCTGCTCGGTCGTCGGCTCCGAATTGCGACAAGATCGGGAAGGTATTTCAGCGATGCGAACCGATGGAGACAGTTGGGACATCGTCAGTAGCGTGGGCCTGACCGCGTTGGGAGTGGCGACATTTCGGGCGTTGGAGACAGTGCGCCCCGACGCGCTGATTCAGGACGACTACGCGCGGTGGTTCGTCGAAGCGGCGGGTGAACCGCATTTCACCGGGCTGTTGGCCGACCCGTCGTTACTCGGGGACATGCCATTCTCGGGCTTCATGGGTTCTCGGACCAGATTCTTTGATGAGTTCTTCTCGTCAGCCACGGGCGCGGGGGTTTCGCAGGCGGTGATCCTCGCGGCCGGGTTGGACGCCCGGGCGTATCGCTTGGACTGGCCGACCGGTACGACGGTCTTCGAGGTCGATCAACCACAGGTGCTGGAATTCAAAGCGGAGGTCCTCGCCGATCATGGGGCTACGGCGAAGGCTGATCGTCGCCCGGTGGCCGTCGATCTTCGAGACGACTGGCCTGCCGCCCTCGAATCCGCAGGCTTCGACTCTGGCAAGCCGACCGCGTGGTCGGTGGAGGGGCTACTGGCTTACCTCCCAGGCGCAGCGCACGATGCGCTGTTCGAGCGGATCGACGAGCTTTCCGGCCCCGGTAGCCACCTTGCCGTGGACAACTTCGCGGCGGGAACCGATATGCAACGCTTCGACGCCATCAGGGCGAAGTATTTCGCCGAGAATCCGTTCGGCGACCTCGACATCTCCGAACTGTTCTACGGTGACGAGCGGGCCGATCCGGCGCAGTGGTTGACCGGGCACGGCTGGTCGGTGCGGTGGTCCACTTCGCTCGAGCTGGCGGCTGCCTACGGCCGGCCGGTCGCGGATCTCCCCGAAGAACTTGCCGATCTGTCGGAGCGGTCCACGTACCTGACGGCGGTCAAGTAACCCACGGTCCCGCTCGCGGCGACGAACGGCAGAAACGTGCCATTGCGGTGGGCCGCCATTCGCGCGTACATTGGAAGTTGCGGATCGAGAGAGTAATCGGCAACGGTGAAACACTCGAGAAGCAGAGATCCGGCCGAGAATGTGAGAGCATTCCCGGCCGAACCCCTGTCTGGGGCAAGTCCCGTATCTTCCGGCGGTCAACCCACCCGCGGACGTCCGCGCGATGGTGCGACCTCCGCGGCCGCGGCAGGCCGCGCGACAGCTGAGTCCACGATCGTGGCGGTCTCCACTATTCTCAATCCTGCTCTGCAGCAACGTCATCGACGATCCGCGCCGGTGCCGGTCGGGAAGCGGTAGGCGAAGACTCTCGGCGAGTGCGCCAGGGCGCCATCCGGTCGAGGAGCCTGTCCTTCAGGACCAGTACATGGAAGAGGACGGCGGTCATGTGTGCGGTGAAGGTGAAGAACAGCAGGTAGGCGAATGCGGTGTGAGCCCGCCTCAGTACCGCGTAGACGGTGGGATCGGGTGCAAGCAGGGTGGGCAGGTGCAGATGCTGGTAAAGGGTGATCGGGTTGCCACCGGCCGAGAGCATGGCCCACCCGGTGAGTGGCTGGATCACGAGCAGCCCGTACAGCAGGTACTCCGACGCGGTTGCGACCCGGCGCTCGACCGGTCCCATGGTGGCGGGTGGTGCGGGCGTGCGGCACACCAGCCGGTTGCCGATGCGGACGATGACCAGGACGAGGATCGCGGCGCCCAACGGGACGTGCACCGCGCGCAGCAGATGGTAGTGGTCGAGTGTCGTCACCATGACGGCGCCGACGAGCAGTTGTGCAATCACCATGACCGCCATCGCCCAGTGCAGCAACCGGACGGTCGGCGCGAACCGGAGCGGGCGGTCGGTCGGGTCAGTGGTCATCGCGCACCCCATCCACGTCGACGGAGGCCGGCGGTTCGGGCTCCCCGGACCGGCGGGTGAACGATTCGGTGTAGACCGCGGAGCGGGCGCTGAGCAGGGGATCGTCCGAGGGTGCGATACCCGTGGGGAGGATGAGCGGATCGAAGTTGAGGTCCCGCGCGTTGTGCGGCGCTTCGGTCCGGACCGCCTCGATGGTCACTGTGCCGACGTCGAGGACCTGCCGGGTCGGCGGCCACGGCCGGGTGGCGTCGTCGGTCCGATCGCCCGGCTGGCCGATGGTGAGCAGCATCCGCCACCGCAACGTCGCACGCGAGACTGCCGCGGTGAGTGTGTCGAAGAGATGGTCGCGCCCCAGCGGCGGCAGGCCGGGGGAGCGGGCCGGTTGCTCGGGGACCAGTGTCCACCGAACCGGAACCATGACTCCGGCGTCGTTGGTGCAATGGAAGGCGTTGAGACCGTAGAAGGTGCTGTTGTCGAACCCGGAGGTCGGTGGATGCTGTCGGATGAAGTTCATCGCCGCCGCGGTCTCGGGATGGCGGGACAGAAACGCCGCCATGCGATCCGGATCGGGTTTGCCGGTGGCCGGGTCCGGTTTCGAGGCGAGCAACCGCTCGTAGAAGCCGTCGGGTGTCCGGTCGGGGAACACCGGGGTGTTGATCATCGCGGTGCGCCACTGCTCGCCATCGGGGAGGTCGAACGCCAACCCAAGCCCCCGGACCGTGTCGTCGGCATCCGGAGTGGACGGATTCCCACCCGAGAGTGAGAACCGGCCGGTCACCGGGATGCGTCCGGCCCGGAAAACGCTGGCGGTGGAGACTATGGACCCGGCGCCGGTGGCGGTGAAATATCCGGTCGCGCCGACCCCTTTGGCGTGATTGCGCCGGAATCCGTCGTGATGCCCGGCGACCTCCTCGAACCGGTCGGTCAGCCGTGCCGGGGTCAGCGCGTCGGCGTCCAGTGTCCCCGCCGCGCAGAGGAACCCGCCGACGTCCACTGCCGCAATGGCGCCCACCGCGGCCAGGCCGAGCAGCGCACTGCGGCGACTGACCGCGGGGCGCGGCGCCTGAACCGGGGGTGTGGTGGCGTCATCCACGGGCGGAGTCGACCGTCACCACGTGCCAGGTTCCCTTGACGCCGTCGCCGCCCGTCTGCCCGGGGGCGGTGTCTTTCGCGAAACGGTACAGCGGGTGGCCGTCGTAGGTGATCTGCTCGGTTCCGTCCGGCCGCGTCGTGGCACCCGCGCGGGCGGAGAGGGTGGCGTCGGGCTGGGGTGCTCCGAGCGTGGGAGGCCAGATCTCGGCGCAGGGGCCGGTGCACCGGATGGTGCCCGGGGTGTCCTCGTCGAATCGGTAGAGCGTGAAACCGTCTCCGTCGGTGAGCACCGTACCGAGGGCGGTGTCCCGGGTGCCGAGTTCCACCTGCCCGGCGGCGGAGGCTGACGGCGGCATCGGGCGCTGGGCGTCGTCGGTGGCGGCGCCGCACGCCGACATCAGCGCGATCGTGGCGCCGGCGCCGGCCGCCGCAAGAATCGACTTCTTCAGCATCGTCGTGGGTCTCCATTCGTTCGTTCCGTGTGCCGGATCGTTCGGCGCTGGGGAGTACGGATGGTCGGCGACCCACGTTCAGCGGCCGCAGTCACCTCCGCACACCCGAGTGGCAGAATTCGAGATGAACGCCGCGACGCCCACGCCCGTACTCCTCGGTGGGTGTCGGGCGGGCCGACGCCGTATCCGGTGTTTCGGGAGGTGAGTGGTGCGGCTTCGTATCGTGCGCACACGCGGGGACCAGTCCGAGGGCGGCTTGGATGACGAGACGGTGTTGCGGGCCGCCTACGACGAACACGGGAGGGAACTGTTCGCCCTCGCCTACCGGTCCCTCGGAGACCGGGGCCGCGCGGAGGAGGCGGTGCAGGAGACGTTTCTGCGGGCGTGGCGGCGCGCGGACCGGTACGACCCGCGGCGCGCTACGCTCCGGACCTGGCTGTATGCGATCTGCCGCAACGTGGTGATCGACGCGATCCGGGCTCGTGCCGCCCGACCCGAGCTGGCCGACGCCGCACCACCCGAGCTGCCCGCACCCGAGCGTCCCCTCGAACAACTGCTGGTGGGGCTCGAGATGGAAGAGGCGTTGCGGCGGCTGTCCGATCAGCACCGCTCGGTGCTGGTCGAGATTCACCTGCGCGACCGGCCCGCCGCCGAGGTCGCCGCGCAGCTCGGCATTCCCGTGGGCACCGTCCGCAGTCGTGTGTACTACGCGCTGAAGGCTCTCCGACTCGTACTCGAAGAAATGGGGTGGCATGGTGATTACTGACCGCTGCCAGCAGATGCGCACCATGCTGGGGATGTACGCGCTCGGTCGCCTCGACGACAGCGAGACGATCACGCTTCGCGCCCACCTGGACGGCTGCCCGAGGTGCCGCACCGAGTTGCGTCCGCTGACGCCGGTGGCGGCTGCTCTGTCGGCGGCGGACCCGGACCGGATCACCGAACCTGCACCCCGGCCGTCATCGACGCTGCCCGACGCGATCTTCGGGGCGGTCGACCGCGAACGCGGGCGGAAGCGGTACCACCGGATCGCGGTCGCCGCCGCGGCCGTCGTGATCGCCGTCGGCCTGGTGGCCGGCGGGTTCTTCCTGCGCGGGGGCACCCCGACGGCCCCGCCCGGGCAGCCGGTGGCCTTCACGGTCCTCGCCGCAGGTGTGGATGCCTCCGCGCGGGTGGAGAACAGGGCGTGGGGAACCGGAATCAGCCTCGACGTCGCCGGACTCCCGCAGGGCCGCACCTACAACGTCTGGCTCCAACGCTCCGACGGAAGTCGCATGAATGCCGGCAGTTTCATCGCCGGCGGCGACAAGACGATGTCGATGCAGTTGGCGGTGGGGCTGCCGATGTCGGATGCGACGATGCTCGGAGTGAGCGCCCCGGGCGACGACCGGACCCTGCTGCAAGCGCCCCTGCGGTCCTGACCGGCGCCAACCCTCGTGGACGATTCAGAGGAGCAGGCCGTCGCGAGCCACGACCCGGCCTGCCCGCACCACCGTGTCTCGACGGGGGACGTCGACGACGATCTGCGGCACGCATTCTCCGTCCAGCAACATGAAGTCGGCAGGCGAACCCGGTTGCAGGTCGGCCCGCGGTAGCCCCATGACGGCAGCACCGCCGTCGGCGGCGAGCGTGTAACACGCCTCGAGGTCCGCGTCGAGGCGTGCGTCGAGTGCCCAGCCGAGCAGCCACGCGCGGTGCAGCATGTCCGCGTTACCGAATGGGCTCCAGTTGTCGCGAACGCCGTCCGACCCGAGCCCGACTCGGACACCGCGCTGCGACAGGTGGCGGAAGGGCAATACCGTTGTCGCGGACAGCGCTGCCGTCGTCAGTGCGATGTCCGCCTCCGCCAGCAGGTCCGCCGTCGACTCCAGTGAGTGGCAAGACAATTCAGCTACGGCGAAGGCGTGGCTGACCGTGACCCGGCCCTGCAAGCCGGCCGCTCTGGTGCGCTGGGCGATGTCGGTGAGAGTCGCGGCACCCGTCTCGCCGGTGTCGTGGAGGTGGATGTCGATCGGCAATCCGTGTCTTTTGGCGATCCCGAAGACGATGTCGAGTTGGCGGGGGTCTCGTCCCGTTCCGCCGGGGGTGTGGTCGAAACCGGCGGGGTCGATGCCACCGATCACGTCGATCAGCCCGCTCTCGGCGGCCACCTCGAGCAGTCCCGCGGTGCCTGGGGTCCGGTCGACACCGTGCTGTGGGAATGCGACGATCTGGACGTCCATCGCGTGGCGCAGGGCATCCCGGGCGGTGGCCACCGCTTCCACCCCGGCGAGCCCGTACGCGGGCGCCACGTCCACGTGCGCCCGCATCGCTCGTGTCCCGAGGGTGGCGGCGTGCGACATCAGCCGGAGGGCTCGGTCCGCGACGGGTGGTTGGGCGTGGTGGAGTTCGACGTCGCCGGCAACGAGTTCCTCGATCGCGTGCGCAGTCCGCCTGCTGTACCACGGCTCGCCCCACGCGGTTTTGTCCGGATGGATGTGGGCGTCGACCAGGGTCGGCACGGCGGTCTTCCCGAGGCCGTCGACGTAGTCGACGGCGGCTCCGTCGGGAATACTCTGTGCCAGTATGCCGTTCACGGCGATCAGGTCTCTCGCCGCGCCGCCGAAGGGGCGGACGTCGCGGAAGACGGTGACGGTGGTGTCTTCGACGGTCATCGTGTTTCTCGGTCCCGTTCCACGTCGACGCTGGTGAGTGATGCGTAGCGTGCCGGATCGCTGCGGCGGATGCGCAGGGCGACGTACAAGCCCGCCGCCGCGACAATCGGCAACGGTGCGAGCAGAAGGACGTTGACGAACCCGGAGCGTCCCGTCAGCAGGTCGAAGTGCACGATCGCGAGCACGGTGAGAACTGTGAGTCCGGCACAGGAGATCAGCGGCGCCCACACCACTCTTGCCGCCGACAGACCCCGCCGGTCGCGGCGGAAGAAGGCGTACACCGCGAGTGCGGCGAATGCCTGCATCGCCATGATGCCGAGGACGCCGATGCTGTTGGTCCACAAGAACACCACCGAGTACGGATCCACCGCGGACGCAGCGCCGGCGAGGACGATCACCGCGCTGAAGCCGGTCTGCGCGATCACGGCGCCACTCGGTGAGCCGTGGCGCGCAGACACCCTTCCCAGGAACCGCGGCAGGAGCCCCTCCCGGCCGAGGGCGAAGAGGTAACGGGCGGCGGCATTGTGGAAGGCCAGAGCCGCGGCGAACGCGCTGACGATGATGAGAGCGTGCATGGTGTCGGCCAGCCACGCACCGACGAACAGTCCACCCGCCTCGAAGGTGAGATCGGGCCCCGCCGCCGAACCGGCCATCGCGACCGCGGTGTCGGTGCCGAAGGCGCCCATGATCAGCCACACCCCGCCGGCGTAGAACAGTGCGAGGAACCCGACGGCAATGTAGGTGGCGCGCGGGACCGTCCGCTTCGGATCACGTGCCTCTTCCGCGTAGATCGCCGTCGCCTCGAAACCAGTGAATGCGCCGATCACCAGAACGAACATCCCGGCCACCCCTCCGGTCGCGAGCGTGCCCGGATCGAAGGACTTCACATCGAGTGCGGCCAACCCGCGTTCGCCGAGGATGCCCGCATTCATGACGAGCAGCGACGCCACCTCCAGGATCAGGGCGACACCGAGAACCTTGGCGCTGAGTGTGACCTTCAGCCAGCCGAGCACACCGACGGCGGCAACACAGACGCCCGACAACACCCACCACGGGACGTCGGCGCCCGTCGCACTGCGGATAGTCCCGGCCGCGAAGTAGCCGAAGGTGGCGGCGACCCCCGGTGTGATGAGGTTGTAAGACATGACGGCGATGTATGCGATTCCGACGCCGAGGCTGCGGCCGAGGCCCCGCGCGACGTAGGCGTAGAAGGCGCCGGCGTTGCGCACATAGAGACTCATCGCGGTGAAGCCGGCCGCGAACAGCGTGAGCAGCGCACCCGCGATCAGGTAGGCGAGCGGGGCACCGGCTCCTCCGATCCCGATCGCAAAGGGCGCGACTCCCGCCAGCACGGTCAGCGGGGCAGCGGCGGCGACAACGAAGAAAACGAGGTCGAACGTACCGATTCGACCGGCGGCGAGCCGGCCGTCGGCGGTCTTCTGCGCGGGGGCCTCGGCTTGGGAGACGTTTCGGTCAGTGATCACGGGAATCCTCGAAGGTCGGTGGCTGAATGCGGATGGTGGTGAGTGGCGTCGGGCTGACGATCCGGCCCCCGTGGAGGACGAGAAGTCGTTCGGGATGGGAGGCAACGGCTTCGGGGACACTGCCCGCGGCGACGGCCACCACATCGGCGCGTTTGCCGGGAGCCAGCCCGTAATCGGTCAGGCCGAGTGCGGCTGCCGCCTCGTCGGTGGCGAGGGCGGCGGCGTACCGGAGGTCGTCGTCGGTCATCAGCTCGCCCTGCAGGCCGATGATGGTTGCGCGTTCGAGCATGTCGGCGGTCCCGTACGGCCACCAGGTGTCACGGATGTTGTCGGATCCGGCGAAGACCCGGACTCCGTGTTCACGCAGACGGAGCACCGGAGGCATCGACCGGCTCGGGCCGTTGGTCATGATCGCGACTCCGGCTCGGGCGAGCGCCTCGGCCACCCGGTCCAGGTCGTGGTCGTCGAGTTGCCCGAGCGCATAGGCGTGGCTGACGGTGACCTTCCCGCCCAGACCCAATGCTTTTGTTCGCGTGGCAATTTCGCGTAGCTGGTGGGCGCCTGCCTCACCGCCGTCGTGGAGGTGGATGTCCACACCGGCGCCGTGCCGCTCCGCGAGCCCGAAGACGACGTTCAGCTGACCGTCGACATCGCCGTCGAATCCGGCGGGGTCGAGTCCTCCGATGACGTCGGCGCCGTCGGCGAGTGCGGCATCGAGGAGGTCGGCCACTCCCGGGGCGGTGACGACCCCGCTCTGGGGAAAGGCGACGAGTTGGATACCGAGTCGCGTGCGGAACTGTTCTCGCACCGCGAGGAGTGCGTGCAGTCCTGTGAGTTGCACGTCCGGGTCGATGTCGACGTGGGAGCGCACGTGCCCGGTTCCGAGCGACACCATGCGCCGGGCGAGGGCTGCGGCGCGTTCGGTGGCCGGCGCCTGCGTGTTGCGGCGCGATAGTCGCTCGGTGGCGATCTGTTCGCGCAGCGTCGGTGAGGTTCGGTGAGGCTGCCACGGGGAGCCGAGCAGGGTTTTGTCCAGATGACAGTGTCCGTCGACGAGCGCGGGGAGTAGTAGGGCGCCGCCGAGGCGATAGGCGCCGGGCCGGTGGTGGCCGGGCCGGTGATCGTCGACGGATTCGATCCGATCGCCGTGGAGTACGACGTCGGCGCGTCGGCCGCAGGGAAGAGTGACGTCTTCCAACGCCGTGGGTGTCGCGGTGTCGGGCGCGGTGGGATCGTGCACGGTGCCGATCGAGTGATGCATCAGTGTGTCTCCGGGTGTAGGCATAGGGGTATCAATGTGCAGGTCAGAGTTGGTTTGTTTCGAATGTCCGGGACGAAGTTTGGTCTACGGTATACCAAATGACCCGGGTGCGGAAGAGATCACCGAAGCCTGCAATGATGCGAGGGAGAGTCTGCGACCGAGCAGGCCCATCCCTCGAACCTGGAGTCGCGCAATGACCACCCGCCGCACCGCGCAGCGCTCCGCCTCGATCGGGGGCACCCATCAGTCACTGCGAGATCGCGCCTACATCGAATTGCGCGAACGCATCATCGAAGGCCGATATCCGGCCGGGTTCCGGCTGGTCGAGCGGGAACTCTCCGAGGAGTTCGGCCTGTCACGGATCCCACTGCGCGAGGCGCTGCAGCGATTGGAATCCGAGGGATTCGTGACGGTGGCACCACGACGCGGCGCCGTGGTCGCGAAATTCGACGCGGCCGCGGCCGAGCACCTGTTCGATGTGCGTGAGAGCCTCGAGGGGCTGGCGGCGCGGCTGGCAGCGCTGCACGCCACCGCCGACGAACTCGATGCCCTGCGTGCCATCGTGGCCCGTTCCCGCGCCGCCGCGGAGACCGGAAAGACCCGCCAGGTCGTCGCGCTCAACGCGGACTTCCACCGGACGATCGTCGAGGCATCCCACAACCCCCTGCTGCAAGATCTGATGGCGCCACTCGACGCGCGACTGCGACGGCTGTTCCACCTCACCTCGACCCGCGACGACGGCGACACCATGTGCGGCGAGCACGAGCAGCTCTACCAGGCGCTCCGAGCTCGAGACGCGGACGGAGCGGAAGAACTGGCCCGGCGACACGTCGTGGGCACCCGGGTCGAGGCCCTCCGCTCCCTGGCCGCCGAAACCGAGACGACCTGAGGATCGGTGCGACGGTCCCGGTCGACGGCGGGTTACCCCGCGTCGTTCACTTGAGTCAATCTTAAGGAATCTCGTAGTTCAGGTTGGTTGTTCGCGATTCCCGCACTGTGCACACTCAGCTGGTCGCCAGTTGTGACGAGTGTCGAGACGCGGAAGGAAGAACGTGATGAGCGCCCCAGGCCCCCTGTTCTCCTCCGCTGCGTTCCACTGTTGTCGCTGATCGCATGACAGGGCGCCTGTAGGCGCTCGACTCGGAGTGCGTACCTCCCCTCTCGTTCCGCCTTTCTCCGCCCGGCCGTTGCCGGTGCGGTTCCGGCGCGCCACGCGCACGTCTCGTCTCACCCCTGTTCGTCCCCGCATTGAGGAGTTCCGTCAGATGACCCGAAGATTCGTCGGCAGAGCAACAGCTCTGATTGCCGCTACGGCTGCCGTAGCACTGGTGCTCACCGGTTGCGCCGCATCCCGATCGGTGGCCTCCTCGAACGCCGGTGGCGATCCGGTTCCCGGAGGAACACTGCGGTTCGCAGTCCTCGACGCGCCCGCGAACCTCGATCCGCATTCCGGCAGCTCGTACCCGGAGTCGCTGATCACCAGCAATATCAGTGACAAGCTCGTCTATCAGAATCCCGCATCGGGAGCCCTCGAACCCTGGCTGGCTACGTCCTGGGACGTCAACGAGAACCTGACGGAGTTCACGTTCCACTTGCGGAACGACGTGACGTTCAGCGACGGCACTCCCTTGACCGCGGACTCCGTGAAGGAGAACTTCGATCTCCTCGGCTTCGGCAACAAGGAGCTCGGAGTCGTTCCGGTATCCGCGTACTGGGGTGGGTACGTCGGGACGCAGGTGATCGATCCCAGCACGGTCACGGTCACCCTCGACAAGCCGAGTGCCGGTTTCCTCCAGGGTCTTTCGATGTACTTCGCTGGGATCCTCGGGCACTCGACCCTGCAGCTGCGGAAGGAGGATCGCGCGCTTCCACAGAACATCGTGGCCACCGGACCGTTCGTCGTGACCGAACACGTCTACCAGGAGAAGACCGTCCTGAGGAAACGGGAAGGATACGACTGGGCGCCCGCCAGCCGAGGCCACAACGGTGACGCATACCTCGACTCGGTGGAAGTCTTGGTCATCCCCGAGGCCGGAGTCCGGACGGGGGCGTTGCGCTCCGGTGAGGTGGACGCCATTCTGGACGTCAACACCACGGACGAGGCGCCGCTTCGCGCCGAGGGGTATCAGATCGTTCCACAGCTGATTCCGGGCCGCGACATCGCCTTCGACTTCAAGACCGATCTCTTCCCGACCAACCAGCTCGCCGTGCGCGAGGCCGTCAAGCTCGGATGGAGCCGGGACGCGCTCGCGAAAACGGTCCTGACCGACAGCTACCGGCCGTCGTCCTCGGTGGTCTCGGAGCGTGTACCGGGGTATGCGGACTTCAGTGATCGACTGGTCGAGGACCAGGACAAGGCGAGACAGATACTGGAGCAGGCCGGCTGGAAAGAGGGCCCGGACGGCATTCGCGTCGACGCCGACGGGAAGACGCTCACGTTGAGCTTGCTCGCGATCAACAACCTGGTGATCAACAAGCCGGCATTCGAACTCATCCAGCAGGACCTGCGCGATATCGGCGTCGACCTGCAGCTGCAGGTCCTTCCCATTCCCGACTACCAGGCGGCGAGCAAGCTGCAGGGTAAATGGAACATCCAGGTGTTCAACACCAGCCGATCGGACGTGGCGGTACTCGAACAGACGTACTCTCCGTTGTTCACCAACGGTGCCAACATCACTTCGGACAACCCCGTCCGGCAGAAGGCGATCGATACGTTCCGCGCGGTGAACGAGACGCTCGATCCGGCACAGCGTGGCGCTGCGGCGGCGGCCGCGCAGGACTTCGTCCTCAACGAGGAGGTCCTCAGCGTGCCGGTCTACAACCCGGCTCAGGTGACGGCAGCCAACCCGAAGGTGCACAACTTGGGCTACGAGGCACAGTCGCGAAACGTCTTCTACGACACGTGGATAGAGCAGGGCTGACGAATGGGACGATACATTCTCGCCAAGCTGGGTCAGTCGCTGTTCGTCGTGTGGGCGGCGTACTCGCTCACATTCGTCCTGCTGTACGTCCTCCCGTACGACACGGTCGACCTCATGTTCGATCCCAGCGAGGCGGAACTGGTCAGCGACGCCGACAAGGAAGCTGCCCGCGCACATTACGGGCTCGATCAGCCGGTGGTCGTGCAGTACGCCACGCGACTGTTCGGTGCGCTGCTCGGGGACTTCGGTCATTCGGTGCGCACGGGGGAGAACGTGTGGTCGATGATCTTCGCGGTGTTGCCGCAGACCGCGATCCTGGCCGGCGTCGCGTTGGTGCTCGCGGTGATCGTGGCGTTCGTCATTGCACTGTCGGCGGCGTACACCCGCAGCAGGTGGCTGTCGCAGGCCATCGCGTCGCTTCCCGCCGCGGGTGTGTCGGTACCGGTGTTCCTGGTCGGGCTGGCGATCCTGCAGGTCTTCTCGTTCCAACTGCGGTGGTTCCCCCCGATCGGTAACGACGGCGTCGCCTCTCTCGTGCTGCCCGCAGTCACGCTGGCGATACCGGTGTCGGCGCCCATTGCTCAGCTACTGTTGAAGAACTTCGAGCTCGGGCTGGGGGCTCCCTACGTCACGGTGTCCGTGGCGAAGGGCGCCAGCCGACTGTGGGTTCTGGTCCGCGACGTACTCAAGAACGCGAGCCTGCCTGCGCTGACGATTGCCGGACTCACCCTCGGCAATCTGTTGGCGGGCGCCGTGATCGTGGAAACCATCTACTCGCGGTCCGGCCTGGGCAGGCTGACCGAGACGGCGGTCCGCACGCAGGACGTGATGCTCGTGCAGGCGGTGGTGGTCTTTGCGGCCATCGTCTTCGTGGTCGTCAACTTCGTGGTCGACGTCATCTATCCGCTGCTCGATCCGCGGCTGCGCACGCGGGTGCTGGACGGAACCGCCTCGGCGGCAAGGTAAGGAGGCGTCACAGTGACCACATTCGATATCCGCTCGTCGGTCGGCTCCACCGTCGAGACGGCGGGCGACCGTGTCCTGCAGTTCGCGCGGCTGGCATCGACCGCGCCCGGCCTGGCGTTGTCCTGGCTGGTGACCGTCACGGTCGTCCTCTGGGCGGTGGTGCCGGGCTGGTTCACCTCGTTCAGCCCCTACGACGGTGACGTCGACGCCAGCTTCAGCCCACCGAGTGCCGAACACCTCTTCGGTACCGATCGTCTCGGCAGGGATCTCTCCGCCCGCCTGATCTTCGGGGCGTCCACGACGCTCAGTGCGACGCTGCTCGCCGTCCTGGTGGGATTCGTCGTCGGTTCGGTCATCGGGTTGCTCAGCGGGTTCGTCGGGGGACGGACCGACGCGATCGTGATGCGTTTCGTCGACGTGTTGCTGGCGATTCCGGCGTTGTTGCTCGCCATGACGGTGGTGACGGCGCTCGGGTACGGAACTCTCAATGTGGCTTTGGCCGTCGGGATCTCCGCGGTTGCCGCATTTGCCCGGGTGATGCGCTCCGAGGTGCTGAAGGTCGCCCAGAGCGAGTACGTGGAGGCGGCATACGGATCCGGTGCCGGCTTTGTTCGGGTGGTGGTCCGGCACGTGCTGCCGAACTCCGTCGCCGCCGTGCTGTCGTTGGCTGCACTCGAATGCGGGTCGGCCATCCTGGCCGTGGCGGCACTGGGGTTCCTCGGCTACGGAGCTCCGCCGCCGGAGCCCGAGTGGGGTCTCGCCGTGTCGGAGGGCCGCGACTACCTCGCCACGTACCCCTGGATCTCGATCCTGCCCGGCGTCCTGATCGCCGTGGTCGTGCTCTCCACCAACCGCATCAGCAAATCGCTAGGAGATTAGATGGGCAACGTTGCACAGGGTGACCGTCCACTACTGCAGATCGACGATCTGCGGGTCAGCTACCGATCAGCCCGTGGGGCAGGAAGGACGGCGGTCGAGGATATGGGTCTGATCGTCCACCCGGGTGAATTCGTCGCCGTCGTCGGCGAATCGGGCTCGGGCAAGAGCACCACCATCCACGCCGCATTGAGACTGTTGCCGTCGTCGGCGTCCATCGACTCCGGCACCATTCACCTGGGCGGGCGTGATGTGACCCGATGGAAGGACCGGCAGCTGTCCCAGTTGCGAGGTCCGTTCGTGGGTTTCGTTCCGCAGGATCCGGGCACGTCACTCAATCCGGTGAAGAGAGTGGGTGTGCAGGTCCTCGAGGCGATCCGGTTGCACCGCAAGATCGACTCGGGTCCGGCACGGGAGCTGGCTCTCGAGAAACTGCGCCTCGCCGGACTGAACGGCGTCGAACGGATCTACGCCCAGTTCCCACACGAACTGTCCGGCGGGATGAAGCAGCGTGTCCTCATCGCGATCGCCCTCGCGAGTGATCCGGCGCTGCTGGTCGCAGACGAGCCCACCTCGGCGCTCGACGTGACGGTCCAGAAGGTGATTCTCGATCACCTCGCGGTTCTCCGCGACACTCTGGGGCTCGGCGTCCTGCTCGTCACCCACGACCTCGGTGTGGCGTTCGATCGGGCCGACCGCGTGGTGGTCATGCAGCAGGGGAGGATTGTCGAACAGGGCGACACACGGGTGCTGATCGAGAACCCGCGGCAGGAGTACACCCGGTCGCTGATCGCCGCTGCACCGTCCTTCCGCAGCGCCCGCCTCGGGCCGTCACCGCTCGCGCTCGCCGTGCGCGGGGCGGACGCCACCACGGGTTCCGGCGCCGTGCTCGAAATGCGTAACGTGACCAAGCGGTTCACGGTGGGGTCGGGCGCGAAGGCGTCCGAGTTCATCGCGGTCGACGGGGTCACGGTCGGTGTGGTCGCCGGTTCCACCCACGCCGTGGTCGGCGAGTCGGGTGCCGGGAAGTCCACGCTCGCGCGAATCGCGGTCGGGCTCACTCGCCCGGATGCCGGTGAGATCCTGCTCGAAGGAGAGAGAATCAACGGGCTGTCCCACCGCCGGCTCCGCCCCGTACGACGCAGGATCCAACTGGTACGCCAGAACCCGTATTCGTCACTGGACCCCAAGCTCGATATCGAGCAGATCATCGCGGAACCACTGGCTGCGTTCGGGATTCGGAAGAATCGTTCCGAACGCCGTGACCGTGTGGTCGAACTGCTCGACGCCGTCGCGCTCGACAGCACTTTTCTCCAGCGCAAGCCCGTCGAACTGTCCGGCGGGCAACGGCAGCGGGTGGCAATCGCGAGGGCACTCGCTGCCGATCCGAGGATCGTCGTGCTCGACGAGGCCGTCTCGGCGCTCGACGTCTCGGTCCAATCGCAGATTCTGCAGCTCCTCGTGGATCTGCAGGCCGAATTCGGGCTGACCTACCTGTTCGTCACCCACGACCTGGGTGTGGTGCGGTTGATCGCCGACGACGTCACCGTGATGCGCGGCGGGCGAGTGGTGGAATCGGGGCCCGTCGACGACATCTTCGGCGCGCCGCGTGAGGCCTACACCCGCAACCTCTTCCAGGCCGTGCCCGGCGAGAATCCGCTTCTCGCTGCTGCTCTCTGACACCCGAAGCCCCTCACAGAGAAGGAAAACAGATGACCGACAACACCGATACCGCCCGCGCCGCGAGCCGACTCACGCCCGCTCTCGTCACGCCGGTGCTCGCGGCCGCTGCCGTCAAGGGCGGCGCCGTGCTCGTCGACGTGCGCAGCGACAGGGGGCGCGGTGAGAACGGCGAGGTCCCCGGCGCGATCGTCGCCGACCGCCACGCACTCGACGAACAGTTCGGACTCGACTCACCCACGAGGCATGCCGCGATCATCTCCCTCGACCAGCCGATCGTCGTCGTGTGCGGATCCGTGGCGGGGTCCGGCCCGGTGGCCGAGGGACTGCTCGAGCGGGGATTCCGAAACGTGGTGCACATCGACGGTGGATTCGCAGCATGGAAGGCCGCCGGCCTGCCCGCGAACGAACCCGCAGGGGCACCCGGCGACGAGACCCGGGTTTAGCGGATCTTCACGAAGCGTCAAGGGCGATTATGTTGATCTGCAACATGTCTCGATATGAGATGAGATGGAGCACCGGGCCTGCCGAGCAGCTCTCCACGGGTTGCCCGTCCAGGTAACCCGTCCGTTCGACCGTCACCCTCCCGAGTGACGGCTCTCCATCACTTCATCCGAGGAGACCCTTCATGACCGTCACCCTGGCCGGAAACGTCAGCGATCATTCCACCGCGGTGGACCGTTCCCTGCCGCGGTTCCGAGAGATCTTCGCGCGACTCGCCGCAGGCGCGGCGCGGCGCGAACGCGCCCGGGAGCTGCCGTACCCGGAGGTGGCAGAGCTGTTCGCCGCCGGTTTCGGCGCGCTGCGCGTCCCCGTCGAGTTCGGTGGCCTCGGCGTGAGCCTGCCCGACCTCTTCGAACTTCTCGCGGAGCTCGGGCAGGCCGATTCCAACATCCCGCAGGTCCTGCGCGGGCACTTCACCACCGTCGAGATCCTCCGCAATCTGGAGGACGGGCCGGTCCGGGAGTACTGGCTGGAGAAGATCGGTGCGGGAGCGGCATTCGGCAACGCGCAGTCGGAGCCGACCGGCCGGGGAACGTTCGACATCTCGACCACCGTCACCGACCGCGACGGTGAGGCGGTGGTATCCGGCGAGAAGTACTACACGACGGGAACGCTGTACGCCGACTACATCCGGGTCGCCGTGACGGACAGCGACGGACGGCGCCGCTTCGTGGTCGTGGAGGCCACCGCGGCCGGCGTCGACCGCATCGACGACTGGGACGGGATCGGCCAGCGGCTGACCGCCAGTGGCACCACCACGTTCGACGGGTCGCCGGTCGCGGAGTTCGGCGAGTTCGGGCACCGCCCGGGATTTCTCGACCAGCAGTCCTCGTTCGTGCAGATCGTGCACCTCGCGACGCTGGCAGGGATCAACCGCAACCTGCGTGACGATGCGGTGGAACTCGTGCGGAGCCGGACCCGCACGAGTCTGCATGCACCGTCGGACGCGGCGACGACGGACTACGCCGTCCTCGGTGTCGTCGGGAAGATCGCGAAGAACGTTCTGGTAGTCGACAGCATCCTGCAGCGGATCGCAACGGAACTCGAGGACGTCAACGCACGATTCGCCGCCGAGGACTTCACCCCCGATCTGTACGCGCAGGTCTTCGTGAACACGTCCGCAGCCCAGATTGCCGTGATCGACGCAGTTCTGGACTCCGCCAACCTCATCTTCAATGCCGGCGGTTCCTCTGCACTGCGGGAGACGCGCAACCTGGACCGCCACTGGAGGAACGCCCGCACCCTCGCCTCACACAACCCCGTGGTCTACAAGCCGACGGTCATCGGTGACTATCTGGTCAACGGCACCACTCCCAAGTCGTTCGCCGACCGTTACGGCGAGCAGAAGACGTCCTGATCGCCGATCCAGCCTCAGAAAGAACAGAGATGAACTCGAGACGTTCTCGTATTCGATCCGTCGCGCTGACCGCCACGGTGGTCGGTTCCCTCCTCTTCGGTGCCGCCTGCGGGTCCGGCGCGTCGGGTGGCGACGGCGCCGCGGGCGAACCCGTGTACGGCGGAACGCTGACCTTCCTCGACCCGGTCGAGTACCAGGCGTTCAACATCACGAACACGCTGTGGTCCAACAGCCAGGTCACCCCGCAGTTGGTCGACCGCCTGACGTATCAGGATCCGGACACCGGCGAGATCGAACCGTGGATCGCGGAGAGCTGGGACATCAGCGGCGACGGTCTGGAATACACATTTCATCTCCGTGACGGTGTGACGTTCAGTGACGGAACACCGCTCGACGCGCAGGCCGTGAAGGCCAACTACGACCAGCACGGCTTCGGTGCGCCCGAACTGGGCATCGTGAAAGACGCGTTCTTCGGAAACTATGCCGGCTCTGACGTGGTCGACGACGAGACGGTCAGAGTTCACCTGTCCACACCGAACGCCGGATTCCTCCAGGTGACGTCCATCTACCGGTCGGGTCTTCTCGCGCCGTCGACACTGGGGAAGAACCTCGACGAACAGGGGCAGATCGCCAACCTGATCGGCTCCGGGCCGTTCGTGCTCGAATCCTCCAACAGCAACCAGGAAATCGTGCTGAAGCGGCGCGAGGACTACGACTGGGCTCCGCCGAGTTCCGAACATCAGGGCCGCGCGTACCTCGACCGCATCGTCTTCAAGGTCGTCACCGAGGGCAGTGTGCGGACCGGTAGCCTGCAGTCCGGTCAGGCGCACATCGCCCGGAACATTCAGCCCTACGACGAAGAGCTCCTCGCCGGCTCGGGTATCGACATCATCGCGAAGAGCGTGGACGGCGAGACGAATCATCTCAACATTCACCAGACCGCGCCGTTCGTGGCCGACAAGAACCTGCGACTTGCACTCCAGGCGGCGACGAACAGGCAGGAGATCGTCGACACGGTGCTCTCACCCAACTACGGAGTGGCGAAGTCTATTCTGCCGCAGTCGTCGCCGTGGTTCTCGGACAATTCCGGCGCCTTGACCTACGACCTCGACCGTGCCGAGCAACTCCTCGAGGATGCCGGGTGGAAGGTGGGTGCCGACGGTATTCGAGTCAAGGACGGTCAGCGGCTCAGCGTCGAAGGCTACGTCGCCCCGTTCTACCAGCCGTCGAAGGCGACGTGGGAACTGCTCGCCGAGCAGTGGAAGAAGGCCGGCGTCGAACTGAAGGTCAAGCAGGTCGACTACGGCACGTACACCAAGACCGTCGCGGAGAAGGGGCAACCGTTCTCGCAGAGCCAGCTCAGCCGAGCGGAACCCGATGTGTTGCGCACGTCCTACGATTCGACCTTGAACAACGTCACCTTCGCCCCGGATCCGCGGCTCGACGAGCTCGTCCGAGCGCAGGCCGCGATCACCGACCCGATGCAGCGCAAGTCCGCGGTGGCAGACATCCAGAAGTACCTCATCGACAACGCCGTCGTGATTCCCCTCTACGACGAGACCCAGATCTTCGCGGTGTCTCCCACGGTGCAGGGCTTCGGCACCGACCCTGTCGCGCGGTCGGAGTTCTACGGCACGTGGCTCAGCGAGAACTGAGCAGGCTGGGATGGGACGATACATCGCGTCGCGGATCGGCCAGGCGTTCCTCGTGCTGTGGGCCGCATACACCGCGTCGTTCGTGCTCCTCGCGGTTTTGCCGAGTGATCCGATCAGCATCCGGATCAGCGCGCCCGACAGCGGGCTGACCCCCGAGGACGGGGAACGGTTGCGCGAGTACTACGGGCTGGATCAGCCGATCGTCACGCAATACCTGCATCGCCTCGTCGGGGTGCTGCGCGGCGATTTCGGCTACTCGCTCACCCGGGGGACCGAGGTCCGCACACTGATTGCCGAGGCGCTGCCGTCGACGATCCAGCTCACCGCGTTCAGCCTGCTGGCGGGACTCCTGATCGCGGGCGCGCTCGGCGTCGCCGCATCGTACAGCCGCTTCGGATGGTTGCGGGGCCTGCTGTTGTCCGTTCCGCCGCTCTTCGCCTCCGTTCCGACATTCCTGATCGGCATCCTGTTCCTGCAGGTGTTCTCGTTCGAACTCGGTTGGCTTCCCGCGGTCGGTGACGGCAGCGCGAGTGCACTGGTCGCTCCCGTTCTCACCCTCGGGATCGCCGTGTCCGCTCCGCTCGCCCAGGTATTGATCCGTACCCTCGACAGCATCAAACGCGAGCAGTTCGTGCAGGTGGTCTTCGCGAAAGGCGCCGACGACGGGTATGCATTCCGTCATCATGTGCTGCGGAATTCGATACTGCCGTGGCTGACCCTGCTGGGGCTGACCATCGGCGAGCTGATCGCCGGGTCTCTCGTCACCGAGACCGTCTATTCCCGGGACGGCATCGGCAGACTCACGCAGAGTTCGGTTCAAGCACAGGACCTTCCGGTGATTCAGGCGGTGGTGCTGTTGGCCGCGTCGGTCTACGTCGTCGTCAATCTGGTGATCGATCTTCTGTATCCACTCGTCGATCCGCGGATCCGGCTCACCGGAGGTCGTGGCCGGATCCGCGCACACAAGGTCAAGGAGGCGGCATGACCGCGGTCGAACAACTCGACGTTTCCCTGCGTCCGAGCGAGAACGAGTCGCCGGGCGGCACCGAGTCGCCGTGGCGGCCGCCGGCATCTCGGCGCAGGAGGCCACGGTGGGACGTCACCATCGCCGCCGTGGTGATCGGGGTGGTGCTGGCCTGGGCGTTGTTCCCGTCGTGGTTCACCTCGGTCGACCCCACGGCCGCGACACCGTCGCTGAAGCTGCGGGGGCCGTCGCTCGAGCATCTGTTCGGCACGGACTACCTGGGCCGGGACATGTTCAGCCGCGTCATCTTCGGTGCCCGGCACTCGTTGACAGGATCGTTCATCGCGGTGGCCGTCGGTCTGGTTCTCGGATCGCTCACGGGACTGCTCGCCGGCGCCTTCGGCGGACTCGTCGACACCGTGCTGATGCGGGTGGTCGACGTACTGCTCGCCGTGCCCAGCTTCCTGCTCGCGGTGACGATCGTCGTCGTCCTCGGATTCGGCACCGTGAACGCGGCTCTCGCCGTGGGGCTCGCATCGAGCGCGACGTTCGCGAGGCTGGTCCGTACCGAGGTGCTCACCGTGCGTTCGAGCCTCTACGTCGAGGCGGCGATCAGCGCGGGCAGCAGGTTCGGCGCGATACTGTGGCGCCACATCCTGCCCAACTCGACCGGCACGGTGCTGTCGCTCGCGGCGTTGCAGTTCGGGACGGCGATCCTGGCGATCGCGTCGCTCGGTTTCCTCGGCTTCGGCGCGCAGCCACCGAGTTCGGAATGGGGTCTCCTCGTCTCGGAGGGGCGAAACTACATCGCCTCACGCTACTGGCTGACCCTGTTCCCGGGCCTCGCGATCGTGGCCGTCGTGCTCGCGACCAACCGAATCAGCCACTACCTGGGAGAAAGGCGCCGTCCGTGAGCGAGGTCGTGACAGAGGATCGGATCCCCGTCCTGGATGTGCGGAAACTGCGGGTCGGGTACCGCACAGCGTCGGGAACCGTCCCCGTGGTGGCTGGCGTCGACCTCACACTCGGCGCGGGACAGGTGCTGGCGCTCGTCGGCGAATCCGGCTCCGGAAAGACGACGATCGGTCAGTCCATCCTCGGATTGCTACCCGCAAACGGCGACGTGCTGGCGGGGGAGATCCGGCACGACGGCGAGAATCTCGTCGAGGCAGGCACCGACCGGATGCGGGCATTGCGGGGTTCCCGGATCAGCCTGATCCCGCAGGACCCCACGGTGTCGCTCAACCCGATCAAGCGGATCGGCCCGCAGATCGAGGACGTCCTGAAGTTGCACACCGACGAGAACCGTGCGACGCGGCGAGATCACGTCCACCGACTGCTCGAGCAGGTGGGATTCACCGACGTCGCGCGTCGGTACCGGCAGTACCCGCACGAGTTGTCGGGGGGAATGCGGCAGCGTGTGCTGATCGCCATCGCCATCGCGGGCGACCCCGATCTGATCGTGGCGGACGAACCGACGTCGGGTCTCGATGTCACCGTACAGAAGCGGATCCTCGACCTACTCGACGAATTGCGCGACCGCACAGGCACGTCGATGGTCCTCATCACCCACGATCTGGGTGTCGCCGCCGATCGGTCCGATCGCATCGCGGTCATGCGTGCCGGTGAGATCGTCGAGCAAGGCGAGACGCGATCGGTGATCGCAGACCCGGCGCACGACTACTCACGGCATCTGCTGCGCAGCGCTCCCACCCTCGGCCGGAGAACACGCGCCGAGCCGCCGACCGTGCAGGACGCCGAGACCCCGGTCGTGCTGTCGGCGCGGCATCTGACCAAGCAGTTCACCGTGCCCGGCGCGAGGGCCGCGGTGAACGCCGTCGACGACGTCTCGTTCGATGTGCGGCGGGGACGCACGCTGTCGATCGTGGGGGAGTCCGGGTCGGGCAAGTCGACCACTGCCCGGATGCTCGTACGGCTCACCGAGCCGACGAGTGGATCGATCGAGATCCTCGGAACCGACGTGACCGCACTGTCGCGCAGGCAGTTCCGGCGGCACCGCCGGGACATCCAGATCGTGTACCAGAACCCGTATGCCGCATTCGACCCGCGATTCGATCTCTTCTCGATCATCGAAGAGCCCCTGCGGGCACATGGTAGCACCACGCGCCCGGAGCGGACAGCACGCGTGCGGCGGGCGCTCGACGAGGTGGCGCTGCCCGCCGCCTACCTGGAACGGAAACCGAGCGAACTGTCCGGGGGTCAACGTCAGCGCGTCGCGATCGCGAGGGCATTGGTGTTGGAACCGAAGATTGTCGTGCTGGACGAGCCGGTCTCGGCGCTGGACGTGTCGGTGCAGGATCAGATTCTGGTCCTGCTCGATCGTCTGCAGCGCGAACTCGACCTCAGCTACGTGTTCATCTCGCACGACCTTGCCGTCGTGCGTGCGATCAGTGACGACGTCGCGGTGATGAACCACGGGAAGATCGTGGAATACGGAGCCGCCGAGCAGGTCTTCACCGACCCCGCGACCGACTACACGGCCGAACTCCTCGCGGCCATTCCCGGTCGGGGACTCGGCGCCCGCAACAAAACAGACTGAACAGAATCGTCATGATCGCAAACCTGTGCTGAACGGTCGCGGTTGGGCAGCATGGTGATACGGCCGAACGGAGATCACCCGCGCGACCGGCCGATCTACCCACGAGGACCTCCTGTGTATGACATTCGACGGTTGATTCTGCTCCGTGACCTCGCCGAGCACACGACGATGACGGCTGTGTCCGAACTCCACGGGATCACCACGTCCGCGGTATCCCAGCAGCTGAGGATCCTCGAGGACGAGGTCGGGGCGGTGTTGACGCGCAGGGAGGGACGCGTGCTGCGTCTGACCCACGCGGGCCGGGTGCTGGTCGATCACACCTCGAGAGTGGTTGCCGCACTGGAGGAGGCGGAAAGCGCGGTCGCGGCGACGGGGGAATCGGTCACCGGCGTCCTCACTTTGGCAACGTTCCAGACTGCGCTGACCCGGCTCGCGCTGCCGGTGGCCGCGCGGCTGGGTCGTGAGCACCGCGGACTGCGGGTGCGGCTGATCGACGCGATGCCGGTCCACTCGGTGCCGGCGGTCCGGCAGCAGGAAGTTGATCTGGCGATCACCTATACCTACTCGTTCCGGGCCCGGGACCTTCCCGCCGGTCTGGACTCGGAGTTCCTGTTCGACGACCCACTCGTGCTGCTGGCTCCGACTCCGTTGCGGGAGAAGGCCAGGCAGCACGGGCTCGGCGCGGTCGCGGACGTGGATTGGATCGCCGCCTCCGACGGGGCGCCCTCCATCGTGTCGGTGATGTTCGCGTGCCGTCAGGCCGGATTCACCCCGCGGATCGAACATCGGTGCGGCAGCTTCACGGGGATGGCAGAAATGGTCGAAGCAGGGTTCGGGGTAGCGGTGATCCCGGAGATGGCGGTCTCGGAAACCCATCGGCACCTCATTGCCTGCCCGGTTGCCAACGGTGCGCGGCAGATCGGCGTCACCTACCGCCAGGCGTCGATCGAGCGTCCGGCGGTGGCCGCGGCCATCCGGGCACTGCGCATGGTGGCGGCACCACTACAACTCGCGTCCTGAACCCTCTCTGGCTCATCGATGCCGCGTTGAGGAATTCTTAACGATCCTCGTAGCACCACTGGCTTGTTCGCGTCACGGGCGCCCTCGATACTGAAGTACGACAGGGCATCCCAGGGGGTGCCGTGGTCGACGGCCGGTCTGCACACCCGACCTTCCCGCCCTCGTTCGGATTGGTGACAATGAGTCCGCAACTGCACCTGAATATTTCACTTCTCACGCCCGGACACTTTCGAGGTTCCTGGCGGGTGGAAGGCAACCACCCCGGCGACTTCGTCGATCCGGCGCATTTCCGGCGTCTCATCCGCATCGCCGAGCGGGGACGCCTCGACGCCGTCTTCGTCGGTGACAGCCCCGCGCTGTCGGCGGACATCGATCATGCCCCCGGTCTCGGTCTCGACCCGGTGGTGATGCTGGCCGATGCGGCCGCGGGCACCGAACACATCGGGGTGATCGCGACGGGATCATCCACCTACAACGACCCCTACAACCTGGCCCGGCGGTACCTGTCGCTCGACCATCTCACGGGTGGCCGCACCGGCTGGAACGTCGTCACCACCCAGCATCCGGCCGCCTCCGCCAACTTCGGGTATCCGGATCCACCGGAGAAGGACGAGAGGTATCGCAGGGCAGACGAATTCGTCGAGGTCGTGACCAAACTCTGGGACGGGTGGGAGGCCGACGCCGTCATCGGCGACACCGAAAGCGGCCGGTTCGTCGACCCGGACCGGATCCGTCCGGCCGAACATCGTGGTCCGCGCCTGTCGGTCGCGGGAGCGTTGCCGCTCCCACGCTCACCGCAGGGCAGACCGCTCATCGTGCAGGCAGGCGCCTCGGAAGGCGGACTTACGTTGGCGGGAAAGTACGCGGATCTCGTGTTCTCGGCAGCGCAGACCATCGACGTCGCGAGGAACCTCAGGACGGACATCCGCGGCAGAGCGGCGGCAAGCGGGCGTGATCCCGACCGGGTCAAGGTGTCGACCGGTCTCATCACTGTCGTCGGGGGCACCGAATCCGAGGCGAGACGGCGCGAGGAGGAACTGCGCGAGACGATTCCGCTCGAGCCGGTGTTGCGGCAGCTCGCGGGTCAACTCGGTCTCGACCCCGACAACCTTCACCTCGACACGATGATCCGTGCCGATGATCTTCCCGGTGCCTCGTCTTCCCGGCCTCGTTCGGCCGGGTTCTTCGCGAGCACCCGTGCCCTGCTCGCCGACGAACCTCTCACCGCCCGGCAGCTGATCCACAGGTTCGCGGGTGGGGCCGGGCACCAACTGGCCGTCGGGACGGGCGAGCAGATCGCGGACCGTATCGAGGCATGGTTCCGGAGCGGCGCCACCGATGGCTTCACGATCATGCCGGGGGAGGTGGGCACCGGTCTCGAAGCTTTCGTCGACCAGGTGGTGCCGCATCTGGTGGCACGCGGACTCTTCCGCTCCGAGTACGCCCACAGCACCCTGCGCGGCAATCTCGGCCTCGAGGTGGCCGAGACCGGGGCGCCCGCCGCAAGCACGGCCAGTCGAGGTACCGGCCACCGGTCCGGCACATCCGTCGCCGGACCAGGAAGGAACGTTTGACATGACTGTCGGATTGACCGAACCCCGAAGCGCTGCGCTGGGACTCGACGAGAACCGATTCCGGGAGGTCCTCGCATTCATCGCCTCCCGCGGTGAATACCACGACCTCACCGGCGAATTCCCCTTCGACGCGTTCGCCGCGCTTCGGCGGATCGGAGCCCAGTCGTTGACGGTGCCCGCGGAGTTCGGTGGGGGAGGAGCCGGACTTGCCGAGGCCGTCGAGGTGATCGAACGCGTCGGAGCCGTGGACCCGTCGGTGGGACTGATCCTGCAGTGGAACTACACCAACCATCTGACGCTGCAGCGGCCCGACAACACCTGGCCCGACGACTTGAAGGCGGCGGTGTTCCGGACAGCCGTCACCGAGGGTGCCCTCATCAACGGTCTCGCGGTAGAACGCGAACTCGGCAGCCTGTCCCGCGGCGGCGTCCCCGCCACCACCGCCACCCGCCTGCCCGACGGAAGCTGGCGCATCGACGGAGAGAAAGCCTACGGAACAGGCATCTCCGGACTGCACTGGTTCACCGTCACCGCCACCACCACGGACCCCGAGCCGCGGGTGGCCACGTTCCTCTTCGACCGCGAGGCCACGGGATGGCGGGTCAAGCAGACCTGGGACCCCCTCGGATTGCGCGCATCGGACACACAGACCGTGATCTTCGACAATGCCCGTATTCCGCACTCCCGGCTGGTGGATCTGCGTGACCCCAAAGACGGGACCGCCAAGGTCCGTGGCGCAGGCAGACAGGCACTGCCCCTACTCCTGGCCGCCAACTACAACGGGGTGTCGATCGCCACGAGGGACTGGCTGGTCCGATATCTCCACACGCGCGTCCCCACCGCGCTGGGCGCCCCGCTCGCCACGGTTCCGCGTTTCCACGACCGCGTAGGCGAAATCGAAGCACAACTGCAGACCAGCCGGGCACTGCTCCGCCACGCGGTGGCGGAAGTGGAGTCCGATAGCGCCTTGCCCGGATTGGCGAAGCACGTGGCCACGACGACGGCGATCCGGATCACCGAGTCGGCTCTCGACCTCACTGGCAACCCCGGACTGTCCCGCAGCAACCCACTCGAACGGCATCACCGCAACGCCATGGTGGGCCGGATTCATTTCCCGCAGAGCGACTTCGTCGTCACCAACCTCGGGAAGTCGGCCATTGCCGCCGGCGCACCGCTCGAGGAGGAGCAGTGAACAGGCAGGTCCACCTCAACGTCAACATTCTCAACTCCGGCGTCTTCGGCGGATCCTGGAGGTTTCCCGGAACCGATCCGCTCGCCGCCTTCGGGCTCGACCACTACATCGGCATCGCCCGGAAAGCGGAGGCGGCCAGGCTCGACGCGATCTTCCTCGCCGACGGTCCGGCGATCCGGGAAGATCTGCGGTACCGGCCGTTCAACAGTCTGGAACCGTCCGTCGTGCTGGCCGCGGTGGCTGCTGCGACGAGTGCGATCGGACTGATCGGCACGCTGTCGTCCACCTACAACGATCCGTACGACGTCGCACGGCGATTCGCCACCCTCGACCAGCTCAGTGGCGGCCGGTCCGGCTGGAACGTGGTGACCACGGCCGGGAAGGAATCAGCACGCAATTTCGGATTCGACGACGAACCCGACCACGCCGATCGCTATGCCCGGGCTGCCGAGTTCGTGGAGGTGGTGCGGAAACTCTGGAACAGCTGGGAGCCGGACGCCCTGGTGGGCGACAAATCGACGTGGCGATTCGCCGACCCCGACAAGATCCACAGCACCGACCACCACGGACCTCACTTCGACGTCGCCGGGCCGCTGAACGTTCCACGCTCTCCGCAAGGGGAGCCGGTGGTGGTGCAGGCCGGTGCATCGACGGACGGGCGGGCACTCGCCGCCCGCGTCGGCGAGGTCATCTTCACGGCCGCGCAGACGGAGCAGGAAGCGGCAGAGTACTACCGAGACGTCAAGGCCCACGCGGTGGGATACGGGCGCAGCGCCGAGGGCGTCGTCGTCCTGCCCGGTCTGTCGACCGTGATCGGCAGCACCGAGGCGGAGGCACATCGCCGCCGCGAACTGCTCGCCGAACTCGTGCCGCCAGAATATGCGCTCACCCGATTGGCCGGTCAACTCGGGGTTCCCGAGGAAGCACTGGTGCTCGACGGGCCCTTGCCCTGGCACCTTCTGGCAGACGCGGACGAGGCAGGCGGATCGCAGACGTTCTACAAGATCGCTGTCGGACTGGCGCAGCGGGAAGATCTGACCGTGCGGCAGCTGCTGCGCCGACTCGGCGGTGGCGCCGGGCACCGGATCGTCACCGGCACCCCGGAGCAGATCGCCGACGCGATCCTGGACTGGGTGGACAAGGGCATCGCCGACGGGTTCAACCTGATGCCCGACGTGTTGCCCAGCGGGTTCGACGATTTCGTCGACTACGTCGTTCCGATCCTGCAACGCCGCGGCCGGTTCCGCACCGAGTACGAGTCGACGACGCTGCGCGGACACCTCGGCCTCGCCGTCCCGGCACACACCGTGCCCGGCCGCGGCGATGCGACCGATCGGGTGGTGGCATGATGACCGGCGGCGACCGCACCATGCACTTCCTCGTCAACGTCGGCAGCGCCGGATACCACCCCGCCGCGTGGCTCGACCCCGCGCTGACCCCGGACGCCTTCATCCGGCTCGAGCACTACCAGCGGGTCGCCGCCGTGGCCGAACGAGGACTGCTCGACGGATTGCTGTTCCCGGACATCCCGGTTCAGCAGCCGAGCATCGCCCGCGGACCCGCGGCCACGCTGGACCCGGTCCTGCTCACGAGCGCCCTGGCAGTGTCGACGGAACGTGTCGGACTGATCCCGACCGCCACGTCCACGCTGAATCTGCCGTACAACCTGGCCCGCAGAATTCTCTCGCTCGACCATGTGAGCGGCGGCCGGGCCGGCTGGAACGTGGTAACGACGTTCGAGCCGAACGCCGCCCGCAACTTCGGCATCGAACATCTACCCGAACGTGACGAACGCTACCGTCGTGCCGGCGAGTACGTCGAACTCACCAAGAAGCTCTGGGACAGTTGGGAAGACGACGCCCTGATCGGCGACCAGGTGTCGGCACGATTCGCCGACCCCGGCAAGGTGCACGCGGCGCAGCACCGGGGTGAGTTCTTCACCGTGGCCGGGCCCCTGAACGTCACCCGTTCCCCGCAAGGTCGACCAGTACTGGTGCAGGCGGGTTCGTCCGCTCAGGGCCAAGCCTTCGCGGCGTCCCACGCGGAGGCGATCTATGCCACCCAGTTCGGGCTCGAGCCGGCACGGCAGTTCGCCGGGCAGATCCGGGCCGCCGCGGCCGCAGAAGGCCGCGACCCCGCACAGATCCGGATCCTGCCTGGTCTCGTCCCCGTCATCGCCGGCACCACCGCGGAGGCTTCCGCAAAGTTCGATACATTGCAGTCCCGCGTGCACCCGGACAGCGCACCGGTCCGTGCGCTCGTCCGGTGGCTGGGCTACCCGGACGAGCAACTCGACCTCGACGCACCTCTCCCCGAGCGGCTCCTGACGTTGCCGGAGAACCGGATCGGACCGCAGGGATTCTTCGCGTCCCTGACGCGGTACGCGGCCGACACCGGGCACACCGTCCGGCAGCTCCTGTCGGAGTTCCTCGGCGGGCACCGCGTGGTGATCGGCACTCCGGAGCAGGTGGCCGATCACATCGAGACGTGGTGGCGGTCGGGCGCCGTGGACGGGTTCACCGTCATCCCGGCCGTTCTGCCCTCGTATCTGGAAGATTTCGTCGACCATGTCGTCCCGATCCTCCGATCCCGCAGAATCTTCCGTGCCGACTACCCCGGCCGGACGCTCCGAAGCCACCTCGGTCTCCGTGAGCCGATCAATTCGTTTGCCCGCTGACGATTGCGACGACAGAAAGCAGAAACCAGATCATGACGTACCGCCACCTCGGACGGACCGGTGTGCAGGTCAGCCCCCTCACACTCGGCGCGATGAACTTCGGATCCTGGGCGAACACCGACCACGACGACGCCGCCCGGATCATCCACCGCGCGCTGGATGCCGGAATCAACGTCGTCGACACCGCCGATGTGTACTCGCAGGGGGAGAACGAGGAGATCGTCGGCAAGGCGCTGAAAGGCCGCCGAGACGACGTGATCCTCGCCAGCAAGTTCCACGGCCAGATCGGTTCCGACCCCAACCATCGCGGCAACTCGCGGCGCTGGATCTTCACGGCGATCGAGGACAGCCTCCGACGTCTGCAGACCGATCATCTCGACCTGTACCAGATTCACCGGCCCGACCCCGGAACCGACTTCGACGAGACCCTCGGCGCGTTGAACGACCTGGTGCGGCAGGGCAAGATCCGCTACTTCGGCACCACCACGTTCGAGCCGCACCAACTGGTCGAAGCGCAGTGGGCCGCCGACCGGCGCCACCTGCAGCGCCCGGTCACCGAACAACCGCCGTACTCGATCCTTGCCCGGGCCGCCGAACGCGCCACGCTGCCGATCGCCCAGAAGCACGGGCTGGGCGTGCTCACCTGGAGCCCCCTGGCCGGCGGTTGGCTGTCGGGCCGCTACCGCGCCGGCGAGACCGAGACCGTCGAGTCCAGCCGGCTGACCCGTCAGCCGCACCGCCACGACCCCGCCCTGATCGCCAACCAGCGCAAGCGGGCGGCAGCCGAGGAACTTCTCAAGCTCGCGGACGACGCCGGGCTGTCGCTGATCCACCTCTCGCTCGCTTTCGTCCTCCAGCATCCCGCCGTCAGCACCGTCATCATCGGACCACGCACCCTCGAGCACCTGGAAAGTCAACTCGGCGCCGTCGACGCGCGGCTCAGCAGCGCCATCCTGGATCGCATCGACGACATAGTCGCGCCCGGAGTCACGATCAGCCCGGCCGACGAGGGCTACCGCCCCCCATCGCTCACCGACGCGGCAACTCGTCGCCGCGCCACAATCGCAGGAAATGACGATCACTGATGGCACTGCAGGACTTCCGCGTGTTCGGACGCACGGGTGTGAAGGTCAGCCCGCTGACGCTGGGCACGATGAACTTCGGGGCACGCGGCAAGACCACGCACGAGGACGGGATCCGGGTGATCCACCGGGCACTGGACGCGGGCATCAACGTGGTCGACACGGCCGACACCTATTCGCGCGGTGAATCCGAGGAGATCGTCGGTAAGGCGTTGAAAGGCCACCGGAACGACGTGATTCTGGCGAGCAAATTCCACAACGCCGTCGATGACAACCCGCAGCATCGCGGTAACTCGCGCCGGTGGATCACCGAGGCTGTGGAGGGCAGTCTGCGGCGTCTCGGCACCGACCACCTGGATCTGTACCAGGTCCACCGGCCCGAATCGCAGACCGAGATCGGCGAAACCGTCGCAGCGCTCGACGACCTGGTTCGTGTCGGCAAGATCCGCTACTACGGGACCTCCGTGTTCTCGCCGGCGGAATTGGTCGAGGCCCAAGGGGTGGCCGATGCACGGAACCTGCAACGCTCGTCGAGCGAGCAGGTGCCGTACTCGCTGCTGATCCGCGGCATCGAACGAGAAACCCTGCCGATCGCCCGCAAGTACGGGCTCGGCGTGATCACCTACGGTCCGCTCGCGGCGGGCTGGCTCAGCGGAAAGTACCGGATCGGGGCGCTGCAGCCCGAGTCGTTCCGCGCGGAACTCATCAAGGGCCGCTTCGACATCGATTCACCCTCCAACGCCGAGAAGCTCGCGGCCACGGATGCACTTGCCGTGCTGGCCGAAGAGTTGGGTCTCAGCCTGATCCAGCTGTCGCTGGCGTTCGTGTTGTCACACCCCGATGTCACGTCCGCAATCGTCGGACCACGAACTATCGAACACCTGGACACCTACCTGGACGCGGTCGATGTGCGGTTGTCCGACGACGTGTTGGACAAGATCGACGAGATCGTCCCGCCGGGAACCGTGTTCACCGAGCGCGACACCGGCAAGATTCCCGAGGCACTTGCCCGCCCGGAGCTGCGACGGAGCCCAGCCGCGTGACCGGAATGTCCTAGCTTCGCGATCGAACGGAGACCCCGCCAACTCGTCTCGAGGAGACGACGTTGACGGGGCCATCCACCACGTCGGCGTTCTCACCCCTCTTCTCGAACACCGCACGCAACCGCAGTCTCTCCCATGACTGCGGCGATATGAACGTACCTTTCCGCCCAGGGACGCACACGAAATCTACTCGCCGCGAATATAACTCGGCAGCCGATCCGGTGAGGACGCTCGGGCCGAGCCGCTCGTGTCAGAATGCCGGCGCGGGCATTCGTTCACCGGCCGAGTCGTGCCAGCCGTTCGCCCGGTGTCGTCGCACCCCAGACGCCGTGCTGTTGCCCGGTGTGGAGGGCATACTCGAGGCATTCCTCCACGACCGCGCAGCCGCGGCAGAACTCCTTGGCGAGATCTTCCCGCTCGGAGCGAGCGTTCCTGCGTTCGGCGTCCGCCGGGAAGAAGATCTCCGCGTCCGCTTCATGGCAACGCGCAGACAATCGCCACTGCCACAACTCGGTGTCGTGAGGTTGCAGTGTCGTCACCGGTGTCGACATCTTTCGACTACCCCCTTCGCTCTCGGTCGCCCCGAATTACAGCCCATTCGGCAACACACGAGAAGAATTCGAATCTCCAGGATTTCGGGGTGAACTCGCTGCGCCGTTCGTGGTGAGCCACTGAAGATCTGATCGGCGTGACGCGAATCCTGTTGTTCGACGACTGCTCTTGCGATGCTGACCGAGTGACACCCGGGCGGCCTCGAAAGGCAGACGCATGACCATCCTCGATCCCCCTACAGTCGACGCTGCGAGCCTCGGAGTCTACGACTCGATCACCGACGCCATCGGCAACACACCCCTCGTCCGGTTGAACCGGGTAACCGGAAGCATCTCCGCGACGGTGTATGCCAAGCTCGAGTTCCTCAACCCCGGCGGAAGTGTGAAGGATCGCGCCGCCCTGGCCATGATCCACGCGGCCGAGGAATCCGGGGAACTCCTGCCCGGAGGCACCGTCGTGGAGGGCACGTCGGGCAATACCGGGGTCGGGCTGACATTGGTCGCCGCCGCTCGGGGATACCGTTCCGTAGTCGTGGTCCCCGACAAGACGAGCGTCGAGAAGATCGCATTGCTGCGGGGGCACGGGGCGCAGGTGCATGTGACACCGGGCGGCAGGCCCAGCCACCATCCCGAGTTCGTACGCAACGTGGCCACTCGTCTCGCGGCGGAGATCCCCGGCGGCTGGCTCGCCGGCCAGTACGACAACCCGGCCAATCCCGACGCGCACCGCACCACGACCGGACCGGAGATCTGGCGTCAGACCCGGGGCCGAGTCACTCATTTCGTCGCCGGTGTCGGAACCGGTGGGACCATCACGGGGACAGGGGAGTTCCTGACGAAGATCTCCGGCGGGGCCGTAAAGATCATCGGCGCGGACCCCGAGACCTCCGTCTACGGCGGGGGAGACGGACGGGCCTGGTACATCGAATCCGTGGGGCATTTCCTGCACCCGCAGACCGAGCACGACGAGTGGCCGGATTCGTATCACCCGGACGTCGTCGACCGACTCGAGCGGATCCCGGACATCGAGGCGCTGACGGTGCTGCACCGCCTCGCCCGGGAGGAAGGACTCCTCGTCGGAGGTTCCGCCGGTATCGCGGTGGCCGCAGCCCTGAGGGTCGCGCGGACCCTCGGTCCGGACGACGTCGTGGTCGTGATCGTCCCGGACTCGGGCCGGGCCTACCTGTCGAAGTACTTCGACAACGAGTGGCTGGGACGGCTGGGCTTCCCGCTCTACCACGCAGCGACCGGACCCGTTGTCGGTGACGCACTGGGCGGCCGGGGAATCGCACCCCGGGCAGTGCCGTCCACCGCGACGGTCGCGGAGGCGCGTGAGTTGCTCGCGGACACCCCGGCCCTACCCGTCGTGCTGGCGCGCCCGGTCACCGGTCCGGTCGTGGTCGCCGAGATCCAGGGGACCGTCAGTGCCGCGGCGCTGTCAGACGCTCCGGATGACGACCCGATCGGCGTGCACGTCGATCAGCCGTTGCCCGTCGTGGGGATCACCGAAGAGCTGTCGGTGGCGGTGCGACGAATCGCGGGGCATCGAGGGCCGGTCGTCGTGTCCGAGGAGGGGCGGGCCGTGGCGTTGGTCGACGCCGACGTCGTCCGGACCTCCACGGATGAGAATCGGTAGGCCGATCCTGACCGACCTCGACACAGCTGGGGAACGCGCCGACGTCCGACCGGCGCCGCACGACACGGCGGGATGGCGGGAGGTGCTCGTCTGCGCCGCAGCCGGGTTCACCACACTCCTCGACTCCGCGGTGCTGGGAATCGGCTTGCCGGCAATCGGTCGTCCCTCGATGCGGGGACGGCGGACGTCCAGTGGATTCTGGCGAGTTACTCGCTGACTTTCGGTCTCGCGCTCGTCCCGGCGGGACGGATGGGTGATCTGATCGGCCGCAGGCGGTTGTTCCTCGCGGGGTTGAGTCTGTTCGCCGTGATGGGCCTGCTCGGTGCCCTTGCCGCGGAGCCGTGGACGGTCGTTGCGGGCCGCCTCGGCCAGGGCGTGGGCGCAGGAGTCGTCAGCTCCCAGGTTCTCGGCATCATCTCCGACCGCTACTCCGGAACGCGTCGGGCCAAGGCGCTTGCGGCGTATGGAACGGCGGGAGGGCTCGCCGGTCTCATCGGTCCGATCCTCAGCGGTGCGCTCCTCGGAGTCGGGGGTCTTGAGTGGGGATGGCGGCTGTTGCTCGTGCTGAACGTGCCGTTCGCGGTCGTCACCGTGGTGCTCGGTGCGCTGTTCCTGCGCCGGGACAGCCGCTCCCGGTCGGGGGCGACAGTCGACGTCGTCGGTCTCGGGCTGCTCGCCGCGGCGACGGCGCTTCTCTTGTTGCCCACGGTGTCGCACGTCGGGGCGACGCGCCGGTGCTGTCAGTCTCGGGCTCCGTTCTCGCCCTGGGATGTTTCCGGTGGTGGGAGCGGCGACACGCGAGTCGGGGCGGCACCCCGGTGCTGTTGCCCGCACTGATGCGGGCACGTGGGTACACCCTGGGGACAGCGGTGGCGCTGTTCTGGTTCGGCGCGATCCTGGCGATGAACGCCGTGATGAGCCTCTACCTGATCGAGGGACTCGGCGTCCCCGCGCTGCACGCGGCCGTGGTGATGTCGGGGAGTTCGCTGATGATGGCTGTGACGTCGGCATTCGGCTGGCGGGTGGTCGCTCGGTTCGGCCGCGCTGCGGTGGTGGGTGCGATCGTCGCGGAACTCTTCGTGGTCGCCGGATACGTCGTCGCGGCCAATGTGGTGCCGCGGACGTCGGTGCTTGCGGTGGTCGCCGCCCTCGCAGTCGTGTCCGGGGTCGCGAGCGGGTTCGTCGACGCCCCCAACCGTGCGATGACGCTGGAGTACGCGCCGCCCTGTGTGAGTGGCGTGGCGGTGGGACTCCTGCAGTTGTCGCAGCGGCTGTCGGCCACCGTCAGCCTCGCCGCGGTGCCCGGCCTGTATCTCGCGATCCTCTCCGCGGACGCCGGGAACTATGGCCGCGCGATGGCGGCGGGGCTTGCAGTGTGCACCGGAATGCTGGTGTTGTCGTTGGCATGTGCCGTCGGGGACGGCCGGAGGAGACGAGAATGAAACTTCCGTGGTGCCCGGCTCGATCACCAGGGAGAACACGGCTCAGCTCGTGCGCTGAAGGTGCGCCGCGTTCCCTCTACAAAAATTCACCTCCAGCATAAGTCTTGAACCAGTCCAGGAAGGGAGGACGCTGAGGGTGTGGCCGCACGTGGGATCCCCTGGCAGGGTCGCAGCTGTCGGCCGACAGCACCGCGGCGCCGACCCAAGGCCCACTCTTTTCCGTTACAGCCCAACGGAAATCACCATCACTCACCTCTGGAGGCATCGACGATGACTGATCCACATTCGAACGGCAACGGCACGACGATTCCGCCCACCACTACCAACGCCGGCATCCCTGTCGCGAGCGACAACGAGTCCCTCACCGCGGGCCCACAGGGCCCGATCCTGCTCCACGACCACTACCTGATCGAGAAACTCGCCCAGTTCAACCGTGAACGGGTCCCGGAGCGGGTCGTCCACGCGAAGGGCGGGGGCGCGTTCGGCGAACTCGAGATCACGCACGACATCTCCCGATACACCAAGGCCGACTTCCTGCAGCCCGGCAAGAAGACCGAGGTCCTGGCGCGGTTCTCGACCGTCGCAGGTGAGCAGGGCAGTCCCGACACCTGGCGTGACCCGCGCGGGTTCGCGTTGAAGTTCTACACCGAACAGGGAAACCACGACCTCGTCGGGAACAACACCCCGGTCTTCTTCATCAAGGATCCCAGCAAGTTCCCCGACTTCATCCGTTCCCAGAAGCGGCGTCCCGACTCGGGCCTGCGCGACAATCACCAGCAGTGGGATTACTGGACGCTCCGCCCTGAATCGGCACACCAGGTCACCTGGCTGCTGGGTGATCGGGGAATCCCGAAGACATGGCGACACCAGGACGGATTCGGTTCGCACACCTACCAGTTCGTGAACGCCGAGGGCACGCGGTCGTGGGTGAAGTTTCACTTCAAAACGAACCAGGGAATCGAATTCCTCACCCAGGAGGAAGCCGACGTGCTTGCCGGCTCCGATCCCGACCACCACCGGGCCGACCTCTTCCGCGCGATCGAGGACGGCGACTTCCCGAGTTGGACCCTGAAGGTTCAGATCCTGTCCGAGGAGGACGCGGAGGGGTACCGGTTCAATCCGTTCGATCTGACGAAGGTGTGGTCGCAGAAGGACTACCCGCTCATCGAGGTCGGCAAGCTCACCCTCAACCGCAACCCGGAGAACTTCCACGCGCAGATTGAGCAGGCCTCCTTCGAACCGTCGAATCTGGTTCCGGGAATCGGGGCGAGCCCCGACAAGGTGCTGCTGAGCCGCATCTTCTCGTACGCCGACGCACACCGGTACCGGATCGGGTCCAACTACGCGCAGTTGCCGGTGAACAGGCCGAAGTCTCCGGTGCACTCCTACTCGTACAAGGACGGGGCGTCGCAGATCCTGTGGAACGACCCCGAGATCCCCGTGTACGCCCCGAATTCGTACGGCGGGCCGGCGGCCGACCCGTTGCGTGCGGACAACGACGAGGGCGCATGGGAGTTCGACGGCCGCGCGGTCCGCGCCGGGTACCTCCAGCACGCGGAGGACAGCGACTGGGCACAGCCCGGGACACTGGTGCGAGAGGTCCTCGATGACGCCGCGCGCGACCGGTTGGTCTCGAACATCGTCGGCCATGTGTCGAACGGCGTCCGCGAGCCGGTGCTGAGCCGCGTGTACGAGTACTGGACGAACGTCGATGCCGGTCTCGGCAGACGGGTCCGTGAGGGTGTGGAGGCGGCGCACGGGCAGGCTGTGGACACGACGGCACTCGACCCCGCTGCGGCCTCGAGCACCACTGCGTCTGTCTGACCCGCAGGTCGTCGGCCGTCCCTGGATGCGGGGACGGCCGACGAACGCCGCCGTGTCTCCGGCGGCGGATTTTCGTTCGGCAGGTCTACCCGAATACCTTCTCGAAGCAGTTCGAGAAGGGCAATGCCTCGTATGGGGAGAAGATCGGAATCCTCGAGTAGCCACTCTTCTCATACAGCCTGACCGCGTCGGGTTGCCGGTCGCCGGTCTGGAGAATCAACCGGGGGCGCTTCGCGTCTCGTGCCGCATCCTCGACCGCGCTCAGCAGCGCGGTCGATACCCCGGTTCCACGATGCTCCTTGACGACGAACACCCGCTTCACCTCGAGGTCGTCGCCGTTCCAGCGCAAAGCGGCATGGCCCACGGCACGTGGCTCGGCAGACTCGATTTCCCTGACGTAGACCAGGATGGTGGCGTGCACCGATTCTGGATCCACGGCATTGGTGGCGGCACGGACGGCGTCCGACACTCGGTCGGAATATCTGGGACCGACCTCTGCCGCCATTGCCGCCCGCAGTGTCACCGCGTCGGGATCGGACCACTGGGCTGTGCGGACGACGAACTTGGTGCTCGTCGCGCTTTCGGTCATGACAGTTCTCCATACACGTAAATTCGATGAATCACAGTGTCATGGTGACGATGTGTCAGTCGACAGTTGAAATCACCGGAACCTCAATGCCATCCGGTGATCGAAACTCTTCCGTTCGGAGTGTGGGTGGGCTAGCGGTCCACTTACGGGAGTGCTGGTTCCGGGCCGGAGGCGGCCTGTGCCACTGCGCTGATTGCATCGGCGGATTCGCGTTCGCGGTCGCGGAGGTATTCGCGCAGGGAGTACAGGAATGCACCGATCCAGGCGGCGATGATCACCGTGTAGATCGCCCTCGATGCGAACGCCGGCAGGTCGATCCGTTCACTGCGGATAAGGCTGCGGGCGTTGGTGAGTACGATGATGCCGCCGACGGATGCGCCCACCAGTCGAGGTGGTATGTGGCGAACGAGCCAGGCTGCCAGTGGGGCAGCGAGCACGCCGCCGAGCAGGATTGCCGCGACCCACCCTGCGTCCCTGGGCTGAACAGGAACCCGAGGCTTGCTGCGACGGCGATGACGACCTCGCTCGTGTCGATCGATCCGATCACTTTCCGTGGTTCCAGGCAAGCGGTCGCCGGGTTGGTGCCGATGGCGATTAGCAGGGTGGTGGTGGTGACCCCGTAGGCCATTTCCGAGACTGCCGTCGACGAGTTGGGCGGCGAAGCCGACAAGTGCAATGGGAACGATGGTTTTCATGCCTACTTCGAGACGGCGATCGAATGCAGCTCCGACATGCGAAAACTATAGAGTCCAGGGGCAACCGATGAGCCGAGTTGGAATCTGCCTGATCGAACTACTTGCATTTCGGCACGGTGAGGGATCTGCACGAAAGTGCCAGTGATACCACAGGATCCGGAAGGGTTCGGTCACACGACGAACCGAGGGGTCGGTCTCGCGGGGATACCGAGGTTCTTTCGCAGGGGTTGTGCCGACGACCCTCATCAGTGTTCCCTCCATCGTTCCCGGCGGAAGCACCCTCACCTGCCTTCAGGGGGTTGCTGCGACGTCGTCGAGCCGGGTCTCTCGGTCGCTCTGGATGGTCGCCCGTGAGCCTACGGTTCGTGGCCTGTTCGAGCACCCCTTTTCATCAGCCCGATCGAAAACTCCGCCTGCACTGGATGTTTCCGATCTGGACGAATTAATGTCCGATCGAGTCGCACTGTCCCACGTCAGGTCCTGTTTCCCGTCGTGGAGGACGCAAGCGGTGAACGACCGGCGGTGACAACCGGCGTTAGTCTCTCGATGTCCGGATGCTGATCATCGTCACCCCGGCGGGTGGTGGGCATCCTGTGCGCATCTCCCATGGGCCGAAATGCAGGGAAGGGACGACATGACAGCGGCGAACATGGCCGTCAGTCCGGCCGAGGCTGTGACCGCCGCCGACCGCCACCCCTTCGTCGCTCACGTGCGGGAGTACGCCGAACAAGTGCTGCGCCCCGAAGCGCTGTCGACCGACCGCGACGGGGTCAGCGGCAAACGTATCGACGAGCTCGCCGCGCTGGGGCTCCTCAACCATCAAGCCCCACGGGAATACGGCGGCCTCGACATCGACCGCAACACCGACCGCCGCCTGCACGAGATCATCGCGGGCGCCTGCTTCAACACGTGGCTGGTCTGGGCGCAGCACGCACCGCTGGCAGGGCGCATCGTCGAATCCAGGAAACGAGGCGAACCGGTCCCGGAGCTCGCCGAGCGCATTCTGCGTGGCGAGCTTCTGCTCGGCGCCGGAGTCAGCGATGTCCGGAGGTTTCCCGACCACTACATCGCGGCCGGAAAGTCCAGCGGCGGCTGGATCTTCAACGGCACCATCTCCTGGGTCAGTGGGTGGGGGCTCAACTCGGCGCTGTCTGTCGCCGCGGTCGAGAAGCACACCGAGACCGTCGTCACCGCGCTCGTGCCGGTGACCGACCGCACGCGCAGTGCCGGCCCGCTCCCACTCGGCGCCGTCGCCGGCAGCCGGACCGCACGGGTCGAGCTCGACGACGTGTTCGTTCCCGACGAGCACGTACTCTCTGCCCATTCGCTGGAGACAGCAGTTTTCAACGACATCGGTACGGCCAGCGACGCACGGGGTCACCACTTCGGTCTCGCAGAGACGGTCCTTCGGGAGTTGGAGCAGGCGGGACAGCCGCTCGCCCAGGACGTGGCGGCGACGTGGCGGCCGCGCATCGCGCGGATTCGGAGCACGGCGTACGAGCTGTCCGATGAAGCCACCGCTGCGGGAGGCGGTCCGTACCGGCTCTCCGAACGCCTCGCGACCAAGGTCGCCAGTGGAGAGGCCCTGGCCACGATCACCCGTGCACTGCTGATAGCGCGGGCCGGCCGGGGGCTGAGCGGTGGCGACACGGCGCAACTCCATGCGCGGTCGGCGCTCTTCGTTCTGGTCCAAGGACAAACCACCGACGTTCGCCGAGCTCAGCTCGCCGAACTCGCCCGCTGATCACCGCCATCGAACAGGAATCACATACCATGAGTCTCGAATTCCTCTGGTACATACCGAATCAGGTCACCCCGGGACACCGCGGCGACGCCGTCACGGTTGACCACAACAGCCTGGATACCCTCACGACGCAGGCGAAGGCCCTCGAGGAACACGGCTGGAAGGGGGCCTTGATCGGCACCGGTTGGGGTCGGCCGGACACCCTCACCGTCGCCGCCGCCCTTGCGGCCAGGACGGCGACGTTCGAGCCGCTCATCGCGATCCGGCCCGGCTACTGGCGACCGGCTCACTTCGCTTCCGCAGTCGCTACTCTCGATCATCTGACCGGTGGCCGGGTTCGGATCAACATCGTGTCCGGGAAGGACAACCTCGGAGCGTACGGCGAACACGAGAGCGACCAGGCGCACCGTTATGCCCGCACGAAGGAGTTCCTCCAGCTCGTCCGCAAGCTGTGGACCGAGGAGAACGTCACCTACCGGGGTGAGCACTTCCAGGTCACCGATTCCACGGTGCTGCCCCGGATCTCGCCGCGCGAAGATCGACCGCACCCGAAGCTCTACTTCGGTGGCGCGTCCGAAGCCGCCGAGCGTGTTGCGGCGACCGAGGCCGACGTTCAGCTGTTCTGGGGTGAGCCGCTCGCGGGTGTGCAGGAGCGGATCGAGCGGTTGCGCTCACTGAGTCAGGAACTCGGCCGCGAGCATGCGCCGCTCGAGTTCGGCCTGCGGATCACCACCTTCGTCCGGGACACGACCGAGCAGGCCTGGGCCGAGGCAGAGGCGAAGGTCGCGGAGATGGCGAAGAATCAGGGTGCGCCTCCACAGAACCCGCATCGCCAGACCGCCGTGGGACAGCAGCGACTCCTCGACCTGGCAACCCGTGGCGACGTACTCGACGACAACCTGTACACCGCACCCGGGAAGGTCGGTGGCGGCGGCGCCGGCACTACCTGGCTCGTCGGCTCCCCGGAGGACGTCGCGAAGTCGCTGCGCAAGTACCAGGATCTCGGCATCACCCACTTCGTGCTCTCCGACACCCCGTATCTGCCGGAGATCGAGCGCCAGGGCAACCAACTGCTGCCGTTACTGCGCGAATGAGCCGGGGGAGCCCTACTTGCGCTTCCCCGCAACAGCTTTGCGCAAACAGAGACAGTCACCCGCCCGCGCTGTCGGCGCGAGCGGGTGAGTGGTTGTCAGAGCCTGAGTCCGGTTCCGTGCACCCCGTGCTCCTCGATAAGCGCGAGTTCTTCGTCGGTGAGCGGCGGGAAGTTCAGGGCCGCGATGTTGTGGTCGAGCTGCTCGGTCGAACTCGCTCCGATCAGCGCCGAGGTGACCTCCTGCCGCCGCAGCACCCACTGCAGTGCCAGCTGTGCGAGTGACTGGCCACGAGCCTCGGCAATCTTGTTGAGCTCGGCCGTGCGCTGCCGGTAGGTCTCGTCGATCACATCCGGCGTCAAGAACGCGCTGTTCTGTGCTCGTGCGCGCTCGGGAATCGTCTCCAGGTACTTGTCCGTCAGCAGACCCTGCGCCAGGGGTGAATACACGATCAGCCCGAATCCGTCCTGCCGGGCGGTGTCCAGCAAGCCGTTCTGTTCGGGACGACGGTCGTAGATCGAGTAACGCGCCTGGTGGATGAGCAGCGGAACGCCGGCCTGGCGTAGCAGTTCGGCGGCTTCGTGTGTGCGATCGGGTAGGTAGTTGGAAATGCCGACGTAGAGCGCCTTGCCCTGCTCCACCGCGCTGACCAGAGCCCCGACGGATTCCTCCAGTGGCGTGCTGAGGTCGGGGCTGTGGTGGTAGAAGATGTCGACGTAGTCGGTGCCGAGGTCGCGCAGACTTTGGTCGAGCGAGGTCAGGATCGACTTGCGCGAGCCGCCTTTGAGATACGGGCTCGGACCGATCGGGTTGCCTGCCTTGGTCGACAGGATGAGTTCGTCCCGATAAGGCGCGAGGTCCTTGGCGAGCACGGCGCCGAAGTTCTTCTGGGCTGCGCGATGCGGTGGGCCGTAGCGGTCGGCGTTGTCGAAGTGGGTAATGCCCAGGTCGAACGCGTGGAGGATGATCTCCCGCTGAGTCGCAAATGCGTAGTCGCTACCGAACTTCTGCCACAGGCCGAACGAGAAGGCGGGCAGATCGAGTCCGGAGTTTCCGGTTCGGTGGTACGGGACCTTCTCGTAGCGGTCTTCGGCCGCGGCGTAGGTGAGATCGAGGGGGCTGTCGGTCATCGGTGTCGTCTCTTCCGTTCTGTTCGGTTGTTGTCGCGGGCCGGTCACAGACTGGCGCGCGGTGTCGCCCGGTGCCGGAGAGACGGCGCAACATCGAGTCTGCTCCATACCAACACTGTCACCGGACGGCGATGGAAAGTGAATCGTTGAGATCGTGCAGATTCTCTGAAAAGACTGTCGAGCCGGCACCACATGCGCGACGAGACACAGCAGAAGCGGGGCAGAGTGCGGATCGTTTGACCCGATCTCGAATCGATCCGATCGATAATGTGGACAACGGCCCGAGGTCCCGCCCATCGTCGAGAAGTTCGAATCACCATCTTGGGGCTGTGGGCGATGACACCTGGGCCGGTGTGGCCGACCAATTTGCCGATGAGGCGTATGCCTCGGTGAAGGGACGCGTGCGCATCTATGTGCTGCACCAGCAGCTGTTGGAGCATTTGCCGGCGCCCCCAGCGACAGTGCTCGACGTCGGCGGCGGCGCGGGCAATCAATCGTTTCCGCTGGCCCGAGCCGGTTACGACGTGACGGTGCCCGACCCGTCGTCGGTGATGCTGGACAAGCTCGACAGCGACTCCAGCGACTGCCTGGTGAGACCCAGCGACGGGTGACGCTCGTGGTAGCCGACGGCGAGAACGCCGACGAGGCGGTGAATGGTCAACGGTTCGCCGCCGTGCTGTGTCACGGCGTGCTCGGGTACCTGGAGCAGCCGGAGCCGCTCGTCGACCAGCTGTGCCGGTGCACTGGCGCCGGTGGCGTCGTATCGATCACGACGGGCAACGCGAAGGCGATGGCAGTGCGCCCGGCCCTGGAACAACGGTGGGACGACGCCCTGGCATCGTTTGACACCGGGGGGGAGATCGGGGTGCTGGGAGGCCGACTCGAGCCGACACGGTGGAGGAACTCCGCGAGCTTGTGCGGATCCGCGGCGTGGAGCCGATGAGACTCCTACCGTCAACTCAGCCGCGTCTTTCACCTCGTGGGACGCAAAGGTCCGGGCTGACGGGACACTAGCGCTGGGTGATGGTCCGCTGACCGCGCTCGGTGTATGCAAAAACGTCGACCCGAAGGCGACCGGTTCTTCGCGACTACATCGAGGATGGCAGGATCAGGTCATCGAGATCGGAACCTCGATGTGAGGGTCCGGATCGAGATTTAGGGAGTATGGGCATGGCGCAGGGCATTGTGAAGTGGTTCAACGGTGAGAAGGGCTTCGGTTTCATCGCACCCGACGACGGAACTCCGGACGTCTTCGTGCACTACTCGGAAATCTCGGGCAGCGGGTTCAAGTCGCTCGACGAGAACCAGCGTGTGGAGTTCGAGGTCGGCCAGGGCCAGAAGGGCCCGCAGGCCACGAACGTGCGCTCTGTCTGACCAGCGCAACGTGGGGACCGCATCCGGTGGGTGCGGTCCCCACTTCTGTCGCCGGATGGGTATCCGGTGGGGGCGCCGGTATCGAACTGCACGCCGAGGGCGCTGAAATACTGGAATCGTCGGGTCAGCTGACGCGGATGAGTTTCTTGTTCACGAATTCGTCGATCCCGTATTTGCCGAGTTCGCGACCGAAACCGGAGCGCTTCACGCCGCCGAACGGCAGCTCGACTCCTTCGGCGCCAACGGCATTGACGAACACCATGCCGGCCTCCAGTGAGTCGGCGACGCGGTAGGCCTGATCGGGGTCCGTGGTGAAGACATACGAGCCGAGACCGAACGGAGTGTCGTTCGCCAGCTCGACGGCCTCATCCTCGGAACGCACCTTGTAGATCGTCGCAACCGGCCCGAACAGTTCCTCCCGGTAGGTTCGTGAATCCCGCGACACATTCGTCAGCACGGCGGGTGGGAAGAAGGCACCCTGGCGTTCACCCTCCGACACCAGCGTGGCGCCCTCGGCGATCGCCTGCTGCACCTGCTCGGACAGCCGGTCGGCGGCGGCGACCGACGACAGCGGCGCGAGTCCGTCTGCGGTGGCGAGCACCTCCGCGGTGAATCTGCTGACGAAGTCGTCGTAGAGGTCCTCGGCGATGATGAATCGCTTCGCGGCGTTGCACGCCTGCCCGGTGTTCTCGAAACGACCTTCTATTGCCGCTTTTACGGTGGCGTCGAGGTCATCGGAACTGAGCACGATGAACGGATCGGAACCCCCGAGTTCCAGCACCACCTTCTTGAGGTTGCGGCCGGCGATCTCGGCGACCGCTGCGCCCGCACGCTCGGACCCGGTCAATGACACGCCCTGGACCCGCGGGTCGGCGATCGCGTCGGCGATCTGCTCGTTGGTGGCGTAGACGTTGACGTAGGCGCCCTCCCGATATCCGGCGTCGGTGAAGATCTGGTGCAGTGCCGCCGCCGATTCCGGGCATTGCGGTGCATGTTTGAGCACAATGGTGTTGCCCAGTGCCAGATTCGGACCCGCGAACCGGGCGACCTGGTAGTAGGGGTAGTTCCACGGCATGATGCCGATCAGCACACCGATCGAGTTGCGGCGGATCAGCGCGGTACCGTCGCCCTCGACCAGGTCGATCGGCTCGTCAGCCAGGAACTTCTCGGCGTTGTCGGCGTAGTACTGGTAGATCGCGGCGCTGAAGTCAACTTCCCCCAACGACTGGTCCAGCGGCTTGCCCATCTCCCGCTGGATGATCTTGGCCAGTTCGTCGCGGCGTTCGGTGTGCAACTCGGCGACCTTCCGGAGCAGTTCGGCGCGCTCAACCACCGTCGAGCCGCGCGACCACTCGCGGTGCGCCTTCTCCGCCGCGGACAACGCCGCCTGCATCTGCTCGTCGGTCGCGGTCGGATATTCGCGCACCGTCTTTCCGGTGGCGGGGTCCACAACTGCGTACAGGCTCATGTTCACGTCTCCTCGGAAAGGGTGGGGCATTTCAGTATCGCTTGCGATGGGCGCCCGGGGTGGTGCACACGAGTAGATCGCCCGATCTTCACCTCGAGCGGCCGGCAACAGGCCGTGCGCTCGAGACACGAGGTAGGGCGGCGCCGCCTCAGCAGGTCGCTTATTCGGGGCGCCACGCAGTGAGATCGTTCACTGTTGAGCAGGCGGATGGTATGGGGGTATAGGCTTGGTGAATCGGAATGGTTGTCGCATCGAGCGAGTCGGCTCACGCGTTCCCGATTCGAGAGAATGCCGGCCGATTTGCGGCCGATGCAAGGAGCGTCCATTTGATGACAAGCGCTGCAGGCCCGCACGCCCAGGCGCCGCGCAGATCCGCACCGCGCGACCATCTCCCAGGGTGGGCACCACGCCTGATGGCGAGCCGAATGAGCCGCCCACGACATCATGCGGACGCGACACATTTCGACAATGATCTACCCGGTCGCCATCACCCCAGCCGGCCGCGCCCACATACACCTGAATCAAGGAACAGAATGACCATCGATCACGACAAATCCGAACTCCCACTCTTCTCTGCGCAGCGAACGCTGACCCACAGCACCCCGGAGCCCGTCTCCGACGCGCCGCGCACCGGCGATTCCCCCACGCAAACATCCGCCGAGATCCACCGGTCACTCTTCAGCGACGAGTGAGTAACCGTGCCCGCCATCAGGGCTGGGGGATCGGGCCGGTCGCGACATGGCGGTCAGTGGTGAGTGCGCGACAAGCGCGGTCAGCGATCAGGCTTCGCGGGTGACGCCGCCGCGAGAAACCGGTCCCGGTCGACGATCGCCCGGTCGATCTCGCCCGACGCGACCACCTTCCCCGAGCTATCGGTCGCCCGCACGGTGAAGGTGAGGCGGTGGCCGACAGCGGCGGCTGGTGGCTCGGCCGCGATCTCGACGGTTGCACCGACCGGTGTCGGGCCGCGGTGCTCGATTCGGACAGCGGTCCCGACTGTCGTCTGGCCCGCACCGATGAACGATGCAGCGCAGGTGACGGTGGCCGCCTCCATCCACGCAATCAGCCGGGGGGTCGACAGCACAGGAACGTCACCGCTGCCCAATGCGGTCGCGGTGTCGGACTCAACTACCTCGTAGCGCACGCCAATACAGTACGCCAGGCGCGGCCGAACCCTTGGTCAGCGCTTCCGGTTCCGGCTTTCACGGTCCCGCCGGTGGTGCACGATGACGCAGCACCGCAAAGACGTGTGCACCCGGGTTCCGTGGCGACATCTCCGATTCCGGGTTACCGGTCGTCGCGGTGGTGCGTCTGAGACACTGGCTGCTGGGGCGAGAGCGGGCTGGCTGCGCAGCGGCCCAGGCGCCACGATCGTCACGACACGGGACTACGAGGGGGATCGCGACAGTATGCCGGGGATCGATGGGCACTTGGACTCGAGACAGCGCGCGGGTGCGAGGTTTGCACGGCGTACGCGATTTGTCGCCCTCGTCGGCGGCCTCACCGCCACACTCGCCCTGGGGCCGGTACCGCTGGCCACCGCACAGCCGGCACCGGGTGACGATCTTCGCTGGGGGTCCTGCCCGGCCGAATACGAGCTGGACCCGGCATCCGATCAGTGCGCCTCGGTCACCGTTCCCCGCAACTACGCGGACCCCGCCGCCGGCACGATCGACGTGCTCGTCACCCGCCACCGCGCCGAGGATCCCGGCTCGCGCCGCGGCGTGCTGTTCACCAATCCCGGTGGGCCCGGCGGAGACGCGATCGGCTCGAACAGCATGTTCGTCGAGATCCTGCCCGACGCGGTCCGCACACAGTGGGACGTGATCGGTGTCCAACCGCGCGGTCTTCCCTACGCCGGCGCGGTCGAGTGCGTGCTGGCCCCTGAACAGACGACGGCGATGAGCCTCGGCTTCGGCGGTGCTGCGACGCGTAACGCATGCGAGTCCGCTGCGCCGGGCACCACGGCGCACCTGACGACCGAGAACACCGCGAAGGACTGGGAGCAGGTCAGGCTCGCACTCGGCGAGGACTCCATCGACATCTACGGCCTCTCGTACGGCACAATTCTCGGATCCACCTATGCGACTCTCTTCCCTCAGCACACCGGTCGCATGGTCCTCGATTCTGCGGTCGACCAGAAGTGGCTGTGGAACGACGTGTTGTGGCAGCAGAACGACGGCTACAAGGATCGCTTCTACGACCTGATGGACTGGATCGCCGCCCACGACGACACGTACGGGCTCGGTGACACTCCGCTGAAGGTGTATCAGCGGTGGTCGGACCGGATCGTCGAGGAAGCCGGCGGGAACCCGACCCTCGCGCCACCACCCGCCCAGATCGGTGACGTACCGCCCGGCCTGCAGGCCGTTGCGGATGCTTATCGCGGTGGGGTCGATCTCACCGGACCGGCACGCGTTCAGTTCGAGGCCTTCGTCCGTCGTCTCGCCGACCCGTCGCACGCCCAGATGTCGTCCAGCATCTACGTGATGACGCGGCAGGTGCTTCCCGCCCGCAACAGCTGGCCGCTCATGGCGCGGGTGATCCGGGACGGTCGAGACGCGATTCCCGCCGGCACCGCGATGGACGACCTGACGGAGCAAGAGTACGAGCGGATCGCCCAGGCCCAGATGATGCAGTCACTGGTCCTGTGCAACGAGAACAATGTCGCCGCTCGGCCGGACCGCATTCCGGGTTGGCTCTTCTCCACCTTCGTCACCGGAGATCTCTTCGACCTCATCGGGTACAGCTACAGCGCCGGGCCCGAATGTACCGGTGCGCCGCCCGTTGTCGCGCTGCCCACGTTGAGCAATCGAGGACTGGCGACGGCCCCGCTCGTCCTGCAGGGAATGCGCGACCCGCAGACCCCCTATCAGGGGGGAGTTCAGCTCGCCCACGACATGGGGGCGCACCTCGTCACCGTCGAGGGAGGAGATCACGGTGCGGGGATCCAGGGTGGCAACGCCGTCGTCGACCAGACCGTCACCGAGTACCTCGAGACCGGGCGCACCGCTGTCACCCACGCCCCTGAGGCGCCGATCACCGCCCCGCTGTGAAGGCCGGGGCCGGGCCGCGGACGGTGTGACATAGGCAAGCAACACTCTGGGTCCGTGCTGAGCTGCGGGACCGACATTCCTGGTTCGAAAAGGTGCCGACCCGAATAGACTTGCCGAGGTGAGCCGCGAGGATCCCGATCGGCTGTCCGCCGACGACGCACATATCCTGGGGCTCGAATCGGCGGTGATAACCGGCCACACGCTCAAGCTCGTCGTTCTCGGGCCGGCCACCTCCCCGCTCGACGTCGAGGCTCTGCGAACTGCCGTGGCGGAGCGGCTTTCGAGCCAGCCGCGAGCGACGCAACGGATCGATACCTCGGGACCGGAGCCGCGCTGGGTCGAGGCGACGGCGTTCGAGATCAGTGACCACGTCCGGCGCCGGGAAGAGCCCGGGTGTGCCTCGCGCGACGATCTGTGGCGGGCCGTCAGTAAGCTTATGTCCGAGCACCTCGACCACGAGCGTCCATTGTGGACGTTCGATCTGATCGGTCCACTCGGCGACGGGCGCGAGGCGATCGCGGTGCGGATCCATCACGCGATGGCCGACGGGATCAGCGCGGTTCGCTTCCTCGACGACGTCCTCTGGGATCGGCACCTCGAACCGCCCCTGGGAGGAACGCGGCCGGGCCTTCGCGCCGCTTCGCCGCAACGGTCGCGAATCGACGAGGCACTGCGGATGCCTGCGGTTGTGCATCGTGAACTCGGCCATCGCGGTTCACATTCGCCTTTCGACCGCCCGATCAGTGCCGCCCGCGAGCTCGCCTTCACCGTCGCCCCACTCGCGGAGCTGAAGGCAATCGGCGCCTCACGCCCCGGTCGACCAACCGTCAACGACGTACTCCTCGCGATCGTCGCCGGCGGCCTGCGAAGCTGGCTCGGCGCCGGCCAGGCGGCCCTGCCGCGTCTTCGTGCTCAAGTTCCGGTCAGCCTGCACCACCGGGACGAGGGAGCGGGCGAACTCGGAAACCGTGATTCCTTCCTGAATGTCGATCTGCCGCTCGCTGAGGCGGATCCGCTCACCCGACTCGACCGGATCAACGCCGAGACCAGCAAGCGCAAGCTCCTCGACGACGCCGAAGAGCTGTTCGATCTCTTCCACGCTCTCGGACGCGTGAAACGCGTCGAGGAAGCCGCAAAGCGACTCGCTGGTAGCGCGCGCGAGTTCAGCCTGTCGATCTCGAACGTCCCCGGCCCGCCCGTGCCGGTCAGCGTTTCCGGACGTCAGGTCGAGCGGCTCTTCTCCTCCTCCGAGCCCGCAGCTCACCACGCGCTGCGGATCTCGGCGATCTCCTGCGCCGGGATCGTCGGTATCGGGCTCTGCACAGACCCCGAGGCGCTGCCCGACGTTGCCCGGCTGGCGGTGGCGATGGAAGATTCATACGCCGAATTGCGTGACGCCGCGATCACCTAACATCGATCCGTTCGGTGTCAATGGCATTCGAGGCCAGCAGTCGGGTGGTGGTTCACGTGCGTCGGACAGGCATGATCGATCGCACCCGCGCGTCCCGCAGGTACAGACCGCCCCACACGAAGATGCCGACGTAAATCGGGAACAGGGTGGTGCTGACGATCGGCTGCTCGGTGAGCATGTTGGTAGCGACGGCTCCACCGAGGTATCCGGTCAGCAGCACCGCGCCCAGAATCGCCGTGGCGGGCACGATGTAGAGAATCAGGCACACCAACAGAACGACCCCGATGACACGGTTGAGGTTCTCGGCAAAACCCAGCTCGGCCATCGCCTCGCGCACCATTTGCGTGTTCGCGATGTGGATGAGCGAGTCGAACAGGAGAAACAGCACCACGAGGGCGCTGACGACCAGTCCAGCGATTCTGGCCTTCTTCGTGGTTCCGCCCGTCGGCGCCGGTGTCGCGTTGGAGGTTCCCGTGGAGGGTGGTGTCGATGTCATGAGACTTTCTCCTTGCTGTTCATGAAGCGGTACACCGCTGACCGGTGGCACCTGCCCGTCGGCGTCACGCGGGCAGATCGACTGCTCCCGCACGCTTCGTGTCTACTCACACCAGTACAGACCAGAGGTGACGGGAAAACTCACCGCGGCGCTCGAGGGATCTCCGTTCGTGGGCCCTCCTAGGTCGGCAACCCCGCAGGCGGGACGCCGAGGACCACCTTGCCCGGCACGCCCCGCCGTTTGGACAGGAACGCTGCCCGTGTCTCGGCGAGCGGGCGGACGGCGCCGACGTGCGGGCGCAGGTACCCCTGCGAGGTGAGCTGTGCGAGTTTCACGAGCTCTGATCGGTCGGGTTCGACGATGAAGAAGACTGTTCGTCCGCCGCGTGGTGTCACCGGGGGCGGCGCAATGATCGAGACCAGCACGCCGCCCGGCTTGACGATCGCGGCCGATCGGGCGAGCGCATCGCCGCCGATGGTGTCGAACACCAGGTCCACCGGTGCGAGCTGGTCCAGGTCGCGTTCCCCATCGAGGGGAAGGAATTCGACTGCGCCGTGGCTCGGGCGCGTTCCTCGGCTGCACGCCGTCCCGTCGCGACGACCCGCGATCCGGCCGCGTGCGCGAGCTGGACAACCAGGGAACCGGTCCCTCCCGCGCCACCATGTACGACGACGGTGCGGTCGGCGGCGTCGCCGAACTCCAGGCCGCCGTGTCGGAACATTCCCCGCCAGGCGGTCAGACCTGCGAGGGGCAGCGCCGCGGACGCCTGGAATCCTACGGTGTCGGGGATCGCAGCCAGGTTGCGTGCCTCGACGGCGACATACTCGGCGGCGCCGCCGTCGCGGTGCCAGTCGGTCAACCCGAAGACACGGTCACCGACCTCGAAACCGGTGGTGCCATAGCCAACTTCGGTGACAACGCCGGCCACCTCGTGTGCGGGGATGCACGGCGTGCGGTCGCGGCCGGCCCGATCCGTCCAGGTTCCTGGCCAGTCGAGCTCGTCGGGCACGAAGGATGCGGCGTGCACTCGGACGATCACGTCACCGGTGGCGGCGTGCGGGTCGGGGGCATCCTCGAGCACGAGTAGCTCCGGGTTCGCGGGACCTCGATTCTCATGGATGCGAACGGCTTTCATGTGATGCTCCTCGAGTCGTATACGACTACATCGAGCTTCCATGCGCTGAAGCTATGTCGATTGTCCACTGCGTCGAATATGTGCGCGACCTCGTTGTCTCCAGAAACAAGGTCGCGCGGACGACCGCGCGAGGCCGAAGGTCCCGGATCGGACAAGTCGGCTGCGGCTGAGTGGAAGGGTTCTACTTACCGGTCTTTTCCCGGTGGCTACAACCAGGCCAGCAGCATGGGCGGCGCTTGCCTTCAGCCAGTTCGGTATGCGCCCGCTTGATTCGACGCGCTCTCGTTTCGTCGAGCTTGGCATCCTCGACCCAGCAGATCCACTCATTGCGTGCGAGTGGTGTGATGTCATTCCACGCTTTCAGCGCCTGGCCGTCAACGGCCAACGCCGTTCGTAGGTCTGCTGGCACTCTATGCACCGTGCCGCTCGGGACCGTGCGCTTGCCCATGTTTGGAGTCTACCGACTGTCGTCGAGGTCGGGCGGGTCGTAGCCAACGGAGTCTTGGTGTTGATTCAGAGGCGGGCCCGCTCGATTTCGGCGCGGTCGCTGCACGCAGGATCGCGCGATGGTGAGTCTCAACTGCAATCGTGGACTGCCGGGTGAACCTGATGTCTGGTCTAGGTTGATGCGATGAAGGTATCCACGAGCGCATCGGTCGTCTCGGTGCTGTGCGCTGTGTCGGTGTGGCTATTCGTAGTGCCGCAACTGGTCACCACAGGGATAGTCGAGCCTGGACCGCTTCTCGGTCTGATGGTGTTGCTCCCGACACCGGTCTGTTTGATCGCGGCGTTGGTGGGGGCGGTCGCGGGCACGATCGGGCTTGTCCGACGCGCTGATCGGACGTGGGCCGGCGCATTGATGACGTTGGGGCAGGCTTTGACGTGGATTTTGGCCATCGTGATCGTGGTGTGGTCGCAGGCGTATGGTTCGACGGGGTGGGAGTTGTTGATACTGCCGGCGTCGCTGATGCTGGGGCAGGTTGTGGTCGCATCGGGCTTGATATCGGCCATGGTGAGTCGTCGCAGAGCCATTGACGCCGAAGTCGGGGGAAGGATGGCAGGTAAACCGATAGCCGCCACCTCCTCAGACTCCCGCCGCCGACACAAGCTCCCGAATTCGAGTGCCGCGTCCAGCATCCGACGTGTGTTCTGCCACCAGTAAGGTCGAGGATCAACTCGTCTGCGCCCGTACTTGCTGCGGAAGCGATGTCGTCAAGAATCTGCGCGAGTGTGCCTGAAAAGCCGATCCGATCGTCGCCGGACGGACTCTCGGGGAACGTGGACGTTCCCGACTACGATCATCTCCAGCCCTTGGACGGCAGTCCGCAGAATATTGCGCTGTGCAGTTGCTCGCCACAACGCGACCGTCACACTACTTACCCCACGCGCACTCGGGCATGTTGATCAAGTGCTTGATGCCCGCGGTATCGCGGCAGCGGTGAGCGCGGTGGTGGAGGCGGCCCGTACCGGCCGTTTGGGGGAGGGTGGGCGAATCTTGTGCGCGCCGGCCCGTGTCGGCGAGGATGGGTTCCGATCTGACGTGAGGCGAAGGAGTCGACGCGATGACGAAGTACCTGATCTCGTTCCCCAGTGGTGCCATGGTCCTTCCCGACGAGGATCTACAGGCAGTGTCGGATGCGTCGCACGCGGTGGTGGAGGAGGCGAAGGACGCTGGCGTCTGGGTGTTCGGCGGTGGAATCGACGAGAGCGTTCCGCCTGTCCTGGTCGATGGGGATGGCACGGTGACCGAGGGCACGTACCCGCAGATGAAGCAGCTCGAAGGCGGCTACGCGGTACTGGAGTTGCCCTCCCGCGAGGCGGCACTGGAATGGGCTGCGAAGATCGCGGTTGCCTGCCGGTGCGCGCAGGAGGTGCGCGCGTTCCACTACGATCCCGCCAGCTGACGGGTTCGACGTCTCGGGCAATCGCATTCGGCTTCGGCCGGCCGCGAACTGCGCACGGCGGCATCCCGTCGCGGCGACACCAACCGAAGTCGTTCCGGCGACGAATCGTCGGCGAGAAGTTCCTCGACACGAACGTCGCCGTGCAACTCCGTCCTGGAAGTTAAGTGCCGCAGAAGGTTTGGAAGGACTTACTGAATGACTGTGGGGCGGGTGTGGTGTAGTCGGACCACTCGTCGCGGCGGTCGAACGGATGCGTGACGACCTCCAATAGCTTCTCGAACGGAGCGAGCTCCCCGTCGGTCGCGGCGCGCAACGCAGCATCGAGCTGATGATTGCGCGGGATGTACAGCGGGTTGACGCAGTCCATCGTGTCCGCGGTCTCCGCTGCCCCGCGCCCATGTTTCGTCAGGTCGCCGCGCCAGCGTTCCAGCCATGGCCCGATGTGCTCGCGCGGAACGAGGCCGTCGAGAGGCGTCGAATATCCGCGTAGTTCGTCCGCGAGAGCACGGAAGGTGCCCGTCCAGTCGGCACCATGTTCCTCCAGCAGCGTCAGCAGGTCGTCGACCAGCGCTCGATCGACGAATTCGCCGGCCAAACCGAGCTTTGCCGCCATACCGGCAGCGTAGTGGCCGTCGTAACGCTCGTCGAAGGTCTCGAGAACTGCAGACACCGCGGTAATCGCGTCATCCGGCGCGGAATCTATCAGCGTCAGTAGCGTTTCCGCGAGGCGCGCCAAATTCCACTTCAGGACAACGGGCTGGTTGCCGAACGCATACCGGCCGCCGTGGTCGATCGAACTGAACACAGCGGCCGGGTCGAACGCGTCGAGGAAGGCGCACGGACCGTAGTCGATGGTCTCGCCCGAAATGGTCGTGTTGTCGGTGTTCATCACCCCGTGCACGAAACCGGTGAGCATCCACCTCGCCACCAGTGACGCCTGCGCCTCCACCACCGCCTCGAAGAACGACAGATAGCGATTACCGTCACGTCCCGGCGGCAGTTCGGTCAGCTCCGGGTAGTGGCGGGCGATCGCGTAATCGGCGAGCGGCTGCAACACCTCACCCTGCCGCACCGCGTATTCAAAGGTGCCCACCCGCAGGTGACTGGCCGCGACCCGGGCGAGCACGGCACCGGGCTCGGCGCCGTATCGATGAACGTGCTGGCCCGTCGCGACCACCGACAGTGCGCGCGTGGTGGGGATGCCGAGGGCGTACATGGCCTCGCTGACCAGGTATTCGCGCAGCATCGGGCCGATTACCGCGAACCCGTCGCCGCCCCGGGAGAACGGCGTGCGCCCCGAACCCTTGAGGTGTAGATCCACCCGCTGCCCATCGCTGCTGGTCAGCTCGCCGAGCAGCAACGCCCGACCATCCCCGAGGAGCGGTGCGTATCCGCCGAACTGATGGCCCGCATATGCCATCGCCACCGGCTTGGCCCCGGCCGGCGCCGTCGATCCGGACAGGACGCCGACCCCGTCCTCGCTTCGCAGCGTCTGGACATCCAACCGCAGCGACGCCGCAAGCTGCTCGTTGAGTACGAGCAACGTGGGGTCCGGCGCGTGGGCACCCTGCCACGGCACCGTCAGGGCGCCCAGCTCGTCGGCAAAGGTGCTCTCGAGGCCGGCCACCGCTGTGTTCGTGCCCACCGTGGAATCCGGAATTGCAGTCATCCTGCGAGGGTAACCACCGCACGGACCGCCGCGCACCCGATGGCACCGCGAGTACGGCCTGGTGTGCACGCGCAATGGAACGTGTGTTCAAGAGTTGGCTTGTGCGAGAACCGACGCGATGTTCGGCGCGGAGTAGACGTCTCGGATGGGCACCGACCCGCCGAGGACGCCGAAGATTCGCTCGACTACCTCCGGTTGGGCCGCGGCCGCTCGGTAGAACGCCGTGAGTCCGTTCGAGAGCGGCGCGAGGCGGGCCGTGCTGAGCGCCAGTTCGAAGCCGTTGGCGGTGAGCTGGTCGCGCTGACGTTGGTAGTCGCCGAGGGCGTCATCGACGGGACGGCCGGCGCGCGTGCTGTGGATGGCCTCCGCGAGCAGGTCGGCGCTGAGGAACGCATCGGCGATGCCCATCCCCGTGGAGGGGTCCTTGTGGTGGCCGGCATCGCCGAGGAGTGCCCAGCCCGGTCCGACCGATTTTCGGTACTGGTTGGGTAAGTCGGCGGTACCGACGAAACGTTGTTCACGCTGGCCGGAGGCGACCGTGTCACGCAGTCCTGGCACCAGATCGAGGGCGGCGTGAAAGCTTCGGTCGAGGTCTGTGCGGACGCGCGGAAATTCCCGACGGGGCCAACCGACGTAGATGCAGGTGAGCCCGTCGTTGGTGGGCCAGACCAGGATCAGCTGGCCGGTTCTGGCGTGGAACGACGCGCGCACATCGCCGAGGCCACTCCAATAGGAGTAGTACACGCACGTCAGCGGCGGATGGTGGTTGTAAACGTGAGCAGCGACTCGCCGCGCGACGGTCGAGTGCAGGCCATCCGCCCCGACGACCAGCGGTGCCCGCAACGACACCGAGCCGCCTACACCTCGGCGACGGCCGCGCACGCCCGATACGCGACCATCCGCCCACACCACGTCGTCGACGACGACGCCGTCGATCAGGTCGGCGCCCGCTTCGACGGCCGCCTCGACCAGCACCGTGTCGAGAACAGTCCGCCGCGGGCAGTATGCGGCGGTCTGCCCTTCGACGCCCGGCCCCATACCTGACATCTGCACCGGGCCGACGTCGAAGGTGAGCTGCTCGATCGGTGCGCAGCCGCGGGCGTGCAACCGATCGAGCAATCCCCAGTCCCGCAGTCGGAACGCGGCACGTGGCCACAGGAAGTGGGTGGACATGGTGTCGCTGGGAAACGACGCGCGATCGACCACCGCGACACGGTGCCCGCCGCGTGCCAGAAGCATCGCCAACGAAGCGCCTGCGCACCGGGCGCCCACCACGATCACGTCGAACATCGCGCCTCACTCAATCCGAAATCCCGTATCTCGCGCATCGCTAGCCGACCGGCTGCCCCGCAGCGAGTGCCTTCACATCGCCGACTGGAATCAAAGATAGCACGATCGTTCGTGCTGTACTAGGATGAGTTCATGGCACAGAAGCGGAACACGACCCCAGGGGCCAAGACGCGGGAGACCGTGCTGCACGCGGCCGCCGACATCGCATCGGTCGAAGGTCTGGACGGACTCACCATCGGGCATCTCGCGAGCCTGACCGGGATGAGCAAGAGCGGGCTGTTCGCCCACTTCGGCTCGAAGCAGGACCTCCAGCTGGCCACCGTCGAGGTCGCGCGCCAGCGTTACGTGCGCGAGGTGGTCACACCGGCGCTCGAATCGGGTCCGGGTATGCGGCGCCTCGCCGCCCTCTGCGAGTCGTTCCTGTCGTATGTCGAACGGGGAGTCTTTCCGGGGGGATGCTTCTTCGCTGCCGCGATGGCCGAGTTCGACGGCAAGACGCCCGGCCCGGTCCGCGATGCCGTCGCCGAGTGTCAGCGCCAGTGGATGGGGACCCTCGCGCAGGCGGCACGCGACGCACAGCAATCCGGTGAGTTGTGCACCGACACCGATCCGGACCAGCTCGCGTTCGAGCTGGAAGGCACACTGCTGGCGGCCAACTCATATTTCCATCTCTTCGCCGAGACGCGCTATCTCGACCGCGCCCGCCTCGCGGTGCGTACGCGCCTGTCGAGTGAAGCATCGACACCAGAACGGACGGCAACCCGCGCATGAGCACCCACACAGCCGGCAACCTCGCCCCCGGCGTCAGCGCTACCCGGCGTGGCCTCGGTATCTGCGTGACCCCACTCGAAACGCGCCGTGAGGTGATACTGCACGTCGCCCGCCGCGCCGAAGACCTCGGCTATGACGGGTTCTACCTCGCCGAAGGGTGGAGCCAGGATGCCGCCGTCCTGCTCACCGAAATCGCCACCAAGACCGAACGAATCACCATCGGTACCGGTGTGCTCAGCGTCTGGGGCCGCACCGCAGGCACCCTCGCGATGCTCGCCACCAGCCTCGACCAGGTCTCACACGGCCGTTTCGTCCTCGGCTTGGGTGCAAGCAGTCCGCAACTCGTCGAAGGACTGCACGACCAGTCGTTCACCGCACCGGTGGCCAAGCTGCGCGCGGTCACCGCACAGGTCCGTCGACTGCTCGACGGCGACCGGGTCCGCCCGACGGCAACCCACGACCACCGGCCCCTGCGGCTGGGTGTCGCCGCGCGCACCGGCCTGCCGATCTACCTCGCCGGACTCGGCAACAAATCCATCCAACTCGCCGGCGAAGTGGCCGACGGCTGGACGCCCTTCCTGGTCCCTCGGTCGTGGTTGCCCCGCGGAATCGACCTGCTCCAGCAGGCGGGGGCTCGATCCGGTCGCACCACACGCTCCTCGGTGTGCCCGGCCGTCCCCACCGCCGTCGCGGCCGATCACGCAACCGCCCGCGAGATCGCGTCCTGGTGGGTCGCGTTCTACCTCACCAGCATGGGCTCGCTCTACCGCCGCTCGCTGAGCGAACGGGGATACCGCGACCCGGTCGAGGCCGTGCTTGCGGGCAACCCGACCCACGACACCACCGACGTGCCGCCCGAAGCCCGAGTTCTGCTCGACGAGCTCACCGTCTGGGGCACACCGGACACCGCTCGCGACCAACTCCAGCACTGGTACACCGCAGGCGCCGAGATGCCGATCCTCACACTCCCACCCGACCGCACCATCGCCGAACTCGACTACATGCTCGAAACCATGAGCCCGCACCCCTGACGTTCCGTCCTGCGGGGGGTGAACGCGCTTACGGGTACGGCGAGCGCGCCGCGAGCCCCCGTGCGGCCGCCGCGGCACGCACTGCGTCGATCACCAGTTGCAGCGGCGGTCGGTGCGCTTCCGTCCCCCGATGGGCGATAGAAATGGTCCGCATGAGTGGTTCGGTGAGCGCGACGACGTCCATTCCCGGCGGGCGCAGCGTCAGTCCGAGATCGGAGACAAGGGTGACTCCCAGGCCCGCGGCAACCATCGCGAGTGCCGTAGCCTGCTCGCCGACCTCATGGTTGATCCTGGGTTCGAATCCGCAACGCTGACAGGCCAAGCGCACCGCGCGGCCGAAATGCGACGTGGGTCCCGCAAGGATCCAGGGATGCTCGGCGAGATCCGCCAGCGCCATCGTTTTGGCGGAAACCGTTCCCGGAGGCAGCGCTGCGTGCAGTCGCTCCACTGCGATCACCACCCTGGTCAACTCCGGGTCCCACTGCATCGGATAGTCGGAATAGTCGATCACGAACGAGAAGTCCAGCGACCCGTCCCGTACCGCGACTGCGGTGTCCTCCGGCGCAAGCTCCCTCGTTCGCACCTCGATGCCGGGATGTTCGGCGGCCAGCAACGTCAGCGCACTCGGCACCAGGCTCGACGCGACGGACGCCCACACGCCGACGGTCAATCGGGCGGTGACCCCGTCCTGCGTTTGTTCGAGAGCGGTGGTCGCGCGCTCCACCGATCGAATGATGTCCTCAGCGTGCTCGGCGAGGAGCAGGCCGATCTCGGTGAGCTGTACCCGCCGACCGCGCCGCTCGAATAGCTTTGCGCCGACGTCGCGTTCGAGCTGGGTGAGCTGTTGGGATACCGCGGATGTGGTGTAATGCAAGGCCAGCGCCGCGGCGGTCACGGTGCCTCGGCGATGCAACTCCCGAAGCATCCGCAACCGGCGCAATGACAGCTCCATGCCGCCAGCCTATGCATCCATTCCGAACCGTCCAACCGGACCACGCGCTCCGCTGTGTAGAAAGCGTGAACTCAATCCTTCAAGATTCTTAACTGGACGCCTGGTCACCAGCGCGCGCACTCTGGCGTCATCGGCTGAGTGGTCGTGGAGGCGAAGATTTTCTGAGGACGATTGGGGTAACTCGAGGTGACCACGACAACGGAATGCGGGTTCGGGCGCACCCCCGAGCACCGAGAGTCTGACTACCGTGAGAACACTGCGACGCAACCTCGGGTCGATGCGGCGACCGTGCGTGGCGGTGAGCCCCTCTTACGTGTGACGTGGTCTGATCCGGTCACCGAAGCTCGTGGTTACCTCGTCGTGCACACGTTGGTGTCCGACCTGGCAACCGGGGGCACCCGAATGCGCGCAGGCTGCACGATGTCGGAGGTGGAGGATCTGGCCAGAGGCATGGCCGCCAAGACCGCGGTTTTCGACCTGCCGGTCGGCGGCGCGAAGGGCGGCATCGACTTCGACCCGAAGGACCCCCGCGCCATCGGTGTTCTGGAGCGGTTCTGTCAGGCGATGCGCCCGTGGCTGGCCGCGCACTGGGTGACCGCGGAGGATCTGGGGGTGCCGCAGCATCTGCTCGACGACGTCTTCGCGCGACTCGGCCTTCAGCAGTCCTACCATGCGGCGATCAGCCGTGCCGAAGATCCGCAGAGGACTCTACGCCGGGTACGGGCAGCATTGAACGCCCCCGTGCCCAGCGGTTTTCTGCTGGGCGATGTGATCGGCGGTTACGGAGTCGCGCAGGCCTGCATCGGTACGGTGAACGCATATGGCTGGACTCCGGCAGACACGACGGTGGCAATCCAGGGCATCGGCACCATGGGGGGCGGCGCGGCCTGGTATCTGTACGAGGCCGGTATGCGCGTGATTGCTGTCGCCGACGCCTTCGGCACGCTGTACTGTCCCGACGGCCTGGACGTTCCCGCGCTGCTCGACCTGCGGGACTGCTACGGCGAGATCGACCGCTCCCGCGTCCCCTCGCATGTTCAGCGGTTGCCGAGCACGGCTGTGATCGCCACCGCGGCAGACATCCTCGTCCCGGCCGCGATCTCGTATGCGATCACTTCGGATAACGTCCACCAGGTCGCAGCGAAAGTCCTGATCGAAGCTGCGAATGCCGCGACGACCCCGCGGGCCGAGGCGGTGCTCACCGGCCGCGGCATTCCGGTGGTCCCAGACTTCGTCGCCAATGCCGGAGCAGTCGCCTGGGCCTGGTGGGTCCTACTGAGTCAGGTTGGCACCGACCCGGAGGATTCGTTCCTGCGGTTGCGTACCGAGATGCTGGCCAAGGTCGCGTTGCTGCTCGGGCAATGGAAACTGGACGGCGTGGCGCCACGGCAGACCGCGTGGGACCTCGTCACGGCCAACCGCAGCGCCCCGGCTCCGGCCGATCCTCTGGCAGTGCCGGCGCTCACCATCCCGTGAACGGTGAGCCATCAGCGCCCACGCCGTGCTCGAGGGCGCTGTCGTCACCCCCTACGATTCTTCGGTGACCGATTACGACGATCTCGACATGTTCGGTGGCCTCGATGCCTCCACCCTGCCATCCCGCCAGCAGCGGATTCTGGCAGCGATCCGGGACTGCGTGGCTGCAGACGGATGCACGCCGAGCACCCGACAGATCGGGGACGCGGTGGGCCTGCGCTCCGCGTCGTCGGTGTCCAAGCATCTGAAGAGCCTCGAGGAAAAGGGCTTTCTCCGAAGAGGCACGGCCATGGCTCGGCAATTGGACGTGCGCCCGTTCCTCCCCGAGGGGAAGCAAGGTCGCTCGTCCGAAAACAATGTGACGGTACCGGTGGTCGGCGATATCGCCGCCGGCGCACCGATCCTCGCGGAGGAGCACGCCGATGAGATGCTGACGCTCCCTCGCGAACTTGTCGGCTCCGGCACCGTGTTCGGGCTGCGGGTGCGCGGCGAGTCGATGATCGACGCCGCAATCTGCGATGGCGATGTCGTTGTGGTGCGCCGCCAGGACGAAGCGCATTCCGGCGAGATCGTCGCCGCGATGATTGACGGCGAGGCCACGGTGAAGGTGCTCCGGCGCCGCGATGGTCACGTCTTCCTCGAGCCCCGTAATCCCGCGTATGCCGTGATCGACGGCGACGACGCAGTGGTCCTGGGCAAGGTGGTATCGGTGATGCGGCGGATCTGAGGATCGACCATTCTGGCGGCCGCGCCTGCGGCTGCAACCCTCCGAGGAAATGACGGCGACTCAACCGCGACCCACTGGTTACCGGCATGTGTTCTGTCACAGGGTTCCTCGGTCGGGTGTACGGAACGATGCGGTGCCGTCGACCCTGATCAGAACGCTACTTCGTCGAGCTCCACGATGTCGTTGTCGATGTTGGCGAGGAGAGGACGCGGTGATGTGGTCGGGGTCGGGCCCGTGAGAGGTGGGTCTCGCCGATAGCACAGATCCAGGAGTGCGCTGTGGATGTCCTCGCCGCCCTCGACAGAAGGTCGTACCCGCAGCGCGCGTGCGAGTCTGTTGTAGTAGGTGCGCGAGGTCATGCCGAATTCGACGAGGAGGTCGTCGTCGTGCGGGCCACCGAAGGGTGCCCAACGCAGCGCGTACTCGATGAGGGCGTCACCAATTTTCTCTGACATGGGTCTCCGATCGAATGGGGGCCGACGTGAAGCGCAACGGCTCCCCGAAGAATGTCGTGGGAGTTGTTTGTCAGGAGCGTATTTCGCTTTCCCCTGTTAGTCTTGCTGTGATACATGCCTCAATCAACAGGCATTGCCCATCATTTTCACCTCGAGGGAGAAGTTGTGGCGCACAGTCGTTACAAGGTGCGGGAGATCGCCCAGCAGGCGGGGCTCAGCGAGGCGACGGTCGACCGCGTGCTTCACAACCGCCCAGGGGTGCGGGAAGGAACGCGTGCGGAAGTCGCGCAAGCGATCATCGACCTGGACAACCAGCGTTCCCAGCTGCGCTTGGCAGGGCGGAAATACCTCTTCGATATCGTGATGCAGGCTCCGCCGCGTTTTTCCGGAGCGTTCCGCGAGGCGGTGGAGGCGGAATTGCCGTTCCTCGCTCCTGCCGTGGTCCGGACCCGGTTCCATTTCCGGGAGACCGGCTCGGTACCGGCCATGGTCGAGGTGCTGGACAATCTCGTCAAACGCCCCTCGCAAGGTGTCATCGTCAAGGCTCCCGACACCACCGAGGTGTCCGATGCCATCGACCGGCTCACCGAGGCGGGGATCCCTGTCGTCACCTACGCCACCGACGTGCCGAACAGCAGTCGGGTCGGCTATGTCGGTATCGAGAATCGGGCCGCCGGTGAAACAGCCGCGTACCTGCTCGAACAATGGCTGTACGACTCACCGGCGAGTGTGCTGGTCACGCTGAGCAGCAACGCTTTTCGCGGTGAAGAGGAGCGTGAGATGGGATTTCGCGGCGCGCTGCGCCGGTCGGGCAACGTGGGGGGAATCGGATCTCAGCGCACGTTGGTCGACATCTCCGAGAGCGAGGGCCTCGATACGACGGTCGAACATCTCGTCCTCGCGGCCCTCGAACGCAACCCAGACATCGAGGCGGTCTATTCGATCGGCGGCGGCAACACGGCGACAGTGCGTGCCTTCGAGAAGCTCGGCCGCAGTTGCCGCGTTTTCATCGCCCACGACCTCGATCGGGACAACAAGCAGTTGCTGCGTGACAAGAAGATCTCGGCCGTTCTCGATCACGACCTTCGGTCGGACGCAAACCTGGCCTGCCGGATACTGATTCAGGGGCGTGGCGGGCTGTCGGGCGTGGCCACGCTGATGTCACCGATTCGGATCATCACCCCCTACAACATGCCCTGACGGTGGTTCCGGAAGATCGGCGCACGAATGCACCGCCCCGATGGTTCCGAGGCGGTGCGGTGTCGAGCGACGCGTTGGGGACGGGGAATTCAGCGCCGCAGTTCGTGGGTGAGTGCTTCGAGTTCGTCGCCGCCGGCCATTTGCTGGGTGAGTTCTTCGAGGCTGATCTCGTCGAAGGTGCAGTCCAGTTTCTGCCGGCCGCGGTTGAGGAGGACGAAGTGGTCGCCGACCATGTAGGCGTGGTGCGGGTTGTGGGTGATGAACACGACCCCGAAGCCCTGTTCCTTGGCGGCGGAGATGTAGCGCAGCACCATCCCGGACTGCTTGACGCCGAGGGCGGCGGTGGGCTCGTCGAGGATCAGGACGCGGGCGCCGAAGAAGATCGCCCGGGCGATCGCCACGCACTGGCGTTGACCGCCGGACAGCGAGCCGATGGGGGCGTCGACGTCGGGCAGCTCGATGCCCATCTTCGACAACTCGGACATCGTGGTGGCGCGCATCCCGTTCGCGTCGAGGGACTTGAACGGTCCCTTCCGCAGTTCCTGGCCGAGGAAGAAGTTCCGCCACACCGGCATCAGCGACACCACCGCCAGGTCCTGGTAGACGGTGGCGATGCCCTTGGACAGGGCCTCCTTCGGTGAGCCGAAGGTGAGGGCCTCGCCGTCGACGAGCAACTCCCCCTCACTCTGCTGGTGCAGGCCGGCGATGATCTTGATCAGGGTGGACTTGCCGGCCCCGTTGTCGCCGAGGACACCGGTGACCTCCCCGGCCCGCACCCGCAGGTTGATGTCCTGCAGGGCGATGATGTTGCCGTACTGCTTGCCGACGTGTTTGAGTTCGATCAGCGGGATCTTGTCGCCACCACCGGGTTCGGTATCGACGGGAAGTTGTTCGATGGTACTCATACCGGTCACCTCTTGGCGGCGTAGTTGCGGAAGGCATTGTTGGCGATGACCGCGAACAGCAGCATCGCGCCGAGGAAGAACTTGAACCAGTCCGGGTTCCAGCCGGCGTAGACGATGCCCTGGTTCGTCATGCCGAAGATGAACGCGCCGATCGCGGCGCCGATCGCGGTGCCGTACCCGCCGGTGAGCAGGCAGCCGCCGATGACCGCGGCGATGATGTAGAGGAACTCGTTGCCGATGCCCTGCCCGGACTGGACGGTGTTGAACGAGAACAGCAGGTGCATCCCGACGAACCAGGCGGCGAACCCGACGGTCATGAACAACCCGATCTTGACCTTGGTGACCGGGACGCCGATGGCGCGGGCGGAGTCCTGGTTGCCGCCGACGGCGAAGATCCAGTTCCCGATCCGGGTCTTGAACAGCACCCAGGTGGCGATCGCGGTGAACAGCAGCCACCAGAGCACGGTGATCCGCACCGACACCCCGCCGACCTCGAAGGAGGACGCGAACACCTTCTTCGCCGAGTCGAACCCGGCCATGTCGGACACGCTGGGGGTGGCGACCTGCCCGGTGATCAGTTTGGTGACCGCCAGGTTGATGCCGGTGAGCATCAGAAACGAGCTCAGCGTGATCAGGAAGCTGGGGATCTTCGTCTTCATCACCAGGTACCCGTTGAAGAACCCGACCGCCAGCGAGACGACGAGGGCGAGGGCGGCGCCGGCCCACAGGTTCAGGTGCAGGTTGTAGGCGATCATCGACGCCGCCAGGGAGCTGGTGGTGACGGCGACGCCGGCGGAGAGGTCGAATTCCCCGCCGATCATCAGCAGCGCGACCGCGCACGCCATGATCCCGATCGTGGAGGAGGCGTAGAGCACCGTGGCGAGGGCTTCGGGGCTGCGGAACGGGGGTGCAACGACCATGAAGAAGATGAAGATGGCGATCGCACCGAACAGGGAACCGATCTCGGGACGGACCAGCAGACGCTGCAGGCGTTTCTGCTCCTTCACCCGCTCGTCGTGGACGACCTTGTGACTGGCAAGGTCCAGATCTTGCTGTGTGGACATGACGTTCCTTCCGGGGCCGGACGGGTGCCCGGCACACGCAGTGGTGCGCCGGGCACCGCGCTCAGCGGGTTCCGCTCTTCGCGTACTCGGCGATCGAGTCGATGTTGGACTGGTCGATGAAGGCGGGACCGGTCAGGGTCGGTGTACCGCCACCGATGGTGTTGCGGTTGTTCAGGTACAGCCACAGCGAGTCCACGGCAAGGTAGCCCTGCAGGAACGGCTGCTGGTCGACTGCCCACTGGACGTCTCCGGCCTTGATCGCGTCGACGAGGGCTGCATTGGTGTCGAAGGTGACGATCTTCGCGGGGCTGGCAGCATTGGCGACGGACTGGATGGCCGTCAGGGCAATCGGCGCTCCCAGCGCGACGACGTGATCGATCGACGGGTCCTGCTGAAGTTTTGCGGTGATCGTCGCCTCGACCGAAGGCAGGTCCTTGCTGTTGACGTTGAGGATCTCGGTTTGCCCGTCGAACCCTTCGACCACGCCGGCGCAGCGTGCTTCGAGCGCGACCTGGCCTTGCTCCTGAATGACACACAGCGCCTTCTTCGCACCGTCAGCGGTGAGGCGCTGCCCGGCCGAGATGCCGGCGAGCTTCTCGTCCTGACCGAAGTACTGGGACACGCCCTGGGCTTGGTACTGGTCGAAACCCGAGTTGAAGGCGACGAGCGGGGTGCCTGCGTCGACAGCGGCCCGCACGGCCGGAGCCATGGCGTCGGGCTTGGCGAGGGTGAGGGCGATGCCGTCGACCTGGCTGTCGAGGGCGCTCTGGACCAGGTTGGCCTGATTCGGCGCCTCGGGGTCCGAGGAGTAGCGCAGTTCGATGTTGTCCTTCGCCGCTGCGGTTTCGGCGCCCTTGCGGATCAGGTCCCAGAAAGTGTCGCCCGGAACCTCGTGTGTGATCATGGCGATGGTGGCGTGAGGCGTGTCCGCGGAACCGGCGCCCATGCCGGAACCCGCCGATTCCGCCTTGCCGCCGGTGCCTGAGCATCCGGCGAGCAGTACCGTTGCAGCGACACCGACCGCCAGGGTGGTCACCCGGCGAGATGTGGTCCGTTCGGCCGGTGTGAGCCGACGCTTGTTCGTGTACATCGTGATTGGCCTTTCGGGATGCCGCGACCATCCAGCTGTGGGGTGGCAGCTGGGAGGAGGGGAGGGGGGAAGCAATGAGGGGAGTAGAAGTGCGCGCCCAGGCCGGCGTCGGAAGTCGGTCCTCCCGGCCTGGCGGGAGGCTTCGATTACCGCGGGGGAAGACCCGCGGCGATGTATGCGGCGTCGACGAACCGCATGTTCGTCACGGCATCGTCGGTATCGATCGGGAAGGGCGTCCCGCCGAGCAGGTGGTCGGCGAATACCTCGAGCTGGTACGTGTACGTCGAGCGGGTGCCGACGTGCAGCGTCGTCGTTCCGGCGTCGGTGCTGACGGTGATCCGGTCGTCGCCGTATTGGAGCATGTAGTCGTGGGCGAGTGCCTGACCTCGGTCACCGACGAGCCGCAGCGTCATCTCGAACCGATCCCAGTTCATCGAGTTGATGCTCGAACCCGTGGCGCCGTTGGGGAATACGAGGTCAATGTCCATGGATTCGTCGACTCCCGTGGTGCGTTCGACCGCGCGGGCCGCCACCACGGACGGGGCACCGCCGGCGAACCTGCCCAGCTGTCGGTGCACGTGCAGGCCGTAGCAGCCGAGGTCCATGACTGCCCCGCCGGCGAGTTCGAGGCTCCAGCGCGGGTCGTCCGGTTTGGGTTCGGGCATTCGCATGATGACCTCGACCCGCTGCAGCTCGCCGAGCGTGCCGTCACCAAGCAGATCGAACATCCGCCCGATGATCGGATGGAACAGGTAGTGGAACCCTTCCATGATCGGCGCACCCCGTTCACGCGCCGCCCGCCGCACCGTGTCGGCTTCGGCGGCGTTGCGCGCGAACGGTTTCTCGGTCAGGACCGCCTTACCGGCCTCGATCGCCTTCAGATTCCATTCGGCGTGGAAGGCGTTGGCCAGGGGGTTGTAGACGACGTCGACCTCGGGGTCGGCGATCAGCTCGGCGTACGAGTCGACGACCCGTTCTACCCCGTGTGTCTGCGCGAACGTCGCGGCACGGCCACGGTCGCGGGCGGCGACCGCGACCAGCCGGTGCCCGAGGGCCCGTGCCGGCTCCACGATCGCCAGCTCCGCTATGCGCGAGGCCCCGAGGACGCCGATCCGTAGCTCGGTCACAGCTGCAGACTCCGCAGGAATGCGGCGCTGGTCTTGACGTCCGCAACCGGTCCCTCGCCGCCCGGCTCCCCGGCGAGAATGGTGTCCTGCTCGAGGGTGAACCAACCGTCGAAACCGGATTCCACGAGGTGTCGGACCACGCCTGCGACATCGACGTCACCGGTGCCCAGGGGGGTGTACATACCCTGGGCGACGGCCTGCGTGTAGCTCAGCTCGCCGGTCTGCACGCGGGCGGCGAATTCGGCGTCGACGTCCTTCAGATGCGTGTGGGTGATCCGGTCCGCGGCGGCGCGTGCCAGTTCGAGCGGATCGGTGCCGCCGATGAGCAGATGCCCGGTGTCCAGGCACAGCGGAATCGAGGAGCCGTCGAGGACCCGCTGGACCTCGGTCTTCTTTTCGATCATGGTGCCCACGTGCGGGTGCAGGACGGCGCGGATGCCCTGCTCGGCGGCGACGTCGTGTAGCCGGTCCAGGTTCGACAGCAGGGTCTTCCAACCGGCGTCGTCGAGGTCGGGTCGCGAATCGTAGCCGTCGGTGCCGGTTATCGCGGCCAGCACCAGTACCTCGGCGCCGGCGGCCGTGAACGCGGCCAGGGTGCCGGTGATGTCGGGGACCGGGTCGTGGCCGGGGTCGTGCAGCAGTACCGGGGTGAAGCCGCCGACCGCCTTCAGGTCGTACGAGGCCAGGGTGGCCGCCAGTTCCTGCGGGTCGGCGGGCAGGAATCCGGCGGGGCCGATCTCGGCGGCTTCCAGACCGGCATCGCGCATCTCCGACAGCACCCGCTCGGGGCCGAGTTGGTGACCCCAGCCCGGGACTTCACAGACACCCCACGAAATAGGCGCTCCTGCAATACGAATCATCGTCGAACCTCACTCATCTGTACGGGGCGGTGCTGGGAGAGGGAAAGCGTGGCCGCCTCGGCGATCCAGGTCACCTCGAGGGCGTCGGCGGCGGTGCACGGTGAGGGCGCGGTGCCGGCGATCACCTCGAGGAACGCGCCGAGTTCGGCGCGGTAGGCGGAGGTGAAGCGGTCCATGAAGAACTGGTGCGGTGGGCCGTCGGGAAACGCGACGTCCGGTTCGAGGTTGCGGACGGGCGCGCTTGCGTCCCAGCCGGCGACGACGCTGTCCTGGGATCCGTGGACCTCGAGACGGCAGTCGTAGCCGCGGGCGTTGTAGCGGGTGTTCGACACCACACCGAGGGTTCCGCTCTCGAACGTCAGTGTGGTGGTGGCGGTGTCGACATCGCCGCAGTCGGCGAAGATCGAGCCAGCCTGGTTGGTGCCTGCGGCATAGACCTCGACGACTTCCTGGCCGACGACCCAGCGGACGATGTCGAAGTCGTGGACGCTGCAGTCGCGGAAGATCCCGCCGGATGCGGCCACGTACTCTGCCGGCGGCGGCGCCGGGTCGAGGGTGGTCGAGCGCACAGTGTGCAGCCAGCCGAGTTCCCCGCCGATGACAGCGTTGCGTGCTGCGGCGAATGCGGGATCGAAACGGCGGTTGTAGCCGATCTGCACCGGCACCGTCGAGGACTTCAGGCGCTCGACGACCTCGTAGCTCTCGTCGGCGGTGAACGCGACAGGCTTCTCACAGAAGACCGGAATCCCGGCGTCGACGGCAGCGAGGATCAAGGGGGCGTGCGCTGGGGTGGCAGCCGCGATCACTACTCCGTCCACTCCCGAGGCGAAAACGGCAGCGGCATCGTCGGCCGCGCGTGCGCCGAATTTGGTGGCGACCGCTGCGGTAACGTCGGGTCGTTCGTCGGTGACCACCAGTCCGTCGACCCCCGGCAGCTGCGCGAGGGTGTCGGTGTGGAATGCGCCGATCCGGCCGAGGCCGATCACGCCGATTGTCGATCCCATCAGTCCTGTCCTCCAATGACGGTCTGGTCCCAGTCGATCACCGAGCCGGTGACGACGCCGCTGCGCTCGGACAGCAGGAAGACCACCATGTCGGCGATCTCGTCGACCTGCCCGAGCTTGCCCATCGGCACCTTCGCCGCGGCTTCGGTCGCCCAGTTGTCGTCGGCGCCGTGGAAGCGTTGCTGGATCGCGGTCTCGCCTTCGGTCTCGGTCCACCCGATGTCGAGGCCGTTGATCCGGATCCGGTCGAAGCGGTGCGCGTAGGCCGCGTTGCGGGTCAGCCCCGCGAGCCCGGCCTTCGCCGCCACGTACGGCGCCAGGTAGGACTGTCCGCCGTGTTCGGCGATGGAGATGATGTTGACGATCGTCCCCGGTGCCTTACGTTCGACCATGTCCGCCACGGCGGCTTGCATGGTGAAGAAGGGCGCACGCAGGTTGACCGCCATGTGCTGGTCGAACAGCTCGGGTGTCGTATCCAGGAGGGTGCCGCGGGTGGTCAGACCTGCTGCGTTGCACAGAGCGTCGATCCGGCCGAACTCCTCGATCGTCCGAGTCACCGAGTCCTTCGCCTCAGTGGGATCGGCGAGGTCGGCCTGGATGAAGCGAACCTGCGCCCCCGTCGCATCGAGTTCGGCGGCAAGGGTTTTGCCGGCTTCGGCTCGGCGGCCGGTGAAGACCACCGTGGCGCCCTCCCGGGCGGCGGCGCGGACGACGCCGGCGCCGACACCTTGCGTCCCTCCGCTGATCAGAACGACTTTCTCGTTCAACAAGGTGGCCACTACATTCCTTTCGTTCTGTGACTCCCGGCATCGGTGCCGGTAGGTCGCTGATGCACACGGCCGGTCCGCGTGGTGCTGGATAATCCGGAAGCGGTGTGTGTGCGTCGGCGGGGGCTGTCCGTGTGCTCTGTTCAGTCTTGCTGTGACGTACGCCTCAATCAATACGAAGTTTCCATCATTTTCACCTCGAGGCGGCTTCGCTGGAGGTGGTCGGCCGTGCCCGTAACGACAGGCCCGATGATGAACGGAGAGCTGTAGATCAGATGTTGTCCCGTTTCGCAGCCGGCTGGTCGGCGATCTCGAAACACCGCAGTGCCCCGTCCCGTGCCCGGGTGAGAGCATCGGCGACGGGCAGCTGCCGGAATTCCTCCGACATGTGCTCGATACCCCACGGGCCGTCGAAACCGATGCGGCGTACCGCATTGATGAACTTCGGGACGTTGAATACGCCCTCACCGCAGGGAACTCGATTGTCGAAGGTGTCCTCCAGATCGGTACCGCGCACGGCGGCGCGACCGTCGTCGAGTTCGACTCCGAACACGAAGCGCGACGGAATGAGCTCCGGTAGAAGGTCGTAGTCTGTCCCGCCCCGGAAGGCATGCCAGATGTCGAGGATGAGCCCACCGTTGGGGTTGTCGACATCCTTGACGAACTGCGCAGCCTGTTCAGTGGTTCTGACAAGGTGCGAGAACGGCGTGTTCTCGAACGCGATCTTCACGCCCGCAGCGGCGCCGTCGGTCGCGAGAGCATCGAACTGCTCGCAGAGCCGGTCACGGGAGACGGCGACACCGTCGTCATCGGCGCCGACCTTGATGTTGTCGGTTCCGAGGACGGGGGCGGCCTCGAACAGGTCCCGGCGGACCTGGTCCGACAGTGCGCGGGCTTCACCGGTGGTCCACCAGTTCGTGATCCACTCGAGTTGGACGTGGGTGATGCCGTTGTCGGCGAGTAGTTTCGCGACTTCGCCGAGGCCGATCGTCTCGCGCGCGGCGACGAGGTCGGGGCGTGTCAATCCGAATCCGGTGTAGCCGGTTCGTGCGACGGCTTCGATTCGTTCCCGGATCGGGACCGGGCTACGGTCCGGACCCCGTGCCGGCATCACGTCACCGGCTGACGTCCAGCATGCGGCCAGTAGTTCCGGACGTGGTGAGTTAATCATTCCTCGTACCCCTCAGTGGTCTTCTCGATCGTAGAACGCAGATGAATGCGGCGGGGGTGCGTCATTCCCAGTGGTAGTCGACCTTGGTGGTGGCACCGTCGTTGTTCATCGAGTCGATCAGGGCGGCGGCCACCTGGGTGGCCCGCAACCCGTCGCGTGCCGACGCCAGCGGGGACACCGCCTGTGCGTCGAGGGCGTCGACCCAGGCCTGCAGTTGGCGCCGGTAGGCGTCGGCGAACAGTGGCCGCCAGTCCTCCGGGTACGTCGCCGCCGAATGCAGCGACGAGTCGACCGTCAGGGCGTGGCTCGGTGCCAGACTGACGGCACCGGTTTCGCCGACTACCTCGCAGCGCACGTCGTAGCCGTATCGGGCATTGACGAACACATCGACCACCGTCAGCACACCGTCGGCAGTCCGCAGCATCAGTACCTGCGGGTCGTGACGTGAGGTGTCCAACGAGGTGGGCTTCGGTGCATGCCAGCTGACTTCGACGATATCGGACCCGAGAAGCCAACTGGTGATGTCGATTTCATGGATCGCTGAATTGGTGATGGTGCTTGCCGAGTCGCCACCCGGGTACGACGTCACATTGCGGTGGGAGCTGCGCACCAGCAGCGGGGCCCCGACGGAACCGGACCGAATCTCCTGCACCAGCGCCTGGTACGGGGCGTGGAACCGTCGCATGAAACCCACCGACACGAGCGGATTCGCCAGTGCTAGAGCCTCTTCGCGGGCGACCAGGTCGACGCATTCGGCGAGCGTCGGGGCCAGCGGCTTCTCACACAGCACCGGCTTGCGGTGTTCGAGGCACAGCGCCACCTGCTCGGCGTGGGCGGAGTCGTGGGACGCGATCACCACCGCGTCGATGTCCGGGGCGGTGATCAACTCAGTCGCGGTCGAGACGGTACGCGCCGACACCTCCTGCGCGACAGCGTCCGCACGGGCCGCGTCGACATCGGTCACCACCGTCACCTGCGCACCCGACACCGACCGAGCGAGGGTCCGGGCGTGATCGGCGCCCATCACCCCGACTCCGATCAACCCCACCCGAATGCTCACGACGCTGCCACCGCGGCCGGCGCCCGCCCGTCGAGGACCGCGACCGCGCCCTCGACCGCGGCGCGGATGGTCAACGCCATCGCCCGATCGGTGAAACCCATCAGGTGCGGGCTCAACACGGTATTGGCGTGGTCGAACACCGGGTGATACGCGGGCGGTTCGGGATCGAATACGTCGAGACCGAGCCCGGCGAGGTGCCCGGACTGCATCGCCGCGTGCGCGGCGTCGAGGTCGATCAGCGCGCCGCGACTGCAGTTGACCAGCATGCTGCCCGCCCGCATCCCGGCCAGCCGGGACTTGTCGATCAGATGATGATTCTCGGCAGTGAGCGGCAGGTGCAGGGTGACGAAGTCACTTGCTTCGAGAAGTTCGTCGATACCTGCGCACCGATACTGCTCGGGCACGTCGGCGAACGGATCGTACGCCCGCACCTGCAGGTCGAACGCCTCGGCGATCTGGGCGACCTTGCGGCCGATCCGCCCGAAGCCGACGACGCCGAGGGTGGCGCCTTCGAGGTCACCAACCGTGACTGCACCCCGGTCGTTCCACCGCCCGCCCCGGACCAGACCTGTCAGCGTAGGAAGTCTCTTGACCAGTGACAGCAAGTGCGCGAACACCCCTTCGGCGACCGACACCGTGTTGCTGCCCGGAGTGATCACCACCGGGATGCCGCGCCGCTGTGCTTCGGCGACGTCGACGAGGTCGGTTCCGACACCGGTACGGGCGAGGACCTTCAGCGTCGGCATACGGTCGAGCAACGCGGCGTCCACGGTGAACGCCGCCCGCACGATCGCCGCCTCGGCGACGGCCAACTGCTCCTCGGTCGGGTCGAGGACCAGCTGTTGATTCTCAGCCAGATACGGGTCGACGAGCTCCCGATCGAGCGGGCCCAAGCCGACGAACAGTTGAGTCGAGGTGGTCGTAGTCATCGCAGTCCTTGCAGATGTCGAGGTGCGGGTGGGATCAGGCCGTGCGGGAGGCGGTGGTGCCGGCGATGTCGTCGAGCTTCTGCCACTGCCCGGTCGAGGCGGAGACCTCGGCGGCGGTGACGATCGCCGCGGCGGAGACGGCGTCGTGGACGTTCGAGTTCTCCTGCGGTCCACCGGATACGGCGAGCAGGAACTTCCTAGCCTCGATGGTCTTGAGGTCGTCGAAGCCGAGGGCATTGCCGGGTCCGGGCTGGAAGCGGGAGTAGTCACCGTGCTGAGGGCTGGCGTTGACCGTGGTGTAACCCTGTTCGGCGTTCGCGCGGCCCAGGCACACCTTCAGCTCGTTCATCCGCTCGAAATCCCACCTGACGGACCCTTCGGTGCCGTACGCCTCGATCCGGTATCCGCACTCGGGGCCCACGATCACCCGGGACGCCTCGATGGTGCCTACCGCGCCGGCACCGGGGGACTGCGAGCCGAATCGCACGAGGGCGGCGGCGTAGTCCTCGTTCTCGACCGGCCCCATGTCCCCGTTCTCGATGACCGCGAAGTGGGTTCCCGATCCCATTTCCAGTTTCGGGCGTTCGGTGTAGACGGTGCTGGTGAGCGCGTTGATTTCCGCGATCGGGCCGACCACGTACTGGCACAGGTCGCTGGCGTGGCTGAACAGGTCCGCCAGCACGCCGGAGCCGGCGAGTTCACGGTCGAACCGCCACGACAGGGCACCATTGGGCTCGTTCGCGTAGCCGGAGAAGAAGGAGGCACGCACGTTGGTGATGCGACCGAGCTTGCCGTCGGCGATCAGCGTCCGGGCGTGCTCGACTGCCGGGGCGTGCCTGTAGTTGTAACCGATCGAGGTGATCACCCCGGCCTGGGTGGCGGCGTCCTCGATCGCGGCGGTCTCGGAATAGCTACGCCCGACCGGCTTTTCGATCCAGAAGTGCTTGCCTGCCTTCGCCGCGGCGATACCGATTTCGGCGTGCAGGAAGTTCGGTGCACAGATGGACACGACCTCGACGTCGGGGTGCGCGAGGACGTCACGGTAGTCGGTGGTGCCCTCGGCGAAACCCAGGACGTTCTGAGCGAAATCGACGCGGCTGGGTGCGGTGTCGGCGGCGATCACCAGCTTCGGGGTGATCCCGAGCTCAGGGTAGACGATCGGGACGTCGCGGTAGGCGCGCGAATGCAGCTGTCCCATCCAGCCGACGCTGATCAGGCCGACGCCCACGGTGCGTGCGTTCGTGCTCACGGTGTTACCTCTTTCGGTTCTGCCCCAGCGGGCTAGGTGGTTCTGCCCGAGTGGGCTAGGCGGTCTGCTCGGGCCGGGCGGTGGCGAAGGCCTCGGTGAGGGCGGCGGCGAGCATGGTCGAGTCGGAGCCGATGGCCACGAAGCGGAATCCCAGTTCGACGTAGCCGGCGGCCAGGGGCGCGTTGGCGGCGAGGATGCCGGCCGCCTTCCCGTGCTGGTGGGCGGCCTCGAGGACCCGGCCGAGCGCGGCGGTGAACACCGGGCTGTCGAACTGCAGCGGCACCCCGAGGGCGAAGGACAGGTCCAACGGTCCGACGAAGAGCACGTCGACCCCGTCCTGTGCGGCGATCTCGTCGACCGAGTCGAGGGCGGCGAGCGTTTCGATCTGGATGACGCCCAGCGCGGACTGCTCGTCCGTCAGCAGCGCGGAGCGGTCCATGCCCCACCGGCAGGAGCGGTTGTAGGTGGCTACCCCGCGGTCCCCGTGCGGCGGGTACGCCAGATGCGTGATCGTGTCGGCGACCTGGTCGGGCTTGTCCAGCCGCGGGACCATGATCCCGGCCGCGCCCTGGTCGAGGGCCCGGCCGATCCGGATCCGTTCACCGGATTCGATCCGCACGACGGTCGGAACGCCGTAGCTGCCGGCGGCGAGGATGCCGTCGCGCAATACGTCCTCGGATCCGGACCCGTGTTCGAGGTCGATGAGGATCCAGTCGGCGCCGGCGGCGGCGCACACCTCGGCTGCGGTCGAGGACGCCATGCCGACGAAGGTGCCGACGGTGGTCTCGCCGTCGGCCAATCGCTGACGGAGCGTGCCCTTGTCGAGTGGAGTGTTGCTCATCCGAACCACCTCTGCCGTCCCACGGCGTTGTCGTAGTCTGCGCGCAGGGTCTGAACCCATTCCTGATCGGACACCTCGGCGGGTGCGACATCCCACCACACGTCCCCACCGGGCAGGTCCACGTGCGGCACCGTCGGCACCACGATCACGACCGGGCCGGACGCGGTCCGGGTCTCGTCGAGGGCGGTGCGCACCTCGTCGGCGGTGGTGGCGCGGATGGCCCGCGCGCCCAGTCCTTCGGCGATCTGCCGCAGGTCGACCTTCAGGTAGTCGCCCTCGAGGCGTGCCTTCTCGCCGGTCTCGGCGATGATGTCACCGTCGGTGCGGTAGCGGAACTCGTTGCCGAATTCGCGGCCGTTGCGGTTCATCTGCAACCGGTGGATGACTTGGTAGCCGTGGTTCTCGGACACCACGACGGTCACGTCCAAGTCCTCCTGGGCGGCGGTGACCAGCTCGGTGGGTGCCATCAGGAACGTGCCGTCGCCGATGAAGGTGACGATTCGCTGTCCCTGGTTGCCCTCGGCGAGGCGCACACCCATCGCGGCCGGGATCTCGTACCCCATGCAGGAGAACCCGAATTCGAGGTGGCAGTGCCGATTCCCGGTCGCGTCCCAGACCTTCTGCAGGTCGCCGGGCGGGCCACCGGCCGCGGCAATGATCGTGTCGCCGCCGCGGGCGTGTTCCTGCAGCAGCCCGATCAGCTGCGGCTGGGTGAGCACGGCGCCGGTGACCGGGGCGTGCGGGTGCTCGGCCGGGACGAACGCTGTGTCGGGGTCGAGAGCGGCCGCCCGGATCGGGGCCCAGTCCGCCTTCGCCGTCCGCGCGGTGTCCTGCCAGGCCGGGCTGGTGGTGTGCCCGGCGAGCGCGGTGGTCAGGGCCTCGAGTCCGAGGCGGGCGTCGGCGAGGATTCCGGTGGCCCCCTGCTTGCGGGTGTCGCCGTCGACGACGTTGAGGGAGGCGAACCGGACGTTCTCGTTCTCGAAGATCGACTGCGATCCGGTGACGAAGTCGGTCAGCCGGGTCCCGACGCTGAGCACGAGATCGGCCTGTTTGACCAGGATGTTGGAGGCGAAGTTGCCCTCGAGTCCGACACCGCCGAGCTGCCACCACTCGTCGCGGCTGACCGCGCCCTTGCCGCCGAACGATTCGACGACCGGGATACCAGCCTGCTCGGCGAGCTGCTCGAGTGCCGCGGTGGCGTCGGAGTAGTGCACGCCGCCACCGGCAATGATCACCGGACGCGCCGCCTCGCGGATCTGGGCGGCGACCGCGTCGACCTCCGCGGGGTCGGGCAGCGGGCGGCGGATCTTCCAGTCGCGGGGTTCGAAGAACTCGACCGGGAAGTCGAAGGCGTGGGACTGGACGTCCTGCGGCAGCGAGAGTACGACAGCGCCGGTATCGGTGGGGCTGGTCAGCACCCGCATGGCCTGGGGGAGTGCGGTCAGCAACTGTTCCGGGCGGGTGATGCGGTCGAAGAACCGCGCGACCGGGCGGAAGGTGTCGTTGACGGTGAGGTCGGCCTCGCTGGCGTGTTCGAGTTGCTGGAGCACCGGTCCCTGATGGCGGGTGGCGTAGGTGTCACCGGGCAGCAGCAGCAACGGAAGCCGGTTGATCGTCGCCAACCCGGCGGCAGTGACCAGGTTCAGCGCACCCGGACCGATGGACGCGGTCACCGCGAGGGTGGCGCGGCGGAGACTGGCCTTGGCATAGGCCGTGGCGATGTGCGCGAGGTACTGCTCATGCCGCCCCTGGACGAACGGCAGGTCATCGGACAGTTCGTCGAGGGCCTGTCCGAGGCCGGCGACGTTGCCGTGACCGAAGATGCCCAGTGCAGCGGGGATCAGGCGGCGCCGGTCGCCGTCGGCGACCGAGTATTGCGCGGCGAGGTATTTCACGACCGCCTGGGCCGTGGTCAGCCGGACTGTCTTGTGTGTGCTCAGTGGTGTCATGTCGTCGTTTTCTGTGAGTGCCACGAATGTGTGTGAGCGGGAGACGGTTACCAGGGGCGGCCGTGCAGGATGACGGTCTTTTCCTCGGTCATTTCCTCGACCGCGGACCGGACACCTTCCTTGCCGATGCCGCTGCCCTTGAGACCGCCGTACGGCATCAGGTCGGCGCGCCAGAGTGGAGTCCAGTTGATGTGGATGTTGCCGGCGTCGATCTGGCGCATCGCCCGAGTCGTCGCGCTGACGTCGGAGGTGAACAGTCCGGCGCCCAGACCGTAGTCATTGTCGTTGGCGAGGGCGATCGCAGATTCGATGTCGGGGGCGGAAGAGACGGCGACCGCGGGGCCGAACAATTCGTCGCGGCTGAACGAGGAGCCCGGGTCGACACCGGCAACGACGGTGGGGGAGACGACGGCGCCGTCCCGGTCACCACCGGTAAGGACCTTCGCACCGGCCAGTACGGCCTCGGTGATGGCCGAATGCACTCGGGTCGCTTCGGTTTCCGAGATCAACGAGCCGAGCTTGGTGTCGGCGTTCGCGGGATCCCCGATGACGATGTCTTCGACCTTCGGGACCAGGGCGTCGAGGAAGTCGGCCTCCACACGTTCGTCGACGATCACGCGTTGCACGCTGATGCACACCTGACCGGCATTGATGTAGCCGCCGGCAGCGACCGCCGAGGCGGCGAGTTCGATGTCGGCGTCGGGGAGCACGATCACCGGGCAGGACGCGCCCAACTCCAACGACAGCTTCTTGATCCCCGCGATCGAGGCCAACCTGGTGCCGGTCTGCGTGGAGCCGGTGAAGGACACCTTGCGCACCCGGGGGTCGGTGACCAGGACGTCACCGAGCACGGAGCCCGGCCCGGTGAGCACCGACAGCGCCTCGGGCGCGAGGCCGGCGTCGACGAAGCACTCGGCGAGCTTCAGTGCGGTCAGCGGAGTGGTGCGGGCCGGCTTGAGTACCACCGCATTACCCGCGGCCAGTGCGGGAGCGATCTTGTGCAACACCAGCAGCGCCGGATAGTTGAACGGGGTGATCGCCACGACGATGCCGCAGGGCTGGCGCAGGGTGAAGCCGACCTTCTCGAGCCCGGTTCCGGGGTTGGCGTCGAGCGGCAACGACGAGCCGTAGAGCTGACTGCCTTCGAAGGCTGCCAGTCGGATGATGCTGCCCGACCGGCTCGCCTCACCGCGCGCTTCGCTGATCGGTTTGCCGGTCTCCGCGCTGATGGTCTGCGCAATGTCCTCGGCACGCTGTTCTGCCAGATCGGCGGCCCTCATCAGGATGGCGGCCCGTTCGTGCGCGGGCATCGACCGCAACACCCGCGCACCGACCTCGGCGCGATCGAGGGCAGCGGTGGCGTCGGAGGCCGTGGCGACGGGCACCGTGTCGACCGCACGGCCGTCGAACGGTGACCGGACGGTCTCCGTGCGGCCGTCTGCCGCGGTCCGCCATTCACCAGCGAGCAACATATCCATGTCAGGACTCCATACGTCGAGTTCGTGGTCACCCCGCATTTGCCGAGAGTGACAGTGATTGCAAGCGAAAACGTTTGTTGCCGAACCTGATAGCGGGCGATTCGGTTCGGGAGCGAAAGGTCTTGTGCCCGCGCCAGTTCCGGATCTGACGCGGGATGCAGAAGATCGTCGGTGACGCCCGGCAACCGGTCAGCGCGGGTGCTGCCACCGACCGTGGTGGGCCCATGGGCGCCGATTGGTCGGGACGGCTGAAGCGGGGCGCGCTCGGGAAGTGCCGCTTGTTCTCATGCAGCCCAGTCTTGCTGTGATCCATGCCTCAAACAAGGCGAATAATCCATCAAATATCCCTCATTTCGAGGGAGCTTCATCCTGGGGTCTGAATCGCCGGGGTGAACGTCGGGGAAGTGTTGCTCACGCAGAGTGAGGACCGACGAGGGCAACGCTGGTGTAGCGCCGAAACACTCGGACCCCGCAGACGGGATGTTCCTACTGCGGTGCGTACCGGTGCCGCGAATTGCGCACGTGCCGGGCGTTCCACAGCCCGCTTCCAACGACGTCGTCGGCATCGACTACCAGTCCTCTCCACAACGGCGGGTGAGAGGGACGTGTGGTCGACGAATATTCTGGTGTGGGATCCACAGGCGGACGATCGACATCACCGGTGGCTCGCCACCGCCGCTGTCCCGACAACCGATGAGGAAAGCATGAACTACTTCGTTCCGCGAGGCGGCCTGCCGCCGCAAACCGATCTGACCACCGACCGCGCGGTCTTCACGGAGGCCTACGCAGTCCTGCCGCGTCGCACGATGAGCGATATCACCACGAGTCTGCTGCCGCACTGGAACGGGACCAGGGCGTGGGTGCTGGCGCGGCCGTTGTCCGGATTCGCGGAGACCTTCTCGCAGTACATCGTCGAGGTCTCGTCCGGTGGCGGTAGTGACCGTCCCGATGCCGATCCGGGCGCCGAGGCGGTCGTGTTCGTTGTCGACGGTGCGCTGACTCTCACACTCGACGGGGTCGAGCATGTGCTGGATGCGGGCGGCTACGCCTTCCTCGCTCCCGGCGCCCGGTGGAATCTGCACAACCACGGTCCGGCCACCGCGACGTTCCACTGGATCCGCAAGGCCTATGCGCAGGTCGACGGCATCGAGGTGCCCGAGTCCTTCGTGACCCGGGAGCAAGATATCGAGGGCGTCGAGATGCCCGACACGAATGGCGCATGGAAGACCCAGCGGTTCGTCGATCCGACCGACATCCGCCACGACATGCATGTCAACATCGTGTCCTTCGAACCGGGAGGTGCGATCCCGTTCCCCGAGACGCATGTCATGGAACACGGCCTGTACATCCTCGAGGGCAAGGCGGTGTATCTGCTCAACAAGGATTGGGTCGAAGTGCAAGCGGGCGACTTCCTATGGTTGCGTGCCTTCTGCCCCCAGGCGTGCTACGCGGGCGGGCCGAGTCGCTTCCGCTATCTGCTCTACAAAGACACCAACCGGCACGCCGGCCTCCAACTCTGACTCTCCTGAATCTGGTCATGATCCTGTGTGCCGCTGCCGTTGTCGCAAGGGTGGCGGCCCACCGATCGCCTGTGCGGGGGTCAATGCGGTCTGCTGGGAGCGTCGTGTTCGGTGCCGAGCTGATCCTGGCTGGCGGCCCAGGAGGCGAGGAGTTTGAGGGCGTCGGCGGAGGGTGTGCCGGCGGCTGCGGTGTAGATGTTGAGTTGGAGGCCGGGTTCGGAGGGCAGTTCGAGTGCTTCGAAGTCGAGGTCGAGTTGGCCGACGGAGGGGTGGCGCAGGCGTTTTCGACCGCTGCGATGAAATCGGACGTCCTGTGACGCCCAGCGTTGGCGGAAGAGTTCGCTCTGGGTGGACAGTTCCCCGACCAGCGCGATGAGCGCCTTGTCGTGGGGGTTGCGGCCTGCTTCGAGTCGGAGCATGGCGGCGGCGTCCCTGGCGACGGTGTCGTAGTCGACGAAGAATTCTTCGGCTGCCTGAGGGTGGAGGTAGACGAATCGGGTTGTGTTGGCGGGGCGGCGGGGGTCAGCGAGCACAGGGGAGTAGAGGGCGCGCGCGAGGTCGTTCATCGCGATGATGTCGTGGCGGCCGTTTCGGACCCAGGCCGGTGCGTCCGTGATGGCATCGAGTACTTGCTGGATTGCCGGGCGGACCGTCACCGGCGGAGTGCGGGGGCGGCGGGTGGTGCTTGCTTGTGCTTGCCGGGCGAGAGCGAAGAGGTGGTCACGTTCGGCGTCGTCGAGTTGCAGGGCGGAGACGAGGGCGTCGAGGACGCTGTCGGAGGCGCCGGCGAGGTTGCCGCGCTCCATGCGGACGTAGTAGTCGACCGAGACACCGGCGAGCATGGCGACCTCTTCGCGGCGCAGTCCTTTGACACGGCGGTTGCCGCCGAACACGGGTAGTCCGCTCTGTTCCGGGGTGATGCGTGCGCGCCGCGTGCTGAGGAACTCGCGGATTTCGGTGCGCAGGTCGGTCGAACTCATGAGTCCACGGTAGGCAGTGACCGCCGGATGTGGGAGGTACTGGCAGTACCCGGAACGTCCGTGACTCCCCGGGCGGCCCGAATGGAGGTCAACTGGGTGGCATGAAAGCGACGTACATGTTCGGCGCGGGCGACGTCCGCGTCATCGATGTTCCTGATCACACCATCCAGTCGTCCACCGACGCTCTGGTACGGATCGTGCGGGCCTGCGTGTGTGGCAGCGACCTGCATCCCTATCACTCCATGGACGCCGAACCTGCGGGCAGATCGATGGGCCACGAGTTCATCGGTGTCGTAGAAGCGATCGGTTCGGATGTGAGGACGTTACGGGTCGGCGACTTCGTCATCGCACCGTTCGCGGTGTCGTGTGGCACGTGCGTGTTCTGCACTGCGGGTCTGCAGACCTCGTGCGTGCGCGGCGGGTTCTGGAACGACGCCTCGCTGGGTACGGCGGGTGGTCAGGCCGAGGCGGTCCGGGTGCCGCTGGCCGACGGCACGCTGGTGACGGTACCGGTGGGCGAGGACGCCGACGATGCGCTGCTCAACTCCTTGCTGACGTTGTCGGATGTGTATGGCACCGGCTGGCATGCCGCGGTCCGCGGCGGCGTCGGCGCGGGCAGTGTCGTGACCGTGATCGGTGACGGGGCGGTGGGATTGTCGGCCGTGCTGTCGGCTCGCCTGCTCGGTGCCGAGCAGATCGTGTTGATGGGACGGCACCAGCGGCGGACCGATCTCGGTCGCGAGTTCGGCGCGACCGATGTGGTTGCCGAGCGTGGCGAGGAGGGGATCGCGAAGGTTCGTGAGCTGACCGGCGGACTGGGCAGCGCGGTCGTCCTCGAGGCGGTCGGTCACCGGCCGGCCTACGACCAGGCGGTGGGCGTCGTCCGCGCGGGTGGAGTGATCAGTCGGGTGGGGGTGCCCCAGTACGAGGACGCGCCAGTCGGGTTCGGGAGCCTGTTCGGGCCGAACGTCACGCTGACCGGTGGTCCGGCACCGGTGCGCGCCTACATCGAGCAGCTGCTTCCGGCGGTCCTGGACGGCACTGTCCAGCCGGGGAAGGTGTTCGACCGCACCGTCGGTCTCGGCCAGACGCCGGAGGGCTACGCCGCGATGGATGCCCGCGACGCGCTCAAGGTCGCGGTCCGGCCGTGACCACCGCTGTGTCCGGTCGGGCCACGACCTCCCCGACCGCGATTCTGGGTATCATCCTGGCAAGCTATTTCATGGTGTTGCTGGACAACTCGGTGATCTTCACCGGGTTGCCGAGCATCCGATCCGGACTCGACCTGTCATCGGCGGCGTTGTCGTGGGTTCAGGACGCTTACACCCTGGTCTTCGGTGGTCTGCTCCTGTTGGCTGCCCGCGCGGGGGACATCGTGGGGCGGCGCCGACTGTTCAGGATCGGTCTCGCGATTTTCGGAACCGCATCCTTGCTCGTCGGGATTGCGCCCGCGGGATGGTGGATGATCGCCGCCCGCGCGGTGCAGGGAATCGGTGCGGCGATCGTCGCACCGACCTCGTTGGCGTTGATCACGACCTACTTCGACGGCGAGGCCCGCAACAGGGCCATTGCCTGGTATGCCGCAACGGCCGGTATCGGCGCCAGCCTCGGCCTTCTGGTCGGAGGTGCGCTCACCGAGTGGATCTCCTGGCGAGCGGCCTTCCTGGTCAACGTCCCGATCGCGGTCGCCTTGATTGTCTGGTCTCGCACAGTGCTCGTCGAAACACCACGGCGAACCGGAAGGTTCGACGTGATCGGTGCTCTCGGTGCGACATTCGGCATGGGCGCCGTGATCTTCGGGATCATCGAATCCGCCGAGGCAGGTTGGGGATCGGCACGGGTACAGGCCGCTCTGGTACTCGGGGCTCTCCTGCTGGTCGGGTTGGTCGTTCACGAGGGTCGGGTGCAGCAACCGATCCTGCCGCTGCGGTTGTTCCGCAGTCGCGAACGCGCCGGCGCCTATTCGGCTCGCCTGCTGTACCTCGGGGCGATGATCGGATTCTTCTACTTCACCACCCAACTGCTCCAGGACGGCTTCGGCTTCTCCCCACTACACGCCGGGCTCGGCTTCCTGCCGATGACCCTCGTCAACTTCGTCGTCGCACTCGTTGTGCCCCGGCTGAGCGCCCGGCTGTCGAACGGGACTCTGCTCGCTACCGGGACGGCGCTGACCCTGGCCGGTATGGCATGGCTGAGCCGCATCGGCCCACTCGATACGTATCTCATGGACGTTGCACTACCGATCGTCCTGGTGGGCGCCGGGCAAGGCCTGGCGTTCGGGCCGCTGACGAACGCAGGAATCGCCGGTGTGGATTCGGCGGACGCCGGCGCGGCATCCGGACTGGTCAACACGGCGCACCAACTCGGAATGGCACTCGGTTTGGGCATTCTCGTCGCACTCGCGGCCGACGCAGGCGCCAACCTCGACGGACCAGCAGCGGTGACCGAGCACGTCGGCGCCGCGCTCACCGGCGGCACCGTACTGCTGGTCCTCGCACTGGTCGTCGTCCTCACGGTGATCGTGCCCGCTGCACGACACCGGCCCGTCGAATGACATCCGCTGGTCGAACCAGGTACTGCCGGTACCTGGTTCGACAGGCACTCCCAGCGCGCGCAGACCGAACCTAAGGTTGAAACATGACCATCCCCCAATTGACCTTGAACAACGAAATCACGATGCCGGCACTGGGTTTCGGTGTGTACCAGACGCCCCCTGATGACACCGTTGCAGCGGTCGAGGCGGCATTGGAGACCGGATACCGGCACATCGACACCGCAGCTGCTTATCAGAACGAACGCGAGGTCGGCGAAGCCATACGCCGTTCGGGCATCGATCGCTCGGACATCTTCATCGAGACCAAGATCTGGATCACCGACTACGGCTACGACGCGACGCTGCACGCGTTCGACAAGAGCTCCCGCAAACTCGGAATCGATCAGATCGACCTGCTGATACTGCACCAGGCTCTTCCCGGTGAGTTCACCCTCACCGTCGAGGCCTACAAGGCGCTCGAGACGCTGCTCGCGGACGGACGCGTCCGCGCCATCGGTGTCAGCAATTTCATGTCCGACCACCTCACGCGACTGCGGGACGAAACATCGGTGGTGCCGGCGGTCAACCAAATCGAGGTACACCCGTACTTCCGCCAATCCGACGTGCTCACGGCCAACGCCGAACACGGGATCGTGTCGCAGGCATGGTCCCCGATCGGCGGCATCACTTTCTACCGCAACGGCTCCCACGGCTCCACACTCGACGATCCCACCCTCCAGTCGATCGCAGCGGCACACGGTAAGACGCCGGCCCAGACGATGCTGAGGTGGCACCTGCAGCAGGGACGTCAGGTGATCCCGAAATCGGTCACCCCGTCCCGGATCACCGAGAACTTCGAGGTCTTCGACTTCGATCTCACCGCCGATCAACTCGCCGCGATCGACGCCCTCGACACCGGTGTGCGTGGCGGCCCGGAACCTGACGACATCACCCGCGAGACATTCGGCCTCGAGATCCCCGAAGCCTGAGGAGTACAGCAATGCAGATCGATCCCCACACCCCGACGACCAAGAACCCGCCCGAGCAATTCACGGGTGACGTCTGGCTCGACCGTATCGCCTTTCCCCGCGACCCCGGTCAGCGAATGGTAGTGGCGAAAGTGCGTTTTGCGCCCGGCGCCCGCACCGCGTGGCACTCGCACGCCCACGGTCAGACCCTGCACATCACCGAAGGAACTGCCTGGGTAAAGTCCCGCGGCGGACCGAAGGTCGAAGCACACGCCGGTCAAACCCTCTACTGCCCACCGAACGAACAACATTGGCACGGAGCAAGCGCCGACTCGTTCATGGAACACCTCGCTATGCTCGACAACGCCGACGACCCGGCCACCACCACGACCTGGCTCGAGCACGTCACCGACGACGAATACCTGACGGGGTAGTGTTCCCTCGCCACCCGCCGCACCTTATCGAGGCCACAAATTTTCCATGATTTGTGCGACGTCCTGTGCGCTCAGCGGTGCCGCATCGAGTCTTTCCGCGCCGGGCCGCAATCCCGCGATCATGACCGCGAGGATTCTGCGCCAGCCGGTGTCGGTGACGCCGCGTGTCGTCGCGACGACGCCGCGGAGGGACCAGAAGATGAGGTCCAGGTCGGCCTCGGTGGCGTCTTCGCGGATGCGGCCGTGCTGCTTGGCCCCCGCCAGCAACTCGAACAGGATCCGGCGATAGTCGTTCCTCAGAACTGTGGTCTGATCGTCGTTCCACATGCGAGAGAGACATCCGCGGTTCGACGCGAGGATGGCACCGCTGCCGTAGAGCACCTGTTCGAGGCCCTCGCCCTCCGGCGCGGAGAGGGCTTCGTGGGCCAGGGTGAGGAAGTCTTCGAGCACCTGGCGAACCAGTTCACTGATCAGTGCATCCTTGGTGGGGAACCGGCGGTAGAGGGTGCCGATGCCGACGCCGGCGACCCGGGCGATTTCGTCGACCCCCACGTCGAGGCCGCGGGCACTGAACACGGTCGCTGCCGCATCGAGTAGCCGTTGCCGGTTCTCCGCGGCGTCGCGGCGCAGTGCCTTGCCGCCTGCCGGATCGCTCATGTCGGACCTCATTCGGATTCGTCGCCCACCAGTGTGCCGCCGGCGACCAGCGCGAGTTCCGGGTGCCGCAGCTCGGGCGACGGTTCGAGATTCGTGGTGTCGTCCCGCTTCATCGCCGGGATGAACAGGGCCGCCACGGCGCCGAGGGCCACTGCCACACCCAGCATGACGAAGCCGTTGGTGTAGCCGGATTCCTGCGGCACCCCCGACGTGGACGCCCCGGCGGTGACGACGCTGGCCATGAACGCGGCGCCGAGTGAGCCGCCGATCGTGCGGATGTTCGCGTTCATGCCGCTGGCGACACCGGTCTGTTCGGACGGCACCGCTGCGACGACGACGTTCGACATCGCCGAGAAGGCCAGGCCGAAACCGATTCCGGTCAAGGCCGTGGCGAGGTAGATGTCCGTCTCGGTCTCGTGGAGGAATGCCACCACGAAGTAGCCGATCGCACTGACGATCGAGCCGGCGATCACCAGGTTTCTCGACCCCAGTCGAGTCGCCAGGCGGCCGGAGGCGAGTCCGAGCAGGAACATTCCCACGCTCAACGGCAGCAGCATCAGGCCCGATTCGGTGACCGAGGCGCCGAAGCCGAATCCGGCCGAGGGGGGTGTCTGCAGAAACTGCGGGAGGAAGCCGAACGCGGCGTACATCCCGACTCCCATCAGCAGGGCCACCAGGTTGGCGGCCCAGACGCTGCGGATCCGCATCATTCTCATGTCGATCAGCGGGTTGGCGGATCGCGCTTCGGCGGCCACCCAGGTCGCGGCGAGGACCGCGGCGGCGACCAGCAGTCCGATGACGATCGGAGAGCCCCAGCCCCAGGTCGGTGCCTGACTGACCCCGAGCAGCAACGCGACGAGCCAGCCGGACAGCAGCAGTGCGGTGAGCCAGTTGATCTTCCCGGCGGTGCGAACACGCGACTCGGGGACCAGGATCTGCGCGGCCAACCCGGCCAGGACGACCATGATCAGCGGAATCCAGAACAGCCAGTGAAAGCCCAGCACGGTCACGATAGGTCCGGCCAGGACGATGCCCAGACCGGCGCCGACGGCGGTGAGCGCGGCGATGATGCCGACCGCTCCGACCACCTTCTCCTCGGGGAACTCGTCGCGGATGATGCCGAACGCCAACGGCAGCACACCGCCACCGATGCCCTGGATCACCCGGGCGGCGATCATCACGGACAGCGAGGTGGCCAGGGCCGCGAGCAGCGACCCCGCGGCCAGTGCGACGAGCGCGATCACGAACACCCGTTTCTTGCCGTGCATGTCCCCGAGGCGTCCCATGACCGGGGTGAAGATCGACGCCGACAGCAGGTAGGCGGTCAACACCCAGGTGATATCGGTCTGTGTCGTGCCCAGCGCGGACTCGAGGGTGGGCAACACCGGCATCACCAGGGACTGCAGCAGGGCATAGGCGCCGACGCCCACGGTGAGAACGGCGAACGTCAACTGATGGTGCGTCCGCCGTGAAGCGGTTTTCATAGATTCTCCCAACAAAGCGGAGCGTTCACTCCGCATGCGGAGAATCTATCATTCGAAGCGGAGGTCAGCGCGACATCGCCTCCGTCGTTCCCGGATGCTTATTCGCGGATCCGCGTCACGACTTTGTTCAGCGGCGCCCGTGTGGTGCGGTAGTTGTTGGCCGGGTGGTCGGTGTCTGCGAAGCCGAACGAGATGCCGACCAAGATCTTTCGATCGGCGGGGATGTCGAAGTGCTTGCGGATGAGCGGGGAATGACTGGCGAGCGCGGCCTGGGGGATTGCCCCGAGTCCGAGGCTCCGCGCCGCGAGTAGGAATGTGCCCACGTACAGGCCGGTATCGACGGCCCCGTACACCCCGTGCACCGCGTCGGTGGTGATGATCGCGACGTGCGGCGCGCCGAAGAAGCGAAAGTTTTCGAACGCCTGGAGGGCCGAGGCTTCGCGGTCGCCGCGCTCCACGCCGACGGCCTGATACAGCTGCCAACCGCTGGCGCGGCGCCGTTCACGGTAGACTGTAAAATGCATTTCCGCGCGAAGCTGCGTTCTCGGTCATCGAGAAGCGACTGATGGGATGGGCCCCTGACGTGGTGGGGGAGTAGAACAGTTCACGTGGCGTCGGTGGCATGCCGGATCTGTTGCAAGCCCGAACCATTGAGCTGGTACCCGGAAGCTGGAGTGGCGATGCCGAGTCCTCCCGAGCCATTGGGGATTCCAGAGGCCGGGAGGACCGGGTCGGGCTGGTGTCAGTTCGCTTCGGAGTGAGCCGCGAGGTTCTCCCGGAAGAACGGCGTAGCTTCCGCCACGGCGTGGTCGACGTACTTCGGCACGTCGTAGACGTCCATGTGGGCGCCACCCTCGACGACCACCAGCTTCTTGGGACTGCGGACCCGGCCGTGCAGTTCGGTGGACATCCACAGTGAACCGGCTTCGCTGCCCGCCACGATCAGCAGCGGTGCCGTGAACAGGTCGTCGACCAGGTGGAACGCGTCGAATGTGAAGATCCGCGAGATGCTCTTGGTGAACAGCTGCTTGTTCCTCGCGTTCGGGTGCTGCGCCCGCGCCGTGAGGTAGTAGTCGTGCGCCTCGACCAGGTCGCGCGGAGTGCTCTCGTCCGGCTGTTCCGGAACGTAGGGAATGTACGCCGGATCTGCACCCTGGGCCTCGCCGGTCCGCTGCTGAGCGACTGCCTCCAGCGTGGGCACCGCGGCCGCGTCGGAGTCGGTTCCGTACCACCCTCGGCGGAACGAGGTGCCGATGTTCACGGCGCTGACGGTGGTGACGGCCTTGATCCGGTAGTCGGTCAGGGCCGCATTCACGGCGTACCCGCCGCCGGCGCAGACCCCGAGGACGCCGATCCGTTCAGCGTCGACATAGCCCAGGCTCTGCAGGAAGTCGACGGCAACGCGGACGTCCTCCGCCCGAGCGAACGGATCTTCGAGGTGGTGCGGGTCGCCGCCGCTCTCGCCCTGGAACGAGGCGTCGTAGGCCAGTGCGACGAAACCCTCCTCCGCCATTTTCGCGGCGTACAAGCCCGCGGTCTGCTCCTACACACCGCCGCCCGGGTGCACGGTGACGACGGCCGCGTAGCTGGCCTGCGGATCGAAGTTGTCGGGCAGAAACAGGTTGCCGGCCATGGTGATCGGGCCGTTGGGAAAGGTGGTGCTGTCCATTACCGAGTCCTTCTGATTGTGATGTGTGCTCGTTCGGTCAGAGGTTCTTGTTGTAGAAGGGGATGAGGGCGTCGAGAGCCTGCCCGACCGGGTCGGGCTGGTCGTACAGGTCGTAGTGCGAGAAGCCTTCGGCCACGACGAGCTGCTTCGTCTCGGAGCGGGCGCGGCGGTAGATCTCGAGGCCGTCACGGTAGGAACCGAACGCACCGGGCTTGTTTCCGACGACGACACACAGCGGCTAGGTGAGGAGTACTTCGGCGTGGGTGAAGGCGTCCCACCCGTATCCCGCTGCTCGTCGTGAGATCAGGCTGCGGGTGGCGCCGTTCGGCTTCTCCCCGCGGGGTGTCTTGTAGTAGTCGGTGGCCTCGACGACGTCGAGTCCCGTCCCGGCCGCCGCGTCCACGGTGGGCGGCAGCAGGTTCTCCACGTTCGGTTCGGCGCCGCGGACCTCGGCGGTGCGCTGCCCGGCGATCGCCTCCAGTGTCGCGATCGGTTCGTAGCCGCTGAACGCTTCATGCAGCAGGTGTCCGAAATTCACGCCCACGACACTGCCGACGACCTTGATCCGCCGTTCCGTCTTCGCTGCGCTGATGGAGTATCCGCCGCCGCCGCAGATGCCGAGCACGCCGATCCGGTCGGCGTCGACGTAGGGGAGGGTGACGAGGTGGTCGACGACGAAGCTGAAGTCCTGGACCCGTTGCGTGGGGTCCTCGGTGAATCGGGGTTCGCCGCCGCTGGCGCCCTGGTAGCTGGCGTCGAATGCGATGACGACGTAGGTTCACGGACGTCGTTGGGTGTGGGCGGCACCGGCGTGATCCTTCCTCCCGTGTCGGCGGGATACGCGCTTGCGGTTACCGAAGCGCAGCAAGCACAGTGGTCATGGTGACCGCGACGAGGAGCAGCACGTAACCGACCGCGTGGACACGGTCGGGCAGACGGGGTGGGCGTCGCCTCAGCGTGACGATCACCGGGAGTGCGCCGAGGAGAAGCGCCAGGGCCGCGGCCAGGTCGATGGAGCCGGCCAGGGCGGCGCCGGCGGGTGATCCGGGACCGCGGCCGACGAGGAAGATCAGAACTGCCGGCAGGCTGATGGCGAGGGTCAGCGGGGTTGCGAGTGCGGTGGCGACACCCATCATCAGTCCGGAGCGGCGCAGGAGAGGCACCGTCATGACACTGCCGCCGACGCCGAGAAATGCTGCGCTCGCGCCGATCGGTAGCCCGAGCGAGGTCGGTATGGCGAACCGTTGCCGAGAGTCGGTGGTGTGCGGCGCCGCCGGACGGAAGAAGCCCGGCCGCACCAGGACATCAACGATCGTCCCGACGAGGTAGATGACGAACCCCCACTGGATGATTGCGCCGGGTACGAGCCGGGCGAGCAACGCGCCTGCCACGCCTCCGAGACCGAGAAGTGCGAGCAGACAACGAGAGTCACGCAAGTGACGCAGCACCGTGCGGGAGGTTGCGGACGTGGCGACGGCAGCATTCACCATCATCACCGCCGCGGATGTTGCGACTGCGACCCGGGCGGCCGAGTCGCCGAGCCCTGCTTCTGCCCACAGGACGACCGGGACGGTCACGAACCCGCCGCCGAAACCGAACAGGGCGGTGGTCAACCCGGTCACGAGGCCGATGAGAACGAGAACGAACATATTCACTCGGTCCAGTTCACCGTATCGCTGTAGCGGCGACAATCGAATGTCAGTCGATTTCTTTCGAAAGTCAGCCGGTAGGTTAGGTGTGGTGAGAAATGTCCCGCTCGGCGACATCGACCGTATCGAGCGGGACGTGCTCCCGATCGCGACCGACTATCCGGCCGGCTTCGTGCTGGACTGGCACGAACACCGTCGTGCGCAGTTCCTGTACGGAGCTACAGGAACAATGGTCGTCGAGACCGACAACGGCACCTGGACGGTGCCCACGGCTCAGGGCGTCATGATTCCGCCGGCCACACGGCATCGGGTACGGATGCTCGGTGTGAGTACGAGCAGTCTTTACATCGAACCAGCTGCGGTGCCGTGGTGGCCCATGGCGTGCGTCGTGGTCGAGGTGTCATCGCTGCTCCGTGAATTGCTGCTCGTCGCCGCCGATCTACCCGCCGAGTACGACCGCGACGGTAGGGAGGGCGCCGTCGCGGCACTGCTGCTGTTCGAGCTGGCAACGCTCAGGTCGCTGCCCCTGCACCTGATGCTGCCCACGTCGGCCGACCTGGTCGCGTTGTGCCGGTCCTATCTCGGCAAGCCGGAGGTCGGCGTGACGAACGCCGAGTGGGCGGGCCGAGTGGCGATGAGCGAACGCGCCTTCACCCGGCGATTCCTACGCGAGGTCGGGGTCAGTCCGGCGGCCTGGCGCCTGCGGGCTCGGTTGCTGGCAGCCATCCCGATGCTGCGCTCGCAGCCGGTGACTCGGGTCGCCTCGACTCTCGGCTACGCATCTCCCGCAGCCTTCTCCTTCGCCTTCAGCCGCGAGTTCGGAATGGCGCCGTCCGCCGCCGGCCGCCGCGAGGACACGCACCGGTGAGTTGCCGGGCAGGTCGGGTCGAGGCCGTCACTGTTCAGGCGATCCCGGCGGGTTCGGAACGTCGGACAGCGTGCCCACCGAACTGGTTGCGCAGCGCCGAAACGGCTTTCATGGCGGGCGAATCGTGTTGTCTGGAGGCGAACCGCGCGAACAGTGCGGCGGAGATCACCGGCGCGGGAACCGCGTGTGCGATGGCTTCTTCGACGGTCCAGCGGCCTTCGCCGGAATCCTCGGTGTAGCCGGAGATTCCGGCCAGGTCGGGATCCTCGGACAGGGCCTGCACCAGGAGGTCGAGCAACCAGGACCGCACGACGGTGCCCTTGGACCAGGCACGCAGGACTGCGGGAACGTCCACGATCGAGTCCTCGGCGGCGAGCAGCTCGTACCCCTCGGCGTAGGCCTGCATCAACCCGTACTCGATGCCGTTGTGCACCATCTTCGCGTAGTGGCCGGCACCGACCGCGCCGGCATGGACGAAGGAGTCCTCACGGTCACCGTCCGGTCTCAGCGCGTCGAAGACCGGCATCAACCGGTCGATGTCGGCGGCGTCGCCGCCGGCCATCAGCGCGTAGCCGTTCGTGCGTCCCCACACTCCACCGGAGACGCCGCAGTCGAGGTAGCGGATGCCGTGTTCGGCGAGGATGTCCGCGTTCACCTTGTCGTCGGTGAACCGGGAGTTGCCGCCATCGACGACGAGGTCACCGGGCGCGAGCAGGCGCGAAAGCTGCCCGATCACCTGACGGGTCGGCGCACCGGCAGGCACCATCATCCACACCGCCCGCGGTGCCGGAAGCGACTCGACCAACGATTCGAGGCTGTCCACATCGCTGGCGGCGGCGTGAGGGTCGTATCCGATCGCCTCGAGTCCGCGTTCACGCAACCGCTCACGCATGTTCAGACTCATGCGGCCCAGACCGACCAGTCCCAGTTTCATCGTCACCGTTCCATTCTCGATTCTCGGTATCGTGCCGATGTCTATGTCTACGGCGGTTTCGGGGTCGCCTCACCTGACCGGACGGGGAGCTGTCACTGGCCGCTCGGCCAAGTGCATTTCGTCTCGACGCCTTCGACACTGGTATTCGACGCATTGTCCGAATGCGCGTGTGGTGGAGCGAAAGACGGAGTGGGAACAGAAGTGACCGTGTCTGAAGTGCAGGAGAGGGACCCGCTGGCAGCCGGCTCGGACGGCGGACTCGGTGAGGCGTTGATCGGCAATAGTGGTCAGGTCACCGAACCGGTCTCGATGGTGATCTTCGGAATCACCGGTGATCTCGCACGCAAGAAGTTGGTCCCGGCCATCTACGACCTCGCGCACGGTGGCCAGCTGCCACCGGGTTTCGATCTCGTCGGCTTCGCTCGCGACGGCGCGCACGCCAAAACTCGGCTGCGGGAGGCGGTGATTGCGCACGCGCGCAAACCATTCGACCCTGCGGTGTGGGCTGAGCTCGCCGAGCGTATCCACGTCGTGCAGGGGTCGTTCGACGACACGGCCGCGTTCGCCCGGCTTTCCGCCCGGCTGGCCGAGCTCGACGTCCGCCGCGGCAAACCCGGCAACTACGTCTTCTACCTGTCCATCGCACCCTCGGCGTTCGCCACGGTCTGCGACCAGCTGGCGATCACCGGCCTGAACCGCGATGCCCACGGTTGGCGCCGGGTGGTGGTGGAGAAACCGTTCGGGCACGACCTCGCCAGCTCGCAGACTCTCGGTGTCGCGCTGGAAAGGGTGTTTCCGCCGTCCTCGATCTACCGCATCGATCACTACCTGGGGAAGGAGACGGTGCAGAACATCCTCGCGTTACGCTTCGCGAACGGAATGTTCGAGCCGTTGTGGAACAACCGGCACATCGACCACGTGCAGATCACCATGGCCGAGAGCGTCGGAGTGAGCGGGCGCGCCGGGTACTACGACGGCGTGGGTGCTGCCCGCGACGTCATCCAGAATCATCTGCTGCAACTATTGGCGTTGATCGCGATGGAGGAACCCGTCGCGTTCGATGCCGACAGCATCGCCGCCGAGAAGATCAAGGTCCTCTCCGCCACCGGACTCCTCGAACCGCTCGCGGAGACATCTGCCCGCGGACAATACGGTGCGGGGGTGGAGAACGGTGTTCCCGTACCAGGATTGGCTGACGAGGCAGGCTTCCCAGCCGACTCGACGACCGAGACCTTCGCGGCCCTGACAGTCGGCATCGCGACCCGCCGGTGGGCCGGCGTGCCGTTCTTCATCCGCACCGGCAAACGCCTGGCACGGCGGACCGCCGAGATCGCGGTAACGTTCACACCTCCCGCCCATGGTTCACCCGCTGCCCGGGCCGCGGCGGTGTCGAACGTGCTCGTGTTCCGGGTTCAGCCGGACGACGGAATCGAGTTGCACATCGGCGCCAAACGTCCGGGCGGCGGCATGCACATTCAGCCGGTCAGCCTGGGGATGGACTTTCGGTCGGTGTTCGACCCGGCGCCGGAGGCCTACGAGCGGCTGATCTGTGACGTGCTGCGCGGGGACGCCACCCTCTTTCCTCGCCGTGAGGAGGTCGAATGGTCCTGGCGGGTCATCGATCCTCTCCTCGAGCACTGGGCAGCCCTCGGTCGCCCGGACAACTATCCGTCCGGCGCGTCCGGCCCGGAGTCTGCGGAACGAATCCTCAGCCGGACCGGCCGGGAGTGGCGGTCGCTCTGACCCGCGGTGCCGCCGCTCAATTCCGTGCGCCGTTCTGCGGCGCCGGGGTTCGGGCTGCAGGTCCGCCGACGCGTACGACGATCGACAACGAGGACGAGCTCCGGCGGAGCAGGGACAAGGGGATCATTGACATAAAATAGTGATGCAGACCATGCTCCTCGGGCGCAATTCGGTCAGGTGTGCGCATGTCGAACCGTGGGAGTGGGAGGAGGCTCTACGGCGCTGGTCCTCGACCAACTCAAACTCGGCACGAAGCCGGACCGCGCGGGGGCCGGTCAGCCGTCGACCGGACCCGGAACCGTGGCCGGAGCAACGACTCCCAGTCCTGTGCACAAGGTGCCGGCGGCCCCGGCGGGAGCCGCGGCCGAAGACAAGACTCCCACCCAGGCGGGGAAGCCGGTGCGGGGGCGCAGAACACCGGCGAGGACATCGTCTGCGAAGACACCGCCTTCGTCGCCACCGTGACGGTGGGCCCGACGCGGATGTCGCCGGCCTGCCTACCTTCACTGCTACGGACTGTCGGACATGGTGGCGCCGCCGGGCGCCGGGGTTTGCGGTGCTCGACGGCGCCCTCTGGGTTAGGTGTTGTTTGCCGTTCGTGGGGTGTGGTTGCGGGATTCGATGGCGGCGATGGTGTTGTCGAACGCCTTTCCCAGGACGCGGGTGCCGAAGGCGCCGAGCACGGCTGCGAGTGCTCGTCCTTTGAGGTTTTTGCCGTCGCGGACCACGACGGCGTCGATGTCGGTGGTGCCGTCGGGGCGCGGGGTGAGGGTGTAGGTGTGGCCGGAGTTGCCGCCCCACAGGTTGGAGTCGGTGGTCGTCATGACGATGCGGTGGGGGTCGGTCCAGTCGTAGTGCAGGCGTTCCCAGGCCCCGCCGGAGCCTTCGGTGACGTCGGCGTGGGTGGTGTCGAGTTCGTGTACCTGGAGGTGGTCGTCGGCGCTGTTGCCGAAGATCGCCTGGCGGCCGGGCCCGAAGTCGGTGAGTGCGTCGAGGAATTGTTCCGGTGTGGCGGTGGTGGTCTGGTGCAGGTGGATCGTGGACATGACGTTCTCCTTGGTGGGTGGTGCCGGGGTGGGGGGTCGGTCGATGGTGTGGAGGGCGGTTAGAGGGGCGGCTCCGTCCCCGCCTGTTCGGCGACCATGTAGGCGGCGTACCAGTCGGGCCAGTTCGGATCCGCGGCGCCGGTGCGCGTTTCGTGTTGACCGTGGGCGGTCGCGGCGCGAATCAGCGCGCTGGTCAGGTCGGCGGTGCTGCCGAATGTTGTTGCCGTGGTGGTGACCGCCTCGGTGGAGGGGGGTTCGATGGTGTTCATGGTTGCCTTCTCGCGGGGTCTCGAAATACGCGGGGGATGTCGGGTGCGGGCCGTCATCCCAGGTTTGGGGAAGAGCTGTGCGCGGTTCGGTTCCCCTGGGTGTTGGGCGGCCGGGTTGCGCGACAGCGGGGTGCTGCTGTTTCAGCCGTCGAGCAGGATCTGGTCGAGGCCGATGGTGTCGGCGCGGCGGTCCTGCCGCTGGTCACGCTGACGGTCGTGCTGGTGTTGCTGTTGCATGTCGTTGTCGCGGTCGAGTGGGCTGTCGTGGGTGACGGCGGCGGCGGGCTGCGCGGCGTTCGGCGGTGCGGTGGTGGCGTTGGCGGCGGCGACCGGGACGAGGCCGAGTGCGGCGGTCGCGGCGGCGGCGGTGGCGAGTCGCTTCCAGGGGGAGGTGCTGGTGGCGGGGTGGGTGTTCGGGTGGAGCTGTGTGGTGCTCATGGTGATCGGTGGTCCTCATTCGGGTGCCGCGGGCCCAGCGTCTGCGGCTATTCGAACGGTGTCGGGGAGGGCCGGAAGTGTTACGCCGACCGAACCCCGGATTGATGTGACCTGCGTCACTGCTGGAAGGGTAGCTGGATCTCCCGGGTCGACGGCACGAAGTCGCTCGTTGCACTTTCGTAGCGGCGACCCCCACCGCCGAAGCCGGCGACTGCGGCGGATCGGGATCGATGTAGCGCGGCGGGGTGTGGGCATTGAGCAGCCAGGCCCCACCCTTTGCGGTGTCACCGATGGGGAATGCGCGTGTCCCGTCGGTGCGGGTGCATGCGGCGAGCGCGGTGACCCACAGGGTGCCGGTGAGGTCGACGGTGTCGAGGGCGGCGAACAAATCGTCGGCGGCGGCGTCCGGGGCGAGGAGGGGGTGCTCGTGGATGGCAAGGCCGTAGGCGGCGGCCAACGGGGCGAGGGTGTCCAGGCAGCGGTGGTCGGGCTGCAGTACAGGACGCGTAACTCCACGCCGGTGAGGGTGTCGACGAGGCCGGCGGCTTGTTCCTGGCCGAGGGCGCTGAGGGGCCGGTGGGCGTCGGACCCGCGCCAGCTCTGCTTTCCTATCGCGTGGGCGTGCCGGAGTAGGACGACCATTCCAGGGCCTTCCCTCGCGAGAGTGTGCGTGTGCGGGTGGTCGCTGGCTGTCTGCGTGTGGGCCCGGCTGTGGTCTTTGCCTGGGTGGGTTGCTGGCGTCTGCAGGTCGGTTGCGCTACAGGCCGAGGTCCCGGCCGATGAGTTCTTTCATGAACTCGTTGGTGCCGGCCCAGATCTTGGTGATCCGGGCGTCTTTCCACGCGCGCGCCATCCGGTACTCGTTCATGTAGCCGTAGCCGCCGTGCAGCTGGACGCAGGAGTCGAGGACCTCGTTCTGGATTTCCTCAGACCACCACTTCGCCTTGGCTGCGTCCATTGCGGACAACCCACCGTGGGTGTGTGCGAGAAGGCACTGGTCGAGGTAACCCTGTGTGACGTCGGTCTTCGAGAGGGTCAGGTCGGTGGCTGAGTGTCGCATGCCATTTGTTGGCCCGAAATTTGCGTGCTGTTGCTAGCGCTGAACTTCCAGCACGACGGGCACCCCATGATCCGTTGTGAACTCGTTGTCTCGGTCGACCGGATTCTCGTCCGAGGCGCGCTCAACCATTCATGCCCACACTTCTGGCAGCACCACCAAATGGGCTTGTTGGTCCCTTAGCTGACGCGGACCGCGGTGAGATCGCCGTTCCGATATGGGTGCCCTTCAACAACCAAGTACGGTGCCCTCTCAGCGACTGAAAGCTGACCTCGGGTCGTCATGGCGTCGAAGGATGCGGCGTGCAAACAACCTCGCAGTTATGTTGCGGACCCTCGCGCTGGACGAGGGGAACGGGGAATGGTCTTACAGCTTCCCGGACACTAATCTCAGTGAGCTGGTTGCCTACTGGTGGGACGGCTACGACTGGCGCAGGGCCGAGGCCGCCATCAACGCCTACGAGCACTGCCAGGTGAGCGTCGTCGGGGTTCCGGTGCACCTCATGCGCAGGCCCGGCCTCGGACCTTACCCGAGCTGGGTTACGACACGATGGTCAGATCCGACTCCGTTTCTTCATGGAGCAACCAGTGTTGCGAAATAGGACACAAGTCATCTCATCCGTACTTTTACCCTTCCCAGGTGCGCACTCCACGGCCCGAGCCCCACGTTGGTGCGCCCACGGCGGCGGCCCTCCCGAGGTGATCAGAACCGATTTCGGGATGGACACCGCAGCGTTCTGTCGGGCACTGGTCGCGTATCTCGACGTCGCCGCGCCGGCACCGCTGCGGCCGCTTGGTCGAGCAAATGATCACCGTCGCTCGTCGAAGGTTCTGGCTGGGCACCTGAACTTAAAGAGACCGTCCGGACTGATTGTGAAGAATGTTGTTTGCGAAAGGATTACCGCGGTGACAGGTCCGCAGCACAAATACCCGTGAGTGAGATGAGTGAGACCGATCCGATGACTTGTATATCCGCTCGTGCGCCGAACACTGTGCCGGCTTCCCGCCGTGAAGGTACGCCACGGACCGGACCGCCCGCCGACCGTGATCGTGGAGATTGGCGCATGCTGGGGTCGTGCCGGAACGTCGAGTCGTCGTTGTTCTTCTCTCCAGAGGGGGAGCGTGGTCGGGACCGGGCGCGGCGCGAAGCGCGCGCCAACCGAATGCCGCGAGTACGCCCTGGCCGTTGCCGAACCGTACGGGACGTGGGGCGGGATGTCCGAGAACGACCGCAGACGGCACATCCGGCCCCGGCAACGAGAGGGGCGGGCCGCCGACCTTCCTGTCGAGGAACCGCTGCGCTGACAGACGATGCGCCGCCCTGAGAACTTCCACATCCTGTCTGGAATGCACGGGGTTGCTCGAAATCGACCCGCGAGCCCCCTACGAGATTCTTCGGACTGAGTATTGATGTAAGCGGTTGTGGTACTGAGTATTTGGTAGGTAGCTCAGATGCCGAATTGTTCGGGGCTGCGCTTGTATACCAGTGGCGCTGCGCAGCAGCGGCTCTTGGGGGGAAGAACCCGCCTCCGGCCCTTGGCAGGCGGAGCGCTTCATACTTTCGGTGATCCGGCGGGCACTGGCAACGAGCGCACCCCGGAACACACCGGGGAAGGCCAGCACATTGTTTCTGATTCGGGAAATCCGCGCGCATGACCACAGCCTCGATGATTCCGGCGTCGTCGATCACCTCGCGGCCGCCGGTGCTGTGCCGGGGCGGCATGAGCGCCGCGGAGATCAAAGCGAGGATCGAGGCCATGTTCGCCGACGACCGACGACCGGTCAGCCAGACGGGTCCACTCTGACACATCAAGGGGGACAGGATGAATGTGCTGCTTCTGCTGGTTTTGCTGATCACCGCGGTCGCTGTCGTGCTGGCGATGCAGACCGACGAGTAGTCCCGCTTTCGGCACTGAACGGCGCGTCACCGACCGGCGTTCTACTGGTCTTCGTTCCCTTTCAGCAGTTCATTGATGGTTGCTGTCTCGGTGGCTTCCTCGTGGTCGTCGAACAGCGGTCGAATTCCTCGAGCTGCCATGATCTGGTCGTTGCTGGTGCCGGCGGCGATCATCGGCCAGACCAGGGCGTCGTCGCCGACGATGAAGTCGATGACGACGGGGCGGTCGTTGAGGGCGCGGGCTTGGGCGATCACCGCGTCGACGTCCTTCATGGGTGGCCAGGTCGACGTTCGAGTACCGGCCGTCGTAGTGGATTTCCTGGAGTTGTTTGACCATGCCGAGGTTGCCGTTGTTGATCAGGGCTACCGTGATCGGGACACCCTCGATCGCGGCGGTGGCCAGTTCCTGGTTGGTCATCTGAAAGCAGCCGTCGCCGTCGATCGCCCACACCTCCCGGTCGGGTGCTCCAAGCTTGGCACCGAGCGCCGCGGGCACCGCATAACCCATCGTGCCGAGACCGCCCGAATTGAGCCAGGTACGCGGCTTTTCGTAGCTGATGTAGTGGGCGGCCCACATCTGGTGCTGGCCGACGCCGGAACAGTAGATCGCATCGGGGCCGGCGGCCTTACCGAGAGCTTCGATGACGAACTCCGGCGACAGGGCACCATCACGCGGACGGTCGTAACTGACCGGGTAGGCCCGGCGAACCTGGTCGAGGGCGCCAGCCGGTCAGGTCGATCGGTCGGCGTTGGTCTCGGCGGGAACGTATCGCGTCGATCAGTGCCGTGGTGGTCTGCTTGCAGTCGCCGACGATCGGCACATCGGCGAATCGGTTCTTGCCGATCTCGGCGGGGTCGATGTCGGCGTGAACGACCTGGGCGCCGGGCGCGAACGAGGCCGCTTCCCCGGTGACGCGGTCGTCGAACCGGGCACCGAGCGCGATCAACAGGTCGCTCTTCTGTAGCGCCGCAACAGCGGCGACGGTGCCGTGCATGCCAGGCATCCCGTAGTGCAGGCGGTGGCTGTCGGGGAACGCTCCGCGGGCCATCAGCGTCGTCACGACGGGAAACCTTGATCACACCCCCGCCGACGTAAAGGACCGGCGCCTTCGCGGCGGCGATGAGGTCGGCGGCCGCCCGGATCTGCTTGCCGTGCGGTCTAGTCACCGGCCGGTAGCCGGGCAGCTTGGTCGCCGGTGGCCAAGCAAAGGTGGTGGTGGCCTGCAGGACGTCCTTGGGGATGTCGACGAGCACGGCACCGGGGCGCCCGGTGGCGGCGATGTGGAACGCCTCCGCGAGAGTGCGGGGGATGTCCTTGGGGTCGGTGACCAGGAAGTTGTGCTTGGTGATCGGCATGGTGATACCGCAGATGTCGGCTTCCTGGAAGGCGTCGGTGCCGATCAGCCCGCGCCCGACCTGCCCGGTGATCGCCACGACCGGCACCGAGTCCATCTGCGCGTCGGCGAGCGGGGTGACCAGGTTCGTTGCGCCCGGCCCGGACGTTGCCATGCAAACCCCGACCTTGCCGGTGGCTTGGGCGTACCCGGTGGCGGCATGTCCGGCACCCTGTTCGTGACGCACCAGCACATGACGCAGCCGCTGGGAATCGATCAGCGGGTCGTACACCGGCAGGATTGCTCCGCCCGGAATGCCGAAGACCACCTCGACGGCCAGCGCTTCGAGCGCGCGCACCACCGCTTGAGCGCCGGTCATCCGCATCGGGTGGATTCGCTCGGGGAGCGCAGTGGAGGAAGCGGCGGAATTCCGGCTGGGCGGCTCGGTGTCGCGAATTGCCGGGAGGGGTCGCTGGATAGGGGAAAAAGTAGATCGCACAGGAAGTCCTCGAGTCGGGTCCGTGCTGTACTTGCTGCGCCGAATTGCGGTTACGGGTCAGACCGCGCCGTATACGGTGCGTCGATAATCGTGCGGCGGTGCCGTTGTCCGGGTCTCCGGCCTCGTGAGCTCTCCCGGCGGGCGATCGAGGAACGGCGTGGCGTTCTCGTGCCTGGCGTGATCTCAGTCAAGCAGTGACCGGCAGATCCGGCAACCAGCACTCATGAGGGTGAGCAATCTGCACGCCGGCACTGCTGCTGGTCCCGATCCCGGTGGTCATCCTGCCCACCGGCGACGCTGTCGGACGAAATCGCTGCGCACACCGTGATCGGCTGTGGGGACCAGCAGAGCACAGGAGCTGACGGTCGAACCTTGCACATCAACCCTAACTGTTATCAAATATTGCAATAGCCCGATCGGCGACACACGACCCAAGGAGTCCACCTATGCCCGACATCCATTCCGCGTCCTCGGCCTCCCCGGCCATTCCCGCCGGTACGTATGCCGTTGATACCGAGCAATCGGCGGTGACGTTCCGCGCCAAAGCGTTCGGGTTGATGTGGGTGCGAGGCCGTATCCCGGTGCGGGAGGGTTCGATCACGGTCAGCGGCGGCCGCATCACCGGGACCGGCCTGCTCGCCGCCGACCGGATCGATACCGCATTGGGGCCCCGTGATTGGCACCTGCGGTCCGCGCACTATCTCCACACGGACAAGCACCCCACGATCGAAGTGGCGATCGACGGTGTCGACCTGTCGAGCGGTTCCGTTCCGTGCGAGGTGACGGTCCGGGGGACCACCGCTCCCCCTCAGTTGCAGCTTCGATCGATCGCGGCGGCCGACGCACTCGACATCACCGCGGAGACGACGGTGGATCGCACCGTCTATCCGATGCTGGGCCCGTGGGCCGGAGTGTCACGTCGTGCGAACCTGGGCATCACGCTCGTCGCTCGGCCAACCGGGAACGCGTAGTACCCGAATCCGTTGGCGCAAGTAATCTCTCGCAACCATTCCGGTACGGATCGATCACACGGCAGCGTGTGCGGCGGCGACACTTTTCGAGGCCGGCCGGGCGAGCTTGCTCGAGCAGAAGTCCATCAAGTATGTCCGGGTTGAGAAGTCGACGTCGTTGATCACTGTGGACGTCACCATCGCCAGAAGGCGTTGGTAGAACACCTGCGGGGTGATGCCGAACTCGGGCAGGATGTATTCGTCTCCTCCGCCGTAACGGCACCACCGCGTTGCAAACGCCAGCATGGCCTGATCGTCTCGGGTCATCATTCCTCCTCGCCCCCGATGGTGTGGTGGTGCGATGTTTGTCAGAGATCGTTTGGGGTGAAACCGTTTTCGAGCCGGGCTTTGACGGTGGTCAGAAAGCGGGCGGCGTCGGCGCCGTCGACGATGCGGTGATCGTAGGAGATGGACAGGTAGGCCATCGACCGCACGTCGATGCGGAGCTCACCGTCCTGCCGGGACGGGACCAGGCGCTCGACCACGGCACCGACACCGAGGATCCCGGTCTGCGGTTGGTTGATGATCGGGGTGTCGAACAGTGCGCCCCGGCTGCCGGTGTTGGTGAGGGTGAAGGTGCCGCCCGTCAGGTCGTCGGCGGTGATCGTGCCGGTGCGGACCTTGTCGGCTTTGTCCGCGATCGCCTGGGCCAGTCCCTCGATGCCGAGCTGCTGGGCGTCTCGGATGACCGGCACCATCAGGCCCTTTGCGCTGTCGACGGCCATGCCGAGGTGGCAGTGGTCGTAGTAGGTCACCTCGGTGACGTCGGTGTTCAGCGAGGCGTTGAGGACCCGGTGCTCGGCCAACGCGTCGACGGCGGCTTGGGCGAAGAACGGCAGGAAGGACAGCTTGATTCCGGTCCGCTGCAGGAAGGCGTCCTTGTGGGTGGCCCGCAGCCGGGCGATCGCGGTGACGTCGACCTCGAGCACCGTGGTCAGCTGGGCGGCGGTCTGCAACGATTCGACCATCCGCTTCGCTATCGTGCGGCGGATCCGCGGTAGTTTTTCGGTGGTCGAGCCGGTCGCCGGCAGAGACGCAGCGGTGCCTGGTGTGGCCGGGGGTGTGGCCGTGTCCGGCTCCGGAGGCGGCGAGGGAACCGCCGCCGGAGCCGGGGGCACCGGCGGCGGGGTCTGTGCAGGATCCGCCGTCGGTGCCGGTATGGGAGGGGCCGCGGGAGCCGCAGCCGTGCCGCCGGATTCGGTGATGATGGCCAGTTCGGCGTCGATGGCGACGACGTCGTTCTCCTCGGCGAGGTGGCGCTGGAGAATCCCGGTGACCGGTGACGGAATCTCGGTGTCGACCTTGTCGGTGGCGACCTCGAGCAGTGGTTCCTCCGCGGTGACGTGGTCACCGGGTTGTTTGAGCCACCGGGTGATGGTGCCCTCGTCGACGCTTTCCCCGAGGGCTGGCATCCGCACCGTGGTGCCTTCGAGTTGTTCGGTTGTCATCGTGTTGTTTGCTCCTGGCCTGTGTGCGTGCGGGTCTCGGTGATCAGGGGATGATGTCGAGTGCGGCCCGCACGATGCTGTCGGTGTCGATGCCGTGGTAGCGGTACACCTCGTCGAGCGAGCCGACCTGCCCGAACTTGCTCACTCCGAGTGCGGTGCTGCGCACCTGGTTGATGCCGGCGAGGAAAGCCAGGGTGTGCGGGTGCCCGTCGAGGACGGTGACCATTGGGTTGGCGCGATCGGCGGGGAAGAGCTGATCGAGGATCCAGCTCTCCCCGGACCCGCGGCCCTGCCGCCCCTGCACGGCCTCGAACAGCAACCCGGGGCTGGTGATGCAGACGACGTCGGCGGGGATGCCCTGTTCGGCGAGACGATCGGCGGCCGACAATGCCTCGGTGATCATCGCCCCCATCGCCACGAGGGTGACCTGCGCGTCGTCCCGGCGCACCAGCGGATACCCGCCGGCCACCACCTGACGGCGACGGCGCTCGCGGGCCGCCGGGTCCGTGGGCACCGCGGCCAGGGTCTGATCGACCGGGCGAGTGGACAGGCGCAGATATGCGGAGGTGCCGTCCGGGCGACCGAGCCGGCCGATGCTGGCCAGCAAGGTCCACTCGGTGTCGATCGCGAACGCCGGTTCGTAGCTGATGCACCCGGGCTGCTCGAGACCGATGGACGGGGTCTTGATCGACTGGTGCGCACCGCCTTCGGCGGCCAGGGTGACACCAGAGGGGGTGCCGACCAGGATCGACTGCCCGCCCGCGTAGATGCCGTACGACCAGGGCTCGAGGGCGCGTTCGACGAACGGGTCGTACATCACGCCGATCGGAAACAGCGGCTGCCCCCACCGGCTCCAGGTGGCACCGAGCTCACCCATCAGTCCGACCAGGTTGGTTTCGGCGATGCCCAGTTCCATGTGCTGCCCGGTGGGCCGCTCATTCCAGTGCATGATGGTCTCGCGGTCGTCGTCGAACCAGTTGCGGCGCTCGGCCGCCGACCACACGCCGACCTTGTTGACCCAACCCGCCAGGTTGGTCGTCGAACTCACGTCCGGGCTGACCGTGACCACCCGCTTGGCCGCCTCGGGGGCTTCGCGGGTCAGGTCCAGCAGCACCCGGCCCAGGGCCGCCTGGGTGGTGGCGGTGCCCTTGGGGGTGCGGCCGATGTCGGTGGGGATCGTGAGCGCGGGCAGCGCCGGGACAGGGTTCCGGCGCAGCCGCTCCGCGTTGCTCGCGCACCGCCGCCCGGCCGCGGAGTCGGCGGCGAACCGGCCCCACGGCGACGCCGGGTCCATGCCCAGATCCGCCGCGAGCGAGGCGTATTCGTCGACCGACAGCAGCGACGAGTGGTTCTGCGGGTGTCCTTGGGTGGGCAGCCCGTAGCCCTTGATGGTGTAGGCGATGATCACGGTCGGCCGGGTGTCGTCGATCTGCCGATAGGCCGCGGTCAGGGCGGACAGGTCGTGGCCGCCGAGGTTGCGGATCGCCGCGGTCAGGGTGGCATCGTCGAGGCCGGCGATCAGCGCGCTGATCTCGGTGCTCCCGGGGCCGTTCCCGGGCAGGCGGGTGCGGACCTCATCGGCGCTGCACCGCAGCAGGCGCTGGTACTCCGGGTTGGGCATGTCCAGGATCCGGGTGCGCAGTGCCTGCCCACCGGGCAGGGTGAACAACTCTTCGAGGAGTCTGCCGAACTTGACGGTGATCACCTGCCAGCCGGCGGCGTCAAACATCTTCTCCAACCGGTTCGCGGCGATGTTGGGAATGACCCGGTCCAGGGACTGCCGGTTGAGGTCCACGATCCACACGACCTCACCGAGGTCGGCGATGCCCGGGTCGAGGATGGCCTCCCACACCGCGCCCTCGTCGAGTTCGGCGTCTCCGACCAGCGAGTACTGACGGCCGGTGCCCGCCCCGCCGGTAGTGGTTTCGACGTAGCGGCGGGCCATCGCACCCCAGATCGGGGCGGTAGCGCCGATGCCGACCGAACCGGTGGAGTAGTCGACGGTGTCGGGATCCTTGGACCGGCTGGGGTAGGACTGCAGGCCGCCGAACTCCCGCAGGGTGGTCAGGTACTTCTCGTCGAGCTCCCCGAGCAGGTAGTTGATGCCGTGCAACACGGGGGAGGCGTGCGGCTTGACCGACACCCGGTCACCGGGCTGGAGCTGTTCGAACCACAGCGAGGTCATGATCGAGACCATCGAGGCGCACGAGGCCTGATGCCCGCCGACCTTGAGGCCGGTGGGGTTGGGGCGGATGCGGTTGGCATGATGGATCATCGAGGTGGAGAGCCACAACACCCGCTGCCGAATCGTTTCGAGTGTCTCCAGATCCACCGGACCACCGGCCTGGGCGGGCGGGGTCGCGGTTCCGGGGGCGACGGGCAGGGTGTCGTGCATCGGATTCTCTTTCCTCACAAGGGCGGATCGCTGCGGACGAGCGCAACTATCAGAACGGCTCCGACGGGGTGGCCAGGGAGCAATCCACTCGACCGGTGACGGGGTGTGTGCGGTCGGATGCGGTATCGGAATGCGGCGGTGCCGGATCTGGTCTGACCGCCGCCCACCTGTTATAACAGTGGATCAGGATTTTGCCGCCTGCGCAATAGTCGGTGTCGAGATTGAGCAGAATGCACGCCGGCAGGGCGCTCGAGGGAAGGTGGGATTGGCACAATGCCAAGCACGCACAAAGCGGATCAGATCGACGCCCGGCTTCTGCTCGCGCTCGCGGAGTCGCCGCGGGCCACGACCATTGCCCTGGCGGACCGGATAGGACTCTCACGCAACACCGTTCAGGCCCGGATGGGCAAGCTCGACGACTCGCACGCGCTGCGCTCGTTCGAGCGCCGCATCGACCCGGCGATTCTCGGTTACCCGCTGCAGGCATACATCTTGACCAACGTCACCCAGCGCAAGCTTGCCCGTGTCGGGGCCGCCCTCGACGGCATTCCCGAGGTGCTCGAGGTCCTCGGCCTGAGCGGTGTCGCGGATCTGCTCCTCCACGTCGCCGTCCGGGACGCCGACGACCTGTATCGGGTGGCCGGGGACATCCTTGAGATCAAGGGGGTCAAACGCACCACCACCGCCCTGGTGATGCGCGAGATGGTCGACTACCGGATCGCGGCGCTGGTCGAGAAGCTCATCGACTGACACCGGCCGGTCCGCGCCCGGATCGGCACCGACCTGGTGCTATAACATGCCTCGTACGTGGTGACAGCGATGAGAACGAGACGGAGATGGTCGTGACAACGAGCACGAGAAACCCGCAACCGCCGGTGCGGTCCCTGACTCCGACCTCCGTTCCCGAGCAGGTCGCCAAGGAAATCCGGCGCTCGATCCTCGCCGGTGAACTCCGTCCGGGGCAGACGTTCTCGTTGCGGGAAATCTCCGGCCAGCTCGGGGTGAGTTTCATCCCGGTCCGGGAAGCACTCAAAGAGCTCGAAGCGCAGGGTCTGGTGGTGACCCGCCCCGGGAAAAGCGCCATGGTCGCCCCGCTCTCGCACGAGGACCTGCACGGGATCTATCGGCTGCGCCGCCAACTCGAACCGGAGATCGCCGGCCGCGCCTGCAAACTGCTCGACGACGCCGACCTGCGTCGACTCGAGAACTACGTGACCATGTTCGGCGACGAGAGCCTCGACCTCGACGACATCTACCAGGCGCACCACGCCTTCCACTACGAGCTGCTCCGGCCCGCCGCCACCGCGTGGGACCTGCGCGTGCTCGACGGCCTGTGGCACGCCGCCGAACGGTATGTCCGGCTGGCGTTCTCGGGTCGAGAGGCCGAGCCGGATGAACACGAGCGGCGGGGACACGTGCATGCGGAGATCCTCACCGTCGTGCGCACCCGCAACATGAGAAAAGTCGCCGCGGCGACACGGCAGCACCTCGACGACAACGAACAGATCGCGCTTCGGGCGCTCGACCCGATCGCGCCCTGAACGCTGCCGCCTCGGCGCATGTTCACGTCGGCTCTGCGGTCGCCGGGGCCCCGCCCCGGCGACCTGCCCTCAGGTGAGGGTAGAGGTGTCAGCGCGGTGGTCTTGGAACCGCTGCGCGTAGTCGATGTACCAGTCGAGGGCGTCGGTGTCGGCGACCGTGGCGCGGTTGATCGCGGTCTCCGGAGAGACTCCCTGGATCAGCTTCTTGACCGGAATCTCGAGCCGCTTGCCGGTACGGGTGATGGGAATAGCCGGGACGTCGATGATCTCGTCCGGCACGTGCCGGGGCGAGGCCTCCCGGCGGATCGTGGTGCGAATCTTCTCCACGAGCGCGTCGTCGAGGTCGTATCCGTCGCGCAGCACCACGAACAGCGGCATGTGATAGCCACCGTGGGGTAGTTCGGCGCCGATCACCAGCGCCTCGGCGATCTCCGGCAGCGCTTCGACGGCCTGATAGATATCCGCCGACCCCATCCGGACCCCGCCACGGTTGATCGTCGAATCCGACCGCCCGTGGACCACGCAGCCTCCGTCGGCTTCCATGGTGATCCAGTCTCCGTGCCGCCACACCCCGGGGTAGACCTCGAAATAGGCGTCCCGGTACCGGTTTCCGTCCAGGTCGTTCCAGAAGTAGATCGGCATCGACGGCATCGGTGCGGTGATCACCATTTCACCGACTTCCCCGACGACCGCCTCACCGGTCTCGGTCCAGGCCTGCACATCGACCCCCAGGTAGGGGCCCTGCAGTTCTCCCACCCGAACGGGGGAGAGCGGATTGGCGCCGATGAAGCCGGTGGCCACATCGGTGCCGCCGCTGTCGGATCCCAGGTGCACATCCGGGCTGACCGTGTCGTAGATCCACCGCCAGGTGGTGTCCGGCAGCGGGGAACCGGTCGACATGATCGACCGCAACCCCGACAGGTCGAAAGCGGTACCGGGCTCGGTGCCGGCCTTCTCGCACAGCGTCAGATAGGCGGCGCCGGTGCCGAATCGGGTGGCCCCGTAGCGGGCGCAGATCTCGAATTGGTGGTCGGGCCGGCCGTAGGTGGGGCTGCCGTCATAGGTGATGATCGCCGCGCCGGTGACCATGGTGTCGACGAGCATGTTCCACACCACCCAGGCGGTGCTCGCGGCGATGAACACCCGATCGGTGGGGCCGAGGTCATAGTGCAGCGCGTTGGCCTTGAGCGCTTCGAGCAGGATGCCGCCGTGCGAGTGCACAATGCCCTTCGGGAGGCCGGTAGTGCCGGAGCTGTAGAGGATCCACAGCGGATGGTCGAACGGCACCTGCTCGTACTGTGGTGCGGCGTCCCCGACGACCACATCGGCGTACGCGGCGATGTTCGGCCGGGGCTCCCCGGTGAAGGGTAGGCCGAGGTTGTCGACGACGACGGCGTGCCGCACGGTCGGGAGCTGGTCCAGCAGGGTGGCGAAGACGTCTCGGCGGTCGACGCGTTTGCCGTTGAACTGGTAGCCGTCCACCCCGATCAGCACGGTCGGCTCGATCTGCGCGAACCGGTCGACCAGCCCTTTCACACCGAAATCCGGTGCGCAACAGGACTACACCGCACCGACGCTGGCCGCGGCGAGCACCGCGACGACGGTGGGCGCGATGTTCGGAAGCATCGCCGCGATCCGGTCTCCGGGCTGCACACCGATCTTCCGGAAGTGGGCGGCGAGGTTGGCGACTTGCGCGACCAGCTCGGCCCGCGAGAGTTCGCCTGTGGTGCCGGTTTCGTCGACCGAGATGATCGCGGGCCCGGTCCGGTCGGTGTGACGGAGCAGGTTTTCGGCCCAGTTCAGCCGGGTGCCGGGGAACCACCGGGCCCCGGGCATCCGGGGGTCGGAGAGCACCGTCTGCGGTGGAGCCGAGGCGATGACGTCGAAGTACTCCCAGATCGAGAGCCAGAACTTTTCGAGGTCGCTGATCGACCAGCACCACAGCGAGTCGAAGTCGGTAGTGCAGACGTTTTTCTCGGCTGCGAGCCAGTGTTGGTATCGGCTCATGTTCGAAGCCGAGACCCGCTCGGGCGGCGGGGTCCACAACACTTCACGTCCTGGGGCGGTCATTGTTGGTGCGTCCTTTCCGGCTCCCGCCGCCACGGGCAGACGTGGTGTCCTGGTCTGCCCGTGGCGGGAGCGTTCGTGCGGTGGGGTCAGCGTGAGAGCACGGTGCCGAGTGCGCGGGTGAGCTCGTCGGCGGGGTCGGCGACGGCGCCGGTGCTGCGCCAGGCGACGTGGTTGTCCGGTCGGACCAGGATTGCCCCGGTGTCGTCGATCTGGCGAAGTTCACTCCAGCGGCCGGTGGGGTCGGTGTAGTCGGTGCCGGCGCCGATCTGGGCGACCTTGATCTGGACCCCGAACTTGTCGTTGGCCAACCGGGCGGCATCGGACCAGGCGGCACCGTCTGCGGCAGTGATGAGCACGAAGTGAGCGTTGTTGCCGGTGAGGTCGTGGGTGGAGATCTGCCGGCCGTCGTGCTCGAGCCAGGCGTGCGGGAGTCGGTGCCCGGGGCGGGTGGTGGGGTGGTAGTTGTGCCCCATCGGGTCGCGCGGCGGTGCCTCGGTGCCGTCCGGGACGAGGGCCCCGTCGCGGTAGGCGAAGCCGATTTCGAGGTCGTGGGCCTGGAATTCGGTGCGCTGGGTACTGATCACCTCGGCCGCGCGGGCCCGGCGGGTTTCGCCCATCGGGGTGTCGGAGAAGTAGTCCCGGAATACCTGGACCTGGGCTTCGAGCGGCTGGCCGGGGATCAAGCCGAGGCCGGCGTCGACGACCATGTGGTTGAGGAAGGTGAACATGGCCCAGTCGACGTTGCGCATGCCGACGAGGCGGCGTTCGGGCTCGTAGGTGTCGAGCAGGGCGGGGGCGGCGTCACCCTTGATCACCGCGGCCAGTTTCCAGGCCAGGTTGTGGGCGTCCTGGATGGCGGTGTTCAGGCCCAGACCGGTGGTGGGTGGGTGCCGGTGGGCGGCGTCGCCGGCGAGGAAGATCCGGCCGACCTGGTACTTGTCGGCGAGCACCCCTTCGAGGATCCAGTGGCTGACCTTGTGGATCTTCAATTCGAGGTCGGGCAGCTTGAGGAGCTCGCGCAGCCGGGGAACGATTGCCTCTTCGTCGAACCGGGCCGGGTCGTCCGGGCGGAAGGTGAAGTGCAGGACGAATTCTTCTGAGTGCTTGCCCCACGTGGGGCCCATGGCGGCCATGGCGCCGCTGTTCCAGGAGCCGGCGCCCTCGGGGTTGAGCAGCCAGGTGATCAGGACGTCGTCCTCCCACCACTGCGACAGGTCGGCGGTGAAGTGGGTGCTGACCATGTCGAGGATCCCGGTCGGGCCCTCCATTTTCACACCGAGTTCGGGTCCGACGGTCTTGCCGCCGTCGGCGGCGACCATGTACTGGGCGTGGACGGTGTAGGTCTCCTGGGTGTCGCGGTTCAGGACGACGGCGTGGATTCCGTTCTCGTCCTGCTCGAACGAGACGAGTTCGCGGCCGAAGTGGATCGAGTCCGGTGCCCGCTTCTCGGCGTGCTCACGCAGGAGGGGTTCGAGGCGGATCTGCGGGTAGTTGGTGGACGGGCACGGGCTGTCGACCGCGTATGCGCTCTCGAGTCGTCCGCCGCCGAACGATTCGAGGGTGTACAGGGTGCGGCCGTCCAGTTCGCCGTCGCCGCCGAGGGAGGTGACCCACCGGGTCTTGCCCATGTTCTTCGGTGGGGTGCCCACCGCGTAGATCGAGTCCGCGACGCCGACCTGGCGCAGCACCTCCATCGTGCGCTGGTTGAGGTAGTGGGCCTTGGGCAGATGGGAGGTGCTGGTGTGCCGCTCGACGAGGTGGTGGTCGATGCCGTGTTCGGACAGCAGGATCGAGGTGGTCAATCCACACCCGCCTCCGCCGACGATGAGGACGGGAACGGTGATCTCAGACATGGCTGGTGCTCCTGGAAACAGTGGTGAGTGGGTGCGGGCGGGTTGCGGCGGTGAAGTGGTGCCGCATCTCGCCGATGGTGTCGGCGCGGCTGACGAGTTCGTCGTCGACACCGATGAGCCGTTTTGGATCTCGGGTGAAGCCGATACCCGATGGGGTGCCGGTGAAGATGAGGTCGCCGGGGCGCAGCGGCAGGATCGACGACAGGTAGGACACGAGGACCGGGATCGGGAAAATCAGGTGCCGGGTGCGCGAGTTCTGCATCAGCTCGCCCGACAGAATCGTGCTGACCTCGATGTCGTCGGGGTCGGCGAATTCGTCCGGGGTGACCAGGACCGGCCCGATCGGGGCGAAACCGGCGAACGATTTGCCGAGGGTGAATTGCTGGGGTGGGGGACCGGACAGCTGCAGGTCCCGCTCGGACAGGTCCTGGCCGAGGGTCAGCCCGGCCACATACTCCCAGCCCTCGGCGACGGGAACGTGTCGGGCTTCCTTGCCGATGACCGCCACGAGTTCGACTTCGAAATCCACTGACCCGCCGGGGTGTTCGATGGTGTCGTAGGGCCCGGTGATCGAGGCGGGGAACTTGGTGAATACGAAAGGGGCGTCGGGCAGTGTCAGCCCGGATTCCTCGACGTGGTCGGCGTAGTTCACGCCGATCGCGAAGATCTGGCCGGGCCGGGGGACCGGGGCGCCCAGCTCGGACTCGACCACCGGCGCCCCGGCGGCGAAATTCACCGTGGCTGCCCATGCGGTGAACTCGTCCCATCGGTCGAAGATCTGCTGGGGTTCGGCGGAAAAGCGGCCCCCGCTGGCCGTCTCGACGTCGACGGCGATGCCGTCCGCCACGATCTGGAGCCGGCCGGCCTGGTTTGCCACACGCATGAGAAGTCCTTCGGGTGATCGATCGGAAAGATGCTGATTCGTCGGGCCGAGCGTGAGCTCGCGTGCGGTCAGCTGGTCAGTGCCGCCATCGGGTCGGGCAGGTCCGGGCTGGTCTGCAGGGCCCAGGAGTGGGTGGTGATCTCCGAGACCGGGGTGCCCTGGGCGAGTGCCTGCCGCATCGCCTCCGGGACGAACGACACTCCGACCGGGTTGTTGCCGTATTCGGGGCCGTTCATGTAGGCCGTCGCCTCGTCCGGCGTCGCGAAGTTGTCGATCTGCAGTTCGACGAAGTTGCCGTCCGGGTCCTGGTAGTACAGCGAGGTCGTTACCCCGTGCTGGATCGGCACCTTCGGTTCGATCCCCTTTTCCTTGAGCGAGTCGTAGCGATCGAGCAGATCGTCGAGTGTGTCGAAGGTGTAGGCGGTGTGGTGCATGCCCGCTGCACCCGGATTGCGCGGTTCGAGCTGCACCGGGGCGCCCAGCAGCGCGACCCGGTGGTGCTCCTCGTCGAAGGTGATGAAGCACAAGCCGTGCCCTTCGTAGACCACGTGCGCGTCCAGCACGGTGCAGTACCAGTCGCGCATCTCCTCGAATCGGCTGGTCTGCAGCACGACGTGCGCGAACTTGGGAGTGGCGGTCATCGTTGACTCCTTCGATACTCGCGGTCGGCGACCGCGAGGGGATATGTGGACACCGGACTACGGAAGGTCCGTTCGTCGGCTACGTGTGCCTACCTGGCGCTGGTGCTATACCTGATAACAGTCGGTGCGCCGACCTGTGCCGAAGACTTCTCTGTGGTCCCCGTCACGTAGTGGTCTCCCCATTTCACGAAATTCCACCGGAGATGGCTACGGGCTACGGAACAGGAACTGCGGGGGAAATTGGTTTACAGACCAAAACAGCTGGTGTGCTCGTTGTACCGTGGAGGCGGATCGGAAGGATGTTGAGTGCCGCATTGGACTGGTGAACTTTCGGGAACACGGGCCCGGCAATCGGAGCTCGAGTGGCTCAGTCCGGACGCCGACCGGATTCGCGCCGTGCTCGGCGACGGTGCGGTCACCTGGGCTGTCGAAGTCGGTCAGGACATCGCCGCCAAGATCTCCCGAAAAGTGCCGGCGGTGGGCGAGGGTGCGCTACCCCTGGACGCGATCCGGCGGGCCACCACAGCGACCGTGTGTCGAGCCCTGACACTGGTCGCCGGCCTCGGCGAGTCGGAGACGTCGCTGGCCAGCGCCGAGGTGGAGGAGATCGCCAGAGACTTCGCCCGTCGAGGCATGGAGCTCGACGACCTGCTCCGGACCATCCGCGTCGGGTACGCCGTGCTGGCGGCCGCACTTCTCGACGCGGTCACCCGCCTGATTCCACCGAGCGAGAGCGGCACCGAGATGCGCCGGATCTCGCTGCTGCTCTTCGAGGTGCTCGACGATTTCACCGGGGTGGCCGCGTCGGCTTTCCTCGAGGAGCAGAGCGCGTGGGCCGCGGGAGTATCCGCAGCGCGACTCGATCTCGTCACCAAGATCATCGCCGCGGACCCCATCGAATCCGCCCACGCCGAACAGGTCCTCGGCTACCCCCTCGGCGGCCACCACGTGGCCCTCATCGCCTGGAGTGGCCCGCACTCGGGCCATGACCTGCGGGCCGTCGTCGACCCGGTGCTACGACAGTGGGGAACACCGACCGCATCATTGGTGATCCCCGTCGGCCTGCAGGCGATCTGGGCGTGGGGTGCCATCACCCCTGACCCAACGCGCGCGCTGACGTCCACCCTGCCCGCCTTCGGCGACACTTTCGTCGTGACCGGCCAACTCGGCTCCGGGATCGACGGATTCCGCAGAAGTCACCTCGAGGCCCGCGCGGTCGAGCGGCTGGTTCGCCTGCGGGTCGGTCATCCACCCACCACCACCGCTCACGAGCACATCGCCCTCGAAGTGCTCCTCCTTGCCGATCCGGAAGCCGCGGTGCAGTTCGCCTCCCGACTGCTCGGCCCACTCGCGGGCAACGACCCCCGCATGGCCGATCTGCGTTCGACCCTGAGCCTCTACCTCGACATGGACCACAGTCTGGCCAAAGTCGCGACGGCAGAGCATATTTCCAAGAACACAGTGACCTATCGAGTGCAGAAGGCATTGAGTCTGTGCACGCCTTCAGGTGGATCGAGCACGGACCTGCGGGCAGCGCTGCGCATCTACGAGTGGCTTCGAGACGCCCCCATCGCACAGTGCTAGCTGTCGCAGGTCGGTGAGCCGCCGGTCCCCGATTGGTCTAGAAACCAAAAGACGGCGACAACCCTGGGTTCTGCAGTAGTGCGAACCACGCAACTCATGCGGTCTACTTGTGGTGTAGGACACACCAGATCCCGGTGGCGAGAGTCCACAAAGCCCAGAGACGGAAAACCGTCCCTTCGCCGGGAATCGCGGTAAGAACCGCAGTCGACAGAAGGAAGTCTACGATGCACACCCCCTTGAGTCCTGTCCAGGAAACGTTCAAGGACGTGATGTCACACGTGGCCACTCCGGTCGCCGTCGTGACCTCCATGGACGGCGGCCTGCCCTTCGGTACCACCGTCAGCGCCTTCACCTCCCTGTCGATGACACCCCCGATGGTCCTGGTCTCACTGGATCGAGGATCGGAGACGCTCGAACTGATCACGGCGTCGAAGAAGTTCGGATTGAACGTGCTGGCCAGCGATCAACAAGGCACCGCGCTCAAGTTCGCGAAGAAGGGCGGAATCGGCAAGTTCCAGGGCGTGCGGTGGGAGATCGACCACGACCTTCCCCGAATCGCGGGCGCCGCCGGCTGGATCGCCTGTCACGTTGACCAGTTCGTCGAGGGCGGCGACCACGTGGTCGTGCTCGGCACCGTCGTCGCAGCAGAGAACAACTACAGCGATCCGCTCACCTACCACCGCCGCGTCTTCGGCACGCACTCGGCGCTCGAATCCGCATAACCCGACCGCACGATCACGGCGTCGCCGCGACCAACTTCACCAAGCCGTATCGCCCACCGCAGCAAGATTATTCGCACCAGGAAGGCACGCCATGACGACCTCGTTCGCGCCCCGCGCCCCACGCCAACGGTCATGGTCGACGATCGCCGCCGGTAGCCGCGCCCTCGCCGCCGGTGAGCTGATCATCCTCAGCCATCTCCGCCGCGTCGTGCTCGTCGGGTCCGCCTCCGCCGTGACCACCGAGCAGATGGCCTTTCTGATTCGCCACACCACCGGATTTCTGCAGGTGGCGCTGCACGAACGGATCTGTGACCTTCTCGTTCTGCCGGAAGCGACCCCGACGGTTCGGACCAGTTCCACACTCGGCCATGGCCAATGTGTCACCGTCGACGCCGCTGCCGGTATTACCACCGGGATCTCCGGCGCCGACCGGGCGCGTACGGCCCGCATCCTCGCCGACCCGGCCACGGGCCCCGGCGACCTCACCCGGCCCGGGCACCTGGTCCCGGTGCGCGTGACACCCACAGAGTTTCGTACGCGTCAGACCACCGCGTCCCTCGCCCTCGCGCTCACCGACGCTACAGCCACCCAATGCTCGGGCGCGGTATTCGCCGACCTCGACGGCATCGCCGACCCGATCAGTGTCGGCGATCGACACGATGCCGAGATCCTCGCCGACCGGTACGGACTGACACTCGTCGCCGGCCCGGACCTGAAGGGCAACGTCCGCTGACACCCCGGCCGTGCCGCACCTGACCCCCAGACCCGACCCCCCAGCATCCGCACACCACCGGCGCGGTCCCCGCACGCCCTGAGCTGTGTCTCTCGCGCCCCATCCCACGAGACAGCCACTCACCCACACCGGAGGAAACAATGGACATCACCCGCACCGAACTCATGGACCGGGTCCACGCCCTGGTACCGGCCTTCGCCGAACGCGCCCAGAAGACCGAGGAAAACCGTGCTCCCCTCGACGAGACGATCACCGACCTCATCGACTCGGGAATCCTGGCCACGCTGACCCCCAAGGAGTACGGCGGACTCGAACTCGGACTCGACGTCGCCGCCGAGATCGTCCGCACCATCAGCGCGGCCTGCCCGTCGACCGGCTGGGTCACCTCCTTCTACATCGGAGCGGCCTGGCGAGTGAACATCTTCACCGAACAGGCCCAACGAGAAGTGTTCGCTGACAAGCCCTACACCCTCACCGCCGGTACCGCGGCCCCGCTGGGACAGGTGCAGAAGGTTGACGGCGGCTACCGCATCACCGGGCAGACGGCCTGGAACTCCGGATCGGTGCACGCGGAATGGTTCACCTTCGCAGGCGTCGTATTCGAGGAGGGCAGCGCCCCCACCCCGTTGTGGTTCCTCGTGCCCCGTGAGGACGTCAAGATCCTCGACACCTGGTTCATCGCCGGCATGGCCGGGACCGGCAGCAATGACATCAGCGTCGACGACGTGTTCGTCCCGGACTACCGCACCGGACCGTTCGACCTCGCCCTCGCCGGTACTGCGCCCGGGCAGCTGATCCACCCCAACCCCATGTACCACCTGCCCTTCCTGCCGTTCGCGATGGCCGAGGTCACCCCGGTCGTCGTCGGTGCTCTGCGCGGGGCGGCGGACACGTTCGTCCAGCGCACCCGGGACCGGCAGGGAACCATCAGCCAGGAGAGGGCCTCCGGCAAACAGGCCGCCCAGATGCGGCTCGGCCGGGCGCTGGCCGCCGCGGACGCTGCCGAAACACTCCTCGACGCCTTCTTCGAACGCCTCACCGCACAGCGACCCGAGCAGTCCGACCCCCGCGATCGTGCCGAGATGAAGCTCAAGGCAGCATATCTGGCAGATCTGGCCCGCACCGCACTCAACGACATGGTGCGCGGAATCGGCGGCGACGGATACCGGAATTCGGCACCGATCCAGCGATTCTTCCGTGACCTGTCCGTGCTGTCGGTGCACGCCTTCCTCGACATCGACACGGCTTCGGAAACCATCGGCCGGTTCACCCTCGACCTGCCCGTGTCCGATCCGCTCCTCTGACGAGCTGTCGCTACCACCTCACCCGAGCCTCGGTCGCGGCTCCACCACGGCCGACTCGGGAGGGGCAGCCGAGACCCGGACCCCATGACCCCAATGATGCGCCCACCGGCCGGACACCCGGTGAATCGGCATCGACCGGCGCAGGATCTGGAGAACAGGAACAGACACATGGTCGGCAGTAACTCGACGATCGAACGCCTCGATGACGCAGCCAGAGACCTGCTGTTCGCGGAAGCACGAACAGTCAACAACTTCGCACCGACCCCGGTCAGCGATGCCGAACTCGCGCAGATCTGGGAAATGGCCCGCTGGGCGCCGACGGCCGCGAACTCCCAACCGCTGCGCGTGCAATACGTGCGCACCGACGACGCCCGCCGCAGACTGATCGAGCACCTGGACGAGGGCAACCGTGAGAAGACGGCGTCAGCTCCCGTCACCGTGATTCTTGCGGTAGACAGCGGATTTCACGAGCACCTTCCCCATCTGCTGCCGATCCGGCCGCAGATCCGCGAGGTCTTCGCCGACAACGACGCGCTGCGCGAGCGCACCGGCAATTTCAACGCTGCCCTGCAGGCGGGGTACCTCATCCTCGCAATCCGTGCCGCCGGTCTGGCGGCCGGGCCGATGGCCGGATTCGACCCCACAGGAATGGACACCGAGTTCTTCTCCGGAACAACCTGGAGATCGATCCTGGTCGTCAACATCGGACACCCCGGTGAGAATCCGTGGTTCGAGCGTCTCCCCAGACTCGATCCCGCAGAGACCGTGCACTGGGCATGAGGGCTGTAGACGGCTTCCCCGGGGCGTGCCCACCTCCAATTCAGAACGACCCCAACACTGCCGGGGTCTCCGTCACATCACCAGAGAAAGAGAGTCCGCGATGACCACAGCCACGACCGAGGTCGAGACCACCCGCAAACTTCTCCAAGCCGCCGACACCGACATCGCAGAATTCTTCGACTACTTCTCCGACGACTGCGTCTTCCGCATGGGCAACAACGCCCCCGTCATCGGCAAGAGCGCCATCCAATCCTGGGTAGCGCAATACCTGACCTCGGTGGCGTCGATGCGCCACGAGATCATCGAACAATGGTCGGAGGGCACCGTAGCCGCGCTCCGGGTGGAGGTCACCTACACGTTGCAGAACGGTGAATCCTTCACACTCCCGGCCGTGACGCGCACCCGCGTCGAGAACAACAAGGTCACCGAATACCTGATCTTCATGGACCCCAGCCCCGTTATCTCTGGCACCACGCAATAGGGCTTCTATGAGCCGGCCCCCGCCTCCGGGGGCCGGCTCCTGTCTGCGGACATCGGGGAGGACTCTCGAGGCCCCACGACCTCCAGTTCACGTGACGAAGCACAAGCATCTCTTCCCGCCGCAAATGAATGCTATTGGGGTACAAACATTGTCGCGTTTGCGAGTCATGGGGCACCCGCCCCGGAGGAGGTCGCGGTGACGGTTTCACAGGCACAACATCCAGCGCGGTTGCTCCGACCGCGAGATGACGATGCCCTGCGCGCCCAGCTACGCGTCATCACGGCGGGGTTTGCCACACCCGCGGTGGTATTCGGCGGCTCCGTCTCGGGGGGAACCCTGAAGATCTCCGAAACACTGGGCACCAGAACTGCCGGACTGCGCGGCCTGCTGATTTCACCGATGTTGGGCCTCGGGGGGCGCGCGATGACCCAGCTCCGGCCCCAGCGGGGATGCTGGTCGCCAGCAGGAATTCGAGAATGCGCGGTTCGACGGCGTCGAGCACGTTCTCGACCAGGTATTCGCCGATCGTCCGGTGCCGTCCGGACAGGTGGTCGATCAGCAACCGTGGATCCTTTGCGTCACGCAGGGACAGCGATGCTGGCTGGAGGGCCGCCACCGACCCATCTGTCGAGGCCGTCAACCGGTCGATCTCAGAATCGGCGAGGACCAGCCCGTTCACGTCAACGAGAAAGCGTTTCGATTCGTCCGGGGCGAAGCGCAATGCCTCCGGCCCGACTTCGACCAGCTCATCGCGCACCCGCATCCGGCTTAAGGGGAGGCCGGTTTGGGTTCTGCTAGTGACCACGAACTGGAGGTGGTGGCATCCGTTATCGAGCAAATATCCCAACGCAGCGATCGTGCCCGGCTCGGTGACCCGATGCCAGTCATCGAGGATCACGGCGACGCGGTCGCCCCCGGCATGAATATCGTTGATCAGATTCGTCAGCACGTACTGCTGGGCCCGATCGCCGTGTTCTTCGAGGACCTGACCCAAATCTTGGGACAGCTCAGGCCGCACCCGGCGGAGGGCTTCGATCAGATGCCCAAGGAACCACACCACATTGTTGTCATCGGTATCGATGGTCAGCCACGCCGCGCTCACTCCGTCGGCGGTCAGTGCCTGCTGCCATTGGGAAGCGAGGGTCGACTTGCCGTAGCCGGCCGGGGCATGGATCACGGTCAACCGTGGGCGCCGACCGTCCTCACGCATGTCGATCAACCGTTGTCGCACCACCGGAACCTTGGCCGCGATGGGGGGCCGAAACCGAGTGGCCGGTGTCGGCGGCGTCAGAGCCCGGCCTGACCCAGGACGCGACCCGATATCGGCGGGTCGCTGAGTCTCGTCCGTTTCGAGACCGACCGCGCGTTGGGTGTTCGCCGATTCACCAGTCCCCATGGGTAGGGCCATCGCATCCACCGCGAAGCCGGCGCGGAGCTGCGTCCGTCGTAAACAACATCCGCGGCAGATACAGTTGCCGGTGGGTTGCGAGTCAGACCATGCGGCATCGGCTGCGATCCCGGGTAGAGCAAGTGACTCTTCATCACTGGGTTCGCGGGGTTCTGCCGCCCTGTCTGTCGCATGAGCGTCTTTGTCCGACAGCGACGCTGGGGTGCTGAGACTGCTATCGCAAATCTGGCCGGTGATTAGTTCAGCGGTGCTCAGCGTCGTCCTCGATTGCAATCAGAACCGTCCATCGCATGACCGTGTACGAGTGTGCGAGCGCGGCCACGGGTCTCTGCAGTGGTGCCGACGGCCACCCGCTGACGACGCTGATTCCGGCGCTCACGGCGTGGAGGCGGAGGATCGGCGTGGGTATTTCCCTGTTCGTCGGGATCGGCCTGTCACGCGCTGCGCTCGGTGGTGTTGTCGGCACGGCCACGGCCGCGGCCGAGGATGCGGTCGCGGTCCTCTTCGGACATCCCGCCCCAGATCCCGAAGGGTTCTCGCACGGCGAGCGCGTAGTCCCGGCATGGCCGTTGGACGGGGCATTGGGAGCAGATCTTCTTGGCCTCGTGGATGCGCTTCTGCCGTTTGGGTCCGCGTTCGTTGGTGGGGTGGAAGAACAGGGCAGGACTGACGATCCGGCACGTCGCGGCGAGGCGCCAGTTCAGTTCCTCGGGCTCGGGTAGGTCGCTTTGTCTGACGGTTCGATAGGCCCGCACAGCGGTGCTCCTTTTGCTGGAGGGCGGTCGAGCGCCCCGCACCGGTGGGTGATGCGGGGCGCCGGCGGATCAGGGGACGCTGACGAAGTTGGTGAAGCCGCCGTGCCGGGCCGGGAGGTCGGCGAGAGCTTCGTTGATCTTCTCGAGCGGGAAGCTGTGGTGCTCGAACACCGACAGGTCGAGGACCCCGGCGCCGGCGAGGTCGGCCATGTCTTGGGCCTCGGCGGTGGAGAACCACAGGCTGCCGAGGACGCTGATCTGGCTGCACATCAGCGAGAACATGTCCAGCGGTGGGCGTTCCATCATGCCACCGATGTCGACGGCCACGCCGCCGCGGCGCAGGGTGGTGATGGCGTCGAGGAACGATTCTGCCGGTGCGCCGGGGCCGAGTGAGTCGATGACGATGTCGACGCCCTCCCCGTTGTTGTGTTCGCGCACCCAGCTGCGCAGGTCGCCCTCGCCGACAGGCAGGACGTGGATGCGGTCGGGGGCGATGGATCGGACGTCCTCGAGGAGATCGGCGTTACGGCCGGTGCCGAAGATGTGGCTCGCACCGAGCGCGAGGGCGCTCAGGCAGGTACCCAGACCCAGGGTTCCGGAGATGCCATCGATCAGCACGGTGGAGCCGGCGCCGGCGCCGGCCTTGCACAGGGCCGAGTAACCGGTACCGAGGTAGCCGAATCGGGCGCCTTCCTCGAAGCTGACGGAGTCGGGCAGCTTCACCAGATTGCGTTGCGGCGCAGTCAGATACTCACCGAGCCCGCCGTAGGGGTAGGCGTCGAAGATTTGCTGGCCGTCGGCGCCGAAGGAGAAGTAGCCCATGAAGGTGTACTTGTCGCAGTTCTGATCGTGCCCCTGCCGGCAGGCGCGGCAGCCGCCGCAGGAGATTCCGGGGTTGACGTAGACGCGGTCGCCGACGGCGACGTCGGTGACGTGGCTGCCGACGGCGGCGACGACGCCGGCGGAGTCGAGGCCGAAGATGGCGGGGAGCTTCGGAAGCGGCAGGTAGGGGAACCATTCGCTGTAGGTGGCGAGCACGTTGGACAGGTTCGGTACGACGTTGCAGGCCTTGACCTGCACCAGCACGTCGGTGGCCCGCGGTTCGGGGGTCGGGAGTTCCTCGATCTGCATCGGCTGATTGATCTCGTGGAGGCGGGCAACGCGCATGGTCGACTTCATGAAGGGAACTCCTGAGTGGTGGTTCGTCTGGCTGGATAGCGGGATGTCGGGCACACGGAGTGCTGGTGTGGGCGCCGCGGGGCGCCCACACCAGTGCGGCCGGTTTCGGTTCGGTGTGGTCAGGCGGTGGTGCCGGTGACCGAGGCGGTCAGGGCGGTCCGGATGTCGTCGACGGTGGCGATCTCGGCGAGCAGTCCGAGCGAGTTGATGCTCGCCTCGTGCGCTTCGGGGTTGGCCGCCGAGCACGCGTCTTCGACGATCACGACGCGGTAGCCGAGATCGCTTGCAACGCGAGCTGTTCCCTCGACAGAGGCGTTGGTGGCCACACCGGCGAACAGGAGTGTGGTGATGCCCTTGCCCCGCAGGATGGTGTCGAGGTCGGTCCCGGCGAAGGCGCCGATCCGCTGGTGCGTGAGCACGATGTCGTCGCCGTTCGGCTTCAGCGGTTCGACGATCTCGGCGAGTTCGCTGCCCTCCTTGAGGCAGCCGGACTGGGCGACGATGCCCAGCAGCGGTGAGTTGACCTCGAGGTCGGAGAAGTCGGGTTTCCAGGCGACCCGGGTGTAGACCACGGGGGCGCCGGCCTCGCGGGCCGCGGCGATGAGCGCGGCGATCTGGTCGATGACGCGGCGTTCGCTCACCTGCTGGTGGAAGAAGTCGGCGAAGGCGCCGGTGGGGCCGACGACGTCGCCCTGGCAGTGAACGGCCACGACGGCGGTGGTGCGGGGGTCGAGTTCCATCAATAGCTCCTGGTTCGGGGGTGCGGGTTTAGGCGTGAGCGAGGATCGAGTGCCCGATGTTGTCGATGTCTCGGGCTGCGGTGAAGGGGTTGGACAGGAAGACCTGGAGGATGTCGACACCTGCCTCGCGCATCAGGGCGGCCTTGTCCCGCAGCTCGGCGGGTGATCCGTAGAGGCACCAGTAGTCGACGAGTTCCTTGGTGATGATCGGCCGGTGTGCGGGATCGAGTCCGCGCAGGTACTTCGCCCAGACGTCGAGGTAGTGCGGCTGGTCCGGGGCCTTCGGGTCGCCCAAATACCGCTGCGCGGCGGTGATGGAGGCATCGACGATGGAATCGCCCAGCTGGTCGCGGTGCTGGTCCATCAGGCCGGCGTTGGTGATGCACGAGCTGATCGGTCCGGAACCGAAACCGTTGGTGACACCGTCTTCCCAGGTCTCACCGCTGCCGAGTTGGTAGAACCAGGACAGGGAGACGAGTTTGACCGAACCGGGAGCTCGGCCGGCGTCGGCGACCGCCTTGTCGAGGCGACTGCGGATCAGCTTGATCATCTCGACGTTCGGTCCGAGGCAGTAGACGACGGCGTCGGCGTACTTGGCCGCCTCGGCGAGCCCGCGCGGTCCGCCGGCGGCCACCCACATCGGAATGTGGTCGGTGACGTTGTAGAAACCGCTGTCCTTGTCGAGGAACTCCACTTCCCGGGACTGTCCGAGCCAGTTGTGGGTGACCCGGCGTCCGGCCATCAGCTCCCGCGAGACCTCGATGGCGTGCGTGAGTTCGGAGATCTTCGCGGTGCGGTTACCCATCGAGCGCAGCGCGTTGTTGGCGGTGCCGATGCCGAGGAAGGTGCGCCCCGGTGCCAGGGCGTTGAGGGTGGCCATGGAGTTCGCGGTGACCGGGGCGATCCGGGTCAGCGGATTGGTGACCATGGTGCCCAGATTGATCGAGCTGGTCTGGGTCGCGGCGAGCGCCAGGTACTGGTACGGGTCGGAAAACAGCAAGGGCCCTTCGCCGACACCGAAGTGCGAGAACCCGAGGTCCTCGGCCTGCTTCACCATCGCGACCTGGTCGATCTTGGCGCAGGTGCCGATACAGAATTCCATCTTCTTCTCCTTGCATTGACCCGCTGGTGTGGTTCGACTCCATGAACGAGGGCGATCGGCTCGCGGGATGAGCAATCCGGGACTGCGTGTTCGGGTCCCGGGTCAGGTCGCGCAAGCGCCGAATGGTGAGCAATTCCGTTGAAAGGGAACGGCATTGAGCGGCGCGATCCCGCTACGGAAGGGTTGCCGCCGACCCGTTGTGCTGGTAAAACAAGACGTACACCTCAAAACTAGAATTCTAGCGTTCCAGATGACCGTAGCTGACGGTGACGCGGACCACAAGTACTAGAATGCAAGTTGCTGCGGTGAGCGCCGCAGGCGAGGGGGACACCATGATCAGCGCGCCCGACGAAAGCGTGTACATATGAGCACCACCAGCACCGATCCGGAGGCTGCCGCCCTTCTCGCGAATGTCCGGACCTCGGGCGCACGGCTCTCCGCCGCCATGTACGACATCCTCAAGACCAGACTGCTCGAGGGACGCTACGCGGCCGGGGAGAAGATCGTCGTCGAGTCCATCCGCCAGGAGTTCGGGGTCAGCAAGCAGCCCGTCATGGACGCCCTGCGCCGACTCTCCAGCGACAAGCTCGTCTACATCTTCCCGCAGAGCGGGTGCGAGGTCGTCTCCTACACCCAGCGTGAGGTCGAGGACTTCTTCACCCTGTTCGGAGGCTTCGAGGGCACGATCGCGGCGGTCGCCGCCGCCCGCCGGACCGACGCCCAGCTCACCGAGCTGGGCCTGATCTCGTCCCGGATCGATGCGCTGCTCACCTCCCACGACCCCGAGGTGCGCGCGCACGGATACCGCATCCACAATCGCGAATTCCACGCCGCCATCCACACAATGGCGCATTCGCGGATCATGGCCGAGACCAGCCAGCGGATGTGGGACATGTCCGACTTCCTGATCAACACCACCGGGATCACCAACCCGCTGTCGAGCGCCCTCCCCGAACGCCAGGACGATCACCACGCGATCATCGAGGCGATTCGGCAACAGGACGAGGCGACGGCCCGCGAGGCTATGGAACGGCACATCGTGGGAACCATTTCGGTCATCCGCAACGAAGCCGACGACTCGGTCGGCTGAGACGCCCCCACCGGCGGCCCGCCCCCCGCAACCACACGTTGCACGGGGCGGGCCTTTTCTATGCCCACTGCCGGGGGAAACACCCTTTGGCGATGACCGGCGCCTTGTGCCGGCGAGTATCGCCGGTCGCATCTCAACACCGGAGAGGCTTGCGTCACCTTCCATGGCGGCGTAACTTCGCTTCTAGACGTCTAGCATTCCAGTTGTGAATGTTTCTCTCACTTCCCTCAGAGAAAGGAGCGGCCATGACGACCGCTTCGCGCAGGTTGGTCCACGCGGCGCCGACATGTTTCGGCCCGCGGATCGGAGAAGCCCGACCGTGAGCAACACCTCCGCGTCCTCGACGAAGCCCGCAGCCACCTCACCGCTCCGGGTGGCGATGGCCAGCTTCATCGGCACCACGGTCGAGTACTACGACTTCTTCATCTACGGCACCGCCGCCGCCCTGGTCTTCCCCACGCTGTTCTTCCCCGATGTGTCCCCGGCAATCGGAATCCTGCTGTCCTTCGCGACCTTCGGGGTCGGGTTCCTCGCCCGCCCGCTCGGCGGCATCGTCTTCGGCCACTTCGGTGACCGGGTCGGCCGCAAGAAGATGCTGGTGATCTCCCTGGTCGGAATGGGCTCGGCCACCGTCCTGATGGGACTGCTGCCCGGTTACGCCCAGATCGGGATCGCCGCCCCGATCCTGCTGACCCTGCTGCGCCTGGTGCAGGGCTTCGCGGTCGGCGGCGAGTGGGGTGGGGCCACACTGATGGCCGTCGAGCACGCCCCGACCGCGAAGAAGGGCTTCTTCGGATCCTTCTCCCAGATGGGCGCCCCGGCCGGGACCAGCGTCGCGACCCTGGCATTCTTCGCGGTCTCCCAACTGCCCGACGAGCAGTTCCTCAGCTGGGGCTGGCGACTGCCGTTCCTGTTCAGTGCGGTACTGATCGTGATCGGGCTGTTCATCCGCCTGTCTTTGACCGAGAGCCCCGACTTCGCCGAGGTGAAGGCGCAGAGCGCGGTGGTGCGGATGCCGATCGCCGAAGCATTCCGCAAGCACTGGAAGGAAATCCTGCTCATCGCGGGGACCTACCTGTCCCAGGGCGTGTTCGCCTACATCTGCATGGCCTACCTCGTCTCCTACGGCACCACCGTCGCGGGGATCAGCCGCACCTTCGCCCTCGCCGGGGTGTTCGTCGCCGGCATCGTCGCCGTCATCCTCTACCCGGTCTTCGGGGCCCTCTCCGACACCTTCGGCCGCAAGACGATGTATCTGCTCGGGGCCGTGGCCATGGGGGTGGTGATCGCCCCGGCGTTCGCGCTGATCAACACCGGCAACCCCTGGCTGTTCATGGCCGCACAGGTACTGGTCTTCGGGATCGCGATGGCACCCGCCGCCGGAGTCACCGGATCCCTGTTCACCATGGTCTTCGACGCGGACGTGCGCTACAGCGGCGTCTCGATCGGCTACACCCTCTCCCAGGTCGTGGGCTCGGCGTTCGCGCCGACGATCGCCACCGCCCTGTATGCCGCCACCGAGTCCAGCACCTCGATCGTCGCCTACCTGCTGGTGGTCTCGGCGATCTCGGTGGTCTCGGTGATCCTGCTGCCCGGCGGCTGGGGCCGCAAAGGCGCAGCGAGCCAACTCGTTCGAGACGAAGCCGGCTCCGCCCGGCCCACCCCCGCGGTGACCACATTCTCAACCCCGGACACGGCCACGGACCTGCGTGTCCTCGACAAGTGAAGTGATGACAGACATGAGTGACCACGACCGAACCTCCTACGACACCGACGTCGTGATCGTCGGACTCGGGCCCGCCGGTGGCACGGCGGCGCTCGCCCTGGCAACCTACGGCCTGCGCGTCCACGCCGTCTCGATGTTCCCCTGGGTGGCGAACTCGCCGCGCGCGCACATCACCAACCAGCGCGCCGTCGAGGTGCTCCGCGACCTGGGCGTCGAAGACGAGGCACGCAAATGCGCCACACCCTGGGACCAGATGGGTGACACGCTGTTCACCACGAGCCTGGCCGGCGAAGAAATCGTCCGGATGCAGACCTGGGGAACGGGCGACACCCGCTACGGGGACTACCTGTCCGGCAGCCCGTGCACGATGCTCGACATCCCCCAACCGCTGATGGAGCCGGTGCTGATCAAGAACGCCGCCGAACGCGGCGCGATCATCAGCTTCCACACCGAATACCTCGACCACACCCAGGACGCGGACGGGGTGACCGTCCGGTTCCGCGACGTCCGCTCGGGCACCGAATTCACCCAGCGAGCCCGCTTCCTGCTCGGTTTCGACGGCGCACGCTCGAAGATCGCCGAGGAGATCGACCTTCCCTTCCAAGGCGAACTGGCCCGCGCCGGCACCGCCTACGTGCTCTTCAACGCGGACCTGAGCAAGTACGTCGCTCACCGGCCGTCCATCCTGCACTGGATCGTCAACTCGAAGGCCGGGTTCGGTGAGATCGGCATGGGCCTGCTGCGGGCGATCAAGCCGTGGAACCAGTGGATCGCCGGCTGGGGATTCGACATGGCCAAGGGCCAGCCCGACGTCTCCGACGACGTTGTCCTCGAACAGATCCGGACCCTCGTCGGCGACCCGCACCTGGACGTCGAGATCGTGTCGCGGTCCTTCTGGTACGTCAACCAGCAGTACGCCGAGCACTACCAGTCCGGCCGGGTGCTGTGCGGCGGCGACGCCGTGCACCGGCACCCCCCGAGCAGCGGGCTGGGATCGAACACCTCCATCCAGGACGCATTCAACCTGGCGTGGAAGGTCGCGTTCGTCGTCAAGGGCTACGCCGGGCAGGGCCTGCTCGAGTCCTATTCGCCCGAGCGGGTCCCGGTCGGCAAGCAGATCGTCGCTCGCGCCAACCAGTCCCGCAAGGACTACGCCGGGCTGCGCGAGTGGTTCGACTCAGGCAGCGACGATCCGGTCGCCGCCGGTCTGGAGAAGCTGAAGGAACCCACACCCGAGGGGGTCGCCCTGCGCGAGCAGCTGTACGAGGCGCTCGAGGTGAAGAACACCGAATTCAACGCCCACGGCGTCGAACTCAACCAGCGCTACGCCTCCTCCGCGGTCGTCCCCGATCCCGAGGCGGGAGACGAGGTGTGGGCACGAGACCGGCAGTTGTACCTGCAGGCCACCACCCGGCCCGGCGCGAAGCTGCCGCACGCGTGGCTGGTCGGCGCCGATGGCACCCGCATCTCCACTCTCGATGTCACCGGGAAGGGAATGATGACCCTGCTCACCGGAATCGGCGGCCAGGCGTGGAAGCGTGCCGCCGCCAAACTCGACGTGCCGTTCCTGCGGACCGTGGTCGTCGGTGAACCCGGCACCATCGACCCCTACGGCTACTGGCGGCAGATCCGCGACATCGACGAGGCCGGTGCCCTCCTCGTCCGCCCCGACGGGTACATCGCGTGGCGGCACAGCGCCCCGGTCTGGGACGACAGCGAAGCACTGACCAGCCTCGAGGACGCGCTCACCGCAGTCCTCGACCGCCCGTCCGGCAGCAGCGCACCGGCCCCGGACACCACGCAGGAGCCGCAGTACAACACCCAGGCCGTGCCGATCACCGTCCCGCACACCACCCCCGCGGACGCAGCACCCGCCTCCGCCACCAGCACCACAACCGAGGGAGTAAACCGATGACCCGCCCGTACACCAGCGTCTGGAACGACCTGAACCAGGTCGAATTCAGCCAGGGCTTCATCCAAGCGGGCCCCTACCGGACCCGGTACCTGCACGCCGGCGACACCTCCAAGCCGGCACTGATCCTGCTGCACGGCATCACCGGCCACGCCGAAGCATACGTCCGCAACCTGGCCGCCCACGCCGAGCACTTCAACGTGTGGGCGATCGACTTCATCGGCCACGGCTACAGCAGCAAGCCCGATCACCCGCTCGAGATCAAGCACTACATCGACCACGTCCTGCAGTTCATGGACGCGATCGGCGTGGAGAAGGCCTCGTTCTCCGGCGAATCGCTCGGCGGCTGGGTCACCGCCCAGTTCGCGCACGATCACCCGGAGAAGGTCGAGCGGATCGTGCTCAACACCATGGGCGGCACCATGGCCAACCCGAAGGTGATGGAACGCCTCTACTCCCTGTCCATGGAGGCAGCGAAGGACCCGAGCTGGGAACGCGTCCAGGCCCGGCTCGAGTGGCTGATGGCCGACCCGGCGATGGTCACCGACGACCTGATCCGCACCCGGCAGGCGATCTTCCAACAGCCGGACTGGCTCAAGGCCTGCGAGGCGAACATGGCCCTGCAGGACCCGGAAACCCGCAAACGCAACATGATCACCGACGCCACCCTCGAGGGCATCACCGCGCCCGCGCTGGTGCTGTGGACCACCAAGGACCCCTCCGGTCCCGTCGACGAAGCCAAGCGGATCGCCTCCCACATTCCCGGCGCGAAGCTCGCGATCATGGAGAACTGCGGGCACTGGCCCCAGTACGAGGACGCGGACACGTTCAACCAGCTGCACCTGGATTTCCTGCTCGACCGCGCCTGATCGCCCCGTGGGTGCCTGCCACCGCGAGCAGGCACCCACGAATCGGCGCCCCCACATAGCCACCCCGATCCCTCGCACTCCCGGTCGACGAACCGCGCGAGAACCAGAAGGAAACAGATGATGCCCGTAGCGCTGTGCACGATGTCGCATTCCCCCCTCATGGGACGAAACGACCCGGCCCAAACCGTGATCGACGACGTCGATGCCGCGTTCGAGAATGCGCGCACGTTCATCGCCGACTTCGCCCCCGACCTGATCGTGATCTTCGCCCCGGATCACTACAACGGGGTCTACTACGATCTGATGCCCCCGTTCTGCATCGGTGCCGCGGCCCAGTCGGTCGGCGATTACGGCACCGAATCCGGACCACTGAACGTCGACCGCGACGCTGCCTACACGGTCGCCCGGGAAGTCCTCGCCAGCGGAGTCGACGTCGCGTTCTCCGAACGCATGCACGTCGACCACGGCTTCGCCCAAGCCCTGCAACTGCTGGTCGGCTCGATCACCGCGGTCCCGACCGTGCCGATCTTCATCAACTCCGTCGCCGAACCACTCGGCCCGGTCAGCCGCGTCCGACTGCTAGGCGAGGCCGTCGGGCGGGCCGCGGCAAACCTCGACAAGCGGGTGTTGTTCGTCGGATCCGGTGGGCTGTCCCACGATCCGCCGGTCCCGCAGTTCGCCACCGCCCCCACGGAGGTGAAAGAGAAGCTCATCGACGGTCGCAACCCCACCGAGGCCGAGCGCAACGCCCGCGAACAGCGGGTCATCGACGCCGGTCGCGACTTCGCTGCCGGAGTGGCAACCATTGCGCCCCTCAACCCGCACTGGGATCGCAACCTGCTCGACGTTCTCGCCTCCGGCGAGATCGAGCAGATCGACTCCTGGACCAACGAATGGTTCGTCGAACAGGCCGGGCACTCCTCCCACGAAGTACGCACCTGGATCGCCGCGTACGCGGCGATGAGCGCCGCCGGGAAGTACCGCGTCACCTCGACCTTCTACCGCGAAATCCCGGAATGGATCGCCGGATTCGGCATCAGTACCGCCGTCGCCGTCGACGAATAGACCCCGCCGCTCCCATCACGCCGACCAACGAAAGGGACCCCGGATGACCTCCGTCCGCCCAGTAGACAATCACCTGATCGAGGACGCCGCCGCACGGCTGGCCGACGCCGAACGTGCTGGCGCCCTGTGCACCCCGGTACGGGATCTGATCGGGCGGACCGACATCGACACCGCCTACCGCGTCCAAACCCGCAACGTCGATGCGGTGGTCGCCGCCGGTCACCGGATCGTCGGCCGCAAGATCGGCCTGACCTCACCCGCGGTGCAGGCCCAACTCGGTGTCGACCAACCCGACTTCGGGGTGCTGTTCGACCACATGGACGTCAGCTCCGAGCTGCAGGTCAGACGGTCGCGGTTGCTGCAACCCCGCATCGAGGCCGAGATCGCCTTCATTCTCTCGCGCGACATCACCGACCCGATCACCAGCGAGGACGCCCCCGAGTACGTCGCGCAGGTGGTGGCGTCGTTCGAGATCGTCGACTCCCGCATCGCCGACTGGGACATCAGCCTCGCGGACACCATCGCCGACAACGCCTCCTCCGGCCTGTACGTCCTCGGCGCGTCGATTCCCCGCACGCAGGCACCGGACCTGTCCGCCATCTCGATGACGATGATCGAGAACGGCACCGAAGTCTCCAGTGGGGTGGGGGCGGACTGCCTGGGCAGCCCCTGGAACGCGCTGGTGTGGTTGGCGAACACCAGCCTGTCCTACGGCTCCCCCCTGCGCGCCGGTGAGGTCGTGCTCTCCGGGGCGCTGGGCCCGATGGTCCCCGTCGTCGCCGGCGCCACCTACGCCGCCTCCATCACCGGGATCGGCGACGTCCGGGTCTCGTTCACAGACTGAAGAAGGAAGCAGAAACCCATGAGCACCACCAAAGTAGCGGTCATCGGATCCGGAAACATCGGAACCGACCTGGTCATCAAGCTCGAGCAGGTCGCGAAGAACGTCGAGATCGCCGTCCTCGTCGGCATCGACCCGGCCTCCGACGGACTCGCACGTGCCCGCCGCCTGGGCATCAGCACCGTCGACACCGGGGTGCAGGGGCTGATCGAGCACCCCGAGTTCGACGACATCGAAATCATCTTCGACTCCACCTCCGCCAAGGCGCACCTGACCAACGCAGAAGCATTGCGCCCCTACGGCAAGCACCTGATCGATCTCACCCCCGCCGCGATCGGCCCCTACGTGGTGCCCGCGGTCAACCTCGACCAGCACCTGGGTGCCCCCGACGTGAACATGGTGACCTGCGGCGGCCAGGCCACCATCCCGATCGTGGCCGCGATCTCCAAGGTCACCGACGTGCACTACGCAGAGATCGTCGCCTCGATCGCGTCGAAGTCCGCCGGCCCCGGGACCCGCGCGAACATCGACGAGTTCACCGAAACCACCGCGAAGGCCATTGAGGAGGTCGGCGGCGCCGCGCACGGCAAGGCGATCATCGTCCTCAATCCCGCCGACCCGCCGCTGATCATGCGCGACACCGTCCTCGCCCTGGTCAGCAACCCCGACCAGGACGCAATCCGCCAGTCGATCACCGACATGGTCGCCACGGTGGCCGCCTACGTACCCGGCTACCGACTCAAGCAGGACGTGCAGTTCACCGAACTCGGCGGCGCCGACACGGTCGCCACCCTCACCGGCGGCGCCGACATCGGCTCACCGGTGTGGAAGGTATCGGTGTTCCTCGAGGTCGAAGGCGCCGCCCACTACCTGCCCGCCTACGCCGGAAACCTCGACATCATGACATCCGCAGCGCTCCAGGTCGCCGAAAAGCTGGCCGAGCGCACAGCATTGGAGATCGCACGATGAGCACCACCACCCCGACCGCCGACGACGACGTCACCCTCTACATCCAGGACGTCACCCTCCGCGACGGCATGCACGCCACCCGCCACCACATCACCCCCGAAAACGTCGCCGTCATCGCCGGCGCCCTCGACAGCGCCGGCGTCGACGCCATCGAGGTCTCCCACGGCGACGGCCTCGCCGGGCACTCCCTGACCTACGGGCCGGGCAGCAACACCGACTGGGAATGGATCGAGGCCGCCGCCGCGGTGGTGCACTGCGCCAAGCTCACCACCCTGCTGCTCCCCGGCATCGGGACCGTCGCCGAACTCAAACGCGCCCGCGCCCTGGGCGTGCAGTCGGTGCGGGTGGCCACCCACTGCACCGAGGCCGACGTCTCCGCCCAGCACATCAGCACCGCCCGCGAACTCGGCATGGACGTCTCCGGCTTCCTGATGATGTCCCATCTCGCCGAACCGCAGCAATTGGCGGAGCAGGCCAAACTGATGGAGTCCTACGGCGCGCACTGCGTGTACGTCACCGACTCCGGCGGCCGGCTCACCATGGACGGTGTCCGCCAACGTGTCCGCGCCTACCGCGACATCCTCGATGCCGAGACCCAGATCGGTATCCACGCCCACCAGAACCTGTCGCTGTCCGTCGCCAACTCCGTTGTCGCGGTCGAAGAGGGCGTCACCCGGGTCGACGCCTCCCTCGCCGGGCACGGCGCCGGTGCCGGCAACTGCCCGATCGAACCGTTCGTCGCCGTCGCCGACCTGCACGGGTGGAAGCACAATTGCGACCTGTTCGCCCTCCAGGACGCCGCCGACGACGTCGTCCGACCCCTGCAGGACCGTCCGGTGCAGGTCGACCGGGAAACCCTCACCCTCGGTTATGCCGGGGTGTACTCGAGCTTCCTGCGGCACGCCGAAACGGCCGCAAAACAGTACGGGCTCGACACCCGGCAGATCCTGCTCGCCGTCGGCGAACGAGGACTGGTCGGCGGCCAGGAAGACCTCATCACCGACATCGCCCTCGACCTCGCGGCCCGTCAGTAGGAATGCACATCGGCCGACGGGTCGCCCTGGTCACCGGGGGGCAGCCGCGGCATCGGGGCGGCCGCCGCACATGTGGTGGCCGCCTCCGGCGCCGAAGGATCGTCCACTACGGATCCGATCGGACGGCCGCCGCTGCGATGGATGACAGCAATACGGCTGCCGGGCATCTCGCGCCCGCCGTCCAGGCCGACCTGTCCCGACCCGAGGGGCCCGAAACGCTGATGCGGAAGTTCGACTCCGAACTCAACGGTCTCGGGCTCGACCGGGGGCTCGACATCCTCGTCAACAACGCCGGGATCAATCGGTGCGGAGCGCTCGAGCGCGTCACTGTTGAGGATTTCGACCGACTGGCGCGCTCAACCAGCGAGTCCCGTTCTTCGTGACTCAGCACGCCCTGCCCCGCATGCGCGACGGCGGTCGCATCGTCAACATTTCCTCCGGATCCGCCAGACCCGACGTCATCAGCTACGCCAGGGGGCGATCGAGGTGCTCACACCCGCCCTCGCCGTAGACATCGGCGAACGCGGCATCACCGTCAACGCCGTGGCGCCCGCGGCCCTTGACACCGACATGAACGCACGCTGGCTTCGCGGTGACGACCATGCCCGCGCTACCGCCGCCTCCACCACTGCGCTGCGCCAACTCGCCACCCCGGACGACATCGCCTGCGGTCGTATGTTTCCTGCCCGGACCACCGATTTTTCGTTGTTCAGGCAGGTCGAAGAGCCAACTGCCCGACGTGCACGACCTCGTGCACAGAGGAACGACACCCGGTGCGGGGCCGGGTGCCGTTCCCGACGGTTGTTACGCCGCCAACCTGACGGTTGTCACGCCGCCAACCCGAAGCTTGAGCCGAGCACTTCGTACAGGACGGGCAGCAAGTGCTGCTGACCTGTCAGCACTATGACGACCAGCAGGAGGATCACGAAGGTGGTCTTCCAGAACATTCTGCCGCAGGACCGGACCGTATGGCGCACTGCGGCCGCCGCGGCACAACCGACGGCGCTCGATCCGACCGTCCTAGCAGACGATGTGCCTGTGGTGCGGGTCGATCCGATCATCGCGTTACACGATGTGCTCGGCAGCCCGGGCCCGGATGCGGCGGAGGCCGCCGAGCATCTGCGTGGGGCGATCCTGGATGGAACCTGGCGTGGCTGACGTCGTGCGGATCGATGCCGCCTCCAACGCGGCGGACCTGGGGCCCAAGTGCTGGCGGATCTCGCTGCCGCCGCCGCGGGCAAGAATTACCGCATCATCGGCGGTCATATGGTGCACATCCTCAGCCATGTGTATCCCACCGAGGCGGCGGTGGCGCGGGTGACGGCGGACGCGGATGCGGGCACCCCTGGCCGTAGATCTCCTCGTGCCGCTGACGACCGGCCCGCGCATGGACACCGTGTACTCCCAAAGCATCGCGTGAACTACGTGAAAGACAGCATCGGTAGGGCTGAAGATATTGATCGATTTTCGACACCGGTCGTCTTTTGTAGGGTCAGTGGGCTGGCGGGGGTGCTGGTTTCGGTGCGTCGGTGCCGGCCCGGTGGTCGCGCTGCTGTGCGGGGATGGCGTCGGCGGGGGCGGATTCGGCGAGATAGGAGCCTTGGGCGAGGTCGCAGCCGCAGGCGTGGAGGGTGTCGAGTTGGATCCGGGTTTCCACTCCGTTGCCGATGACGGTGGCGCCGTAGGCACGGGCGATGGTGACGAAGGCGGTGACGACGGCCTCGGGGCGTGGCCCGGGCAGGGCGGTGATGTAGGACCTGTCGATTTTGAGGGAGTCGAAGATCGGGTAGCGGATGAGATATCCGAGTGGGCCGTGTCCGGTGCCGAGGTGATCGAGCAGCAGCACGACCCCCAGCTCGTGCAGCGCGGTCAGGATGCCGACGGTGCGGGCGGTCACCGACGCCGACGCGGTCTCGCTGATCTCGAGGCCCAAGCGGTGCGCGGGCAGCCCGGTGTCGGCAAGGATGTCGGCGACCTGGTCGGCGAAGATGGGGTCGCGCAGTTGCACGGTGCTGACGTTGACGTGGACGCGGACGTCGGTCCCGGGGTGCGTCGGCCAGGCGACACCTTGCCGGCAGGCGGTGCGCAGCCCCCAGGAGCCGAGAGGGCCGATCAGGCCGGTCCGTTCGGCGACGGCGACGAACTCGGTGCGACTGATGTTCCCGAGGGTGGGGTGCGCCCACCGGACCAAAGCCTCGACCGCGACGACGGCGCCGTTCCTCAGGTCGACGATCGGCTGGTAGAGCAGGGTCAGCTGGTCGCGGTCGAGTGCGGTGCGCAGGTCGGTGGACATTCGCAGCACGCGGTCGGCGTCGTAGCTGTCGCGGTCGCCCGGGTGGTAGAGCGCGTGACCGCCGGCGCCGGCGCTCTTGGCCCGGTACATCGCCAGATCGGCCCGCCGGATCAGCTCGTCGGCGGTGCAGGTTGGGTCGGAGAGGGCGATGCCGATGCTGGCGCGCAGCGGCACCGGGGTTCTGGCGGAGTGGTCCGGGGTGCGCAGGGCTGTGGTGATCCGGTCGGCCAGTGCGGTCGCGGCGTCCGCGGTGCCGATGTCCTCGCAGACGAGGACGAATTCGTCGCCGCCGAGGCGGGCGACGGTGTCGGCCGGGCGGACCGCCCCGACCAGCCGCTCCGCCAGCCGGATCAGGGCGGCGTCGCCGTGGGCGTGGCCGAGGCTGTCGTTGACGCCTTTGAAGTCGTCGAGATCGACCAGCAGCAGAGCGAGCAGGGTGTGGTCCTGGTGGGCGGTGTGGAGGGCGGCGGTGATCCGCCGGTACGCGGCGGTGCGGTTCGGCAGCCCGGTGAGCGGGTCGCGGCTGCTCTGCTGCCGCACCCGGGTTTCGGTGTCGATCCGGCCGATCGCAGCGGACAGCACGGCCGCGACCGCCCGCAGGAACGCGACGTCGCGGTCGGTGTAGTCACGGGGGTGGGCGCTGTGCACGGTAAGCACCCCCCAGCGGGTTCCGTCGCCGATCGGCACGCTGATGCCGCTGCGCAGCCCGCGCCCGGCCATCGTGGTGGTGGCGAACCGGGTTTCCTGCTGCCGGTTCCGGCAGACCACCACCTCGCCGGTGGCCAGGGCGTACCCAGGCTGGGATGCCGACCCGGTGGCGAAGGACCGCGGTTGCGGGGGATGTCCGCGGTAGGCGAGGACCTCGAGCGCGTCGGTGTCGGTGATCCGGGAGATGGAGGCGCACTGCACCCCGATCAGGGAGGCGGCCGCACCGGTGGCGGCGGGCAGCAGGGTGTCGAGGTCGGCGTCGACGGCGAGTTGGCCGAGCTCGGCCAGGGCGTGTTGTTCACGGGCCCGGTGCGCGGCCTCATCGAGGGCCTTCCGGAATCGGCGATCGTGGGTGCGGCGGTGGCGGCGGTCGCGCGCGATGATGGCGATCACCGCCGGGCCGGCCTCCCCGTCGCGCACGGTAAAGGTGGAGATGGACACCGGGATTGGTGCCCCGGTGCCGAAGTGTCGCAGCTCGCTGATTCCCTCCCAATGCCCGTCGCAGGTCAGGGCCGCCTCCACCTCGGGGGTCTGGGCCAGCCCGGCGTCGGTGAGGAACTCGGCGGTGGTCCGGGCGCGGGCGTCCGCATCGTCGTGCAGGCCCACCAGTCGGATTCCCGCCGAGTTGAGAAACATGATGCGGCCGGAGACGAAATCCGACACCATCACCAGGTCCGTGGCACGCTCGAACACCGACCGCCACAGGTCCGGGTCGGCCGAGTCGAATCCCATCTGTACACCTTCCTCATCCGACAGGTCGGCGAAATGACTACCGCCGATTCGTCGACGCATGATCGCGACGCGCCAGCGTGAGCGTCGCGACCGTAGGTGCCAGACCGATCTGCGGCCACCCGGCGGTGAGGGTCACCGACCGTACCGGCGCCGGGGTGTCGATCCAGTACTGCGGCTCGGTGCGGTACGTGCACAGTCCGGCCGTGCACGCCTGCAGATCCGGGTGGGCGAGGTACGGGTCCGCGACGGCGATCCGGTCCGCACCCGCGCACACCCCGAGGTAGGACCACCGCGCCGACCGATCCGCCGGGTCGGTCAGCGTGCGGGTCTCGTGGCGGGCCCGCTCGGCCGGGATGCCGGTGACGGTCAGCGCCAGGTACACCGCGAGCCCGCTGCCGAACCCGACGATCCGCCCCAGCTCCAACGTCAGGTGTGGGTCTGCGGCCAGCACGCGGCGACCGTGCACCCGGACACCCCCGCACGGGGGCGGAGGGTTCGCCGGCCAGCGTCGTCGATGCACAGCCCGATCGTCCACCCCCCACGGTGGCCGCAGCAATGCATGAAACCTGTGAATATCCTGAGGACCCGCGGAAACGCCGACCAAGGACTTCGCCCACCTCCGGGTAGGCGGCTGTTACGACGTTCCGGTTGCGGGTCCACAGCTCGGGATCGCGGCCTGCGCCGACCGCGGCGAGCACCCGGCACCCCAGGGCAATCCGCCGCGGCAACCGCGGATGCGCCGCCGCGTACACGGTGCCCATCCCCCCGACGCCGACCACGCGTTCGATGGTGTACCCGGCGAACACCTCACCCGGCCTCAAGATGCCGTGCTCACCCATGCCGTCACCACCTCACCCGGATGCCTCGCCGTCCTCAGTCAACACCGACCACCTCCGCCACGTCCGGGCATCAGCCAACCGTTGTCCGCGGGTCACGGCGGACAGGCTTTGTGTCAGCGCCGCGACGGTCCCCGACGACGGGGCCGCACCGGAGGGGGCCCACCGGGGTAGGGTCATCGATGTAGTGGACGGCACACAGCCCGGGACGGGACTGCACTTCGACGTACTCGGCCCGGTGCAGATGACGATCGACGGGATCGCCCCACCGCTGGGTGGCCCCAAGCAGCGTGCCGTGCTCGCGGCCCTGATCATCAACCGCAACCACCCGGTGTCCGCCGAGGGCCTCGCCGACCGGGTGTGGAATCATCGGCCGCCGCCCGAGGCCCGGGCGAGCCTGCAGGTGTTCATCTCGAATCTGCGTCGAATTCTGCGCCATGCCGGGGTCGATGCGCGGGCCGTGCTGGCCAGCGCGCCGCCGGGGTACCGGCTCATCGTGCCGGACCAGGGTTGTGATCTGGGACGATTCCTCGCCGAGAAGAGGGCCGGGACCCAGGCCGCCGCCGCCCGGCGATTCGAGGACGCGAGCGGGCACCTGGCCGCCGCGCTCGCCGAGTGGAAGGGCCCGGCACTCGACGATCTCCGGGATCTGGAGTTCGCCGAGACGTTTGCCGCCGCGATCGAGGAGGAGAAGGTGTCGGCCCTCGCCGCCCGCGCGGAAGCCGAGATCGTGTGCGGACGAGCCGAGGCGGTGATCCCCGAGTTGGTGTCCCTCGCGTCCGTGTACCCGCATCGCGAGCCGTTGTGGGGTCAGCTGATCACCGCGCTGTATGTGTGTGGCCGACAGTCCGACGCCCTCGAGGCGTGTCGCCGGCTGCGCTCGAACCTGGCCGAGGAACTCGGCATCGATCCGGGCCGTGATCTGTTGGAACTGGAGGGCCGCATCCTGCGGCAGGAATCATTGGCGGTGACCGAGACCGCGCTGGCGACCGCCGCTCATTCGGTCACCGTCCTCGAGACGCTGGAACGCGCCCTGGCCGCGCAGCTGCGTGATCGTCAGGGCCATGTCTTTCGGATCGGATCGGCGGGGGTCAGGATCGGCCGGATGCCCGACAACGACATCGTGCTCGCACAGGGCAAGGTCAGTCGCCACCACACGATCATCGTGGACACCGGGATGAACTTCGTGTTGCGGGACCTGCGTTCCTCGAACGGTGTGTACGTGGGCGGAAACCGCGTCGTCGACAGCGTCTGGCTCGTCGATGGTGACATCATTCGGATCGGCGACACCGAGCTCGAATTCCAGATCGTGCTCGAATAGCGCAGCGCCTCCAACCCCCGACGCGTGCGTCGTCGTGCTACCCGACCGGTGTCTTGCCTCGCGGCATCACCACCGGGCCTTGACGCTCCGGCCGGTCGCGGAGCGGCATCGACGGGCACACCCCACCGACCGGTTCGTCTCGGGTACGGCAACCGACTCGGCGGGGCGTGTGGCGGGTGAATCAAGCTGGGAGCGCGTAGGTGTATTGCGGGCAGTACACCGTCACGGCGTCGGTGATGATGAAGCCCGCCTCGTACGGCGAGTAGGAGGACTCGCTCAGGAAATCCAGTCCGATGTCGAAGAAGTCGTAGCCGCTCTCGAAGTCCCCGCAGACCGCGTAGCCCAGCGCCACCGCGTAGTAGGCCGAGTCGTAGGGGATGCCTTCTTCGTCGAGGGCGGTGAGGTACACCTCCTCCGGCGCATAGCTGGTGGCGTTGGCGACCCCGACCCCACCCACGGCGGCGACGCCGAGCACGGCGGTGACGGTGGCGACGCGAGCGGCGGACTTGACGGACTTGACGGACTTGACGGTCTTGACGGTCTTGGGGAACATGGCGGGTCCTTTTCATTGAGTTGCCATTGGCTGGTATGAAAAGGATCTGGGATGTCGCTTGTCGGATTCTGAACGAAAACTTGTGATGGTCTCCGCGAGCTCGACGCGGCCTGGCGCCGGTCACAGCGGGAGGACCGCTGCATCAACGGGTTCGGGTGTGATGCCGCCCCGGCTCCGCTCCGTGACTCGACGGTCTCGGAGGATCCCGAGCCGATCGGGCCCGGGTCGGATGTCCCGCTCGGCCGGGTCGGTCTAAGTGAAACTGGCGGCGCGCGTCCACTTCATGGTGCGCAATGCCGACGACAACGCCGGGGCGATCGGACCGATTCGTTTCGAGAAGGACACGATTTGGTCATGGTAGTCGCCTTCAACTTGGAAGTGTTTGCAGCGATATGGGATTCGCACTGACAGGGCGGCGTATACGGCGTCTGTGTCGGTAACCGCGCGTCCCTGACCGCGCGGATGGGAGGCGCGAAGGCTGGACTCGGCCCGCTCGCGGAGTTCGGCCAGCAGTTCATGCTGTTGTGTGCGGGGGAGGGACTTGGCATTGTCCGGCAGCATCGAGAGGGCGCCCTGCGCGGCGCGTGTGATGGCGTCGTGGTCGGGCTCGTCGGCTTTGGCCGCGCGCAATGTGTCCTCGACCGCCGCCCGCAGCCGTGCCCTCAACTCCAGGTCGGACGCCCGGTAACTCGTATAGGGGACCATGCCGAGGGACCGGCGCTGCTCGGTGGTCACGATTGTCTCACTCACGAGTTGGTCCCGGGCCAGCCGCTCGGTGGGCCGCGGGTCGGTGCCGATCCAGTGTTCCCAGGTGCGCGGGTGTGAGGCGGAGATCTGCGCGATCAGATGTTGCTCCAGCGCGCCCGGAAGCACCGGGGTGGACTCAATGACCGCGCGGCCCTTGCGATCCGCTACCTCGCCGGTCAGGTAGAACTCGGCAAGAACCCCCGCACGGACGAGTGCACCGAGTTCGTCGTACTCGGCGATGAGGCCGTCGGGGCGTGTGCAGAGCAGATACAGGCGCTTTCACAGCGAGAGGGGATGCACACATCCCATTCCAGCCCTGATGCCGCCGTGACCGAATCAGGCAACGGCGGCGTCGCTGATGATCCAGCGGAACAGCGGCGATGTCTGGATCACCGATACGCTGATCGCACCACCGCAGCATCAAGGGTGGACGAATTCATAGAGCTGAAGCTTCGGGAACGACGAGTTGTGGTGCGAATGGCGTACTGCCCGCAAACTTTTGACTGCTGACGCTCAGCGTCGTGGTCACGTGGTCGGATGTGGGTACGGCCCCCGAATCGCGGGTTGCGCTTGTCCGCGAGAGCGGCGGGATCGAACTGACGAGGCTGCGTGCGGCTGCCGCGAGTACCAACACATCGAGGGGTGTGTTCGCGTTGGTCGAACGGATAACCGGGGTAAGGATCGCTCCGGTGTTGCTCGACGACGGATCGTTCACGGTCGCCGGCATCAGATTACCCGGGTTGAATGTGCCGGCGCACTCCGTGCCACCGGCAATCGAACCACTGAGAACCCGTTCCCGTTATGGATAGACATCTGCGCCTGAATGCGGAATTCTTCGCGATCACCGTGCGTGGAACAATGCCGGACCCCCGCTGGGCACGCCGCCCGGCGGGGGCCGTCGAGTTCTGGTTCAGGCAGATGCAGTCGTGACGGCCGGCGGAACGCCGCGGGCTGGCGGAAGGTATCGGCGTCTGCCGTGGCGGCCGAGGTGGATGCCGTGGGCGACCGACTCGTGCCCCGTGAGTGTGCCAAGTCATACACTCCAATTGGCTCACATACAGCGCAGAGGTCCGACCGAAGGCGGTGTTGCCGATGGGTGGTGCGGAACTCGAGCCGGGTGACGTCTTCGCCGGCTACACCATCCAACGGGTGTTGGGGGTCGGCGGGATGGGCGCTGTGTACCTCGCGCGCGATCCTCACCTGCCTCGGAACACCGCCCTCAAGTTGCTGGACCGGAGCCTGACCACCGACGACTGTTTCCGCTCCCGCTTCGAGCTCGAGGCCGACCACGCGGCGCGGCTGGAACACCCGAACATCGTGTCCGTTTTCGACCGAGGCCGGGAAGCAAATCAACACTGGATTGCGATGCAATACGTCGCCGGAACCGATGCCGCGGTGGCGCTGCGTGAGGGTCCGATGGACCCGCCGCGCGCCGTGCACATCGTCGCCGAAACAGCCAAGGCTCTGGACTATGCGCACGAGAACGGCGTGCTGCACCGTGACGTCAAACCGGCGAACATTCTGTTGGGCATGTCGGGCGCCGGGCAACTCGAGCGGGTACTGCTCACCGACTTCGGTATCGCCAAGGCCCTCGACGAGACGCAGCACCTGACCAGAACCGGGTCGCTGGTGGCCACCCTGCAGTACTCGGCGCCCGAGGCTTTCCAAGGCATCCCACTCGACCTGCGCGCAGACGTGTACTCATTGGGATGCACCCTATTTTGCCTGCTCACCGGACACCCCCCGTTCACCGGAAGCACCCAGGAAGTCATGCGCGGTCATCTCTGTGGACCCGTACCGCGGATCAGCGCTGTGCGCGGTGATCTTCCGCCGACCTTCGACGACATCGTGTCCGCAGCTCTGACTAAGCGCCGTGAAGACCGGCTGCCGAGCTGCCACGCATTTTCCGCGGGCGTTCAGCTCGCCCTGTCACGCATGCAGTCCGCGCAGACGGCCAAGCAAATCCTCACGCGGAGGCAGACGGCGAACGTGCACGCCGCACCCGATACCCCGACGAGTCGGCAGCCGACGCCACGCCGGCAAGGGCAACAGCTTCCCCCTCCGGCACCGCAACCGCCCCCGCCGCAGAGGAACAGCGTTCCACCCCGGCGGAAACGGGCCGGGGTTCTGCTTGCGCTGGCCCTCCTCGCACTGCTGGCAGTCGGTGCCGCGGTGGTGTTCGTCAGCTGGCCGAACCGGTCAGCGACGCAGACCACCTTGCCGTTCGAAGGCCTCGACTATCCGGTCGGCGTGGCGGTCAACACTGCCGGCGATCTCGTCGTCGCCGACAGCAACAACAATCGAGTCCTGAGACTGGCCGCGGGCACCGGCGCCCAGGAGGTAATCCCGTTCACCGATCTCGACCACCCGTCGGGGGTGGCGACCAACGGCGCCGGCGACGTCTTCGTCGCCGACACACGCAACAACCGGGTGCTCGAGCTCGCCGCGGGAGCCACGACCCAGACGGTGCTGCCGTTCACCGGCCTGGCTGGGCCCGCCGGAGTGGCGGTCAGCGACGCGGGTCATCTTTTCGTCGCCGACAACAACAACAACAGAATTGTCGCTCTGCCAGCGGGTGCTGCGAGCCCGCAGGTGCTGCCGTTATCCGACCTGCACGGACCGGTCGGGGTGGCGGTCAACTCCGGTGGAGACGTATTCGTCACCGATACCGACAACAATCGCGTGCTCTTCCTGCCCGCCGGCGCCACCGACCAGACCGTGCTGCCGTTCACGGGCCTCGCGTCCCCGACCGGTGTGGCGGCAGATTCCACCGGTGTGTTTGTTGCCGACTACGGAGGCGGCCGCGTTGTCGCACTTCGGGCCGGTGCCGATACGCCGGCCGTCGTCCCGTTCACCGGACTGCACGGCCCGATCTGGGTCGCGGTCACGGCCACCGGTGATCTCGTCGTCACCGACGGCAACAGAGTGCTGCAACTGTCGGGCGACGGTTGATCTGGTCGCCGGCCGAGCGCGGTCAGCCACCACCGGCGACTTGGAACGAGCCGTACCAGTTTCCCCAGTCCTGGGACGTGACACCGTTGGCCGTCGATCCTTGGTAGGAGCCGAGACCGGGAGAGATCTCGACGATCACCACCCCGCCGCTCTGCTGGGAGATGACCCCCGCGTGCACACCGGCCGTGCACACGCTGGAGTCATCGGTGTAGGTGCCGGAACCCCACACGGAGCCGAAGGTTCCTCCTGGCGGGCAGTCGAACGACGCTCGACCTCCGTCCTGGCCGCGGAAAGCCTCGGCCGTCGTACTCCAGTCGGCGGGTGGCAGCGCCTGCGTTGTCGACGGCTGCGTCCGCGGGGGTGGCGCCACCGTGGTCCGCGGCGGTGGGGGTGGCGCCGCTGTGGTCCGGAGGGGTGGCGGTGGCGCGACTGTCGTTCGGAGCGGTGGGGGTGGCGCCGCTGTCGTTCGGAGCGGTGGGGGTGGCGCCGTCGTGGTACGCGTCGGCGTCGTCGTCGGTTGCTGCGGTGTCCCGCTGCCGACGTTGATCACCACGGGTGCCCCCGTCACGATGTTGATGACCGTGAGCTGGGTAACCGGCGTCGGCGCGGACTGCACGACGACGATCTTGTCGGGCTCGAAACCCGGCCACCGCTGCCCGGTGTATGTCGGGGCTGCTTTGGTGGGCTGCGGCGGCAACAGCGGGTTCCCGCACTGGCACCGAACCCTTGGTACACCGCGGTCGTCGACGAGGACTGCCGTCCCGGCCTGCAGCACGGACTGCAACGGTGTCGGTCGGTCATTCTCGTACCCGTGATTCGTCACCCGGGTATCGGAACCGAGAATCACGGGCGTGAGCGACTCGACAAAGGCGCGGACGTCGGTGATACCCAACACCTCGCCGAACGCGGCCCGCTGCCCCGGATTCTGCTCGAGGAATCCGATCAGTTTCGGCTTGTCGCAGACCGACAACTCGAGGGAGCCACCGTAGATTCCGGTTCGGTCGCCCGGCACGGCAATCAATCCGGGCCGTCCCGGATCCGGCGCACTGGGAGCCATCGTCGGCATCGATTCCGGCAGCGTGGTCGGCGCATCGGGCGGAACCACCGGCGGCGTCCACGGAAACGGCCCCTCGGATGCCGCCGCCTCGAGCAACACCTCACCCTCATCCGCATCACCCCTCACGAACAACAGATAGCCGCCGACGAGCAGTCCGATCAGCACGGCGGCGATCAACCCGACCAGCAGAGGCCAGCGGCCACCGCCCGGTGAACGACGAGGTGGCGGTGGAGGTGGAGGACCAGGGGGCTGCCCACCGGCGGGCGGCCACTGCTGGGCGTGCGGTTGCCACTGTTGGGCCTGAGGTTGCCACTCAGGCCCGCTGGGTTGCCAGTGCGGACCGCCTGGCGAACCCGGATTTTCGCTCATGGTGCACCGCCGTCGACCATGCCGCCGGATTTTCGCCTACGATACCCCCCAAACCGGGCCCCACGAGAACCGGTGTCGACGGCCCAGTTGGCTCTCCGGCTTGCGCAGGCGGTAACCGACGACCCGGACAACGGTCCACGAACCCGTTGATCGCGCCTGATCCCGGATTGTTGCTTCCCGACGTCGACGCGGGAAGCGCTCACCGCACTTCTCAGCGAGGTACTCGACGCGCTGGACGAACGCCTCTCGGCCACCGTTCGCTGCGGGCGGACAGGACCGGACTGTCAGTCAGGCAAGGACAGGGTGTTCGGCGAAGAAGGCGGCGGCCGAGGGTAATCGGTGACCGACTGCCCCCAGAATCCGGTGACGAGACCTGTCAGCTGACCGTCACCGTTTGAGCGACGGCTCCGCTGCTGTCGCACACCACGGTCACGGTTTGCTGGCCGGGAGGCGTGCGGAGAATAAGAACCAGGTTGCCCGATTCATCTACGAGGTCCTCAACGTAGAACGGCGTGTTGTCCGCGTCGGCTCGACACCACTCCCATGGCACCGCGCCGGTGATATTCACATCGACTCCGCCTGGGATGCCCCAGATGTTAACCAAGTAGCCCTGGGCAGGTCCTGGGGCTGGGGCCGGGGCCGGTCCGGGTCCGGGGCCGGTGGGTGCGACCGTGACCCATTGGCCGTAGCCTCCGCTGCGGTCGCACGCCACTGTCACCTGGTGGTCGCCGGGCTCGGCTGGAATATAGAAATCCAGATAACCCGCATCGTCTACTACGCCGCCAAACGTGTAGCCGTTGTCATTGACTAGGCAGTTCTCCCCGGGGGTACCGTCGGTGACATATACATCGACCTCGCCGGCATTGCCATATATCTCGACAGTTCCTGCGGCTGAGGCTATTCCATGTCCGAAGAGCGCCAGCGGAATCGTAGCGCCGACACATATCGCGGCGCGAAGGCCGGTGTGTCTCTTGATAGAGCCGGCGATTCGGGGCGCCGGTGTGGCGGTGGCGACGCGAGCCGTGGACTTGACGAACGTGGGGAACATGGTGGGTCCTTTTCTATGAGTAGCTTGGCAGGTACGAAAAGGATCTGGGATGTCGCTTGTCGGATTCTGAATAGAATCTTGTGACGGTCTCCGCAAGCTCGGCGCGGCCGGGCGCCGGTCCAAGCGGGAGAAAGGCCGCGTCGACGGGCTCAGGTTCGACGCCGCCTCGCATGGCGCCGTGGACTGGAAGGTCGCGGCGGATCCTGAGCCGATCGACCAGGACATCCATGAGCGGCCGAGCAGCGCGACGCGGCTTCAAGGTGGCCCCCTTCGCGGGAAGAACCAGCACGTCTATCCGCCCCGCACCGGCACCATCAACTGACATGGAGACGGGCTAACAGGGACAGGAAACTGCTCAACCCGATCCGAGCACACGGGCAACCAGTCCGCCGGACCATCGGGACCGCCGCCCCACACCGGGTCACGACGGAGGTGGTGGTGGAACGGCCAGGTGGGACATCTTCTCTGCGGCAGTCATCGACAACCGACTCACCACCACCCCGTCAACCAGGTGTTCGCCTTCTTTCAGAACCTGGCCAACGCACTCTCTACGCCAGGAATGTGGTCTCCTACGAACAGGTCTCGGGAAACGGCGGTGAGGTGGGGCCGTGGTGCATCACATTGTCAAGGTCGACGGCCGCCGGCTCGCGGTCACCGAGTAAGTGACCGACGTACAGCAGGGCAAGTACCTGCGTCGCCGGGGCATCGACACCCCCGCGCCCTTCGAGACCGAAATCCGCTTCGCCCCGGCAGGGGCCGGGGGCCCCGCGTCGCCTGGCACCAGGAGTCCGGGAAGTTCGGCGGCCACCTCGGCAAGATCCCCGATGGTGTCGTCGCGAGACTGTATGCCCGCAGCGCCCGCAGCAATCTCGGGAACGCGAAGACCGTCTCGACGACATCCACACCGTCAAGGCGGAGCCGAAAGGCCCGGGGCGGACTCACTGAGACCATCACAAGGTTCTGTTCAGAATCTAACAAGCGGCGTCTCGGATCCTTTTCCTACCAGCCAAGGTACTCACCGAAAAGGACCCGCCATGTTCACCAGTCTGAAGAAGTCCGCCGTCGGCGCCGCCGCCGTCGCCGCCGTTCTCGGCGCCGCCGCGTTGGGCGCGGTCGGCACCGCCAACGCCACAAGCTATCTGTCGCCGGAGGAGACATACCTGACCGCCCTGGATGCGGAAGGCATTTCCTACGGCTCGTCCTACTACGCGGTGGGGTTTGGCTACGAGATCTGCGGGGACTTCGAGAGCGGCTACGGCTTCTTCGAGATGACCGAGGCGTACCTGAACAAGTCCGACTATTACTACACGCCGTACGAGGTGGGCTTCTTCATTGGCGACGCCGTGGGGGCGTTCTGCCCGCAATATGCCTACGAGATCCCAGCCTGATTCCCCGTCGCACCGCCCCGCCGCGTTGGTGGCCGCACGCGATGCGAACCGGTCGACGGGGCATAGACCGGCCCTGCCTACCGTCCGACGGTTGGCCTGCAAGGGCACTGGTCGACCGCGATCTGGAATGCGAACTCGTGGCCGCCGATCCGAACGATGTCACCGTCGGTGAGCCGGACGCTGTCGACGACGCGGTTGCCGCGCACGGACACGCCAGTCGGGGAGCGCAGGTCTTTCCCACAGTGGCTCGCCACCTGTCGATCCGAGAATCCGGGTCGTTGGCACAGACGTACAACAGGCGCCTACGGCGACGACGACGGCACACCAACTCTGGAACTCCCCGAGGCGCGGTTTCGATCCGCATTGTCGACTGCGAATATGCCGACTCACATCGAAAGCGGCACACCCGCCCGGACGGGCACGATCTGCCCTCCCGAATGTACAAGGACACCACATGCAGACACTGCAACCCATCTTCGACAAGCGCGAGCAGCTCGCGCAGATACAAAGCGGACTGTTGCAGGGGGAATCGGTCATCGCCGTCTACGACTGCATCGGCACCGGTACTGGGTTCGTTGCCCTGACCGATCGGCGTGTCATTTTGCAGGACAGGAGCTTTGTCGGCAACAAGACCGCGATCACGTCGATTCCATACGGCAAGATTCGTTCGGTCTCCGTCGTCAGCAACAAAAGTTGGGCGGGCGCCTTCTTCTCCGGCGGCAGCATCGCGATCGATGCCGGCAAAGTGCACACGGCAGAGTTTCGCGGTATGGACAAGTCACGCCACGTCCATGACGTGATTCTCTGGCACATCACGCGTTGACCAAAACCAACAGGGAGCCTCGGCGTCTTCTGAAGAGACAACCCCCACACGCCCTCGGCGAACTCTGGGGTTGCGTATTGGGCCTGTGACGAGGACGGAGCACCACTCCTGACGTCTGGGAATCACAGGCGGGCGTCCCGTTCGGTCGTCTCAGCACGGCTCGGCACAGCTCGCGCGGCGGGGCGGGGTCCTTCTTGGCGCTTTCACTGGCCAGTCCTGAAGGCGGGCAGCATGGTTCGGGTGGGGCACCCGTGCTGGCGGCGGGGCTGGCACCCAAGGAGGGTGGGAAGTTCGACGAGGCGCCCTGGCGGGAGCTGATCGCCGGGTGGTTTTAGGAGGTCGGCGACCGGGCAGCGCGGGCGGTGACGTGGCCGGCGATCGCGGCGCACCACGACTGGATCGACGGACAGTCGAAGTCGACGGCAACGGTGGCGACAATCGCGCAACGCCTGCGTGACGACCACGGCGCAACGGTGTCGCAATCGACCGTTCGACGTTATGTGGCAGCGTAATTCGACGATGATGTGGTGGAGTCGAAGGTCACGGTGCCCCGGGTGTGGTCCCGCCCGGCGACGAGCCCAGCTGGACGACGGCAAGCTGGGGATGTGGCGTGATCCGGCCACCGACCGTCGGGTGGCGGTGTGGGTTCCGTTGTGGTCAAGCCCAAACGGACGGCCGACCCGCCAGGAGGCGCTCAGGAGCTTTTGGTCCCCGGGCGCCCACTGTCAGTTTCAGAAGGGCACCCGCACGTGATCGTCAGTCGACTGCACGAGCCCCGCGACGGGATTCACGCACTCGGAGCGGTGAAAGCTCACCAGACCAGACGTCGGAACTCTGGCAGATCGAGCAGTTGGCGGACGCACATCGCCTCGGCCCGCGCGGTCAAATCGTCCAGCTTCGCGAGCAGCGCCGGCGTGGCGGTCGCGGGATCGAGGTGTATCTGTTCCGCGACCCACCCCTGAATCGTTTCGCGATTCATCGTCTCACCGCCAATTCGGTTGAGCGTCCATCCGGGCAGGTGCCGGTGGGCCTGGTTGGTGCTCTCGTCACCCAGTGTCCGCGCGGCTGAGCGGCAGGTCCAGCGGATAGACCTTCGCAGCGGGCACCGGCCACTGACTGCGCAATCCGAGTGGCTCGGTCGGGGATTGGCGTGTGTTGTTTACGAGGTAGAGAACGCCTGCGACCAATGATCGTGTGGTCCTGAGGCCAGTTTGACGGCACGTGATCCGGGTGCTGTTAGTGCGGTTGACAACACCCAGCCTGAGCCGCGGTTCCGACCGCGGCTACCCACGACGTCATCGATGGCACGAGCTGTCATGCAATCGTGTCCGTTCGCGGCTACTTCGTGCCGAAGACTCGTTCCAGCATCGCGGTGTTCGCGGCGGACTGGAATTTGACGACCTTCCCATCGCGGAAAGTGAGCACATCGGCTTCGTCGGCGGACTCCCCACCGGCGGCGACTCGGGTGAGAACGACAACGACATCGTCGTCGGCGAGAAAACGCTCTGGTGTTGTCGTTGTGGATTTCTCGGCCAGTTTCATCCACATCGCGCCGACCTCCGGTTTGCCATGGAAGGTGCCGCTGACGGTGCTGTTGCCGGGCGAGATCCACTCGATGTCGTCGTCGAAGAAACTCATAGCCTTCTCGGCATCGCCCGCCGAGTACGCGGCGTACCCATTCTTGGCGGTCTCGATGTTTTGCTGTGCTGACATGGCTGCCCCTTACGTTGGTCCTGTAGCCCTACCCGAGTACAGGTGTACTAAACGTCGCAAATGCACGGCGACGCGCCCGGGGCTTACTTCGGACCGGGCGTTGCCGCCGCACGGCTCCCCGCTTCGAATCACGGAGTGTTCCGTCCGACCGGGCAACTTAGGCCGTTGATTCATCGCGGCTTGTCGGTGCCGGAGGGGTGTCCTCTTGTCCGGATCGGCGATGGCAGCGCAGACTAAGGGTGTTGCGGGCGGAAACACCCGGTGCGTGCGTGCCGATCGGGCACCCGATGATCCGGCCGGAACCCTGCTGGTCGTCATTCAGTATCCAGGAGCTTCACATGCCCAGTCCTAGCCCCGGTTATTCGATCACCGTCCGCGTCCATGCACCGGTTGGCGCCGGCACCACGTCGACGTTGGCGGCCGCGATCGCATCGGTGAAGGGTGCCATGACGGCACTCGATGTCGTCGAGAGCCATCCCGACCACATGGTCATCGACCTCACCTGCGACGCCTCGGACGTCGCGCACGCCGACCAGATCTCTACCGCGATCGCCGAGGTTCCGGGGGTGATCGTCGGCAAGGTCAGCGACCGCACCTTCCTTCTGCACTTGGGCGGCAAGCTCGAGGTGGTCCCCACGGTTCCGCTCAAACACCGCGACGACCTCTCCCGCGCCTACACCCCCGGCGTCGCCCGGGTGTGTACCGCCATCGCTGAACACCCCGAGGACGTGCGCCGCCTGACGATCAAACGCAACACCGTCGCCGTGGTCACCGACGGGTCCGCGGTCCTGGGCCTGGGCAACATCGGTGCCGCGGCGTCGATCCCGGTGATGGAGGGCAAGGCAGCACTGTTCAAACAATTCGCCGGGGTCGACGCCTGGCCGGTCTGCCTGGACACGCAGGACCCCGATGCCATCGTCGAGATCGTCCGGGCCCTGGCACCCGTCTACGGCGGCATCAACCTTGAAGATATCTCCGCCCCAAGGTGTTTCGAGATCGAGGCCCGGCTCCGCGATATCCTCGACATTCCGGTGTTCCACGACGACCAGCACGGCACCGCGATCGTGGTCCTGGCCGCCCTGACCAACGCGCTGCGGGTGGTCGGCAAGTCGCTCGACCGGGCCCGGATCGTGGTGTCCGGCGTCGGCGCCGCCGGGCACGCCGTCATCCGGTTGCTCGTCGCCCAGGGCGCGACGAACATCATCGGCTGCGGACGGAAGGGAATTCTGTCCCCGGACGACACCGCCGACGAGTTTCGTACCTGGATCGCCGAGCACACCAATCCGGAGGGTCGGACGGGATCACTGCGGGACGCGCTGGTCGGGGCGGACGTGTTCATCGGGGTCTCGGCGCCGAACATTGTCACGGGCGACGACATCGCGGCGATGGCCGACGAGTCGATCGTGTTCGCGCTGGCCAATCCGGTCCCGGAGGTCGACCCGGTCGCCGCCGGCGAACATGCCACCGTGGTGGCCACCGGCCGGTCGGACTTCCCGAACCAGATCAACAACGTGCTCGCCTTCCCGGGGGTGTTCCGCGGTCTGCTCGACGCGCACGCGGTCGACATCACCGACGAGATGCTGATCGCCGCGGCCGGAGCGATCGCCGACAGGGTGTCGCCGTCCGAGCTCAATGCCACCTACATCGTGCCGAGCGTGTTCGACGCGGGTGTCGCGCCAGCGGTCGCCGCGGCGGTGCGCGAGGTGGCCGAGCGGGGGCCACAGTCCGAGAAGTGAGCCGTTCGCTCATTGTTTCCGTGTCCCAGGCGGTCACAGCAGCGGGCGAGGTGTCCCGAGCCGGAACCGGCGCCCACGGCGCATCGCGCCCACCCGTCCCTACAGCGCGCCGCGTCGGGGCGGGAGTCATATCTGAACGCCCCGGTGCCCAGCGGTTTTCTGCTGGGCAGATGTGATTGACGGTTACGGAGTCGCGCAGGCCTGCATCGGAACGGTGAAAGCATATGGCTGGACTCCGGCAGACACGACGGTGGCAATCCAGGGCATCGGCACCATGGGGCGGCGCGGCCTGGCATCTGTACGAGACGGTATACGCGAGTACCTGACCCTGCCTCAGTGGCGACGACGTCCGTCCCGGCGACCCGGCCGTTTGATTGTGGCGGCGAACGCGGCCCGGAACGGATCTCGTCCGCGGCACCCCGAGATCCGTTCCGCCAACGGCCCCACCGACCCGGCAGGCGCATTCACGACCGCCTCCCTGTGACTACTACATCACACCGGTGGAAAGGGCGGGGGTGTGGCGCGCGCGATTACTACGGGCCGTCCGCGGTGCGGGATCGGGGTCGGGGTACGAGTTCGAACCAGGCGCTGATCCCGCCCTGTAGGTGCGGGTCCGGATAACTGAGGGCCAGGCCCTGCTGGTCGAAGGCGGCGAACCATTCCGTCCAGGAGATATGTTCGAGACCGGAGTCGACTCCGTGCAGGTCGATTCGAAGCACGTCGCCGGCCGTGGTGTGAGGGACCCGGGCGGGGATGCCGTGATGGGCTTGGGTCCATTGGCGGACTTCCTCGTGGTCGGTGGTGAGATGCGTGTGTGTGGTCATGAGATCGATCCTGCTGTGTCGCGACGTGGTGCCGTCGTTGCTCGGTCGCCGGGGCGGGTGAGGTGATCGTCGGGGCGATCGAGACCGGGTGCGCGGCGCCAAGGTGTGGGACCCGGCGTGGGGGCAGTGCCCGCATACCCACTGCGGCCGGGTTCAATCAAGGCGCGACCTGCACATCACGGCTGCCTTCACAGGTGTCGGGCGTTTCCGGCCGGGGCATGCCATGGTGGACGCTCATCTCGGTCGCCATCGAACGCCTGGTCGATCAGCCCGCTCGCGGCGCAGTCGGTAGATGGCCTCCTAACCAGGCATGGAGGCCGGCGAGGCGCCACGACCACTCACGGGGTTCTCCGCCATCTGTTGCCGGCGGAGAACCCCTCTCGGCTGTCTGCACCGGGACGGAATCTGACCCGGGGTGCGAAAGAGTGAAGGCCCTGAACTGGATGTGTTCAGGGCCTTCACCGTCAGCAATCGCGTGCTATTTGGTCAGTGCTTCCTTGAGTGCCTTCGCGGCCGCGGCGGGGTCCTCGGCGCTGTAGATGGCGCCACCGGCGACGGCGACGTCCGCACCCGCGTCACGGACGGCGGCGATGGTGTCGACCTTCACGCCACCGGCGACGGAGAACGGGACACCGGCGATCTTGCCGTCGTCGAGGAGGGTCTGAATGGAGTATCCGGGCTGGGCCTGCTCGTCGAGGCCGGCGTGGATCTCGACGAACGCGACACCGAGCTTGGCGATCTCGCGGGCCCGCTCGACCCGATTCTCCACGCCGATCAGGTCGGCGACGACCTTCTTGCCGTGCTTCTGGCCTGCCTCGACCGCACCCTTGATGGTGGCATCACCGGCGGCGCCGAGGACCGTGACCAGGTCCGCGCCGGCGGAGAAGGCCAGGTCGGCCTCGAGGAAGCCGGCGTCGGCGGTCTTGAGGTCGGCGAAGACCTCCTTGTCCGGGTGCGCCGCCTTGATCGCGCTGATGGCGCTGAGGCCGGCGCTCTTGATCAGTGGGGTGCCGAGTTCGATGATGTCGACGTACGGGGCCACCTTGTTGGTCAGGGCCAGCGCGTCGGCGGTGCTGAGTAGATCGACGGCAACCTGCAGCTTCGTCATGTGTTTCTCCTGGTTATCTTCTGATGGGATTCGTGGTCAGCCGATGTTGGCGTGGCGTTCCCACAGCCGCTCGGCGGTCTGGTCTTCATTGCTCCACAGCGCCTGGAACAGGGCATCGAAGGCGAGGAGCACGGACTGCTCGAACAGGCTGCCCGCGTACTGGGCGGTGATGGCTGCGCTGTGGTCCTGCTTGTCGGCCGCCGGCAGGACCAGGATCTCGTCGGCGCGCCGGGCGAGCGGCGAGTCCGAGGCCGTAGTCACAGCGAGCACCGAGGCACCCACCTTGTTCGCGGTATCGGCTGCGCCGACGACCGAGGCGGTGGTGCCCGACCCGGAGACGGCAATCAGCAGATCGCCGTCGCCGATGGCAGGGGCGGTGACCTCCCCGGCCACATGGACGCGCAGGCCGAGGTGCATCAGTCGCATCGCGGCCATCTGGACGGCCAGGCCGCTGCGCCCGTTGCCGATCACGAACACTGCCCGCGCGGTGGTGATGAGCGAACCGGCGCGGTCCCACTGTTCTGCGGCAACGGAATTGAGTAGGCGCTCGTTCTCGTCGAGCACGATGCGGCGCCCGTCACTGAACCGTGTGCGTGTCTGCTCGACGGTGACGGTCATGGTCCTCCTCGGTGATAGCCGTTCCGGTCTCATCCAAGGCTGCCGACTCCGGTGCGCCGCGGCACCCGGCCGGTCGGCCGGTTCGGGCCGGCCGCTTGGCCAGTGCCGTTGCCTCGTACCCGGCCATACTGTGAATGGGTGGTAAGCGTGGAGGACTCGGCTCGGTTGCAGGTCGACCCCTGGGTGGAGATGCGGAAGGTGATCACGGGACCGCTCCCGGACATCGCGACCCGCTTCTCCCGGTTCCTGGGCCGATGGTGGCCGCACGACGCGCTGGTGATCTTCACCCGGGAGTGCACCGGACGCCCCCGCAAAGTCGCCGGAAACCGCGAGATAGTCGACCGAGTGACCATCGACGAACTCGACGAGATCAAACAATCCATCGAACCCGGCGGTGTCGTCGCCGGAATCCGTTCACTGGGAGGTGGACGCCGCCGGGTCTGGGCGGTCCGCGACTCCGGCGACACGCTGCTCGTCCTGGTCCCGCGGCCATCTCAGGCCGGCCCACCCGAGCCCGATGGGGTCGCGGCGATGTTCGGGATCGTCGCGACCTCCATCCAGCAACAGGTGGCACAGGCCAGCCCCGACTATCTCGCCGAGTCACGGGCGGCGTCGAGTGAACGCGCCCGCACCATCGCCGAACTGACGGAGGTGCACGAGGCGACCCTGTCGTCGATCCTCGGAACCCTCCGATCGAACGACCTCGACGATCGGCGGTCGCGCATCACCGCGAGCGAGACGGCATCGGCCGCACTGATCGCGCTGCGATCGGCGGGTGCCGCCGATCGGGCCCTGTCAGAGGAGGCGGTCACCACGGCATTCGCCAGGTTGCAGGGCGAATTGCGACCTCTCTTGCGGCATCGGGAGGTCGACGTCGACTATGTCGACCCGCCGGCCGACGGCCGTCCGCTTCCGGGTGAGGTGGCGCATGCGGCGCGCGCGATGGTTCGCGCCATCGTGCTGGCATTCGGCGCACAACCGGTACTGGCCAGGCTGCGGATCGCGTGGGACTGCGACGGTGACAACGTCCTGATCGAGGTCCGTGACCAGGGGCCCGGCACCATCGACCGCAACGCGCTGACTCGGCAACTGTCCGGACGCCTGCACACGTTGCGCGGCCGGATCGACATCGAGTCCATCGCCGGATGGGGGAGTCGGGTGACGCTGACCATCCCGTTGGACCCGCCCGCCGCCCGTCCCGACGAGCATCTTCTGTCCACCCTGAACCCCCGCGAGCTCGAAGTCCTCGCGCACCTCGCGGTGGGCAAACGCAATCGCGCCATCGCCGAGGAACTCGGGATCAGCCAGAGCACGATCAAGTTTCACGTCGCGAGCGTGCTCAAGAAACTCGACGTCGCCAACCGTGGGGAGGCCGGAGCAATCGGAATACGAGCGGGAATTGCACCCGGCATTGCGTATTCCGCGCCCGGCACCAGCTAGAGAGCCGAACTTCGATCCCGGGGCGCTTCGGCCAGGGACCGGGCCGGCAGACGGTTGTCACATGCTGTCGAAGATGCGTTGTTCGGGAACTCCTGCATTCTGCGCTGCGGTAACCGCGTCGAGGAGTTCGTCGGTGAGCTGCTCGAAGGTGGCCGATCGGACCCGTTCGGGCGGTCGGTCGCTCGGGTGGGTGGTCAGGAAGCTGTGCAGCATGGCGCAGGTGTCGCGTACGTGCTCGAGAGCCCGGCGTTGGTCGTCGTTCATCGACGGTCCGGCGGCCGGCCGGCGTTCGGCGCCTGGGTTTCGTGCGGCGCGCTGGGCGGGCAGGCATGGTCTACCGCCCTCAGCAGGTCGTGCGTGAGTTGTTTGTAGGTGGTAAGCCATCGGTGGTCGACGGGTTCGTCGCGCAGATACGCCGTCAGGGCGGCGGTGTTCTCGCCGGTATCCAACCATCGGCGTAGGTCGGTGGTGCGATCCTGGACGTGCTGCAACAATGTGTGTGGCGAAACAGGCATCGAGTCTCCTCTGGTGCGGACTTCCCTTCGGCGAGAATGAAATTGGCGTTGCTGTGTGTTTTCCGGGGTCATTGTTACCCATACCGGGCCCCGGTGCCAGGTGTTTCCCCGGTCTACACCGTTGGCAGGCCACCGTGGAGACCCGCTTCGAGGCCTGTGATTCTCGGTGCCGGGTGCCCTGCGCAGACCCTGCCCGCAGGCGCCCCGCGGCCGAGATCGGAAAACCCGGTCAACCCGGTACCGCCGCGATGGTCCCGGGCGGACAATCGAGGGGTACATCACGGCCACGACCGAGAAGGAGTGGAGCGGTGAACCGAACCGAGCTCCCACAGACACTGCGGCGATCGTCGAAGGAGGTACAGGCGGCTTTCGCGGCGGCCCACGAGATGGCCGTCCGGCGGTACGGCGAGGGCGAGGAGGCCCAACGAGCGGCGTACGGGGAGCTCAAACAGAGTTACGAGCTCGCAACCGACCACTGGGTTCCCAAGCAAGACTGATTTTCCACTCGGGCCGGGTGACGACTGACGCCTGCATGTGCGTGGCGTCGGATTGGCGGTGCCGGAATGGTCGCCATCGCGGTCAGCGGGAAAGAGCGCGACACGAGACGACGACGTCGACCGGAAATGCCGCCCGTTCCGGTGCCGGGCTAGGACAATTCCCAGGATGAGCACCCCTGACGACTGGAACGCGAATATCATTGCCGAATTCCGGGCAAACCAGGGCCGAGTTGGTGGCCCGTTCGAGGGCGCCCCGGTGGTGCTGGTTCACCACCGGGGCCGTAAGACCGGGCGCGATCGTGTGAGCCCGATGATGTATCTACCCGATGAGCAAGGTCCGGACACGATCTACGTTTTCGCGTCCAAGGCCGGTGCCCCGAGCAATCCCGACTGGTACTACAACCTCGTCAGCGCAGGTGAGGCCGAGATCGAACGCGGCACCGAGCAGTACCCGGTGACTGTCGTCGAGGTGACCGGTGACGAACGGGATCGGATCTACACCGAGCAGGCGCGCCGGTACCCCGGCTTTGCCGAATATGCGGAGAAGACGGCGGGCATCCGGACAATCCCCGTGCTGGCGCTGCGACGCGCGTGACCTCCGTCAGAATCAGGGCCGTTGCTGTCGAGCGCGGTCAGTCGGGGCGTGATTCGTCGAGCAGCCGTTCGAGGTAGTTCAGGTCCTGGCGGATCATCGCGATCGCTCGCGCGGGACCTTCCGGGGTCGCCGACTGTGGGTCCTGATGAACCAACGAGCGTACTGCCATGTCCGCGAGTTGAGTGGCGATGACTCGGTCGTCGTCTGCGTTTCCCGGCTGATGCCACCAGGCGATCCAGTTGAGCATGCCGATGACGGCCAGAGCTGCGGTTCGCGGATCGACCGGTCGCATTTCGCCGATGCGGATACCGTCTTCGATGACGTGGATGAATTCCTTGAGCACGTGTCGACGGCTCTGCTCGTAGTTGCGTGAGATGTCTTCGGGTAATTCGGCTTCCGAACGGATGATCAACTGGAATCGATCCGGAGCCTGCGCCTGATGCAGAGCGATGGCGGTGGCCATCTCGCGGAGCTTTTCTGTCGGACCCAGATCGGTGCGCTCGTTGATGGTGTGTAGCAACGCGGCCGGTGTCTCGGTGCTCTCGCTGACCAGGCGGGAGAGGAGCTCGTCTTTGTTGGCCACGTAGTGATAGAGGGCCGGCCGTGTCAGGCCGGTTGCGTCGGCGATGTCCTGCAGCGTGGTGCTCGCGAATCCTCGTTCGGCAAACAGTCGAGTGGCTTGCTCGATGATCTGCTTCTCCACCAGCTCACGGCGAGGGTTGCTGCGAAGGCCCGCGCTTTCGGTCGCGGCCTGATCGCTGGAACGGGATTTGCCCCGGCCTCGGGGTCGGCGCTCGTTCGGGGCCTCCTCGCTTGTCATGTCCGAAGGATAACGGGCGCCGGTCGCTGGTCGCGTACTCATGTCGAGACCCGCAACCCGGAAAGCGCCGGATCAGCGTCCGACGTCGCCGGATCGCTGAAGAACGCGAGGTGCATCCGCACGCTGGCCAAACCTGCTGCGACATCTGCGCGGCAGGAACCGGGCGCCTCGACGACGACGACTGCGTCTGTGTGGTGACCGAGACGTTCGGCGAAATCGAGTCTGCTGAGCAGCGACGAGCGGGTGGATGGGCCGGTGAGCCAGAGAGTTCGCGCGGTTGGTGCGGTCTCGACGAGTGCGGTAGCCTCCGGGCCCCAGGCTGAATCGAAGTCGATGTCGAGCACTGTGGTGGTGGCTGCGTCGCGCAGGTCCGCCGGTGCGATCCGGTGCTCGAATCGGCGGTCACCGTGGTCGAGTGGTTGCCCGATCGTCCAGTCCGTGATGTCGGTGCCGGGGATCGCGTCGGCTGGCACGTCCGCGTAGTTCGCCAGGCCCTTCCGCACGAGCGTGGGGGCGGTGTCGTGGAATCGGCTGAGACTGACCTTCCCGGCGCGGGTCATGTACGCGATCAGCAGCTGTTCGACGGGTAGGTTCATCCGCTGCGGGAAGGACTCCCACCAGAGTTCGCTGCGGTGCGCGATGTGCTGGAGGTATTCGACGGCGGGGCGGCGGGTTCGCTCATATTGTGCGAGCGCGTCCTCGATGTTCGGGGAGGCGGTGAGTGCGTGGTCGAGTGCGATGGCGTCCTCCATGGCGAGCTTGGTGCCCGAGCCGATGGAGTAGTGCGCGGTGTGGGCGGCGTCGCCGAGGAGTACGACGTTGCCGCTGTGCCAATGCCCACACGAGATTGTCCGGAAGCGCATCCAGCGGGTGCGGTTACCGATCAGCCGGTGGTGCTGCAGAGTGCCGGCGAACGCTGCCTGCAGGTAGTGCAGTGAGGTTTCGTCGCTGTCGAGTGGTGCTGTCTGCTCGGTGGATACGTCGAATCCCGCCCGCCGCCACGTGTCCTCGTCGGTTTCGATGAGGAAGGTGCTGTGGTCGGGCGCGTAGGGGTAGGCGTGCGCGACGAACGTGCCGTGCTCGGTGGTGACCGGTGTGAATATCGCGCTCGGGAGAGCGAAGTCGGTTCCGCACCAGAGGTACAGGCCGGTGCCGGTGTCGATGTGTGGATCGAAGCGGTCTGCGAGCTGGGTGCGCGTTCCGCTGTTGATGCCGTCGGCCGCGATGATCAGGTCCGCGTCGAGGTCGGCGATGTCCCGGCGTTCGCCGAAGTGCAGTCGGACACCGGCCTGTCGGGCTTGCTGTTGCAGCACTTCGAGCAGGGATGTGCGCGCGATCGCAAGGAGGTCGCCGCTCTGAAGCCGGGCGATGTGCTCGCCGACCTGCATCGACATGTCGTGCGGGTGTGCAGCGGCAACGATGGCCTCCAGCGATGTCGAATCGGCCTCGCGAAGATTGCGCTGCGTGCGGGAGGCGAGGCCGACGCCGAATCCGAATGTCTTGTCCGGGGCACTCTGTTCGTACACGGTCACTTCGGCGTCCGGATGGCTGAGTTTGAGCAGTCTTGCGGCATAGAGACCGCCGGGTCCACCTCCGAGAACTGCGACTCGCGCGAGATTCATGGCAAAACTCCAGTCTGTGTGACGGTAAAGTCGAGTATTCTACGTTTGTGTCGAACAGTCAATATGATGCGTGCGGTCGATGTCGTGCGGAGAGTGATCGTCTTCGGGGCATGCCCATGTGGACATGCCCCGAAGACGTTGATCCAGAACGGAACAGGTGGTCCTAGACGGCCGCGCCGCGCGCATCGGCTTCGGCTTCGGCTTCGGCGAGGACCTTCGCGGCTATCGCGGCACGCAACCGCTTCTTGTCGATCTTGTTCACATTGGTGTGCGGCAAGGACGGCACCCATTCGAGCCGTTCGGGCCACTTGAACTTGGCGACGCCGAGCCGGGCCAGATGCTCTTGAATGGCCTTCATCGACAACGGCTCTTCATCGGTCGCCACCAGATATGCGCAGGTTTTCTCCCCGAGGCGGGTATCGGGCATGGCGACTACCGCCGCGTTGGCGATGCGAGGGTGCTCGAGCAGGAGTAATTCGAGTTCCTCCGCGTTGATCTTCTCCCCGCCCCTGTTGATGAGGTCCTTGATTCGGCCCTCGATCGACAGATACCGCTCGCCGTCGATGACGGTGATCGCGGCGAGGTCACCGGTGCGGTAGAAGCCGTCGGAGGTGAAGGCATCTCGGTTGTGCTCCGGGGCGTCGAAGTAGCCGGGGATCGTGTACGGGCCGCGGCAGCACAGTTCTCCGACGTCGCCGTCGGGGAGATCTATCTCGGTACCCGGCTCGAGGATGCGAATTTCGTCGTCGGACGCGATCGGGGTCCCCACGGTCGTCAGGCGAGCGTGAGTGGGGGAGTCGATCGGGGTCACCGTCAGCAGCCCTTCGGACATGCCGAACAGCTGGCCGGCCCAATGCCCCGCACCGTCGTCGACTCGTTCGAACAGTTCGGGTGGAACCTTGGCGCCCGACAGTACGACCCGTCGGAGAGATGCGCGGGCCTTGTCGAAGTCCGGGGTCAGAACTGCCTGGTAGTGGCCGTGCCCGATGAGGACTTCGGTCGCCTCCGTCCGTGCCATCAACTCGAACGCCGCGGGAGCGTCAGCGGTGGCCAGTACCAGGCAGGCGCCGACGGAGTGCGCCGCGTGCAGCCCACACGAGATTCCGGCGTTGTGAATGATCGGTATCAGGTGTGCCACGCGACTGTGTTCGTCCCAGCCGAGTCGTTTTGCGTAGAGCAGGGCGTTGTTCCAGTATTCGGCATGGATGCGCGGAATCACCTTGGGCACACCGGTGGTACCGCCGGACAGCTGGAACGCGACGACGTCGAGTGGGTCGATCCGCGCTTCTATCTGTTCGACCACGGCACGGGCTGCGGCGGGATCGGTCTCGCGACCGATGTCTTCCAGTCGGGTCACACCCGGCTGATCCTTACCCGCCTCGTCGCCGACGCTGATGATGTGCCGGATGCTGGGATGCCCGGCAGCGTGTTCGCGTGCGAACTCGACGAGATCGAATCCCGCGGTGCGGGCCTCGACGATGTGCCCCACGGCGCCGACCTTCCGGCTGACGTGCCCGATCTCGTGCATGCGGTGCGCGGCCAACGTCGCGACGGGAACCAGGCCTGCCTTGAGGCAGCCATACCAGGCAAGGACGGTCTCCAGGCGATTGGTCAGCTGGAAGATGACCGGATCGAGTCGGTCGAGCCCGAGCCGCACCAGTCCGGCCGCGATCCGGTCGGTCCGACGGTCCAGTTCGGCGAAGCTCATCGAACCCTCCGCACTGATCACCGCCGTTCGATCCGGGAACCGGGTGGCGATACGGTGCAGTCGCCGCCCGGTGGGATCGGCGCTCCACATCCCGCTTTCGCGGTAGTGTCCGGCCCGGTCCGCGGGGAAGGTGACGAGGCGTCCGCCCCAATCCGAGAAGGTCACCGCAATCCTCCTGCTTCCAGTGTCATCACGGGGTTCGCCGACATTATCGCTCCGCTACCGCGGGGAGGAGGCGGGCGATGTCCAGGGCGTGATCAGGGTGATCGGCGGGGACGATGCCGGAGTAGATAGCGGTCCAGCAACCGGGGCAGCACAGCTGCCGGAAGACGACGGGGGCGTCGACGTACTCGCGCGGATCGGAGGTCACCTGTGGTCCGGCGGTCGAGGAGGGGCCTTCGAACCGGGCGAGGTCCAGCGCAGCATTGGTCTTGTCGTCTCCGAGAAGGCGTCCGCACTGGGCGCAGGCGATCGCGCGGGTGTCCCCGATCGTGACCTCCGCCAGGTTGTCGTCGAGTCTGCGAGCCCCGGCCAGATCGAGCGCGGGGGCGTCGGACCGAGTAGTCCCCGAGCGGTCTCGACGCTCCGTGCGCATCTCGTCCCGCCGATCCGAGGTCCGGATCTCATCGACGTCTCCGCCGGAGAGGATGACTCCATAGACGGTTTCGGCACCGTTTTCGGTGACCTTGCCTTCACGGAAGTCTGCTGCCACGGCGGCCGGGTCGCGCAGCAACGGATCACCGTAGCCGCCGCCACCCTGCCAGTGCATGTACAGCACCTCACCGGGTGCCACGTAGCTCTCGGCGTAGCAGGCTCCGAGTTCACGGCCGCCACCGAGATCGTCCAGGGCGCCGGGGATGCGGCCGGCCGCGAACTGTTCGACGATGTCGGTGCCGCGGGCGAGGACCTCGACGCCGGTATTGCCGGGGTATCCGCCTGCGAGACCGTTGTTCTGAGCGACGGCCTTGCCCGCCGACGCCAGTACCAGGCCCATCGGCAGGCTGGTGCCGTAGGGGGTGATGGCGATGGAGGCACTGACACCGCCGCGCTGCCGTCCGGGTCCGCCGGAGTCGGGTTCCTCGCGGCGCCACAGGGTGAGCAGCGGGTAGAGGAATTCGGTCATTTCGGTGTCCGGGATGCGGCCCATCGGGATGCAGAAGAGACCACCGGTGTCCATGCCGTCGGCGGTGGGGCGGGCCCCGTAGCCGCCGGCCATCGGCTCCATCATGATGTTGAGGAAGGGCACCGACTGTTCGGGGCGTTCGTCGAGACCGGCGATCACGGCGGTGTCCCAGGTGCCGCAGCACGCGGCCTGCACGCTTGTGCCGAGATCGACCGACCGGTCGAGCATCTGCGACAGGCATTCGGCGATCAGGGTGCCGGTGAGCCAGGCGGGGCCGATCGGTCCGCGGCTGACCGCGGCGGGGAAGGTGGCGTTGTTGATCGTGCCCTCTTCGGAGACCAGGTCGAAGCAGCGCATCAGTCCGCCCGCGGACCAGGGGATGTCCCCGGCGAGGATCGGAAGCAGGGCGAGCATGACTCCGCCGCGCATGCCCGCGTACGTGCAGTTGATGACGCCGGTCTGCGGGTCGGTGCCGGTGAAATCGAAGGTGAGGTGGTCGGCGGTCTTGGTCATGGCCACGGTGATCTTGTGGATCCCGCGGTCGCCGGTGTGTGACTGATCCTGGTAGCCGGTGGCCTTCCAGGTTCCGTCGGGCAGCGAGGTGAGCTTGCCGCGCAGACGCCCCTCGGCGTCGGCCATCATCCGCTTCATCACGGCCTTGACGGTGTCGGCGCCATACTGCTCGATCACCGCGAGCAGTCGGTTGCGCCCTACGGTGTTGGCGCCGATCTTCGCGCGGAGATCGAGTCCGACGAGCATCGGCACCCGCGAGCGCCGCACCCAGGCGTCGGAGACATCGCGTTGCAGTTCGTAGTCGCGGACCACCTTGATCGGGGGTGTCGGCAGCGACTCGGAGAACACGTCCTGGGCAGAGGGGTCGAACGAGCCGAGCCCGGATCCGCCGAGATCGGGTTCGTGACAGATGGCGCTGGTCCAGGCGAAGAGCTTGCCCTCGTGGAAGATTGGTTGGTAGACGATCACATCGCTCTGGTGCAGTCCGCCGCCGACCCAGGGGTCGTTGCACAGGAACATGTCGCCCTCGGTGATGCCAGGGTTGGTCGCGCGGTGCTGGAGGGTCCAGTAGATGGCGAGGTCGACGGCGCCGACGAGCATGGTGTTGTACAGGCCTACCTGCACTTCCTGCCCGATCTCGTCGCTGATCGCGAAGTCGAAGTCGTTCGCGTCGGTGACGATGGGGGAGCCGGACATGCGTTTGAGTGCTTCGCCCATTTCGTCGGTGACCGACCACAGCCGGTGCCGGATGACTTCGTAGGTCAGCGGGTCGAGGTTGTCGATGTGCTCCTGGCTGACGGTGTGGACTGCCAGCGTCGGGGGCAGCGATCGCGCGAGTGCGTCGGGGTCGATCGGTCGGCTCGAGAAGATTTCGGAGCCGGGGATTTGCATGGTCATCTTCGGTGCTCCTACTGGGCGACGATGGTGAGGTTGCCGAGGCGGTCGACGGTGCCGGTGGTGTCGTGGGGAACGACGACGGTGGTCGTGGGGACTTCGATGATGGCCGGCCCGTGCAGGACGTGTCCGGCGAGCAGCTTGCTGTAGTCGTAGACGTCGGTGTCGACGTACCCGATCCGGCCGTCCAGGCACACTTTTCGGGTTCCGATGTGTGCTGGTGTGGGATCGGCGGAGTCCGCGGACTTGACCTCCGGCAGGGTAGGGGAGAACGGCAGGAGGCCGGTGGCCCGGACACGGTAGGTGATGGCCTGGATTCCGGCCTCACGGAAACCGCTGTCTTTTCCGTACAGTTCGGCGTACCGCTGCTCGAAGAGGTCCGACGCGGCGTGGATACCGGCGGCGTCGAGGCTGCCGGCAGGTACCGCCGTCGCTACCTCCGCGAGTTGCATGGTGTAGCGCATGTCGATTTCGCGTTCGATCTCCACCCCGGTGAACGTCAACCCCTGCCGGTTGAGTTGCTCGAGGACCTGGGACTCGAGTTGGGCGAAGTTGCGCTCGGCACGGACAGGATCGAGCGGCATGGCGGCAGGGTCGGACAGTTCGGCGGCGAGGACGATGTTGGACGAGGCCAATCCGTAGGCGGAGAACGCCGAGGCCACCTGGCCGAGTGGGACGATGACTTCCCTGACGCCGACCTCGCGAGCGTAGGCGGCGCAGTGGGCTGGGCCGGCTCCGCCGAAGGCGTAGAGCACGAAGTCGCGGGGGTCGTGTCCCGCCTCGACCACCGTTTTGCGCAGCAGGTCACCGGTCTGGGCGTTCTGTACGGCGTAGATGGCCGCGGCCGCGTCTTCGATCGACAGCCCGAGGGGTTCGGCGATCTTGGTGCGGATCGCGTCCCGCGCGAGGTCCTTGTCCAGCGGCTTACGGCCGCCGAGGAGCCCGTGTTCGGGCAGGATCCCGAGAACCAGATTCGCGTCGGCGTTGGTCGGTTCGATGCCGCCCTGGCCGTAGCACGCCGGGCCGGGGACGGCCTGGGCGCTGTGCGGGCCGATCTGGAGATTGCCGCCGGGGTCGACCCAGGCGATGGCGCCGCCGCCGGATCCGATGGGGTGTACCTCGAGGGTGGGAACGTTGATCGGGTGGTGGTTGATGATCGTGCTGGACGCCCGGACGGGCTCGCCGTCGACGACGAGGCCGACAAGGAAGGTGGTGCCGCCCACATCGGTGGCGATGATGTTGCGGTGGCCGAGTTGTTTGCCGAGGGACACCGCACCGACCACGCCACCGGTCAGCACCGATCCGACGGTGCTGATCGCGTTCTTCGGTGCCTCGGCGGCTGCGACGGCGCCGCCGTTGCTCTGCATCACCAGCAGGGGTCCGGCGAGTTTGCGGTCCCGCAGCTCGGACTCCAGTGAACCGAGGTAGTCACGCAGCCCCGGTCCGATCTGGGTGCTCATGATGGTCGTCGCGTTGCGGGCGAATTCGCGGATGCGTGGGCTCACCTCACTCGACAGGGACACGAACACCGTCGGGTCGATCTCGTGGACGAGCTCGCGGATGCGCTGCTCGTGCGTCGGGTTGCGGAACGACCACAGCAGGGAGACCGCGATCGCGGTGATGCCGTCGGCGAGGAGTGCGCGGATGGATCGACGGGCGGATTCTTCGTCGAGTGCGACGACGACGTTGCCGTCGCGGTCGAGTCGTTCGGTGACTTCCAGGGCATGCTTCTTCGGTATCAGTCCATGAGATTTGCTCTGTCCCATGACATTTTGTAACTGTTCCGGTGAGCCGCCCAGGTATCGGCCCTCGACGTTCATGATGTAGATGGAGTCGCGATGGCCTTTGGTGGTGAGGAAGCCGACCGGGGGCACGTTGCCCATGACGAGCGCGTTGAGTGACGACGTGGTGCCGTGTGCGATGTGGTGGGTGTTTGCCAGCATTTCCTCGATCGGGCAGCCCAATTGCCCGGCGAGTACCTCGAGGACATCGATCACGCCGCGGGAGTAGTCCGGCGGTGTCGAGGGGGCCTTCGCGGCGAGAACAGTGCCGGCATCGTCGTCCAATACCGCGTCGGTGAACGTGCCACCGACGTCCACTCCGATCACATATGCCATTGCAGCTGCGCTCCTTCGTGCTGGGGGAAATTCAGGGGGCGGTGTGAGGTCATCCTCGAACACTCCTTACGTCTGTGTCGAGTATTCGACGTGACTGATGACATGTCAAGAGGCAACTGTGAGTGCCGTCACGGATGCGAGGAAAGCCGCGGCGAACCCACGCTCGCGCCACTCGGGGTCTTGACGAATCATCATCGGCGTCGAATACTCGTCATAGGCGTAAATCTACGTCCGACTCCCCCTCAGAAGGGCCACAACATGGGCATTCATCGCATCGGGCTCGTCGTACCGAGTTCAAATGTGACCGTCGAGACGGAAATGCCGGCACTGCTCAACCGGCATGCGGACGCGCGGTTCTCGTTTCACTCGAGCCGGATGCGGATGCAGTCCGTGTCCCCTGAGCAGCTACGGGCGATGAACGCCCAACGCGAGCGATGCATCCTCGAGCTCGGTGATGCCGGGGTCGACGCTATCCTCTACGCGTGCCTGGTCGCCCTGATGTCGGTGGGGCCCGGAGAGCATCAGCGAGTGGAGGGGCTGATTGCCGAGCAACTGGCCACCGGCGGTTCGGAAGCGGCGATCCGCTCGAGCGCGGGCGCACTCGTCGAAGCACTCCACGCGATCCACGCCGAACGGATCGTCCTGGTCACCCCCTACATGCGTCCCCTCGCCGAGCAGGTCGTCGCGTACATCGAGGCCGAAGGAATCCGGGTAACGGACTGGCGAGCCCTCGAAGTCGCCGACAACGCGGAGGTCGGCTGCATCCCCGGCCACCGGGTGATGGACGCCGCCCGATCGCTCGACCGCGCCGGAGCCGACGCGCTGGTGCTCTCCGCGTGCGTGCAGATGCCCTCACTCGACCTCGTCCAATCGGCCGAAGACGAGTTCGGGCTGCCCGTCCTCTCGGCCGCCACCGCCGGCGCCTACAGCCTGCTGCGGGCGCTCGACCTTGCGGTCGACATTCCCGGAGCCGGCGGTCTGCTGCGTGCCGATGCTCCGGCCACCGCTGTTCAGTAGCCTCGAATCCATTGGAGTTCACCATGTCCGACCTGCAACACACAGTCAAAGGCGTCGACCACGTCGCCTACCCGACATTCGACCCCGCCGCGACCGTCACGTTCTACCGCGACGTTCTCGGGTTCCCGGTGGTGCACTCGATCTGCGCGGCCGGTTGGGGCCCGGAGAAACACCCCGACTTCATCCATTTCTTCTTCGATATCGGCAACGACGACCGATTGGCCTTCTTCTACTACTTCGGCCTCGAACCGTTCGACGGCGGCCCGCAGGGCGACTCCTACTCGCGCTTTGCCGAGGACGTCCCGATCTTCTTCATCCGCTCCCGTCATCTGGCAATCCACGTGGACAGCGAAGACGACCTGATGGAATACCGGCGGCGCTTGGACCACAGCGCGTGGCCGGTGGAGATGCAGATCCAGCACGAGACGATCGAGTCGATCTACACCCACGACCCCAACGGCTACATGATCGAAATTACCCGGGCGCTGCGCCCGGTCACCCCGCAGGAAGACCTCGACGCCAACCTGACCATCGACGCCCTCGTCGACGTCGTGACCGGCCCGGACCCCAGCATGGCCGCGCTGCTCACCCGCAAAGCCGAACTGATCACCGAACGGGCAGCGGCCTGGCATCAGGAGCAGGAATCGAAGGAGATGGTGACACGATGACGACCCTGTTCATCCTCGACGTCCCGGAGAACACAGCTGTCGCCGAGGTGGCCGGTCGCAACCCGGCGGTCACCGTCGACCACGTCGGACCCTACTTCCGAATCGTCTCCGACTCGGCCATCGTCATCGACCGCCGTGCCACCGGCTGCCGCCACGCCGTCTGGTACAGCAGCGTCGCCGGATTGGCGCAGTCCCGAATCACACAGTGGGACAAGGACGCCATGCGAGTCGAGCCGCAATGAACGAGAGCACCCAGCGGCTCGGCGCCGGCCGGTACATCGACGCCGCCCAGGCCCCCGACACCACCGTCACGTCGGTACACGAACTCACCACCGCGGACGGAGCGAAGGTCTCCGGCGTCCTGCGGATGGTGCCCGGCGCGCACACTGTCGTCGCGCTGATGCACCCGCGCCAGGATCTGACTCACCACGTGCTGGTGCCCGAGCTGCTCGCCCGCGGATACGCGGTGTGGACGCAGGGCACTCGATCGGTCAACAACGACGTCGCTCTCGTGCACGAGCAGGCTTTGCTGGATGTCGCGGCCGGGCAAATATTCCTGCGGGAGAGGGGCTTCGACCACATCGTCACCCTCGGCCATTCCGGCGGCGGGACCCTCTTTGCGTTCTACCACCAGCAAGCTGGGTTGCCGTCGGGGGAGCGGTTGACGCATACCCCCGCGGACAGACCCATCGATCTGGCTGGCGCCGACATGCCCCGGCCCGACGCGGCGATATTCATGGCACCGCACCCCGGTCAGGGTGCACTGCTGCTGCGGCTGATCGACCCGTCGGTCGTCGACGAGTCCGACCCGCTATCGACAGATCCGGACCTGAACCCGTTCGATCCAGCGAATGGATTCGCCGATCCACCCCACAGTTCTTCCTACTCAACGGAATTCATCACCCGCTACCGCCGAGCGCAGCACGACCGCATTACCCGCCTCGACACCATCGCCCGGCAACGCATCGACGAAGCGGCCGACGCGCGCCGACGGTACAAGAGCACGTCGGATCCGGGAGATCGCCGCGCCGCCCTCGCGCCCCGCGTCCTGACCGTCTATCGCACCGATGCGGACCTACGGTTCGTCGATCTATCGCTGAACCCGAACGAACGCCCTTACGGGTCGCTGTTCGGCCGGCGACCCGACCTGACCAACTACGGACTCGTCGGCTTCGGCCGCTTTTCCACGCCGGACGCCTGGTTGTCGACCTGGTCCGGGCTCAGCAGCAACGCCGACTTCCTGCGCTGCGCCCCGACGGTGACCGCACCGACACTGTTCGTCGAACTCACCGGAGACCAGGCCTGCTTCCCCGACGATGCCAAGACGATGTGCGATGCACTCGGATCGACGGACAAAACCCACGTCCGCGTTGCCGGCACCCACTTCGGCGGACCGATCCACGACGGCGCACCCACCGGTGCCAGCCTCGCCGCCGCCGACATCGGCGCGTGGCTGGCAACCAGATTCCCGTAGACAGGCGACCACAACGGGCCAGCCCAGGCCGAGTGGCGCAGATCACAGTTGGATATAGGATGTTCTGCGACGGGACGCCTTTGTGCCAACCGTAGGAGAGATGCAGACGAGGTGGTCGCTGTTGGTTGACGACGCTGCTCATTGCGATGACCGGGGCGCGAACGACGGACACCTCCGGCAACCCGTTCCGCGCGAAACAGTGAGGGGCAACCACAGTGGCACGCCTGCAGTCACTCAACGTCGGTATGCCCAAGGACGTGCCGTGGCAAGGCCGGACCGTCCACACGGGCATCTTCAAGTACCCCGTCGACGGTCCACGCGGGGTCCGCACGCTCGACATCGACGGCGACGGTCAAGGAGACCTCGACGGTCACGGCGGAGAAATACGTGCCGTGCTCGTCTATCAATGTCAGTCCTACGACTTCTGGCGGCGTCATCTCGGTCGCGACGATCTCGAATACGGTCAGTTCGGTGAGAACTTCACCGTTGACGGCCTACCCGACGACGAGGTGCACATCGGTGACCGCTATCGCATCGGTGATGCCGAGTTCGAGGTCACTCAGCCACGCGTCACTTGTTATCGGGTCGGAATGCGTCTGGGTGAACCCGAGATGCCGGCGCTGCTTGTTGCTCACCACCGGCCCGGGTTCTACTTCCGGGTCATCGCCGAAGGTCACGTGCAGGCAGGCGACGAGATCATCCGCACCCGGATCGGCCGGCACCGCATGAGCGTCGCCGCGATCGACGCATTGCTCTACCTGCCCGACCGGGACATCGGCCAACTCCGGAACGCAGTCGACATCCCGGCGCTCAGCCCCGGCTGGCAGCGATCGTTTCGTGATCTGCTCGACGCCGCAGAGCGCCCGACGCGCGCCGGCGAGCCGCCCGCCGGAGCTCAACCGGACGGCTGGGCCGGCTTCCGACCGCTGCGCGTCGCACGGATCGTTTCCGAGAGCACAACGGTGGCGTCGATCCACCTGGCACCACAGGACGACGCCCCGTTGACCCGTCCGAAACCCGGCCAGTACCTCACCCTCCGCGTCGCCGGCGCCGGCGAACCACCACCGGTGCGCAACTATTCGCTGTCGGCCGCGCCGTCGGACAACGAGTACCGCATCAGCGTCAAACGTGAGACCCACGGCCTCGTCAGTACCTATCTCCACACGCAGTTACGTGTCGGCGACACCCTCGACGTCGCCTCTCCGCGTGGCGATTTCGTCCTTCCCGAAGATCACGACGGCACGACGCCCGTGCTCCTGCTCTCGGCCGGCGTCGGGGTGACCCCAGTTCTGGCGATGCTGCATGCACTCGCCGCAGCCCACAGCAAGCGCGACATCTGGTGGCTGCACACCGCCCATTCAGCCGCCGAACACGCTTTCGCGGCCGAAGCGCACCGGTTGCTGACCGGCGTCGACCGAGGTCACGAACACGTCTACTACACCGCCCAGAGTTCGACGGCGAACCTGGATCCGCCCGCCCTCCCCGGCCGCATCAACCGCGAAGCCTTGGTCGCCCTGGGCCTGCCCACCAACGTGACCACCTACCTGTGCGGTCCCACCGCGTTCATGGCCGTGCTGCGCGAGGCACTCATGCACCTCGGTGTGGAGTCCGACCGCATCCATACCGAGTTGTTCGGCGCACTCCCGGCCATCAATCCTGGACTCACCGACGCGACCCACACCCCGCCACATCTGCCCCCTGGACCCGTCGGCAGCGGGCCGCGCATCACGTTCACCCGCAGCGGACTCACCGTGCCATGGAGCGACGAGTACAGCACCGTCCTCGATCTCGCCGAAGCCTGCGACGTTCCGACCCGCTGGTCGTGTCGCACCGGCGTGTGCCACACCTGCCAGACCCCGATCCTCTCCGGAACCGTTCGATACCGACCGGACCCCCTGGAGCCCCCGATGCCAGGCACGACTCTCTTGTGCTGCTCGCAACCCGAAACCGACCTCGTACTCGATCTCTGACAAGCCGCGGGGCTTCGCGGGCTACTCGTCCGCAGTCGTCAACTCGCGGATGGACACCGCTTCCGTGGATACGGATGCAGCATCGATCAGAGCCTGACCCGGTCGACGACGCGCAAGGTGGGGAAGTGCTGCACGCAAGCGTGCCGCGCATCTGTCCGGCTGTTGTCGTGCAGCAGCGACGCCACCGCATCGAGTGCCACGGGATCCCGAGTCGTGACAGGGCGCTGGGGGCGAACGCGGAGCCCAGAACGGCCGCGTCGGCTACTCCGGACGTCAGTGCCTCCAAACGCTGGTGATCGCCTGTGCTTCCTGCGGGAAGTGCAGGACCGATGGGGCTTCGTCCGCGGACCAGCGGGCTCTCAGGACCTTCTGAGTGAATGCACCCACTATCGATCCCTCCGGATGGCCGGCCAGGACGGTCGGTCCGGTCGGTCGTGTCCCCGCCTTTCGTGTCCAGATCCAGAACAGCGGGTGAAGGGTGTGGACAAGCGCAACCTTCCATCGGCGTTGTCCCCGAAGTGCTTCGACCAGCGAGCCACCAAGCCCTGCAGACAGCGCTGCCTCGGGATGGTCCGAGCCGGGCACCGCCGGTGACCCCGAGCGGCGGCGCCACGTCGACTCTCTCACCTCACCCGCAGCTCCTACAGATAAAACCTCCTTGTCACGCGCGTTTACGAGCGCGTAACCCACGGCATGGTTTCCTACCATTATCTTCAGTTTCATCACATGGTGATCGAGTGTCGATCGTGCAATCCCATCCCCAGGAGGACCCCAATGACCGTTGCCGATTCCAGTGCGATCGGACAGACCGTCGCACCGTTCCGCGTCACTGCAGATTTCTGGAAGTCTCTGCCGCAGATGCCGGTTGCGGAATACCCGGGCACCGAAGGCTTCATCGACGACGTGTACGCAAACCCAGACGGGTCCGAGATGTCGGCCGGTTACTTCGAACTCCGGCACACGGACGATCCCCTCGACTACCTCTACGAGTACGACGAAATGAAGGTTGTGCTCGAGGGCGAGTTCGTTCTCGAGAATCTCGACACCGGACAGAAGGAGGTCGCCAAGGCGAAGGACGCGATTTTCTTCCCGAAGGGATCGCGGATCCGATTCAGTACCCCTGAGGGTGCGTTGGCGTTCTATGTCGGTCAGCGCTCCTTCGCACCGTAACCAGCGATGGCAGTGAGCATGACCACCACCAGCGTGCCTCGCTGGGCGACCGCGTGGCCACAACGCGATGGTGACGTCGAGAGCTCGGCCTCCTGTTACCTGGTGGTGGCCGTGGGTGCTGCCGCGCGAATTCCCGCGCACGCGCTCGTGCGCCGGCCGCGACCGCTATGCGTAATGAGCATCGCACTCACCGACCCCGACGACGTCGCGTGTGTGGGGCTCGCTCAGGTGTGGGCACGGATCGGGACCGGCGTGATCGACATCCTCGATGGCAACAGGGGATGCACTCAGCGGACACGTCAGGTGTTCTGCGCGCACGGCCACACCGTCACGCTGACCGTCTACCACCACTTCTCCCGCCGTCACCATGCCTATCTTGGCTATCAAGCAGATTCGGAGGACCTGACGTGACCGAAGTAGTCGAGGCCGCGACAACCAACGCCGCGGTAGGAAGCGACCTTTCCGTCGTCGTTGCCGACACCACGATGCTGTGCGAGGACATCCGTCAGGTTGTCCTGGCACCAGTCGGTGGCGGAACGTTGCCGTCCTTCACCCCGGGCAGTCACATCGCGGTCACCTGGAAGCCGGGGACACGCAATTCCTACTCCCTGACCGGCCCGGCGATCGAACCGGACCACTACTCGATCTCTGCTCGACTGGACCGGGCCGGCGCCGGCGGGTCGCGGTGGGTGCACAACCTCGCAGTCGGCGACCAGGTGAACGCGTCCCGCCCGCGCAGTGCGTTCGCTCCGATTCCGAACGCACGCCACCACGTCCTCGTCGCCGGCGGCATCGGGGTCACCCCGATCCTGTCGCACGTGCGTGCGGCAGTGCAGTGGCGTCGCTCGTTCGAGGTGATCTATTCCTTCCGCTCCGGCTTCGGTGCACACGTCGACGACCTGATGGAACTGTGCGGGGACCGGTTGACGATTGTGAACACCCCGCAACAGTTCTGGGACCACGTGACACCAACTTTGACCCGCCAGCCGATCGGCACACACCTCTACACCTGCGGACCGACGCCAATGATCGACGCCGTCACCGAAGCCGCGCTCGCCCGGGGCTGGCCATTGCAGCGTGTGCACTCGGAGCCGTTCTCCTCCGGCATCTCCGCCGGGGGTGAACCCTTCACTGCGACCCTGGGCCGAACCGGTACCACTGTGACGGTCGGACCCGACACCAGCCTGCTCGACGCGCTGCTGGACAACGGCTTCGATGTGCCGAACCTGTGCCGGCAGGGCGTATGCGGGGAATGCAAGCTCGCGGTGCGCGGCGGACAGATCGAGCACCGCGACCTCTATCTCACCGATCAGGAGAAGTCCACCGGTGACGTGATGATGCCGTGTGTGTCCCGGGCCGCCGGCGCGGATCTGGAGCTGGAGCTATGACGTCCGCCGCATCAGGCACCGCCACGGAAGGCCTCATACACTTCCCATTTCCGTTTCCCCGCGACCGGTACCGGTACAGCGCCGATATCGAACCCTCCGGTGCACGAGTAGCTACCGCGGCGGGTGTCGGGAGTGAGCGACGAGTCGTCATCGACGATCACCACCGCGCCGAACTTGCCGAGCGCGCCCGGATCCTCTCCTCCGATCCTCGAACACCAAACCACAGAGCCTGCTCCTCAACGACTCTCAGAGGAATGTCATGACAAGCATCGACGAGTCCGACATCGCCACCGCGCAGGTCGGCATCACCGCGGCCAGCATGGACCTATCCGGCCGCCAGTACCTCCTGATCGCGATCGGTGATGCCCCCAGCACCACCGCCAAGGTCGCAAAGTGGGGGCGGGATCTCGCCTCCGCGGACCGCGCAGTGACGCTGTACAGCCTCCCCGACGGTGCGGGTATCGCTGACCTGATCGACACCAGCACCGTCGGGGTCCGCATCATGATTGCCGGGGCGGAGTACGGGGTGATGCAGGCCGTTGCGGTAGCGCGCGCCGCGGGAATTCTGCCGTGCGAGTTGTTCATCCACATCTCGCACGTGGACGTGATCAGCGTGTTCTGCCCGCACTGCGACACCGCCACCCGGGCCCTCGCGGGCCCCGACCACACCATCGAGTGCTCGGGCTGCGCCCGCGACCTCGTCGTGCGACCGCACACTTCCTCGCATCGTGCGATGTATCTGGCATCGGTTGCCTGACGACCGACCAGAGATCACCCTTGCACCGCCATTTCCGTCCCGACTCTGGAGCGAAGTACCGTGACCGAACTGCTCACAAGCGACCTGACCTGTTTGCCCTGGCCTTTCCCGGCGGGGGACGAAACTTTCCGCTACGCGGTCAATGTCGAGCCCGCACCCCGCTATACCCCCACCCTCGCCGGGGGCTGGGGTCGGCACGTCGTCGACCTCGGCCTCGAATACGTGCCGATGATGCAGCTCAAACGGGAGATCCTGGCGAAAGACCCAGGTCGAGTGCAGATTTTGCCGCACATGATGCCCGCCTGTTGGGACGTCATGCTCTACCTCATGCGGCAGATGGCCGACTCCTACCCGGAGACCATGCAGCTGACCGGCCAGGGCATCCGGTACCACTGGCGCAACACGTTGCTCGGTATCGACCAACACTTCGAAATGGGTGATCTGGTCACGCTGCCGGAGGACCCGCTGACCTTCATCGGCTGCCAGGTGCCTGACGACATCCTCCTGCTCACCGAGCGCCACGACCAACTTTGGTTCGATGCGGCCATCGTCACCTTCGCAGCCGACTGGTCGATCAAGTTCGACGTCGGTATGAACTTCAACGAAATTCACCGCCCGGTGCCTGGGCTGACCAGCGGCGGCATCACCAGCCGTGCGCAGCAGTTCATGCGCCATCTCACCACCGACCGGATCTTCCGCCGCGCCAACTGGACCTTCTCCGCCGTCGGCTCACCGCACCGCGACACCAGCCTCGAAACCCGGCCAGAATGGGAAGACGACATTCCGAAGCTCATCGCCGACGGAGACTACGGACGCGTGCAACTGCGGATCGAACTCGAACACCTCATCCGACTGCCCCTCACCGGAGCACTCGTCTTCAACATCCACACCTACATGGCGCCACTGTCGGACATCGCCACCATTCCCGCGTGGGCCGAGCAACTCGCCGACATCATCACCGAACTTCCCGCCGACATCGCCGCCTATAAGGGCATCGACAGTTACCGCCACGACGCCGCCCGCTGGCTGCGATCCAGATCGCGGAACGGTTCAACGACCGAGGACGCATCCTGTACTGCGCGGTGACGCTCCCGCACACGGTCCCGCAGGAACCGGTCAAGCTGTCCTCGACCCTGCAGCCGGGATCGCGCCAGGATTTCGACAGGCACACGATGGCAACCCATGCCCGCACGAACTCGACCCGACGGTCGGAGAGCGGGATGTGGTATTCGAGATCGAGACTGACCGTTTGATATATGCGGGACGGTCGGAGTCGGTCGACAACACTGCGCACCTGCTACCGCGGGGGATGCGGTTCGAGGTGAGCTCGGCAGACGAGGGGCGTTACCGTCACCCGGATGGGAGTATCGGCCGGCGGATGATCGTGCGGTTGCAGGATGTCGCCGAGGAATGAGGCGCTTTGGGATTGGACTGTCCACCGACGAGAAGGGACAGCCCGAGTTGGTCGTGCATCCGGAGATCAAGTTGGGGCGCGCGCACTTCCGGCCGGTCGGCGTCGAGCAACCCGAGCCCGAGGAGACGCCGAAGCAACGCGCCCGCCGGGAGTTGAAGAAGCGGATGACCGACGAGCGGCTCTCGAGGCAGAGAACCGGAGGTCCCAACCCCGAGAAGGGGTGAACGCCTCCGGCTCAACCGGTGCATCCGCAGCGTCGCCGACTCTAACCCACTCCTGCCCACGAAGTAGACAGTCCGCCTTGTTCGAGCGGCCCCGGCACTGCGATCAGAGGATCGGGGGACATGTCATCACCCGTTGTGAAAGCCGCACTCCGTAGCGGTGGGAGAGGCGGCCAGGAATGGGCGCACTTCGAGCCATTCGTGGATCGGTTTCCCACCTGCACCCGGGGCCGCGGACAGCTCGCCGGCCAGCTCGAGTGCCCGCTCGTGGGTCTCGACGTCGATCACCATCCAGCCGGCGATCAGGTCCTTGGTCTCCGCGAACGGGCCGTCGGTGATCGGCGGTCGTCCCTCGCCGTCGTAGCGGACGAACGTGCCCTCCGGGGAGAGTGCCTGACTGTCGACGAACTCGCCGGTGCTTTCGAGCCGAGCGGCGAAGTCGTTCATGTACTGCACGTGGGCGGAGATCTCCTCCGGCGTCCACTGGTCCATGGGCACGTCGTTGACCGATGCGGGCGCGCCCCGGTAGTGCTTGAGCAGCAGGTACTTGGCCATCATGTTCTCCTTGGTGCGGTACGGCCCATTCTGGCCGTATTCACTCCGGGGACGAAGCCGCGCGCGGCTTCTCGACATCCCACGGCGACATTTCCTGACCATCTTCTCTGTCGGGCCACAATCCTGCTAGGGGTGGGCGTCTCGTCCAGTCCAGTGATGATGGCCTCTAGTCTCGGGTCTGGTTGGCGTGATGCTTGACCCAACGCGCCTGTCGGTGGTCCCAGTAGCGGGCGCGATCGTGTGAGTGACGACACGGAGTTGAAGCGGGCGCTGCTGTTCCCGTCGTTGTTTTCCTGTGTGATTCTGCGTTTGCGCCGAGAGAACCATTGGCTGTCCGGTGCCCGATGGAAGGGCTTTGGTGGGGCAGCCTGTGTGCGCGCAGAACCACGTCGTGGGTGTGGTGTGCACCCGCGCCGCCGCTGATCGAACGCTCCCGCACCTCGTTGACGTCCACGTGCCAGCTGTCATCGAGTAGCGCCGCCACGTCACCGGGGGTGACCCAGTCGGCGGGATCGAAGCCGTGCTCGCGCGCCGCATCCGCGTCGGGGATGTCGTGGTGCACAACCAGCAAGGTGCCGCCCGGTGCGACGGCGGATATCAACGCACGTTCGGCGGAACGCTCAGCGGTTCTGCGCAACGCGGGGTACTGAGCTGAGACCAGGTCGAAACCACCCGCGGGCAAATCGGCATCGAGTAGTCCGCTCAATACCCATTTGATGTCCACGTCTTCCCCGTCGGCGTGGGCCCCGGCGCGGTCGAGGGCGATGCGCGAAACGTCCAGCGCGGTCACGGCCCATCCCTGGCGGGCGAGCCAGAGCGCGTCGGCGCCTTCACCGCAACCGACGTCCAGGGCGCGTCCCGGCCGTGCGCCGGTCATCTCGTCGACAAGTGCGCCGTTGGGTTCTCCGCTCCACACGCGAGCCCGCTCGCTGTAGCGCGCATCCCATTCGTCCGCCTCGCTTGATGTCGTCTTGACCTCGGTGACCTCGCCCGCTTCTTCCATACCGACACAGTGCAATAGCACCGACGGTTTCGGCGAGAGTTCTTGCCGTATCGGCAAGAATGCCGCTGCTCGGAGCAGCGCGGTGGGCCGACCGCGACACCTCACCCGCCTGCCCTGACACCTGTCGGAAGCGGAGGCATCTCACCCCTCTGCCCTGGGGCGATGCCACTTCCCGCTAAGTCCGAAGGGCCACGGCCGCAACGCGATACTGTCCACACCACGTCCAGCCAGCTCAGACAATGGGGAGAGGCCATGACCGGGAATGCAGCAACTACGCCGCCGCTCGGGGAAATCCTGACCGCCGACGAGATCGCCCAGTTCGTGTACTCCACCAGCCCGGTGGTGCTGGTGGACGTGGAACCGGCTCTGGCTGCCCGGCGCGGGCCTACGGTGATTGGCGGGGTGCGTTGGGTCTGCCGGATCTGGCGGGGAAGGTGCGCACGCTTGTGCCGGAGACAGCCGGCGGCCGCGCGGCGGTCGCCCTGATTCCGGCCGGGCCGGGCGCGCAGCGACCACCTCGGTTCGGTTCCCGGCGCCTGGGGGTCGGAGAGTGCGGGGTATGACATTGCGGTTGCCGACCACTCGCGATGGACTCGGACGCCGTAGCGGTCGCGGCACTGATCCGGTACTACGGCCGCCCGTATCCGGGCGGCGATGCCTATGTCGGGGCGCATTTCGATTCGTGGTCGAGCACCGGGGACCGGGCCGGTGAGGTGGACCGGGGGCCCGCGGATGATCTGGTCGCGGTGAACCGGTCCCCGCTGGCCCGGGGGCCCGCGTGGGACCTGGAAACCGCTATCTGGGCGTTGCCGGGGATCGGCCGGGACGAAGGCGACGAAGCTGATCGCCCGTAAACGCCCCCGGCTGTACCCGATCTAGGGTGCGTCCAGCAGGTCACGAGAGGTGTGGCTATGAGCGCGTCGTCGCTTGCCGGTGTAAGTCCGGTCCGGGTAGCTGCCAGGAGGCCCGGTAGCAGGCTGGCGGCTCGGTCTGGAAACGGGTCGGGGTCGGAGCCCAGTGTCGAAAGCCCTGTAATAGGGGGAGCGAGAATGCGGTCCGCAGCGTCAAGCGAAACCTGTGGGTGCGCAAAGTGTTGTAGATCGTGGGTGGAGGCGGTGGCATTGCGGCGCTTCGTGAGTAGCCGTACCCCGCAGTTACACCGTCCGATCACAGTCCCTCTCTCGTGCGTTCTCGATTGGGGCGGTTGGTCGCAGGTTGTCGTACAGATGTCCGCATCCGTGGATCAGGATCGGGACCAGTGCTGGGGAGAGCATGAAGGTCACCAACGGGAGGAACCAGCCCGGTGGTGTGGCGGCCGAGCACAGGTAGGTGCCGGGGATGCCGGTGCGGTACGGGTCGAGGCTGATCCGTGGCCGCATGACGACCTGGAGGGGGTCATTGCGGCCGGTGAGGGTGTCGCCGCCGACGTAGTTGGGGTTGTAGGTTTCCATGTCGGTGGCGGAGCGGACTTCGGTGGGAGGATCTGGTCGCGGAATCCGGGTGCGAGGCGTTCGATCTGGTCGAGGATGGCGTCGGTGGCGTTTCCGTCGTAGCCGTGGGGGACGTGAGGGTAGGCCTCACCCCCGCAGCGCAGCCCGTACCCTATTTCCGGGGTGGGGCCCGTTCCGAGCGGAGCCGCCGGTGCGCTGACGGGGCGGTGACACCACGAGGTCAGCGCTGTCGCTCCGGGGCCACCGGCGTCGAAGATCCAGGGCGGGCAGGTGTTCGGTACCGACGCCAGGCTGGTGGTGGGTGCGGGCGGCTCCGGCGGCGAGGGGTGACCACTTGACGGGCTTGATCGGAGAATCTGTCGAACACGATGGCCACGGTCCGAACTGCTCGCGCCCATTGTGTCGATCCAATGTTCCATCAGCGACTCGTCCCACGGTTTCACCCGAAAACAGCGGCCCCTGCAGTACTAGCTCAATCCCCGGAAGTTCGGACCCCACGGCCCGGGTCAGGAGCGGCAGCGTCACCGCACTACTCGCTCCGGCAAAACCCAACGAGACCCGGCCAACCTCCCCCCTGCCCGCAGCCAGTGCCGCCTTACGGGCGACCCCCACCGCGCCCGGCACTCCCTTCGCCTGCCCAGAAACGCCGCCCCGGCAGCTGTGAGCTGTACCGTGCGGGTGGTCCGCTCAAACAACACAACACCGAATTCGCGGTGGCTGCGACATATGCGATCGCGCCGCCATTACCAATGTGAACGGTGTGGACTCCTGAAGCTAGGGTGGCGCCTGTGCGTGACGTGACAGCCGGTACGTGAACGACCGGGCCGGGCAATCGTAGACACCCGTCCTACAGCCTGAGGCGGCGGCAGCGCCCGGCCGCGTTTGCGCCAAACATCACGAGATCGCCTGCGGTGACGGCCGAGTTGACGAACTATCTTGCGCCCGTGCCCGCCTCCGGTATCAGTGCTCCGGAGCATGTCGCCGGCGCGCTCGAACGACAGGACCCACCGCACGATGTAGTCGCGGAGGAGGAAGAGGCGGTGTAAGGGCGTCTCGATGGTGCTGTAGCACAGCACTTTACGGCGCAGATGCCGCCGAATGGTGCGGTGGTGACCTGCCGCATCACGGTCGTGCGGTCCAGGTTGAGCCAGACGAGATCTGGGCGCGGTCGGCGGGCAGCTCTCGGACGTTTCCGCGATCGCCTCCACGGCACGGGCCCTCGCGACGTCGGCTCGGGTAGCCCAGAGGAAGGCGCGATTGTCAGCCCGCTCATCCGAGACGGCCGCTAGCACTTGTGCCGTCCGACGAATCCGTGTCTTATTCGTTGGGTGGCTGACGTGCGTTGGCTTGTCGTACCGTCGTAGAAGTGCAGGTCGCTCCGGTGTGCCTGCGCAGGCGCACATCCGTCTGTTGTTGCGCCGGCCGGTAGAACCAGGAGGTTCACGATGGCTATCGCGCGCATTTTCGTATCAGCAGGGCAGTCGTGGCTCACGGCTGACGCGGACAGTGAGATTCGGTCATGAGTGACCGCGCGCCGTTCCTGATGACCGGTGTCGGCGGTGGTTACAGCAGTATCAGCCGGTTGGTCGCCGAGCTGCTGCTCCGCAGTGGCGAGCCCGTGCGGGCGATGGTTCATCGCGACGACGGCCGCGCCGATGCCCTACGGGAGCTGGGAGCGGACATCGTCGTGGGCGATCTGACCCGCCCTGGCGACGTCGCTGCAGCGTTGGCGGGCGTGAGGCGGATGTTCTTCAACATGAGTGTCTCCGCGGACTATCTGGAGGCCGCCGCTGTCGTCTGCGCGATCGCCGACGAGCGGGGCGATCTCGAGGCGTTGGTGAACATGTCGCAGATGACGGTGTCGCAGATGACGTCGACCAGCACCGACGAGTCTCGGCACCAACGGCTGCACTGGCTCGCCGAGCGCATCATGAACTGGTCCGGTCTGCCCGTCGTCCATGTCAGACCCACGGTTTTCCTGGACAATCCGCTGTTCACCGTCGTGGCGAGCCGTTCGGTAGCCGAACGCGGCGTCTTGGCCTTGCCGTTCGGTACCGGCAGGACCTCGCCCGTTGCCGCCACCGACGTCGCCCGCGTCATCGCCGCCATTCTTCAGGATCCGGCAGGACGTATCGGGCAGGTCTTCGAGCTGACCGGCCCCGCCGTCCTGGGCATCGATGGCCTCGCCGAGCAGTACACCCGTGGCTTGGGTCGGCCGGTAACGGGATCCGATCTGCCCTACGGCAGCTTCGTGGAGCTGATGGGCGCGGTGCCCGGTATCTCGTCGCACACCGTGCAACACCTTCTCACGGTCGCCACACTGCACCGCGACGATCGCTACAATCGGCTGACCACCGACGTCGAGGACGTCACCGGGCAGCCCGCGCAGTCGGTCGAGCAGTACGTCGCCGCACACCGCGAGCTGTTCTCGAGGCCGGCTGCCGCTGGGTAGAGGGTCTTGGTGGTCATCGCGGTGGTGTGTCGAACCGAGTCCACTCCGATGCCCACTGCCGCATCCGGGTCCGGGCCGACACTGCGTGTACGAGTGCCGGGACGAGGGCGATGCTGCCGGATCCGAGCGCCCATACCCCGCATGCGGCGGTCACGGCCACCACCGTGTCTTCCCGGTTACTTCGGATGGGGCCGGTGAGGTTGCCGTCGGCGCCGACGCTGATGGTGGTGGTCTGACCCGCCGTCGCGTGCGCATCGGTGGGTACCACGGCGGTGTGGTCCCCGTTGGGCGTGGACCAGCGGACTCGGGCACTGTCCTGGTTGTGGCTGTGTCGAAGTGCGTCGTCGGGGGTGTCGGGTGCTGGGTGGGTGTCCTCGAGCAGGACTGCGGGTACTTGGTGCACGCCGGAGCGCAGCGTTTGGGTTTGTTGTTCCAACCTGGTGTGGGTCGCCGTTCCGAATGCGGCGGCGCACGGGACCAGCAGCAGTATAAGCATCGCGGCGAGCAGCACGAGGACGGCCTCGTATCGGTCGCCGCGGCGCATCAGGCGGTTGCGACTCCACGGCCCGAGTCGCCACAACCGGATCGGCGTGGGTACCGGTGCCGATTCCTCCCGACGCATCATCCGACCTCCGGCAGGATTGCGGTTCTCCTCCTTTCGATTGTGCGACGGAATCCGTGGCGGTGCATTCCTGGCGGCGTCGCATACTGTGCCGATGATCCTGGAACACGCACTGCTGTCCGTGGCACCCGAGAGAGTCGAGGAATTCGAATCTGCATTCGGGCGGGCCGAGTCGATCATTTCGTCGATGCCCGGATTCCTGCGACTGCGATTGTCACGCGGCCTCGAGCGACCGAATGTCTATCTCCTGCTGGTCGAGTGGGAAGAACTCGAAGACCACACCGAAGGTTTTCGGCAATCCAGCCGGTACCAGCAGTGGAAGGACCTGCTGCACCACTTCTACGATCCCTTCCCGCTCGTAGAGCACTACGCGCCTGTCCGCGAAGTGTGATTCGAGGCCTCGCCGAGGCTGGCGCAACACGCGGACACCAGTCTGGTGGTGGCGGGGCTTCCGCCGTCACCACAGGACGGGCACACCATCGTGACGGTCCGTGCGATTTCGTCGACAGTGACGGTGAGCGGCACGGCGCACTGGCGGCACCACCTGTGTCGCGTGACGGCGTTGACGTGTGTCGGCGACGCGACGCATTGGTGAATCCACCGTCGGTGCAGCGGGCACGTCGTCCGATCGTCGGGGGCCAAGGTTCGCGCATCCTCAGCGGCGTCTTCCCTGGCCAGTTGATCACTCAGCACGGTCGCGCAGGACCGTCTCACCCCAGATGAGCGGTGGCGGGCCGGTGCGAGACGGATCGCGTAGGAGGTAGTCATGGGGTCACCTCGACGAGATCGAACCGGGAGTGCAATTGCGCCCAGGTCGCCCGGCGACGGCCATCGTGGGTGCGGTAACCGCTGCCCGGCTCCGGAACCCAGGTCCGCATCAGATCGTCACGTACCGCGGGACGGTCGGTGGGTTCGCACGTGTGCGCCAGCGCGGCGACCAGCCACACCCGGGAGGTGGTGCTGCCGGGGGAGACCGAGTCGGTATCCGCGCCGAGCGGGTTCGTAGTCATGGGTCGTCCTCACGTCGGTCCCCGTCGCGTACCGGTACTCGAAAAAGGTTGGACCTCAACGAGTTGCTGATCCGCGCGGGATTCTCTGTCTGACCTCATGATCCGCCGGCTGGGGTGTGATGCATGTCTCATTTCCTGACACCAAGCGGTGCGGGCGACGTCATATGTCGATGCCGAATTCCTTGATCTTGCGGTAGATGGTGGCCCGTGAGATGCCGAGAGCTGTTGCTGCGGCCTTCTTGTTGCCGTGGTTCTCTTCGAGGCTGCGCACGATGGCGTCGCGTTCGAGGGCCTCGATCTGTGTGAGTGTGTGTCGGCTCAGAGCTCGGCACATCGGGGGAAGCTGCTCGACCTCGACGACCCCGGAGCGCTGACGCTGGACCACGTCGTGCAGAACCTGCCGGAGCTCGGTGACGTTGCCGGGCCAGCTGTACTTGCAGAGTTGGCGCATCGCCGCAGGCGAGAGAGACAAGTCCGCGCCGCGCCCTAGCTGTCGCAGCAAATGCGGTACCAAGCTGTGAAGATCGTCGATGCGATGACGCAGCGCGGGCATGGTGACGGTATGGCTGAAGTGGGGAAGGATCAGCGTGTCGAGGTCGGTGTTGTGATCGGTTCCGCCGATGGTCGCGCCGATCCATCCGGCGTGTTCGCGTCCTTGAACGAGGTCGGCGACAGTCCGCAGCTGCGACTCGCCGAGGAGGTCGATGTCGCGCAGGATGACGCTGAATCGGTCTTGTCCGAGTTCCTGTTCGAGTGCCGGCAGGCCGGCGCTGTCGCCCGCCAGTTCGGCCACCGTGAAGATCCGTGTGCGGATGGGAATATGCTCGATGGCAACAGCTTTGAGAGCTGATGCGCGGCCGCTTCCGGCTTCGCCGGAGACGGTGACCCACTGTTGTTCGCGCGCGCAGCGAGCGATCTGCTGGCAACTGCGACGCCAGGACGCGCTGTTACCGGTGATTCCGGGCAAGACGCGGATGCTCTCCAGAGCAGGGGAACCCGATGTGGGGATCTCCAGCAGATGTACGTAGAACAAGGCCAGCTGCCGTCGGGCCCCGAGCCCGAAGTCCTCGACCGAGGACAGCCGGGCCGTCTGCCCGCTGGGTAGAGCGACGATGTGTCGTTGGGTGGCCGGAGCGCCGCTCAGGTCGACGGCGTGTTCGAGCAACGCACCCTGATCCTGGGCATCCAGTGCCACGCGTAGTTTTCGGTTGACGAGAACGACGTCGTCGCCGAGCGCCAACACCCCCGTTCGGGGTGACCGTCGACAGGCCTTCAGATAGGCGTTGAGTAACGCGGTCTGGTCCGCACTGGCCTGTGCCAGGAGCCGACCTTCGATCTGAGCCGTGGCGGATTTGGCGAGGGTGGCCAACAGCGGGCCCCCGTCCTCTACCCAGCCGGTGAGATCGAGCGCGCCGACGAGGGCGCCCGACATCGGATGGGTGATCGGGACACCGGCGCATGCCAGTTGCCCGAGACAGTCGGCGTAGTGTTCGGCGCCCGTCACCAGGGTGGGCTGACGAGTTTCGAGAGTGGTGCCGATGCCGTTGGTGCCGACGAATTCTTCCGAGTAGCTGTAACCGGGTATCAGTTGGACGTCGTCGAGTGTGCGATTGAGTCGTCGGCTGGCGGTGATCCTGGTCAAGATCACTCCGTCAGCCGAGGTCAGGATGACGCTCACCGGTTCGTCGACCAGTCCGTCCGCGAGTTGCCGCAGCACGGGTTCGGCTGCCGCCACGAGAGGGCAGTCCAGATTCGGCTCTCGTACGAACGGGAGGTCGAGTTGGTCGGGGCGCACCTTGAGCGACTTCGATCGCTGCCACGAGTACGAGATGGGCTGGCGGACGGAGCTGTCGAGGCCGTCGTCGGCGAGGAACAGCTCTCGCGCCTTCTGTAGATCCTTGCTGGTCATGCTGTATTGACGCCCCGATTCTCCGCCTCTCACGTAGTTGAGGGTACGTCGTCTCGATGTGAGACGGGTCTCAATATGAGACGGGGTGGTGGAGGACCGGGATCAGTGCGGAGAGGGCCGCGGCGTCGGCCGGGATGCACTGTCATCGACGTGGCCTTTCGACGCAGGGGAACGGGGATGAGCGATTCGCTGTAGCCGCTCGGCGCACACGGCGAGAAGACGGTGCCGGAGGGTGTCGTCGAGGGGCGGGAAACGGCGCCCGGCCAGGACCTTCAGGCGTTCGAAGTACCGCGCCTCGGTCCACCCGAACGTGACGAAGATGTCTTCGGCGCTGCCGCCGCCGAACACTGCCCACCGATTGCCGAACTCCAGGACGAGGTCGTCGTCCCGCTTCGATCGGACATGTGGTTTCGTGGGTGTCATATCGCACGCCCCGGATTGAGAATTCCGGTGGGGTCGAACGCTGCCTTGACTTCTGCCATCAGGGACCTCTCCACCGAGCCGATCATGGGTTCGAGGTAGCGGCGTTTGAGGTCGCCGACGCCGTGCTCGCCCGTGATGGATCCGCCCAGCGCCAAGCATCCCACCACCATCTCGTCGAAGGCCTGGTGGGCCCGTTCGGTGGCGTCCGGATCTGCGGCGTCGAACACGATCGTGGGGTGGAGGTTGCCGTCGGCAGCGTGCCCGAAGGTGCCGATGAGGAGGTGGTGGTGGTCGGCGATGCGGGTAATCGCGTCGAGCATGTGCGGTAGCCGGGGCACGGGCACGGCCAGGTCGTCGAGCAGAGTGCTGCCGCGGCGTTCGAGGGCGGTCAGCGCCACACTGCGGGCCTGCATGAGGGCGTGACCTTCGGCGGGGTCGGCGCTCACGTACAGCTCGGTGGCCGCGGCGGCACGGCACGCGTCCGCGCTGCGCCGGGCCTCCTGCTCGGCCGCGTCGCCGTCGCATTGGATCAACAGCAGCGCGCCGGCCGTCTGGTCGAGACCCATGTGGGTCATGTCGTTGACGGCCGAGACGGTGGTGCGGTCCATGAGTTCCACCAGGCTCGGGTCGGCCACTTCCTGAATCGCCATCACCGCGTCGACCGCCTGGACGGGCTCGGCGAAGGCGGCGACGACGGTGGCCGTGCGTGCCGGTGGTCGACGCAGCCGCATGGTCGCCTCCACGATGACGGCAAGCGTGCCCTCGGACCCCACGAGCAGTTGGGTCAGGTTCAATCCGGCGACATTCTTGCTAGTGGCGGCACCGGTGTGGATGATCCGGCCGTCGGCGAGCACCGCCTTGATCCGGGCGACGTGGTCGCCGGTGACCCCGTATTTCGCGCAGCATGCTCCGCCGGCATTGGTCGCGAGGTTTCCCCCGATCGTGGAGACGGCGCGACTGCCGGGGTCGGGGACGTACCAGAGTCCGCGCTCCGCGGCCGCGGCGGCGAGGTCACCGTTGATCACTCCCGGCTCGACCGTGGCGGTGCGGGACTGTTGGTCGATGGTGAGGATGCGGTCGAGTTTCTCGGTGCTGAGCACGATGCAGCCGTCGATCGCGTTGGCCCCGCCGGCGAGACCGGTGCCCGCCCCTCTCGTGACGACCGGAATGCCGTACCGGTGGGCGGTTTTCAGGGTTGTCACGACGTGATCGGTGGTCCGGGCGCGGACCACCGCGATCGGATGTCCGGAGGGGGAGAGCAACGACTGGTCGCGGGTGTAGGCGATCATGGTGTCGCTGTCGGTCATCACGGCATCGCCCAGTGCCGCGAGCAGACCCGCGACGGGGCCTGTCGTCACCACGGTCATGCTTGTCCTTCCATAATCTTGTATTCCGTCAGGTTGTGCACCGCACCGGGTTACCGGTTGATCTCCAGTTCGCCCATGCGGGACCAGTCGGTGCCGGGTAGTTCGGTGTGGAGGATGCGCGGTGTCTCGCTCAGTGCCGGGCGCATCGCGTCCAATCCCTTCCGGAAGTGGTCGGCAGCGACGTGGTCGGAGCCGGCCTGCCCGTCCCGGAACGCCTCGATCAGCACGAACTCGGCGGGATCGTCTGCGCTGCGATGCCATTCGAACCAGAGATTGCCCGGCTCGGATCGGGTCGCGTCGGTGAACTCCTTGGTGACGAGTAACCAATCGTTCCGGTACTTGTCGAGGACATTGAACTTCACGACGATGAAAATCACGATGACTCACTTTCTTCGGACGAATGCCTCCCCGCCGGAACGGGGGAGTGGGTCACCGCCTCGCAGGACCGTCGAGGCGGTGACCCACGGGCTTGCTCTAGTAGATGTTGGACGGGCGGACCATGCCTTCGGCGAGATCGCCGAAACCGGGTGCCATGATGGCGCCGGGATTGCCCAGCACCTCTTCCACGACAGCGGTCTCGGTGGTGATCAGAAGTGCCGCGATCGAGGCCGCGCTCTCGAGTGCGGCGCGGGTGACCTTGAACGGATCGATCACCCCGTCGTCGAACATGTCCCCGTATTCACCGGTGAGTGCGTTGAACCCGTGCCCGAGCGGCAAACCGGCGACCACCTCGACGACCTCGTCGCCGTCGAACCCGGCGTTGATCGCGATCCAGCGCAGCGGTTCGGCGAGGGCGCGGCGCACGACGTCACACCCGATGGCCTCGTCGCCGGTCAGGTCGAGATCGGCCAACGCCCGATGCGACTGCGCCAGCGCGGTACCACCACCGGAGACGATCCCCGCCTCCACCGCGGCGCGAGTGGCGGCCAGAGCGTCCTCGACGCGCAACATCCGCTCCTTGAGCTCGACGCTGGTCGCGCCGCCGACGCGGATGACGGCAACTCGACCGGTGAGCCGGGCGATGCGCAGTTCGAGGCTTTCCTGGTCCGCCTCGATCTTGGCGCGCTCGTGCTGGGACTCGAGCTGGGCGATGCGGGCGTCGAGCAGGCGCTGGTCCCCGTGCCCGCCGACGATCGTGGTCTCGTTCTCGGTGACGGTGATGCGGTCACACGAACCGAGATGCTCGACACTGATTTCGGACAGTTCGATGCCGGTGTCCTTGGCGATCACGTGCCCACCCAGTGCCACCGCGAGGTCTTCGAGCTCGGCGACCCGGCGGTGTCCGAAACCGGGGGCCCGGACGACCACCGACTGCATTGTCTTGTGCATGTTGCCGCCGACGAGTAGTTGCAGGGCCGGCCCGTCGACTTCCTCGGCAAGCACCACCAGGGGCCGGTCGGCGCGCTTGGCCACCTCGATGCTCGGCATGATGTCTTGGACCTGGGTGATCTTCTTGTTGGTCAGCAGGATCAGCGGATTGGTGTGCACCGCTTCCATCCGCTCCGGGTCGGTGACCATGTAGCCGGAGATGTAGCCGTGATCGAACTCGATCCCGTCGACGATGTCGACCGACAGCCCGAGGGTGTCGCTCTCCTCGGTGGTGACGACCCCGGACTTGCCGACGTAGTCGACGGCCTTCGAGATGGCGTGCCCGATCACCTCGTCGTCGCTGGCGGCGAGGGTCGCGATCCGTTGCAGATCGCTCTGCCCCCCGATCTGGGAGGCCTGTTCGTGGAGGGAGTCGACGACCACGGACACGGCCCGTTCGATGCCGCGGCGCACCCGCATGGGGTTGGCGCCGGCGTCGACGGACCGCAGCCCCTCTCGGACCATAGCCTGGGCGAGCACGGTTGCGGTGGTGGTGCCGTCGCCGACCACACCATTGGTCTTCATCGCCACTTCCTTGACCAGCTGGGCGCCCATGTTGGCGAAGGGTTCGCGGAGCTGGATCTCGCGGGCGATGGTCACGCCGTCGTTGGTGATCGTCGGTGGTCCGGTGAGCTTTTCGAGCACCGCGTTGCGCCCCTTGGGGCCGAGGGTCACCTTGACCGCGTCGGCGAGGGCGTTGACGCCGTGCTCGAGCCGCGCCCGGGCGTCCGTGTTGTACCGCAGCTCTTTTGCCATGGCTGATGTTTCCTTTCGTGCGTACTCGAGCGGGGGATGCGATGTGCTACGGGACGAGAATCGCCCGGCCGCGCACCCGGCCGGCATCGAGATCGTCGAGTGCTTGCTGGAAGTCCTCGAGCCGGTACCGGGTGGTGTGCAGGGTGACCTTGCCCTGGGCGGCAAGGGTCATGAGTTCCTGGAGGTCGTTGTAGGAGCCGACGAGATTTCCGATGAAGTTGATCTCGGTGGAGATCACATCGATCGTCGGGACGTCGATGTTCTCGCCGTACCCGACGACGTAGTAGTTCCCGGCGCGGCGCAGCATCGCGATCCCTTCTGCAGTCGCACCGCCCTCGCCGACGAAGTCGACGACGGCCTCGGCGCCGTGACCGCCGGTCAGGTCGAGCACCTGCTGGATGTGGGTGCCGTCGGCGACGATGCCGTGGTCGGCGCCGATCTTCACGGCGAGTTCGACGGCCGCGGGGTTGCGGTCGAGCACGACCACGGTGACGCCGGAGATCGCCTTCAGGACCTGGATGCCGATGTGACCGAGCCCGCCGGCCCCGATCACCACGCACACGTCTCCGGGCCGAGTCGTCTTCGCGACCTTGGCAACGGCGTGGTACGCCGTCAGGCCCGCGTCGGCGAGGGCGGCGACGTCGGCCGGTTCGAGCGAGTCGTCGATCCGGACCACGCTGCGGGCGGTGGTGCGCAAATATTCGGCGTACCCGCCGTTGACGTCGATGCCGGGGAATGTGCTGTTCTGGCAGTGCACGTCGTCACCGGACCGGCACGCCCGGCACAGTCCGCACGTGATGAGCGGGTGCAGAATCACCTTGTCGCCGACCGTCACGTTGGTGACGGCGTCACCCACGGCGTGGACCCAGCCCGAGTTCTCGTGGCCGATCGTGTACGGCAGCGCGACACCGGACTTCGCCTCCCACTGCCCTTCGAGGACGTGCAGGTCGGTGCGGCACACACCCGCGCCGCCGATGCGCACGATGACATCGAGCGGGCCGTCGATCGTGGGTTCGGGAATGTCGGTGAGCTGCAGTTTGGTGTGGTATCCCACCACTTGCACGGCCTTCATCGCGGGCTCCTGGTTCTGAGATTGGTGATTCGCGGTGTGGCGCCGACGGATTCGCCGTCGGCGTAGCGGGTGGCGAGCAGGCCGCGGCAGAAATGCGCGTTGCCTTCCATCGAGATGCGCACCGACTTGGCGAAGCGCAGCCGCATCGGCACCGATTCCGGGGCGATGCGCTTCCCGTCGTCGTCGACGAACACCCGACTGGCGGGGCAGATGCTCAACCCGATACCGATCCGGCGACGCAGCAGCGCGGCCTTGGCCTTCCCGGGAGCGAGGTCGCTGAGGGTGAGCCGGTAGATCTCGTTCACACCCACATCGGTGGTCTTCAGGTGCGCCTCGACACACCGCTCCATCGCCGCGGCGTGTGCCTTGGACCGGAACGTTCGGCGCAACTCGTGCAGACTCTCCTCCGCCTCGGAGCCGAACGTCCCGACGTATCCGGCGTCCGCCGCGAGACCGGTGTTGATCTTGTCGCTGTCGTGGTGGTCGTCGAGCAGCACCCGCACCTCGCCGATGTCCTCGACCAGACGCAGGGCGTCGAGGGCGTCGGAGGCCATGAGGTAGGCGAAGTTCGGCGAGCAGAACGCGGTGGGCAGCCGCAGGTGCACGGTCACCCCGTCGTCGTCGAGCATCACCGACCGGACGAAACCGAGATCGGTGATCGGCTCGTCGAGCTCCGGGTCGGTGACCGTCGCGAGCGCCGCGAGGATGTCCTCCTCCGCGCCGACGGCAAGGGTGGTCATGATGACACGACCTCCCTCGCTCCTGCCGCGACCTCGACACCTTCCTGCCCGGCCGGCTCGGGCAGCTGCAGGTCCGCGGGAACATCGATGTCGTACAGCGCTGCCGCGTTGAGGCCGAGGATCTTCTGCTTCTGCAGGGCGGTGATCGGGGCGTACTCGCCCTGCATGTCCTCGGGGATCTGGAAGTCGACGAACTTCTCGATCAGCCACTTCGGGGTCCACAGCGCATAGTCGCTGCCGAACAGGATCTTGTCCTCGCCGATCCAGTAGAGCAATTCGCCGATGATCTGGGCGAAGTAGCGGGGCCGGGTGTGGATGAACGGAAGGGCAACCGCCAGGCCGCCGTACACGTTCGACTCCTGCGTGGCGATCCAGCAGAAGTCCTCGAGCCGTGGAAGGCCCACGTGCTCGACGACGAACCGCAGGTCCAGGTAGTCGGTGGCGACCTTGTCGATGTCGGAGACGTCGAAGGCGTCGCGGTCGAGGGGACGGATCGTCGGGCCCTTGTGGACGTGAATGTTCTTGATCCCCAGCTCGATGCACTCTTCGAGGTAGCGCCGCGACCACGGGTCGTCGAGTTTGTAGCCGCGGGAGTCGCCGTGCCATTCGGCGGTGTAGAGCTTGACGCCCTGCAGGTTCATCCGGTCGGCGTCCTTGCGGAGCTGTTCGAGCCCGGCCTCCTCGTGGCGCGGGTCGTAGGCGTGGTTGTAGGTCAGTTTGCCGGGGTGCTTGGCGACCAGGGCGAGTGCTTCGTCGGTTCGCCCGAATCCGTTGTGGTAGAAGTCGCTGAGCAAGGTGGCCTGGAAGATCGCGTGGTCGACGTATCCCTCCACGAAGATGTCACGCTCGAAGCGTTCGCTGCCGTAGTACGTGTAGGTGTCGTAGTCCCACACGACCTCTTCGGGGCTGAGGTTCTTGTGATAGTCGTAGAAGCAGTCGATGAACTGCTTGCCGTGCACGTTCTTCTGGTTCGACTCGCGGGCGTCCCAGACGTGTACGTGGCCGTCCACGATGAAGTATTTCTGACCGTCCTTCTGATACATCGGGTCCTCGCTTGGTCCTGGTTTTCGGGTGGGCTGGGGGTGTCCGGGGCCACCCTGTGTGGCCCCGGACGGCTGCGGTCTACTGCGCTGTGAGGTCGAATCCGATGTACTCGGCGGCGTCCTCCGGGCTTGCGAACAGCAGGGTCTTCTCGTCGAGGTGGACCATGCGCCCGTAGTGGGTGGAGCTGATCTCCTCGAAGATGGAGCCGTCGAATTCCTGACCCAGGGCGTCTGTGAGTTCCTCGTAGTCGAAGTCGAGCAGGCGTTGGCCGTCGACGCGGATCATCGACGGGTACTCGGTCAGCTCCACACCGTCCTTGGCGCCCATCACCTCCGCGACGACGCGGCCGATGGGGGTGTTCATCAAGGTGACGCCACACATGTTGGAGAACTCTGTGGACGATCCGAATTGCATGCTCACTGGTCCAACTCCTTGGGGATGTCGAGCCCGAGGTCCTCGAGCAGGGAACGGAACTTGTCGGTGGCGGCATCGAAACTGGTGGCGAAGGTGATCGCCTTGTCGGCCGGCTGCGACCAGATCGGCTGCAGCGCCCGGGCGGCGTCGAGGCACCGTGGCACCCAGATGGCGAGCCAGGTGCCGAACAGCTCCTTGTTCGCCTCCCCGTGCTCGGGGTCTCGGGTGAGCAACCGGAACAGGTTGCGGGTGTAGGCGAGGTCGCGGTCGTAGTCGTGTTCGCCGGTGCCCACGATGGTGGGCGTGATGTAGTCACCGTTCCCGGCGGCGATCTGCATGACCAGTTCGCTGCGGAACAGGGTGCCGACCAGCTGCTCGAAGACGATGTTCGAGCCGAACAGCAGCTCACACCAGTCGGGAACCGCGGTGAGCCGCTCGACGACCTCACGGGTGGGCTGCCACTCGGGCGCGGACTGCCAGACCTCCTTGTGGGCGGTGCCGTCGAAGTTCTCGGTGGCCTCGGACAGGTCCAGGTTGAACAGGGCCAGGTCTTGGGCGAAGCGCATCTTGTGGGCGGCGTTCACCGCGACGGCGGTGTTGATCATGTTCGTCGGGCAGGACCGCTGGATGGAGGTGAACACGTGCAGAGCCAACCCGTTCTCGGCGTGCATCCACGCCCCCAGGTTGCGGGAGATGAACGTCAGCCACGGCGTGTTCCAGCCGTCGTAGACCCGGGCACGCTTGGCGTTGGACAGGCACAACTCCACCTGGTGGACCACCTTGGAGTTGTTGCGGTAGATGGTCTGGTCCCATTCCTCGTTCGGATCGAGGAAGGCGTGCCAGTTCGACGACTTCGCGGCCGTCCACTCCTGCGGATAGCCGCCGGGACCGTCACCGAAGCCGTAGATCCAGCCCTGGGAGAGGTGGCGGTCGGGATCCGGCTGCACGTCAACGGTCACGTCCTCGTACATCGTCGACCGCTTCTTGGCCGGCGTGTAGTAGGTGAAGGCGCGGCTGCGGGAGCTGGGGAACTCCAGCGCACCGGCTTCGGAGTCGGTGAACTCGATCTTCGGGAAGCTGCGTTGCTTGGACTCGGCGGTTGCGGTCATCTCGTTTCTCTGTTCTGTCGGTGAAGCAGGAAGGTGGTTTCCCAGGACGTCTACTCGAAGGCGGGGCTGGTGAACTTGTCGTAGAAGATCTGGTCTTTCGGGGTGCCGTTCGCCTCGAGCAGTTCCAGGGCGGCGTCGACCATCGGCGGCGGCCCGCACAGGTACACCTCGGCCCGGCCGATGTCCGGTTCGCGGCGGCCGACGACGTCGGTGACGTTGCCGTCCTCGACGGCGATCGCACCCACCGGCGGCGGGTCCATCGATTCCGAGAGGCAGGCCACGAACGTGAAATCCGTCAATCCTCGTCCGAGCTCGAGGATCTCGTCGACGTAGAACAGGTCCTGCGGGGTGCGGGCACCGTAGTAGAAGTGCACCTGCCGGGTGTTGCCCGTCTCGCTCATGTGCCGCAGCAGCGACAGCAGCGGAGCCATCCCCGCGCCGCCGCCGATGAAGACCATCGGCAGGACATGGCCTTCCTTGATGGTGAACGACCCGTATGGTCCGGTCAGGGCGATCTCGTCACCCACCGAGATCCCGTCCTCGAGCAGTCCGGCGAACTTGCCACCGGGGTATTTCTTGATGAGGAACTCGACATGCCCCGGCGTCGACCGGGTGGTCGCCATGGAGAAGGACCGATGCTCCTCGGTGCCCGGGATGTGCAGGTCGGAGTACTGACCGGGTTTGAATTCGTATCCCGCCGGCTCGACCGGGGCCAACCGGAGAGACACGATGTCCTTGGTCATCGGCTCGATCCTGGTCACCCGAGTGCGCACATCCTGGATGGGGACGCCGCCGAGAAGTTCGTCCTCGTCGAAATTGAGCAGCTCGATGGTGCAGTCGCTGTAGGCAGTCGAGCGGCAGAGCAGGACGTGTCCCTCGTCGACCTCGGCGTCGTTGCACGCAAACGTCGAGTAGTCCTCCATCTGGATATCGCCGTCGAGGACAAAGGATTTGCAGGCCGAGCAGCGTCCCTCGCGGCAGCCGTGCATCAGGTGGATGCCTTGCCGGAACGCGGCATCGAGGATGTACTCGTCTTCGCCGACTTCCATCTCGATGTCGACGGGCTCGAAGTTGATACGGTGCTTGTCGGCCACGGGGTCTCTCCTGGACTCGTGAAATGAATGGTGAAGCGGTGGGTGGCGCCGGAGTGGCCGCGGCGCCACCCACCGAGCCTGAGATCAGGCCGGAACTGCGCCGCCGGCGCGGTACGCGGCGATGTGCGCGTTGCGTTCGGCGTCGGACATCTCGTTCAGGAGCACGTTCGGGCTCTGGAAGGTGTTGCCCCGCACGTCTTCGAGAGTCCACATCTTCTTCGGATCGTCGAGATCGAGGTGCGGTTGGCCGACCAGGGTCTTGCCGTCGTCGCGAACATAGCCGAGATCGGAGACGATGTCGGCGAGGTCCTTGCCGTGATGCAGGGTTTCCCACTCCCGGAATCCGGTGAGCCGGCCCATGTTCGGGGTCGGGCGGCCCTGGTACTCGCTGCGGAATGCGACGGCGTCGGTCCAGTAGCAGGTTTCCGAGCAGTAGGTCCGCCACTGGTCGTCGACCTTCTCCACGACCATGTCCTCACGGATGAGGGCGGGAACCATGCAGGTCCAGCAGCGGTGCGGGTACTGGTATCCGACCTCCTCGAACGCGATCGGCTTGTTGCGGCCGGGGTAGGCGAGCCGGTTGTACTCCTCCCACCACTTGCCGTACTTCGAGTACCAGCCCGGGTACTTGTGCTCGAACCACTCGAAGTCCTTGTCGGTCATCGCGTCGATTCGCCAGTAGTTCACCGGCCATCCGGTGGCGAAGAACCGGGCCACCTCGTGGACGTAGCCCTTGTCGGTGATCCGCTTCCACGCCTCCTCGACCAGGTCGTGCGGGATCGTCAGGCCGTACTTCTCGAGCGGGATGAGGTAGCTGCGGTAGTAGTCGTCGTAGATCCACCGCCGCCACATCTCGGCGTAGCTTTCCCGGTCCTTGCGGCGGTCCTTCGTGCCGTACTCGATGAAGGTGCCGATCGCGGCGTCGACGACGCAGTGGTTGTTCCACCACGCGTACCGCAGGTCACGTTCGAGCAGTGGACGGTTGCGCTCGTCGGCGAGTGCCATCAGCAGGATCGAGTAGCCGTTGGAGATGTGCCGCGACTCGTCCGACTGCACCGAGTGGAAGACCGTCGGCAACAGGTAGTCACCGTTGGCGGCCGCCTCGTCGGGCATGGCTACGAACAGGGTGTTGGTGAACGCTGTCTCGGCGACCACGGTCAGGTAGATGTTCGCCGCGGTGATCGCGTCGCCGGTGATGAAGCCTTCACCGAACTGCCTGCCGATGGTGCCCGCGTAGTTGTTCGCGAACGCCTTCTCGGTCATGTCGAAACCGGCGGGATCGATGTAGTTGTTCATGTACAGCTTCTTGAGGTTCATCTGGATCGTCGAGTGACGAACCTCGTCGATCATCTGCACCGCCAGCCCGTTGTGGATCTCCGGGTTGGGGACGGCGTCGATGGCCATGGGCATCGCTCGGGCGGCCGAGATCTCCGGGAACGGAATGATCGACAGGAACAGCTTCTGCCATTCGAGCCACCGCTGCTGCACCTGGCGGAACATGTTGCCGCGGATGGCACCGTCCATGGCGCCGTACACGCGGTTGTCCTTCTCTTCCTCCATCGGGAAGTAGGACCGCATGATTTGCTTGAGAGGATCCTTCTTCGGAGCCTTCTCGAAGGTGTAGTCGGTGCCGAACCGGGTGGCCGGGGTTGCGAATGTCGGATCCCATGACAGTTCGGTGATCTTCGCGTGGGCCTTTGTCAGGCTTTGCCTACTCAATGTGCGCCTCCTGGATCGTGAGCCGGCCGGGTGCCGGCTGTGGGGGGACGTTGTGGAAATTGATTGAACCCCGTGAGCCAGCTCTCATTCGTCTCAGTGTGAGACGCAGGTCACTTCCGAGTGGGCGGTGGCTGCCTACACTTGCCCCGCGCCGCGGCAGACCATCACGCCCTCGATCAGCCGACACAGGAGATTAGAGCGAGTGACCCCACAGCCCATCAGCACGTCACACCACCGCACGACGCGGGATTCGAAGTCGGACTCCGAATTGGCTCCGCCCTCGAGTTCGCCTGCGGGATCGGACTACCTTCGTCTGAGCACTTGGCTCCGGGTGTCCTGGTCGCGATCTCGGCAGTCGTTGGGTGACGACGACCGGCCCGCCGCCGCGTACGTCGAGCGCGTGGCCACCGACACGGTGCTCGAGCGCGCCGCCCCATCCGTACTGCCCGACGTGACCGCCTACATCGAAAACGAGCCGGTGGCATTGATTCTCACCGATGCGAACGGCATCGTGCTCTCCCGCACCGGTGGCGACAGCGACTTGTTCACCGCACTGGACCGAGTCGACCTCGCCCCTGGCTTTCGCTACGCGGAAACCCAGGTCGGCACCAATGGAATCGGCACCTCGCTCGAGGTCGGCCGGCCACTCCTCGTGGACGGAGACCAACACTTCAGTGGTCCGCTGCGGTCCTTCTCCTGCGCGGGAGCGCCGGTGACGCACCCCGTCACCGGGGCGATCCTCGGTGTCGTGGACCTGACCACCGCCGCGCAGAATTCCAACACCATGCTGCTGTCCTTCGCCACACTCGCCGCAGCCCGCCTTCGCGAGCGCATGCTCGACGACGCAACCGAACTGGACCGGGCGATCTTCAGTGCGTACCGATCCGCATGCCGGCGCTCCAGCCGGCCCGTCGTCGCTGTCGGTGACGAGGTCGTGATGATGAACTCGCTGGCCCGGCAACAATTCGACTCACCGGACCAGATGGCGATTCTCGAACGCACCCGAGACATCGGCGGCGAAACGACGCCGGTCACGATCCTCACCGACCTGCCCAGCGGAACGATCGCACGCCTGAGTTACGAGCCGACATTCACCGGCAGCCGGCTGGCCGGGGGAATCGTCCGCATCACGAAACAGGTTTCTTCCCTGCGTCTTTCCACTCCGAAGGTGTACGCGCCCATCCCGCCCGCGATCGCCGGAGCCAGCCCGCTCTGGCGACACACGGTCCAGGCGGTCGTCGACGCCTGCCGGCGACAGGACTGGCTCGTCCTCGACGGAGAACCCGGCGTCGGCAAGACCGCCCTGATCCGAGCGGCACACCAACTCGTACCGGACCGCGGACTCGCCGTACTCGACGCCACCGCACTCGGCGACGACCTCCTCCCCGAGGTCTCCGACGAACTCGACAGCGGATCCGACCTGGCAATACTGCACGCACACGCCCTGGACGACGCTCATCTCACCGCACTCGCGGACCTATTGCAGGGCCCCCAGGCGCAGGAGCCACCTCGCAGACCGTGGGTGGTGCTCACCCGGTATCCCCAGGACTCGACCGACACCACCCCACTGCTGCGCATGTTCCCCAAATCAGTCACGGTGCCACCCCTGCGGCACCACCTGGACGACCTTCCCGATCTCGTGCGCAGCCTGCTCGACACCCTGGGGGCCACCGGCCTCACCCTGGCTCCGGCCGCCTCGAATCAGCTCGCCCGTCTGGCGTGGCGCGGAAACGTCACCCAACTGAAGACGGTTCTCGAGGACACCTACCGCCGGCAACGGTCCGGTGTCGTCGAAGTCGATACCCTGCCTCCCGCATGCCGTTCCACCACACGCCGAACGTTGACCAGGATGCAGGCGCTCGAGCGGGACGCGATCGTGGACGCGCTCGCGCTTCATGCCGGCGACAAGACGGCCGCCGCCACCGCCATCGGCATGTCCCGAGCGACGATCTACCGCAAGATCCGCGAATTCGGCATAGTGCTCTGACCGACCGTATCGCGGGAATGTCAGATTGAGACATCGCTTCGCTCTCCCTCGAGGGATGCTCTCGCCGAACCACATTCACCCGCCCAGCCTCGGGTGTAAGACAGGAGAAATCGATGACCAACCCGAACGGACTCACCACAGTCGCCGGTGCGCCGGTACCCGACAACCAGAACAGCCTCACCGCCGGCGCACGCGGTCCGATGCTCCTGCAAGATGTCTGGCTTCTCGAGAAGCTCGCGCATTTCGACCGCGAAGTCATCCCCGAACGCCGCATGCACGCCAAAGGCTCGGCCGCGTTCGGCACCTTCCGCGTCACCCACGACATCACCGCACACACCAACGCCGCCGTATTCTCGGAGATCGGTAAGCGGACCGAGGTCTTCCTGCGTTTCTCCACGGTCGCCGGTGAGCGCGGCGCCGCCGACGCCGAACGCGACATCCGCGGATTTGCCGTCCGCTTCTACACCGAGCAAGGCAACTGGGATGTCGTCGGCAACAACACCCCCGTCTTCTTCTTCCGTGACCCCCTCAAGTTCCCCGACCTCAACCATGCGGTCAAGCGTGATCCGAGGACCAACCTTCGCTCTGCGGAGAACAACTGGGACTTCTGGACCAATCTCCCGGAGGCGCTGCACCAGATCACCATCGTGATGTCCGACCGCGGCATCCCAAACGGCTACCGGCATATGCACGGATTCGGGTCACACACCTTCTCGTTCGTCAATGACGCCGGGGAACGCTCCTGGGTGAAATTCCACTTCCGCACCCAGCAGGGCATCAAGAACCTCACCGACGAAGAAGCCGCCGCCGTCGTCGCCGGCGACCGCGAGTCGGCGCAGCGCGACCTCTTCAATGCAATCGAGGAGGGCAACTACCCGAAGTGGACACTTTTCGTGCAGATCATGCCGGAAGCCGACGCCCAGACCTACCACTACCATCCGTTCGACCTCACCAAGGTGTGGTCGAAGAAGGACTACCCGCTCATCGAGGTCGGGGAACTCGAACTCGACCGGAACCCGGAGAATTATCACGCCGACGTCGAGCAGGCGGCGTTCTCCCCGGCGAACATCGTTCCCGGTATCGGCTTCTCCCCGGACCGCATGCTGCAAGGCCGGCTGTTCTCCTACGGCGACGCCGCCCGCTACCGGCTCGGCGTCAACCACCACCAGATCCCGGTCAACAGCCCCAGGGGCGCAACTCATGTCAATTCCTTCCACCGCGACGGCGTCATGCGCGTCGACGGCAACCAGGGCAGCGTCCCGAGCATCGAACCCAACTCACACGGCCGATTCGCCGACCAGCGCAGCTACGCCGAACCGCCGCTCGAAGTCGGCGTGGTCGCCGACCGGTTCGACTACCGAGCAGACGACGACAACTACTTCGAACAGCCCGGCAACCTCTTCCGTAGCATGAGCGCCGAGCAGCAGACTCTGTTGTTCGAGAACACCGCCCGTGCCATCACCGGAGCGTCGGCTGCCGTCATCGAGCGCCACATCGCCAACTGTGCCCAAGCAGACCCCGCCTACGGTGAAGGCGTGCGAAAGGCCTGTGAAGCTTTCGGCGCCTTGTAGGTCACGACATCCCAGCCCGTGATCTGCGCGCATCACCGCCAGATCACGGGTGGGGCCGCGTTGGCCAATCAGTCGCTCCCGTCGTCGCGCCTATCGGACCGCGTTCGGCACAGCACCCTCACCGGAGATCGGGCCGCGTCCGTCAGCGGGGCCCCGCGGCACCGTGAAGGTGGCGGCGACGCACAGAATCGCAATCGCGAAGCAGGCGATGGTGTACCAGAGATTTCCGATGGGATCGCCGTTGCCCGTGACGCCGTCGACAGCGCCGAAGTAGCTGGGCAACGCGGTCACCCACAGAATGCCCATCACGCCGAGATACACCACGCTGTAGACACGGACGAAATCGTTCGAGTAGATAGGAACGTCCGACGTCCGCCGTCGAAGCTGCGACCACTGCCGGATCAGGATCGGGATCGCGACGAGCACGATGACGATCAGTTCGGCCGCATACAGAATTCCCCGGACCGTGGTGCTCTCCATTCCGAGGATCGTCGCCGGGATCGGGAGGATGAACGTGCCCAAGGATGCCAGGAGACCGATCACGATCGTGCGCCACACCAGTTCGAGTCCGGTGAAGTCCCGGCCCCGGTCGGCGTGGCGGCCCACGAAGAACTGAACGCACAGGGCCAGCGACATGGGCCACAGGGCCGCGAACACCACCACGCTCGGCAGTGGGACCGAGTCGAACATGGGCTGGTTGACCGGGTTGGTGGTCGACCATTCCCACCACCTCAGCTGTGGTCCGAGCTGGTCGAAGATCTCGTAGAACGCGTGGTGCACGAAGCCCACGCAGATCGCGCCGACGAGTACGCCGTACTTCCGGAAGACGCCGAGCATCCGGACGAGTTCGAAGGCAAGCGTGGCCATCAGCGGATAGATCGCGATGATGTACAGCGGCAGTCGGCCCCACAGGAAGTCCACGGTGAACACGTTGTGCGCGAACATCGTGTCCACGTGCTCTTCGATCCCGAAGGCCGCCGGAAAGTACAGCGGCGGCTCGATGACGAACAGATACGCCGTGGCGCCGAACCAGAGCACCAGGTTGGTCGGATCGCCGTTGCGGCGCCAGCGCAGGATCGCGAATACGAGCGCGAGCACCGACCCGACCACGATGGTGAGCTCGAGAACCGGCAGAGTCCAGTTCTCCAGCGCCGACGGGCTACGGACCTCGACGAGTCCGCCGGCCTCGGCGCACGAGAAGCCGAGCGCTGCCGAGAGTTGGTCGAAGGTGGGTGAGCAGAGGTCGGCCATCAGTTGACCACCGCCGGGACGGGCTCGGTCCGTCGTTCGCGCGAGTCCGCGGTGTACCAGCGGGTGCAGTCGTAGCCTGCGTCGTATCGGGCGAACCACTCGTCGGCGAGCGCGGGCAGCTTTTCGTGGGTGGGGTCGTGCTTCGGCATCTGACTACGGACGATGCCGGCGAGCGCGGTGAGCTGTTCACCGCGCGGCAGGTCGTCGAACGCACGCGGCATGACGCCTTTGCTCAGGTAGGGCGCGAACGACGTGAGCAGTTTCTGCTTCGTGCGGTGCGTGGCGAACATCGACATCGAATCGACCTTCCGCTCCTCGAGCGGCACGTGCTGATTGAAGCCGGCGCAGGCGATCCGCATCACCTTCATCACATGTGCGAAGATCGACGGCGCCATCCGCATCCGGTACAGCTCTTCCCCGACAAGGGAATTGAAGATGATCATCGCGGAACTCCGGTGTTCGACCTCCTCGACGAAATGCCAGATGAACAGGGACGCAACCCGGTCGTCTCCCGGTCGGAACAGGGTCGCGTCGTTGTCGAGCATCAGCTTGAACACCGGCGTGAAGGTCGCCTCCAGATCCGCGGTGTAGGCGAGTCGGTAGTTCAGGGAGGTCGCCTCGGTGAGGAGGTCGTACTCGCCGATCACCGCGTCCAGGGTGTTCTGGAGCCCCGGGTATCGCCTGATCAGGGCTTTGACGTGTTGGCGATGCGCGGTCGAGTGGTGACCCTCCTGACGCATGAACGCCATGGCCTCTTCTGCGACCTCGGGGTCGGTCATCCGTGGTTTTGCCTGCATGATCGCCTTGACGATCATCTTCTCGAAGCCGACGGCCAGGAACGAGATCGCATTCGACATGTTCGACCAGGCCGGGTTGTCGGGGTTCCAGAGGAACGGGACGTCCTGTTCGTCGAACGCGAAATCCATCTTTCTGGGGTGCAGGTCGGTCATGTGGGATACCTCGTCTCGTGCGACATGAGTGGGCTGCAGCCTCTGGGTAGGTAGAGACCCGATCGTTTAACAACATACACATATCTGTCGGATTGTATGATTACGTTTCGGCGAATCCCTCGAGAGCGTCAGCGAAGCAGGGCTTCGGGGCGGAGAGTCAGGCGTTCGCGGTAACCTCTGAGTCCGGGTCGGGCGGTGCGCCGACAGCCCTTGCACGACGTTCGGGCCAACGGCGCGTTGTGAGAGGTAGGGAAAGAAGTGGCTGGCAGGCGTGGGTGGGGTGGCAGTCCACCTGGAAGTGACGAGGAAGCGTCCCGGCGAATCGTCACCGCCGCAGTCGAGCTCATCAGCCGGAAAGATACGGCGATCAGCATCGCCGACGTTGCGGAATCCCTCGGCGTCATCCGTCAGACGGTGTACCGATACTTTCCCAGCACCGACGCCCTCCTGCGAGCCGCGGCCATCGCCGCCGTCGCCGGATTCCTCGACCGCCTCACAGAACACCTGGTGGGTATCGACGACCCCGCTGACGCTGTGGTCGAAGCCGTGATCTACACGCTCAACGAAGCGCCCCGTATTCCGCAGCTCGGCATCATGCTGTCCGGTTCTCATTCCCACACCGAGGGGATCACGTCCGACGAAGCCCTCTCCTTCGGAATGACGATGATCAGACGCTTCGACGTCGACTGGGAGCGGCACGGCTACGACGAGGCCGCCCTGCGTGAGCTCGTCGAATATCAGCTGCGGACGATGCAGTCGTTCTTCATCTCGCCCGGAAACCCGCCGCGGAGCCAGGACGAACTGCGTGCGTATCTCCGACGGTGGGTGGGATCAACGGTCGCCGTCCCACACAGGCCGGCCTAGAGGCCAGGCGGCGATCTGCCGCAGGAATACGGGTGCGCTGCCGCCGCCGGCGACTCCGGCGTGCCGATAGTCGACGGGCCGCGCTGGTCACGGGTGAATCTGTGTCGCAAGGTGGGGATGGTGTCGCCCGTGGAGGCTGGCCATGCGTTGCGAAGGACGGTGGTGCCGCGAAGGTTGTCCGCGGAGTCCTTCCCACTCGGGGAACGTGCCCGGACGGCGACTGGTGAGGTGCCGGGTGTTGCTGGTGAGATCGATCAGGCACCGAGCGGCGCCCTGCACGGAGAGATGGTGCCGTCGTGCCACGTCGAGCAGTTCGTCGAACGCCTGCGCATCGCTGTAGCCGCGGCTGGTGATCAGCACCGACTTGGCGGTGGTCAAGAGTTCACGGTCGGAGGGCCCGCGGCGCCGGTCGAGGAAGCTTCGGGTGGGCCGCGCGGGGTTGGGGTTCTCGGATTTCAACATCTGGCACCGTCCTTTGTCTACGAGATTCCCCCAGGTCGCGATCTCGTAAACGTGCGTACCCGAGTGCCGGCCCGTCTAGGCCACGGTTATGACGACGTTGCCACTCTTGTGTCCGGTGTCGACATACCGATGCGCCTCGACGATGCGTTCCAGGGGATAGCTGCGGTCGATGACGATCCGCAACGTGTCCGCTTCGAGGAGCTGCTTGATGTACGCCAATGCGTCGTTCTTGCGGACCGACATACCGGTGACGACTTTCCTTCCGCCTCGGATCGACGTCCAGAGTTGCAGCAGGTTGTTGTTCAGCCCGGATGTGGGAACGTAGCACCCGTGCTCGGTGAGCGAGCCCTTGCACCGAGCGAACGAGTTCCTGCCGACGGCGTCGAAGACGACGTCGTATGCCTCGGTGTCGTCGGCGAAATCCTCGGTGGTGTAGTCGATGACGTTGTCGGCGCCCAGGGATTTCACCAACTCCGTGTTGTGCGGACCGCACACTCCGGTGACCTCCGCGCCGAACGACTTGGCGAGTTGCACCGCGTAGGTGCCGACGCTGCCGGAGGCGCCGTTGACGAGGACCTTCTGTCCGGTTCGCACCTTCGCCTTGTCCCGAAGGAAGAACAGTGCGGTTGTGGCACCGTCGACGGCGGCGACGGCCTCCTCGTAGGTCTTGTTGACCGGCTTGAGTGCGAGCGAGGCGGTTTCCGGTAGGCACTTGTACTCGGCGTAGGCGCCGATGTCGAAACCGGTGAACCCGAATACCTGATCGCCCGGCCGGAACCGGCGGACGTCCTTGCCGACGGCCTCGATCTCTCCGGCAAGTTCCAGGCCCAGGGTCCGCAGTTTCCTCCGTGGCCTTCGCAGGCCGAGGATCAACCGGCCCCACAAAGGCTCGCCGCGGCGCATCTTGCATTCGGCTGTTGTCACCGTTGTCGCGTGGACTTTCACCAGGACTTCGCCGTCCTTGGGTGTCGGCTTCGGGACTTGCGCGAGTTCGAGAACTTCGGGACCGCCGAACCGAGTGTGGATGATCGTCTTCATCGCGGACCTCCTCGGGGGCGTTCCAGGTCGTCGCGCCTCGAACAAGCTCACGGCCAAGCATAGTTCTCCGGCATCTTCGTCGTGGGGTCGCGCGGGCGGTGCAGGGTGTCCACACCACACACCTAGGGTGTGTTTTCGCGCATGGCGATCCGCGGGACTGTAGTGGCGTCGGTATATCCGGCTGCCCCTGCCCACAAGGACCGAGCGTCCCGCCGTCGATCCAGCGGCGCAAGCACCCTGGTTGGTGATTTGATGGAACACGCTGCGCGAGCGAACTACCGAGAGCATCGATCCGATCCGTTCCCGCTGTCCGCGGCGCAGCACGGGCTGTGGTTTGCGCAGCAACTAGCCCCGGACGTCCCGATCTGCATCGCGCAGTACGTCGACATCCGCGGGCAGCTGGACGTCGATTTGTTCCGTGAGGTAGCGCTCGTTGCCGGCCACGAATACGAGTCGGTGTTCCTGCGCCTGGTCGATGTCGACGGTGAGCCGTACCAGGTGGTCGATCCGCCTGCCGATGCGGCCATGGGAATCGTCGACTTCCGCAGTGCATCCGACCCGATGGCCGCCGCGGAGGCGTGGATGCAGGAGAACTACACGGCACGAGTCGATTTCGAGCACGACTATCTGTGCGAATCGTCGCTGCTGCGGGTCGGTGACGAGCGGCACCTGTGGTACAGCAGGATCCACCACGTCGCCCTCGACGGATACGGGGCGATGACGATGGTCAACCGTGTCGCCGCCCTGTACACCGCGGCGGTCCACGGTCTCGAGCTCGAACCGAACCGTGCAGCCGACCTGCACACCCTGCACCGCCTCGAAGGCGACTACCGGGCGTCCCACCGGTTCTCGTCCGACCGTGATTACTGGGCCGAACGTCTCCACACACGCACGAACGGCGCCTCCCTGACCGACATCGACGCTCCACCCGCCGCCCACAGCCTGACCGTGCGCGCGGCGCTGTCCGCCGATACCGTCGCACGGCTCGAGGACACCGACGGCCGGCCGGGCGCAACGGCAGCAGCCGCGTTGATCGCCGCCTTCGCCTGCTACCTCTCGCGGCGGACGGGACGGCAGGACGTGCTCGTGGACATTCCGCTGTCCGCGCGCACCACCGCTGTACTGCGCCGTTCCGGCGGCATGCTCGCCAACGTTGCGCCATTGCGTGTGCAGGTCCGATCCGACGACACCGTCGGCGACCTCGTGACCCGGGTCCAGCACGAACTGATGGGTGCAATGCGGCACCAACGCGGCAACGTCGAGGACATTCTGCGTGAGCTGGGTGTGTCCGCCGAGGCCCGCAGGATCTCGGGACCGATGATCAACGTGATGCTCTTCGACCAGGATCTCACCTTCGGCTCGCTGACCGGTGACTTCCGGATCCTCACCACCGGTCCTGTCCCGGACCTGTCCGTGAACGTGTACCGGAGCGGCACTCCGGCGTCGACGATCGTGGAGTTCGAGGCCAACCCGTACCGCTACCGCGACGACGACCTGCGGTCGCATCACGCCGGTGTCGTCGGATTGATCGACGAACTGCTCGCCGCCGACCCCGGTACTCCGCTCGCCGTGATCGGCGCTGCGGAGTTGGAGTGCTTGACTCCGGTGGTGGGTGGGGTGTCGGTGTCGGAGGTGTCGTTGCCGGAGTTGTTGGCGGCGTCGGTGGTGGTGGATCCGGGTGCGGTGGCGGTGGTGTGTGGGGATCGTCGGTTGACGTATCGGGAGTTGGATGAGGCGTCGAATCGGTTGGCGCGGGTGTTGTTGGAGGCGGGGGTGGGTGCGGAGTCGGTGGTGGCTGTGGCGGTGGCGCGGTCGGTCGAGTCGGTGTTGTCGGTGTGGGCGGTGGCGAAGACGGGGGCGGCGTTTTTGCCGGTGGATCCGCAGTATCCGGTGGGGCGTGTGGAGCACATGCTGGTGGATTCGGGTGTGGTGGTGGGGGTGACGGTCTCGGAGGTGCGGGATCGGTTGCCGGGTTCGGTGCGGTGGGTGGTGCTCGATGATGCGGTGGTCGTGTCGCGGTTGTCGTCGGTGTCGGCGGGGGTGGTGACGGATGTGGATCGGGGTGCGCCGGTGCGGGTGGGTCAGGCGGCGTATGTGATTTATACGTCGGGGTCGACGGGTGTGCCGAAGGGTGTGGTGGTGACGCATCGGGGGTTGGCGAATGTGGTGGCTGCGCAGCGGTCGGGTTTCGGGGTGTGTGCGGGTGCTCGGGTGTTGCATTGTGCGTCACCGAGTTTCGATGCGTCGGTGTTCGAGTTGGTGTGGGCGTTGGGGTTGGGTGCGCGGTTGGTGGTGGTTCCGCCGACGGTTTACGGTGGGGAGGAGTTGGCGCGGATTCTGGTGGGGGAGTCGGTGACGCATGCGGTGTTGACGCCGACGGCGTTGTCGTCGGTTGATCCGGTGGGGTTGGGGGCGTTGGGTGCGTTGGTGGTGGCGGGTGAGGCGTGCCCGCCGGAGTTGGTTGCTCGGTGGGCTCCGGGTCGGCGGATGTTCAATGCGTACGGGCCGACGGAGGCGACGATTATGTCGAATGCCAGTGGTGGGTTGGTGGTGGGGGAGTCGGTGACGGTTGGTGGTCCGGTTCGTGGGTTCGGTGAGCTGGTGTTGGATGGGCGGTTGCGGCCGGTGCCGTTCGGGGCGGCGGGGGAGTTGTATTTGTCGGGTCCGGCGCTGGCGCGGGGGTATCGGAATCGGATGGCGTTGACGGCGGGGCGGTTTGTTGCGGATCCGTTCGGTGGGCCGGGGGATCGGATGTATCGGACGGGGGATGTGGTGCGGTGGCGGCGTTCGGTGGGTGGTCCGGTGCTCGAGTATGTGGGTCGCTCGGATTTTCAGGTGAAGATTCGTGGTTTCCGCGTCGAACTCGGCGAAATCGACGCAGCGCTGACACGGCATCCCCGCGTCGCGTTCGCCGTGACACTCGGCCGCACCGCCCCGTCCGGGGACACCGTCCTGGTGGCGTACGTCCTGCCGTCCGGTGACGACGAACCCGACGTCACCGAACTGACCGACCATGTACGCGGCTTCGTGCCCGCCCACATGGTGCCCGCGACCGTCGTCATCCTCGACGAACTGCCCCTCACGCCGGTGGGCAAGCTGGACCGGCAGGCATTGCCGACCCCGGATTTCGCGATCGTCCGCACCGTGTTCCGCGCATCGACTAATACGGCCGAGCACACCGTGGCAGACGTCTTCGCCGAGGTGCTCGGACTCGACCGGGCCGGGCTCGACGATAACTTCTTCGACCTCGGCGGTAACTCGCTGAGCGCGACCCGCGCCGTCGCCCGCATCAACTCCGCGCTGGGCGTCGGCTTGGGTGTCCGGGAGTTGTTCGAGGCGCCGACCGTGGCGGAACTCGCCGACCGTGCCGCTACCGCGGATCGCAGCACCGCGGCGCGTCCCGCCCTCACGGCGACCCCGCGCCCCGACCGGGTGCCGCTGTCCCTCGCACAGCAGCGGATGTGGATCGTCAACCAGGTCGACACGACCTCGCCCGCCTACAACGTTCCGATCGCACTGCGCCTGACCGGCGAACTCGACATCGAGGCTCTGCGCGCCGCGTTCGGCGACGTCGTCGAACGACACGAACCGCTCCGCACCGTCTATCCCGGCTCCGCAGACGGCCCGCATCAGGTGGTGCTGCCCGCGGATCGGGTGACCCTCGACCTCACCCCGGTCACCGTGTCCGACGAGGCGGCGCTGCGCAGCGAGCTGGTGCCTCTCGCGTCGGCCCAGTTCAACGTGAGCCGCGACGTCCCGATGCGTGTCGCGGTGCTGCGGATCGGCCCGGACGAACACGTGGTGGCTCTCGTGTTGCACCATATCGCGGCGGACGGATCGTCGATGGCGCCGCTCGCCCGCGACGTGATGGTTGCGTACACCGCGTGTACGCACGGACGTCCGCCCGGGTGGGCGCCGATGCCGGTGCAGTACGCGGACTTCGCGCTGTGGCAACGCCGCACGCTGGGCAGCGACACCGACCCGGACTCGCTGCTTTCGGCGCAGCTGGACTACTGGTGCCGGACCCTCGACGGGATGCCCGAGCTGCTCGAGCTGCCGACCGACCGGCGGCGCCCGCTGCAGCGGTCCGCACACGGCGCCACCGTGCCGTTCGCGATCGGCGCGGACCTCCACAGGAAGCTGTCCGACCTCGCCCGGGACCACGATTCGACGCTGTTCATGGTCGCGCACGCCGCACTCGCCGTCCTGCTCGGCCGCCTGAGCGGCGAGACGGACCTCGCGGTGGGCACGCCCGTCGCCGGTCGCGGCGACGCGGCACTCGACGAGATGGTCGGCATGTTCGTCAACACCGTGGTGCTACGGACCCGGGTCGCACCCGAGAGTTCCTTCACCGACTTGGTGGCGCACGTCCGCGAGACCGACCTCGGGGCATTCGGGCACGCGGAGGTGCCGTTCGACCGGGTGGTGCAGGCGGTCGACCCGGTCAGGTCGACCGCGCACACCCCGCTGTTCCAGGTGCTGCTCGAGTTCCAGAACACCGAGGAGAGCCGCCTCGAACTGCCCGGGCTCACCGTCGAGGTCGTCGACGCCGGTGTCGAGGTCGCCAAATGCGATCTGTACCTGACCCTGAGTGAGAACGTCGACGGAACCGGCGAACCTGCCGGAATGTCCGCGGCGTTCGGTTTCGCCACCGACATCCTGGACGCGAGCACCGTGCGCGGGTTCGCGGACCAGTTCGTCCGCATCCTCGACGCGGTCACGGCGTCGCCGGACCGCCCGATCGGCGACATCGCCGTGATCGGCGCTGCGGAGTTGGAGTGCTTGACTCCGGTGGTGGGTGGGGTGTCGGTGTCGGAGGTGTCGTTGCCGGAGTTATTGGCGGTGGCGGTGGTGTGTGGGGATCGTCGGTTGACGTATCGGGAGTTGGATGAGGCGTCGAATCGGTTGGCGCGGGTGTTGTTGGAGGCGGGGGTGGGTGCGGAGTCGGTGGTGGCTGTGGCGGTGGCGCGGTCGGTCGAGTCGGTGTTGTCGGTGTGGGCGGTGGCGAAGACGGGGGCGGCGTTTTTGCCGGTGGATCCGCAGTATCCGGTGGGGCGTGTGGAGCACATGCTGGTGAATTCGGGTGTGGTGGTGGGGGTGACGGTCTCGGAGGTGCGGGATCGGTTGCCGGGTTCGGTGCGGTGGGTGGTGCTCGATGATGCGGTGGTCGTGTCGCGGTTGTCGTCGGTGTCGGCGGGGGTGGTGACGGATGTGGATCGGGGTGCGCCGGTGCGGGTGGGTCAGGCGGCGTATGTGATTTATACGTCGGGGTCGACGGGTGTGCCGAAGGGTGTGGTGGTGACGCATCGGGGGTTGGCGAATGTGGTGGCTGCGCAGCGGTCGGGTTTCGGGGTGTGTGCGGGTGCTCGGGTGTTGCATTGTGCGTCACCGAGTTTCGATGCGTCGGTGTTCGAGTTGGTGTGGGCGTTGGGGTTGGGTGCGCGGTTGGTGGTGGTTCCGCCGACGGTTTACGGTGGGGAGGAGTTGGCGCGGATTCTGGTGGGGGAGTCGGTGACGCATGCGGTGTTGACGCCGACGGCGTTGTCGTCGGTTGATCCGGTGGGGTTGGGGGCGTTGGGTGCGTTGGTGGTGGCGGGTGAGGCGTGCCCGCCGGAGTTGGTTGCTCGGTGGGCTCCGGGTCGGCGGATGTTCAATGCGTACGGGCCGACGGAGGCGACGATTATGTCGAATGCCAGTGGTGGGTTGGTGGTGGGGGAGTCGGTGACGGTTGGTGGTCCGGTTCGTGGGTTCGGTGAGCTGGTGTTGGATGGGCGGTTGCGGCCGGTGCCGTTCGGGGCGGCGGGGGAGTTGTATTTGTCGGGTCCGGCGCTGGCGCGGGGGTATCGGAATCGGATGGCGTTGACGGCGGGGCGGTTTGTTGCGGATCCGTTCGGTGGGCCGGGGGATCGGATGTATCGGACGGGGGATGTGGTGCGGTGGCGGCGTTCGGTGGGTGGTCCGGTGCTCGAGTATGTGGGTCGCTCGGATTTTCAGGTGAAGATTCGTGGTTTCCGCGTCGAACTCGGCGAAATCGAATCGGCTCTCCTCGGATACCCCGGTATCGATCGTGCCGTCGTGAACACCAGCGGCGACCGGTTGGCCGGCTACGTCGTCCCCGCTGCGGGCTCGCTACTGGACACATCCGCGGTCCTGGCGCACGCCCGTGCGCGGTTGGCCCCGCACATGGTCCCCGCGACCGTGACGGTGCTCGACGCCGTGCCGGTGACCGCGAACGGGAAACTCGACCGCGCCGCCCTGCCGGAACCGGACTTCACCGCGGCGCGCGCCGCGTACCGGGCGCCGCGCAACGCGACCGAGGAGGTGGTGGCCACCGCGTTCGCCGAGGGGCTCGGCCTGGACCGGGTCGGCCTCGACGACAACTACTTCACGCTCGGTGGCACGTCGCTCACCGCGACGAGCGTGATCGCCCGGATTGCCGAATCGTTTGCGCGCGTCGTGCCGGTGCAGTGGATCTTCACCCATCCGACGCCGGAAGCCTTGGCACACATGATCGCCACGGCGCCGGAGGACTCCCGCGCGGACGGCGCCGCCGACCGGTCGCTCGACGTGCTGCTGCCGCTGCGAACCACCGGAACCGGCAACCCGGTGTTCTGCATCCACCCCGCGATCGGATTGGCCTGGTGCTTCACCGGGCTGGTGCAGTACCTCGGTGACCGTCCGGTGTACGGGCTGCAATCCCCGGCGCTGACCGACCCCGACCTGCGCGTCGACTCCTTGGAGGATCTCGCCGCCCGGTACGTCCAGCGGATCCGCGCGGTGCAGCCGCACGGCCCGTATCACCTGGTCGGCTACTCGGTCGGCGGTCAGATCGCCCATGAGATGGCGGTGCAGCTCACGGAGGGCGGCGACGAGGTGGCCACCCTCGCGATGCTCGACACACACCTGACCGGAGGATACGGTCCCACGACGGAAAAGCCGACCGTGGCAGCACTTCTGGCGGAGCTCGGCGCGGTGGTCCCGGGCGACGAGGATGCGGCGGCGACCACGGATCGCGCCGTGGAAGTGCTGCGCCGCACCGGCGGACTGTTCGCAGCCGTGACCGCGGACGACCTCGACGCCGTCCACCGGGTGTTCACGCAGACCGTCGACCTCGCCCTCGCGCACCGCCCGTCGACACCGATCCGTGCCGATCTGCTGTTCTTCGGTGCGGCGGACTCTGTGGATGCCCCCACCGGCGTCTCCGCGTGGAGGCCCCACATCAGCGGCGAGATCATCGAACACGCCGTTCCCGTATCGCACCAGCAGATGACGAGTCCGGAAGCGCTCGCCGGCATCGGCCCCGTCCTCGCGCAGCACGTGACGATCGCCGAGCGCCGGCTCGCCCTGTCCTAGGCGATCACGCCCAGCTGGCGCGCCGGGTGAACCCCTCCGGCCGTTCCGCCTGCAGACGCAGCAACTCCCCGCGGACCTCGGCGTCCAGCGCGGCGTCGAGGACCGTCCACGCCAGCGCTGTCGCACCGTCGAGGATCGCGGCGTCGGCCGCGGGACTGGCTGCGGCGTCGGCGAAGTCGGCGTTGTGCGGGATCGCGGTGCTACCGAGCACCGCGATCGCGGGATGGATCGACGGCACGACCTGGGACACGTTGCCCATGTCGCTGGAGCCTCCGCCGAGTGAGGCGGACGTGAGTTCGCGGCCGGTGGCCTGCAGGTTTTCGTCCCAGATCGCCGCGAGCACCGCGCTCTGGACCATCGGCGCGTACGGCGGTTCCGTGGCCTCGTATGTCCACTCGCATCCGGTGGCGATCGCGCCCGCTTCGAAGCAGGCGAGCACCCGCTCCTTCACCTCGCGCCACTCACCGATCTCCGGCGCCCGCACCTCGACCTGCACCACGGTCCGGGCCGGAATGATGTTGGTGACGTCTCCGCCGTGCGAAACGAACGCGTTGACCCGTGTCTTCGCCCGGAACTGCTGCCGGACCAAACCGAGGGCACCCAGCGCGATCGTCGCCGCGGCACCGGCGTTGATCCCGTGCTCGGGTGCGCCGGCGGCGTGTGCGGCGCGGCCGGTGAATGTGACCTCGAATCGGTCGACCGCCTGCATCCACAGCGAGGCGCAGGGCATGTCCGTCCCCGACGCACCATGGACCATCAGCGACAGCGCCGCGTCCTCCCACGCACCGGCTTCGAGCATCGGGATCTTGCCGCCGCCGTGCTCCTCGGCGGGTGTGCCGAGCAGTTTGATCCGGAGACCGGCCTCGTCGGCGACCGCCGCGAGCGCGAGCGCCGCACCCACCCCGGCGGCCGCGATCATGTTGTGCCCGCACGCATGCCCGACCTCGGGCAGCGCGTCGTACTCGGCGCAGATCGCGACCGTGAGATCACCGTCGCCGTAGACCGCCTCGACGGCCGTGTCGAGCCCGTAGACGCCCACGGTGGTATCGAAGCCGGCGTTCCGGAGCGTGTCCCCGACGAGGCCGGCGGCGCGGTGCTCCTCGAACGCGATCTCGGGGGTGTCGTGAATGCGATGGCTGAGTTCGAGCAGTTCCTTCTCGCGATTCCGGACTACCTGCGCCGCAGTGTCCTTCAATGCTGCCGCGCGAGTCTCGGTGGTGTCTCCGACTGGGGTGACGAGAGTCATGTGGGTCCTTCCTGGTGGTTGCGACCGGACGGTCAGACGGCGACTGTGTCGCGCAGGGGCGGGGCGATGACCCCGTCGGGAAGCGGGGAGTCGTACGGGGTCTCGGAGATGCGGGTGCTGAATTCCTTGCGCGCGGAGGCCAGCAGTTCGGCATCCGTCAGCAGGTCCGCCGCGGTCGCGGCCATGATCTTGGCGGCGTGGATCATCCCCTTGTGTGCGGCGGGAAGCTTGCCTTGGGCGACCATCTGCCACGAGTGGGCGGCAGTGCCGACGGCGACGCACGCCGTGGCGCACTGCACGAGGGGTGCCACCCGGCTGACGTCACCTAGGTCGCTGGATCCGGTCAGCGTCGGCCGTGGCGTCCGCGCGTCGAATGTGACGATGTCGGTGTGCAGAGCGCTTCCGTCGCCGTCGAACTCACCGCCGAGTGTGCTCGCGGTGCGTCCCGACGCCGTCGCGGTGGTGAACGCCGATGCGGACTCGAGGTCGCCGGCGTCGAAGGGAACCGGTCCGAGCTCGCGGAGTCGCTCCTGCATCGAATCCTCGAGGACGACGTTGGGCAGGATGTCCGAGCATCCGCCGTCGATCTCGATCTCGACCGAGGTCTCGGTCATCAGCGCGGCGCCCTCGGCGATCTTCGTCACGCGGGCGAACAGCTCGCGCATGCCGGCCACGTCCGGCGACCGCACCAGGTAGTACGCCTCGGCGCTCGCCTGGACCACGTTGGGTGAGCGACCGCCTGTGTCAAGGATCGCGTAATGGATCCGGCAGTCCGAGGGCATGTGCTCACGCAGGAAGTTCGTGCCGACGTTCATCAGCTCGAGCGCGTCGAGAGCGCTGCGGCCGCGCTCGGGGGACACGCCTGCGTGGGAGGCGACACCGGTGAAGCGGACGTAGGCCTGGATGTAGGCGAGTGTCCGGATCCGTTGCACGGTGGTGGTGTCGCCGGGGTGCCATGACACGGCAGCGTCGACGTCGTCGAAGGCACCTTCCTTGACCATGAACGTCTTTCCGGCGGCGGCCTCTTCTGCCGGGCAGCCGTAGTAGCGGACGGTTCCGGGGAGGCCGTTCGCGTCGAGGTACCGCTTGACCGCGGTCGCGGCCAGGAGTGAACCGCCGCCGAGCAGGTGGTGGCCGCAGCCCTGTCCGTTCCCGGTTTCGTTGCCGGGTTCCGGTTCCGGCACGGCACTTCCCGATTTCTGGCTGAGCCCGGCGAGGGCGTCGTATTCGCCGACGATCGCGATCACGGGCGTGCCACTTCCGGCTTCGGCGCTGAACGCGGTCGGGATACCGGCCACCGCCCGGGTGACGGTGAAGCCCTCGGCCTCCGCGACGGCGATCTGCGCATCGACGGAAGTATGTTCTTCCCATCGCAGTTCGGGCTTGTTCCAGATTGCATCGCTCAATGCGGTGTACTGCGAGCCGAGTTCGTCGATGGTGCCGAGGAGGTATGGATCGATAGACACTTCGATGTCCTTTCGTTCGGTGTTCAGGAGAGATGTCAGGCGGGCACTTGTTCGTCGTCGGCGAGTGGGGTCGTGTCGTTCTCGGTGTTGGCCGGCTGCGACCGAAGTTTCAGTGCCAGGACAGCGGTGAGGACGCACAGTGCCGCACAGACTGCCCACACCACGTGATAAGCGCCCACAGAGGGGATCTGCTTGCCGCCGGCGGTGAGCGCGGGAGTGATCATCGACGACATCACGAGGGCGAACACTGCCCCGGCGACGGCTCCCGACGCGGTGCGGGATGTGTTGTAGAGGCCGGATGCGATGCCGACCGAATCCGGTGGGGCCTGCTGCACGATGACGGTGGGCAGGACCCCGACCACCACGCCACCACCCAGTCCCGCGACGACGAGCCACAGCGTGAACAGGGCGACGTTCCCCTGGACGACGATCATCAGGATGTAGGAGGCCGCCGCGAGGACCGCACCCAGTGCGAGCGATCCGGGCACGGTGAGGGCGGAATGGGCGAGCCGGTCGCTCACCGAGGCGCCGACGAACATCGCGAGCGCGAACAGTGCCAGGATCAGACCGGTCATCGAGGCGGTGACGCCGAGCCCGTAGCCGTTGGTCTCCGGTGAGGCACGGAGGAAGAGGGCGCTGGGGGTCTGGACACCGAATAGTTGGGCGCCGAACAGCATGGCCATCAACATGGGAACGCGCATTCCTCGCCCGACGACGTCGAGGTCCACGAGCGGGTGCCGGACGCGTCGTTCCACGAACACCCAGACGACGAGAACCGCGGCCCCGACGCCGATGGCCGACCACGTCAGCGCGCTCGTCCAACCCCAGGTGCTCGCGTTGGACACACCGCCGAGCACGCCGAGCAGTCCGACCGTGAGCAGGACGGCGCCGGTCCAGTCGACGGTGCCCGTCTTGCGCACCGTCGTCTCCGGGACGAGGAAGTAGACCACCGCGAGGCAGATCGTCATGAGGACGGCGGGAACGAGCAGCACGACGCTCACGTCGCCGATCACCGAGTCGAGGAGGAAACCCGAGAGTAGGCCGCCGACAGCGGCGCCCAGCGTGAGCGACCCGACAAGCCTGCCGATGCTCCGGCCGGCCGTGGCCGGATCACGGTCCCGCACGATCGCGAACTCGAGCGGAAGGAACGCCCCGAGCGGTGCCTGCAACGCCCGGCCGACGAGCAGCAGTTCGAACGACGGCGCGAACGCGACGAGGAACGAACCGAGCGCGACGGACGCGGTTGCGACGACGAGAAGCCGCTTGTGGCCGAAGAGGTCACCGAGTTTGGCGATCAACGGGACGCAGGCCGCCGTTCCCAGCAGATACATGGCGCTCACCCAGTTCAAGGCGGCGGACGACGCGTCGAAACGTTCGCCGATGGCGGGCAGCAGCGGGGAGAACCACCCCTGCAGCAGGCCGCTGGCGAACTCCATGACCACGAGGAATCCGACCGCTGCCGTGGCAGCGTCGCTTCCCTGGAGGTGGCGCGAAGAACTCATGTGGACTCCAAGAGGTTCAGCGGAAGGTGACTGGTGGAAGAGTGACCCGGTGTGAATTCCATCGTGTAAATTTGCAGCTTTCTCGGCACTAAAGGACCATCCATGCAGGATTACGAGCCAGATGACGTCGACTTCGGACTCATGCATGCATTGCAGATCGAGCCGCGAGCCTCCTGGAAGGCGCTCGCGCCGATCCTGGACGTCGACCCGGTGACGTTGTCGCGGCGGTACCAGCGGCTGCGCGACACCGGTCTGATCTGGATCACCGGTTACGACGCCGGGACTCCGGGACGTGGCGTGCTGGTCGAAATCGAATGCGCACCAGGGAAATCCGTCGCAACCGCGCAGGCGATGGCGGAGGACCCGATGGTCGCCGGTATCGACTTCACGGCGGGCGGTCGCGACCTCCTGCTCACGCTGATGGCGCAGGATTCGGCGGACACGTCTCGGTTCCTGCTTCATCGACTCGGCGAGTACCCGGCGATCCGGCGCGCCCGCACCCACCTCATCACCGAGGTGCTGTTCGAGGCGGGGAACTGGCGGCTGCGCACGCTGTCCGCGGCGCAGGCCGCCCGTGTTCCCGGCCCCCGGCCGCCCCGCCCGCGCGCTTCGCGGACCGTCTCACCCGACCTGAAACGCGTGATCCACCACGAACTCGGCATCGACGGCCGCGCGGCCACCACGGCGATCGCCGAACGCGCCGGCGTCAGCAATCAGCGCATCACCGACGCCATCGCGACGATGCGGCGAGACGGATCGCTCCTGCTGCGCACCGACATCGCCCGCACCTACTCCGAGTGGCCGGTCTACGCCTGGTACTTCATGCAGGTTCCCGCGCCCCTGATCGAACGGCTGCGGACGTCGCTGGGCCGAATCGAGGAAGTGCGGTTGGCGGTACTCGTGGCCAGCGAATACAACCTGATCATGGCCGTCTGGTTGCGCACCCTCAACGACGTCCACCGGTTCGAACTGCTCCTCGAGAAGCTCCTGCCCGGATCGCGGGTGGCCGACCGGTCGGTGGTCATGCAGATCGGGAAACACCTGGGCCACATCCTGGACGAACAGGGACGGGCCACGGGGCCGGTAGTTCCCATGACGCCACCGGGCAGGGCTTGACCACCACCCACTCTCGCGCCCCCGACCCACGGGCCGGGCCGGCACCAGACCTCGTTGCCTCAGTGTGAGGCTTGACACATGCAATGCCTGACATCTAACGTAATTTGTATCACTGTTAAGTGTGGCAGGGTGCTGGCGATCCGGTCATGAGGCGATAGGAGCTCACGTTGGCTCATGTAGTCGCGCAATCCTGCTGCAATGACGCAAGGTGCGTCTTGGTGTGCCCGTCGATTGCATTCATCCGGCTCCGAATGAGCACGGCTACGGTCACGCGGAGATGCTCTACATCCGATCCGATCGGATATTTCGAAGGCGCAAGTACCGATGCATGTCCGGTCGTCGCGATAGCTTCCGAATGCGACCTGACTTCGGAAACGTTGCGCTACGAGGAGATCGACGCGGCGTATCACGCCAGCCGGGATCCGCCCATCCCTGGTGCCGAACCTCCTGTCGCCGAGACGGCCCGGTGTCGCAACGCGCACTGCTGAGGTGGCGATTGTGGGGTCCGGCCCATCCGGCTGCTACGCGGCGGAAAGCTCCCGCCGTGGAGGTCTCCCTCGTCGAGACGCTCGATACTCCGTAGGGCTCATCCGATTCGGTGTCGCACCCGATTCATCAGGGGACCAAGACGGAACACCGATATCGCCCTTCATGCGTTGGAAGCGTTGTTGGAGAGCAAGATCAAGGAGAGTTCCACCCGGCCACGTGGCAAGGGAGGCGTCGGCGTCGTCGCCGCCGCGCGGCCGACACGCCGGATCGATTGAGGCGATGACAGCCACGATCGTCGAGGAGTTCTCGACTACCTCAGCTCCACCGGGAGAAAGGCGTAATGCTTTGCGCTAGCTTCTTTCTCCGTTGGAGGTGCTGGGATCCGACCGAGTGGACGGGTTCGCGCGGTCCACAACGGCGTCGACTACTTACGTTTGGCAAGCGCTCGACGCGTACGAGCGGCGGCTCGACAGGGAATGGGGCTGGCGCGTGTGAAGCTGGTAGATACAACCTGATGATTCAAATCGTCTCGCGTGCAGCTAGTTCTGGCTGCGATGACCTCGATACGTCGCTGCTCGGACCGGCTCAGAAAGTGATTGACGTCTCATAGACTAACGGTATAAGGTTTATTTGTATCGGAATTGCGACCCGCACTCGATCGTCTCGACCGGCGAAAGCGCCCCATCGGGGATCGGAAAGTCATGTAAACCAACAATGTTGGATGCTGTCCCGCTCCGCAAAATCTTCGGCATCCGATGAACCATCACAGAGGAGTTTGCAGTGAAGCTTCAGGACAAAGTTGCCGTCATCACCGGCGGCGGATCCGGGCTCGGGCGCCAGGGCGCGCAGTTGTTCGCGTCGGAAGGTGCGAAGGTTGCGGTAGTCGACATCGACGGCGATCGAGCCGAGCAGACGGCGAAACTGGTTGAGCAACAGGGTGGAACTGCGATCGCCATTACCGCCGATGTGAGCGACGAGGCCGCGGTGTATCGCAGCGTCGAGGCGACCGTCGATCAGTTCGGCAAGCTCGACATCATGTGGGCCAACGCCGGCGTCGTGTCCCGTGGGGGTGTGCCGTCGGTGGCAGGAGGCGAGCACGTGGAGTTTCAGGACCTCACTGATGCCGATTGGCAGCACGTTCTCGGGGTCAACCTCAGCGGCGTCGTGTACTCCTGTAAGGCGGCGGTGCCGGCGATGCGGGCGAATGGTGGCGGCACCATCTTGGCAACGTCCTCTGCGGCTTCCTTCGCCGCCTATCACAGCATCGCGATGTACTCGGCGACGAAAGCCGGCGTCAACGGCCTGGTTCGCGGCCTCAGCCTGGATCTCGGACGGTACGGGATTCGCGTCAACGCCCTCGCTCCCACCCACGGGATGTCGCCGAACTTCCTGATGGGTCCCGGCACCCCGGTCATCGGTCAGTCCTACGAAGAGACCGCGGGGCCGTGGGACCCGGGTGTCTCGCCGATTCCGCTCAAGCTCCAGCGTCCACCGTCGCTCGTGGACAACGCGAAGGTTGCACTCTTCCTCGTGTCGGACGACTCCGCATACATTTCGGGTCTGACGCTGCCCGCGACGGACGGCGGCACCCTGTCACGTGTGGCGATGATGTTCGAAGAGGACGCACCGAATCCGACGCTTCCTGTCGACTGAGCGGAGCGACCGTCCATGAGAACCCCTGCGCAGAACCGTGCGCCGTCATTGAGGGTCGACCGGTCCGCGTGTGCTGGCCACGGCCTCTGCTACGGGGCGGCGCCCGACATTGTCGACAGCGACGACCAGGGCTACCCGGTAGTCGTTGCCGAATCGGTTCCGCAGGAACGACGAGACCAACTGGATGCCCTCGTCGAAATGTGCCCCGAACGCGCGCTGAGCGTCGAACCCCCAACGCGGAAAGGTTGAGAAGCAGTGACGACAACCCAACTACCCGACAGGCTCATCGTGGACTTCGACGTCTACGACCAGACCCTGGCGATGCCTGAGGACGTGTTTCAGGAACGTGCTGCGGCGCTGAGGGCCATCGGCCCCGTCGTGTACTCGAAGGCGCATGGCGGACACTGGATCGTGACGCGCTACGAGGAAATCCACCAGGTCTTGCGTGACCCGGAGACCTTCTCCAGCTACCCCAACAACCTCGTGAACGCCGGTCAGGGGAAGTTCATCCCGATCGAGCTCGACCCGCCGGAGCACACGTACTACCGGCAGGCGCTGCAACCGCTGTTCAGTCCCAAGCGGATGAAGGAACTCGAGCCCCGGATCCGTGACGTCATCAACGAGCTCATAGACGATTTCGCGGCACGCGGCGAAGCCGAGTTCATCTCGGAGTTCGCGCACGAGTTGCCGACACGGGTGTTCCTGGCACTGATGGGTTGGCCGCTCGAAGACGCCGAGATGTTCACCACGACGACAGACGTCGCACTACAGGGTGTTCCCGGCGGAACCGAGGAAGAATCGGCCACGGCGCGCGAGGCTGCAGCCAACCAGATCTTCGGCTACTTCGGTGCCATCGTGGCCGGAGTGCGGTCAGGTGAGATCACCTCGGACACTCTGACCGCACAGATCATCAACACCCCGATCGAGATGGGGGACGGGGTACGGCTCCTCACCGACGAGGAGCTGTACCGCATGTTCTTCCTTCTGCTCATCGCGGGTTTGCATACTGTGCAGGGTTCACTTGCCTGGGCGATCATCCATCTGGCGAACAACCCGGGTCAGAGGCAGGAGATCGTGGACGATCCCGACACCGTTTCGGCGGCGGTCGAGGAGATCCTGAGGATCGAGGCCGCCGTGATCGCGGGCCGGCGAGCGACCCGCGACGTCGAGATCGGCGGAGTCACGATCAGGGAAGGGGACCAGCTCATCGTGCTGCTCTGCTCGGCGAACCGTGACGGCGCCGAGTTCGAAGATCCGGACGAGCTGAGGGTCGACCGCTCGCCCAATCGTCATCTGTCCTTCGGCGCCGGGCCCCACCGTTGCATCGGGTCGCATCTGGCACGAATCGAGCTCAAGCTGGCCATGGAGGAGATTCACAAGCGACTGCCCGATTACCGTCTCGTTCCGGAGGACCCGCCGATCCTGCACGCGACCCAGGTGCGCGGATGCATCCGACTTCCGATCACCTTTACACCCGCGTCCTGAGTCCGGGGCGGAGATTCGAGGCAGATGTCCGATGGTCCCGTGGGAATGTGGGACCTCGGACACCTGCCTCGTTCATTGGTGTAGGGGTGCTGGCCAGCGGGTGCGGAATACAACATCTTACGTGTATTGTCATTTGTATCGTGTCTGGTCGGGGTGGCTGGTCGGAATGATCGTGTCTGGAGCGCGAGGATGGCAAGAAGAAGAACTGCCGGGGTGCTGAGTCAGGACGCCGACGTCGCACGGTCCCAGATACTTGTGGCTGCTCAGGCTATGATTCTTCGCTTCGGAATCTCGAAGACCACGATGGAGGACATTGCCAAGGAGGCCGGGGTTTCACGCCCGACCGTCTACCGCTATTTTCAGGACCGTGAAACGCTCACCACCGAGCTGATCAGGTGGCGATCGCGCCAGACCCTCGATCGCGGCCGGAAGTTCCTGATGGAGTGTGCAACGTTCGAGGACAAGCTGATCGAAGGTCTCATCTACCTGGTCTACGACGGAATCAACGACCCGATCGTGCGCATACTTGTCAGTCCTGAACACGTCGGCGGAGATTCGTGGCTCGAGACCATCCCACTCGCAACGAGTCTGACCACCGAACTGTGGGGCCCGATCTTCGACGAGGCTAAGTCCAATGGCGAGATGCGCGCAGATATCGACACGGGCGAGGCGTGCTCCTGGATCACCCTTGTACAGCTGATGCTTGCACCGCGGCTGGACAATTCGGATCCGAGCGATCCCTCGCACCGCCAGATGATGAGGCAGTTCGTCCTGCCTGCCTTCCTGCCGTAGTTCCGACCGCCGTTCGCGGCGTCCCTCGCGGTCTCAGTTGCCGGCGGGCAGCAGGGAAGGGACGAGGAAGGCGCGTAGCTTCTCGCGGAACCGTTCCAATGAGCCGGTGCCGCCGTTGAGTTGGCTGATGCACATGATCTCGAGTTCGGAGATCCACTCGCAGAGCAGTGCCAGATCGACGTCGGCGCGGATGTCGCCGGCCTCCTGGGCGTCGCGCAGAATCGGCTCCCAGAGTTCGCTCGTGAGTTCGACGGCCTTGCCCGACGTGGTCAGCAGCGAGTTCGCCAGTGTCATCTCCGACGGCGAAACGAGCAGGTGAACCATAGGGTCCCGGAGACCGCTCTCGACGTTGTTGCAGATGCCCTCGACGAGGCGCTCCTCGATGGTGGGCCACTTCGCGATGAAGGCCCGGGCCGGCTTCATGTTCTTGCGCGCGCGCCGCGCGACCGACTCGATGATCAGACTCTCGCGGTCCGAGAAGTATCTGTAGACGGTCGCGCGGGACATATCCGCCGCGCGAGCGACGTCTTCCATGGTCGTCTTCGTGATTCCGAAGCGTTCGAAACACGTCTCCGCTGCGGTGAGGATCGTCGAGCGGACGTCGGTCGCGGGGTCGTTTCCAGTCCTTGCAGCCACCAGTAGACAGTACCGTCATCAATTTGAGTGAGACGCTAGACAAGCAATGTCTCATGTGCCACTCTCGGTGTATGGAGCGCGAAGACAAGATCACCCTCACCGAGCGACTGATCGCACATGTCGACAACAACAGCACCGACTACGCGGATGACCTGCTTCGAGTGCCGTTCTCGGCGTTCAACGACCCCGAACTCGCCGAACGCGAACGCAAGGTGGTCCGGCGACTGCCGCACATCGTCGCGCACGTCGACGAGCTGAAGAAGGCCGGCGCCTTCGTCACGACCGAGCTGATCGGCACACCGCTGCTGGTGGTGCGGCAGACGGACGGCAGCGTCAAGGCCTTCTCCAACGTCTGCAGGCACCGGGGTGCAAAGGTGGAGTTCGAGGAATCGGGTTGCAAGCGCATCTTCAGCTGCCCGTATCACAACTGGGCGTACGGCCGCGGCGGCGATCTGCGGGGGATGCCGCACTCGGAAGGCTTCGACGGCATGGACCGCGCACAGTACGGGCTCGTGGAATTTCCCTGCGAGGTACGGCACGGCCTGGTCTGGGTGGTTCCGACGGTCGGGGCTGATCTCGACATCGCCGCGATCCTCGGCGCCAAGCACGACGCGGAGGTGACGGCGACCGGAATGGCGGAGTCGTTCCAGGTGCGCAAGGAGACCTGGAGACTCGACATGAACTGGAAGATCGCCGTCGACGGCGTGCAGGACTCGTACCACCTGTGCCAGTTGCACACCAAGACAGTGTGCAACTACCTGGAGGGGAACATCACGGCATACGACCTGGTGGACCGCTCATGGCGAATCGTCGTCGCGCGCAAGTCGATAACCGAGGTTCGCGGCGCCGATCCCGACTCGTTCGACGTCCGCGACTACTCCCTCGCGAACTACACGATCTATCCGGGCACCATGCTTGTTACGGAGCCCAATCACTTCGAGATCTGGACGATCGTTCCCGACACCGAAGATCCCAACGTGTCGTACTGCACCATCCGTCTGCTCTCCCCAAAGGAGCCGGAGACCCCGCGCGAGAAGCGGATTCTCGACAAGAACTGGGAACTCCTCATGGAGACCCTGCACGCCGAGGACTGGTTCGTCACGAAGACGATCACCGCCAACGCGGCGCACGGGCAGGTCGACGAGCTGATCTACGGACGGAACGAACTCCCCGGTCAGGTCTTCCACAAGATGATCACCCGGGATGCCGAGGAGGTCGCGCGTGAGGAGGCCGCGGTCGGCGGTGCGAAGTGACGTCGGACGACCTGCATCGATCGTCCCCGGCTCCCGGGGTGTTGCAACTCGACCTAGCTCGCCCGGACGTGCACAACGCGATCTCGCTCGGTCTGCAACGTGAACTCGACGCCGCGCTCGCAGAGGCGGCACACGACCCGGACGTTCGGGTGGTGGTACTGGCGGGAGAGGGCGCAGCGGCGTTCTCCGCCGGATACGACCTGAAGGAACTTCGCGCGATGACCCCGGATGCCGGAGTCCTGAGCATGCTCGAACGAGAAGAGCTGCTGTGGCGGTACTTCACGTTCCCCAAACCGACGGTTGCCGCAGTCCACGGGATCGCCCACGGCGCGGGAACCCTGCTCGCGGTGTGTTCGGACCTGCGGGTGGGCGGCCCCGGCACCCGCATCACCGTCACCGCGGCGAAGTACGGCGGAGCCAACCTGACATGGGTCCTCGACCAGCTGATCGGCGCCGGGCCGACCCGCGATCTACTGCTGACCTCACGAGCAGTGTCCGGCGAGGAGGCCTTCCGGATGGGGCTCGTCTCCCGGTACGCGGCCGACGGCGACGTTCTCGGCGCCGCGCTCGAGGCGGCCGAACAGATCGCCGCTCAGCCTCCCGAATCGATGCGCGAGATCAAGGCGCTGCTGCTCGACGGACCGGGGCAGGGCCTGCGGAGCCGATACGACCGGGAAAACGTCGTGTCGCGCACGACCCTTCGACCCCGCCCGGTCGAGGAGATATTTCGCTCATACTTCGGAAGTCGCGCACAGTGATTCGCCGTTCGTCACTCTCCTCCACAGAAAGTGAGATCCGGATGGACGCCACCACTGTCTCGACCACCGACGATATCTGGAGTCCCAGCTGGGACGACCCGTTCGAACCGACTACCGACCATGACGACGAGTTCGCGGAACTGACCGACGCCCTGCGCGCGGTGCAGGAGGCCGTCACCCGCAGCCGGCCCACCCCGGAGGCGGCGGGCCGGGCAGCGCGAACGCTCCGTGACCTCGCGGCCCGACTGGCAGCGTTCGAGGTCGGCGAGGACGAGCAGATCTCCGGGCGCCGCTGGGACCTTGCGGGGCGCGGGCAGACCCTCACACCGGCCCTCCATCTCGACGAGGTGACCGAAAACCGGGCGCGCGGGCACGTCGTCGTCGGCAGATTTCATTCCGGCCGATACGCGATGAACGGTGGCGTGACACCGTTGATCTTCGACGAGATCCTCGCGCGCCTCGCCAACAGCTGCGGCAGACCGTGGGCACGCACGGCGTACCTGCACGTCAACTATCGGGCGCCCGCGCCACTCGACGTCGAATTGCGTGTGGAGGCAGAGTTCGCCGGCCAGGACGGTCGCAAGCGGTTCATGCGCGGTGCCATGTATCACGGAGACGTCCTCGTGGCCGATGTCGAGGGACTCTGGATCGAACTGAAACCCGAACAAACACAGAATGTCTCGCTGGCCGTGGGTTGGGGAGCGGAGGAGAATTCATGAGTGGGTACTCGCTGTTGGATGGTTTGCGGGTCCTCGAGGTCGCCCAGCTCGCCCCGGCGTCGCTGGGTGGGCACCTCGCGGACCTCGGTGCCGAGGTGATCAAGGTGGAGTCGGGGCCGCTCGGCGACCCGGTCCGCGTCGGTGGCAACCGGGCGATCGGCGATCCTGACGGACCGGCGTTCATGCACCTGCGATGGAATCGCGGCAAGAAGTCCGTCGCGCTCGACCTGCGCAGTCCCGAGGGCAAGCACGCCTTCCTCGACCTCGCCCGCTCGTGTGACGCCGTCGTCGAAGGTATGCGCGGCGGCTACCTGGACTGGCTCGGAGTCGGCTACGAGCAACTGCGCCAGGTGAATCCGAAAATCGTGCTGTGCACCGTGTCGGGTATGGGCACCGACGGCCCGTACCGGGCTCTGGGTACCGGCGGTCCGGTGTTCGACGCCTACGCCGGGCTGCGCGAGGTGAACACTCCCGCAGAGCCGCCGGCCGAGGGCATGGCCGGCTCCACCACGCCACCGATCGCGATGTACGCCCTCGGCGCGTACGGGGCGATGGGGTTGCTCGCCGCACTGCACAAGGCCGGAGCCACCGGTGTCGGCTGCCACGTCGAGGTGTCGGGCATCGACGTCGCCGCCGCGTGGATGCCCGACCTGGTGGATGCGGAGCTGAACAGGGACCGCTCGGTGCCGCGTCCGTCCTGGCTGCCGGACGGCCGGCTGCCCGACTGGCCGCGACTCGAGGCCTACCGCACCAGCGACGGTGAGGCGATCCTGTTCGGGTCGCACGTGGAGAAGTTCTGGCACAACTTCCTGGTCGCAGTTGGGCGTCAGGACCTGATCGGCGTCGACCTCACCAGCACCGACGCAGGCGCCGCCGCCCGCGCGGACCTCGTGTGGCGTGCGCTGACGGAGATCTTCGCGCAGCGCACCCGCGCCGAGTGGGTGCAGCTGTTCCTCGACCACGGCATCGCCGGAGGTCCGGTCAACAGCGTGGCCGACATGCTCGCGGACCCGCATTTCCAGGCGCGGGAGAACACCTACCGGGTCGACTACCCGGGGGTCGGTGAACTCGAATTCGTGGTCAGCCCGGTGCGGGTCGCCGGGGAGAAGTTCGCACCCGCCCTGCCACCGGTTGTCGGTGCCGACACCGCGGAGGTGCTGCGGTCGGTGGCCGGGTACGAGGATGCGCGGATCACCGCGGCGATCGACCCGAGAACGCCCCGACACGAGGCGCCGCCCGCCGGCTGACCGGGCGCATCCCACAGGAGAACGACACCCACACGAAATATATTGTGTGGGTGTCGTTTTCGTGCGACAGTCCGGTTCTGGGGGGTGCCCGAAATTTCCGGATCGAGCATTGCGCCATTCGCCTATAACTGTTAGGTTTACCGCACATGAAGTGAGGGTGGTCACACCCGGCTGACGAGCACGAGGAGCACAGATGAATCTCGCGGACCTGACCCGGTTCTGGGGTAAGACGCGTTCGCAGCAGCAGGCGATCGTGTTCGGGGACACATCGCAGACCTGGGCCGAGGTCGACGCGATCACCGACGCACTCGCCCGCGGGCTCGCTGCCCGCGGCGTCCGCAAGGGCGACCGGGTTGCCGTGATGATGCTCAATCGCCCCGAACTCGCGCACGTCATCCTGGCGACCCTCAAGCTCGGCGCGATCAGCGTCCCGCTCAACTTCCGGCTCACCGCCAAGGAGCTGGCACCGATGGTGGTCGACTCCGCGCCGCGCGTGGTGATCGTCGAAGACGGCTTCGCGTCGCTGCTCGAGGTCGCCACCGAACAGGCGGAGTTCGAGACCTACGCGATCGGGGGCAGTGCCCACCCGCCGTACGAGCGGTTGATCGACCCCGGAACCGCGCCCGTCGTCGCCATAGCCGCCGACGACCCCGGCTTCATCTGCTACACCTCGGGTACCACCGGCGTGCAGAAGGGCGCGCTGATCACCCACCGCAACGCGATGACTCCCGGCATCTCGCAGTCGATCACCTTCGGCTTCTCGCAGGGGGACCGGGTACTGTGCTCAGCTCCGCTGGTGTACACCGGCTCGGTCCTGTCGATCTTCATGCAGCTCGTCGTCGTGCCCGGCGCGACGATGGTGCTGTTGCGCGAGTACGACCCGGAGATCGCCCTCGACACGTTCGAGCGCGAGCAGATCACGGCAACCACGACCGTCCCGGTGATCTGGGAACGGATGACGATGCTGCCCGACTTCGGCACCCGCAAGCTCGCGAAGTTCACCTTCGCCGGCACGGGTGGCGCGCCGGTCAGCCTGGACCTGCTCGACTTCTACCGTTCACACGGCATCCCGCTCACCCAGTGCTACGGCCTGACCGAGGCGTCGGGCATGGTCTCGACCCTCGCCTACGAGGACGCCGTGTCGCGGCCCGGCTTCGCCGGGCTACCGCTGGTCGGCACCCACATCCGGATCGGTGAACCGGGAGTCGACACCCCGGCCGGAGAGGTCGGCGAGATCCTGGTCCGGGGCGAGCACGTGCTGCGGGAGTACTGGAACAAGCCCGAGGCCACCGCGGCGACCGTCGGCGACGGGTGGCTGCGCACCGGCGACCTCGGCATGCAGGACGACGGCGGATTCCTCAAGATCGTCGATCGCAGCAAGGACATGCTGATCTCCGGCGGCCTCAACGTCTACCCCGCCGAGATCGAGAAGGCGCTGCACGGCATCGACGGGCTGGTCGATCTCGCCGTCATCGGCGTCAAGGACGACCGGTGGGGCGAGGTGCCGATGGTGGTGTTCCACAGCGAGCGTCCCGCCGCCGACATCGTCGCCGACATCGCCGAGGTCGCCGGCGAGAACCTGGCGAAGTTCAAGCGTCCCAAGCACGCCGTCGCCCTCGGCGAGCCGCTGCCGCGCACGTTCTCCGGCAAGCTCGCCAAACCGTCGCTGCGTCAACGTTTCCCCGAGGTTCCCGCCGACGCACTCGCGGTCGACGGCACCGTCACACCGGTCTGAAGCATGTCTCCGAGGCACGCCGTCGGCTTGCCCATCCAGCTCGAGGCTTCATCCCCCGCGGTTCCCCCATCCGAGAGGAATACACGTCGTGGCCCCCATTCGTGAAGTCGACATCTCCCAACTCATCGACACCGCACCGGTGTCGGCCCTCCAGAAGCGTGCCATCGCACTGTGCCTGGCGCTCGCGATCCTCGACGGCATGGACGCCCAGCTGATCGGATTCGCGATTCCCGCACTGTCCGAGGACTGGGGCCTGTCCAAGGCCTCGTTCGGACTGCTGCTGGCGCTCAGCAGCGGCGCGATGGTCGTGGGCAGCCTGCTGTTCGGTCCGATCGCCGACCGGTGGGGCCGGCGCCGGGTGATCCTGCTGTGCACCGTGTTGTTCTCGGCATTCACGCTCGCGTCTGCCTTCGCGCCGTCGATGGGTGTGCTGATCGTGCTGCGCATCCTCGCCGGCATCGGGCTCGGTGGCGTCACCCCGAACCTGATCGCACTGACCAGCGAGTACAGTCCCGCACGCAGCCGCTCCACCATGGTCACCATCGTCGTTGCCGGCATGTCCCTCGGGGGATTCCTCGGCGGACTCGCTGCCGCTCAACTGATTCCGGCGTACGGGTGGCAGTCGATCTTCGTGGCCGGCGGCGTTCTCCCACTGATCGTGGCGGCGCTGGCGTGGGCCGGGCTGCCGGAGTCGGGCAAGTTCCTCGCGGCCCGCGGTGATCACGCCGGCGCCGCGAAGATCCTCTCGGCGATCGCCCCGCAGGCCGGCATCAACGGTTCGGTGACGTTCACCGTGGACGCCGTGGTGGCCACCCGGTCGCCGATTCGGGAACTCTTCGCCGGTGGCCGGGCACTGGACACGATCCTGCTGTGGGTGGTGTTCGTCATCAACTTCCTCGTGATCTACTTCCTGTTCGGGTGGATGCCGTCGCTGTTCAGCCAGGCCGGGCAGAGCGCGTCCAATGCGATCCTCGCCGCGGCGCTGTTCAACCTCGGCGGTATGGCGGGCGCGCTGTCCATCGGGTGGATCACCGACCGGGTCGGCACCGCATGGGCGCGGTCCCGGGGCTCGGACGCCGCCTACGCGGTGGTGATGGCCGGATACACGCTCGGGGCACTGTTCATCGGCGCCGTCGCGATGTTCCTGGCGAACTCCACCCTGCTGCTCATCACGATCTGCATCGTCGGATTCGGAATGTCGGGAAGTTCGGCAGGCATCATCGCGATCGCCGCGTCGATCTATCCGGTGGCGGCACGCTCGACCGGGATCGGCTGGGCCATGGGGGTCGGGCGCATCGGATCGATTGCCGGGCCTACTCTCGGCGCCGCCCTGATTGCGGCCGGAATGGACGCCCGCACCATCTTCCTGCTCATGATCGTGCCCACCGCCATCGCCGTCCTCACCCTCGGCGGGTTGTTCGTCCGAGAACGTGTGCGCGGACGCACCGGGGCGGGGGTCGCGGAACCGGCGGCCGCACCGGCCGAGGCGCACTGAACCGATGCCACCCGTCACGTCCCGGCGTACCTCGTTCTGCAGGCTGTGTGCCTCCTCGTGCGGAGTCCTGCTCGACGTCGAGGACGGGCGGATCACACGGGTCCTCGGAGACGCGCAGCACCCGATCTCCGGTGGGTACACCTGCCCCAAGGGACGCCGCGGCGGCGATCTGGTCCACGGCCCGGACCGGCTGACCACCTCGATGCGCCGCACCGGCGCCGGCACGCACGAGCCGGTGCCGGTGGCGCGGGCGACCGCCGACATCGCAGACCGGCTGCGCACCATTGTGGACCGCCACGGACCGGATGCGGTCGCACTGTTCATGGGAACGCAGCAGAACTTCGCCGCCCTCACCCCGCCGATGGCCCGGGCCTGGTTCCGGGGTACCGGCTCACACAAGCTGTTCTCCACGATGACCATCGACCAGTCCGCGAAGTGGGTGGTCGCCGAACGGATGGGAACCTACCTCGGCGGCCGGCAACGCTTCGAGGACGCCGACGTGTGGTTGCTGGCCGGTACCAACCCGGTCGTGTCCGCCAACGGCGGCGACGGGGACGGCGCGGTGGTGCAGAACCCGTCCGTCACCCTGCGGGCCGCCCGGGAACGGGGACTGCGGCTGATCGTCGTCGACCCACGACACACCGAAACCGCGGCCCTGGCGGACGTGCACCTGGCGCCCCGGCCGGGAACGGACGCCGTCCTGTTCGCCGGCCTCCTCCACGTCGTCCTCACCGAACAGCTCCACGACACCGACTTCTGTCGCCGGTACACCGCCGACCTCCCGGGACTCGCCGACGCCGTAGCCGACGTGACTCCCACGGTCGTACACCGGATCTGCGGCGTCCCCGCCGACCGGGTCCGTGCCGCGGCCCAGGTATTCGCGGGCGGGAGCCGGGGGATGGCAACGAGCGGGACGGGGCTGTGCATGGGCCCGCACTCGAACCTCGCGGAACACCTCCTCGCCGCCCTTAACGTGGTGTGCGGCCGGTACCTGCGCGAGGGGGAGCGGGCCGACGACCGCGCCGTCCTGACCCGGCACGCGCCCGCCCGCGCGGAGGTCGCCCCGCCCGCCCGGGCCTACGAGCACGGTTTCCGCAGCCGCATCGGTGGAGTGCGGGCGATGCGCGGTGAGCTGCCGTCCGGCATCCTCGCCGACGAAATCCTCGAACCCGGCCCCGACCGGGTGCGGGCGCTGATCGTGTCCGGCGGCAACCCGGCCGCGGCTCTCCCCGACCGAGCGAAAGCGTTGCGCGCATTGCGATCACTGGACCTGCTCGTGTGCATAGACCCGCGCATGTCGGACACCGCACGGCTCGCGCACTACGTGATCGCGCCGACCACGATGTACGAACGCGCCGACCACACCGCGATAATGGAACCGTTCTTCCCCCGCCCCTTCGCGCAGTTCACCCCCGCTGTGCTGCCGGCGCCGCCCGGTGTCGTCGACGACTGGCGGTTCTTCCTCGACCTCGCCGCCGCCTCGGGGCAGCCGGTGAAGTTCGCCGGCCGCATACTCGATCCCGACGCGCCGCCGACCTCCGGGCAGATGCTGGCGATGATGGCCGAACGGGGACGCGTCCCGTTCGCCGACGTGGTCACCGCCCCGCACGGACACCTCGCCGGGGCAAGTGGCGCAGTGGTGGGACCGGCGACGGAGGACGGTGCCGGGCACCGCCTGAGGTTGTTGCCCGCCGACGTGCGCGCAGAACTCGTCGCGGCGCTGACCGACCGAGTTGTCACAGAACAGTTTCCGCTACTCCTCACGGTCCGCCGGATACGCGAGGCCGTGAACTCCACCGGCACCCGCGTTCCGGGGCTCGTTCCGGGCGGCACCAACCCGGCAAGTCTGCACCCGGACGACCTGACCGCACTCGGGATCACAGACGGACAGGTAGTGACCGTGCGCTCGGCGGCCGGACGCCTGCGCGCGACCGCGCGGGCGGACCGCACCCTCGCCCGCGGCACCGTGTCGATGACGCACTGCTTCGGCAGCGTCGACCCGCGGGACGACGCCGGGGTGAACGTGAACGCGCTGACCGGAACCGGTGCCGGAGTGCAGGCGATCAACGCGATGCCGATCATGACCGCCGTGCCCGTCGCGGTCGGGCCGGTCGCACCCGAGGAGGAAGTCTCATGACCATCGCCGAACCGAAAACCGGACATCGCATCTGCCCGCTGTGCGAATCGACCTGCGGTCTTCTCGTCGAACTCGAAGGCCGCGACATCGTGCGGGTCGCGCCGAATCCCGATGACGTGATGAGCGCCGGGCACAGCTGCGCGAAGGGCCTCGGCCTCGGGCGCATCGAGGGCGACCCGGACCGGATCCGGATACCGCTCCTGCGCACCGCGGGCGGTGGATTCCGCGAGGCCACGTGGGACGAGGCGTTCGACGAGATCGGGCGCAGGCTACCGGAATTCGTCACCGGCGATCCGGGCAGCTGCGCGATCTACCACGGCAACCCGGCCGCCCACCACCTCGACGCCACGTTCTACCTCGGCGAGCTGATCGGCGCCGTCGGCACCAGCAACGTTTATTCGCCGGCCAGCGTTGACACGTGGCCGAAGAACCTGGCGCACATGCTGCTGTACGGCACCGGGCTGGGGATGAGTCTGCCCGACCTCGACCGCACCGACTACCTGCTGATCCTCGGCTCGAATCCGATGGTGTCCAACGGCAGTACCGTGACCGCACCCGGTATGCACCACCGGCTGCAGGCGCTGCGCGAGCGGGGCGGCACCCTCGTCGTGGTGGACCCGGTGCGCACCCGCACCGCCGAGGTCGCGGACCTGCACGTGCCGATCCGCCCCGGCACCGACGCCTTGTTCCTGCTCGGCGTGCTGTCCGTGATCGCGTCCGAGGGACTGTCCAGACCCGACCGGGTGCCGGACGTGGTGGATGGCCTCGGCGCCGCCCTCGCGATGGTGGCGGAATTCGAGCCCGATGCAGTCGCCGCGGCGTGTGGGATCGACGCCGACGTGATCCGCTCAGTGGCTCGTGGGTTCGCGGGAGCAGCTGCGGCGGTGGCGCATTCGCGGATCGGTACCTGCATGCAGGAGTTCGGCACTCTCGCGAACTGGCTCGTCGAGGTGCTCACGATCGTCACCGGCAACCTGGACCGGCCCGGAGGGGCGATGTTCGCATTGCCGCCCGCGGGCGGCCAGAACACCTGGCCGGTGACCAGGACGCCGAAGTTGATGTTCGACCGGTGGCGGTCCCGGGTACGCGGCCTGCCGGAGGCGATGGGGGAGCTGCCCGCGGTATGTTTCGCCGAGGAGATCCTCACGCCCGGGCCGGGCCGCACTCGGGCGCTGATCACCCTCGCCGGGAACCCGGCCCGGTCCCTGCCCAACAGCGACGCGATCGAGGACGCGCTCGGTGCGCTCGAGTTCATGGTGTCGGTGGACTGCTATCTCAACGAGACCACCCGCCACGCCGACGTGATTCTGCCCCCACCACCGGTGACGACCCGAGGCCACCACGACGTCACGCTCGCGCACTTCCAGATTCGGAACGTCGCCCGCTACACCCCACCCCTGCTGGACCTCGCCGACGGCGAGATGGCGGAGTGGCAGATCCTGCTGCGGCTGGCCGCGATCGCGAAGGGAACGCCGGACCGTCCGGTCGGCGAGATGGACGACGAGGTGGCCGCCGTCGCGGCCCGCCGCGCCGCGAAACTCGTCGGCTGCGAATCGGGACGGGCTATGGACGCCGTGGCCGGCCGTCGCGGCCCGCAGCGCTTGCTGGACCTGCGTTTGCGCAGCGGACCCTACGGCGACCGGTTCGGGCTCGACCCGGACGGGCTGACTCTCGCACTGCTGGAGGACAACCCGGACGGCATCGACTACGGGCCGCTGGCGCCGCGTGTCCCGGAGGTGCTGCGCACACCGGATGGGCGGATCGACCTGATGCCGGACATGATCGTCTCCGATCTGCCGCGGCTGCGAGCGAGCGTCACGAGGGCAGCACCGGATCTGCTGCTGATCAACCGGCGTCAGCGTCGCGGCATGAACTCTTGGCTGCACAACGCGCTGCCGCAGACGGACGGCGGCCAGTGCGCGCTGTTGATCAGCCCACCCGACGCGGCCGAGCAGGGTCTGGTGAACGGCGACCGGGTCGCGGTCACGTCCAAGGTCACCACCGTGACGGCCGAACTGCGGATCGACGACACGCTGCGCCCCGGTGTGGTGAGCATGCCTCACGGGTGGGGCCACGACGGGCCGGGCCTGCGGACGTCCCGGTCGGCCTCGGTCCCGGGGAGCAACTACAACGCCCTGGTGGACGACACCACTGACCTCGAGGCGCTGACGGCGTCCCCGATCTTCAACGGCGTCCCGGTCACGGTGACGCGCACGAGCGAGGAGCATCCCTGATGGCGTACGTGGTCACCCAGAACTGCTGTAACGACGCGACCTGTGTCGCGGTCTGCCCGGTCGACTGCATCCACCCGACCCCCGCGGAGCGGGAGTACCAGCGCACCGAGATGCTGTACATCGACCCGGGCGCCTGCATCGACTGCGGCGCCTGCGCCGACGTGTGCCCCGTGGACGCGATCGTCCCCGGCGACGCACCCGCCCCCGACATCGACCGGTACCGGGAAATCAATGCCGAGTACTTCCAGCGCAATCCACGCAGCATTGCGCCAGGCGCGCATGTGCAGCCGCTTCCGCTCGCCCTCGCGACCGCCGACGTCGCCGACCCCCCGGTGATGCGAGTGGCGATCGTCGGATCCGGACCGTCCGCGTTCTACGCCGCCGAGGAGCTGCTGGCCCGGCGCGACATCGCCGCCGAGGTCACCATGTTCGAACGACTGCCCGTGGCCGGCGGACTCGTGCGGTTCGGCGTCGCGCCCGACCACTGGCACACGAAGACGGTGGACCGGGTCTTCGACCGCACCGCGCGTCGTGACGGCTTCACGTTCCATCTCGGCGTCGAGGTCGGGAAGGATGTGACGATCGACGAGGTGCTGGCCCACCACCACGCGGTGATCCACGCGTCCGGCGCAGCGGGTGACCGGCGCCTCGGCATTCCCGGCGAGGACCTACCGGGCAGCCACGCCGCCAGGGAGTTCGTCGCCTGGTATAACGGTCACCCCGATCACGCCGATCGCGTCTTCGACCTCACCGCGTCCCGCGCCGTCGTGGTCGGCAACGGGAACGTCGCGCTCGACGTCGCCCGTATCCTCGTCTCCGACGTGGAGACCCTGCGCCGCACCGATATCGCCGATCACGCCCTGACCGCACTGTCCGACAGCCGGATCGAGGAGGTGGTGGTGCTCGGCCGACGGGGACCCGAGCACGCGGCCTGCACCACCCCGGAACTGCTCGCGCTCGGCTCGCTGCCCGGGATCGACGTCCTCGTCGACGGCCCGGTTCCGACAGGTCCGGACGCGCCGACCAAGCTGCGGATCCTGGCCGACTACTCCCGGCGGGAGCCGACGCCGGGGAACAAGCGCATCGTGCTTCGCTTCGGCACCACCCCGCAGGAGGTGACGGGTGACGAGCGTACCGCCGGACTGATCGTGACCGGCACCGACACAGGCACCGCGGACCGGATCGAGTGCGGGCTGGTCCTCCGGGCGGTCGGCTACCGCGGGCTGCCCATCGCTGGCCTCCCGTTCGACGAGGCCGCCGGAACCGTCGCCAACGTGTCGGGCCGGGTCACCCTGCCGGACACGGGGCAGGCCGTGGCCGGCCATTACGTGGCGGGCTGGATCAAGCGCGGCGCGACCGGGGTGATCGGCACCAATCGCTACTGCGCGGCGGAGACCGTCGAGGCCCTGCTCGACGATCACCGTGCGGGTCTGCTCGCCGCACCGACTGCGGGTTCCGCGGACCTGGCGGCGCTGGTGCGCGAACGCCGACCCGACGCGCTCGGCGGTGCTGACTGGCGCGCGATCGACCGCTTCGAGCGCGAGCGAGGGCGGGAGGCGGGCAGGCCCCGCATCAAGATCGTCGACGCCGGGGAGGCGGCTGTCGTCGCGGGCGCGGCCGTCCGATGACCCCGAAGGACACGACCCAGGTGCACACGTTCTGCCGCATCTGCGAGCCGGGATGCGGCCTGCTCGCCGACGTCCGGGACGGCGAGGTGGTCCGGTTGCAGCCGGACCGGGATCATCCTGTACACCAAGGGTTCTCCTGCCACAAGGGCGTGCACTACCTGCAAGTCCACTCCGATCCGGACCGGCTCGACCGGCCGCTGAAGAGGACCAATCCGCGGAGCGAAGAACGCGGCGACTTCGAACCCGTCGACTGGGATGTCGCGGCGCGCGAGATCGCCGACAGGCTCCGGGAAATACGGCAGAAGTACGGCCGCAACGCCCTCGCCGTCTATCAGGGCAACCCGTCGGCGTTCAACGGCGCCTATTACGCGAACGCCGCCACGCTCGCCCGCGGCTTCGACACCCGGATGCGCTTCAGTGCGGGAACGCAGGACACGTCGGCCAAATATGCGGCGAGTGAGGCGATCTACGGCGCGTCGATGGCGCATCCGATTCCCGACCTGCTGCACACGGACTACTTCCTGTGTCTCGGCAGCAACCCACAGGTCTCGCACATGACGCTGATCCACATTTCGGATCCGATGACCAAGATCCGCGCCGTGAAGAAGCGCGGTGGAACCGTGCTGTTCGTCAATCCGCGCCGCATCGAGTCGTCGTCGCCGGAGACCGGTGAGGTGCTGCTGATCAAGCCGGACACGGACTTCTACTTCCTCGCCGGAGTTCTGCACGAGATCGTGTTCCGGATCGGGTACGACCGGGACGTCGTGGAACGTCACGCGCGACGCGTCGACGAACTGCTCGACTTCGTCCGGCAGTATCCCGTCGACCGGATCGCCGCGGTCACCGGTATCGACGCCGACACGGTCCGGCAGGTCGCCGCCGACTTCTGCGCGGCGCCGAGCGCGAGCATCTACATGGCGACCGGCGTGAACCAGGGCCGGCAGGGCACCCTGGCCTATTGGATGCTCACCATGGTGAGCCTGTTTTCCGGCAACCTCGGCAGACGCGGCGGCAACATCTACTCCCGCGGTGTCGCCGATGTCGTACAGGGCTCGAAGCGCAAGCGGGAGGACCCCTTTTACGACGGTCCCTTCGGTGAGATGCGCACCGTCAGCGGCGACCTGCCGGCCGCGCTCCTCCCGGAGTTCATCGGGAACCCCGACGACCCGATCCGCGCACTGATCGTGGTGTCGGGCAACCCGCTGCTGTCGGTCGGCGGGGACGGCCGCCTGCGCCGGGCGTTCGAGCAGTTGGATCTGATCGTGACCGTCGATCTGTATCGCACGGTCACCGGCGAGATGGCGGACTATGTTCTGCCCGCGACGGATTGGCTGGAACGGGAGGACGTCAACTTCCTCAACACGATGGGCGTCGCGATGGAGCCCTATGTGCAGTACACGCCCGCGGTCGTGCCGGCGAAGGGGGAGCGCCGCGACGACTGGTGGATTCTGTCCCGCATCCAGCAGGAGATGGGCGTCCCGACCCTGCTGGACGACCCGGACCCGAATCCGTTCGCCGCGGTCGACGCGATGATGCGGGACTCGGGTCTGAGTATCGACCTTCTCGCGACGATGCCCTGCCAGACCGCGGTGCTGCCGGAGGCCGATCCCGCGCACGTGTTCAGCATCGCGGTCCAGCACGACGACGGACTGATCGACTGCTGCCCCGCACTGTTTCAGCGCTCGTACGACACCGCCGAACGCATTCTCGAGGAGCTGGCCGCGGAACCCGCCGATCAACTCAAGCTGATCACCCGGCGCACCCACTACATGGTCAACAGCTGGCTGCACAACCTTCCGGTGTTCAAACAGGGTGTCCATCAGAGCAATCCGTTGTGGATGAGCCCGGACGACGCGCGGCGCCGCGGCCTCGTAGAGGGCGACGACGTCACTGTGCGCAACCGCCACGGCGAAATCGAGGCGGTTGTGGTCTGCGACGACACCCTCCGACCGGGCGTGGTGGCGATGACGCACGGCTGGGGGCAGAGCACGGCGCGAGGGCTGGACGTGGCGAGGCGCAACCCCGGTGTGAACGTCAACCGGCTCGCGCCCACCGGCACGGACGGCTACGACCCCCTCAGCAACCAGTCGCAGCTCACCGGCATCAACGTCGAGGTGATCCGAACCATGGGATCCCCTCAGGGAAGAAGCGACGTTCAGGGCAGTGGCGCAACGGCATGACAGCTGGGCGCGACGGCCGTCGCCGGATCCAGGAGGTTCCGGATAATACGGAGAGTGATGTCGTCATTGACCATGGTCCCGTGATTGGTCAGATTTTCGGCGCAGAAATCTTGGACCACGACGTTGGAGACGTTCGGTCCGGGTGGTGGCTGAGACTCGCTCAGTTGCACGACAGGATCGGACCGGGAACTGACAGTGGCGTATTCGACTTCCGGCCGGGTCATTCCGTCGACGCCGGTTTCTGCGACGAACGCCGAACCTGCGGTGCCGTCGTCGACCACGGGAATTGCGCGTCCGACGAGATCTTTGGCCTGAGGGTGTCCGGCGAGGAGATTGAGCATCCCGTACGCACTGATGCCGTTGGTTGCGGCGGCGACACCGACCATCGTGCCGACCTTCGACTCTCCACCCCACCGGCTGATGTAATACAACGGCACGAGCCCGCCCTGGGAGTGCCCGACGATGTCGACCCTGTCTGCGCCAGTGGCGGTGAGAACTTCCTCGACTTAGTCACCGACCTGTTGCGCGGACACGCGCATATCCCCGGTCTGATGGAACCGTCCGGTGTTTGGGCCACCGTAGTTCAGGCCGAAGACGCAGTGGCCGTCCGCCTTCAGCTGTGGTGAGTACATCGCCCAGTTGGCGTACATGCACCCATCTCGTCCCACTCCTCTTCGGCGACTGCGGGCAATCGGCTATTTACCTATGAAGTCTAGGTTCTTGACGGGCGACAGGGGTGAGAACGACGAGACGAGTGCGGCCGAGAATCGTCAGCCGCACCCGTTTCGTCTGCCCGGATTCGATCAGGCCTTCATCAGATCGCGATGGATGATTTCCTTCATGATCTCGTTGGTACCGCCGTAGATCCGTTGGATCCGGGCGTCGATGTACGCCTTCGCGACGGGGTACTCCATCATGTAGCCGTAGCCGCCGTGGAATTGGACGCCGGCATCGATCACCCGGCCTTGCAGTTCGGTTGCCCAGAGTTTGGCCTTCGCGGCGTCGACGGCGGTGAGGGTGCCGGCGTTGTGTTCACGCACGCACCGGTCGATGTACGCACGCGACACCTCGACGGCCGTCTGAAGTTCGGCGAGCGTGAAGCCCATGCCCTGGAAATCGCCGATACGCTTGCCAAAGGCGGTGCGTTCCTTGACGTAGTCGAGCGTCCAGCCGAGAACTGCCTCGGCTGAGACCTGCGCGGCGATGCCGATGCCGAGTCGTTCCAGGGGAAGGCTCTGCATCAGATACGCGAAGCCGGAGCCCACCTCACCGAGCAGATTCTCCTTCGGGATACGTACGTCCTCGAAGAACAACTCGGCCGTGTCCTGTGCGTGCAGGCCCAGCTTGTCCAGTTTGCGGCCTCGGCTGAATCCCGGCGTTCCGTCCTCGACGACGAAGAGGCTGAAGCCGCGGGAGCCGGCAGAGACATCTGTCTTCGCGAAGACGATCACGATGTCGGCGAGGATGCCGCTGGTGATGAATGTCTTGGACCCGTTGATCACCCAGGTGTCGCCGTCGGCGACGGCGGTGGTCTGGATGGCGCGCAGGTCGCTGCCGGCGGCAGGCTCACTCATGGCGATCGCACCGATGGTCTCACCGGTGACGAATCCCGGCAACCACCGTCGGCGCTGTTCTTCGTCGGCGTGACGGAGAAGGTAGTTCAGGACGATATCGTCGTTCGTGGAGAACCCGGACTGCAGGGCCGATGCGCCGACTCGGGCGATCTCCTGCTGGATCACGAACCGGAAGCGGTAGTCGAGTTCACCGGGCCCGCCGTACGCCTCGGGGACGGGTAGTCCGAGCAGGCCCTGACGGCCCGCTGCCAGCCAGGTCTCACGATCGATCAAGCGATCCGCGTCCCATTTCTCGAGTTGGGGGACCACGTGCTTGTCGACGAATCCACGGACGGATTCGCGGAACAACTCGTGGTCCCGGTCGAAGAGATCGCTCTGCATGTTTCCTCCTGATTCAGGACGCCCGTCGGGCGACCCGCACCTCGTGCTTGTCAGTTCGTTGCCAGCAGTTTCTGGGTCTCACGCCGGAACACCTGGTTGGCAACCTCGTTCTGGCCCAGCACCATCCGTCCGGCGTTTGCGCTCGTCATACCGTGCTGGGAGTCCCGCAGGAGCGGGAAATCCTCGGCATGAAGAACTGCGAGCAGAATCTCCCAGTTCTTGTTCCACAGGCGAGTCCACTTCTCCTCGGTCATCTCGGTGTCCGCCACTGGTGGCACGATCAGGCGCATCTCCATGCGGCAGCGCTGCGGATCGGTGGGGTGGGGCCGGAACGTGAGGAGCTGGAAGTGATCCGGCTGCCGCAGCAGTGTGCTGTTGGGAAGCAGGAAATGGGTTTCCGTGATGTCCTTGGCCAGGCTTCGGTCGCCGGGGTCTTCCTCGATCCACCGATCGATCGACTTACGCGGGGCGATGAAGCGGCAGTGCCTGCCGAAGTCCTCGAACGCCATCACGTTGGTGTGGATGTGCTTGGCGGCAGTGTTGGGGTGGGCGTACTGGATGTGGTACCCGTCGAGGAAGGCGTCCTGCATGATCTTCCAGTTGACCGGCTCGTCGAATCCCTCGGACTGGACGGCGATCTTGGAATCGAGGTCGTACCCGGACAGAATTGCATCCATTTCGTTCCCGAGCCAGCCGGCCACGTCGATCTCGGCGTTCGCCTCGTCGACGACCCAGATGAAACCGTGGCGCTCCTCGGTCGGCAATTCGACGAGTCCCATGCTCGTGGTGTCGGGATCCCCGAAAGTGTTGTCACGGGTAATTGTCCGCAGGGTGCCGTCCGTGTCGTACGACCACCGGTGGTACGGACAGGAGAACAGGCGGCAGCGACCCTTCTCCTCCTTCTCGAGGAGGGCGCCCCGATGCCGGCACAGGTTGACGAACGTCTTGACGCCACCGTCGCGCTGGCGGACGACAATGATGTTGTTCCGCGGCATCTGCAGGGTGAAGAAGTCGCCGGAGCGAGGAATCTCGGAGCCGTGCGCGACGATCGAGGGAACTCGTCCGAAGATGAGGTCACGCTCTCGCTTGGCTATGGCCGGATCGGTGAATTCCTCCGGCTGAAACCAGGTGATGTGGTCGAACTCGTCCGTCGTGTCGTTGCGCAGGTGATCCAGGGCCCGGCGAATACGCTGCTCGCGGGGTGCTCCGACCTCGGTCATTGCATCTCCTCCAGTCTCGTGGGCGCTCCCGGCTACCGTGTGGGCACCGACTTTCGAACTTCCGTGCTTCGGATCAACGCCTCTAAATCTAACTGACGTAGTTTTACCTGTAAACCCCGGCGCCGAGGTTGCGGCAGGAATCGGGTCTTGCGCCAATAATCTACTGAGATTAGATTATTGCTCACTGCGGTCGATGTGATCGGAGTCACTCGGCGACGTGATGCCGGCGACGACCGGGCTGCCGGTTGCTATCGAACGGGAGGTACCTGCCGATGCACACTGACACGTCGGCCAGGACCGTACGAGCACGGATCGGGTCTGCGGTGTCGAGTGAGAGGTCCGAGAACCTGGCGGGCACCACGATCGGCGTCGTCGGCGCCGGGATGATGGGCGCGGCCATCGCCTACACCTGCGCGCGGGCCGGAGCCGACGTCGTGCTGTGGGCGCGAACTCTGGAGAATGCACGCCGAGGCAAGTCGTACTCCGACCGGCGGGAAGCGCATGCGCGAAAAGCGGGGACCTCGAACAGACCGATGTCGCAGGCCTTGCTCGGGCGCATCACGCCCACCGAGTGCATCAGAGATCTGTCGGCGTCCGCGCTGATCATCGAGGCGGTCGCAGAGAACGTCGCCGTCAAACAACAGGTGCTGCAGATGGTCGAGGCAGTCACCGACGCCCCCACGGTGCTTGCGTCGACGACGTCGACCCTGCCGATCGCCACGCTCTCCTCGAAGCTGCAACGCCCGCAGTACTTCATCGGGATGCACTTCTTCTCGCCTGTCGACCGGATGTCATTGGTGGAGACGGTTGTCGGATCGCGTACCTCGCAGGCCACCGTCGCGGCATCACTGACGTACGCGAGGAGGCTCGGGAAGGTACCGATCGTGGTGGGGGACAGTCGGGGATTCTTCACCAGCCGTGTGATGGAGCGCTATCTCGACGAGGCATTGGTCGCGGTCGGAGAGGGAATCGATCCGGGCCTTGTCGAGCGCGCAGCGACCGCCGCCGGATATCCGGTGCCGCCCCTCCACTTGCTCGACGAGATCACGTTGACGCTCAACCGCGCGGTGCAGCACGAGAACCGTCTCGCTGTCGAGGCGGCCGGCGGGACGTGGCGGGGGAGCGAAGCAGACAGCGTCCGCGACCGGATGATCGACGAATGCGGTCGCGGGGGCAGGTCGGACGGTCAGGGTTTCTACGAGTACGACTCCGATGGTAAGCGCTTGGGATTGTGGCCGGTCCTTCGTGAGGTGTTCGGTCCCGCACGGCATATTCCGTGCAGCGATATGCGCGACCGGTTGTTGTTCGTCGAGGTCCTCGAAGCGCTGCGTTGTCTCGGCGAAGGTGTCGTCGGATCCGAGACCGACGCCGACACAGGATCTGTTCTCGGCATCGGGTTCCCCGCGCACACGGGTGGGGTTCTGTCGTTCAGGCATTCCTATCCGGGTGGCGAGAACGGGTTCACCGCTCGTGCCCGCGAGCTGGCAGGCCGTTACGGCGACCGCTTCCTCCCGCCGGAGCAGAGTTCGGAACCATACGATCAACCGGAGTGCCCATGACCTACGTAGTTACCCAAGCCTGCTGCAACGACGCGACGTGTGTCGCGGTGTGTCCGGTGAACTGCATTCACCCGACTCCCGACGAAGCGCAGTACCAGCGCACCGAGATGCTCTACATCGATCCGGCCGCCTGCATCGACTGCGGGGCCTGCGCCGACGTGTGTCCGGTCGACGCGATCGTTCCCGACAGCGACCTCACCCCGGATGCCGAGATCTACAAGGACCTCAATGCCGCGTACTTCCTGGGCAACCCGACCGTGTCCGGCCCGAGCGAGGTGCCGACCGAACCTGTCGTCGCGGCGCCCCGGCCCGGTCCGCTGAAGGTGGCGATTGTCGGTTCGGGTCCCTCCGCCTTCTATGCAGCCGAGGAGTTGCTGACTCGGCGCGACGTCGACGTCGACGTCTCCATGTTCGAGCGGCTCCCGGTGGCCGGTGGGCTCGTCCGGTTCGGGGTGGCTCCGGATCACCAGACCACGAAGGCCGTCGAGCGGGTCTTCTCCCGTACTGCCCGCCGCAACGGTTTTCGTGCCTTCCTCGGTGTGGAGATCGGCCGGGATATCAGTGTCGACGAGCTGCTCGATCATCACCACGCGGTGATCTACGCGAGCGGTGCGTCCGACGACCGCAAGCTCGGCATCCCGGGCGAAGATCTGCCGGGAAGTTTCGCTGCACGCGAATTCGTCGCCTGGTACAACGGACATCCGGACTCCGCGGGTCGCACGTTCGATCTGTCGGGGCGTCGTGCCGTGGTGATCGGCAACGGCAATGTGGCGTTGGACGTGGCACGGATCCTGGCGTGCGATCCCGACCGGCTCGTGCCGGGTGATATCGCCGAACATGCCCTGGACGCACTTCGGCGCAGCACTATCGAAGAAGTCGTGGTCCTCGGACGACGAGGGCCGGAGCATGCAGCGTTCACGACGCCCGAGCTCATCGCGTTGGGAGCGTTGCAGGAGGTCGAGGTGAGCGTTCACGGCGGATACGACGCTTCCGACGATGCCCCGATCAAGTTGCGGACGCTGGCCGACTACGCACGCCGCTCTCCTCGACCGGGTCGGCGGAAGATCACCCTGAGGTTCCACGAGGCGCCCGTCGAGATCCTCGGTGACAGTCACGTCCAAGGTATACGGATCGCGTCCACCCGGATGGACGGAAGCGAACAGGATCTCGAGGCCTCGATGGTACTGCGTTCGGTCGGCTACCGCGGTGCTCCCGTGCCGGGATTGCCGTTCGACTCCCAACGCGGCACGGTCCCCAACGTTGCAGGGCGCGTCGTCGATCCGGTGGACGAGCGCCCGGTGCCGGGGGTGTATGTCGCCGGGTGGATCAAGCGGGGTCCGACGGGGGTGATCGGCACCAATCGATACTGCGCCGCCGAGACCGTCGACGCGCTCGTAGCCGACCATCAACATGCGCTTCTTCCGCAACCGAGCCGACCAGGTGACGAGTTGGCGGAGGTCGTGCACTCGCGGTGTCCGGACTCGTTCGGTTTCGACGGCTGGAAGCGGATCGACCGGTACGAACGTGTCGAAGGGCGACGCAGGGGCCGAGCGCGGCAGAAGCTGGTGGAGGTCGGTGCGATGCTCGCGGTCGCCCGTGGGACAGAGAACGACCAGTACTTGCGACAATAAACAACGACCTTTAGATTTAACACGCGGATGTGACGTACGGCTCTCCGGGAGGCCGGAGACACAGCACGGTGCGCCGTGCTCGCCGCCGAGAACCCCCGCGATCGACGACAACTCTTGGAGGCTTACATGAGCGGCACTGTTGTAGACGCTTTGACCTACTGGTCCAGGTCGAAGCCGGATCTGACCGCGATCGACTTCGACGGCGACGCCGTCACCTACGCAGAGCTGGCCGCATGGGCCGACGGCGTCGCCCACGACCTCGCCTCGCGCGGTGTCGTGCCCGGTGATCGGGTGAGCTTCCTCGGTGCCAACAGCCTCGAGTGGGCGGTGGCCTCGCTCGCTGCCATGAAGGTCGGTGCCATCGCGGTCGGTTTCAACCAGCGCATGCTCGCCGGCGAGCTCATCACCCTCGTCGAGGACTGTGAACCCACCGTCGTCTACTGCGAGGAGGCGCTGCTGCCGCGCCTCGAAGAAGTCCAGCAGACACGCAACACCTTTTCGATCGCAGTGTTCGAGAAGGATGTGCGTCCGCTGCGGGGCAGCGATCATGCGAAATACCGCACTCCGGTGGTCGACCTCGACACTCCCACCGCCATCGTGTTCACCAGCGGCACCACCGGCAAGCCGAAAGGCGTCATTTTCACCCACGCCACCGTCGCCGGCGAAATGCACGAGTGGCACTTGATGGAACCGATTCAGCCGAACAACCTGCGCCCGGTGCTGGTGCTGCCCCTGTTCACCGCTGCCGGCATCATCTGGGGTATCTCGCGCGTCGTCCTTCACGGCGGAACCCTGTTCCTGCAACCGGGATTCGATCCGGCGAAAGCGCTGCGCGTATTGGCCGAGGACAAGGCCAACACCCTGACCGGGCCGCCGATCCTTTTCGAGCAAATCGCGAAAGCGCCCGGGTTCGCCGACGCGGATCTGAGCCACATGGTCACCGCACACGTCGGTGGCGCACGCGTACCCGTCGACCTGCTGCACAAATGGCAAGCCCAGGGAGTGTCGCTGCGACAGATCTACGGTCAGACCGAGATCGGCGGATCCGCGACCGCGATGCCGCGCGAGGAGGCAGCCCAGCATCCCGACAAGTGCGGCTGGGGTGGCATCTTCACCAAGATTCGCGTTGTCGATGCCGAGGGTAATGATCTTCCCGCCAACGAAACCGGGCAGATTCTGTTGCGCGGCCCGGGCATGATGCCGGGATACTGGCGCAACGAGGATGCGACCCGGTCGGCTCTGATCGATGGCTGGCTCCAAACCGGTGACCTCGGCAAGCTCGACGAGAACGGTTACCTCACGTTCGTCGATCGCCTCAAGGACATGATCATCTCCGGTGGTCTGAACATCTCACCCGCCGAGATCGAAGCCGTCATCAATCAGATCCCCGGGGTCGAGGAGGTCGCGGTGATCAGCGTTCCCGACGCCAAGTTCGGGGAGACCCCGGCCGCGCTGGTCCGGACCACCACCGAGATGAAGGAATCCGAAGTGGTCGGTTTCTGCAACGAGCGTCTCGCCGACTACAAGGTGCCGCGGTACATCGTTTTCATGGACGAACCCCTGCCCCGGATGCCCAGCGGGAAGATCGCCAAGCGCCAGCTGCGCGACGCCTTCGCGGATGTGCCCGACAACTACGACAAGGTTCGGTGATCGAGCCGTGGACTCACCCAAGGTCGCTCTGGTCACCGGTGGTGGCCGCGGAATCGGTGCGGCCATCTCGCGCCGACTTGCCGCCGACGGATTCGCTGTCGCGGTGAACTATTCGCGCAGTGCGCGCGATGCCGAGGAAGTGGCCGCAAAGATTGTCGCGGACGGTGGACGTGCCGTGGCAATCCGAGCCGACATTTCACGGGCCGCCGAGGCCGAGCGGCTCATCGCCGACACCACCGTTCAATTGGGCGCCCCCACCGTGGTGGTCAACAACGCGGGCATGAACAAGGCAGGTGCGGCCCGGAAGCAGAGCCCGGAAGATTTCGACGAAGTGATCGCGGTCAACCTCAATGGTGCGTTCTACTGCACCCACTTCGCGCTACCCGCGATGTACGAAGCCGGTTGGGGTCGAGTCATCTTCGTCAACAGCCCGTCAGGCGGACGGCGCCCGTCCCCTGGGATGAGCGCCTACTCCGCGGCCAAGGCCGGGCTGGTGGGAATGGCCAAGTCGATGGCACTCGAGGTTGCCCGTCGGGGGATCACGGTCAACTGTGTGATGCCGGGCTTCGTCGCTACCGACATCGTGGCGTCGGGGGGCGAGGCGGGGGTCGAAGCCCTGACCAAGCACTGGCCCTCCATTCCACCCGAATCGATCGCCTCCACCATCTCGTTTCTGGTGAGCGACAACGCCGCCGACATCTCCGGCGAGGAGATCGGTGTGTGGCGAGGTGGCCCCGTCGGGGTGTGACCGTCGAATACAGCTGAGACCGCCCACCGGCTGAGCCAGTCCGGTGGGCGGTTTCTTGCTGTCCGCCCATTCCCTCCCGGAATGCGAAACGGGCTCCGATCCGGTGGATCGGAGCCCGTACCTCGAGTGGTGCTGTCGCTAAGCAGTGACCGGCGTTCTGTCGTCGTCCCGCTTCATCCCGGACGACGAGCGGGACCGGGACAGGACGGTTGCCCCGAATCCGAGCAGCGAGACCACACAGATCAGGAGGCTGAGCCACACCGTGGTGTCGTCGAATGCCAAGGCGACCGCGATGACCGGAACGAACGCCGCGCCGAGAGCGTTGCCGGCCTCACGGCCGAGACCGAGGCCGCTGTAGGCGTGCTGCGTGTCGAACAGCTCGATGACGTAGGCGCCCATCGGACCGAAGATGGCGGCGACCCCGATGCCGTTGCCTGCCGCCATGACCACCCAGTACAGCAGCGGGGGTGTTCCGACGCCCGCCAACAACGAGATGCCGACCCAAGCGAACACGGCGCTGTACAGGAATCCGAACATGATCACCGGTGCTCGGCCGACCCGGTCCGACAGGGAACCGAACAGCGGGATCAGAATGGCATTCGCGAGCTGCGCGGCGATCAGTCCGATCAGGACTTCGGTGCCGCCGAAGCCCAGCTGATTCTTGCCGAAGGTGCCCATGAACACGATGTAGAAATAGCCGATGCCGGTCTGACCGATGGTCATCACGAGCACCGTCAAAAGTGCGCGCGGCTGCTGGCGGATCACATCGAAGAGCGGACTCTTCGAGACGGTGTTGCTTTCCTCGATCGCACGGAATGCGGGGGTTTCGGGAAGGCTACGGCGTAACCACAGGCCGTAGGCGAGGATGACGGCGCTGCACAGGAACGGGATACGCCAGCCCCAGGCGAGGAAACTTTCCTGGGACATCATGGATGACACCGTCAGCAGAGACAGCGTGCCGAGCACGCCGCCGAGCGCCGCACCCATGCCGGGCAAGGAGCCCATCAATCCCTTCCTCTTCGCGGGCGAGAACTCCACGGCGACCAGAGCTGCGCCTCCGTACTCACCGCTGGCGCCGATGCCCTGCAGGATTCTGAGGAACACCAGCAGAGCCGGTGCGAGCCAGCCGATCTGGGCGTAACTCGGCAGCAGACCGACGAACAGCGTAGCGATACCCATCAGGACGAGGGTGAAGACGAGGATTCGTTTTCGGCCGATGCGGTCGCCGAGGCTGCCGAGGATCACCCCGCCCACCGGGCGGACCAGGAATCCGACCGCGAAAGTGCCGACCGCCTGCAGCGTTCCCAATAGGGGACTCGAGCCGGTGAAGAACACGGAGGCGAAGACCACCGACGCGGCCGAGGCGTAGAGGCTGAAGTCGTAGTACTCGAGCAGCGTGCCGACGAAGGCGGCGCGGCTTGCGCGTCGCGAGTCCGCGCGGGAGGGTCCGGAGTCTGCATCCACGGAGATTTCCGCAGCTATGGTCGTACGTTCGGTCATGCGAAACCTCGCGTTTGTGAGTGCTGGGCGAAGAGCCCGAATCATGTAGTGACGCAGACCACATTAAACTATTGACTTTAGAATTGTCTATCGCAAAGTCGACGCAGCCTGCGCCTCGTCCCGGTAGTTGGACGGCCACTTCTTGCCCAGTGTCAACCCACCGTCGACTCCGAGGGATTGTCCGGTGACGAACGTGGAGTCGTCGGAGGCGAGGTAGGCGGCGGCGTGCGCGAGGTCTTCCGGCTCACCGGCGCGGGGAATGGGCTGGAAGTTCGGCAGGCTGCGCCGCACGGCATCGACGCTGCGGTCGAGCGCGTCGTCCTCGAGGCCGGCACCGTGGCCGACGATGCGGGTGGCGACACCTCCGGGGATCAGTGCGTTGACTCGGATCCGGTATTCGGCCAGTTCCACGGCTGCGGTCCGGGTCAGTTGCAGCACTGCAGCTTTCGCGGCGCTGTACGGGTGTGGTCCGAATCCGGTGCGTATGCCTGCCACGCTCGACACATTGACGATGCTGCCCGACCCCTGACCGCGCATCACGCGCGCGGCATGCTTGGTCCCGAGAAACGCGCTGCGAGCAAGCATTGCGAACCCGTTCTCCCACTCGTCGAGCGACGTGTCCTCGAGGAAGGTCCATGCGCCCACCCGGCCGGCGTTGTTGACCATGCAGTCGAGCCGACCGAACCGATCGACTGCCACTGCGACGGCGGCCTCGACGTCGGCCTCGTTGCGTACATCGGTGTGCAGGTAGGCGCCTCGGTCGCCGAGGCCGGCGGCGACGGCCTGGCCCCGCGGGTCGTCGATGTCGGCCACGACGACGCGGGCTCCGCGTTCGGCGAACGCGCGGGCTGTGGCTGCGCCGATTCCGCTCGCGGCTCCTGTCACCACGGCGACCTTGCCGTCGAGGTTCGTCATCGTGGACTCCTTCGGTTGTGTTTCCGGGCTCGGTTCCTTGAGCTTTTAATCTAAAACCATTAGTCTACGTCTGTCGAGTACCTCGTCCCTGGGAGAGCGCTATGTCCGACGCGAAACTGATTCTGACCGAGCGGCCGCGGCCGGGCATTCTGCTGATCCGGCTCAATCGCCCGGACGAACTCAATGCCATGAACGTCGACCTCATCGAGGAGTTGCACGAGGTGCTCGCCGAGGTGCGCGATGATTCGCTCACCCGCGCGATCGTGCTCACCGGTGAAGGTCGTGCCTTCTGTGCAGGTCTCGATCTTCGCGGATACGGCACACCGCAGGGCGCAATCGAGGGTGAGGGCCGGGCCCAACTCGGACTGCGGGTGCAGAAGCACATCGCCGGTCTCGTCGATGCATTTCGCAGCACCCGCGCACCGATCATCGCGGCCGTCAACGGCGCGGCAGCCGGCGGCGGCATGTCGCTGGCCCTCATGGCGGACATTCGCATCATGTCCGAGACGGCGGTACTGCACGCCGCGTTCATCCGCCGCGGCCTGTCGAACTGCGATATCGGAATGAGCTGGCTCCTGCCCCGGATGATCGGTTTCTCCCGAGCGGCGCAGATCATGCTCACCGGCCGGTCCATCGACGCCGCCGAAGCCGAACACATCGGTCTCGCGTCGTCCGTCGAACCCGCCGACAAGGTGCTCGAGGTGGCACTGGACACCGCCGAGGCCATCGCGCAGAACAGTCCGTTCGGAGTCTGGATGACCAAGGAAGTCATGTGGTCGAACCTGGAGGTTCCCAGCATGCGCGCCGCCATCGACCTCGAAAACCGCACCCAGATCCTCAGCTCGCTGACGCGCGATCACAGGGAGGCCGTTGTCTCGTTCCTCGAAAAGCGCCCGCCCGAGTTCGAGAACCACTGACCACATTCCGACCGATTCGACGGCACACAGAGAAGCAGTGAGAAAAGTATGAGAGTGGGAATCGCCGCAGGGTATTGGGGATCGGGCCCGCCCCGCAATGTCGGGCGAATGCTCGCCGAGGCCGAGGCCCTCGGCGTCGACAGCTTCTGGACCGCCGAGACGTACGGCTCCGACGCACTGACACCGCTCGCGTGGTGGGGAGCGCAGACCTCGACGATCAAGCTCGGTACTTCGGTGTGCCAGATGTCGGCACGCACCCCGACGGCGCTGGCGATGGCCGCGCTGACGCTCGATCATCTCAGCGGTGGTCGCGTGATCATCGGCATCGGTGCGTCCGGACCGCAGGTCGTCGAGGGCTGGTACGGGCAGCCCTACCCGCGGCCCCTCGAACGCACCCGCGAGTACATCGAGATCATGCGGCAGGTGTGGGCGCGCGAGAAGCCGGTCACCTACTCTGGGCGGCATTACCAGCTTCCCGTCCAGGGCGGTTCCGGCTTGGGCAAGCCACTGAAGTCGATCGTCCATCCGCTGCGGGGCGATATCCCTGTCTATATGGGCGCCGAAGGCCCGAAGAACGTGGCGTTGGCCGCCGAAATCGCTGATGGCTGGACGCCGCTGTGGTTCTCGCCCAAGAGCGACGAGTTCTACCGCAAGGCACTGGCCGAAGGCTTCGCACGGGACGGAGCACGCCGCACCGCCGAGGACTTCGAGATCGCGAACGTGTGCTGGCTCGTCGAGAACGACGACGTGGAAAAGGCCGCCTCCCGGCTCAAGCCGACGGTCGCGTTGTATGCCGGTGGCATGGGCGCCAAGGGCGCCAATTTCCACAACGACGTGTTCGCACGCATGGGTTGGGGCGAGGTCTGCGCCGAAATCCAGGAGCTGTACCTGAGCGGGCGGCCCGACCTAGCGGCCCAGGCCGTACCCACCGAGATGGTCGAGGACGTCGCGCTGATCGGTCCCGCGGACAAGATCATCGAAGAGATCGAAACCAAGTGGAAGAACACGTGTCTGACCACTCTCATTCTCGGCGGGTGGCCCAAGCCGGGGAACCGTGAGCGCATCCTCGGGGCGGTGCAGTCGTGACCCTGCAGTCGGGAACGACCCTGGACCCGAGAACCCCGGTCCTGGTCGGTACCGGCCAGACCAGCGAACGCGAGGGGGGCGTGGAGCCCGTCGATCTGATGGTGCGCGCGGCGCGGGCAGCGGCTGCCGATGCGGGGTCGACGCGTCTGCTCGAACTTGTCGATTCGGTCCGGGTGGTCGGGCTGCTGTCGTGGCGCTACCGGGATCCGGGCGCTCTCCTCGGCGCGCGGATCGGCGCGACCGTGCGACACACCGGTTACTCCGGGAACGGTGGAAGCACGCCGCAGGTGCTCGTCAACGGGGCTGCCGAGGACATCGCTGCCGGGCGTTCCGATGTCGTGCTCATCGGCGGCGCCGAATCGTGGCGGACCCGCACCAAGTTGCGGGCACAGAAGCTGCGCCCCGACTGGACGGTGCAGGGCGAGTCGGTGCCCGCCGCTGACATCCTGGTCGCGGACGTGCCGATGGCGGCAGAGAGTGAACGCCGCATCGGTCTGGACCGGCCCTCGTATGTCTATCCGCTGTTCGAGCAGGCGCTGCGGGTATCGGCGGGACGCTCACTCGAGGAGCATCGGGAGGTCGTCGGCGGTCTGTGGTCGCGGTTCAGCAAAATCGCGGCGACGAATCCGAACGCGTGGGTGCAGCGCGAATACACCGCTGCGGAGATAGCGACGCCCTCGCCCGACAACCGGATGATCTCCACGCCGTATACCAAGTTGCTCAATTCGAACAACATGGTCGATCAGAGTGCGGTTCTGCTGATGTGCTCGGTCGAGACCGCGACCCGGCTCGGCATCCCGCAGGAGAATTGGGTGTTTCCACAGTCCGGCACCGAATCGCACGATACGTACGCGATCGCCGAACGAGAGGCGCTCGACGGCTCCCCGGCAATACGCATCGCCGGGGCGCGGGCCCTCGACCTCGCCGGCATCGGACTGGACGAGATTGCCTACGTCGATGTGTACTCGTGCTTCCCGTCGGCGGTGCAGGTCGCCGCGAACGAGTTGGGGCTCGCGCTCGATGATCCCGGCCGGCCGCTGACGGTGACCGGTGGCCTGACGTTCGGCGGTGGGCCGTGGAACAACTATGTCAGCCACTCGATTGCGACGATGGCGACGCGGCTGCGCGAATCTCCGGGATCGTACGGTTTGGTGACCGCCAACAGTGGTTACCTCACCAAGCACGCCATGGGGGTGTACCGGACGGAACCTCCCGTCAGTGGGTTCAAGCGTCTGGACGTGCAGGCCGAGGTCGATGCGCAGTCCACGACGAGAGCGCTGGTGTCCTACGCGGGCACGGCGTCGGCGGAATCGTGGACTGTGGTGTACAGCCGCGACGGCTCCCCGGAGCGTGGTTTCCTCGCTGCCCGCACCGCGACGGGGGAGCGGACCCTCGCGGTCACCACGGACGCCGAGGATCTCGTCACCCTCACCGAGCTCGATATTGCCGGTCAGCAGGTTTCGGTCTCGGAAGAGGGGCACTTCCGCTTCGCGTGACCTTGACGCCCTTTTATCTAATGTCATAAGGTTAATGGACTGAAGGACACGGCATGCGCGTGTCACGAAATCGAGGAGTTTCCAGATGTCTGTCGAAGACTTTCGCGCACTGTATGAGCAGCATGTCGGCCACGTTGTCGCCGGAAACATGAAGGCCGCTCTCGCCGACATGGTGCAAGAGAACATTCCGCAGGTCTTCGACGGAGTCGACACCCCCCGCGAGGCCGCGCAAGGCTTCGAGATCAAGGATGTGCGTGCCGAGGGCGACCAAATGATCGGCGAAACCGTCTATGACATGGGTGACCGGTCGATCGGACTGCGCTCGATCTGGGAACGCCACGACGGACGCTGGCTCGCCGCGTCGCTCGAGAACTTCCCCACCGGAACGGAGGCGCACGCATGACCGCGACAGAGCCCGCCGCCGAACCGTGGGGCCCCACACCCGACGGACTCGATCGACCCTACTGGGACGGCCTGCGCATCGATGAGCTGCGCCTTCAGCGCTGCAACGGGTGCCGCACCTGGATCTGGGGTCCGCAGGCCATCTGCGGTCACTGCCACAGCTTCGACCTCGGATGGGAAACGGTCGAACCGTTCGGCACCGTCTACAGCTGGAACCGCAGCTGGTACCCCTACATGGACGAATACGCCGACCGGCTGCCGTACGTGACGGTGCTGGTGGAACTGCCACACGCCGACGGCCGGCGGGTGCTGGGCATACTCGCCGACGACGTCGAAACGAACCCCGAAATCGGCGACCGGGTCGTCGGAGTCTTCGAACACTCCGAGGGCGCCCCCTGGCCGTTGCTGCGCTGGCGTCGCGCCGCGACCGCAGAAGGAGAAAAAGGATGAGCGCCAACATCATGCGCGGCGCGGCGGCAGTCGTCGGCGTCGCCGAACAGCACTACAAGCGCGGCGAAGCCCCGCACAGCGAAAAGCGCATGACCCTCGAAGTCATCCTCCAAGCGTGTGCCGATGCGGGTATCAGCCCCCGCGAGATCGACGGTTTCGTCTCCTACGCGGGTGGCGCCAACGACGGTGCCATCATCGGCGGCGCATTGCTGATCGACGAACTGCGTTGGTCGAACATGATGTGGGGCGGTGGCGGCGGCAGCGTCGCAGCCGCCATCACGAATGCGGCCACTGCGATCGCCACCGGCCAGGCAGACTGTGTGGTGGTGTATCGCGCAATGTCGCAGGCGGATACGGGCCGGCTCGGATACGCGAAGTACCACTACGGCAGTCACTTCCTCGCTCACGGTATCGGCTCGCCCGCACAGATTTGCGCGATGCGCACCCAACGGATGCTCGAGCACGGCGGAGTGCCGCGCACGGCCATGCGTTCTCTCGTCCTCGCGTCGTATCAGCACGCGCAGAACAACCCCACCGCGCAGGGCTACGGGCGGCCCCTCGACGAGGAGGCCTACCAGAACTCACGGTTGATCGCCGAGCCGTTCCACCTGTTCGACTGCTCCCGGGAAAGCGATGGCGCGGTCGCGCTGGTGCTCGTCTCGGCCGAGAGAGCCAAGACCCTGCGACCCGACCCGGCGTATCTCCTCGCGGGCGCGCAAGGTGCACCGGGCGGATACTCGGAACTGATCGACAACGATCTCGGCGAGCAGTACATGAGCGCCGGATTCGGCCCGGCAAACAACGGCAAACCCGGTGTCGCCGAGAGACTGTGGTCGGCAGCCGGTCTCGGGCCGGACGACGTGGACGTGGTTCAGGTGTACGAGAACTTCAGCGGCCCTGCCGTGGCGGCGCTGATCGATCACGGTCTGTGCCCGCCGGGCGAGGCTGCCGGCACATTCATGACCGTCGAGAACCTCACCGCGCCGAACGGCAAACTACCCGTCAACACCAGCGGTGGCAACCTCGCCGATTCGTTCATCAACGGCCTGAACCTGGCGGTCGAGGCGGTCAGACAGATCCGCGGCACCTCGACCAACCCGGTGGACGGCGCGAAGACGTCGCTGTTCATCGGCGGCCCGATGGCACCGCTGGTGAGTTCGGTGCTGTTCGGCCACGAAGAGACCCTGTGACCGCCTCCTTCCCGAAAGGCACTACATGAACGACCGTGACACGACACGCGGTGACAACGCCACGGACAGGAACGAGCTGTTCATCGGCGGCCGATGGGTGACACCGAAGTCCGGAGACACCGTCGATGTCATCGAAGCAGCCACCGAGAAGGTACTGGGCACCTCCGCGATGGCGTCCGAAGCCGACATCGACGCCGCCGTCGCGGCTGCGCGCACCGCACTGAGTGGTCGGTGGAGTGCGCTGACCAACGTCGAGCGGGCCGATCTGCTCGACAAGTTCGCTGCGGCCCTCAAGTCACGTGGTCGGGACACGTCCCGGCTGGTGAGCCGGGAGAACGGTATGCCGATCGCTCTTTCGGGCGGAGTCAACGGTTTCGGCCCCGCAGCCATGATTTCGTACTACGCAGCTCTGATTCGTGACGCGGTCAACGAGGATGTGCGGCCGAGCGCCTTCGGTGGCCGCACCGTCGTGCGCCGCGAGCCGGTGGGTGTGGTCGCGGCCATCACGCCGTGGAACTACCCGCAGCCGCTTGCGGCGATGAAGCTGGCTCCCGCCCTGGCGGCGGGGTGCACAGTGGTGCTCAAGCCCGCCCCCGAGACGGCGCTCGACGCGTTCGCGTTTGCTGAGGCTGCCGTCGAGGCCGGTCTACCCGACGGCGTGGTCAACGTTGTGCCGGCCGGCCGGGACGCCGGCGCCTATCTGGTTTCCCATCCGGGAGTCGACAAGGTGGCGTTCACCGGATCCACGGCGGCCGGTCGCGCCATCGGTGAAGTGTGTGGCCGATTGCTGCGTCCGGTCACTCTCGAGCTCGGCGGCAAGTCTGCGGCGATCGTTACCGAGCGCGTAGACCTCGACCTGTTCGGTAAGAATCTGCTCGAAGTGTCGCTGGTGAACAACGGTCAGACCTGCCACGCCAGCACCCGGATCCTCGCCCCCCGCTCACGATATGACGAGGTCGTCGAGGCCGTCACCGAGACCGTGCGGGCACTCACCGTCGGCGATCCGCTCGACAAGGCCACCGAGATCGGTCCGCTCGTCTCGGCCGCGCAGCGCGACCGCGTCCTCGGCTACATCGAGGCCGGCCGAGCCGCCGGCTATCGCATCACCACCGGCGGCGGCACGCCCGCCGCGCAGCCGCAGGGGTGGTTCGTCGAGCCGACCGTGTTTGCCGGAGTCGACAATTCCGCGCGCATCGCGCAGGAAGAGATCTTCGGCCCGGTGCTGACCATCACCGCGTACGACGGTGAAGACGAGGCCGTCGCGATCGCCAACGACTCCGAATACGGCCTCGGTGGCACGGTCTGGACCACCGACGAGCAGCACGGTCTCGATCTGGCGGCTCGAATCCACAGCGGCACGGTGGGAGTGAACTACTACGCCCTCGACCTCGACGCGCCGTTCGGTGGCGTCAAGTCGTCGGGGCTGGGCCGCGAGCTCGGCCCGGAGGGACTGGCACCGTACTTCACCTCGAAGTCGGTGTACTTCGGAACTCGCTGACGACAGCGGTTTCTGCGATGAGCAACCACTTTGGAGCACATGATGGAACTACCTCTGCAGGGTGTCCGGGTTTTGGAGCTGTCGGACGGATTCGGGGACACGGCGGGGCGGTTTCTCGCCGACCTCGGGGCCGAGGTCGTCCGCGTCGAACTTCCGGGAGGATCGGCCTCGCGCACCGCGCAGCCGATACTGGACGGTGTGAGCGTCCCGTTCGCGTTGCGCAACGCCAACAAGCGCGGCATCGTGCTCGACCTGGACGCGGACGACGACCGGGATCGGTTGCGCCTGCTGGCGCAGCGCTCGGACATTCTTCTGGAGTCGTTCCCGCCGGGCTTTCTTGCCACGCGTGGGGTGGGCGCCGCAGACCTGTGCCGCGTCAATCCCGCGCTCGTGGCCGTGTCGATCACCGGCTTCGGTCAGAACGGTCCGTATCGCGACTGGGCGGCGACCGAGCAGATTCTCTATGCATTGAGTGGTGTGCTTTCGCGCTCCGGCGAGCCGGGAGAGGCTCCGCTGCTGCCGCCGAACGGGCTGATCGACGAATCGGTGGGTGTGCATTCGGCGTGGTCCGCACTGCTCGCCTATTACGACCGGTTGCATACCGGCCACGGGCAGCTCGTCGACATCTCCGCGTTCGAGGTCATCGTGCACGGTTTCGACCCCGGATTCGGTGTGCAGGGCTCCGCTGCCGCGGGTCGATCCGAGGACTTCCCCCGGGGCCGGCCTGACGCGGCTAACTTCTACCCGGTGTATCGGTGCGGCGACGGGCAGGTGCGAATCTGCCTGCTCGCGAAGCGTCAGTGGCAAGCGATGTACGAATGGTTGGGTCGGCCGGAAGAATTCGCGGATCCGAAGTACGACACCATTCCCGCCAGGTTCGCCGCGTCCGAGCGGCTCAATCCGCTCATCGAGCAGCTGTTCAGCACGTACACCCGCGACGACCTCGTCGCGGAAGGTGCTGCCCGCGGAATTCCGATCGGCGGCCTCAACACCGTGACCGAGGTATTGACCACCGAGCACTTCGCTGCGTCCGGCACGTTCGTCGACGCCGAAATCGCTCCCGGTGTCAACGCTCGGGTTCCATCCGGCTACGCGAAGATCAACGGCGAACGGGCCGGATTCCGCTCCCGTGCACCGGAGCTCGGGGAGCACAACGACCTGGTTCTCCGCTCGGCCTCCGCAGACACCCGGGTTCCTATTCCCGCACCGCAGCGCGAGCCGGGTACACGACCGTTCGAGGGACTTCGGGTCCTCGACATGGGTGTCGTGGTGTTCGGCGCCGAGCTCGGGCGCCAGTTCGCGGACAACGGTGCCGATGTCATCAAGATCGAGAACTCTCAGTTCCCCGACGGGCTGCGCCAATCCAAGCGCGGCGCTGCTCTCGCGGCATCCGTCGCCTGGGGCCATCGCAATCGTCGCAGCCTCGGTCTCAACTTGCGCAGCCCCGAGGGTATCCGCATCTTCAAGCGCCTCGCTGAGGAAGCGGACATCGTGCTCGCCAATTTCAAGCCCGGCACCCTTGCGTCGATGGGACTGTCGTATGACGAGCTTGCCGCGATCAATCCGCGCATCATCGTGTCGGAGAGCAGCGCCTTCGGCAGTGTCGGCCCGTGGAACAAGCGACTGGGTTACGGGCCGTTGGTTCGGGCAGCCTGCGGCGTCTCGGCGCTCTGGCGATACTCCGATGCTTCCGACGGCCTGTGTGACGGCTCGACCGTCTACCCCGACCACATCGCCGGACAGGTCACTGCCACCACCATTCTCGCCACGTTGATCCACCGGCTGCAGACTGGACGCGGTGCCGCCATCGAAGTCGCTCAAGCCGACACCGCGATCGTCCAACTCCGCAACCAGCTCGTCGCCGAACACCTCGCGCCGGGCTCGATCAGCGCACCGGGCAATTCCGATCCGTACTCGGCGCCCTCCGGGGTGTACCCGTGTGCGGGTGACGACGAGTGGTGTGTCGTCACCGTCCGCGACGACGCCGACTGGGTCGCGCTGTGCGGGGTCCTCCGACGCCCCGACCTCGTCGACGACCCGCGTTTCGCCACCGACGAACTCAGAATTGCGCACCGGGCCGAGGCCGACGAGGTGCTGGCACAGTGGCTGCTGCTGCACACGCCGACCGAGGCGATGGACACGTTGCAGGCCGCCGGGATACCGACCGGCGCGATGATCCGGCTGCCGGACCTGTTGACCAATTCGCACCTCACCGCGCGGGGTGCCTACACCGAGCTCGAACACGAGCTGCTTCCGGCGCCGCTTCCGACGGCGAAGCAGGTGGCGCACTTCGCGGCGTTGCCGGACTGGCCGCTGCAACAGGCACCGCTGGCAGGTGCGCAGACCCGGGAGATCTGCGAGGTAGTGCTCGGTCTGAGCACAGTCGAGATCGACACGCTCGTGCACGACGGTGTGCTGCAACCGCCTGCGGACGATCCAGCGCTGTCACCGGTCTCCTCCACGGTGTGACACAGCAGAGAAGGTCCCCGGATTTCTCCGGGGACCTTCTACTGTTCGGACGGCGTTCCCACTTCCGGGTCGCGGGAAATCAGTGCGTCGGCGGCGTGAACGTGATCGGCAGCTTCTCGCATCCGCGGACCTGGGACGAATGGAACACCGCGGGGTTGTCCGGAACCAGCGCGTAGTCGGGAATCCTCCTGTGGATCTCCTCCATCGCGAGTCGCAGCTCGAGCCGCGCGAGATGGGAGCCGAGGCAGCGATGTGGGCCGGCGCCGAAGCCGATGTGTCGGTTGGGGTGCCGCTCGATCTGTAGCTCTTCAGGGCTGTCGAACTCGTCGTTGTCGCGGTTGGCGGACGTCATGACGACCAACAGTTGATCGCCGGCCTTGATGGAGACACCACCGATCTCGGCATCCCGGGTCGCGCGACGACCGCTGCTCGTGGCGGTCTCGATCCGCAGAATCTCCTCCACTGCCGATGGAATCAGCGTCGGGTCGTCGATGATCGCCTCGCGCTGCTCGAGATTGTGCGACAGGTGGATCACCCCCCAGGCGAGAGCACCCTGGACGGTGTGCAGTCCCGCGACGAGCAGCAGGAAGAACATCCGGCTCAGTTCCTCGTCGGTGAGTGACCGAGGCGTTCCGTCGATGTCGAGCGGGGTGTTGATGATCTGCGCGGTAAGGCTCTCGAAACTGTCTTCACCGGATCGAACTCGTGCGACGACCTTTCCGAAATACTCGTAAATCTCTCCGGCCGCCTTCGCGCGCGCCTCGGCCGATTCCACCTCGCTCGCCCCGGGGATGCCTTGAAGCGTGATGTCGGTCCACTCCGTGAACTGTGGTGCGTCGCTCAGTGGCCATCCCATGAGCGCAAGGAAGATCCGAGTCGGCAGCTCGTGTGCGAACTCCGAGATGAACTCGCATTCGCCTCTGTCGGCGAATTGGTCGATCAACTCGGTGATGATTTTCCGGATCTCGGGCTCGAGCGCCTTCATCTGCTTGGGACTGAACAGCGGCTGCAATGCCTGCCGGTAGTAGCTGTGTTCGGGCGGATCGAGCTCGAGCGGGAGGAACTTGCCCTGCGCGGCATTGAGCAGATTGTTCGGAAAGCTCGAGAACGTCTCCGGATCCTGGAGTACCTGAAGCGCTTCTTTGTACCGCGTGACCACCCAATGGCCCCCGTGATGCGGGGAGTAGAGGACCGGCCCTTGCTTGCGCAGCGCGGCCACGCGCTCCTGGAACACGTCTGCGGGCACGGCCAGGGACGGGTCGTACACATCGAAATCGGTGATCAGATGTTCGGGAAGATCGAGCTGTGTCGAGGTCATTGGCGATCCTTCGCGAGGGAGTGGTCCCGGGATCACCTCGCGGGGAGGTGATCTTCCGGGCGTCAGGCGAGTTCGCGCCGTGGCGAGCGCGAGGGCCGACGTGAGAGGGCGATTGCCCTGAGTTGAAGGTAGATCAGCGCTTTCCCACTGGTCAAGAGTGAAGGCGCGTCAATCCGAATTGGGCAGGGAATCGCTGCCGCGTAGCAGGTTCCGCTTGACCGCTTAACCGATAGGGTTTAGATTGAGCGATGTGACGCGCAGCACTGTAGTGCTGCTGGCGAGTCGCGTACCACCGCAGCATTCCGTGCACCTTTTGTGCTTCAAATCGCGAGTTTATTGCTTGTCTAGCAACAGGTTCCGCATTTCCGAGCGTCGATCGCAATCGTACTGCGGAGACCGGACGGCTCGGGACATCGTCACCATCTGCGGCGCCGCACGCAACGACCGACAGGAGATCTGAAATGGAACCGGAAGCTGGGAATAACGGGTCGGCCGTGAACAATGCACCGACCTCGAGGAAGGCACCACTGCGGTGTGGAGTGTTCCTTCCGCCGTACCACAACCCTCGGCGTAACCCCACGATGGCGATCGAACAGGACCTCGGCCATGTCGAGGACCTCGATCGGCTCGGATTCCATCAGGTGTGGTTCGGGGAGCATCACAGTGGTGGGTACGAGGTCGGGCCCTCGCCCGAGTTGATGATTGCCGCAGCCGCGCAGCGTACGTCGCGTATCGAGCTGTGTAGTGGCGTCATATCCCTTCCCTACCACCATCCCTTGATGGTGGCCGATCGCATCACTTTCCTGGACCACATGACCCGTGGCCGCATACGCATCGGAGTCGGGCCGGGTGCGCTCGTGGCCGATTCGCAGATGATGGGCATGGACTACAACCTGTTGCGGCCGCGGATGGAAGAATCCCTCGACGCCATCCTGGAATTGCTCAACACGCCGGGACCCGTCGACCGGAAGACGGAATGGTTCTCTCTCGAGGATGCGCGAGTCCAACTCGGCCCCTACTCGTACCCGGGGGTACCGATTACTGTGGCGGCCGCGATGTCGCCGTCGGGCCCGAAGCTGGCCGGCAAGTACGGGCTCGGCCTGCTGTCTATCGGCGGAACGAGCGCCAAGTCGGTCGAGTTGCTCGCCCAGACCTGGGACATCACCACCCATGAGGCAAATGTGTACGGGCAGAGCGTCGATAGAAACGATTGGGCGATCGTCGGCAACATCCATATCGCCGACACTTTTGAGCAAGCCGTGGAAGACACCCGGTACGGGCTGCGCGACTTCATGGACTACCGCCACGTCGTCACCCCGATGAAAATGATCGAACCGGGTGAAGAAGTCGCGCACGAGGAACTGGTCCGGCGTGTCAACGAGTCCGGATACGGCTGCATCGGCGATGCGAACGATGCCATCGACTACATCCAGAAGATCATCGACCGCACTGGTGGATTCGGCACCTTCCTCGCGACAGCACACGACTGGGCCGACATCGAGGCAACCTCGCGCATGTACCGCATCCTCATGCGCGACGTCATGCCCCGATTCACGGGCACCTGCGAACCGCTGCTGAATTCCTACCACTGGACACAGGCGCGCAAGGAAGGATTCAGCGAGCGCTTCGCGACCGGTATCAGCCAGGCGACGCAGGACTACGAACGCGCGAAGTGCGCAGGGTAGTACGTCCGGCAATTCCTATATCACTACCCACTTCGAATCAGGAGAATCGATGGCCACTCTCGACGGACTCGACGGAAAAGTTGCAGTCATCACCGGCGGCGCACGAGGGCAGGGCCGCTCGCATGCGCTCACTCTTGCCGCTGCGGGGGCCAAGATCGTGGTCTGCGACATCGCGGCGCCGATCGGCGAGGTGCAGTATGCACTCGCGACATCGGATGATATCGAGGAGACGATCCAACTGGTCAAGGAAGCCGGTGGCGAGATTGCCGGCATGCAGGCGGATGTCCGGAGCAGTGCAGACATGAGGGCTGTTGCGGATCTGGCCGTCTCTCAGTTCGGACGTATCGACATCCTGCTGGCGAACGCCGGCATCCACGATCACGCCGAGTCGACGATCGAGATCGAAGACGACGCGTGGCAGACGATGCTCGACGTCAACCTCACCGGGGCGTGGAAGGCCTGCAAGGCTGTCGTCCCCGTGATGATCGAGGGTGGCCGCGGCGGATCGATCGTGATCACCTCGTCGGTCGATGGGCTGGGTGCTTCCCCGTCGTGGGGGCACTACGGCGCCGCGAAGCATGGCCTGCAGGGGCTGAAGGACACCCTCGCATTCGAGCTCGCCGACCACAACATTCGTGTCAACACGGTGAACCCGACGGGGGTCAATTCGCCTATGGCGGCCGGCCTGTCGAAGGTGCTGCCGCACGTGGTGCGGAAGTGGAAGCATAACGACCGCACGAATCTGCTGGACGTGATGATGCTCGAACCGCAGGACATCTCAGACGCCGTGTTGTGGCTCGTTTCCGACGCCGCGAAGTACGTGACCGGAATCGACCTGCCGATCGATGCGGGTTACCTGACCAAGCACTGATCGTCGGGTTCCCCACGACGCCCGCCTGCAGCAGAAGGAAGCGATATGCCAGTTCACGAGAGTGGAGCGATCCGATGACGCCGGGTGCCGGTACAGCCCGCGAGTTTCCGGCCACGGCTTTGGCCGGTCCGTACGCAGACGGCCTCGACGTGCCGTTCTGGGAGGGTCTGCGGGCGGGTGAGCTGAGGCTGCAAAGGTGCGGAGAGTGTGATCTGTGGATCTGGGGACCGCGGTGGATGTGCGGCCGGTGTCAGACGTTCGACCCGAAATGGACTGCGGTGGAACCGGTCGGACGAATCTTCTCGTGGTCGCGGACCTGGCATCCCTTCATCGCAGAGCTAGCCGGTGAATTGCCGTTCGTCACGGTTCTCGTCGAACTCCCGGATGCCGGGGGACGACGAGTGCTCGGTCTACTCGCCGAGAATGGTGAGGGTGACATTGCCATCGGTGATGCGGTTGCGGGAATCATTCAGCAGCCTGCCGATGGACCCTGGCCGGTGCTTCGGTGGCGCTTGACGAGCACTTTCAACCAGACCGAACGGGAAACCCGGCGATGACCGATACCTTCCTCCGTGGTGCCGCAGCCGTCGTGGGTGCCAGTGAGTTCCATTACAAACGAGGAGAATCGCCCGACAGCGAACTCCGGATGACATTGCGAGCCATCGTCGAGGCTGCGGCTGACGCCGGTGTGTCACCACGCGAGATCGACGGTTTCGTCTCGTACGGGGGCGGCGACAACGACGGGACGGTCGTGGGTGCGTCGCTCATGTCGCCCCGGATCCGATGGTCCACCATGATCTGGGGTGGTGGCGGAGGTGGTGCTGCAGCGGCGATCACCAACGCGGCAGTCGCCATCGCTGCAGGGCAAGCGCGATGCGTCGTCGTGTATCGCGCCATGGCACAGCAGGATTCCGGCCGCCTCGGATACGCCAAGCATCACTTCGACGGCCATATGCTCCCGCACGGGGTCGGATCGCCGGCGCAAGCCTGCGCGCTGCGCACCCGACGAATGCTCGAACACGACGGTGTTCCGGAATCCGCGATGAGATCCCTGGTTCTCGCCGACTACTTCCACGCGCAGCACAATCCGCACGCCGCGGCCTACGGCCGTCCGCTCGACGAAGCCGAATACGAAGCATCGCGGATGATCGTCGAGCCCTACCGGCTGTACGACTGCTCACGGGAGAACGACGGAGTTGTGGCGCTCATCCTGGTCGCCGCCGACCGCGCCGAAGAACTTTCACCCAGTCCGGCCTACGTGCTGGCCGGCAGTCAGGGTGCGGTCGGCGGATACGCTGTCGACAGCGAGAACGATCTCGACTACACCTCGGCCGGATTCTCCGGAGCCGCCGGAGTTGCCGAAACCCTCTGGGCAGACGCCGACCTCGGTCCCGACCAGGTCGACGTCGTTCAGGTATACGAAAACTTCAGCGGCTCGGGTGTGGCTGCACTGATCGATCACGGTCTGTGCCCACGAGGTGCCGAGGCCGGCAAGGTCATGACCCTCGAGAATCTGACCGCCCCGCACGGGCTGCTCCCGGTGAATACCAGTGGTGGAAACCTCGCGGATTCATTCGTCAACGGAATGGGTCTGGCAGTCGAGGCCGTGCGCCAGGTGCGTGGATCCTCCACCAACCAGGTTCCCGATGCACAGGTCTCGCTCTTCATCGGCGGACCCATGGCCGCATTGTCGAGCTCGGTCCTTCTCTGCACGCGCGACGTGCTCTGAGCTGAAAGGAAGACACGACATGATCACCGACACCGAGGGCGTCTCGATCGCCGAACGAATCGTCGGGGCCTGGGAATTGGTCGAGTACTCGACGACCTCGGACAGCGGCAAAGTCGACTACCCCCTTGGTCCCGAGGCCCGCGGATTGATCATCTACTCGTCGGACGGGTTCATGTCGGCACAAATCATGCGCCCTGGCCGAACCCCGTACCGCTCGCGAAACGTCCACAGTGGCGAGGTGAGCGAACGAAGCGAGGCTGCCGGGGGATACCTTGCGTATTCGGGCCCCTACCACGTCGACGAAGACCGCTCCGCCGTATGGCACGAGGTGGCGGTATCGCTGTACCCGAACTGGCTCGGTGAGAACCAGAAGCGGCATGTGCGCTTCGACGGCGACCGGATGACCCTGTCCTCGGATCCACTGATGTTCCGCACCACCACCCTGTCACCGGCACTGGTGTGGCGACGAACCGCACCCCGTACGGGACGGACCACGTCGTGAACGGGGTACAGCTCACCGTGGCCGTGGACCTGTCGACGCCGGACGCGCCGGTCGACAGCACCATCGTGGTGCGGAGCCTGGACGACCCCCACACAGTGCGAATTACAGCCCCGAACCTTCGAGAGGCGCAAAAGAAGCGCGCATACATTCGGGCCGCGGGCGACACATCCAGTGGCCGGGTCGACGTACTGCTCGACGTCGTCGTCCATATCTCGCCGGACGCTCGCACCGCGCGCTCCGAAGCCGGCACAGGACAGAGGCGCCCGTCGGAAACTGGCATGACGGACGGTGACACCGTCGTCTACGTCGGAACGCCGAGCGGCCTGGCAAGTCTGATCCTCGACATCCGTGCGGCCGACATTGCCGACGGCGTCACTGTCGTTCCTGCTGTCACGGAGAGGAACGCTCGAGATGCATGTGTGCAATTACTGCTGGATGACGTGCTGCCCATCCTCGAAGCCCGCGGACCGGTCCAGGAATCGGCGGTGCGACAAGATGTCCACTAGTTCCCACCACATCACCATGAACGGGGGAGAAACCCATGCGAATCGTGGTTGACGAGATTTCCGGTAAGCCACAGTTCCGGCTCGAAGACGCCGACGAGTTCGGCTCCCTCCATATCGAGCCGGCCGACCCGAAGTGCAGGATCTGGGCAGACCGACTCTCGGCCCTCGGTCGACCATCCGGCGCACAGCAGGTCTTCGTCGATCCAGATACGATCCGCGGCCTTGCGGGCGAGAAGGCATTGGACCCGTCGTGGTCCACACGATTCGAAGCAATGATCGAGTTCGCTGATCGCCGCGGATGGATCAGTCCCGCAGGTGAAATCAGGGTGCACATCGCACTGAGAGTATGAGAGGACCATACGTGTCGACACGATCGGACAGCAGCACACAATCGGCTGTGAACATGCGGGCGCTTCGCGACGTTCTGGGACACTTCTGTTCCGGCGTGACGGTGGTGACGGCGATGGTGGGCGAGGAACCGGCCGGGTTCACCTGCCAGTCGTTTTCGGCATTGTCGCTGGATCCGCCCCAGGTCTTGCTGTGCCCGAGTCGGCGTTCGACGAGCTGGCCGACGATCCGTACCGCCGAGACATTCTGTATCAACGTTCTTTCCTCGGGTCAACGCGATCTCAGCGACAGCTTCGCGAAATCGGGCGGACCCAAATTCAACGGAGTGCAGTGGCGACCGGCCGAGCGCGGCGCGCCGATTCTCGAGGGGGTGGCTGCGTGGTTCGAGGTGGCGCTCACTGCGGAGCACGACGGTGGAGATCACCTCATCGCCGTTGCCGACATGCTCGATTTCGGGTCCGATCCGGCGACGGAGCCATTGGTTTTCCATCGGAGCCGATACGGCGGGGTCGTGGAGCTGAGTCTCGGGTCGATCGAAAGTGGGACATGATGGGGAGACCGGCAAAGCCTTTGATCAGCCGGAGTGCGACCATCGCGGCAAGCATCGAGATCATCGACACCGAAGGCATAGATGCGTTCAGTCTGCCGCGCGTGGCCAAACAGCTGAACGTAAGTACCTCCTCGCTGTACCACCACTTCGCTGATCGTCGTGAGCTCATGACAGAGGTGGCGAAGGAGCTGATGACCGGGGCGACGGTGCCCGAGTCTTCGTCGGGTACGGACTGGGTGGAGTGGTTCGTCGAACTCAGCCTCAATTATCGCGACGCCATCCTTCGTCATCCCAATGCCGCTCTCGTGTTGGTGCAGTTCCTTCCTCGTGATGTCCTGACCCGAACGTATGAACGGTGTGCGCGAATCCTCGAGGACGGGGGCGTTCCGGCGCAACTCCATGTGGTGATACTGGACGGGTTGGAGAAGCTCGCTCTTGCAACCACTCTGAGCGATCTCATGCGCGATCCGGTCGGTAGCACAGAGGTCTTCCCGAAGGTCGATGAGCGTAGACACCCGACCCTCGCCCACGCGCTCGAGGCCAACCAGTGGTCGTCGCGTGAGCTTTTCGTAGTCACCATCCGCGGATTCCTTGCCGGGGTGCTGGGTCTAGCCGCGACGCCGGTAAGTGACGAAAGCCTGCGAGAACTGCTCGGATAATGAGTCTGGAGTCTCTGCACTGTAGTGCTTTTCGGTGTTCGAGCGACTCGAGGCACCGGCAAATTGCATCAATTCAATTCTACGGAGAGAATCATCGTGAGTTTGGAACTGTATGTGGACGGCAAGTGGATTGCCTCCACGAGCACGGAGAGAATCGACGTCGTCAACCCGACCACCGAAGAGCGCATCGGAAGCGTCCCCGCCGGAGCTGCCGAGGATGTCGACATGGCGGTCGCTGCCGCACGGCGGGCCTTGGGCCAGTGGTCGCAGACCGCCCCGCACACGCGGGCCGAGTTCGTGTCGCATCTGGCCGACGAACTCGAGCGGCGACAGGACGACATCACTGACATCGTCGTCGCCGAGGTCGGCACCCCACGCAGGGTCGCTCGGTGGGCCCAGGTCGGACTGGGCATCGTCGATCTGCGGGAGGCAGTGACCGCGGCGAAGGACTTCCCGTGGGAAGAACCGCTCCGCAACTCCCTTATCGTGCGTGAGCCGGTCGGCGTGATCGGGTGTATCACGCCCTGGAACTACCCGCTGCACCAGATCACCGCCAAGATCGGCGCTGCGCTCGTGGCCGGGTGCACGGTGGTCGTCAAGGCCAGCGAGGTTGCTCCGTTCACTGCCCACGCTCTGGCAGAGGCGGTCGAAGCGGTCGGGATCCCGGCCGGAGTTTTCAATATGGTGCACGGCTACGGTCCGATTGTGGGTGAGGCCATCGCCGTTCACCCGGACATCGACATGGTCAGCTTCACCGGATCGAACTCGGTCGGTAAGCGAGTGCTGGAACTGGCCGCTGGGACCGTCAAGCGAGTGTCGGTCGAGCTGGGCGGCAAAAGCGCCGCGGTGCTACTCGACGATCTCGATGTCGAGGAGTTCGCGAAGGCCGTGCCGCACACCGTGCGCGCCTGCTACATGAACGGCGGGCAGTCCTGCAACGCGCAGACTCGCCTGCTCGTACCGCGCTCGCGCCTGTCCGAGGCGGAGACGCTCGCCGCACAGGCGGTGGCGGCGTATGCCCCGGGAGATCCCACCGGCGGCAACACGAAGCTTGGACCCATGGTGACCGCAGCTCAGCGCGAGCGGGTGCTCGGCTACATTCGTGCGGGCGTCAAGGAGGGCGCGAAGCTTGTCGCCGGCTCGGTCGACGCACCGGCCCGTACCGGATTCTTCGTCGAACCCACAGTGTTTTCCGAGGTGGACCCGGACAGCACGATCGCCCAGGAGGAAATCTTCGGTCCGGTGCTGTCGATCATCGCGTACGACACGACCGAGCACGCGATCGAAATCGCGAACGGCACGATTTTCGGTATTGCCGGCGCCGTGTGGTCCGCCGACGCCGAGCGCGCGAAGTCGGTGGCGCGCAGACTGCGTGCAACGCAGATCGAGGTCAACGGTGGAAAGTTCAATGGCGCCGCACCGTTCGGCGGATTCAATCAATCCGGCCACGGGCGTGAGGGCGGGGCATTCGGCCTCGAAGAGTTTGTCGAAATCAAGAGTCTGCAGCTTTAGCGACGTTCTTGTGGGCCCGCAGCGGTCCCCGAAGGAGTGAGCACGATGGTCTACACCGACCTGCCGTACGACGAGGCGACGAAAGCGGGTTTTGCCCGGGCGATGTTCGATCACCTCGACAACGGCACCACCGATATGGCACCGGAAATTCTCGAGGTCGATCCGCGCGTCTACACCGATCCGGAGCTGGCGGCGCGGGAGCGCAGAGAACTGTTCGGGTACGTGCCGATCATCGCGGCACACAGCACCGAACTGCCCGGAAACAACGACTTTGCGACCGTCCAGCTGCCGAACAACGAAGTTGTTCTCGTTCGGCAGGCGGACGGGAGAGTGCGCGGCTTCGTGAACACCTGCCGGCATCGAGGAGCGCAGCTCGTTCCCGAGGAGAAGGGTTCGAAGCGAATCTTTTCGTGCCGCTACCACGGGTGGGCGTATGGCAGCGATGGCAGGCTGCGGTCGATTGCGGACGAGCACACGTTCGGGACGGTCGATCGTAGTTGCATGAGCCTGCTGGAGGTTCCGGTCGAGGAACGGCACGGTTTCGTCTGGGTCATCGACTCCGCCGCGGGTGATCGCGAGATCGACATCGCGGAGTGGCTCGGCCGAGAGTTCGACGAGTCTCTCGCCGCCATGGATATGGACAAGTACCACTGCCATATCGCCCAGAACTTCGATGTGGACATCAACTGGAAGGTGTTGATGGACGCCTTCCTCGACGGCTACCACATCACCTCGACCCACGCCGGAACCGTTGCCCCGTACTTCTACAACAACGCGCAGGCGTGGGAACCGATGGGCAGGCACGGACGAATGGTCACCGCTCGCAAGAGCATCGACTCGGTGCGAGATGTGGCACCCGACGATGCCCCCATCGATCGGCATATCACCGTGGCGCACTTTCTGATGCCCAATATGTCGGTGCTCCGTCAACCGGATCATCTGGAGGTGCTCAACTTCGTCCCCACCCCGGGCACAGCCGTCAGGACTCGGATGCAGATGCGTTTGCTCACTCGGGAGCCGGTGGTAACGGACGAGCAGAAGGCGCGGTGGGACAAGAACTGGAAAATTCTCACGGCCGTGCTACGTGACGAGGACCTCGTGGTCAACGAGGGCGTACAGAAGTCCGTCGCGAATACAGATGTCGGACCCCTCTATTTCGGACGCAACGAGATTGCCAATCAGCACTTCCACCAATGGATGGGGCGCGCGTTCGCGGATCCGCGCAAGTGGGGCTGAGCTCCATTGCACCCATGGTGTGAACACGCGCCATCCGTGCAGTCACAAATACCGAACCCCGATACTAAGACCGAAGGAACCCCAACATGTCGCAGATTTCTGTCCCGGGGAAGGAAAGGGCCGTCTCGGGTGCTCGATCCGTGGTCCTCACCTGCTTGGCCATCACCATCCTCGATGGTGTCGACCTCATCATGTTCGGCGCGGTCCTGCCGACGTTGCTCGAACTGGAACAGTGGGGGATCACCACTGGATCGGCGGGGTTGATCGGCAGCCTGTCCCTGTTCGGAATGATGGCCGGAGCGATGCTGGCCGGCTACATCACAGATCGCATCGGGCGACGACCCGTGGTACTTGCATGCATCGTGAGCTTCAGCCTGTTCACCGGGCTGTGCGCCATTGCGCCGAACCTGGAATCGTTCGGCCTGTTCAGACTGCTGGCCGGCATCGGCTTCGGCGGAGCACTTCCCACCTTGATCGCGCTCACCCAGGAATACGTCAAGGTCGACCGGCGGCAGTTCTACAACGGTGTGATTCAAACCGGTTTTCCTATCGGAGGGTGCGTCGTCGCGATTGCCGCCATTTTCATAATCCCTGCCTTCGGCTGGAAATCGATGTTCGCAGTGGGCGGCCTTCTGGGTGTCGTGTTGTTCGTCATCGCGTACCGAAAGCTGCCCGAATCGATTGCCTTCCTCGCAAGCAAGGGTCGGCACGACGAGGCCCGCGAACTGGCACAGCGCTATTCCATCGATGCCGGCGCCGAATCCGGCATGGCACTCGAGAAGTCGAAAAGTGGGAGTACCGGCTCCCCATCGGGACTGCGGCTCTTGTTCGCCCCCGGCTACAGGATCGCGACGATCATGTTCCCGCTCATCACCTTCTTCGGTCTTCTCGTCTCGTACGGCATGAACACCTGGATTCCTCAGATGCTGAGGTCGTCCGGCTATGACCTCGGGTCTGCGTTGACGTTCCTGCTCGCCTTCAACATCGGCAGCGGGTTCGGCATGGTGGTTATTACCGGTCTTGCGGATCGGCTGGGATCGCGTCCCGTCATTTCCGTGAGCTTCGTCTTCGGGGCGCTCGCAGTGTCCGCCCTGACTCTGCAGCCGGCGCAGGCACTCGTGTTCGGACTGGTTCTCCTGATCGGCTTCTGTGCCTCGTCGACGACGGGCGTCTACGGATTCGTCGGAGTCTTCTACCCGGCGGCCGCGCGTGGCACGGCGCTCGGGCTGGCAGTGGGTCTCGGCCGGCTCGGCGGTGTCTGCGGTCCCATACTCACCGGAATGATCATGAGCTCTGCACTCGGAGCCGACTGGGCCTTCTACGCCTTTGCGTTCGCCGGAGTGGCTGCCGCAGTGCTGGTGTCGTTGGTTCCGCGGAAGAACAAGGCCGCGTCCGAGACGGACGTGTCTGTAGAGAAGGCCACGGAGCCCGCCTGATCACGATTGTTCCCGATGTGATCGAGTCGACGCGGGGGTTGTGAAACCTATGCGCATTAGTTAATGTGATGTGACGTCGACCACGTTCCTCGACGCGCTACCGAACTTCTCGGTCGCCGACGTGCTGTGAGCGTCCGACCGCACGAGAGGCGCAGAAAGGCTGACCGAGATGAGAATGAAGACAAGACTGAGCTGTCCGTGTGGCGCCGCGATCACCGGCAGCGACGAAGACGACCTGGTGGTGAAAACCCAGGAGCATTTGAGCGAGTCACATCCGGGCATGGAGTACTCACGCGAAGAAATTCTATTCATCGCGTACTGACACCGCTGTATGTGCGATACAGAGCTGCTCGGTGCCATCCCTGTCATCCCGCTGTCCGACGACAGCTTCCATTCGTCCGAACACATTCCCGAATACAGGAGACTTCATGAAACTCGAAGGTAAGGTTGCGCTGATCACCGGTGCCGGTTCCGGCCTGGGACGCGAGGCGTCGCAGCTGTTCGCCGCGGAGGGCGCGAAGGTCGCCGTGGTCGATATCGATCCGGAGCGCGCCAAGGGCACGGTCGAGCTGGTCGAAAAGCAAGGCGGTTCGGCGATCGCGGTCACCGCCGATGTGCGAGTCGAGCAGCAGGTGGTCGAGGCGGTGGCAGCCACCGTGGCCGCGTTCGGCAAGCTCGACATCGCGTGGGCTAATGCAGGCATCATTTCGCGTGGTGGCGTGCCGTCCGTCGCCGGTGGCGAGCAGGTCGAGTTCCAGGACCTGACGGACGCTGATTGGCAGGACGTCATCGGCGTCAACCTGTCTGGCGTGTTCTACACGGCGAAGGCTGCGGTGCCGGCGCTGCGGGCCAACGGTGGTGGTGTCATTCTGGCGACGTCGTCGGCGGCGTCGTTCGTGGCGTATCACAGCATCGCGGCGTATTCTGCGACGAAAGCCGGTGTGAACGGTATGGTTCGGGCCCTGAGCCTGGATCTCGGCAAGTATGGGATCCGCGTCAATGCGATCGCGCCGACACACGGAATGTCGCCGAACTTCCTCGCCCCCGCCGGTACGCCGGTCGTCGGCCAGTCCTATGAGGAAGCCGCGGGTCCGTGGGAGCCGAGCGTGTCGCCGATTCCGCTCAAGGTCAATCGTCCGCCGTCGCTGAAGGACAATGCTCGAGCAGCGCTCTTCCTGGTCTCGGATGAGTCCGCGTACATCTCGGGTGTCACGCTGCCGACGACCGATGGCGGCACGTTGTCGCGTGTGGCCATGATGTTCCCCGAAGACGGGAACAACCCTCCGCCGATGGTCACCGGCGAAGAGTAACGATCATGACTGACCACGACTCGAAAACGGAATACGGTACGCGCCGCCTCGTCGTGGATCGGTCGGTGTGCGCGGGACACGGTTTGTGTTACAGCCGTTCCCCCGAGGTCGTCGACTGTGACGATTCCGGGTACCCGGTGATCCTTCAGGACGCACTCGCGCTCGACGAGCACATCGCCGCGGCCGAGGAGGCCGTCGCGGTGTGCCCCGAACGAGCGTTGACTCTCGAATAATACTGTGGGAACGCATCTGCTACGAAGGCGGACGGCATGACCGACAGATCCTCGATATTTCCGTGCCATCCGAACGGCGCGTCGATCGCTCACGAACTACGTGGACGCTCGACGCGCCGAGTGGCTTTCGAAGGGTGTTCTGCCTTGACAACTCATGACATCGCAACGGATTTGATGGTTGATTTCGACGTCTACGACCCGGCTCTTGCCGCGCCGGTCGACGTCTTCCAGGCGAAGGCCGCCGGACTCCGCGCCCGCGGTCCGATCCTCTATTCGCCGCACTACGGTGGGCACTGGATTGTCACGCGTTACGACGACATCTTTCGCATTCTGCGTGATGCCGAGACTTTCTCCAGCTATCCGAACAATCTTGTCGACGCCGGGCAGGGCAAGTTCATTCCCGTCGAGATCGACCCGCCTGAGCACACGCAGTACCGGCAGGCACTCCAGCCCTTGTTCGGTCCGGCGCGGATGAAGGAGCTCGAGCCGAAGATCCGCGAGATCATCAACGAACTGATCGACGGCTTCGCGTCCTCCGGCCGATGTGAATTCGTCGCCGAGTTTGCGCACGCGCTGCCAACCCGTGTCTTCCTCACCTTGATGGGCTGGCCACTCTACGACGCCGAACGCTTCACTGAATGGACGGACATTGCGCTGCAGGGAATTCCGGGCGCCGGCGAGGAGGAGTCCGCTCGCGCTCGGGCGGAGGCGGCAACGAACGTGTTCGAGTATTTCGGTGCGTTCGTGGATAGGGTGCGTTCGGGTCAGGAAGATGGCGAAAGCGTCACCGCGCAGATCATCAACACACCGATCCGGATGGATGGCGCCGAGCGGTACCTGACGGACGAGGAACTGCGTCGCATGTTCTTCCTGCTGCTCATCGCGGGACTGCACACCGTGCAGGGTTCACTCGGCTGGGCCATGGTCCATCTGGCGAACAATCCGGCGCAACGCAACGCCCTGATCGAGGACACCAGTCTGGTGCCGGATGCAGTGGAAGAGATCCTTCGTATCGAGGCCGCGGTCAGCATGGGTCGTCGAGCTACGCGCGATGTCGAGATCGCCGGTGTGAAGGTCGAGGCCGGTGACCAGCTGCTGTTACTGCTCTGTTCGGCGAACCGCGACGATACCGAGTTCGACGATCCGGATGCTTTCGAGATCGACCGAGGTTCGAGCAGGCACCTGTCGTTCGGAGCGGGCCCGCATCGGTGCCTGGGGTCGCACTTGGCGCGACTCGAACTGACACTGGCAATGGAGGAGATTCACCGCCGGATTCCGGATTATGCGTTGGTCGAGAGTGATCCACCGCTGATGCATGGCACGTCTGTGCGTGGCTGTGTACGTCTACCGCTCACGTTCACTCCGGAACTGTGAGTTGAGGTGAGGAAGGGGACCCGATCGTGATCGGGTCCCCTTCGTGAAAGTGTGGGAACCTGTGTCCGCAGTTCCGCGAGTGTTGAGCCCAGATATCAGCTCTCGTTGACGAGTTTCTGAATTGCGCGGCGGAAGACCTGGTTGGCGACTTCGTTGCGGCCGAGGAGCATGTTGCCGGCGCTTGCGCTGTCCATGGCAACCTGTGAGCCTCGCAAGATCGGGAAGTCCTCGTTGTGGAGCACTGCTACCAGAATCTCGACGTTCTTGTCCCAGATCCGGTTCCAGCGTTCCTCCGTCAAGCCGCTCTCTTCGAGCGTAGGCGCGACCAGACGAATCTCCATGTGGCAGCGCTGCGGATCACTGCGGTGAGGGCGGAAGGTGAGCAGCTGGAAATGGTCGGGTTGTTTGAGCAACGTACTGTTGGGTCCCACCAGGTGGCTCTCCGTGATGTGCTCGGCGAGACTGCGATCGCCGGGGTCCTCTTCGATCCATCGGTCGATGGTCTTGCGGAGATTGAGGAACCGGCAGTGGTTTCCGAAGTCCTCGAAGGCCATGACGTTGGTGTGGATGTGCTTCGCGGCGGTGTTGGGGTGCGCGTACTGGATGTGGTAACCGTCGAGGAACGCGTCCTGCATCAACTTCCAGTTGATGGGCTCGTCGAAGCGTTGAACCCGAGTAGTCACCATCTTGTCCAGGCCGTAGGACCCCATGATCGAGTCCATGTCGGGGCCGAGCCAGTCGGCGACATCGATGGTTGCGTCGGCGTCGTCGACCACCCAGACGAACCCGTGCCGCTCTTCGGTGGGTAGTTGGACGAGGTTGCGTTCGGAGCGGTCGGCATCACCGAACGTGTTGTCGCGGGTGATGGTGCGCAGGCTGCCGTCGGTATCGTACGACCAGCGGTGGTACGGGCAGGAGAACAGGCGGCAGCGACCCTTCTCCTCCTTCTCGACCATGGCCCCGCGATGACGGCACTGGTTCACGAGGGTTTTGACGCTGCCATCGCGCTGGCGGACGATGATGACGTTGTTTCGCGGTAACTGCAGGGTGACGAAATCTCCTGCGCGGGGGATCTCGGAGCCGTGGATGATGATCGACGGAACCCGGCCGAATACACGCTCACGTTCGATCCTGGCGATGTCCGGATCGGTGAACTCGACGGGTTCGAACCACGTGACGTGCTCGAACTCGTCGGTGGTGTCGTTGCGCAGATGGTCGAGCGCGCGACGGATGCGTTCCTCGCGGGGGATTCCGACCTCTGTCATGGCTGCCCTCCAGGCTGTGATGCGGTGCGAATCGATGAATTAAACCTAACTTATATAGATTTAGCTGTAAACCCCGGGTTGCGTCCTCGGGCAGGTGTCGACCATTGCGGTTCTATACCGATTGGCATTAGATTTATGAGTACGAACCGGCAGATGAGGAGCGAACGAATGATCTCGTATCAGTGGTGTTCGGAACTGGATTCCGGCGATCGGGACGAGGTGCTGGCGCTTGTCGCGGCGGCCGCCGACTACGACGACGAGGCGGGCTTCTCCTCGATCAATCCCGGCGATGTGACCTCGACGAGCCGTAACGGTGTGCGGGTCTACCACCTGCCGATCACGGCGCGCAGAGATCTGAGTGCTCGCGACGATGCTCCGCTGGTGGTTGTGGCGTATCTGCATCTGCAGGTCGACGACGGGGGGCTGGGTACCGCGCAGTTCGTGGTTCACCCCGACTATCGGTCGCGAGGGATCGCGACGATGCTCGTCGAGGAGGTCGGTCTGGACACGACGGTGAACGGTGGCTGGGAAGGCACTGGCGCTGTGGCCCTGCGCTGCTGGGCGTACGGCACTCACCCCGCGTCCGAGCGCCTCACGCGCCGGTTCGGCGTCGCGCCGGTGAGCAGGTTGTGGACGCTGTTCCGTCACCTGTCTGGGCCGTTCGCGAGCCCGCTCGACGACGTCTCGGTCCCCGGAGGCATCACGCTCGCCGAAGCGCGCCCACTCGAAGATTCGATGGCGTCGAAGTCGATCGAGGAAGTGCTGGATGCGGCCGCGCTGGTGCCGGCGCAGCGGGAACGCCTCGCCGACGAGATTCGTCTCGGGGCCGGCACCGTGGTCGTCGCAACAGATTCTTCGGGAGCATCTCTCGGATTCGTCTGGTTCGACTCGGCGCTGTCCACGCACCTCGAACTCGACGCGGCGTCGGTCCGGGCGCTGGTGCTCACCGAGGCCGCGAGGCGGGAAGGCTTGGGCACCACGCTGCTCGTGGTGGCGCTCGGGGCGCTGCGCGACGCGGGAGCGCAGATCGCCCTGATTCGTATCGACCCGGACGATGCAGGCGCGGTGCGTATGTGCCGTCTGTTGTCGTTCGAGCAGGAAGAAGAGCACTCGTGCTACCAGGTCGGGGAGTGGGCCGAAGTACCCAGCTTCTGAATGGTGTGCCGGGTGATACGAAAAACGATTCTTGTTCGGTGTTGACCTAATGGTTGTAGGCAACTACGGTCTGTGTTGTGGCTCACAGATCGTGTGCCGATTTCATTTCGATCATTCGATCACCCCGCACGTTGCCTCTGCGCACCCTAGGCGGAACCTGTACTCGGAGAGGACTATCCATGGGACGACTCGATGGCAAGGTCGCATTCATCACCGGCGCGGCGCGTGGTCAGGGCAGGTCGCATGCCGTCCGGCTCGCGGAGGAAGGTGCGTCCATCATCGCGGTGGACATTTGCGACCAGATTCCGACCGTGTTCTACCCGATGGCGACCGCCGACGATCTCGCAGAAACCGAACGCCTCGTGAAGGAGGCCGGAGGCGCCATCGTTGCGTTGGTTGGCGACGTCCGCAAGCTCGAAGACGTCCAAGCTGCGTACGACGCGGGTATCGCACAGTTCGGCAAGGTGGACATCGTACTGCCGAACGCCGGCATCATGCCCGTCATCGGACCGGGCGAGCAGCGGCAGGCCTGGCACGACGCGATCGACACCATGCTCACCGGTGTGTGGCACGTGCTCGACGTGACCGTGCCGAATCTCGTCGAACGGGGTGAGGGTGGCTCGATCATCATCACCAGCTCGGCCGCCGGCCTGACGAGCATCGGTCTCAACACCTTGCCTGGCCAAGCCGGGTACAGCGCGGCCAAGCACGGTGTCGTCGGCCTCATGCGGCTGTATGCGAAACAACTCGCGCCCCACAGCATCCGGGTCAACACCGTGCATCCGACAGGTGTGAACACTCCGATGGTCGCGAACGCCGAGTACGGCGAGTTCGTCAACGCCCACCCAGAGGTCGCCGCCGACGAGTCGTACAAGAACCCGATGCCCGTCGAGCTGATCGAGGCCGTCGACATCAGCAACGCGATCGTGTACCTCGCTTCCGACGAGGCCCGCTACGTCACCGGTGTCACATTCCCCGTCGATGCCGGCTACAACATCCGTTGAGAGCGAAGGAGCTTCACTGATGACCACGACCGAAACCGCAACCGGTACGACGACCCCGTCGATCGCCGATCGCGACCAGATCTTCCTCGGCGGCCGTTGGGTCGATTCGACCGGTGACGAATGGGTCGATGTCGTCGACTCGTTCACCGAAGAGAAGGTCGCACGTGTCCGCACCGCGACCGTCGAAGACGTCACGAAGGCGGTTGCCGCTGCGCGTGAGTCGTTCGACAGGGGTGAATGGGCGTCACGCACCATGGCCGATCGAGCGGACGTTCTCGATGCCATCGCCGACCGTCTCGAGCAGCGCGTGGACGAACTGACGCCGATCGGCGTGATCGAGGTCGGTGTGCCGGTCAGCGTCAGCCGCCCGACCCAGCAGATGACCGGCGGCCTGTTCCGGGCCGTTGCCGCGGTAGCCCGCGAGTTCGAGGTCAGCGAAGAGCGATCCCGTGCCGACGGTGGCATCTCACGCATCGTCAAGGAACCGACGGGCGTGGTCGCCGCGATCATCCCCTGGAACGGGCCGATCGGCACGATCGCGTTCAAGCTCGCGCCGGCGCTCGCCGCGGGTTGCTCGGTCGTTCTCAAGACCGCACCCGAGGCGCCGATCTCGCCGTCGGTTTTCGCGGATATCATTGCCGAGCTGGTCGCGGAAGGTCGCATTCCCGAGGGTGTAGTGAGCGTGCTGTGTGCCGACCGCGAGGTGTCGGAGTCCCTCGTGACCAACCCGGACGTCGACCACGTCACGTTCACCGGCAGTACCGCCGCGGGCCGGCGCATCATGTCCCTGGCAGGCGAGCGCATCGCACGCGTGTCGCTCGAACTCGGTGGCAAGTCCGCGGCGATCATCCTCGACGACGCAGACATCAATCACGTGCTGCAGACCCTGCCCATGGGTGGCTGCATGCAGTCCGGTCAAGCCTGCATCGCGCTGACCCGCGTGCTCGTCTCGCGCAAACGTCACGACGAGGTGGTCGAGGCACTGAAGGCCGCGTACGGATCTCTACCGATGGGCAACCCGTGGGAGCCGACCAACTTCCTCGGCCCGCTCGCCTCCAAGCGTCAGCAGGACCGCGTGCTCGGCTACATCGACATCGCGAAGGAAGACGGCGCGAAGGTTGTGCTCGGTGGTGGCCGCCCCGAAGGCCTCGATACGGGCTTCTTCGTCGCAGCCACCCTGATCGACGACGTGCAGCCGGATTCACGGATCGCGCAGGAAGAGGTCTTCGGTCCGGTCATCTCGGTGATCACCTACGAAGACGAGGAAGACGCAATCGCGATCGCCAACAACTCGGTGTACGGACTGTCGGGCGCCGTCTACACCGAGGATCTCGACCACGGTTTCGAGGTCGCGCGGCGCATCCGTACCGGGACCATCAGCGTCAACACCGCGACGATGGACTTCACCCTGCCATTCGGTGGTTACAAGCAGTCGGGCGTCGGACGGGAGGGTGGCATCGAAGGTCTCGAAGAGTTCTTCGAGACCAAGACCGTCCACCTGCCTGCTCCTGCCCAGTAGGTCTGCAGACACGGTAGGTCTGCAGAGCTTGGTGCCCCACGGATTCGATCCGTGGGGCACCGGTGCGTCGAGGGAGGTTCGCGCGAGGAACGGCGGACTCGCTCAGTTGGCCGAAACCCTCACGTTGTCGGAGGGCGCGGCATCCGTGATCGCGGTACTTTCGTTGCGCACCACGCCGTGAAGGAAACTGCGAATCATTTCCTCGAACAACTGCCGGGAGGTCATCTCGTTTGCGGCGAGAGCCTTGGACAGCAGGGGCTGCGACTCCGGGTCGACGTTCGGGAAGATCGTGGACTTGGTGCTCGGCTTGCGCATCGCCTCGGTGAGCACCGCGCCGAGCGTCAGGCGCTCCATACCGTCGAGAATCTGGACGTGCAGGTGCGCGGGCACTCCGGACTTCTCGAGAAACCGGGCGGTGTCCTCGTAGGTGCCGATCAGCAGGTCACGGGGCAGATATTGCAGCAGGATCGGCGCGGCGTTGCGGTGTTTGAGGATCGACCGGCGAAGATTCATGCTCAGCGTCACGAAGAATTCGGGCCAGTCCGGGCCGGGCTTGCGTCGCGGTAGGTTTCCGGCGCCGGCGATCTGTCGAGCGACCGCTTCGAGAATCTCCGATTTGTCGGAGAAATGATGGTAGAGCGAGGGTGCACGCACTCCGATGTGTTTAGCCAGGCGTGGCAGGCTGAACGCATCGAGTCCCTCGGAGTCGATGATCTCGATGGACGCTGCCACGGCGGCTGCGCGACTGATCAGAGGTTTCGACGGTCGGGCCATATCTCGCTTTCGGTTCGAGCAGTACGCCGGGCCTGGTCGGCACGGCAGATGGTCAGAATGGTATATGTTCCCGTCGGTCAGGTGGTCATACGGTGAGAACCGCCTCGTCGAGGAACTCCACCAAGCCTCGACTCAAGACGTCGTTGTCGTCGCCGCCCACCATGTGCCCCGCGCCGCCCACATCGATATAGCGCGACCCCGGAATCAGCTCCAGGAGTTCGCGCGCTCCTTCCGGACTGACCACATCGGACTGGGCGCCACGGATGAGTAACGTCGGGACTCTGATCGCCCGCGCCGCGGCGCGGGCACGAATTTCGCGCGCGGCCGCCGCGTCCGCCGAATTCGTCTTATCCGACAGCATTCGCGGATCCCAATGCCAGTACCAACGACCGTCGTGCTCACGCAGGTTCTTGCGCAAACCCTCCACCCGCGGCGCGCGACTCCGGTGCGGGTTGTAGTCGATCACTGCTCCGAGCGCGTCCTCGAGGCTGTCGAAGCCGGACAAACCGGCGTGCATGAATTCGGTGATCTTGGCGAGACCCTCCGGTTCGGCCTTCGGGGTGATGTCCACCAGGACCAGCGCCCGGGCAATGCCTGGTTCGTCGCCTGATGCGACAAGTGAGGCCATGCCGCCCATGGACGCTCCGACGAGCACCGGGGGTTCACCGAGGTCGGCGACGACTGCGCGAATGTCGCGAGCGTGCGCGTCGGGGCTGTAGTCGCCGTCGGTCGACCACTGGCTGTCGCCGTGGCCGCGTGCGTCGATGCAATACGCGCGCCAACTCTGCTGGGCCAGCCGTATTCCGGTGCGCTGCCACGAGTGCCTGGTTTGCCCGCCGCCGTGGAGCAGCAGGACCGTGCCTTTCGGTTCCCGCCGGGGTTCCCACAGGTCGGCGACCAGTGAAACGCCGTCGCCGCGGAGGGTGGTCACCTTGGTGGAGTACGTCATGGTTGCATGGTCCTTCGTCGTCGGGAATCAGTGTCCGGAAGTGCCGCCGTCGACGGCGAGCGTCGAGCCGGTGATGTAGCCGGAGGCGCGACTGGCGAGGAACACCACAGCTCCGTCGATCTCGCGCTGTGTCGCGGTGCGGCCGAGAGAACTGCCGCGCAGGAACTCGTCGAGCGTATCCGACGACATCTCGGAGATCAGGTCGGTCTCCACAAATCCTGGCGCGATCGCATTGACGCGGATGCCCTTTCGCTTCGACCACTGATTCGACAGGTCGCGGGTCAGGCCGATCATGCCCGCTTTACTGGCAGCGTATGCAGCTTGGGGAAGTGCCGATTTGATGAGGCCGAGCATGCTCGCGACATTGACGATGGTCGAGCCCGGGCCCATCACGCGTCCACACGCTTGCGCTGCCCAATAGCTGCCCATGAGGTTCACGTCGAGGACTGCGCGGAAGTCTTCGGGACGCTCGCGCGTCGCAGGCGCGGAGCTGGTGACTCCGGCGTTGTTGATCAGGATGTCGAGGCGGCCGAACTCGGCGACAGCGGCCTGGGCGAGCGCGTCACACTGCTCGGGCACAGTGACGTCGGTAGGTACGACCAGGCAGCGGCGACCGGTGGCCTCTACTGTCACCGCGACGGCTTCGAGGTTCTCGCGCCGGCGCGCGGCGATCACCACGTCGGCACCTGCCTCGGCGAGCGCGCGGGCGAATCCGGCGCCCAGGCCGCTGCCGGCGCCGGTCACGACAGCGACGGATCCGTCGAGTCTGAACAGGTCGAGGACCGATTCGCTCTGGTCCGGCGATGAGGTTTGGGTCATGGCGATCTCCTGTGCGCGTCGTGGGTGCCGGTGGCCGGGCTTGCGCCTCGTAAACCTAACTGCTTAAGATTATAGGGCACGTGAAGTCTATGGGAACGAGAGCGCCGATGAACGGAAGCACCAACACCGACCAACGCAAAATGCGAGTGATCGGCAAAGACGTGCTTGCTCACGGTGTCATGGCAGTTCGACTCGCGGATCCCGATGGCGGCGCCGTCCCGGCGTGGGAGCCCGGAGCGCATATCGACGTCATCATCGACAGGTCGACGGTGCGGCAGTACTCGCTGTGTGGCGACGCATCCGACACCACCTCCTTGGCGATCGCGGTGCTCCGCGAAGAGGACGGACGCGGTGGATCGCGCTGGGTGCACGACTCGCTGCAAGTCGGAGACCTGATCGCGATCGCAGGCCCGCGCAACAATTTCACCCTCGAACCCGCGCAGTCCTACCTCTTCGTCGCCGGCGGTATCGGAATTACGCCCCTGTTGCCGATGCTCCGTTCGGCCGAGGCTGCCAGCGCCGACTGGCGCCTGCTGTACGGCGGCCGAATACGCACCAGCATGGCTTTTGCCGAAGAGCTGGTCGCTCGGTACCCCGGCCGAATCGAGCTGCGACCCCAGGACGAATACGGGATCCTCGACCTTTCCGCTGCCCTCGACGCCGTCCCCGACGGCACCGCGGTGTACTGCTGCGGACCGGAGCCGCTCCTGCAGGCGATCGAAAACGAATGCCTCGCGCATCCGAACCTGAGTCTGTACGTCGAGCGGTTCGCTGCCAAGGAGCGGCCGGCCAACGCAGTCGACAGATCGTTCGCGGTCGAACTCCGGCGTGCGGGCAGGACCATCACCGTCGACGCGAACGAAAGCCTGCTGGACGCCGTACTCCGGTCCGATGTCGACGCCCCCTTCTCGTGCCGTGAGGGTACGTGCGGGACGTGCGAAACCCGAGTCCTGGAGGGCGTTCCCGAGCATCGGGACTCGATCCTCACCGAAGACGAACAGGCCGAGAACGACTGCATGATGATCTGTGTATCGCGAAGCTGCACAGCGAAACTCGTGCTCGATCTCTGACCGGCATCGCAACGAGGAGATGCCGTGACCCAGGCACCTGATAGGGCCCACCTCGCCGCCCCCGAGTCGGCATGTAGATCGGCGCTGCTGGTCCCGGCGCTCTGCTTCGTCGTGATGATCACGTCGATGATGCAGACCGCCGTGGTACCGCTCCTGCCGGTAATTGCGGTGCAGCTCGACGTGGGCACGGACGCTGTCGGTTGGACAGTGACAGCGAATCTCCTTGCAGCCGCAGTGTGTACACCGCTGCTGGGTCACCTCGCCGATCGGCATGGTCCGCGGAGGGTGATGCTCGCCGTGCTGGGCGCGGTACTGATCGGCTCGGTGCTGTGTGTCGCGTGGAATGGGTTGCCGGCACTCATCGCCGGTCGAGTTCTGCAGGGTATGTCGTACGCGTTGTTCCCCGTCGGGGTCGCGGTAGTGCGGGGCGCACTGGGGCCGCACCGTGTCCCGATGGCGCTCGGCGTCATGTCGGGGGCGTTGAGTGTCGGCGGTGGTGTGGGAATGATCGCGGCCGGACTGATGTTCACCGAGGGGTCCGACTATCGACGTGTCTTCTGGATGCTGTTGATACTCACGACGACAGCAATGGTCGTCGGGTGGCGCGTTATTCCGCGTACCCCGGGGTCGGGACCGCGCGGCGGCTTCGACTTCTGGGGTGCGATCGGGCTCGCGATCGGCCTGCCCGGACTGCTGTTGGCATTGACGCAAGGTGGAACGTGGGGATGGCTGTCGGTGCGGACCATCGGTTGCACCGTCACCGGCGCGCTCGTGCTTGCCGGCTGGTACCGGCACGAACGGAGGGCCACTGCACCGCTGGTGGCTCCGGCACTTCTGACGGCGCGGTTGGTGGCTCCGGCGCATGTCGCAGCCTTCCTCGTGGGAGTCGCGATGTTCGTGCAGTTCCTGGCCATCGCAACGTTCGTGCAGATCTCCCGAGGGGAAGCGGGATACGGCTTCGATGCGTCGGTACTCGAGACCAGTCTGGTGTACCTGCTGCCCGGACAGCTTGCCGGTACGGCTGCGGCGGCCGTCAGTGGACTCGTAGTCCGACGGTTCCCCGCCCACACGGTGCTGACCGCAGCATGCGCCGTCGGTGTGTGCGGATTCGTGATGCTGATATTTGCGCATGACTACACGTGGCAGGTGATTACGGCGGTTGCGGTGATCAATGTCTTCGTCATAGTCGCCTACGGTGCGTTGCCGTCGATGCTCATCGGCAGCAGTCCTCCGGGGAGCACAGGGGCGGTGAACGGCATCAACGCGATCGCCCGGACATTCGGAAGTTCACTGGCCAGTGCCTTGGTTGCGGTGTTGCTCGCGACCATCACGATCCCGGGCACCTCGACGCCCACAGAACAGGCGTACATCGTGGTGTTCACAGTCGGGGGAGCGGCCGCATGCGCGGCGGGGCTCGTTGCTGTCACAGCGCGCCGTGTTGCAAAATACAAGACTTGATTGACGTCTCAAATTGGACCATATAGCGTGGATCGCACGGCGTACGAGCCAGGCTTCCCTGGTCCGATCCGCGCTGAAAACATCTGTCGTCAAATGCGATTCGGCCCGCGCCCTGTGTCATGCACCCCACATGCCCGGTAGGACCCGGTAGAACGACATCGCACATGCGCGACTCACGAAAGGTAAGGACGAATGGCTGCCACCGTCGGCTCGGCATTGCATTGGTGGGCGAAGACCAAGGGAGAGCAGGACGCGCTCACCGTGGCGGGTGAAACCCTCACATACCGCGAACTCCAGGACTGGTCCAGTCGTATCGCCCGGAAGATCGTGGACCTCGAAATCCAACCGGGTCAACGAGTCGGCGTGCTAGGCCCGAATTCGCTGACGTGGCCGGTGATCGCACTGGGCGTCCTCAAGGCCGGCGGCGTACTGATCCCGCTCAACCCACGGTTCAAGCCGGCGGAGCTCCGCAAGGTTGTCGACGACGCCGGCGCCGTCCTGGTCGTCATGCCAAACGAGTTCGCGCAGACGGTCGACGCGGCGCGCGAACTGGGTCGCACCTTCGACACGCTCTCATTCGACGAGCTCGCGCCCCTACGCGCGGGAGAACAGGACGACTTCCGCATCGATCTCGAACCCGACGAACCGACCGCCCTCCTCTTCACGAGTGGCTCCACCGGAATGTCCAAGGGTGTGATCTGCACGAACCGGACGTTGCTCAATATCGTCTTCGAGGCGTCACTCACCGAGGAAGGCTTCCGGCCCGGGTCCACATCACTGCTGGTGTTGCCATTGGTTTTCACCCCCGGCCTGGTATGGGGGCTGGTCATGACAACGGTGCTCGGCGGAAAGCTGATCATCGAGAAGGAGTTCGATCCGGGCCGCGCGGCTCAGCTTCTCGGCGAACACCATGTCCAGGCCATCTTCGGTGTGCCGTTGATCTTCGAGGCGATCTCGCGTTCACCCGAGTTCGCGGACGCCGACCTGTCCTCCTTGCGCACCGCGATCGTCGGCGGCGCCGCGGTCGCTCCGGCACTGTTGCAGCGCTGGGCGGACAAGGGCGTCGCACTGCGACAGATCTACGGCATGACCGAGGCCGGCGGTGTCGCCACCGCCACCCTCGTCGCCGAAGCCTTCGACCACCCCGACACGTGTGGATACGGCTCGATCTTCACCGAAGTGAAGGTGGTCCGTCCGGACGGCACCGATGCCGCTCCCGGTGAAGAGGGCGAAATCCTCCTGCGCGGTCCGGGCGTCACCCCCGGCTACTGGAACGACGCCGAGTCGACGACGGCAGCCTTGCAGAACAACTGGCTGCACAGCGGCGACCTCGGCACCCTCGACGACGAAGGACGCGTCAAGTTCGTCGACCGGCTCAAAGACCTCATCATCACCGGCGGCATCAATATCTCGCCGGTCGAGATCGAGCGGGTCATCTCGGAGATTCCCGGTGTCGAGGAAGTCGCTGTCATCGCAGCCGCTGACGAGCGCTTCGGCGAAACCCCGGCGGCGATCGTCACGGTGAAGGATGGCGTCGATGCAGCGGCAATCATCGAACACTGCGACCGGCTCGTGGCCGACTACAAGGTTCCGCGCTACGTGGTGATCCGGGACGAGCCGCTGCCGCGGCTCCCCAGTGGCAAGCTCTCGAAGACGGCGATCCGATCCGAATACCGGGACGTGGCTGAACGATTCGACAAGGTCCGTTGAACCGAACCGGCGGGGAACTCAGGAAGGAGTCATCGTGCCGGAAACCGGTACCCACGATGCAATAATACTCGAGCGGCACGGGGAGATCGCGGTTGTGCGATTGAACCGTCCCCACCAGCTCAATGCGTTCACCAACGCAATGTGCTATCGGCTCATCGAAATCTTCGACGAGACCGACGCAGACGACGAGGTCCGTGCGGTAGTCATCACCGGAACGGGACGGGCCTTCTGTGCGGGAGCCGATCTCGCAGCCGGCGGCGACACCTTCGTGCGGGATGACGACCCGGAGACCGGAGGCGCACCGGCCGACACGGGCGGTCAGGTCTCGCTGAGAATCTACCGTTCCCTCAAGCCGGTAATCGCCGCGATCAACGGACCGGCCGCGGGTGTCGGCGTCACCATGACCCTGCCGGCCGATATTCGCATCGCGTCGGAAACCGCGAAGTTCGGGTTCGTGTTCACGCGTCGCGGACTGGTCCCCGAGGCCTGCTCGACCTGGTTCCTTCCGCGGGCCGTCGGTATCTCGACGGCCGTCGAGTGGACAGTGGGTGGCAAGATGGTCTCGGCAGTCGAAGCGCTCGAACGAGGACTCGTCCGTGAACTCGTACCCGCCGATCAAGTGCTCGAGCGGGCACTCGACATCGCGCGGGAACTCGTCTCCGGTACCTCACCGGTGTCGGCAGCTCTGACCCGACAGCTGATGTGGCGGATGCTTGGTGCGTCCGACCCTGAGGTAGCACATCGGGCCGAGTCGATCGGCATCTACGTCCGCGGCACCGCGGACGACGTGCGTGAAGGTGTCGACGCATTTCTCGAGAAGCGCGAGCCGAAGTTCCCGAACCGGGTTACGGATGGATTGCCGAACCTGTTCGAGTAGTGCATCGGTAATCATCAGCCCTCCGGACTTCGACACTGTCCCTCGGCGTAATCGCACGATCCGTTCAGTGATCTCGTCGGGGCTGCCGGCGAAGACCATGCCCCCGTGTGGTGGCGGCTCCACGGGCGCAGCCGCCGCCACCGGATGGGTGGCGGCACCGGTGCCACTTCCTCCTGACGCATGGTCACCTCCACACGATCGTCTGTCTACAGAATCGAAAAGTGGGGTCGTCCCCTCTGCCTCTTCGGGGCATCACGGCAGGAGGGTGAATTCGCGGTGAGCACCGCATCGGGGAGCGCGAGATTGATCTGGCGAGTCGACCCATCGACCGGGGTCGGCCAAACTCAGCGACACCGACGCAGTCGGCTGAACCAGGTTCAACCTGTCTTGATACGACATGCAACGGGTGCCCGGTGAATCATTGTTCACCCCGTAGTGCAACATGATAAAGAATGCTCAGCTCGACAATGTTGGTGAGGAACCCATGGATCCCGTAGTCACACAGTCCGAACTCCGCGGTGCCGGTGTCACGCTCGCTGCCGACCGGTGGGATCCGCCGTCCCAGGAGACCGGCGGATCGGGTGTCGACAGGAAAGGCGTGGTGCTGTTGCTGCACGGCGGCGGGCAGACCCGGCATTCCTGGCGAAACACCGGGCGCAGCCTCGCGGCGGACGGGTGGTCCGCCATCGCGGTGGACGCACGCGGGCATGGGGACAGTCAGTGGGCGCCGGACGGGGACTACGGCATCGATGCACTGGTTGCCGACCTCACGTCGGTCGTCGCGGAGTTGGGGGAGAAGCCGGTACTCGTCGGTGCCTCGATGGGCGGGATGACGTCGTTGATCGGGCAGGGGGAGAACCCGGAGCTCGCTCGCGGTCTGGTCTTGGTTGATATCGCACCGAAGGTCGAAACCAGCGGCACCGCGGAGATCATGGCGTTCATGCGCAGTGGCCTCGAGGGTTTCGCGAGCCTCGACGAGGCTGCGGCGGCGATCGCGGCGTATACCCCGAACCGGGTGCGTAAGCCCAACCCGGACGGGTTGCGTAAGAACCTGCGTCTGCGTGATGGCCGCTGGTTCTGGCATTGGGATCCGGCGTTCCTGCGCCAGGGCGACGAACCGACTCGTCAGGCGGATTCGATCGTGCGGTACGAACGCGCACGGAAGGCCGCGGCTGCGGTCGCGGTTCCCACGATGCTGGTGCGTGGCAAGGAGTCGAAAGTGGTCAGCGAGGAAGGCGCCAAGGAGCTGCTCGAGCTGATTCCGTCCGCGAAGCTGATCGACGTGACCGGGGCCGGGCATATGGTCGCCGGCGACGACAACGATGTCTTCAGTGGCGGATTGACGGGATTTCTCGACGAAGACGTTATCGCAGCGCGTTACTGACGCGGTTGAGGCTCGGTTGCAGCGGCGACCGGATTCGGCTCCGAAACCGGTCGCCGTCCGACCGAGCCCGTCCGTAGGCGATCAGAGTGGGTCATGATCGTCAATGCTGCACTGTCGAAACATTTCTCGAATCCGACGAGCGTCGTGATCGCCGCTCAGGGCAGGATGGGGCGTGGGCGGCCGAACCGCAGCAGACCCTCGGATGGCGACCAAAAATGAAGCCGCCATGTTCGCGGCTCACAGGTGTGCAAGCATGGGGAACAGGGCGATCGCGGAGACGGTGATCCCCGCGGCGCCGGCAACGACGCCCAGCAGGGCCCGCAACGATGCCGCCTCGTCGTCTGCTACCGCGGACCGCGAGGTGGCGACGGCGCCGCAGATCACCGCGGCCACCCCCAAGAGGAAGCCGAGTCCGACCACCCAGAACGACGCCACGGACAGCGCCCCGAGGGCGATCGACACGGCGGGCAACCGCGACCCGCGCTGTTTCCGTATCCCGGTGTCGTCGAGGGCGGAACACATGTGGTCGTCGGCACCGGAGCTGTCGGGGACGGCGGCGGTCATGATCCTCCTTCTCACGCTTGACGAGTCGGGTCGACGGGGCACATAGGATTGACGAGACCGGAAGCGTCTTCAAGACTGTTCGGGCACACGGGAACGGTGTTGTCGAAGCCATTTCGGTGGTCGAGGGTTGCGACTCGGTCGAGGGTTTCCGCTTGTGACGAAGACCCCAAAAGAAATTTAGCACTCGTATCGTGGGAGTGCTAACTCTTTTTGCTAAGTAATTTCATGTCCCTATGCCGGCCGCTGAAGTGCATCGACCGCCGGACTCCATGGCCGTGGACATTCGCCGAGGTCCGAAGGGCGGACGTTGCTGGCCCGCTTGTCGAGCGAAGGCTCGTTGTTGCCTGGGGGCCGAGGTGGTTCCCGCGATGTCGGTGAGCGCGAATGCTGATCCATGTCGGCACGGCATGGTGGGGCGCATGTTGCGGACCGGCTGAGGGGGTGCAGTATCGGCGAGAGGGCATCCGTGTCGAGTCCGTCCGGCCCGTCTGCCGTGCCACGGGCGGTACGCGGTACACATGTGGCACAAAGGGGAGGCGGTGGACATGCTCGTCGACCGTGATCGGCCCCGCGACTCGATCCATGCCTTGTCGGATCCGATCTCGTCGAGCTGCTGGTCGAGGAGTTCTCTCGCCGCCCGTCCCTGCGTCCGGTCCGGGACGATGTGACGGCGCTGCTGTCGATGAGCCCCGCGCTGGCACGTCAGAGGAGCGTGCGGTCGCCAACCCGGCCGCCGCGGCGGTGTCCTGCACGCGGGTCGTCGCGTCCGTGCTGAACTCGATCGTCGAGCAGCACGAGATGCTCGACTCCACCGCCGTCAGCCGTGTCCTGGGGAAGGCGGCCACCAGCCGCAACACCGCCAGCCGGGACGCGGCGCTCCTCGAAACCACCGCGTCCTCACCCCTTCGCTGATCGCGCAGCGATGCGAGGTTGATCTGGCCCGATCACCGGCAGCAGCACGTGGGGGCTATGAAGATTCGCGAGGTGGTTGCGTAGTAACCCGAGGTGGCGTCGGGGTCAGACGGGGTTTGTTCGGGCAACGGTGCTGATGACCTGGTCGGTCTGGCCGTCGCCGAGTGGGTCGGGCCATGCTGTCCAGGTGTCGGGGCCGAGTTCGATCTCGGCGGTGGTCAGCAGACAAGCGTCGAGTCGGTGGCGCAGTGTGTCGGGGTCGATTCCTTGGCCGATGAAGACCAGTTCCTGACGGCAGTCACCAACTGGTTCTTCCCATTTGTCGAGAATTCCCGCACGGCGGTAGTCGTCCTCAGGCCAGTAGGTTTCGGGCAGGAACTTCCACCAACGTCCGACGTAGCCGTGTCGGATCAGGTGGCCGGCCTGGGAAATGCTGCCGATCTCGGTGAATCGGCTTGCATTCCAGTAATAGCCTTTGGCGCGCAGGAGACGCCCGTTGGCCCATTCGCTGGTGAGGAACTGGTGCAGCCGCCCGGGGTGGAAGGGGGCACGTTCACGGTAGACGACGGAACTGATTCCGTATTCCTCGGTCTCGGGGGTGTGTTCCCCCCGGAGTTCTTGGAGCCATCCGGGTGCCTGGGCGGCCTTCTCCAACGAGAACAAGCCGGTGTCCAAGATGGTGTCGAGGGGGATCTGGCCGTGGGACGTCGACTGTATGCGGGCAGTGGGGTTGAGTGAGCGCAGGACTGCGGTCAGTTCGGTCAGGTGATCCGACGTGACGAGGTCGGCTTTGCTGACCAAGATGACATCGGCGAATTCGATCTGATCGACCAGCAGGTCGGAGATGTCGCGTTCGTCGTCGGGTGCGTCGGCCTCGATGCGACCGCCCGTCTGGTAGTCGTGGAGGAAGCTGTGGGCGTCGACGACGGTCACCATGGTGTCCAGGCGGGCGATATCTGCCAGAGCGTGTCCGTCGGTGTCGATGAAGGTGAACGTTTCAGCGACCGGTAGCGGCTCGGAGATGCCGGACGATTCGATCAGGAGGTAGTCGAATCGTCCATCGGCGGCCAATGCACTGATTTCCGCGAGTAGGTCCTCGCGCAGGGTGCAGCAGATACAGCCGTTGGTCATCTCGACGAGTTTCTCTTGTGAGCGGCTCAGTGAGATCTCCCGTTCGACTTCGGCGCTGTCGATGTTGATCTCGCTCATGTCGTTGACGATGACGGCCACCCGCCGTCCCTCCCGGTTGCGCAGGACCTGGTTGAGGAGGGTGGTTTTTCCTGCACCCAGAAATCCTGACAGCACGGTCACGGGAAGTCGTGTGTCGGCCATGTTTGGAGTCCTTCCGAGGGGTCGGGGAGATCCCGGCTATGGGGCGTGGGCGGGTAACGCGCACTCGGGTTGCGTACCCGCCCACGCCGTTGGTGACAGTGCGGGCAGCGGGTCAGGCTGCCGGTTCGAGGTACCCCTCGAACAGGTCGACTACGACGCTGCCGGCGTCGGTGTCGTCTCCGAACAGGTCCTCGGCCGCGAACTCGACGTGGTAGGTCGGTTCCTCCCCGGCGTCAGCGCGGCCGTGGCCGATGGCGTCGGGGAACGGCCATGTCTCGCCGGTGCGGTGGGTGACGGTACCGACCCTGCCGCGGCAGTAGGCGGGCATCCGGATATGACCGGCAACGTATTCGTCGCGGACCCGGACACGCTGCCCGACCTCGAAAGTGATCGTGTCGGTGCGGGCAGGACGTCCCTCCGACTCGGCCGGCCGGGACAGGGGGAACGGGCCCCCGGCGAGGACTTCGAGCTCGTCGTGGGTGAGGATTCCCTTCTCGACCATGAGGGTGGCAACGCCGATGACGTACCTCTCGTAATAGGGCGTCATCATGTAGTGGCGCGGTTCCATCCGTTCGACGACGTGGCGGACCTCGTCGACACTGAATGCACCCAGGTCCGCCGCTCCGAGGAAGAGCAGGCTGTAGGGGAGGTGTTCCCACTCGGCGTGGAAGGTGGGGCCGATGTCGGCGTCGACGGTGTGGGGCACCTTGCCGAATCCTTGAACACCGGCGAGATCGTGTACTCCATCCATGGGGCTATCTCCTTTGGTTGGTGGTTCAGTTGGCCGAGACCTGCGGGACTGCGACCCCGATCAGGCAGTCCTTGGTCACGATCTGCTGCAGTTGTTCTCGGCTCCAGCCTTCGGTGCCGGCCGGCCGTTGGGGGAGCACGATGTAGCGGGTCTCGGCGGTGGTGTCGTACACACGGATCTCGACATTCTCCGGGATGTCGGTTCCCATCTCCGACAGCACTTTTCGAGGTTCACGGACGACGCGGGCACGGTACTCGAAGCTCTTGTACCAGGTCGGCGGCAACCCGAGGATGGGCCACGCGGTGCACGAGCACAGGGAGCATACGATGACGTTCTTGAGGGTGGGGGTGTCTTCGAGCGCCACGATGTATTCGCCCTGCGGTCCCAGATATCCGTACTGGTCCACGGCCGCGGTGCCGTCGGTGAGGAGCAGGTCGCGGAATTCCGGGTCGGTCCAGGCTCGCGCGACGAGTTCGGCGCCGCGTTTCGGGCTGAAGTCCTCCTCGAAGGTCTTCTTCCACCCTTCGGTGTAACCCTCTGGGACCAGGCCCTTTCCGTCGAGCGCACGGAACAGGGCCCACGCGCGATCCGACGCCGGCGCTTGAGCTGGTGCCGCGTTGTCTGGTGTGTGTTCGATCGTTGCCGACATTGTTTCCACTTTCTGTAGGGGCTGATACTTGTGAAGTGGTGGTGTGAGTGGCCGGGCAGGACGCGCCTTGTCTCAGGCGAGACTCAGACGTGCACTGGTAGCCGGTTGGCCGGATGCCGTGGGGAAGGCGCCGCGGATCTGTTCGAATGCGTGGCCGGCACGTAAGACCGTGGCGTCGTCGAATCGCTTCCCGATGACCATCATTCCGACGGGAAGACCGTTCACCAGACCTGCCGGCACTGACAGGGCCGGATGGCCGGTGACATCGAATGGGGCGGTATTCGCGATCATTCCGAGGGCTTTGGTGACATAGGTGACTCGGTCCACATCCTGCGCCGGAAGTTCGGAGGCAACGTAGGGCAGAGTCGGCATGACCAGGACGTCGTAGTTCTCCAGCGCCGCATCGTAGGCGGCGCGAGCGCGCGGTACCAGGTTGCGGGCCTTGCCGTAGCTCGATCCGCCCAACGCGGTGACACCGTGATGGCCGCACAAGGCGACGAGTTTGACGGTTTCGGACAGGGCATCAGCGTGCTGGATGCGGTGCTGCGCAAAGTACGCCATCAGTTCGGGGTCGTAGAGGCCGTCTGCGTTGAGGCCGTAGCCGTTGCCGTCGAGCATCTGATAGGCGCCGCCGTCGGTGGCGATCACGTTCCACACGTGGAACGCGTGCAGATGCCACGGAATGCTCACCTCGTCGACCACGCCGCCAGCCTCGGTGAAGCGGTGTGCGGCCGCGCGGACCGCATCATCGACCTCCGGCTGTGAGTTCGCGTGCCCGAATCCCTGACTCACGACGCCGACCCGCAGGCCGTCGATCCAAGTGTCGAGGGTCGAGACATAGTCATCCACCACGAGGTTGTCCGGTTGGCGGGGATCGTGGCCGTCACGGCCGGCGATCACCGACAGAAGCAGGGCGGCGTCTTCGACCGTGCGGGTAATGGGCCCGAGATGATCGATCGTGCGCTCGATGGGGAAGGCGCCGGTGTAGGGGACCAGCCCGAACGTGGGCTTGTGGCCGACAACGCCGCAGAATGCGGCCGGAATGCGGATCGACCCACCCTGATCGCCGCCGATCGCGAAATCGACATCGCCGGCTGCGACGAGGGCGGCGCTGCCTCCGGAGGATCCACCGGCCTCGCGGTCAGGGTCCCACGGGTTGCGCACCGCACCGGTGGCCGGGGTGAAGCTCGAACCGGAAAAGCACAGATCCTCACACACCGCCTTGCCCGCCACCGTGGCGCCGGCATCGATCAGTCGGGTGACCACGGTTGCATCACGGGTGGGAACGAACCCCTCCAGCGATCGCGATCCGTTCATCATGGGCACGCCGGCGACGGTCACGTTGTCTTTGATCGCCACCCGCCGGCCGGTCAGAGGCCCACCCGTCGCGGTCGAGATACTTGTGGTTACATACCATGCGCCCAAGGGATTGTCGCTCGCATCGGGTGTCGCATGATCGCGGGAGGGTGCCGAGAAACTCTCGTCCGCATACAGGTCGTCGACCACATCGTACGAACCGAGCGCGCCGTCGACCAGGCCTGCGAACTCCTGCCGAGTCGCAGCGTCGAAATATAGTCCGTAATGATCTGCGGCAGAACCGATTGCATCGTCGTTCGGTCGGATGACTGTCATCAGGTGGTGCTCCTCACGTGCTTGACCGATTGGGCGTCGCGCATCATGCCGGTCTGGGGGTGGCAGTTGATGTACTCGTACAGCTGATCGCAGGCGTCGAACACCGAGACCTCGTGATAGAGCCGAAGTTTTGACAGGCCGGCGGCGACGCGGAAGAAGGTGGTGAAGATTCGCAGATGGGTCGGATGCGATTCTGCCCAGCGCTCGAGTTTGTCGAGCGAACCCCAATGGCCGATGTTGTAGCTCAGATCGAGATAGTTCCCTTCCAGATCGATGTTGCGCACGAACCTGTTGCTGTAGCAGCCCACCGACTCGCCGTTGTCGCGAAGAAAATCCATGCCCTGCTGCAAGGTCGGGAGGATTTCCTCGAGATACAGGGCGCGTTCTTCGGATTCGGCATCCTTCCAATCCTGGCCGGACCGAATCAGCGCGATATTGTCGTGGCCTTGTACCACGACACGGCCACCGGCAGCGGGATCGCCGCTGATCACCCGCAGGTCGCCCGAGGGCTGCATCCAGTCATTCTGGGAGATCGGGAAACGTTCGCGCATCGAACCCCAGTACCCGTGTTCGTTGATCTCGCCGCTGATCCCGTCCATGACAGCGCCGACACCGGGGAGGTGGTCCTGAAAGGCGTAGAGCGTTTCGAATTGCTCGGCACGTGGGGCAACGATCTCGCGGAAGTAGCCAAGTCCCTCGGACAGTCGTTCATCTGATGCCCACCAGTCGGCGACGGCAGAGCCTTGAATCCAACGAGTGTGGGCAGCAAGGTCTTTCCAGTATCCTACGACAATCAGATTCTCGTAGCCCTGATTGTCCGCATGATGGGTCAGGTCGTGGTGCAACGGGCCGTCGTCGAGATCGAAGCCGGCAACGATGTCGCGCATGGCCGCAAGCGCGGCCGGGCGTTGCTCGTCGCCGCGGAACTGCACGCCGAGATACGCCATGACCACCTGCTGTAGGCGTTCGTCAGCACGTCCCACCCACATGGGGAAAGGGGGTTGGTAGTCGTCGGGCACACGCCGAGTCAGGCTCCGCGGACAAGTGAGATGGTCGCCGATTGCAGATTCCATGAAGACTCCTCATTCATGAGTTGGGGCTTGCCGAGAACGTTCGGCAACTCGGTTGGTAGTCGAAGCTACCGTGTTGTCCCGGTGTGGATTTGACTGCGAGCGACAGGTAGTTCGACGATCAGCGACGCTCGGCGCAAGAACTTGTGGTCACTGCCGGGAGAGCTGTGGCGCCGAAATCCTCGGCGCACACGCGCTCGTCGTGTGTACCCGCCATATGCGCGTGGAGTGCCACCGACCGTCGGTAGGCTCGTGCCGTCGCGATTTTGTTGACACCGCCCCTCAGGTCGGCCGGCCAACGGTGGGGGCGAGTCAGCAGTCGGAGAAGTGCAATGACAGCGTCGAGCAGCAGGAGCGGCATGCTACGTCGCTCCGCGAAGAGCAATTACTCGGTGGGGGTCCACAGAGCGGCGAACGGCGGCGACTTCCATAGTTTGTCCTTCTGTGTACATCGACGATCCGCTAGCGGCCGGGACGAGGAATCGTCAATCGGACCAGGAGGTCCCGTGAGCCATCCGGGTCTTTCCGGCGTACTCGAACCGTAGGAGCTTCCGAGGCGTGATGTTTGACGCTCAGCGACTACCCCCTTTGCACTCCGCGACATCGTCACCGCGGGGGGCGGAACCACTGGCGCCGGAATTCGCAGGGTTCGCGAATCACGCCCCGACACGTATGCGGCTTTGTCACGGGTGGGAAATCGTGTTTCTTCCGCGTAAATAGGCGAGCGCGCGTTGACATGCGGTTTCCCCGCTCATAGCGTTGGGTTCACGCGAGGAGAGGGAGCTGTTCATGACGTCGTTGCCACCGCCTGATGGCGACCTCGTGCATGGGGACGGCTCGGATTGCCGGCCCGCGAACACGCCGGTGCTGCAACCGTCACTGTCGCGCGCCGGGTCGACACCTCAGCAGCGCCGCGAGGTGGTTCGGACCACCGCGCTCGGCACCTGGATCGACACGATCCGCGACACCTTCGTCGCGCTGGATATCGATCCCGCCGAGCCCACGCACTTCACCGGCGCGGTCCACACCCGGCATTTCGCGCACCTGATGGCTGCCGACGTCACCGCGACATCGCAATCCTTCCGCCGAACGGCGAGGCTTGCCGACCGCCACCCACTCGATTTGATGCAGATCGGCATGGTGGTCGCGGGTGAGGGTCAGCTCATCCAGGACGGACGTACCTGCATTCTCGGCCCGGGTGATTTCGCCCTCTACGAGACCTCACGACCCTTTACCTGGAACCTGCATCCGGACTGGCACCTGCGCGTGTTCACCTGGCCGCGCGCCTCGGTGTCGCTCACCGAGAGCCAGTCACAGCAGTTGACAGCGCGAACCGTCAGCTCCACTTCCCCTGTGGGACAGTTACTGTCACCAATGTTGTCCAGGCTCCTCGTCGCCGACGGGGAGGTCTCCTCCGGAGGCGCGATCGGGCTCGCCGGCGGTTTGGCCGACCTGGCCATCACCGCGGCGCAGGAGGAATGTCAGCCCGACGATCCAGATGCCGCCATGCGGGAGTTGTACGCGCACATGGTGCAGTACATCGGACAGCACCTCGACGACCCGGACCTGTCCCCGTCCGGGATCGCGAAGGCTTTCTTCGTCTCCACCAGAACCGTCCACAGAGTGTTCGCGCGCTTCGACGCAACCGCTGCTGCCACGATTCGCGAACACCGACTCGAGGCCTGCCGCCAAGCGATGGTGTCCCCACGCAACATCCCCCGATCCCTGACCGACATCGCAGCCCAGTTCGGGTTCATCGATCTGTCCGTCTTCAGCAGAGCATTCACAGCGACCTACGGCATCAGTCCGAGCCGCTACCGCGAGCAGCACCGATGATCGAGGCCCGTAGGCCCATCCGCCGCCAGTAGGCGCCCGCCCGCGGACGGCGTCTTGCGCGGCTCTGCGTCGCGTTTCTCAACGGTGTCGACCTCTACGTCGAGGCGATCTGGTCCCAGCCGTCGACGGATTCGGGGGTGCGGGGCGCGGGTCCGGTGTAGATGGCGGCGGGGCGGACGAGCTTGCCGAGACGTTTCTGTTCGAGGATGTGGGCGCACCGGCCGGCGGTGCGGCCGCAGGTGAACATCGCGGGCATCATGTGCGCGGGGACCTCGGCGAAGTCGAGGATGACCGCGGCCCAGAATTCGACGTTGGTTTCGATGGCCCGGTCGGGGCGGCGCTCGCGCAGTTCGGCGAGGGCGGCCTGTTCGAGGGCGGCGGCGGCCTCGTAGCGGGGGGCGTTCAGGCGTTTCGCGGTGGCGCGCAGCACCCGGGCGCGGGGGTCTTCGGCGCGGTAGACGCGGTGCCCGAAGCCCATCAGCTTTTCTTTGCGGTCGAGGATGCCCTTGACCAGGGCGCGGGCGTCGCCGGACTTCTCGGTGTCCTCGATCATCGGCAGGACGCGGGCAGGGGCGCCGTGCTTCCCCCGGGATAGGTTGGCGAGGTCGTCGTTCGCGGCGCCAACGTGATGCACGGCTCTGTGGCGTCCGGAGGAGACAGACCGGACCATCGTCGACGGCTGGCTCCACACGGGCGACGTCGGCCGACTCGACGAGGACGGGTACCTCACCCTCGTCGACCGCATCAAGGACATGATCATCCGCGGCGGCGAGAACAGCTACCCCAAGTAGATCGAGAACGCACTCACCACCCACGACGGAGTCCTCGAGGCGGCCGTCGTCGGAGCGCCCCACGAGGTTGAATAGCCGATGTCGGACACTGTTTCGTTCCCTTCGATTTGCCGTGTGATCCATGACACTATGCTCGGGGGGTGGTCCGAAATATTCTGCCGGGCTCGAGTTCGCCTCGAGCTTTGTCCGCGGCGGACAGTGCGGACTGCTACGTGGCGGCGGGAACCCACCGTGGGTCGCGGCCGGTCAGGCCGAGCAGTTGCTCGAGCAGTGGCGCGGAGTCAGGAATGGTCACCGGTGGCCCGAACAGTCCGGGCGTGCCGTGCGGGTTCTGGTCGGCCGATGACTTCGCGAACTCGTATGCGGCGCCGAGTAGTTCCGGTGTGCTGTCGAAGTTCTGACCGGTGGCGACGGCGAGGTCCCAGCCGTGCACGACGATCTCGTCCACCGCGACCGCTCCTGCGACGTCGGCCGGTAGGTCGAGCCCACCTGCCTGGGTCATCCCGTGCCACGCGCTTCTTCGCGCCAGGCGCCGGCGAGAGCGGCCAGACGCTGGGGGATCCGGGTGCGCCAGTCAGCGCCGAGACGAGCGGCATCGGCGGAGGGTGGTTGGCTGCCCCCGGCCGGCGGGGTCTTCGTCGCGGCGGCGGTGAACGCAAGCGACAGCCCGTCGATGTGGTCGAGGAGATCACCGACGGTGAGCTCCGGGCACGGTGTCGGTGCTGTGAGTTGATCGTCGCGCACGGACTCGACGAGAGCGGTCATCACGTCGGTGGCGGGTTCGAGATCGAACATCTTCGGCACTCCTCGCGTCGGTCACTGTGCGGATCGGTGGCGGTTCCACGGTACGACCTGCCATCGATGGAGGTCGAAATCCAGGTCATCGGCCATGACGGGATCGAGTTCCCGGTGTCTGTCGCCAGGGCGTACTACCGGGGTTTGGCGATAAGCACTTCCCCTTCGAGTCCGTCGGGGTCGCGGAAGAAGATGCTCTGGACGGCGCCGAAGTCGTTGACGGCTCCGTCGCTGGCCGACTCGTCGATCAGATGTTGCCGAATCGTGGCGAATGCTTCGTGTGAGGCGGCCTGCAGGCCGACATGATCGATGCGTCCCCGTCCCCACATGGGTGTTTGGCGCTCAGGTTCGGTGTTGCCTTCGATCACGAAGATGTTCAGTTCGGTGTGCGGGCCGATGCGGATGACGGTCACCGTTTCCTTGCCGTCGTCGCCGTGGGAGCGCGTGGGCCCGACGTCGGCGTCGAACACGTCGGCGTAGAACCGGCCCAAGCGGCCGGAATCCTTGGAGATCCAGGCGATGTGGTTGATACCGTCGAGCAGCACGTTGTTCTCCTGACCTTCGGGTTGCAACGGCTGGTGAGGCCTCGATCGCGCAGGATCGAACGGCCACATGCGCGGCCGCCCGGCTAGTGATTGCGAAGCTCGTCGATGAGCTCCTTCTTGTTCAGTTTCGAATAACCCTGCAAACCCAGCTCTTTGGCACGTTTCTGGAGCTCGTCGACCGTCCAATCCTCGTATGACTGCGACTTCCCGCCCGACTTTCCGACGTTCTCGCGCCCACGACTGGCCGCGGCATTGGAGATTCGTGCGGCCTTCTCCTTGGAATCGCCCTTCTCGCGGAGTTCCTCGTACATTTCCTGGTCTTTGAGTTGGGGTTGCGAATCCTTGCGTGCCATCTCGTGTTCCTCCCATCCGAAACATCGACGCTGCTGCATCTTCCGCCTACCCGTGCCACAAACGAATCAAACAACGCCTCGTGTGCAGTGCAGTCGCGCGCAGTTAATTTCGACATGTTCGAGACCCAGGGATGCACCGGAGCCGTCCGCAGAAACCAGCGACGCTTCGCGGACCTACATGACGATCGATCCACCGCCCGGAGACACACTCACCCTGGGCTTCGACGCCTACATTCAGTCTTCGAGTCAGCTCGGCCACTCGGGATTGGTGTCGGTGTCCGAGAAGGGAGTCGACGTGGTCACCCTGGAGTTCACAACCTGGCTGGTGCCCTGATGGAGATCGTGATCCGTGCGGCGGTCCTGTCGTCATGGGCGACCTCTTTCAGCAGGGTGTGACGCAACAGGACTACTCCGTGACGTCCGCAGTCCTCGCGGTCGGAGTGTTCGCCCTGCTCACACTGGCCCTGGCATGGGCGAATGCGCGATTCCCCCGCGTGCGTGGGGTCACGCACGGTGTTCCCGTCATCATCGTTCGTGGCGGGATACCCGACCTGCAGCGTCTACGCACCGAGCGAATATCGCTGGACGACCTGATGGCGGATGCCCGGCAGAAGGGCATCGGCCGGTTCGACGAAATCGAGCTTGCTGTGCTCGAGACCAACGGCCGCGTCTCGTTCTTCACCCGGGCGGGCGGCGCGGGCGAAGGCGCGCCGGAGCAACCGGGCATCGCGTGAGATGCGGTGGGAGTCGCTCCTGCCTGGCGTACCGCGACGGCGTCCTGCGCCCGTTACTTCGTCGAGGTCAGTGACCTGAGAAAGAAGGCCAGGTTGGCGGGGCGTTCGGCGAGACGGCGCATGAAGTAGCCGTACCACTGCTCGCCGTAGGGCAGATAGACCCGCACGTGTTGCTGCTGCTCGACCAGACGCAACTGCTCGGTGTCCCGGATGCCGTGGAGCATCTGGATCTCGAACTCGTCGGTGGTGCGACCCGTGGCCTTCGCCTGCGTCAGTGCGGCGTCGACCATGGCCGGGTCGTGGGAGGCGACCATCGGGTAGCCCTCGCCGTTCATCAGGATCCGCAGACACCGCAGGTAAGCCTCGTCGACCGCGGGCTTACCTTGGTAGGCAACAGATGCGGGTTCCTTGTACGCGCCCTTGCACAACCGGATCCGCGATCCGGGCCCGGAAAGGTCCCGGCAATCCGCTTCGGTGCGCTTCAGGTAGGCCTGCAGCACGGTGCCGAGAGTGGGAAAGTCCTCGCGGAGCTCTCCCACGATCGACAGGGTCGAGTCGGTGGTGGTGTGGTCCTCGGCGTCGACCGTGACCCAGACGCCGGCTTCCTCGGCCGCGGTACAGATCTTGTGGGCGTTCTCGAGTGCCACGTTGTGACCGTCCCGGGGAAGGAACTGTCCGAGCGCGGACAGCTTCAGGGAGACCTCGATGCTGCGCGGCCGACCGCCGGAGTCAGTGGCCGGGGCACGCTGCGCCAGCGACGACAACAGCGTCAGGTAATGCGACACGGTGCCGGAGGCCCGCCCGAGATCGGTGGTGTCTTCGCCGAGGTAGTCGATGCTGATGTAGCGGCCGGAGTCGAGGATACCGGTGGTCGCGGCCACCGCCTGATCCTCGGTCTCGCCGGCGACGAACCGGTCGACGAGGCTCTTGGTCACCGGAATGCGACTGACCGTGCGTTCCATCCGCGGCGAGCGGGCTGCGGCGAGCAGGGCGGGCCGCAACAGATCCGCGGCCGCCATCAGATGTCCTCGGAGGAGTCGGCGGCCTGGTGGGGGTAGTGGTGGTCGGTGGCCGGGACGAACGTTTCCTTGATGGTGCGGGCGGAGGCCCAGCGCAGGAGGTTCTGCGGGGAGCCGGCCTTGTCGTTGGTGCCCGACGCGCGGGCTCCTCCGAAGGGTTGCTGTCCGACGACGGCGCCGGTGGGCTTGTCGTTGATGTAGAAGTTGCCGGCCGCGAATCGCAGGTCGTCGGTGGCCTGGGCGATCGCGGTGCGGTCGTCGGCGATGATCGAGCCGGTCAGCGCGTAGGCGGACCCCTTGTCGACCAGGTCGAGGACCTTGTCGAACGATCCGGCGGCGGAGTCGTCGTAGACGTGGACGGACAGGATCGGTCCGAAGTATTCGGTGCGGAAGGCCTCGTCGGTGGGGTCGTCACCGAGCAGGACGGTGGGGTCGACGAAGTAGCCGACGCTGTCGTCGACGTGGCCGCCGGCGGCGATGGTCAGGCTGGGGGTGGCCTTGGCGCGGGCGATGGCGTCGGCGTTGCGGTCGAAGGCCCGCTGGTCGATGACGGCGCCACCGAAGTTCGAGAAGTCGGTGACATCCCCGTATTTCAGCGTCGAGGCCTTCTCGATGAAGTCGTTGCCCATCTTCGCCCACACCGACTTCGGGACGAACGCGCGGGAGGCCGCGGAGCATTTCTGTCCCTGGTAGTCGAACGCGCCGCGCAGCAGGGCGGTGGTGAGGGTGTCGGGGTTGGCGGAGCTGTGGGCGAGGACGAAGTCCTTGCCGCCGGTTTCGCCGACCAGGCGTGGGTAGCTGTTGTAGTTCGAGATGTTGTCGCCGACCTGTCGCCACAGGTGCTGGAAGGTGGCGGTGGACCCGGTGAAGTGGATCCCGGCCAGGCGGGGATCGGCGAGAACGATGTCGGAGACCTCGGCGCCGGGGCCGTTGACGAGGTTGATCACGCCGGGTGGCAGGCCTGCGGCCTCGAGCAGTTTCATCGTCCAGTACGCGGCGACGGCCTGGGTCTGCGACGGCTTCCACACCACGGTGTTGCCCATCAGGGCGGGTGCGGTGGGCAGGTTCCCGGCGATGGCGGTGAAGTTGAACGGGGTGATGGCGTAGACGAAGCCCTCGAGGGAGCGGTATTCGAGCTTGTTCCACACGCCGGGGGAGGAGATCGGCTGGTCGGCGAGGATCTGCCGGGCGAACTGGACGTTGAAGCGCCAGAAGTCGATCAGTTCGCACGGGGTGTCGATCTCGGCCTGGTACGCGGTCTTGGACTGGCCGAGCATGGTTGCGGCGGCGAGGGTTTCACGCCACGGTCCGGACAGCAGGTCGGCCGCGCGCAGGAACACTGCGGCGCGGTCCTCGAAGGACAGTGCCCGCCAGGCCGGAGCGGCGGCGGTGGCGGCTGCAACGGCATCCTGGATGTCCTGGGCGCCGGCATTGGTGAAGGTGCCCAGGACCGCGGCGTGCCGGTGCGGCTGCACGACGTCGATCGCGGGGCCGTTGCCGCGCCGGTGCGCACCGCCGATGACGTTGTGGATCTCGGTGGGATTCGAACCCAGCTCGGCCAACTTCGCCTGCAGTCGGGCACGCTCGGCGCTCCCCGGTGCGAAGGAGCCCACCGGCTCGTTGATCGGCTGGGGCGTGGTGGTGACGGCGTCCATGGAACCTCCTACGGGGGTGTGGCGGCGAAGGAACCGCCGCTCGAACTAGACGTAGTCAACACCAGAACACAGCCGAGATATTGAGCCAGCCGGACAAGAATTGCTGACAATCATTGTACTGTTGGCTAAACCTGTTTTCACCTTCCGAACGGAGCGATGTCGGTGCCTTCCGGAAATCGAAGTCCTGCCACGGCAGCCGCGGCGCCCGTTACTTCTGCCGAAACCATCACGCTGCGTGAGCTTCTCCGTGCTCTCGACACCGCGGTCGTCGAGCTGATCGACGCTCCCGCGGGTGACGACGTCGACGTTGCATCGGTGGCGCTCGTCGACAGCTCCGACCTGACGGTCGAAACCGAATCGCAATCTCCGATGCAGGACTTGTATCTCCATGTGGGGGTTGCCGACGCCGACGCCGTGCGCTGGTTCGACGACGTCTCCGGGCGGGCGCGACGGCACCGGCCGCATGCGGTGATGTCGAAGACGGCGCACGAATCGAGCGCAGTGCAGGCGGCGGCGCACCGTGCCGGCGTCGCCCTCGTGGCGGTGCACCCTAAGGCCCGGTGGGATCACGTGTTCCCGCTGGTCCAGCGCATGCTCGACCGCTCTCGCCGCGGGCGTGGCGCACCTGCGGACCCGGATCTGCTTGCCACGGACACCGACCTGTTCGGCCTCGCGCAGATCGTCGCCCAGAACGCCGGGGGGATGGTCTCGATCGAGGACGCCCAGTCGAAGGTGCTCGCATACTCTGCCTCCGACGAAGCGGCGGACGAACTGCGCGCCTTGTCGATCCTCGGCCGTGAGGGCCCACGCGATTACCTGCAGACACTGCAGAAGTGGGGAGTGTTCGACCGGCTCCGTGAAAGCGACGAGGTCATCGACGTGCCCGCGCACGAGGAACTCGCCACCAAGCGGCGCTTGGTGGTCAGCATCCGCCAGTCCACCGAGAACACCTCGACCGCACCGCGGCTTCTCGGTTCGATCTGGGTGCAACAGGGCGACGCACCGTTCAAACCGGATGCGGTGGACGTGTTGCGCGGCGCTTCGGCGATCGCAGCCCGGATCATCTCCCGAAGTCTCAACGCCCCCTCCACCGAGGGGCTGCTGGTCCAACGGTTGTTCGGTGCGCGTGGTGGGGGCGTCGACGTTCCCTCCGTGGCCAGCGCCCTGAACTTGCCGATGAGCGGCGCGGCCGCTGTCGTGGGCTTCGCGCCGACCGGCTCGGAGAGCTCGACGGCCACCGGCGAGTTCGCCGGTATGGGCAGCATGCTCCGCCTGCACGCGAGCTCGTTCAGCCGCCATTCGGTCGCCACCGTGATCGGTGATCGCGCCTATGTGCTCCTTCCTCGCTACAAGTCCGCCGCGGGGGTCACCGCCTGGACGCGGCAGCTCGTCGACCAATTCGAGACCAAGCGTTCGATCGTGCTGCGGGCCGCGATCGCCGTTCCGGTTCCCGACCTCGCGCAGGTGGCCGCGGCACGGGTCGAGGTCGACCGGGTTCTCGACGGCACTGCCGCCACGTTCCCGGCGGGGCGGGTGACCACGCTCGCCGAATCCCGCACAGCGGTGCTGCTCGGGGAGATCCTCGACCTCGTCGGCGAACACCCCGAACTGCACGATCCGCGCATCGATGCGCTGTACGAGTACGACCGCAAGCATGGTTCCAACCTGTGCGAGAGCGCCGAGACCTACCTCGCGGAGCACGGGGACGTTCGTAATGCCGCCGCCGCACTGAGCGTGCATCCCAACACGCTGCGGTACCGGATCCGCCGAGTGGAAGAGATCATCGGGATCGGTCTGCAGGACGCCGCCGACCGGCTGCTGTTCGAACTGCAACTTGCCGTGCACCGGCGCGCGACACCGGAGAAGCCGCCGCAGGGGTGACGCGTTGGTCAGGAGATGACGGCAGACCAGATCTCGTCGACGGAGAGGCCGGAGTCGTCGCTGAGAACAGCTTGGGCGACAAGGAGTTTCCCGGTGTTGACCAGATGAACGCGCATGGCGGCTTCGGCTCCGTCGGGGTCCCCGGCGATGATGGCATCGATGATGGGCGCATGCTCGTCGTCGATGTCGGTGAGTGTTCTGGTCTTGTCGGCGGTATTGGCCCCGAGCAGCCGGGTGGTCTCGCGAAGGGTCTTGACGATCGCGCGGGCTCGGGCGTTGTCGGCGGCGTCGAGAATCAGGTCGTGAAGCCCGAGATCATGATGGGCGAACTCGTGTTCGTCGCCGCCGGCGGCGGCGTCCTGCATCAGGCGTCGTTGCCGCTGCAGTGCATCCGAGAGTATGGGGTCGGCCGCGGCTGCGGCCTTGCGGACCGCGGGTAGTTCGAGGGCCAACCGGACTGCGAAGATCTCCGCGATCTCCTTCGGCTGGGGGAGGAGAATGCGGAAGCCCTGGCGTGCTTCGAACTTGATGACTCCCACTTCTTCCAGGCGCAGTAAAGCGTCCCGCACCGGGGTTCGGGAGATGCCCAGACCCTCGGCGAGTTGGTAGACCGAGTACTTCACTCCCGGTTTCATGCGGCCGTCGTCGATGGCCGCCCGCACCGCCGCGATCGCCTGCTCCATCCGTCGTCCCGCGAACGGGGTGAGCGGTTCGAGTTCGAGCGCTTCGTCTGCCACCCGATCACTGTAACAACACGGGGCTGTTCGCAGCATGCTAGGTGCATGTAGCATGCTACGAATGATCTCCGCTGAATCACTGGCCGCTGAGCTGCGCAGTTCGGGAGTGAGCGATGTTCTCTCCGACGGCACCACCCGCGCTGCCTATTCGTCCGATGCGTCCCTGTACCGGGTGCGACCGCTGGTCGTCGCGCGGCCGCGCCATGCCGACGAGGTCGCTGCCGCCCTCGCGGTGTGCCGCCGAGAGGGCGTGCCGCTGACCTCTCGCGGTGGCGGCACCTCCGTTGCAGGTAACGCTGTCGGGACGGGACTGATTCTCGACTTCAGCCGGCACCTGAACCGGGTGCTGTCGATCGACAGGGACGCACAGACCGCCACCGTCGAGCCGGGCACGATTCAGACGGTGCTGCAGCAGGCCGTCGCACCGCACGGCCTACGATTCGGGCCCGACCCATCGACGTTCACTCGCTGCACCATCGGCGGCATGATCGGAAACAATGCCTGCGGTTCGCGCACGCTCGGATACGGCCGGACCTCGGACAACGTGAAGGGCTTGCACGTTCTGACCGGGACCGGGGAGTCGTTGCAACTGGGTTCGGCCGGGGAGGTGACGGCCTCCCCGGCGCTGAGTGCACTACAGCAGGTCACCCGCGCCGGTTTGGCGACCATTCGCACCGAGCTCGGGCAATTCGGCCGTCAGGTGTCCGGATACGCCCTGGAACACCTGCTGCCGGAAAATCGGTTCGACGTGACCCGCATGCTGGTCGGCACGGAGGGCACCCTCGCGGTGGCAACCCGCGCGACGGTCCGCTTGGTGTCCGAGCCCGCCCACCGCGTCCTGGTCGTGCTGGGGTACGCCGACATCGCGTCGGCGGGTGACGCGACCCCGCTGGTGCTGAAGTTCGATCCGACCGCCTGCGAGGGTATCGATTCCCGGATCGTCGAGGTGGTGCGCGAGCGCCGCGGCCCGGATGCGGTTCCGCCGTTGCCTGCGGGGGCGGCCTGGTTGTTCGTCGAGGTCGTCGGCGACGACCTCGACGAGACGATCGCCAGGGCCCAGCAGGTCGGACGGGACTGCGGAGCCGTGGACAGCCTCGTGGTCACCGACGAGGGGCGCACCGCCCAGCTGTGGCGGATTCGCGCCGATGGTGCCGGACTCGCCGGCCGCAGTCCTGCCGGCCTTCCCGCACACGCGGGATGGGAGGATGCGGCCGTGCCACCGGCCATGCTGGGCAACTACCTACGCGACTTCGACGCCCTGATGGACGAATTCGACGTCACCGGCTTGCCGTACGGGCACTTCGGTGACGGATGCATGCACGTGCGCATCGATTGGCCGCTCGACAAGCCCGGCGGCGACGGCATCTTCCGGGACTTCCTGGTCGCGGCGAGCACACTCGTCGCCGGCTACGGCGGATCCCTGTCCGGTGAGCACGGGGACGGCCGCGCCCGCAGCGAACTATTGCCACTGATGTACTCACCGGACGCGATGAAACTCTTTGCTGCCGTCAAGCACGTCTTCGACCCGGACAACATCCTCAACCCCGGAGTGGTGGTCGACCCCCACCCGGTCGACGCGGACCTGCGCATTCCCGCAGCCCCACTCCTGCGCCGCAACCTGGCCCTGGCCTACCACCACGACGACGGAGATTTCACCCAGGCGGTGCACCGCTGCACCGGCGTCGGAAAATGCCGGGCCGACAACACCGCCACCGGGGCAGTGATGTGTCCGTCGTATCATGCGACCCGGGAGGAGAAGGACTCTACCCGCGGCCGGGCGCGCGTGCTGCAGGAGATGATCAACGGCACCGACATCGACGGTGGCTGGCGATCGCCCGAGGTTCACGACGCCCTCGACCTGTGTCTGTCCTGTAAGGGGTGCTCCTCGGACTGCCCGACCGGTGTCGACATGGCCGCGTTCAAATCCGAAGTGCTGCACCAGAGCTACAAGGGCCGCATCCGCCCCGCCTCGCACTACTCGCTGGGATGGCTTCCGCGCTGGGCGAAGATCGCCAGCCACGCGCCCGGTCTGGTCAACGCCGCGATGCGCGTTCCCGGCATCGGACCGCTGGCGTTGTCGTCGGCCGGAGTGGACGAGCGCCGCACCATCCCACCGTTCGCGAAGCAGACGTTCCGGTCCTGGTTCAAGGCCACGGAGAACGACCGCGTCACGACCGGTGACCCGGTGCTGCTGTTCGTGGACTCGTTCACCAACTACTTCACCCCCGAGGTCGGGCACGCCACGGTGCAGGTGCTCGAGGCCGCCGGCTACCGGCCGCAACTGACCGACAAGCAGCAGTGTTGCGGGCTCACCTGGATCTCCACCGGGCAGCTCACCGCGGCGAAGAAGATCCTCGGCCGCACCGTGGATGCACTGTCCGGTAGTGCCGCGGCCGGAATTCCGATCGTCGGAATGGAGCCGTCCTGCACGGGTGTGTTGCGCTCGGACGCCGCGGAACTGCTCGGTAGGTCGGCGGCCGAACCGGTCGCCGACGCAACCCGCACCTTCGCGGAACTGTTGACGGACCGGGGGTGGGAACCGCCGTCTCTCGAAGGCAAGTCCGTTGTCGCGCAGCCGCACTGCCACCATCATTCGGTGATGGGATGGAGTCCGGACGCTCAGCTTCTCGAGAGGGCAGGCGCGCAGGTTCAGCGGCTGGGCGGATGCTGCGGATTGGCCGGCAACTTCGGGGTGGAGAAGGGGCATTACGAGGTGTCGGTGGCGGTCGCCGAGCAGCACCTCCTGCCCGCCGTGGCCGGGGCGGACGCGGACACCACGATCCTGGCCGACGGCTACTCCTGCCGGACCCAGTTGTCGGATCTGACCGATCGTCGCGGTGACCACTTGGCGCAATTGCTCGCCGCGCAGCTCGACGCCGACGCTGCGCGCCGACGGGACTGACCCCCCGGGTGTGCAGACACAAGGGTGGCGGGGGGTGAGACCGTGTCTGGTCTCACCCGCCGCCACCCGGGGTGTTACTTCGAGGCGGGCTTGGTGATCGGCCCGGGAGCGGGAGCGGAGATGTTGTTCGCGAGCGGGTTCTGCGGGTTGATGCGCCGGCGAAGCCGGTAGGCGATCAACGTCGCGATGAGTGCTCCGACGCTCAGGGAGATCTGCGAGCGGGACGATTCGACGTAGAACATCGACACCAGCACGGCGAGGATGCCGCCGGCGGCGAGGATCGACAGGTAGGGGAACAGCCACATCTTCAGGCGGAGTTGCGCGACTTCTTCACGGGTCATCAGGCCGCGCAGTTTGATCTGCGACATCGCGATCATGAGGTAGACCATCAGGATGGTGGCGCCGGAGGCGTTGAGCAGGAAGGCGAAGACGGTGTCGGGGGAGAGGTAGTCGAGGCCGATGCAGGCGAAGCCGACGAGGGTTGCAAGAAGCAGCGAGTTGCGGGGGACGCCGTGCTTGTCCAGCCTTGCGATGCTCTGTGGCGCATCACCTTTGTGCGCGAGGGTGAAGAGCATCCGCGAGGAGGTGTAGAGGCCGGAGTTCAGGCAGGAGAGTACGGCGACGAGCACCACAGCGTTCATGATGTCGGGTCCGCCAGGGATGCCCATGTGGGTGAGGGCGTCGACGAACGGCGACTGGCCGACCTTGACGTCGGTCCAGGGGACGATGATGGCGAGCAGCAGCACGGAGCCGATGTAGAAGAACCCGATGCGGGCGATCACGGAGTTGGTGGCCTTGGCGACGGCCTTCTCCGGCTCGGCGGATTCGGCGGCGGCGATGGTGGCGATTTCGGGGCCGACCATGGAGAAGACGGCGACGACGACGCCGGAAAGGATGACGGTCCAGCCGTTGGGGGTGAAGCCGCCGTGATCGGTGAGGTTGGAGAAGTCGGCGGAATGGCTGGGCCACAGGCCGAAGACGTAGGCGGCACCGAGGCCGAGGAACAGCAGGATCGCGGCGACCTTGATGCCTGCGAACCAGTACTCGAACTCGCCGAAGTTGCGGACCGAGCGGAGGTTCGTGGCGACCATGGCCAACAGCAGGACGACCGCCATCACCCAGGAGGGCAGGTCGATCCAGCGCTGCAGCAGTTTGCCGCCGATGACGGCTTCGGCGCCGACCGCGACGACCCAGAAGAACCAGTACAGCCAGCCGGTGGTGAAGCCGGCCCACCCCCCGAAGGCCTTGCGGGCATAGCCGGCGAACGATCCGGTCGACGGGTTGGTGGTGGCCATTTCGCCGAGCATGCGCATCACGAGGACGATGACGACACCGGTGATGGCGTAGGACACGAATGCGGCGGGGCCGGAGGTGTGCAGCAGGGCGCTCGAGCCCACGAAGAGGCCGGCACCGATGACACCCCCGATCGCGATCATGGTGAGGTGTCGTTGTTTCAGAGACTTCTGCAACGTCTCGGGCGGTTGTTCGAGAGTGGACATCAAACGCTCCAAAGGTCGAGTCGGACACGAGATCGAAAGCGCGAGCTGTGCCCCGGTGGTCGCAGGCGTGATCGGACGCCGCGATACCGTGACGGGCCGGGGACGGAAATGCGGTCCTGGTCCCGGCGAGATGGCGAACTTCCGTTCGTGTGTGATCAACGTAACGGCCCACCACGTAGCATGCTAGGGACATGTGCCAGAACTTTCCGCCCCGTCAGTCAGACACATGTATGGCCGATTCCGAATGATCGCCATAGTTATCGCTCACGAAATACGCTGTTCACGGAGATGGTGAAGTGAATCTCGATGAAGTGGTCACCGAGGTGGCCGAACGCCTGTCGGCATCGGTCGTCCTGGTCGACCGGGCCTTTTCGCTGATCGCCTACAGCACCCAGTCGCCTGACGTCGACAAAGATCGGGTGCAGTCGATCCTTACCCGCAGTTGCCCGCCGGAGGCGCGCGCGTGGTACGAAAGCTTCGGGATTGCCGATACCACGCGCCCGGTGATCACGCCAGAGAATCCGGATATCGAAGCGTCGTCGCGGATCTGTCTTCCGGCTCGCTACGCAGGCGCGGCGTACGGATATCTGTTCGTCCTGCCGGATGAGAACAGCGCCGTGTCCGACGGCGATCTCGCCGCCGCAATGTCCCTGGCCGGCCAGGCCGGCGCGCAACTCGCACACACGGCCCGGGGTCGTGACGATATGGCGGTCGCCGTCGTAGACCTCCTCGAAGGCGACCGAAAGGCTTTTGCCCGTGCGATTACTCGCATCGAAGAGTCCGGGCTCTTGCCAGATGGCGGCGCGTTGACCGTGCTGGCCGTCGACGGTTTCCTGCCCGCCCCCGGCGCACGCGCTCTGCTGGCACCGATCGGATCGTTGACCGCGGTGATGCTCCCCGCCGGCGGCGGCGCCGTCGACCCCGTTCGGTCCGTTGCCGAAAGCGGTGCGGGTGCCGGAGCTCTGGTCGGGGTGGGGGGTTCGCACCAGGGGTTGCGGTCTGCCCGCCGAAGCTGGCAGCAAGCCAAACTCGGCGTCCGGGTCGCCCGGCACGACGAATCGATGGGACCGATCGCGTACTGGGAAGAACTCGGCATCTACCGGCTGTCCTCGTGCGGGCCCACCAGCGTCGTCGCCGATGCAGTCCTCACCCCGTCCGTGCGGGCCCTGCTCGACCACCGCAACGTCGACCTGCTCGTCACCGCACAGACTTACCTGGACCAGGCCGGTGACACCGGCGCAACGGCCGGTGTCCTCGGCATTCACCGTCAGACGCTGTACTACCGCCTCGCGAAGATCGAGGAAATCACCGGCCTCGATCTCTCGGTGGGTGCGCAGCGCCTCGAGTTGCATGTCGGCCTCACGCTCGGGCGCTTCATCTTCGAGCACCTCGGAACCGAAGAGGGCGGCAACGGCGAGCAGACCTGACCGCTGTGTCCGATCGGGCGATCAGATCTTCTCGCCCGCCGTCGACGCCGGGTCGACCGCGGCGCGAACGATGTCGGTGATGGCCCGCACCGTAGGCCTGGTCTCCGAGCCGGCGAGACGGATGAGGACGATTCGCCGACCGATCTCCTGCTCGAGGTCGACGCGGATGATCGGCACCGAACTGTTGAGCCTGATCATCATGTCGGTGACCGGAGCGGCCCCCAGTCCCTTTCCGGCCAGCGCCAGAGACACCGCGGTATCGACGATTTCGTGCCGCACAATCGGCTCGAAACCCTCCTGACGGCAGGCGATGCGGACAGCGCGACCGAACTGGGTCTCCGCGGGAGGCAGAATCCAGTTCCACTCCGCGGCCTCGCGCAGATCGATGGTCCCCTCGGTGCGGATGCCGTAGGCGCCGGAGGAGACGGCGAGCCCGAATCGCTCGCTGCGCAGGGTGATCATCTCGATATCCGGTGTGCGGGGCATCGGTGAATTGGGGTAGTCCAACCCGAAGGCGACGTCGACCTGGCCGCGTTGGACCGCGGTGGCGGCCTCGTCGACGTCGAGTTCACGGCTGCTCAGGGCGAGATGCGGGTACTTGCGCTGCGCTGCGGCCACCACCGGTGGCAACAAGGCCGCGGCGGTACTGCCGAAGGTGCCGAGAAGAAGAGGCGCAGCGACATCGTCGTGCACCGCACGCAGCGCGTCGAGGGCAGTCTGTTCCGCGCTCAAGATCTTCACCGCATGCTCGGCGAGGACGGTGCCGGAATCGGTGAGCACGACATTGCGCCCCACCCTGGTGACGAGCCGGGAGCCGACGGCTTTCTCCAAGGCTGCGATCTGCTGCGATACGGCCCCCGCGGTGTATCCGAGTTCCTCGGCGACCGCGACCATCGTTCCGCGCCGGGCCAGCTCTCGAAGTGCGACGAGGTGCGCCAAGCTCATATTCATATAGAGATTCTAAACGGTTGTGGCTAACTTTCTTCGCTGGTGCTATTGATTTCCGCGGACCACGATGAACGTGCGGAACGAAACGTCGGACACGTCGGGGCTCTTCGGAGCCGGCCGGCGACCACGATCTCGATCTCACCCGATCCTCATCGACCCTGGAGTTGCACGCCATGCCGATCACCCAGCAGTGGGAACTGCGCGCCGAGTTCGCTCGCCGTCTCTCGCACATGTACGGGAAGGAAGTTCCCGCATACACCACGTTGCTCGAGGTATCGCAGGCCGTCAACGACACCGTGTTGTCGAATCTCGGTGCGGGCGCAGAACGTCTGGGTTCCATCGCCCGGGTCACCGCCGAACGTCACGGTGCCATCCGAGTGGGCACCCCCCAGGAGATGGCCCAGGTCGCCCGCGTGTTCGCGGCCATGGGCATGTACCCGGTCGGGTTCTACGACCTGCGCGAGGCCGCTGCCAGTTCGGTGCCGGTCGTCTCCACGGCATTCCGTCCGACGGACCCGGACGAACTGGCGCGCAACCCCTTCCGGGTGTTCACCTCCATGCTGGTGCCCTCGGATCGCCGCTTCTTCAGCGCCGATCTGCAGCAACGCCTCGAGAGCTTCCTCGCCAAGCGCCGGCTGTTCACCGCCGAACTGCTGGTACTCGCCGACCGGGCCACCGAGTACCGGGGACTGAATTCCGGTGACGCCGAGATGTTCCTGACGTTGGCCACTGCGGCATTCAAGCTATCCACCGAGGCCGTCGACCGCGCCTGGTACCGCGAACTCGAGCAGGTTTCCTCGGTGGCCGCCGATATCGGTGGCGTCGCCAGCACACACATCAACCACCTGACCCCCCGCGTGCTCGACATCGACGGTCTCTACGCCCGCATGGAGCGTCGCCGGATCGACATGATCGACACGATCCAGGGTCCGCCGCGATGGGCCGGTCCGGATCTGCTGCTGCGGCAGACCTCGTTCCGGGCTCTCGCCGAACCGCGGGTGTTCCGCGAGGCCGACGGCACCGTCGAGAAGGGTTCACTGCGAGTGCGTTTCGGTGAGGTCGAAGCCCGCGGCATCGCCGCCACCGTCCGCGGCCGCGAGGTCTACGACCGGTTGACCGTCGAGATCGAGCAGGCGGTCAGGGAGGCGGCCGCGACCGCGCCGGTGCCGGCCGAGGCACGCAACGAGATCGCTGCGGAGCTGTGGAACCAGCAGGTGCCCGCCACCGAACAGGGGCTCGCGCTCCACGATCTGGCGTACTTCACCTACCGGGTCGACAACGACAAGCAACGCAACGGCACGATGCCCGAACGATCGCTACAGGATCTGATCGATCAGGGCTGGGTCCGCCCGGAGCCGATCGTCTACGAGGACTTCCTTCCGAAATCCGCGGCCGGGATCTTCCAGTCCAATCTGACCTCGGACGGACACAAGGACACCACACAGTCGACGACCGATATCGACGCCGCCTGGATGGAAGGAGTTCTGGGCCGCACACTGCACAACCCGTACACGCTCTACGACGGGATCCGCCGCGCTTCCCTCGATCACGTTGCCAACCAATTGGGAATCCGCGGACCCATCGAAGAACCGGCACCCATCGCTACCCAAGGAGTCAAGTAAATGAGCACCGCTGTCGCCGAGACCATCGCCCTTCCCACCACCGACGAACTGCGCACTCTCGCACGCACCAGCCTGCAGCGGTGTGGGGTCGACCCGGCCGTACTCGATACCGCAGGGGTCGAGAACACCATCACCACCCGCTCCCCCGTCACGGGGGAGAGCCTCTTCGACTATCCCGCCGCCGACGCCACCGACGTCGAGGCCGCGATCGATGCCGCCCACGAGGCCTTCCTGCAGTGGCGCACCGTTCCCGGCCCGGTCCGCGGATTCCTGATCAAACGCCTCGGCGAACTGCTCACCGAGCACAAGGAAGACGTCGCCAACCTGATCAGCATCGAGGTCGGCAAGATCCGCTCGGAGGCCCTCGGCGAGGTCCAGGAAATGATCGACATCTGCGACTTCGCGGTCGGTCTGTCCCGGCAGCTCGACGGCCGCACCATGCCCTCGGAGCGTCCCGGACACCGACTGATGGAGACCTGGCACCCGCTCGGTGTCGTCGGTGTCGTCTCGGCGTTCAACTTCCCGGCCGCGGTGTGGTCCTGGAACCTGGCTCTTGCCATCGTCTGCGGTGACTCGGTGATCTGGAAGCCCGCGCAGCTGACCACCCTCACCGCCGCCGCCTGCTCGGCGCTGTTCGACCGTGCCGCAAAAGAATCCGGCGCCCCGGCCAACCTGAATGTCCTCGTCTCGGCGAGTGCCGCCGACACCCAGGCCCTGATCGACAGCCCGAAGGTGCCGTTGATCAGCGCGACCGGTTCCGAGCGGATGGGCGAGCAGATCGCTCCCCGCGTCGCCGCCCGGTTCGGCCGCGCCATCCTCGAGCTCGGCGGAAACAATGCTGCAATCGTCACCCCGTCGGCGGACCTCGACATCGCCACCCGCGGAATCGTCTTCGCCGCCGCCGGCACCGCCGGCCAGCGCTGCACCTCGATGCGCCGCATCATCGTCCACCAGGACATCGCCGACGAGCTGATCGACCGGATCTCCCAGGTCTACGGCCGCCTCCCGATCGGCGACCCGTTCGCCGACGGCACCCTCGTGGGCCCGCTGATCGACGGCAAGTCCCACGCCAACATGACCGCAGCCCTCGACAAGGCTGTCGCGCAGGGCGGCGAGATCCTCGTCGGCGGCAAGCGCCGCCCGAGCAGCGAAAGCTCGTACTACGTCGAGCCGGCGATCGTGCGGATGCCAGCCCAGAGCGAGATCGTCAAGGACGAAACCTTCGCCCCGATCCTCTACGTTCTGACGTACGACACGTTCGAGGAAGCGATCGCCCTGCACAACGACGTCCCGCAGGGTCTGTCGTCGTCGATCTTCACCACCGACCAGCGTGAGGCGGAGCGGTTCATCGCCGCCGACGGTTCGGACTGCGGCATCGTCAACGTCAACATCGGCACGTCCGGCGCCGAGATCGGCGGCGCGTTCGGCGGCGAGAAGACCACCGGCGGCGGCCGCGAATCCGGCTCGGACGCCTGGCGCGCCTACATGCGCCGCGCGACCAACACCATCAACTACTCCCGCGAGCTGCCCCTGGCTCAGGGCGTCAACTTCGGCTGACATCCCCCTATCGAATCGCACGAGGAGCAACGACGATGTTCGAATTGATCGACGAATGGGGTCCGGAGAAGGTCGTGTGTGTCTCCGATGCACGCACCGGCATGCGCGGCGTTCTCGTCATCGACAACACCGCCCGCGGAATGGGCAAGGGCGGCACCCGCATGTCCACCACGGTGAGTGTCGGCGAGGTCGCCAGGCTGGCCCGCAACATGACCTGGAAGTGGGCGGGGGTCGACCTGTTCTACGGCGGGGCCAAGGCCGGCATCTGGGCCGACCCGACTGCCTCCTCCAAGGAGGCGGTCCTGCGTGCCTTCGTCCGGGCACTCCGCAACGAGGTCCCCGAGGAGTACGTCTTCGGGCTCGACGTCGGATTGACCGAGAAGGACGCCGCGATCATGCTCGACGAGGTCGGCGGACGCGGCGGCGCGGTGGGCACCCCCCACGCGCTCGGCGGGTTGCCGTACGACCAGCTCGGGGTCACCGGCCACGGTGTCGCGGAGTCGGCCGACGCCGCCGCGCAGGCCCTCGGCCTGTCCACCGGTTCGCTGAGCGTGTCCATCCAGGGCTTCGGAGCGGTCGGAGCTGCGAGCGCGAAGCGCCTCGCGGAACTCGGGGCCACCATCGTCGCTGTGTCCACCTCGCAGGGCGGCATCCACAACCCGGACGGGCTCGACGTCGCCACCTTGCTCGATCTGCGCGATCAGTACGGTGACGGACTCGTCGACCAGTACTCCGACGCCAAGCCTCTCGCTGCCGGGGAAGAACTCTCGGTGACCGCGGACATCCTGATCCCGGCGGCGTTGCAGGACGTCATCGACGCCGATCTCGCCCGCACGTTGCCGGCCAAGATCGTCGTCGAAGGCGCAAACCTGCCGAGCAGCCCCGAAGCACAGTCGGTGCTGTTCGACCGCGGCGTGACCGTGGTTCCGGATTTCATCGCCAACGCCGGCGGTGTGGTCGCCGCAGCCGTGGCGATGGATGCCCGCTACTCCGGAATCCGCCCCGAACCGGCAGCCGTGTTCGACAACATCTCGAACAAGCTGCGCGCCAGCACCATCGACACCCTCGATGCGTCGAAGGCTCAGGGTCGAACCACCCACGAGGTGGCCCGCACCACCGCCCAGGAGCGCGTGCGCGAAGCCATGGTGCTCCGCGGGCGTTCCCCGCAGAACGCCGCGTTCTAAAGGGTTCGGAACCCCCCACGCGCAACTGTGTGACCCCACTCCGGTCAGCGGGCGCGCGCCATTCTTCCAGGCAAGCCATCGACCCGGTCGTTCGTCAGGTGTCCCGGAAACCGGTCGGGCATCACATCACTACTCTCGAAGGAAAGAAGAGGACGACATGAGCAAGGAACTTCCCGAACAGGCGTCCGTCGTCGTGATCGGCGGCGGCGTCATCGGCGCCAGCATTGCGTTCCACCTCGCCGAATCCGGGGTCTCCGATGTCGTCCTCCTGGAAAAGGACGAGTTGGCTTGCGGCTCGACCTGCAAGGCCGCCGGCGGTGTTCGCGCCTCCTTCAGCAACGAGGCCAACATTGCGATCGGTTTGCGCGGCCTCGACGTGTATTCGCGGTTCGCGCAGGAGTACCACCAGGAGATCGACTTCAGCCGGGACGGCTACCTCTATCTCCTCTCGGACCAGGCGAACGTCGACATCTTCACCGAGAGCGTCGCGCTGCAGAACCGCCACGGCGTTCCGAGCCGCATGGTCACCCCCGAAGCAGCACAGAAGATTTCGCCGCTCATCAGTACAGACGGGCTCCTCGCCGCGTCCTGGTCGCCCCAGGACGGTAAGGCCACCCCCGAATCGGTCGTGATGGGATACGCCGCCGCTGCCCGTCGACACGGTGCTCGCATCGTCCGTCACTGCGCGGTCACCGACATCGAGAGCACAGGCGGCACGATCACCGCGGTCGTGACCGAACACGGACGCATCAAGACCGACACCGTGGTGTGCGCTGCCGGAGCCTGGTCGGCCGGCATCGGCACCATGCTCGGGGTGAACATTCCCGTCGTTCCCGTCCGCCGACAGATCGCCTTCACTGAGCCGCTCTCCGAGTTGCCCGAATCCTCGCCGTCGCTGACCATCGACTTCCCGTCGAACTTCTACTTCCACCCGGAAGGCAAAGGCCTGCTTCTCGGCTGGTCCGACCCGAACGAGCGCGAGGGATTCAACCTCAGGTTCGAACTCGAGGACTGGCTGATGGGACTGGGCGCCATCGCCGAGACCCGGGTGCCGGCTGTACTGGACTACGGCATCAGCACCGGGTGGGCCGGTCTCTACGAGGTCACCCCCGACCGCAACCAGATCATCGATCGCTCCACCGAGGTCGAGGGCCTGCTCATCGCCACCGGCTACTCCGGCCACGGCTTCCTGATGGGACCGGCGACCGGCGAGATCGTGCGCGACCTCTACCACGGCAAGGAGCCCGGATACGACATCAGCTCCTTCGCTCTGGACCGCTTCGCGCAGTTCGGTATCGGCGCAGGTGAAACGAACATCGTCTGACCTCCGCCCAGTACACCGCCCAGCAGACGATCACCTGCCTCTCAGGAGCCGGATTCATGGCCGAACAGATCGATGATTACTTCACCACCACCGTCGCCGCTATGGCCACTACGACGCGTCCAGGGTTGATCGATCACGACCGGCCCGTCGAGGCAGGGTCGAGCCTGTCCGTGCAGCAAACCCTGGACCTGTTCGATTCTCAACTGGGCAGTCGGCACCTGGATCTGGTTGCCCGACGGCTTCGCGCGAAGGGCGAGGGCTTCTACACGATCGGATCGTCCGGGCACGAAGGGAACGCCGTCGTCGCGGGAGCCCTCCGGCCGACGGATCCTGCTCTGCTGCACTACCGTTCCGGAGCCTTCGGCTTTCCAGGGCCTTTCGCTTCCGGTGTTGTTCGTCTGCGAAGACAACGGCATCGGGATCAGCACCAAGACGCCGAAGGGGTGGATCGCCGCGAACTTCGGCAACCGTCAAGGTCTCGAGTACTTCGAGGCGGACGGATCCGACCTGCCGGCGGCGTACGCCACGGCAGTGTCGGCCGCCGAGTGGGTCCGGAGGAATCGGAAGGCGGTGTGTGTGTATCTGGAACCGATTGCGCTGTACCACACCCGCGATCTGTACGAGGACGGTGACGAGCAGTGGCTGGCACCGTATCCGGATCCGGCGAAGCGGGCCGGGAATCACGTGCCGATCGGCTCCGCCCGCACGTACGGTGACGGCGCCGACCTGACGATCGTCACGTTCGGCAACGGGGTCCGGATGACTCTGCGGGTCGCGCGCCGTCTCGAACGGGCGAACATCGCCGCGCGCGTGGTGGACATGCGGTGGCTCGCACCGCTGCCGGTGCACGACATTCTCCGGGAGGCGAACGCCACCGGCCGGGTGCTCATCGTCGACGAAACCCGCAAGTCGGGGGGAGTGTCCGAAGGTGTGGTGACGGCGTTGATCGACGACGGCTTCACCGGGCCGCTGGCACGCGTCACGAGCGACGACAGCTTCATCCCCCTCGGCGACGCCGCCCTCGAGGTCCTGCTCTCCGAGGAGACCATCGAGGCCGCGGCGATCAAGTTGGCGCAGGTGGGCTGATGGCATCGGTCGGGCCGGAATCTGGGGCGGACTCTCCCCGAGAGAGCGTCGCCAGTACACATTGTTCCCCGTCTCGAGTAAGACTGGGACGTAACCTGTCCGAGCACGAACCGACATCTGGAGCAGTTGTGCCCACCTTCGATCCCGGACCGCACGCTGAACCGTTACATGCCCAGGAATTCAACGGAATCGCAGTGTTCGACGCCAGAGAACACAACCTCGCCCACGTCGATGTGTTCATTCCCCGGGACTGCATCGTCGCGTTCACCGGGGTCTCGGGATCGGGGAAGTCTTCGTTGGCCTTCGGCACCATCTACGCCGAAGCGCAACGGCGGTTCCTCGAGTCCGTCACCCCGTACGCACGCCGGCTGATGGATCAGATCGGAGCGCCCAGGGTGGGGGACATCACCGGGCTTCCACCGGCGGTTGCCTTGCAGCAGGCCCGCGGTCATACCTCCGCCCGATCGTCGGTCGGCACCCTCACTCATATCTCGAACGTGCTGCGGATGCTGTTCTCCCGAGTCGGTACCTACCCGCCGGGCGCCCCCGTCCTGGACTCGAACGCGTTCTCGCCCAACACACCCGAAGGCGGATGCCCAGCCTGCCACGGACTCGGACGCACCCACGACGTCGACATCGATGCCCTGGTGCCGGACCCGAGCCGAAGTATCCGCGGCGGTGCCGTCGCCGCCTGGCCCGGCGCCTGGCTGGGCAAGAACTACCGCGACATCCTCGACACACTCGGTATCGACGTGGACCGCCCCTGGTCCGAGCTTCCGGAAGACGAGCGCGAGTGGATCCTCACCACCGAGGAACAACCCACGGTCACGGTGTCACCGGTGCGTGACCCGGGCAAGATGGTGCGCGACTACCAGGGGACGTTCTCGAGCGCCCGCACCTACGTCCTGCACACATTCGCGACGACGAAGAGCGCAACCCAGCGGGCGAAGGTCGCCCGATATCTGGTGTCCCGGCCCTGCAGTGCGTGCAACGGCAAACGGCTGCGCCCCGAGGCGCTGGCCGTACGGTTCGCCGGGCTCGACATCGCCGACGCCACGGAACTGTCACTGGCCGATCTGGCCTCGGTCCTCGACGCCGTCGTCGCATCCCGCGGTTCCGACGCAAGCGACGCAACCGAACGCGCATCCGTGGCGCTGGTAGACAACCTTCGCGGACGCCTCGCGGGTCTGACCGAACTCGGGCTGGGCTACCTGAGCCTTGCCCGTTCGACCACCACCCTCTCGCCGGGAGAACTTCAGCGCCTGCGGCTGGCCACCCAGCTGCAATCGGGCCTGTTCGGAGTGCTGTACGTCCTCGACGAACCGTCCGCCGGCCTGCATCCCGCCGACACCGAGGCGCTGGTCACCGCCGTGCGCCGGCACCGTGCGGCAGGCAACTCCGTCTTCGTCATCGAACACAACCTCGACGTCGTCCGCGCGGCTGATTGGATCGTCGACGTCGGTCCCGGAGCCGGGGAGCACGGCGGGCGGGTGCTGTACAGCGGTAAGGTGGACGGTCTCGCTCACATCCCCGAATCCGTCACTCGCCGATACCTTTTCGGGACACCCGAGAGTTGCCCCGAGCCCGGGCCGCCGAGCAGGTGGATCGAGCTCGCCGGCATCACGATGCACAACCTGCGGGATCTGACCGTGCGAATCCCGCTCGGGGTGCTCACCGCGGTCACAGGCGTGTCCGGATCAGGCAAGTCCACACTCGTGAGCCGTGTGCTCACCGACGTCGTCGCCCAACACCTCGGCCTCGACAGCGAACTCGGCACCGACACCGGGGGAGACGAGGCCGACGGCTCCACAGTCGTACTGGCCGAGGAGCGCGAGAACGACACCGAGCCGACGGTCGTGGCCGCCCACGGGCTCGGACAGATCAATCGGCTGGTGCGCGTGGACCAGACCCCCATCGGGCGGACTCCACGCTCGAATCTTGCCACCTACACCGGTCTCTTCGATGTAATTCGGAAACTCTTCGCCGCACACCCCGTTGCCCGTGAACGCGGATACAGCCCGGGCCGATTCTCATTCAATGTCAGCGGCGGCCGTTGCGAGGAATGCGAGGGCGCCGGTTCGATCACCATCGGCATGCTGTTTCTACCCGAGGCCTCCGCACCGTGCCCGGCGTGCGCGGGCGCCCGATACAACGCAGAGACCCTCGAGGTCCTCGTCGACGGCCGAACGATCGCCGACGTTCTCGCGATGACGGTCGACGACGCCCGCGCGTTCCTGAGCCACGTTCCGGCAGCAGCGAAAAGCCTTGACATGCTGGTCGAAGTCGGCCTCGGATATCTGCGACTCGGCCAATCGGCCACCACCCTGTCCGGTGGGGAGGCGCAACGCGTCAAGCTCGCCAGCGAACTGCAACGCATCCGATCCGGGAACACGCTCTACGTACTCGACGAACCGACAACCGGATTGCACCCTGCCGACGTCGACCGCCTCATGACGGTGTTGCGACGTCTCGTCGCGGCGGAAAATACCGTCGTACTCGTCGAACACGACATGCCGGTCATTGCCTCGGCGGACTGGATGATCGATCTCGGGCCCGGCGGCGGAGACAACGGCGGCCGGATCATCGCCTCGGGGCCACCGACGGTCGTTGCCGAGACGGCCGGCTCCGCCACCGCCGCTTACCTCGCCCGGCACCTCGCCGTGTGACGTTGCGTATGCGGTACCGGTTCAGTGCGCGTGGATTCCGTAGACGGTGACGACGAAGCTGTGGCCCTTGGCGGTGCAGGTGACGTCGCCCATAAACCCTGCGAGACAGGTGGTTCCGCCGTGGGTGATCGTCTTCTGATACATGCTCTGGCTGGTGGCGACCTCGGAGATGTCGGGGTTGCCGCCGGGCAGGGTGAACGGGGTGCCGGGCGGGTAGGTGGGGTGCGCCGGAAGCCAGGGAAGGTCGATGACGACGTGCCGGACGGGTCCCAGCCACGGCAGTCCGAACTCGCCGAGGATCGGGAAGTCCATCGGCAATGGTTGCGGCAGATCGCATCCCACAGTCTCGTCGGGTGCGATCGAGCAGTTGAAGTTCCCCACCCGGAAGTAGACGGGGGTGGGGGAGTCCGCCTGCGCGGGCGTGGCGAACGCGAGGAACGCGGCTGCCGTGGCTGTGAACAGGCCGGCGGCTCGGGTCACTGAAGGATTCATACGAGGTATATACGCTGGTAGCGGCGGGCGTTAGCTGGGGCGTGGCATCGGACGGCGGAGAACTGACCGTGAGGAGCGGGAACGTCATGGCGACGACAGGCGAGCGGACGGACGGACCGGACAGCACTGCCGTGCGAGTTGCCCTGTGGCGGGCGATGCACGTACAGGTCGACGCGCCGCCGCACGTTCTCGTCGACGAGATCGGCCCGCAGCTCGCGGTTCGAGGTCGACCAGCCCGGCCCCCAAACCTGGAAGCGGAACCGGCTGATCGAGCCGGGCTTCGGTGTTCCCGACTGGCTGCGGCTGGTGCCGGTCGACTTCGAGGCGAGCGAGTCCTGCTCGGAGCAGCTGGCTGCGGCGGGCTTCGATTCTCGCCCCCGCAGGAAATGCTGTCCCTGGCCCGCGAGGCCGGCTTCGCCGACGCGCAGCATGTGGCGGGAACTTCACTCGCCGAGCGCTACTTCGCCGATCGATCCGACGGCCCGCGCCCGTCGAGTGGAGAAGATTTGTTGGTGGCCACTACCTGAGCGCTTTGTCATGTGACGGCACAGCTGGACATTTGTCTAGATGACAGGCGCGGCGCCGTCGGCTAGAACTGTGGAGGCATCGACAGTGACGTGACTCACATTTTGCGTCCGGACGGGATCGTCGGCACACCGGCGGGTCGGAAGCCGATGCACGAGAGCGAAGGAGCATCGCGGAATGATCGAGGACAGCATCGAACCACTCACTCCGACTCCCGGCCCGACACGCCTGATCCCTCGTAGGCGTCCCGACGGACGCGAATTACTCGGCACGGCGAAGGGAATCCTGATCGCCGGTCGCGGCTGCAGTGACGCCCAGGCGTTCGACGAACTCCTCGACGTCGCGCGGCGTCATCACCTGACCGTCCTCGGCGCTGCCCGGAGCCTGGTCGACCTCGCTGCCGGACCCTCGCCGCGTCGTCGCTCGCCCGAAGCTGCCCGATTCGAAGAGTGGGAGCAGCTGGTCAACCAGCTTCCGCCCCGCCGACACGCACAGGCGAGCTGATGCGACAGGAATCGAGCCACCCGCGGGAAAGTACAGGGCCGCTCCCGGCCGACGCGATCGTGTGGCCGGAACCGAGCCCGCTCGATTCGTGGTGGAAGCACGTGGTCAACGACCATGCGGCCGCAGTCCCCGAGCGCGAGCCCGTCACCGACGCCGGCACGTAGCAGACCGCGACAGTCGGGTGCTCCGGGACGTCCTCAGCCTCGACTGCGTGGTGCACGGCAGTGCGAGCCGATCATGCGAGATCGGCTTCGGTGGCGCGTTGGACCCAGGTCGCGAACTTCTCGGAGCCTTCGCGGCCGGCCACGTACCGGCGGACGATCCGCTCGACGTAATCTGGCACCTCGGTGGCTGGGAGCTTGTGGCCGCGCAATTTGCGCCCGAAGCTCGTGTCCAGCCCGAGGCCGCCGCCGAGATGGACCTGGAATCCCTCGACCTGGTTGGAATCGACGTCGGTCACGATCATGCCCTTGAGACCGATGTCGGCGACCTGAATGCGGGCGCACGAGTTGGGGCACCCATTGAGGTGCACTGTGATCGGGTGCTCGAGCTGATCCTGCATGTCGGCAAGTCGTTTCTCGACGTCTGCGATGAGTGTGGCGGCACGCGCCTTGGTCTCGACGATCCCGAACTTGCAGAACTCGATGCCGGTGCAGGCCATGGTGCTCCGTCGCCAGGGCGACGGACGGGCGGGGAAACCCAGCTTTTCGAGGTCGGCTTGGAGGGAGTCGATGCTGTCGTCCTCGACGTCGAGGATCACCAGTTTCTGCATCGGGGTGATGCGGACGCGTCGGGATCCGGATGCTTCCGCTGCTCGTGCCAAGTCGGTCAGCACGGTGCCGCCGACCCTGCCGACGACGGGTGCGATCCCGACGGCGTTCAGCCCGTTCTTCTGGCGCTGGATGCCGACGTGATCGCGTGGTTCGTCGAGCGGTTCGGGTGCTGGTCCATCGAGCATCGCGCGTCCGAGGTATTCCTTCTCGAGCACGTCGCGGAACTTCTCGACACCCCAGTCCGAGACGAGGAACTTCAGGCGTGCCTTCGCCCTCAGTCGCCGATACCCGTAGTCGCGGAAGAGGGAGACGATTCCGATCCACACGTCGGGCACGTCTTCCAGTGGTACCCACGCGCCGAGGCGCTCGCCGATCCGTGGATTCGTCGACAGGCCGCCACCGACCCAGACATCCAGTCCCGGGCCATGGTCCGGGTGGTCGACACCGATGAACGCCACGTCGTTGATCTCGTGGACCACGTCTTGGAGACCGGAGATGGCGGTTTTGAATTTACGCGGCAGGTTGGAGTAGTCGGGGTTTGCGATCAATCGGCGTGTGATCTCGTGCAGAGCGGGTGTGGCGTCGAGAACCTCGTCGACGGCGATGCCGGCCATCGGCGAGCCGAGGACCACGCGCGGCGTGTCGCCTGCGGATTCGGCGGTCGTGAGGCCTACCCCTTCGAGTCGCCGCCAGATCTCGGGTAGGTCCTCGACCCTGATCCAGTGCAGCTGAATGTTCTGGCGGTCGGTGAGATCCGCGGTGTCGCGGGCGAACAGTCGGGAGACTTCACCGACGACGCGCAGCTGTTCGGTGGTCAGTGCCCCTCCGTCGATGCGGATCCGGAGCATGAAGTGCTCGTCCTCGAGCTCTTCCGGCGGCAACGTGGCGGTTCGGCCGCCCTCGATGCCAGGTGCGCGCTGCGTGTAGAGCCCCCACCAGCGGAAGCGGCTTCGCCGATCGGTCGGGTCGATGCCGGCGACACCGGTACGGCAGTACACCTCCTCGATTCTCTTGCGCACGTTGAGGCCGTCGTCATCCTGTTTGACCTGCTCGTTCACATTGAGCGGCTCACGGTCGCCCTGAGCCCATTGCCCCTCCGTGCGCGGGGCCTTCGCCTGAACAGAGCGGGTCTTCGGTGTGGTCATCGGTGCTCCTGTCGAAACTGTGTGCCGAAAACTGTAGCGCAGGCGAATAGATCGTGCATTAATTATATGTGCACACCCGGTTGCCGACGAAGTGAAGGATGAACCATGAGTAGAAGCAATTTTCTGGTCGACGCCGAATGGGTCGTCGAACACGGTCACGACCCCGACGTCGTCCTTGTCGAGGTGGACGAGGACACCGCGCAGTACGAGACGAACCACATCGACGGTGCCGTCCGCATCGACTGGAAGCGCGATCTTCAAGATCCGGTACGCCGCGACGTCATCGACCGGCGATCGTTCGAGAAACTCCTGTCCGAGAGAGGAATCGCCAACGGCGACACGGTGATCCTGTACGGGGGGAACAACAACTGGTTCGCCGCCTACGCGTACTGGTACTTCAAGCTCTACGGCCACCGCGACGTCCGGCTGCTCGACGGCGGACGCAAGAAGTGGGAGCTCGACGGCCGGCCCCTGTCGAGCGAGGAGGTCACCCGGCCGGCCACCGACTACGTGGCGTCCGAGCCCGTGTCGGGAATCCGCGCGCACCGCGACGAGGTGATCGAGCAGATCGGGAGCAAGAACATCGTCGACGTCCGGTCTCCCGACGAATTCTCCGGAAGGATCCTCGCGCCGGCGCACTTCCCGCAGGAACAACCCCAGGTTCCGGGGCACGTCCCGACTGCCGTCAACGTGCCGTGGTCCAAGGCTGCCGCTGACGACGGCACCTTCCTCGGCGAGGACGAGCTCCGCGCCCTGTACGGCGACGCCGGCCTCGACGAGACGAAGGACATCATCGTCTATTGCCGGATCGGCGAAAGATCGGCGCACAGTTGGTTCGTTCTCCACGAATTGCTCGGCTACCCCGACGTCCGGAACTACGACGGCTCCTGGGTGGAGTACGGCTCGTTGGTCGGCGCTCCGGTCGAGAGGTAGCCCGCGCCTTGACCCGGTCTCGCTTCACCGAACTCAATCAGCGCGTGCGGTTCATGATGTTCACCGTGTTCCAGGTGGTCCCCGGCGCGCTGCCGGATGTGCGCGACGAGGTCGTGGACGATGCGCACACTTACCTCGAGCGAGTCGCCGAGTCGCCGAGTCGGGTGTCGCGATCCGCGGAATCTACGACGTCGCAGGACTACGTGGGGACGCCGACTTCATGATGTGGACGCATGCCGACACCGTCGAGGAATTGCAGGCCGCCTACTCCGGTTTCCGGCGCTGCAGACTCGGTCGAGCGTGCACGACGGTATGGAGTGCGGTCGCGCTCCACCGGCCTGCCGAATTCAACCGCAGCCACATCGCGGCATATGTGGCCGACGAGGAGCCGGGTCAGTTCGTGTGCGTGTACCCGTTCAACCGATCGCTCGAGTGGTATCTGCTGCCGGACGCCGAACGGCGACGGCAGCTCGCCGAACACGGCCGAGCGGCTCGCGCCTACCCGGACGTGCGGGCCAACACCGTGAGTTCCTTCGGGTTGAGCGACTACGAGTGGATCCTCGCCTTCGAGGCTCCGGACCCGAGTCGGATAGTCGACATGATGCGAGACCTTCGCGCTACCGACGCGCGCAGGCACGTTCGGCTGGAGACGCCGTTCTTCTCCGGCCCGCGAACTGGCCTCGATGCCCTCGTTGCGCGATTCCCGTGACGATCGGCGGCAACCTCCAGAATGATTCGTGCAATATTAGTTATTGCACGAATTATTCTGGTAGCCTGGTGGCATGACCGCAGACATCCAGCAGGGGAAGGCTGGCGACGACCTACTCGCTCTCGACCGGCAGGTGTGTTTCGCGCTCGCGATCGCGAACCGGGCGGTGCTCGCCGTCTACCGCCCCTTGCTCGAACCGATGGGGCTGACGCATCCGCAGTACCTGGTCATGCTTGCTCTCTGGGGGAAGGCCCCGATGGCGGTCAAGGAGATCGGGACCGCACTGCAACTCGATTCACCCACCCTCTCGCCGCTCCTCAAGCGTCTCGAAGCGTCCGGACTGATCACCCGCACCCGCAGCCGCGCCGACGAGAGGCAATTGGATGTCGAACTGACCGAAGCCGGTGCCGCGCTACGTGCGGAGGCCGAGAAGATTCCGCCCGCCGTGATCGAAAAGCTCGGTGTCAGCCTGGCCGAACTCGAAGAACTTCACAACGTTCTCACCCGCGTCAATCAGGCTGCGCTCAGAGCGGGCGCGCTCGATCACTGAGGACAATCATGTCGAATTCGACTTCAGCACAACATGAACAGGTAATTGTCATGTCGCGAAACACGCAACGAACCCGGCCCGGCCCCCTACAGTGGCTGGGTTACGCGGTAGGCCGCAAACTTCCCGACTCCATGCAGGACTGGGTCCGCAACGACCTGGTCGGTGACTGGGCGGTTCCCCGGCACCTCCTTCGCAGCATGGTCCCGTTCGTTCCGGTCTTCGCCGCGTTCTTCCTGTTCCCGGGGCCGCTCGGACTGCGAGCGTCCATGGTCTTACTCGGAGTGCTGCTCGCCGTGTTCTATGCGGTGTCGTACATGGCGCAGAACCGATCTCGACGTCTCGAGAGGCACGGACTGCCGCCCGACCTGGAGAACCCGAGGAAGGCGTCCCGTCATGACGCCGAGAAGGCCGCGTACGAGAAGCTCCACGGACCGTCCGGCACCCGGGGCATCGGACGGCGCAGCGGCAACGAACTCCGCTGAAGGCAGTCGATCAACCGTTGCCGAGAACGGTCACATCGTGAGGACCATCCGGTAGCGTGCGCGTCCTTCCTCCATCGCGGCGTAGGCCTCCGCCGCTCGAGCCAGGGGCTGTTCCTCGATTCGGGCGCGCACGCCTGACAGGACCGCGAAGTGCATCGTCTCTTCGACGTCGCGGGCGGTGCCGGACGGGTGGCCGGTGACATCGACGCCGGGAGTGATCAGCTGTAGGGGGCTGATCGGCAGTGGGTCGGGCGTGACACCGACGACCGTGAGTTCACCGAGCGGAAGCAGCCCACCGACCACATCACCCATCGCTTTCGAACTCGCCGCGGTCCCCAGAACCACGGATACGCCACCGAGAGCCTGCAACGCTTCGCTGACGTCGCCGGCGGTGGAATCGATGTAGTGGTGGGCGCCGAGCTGACGAGCGTCGTCGCCTTTGTCGGCGCCGCGGGCGATGGCGATCGTCTCGAAGCCCATCGCCCGGGCGAACTGCACACCGAGGTGGCCGAGTCCGCCGATCCCGAGGATGGCGACGCGGTCGCCCGGTACGGCCCTGGTTTTGCGCAGCGCGTCGTACGTGGTGACCCCAGCGCAACTCATGGGTGCTGCTTCCGCGAAGGACAGCTCGTTCGGAATCCGGGCCAGTGCGTTTGCTGGAACGATCACCGACTCGGCGTATCCGCCGGGATACTGCCAGCTCGGCACCTGCAGCTTCTCGCAATGAATGAAGGAGCCCTGACGACAGGGGATGCACTGGTTGCAGTGCCCACCGAACCAACCCACGGCGACGCGGTCGCCGACGGCGTAGTTGTCGACGCCCTCACCGAGTTCGGCGATGGTTCCGGCGATCTCGTGTCCAGGTGTCAGAGGCCAAGACATGTCCGGGAACGCGCCGTTGACGAAGGCGTGGTCGGTGCCGCACACTCCGCACGCCGACACCGCGATGCGTACGTGGTCGCGCGGGGGCGACCCTGTTTCGACGTCGACGAGTGTCAGCGGTTCGCCGGGGGCCTGGACGTGAACTGCCTGATGGGTTGGCATCTGCATCCTCCCTGTCTGTTCATCCTGGGCGATCGAGACCCACGTTTCAGTCAAGCCCCTCAGCGGAGCTCCTGACAAGGGTTGACGGGGTCCGACCCATCGACCGGGAGACGGAAGACGCCCGGCGATGCGACCGCCCGAGTGTCATGGCCGTGCCCCTTCCAGCAGTGCTTCCTCGGCGGTGGCATCCGTCTCCCCGCGGATCACGTGCCCGTCCGAGGCGCGGGGACGCAGGTGTTCGGCCGTGCTGATTCGTACGGTGATCAGGGCGGCGAGGGAGAATGCCATGACGGCTGCCGCGAACGTGACGATGGCCGCGCCGAAGGGGAGGAATTGGATCAGGTAGCCCGTTCCCACGGGGAGCAGAGCCGCAGGAATGTAGCCGGCGATGTTCAATGTCGCGTTCGCTTCGGCGCGATGGTTCGAGGGGATGCGGGTGCCGATCAGCGTCAATGCCGCAAGTTGGCCGAGGCCCTGTGCGGCGCCGGCAAGAAGTGCCGCGATGACGAACAACGCCGGCGTCGGGGAGAGGGTGACGCTCGCCGTCAGCGTCGCCATCGAGACGAACGCGGCAGTGGAACTCAGGGCGAGATGGGTTCTGGTACGCAGATGCGCCAGGGCGAACTGGATTCCGGTCGCTACCAGAAACATGCCGCATGCCGCCGCGCCCGCGAGTAGCGGGCTGGGGGCGTCGATGCCGGTGGCGAGGACTGTGGGCCCGAGGGAGAGGAAGAAGGAAGTCGAGGTAATGCCTGGAGCGAATGCTGCTGCTCCCCAAGCGAGTTCACGGCGATTCGGACGAGGAACGGAAGGCCATGACCAGAGAGGTCCGACCGGACCGTCCTCTGCGAATCCGTGGGGGAGTGGCAACCGTATCGCGACGACCAGCGTCAGCGTCGTTATCGTGAGCACGATTCCGAATATCCAGGACTGTGGTGTGTCGATGAGCTGGGAGAGCGCCCCGGACAGGAGGGGGCCGAGTCCGGCACCGAATACCATTGCAGCGGAAGCGATCATGGATCCGGTCCGGCGCCGGTGGTCGGGGGCGAGATCGATCGTCGCCGACATGCCCGCGGTGACGGCCGCGCCGACCGCGGCGCCGGCCAGTAGCCTGGCCGCCAGCAACCACACTACGTTCGTGGCCGACAGGAAGAGCCCCGCCGCGGTGACCGCGGCGATCAGGCCTGGGACGAGCACGATCTTCCGCCCGTATCGATCGGCGAGTTTCCCGGCGACGAGAAGGGTCCCGATCAGCCCGACCATGTAGGCCCCGAACACGATCGTCAACGTTCCGGAACTGAATTCCCATTCTGCTTGCCAGCGCGTGTATAGCGGTGTGGGCGCGTTGGACAGCACGAAGACGGCTGTCACCGTGCTGGCGGCGGCCAGGGACCACCTCAGTTCCTTCGGGCCGGCCGAACTCTTCGCCATCGCTGTCTCCTCTTCCGCACCCGGTTCGATACCGGTCGTACTAGTACGAGATTATTCGTACAGAGATGGTACGACAAAATTCGTACTGCCGCTATGCTGGATCTATGACCGACCTTGCGCCGACCTATCGCATGAGCGACAGCGAAGAGCCTTCTCTGCCGACGCCGCTACCCGAACCCGCGGCATCGGAGATCCGTCTGGAGCGGGTCATGGGCGTCCTCGCCGACCCGCTGAGACTCACAATCGTCAATCGGCTGTTGACCAGCTCTGAGGAGTACGACCACACCTGCGGTTGGTTCGGATTCGACCGGCCGAAGTCGAGCCTCACCCACCACTTCAAAGCGCTCAGGGAGGCAGGTGTCATCCGACAGCGGCAGCACGGGCTCGAGCGACGAAGCCGAGTCCGCATCGAAGACCTCGATGAGCGCTTTCCCGGCCTCGTGGAACTCATCGCGAACTGGCAGCCGGCCGATGGCGAAGCAGTGTGAGTGATCAGGAGCCCACTCGGCTCCTGATCTGCTCACCGATTTCCTCGGTGGAGCAGGATTCGGGTCCGCGGGTCGCGACGTGGTCCTGAACGGCCTGGTCGATGGCGTTCGCCTCAGGTGACCGCCCGAGGTGATGCAGCATCAACGCGACCGACAGGATCGCGGCTGTGGGATCGGCGACGCCTCGACCTGCGATATCCGGGGCGCTCCCGTGAACCGGTTCGAACATGCCGGGATTCCTCCGTGAGCCGTCGATGTTCGCGCTTGCCGCCAGCCCGACACCCCCGCCCAGGGCGGACGTGAGGTCGGTGATGAGGTCGCCGAAGAGGTTGTCGGTGGCGATGACGTCGAATCGGGCAGGGTTTGTGACGAGGTGCAGCATGGCCGCATCGACGAGCATGTGATCGACCTCGACGTCCGGATACAGCGCTGACAGGTCGTCGGCAGCGCGCGTCCACAAGGAGCCTGCGAAGGCGAGAACGTTCGGTTTGTGCACGATCGTCAACCTCTGCCGCCTGACCGTGGCGCGCTCGAACGCTTCCCGGAGAAGTCGATCGACTCCGAAGCGTGTGTTGACACTGACTTCCGTAGCGACTTCATGCGGCGTTCCGACGCGGAGTGCGCCCCCGTTGCCGGTGTACGGGCCTTCGGTTCCCTCCCGGACTACCAACAGGTCGACATTCACGTCTCCGGCAAGCACTCGCGGCGCGCCGGGCATCGTCTTCGTCGGGCGTAGGTTGATGTGATGATCTAGCGCGAAGCGCATTTCGAGCAGGATGCCACGTTCCAGCGTGCCGGCGGGGACAGTGGGGTCGCCGATGGCACCGAGCAGGATCGCATCGTGATGCCGGATCTCGTCGAGTGTTTCCGGGGCGAGCAGACGACCTGTTTCCCGGAAGTTTCGGGCGCCCAGGTCGAAGTAGCTGGTGTCGATGGTGGGGGCAACCTCGTGCAAGGTCCTGACCGCCTGGTCGATGACTTCGGGGCCGATTCCGTCCCCTGGAATGACTGCAATTTTCATCAGATCTCCGAACTGCGAACGCGGGACTGTTTCCGCGCGTGACGAGTCGCCGAGCCCGAGTGCGTGGGTGCAGCGGGCGGAAGTGGCGGCGGTACACAGAAGCTATCGCGCATAGCCAAATGCTGGAATAGCGGTGCCACATAGTGAGATTCAGGTCAGTTTTCGAACCCCAGGGAGTATTCGCGTCTCCGAGCGATGCCGTTCGGCGCTGGGTGGGGTGTGGCGAGCTCGGGCAACGGAGGTCCACGTCAGCGTATTGACAAATTGTGAGGCAGTACACATACTCGAAACTGACACGGCGTACCGCTGAACGGCACAGTCCCCGATAGGGGTGGCTCGCGGCCGCCATGTCTCGCGAACCCCACGCCGCCCGCGTGTGATCGCAGGTCGAATAGCGACTTACTGGAAAGGGAAAGGCCATGCCATTTGTGGACACGGAGAGGTTCACAGAGGCGCTCAACTTGGATCCCGAATTCAAGATTGCGGCGCGCTTCTGGAACGCCATCGTCCGGTTGGAGATCGGCGATGAAACCTACGTGCTGGTGATTCGTGACGGTCGACTCGACTCCATGACACCGCCCGAGGGCAACAACCTCATGACGGTTGCGCGGAACTACGACATCGAGATCTCGGCGCCGATCGAAGAATGGAGCAAGTTCTTCCAGCGGGTGCCTCGCCCGTTCTATCAGGACCTCTTCTCGGCGGTCACCCGGCACAACTTCCGCTATGGGGGAGACATGAAGATGTTCTTCGCCTACTACGCCGCGCTCAGACGAGTGTTCGATTTCATGCGTTCGTACACCAACGTTGCCGAGGAGGCGAAATGACCACGACGAAGTTCGACAAGGCGGTCGGACGGTACGTCCATCTCACGATCGACGACGTCGAGTACCGGGTCTACTACGAGGAGAGCGGGTCCGGAATCCCGCTACTTCTCCAGCACACCGCCGGCTGTGACGGCCGCCAGTATCGTCATCTCCTCGAGGACGAGGAGATCACCTCGCACTTCCGCGTGATCACGTGGGATCTGCCGTATCACGGGCGGTCGCTGCCGCCGCTCTCGGTGCGATGGTGGGAGCAGGAGTACAACCTGACCCAGGACTTCTTCATGAAGTTCGTCGTTGCCCTGGCCGAGGCCCTCGACTGCGAGGACGCGGTGTACATGGGCAGTTCGATGGGCGGCAACCTCGCCCCCGATCTGGCACTGCACAACCCCGGCGTCTTCCGTGCCGTGATCGCGCTCGAGGCGGCGCTGCATTCGCCCGGCTTCTACCTCGACTACTGGTTCCACCCCGAGATCAGCAACGACTCCAAGCCCGCGGCGATGTACGCGCTCACCTCGCCGACGGCGCCCGAGGTCGGCCGCAGGGAAACGACCTGGGTCTACAGCCAAGGATCCCCTCCGGTCTTCAAGGGTGATCTCCACTACTACAGCGTCGAGCACGATCTTCGGGAAACGGCACAGAACATCGATACGTCGAAGACCGCCGTGTACATCCTCAACGGCGAATACGACTTCGCGACGGGACCGGAGGAGGCCGCGGAACTCGGCGCGCAGATCGAGGGTGCGAAGGTCGTTCCGATGGCGGGACTCGGACACTTCCCGATGAGCGAGGACGCAGCCCAGTTCTTCCGGTGCATCAAGCCGGTGCTGTGGGAAATCCGTGACTCGGCTGTGCCGTCGAAGGTGCTCTCGGCTACCCAGTAACCCCCTGACGGGTTGCGCGGCCGGCAGTGCTCGTGGTGGTCACGAGGCACGAGGCCCGCGCAACCTCGCGGGCCGCCGACGAGCGAGTTCCTCCAACCTCGCCGTCGGCGGCTCCGCGCCGCCCATCAGATCGCGACCCGACTCGATGGGTATGAAAGATCGAAGCCAGGATGGAAGTAGAAGTAGAGGTGGGCGTGAGCGAAGTCGAATGGGACGAGGTGCACGACGGTGGGTTCATCGGGCTGATCGGTCCACTGCTGCTGCGTCCCGGAGATGGCGGTGCACGGGAATACGGACTGCGGTGTGAACCCAAACATCGAAACCTTCGAGGAGTCGTGCAGGGCGGCCTGATCATGGCCTTCGCCGACCGAGCCCTCGGTTCGACCGCCCTCGCGGAGACCGGCACGCAGAACATGGCGACCGTGCAACTGAATGTCAGTTTCCTCGGTATCGTCCGGGTCGGTGACCTCTTGACGAGCTCACCCCGTATCGTGCGGCGCACGGCATCGATCGTCTTCGCGGACTCCGACCTGCGGGTGAACGATTCGGTGGTGGCAACGGCGACGGGCGTCTTCAAGATCCTCGCGGACAGTTCGCCGCCTGTCGGCGTCGGCGCGGCCGCCGAGATTCGCCTTCGGTGAACCGGTAGCGGACATCGAGACTGGACATTTCGACATACTGTGCCGATAATCGGCACAGTACGAAATGTTGCACCGCGGCGGAGCGGCGGTCGAGGGAGAGGAACAGTAGGTGCAAGGCATCGAACGAGGTTTGCGCGTACTCGAAGCTGTGGCGGAGAGCCAGCCGGTCGGAGTAGGCGAACTGTCACGCACCCTTCAGTTGCCGAAATCGACCGTGCAGCGGACTCTTCAGGCGCTCGCATCCGCCGGCTGGATCCGCAGCGATGGGAGCGAGTACACGCGATGGAAGCTCACCTCGCGGGCGCTCGCCGTGGGCAGGCGCGGCTGGGACAAGGGAGACTTGCGAACGGTCGCGCTCGAACCGATGCGTGAGCTGCGGGATCTGACGAACGAGACCATCACGCTCCAGGTCCGTGATGGTGCGGAACGGGTGGTTCAGATCGAACGCATGGATTCCCATCAGGCGGTTCGTACCTTCATCAAGGTCGGCAGCACATGGCAGCTACCTCACACGTCGGGGGGAATGGCGATCATGGCGTGCCTGCCGGACGATGAGGTCGACAGAATTCTTTCCAGTCCCATCCAGCAACTGACTCCGCAGACCGACACCGATCCCGGATCTATCCGAAAGAAGATCGAGGAGATCCGCCGCGTCGGATATGCGGTGAACGTCAATCAGAACCGGATGGGAGTATGTGCCGTCGGGGCAGCTGTGCTGGGGGAGGGGGGATGCCCGGTAGGTGGCATCGGCATCTCGATGCCGGAGACCCGTTTCGACGAGAATCGTGTGCCCTGGTGGGGGAAGCAGGTCTCCGACACTGCAGCGAACGTGAGTTCATTGCTCTGATCCGTCGAGCGCTGCGTCACCGGATTCCACACCTTGCTTGCTTTTTGGCGGCGACCACAACGACAGACTGATGCCCCGGTAGCCGATCGAACCAGCCGCGGATTGCTGGGTCGACTGTCAGCTCGCCAACATCGTGCGCCAAAGGGCAGCCGCGAAAGCTTCCCGTCGAAGCCGGGCGGTAATGAAATCGGAGCGGGGGTTCGTCGTCCCCAAGACGCTTCCGGATCGGACAGCTGCATCGTTACCACAATCGGTGGAAGCGACGCCTGGGCAACCGGTGCGCAGGGGCGCGGTGACAATCGAAAAGCCACATTCTCGTGGCTGCATCAATCACGCGCCGTATCGTCTGTGCCGGCGCGATCGCCGGATTCTCCGCTCTCGCCCTGATCGCGAACCCGGCAATCGGTTCGGCCGCTGTCACGGGCTCGTCGACGGGTACCTCGATCGAGTTGCGAGCGGGCACCTACGCGGTGATCACGCAATGATCCCGGCGACCATACAGCCGGAAAGTCTCGAGTAGCAGGAAGGCCAGCGTGACGATGATGATCGCGACTCCGATCAAGTACGGCATCACGAGTCCTTTTGGCTCCCGGGTTTGCGTCCTGTGCCTGTTTCCCAACGGCACCTTCTGTGGCATCCTTGGCCTCGTTGTAGGCAGTAACCGATAGCTGAACCACGCCAGTCCGATGAAACCGAATGACCATGATGGCCAATGGGCGGAGGTGGCCATGGGGCGGCGAAGGCGATTGCGGCCTTCGCGGTGGCCGACGGGATCCGCGGCGTTTCCGGTGGCCCTTGTGGTCGCGATCAGGGGACCGGTATGCACGCTGCCTCGTGCCGATATCTCCCTATTGTGATTCCGAAGAACCCGACATCTTATCGGCTACCGTATGTTCAGCGTTTGTTTACACGGTGGAAGATCTCGAGTGCCGTGTCCAGCATTTTTCTGCTCTCGGTGAACCAAGGATCTTGAAGGTTCAGATCGATGATCAGCTCGTCGACGCCCACTTTCGACGCAGCGACGACGTCCTCGACAATCTGGTCAAGCGTGCCGACGAAAGGTGTGCGTTCGGCCCCCGCGAGCTCGGAGGTGAGAGTTATATTTGCACAGACGATGTGCTCGAGGTGTTCGGCGGAGCGACCTAGTTCGACGGCCCGCTCGCGGATCTTGTTCCAGGTGGATTCGATCTCCTGGAAACCTTTTGAGCCGAAGGGAATAGACAGCCATCCATCGGCTCGAGAAGCGATTCGTTCGATGGTCCGGGGGGTACCTCCGCCCCCGATGAGAACAGGCACTCGTGACGCCGGCTTTGGGGCCACGATAGCGTTGTTGACGATCGTTCGTCGTCCTTGGTAGCTCACTGGGTCCGGTCCCCATGCTGCCGCGAGGACATCGAGCGTCTCGTCGAGGTAGCGCCCTCGAAACTTGGGATCCGCTCCTGCGGCACGCATTTCGTCTTTCGACCATCCGGCACCGAATCCCGCGACGAATCGGCCTTCACTGATCTGATCGATTGTTGCTATTGTTTTCGCCAGTTGGAAAGGAATATGTTGCGCGGCTATCAGCACGCTCGTCCCAAGACGCACGTGACTCGTTACCATCGCGGCAGCGGCAAGTACGCTGAGTGGATCTGCGGTTTGCCGATAATAGGATGGCCAATCGCCACCGGGCGGATCAGAGTATGGATAGGGTTCCTCGGGCGTTAGTGGATAGAGGCTTCGCTCATAGACCCAGAGGCTCTCAAATCCGTTATTTTCCGCAGTCTGAGCCACCTCGGTGACGTCTAGACGAAGGTTCACCTTGTCGCGTTGTGGTATCCGAAGTCCAAGTTTCAATTCTTGTTCCTTACGATTCGTCAGCCCAGCGCTTGCGTTCGGCCTTGTTTCGACTGCATATTGTGTGGTGTGCGCGACAAGGTAGTCACGACCGCCGGTGGGTTTCCCGCGCTCGTGCCCTCGTTGAACCGAATAGGGCACGAGTGTGCGCTCGAAATCAACTTCTCTGGAACGCCGTACAAGTTGAGTGGATCGTTCCTGTCGCTGGCCTGCTCGCCGTAAGATTGAACAGGTGTCGGATTGCTATGAGCTGATGGAGGGTCGGTCCTCCGCCTCAGCGGTGAGCGCGCGACTGACGCGGTCTGCCACCTCGGGCGCGAAACCTAGGTATTGCGCTGGATCAAGAGCTTTCATTATCTGATCCTGCGACAGGTGGGAGGCTACTCGTTCATCGGCTGTCGCAACCTCGGAGAAGTTCAGGTTTTGAAGGTCGGCGGATCGGGTCAACTCGACAAGAAGGTGATGGGCATGATCACGTCCAATTGATGAATCAAGAATCATCATCAGCGATTCGGCGTTGACCTGGCCCCCGGTGATTCCGACATTTCTTCGCATACACTCGGCATTTACTTGCAAACCTTCCAGCAGATGGTTCAGATCGGCTGCCATCGCGCCAGATCCAACCATCAACTCAGGGACAGTCACCCACTCGACAGCCCATGCCCCCATGTCTCGTTCGTGCTGGTGAGCGCCATTTCGGAGTAGCCCAGCGGATAGGCTTTGCGCAATTCGTGCTTTGGCTACGATGCCTTCGGAAAGGTGCGGATTTCGCTTTTGCGGCATCGTCGATGATCCGATGTGACCAGGCTGGAGAGGCTCGACCAGTTCCCCAAATTCTGTGGATTGCAGGCGAATCACCTCTGCCGCGATCCTCTCGGATACACCAGCGAGGAGGGCCATCAAGGAACCTAGCTCGGCTATGCGGTCTCGAGTCGCGTGCCAGGGTGCCACTGGTTCCGTAAGGCCGAGCCGCGATGCCACACCCGCTTTTACTTCGAAGGCACGGTCACCGTACCCCGCCATGCTTCCGGCGGCACCGAAGATCTGAACTGTGAGAATTCGATCGCGCGATTCTGCTATGCGTGTTTGCAACCGCTGCAGCTCATCTACCCAGGTAGCGGCCTTCAGACCGAATGAGATCGGAACGGCGTGTTGTCCATGCGTTCGACCAACTTGAGTAGTGTTGCGATGTTTCAGAGCGAGCGACGCGGCTGCCTTCGTGGCTGCAGCTACATCGCGCTCAATACCCTGCAGTGATTGACGCAGTTGAAGGGCTTGACCGGAATCCATAATGTCTTGAGAAGTTGCACCGTAGTGCACGAACTGTCCAAACTCTGTGCCAACCAACTTCTCCAGCGCGTTAACCATCGGAACGATTGGATGTTGCGTTGCGTTGACGTGTTGGCGCAGCTTATTGATATCGAAAAGATCGCTCTGGCAGTGCGCTGAAATACGCTGCGCAGCTTCGGCCGGGATGATTCCGAGTTCAGCCTGAGTTTGTGCTAGAGCGCGCTCTACATCCAGCCACCCCTGCAGTCGCTGCGGTCCGTCGAAAATCGCACGTTGTTCGGCGTTGCCGAAAAAGTCACGTAGCAGGTCATCGTCAAGTCCCACGCCCATGGTTCCGCCTTCGTGTCGGTTTGTGCGCAGGAGATCCGCGCCGCAGCTCTGTCTATTGGCATGCTGTTCCGCTAGTCGGCACGCCGTGTGTTGATAGTCCAACACCGAGTCTGCGTTGTCAATTCCCGTTTTCAGTATGTCGGAGATAGCGTCGCTGGTCGGGCCACAATGGCCGATCTGATGTTGTCCACGGTTGAGCTATCTGGCTGCTGCTCCCACGGTGCCCCAGGTCTATGCCGAGCATTGAACCAGCGAACTCACTCGGCCGCCTCCCGCTCCGCTTCGGCCCGTCCGGTCCATACCCATTCCCAGCGGATGGGCTCGGTCATGTAGAGCCCTATGGCCGACTCCATCATGGCATTATCGAGGGCGTCGGCGACGCTGCCGATCGAGCCCGTGATCCCGGATTCGACCAACGCCTCGGTGAACGCGAGCGACCTGTACAGACTGCCCGCATCCGCGTGATGCACCAAACCTGTTAGAGTGAAACGGAAATCAGTCCTCCGTCGCGTGAACAGCGCTTGCTCGAGGACGCCGCTGACCAACGGCGTGGCCTCGTAGTCATCACCCGCCAACCCAGAATTCGGCGGGAGAAGACATCGACGCAGAATGCGGTTTAGACGAACTCGGCCAATGTCCACACGAAGGTGACGTTGGCGACCGTTGTCTCGAAACGCTCTTCGAGCCATTATCTGAAGGAAACTTGATGACTGTGATGACGCACAACCATCGCACGGCGCCGCTCGGTGACCGAGCCAGCTCTATGGGGCAGGCGCTGGCCGCCTTCAATGCCTCGGTCTTCACCGGACCCGGTGAGATCCCCCGAAAATACCGAGAACTCATGGCCGTGGCGGTCGCACTGACCACGCAGTGCGAAGGATGCATCAAGGTGCACACCAATGATGCCGTCGCCTGCGGTGCAAGCGATGAAGAGTTGGCGGAGGCGACCTATATCGCAGCCAGTCTCAGAGCCGGAGGTGCTGTCGTGTACGGCCTGAAGTCCCTCGCGTCCGCCGAGCGTATCCGCAACAGCTAGGCCGAGTGCCATCAGCGCCCAGCGGCTGCATTGTCCTGCTGCTGGTTTAGAAAGGGAGACGATGACCGACTCGAGAATTGGCTCGGCGTCAATCGGCATCAGCGCCGACGGACCCATTGGTTGGATCACTCTGACGGATCCAGATCGTCGTAATCCCCTGTCGGTGAACGTGATGCGAGGGATTTGGGACGCTCTCGGTGCGTTGGGAGGCGATAACTCGATCCGAGTGATCGTGCTCCAGGCGAGCGGGGCGGCATTTTCCGCCGGCCACGATCTCAATGAACTCGTTGGGTGCTCTCTCGATGACGGACGCGCGGTCTTCGCTGCTTGCATCGAGATGATGCAGGCGATACATCGCGTTCCTCAACCGGTCATTGCCTCGGTGCAGGGTGTGGCACTCGCCGCGGGTTGTCAACTCGTCGCTGCCTGTGACCTGGCGGTGGCGTCCTCGACGGCTCGATTCGGCACTCCGGGGGTCAAGATCGGCTTGTTCTGCTCGACACCGATGGTCGCACTCTCCCGTGCGATCGGCAGAAAGCGGGTCCTACGGATGCTCCTTACCGGTGAGATGATCGATGCGGTCACGGCAGAGACCTGGGGTCTGATCAACCTCGTCGCCGAACCCCAAACCCTGACCGAGGTAACGCGATCGTTGGCCGAAACGGTCGCGGGGGCGAGCGCACTGACCCTGGCTACCGGGAAAGAAGCCTTCTACCGGCAAATCGAATTGTCCGAGGACGAAGCGTACCGGCAGATGCAAGAGACGATGGCTGTGAATGCCACCACTTACGATGCGCAGGAGGGGATTACCGCCTTCCTCGCCAAACGTCCCCCTGTCTGGCAACACCGCTGACTGCCTGTCTCGGCACGACCCTTCAACAGCCGGGCGAAGCGTGGTTCGCCTGCGGGTAGGTTAGTCATTCGGAAGATGCCGGCATCCGTCCGTCCGATTTGGTGGCGACAAGCGGGCGGCATGCGGAGTGGATCGGAGTGGGCAACCCAGGACAACACCCGATCGCGCCATACCTGCGGAAATCACGGTGGGCTCGCGGGGTGTGCCCCGCGAGCCCGGACGGGACGGCCGTGACGATCGCGCGGTGTTCACTGCGATCGTGTAGGTACGAGGTAAGTCAGTCGCGATCGGGAGGATTGACAGGGTTACGGGGTTCCCGGGTCGCGGTCCGTGGCTTCTACATGCCAGCGGATCGCTACTACTTGGGAAATTTCTTCCACAATGCCTCAGCGATGGAGAACGCCCCCCGTGCTGAGCTGTGCTCTGTACCGGGGCGTTGTCGCGGTGTGTGACGCGCCCGCCTACTGTCCAGGCGAACAATGAGATCGCCGTATTCCGGGCGATCGTCGAGGAACTTCGAACATACGGGCAGACCGGTCGCACCTTTCATCGGTTGTCGCGGGCGAGGTCGAGCGCCTGTTACACGAATAGGGCAGCGAATGCACGGTTTTCGGATCTTTCCACGACTCTCGTGTGCGAGTAGAACGTCACGACGTCCTCGGGCTGGGCCCGATATTGCCTTGGATCCTGAGCGGTTCAGTGAGGTGTCGCAGATCGAAATACCCCAGAATGCCGACCGGCTCTCCTCGAACCCGGAGTTCGAAGCGATGCCGATCGGCATTGTGGACGACTCGGGCCTCCTCGGGTTTGGTGCATTGCGCACTCCCGTCGACGCCCCAGCTACTGCGCCGCTTATGGGTGCTGCGATCTATCCCGTTGATTGTCTCGTCGGCGTACTTAGTCATCGAGAGACGTGATCTGCGGACGTCATAACCGTGCGGTAATCGTCTTGAGCTGGCAGTAGTGCTTGAGCGCCTCGAAGCCCTTCTCCCGGCCGAAACCGCTCAACTTGTAGCCACCGAACGGGGTTTCGACACCACCGGCGAAATACTGGTTGATGAAGACCTGCCCCGCCTCGATGGCGCCGGCCACGCGATGAGCCCGGCCGTGGTCTCTGGTCCAGACCCCCGCGACGAGTCCGTAGTCGCTGTCGTTGGCGATCTCGACCGCCTCCTCATCGGAATCGAATCGGAGCACCGTCAGCACCGGGCCGAAGATCTCCTCGCGCGCCACGCGCATCGTGTTGTCGACGTCGACGAAGATGGTCGGCTCGATGAACAACCCACGGCCCAGCCGCCCGGTATCGGCGACGTGTCCACCGGTCGCGACACGCGCACCCTCGCTGGGCCCGAGTTCAAGATACGAGCGGACCTTGTCGAACTGCCCTCGCGTGGCCAGGGATCCGATATCCGGGTCCTCGATGCCCGGCGCGATGACCGTGGTCTTCGCGTGCTGGACGAGCCGATCGACCAACTCGTCGTGCACCGAAGAATGCACCAGCAACCGGCTGCCGGCAGAACATACCTGTCCCGCCTTGGTGGTGAACGCGGTCCAGGCGCCTGTCGCGGCCGCGTCGAGATCGGCGTCGTCGAAGACGATGTTGGGGGACTTCCCGCCCAACTCGAGAGTCAGCGGAATCAGTCGTTGGGCGGCCGCCCGCATGATCGCCCGGCCGGTCTCCACCGAGCCGGTGAAGACGATCTTGCGGACCTTGTCGTGGCCGGTCAGCGCAGCTCCCGCATCAGCACCGAATCCGGGGACGACGTTGAGAACGCCCGCGGGCAGTCCCGCTTCGACGGCGAGACGGCTCATCTCGAGTGCCGACAGTGGCGTGTCCTCGGCGGGTTTGAGGACCACCACGTTGCCCATCGCCAATGCGGGTGCGATGGCCCGCGCGGCCTGGTTGATCGGCGCATTCCAGGGTGTGACCACGCCGATCACGCCGAACGGTTCGTTGCGGGTGTACGAAAGGTAGTCGGGTCCCAGCGGAATCGTCTCGCCGTGTACCTTGTCTGCCGCCCCGCCGTAGTACTCGAAGTATCGTGCGGCAGTCTCGATGTCCACGTTCGACTGCGACAACGTCTGACCGGTATCCAGTGTTTCGATTCGGGCCAGTTCGTCTGCGTGTTCACGCAGTGTGCGGGCGACCTCGAGGAGGATGCGACCGCGAGTGGCGGCCGGGGTGTCACGCCACGAGCGGAAGGCGCTCTGCGCTACGGCAACTGCTGCCTCGATATCCTCCGCGCCGCCGAGCGCGACTTCGGCGATGACGTCGCCTGTGGCGGGATCACGAGTGGAAAAGTACTGCCCACTCTTACTGCGCTCGTCATGTCCGCCGACGAACGTTTCGTAACGCTCTCGCATTGTGCTTCCTATTCCGAGTGGTGCACCCGGGTAACCGGCCGCACCGAGATCGTGCCGATATATGGCACAGTGTTTCTGTTGATAGCTTGGTTCGTTCCCGCGATCTCTGTCAAGGGCCGGGCGTCCTCCCACCAGCGGAGGAACACCCGGCCCGGATCGAAGATCGGAGGGACGAACTCGTCGATCCGCGGACCACGCAGCCGACCCGCAGATCCCATCCGGCTTCGGTGAGAACGGCTGTGGGCGTTGTAGGCGGGAACCCTCCCAGCCGGGGTCGACTACACGTGCGGCAGCGGGCGAGCGGGCTGTTCGCCGCCGCGTGCGTCGCCGTAGCTTCGCTTGGGTACGAGAACTTTGCGTCGGAAGATGCAGACGATCTGCCCGTCCTGCTTGTAGCCGCGGGTCTCGACGTACACGACGCCTCGGTCGTCCTTGGACTTCGAGGGCGTGACTTCCAGGACCTCGGTTTCGCCATAGATCGTGTCGCCGTGGAACGTCGGCTTGACGTGCCGCAACGATTCGATTTCGAGGTTGGCGATCGCTTTGCCGGACACATCCTGTACGGACATGCCGAGCAGAAGCGAGTAGACGTAGTTGCCCACGACCACGTTGCGCCCGAATTCTGTTGTCTCCTGAGCGAAGTGGGAGTTGATGTGCAACGGGTGGTGGTTCATCGTCAGCAGGCAGAACAGGTGATCGTCGTATTCGGTGACGGTCTTGCCTGGCCAATGCCTGTAGATTGCTCCGACTTCGAAATCCTCGAAGTACCGTCCGAACTGCATGTTCTGCTCTTTCTCCGTGGTCGTCACTGTTCACACACCGCTCTCTACGGTCTCGATCTCCGGCTTCCACACATCGAGTCGTTCCATGCCGGCCGCGCGGCCCTGGCCTGCGATGACCAACGCCATCTTGCGGGACGCCTCGTCGATCATTTCGTCGCCGAGCATCACGGCGCCCTTGCGGCCGCCCTGGTCGGAGGTGAACCACTCGTACGCGGCGAGGATGTTCTCGGCATGGTCGTAGTCGGCCTGGGCGGGACTGAAGGTGTCGTTGGCGGCGTCGATCTGGGCCGGATGCAGCACCCATTTCCCGTCGTAGCCGAGTGCGGCGGCCTGTCCGGCAACCCGGCGAAAGCCATCGACGTTACGGACCTGAACATAGGGTCCGTCGATTGCCTGCAGCCCGTTCGCTCGGGCGGCCATCAGGATCCGCATCAGCGGGTAGTGGAACGCGTCGCCGACCCCATAACCCGGCGGCTGCTCACCGATCACGAGCGACTTCATGTTGATGCTCGCCATGAAGTCGCCCGGGCCGAAGATGATCGTTTCGGTACGCGGCGACGCGGCCGCGATCTCGTCGACGTTGATCAATCCGGCGGCGTCCTCGATCTGCGCCTCGATTCCGATTCGGCCTACCTCGAAACCCATGGTCTTCTCGATCTGGGTCAGAGTGAAGTCGAGCCAGGCGATCTGGGCAGCCGACTGCACCTTCGGAAGCATGATGCAGTCAAGATTCTCACCGGCACCTTCGACGACCTCGACCACGTCACGATAGGTCCAGTGGGTGGTGAGATCGTTGACCCGCACCACGCGAATCTTCGATCCCCACCCGCCTTCGTTGAGTGCCGAGACGATGGTCTTGCGCGCACCAGGTTTCGCGAGTGGAGCACACGCGTCCTCGAGATCCAGGAAGACCTGGTCGGAATCGAGACCCTTCGCCTTCTCGATCATCTTCGGGTTCGAACCGGGAACCGCGAGGCAGGAACGCCGCGGTCGTTGTGTTCTGGACATGATCTCCCTATCTTGTTTCTTCGAGCTGGAGGGCAGCTGTTGCGTTGTCGAACTGGGCCAGCACTTCATCGGTATGTTCACCGAGTAGCGGTGCTCGCCGGACATGCGTCGAGGGCGCATCCGCGAACTTGATCGGAGAGTTGGCGATCGTCACCGGGTGGGGCACGCCGGGATGATCGACCTCGACCAACATGTTGCGGGCACGCACGTGGGGATCCGCATAGATGTCCTCGACGGTGTTGACCGGTGCCACCGGGACCTTGCCGCCGAGTGTTTCCACGATCTGGTCCTTGGTCCGGGTGGTTGTCCACGCGGTCACCGCAGACATGGTGAAGTCACGATTGACCAGTCGGCTGACGTTGTCCCTTGTGCGTTCGTCCGTAGCCAACTCGGGGCGCCCGATTACCGCGCAGAGTTGCTGCCAATGTTTGTTGCCCGGCGCGGCGATACTGACCCACCCGTCTGCGGCGGGCACGACATCGAAGGGGCAGAGCAGGGGATGGCTGTTTCCCTGCCGGGTCGGTACGTCGCCGGTGTAGGAGTGCTGGTAGACGGCGCGTTCGCACATGGCCAGCATGGCGTCGTACATCGACACGTCGACGAAGCCGCCGACTCCGTCGCGGCGTGCACGGTGCACGGCCGACAGCAGGCCGATCACCGCGAAGAGTGCAGGCACGGTGTCACCGAGACCGGGACCGGTCTTGATCGGGGGGCGGTCGGGCTCGCCGGTGATTTCCATCAAGCCGCTGACGGCCTGGACGGTGATGTCGTACGCCGGCCAGTCCCGCATCGGGCTGCTGCCGGTGCGTTCGTCACCGAATCCGCGGATCGCCGCATATACCAGGTGGGGATTCTTCTCCTGGAGTCGCTCGTAGGACAGCCCCAGCCGGTCCATGACCCCGTGGCGGAAGTTCTCCACGACGACATCGGCGTGCGCGACCAGTTCGAGCAGCGAGGCGCGCCCCTCCTCGGTGGTGAGGTCGAGAACGACACTGCGCTTGTTGCGATTGACGCTCTGGAAATACCCGCCGAATGCGCGTAGTTCGTCATCCGGTGCGAACGGTCCCTGCTCTCGGATGAAGTCACCATGAGGGGGTTCGATCTTGATCACGTCGGCGCCCAGATCTCCGAGGACCATAGTGGCGAAGGGCCCCGCGAGCATGGTCGTCAGGTCGATCACCACGACATCGTTCAGTGGCCCGGCGACCGGCGATGTCATCGTGTCTGCCTTCCGAGGATCGAATCCGAGATGATCTTCAGCTGGATTTCCGACGTGCCCTCGAAGATTTTGGTGAGCTTGGCATCCCGCCAGTACCGTTCGACGGCGAAATCCGTGGTGTATCCGGCACCGCCGTGAATCTGCAGGGCCTCACTGGTCACTCGTTCGGCCATCTCGGTGGCGAGGTACTTGACCATCGATGCTTCCACGGTGTTGCGCCGGCCGGCGTCGACCTCGGTGCACACCCGGTACATCAGCGATCGGGCCGCCTCCACCTCGGTGGCCATGTGCGCGATCTTGAATCGGATCGCCTGGTTCTCGCCGATCGGTCGGCCGAACTGGACGCGTTGCCGCGCATAGGCAATGGAGTCTTCGAGCGCTCCGCGTGCCACGCCGATGGCGCGGGCGGCGGTATGAATCCGGGCGGTCTCGAGATCGCCCATGGCGACCTTGAAGCCCTCGCCTTCGGGGCCGACCATGGAGTCACCAGCGGCGTAGGCGTTGTCGAAGGACAGCTCCCACGTCTTCCATCCGTGATATCCGATCTTCCGTACCGGCGTGCCCGTCACTCCCGGGGGCAGCTCACCCCGAGGCTTCGGCATGATGAAACAGCTGATACCGCGCGATCGGTGGTCGCGGTCAATGGGTGACGTACGGGCAAATACCTGAAGGTAGTCGGCTCCGTCGGCGAACGTGCACCACATCTTCTGGCCGCTGATCCGCCACCCGTCGGCTTCTCTGCGGGCCCGAGTCGACAGCGCTGCCACATCGGATCCTGCATCGGGCTCGGACAAGGCAAAGGCGCTGAGGAAATCGCCCGTAGCCATCCGCGGCAGGTACTCGCGGCGCTGTTCCTCGGTGAAACCCGCGGTGAATTGTTGTCCGCGAGCGATCAGGCTCGACACGCTCATCCACGCGCGGGCAAGTTCCTCGACGATCAGGGCGTATTCGAAGACCCCGAGGCCCAGCCCGCCGTATTCCTCGGGAATCAGAACACCGAAAAAGCCCAGCTCGGCCATCTTCTGGCGCAGTTCCATCGGAATCTCACCCTTGACCGGATCGAGTTCGTTCGCCACGGGCAATACTTCCTTGGCGGCGAACTCTCGCGCCATCGCCTGGATCGCGAGGCGCTCGTCGGTGAGATACCCGGCTCCTGACGAACCGACGTCGTCAACTACAGCAGTCATGAGGCTTCAACCCTTCATCCGTGCCTCTATACGGCACAGTGTTCCGATATGGATCAGGATGCCCCACCGTAGCCGTATTGGTCAACCCTCCCTCTGGTGAGTGGTGGCGCCAAACGCTGTCAATGCAGGTCAATGGCATATTACAACCGACATCCGGTCCGGTCCTGGTTCTCCGATGTCGGCCGGGGCTCGCGCTGTGGGCAGGGTTGCCGGGTGCGCAGAGACGCGAAGTGGTGTGCCGCTATATGGAATACCGTGCTGCAATCGACTACCATGGTTCCGTCCGATCCAGAGGGATCGGCCTGCGAAGACAGCACCTCGCGGCGACTGATGATGCCGAAGGGCGACAGGAACGGATCGGTGTGGGCTGATGGGTGGCCGTGACAACGAACAAACGCCGGCGCATCGTCGGTTGTCCCACGCGCTGCGCGAGCAAATCGCTGCAGGCCACTTTCACGGTGGTCGCCAGCTTCCCACCGAACTCGAACTTGCCGAACAGTATGGGTTGAGTCGGCAGACGGTGAGGCGAGCATTCTACGATCTCGTGGCGGATGGCCTGGTGTATCGCGTTCCGGGGAGGGGCACGTTCGTCTCCGAACTGGGGAGTAGGCACCTCCGGCGGCTCGGACCGATTGAAGAACTGACCAATCTCCCCACGGGCACCACCACGGAAATCGTTGCGCCTCTGCGACGTAGGGCCGATATCGAAGCCGCAAGCCGTTTACGCCTCGACAATGACTTCGTCTCCACGATCGCGTATGTACGCCGGTACGCGGGGATCGTGTTCGCGATGACGACCGTCCATCTGCCGGATCTGCACGCGCAGCATCTGTGTGGCGGCGCGGCGACGGAGCCGGGCGCGATCGGAGCGCACACGATCATCGGTCTTCTGGAACCTCACCTGGCGTCTCCCGTTGTCGAACTCGTGCAGTCGATCACCGTGGCGCCGGCGTCCGAGGAGACCGCCCATCACCTCGACTGCCCCGTCGGACATCCGCTGTTGCGCGCAGATCGCGTGTATCTCGATTCGGACAGTCGGGCAGTCGAGTTGGCGGTCGGCTACTACCTGCCCGAGCACTACACCTACCGAAACACCATTGGCAGAAGTTGAGGGGTTCTTCTCGGGCCGCCAGTGGCGGCCCGAGAAGGAGCGAATCCCGTGAACAGGGGGAGAAATGTCGATCAGGAATCTTCGCCCGAAATGTCGCTGCGGAACGTTTCCGGTACCGCTATGGCCCCCAGGAGCGTAATAATCGCGGTGGCCACGATGTACCACGGAAAATATTGGGAGTAACCGGCATTGGCTAGGCTAGTGGCTACAAGCGGGACCGTTCCGCCGAAGATTGCCACCGAGAGCGAGTAGGGAAAGCCTAGGCCGCTCACTCGTACGTGCGGTGGGAAGTTTTCGACCATCACAGCTGACGTGATCGATGTGCAGAGGCTCAACAGCAGTAGCCCGACGAGCTGAATGCATATCAGAACCGAAAAGTTCGAGCTTGTTATCGAGAGCAGGAAAGGCGTCACGATGACGGTGCCGACGCCGAATGCGTACATGCACGGCTTACGTCCATATCTGTCGGAGATCAACCCGGCCACCGGCTGTGCGAGTGTGTAGAGGATCAGCGTGATGATGCCGACCGTCATTGCGGTGGTGGCAGAGGCGCCGTTCTGGATCTGGAAGTACGTAGTCAGGTACGTCGCCCAAAAATATTGTCCAACACCCATTCCGGTGGCGATAGCAAACACGATCAGGGACTGTCTGGGGTAACGCTGCAGGGCATTGAGCGGGTTGCGGCTAACCGGTGCCGCGCCCTCGTCGGAGGCGGTGGTCTCGAGCGTTTCCTGCGTCCCGCGGCGAATGTACCAGGCCACGATCGCAGCCAGGGCGCCGACCGCGAAGGGGATTCGCCAACCGTAGTCCCGCATCGCATCTTCACCGATGAGTGCGACGAACAGCGTGATGAAGGCGAGACATGTCAACTTTCCTATACCCGAGGCGACGAACATGAAGCTCGAGTAGAAACCACGTCGGCCGGCGGGTGCGGATTCGACGATGAAGGCACCCGCCGTCGTGTATTCGCCTCCAGCGGACAATCCCTGCAGGATGCGTGCAACGGTGAGGATTATGGGCGCGGCGACACCGATCTGGCTGTACGTGGGGCAGATGGCGACAAGCAGGCTGCCGCCGGCCATGAGGCTGATGGTGAGGCTCAAGGCTCGCTGCCGGCCGTACCTATCTGCAAACAGTCCGATGAAAAGCCCTGCCAGCGGACGTGCGAGGAACCCGACGGCAAAGACGCCGAATGCGCTCAGGAGCGGCACCAGTCCCGACTCCGAAGAGGGGAAGAAGGAAGATGCGAAGTAGACCGCGAGGTAGGAGTACGCGAGGAAATCGAAGAACTCGACCGAGTGTCCGACAGTGCCCGCGATCAGCTGTCGCCTCGGGTTCGAGATGGCCGCTTTGTCGGATGTTTCTATCTTCATTGCGAAGCGTCTTTCTGTGAAGGCGTTGCTCGTGATTGTGGAGGGCAATGGCTGCCTGTGGCCCGATGGCGTTCCATTCGTGGGAGGGGCCTGACCCCGGACCCGTGACTCGACCATCGCATCGGGAAAATCTGCGATCGGTGCGAGCCCGTCACAGGGGCGTAGACAGTGAAGCCGATATCGGGTGTGCTGAATATCGGCACAGTGTGTCGGAAAATGAGTATCGTGCTTCGGATCACACTCTGTCAAGGGTGCCTCATCGCGTTCGCCCACGGTCGAAGTGTTCTGCGCTACAGGCCAGGTAGGAATGAGTAAGTAGTGAACGTGCAGGCGGCATCAGGGAGACGTGGTGGCGACTCGTTGAACGCTGTGCCGAAGAACGGTATGGTGTGCCGCGAACTGTGGAGCTGGGCGCACTGGGCGCACCGGTGGGGTGAAGGAGTGGGCTATGACGATTGCGCCGCACGAATCAACCGATGCCATCGCGCACGAACTCGCAGGGTGGGCCGTCGGTATCGAGCCAGGCGCCGGGGATCTCGATCTCGCTCGACGTGCTCTGGTCGACACCATTGCAGTAACCCTTGCCGCACTGGATGATCCGGCCGCTGCGTGGACGGATGGTCTGCCGGCTGCGCTGCGCTGGGCAGCGGTCGGGCACGTGCTCGATTTCGACGATCTGCACATACCCTCCACGACCCACATCAGTGTGGTGTGCGTTCCCGCCACGTTGTCGGCGGGCGGCGGTGGGCGGGAGTACCTGGCTGCGGCGGGGGTGATGGCACGTCTGGGTACCGCGCTCGGTTGGAACCACTACACACAGGGGTGGCACACCACCGCGACGGTCGGTGCCATCTCGGCTGCTGTCGCGGCGGGGCTGTCGTTCGGGCTCGATTCCGAGGGTATCGCTACTGCGATGGCGCACGCCGTCCCCGCCGCAGGTGGCGTCCGCCAGGCCTTCGGCACCGCAGGCAAGTCGATTCAGGTCGGATTCGCTGCCCAGGCTGGTGTGCGTGCGGCCGGACTCGCCGCTGCCGGCGCGACTGCCGACCCTCGTGCTGTCGGTGAATGGTTCCGGCTCGTCGGCGGGCGGATGTCCCCGCACGTCGAAGGTCCCATCATTCCGGATGGTCTCGGGCTGAAGCTTCACCCGTGTTGCTACGCGCTCCAGCGTCCAATCGCGGCGGTTCGGTCGCTTGGGTCGTTATCGATCGACGACATCGCCCGCATACGGGTGCACACTCCGAACAGCGCGGCTTTGCCGTTGATACACAACTTTCCGAGTTCGGGTCTGGAAGGTAAGTTCTCGCTGAACTACGGCATCGCGGCAGCCCTGCTGGACGGGTTCCCCGATATCGGGAGCTTCACCGACCCTGCTGTGCAGCGGCCGGAAGTGCGGAGCATTCTCGACCGCGTCAGTCTGGTCGCCGAGCCCGTGGGCGAGGGGGTGCTCGATGGAGACTGCACGGTAGTCGTCGAACTCCGCGACGGATCACAACTCGAGGCCGTGGTCGACCTGCCTGTGGGGCATCCGCGCCGGCCTGCATCCGTCGCAGATTTCGAAGCCAAAGTTCGAGGGTGTGTCGGTGATGAACGGGCGGCCGAGATACTGAACCTGGACTGGGTTTCGGCAGCGGCATTGTTGCAACGTCATCTGCCGGGCGGTGGCAACTGAAGAACCGGTACGGACATCATTCCGACCAAGCGGAATTCAGGATCACATCGACGAAGTCACCCCGGACGAAGCCGGGAACGAAGTGTGCCAGCACATCGGCCTTCACGTTGCCGAACGTGGTGTCCGGGCGGTCTTCGAGTCCGTCCGTGAAGGCGGCGAGGATCTCGTTCTTGAAGTCCGGCCGTGGGTGGGAGGCAATGACGGCGGCACGTTCCTCGTCGGTGATCGCGTCGTAGCCGATACCGAGTACGTCGAGTTCGACGCCGCGGGTAAGCAGCGCGATCTCCGGTGCCATATGCAGTGGAATCTCGGGGGTGGTGTGGAGTGCGATGCTCGTCCACACCGTGTCTGCATCGTCTTCGCCGATTCCGTGGGAGCGGAGGAAGGTGCGGGCCTCGTCGGCGCCGTCGATCTCGAATCGCTGATCCGCGCGGCGGTACTTCGCCGTGAGGCCGAGGTCGTGGAACATGGCCCCGACGTACAACAGCTCGGGATCGAACGCGAGTTTCTGATGTCGGGCTCGGAGTGAGCCGAACAGGAACACACGCCGGGAGTGGTGGTAGATCAACGGGTTCGCGGCCTCCCGCACCAGTTCCGTTGCCTCGTTGACCACGACGGTGTCGGGAATCTCGATGCCTGCGACGGTGTCGGTCATGCGTTTCTCGCTTCCGGAAGTTCTGGTCCGCGGGGGTGCGGCTGATCTACTTCACAGTGACATTGTCAGGCGCGGCGGAAACCGCCGTTCCGGCCCACTTCCGCACAGATCGGGACATGTCCGGTCGGCTGCTCTCAGCGACGGGTGGAGTGGAATTGCTGCCGATACGCCCGCGGCGACACCCCGAGATGCTGGATGAAACTGCGTCGCAAGGTCTCCGGGCTGCCGAATCCGCTGTGCTGCGCCGTGGAAGTCACGGTGTGTCCTGCATCGAGCATGGCTTTGGCGGTGTCGAATCGGATCAGCTCAACGTACTTGGCCGGGGTGGTCCCCAGCTCGTCCTGGAACAGCCTGGTCAGATGCCGAGGACTGACGTTGGCGCGCGCGGCGAGCCGGGTGATGGAGTGGTCACCGGTGGGATCCGCGGCTACGGCATCGACCACCTCGCGGAGCTGTCCGGTGCGTGGCCGCGGCCCGCGCAGGCTGGGGGAGAACTGGGACTGACCGCCCGGTCGCTGCAGGAACACCACGAGTGACTGGGCGACCGCTCGTGCCAGTTCGGTGCCGTGATCGCGTTCGACGAAAGCCAGGGCCAAGTCGATGCCGGCGGTGACACCTGCCGAGGAGAAGATGGTGCCGTCCTCGACGAAGATGGCGTCGGGTTCCACGGTGATCCGGGGATATCCGCGCGCGAGGGTATCGGCGTGCTGCCAGTGGGTGGTCGCGCGCCGACCGTCGAGGAGCCCGGCCGCCGCCAGGATGAACGCACCAGTGCAGATCGAGGCCATCCGGTCGGCGTTGCCGGCCAGCGTGGTGGCCGCACCGGCGAGTTCCGGGCTCACCGGCGTCGACGGAAAAAGGTCGCCACCCATCACCAGCGCGGTCGACAGACGACCTGTGTTTGCGGCATCGACATCGACGGAAATCCGCATCCCGGTGGACGCGGTCACGTCGACTGCCCCGACCGAGCACAACACCAACTCATACGTGGCGCCGAGTCGATTGGCCTCCGTGAAGACCTCGGATGGACCGGCGACGTCGAGCATCTTCACGCCGTCGAACACGAGCACACCGACACGGTGGGGCACATCCATGAGCTCATCTTCCTCGCATCATGTTCTCAATGGACCGCCGGCGCGGACCCGCCACCGACACGTTGGGGGGCTATCGAGTGTTGCCGGTGATACTCGAACATCTGTACAGCAAGACTATTCGGCCTACGGGCAGTCTGCCTCACATCACCTGTCCGACGAGGTGTGCTGATGTCCGGGGTCCTCGTGGTCGTGGACCGGGGGACACCCCGAGGACGGAGAGTGTGCGACGCTCTTTGTCCGGCAACGCGTCGGCCCTCCACTTCTTCACCGCCCGGTAGAGCCACTGGCCCACCTGTTCACCGTCTGCGGTGACATAGTTCGCGGGAACAAGTGCGTTGCCGTGCTCTTCGCGGTAGGCGGCGATGGCGGTGAGCATCCGTCTCCGCTTGGCGTCGGTACGTGACACGGCCGGAAGTGGGACGTCGTCATCGCTCCACAGAAACCCGATCGCGTCGAGTTGCTCGATGCGCTGGGGCGGCAGTGTGCCGAGCATGCGGGCAATGCGCTGGCGGTCCTGCCAACGTCCCAGTCGGAAACCGCATTCGGTGACGTAGTCGGCAGGGACCGGAGTTCGGGGGTGCTGGTGCTGAAAAGCGCGGTAGAGCTGCAGGGCTGAGGCTGCGGGCCTGTTATCTCGCATCGAGATCGCATCCTTGTGAAAGCCGTCTAACGTTATCCGGATAGTCATCACTTCAAGTATGTCAACGAGTTTGACGATCTGTCACGAAAGTAGGCTCGTGTCGCCCCAGGAATGCAATCTCTGTCGGGGAAGCGAGTGCCCGGATGTGGCACTAGTCGTGGATGTCGACGGCGATCCTCGCCGGTTCCGTGAGTGTCGTGACCTGGAACTGCGGGTAGTCGGTACCGAGGCCGACGAACCACTGGGTCCCCCTTTCGTAGTTCGGTGTGAGGTGTACCTCCACGACGCTGTGCGCCGCGGGCTCCGGCAACGGGTTCGGTCCGTTGTACGCAGCGATCCCGCTCTCGGCCGAGGAGTCCGTGTCGAAGAAATAGATCTGCAGGATCGATCGACCGCTGATTCGTGTCGCGGTCTCCTTGCCGCGTTGTGTTGCCTCGGCGACGTATTCGGCGCGCCAGGGCGGCGCGTAAGTGCCGCCGAAGTCGGGTCCGTCGGTGGGGGAGGATCCGGTCGTTGGGGCGGGGCACCTCCGCCCGACTGTGCGCTGGGGACCCTGCTCCACGGGATCGTTGTTCCTTCGACGGATCCCGTGTGCTCGCTGGTCGACTGGCAGCCCGCTGCCAGGGCGATGCATGCCATCATTGCCACGATTGGGATCCGTGTGCGCGTTTCGCCCCTCACGGTCTGGTTATCGCGCGGCATCGACGAGATGTGACTCGGGCGAAGCTAACGAGCAAGTAGCTGGTTCGTGACGCACGCGGTGGCGGAACCCAGTACGGCACGGCACTGGCCGCGCCGGTCGGGCGCATCGACTCGGCAGGCGCGGAAACCTCCGACATCTGGAACGGCTACATGGACGGCGCAATCCGCTCCGGCCGCCGCGCCGCCGACGAGATCCTCGCCGAACCGTCCTGAGCTCCGAGATGGCCCTGCCTTGCGCGGGACACAGTGCCGACGGCCGTCGCCCCCAACTCCTCAGGTGGGTAGCTCCGCCCCGGACTGTTCGGCGGCCATGTACTCGGCGTACCAATCGGGCCAGTTCGGGTCTTCTTCGCCGGTGCGCTCTTCGTGCCCGCCGTGGGCGGCCGCCGCGCGCCGGAGCGCCGCCGCGAGGTCGCGTGCAGAGCCGAACGAGGTGACGGCGGTGTCGATACGCCCGGGAAGCCTGGTGGTGACCTCCTGCAGCACCCAGGCGTTGCCGTCGGGGTCGCTGAACGACGCCAGCGAGAAGTAGCTGCGACGGTCCGGGTCCAGCCCGTCACCCGGGCCGTCCGGGCCGAGGTGGAACAGGGTCACCTCGATGTCGGCGGCGACCAGCTGGTCACGGGCAGCCTCGATGTCGGAGACGATGAGGTATCCCTTGGCGGAACCGGGTGCGGCCGTGGTGAGGTCGGCGCCGAAGTGGATCGAGGCGTCAGCACCGGGCGGGGTGAACTGGACGACGCCGGAGCCCGGCGGTGTGACGTCTTGTCTCCAACCGAGCCTGGTGTAGAACTCGGTGGCCCGGTCGACGTCCGTGACAGGAATGACGACGACCTCCAGCTTCATGTCGACCGACGCGACATGCGTGCGGGTCGAATCGTTGGTCTGAACTTCGTTTGTGCTCACGGGTTGCCTCTCGGGTTGTGTCGGGAATTGATCGGGGTGGGTCCGTCGAGCCACCCACGTTTCGTCGTGTGGTCATCACGAGACGAACTGCTGCCCACCGTCGATGTCGTATGTCGCGCCGGTGAGCGCGGTGTTGCTCATGATGTGGACGGCCAGTGCGGCGACGTCGGCGGGGCCGACGACCCGGCCGATCGGAAGCGTTGTCCGCAATTCGTTCCTTCGCTCGTCCAGTCGATCTCCGAGCAGCGATGCCGACAGTGGGGTGTCGACGAAGCCGGCGGCGATGAGGTTGACGCGAACCGGCGCGAGCTCGAGCGCGAGGGCCGCCGTGAACGGGGGCAGTGCCGCGGTGGCGGCGGAGGCGATCCCCAGTCCGTGACCGATGCGCCGCCCGCCGGTTCCGCCCATGAGTATCAGCGTGCCGCCGGGCCTCATCTTGCTCGCCGCGTTGCGCGCGACCTCGAGCCCCAGCACCACGTGACCGCTGAGTTGTTCGCGCACCTCATCGGAGTCCATCTCGAGCAGGGGCGCGTAGCGTGGGCCCCCGGCCGTGACCAACACATGGTCGATCGGTGTCGGCAGGTCGTGGAAGAACTTGGCCAAGGAGGCCGTGTCGTTGGCGTCGAAGGCCGCGGTGCGTCGCGTGCCGACCTCTGTCGCTGCTTGGGCGAGCCGGTCAGAATTGCGGCCGGTGAGGATGACCTCGGCGCCCTCGGCCCGGGCGCGTCGAGCTGTTTCGAGCCCGATGCCTGCGCTGCCGCCGATCACGACGACGGTTTGTCCGGCCAGTTCCGGTTCGCGCTGGATGGAGACTGGAGTGGTTTCGGTGGTCATAGTTTCTCCGTCGGTAGCGTCGGCTGCCGATGGCCGGGATGGTTGCGAGCACAGCTCCCACGCTTCCTCCTCGGACCTGCCGCAGCCGTCGGCAGGACTGATCGCGACCTCAGGGGACACCGTCGCGACAGCGGCCGCTGGTCGGCGTCCGTCTACGGAAATGCTTCTACAGTCGTCGCGGCCGGGCAAGGGTGGACGCGGAGTGGGTGGATGCGACGACCGTCGTCGCGCGGTGGGTTGGGCTTCCGGGTGTGGGGAGGTCGAGAGCCTCGACGCCTCACGGGTGAGGGAGCGGTCTCGCGTTTCGGGTGTCGAGTATGGCAGTCATTACTGCGATTTCATTGCTCTGGTCACGGATCATCCCGCGTGCGATGCGGCGGATCGGTTCGGATGCAACCACGTCGGTGGCGGCCTCGGCCATGTCGACGCCCCCTTGGTGGTGCCGAATCATGAGCTGCAGAAACAGTGTCTCGGCGTCTGAGCCGCGCAGGCCGGCGAGCCGGGTGATCTCGCTGATACTCGCTGCTCCCGGCATGGGCGCGCCGCCCTGGTCACCCATGGCGTGATCGGATCCGTGGATCCACTGCATCGGATGCGGGGTGGTGAACGGCTCGTCGAAGAGGTTGAACCAGCCGCGCATCGCCGCGATCTCGGAGGTCTGTGAGACGACGATCTGGTCGGCGATGACCCGGATCTGCGGATCGACGTCCCGCGGCAGCGTCTGGGCGATCAGGACGGCCTGCTCGTGGTGCACCGACATGTCCTGTGCGAAACCGATGTCCGCTGATGACAATTGGACCCCGCCGGGGTTCGTGGCGCGCTCAGACTGCAGCCACATTCCGGCGGAGACCCCGGCGGCACCGACCAAGACGGCGCACAGCAACAGGACGAGCGGACGGCGGAACGACGAAGGCGTGGTGTCACTGCCCATAGGTCGAAACCTGATTCACCGGTGGTTGATAAACGGCGTCGTCGAGCTGCAACGCCATGAAACCATTGTCGCTGCACGAGGTCCAGATCTGGTTGCCGTGGAACTCCGGAGGCGAGAAGCACCAGTCCGCGGACAGGTCGCCGAACGCCACCATTCCGGCGCGCGGGCCGAACGCGACCCGCGGATCCGTCTTGCCCTCGAAGACGGCGCGGGCGAGCGGAACGAAATTGAAGAGTGAGACACCGATCAGCGAGGACAGTGCGTGCGGTGAGTTGGTGAGCTGAACGTTCTTACCGGTCTGTGCCGGCGGGTTGTAGTAGGCGATCTCGCTTATGCGGCTCAGATCGCGAACATCGAACACGCGGATCCCGGACGATTCCCAGGAGCACGCGAGCGCGGTCGGGTCGGCTGGGCGGTCGACCACGCAGTAGTGCGGATCGTAGGAGAACACCGAGCCGCCTTGCGACGACCGAAGGTTCGCGGCGGTATTGGCCGGGAGCTGGATCTCGAGCTTGATCTTCTGCACGATCTCGGCGTGCGCCGGGTCGGCGACATCGAAGACCTTGATCCCACCGCCGCCGGTTTCGTCGACGGTGAAGATGTAGGGCTTGTCCCCATATGTGACCGGGATGCTGTGCTGATTGAAGAAGCCGTCGGTCCACAGATAGGTGGCGATCTGCGGGACGGTGGGATATGGGTCGCCTCGTTGCACCGCGCTGATGTCGAGGACGGTGATCCCACCGAGATTCGACAGGTACATCCGGTTCCCGTCCGGGGTGATGCCGAATCCATGTCCGCCGAGTCCGTGCAATCCCTGCCAGATGATCCGCGGCTCGGCCGGGTTTCTGATGTCGATGGCGGTGAGGAATCCCGGTGCGGGGCCGGACACCCAGTAGGTGTTGCCGTCCGGGGAGAAGCCGCCTTCGTGGGAGATGAACGGCAGCGGCATGGTGACGTCGGTACCGGCACCCCGGTTGAGCAACCGGGGGTGGGCGCAGTCGGAAATGTCGTAGACGGAGAAGTAGCCCGTGCCGGCAGCGATCGGCACCGCTGTGGCCGCGAGCAACTTGCGTGCCTTGTTGACCTTCAGACTTTCCCAGGTTCCGCCCAGCATCGCCGGTTCGTTCAGGGTCGTGGACAACGCCGGCTGCGCGGGGTTCGACACGTCGAGCACCTGTACGCCCGGCGTTGTGGGGTTGAGCAGGTTCCCGGGGAAGAACGTGCTGGTGTAGGAGCAGTGGTCGTAGGTCACGGACAGCAGGCCGCCACCGCGATCCTGCAAGCCTCCGACCAGCGACATGTTGCATCGATAGCCCTGGGTGCTACGGCCGTTGTTCCGGTCCTCGGCCGGAACGTCGCCCTGCATACCGGTCTCCGGCAGCGAACCAGGACCGCAGTTCGCCCGCGGAACGGCCGTCGAACCGACGTCGTCGAAGAAGAACGTCTCGGCTGACGCGATGGCAGGCATCGGGCTTGTCGCGACGCCGAGAACGACCGATACCGCGAGGGCCGCGGTAGCCACACCTCGCCGGGCACTTCCTGGTCGCATCCGCGCGATCCTCATCGAGATCTCCCCCTGCAGTGTGGTCTCAATCACGGGAACGCTAGCAACCCGTACTCGAGTTCACATACAAATTGGCCAACTCCGCAGAACTGGCGGACGGCGAGTGGAAGGTATGGCGAGATTCGATGCGTCGGTCGGATCCCTACACTGTCACTCGTGCGAATCGCGACCTTCAACGTCAACGGGATCCGCGCGGCGCAGCGGCGCGGCTTCGAGGACTGGCTGGGCGACCGCGGCCCCGATGTGGTCGCGCTTCAGGAGGTGCGCGCTCGTGCCGAGGCCATCCCGCCGGGGGTGTTCGGCCACTATCACCTCACGTACGACGAGGGCGACGTCGCGGGCCGCAACGGTGTCGCGGTTCTGACCCGGCGTGCGCCTGTCGCAGTTCGGACGTGGAGTGGTACAGCGCTGATGCGTGCGCCGGGTGAAATGCACACCGACAGAGTCGAATTGGATCCGGAGCCGTTGGCTCGGGGTCTGGGAGAGTTCGCGAACCAGGGCCGGTACGTCGAGGTCGACCTGGCCGAGGCGCCGATCACCGTGGCATCGATGTACCTGCCGAAGGGCGGTCTTCCGGCCCACCTGCAGAAGCCCGGACGCATGCGGGAGGCGCCCGACGGCGGAGCACGCTACGACCGCAAGATGCGTTTCCTCTCCGCGTTCGCGCGACAGCTGACCCGCTCGCGGCGCACGGCACGCGCACGGGGAAGGGAGCTTCTGCTGATGGGTGACCTCAACATTGCGCACACCCGTAGCGACGTACGGAACTGGCGGCGCAGCAATCAGGCCGAGGGGTTTCTGCCGGAGGAGCGCGAGTGGTTCGACTCGATCCTGTCGCCGCGCACCCTCGTCGACGTCGTTCGGCGGCAGCATCCAGGCGTCGACGGCCCGTACTCGTGGTGGTCGTGGCTGGGGCAGTCGTTCGTGAACGACATCGGCTGGCGCATCGACTACCACCTCGCGACGCCGGACCTGGCTCGGGCGGCGGTCACGGCCGGCACCGATCGGGATCCGGTGGCCGACCGCCGGATGAGCGATCACGCTCCGGTCGTCGTGGATTACGACTTCTGAGCGGCCCGGGCTCCTCGCACGGCGAGGACAGCCGGAGACTCAGGTGGTCAGTTTCATGGACAGGAAGGCCAAGGTCGCCCCGAACTCTCGGATCTCGCTGGGCTGGTCCGGCTGACATGCCCATTCGATCAGGTCTCGATCGGCCACCAGGTCGGCGGCGCGACGGCGGGATTCTTCGGGGTCGGGCGGTGTTGCCCGGAGCGCATCACCCAACCGGCTCAGGGGTTCGACAAGAGGGATCAGCTCGGAGGGAGGGCGGTTCTCAGGCGTGAAAACCCGCTGAGCGCTCTTGATCACCGTCATCGCCGCGAGCCACGAACCTTCCCAGGTACCTGCCTGGTCATTCGGTGGGTGCATAGCGTCAGCGTAGACATCGTGCGTCGAGTCTCGCGGCGACTGATCTGAAATCGTGGGTTGATCGGTCTACGGCTGGGCGACCACGGTGTTCCCGTTGTCGTCGGAGCAGTTGATCGTGTAACCGATCTCCGCGGATTCCGGGTCTCCCGCGAGGCGGCATTCCCACCCGTCGAAGCTGTACACCGGTTCGCTCTTGTCCGGTGCCGCGAAGTACTTCGTGAGCATCGTGTGCGCCTCGTCGCAGCGGAGTGTGCCCTTCACGATGACCACGGTCGCAGGTTTACCCGTCTCCGGATAGACAACGGGGCCACACTGATTCGATCCGCGGGCCTGCTGGGGGAGCGGGGCCGGGGTGGGCGCGATCTGCGGTGGGCTCGCGCTGGGGAGGCTCACGGGTAACGGGGTGAACTCGAACGCGTAGCCGCTGGTGGAGATGGTGAATCCCTTGTCCGTCGCATCCTCCCTGCAGGAGACGCCGGAGAACTGCACATTGCAACTGAATCCGTCGATCGCCAGCGTGGTGTCATAGGGAAGGACGTTGGCGTTGCCGGGAAAGACAGCCTGGTTCCAGTTCTGGAAGCTCGGCTCCTTCCCCGCCTCGACCGCGATGAGGTTCGCCTCCGCCAGCGGGCCGCCGTCCGGCGAGGCGATCTGTGGAGTCCCCGGCACTCCCAATGGCCCCGCTGTGGGATGAGAGACGCATCCGGCCAGATTCTTCGTGGGAATGATCGCGCACAGCCATTTCCCTGACGGAGTGACGAAGCCGTAGGAATCGGCTTCTGCGTCGCTGGAGGCGTACTCCTTCGCATCGACACCGTTGACCGGTGCCTCCGTTGGCGGTGCCTCGCTGGAGGCACTCGGCGCGGCCGATTCGGTGCCCTCGGTCGACGATGCGTCCTGGGTGCAGGCCGCGAGAAACAGGGACGAGACACCGGCGATCGATGCCAGCGCCACCGCGGGCCGAAGTCGAATCCTGGTCATGCACCACACCCCTTTCTCCTCAGTCTGCCGGATCGATCGGATGAGATGTTCCCACGAATACCGGTGTGCCGCGTGGCATCGATCGATCCGCGTCGACCACTGCAGGCGATAAGGGGCCGGAGGTGTCGAGAAGGTCCACCCAGGTGTCACATCACCCCACCCTGTGGTGATGGTGCCGAATCCGGATCCCTGCGAGGATCGATCCCGTGTTCCTCGAACTGTCCGGACTCGCGGGCGGCACCCGGTGAGTCTTCGCGCGCAGAGCGCGACCGCCTTGGTGACCGCCGCACTGGCTGTCGCGGTGGTGGCATCCGTCGACTGGCAGTTGTGCCGGGGCGTGTTCAGTCCGACGGAATTGGCGTTGTTCGTGATCGTCGGAGTGGTGTTCGTGTCGGCCGGCCTGGTCGCCAAGTGGCACCGGCCGCAGGACAACCTGGGGTGGCTGCTGGTTTTCGCCGGGCTGCTGTGGCTGGTGAAGGGCTTTCGGCTGTCGACGGTCCCGGCCCTGTTCACGGCCGGCGCGGCGCTGACCAACATGTATATCCCGGTACTGATCCAACTCGTGTTCAGTTTTCCCTGGGGGCGGTTGCGTCACCGGTGGGAGCGATGGTTCGTCGGCGGAAGTTATGCGTATTACGCGGTCGCCGTCGTCTCCGAGCTTGCATTCCTCGACACCCACCGCGTCAGCCCGGCCCATCCGCCGTCGTTGAACCTGCTCCTGGTGCGTGACGACCCGAGGGTCTTCGCGGCGCTGCAAGTGATCTTCGGTGCGGTCGGGATCGCCCTCGGTGTCGTTCTGATCGGGGTGGTGGTCGCCCGGTGGAGGTCGGGTTCACCGGCCTACCGGGCCGCCGTGGCGCCACTGTGGATTGCCGCGCTGCTCGGGACCGCCGCCACCGCCTGGACACCGCTGGTCTCCGTGTGGGTGCACAGCCCGCAGCATGCGTGGACGCTGCTTCTGCGCTATCCGTCGACTGCGCTGATCCCGCTTGCGGTGCTGGCCGGGATGTGGCGCTACCGAGTCGCCCGAGCCGCGGTGCGCAACCTGATGATCGAGATCGGTACCGCTCCACTCGGTGACGGCTTCATCGAAGCGCTGCGGGCGGCGTTACGCGACCCGGACCTGGCGTTGTGGTCGTTCTCCCGCGCCCGCGACGGGTATGTGGACGCGCAGGGTCGTCCCCAGGTTCTGCCACCGAGGAACGATCCCCGCGAGGCCACTGCCCTCATCCGTGACGGCGTCCTGGTGGGGGCGTTGGTGTACGACCGGGCGGTCGCCGACCTGCCGAGGCTGCTGGCGGCCGTGCGGGCCGCGACCACCCTGGCGCTGGACAATCAGCGACTGCACGGCGAACTCGAGGCGCAGTTCGCCGAGGTCCGCAGGGCCCGCGAGCTGACCGCCGAGTGCCAGGGGTCATACACTCGCCGGTGCTAGAATCTTGGGCATTGTCGCAGGTCCGGCAGTTGATGTCCTCGCATCTTCCTGTCGGAGTCGCCCGGCCGAGGAGGCCGTCCCATGGCTGAGTCATCGGTACTACCCGCGGATCTCGGCGGCAGCCCAGATCTCGAACGCATCATCCTCGAGCACGCCTATCGCGGCGCGTATCTCCAGCTCGCACTTCGTGGTGTTCTGGTGCTCTTCATCGCGTTGACGCTGGCGTTCGTCCCGCCCATGAACGACGCGGGCGTGTGCGTCGCGGTCCTGATCTGCTACGCACTCTGGTCCGGCGGGCTCGCGCTGTGGACTCGGCGAGGCGGTCCCGGGCCGGTGAACGCGATGTGGCTCGCCCTGTTCGTCGACCTCGCGGTCCTCGGTTGCCTCACTCTGTTGACTGGTATTGCGGCACAACAGAGTTGGACCGCAGACATTCTGAGCAACGGTTTGTTCGTGATCCCGCTGCTGGCCTCCACGCAGCTGCGCCCGGGGGTCTGTGCGTCCGTGGTCGTGCCGACGGTCCTGATATTCCTGGCCGCGAGCTGGGCGACGATGGCGTCGAACGAAGAGCCCTGGTCCTCCATCCTGCTCAGCACGATGGCCCTCGCCGTCCTCGGTGCGGGCGCCGTGATGCTCAGCAGAATTCAACGGTCCAGGGTGCTGACGATCGGTCATCTGGTGCGCGACCGTACCGCCCTGCTCGCGGAGTTGATGGGTCTCGAACAACGCGAACGACGTGCGTTGTCAGAGCAACTCCACGACGGGGCGCTCCAATTCGTCCTGGCCGCGAAGATGGACCTCGACGACCTCACCGGCAGTGCCGACCCCGAGGCGGTCGCTCGCATCACCCACGCACTTACCGAATCCGCAACCCTGCTCAGGGCGACCGTCTCCGAGCTGCATCCCACTGTGCTCGATCGCGTCGGTCTCGCTCGCGCCCTCGGCGATCTCACCCGCTCGGCCCAGGCGCGTGGCGGTTTCGAGGTTCAGCTCCTGACCTCGGAATGGGTCGACGACCTTCGCACGTCGGCTGATGATGTGCTGTTCAGCGCGGCACGCGAATTGCTCAGCAACGTGGTCAAACACGCGCAAGCCGGTACCGTTCGGGTCGAGCTGGCGCGGTGGGGTGAGCATGCCGTCCTCGATGTCACCGACGACGGGTGCGGCATCTCCCGAGAGGCGATCGACCGCAGCCTCAGCAGAGGCCATATCGGATTGACATCGCACGAACTCCGTGTCGTCGCGGCGGGAGGCAGCTTCTCCGTCCACCCCGGACCTCGATCCGGAACGGTTGCGCACATCGAAATGCCGTTCGAGATCGTGACAGCACCCGATTTCCTCACCACCTCGGCGCACTAGCAGATCGCGGGTCGCCGAGGCCGGGATTCGGGCTACTCGACGCCGAGCATCACCTCGGTGGATTTCACGAGCACCGTCGCACCTACCCCCGCCTTCAGGCCGAGTTCCTCGACCGCCTCCTTCGTGATGGATGCAGTGACGATCTGCTCGCCTCCGTCGAGCTTCACTTTCACCGTGGCCATCACACTGCCGAGAGTGACCTCGGTGATCGTTCCGGCGAGCTGGTTCCTCGTGGACAAACGCATCGTGAACCTCCATGTCGGGGCACGTCGTTCCGACGCTAGCCGCAACCACTGCGGAAAGGGAGAGGACCGAACCTTTCGGATCAATCGGATGTGACAGCGGACGGGCTGGGTTCGAGGAGGGCCGTGACACAGGTCGGACCGAGACCGATCTCCGGCCACCCCGCCGAGATCATGATGTCGTGCGGGCGTGTACACGTTCCGAGCCAATAATTCGGCTCCGTGCGGTACGCAGGCACCCCACCCCACTTCAGCGGCGAGCCGGAGCGCGGAAGGTAGGGGTCGGCTTCGCCCGCCACGGAACCCAGCTGCAGTAGCACCGACAAATACGACCACTGGGTGTCGGGATCGGTCGGATCGGACAGCGTTCGTGTCTCGTGATGCGCACGTTCGGCGGCGCGCCCGGTCGCGGTCAGCGCGAGCCGGACATGGATTCCGGACGAGAAAGCGATGATTCCCAGCAAGTCGAGGGTGATGTGCGTTTTGGACGCGAGAATGGTGGGACCGTGCACTGCGGTCCCACTGGCTGCCGGCGGCGCGAATGCCGGCCAACGCACTCTGCGCATGCCCACGATCGTGCACCTCCATCGAGGCGGAATCAACGTGCCACGCCCGCAGCGCCGCGGTGTTGTCGACGCCGCTTATCGTGGATGGGGTCACAGGCGGTGTGGGACGGGTCAGAAGGCGGCGAACTCGCCGTGCTGGCCTATCGGGGACCCGAGCCCTCGCCGACGACGTTCGCCCCGGGAAGGGGTTCGCAACCCGGGTATGCCGCCGCCATCCGCCGCATCGAGGCCGAAGCCGCGTTGGTGCAGGTCGTCAACGAGCGCCTCGGCCATGCCGGCGACGACGCACTTATCGTTCTCGCCAGGCATAGTCGGCGGTGCGCCCGGGCGACACCGTTGCCCGCCTCGGCGGTGACGAATTCGTGGTGGTGTGTGAGGACGTCGCAGGTGCACCGGAGGCGGGGGCAATTGCCGCCCGGATCACGGGAAGCCTCGCCGACCTGAACCGGGCCGAATCTCTCGACTGGCCGATCAGTGCCAGTATCGGTGTCGCACTGTCCGATCCGGAGTGCACCCGCGAAGAACTCGTCCGCCGGGCGGACTCGGCGACGTATCGGGCGAAAGCTGCGGGGCCGGGCGGCTACGCGCTCTACGACGGCACCTTCTAGGACGGCAGCAGAGCCCGATCGGTGCACAGCGGCCGACGTGGCAGGAAGTCGCGGCCGCCGATAGGCACCCTAGGGAGGGGAAATTGTCATCTTGACGCGGATCCCGGCCCGTCGAATACTTTCTGGACAGGGCGGATCCCGTCGACCTACGACGAAAAGACTCCGCTTCGCCCTTGTGACAGAAAGATATTCGCGTCGTCGACTGCTCGTGAACGCATCGGCGTGTCTGGTCGACCTGCATCAGAGGTGAAAGCGATGAACACGAGTGTGCACATGGGCACGAAGCCTGCCCGGCTCGGCGGGCGTCGCCGCGACGTCGTGGACGTCGGACGGAATTGAGGCGCCCGATGGCCGATTTCGACCCAGATGCGACCCAGGCGGCGGCGGTCCGTGCAGTCGGCCACGGGATCGTGGCCGAGTTGGACGCTGCCGGGTTCGCAGGTGCCGAGGAAGTCGGCCGGGGCGGGTTCGGTGTCGTGTACCGCTGCCTGCAGCGTTCACTGGGGCGAATCGTCGCGATCAAGGTGCTGACCTCGGACCTGGACCCCGAGAACCGCGAACGCTTCCTGCGGGAGGGGTACGCGATGGGTGGGCTCTCCGGTCACCCGAACATCGTCAACATACTGCAGGTTGGCGTGACCGACGCCGGTCGCCCGTACATCGTCATGCACTATCACCCCCGCGATTCACTGGCGGTCCAGATACGCCGGGAAGGTCCGCTGCCCTGGCCGGAGGCGATCAGCATCGGGGTGAAGCTGGCGGGAGCCCTGGAGACGGCGCACCGCACCGGTACGCTGCATCGCGACATCAAACCCGCGAACATCCTGCTCACCGCCTACGGCGAGCCGCAGCTCACCGATTTCGGCATCGCGCACATCGCCGGCGGGTACGAAACGGCCACCGGCGGGTTTACCGGGTCACTGGCATTCACCGCGCCGGAGGTGCTGAACGGGGAATCGCCGACCGCGAGGTCCGACGTCTACGGACTGGGCGCGACGATCTTTTCACTGATCGCGGGGAGGGCGGCGTTCGAGCGGAAGACCGGGGAGGAACTCGTTGCGCAATTCGTGAGGATCAGCAGCCAACCGGTGCCGGACCTGCGCGCCCAGGGCATCCCGGACGGCGTGTGCGCCGTGATCGAGAGGGCAATGGCGACGAATCCCGCTGCTCGGCCGGGGTCCGCCGAGGAGTTCGGACACGAACTCCAAGCCGCTCAGCGACACATCGGTCTGCGTTCGGACGCGATGGCGCTGGCACCCCTGGAGGCCGCGCAGACGACTGAGGAGCACCCGTCGGATTCCGGTGCCGATGGATACCGTCGAATCCGCTACGAAGGTTCGGACAGCGGTCAGCGTCCGTGGGGCGAACCGACCCAGCAGCTCCAGCCGGATTCCCATCCGTCGGGACCGCCGTTCTGGCCGCCGAATGGCCCGCCGCCCTGGCCACCGACCGGAGAATCGGGCAGCATCGGAGAGTCCCGCACAGGTCGGCACGCGGTCCTGACCGTCCTGGCACTGGTCGTCGCGCTGGTGCTGGCCGGCGGCGGGTACCTCGTGCTTCGAGAAACCACCGGCCCAGGCACCGCACGACCTACCGTGCAGGACGCCGGCGCTTCTCCTGCCGTCGACCCGACCGCGGCGTGGCGACCGGTCGAGGATGCCCGTGTTGCCCGCCAGCAGACGGCAACGACCGTCGCGGACGGGACGATCTGGGTCTTCGGAGGGTTGGACGAGAACGGCGTCTCCGCCCAGCAGGAGGGCTATGACCCGGCCATCGACACCTGGAAGGCCGGCCCCGACCTTCCGGTCCCGCTCAATCATGCGATGGCTGTCACCTACAACGACGAACCCGTGCTGATCGGCGGTTGGAAAGCGGAAGGTCAGAACCTGACCGCTGTCGATTCCGATCGGGTGATGGCCATGCGCGACGGCCGGTGGGTGGACCTGCCGCCGCTGAACGCACCGCGGGCAGCTGGGGCCGCGGCCGTGGTCGGCGACAAGATCGTGGTCGCGGGCGGACAGGCGAACGGTCAACTGGTGGCGACGACCGAGGTGTTCGACGGCACGAAGTGGACGACCGTCGCGCCTGTCCCCACACCACGCGAGCACCTGGCCGGGGTGTCGGATGGTACGTACTTCTATGCGATCGGTGGGCGGGATCTGGCGTCGGACCAGAACACCGCCGCGGTCGAACGGTTCGATCCTGCCGCGGGAACGTGGACGACGTTGCCCGCCATGCCCACTCCTCGCGGCGGGCTCGGTGCGGCGTTCATCGACGGCCGCATCGTCGCGGTCGGTGGTGAAGAACCGACTCGGGTGCTGTCGACCGTGGAGGCCTACGACGTGGTCGCGGGAACGTGGTCGCAACTGCCGGCTCTGCGCACACCGCGGCACGGGATGGCGGTCGGCGCGGTCGGCAACACGGTGTATGCCGTCGGCGGCGGTATCAAACCGACACACGCCGAATCCACTGCTGTGTCCGAGGCCCTCCAGCTCGCGCCACGCAAGACCCAGTGGGCGCCGGCGTGGCGTCCGCTGAAGGATGCGCCGATCGCCCGTCAGCAGACGGCGACGGCCGTCGCGGACGGCACGATCTGGGTGCTCGGCGGACTCGACAATGCGGGGTCGACCCCGAAGGTCGAGGGGAACGACCCCGCCATCGACACCTGGAAGGCGGGCCCCGACCTTCCGGTTCCCCTCAATCACGCGATGGCCGTCGAGTACGGGGGCGAGTTGGTGGTCCTCGGAGGCTGGGTGCCGGAAGGTCCGAACCTCACCGGGATCACGTCGGACCGGGTGCTCGCGCTGCGGAACGGCAAGTGGATGGATTTGGCGCCGATGAACGAGCCGCGGGCGGCGGGGGCCGCGGCCGTGGTCGGCGACAAGATCGTGGTCGCCGGGGGACAGGCGGACGGCGCATTGGTGGCGACGACCGAGGTGTTCGACGGAACGAAGTGGACGACCGTCTCGGACATTCCGACTCCACGGGAGCATCTGGCCGGGGTGTCGGATGGTACGTACTTCTATGCGATCGGTGGGCGGGATCTGGCGTCGGACCAGAACACCGCCGCGGTCGAACGGTTCGATCCCGCCGCGGCAACGTGGACGACGTTGCCCGCCATGCCCACTCCTCGCGGTGGGCTCGGTGCGGCGTTCATCGACGGCCGCATCGTCGCGGTCGGTGGTGAACAGCCGACCAAGGTGCTGTCAACCGTCGAGGCCTACGACGTCGACTCGGGAACCTGGTCATCATTACCGCCCATGCCCACGGGAGCTCACGGGATGTCGGTTGCAACGGTCGGTCACACCGTCTACGCCATCGGCGGTGCGTTACGGCCCACCCATGCGGAGTCCACCGCGACTGCACAGGCACTGGATTTCTGGTGAGAGTGCCGGCGTCGACGGGTCGATCATCCACCGGTCACGCACGCTGAATGTCTTCTGTCCGTGTAGTTGTGCTCAGTAGAGGGGGACTAGACTTGTCGTTGGAGGGGCGAGGTTCGCAGGATGCGGGCCGGGTAGGAAGTGGTTCGTGATGAAGGTGACGGCGAAGGCCACCCGTTGTGGCGGCTGGTGGGTGGTGGAGGTCCCGGGAGTCGAGGCGGCTCTCACCCAGGCGCGGCGGCTCGATCAGGTTTCTGCCATGGTGGCGGATGCTGTGCATCTGGTCGAGGATGTGCCGGCCGAGGACGTCGAGGTGGTCCTCGACTACGAGATCGGGGATTCGGCGGCGCTCATGGAGGCCCGAGCGGCCCACTTGCAGGTCGAGTCCGCCGCTCACGCGCAGGAATGTGCAGCGCGGGCCTCGCGGGCCGCGGTGGCGCATCTGCGCCGATCGGGGCTGTCGGTGCGTGATATCGGTGTCATCCTCGAGCTGAGCCCGCAACGGGTCTCTCAGCTCGACCGAGCAGACGCTCGTACTCGATGACAGTGCGAGCGGCGGGTGCATACTCCGGGCCGTGATGTCGGTCTCCGAGTATGGTCCCGGTACTCGTGCTGTCGCTGAGGATTTCGATGTCCGACACCATCAGGATGTTCCTCGCCGGCGACGTGATGACCGGTAGGGGCGTCGACCAGATCCTCCCCTTTCCCGGCGACCCGGAGTTGAGGGAGCGTTGCGTCCGCGATGCCCGCGAGTACGTCGCGTTGGCGGAGAAGCGAAATGGTCCGATCCCCGGCCCCGTCGGGTTCGGGTGGCCGTGGGGTGAGGCGTTGCCGATCCTCGACGCTGCGGAGCCCGAGGCCCGCGTCGTCAATCTCGAAACGACCGTCACCACGTGTGCTCGATTCGCGTCCAAGGGAATCAACTACAGAATGCATCCGTCGAACCTGGGGGTGCTCACCGCTGCGCGGATCGACGTCTGCGTACTGGCGAACAATCACCTACTCGACTTCGGTGCCGATGGTCTCGTGGAGACCCTCGACGTGCTGGCGCGCAACGGCGTGCGGACCGTCGGAGCGGGGCGCACCGTGGCACAGGCGTGGTGTCCCGTGGTCGTGGAGACCGGACGGGGTCGTCGGCTGCTGATCTGGGCCGCAGCACTGCCGTCGAGTGGGGTCTCGTCGCACGGGGCGGCACGCCGGGGTCGGCCGGGTGTCGCGTACCTTCCGGAACCCACGCCCGCCGAGGCAGACCATGTCCTCGACCGGACGCGGCTGATACGGAGGAACACGGACGTGGTGGCGGTCTCTCTGCACTGGGGTTCGAACTGGGGATACGACGTGCCGGACGCGCATGTCGAATTCGCGCATCGACTCGTCGACGGTGGTGTCGATGTTGTCTTCGGGCACTCGTCTCACCACCCGCGGCCGGTCGAGATCTACCGCGGCCACCCGATCTTGTACGGCTGCGGCGACCTGATCAACGACTACGAGGGCATCGGGGGACACGAACGCTTCCGCGACGATCTGCGGCTGCTCTATCTGGTGACGCTCGACGCGCGCACGCACGAACTGCTCGAGCTACGAATGGTGCCGATGAGGTCTCGGCAGATGCAACTGCACCGCGCGTCGAGACGTGACACCGAATGGCTGCGGCGGGTTCTCGACGGGATCAGCCGCGACTTCGGCACCCGCATCGATGTAGGCGACGACGTTCTCGTCGCCCGCGCGAACCACGCGAACTAAAGACCGGCGGGGTACCTTCCGCGGCGCCCGAGTCGAAATCGGGCGCCGCCGAAGAGCGGAATCAGGTTACCGATCAGCGTCGACGCCGCCGCGAATCCAGTGCTGGATCCGCCAGATCACGTTGTACAGATTCCACGGTGCGACGTCGTAGGTATCCCACGGCTGACCGACGTGTGCGGTCCATTCGGGAATCCGCCCACAACAGATCCGGTGATCGAACACGGAATAGAGGGCATTGCAGAATGCAGTACGCATCAGGTTTCTCCTGAGTCGGGGCGGTCCCGGACCGGGACTAGCCTAGGTGCGTTCTGCGCATACGAGCACACTACCGGGCTCCAACGAGAACCTATGGCCCCCACCGCCTAGAATTTCGGGTGCACGGACCCGCAGACGCGGTAATTTCGATCGGCGGAGAGTGGCAATGCAAGTTGGAGCGCTATTCGGCAGATACCGGCTGGACCGTTCGCTGACGGTGGATGTGAGCGGCGAGGTCTGGGCGGCGTTCGACACCGTCATGTTCCGGCAGGTCGTGGTGCGGGTGCTGCCGCCGGATGCTACCGAGGACGACGAATACTGCGATCGGTTCGAACGGGAAGCCGGGATCGCGGCGCAGATCCGGAACCCGCACATAGTGCCGATCCACGACTTCGGGCAGGTCGGAAACCGGCTCTTTCTCGCAACGCCGGTCACCCAGGGCACGAACTTGCGGACGATCCTTCAGTCCACCGGACCGATGGAGGTATCGCGCGCGGTCGGCGTTGTCGAGCAACTGGCGTCGGCGCTGGAGGCCGTGCGCGTGGCCGGGCTGGTCGAGCAGGAAGTGTCGTCGGCGAACGTCGTCGTGCAGGACGGGGGACTGGTCCAGCTCACGGACGTCGGGCTCCCCACGATTCTCGGGGCCGCGTCGGGCGTCTACGGTCTGACCTGCGTGTTGTACGAGTGCCTCACCGGGGAGGTGTTCCCGACCTCGGCGATCCCGACGCCACCGGTCGGCATGGCTGCCGTGATCGCACGCGGAACGGCGGCTGACCCCGCGCGGCGCTATCGGTCGGTGGGCGAACTCGCCGCCGCCGCTCGTGTCGCGGCGCCACCGCAACAGCCTGCCGTCGTGCCCGCTCCTGCGACCCCTCCGATCGACCGGAACCGCCGCCTGATCGTCGCCGGACTTGCGCTCGCCGCGATCGTCGCTGTCGCGATTGTCGGGGGCGTGATCATCGGATCGGGAACGTCATCGCCTCACGTCGCCGTGCCTACGCCGTCGTCGAGCGCGGCAAGGCCGGCATCGCCGTCGTCGTCACCGTCCGCCATGGCGAACCCGACCGCTGCCGAACAGGAGCCGCCGGTCCAAGCACCACCACCGACGGAAACACCGGTTGCGGAGGCTCCCATTCAGGAGGAAGCCATACCGACTCCGGCGCCGCAATCACCACCGGTAGTGCCGGCACCCGCACCCCCTCCGGGAGCATCCGCTCCGCAGGTGCTGCCGTGCTATCCCGGTTACGAGCACACCCCGCCCCCGGACGGCCCGTGCCTCCCACCCGGCTCGCCACCGGCGAATGCCCCGGCACCCGTGCCTGCCCCGGCACCAGCGCCCGCCCCAGCCCCGCAGGTGCTGCCGTGCTATCCCGGTTACCAGCACACCCCGCCCCCGGACGGGCCGTGCTGGGCTCCCGCGGGCCCGTGAAGTCTCACCGAAGATTGTCGGCGGCGATCCAGGTGTCGTAGACCTCGCTGACCGCTGCAGCGATCGCCGGACCGTGCAGTGTCCGCGCGGCTCGTGATTGTTCGATTTGGATTCCGCCGGCAGCGTCGATGGTCAGGCGGTTGACCAGGTTGGATGCGGATTCACCACTATGTCGTTCTCCGCGTTCGGCTACGCGAACACAGATACCGCTTCCGTCGAGTGCCTTCGCGATCGCGTTCCGGACGTCCGACTTGAGCCGCGCGGGAGCGCGGCCGCCGATGAGGACGTCGTTTCCTCGGTAGCCGTGAAACGACAGCGCCCACCGGAATCGTCTCGCCGACAGGGAGCGTAGAAGCGGAAAGCTGTGCACGCTGAGATCAGTCGAGGAAATGTGCCATGCACGATAGGCATTGCCTACCGGTCGCCACCCTTTACACACCCACAGTGTCGAATCGCGTGATCCGAGCGAAGCGACGACCTGTTCAGCTTGCTGATCCGTTCGGGTTTCGATGGCGCCACCGTGCGGTGCCAGGACCACGAGACGGTGATGTCGCCCGTCGTCTTCGAGCCGCTCGATGAACTCACCCCCCATTTCGGCCTCTTCCTCGGTCATCGCGGAGGCGGTGCACCGTCGGTCGAGTGTCACCGTCTGTCCCGGCGCCGCGCCGAGTCGACGACAGCCCCCCGCTGTTATCCGGATGGTGTCGATCTCGTCCACATCGGTATCCGGGAGCAAAGTGAACAGTGCGGTCGTTCCCCCGTGGCTCACGCGAGCCTGCTGACGCGGCTCCGCTCCCATCCGAGTCAACATCCGCGGGTGAATTCCGATACGTTCGGCGGCGGATGCCCTGGTGGAGCGATCGTGACGGACTGCGAGGCGCAACGGCATCGAAATCTGCTGAAACGGACGCTGTTCGAACACCTTTTCAGGTTAGGCTCGAATCCGTTGTGGGTGCGGTCGAAACAAAAAACCGCCACCGATCTCGAGGTGCGAATCCGGTGACTCGATGAGCCCCCTTGTCGGCAGTCCTCGCGCGGCGAAGACTCGAATCCATGAGCAATAAAGCAGTGGTCAGTCTTACCACCGGTCTCGAGGACGCCGAGAAGGTGACGGTTGCGTTTCTGGTCGCGGTCGGCGCGGCAGAACAACAGCGCGAGACGCTGATGTTTCTCACGAAAGAAGCGGTACGGCTGGCGCTCGACGGCACGATTCAGGGCGTGGCCTGCGAAGGTTGTCCGCCGCTTCCCGATCTGGCGGCGCGGTTCGCGACCGCGGGCGGCATCTACATGGTGTGTCCGATCTGCTTCGAGGCCAAGCACCTCGACAAGGACGCGCTGGTATCCAATGCCGAACTCGCCGGGACGGTACCGATGTGGAAGTGGATCGGCGACGAAGGGGCGGTGACCTTCAGCTATTGACCGGCGGAACGACCGGGAACCGGTCCAGTTACACTGCGCGCGAGGGTGATCGAGTCGATTCGATCAGGGATCACGGGGGACAGGACCGGCAGTGACCGACCGCTACGTACTCGTCGACACCGACGCCGGCGTCGACGACGCTCTTGCGCTACTCACCATTGCACAGCACGCCGGAGCCGAAATCGTCGGTGTCGGAACCGTGTTCGGTAACTGCACCGAACGGCAGGCCGCGCGGAACGCCCTCACCGTTCTGTCCGTCGCCGGCATGCGCGACGTTCCGGTGTGCGTCGGACAATCACGCCCCGGGCCACCACCTGCCACCATCTCCCCACACGGACTCGACGGACTCGGGGATCGCGGATATCGGCCGCCACCGGGTGTGGGCCCGGCGCCCGAGTCCGCCGTCGATCAACTGCTCCGCGTCGCGCAGGACCGGCCCGGTGCGGTGGACCTGCTGTGCCTGGGTCCGCTGGCCAACATCGCCGCCGCCGTCACACGCGACCCACGGATCCTGACCCGCTTCCGTTCGGTCACCATCATGGGCGGAATGGGACCCGTCTCCCGCAGAGAGGTCGAGGCCGCGGAACAACCACAATTCCTCGAGAAAGGTGACACCAATACCAACCACGATCCAGTCGCGGCCAGGGTGGTTGCTGCAGCGCCGGGGCAGATTACGTGGGTGGGAATGAGTGTCACCGGCCGGCTCCGATTGGCCTGGGCCGATCTCGTCGCTCGTTCCGCGGTGGGAAAGACGGCGACCTTCGTCCGCGACATCACCGAGGACTATCACCGGTACTGCACCGGCACATATCGCTCCGAGGACCCGATCTACACCGCGCACGATTCCGTCGCGGCCGCCGTGATGCTCGACCCCACGGTTATGCTGTCCGCCACCGACGCCCAACCTCGGGTGTATCACGACGAGGACGGCCGGGCCGCCGTGTGGGGCGTCAGTCCGGTACGGGGGCCGGCGCATCGATTCGTGACCGACCTCGATTACCGTTCGATCGGAGCGCGGATCACCGCCACGCTCGACGCAGATCCTCCCGGATCGGACCCGACCGGCTAGCAGCGCCCGTTCGTCACCTGCCGGTGTTCGACACGGCATCGACGGACCTCATGCGACGGCGTCGAGCAGATGCAGTTCCTCCGCCACGATCAGATCGACCTCTTCGCTGGTCAGTCCGGACAACAGATGTGCCGCCAACATCGCTCTCACCTCCTCATGTGCTCCTACTTATTCGTCGAATCGGCGATCGCGATATCGACAAACCCGGCACACTTTCGGTAGGTGAATTTCGGCTTCGACCGCAGGAACCCGATCTCGTCCGACGTGATGCGGAAATGTCCGCCGACGCGGTTACTTGCCGTCGACCGGAACGGCGTCCGGACCCGGTGCGGAAGGATCGAATGGCGGCGGGTCGGCCGGATCGAATCCGCCCCGCACCGTCGAGCAGGTTGCCCCCGGTTCCGGGTAGGTGTTCGGGTTCTGTCGCAAGGCCGTGAGGAAATCGGAGATCCGCGGATCGGTTACGTCGTCGAGTTTCAGTTGGTGACCCCACGACTGCAGGGACACCGCCGAGTCGAGACCGGGGTACGGCGACATCAGGGTGTACGGTTCGCCCTCGACGTTCGCTGCCAGAGCTGCGATGTCGTCGTCGTCCAGCCGGTCCGGGTCGTAGGTCACCCACACGGCGCCGTGTTCGAGGGAGTGCACGGCGTTCTCGCTACGGATCGCTTCGGGATAGACAATGCCGGTGCAGGTTGCCCAGTACTGGTCGTGGGCACCGCCGAACGGGGGACTCTGGTCGTAGGCCACTTGCTGCGGTGCCTGCACATGGTCGGCGGGCGGATAGTCGACGGTGACGATCCCTTCGATTCCCAGTGACGGGTCGGGATTGTCCGCGCTCGGCGAGAAGTCGCGGGCTTCGCGGCCATCCTCGGCTCCGGAGGTCAGCACGTAGGCGACGACGGCGACCGCTCCCACGACGACCACCACGGCGGCGAGCAGCAGCCAGGGCAGGCGCCGCCGCATTCCCGGGGACGGTCGAGATTTCGGGTCCTCACCGCGGTCGTTCGTCATTGCCGATCCTTCGTCTCACCGGGCGCCCTGACCGCGCATCCCATCTGCGAAGCATGGTAGTAGACCGTGAGGCAACGCCCGGCTCTGTGATGATGCGGCGATCTACCGTCGGGCCATTGCTGCGATACGCAGATCGCGGGTCCGCGCCTGGTGCGCGATCATCAGGATCCGCGCCTTCTCGGCGTCGCCGCTCTGCACGGCGGTCAGGATCTCGCGGTGTTCCGTTTCGATCTGCTGCAGATTGGACGAGGCCTGGGCTTCCTCCGCGTCGTAGACCCGCAACTGAGCGTCGAGCCGGTCCATCAGCTGTGCGATGGTCTGATTGTGGGCCGCGCTGCGCAGCGCGGTGTGCCACTCGTTGTGCAGCGCCAGGCTCGTCGCGGGATCGGGTGATTCGATTGCCTGCTCGAACAACCGGCTCAACCGCGCCAGGTCCAATTCGGTGTGGCGGGTCGCGGCGGAGTAGGCGATCGCGGACTCGAGCGCGATCCGTGCCTCGCAGATCTCGAGCACCTCCTCGGGTGTGCGCTCGCGCACCCGGTACCCTCGCGGCGCCTGGACCACCAGGCCCTCGTATTCGAGCCGCTGCAACGCTTCCCGCACCGGGGTACGGGACAGTCCCAACTCCGCGCCGATGGTCGCCGGGATCAACATCGTCCCGGGCCGGTCGGCGCCGCCGGTGATGCGCTCACGCAGCTGCTTGTACGCCGATGATTCTCTCTCCACCGAGCTCCCCTGTCCGGGCACGAACGCCATGCCACGGAGCAAGCCTTACCAGAGGCGAGCAACCGAAGTAAAGGGTTTGAATCCATGTGTATACAGATGCAGACAGAGATGTGCAGTCATTCGTAAGCTCCTCCGCGTCAGGACAAGGAGAAGCCATGAATATCCACTCAGCGCGGCGAGTTCGCAGCCGAGAATCAGCATCCGCCGGATCGGACGTCGTCGGGAATGACTGAGACGCAACTTGCCGCACCGCGCCCCACCCGGGCAGAACCGACGGGGGAGGATCGCCGTCGGCCGCAACGTGCCGTCACGCGCCGGCGACTTCAACCGTCGGTATTGCTGCCGTGGGTGGTGCCCGTCCTCGTGATCCTCGGCTGGCAGTGGGCGTCCTCGGCCGGGGCGATCTCACCCTCCGTCCTGCCTCCGCCCAGCAAGGTCCTGGCCACGGCAGAGCAGTTGTGGACCGCCGGTGAGTTGCAGAGACACCTGACGGTCAGCCTGCGCCGAATCCTGATCGGGTTCACCCTCGGAGCCTCGATCGGACTCGTACTCGGCTTCGTCGTCGGACTATCGAGAATCGCCGAGGGGCTGGTGGACCGCACCCTGCAGATGTTGCGTGCGCTTCCGCACCTCGCCCTGGTCCCGCTTCTGATCGCGGCGTTCGGTATCGGTGAACTCCCGAAGGTCGTGCTCGTCACGCTGGGGGTGATCTTTCCGGTGTACCTCAACACGGTCGCGGGAATCCGCACCGTCGATCCCAAACTCGTTCAACTCGGCGAATCCTACGGGCTGGGTCGAGGCGCCCGAATTCGCGACATCATCGTTCCCGGAGCCATGCCGATGATTCTCACCGGCATCCGCTACGCACTCGGCGTCGCCTGGTTGACGCTGGTGATCGCCGAGACGATTGCAACCAGTGAGGGCATCGGCTTCCTCGCCCAGAACGGCCGGGACATGCTGCGCAACGACCGCATCGTCCTCGCGATCCTGCTGTACGCCGTCGCCGGCCTGCTCGCCGATCAGATCACCCGGCTGATCGAAGCCCGTGTCCTGCGCTGGAATCCCCACTACCAGGGAGGAAATCGCTGATGCCTGCCACCAACCTCGTCGGCCTCGATCTGGTCGGCATCGGGCACCGATACCGTGACACGACGGTTCTCCACGACATCGACCTGACCGTCGAGCCCGGTGAGTTCGTCTCGTTCCTCGGCCCCAGCGGGGTCGGCAAATCCACGCTTCTGCGAATCATCGCCGGGCTCGAACAACCGACGCACGGCGTCGTCGAATCCACCGGCGGTACCTCGGGCGGAACCATGTCGCGGATGATGTTCCAGGAGGACCGTCTGCTTCCGTGGCGCAACGTCCTGGACAACGTGCAGCTCGGAACTCGGCACCAACGCGAGCGCGCACTCGAGCTACTGTACGATGTAGGCCTGGCCGGGCGTGAAAAAGATTGGCCGTCAGAGCTTTCCGGAGGGCAGCGTCAACGCGTTGCGCTGGCACGGGCGTTGCTGCATCAGCCTGACGTCCTCTTGCTCGACGAGCCGTTCGGCGCCCTGGACGCGATCACCCGCGTGGCGATGCAGCAACTTCTCGAACGCGTCCTCGCCGAGCAGCCGCGGACGGTTCTCTTGGTGACCCACGACGTGGAAGAGGCGCTCGTGCTCTCCGATCGCGTGCTGCTCCTCACCGACCAGGGCATCACCCGCGATCTGAGGATCCCGCACGCCCGACCACGACACCGCGGGGACGCCCAACTCGCGGCCTGGAAGGAGGAGTTGCTCGACGGACTCCTCCAGGCAGACAACGCCCTCTCGTCTCTCTAGCCCCACTTCCCGAGTCCCACTTCCCTGGTCCCATTGGAAAGGCCCTCACCCTCATGTCACCCCGCGTCACTTCACAACTCCGTGCCCTCGATCGGCGAGGATTCCTCAGGGCCGCCGGCGCCGGAGTCCTGGGCTTGTCGGCCCTCTCGCTGACCGGCTGCGGTGCATCGGCATCCGGCGCAGCGGGCGGTCCGCTGACCGAGGTGCGATACGCATTGATCGGCGACGGGAAGGCCGAGCCCGGCACGATCCTGCGCAACAACCTGGGCGGATTCGACCTCGCCAAGGATCTGGGCGTCCCCGTGCAGTGGCCGTCGGGTTTCCCGGCTTCGCTGCCAGTGATGGAGGCCGTCAAATCGGGAAGTGTCGACTTCTCCTTCGCCACTGCCACCGCGGTGATCTACGCCATCGGCGGTGGTGTGCCGATCGTTCCGCTGGTTGCCTATCCACTTCCCGCCAACGAGGTCGACATCCTGGTGCCGCAGGGATCGGACATCACGTCGGGTGCAGATCTGCGAGGGCGCAAAGTCGCGGATCATCGCGGCACCACCGGCACGTACAGCTTGGTGAAGTATCTGGAATCGGTCGGCCTCACGCTCGAAGACATCGAGTACGTCAATCTTCCTGCCGCAGACGCGGAGGCCGCCTTCGCGGAGGGCAAGGTCGACGCGTGGATCAGTTGGCAGCCCACCATCGAGTTGGCCAAGCGGAAACACAATGCGGTCGCTCTTCCCGACGTGAAGACGTACGACTACGCCTTCTTCGTCGCGAGTGAGGACTTCGCATTCAACCACCCGGATGCCGCCGCCACACTCGTCCGGAACGTGCGCGATGCGCAGCGCTGGATCGACGGCAACCCCGAGGTGGCGGTCTCCGCGTTCGCCGAACTGGGTGGTTTCGGGAACAGTGATCTCGAGGAGCAGGTGTATCTCGACCTGGTGAAGGCGAGACGTCTGTCCTATTCCGGTGCAGGCGAATTCACTGCGGTCGATGCGGCGGCGATCAACGGAACCCAGGATCTCGCGGACAACTTCCACGACCTCGGCGTGTACCCGGACCGAGTCGACGTGACAACCTGGTTGCAGGATTCGCGTTTCGACTCGATCAAGTCAGTTATCGCTCAGGCTCTCGCGAAGTAGGTATCACCGCACATGTCTCCCTCTCGTATGCATCTGGCCGCCTTCGTCACCGCGGGCCCCGGTCGGCCCGGCGGCTGGCGGTACCCGGGATCGGTTCCCGGCTGGCTCAGCGCCGGCTACTACCAGAACATCGCGCGCACGCTCGAAGACGCACGTTTCGATCTCGCGTTCTTCGCCGATATCCTCTCGGTGCCCGACCGCTTCGGTGGCAGCACCGATTCCCAGCTACGCAACGGTGCACTCGGCTCGATGCGACTCGACCCACTTCACGTGCTGTCGTCGATGGGTGCGGTCACTTCGCATCTCGGTCTCGCAGCCACGGTCTCCACCACGTACGCGCAACCGTTCACCGTCGCGCGGTCCTTCGCCACCCTGGACCACCTGACCGAGGGACGTGCCGCCTGGAACGTGGTGACCTCCTTCCAGGTGTCGGAAGCGCGGAACTTCAACCGGGACGAACAGTTTCCCCGTGACCAGCGATACGAGCGGGCCGACGAATTCCTCGAGGTCGCAGGGAAGCTCTGGGACAGCTGGGAGGACGACGCTCTCGTCCTCGATACCGAACAGCCGCTGTTCGCCGATCCGGATCGAGTACACCCGATCCGTCACAAGGGTGACTGGTTCACCGTGCAGGGGCCGCTCAATGTCCCCAGGCCTCCGCAGGGCTACCCGGTGGTCATCCAGGCCGGCGCGTCCGCGAAGGGAAAGGACTTCGCCGCACGGTGGTCCGACGTGATCTTCTGCAGTCACGCCTCCCTCGAATCCGCGCAGGACTTCTACAAGGAGATCAAGGAACGGGCCGCCGCTCACGGCCGCGACCCCGAATCTGTGAAGATCCTCCCGTCCATCGCGCCCGTCGTCGGGGCCACGACGGCGATCGCGCAGCAGACATTCGAAGAACTCTTCGACCTGGTACCGCCCCTCGGTGGATTGTCCACACTCGCGTACCACTTGGACGTGGACCTGTCGACGTTCCCACTCGACGAGCGACTCCCCGACGTCGAGGTTCCCGGCGTCGAAGGCCACTACCAGGAGGTCAGGGAGATGACCGAGCGGGAGGGGCTGACGCTGCGCGAGCTCGGGAAGCGCTACGGCGGTCGCGTCGAAGGTGGATTCATCGGCACTGCAACAGAAGTCGCCGACGGACTCGGGGAATGGTTCGGGCAGGGGGCCTGCGACGGGTTCATGGTGCAGGCTCCGTACCAGCCGGGAGGATTCGAGGACTTCACCCGTCACGTGGTTCCCGAGCTGCAGAAGCGAGGACTGTTCCGCAAGGAGTACGAGGGGAGCACTCTGCGCGAGAACCTCGGACTACCCCGAGTGCAGAGCGGGGAGTGGGCCAACCGGGTGCGTCGAGGCGCCGAGGCCGCACTGTGAGTTCCGGCGTCGCGGAAGTGTCCGGGCACACGGTGTCCGGGGTGCCTGGACGATTCATTCTCGATGCCCGCGAGAACCACCTCGTCTCGGATTCGAGGTTCGGCCCGGCCGAGGCAATCCAGGCCGGTGAACTGCTCCTGGCAGCGATCGTTTCGTGCGCAATGGCGAACATCCAGTCCAACGCCGAGGCCGACGACATCCGCGTCGAGCACATCGAGGTCCACGCATCCCATCGGCGGGGTACGGCCGACCCGACTCGCTACGACTTCACCGAAGTGCGCATCGAGATTCACGGGGTGGACCAGCCGACGGCCGACTCACTGGCTGCGAGATTCGAGTCGTCCTGCCCGATCTACAACACCATCAGGCGGGGAAGTGGAATCGAGTTGACCGTCACTGCCCACTCCTAGCCTGCCCGCTTCGATCGCACTTGAGTGCCGCAGAAGGTTCAGAGTGAGGGGCGCGGGCGGGAGATCGCGGTGTCGATCACGGCGACGATGTCGCGCTGTGACACCGTGTCGCCCGCTCCCGCAGTCTGGGCTGCCTCGATCAGATCATCGGTGAGGCTGTCGAACAGCAGCGCCGTGCGAGGGTCGGTTCGGTGGCCGGGATTGTCGAAGGCGTGCAGCGCATCGACCGCGTCGCGGTACCGGCCCAGCCCCTCGGGCGCCGTGCTCACCTGCATCGCTTGCACGTTCATCGTGCTCAGCTCCGAACCAAGCTGTTGGACAGCCGGGCTTCGTTCACTGCTCGACTGGCAGGATCGCAGCGGTACTGGCCGGTGGTGGTGTGCCGGTAGCCTGGGCCGTCCTTGACGACGGCGTGCCCGCAGTAGCGGCATTCGTGACCGGACTGCCCGATGCGGATGGTTTCGATGGTCGGGTACGTGTTGGTGCTCATTGTTCTCGTTCGTCGGTGTGGTCGGTGGTGTCTGTGAAAGTGGGGTTGAACGACTCAGGTGGACTTCGCGGCGCCACTGCCGTGGGCGGCCGCGTCATGCGTATTCGGCGAGGGGTTCGGCCGAACCGACGTGGGAGCGCTCCAGAGCTTCCCAGACGAGGTCGTAGCGCTTGAGGGTCATCTCGTCCGCGTTCGCGAGCAGGGCGTCGAGGAGCGAGTGTGGGTCGTCCTGCCAGGAGTGGAGCGCGGCCGCGACGGTTCTGTTGGTGAACAGACCCGATTGAGCAAGGGCGTGACTCCACTCGTCGAACAGACCGCTGTAGATGCGTTCGACGGCGTCGTGGTCGAATCCCTCGGCGACGAAATCACGCGCGAAGGTTGCCGTGACGTAATCACCGCAGGTAATCGGTTCTGCATTCATCGGTGCGAGCACCCTCCGTCAGTGGCGGCGTCGGACCAACGGGCGACCCCGGTTCGTGAGTATGAGACAGGTCACATCGTCGCCCACTACGGGGAGATGGCGCATCGGCCGAATCACCGGGGGGTATACCTATCTTCTGGTCCTCGCGGCCCTCGTCGGGCGGGGACAATGACCGTTCTTCCTGGTCACGGCCTCTCGACACCGAGCACCAGTTCTCGCTGCTGTCCGATGCCGATGCCGATGCCGAAGCCGATGCGCCGAACCACGGTGCCCGGCTCGCCGCAAGGACCGTACCGGGGTCGCGGTGGCCTTGCTGCTGCGCGCGGCCGGAGTCGAGCCCGACGACATCGTCGCCGCTACGAATCGACGAACCGGCACATCGACATGCCATTCGTCCGCGGAGATTCAGCGACTCACGGCGACTTTCGTCCGGTCGTCGTGCAGCGCATCGGTGATCCTGCTGCACCCGCCCTCGCGGCCGAGCGCCGTCCTGCCCAACAGCACCAACCCCCACGGGCCGATCACCCAGATCGGCCAGGGGTAGATCATCACGCCGGTAGCGAGCGAAACGATGCCCCAGATCGCGATGTTGATTCCTCCGGCGGCGAGCCAGGCGAGCCACTCGATCCGCTGGTGACCCGGGATGCGACGACGCGACGGGTGGGCCGTCGGTGCCCTGGGCGGCGCGAGGGCAACTGCCTGGGGTGCCGACGGAAGATCACGCAACACCTGATGCGCCTGCTGCTGGGTCGTCGACTGGTACACCTGTGCCACCCGCTGGTCGAACTCGCCGATGGTCAGTCGCCCCTCGGTGAGATGCCGTCCGAGTTCTCCGACGACCTGCTCGCGTTCGGAATCGGATATCCGGATGTTGTCCGCGTACTGCATCGGACCCTCCTCAGCGATGACATTCCACTGTGGAATGTCGCTACCACTATGATCGATATGCCACAGTGGAATGTCAACCCCCGACTGCGCGAAGGACCGTGCCATGGCTGAACGTCCCCTCAACGCCACTGCGGCATCGCTCCTCGGGTTCCTGCACGAGGGATCCAAGACCGGGTGGGACCTGGTGGTCACCGCGCAGGAACGAATCGGCAAGTTCTGGTCGATCACGACCAGCCAGGTGTATCGGGAGCTCGCCGCAATGGAGCGTGGAGGGTTGATCGAGGCGGGGGAACGGGGCGCCCGAGAGCGCAAGCCCTACACGCTCACCGAGGACGGTCGCCGGGCGTTCGCGGAGTGGATCGAGCGCGACCCCGGGCCGGAGAACATCCGGTATCCGATGCTGCTCACCGTCGCGTTCGGTGCGCACCTTCCGCCCGAGCGGTTGGCCGCGATGCTGGACTCGCACCGCGCAGCGCACGAAAGTCAGCTCGCCGAGTACGAGCGTGACGCCGCGGTCCACGGTTCCAACCGATTCGCACTGGCCACGCTCGACTTCGGGATCGTGTACGAACGTGCGGTACTCGAATGGTTCGATCGCGTCGGAAACCGTCTGGGGCAGGAAAGTCGCTGACGGCGCCGCTGCTCGCCAGGTGCGGGTCTCGGAGTCAGCCGATCACGCCGTCCTCGGCAACGACAACCGTTGGCAGGTCCACCCGTTGCGGAGCGCCGGCTTCATCGCAGATCACGGTGACGAACGCCGGAAACACGATTCGCCACGAGCCGCCGACGGGCGACAACGCGCTCGCGGCGAAGTCGGCCCACTCCCTCGGCAGCAACGTGACTGGTTCTTCCTGCAGCCATTGCGGCGTGGGGATCCGGCGATTCTGCTCTTCGGCGGGATCGACGACGAACCGCACGTCGGTGGCGGTGCCCGTTCCGACGTTGCGGAGCCGGAACCGGTCGACGGGGCCACGGATGCGCTGGACTTCGAACTCGACGTGCTCCGGCTGTGGGAATGCTCGCTGCGCGGCTTCGGCGATCCGGGTCAACGCGGTGACCTGTTCGAGCGCCACGTCCAGCGCAACTTCGGCCTCACGCCTGGCCTGATCGGCGAGGGCTGCCTTCCGCCAGGCTGCGGCTGTGGTGGCACCGAACAGCACCGCAGCCGCCGCGCCGACCCACGATGCGGTTTCCATGCGCGGAAACTTACCCGAACGCATCTCGGGGAGGTTCGCTGGTGACGTCTGCACGAGCGGCGACGCGCGGGGCGACGGTCAGGGGTTGACGGAGAGGAACACATAGGCAGCCAGCAGCACCAGGTGGACGCCACCTTGGAGGCGGGTGGCACGGCCCGGAACCACCGTCAGCATGCCCACCACCACGGTGATGGCGAGCAGCACCACCTGGGTGGGACCGAGGCCGAGCAGAAGTGGTCCGTCCAGCCAGATCGAGGCAACCGCAATGGCCGGAATGGTCAACCCGATGCTGGCCATCGCCGATCCCAGGGCCAGATTCAAGCTTATCTGGATCCGGTTTCTCTGCGCCGCCCGGACCGCGGCGAGGGTTTCCGGCAGAAGCACGAGCAGCGCGATGACCACACCGACGATGGATTGTGGCAATCCGGCATCCTCGACTGCGTCCTCGATCGTGGGGGACTCGACCTTCGCCAATCCCACGACTGCGCACAGCGCCAGCACCAACAGCGCGAGGCTCATGCCCGCCACCCTGCCCGACGGGGGTGCCGCGTTCCGGTCCTCGACGTTCACAGGTTCGTCGGGGATGACGGGCAGGAAGAAGTGTCGATGCGGTCCGGTTTGGGTGAGGACGAACATCCCGTACAGAACCAGCGAGGCCACTGCCGCGAATATCAACTGAGCCGAGGAGAATTCGGGGCCCGGCCGGCTCGTCGTGAAGGTCGGCAGCACCAGGCTCAGGGTAGCCAGCGACGCTACGGTCGCCAGTGCCGCGCCCGTACCTTCCGCATTGAACAGCGCAACCCCGTATCTTCGTGCGCCTACGAACAGCGACAACCCCATGATTCCGTTGACGGTGAGCATCACAGCCGCGAATACCGTGTCGCGGGCAAGTGAGGCCGTCGCCGGGCCACCCGAGATCATCAGCGTCACGATCAATCCGACCTCGATGACGGTGACGGCGACAGCGAGAATCAGCGATCCGAACGGCTCACCGACCTTGTGTGCAACCACCTCGGCGTGATGAACAGCGGCGAGCACTGCACCGACCAGCACCACCGCCACGACGAGCGCCAGAACCGTGCCGATGTTCCGGCCCCAGGTCACGCCCAACACCGCAACGGAGACCGGTGGAATCACCAGCGGCCACTCTGCAGTGACCGAACGCCACCCGAACGCCATGATTAGACCTTGCCAGCTCGATCCGCTCGGGAGGACCGCAATGCGGAACCCGCATCACCCATCCGCGGCGAGCCAGCGGTGGGTTGGGTCCGGGCCGACTGGCTTCGGGTGAGTGCGGCTCGCGTGGCGGCCTCAACCGTCATCACGATGAAATCGCGTCGGCGCGAGTCACGGTCGCGGCCACGCGGAAGAGGTGGCGAAAACAGTCGGTCTGCGGTCTGGAGAGCTACCCAGCCGTCGACGAGGGTGATCACGGTGATGAGCAGTTCCTGGGCGTCGCTCTCGGAAAGTTCGGGGACAGCTTCCCGCGCGCTGGCGACTATCGCCTGAGCGTGCTTCTGTCGCGATGCTTCCGCGACAGGTGCCTCGAGTTCGAGTCCTTCCCAGAACAGCAGACGGGTGAAAGTGGGGTGCTCGCGTTGGTAGTCGAATCGGCGACCGGCGTAGTCGGCGATGGCGACGACCCCGTGACCGGACAGCTCGACAGCGGCAAGCGTGGTTGCGAGTTCATGTTCGAGGACCGCGCTGAAGAAGGCTTCCTTCTTGCCGAAGTACTGGTAGATGCGCTCTTTGTTCACGCCTGCTTTCGCGGCGATCCGATCGACACGGGCACCGGCCAGCCCGAACGAACTGAATTCTGCAACCCCGGCCTCGATGAGGAGTCTCTTGGTTCGTTCGGTATCCCACGCCACGGCTGCATCCTACGACAACTCCAACTGTCTGGTTGCAATCTGCATGTCCAGCCCCTACGGTCAAGGCAACTGAATAGTTGGAGTTACGAGAAGGGCTACCTCAGGATGGAATCTCTTGCCCTCGCATCTACGGTGTTCGAACATTTCGCTCCGACGACCACGAGGCGCCGGCCTCCGCGAACGGAACGTGTCGACGGGCGCGCTCGGGATCTCGTGCCGGCGAGGGCCCCGTCCATCCACTTGCGGGTGGTCGTCACTTGGGTGTCCATCTTCCCGCTCGTCACGTTGGGTATGACCGTGATGACCTTGTCGGGCCCGATCACAAGCACCTGGCCGACATGGCTGCGGGCTTTGTCGCTCACCGGTGTCGTTGTTCCCACCGCGGTGTACCTCGTGGTGCCGCGCGTGCTTGATTTGTCAGTCCGGTGGATGACCTGGCGGTGCCGACGCTCTGCCGCTGCTGAGTCCTGTGAGAGCCTGCAGGCGGCACGCGCGATGCGCTCGCACTCGCATCAGTATTGAGCCGACCGGGTGGAGATCATGCGGTGCACTTCCTGGGTCGAATATCTGGCAGGAGGCAATCGAGCGTGCGGCGGTGCCGGCCGAGCGTCCGTCGGAAGGCCGCCGCCCTGAACGCAGTGCCGATTGCGGGCCGGTCCCGCTGCAATCAGTGGGGCGTGGCACCAGGCGTCGGACCGATGCGTTCGCCGGTATTTCCGCGTGCTGACCAGGAACGATCGCTACGATGAGGCAAGTACTTGCGTCGGAGAGGGTGCCGAGTTGTCGCTTTCGCGGACGAGAGGCTCGTGCGAATGAACCGTCGCCGATGGTCTCTTCGTAGGGCCGCTCTGGTTGTGGGTCTCGCCGCGACTCCACTGGTCTGGTGTCCTGGTGCGGCCACAGCGGCGCCGGTGTCGGCGCCGTTTCAGATACCCCGCGTGTGGGCTTCAGGGACTTTCGGCTATTGCTTCCCCGCCTGTATCGACGTCCCGGCTGCGGTTACTGGCGATGCGCCGGGGGTCGTGACGTTTCATGACCCAGCACTCATGGAAACCGTCGTGCTGTGGGTTGGCTGGACCAACCTGTCCAACGGAACATCGGGTGTTGCTTCCGTGACCAAAGACAAGCCTGGGGTTGCCCACACCGGTACCGGGGTTGTTACCGCCTCCGCCATGGGGAACCTGGTCGAGTACGTGGGAGCAAGAGGCATCTTCTACGTGCCGTAGGGGAGTCGACCAACTGCTTGTCCCTCATTTCTCGCTGCGGCCGGCTACCACTGGACGCGCGAATTCATGTCGGAGGTGCGAGGTACGTTCTCGTTGCGACGAAAGAGGTCGCCACTCACACTCAACGTAACCGAGGCAGTCCGGCTCGGGTGGATGCGAGGTGCAACCGCGCCTCGTATCTCGAGGGAGTGGCGACCTCTCTCGGCTCGCCACCATCCAGCTCGCGTGTTTCAGGCCGTTCCGCCGTGCCGGATCAGGCCGGCTCGGCGGCGATCCGCCCGGATTTCACCGCGGCGACCAGTGTTGCGTGGTCGGCTTCGGTTTGATCGGCGTAGCTGACGGCATACCGCCCGATCACCTCGTCCAGTTCCGTGTCGTTGGCGAAGTAGCCGGCGAGCACCCGCGGATCGAGCGAGCGGGTGTGTGCACGCGCGAGCAGGGCGCCTGCGAGCCGGCCGTAGTCGTCGAGATGATCTTGCTCGAGACCGGTTGGATCGATGTCCCCTTTGAGGTTTCGGAACTGCCGCACGATGAAAGGGAGGCCGTCGATGGTCGTCCAGCCCAGCAGAATGTCCGATTCCGCCTGCACCAGCCGGGCGCCGTGCACTATCCGCTTGCCCTCGTGTTTCGGCTCGTCGACCGGTAGGTACGCCGATAGTGCGGACGGCCGGGCCTGCTTCAGTTGAAGTACGAGCACCTCGTCCCGATTACCGTGCAGGAGGGCGATATAGCTGCGCAGACCCACGCTGCCGGTTCCGACGATCCGGAACGCGACGTCGGACACGGCGAATCGGGCGATCAAGTTCCTGCGGGACTCGCGCAGTGAGTCGACATACAGTTCCAGACCGTCGGTCACGGCGTCGGCGGTTGCGCGATCGACGTGGGTGAGGACCGGCGGGTCGTCGATGAACCGTCGTCGGCGGATCCCGGTCTCGTGATCTTCGAGGTGGGCGGTCCACTTCGCCGCGACCTTCTCGCTGGTATTGCGCCGCGCCTTCTGCGCGGCCTTGTCGAAGTCGTCGAGCAGAGCGTCGGCCTTGGCCCGCTCGAGCACCGACTTGTCCGGGAGCGCGTTCCACGACTGAAGGAATGGCAGTTCGGCGAGATCGCGAATGGTGCGCCGATACGATTTGACGGCGTCTTCGGCGGCCTCGATGCAGCCGTTCTCGGACACACCGCCTTCGCGTCCGGCGAGGACCAGGCTCGCGGCGAGGCGTTTGAGATCCCACTCCCACGGACCGGGGAGGGTTTCGTCGAAATCGTTGATGTCCATGACGATGTGACCGTCCGGTGTGCCGTACAGGCCGAAGTTGGCCGCATGCGCGTCGCCGCACAACTGCGCTGTCAATCCGGTAACCGGAGAGTCTGCGAGGTCGGCCGCCATCAGGCCGGCGGCGCCGCGGAAGAAAGCGAACGGGGAGGCGATCATCCGACCGATTCGCAGCGGGATCAGATTAGCCAGCCTTCCTCGATTGCTGGCCTCGACGAAATCGAGCACATCCGGCCGTCCCGCGCCGACCGCGGCGCTCTCGTGCGCACTCGACGGCACAGTGGCTCGCAACGCGTAGCCCCGCGCGAAAACGTCGTCCGCCTCGATCTGGGTTCGCAGGTCGACGGCTCGCGCTCGATTCTTCGTCACCTCGGCGACACTATCCCAGGCCCTGTCACCGTGTACCTCGTCAGCATTCGCTCGCCGCCGTCTTCGCCACACGACATTGTGGCGAAAGAGTGGTTATGCTTCGGTTTCCGGTGGTCGGCAGCATCCGGCGCCGGAGACACGTTCCGGCGGCATCCCGTGCCGCCGGGCCTTCCTTAACGGAGGAACGTCATGTCCGCTGAATCCGTCGCCGCCACCCCCGAGCCCACCGGCGGCCACATCCGATTGACCTCACACAGCGGCGGTGTCGGCGCCCTGCCGATCCACTGGGGAGCACCCACGCCGTCCGAGCGCGGACCGGTGGTCGGTACCACCACCAACCGCGCCCACCGCAACGTGATCGGAACGCACAGCGGCTCGTACAGCATCTACCGGGCACTGGCGGTGGCGTCGGGCGCGCTGTCGCGTCATCACAAGGCCGACCTCACCGACACCGCGCCCACGAACATCATCGGCCCGTACCCGCAGTGGAGCGAGCCCGGCAAGATCGTGAGCCTGGACCCGTGGGGTGCCACGGTGGCCGAGGTCTTCGCCGCCGAGTTGGCGGCCGGTCACGACATTCGCCCCAGCATCGCTGTCACCAAGGCGCATGTGATCCTGCCGGAGGTCATGGAGGCCATCCAGAAAGGTCGCCTGCACCCAGACGGCCGCTTCCTGCTGCCCAGCGGTGCTGCGCTGGTAACCAAGGCGGCGATCGAGCCGGTCTGGCACCTGCCGGGTGTGGCGGAGCGCTTTCACTGCAGCGAGACGGATCTGCGCCGCGTGCTGTTCGAGGAGACCGGCGGCATGTACCCCGAACTCGTGACGCGCTCGGACCTCGAGGTGTTCCTGCCCCCGATCGGGGGTCAGACCGTGTACATCTTCGGCGACGCTCGTGACCTGGCCGATCCAGGGGTGGAGCTGACCGCACGCGTACACGACGAATGCAACGGCTCGGACGTGTTCGGTTCCGACATCTGTACCTGCCGCCCGTACCTCACGCATGCGATCGAGGAGTGCATCCAGGGTGCGCAGCGCGGTGGCGTGGGCCTGGTGGCGTACTCCCGCAAGGAGGGCCGTGCGCTCGGCGAGGTGACCAAGTTCCTTGTCTACAACGCGCGCAAGCGCCAGGTGGGCGGCGACACCGCCGATCAGTACTTCGCCCGCACCGAATGCGTGGCCGGCGTGCAGGACATGCGCTTCCAGGAAATGATGCCCGACGTGCTGCACTGGCTGGGCGTCAGAAAGATCCACCGCCTGGTCTCCATGAGCAACATGAAGTATGACGCCATCACCGGCTCGGGTATCGAGGTCGGGGAGCGAGTGGACCTTCCCGCGGACCTGATCCCGGCCGACGCGCGCGTGGAGATCGACGCCAAGATGGCGGCCGGCTACTTCACGCCGGGCGCTGTGCCGGACGCTGACGAATTGGCGAAGGTCAAGGGCCGGGAGTTGGACGGATGAGCGTGACCGGCGTCGGTCCCGTTCTGGACACCGGGCGGGCCGAGGGTGCGGCCGCGGCTCTGCGTACCACGTCGGCCGTGCGGGAGCGCGCGCGACAGCTGCTGTCCCGTGCGCGCGAGGGCGATTCACTCTGGTTCGGCGTCGACGACGACGCATTGGAAGCGGCCGCGGCGGAGGTCGCCGACGTCACGCGTGCCCGCTATCCCGACCTGAAAATTCCGTACCACAGCCGCTGGCGCCATTTCGAAGCCGGCGGCGTGGACCGCAAGGCCGCGCTGGATGCACGGCTGACCGCGCTGGACGCGCCGGGCCGCGCCCGCGCCATGATCGACCTGGCCGTGGTCAGCGTCCTTCTCGACGCAGGTGCCGGTCCCGACTGGCACTACCACGAGGTGCACGGCGGGCAGCGCTTCGCCCGTTCCGAGGGCCTGGGCGTCGCGAGCTGGCACGCGTTCCTCAGCGGCCTGTTCGCGAGCGACGCGGCGCACCCGCTGCAGGTCGATGCTGCCGGGCTGTGCGGTCTGGACACGGACCGGCTGGCCGAGGTGTTCCAGGCCGGCCCATCCAACCCGTTGGTGGGCCTCGAAGGTCGCGTGCTGCTGCTTCGGCGGCTGGGCGAGGCGCTCGCCGCGCAGCCCGAAGTGTTCGGCACGCACGGCCGGCCGGGTGGCCTGTTCGATCTGCTGGTCGCCCCACAGGGTGCCGCCACGGCGACGGTCGCCGCCCACGACATCCTGTCGCAGCTCCTGACGTCGCTGTCGGGCATCTGGCCTACGGGCAACGCCATCGACGCCGAACCGTTGGGCGACGTCTGGCGCCACGACGCGGTGGCCGGTCCGGGCTTGACGCGGGGCTGGATGCCGTTTCACAAACTGTCGCAGTGGCTGAGTTATTCGTTGCTGGAGCCCTTCCAATGGGCGGGCGTTCGGGTGGTCGGGTTGGACGAGCTGACCGGCCTGCCCGAATACCGCAACGGCGGTCTGCTTCTCGATACCGGTGTGCTCCGCCTGCACGATCCGGCCTGGGCTGCACAAAACTGGACGGCCGGAGACGAATTGGTGGTCGAGTGGCGCGCGTTGACGGTAGCCCTGCTGGACGAACTGGCCCCGCTGGTGCGCGCACGTCTGGGCGTGGATCCCGGAGAGATGCCGCTGGCCTGCGTCTTGGAGGGCGGCACCTGGGCGGCGGGCCGCGCGCTGGCACAGCGCTCGCGGGGTGGGCTGCCGCCGCTGAACATCGTCAGCGACGGCACGGTCTTCTAGAAGAAACGAGGACGACTACATGGGCATGGTACACGTGATCGAGCACCCGCTGGTGCAGCACAAGCTCACGATGATGCGCCGTAAGGATGCCTCCACCAACAGCTTTCGTCGGCTGGCGAACGAGATCTCCGCGCTGATGACGTACGAGGTCCTCCGTGACATCCCGATGCAGGAGATCGACGTCGAGACACCGCTGGAATTCACCACCGGCAAGGTCATCGACGGTAAGAAGCTGGTCTTCGTCTCCATTCTGCGCGCGGGCACCGGCATCCTGGACGGCATGCTGACAATTGTGCCGGGCGCGCGCGTCGGCCATATCGGTCTCTACCGCGATCCCAAAACCCTCGGAGCCGTGGAGTACTACTTCAAGATGCCCGGCGATCTGCAGGAGCGCGACGTGGTGGTGATCGACCCGATGCTTGCCACCGGCAACTCCGCCGTGGCGGCAGTGGAGCGGTTGAAGGAATGCGGCCCCAAATCCATCAAGTTCGTCTGCCTGCTGACCTGTCCCGAAGGCGTTGCCGCCCTGCACAAGGCGCATCCCGACGTCCCGATCTACACCGCCGCCGTCGACCGTCAACTCGACGAGCACGGCTACATCCTGCCCGGCATCGGGGACGCCGGCGACCGTCTCTTCGGCACCAAGTAGCAGGCGCCGTCGTCACGGGGCAGTGGATTCCGGCACCTCGAGTTCGGTGTCCGGGGGTGTGGGGAATCGCAGCGCGAGCGCTGTCTTGATTTCGATGTGACGCAACAGGAAGGCGCGCTCGTCGAGCCGCTTGCGCCGCAGCCAGCCGGTGACTTCGTCGTTGCACTTACTGGCGTTGCACGAGCCGCAGGCCGGGGCGATGTTGTCGAGGGTGTAACGCCCGCCGCGGGACAGCGCCTGCACGCAGTCGCGTTGCAGCGGCTTGTCGGTCGTGCCGCAGTATGCGCAGCCACCCCACGCCTCGGTGAGCGCACTCCACTGCTCCGCGGTGAGGTCGTGCTCGACACTCTCCATCCGACGCTTGCGTTTACGGGCGCCCCTGGCCCTGCGACTCCGGTTGACCGCCATCGCCCCAGCCTAGGACTCGGGACGGGTCAACCGGCGACAGGGGGACGCTCTGTTCGAAGCTGAACACGTTCTCCGGGTCGTAGGTGGCCTTGACCTCGCGCAGCCGCTCGCGGTGGGAACCGTAGTACTCGCGTTCCCAGTCCGACGCGGCGGCGTTGGGCACGTTGACGTAGGCGCCGTCGCCATAGGGGCGCAGCGCCCGCCAGAAGTCGGCCGCCCAGCCCAGTGCCGTCGAGTTCAGGGCGGGGTCGTTCCAGGCGGCCCCCGGTTCGCAGTAGAACAGCGCGTCGCGGTGCGGGAACGCGGACCCGCCGGGCGGAGCGTGCCGGACGGCACCGCCGAAGCTCGAGCAGAAGAAATTGCTCGGCGGGCTGGGCGTGTTGGCCATGTAGTGGACGATCAGATCGATCGCCTCGTCGGGGAAAGGCCGGGTGACGAACTGCGAGTAGAACTTCCAGAGGGCGACGTCGTTCGGCCCCCTGTCGACGTCGCCGTACACGGTCTGCCAGGGGCCCTCCGTCACGGTCACGTCGGGATTGCCGATCGCCAGCAGCGACCGAAGTTGGTCCTCGAGTTCCCGCCGCGCACCGCCGAACAGCAGCGCAGACAGTTCGACCGCGGTGGAATCGACCTCCAGCGCGCTGGTCAGCCGCTCGTCGGCGACCGGCGCGTCGCGCTGCCACACGCGAAGCAGGGCGCCCAGGTCGTCGTGACCGGTCCACCTCGCGACGAGGAATGTGACGTTCGAGTGCTCGTGCAGCCTCAATGTGTAGGACGTCGCAATCCCGAAGTTGCCGCCGCCCCCGCCACGGCACGCCCACAGCAGGTCGGAGTTGCTGTGCTCGGTGGCCTCCACGACCTTCGCCGAGCGCGCGCCGTCGGCCACCACCACCTCCGCGGCGAGCAGGTTGTCGCACGCCAGACCCATACTGCGGGTCAGTAGTCCGAAGCCACCACCGAGAATCACGCCACCGAGACCGACGCCGCCCTCCGAGCCGGTCGGAACGACGAAGCCGCGTTGCCCGAGAGCCGCGACCGTCTCCTGCTGCGTCAGCCCCGTCCCGACGGTCGCGGTGCGCGTCGCTTCGTCGATCACGATGCTCTTCATCCGACTGACGTCGACGACCAGCCCGCCGTCGATCGACGACCAGCCCTCGAGGCTGTGGCGACCGCTGCGGGCACGCAGGGCGATGCCCTCCGTGCGAGCCCAGCGGACCGCGTTGACCACATCCTGCGTGTCACAGCAGAACACGATCGCCTCGGGATAGCGGGAATACAGGCGGTTCCAGCCCACCCGCGCCGCCTCGTAGCCGGAATCGCCGGCACGCACCACGTCACCGGTGAGCACGGTGGTGGCAGTCAGGGGCTTCATCTGTCGGTCAGTGCGAGAAGACATCGGCGTCTCCCGGCTCGGTGTCCAGTACCTCGCGTTTGAAAATCAACAGGTACGCGAAGTACAACCCGCCCGCGAGGAGCAACCCGACCGCAATCAGGATCGAGGTCAGTGCACTCGAGGGCGACACGATCACGAACAGCACGACCGCCGACCACAGCAGCGCACCGATCGCGACCGGCAGCTCGAAGCGCCCGAGATCGAACGCGCCCTCCTTACGATCCAGTCGCCTCCGCACCGCAAGATAGAGGAGGATTATCGCGCCGTAGAGGACCGCCGAGATGACCGTCCCCACCGTGAGCAACTCCAGCAGTGCGCCACCGGGCAGCACGGCCATAAGGACGACCCCGACGACGACGATCATGATGGTCGCCGGAATGGGTGTCTGCGTGCGCGGGTTGACCCGGCGCATCAACCGGTAGGCAGGGAAACGCGCGTCGCGCGACATCGCGAACACCATCCGCGAGCAGGTGGCGAGGGTCACCATCCCGGCGCCGAAGAATGCGAACGCGATCGCGACCAGGAGGGTCCTCTCCATCACCGGACCCAGCTGATCGCGCAGGATCGCCGCCACCGGGGTGTCACTGGCGCTCACCCGGGGGATATCTTTGATCGCAATCGTGAGCGCGATCAGGAACACCAGTCCCAGCACAGCCGCCGCGACGACCGATCCCACGATCGCGCGCGGGACGCTGCGAAACGGATCCTTGGCCTCCTCAGCCATATTCGCCGCGGAGTCGAAGCCGACGAGCGTGGCGAGCCCCATGATCATCGCAGCCATCAACCCGCCGCCGACGGCGAAGTAATTGGGGGCGCCTTCGGTGATACCGCGCGAGGTCAGGTTGCCGACCGAGCCCTCGCCCGAGATCGCCACGGCGGCGAAGAGCCCGATCGCCAGCACCACCACGATCACCAGTTCGAGCCCGACCGCGCCCGACGTGATCAGCCCGACGAGGCGCGTGGAGAACACGACGAGCACCGCCTGAACAAGCACCACCACGAGCGTGATCACGCGCGCCGTGTTCTCGTCGGGCTGCATGCCGAACAGCGGCATGAGCGCGGAGCTTGCCATCGCGTTGTCGACCGTCACCACGCCGAGTGCCAGGTAGCAGAAGGTGAGCCAACCGAACAACCAGCCGATCTTCGGGTTGGCCAGCCGCGAGGCCCATTGATAGGAGGAGCCACTGAGTGGGATGCGGGCCGCGAATTGGGCGATCACCAGCGCCACCAGGGTCTGCCCCAACGCCACGATCACCCAGAGCCAGATCCCCACCGGTCCGGCGTCTCGGAGTACGTCATCGTAGGTGCCGAAGATCCCGACCGCCACCGAGATGAACGCGAACGAGACCGCGAACACCTGAAAGGAGCCCAGCGTTCGCTTCAGCTCCGGTTTGTAACCGCAGTCCTGACATTCTTGATCGGCGATCTGCGCGCCCACCACGTCTTCTGCCGTCATCTGGGCCGCCTCACGTTCGATCGGGAACTTGCGGGGTAGTGAATCGCGATAGAGACCCGTCACAGCGAGACCCGTTCCGCGATCAGGACGAGACTGGTCTGTTTCATCCTCCTCCTCGCGGATACGGATGTCATCGATGGTTCGTCTCTCTAAATACTCCGAGATGCGCACGGGGCGCGTCAGCGCACACGTCTCGGCCGCCGAGGTGAATGGCCCCGGCGGCCGCAAGAGAGTGCTGTCGATCCAGAGTGAGTCGGTGTCGACCGTGTGTCACATCCAGGGCATGTCGGGATCGAGCGAGTGGGAGATCACCCCGTCGTCGGGCTCGAGGGGGTAGTAGACCTGGTGGATGGTGGCACCCTGCTGGGAGTCAACGGTCGCGGCGGCGGGGCCGTAAAGAGTTGTGCCGCCGGGCTCGACCAGCGTGGTGCCGGGCTCGACGAGGGTCACCTGCGGGGGCACGTCTTCGTCGGGGGCGTCGCAGGCGACCATGGGCCACGCGTTTGCGCAGCCGATTCGGTCCCTGACCTCGACCTTGTACGGGGAGAGTCCGGATTCGGGGGAGACGACTTGCGGGAACGTCGACTGGGCGGGTGCGGCGGCAGCAGTGGCGCTCTGGGCCATGAACATTCCCAGTCCGAGGGCGGCGCCCGTTGCGGCTGCTGCGGCGATGCGTGTCTTCGTCGAGTTCATTGCGTTTCTCCTGAGTGTGGTGTGTGAATTTCCGTGTCCCTTGTGGACGAACACCAGTCTTCGCCGGAAGGGGGGTCCGGCACCGCCCCCTGAAGGGGTGGTCGGCCGTCCATCCAGGGGTGGATGTTTGCACCCCGGGGGGTGTTCCGAAGTCACGAAAGAACAGTGGTCTGCCGCGGTCGGCGACGTCAGAGGTAGAGGTCGACGAGGGTACTGATCACCGACCAGTGCGTGGTCCGTGCCCGCACGGTCCTCAACTCGGGGTAGACGACGCGGAAGGTGCGCGCGAGGGCGACGCTGAGTCCGCCGGTGATGTCGGCGAGCCCCGATCGGGTTTCGGTTGCGAGGATGCCGTCGAGGGGCGGGTAGTCGGCCAGTCGTTCGACGATCGGATCTACCCGGAGGCCGGGTCCGAGCTCGCGGAACAATCCGATATTCTCCTGCAGGCCTCGGGTGATCGGCAGGTCGGTGGGTTCGACGATGTGCCGGTGCTGGGCGGCCGCGCTCTCCTGCGCGACGAGGAGCAGGTCGTAGAGTTTCGCGGTGACGACGTCGTCGAATCGGTGAAAGTCCTCCCGGACGACGCCGAGACTGGCGACGTCCCGGAAGATGTCCGCGAACTGGTCGAACGTCATGAGCGTCCCACGGCTTCCGGCCTCCGCACGTTCCATGAGGTGATCATCCTCCGTGATGCGGTCACACATCCGACGAACCGCGCGCAAAGGATGCTCGGTCCGGAATCCCGTTGTCCGGCACGACGTCCTGCGTCCGCTGAGAGTGCTTCCCAGTCCGGGCCCACGGGAGGGAACCTGTCCTGCGGGGGCGGCGCATGGGTTGTGCAGGACCACGACCAGCGAGTACAGCGAAAGGTATGACGTCGACGAACTGGACGCGGTGGTTGCCGTTGGCGGCCGTCGCGGTGTTCGTCGTCGTGCTCGCGGCGAGCGGGATGGTTCCCGCCTGGCCGGGACTGCTGCACCTGGTCGCGCTGCCGCCGCTGGATCAGTTCGCGGACCTGCGACTTCTGCTGGTGCGTACCGCCTCGTGGCCGCAGTTCCTGGTGCTGCTGGCCGTGGTGTCGGCCGTGCGGGTCGTGCTGATGGCCTGGCTTCTCGGTGGACTCGATGCCCGACGCCTCCGCTTCGCCGCGATGTTCTACGCGGCGGCGTTCGGCCCGATCCTTCTTGCGACGCTCGGTGACGCGACCGCCTACGCGGCGCTGTACTCGCGGGCGTTCTGGCCGGCGGTGGCGCTGGTCGGACTGCTGGTCTTGATACTCGGCCCGGTCCCGTGGCAGGGCGGGGTCACCGTGCGCGGGGCGATGGCGCGGGCGTGGCGCCGCGGCCTGCGGATCGAGGTGATGGTGCCGTACTGCGCGGCGGTCCTCGGGCTCGGCGTTCTGGCCGACCGGGCCCCGGCCCTCACCGTGCTGCTCGTGCCGGTCTCGGCTGCGGCGACGGGACTGACGGTGTGGGCGATGGACCGTGAACCGGTTACCCGGCCCGTCGCGGCGCTTGCTGCCGTGCTCGTCGTGGTGACGGCGGCGTCGGTGATCTTTGTACGGACGCGAGGATATGACGATCCGGAACCCGCGCCGCGGCAGGCCGGTTCACTGTTCCTGATGTCCGGAATCAATTCGCGTTCGGGGCAGGGGAGCATCCACCGGGCCGACGTGCACCGGCTGGGTTACGAATGCGATCAGGTGTACTACTTCTCCTACGCCGGCCCCGGCGACGGGCAGCCGCAGCGCGACTCGACGTGTCCGATCAGATCGGGTGCCCCGTACGAATCTGCCGACACCCAGCGCCCCGTCGAGGAACAGGTCGCGTTGTTTGCCGAACAGACCGCGAACCTGCAGCGGCCGTTGACCGTTGCCGCACATTCCCACGCCGCCTGGATTGCGTGGGACGCGGTTGCCACCGGGCGGGCGCGGGTCGATGTGCTGGTGCTGGTGGGCGTCTTTCCGGAGACCCCGCTCGGCTTTCCACCCCCGGATGGCGATCGACGGGGCAGGGTGTTCGGCGACCTGTTGCGGTGGGCGGCGCCGGTGACCGACGTCGTCTTCTTCCACTTCGACCCCGACACGCCCGCGGCGCGGGAGCTGCTCGGCACCGCGGGCAGCGCACAGGCCATTCTCGACGAGCCGCTGCCCGGGGAGGTGCGTGTTCTGAGTATCACCTCGGCTGCCGATCTTCCCCTGATGCCGCACGGCTGGCGGCTCGACGTCGAACGCAATGGCTGCCCGGTCCGCGCCGCACACTCGTCGCTGCCCACCTCGGCTGCCTTCGAGGACGAGGTGATCCGGTTCCTGGACCACCGGGATCCTCCACCGTGCCCGATGTGGCGGGATTGGGGTGCGGTCGTGATGCACGCGTTCGGGTCACCGCCGAGTGGGAGCTGACAGACAGCGGTGCGACCCAGCTGTCCGGACCGACGACACCGAATTGTGTCGAAGCGGACGAAGCGATTTCTCGGACGCCGGAGCACGCCGCGGAGTTAAATGGAATGACGCAGGCGTAATGGATTTCGGCAGCGAGTAAGCCCAACTCAAGGTCCGCCGCCGCCCGCTCCGGTCGCGTCCTGACCGTGCGGGAGGCATAGCGTCGGGGTGCGCGATGATCGAAGCAGTGACAGGGCTCCTTGCGAGGAGAACCGAACCCGCCGATGCCCGATCCGACCCGCCCGAACACATCGATCACGATGCACGTGTCCGCGGTGTCGCAGTCGGAAGACTCCTGGCGGTGGCGGCGTTGACACCAGCGCAGGCCGCACTACTCGTCGCGGATGCGCTCCATGAGCTCGAACTGGCGCGCGGCGAGGGGCCCTACCCATTCCGCCTCCGGAACGTGACGGTGTCCGATGCCGGTCATCTCACGATCGAGTGCGCGGGCAGTGCGTCCCGGCGAGACATGAACGAGGCGGTGGTCGAACTTCTCCGAAGCATTGCGACGAACTGTCGCGGTTCGGCCCTGGCCGACCGGTTGCACGAATCGCTCGCCGAAACAACAGATCTGGATGCGTTGGTGCACCGGGTTCGTCAGGCGATCGCACCCGATGTCGACCCAGCCGAGGAGAGAAGGAAACGCTGCCAACTTGCCGGGCTCGTCGCGGCCACCACGGGACGGCCGCGTCCTGACACCGAGGTGGTGGGGGAGCGGACGGACGTCCGGGACTGGCCATATGTGGCGGCCGGTTCCACCCTCGCACCGTCAGGCTGGTTTCCGCCGGTCCGGAATCCGTGGCATCGCAAAAGGAGACGGCCGTCGCGGCGGCAGGGAGCACTCGGCCTGATCGCGATCCTGATACTCGTCGCTGCAGCGTGGATGGCTCCCCGGGTGTGGTCGGAGCTGCGCCGGGGATGGGACGCCGTCCTGAATCCCGTGAATCCCTCGGAGCAGAATCAGATTCGGCCCGTATCGCCGCCTCCACCGGAACCCCAGGCTGACCAGCCACCGTCGGCGACGATCGATGTCGGCCGGCCGCCGCCGCCCGTCGACATCGGTGCCCCCGGCAGTGCGGGGCCGATCACCCTCGTCACGGTCACGCGCGCCAACGGGGAGTGCCTGCCCGGGCAGGCGTGCGCGATCCGAGTCGACATTCGCCTCGATCCGGCAGCAGCTGTCGGCGCCGTGACCTGGCGGGTGAACGTGTACGACCGCTGCTCCGGCGAGGTGCGGCCCACCAGTGACGTGACGCTGCCCGTTCAGCCAGGGTCACAACAGGTTTACGGCATCGTCCGGACCGATCTGCCGCCGGGCGCCGCACTCGCCGTCGCGGCCGTCACCAGCGCCCCGGCGACGGCCGCGTCCGAGTCGCTGCTGGTGCCTGCCGAAAACGCTCGCTGCTGAGCGGCGGGGGGAGGGGTGGGATGCACGACGACAAGCACGACGACAAGCACGAATCCGACCCGTGGATCGTCGGTGCGGCGATCGTTCTCGTCGTGCTCGGCCTTCTGAATTTGCTCTCGACAGGGAAGACGGCAGACGCTGTTCGCCACACGCTCTTCGCCGTTGCCGGTCTGGGCATCATGTATGTGGTGTCCCGCCTGCGGATGAGTGATCTCCGCGCCTTCGGCTGGGCAGTGTTCACCGTGGCGACCGTGTTGCTGGCGGTCGTACCGTTCGCGGGGGTCGCGACCAAGGGTGCTCAACGCTGGCTGGACTTCGGCGTATTCACCGTCCAGCCGTCCGAGCTGGCCAAGCTCGCCCTGGTTCTCGTGCCCGCGAGCATGCTCGCCGGTGGGTTCACGCTGGCACGATTCGTCGCGACCTTGGCGATCGTGGGCGTACCCATTGCACTCGTCGCACTCCAACCCGACCTGTCGACTGCCGTCGTGCTCGTCGCGACGGCGGGATTCATGCTCATCCTCGCCCGAGTCCCGCTTCTGCCTCTGGTTCCGCTGTTCGTGCTGGGTCTCGCGTCGCTTCCGCTCGCCGTGCTCTTTCTCCGCCCCTACCAGCTCGAACGGGTCCACGTGTTCCTGTCGAGCAACGCCGACCCTGCCGGCGCGGGATGGGCCGAGCTGCAAGCGAACATCGCGATCGGCAGCGGTGGCCTGTGGGGGCTGGCGCGCGACCCGATGTACGCGGTGCGGGCCGAGTATCTTCCCGAATCGGAGCACGATCTCGCGTTCGCCAGCCTGGTGTACGGGTGGGGTTTGATCGCCGGCCTGGCTGTCGTGGTGGCAACTTCGGTCATCGTGTGGCGGGCTGCACTCTCCGCGCGCACGGCGCGCACTCGCGAGGCCGCACTCGTCGCGGCAGGAATCGGCGCGTTGTTCGGCATCCACGCGCTGGTGTCGATCGGTCAGAGTCTGTCGCTGCTGCCCCATACCGGCATGCCGATTCCCCTCTTCAGCTACGGGGGCACCGCCGCCATCGTCGGTTTCGTCGCCATCGGACTGGTGCTCGCGGTGCGCCGAGACGGCGTCGCGCGACCGCTGTGGACCCCGGATCCCCGACGGCGGCGCCGCCCGCGCGGAATGTCGGCGGGCACCCTGACGATGACCGCGGCACTCGTCGCGATGTCGGTGTTCGCCTGGCAGTTGCAACACGACCGGGGTGCGGAATTCCGGGCGATGAGCGACCAGCAGATGATGCGGTGCATCCGCCTGCCCGCAGAGCGCGGACTGATCCTCGACCGCAACGGTGTTCCCCTGGCGGTCAACGTGGCCGAGTACGCCGTTGCGGTGGTCGCCCGGATGTTCGACGAGCACGACGACGACGCCCGGAACCGGTTGGCCGCGGTGCTCGCCCGGTCTCCCGACGAGGTCGCGGACCTGATCGATGCCGGTGGCGAAGGCGAGTCGCAGGTGGAAGTCGGCCGAGTCGCGCCCGACCAGGCGCGGCGCATCGTGGACGCGCGACTTCCCGGTGTCCTCGTGGTGCCTACCGGCCGCAGGCAGTACCCGTACGGTGCCGTTCTCGCCTCCGTCCTCGGGCACGTCGGGGTCGCCGACGCCGACGACATGGAACGCTGGCCGCATCTCGCGCTCGGGTCACGCGTCGGCAAGGCGGGACTCGAGAAGCAGTACGACGCTCTGCTCCGCGGCAGCGACGGCAAACAGTGCATGTATGTCGATCCGTCCGGGCATCCGGTGGCCGCCGGCGAACGGGTGGACCCGGTACGGGGCCACGATCTGCGCCTGCACCTCGACATCGAAGTGCAGAACCTGGCCACCGACGCACTCGTGGAGGCGATGCGCACCAGCAAGGGCGACCTCGGTGCCGCAGTCGTGATGGACGCGCGGAACGGAGCCGTGCTGGCCCTCGCCAGTGTCCCGGGGGCCGACAACAACGTCTACGGACCTCCGGCCGACCTCGTCGCCCTCGCGGCGCAGAGTCAGACCCCGGGGCCGAGCCCGTTGCTCAACAATGCCACCCAGACCGCCGTCCCCCCGGGCTCCACCTTCAAGATCGTCGTCGCGGCGGCGAATACCCGATACCCGGTGCTGTCGCCGGACGCGGTGATCGACACCGGCGCCGCCTACACCTACGGCGGCCACACCTTCCGGAATTGGCAACCGATGGGCCCGCACAATCTGCTGCAGGCGATTCAGTGGTCCGACAACGTCTACTTCTACAAGCTCGGTGAACTCCTGGGTCCGGAGAGGATGGCGGACGTCGCGGGCCAACTCGGCGTCGGCATGCGGTCCGGGATCGACCTGCCGGGCGAGGCCGAGGGGTTCCTCGGCACCCCGGAGAACGTCGGAAGCATCGGGGCCACCTGGTATCCCGGGTCGACGCTGTTGATGGGTATCGGACAGGGCACCGTCAGCGCGACCCCGATACAGGTGGCGCGCTGGACGTCGGGGATCGCCACCGGCGCGATGGTGACGCCTCAGCTCGCCGCGGCGTACGGGTCGGAACTGACCCCCATCCCGACAGCGGAGCCTCAGCGTCTGCCCTTCGCGGACTTGCTCGGTCCCGTCCGGGCAGGCATGCGGGCGTCCGCGTCGGCGGGGACCGCCGGGCAACTCGCGGACCTCCCGGTACCGGCCGGCGCGAAGACCGGCACGGCGGAGGACCCGTCGGCGCCCGGAGAAGGACTGAATGCCTGGTTCTCCGCGGTCGCGCCTTTCGACGCCCCCCAGATCCAGGTGTCGGTGCTGATCCGCGGTGGTGGCTTCGGGTCGGCGACGGCGGGCCCCGTGGTCAAGAAACTCCTCGAGCACTACTTTCCGCGACCGCCCGCCCCGGCGCCGACTCGGTGATCAGGCGCTGTAGGCGGCAACCACCTCAGGGTGCACCAGACACGCCGTAGCGCCCTCGGCGACGCAGGTGAGTGGGCGCTCGGCGGTCTTCACCGGGAATCCGAAGGACTCTTCGAGCAGCTGGGACAGCCCGCGGAGCAACGCCCCGCCACCGATGACGAGCAGCCCTTCCGACATCACGTCACCGATCGCCTGGGCGGGGAGGTCGTCCAGGCATTCCGTCAATGTCTGCACGATTCCGGTTGTCGTCGGCCGCAACGCCTCCACGATCTCCTCGGTCTCGAGTGTCACCAGGCGTGCGCGGCCGGTCACGGCGTCGCGGCCCTCGACGACGAGCGACTGCCCCTCGGCGCTGTCGGGTTCACCCAGCTTGGCACGCTCGGCGGTGAGTTCGCCGACGACGATCTTGTGCTCTGCCCTCAGGTACTGGTACAGCGCGTTCGTCAATTCGTCGCCCGCGACACGGCAACTACGGTGAGAGAGAATGCCACCGAAACAGATGGCGGTGACTTCCGAAGTGCCGCCGCCGATATCGACGACGAGGTGTGCGCGTGGTTCCATGGGGTTGATTCCGCAACCGAGCGCACCCGCCACCGGCTCCGGTACCAACCCCACTTTCCGCAGACCGGCCTCGTGGCCGACCTCGAGCAGTGCGCGGCGTTCGAGCGGGGTTGCGCCCGCGGGGACCGAGATGACGGCCTTGGGCCGCAGACCGTATCGCCTGGCGGAGGAGACCCGTTTGATGACGGCCGTGACGAACGCCCGCGCCGACTCCAGGTCGACGATCACCCCGTCACGCATCGGTCGAACCGGCGTGATTCCGATTGGAGTGCGGCCGACGAGACTTCGCGCCTCCGTGCCGATCGCGAGAGCACGGTGCGGATCCTTCGTTCGAACGAGCATGAAGGACGGCTCGTTCAGTACGATGCCGTCGTCGGGAGTTCCGACGACAGTGTTGGCAGTTCCGAGATCGATACCAAGTCCACCCACGTCGGCCTCCAGAGGGATTCCAGCGAGATGATCCTGATGTTACGCAGCCGCAGCGTCGTTCGGAAGATATCGCGTGACACCAAAGATTCCCGGTAGCGATCAGGAGGGCCGCGGGATTTCCTCGGTGCGTCATCGTGTCCGCTCCCACGGCCAGGTCATCAGGGCCCACACGACGAGAATCAGTGTCGTCGCGGTCAGTAGGTACACCGGCCAGGGACCCAGAACGTCCAGAAGGGTCGCGGTGGCAGGCTTTCTGTTGAGGAAGCCGTAGTTGGTTCCGGCGACGCGGTTGAACGTGAAGGTCACTGCCGCCCAGACGACGGTGACCAGGACCGTGAACCGGTAGCTGCGCCACCGGGGCCGCATCCCTCGACCCCACGTCAGATAGATGGCCGCCCAGACCACGAGCAGGTGAATCGCCCAGAACGCGAGGAACTGATAGTGGGGGAAGTCCGGACCGGTCAGAACAGGCGAGATCAACGCCTGGGTGCTCAGCACGAGTCCCCAGTAATACGTGAGCGCGTAGGCCCACTGCGCCCGGGACCACAGGGCACAGGCCGCCGCCACGGTCGCGAGATCGGTCAGGCGCAGCGGTACCGAGCCGCCGATCGTGGGCGGAATCGAGAAATGAACCAGTGTCGCGCCGTATATCGCGGCCGTCAGCACCGCAAGGACTCGGCCCAGGCGCCGGGCTTGCGATACGGTTCGCCGTCGTCCGAGCCGGACCAGAACCGCGGCCCCCACGACGAACAGCGCGATCATCGCCCAGTACGACGGGCCGTACGCCGTGAATTCCCTGTCCGATGAGAACACTCTCGATCAGCTCCGCACTGTCGTCACACGAAGTCGAAAACCGGTGGGAGAACGCCGACCATCAACGCCGCCCACATGCCGAAGACGGGAAGGTAACCGGTCTGCCAGCGTTCGGTGGAGCTGAATCCGCGGTGGCCGCGCAGGAACCCGAGAATGAGATGAGCTGACCACGTCAGGTTGACGAGGAGGACCAGGTTCATTCCGAGTGCCGCCACCTTGTTCGGGGTGAAGCCGAATTCCGCGATGCGAGTCAGCATGGCGAACAGCATCAGCAGGTCGACCGCGAGGGCACTGACGACGAGGACGAGTTGGAGGCGGTCGAATAGGTCGGGCGGCAGGTAGGGGTCACGGGCCGAAATCGCGTACAACAGCAATCCCAGGACGACGACGAGAATGAGATCCATGAGGATCAACAGGTTTCGGTCGACGTCGACGACGCTGCCGGTCGTCGCGAATGCCGTCAGCAGCACCAGCAGCATGAGAGTCGTCAGCGGGGTGAACACGCGGGTGAGGACTGGGGCGATGTTCTCGACCACATTCTGCTTCGCCTCCACGAGCCACGCGGCGACGATGACCGCGCCTGCCGCCCCCAACGGCAGCACCCAGTCCTCGATGAACCACTCGGCACTCAGGCCGAGTGCGTCGAACGCACCGATCGTCAGGCCGATGAGGACGCCGCCGCCGAGGGCGAGGAGGGTCAGGTAGACGACCCATTCGCCGGTGAAGCGGATGAAGTCCATTCGCCGCCGGTCCGATCGCCACTGACCGCCGACATACGCTAGGCCGACGGCGAACCACAGCGCGATCGGTGCGTGGATCGCCGCGATCACCTCGGTGGAGCCGTTCGATGCGAACGGGAAGACGTTCAGCAGTACCGCCGCCAGCGCGAACGGCACCAGCAGTACCGCGGCGAGGCGGGGTGTCACCTGCCGCTTCCAGGCGAAGTATCCGGCGAGGAACGGAAGAACGAACAGACTGAGGTTGCGCGCGAGGTCCTGCTCGCCGAGCGTCGCCACGCCTGCCTTGACCGACAGTGCCGCGCCGACGGCGAGCCCGAGAACGACGAACAGCTCACGTGTGGCGCGAGTGCCGTCGCCGTCCGACGCGGCGGGCATGAGGACGAGTTGCTTCCACAGTCGATCGGAGTGCTCGCGAGCGAACTCGCGGGAGATGTCGTCGACGTTGCCCATGCGTTTGACCGCGACCAGGAAGGCCTCGTCGGTCCTCAGCCCAGCGGCGGACAGGTCCGAAATCTGATCACGGAGATGGTCTTCCATCTCGTCGGTGTCGGCGGCGGATATCGCGTGACGGCGCTCGACGTAACCCCGCCACTGGCCGATCTGCGATTCGAGCTCCTTGTCGGTATCCATCACGACCATCCTTGGGCGGAGGCTGGGGGTAGCTGGACGGAGCGCCACACCTGGCTCAGAGCGTCCGCGACGACGTCCCATTGGGCGCGTCGTTCCGCGAGCATCTCCCGGCCCGCAGCGGTGATCGTGTAGTGCTTGCGCCTTCGCCCGCTGTCGGAGGCACCCCACGACGCCGACACGTATCCCAATCTTTCCAGGCGATGCAGGAGGGGGTACAACATTCCGTCGGTCCACTGAATCCGTCCGCCGGACAGGTCGTTGACTCGTTTCAGAATGGCGTACCCGTACGACTCGCCTTCCGCGAGAATTCCGAGTACGAGGGGAGTGGCCGAGGCTGCCACCAGATCTTTCTCGATATGCATAGAACCCCTATCCCTAGATCTGCTAGTCATCAAGCTAGCAGATCGGATCGCGGGTCGGTGCGCAGCTCGCGGAGTCGAAAGCGACAACCTGGGGTTGACGCTTGCTGTGCGTCAACCTAGAGTTGACGCATGGAGAATTCGGATCGCACGACCCCGCCCATCCGACTCGACGAGCTCATCGACGCGATCAAGAAGGTGCACGCCGAGGCCCCGCTCGAGCAACTCACCGACGCGGTCCTCGCCGCAGAACACCTCGGTGAACTGGCCGACCATCTCATCGGCCACTTCGTCGACCAGGCCCGCCGCTCGGGGGCATCGTGGACCGAAATCGGCAAGAGCATGGGCGTCACGAAGCAGGCCGCGCAGAAACGGTTCGTCCCCAAGGATCCCGGGCAGGCCTCCGACCTCGACCCGAATCAGGGATTCAGCCGGTTCACTCCGCGCGCACGACAGGTGGTTGTGGTCGCGCAGAACGAGGCCAGGGCGGCACACAACGCCGAGATCCTGCCCCAGCATCTCGTCCTCGGACTCCTGGCCGATCCCGAAGGGCTCGGCGCCCGGGCGATCGCCGCGCAGGGCGTGAAACTGGATTCGGTCCGGCACGCCGCGACCGCGACGCTGCCCCCCGCCGCCGAGGAGGTGCCCGCACTCGTTCCCTTCGATGCTCAGTCACGCAAGGCGCTCGAACTGACGTTCCGTGAGGCACTACGTTTGGGGCACAACTACATCGGAACCGAGCACATCCTGCTGGCCCTGCTCGAGGTCGAGGACGGGGTCGGTGTGCTCACCGGACTGGGTGTCGACAAAGCTGCCGCCGAGGAGAACATCGCCGCCAACCTCGACGCCATCGTCGCCGCCCGCGAAAAGGAGTGATCCGCGGGGGCTCCGTCGCCGCTGCGGTGCTCAGGTGAAGGGCGTCCCGCCGGTGACGCCGAGTACTTCTCCGGTGACGTAGCTGGATTCGTTCGATGCGAGGAATACGTACGCGGGTGCCAGTTCGGCCGGCTGGCCGGGCCTGCCCAGAGGCACGTCGTCCCCGAACTGCCGATAACCGTCGGCGGGCATCGTCGCGGGGATCAACGGCGTCCAGATGGGCCCCGGTGCAACGGCATTGACCCGGATTCCCCGCTTCGCCACATCGGCCGCCAATCCCTTGGTGAAATCGATGATCCCTGCCTTCGTGGTGGCGTAGTCGAGAAGCCCGGGAGACGGATTCGTCCCCTGGATCGACGAGGTGTTCACGATCGTCGATCCAGGTTCCATGACTGCGACGGATTTCTTGCACAACCAGAACAGCGCGTAGAGGTTCGTGCGCAGGACACGGTCGAACTGCTCGGTGGTGATGTCGGCGATACCACCCGTCTGCACCATCTGAAAGGCCGCGTTGTTGACGAGGATGTCGAGACCGCCGAGTTCACGGACCGTCAGGTCCACGAGATACTGGCAGTGGTCCTCCGACGTGATGTCGCCGGTCGCGACGACGCCTCGTCGTCCGGCCTCTTCCACCAGTCGCACGGTCTCCCGTGCATCCGCCTCCTCCTCGTCCAGACAACTGACCACGACATCGGCACCCTCGCGAGCGAACGCGATCGCCACCGCTCGCCCGATGCCCGAATCCGCGCCGGTGATCAGGGCGCGGCGACCGTCGAGGCGTCCGCTTCCCCGATAGGACTTCTCGCCGTGATCCGGGGCGGTCACCATGTCGGAGGTCAGTCCCGGGTGCGATAGCTCCGGTTGGTGTTCGCGATCGGGGGCGGGGTACTGCGTGGTGGGATCCTGCTGGGCGTACTGGTCGGCCATTCTCGTACCCTTCTTCGTCTTCTGTCGAATCGGCAAGCGGGACTGACAAGTTCGTCGAATCAAAGGCGCTGCCCGCCACGCTTACCCCTTCCGGAGCACCCGGAAACCGGGGTTGCATCCGCTACCGGACGCTGTGCGTCGACAGATCAGGGCAGGGGGCCGGTGTCCGACAGCGCGGTGTTTCCGCGTAGGCCGTGAGCGTCTTTGCCGGGGGAGGCGCCGAACAGGCGGCGGTATTCGCGATTGAACTGGGAGGGGCTGTCGTAGCCGACGTGATGCCCGACGCCGGCGACGTCACCGGGGTGTGCGACCAGCATCGAGCGGGCGTGTTGCAGTCGGATACGTTTCTGATACTGCAAGGGGCTCATGGCCGTGACGGCTCGAAAGTGCCGGTGAAACGCCGATGCACTCATACTGGACAACCGTGCGAGGTCGTCGATCCGCATCGGCTCGGAGTAGTTGTCGCGGATCCAGTGGATCGCCCGGCTGACATGCGCCAGGTCGCTGTCGGCCATCCCGATCTGGCGAATTGTGCTCCCATGTGGGCCGGTGAGCAGCCGCCAGAGGATCTCCTGCTCGATCAGCGGGGCGAGCACGGGCGCGTCCGCGGGGTGATCGAGCAGTCGCAGCATCCGGGCCGCGGCGTCGAGTAGATGGACATCTGCGTCGCCGGTCTCGATCGCCGGCACGCCGGCGGCGCCGCGGGACCACCGTTCGGTGGGGGCCTGCAGCACCAGTGCGGCGATGGCGGCCGGCCGCAGGACCAGTCCCATGGCCAACGACGGCGCGCCCTCGCTGATGTCGATGTAGTGGCCGGTGACAGGCACACTGGCGGTGACGACGAGACATTGCCCCGCCCGGTACTCGTAGAGTCGGTCGCCGAGCAGGAGCCGCTTGCCGCCTTGGGTCATGATCACCAGCAGCGGTTCGGTCAGCGAATACTCCGGCGCCGCCGACTCGGCCGTTACTTTCGACAACAACAGCCCATCGATCGGCGTCTGCAGATCCGGCCGGGCATGGACCGTGATTCCGGCGCGGATCTCGTCCAGGAGGTCGGGGGAGTTGCGCACAACTCACGAAAGCATCCGCGTGGCCACTACGGCAACCCAATCGGGGCGACACGGACAGGATCGTGCAATGCCCGGCGCCGATCGATCTACCGCTGCCACTGCGGTTCGCGTTTCGATGGATGTGCACATTCCGATACCCCAGGAGCAGATCATGCGACTCGATCAGTACGTCACACTCGGCCGCTCGGGACTACGGGTCAGCCCGTTCGCCCTCGGTGCGATGACCTTCGGCGAAGACGCCGGTGGCGCCGGCTGCAGCGTCGAGGAATCCGAGAAGATCCTCGCCACCTACCTCGACCTCGGCGGCAACTTCATCGACACCGCCAACTTCTACACCAACGGCCACTCGGAGAAGATCCTCGGCGATTTCTTCGCCGCCCATCGCGGTCGCCGCGAACGCGTGGTGCTGGCATCGAAGTTCTTCGCGAACCTCTTTCCCGGCGACCCGAACGGCGGCGGTGCGGGCCGCGCGGCCATCATCGCTCAGCTCCACGAAACCCTTCGCCGCCTGCGCACCGATTACGTCGACGTGTACTGGCTGCACAACTGGGACCGCCATACCCCGATCGAGGAAACCCTGCGCACCCTCGACGACCTTGTCCGCGCCGGCAAGATCCGCTACATCGGGATCTCCAACAACCCGGCGTGGGTGACCGCGCAGGCTCAGACCACGGCGCTGTTGCGAGGATGGACCCCGCTGATTGCACTGCAGGTCGAGTACTCATTGCTGGCCCGCACCGTCGAGGGCGAACTCGCGCCCCTCGCACTCGATCAGGGCATGGCTCTGGTGCCGTGGAGCCCACTGAAGAACGGATTCCTGTCGGGCAAGTATCGCCGCGGCACCGAGGTCACCGACTCTGCCCGCACCGCCTTCGTCGGCGGTCCGACCGATGCGGAGTTCGTTGTCATCGACGCCGCCGCCGCAATCGCCGACGACCTCGCGACCACCTCGGCTGCCGTCGCGCTGGCCTGGCTGCGTGCCCGATCCGGGACCGTCGTCCCCATCCTCGGCGCGAGGCGCGTCGAACACCTCACGGACAACGTCGCCGGGCTGGAGGTGACTCTCGGCCCCGAACACCTCCGCATCCTCGACGAGGTCTCGGCGCCGACGTTGAACTACCCGGCGCCGATGCACGGCGAGCAGCGGGCGATGCTTCAGTTCGCAGGCACCACCGTGGACGGGGAGTCGTCCACCGTGTATCCACCGCTGCTGCAGAGCGATGTCCGGTACTGACGGCCCACGTACTGGTGCGGATCACGTGTCCGGCACCGGAAATCGGGAAGGACCAGCGTGATGTCGGCGGGGATGATCCCGAGTACCTCGTCGACGCGGCGTGCGACCGCCTCCGGTAAGTTCTCGCCAGGGCAGGGATGACCGGAACAGCTGTTGGTCCAGACTCCGGGCCATGTCGACTTCCACCGTGCGCGCCGACCGACCAGCCCCTGTCCCTCGGGGTCGATGACGTAGGCGGAAGACGCAAGGTGCAGCGGTGTCGCCGAGGTATGTACCGATGCTTCGGCCACGGTGCCGACCTGGGCGCCTGCCTCGTCGAGCAGCTCTGCGGAGGGGCTCACCCCTAGTTCGCAGGCAATATCCGCCGAACTGCGCGAATCGTGGCGGCCGGGCTCGCCGGATGCCACACCTCGCGATCAGAGTAGGACCAGGCGTACGTCGGACTACCGTCGCAAATGCAGTCGAGTAGCCCCGGCTCGTCGAGTTCGTCGGCCGACCACTCGTACAACTGCTGCAGTCGCGGCCCGATCATGCCGTAGTCCAGCATCTCACCGATGTTGTGCTCAGCGGCGACATACGCCGCGACGTCGTCTCCGAGGGGATGTCGGTCGGGAAGGACCCGAGAAAGGGACAGGAAGATCCCGGTCATCGAGAGACGAGGATCTCCCAGAAGGGGGCCGGCCGGCGCGAGCCGCCCCAGCGCCAGACGCGGCGCCGAGACCAAGGCATGGGCGTAGAGAACACGGAGCAGTACCACGTTGAGAAAGAAGCGCTCGGGGTGGCTCTCGGTGCAGGCAAGGTCGCGATGGTCCAGGTAGGCGGAGGCAATGCTCGCATTGTGGGCCCGGTACCAGGTGCGTGCGGTCGGATCGGCAACGAAAAGCATCCACAGATCGACCGTGTGCGAGGACGGCGTCCCTCCCATTCCGCCGCTCCGGGCGACAGCCTCGCAGCCGTCGCGCATCAGCCGTTCGTTGACCGCTCGCCACCACGGACTGCCGGGCGGCATCGCACTCAGCGGCGCCAGCACGCCGCGACCGATCTGCCAGCGCATGAACGACAAAGCCGCCCGGCGGAACGGCAAGTGCCGGGGCGCGTTGCCGATCGGACCGTGATATGTACGGCGATCAGCTCGAGTCGGGCTGCAGGATCGTCCCGCACATCGTGGACCTGATCGACTGCCCACTCTGCGGCGGAACGTCGAGAAGTCACGCTCCCTATTGTCGGACCCGCCGGTCCGAGGGGGAAGTGTGCGATTTCTACTCGGCCGCCTTGCTGATCGGTTGCCGACACGGAGAGAGGTGCCGCCAAGGACGTAACAGTGGAAGAGCCCTGTGACTGCCTCGATTTCAAATGCAGAAGAGCTACAACACAGTTCCATTCCGGGCTTCGCCGATGCGGCGCCGGATCGGCGAAGCTCCTGGCGGTGTAGGGCCGCGCCCCGAAGACCGGCCGGGCCTGCCGAGGCACAGAAGCCATCGTGCCGAGACACGCGCGGGACTACGGTAACTCCTCGACGGTCACCCATCTCGGGTCTATCCCCGCGCGGAATCCCTTCCACGACGGGTGGCGGAGCCGCCGGTCCAGGGTGAACTCCCGGTACTCGACGGTGCCGACCAGAATCGGTTCCACCCAGCGGGCGTGAGCGGCAAGCTCATCGGGAACATGATCGTCGAAGGGACTGGAAGGGCGCTCGAGTGGCCGGAGCAGCATGAGCGTTCGGCGCCGGTGGGATTCGGTGAAGCCGGAACCGACGTGCCCGACGAATATCAAGCCGACCTGGTCCGCGTGGGCACCGACGATCAGCGACCGCAGACCGCCGCGGCTGGTCGCTTCCCACCCACCGACGATCACCTCGGCGCTGTTGCGTAGCGGAGTTTTGACCCAATCTGGTGAGCGGCGTCCGGGCCGATAGGGCGAGGTCATTCTCTTGGCGACAATTCCTTCGAGACCGTGCTCGTCGGCTAACCGGAGCATGTCCTCGCCGGCGACATCGACCCAGTGTGGAGGTACCCGTAGAGCCTCACCCTCCAGATCGAGGTTCAGGTCGGCCAGGAGTTGTCGGCGCTCGAGGTACGGCCACTGCAGGATCGGCGCCCCGCGGTGCACCAGCAGATCGAAGATGCAAAAGGCGACCGGTACGGCGCGCTGCAGCGCGGGCGGTGGATCCTGGATGGGGGTCCGCTGTCGGAGCAGGTCGAAGCGCGGTCGGCCGCTGCCGGCTGCGGGCGCGACGATCTCACCATCGACTATTACGCCTCGGCCTGGGTTGATCTCGGAGAGTCCGGCGGCGATCTCCGGGTATGCAGCGGTGATGTCGGCGTTGTCGCGGCTGAACAGGTGCACCGCGGCCGGGGTGATGGTGGCGACGGCGCGTACACCGTCGAATTTCATCTCCACCGCCCAGTCGTCTCCACCCGGTGGTGAGCCGAGCGTCGCCAGCATCGGTTTCACCGGGCGGAGAGGTGGTGCGGGCTGATGAGCGGGCACAATGCTGATTCTCCCCCTCGTTCCGCCCCGGCGCGGCATCGCCCGGATCGACGTCAGGTGGATGCCGATCACCCTCGCCACACTGCACATCCCGCCAGAACTGCCGACCGCAGATCACGGGGCCGGTGCGCCTCGTTACTCGGGAAAGTCTGATTCGTGGGTCGCCTGGGCAGGCCACGGCATAAGTGGACGCTCGCCGAATGCGCGGCGCGCCTCGCGTCAGGGCCGCTCGAGGACGACGACGTCGGTATCGCGGAGAGCCTGCCGTTGTCGGCGGGCGATGGCGTATCGCACGGCGGCACTGCGCTGCCGCAACATCTGTGCGTGCGTGGCTGCGAAGTCGTCGTCGAACAGAATCGCTGCGGCCTCGTCACACTCGATCAGCACCCACTCGTACGCCAGCCGGGCCGGGGCAGCGTCGTCGAAGAATGCCGGCATCACCGTGTCGTCGACGAGGTGGAAGGGAATGCGCGCGATTCGGTACTGGAGGCGGCCGAGCGCTCGTGCCGCGGCTGCGACTCCCATGCACTCGATAGTAGGTGGTACGACGTGCACGCGTATCAATTCCGCTGCCTCACAGTCGGACCGGGGTCCGTGTGAGCGGCCCCGCCGCTGAGCCCGCCGACAATTCCGCTGCTGAGGATCGACCCGCAACCAGGTGTGCCGACAATCGGCCGGGTGGTGTAGCAGACAGTGGACAAGCTTCCCGACCACGTCGAGTTCCGTCGGTCTTGACACCCAGCACATGTCGCTGTCCGTGTGCGTGCCATGCACCCCCTTCACCCGCATTCATCAGCCTGCTCGACGACGGGCACGTCGAGCAGGCTGGGCAGCTCGCGTGCTCCGCGGAAGTGCTGGCGGCCCTGCGCGGGCGAATTCCCACACCGCAGGGGAGCGCGGCCTAGGGTCGGAAGCATCAGCGGTCTTCCTCGGCGTCGTAGAAGGAGGTGACAATGTCACCTGCGACCCTGGTGTGTCTGCCGTACGCAGGGGTGGGCGCGTCATTCTTCCGCGATTGGCAGAGTTGTGCGCCGCGGGGACTCGACATCCTCCCCGTGCAGCTACCCGGCCGCGAGGAACGCTTTGGTGAGGACCTGCTCACCTCGGTCGACGCCGCCGTCCATGACATTGCGCCGCGCGTGCTGCCGGTCCTCCGGGAGTCTTCCGGGGTGGCCGTGTTCGGGCACAGCCTCGGTGCGGTCCTGGCCTACGAGCTGGCGCATCGCCTGACTGCCGACGGAGACGTCGCGCTGACCCGCCTGTTCGTGAGTGGATCGCCGGGTCCGGCGACCGTGCGGGAGGTCCGGGCGTCGTCGTTGGCGGATGAGGAATTCCTCGACCGGGTGGGTGAGCTGGCCGGGTACTCCCATCCCGCGCTGGCGAACCCGGAACTGCGCGAGCTGCTGTTGCCCGTCGTCCGGGCCGACGTCGAGATGCACGAAAACTATCGGCCACCACCACGCCCACCGCTGGACGTCCCGATCACCGCCCTCCGAGGGCGGGGTGATCACCTCGTCGGTGCCGCTCAGTTGGCGGAGTGGGCGGCGACGACGACCGCGGGGACGTCGGTGATCGAGGTCGACGGCGGGCACATGTACCTGACCGAGCACCCGCACGCGCTGGTACGGCTGCTTGCCGCGCAGCTCGCCGAGGACGCTCGGTGAGCGCCGACCTCGCCGGAAAGACGGCCTTCGTGACCGGCGCGGCGCGGGGGATCGGCCGTGCCTGCGCCGTCGAGTTCGCGGCGGCTGGGGCCGACCTCATGCTCGTCGACATCACCCGAAACCTGCCAGGGGTGCCGTACCCACTCGGTTCGCAGAGTCAGCTCGACTACACCGCGGAGTTGTGCCGCGAGCACGGTGCGACGGTTCTGACCCAGGCGGTGGATGTCCGCGAGCTCGCAGAGATCACGGCAGCGGTGCAGGTCGCCCACGAACGATTCGGTCGCCTCGACGTGCTCCTCAACAATGCGGGAATCGCCGCACCGTCCGGAAAGGCCGCTCACGACATCGCCGAATCCGAGTGGCGTCTGATGATCGACGTCGACCTCTCCGGGGCGTGGCGGACGATCGCGACGGCCGGACGGATCATGGTCACCCAGCGCAGCGGAAGCATCATCAATATCGCCTCGACGGCCGGGCTCGTCGGGTACCGCCACTTCGCCGGGTACGTTGCGGCTAAGCACGGCCTGGTCGGCCTCACCAAGGCCGTCGCCCTCGACTACGCGCCGAGCGGGGTCCGGGTGAATGCGCTGTGCCCGGGATCGGTGCGGGACAGCAGTGAGTACGAAGGGCGGATGCTGGCGGAGATCGCACGCTCCCTGGGTGTCGGCGTCGATGAGCACGAGTCGGTTTTCGTGCAGGCCCAGCCGACCAACAAGCTCGTCGAACCCGGCGAGGTCGCGGCAGCGGCGCGGTGGCTCGCGTCCGACGATGCGCGTGGAGTCACGGGTTCCGTGGTGACGGTGGACGGCGGTTTCACGGCCCGGTGAGAACGATGGGCCCGTGTCCGCCGGCCCCAGTCGCCGCGCGTCTGTCGACTACGATTGCTTCATGCACCAATCTCCTTGGGGGAGGTCTGGACCGGTGCGCACGGCGTTCGGCCATGCGATGACGGTGCGGGTGCCCCGCGGAGTGAGCTCGGACATGCTTGCGGTGCGGTGGGGTACGGCGTCCCGTCGCTGGTGGGAGCGCGCGACCAGGCCGTCGCGTCTATGGGTGGTGGATGTTCCGGCCGGTTCGGCGTCGGAGGAGGCACGACGCCGGCTTGCCGCCGAGTGCCGGCGGCCCGTCGCTGTCGATGGTCCGGCGGTGCGCGCAGTCGTGATGCAGTACCTCGACCAGGTGGCCGATCTGGTCGTGGTCGCCGATCGGCGTGATCTCGACACTGCCTCGCTCACGCTCGTGTGTGACGTGCTCGTCGGCGTGCGCGACGCCGACACGGTGACCGCGAATCCCGTTGGTCGACATCGGCACGGTCGGGCACTGGGCGGATGGAGCGCGGAGGTACTGCGTTCCTCCCACCCGCTGGTCGCGGCCCGTGAGGATATGACGGCGACGGTGGCCGCTGCCGCCGCGGTGGTGACCGGTAGGCGTGACGACCTCTCCGTGGTCACGGTTCCGGTGTGGCGGGTCGACCGGACGCGGCCGCCCCGAATGCTCGGCGGATTCGAGAACTGGGTCGACCTGGCCTTTCACACTTCCCTGGACCGCACTCTGGTCGAGCTGGCGGAAGAGGTGAAATGCTCACGGCAACAGGAGGTCTCGTGGGAATCCGTGAAGATCGGAGAAATGCGCAGTACGGCAGCCGGGGTGCTGGGGACGGTTACACGTGACACCGGACGTGAGTATCTCCCCTGCCAGACGGCGCCGTTTCCGCTGACACTCGTGCCGGTGGCCGACACCGGCGGACACGCCACCCTGGAGGTCTACGCCGACCCGGTGTCTGTGGACGCCGACACAGCGGCGAGGTTCGGGCAATGGGTCGCCCGAGTGGTGAACGGACTTCGCGATCCGTCACCGCGACGACGTCGTGTGTTCGGTGCGGCGGTGGCACCGGTGGGTGCCGGTGTGCGAGCGCCTGTCTCCGGCGGGAGAATCGAGGATCTCGTCGTCCGGCACGCTCACGAGCGTCCCGACGCGGTCGCGGTGACCCATGGCCGGCGCACATTGACTTACCGTGCACTCGAGGAGCAGTCGGCCTGGATGGCGCGAGGTCTTCACGATCGGGGAGTCGGCCCGGGGGACCGGGTCGGAATCTGTGTGGATCGGTCGGTCGATCTCGTCGTGACGATGCTTGCGGTGTTGCGCAGCGGTGCGGCGTTCGTTCCGATGGACGTGCGGCATCCTCCGGATCGGCTCGCGTACACGGCGCGTGATGCCGGTGTCCGATTGGTCGTGACCGAGTTGCAGGGCGAAGCCCGGTGGGCCGGAGTACCGGCGGTGACGCCGGGGGAGTTGCCGGGATCGGTATCGGGCCCGGGTGAGGTGGATTGGGCTGTGGGAGGCGACGGCGCCCCCGCCTACGTGGTCTACACGTCGGGGTCGACGGGTCGGCCGAAAGGCGTGGTGATTCCGCACCGTGCCGTGCCGGCGCTGATGTCGGCCACCGCAACCGAATTCGCGCCGACTCCCGGGGACACCTGGTCGATGTTCCATTCGCCCGCCTTCGATTTCTCGGTGTGGGAGATCTGGGGCTCGTTGTCGACCGGTGGCCGACTCGTGATCGTGCCGTACTGGATCTCGCGGTCCCCAGTGGAGTTCCACACATTGCTCGCCGACGAACGCGTCTCCGTCCTCAGTCAGACGCCGTCCGCATTCGTCCTCCTGGCCGCGGCCGACCGGGATCTCGAGCCGCTGTCCGCGCTCCGCCTCGTCGTGTTCGGCGGTGAGACTCTCGACCCCCGGGTGGTACTGCCGTGGCTCGACCGGTATCCGGAATCACGATGCCGGTTGGTGAACATGTTCGGGACGACGGAAACCACCGTGCACGTCACCGCGCACACCGTGACGCGGCGCGACGCCCTGACCGGATCGCGCACGGTGGGGAAACCGCTACCCGGCTGGGAGATGGCGGTCGCGGACGAGTTCGGCGATCCTCTGCCGAACGGCCTGACCGGCGAGATCTACGTCGGCGGGGCCGGTGTCGCGCTCGGGTACCTCGACCGTGCCGGACTGACTGCCTGCCGCTTTGTCGCTGCACCCGGCGGGTCCCGCTGGTATCGAACAGGCGATCGCGGAAGAATCTGTGACGACGGCACTCTCGAGCATCTCGGTCGCCTCGACACCCAGGTCCAGATTCGCGGGTTCCGTGTGGAGCTCGACGAGGTGCGGTCCGTGCTCCTCGACGATCCCGTCGTCACGGCAGCGGCCGTGGTGCCCTCGGGAAGGCCGGAAGACCCGGCCGGAATCGCGCTCGACGCCTACGTCGTCCCGGGCGGGTCCGCTGCGGCCGGGGGGACGGAGACGGTCGCAGCGATACGCGAACGCGCGGCCCGATTCCTACCGGAACACATGGTGCCCCGGTCGATCACCCTGGTCGACGCTCTACCGCTCACCATCAACGGAAAGATCGACGTGGCAAGGCTTCCCGCACCCGCCCCGCGGTCTCTGCCGCACAATGTCGTCGAACCGCAGGACGGTGGCCCCCTCACCGATGCGGGAACAGCGCACATGCTCACCGACATCTGGGAGTCGGTGCTGGGAGTCCCGGTCTCGCTGGACGACAACCTCTTCGAGCTCGGGGGGAACTCGCTGTGCGCGATCAAGGCCGACAGCATGATGCGGCGGCTCGGTCTTCCTGCCCTCCCGATGCGGGAGCTGTACCGGCACCCGAGCATCCGCGGAATCTGCGGCACTCTGGCGCGGCTCTACCCGCCCCGCCCGGATAGGTAGTTTTCGACGAGCATGCCGATCGCACGTGCTGGTTTCGGTTGCATCATGTCGTTGTGTCCGCAGTCGACGTGTTCTTCCTGCACGGTGCCGGTAATCGAGTCGCCCCATCCGTCGTGGGGACCGTCCTCAGCGATGAGCAGGAGCGCGTCCCCGCGAAAGACTCTCGGGGCGAATCGCGCCGCTAGCCGGGTCGACCGGTCATATCCCTCGGCGATGCGCCGCAGCTGGTCTGCCGTCATGGCCGCTGCGGGACCGTACGCCTCGCGGAGGCGGTCGCTGGCGTCGGAGTACCTGAGCGGTCGGGAGTTCGCGCCGGGTCCGACGTCGACCCCCAGCCCACGCAGAAGGTCTCCGACGTCCAACGGGTCGGGTTCCGCAATCGGTTCGCCCGCATAGCTGTCCAGGAGCACGAGGGACGCGACCTCCTCACCTCGGTCCTGCAGCTCGGTGGCCATGGCATGCGCGATCAGACCGCCGAGCGACCAGCCGAGCAGATGATACGGCCCCGCCGGCTGGACGGCACGGACCTCGTCGAGGTATCGGTGCGCCAGGTCCTCGATCGAGTCGTACTCGGGACCGCCGCCGAGGGAGGGCAACTGCAGTCCCCACACGGGCCGGTCCGGTGAGAGATGGCGCACCATCCCGGTGTACGCCCAGGCCAGGCCCATCCCGGCATGGACGCAGAATAGTGGTGCGAGCCGGTCACCACGGCGCAGCGGCACGAGAACCCGGAGAGCTTCGTCGGTGGTGGCGGGCACTTCTGTGGCGAGGCGGGCCGCGAGCCCCGCGGGAGTGGGGTTCAGGAAGAGCGCGGGAAGCGGCACCGGCCGGCCCAGTCGCCGCTGCAGGTCCGCGGCGACGCGGACCGCGGACAGTGACGTGCCGCCGAGTGCGAAGAAGTCGTCCTCCACTCCGATCGGGCGGTCCTCGCCGATGTCGACGACTTCCGCGATAGCCTCGACGACGGCCCGCTCCACGGCCGTGGACGGGGCACGGAATCGTTCGGGCCGGGGACCGAACTCGGGTTCGGGGAGGGCCGAGCGGTCGAGCTTGCCGGCCGGGGTCAGTGGCACCTCGTCGAGTACGACGACCGCGGCGGGCACCAGATACGGCGGAAGCTGCGCGGACAACGCCGTGCGCACCGCACTCGCGTCGACGTCCACGCCGGTCGCACCGTGGACATAGGTGACGAGTATCGGTTCCCCGTCCGGTCCGGTTCGCCCGACGGTGGCCGCGAAACCGATGTCCGCGCGCGCCGCGAGGATCGAATCGACCTCGCCCGGCTCGACCCGGAATCCGCGCACCTTGATCTGGAAGTCGGTGCGGCCGAGGTGTTCGAGCGTGAGGTCGGGCCGGGTGCGTACCAGGTCACCGGTGCGGTACATCCGCGACCCGGGGGCGGCGAACGGGCAGGCGACGAAATGGGTCGCCGTCGTGGCCGGGCGGTCGTGGTAGCCGCGGGCCAGACCGGGCCCTGCCAGGTACAGCTCGCCCGGGGTGCCCGGGGGAACGGGATGCAGCCGGGCGTCGAGGACGGCGGCGGTGAACCCGCGGACGGGGCGCCCGATGGTGACGGGTTCCGCCGGTGCCAGTGGTTCACTGACATGCGACCAGATCGTCGTCTCGGTGGGACCGTACGCATCGAGCATGCGCCGGCCGGGTGCCCATCGCCGGGCCAGGTCGGTCGGGCACGGTTCACCGGCGACGACGAGGACCCGCAGCGAGTCGAGTCCCGTCGGTTCGAGCGTGGCGAGCGCGGTCGGGGTTATGAACGCGTGGGTGATCCGCTCAACGGCGAGGATGTCCGCCAGGGCCGACCCGCCGTAGGTCGGCGGGGGTACGAGCACGACCTGGGCACCCGCACAGAACGCCATCGTCAACTCGAACAGCGACGCGTCGAAACTGGGGGACGCGAGGTGCGAGACCCGCGCATCGGGCGTGACGTGGAGGTGGTGACGTTCTTGCTCGAACAGGTTTGCCAGACCCCGGTGCGACACGACCACGCCCTTCGGGGCGCCGGTGGACCCGGACGTGTAGATGAGATAGGCGGGGTTGTCCGTGCGCAGCGGAGCTGTGCGGTCGACGTCGGTCACCGGCGTGGAAGGAAAGTGCCGCGTTTGCGTTTCGAAGTCGGGATCATCGAGCACCAGCCACTCGACCGTGTCGGGCAACTGTGCACGATACCCAGCGACGGTGAGGCCGAGCGCAGCGCCGGCGTCGGCGAGCATATGGGCGATCCGGGTGAGCGGATACGTCGGGTCGACGGGTACCGACGCCGCACCCGAGCGGGCGACCGCCCACACGGCACGGACCCACGCGATCGACCGCGGCAATGCCAGGGCGACGACACCCTCTGGGACGGCACCCCGAGCGATGAGCAACCGGGCGAATTGCGCGGAGTCTTCGCCGAGTTGGCGATAGGTGAGCGCGCGACCGGCGTCGGATACGGCCAGCCGGTCGGCGTGCCGCTCCACCGCCTCGGTCAGCAGGTCGGGCCACACCCGCGCCGGGAGGCCGGGCGGTCCGGAGACAGATGTGTCCTCGTCCTCGTCGCCGAGCGTGAGGTCTCCGACCGGGTGGTCCGGGTCGGCGACGACCGCCGCGAGGAGACGGGTCAGACGATCGGCGAAGCCCTGCACGGTCGCGGCGTCGAAGATGTCGGTGGCATAGGTGAATCCGGCGGCGATCCCGTTCGGGTCACCGGACTCGTCGAACGTCTCGGCGACCACCAGTTCGAGATCGACCTTGACGACGGGCGGCGTGTACTCGGCGACCGTGACCGTCAGGTCCGGCAGTGTGATCTCTGGTCGCTGGACGCTCTCGAATTCGAGTGACACCTGGAACAGCGGTGAGCGGGAGGTCGACCGCGCCGGATCCACGGCCTCGACGACGCGCTCGAAGGGCAGGTCGGCGTGCAGGAAGGCGCCGAGATCGACGTCCCTGGTGCGGTCGAGTACCTCGGTGAACGACCGGGAGCCGTCGACCGGCGTGCGCAGGACGAGTGTGTTGACGAACATGCCGACCAATGGGTCCAGCCGGGGATCGGGGCGGCCGGCGACGGGGGTGCCGATCACGATGTCGGAACTCCCGCTGAGGCGGGCGAGGAGGACGGCGAATACCGCGTGGATCGCCATGAAGAGCGTCGAGTTGTTCTGCCGCGCGAGCGCCGATAGTGACCGGTGCAGGTCCCGTCCGATGTGGAACACGACCCGATCCCCGTGGTGGATGCGGTGGGTGGGTCGGGGTCGGTCGGTGGGGAGGGGGAGGGTGTCGGGGAGGTTGGTGAGTGTGGTGGTCCAGTAGGTGGTTTGGGTGTGGGTGGTGGGGGTGGGGTGTTGGGGTGTGCCGAGGAGTTGGTGTTGCCAGTGGGTGTAGTCGGTGTAGGTGAGGGGTAGGGGTGTGGGGTGGGGTGGTTGGTGGTGGGTGTGGGCGGTGTAGGCGGTGGTGAGGTCGTGGGTGAGTGGGGTGAGGGAGTGGCCGTCGGCGGCGATGTGGTGGAGGACGAGGGTGAGGGTGTGGTGGGTGTTGTCGAGTTGGTAGAGGTGGGTGTGGAGGGGGGTGTCGGTGGTGAGGTCGAAGGGTTGGGTGGTGTCGGTGTTGATGTGGTGGGGGAGTTGGGTTTCGGTGGTGGGGGTGGGTGTGAGTGGTGGGGTTGTGGGGTGGGGGTGGATGTGTTGGGTGGGGTGTCCGTGGTGGAGGGGGTAGGTGGTGTGGAGGGGTTGGTGGCGGTGGATGAGGTCGGTGAGGGCGTGGTGGAGGGCGGTGGTGTCGAGGTGGCCGGTGAGGTGGAGGGTGAGGGGGATGTTGTAGGTGGGGGTGGTGGTGTCGTATTGGTTGAGGAACCAGATGCGTTGCTGGGCGGGCGATAACGGCACGAACTCGGGTTGGGGCCCCGAAGTGGGCACCGGCAGCGGGGCGTCGTTCGAGTCGTGGTCGAGGTGGGTGGACAGGACCCGCGGTGTCCGGTCCTCGAACAAGGTCCGGACGTCGATGTGGGTGTGCAGCGTCGAATTGACCCGTGCCACGACCCGTGTCGCCGTCAGCGAGTTCCCGCCCGCCTCGAAGAAGTTGTCGTCGACACCGACGTGCTCGAGCCCCAGAACGGCCGCGAATGCGTTCGCGATGGTCTCCTCGACGGGCGACGTCGGTCGGTGGGCGGGATCGGCCGGGGAGTCGAACCGGGGATCGGGCAGTTCGGCGCGATCGAGTTTGCCGACGGGGGTCAGCGGGATCCGGTCGATCGGCACGATCGCGCTGGGCACCATGTGAGCCGGAAGTCGTTCGGTGAGATAGGCCGAGAGTAGTGCCGGGGCGAGTTCCGCGGAACCGACGACGTAGGAGACGAGGATCGGGTCCCCGGCGGGTCCGGTGCGGGTGAGTGTCGCGGCGTATTCCACGTCCGGGTGGGCACCGAGGACGGCGTCGACCTCGGCGGGTTCGATGCGGAACCCGCGCACTTTCACCTGGAAGTCGGCGCGGCCGAGGTACTCGACCACCCGACCGCCGGACGTGTCGGCGATCCAGCGGACGATGTCGCCGGTCCGGTACATCCGCTCGCCCGCCGGCCCGTATGGAGCGGCGACGAAGCGTCCTGCGGTCAGCCCCGGCCTCCGGTGGTATCCGCGGGCCAGACCCGGCCCGGCAATGTACAACTCACCCGGAACGCCGTCCGGGACCGGTTGCAGCCGCGCATCCAGCACCACTTCCTCCGCACCGGCGATCGGGCCGCCGATCGTCACGTCGGACCCGGGTGCGAGCGGCGCGCTGATGTTGGACATCACGGTGGTTTCGGTGGGGCCGTAGCCGTTCCGCAGAGCACGGCCACGGGACCACCGGGTCACCAGACCGGGCGGACACGCTTCTCCGGCCGCGAGAATCTCGCCGAACCCGTCGTATCCGTCGAGATCATCGGGATCGGCCGAGGCTAGTGCGGCAGTCGGGACGAAGGCATGCGTCACCCGTTCGGCGGCGACGAAGCGGGACAGCTCCGTGCCGCCGACGATTGTCGGCGGGCTGATCACCAGAGTCGCGCCACAGCCGAACGCCAGTAGATAGTCGAACACCGATCCGTCGAATGAGGGTGACGAGAAGTGGAGCACGCGCGAGTGCCGCCCCGGACCGAGGCCGGCCGCCTGCGCCGCAGCGAGCGTGGCCAGCCCGCGGTGCGGAACCACCACGCCCTTCGGGACACCGGTCGATCCGGACGTGTAGATCATGTATGCGGGATGGTCGGGTCGCAATGGCCGGCGGCGATCGGCATCACCGACGGCGCCGCTCGGCTGTTGTTCGACCATCGTGACCGTCCCGGGTTCGTCCAGGACGAGCCATGGCACCGTGGCCGGCAGCCGCTCACGTTGCGGTGTCAGTGTGACGCCGAGCGCGACACCCGAATCGGCGATCATGTCGGTGATGCGTGCGGCGGGATAACCCGGGTCGATCGGGACGAAAGCGGCCCCGGTCTTGGTGATCGCCCAGACCGCAAGCACGGAGTCGGCGGAACGGGGAATCGCCAGGGCAACGTAGCGCTCCGGGCCGGCGCCACGCGTGATCAGCAGGCGCGCGAGCCGGTTCGACGCCTCGTCGAGGTCGCGGTAACTCACAGCGCGACCGGAGTCTTCGAGCGCGACGGCGTCCGGATCGAGGGCTGCGGCGTCGGTGACGATCGTCGCGAGCGTGCGGGTGGCGGGTGCGGGACCGCCGCGCACGGGCGCGAGCGCACGGAACTCGTCGTCGCCGAGAAGCCGCACCGACGCCACGGTCGTGTCCGGTGCCGTCGCGATGACGTCCAGTGCCCGGCACATGTGGGCCGCGATCGCCTCGGTGTCCTTGCGGCTGAGGAACTCCGGCAGAAACTCGAACTTGAGGTGGAGTGTGGTGTCGGTGGTGGCGGCGAGTGCGAGGGGGTAGTGGGTGGCGTCGGTGGCGGAGGTGGTGGTGATGGTGAGGTCGGTGGGTGGGGTGGTGGTGTGGTGGGGGTAGTTCTCGTGGACGGTGATGGTGTCGAAGGTGGTGGCGTGGGGGTTGGGGATGTGGGTGAGGGGGAGGTGGTGGTGGTCGAGGAGTTGTGTGTGGGTGGTGTGGGTGCGGGTGAGGAGGGTGGTGAGGGTGTCGGTGGGGTGGAGGGTGATGCGGACGGGGATGGTGTTGATGAAGAGTCCGATCATGGTTTCGATTCCGGGGATGTGGGGTGGGCGTCCGGAGACGGTGGTGCCGAAGGTGATGTCGGTGGTGCCGGTGTGGGTGGCGAGGACGAGGGCCCAGGCGGTGTCGATGATGGTGTGGAGGGTGAGGTCGTGGGTGCGGGCCACCGTCCGCAACGCATCGGTGTGCTCCCTTGACAGCGAGACCCGATACTCCTCGGGGAAAGTGGATGGGACGCGGCCGCGTGCGGACGGCACCAGGATCGTCGGTCCTTCCAGTCCGTCGAGGACGTCGGCCCACGCGGCCCGGCTCTCCTCGAGGGACTGCTGGGTGAGCCACTCCAGGTAGCGGCGATACGCGAGGGGTCGAGGCACAGCGCCGGGGTCGGTGTGGTGCTCGTACAACTGGAGGAGTTCGTGCAGGAGAAGGGGCGTCGACCAGCCGTCGAGCAGGATGTGGTGATGAGTGAGGGCGACCTGGTGGTGGGTCGGTCCGTGGGTGATGAGCGTGAGCCGGAGCAGGGGTGGCGCGGTCAGGTCGAACGCGGTGGTGCGGTCGGCGGTGACGATGTCGTGAGCGACCGTCCCGTCGCGCTCGTCGCTGAGATCGTGGTGATTCCAGGGAAGTATTGCAGGAGTGATGATTTGAATCGGGGTGCCGTCGGGAGTGTGTCCGAAGGCGGCGCGGAGGTTCGGGTGGCGGCCGAGTAAGGCGTCCGCGGCGTCGCGGAGACGGTCGGGATCGAGGGGGCCGTCGATGTCGAGGACGAGTTGCACGACGTAGGTGTCGAGGTCCTGGCTGGTCAATTCGTGGTGGAACAGTAGACCGGCCTGCAAGGGGGTGAGGGGCCAGACGTCGGTGAGGGTGGGGTAGTGGTGGTGGAGTGCGTCGAGGGCGGGTTGGTCGAGGTGGACGAGGTCGAGGTCGCTGGGGGTGAGTCGGCCGGCGCCGGGTCGGCTGATGTGGTCGGCGAGGGCGGTGAGCGCTTCGGTCCACAGCTCGGTGAGCTCGGTGACGTCGGCCGCCGGGAGCACACCGGGCGGATACACCCAGGTGGTGCGCAGGATCGGGGCGCCCCCTGACTCGTAGACGTAGGCATTGACGTCGAGAATCGCTGCGACGGGCACGTTTCCGAGAATCGTGGTGTCGAACTCGATGCTGGTTATCGGTTCCCAGCCGGCACCGTTCGAGAGCCCGTGCGGCGGGTAGTCGAATCGGCCGAGGTAGTTGAGGGTGATTTGGGGTTGGGGGAGGTTGCGGAGTTGTGTTGCGGTGTGGGGGTTGAGGTAGCGGAGGGGGCCGTATCCGGTGCCGTGGTCGGGGGTGTTGTGGAGTTGTTCTTTGATGGTGGTGAGGGCGTGTCCGGTGGCGGGTCCGCCGGTGAGGGCGTCGTGGAGGTCGATGTCGGTGAGGTCGAGGAGGGCGGGGTGGATGGTGGTGAACCAGCCGAGGGTGTGGGTGAGGTCGGCGCCGGGGATGTGGGTGTTGGTGCGGCCGTGGCCTTCGATGGTGACGAGCAGGGTGTGGGTGGGGGTGTGGTGTCGGTGGCGCCAGGTGGTGACGGCGAGGGCGAGGGCGGTGAGGAGGGCGTCGTCGATGCCGCAGTGGTAGGTGGTGGGGAGGGTGGTGAGGAGGGTGTGGGTGGTGTGGGGTGGGAGTTCGGTGGTGGTGTGGGTGGTGGTGTGTTCGGTGTCGTGGGTGGGGTCGAGGGGTCTGGTGCCGAGTGGGGGGTCGGGGGTGGTGAGGATGGTGCGCCAGTGGGGGAGTTCGTGGGTGTGGTGGGTGGTGGTGTCGGTGAGGGCGTGGGCGTAGCGGCGGGCGCTGGTGGTGACGGGTGGGAGTGTGGGGGTGGTGCCGGTGGTGTGGGCGTGGTGGGCGGTGGCGAGGTCGGGGATGAGGATGCGCCAGGAGACGCCGTCGATGGCGAGGTGGTGGATGGTGAGGAGGAGGTGTCCGGGTTGGGTGTGGGGGTCGAGCCAGACGAGTTGGAGCATGATCCCGTTCTCGGGATCGAGTCGGTGCGTTGCGGCGTCGAGTTGCGCGCGTGCCGTCGCGGCGAGGTCGTTGTCCGAGTGCGTCTCGACCGCGACGTGGGTGATGAGGGGTGCGGCGGCGATTGTTCCGGCCGGTGGGATCTCGAGGACGGTGTCCTGGTCCGTTTTTCCGCGCCGGAGTCGGGCTCGGAGCATGTCATGGTGGTCGAGGACCGTCTGCACGGTGGCGGTGAGAGTGTCGGTGTTCAGGTCGGGTGGGGCGGTGAGCAGGACCGATTGGCAGAACGTGTCGAGGTCGCCCCCGCGCTCGAGCAACCACCGCGCGATCGGCACGAGCGGTGCGGTCCCGACGCCACCGCCGGGAAGCTCGGCCAGCACGTCCTGCTTCACGGTGGCGGCGACCTCGGCGAGTGCGGCCACGGTCTGGTGCTCGAAAATGTCTCGGGGAGTGACGAAGACACCGTCCTCGTGGGCGCGGGACACCAACTGAATCGCCATGATGCTGTCGCCACCGAGTGCGAAGAAGGACTCGTCGGCACTCACGGACGGCACGCCGAGGACCTCCGCAAAAATCTCGGCGAGGGCCAACTCGCTCGCGGTCACCGGGGCGCGACCCGTAGAGACGCGTTCGGCGAAGTCGGGTGCGGGCAACTGTCGGCGATCGAGCTTGCCGTTCGGGGTCAGCGGCAGGCGGTCCAGGACCACGAGCGTCGCAGGCACCATGTGCGGTGCGAGAATCGTTCGGGCGAAGCCGAGGACCCGATCGATGTCGACAGCCCTCGTCTGTTCACCGTCCCGGACGGGTACGACGTACCCGATCAGGCGCTCGGTGCCTCGGTCGTCGGGACGGACCGACACCGCGGCCTGTGCGACATCCGGGTGGCGGACGAGCGTGGCCTCCACCTCTCCGGGCTCGATCCGGTAGCCGTGGAGCTGAACCTGGAAGTCGGTGCGTCCGAGGAACTCGAGTTGGCCCTGCGCGTTCCAGCGTGCGAGGTCACCGGTGCGATACATGCGTCCTCCGCGCCCGGCCGGGTCCGCCACGTACCGGGTCACCGTCAGCCCGGATCGGTGCAGGTACCCACGGGTGACCTGGTTCCCGGCAACGTACATCTCGCCGGTCACTCCGGTGGGTACCGGGTGGAGCCGCCGGTCGAGGACGTACACGCGCAGTCCCGGAATCGCCCGGCCGATGACCGACCGCGCAGCGGGACGAGGGTCGCCGAGGGGATGCCTGGTCACGTGCACGGTGGTCTCGGTGATGCCGTACATGTTCACGAGCTGGGGTCGGGTGTGATCGTGCCGGTCGAGCCAGTCGACGAGGTGACCGTGCTCGAGGGCTTCGCCGCCGAAGACGACGTACCGCAACGCCAGGTCGGTCGGCTGGTTCCGTTCCGCCGTGGCCAACTGGGCGAACGCGGTGGGAGTCTGGCACAGGACCGTCACCCGCTCGCGGCGGAGCAGGCTCAGGAACTCGTCGGGTGCGCGGGCGGTGACGGTGTCGACGATGACCAGTCGGCCCCCGTGCAGGAGGGCGCCCCACAACTCCCATACCGAGAAGTCGAAGGCGGCCGAGTGGAAGAGCGTCCACACGTCGGTCTCGGCGAAATCGAACGCAGTCCGGGTGTTGTCGAACAGTGTCGTGAGATTACGGTGTGTCACCACGACACCTTTCGGGCGTCCGGTCGACCCCGATGTGTACACGACGTACGCGACCGCGTCGGGGGTGAGCGCGGCCCGTCTCTCGGGATCGGTGATCGGATCCGGCGACAGATCCAGCAGGTGTGCGCGTGTGTCCGCGTCGTCGACGAGCACGGTGGGAAGGTTCCGCCGCAGTCGGGCCGCGTGGTCGGTCGTGGAGACGAGACACACCGGGGCGGCGTCGGACATCGTGGCGTCGAGCCGGTCGGCCGGGTGACCGACGTCGAGGGCGAGGTAGCCGGCTCCCGCTTGCTGTGCGGCCAGCAGGGCGACGACCAGATCGATTGAGGGTGGCAGTGCTACGGCGACGACCGTGTCGGGGGCGGCGCCCAGTTCGACGAGATGCCGGGCGAGTCGGTAGACGCGGGCACCGAGTGCCGCGTAGGTGAGCGTTTCGCCGGTATCGGTCAGCGCCGATTCGTCGGCGAAGCGGCGGACGGACCGAGTGAACCGGTCGGCGAGTATGGCCTCGACTGGCTCCGCCGGCGGCGAAGGTGTGCTCGACCCGGTCGTCAGCGCGGTCCGTTCGGTGGCGTCGAGGAGGTCGACGTCCCCGACTGGCCGGCCGGGGTCCGCGGTCACCGAGTCGAGGAGCCGGAGGAAGCGCGCGGCGACACCCTCGACGGTGGTGCGGTCGAAGATGTCGGTGGCATAGGTGAACGCGGCCGACAGGCCGGGGTTCGCGGCGTCCGCATGCTCGCGGAGGGTGAGCTGAAGGTCGAACTTCGCGAGGGGCGGAGTGTCCTCGGCGACCGTTACCGTCAGGTCCGGCAGTTCGAGGTGGAGTGGTACCTCGGTCCCATAGTCGATCAGGACCTGGAACAACGGTGTGTGCGTCGTGGACCGCTCCGGTGCCAGGATGTCGACAAGCATCTCGAAGGGCAGGTCGGCGTGCATGAATGCACCGAGGTCCGCGTCGCGGGTTCTGGTCAGGACTTCGCGGAACGAACCGGCCGAGTCGACCGGGGTCCGGAGGACGAGCGTCCCGACGAACATGCCGACGAGTTGGTCCAGCCGGGGATCGGGGCGGCCGGCGACGGGGGTGCCGATGACGACGTCGTCCGTGTCGCACAGGCGCGCGAGCAGCGCGGCGAAGGCCGCATGCAGAGTCATGAACGTGGTCGCCCCGGTACTCCGCGCCAGCGCACGCAGGCGGTGGTGTACGTCGGCGGGGATCTCGAAGCGGATGGACTCCCCGTGGTGGGTGCGGTGGGTGGGTCGGGGTCGGTCGGTGGGGAGGGGGAGGGTGTCGGGGAGGTTGGTGAGTGTGGTGGTCCAGTAGGTGGTTTGGGTGTGGGTGGTGGGGGTGGGGTGTTGGGGTGTGCCGAGGAGTTGGTGTTGCCAGTGGGTGTAGTCGGTGTAGGTGAGGGGTAGGGGTGTGGGGTGGGGTGGTTGGTGGTGGGTGTGGGCGGTGTAGGCGGTGGTGAGGTCGTGGGTGAGTGGGGTGAGGGAGTGGCCGTCGGCGGCGATGTGGTGGAGGACGAGGGTGAGGGTGTGGTGGGTGTTGTCGAGTTGGTAGAGGTGGGTGTGGAGGGGGGTGTCGGTGGTGAGGTCGAAGGGTTGGGTGGTGTCGGTGTTGATGTGGTGGGGGAGTTGGGTTTCGGTGGTGGGGGTGGGTGTGAGTGGTGGGGTTGTGGGGTGGGGGTGGATGTGTTGGGTGGGGTGTCCGTGGTGGAGGGGGTAGGTGGTGTGGAGGGGTTGGTGGCGGTGGATGAGGTCGGTGAGGGCGTGGTGGAGGGCGGTGGTGTCGAGGTGGCCGGTGAGGTGGAGGGTGAGGGGGATGTTGTAGGTGGGGGTGGTGGTGTCGTATTGGTTGAGGAACCAGATGCGTTGCTGGGCAGGCGAGAGCGGTGCGTACTCCGGTTCTTGCGCGGCGGCGGTCAACGGGGGGCGCGGCTCCGATTGTGTGTCGTCCAGGAGCAGCCGCGCCAGAGCGCGCGGCGTGGGGGCCTCGAACAGGCTCCGTACGGCGAGGTCGGTATGCAGGGTCGTGTTCACACGGGCGACGGCCCGGGTCGCCGTCAGCGAGTCTCCACCTGCCGCGAAGAAGTCGTCGTCCACTCCCAGACTCGACAGGTCGAGTGCCGCGGCGAGGGTTTCCGCGACGGTCTGTTCGAGTGGGGTGGCCGCCGACACCTGCGCGGGGAGCGGGGTGGATCGGAGGGCGCGGAGTGCGTCGCGGTCGAGCTTGCCCGACGGCGTCCGCGGAACCACGTCGATCTCGATGACCGCGGACGGAACGAGCTGTGCGGGAAGCCGACCGGCCAGGTAGTCGCGGAGTTCTCGGGGCCCGGCCGCACCGGCGGTCGTCACGTAGGAGATCAGTGTCGCGTCCTGATCGGTCGTGTCCGGGCCGCCCGTCGAGGGGAGGGTCGCGCTGAACGTGACCGCCGGATGACCGGACAGCACCGCGTCGATCTCGCCGGGTTCGATCCGGTACCCCCGCACCTTCACTTGTGAGTCGGTGCGACCCAGGTACTCGAGGACGGCAGACCCTTCGCGTCCGGTGTTCCAGCGGACGACATCACCGCTTCGATACATGCGACCGCCCGGTGGGCCGAACGGATCGGCCACGAAACGGGTGGCGGTGAGTGCGGGCTTGCCGTGGTATCCGCGGGCGATCGCGTCACCCGCGATGTACAACTCGCCCCGGGCCCGGATCGGGACCGGTTGCATTCGAGCGTCGAGTACGACCTCGGTGACGCCGCGGATCGGGCCGCCGATCACATTCGCACCGTCGGCGGCCGGATCGTCCGAAATATCCGCCGCTACGGTACTTTCCGTCGGTCCGTACGCGTTGATGAGTCGACAGTGCGGAGACCACCGGCGAATCACCTCGGGGGTGCACTTCTCACCGCCGGTCACGACGCACTCGAGGTCGTCCAGGCCGTCCGGGTCCAGGGCAGTCAGCGTCGTGGGGGTCAGGAAAGCATGGGTCACCCGGCTGTCGGCGAGATGCCGACGCAGTTCATCCCCGCCGTAGATCGTGGTGGGCACGATCACCGCCGTGGCTCCCGCGGACCACGTGAGCAGATACTCGAGTACCGACGCGTCGAAGCTGGGAGACGCGAAATGCGCCACCCGGGACGCTGCTGTCACCCCGGTACACTCGCGCAACGTGGTTGCGAGAGAGTTCACTCCACGATGACCGACCACCACACCTTTCGGAACCCCCGTGGAGCCGGACGTATAGATCAGGTACGCCGCGTTGTCGGGGCGGATCGTTGGCGCCGGACAAGCCTCCGAAACACCGGCGTGTGGTAGCCGGCCGGCACCCGTGCCCTCGATGTCGATCCACGTGACGGTGTCCGGCAGCGCGTCGCGACGACTGCTCGTGGTGAGCCCGACGAGGACTCCGGAATCGGCGACCATGTGCTGGATGCGGATCTGCGGATACGTCGGGTCGACGGGCACGAACGCGGCGCCGGTTCCGGCGACGGCCCAGACTGCGAGGACTGACTCGAGGGACCGCGGTATCGCGATGGCGACCACACTTTCCGGACCCACACCCGACTCGACGAGACGGTCGGCAAGGAGCAATGCGCGGGCCTCGAGTTCGGCATACGTCAGCCGGCGGGCCCCGTCGTCTACGGCGACGGCGTCGGGCGAGCGCTCGGCGGCGTCCCCGAGGATCGCGCCCAGGGTCCGCGGCTCGTCGGCCGCCTCACCCAGGGCGGGCACCACGGCTCGCTGCTCCGCAGCATCGAGAAGGTTCAGGCGGGCGATCGGCAGGGACGCGTCGGATCCCATGGCGACGAGCACACGCGCCAGTTGTCCGAGGATCGCGTCGACGCTGTCGGCGTCGAATGCCGACAGCTGGAAGATGCCCCGCAGGTGGAGTGTGGTGTCGGTGGTGGCGGCGAGTGCGAGGGGGTAGTGGGTGGCGTCGGTGGCGGAGGTGGTGGTGATGGTGAGGTCGGTGGGTGGGGTGGTGGTGTGGTGGGGGTAGTTCTCGTGGACGGTGATGGTGTCGAAGGTGGTGGCGTGGGGGTTGGGGATGTGGGTGAGGGGGAGGTGGTGGTGGTCGAGGAGTTGTGTGTGGGTGGTGTGGGTGCGGGTGAGGAGGGTGGTGAGGGTGTCGGTGGGGTGGAGGGTGATGCGGACGGGGATGGTGTTGATGAAGAGTCCGATCATGGTTTCGATTCCGGGGATGTGGGGTGGGCGTCCGGAGACGGTGGTGCCGAAGGTGATGTCGGTGGTGCCGGTGTGGGTGGCGAGGACGAGGGCCCAGGCGGTGTCGATGATGGTGTGGAGGGTGAGGTCGTGGGTGCGGGCCACGGTCCGCAACGCATCCGTCTCGGCGGCCGTCAGTGCCACCACGCGCTCCGCGCAGGAACCCGGATCCCGGTGAGGTTCGAGGCCCGGTGCGAGCCGCGTAGCGTCCTCGACACCCTCGAGCGCACGACCCCACGCGGCGACGGACGCCGAGACGTCGCGTGTGCCCAGCCATTCGAGGAAATCACGGTACGGCCGCACCGGCGCAAGCGCATCGGGATCCGCGTGGCTCTCATAGAGCTGGAGAAGTTCGTGCAGCAGTAGTGGGGTGGACCAGCCGTCGAGTACCAGATGATGGTTGGTGAGCACCAGATGGTGGTCGTCGGGGCCGGTCGTCACGAGGGTGAATCGCAGGAGAGGCGGCTCGGCCGGGTCGAACGGCGCGGCGCGGTCCGCGGTGACGATGTCGCCGAGTTCTGCGGCGGGACGGTGTGCGGTGGTGACGTCGTGGTGCGCCCAGGCGAGAGCAGTGGTCGTCACGACCTGTACCGGTGTGCCGTCCGCCGTGTGAGTGAAGGCCGCGCCCAGGTTCGGATGACGACCGAGCAAGGCTGCCCCGGCGTCGCGTAGACGGTCGGCGTCGAGGGGTCCGCTGATGTCGAGGACGAGTTGGACGACGTATGCGTCGGCAGCGGGGCCGCCGAGTTCGGCGTGGAACAGTAGACCGGCCTGCAAGGGGGTGAGGGGCCAGACGTCGGTGAGGGTGGGGTAGTGGTGTTGGAGTGCGTCGAGGGCGGGTTGGTCGAGGTGGACGAGGTCGAGGTCGCTGGGGGTGAGCCGGCCGGCGCCGGGTCGGCTGATGTGGTCGGCGAGGGCGGTGAGCGCTTCGGTCCACAGCTCGGTGATGTCGTCGACATCGGTTGCGGCAAGGACACCGGCGGCGTAGGACCATGTAGCCGTCAGCCGTGCAGCGCCCTCCGTGACGACCGTCGCGGCATCGATTGTCAGGACGGCTGCAGCAGCAAGGTCCGAGTCGGGTCGTCGGCTGAGATCCACATCCGTCACGGGCATCCAGCCCGCCTCCGGACCTGACGGCGGGTAGTCGAATCGGCCGAGGTAGTTGAGGGTGATTTGGGGTTGGGGGAGGTTGCGGAGTTGTGTTGCGGTGTGGGGGTTGAGGTAGCGGAGGGGGCCGTATCCGGTGCCGTGGTCGGGGGTGTTGTGGAGTTGTTCTTTGATGGTGGTGAGGGCGTGTCCGGTGGCGGGTCCGCCGGTGAGGGCGTCGTGGAGGTCGATGTCGGTGAGGTCGAGGAGGGCGGGGTGGATGGTGGTGAACCAGCCGAGGGTGTGGGTGAGGTCGGCGCCGGGGATGTGGGTGTTGGTGCGGCCGTGGCCTTCGATGGTGACGAGCAGGGTGTGGGTGGGGGTGTGGTGTCGGTGGCGCCAGGTGGTGACGGCGAGGGCGAGGGCGGTGAGGAGGGCGTCGTCGATGCCGCAGTGGTAGGTGGTGGGGAGGGTGGTGAGGAGGGTGTGGGTGGTGTGGGGTGGGAGTTCGGTGGTGGTGTGGGTGGTGGTGTGTTCGGTGTCGTGGGTGGGGTCGAGGGGTCTGGTGCCGAGTGGGGGGTCGGGGGTGGTGAGGATGGTGCGCCAGTGGGGGAGTTCGTGGGTGTGGTGGGTGGTGGTGTCGGTGAGGGCGTGGGCGTAGCGGCGGGCGCTGGTGGTGACGGGTGGGAGTGTGGGGGTGGTGCCGGTGGTGTGGGCGTGGTGGGCGGTGGCGAGGTCGGGGATGAGGATGCGCCAGGAGACGCCGTCGATGGCGAGGTGGTGGATGGTGAGGAGGAGGTGTCCGGGTTGGGTGTGGGGGTCGAGCCAGACGAGTTGGAGCATGATCCCGTTCTCGGGATCCAAACGTGTGGCGGCAGCACGGGACTCGACCTCGGCCCGGCCCTTCAGGTCGGCCGGATCATCGAGTGCGACCCGGCGGATCAGCGACTCGACCCGTGGAGCCTGGTGGGCGGCCACGACCTCCAACACCGTGTCTTCGTCCGTTGTCCCGCGCCGGAGCCGGGCCCGAAGCATGTCGTGGTGGTCGAGGACCGTCTGCACGGTGGCGGTGAGAGTGTCGGTGTTCAGGTCGGGTGGGGCGGTGAGCAGGACCGATTGGCAGAACGTGTCGAGGTCGCCCCCGCGCTCGAGCAACCACCGCGCCGCCGGTGGCAGCGGGAAGGAGCCGATCCCTCCGCCCGGAAGTTCGGAGAGGACCGCGCGCGGCTCCGGCCGTGTCGAGATCGCGCGCGCGAGCCGGGCGATCGTCTTGTACTCGAACACATCCCGCGGAGTGAGTGCCAGCCCGGCGGTCTTCGCGCGTGCCACCAACTGGATCGCCATGATGCTGTCGCCACCGAGCGCGAAGAACGAGTCGTCGACACCTACGGACTCGAGGCCGAGCACGTCGCGGACGAGGGTTACCAACGACTCTTCGACAGCTGTTCCGGCCGAGCGGAATTCCGCGGCGCGGGTCGTGAAGTCGACGACCGGAAGCGCGTTCCGGTCGACCTTCCCGTGGGGCGTCAACGGCAGCGTGGACAGTGAGATCACCGCGGACGGAACCATGTGCGAGGGAAGAAGTGACCTCGTGTGATCGAGCAGTTCCTCCTCTGCTACGTCGATGCCGGGGACGGGGACGACATATCCGACGAGGTGGTGTGCGCCGTTGCGATCGGCTCGCGGCACTACCACGGCCTGCGCGATCCCGGGGTGACGCAGGAGGGCGGATTCGACCTCGCCGGGCTCGACGCGGTAGCCGTGGAGCTGAACCTGGAAGTCGGTGCGACCGTGGTAGTCCAGCTGTCCATCGGGGTTCCAGCGGGCCAGGTCTCCGGTTCGGTACATGCGGGAGCCTGGGGCGCCGAACGGATTCGCGACGAACCGTCCGGCCGTGATCCCGGGCCTGCCGAGATACCCCCGCGCCAACTGAGCCCCGCCGAGATACATTTCGCCGGTCACCCCGGGGACGACGGGGTGCAGCCGACCGTCGACGACGTACACCTGTGTATTCCACACCGGCGACCCGATGGGCACAGTGGTGGCAGCTCGAGCGGCTGCGACGTCGTGGTACGTCGCTGTCACCGCCGCCTCCGCGGGACCATACATGTTGCCGAGGCGGACACCCTGCGCGAGCACGCTGCTCGCCGTCCGTGTACTGATCGCCTCACCCCCGGTCAGGACCCGGCGCAGGGACCCTGGGAAGGAGTGCCGATGATCGTTGACGAACACGTCGAGTAGGGAGGGCACGAACTCCACCACTGTGATCTGCATGTCGTCGAGGAGGCCGGACAGATAGTCGAGGTCGAACTGCCGATCCGGCGGCAGGAGGACCAGGACGCTTCCTGAACACAGAGCCGCGAAACACTCCCAGATGGCAACGTCGAAGGCGATCGGCGCCTTCTGTACGGTGCGGTCGTGCTCGTGTATCGGGAGCTGTGCCTGCGACCAGGCCAGCTGATTCGCTATCGCCGCGTGGGATACCGCCACGCCTTTGGGTGCGCCGGTCGAGCCCGATGTGTAGACCACGTAGGCCAGGTTGTCGGGGTGCAGTGATGCGCCGCGGTCCACGTCGGTCACTGGTGCTGTGTCTCGGGCCTCGTGGTCGATGTCGTCGAACCGTGCCACCGGAAGTCCGGTGGGAACGGGTACATCGGCGTCGCCGGTGGTGACGACGAGAGCCGCCGACGCGGATTGGATCAGTGATTCGATGCGGTCGGTGGGGTGGCTGGGATCGAGTGCGAGCACCGCAGCACCGGACTTGACCACCGCGTACATTGCGGCGAGCATCTCGACGGATCGCGGGATGACCAGGGCCACTATGGATTCGGCGCCGATGCCGCGTGCGAGGAAGGAATGCGCCAGCCGGGTGGACCAGGTGTCGAGTTCGGCGTAGGTGAGGATTCGATCCTCCCCGCGGACGGCCGGGGCATCGGGTGTCGCAGCGACCTGGGCCTCGAACAGGTCCACGATCGTCGTGGCCGGAAGGTCGTGGGCCGTGGCGTTCCACCGGTCGAGGACGAGCCCGCGTTCGGCGTCGTCGAGGATGTCGACGTCGCCCACCACCGTCTCGGGATTCGTCAGGGCGGCGGTGATCACCCGAAGGAGCCGGCTGGAGAAGGCACGGATCGTGCCGGCGTCGAACAGGTCGGTGGCATAGACGATCTGCCCGCTGATACCCGTAAGCGAACCGTCCTCGGCCGGTTGTTCACGCACCACCACATTCAGGTCGAACGGCGACACCCGGGGCTCGAGGTCCGTGACATGAGCCTCGAGGCCGGGCAATCCGAGGCATGGTGGCTCGATGTTCTGGAACGACAGCATGACCTGGAACAACGGATGAAGGGCCGCCGAACGCGGTGGGTGAAGTTCGTCCACGAGGGTTTCGAACGGGATGTCGGCGTGCGCGAAGGCCGCCAGATCGGCGTCGCGCACCGCCGCCACGACGGCACCGAACGGTGACGCCGGATCGACGGTCGTGCGCAGAACGAGAGTGCCGACGAACATACCGACCAGGGGATCGAGTGTCTGTTCGCCGCGGCCGGCGGTCGGCGATCCGACGACGACGTCCGTGGTGGAGGCGAGCCGGGACAGCAATACGGCCAGGGCCGCGTGGATGACGACGAAAGTCGTCGTGTCGTGGGCACGGGCGAAGTCGATGAGCCGGCGGTGCGTCCTCTCGGGCATCACGAACGGCACCGCTGCGGCCCGGTACGACGCGGTGGCGGGACGTGGCCGATCCAGCGGCAACTCCAACCGTTCGGGAAGATCGGCGAGCGCCGTGCGCCAGAAGTCGAGTTGCCGTGCCACCGGCGACGCCGGGTTGGTCACGGATCCGAGGACCTCCCGCTGCCACACCGCGAAATCCGAGAACCGGACGGGCAACGGCTCCCACACGGGAGCACGGCCGACGCGGCGCGCGGTGTACGCGGTGGAGAGGTCGCGCGCCAGGGGAGCCAGCGAGGACCCGTCGGCGACGATGTGGTGCACGACGACGGCCAGGACATGGGCGTGGTCGTCGAGTTGCCACAGTCGGACGCGTACCGGCGGACGGACCGTGACGTCGAACCCCTCGGCGACGACTTCGTCGACGAGGCCGGAGACACGCGCTGCGTCGGCCACCGGAATCGGTGCCAGATCGACCGGCACGCTCTCGGCGGGGACGACGACCTGCACCGGTCCGGTGTCGGTCAAGGGGTAGAGGGTCCGCAACGGTTCGTGCCGCACGAGGACGTCGATCAGGGCAGCGTGTAGCGCGGGGACGTCGAGGAGACCGGTCAGCCGGACCACCATCGGAACGTTGTAGACGGCCGACGTCACGTCGAACTGGTTGACGAACCACATACGCTGCTGCGCGAACGACACCGGTGCGGGTTCGGTATGGGCCCGTGGTCCCAGGGCGGGTCTGTCCGGGTGCACCTCGCTCGCATCGAGGACGGTGGCGAGTCCGCGTACCGTGGGCGCCTCGAAGAGGGAGCGGATTCCGATCCTGGTTCCGAACGCCGAATCGATTCGGGCGACCACTTTCGCCGCGTCGAGCGACGTGCCACCCAGTTCGAAGAAGTTGTCGTCGACACCGACGCCACCGATACCGAGAACCTGGGCGATCACCCTCGACACCGTCTTCTCGGTCGGGGTGGCCGGGGCGTGGTAGACGGGTGCGTGCCGCAGCTCCTCGGGAACGGGAAGGGCGTCGAGGTCGACGTCCCCCGTCTCGGTGACGGGCAGTCGGTCGAGGACGACGACAGCGCCCGGGACCCAGGGCGGGGGCAAGATCATGGCGGCGTGGGCGCGGACCTCGGAGATGGTCGTCGTCGATCCGGGTGCCGGCACGACATACGTCACAAGGGCGGGCTTTCCGGCGCGAGGGGTGTGGTCGACGGTGACGGCATTCGCGACCTGCGGGTGCGCGGTGAGGACGGTGTCGATGTCGCCGAGCGGGATGCGGTATCCGCGCAGTTCGGACTGGAAATCGCGGCGCCACAGAATGTTCAGGCCTCCGGTCGGCGTGAGGCAAGCGGCATCGCCGGTGCGGAGCATGCGTTCGCCGGGCGGGCCGAAGGGACTCGCCACGAAGTGGGTGCTCGTCGCTGCGGCCCGGCGATGGTAGCCACGAGCGAGCGTGGGTCCACCGATGTACAACTCACCGACGACGCCGGGTGGGACAAGCGCGAGGCGGTCGTCGAGGACCGCGAATCTTCGTCCTCGCGCGGGCCGGTATTCCATCCGGTCGGCACCGGCTTCCGGTGCACGATCGGTGGCGGCGGCGAACCAGACGGCCTCCACGGACGCGTAGACGGCGACAACTTCAGGGGCAGCCACGACCGCGGCGTCGACGGGGTCACCGGTGAGCAGGACCGAGCGAAGTTCGTCCGCCGCCGGCGCGGATTCCCTTGCTCGGGACAGGTGCTCGTACGCGGCCGGGGTCTGGGCGACCATGTTCACGTCGCGGCGGTGCAACAGGTCGGCCAGGGCGGACGGTGCGGAGGCAGTGGCGTCGTCGACCACCTCCAGCCGACCTCCATGGAGGAATGCGCTCCACGGGGTCAGGACGGTGACGCCCGGCGCGAAGGTCGGGACCATTGCCCAGACCTCGCCGGCCGGGACGGCGGGACGTGCCAGTGCCGACAGCACTGCACGGTGAGTCACCGATACCGGTTTCGGCAGCGCGGTCGACCCGCGTGTGAGCAGGACGTAGGCGGCGGTGTCCGGGCTGGGACCGGCGCCGACGTCGACGGCGGTGAGGGGGTGACCCGACCTGCGCGCGAGGTCGGCGACGGTGCCGGGCGCGTCGAGGACGAGGGTGGGAACGTGACCGTGGGGAAGATGTTCTTCCACAGCGGATATCGTCACAAATATCGCGACGTCAGGGATCGTCCGGGAGGTTTGCGTGGGCGACGCCCATCCGGGATCGAGTGGTAGGCACACGCCGCCTGCCGCGAGCACGCCCAGTGTGACGGCGACGTAGTCCATCGAATGGGGAATCGCCACGGCGACGAGGCGTTCCGGTTCCGCTCCGTGATCGTGGAGCAGCCGGGCGATTCGGTTCACCCGGTCGGCGAGTTCGCCGTACGACAGCGTGTCACCCGCGAACGACACCGCGACGGCGTCTGGTTGCCGTGCCGCCGTCCGGGCAAACTCCGCGGGCAGCGTCGTCGCGGGGCCCGGTTCGTCCGGTGCGGTCCACGAACGGAGGGCGACGTCACGATCCCGGTCGGTGAGCAGATCGATGTTCCCCACCACGGTGTCCGGCTCCGTGGTCACGATATTCAGGACGCGGACGAGCCGGTCGGCGAGCCCACGCACCGTCTCTTCGTCGAACAGATCGGTGGCGTATACGATTCCGCCGTCGATTCCCTGCGGCGCCCCGCCGTCATCGCGGCGTTCACTGAGCCACACCTGCAGGTCGAATTTACAGATCTTCGGGTCGTAGCCGACGGCCGCGACGTGCAGACCGGGCAGGTCGAGCTCCCGCGCCTCGTGTCCGGCAGGCAGGACGTTCTGGAACTCGAGAAGAACCTGGAACAACGGTGAACGACTGTCCGTGCGTTCGGGTTCGAGGGAGTCCACCAACTTCTCGAACGGATAGTCGGCGTGTGCGAACGCGCCCAGGTCCACATCCCGCACAGTGCGTACGGTGTCCGCGAAGCCCGCCTCGGGATCGATGCGGGTGCGCAGCACGAGCGTGTTGACGAACATGCCCACCACGTCGTCGAGTGCGGGCTCCCCACGTCCCGCGACCGGGGTGCCGATGCTCACATCGTAGGTGCCGGCGAGCCGGGCGAGCACGACTGCCAGCGCCGCGTGACACGTCATGAAGAGTGTGGACGTGCAGGTTCGGGACAGTGCCCGCATGCCGGCGTGCAACTCCGGAGGCAGGTGGAAGTCCACTCGGCCGCCGTGCAGGGACCGCCGCTGTGGGCGCGGACGGTCGGTCGGCAGCGCGAGAAGGGGCGGCGATCCCCGGAGCGACTCACTCCAATAGTCGAGTTGCCGCGACGCGAGGCTGTCGGGATCGGTGGGCCGACCCAACAGTGCGTGTTGCCACAAGGCGTAGTCCACGTACTGCACGGCCGGCGGTTCCCAGGCGGGGGCGCGTCCCTCGACCCGGGCACGATAGGCGGCGGAGAGGTCACGAGCGAGCGGACCAGCCGACGCACCGTCGGCCGCGATGTGATGGATCACCAGGGCCAGCACGTGGTCGGTGTCACCGATCGTGAACAGAGATGCTCGGAGCGGCGCGTCGACGGTGACGTCGAACGGCGCGGCCGCGGCCCCGGCGACGTGTGCGTCGAGGCCGGTCGGACCGTCGACCCGCACGGTCTCGACCCGGGGCAGCGCCCGTTCCGCGGGCAGGATCACCTGATGTGGTCCGTCGTCCGAGGTCGGGTACACCGTGCGGAGCGACTCGTGCCGTTCGACGACGTCTGCGATCGCTGCTTCGAGGGCACCGACGTCGAGGTGACCGGTGAGCCGGACGACCAGCGGAATGTCGTAGGCCGGGGAGTGCGGGTCGTACTGGTTGACGAACCACATCCGTTCCTGCGCCGGGGAGAGCGGAATCCTGGCGGGGCGGGGGAACCGGCGGAGGGGAGGCCGCTCGGAGCCATCGCCGCGCCGGCTCTCGACGATATCGGCGAGTGCGGCGACCGTCGGGTGCTCGAAGAGATCACGGACGTCCAGCGAGGTTTCCAGGGCGGAATTCAGCCGTGCCACCACCCGGGTCGCCGCCAGGGAACCTCCGCCGAGATCGACGTAGTCGTCGTCCACACCGACACCCGTGACACCGAGCACGGTCTCGAACACCGACGCGACCGTCTCTTCCGTTGGCGTGCGCGGCCGGTGGCCGGCGCCGCTCCGCGGGGCGAACGTCGGCGCCGGGAGCGCGGCACGGTCCAGCTTGCCGCTCGGGGTGCGCGGAATGACGTCGAGGGGGACGACCGCGGCAGGGAGCATGTGCGCGGGCAGTGTGCGCGCGAGCCGACGGTGCATTTCCCCGACGTCGACGCGCCGCCCTTCTGCCGGGTGAACGTAGGCGATCACCGCGGCATCTCCCGTGTTCGGGTCGGTCGCGGCAGTTGCGACAGCGAACCCCACGCTCGGGTCGGCACGCAGGACTGCCTCGATCTCCCCGAGTTCGATGCGGAAACCGCGGACCTTTACCTGGAAGTCGCTGCGCCCGACGTAGGCGAGGTCGAGGGCGGCGGATGGATCCTCCCCGTGCCGGACGCGCCATCGCACGAGATCGCCGGTCCGGTACATCCGCGTCCCCGGCGACCCGAAGGGCGCGGCCACGAAACGTACGGCATCGAGTCCGGCACGGTTTCGGTATCCGCGCGCGAGGCCTGGGCCCGCGAGGTACAGCTCGCCTACGGTGCCCGGCGGAACCGGGTGCAGCCGGTCGTCGAGCACGACGACCTCGAACCCGCATGCCGGCGCTCCGAGGCTGACCGGCTCATCCGGCACCAACGGTGCGCTGATGGTCGACATGATCGTCGCCTCGGTGGGCCCGTAGGCGTTGACGACGCGCGGCCCCGGCGCCCATGTGGATACGACTTCTGGCGGGCAGACCTCGCCGGCGACGGTGAGATGCGACAGGGTCGGCGCGCCACGTCGTTCGAGCGTGGCGAGCGTGGTCGGAGTGAGGACGGCGTGGGTCACCTGATAGTCGTTGAGTACTCGCTCCAGTTCCGCACCCCCGACCACTTCGGGCGGGACGATCACCACACGCGCACCGGATCCGACAGCCGCGAGCAGTTCGAACAGGGAGGCGTCGAAGCTCGGGGACGCGAACTGGGCCACCCGCCCGGTGGGCGGCACGTCGAGCCCTTTAATCTGTGCGGCGATCAGATTCGCGATCCCGCGGTGGGTCACCACTACCCCTTTGGGGACGCCGGTCGATCCTGACGTGTAGATGAGATAGGCCGGGTGGTCCCACCGCAGCGGGCGGGGGCGGTCGGCGTCGCCGACCGGTGTACTGGTGCGGACGGAAGTGGTGTCGTCGGCGTTGCGGTCGTGTAGTTCGATCCACTCGACGTCACCGGGTAGGTCGCCCAGGTGGCGGCTGACCGTGACCCCGAGATTCGCACCGGAATCGGTGAGCATGTGCGCGATGCGGGCTTCGGGGTATCCGGGATCGACGGGCAGGAAGGCGGCCCCGGATTTCGCGACTGCCCACACGGCGCGGACGAGATCAGCGGATCTCGGGAGCGCGAGAGCGACGACGGTTTCAGGGCCGGCGCCCCGGGAGAGGAGAACGCGAGCGAGCTGGGTGGATTCCTCGTCCAGCTGACGGTACGTGATGCCGGTACCGTCACCAGCAGCGTCGACGACGGCGATCGCGTCGGGGTCGCGGTGTGCCGCATTTGCCAGTATTTCGGGCAGCGTGCGCGGCGGAACTCCCGGATCGCCGCGCGCGGGTACGAGCCGGCGCCATTCGGCGGAACTCAACAGGTCCAGATCCGCGATCGGGATGTCGGGGTGCGCTGTGACCTGGTCGAGTACCCGGACCAGACGGTCGGCGAATCCGCGGATCGTCGACGGCTCGAAAAGCTCCCGCGCGAAGGTCAGTCGGAGGTCGAGCCCGGCGCGTCCGGGATGTTCGACGATGTGGATCCAGAGGTCGGCGCCCTCGTCGGACCGGCTGTCGGGTTCGTGAGGGTGATCGCTGGTCTGCAAGTCGAACCCGACCTGGAACGGGTGCCGGCCCGCAGATGCTGCTGGAATCGCGAGTGCGGCGGCGATCTCGTCGAAGCTGACGTCGGCGTGCGTGAACGCACCGAGTTCGGTCGTACGTGCGCGCTCGACGAGCTCGGTGAACGATTCGGTGCCGTCGACCCGCATACGCAGAACCAGAGGCCATCCGCCTGAGCCCGCGGGTGTCCCGAGGACGACGTCGCGGACCCCGCCGAGACGAGCGAGCAGTGCCGCGACGGCCGCATGCGTGACGGTGTACGTGGCGAACGGGCAGTCCCGTCCGAGGGTCTCGATCCGGTGATGCAGGTCCGCGGTCACGTGCGCCTCGACGTGCTCTCGCCGGCCGTCGACGGTACCTGCCCGGCGGGTGTGGTCGCGGGGAAGAGGTGTGTCGTGGGCCAGGTCGGTGAGCATCGTCCGCCAGTAGTCCAGATGTGCTGTGCGCCTGTGGATCCGATCTCCTTCATGTGCGGACTCCGCGTGCACCTCGGCCACGGGATCGCCGGGATCCGCCGCGAGAAACTCCTCGAGGAGGCCCACGAACGACCGATGGTGACGAGCCAATTCGTCCCGGGAGTAGCGGTGGGGGTTCCCGCGGAATTCGATGACCATCCGCCCGGCAGCGGTGGTGCGGTACACATTGACCAGCAGATCCTCCACCGGCCCCGACGTGACCACGTGAAAGTCTCCGGTGAGCGGTCCGAACTGGATCCGGCGGTGGAAGAGCATGACGTTGACCATCGGCCCGCACAGCGATTCCGCCGCTGCGGTCTCGCGCCGGATGTCCTCCAGCGTGAACCGCTGATGACGAAGAGCACCCAATATTTCGTGGTGTACCCGGCGGGTGAGGGAAGCCACGGTGTCGTCGGGTGCGGTTGCCACCGGCAGCGGAGCGAGCCCGACGAGCATCCCGCCCGATCGCTGCAGCAGTGTGGTGGTGCGGCCCGACACCGGGAGGTCGACGACCACGTCGTCTTGTCCGGTCATCCGGGCGAGATACGTGGCGAAGGCGGCGATCACTCCGGTCGCCGGCGGCGTGCCGAGCCGTTCGCCGGAACGGTCCAGTCGCTCCGTCGCGGCCGTCGACAGCAGGGTCTTCTCGAGAATGCTGTCCGCGACGGCGGGTGCCACTGTCGGCGACAGGCTCGAGTTGGAACGGAGACCGGCGAGGCGGTCCCGCCAATACGCCCGATCGGACTCGTAGTGCCTCGACGACCGATACTCCTCGTCGAGACGGTGAAGGGTGCGCAGATCTGCGGCACCGGCCGGTTGCGGCGTCCGTGCCTCCACACGCGCGGTGTACAGGGCGGCGATTCGGTTCACCAGCGTCATCGCTCCGTAACCGTCCAGTGCGACATGGTGAATTCTGCTGTACCACAAGTAGCAATCGTCACCGACTTGTAACACCGTCGACGTCGCCAGCCGGTCCCGCGTCGGATCGAGCGGCGCGGTGTAGTCCCGCGTCATCCACGCGTGGGCCGCCGCGACGGGGTCCGGCTCGTCTCCGAGGTCGACATATCCGGTCGACAGCTCGATGGTCGGGTCGACGATTTGGAACGGCTGCCCGTCGATCTCGAACACCCGCAGGAACGCCGACTGGAACTCACGACCCGCGGTCACCGACGCGTCGTCGAGGGCCGCGAGATCCAGAGCGCCGCGCACCTCGACGTACTGCGCAATGCACCTCGGGACGTCGGGGGCGAGGCGCTGGGCCAGCCAGATTCCGCGCTGCACGGGCGTCAGCGGGAAGGCGTCGGGCCGACTGCGAACGGTCGCGTCGCTCCTGTTCCTGGTATCCACTTGCTAGAACCTCCCGACGGCAACCAACGACGATTGCCTCTGGGTCGGACGTTTCGGCTTAGCTGATCTATATCGCGGGCACGACCGGGTCCGTTACTACCAGTATGTGCTGTACCTGCGAAGATGCCCCCGGCCGTCGCCTTGCGGGCCGACTTCCGGCGCTCGCCGAGAGGGCCCGCCCGATCAGGCGGTCGACCCGTGCGTCTGCCGAGGTCACGAATGGTGACGCGGCGGGGTTGGGCCGTGAGGGGGTAGCGTGGTGGTTGTCGAGGGTTATTCGAATATGCGCGGTCATGCCATGTCGTCCTCGGCGCCCACCGCGGCCCGCAGTCGAAGGGCCGAGAACTGGAGCGCCGCCATGGCGTCGAACCCGACTGATGTGTCAAATTTCCTCGTCTCCGAGTCGCCGAGCCCCACGCTGGTGGTGGAATCGGAGGCGTCGTGCACGGCATGCCCACACAGCGCGGATTCCCACGACGAGCTCGGGATTCGGTTCTGTGCCGTGACCTCGGCGCGAAGCCTCGAACGCAAGTGCATCTGCGCCGGTGACCAGGTGAGTGGACAGCACTACTCCCGGTACTGAAGCAGACGCTCACCCATGGGCGCTCCGTTCGATTCGCCGACGGCTTTGTATGACGGCACTATTCTGATGCCACGTCATCCGTTCGAGTCGAAAGGACGCCCATGGCTGGTGTGCCGTTCCGGTCCCCGTCGACGGGGCGCAATATCCGCGCCGTGTTGTTCGATACCTTTGGCACCGTTGTCGATTGGCGCACCGGTATCGCCACCGCTGTTGCGGATTATGCGGCGCGTCATCAGCTCGAGGTGGACGCAGTTGCATTCGCCGACCGGTGGCGCGCCCGTTACCAGCCATCGATGGACGCGATCCTTTCCGGCGCCCGCGAGTTCGTGACTCTCGATATCTTGCACCGCGAGAACCTCGACTTCGTGCTCCGCGAATCGGGTATCGACCCCACGAATCACGATTCCGGAGAGCTCGACGAGCTCGCGCGCGCCTGGCATGTGCTCACCCCCTGGCCCGACAGCGTGCCAGGGCTCACGGCGATCAAAGCCGAGTACATCATCGGCCCGCTCTCGAACGGCAACACCTCACTTCTGCTCGACATGGCCAAGAACGCCGGAATCCCGTGGGACGTGATCATCGGCTCCGACATCAACCGGAAATACAAACCTGATCCCCAGGCTTACCTGCGGACAGCACAGGTTCTCGGTCTTCACCCGGGCGAAGTCATGCTCGCCGCCGCCCACAACGGCGACCTCGAAGCCGCTCACGCCACAGGACTGGCTACAGCCTTCATTCTCCGGCCCGTCGAACACGGACCGCACCAGACGGATGATCTCGCGCCAACAGGCAGTTGGGACATTTCAGCCACCGACATCACTGATCTCGCAGCGCAGCTCCGTGCGGGATCGACAGGGTTCAGGTGAGGCGGCGAACCTTCTCCACTGCCCGCGTGATGACTGCGTCGAACTCGACCTGGAATTGCTTGCCCTGACATTCGAGCACCGTGAATCCGGTCGCGCGTCCCACCTCGTGTCAGGTAATTCTTGACGCCAGGTCCCATCCCTGTCAGGCTATACCTGACAGAATTGGGAGGTAGTCATGGAACTGGTCGAACGCGCCGTCAGTGCGGAAATCGACGCCGCTGCTCGCGCGGTGATAACGGTTGCGGCCGCCGAAGCAAGCCGTCACGCCGACGAAATCATCGGCACCGGGCCGCTTCCCGGCACGGCGGAATGGGACGCCGAGCAGGGCACGGACATTCCCAACCAGCGAACCCTGGCCTGGCACCTGCTGAGTCTTCGTATACAGCTCGCTGCCGGCCTGGACGGCATCGAAACCGTTCTCGGCCTGCGCTTTCAGGGAGCGACGTGGGCGACCATCGGCAAGGCCGCCGGGATGACCCGCCAATCCGCGCACGAGCGATGGGGTTCGCGCACCACGGCCCTGCTCGACCCGATGGGGACCGGCCTGCCCAAGACCGTTGCCGACGACGATCCGAGCTGAGCCGGGACGTGGTGGAACTCGGGGGATAAAAGTGGCGCCCGCCGTCTGAGGGGTCGGTCAGTCCCGGTACTCCGGGGCCGGTGGTCCGGGTGCCGGGCCGAGCGACGACAGCCACCGCTCGTAGAGGGCCGTCCAGGTTCCGTCTGTGCGCAGTCGTTCCAGTGTGCCGTTGACGAACCGGACGAGGTCGTCGTTTCCGGGAGCGAGGCCGATGGCGTACTGGGCGGAATCTGTTTCGGGACCGACGATTTCGAGATTCGGATCCTGGGCGACGAGACCGGCGAGGAAGGCGGCGCCTGCGACCGCGTCGGCCTGCCGCTGCTGGATGGCCATGAGACAGTCGTCCCAGTCGGGGACCGCAAGGATCGTGGCTTTGGGGGCGATGCGCGACAGCGCCGACATCGACGCCGGGTCGTGATGCGTGCAGACCCGTCGCCGGGCAAGGTCGGCCGGACCGGAGATACCCGACCCGTCCCGCACCACGAGCCGGCGTGAGGCCTCGAGATACACCGTGGAGAACGTCAAGTCCTGGAGACCTTGACAGGGGAGGGCCACCGGACGCACGACCATGTCCGCGTCACGGTCGGCGAGCATCTCGGCGCCGTCATCGGTTCCGAGCGGCCGGAACTCGACCTTGGTGGGATCGCCGAGCAGATCACGTGCGACCTCCCGAGCGAGGTCGACACCGAATCCGGTGAGGGTGCCGGTCGTCGGGTCGCGGAAACTGAACAGGTTGGTGTTCTGATCGACCGCGACGACCACGGTGCCGCGGGCACGGATATCGCCGAGCGTGCCGCCGAAACTCGGAGTCCCCGGGCGGAGGCTGGCCGGTGCTGCGCATGCCGGCGTCTCTGTATCCGGTGGCGGCGTGTCGGACGGTGCGATGAGCTGGGCGCCGGCCGACAGGGGAAACTCCGTGAAGTCTCCGGAGAACCTCGGGGCGGGTGCGTCGGGGGCGCCGCAGCCGGCAATCAGGACAGCGCCGAACGCGAGGCACCCGAGCAGCCGGGTGGAGCGCGGTCGCCGTTCCGGGTGTGTTCGCACCATCAGTGGTACTCACTCACTCGGGGTTCGATCCCCGCGACGACGGCGAGCGCTGCGGAAACAGCGAGCACGATGCCACCCACGGCGAGCGCCGCCATCGTGCGGTACGACTCCCGCATCGCGTCGAGTTCCTCGGTGCGCAGGGCGGTGATGGCGTCTTCGAGCGATTCGTCGAGGGCCCGGAACTGGGCGGTCGATGCCGTCGCGCCCGGACCGACCGCGACGTCCGCCGCGCCCTGGTAGTCGCCGTCTGCGAGCTTCTGCTGCAGATCCCGGTGCGCGCTCCGCCATCCGTCGAACGCGGCGGACGCATCGGCGATCGTCGGCGCGATCACGGTGTTCCGCGACGCGTCCGAGTTCAGAATCGCGGAGAGTGCGTCCGTGTGCCGGGCATAGTCGCTCCCGGCCGGATCGAAACCCGGCCGGAGCAGTCCCAGTGTCTCGTCGGCGCGGGCCTGCTGGGCGAGGATCCTCGCCTTCGCGACCGCCGCGAGGGGTTCGGCGCCGTCGATCCGTGCGCGTTCGCTCGCCGACGTCGACAACAGCCCGGCGATCACGATCCACACGACGAGTGCGGCCAGCAGGACCGTCGCGCACGCCAGCCCGGGATTGACCCGGCGACGGCTTCGATGCGCCACGTATGCGTGTGCGACGGCGAGGACGACGACCCCGGCCGACGCGACCACAATAGCGGTGGCGGGCAACCGGGCGGTGTGGGATTGCGTGTCGGCGACGGCGCGGGCCTGGTCGTTGTAGAGGTGTTCGGCCAAGGGCAGGATGGTGTCCTGCATCAGAGCCGAAGCGGTTCCGAGATACGCCACCCCGACCGGATTTCCCGCGGAGTCGTTAGACCGTGCGGTCGCCACCAGGTCCGTGTACACGGCGACGTGCCGCGACATCTCGGTGAGCAGTCGCAACGATTCGACGTCGCCGGAGGTGACGCCGTACGACGCGGTGACGAGTGCGTTCGACGCGTCCCCGAGCGCCTGGTTGTACCGGTCGCGCACCGCCAGCGGCTCGATGGCACCCGCGATGAACGACGATGTCGCTGCCGCGTCGGCGATCGACAACGAGCTGAACAGGTTCTGCGCGGCGTCCGCCAGCGGTTCGGTGTGGGCGCGAAGGGTTTCCATGCGCTGCTGCCGCGCGGCGACCACGGCGGACGTCACGAGACCGGCCGTCAGCGCCACCGCGACGAGGACGACGGCGAGGAGGGACAGGCGTCCGGGCGTCGACGCGAGGAATTCGCGCCAGGGGCGCCGGCGGACCTCGGGCTCGACGAGAAGGGATTCGTTCAGGAGATGCTCGTCGGCCGTCGAAGTGTCACGATCTCCGCTGAATACGGCGCCGCGGTCCTGGTGGAACACCTTCTCCTCCTCATCCCTGCACTCAGTGTGCGCCGATCACGGTCGGAAAACACCGAAAGCATCGACCCGCGCGAGTAGCGGGCCTCGCCCGCGGGTATCTCCAGACTGGGCACGATCAGGCTGGAGGTCACGGCTCATGAAGACAGGCTCATGAAGAGAAGGGTGCGCGCGTTCAGCGTCGCGGCTGCGGTCGGAGCGGTGGTGCTCGGGGCCTGCGCGGCCCCTGCTCCGCAGGGCGACGATGCACAGGAGAAGGTTTTCTTTTTCTTGCCGAACACGACGACCACCCGATTCGTGGAGCGCGACGAACCCTTGTTCACCGACTTCCTGGAGCTGTTCGCGCCGGAGGCGACGGTCACGGTCCGCAATGCCGAGGGCGATCCGGCCCGCCAGCAGAGTCAGGTCGAGTCGGCGATCGCGGAGGGCGCGTCCGTGCTCGTGCTGATCTCCACGGACGCGAGGTTCTCGGGTGGAGCCTTGACCGCCGCCGCCGAGGGGGACGTTCCGGTCGTGCTCTACGACCATGACGCGGTCGGTGGACCGGCAGACGTTCAGGTGATCTTCGATCCACTCGAGGTCGGCCGACGGCAGGGTAGCCGCGCCGCGGATCTGATCGCCGCGATGCCCGGCGACGGGGTGAAGATTGCCCGGGTGGGGGGAAACCTCGGTGAATACGGGACCCGTCAATTCCGGCTCGGCCAGGACGAGTTTCTGCAGCCGCTCGCCGACAGCGGCAAGATCCGCGTGGTCTGCGAGACCGCGATCGACGACTGGGACCCGGCCGAAGGTCAGGCATTCGCCGAGGAATGCCTGGCCCGTGAGAACAACGACATCGCGCTGTTCGTCACCATGAACGACGACCTGGGAGGCGGAATCGTCGCGGCACTGGCAGGCCGCGGGCTCGCCGGGCGGATCCCGGTCACCGGCGGCCAGGACGCCAATCTCGCTGCGCTGCAATTGATCGCACAGGAAACCCTCGACAACACGATCTTCAAGAATCTGTCCGATCAGGCAAAGGTCGCGGCGCAGCTGACCACATCGATCCTGCACGGTGACGGCATTCCGGAGGAGATCGTCAACGGCACGATCGACAACCAGTACATGGCCGTGCCGACGGTGTTCCTGCCCGTGCAGAACATCACGAAGGACAACCTCGACGTCGTGGTCAACTCCGGCTTCTACACCTGGCAGCAGATCTGTGCACCGGACCCGGCATCCGCGGTGTGCGGCGACCACAGCTGAGCCGTCGACGGGGTTCAGCTCAGGGGTGCGATGACACCGCGGTCGCCGATCTCGGCGCGGACGTCGATCACCCGCCCGGCCAGCAACCAGGCCGAAGGTCCGCGGCGCCATTCGTCGCGGTACTCGCCGAGGCATTCGTACGTCGCGCCGGCGCGTTCTCCGAGGCCGACGTGAAACGCCCGGAAATAGGACCGAGTGCGCGCCGCGTCACCGTCGACGTCGACGCGGATGTTGCCGAGCAGGTGCTGGGTGGCACCGCAGACGTCGAGGTAGGAGCGGACGCGCGCGACCACGTCCACCGGCCCCGTCCGCCCATAGGCCACGACATCTTCGGTGAGTGTCGCCGCGAACCCCGGCCAGTCCTTCGTGTCGAGCAGGTCGGCCACGACGTGCAGGCGGTCGGTGATCTGGACGCGGTCGGGAACGGACTCGGGCATGGCTCGATCTTCCTCGGAGGACCGGCCGCGCCGGCCCTGGCATCCCGCTGATCGAGACTCGCGTCGGCGAAACACCGTCGGGCTGCGGGTGGGTGCCGAGGTGGTGTCGCATACGGTGGCAGTGGCTCGCCGAGCGGGCCGGATCGAGGAGGAATCGGTAATGAGTGCACGCACCCCCGAGGAGCGCATCCCCAGCCAGTGGGAGGAGATCACAGCAGCCGACCCGGGGCATTCGATGTGGTACGTCGAGCGGTTCCGTGCCATGGAGGCGCAGGGCAAGGACATTGTCGGGGAGGCGCGGCTGGTCGATGCGATGCTCGGCCGCGGCGGTCGGGTACTGGATGCGGGGTGCGGACTGGGCCGTCTCGGCGGCTACTTGCACGATGCCGGTCATGTCGTGGTGGGTGTCGATGTGGATCCGGTGCTCATCTCCGTGGCAGAGGAGGATCACCCCGGTCCGACGTGGCTGGTCGGTGATCTCGCGGAGTTGGATCTGCCGGCTCGGGGGGTGACAGCCGATTTCGAGGTCATCGTCTGTGCGGGCAACGTGATGACTTTCCTGGCGCCGTCGACCCGGGAGGCGGTGCTGACGGGATTCGCCGCTCATCTCGCCCCGACCGGCCGAGTGGTTGTGGGGTTCGGCGCCGACCGGGGCTACGAGTTCTCCCAATTCCTCGCGGACGCTCAGGCCGGCGGCCTGACGGCGGATCTGCTGTTCTCGACGTGGGATCTGCGCCCGTTCAGCGAGGATTCCGATTTTCTGGTGGCGGTGTTGTCGCGCGCGCACTGAACACCCCTTCTCGGAGTGCGAGGAGCACGGTGAGGGCAGCGGTTGCGTCGAGCAGGGCTCGGGAGCGGGCTGTGGTGGCCTGGTCGCGGGCAGCGAGCGCGGCGCCGATGTCACCCGATCCGGGTGTGTGCCCGAGTTGGGTCATGACCGCGTGGAGAGGTGCGATGCGGTAACCGGCCTTGCGTAGCTGATGCACGACGCGAGCGGCGCGGACCTGTGAAGGGGAGTATCGGCGCGCTCCCGTGGGTGTGTCCCGGTCCGGGACGACGAGTCCCTCTGCGTCCCAATGCCGCAACGTGGAGGGGCGGATGCCGAGGGCGGCGGCGAGTTCGCTCACGCTCATCCAGTCGGATGCCTGCACGTCGTCGACAGGCTCGGTCGAGATGGCCTCAGCGGCCTGCTTCGCCAGCGCGAGTTCGGTTCGTTCCGTGTGGAGTCGGGCGTGCGCGGCATCGAGGAGGGCGACCGTTGTCGCGGCCGGGCACGTGTGCACGCTGCGCACGATCCGTGTGGCTTCGACCGGGCCGACGCCGATGGCGAGTTCCCGATAGGCGAGCGCGGACTGCACATGCACGTCGGTGTAGATCCGGTATCCGGTGGCTGTGCGGGTTGCGGGAGGCAGCACCCCGTCGCGTTCGAGGTTGCGTACGTGCTGCACGGAACATCCGGCACGCCGGGCGACATCGACGGTCCGCAGATGACGCGATTGGAGACTTGTCACCGTATTTCTCCTACGTCTGCTCCTCGAGGTCTCCACAAGCACTTTAATGAAACGCTGGAAGCTATGACCATGGACGACATCATCGACTTCGTCGAAGGCCTCGGCGATGTTCTGACGCTCAGGCCTGCCCCCGGCGACGGTTCGCCGGAGATCAGCTGGGGTGACACCTTCTTCTACTACACACCGGATCGGATCGTTCCGGACAGGACCCAGCCCTTCGCCACCATCGTCACCAAGAACTACCCCGGCGACGAAAGCTCGGGTCTGGACCGCGCGGGTGCGTTCCGGGTGAACATCCATGCCGGGAAGGAGGCGTTCATCGAGGCAACCGGCCATGCACCGCGAGAGCAGGGCGTCGCCGACGTCGACGCCGGTGCGCGCGACACCGTCATCGCGCATCCCGTCTATGGCTCACTGGCCTGGCTGGCAGTCATCGACCCCGGCTCGCGCACAGGCGAAGTCACGCGGGCGTTGCTGTGCCGTGCGCACGCCCTGGCTCGCTCGCGCTACGAGCGACGAGCGGAATCCACTCCACGCTGAGGGGGGAAGGCATGCGAAAGCGAGGACGACGAATCCTGGCGCCGTCCTCGGTCAAGCGTCATCACATCTGGTAGATCTGGCTGCTGTTCCACCCGACGAGGAGTTCGTCGAGCGTCATGCTCTGGTCTCGGCGTTCTTGCCGTTGGTCGCGTTGTCGGTCGTGGCGGGGGCCGTCACCGTGGTCACCACGATCGCCGGGGATGGTGGGTGCGGCGACTGTCGCAACGGGGTGTTCGGCCGCTGTTGCGATGGTGGTAGCGGCGCCGAGGGGGATGACGGCGATCGCGGCGGCGACGGCGGCCGTGGCGAACCGGTTCCGCAGGGTGATTCGAGGGCGACGGTTCACTGCGCCCGACGGATTCGCCGCGCGCGAAGCCTGGGAGTGGGGAAGTGAGATGTGCATGTCGTAATGTCCTGTTCGAATGCGTGGGCCCAACGTCCACAGCTACTCGAATGGTGTCTGCGAGGGCCCGGAACGTTACACCCGACAGTCCAGGAATTTCGGTTCCACAGTGAAACCGTCCCGGAGTGGAGATGTTCTCCATGGATGGATTCCCGAGTCCGTACCAGCGCCACGGTGACCGCAGGCGGGCACCACGGCGCGTCAGCCGGGAACAGTTGGGGGATAGGAGAAGCAATGCTGTCCATCGAATCCGGCGGTGCTCGAATCGACTACACCGTGCACGGTGACGGCCGATCCTCGTCGAGCGTGATGTTGCCGGCGGGCTTCACAGCCCCCGCCACGTCGTGGCGGTATCCGATCCCGTCGCTGATCGAGGCCGGCCACCGCGTCATCGCTGTGGATCTGCCGGGTCACGGGACGGCTCCGGCCACGCCGCACGGAACGACGATGCAGACACGCGCCGGATTCGTGCACGCCCTCATCGAGGGGCTCGACCTGCAAGGTGTGGCATGTCGACACGTCCTTTGCGGACAGGATTCCCCCGACCGGCCACGGCACCCCGATCTGGAGACGCGGCATGCGGTTGGTCCGCCTGCTCGCCGCGATGGGCCGCGTCGACCGAACACTGTCGCCACCGGAACTCGCCCTGTTGAACGATCATGCGAAAATCGACTGGCGTCCGACGATCCGTTCGAGCGATCTTCCCGTGCTCTTCGTGGCCGGTTCCGACAGCGAGTTCTGGCCGTCAGCACACGCCGCAGCGGCTGCGGCACTCGCACCGAAGGGAGCGTCGACCGTCGTTCCGCGCGCGGGGCACGCGACGAACATGGAACGACCACATTCGTTCAACAAGGCGGTCGCCGAGTTTCTCGATTCCGCGTCCTGAGCCCCGAACCGACGCGAGCCCCGAACCGACGCGAGCCCCGAACCGACGCGAGCCCCGAACCGACGCGAGCCCCGAACCGACGCGAGCCCCGAACCGACGTGAGCGCCGGCGCAGTCGCCTCCGGTCAGTCGAGGGACTGCACGACGACCGTGCTGCCGCTTTCCGCGGCCTCACGCGCCGCTCCCAACACCGCGATGGTGCCGAGCGCGGTGCGGGCAGGCACCGGTTGTGTGCCGGTGCCGGCAACGGCGGCCGCGAATTCCGTGTAGTAGTCCTGATACGCACCCCGCTGCGACGGAACCGGTTCCGCGCCATCCGCTGTGTGGAGGACGCCCCACCGTTCCCGTCGTTCGTAACCCCACCCGGTGGGATCGTCGATGGGCCGCACCCCTGCGAAGAGAGCCTGCGCCTGCACATCCGTCCCGTCCGCCACATAGCTGCCCACGCTGCCGAACGCGCGTAGCCGCCGCCCCTCGAGGTGGTTGACCTTGCTCGACGAGACGCTCGAATAGACCCCGCTGCGGTGAGCGATGTTGACGACGAAGCCGGCGTCGGTGCGCCCCTCCGGCCGATCGACGTAATCGAGGTGGGCGTCGACCCTCTCTGCCGGCCCGAACAACCACAGCATCTGGTCGACGACGTGTGCGCCGATGTCTCGCAGCAACCCGCCGGCCGGGCCTGATTCGAGCGTGTCGGCACCGTCCAGGTCGAAATGGGATTCGACACGCCAGATGTCGCCGAGTCGCGGCAACACCGACTTCAGGGTACGGATGTCGGCGTCGTATCGACGGTTGTGATAGACGCTGAGCAGCACGCCGGCGTCATCGGCGGCTGCTACCAGCTCGCGGGCCGTCTCGAGATCCGGCGCGAAAGGCTTGTCCGCGACCACGTGCACGCCACGCCCGAGTGCTTCGAGCACGAGTTCGCGTCGCGTCTGCGGTGGGGTGGTGATCGTGACGGCATCGACGCCGGAGTCGATGAGTTCGCCGAGGCTCGAGAACACCGGCACTCCGGGGAAGTCGGCGGCGGCCTGGGCGACACGGGAGTCGGATCGGGTCACGATGCCGCCCAGCGTGATTCCCTCTGCCGCGTCGACGAACGGTGCATGGAAGTAGCGGCCGCCCAGCCCGTACCCGACAATTCCGATATTCGTACTCATGCCTAAATTATATGTTAAGACATTCGAACATATGTCCGGTGTCGGCAGGGCAGGCAGTCGCGGTGTCGAGGGTCGAGAACCGCGCAGTGCCGTGCCAAGATGAGGTGGCACGATCCGTTTCAGGGAGGCGTCGAAGTGTCGGAGCGATCAGGACCCCTCGCCGATCCGTTCAGTGGTCGGCAGCCAACCAGCCACGAACGCATGACGGGACGGCCCTGGGATGCGTCGTATCACGAGGGGCCGGCGCCGTGGGATGTCGGCCGGCCGCAGCCGGCGGTCGTGCGGGTGGCATCCGAAGGCGGCTTCGCCGGAGCGGTGCTCGATGCGGGATGCGGCACCGGCGAGAACGCGCTTCACGTCGCCTCCCTGGGATTGCAGGTTGTGGGCGTCGACGTGGCTGAGACGGCACTGGCGATTGCCAGGGAGAAGGCCGACGACCGTCGGATCGAGGTCGAGTTCGCGCTGGCCGACGCGTTCCAGTTGGACGGAATGGGGCGCCGGTTCGACACCGTGCTGGACTGCGGACTGTTCCACACGTTCGACGCCGCCGAGCGACCACGCTACGTGGCGAGCGTGGCGTCGGTGACCGAACACGGCGGAATCGTCTATGTGTTGTGCTTCAGCGACGCTGGTCCCCATACCGGCCCGCACCCCGTCAGCCGGGAGGAGTTGCGAGCGGCGTTCGACCCCGGCGACGGATGGAAGGTCGCCGCCATCGAACCGGATCGGATCGAGACGAGATTCCACGACAACGGCGCACCGGCCTGGTTCGCGACCATCGAGCGGATCCACCCGGTGGGCGGGCCGGCCCGGTGAAAGTTCGGCATTGCGTTCTTGCGTGCCGTCATTCGGCGTTGCCGGTCGGGAAGTAGACCGACCCGTCGCTACCGACGCAGCCGCCCTGGACGGGGCCGGGACCGAAGTACGCGCCGTTGACCTGCCCGGCGCCACCGGAGGAATTCGAGCCGACTCCGGCTCCCGCGACGCCGACTGCCCCGCAGGTGTAGCTGTTCGAGTCGCCCGGATCGCTCTCGACCTGAACCTGTGTGCCCGGCGTTGTGGGATCCCCGTGCAGGTTCGGCGCCGCGGCCGCGACACCGGGTGTTGCGAAGACGGCGAGCGCGGCTGCCGCCGCGAGCGCCGACCGCACTGCGAATGTGTTCATACGATGTCACCCTCGATTCGTCTCATGGTAGGGACCCAATTATCGTCCGCTCCATCCTGAAATCCCACCCCGGAAGTGTGCCCCGCGAATCGGCCGGCGGTCCCCTGACGCTGCCGTCCTTGACATGAAGTGGACTCGAGGTTTCACGATGGTCGCAGATGTCACAGGAGACAAGGAGTCTGCGATGAACGGCACCAGGACGGCGCTGATCACAGGAGGATCTGCAGGGCTGGGACGGGTGAGCGCAGTCGCGCTCGCGGAGCGCGGCTGGGAGGTGATCGTCACCGGCAGGCGGGTCGAACCCCTCGATCGGGTTGCCGCGCGGGCACACAGCATCACCGCGCTCCCCGGTGACGTGACCGATCCGGGGCATCGCGAGAGTATCGCCGTCGAGATCGCGGCGCGGGGGCGACTGGACCTGTTGCTCAACAACGCCAGCGCGCTCGGACCCAGCCCGATGCCCGCCCTCGCCCGGTATCCGGAGGACGCATTGGCGCAGGTCTTCGCGACCGATGTGCTCGCCCCGCTCGCATTGATCGCCGCGTTGCTCGAGCACGTGCGGGACGCGGGCGGGACCGTGATCAACATTTCGTCGGATGCCGCGGTCGCGGCGTACGCGGGCTGGGGCGGTTACGGAGCCGCGAAAGCGGCGCTCGACCAAGCGACCGCGGTGCTGGCGGTGGAGGAACCCGGCCTTGCGGTGTATGCATTCGATCCCGGCGACATGCGCACCGAGATGCACCAGGCGGCGTTTCCCGGCGAGGACATCTCGGATCGGCCCGATCCGGAGACCGTGGTGCCTCCACTGCTGCATTTGCTCGACACCAGCCCACCCAGCGGCCGGTACCGTGCGGCGGACTTCGCGGTCGCAGCGAACACGGGGGTGTCGTCGTGACCCGCGCACGCATCCCCTCCGCGGCCGAGTTCCGGTTCGTGCTGCCTCAGCGATTGGAGGCGAGTGGCCCACCGGAGAGCCGGGGGCTGCTGCGCGACTCGGTGCGAATGCTGGTGTCCGATCGGGGCAGGGTGGAACACAGCAGATTTCACGACCTGCCGCGTTTCCTGCGGCCGGGCGACGTGGTGGTGGTGAACGCGTCGTCGACACTGGCGGCGGCGGTGGACGGGACCGTCGACGCGGTCGGACCTGTGGTCGTGCACTTCTCGACCGATCTCGAGGACGGAGACTGGGCGGTCGAGGTGCGAGCGCCGGGACCGGTCTCCGGCGCCCTCGATACGATTGCGGCGGGAACGCGGATCATTCTGCCGCGCGGTGTCGTTGCGACGCTCGTGAAACCCTGGCCTCTCGGGTCGACCAGGTTGTGGCGGGCCTCGATCGACGGCGTCGCGGACGTAGCCGCGGAACTGCTCGCCACCTCGGGCCGTCCGATCACCTACGCGTACGTCCACGAACGCTGGCCCCTGTCCTCGTACCAGACGATCTTCGGTCGCACCGGTGGAAGCGCCGAGATGGCCAGCGCCGCTAGGCCGTTCACTCATCCGATGGTTACCGACCTCGCGACCTCGGGGGTGGTGGTGGCACCGATCCTGTTGCACACGGGGGTCTCCTCGCCGGAGCGAGGGGAGCCGCCGATCCCGGAGCGGTTCGAGGTGCCGGAGCAGACGGCGCGGCTGGTCAACGACCGGCGTGCCGCCGGAGGCCGCGTCATCGCGGTCGGAACCACCGTGACCAGGGCCCTCGAGACCGAGGCCACTTCGGGCGGCATGGCGGTGGCGGGCGCCGGCTGGACGGACCTGGTGCTGAGTGCGGGTAGGCCGACCCTGGTCGTGGACGGCCTGATCACGGGCTGGCACGCACCGGGGGCGTCACACCTGATGCTGCTCGAATCGGTGGTGGGGGAGAAGGCCGTCCGTCGTGCCTACGACGAGGCGCTCGCACGTGGCTACCTGTGGCACGAGTTCGGAGACAGTGCATTGTTGCTGCGACGGTGACGACGCGATCGAGGTTCTCGACAGCGGCGCTGTGGACGAGTTGACTGAGGTTGGTGATCGCGAAAACGGAACGGATCACAGAGGACGGGACGTCGTCATGAACATGGGAAAGAAGATCCGGCACAAGGTCGAAACCGCCGAAGGCGCCGCCAAGAAGGCTGTCGGCAGGGCCACGGGGAATGCCCACCTCGAAGCCGAGGGGAGCAAGGAGCAGGCCAAGGGCAATGCCAAGCAGATGGGAGACAAGGTCAAGGATGCGGGCAAGAAGATCAAGAACGCCCTCAAGCATTGATCGAACCGCGGAGAGCCCGGACTATTCGTTCGACAGCAGCGGCCCCAGCGGTCCGAGATCGATGTTCAGGTCCTCGGGGGTGAGATCGAAATGCTCACGCAACTCGGCCATTCGCTCCTCGAGTAGCATGAGTGTCGTGCCGATGCGTTCGATCTGCTCGTCGCTGAGATCGCCGTGCTCGACTCGGCGTATCGCCTGCCGTTCCATCAGTTGGCGCAGTAGTTCGACGATCGTCAGGACCAGGGTGACCAGGCCCTTCTCGACGGATTCGGGGTCGGCGTCGATTCGCTGCGGCAGAACCCGGCGACCGATGTCGGTCGGTGCATCCGAATCGACGGGCTCGGGCTCAGTCATCGGTGGGCTCCGGCCCGACCGGGTCGGGGACGAGTGCGCTGACCGAAGCGATGAGTGTGCGCAGTGAGATTCGGACCATGTCGACGTCGGCGAGCGACAGGGTGATCTCACCGGTGATGACGACGCCGCCGCCGAGCACCCGATCGAGCAGATCGACGAGCGCGATGCGGCGAGTGTCGTCCGCGGGGACCATCTCGCTCATGTGCTCACCCGTCGATCCCGGCGAAGGAGTACGGCGGCCACGGTCCGGTCAGGTCCAGTGTGATGCCGGGGCGTGCGGTGTCGAGTGCCGAAACGAGCGCAGCGAAGTCGTCGACCCGCTCGTCGTCGACGAGGTAGGTGCCGTTGAAGATCATCCAGGCCCGTTTCCCGGTCAGCACCGGATCGGTGACCTGCCGTCGAACCCCGTCGACGGCATGGCCCAGGAGGGCGGAGTGAATCTCGTCCGCGTGGCCGGCCGCCCGGCGTTCGACGTCTTGCTGTGCGCTCAACTCCGCACGGCGACGCAGTAGGTACGCGGTCCCCTTGCCTGCCGCACCCGTCGCGGCGGGATCCTCCTTCACGTTCTGCGCCAGGGCCTTCGCGTCTCCGTACGCTTTGACACCCCACTCGCTTCGTCCGGTCACCCGACGCAGCGTTGCGCCGAACTCGTCCTGTCTTTCGTCGAGGAGGAGGCGAACGCGATCGTCGTCGAGGTAGAGGGTTGCCAGTCGCAACGGAACGGTGGGACCGCAGCGCAACACGGCAGCCACCACCGCGTCGTGTGCTCTCGCGGTTGCCGCAAGCCAGTCGAGGTCCTCGAGGTTGCGCTGCAGCGGTTCCTGCCCGAATTCGCTCAGGCTCACCGTTCCCACCACCGCGACGAGACCAGCCGACGACACAGCGCGGACCGGCTCGCCTGCCACGCCGGTGACTCCGGCGAGTTGTGCGTCGCCGATCCTGTCGGTGGTGATGCTGTACAGCCAGACACCCTCATCCGCGGTCATCGCGGGGCTTCCGACGTTTCCCCTCGACCTCGACCGTGTCGGCGGCCTGGACGGCAGGGCGGACCGACCTGTCGGACTCGAGTTCGGCGATCCGCTCCCGCAGCTTCCGGTTCTCGAGTTCGACGTCGCTGTTCTTGCCGGTCAGCCAGGGGTCGTGCTCCCACCAATCGATGCCCACCTCCTTCGCGGTCTCCAGAGAGGCGATCACCAGGCGCACCTTGATGGTCAGCAGTTCGATATCGAGCAGGTTGACTTGGATGTCTCCGGCGATCACGAGCCCCTTGTCGAGCACCCGCTCGAGAATCTCGCCGAGGTTCGTCGACTGATGCCCGCCGCCCATTCCGCCGCCCGAGCTCTGCGGAAGGTTGCTCGCACCGCCGCCGGTGATGGTCATGACGACGCGCTCCCACTGTCACCGACACCGCGAATATAGCGGCGGGTTCTGCGGTAGGACAACAGCTCTCCGTCCAGATCCAACACCACCTCGTACATCGCGAGCATGTCCGTCGACGACGGGATTCGCCGATCCTCGACTACCTCCACCTCCACCGTCCAGCCGTCGTCGGTCGGCATGACCGATGTCGCACCCAGCGGTTTCTTGCCGGTCAACTGCGCAATGTCATGCGTTGCGATCTCGGCGATCTCGGGTGCCGGCAACGGAGGTGGCTGCTCTTCTGCCATCGCAGGTCACTCCTTCTCCGTACCGGAGGGCGGCCGTGCCGTCCCGGTCATCCGGTCGAGGATGGCCTGCTGGGCCTGCTCTTCCTCCTCGGCGGAAATCTCGCCTGCCGCGCGCGCGTCCTCCAGTTCCTCGAGAGCACGCCGCGCACTCGCGGGATTGTGGGCTTCCTCCTCGACCTGTCGCTGAATCAACTCGGCCAGCGAGATCACCCCACGAACGGGGGCGAGTGGCAGCGTGGCAATGAACGACAGCAGACCCATCGGTCAGCCCTCCGGCTTCTGCGTCACCACGAAGTCGTAGGCGGCGAGCGGTCCGAGCAGGCGCATGTCGACCCGGCCGTCCCACTGCTCGGCCAGCTCTCCCACTGCCTTCTCGAGTTCTTCCTGCCGCGCGACTTCGACGAGGGCGGCTACTTGCGCGGCCTCCTCCTCATGCGTCGGTTCCCGGACGTTGACCGAATCGGACAGCGACTCGAGTGCCTCGACCACCTTCTGGGTGTCTTCGTCGCGTTTGGCTTCGATGGCGTTACTCACGATCTCGCCGAGGGCCATGCGGGCGTCGCGGGTGGTCTCCTCGGGCTGATCGCGGATCGCGCCGAGCAGTTTGCTCGCCTGCTCGTTCTCTTCGATTATTTCCTCGAGGATCGCCTGCTCGACGTATCGCCCCTTCACCACGTACTGTGCTCGGCCTTCGAGTTCCTTCAACGCCGCGGCGAACTCGTCGGCGTGTGCTGCGAGCAACTCTTCCTCGACGGCCCCTTCATCAGTCATGACCGCCCCGAAACGAAGCGGTAACACCGGGGCCACACGCGACGTGCCGTCCAGCACGTGCGCATGGGTTCGGAGGTCCTCGGGCTTGCCGAGCGGCCTGTCCACCGAGATCTCGCTCACGAGCGCTGCGATGTCGCCGTGCTTGACGATGCTGACCGGTCCGTCACACACGCCGACAGCGTCCTCTTCGGCTTGAACGTCGGCGGGCACGATGCCGTACACGTAGACACCGCTGGTGCGCGGCTCCTCAGCTGAGTCGGTGTTCTCATTCGACGTAGACATCACTTGTCACCTCGTGTGGACTTGCGCGAAACGCGTTCGCGCTCAGGTTCTTCCTTTCCGCCGCCGAGGATGTCGCCGAGTTTCTCACCGGCGGACTCGAGCGCGCCCTTGGTCTTCGATTTGGCGCCTCCCTCGGTGACGTCCCCGACCAGATCCGTCAGGCCTTTCGACTCGCCACTGCCGATCTCGAGCCGGTTCACGGCCTCCGCGAACCGCAGGTACGTGTCGACACTGGCGACCACGACGCGTGCGTCGATCGTCAGCAGTTCGATGCCGACCAGCGAGACGCGCACGTAGGCGTCGATGACCAGGCCCTTGTCGAGGATGGTGTCGATGACGTCGGCGAGGCTACTCGAGCTGGGACCACCGCTGACTCCGCCGCCGCCTCCCCCCGCCGGTTGAATCGACGTCATCGCCGTGCTCCTTGTCGCGAGCTCGAGGTCTTCGTAGCCGTTGCCTTGCGTGGGCGACCTCGCTGTTTCGGGGCCTGGTCCACAGCGGCGGCCGCGGTCTTGCGTGGGCGACCGCGGCGTCTCGGCGGCGGGGGTGCTTCCTCTTCCTCTTCCTCTTCGTCTTCACCCTCGCCCTCGTCAGCCTCGTCTTCCTCTGCCTCGGGCTCCTCGTCCTCGTACTCGTCTGTTTCGGCGGGCTCCTCGGTCTCGTCCTCTTCGCCCTCGTCCGGCTGGGTTTCGTCCTGTTCGTCTTCCGTTTCCGCCTCGTCCTCTTCGGGCTCGACCACCTGACCGTCCCGGATCTCTCCGCGCCAGCCCTCGACGTCGTCGGGATGGAGGATCGACTGTGTCATGACGTGGCGTGCAAAGTGTTTCAATTCCAGCCGTGCTCGGCGTCCCTGCGCACGCCAGAGGTTTCCCGTCTTCTCGAACAACCCCTTCGGGTGATACTCGAGAATCAGAACGATGCGGGTGAGATCCGGGGTCACCTCGTGGAACGTCACCGCACCGTCGATGAACCCCTTGGCGCCCTTCGAGCGCCACACGATCCGCTCGTCGGGAACCTGCTCGAGGATCGTCGCTTCCCAGGTTCGGTGCGACAGGAAGATCTGCGCCTTCCACTCGAGCTTTTCGTCCGATTCCTGCTCGACCCGTTCGACCTTCTTCATGAACGACGGAAAGTCGGCGAATTGGGTCCATTGGTTGTAGGCCAGCTGAACCGGGACCCCGACATCGATCGTTTCGACGATGTTGGTCAACTTCAGCTTCTTGCCTTTTCCGCTACCGCCACCGCCACCGCCGGTGACCGCGTCCTTGAGGTCGGACGCCTTGTCCTTGACCGTCTGCTTGGCGCCCTCCCACCAGCCGCCACCGGTGTCGGACTCGTCCGGTGACTCATCGTCATCTGACTCATCGTCATCCGTTTTCTCGGAACCGGTGAGGGCGGCGAGCAGCCCTCCTTCGCCGCCGTTCTCGGCGTACTCGGTGAGCCGCCCGGAGGTGTTCGCCACCTTGTCCGAGACCGAGGACAGTGCCTTCTCGGCGACCGTGCCGACCAGTCTCTGCATTGCTTCCTGCAGCACGCTCGACGATCCGTCCCCGTCACCCGGTGCGGCCTCTCGTAGTTTCTTCGCGGCGCTCGTCATCGCCATCACCTCCGTGCCCGTCGGACGGGCGCTGAATCAGTGGTGGCTTTGGCCCGCGTCTTGCGGCCGCGCGTGGGAGCTTCTTCGTCATCCTCGTCGGATTTCGCGGTCCGCGACCTGCCTGCCGGCCGGGAGCTACCGCTGCTGGAAGTCCGTCGACGCGCGGCGGGGCGCTTGCGAGGGGCGGGTTCCTCCTCGGCGGCTTCTTCCTCCTCGGGCTCCTCGTACTCGTCGTCCTCTTCGGCGTACTGTTCGTCGGGCTGTTCGTCCTGCTCTTCGTCGACTTCGGACTCGTCGTACTCGTCGTCCTGCGACCGGCCGCGTCGTTTACGGCCGAGTCTTCCGACCCTGCTGAGCTTGCCTACGGAGTTGCCGACACCGCTCACCGTGTCGTCCACGGTGTCGCCCACGTCGCCGACGGCTTCTCCGCCGCTCGACAGGAGCCGGTTGTTGAGAGAATTGATGCGCTGGCTTGCGGCCGTGACCGCTGCGGCCTTTGCCGCGTTGAGCAGCTCCTCGCGTACCGAGTCGCTGATCTTGGCGAACTCGGGGGAGCTCGCGAGCATTTTCGTCCCGCGTTCCAGTAAGTCGCGTGGCCCGCCGGGGAAGCGTCCGGTCGCACCCGCGGCCGCGAGCATCAGTGCCATTTTCATTCGGTGTGTACGGCCCAGCATGTATCCCGCACCGACGGCCAATGCCACCTGACCTTTGGTTTTCATCGTCGAACCCCTTTACCGAGTAGTCACCGGCGCACCGCTTGCCAACTTCGGCAATGTGTCGCAGAACCGTCCTCGGAAATGTGTCGCACAACCGTGCGCGGTAAGGGGCGCCGCTTGTGGACTACCCCAGCCGCGAGACACTCAACCAGCAGCAGAAGACTTGGTTCGAGCAACTTCCCGCGGCAGCGCATGTACGCGGGCTGTGTCGGGAGTGCGATCGAGTACCGAAAAGCGAAAGCAACTGAGCGGCAACCCTGTTCGCGGTCAAACTCTAAATTCAGGCTTCACTGCGCAGTGGCGCGCACCGCCGCGACGACGAGCGCCAGCAGGAGGACCACGAGAACCGGCGCGAGCAGGACCTCGAGGGTCAGGATGAGAACAAGGGCGACCTTGGCCTTGCCGCTCAACCCGGACACCAGCGCTTTGATCGCGGCCACACCGGATTCTTACCCGTCAGGGCGGCCCGAATGCCTGCGATTCCGGCTTTCATCCACGCTCGCTTTGCGCGGTCGCGTCGACGAGCGTGTCCATCCATTCGGGGATATTCTGCCGCAATTTCTGGGTGACCGTGTCACGCGGCCGCGCACCGCGTCCACGAGCCGGTAAACGTGCTCTTTCGGTCATTCGGCGACGGACTCGACCGCCCGCGACAACAGGCCGCGGAGGTTGCTCTCGTGGCTGCCGGTCGCCTGAGTGGGAGCCGTCGCCGTCGTGGATGATCGAGCTGTCGACGACGTGGTGGTTGCCGTCAGATTGTCACTGTTCCTGGTCTTGCTGCGGGAGGAAGTGGCTCCGCGGTCAGCGGGCCAGGGTCCTCCGGCCGCGTGTCGTCACTTGTGCCCCTATACCCGCGATCACCCGCGCGACCATTCTTGAACGAGAGCGGATTGCGGCACTATTACTCTCCGACGCCGCGTTCGTCGAGCGGGTTGGTGCGGGTGACGCGGAGCGGGTCGGACGAGGTGAACGGGAAGTTCGGCAGAGGGATGTCCTCGGATCCCACGACCTCGATGTGATGCGGGTACGCGCGGGGGATGAAAGACACATCACCCTCCTCGAGATGCCAGGTGTCGAGGGAGCCGTCCGGGTCCATGAACGTCATCCGCGCTGATCCGCGGCGCACGTACCCCATCTCTGCGGTGATCGGGTGCCAGTGCGGTTCGCGCATTCCGTCCTCGCGGATCCGCAGCGAGTACATCGACAGATCCTTCAGCGCCGACCAGAACTGGACGCGTGCCAGGTGGGCGGATCCGCAGCGCCCAGACCGAAGTCCTCAGGCCGCTCGCTCCGGAATGCGATGATGAACTCCGCGACGTCGGCGCCGACATTCTCGATGTGGTGCAGAGATCCGGAATCGATGTGGAACATCTCCCCGGCGCCGATCGTGAAGGTGGAGAATGTGCTGCCGGTATCGAGAACGGAAACCAGGGATGTTCCGGACACGCAATAGGTGAGTTCGTTGGCGTTCGCGTGCCAATGGGGGTGCGCATGGCACCGGGATTGATCAGCACGCGTTTGATCGACATGCCTTTCAGGATCGGGAACGTGTCCGCTGTTATCCGGGTGATCGAGCCGAGGTCGGATTGCTCGACGATCTCGCCACCGGTGAGCGAGGTGCTGTGGCTGCTGCGTCGCGTGCTCATGGAATTGCCTTCCGTGTCGGTGGTGGGAAGCAGTTCGCACATACAGGGTTCCGAGCAGGATTGTTCCGGTGAAGTCGAAGGAGCGGGTGGGCATCGGGGTTACGATGCACAAGGAGATCTGCCCAGCCGATACCCGCTCATAGGCGGTATCGAACTCAGCCGCAGAGGCGGTGTGCCGACGATGAGGGATTCCCCGGCGGAGAACGTGCCGAGCCGGACGGCCGGAGGGGGTCGTCACCGCACACTGAGAACCACCCGTGTCGTGCTCGCAGTGGGCGTTGCCGTCGTGATCGCGGGCTGCTCGACCACTTCCGAGCCGACGACCTCGCAGACGTCGAACGGTGCACTGCCCGCCACGACCACCGCGGCCGCCTCAACGGGGTCGGCGCTGAAACCCATCGATCCGGCTGCATTCCAGGCAGCCGTGAACGCTGCGGCCCAGGAACTGCTCGTGCCCGGTGCGGTGGTGCAGCTCCGCACCCCACAGGGGAACTTCGGCGCCGTGGTCGGTACGACCGAACTGGGCGTGCAGACGCCGCCTGACGAACACACCCACTTCCGGATCGCGTCGAACACCAAGACCATGACCGCGGCGCTGATCGTGCTTCTCGCCCAGGACGGCAAGCTCGAGTTCGGCGACCCGGTGTCCGCCTACGTTTCCGATGTGCCGAACGGCGAGAACATCACCGTCGCAGAGCTGTTGACGATGCGCAGTGGGCTGTACAACTATACGAACTCGCCCGAACTCGCGGCCACTCTGGATACCGACCCGGCGAAGGTCTGGACGCCGCAAGAGGTCTTGGAGATCGCGTTCCGGCACCCGCCGGAATTCCCGCCGGGCACCTCCTACGAGTACAGCAATACCAACTACGCATTGCTGGGTCTGATCGCCGAGAAGGTCGGCGGGCGACCGCTGACCGAGCAATTCCGGGATCGATTGTTCGGTCCCCTCGGGTTGCAGCACACCCTGCTTCCCGCCGCCGCCGACGCCGCGACCATCCCGGATCGCTACTCACACGGGTACATGTACGGCGAATCGTCCTTCGCGATGGTCGACGAGGAGTACCCCGCCGACATGCAGGCCGCCGCACGGGCGGGGACACTCCAACCCCTCGACTACACCAACCAGAATTCCTCCTACGCCACCGCTGCCGGCGGCGCCATCTCCACGGCGGACGACATGACCGCGTGGATCCGGGCACTGGTGTCGGGCAACGTCCTGAATTCCGAGTACCAGCAGCAATGGCTCCACAGCCTGCAACCGGAGGACCCGAGCACACCCGATGGGCAGCAATATGGGTACGGCATCAGCTATCAGCGTTTCGGGCCGAACGCCTCGATGTACTACCACGGCGGTGAGCTGCCGGGTTTCAACTCGTTCATCGGCTACGACCCGGACAACGACGTCACGCTGGTGATCTGGACGAACCTGACCCTGTCACCGGAGGGCAAGACCACGGCGAACGCCTTGCTGCCCACAGTTCTCGACGAGATCTACGCCGGGTTGTCCCTGGCGCCCACACCAGCCCCGACCACCACCAGGTGATGCGGTGTGGTTGTGGAGCTCCTGTTCGAAGCAGAAGGGTTGTTGGAGGAACTGCTGCACAATTTCACCGAGAGGCTTCGTGCGTGTTGTTCGCGACGACCTCCTGTGGCCGAACGGTATCGGCATCTCACCTGACGGAACGAGGGTTTACGTCGCCGAGTTCGCCGCTTCGCGTGTCCGCGTTCTGGGCCCGCAGGGGGCCTCGGCATTCGCTCATGCTCCTCGCGGTGAATGTGATGGGCTCCCGGTCGACGTCGAGGGCTGCGTCTGGGTGGCCCTGGGCAGCAGCGGCGGCATCGCTCGATTCAGCGCCGACGGAGTCCTCGATGAGCTGATCGACCTGGCAGGGCGTTTCGTGTCCTCGCTCGCCTTTTCCGGAACGGCGATATACATCACGACGCCGGGCGCTCTGTTGCGTCATGACGTCGACGTGCAGGGACTTCCCGTCGCAGAGGCGCGAGTTCCTGTGGCACGACTTCAGGTCACCGGTCGGGTTGGGTGACGCACGCGTGCTCGCGCCCCGCCGCAGAGCGGTGGACCGGTGTTCGCGAACAGGAGTGGGTCCGACCACCGGCGGTCGGGCAGAATCGTTTCTTGTGACCGACATGTCCGCACGAACCCCCGACGCGGCGGCGGCAGACGCCGAGGCTGCCGACCTGGCGCGGGCCCGCGACGGAGACGACGCCGCGTTCACCCGCCTGGTCGGACCGTTGCGCCGCGAACTGCACGCCCACTGCTACCGCATGCTCGGCTCCAGTCACGACGCCGACGACGCGCTGCAGGATGCCCTGCTGCGGGCGTGGCGGGGTTTCGCGCGGTTCGAAGGTCGGAGCACGCTGCGCTCCTGGCTGTACACCGTCGCGACGCGCACGTGCCTGGACGCTGTCGAATCGCGCGGTAGGCGGGCGCTGCCCGTCGACCTGGGTCCGTCCAGTGATCGTGCTGTCATCGGTGACGTCCCGCTCACGGACGTGGCGTGGCTGGGGCCGTACGCCGACGCGGGTCTGACCGCCGGTTCAGCGGGGCCGGCCGCACGCTACGAGCAACGTGAGGCCGTCGAATTGGCATTCGTTGCGGCACTGCAACATCTGCCGGGCAATCAGCGTGCGGCCCTGCTTCTCTTCGAAGTCCTGGGTTTCTCCGCCGCCGAGATCGCCGACACCATGAACACGTCGACGGCGTCGGTGAACAGCGCGCTGCAGCGGGCACGCACGATCGTCGCCGAGAAAATTCCGCCGGTGACGCAGGCGCGCACTGTGCGAGAGATCGACGACGCGCGTCTGCGTGCCATCGTCGCCGGGTACTCCACTGCTTTGGAACGCGGTGATGCCGACGCCCTGGTTGCCCTGCTGACGGAGGATGTCACCTGGTCGATGCCGCCGATGGCGCACTGGTACCGCGGTCTCGACGCGGTCACCGATTTCGCGGTCCGGGTCCCGCTCACGGGGTGCGGTTCGTGGCGTCACCTCCCGGTCGGTGCGAACGGTCAGCCCGCCGTCGCCTTCTACCTGTGGGACGAGGACGCCGGCACCCACCTGCGCTGGTCGATCACCGTGCTGACCCTGCGCGGCACCAAGATCGCGGACCTGACCTCGTTCCTCGGGCCGGAGCATTTCGACCCCTTCGGGTTGCCCGAATCGCTGCCCTGATCTGGGGCCGGCGACCATCGTGCGCCATTCGTCGGCACCCGTGCAGGCGGGCAATCGCCGCGGTAGCATCTTCCGATGCTGCGGTTTCGCCACCGATGATGCAGCCGCAGGTTACAGTCGGAACCGGTTTTTCCTTCTTCAGCAGGGTGGGATCGCGATGAAATTGATCAAGAAATCTGCAGCGTCGGTCCTCGTCGCAGCGACGGTGACACTCGGGGCGGGTACGGCCCACGCCGACCCAGTCGTACCGAACACGGGAACGCCTGCGCTGGCGATCCCCGGCAGGCACGAGGTCGACAAGCAGAAGGCCCTCGAGAACATGCTCAACGAGCTCGGCGTCGGCTGGGCCAACGGGGGAGCGGCCGGGACGGCGATCGGCGCGCTCATGGGTCTCGGCGTCGGATGTATCTCGATGTTCCCCGGCAGTCTCGCCGGTTGCATCATCGGCACACCGATCGGGGCGATCACCGGCGCGATCGTCGGTATCGGACAGGGCAACCCCCGGGCTCAACAGGCCATCCAGGAATACATCAACACGCCGTGAGTCGTTGTCCGTCAACTCTGTTCGCGGAGTTGACGGATCACGGGTGCAAACAGCTCCAGATACGGTTCATGGACGGTGATGTACGAAAAACCGTAGCGCTCCCGATGGCGTCGGAGTTGCGCGGCCATCTCGTCCACGGTTCCCACGAGGACATACGGGGTGTCGAGGACGTCGTCGACCGTCATCGTCCCACCGAGCCGGTCCGCGATCTCGTTGGCCGCGGCCCGGCGGTCGTCCGTCTCGACGACCAGCTGAACCAATAGATGCCACTCGATGTCTTCGGCTCTCGCTCCGGCGTGTGTCCGTACGAAGCGAATTCGCTCGGCCGTTTCATCTGCGGTGGCGAGGCGGAAGGTGCCCGGTGGCCGGCCCGGAATCTGAAATGCCCCCGCGACACCGACTATGTCTGCGTGTGCCGCCGCGATCTGCAGCACCCGGTCCCCGGTGCCGCCGACGATCAGCGGTGGGCCCGAGCCGCCGAATCCGCGCCGCTGCAACGGTCGTGGCAGGGCGCGGCCCTCGGGTAGCTCGTCGAGATCCGCGGTGAAGAAGGTGCGTAGGCCATCGACCATCTCGGACAACTGTTCGACCCGTCCGCCGAGGGCTTTCCATTCGATACCCGCAGCGTCGAACTCCCACTTCATGTGTCCGGCGCCGAGTCCGATCTCGAGCCTTCCGTCGGTGAGCACGTCCGTCGTCGCGATCTCACGGGCGAGTAGGGCGGCATTCCAGAACGGTGCGTTGAGCACCAGGGTTCCGACACGTAAGCAGGTGACGTCGGCGGCGGCCACCAGCAGCGGAAACGGGGCCGGGGCGCCGAGATGGTCCGCGGCGAACACGGTGTCGTAGCCGGCGCTCTCGCCGAGTCGACAACGGTCGAGAAGGGCGTCGCGGGATTCGAAGCCGAAGATGTTGAACGAGAATCTGAAATCACGCATGGCCTTCACGATGCACCCGAAGTGGCTCGGCCGGTGACCGAATGCGGTGAGTGAATCCGGGACCGCGCGGTCGACTATGCCGTCGCTGCTTTTCGTGTGGTTATCGGCTTCCTATTCTTCTGCCACGGCACGTCGACCTTGTTCGCGTGGCCGACTGCACCTCATGGAGGGCATACCGCAGCGGTAGGTGCCTGGCCGAGTTGGTGGGGCGCAGTCATCCAACTCGTCTGTGGCGCCGCGTTGTTCCTCGGCCTGGGGACACGAATCGCCGCGTTCATTGCCTCGGGTTCGACGGCGTACGCCTACTTCTGGAGTCATCAGCCGGACGGCGTGCTCCCCATCCAGGACAACGGTGAGCTCTCGGCCATCTTCTGCTGGGCCCTGTTCCTGATGATCTTCCTCGGCGCCGGCGCTCTCTCGCTCGATCGCCTCATTGCTCGCGGTGGGCGCACGGCGCAGTCGGGCGACGGCGACGAGGGCACCGCCGGCGAACAAGGACCTACCACCGAATTGCGTGAGGTGAACGCCTGAACTGCTTCTCGTGAGCCGGGGCGGTGACCGTTATCCGCCGGAGGTGAGGTAGGCATCGACCGCGTGCTGGAGGCGGTCGAGGGCGGCACCGAACGCACTGAAGTCGCCCCGCCGCTGGGCGTCGCGGAGCTGTTCGAGTGCCGCCTTCAGCTCGACAGGCGCGGTCGCATCCGCCGTCGGACGGTCCGGGGTGGTGATTCCTCCGACATCGAGTGGGAGATCACCGAGTTCTGAACCTGTTGCGGGCCCTGGGTGAGCGTGTCGGTGGGCAACTGCAGCACGCTGATCTTTCCGTAGTTCTCCGGGTCGGAGTGCGCGGAGATGTACGACGAGAGGAATTCTCGGTTGTGTCCGACGATGGCGCCGGCCGGCCGGAACGACGGCTGCGCGGTGCCCCGGTCCCCGACGAGGACGTCGAACGGGGGGCTGGTGGGGATTGTCGTCGACGATCGGGTCGCTGGGAACCGACCAGAAGGCGTTGGTGGTGAAGAATTCGCGGGGATCGTCGACGTGATATTTCGCGATCATCTCGCGTTGGACGGTGAACAGGTCCTCGGGATAGCGGAAGTGTGCGCGGAGTTCCTCGTGACGGACGCTTCCGGTTCCACGGTTCCGGGGAACACGTTCATCCAGGTTTGCAGTACCGGCGCCCATCTCGACGGGCGCAACGCGTCGCACCGTGGCGCGGCTACACGTCCGGCACCACGAGAAATGGGTGCCGTCCCGGATTGCGCTGGACAGGCGAACAGTGCCCAGCGTCATGGTGACTGCTGGGCACTGCTCTCGTGCTCGGTATCGACCGAGGTGAGAATGGGTGGGGCTACCGAGTTCGGTACGTCGACGAGAAGGGTGGCCGCGCGAGCCGGAGCAATTCCAGGGCCAGCAGCGAGCCACGGGGGCCCAGCTCGTCCTGATAGCGGCGGATCACGTCCGTCTCTCCGCCGAGCGCGACCATCGGCGCTCCGGACTCGATTCGGGTTCGGGCCGCGAACTGCGCGAGAGCGAGACGGCGATTGACCGCGTCCAGGATCTCCGCGTCGAGGCGAGCGATCTCGGCGTGAACGCGACTCAGATCAGTGGCGGCAGGCAATGCGCCCGCTGCGTTTTCGGTGACCGCCCCGAAATCCGTGTCCGTCATCGTTGCTCCTCGACTGTGTGATCGTGTACCACCATCGTCGGACCGGAGTGGCGGTGACGACAGACACCCTGGGGTGCGGATCGTCGACCCCTTGCTTCCCGCGAGGCACTTGCGGACTATCGCAGTGCGATGAACCGCTGCAGTTTCCCGCTCGCGAGATGACGCTGCAGATGGTCGACCACTTCGATCCGGACCTGCGGATCGGCCACACCTTGCCGGCGCAATGCCGCCGTGACAGCCGGCGTCAGGGCGGCGACGTCGGGGTCGCCGACCGCGAAGATCTCCGCTCCGTCGGCGGTCTGTCGGACCTGGTACTCGGAAATACGCGGATCTGCACCGAGGACGTAGCGAAAAGTGCTTGCGGGCACGATCGTCGTTCCGTACCGGAAATCGTCGTCGCGCCGCCCACCGATGTCGGCGACGCGTGCGAACGCGCTTCCGCACGCGCACCCACCGGGCAGCAACGTGACCTGGTCTCCGAGGTCGTATCGGATGAAGGGAAACGTGCGGTTGGCCAGACCCGTCGCGAGCGTTCGCGCCGCGGGCGCATCGGCTGCGACCGGAGCACCACTGTCATCGACACGCTCGAGCACAACCTCGTCCTCACACACGTGCAGGCCCTCGCCGTATCCGCAACCCACGGCCTGCACGCCGATCTCGGTCGACCCCCAGAGGTTGTGGATCGGCACCGACCAGGCGTCGCGGATGGCCTGCCGATCCTCCTCCAGCAGGGGTTCGGAGTTTGTGCTCACCCGCACAGGACTGATCTTCAGATCACCCGCCACCGTGGCCCGGGCAAGTCGCCCGATGACCGTCGCGTAGCCCACCAGATGCGTGGGCCGGGCCGCGGCCACCGCGGCGACGATCTCGTCGAACGGTGCGCCCGCCGGGATCACGACGGTCTCCATTCCCGGTGCGGTCGGCACGTCGAACAGTGGCGTGCTCGCATGCGGGGGGACACCGGCCGCCAGCACGGCCAGCCGCGCGGGAGACCGCACCGACGACGCCCGCCGTTCCTCGCGCGCCTGTACCCGCCAGGCAAGGCACGCCGCCGAAACGTAGAACTGCCAATCCCAGACGTAGACGCCCCGGACACCACTGGACCCACCCGAGCTGAAGATCTGCTCGTCGCCCGACGTGTACGAAAACCATTGCTGCTCGGCCAGAATCCGTTCGGCACGTTCGCGATCGAGGTCGCGCACCGTGACGATCGCATCCCACTCGTCCTGAGCGTCCCGCTTCGTCATCATCGGCAGCGTTGCCAGGTCGGTGAGCGAGGCCGAGGACGGATCGAGATCACGAAGCCTCCGGGCGTGAAATGGCGACCGCTCGCGTGCGTGCGCGAGGAGGGCCCGCAGCCGGTCGGTTCGGTAGCGCTCGATCTGATCTCTCGGCCAGTCCAGGCGTCCCAGGTGATCCTCGAGGGCGGCGTGAACCGCATTCACATGGCCGGCGCGCACACGCGCGTACGCCCTGCGCTCCGCGTCTTCCGAAGCACCTCCGGCAACCGATCGGGACATGACGCCCTCCGCATCACGGTGGTTCGGCGCACCACGCTCGTGCGTGCCCTTTCGAGTTTCGCACAGCGACGCATCGATCGTCAGGTGTGCGCGAGCCCAGCTCGGTGCCCACATGTCTCCCGGCGGGTCGGAGCCCCCGGCCTGGGGGTAGTTCTCGTTGTGCCGAGCGGAGTGTGGCGGATGCGATGACACCGGGGAAGAAGTAGTGGCGAAGCAATCAGTCGCGTTACTACTCGGGCCCTCAGACTTCGGCGTTCGGTGCGCGTTCGTCGGTGCGAACCTTTCGCAGGAGCCGCCTCAGTATTCGGGACTCCCGCCACCCGAACGAGGTGCGGTCCGTGGCGCGTCGGTGGACCAGGTCGAATATTCGTGCGGGGACGACCACCTGGTGTCTCGCCGCACTTGCGACGACCTCGATGACCGCGCGGTGGGGCCGGTCGTCCTCGAGCGCGAAGCCGGCGTCGTGCAGCGCCTCGGCAGGGAGCATCGGCCGCAACGCCGAGATCACCTCGTATGCAAACGCGTTGACATCTTCCCTGCCGAAGGCGTTCGTGAGGGTAACCGTGGCGACGGAACCGAGCAGTTCGCTCTCGCGGGCCAACCGGGGGAGTTGCCGTTCCCAGTCGGGCATCGAGGTGATGCCCGCTCCGGCGATCACGCCGACCGCGCCGAGGGCTCGAACATCGTCGATCCACCCGTGTGGGGGCACGACGACGCCCTCGAAGAGAACGTCCGTGTCATCCTCGATCAACAGGGTGCGCCCGTCGAGCGATCGCAACGACAGCACTGGCGACGTCACGCCGTCGACGCCGTCGAAGACGGGGCTGGGATCCCGCCATCCGCGCCCCGCCAACTTCCGCAGCAGGCGGTGCTGCATGCCGGGTTCGACGTCGTAGTCGAGCGCCACCATCGGTGTGACCCACTGGTTCGCTGCGTGGAAGATGGCGAACGCGTCGACTCCTGGTTCCCCCATGGATCGTTACGATGCCATAGAAAAAGTCCGACTGGAAGGTTTTGTTCTCCGTTTCCGCGCCGAGCGCTGCCTGCGAGATGCGTCAGTTCGAATTTCGAAGTTCGAACTTGAGGACCTTCCCGGTGGGGGTGCGGGGGAGTTCGAGGGGAAAGACGATCTCGTCGGGAACCTTGAACTTCGCAATGCGCCCACGGGTGTGCTCGACGAGTTCCTCGGCCGTGACGGTGGCCCCCTCCTTCACGATGACGAATGCCTTGGGCCGCTCACCCCACTTGGGATGTGGGACACCGACGACCGCGACGTCGAGTACGGCGGGATGCGTCATCATCGCCTGCTCCACCTCGACGGTCGAGATGTTCTCGCCGCCGGAGATGACGATGTCCTTCGCGCGGTCCTTGAGCTGGATGTAACCGTCCGCGTGCATGACGCCGAGATCGCCCGTGTGGAACCAGCCACCCGCGAACGCTTCCGCAGTGGCCTCAGGATCGCGGTAGTAGCCGAGCATCACGTTGTTGCCGCGCAGCACGATCTCCCCCATGGTCTCGCCGTCTGCCGGCACGTCGTTCATCTGCGCGTCGACCACGCGGGCGTTCTCCGCCTGCACCATGCCCACGCCCTGCCGGGACAGCAGGGACGCACGCTCCTCGGCGGTCCGATCGCTCCACGAGTCCTGGTACTCGCAGATCGTGTACGGCCCGTAGACCTCGGTCAGCCCGTACACGTGGAAGACGGTGACGCCGATCGCCTCCAGCTGGGCAATCACCGTCGGTGACGGCGGTGCCCCGGCGGTGGTGATCCGCAGGGCGTCGACCGGATGTGCCTGGGGCGCTTCGGCAATGGTGGAGCACACCGCGGGAGCGCCGCACAGGTGAGTGACACCGAGGGTGTCGATGGCGTCCCAGATCGCATCGGCTCGCACCGCCCGCAGGCAGATGTGGGTGCCGGCGGCCTGCGTGACCGCCCACGGGGTGCACCAGCCGTTGCAGTGGAACATCGGCAGCGTCCACAGGTACTTGGTGGACCCGGTGAAGCCGTTGTGGAACGTCTCGCCGAGGGAGTTGAGGTAGGCACCGCGGTGCGTGTACATCACGCCCTTCGGTTTCCCGGTGGTTCCGGACGTGTAGTTGATCGCGATCACCTGCTGTTCGTCGTCGACACCCCAGTGCAGCGGGGTGCCGTCCACGTCGTCCGCGGCGGCGAGGAAGTCGGCGTACATCCCGGTCACGATCCCCTCCGGGACCATCGGCCGCGCGATCGTCGAGTCGGGGATCTCGATCACCTCGCGCAGACTCGGGACCGCCTCGCGGGCGGTCGCGACGGATCCGACCAGTTCGGAGTCGACGAACAGCAGGCTCGTTCCGGAGTGCTCGAGGATGTACTCCAGTTCGCGGCCCGCCAGCCGCGAGTTCAGCGCGATGAGGACGCCGCCTGCGAGGGGCACCGCGAAGTGCGCGAACAGCATCTCGGGGGTGTTCGGGCACAGGAATGCAACGCGGTCGCCGGGCTCGATCCGGCTCCGCAGGACCCGGGCGAGTCGCTCGACCTCGTCGCCGAACTCGCGGTAGCTGTAGCGGCGGTCGCCGTGAACGACGGCAATCCGGTCCGGGAACACGCTCGCCGAGCGCTCGAGGAAGCGCAGCGGGCTGAGCGGTGTGTGGTTTGCGGTCGAGAGGGTCGGTCCGGACACTGGAAACCTCCGAGATGTGGTGAGACTACTGTGACGGGCGCTACACGCCCCGGATGACGTTAGGGAACGTCAGGCCGGCACCGCTACCCTCCGAAGTGGGTATTGCCGAATATGAGAGTGCCAGTGAACGACACGTTGAGACCCAGCGACACCGACGCGATCCGCGCCGAACTACGCGACCTACGGCGGCAGACCGACTTTCCGGTGCTCTTCGGAGGCACGGTCGAGGGCGGGCATCTCACGCTGTCCGGCTTCGTGGGAACACGGAGCACGATCCTGCGCGACCTCGTCATCGACGCGGAGTGCGGCGTCGGCGGTCGCGCCATCGCGGAGCAGCGCCCGATCGGGATCCAGGACTACTCGAACTCGGAGTCGATCACGCACGAGTACGACGTCCAGGTGGGCGCCGAGGGGATCGAAACCCTGCTCGCGGTCCCCGTCGTGGTTCGTGGCCGCACGCGCGGCACCCTTTACGGGGGACTGCGCGCCAACCGCCCGCTCGGTGACCGGGTGACCGACCGGGTGATGCGCGGGGCGGCCAGGCTGGCGCGCGAGCTCGACATCCGGGACGAAGTCGACCGCAGGCTCGCCATGCTCGCCGCGTCGAGCGGCGTAGATCGCGGCGTTCCGCGAGACGTGCGCGTGTCGGAAGCGATCACCGAGAGCTACCTCGCGCTTCGCGACATCGCGGACAGGCTCGGCGACGACGGTCTCGGCGCCGAGGTGCAGGCGGTCGAGCAGAAGTTGCGCCGACTTACCGCGCCGGGCGACCCACCGACGATGACGCTGTCGCGGCGTGAGAGTGACGTCCTGGCGCACGTGGCGCTGGGGTGCCGCAATGCCGAGATCGCCGACCGGCTGTCGCTGAGCGTCGAGACCGTCAAGTCGTACATGCGCAATCTCATGGGCAAGTTGGAGGTACGCAGCAGGCAGGAAGCTGTTGTGGAAGCCCGACGTCAGGGTTTGCTTCCCTGACCCGTCACCAATTCGGTGAATGATGTCGAGATGCTTTGCTGTCGAGGGCTGCTCATCTCGTTCGGATCGGGGGACGGCGGCGTCTGCCGCCACGCCTGCGGGCCGCGGAGGTTCGCCGCGCTGGGCCGTGTCGAAATCGAGACCACGCCGTGGGGCGGGAATGAGTGAGCCGCTGGGGCATTCGCCTGCCCGCCCAACGCATTACGGAATTGTCACGACATGACGTCGAAACGGTATCGAAACCTCAGAACAGCACAATTTTCACTCGCGTTTCTCAATAGTCGAACATCCGTACCTTGTTCATGCCGTGTGAATTTCGGGAGGAGGCCACGTTCGGGGGCCCGCCGCTGCAGATCTGCCGACGCGGGTTCGTAATCCCGACACCTTCGAGGCGCGGGACGAGGCACCGAAAGGGACGGCCGACAACCGAGGCGTTGTCGCCGGCACGCCGCGTCCGCACGCGCGGAGAGGATTGAGCCAGCATGACCACTCGCAACATGGAAAAGTACACCCTCGGCTGGATCGCCCTGATCGGCGCGGTCGTCACCGTTCTGCTCGGGCTGGGCGCCGGAACCGCCGGAGGCGCCCCGCACGACTGGGAGGAAGTCGCCGAGTGCGAAAGCGGCGGCGACTGGACCACCGACACCGGAAACGGGTTCTACGGCGGACTGCAGTTCACACCGGAAACCTGGAAGGCCAACGGTGGAACGGGCGTGGCCTCGGAAGCCAGTCAGGCCGAGCAGATCCGGGTCGCCGAGAACGTCCTGAAGACCCAGGGCCCCGGCGCGTGGCCCGTGTGCGGACAGTATCTGAAAAAGGGTGGCACAGCGCCCGTCGAGGTACCCCACACCACGCCTGCACCTGCACCGGCCATCGAAACTCCCGACCCTGTCGAGACTCCTGACCTCGTCGAGACGCCCGATGCTGTCGAGACGCCGGATGTTGTCGAGACGCCGGATGTTGTCGAGACGCCGGATGTTGTCGAGACGCCGGATGTTGTCGAGACGCCGGATGTTGTCGAGACGCCGGATGTTGTCGAGACGCCGGATGTTGTCGAGACGCCGGATGTTGTCGAAGCGCCTGCGACCGTCGACGATTCCGCCGCGGTGAAGGCAGCGGTGAAGGCGGCGGCCCAGGAAGCGCTGAACAGCGCGCGTGAACTTGCCGAGCAGAACGGGTCGGGTCAGGTGTTCGAGGAGCGGGCGTCGGCTCCCCGGTAACGTCCGACGGTTCTTGTGCGAACTAATCACACAGAACTGTCGTGTCGTCGCCTACGAAGGAGATCCCGTGCAGAAGAAGTCGGCTCGGCGTACCGCAGCATTGGTCGGGATACTGTCCGCGCCCCTCGTCCTCGGAGCCACCGTCGGGGCCGGAACCGCGAGTGCCGAACCATGGCACATCGGCCCCGTCTACCGTGCCGAGATGTCCGGTGAAGGCGCGGAGTACTTCTGCGGGAAGGCCGCGGCGCTCGAACAGACGTCGGGAGCCGTGATCGTGCCGTGCACGTTCGATGAACCGACCAACGTCTGGTACCGCGTCGTCTTCAATCCGGCCTCCTGGGGCTTCGACTTCTGAGGTGGACTGCGCGGATCGGAGGCGCACCTGACGAAGCGGTGACCGGACACCGTCGGCGCACTCCGCTTCGTCGAGTGCGTCGCCTCCCGGCCGCGCGCAGACTCCTCGGTATGGCCGAGGGAAGAGCAGAATGAGTGTCGAGACAGCCCAGCGCAGCGAGGTCGGCGTCGCAATGGCGCGGAGTTGGCTTCTGGTTCCCGCAGTCGGGAGCGAGGTCCTCGCGGCGGCGGCTGCGTCCGGCGCCGACTCGCTGGTCATCGACCTCGAGGACGGTTTGCCATTCGCTGCGAAAGACGAGGGGCGCGCCCGCACCGCCGAGTGGCTCGCACGCAATGCAGGTTGGGTGCGGATCAACGACGCGACCACCCCGCACTGGCAGCGCGACCTCGACGCGATCCGCGGCCTGCCCGGAGTGCGCGGGCTGATGCTGTCGAAAACCGAATCGCCCGAACAGGTACGGGACACCGCTGAAGGGATTCCCGGTATTCCGGTGGTCGCTCTCGTCGAGTCCGCGGCCGCGATCGTGGCAGCCGACGACATCGCTCGCACCGCTCCCGTCTCTCGTCTCGCGTTCGGGATCGGCGACTACTGCCGCGACACCGGTGCCGGGCGAACCCCGATGGCGTTGGCGTACGCCCGATCCCGGCTCGTCAATGCGAGCCGGGCTGCCCGGATCGGAGCCCCGATCGACGGACCGACACTGTCGCTCGACGCCGAGGCCGTACGGGACGACACGCGACTGGCTCGTGAAATGGGGATGACCGGAAAACTGACCCTCGCTACTGAGCAGGTGCCGGTGATCAACACCGCGTTGGCACCCGACTCGAACGATATCTCCTGGGCCGAAACGACGATCGCGCGTCTGGGTGCGGACGGTAGTCGTGTTACCCACGGCGGGCATCCGCCGCAGCTCGCCCGTGCCCACGACATTCTGCGTCGCGCAGCTCACTTCGCGTCGCGGACGTAGGGCCGTCCGGCGTCCTCGCGCTCGGCTTGCCGGGTCGCGCGGTACGCGGTGACCACGCCGACCGCCGCGATGACGCCGAGGCCGAGGAAGAGTAGTCGTGCGGAGGCGAGGGTCGAGGGCGCACCGAGATTGACCAGTACACCGGCGACGGCTGATCCCACGGCCATAGCGATCAACTCGACCGTGTTGAGCCCGGCCGCGGCCTTCGCTCCCTCCTGCTCGTCGTCGGTGCTCCGCATGGCGGCGACCATCAGGTGCGGGAAAGCGAGGCCGATTCCGGCACCTGCGACGGCCAGGGTGCCCGCCCACAGAATCACCGTGACCGGTCCGGCGGCGTCACGCCAGAGTGCCGCCGTGAGGAGCAGGCCGGCGGCGAGGACCGCAGGTCCGGCGATCTTCGCCGCCGTCTGCGCACGCTGGCGGGAGATGTCGGAGCTGAAGATCATGGTTGCCGACCATCCCACCGACATCATGGCGCCGAGGAATCCTGCGGCAAACGGCACCAGTCCGGCGAGTCGTTGACCGAACAGCGGTGTGAAGGCCTCCGACACGGTGCCGGACGCGAGCACCGCGATGGTGAGGTAGATCCACTTCAGGGACGACGCCCGGGTGTACGTCGACTGCGGCAACACCCGGCGCGGTGATCGCCGCTCCCAGGCCAGGAAGAGAACGATGAACGCGGCACCGACCGCGATCAGCGCCAGCATGTGGGTCCGGTTGCCGACGATGCTCGCCACGCTGATTGCGATCGTCGCGAGGGTGAGCAGGACGAGTGACGTGGCAGGCACGGGTTCTCCGCCACGCACACGCTCGGTTCGCGGCAACGCCCGGGGCGCGATCACGGCGATGGCGGCGGTGACCACTGCCAGGGCGACGAACGCGAGACGCCACTGGCCGAGTTGCGCGAACAGCCCACCGATCGCCGGTCCGGCCAGGGTTCCGACGCCCCACATCGCCGAGACCAGCGCGGTCGCGCGGGCCCACAGATGCTCCGGTAGCGCCTCGCGCAGTACCGCGTAACCGAGCCCCGCGAGCAGGCCCCCACCGACCCCCTGGACAGCTCGTCCGACGAGGAGCACCTCCATCGACGGGCTGACGGCGCAGATCATCGTGCCGACGAAGAACGGAACCAGGGCGAACAGGTACGCACCGAGCGCCCCGCGATGTGCGAGCAGCCGGCTGACGGTCATCGACGAGATCACGGACGCCACCATGAAGACGGTCGCGCTCCACGCGTACAGCGATTCGCGCCCGAGTTCGCCGATGGCGGTGGGCAGCAGGCTCGTCGTCAGAAAGATGTTGACGGCGTGCAGTCCCACACCGCCGGCGAGGACGGCGGAGGTGGAGCGGTAACGGGGTCCGAGCAGTTCGGACCAGCTGGCCGGTGACGGGGCGGTCGATGTCATGCACACCACGCTAAAATCTCGAGTGGACTCGAGGTCAAGGGGCGGATGTGATGTCATTGGATCCGAAGGATCTGCTGTCGGTGGGGGAGGTGTCCCGTCGGACCGGTGTGGCCGTCTCGGCGCTCCATTACTACGAGCAGCTCGGACTGATCGCGTCGACGCGGACGTCCGGGAATCAACGCCGGTACGAACGGCACATGCTCCGGCGGATCTCGCTGATCGTGGTGGCCAAACGGCTCGGGATTCCACTGGCCGACGTGGGAGCGGTGTTCGAGACGCTCCCGGCCGACCGGATGCCGTCGATCCGCGACTGGCAGCGCGTATCGAAGCTGTGGCGGGTGCAGCTCGAGGATCAGCGCAAGCGTATTGAGCGTCTCGAACACGAGCTCACCGGATGCATCGGGTGTGGTTGCCTGTCGATGAAGGCGTGCTATCTGCTCAATCCCGAAGACCAACTCGCCGTGGAAGGTTCGGGTCCGAACCGGCTCTGAACACCCGATCCCGGACGTCGGTATGTCGCGATCGATCTCCGTAAGGGTGGGGTGATTCCATCCCAGGGGTGCCGCGAAGCCCCCCGAGGGTTGGTTCAGTTCGGGCGCTGGAGTGGGCAGAGTTGTACCTGTCAACGAAGCACTATCCGACCATCCCTTGGAGATACTGAATGATCAACGCCCGCCGCACCATTGCCGCTGTCGCCTTCGCTGCTCTTCCCGTCCTGAGTGCCTTCGGGGCGGCGTCCGTTGCGCATGCCGAGCCGATCGGCCCGAACGGGCCCACCGGTGGCCCGTGCCCGATCGTGAACACGGACTCGCAGGGCAACGAGACAGTGACGTATGGCAAGCCCGGAGACCGCAACGGCGCCCTGGTGTGCGGTGCGGACGGGGAATGGACGGTGGGCAAGGCCGGCGGTTTCAAGGGCGGTCCCGGACAGATTCAGACTCAGCCCGGACTCTCACGCGGGTGAGCAGGGCATGACCCCGCTGGGCCGAACGCTCCCGGCGAGCATTGACGGACGGGTCAGAGGTATTCGTGGCGGTGTCCGCATTCGAGGCCGTCCGGCGCCGATCGTGGGCATCGATTCATGCAGTGGAAGACGCGATACCGCTTACCCGGGGGCAGTGACGCGAAGCCCGCATGAGCGTCCTTGATCTCGTATCCGATCGGACCGCGGCAGAACGAACAGGTCTTGGTCTCGTCGGTTCCGGTCTCCATCCATCGATCGTAGGGCGGTTCACGGTGGGGGAAGTCAGGAATCTCGCGTTCCGTCTGCCGCGGGTGACCTCAGGTCGTAGACGTCGCCAAGATGTGTTTGAGGACGGTGAGGTCTATCGTTGCGCCGAGGTCGGCGATCGTCACACTCGATAGTGATGCGCGCCAAGCCTGTTCGGCACCGGCCATGACTTTCGCGATGCCGCACGCGGAGCGGCACTGCTCTGGAGGGGCGGCGAGCACTCCTTGCCTGCGGATCTCGGTGCACCGAAAGGCGGGCTCGGTTCCGTCGACGGCCTGGACGACGTCGAGGACGGTGATGGCCTCGGGTGCGCGGGTCAGGACGTATCCGCCATCGCGCCCCTCGGTGGGGTGGACGAGGCCGGCACGTGCGAGCGACTGTAGATGCTTGGCGAGGTAGGTCTTCGACACACCGTGCAGTTCGGCCAGCCGGGCCGTGGGTACCGGGCTCTCGGCCTGGCTGAGAACCACGCAGCAGTGAAGTGCCCACTCCACGCCGCCGGAAAGCTTCATGGTCACGACTCTATCCACGCCCCTGTGTCGGTGTTGTGGGGTGGTACTGCATCATCGTGTCAGGCGTGTTCGCGCAACCACTCGTCCAGCGTGGTCGGTGCGATCCAGGCATTGGCGCCGGGTGTCGGTGTGATCGCAGCGTCATCGAGCTTGGCGCCGAAATAGCCGGCGTCGGGGTCGGTGGTCACGGTCCGCTGGTCGCCGGTCGCCGCGAACAGCCGTCGAACGAGTGCATCGATGCCGAGCGGTTCCGGCCCGGCAATCTCGATCGTGCCGTCGAGCGGGGCGCCGACGGCGACTTCGGCTACCCGGGTGACGACGTCGTGCGAGGCGATCGGCTGAAGGTGTGCCGGGGTCGCATGAACCGTGTCGCCGACAGTGCCTGCGTCGGCGATACCGGCGATGAACTCGAAGAACTGCGTCGACCGCACGATCGAGTAGGGGATGGGGCCGGACTTGACCAGATCCTCCTGGGCGACTTTGGCGCGCATGTATCCGGAGTCGGGGAGCCGGTCGGCGCCGACGATGGACAGGACGACATGGTGCCGGACGCCTGCCGCCTCTTCGGCGGCGAGCAGGTGGTTCGTCGATTCGCGGAAAAAAGCCAGGACGTCGTCGTCTTCCCATGACGGCGAGTTGGTCAGGTCCACGACGACGTCGGCGTCCTCCACAGCCTCCGCGACGCCCTTGCCGGTGGTGGTGTCGATGCCGTCGCCGCGACCGAGTGCAGCGACGTCGTGACCGGTCTCGGTCAGCTTTGATGCGACCTGACTCCCGATCAGTCCGGTTCCGAAAATGACGATCTTCATACCCGTCTCCTAACGTGGATTTATATTGTCCGAGTTTACTCGGATGGTAGGTGTCCGAGTCAAGGGTTGTGTACGTTCCGTGCGCCGGGCCGGGGTAGGCCTCCTCGTCCTTCGTGGCAGAGCTATGCATGCACCGACGGCGAGAATCAAATCTGTTCTGGTGCATGGACTATGTCGAGCCCGCATCGAGACCAATGCCGGTCGCCGATGCGGCGCCCATCGGGGATGGGTGTCCCTGGGGGTTGCTCCACGAAGTTCTTGATCAGCGAGTCCTTCACACCGAACACGCTGTCCCCGCGTTCGAGTTACGGGTCGCCCCACCGCCCCGCGGACGTCGCAAAGCTCTACGCTCCGCTATGTCGGCACCGCGATATCGCAACCGGTGCGGACCATCGCACACCGGAGAAGATCGCCGCCGGTCTCGAACCTTGATGACACGCTCATCGATGGCAACCGTGCGGCGGTGACCTACGCACTATCCGGCCACTTGAATGGCCGCCTGGGCCCGTACGAGCCGAAAGGGCGGAGTGTGCACCTGGCCGGAGTGCAGATGCTGGAAGTGAAAGGCAACCGCATCATTACCAGCACCGACTATGGGGACGGTGGTGCGCTTCATCGCCAGCTGAGCACGTCGTGAACCTTCAATGCGACTTCAGCCCTTCCTCTTTCGGATGATCGCCGTCGACTCCTGGGCCTTCGCCCGCTTCTCCGCCCGGCGCTCCTTGAGTGCGCGTGCGGACTGTTCGAACTCTTGACGGCGGATTTGTCAGCCATTGTCGCTCCATCTTCGGAAGTGGCAACCACGAACTGATCCCGACCATACCCAGGAAAGTGGATAAGTCCACTTCGGTATCCGACTCGAACGTGGTGCCGAGCTGGAAGCATCCTTCCGTGAGATCCCAAGAACCGCAGGAACGCTCACGAACTTGCTTATTCCTGGGCGGTGGCTATGGTGCATGCAAGCATCAACGGCATCTACCGGAGGACTGAAATGTGAATGCAGCTACCGATCGTCAATGGGCGGTTCGTGACGCTGTTCTGCGTTGGCTTCTCGCGAAGACCACGGAAGGGTACCGAAGTCCGATTCTGGACGCGGATGCCATCGGTGAGACCGTTGGCTGGGCGCCCGCGCCCCTGACCCGGGACGAAGTGGCCGATGCGTCGAATTACCTCTACCGGGAAGGGTATGTGACAGGGGTGCCGGTGATGGGTATCGGCATTCCGCGCCCGATGTTGACGGTGGCCGGGCGGCGCGTCGCCAAGACGGAAAGGCCGCTGCGCCGGGCGATGCGCGGTCACGACGTCGTGAGCTAGCGGCAGTTCGCTCCGCACCTCGACGCACCAGCTAGTGGGTCACCTGTGCAGTCGAGAGCGAGGTTTGGTACGGGTGCACGAGACTGCCGTCGCCCGTAGCCTTCGGCGGCGGGGGAGTCGGGCCGTCACAGGTCGGCCGGCTCCCCGCGCCTTGCTCAGATGGCTCACGGCGCAGTCAAGCCTTCGATGACGGCCGCGGTGGTGTCGGCGATCGCCTGGTTGTTTCCCTGCGCGTCCTGCTGATTGGTGAGGCTGTCGGTGAGGATGGCGAGGACGAGGGGTGCGCCGTCCGGACTCCACGCGACACCGGCATCGTTGGCGGTGCCGAACCCGCCGCCACCGGTCTTGTCGGCGGCAGTCCACCCGGTCGGCAGACCGGCGCGCATTCGCTTGTCCGACGTCTTGCTCGCCCGCATCCACTCGAGAAGCTGATCGCGGCTCGCCGTGTCGAGGGCATCTCCGAGGAGCAGCGCCCGGAAACCCTGCGCGAGGCCGTTCGGTGTCGTCGTGTCCCGGGGGTCGTCGCGGAATGCGGTGTTGAGTTCGGTCTCCCACCGGTCCAGCCGTGTGCCCCCATCGCCGACGTCCCGGGCGAGGGCGGTGATCGCCTGCGGCCCGCCGATCTCCCGGAGCAGGTAGTTCCCGGCGGTGTTGTCGCTCTGCGTCAACGCGGCTTCGGCGATCTGCCCCAACGTCATCGGGGCGCCGACCGCTGCGGCGGTGACCGGCGAGTTCTCGACGAGGTCGCCGGATTCGATCACGACCGTCTTGTCGAGTGACGTCGACCCGTCCTCGGTCTTGCGCAGAACCGCCGCGGATGCGTAGGCCTTGAACGTGGAGCACATCGCGAACCGTTCGTCACCCCGGTGGCTGTAGACCTCGCCGGTCGCGGGATTGACGGCCGTCACTCCGATCCGCGTGGAGTACTGCGCCTCCAGGGCGTCGATCGTCGCGTCGAGGGACCGGCGATCCGATATCGCGGCCACCGATGTGGTGGGCTGGGCTTGCTCCGCGGTGGCCGTGCACGCCCCGAGCAGCAAGGGCAGAGCCAGCGCGAGGGCGACGGCACCTCGGCGACCGGTGCGCCTGGGCTTCGGATGATTTCGGTGGGTGGACATGGATCCAATGTCGGATGCGGACACTCATAGCGCAAAGACGAAAGCGGCGTCATCGCGAGTCGGGCGCGCTATCACCCCAGTTCAGGGCAACGTTTTGTGCCCGGGAAACGATGGCGTCGCGAGATGGGGGCGGCCGGAACTGATTCAATGGTCGCCATGGATCTGCTCCGCCACCTCAGTTTCTTTGTCGCCGTTGCGGAGGAGGGACATTTCGGCAACGCCGCATCCAGGCTCGGGATGACGCAGCCGCCGCTGTCACAGGGAGTGCGGCGGCTCGAACAGCGACTCGGCGCGGAGCTGGTCCATCGCAGTGCCCGCGGAATCGGACTCACCGACGCCGGACGCCAATTGCTTCCGCGTGCGCGACTTCTCGTCGCCGACGCCGCCCGATTCGAGGACGAGGCGCACCGCATCGCCGGCGGTCGCGACGCGGTGGTGCGATGGGGTGTCCCGCACTCGGTAGCCGACGGTGTGGTGGTGCGGTGTGTCCGTGCCCTCCGCGACGCGGACGAGACCCGGCCCACCCGGGTGGTGACGACCACGGCGTCCACCACCGAACTCGTGGACGCCGTCCGCACGGGCAGTCTCGACGTCGCCGTGGTCGAGCATCCCGCTCTGCTCACCGGTCTCGACAGCGGGCCGGTGCTGAAGCTTCGGCGGTGGGTGGTGGTGCCGGACGACCACCCGGCGGCGGTCGCGAAGAAGGCACAGGTCCGGATGCTGCGCGGGCTGGCGTTGGCCACCGGTCCACGCTCGGACAATCCGCCTGCCCACGACCTGTTCGTCGACCTGTGGCGGGCCCGAGGGCTGGACCCGGACATCGTGGTCGCACCGGGTCCGCGCGAAATTATCACGCACGTGGCCGCAGGCGGTCATTTCGGCGTGACGGCGACGGCACCGACGGTGATGCCGGGTGTGGCCTGGGTCGATCTGCTGCGCGAAGACCTCGCGCTGCGCGTGCGCATCGTCTGGCGCTCGGGGACCGACGTGGCACCGTCCGCTGCCGCCCTCGACCGGGTGCTGCTGAGGGCCGGTCGATGACGCCGTCGGCGGCGAAGCGGATCCGTGACGTCTTCGCCGACGCCGGGTGCACCGGATGGCTGCACGCTCGCCGCGTCGGGACCCCGACCGGCGGCGACGCGGGTGACATCGCGGTCGGCGCGGACGATCTCGTGGTGCTGGCATCGGTCTACAAGCTTCCGCTACTCGTCGCCCTGTGCCGCGCTTTCGAATCGGGGGAGTTGTCGCCGACCGCGTCCGTCCGGGTCAATCCGGCCGACTGCACCCCGGGACCGACCGGGGTGTCGACGTTCCGTGATCCGGTGGTGCTGAGCTGGCGGGATCTGGCACTGTCGATGATGACCGTGTCCGACAACGCCGCCGCCGACCTCGTCCTCGGGCAGGTGGGACTGGCGAGCGTCGAGCGCACACTGTCCGAGCTGGGCATGACGAGCACGCGCATCATCGGCGGCACAGCGGATGCGCACCGCAGTCTGGTGATCGACGCCCATGCGCACACCACCGCCGAAGCATTCGCGGCGCTGGCCGACAACGACGAGGCGTGGACGGTATCCGCCTACGACCCGTCGTATGCGAGCGCGACGACACCGCGGGAGATGACTTTGCTTCTCGACGCGATCTGGACCGGAAGGGCGGTGCCCGGGCCGCAGGGCGAGTTCGTCCGGCACGTGATGTCCGCGCAGATCTGGCAGCACCGCATCCGGTCCGGGTTCCCGTATTCCGAGGTGGACGTCGCCGGGAAGACCGGGACCATCGGCGCCATCCGCAACGAGGTGGCCGTCGTGACGTTTCCCGGTGAGACGCCCGTCGCGGTCGCCGTCTTCACCCGCGCCGCCCGAACCGACCCCGTACTACCGGTGGTCGACGCCGCGATCGGGCACGCCGCCCGGATCGCGGTGACCGAACTCCGCTCCGGCCGCGTGGACTGAGGTACTCAGCCCGGATAACGCCGGGGCGTGAACACCCTGGTCCCGTGTTCGTTCTCGACCACGGTCGTCATGGAGGAGCCCACGATGAGCAGGCACCGCATGTCGATCTCGGCCGGGTCGAGGTCCGCGAGCCGCACGACCCGCACCGACTCCTGCGCGCCGGCCACGTCGCGGCCGATGATCACCGGGGTGTCGGGGGAGCGGTGCTCGAGGACCAGGTCGCGCATCGCGGCGACCTGCCAGGTGCGTGACTTCGACGCCGGGTTGTAGACGGCGAAGGCCATGTCGGCGCTTGCGACCGCCGAGATGCGCTGCGCCACCACGTCCCACGGCTTGAGCCGGTCCGACAGCGACAGGACGGCGTAGTCGTGGCCGAGGGGTGCGCCGACCCGGCTCGCGACAGCGTTCGCGGCGGTCATGCCGGGCAGGACACGCACGGGGACGCCGCGCCACTGCTCCTCGGCCGCTACTTCCAGCACCGCGGCGGCCATCGCGAACACACCCGGGTCACCGGACGACACGACGGCGACGCGGGACCCGTTCTTCGCCAGGTCGAGTGCCATCGCGGCGCGTTCGGCCTCGACGCGGTTGTCGCTGGAGTGACGGCGCTGGCCGGGACGTTCGGGGACCCGGTCGATGTAGGGGCCGTAGCCGACGAGATCGGTGGCGAGCGACAGTTCGTGCTGCACTTCCGGTGTCGTCCAGGCCTGGTCGCCGGGACCGAGCCCGACGACGACGAGTTCGCCCTGCGGTGCCGTGTCGTCGCGGCGGGCGTTCGACGGGCTGGGCACGATGGCGATCGAGAAGTAGGGGACGTCGCTGTCCGAGACGTCGTCGGCGGCGTCGATCTTCTGCCGGGTCGTGCTGGCCCGCTCGACGTACCACGTCTCGTCGATGCGGCCGGAGTCCTTCAACGCCTGCCGGACGGCCGGGTAGGTGCGTCCGAGCTTCAGGATGGCGGCGGCGTCGGTCTCCCGCAGGCGCCGCGTCAGCTCGCCGGGCGGCAGCGTTCCGGGCAGGACGGTCAGAATTTCCTCGCCCTCGACCAGCGGCATCGCCAGTGCGGCGGAGGCGGCGCTGATCGACGTGACCCCGGGAACGACCTCCGCCTCGAAGCGAGGCACCAACCTCTTGTGCATGTGCATGTACGAGCTGTAGAACAGCGGGTCGCCCGCCGCGAGGAGCGCGACCGAACGGCCGGCGTCGAGGTGGGCGGCGAGTCGCTGCGACGCCTCCTCGTAGAACTCGTCCATCGCCCCCTGGTAGCCGCCGGGATGGTCGACGGTCTCGGTGGTGACGGGGTAGACGAGGTGCTCCTCGATCTGGCCTTCACGCAGGTACGGCGCCGCGACCGCGCGGGAGATGCTCTTGCCGTGCCGGGCGCTGTGGAACGCCACCACATCGGCCTCGGCGATGACCCGCGCGGCCTTCACCGTCACCAGTTCCGGGTCACCCGGTCCGATGCCGACGCCCCACAGTTTGCCGGTCACGCGCTCTTCGAAGCTCATTCGACCTCGCTCGCAATCGCATTCAGCGCCGCAGCCGTGATGGCACTGCCACCCCGGCGGCCGCGGACCACCAGATAGTCGAGTCCGCTCGGGTGCTCGATCAACGCTTCCTTCGACTCCGCGGCACCGATGAAACCGACCGGACCGCCCACGATCGCGGCGGGCCGGGGTGCACCGGATTCGATCATGTCCAGCAGGTAGAACAATGCGGTCGGGGCGTTGCCGATCGCGACGACGGCACCCTCGAGTTTGCTGCCCCACAATTCGAGCGCGGCCGCCGAGCGGGTGTTCCCGATCTGCTCCGCCAGCACCGGGACCCGGGGGTCGCGCAGCGTGCAGAGCACCTCGTTGTCCGCGGGGAGACGCTTCCGGGTCACGCCTGCCGCCACCATCTGCGCGTCGCACAGGATCGGGGCGCCGCCCGCCAGCGCCGCGCGGGCGGCCTTCACGACGCCGGGGGTGAACGCGACGTCGTCCACGAGGTCGACCTGACCGCTCGCGTGGATCATGCGGACCACGGCCTGCGAGACGTCCTCGGGAAAGGCACTGAGATCCGCCTCGGAACGGATCGTGGCGAAGGACTGGCGGTAGATCTCCGCGCCGTCTCGGATGTACTCGATCATTCGCTCACGATAGAGGCACCGCGGTCACGGCTCCTCCACCCGGTAACCCGTCTCCGTGGCAACGACGTCGGCGACCTCACCCTTGGGCCGCCCGCAGCACCGCTCGCAGCCCGACCAGTGCTGCCTGCCCTCCACCGGGAGTTCGCCGCGCGCGACGGCATCCCGCGCGTCGGACCGCACGTCGGCGAGTGCCTTCTCGCATCCGGGCTGCCCGGTGCAGGCACTGACGTTCAGCCAGGGGGAGTTCTCGTCGAAGATCAGGCCCATCGGGGCGAGGACCCGGACGACCTGCTCGGCGGACCACTCGTCGAGATCGCACAGCAGCACCGATTTCCACGGCGTGACGATCACCGGTTTCTCGACGGCGGCGAGGAACTCGGCCAGCCGGGCGTCGAGGATCCCGAACGCGAGACCGCCGCCGAGGGTCACGTTGCCGTCCGGTTGGTCGAGCCACCCGATCGGCGGCCGATGCTCGTCGAACCCGTACACCGGGTCGGCGGTCGGAGCCAGCGTCAATGCCGACAGGGTTCGTTCGACCCCGTCGGCGATCTCGGACAGCCGCCAGTGCTGATCGCGCAGCTCCAGGAAGACGCGGGCGGCGTCGAGGAGCACCTTCACCGATTCCGTCGTCGTGATCCGGGCGCCGCTGTCGCGACCGGCGAGAACCAGGGCGACCTCCGTCTCGCTCACCGCATGGACACCGAAATCGCCGCCGAGCGCCGAGACGTCGCCGCGCCCGTCGTCGAGGGTGAACAGGGTGCGGCCGGGCAGGTCCGCCAACGCGGAGTCCGCGCACAACGTCCGGTCGAGTTCGTCGACCAGATCCCGCAGGTCCGCGAGTCCACCGATCCGGCCGGTCAGCGGCGAGACGAGGATGTTGCGGACCCGTTCGTGCGTCTCCGACGGCAGGAGACCCGCGTCGGCGAGGCGGCGCGCGAATTCCTGCGGGTCGCGGACCGCCCGCAACTGCGCATTGCCGCGGGAGGTCAGTTCGATCTCGCCGTTCCCGAGGTCACGGGCCGATTCCGCGAGGGTCTGAAGCTGGGTGGAGGTCAGCACGCCTCCTGGGAGGCGCACGCGTGCGAGCGCACCGTCCGCGGCCTGGTGGACCTGCAGCGCGCCGGGGCATGCATCGGGGCGGGAACGGGAGTCGACCATGGTCCCAGGTTACGTCCGGCCCCGGGTAGCATCTCCAGCACTTGCGACAGCAGGAGAGGAAGCCGGTGAAAATCCGGCGCGGTCGCGCCACTGTGAGCTCGCCGAAACCGGTGGGCGAGCCAGACCCTCACCTGCCGTCCTCCGACCTACGGTTCCGCACAGAACCACTGCCACGGGGCGCGACACCCCCAGGAAGGCTCCACACGTGATCCTGCTGCTCTCCACCTCCGACACCGACCTGCTCAGCGCACGCGCCAGCGGGGCGGACTACCGCTGGGCCAACCCGGCACGGCTGCTGGTCGAGGAGGATCTGCCGGGACTGCTCGACGGCGCCGACCTGGTCGTGGTTCGCATCCTCGGCGGCCGCCGGGCCTGGGAAGAGGGCCTCGACGCGGTCCTGGCCAGCGGGCTGCCCGTGGTGGTCCTCGGCGGCGAGCACGCCCCGGACGCCGAGCTGATGGAGTGCTCGACGGTCACCGCCGGTGTGTCGGCGGAGGCGCACAACTATCTGGCCGAGGGTGGCGCCGACAACCTCGGCCAGCTGCACCACTTCCTGTCGGACACCGTGCTGCTGACCGGTCACGGTTTCGAGGCGCCGGTCCACCTGCCGAGCTGGGGTGTCGCGCCGTTCGCTCCCGCTGTGAACCCGGAGCGCCCCACGATCGCCGTTCTCTACTACCGCGCCCAGCACCTGGCCGGGAACACCCGCTACATCGAGGCACTGTGCGACGCCGTCGACGCGGCGGGCGGCACTCCGCTGCCGATCTTCTGCGCGTCGCTGCGTACCGCCGAACCGCAGTTGCTGAACACGTTGCGCCGGGCGGACGCGATGGTGGTCACCGTGCTCGCCGCCGGCGGCACCAAGCCGGCCGGAGTCTCGGCCGGTGGCGACGACGAGGCGTGGGACGTCGCCGCACTGGCCGCGCTGGACGTGCCGATCCTGCAGGGCCTGTGCCTGACCAGCAGTCGTGAGTCGTGGGAGTCCAACGACGACGGATTGTCACCGCTCGACGTCGCCACCCAGGTCGCGGTCCCCGAGTTCGACGGTCGGCTGATCACGGTGCCGTTCTCGTTCAAGGAGATCGACGCCGACGGTCTCTCCACCTACGTTCCGGACGCAGAGCGCGCCTCCCGGGTGGCGGGGATCGCCGTCCGGCACGCCCGACTCCGGCACATCCCCGCATCCGACCGCCGGATCGCTCTGATGCTGTCGGCGTACCCGACGAAGCACGCCCGCATCGGCAACGCCGTCGGTCTCGACACCCCGGCCAGTGCGATCCGGTTGCTCACCGAGATGCGGGCCGCTGGATACGACCTCGGCCCGGTCGACGGGCCGGATTCCGTGCCGGGTCTCGCGGCCCAGGACGGCGACGCGCTGATCCATGCCCTCATCGCCGCCGGCGGACAGGACCCGGACTGGCTGACCGCGGAGCAGCTCGAGGGCAACCCGATCCGGATCTCCGCCGCCCGCTACCGCGAGTGGTTCTCGGCGCTGCCCGCGGAACTGCGCGAGGGCGTCGAGGACCATTGGGGTCCGGCGCCGGGCGAACTGTACGTCGACCGCTCACAGGATCCTGCCGGTGAAATCGTCATCGCCGCAATGCAGTTCGGAAATCTCGTGCTGATGGTGCAGCCGCCGCGCGGATTCGGGGAGAAGCCGGTGGCGATCTACCACGACCCGGACCTGCCGCCGAGCCACCACTACCTCGCCGCCTACCGGTGGATCGCCGCGGACGCCGCCGCCGGCGGTTTCGGCGCCGACGCCGTCGTCCACCTCGGCAAGCACGGAAACCTCGAATGGCTGCCCGGCAAGACACTCGGCATGTCCGCGTCGTGCGGCACCGACGCCGCGCTCGGCGACCTGCCGCTGATCTACCCGTTCCTGGTCAACGATCCGGGCGAGGGCACGCAGGCCAAGCGCCGCGCCCATGCGACGCTCGTCGATCACCTGATCCCGCCGATGGCCCGCGCCGAGAGCTACGGCGACATCTCACGACTCGAACAGCTCCTCGACGAGCACTCGAACATCTCCGCGCTCGACCCGTCCAAGCTGCCGGCCATTCGCCAGCAGATCTGGACGCTGATGCGCGCCGCCAAGATGGACCACGACCTCGGACTCGAGGAGCGGCCCGACGAGGACGTGTTCGACGACATGCTGCTGCACGTCGACGGCTGGCTGTGCGAGATCAAGGACGTCCAGATCCGTGACGGCCTCCACATCCTCGGTGCGGCCCCCCGCGACGACGCCGAGGTCGAACTGGTGCTCGCGATGCTGCGCGCCCGGCAGATGTGGGGCGGCGAACAGAACGTGCCCGGACTCCGCGAGGCGCTCGGCCTCAGCGAGGACGGCGACGAATCCCGCACCCGCGTAGACGACATCGAGCAGCAGGCGCACGCACTGGTGCAGGGGATGCACGACGCCGACTGGGAACCGGACGCCGCCGACACCCTCACCGACGATGCCACCGTCGCGAAGATTCTCCGTTTCGCCGCCACCGAGGTGGTGCCCCGGCTTCGCGAGACCGACAACGAGATCGCCCAGGTGCTGCACGCGCTCGACGGCGGATTCATCGCCGCCGGGCCGAGCGGTTCGCCGCTGCGCGGGCTGATCAACGTGCTCCCGACGGGCCGAAACTTCTACTCCGTCGACCCGAAGGCCGTGCCGTCCCGGCTCGCCTGGGAAACCGGCCAGGCGATGGCCGAATCGTTGCTGGACCGGTACAAGTCCGATCACGGGGAGTGGCCCCGCTCGGTGGGCCTGTCCGTGTGGGGCACGTCCGCGATGCGCACCTCCGGCGACGACATCGCCGAGGTCTTCGCGCTCCTCGGTGTGCGCCCGGTGTGGGACGAGGCGAGCCGCCGCGTGGTGAACCTCGAGGTGATCGACCTCGAGGAGCTCGGCCGGCCGCGCATCGACGTGACGGTCCGGATCAGCGGCTTCTTCCGTGACGCGTTCCCGCACGTCCTGGCGCTGCTCGACGACGCCGTCCGGCTCGTCGCCGCGTTGGACGAACCGGCGGAGAGCAACTTCGTGCGCGCACATGCCCAGGCGGACCTCGCCGAGCACGGCGACGAACGGCGCGCGACCACCCGCATCTTCGGGTCGAAGCCGGGCACCTACGGGGCCGGACTGCTGCAGCTGATCGACTCCAAGAGCTGGCGCGGCGACGCCGACCTCGCCGACGTGTACACCACGTGGGGTGGTTTCGCGTACGGCCGCGGACTCGACGGCGCACCCGCCGCCGACGACATGCGGACCGCATACCGTCGAATCACCGTGGCGGCCAAGAACACCGACACCCGCGAACACGACATCGCCGACGCCGACGACTACTTCCAGTACCACGGCGGAATGGTCGCGACCGTGCGGGCGCTCACCGGAAAGTCGCCCGAGGCGTACATCGGCGACAGCACCCGTCCCGAGTCGGTGCGCACCCGAACCCTGTCGGAGGAGACGTCCCGGGTGTTCCGCGCCCGCGTCGTGAACCCGCGGTGGCTCGAGGCGATGCGCCGCCACGGCTACAAGGGTGCGTTCGAGATGGCGGCCACCGTCGACTACCTGTTCGGATACGACGCCACCACCAATGTCGTCGCCGACTGGATGTACGAGAAGCTCGCCGAGTCGTACGTGCTGGACGACCAGAACCGCAAGTTCATGGAACAGTCCAACCCGTGGGCCCTGCACGGCATCGCCGAACGCCTGCTCGAGGCGGCCGAGCGGGACATGTGGGAGCACCCCGAGCAGCAGACCCTCGACGGCCTGCGGCAGGTGTATCTCGAGACCGAAGGCGAACTCGAAGGGGACTGACCCACCGCCCGGGCTTCGCAGTTCGGTCTAGCATGGGGCCGGTGACCACAGAATTCGACCGGGTGTCGTCCGCGAAGTATGTCCTGCTCACCACGTTTCGGAAAGACGGCACCCCGGTGGCGACGCCGCTGTGGGCCGCCGCCGACGGTGACCGTCTGTTGATGTGGACGGTCACCGACTCCTACAAGGTCAAACGCATCCGCCGCAACCCGGAAGTGACGGTGGCCGCATGCGATGCTCGCGGCAAGCCGAAGGGGCCCGAGGTTCCTGCCCGCGCCGTCATCCTCGACGCTGCCGACACCGATCACACGCGGGACGTGATCGCCCGAAAGTACGGCATCCTCGGTTGGCTCACGATGAAGGGCAGCCTCCTGCGCCGAGGAAAGACCGGCACCATCGGGCTCGCCGTGACGGCCGACGACCGGCGTGGGTGATCGGACGTTCGAGGGTGGATTGGACGCGCCCACCCTGGGTCACCTTCCTCACCCTGGGGTGAGGGAAGGTGACCCGAGGGGCCTGGCGGCGTGCGGGTGCGGGGATCACGGTGGGTATGTCCCGTAGACGGGAGTATCACCATGAACCACCACATCGCCCTGCGTCGCCGCGTTGACCGATCCATGCGATCGCGGCGCGTGAACATCCCACGCCGGGACGCACACGCCGTCGTCATCGCCGGACTGCTCGCGTCCCGCGTCCTCGCGGACTACTTCGGTACGGTCACGATTCACGAGAAGGATCACCTGGCCGACAACGCCGTTCACAGCATCAGGAAGCGCGGCGACCTCATCGCGAGCCGTACATTCGACGACGGCGTCGTCTGGCTCCGCTACCGGCCCGCGTGATGAGGGGCGGGTCGGCTTCTCGCGGAACGGGTATGTGGCACCGCATCTCGGTGAACGGTCAGAGGAGTGTGCGGAGATGCTCGGCGATCATGCGCCGAGCGGTGTCCGGGGTGTCGGTATCGCCGAGCAGAACGTGCATCGCCGCGCCGTCGACAAGTGCGTGCAGGCGCATCGCCTCGGCGTCGACGTCGATGTCCGGCGCGATCAAGCCCCGTTGAGCGAGGCCGGTCAGGATCGCGGCGCATGCACCACGGAGCTGCCATTGGGCGTCGAGGGCGATGTCTTTCAGTAGGGGATGGGCGGGGCTTTCCGCGACGAGGGCCAGGTTCACTTCCATTTCGCAGCGTCGGCGGTCGTCGAGGGGGAGTACCTCGTCCAGCACTGCGAGGGCACGCTGCCACGGGTCGGTGATCGACGCGTGGGCCTGTGCTCGTTCGCGGACACGCGTTGCGACGAGCCGCATCGAATAGGCGAGGAGTTCGGCCTTGCTGGCGAACACGTGTCGGAGCGATCCGCTCGAGATTCCGGCCTCCGCGGCGACATCCCGGACGGACACGGCGCCGATGCCCTCGCGTTGGATCACCCGCCACACGGCCTCGGCGATCTCCTGCTGCCTTCGGTCGTGGTCGATGAGCTTCGGCACCCTCCCATGCTAGCACGGCCGTGTTAGCATGGACACTTGTTGGCACGATCGTACTAACAAGTACTGGAGGGCTGAAGGCATGACGTCGCAACTGTCGAGTTCCACCGCTACGCCGCGCTCGACGTCATGCGCGATGCGGCCATCGTGGGAACCCTCGCCACCAACATCTGGATCTTCACCAACGTCGAGGGTCTGGTGGGGTATGTCAACGGCACCGGACGTGCCACCGGCGGATGGGCCCCGGTGCAGGCGATTCTGCAGCAGTTCGCGCAGGGCAAGTTCCTCGGCCTGCTCACCATCATGTTCGGCATCGGACTGGTCATCCAGCAGCGCTCCGCGCAGCGACGTGGCGCTCGGTGGCCGGGCGGCTACCCGTGGCGCGCGGGGCTGCTGATGCTCGACGGAGCGCTACATTTTCTGCTGTTCACCGAGTTCGACGTGCTGACCGGCTACGCCCTCACCGGATTGATCGTCGCCTTAATCCTGACCACAGGCATAAGCGTGCAACGCGTCTGGGTGGCGTGCGCGGTGACCGTCCACGCGGCGATGCTGGGCCTCGTCGTCGCGGCATTGTCCTCGGCGCCCACGCGGGAGCCGCGGCCACCGTCACCGAACCCCTATGCGGACGGCAGTTTCTGGGATCTCGTCATCTTCCGCGCCGACCACGTGTTGCTGTTCCGGCTCGAGGTGCTGTTCATCCTGCCGCTGTCGATCGCCCTGTTCCTCGTCGGCGCCCACCTCTACGGTGCGCGCGTCCTCGATCCGGACCGTGGCGCCTTGCGCCGCCACCTGATGGTCGCGGGCCTGGCGATCGCACTTCCGCTGGACTTCGCACTCGGATTATTCGGCGGAGACGCAGGCCTGATCCTCGGAAGGTACGGGACCGCTCCGGTGGTGGCGCTGGGACTACTCGCCGCGATCGCACACTTCTACTCTGGCGGGAGCGAACCCGGCCCGGCCGGTCGGGCGCTCTCGGGAGTGGGCCGCACTGCGCTCAGTTGCTATGTGCTGCAGAACATCCTGTGCTCGGTCGTCTGCTACGGCTGGGGATTCGGCCTCGCGGTCCGGTTGGGCGGCGCCACCGTCGTGCCGGCGACGGTCGCACTGTTCGGTGCGGTCTCGGCAACCCTGATCGTCGTGTCACGCCTGTGGTTGCGGCGGTTCGATCGGGGGCCGCTCGAGTGGCTCACGCACCGGGGCTACCAGCGTCTCATCCGGGCGGACAGGGACGGTGTCACCGCGCCAGCAGCGTCGTCCATTCCTTGAACTCGAGGGCGTACGACGGTGCGGGCGTCGTCACGGACGGGCACGGCTGTCGCCGAGTCGCCAACTCCACCAACGACTTAGCTGCCCGCATCACACTGACGTGATGATGTCGGGAGACGTCGAGTAACTCCTCGAACGCCTCGGCATCGCCGTAACCGCGGGTGGCGATGAGAATGCCTTTCGCGGTGGCGAGAACCTCGCGTCCGTCGGGGTGACGGTGCGGAATCGAATGTGCGGGCGGTGCGGTTTCGAGTACGTCGTTCGACACGGTGATCTCCTGGATTGTGGTGCTTCGCTGATGTCTGGGCGCGGTCATACCGCCGCCACCATCAGGGCCGTCGCGAGGACGACGATCAGTCCTCCCGTCGCGGCGGCGAGAACCGAACCGGTGATGATGCCGATTCCGGTGGCGCAGACGAGGCAGACGAACGTCGTCAGCGCCACGTCGGCGAGAGCGAACCGTCTCGTGACCTTGGTGTGGCCGTGGAGCAGGTCGCGGGTGGTGGTATCGGAGTGCATGAAACCTCCTGGTCAGACGGGCAAGGGACGTACTCGGCGCATGCGCCGGCCACGCGGCGCTACGGTGAGTTTCGGCCCCGTTCTCTGGAGACCTGAATATGACATGCGCGGCGAAACGGCTCTGGAGTGAGGAATCTCATATGCGCGATGTCTGCAGCATTTATAACGGAAACTGCACGGGCTGTCACCTAGACGAGCGTCCGCATAGAATCCGCCCCTCAGAGCGCCTTGCTGACGGACGACATGTGGAAGTCCGGGACGCGCAACGCCGGCATCGCGGTTCGGGTGAACCAGTCCTTCCATTCCCGGGGCAGCGTCCGCTCGGTGGCACCGGCCTGGGTGACCCTCCGCAACAGGTCGAGGGGGCTCTCGTTGAACCGGAAGTTGTTCACGGCGCCCGTGACCTTCCCGTTCTCGACGAGGTAGACGCCGTCCCGCGTCAATCCCGTGAGCAGCAGGGTGGCGGGGTCGACCTCCCGGATGTACCAGAGGGTGGTCAGCAGCAGCCCTCGTTCGGTCTCGGCCACCATCTGCTCGAGTGACACCGAACCGCCGGCGTCGAGGATCAGGTTGTCGCCGGGCGCGGTCACGTCGGCGCCGAACTCCTTCGCCGCAGCCCGCGGGTACGCGAGCGCATTGACGGTCCCGTCGCGGATCCAGTCGACCCGGCCCGCGTCCATCCCGTTGTCGAAGACGGACACCGATTCGGACGACGACCCGGTGACGACGAACGGCGTGCATTCCAGGCCGAGCGCGGCCGGATCGGAATAGAGGGTGAGGGGCAGCGCACTCAGCTTCTCCCCGATACGGGTGCCCCCGGGCGCCGACAGGGCGGAATGCCCTTCTTCGGCGGCCCGGCCCTCCATCGTCCACATGAGGTAGATCATGAGGTCCGCGACCGCGGACGGCGGCAGGATCGTCTCGTAACGGCCCGCGGGCAGCTCCACCCGGTTGCGTGCCCAGTCGAGGCGCGTGGACAGGTCCTGGAGCAACTTCACGCTGGCCACATCCGTGAAGTCCTTGGTGCTGGTGCCCACCCAGGCGCTGGCATCGCCGCGTTTGCCGTTGATCTCCACCGATCCGGTCGGCTGGGCGAATCGGCGCCGGATTCCGGTCGACGTGCCCAGCCACGTGGTGTGCAGCTGGTGGTGGGCGAAGCCGTAGAGCTGGTCGCTGCCGTCGAAGCCCATGCTCAGATCCTGGGCGAGCTGTTCGAACGCGCCGATCTCGGTGCGCTCCGCCGAGTCGTCCCACCGCTCATCGGCGTCGGTTCCGGTGAGTAGCGGCATCGCGTCCGATGCGGGTGTGGCTGCGCGGGCGGCGATTTCGGCCGAGCGGACCACACCGTCGATGTCGGCGGCGTCGACGGAGGCGGACGTGACGATGCCGACCTTCGCGTCCTCGCCGGCCCGGACGATCGAGATGACGGTCCAGCTGCGCGATGTGGACACGCCGTTGGTGGTCATCGAGTTGCCTGCCCATCGCAGCGACGCCTCGCTGGCATCGGTGACGATCACGATGGTTTCGTCCACGGTGGCCCGGGCGAGGACCTGCTCGACGAGTTGCTGCGGTGCGATCATCGGCCGCCTTCTGTCCGAGTGTTCAGTACGTTGACGCCGCGGAAGAGTGCCGACGGGCAGCCGTGGCTGACGGCCGCGACCTGGCCGGGCTGCGCCTTGCCGCAGTTGAAGGCGCCGCCGAGCTGCCACGTGGAGCGGCCGCCGACGGCGTCCATCGAACCCCAGAAGTCCGTGGTCGTCGCCTGGTACGCGACGTCGCGGAGTTGGCCGTCGAGCTTCCCGCCGCGGATGCGGTAGAACCGCTGACCGGTGAACTGGAAGTTGTAGCGCTGCATGTCGATCGACCAGGACTTGTCGCCGACCACATAGATGCCGTCCTCCACATCGGAGATCAGGTCGTCGGTGCTGCGGTCGGCGTCGGGGTCGGGCTGCAACGACACGTTGGCCATTCGCTGAATGGGGACGTGGTGCGGCGAGTCGGCATACGAGCAGCCGTTGGAACGCTCCAGCCCGAGCCGGGGCGCGAACGCCCGGTCGAGCTGGTAGCCGACGAGAATCCCGTCGGCAACCAGGTCCCAGGACTGGGTTTCGACGCCTTCGTCGTCGTAGCCGATCGTGGCGAGACCGTGCCGCTCGGTCCGGTCCGCGGTCACGTGCATGATCGGCGTCCCGTAGCGCAGCGTGCCGAGCTTGTCGGGGGTGGCGAACGACGTGCCGGCGTACGCGGCCTCGTAGCCGATGGCGCGGTCGTACTCGGTGGCGTGCCCGATGGATTCGTGGATGGTCAGCCACAGGTTGGTCGGGTCGATCACCAGGTCGGTGGGACCGGGTACCACGGTGGGGGCCTTCACCTTCTCGGCCAGCAGGTCCGGGATCCGGGCGAGTTCGTCGGTCCAGTTCCACACCCCGTCGCCGGCAACGTATTCCCATCCGCGGCCGACGGGCGGAGCGAGGGTGCGCATCGTCTCGAACACACCGGCCGACTGGTCGACGGTGGTGGCCTCGAGTTGCGGATGCAGCCGCACCCGCTGCTGCACGATGGACGATCCGGCGAGATCGGCGTAGAACGTCTGCTCCTTCACCTGCAGGCATCCGGCAGTGACGTGGTCGACACCGTCGGATGCGAGGAGCCTGCGGGAGTATTCACCGAGCAGCGAGATCTTGTCGGAGGCGGGAACTTCGAACGGATCGACGTCGTAATCGGACACCCAGCGGACGTCCGTGTGCACCGGTTCGGCGGCGAGTTCGACGTGCTCACGGTTCAGTCCACGCAGCGCCCGGGCGACCGCGACGGCCTGTTCCGCCGTCGCGGCGGCGGTCGCCGGCGTCAGCTCGGCATGCGACGCGAAACCCCAGGTGCCGTCGACGACGACACGCACCGCGAAGCCGAGTTCGCTGGTGTCCACCGCCGACTGCACTTCGCCGTCGCGCAGCCGCAGCGACTGGCTGGTCAGCCGATGCACCCGCAGGTCGGCGTGCGACGCGCCCGCCGCGCGGGCAGCGGCGAGTGCCGCGTCCGCCAGCGAACGCAGGGGGAGGGCAAGGAATTCCGGATCAACCTGTCGTGGAGCCGTCACCTGGACCACCGTAGTCGGTCGCTCAGCCGAATTGCTGCCAACCCAACCGGATCACCATCGCGATCACCACGATCAGCAGGGTGATCCGGACGAATCCGGCGCCCTTGCTCAGTGCCATCCGCGAGCCGATGACCGCGCCGATCACGTTGCAGACCGCCATACCCAGGCCGAGTGCCCACAGCACGTGACCGGTGGCGGCGAAGAACACCAGCGCACCGAGATTCGATCCCAGATTGATCACCTTCGCCATCGCCGCACTGCGCACGAATTCCGTGCCGAGGAACGTGGCGAAGCTGATGATGAGGAATGTGCCGGTGCCCGGCCCGAACAGTCCGTCGTAGAAACCGAGGAGCCCGGCAGACAGCAGGACGACCGCGACGACCTTCCGCCGTGTCGGCGGATCCTTTGCCAGCGTGGTCCCGAGCTGCGGACGGATCGTCACGAAGACGGCAACGCCGACGAGCACCGCCATGATGAGCGGGATGAAGACGTCCTTGTCGATGCGCGACACCGTTGCCGCGCCGAGCGCGGATGCCACCGCCGCGAGCAGGCCCGCGGGAACCAGCAACCGCCAGTTCATGGGGATCCGGCGCGCGAACGTGACGACGGCGGCGGAGGTGCCGGTGAATGCGGTGAGCTTGTTGGTGGCCAGCGCCGCCTGCGGCGTCAGCTGCGGTGCGACGAGAAACAGCGCGGGAATGAGGATCAGTCCGCCGCCGCCGACGACGGCGTCCACCCACCCGGCGGCCGTCGCGGCGGTGAGAAGAAGCGCCCAGTCACCCACATTCATGGTGCAGACTCAACCACACCCACCCCGAGGTACTTACGCTGTGCACATGCGGAGGTTCAGTCTGTGGCTGCGAGGAAAGCCGACGGTTGCGGACTCGATGCTGGCGGCGATCCTGTTCACCCTCGAGGTGTTCGTGTTCACCGCGTCGGGCGACCGCTCGCCGTGGGTGCAGCTGGTCATGGGTTTCCTGCTGTGCCTGCCGATCGTGTGGCGTCGCAAGTACCCGCGGGCGGCGGCCGGTGCCGTTCTCGTGATGTCGATCACGATCACCTTCATCAGTTATTCGATCGGTGACCTCGACGCCGAACATCCCGGTCTGCTGGCGCTCGCCGTCGCCCTCTACACGCTCGTCGCCTACGTCGACCGCAGCACCGCCGCGGTGTACGCGGTGGGTCTCGTCGTCGATTCGGCCCTGTCGATCTGGTTGCTGGAACAGGAACTGGTGGCCGCCGGACTGTTCTCCGTCCTCGTCTTCGCGCTCTCGTGGATCACGGCGGAGTTCCTCGGCGCCCGGCGGGCCTACGACGAGGAGGTCGCCGCGCGCCTCGTCGTCGCCGACTACGACCGGGATCGCCGCGCCGAGGATGCGGTGGCGGCCGAGCGGACCCGGATCGCCCGGGAACTGCACGACGTGGTCGCACATGCGGTGAGCGTGATGATCGTTCAGGCCGACGGCGCGTCGTATGCCCTGAAGACCAACCCCGACATCGCGAAGCAGGCACTCACCAACATCGCGAGCACCGGGCGGGAGGCTCTGGCGGAACTGCGGCGCACCGTCTCGCTGCTGCGCACCGAACCGGCGACCGACGACATGCCCCAGCACGGCACGGCCGGCCTCGCCCGAGTGGTCGACATGATGCGCAGCGCCGGCCTGCCCGTGGAACTCGAACTGACGGGGGAGTTGGACGACATCAGCCCCGCGGTCAGCCTCGGCGTCCACCGGCTGGTCCAGGAATCGTTGACAAATGTGCTGCGGCACGCCGGGGAGCGTCCGCGCGCGAAGGTGCGGGTGCGGCGGCGCGAGACGGATGTCCTCGTCGAGATCACCGACAACGGCAACTCGTCCGGGCAGTTCTCGCTCGGGTCGGGCAACGGCCTGCTCGGTATGCGAGAGCGGGTCGCCGTCCTGCACGGCACCCTCGAGGCGGGACGGCAGACAGACGGCAGCTGGCGGGTCACCGCGGAGTTGCCGCTCGAGCTGGAGGACTGAGCGGCCTCGGTCACTCCGTCTCCGGTGGCGCTGCTTCCTCCGGCTGGTCGAGGACGCTGACGGTGACGCCGTAGGGGAGGAACCGCACCGACCGGTGGGGATCCGTGTTGTGCTTGTGCGCGCGGAGCGCATCGAGTTCGGTGGCATACACCTGCTCGACGCGTGCGACGCCCTCGTCGTCGAGCGTGTAGATCGCCCACACACCGTCACCGGTCTCGCCGGCGGTTTCCGGCTTCGCCGCGCCGCGCGGAGAGCGGGCGAAGTCCGCGAACACGCCCGTCCACGGAATCTGAGAATCCGCCTGGTCCAGGAACCTGACGATCCGGTCCTTGACGCCCTGCAATTCCTCGCCGGCCTCACGGATCACGCGGTCGAGATCGTCGGGGTCGAACCCGAACGGCCTGTTGTCGCCCATCACTGTCTCCTGACTTCGGCGGGACACCTCCAGTGTGGCCGCGGATGCCGATCGGCGCCACGACGGTCCGCCGATCGGCATCCGCGCCGCCGAGCAGGGCTGCCTCCCGCTGGTCCTCAGGCGTCCGGTGCGGAGTAGACGCGATTACCGCCCACATAGGTCAGGACCGCCCGGCTCCCGCCGATCTCGTCGGCGGTTCCCGTGAACGGATCCCGGTCGAGGACCACCAGGTCTGCGAGCTTGCCCACCTCGATGCTCCCCGTGTCGTCGAGGTGGTTCACGTACGCGGACCCGGCGGTGTAGGCGGTCAGTGCGGCCGTGAGGTCGATTCGTTGCTCCGGGAGGAACACCGGGCGCCCCTGCCCGTCCCGGCCCGGCAGCACGCGATTGACCGCGACGTGGATGCCGTGGATCGGGTCGGCGCTGCTGACCGGCCAGTCGCTGCCGGCTGCCAGCGTTGCGCCCGAACGCAGCAGGGAACCGAAGGGGTACTGCCTGCGGGAGCGCTCGTCCCCGAGGAAGGGGATGGTGAGTTCGTCCATCTGCGGTTCGTGGGCTGCCCACAGCGGTTGCATGTTGGCCGTGACGCCGAGCGCGCGGAAGCGGGGGATGTCGTCCGGGTCCACGACCTGAAGGTGGGCGAGGTGCGGCCGGGTGTCGCGGAATCCGTTCGCCGTCCGAGCGGCGTCGACCGCGTCGAGCGCGTCGCGCACGGCCCGGTCACCGAGCGCGTGGAAGTGCACCTGAAATCCGAGGGCGTCGAGCTCGGTGACGTATCCGCGCAGCTCGTCCGGGTCGACGAAGCTGGTGCCGGAATGGGCTGTCGCGCAGCCGCATCCATCCAGATACGGGGAGATCATGGCCGCGGTGCGGGATTCGGCGACACCGTCGAGCATGATCTTCACGGTGTCGGCCCGCATCCGCCCGACGCGGAGAAGGGAACGCCGCCGGAGCAGATCGGGGATCTGCTCGGCGCCCCGATCGCGATCCCACCACAAGGCGCCCGCCACCCGCGCGGTGAGTGACCCGTCGCCGGCCGCGCTCAGGTAAGCGTCCGAGACGTCGGAGATCCCGGAGGTGTCGCCGAGTAGCGCGTCCTGCCAGGCGGTGATGCCGAGCGAATGCAGGTGCTGCTGGGCGTGGAGCAGGGCCTTCAGCCGGTCGTCGGGCGTGTGCTGCGGGGTGTGGCAGCCGACCAACTCCATCGCGGACTCCTGGAGCATGCCGGTCGGCAAGCCGTCGGCGTCGCGTTCGATACGTCCACCGACGGGATCGGGGGTGTCTCGGGTGATGCCCGCGAGGTCCAGCGCTCTCGTGTTGGCCCAAGCCCCGTGGTGGTCGCGGTTGGGCAGAAACACCGGCCGATCCCGCACGACGGTGTCGAGGAGTTGCGCGGTGGGTGTGCCCCCGTCGAACGCCTCCATCGACCACCCGCCGCCGACGATCCACGGCAACTCCGGGTGTGCGTCGGCGTAGCTGCGGATGGCGGCGAGGGTGCCGGCGGCGTCGCTGGTGCCCGTGAGGTTGCAGCGGGCGTACTCGAGGCCGGCCACCACGGGATGGATGTGCGCGTCCTGGAAGCCGGGCAGCAGCAGCCTGCCGGTGAGGTCGACGACCTCGGTGCGGGAGCCGATCAGCTCCCGGACCTCGTCGTGGCCGACGGCGGATATCCGGCCACCGGTGACGGCGACCGTCGTGGCGCGGCTGCGGGCCGGGTCCAGGGTGGCAATCGATCCGCCGGTGAAGACCAGATCTGCGGGTTCTGCTGACATCGAAAATCTCCTGTCGGGAAGTGATTTAGTCGGTGGTCGGATCAGGTCGCGTCGCGCTGATCAGGAACGGGTGGTCACGGGAACGTCGGCGGGCGCACCGAGCAGGTTGACGTCGTCGGCATCCGTTCCGCGGCCGGTGACGAAATAGGGCGACCGTCGGACCCACTTCGCGTGCGCGGCCACAACCAGCCCCGAGATCAGGATGAGGACCGGGAACAGCAGCTGAAACCAACCGTTGGTCGCGCTGAATTCGAGATGATCTGCCGAGGTGTAGAAGATCCAGCCCAGGTAGCCGCCCAATGCCAGCAACACCAGGGCGCTGAGAGCGGGAAACACGACCGCGCGCAGTCCCTCCCACGGACGTTCCCGCAGGAGTCCGCGGAACCGGACGGCTGCGGCGAGTGCCGTCAGGCCGTACCAGAGGGCGACCACCAGACCGATCGAACTGATGCCCGCACCGAGAAGGTCGCTGAGCTTGGGGATGACCGTGGCCAGCAGCGCGACCACGGCGGAGATGCCGCCGAGCAGCACGGTTCCGGCCGCCGGGGTTCCATAGCGGGAATGGATGCGGGTCCACACCGGGCCGAGCGTGCGGTCCCGGCCCATCGCGAACAGTCCACGCGCGCTGGGTATCACGGTGGCCTGGAGCGAGGCGATGACGGAGAACATCAACGCCACCACGGGAAGCGCGGCCAGCGGCTGACGGGCGAGTGCCTCGCCGAGGAACGCGAGCCCGACGGTCCCGTTGTCCGCCAGTTCCGTGGGGGTGAGGACGCGCTGGAACGCCACCGCACCGAGCAGGAACAGGCCGAGGACCAGGAAGACGGTGATCACGCCGGCGCGGGACGCGTCGCGCGGATCGCGCACCTCCTCGCTCACGCTGAACGCCGCTTCGAAACCCCAGTAGAAGAAGACCGCGATCACCATTCCCTCGGCCAGCACGGCGAACGACGGAATCGCGAAGGGATTGAACCAGGAGAGGGAGAACGGCTGGCTCCCGGCGAACAGCCCATACGTGCAGAAGCCGATCAGCACGACGTACTCGAAGACGAGGAGATACTTCTGCAGCCGTGCGGCGACCGCGACGCCGCGGACGGCGGTGAAGGTCACCGCACCGAGGATCGTCAACCCCAGCATCGTCGACTGCAGCGTGGAGTCGGGATCGAGAGCGAGCCCGCCGATGCTGTGCAGCCCGGCCATGCCGGCGAGTTGCAGGATCGCCGACCCGGCGATCGCGGTGGTGTAGGCCATGAACACGACAACGGCGACGATGGCCATCCACCCGGTGAGGAAGCCCAGCCACGGACTGAGACTACGGCCCACCCAGACGTAGCTGTTGCCGCAATTCGGTTCGACCCGGTTGAGCCGGGCGTATCCGCTGGCAATTCCCAGGATCGGGACGAAGGCCAGTAGCAGCACCACCGGCATCTGGAGGCCGACCACGGCGGCGATGACTCCCAAACCGACACCGATGCTGGTCGTCGCCGCGGTACTCGAGGCGGCGATCGCAACTCCGTCCATGACGCCGAGGGATTTGCGGAGGGCCGTCGCCCTCGGCGCGTCGGCCGCGCCGTTGTTCACTACTGCCATGTGTGCGTCGCTTTCGCTGGAGGGTGGAGAGGGACGCGAGGCCACGCGCCGGTCCGGTGTCTCGTGCCCGCGGCCTGGGGCTTCGCTCCCTGCCTGTGACATGCAACACCGTCACCGTTTACACCGTCAACGGTGTTGGCATAAGCTGCGGCCGACGGAAGGAGCCGGGAATGGCGAAGCAGGTGGTGTCGGACTCGTCCCGGAAGAGGCGCAGGCCGACGAAACAGGGCGCAGTTCTCTCGGAGCAGCTGATCATGGAGACGGCGCTGCGGCTGCTCCGGCACCACGGCAGTGCGGGCCTGTCCGTCCGCCGACTCGGGGCTGCGCTCGGGGCCGACCCCAGCACCCTGTACCGGTACTTCCGGGGCATCGACGACCTGACGTTGGCGATCGCCGACGAGCTGATCGGACGGTCTTTCCACGGGTGGGAACCCACCGGAGACTGGTGGCGCGACTTGCACTCCCTCGGAATACGCTCGCATGCAGCGTATCTGGACCATCCCCAGGCGGCAGTCCTGTCGGCCAGCCGCGTCAGCGGTCGCACCTCGGAGAAAGCGGCCGTCGACACGATCCTCGGGATACTGCGCGAGGCGGGGTTCCCCGACGGCGCAGCGGTGCGCCTCTACCGCGCGTTCGTCGATCAGATGCTGGCGTTCGCCGCCCTCGACGGAGCCGAACTCGCACTACGCGAGGACGTCCGCGAGTCCGACCGGCAACTGTGGCGATCGTCCTACGCGCAACTGCCTGCCGAGACGCACCCGCACATCGCCGCGACCGCGGGCCTGCTCGTCGACCTCTCCGACCGCAGCGCCTATCCCGACGCACTCGAACTGCTCCTCGACGGCGCGCGCGCCCTGCTTCACCGACTCGACGCGAAGCGAGAATCGGCAACCTCGTGACAATGGTTCGGCTCGAATCGTGGCCGAACGGCCCGAGGACCCGGGCCGGATCACCGGGGAGCATCCCGGAGCTCGACGACGAGCGGCCGACCTGTGTCGAACCAGTACCGGTGTAGATCCTTGATCTTCGCGCGCGTAGGCAACCCGCGCAGATGCACGGCGCATTCGCCGTAGTCGAACACAGTGACCGTCTCGCACAGCGCGTCCCGGGCATCGTCGAACTCCGCGCGATTGGTGATCTCTCGCGCGAGTCCATCGAACCAACCTGCCGGCAACCGAAGTCGAACCCGTGGGTTCCCACGGATGTTCCACACCCAGCCGGCGACGAAATCCGGGCGCGTCATCGCCAACGCGGGTGGCAGAAGAGAGACGAGGTAGGCACGGTCACCGCGTTGGATCACCCGCACACACTTTCGTCGCTGTTTGCCCGTCTTGCGTCCAGTTGTCGTCAGTACTGCAAATCCCGTCGGAGGGCGCACGAGGAAGCCGGGCAGCATCAGGGCACTGAGGACTGCCCCGTTCCGAGGCCTCCGCATCAGGCGCCCGTGCTTGGACGCCTCCTCCGCCGCCGCAGTGCGGACCTTCCGGTTCCGCTCGTGATCATCCGGCGCGGCCGGTCGATTCTCGTCAGCTGCCACTCGCATCGCCCCGTCCCAGCGTTCCCCGCGAGCAATATGGCAACGGTTCACCGTTCCACGCGGCGGCATTTCACGTGTCAGGCGACGAAGAATCGCGCGCCGTGTCGTAGCAGCGGGTCGTAGAATCCGTTGGCGGAGAAATCCGATGGATCCGCACCTTTTCAACGCACGGACCGTCTTCGAGGGCAGGCCGCACGACCGCGTCAGCCGGCGGTGAGCGGCACCAGGATGAAGTGACCGGCTCCGCGGGCGGCGGAGAACACGTCCCAGGACATGGGACCGCCGGGACCACGGCCTTCCTCGTACCGGAGATCGAACGCCGGGTTCACGGGTGCGAGCCGGTAGTCGAAGAAGACGTAATTGGCGCGCAGCAACGTTCGCGCCGGTTCGGTGGCCTCCGCGAGACGGGGCACCAACCGGTCCTCGACCACCAATCCGCGGTCGGAGAACTCGTCGACGATCACGCACTCACAGAAGTACGCGAGGGTCCCGATCTCACCGGGGGATCGCACCGGCGCCTCCCCGACGAGTGTCCCGACCGCCCGGCCGACCCGCTCGTAGTCCTGCGCGCTCGCCCAGTTACCGAAGATGGGCGGCGCGTCCCACGGGAGACCGCTCTCGACGTCGTAGTACACGGCGCCGACTCCCAGCACAGCGAGGAGGCCGGCCAGCGAGCCGGCGACGGCGCGGTCCGGGGTGTCGCGCGCGGCGCTCCAGTGGATGCCGGCGGCGAGGACGGCGAACATCGCCAGCGTGGTCGCCGGCGCCACGTAATACCAGTGGTACGGCACGGTGTCGAGCACGACGTAGGCGACGTAGTAGAGGGCACCGGACAAGCCGAGCGCGAGCAGCGGCACGGGCACCGGCACCGGTCGCTTCCACGGTCTGGCGTACGAGGCGAGCGCGACGAGAATCAGCACGAGCGCGAGGGCCGCGGGACCGAATGCCGCCACGGTCCGCCATGGATTGGACTCGAAGTACATGATCGGGCCGGTGAGATAGTTGTAGCCGCCCACGTCGGAGGCCTGGCCCTGCTTGATCAGGAAGGTGTCGGGCAGCGCCGAACCGAGGACGACCCAGCTGAACAGGTACCACGGCCCGGCGATCGCGGCGAAGCCGGCGAGGGCGCGGCGCAGTTGCGTGCGAATCACCGGTGACAGGGCGGCGATGACTACAACGAAAACGAGCAGGTCCAGACGCACCAGCGTCGCCGTCCCCGCGGCCGCACCGAACCAGGCGGTCCTGCCCTCGACCGCGAACCACACCATCACCGCGACGGCCGCCGGGATCAGCAGCACCTCGAGCCCGACCGCGGACAACACGAACGGGTTGAACACCACCAGCGCGCCGGCGAGCACCGCCCACCCGGACCCGAGGCCGAGCCGCCGGCACATCCGCGCCAGCACCCAGCCCAACAGGGCGGTGACCGCGACGTTGAGCATTCCGAGTGCCAGCAGGGGATCGCCCGGGCCCCACAACCGGGTCAGGAACGTCAGTGCCCCGAGCACGAGCACGTTGAGCGGGGACGTCGACGTGTTCGCGGTCAGGCCGTGGACGATCGCCCACTCCCCGTGGACGGCGAGGTTCCTGGCGGCCGACAAACTGATGTAGGCATCGTCCGTCAGGCTGCCGGAGACGATCCAGAACAACACGGCGGCCACCACCGCGCCGGACGCGGCGAGGATCATCGGCGCCCGGAACGGTCTCGGTACCGGTGGCGGGGCAGACCGCTCGAGCGGTTCGTTCAGCAATCCTGTGGACACCGCGACATCCTAGAGACCGGAGCCGCGACTGCTGCTGGCAGCCACCGAATTCGACGGCCGCGCGGTCCCGGTCCCCGGAAGTGCCGCACCGCGCGCACTCGCTGGTGCCCGTCGACTGTTTAGTCATTCGACAAGACGGGAAATCGACGCTCCAGGGTCGGAAGCGTCACCGGTGGCACCACCGGCCCAGGTTCCGCGGGTTGAGCCCCCAGGTCGCGGGACCGCCCCCGGGCTTTTCCTATCGGCGGTGCCGCTCGTGAGTGGTGAGCAGCAGAGCGTCGAAACGGTCGCGAAACGAAGCGGGAGTGTGGATTTCGTCGCCGAATGCGAGAACGAGTTGGTCGGCGATCACGCGGATCTTCGTGTTCGTCTCCTGTGACCGCCACGTCAGGAGGTCGAAGGCGGCGTCCGCGGAGATGGAGTAGACGAGCATCAGCGCACCCTTGGCCTGTTCGATGATCGCCCGCGAACGGACGACGTCGGCCGAAGCGACGTCGGCCTTGTCGAGCAAGCGCGGGTTGTTCCAGACCTCGTCGGTCCTGTCCTGCCACACGAGCACGACGAAGCGGGTGTCCGCGGACGTGAAAGTGGAGGCGAACCCGTGCGCCCACAGCCAGTTCCCGTTTCTGTGCCGGACGCGGGCATACCCGGCGTCGGAGGTACCGGTGTCGAGGACACCCCGGACGAGGCCGAACCATCGCGGCGCGTCCGACGGGTGCATCAATCCCGCGAGGTCCACACGATCGAATTCGTCCGATCGGTATCCGACGAGGTCGGCGAGGGCAGGGTTCGTCAACACCAGTTGCCGTCGGTCGTCGTAGACGCAGACCGGGCGCGGAAGAGAGACCACCAGCGATGTGAACGCGTCGTGGCCGAGGCTGTCGGCCGGTGCGAGGGGGAACCCGGGCATGCGTACTTCCTTCGATGTTTCGCCCCGACGACGACTGGTACAGCGATCATCGCGGCGTGCGCAGAACGATCCGCTAGAGGTATTCGGAGCCGAGCCCTGTTCGGCTGGGTGTGACGTGCGTCCTACTCGCTGAATTCGCCCATCGCGGGCGTCCATCCGCGGATCTGCACCTTCTGCACCAGATTCTCCTGGGCGAACGGATCCTGCGTGAACAGGCGTGCGACGGCGTCCTCGTCCTCGGCGTCGACGATGAACAGCGCACCGTGGCCATCGGCGAGGGGGCCGGTCGAGCGCATCACCTTGCGGCGGACGAGTTCGGTGAGCCACCCACGATGCTGCGTCCGGTGATCGTCGCGGAGGGACGACGTCTCGGGGCTGTACGTGTATTCCACGACGAACAGAGCCATGAGGTTCTCGTTCAGCCGTGGTCGATGTAGGACTCGAGCTGGTCGCGTTCGGTCTGCAACTCGCCGATCCGGCTCTTCACCACGTCGCCGATGCTGACGATGCCGACCAGCTGCCCGTCCACGATCACCGGCAGGTGCCGGATCCGGCGTTCGGTCATGGTTTCGGCGAGACTGTCCACGGTGTCGGTCGGGAGACAGGCGAACACCGACGTCGTCATGATGTCCACGACCCGGGCATTCAGGATGTCGGGCCCGCGTTCGTGGATGCGGCGCACCACGTCGCGTTCGGTGACGATCCCGACGACGGCGTCGTTCTCCGTCACCACCAGGGCGCCGACATTGTGCCTGGCGAGTTCGCCGATCAGCGTGCTGACCGGCATCTCCGGATCGACCGTCACCACGGCCGGACCCTTGTTCCGCAACACATCCGCGATTCGCATCTGGACACCCCGATCTGTGGGCACTCCGACTGGCCGCCGGTTCGATCATAGGCAGACTTCGAGCGTATGCCAGCGCTTCTGCCGGTCTTGGTTTGGTTACCCACTCGTGACCGCGGCGCTCGGTGCCCGTCGTGCGGGCCGGGCGCCCACCGGGACAGCGGTGTTAGGTTGGCGCTGTGCCGATCACCGTGCTACTCGTCGACGACCAGGAACTGATGCGGATGGGCCTCAACATGGTGCTCGACGCTCAGGACGACATCACTGTCGTCGGTGAGGCGAGCGACGGCGCGGCCGCCGTCGCCGCGGTCCGCACACTCGAACCCGACGTGGTGTTGATGGACGTCCGCATGCCGGTGGTGGACGGGGTGAGCGCGACCGCCCAGATCCTGGAGTCGGGGGTCGCGAGCCGCGTGCTGGTGATGACCACCTTCGACCTCGACGAGCACGCCATGGGTGCACTGCGGGCCGGGGCCAGTGGCTTCCTGCTCAAGGACACCCCGTCGGAAGACCTGGTGTCGGCCATCCGCAGTGTGGCGGCGGGTGACGCAGTGGTGTCGCCGAAGGTGACCCGCCGGCTGCTGGCGAAGTTCCTCGACGACGGTCCGGGCCCGCTTCGTGACCCGGAGGTCCTCGACGTGCTGACCGAGCGTGAACGGGAAGTGCTGCAGCTGGTGGCCACCGGGTTGTCGAACACGGAGATCGCCGGTCAGCTGTTCCTCTCGGAGTCGACCATCAAATCGCACGTGGGCCGGATTCTGACCAAGTTGAACGTCCGCGACCGGGTGCAGGCAGTGGTGCTGGCCTACGAGACGGGCCTGGTGCGACCCGGCTCGTAGGACGGCGGGTGGGGAAGCGAACTGCGGCTAGACGGTGAAGGTGCCGACGGTCGGGACCACGGTGCACGTCACGGAGTCGGCGTAGCCGACCGTGCCGAACATCGTCGCGAGAACGGTTCCCTTGCCGGTGTCGACGACCTTGGACAGCAACGGGGTATTGATGAGCGGCAGCTTGTCGTCGAGCTTGACGATCCCGCCCTGGAACGTCGTGAGGTTGATCCAGGCGACGCTGAGATCGGACGACTGCGGGATCGCGACGTAGGCGGGGACGGCCTGGAATCGGAGTTGGTTCGGGGAGATCTGGGGAAAGAGGTTCGGTCCGCCCTGGGCGCTCGCCAGCGTGACCGTCGCGGGCTTGTCGGCGACGCCGCACCCGAGGGTGGGGGACGGGTACATGAAGTCCTGTGGTGTGGTGAGTCCGACCTCGAGCACGTCCTTCGGGATGAACACGCTGGCGCCGAGAAGGGCGTCCACGGCGGCGGTCGCGGCGGGGGAGACCTCGGTGGCCAGCGCCTGCAGTTCGGCGGCACCCTTCGCGAAGTCGGCGACCGGTGCTGCGGATGCCGGTCCCGTGGACAGCATGCCGAAGGCGGCTGCGGACGCGAGAACGATTGCGGCTCGGCGGAAGACGGTGGAACGAGTCATATCGGCTCCTCGTTGTGCGCGGGGTCGGAAGACCCCCATCGCAGTGAACTGCATCATGCGCAGAGTCTCAATGTCAACTTGAGGGTTAGCATTGTGAGCGCTTCGATATCTCCGGCCGGGAGAAAAACTGCGCCGTCGAGCGTTGAACGATCAGACGGTTGACCCCAGACCCTCGATGAACCCGGCCGTCCGAAAGGGGGCGTCATGTACGCCGCACTGTTCCTGTTGTACGTAGTGGTGGAGATCGCCGCGCTCGTCCTGGTCGGTCACGCGATCGGCGTGCTGTGGACCGTGCTCCTCCTGCTCGGTGGAACGCTGATCGGACTGCTGCTGATGCGGTCGCAGTGGCGTCGTGTGATGGACGGCCTGCGCCGGGCGGCGAGCGGCGACGGCTCTCCGGGTGCCGCGGTCGCGGACGGCGCGCTCGTCGCACTGGGCTCCGCGCTGATGTTCGTCCCCGGCCTGGTCACGTCGGTGCTCGGTCTGCTCTTCCTCGTTCCCCCCACCCGGTGGGCCCTTCGGCCCGTCGTGGTCCTGCTGGCAGGCCGGCGTGCCGCGACCGTCGCGGCCGGGGCGGAGGCCTTCGCGCGGGCACCCCGACGCGGTCGCGGCGAGGTGATCGAAGGGGAGGTGGTCGACGAGGTCTTCGAGGGCGAAGTGATCGACGAGGAACCCCGAACCCCGACCCGTGATCCCCACGTTCTGCCCTAACAGGCAGACTGGTTGCCTGTGACTACACAACTGCTGGTCGGCGGCCGAATCTACAGTTCCTTTGCACCAGACGCCACGTCGATGGCAGTGACCGGCGGCGTCGTGTCGTGGGTCGGCGACGACCGCGCGGCCCGCGCGCTGCATCCCGGCGCCGACGTGGTCGACCTCGGCGGCGCGTTCGTCACCCCGGCCTTCGTCGACACCCACGTGCACGTCACGGCGCTCGGCCTGAACATCGTCGGGCTCGATCTGGTCGGTGTCGGGTCGCTTCGCGAATGCCTCGACCGGCTCGCCTCCTTCGCCCGCACCCACGGCGACGCGGTCATCTGGGGACACGGCTGGGACGAATCGGCGTGGCCGGAAGGCGCCGGTCCCACCACGGCGCAGCTCGACGAGGCCGCACCCGGGCGCACGGTGTATCTGTCTCGGATCGACGTCCATTCGGCGGTCTGCTCGACCGCCCTGCGACAGTCGGTCCCGGATCTGAGCGACACCGCCGGGTTCTCGCCGGAGGGGCCGCTGACGTTCGAGGCGCACCACGCCGCCCGCACCGTCGCGCGCTCGCTGCTGACGGCCGAGCAGCGTTCCGCCGCCCGCACCGCCGCACTCGACGCCATCGCCTCCCGCGGCATCGTCGCTGTGCACGAGTGCGGAGGGCCCGACATCGCCGGACTCGACGATTTCCGGGAACTCCTCGCCACCCCGCACGGCGTCGAGGTCCGCGGCTACTGGGGTGAGGCGGTCACCGACGCCGACGAGGCCAGGAAGTTGCTGAACACCACCGGCGCCCACGCGCTGGGCGGCGACCTGTTCATCGACGGATCCCTCGGCTCCCACACGGCGTGGCTCAGCGAACCCTATGCCGATCTGGACGGCGGCACCGGCAAGAGTTACCTGGGAGTCGACGAGATCGCCGCCCACGTGCGGGCCTGCACGATCGCCGGAATCCAGGCCGGGTTCCACGTCATCGGCGACGCCGCCGTCCGGGCCGCGGTCGACGCGTTCGCCGTCGTCGCCGCCGACCTGGGCGGGCCCGCGGTCGCGAAGGCCGGGCACCGACTCGAACACGTCGAGATGATGACCGGGGACGACGCGGCGCGGCTCGCGCAATGGGGTGTGATCGCCAGCGTCCAGCCCGCGTTCGACGCCCTGTGGGGTGGCACCGACGGCCTGTACGCGCAGCGCCTGGGAACCGAGCGTGCCCTCACCCTCAACCCGTTCGCCGCCGCCGCCTCAGCCGGGGTGTCGCTGGCGCTGAGCTCCGACGCGCCCGTCACCCCGGTCGACCCCTGGGCGATGCTGCGCGCGGCCGTCCATCACCGCACCCCCGGCAGCGGGATCTCCCCCCGCGCGGCGTTCTCGGCGGCCACCCGGGGTGCATGGCGGGCAGGCGGGGTCCGAGACGGTCTCGCCGGGACGCTCGACCCGGGAGCGCCCGCGTCGTACGCCGTGTGGGATGCCGGGGAACTCGTCGTCAGCGCGCCCAAGGACTCCGTGCAGCGGTGGTCGACCGATCCCCGGTCCCGGGTTCCGGCCCTGCCGCGGCTCGAGGACGACGCGCCCGCACCGGTCCTGCTGCGTTCGGTGCACCGGGGGAGCGTCGTCCATGAGCGGTAGCACCACACCTCGCTGGACTATCGGAAAGCTCGGCGTGCTGGTGCGTTCCGTCCTGTCGGTGGCTGCGGGATTCCTCGTGTTCGCCGGCTTTCCGCCCCGGCCCCTGTGGTTCCTCGCACCCATCGGCATCGCCCTGCTGACGCTGATCCTCACCGGAGCCGGGGGTGCGGCACCGAGACTGCGCGCGGGTTTCGGCTACGGGTATCTCGCGGGACTCGGTTTCCTCGTGCCGCTGCTCCCGTGGATCGGGGTGTTCGTCGGAGCCCTCCCGTGGCTTGCGCTCGCCGCGGTCGAGTCGTTGTACATAGGACTGTTCGGGGTGCTCGCCGTGCTCGTCTCCCGGCTCCGCTGGGCCCCGCTGTGGATCGCGGCGTGCTGGTCGCTCACCGAATGGCTGCGCGCGAGCGTGCCGTTCGGCGGCTTCCCCTGGGGGCGATTGGCGTTCGGCCAGTCGGAGGGCTGGTTCCTGCCGCTCGCGAGCATCGGCGGTGCCCCGCTGCTCAGCTTCGCCGTCGCACTGACCGGCGCCGGACTGGCATCCGTCGCCGTGACGGTGCGGGCCCGGGCGAGCGGTGCCACGAACTGGACGCGGCCGCTCGCAGGCGGCCTGGTCGCCGCCCTCGCCGCGACCGTCGTGTCGCTCGCGTTGTGGCCGACACTGCCGGGCATGGACTCGGGAGACCGGACGATCACCGTCGCCGCGATCCAGGGCAGCGTCCCCAAGCTCGGACTCGACTTCAACGACCAACGCAAGCGGGTCCTCGACAATCATGTGAACCGCACCCTCGAACTCGCCGACGATGTCGCGTCGGGCGCGGCGCCGCAGCCCGACCTCGTCGTCTGGCCCGAGAACGCGTCCGACATCGATCCCCTGCGCAACGCCGACGCCGCCGCCGACATCTCCCGGGCGTCCGAGGCGATCGGTGCGCCCATTCTGGTGGGCGCGGTGCTGGTGAACTCCGACCGCACCACCACCAACTCGGTGATCGTGTGGGACGGCGATGCGGGACCACAGGAGCAGCACGACAAGAAGATCATCCAGCCGTTCGGCGAGTACCTGCCGTACCGCGGGTTCTTCCGGCACTTCTCCGCGTACGCCGACCGGGCGGGCAACTTCGTTCCCGGCGACGGTGACGGCGTCGTCCACGCGGACGGGATCGCCGTGGGCGTCGCGACCTGCTACGAGGTGGCGTTCGACCGGGCGTTCGAGCAGTCGGTGCGCAGCGGCGCCGAACTGCTCGCCGTCCCCACCAACAACGCCACGTTCGGCGACACCGAGATGACCTACCAGCAGCTCGCCATGTCGCAGGTGCGGGCCGTGGAGCACGGCCGCGCCGTCGTCGTCGCCGCGACCAGCGGTGTGAGCGCGATCATCGGCCCCGACGGGTCCACGGCGGCGGAAACCTCACTTTTCGTACCCGCGGCCCTGGTGTCACAGGTGCCGCTGCGCACCGGTACTACGCTGGCAAGTCGGCTCGGCCCGATTCCGGAGGTTCTTCTCTGTGTCGGCGCCGTCGCTGCCGTCGCGTTCGCCGTGGTGCAACGACGACGCACAGTTCGCACACTGATTCAACGCAGTACCGAGAAGGCGCCGGCAGTTGCCGGCAGGGAGGATCCTCATGGCATCGGAGACCGATTCCGGGCAGAGCGGGGCACCGAGCGCACGGACTCTGGTGATCATTCCGACGTATAACGAGCGGGAGAATCTCGGCCTGATCGTGGGTCGCCTGCATGCGGCGCTGCCGCGGACGCATGTTCTCGTCGTCGACGACGGCAGCCCGGACGGCACCGGCGACGTCGCGGACGCCCTCGCGTCGAGTGACGACGCCAGTCGCATCCACGTGATGCACCGCACCGAGAAGAACGGTCTCGGAGCCGCGTACATCGCCGGTTTCCACTGGGGTCTGGACCGCGACTACACCGTCCTCGTCGAAATGGACGCGGACGGCAGTCACGCGCCCGAGCAGTTGCATCGCCTACTCGACCAGGTGGACGCCGGCGCCGACCTCGTACTCGGTTCGCGGTACGTGCCGGGCGGCACGGTCGTCAACTGGCCGAAGCACCGTGAGTGGCTCTCGCGCGGCGGGAACATCTACTCGCGGCTCGCGCTGGGCGTGAAGATCAAGGACATCACCGGCGGATACCGGGCGTACCGCCGTGAGGTGCTCGAGAAGCTCGACCTCGCCGCGGTGGAGTCGCACGGCTACTGCTTCCAGGTGGATCTCGCATGGCGGGCAATTCAGGAGGGCTTCGACGTCCGCGAAGTTCCCATCACGTTCACCGAACGAGAGATCGGCGAATCGAAGATGAGCGGCGGGATCGTTCGCGAGGCGCTCCTCAAGGTCACGCAGTGGGGGCTGCGGAACCGGATCGCCAAGCTCAAGGGTGCGGCAGCGAGGTAGCACCCGGGTACCAACCGCTGCCCCATTCCTTCGACAGAAGCAGTGGGGCAGTGCTGGGGTAGATGCTCTGAAACGTGATACCCATGGGCAAATGCGCGGTCAGTCCACATTTTGAGACGGGCTGAAACGGTTTGAACCGTACGTCCGATAGGAACTTGAAGCGTACTCCCGGGTAAGGTTCGGTAAATTCCCAGGTTCGCAGGTCACTATGAGTTTCCGTGGGTGGCCGGTGGGTGTCGTGCCCACCGCCGTAGTGGGAAAGAGGACGAACAAGGTGGTCGACGCTGTGCCGAGTGGTGATGTCACCGCCGTGGATCGTATTCCGGACGGTGCATTCCCACTCTCCACCGCTCAGCGGGGGATGTGGTTCGCCCAGCAGCTCGATCCCGAGGTGCCCGTCACCATCGCGCAGTGCGTGGAACTGGTGGGTGTCCTCGACGTGGCGTTGCTGTCGGAGTCGTTGATCACCGCCGGCCGCGAACTCGGCTCCGCCTTCCTCCGCCTCGTCGAGGTCGACGGAGTTCCCTATCAGCTGGTCGATCCGACCCTGGACGCGTCGGTCAGGTTCGTCGACCTGCAGCGCGAGCCCGATCCGCGGGCGGCGGCCAAGGAGTGGATGCGGCAGGAGTACACCACTCCGCTCGACGTGTGCCGCGACCGGCTCGTCACCTCGGCGGTCCTGTGCACCGGGCCGGATCGTCATTACTGGTACAGCCGTGTCCACCACGTCGCACTCGACGGCATGGGATCGATGACGCTCATCGACCGGACTACGCAGCTGTACACCGCAGCCGTGCAGGGGCGCACCGCCGCACCGTCCAAGGCCGCCGCACTCACCGACGTCGCCCGGGTCGACGACGACTACCGGATCTCGCCGCGCTACCGCGCCGACCAGGAGTACTGGTCCGAGCGGGTATCCACCATCGGCGAAACGCACAGCCTCGTCGAGCGCTCCGCGCCCGCACGGGCACGAAGCCGAACGGCGGGTGGGCAGATCCCCGGGACCCTCGTCGACCACCTCGAGGCCGCGACGGATCGTCACGACTCGTCGACCGCGTTCGAGGTCATTGCGGCGTTCGCCGCGTACCTGTCCCGGATGACCGGACGCGAAGAGGTCGCGGTCAGCCTGCCCGTCACCGCCCGCACCACCGCGCTGCTCCGCCGCTCCGGCGGCATGGTCTCCAATGTGGTCCCGTTGCACCTGCACGTCCGTCCGGACATGACGAACGCGGACCTGGTGGCGGCGGTCCGGCTGGAAGTCACCGCGGCACTCCGCCACCAGCGCTATCCGCACATCGACATCCGGCGGGACGCCGCCACCGAGCACCAGGGCTTCTACGGTCCCCTGATCAACGTCATGCTGTTCCACGACGAGATCACCCTCGGCAGCATCGTCGGCAGGCTCGAACTGCTGTCCACCGGTCCGATCACCGACCTCGCGGTCAACGTCTATCACGGAGTCGCCGGTACCAGCCTCAACCTGGACTTCGAGGCCAACCCCGACCTGTACTCCGAAGGCACCCTCCGCGCCCATCACACCCGCTTCACCCGGTTCCTGGGCGCGTTCCTGACCTCCGACACCGATGAACCTCGACGGGTCGGCGACCTCGACATCCTCGACGACGACGAGAGCCGCACCCTCGTTCCGGCTTCCGGCCGCGCCGGGTTCGCACCCGTCACTCTGCCCGACCTCCTCGGGGGTGCCGTCCGCAGCAACCGGGACGGGGACGCACTCGTCGCACCCGGGCACGGGATCTCCTCCGCCGACACCCTGAGCTACCGCGCCCTGGACGAAGCGTCGAACCGGCTCGCGCGGCTACTGATCGACCTCCAGGTCGGCCCGGAGGTCATGGTGGCGTTGGCGTTGCCGCGGTCGCGGGAGTCTGTGTCGAGCGTGTGGGCGGTGGCGAAGGCGGGCGCGGCGTTCGTTCCGGTCGATCCGAGCCTTCCGGCCGACCGCATCGCGTTCATGCTGGAGGATTGTGGTGCGCCGATCGGTATCACCACCGCCGCGTTGCGGGATGGTCTGCCGGAGTGCACGCACTGGATCGTGTTGGACGACGACGAGTTTCGGGCGACCGCGGCGGCGTATCCCCCGGATGCGGTCACGGACACCGATCGGACGCGGGCGTTGTCGGTCGATCACCCGGCGTATGTGATTTACACGTCGGGGTCGACGGGCAGGCCGAAGGGTGTGGCGGTCACGCACCGGGGTGTGGTGAATCTGGCGGCGGACGAGCGTGACCGTCTGGTGGTGTCGTCGGGTTCGCGGGTGCTGCATTTCGCGTCGCCGAGCTTCGATGCCTCTGTGTTCGAGTTGGTGATGGCGGTGTGTGCGGGTGCGACCCTGGTGGTGGCGCCGACCACGATTTACGGTGGCACCGAGTTGGCGGAGCTGATGGCCGAGCAGCGGGTGACGCATGCGTTCTGCACGCCGGCGGCCTTGGCGTCGCTCGATCACCGCGGTCTGGACCATCTGAGAACGGTAGTGGTGGCGGGTGATGTGTGCCCGCCGGAGTTGGTGGCGCGGTGGGCGCCGGGCCGGATCATGGTCAATGCGTACGGTCCGAGTGAGACCACGATCATGTCGTCCGCTACCGGACCGATGGTGCCCGGGCAGCCGGTCACCGTCGGGTCACCGACCGTGGGTGTCGATCTCGTCGTCCTCGACCACCGGTTGCGTCCGGTCCCGGCCGGGGTGCGCGGCGAACTCTACGTCCTCGGCTCCAGCCTGGCTCGCGGGTATGTGCGCCGGGCCGGGCTGACGGCGGAGCGTTTCGTGGCGAGTCCGTTCGGCACCGGCGGTCGGATGTACCGCACGGGTGACGTGGTCCGCTGGGTGACCGCCCCGGACGGGCCTCCGGTTCTGGAGTTTTTGGGCCGCAGTGATTTCCAGGTCAAGATCCGGGGGTTCCGGATCGAATTGGGTGAGATCGACGCCGCGTTGACTGCGCATCCGGTGGTGGAGTTCGCCTACACGGTCGGCTATGACGACGGGAGCGGGAGCAGTCGCCTGGTCTCGTACGTGCTGCCGGTGCCGGCAACCGACGTCGAAACCCGGGTGTTGTCGGAGTTCGTCGGGGAGCGTCTTCCCGGGTATATGGTGCCGTCGTCGATCATGATGTTGGATTCGCTGCCGCTGACCCCGGCCGGCAAACTCGACCGCAACGCCCTGCCCGCACCGGTATTCGCCGCACGCTCGGCCGACATCGTGCGCCCGAGAACGGTCACCGAGGAGATCCTCCTCGGGATCTTCCGCGACGTCCTCGGCCTGCCCGAACTGAGCGTCGACACCAGCTTCTTCGAACTCGGCGGCAACTCGCTGATGGCCACCCAGGTCGTGTCCCGGGTGAACACCGCCCTCGGTGTGCGGATCGGGGTCCGCGACCTCTTCCAGTCGCCGTCGGTGTCGCAATTGGCGGTCCCGGCGGCGAACACCGGCCCGCAGGCCGACTCGCGTCCGGTGCTGGAGGCGCGGGAACGACCCGACCACGTGCCGCTCTCCGTTGCGCAGCAACGCATGTGGTTCCTCAACCAGTTCGACACGGCGTCGCCCGCCTACAACCTGCCGATCTCCCTTCGGCTCACCGGCGCACTCGACCGGGAAGCCCTGCGAGCGGCACTCGGCGATGTCCAGGAACGGCACGAGGCGCTGCGCACCGTCTTCCCCGACACCCCGGACGGACCCCACCAGCTGGTCGTGCCCGTCGTGAGCGTGCTGGCCGAGACGGATCCGATCGACGTCGACGCGAAGTCGCTCACCGCCGCAGTGACGGCCCTCGGCGGTGCCGGATTCGACCTCACCACCGACACGCCGCTGCGCGCCGGGCTGTTCCGGGAGACGCCCGACCGGCACGTTCTCGTCCTCGTGGTTCATCACGTTGCCGCCGACGGCTGGTCCATGACGCCGCTGGCCGCCGACGTGATGGTCGCATACGCGGCGCGCGTCGCCGGTCACGCGCCCACCTGGGCGCCCCTCCCGGTGCAGTACGCCGACTACACCCTCTGGCAGCGTGAACTACTGGGTTCGGAAGACGACCCGGACAGCGTGTCCGCGCGGCAGATCGCCCACTGGCAGTCGGCGCTCGCCGGAGTGCCTCAGATGCTCGAGCTGCCCGCCGACAGGCCGCGGCCCGCCGAGATGTCGCATCGGGGCGGTCGTGTCGAATTCACGATCACGGCCGACGTCCACGGGCGTCTCGTCGATCTGGCGCAGAGCACCGGCACCACGCTGTTCATGGTCACCCACGCAGCCCTCGTGGTGCTGTTCCATCGCCTCGGCGCCGGGACGGACATCGTCATCGGCACCCCGGTCGCCGGACGCGGCGAGGAGGCGCTCGACGACCTGGTGGGCATGTTCGTCAACACCCTGGTGCTTCGTGCGACCGCCGAGCCGGGCGACACGTTCGAGGAGGTTCTCGACCGGGTCCGGGACGCCGACCTTGCCGCGTTCTCCCACGCCGACGTCCCGTTCGAGCGCCTCGTGGAGGTGCTCAGCCCCGACCGGTCCGCCGCGCGTCATCCGCTGTTCCAGGTCATGCTCTCGTTCCAGAACACCGCGCCGACCTCCGTCGAACTTCCAGGCCTCGAGGTCGCGGCGGCGGAAATCGATGTCCATGTTGCGAAATTCGACCTCCAGTTGACCGTCACCGAACGGTTCGTCGGGGCGGGCATGCCGGGTGGTCTCGCGGCCGGCTTCGATTACGCCACCGATCTGTTCGACGAGTCGACCGTAGCGTCGATGGCCGAGCGATTCGCGAACCTGTTGCGCTCGGTCGCGGCTTCCTCCGCGACGGTGGTCGGTGATCTGCCCCTGCTCCACGCCGCCGAACGCGACCGTCTTCTCGGCACGTGGAACGACACCGCGCACCGCGTGCCTGCGATGTGTCTGCCCGAGCTGTTCGACGCGCAGGTTGCCCGCACCCCGGATGCGGTCGCGGTGGTGTTCGGAGACGTCACGCTGTCGTATTCCCAACTCGATTGCCGCGCGAACAGTGTGGCGCGCTACCTGATCGACCGGGGAGTGGGACCCGAATCCCGCGTCGGGCTGGCGATGCGGCGCTCACCGGACCTGCTGGTCGGCATGTACGCGATCGTCAAGGCCGGCGGTGCCTACGTGCCGGTCGATCCCGACCACCCGACGGACCGGATCGGGTATGTGCTCGACTCCGCACAGCCCGTCTGCGTGCTCACGACCTCGGCCGACCGCGGCGCACTTCCCGCGGGTCAGTCATTCGTGGAGATCGATCGGATCGCGCTCGATTCCTATTCCGGCGGACCCGTCACCGACTCCGACCGACTGGCACCACTCCGCCCCGACAACCCCGCGTACGTCATCTACACCTCGGGCTCCACCGGTCGGCCCAAGGGTGTGTCGGTGCCGCACCGCGGGATCGTCAATCAGCTCCTGTGGATGCAGTCGGAATACGCGCTCACCGAACGGGACGTGCTGCTGCAGAAGACCGCAACCACTTTCGACGTATCGCTGTGGGGCTACTTCTGGCCCCTGCACACGGGCGCCACGATGGTGCTGGCCACCCCGGACGGTCACCGCGACCCCGAGTACCTCGCTCGGGTCATCGACGAGCACGGTGTCACCGTCACCGACTTCGTGCCGTCGATGCTCGACGCCTTCGTCGCGTCCGTGCCCATCACCTCGTGCAGCACTCTTCGGCACGTCTTCGTGATCGGCGAGGCGCTGCCCCCGGAGACCGTCACGCGGTTCCGGGCACTGTCCGATGCCGGACTGCACAACCTGTACGGGCCCACCGAGGCGGCAGTCTCGGTCACGTACTGGGACACCGCGACCACGGTCGCCGGCACGGTGCCGATCGGCGTGCCCGAGTGGAACACCCAGGTTTACGTTCTCGATTCGCGTCTGCACCCAGTTCCCCCCGGCGTTGCTGGTGAGCTCTACCTGGCGGGCGAGCAGCTCGCCCGGGGATACCTCGGCCGCGTCGATCTCACCTCGGACCGGTTCGTGGCCAATCCGTTTACTCCCGGCCTGCGTATGTACCGCACCGGCGACCTCGTGCGATGGACGTCGGCGGGCGCCCTCGAATACATCGGGCGCACCGACTTCCAGGTCAAGTTCCGAGGTCAGCGCATCGAGCTCGGCGAGATCGAATTCGTCCTGCGGGCACAACCGTCGGTCACCAGCGCTGCCGTGCTGGTCCATTCCGATCCCGGCACCGGCGATCGCCTCGTCGCGTACGTCGTGCCCGAGCCGGGACACGACCTCGATACCACGCGACTTCGAGAGTGCGCGGCCGCGTCCCTGCCGGCGTACATGATTCCGGCGGCGCTGATGGTCGTCGACGAATTCCCGCTCAATACAAGTGGAAAGCTCGATCGTCAGGCCCTGCCCGCACCTGAATTCGGTGGTTCCGGCACGGAGTACGTGGCCCCGCGCACGTCCGTCGAGGCCAACCTCGCGGAGATCTTCGCCGAGGTTCTCGGTCTCGACCGTATCGGCCTCCGGGACAACTTCTTCGACGTCGGCGGTAACTCCCTTGTCGCGACGCGGGTCACCTCGCGTATTCGGGCCGAGTTGGGTGCGCCGCTCGCCTTGCGTGACCTGTTCGATGCCCCCACCGTCGGGGCGCTCGCGGAGCGCATCGAGGGAACAGTGCCGACGACACCGCGCGCCCCACTGGTCGCCGCCACGCGCGCCGGACGGATTCCGCTGTCCCCGGCACAACGTCGCATGTGGTTCGTCAACCAGTTCGATACCGCATCCGCCGCCTACAACATGCCCTTCGCCCTGCGGCTGTCCGGCATTCTCGACTGTGACGGCCTGCGTTCGGCGATTCGCGACGTCCTCGAGCGTCACGAGTCCCTGCGCACCCTGTATCCGGACTCGACGGACGGCCCACATCAGGTGATCGTCGGCGCCGACGAGGTGCCCCTCGATCTCGACGTGCAGCCGATCACCGAGGCCGAGCTGCCGACGCGACTCGTGGAGCTCGCCACCGAGGGCTTCGACGTCACGTCCGCGGTGCCGCTGCGCACGGCATTGCTACGACTGTCCGTCGATGAGTACGTGCTCGCCGTGGTGGTGCACCACATCTCCGCCGACGGATCCTCGATGGCCCCGCTCGCACGTGACATCCTGCTCGCCTACACGGCGCGTACGGCTGGGCGGGCACCGTCGTGGCCGCCGTTGGACGTGCAGTACGCGGACTACAGCTATTGGCAGGCGGAGTTCCTCGGCGACGAGACCGACGGTCGGTCACAGGCCACCGAGCAGATCGAATTCTGGTCCGCGGCGCTCGACGGCATCCCCGACCTGCTGGAGTTGCCTGCTGATCGGCCCCGCCCAGCCATGCCGACGAATTCGGGTGCGACGGTACCGTTCTCGGTCGACGCTGCCACGGCGAAAGCCGTCGCCGACCTCGCGGCCCGCTCCGCTGCCACGCCGTTCATGGTGTGGCACGCCGCGCTGTCGGTTCTGCTCTCACGGCTGTCGAACGCGGTGGACGTCACCGTGGGCACGCCCGTCGCCGGTCGTGCCGAACCCTCTTTGCAGGACCTCGTCGGCATGTTCGTCAACACTCTCACCCTGCGCGCTCGAGTGTCCGGTGACCTGTCATTCGCCGACCTGCTTGCGCAGGTGCGGGAGTTCGACCTCGCCGCGTTCGCGCACGCCGATCTGCCGTTCGAGCGTCTCGTGGAGGTACTCGAACCCGCGCGGTCCACAGCCCGTCACCCACTTTTCCAGGTGGGTCTGTCATACGAGAACTTCGAACCGGGAGTGCTGGAACTACCGGGTCTGACGGTGAGCGCCGTCGAGATGAATCCGGAGATCGCGAAATTCGATCTGAACGTGACGCTCACCGAGATCCGCGACGAGCGCGGCACCGTGTCCGGTCTCACCGGTGCGTTCACGTATGCGGTCGATCTGTTCGACCGCGACACGGTGGAGTCGTTCGCGGACCGTTTCGCGCGGATCGTGACGGCGGCGCTGGCCGATCCGGGCACGGCGGTGGGGGACCTGCCGGTGCTGGATCAACGGGAACTGGTTCGCGTACTGCGCGAATGGAACGCCACGGACGTGGAGGTGAGCGGGCGCCCCTACCTCGCCCGCTACGACGAGCAGGCGGCACGGACGCCTGATGCGGTGGCGGTGGTGTACCGCGACGTGTCTGTGACGTACCGGGAATTCAACTCGCGGGTCAACCGGCTGGCCCGCAAACTCATCGCCGAAGGCGCCGGAACCGAAACCACCGTCGCGGTCGCAGCCCGCCGGTCGATCGAGTTTCTGATCGCCCTGCACGCCGTGTTGCGGAGTGGTGCGGCGTACGTGCCACTCGACGTCGACCTTCCGGCGGAGCGAGTGGCCCATGTCATCGAGGCAGCCCACCCGGTTCTCGTTCTGACCGCAGTTCGAGGCGAGTTCGAGTCGGACTCCGGAGTCCGGGTTCTCCCGATCGACGGTCTCGAACTCGACCGGTTCGACGATGCCCCGGTGACGAACCGCGACCGGCTGCGGCCTCTCGCGGCCGACAACCTCGCGTATGTCATCTTCACCTCGGGTTCGACCGGCCGACCCAAGGGAGTGGCCGTCTCGCACGCCGGTCTCGGAAGCCACTTCGAGTTCCTGATGTCTCTCTGCGCGCTGGACGAGACCGATCGGGTTGTCGTCAAGACACCACAGTCGTTCGACGCATCACTCTGGGAACTGTTGTGGCCCCTGGCTGTGGGCGCACGCGTCGTGATCGCGGAACCGGACGGACACAAGGATCCCGACTACCTCGCGGAACTGATCGATACCGAGCAGATCACGGCGATACATTTCGTCCCGTCGATGCTCGCCGTCTTCACCGACGTGATCGCGCCGTCCCGGTTCTCGTCGCTGCGTACCGTGTTCGTCGGCGGCGAGGCACTGTCCGTCAATGTGGCGCGGCGGTTCGCGGCCGTCTCCGACGCTGCCGTCCTCAACGCATACGGTCCCGCGGAGGTCGCGGCCGCCTCCACCACCTCATGGGTGGACACCTCGAACTCGGCCATCGTCACCGTGGGTACACCGGTGTGGAACACCCGAGCCTACGTGTTGGACCAGCGGCTCCACCCCAGTCCTGCAGGGGTGACCGGTGAGTTGTACCTGGCCGGCACGCAGGTGTCTCGCGGATACGCGGGACGGCCCGACCTCACCGCCGAACGGTTCGTGGCGAACCCCTTCGACGCGCCGGGCACTCGGATGTACCGGACCGGTGACCGTCTTCGCTGGACCGGCCGGGGCGAATTGGAATACCTCGGCCGCAACGATTTCCAGGTGAAGCTGCGCGGACTGCGGATCGAGCTCGGTGAGATCGAGGCGGTACTCGAGTCGGCGGACTCGGTTGCCCAGGCGGTCGTGACCGTGTACTCCGGAGCGGCGAGCGAACAATTGGTGGCCTATCTCGTCGCACGTGCGGGCACGAGGGTCGACCTAGAGGCACTGACGGCGTATGCCGCGAGTCGGCTGCCCGAATACATGGTTCCGGACGGGTTCGTCACGCTCGACGCCTTCCCGCTCAACGCGAGCGGCAAACTGGATCGAGTGGCGTTGCCTGCCCCGGCCGTCGGTGACGTCGCGGTCGATCGAGTGGAGCCACGTACTCCGATGGAGGAATCACTCGCGGCCTTGTTCAGGGAGGCGCTCGGCGTCGACGACCTGGGGGTGAACGACTCGTTCTTCGCTCTCGGCGGCGACAGCATCGTATCGATCCAGCTGGTTTCGCGAGCCAAGGCCGCGGGGATCGTATTCACCCCACGGGACGTGTTCGAGCGCAAGAGCATTGCCGCGCTCGCCGAAGTGGTTACCGTCGCGTCGGCGGATCGACTCGCGCTCGCCGAACTGGCGGGTGGCGGCGTGGGAAACGTCGAGTTGACACCGGTTGTCCGATCACTGTTCGACCGGTCGGGTTCGGTGGGCCGGTATTCGCAGTCCGTGTTACTGACGCTGCCGACCGGGATCGAGCGATCGGACATCGTGGCGACGGTGCAGGCGGTGCTCGACAGGCATGACGCGCTGCGGTCCCGGCTGGTCCGCGACGGTGCGGACGTGCGTCACTCGGTGTTGCCCACCGGTGCCGTCGACGCCGATCGACTGGTCACGACGGTGTCCGTGAATCCCGACCTCGGCGACGCAGCGTTCGATGCGCTGATCGACCGCGAACTCTCCGCCGCGGCCGACCGGTTCGACTTCGAGACCCCGGTGCTCACGCAGTTCGTCTGGTTGGATCGTGGTGCGACCCGGCCCGGGCGGCTCCTCGTGGTTGCGCATCACCTGGTCGTCGACGGTGTGTCCTGGCGGATCATCGTGCCGGACCTCGTTGCGGCGGGAGGTGCCGTCGCGGCCGGTCACGCTCCGAACCTGCCGGAGGTCGGTACGTCGTTGCGGCGGTGGTCGCACGGGTTGTCGGAGGCTGCCCGTCAGCCGTCCACCGTCGCGCAGTTCGACTACTGGCGAAGTGTTGTCGACGCTGCGGACCCGCTCCTCGGCGGCAGGGCTCTCGATCCGGTGCGGGACCGGACCTCGACCACGCAGGAGCTGCACGTCGAGCTGTCCACCGAGATAACGGCCACGCTGCTGGCCCGCGTGCCGGAGGCATTCGGGTGCTCTGTCGGTGATTCGCTGCTTGCCGGCTTCGCGGTGGCCCTCACCGAATGGCGCCGTGCGCGCGGGGTGCCCGCCGCCTCTGCGTACATCACGCTCGAGGGTCACGGCCGCGAAGAGTCGGTCGTGCCGGGCGCCGATCTGTCTCGTACCGTGGGCTGGTTCACCAGCGTTTATCCGGTGCGGCTCGCCCTCGAGGGGGTGGACACACAGGACGCACTCGTCGGCGGCGCGTCCGCCGGCGCCGCGATCAAGGCGGTGAAAGAGCAACTCCTGGCGGTCCCCGACCGGGGCGTCGGGTACGGACTGCTGCGGTACCTCAATCCGGCGACGGCCACCGTTCTCGCGGGCTTCGACCCGCCCCAGGTCGTCTTCAATTACCTCGGAAAGACCGGGATGGGCGATCTGTCCCCGGAGATGCGCGAGATCGGCTGGGTGCCGGATCTCGAATCGTCGCGCGTCTTCTCAGGTGAAACCGATCAGGACATGAGCGCTTCCGCAGCGATCGAGATCAATGCCGGAGTGACGGATACGGATGCCGGACCGCGACTCGGAGCTTCGGTGCGGTTCGCCGGTGAACTGCTCGCAGCCGACGACGTTCGCGAACTCGTCGATCTGTGGCAGCAGGCGCTCGTCTCACAGATCGAGCACGTCGTCGCCGGATCCGGTGGGGGGCTGACCCCGTCGGACATCGGCACGGTGGCGCTCACCCAGTCCCAGATCGACCTCTGGGAGCGGGCGTACCCGACCCTCGAGGATGTGTGGGCGCTGTCGCCGCTGCAGGCCGGTTTCCACTTCCATTCACTGTTGGCCGCCGAGCACAGTGTCGATGTCTACCATTCTCAGCTGCGGATGACCCTGCTCGGCGACGTGTCGGCGGATCGGATGCGGGCCGCTGCTGCTGCGCTCCTGGACCGGTACTCCAACCTGCGGGTGGTGTTCGTGCAGGACGGCGACGTCACCGCGCAGATCCCCCTCCGCGGGGTGGAGGTCCCACTGACCGTGGTCGACCTCTCGGGCCGTGAGAGTGATTCCGGGGAAAGGGAACTCGAGTCGCTCGTCGCAGAGAACCGGACCGCGCCGTTCGACTTGTCCGAGGCGCCGCTGCTGCGACTGCTGCTCGTGCGCACGGGAGCCGATCGGCACGAGTTGGCGATGACCAACCACCACATCCTCCTCGACGGATGGTCCATCCCGCTGATCGTCCAGGACCTGCTGGTGCTCTACGCGACCGCGGGCGATCAGTCCGCACTGCCGGCGGTGCGGCCCTACCGGGAATACCTCGACTGGCTGACCCGTCGAGACCCCTCCGCCTCGCGGGCCGCGTGGGCGCACGCGTTGGAAGGCTTCGACGAGCCGACTCTGCTTGCACCTGCCCGCACCGGCGGCAGCGCAACGGCGGACCCGGAGGAAGTTCCGGTCCACTTTTCCGCGGCGGACACCGCCGAGCTGCTGGCGTTCGCCCGACAGCACGGCGTCACGCCGAACACGGTGATCCAGACCGCCTGGGCTCTGCTGCTCAGGCGACTCACCGGACGGGACGACGTCGTATTCGGCGCCACCGTCTCGGGCCGCCCCCCGCACATCCCCGGGATCGAGTCGATGGTCGGGCTCTTCATCAACACCGTCCCCGTCCGGGTACGAATCGACGCCGACGAGTCGGTGGCCGAATTGCTGGTACGGGTGCAGGGGCAGCAGGCCGATTTGCTCGATCACCACTACCTCGGCCTGACGGAAATCCAGGCAGAGGCGGGGGTCGGGGCGCTGTTCGACACGCTCACCGTCTTCGAGTCGTACCCCATGGATCAGGCGGCGCTGCAGGCGCAGACCGACATCGCAGGTATGCGCGTGGACTCGGTCCAGGTGCACAGTGTCACCCACTACCCCTTGAGCCTGATGGCCCAGGTCGACGACACCCTGCGGCTCGGGGTGGCCTACCTGCCGGACACCTTTGAGCGCGACGAAGCGAGGTTGATTGCGGCGCGGCTCGATTCGGTGATTCGAGCGTTGATCGCAGAGCCCTCCGCCGCGGTCGCCCAGGTCACCGGATTCATCCCGGGCGAGTATGCGCGGGTGATGCACGACTGGAACGCCACCGACCACCACGTGCCGGAGTCGACGCTGCTGACGTTGTTCGAGGCGCAGGCTGCGCGTACACCCGATGCTGTTGCTGTCGATTTCGACGGTGACGTGCTGACGTACGCAGCCCTCGATGCGCGCGCGAACCAGCTGGCCCGGCATCTGATCGCGCTGGGCGTGGCCCCCGAAACCCGAGTGGCCGTGGTGATGCGGCGGTCGCTGGAACTGGTCGTCGGAATCTATGCCGTACTCAAGGCCGGTGGTGCGTACGTGCCGGTCGATCCCGATCACCCGGCGGAGCGAACGAGTTACGTGCTCGCGTCGGCGCAGCCGGTGTGCGTGCTGACCACCTCGGCCGACCGACCGGACCTGCCGAACCGGATCCCCGTGTCGGCCCTCGACACGCTCGACCTCTCGGGTGTCTCTGCGGTGCCGTTGACCGACGCCGAGCGTATCGAACCGTTGCGGCCTGCACACCCTGCGTACGTCATCTACACCTCCGGCTCCACCGGCAAGCCCAAGGGGGTCGCGGTACCGCATGCGGCAATCGTGAATCAATTGCTCTGGATGCAGTCGGAGTACGCACTCACCGATCGGGATGTGTGGTTGCAGAAGACCGCAACCACGTTCGACGTGTCGTTGTGGGGTTACTTCTGGCCCCTTCAGGTGGGTGCCACCATGGTGCTGGCCACTCCGGACGGGCATCGAGAGCCTGCCTATCTGACTCGGGTCATCGACGAGCGTGCGGTGACGGTTACCGATTTCGTGCCGTCCATGCTCGACGTGTTCGTCGCGGCCGCCCCGGAGGGGACGTGCCGTTCGTTGCGGCTCGTGTTCGTCATCGGCGAAGCGCTGCCGCCCGCGACAGTTCTGCGTTTCCGGGAACTCTCCGCGGCCGGACTGCACAACCTGTACGGGCCCACCGAGGCCGCAGTGTCGGTGACGTACTGGAAGACCGGTGACGCCGACACCACGAACGTGCCGATCGGTGTGCCGGAATGGAACACACAGGCCTACGTGCTCGATTCCCGGCTGCACCCCGTTCCCGTCGGCGTTCCGGGAGAGCTCTACCTGGGCGGTGCTCAGCTCGCACGCGGATACCTCGGCCGCGTCGATCTCACGTCCGACCGATTCGTCGCGAACCCGTTTGGACGCACGGGCGAGCGCATGTACCGCACCGGCGACCTCGTGCGATGGACGTCGTCGGGAGCGCTCGTCTACATCGGACGTACCGACTTCCAGGTGAAGTTCCGTGGTCAGCGCATCGAACTCGGCGAGATCGAGACAGTGCTCCGGTCGCACCCGGCGGTCACCGGCGCCGTCGTATCGGTGTACTCCGACACCACCGTCGGCGATCATCTGGTCGCGTATGTCGTCGGTACACCCGGCGAGTTGGACGTCGCGCAGCTTCGCCGGCAGGCTTCGGAATCCCTTCCGTCGTACATGGTGCCGTCCGCGATCACAGTGCTCGACGAGTTCCCGCTGAACACCAGCGGAAAACTCGATCGTAAGGAGTTGCCCGCTCCGGAATTCCACGGGAGTTCGACCGAGTACATCGCGCCGCGAAATGAGGCCGAGCGCACAGTCGCGGCAGTGTTCGCTGACGTGCTCGGTTCGAGCCGGGTCGGCGCGCACGACAACTTCTTCGATCTCGGCGGCAACTCGCTCTCCGTCACACGAGTGGCGGCTCGGCTCGGTGAGTTGTCGGGCACCGGACTCTCCGTGCGCGATGTGTTCACCGCGCCCACGGTCGCGGAGTTGGCTCGTCGTCTCGCCGAGCCCACGGCCGCAGGGGGCGCGCGCCCGGTGCTGTCCGGGATGCAGCGACCGGCCCGGATACCGCTGTCACCGGCGCAGCAGCGGATGTGGTTCATCAACCAGTTCGACCCCTCGTCGCCCGCGTACAACCTGCCGTTCGCGGTCCGCATGTCCGGTGCTCTCGATGTCGCCGCGCTGTCTCAGGCACTGGACGACGTAGTCGGGCGCCACGAGTCGCTTCGTACCGTTTTCCCTGACACGGACGACGGACCCGCCCAGGTCGTCGTGTCCGCGGCAGATCTCTCGATGCCCCTCGAGGTCGTGGACGTACCGGAGGGCGAGCTCGATTCCCGGATGATTGCATTCTCGTCGCACGGGTTCGACGTGTCCGAGGACTTGCCGGTTCGGGCAACGCTGTTCCGCACCGGTCCCGGCGAACACGTCCTGGCGATCACGCTGCACCACATCGCCGCCGACGGTTGGTCGTTCGGACCTCTCGGCGCGGATGTCATGGTCGCGTACGCGGCCCGAGCAGAGTCGCGAAGTCCGGAGTGGATTCCGCTTGCTGTCCAGTATGCCGACTACAGTGTGTGGCACAGGGCGGTTCTCGGCAGCGAGGACGAGCCGGAGTCACTCGCCCGGCGCCAACTCGAGTACTGGACGCGGACGCTCGACGGTCTCCCGGACGAGCTGAAACTCCCCTTCGACCGCCCGCGCCGGACTGAGCAGTCCTACGTCGGGGGATCCGTGGGCTTCACCATCACCCCCGAGATTCACAGCGGCATCGAACGGTTGGCGCGTGAACACGGGGCCACGGTCTTCATGGTGGCGCACGCTGCCTTCGCGCTCCTGTTGGCCCGCCTGTCCGCGTCGGACGATATCGCCGTCGGCGCTCCGATCGCGGGACGTGGCGAACGTGCTCTCGACAACCTGGTGGGAATGTTCGTCAATACGCTCGTGCTCCGCACGCGCATCGAGAGCACCGAGACGTTCGCGGAGTTGCTGACGCGGGTACGCGACGGCGACATCGGGGCATTCGGTCACGCGGACCTCCCCTTCGAGCGTCTCGTCGACGTACTCGACCCCGTGCGGACGTCCGCGCATCACCCGGTCATCCAGACTGCGCTGTCGATGCAGCCGACGGCCATCGACGACATCGAGCTGCCCGGACTCCGGGTGCGTGTCGAGGACATCGACGCGCGTGTCGCGAAGTTCGACCTGCAGCTGACATTGGGTGAGGACATCGATCCCGCGGGCGTTCCGTCGGGTATTCGCGCCGAGTTCACCTACGCCGCAGACTTGTTCGACGACGTTACTGTGCGCCGGTACGCGGGGCAGCTCGTGCGAATCCTCGAAACGGTGATTGCAGACCCGACCACGGTGGTCGGCGACGTGAATCTCCTCGACGACGCCGAGAGGGCCCGCCTGGCACCGGTTCGCGGGCCTGCGAGTCGACCTAGTCGACTGCTTCCCGAAGTTCTAGCCGAGTCGGCGGCCGACCCGTCCGCGACGGCGCTCGTCTTCGGCGACCGTTCGATGACCTACGGAGAACTGGACCGGCGATCCAACCTCTGGGCGCGCGAATTGATCGAAGCCGGAGCCGGACCCGAGACATTCGTGGCCGTCGCGCTCGCCCGCTCGATCGAATCGGTGCTCGCCGTCTGGGCCGTTGCCAAGACAGGTGCCGCGTTCGTGCCGGTGGATCCGAACTACCCGGCCGAACGAATCGCACACATGCTCGGCGATTCGGGGTCCGCGCTCGGCCTGACGACGATCGAGTTCCGAGCCGGATTGCCCGACTCGACACAGTGGCTCGTGATGGACGATCCCGACCACACTGCGCTGGTGACGTCCCACTCCTCGGCCGCGGTGACAGCGGCCGATCGCCTCGGACGGATGCACGCGGACCAACTCGCCTACCTCATCTACACATCCGGATCCACCGGACTGCCCAAGGGCGTCGCCGTCACACACTCGGGGCTCGCGAACCTCCTGACCGAGCTGGCCGACGAGTACGAGCTCACCGCCGACGCCCGTACCCTGCACTTCGCATCACCCAGTTTCGACGCCTCCGTATTTGAGTATCTGATGGCCTTCTGCAGGGGCGCGACGATGGTGGTCGTTCCCCACTCGGTGTACGGCGGTACGGAGCTCGCCGAACTCCTGGGCGCGCAAGGAGTCACGCACGCCTTCTTCACACCGGCCGCGTTGGCGTCCGTCGACCACACGGGACTCGACGAACTCGCCGTCATCGTCGTCGGCGGAGAGGCCTGGGGTGCCGACCTCGCCGAGCGTTGGGTACCGGGGCGGGCACTGTTCAACGGATACGGGCCGACCGAGTCCTCGATGATGGTGACGCAGTCTGGACCGCTGATGCTCGGCGAGCGGATGACCATCGGCGCTCCTGTGCGCGGTGTCGAGGCTTTCGTTCTCGACGCGCGGCTGCATCCCGTGTCACCCGGTGTGCCGGGGGAGCTGTACATATCGGGGCCGGCGCTTGCCCGCGGCTACCACCAGCGACTCGGTCTCACCGCGGAGCGTTTCGTCGCGAACCCCCACGGTGCACCCGGTCGGCGGATGTACCGTACCGGTGACCTCGTCCGGTGGGTCGAGTCCCGCACCGGGACATACGTCATCGAATACGTCGGGCGCAGCGACTTCCAGGTGAAGATTCGTGGATTCCGTGTGGAACTCGGTGAGATCGACTCCGTGTTCCGAGCGCATTCTGCGGTCGGATTCGCCGCAACCATCGCGCACGACACCGAATCCGGCGTTACAGCACTGGTCACCTATGTCTGCGCTGCGTCGGGGAACGACGTCGACGTCGACGACTTGACCGCATTCGTCGGCGGGGTGTTGCCGGCGCACATGGTCCCCGGTTCGATCATGGTTCTCGACTCGATCCCGCTGACACCGGCGGGCAAGCTCGACCGCCGCGCCCTCCCCGAGCCCGTGTTCGTGAGCCATACCCGATTCACCGCACCCGACACAGCGGACGAGATCGCAGTCGCCGCAGCGTTCGCGGATGTGCTGGGTGAATCACGCATCGGTGTGGACGACAACTTCTTCGCTCTCGGTGGCAACTCCTTGTCCGCCACCCAGGTGGTTTCCCGGGTCGGTTCAGCGTTCGGCACCCGTGTCTCCGTTCGCACGCTGTTCGACAACCCCACTGTGCGTCAACTTGTCTCCGCAGTGGCCACGTCGGGGCCGGACGCGTCCTCGGGTCGGCCCGCGCTGACCCGACGCGAGCATCCCGGACGAATCCCGTTGTCGCTGGCGCAGCAGCGGATCTGGTTCCTCAACCAATACGATCCTTCGTCGTCCGCATACAACATTCCACTCGCACTGCGGATGTCGGGGCGTATCGACGTCCCGGCCTTGCGTGCCGCGCTCGGTGACGTTCTGGAACGACACGAGTCGTTGCGGACCGTGTACCCAGGTTCTGCGGACGGTGCGCATCAGGAGATCCTGCCGGCCGCCGCCGCAGAATTCGATCTCACACCGATCCGAACCGCGCCGGACCAGCTGATGCTCCGGATCGCCGAGTACGCAGTCGCCGGTTTCGATGTGACCCGGGAGATCCCGTTCCGAATCCACCTGTTCCGGGAGAACCGTTCCGAACACGTGCTGCTGCTCGTCGCGCACCACATCGCGGCAGACGGATGGTCGTTCGGTCCGCTCGCCGCCGACGTGATGGCCGCATATGCATCCCGAGTGGAAGGGCTGGCGCCGTCCTGGGAGCCGCTGCCCGTCCAGTACGCCGATTACAGTGTGTGGCAGCGGGAACTGCTCGGCGCCGAGGACGATCCGGACAGTCTGTCCGCCACGCAGATCGAGCGTTGGCGTGCGGCGCTGGACGGTGCGCCCGAGGCACTCGATCTGCCTACGGACCACCCCCGTCCCGCGGTAGCGTCGCACCGCGGTGAACGCGTGGACTTCGAGATCGATGCCGACACCCACCGGGGGCTGGTCGAGCGCGCCCAGAAGGGCGGCACTACGCTGTTCATGGTTGTTCATGCAGCGTTCGCGACGCTCTTGCACAGGCTCAGCGGCAGCACGGACATCGTGATCGGCACACCCGTCGCAGGCCGCGGGGACGAGGGACTCGACCCGCTCGTCGGAATGTTCGTGAACACCCTGGCCTTGCGCACACGGATTGACCCCGGCGAGAGTATCGACGCTCTCCTGGAACAGGTGCGCGATGTCGATCTCACGGCATTCCAGGACACGGAGGTTCCCTTCGACCGGCTCGTCGAGATCCTGCGTCCCACCCGGTCGTCCGATCGGCACCCGCTGTTTCAGGTGATGTTCGCCTTCCAGAATCTGCGGCCGGTGACGATGGAACTGCCGCAGTTGGTGGTAGAGGCCGTCGACTTCGATCCTCACATCGCGAAGTTCGATCTGGATCTGGCGCTCGCCGAGATCGTGGACGACGCCGGACACCATCATGGGATTTCCGGTGCCTTCACATTCGCATCGGAACTCTTCGAACGCGCCACTGTCGCGGGATTCGCGGACCGATTCCTGCGGATCCTGGAGGCGGTCGCTTCCGCCGACGACATCGCCGTCGGCGATATCGCCATCCTGGGTGCGGCCGAGCAAGGGTCCCTCGCACCGGTGTGGGGCGGGCCGTTGCTCGCGAACGCCACCCTGCCCGAGCTGCTCGTCGCGACGGCGGAACGGTATCCGGACTCGACTGCCGTCGTCTTCGACGGTGTCTCGATCGATTACCGTGAGCTGGACCGAAGATCGACACAGCTGGCACGTGCACTCATCGGGATGGGCGTCGGCCCGGAAACCTACGTCGCACTAGCCTTGCCGCGCTCTGTCGAATCGGTGCTGTGCGTGTGGGCCGCTGCCAAGACCGGTGCGGCCTACGTTCCGATCGACCCCGCGCATCCGGCGGACCGCATCGCGCACATTCTGCGGGATTCGGGAGTCGTCGTCGGTGTCACCTGCGCCGAGTTCGCCGAACACCTCCCGGGGGTGACGGACTGGCTCGTACTCGACGATCCGGCAGTGCTCCGCGAATTGTCCTCGGCGAGCACTGCGCCGGTCGGGGATGCGGATCGTACCTCCGCTCTGCATGTCGATCATCCCGCCTATCTCATCTACACGTCGGGTTCGACGGGACTGCCCAAGGGCGTGGTGGTGTCCCACCGCGGTCTCGCGAATCTCGCCGGCTCGTATACCACCGCAGTGCGGGCCACCGAGGAATCCCGGGTCGCGCATCTCGCGTCCCCGACGTTCGACCTGTCCGTCCTCGAACTGCTTCTGGCCCACACTTCCGGGGCCGCGCTGGTGGTCTGCCCGCCCGGTGTGTACGGCGGCGTAGAGCTACACGAGGTGTTGCAGTCCGAACGCGTCACGCACATGACCATCACGAATGCTGCTCTGGCGTCGGTCGAGCCGGAGGGACTGGACGATCTACGCTCGATCGTCGTCGGCGGCGACGCCTGCCCACCGGAGACGGTGGCGCGATGGGCCGACCGACTCGAACTCGTCAACGGGTACGGTCCCACCGAAGTGACGGTGGGCGCCACGTTCAGCTCGGTGCTCGGCCAGGGCCGAGACATCACCATCGGCGGGCCGCTGCCCGGGGTCGCCGCCGTGGTTCTCGATTCGAGGTTGCGGCCCGTGCCGGTCGGTGTCGTGGGAGAGCTGTACCTGCTGGGACCGGCTCTGGCACGCGGATACCACGAGCGTGCCGCGCTCACGGCACACCGCTTCGTGGCCAGTCCGTTCGAGGCCGCCGGTGCCCGGATGTACCGCACCGGTGACATTGTGCGCTGGCGCGCAGTACATTCCGGTGTGACCGGCAGCATGACCGACGGCACTTTTCCCGGACATGCGATCGAGTACCTCGGCCGCTCCGACCATCAGGTCAAGGTTCGTGGACTTCGTATCGAACTCGGCGAGATCGATGCCGCCCTCAACGCACATCCCGATGTCGAATTCGCTGCCACCCTGGGCTACGAGTCGCCCGCGGAAACCCGACTGGCATCGCACGTGCTGGTCGGTGCGGGCGCCGACCGTGATCCGGCAGCTCTGCTCGCGTTTCTGCGTCAGGCATTGCCGGGATACATGGTTCCGTCGGCGCTCGTGTTCCTGGACACGATTCCGCTGACCCCGAATGGCAAACTCGACCGGGACGCCCTGCCCGCGCCCGACTTCGGTGCGGCAGCCAAGGAGATCGTGTACCGGGAACCGCGGAACCCCCTGGAGCAGTCGATCGCGGATGCGTTTGCCGAAGTGCTGGGCGGTACGGACATCGGTCTCGACACGGATTTCTTCGATGCAGGCGGTAACTCGCTCTCCGCGACCCGGGTGACCGCCCGGGTCGGCGCCCTGCTCGACATCCGGGTCACCGTGCGTGATCTCTTCGAAGCCCCGACCGTCCTCGCGCTGGCCGAGTCGCTGGCGCCGCGAATGTCCGAGGCGGGCGACGGCGCTTCCGCCGGACCGGCCCTGGCGCCGCAGCCGCGTCCCGACCGGATCCCGCTGTCGCTCGCGCAGCAGCGGATGTGGTTCCTCAACCAGTTCGAGACGTCCTCGCCCGCATACAACCTGCCTGCCGCGGTCCGGCTCACTGGACCGCTGGACACGGCGGCGCTGGCCGCGGCGATCGACGATCTGATCACCCGGCACGAATCGCTGCGGACCGTCTTCCCCGATTCCCGGGGCGGACCGCACCAGGTGATCCTCGAGCCCGGACAGTTCACCCCCGACACCGCACCGGTCCGCGTGAGCGAGAGCGGTCTACGCGCGGATCTCGAGCAGTTCCTGCTGGCCGGCTTCGACGTCTCCCAGGCCGTGCCCCTGCGGGTGAAGGTGTACTCGCTCGGCGACACCGAGCACGTGCTCGCTTTCGTCGTCCATCACATCGCCGCCGACGGCGTGTCCATGGAACCGCTGATCCGGGACGTGATGATCGCGTACTCGAGCCGCGCGGCAGGTCATGCGCCCAGCTGGGCGCCGCTGCCGGTGCAGTACGCCGACTACGCGCTGTGGCAGCGGGAGGTGCTCGGCGTCGAATCCGACCCGGGCAGCCTCGCCGCCGCCCAGCTCGAGTATTGGACCCGGACACTCGCCGGTGTCCCGGACCAGCTGTACCTGCCGGGGGACCGGGGCAGGCCGGCCGTTCCGTCGCATCGGGGTGCGGCAACGCGTTTCACCCTGGACGCCGACACGCACCGGGCCCTGGCCGAGCTGGCACGCGCGCACGGCGCCAGCATCTTCATGGTCGCCCACGCCGCGCTCAGCGTCCTGCTGGGCCGGCTCAGCACGAGCTCCGACATCACCGTCGGCACGGCGATCGCCGGTCGCGGCCGGGTGGAACTCGACGACATCATCGGCATGTTCGTCAACACCCTCGTGTTGCGCACGACGCTGGACCCGGGGGCGTCGTTCGTGTCGCTGCTCGAACAGGCCCGGGACGTCGACCTCGAGGCGTTCGCCCACGCGGACCTGCCGTTCGAGCGGCTGGTGGAGGTTCTCAGCCCGGTCCGCTCCACCTCGCACCACCCGCTGTTCCAGGTGGCGCTCGGCGTGCAGGCGGTCTCCGCCGACCGACTCGAACTGGACGGGCTGTCGCTGGAGCCGCTCACCCTCGACGCGAGCACCGCGAAGTTCGACCTGCACTTCACGCTCACCGAGCGTCTCGACGACGCCTCCGAGGCCGCCGGCATCGACGCCGAACTGGTTTACGCGACAGACATTTTCGACGAGAGCACCGCCGCCGAGTACGCGATCCGGCTGCGGCGGATCTTCGAGGCGGTCGTCGCCGACCCGCAGCGGCCGATCGGTGACATTCCGGTCCTCGGCGACGAGGAATACGCGGCGCTCACCCCGGTGCGCGGCGCCGACGCGCGACCTGTGCAGATGCTGCCCGAGATCCTCGCCGACGCCGTCGCCGCGGCACCCGACGGACCCGCCGTCGTCTTCGAGGGGGAGAGCCTCACGTACCGGGACCTCGACGAACGGTCGAACCAGCTGGCCCGGTTGCTCGTCGACAGGGGAGTGGGACCCGAAACCCGGGTCGCGCTGGCGCTGCCGCGGTCCCTCGAATCCGTGGTGGCCGTGTGGGCGGTGGCCAAGACCGGTGCAGCCTTCGTGCCCGTCGACCCCGGTTATCCCGCGGACCGGGTCCTGCACATGGTGCAGGACTCCGGGGCGATGGTCGGGATCACCGTGTCCGCGAAACAGGACGTCCTCCCGGACTCGATCCGGTGGATGCTGCTCGACGACCCGGCACTCGCGGTGCGCTGCACCCACGAATCCCGGTTGCCGCTGACCAACCGCGACCGCATGCGGCCGATCCTGTCCGACCAGGTGGCGTACGTCATCTACACGTCGGGGTCCACCGGCCGGCCCAAGGGAGTCGCGGTCACGCATCGCGGTCTGATGAACCTGGTGACCGACGAGCGTGAGCTCCTCGGGGTCACCTCCGGCTCGCGGACACTGCATTTCGCGTCCCCGAGCTTCGACGCCTCGGTGTTCGAGATGCTGATGGCACTCGGCGCGGGAGCCACGATGGTCATCGCCCCGCCCACGATCTACGGCGGATCGGAACTCGCGGAACTGCTCGCCGCGGAACACGTCACCCATGCGTTCTCCACTCCGGCGGCGCTGGCGTCGGTGGACCATCACGGGCTCGACGACCTCGCCGTGGTCGTGGTCGCCGGTGACGTGTGCCCACCGGAACTGGTCGCCCGCTGGGCGCCCGGGCGTCGCATGGTGAACGCGTACGGCCCCAGCGAGGCGACGATCATGTCGTCCATCACCGAACCCCTCCGCGCCGGCGAACCGGTCACCATCGGTGGCCCGAGCCGCGGAGTGCGGGCACTCGTGCTGGACGGCCGGCTGCGCCCGGTGCCGGTGGGTGTGCCGGGCGAACTGTACGTCGGAGGACCGAGCCTCGCCCGCGGCTACCTGGGACGGCCGGGACTGACCGCCGAACGCTTCGTCGCCGACCCGTACGGCGAGCCCGGCGACCTGATGTACCGCACCGGCGACCTCGTCCGGTGGCGGGAGAACCGCGTCCTCGATTTCGTCGGCCGCACCGACCACCAGGTGAAGATCCGCGGATTCCGGATCGAACTCGGCGAGATCGATGCCGCGCTCACCGCACACCCGCAGATCGAGTACGCCACCACGATCGGGTACGAGCACCCGAACGGGGAGACCTCCCTCGTCGCGTACGTGCTGCCGTTCACCGGTGAGGACGTGGACCGGGTCGAGGTCGCGAACTTCGTCGGGCGCACCCTGCCCGCCTACATGGTTCCCGCCTCCGTCACGCTCCTCGACGCCCTGCCGCTCACCCCGGCGGGCAAGCTCGACCGGGCCGCGCTGCCCGAGCCGATCTTCGTCGCCGCGGCCACGACATTCGAGGCACCGCGGAACCCGATGGAAGTGATCGTCGCCGGCATCTTCGCGGACATCCTCGCGTTGCCCGAGATCGGCATCCACGACAGCTTCTTCGACCTCGGCGGCAACTCGTTGCTCGCCACCCAGGTGGTGTCGCGGATCAACGCCGCACTCGACGTCCACGTCGGGGTCCGTGAAGTGTTCGAGTCGCCGACCGTCGCCGCACTCGCGGCACGCATCACCGAGACCACCACCCACGGTTTGCGACGCCCCGCGCTGACGGCGAAGCCCCGGCCCGAGCACATTCCGCTGTCGCTCGCCCAGCAGCGGATGTGGTTCATCAACCAGTTCGACACCGCATCGCCCGCCTACAACCTGCCGGTCGCGCTCCGGCTGTCGGGCGAGGTGGACCTGCGTGCCATGCAGATCGCGATCGCCGATCTCGTCGGGCGGCACGAGGCGCTGCGCACCGTCTATCCCGACTCCGTCGACGGTCCGCACCAGGTGATCGTGCCCGCCGGGGACGCGGTGCCCGACCTGACACCGGTGGCGGCGCACCCCGACGACGTCCTCGACCGGGTGCTCGCACTCGTCACGACGGGCTTCGACGTGACCGCGGACGTGCCGCTGCGGGCGCGGATGTACCGCGTCGGCGCCGACGACTACGTGCTCGTGATGGTCGCCCACCACATCTCGGGTGACGGCTGGTCGCTCGCCCCGCTGGCCCGCGACGTCATGCTCGCCTACACCGCCCGCGCCGAGGGACACGTTCCCCGCTGGACGCCGCTGCCGGTGCAGTACGCCGACTACAGCCTGTGGCAGCGGGAACTCCTCGGCGACGAGACCGATCCCGAATCGGTCGCCGCCGCTCAGATCGCCTACTGGACCCGCACGCTGGAGGGTCTGCCGGACCGGCTGTCCCTGCCGACCGACCGTCCCCGCCCCGCGGTCGCGTCGCACCTGGGCGCGCACGTGCCGTTCACCATCGACGCCGGCACCCACCGCGCCCTGCTGGCGCTCGCACGCGGCCGGAACACCTCCCTGTTCATGGTGATGCACACCGCGCTCGCGGTGCTGCTCGCGCGACTGAGCAACGAGTCCGACATCGCCGTCGGCGCACCCATCGCCGGCCGCGGTGAGGAATCCCTCGACGAACTCGTCGGCATGTTCGTGAACACCCTGGTACTGCGCACCCAGGTGGCCCTCGCGAGTTCGTTCGCGGACAGCCTCGCCGACGCACGCTCTGCCGATCTGAATGCGTTCGCGCACTCCGACATTCCGTTCGAGCGCCTCGTCGACGTGCTGAACCCGGCCCGGTCCCGCGCGCACCACCCGCTGTTCCAGGTCGCGTTCTCGTTCCAGAACCTCGCCACCACCACACTCGAACTTCCCGGACTGCACGTCGAGGGACTCGACGTGCCGAACACGATCTCCAACTTCGATCTGCACCTGACATTGTCGGAGAAGCACGACGCCGACGGATCCCCGGACGTGATCGAGGCACAGTTCACCTACGCCACCGACCTCTTCGACGAATCCACCGTGCGGGCGTTCGCGGAACGCTTCACCCGCGTGCTCGCGTCGGTCGTGGAGGATCCGGACGTGGCCGTCGGGGCCATCGACCTCCTCGACGGCCCCGAACGACAGTCGATCGTCGCCGACTTCAACGACACCGGCGTCGATCTGCCGCCGACGACGCTCGCCGAACTGTTCTCCGCCCAGGCGGCGCGCACCCCCGAGAAGGCCGCGGTGTTCTTCGAGGGCACCGAACTGACCTATGCGGAGTTCGACCGCCGTGTCGACGTGCTCGCCCACCGCCTGATCGATCGCGGGGTGGGACCGGAATCCGTGGTGGGACTGGCGATGAACCGGTCGATCGAACTGCTGGTCGGGATGTACGCGGTGCTGCGAGCCGGCGGCGCGTACCTCCCGATCGATCTCACCCATCCGGCCGACCGCCTCGCCTACGTGCTCGCGACCGCACGACCGGTGTGCATCCTCACCACGTCCTCGGACGGGTTCGCCGCCGAGTCCGTCCCGGTCATCGAGATCGACACCCTCGACCACACCGGCTCACCACGCGAACCGGTGACCGATGCGCGTCGCCTCGCCCCGCTGCGGCCGGAGAACACGGCGTACCTGATCTTCACGTCCGGGTCCACCGGCCGGCCCAAGGGGGTCGCCGTGACTCACGCCGCCATCGCGAACCAACTCCGCTGGAAGCAGCACGAATACCCGCTCGACACCACCGACGCCGTCGTGCAGAAGACACCCGTCACGTTCGACCTGTCGGTGTGGGAACTGTTCTGGCCGCTGACCACGGGCGCCCGACTCGTCATCGCCCGCCCGGACGGTCACCGCGACCCGGCCTACCTGGCGGACCTGATGCGTCAGCAGCGCGTCACGACAGCACATTTCGTGCCGTCCCTGTTGGAGGCCTTCCTGGCGACGCCGGATGCGGGGGAGCAGCCGGCCCTGCGGCGAGTGCTGTGCATCGGCGAAGCGCTGCCCGTCGACACCGCCGCCCGCTTCCGCCGCCGGTTCGGGGCCGTCGCGCTACACAACCTGTACGGGCCCACCGAGGCCGCCGTGTCCGTGACCGCCTGGACACACACCGCCGACGATGTCGACACCGTTCCCATCGGCGGACCCGAGTGGAACACGCAGGTGTTCGTGCTGGACGCCCGCCTGAACCCGGTCCCCGTCGGGGTAGCGGGTGAGCTGTATCTCGCCGGTGAGCAACTGGCCCGCGGCTACGTCGCTCGCGCGGATCTGACGGCCGAACGCTTCGTGGCCAACCCCTTCGGCGCATCCGGTTCGCGGCTCTACCGCACCGGCGACGTCGTCCGCTGGCGCGTCCGGGACAGCAGGGGCGTCCTCGAGTACCTCGAGCGCTCCGACTTCCAGGTGAAGGTCCGCGGGTTCCGCATCGAACTCGGCGAGATCGAGTCCGCCCTGGTGTCGAGCGCGGGAGTGGGGCAGGCCGTCGTCGTCGCCCACCAGCACCCGCACACCGGGACCGCCCTGATCGGCTACGTCGTCCCCGAGGACGGTGCCACCGTCGACTCCGCCGCGGTTCTCGCCGAGGTCGGCGCCGCCGTCCCGAGCTACATGGTGCCCGCCGCCCTCGTCGTGCTCGCGCAACTGCCCCTGACCTCGAACGGCAAACTCGACCGCAAGGCCCTTCCCGCACCCGACTTCGCCTCGGCGACAGACGAATATCGTGCCCCCGCGACGCCCACGGAGGAAGCGGTTGCCGCCGTGTTCGCCGACGTGCTCGGCGTCGACCAGGTCGGTACCGCCGCGAACTTCTTCGATCTCGGCGGCAACTCCCTCGTCGCCACCCGGGTGGTCGCCCGGCTGTCCGAGCGGCTCGGGTGCCGCGTGGAGATTCGAACCCTGTTCGAGGCGCCCACCGTCGCCGCCCTTGCGGCACTGCTGGATTCGATCGACGCCACCGCACCCGCCCGCCCGGCGCTGACACCGGCGGTGCGCCCCGAACGGATTCCGCTGTCGTCGGCGCAACACCGGATGTGGTTCCTCAACAGGTTCGACCCGAATTCCGCGGTGCACAACATTCCCGCGGCGGTCCGGCTGTCGGGCGCGCTGGACGTCGACGCACTGCAGCATGCGGTCGCCGACGTCGTCCGCAGGCACGAGTCGCTGCGGACGGTGTACCCGGACTCCGCGGACGGCCCGCACCAGGTGATCCTGCCCATCGACCGGGTGGGGGGCGAAATGTCCGTCGTCGCGACGGACGAGGCCGCGCTGCCCGCTCTGATCGCCGGCCTGGTGACCACCGGATTCGACGTCACCACGGAGGTTCCGGTGCGGGTGCGGATCTTCCGCATGTCCGCGACGGAACACGTTCTCGCCCTGGTGGTCCATCACATCTCCGGCGACGGCTGGTCGATGGCCCCGATGGTGCGGGACGTGATGACGGCGTACGCGGCGCGGTCGGCGGACACCACGCCCGACTGGGCGCCGCTGCCGGTGCAGTACGCCGACTACGCGCTGTGGCAGCGGGCGCTTCTCGGCGACGAGACCGATCCCGAATCGGTGTCGGCACAGCAACTCGCGTTCTGGACGCACACCCTCGCGGGCGCACCGGATCAGTTGGACCTGCCCACCGACCGCCCGCGTCCCGCGGTCGCGTCGTACCGGGGCGGCACCGTCGACTTCGCCGTGCCGGCCGACCTGCACGGCACGCTCCTGGGTGCGGCGCGGGACGCGAACGCGTCCCTGTTCATGCTCGTGCACTCGGCGCTCGCGGTGCTGCTGAGCCGACTCTCCGGCACCGGGGACATCGCCATCGGCACCCCCGTCGCGGGCCGTGGCGAACGCGAACTCGACGACCTGATCGGCATGTTCGTCAACACGCTGGTCCTGCGCCAGCAGGTCGACGGAGGCCGGACCTTCGCCGAACTGGTCGCCGACGTGCGCGAGACCGATCTCGCCGCCTTCTCCCACGCGGACGTCCCGTTCGAGCGCCTCGTGGAGATCGTCAATCCGTCGCGGTCCACCGGGCGGCATCCCCTGTTCCAGGTGATGCTCACGTTCCAGAACCTCGACCAGGCGACCCTTCGACTGGGTGACCTGTCGGTGAGCGGCGTCGACTTCGACGTCGACATCGCCAAGTTCGACCTGCAGCTCACCCTGATGGAGCAGTTCGACTCGGCGGGAAGTCCGGACGGGATCGCGGCCCGCCTCACGTACGCCTCCGACCTGTTCGACGAGCCGTCCATGTACGTGTTCGGACAGCGGTTCCTGCAGGTTCTCCGGGCGGCCACCGACAGTCCGGACACCGCGGTCGGCGACATCGACGTCCTCGGCAGCGGCGAACGGAAGCAGATCGCCGGCACCAACGCGACATCGCACGAGGTGCCCGCCGGCACCCTGGCGTCGCTGTTCGACACGAGGGTCGCGGCGGACCCCGACCGCGTCGCGGTGATCTTCGACCGGGACGAGTTGACGTACGCCGACTTCGACGCCCGGGTGAACAGGCTGGCGCGCCGACTGATCGAGCAGGGCGTCGGCCCCGAGTCGGTGGTGGCGGTCGCGATGCGCCGTTCGATCGATCTGCTCGTCGCGATCTACGCCGTCGTGAAGGCCGGCGGCGCCTACCTGCCGGTGGATCCGGACCACCCCGCCGAGCGCACCGCGCATGTACTCGACACCGCACAGCCGGCATGTGTGCTGGTCAGCGGTGCCGGACTCGCCGGCGGCGGATCGGTCCCCGTCATCGACGTCGCGTCCGAGGACGTCTCCGGCTTCGACAGCTCGCCCGTCACCGACGCGGACCGGCTGTGGCCGCTGTCCCCGGCGAACACGGCGTACGTGATCTTCACGTCCGGGTCGACGGGCCGGCCCAAGGGCGTCGCCGTCACCCACGGCGCGATCGTGAACCGACTGCTGTGGATGCAGCACGAATACACCCTGACCAGCGCGGACGTCGTCCTGCAGAAGACCCCGGTGACGTTCGACGTGTCGGTGTGGGAGCTGTTCTGGCCGCTGCAGGTGGGAGCCTCCCTGGTGATCGCCGCACCCGACGGACACCGCGATCCGCGGTACCTGACAGGGCTGATACAGGAACGTCACGTGACGACCACCCACTTCGTGCCGTCGATGCTGTCGGTGTTCACCGCCGAACCTGCTGTGGCGGTGTGTGATTCGTTGCGGTTGGTGTTATGTTCAGGTGAGGCGTTGACGCCGGAGCAGGTGTCGCGGTTCCGGGCGGTCTGTGGTGCCGATCTGCACAATTTGTACGGGCCGACGGAGGCCGCGGTCGATGTCACGTATTGGGAGACCGGTGCGGCGGATACGGTGACGGTGCCGATCGGGCGTCCGGTGTGGAACATGCAGGTGCATGTGCTCGATTCGCGGTTGCATCCGGTGCCGAACGGGGTGGCGGGGGAGTTGTATCTGGCGGGCGATCAGCTGGCGCGGGGGTATCTGAATCGTCCGGATCTGTCGGCGGATCGGTTCGTGGCGAACCCGCACGTGGCGGGTGGGCGGATGTACCGGACGGGGGATCTGGTGCGTCGCCGCGCGGATGGGGTTCTGGAGTATGTGGGGCGTACCGATTTCCAGGTGAAGTTGCGGGGGCAGCGGATCGAGTTGGGGGAGATCGAGGCGGCGCTGGAGGCGCATCCGGACGTGTCGCAGGCGGTGGTGGTGGTGCACCGCGACGACCGCGGCGAGGAAGCGTTGGTGGCGTACCTGGTGGGACCGCGCGCGGCCGACTGGTCCGACGTGCGCGCACACCTGTCCGCGCGCGTCCCGTCGTACATGATCCCGGCCCAGGTCGTGCACCTGGATACCCTGCCGCTGTCGGCGAACGGCAAACTCGACCGCACGGCCCTGCCCGCACCGGCCGCCCGGTCGGCGGCCGACGAGTACCAGGCGCCGCGAACGGCGGCCGAGCGCGCCGTCGCCACGGTGTTCGCCGACGTGCTCGGCATCGACCGCGTGGGAGTCACGGACAGCTTCTTCGACCTCGGGGGCAACTCGCTGATCGCCACCCGGGTCGCATCCGCGCTCGGGTCCGAGCTGGGAATCGACTTCCCGCTGCAATGGATGTTCAGCGACCCCACACCGCAGTCGCTGGGACAACGCATCCAGAAGTGGACGAACGACGGGGTGGACGGTGCCGGTGCGTCACTCGACGTGCTTCTCCCGATCCGCACGAGAGGAACGGCGGAGCCGCTGTTCTGTGTGCATCCGTTCATCGGGCTCGCCTGGAGCTACGCGGGGCTCGGCCGCGAGCTGACCCAGGACCGGCCGATCTACGGGCTGCAGTCGCCCGCGCTGACCGAGGACGAACCGCACCTGGAGACGATCACCGACTTCGCGGCCCGCTACGTCCGAGAGATCCGTTCGATCCAGCCGCACGGCCCGTATCACCTGGTGGGGTGGTCGCTGGGTGGAGTCATCGCCCACGAGATGGGAGTGCAGTTGCAGGATGCCGGTGAAGAGGTGCGTCTGCTGGGGCTCCTCGACAGCTACGTCGGGATCGACCGCAGCGTGGAGAACTCCGCGACCACCGCGGATCTTCTCGGCGGTGTCGGCCTGGACCTCCCGGACGACAGCGTGCTCGACGAACTCGCGCCGGACGGACAGTTCGACGCCGAGCGTGCGGCGGCACTGCTGCGGGTCGTCGGAGGGCCGCTGGCGGCGCTGACCGCGACGGAACTCGAACGGATCTACGGCAATGCGCTGCGAGCCCCCGCACTGATCGACGCGCACCGGCCGAGGGTCTTCGACGGCGAGCTGGTGTTCTTCACCGCCGCCCTGGACGACGGTTTCCACGTGGACCCGGTGACCTGCTGGGGGCAGTTCGTGCGCGGGAGTATCGACGAGCACCCGGTGGACGCGACGCACTGGACGATGACGACGCCGGATGCTCTCGCCGCGATCGCACCGCACCTCGAGCGTTCGCATCGCCGGCCGCGGCACGCCGCGCCCGACACCGGCAGGGACAGCGATCCCGACGACAGCGCGAACCGGCCGCACTCGGTGCGCTGACCGCATCACCGCCGCCCGACAGACCGGAAGGTTTGGTTTGGGCGGTGGTGGGGGAATACCACGAAATGTGAGTGGTTGTACAGAAAACGAGCGGTTGACCACCCCGAATGTCGTGGACGCCCGACCGGTCGTGGTTTCGGGGTGCCGATTTCATACCCCAGGTGTGAGATCTACCCGAAGAGAAGACCAAACCCTTGACTCCGCGGTACCGAATAGTAGATTGAGAGCGGTCATGTGACCTACCTCTCAAACGGTACGGAAGCCCGAGAGGTCGGTCATACGTGGTTTCTTCGACTGCGTGTTCGGGGCGTGACGCTCGGTGCTTTGTGTGCTCGGAATGTAACGCGCCCGCGTTCAGCAGATCGGAGTACTTGGATGAGTCCTGTCGAGACGGTGACCAGCCCAGTGACCAACAGAAGCTCGTCCGTGTCGAACACCCCGTCCGCGCCGAAGCCGGGGTCGCAGCCTCCCCGAACGCGGCGAACGCCGCCCCGGCAGAGCCGAGACGGCGTTCGTACGGTTCGGTTGCCTGTGTCAGGCTCCGCGGCGCTTCGCCTTCAGCAGGTCGAGGCGCTCCTTCAGCAGCTCCTCCAGTTCCTCCTTGGAACGGCGTTCGAGCAGCATGTCCCAGTGGGTACGCGGCGGCTTGACCTTCTTGGCTTCGGGCGCAGTCCCCTCGACCAGGGTTCCCTCGAGGCCGTTGCGGCACAGCCACGTGCCGGGAATCTCGGCATCGTCGGCGAAGGGAATGTCGAAGACCTCACCGTTGTCGCACCGGTACTTGGCCATCCGACGGGGCGCGAGGTCGTGGTCACGGTCGGTCTCGTAGCTCACCGCTCCGAGTCGACTTCCTCGAAGTACGCGATCTGCCATGGTTGTGTCCTCTCCTCGATCGTCTCCGCGCGAGTACGCCTGGACCAGAACCAAGCGTTCACACTCATCTACAACGCCACGGCCTCCCGATTGGTTCCCGCACGCCGCGCAGATGCAACCTCGACATCTTACCGGGCGGGCGTCGAGGCGCCGCGCAGTAAGGTGGTTGACCATGACCGGCGCCTCCCGCAGACCCGATTCCTGTGTGTGGTGCGGCCGCGAAGTGGCCGAGACGGGGATGGGGCGGCGCCGCCGGTACTGCCGCCAATCCTGCCGGCAGCGCGCATACGAGCAGCGCAACCAGGTCAAGGGCACGAGCATCCCCGCCGATGCGGTGGTGCTCACCTCGGAGGAAGCCTCCGCCATGGTCGACCGGGTTTTCCAGGTTCGATGTGCCGCCGAGGACGTGGCGACAGCCGTTGCCGAAGGTGCGGCGGCCCATGAGGTGGAGTCCCTGTGCGCCGACCTCGTGCAACTCGCACGTGAGGCCGAACGCTTCCGCTGAGCCTCGGACAGAGGCGGGGGAGCGTAGGACGCACTCTGCTCGACCGGTCCGACCGTCGCCCGTCGATGGCGATTCCGAAACGAACATCACGAATCGACGCACACCGGGCCCGCGCGTACAGCACGATCAGTACAGCGTGGGAGACCGGCGTCGGTGGGTCCGTCTCACGCGCAGGACTTGCGCATCCAAGGTCTTCTACCCGCTGGGGGAACGAGATGACGAGTGTGAATTCGCCGCAGCCGAATAACGGCGCCGAAGATGTGACCGTTCCCGAAGGGGCCTTCCCGCTCTCCTCGGTGCAACGCAGCATGTGGTTTGCCCAACAACTGAGCCCCACGGTTCCCAAGTTCATCGCCCAGTACATCGAGTTGCGGGGCGAGATCGACCTGGACCTGTTGAGCGATGCGGCGGTCCGGGCGGGTCAGGAGTTCCAATCGCCGTTCCTGCGACTGCTGGACGTCGACGGGGAGCCTTACCAGGCGGTCGATTTCAGCATCGACCCGTCGATCGGCTTCCTCGACTTCCGGGGCGAGTCCGACCCGATGGCTGCCGCGCAGGTGTGGATCGACGAGGATTACGCGACACCGCTCCGGCTCACCCGGGACCGGCTCGTCGAGATGACCGTTCTCCAGGTCGGTGAGCAGCACTACTTGTGGTACACCAGAATTCACCACGTCGCGCTCGACGGGTACAGCGGTATGACCATGGTGAACCGGATCGCGGCGCTGTACACCGCGGCGGTCGAGGGCACCGAACCGGAACCGAACCGTGCGCTGGATCTGCGCGACCTCTACGAGCTGGACCAGAAGTACCGGGCGTCGAGCCGATTCGAGAACGATCGGTTGTACTGGGCCGAACGCATTGTCGGCATCGAGCACGGATCGACGCTCGCCACCCACGACGCCCCCGCGGCGGCGAAGAGCCGGCTAGAGAGCGCGAAGATCTCCGACACCGCACTGGGCTTCCTCGGTGAGTCGGATCAGCGGGTCGGCGCCACGTCGGCGGCCGTGCTGCTCGCCGGGTTCGCCTGCTATCTGTCCCGGATGACGGGCAAGCGGGACGTGCTCATCAACCTGCCGGTGTCGGCGCGCACCACGGCGCCGTTGCAGCGGTCCGGTGGCATGCTCGTCAACGTCGCCCCGCTGCGGATCACCGTCCGCCCGGAGGACACGGTGGCCGAGCTCGTGCAGCGAACGCAGCTCGAATTGATGGGTGCGCTGCGCCATCAGCGGTGCAGCCTCGAGGACATCCGCCGCGATGCCGGGCTCGCCGGCACCGCGGAGGGCCTCGCCGGCCCGATGGTGAACGTCATGCTGTTCCACCAGGCGTTCACGCTGGGCACGGTCACGGGTGAATACCACATCGTGACGTCGGGCCCGGTGGACGACCTGCTGGTCAACATCTATCAGAGCGGTGACGGGCAGACGCTCCTCGATTTCCGCGGCAACCCCAACCGGTACGGCTCGGAGGAGTTGCGTGCCCACCACCGCAGGTTCGTGGAGCTCGTCGAGGAGTTCGTCACTGCCGAGCCGCAGACGCGGACCGCCGACATTCACGCCGAGAGTGCCCGCCTCGGTGCGCGGTTCCTCGAGCGGGAGGCCCAGCTCGCGTTCTGGAAGCGGGAGTTGGCGGGCCTGCCGGAGGTGGCGGCACTGCCGCTGGACCGGCCGCGCCCGGCCGAGCGGGCGGGGGCCGGCGAGGTCGTCGGGTTCGCCGTCGACGCCGAGGTGCAGCGCCGCGCGGCACTGCTTGCCGAGGAGGCGGGCACCGGGATCTTCACCGCGCTGCACGCCGCGCTGGCCGTTCTGCTGGGCCGGCTGGGCGACACCGACGACGTCGTGATCGGAACGCCGATCGTCGGGCGCGAGGCGGCCGACTCCGACGACCCGGAAGCCGGAGCATTTTTCAACAAGACCGTCCTGCGGTCGCAGGTGGACACCGCATCGTCGTTCGTCGACCACCTGAGCCGGGTCCGGGACGCCGACCGGGCCGCCTTCACGCATGCGGCGCTGCCCTTCGACGACCTCGTCGCCGCCCTGGGAGCCGAATCCGATCCCTCGCACACACCGCTGTTCCAGGTGATGCTCGAGTTCACCGACGGTGGGCATCCGCACGACTCGTCGGGCAACGTGACAGTCAGCCCGATCCAGCGCGAACACCGGGCCCTGGGTCTGGATCTCGTGTTCTCCCTCACCGAATCGGAGTCGGGCGGCATCAACGGCCGGTTGCGGTTCGCGACGGACGTCTGGGACCGCGCCAGCGCGGAGGCCCTGGCCGCGCGCTTCGTCCGGATCCTGCAGACGGTGACGGCGGAACCCACCGCACCGATCGGGGACGTCGACCTCCTCGAGCAGGTCGAATACGCGGAACTCGCGCCGGTCCGCGACGAACCCTCGGTCGAGCCCCGCACGCTTCCCACGTTGCTCGCGCGCGCCGTGGAGGCGGGCGGCGACGGGGACGCTCTCGTCTATCAGGGACGCACCCTGACCTACCCCGAACTCGACGCGCAGTCGGACCGTCTCGCCCGCATGCTGATCGGGCACGGGGTGGGGCCGGGTTCGGTTGTGGCGCTGGCGATCGCGCGGTCGATCGAGTCGGTGCTGGCCACCTGGGCGGTCGCGAAGTCCGGGGCCGCGTTCGTCCCGGTCGACCCGAACTATCCGGCCGATCGCATCGAACACATGCTCACCGATTCCGGTGCGGCCGTCGGTCTCACCGTGGCGGCGCACCGGTCGTCGCTGCCGGAGACCACGCCGTGGCTCGTGATGGACGACGCGTCGTTCGGCCGGGACCTGGCGCAGCACGCAGCCGGCACGGTCGCCGATGCCGACCGCCTCCGGCCGCTGCGGACCGCGGACCCGGCCTACCTGATCTACACGTCCGGTTCCACCGGCACACCCAAGGGTGTCGTCGTCACCCACGTCGGCCTGGCCAATTTCGCCGAGGACGAGCGGCAGCGGTTCGCCGTCACCGCGGGATCCCGCACCCTGCACTTCTCGTCACCGAGTTTCGACGCGTCCATCCTGGAACTGCTTCTCGCGGTAGGTGCCGGCGCCACGATGGTGGTGGCGCCGTCGACGGTGTACGGCGGTACCGAACTCGCGGACCTGCTGCGTCGGGAACGGGTGACGCACGCGTTCGTGACCCCTGCCGCGCTGGCATCCGTCGATCCCACCGGCCTCGACCACATCCGGTGCGTCGTCACCGGTGGTGAGAGCTGTCCTCCTGCGCTGGTGGCGCAGTGGGCGCCGGGGCGGGTCATGTTCAACGCATACGGCCCGACCGAGGCCACCGTCGTCGCGAGCGTGGCCGGACCGTTGACGGTCGGCGAACCGGTGACGATCGGCCGTCCGTCCCGCGGTTGCGGTCTGCTGGTGCTCGATTCGCGGTTGCACCCCGTTCCGAGAGGGGTCCCCGGCGAGCTGTACATCACCGGCGACGGTGTGGCACGCGGGTACCACAATCGGTCGATCCCGACCGCCGAACGGTTCGTCGCCGACCCCCACGGGGCGCCCGGCGAGCGGATGTACCGCACCGGAGACCTGGCGCGGTGGAACGCTGCCGGACAGCTGGAATACCTGGGCCGCACCGACTTCCAGGTGAAGATCCGCGGGTTCCGCATCGAACTCGGCGAGATCGACGCCGTCGTCCGCTCGCACCCGAGTGTGGCGTTCGCGACCACGGTCGGACGGACCGCACCGTCCGGCGACACCGTGCTGGTGACGTACGTGCTCCCCGAGGACGGGACGGACATCGTCGTCGGCGACATCCTCGAGCACGCCGCGGCCGCGCTGCCCGCGCACATGGTGCCCGCCCGGGTGATGGTGCTCCGCGAGGTCCCGCTGACCCCGGCGGGCAAACTCGACCGGAAGGCGTTGCCGGAACCGCAGTTCGAGGCCACCTCCACCGTCTACCGGGCGCCGGTGACCCCGACCGAGATGCAGATCGCGGAGGTGTTCGCGGCGCTTCTAGGAGTCGAACGCATCGGCGTCGACGACAGCTTCTTCGACCTGGGCGGCGACTCCCTCGTCGCGACCCGCGTGGTGTCCCGGGTCAACGCGGCCCTCAGCACGGAGATCGGGGTGCTCGATCTGTTCGAGGCGCCCAGCGTCGCGTTGCTCAGTGCCCGCGTCGACGCTCTCGGGCCCCGCACCTCCGCCCGCCCCGTGCTCGCGCCGCGGGCCGGGTCCGGCCCGGTGCAGGTGTCGCTGGCGCAGCAGCGGATGTGGTTCATCAACCAGCTCGACACCGCCTCGCCCGCATACAACATTCCCGTCGGTATCCGGCTGCGCGGCACGCTCGACGTGGAGGCGCTGCGGACCGCGGTGAGTGACGTCCTCACCCGGCACGAGTCGCTGCGGACGGTGTTCCCGAACACCCCCAACGGTCCCATTCAGGTGGTTCTGCCGGTCGCGGAGGTGAGCCCGCACCTCGACGCGGTCGAGGTGGCCGAGAACGAGCTCGAATCCCGCCTGATCGCCGACGCCGCAACCGGTTTCGACGTCACCGTCGAACCGCCGATCCGGGCGGAGCTCTACCGCACCGCGACCGACGATCACGTGCTGGTGTTCGTGGTGCACCACATCGCCGCCGACGGCCTGTCGATGACACCGCTGACCCGGGACGTGATGGTGGCCTACCACGCCCGCGCCGCAGGCGACACGCCGCAGTGGGCACCGCTCGAGGTGCAGTACGCCGATTTCGCGGTGTGGCAGCGCGAGCTGCTCGGTTCCCCCGACGATCCGACGAGCCTCCTCGCACGCCAGCTGGCGTTCTGGGCCCGCACCCTCGACGGCGCCCCCGAGGTCATGGATCTGCCGACCGACCGGCCGCGCCCGGCCCGGCAGTCGATGATCGGCGCCACCGCCGACTTCTCGATCCCGGCGCGCATCCACGCCGCCCTGCTCGAGATCGCGGGCGCCAACGACGCCAGCCTGTTCATGGTGGTGCACGCCGCCCTCGCGGTCCTGCTGTCCCGGTCGAGCGGATCATCCGACGTGTCGATCGGATCCCCGGTCTCCGGTCGAGGGGAGCGCCAACTCGACGACGTCGTCGGCATGTTCGTCAACACCGTCGTCCTGCGCACCACCGTCGACCCCGATCGCAGCTTCCCCGAGATTCTCTCGCACACCCGCTCCGTGGATCTGGCGGCGTTCAGCAACACCGATCTGCCGTACGAGCGGCTCGTCGACGAACTGAAGCCGACCCGCTCCGAGGCACATTCACCGCTGTTCCAGGTGATGCTGGTGCTGCAGGGATTCGCGAACACGCGGCTCGAGCTGCCCGGGCTCGACGTGGAGGTCGAGGCGCTCGAGACCGGCGCCGCGAAGTTCGACCTGCAGGTCATCCTCACCGAGCACACCGAGGAATCCGGCGCCCCGGGTGCGATCGACGTCCAATTCTCGTACGCGTCGGAATTGTTCGACCCGCCGACGATGACGGCGCTGGCCGAACGCTTCGTCACCCTGCTCGAGACCATCACCGCCGGTTCGGATGCGAAGGTCGGCGACATCGACCTGATCGGCGCGGACGAGACCCACCGGATGCTCGAGCAGTGGATCGACACCGATGTCGCCGTGCCGGACTCGGCGACCCTGGTCAGCCTGTTCGAGGCGCAGGTGGCCCGGACCCCGGACGCCGTGGCCGTCGTGTTCGCCGAAGAGGAACTGCTGTACGCGGAATTCGATGCCCGCGCCAACCGGCTGGCACGCGAACTCCTCGCCCGCGGCGTCGGACCCGAATCCCGGGTCGCCGTCGCCCTGCGCCGTTCACTCGAGCTGATGATCGCGATCTACGCGGTCGAGAAGACCGGGGCAGCGTACGTTCCGCTCGACCCCGACCACCCCGCCTCGCGAATCGCCTACGTGATCGAGAGTGCCGAGCCCGCATGCGTTCTCACCTCCTCCCGCGACCGGTGCGAGGGCGTCGACAGCGCGGCGGGTGCGGCGGTGATCGAGATCGACACCCTGAACCTGTCCCGGCGGCCGAGCACCCCGATCACCGCCGCCGAGCGGGGCGGTCCGATCCACCCCGATTCGACCGCCTACGTGATCTACACCTCCGGATCGACCGGCAGGCCCAAGGGGGTCGCCGTCAGCCACCGCGCGATCGTGAACCGGTTGCTGTGGATGCAGGACACGTACCGGATGGACCACACAGACGTCGTGCTGCAGAAGACGCCCGTCACGTTCGACGTGTCCGTGTGGGAACTGTTCTGGCCCCTCGAGGTCGGTGCTCGACTCGTCCTCGCCGCGCCGGACGGTCACCGCGACCCGACCTACCTGTCCCACATCATCGCCGACCACCAGGTCACCACCATGCACTTCGTGCCGTCGATGCTCGCGGTGTTCACGGCGGGCGCCGAACCGGAACTGTGCGGTTCGCTCCGCCAGGTGTTCTGCAGTGGTGAGGCGCTCCCGCCCGCCACCGCCGATGCGTTCCGGGAATTCGGGTCCGCGGCGCTGCACAACCTGTACGGCCCGACGGAAGCGGCGGTCGACGTCACCTACTGGGAGTGCACGGAAGGCGACCGGGCCTCGGTCCCGATCGGGGCACCCGTGTGGAACACGCAGGTGTACGTCCTCGACTCCCGGCTGCACCCCGTGCCGGTCGGGGTGCACGGCGAGCTGTACCTGGCCGGCATCCAGCTGGCCCGCGGCTACGTCGGCCGCAGCGATCTGACGTCCGACCGGTTCGTGGCGAACCCGTTCGGCGCGCCGGGACAGCGGATGTACCGCACCGGCGACGTCGTCCGCTGGCGTGCCGACGGCAACATCGAGTACATCGGCCGCCGCGACTTCCAGGTCAAGCTCCGCGGTCAGCGCATCGAACTCGGCGAGGTCGAGGCGGCGGTGCTGGCGCACCCGTCGGTGGCGCAGGCGGTCGTGACCGTGCACCGCAGCGAGGCCACCGGCGAAAGCCTCGTCGGCTACGTGATTCCCGTGGCCGGCGCCGACATCGACACCGCCGTCGTGCGCGACGCGGCGGCGGAGGCGCTGCCCGCCTACATGGTGCCGACCCGGATCATCGTGCTCGACCGGTTCCCGCTCGGCGCCACCGGCAAGCTGGACCGGGGTGCCCTGCCCGAGCCGGAGTTCCTCAGCCCGTCCGCCGAATTCGTCACTCCGCGGAACCCGATCGAGGAAATCCTCGCGTCGATCTTCGCGGATCTGCTCGACGCGCCCCGGATCGGTGTGTACGACAGCTTCTTCGACCTCGGCGGCAACTCACTGGTGGCCACCCGGCTGGTCGCGCGGGTGAACGCCGCGCTGGGCAGCCGGATCGGGGTCCGGGAGATCTTCGACGCCCCGACCGTCGCGACGCTGGCCACCCGGATCGAGTCCGAGGCCGTGCAGGGCGCCGAACGGCCGCCGCTGGTGGCCGGGGCGCGCCCCGATCGACTGCCGGTCTCGCTGGCGCAGAAGCGCATGTGGTTCATCAACCAGTTCGACCTCGACTCCCCGGCCTACAACATCGCCCTCGCGGTGCGGTTGACGGGCGACCTCGACGAGGACGCGATGCAGGACGCCGTCGCCGACGTGATGGACCGGCACGAGTCGCTGCGCACCCGGTTCCCGATGGTGGAGGGCGAACCCGTCCAGGTGATCCTGCCGACCGAGGACGTGGTGCCCGACCTGTCGCCGATAGCGACGACGGAAGCGGAACTGCCCGAGCACATCTCGCGACTGGCGGGCGCCGGGTTCGACGTCACCGTGTCGGTGCCGGTGCGCGCCGCCCTGTTCCGTACCGATCCCGGCGAGCACGTGCTCGTGATCGTCGTCCACCACATCAGCGCCGACGGCTTCTCCATGGCCCCGCTCGCCCGGGACGTGATGACCGCCTATGCGGCCCGCACCGGGGGACAGGCACCGGACTGGACGCCGCTGCCGGTGCAGTACGCCGACTTCGCGCTCTGGCAGCACCGGGTGCTCGGCAACGCCGACGACCCCGACAGCCTGCTGGCCGCGCAGCTCGACTACTGGACGCACACGCTCGCCGGGCTTCCGGAACTCCTCGCGCTGCCGACGGACCACCCCCGGCCGACGCAGCAGTCGATGCGCGGCGGGATCCACTCGTTCAGCATCGACCCGCAGGTGCACAGCCGGTTGATCACGACTGCCCGCGAACACAATTCGAGTGTGTTCATGGCCGTGCACGCGGCGCTCGCCGTGCTGCTGGCCCGGCTGGGCGACACGGGCGACGTGTCGGTGGGCACGCCCATCGCCGGTCGTGGCGACGCCGCCCTGGACGACATGGTCGGCATGTTCGTCAACACCCTGGTGCTGCGCACCCCGGTCGAGCCGGCCGGCACGTTCACCGACCTGCTGTCCACGGTCCGCGACACCGACCTGAACGCCTTCCACCACGCGGATCTGCCGTTCGAGCGGCTGGTCGACGCGATCTCACCCGAACGCGCGACGTCGCATTCGCCGCTGTTCCAGGTGGTGCTCGAGTTCCGCAACAACGAGCGCCCGCGGCTGGAGCTGCCCGGGTTGACCGTCACCGGCCTCGACCTGGCCACCGACATCTCCAACTTCGACCTGCAACTCACCCTCACCGAGGAATTCGGGGCGTCGGGGGAGCCGGCGGGGATCTCCGCGGCCTTCACGTACGCGTCGAGCCTGTTCGACGCGTCCACGATCGCCGGCTTCGCCGACTACCTGCAGCGGATCTTCGACGCGGTGACGTCCGAGCCGGGGATGGCCGTCGGTGACATCGACCTGATGGTGGCGTCCGAACGTGCGGCGCTCACCCCGGTGATGGACGGACCCGACGCCGAACCGCGGACCCTGCCCGAACTGCTCGCGGCCGCGGCCTCCGTGGACCCCAAGGCGGCCGCGCTGTCCTACGAGGGCCGTGAGGTGACGTACCGCGATCTCGACGAGCGGTCGAACCGGCTCGCCCGCTTGCTGATCGGGCGTGGCATCGGCCCGGAATCGGTGGTGGCGCTGGCGTTGGCGCGCTCGCCGGAGTCGGTGCTGTCGCTGTGGGCGGTCGCCAAGACCGGTGCCGCGTTCGTCCCGGTCGACCCGAACTACCCGACCGACCGGATCGTCCACATGCTCAGCGACTCCGGTGCGGCGCTCGCGCTCACCGTCGCCGAGTTCCGTCCCACGCTGCCGGACTGCACGTCCTACGTCGTGGTCGACGCACCCGGATTCGACGACGAGGTGAGCGCGCACTCCGCCGCGGTCGTCACCGACGCCGACCGGACACACCCGCTCGCGCTGGAGAACCCGGCCTACCTGATCTATACGTCCGGGTCCACCGGCACCCCGAAGGGTGTCGTCGTCACCCACCGCGGCCTGGCGAACTTCGCCACCGACGAACGCGTCCGCTTCGGGGTCACCCCGCGGTCGCGCACGCTGCACTTCTCGTCGCCGAGCTTCGACGCGTCGATCCTGGAACTGCTGCTCGCGGTCGGCTCCGGCGCGACCATGGTGATCGCTCCGGCGTCCGTCATCGGCGGCACCGAACTCGCCGACGTGCTCCGGGAAGGCCGGGTCACGCACGCGTTCATCACCCCGGCGGCCATGGCGTCCGTGGACCCCGCGGGCCTCGACCAGCTCGAGTGCGTCGCCACCGGTGGCGACGTGTGCCCGCCGGAGCTGGTGGCGCAGTGGGTGACCGGGGGCAGGCGGATGTTCAACGCCTACGGCCCCACCGAGGCGACGGTCGTGTCGAGCGTGACGGGACCGATGATTCCCGGTGAGGGCGTCACCATCGGCCGTCCGCCGATGGGAACCGGGGAGATGGTGCTCGATTCACGCCTGCACCCGGTGCCCAACGGGGTGACCGGCGAACTGTACGTCAGCGGTTCCGGTCTGGCCCGCGGCTACAAGGACCGGGCGGGAACGACGGCGGAGCGTTTCGTCGCCAACCCGTACGGGGGTCTCGGGGCCCGCATGTACCGGACCGGCGACCTGGCGCGCTGGAACGGTGCCGGCCAGCTCGAGTACCTGGGCCGCAGCGACTTCCAGGTGAAGATCCGCGGTTTCCGCATCGAACTCGGCGAGATCGAGACCGCCCTCACGCGTTACCCGGGGGTCGCCCGTTCGGTGGTGTCCGCGCACAGGGGCAGCACCGGAGCGAACCGGCTCGTCGGGTACCTCGTCCCCACGGCGGGCGCGGAACTCGACCCGGAGGCCGTCCTCGAATTCGTCGGCGGATTCCTCGCCCCGTACATGGTGCCGTCCGCGCTGATCGTCCTCGACGAGTTGCCACTCACCCCCGCAGGCAAGCTGGATCGCCGTGCGCTGCCCGAACCCGACTTCGGCGCCCGGGTGTCGACCGGCCGCGCGCCGGTGTCGGAGATGGAGGAGGTGCTCGCCGGACTGTTCGCCGAGGTCCTCGGTCTGGAATCGGCCGGTGTCGAGGACTCGTTCTTCGCCCTCGGCGGCGACAGCATCATGTCGATCCAGTTGGTGGCCCGCGCGAAGGCGGCGGGTGTGGTGCTGACCCCGCGGGACGTGTTCGAGGCCAAGACCGTTGCCGGTCTCGCCGCGGTGGCGTCGTGGGTGGGTGCCGCCGACGTCGTCGTCCTCGACGAACTGCCCGGTGGCGGAGTCGGCGACATGCCGACCACCCCGATCACGAAGTGGCTGCTCGAACGGGGCGGCGAGTTCAACCGCATGTCGCAGTCGGCGCTGCTGACCGCACCGCCGAACCTGCGCGAACTCGAACCCCTGAGCGCCACGTTCCAGGCCGTACTCGACCGGCACGACATGCTGCGCGCGCAGCTGATCGTCTCCGCCGAGGACTCGCACCTCGCCGTCCGCCCGGTCGGCGAGGTCGACGCCCAGGACCTGATCCGCCGGGTCCCCGTGTCCACCGCGCCGGGAACCCGGGCATTCGCGGCGACGGTGATCGCGGAACTCGACGCCGCGCTGGACCGGCTCGATCCCGCCGCCGGTGTCATGGTGCAGGTGGTGTGGTTCGATGCCGGGGAATCCGGCGGCCGCCTGCTCGTCGTCGCGCATCACCTCGTCGTCGACGGTGTGTCGTGGCGCATCCTCGTCCCCGACCTCGCGACCGCCTGGGCGCAGATCTCGGCAGGCCAGGAACCGGTTCTCGAACAGGTCGGCACGTCCATGCGCCGGTGGGCGCACGGACTGGTCGACGAGGCCGCGAGCCGCGCAGGCGAACTGGACCTGTGGCAGCGCATCCTCGACTGCGAGGACCCGCTCGTCGGCAGCCGCCCGCTCGACCCCGACATCGACGTCAACGCGACCGTCGGCCGCGTCACGGTGCAGCTGCCCGCCGAGGTCAGCGAGGCCGTCCTCACGGCCCTGCCGGAGGCCATCCACGGCAGCGTGAACGACGGACTGCTCACCGCGCTGGCGATGGCGGTCACCCAGTGGCGGCGCACCCGCGGCCACACCCTGCACGGCAGGTCCGTCGACGGGACCCTGGTGAGCCTCGAGGGTCACGGCCGTGAAGACCAGGTCGTGCCGGGCGCCGATCTGGGCCGCACCGTCGGCTGGTTCACGGCCATGTTCCCGGTGCGTCTCGACCTGTCGGGCATCGACCTCGACGATGCGTTCGACGGCGGCAAGGCCGCCGGCTCCGCGATCAAGGCGATCAAGGAACAACTCCTCGCGATCCCGGACCACGGCATGGGTTACGGCATGCTGCGGTACCTCAACGCCGACACCGCCCCGCTGCTCGCGGCCCGTTCGCTGCCGCAGATCAGTTTCAACTACCTGGGACGCTTCGCCGCCGACCTGTCCGAGGCGGCCACCCGCGCCGGCTGGACGCCGACCGGTGAAGTCGACATGGACCGTGCGCAGGACCTCGACACCCCGGTCACCTCGGCCATCGACGTCAACGCGGTCACCACCGAGGTGGAGGACCGGCCTCAGTTGCGCGCCACCTGGGCGTACGCGGCCGGTGTCCTGACCGTCGCCGAGGTCCGGGAACTCGCCGAACTGTGGGTCCGGGCGCTCACCGCGCTCACGACGTACGCGGCCCGCCCCGACGCCGGCGGCGTGACACCGTCCGACCTCGAACTGGTCAGCCTCGACCAGGACGCCATCGACCGCATCGAATCGCGCTTCCCGGCGCTGTCCGACATCTGGTCGCTGTCGCCGCTGCAGTCCGGACTGCTGTTCCACGCACTGCTGGCCGATCAGACGATCGACTCGTACACGGTGCAGGTGACTCTCGAACTGCGCGGTGCCGTGCCGTCCCGCATGCGGGTGGCCGGGCAGGCCCTGCTCGACCGGCACGCGAACCTGCGCGCGTCGTTCGTCTACGACGAGGGCGGCACCCCGGTCCAGGCGATCCACGGGTCCGCGGAGCTGCCCTGGACGGAGATCGACCTGTCCGGTCTGGACGCGGAGAGCCGCGAGGCCGAGATCGTGCGACTCCTCGACGCCGACCGGCGTCGCGGGTTCGACATGGCCACCCCGCCGCTGTTGCGGTTCATGCTGATCCAGATCGGTGGGGACGAGCAGCGCCTGATCATCACCAACCACCACATCCTGCTCGACGGCTGGTCGATGCCGCTGCTGATCCGCGACCTCCTGACCCTGTACGCCACGGAGGGTGACGCCACGGCGCTGCCGCGGGTGCACCCGTACCGCGACTACCTCGCGTGGATGTCGCACCGCAGCACCGAGGACTCCCTCGGTGTGTGGCAGCGCGCCCTCGCCGGGGTGGAGGAGCCGACGCTGCTCGCGCCTGCCGACGCGTCGGTGCAGAGCGACACACAGTCCAGCGAACTGCTCGTCGAACTCGACGTCGACCGCACCGATCAGCTGAGTGTGCTCGCACGCGAGCACGGCCTGACCCTCAGCACCCTGATCCGCACCGCGTGGGGAATCGTGCTGGGCGGCTTGGTCGGCCGCTCCGATGTGGTCTTCGGTGGGACGGTGTCCGGTCGGCCTCCGCAGATCGCGGGGATCGAGTCGATGGTGGGCCTGTTCATCAACACCCTGCCGGTGCGCGTGGTTCTCGACCCGCGGGAAACGCTGGGGGAGTTGCTCGAACGCATCCAGGGCGAGCAAGCTGCGCTGCTCGACCACCACTACGTCGGATTGACGGACATCCAGTCGGTGGCCGGTCCCGGTGCCGGTTTCGACACGCTGACCGTGTTCGAGTCGTATCCCGTCGATCGGGAGGGGCTGACCGACCAGACCGACATCGCCGGCATGCACGTCCTCGACGTGCACGACAGCGCGAACGCCGCCCACTACCCGCTGGCGCTGATCGCCTCGGCGCACGAGAACCTGCAGCTGAAGCTCGAGTACGTCGAGGAGCTGTTCGACCGGGCCGAGGTGGAGCGGATCGGCGACCGGATCGTCCGGGCGCTGATCGCGCTCGCCGAGCACCCCGGGATGAAACTGGCGCAGCTGCGGCTGCTCACCGACGTCGAGGAGGCCGAACTGGTTCCGGCCCGCGGCCTGCCCGGCCGCTCCGTGCGGACACTGCCGCAGATGTTCGCCGAGACGGCCGCCGCGGCGGGTGACGCGACCGCACTCGTGTTCGGGGACCGCCGGATGTCCTACCGGGAACTCGACGAACGGTCCAACCAGCTCGCGCGTCTGCTCATCGACCGCGGCGTCGGCCCGGAAGACATCGTGGCCCTGGGTATCTCACGGTCCATCGAATCGGTCCTGGCGGTCTGGTCGATCACCAAGACCGGCGCGGCGTTCGTTCCGGTCGATCCGACCTACCCGCGTGAGCGGGTCGAGCACATGGTCACGGATTCCGGGTGCACGTTCGGTCTCCGCCTGGAGGCCGACCACGGCCGGCTCCCCGACACGGTCAGGTGGCTGACCCTGGACGACACCGAGACCGCGACGGCCATCCGGGCCATGTCCACCGACACCGTCACCGACGACGACCGCGTCGCGCCCCTGCGGTTCGCACACCCGGCGTACGTCATCTACACGTCCGGCTCCACCGGCAAGCCGAAGGGCGTGGTGGTCAGCCACCGCGGTCTCGACAATTTCGCCGAGGAGCAGCGGACCCGCTATGCGACGGATTCCACGTCGCGGGCGTTGCACTTCTCCTCACCGAGCTTCGACGCCTCGGTCCTCGAATACCTGCTGTCGTTCGCCGTCGGCGCGACCATGGTGATCGTGCCGCCGTCCGTGTACGGCGGCGAGGAACTCGCGGAGTTGATCCGCACCGAGGGCGTCACCCACGGGTTCGTCACCCCCGCGGCCCTGGCCTCGGTGGACCCCGAGGGGCTCGAGGTGTTCCAGAACGTGGTCGCCGGCGGCGAGGCCGTCCCGCCGGAACTGGTGACCCGCTGGGCGCCGGGCCGCACCATGTACAACGGCTACGGTCCCACCGAGACCACCATCATGAGCAACCTCAGCGACCACCTGCAGGTGGGGGAGACGGTCACCATCGGTGCCCCCGTCCGCGGCGTCTCCGAGGTGATTCTCGACTCGCGGCTGCAACCGGTCTCCGTCGGCGTCGCCGGCGAGCTCTACATCTCCGGTGAGGGCCTGGCCCGCGGCTATCATGCACGCGCCGGGCTGACCAGCGAGCGGTTCGTCGCCAACCCCTACGGCGAGCCGGGCGACCGGATGTACCGCACCGGCGACCTCGCGCGGTGGCGGTCCGATCACACGGTCGAATACCTGGGCCGCACCGACTTCCAGGTGAAGATCCGCGGCTTCCGCATCGAGCTCGGCGACATCGACAGCGCACTCGCCGCGCACCCGTCCGTGGCGTTCGCCGTCACCCTCGGGCGCCCCGGTCCCGCCGGCGACACCGTGCTCGTGTCCTACGTGCTGCCGGAGGCCGAGTCGGCACTCGAACCGCCGGAACTGAAGGAGTGGACGGCGAACCTGCTGCCCGCACACATGGTGCCGTCGAGCATCATGATCCTGGACGAGATCCCGCTCACCCCCGTCGGCAAGCTCGATCGGGCGGCGCTGCCCGAACCGCAGTTCCTGCCCACGTCGGACGACTTCCGGCCGCCGTCGACGGTCCTCGAACACACGATCGCCGACGTCATCACCACGGTCCTGGGCATCGAACGTGTCGGCATCGACGACAACTTCTTCGACATCGGCGGAAACTCGCTGATCGCGACCCGTGTCGCCGCACGCCTGACCGCGGAACTGGACACCGACATCGGCGTCCGCACCCTGTTCGAGGCGCCGACGATCCATCAACTGGCCCGCCTCATCGAGTCGACGGCATTCGCACCCGCGCAGGACGGCGCCCACGTCCGGATCCCGCTCGGCCCGATGCCGCGGCCCGCGCACGTGCCGGTGTCCCTGGCGCAGAAGAGGATGTGGTTCCTCAACCAGTTCGACACGTCGTCGGCGGCCTACAACATCCCCCTTGCCGTGCGGCTGACCGGTCATCTGGACGTGGAGTCGCTGCGCGCCGCGGTGACGGACGTCTTCGTCCGCCACGAATCGTTGCGGACCGTGTTCCCGTCCCACGACGGCGAACCGACCCAGGTGGTCCTCTCACCGGGTCAGTGGACGCCGAACCTCGAGATCGTCGAGGTGTCCGAGGACGAACTGAGGGAGCACATCGCCGGTCTCGCGACGGCAGGCTTCGACGTGACGGCCGACGTGCCGATGCGGTCGGCGCTGTTCGCACTCGCCCCCGACGACCACGTGCTCGTCATCGTGGTGCACCACATCTGCGCCGACGGGTTCTCGCTCACCCCGCTCGCCCGGGACGTCATGACCGCGTACGCCGCCCGCATCGCGGGAAGCGCACCACAGTGGAACCCGCTGTCGGTGCAGTACGCCGACTACACCCTGTGGCAGCTCCAACTGCTGGGCGACGAAAGCGACGCCGAATCGCTGATCTCCCAGCAACTCCGGTACTGGACCGATCAGCTGGCCGACCTGCCCGAACTCCTGCAGTTGCCCACCGACCGGGCGCGGCCGGTCCAGCAGTCGTTCCGCGGTGCGCAGGTCGACTTCACGATTCCGGCGGACGTGCACCGGGCGCTGGCGGCGTTGGCGCGCAAGCACAACTCCACCATGTTCATGGCCGTCCACGCGGCCCTGTCGGTGCTGCTGTCCGCGCTCTCGTCCACCGAGGACATCGCGGTCGGCACACCCATCGCCGGCCGCGGTGACGCGGCGCTCGACGACATGGTCGGCATGTTCGTCAACACCCTGGTGCTGCGGAGCGCCGTCGACCCGGCGGCAGGTTTCGGCGCCCTGATGGATCAGGTCCGGTCCACCGACCTGGCCGCGTTCCACCATTCGGACCTGCCGTTCGAGCGGCTCGTCGACGTTCTCGCGCCGGAGCGCTCCACCGCGCACTCGCCGCTGTTCCAGGCGCTGCTCGAGTTCCGGAACAACGAGACACCGCGGCTCGAGCTCCCGGAACTGACCGCGGCCGCCGTCGATTTCGATCTCGAGGTCGCCAAGTTCGACCTGCAGCTCAGTGTCGAGGAAGGATTCGACGCGGACGGGGTGGCGTCGGGTATCGCCGCGTCGTTCATCTTTGCCACCGATCTGTTCGACGCCGGCACCGTCCGGACGTTCGCCGACCGGTTCCTGCGCATCCTCGGCGCCGTCACCTCCGACCCGCTGGCCCCGGTCGGGGACATCGTGATCCCCGATGCCGCCGAGCGGTCGGCGATGGCGACCGAATGGAACACCGCCGGATTCGACGCGGGCACCGACACCCTCGCGGACCGGTTCGCGCAGAGCGTGGCCCGGTTCCCCGACGCCACGGCCGTGACGTCGGAGGACGTGGCACTGACGTACGCGGAGCTCGACGCCCGGTCGAACCGGCTGGCCCGCCTGCTCATCTCCCAGGGAGTGGGGCCGGAAACGCTGGTGGCCGTGGCACTTCCACGCACTTGCGATCTGATCATCGCCCTGCTGGCGGTGATCAAAACCGGCGGCGGCTACCTGCCCGTCGACATCACCTACCCGGCGGACCGGCTGGCGTTCGTGTTCGAGGACGCCGCACCGAACTGTGTCATCACCACCACGGGAGACGTCTCCGCCCTGCCGGATTCGGAGACCCCGGCGATCCTGCTCGACGACCCCGAGACCACCGCCGACCTCGCGCAGCAGTCGCCGGCGACGATCACCGACGCCGACCGGGTGACGCCGCTCGACTCCTCGTCGGTGGCGTACGTCATCTACACCTCCGGGTCGACGGGCCGTCCCAAGGGCGTGGTCGTCTCGCACCGCAACGTGCTGACACTGTTCGCGAACACGCAGCCGCTCTACGGGTTCGACGAGAACGACGTGTGGACGATGTTCCACTCGTACGCGTTCGACTTCTCCGTGTGGGAGCTGTGGGGTCCGCTGCTCTACGGCGGCCGACTCGTCGTCGTCGACTACTACACGGCGCGGTCGCCGGAAATGTTCCATGAACTCCTGCGGAACGAGCAGGTCACCGTCCTCAACCAGACCCCGACCGCGTTCTATCAGCTCGCCGAGACCGACCGAATCGTCTCGGAGATCGACGTGAACGCGGCGGCGCTCGCGCTGCGGTACGTGATCTTCGGTGGTGAGGCTCTCGACCTCGGACAGCTCGGCCGCTGGTACTCGCGGCACGACGACTCCGCCCCGACGCTGGTGAACATGTACGGCATCACCGAGACGACGGTCCACGTCAGCTACCTCGCGCTCGACCGCGAATTCGCCGAGTCCGCGTCGGCCAGTGTGATCGGCCGCGGAATCGCCGGGCTGCACGTCCACGTCCTCGACCGGCGCCTGCACCCGGTTCCCCCAGGCACCATCGGGGAGATGTACGTCTCCGGTGACCAGGTGACCCGCGGCTACCTCGGCCGGGCCGGGCTCAGTTCGACCCGGTTCGTGGCCGACCCGCTCCGTCCCGGGGCCCGGATGTACCGCACGGGCGACCTGGCGCGCTGGAACACCGACGGCCAGCTCGAGTACCTGGGCCGCAGCGACTTCCAGGTGAAGATCCGCGGTTTCCGCATCGAACTCGGCGAGATCGAATCCGCGCTGCTCCGGTACCGCGGCATCGCCCAGGCCGTCGTCCTCACCCGCGACGACGGGCACGGCGGTCACCGGCTGATCGGCTACGTGGTTCCGGAATCCGGCGCCACCGTCGAGGTGTCGTCGGCGCTCGAATTCGTGGGCACCCAGCTCACCTCGTACATGGTGCCCGCCACCCTCGTGGTGCTGGACGCGCTGCCGTTGACGAGCAACGGCAAACTCGACCGCCGCGCGCTGCCGGAACCCGACTTCGGGGCCCGGGTGTCGGCGGGCCGCGCCCCGGCCACGGAGATGGAAACCGTCCTCGCCGGTCTGTTCGCCGAGGTGCTCGGTCTGGAATCGGTGGGTGTGGACGACTCGTTCTTCGCGCTCGGCGGCGACAGCATCATGTCGATCCAGTTGGTGGCCCGGGCGAAGGCCGCCGGTGTGGTGCTCACCCCGCGGGACGTGTTCGAGGCCAAAACCGTTGCCGCGCTGGCCGAGGCCGCCTCCTGGGCGGGTGCCGCCGACGTCGTCGTCCTCGACGAACTGCCGGGTGGCGGGATCGGCGAGATGCCGGTCACCCCGATCACCGCGTGGCTGCTCGAACGCGGCGGCGACTTCCGCCGCTACACCCAGACCGCGCTGCTCTCCCTGCCCGCCGCGGCCGACGAGACGCTGCTGAAGCGCACGATCGCGGCCGTCGTGGATCACCACGACATGCTGCGGGCCCGTCTCCTCGGCGCCGAGCCGCAGTGGCGGATCGAGGTGCAGGCCGTGGGCGTGGTCGACGTCGACGACGTGCTGCACCGCGTCGAGGTCGCGTCGGTGGTCGGTTCCGGGTTCGCGGAGGTCGCGACCCGTGAACTCGACGCCGCGGCAGGACGACTGGACCCCGAGGCCGGGGTCATGCTGCAGATGGTGTGGTTCGACGCGGGCGATCAGGGCGGGCGGCTGCTGGTCGTGGCCCACCACCTGGTGGTCGACGGTGTGTCGTGGCGGATCCTCGTCCCCGACCTGGCGACCGCGTGGGCGCAAGTCTCCGCGGGTCAGGAACCGACCCTCGAACCGGTCGGCACGTCGATGCGGCGCTGGTCGCACGGCCTCGTCGAGGCGACGCGCGAACGCGCCGGCGAGATCGAACTGTGGCGGCGGGTGCTCGAGGCCGACGACCCGCTCATCGGATCGCGTCCGCTCGACGCGGCGATCGACGTGGCCGGGACCGTCGAGAAGGTCACCGTGGAGGTGCCCGCCGACGTCACGGACGCCCTGCTCACCCGTGTCCCCGAGGCGTTCCACGGCGGCGTCAACGACGGACTGCTCACCGCGCTGGCGCTGGCGCTGGCCCAGTGGCGGCGCACCCACGGCGACTTCACGCGCGAATCGCTGGTCAGTCTCGAAGGCCACGGCCGCGAGGACCAGGTGCTGCCGGGCGCCGATCTGGGCCGCACCGTCGGCTGGTTCACGGCGATGTTCCCGGTGCGTCTGGACCTGTCGGGGATCGACCTCGACGACGCGTTCGCCGGTGGCAAGGCCGCCGGGTCCGCGGTCAAGGCGATCAAGGAACAGCTGCTGGCCATTCCGGACCACGGCATCGGCTACGGCATGCTCCGCTACCTGGACCCGGAGAGCGCGGATCAGCTGCGGGCGCTGGCGAAGCCGCAGGTCACGTTCAACTACCTGGGCCGGCTGGGCGGCGCGACGTCCACCGACATCCACGGTCACGCCTGGGTTCCGGTGACGGACACGAAGCTCGACGACATCCCCGCCTCCGACATCCCGGTGGCGTCGGCGCTCGACATCAATGCCGTCACCGGCACCGGGGCCGACGGCAACCGGCTGCGGGCCACCTGGGCGTTCCCGACCGGGGTCCTCACCCCGTCCGAGGTCCGCGCACTCGCCGACCTGTGGGTGCAGGCGCTGACCGCGCTGACCACCCACGTCGCACGGCCCGACGCCGGCGGTGTGACCCCGTCCGATCTGGACCTGGTCACCCTCGACCAGGACGCGATCGACCGGCTCGAGGCCCGGTTCCCGGCGCTGTCGGACATCTGGTCGCTGTCACCGCTGCAGTCCGGGCTGCTGTTCCACGCCCAGTTCTCGGACGCCTCGGTCGACCCGTACCTGGTGCAGCTGGCGCTGAAACTGCGGGGCAACATCGACCCGGACCGGATCCGCCGGGCCGGGCAGGCCCTGCTGGACCGGCACCCCAACCTGCGGGCCGCGTTCGTCCACGACAGCGCGGGCGCCTCCGCGCAAATCATCCAGCAGCACGTGGAACTGCCGTGGTCGGAGTTCGACCTCTCGGCACTCGACCCGGACGAGACCACCCGCGAATACGACCGGATCGTGGCACGGGACCGGTCGGTGAAGTTCGACATGGCGAACGCGCCGCTGCTGCGGCTTGCCCTCGTCCGGCTCACCGAGGAGGACTACCGGCTGATCCTGACCAACCACCACATCCTGCTCGACGGCTGGTCGACTCCGCTGGTCATTCGCGACCTACTGACGCTGTACGCGTTGGACGCCGACGGCAGCCTGCTGCCCCGGGTCCACTCCTACCGCGACTACCTGTCGTGGATGAAGCGGCACGACACCACGGACTCCCTCGACGCCTGGCGCACCGCGCTCGACGGTGTCGAGGAGCCGACCCTCCTCGCGCCGCTGGAGCGGGGTGAAGCGCACTCCGCCGTGGCGGAGGAAACCGCCTTCACGCTGTCGGAGGAGCAGACCACCCGGTTGCGGGACCTGAGCCGGGAACGCGGGCTCACCCTCAACACCGTCGTCCAGACGGCGTGGGGAATCGTGCTGGGCGGCTTGGTCGGCCGCTCCGACGTGGTGTTCGGTGGGACGGTTTCGGGCCGGCCGCCGCAGATCGCGGGCATCGAATCGATGGTGGGTCTGTTCATCAACACCCTGCCGGTGCGGGTGACCCTCGACCCGTGGGAGTCGCTGGGCGAGTTGCTCGAACGTGTGCAGAGCGAACAGGCCGCACTGCTCGATCACCACTACGTGGGTCTGACCGACATCCAGTCGGCGGTCGGCGGCGGCGGCGCCTTCGACACGCTGACCGTGTTCGAGTCGTACCCGGTGGACGAGGCGGGGCTGACGGAACAGACCGACATCGCCGGGATGTTCGTCACCGGCATCGACGGCAAGGACTCCGCACACTACCCGCTCGCCGTCGTCGCCTCCGGGGACGCGCGGCTGAACTTCAAGTTCGAGTACCTCCCCGAGGTCTTCGAGGAAAGCGCGGTCGACGAGATCGCGGACCGGCTGCAGCGGGTGCTCGACGCCCTCGCGGACCGGCCCGAGATTCCGCTCGCCCACATGCAACTGCTCACCGAGGCCGAACTCGCCGAGTTCGCGCCGGTGCGCGGCCGCCCCGGGTTCTCCGTCCGGACGCTGCCGCAGATCTTCGAGGACGCGGCCGCCCTGGATCCGAACCGCACGGCGCTGACGTTCGAAGGCCGCAACGTCTCCTACCGGGAACTCAACGAACGCTCCAACCAGCTCGCCCGGGTGCTCATCTCCCGCGGCGCCGGCCCGGAGACGTTCGTGGCGCTCGGCATTCCCCGATCGATCGAGTCGGTCCTCGCCGTGTGGGCAGTGGCCAAGACGGGCGCCGCATTCGTCCCCGTCGACCCGAACTACCCGATGGACCGCATCGAGCACATGCTCACCGATTCGGGTGCCACCATCGGACTGACCATGGCCGCGTACGAGAAGGCGCTGCCCGACTCGGTGCCGTGGCTGCAGCTCGACTCGCCCAAGTTCGAGAAGGCCTGCCAGTCGAAACCGGCTCTGCCGGTAGCCGATTCGGATCGGCGGTCGCCGATAAGCCTCGACAACGCCGCCTACATCGTCTACACCTCCGGTTCGACGGGGAAGCCGAAGGGCGTCGTGGTCACCCACGAGGGCCTCGACAACTTCGCCGAGGACCAGCGGCAGCGTTTCGCCGCGGCACAGACGTCCCGCACCCTGCACTTCTCGACGCCCAGCTTCGACGGGTCGGTGTTCGAGTACCTGCAGGCCTTCGGGGTCGGTGCCACGATGGTGATCGCACCGCCGACGGTGTACGGCGGAGCGGAACTGGCCGAACTGATCAGGTCCGAACACGTCACCCACGCGTTCGTCACCACCGCGGCGCTGTCCACGGTCGACCCGACGGGGCTCGACGAATTCCAGCACGTCGTGTTCGGCGGCGAGGCGTGCCCGCCGGAACTGGTGACCCGCTGGGCGCCCGGCCGGCAACTGTCCAACGCGTACGGCCCCACCGAGACCACGGTGATGGCCAACATCAGCGACCCGATGACGGTGGGCGACCCCATCACCCTCGGCGGCCCGATCCGCGGCGTCGGTGAGCTCGTGCTGGATTCACGTCTCCAGCCGGTGCCCGTCGGAGTTCCCGGCGAGCTGTACATCACCGGTGCCGGGCTCGCCCGCGGCTACCACCGGCGCCCGGAACTGAGCAGCCAGCGGTTCGTCGCCAACCCGTTCGGGGAGGCGGGGGAGCGGATGTACCGCACCGGCGACATCGTCCGGTGGCGCGCCGACCACACCGTCGAGTACGTGGGCCGCAGCGACTTCCAGGTGAAGATCCGCGGTTTCCGCATCGAACTCGGCGAGATCGACAACGAGATCGCCACGTTCCCCGGGGTCAGCTTCGCCGCGACCCTCGGTGTTCCCGGCCCGTCCGGTGACACGGTGCTGGTGACCTACCTGCTGCCCAACACGGCCGGCGGCGTCGATCCGGCCGAACTGACCGCGCACCTGTCGACCCGGCTCCCCGCGCACATGGTGCCGACGAGCGTCATGTTCCTGGACGAGATCCCGTTGACCCCGGTGGGCAAACTGGACCGGTCGGCGCTGCCCGCACCCGAGTTCCACGTCACCACCACCGAGTTCCAGCCGCCGACCAACGATCTCGAACGCAAGATCGTGGACATCTTCGCCGATGTCCTCGGTCTCGAACGGATCGGCATCGACGACAACTTCTTCGATCTCGGTGGAAACTCGCTGGTCGCCACCCGGGTCACGGCGCGGTTGCGGGACGCCCTCGACACCGACATCGGTGTGCGCGCCCTGTTCGAGGCGCCCGACGTCCGGTCGCTGGCCGCACGCGTCGCCGACAGTGTGAGCGGCGGTGCCCGCCCGGCCCTCGCGCCGGTCGAACGGCCCGACCGGATTCCGCTGTCGCTGGCGCAGAAGCGGATGTGGTTCCTCAACCAGTTCGACACGTCCTCACCGGCCTACAACATTCCGTTGGCCGTCCGGCTGACCGGAACCCTGGACGAGGACGCCCTGCGGCTGGCGATGGCCGACGTCCTCGAACGGCACGAGACGCTGCGCACCGTCTTCCCGACGGTCGACAACGAACCGACCCAGCGGATCCTGCCCGCCGCCGATGCGCAACCGGGCGTCGACACCGTCTCGGTGGCGGCGGAGGACCTGCCGCGGCACATCATGGACCTGGTGTCCCGCGGGTTCGACGTCAGCACCGACGTGCCGGTCCGGGCGGCCCTGTTCCGGATCGCGCCCGACCATCACGTGCTGACGATCGTGGTGCACCACATCAGCGCGGACGGATTCTCCCTCGCGCCGCTCGCCCGCGACGTCATGGTGGCGTACACGTCACGGCTCGGCGGCGACGGCCCGCAGTGGGATCCGCTGCACGTCCAGTACGCCGACTACACGCTGTGGCAGCATGCCGGACTCGGCTCGGAGAACGATCCCGAATCGATGATCAACCAGCAGTTGCGGTTCTGGTCCGAGACCCTGGCCGGGGTGCCGGACGTCATCCAGCTGCCGACCGACCGGCCGCGCCCGATCCAGCAGACGTTCGAGGGTGATCGGGTCGAATTCGCGATCGACGCCGACCTCCATCAGCGGCTCACGGCACTGGCCCGGGCCAACAACGCCACCATGTTCATGGCCGTCCACGCCGCGCTGGCGGTGCTGCTGTCGAGGCTCGGCAGCACCGACGACGTCGTCATCGGCACCCCCGTCGCCGGGCGCGGTGAAGCCGCCCTCGACGACATGGTCGGCATGTTCGTCAACACCCTGGTCCTGCGGAACCGGATCGACCCGGCGTTGACGTTCACCGAACTGGTGCAGCGGATCCGGGAAACGGATCTGGCCGCGTTCCAGCACTCGGATCTGCCGTTCGAGCGCCTCGTCGAGGAGCTCAACCCGACCCGGTCCACGTCGTACTCGCCCCTGTTCCAGGTGGCCCTCGAGTTCCAGAACAACGAGAACCCGACGCTGGAACTGCCGGATCTGCGGGTCGAGAACGTGGACCTCGAAACCAAGGTGGTGAAAGAAGACCTCGAGGTGATCCTGGCCGAGCAGTTCGACCAGGACGGCGCGCCTGCGGGTGTCGCCGGCGGTCTCGACTTCGCCGTCTCCCTGTTCGACCGCGGGACCGCACGCTCGATCGCGGACCGGTTCGTCCGGATCCTCGCGGCTGTCACCGCCGATCCGGACCGGCCGATCGGCACCCTCCCGCTGCTCGACGAGGCGGAGATCGAGGAGATGGTCCCGGCGCGCGGCAAGCCCGACGTGCGCCCCGAGGTGTGGCCCGACCTGCTGACGGCCGCCGCGGCACTCGACCCCGATTCGGTGGCGTTGTCCTTCGAGGACCGGCAGGTCACCTACCGCGAACTCGACGAATGGTCCAACCGGCTGGCGCGGGTGCTGTGCGCCCAGGGAGTCGGGCCGGAGACATTCGTGGCCATCGGAATGCCGCGATCGATCGAGGAAGTCGTGTCGATCTGGTCGGTCGCGAAGTCGGGTGCGGCGTTCGTGCCCGTCGACCCGACCTACCCGCGGGACCGCATCGACTACATGCTGACCGACTGCCGGGCGTCCGTCGGCCTGACCGTCGCCGGCCGTCGCGACAACCTGCCGGACACCGTGCCGTGGCTGGTGCTCGACGACGAGTCCTTCGCCGAGCAGGTCGCGGCCGTCTCCTCGTCGCCGGTCACCGACGCCGACCGCACGCGCCCGCTCCATCTGGCCCACCCGGCGTACCTGATCTACACGTCGGGATCGACCGGTAAACCGAAGGGTGTCATCGTCACTCACCGCGGCATGGCCAACCTCACCGCGGAGGAACACGAACGGTTCCAGGTCACGCACGAGTCCCGGGTCTCGCATCTGGCGTCCCCGAGCTTCGACGCGTCGATCTTCGAGCTGATGATGGCGTTCGGTGCGTCGGCCCGGGTCGTGATCGTGCCGCCCACCGTCTTCGGTGGCACGGAGCTGGCGGACCTGTTCCGGCGCAACGCGGTGACGCACGCGTTCATCACGCCCACCGCGCTGTCGTCCATCGAGGACGTGGGACTCGAATCGCTCCGCGTCCTCGCGGTGGCCGGTGAGGCCTGCCCGCCGGAGCTCGTGGAGATCTGGGGTAAACACCGCAACATGCACAACGGGTACGGGCCCACGGAGACGACCATCCAGGCGAGCGTCAGTGCTCCGATGCGTCCGGGTGGGGTCGTGAACATCGGCGCCCCCGCGCTGGGATTCGGTTCGCTGGTCCTCGACGAGCGCCTGCAGCCGGTCCCGGTCGGTGTGCCCGGCGAGCTGTACATCACCGGACCCGGACTGGCACGTGGGTACCACAACCGGTCGGCGCTGACGTCGGAACGGTTCGTCGCCTGCCCGTTCGGCGAGCCCGGTCGCCGGATGTACCGCACCGGCGACGTGGTGCGCTGGCGCGGCGACCACACCATCGAGTACATCGGCCGCACCGACTTCCAGGTGAAGGTCCGCGGCTTCCGGATCGAACTCGGTGAGATCGACGCCGTCCTCGCCCGCCACCCCGCGGTCGCGTTCGCCGCCACCATCGGTCACACCGGACCGTCCGGCGACACGCTCCTCGCGTCGTACGTGCGGGCGGCGGAGGGACACGATCTCGAACCGGCGGAGTTGCGTACCCACGCGGCCGACCGCTTGCCCGCGCACATGGTCCCGTCCGCGGTGGTCGTCCTCGATCAGATCCCGATGACCCCGGTCGGCAAACTCGACCGCAAGGCGCTGCCCGCGCCCGAGTTCGGCACCACCGGCGCGGCCTTCCGGGCCCCGACGACGGCGACCGAGCGGATCATCGTCGAGGCCTTCGCAGAGGTGCTGGGCGTGGACCGCGTCGGCACCGCCGACAGTTTCTTCGACCTCGGCGGCAACTCGATCGTCGCCACCCGGGTGATCACGGTGCTGCAGGAACGCCTCGGACGGCAGATTCCGTTGCAGTCCATGTTCCTGGACCCGACCCCCGCGGGCCTGGCGCTGCGGGTCGACACGGAGAACGCGGCCGGGTCGCCGGTGGATGAGGCGCTCGGCGTGGTCATCCCATTGCGGCCGACGGGGGACAAGCCGCCCCTGTTCTGCATCCATCCCGGGATCGGCCTGTCGTGGGGTTACGCGGGTCTCCTGCAGCACCTATCGCAGGACCGGCCGGCGTTCGGCCTGCAGTTGCCGATCATCAGCGGTGGCCCGAGCTTCGAGTCGATCGAGCAGCTGGCGCACCAGTACGTGCTGGAGATGCGAAAGGTCCAGGCGCACGGGCCCTACCACCTGCTGGGCTGGTCGCTCGGCGGCGTCATCGCCCACGCGATGGCCGTCGAACTGCGGCGGGAAGGGGAGGCGGTCGACACGCTGGCCGTCATGGACAGCTACGTGACCGACGGGACCGACCAGGGCCCGGAGAGCCTCACCGTGCCCGAGTTGCTCCACGGGCTCGGACTGGACCTCGAGTCCGTCTCCGGGGAGGAACTCACCTACGAGCGGGCAGTCGAGTTGCTGGACGACGCGTTCGGGCAGAAGACGGGACTGACCCCGCAGCACCTGGAGCGGATCAGCGCCGGATTCACCAACTCGTCGCGGATCATGAACAACTTCCGCCCGCAGGTGTTCGACGGGGATCTGCTGTTCTTCACCGCCGCCGGATCGGCGTCGACGGACCAGCATTCACCGGAGGAGTGGCGGAGTTCCGTCACCGGCGGCATCCGGGAAGTGAAGATCGAGTGCGAGCACAATCAGATGATCGAACCCGAGGTCCTGGCCGTGGTGGGGCCCGTCCTCGAGGACTATCTGAGCGCGCATTGACCCGTTTTCGTTGCGGCGGGCCCGCCATGCATTGCAGTGGCGTAACGGGCGGGCCCGAATACCGATATCTCCTGCGAACTCGGTAACAATCGATCTCTACGCAAACTAGGAGGCGGCATGAAGCGCTCACGTATCTCGAGCCTCACCGCGGGTGCACTGTGTGCCGCATTCGTCGCCTGCGCCACCGTCGCGAACGTCGGAGTCGCGGCCGCCGTGCCGATCTATCCCGCCTCCGACCCTGATCCCTTCTACCTGCAGCCGCAGGGTCTGGCGGATACGGCGGTCGGCGAGCCGCTCGCGGTCCGGCCGATGCCGCCGTTGCTCGCCTTCCCCGACACCGACGTTTGGCAGGTGAAGTACCGCACCACCAACTCGGAGGACCACCCGATCTCGTCGGTCACCACCGTGCTGGTACCCCGCACCCGGCCGGTGAACGGGCCGCTGCTGTCGTATCAGCACATCATCAACGCGCTCGGACCGAGGTGCGCGCCGTCTCGGACCCTGTACTCGAACGACCCCGACCTCCAGATCAAGGAGGCGCCGGCACTGAACCTCGCACTGCAACGCGGCTGGACGGTCGCGCTTCCCGATCACCTCGGCCCGAACAGTGCGTACGGTGCCGCGCGACTCGGCGGAACCATCACCTTGGACGGCATCCGCGCGGTTCAGCGGGTGCCCGAACTCGCCGTGGCGGAGAGCCCGGTCGCGCTGGCCGGGTACTCCGGCGGCGGCATGGCGTCGGCGTGGGCCGCGGCGCTCGCACCCACGTACGCGCCGGAACTGAACATCGTCGGTGTCGCCGAGGGCGGTGTGCCCATGAACATCGGCAAGATGGCCAACGGTCTCGGCATGCAGCCGCATCCGGCGTTCGGTCTCGCGATGGCGGCGGCACTCGGACTCGAGCGTGAGTACCCGGACCGCCTGCCGATCAGCGAGCAACTCAATGATCGCGGCCTGGCGATGCGCGACGAGATGGTCAACGCGTGCACCAACGGCATTCTCGCGGCAGGCGCAGGGCGCAGCGCGACGGAGGTCGCCAGGACCACCGACCTCATGAGCAGCCCGCAGGCCTGGGAGGTGCTGAACGAGAACAGTGTCGAGCTGTATCCGGGGGTACCGACCGCGCCGATCTTCGAATGGCACAGCCCGACAGACGTACTCATTCCGATCGACTCGATCGAGGCGACCGTCGCGCGATACTGCGCCGCCGGCGCCAAGGTGCAGTCCGATCTGTTCCCGAGTCCCGACCATCTGACCACCGCCGTGCTGGGCCTGCCGACCGCCCTGGACTACCTCGACGCCCGGTTCCGCGGCGACCCCGCACCGTCCAACTGCTGATCGGTGGGCGCCGATCCGCGACGGGTCGCCTGTGCGGCACGTCGCCGGATTGTGTTCTGCCCGTGCACAGTCCGAAAGTTGAGCGTTTGAGCAGATCTACCAGGGGGTATTCCGAATCCATGCACCCCAGCACACGCACCGCTGTCGTGACGGGATCGGACTCGCCGATGGGCCGGGCGGTCGCATTGGCACTCGCGGACGACGGGTTCCACATCGGCCTCGCCTACGCCGCGGACCGGGACAGCGCCGAAGCCACTGCCGCCGACGTCCGGTCCAGATCGGTGAACGCGGCCGTGCAGCGCATGGACCTGGCCGACCTGCCCGACTCCGCGGCCGCCGTCGACGAGTTCGCCCGTGAGCTGGGCGGAATCGGCGTTCTCGTCAGCTGTCCGGGCAGTACGGCCGTCGAGTGCATCCAGCGCGCCGTGCGGTACATGATCGCAAGCGGCGGGGGCGGCCGGATCGTCAACGTCATCCCGTCGTCGTCCGGGCTCGGCGGACTCACCGGTCTGCTCGCCGCCGAATTGGCGCGATACTCGATCACGGTCAATTCGGTCGTGGTGCCCGCGGTCGAACCGGACTTCGCATCCCCCGGCCCCGACGACCGGGAAGTCGCCGCCGTCGCGTCGTACCTGACCGCGCCGGCCGCAATGTTCGTCACCGGGGCCGCCTACGTGGTCGACGGCACCCGGATCGCCATGATCCCGCACAGCCTGACCGAGGCCGGCACGCGGCGGCCTGCTCGCCGCGCCAACCGCATCCGGTCCTACACCGGCCGCTGGGCGCCGACCCGCTGGACGCGGTGACCCCGTTTGCGGGGCCCCGAAACTCGCGGACCCGCAGCCGAAAGCGTCGTTGCCGCCGCGCACCGGGAGTACCGTGTGCGCAGGGGGCTGCGAGTCGAGAGTGACGGTGCGATGCCGGCGGCAGTGAAGGGCACAGTGGGAAATCTGCCCCACGAACTGACGAGTTTCGTCGGCCGTCGCCGTGAGGTGACCGAGGCGCGACGCCTGCTGTCCGTGTCCCGTCTGGTGACGCTCGCCGGGATCGGCGGGGTCGGGAAGACCCGGCTGGCGTTGCGGGTGGCCGCCGATGCGAGTCGCGCATTCGAGGACGGCGTGTGGTTGGTCGAACTGGGGGAGCTCGACGACGACACGACACTCGTCGACGCCGTCTCGGCGGCACTGCGACTGCGCGAGCAGCGCTCCGGGAACCCGGAGGTGCTGCTGACCGAGTACCTCGCCACCCGGCAACTGCTGCTGGTGCTCGACAACTGCGAGCACGTGGTCGCCGCGGCCGCCGCGTTGTCGGAGACGTTGTTGCGGGGCTGCCCGGAGTTACGGATCCTCGCGACGAGCCGCGAACCGCTGGCCATCGGCGGTGAGGCGGTACTGCGGGTGCCGCCGTTGACCGTGCCCGAACCCGAACGCTCGTCACTGCAGGGCCTGCCGCAGTACGAGGCGGTGACGTTGTTCGTCGAGCGGGCGGCCACGGCAGTGCCGGAGTTCGAACTCACCGAGGACAACCATGTCGCGGTGGCCCGGATCTGCCGCCAGCTGGACGGGTTGCCGTTGGCGATCGAGCTGGCGGCGGTGCGGCTGCGGGTGATGTCGGCGGAACAGATCCTGCAGCGACTGACCGACCGCTATCGGTTGCTGACGGTCGGATCGCGGGGCGCGCCGAGCCGGCAGCAGACCCTGCGGCTGTGCGTCGACTGGAGCCACGAACTGTGCACCGAGGAGGAACGGGAGCTGTGGGCGAGACTGTCGGTGTTCGCCGGCGGCTTCGAACTGGACGCGGTGGAGGGAATCTGCGCCGGCGACCTGCCGGTGGAGAACGTCCTCGACGTGGTGGCGTCGTTGATCGACAAGTCGATCCTGATCCGCGAGGAGTCCGGGCCGGCGGTGCGATACCACCTGCTCGAGACGGTGCGCGACTACGGCCGCGAGAAATTGCAGGAGACCGGGGAGTACCAGTCGCTGCGCCGGCGGCACCGCGACTGGTACGAGCAGTTGGTGGTGCAGTGCGAGGCCGAATGGATCGGACCCCGGCAGGCGATGTGGATCAGCCGGCTCGACGCGGAGACGCTGAACGTGCGGGCGGCCCTCCATTTCTGCCTGACCGAGCCGGGGGAGGCCGAGACGGGGCTGCGGATCGCCGCCGCACTGTACCCGTACTGGCGTGCCAGGGGACTGCTCCGCGAGGGTCGCCGCTGGCTCGGCCAGCTGCTGGGACGGCACCCGGGCGACGCAAGCAGGGAACGGATCGAGGCGCTGTACGTCGACAGCGTGCTCGCAGGCATGCACGGCGACCGCGAGGCCGCGAAAGCGCTGGTCGACGAGGGGGTCCTCCTCGCCGAGCGGCACGGGGACACACTGATGCGTGCCCTGGTGGTCCACGCCGCCGGGTGCTGCGCCATGTTCGCCGGGGACCTACCCCGCGCACGGGTCTGCTTCGAGGAGGCACTCGCCGAGTTCCGCGACAAGGGCAACCTGCTCCAACTGACGTGGGGACTGCTCGGGGTGGCACTGGTCAGCGGCATGCAGGGCGACGGGGCGGTGGCGAAGATGTGCGGATCCGAGATCTTCGCGCTCACCGAGGCCCACGGCGAGTCCGTCTACCGGGGCTGGTCACTGTGGGCGGCGGGAATGGCGGCGTGGCAGCGCGGACACCTCGCCCTCGCCGACGACTACGTGAAGCAGGGGCTGCGGCTGTCCCACCTGGTCGACGACCGGATCAGCGCCTGCGGGGCACTCGAGGTGCTCGCCTGGGTCGCCGTCGGCTCCGGCCGGGCCCAGCAAGCCGCCGAACTGATGGGCGCCGCGGAGGCCGTCGCGCAGACCGTCGGCAACCCGAGCACCGTCTACCCGAACCTGCTCGTCCACCACGCGGAATGCGAGCAGCAGGCACGCGCCGTGATCGGGGACCGCGCATTCGACGACGCCTTCGACCACGGTATGCGCACGTCGTTCGACGATGCGGTCGCCCACGCGCTCGACGAGCAGCCACCGGAGACGGTGTCGGCGTCGAACGGGGCGACGCACCTGACCCGACGCGAATGGCAGGTCGCGGAACTGGTCGCCGACGGGCTCACCAACAAGGCGATCGCCGCCCGGTTGGTGATCTCGCAGCGCACTGCGCAGGGGCATGTCGAGCACATTCTCGCCAAACTGGGGTTCAACTCGCGCACCCAGATCGCGGCGTGGATCGTCGAACACGCACAGGACCCGCACCCCTGACCCGCCACCCGCACGGGACGAAACAGGTATGTCCCCGGGTCGTTCAGCCGCTGTAATTCCCCGCCGCGGACGGGATGCTCATACGCGTCCCCCCAATCCGGCTCCAGACCGAGGCCCCCCGATGCCCACTGATCCCCGAACACACCGAAAGCCCGACCCCCAACTTCCACGGCCCCCGATTCTCCGTCGGGCGCACACCGACCGGTGTCTTGTGTGGATCGGGGGAAACCGAATGGCAGACGACGTGGTGGGGCAGGAATTCACGGGGGTGACGGCATGACCACGGACGGCATGACCCGCTGGCAGGGACTTGCCCAGAAGTGCGAACTGATGATCCAGCGCTGCCTCAACTGCACGACCCTGCTCGCGCCGTTGATGGCCACCTGCTCCGCGTGTCAGGGTTCGAACCTCGAGCGGGTCCCGTCGTGCGGCGTCGGATCGATCGTGTCCTCGAAGGTGGTCCACCGTGAAGTGAACGAGACCGACCGTGGTCTCGTCCCCTGCACGATCGCGATCGTCGAACTCGACGAGGGGCCGTGGGTGTACACCTGGATCGACGGCGACGTCCCGGCACCGTCCGACTGTCCGGTTCGCGTCGAGTTCCGTCCCGCGTCGACGGCGGAACAGTTGCCGGTGTTCGCGGTCCGCTCCGCCGGTCAGCGGTGAGCGGCATGACGACCCAGACCACAGAGGAACCGGAGGAAGCGTTCGGCACCGATTGGCTGCGCCTGGCGCTTCGCCGATGCGATCTGCTCGCGCAGATGCACTCGGTGAGCTCGGATGCCCGGTGGATGATCAGCTTCGCGATCCAGTGGGCACCGTTCGGTGGTGCCAGCGCGGCGGAACTGCTGGAGCGATTCGGTGTCAGCCGCCGACGCTTCATGGAACTCGTATTCGAGGGACTCGCACCGAAGTCCACCGATGTCCAGAAGATCCGTGCGATGAAAAGTCACCTGCGCACGTCCCTCGCGCAGGCGTGGGGCGTGCAGTAGCCCCGGTCGATCACCCGGGCAGTAGGTCGTCCAGGTGGATCGGCGCCTTCCGGACCCGCACCCCGGTGGCGTGACGGACAGCGTTCGCCACCGCGGCCGCGGCCCCGACGATGCCGATCTCACCGGCGCCCTTCGATCCCATCGGATTGGCGTGCTCGTCGACGTCGTCGAGGCACACCGCGTCGAGGTACCTGATGTCGGCGTGGGTGCTGACGTGATAGGAGGCAAGGTCCTGGGTCACGACGTGACCGAACCGGGGGTCGTTCACGCTGCTCTCGTGCAGCGCCATCGAGATCCCCATCGTCATCCCGCCGAGGAGTTGCGATCGAACGGTGCGGGCGTTGATCACCCGGCCGATCGCGAACACCCCGAGCATGCGTTCGACACGGATCTCGCAGGAATCGCGGTGGACATGCGCCTCCACGAAGTGGGCACCGAACGAATGGAGCGCGAACTTTTCCGCGTCGGGGTTGTCGGGCGTCCCCGCACGCGCCTCCGCCCCCGGGTCGGGGGACGTGCCGTGCGCGTCCCGGAACGCGCGGGCCGCCGCGACGATCGCACTGCCCCAGGAACTGGTTCCCGTGGAGCCGCCTGCGACGGTCGCCGACGGAAGATTCGTGTCACCGATCTGCAGGACGATCGCGTCCAGCGGGCAGCCCAGCGCGTCGGCGGCGATCTGGGTGAGCGCGGTCCACGCGCCGGTACCGATGTCGACCGACCCGATCTGCACGGTGTACGTGCCGTCGGAGTCGTACACGATCCGGGCAACCGATCCGGGTGACGTGTTGGCTGGATACGTCGCGGACGCGACGCCCATCCCCACCTGCCACTGCGAGTCCGACCGGGCCCGCGCCGTCGCGTCGCGGTCCGCCCACCCGAAACGCCGGGCGCCCTCCCGCAGACAGTCGGTGAGGCGCCGCCCCGACCACGGGCGGCCGGTACTCGGGTCGACCTCGGGTTCGTTGCGGATCCGCAATTCGATCGGGTCGAGCCCGCAAGCTTCGGCCAGTTCGTCCATCGCCACCTCGGCCGCGAACATGCCCGGGGTCTCGCCGGGGGCACGCATCCAGGAGGGGGCGGGCACGTCGAGGGACGCGAGACGGTGGGTGGTGTACCGGGTGGGCGTGGAGTACATCAGCCGCGACGGGACCGCCGCCTGTTCGGCGAACTCCTTGATCTTCGCGGACTGCACGACCGCCTCGTGGGAGAGCGCGGTCAGCCGTCCGTCGGCGTCCGCCCCGAGCCGGATGTGCTGCACCGTCGGCGTGCGATACGCGGAGAGGGCGAACATCTGCTGCCGGGTGAGCGCGAACTTCACCGGCCGGCCTTCCACCCGCTGCGCCGCCATCACCACGAGCACGTCGTGCGCGTGCGGCAGTCCTTTGGAGCCGAAGCCGCCGCCGACGTACGGGGCGATCACCCGCATCTGCTCGACTTCGAGTCCGAACAGCGGTGCGAGCGTCTGCCGCACGGAGTGGACGCCCTGGGTCGAATCGTGCAGCGTCAGAACCGGTCCGCTGCCGCCTGGGGTCCACCGGGCGATGGCGGCGTGCGGTTCCATCGGGTTGTTGTGTTCCATCGCGGTGGAGTACACCTGATCGACCGTGACCGCGGCGGCGGAAAGTGCCGCGTCGACGTCGCCGTCCTCGGTGTCGGTCGGGAATCCCGCGTTGACATCCTCGGGGGTGTACAGATCGCCCCTACCGGAACGGAAGTCGGTGTCGTGGGATTCCACGTCGTAGTCGACGCGCACGAGGCTCGCGCCGTGGCGGGCGACTTCCGGTGACTCCGCCACCACCGCACCCACGAATTGGCCGCGGAAATGAACCTCGGCGTCCTGCAGGATCGCGAGTTCACCGTCCGAGGTGTCCGCGAGGCGGGGCGCATCGAACACCGTCAGGACCGCGAGCACCCCGTCCAGGGCTTCCGCGTCGGCCGTGTGCATCGCCGTGACCCGGCCGCGTCCGATCGTCGACAGGATCGGGTGCAGATAGGTCGGCTCGTCCACCGGGTACTCGAACGCGTACAGCGCCGTGCCGGTCACCTTGTCGTGGGCGTCCAGCCGTTCGGCGGAGGTTCCGATCACCTTCGGATCGACGAGGGTCATCGGCGCGCCTCCTCGGCGAGGGAACGAAGTACCGACGCCAGCACCCGCCGGGTCAGTGCAACCTTGAATTCGTTTCCAGGAAGCGGTTGTGCCGCAGCGAGTTCCGCTGCAGCGGCCTCGGTGTACGTGGCCTCCGTGGGCGGCGACCCGACGAGGACCTCCTCGGCGAGCGTGGCACGCCAGGGTCGGTGCGCGACCCCACCGAGCGCGACCCGCGCCGACGTGATCGACGTATCCCCGATCGTCAGCTCGGCGGCCACCGACACCACTGCGAACGCGAAGGAGGCACGGTCACGCACCTTCCGGTACGCGGACCGGTTCCCGGAAGGCGGCGGGGGCAGCTCCACGGCCGTCACGAGATCACCGTGCGCGAGGACGGTGTCGCGGTCGGGCCGGTCCCCGGGAAGCCGGTAGAACTCGCTCAGCGGGATTCGCCGTTCACCGTCGGCGCCGCGCACCACCACGACACCGTCGAGCGCCGTCATCGCGACGGCCATGTCGGACGGGTGCACCGCGACGCAGTGCTCCGAGGCACCGAGAATGGCGTGGTAGCGGACGTAACCGCCGATCGCGGAACACCCGGTGCCGGGCTCCCGCTTGTTGCAGGGCGTCGTGACGTCCTGGAAGTACACGCAGCGAGTCCGCTGAAGCAGATTTCCCGCCGTGGTCGCGAGGTTGCGCAGCTGGCCCGACGCACCGGAGAGGAGGGCGCGCGACAGCATCGGGTACCGGGCGCGGACGACGTCGTGAGCGGCGAGGTCGCTGTTGCGGACGGCCGCCCCGATTCGGAGCCCGCCGTCCGGGAGTTCGACGACGTCGCCCAGGGGAAGCCGGCTCACATCGACGAGGAGATGCGGGCGCGCGACCCCGAGCTTCATGTGGTCGACGAGGTTGGTGCCGCCGGCGAGGAACGACGCCCGCGGGTCACCCGTGACCGTGGCGACGGCACTGTCGACGTCGGTGGCCCGCTCGTAGTCGAAGGGAATCACGCCTCCGCCGCCTGCCTGATCGCCGCGAGGATGTTCGGATACGCGCCGCACCGGCAGAGGTTTCCGTTCATCCGCTCGCGTATCTCGTCGTCGGTGAGTTCGGGCGGAGCGGTCAGGTTCTCGGTGACGGCGCTCGGGTGCAGGGCCAGGAACTCGTCGAGCATCCCGATCACCGAACAGATCTGACCGGGCGTGCAGTAACCGCACTGCAGTCCGTCCTGCTCGACGAACGCCTGCTGAACGGCATGCAGCACCTCGCCGTCGGCCAGTCCGTGTGCGGTGACGACGCGTTCCCCGTGGTGAGCGACGGCGAATGTGAGGCAGGACGTGGATCGTCTGCCGTCGAGGAGGACGGTGCACGAGCCGCACTGGCCGTGGTCGCAGCCCTTCTTCGGCGCGGTCACCCCGAGGTGGTCGCGGAGCGCGTCGAGCAGCGTCGTGCGGGTGTCGACTTCGAGGTTTCGTTCCTCACCGTCCACGGTGAGGGTGATCTTCCGGTAGCGGGGGCTGTCCGCGACATTCATGGCGGGAGGTTACCCGCGGGCACTGATCCCGAATCACAGTCGGCCGACTCGGGAATTGCTGGTATATCGGACGATATGGCGTCTGCTCAGTGGATCGACACGCACGTACATCTGGTGGACTTTCTTCAGCATCCCGCGGCTGTGACCGATTTGCGAGACAGCTTGGTCGGGGCCGGCGTGCAGCGGGCCGTGCCATTACCACTCGCTGACCGACGCCATCGTCCTCGATCTGCTACCCGAACTCGAATCGGACGGCCGGTTGACGGTGGCGCCGCTCGTCTGCGGGTTCGATCCCACCGATCGCCCTCGCGGTCGGATCGAATTCGTGTGGAACCGCACCGGTCGCTGGGCCGGTGTCGGTGAGGTGATGTTCCGCCACGACGACCTCACGAGTCTCACCGTCGGCGAAGTACCCTCTCCCGATCACGCAGCGATGGACGACGTCCTCGACTTCTGCTCCGAGAAGGAGGTGCCGATCTCGATCCACCACGATTCCGCGTCGATGGGGCTGCCAGGGCGGCACGAATACATCGGCGCGCTCGAGCGAGCTCTCGAACGGCATCGGTCGACCTCCGTCGTGTGGTGTCACGCAGGGGTGTCCCGCCGGGTGGGCCCCAACGGACAGTTGGACCTGGTCCGCGAACTTTTGCTGCGGCACCCGAACTTGACCGTCGAACTGTCGTGGGTGCTGTTGGACCGGATCGTCGACGGCCCCGATGTCGCCGTCGGCAACGCCGAACGATCGTGGTTCCCCTGACGACGGACTGGGTACTTGTTGAACCCGAAACAGTGAGTGATCAGGAAGGGACGTCATGCGCGTCGAGCACATCACGGTGGTCGTGCCCGCCCACGACGAGGAAGCGCTGCTGCCGCGCTGCCTGGAGGGCCTCCATACCGCCGCCCGGGCCGTGTCCGTGCCGGTCACGACGGTAGTGGTGCTCGACGGGTGCACCGACGGCAGCGAAGCCGTCGTCCGCAGGGCGGGTGTCGACGTCGTGATCCTGGGTGCGCGGAACGTCGGAGCGGCCCGGCGTGCGGGTTTCGAGTCGGTCGCCCCGCGCCCCCACGAGTGGTTCGCCACGACGGACGCCGACTCGCGCGTCCCCGCGCACTGGCTGTCGTCCCACCTGCAGCACGCGCGTCGAGGGGCGCAGTTGGTGGCGGGCACGGTGGCGGTGACCGACTGGTCGGGGTGGCCCGACCATGTCCGGTCGCGGTACGGCAGCGCCTACCGGTCCGGCTCCGCCCACGGGCACGTGCACGGCGCGTCCCTCGGATTCTCGGCGGACCTGTATCGGGCGGCGGGAGGGTTCGCCGCACTGCCCGCGCACGAAGACGTGGATCTGGTGCAGCGGATGGTCGAGCGGGGAGCGAACGTGGTGTGGAGTATCGATGCCCCGGTGGAGACATCGGCGCGAGCCGACGCCCGAGCGCCGCAAGGTTTCGCCACGTACCTCGAAGGACTGCAGGACCGATGAGCACCGACGTCACCCGCGACAGCAGCCCCACCGACGCCGCAGTGCGGGCGATCATCGGTTCGGGGGACGCGGAACTGCCGCTGCCCGGCGGCGGCTCGACCGCAGCCCGGTGGGCCCGGCTGACGCAATGGTGCCGCCACGACCTCTCGGTCGGCCGGCTCCTCGAGGCACACGCCGACGCGGACGCAATCCTCGCCGAAGTCGACGGCACCCGCGCCGGCCGGAACGAATTCTGGGGCGTGTGGGCCAGCGAGCCACCGCACCCCGTCCTGCACGCGTCCCACGACGCTGCCGGGTGGCGCCTGCGGGGGACGAAGGCATGGTGCTCCGGGGCGTCGATGTGCACGCACGCCCTGGTCACGGCGCGAGTCGACGAGCAACCCCGCCTGTTCGCCGTCGATCTGCGGGAACCGGGGGTCACGGCGGGCCGCGGCGGCTGGCGAAATCCGGGCATGGCGGCCACCGACACCGAGTCGGTGACGTTCGACGGCGTTCCCGCACGACCGGTCGGCGCGCCCGACGAGTACCTCGACCGTCCCGGGTTCTGGCACGGCGGCATCGGGGTGGCGGCCTGCTGGTTCGGGGGCGCACTCGCCGTCGCGGAACCGCTGCGGGTGCGGGCCCGGAGTGGCCGCACGGACGGTCACCAGCTCGCGCACCTCGGCGCGATCGACGTCGCCGTCAGCGCGGCACGATGGGCACTCGAATCGGCGGCCGGGGAGGTGGACGCGAATCCCCTCGACCGGAGATCCGCCCAGGTGCGCGCGTTCCGGGTGCGGGCGCTGATCGAACGGACCGCGAGCGAGGTGATCGACCGCGTCGGCCGGGCGCTGGGCGCCGCGCCGCTCGCGACGGATGCCGACCATGCCCGCAACGTCGCGGACCTGCTCGTCTACATCCGGCAATCCCACGCCGAGCGCGATCTCGCGGCACTCGGCGCACTCGTCGCGGGGGAGGACTGACAGTGGACAACGGCACCAGATTCCGGGAGATCTCCGTGGCCGCGCGCGGCACACCGGAGGACGAATGGCAGTCGTGGCTCGAGTCCACCCGTTTCCTGCCGGTACCACTCGCGGAATGCGACCGGTTGGTCGTCGTCGCACCACATCCCGACGACGAGGTACTCGGCGTGGGCGCGCTGATGGCCACCGCCGCGGCCGCCGGCATACCCGTCGTGGTGGTGGCGGTGACGGACGGTGCGGCGTCCCACCCGGACTCGCCGACCCTGTCGCCCGACGCGCTGGCCGTCGCACGGATCGCGGAATCGACCCGGGCGACAGCACTGTTGGGTGTCGGCGAACCACTGCGACTCGGAATACCGGACGGCGGAGTGAGCGCGCACGAGCACGAACTCACCACCCGCCTCGTCGACGTGCTCACCGCGACCTCCGGGGCGGGGGAGAGAGTGTGGGTGCTCGCGACCTGGCGAGACGACGGCCATCCCGATCACGAAGCCACCGGACGAGCTGCAGCAGCAGCATGTTCGATCACCGGTCACCGACTGATCGAATATCCGGTCTGGATGTGGCACTGGGCCCGGCCCGCCGATCCGGCGGTGCCCTGGAACCGGATACGCGTGCTGACCCCGGCCGCCGAGATCCTGGCACGCAAACGCGGTGCCGTCGACGAATTCCGGACCCAGATCCTCCCGCTGTCCGAGGACCCGCGGGACGCCGCGATCCTCCCGCCGTGGGTGCTCGCGAGACTGATGCGGACAACGGAATGGGCGCTGTGGTGAGCGCAATGGATCCCGGCTACTTCGAGACGATGTACGCGGAATCGGCGGACCCGTGGGGCTTCGACGAGCGGTGGTACGAGCGCCGCAAGTACGCGCTCACTCTCGCGGCCCTGCCCCGTCCGCACTATCGGCGGGCGTTCGAACCGGGGTGTTCGATCGGCGTCCTCACGGTGCACCTGGCGCGGCGTTGCGACCGAGTCGTCGCAACGGATGTGGTTCCGCGCGCCCTGGAGAGCGCACGGGACCGTCTGCGGCGCGAAGGAGTGGCCGACCGGGTGGAACTCGGCCGGGCATCGCTGCTCGACCCGTGGCCACCCGGCGCCTTCGACCTCGTCGTGCTCAGTGAGGTGCTGTATTACCTGACACCCGCCGACCTCGCCACCACGCTCGGACGTGCTGTCGACGCCCTGGAAGTCGGTGGCACCCTCGTGGCGGTCCACTGGCAGCATCCGGTACCCGAGTACCCGCAGACCGGCCGCGCGGTGCACGAGACGGTCGCCGCGACGGACGGCCTCCACCGTGCCGGGTCGTACCAGGACGCGGACTTCCACCTCGACGTCTACACCCGGGGTCCGGTGCCCTCGGTGGCCGCGGCGGAAGGGTTGAGCTGACCGGGCGTCGCACTCACTGTTCGGGCAGGCTGCCCGTCTCGAGGAAGATGACGCGCCTGCCGATCTCCACCGTGTGGTCGCAGAACCGCTCGTAGAAACGGCCGAGCAGGGTGATGTCGACGGCCGACTGGACACCGTGCGGCCAGTCCTCGGCCTGGGTGATCGTGAACAGGCTCCGATGGAGATCGTCCATCGCCTCGTCCGCCGTCAGCAAACCGCGTGCGCGCTCGGGATCACGGTGCTGCAGAACCTGCTCGGTTTCCTTCGCCTGCGCGACGGCGACGGCGCCCATCTCGGTGAACACGCCCAAGACTTCGTCGGGAACGACGTGGTCGGGATGCCGTCGGCGCGCGATCTTCGCGATGTGCACCGCGAGACCGCCCATGCGGTGCAGATCCGCGGAGATGTGGAGGCCGCCGACCATGAACCGGAGGTCGTGCGCGACCGGCGCCTGCAGCGCCAGCAGGGCGAAGGCACGCTTCTCCCAGTGCGCCGCGGCATCGTCGAGCTCGCCGCTCACATCGATGACGTGATCGGCGAGCTCGAGGTCTGCCTGCAGCAGTGCGTCGCTCGCCTCCGACATCGCGGTAACGGACAGCCGGCACATGGAGGCCAGATCGCCGGACAGGCTGTCGAGATTCTCCGCGAAACGAGTACGCATCGGCTCAGCCTAGGGGTGTTCTGTGACAACTGCCTCGATCTACCGGGGGTCGTCGTGGGCCAGCTTCCGGTATCCCTGCGCGCCTGCACGGTCTACCGCTGCCTTGACCAGGCCGAATACGGTGCCCTGCACGGCCGCCGCGATCAGCACCTCGCGGGTGCTGCGTGAGAGATCCTTGGGGTCGGGAGCCTCGGCTTCGCCGGCGACGCGCTTCCACACCTGACCGAAGAGCGCGCTTGCCGCGATTCCGCCGGCGACACTCGCGGCCAGCGCCAACGGTTTGTACATTGCCTTCGACACGGCACTCATGTTCCCGCCCTTCGCATTCGATCCCGTCGATCCCGTCGATCGCTCTCGTACGGCGAGTACCCGTATTCGCCGTCCTCACACCGCGATGCCGCGCCGCCGGTGTTGTTTGGTTCGACGCCGGGTTGGGGACAGTGTTCTGTATGACCAACGAATCAGCTGGAGAGCCAACTCGCATCGTCGTGGTGGGAAGCGGCTTCGCCGGATTCGAATGCGCACGCGCTCTCACGCGTCGCCTCCGGGGGACCGATACCCGCATCACCCTGATCTCGGCGCACGACTACATGCTCTACACACCGCTCCTGCCCGAGGTGGCGGGCGGAATCCTGGACGCACGGTTCGTCACGGTTCCGCTGGCCGAGGCGCTGCCGAACGTCGAACTGGTGAAGGGCAACGTCGATTCCGTCGACTTCGAGGCCCGCACCGTGCACGTGACCGACTGCGAGCACGGTGTCGAGGACGTGGCCTGGGACCGGGTGGTGCTCACCCCGGGGTCGGTGACCCGCCTGTTCGACATTCCCGGTCTCGCCGAGCACGCCAGGGGACTCAAGACGCCGGCCGAGGCGCTGTACTTCCGCGACCAGCTGCTCACCCAGATCGAACTCGCAGAGCGGGACACCGACCCTTCGGTCGCCGACGCCCGCCGGACGGTCGTCGTGGTGGGGGCGTCCTACGCGGGCACGGAACTCACCGCCCAACTGCGCGCCCTCGCCGACGAGGCGGCCGCGCGGCGAAACCTCGACCCCGCGAAGATCCGGTTCCTGCTGCTCGACGCCGCCGACACGGTGATGCCGGAGGTGGGCGAGAAGCTGGGCGGCAAGGTGTTGGACGTGCTGCGCTCCCGCGGCATCGACGTGCGACTGGAAACCACGCTGACCGAACTCGGACCCGAACACGTCACGCTCGACGACGGCACCGTGATCCCCACCCGCACCGTCGCCTGGGTGACGGGCGTGACCGCAAGCCCGCTCATCGACACGCTCGGATTACCCACCGAGAAGGGAAGGTTGACGGTCCGCCCCGACCTCTCGGTGGACGGGCATCCCGACGTCTTCGCGGGCGGCGACGCCGCGGCTGTTCCCGATCCGAGGAACAGCGGGTCGATCACCCCACCCACCGCCCAGCACGCCGTCCGGCAAGGGCAGACCCTGGCCCGTAACGTCGCGGCCAGCCTGGGCGTCGGCGACCCGAAACCGTACGGCCACCGCGACATGGGTCTCGTCGTGGATCTCGGCCCCGGGTTCGCCGTCGCGAACCCTCTCGGCATCCAGCTGTCGGGGTTCCTCGCGAAGGTGGTCACGCGCGCCTACCACCTGTACGCCATGCCGAACACGGCCAATCGCTGGGCGGTCGCCCTCGCCTATCTCACCGATCTGCTCTTCCCCCGCCCACTCGTGTCGATCGGACTGGTCACCGATTCGGAATCGCGGTTCGCGGCCGGCGAGGGCGTAGGAGCGCAGCACTGAGCGCACGCCGCCTGCGAACGCAACTAAGGAACCGATGATGGCCGAGAGCAAGAAGGAATTTGTCGCACTACGCCTCGACGAAGTGATCCACGAATGGGAGGCGGACGCGCCTGCCGGTGGTTCGGGATCCGCGGGATCGGAGGGTCCGTTGGTCACAGCGCAGCGCCACCGGGCCGAGATGGACACCGCGACCGACGAGCGTGTCGACGAGATCGCCGAGGCGTATCCCGAGATTGCGCAGGCGTGGTCGTCGCGCGGCGTCTAGGACACCAGCAGCTTCGCCAGCGGACTGGACTCGAGGTTGTCCAGAAGGTCCTGTGCGTCCTCGAACACCGCCGCCGCGCCGGCCTCCGTCAAGTCGGCGCGGGAAATGCCCCCACTGAGGAGTCCGACGAAGGTGACGCCGGCCCGCGAGGCCGCCTTGCCGTCCCACACGGCGTCGCCCACCATCACGGCAGTGCCCGGCGACGTGGACGCGCGGTCCATCGCGGCGCGAACCACCCCAGGATCCGGCTTGGCCTGATCGACGTCCTCGGACGACGTCGTGTGAGCGATGTACGAGTCGACCGACAAGATCTCCCGCAGCACGTCGAGTTCCTCCTCGGGGGCGGAAGTGGCGAGGACGACCTGCACACCGCGCCCGTGCAGTTCCCGGATCAGTTCCCGTGCCCCGGACAGCGGCCGCATGCTGTCCCGCGCGCCGAGGTAGTACGTCGTGTGGAGATCCTTCGCGCGGTCCCCGAGCTCGTCCGCGTCGTCACCGAGAAGCGATTGCAGGAGAAGCGACGAATCCAGTCCGATCGCACGGTGCACCCGCCACGCGTCCACGTCGTGCCCGACCTCCCGGAAGGCCCGCTGCCACGCTCGCACGTGCAGGTAGTTGGAGTCCACCAGGGTGCCGTCGACGTCGAACAGCACTGCTCGGGCGGTGGACGGGGATTTCGCAGACATAGGCTCGAGCAAACCACAGTTTTCGATGTGGTGAACGTGGGTAAGCGCGGAGAGTCCGTCAGGTACTCATTCGAAGGAGTGGTCGTCATCGAGGCACAACACGACACGTCGGCGTCGGTGTCGGACGTGTGGTCCGTTCTCGCCAACGGGTGGCTGTACCCGTCCTGGGTGGTCGGGGCGTCACGCATGCGTGCCGTCTCCGCCGAATGGCCCGCCGTCGGGAGCCGTCTGCACCATTCCGTCGGCGCCTGGCCCGCGTTGATCGACGACTCCACCGAGGTCCTCTTCGCCGAAGAGAATCGTGAACTTCGGCTGCTCGCCCAGGTGACGCCCACGAAGGCTGTCGTGCGACTGCGACTCGAGCCGCGTGAATCCGGCTGCCACCTCCGCATGTCGGAGGCAGCAGCCTCCGTACCGTTGAAGTGGGTTCCGCAGACGGCGCAAGACCTCGCGGTCCTCCCGCGCAACCTGGAATGTCTACGCCGGCTCTCGTTCCTGGCCGAGCGAAACACGAAACCCTGACGCCGTGACAGTGCGGACTGTCGACGCCGTCGTCATCGGGGCCGGGCCCAATGGTCTCGCCGCAACGGCCACCCTGGCGGAGGCCGGCTGGGACGTCGTACTTCTCGAACAACAACCCGAACCGGGTGGCGCCGTCAGGTCGGCCGAGCTCTTCCCTGGTTTCCGCACCGACCTGTTCAGTGCGTTCTATCCCCTGGCTGCGGTGTCGCCGGCGATCCGGCACCTCGACCTCGAAGGTGTCGGTCTGCGATGGAGTCAGGCGCCCGCCGCGGTCGGGCACCCCAGGCACCCGCACGACGACGATGCCCCACTGATCCACCGGGATCCGACCGACACCGCCGCCGACCTCGAGCGCAGGCAACCGGGGGACGGACAGGCGTGGCTCCGGCTCTTCGAGCAGTGGAAGGACGTGAAGGAACCGTTCCTCGACACCCTGTTCAGCCCGTTTCCTCCCGTCCGTGGACCGCGGCGACTGTTGTCGCAGCTCGGCACCGCGGAAGCCCTCCGGCTCGTCCGCTTCCTCATGCTGCCCGCACGCCGGATGACGCACGAGTTGTTCGACGGCGAATCCGCCCGGGTGCTGTTGCTGGGCAACGCAATGCACGCCGACACACCGGTCGACGCACCGGGGAGCGGAGTCATGGGATATCTCCTGACCATGCTCGCGCAGGACGACGGGTACGTCGTCCCGGTCGGTGGGGCCGGCGCCCTCTCCGCCGCAATGGCGGAACGAGCGAGACGAAACGGCGCGGAAATTCGGTGCGGCGAGGAGGTGACGTCGATCGAGGCAACCGGGGGAGTGGCGACAGAGGTTCGGACGGCGGGCGGCGACCGTTATCTGGTCAAGCGCGCGGTGCTCGCCGATGTCTCCGCGCCCGCACTCTACGGACGGCTGCTGGATTCCTCCGTGGTCCCCGCCGGTGTCCGTGCAGACCTCGAGAAGTTCGAGTGGGATACCCCCGTCGTCAAGGTGAACTACGCTCTCGACCGCAAGATTCCGTGGCGGTCGCGGAGCCTCGAATCCGCCGGAACGGTGCATCTGGGCGCCGACGACAACGGACTGGTCCGGTGGATGGCCGACCTGACCACAGGCGTGATCCCGACAGACCCGTTCCTGCTGTTCGGTCAGATGACGACGTCGGACCCCAGCCGTTCGCCCGAGGGAACCGAAAGCGCCTGGGCTTACACGCATCTTCCGCGGGGAATCACGGACGACGAATCGGCCGAGTTGCTGGCGCACCGAGTGGACGCGATGCTCGAATCGCATGCGCCGGGGTTCGCCGAGCGGGTGGTGGGGCGCAATGTGCAGCGTCCGGGTGACCTCGAGGCGAGCAACGCGAACCTGCACGGCGGCGCCGTCAACGGCGGCACCGCCCAGCTGTACCAGCAGCTCGTCTTCCGCCCGACCCCAGGTTCGTCCGGGCCCTACACGTCCATCGACCGGCTGTACCTGGCCAGCTCGGCCGCCCATCCGGGCGGCGGCGTCCACGGTATGTGTGGGTACAACGCGGCCCGTGCCGCCCTGGCCGACCACGGGCGGTGGGGGTTGGTGCGGCGGAAGGTCCGCAGCCGCATCCTCGACCTCGTGGTCACCCCCGACGGTAAGCGGTCGCCGCACCACCGCTAGGTGTTGATGCGGTCCAGGAGCCAGCGCGGACCGATCGTGGTGGCCCCGAGCGCCTCGACTCGGTCGCGGAGTTCTCGGTCTGCGGTGACGACGGTGATCGGCCGGTCGCCGTCCTCCTCGGCGGCTGCGGCCACCACATCGACGATCGCGTCGTCGCCCGAACCGGGCGCCGACACCACGTGCAGACCCTCGAATTCCGGGTTGGTCTCACCGGTGACCGCGGCCTTCGCCGCGCCCTCGAGGACGACCACCACCTCGGCCGGCCGGTCCAGGCGCTGTTCGAGGGTGCCGAGCTTGGCGAGCAATTGTCGGGCCGCACCGGCACGATCACGCCACCAACCGTCGGGTCGCGAGCCGACGACGTTCGCAGCATCCACCACAACCAGCGCAATTTTGTCGTCAACCACGCCCTCAGTCTCCTCTCTCCTCGCACACCCCGTGTGGGTGCTATGACAGAGGAGACGGTCTGTCCGTCGTGGAGAGGAGGCCGATATGGACGTCCGCTTCATCTCCCGTGACGATGTGCGTTCGTGTGCGGTGACAGAACTGAGGGCGTTGCTCGACCGGCCCGACGGATTGGTCTGGGTGGATGTCCCGACCTGGGACGAGCAGGCGAACGACGCATTGACCACGATTTTCGGCTTCCATCCTCTCGCCGTGCGGGATTCGATGAACCGCAATCAGGTGCCGAAGGTGCACAGGTATGAGGACCACTTCTTCGTGGTTCTGCACGCGCCGCAGTCGGGAGCGCACGGGCACGTGCACTACGTCGAACTGGACCAGTTCATCGGCGGCCGGTACCTGGTCACCGTGCACGGCCCGGTGAATCCAGCGATCGATCCCGCGACCGCAATGGTCGAGGTGAATGCGGTGCTGGGCCGGTTGAAGTCGGGAAAGTTGCAGCCGAGCAACGCATTCGAGTTGTCCTTCGCATTGCTCGCCGCATTGACGGCTCGGATGCGGGCGTACACCGCCGAGTTGACCAAGGACGTGTGGAAGCTCGAGCAACAGGTCACCGGCGGGCACCTCGGTAATCCGGAAACCTTTCTCGACGAGATGTTCCGGGTCCGACACGGTCTGCTCACGGTCGGCACCATGGCCGCGCTGAGCCGAGAGGTCTACGGCCGCATGGTCACCATCGAGGCGTTCGGCGCCGGCAAGGGGCAGGACCTCCTCCTAGACGCGGTCGACCAGTTCCAGCATCTGACCGTGATGGCCAAGGGCCAGAAGGACTACCTCCAGGGCACGATCGAGTTCTACCAGGCACGCACGAACACCAAAATGACCATTGCCGCCGAGCGACTCGCCGTCATCGCGGCCGTCACGTTGCCGATCACGGCGTTGTCTTCGATCATCGGCATGAATGTGATCGTGAACGAACGGACGCAATGGCTCTCGGTTGCCGCGATCGTGCTCGTGATGCTCGCGATGTCCGGGGCACTACTCGTCTGGGCGAAGCGTAAAGGCTGGTTCTGAAGCCTGTAGTTGCGTTCTGCGGGGGAGTGGTGGACTCGGCGGCATGGGCGTGCCTGGTGTGGGGGAGGACACGTAAGCAGCTCGTGGCATTCCCACGATCTGCGACTCCTGCAGGCTCGTCGGAAATCGCCGCATCAGTTTCCCAATAATTCGATGGGTAAGACTCTGGCTCGGACGGAACGCCGATATTACCCGAATTCAGGTGGTCGCCGCACGGCGTCGGGGTAGTGGGACGCTGTCTGCACCTCTCGACTCGTTCAAAACCTGTTCGGACTGCTTAGACGCTGAGGCCTTCAGGCCGATGCCGGGGTAGGGGAGAGGACGCTGCGGGGCCGGCCGAGCGGCCAGGGGGAGGGGAGCCGCACGCCCGGCAGTCGTCAGTCGAATAGCGGTCGGCAGTGAGCAGGAATCGCGTATGTAGCCATCCCGTCATCGGCCTTGATAGTGTTCCATCGCCGATACTTGAATCGGGCCGTGACGGAACACGGTGATTTACCGAATTAAGCGGGTCGCCACAGCATCAACCAACCGTCCTCACCACAACCAGCACCGATCCTTTCTTGAGCCAATCACCCCCTAACCGGCTATTAAGCGGTGGCGTGGTCGCTGCTCAACTGCGCAGCTGAGCGTTGAGCCGAGCGGCCTGTCGCGTGAGGTGGTCCCGTTCGGGGAGGTTGGGCGCCGACCGGGCAGCTTCGGCGTAGAGCTGTGCTGCGGTGACCGGGTCCCCGTCACGCTCATGTAGGTACGCCGCGGCCGCGGAGTACCGGGGAAGGGTGGGGTCGAGCCCCGACAGGGCGGCCAAGCCCGCCCTCGCGCCGTCTGCCTCTCCGACGGCGACGGCCCGGTTGAGGCGGGCCACCGGGCTGTCGGTGAGGCGCACCAGTTCGTCGTACCACTCGACGATCTGCACCCAGTCGGTCTCCGCGGACGTCCGGGCGTCGGCATGGAGCGCAGCGATGGCGGCTTGGGCCTGGAACTCGCCCAGTCGGTCGCGGTCGAGGGCCGACTGGAGCACGACGACGCCCTCGGCGATCAGGCGGGTGTCCCACAGACTGCGGTCCTGCTCGGCAAGAGGCACGAGGCTGCCGTCGGTGCGGGTCCGCGCCGGGCGCCGTGCGTGGTGGAGCAGCATGAGCGCGAGCAGGCCCGCGACCTCCTCGTGGTCGGTCTTGGCCGCCAGCTGGCGAGTGAGCCGGATCGCCTCGGCGGCGAGATCGATACTGCCGCCGTAGCCCTCGTTGTAGACCAGGTAGAGCACGCGCAACACCGTGGCGACGTCTCCGGGCTGGTTGAACCGCACGTCCGAGACGGTCCGCTTGGCCCTGCTTATCCGTTGGGCCATCGTCGACTCGGGCACGAGGTAGGCCTGCGCGATCTGACGCGTGGTCAGGCCGCTGACCGCGCGCAGCGTGAGCGCGACAGCCGAGGCAGGTGTCAGCGATGGGTGCGCGCACAGGAAGTACAGCTGGAGTGTGTCGTCCACCGCCTCGCCAGGTTCGGGGGAGGGCTCGGCATCGACGCGTGCCTCGCGGTACCGCCGCGAGGAATCGGAGCGGGTGGCGTCGAGGAACTTGCGCCAGGCCACGGTGACCAGCCAGCCCCTGGGGTCGCGCGGTGGGTCGTCCGGCCACGCGCGCACGGCCTCGATCAGAGCGTCCTGCACGGCGTCCTCGGCCGCCGCGAAGTCTGCCCCGCGACGGACGAGGACGCCGATCACGGTGGGGGTGAGGGTCCGCAGAAGGGCGTCGTCCACCGTGCATCACTCCGTAGCGGTGGGAGAGACGGCCAGGAATGGGCGCACCCCGAGCCATTCGTGGATCGGTTTACCATCCGCACCCGGGGCCGCGGACAGCTCGCCGGCCAGCTCGAGTGCCCGCTCGTGGGTCTCGACGTCGATCACCATCCAGCCGGCGATCAGGTCCTTGGTCTCCGCGAACGGGCCGTCGGTGACCGGCGGTCGTCCCTCGCCGTCGTAGCGGACGAACGTGCCCTCCGGGGAGAGTGCCTGACTGTCGACGAACTCGCCGGTGCTTTCGAGCCGAGCGGCGAAGTCGTTCATGTACTGCACGTAGGCGGAGATCTCCTCCGGCGTCCACTGGTCCATGGCCACGTCGTCGACCGATGCGGGCGCGCCCCGGTAGTGCCCGAGCAGCAGGTACTTGGCCATCGTGCTCTCCTTGGTGCGGTACGGCCCATTCTGGCCGTGTTCACTCCGGGGACGAAGCCGCGCGCGGCTTCTCGACATCCCTGCACGGATTTTCTCGATCGTCGCTTTCCGTGACGGACGGTCAACTGCTCCACCGTTCGACGATGATCCCTTCGGCCTGCACATGGTGCAGATAGCACCGACTGGCGCGTGGGGCTTGTTGTGATGTACAACATACTCGTAAGTTTGTGACTCACGTCACTCAGCTCCTACGACGGGGTACGCCAACACATGACCCGCACCACGGTGCACCAGGACGACCAGCGCACAATGTCGCCGCCCTCTGCCGAGGAGCCGCCGCACCGCCACACGCTCCGTCCGATCGCATACATCGCCTCTGTCTCGGCGGCAACCGCAACTGCGCCGGCCGCCGTCGTGACGGGATCCGTCCTCGTCGCCGTCGCCACCTCCGTGTCAGTGCTCGCCGCTGTAGTACTCGCCGCGCTCCTGATCTAACCGTCCGCCTCGCGGACGCACCCTTCGACCACCACGCGGCACTCGCCGGCGCAGAAGACAGAAAGCACTTCACATGAACACCTTCTCCAGGCCCACCTCAGCCCGTAATCGCGGCTTCGCTGCCCCCTCCCGTGGCTCGATGAGCACGGTCGAGATCAAGAACCGCATCGAAGCAATGTTCCGCGAGGACGACGAGCGCGAGTCGAAGGCAGTCCGAGCGGAGTAGTAGTGCCGGCGCCGGCTCTCAGCACGTATCGGCGCGCACTTCCTCACGAAGTGGCGGAGGTCTCCTGATCACAGGCGCGGGCCGGCCGGCGCAGGTCACCGCCGTACTCGTCGTCGACTCGAACCGCGGCGGCGTGCAGCCGGGTAGCCGTGCTCCCGTCATAGCGCACGTAACCTGCTCTGCCGAGTGCGGAGATGATCGTGCGACGGTGTGCCGGCGACAGCAGTTGAAAAAGAATCGTCGGGGTGTCCTTCAAGGTCACGTGCGACTCGGACACGTACGTCGGACCGGCCGTGTCGAGAAGCACACGCACGGTCTCCGCGACGCTTGCCGTCGGATGCCCACGAGGAGGCTGCCTCCCGGACATGTCGACTCCGATCAGCCGTGTGCGATCTTCTCCACCGTGTCGAAGGCGTCGCGAACCGTGCGGCACGTGGGGATCATCGCGTCGAGGCCGATGGCCTCGACGGGCCGGAGCACCGCTCGATTCCCCGCCAGCGCCCAGGTAATGTGCTGCCGCCGAGCAGACTCCGCAAACTCGGACAGTATCGACAATCCCGAGGTTCCGACGAAGTCGACTGCGGTCATGTCGACGATGATGCGTGACGGGGTCCCGTCGGTCAGGTGCGCGAGGGCGAGCGCGAACGAAGGTGCGGCGAGCACGTCGATGTCGCCGGAAACTCGTCCCACAGTGGCGTCCGGCGCGAATTCGACGGCCATCCGCACTCCACTATTATTGGGGTGCGCATTCCGAGTGCGGTGGCGGGTGGCCCGCGCGGTGCGGGGAGTGACCCGGAACGACGTGCGTAACAGTTTCATGACCCTCCGATCGCGGGCACTCTGTGCGAGTCCGTGCGCCGCGCGGGCACTCTGTGCGAGTCCGTGCGCCGCAAGGAGCGCAACGGCACCGAGACCGCAGCGGGAGCGCACACAACATCTGTCCACCGCGCACCGCTGCGGCCCCCGGACAATCTGCGGCTGTGTTCTCAACCACGCGCGATAAACATTACGTCTACAGCAGATGGGCATCAACCGATTGCCAACGTGGTCGAGCGGGGAGGTCTCGTCAGTCGAACTTCGAATTGTGATGCGCGATGACTTCCCGTGCGACACCCGTGAGCTTGATGTTCATGTCCTGCGACGTCTTGCGCAGCAAGTCGAATGCTCTTCCTTCGGAGATGTCGTGGAAGGCCATCAACAGTCCGATCGCTTTTCCGATCTCGCGGTTGCTGGCCAGGCCCTCACGCAAGGTCTGTGCTTCCTGATGTTCGTGGAGCGCTGTCAGCGTCACCGCCGCGAAGGCCGTGATCAGAATCGCCTGATCGATCGATTTGTCGGTGAATTCTCCGGCGTTGTCCGAGAACAGATTGAGGGCGCCGACCTTGCGTCCACGGATCATGAGCCGGAAACCGGCAGCGCCCCGGACCGGGGTTTCGGCAATCGCCCGACGGGCAAGGCGCGGCCACTGCGTCGAACGGGCGAGCTCGCTCTCGACCTGCGGTGCGTCGTTCTCGATCGCATCGAGGCAGGGCCCCTCCTGCTCGGCTCGCTCGAGCGCGTCGACCTGGGCTGCGATGTCATCGCTCGCGGCGACGGTGACGTGGCGATCGTTCTCCTTCAGCATGAGGCTGGCGTGGGCACACCCGGGAACCAAAGTGGCAGCGGCATCGCAGATGGCCTGGTAGACCTGAGTGAAGTCGTCGCCGTTGTAGACCATCTCGGCCAGCCTCGCGAAGACGGCACTGGGCGCGTCGCCTCCGGTATGCGTCATCTCCGAAGGACCATTCGGCATTGTTCGCCTCCCGACGTGCACCAACGCGGCGTGAACCGACGTCGCAAGACTCGCGACGTCCGATCAATTCTGCCAGAACGGCAACGACCACTTGAGCGCAGAGGGGTTGAAGTCGGTCGGGTACGCGGCGCAGGCGGTGATCACCGACGACGTCGCCACCCGTACTCGCGCGGAGCAAAAGGCTGCGGGGTTTACCGCAGGTGGAGCGGGACCGGGGTATCGCGTCGCAGATTCGCGCAGGCGCTGGTGCACGAGATGCCGCACACCCTGGCTCTGCTGCAAACCGGTCGGCTGAACGAATGGCGAGCCACCCTGCTGGTGCGGGAGACAGCGTGTCTGTCGGCCGCGGATCGGGCGATCGTCGACCGCCGGTGGTGCTCGGACCCGGCCGCGGCCCGAGATTCGGCGGTCGAGACCCTTCTGATCACACACCTCCGCGCCTCGTGAACGACGCCTTCCGAGGCGGACGTGTAACGCCGTTGCTGCAATGTGCGACTTGTCTGTTAACGCGTTGACACCTACCGGGTTTTCGACACGGGCTACGAACGGATGGGGTAGACCATGAAACGTCGCGTTTCGGCACGCAAGGTCGCGCATCGACGAAGGATCGTAGGCAGTCTGATCGCTCCCGGCGCGTTGGGGCTGGCGGCGCTGCTCGCGACTCCGTGGTCGAATCCGGGTTCACCGGCCACGACGGCGACAGCCTTGACGGCGGCGGCCTCGGACGCGTGCTACGACATGGTCAGCATCGCCGTCGCCGGCCGCGGTGACACCCCGCGCGACGGGACCCGAATGCTCGTGGCACCCGATGGCACACGGCTTCCCGCGTCGTACTCCAGCGACTACAGCAGTCCATGGATCGACGAGGTGGTGAATGCGCCGCAGCAATCCGTCGGCGGTGGGTCATATGCCGCGGTCTACATCGAGTATCCGGCCAACATGAACTCGTACGAGGACGCCGTGAACGCCGGCGTCGACAACACCGAGACCGTGATGCGGTCGATTCACGCGTCGTGCCCGGACACGAAGTTCTCGATCGTCGGCTACAGCGAGGGCGCCGATGTGGCACGGCGGGTTGCGATGGAGGTCGGCAACCAGGACGGCCGGGACGGCTCGTACGACATCCTCGATCCGGCGGCCGTGGTCGGTGTGGTCATCCTGGCGGATGCCGGCCGCAACCTCGGGGGAGGGCCATTTCCCGGTTCGGAGAACGAATTCCGCAATCCCGACGGCTTCGACCTTGCCTACCAGTCGGGGCAGCCGGGCACGTCCGGGCGGGGAGCGTTGCCCAGCACGTCGGGCAGCTTCGGTGCCCTGGACGGGAAGGTGGCATCGTTCTGCTCGGAAGGCGACCTGACCTGCTCCGCACCCGAGAACATTGCGCTACTGCAGCTCGCGATCAACGTGGGACGGCAACTGAACGTCGACTCGCTGCAGAAGGATGGGCTGACCCCCGCGACGGGACAGGATCTCGCGGTGGTGCTCGGGCAGATCGCCCTCGCCGCGTTCGCGGACATCCAGTCGCAAGGCGATTGGATGCAGTCCGACGAGACTTTCCTCGACGTTCTGATCAAGGTGTCGGATCCGGCGTACAAGCCCGATAGCGGTGCGGCGCAATCGGACACGTCAACTGGTCCGATCTCGTCAAATCAGGCGGTCGACCTGGTCTACCTGCCTGCGAAGGTGCGGAACGAGATCATCGGGTTCATCGCGGACAATCAGAACACGATCCAGGTGGCGATGAGCGACCCGTATCAGCAGACGCTGGGGGAGGGGACCGGCCATCACTTCGACTACTGGCGTGATGCGAATGCCGGCAGCGGGAAACCGCTGACTTCTGCCCAGTACGCCGCAGCGTGGTTGACCCACCTGGCGCAGGAGGCGGAGAAGGGCGAGTCGCGCGCGGCCGCGGCGGAAGCGTCGACCGCGAAACTTGCCTCTGCCTCCACGAAGGAAACGGAAACGGAAGCGGCTCGGGTCGCACCCACCACCACGGACAGCGCGAAAAAGGCTCAGTTGGCGGGCAACCCGGTCAGCGCGACCACCACGACCAGCAGTTCGCCGACCCCCACGACGACGGTCGCGACGACGACGTCACCGGAACCCACGACGGCTGTGGAAGTGGCCGCAGAAACCACGACCTCGGTGTCGGCGCCTCAGGCCGTCGCCGGAACACCGGACACATCCGTGGTGACTACCACCGCGGCGGAACCCACCACGACCACTGAATCGGAGTCACCGACGACCACCACGCCGGTCGTCACCACGACGACGCTTCAACCGGCGGCCGGGTGACGCCCGATCAGCCCTGGCCGGCTTCGCGTGCGGCACGTTCGAGACGGGTCCGGTAGGTCTCCCACCACATCCGGTCTTCTGCGGGCACGTTGGTGTTGTCCGCGCGCATGCCGACCGTGCCGTCGACGAGTTCGCGGACGATGTCGGCGTGCCCTGCGTGCCGGTGGGTTTCGGCGATCACGTGCACGAGAATCCGGTGCAGGGTGACGTCGCGGTGGTCGCCCGGCCAGTGCGCCACCCGGCCGGGCGCGTCGAGGGGTAGAGCCCGGATGGTGTGGTCGGCGTGCGCCCACGCTGTCCGGTACTGCCCGACGATGTACTCGCGTGACTCGCCGGGGGTCGCCCACATGTCCACGTTGTCTTCGGCGGCGTCGGTCACCCACGGTGGGTATTCGACGGATCGGCCGAAGGTCTCGCCGAAGTAGCCGATCTCGACGCCCGTCAGGTGTTTGACCAACCCCAGCAGGTTCGTGCCGGTCGGGGTCATCGGCCGACGGGTGTCGTATTCGGACAGCCCGTCAAGCTTCCACAGCAGAGCGTCGCGGGCGGCTTGGAGGTACTGGTGAAGGTCCACCTTCGGATCTGTCAATGCCCTTCCTGCTCGGTCAGTTCCTTGCCTTCGAGGGCCTTGACGCGCCGCCGTTCGAGGAGAACGAGACCCGTGCCGACGACGAGGCACAGGACGCAGGCGATGCCACCGATCAGCGCCCAGCCCTCGAATCCGTAGCCGGCCGCGACCAGTGTCAGACCGAGCACGGCGATTCCGGCGGCGATCAGGATGTATCCCGGCCAGTTCCGGCTGTCGGTGATCGCCTCACCGGCGTGATTGCGCATGGTGTGCGCATCGTCCTGGGGGTGATGCTCGGAGTTCAATTCGCGGCTGGGTCCGTTGTCCGGCTGATACGTCACTACAGTCCTCCTGTGCGCGAGTGGTGATCTGAGTTTCATCAGTCGGTCTCTGTGTCGGAGTCGGCGGAGTCCTCTGCCAACTCGGGCGCGTTCTCTCGCGTGGCCATGCCGCCGTTCTTGCCGTGATCGACGGGACCGGGACGGCCACCCTTGGGCTCGTCCGTCTCTCCGTGAGTGTCCTTGGTCATGTTTTTGCTCTCCTTCAGTGGCGGTGCCGACGGCGTTGTCGCACGGCGAAGTAGGCAACGACGAATGCGGTCACGAGTCCGGCGGCCGCGACCCCGCGGGGTTGCTGCCGGACCCTGTCGAGTTCGTGGCGCGCGCCGGCTTTGGCGCGTGCGGGCACGTCCACTTTGCTGTGCAGCGCATCCACAGTGGATGCGAGCGCGGCTCGTTGTTCGGCGACAGAAAGTTCCGGTTCGGGCTGGGGGTCGGTCATCGAAGGCCTTCCTTGACGGTGTCGACGTCGGCGCGCACGCTGTTCGCCGTCCGCGCGGGTACAGGCGGCAGCGCGTTCTTGGCGCGGCGGGCTCCGACCGCCGCCACGACGCTGCCCACCACGATCAGTACGGCGGCCACGATCAATGCGGCCAGCCACGGATCGAGTGCCGTCGCCAGTCCCAGAATTGCGGTGGCGACGAGGGCCCCGAATCCGGACAGCAGGAGCAGCACGCCCGCTCCGGAGACACCCGCTCCGATCCCGAAGCGCGTTCCCTTGTCTTTCACTTCGGTGAGGGCATGGGTCATCTCGGTCCGTACGAGTCCCGTCACCTGATCGGTGAGTCGTTCGACGAGTTGGACCGTCGACAGATCGTCGAGATCGTGTGCAGCGCCGGGCGGCTGGACCCGCGGGGTATCGCCGCGATGGATATCGGTCATGTCCGTGCTCCTTCCTCGTCTCCGCACCGCCTACCCGGGAGCGTTCCGGGCGAAACAGGGCGCACTCCCGCCGTGCTCATCGATCGGCGGAATCGCCGTCGGTCGAGCGATGCCGCGACCGCAGGATCGCGGCGAAGACCCAGAGTCCGCAAAACATCGCGAGGGCCACCGCGGCGGCGACAACTCCGGCGATGGGTGAGATCACGAAGCTGAAGATCAACGCCACCACACCGATCAGCGCCAGCGCGAGGGTGGCGATGCCACAGATCGCGAGGCGATGCGATGCGGACACGAGATCCGGGAGCGCGTGCCGACGGAAGAGCATGCGGTGCAGGCCGGCCGGGGCCACCAGGAGCATGGTCGACGTCACCGACAGTGCGACGGTCGCCAGATAGATGGCAACCTCACTGTCCGAGAGGTCCTCGAACCGTTGCTGGAACGGCAACGTCAACAGGAAGCCGGTGAGTAGTTGCACCCCGGTCTGCACGACGCGCAGTTCCTGGAGAAGGCCGCTCCAGTTCCGGTCGAGTCGTTGAGTCTCGGTCTCGTGCCGGGCGCGGAAGTTCCAGTTCGCATCGTCCCGAGCCGGTCCTCGACTGTCCATCCCCCACGAGTACCCCACCGCCGGCGTCGAGGCCACGATTTCGTGTGGAATACGCGACGAAACCGGGCCTGCCCATCGTGAGATGGGCAGGCCCGGTTCCGGAGTGCGGGGGACTAGCGTCGCCCGGCCGTGCTTCGCCCGGTCACGAGCTTGACCAGGAACAGGAGTATCACCGCACCGAGGAGGCAGGTGAAGAAGCTGAACCAGAGACCGCCGCCCTCGACGTCGGTGCCGAAGAGGCGGAGGATGAAGCCGCCGAGGAGACCGCCGACGATTCCGACGACGATGTTGAGGATGATGCCCATCTGGGCGTCGGTCTTCATGATCTTGCTGCCGATCCACCCGGCGAGGCCGCCGATGATGATCCAGCCCAGAATTCCCAGTCCTAGCACGTATCAGTCCTTTCGGGGGAGAGTGGTGACCGGCGATTGCCGATTCCGCTCGGAGAAGAGACGCTCGGTGCGGGCCGGTCGTGATCCGGCCCGCACCGTCTCACTGTTCGGCGCGCTGGCGTGCTTCCTGCGCTTCGGCCTTGCCGCGGGCCTTCTCGGCTTCGGCTTCCTTTGCGGCGGCCTCGCGTTGGGCGGCGGCCTTGTCCTGCTGCGCCTTGCCCTCGCGGGTGAGATCGTCCTGGCCGGACACCGCACCCGCGGCTTCCTTCGCTTTACCCTTGACGTCTTCGACGACGCCCTTGACGGCCTCTGCCGGACCGCTGTTGTTGTCAGCCATGTTCGTCACCTTTCGTTGTGGACGGGAGATCGACCGTGCTCACCGCGCTTGCGCGGCTGCCTGCTTTTCGGAGTGCGCGCCGTTGTTCGAGAGGCTGCCGCCGGAGTTCTCGAGATGGGCGCGGACGAACCACTGGAACTTCTCGAGTTCGCCGGTCTGCCCGATGAGAAGGTCCTCGGTGATCGGGTCGAGGTCGCCCGTCTCAGCGATCGCCTTGCGGTTGTCTCCGACGACGCCGCTGTAGACGAGGTCGAGGGCACCGAGATGCGCCTGCGCCGTGTCCCGCTTCACCGAGTAGTCGTCCCAGGTGCGGTCGCGGGCGATCGCGGCCGGGGTGCCGTCGGGCGAATTCCCCAGCGCGGCGATGCGTTCGGCGACGGCGTCCGCGTAGCCCCGCACCAACTCGACCTGCGGGTCGATCATCTCGTGCACGCCGATGAAATTCGGACCCACCACATTCCAGTGAATGTGCTTGAGCGTCAGATGCAGATCGTTGTATGCGCTGAGCCGCTTCTGAAGTATGTCGGCGACTCGCGCGCCCTGATCGTCGGAAAGACCTGGCACGGTGAACTTCGACATTCTCGGTCCTCTCTTTCGCTACTACCTGCCGGCGGAACTTCGAGGCATTGGGTGCCCCTCGATTGCCGGGGAGGCGGGGCCGGATGAACTCACCGCGTACCCGTGGTGAGAAGTCTCGAATCACCGTGACCCTGCCTCGCCGCAACCTGCGGTCGTGTCGAACAACGTTCCTGACTCGATCGCCGAAGTTCCGACAACTCGACCGTACTACAAAATCTATGCCGAGCAAATCAGATCTTCTGCGGTGTGGAGCGCGGATGCGCTGTGGTCGGCAGATCTCGATTGTGCAAACGCTCCGCCCGAATCGCCCCACATCCGTACTAGAGGCACTACCTTCGGTCTGATTCGACCAGGGGTCGACCGTGCGCACGCCGAGGAGGAGCAATGCTCAACGTGGCTCTGCTTGTGGTTCTGCTCGTTGCGAGTCTGGGGGGCGGCGCTGCGCTCCACGGCCTGGCCGATCGAAGGGCGGCACGATGAGCGCCGGGCACACGCTGCCGGCCCGGCAGTCGACGGCACTGCGCACGGGCACGGTGCGATGGTTCAACGCCGAACAGGGTTTCGGTTTCCTCGCCCCGGCCGACGGATCCGACGACATCTTCGTGCACGTCTCCGAAATCGCCGGCGACGGTCACCGCATTCTCGAGGAAGGGCAGCGCGTCAGCTTCGCCGTCTGCCGCACCGAGACCGGCGACCAGGCACGCGACGTCCGGATCGCCTGAGCCCACCGAATCGAGTTCGTCGAACCCGCACGTCGGGACGCATTCGGCACGCGCTCGCACTTTCGTTCGCCGGCGGGTTGAGGGTCGCGGCAGCTGGGTACGCTGCCGAGAGTCGCAGAAACCGACGACACAGACGTGGAGTGCAGATGGCCGAGGTCGACGAGGTTAGACGAATGAGAACGAGATCCGGTGTGCCCGTGGAGCTTCGTGTGGCGGCGGAGTTCGAACAGTTGCCTGTGGTGCGCGCCGTCGCGGAAACTCTCGCCGTTCTGGGAGACTTCACGCTCGACGACGTGGCCGATATCAAACTTGCCGTGGACGAGGTGTGTTCGGAACTGATCGCGGCTGCGCCGGGAAGTGCCGAACTGACGTGTTCGTTCGTCGTCACGGAGCCGGGGTTGCATGTGACGATCAGTGCACCCCTCACCCGCGGCGGAGTGCCCAACCGGGAAAGCTTCGGCTGGCACGTGCTCGAGACGTTGATGAATGCGGTTTCGGTATCGGAGGGACCCGTCGGCAACGGGTCCGTCGAACGGACCGTGGCGGTGGAACTGGTCAAATACAGGGGCACCATCTAGTGTCACCGGTTTCGGAACGTGGCGAGCGGCACCGTCCCGGCAGAGACGACTACAAGGACGTGGCGCCCACGGTGGCGCGCCTGCGAGCCTTGGACGCGTCGTCCGGGGAGGCGTCCGCGCTGCGCGACGAAGTCATCACACGCTGCCTTCCGCTCGCCGATCACATCGCCCGCCGATTCGGCGGGCGCGGCGAGGCGCACGAGGATCTGCTGCAGGTCGCCCGGCTCGGACTGGTCAAGGCCGTCGACCGCTTCGATCCGGACCGGGGCTTCGACTTCGTGTCCTACGCGGTGCCCACGATCATGGGCGAGGTTCGCCGGTATTTCCGCGACACCGGCTGGTCGATGCGGGTGCCCCGCCGCATGCAGGAACTTCACGCGTTGATCACCAAGGCCGTCGACGAGCTGTCGCAGGAACTGGGTCGGTCACCTTCGGCCAGTGAGATCGCCGCCCAACTCGAACTCGACGTCCGTGAAGTATCCGAGGGCCTGCTCGCGAAGAACGCCTACCAAACCTTGTCGATGGATGCAGCCATGGGTGATGATCCCGACGACCTTCCCCTCGCGGAGACGCTCGGCGAGGAGGATCCGGAGCTCGCGAACGTGGAGAGTCACGCCGCCGTGCGGCCTGCGCTGCAGAAACTTCCGCCGCTCGAACGCCGCGTGCTGATGTTGCGGTTCTTCGGATCGATGACCCAGACGGAAATCGCCCAGCGCGTGGGCGTCTCGCAGATGCAGGTGTCGAGGATCCTGGCGCGCACCCTCTCCGGACTGCGGGCGCAGCTGGGCGACGGCTGATCACCCCGGGTCAGCCACCCAAACCCGCGACCGTCGATTCGAGCGACGCGGCGTGGAACTCCAGATCGCTCTGCGAGCAGTCGCGGTCCTGCGGGAGTTGCTCGCGCAGTTCGGTCCGGGTCACGATGATCAGGGACTGGTGCTCGTCGCCCAGCTCACCCGAATCGACGATGGTGGGGGCGCCGCCCTGCAGGATCAGGGCGGGATCCGGCAGTGGCGAATCGAGAAGTGTCTGCAGGTGCGTCGCGGTCACGTGGGTGTTCATAGTGCCCGGCATACCCGGACGCGCCGCGTTCGAACCGTGTCGGTTGGTGCTGCCGCGACTCGGGCACACGGCACTTGTTGTCGCACGAAGGGAGAGAAGGACTCTTGCACGTCACCACACTCCGACGTCTGCGCTCGTGGGCGGGGGACGGTCAGCGAAACACCGTGGTGGTGCAGTCGGCGAAGGCCGCGACCGCTGCGGTGCTCGCGTGGATTCTGGCCGAGCGCCTTCTCGGGCTGCCGCAGCCGTTCCTCGCGCCCTACGCAGCGGTGTTCATGATCGAGGTCACCGTGTCGCGATCACTGCGGGTGGCCGGCGAGCAACTCGCGGCGGTCTCGCTCGGGGTGTTGCTGGCCGCGGCGGTCGGAATGCTGCTCGATTCGGTCACCGTCGGTGTCGGTGTGGCGGTGCTGACGGGTCTCCTGCTCGGCCGGTGGCACCGATTCGGTTCGAGCGGGGTGTGGGTGGCGGTCACCGCGCTGCTGATGGTGACGTACGGCGATTCCGATCAACCGGCGATACTCGGCGACCGCATCCTGGCGATCGCGCTCGGCGCCGGCACCGGGGTGGCCGTGAACGCGCTGCTCCTGCCTCCGCTGTACCTGAGGCGGTCCGAACGCGCAGTGACGGGGCTGGGTTCGACGGCCACGTCGCTGTTGTGCGACGTGGCCCGGGAGTTGCGGGAACCGGGAACCGGTGGACAGCCCGATCGTTGGGCTGAACGGGCGGCGCACGTGCGGGTGCAACTGGACGACGCCCTGGACGCCGTGGCCTGGACGGATGAGAGCGCGCGCGCCAATATGCGACGCGCCGCCGGTGCGGCCGCCGCCGGAAGGAAATGGAAACCGGCGGTCGTGGCGCTGTCCGAGGACTGGCCCCAGTGCACGGAGATCGTCCGCGCCACCTCGCTGGCGCTGGCGCCGCAACCCCCGTTCGGCCCGCTCGACCCGGAGATCCGGGAGAGTGCGGCCGCGTTCGTGGACGCACTGGCAGACGTGATCCGAGCCGAATTCGCCTTCGCCGACAGCCGCGACGCTCCGGTCGCCGCCTGCCGGACGGCGGAGGAGCGGCTCCGCAACTTCGAGGACGCGGTGTCCTCCCACAGCGGTCTGACCCGGGGTTCGTCGATGAGCGCCGGAAGCATCCTCCGGCCGTCCGCGGCGGCGCTGAGTTTGCTGACCGGGGAATCTCCCGCCTCACCGTCCGGGACGGGATCGGTGGACGGAGGCGGTCCCGGGGTCGAGTAAAGTCTTCTCGACGGTAGAGACAACTGCTGCGTTCGTTCAGTGGGTGTCCTGTCGGTTACACCCGGAATTTTGAGGTGTATCCGAGAATGGCCGAGACTGTGGGTGAGCGCCCCGAGTCGATGTCCCCCGAGCTCGACAACGCGACGATCGCCGCCCAATTGGGCTCCTTGGCAATCGCGTTGGACGAGTTCAATCGCAATTCTGGCTCGCAGGTGGAGATGAGCCTGCTGCTTCAGCGGGTCTGCGACCAGGTGGTGGACGCGATCGCCGACGCCGACATGGCCGGGATTTCGCTGCTGCGCGACGGACGGGTGGTGACCGTCGCGTACACGGACGAGGCGGTCCGTGAGATCGACATTCCGAACTTTCAGGCCCTCGACGGCGACTACTTCGGTGTCGCCGGAACGCGGAAGGTCGTCAAGGCCCGGCTCGGGGAGGCCGCGGCCCGGTGGCCGTCGGTCGCGGACAATCTCGACCAGGCCGGCATGCGCAGCTTCCTGTCCGCGCCGCTCGCCGTCGACGAGGCCCTCGCCGGCACACTCAACATCTACGGGCAGGGGGATCACGGGTTCAGCGAACTCGACGCCGTGGTGCTGCTCGTCTACACGACGGCGATCGAGGGTTTGCTGAGGAGCGCCCGCAGCGTGGAGTTGGCCAGGAACGAGGTTTCGGGTCTCACGAAGGCCATGAAGTCCCGTGCGGTCATCGAGCAGGCCAAGGGAATCGTGATGGCGCTGCGGGGCGTGCCCGCGGACCAGGCGTTCGAGATCCTCGTCGCGCAGTCGCAGCAGGAGCACGTCAAGTTGGCCGAGGTGGCGCGCCGCATCGTCGAGTCGGTGACGACGAATCCCGAGTGAGGTCAACTCCTCACCCACGTGCGGCGATCGCGGTCGTACTCGATCAGGCCGTCGGCTTCGAACGCCCTCAGCCAGCCTTGCATCGGCCACCACCCCCAGCGCCGGTGGAAGGTGTGGGCGTTGGTGAGGATGTCCCGCAGGTGCTCGACGGGTGGATCCGACACGGGGTGATACTGGTGAAACGCGTCGGCTCCGCCCACCCATCGCAGACCGACTCCCGCGGCGCGGGCGGTCTGCGCGAAGTCGGTGTCCTCGCCGCCGTAGCCGGTGTAGTCGGTGCAGAACCCGCCGATGTGCTGCCAGGTCGCCCGGCCGACGGCGAAGGACAGTGACCAGAACAGATCGAAGTCGCTTCCCGCTGTGACGGTCCCGTGCGGCGGCGCCGGGCGGGCCGGGTGAGGGGATCGCAGCCGCCCGAGCCCGGCGAGGTCGTACCCTGCGGGTTCTGGAGGCGGAAGGTACGTCACGGGGCCGGACAGCAGGGCCGACCGGTTGTCCGGATGCTCGGCCGCCGACACGTAGCAGCCGAGAAGACCCTCGGACGCCAGGCAGTCGACGTCGAGGAAGACCAGCAGATCGGCGCCGGCGGCGAGTGCGGCATCCGCACCCGCATTGCGTGCGGCCGCCAGGGGCAGCGGGCCGTCGTCGTGGTCGAGCCAGATCCCCCGTGCGTGTCCGTTCTCGGAGACAGTGTCCATCGTCCGCGGGTCACCCATCGCGACGACGATGTGGTCGTCGCAGGTACGCTGGCTCCGTTCGAGGGAACGCAACTGCATCCGCAGATGACGGTCCCGGCGTGCGGCGATCGTCACGACCGCGACCTTCACGGCGCCGATTCCGCCCGTTTCGCCAGGCTGTCGATGACTGCCGCTGCGCGGGTGGCGGCGCCCGCGGTCTGCCAACGCACCCAGCTGTCGCCGCCGAGGGCGAGTGCCCGGTCGAGCAGCGCCGGCCATCTGGTCACCTCCGGCCACTGCGGTATCGACACGGCGAGTCCACCGCTCGCGAGCGAGTGCGCCGTCGCCGATTGTTCACCGAACGGACGCGGCTGCGCGATGACGATGGCCGGACGGCGGGCGGCGGCGATCTCGGCGACCGAGTTCTGCCCGGCGTCGGACACGACGACGTCGGCGCCGCACAGTTCCGGCCAGGGGTCCTCGATCCACGGTGCGCCCGGAACCCCGAGTGCCTGCCATCGATAGTCGCGATGCACGTGGGCGCACCGACGGACGTCCCCGACCGTCACCGCGGTGCCGCCGGCGCCGCTGAGCACCAGGATCCGGGGTCGGGAGGAGGCGGGACCGGCGGCGGGTGCGCGGCCGTCGAACCGACTGATCCCGCCGACGAATGTGGTCTTGTGCGCGAATTCCCGTAACCATTCCGGGTCGTACATCGCCTGCGGCCATGCGGCCACGATGTGGTCGGCGAGCCGGTAGCCGAGACGATGGGCCGGATCTGTGCGCTCTCCCGGCATCGCGATCATCACCACGGGCACGCCCAGCAGTCGAACGAATGCAGCCACCTCCACCGAGACGTCGACGACCATCAGGCTGGGTCGGGTCGCGTCGACCCACGACGCTATCCGGGACATGCGGGTCCGCAGCCCGACGTCGTGGGCGGGAACCCAGTGCAGTGCGCCGTCGGCGGTGGGGTTCTCGGGGGAGGAGCCCCGGTCGTCGCGCGCCAGCCGGACACGGTCCGCGAACGGACCGCCGGGGTCGACCGGCGCCGAGGAGAGAGCGGTGACCGGTGCCTCCAGGGCCGCGCAGATGCTCGAGGCGCGCACCCGGTGGCCCGTCCCGTGGTGGTGGATGTAGTAGCCGATCACGATGCCACCTTCCGGTCGCCGTCGGCGCGGACCCGGTTCGCCGCGAGCCGCCGGTAGATGTTCACGTAGGCGTCCACCATGCGACGTTCCGAGCAGTGGCTCCGTGCGTGTTCGCGGGCTACCCGGCGTGGCAACGCGACGACCTGCGGTATCACCTGGGCGAGGGCGTCGACGTCGTCGGGCACGACGAGGCGACCGCAGTCGGCGGAGAGGACCTCGGGGATCCCGCCGCGCGCGAACGCGGCGACCGGCGTTCCGCAGGCGAGCGCTTCGGCGACGACCAGACCGTACGGTTCGTCCCACAGCGGGGTGATCACCGCCGCCGCCGAACCGCCGATCGCGGTCGCCAACTCGGGCTGGGCTAGGTGGCCCAGATAGGTCACGCCGGGACCCAGCAGGGGTGCGATCGTGCTCTCGAAGTAGCCCGGATCGCTGATGGGCCCCGCAAGGCGGATCGCGAAGCCCGCTCGGCGCGCCGCCGCGATCGCGACGTGCGCACCCTTCTCCGCTACCAGTCGGCCGAACCAGATGAGGTGCGGGCCGCCGTCACCCTGAGGCCAGCGGTCGACGTCGACCCCGTTCGGCACGACGTCGATGCGGTCGATCGCGTGACTCCACGCTGCGGCGGTGTGCTTGCTCACGGCCACGAAATGGGCGTCGGTGCCGGCCCGGACGGCGAGAGCCGACTCGAGCCACGGGGTGGGCGGAGTGTGCAATGTCGACAGCACGGGTGTCGGGACCGCGGGAGCCATGGCGACGGGGAGGTAGTGCAGGCTGTGGTTGTGCACCACGTCGAACGAATCCGCCAGCGGTCCGGCGAGATCGAGCATCAACCGCAGGTAGGCGTGGTGGTCCCGCAGGAAGTCCATCGGTGGCATCGACACGTCCTGCCGGGCGGCCGCACTCGTTTCCAAGGTCTCCACCGTCAGCTGCGCGCAACCGAGACCCGGATCGGATCCGGGTCCGGCGAACAGACTGACTCGATGCCCGTCCGCGCACAGGCTCCGCGCCAGGTGCCAGACGTGCGATTCGAGGCCGCCGGGGAAGGGCTGGCGGATGGGGTGCCGGCTGGAGGCGATCAGGGCGATGCGCAGGGCGTCGACGTTCACGGCAGCGCACGCCACGACAGTGCTCTTTCGTACAGGTTGTGATGCGCCTGCGCGAGCAGGCGCCGCTGGGTTGCGCGCTCGTGCCACGTCGCCCGGGCCGTCGCGGATCGGTGCAGGGTGCGGACGGCCCGGTCGAGCGAGGCGGCGTCGAAGGAGTCCTCGTCGAATCCGAAAGTGGCACAGTCCTGTTGCTGCGCATAGAAGCCGCATGTCGGGGCGACCACCGCGGTACCCAGGTCGTAGCACGCCTCGAGCCACCCGGAGTGGGTGCCGAAGCGGTAGGGCAGCACTGAGACCGACAGCGACGACAGGTACTTCCACAACTGGGCGTCGGTGAAGTACGGGTGGACGCGCACGTCGACCCGATCGGCGTCGCGGTAGCGCAGGAGTCGCGCCGCCGCGTTCGGCGCGTACCAATAACTGTCCGGTCGGAAGATCTCGTCGTGGACATCGATCTGCAGACGCGCTCCGCGGAGAGCGGCGACCGTGCGGGTCAGCGCGTCCAGGACCGGGAACGGATCCATGTTGGCGCGCAGACTCTTGACGTGCACCCCGACCACGAAGTCGTCCGAGTCCGGGCGGGGACGCTCGACCAGAGGGCGCTCCACGACGTGCGGGTGAGCGAGGACCGTCGCGGTGCGGGCCCAGTTCGCGTCGATGACGGCTGCGGCGCCCTCGGTGAGTGTGGCCAACTCGGTAGCGGCGGGCACCAGCACGTCGAGAACCTCCAGGTGCGGCCCGGCGTCGGGGTGGTGTGGGTTGCGGAGGTCGTGCACCGTGTAGACCAAGGGCTTCCCGCGGGCGGACAACTCGTGGACGATGTCCTTCATGTCCGCCGGTTCGATGGCGTCGAATCCGAAATGAATGTGGAACACGTCGAATTCGCGATGGTGGCGGCTGATCCAGCCCGGATCGAGCATGAGCGGTGGCCACCATCCCCCGGGGACCTTGCGACCGTCTGCCGGGACGGGATCGGCGAGACGGACGACGTCGCCGCCGCCTCCGTCCGGCTCGCCCAGATGACGAACGTAGACATGGGACTCCGGGACGGAGGCAACGCGAATCATGTGTTCTCCTTCGGCCTCGGCCGATCCAGGACAGGGGTGTGATGCGACGCTCGGTCGCGGGCGACGGCTACAACGCGCCGAGGAACGACTGCGCCCACCGGTGCACGTCGTGGTCGAGCACCTGACGGTGCAGTCGTGACATGCGGCGCCGTCCCTGCTCCCGTTCCGGGTCCAGCGCGGCCATGATCGTGTTCTTCACTCCGTCGAGGTCGTGCGGGTTCACCAGGTAGGCGCCCCGGAGTTCGGCGGCGGCACCGGCGAACTCGCTGAGCACCAGCGCCCCGCCCAGGTCCGCGCGACAGGCCACGTACTCCTTGGCGACGAGGTTCATCCCGTCCCGCATGGGGGTGACCAGCATGACGTCGGCGGCCAGGAACAGCGCGATCAGTTCGCTGCGATCGACCGGCTGATAGAGGTAGTGCACGAATGGCCGGCCGATCTGACCGTGGTCACCGTTGATGTGGCTGACCTGCTCCTCGATGGAACTGCGCATCTTCATGTAGTGCTCGACGCGTTCACGGCTGGGGGTGGCGAGTTGCACCATCGCGGTGTCGGACGGATCGAGGCGACCCTCGTCGAGCAGTTCGCCGAGCGCCGAGAGCCGCAGGTCGATGCCCTTCGTGTAGTCGAGCCGGTCGACTCCGAGGAGAATCTTGCGGGGGTTTCCGAGTTCGCGGCGGATCTCGGCGGCCCGTTCGACGATGGCGGGATCGGTTGCCTGTTCGACCAGTTGCCGCGAGTCGACGGAAATGGGGAACGCGCCGACCTGCACGACCCGGCCGTCGAGTGTCACCTTGCCGAGTGCGCTGCGCACGCCGACACCTGCGGTGGTGGTGTCGAGTCCCAGCAGCCGGCGCGCCAGGAACAGGAAATTGTTGGCGCCGCCGGGCAGGTGGAAGCCGATGAGGTCGGCGCCGAGCAGCCCCTCCACGATCTCCTTGCGCCACGGCAACTGCATGAACAGTTCGACGGGCGGGAACGGGATGTGGAGGAAGAACCCGATGGTCAGGTCGGGGCGCATCTCCCGCAGCAGACGGGGCACCAACTGCAACTGGTAGTCCTGCACCCACACGGTTGCGCCCTCGGCCGCGGTGCGCGCGGTCTCCTCGGCGAAGTGGCGGTTCACGTCCAGGTACGAGTGCCACCAGTCCCGGTCGAAGACCGGTGCCACCAGCACGTCGTGGTACAGCGGCCACAGCGTCGCGTTCGAGAATCCTTCGTAATACAGCTTGACCTCGTCCGAGCTCAGCTCCACCGGGTACAGGTCGACCCCGCCGGAGACGATCGGTTCGACCTTCGTGTCGGGCACACCGGGCCAGCCCACCCAGGAACCGCGTTCCCGGTCGTGAAGGATCGGCTCCAGTGCTGTGACGAGGCCTCCGGGGCTCCGCTTCCAGCGTGTCGTCCCGTCGTCGAGTGTTTCCATGTCAACGGGCAGCCGGTTGGCGACCACCACGAAGTCGGACGCGCCGTGCGGAACGGAATCCTTCACGCCGAGCGCCCACCCTGGTGAACTCCCTGGGCGACCAGCAGGAAGGCGTCCTCCAGGTCGGCGCAGAACGGGATCTGTGCAGCCATCTTCATTGCCGTCAACGGCCTGCGGAGTGCGTTGTTGCCGGTCACCGCCCACGGCACGGTGAGCCGGCGGGCGCGGGCGGCCATGGTGCCGAGTACCGGCAGGGCAGACGCGCAGAAGAATTGCACGTCCGTCAGGTCGAGCACGAACGGAAGTCGTTCGTTGATCGCCTCGTCGAGATGATTCCCGAAGGTGTGCAGGGTGGTGACGTCGATGTCACCGGATATCCGGACCACGAGGATCCCGCCGGCACCGGGCGCACTGACGACGGAGAGCCGCCCGTGCTCGGGCTCGACGGCCCAACTGAACAGCGTCGAACTGTCGGGTGGGCCGTAGCGTGTCGGCAGCGCACTGAGAACAGATTTCATGTCGTTTCCTCACGGTCGAGCGACGTTAGGAGACAGGCACGAAATAAGGCGCGTGAACCGTGCCCGTCCATTGCGGCTGGGGGCTCAACCGTGCAGGACTCTGACGTTACCCCATCGTGTCAATGACAGCGGCGAACGTTTCTGCCCGCGGACCACCGCCGACGGCGGGCTGTCGTCGTTTCCGGTTGTCCCACTGCACTTCTCGCCATCGAACCGGGGGAGGCAACCGGGGCGCGGCGTAGCTTGCCCGCGGAGTGGGTAATCGGAGCGGATGGAAATTATCGCCATCGTGATCCTTGTCGGCGTCGTGACGTTCGTGATCGCGCGCCGCCGCGCGCACAACCGGAAGCGCAACTGATGCGGGTCGGCCCTACGGGCGGCGCCGCTTCTTGTGCGACGAGTCGCAGAACGGAGCGATGCTTGTCCGCCCGCACCGGCACAGCGCCACGGTGGCCCGATCGGTGCCGAGCGGGTTACCTTCGGGGTCGAGGATCCGCGCAGCACCGCGCACCAGCAGTGGACCATCAGGGCAGACCGTGATCGTGACGTCGGATTCGTCGGCGCCGGCAATGGGAATGGAGTTCATATGACTACTTTGCACTCTCGGTCGATGTCGGACACGGTCGCGCAATCGGGAACGTCCATGCCCTTTCCGAAGCCGCGTGGGCCTGTCAGCGACCTCTTGTTCTCCATTCTGCGCGCAGACGTCGCCGATGCCGAACCGTTCGTGGCGGCGGCACGCTCCCTCGCCTCGTCGGCGCGCGACAGTCCGCGGGCGTTCCTCTTCGACGAGGACGCGCAGATCTGCCTGACCGCGCTCTACGAACTGCACCTGCAGGGGATCACCGGTGTCGGCGACGAATGGGAGTGGAACAGCGACCTGATCGCCGCCCGGTCGGCGCTCGACGTTCCGTTCGACGCCGCGATCCGTGACGTCGCCGACGCGCCGACCGGCGCCGACGACGTGGTGGCGGCACTGTGGGCGATGACCGCCCCCAGCACGGCGCCGGGGCTGTCCGGTCACATGGCCCACGAGGCGGATCTCACCCAGTTCCGGGAACTGCTGATCCACCGTTCCCTGAACCAGTTGCGTGAGGCCGACGTGCACACGTTCGGCATTCCGCGGCTCGCGGGCGCGCCGAAGGCGGCGCTGGTGGAGGTGCAGTCCGACGAGTACGGCGGCGGCAGACCCGAGCGGATGCACTCGGCGCTGTTCGCCACCACCATGCGTGAACTCGGGTTGTCCGACGACTACGCGCACTACATCGACGCGGTCCCCGCCGTGACGCTGGCGTCCCTCAATGCGCTGTCCCTGTTCGGCCTGCACCGCAGCCGGCTCGGGGCCCTGGTGGGACACCTGTGCGCGGTGGAGACCACGTCCGCGTTGCCGAGCAAGAAATACGCCGCCGGACTGCGCCGCCTCGGATTCGGGAAGGCGGCCACCCTGTTCTTCGACGAGCACGTGGAGGCCGACTCCGTGCACGAACAGATCGTCTGCCGCGACCTCGCCGGCGGACTGGTCGCGGCCCGGCCCGACGTGGCCGGCGACATCCTGCTGGGGGCTGCGGCCTGCCTCGCCTTCGACGACCTCGTCGGCGATCACGTCGCACGATGCTGGGAGGAGAACCGCACGTCGCTGCGGCAGCCGCCCGGTTAGGGATCAGGTGCCGGATGCGGCGACCGCGTGCTCGAGATCGCTGAGCGACGTCTCCAGGTGCGTGATGATCCGCTGTAGATGCGGGACGGCGTGCCGATCGCCCACCACGCCGACGTCGAGCTGACCGGACCGGCTGGTGAGGGTGATGCTGAGTGCTTGACCCCCGAGGACCGTCGGCGCCGGATACACGGCGTCGAGGCGGGCCCCATTCCAGTATCGCGGCCTCGACGGGCCCGGCATGTACGAGATCATCACGTTGAACGGCGGGGGAGTGTCGTCGACGAACCGTCGGACCGGCTCGAGCAGGATCGGGCTGATCGCCAGCGCGCTCATCAGTTGGAACTGGGTGTGGCTCAGCGCGCCGAACACCCGGTTGGTGTGCTCGACCGACTCGCTGATGCGGGCGAGGCGTGCCGCCGGATCAGCTTCGTCGGTGGCCAGGCCGACGACCATGGCGCCGACGCCGTGATCGCGGCCGCGCGGTCCGATCATCGTGCCGCCGAGGTCGAGGGGCACGGGCAGCATCGCCGTCAACGGCGCGTCCGGCAGCGCGTACTGCTCGAGGAGATACCGGCGCAAAGCCCCCGAACACATCGCGAGCACCACCGCGTTGATCGTGGTGTGGGCGGCGGTGGCCACCGACACCAGGCGCCGGATCGGCCACGATCGTGCCGCCAGTTTCCGGGCCCGGCCGACCGGAACGTTGAGCATCGTGGGCGGCGACTGCAGGGGAAGGGTCAGATGCTGCTCGCGGACGCCGTCGTAGGCGACTTTCGCGAGCGCGGGCAGTACCCCGACGATGCTGGTGGCGGCCCGCACCCCGGCCCGGACCACGGCCACCGGCAACACGGATTCGCGCCGCGGCACACCGGCGACCCCGGGAGTCCACGGTGCGGGGCAGTCGCGGGCGTCGGGGTCGGTCGACAGCGCGTGGTGGAGAAGTCGCAGCCCCGCCGGTCCGTCCATCAACGACAGGTGAATCTTCGAGAACACGGCCGTCCGTCCGTCGGCGAGCCCCTCGATGACGTGCATCTCCCACATCGGGTGCTGCGGATCGAGCGGCATGCCGTGCATCTGGGACACCAGCGACAGCAGGTCCTCCATCCGGCCCCGGCCCGGGACCGCGGTGTGCCGCACGTGGTAGCCGAGATCGATGCGGTCGTCGAACGACCACCAGGGGTAACTGGCCCCGCGGAGCGGGCGTACGGCGCGCCGGCGGAACGTGTCCGACGCGCCCTCGTGCGAGATCAGCGCCTCGAACATGGCCCGGGCATGGTCGGGCCCCGACTCGCGCGGCGGTTCGAACAGTTCGAGCGCACCCACGTGCATGGGATGCGACGGCGTCTCGAACAGCACGAACATCGCCTCGGTGGGACTCATCACCGACATCCAGCGCCTCTTTCTCATGCTCGGGACACGGCCCGAGCATGCCCCGGCGCATCCCACGTCTCCAGGGTAAGCAGAACACGGAAACTTCTTCCGCAAGACCGTTTTCGTGCCCTGCCTCCTCAGCCGCGGTCGAGCTGCGGAAACACCGTCTCACGGGCGAGGAGCAGAACGGCGGCGGCGACGGGGATCGCGAGCAGCGCCCCCACGATCCCCAGCAGCGCGCCACCGATGAGGACGGCGACGACGGTGACCATCGGGGGCACCTTGACGGTGCGGCCGATGATGCGGGGAACGAGAAGATAGTCCTCGAACAGGCGGAGGGCGATGAAGAAGACGATGGTGGCCAGTGACACCAGCAGGGAGACGGTGAGGGCGACCAGCGCCACCACCACGCCGGCGAGGGTGGAGCCGACCACCGGAATCAGATCCAGCACGGCGACCAGGACGGCCAGCAGCAACGGGTAGGGGACGTCGAAGGCGACCAGCCACACGAACGTGAGGACGGCGGTGATCAACGAGATCAAGAGATTCCCGAGCACGTATCCGCCGACCTTCGCGAAGATTTCGTCACCGATCAGGATCGTGCGGGGTCGCCGTGAGTTCGGGGCCAGGCGGTAGATCGACGACCGGATGTGTGCGAAGTCGGCCAGGAAATAGGCGGTGAGCACGACCACGATCACGGTGCCGCTGATGGCGCTGAACACGAACTTGCCCGCACCCACGAGCCCGCCGACCACCATCGGCGCGTTGCTCGCGTCGAGTGCCCGCCGCAGTTCGTCCTGCAGGTGGAAGCGGGTGCTGAGCTCCTCCAATACCGGGTAGCGCTGCTCGAGGTGTCCCAGGTAGTCCGGGGCGTTGTGCACGAGTGCGCCGCCCTGCGTCACCATGGGCGGGATCGCGGCGGCCAGGAACCCGGCCAGCACGGCGAAGGCGAGGACGAAAACCGTTGCGACCGCGGCCCATCGGGGAAAACCGTGCCGCACCAGCCAGGACACCGCAGGTTCGAGGCCGATCGCGAGGAATGCGGCGACGGCGATGAGGACCAGCACCCCGCGGGCCGCGAGAACGACCTCGATCAGGGCGTACGTGACGGCGACACCGGCGGCCCCCGCCATCCCGATGAAGAACGGTGACCGGCGATCGAAGCGCGGTCCGGGCTTCCCGAGCGGATGCGCCGCCGTGCTGATGCGCGCCGCGCCCTCCTCCGCGGCGACGATCGGCTGCTCCTGCGCGGGGGAATGCGGTTGGGCCACGCTGTCGTCGTGGCCCCCGGCGCCCGTGGTCACGGTCGTCTGACGACTCTGTCCCGCCGTCCGCTGCCGGCGGTGTCCCGGCCGATGCGGGGACACCGGTCCGCGGCGGTCGTGCCGGGTCCGGTGCTCGGCACTCCCGTCGATACGGGTGTCGAGCGGCAGTAGTCGTCGATCAACTCCACTGCACGTTCCGCGCAGACGGCGGGCGACGGCATCCGCCCGATGCCGAGGCCGTCGATCACGATGACACTGCGGCGGCCCAGTCCTTCGACGCCGAGTGACCAGCCGAACGTTCGATTCCACGCGAGCACCGCGTTGCGTCCGGGCAGATAGTGCAACCGGTGCGGCAGAACGAGGACCGCTTCGATGCCGTCGCTGTCCCACCAGTCGATGGAGTCGGCGTGAACGGTTCTGGCCACCGTGTGGATATAGTCCCGAACGGTGCGGGTGTCGGCAATGCCTGTTCCGCTCTTCATCGTCCACCGCCTCAGCTGTTTGACGATCGACATACCCGGCCCCGCGACAGTTGAAACTTCACCCACCGAGGTGTGTGTGCTCGAGCGGCGCGACCCGCCCGTCTCCAGGTAGCCTCGCCGCATGCCTTACGTGGAGCGCTCGGAAGATGTGTTCGTCCTGTACTTCGGCGAGGAGGGGGAACCGGACAGCGAGAACGCCTTCCACCCGGATTGGATCGACAGGGTCGACAGCCTCCTCGACCGCATCGAGCAGCACGACGGTCCCGCCGCCCTGGTGACGACGGGACTCGGAAAGTTCTACTCCACCGGTCTCGACACCGCCTGGGTCGTCGCCAACACCGACAAGCTGAACTCCTACATCGACCGGGTGCAGGCCCTGTTCGCCCGGATCCTCACTTTCCCCCTGCCGACCGTGGCCGCGCTGACCGGGCACACCTTCGGTGGCGGCGCCATCCTCGCGGCCGCCCACGATCACCGGGTAATGCGTGAGGACCGCGGCTACTTCTGCCTGCCGGGCATCACCATCGGGGCGAGTTACGCGCCGGGCAGCATCGCGCTGCTCGCGGCCCGCCTGCCCGCGCGGGCCGTGCACACCGCCCTGGTGACCGGCCGTCGGTACGGCGGCGTCGCGGCAAGCGAACTCGGGTTCGTCGACGAGGTCGCCCCCGAGCAGCAGGTGCTCACCAGGGCCGTCGAACACGCGCAGGGGCTCGTCGCGACCCGCGGACGCACACTCGGTGAGATCAAGTCGTCCCTCTACGCGGACGCCGTCGCCTCGCTCCGCACCCCGGTGGCGAACCTCGAGTCGCAGGAGGCGCTGAACGGCGGCTGACGGGTCGCCGGGCGCGCCGAGGGGTGCCTGCCGTGAAAACGGGTACTACTCCCGCGAGGAGCGGGGCGTCGGGCATCCGTTCTCATCGTCATCTCTCATCGTCATCCGGAGGCGACCACCATGAAACGCGTTCTGACACTTGTCCTGCCGATCCTGCTGGCCGTCTTCGCGCTGGCCGCGTGCGGAAGTGACGGTGATGACTCGTCCGGTTCGGCGGAATCGGCGCACGGCGGCGACCATCCCATGTCCGGCATGCCGTCGATGTCCATGTCGATGCCGATGTCCATGCCTGCGGGGGCGGGTCAAGCGGGCGGGCAGGAGATCCTGATCTCCGATTTCAAATACACCCTGCCCGGCACGTTCGCGCCGGGAGAAGAGGTCACCGTCCGCAACGACGACACCGCCGAACACACCGTGACGGCAGACACCGGCGACCTGTTCGACGTGGAGGTCGAACCGGGTGCGACCGCGACGTTCACCGTTCCCGGTCAGCCGGGCACCTTCGCGTTCCACTGCGCGTATCACCCGAACATGGTGGGCACACTCGAGGTTCGGTGACCCCGTCAGTCGAGTGGCTCGATGCGGAACACCTCGCACCGGTCCGCGGCGGCCGCGAACGCCTCCGGCGAGGAGTTCGCGACCGTTCCGGCCTTGAGGAACATGGTGACTCCGTGCGGCACCCGGATCGGGAACTCGCGGAGGATCCGGCCCCGCTCCGACATGGGGAGGGCGACCAGCCGGACGCGTTCGCGGCGACGCCCCCGCGTCAGCTCACCGCGCCCGGCGGCCAGGGCATTCTTCGCCCAGTCCGATTCGGCGTATCCCGCGACGACGTAGCGCCGGCCATCCACCTCGTACGGTGACACGGGGGTCGACCGGAGCACCCCCGTCTTCCGGCCGGGGACGGTGAGCGCAGGCATCGGCATCGGAACGCCCAGGCGGTGCAGGCCCACGATCACCTTGTTCACGTGGGCGAGATACCAGGGCGGCCGCACTGTTCCGGTCCGGCGCACCATGTCCTCGACTATTCCGAACCCGGCGCTCTCGTGGCAACCACCTCGTGCTGTGCGGGCGCTTCGCTGTCCCGCCACCAGCAGAACACGAACAGGGCCAGCGACGCGACGAGTGTGGAGACCACCCACACCGTGAGGGCGATGTCGACCCACGACCCGATCGGCGGGCTTCCCGGCAGGATTCCACGCAACGGCACGACGGCGAACAGCATCGCGGCCATCCAGCCCAGCATGTCCGTGTTGACGGCGCGCTTACGGCGGAACGTCTGCAACGCGACGAATGCGGCGAGGCCCGCGAGGATCGTCATCATCAGCAACAGGATTCCGGCGTAGATCAGGTTCCCGCCCGTGCGCGCGAACATCAGCGCGGCGCCGGTACCGTTCCGGGACAGGTCCGTATCGACCGCAACCTCCTCGGCGCGTGCCTTCCACCCGTCGACGCGGCCCTCCAGCAGGAGGGCCGTGGGCACCAGTTCACGGTCGGCGCCGAGCCCCTGATACGCCTCCACCACCATTGGATTCACCTCGAACCGGTCGAACGGCCAATAGGCCGCGTTGCCGGTGGCGATGAACTCGGTGTCGAAGGTCGTGGCCGAGGCGCCCGCCCGGAAGACGATCTCCTCGTGGCTGGTGCTCGGGACGAGCAGCAGCGTGATGTCCCGGTTCAGTGTGTCGCCGTTGGCGTGGAGGAAATCCTCACCGACGGTGATTGTCACCTCGGCCTGCACCCGGTCGGTCGTCGGCTGCAGCGACTTCGCCGTCACGAGGACCACGACCTCGTCGCTGCCGATCTCGAACGGTCCGTCGTCGTCGCCGGTGCGGCTGCTCAGCCCGTACACGGTGAGCGACGCGGCGTAGATCAGCGTGAGGAGAAGCGCCGGGACGGCCCACTGGAGCCGGGGGTGGTGGGATGTCATGGGCATCGGCGAATCACAGCGCGGCGGTCGTGTTCTCGGGGTCGATCAAGATCTTCGCGTGGACCTCGGGGCTGCCGAGCGCGGTGAACGCGGATTCGACACCGGCCAACCCGACCGTGCCGGTGATCAGCGGCGTCGGATCGACCTTTCCGTCGGCGAGCATGTGGAGTGTGTCGCGGAACTCGCGGGGGTCGTAGGCGATGGCGAAGCGCAGGTCGATCTCCTTGTTGATCGCCAGGGCGGGCCGGAAGGTGTCGGTCTCCATGCAGACCCCGACCACGACGACACGTGACCGCAGCGGCGCGCCGGCCAGTATGCCGTCGATGACTCCGGGCATGCCGACGCACTCGAAGACGACCGGCCCGGACGGTGTCGCGCCCACCGCGTCGGCGAGGGCGAAGGCATGCCACCACGGCAGCTTCGGGATTCGACGCAGCCTCTCCATGGTGTCCAGTCCGAGGGCGAGCACCTCCGTGATGGAGGTCGTCTCCCTGCGTCGCGGATAGGACGTCCAGGGCGACGCCGCGGCAGCGTCGACGACGACGTCGGCACCGCATTGCCGGGCGAGCTCCCGCCGTCGGGTGGAGAAGTCGGCGGCCACGACGGTGCGGACACCGGATGCCTTCAGCATGCTGATCACGGCGAGACCGATCGGGCCGCATCCGATGACGATCGCGGTCCGGCGCGTGCCGACGTCGCCCTTCCGCACCGCGTGCCACGCCACCGCCATCGGCTCGGTCAGCGCGGCCGCCTCCTCCGACAGCCCGTTGGGCACCGGCAGGGTCATCGACTCCTGCACCACCACCTGTTCCGCGTAGCCGCCCGGCGCCGAGGCCGACAGCCCGGTCAGGTGGATGTCCGACCCGGTGCGGACGATGGGCAACGCAACCACCGCGGTACCCACCGGCCACCGCTTCCGGCAACCGGGCCCGTAGCCGGCGACGGTGCCGCTGAACTCGTGCCCGAGCACGACCCGCTGGTGGGAGCGCATGAAGTCGCGGTAGCCGGTTTCGGCCGCCAGTTCCGCCATCGCGTCGGCGTGCACGCGGGCGTGCAGGTCCGAGCCGCAGATCCCGCACCGGGACACATCGATCAGCACCTGACCCCTCGCCGGGATCGGAGCCGGGATGTCATCCACCTCCAGGCGAGTCTCGGTGCAGATGACAGCCTTCATGCCGACTCCTCGGGGTGCGGTGGGCCTCCGTTCCGAACGTAGAACACTCCCGTCGCCGGGACACCACGATTGCCGAACGGCTTCAGGGTTGTCCCGCCCCGGCGATGGGTGTAGACCGACAGCATGAGCGTCCTCGGTCAGATGGACTCGTTTCGTCGTGTCTTTCCCACCGCCCGCCGCAACCGGGCAGACCTGTTGCGCTGGTTGCGGCGCCGACCGCAGCTACTCGCCGCCGTCGGGTTCCACGAGTTCGCGCTCGCGACCAGCGCCAGGGTCGACCCGCGTCTCAAGGCGCTCGGCGAGATCAAGGCGGCCGCGCTGACCAACTGCGAGTACTGCCTCGACATCGGATCGGCGTTCAGCCGCGCGCTCGGAGTGAGCGACGCGCAGTTGCGCGCCCTCCCGACGTTTCGGGAGAGCAGCGAATTCGACGACACCGAGAAGCTGGTGCTGGAATTCGCCGAGGCCATCACCCGCACGCCCGCCCACATCGGCGAGGACCTGCGGCGCTCATTGCTCGCCGAGTTCTCCGAGGCGCAGCTGACCGAACTCGCCGCGGCCATCGCCTGGGAGAACCACCGGGGACGTCTCAATCAGGCGCTCGGTGTGCGTCCCTCGGGTTTCTCCGACAGCGACTTCTGCGTCGTGCCCGAGCAGTAGCCGGCGGAGTCTCCGCACTCGGTCCGATCGACGTCAGACCGTCAGCGGCAGCGGGAACGCGACAACCCGTCGAGCACGAAACCCAGCCCGATGCCGAGCATCCACACGTCCTTGGCGACGGCGATGCCGTTCTCGTTCGGCCAGATGCTGCCGGGGTTACGCAGTGCAGGCGTCCTCGCGTACATGGCCACGAGGCCGCCGGAGAACCCGGTGAGCGCCGCCCCGGCCACGGCGGAGGGTACGAACGGTGTGAGCAGTGCTGCGCCCGTGCCGATCTCGGCGACCGACAGCAACTTGATGAACCGTTCCGGCGGAATCGCGTTCAAGAACGGGAACGCCCCCGCCGCCATACCGTGAAGGCCCTGGGCGGCCTGCTCGTCCGCCGACCATTTCTGTATCCCCGAATGGAGGATGAAACCCCCGGTCGCGATGCGCGCGGGAAGGTCGCCGAGTGTGGTCAGTCGCATGGTGGTCTCCTGTCGTCCGGGTCGAACCAGAGAACTGTTCCCCACCTCAGCCTCCCACTCGGTCGACGACCGCGAGCGGTTTCGGCGGAGCGACGGCGGCGAGCGGACGGTGGACACGCTCGTACGTGGCGGCGCCTACCGTCACGAACACCGCGCCGAGGATCGCGCCGGCGACGACGTCGGACATCCAGTGGACACCGAGGTAGACGCGGGTCATGGCAACGATCACCACCCCGCACCCGGCCACCGCCGCGCCGCATACCCGGACGCGGAGATGCCGGCGGCCGAGCAGGATCGCCGCCGTGATCCCGAGCAGGGCCGCGGTGCCCGTGACGTGCCCGGACGGGAACGAGTAGTCCGTCTCCAGGACCTCCTGCAGGTCGACGGCCGGCCGGCTGCGTTCGACGACCAGCTTCAGGGCCGTGCTCGCCGCGGTGGCGGCCCCGACCGTCCCGACGACGACGGCGGCGGGGATAGCGGAACGCCGGCGCCAGGCGAGGGCGAGCCCGCAGATCACGGCGAAGGCCACGGTGGCGACGGGGCTGCCGAGGTCGGTGACGAGGAGAGCCACATGGTCGAGGGTGGCGGAGCGGTGACCGACGACCCACGACGTCGCGGGCACGTCGGCACCGGTCAGTGGGCCGCCGTCGCGGACCTGCACACAGAGCACGGCCAGGATCAGCGTCAGCGCGGACACACGAAGCCCGGCGGTGGCGATGGAGGTGTGGGGCATCCGGCCAGTGTCGTCACCGCCCGCTGTGGGAACGCTGAGAGCGCGTGGCCCACCCCGCGGCGGTCTGTTGTACTGAAAGTCGCGGGGCACAGGGAGGAGCGCGTGTGCGAGTTCTTCTGGTCGAGGACGAACGGCGTCTCGCCGAGACGGTGCGCCGTGGACTGACGGCCGAGGGGTTCGTCGTCGACGTCGAGCACGACGGCCTGTCGGGTTTCGAGGCGGCGCTCAGCGGCGACTTCGACGTGGTCGTCCTCGACATCATGCTGCCCGGGAAACACGGGTACGACATCGTACGGGACCTGCGGCGTCGTGAAGTGTGGACTCCGGTGCTGATGTTGTCGGCCAAGGACGGCGAATACGACCTGGCGGACGCGTTCGACCTCGGCGCCGACGACTATCTGATCAAACCGTTCTCGTTCGTGGTGCTGGTGGCCCGGCTGCGGGCGCTGGTCCGCCGCGGCGCACCGCGGCGTCCCACCGTCCTGACGGCGGACGGCCTGGAGCTGGACCCCGCCCGGCATCGGGTCACCCGGGACGGCACCGCGCTCGCGCTGACGCCCCGCGAATACAGCGTCCTGGAGTTCTTGATGCGGAACGCCGGATCCGCGGTCACCAAGCAGGAGATTCTGCAGTCGGTGTGGGACACCCACTACGAGGGCGACGACAACATCGTCGAGGTGTACATCGGTTATCTGCGACGCAAGGTGGATACCCCGTTCGGCAGAAACAGCATCGACACCGTGCGCGGGGTCGGTTACCGGCTGAAGTCCGGAGACGACTGACGGGTACCGTCCGCGGGGAGGGTGATCACGAATTGCGATCCGCCCGTGCCGCTGTCGGTGACGTCGATCGTGCCACCGTGTGTCGCGACGATCTCGGCGACGATTGCCAGGCCCAGTCCCGCACCGCCCGAGTCGCGGGTACGGGGGGTATCGAGGCGGACGAACCGTTCGAATATCCGCTGCCGATCCGGCACAGCGATCCCCGGCCCGTCGTCGGCGACCTCGAGGACGGCGCCGTCGGACGACGTCCGGCAGTTCAGGCGGATCTCACGCCGGGCGTGACGCCGCGCGTTGTCGACGAGATTGCGCACCACCCGCGCCAGTTGCTGCGGGTCGCCGACCACGCGGACCGGCGCGATCGCCGTCCGCACCACCAACTCCGGCGACATGTCGCGCACGCGGGCACTCTCGGCGTACATCAGGTCGTCGATGTCCACGTCCACCGATGTGTGGGTGAGCCCGTTCTCGTCGGCCCGGGCGAGGAGCAGCAGGTCCGCGAGGAGATGGTTCATGCGGCGCGCCTCCGGTAGCAACGACTCGTCGACCAGCGACGTGTCGACGAGTTCGGGCCGGGTGTGCGCCAACTCCAGAGCGGCCGTGATCGTGGCGAGCGGACTCCGCAGTTCGTGCGACGCGTCGGAGACGAATCGTTGCTGCGCGCGGTGACCGGACTCGAGACGGCCGAGCATGCTGTTCATCGTTTCGGCGAGCCGCGCGATCTCGTCCTGAGTGTGCGGCACCGGGACGCGTTCATCGAGTCGGTCGGTGGAGATGGCGGCCACCCGCGCCCGGATTCGTTCGACGGGCAGCAGCGCCGCGCCGACGAGACGGTAGCTCGCCACCGCCACCATCGCGACCACGACGGGGCCACCGATCGCCATCAGGAGGGCCACGGTGCCGAGGATGCCCTCGATGGGTTCGCGGTCCGCCCCGACCACCACGGTCGCGGGACCCTGTAGTGACTGCGCACCCCGTTCGACGATCCAGTAGTCGGGTTCGTCGCCGAGGTCGATGTTGCCGAGGTACCGGGATTCGCCGGGCGGCACCGGCTCGAACGTGACAGGGAGACGGTCGGCGCCGGGGGAGGTGGCTACGACGGTGCCGGCCGAGTCGATGACCTGGATGGCACCGACCTGGCCGTCGGTCGCGAACAGCGAGCTGTCGAGGTCCTCGGGTTCCGCGGTGCGGAGTTGCTCGACGATTTGCCGGGCGCGGGCGTCCGCGGCGTCGCGCGCCGAGTGCTCCAGTGTCCGGTACAGCACCAGCAGTAATGCTCCGCCCGCGACGACGAGGCAGATGGTGACCACCAGGGCGGCGGCCGCCGCGGACCGGGCGCGCACGTCCCACGACCTCGGGTGGAGCAGATTCCGATCCATGGGGTTCAGTGTTGCTCACGCACCGGGATCGCCTCCGATGACCGCCAGCAGGGCGTCGACGAAGGACGTTGCGGTGGCCCCGTCGAAGAGGTCGGTGGCGTACACCAGTTCGGCGTCGATTCCCGCCGGCCGGCCGGTGGTGTCGTGCCGTTCGGTGAAATGAAAGTGGAGATCGCATTTCGCCACGTCGAGGGGACGCGGGGTGATGTCGAAGCGCAGGCCGGCGACGTCCAGGGTCGCCGGGGTGAAGTTGTTCAGCGACAGCGCGACCTGGAAGAACGGGTGCACTGACGACGACCGGGGCGGGTCGATCACCTCGACGAGTCGCTCGAATTGCACATCCGCATGCGCGAAGGCACGCAGTTCGATGTCATGGGAGTCGCGGATCACGTCCGCGAGCGTGTCCCCGGGATCGACCCGGGTCCGCAGGACGACGGTGTTGACGAACATCCCGACGACGTCGTCCAGTTCAGGGTCGTTCCGACCGGCGACCGGGGTGCCGACGGCGATGTCGGTGTCCCCGCTCAGTCGGGCGAGCAGGATCGCGACCGCAGATCTCAGTGCGGTGAACACCGTGGCGTGATGCCGGTGTGCGAGCGACGCGAGCGTGTGATGCGCGGTGTGGTCGATCCGGAACGTGGCGCGGCCGGCGCCGTAGGTCCAGTGGTGTGGCCGGCGGCGGTCGAGGGGCAACCCCACCGCGCCGGGTAGCCCCGACAGTTCCTCGGTCCAGTACGCGAGTTGCTGCGACGCGACGCTTCCCGGATCGTCCTCGGCGCCCAGCATGTCGCGGCGCCACACACTGTACTGCGGGTACGTCACCCGGGGCGGCTCCCAGCCCGGGGGCGCACCCGCGGTCCGGCTCGCATACGCGGTGACGAGATCGCGGGCGACCAGCGCCAGCGACCATCCGTCCGCGGTGATGTGGTGGAGGACACACGCGAGGAGGTGATCGCGCGCGTCCAGCGCGAAGAGCGTTGCGCGCAAAGGGGGTTCGGTCCGCACATCGAACGGCGCCCCGAGCACCCGGTCCACCCGGTCGGCGACGTCGTCGGGTCCGGCGGGGATCGGCGCCAGATCCGGTAGGGCATCGTCGACGGACAGCAGACGCTGGTACGGCCCCGCCGCCGAGTCCGGAAACACGGTGCGCAACGCACCGTGGCGCGCCAGGACGTCCGCGACTGCGGAGCGCAGCGCGTCGACGTCCACTGCCCCCGCCACCCGCACCGTGAACGGAATGCTGTACAGCGGCGGGGTGGTGGCACTGCGGTCGATGAACTGCTGCGACGGCGACAGCGGCACCCGGTCGGGCACGGCGGTGGCGGCGATGCGCGGGGCCCGCACCGCGCCGGATCGGGAAGCGTCCCGGTCGTCGATCCGCTCCGCGAGCGCCGACACGGTCGGGGTCTCGAACAGCTCACGCACACCGAGCGTCGCGTCGAGTTCGGCGTTCAATGTCGCGACCACCCTCGTGGCCGACAGGGAGTCTCCGCCGAGGTCGAAGAACGAATCGCCCGCCGCGACGGCGGGAACACCGAGCAGTCGGCCGAACACGTCGGCGACCGTGCGCTCGGTCGTCGTTTCCGGATCGCGCCGAGGGACGGTCGTCGTGCCGAAGTCGGGGGCGGGGAGCGCGCCGCGGTCCAGCTTCTTCGTCGGTGTCAGGGGAACCGCGTCCAGCACCGTGATCGATCCCGGAACCATGTACTCCGGCAGGAACCGTGCGATGGCGTGTCTCGCCGACTCGGGCGTGGTCTGCGACTCGCGCCGCACCATGATGTAGGAGACCAGGACCGGGTCTCCGACCGGAGTGCGGTGCACGATCGTGGTGGCGAAGTCGATGTCCGGGTTCCTGCGCAGCGCGGCATCGATCTCGCCGAGCTCGATGCGGAATCCGCGGACCTTCACCTGATCGTCGGTGCGTTCGAGGAACTCGAGGGTGGCCGAGTTCGTCCACCGGACCCGATCACCGGTGCGGAACATGCGGGAGCCCGGCTTACCGGACGGGTCCGCGACGAACCGTGTGGCGGTCAATGCCGGTCGTCGGTGGTATCCGCGGGCGAGGGCCGGCGTCGCGAGGTACAGCTCGCCGACAGCTCCCGGTGGGAGGGGGCGTAGCAGGGGATCGCAGACCGTCGCCCGCACACCGCGCATCAGGGACCCGATCGTCACCCGTCCGCCCGGGTCGAGGGGGTCGGTGAGGGTGACGCTGCACGTGGTTTCGGTGGGTCCGTACGCATTCCGCATCGTCCGGCCGACCGCCCACCGATCCGCGAGGTCTTGCGGGCACACCTCGCCTCCGACGAGGACCAGTTCCAGGGAGTCGAGTCCGTCGGGGTCCACGGTCGCCAACGCAGACGGCGTCGACAGCAGATGGGTGATGCGTTCGGCGCGCAGCAGTTCTCGCAGTTCAGCCCCGCCGTACACGTCGGTCGGCGCGATCACCAGGGTGGCGCCGCCGATGCACGCCGCGAGCACCTCGACCAGTGCGGTGTCGAAGCTGGGCGACGCGAAATGCAGCACCCGCGAATCCGCTGCGACCGCGTACTTGTCCCGAATCTCCTGCACGAGGTTGGCGAGACCGTCGTGTGTGACCACGGCCCCTTTCGGAACCCCGGTGGAGCCGGAGGTGTAGATCACGTAGGCCGGGTGCCCGAGATGCACGGGACGGTCGCGTTCCACGGTCGGCGGATGGTCGTCACCGTCGTCGCTGCTCAGCCAGCGGATGGTGGTGGGAAGACGATCGCGCGCAGAGCGGACGGTGAGACCCAGCGCCGCACCGGAGTCGCCGAGGGTGTACGCGATCCGGTCGGTGGGGTGGGTCGGATCGACGGGCACATACGCCGCGCCGGTCCTGGCCACCGCCCACAAGGCCAGCACCGATTCGTACGACCGCGGAATCGACACCGCCACCAGGTCCTCGGGTCCGACGCCGTGACCTGTCAGCACCCGCGCCCACCGGTCGGCGGCCTCGTCGAGTTCGCGGTACGTCACCACCCGTCCTCGATCCCGCACCGCGACGGCGTCCGGGCGGGTGACGACGGTCGCGGCGAGGATCCGATCCAACGGTGCCGGTTCCGAATCCGGCCGTCCGCAGGCGGGAGAAAACGCCTCCCGTTCGGCATCGTGGAACACGTCGAGTTCGGCGACCGAGCGGTCCGTTCCGGCGGCGGCCTGGAAGCGTGCGAGAAACATGGTGAACCGTCGATGGTGCCCGGTGACCTCGTCCTCGTCGTACAGCGCCGGGTTCGCCTCGACGTCGATGCGCGGAACCGAGCCGGGTGGTCCCGGATAGATGTTGACCGCCAAGTCGGCCGTCGGACCGGTCGTCAGCACCTGCACGCGTCCGGTGACCGCACCGAGAGTGATCTCCTGCTTGAACAGCATCAGGTTGAGGACCGGACCGAAGTGGGTGAGACCCGTTCCGGCAGAGGCGATGTCCTTACCGATGTCCTCGCGGCGGTACCGCTGATGACGCAGTGCCCCCGTCAAGGCCGTTCGGGCCGCCCGCACCGCGTCCCGCACCGTGCCGGTGCCGACACCGCGCAAGGGGAGTGGGAGGACGTTCGACACGGAACCACCGGTGCCGCGCAGACGCGCAGACGTCCTGGCGGACACCGGAAGTGACAGGATCACGTCGTCGGCGCCGGTCATGCGGGCGAGATACGCGGCGAACGCCGCCACCACCACCACCGTCGGGCTGTGCGCGTTCCCGTCGCCGGTGGGACGCAAGAGGTCGCTGCTGCGGTCCGCGCTGCCCCGTGCCACCAGCACCGAGGCGCCGGGATTCGGGGTACGTCGTCCGCTGAGGCCGACCGTCGGCGGCAGGTCGCGGACCTGCTCCCGCCAGTAGGCGCGGTCGCGTTGGAAGCGGGGCGAAGACCGGTAGCCGGCGTCGTCCGCCGCGATCCGTCCCGGATCGACCGCCCGGAATTCCGGAGGCCGGTCGCCGTCGATTCCCGCCACGTACAGTTCGGCGGTGCGGCGCATCAGCATCATCGCCGCATAGCCGTCCATTGCGACGTGGTGGGCACGCGTGTACCAGTAGGTGCGCTCGTCGCCCACCTGCAGAATCGTCGACAGGACGAGTGACTCGCCGTACATGTCGACGGGGGCGATGCAGTCCTTCCGCATCCACCGCTCGGCCGCATCGACCGGATCGTGTTCGTCCCGCAGATCGACCACCGGCACCCGCTCCGACGTTCCGGCGCCGAAAACCTGGTGGGGCCGACCATCCACCTCCCGCACGGTGAACGATCCCAGTTCGTGGACGGCTCGTGCGGACGCCTCCGTCAGCAGGTCCAGGCGTACCGGACCACGCAGGTCCACGTACTGGGCGATCACGTAGGGAATCTCGGGTGCGAGCTGCTGTGCGAACCAAATAGCGTGCTGCGCCTCGGTCAGCGGGACGACCCGCCCGGGTATTCGCACCCGCATCAATGCCTCCTCACCACGACCGAACCCAGGGACGGGACGACCGCTGATGGTGACACACGCGCGCTGTGAAATCGCTGAGGGCCGTCGTCGCCGCGACCCCACGGGGGAGTCGCGGCGACGACGGTGTGAGACCGGCGGCTCAGTGGGCGAGGACGACGGCCCCGTCCGTGTCGGCCGCGGCCGCGGCCCCCGAACCGGGTGCGCTCAGTTGCGAAATCCGGCGGGGCAACGCGAAGGCCACGACCGCGCCCAGCAGCGCCGAGACCGCGCCGATCACGAACGCGATGGTGATGCCGGTGTCGGTGTAGAAGACCGCACCCTGCACGACGGTCGCGATGTGCGAGTTCAACACGGAGAAGACGATCACCGGGAGGATGGCGGGCAGGATGCTCTGGAACACCGCCACCATGCTCGCCGTCGTCGCCTGCAACTGCGGCGGCACCGCGGCGATGAGCAGGTTCGGGACGGAGGCGTACCCCATGCCCATTCCCACGCCGAGGAGTGCGGCGAAGCCGATCAGGAGGGCCTTGTCGTCGTGGACCATCGCCGTGAGCAGGCAGGCGGCGGCCATCACGAGCATGCCCACGACCATCAGGATCCGCGGACGGACGTTCCGGGGGACCAGGGTTCCGACGATCAGTCCGCCGATCACCACGGCGCCACCGAGCGGCGCCTGGAAGATCGCGAATCCCTCTGCGCTGATACCGAATCCGTAGCCGAGCCCCAGGATCGCCGGGGTCATGCACATCATCGGGAGCATGATCGTGAACACCGCGGACGTGCCGTAGCAGAATCCCGCGCCGAGCGCCGTCAGGAACACCGGCCGCTTACCGAAGAACCGGATGTCGATCAGCGGGTCCGCGAGCAGTCGTGCGGACACCATCCACGCCACCAGCAGGGCGGCACCGCCGGCGAGGAAACCGATCGTCGCCCCCGACGTCCAGCCCCACGAGGGCCCGAAGCTCACCCCGACGAGGATGCCGGCGAGTCCGGCGCCCAGGAGCGCCGCGCCGATCAGGTCGATGCGGGAGCGCAGCCGCACGGTCGATTCGCCGGTCGTCGCCCGGATCAGGACGGCGAGGATCACCAGACCGGCCACGAAGAACCAGAAGATGCTCCGGAAGCCGAAATTGTCGATCAGCCACCCGGTGAAGAACGGTGCGGGGATCGCGATGAGGCCCATGCCGCTCGTGGCGATGCTGACCGCCAACGCCACCGTCCGGGCGGGGAAGACGTCGCGGATGAGCGAATAGCTCAGGAACAGGCAGGGCACGAGCAGACCGGTGAGGGCGCGGCCGGCGATCAGCACCGCGTATGTCGGTGCGATCGCCGAGATCAGCGACCCGAGCGCCGACAGGCCCACGGCCGTCAGCAGGAGTCTCCGTTTGCCGTGGGTATCGGCGAGCTTGCCGATCAGCGGGCAGGTGATCGCTCCCACCAGCAGGAACGCCGTGAGCAACCATGCGCCCTGCGTCGTCTGGTAGTGGGTGACGATCTGCGGCAACGCGATCGAGATCATCATGTAGCTGACCGCGAGCATCTCCAGCAGCAACACGATCGAGGCGAGCGAGAAGATCAGGCGCGGTGTCCATCGCTCGGTAGTCGCATGGGTGACCATCATCGGGTCCTTTCGAATACCTGCACGGGAACTCGGGGCGGCGCCGCCGCACTGCGGCGCGGCCCGAGCCGGGCGGTAGGGGTGGGTGGTCACATTCGGTGGTCGAAGTCTCGTGAATGTGTAATTGACATCACAGTTCTCGGGGATGCGGCACGCCATGCGGCGTTCCGCCCAGCGGGAAACCGACCGGCGGGTGTTCACCGGGTAGACGCGAATCGGTGAATCCCGATCGCTCCTCGAGCGAGGATTGACTCATGGCCGAAACGCAGCGCGCGCAGGAGTTCCGCCGGCTGAGGACGCCACGCTCGGCGGCCGTCGCGGGAATCGTCTTCGCCGTGCTGTTCGCCGCCAGCCTCGTCCTTCTGCGGACCGCGCTGCCGGCGGACCCGTTCGACGAAACCCCCTGGGTGGGCAGCGGCGAGACGCGGATCAAGACGGCCCTGCTCCTCGCTCCGTTCGCGGGGATCGCCTTCCTCTGGTTCATCGGCGTCATCCGCGACCGTCTCGGCGACCTCGAGGACCGGTTCTTCGCGACGGTGTTCCTCGGCAGCGGATTGCTGTTTCTCGCGATGGGATTCGTCTCGATGGGGGTGGCGGGCGGCGTGCTCGCCATCGCCCGCCACTCGGGCAGCTCCGCGAACGACATCGTCTATTTCGGCCGCGAGATCATGCTGCAGATCAACCACGTCTACGCGCTGCGCATGGCCGCGGTGTTCATGATCTCGCTGGGGACGATCTGGCTGCGGACCGGCCTGATGCCGCGATGGCTCGTCATGACCACGTATCTGCTGGCCCTGGCGCTGCTGGCGATCGTCGACTTCAGCCTGTGGTCGACGTTGGCGTTCCCGGCATGGGTGCTGCTGATCAGCGTCTACATCCTCGTCACCGGGCGCCGCGCGAGCGCAGCCGACCGATCATTCAGGTCCGCGCCGGTGTCGTGGAGACGAAGTCGTCGATGATCTCGACCACCGCGGCGGGATCCTCGAGGTGTGGATAGTGCCCGACACCGTCGAGGACGGCGAGCCGACTCCCGGGAATCGCCTCGTGCGCCGCGTATCCGTGCGCGACCGGGATGATGCCGTCGGAATCGCCCCAGATCAGTTGCGTCGGGAGACCCTCGTTCAGGTACAGACGGCTCAGCGCGCTCACCGCCTGCCCCCGATGGTCGACGACGGCGCGGAGCGTCCGCAGAAACGCCTGCCGGGTGTCCGAATCGGACAGCGACGAGTAGGCGTTCCACATCTCGTCGCCGCGGACCGAGTGGATCCCGACCGCCGCCAGCCAGCCGCGGACCTTGTTGCCGGCGTCACGAACCGCGGAGGGCGCCACCAACGGCAGGACGAACTCGGACCCCGGTGCCGCCAGCAACCGCAGGGTCCAGTTCACATCCGGTCCCAGTCCGCCGCTGCCGATGAGGACCAGCCGGTCACACAGTTCGGGATGCTGATAGCTGAACTGCATCGCCACCCCTCCGCCGAGGGATTGACCGATCACCGTCACCCGTTCGATGTCCAGTTCGTTCAGGAGGTCGCGCAGCCACGCGGCGAACGCGCCCAGCGAGTAGTCGCCGCGCGGCTTGGCGGAATCACCATGGCCGGGCAGGTCCGGCGCCAGGACCCGGTACCGCCGGGCCAACTGCGGGAGAACCGCGCGCCACGTCGCGGAACTTCCCGCCATCCCGTGCACGAGCAGCAATGTCTCGCCCTCACCGCTCAGCCGGTATGCGACTGCGTCCCCGTGCAGTGCGAGGTGCTGGAGTTGGGACATACAACGACCTCCCGATCGGGTGATGCAGCGGTCTCTCGGTAACGATAGGGGAGTTTCGCCCGATATCGTCATCAACTGCGGCGTGGGAACTTGATCTCTGCCCCCGGTTGATCTAACAGGCACACCGACGCGAGGCTCGAAAACAGGAGGAACCCGCATGAACGCTGTGTCGAGTTCGGCCATCGCCCGTCCGCGCGTCCTCCTGATCGACGCGGACGTCGAGAGATCCCTCGTCGAGCGCCTTCGGGACGCGGGGTTCTTCGTCACGAGGACATATGCGGAGCCGGTGCGGTCGCGGATCGAACCCCCTGATGTGGTGATCGTCGACGCGCGATCGCCACATCTCGACGCGGACACCACGGTGCGGGCGTTGAAAGCGATGCGATTCGCGCTCGCCGTTGTGGTGATCGGCACGTTCCGCTCCGGCAACCGGCGCAGCGACCTCCTGGAGGCCGGCGCCGACGACGTGATGGAGATGCCGGTCGGGGCGGACGAGCTCGTCGCACGGCTCCGCGCGATCCTCCGCCGGGTGAAGCCCGCGGTGCCCGCGCAGGCGCCCGACGACGCGCAGGACGTCTGCCAGTGCGAGGAACCCCACGAACCCGACCACGACGGGCTCCGCACCACGCTGACCAGGACGGAATTCGTCCTCTTCACCGTGCTCGCGCAGAATGTCGATCGAGTCGTCACCCGCCGCGACCTCATGCTCATGGTGTGGGGTGTGACGGTCGAATCGAAGACGAACGTCCTCAATGCCTATATCTGCTCCCTGCGACGGAAGCTGGTGGCCGTCGGATCGCCGTACGTCGTCCACACCGTGCGCGGCGTGGGGTTCGCCCTGGGCGAGCTCGAACGTTCGGGGAGCATCGATCCCGTCCGTCAGGTGCCCGTCGCCGCCTCGTGATCCGGGCCCGGCGGCGCGAAGAATGCGAGCGCGCGTTCGAGCACTGCCTCCGGCCTCTCGTCGACAATGAAGTGTGAGGCGCCGTCGACGAACTCGACACCGAAGTCATCGGTGCGCTCCTCGCATCCGCCGAGGAACTCCGGGCGCACGATGGGGTCTTCGGCGCCGATGAGCATCCGCAGCGGTAGAGAGCGGACGCGGCGGCGGCGCGGGCCGGTGCGCGCAGCTGGCGGCGAACAGCTCGATGTCGTTCTCCGAACAGGTGTTCCGGTTCGTGGTGAAATCCCGCAGCAGGTGGTAGGTCAGGCGTTGACGCCCCCGTCCGAGCAGCCGTGGATCGAACCGGACGAACGGGGGGGACACCGAGGCTCACGTACTTCCGCACACGGTGGGGCGCGCGCAGGCACAGCTCGTATCCGAGCAGAGCGCCCCAGTCGTGCGCGATCAGGCAGACCTGGTCGAGTTCGAGCGCGTCCAGGAGCGCGACGACGTCGGCGAGCAACTGCTCGCTGGTGTATCCGGTCGGCGGTGCGTCGGTCCAGCCGGCGCCGCGCAGATCCGGGCAGATCACCCGGTAATGCGCGGCCAGCCCGGGGAGGACCCCGCGCCACTCCCACCAGTGTTGGGGGAAGCCGTGGAGTAGCACCACGGGTTCGCCGTGACCGGCCTGTCCAATTACTTCCGCACCCGGGCGGCGCTCGTCACCGGCACCGTCGACGCGATCGTGGAACGCGAGATGTCCGAAGTCGGTGTACTGGCACCGACATCCGCAGAAGACCTCGTCGACGCGCTCTGCGGTCTGATCGACTACACGAATGTCGCCAACCGAACCGTCACCGCCGCACGGCTGGTCCTGTTCCTCGAAGCCAGCCACGACCCCGCTCTCCGGGAGGCGCTGGCACGGGGGCGCGCGGCAATGGAGGCGTCCGCCGTGTCGGCATTCCACCGGCTGGGAGCACGGGATCCGCAGACCGCCGCCACCGCAGTCATGGCGTGCGCAGAAGGCCTGATCCTGCATCGCATCGCCCGACACGACACCGCGGATCCGCGGCCGACGTTCGAACTGGTGGTGCGGGCCGCGGTGAGCTGACGCCCCGCTCACGTCACCGGTGATTCGACACCTCAGGTCGCGGCGGCGGAAGCCGGTCGATCCGGCCGTGACGAGTGCGACCGCGATGGCCGATTCCCACACGATCGGTACCCAACGCTCCACCAGTTGGTTTCGTAGCCGCAACACACTCGACCGGTCGACCGAGTGGTGACCAATGACCCTGACGCGCGGCTGGAGGGACGCCGCACACTGAGTTTTCGGGGATCCCGGACCAGGAGGATGCGCCTGTGCGAACCGGCAGAGTAGCCGTTCTCGTCCTGGGCTGTCTGAGCGCCCTGACCGGGTTCGCGCTGCTCACTGCCGCGGTGTTTCTGGGGTGGGCCTACTTCATGCAACGCGACGGTGGGCACTTCACCTCGCCGCGTGAGCACTTCGAGACGAGTGAGAGTGCCCTGGTATCGGAGAAGGTCGATCTCTTCGAGGGCGCGGACTTGCCGAAAGGCTTCAGCACCGAGGACCTCGGCCGGGTACTGGTGCGAGCCACCGCCACCGATCCCGACCAAGAGATCTTCATCGGGATCGGCCCTCGTGACGAGGTCGACAAGTACTTCACCGACGTTGCTCGCACCGAAGTGACAGACGTGCAGTTCGATCCGTTTCGGCCGACCTATCGGCAGATTCCTGGAACCCGACCGGCAGCATTACCTGGGACACAACCATTCTGGTCCGCCTCTTCCTCGGGTACTGGCACGCAGGAAGTGCGGTGGGAGCTACAGCAGGGGTCCTGGACGGCTGTCGTCATGAAGGCAGACGCAACTCCAGGCCTGTCCGTCGACATTCAGGCCGGCGCACGCCTCACTTTCCTCGGACCACTCGCACTGAGCGTCCTGGTCGGCGCGGTCGTCCTTCTGATCATCGGAATCCCGTTGATCGTGGCAGGAGCAATCGGGTTGGGCCGGCACGGCCCGCCACAACCGCATCCCGTCGCGCAGATCGCGGGCGACGGCACGATCGCCGGCGACGCACACGTTCCATGGACCGTCTATCCCGCTCGCCTCGTGGGTGAACTCGACGCGCCGCTGTCGCGATGGCTGTGGCTGGTGAAATGGCTCCTGGCGCTCCCGCACTACTTCGTGCTCTTCTTCCTCGGAATCGCGTTCGTCGTCACCACCCTGGTGTCCGGATTCGCGATCCTGTTCACCGCGCGGTATCCGCGAACCCTGTTCGACTTCAACGTCGGAGTTCTCCGGTGGGTGTGGCGAGTGCAGTTCTACACCTACTCGGCCCTGGCCACGGACCGCTACCCGCCCTTCACCCTGAACCGTACCGACTATCCCGCGGACTTCGACGTCGACTACCCCGTGCGGTTGTCCCGCGGACTGGTCCTCGTGAAGTGGTGGCTGTTGGCGATCCCGCACTACCTGATCCTGGCGCTACTCGCGGGAGGGTGGTTCGGGAGCTGGCGTGCCGGAGTGACCGTCACCGACGGTACGCACTACGGGCAGCCGTGGCTCCTCGGTTCTGTGCTCGGTCTCGCGGTGACTTTCTCGGCGATTGCGCTTCTCTTCACCGGGCGATACCCACACGGTTTGTTCGACTTCGTGATGGGAATCAATCGTTGGGCGTTCCGCGTCGCGGCGTACGCGACCCTGATGCGGGATGAATACCCACCGTTCCGTCTCGATCAGGGACCATGCGAGCCGCACGAGCCCACGCCGCACTCGGGCGGAGACGATTCCGGCGAGACCTCTCCGGAAAGGCCACGCACATGACGGTACTGGTGGCGTACGCGACGGCGAAAGGCTCGACCCGCGGGATCGCGGAGCGGCTCGGATCGTGCATCGAAGGCCTCGGGCAGTCGGTCGACGTCCGGCCGGTCGCAGCCGTGTCTGACGTGCACTCCTACGACGTGATCGTTTTCGGAAGCGCGATCCACAACGGACAGTGGCTCGCCGAGGCCTCCGACGCCGTCGGGCGCCTGCGGTCCCAGTTCGAGGGAAGGCGCGTATGGGCGTTCTCGGTGTCGTCGGTCGGCGTCACCAGCACCACCCTGTCGAAACGACTGGCGCGTTTTCTGCGTCGCGTGACACCGGAGCCCGGAGCAGTGCGGATACTGCGGGATGCGGCCGATGTGCGCGACCACCGATTCTTCGCCGGCGTGATCGCACCGGGCGACTGGCCGGGATTCGGGCGAGTCGTCTTCACGCTCATGGGTGGGCACTACGGCGACGCCCGCGACTGGGCGGACGTGTGCGCGTGGGCAGGCGCCATCGCCGCCGAATCGACCCGGGACACGGAAAGATGGACCTGAATCCGGTGGTCGGGCGCCGAGGAGGCACTAACCTCGCGGGTGCCGGGCCGGTGAAGTGAGATCGGAGGAGCAGCGATGAGTCCATGGAAGAGGCCTGTGACGTGGTCGCGTCTGACAGCGTCGCAGCGCGCCGCGCTGGTGGTGATGGCGGCGGTGCAGGTGGGGCTGGCCGCGGCGGCCTGGGCAGATCTCGCGAAACGTGATCCACACGAGATCAGGGGGAGCAGAACGACATGGGCTGCTGCGATTGCCGTGAACTTCATCGGACCGATCGCGTACTTCCGGTGGGCCCGCCGTGCCCCGGCGCAGGCTCGGTGAGGGCGGAAACTGTTCAGGGTGAGTAGATTCCCTCACTCTGCCTGACCTCGCGCCGAAGCGCATCGAGTTGCGGCGCAGTTCCGAGTGCAATGAGAATGGTGCCCGGGTCCAGACGTTGCTCCGGGGTGGGATCGGCGACGAACTGCCCCGTCGGTGACCACAACGCCATCAACAGTGAGCCGGTTGCGCCGCGAGGCCCGCTTCCGCCAGTGTTCGCCCGGCCAGCGGCGAGGCAGGCGAGACCTCGACCTCCTCGATCCGGTAATCCAGCGTCTCGTCGTGCATCACGACGTGCGAGAACTCGGCGACGTGTGGCTGGAGCGCGAAGGCACCCATCCGGCGCCCCCGATGAGATGAGGGTGACGACGCGGTTTGCTCCCGCCCGGATCAGAGCGTGGGCATGGCCGATTCCCGCCGCTTCGAGAACTTGATCGTCGGTGACATCCCCGACGACTGTCGGGACGTCGAGCTCGGCGAGGCGCTCCGGATCGCGATCGACGACGACGACCGGCATCCCGAGCGTGGCCAGATACTGCACTCCGGCCCGTCCGACCCGGCCGAAACCACAGACGATCGCGTGCCCGGTCATCCTGCTGATGTGTCTGTCCATTCGCCGACGCTCCATGTGCTGCCGTAGATACCCCTCGATCAGGGCTTCGAGGATTACTCCGAACGTGTACAGCGCCGTACCGGCACCTGCCAGTATGAGCAGGATCGTGAAGATCTGGCCCACCGCACCGAGTGGGTGAACCTCACGAAACCCGACCGTGCTTATTCGTCGTCACGGTTTGGTACAGCGCATCCAGCATGCCGAAGCCCAGGACGACATATCCGAGCGTGCCTGCAACGACGACGAACCCGAAGGCCCCCAATGCGCGGCCGATCCTCAGAAGGGACTCAACACGGTCCGCCCGGCGGGGACGACGGTGGAGGCGTCTCGTCTCGTCACCGGCGAACGATCAGCAGCGGGCAGGTCAGCGCGTGGAGGAGAGCCCGGCTCGTCGAACCGAGCAACAGTGAGGCGAACCCACCACGCCCCCGGCTGCCGGTCACCACCAACTGCGATTCCCGCGCTTGCTGGAGCAGGTGGTGAACCGGTCGATCTCGGACGACAACTTTGCGGACGGACACGTCCGGATATTTGTCCTTCCATCCGGCAAGTCTCTCCGACAGGACCGCCCGTTCAGCGGTTTCGATTGCCGACCAGGGAAGTTCGTTGTCGCTGGGATCGGCGGGGGTAACGGTCAACAGGCTGAAGTCGCTCCACGCGTGCACTGCCACGAGGTCGACGCCGCGCAGAGAGGCCTCCTCGAAGGCGGCCGCGATGGCAGGTTCGCTGTTCGGTGAACCATCGACTCCGACCACCACCGGGCCGTCCAACGGCGGCGCGTCCATTTCTGGCATTCCGCGAATCACCGCCACCGGGCAGGGTGCATGACTGGCAACCGCGGCGCTGACCGACCCGACCAGGCCGCCGGTGAACTCTCCGAGGCCACGGGAACCGGACCAGCATGCGCGCCGACTCGGCGGCGTCGAGCAGGGCCGCCACGGCCGAGCCGTGACGCAGCGACGTCCGGAGGGTGAGGTGGTTGCCGGGCACGCTCCGCCGGGCGAGTTCCGAAGCCGTGGCGAGACTCTGGGTGCCCGCATATTCCACGCCGCTGAACACGCCTGCGGAGAGGTTGACGGCGTCGCCGAACGTACCGGGCGCACCGAGGAGGGAGGACAACGGGGCTCGATGGTGGACGGCCGCGTCGGCGGCCCAGCGCACGGCGTCGAGTGAGTGCGCCGATCCGTCCACACCCACGACGATCGGTGAATCTGTTGTCATGTCGATACCTCGTCTCTGTTCGTTCGCGTCGGCCCGTCGAGACTGCGGTGCCGCGTGATCGCGGACCGGCCGGTCACAGCGAGTTCACACCGTGCAGGAGCAGGGCGGGCAAGCCCGGCACCAGCAGTCCGACACCGACCGACACGATCGCGGCGCCGACGACCCGTTGGTGCGGATTACGGAAAACGCCGAGTCCGATGAAGACGACCGCGGCTGCACCCCCGAGGACGGCGAGGGGAGATGTCATCGACAATGCGGCGAAGCCCACGACGGCGGCGGCCGCGACCCATGGCCATCGCAGATCTCCGGCGTCGAGATACCTTGCCTGCATTGCCGGCTCCTGCCCGGAGAAAACGAGGATCGGTGTGACATCGAGGTTCGGCTACTCGGGCGGGAAATGCACCTCGGCGATGCCCGGCACGGTATCGGCCAGTGCGGCGATGACATTTCGTTCCGGGTCCTGAGGCGTGACACCGTAGATCGCGGCGGAGCCGTGGGCGACGTCTACGCGCCATCGGCCGGCTCCACCGTAGACGTCGAGGCGGTGCTGCACTTCCTTTGCGACCTGAGCGTCGTCGGTCGTGAGGACGGCGATGAGATCGGGGCGGGTGACGATCCCGAGGATGTCGTGATCGTGGACGATGGGGATGCCGCGCAGCCGAGATCGAAGCATCGCGGATGCGAGTTCACTGACCTCCGCGTCGGCCGTCATCGCCACCACGGGACTGGCCATGACGTCGCCTGCGGACATCTCGTCAGGCTGCGGGTCGGTCCCGCGGTCCGCCCCGCCCAGCTCACGGAATCGTGCACGGAGCAGATCACCCTCGGACACGATGCCCACGAGATGCTTCCGCTCGTCGACGACCGGAAGCACCGTGAAGCCCGAACTTCCGACCAACCGAAGGCATTCGTCCACCGAGGTGGATCGGTCCACCGTGGTGACCGGGCTGCTCATGACGTGTCGTGCCTGCATGACGACTCCTCTCCTCGTCCCTCAGCGTCGGCGTGCCACCGTCACAGGACAAGGGTCCTAGGACCTCACCTCGTCGCATTCCTCGGTGCTGGTTCGAACGATCCCCCGGAAGGGTCCAAATGCCCTGGTGACGACATCGCCGATGCGCGATTGTGGAGTGAGCACGGAGGTGGGAAGAATGGTCAAGCGTTGGCTGGTCATGGAGACCGAGAACGACGACCGGCGAATGCCGTTCGCTACGCGTCTCGCCGGGGCCGGCCGGCATCTACCCACGACACATCTCACGACCACGGACCTGATGTCGACCACCCGTCACTCGACTCACATCGACCTCGAGCGGCTCACCGGGATCCGCGAGCGCCGGGTATCGGTGGGGGACGAAGACTCCTACACACTGGCGATCTCGGCGGCACTGGATTGCCTGGAACGGTCGAACCGGGACGCCGCGTCGATCGATGTAGTGGTCAGCTGCAGCATCACCAAGTTTCACGGCGGTCTCACCCAATGGCTCGAACCGACGATGAGTAGTGCGGTCGCCCAGGCGATCGGCGCGCCGGGGGCGATGACCTTCGATCTCTCGAACGCGTGCGCCGGCATGTTGACCGGTGTGACGGTGATGAACAACTGGATCCGTCAGGGAATCGTCGAACGGGCACTTGTCGTCAGTGGTGAGTACATTTCGCAGCTCGGACAGAATGCTGCCCAGCACATCCGGAACATCATGAGCAAGGAGCTTGCGTGCCTCACGCTCGGCGACGCCGGGGCCGCGCTGCTCCTCGAACGTGCCCCTGCCGGATCGGCCGGGATCGGTTTGGCCGGATTCACCACCGTCGCCGACTACAGTCGGCTCTGTCTCGCGTACCCGAAGGGCGACGACCCCGGCGCCCGAATGTTCACCAACTCGCGGGGGATCCAGCGGGCGGCGATCGCGGACACCCCGCTGTTGTTGCACGAGGTGCTCGACGCCGCCGGGATCTCCCTCCACGACATCGATCACGTGATCACACACCAAACCTCGGCGCGAGCGATCCGCAAAGGGATGGCCGAGGTGACCGCCACGCTGGGCGATTCTCCACGGCACGACGCGGTCATCACCGTCGACCGCTATGGAAATACGGCCTCGACGACCCACACCGTCGCGCTGGTCGAGGAACTCGAAGCAGGCCGCATCCGAGCGGGTGAGACCGTGGCGTTGATCGCCCTCGCATCGGGTTTGGAGATCGGCGTCGTTCTGCTGACCCTGGACGAGGAATTGGTGGCACGCTATGGGCACAGTCATTGATCGGCTCGACGTCACACGAGGCGGCTGGCGTACCCGCCACAGTGCATTGCATCTCGCGGTGTCGGCCGCCCAGACCTGCCTCGAACGGGCCGGTCGGAATGCCGACGACCTGGACCTGCTCGTCAACGTCGGGTTGTACCGCGACCGGAATCTGGGAGAGCCCGCCCTCGCGGCGCTCATCCAGGAAGATATCGGTGCCCACCCGGAGGACCCCCACGACGACACGCACGGGACCTTTTCCTTCGATGTCGCAAACGGATCCTGTGGGGCTCTCAACGGTCTGCAGATCGTCGACGGATTCCTGCGGTCGCACACGATCAACTGGGCGCTGGTGGTTGCCAGTGATGCCGATCCCGGACGTGGGATGAGCGAGCACTTTCCGTTTGCGCCGACGGGTGGAGCCATCCTCTGCCGCTGGACCGACGACGAATTCGGCCTGGGGCCCGTCCATTGGGTGAATTGCTCCGACGCCGGTGAAAGCTTCTGTGCCACCGTCGGACTCGAGGATTCCCGGAACGTACTGCGATTCCGGGAGTCGGATTCGATGGACGAGCGATTCGCGACCGCCGGAGCGCAGGCGGCGAGGGAATGCCTGGAGGCATCCTCCCTCGAGCTCGCCGATGTCGATCTGATCGTGGCCGCTCCCGCCCGGCCGAAGTTCCGCGCGGCGCTCGCCGAGCACCTGGGTGTCCCCGTGCCGCGGATCGTGGTCGCCTATGACGAACGGATGCATACCGCGTCCCTCGTGGCGGCCCTGGACCGCCGGACGGGTGGTATCCCGGCCGGGAACCGTGTCCTGATCGTCGCCGTGGGTGCAGGGGTCACCGCCGGCGCCGCCCTGTACAGCGAACACCCCTGAGCCCGGGCAAAGGCATCGTCGGGTCAGCCGGCCGCGCCGTGCCCGACACCCTGCATCGCCGCGTGCTCGTGCAGCGCGAGTTCGGCCTCGTGGTTTGCCGGTTGGAGATCGAACACGACCTCGTGGACGGTTCCGGTGAACCGGTACGGGGCCTTGTCCTCGTAATCGCGGTCGACGACCAGGCCGTTGTCGCGGCCCACGTCCATTCCCGCGTACGAACTGAAGGCCGAACTACGCGGAACTGAGCGCGGCCGGTCTCCATCTCGCACACGCCTGACTATCCGACGATGGTGCCCGCGGCGGATCCGTCGGTGAGCAGTTGATAGAACCGCTCGACGTCGGGTCGCCGGCACAGGGCGGTGCCCGGTGTCTGCAGCATGGCCCCCCCCGCGGCGATCCCGTACCGCACCGAGTCGCTCAACGAACGACCGTGTGCCAGGCCGCACACCACACCGGCGACCATGCTGTCGCCTGCACCGACACCGCTGACCACCGGGACTTGGACCGACGGGAAATGCTCGTCGCGGTCCCGTGTGACCAGCAGAGCGCCATCGGCACCGAGCGAGAGGACGACGATCTGGGAGACCCCCCGGTCGATGACTTCCCGAGCCGCTGCCACCTGGTCGTCGATCGCCGACAACTCCCGCCCCGTCCAGTCCCGGAGTTCGCGAATGCTCGGTTTGACGAGAAACACACCACCCCGAAGTTGTCTCAGGGCCGGACCGGACGTATCGACGATGACTCGCGCACCGAGGTCGCCGACGACGTCTGCCACCTGCTGGTAGAAATCGGCGGGCACACCCGGTGGCAGACTTCCGCTCACCACCACATAGTCGGCGCCCGACGCGACCTCGATGACCAGGTCGAGACAGGCCACCTGTTCCCTTGCGGTCACTGTTGGTCCCGGCAGGACGAAACGGTACTGCAGACCCGTCTCGTTCTCGTTGATCGTCAGGCTCTCCCGTGTGGAACCGCGGATCGTCAGACTCCGGATCTCGACGCCCTCGGTGGCCACGAGATCCTCGAGGGCCCGGCCTGTATGGCCGCCCGAAGGAAACACCGCCGTCGCGGGAGTTCCGAGAACGTGCAGTACCCGGGCCACGTTCAGTCCGCCGCCGCCGGGATCTCGGCGAGGCGCGCCGCAGCGCACCTTGTCGGTCGGCACCACCCGGTTCGTGCTCGTGGTGATGTCGAGCGCAGGATTCATCGTCAACGTCACGATGTCGGGCATGGGCTCTCCTGTCGTCGGGCAAACCGTGACCGGCGAACGGTAGCTGTGACTACTCATCTCGCCACCCCGACGTGGAATGCCAGATCCGCTCCGCCGTCTGCACGCTGTCCCCGGCGGCCGTGTCCGTGTCGACCGCGGTGGCCGAGGGCCACGCCGTGGCACTCGCGGCCATCGCGTCGTACACGGCGGGGGTGGCGTCCGAGTCGCCGGTTGGACGGCTCCCGATTCTCGCGATCGCCATGGCGCGTGGTGCCCTGCACTCGAGTTCGACGAGATCGCTGTGGGTGCAGGAAGCGACGAGCGCAGCGCGCTCCCGGCGCATCGGTTGTGTCCACGACGCATCCAGCACGACCGACCTTCCCGCCGTGAGATGGTCGCGAGCGCGCCGCAGCACCTCGGCGTAGGTGCGGTCGGTCATGGTGCCGCTGTACAAGCCCTCAACGAATCCGGCCACCTGACGGGAATGCGGATCGAGGCCGTCGAGTTCCTTGCGGACGTGGTCGCTGGAGATGACGACGGATCCGGTGACGTCAGCCAACTTGCGCGACAGCGTGGACTTTCCGGTGCCGGGCAGCCCACCGACCAGTGCCATTCGCACGGTTCCCGCGCGCAGCTGCCGCAACGCGAGGTTGCAGTGCGCCCGGGCATCCTCGCCGGCCGCGCGGGAACCCTGCGTGTACCGCAGGCAGGCCACCTTCGCGCGGACGAACGCCCGATAGGCGATGTAGTGATGCTGCAATGATGCCGGCGGCTCATCGCGTGCCGCGGCGCAATACCGATCGAGAAACCGCAACCCCAGGTCTTCGCGTCCCAGGTACTCGAGATCCATGGCGAGGCATGCCGCGTCGTCGATACAGTCGACGTGGCGTAGGTGGTCGTCGAAGTCGAGGCAGTCGAGAATGCGCGGCCCGTCTGCGAGGCAGAAGATGTCGTCCGCCAGAAGATCGCCGTGACCATCGACTATCCGGCCTTCCCGAACGCGGTACTCGAACAGCCGTTTCCGCCCCTTCAGATACCTGAGGGCCCGCGCCTGCACCTCGTGGACGTCCGCCGCCGGGAGGACATCGCACCGGTAACTCGTCACTTCGGAGACGTTGGCTCGCCACCGTGCGGCCACCGCTCCGGGCGTGGCGTCACAATCGATCTCCGCAGACTGCTCCGCCCCGGCGTGGAATCGGGCGACGACGGCGGCGATCGCATCCACCTGCGCGGTGGTATCGTCGCCGCCCCCGCCGACCAGCCGGGCCAGTCGTCGGTCCGACGGCATCCGGCGCATCTTGACCAGCGCTTCGGTCGGCCCTCCGGCTGGGTCCGTCAATTCGGCGACTCCGAGATACACGTCGGGGCACAGCCTGCGGTTCAATGTCACTTCACGCTCACAGGCCGCGCGACGCCTTTCGGCGGTGCCGAAGTCGGCGAACGCCGTCCGGATCGGCTTCTTCGCCTTGAAGACGACATCACCGACCATGACGACATAGGCGGTGTGCGTCTCGACTCCGCTCACCTCGAGTCCACCGACTGCCTGCGGTGGCGAACACCTCTGAGTTCTCTCGGTCGCCGACATGAGGGTTCGTCACATCACGACGGGCCGGCGCCGCGCCGAAGGTCCGTCAGCCTGCGCGTCCTCATCGAGGTCGAGGTCGAGGTGAAGTGTGGTCCCGTCGCGACGCAGCGCGTGGGCCCACCCCCGGTCTCGGATCACCTCGAGCATCAAGGTGTTCTGCGCCAGCACCTCCGCCGTCATCCGCTCGATGCCGTGCGCCCGCGCGGCGTCGACGAGCCGGGTCAGCAGCATCGTTCCGATTCCGTGCGATTGGTACTCGTGATCGACCACCAGCGCGAATTCGACCGGCGTCGAGTCGTTGTCCAACTGGTGTGCCGGGCTCACGTAGTTCGCGACTCCTACCAGGATGCCGCCGATGAAGGCGCCCAGTGCGCAATGCCGGGGGTCTTGCAGGCACAGTGACTCGGCCAGATCCTCGAGATGCTTCGGACGGGCTCCGAAGAACCTCAGGTAGGCGTCGTGCTGGTCCATCCGCTCGTGTAGAGACTGCACGTCGTCTCTGTCGGTGGGTCGAAGGGAGCGCACGACGACGCCCGTGGTGACCGCGTGCGGCGTTCGGGTTTTCATGCACCGTCACCTCCGTCGTCGGCCGTCGGAATTCATTCAAGCGTGGCGGCGGACGCGGCGTCAGAGCCTTTGGTCCTCGACTACGGTCCTTCGCCTCTATTGCCGATGTCGGTGGGTTCGCGATGCTGAAGGAAACCAAGGGCGCCCTACCGGCATCGAAAGATCCTCGAAACGCAATGACCAGCACGAGCAGTGACACGGAGACCACGGCGATGGTGCACACGCAGGCGCCGGTGGTGGAGCGGCTGATTCCCGAGTTCGAGGGGAGTTTCACGCGGGATGCGATTGCTCGGACAGTGGCGGGCAGTATTGCGGATCTCGCGAGGGTGCCGATCGCCGACATGCCGGAATTGGCCGAACGGGTTGCCCGGCAACGGCTCTTCACGGCACTCGAACGGCACCCTGAACGGTCGTCGTCCGGCCGTTGTGAGCCCACACCGGACAACCGAGTGATCGTGTCCCACCGATCCGGAGGACCGGGCCCGTTACCGAGCGTCACCACACGGCAATCGAACAGGAGAGGCCATGACGGACCAGCGGCATGGGCGCGATGTGCAAGGGTCCGGGGCGGCGGTGACCAGACCGGTGCCCGCGACCACGTGGCCCGTGGAGATCGAGATACACGAACCCGACGCGGAGCAGACCTGCTCCCGGGCCACGGCGCGCCTGCGCCCGCACGGCAAGGCCCTCCTCGAAGGGCAGGGAGAGGCCGGCTGCCACTCTCGACACGCCGACACAGTGCAGGTCAGTCGCCAGATGGCCGCCGCTCGTGCTTTGACCGACCTTGCGCACCAATTGTTCGAGCTGGCAGCCACACAGGACGCGGCTGCGTGCGGACACGGACTGTGATCAGCGGCTATGAGCATGATTCCCACATCGTCGTCCACCCCCGGGGCGGCACCGAACTTCACCGACTACGGCGGTGAACGCACACGGTTCTCGTGGTCTGACCTCGAGCGTCGACTCGGACCGGCCCCCGGCGGCTGCAACATCGCCTACTACGCGGTCGACCGGCACGACTGCGGTCCGCAGCGGGACAAGGTCGCGTCGAGCGCGGACCCTGGTGATGGACAAGACGGGAACGCTGACGACCGGCAGGCCGTCCGGGCTCGACGTCGCGGCCGCCCCCGGCCACGATCCCGACGAGGTACTCCGACTCGCCGCCGCTGTCGACCAGTTGTCGCCCCACGTTCTCGCCGAGTCGATCGTCCACTTCGCGAGGGCGAGGGGCTGCGCGCTGCCACTGCCCACCGATGTCAGCGAGCAGGCCGGAGCCGGGGTCAGCGGCGTCGTGAACGGTCGTGCCGTCAAGGTCGGTGCGGACCACGGCGTGTTGCCGGACTGGGCGGAGGCCGTCTCGACACGATCGGCCCTGGACGGCGCAGGGTTGCCTGGGTTCAGATCGACAGCACTCTGGCCGGGGCGATCCTGCTGCGGGATCCGCTTCGTCGAGACGCGCCTCGCACATTGCGCCGACTGCGGGCGGCCGGGCTGAACCGACTGATCATGCTGACCGGTGACCGCCGCGCACCGGCCCTCGAGATCGGGTCGATCGTCGGACTGGACGCCGTGCTCGCGGAGCAGACGCCTGTGGACAAGGTGGCAGCAGTGCGGGAGGAGAAGCGCCGGGCCGTCACGATGATGGTGGGGGACGGGATCAACGACGCACCGGCATTGGCGGCGGCGTCGGTCGGAGTGGCGATGGGCGCGCGCGGCGCCACCGCCAGTTCCCAGGCCGCCGACATCGTGCTGACGACCGACCACCTCGCCCGGTTGGCGGACGCCATGGAGATCGCACGGCGGTCGAGGCGGATCGCGATCCAGAGTGCCGGCATCGGTATGACGCTGTCGCTGCTGGCAATGATTGCCGCGGCGTTCGGCTGGATCGCTCCCGCGCCGGGCGCCCTACTGCAGGAGGGGATCGATGTGGCGGTCATCCTCAATGCCCTGCGCGCCCTTCGGGGCGGCCGATCCCGCGAGCTCGCGGTCACCCGGGAAACCGGTCTGCTGCTGCAGCGTTTCAACCGTGAACACGACGACCTGCGGGGAGCCCTGACCCTGATCCGTGACGCGGCAGAGCAGGTGAGTAGCCAACCCGGACCCGAGACGGTAGCGGCGGTGCGGAAAGCACACACCGTGCTGGTGGAGCAGGTCCTGCCCCATGCGCGCGCCGAAGAGACCCAGCTGTATCCCGCGCTGGCGGAGGCGTTCGGGACGGCCGAAGCCACCGCCCCGATGAGCCGAGCGCACGCGGAGATCGATCGGCTCAGCCGACGCCTGAAAACTCACCTCGGCGCCGTCGAGGCGCACGGCGGAGTCCGCCCGGATCAGCGTGACGACCTTCTCGCGTGCCTGTATGGACTGTATGCGGTGCTGCGTCTACATTTCGCCCAGGAGGAAGAGGACTACTTCGCGCTGGCCCCGGGAATCGAGGACGAGCGCTGACCGGCGTCGGCGCTACCGAACGACGAGGAGCGGGCACCGGACGGAGTGCATCAGGGCCCGGCTCGTCGATCCCAACAGCATGCTGGTGAATCCGCCGCGTCCGCGACTACCGACAACGAGAAGTCGGGCGTTGTCGGCTTGTTCGCGCAAGTTGCGTACCGGCCGGTCCATGACGACCATCGTCCGCACCTTGACGTCGGGAAAATCCTCGGCACGGCCGGCGAGACTCTCCGACAGCAGGGCCGTCTCCTGGGTGACGATCTGCTTCCACCCGGAAACGCCGTCGACCTCCCCGTGCGGCACCGGGAGGTCGACGTCGGACCAGGCGTGCACGGCGACCAGTTCGCACCGGCGCAGGCCGGCCTCGGCGAAGGCCATCGAGACGGCGGGCTCGCTGTGCGCCGAACCGTCCACCCCCACGACGACAGGCCCCTCGAGGCGGGTGACCTCGGAATCGGGAAGATCGTGGATGATCGCCACCGGGCACGGTGCGTGGGTGGCGACCGCGGCGCTGACCGATCCCAGGAAGCCGCGCTCGATGATTCCCTGCCGGTTCGAGCCGACGACGACCATCGCGGCGGATTGCGCTCTCTCCAGGAGTTCCCCGGCCGGCGTTCCGGTGCAGAGGGTGGTGTGCAGGTCGAGGGACTGCCCGGGCACCGTCCGGCCGGCGATCTCCGCCGCGACGGCCAGCCGGTTCTTCCCGTTGCGTTCCTCGTCGTCGAAAAAGCTCTCCGGCATGCCGATCGGCACACCGTAGGCGCCCGCCACGAACGTGGTCGTGACGATCGACAGCGCGGAGTTCCGCAACGCCGCCTCCTGCGCGGCCCACGCCACCGCCTGGAGCGAGGACGGTGACCCGTCTGTTCCGACGACGATCGCGCGATGGGGCGCCATGATGTTCTCCTCGAGGAAGCTCGCGGCAGATGTTGCCGCTACTCTCATCGTGACTGTGTGTCCGTGGTCGGCGTAGGGGAGAAGGTCCCCACCTCGGCGGACGGGCGTGCCGCTCCCTGCTCACGGGAGCGGCGCCGACCACCGGAGAGTGGTGCCGCCACCGGGTGTGGTGTCGATGGTGAAGTGCCCGTTCACTTCCCGCGCCCGGATAGCCAGGTTTTCCAATCCACTGGTGACGGCGTTCTCCACGAAACCTTTGCCGTCGTCCGCGACCTCGATGGCGAGATCGTCATAGACGGAGATGCTGACCGTGACCGTTTCGGCTCCTGCATGCCGTACCGCGTTGCTCAACGCCTCACGTAGGACGGCCTCGGCGTGCTCGGCGAGCGCGGCGTCGATGACGGACAGCGGCCCGGACATGTGCACGGTCGTGCGGAGTCCGGAATCCGCGGTGGTCTCGGCGACGATCTCGTGCAGCCGCCGCCGGAACTGGGTCATCCCCCCCGAACCGCCGTGAAGGTCGAAGATGGCGGTACGGATATCACGCACGATGTCGTGAAGGTCGTCGATCGACTGTTCGAGCCGCTGCTTGACGATCGGAGCCTTCGCCCTCTGCAAGGTGCTCTGCAGCGACAGGCCGACCGCGAAGAGGCGCTGAATGACGTGGTCGTGGAGGTCGCGCGCGATGCGATCCCGATCGGACAGGACGTCGAGCTCACGCATTCGGCGTTGACTGTTGGCCAGCTGCAACGCGACGGCCGCCTGGTCTGCGAACCCCGACATCAGCGCCAGCTGGTCGTCGGTGAACGGCAGAGCGTCGACGTGGCGGAGCGTCACCAGCACCCCCGTCACCGATTGCGCGGCACGCAGCGGCAGCGCCAGCGCCGGACCGAACCGGGTTCCCGTCTCGAACCCGGGGTCGAACGCCAGCGCCGTGACGCGAAGCGGTGTCCGTTCGCGGAAAGCCTCGCCGGACGTGGATTTGTCGACCGGGATCGTCCGGCCGATGATCCGATCCGACACCGTCCCCGCCGATGCCGTCACCACGAGCTCGGTGACCTCGTCCGACGGGATGTCGGGATCGTCCGGTACCGCGAGAAAGGCACTGTCGGCGCCGGTGAGGGCAAGGGCGTCGTCGGCGATCACCTGCAGCACCTCGGCGGTCTCGCTGCCCGCGAGTAGTTCGGTCGCGATCTCCCGCGTCGCTTCGAGCCACGCCTGCCTCGTCCGGGACTCCTCGTACAGGCGGGCGTTCTCGATCGCGATCCCGGCCGCGGCCGCGAGCGCGCGGAGAAGGACCTCGTCGTCCTCGGTGAACTGTGACCCGTTAGCCTTCTCCGTCAGATACAGATTCCCGAACACCTCGTCCCGGATCTGAATGGGAACTCCCAGAAAGGTTTTCATCGGCGGGTGCTCGGCCGGGAATCCCACCGACGCGGAGTGATGAGACAGGTCATCCAGCCGGACCGGCTTCGGATTGGTGATGAGAAAACCGAGGACCCCGCGACCACGGGGCAGGTCGCCGATACGCTCGCGGGTCTCCTCGTCGATGCCCTCGAAGACGAACTCACTCAGGCCCCCACCCGGGCCGAGCACCCCCAGCGCGCCGTAGCGGGCATCCACCAGATTGATCGCAGCATGGACGATGGTGTGGAGCGTGTTGTCGAGGTCGAGTCCCGACGTGACCGCGAGCATCGCCTCGAGCAGCCCGTCGACGTGATCTCGGGCATCGACGATCTGCTCGATGCGCTCCTGCACCTCGGCCAGGAGCTCACGGAGCCGAAGCTCGGACAGACTACCGAGTAACGGACCTCGGTCGCCCGCATCCGGTTGACGGGTCACACGACGCATTGTCCCACGTAGCGCCATGGCGGGGAGCCGGAACAACCACTGGACGCACAACCGACCCGGTCTGATCCGTCAGGTGCCGGACTGTCTCGACTGCATCTTCGTCGCGAGCACCGCGGCCTGAGTCCTGCGCTCCACACCCAGCTTGGTCAGCAGCCGGGACACGTAGTTCTTGACGGTCTTCTCGGCCAGAAACATCCGCGCCGCGATCTGACGGTTCGTCAGCCCCTCACCGAGCAGGGCGAGGAGTGTCCGTTCCTGATTTGTCAGATGCCCGAAGATTCCATCCTTCTCACCAGCGTTCGCGCGGACCTTCACCATCAGAGCAGCGGCGGCGCGACTGTCGAGGAGTGACCTGCCGGCCCCGACGTCGTGGACCGCCCGGGTCAGTTCCATGCCCCGGATGTCTTTCACGACGTATCCACTGGCCCCGGCGAGAATCGCGTCGAGCATCGCCTGGTCGTCCGAGAACGAGGTGAGGATGAGGCAGTGCAATTCCGGCATGAGCGAGTGCAGTTCACGGCACAGCTCGATTCCATTGCCGTCGGGCAGTCGGACGTCGAGGACTGCGACGTCCGGTTTCAGGGCCGGCACTCGTGCCATGGCCTGAGAGTAGGAGGCGGCTTCACCGACGACGGTCAGATCGGGGTCAGCGGTGAGGAGGTCGGCGATTCCGCGCCGGACGACCTCGTGATCATCCACGAGAAAGACGTTGATCATGCCGCAACCTCCAGTCTTTGCTGTGTGATCGCTCCGGGAAATCAGACTACGCCGAGATCAGCTGGCATCCGAAGCCTCCCACTCGAGGCCCTCCGATGGTCATCGAGCAGTGGAACGAACCGGGCGCGTCCCATGCCGGCGTGGTCGATGGGGCATCAACATGGCCGCCGCCAGGCCGACGGTGGCGACAAGTGTCGCGGCAGCGCCGACTCCGACGAGCGGGGTTGCGAGCCAGGCGCCGAACAGGACGACAAGGCCGGCGGCCGCTGCCCCTGTCACCACGGAGAGTGCGAACCCGGCGGGATGCACGTACAGAAACTCCTCGGGTTCGTCGTCTCGGCGGTGACGATCGTCGCACGGCGATGCGGTGGCGTGGCCTTCGAACATGATGTTCCTCGTTCCCTCGCCGACGGGCTCAGATGTCGTGCGTCGGCCTCTTCCACAACGGTGCGATAACGGCGCGCGCAATTCCAGGGCCGAAAGTCACCACGTCACTGTTGTCGGCTATTCGCGGGAGGGTGACGACAGGTGTGACGCTCGGCCACTCGTCCGGGGCCGGTCACCCCTGCCCATGACCTTGTGCTCTAGGCCGTCCTCCTCGCCCGCGGAAGACTCGGAAACAGGAGGACGGAGGAGGACGGTCCGAGGAGGCTGTGATGACCATCGATCAGGCACTGCGCTGGTGGCGTCTGGCGCCCTGGAGTCGAAATCCCCTCATGCGTGCCACCGACCGTTGCGACTCCGTCGTCGCGGCCGTCCTGATCACCGTCGTCCTGATCGTGGTCCCGTTCGCGGCGGCGTTCGGAACCGTGACGTACACCGGTTTGGCCGAACGGTCTCACACCGAACTTCAGACGAGGCATGCACAGTCCGCCGTTCTCGTCGATGATCCGCGACAGGTGGTGGTCGCCGACGCGCGCAGCCGCTCACCGGAGACGCAGGACCGTGGGACAGCTCAGTGGAAGGCACCGGACGGCACCCTGCGCTCGACCGCCGTGGAAACCAGACCCGGGACGCACCGCGGCGACACGGTGACGGTGTGGGTGGACACGAACGGCAACGTCGTCGCCGAGCCCCGGTCGGGAGTGCAGAACGCGGCGATCGCCGTGAGCGCGGCCCTGTCGGTGTGGGCGGGTGCGGCGGTCGGCGCCCTCCTGCTGTACTCCGGGGTGCGGTGGATCAGCGGCCGAAGCCGGATGCGGCAGTGGGATCGGGAATGGAACGATCTCGGCCGCACACCGGGATGGCCGGTCAGTTGACCGACCGACGCGCCGGTCGTGAACGGCCCGCCTCGACGGTGCCTAACCCAGACTGACCGTGCACCCCGGTTCCAGACGAACGACCTGATCGCGACACGAGATCTCGATCGCGCGTTGATTTCCGGCGCCCGCACTGACCTGAACGCGCCGACCGCTGATCGTCAGCCACAGCTGGTGCCCGCGATAGACGATCGGAAATTCGAGCGCACCGAGCGTATGCGGCCATTCCGGGCTGAACACGAGGCGGTCACCGCGCGTTTCCAGTCCCGTGAAGCAGCGCTGCAGCAGGTCGATGCTTCCCGCCATCGCCGCCAGGTGGATCCCCTCGGAGGTCGTGCCGCCCTGGATGTCGGTGATGTCGGACGCGAGAACCCTGTCGAAGAATTCCATGGCCTTGTCACGGTTGGCGCGGGCCAGCACCCAGGAATGCACCACCGCACTGAGCGTGGAACCGTGTGAGGTCCGCGCGATGTAGTAGTCGATGGTGCGCGGGATCGCCTCCGGTTCGAGCTGATATCCGAGGCGCCCGAACAGATCTCGCAGTTCGTCGGCGGACAGCAGATAGAACAGCATCAACACGTCGGCCTGCTTCGACGCCCGGTACCGGTTGACATCGTCTCCCTCCGCCTCGAGGATTCGGTCGAGCCGCTGAATGTCGGTGTACCGCTGCCGGTAGCCGGCCCAGTCCAGTTCCGCCAGCGCCTCGTACCCCTCGAACTGACTGATGACCCGATCGTGGAAGGGAACGAACATGCGGCGGCTCACGTCTGCCCACCGGGCCATCTCGTGGGCATCCAGGCTCAGGGTGTCCACCAGATCGGCCCGGTCCGGGGCCGGAATCATATCGAGGGCCTCTCGCGCCCGGAGGATCACCCACACGGCCATGACGTTGGTGTACGCGTTGTTGTCGACTCCCTCGTGCGGTGCGTCGGGGTAGCCGGAATGAAACTCGTCCGGCCCCATCACCCCGCGGATGGTGTAGCGACGCCGCGCCGACTCGTAGGAGGCGAGGCCGGCGAAGAATCGGGCGATCTCCACCAGCATCTCGGCGCCGAAATCACTGAGAAACTCGAGATCCCCGGTGACCTGGTAGTAGTTCCAGACGTTGTAGGCGATCGCGATGCCGATGTGGTGCTGGCGCCAACTCGGGTCCGGGAGCCAACGACCGGACCGCGGGTTGAGATGCACTTGCTGGCTTTCCTCCCGGCCGTCGCTGCCCGACTGCCACGGGAACATGGCGCCGCGATGACCGGCCGCCCGCGCGGCCCGGCGGGCCTCCGGCAGACGACGGTACCGGTAGCGCAGCAACGACCGGGTCAAGGTAGGCACCCGCAGGTTCAGGACCGGGAAGACGAACAACTCGTCCCAGAAGACGTGGCCGCGGTACGCCTCACCGTGCAGTCCCCGGGCGGGCACACCGACATCGAGGTCCGCGGTGTTCGGCGACACCGTCTGCAGGAGTTGCATCTGGTGGAGCCGGGCGATGCGCAGCCCGTCCTGGTAGTGGCCGAGGGAGATTCCGATGCGGTCCCACAGGTGCTCCCAGGCCAGGACGTGACCGTCCAGCACTTCCTCGAACCCACCGATCGACGGCACCCAGCGTGCCGCTTCGTCGGCCGGTTCGGACAGTGCGTGATCGCGCCCGGTGAACACGGTCACCATCTTCTCGAACGTGACGGACTCACCCTCGGTGAGATCGACCGTCAGGTCGTGGCCGATGCGCCCGTCGTCATCGTGCAGACGGTAGGTGCATTCGCGGTGTCGATCGCGGGGCGACAGCGTGGTCCGTGCCGCCATGGCCACCGGTATCCGCGACTGGGTGGTCTGCATCGCCAGCAGGACGGTATCCGCCGACAGCGCGCCGGACTGGAGCGGCGCGAGATGCTCGGCGGCGAGATCCCGGTACCGCTCGACGAGGGTGTTGCGGACCGCACCGTCGAGAGCCGAACGCACCTCGAACGAGCCGGACCAGTTCTCGGCGACGATCGTCGTCTGCAGTGCACACACGTGGGGGAGATGCATGGCGACGAATCTCCGCTGGATGACCGACGTCGTTCGCCCGGCGCCGTCGCGGTACCGGAACCGGCGGGTGAGTACGGCGCGACGCAAATTGAGGTACTGGCGGTACTCGAGCAGGTCGGTGGCGTCGACGTCGAACCACGGCCCGCCCTCGATGCGAAAGGTCGTCGTCAGCCAGTTCGGGGCATTCACCATGCTTTCGTTCACGATCTCCGTCCCGGCACGTTCGTCGCGTAAGCGGTTGTACAGACCCGCGATATAGGTGCCCGGGTAGTGGACGGAGCCGGCCGTTGCCTCGGGTGCGCATCCGCGAGTCGCGAAGTAGCCGTTCCCCAGAGTGCAGATGGCCTCCCGTAACTTCTCGGTCGCGGGGTCGTAGCCGTCGTAGAACAGCATCCAGGCATCGGCCGTGGCTGCGGTCTCGGGGTCGCGACCGAGGAGATCCGCGAGCCGCTGCAGCAGTTCGCGGACCTGGGCCGGGTCGTTCACGGCGAATCGTGCCGCCGACCGTCGATCCCCGACCTCCGTGCTGCGGACGACGATCCCCACCCCGTTCGTCGTCACGGCGTCGAAGGCGTCCTCGTCGGTGAGGTCATCGCCGATGTAGATCGGAAGTAGGGACTTCGCGTCGTGGATGTGCTCGAGGACCCAGTTCAATGCGCGTCCCTTGTCCCAGTCGACGTCGGGACGGAGTTCGACGACCTTGCGACCCCCGGTGACCCGCAGGCGGACCTCCCCGGTGGTGGCGACGTCATGGACCGTGGCGACGACCTCGTCGATCCGGTCGGGGGCAACGTTGCGGTAGTGGACGGCGACGGTGTATTTCTTCGGTTCGATCAACACGCCCGGCACGTCTCGGAGGCGGTCGGTGAGGGCGCGGGTGGCGTGATGCAGCAACGGTACCGCGGCGAGAGCGTCGGGATTCTGGTAGTACTGCCCCTGCGGTCCGGCCAGTTCGAATCCGTGGCTGCCCGCATACCAGATGTCCGCCAGACCGACCCGTGTCTGCACGTCCGCGAGGTCGCGTCCGCTGATCACCGCCACCGGGCACTCGTGTGTCAGCCGAACCAGCTCGTCGCCCACACCGTCGACCAGGACGGCCTTCGACGGGTCGGACACGATGTTCGCGAGTGTGCCGTCGAAGTCGAGAAACACTGCGGGCCTGCGGATCCGGAGGAGGGCGGTCAGTTCATGCCGCGACGTCAGAGCGTCCGGAATCTCGGACAGCCGGAGATCGCTCGCACGGAACTGGATCTCGGAGGGGTCGGCGACAACGAAATCTGCTCCGCACCGTGCCAAGTCGTCGGCGCGGCGGTCGTGCCCGACCCCGATGACAAGTGCGAAGCCGCCCCGCCTGGCCGCGGCTGCCGCCTCCGCGGAGGCCGTGACGACCACAGCACCGCCCGGATGTGCGCCCAGTCGGTCGGCGGCGTCGACCGGCGACGCGCCGTCGACCCGAACCGGAAACAGGTCGGCGATCCTTGCGATGTCGAGCACCGGTCGAACGTCGCGATCGGCCGAGAAGACCGCGGTCGCCACCCCGAGACTCTGCAGCTGACGGACGAGTGCTCTCGTGGTGTCGGTCCGCGCGGACTCGGTCATCGCGACGTCGAGGTCGAAGATCACCGCATCGTGCCGTCGCAGATCGATCCCAGCGTGTGACACGGGGCTCAGCTCCCGGGTGGTGGACGCATGACAACTGCTCTCCGAACTGCCGCGACGCCGGTATGCCCAGATTACGTCGGAAGCGCGCGATGATCAGGCGTGACTGGAGGTGACCTGCCGAGCGAGTGTCCGGCCCCACTGCTCGGCGCGTGTCTCCTCGCCATCCTCGAGCCGCGATTCCTTGTCGACGAGGAAACTCTCTGAGTCGGCGACGAGATCGAACCCGTGCAGGCGCAGCTTTCGGCAGATGCCCTTCGATGCCCGGCCGGTCAGTAGGGCGGGGCCGTTCGCACGAGTGTCGAACGCCACCGCCTTCCCGTGAGTCGGGGGGAGCCCGTCGAGCCACTCACGGAGGCCCTCGCTCTCCGCGTCAGGTTCCAGTGTCACCGTGCTGTCCGGTTTCTGGGCCGTCACGGCCGCTCCGCGACGGGTCGACTCCCGGCTCATCCCGTGGACATGCGTCGGACCGCCGACCATCACGAGATCGTAGCCGGACAGGTCTTCGTCACCGGCCCGGGTGACCGGGACCGCTGTGACGGGTCCCGCGGACTCGAGGCCCCGGGCGATCGCCTCTGCCACGTGCCGGGTGTTTCCGAACATCGATTCGTAGACCACGAGTGTTCGCATGTCGACTCCTTCTGAGGTTGGGGGCTCGGCGCCGCGATCTGGGCCCGAGCGTGTTCTGGCCGACGGTTCACGTCGACGGGTGCGCGCCGAACATCACGCGCGCCCACCAGTCGGCCAGCGGGCTCGGATCGGGCCAGTCGATTCGGTCGTCATCCGTCTCCGGCACTGGCGGCTGTGTGTGTCTCGTCGTCGACCGAGATCCCTGTCGACGACGTTGAGGTGGGGGATTCATGGCGAACTCCGAGGGGTCGTGTCACTTCGGATTCAACCAACGATGGCGACCACCGAGTAGGGTCTACCGTCACTTTCCGGGACTGTGCCCCCCGCATAGGCATCGGGTCGCGCCGTGGTGAGCGGGATGACCTATGCCCCTACCGACGCCGTTGTCGCATCTGAGACCGTGACGATGACCGGAGGAGTTGCGGACCATGAGTATTCTCGCGCAACGTCAGGCCATCGTCGTCGGTGTCGACGGAGTCCGGGATATCACTACAGCGAAGCCGCGCTTCTCTTCCAGAACGAGTTCGCCGAAGAAGTCGAGAAGTCTGCCCACGAGATCCTGGATCGCGCCCAACAGCACGTGAAGAGCGCCGTCCCCGACGTCACCGTGTCGTGCAGCACCCATCCCGGCCCCGCGGGACCGGCACTCGCAGGATTGAGCGCGCACGCCGAGATGGTGGTGGTGGGATCCACCGGTGCGGGTGCACTGCAATCGATCCTCACCGGCTCCACCGTCCTGCAGGTGGTCAACCGTGCGCACTGTCCGGTTACCGTGTTCCGATCGGAGGCACCGTCCCCGGTACCCGACCACCGTCCTGTCGTCGTCGGCGTCGACGGCAGTGACCTGAGCTCACTCGCCATCACCACGGCCGTCGAATTCGCCACGTTCTTCGAGGTACCGCTCCTCGCGGTGCACGGCTGGGGCGCCGGCGACCTCCCGGAGCGCCCTGCCGCCCTGCCGATGGTGAACTGGGCCGTCGTCGAAGAAGAACAATCCGTTCTGATGGCGGAGAATCTCGCCGGCTGGCGCGAGAAATGCCCGGATCTACAACTGACGACCGTCATCGAACAAGCTGGTCCGGCCGAGCTGATCCTCGAGTACGCTCGCGACGCACAACTCGTCGTCGTCGGCAGCCACGGCCACAACCGCCTGGCCGGAGCGTTTCTGGGATCGACCAGTCAGAATTTGCTCCATCACGTCGCCTGCCTGATCACGATCTGCCGCCGAGCGAGCTGACCTCACGGGTCACAGTCGCCGGGCGATCGATTCCGCTTGCGCGCCCAGTTTTGCCAGCCGCAGGTCGGCGAGCGGGGTCAGTGCACCACCCATCCTGTTCGTCACGAACGCCACCGACAGCCCCGTCTCCGGGTCCGCGAACGCGCCGGAACCACCGAGTCCGTAGTGGCCGAATGCGTGTGGATACTGATTGCGGCTGGCGACGAACGCCGCATGGTAGCCCAGGCGCCAGTTCATCCGGATACCGAGCACATAGTCGCGTGCCGTCGTCTGCACCTCACCGATCTGCGCGAGCGTGTCCTCCGTCAGGAACCTCCTTCCGCCCACCATGCCCTTGTTCGCGAGCGCCGCATACATTCGGGCGAGGGCACGGGCGCTGAAGACACCGTTCCAGCCGGGCATCACATAGTCGTGAATGGCCGGATTGCGGACCAGTTCGTCGAACCCCTCCGGCATGCCTGCGTGTGCGATGTTCCGCAACACAGGCAGGCACGACAGGGCGAAGGACGCGGTCTCCCACGGCACCCCGAACGGAGTGATGCGGGGGAAGGACTTGGCGATGCGGTGACGTTCCTCCGCGGGAACCTGGAACCAGAATTCGCGGATTCCGAGGGGTTCGGCGATCTCGGTGCGGACGAGGTCGGTGAACGACGAACCGGTCGCCCGAGTGGTGAGTTCCGCGACCAGCGATCCGAACGTGACGGCGTGATAACCCGGCATGACGGCGCGGCGACGATCCGGTGCCGCGGATGCGAGAGCGCCGACGACGCTGTCGTGATCGAACAGCGCCGCCCGCCCCGGTACCAGTCCGCGCACACGATGCAGACCAGCCCGGTGCGTCAACAAATCCCGCACCGTCACCAACTCCTTGCCGGCACTCGCGAACTCGGGCCAATACGTGGCAACGGGTGCGTCGTAGTCGATCAGTCCGCGGTCCACCAGCCGGTGTAGCACCGTGCTCGCAACGCCCTTGCCGGTGGAGAAGGACACCGAGACGGTGTCGGACTGCCAGCGCGTGTCGCGCGCGGCCCATCCCGACCAGATGTCGACCACGGGCTCACCGTGCAGGTAGAGCGCGAGGGCGCCGCCCCCGTCGCTAGGCTGCCCGAACAACCGGAAGAACTGACCGGCCAGCTCACCGAAACGAGGATCGACGAGCATCATGCTGGGCGTGGGAAGCTCCGGACGCGCCACCGTACGCTTGCGGGTCGGCAGGTTGTCTGCGGCAAGTTCGCGGGGATTCGTCATGGCGTGCAGTCTCACTGTCGGCGGTCGCCCGATGCCACCACCATCGCTTGTATACAACACTGGATACGGCGCGCTGATTCCTCCGGGGACACCACCGGAAACGGCCGAAAGACCCTGTAAACGACCCCCGGCACGGTTGGACACTGGTAGCACGGCGGACCAATTCGGACCACACCGCCGAACAGCCCGGAGGAGGCCGCCCCGTGATGTACGACGACGATGTCGGCGGTTGGGGGTATGCACTGATGTTCACCGGTATGGCGCTGATCTGGGGCCTGCTGATCGTGGGAATCATCCTGTTGATCCGCTACGTGAGTCACCCGTTCCCGGCACCGCCCGGCGAGCCACCGCATCGCAGTGCCGAAGCGGTCCTGGCCGAGCGATTCGCACGCGGAGAGATCGACGAGCAGGAATACCGCAATCGCCTGAGCATCCTGCGCGCCGGGACGACGCCCTGACACCCGCGCACACGAAGGAGGTGATCGTGATGGATGCGATGCAGATGTTCCACATGTTCATGATGTGGCTGCACAGCATGGGTGTCCTGCCGCCCATGCACATGATGCCGATGTGACGCCGCGGCGCGGGGTCCCGCAGGGACGGGTCCCCGGCGCCCACACCGAAGCTCAGCGACACAGACCGACCGCAGACCCGATCCACGAGCGAGTTGACCGACGTGATCACCACGAATCAGCGATACATGACCCAGACGGACTTCATGTCGTGGCGGATGGAGGAGGATCCGATCCTCCGATCGACCATCGTGGCTGTCGCGCTGCTCGACCGCAGGCCGGATCAGAGCCGATTCGTAGACATGATGCGCAGAGCGGTCGACCTCGTTCCCCTCTTCCGGCGGACGGCGATCGAGGATCCGCTGGGCCTGGCGCCGCCGCGGTGGGCGGACGATCGAGACTTCGACCTCAGCTGGCACCTGCGCCGCTACACCCTCGCCGAACCACGAACATGGGACGGGGTTCTCGACTTCGCGCGGACCGCCGAGATGACGGCGTTCGACAAGCGCCGCCCGCTCTGGGAGTTCACGATTCTCGACGGACTGAACGACGGCAGATCCGCCCTCGTGATGAAAGTGCATCACTCTCTCACCGACGGTGTCAGTGGAATGCAGATAGCCCGGGAGATCGTGGATTTCACCCGCGAAGGCACACCACGACCCGGCCGGACCGACCGGGCGACGGCCGTGCCGCACGGTGGATCGTCTCGTCCGCCGAGCCGCCTCTCCTGGTACCGGGATACGGCCGCGGACGTGACCCATCGGGCGGCGAACATTCTGGGCCGCAACAGTGTTCGGCTGGTTCGTGCGCCGAGGGCCACCTGGCGCGAAGCAACCGCTCTCGCCGGCTCCACACTGCGCCTCACGCGTCCCGTGGTTTCCACGCTGTCCCCGGTGATGACGAAACGCAGCACGCGGCGTCACTGCGCGGTGATCGACGTGCCGGTGGAAGCGCTCGCTCAGGCAGCCGCGGCGGCCGCCGGTTCGATCAACGACGCGTTCCTGGCTGCTGTCCTGCTGGGAATGGCGAAGTATCACCGACTGCACGGAGCCGAGATCCGCGAACTGCGGATGACGCTGCCGATCAGCCTGCGCACCGAGACGGACCCGCTGGGCGGCAACCGCATCAGTCTGGCACGATTTGCGCTACCCACCGATATCGACGACCCCGCCGAGCTGATGCGCCGGGTACACGCCACCGTCGATGCGTGGCGCCGTGAGCCCGCGATTCCGTTGTCCCCGATGATCGCCGGCGCCGTGAACCTGCTTCCCGCCTCGACACTCGGAAACATGCTCAAACACGTCGACTTCGTCGCCTCGAACGTCGCCGGATCCCCGGTCCCTCTGTTCATTGCCGGCTCGGAGATCCTGCACTACTACGCGTTCAGCCCCACACTCGGATCGGCGTTCAACGTCACCCTGATGTCCTACACCACGCAATGCTGCGTCGGGATCAACGCCGACACCGATGCCGTGCCGGATCTGGCGACCTTGACGGAGTCTCTCGCCGACGGGTTTCGCGCCGTCCTCGGACTGTGCGCGAAGACAACCGACACGAGGGTGGTCGTGGCCTCATGATCGCGGAACCCCCATGTAACCGACAAGCACATCGAGGACGCGACGCCGCGCCCACACCGAACGGAGGCCGATGAACATGAACGAGAAGACGTGGTCCGTGGAGATCGTCATCGACGAGCACGACGCCGACGAAGGCGGGTCCAGGACCCGGGCCCAAGCCCGGCTCCGAACCCGCGACACCCACACCCTGGTCGGGGTCGGGCTCGCCCGCCGGAATCCCGCGGACACCGAGATCCCCGAGATCGGCGACGAACTGGCCACGGCACGTGCGTTGGCCGACCTCGCCCACCAGTTGATCGAGCTCACCGCGGCCGACGTGGAAGCGGCCACGCACAGCCGGGTCCACCTCACCGAGTGATGGACCCGCCACATAGGCAAGGGAGTGAGCACATGGAGGGGCAACCAACCGCGCACGCCGACGCGAGTGTCCTCGATCGCCGCGGCCTCGACCAACTGATCGAGGCGCTCCGCGCCCGCGGATATCGCGTCGTCGGTCCCACCGTCGAGGATTCGGCCATCGTTCTCGCCGAACTCGATTCCGGTGCGCAGCTGCCGTCCGGCTGGGGTGTGACGACCGGGCCCGGGACGTATCGGCTGCGTCGGCGAGACGACGCCGCAGTCTTCGGTCACTCGGCGGGCCCGCAGTCGTGGAAACGATTCCTCCATCCGCCCCGGCAGCAACAGTGGTCCGTCGACCGGGAGGGTACCTTCGTCGCACCGGCCCACGACGAGCGCCCCTACGCCTTCGTGGGGATCCGCGGCTGCGATCTCGCGGCCATATCCGTCCTGCGCCGGGTACTGTGCCCGGACCCCGACTCCGACAGCACCACTGCCCTCAGGTTCCGGAAACTGTTCATCGTGGCCGCCCACTGCACCGAACCGGGAGGTGTCTGTTTCTGCGCCTCGATGGGCACCGGACCCGCGGCCGGACCAGGGTACGATCTGGCGCTGACCGAGCGCATCGACGAGCACGGCCACCGTTTCGTCGTCGAGGTCGGCACCGAATCCGGTGCCGACGTCCTCGCCGACGTCGCCCACCGTGCCGCCGCGACCGCGGAGGCCGACGACGCCCGGCAGGCCGTGAGCACCGCAACCGGCCGCATGGGACGGGCGATGCCCGACGTGGATCTTCGCGCACTGCTCCGCGACGCGCGCGGAGCCGACGTTTGGGAGGACGTTGCAAGCCGGTGTTTGACCTGCGGAAACTGCACAATGGTGTGCCCTACCTGTTTCTGCACCACCAGTGAGGACGTCACCGATCTGACGGGGGAGCACGCCGAGCGGTGGCAGCATTGGTCGTCGTGCTTCGAACCCGACTTCAGCTACGTGCACGGCGGGAACGTCCGGACGTCGGGGGAGAGCCGATACCGGCAGTGGATGTCGCACAAGCTCGGAACGTGGTTCGACCAGTTCGGCAGCTCCGGGTGCGTGGGATGCGGACGGTGCATCGACTGGTGCCCCGTCGGGATCGACATCACCGCAGAGGCCGCGCGGCTGGTGCAGGTCATGCCTGCCTACCGGCCGGAGGACGACCGGGAGCAACGGTGAACGCCGACGAATCGACGCTGCCACCAGTCCTCGGCCGACTCGACCATCAACACCGGCTTCGGCTCGCGGAACTCAGCACCCCGGTTCGATTCGCCGCGGGGGAGTTCGTCTTCCGCGAGAACGAACCGGCGACCCGGTGCTGGCTGCTCGGTACCGGAAGTGTCGTCCTCACCACGCTGGTACCCGGCCGCGGCACCGTCGCACTCGAAACCCTGCACGGCGGTGACGTTCTCGGCTGGTCGTGGCTCGGCGCCCGGCAGGTGTGGCAGTTCGATGCCCAGGCCACGACGACCACCGATGCCGCGGAGGTGGACGTCGCCGCGCTCGAGCAGATGGCGCTCAGCCGCCCCGACTTCGGATATGCCGTCACCCGCGCGTTGTCCGGGGTGCTGATCGCCCGGCTGCAGTCCACCCGCGCGCGACTCCTCGATCTCTACGCGAATCGCGGCGACCGGTGACTGCACTGCCGGACGACCGCATGCTTCCGACCGGATACCGGGTCGTGTCCCGTTCGGTGGAGACCCGCGACTCGGTCACCGTGACCCTCGCCCCGGCCGCCCCACCCGCGATGCCGCTCGCGCAGTTCACCCCCGGCCAATTCATGATGTTGTACGCCCACGGGGTCGGCGAGGTCGCGATCTCGGTCTCGGGCGACCCGTCCGCCACGGACGGAACCCTCGTCCACACGATCCGCAACGTCGGAGCGGTGAGCCGGGCACTCCACGACGCCCCGCGCGGCACGATCATCGGTGTGCGCGGCCCCTTCGGGCGGGGCTGGACCATGCCCACCGGCCCGGACCGAGACCTCGTGATCGTTGCCGGGGGAGTGGGATTGGCGCCGCTGCGGCCGGTGGTGCTTGCCGCGCTGGCCGCGCGGGACAAGTTCCGCCGGCTCGTTCTCGTCGTCGGCGCCCGCACCCCAGCGGACATCCTCTACCGTGCCGAACTCGGGACCTGGCAGGCCCGCACGGACCTCACCGTGGAAGTGACGATCGACCAGCCGATCGCGGGATGGACGGGAGGCGTCGGCTTCGTCACCGAATCCCTGCACCGGGTGGACCTCGACCCCGGACGCACCGCCGCGCTGCTGTGCGGACCGGAGCCGATGATGCGGTTCTGCGCCCGGGCACTGACCGACCGCCGGGTGCGTCCGGACGACATTCAGGTGTCCGTGGAACGGAACATGCAATGCGGCATCGGGGCCTGCGGACACTGCCAGCTCGGCGAACTGCTGCTGTGCCGAGACGGTCCCGTCGTCGACTACGCCACCGCCGAACCACTTCTCCGGGTACCGGAGCTGTGATGAGCGCACCACCGACCACCAAACCCAAACTCGCCGTGTGGAAGTTCGCCTCCTGCGACGGCTGTCAGCTCACCCTGCTCGACTGCGAGGACGAGCTGCTCGCCCTGTCGGAGGCCGTGGAAATCTCCCATTTCCTCGAGCTGTCGGACACGATCACCGCGGGCCCATACGATCTGTCGCTGGTCGAAGGGTCGATCACCACGGCCGCCGACCGGGACCGCATCCGCGCGGTGCGGGAGCAGTCCCGGTTCCTCGTCACGATCGGGGCCTGCGCGACGGCCGGCGGCATCCAAGCGTTACGCAACTTCGCCGACATCGACGAGTTCCTGTCGGTGGTCTACGCGAGGCCCGAGTACATCGACACCCTCGCCAACTCGACCGCGATCTCGGCGCACGTCCCCGTCGACTTCGAGCTGCGCGGTTGCCCGATCGACCGGCGTCAACTCCTCGAGGTCATCACCGCATACCTCGCCGGCCGGCGGCCCAACATCCCCGACACCAGCGTGTGCACCGAATGCAAGCGGCGCGGTCTGACGTGTGTGATGGTCGCCGACGGAACACCCTGCCTCGGCCCGGTGACCCACTCCGGTTGCGGCGCGCTGTGCCCGTCGGTCTCCCGCGGATGCTACGGCTGCTTCGGCCCCACCACCGACCCGAATCTCGCCGCGATGCGGGGGTGGCTGCGCACATGCGGAATGAGCGAGGACGCCATGGGCCGCGTCTTCGCCACATTCAACGTGGCGGCATACGGATCGGAAGGGAAGGTCTATGGCACCCCGCAATAGAGAACTGATGGTGCGCGCCCTCGCCAGGGTCGAGGGTGAGGGCCGCGTCGACGTGACCGTGCGGGAGGGGAGAGCCGAACGCGTCGCACTCGACATCTACGAGCCGCCCCGCTTTTTCGAATCCTTCCTCCGTGACCGCCACTTTCTCGAACCCCCGGACATCACCTCGCGAATCTGCGGTATCTGCCCGGTGGCCTATCAGGTGAGCGCGTGCAACGCCATCGAGCAGGCATGCGGACTCGAGCTCGACGACGACGTGAGGGATCTGCGGCGACTGCTCTACTGCGGCGAGTGGATTGCCAGTCACGTGCTGCACATCTACTTCCTGCACGCACCCGACTTTCTGGGGCTCCCGGATTCGATTGCCCTCGCCCGGCACGATCGGGAGGCCGTCGAGCGGGGCCTGTCGTTGAAGAAGGCCGGAAACGCGATCCTCGACGCGATCGGTGGCAGGCCGATCCACCCGGTCAACGTCCGCATCGGCGGATTCCACCGGGCGCCGACCGCAGCCGAACTGATACCCCTGTCCGACCAACTGCGCACGGCACTCGATCACGCGGTGGCAACCGTCCGATGGGTGTCGTCGTTCGACTTCCCCGACATCGAACTCGACCACGACCTCCTCGCACTGCACGACGACTCCCGCTACGCCATCGAGGACGGCGAGATCCGGTCGTCGACCGGATTACGTTGCACCGCCGACGAATTCCCGAAGCATGTGGTAGAGCACCAGGTGCCGCACTCGACCGCACTGCACGCCGAGCTCGACGGCCGCCGATACCTCACCGGACCGCTGGCTCGGTACTCGCTCAATTCGTCCCGGCTCGGCGGAGTGGCGGCCCAGGCCGCCGCCGACGCCGGGCTGGGCGCGCAGTGCCGGAACCCGTACCGCAGCATCGTCGTCCGCGCCGTCGAGGTGGTCTACGCCGTCGAGGAAGCATTGCGGATCATCGACCGGTACGAGCGGCCTCCGCAGCCGTTCACCGCCGGGTCCCCGATACGTACGATCGGACACGGAGTCAGCGAGGCGCCCCGTGGACTGCTGTATCACCGTTACGAATTCGATCCCGCCGGGTTGATCCGCGCCGCCACCATCGTTCCGCCGACGTCGCAGAATCAGGCCGCCATCGAACACGACCTACGGCGCGCGGTGGACGGAAACCTCACGCTGGCCGACGACGAACTGACGACGCTGTGCGAGCGGACCATCCGCAACTACGATCCGTGCATCTCGTGCGCCACCCACTTTCTGACGCTCACGGTCGACCGCCGATGACGGTCGTGGTGATCGGGCTGGGAAACGATCTCCGCCGCGACGACGGGATCGGTCCGGCGGTCGCGCGAGAGGTCGCGGACCGGGTCGCCGCGGACGTGCGCGTGTTGATTTCCGACGGAGACCCGGCCACGCTGCTCGACGCGTGGACCGGTGCGCAGCTGGCCGTCCTGGTCGACGCCGTCGACTGCGACCCGCCGCGACCCGGCACCGTGCACCGCCTCGCGCCGGACGAACTCGGCCAGGTTCGGGCAGGCTCGTTCAGCACCCACGGGATCCCACTCGACGACGTCATTCAACTCGGCACCGTGCTCGATCGGCTGCCGCACCGAATGGTCGTCCTCGCCGTCGAGGTCGCCGACCTGGCCGCCGGCGGCGGGCTGTCACCCGCGGTCGGCCGCGCCGTCGAGACGGCGGTGGCGACGGTACTGTCGGTGCTCGGTGAGCCGCTCGCGGAAATGTCATGACCGTGTCTGCGGGTTACCGCAGCGTCAACGAGTGGAGTGGCGGCGGCCGATCGAGAACACCGACTCGACGGGGCGCCGCGGAGTCTGACGTGGCGGAGACTTCTTCTCAGTCGTGCCCACCCGGATCAGGGCCTGCGGGAAGCCGCGGTCGGGAACCAGTTCGCGGATCATCTCCCGGCTCTGCCGTAGTTCGGTCATGTGCGTCAGCGGGCACGTCGCGAGACCGCCGACGGTGGCCTCCAACAGCACCGCGGACAGGGCCTCACCGGCCCGGAGCCACGCTTCACGACCGTCGGTATCGGTGCTCAACACGAGAACCGTCGAGCGGTCGATCCCCGGGCTCGCGTCGTTGTCGCGGCCGGCGGGGAAACGGCGTCCGATGTCGACGCGGTCACGATTCTCCGCGGTCGCGAGGGAATCCGCCGGTATCCCACCCTGCGGAATAGAATGACCCGCCCACCAGTGAAGCTCGGCCTGGTACGCGGAATCGTATTTTCGTGCGGCCGCGGTCAACTCCGTCGCCTTCGCCAGGGTCGAACGAGCGTCCTGTGCCAGCAGGGTCAGGTGGACGTCCACGCGACGCGTCACGTCGGTCAATGCCGGGGGCAGCGGGGTCTTCATGCTGACCGGACCGAAGGGCCTGCGGTCGGAATACCGGTGCCGGATCGCGGCAAGCAAGTCGAAGTCGTGCGACTGAGGCCGGGCGTCGTGGCGGAACCGAATCGTCGCCAGATGCCCCGAGTGAGGCCCCTCCGGGACGCGCCGGATGTCCACCGACCATTTGAGCCCGGTCAATGCCGTTTCGAGATGATTCAGCGCCGCACCACAACTGACGACCAGCTGCCGGCCCGACGGGTCTGTCGAGGCCAGAAGCCGACCGCGTTCGGTGTAAAGGTCGAGCTGACCGTCGGCGTACGTCCACTGCCACGGCTGACTGTTGTGCACCGACGGTGCCCGGCAGGCGAGGTCCACGGCAATGCGCACGACGTTCTCGTCGGGAATGGTGCTGTCCACGATCGCCTCCTCGGTAGATCGCACTCCGCCCTCACCCAGGTCGGGCAGTCGGTGCGTCCACCTCAGTGTTCGCCTTTCCGTGGCCCGAGGTTAGGGCCGATGGTCACTGGCGCGACACTCGGCGACGATTCGGGCCGGAAGACCCTACTGACGGCACTCACCCCGATGCAAACCTGAAAAGATGTCCGACACTATCGCCATGTGCACGGTGGGACTGAGCAAGCGGTTCGGTTCGGTACTCGCTCTGGACGCGGTGGACTTGAATGTCGTCGAAGGCGAAGTCTTCGGCTACCTCGGCCCCAACGGTGCCGGAAAGTCGACCACGCTCCGCTTACTCACGGGCTTGCTGCGTCCCACTGCGGGGTCGGCCCGTGTGCTCGGCCTCGATGCATGGTCGGCGGCACCCGCGGTTCATCGTCGGATCGGCTACGTCCCCGGCGAATTGGCTCTCTACGACCGCCTGACCGGACGGCAGCACATCACGTTCTTCGGACACCTGCGTGGCGACCCTGTCGACAAAGCCGCGACCGTGTTCGCCGATCGACTCGATCTCGATCTCGATCGCACCGCCCGGACGATGTCGAAGGGAAACCGCCAGAAGCTCGCGCTGGTTCTCGCCCTGATGTCCGGCCCGCAACTGCTGATTCTCGACGAACCGACCGGCGGACTGGATCCGCTCGTGCAACACGAGTTTCACGCGATCATCCGGGAGCACACCGCATCCGGCGGAACGGTCCTGTTGTCGTCCCACGTACTCGGCGAAGTGCAGCAGGTAGCCGACCGCGTCGGTGTGCTGCGGGAGGGTCGCCTCATCGCCGTCGAGAGTCTTCACGAACTACGCCAGAAGTCGCTGCACCATGTCACCGCCGAATGTTCGACCCCGATCCAGGAATCGGACTTCCGCGACGTGGCCGGTATCCGCGGCCTCACCGTTGCGGGCACATCGCTGACGTGCAGTGCGCCTCAGTCCGCGCTGGACGCCTTGATCCGCCGGATCTCGCACTACGGCATCGTCGACTTCGAGTGCGCCGAGGCCGACCTCGAGGAGACCTTTATGGCGTTCTACGAGATTCGAGACCGACATGCTGCGTAGCGTTCTGACCAAGACGTTGTACGACCAACGCCGGGCGTTCCCCGCATGGGTCGTCGGGATCGCGCTGCTGGTGGCTATGTACGTGGTGATCTGGCCGAGTGTTCGCGACCAGCCGGCGATGAATCAATTCCTCGACCAGATGCCGGAGGCATTCCGTGCCCTGTTCGCAATGTCCGGTGCCGACATGTCCACCCCGGTCGGATACATCCAGATCGAACTGCTGTCGTTCATGGGACCACTGCTGCTTCTGATCTATGCCGTCGGAACGGGTGCGGCGGCGGTCGCCGGAGAGGAGGATCGGGGAACGCTCGATCAGCTGCTCGCCACGCCCCTGAGCCGCGGACGGATCCTTGCGGAGAAGTTCGGTGCGCTCACCGCGGGCACTGTGGCGCTGTCGGCGGTCATGGGTCTCGCTCTGCTCGGGGAGGGGATACTCGCCGACATGGATCTGCCGGTGGGAAACGTTGCCGCGGCAATGGTGCATCTGGCACTTCTGGCGCTGGTCTTCGGTGCACTCGCCTTCGCGATCGGAGCCGCCACCGGCCACCCCGCATCCAGTCGTTCGGTTCCGGCCGTGATCGCGATACTGGCGTATGTGCTCAACGGTCTCGGACCGGTGGTGTCGTGGTTGGCTCCCTGGCAACGATATTCACCGTTCTATCAGTACGCCGGCCATGATCCGTTGCGCCACGGGTTCTCGCTCGCAGCAGCATCCGTATCCGCACTCACGATTGCAGTGTTGCTCGGAGTCGCGCTCGTCGGTTTCGCTCATCGCGACGTGGTGAGATAGCCGTGACCGATGCCAGGACACGGTCTCTCGCCCCGGTCGTCGTCGGAGTCGACGGCTCGGTGGCAGCGAGAGGCGCGGCGCGCTGGGCCGCCGCGGTCGCGGACAAGCAGGGAGCAACCGTGCACCTGATTCACGTGCTGCCCTCACCCCCGGTCTTCTACACGGAACCCCGGCCACTTCCGTCGGAAGACGAGGACCGCATCGCCGGGGAACGGTTCCTGGCCGATGCGGTACGCAACATCAGGAGCGACCGGCACACCGTCGCCGTGGAGTGTTCGCTACCTACCGGGTCGACGGCGGCGGACGTCCTGTTGCCGTTGGCGGATTCGGCGTCGATGGTGGTGATCGGGTCGACGGCACGGGGCCCCGTGGAGGGGTATCTGAACGCCACAGCGCTGCGCCTCGCCCATCGCTCCCGGTGCCCGGTCGTGGTGTGGCGGGGAGCCGAAGAGCACACGACCCCCGACCGTCGCGCGGTTGTCGTCGGTGTGGACGGCAGCCGGTGCAGTGTCGCCGCGGTGGCCGACGCCGCCGACTTCGCCGGGCGATTCGCCGCGCCGCTGGTGGCCGTGCACTCGTGGAAGTCGCGTGTGCCGCCCGACGCCGAGAACGCACCGGATGGGGCCGCGGCCCGCCCACGGGAGCGGGCAGTTCTGGCGGAGAGCCTCGCGGGACTGGCCGATCGATACCCCGACCTCGCCGTGCGAGAGATCGTCGAGTCCGGTGGAGCTGGCGAAGTCTTGCTCCGCTGGTGTGTGGACGCTCAGCTTCTCGTCGTCGGAAACCATGGGCACGGCGCACTCGGCCGTGCGGTCCTCGGGTCGACGAGTCAGGACGTGCTGCACCGGGCTCGGTGCCCGGTCATGATCAGCAAAGTTCAGCGTGACACCGGCGCAGTCCCTGATCAGGCCGTGGAGTTCGGCGACCGTGGACATCGCTGACTTCCACGCCCACGGCTACACCCAGATGTGCCGGCCAGATGGTGCAACCCTGCTCCGGGCGGTGTCGATGACCTACGGCCCTAGAGTCGTCGAGCCGTGAGCACAACACTCGAATCCAGGACAACGCAGGAGACCCGATGACCGGCGGAGCACCCACCACACCCATGGACACGCCGTGAACACGCGCGCGGTCCCCACGGTCCCCGACCGACGTACCGTCGAATCAGCTGTCGCGCTGGCGTGCCGCGCGCCGTCACTGCACAACAGCCAACCGTGGCGTTGGGTGATGGGCACTGCCCTGCGGCTGTACAGCGACCCCGACCGGCTGCTGCCCGCCACCGATGGCTTCGGACGCCAAATGGTGATCTCCTGTGGTGCGGCCTTGAATCACCTCGAGTACGCCTTCACGGCCAATCATTGGCGTCTTGTGATCGAACGGCTGCCGCATTCTTCCGACCGGCAACTTCTGTCGACGATAAACTTCATCCCGGCTCCGGCACCGACAGATTTCGTCGCCCGAATGGCGGTGGCGATCGGACGGAGGCGAACCGAACGACTGCCCATGGACCCGCCGCCCGCGTGGGCGGACACACTCGAGCAGTTGGTGCGAATCACCGCAGGTACAGGCGTCGAACTCGAAGACCTGGGGCAGCGAAGCCGCCCCGCACTCGAGGAAGCATCACGCCGAATGACCGGTCTACGGCACGACGACCCCACCTACCAAGCCGAACTCCGGTGGTGGTCGGGGCGCGGGCTGTTCCCCGACGGCGTGCCGGAGCAGGCTCGCCCGTCCGACCGGCAACAGCACTCGGTGCACCTCTCCCGCGAGTTTCCACCCGGCCGCGCGAGCACACCCGACGGCGGCCCATCGGAAGATCGAGCCGCGATCCTCCTGCTCTCCACGTCCGCGGATTCGCGACTCGATTGGCTCAGGAGCGGTGAAGCGCTCTCCGCCGTCCTGCTCGCATGCACCGACCGCGGACTCGGTACCTGCCCCGTCACCCATCTGACCGAACGCGCCGTGACGCGGACACTGCTTCGAGAGCTGTCTTCCGGGGAGGGAATGCCGCAGGTTCTGATCAGGGTGGGAGCGGGCACCGGCGTGGGGGAACCCTCGACCACACCCAGACGCCCGTTGTCGGAAGTTCTGGTGCGAGAGCGGCCGGATCCGGGCCACCTGCCGGGGGAGTAGGGCATGCCGACTCACCCGCTCGTCAACGGGAAGTGATGAGGAGGTCACCATGGTCGATCCGGCGATCGTTGTGGGAGTGGACGGATCCGGGCCGGCGCTGGATGCGGTGCGGTGGGCCGCACGTGAGGCGACAGTGCGCAGGGCGCCGCTACTGTTGTTGTCCTGCATCACGTACCGCGGTACGGAAGATGGGCCTCGACTCGCCGAAACGCTCCACGCCCGAGCCGAGCGGAACGTTGCCGAGGCACGCGAGACCGCCCGAGCCGGGTCCGCAGACGCGGACCTCGACATTCGGGCGGAGGTGTCACATCAGAACGCCCCGGGATCACTCGTCGACCGATCCGCCGGCGCAGAAATGGTCGTCCTCGGCAGGCGCGGACTCGGGGAGTTCACCGACGGGCTGATCGGCTCCGTGACTTCGGCCGTGGTGCGTCATGCCCAGTGCCCGGTCGCAGTGATCGACGGTTGGTCGAGAGTCGCGGACGGCACGGGACCCGTCGTCGTCGGCATCGACGGGTCTCCGAGCAGTGCAAGGGCCGTCGGAATGGCGTTCGAGGAGTGTTCCCTCCACAACGCGGAACTGATCGCGCTGCACGCGTGGTCCGACCAGGACCTGTCGATACTTCCGGTCGGTGTGGAGCAGACCGCGGAGCGGTCGGTGCTGGACGCCGCGGTCGCCGAATGGTGTGAACGGTTCCCCGACGTCTCGGTGCGCCGAACGCTCGTTCGCGACCGTCCCGTTCGCCATCTCCTCGAACTTGCCGACGAGGCCCAGCTGATCGTCGTCGGCAGCCGCGGGCGGGGCGGCTTCCCCGGGATGACTCTCGGCTCGACCAGCGCAGCGCTGGTACACATCACTCCCTGTCCCCTTCTGATAGCCGGACCGATCCGACCAGGGCGATGACCTTGGGCCCTACATCGGCACCTGCTCCGGCGCGACACTCGAAGGAGCAATCGCAGGAGGTCGTCATGATCGGGGAACAGACACTGGTAGCGCGGATGTGGCGATTGGGGCCGTGGAGCGGGAACCGACTGATGCGGGGAAGTTGTCGCCTCGAATCCTCGGTCTTCCTCCTCGTCGTCGCAGTGGTGCTGAGCTTGGTCCCCCTCGCCGCCGCCTTCGGAACCGCGACCCGCACCCGCCTCGACGACCAATCCCGCGCCGACCGCGCAACTCGGCAGCAGATCGCGGCAGTGCTCCTCGAGGACGCAAATGTCAACCTGGCGGATACCACCCCGGCGACGGGTGCCACCGGCCAGGCGCCGGCCCGGTGGGCGGTTGCCGGTACCACACACACCGGTCTGGTACAGACCGCCCCGGAAGCGAAAACGGGACAAACGATCAGCATCTGGATCGACCCGGCCGGAAAGATCGTGTCCGCGCCGAAGACAGGCACCGAGAACGCGTTCGAGGCCGTGGGCGCCGCACTCGCGTTGTGGACCATGGGTACGACGATCTGCCTCACGATGATCATCGGAATTCGCTGGGCAGGAACGAGATACCGGATGTCACAGTGGGACCGCGAGTGGCGAAACCTCGGAAAGGCACCAGGGTGGCCGGTCAGCTGACGCCCGCTCACGGTGAACACAGGCAAACGACGACGATTTCCGAATGGTGAGGCCGGAGCCAGTGGACGACAACTTGAGCTTCCTCGACGCGGGTTTCCTCGAGACGGAGGACTCCGACCCACACGCCAGCCTGACGATCGGCGCTCTCGCCATCATGGAGGGTCCGGTTCCCGGGCAAGACGAATTTCGGGACACGGTCGCCGCACGTTTCGCGACACTCCCGCACACCCGAGACAGGGTTCACACGGTCCCACTCGACTTCAGCGCACCCTCGTGGTCACCGGATCCGCATTTCGACCTCGGTCATCACCTGCGGAGGGTCGCCCTCCCGGAACCGGGGGAGGAGGAGGCCCTGTTCGGTTTCGTCGCCCGGGTCATGGCGCACCGACTCGACCGAGACCGCCCCTTGTGGGAATGCTGGGTCGTCGAAAGCCTCACCGGCGACCGCTGGGCCATACTGACCAAGATTCACCACTGCATGGCGGACGGGATCACCGGAACGAAACTGTTCGAGGCAATGTGCGACGAAGTCGTGGCCGAAGCGTCGGGAACCACAGAGGCCGACACCGACACCGACGCCGTGCCGGCACGAACCGCCGGCACACGCCTCGCGAGCGTCGAGGGCCTGATCCGCTCGACGATCGAGTTCCTGTCCCCGATGCGGCAACTGCGGCTCGTCTCGGCGGCTCTGGCTGTTCCGCGCAGGCTGACAGCCGCCGGTATCGGCGTCGCAACCGGCCTCACCCACCTGCTGTCCGAGATGCTGACCTCCTCTACGGACACATCACTGATCGGACCGATCGGGCGCCAGCGCCGCTACTGCGCCGCACGAGTCCGGATGCATGACGTCCGCGAAATCTGCGCCACGTACCGGGTCACCGTCAACGACGTCGCACTCGCCGCGATCACCACAGGACTGCGGCAGCTGCTCCTGAAACGGGGCGAGCACCCCGACCCGCACACGGTCCGCACACTCGTTCCCGTGTCCGTCCGCTCCGCAACCGAGGAACATTCGATCCACAATCAGGTCTCGCTCATGCTGCCTTTCCTGCCGGTCGACATCGACGACCCGGTCGCGCAGTTGGTCGCCGTCCACGACCGGCTCACGACGCACAAGGCGAGCAAGGAAGCAGAAGGCGGCAAGGCGTTCACCGCGGTCGCCCAGTACGGGCCGTTCATGCCGATGGCCTGGGCAGTTCGGCTCGCCACCCGGTTCCCTCAGCACAGTGTTGTCGCCGTCGCAACCAACGTCCCCGGACCGAAGGCCACACGACACGTGATGGGCCGCACGATCCTGGAGATCTTCCCGTACGTGCCGATCGCGCTGCGACTACGGATCGGGATCGCGATCCTCAGCTACAGCGACCATCTCGCCTTCGGTCTCACCGGGGACTACGACACCACACCCGACCTCACCGACCTCACCGACGCGATCGAACGCGGTGTCCTGACACTCCTCGCCGCCTCGCGCGCGGCTGCCGCAGCCTCCGAATGATGTCCGACGACCGTCACGAGCAACTCGGCTCGGGCGACCTGATCACGCTCGTCTCGGACGTCGGACCGGTACCCATGAACGTCGGCGCGATACTTTTCGTTGCCGGTGAAGGTGACGTCGATGCGGCGACCGTCGAGGCCACGTTCACCCGACGGCTCACCAGCATTCGGCGCCTGCAACAGCGCCTGGCCACGCCACGGCGGGGCCTGGGGCGGCCGTACTGGGTCGACGACTCCGATTTCGACGTCCACGCCCATGTGTCCCGAGTACGGTGCCCGTGCCCGGGCGAGCGTGACGCTGCGCTGGCAATCGCGGTGGACGCGGTGACCCGGCCGCTGCCCCGGTCACGACCATTGTGGCGGGCGGTTGTCGTCACCGGTCTCACGGGCGGTCACATCGGTCTGGTGCTGGTGCTGCATCACGTCGTGGCCGACGGGATCGGTGGCCTCGCAGTGCTCGCGCGTGTCGTGGACGGCGCGGACGCGGCTGGGCCGGCCGACAATACCGCGGCACCGCCTCGGGGCCGGTTCGTCGACTGCGTTGCCGACCGTACCCGGACGCTGCGCCGACTTCCGCGCACGGTGTCTCGTATACGAGATGGTTGGGCCGAACTCGGTCGTGGTCGCCTCGGATGGGCGCCGCGGTGTTCCCTCAACGTTCCCACCGGTTCCCGTCGCACGGTAACGACGGTCGACGTCGGCCTCGACCGTGTCCGGGCAGCGGGGCGGAGGTCGGGGGCCACCGTCAACGATGTTCTGTTGGTCGCCGTCACCGGCGCTTTGGCCACACTCCTGCATGAGCGGAAGGAGTTTCCCCAGGAATTGGTGGTGTCGGTCCCCGTCTCGGCCCGGAGTACGACAACCAGCGGGTATCTGGGGAACCAGGTCGGCGTGATGCCCGTCCGCGTACCGCTGGAAGGAAGCGTCGAGGAAAGGCTCGCCGCTGTTTCGCGCATCACCCGCGCCCGGAAGATGCGGACCCGAGGCACATCCTCGGCACTGATCGGACCACTCTTCCGGATTCTGGCCGCGGTGCGGTTGTTTCGCCGGTTCGTCGATCGTCAGCGACTCGTCAACTCGTTCCTGACCAACCTCCCGGGCCCCGCTGGACAACTCGTCATCGCCGGTGCACCGATCACGGACATCACCCCGATTACCGTCACCGCGGGGAACGTCGGCGTCGCGTTCGCGGCACTGTCCTATGCGGGCACCCTGACCGTGACGATCGTCGTCGATCCCGATGTGGTCCCCGAGATCCGCGAGCTCGCGGCGTATCTGCGCGAACAATTCCGGGCCGCGATCGAGTGACAGCAGGGCCGCAACTCAGCGAGACTCTGCCTCGTCACGGATCAGGCGCAGGATCGGCCCGCCCATCGCCGTGACGAACGGACCCACAACCGTCCAATACCTGCGGAACATCCGCCGCGCCGTGTCGTCGGTGCCGTGTACGCGGACCTCGGTGAGCAGGACAGACGTGTGAGCGCCGTACGGGAGAACTGTGAAACCCCACGCGCCGACGCCGTATCCGGGAAGGGCGAAGCGGCCGAACTCGGCCGGGGACCACTCGACGCGGCCGTAGCCCCGCTCCCACCAGCGCCCGATGAACCCGAGAACCATTGCGTGACCAGGCTTCTCCGCGAGGAGGTGGAACCCGCCGTCGGGTTCGAGCAACCGGTCGAATCGGAATTCGGACCGACTCCGCTGGATAGGTGCGCCGCCCCGACGCGGGCGGACGGTGTCGATCGCAATTCGGGCCCGGTTCGGCAACGCGACCACCGGCGACCGGAAGAAGTCGACGCGGCGAATGGCGGCGAAGGTTGCGGGCGCCGACGCACGTACGGCCTGCGTACGCAGGATGCGTTGTTCGTACCTCGGCAGCTGCGCTTCGATCAGGGTCGATCCGGGGCCGGGGCTGTGCACGACACATCTCTCCTGAGCACCGTCTAGCGAACGATCAGGAGTGGGCAGACGACCGAATGCATCAACGCCCTGCTGGTCGACCCCAGAAGCATGCTGGAAAACCCGCCCCGTCCCCGGCTCCCCACCACGAGAAGCTGCGCGTTCTCGGCCTGCTCACGCAGGTGCCGGGTGGGGCGATCCCTGACAACGAGGGTGCGTACCTTCACATCCGGATAGTTCTCCGCACGACCGGCGAGATTCTCGGACAACAGGGCCGTTTCGTTGGCCGCATCCCGCAGCCACTCTGCTTCGCTGCCTCCGTCCGGGGAGAGCTGCAGAACGATGTCGGACCATGCGTGAACGGCAACGAGCTCCGATTGCCGCAGACCTGCTTCCTCGAAGGCCGTCCTTCCTCGAAGGCCGTCGAGATGGCCGGTTCACTGTGCTGTGATCCGTCGACACCGACGACAATCGGTCCGGGGATGTCGTTGATATCGCGATCAGGTTCACCGCGAATCACGGCGACCGGGCATGAGGCGTGGGTGGCAACCGCCGAACTGACCGATCCCAGGACGGCACGGTCGACGATTCCCCGTCTATTCGCACCGACGACGAGCATCGAGGCATCCGCCGAGCGGTCGAGAAGTTCACCTGCCGGCGTGCCGGTGCAGACGGTGGTGTCGATCTCGATGTCGTGTCCGGGCACTGCGGCACGGGCGGTCTGCGCCGCCCGTTCCAACCTCTCCTTACCGTCGCGCTCCTCGTCCTGGAAGAAGCTGGCGGGCACACCGATCGGGACGCCGTATCTCCCGGGAACGAACATCGTCGTGATCAGCGAGAGGGGCGAGCTGCGGAGCGCGGCTTCTCGGGCCGCCCACGAAACCGCCTGCAACGACGATGGTGAGCCGTCGATCCCCACAACGATCGGGCGATGGCCGGACATGGTGCACTCCTGCCGGGTTGCTGGTGCCGAATTTCTGCCTCGACCTTCATCGTTGCCGCCCCCGAATGACACCCGTAGGGGAGAAGGTCACCAACCCGAGGTCGGCACCCGGCCCGATTGACTCCGTGACCGCGGCATCCCGCCCGGGTGACCAACGGCTCTGTCGCCGCGGACCTGCAGTGACGACACTGAGACGAGGCGCCCGATCGAAAGTTGCCCGAGTTCCGATATCACCGACGCCGGCTGCGGAAGGAATGCGACCATGAGCGACAGCAACACCGGCGCCGCGGGCGGCGGAGCGATCTACGCCCTGGGCATCTTCGGTGCCTGGGTGTGGTTCTGGCAGCAGGCGGACGCGTTCTGGGAATATGTTCTCGCAATCATTCAGGGGTTGTTCTGGCCGGCCTGGATGGTCTACGACGTTTTCGAGACCCTTGCAGGGTAATCGCTACGACGTGCAGCACCATGGCGACGACGGTGGCGATCGCACTCGCGGCGAGAACCGCCACGGCGACCGCGAACGCAAGCATCGTGTCACCGGTCATGAGGCTGACGACCGGGAGCATCACGGCTCCGAGGAGAGCACCCACCGACAGCCCGGTGAGCGCCTCGCGCCGCACGTTACGTCGAATTCCCACCCCGACAGACAAGCCACGGATCGCCAGGGTCTCGGTCTGCGTCCGCGAGATACACGATTCCAGGAACGAAATAGGCAACGGCCACATTCGCTTCGAGCGTGACTTCGAACGCCGCCATGAACACGGCCGAGACCATGGCACCCAGCAATCCGACGAGGAGCCAGGGAACACGGTGCCACAGCCTCCGCCGCACGCTCTCCACGCTCGTCGCGCGGGTGGTCTCGACCGAATGGAGGAAGCCTCCGAGGCGTGAGAGGTCCTCCTCGTGTTCCTGGAGCAGTACCGCGAGAAGTTGTTGTGGCGCGATGAGACGACGGAACCGACCGGTCGTCATCGACCACCGCCAGCTCCGGCTCCCCGTGCTGGACCGCCTGCCACGCGGCCCGTTCCTGGTGAGTATCGGGTCGGACCGCCGGCGGATTCGGATCCATGACGTCGCGCAGAACCTCACGGTCCGCGGTGCCGAACATACGTTCGATCGTCGTGACGCCCGCGAGCCGTCCTCCGTCCAATACGGCGACGACCGAAGCGCAGTCGTACCGTGTGGTGGCCATGTCGCTCAGTACGGCCGTCACGGAGTCGCCCGGGGCGCCGGTCGGAACCCGTGTGCAGGCATGCCAGAGCGCAGTCCGGGTTCGGGCTCATCGTCGAAGATCAGTAATTCGGACACCGGCGCTCCCCTTCGAACGTGTGGTGAGGTGACCTTCGATCATCCACCCGCCGAGGGCGGTTCTCCGGCGTACCGACGGTCGGGACCTGTGCCGCACTGCCCAGTCCGATGGCACCCGGCCTGGATACGCCCCGGCGTCGCTCCGGGAGTCGTGTCACGGCTCCGAGCCCGACGTGACGACATCCCCCCACGTGGCGCGCGACCCGGACTCTCCGATGCGGTAGACCTGAACAATGGTCCCCACCGCAACCACCACCGCGAGAACAGCAACGATCACGGTGAGCGACCGCGGAGGATCCGACTTTCGTTCGCGAAGCTGGACGGCGGTGACCGCCAACGCGCTGAGAAGAAGCGCGACGGAGAAGTAGATCATGCTGTCGCCCAGTTCGGCGTGGGTGTGCACGGCAGACGACCGGGCGACGTGCTTCTCCAGCCATTCACCGGCGTCGGTGGTCAGTGGAGTCACTATCACCGTCACGGCCGCGAGCACGAGCGTGAGCCACACCAGCCGACGGCGGGCCGCCGGCCATACGCTGCACACGACGATCAGAACTGCGGTCAGCGGTGCCAGGACGACGATGAAATGGACGAGCAGGACATGGGCGGGCAACCCGCTGACAGTCGACATGATTCGAGTATTCGTCGGCGTCGCTGAGAAACCACTGAGTGGTCCGCCCGACCCGTCGCCGAGGGCACGCGACCTCAGTGCCGACCCGGCAAGTCGACTTCACTCGGCGCCTTGTCCTCGCGCAGGCCCTTCCAGCTGGGATGGCGCAGCCTGCCACTGATGTGCTCGCGGTACTCGACGTCGCCGACCAACTGCGGCTCGACCCAGTGTGCGCCCTTGGTGTCCCGCGCAGGTGGGGGCGAGGACAGAGGAGTCGTGGGTCGTTCCAGCGCCGCGAGCTGCTCTCGTAGTGACTTCCGTGTCGCGGTGGTGAAACCGGTGCCGACATGTCCGATGTACACCAGCCGGTGGTCGTCGTCATACGCGGCGAGGAGAAGTGATCCGATACCGTCGCGGGCGGCTCCGGTGCCATCGACCCAGCCGACGATGATCCCTTCGGTATTGGCGCGTAGCGGTTGCTTGATCCAGGCAGGGGAGCGGCGACCCGGTTGATACGTCGAGTCGACGCGTTTTGCGACTGCTCCCTCGAGGTGGTGCCTACGGGCGCGATCGAGCATCTCCTCGCCGTCGACGTCGGTCCAGTACGGCGGCACCTGCAGGCGGGGGCCGGACAGCGCAAGGTCGGCGAGTTCGGCCCGCCGCCGCAGATAGGGAAGCCCAGTCGTGGACTTGCCATCGAGGGATAGGACGTCGAACACGTAATACGTGACGGGCACCTCGTTGCGGAGTTCTGTGGTGGGGGACAGCACGTGCATGCGCCGTTGGAGGCGGCTGAACGACGGCCGGCCGCTCGCGTCGAGCGCGACGATCTCGCCGTCGAGGATCGCCTCACGTCCGCCCAGCGCGTCGGATACCGGCCCGGCCAGCTCCGGAAAGGTCGCAGTGATGTCATTTCCGTTGCGGCTGAACAGCCGGGATCCACCATCGTCGACGGTGGCGATGGCACGTTGACCATCCCACTTCATTTCGAACGCCCACCCCGCACCGCGCGGAAGTTGGCCCAACGTGGCCAGCATCGGAGACGGGACCGTCGGCAACGAGGGCATTCACCGAGTGTGCGGGAAATGATCCGGCGGTGGGTGGGAACGCGGCGACCCGACGATGCTGGGAGCAGTCGAACGATCGAAATCGCCGGACCGGTCTGCCGTTCACAGCAAGTACGCAGCGAGCCGCCAGGACGACATCGGGTTGGACGATCACGATGACGCGTATGCCCACTTCTCGAGTGACCGGTCGGGAACGATCGAGCTGTCCGACACATCCGATCACCGCGGCCGAGCCGCCGACCCGACCTCTGGATCGACCTCCGCTTGCACGCGCCAACTGCCGCGCCGAGCGCAGCGATGCCCTCGTCCGCATCGGCGCCGGGGTGGCGCTTTGGCTGAGCCTGCTGATGGTGTCCTACTGGTGGGCCGCCGACGGCGGGATTCAGGATCTCGGCACCATCGCCACCGCTCTTCTGTCCGGGGGGCGCCTCGCCGGCCTGGCGTCCGCGGACCTCCTCCTCGTGCAGGTCGTGCTGATCGTCACGGATCTCCGTGCTCGAGCGTGCCTTCGGTCAGGACCGGCTGATCGGGCTGCATCGGGTGGTAGGCCTGACGTCGTTCACGCTGATGTTCGCTCATATCGCGGCAATCACGTTCGGCTATGCCGGCGGTGACGTGCTCGCCGCATCCGCGACGGCGTGGGAGTTGGCGACGGACTACCCTGGGATGTTGCTGGCCGTCGTCGGCACGGCGCTACTTCTGATGGTGGTGATCACCAGCGTGCGGCCGATACGCGACCGGCTCCGTTACGAATCGTGGCATCTGCTGCACCTCTACGGGTATCTCGGGGTGGGATTGGTGTTGCCGCACCAACTGTGGACCGGCCAGGAATTCCTGGGTTCGACCGCCGCGACCCTCTACTGGTGGACCTTGTGGATCCTCGTGGCCGCAGCGGTTCTCGTGTGGCGGATCGGTCTTCCGTTGTGGCGCAGTGTCCGACATGCGCTGCGGGTCGCTGCCGTAGTGCCGGAGGCGGACGGGGTCCTGTCGGTGTACATCTCCGGCAGGCACCTGGATCGACTTCCGATCGTCGCCGGCCAGTTCTGCAACTGGAGGTTCCTCGGTCGTCACGGTTGGAGCCGGGCAAATCCCTACTCGCTGTCCGCCGCACCGCACGGGCGCCACCTGCGGATATCGATCAAGTCTCTCGGCGACAACAGCGCACGAACCCGGACTCTGCAGCCCGGTACCCGGATTCTCTTCGAAGGTCCCTACGGGTGCGGGAACCGAGAACGGGTGCGCCCGTCCCTGAACGCTGCGGAATCCGGTACGAAGGGGTGGAAGCCGCCCTGGCCACGGCGGCCCGGAACGGCACAGCGCCCGACTCGCCGGGCCGGACGTTCGGGTCGCATCCCGACACTTCTCCCCGTGCCGATTCTCCGAAATTGGCCGACAAGCATTGCGCGACAACGGCTTTTGTGATTGTCACAGCGTTGACGGCGCCAGTGACGGAGTCTTCCCTACACCGTCACTGGTGCCGAAAGGTCACCATAACAGATAATCGAATGTATGTTCGATGAGTTCGCGGGACTCGGCGCCTCCGCGCTGTCAGCGCGCGAACCCGGGCCGGAGAGCATATACTTCCGGTCCCCCGCCGGCACACATCACGGAGCGGAGTGCACCATGACCATCACGATCTACAGCAAGCCGGCCTGCGTGCAATGCACCGCCACCTACCGCGCCCTGGACAACGAGGGGCTCGACTACACGATCGTCGACATCACCCGAGACCCTGACGCCCATGACTACGTGCTGGGTCTCGGCTACCTGCAGGCCCCTGTCATCGTGGTGGGTGACGACCATTGGGCGGGTTTCCGGCCCGATCGCATCAGGGCCCTCGCGGCAGCCTGACGGGTACCGGTCTCGGCCCCTGGATGACGGCAGCGTCGACCGTTGAGGGGGAGCGGAACTGCTTGGCGATGGATGTGATCGGGTGCGTCGGTCGGATGTTGTCTTTGTCGGTGGTTGGCGTGTCGTTGTCGTGGCGCTGTTCGCGCGTCCTGTTGTGGGGGGCGGGGGGGGTGTTGTCGGCGTCGGAGGAGGTCGGTGGCCGGCACGAGTTTCCGGACTCGATGTCGGGTATCAGTTGCTAAGATTTGGTGCGCCAATGGTATTCGCGCGATCGGCAATGGGGAGATGGCAGATCACCGCACCGCCATCGTGCACCCGGCGAAGTCAATCAGGGATGGGTGGGATGGTCGGCTTCGCCGATGCGTATGCCATGTCAACGCCTGCGCTGTCTGCTCGCTGA